>CAVVTA010000001.1:0-216631 GCA_963751045.1 uncultured Actinomycetota bacterium
TCCGCGTCGGCCTTCCTGCAGAGCGGCCAGCCTTATGGCTTAACGCTGAGGAACGCCGCCCTACATCTCGTTCAACCGCAACCGGTTCCGGACCCGCTCCAACCCCGGCACGAAACCCACGAACCCCACCGTGTCCAGGGCATCCAACCCACCGTCCTCGACCAGCTTCACCAAATGATCCACCCCGACACTCAGCTGATCCAACGCGCACGCGACCGGCGACCCGATGCCGTCGGATAAACCACCCCCGAAAGCCATGCTCCATCATAATAGAAAATGTGTTCGAACACGAGCGGCCGCGGTGACTCATTCAGGATGCCCGCGTCGGGCGATTCGTTGACTCATGCCGGATTGCCCGCGGCCACGATGAGGGATGGAGCTGACATTGGCGGCGGACAGACAGATGACCCACCGGCTGGTGGGCAAGTATCTGAAGGCGACGCGGGCGGAGAAAGCGCCATCTTGGACCAGCTGTGCGAGGTCAACGGCTGGCGCCGTGATCATGCCCGGAAGGCGGCTGGCGGCCGCTGTCCGCCGCCCCTCGAGCGCCGGGGAACCGCAACTGGGTATTCACCCGAGGTGGTGGTCGAGGCGCTGCGGATCTGCTGGGCGGTGCTGGACGGCCCGACCGGGAAGCGGCTGGCGCCGGCGCTGCCGATGCTGGTGGCCAGCCTGCGACGCCATGGTGAGCTGACCCTCGACGACGCCACGGCCGGCTTGTTGAGCGGCATGTCGGCGGCCACGATCGACCGTCGACTGGCCGGAGATCGGGCCCAGCTGCAGACGGGAAGGGTCGGTCGTGGACCAAGCCCGGGTCGATGCACAGCCCGGGAGATCCGGCTGCTCAACCAGCTGTGGCAGCTGGAATCGGTACTCACTCACCTTTCACGCGTTGACTCATGCAAAGTGCCCGCGTCGCGCGGGCATCTTCAGATGAGTCAGATTCAGAAAGAGCGGTCAACTTGACATCAGTCAGCAGGGACTTCTATTAGGTCCATTTCGGGCTTGGCGACACCCCCATCGCCGCCATCAGGACGGCGCTGCTGGCCTATATTCGGGGTCCTCCAGCACGAGCCGCCCAAGGGCTGGCTGTCAGCTCCAACGACCGAACCAGCGGGACCCCCGGCCGGTAGCTCAGGTGCAGGAACGAGGGGGCGTCCAGCACCGCCAGATCGGCGCGGGCACCGACCACGATCCGGCCGATATCGGTGCGGCGCAACGCGCGGGCGCCGCCGGCCGTGGCCGCGTACAGGGCCTGCGCGGGCGTGAAACCCATCTCGCGCACCGCCAACGCGATCATGAACGGCATCGATGACGAGTAGCAGGTCCCCGGGTTGCAGTCGGTGGCCAGGGCGACGGCAGCGCCGGCCCGGTGCAACCGGGTCGCGTCGGGGTACGGCGAGCGGGTACTGAACTCCACGCCAGGCAGCAGCGTGGCCACCGTGGTGTCCGCCGCGTCGGCCAACGCGTCGACGTCGGCACCGTCGAGATACGTGCAGTGGTCGACGCTCGCCGCTCCCAGCTCCACCGCCAGCCGGACGCCCGGCCCGGCTCCGAGCTGGTTGCCGTGCACCCGCAGACCCAGCCCGGCCTCCCGCCCCGCCTCGAGGACCGCGCGGGCCTCGCTCCCGTCGAACGCGTACGGCGACGCCGGCTCGCAGAACACGTCGATCCACCGGGCGTACGGCACGGCGGCGGTGAGCATCGCACCGGTGACCAGATCGAGATAACCGGCCCGGTCGTGTCGCCATTCGACCGGAACCACATGGGCCCCGAGAAACGTCGTCTCGGTGGTCACGTCGGCCGCGATCCGCAGCGCCCGCGCCTCCTCGGCCACACTCAGCCCGTACCCGCTCTTGATCTCCACGGTGGTGGTCCCCTGGGCCCGCAGCTCCGCGACCCGCTGGGACAGGAGTCCGCGCAGTTCCTCGTCGCCGGCGTTGCGGGTGGCAGCCACGGTTCCGGCGATACCGCCGCCGTCGTAGGACGTCCCGGTCATCCGGGCGGCGAACTCGGCCGAACGGTCGCCGGCGAAAACGAGATGACTGTGCGAGTCGACGAAGCCGGGCAGCAGGGTCCGGCCCGCGAGATCGAGACGGTCGTCGGCGGCAGGTGCCTCGAGCTCCGCACCGATCCAGCCGATCAGCCCGTCCTCGACCAGCAGCGCAGCGCCGGTGCGCCGGCCCAACCGATCCTCGCCCGAGTCGTCGCAGGTGACCAATTCCCCGATCCCGGTGATCACCGTCGCGCTCATGACGCCTCCAAGCCACGCAACGCCTGCGCCAACAGGTCGGCCACCGACCCCAGCCGATGTTCACCCTTCCGGACCACGGCTTGGCCGCCGACGACGACGCGATCCACGTCGGCGGCCGTCGCAGCGTACGCGATCTGATCTTGCCTGCTGCCGGTCGTGCGCACCGAACGGGAATCGATCACCACGAAGTCGGCCAGCGCGCCCTCGATCAGCCGGCCGCCGTCGGGACGCCCGACCGCCGCGTAACCCGTGGACGTGGCCGCAGTGATCAACTCGGCCGGTGTGAATCGGCCACGCTCCCCGCTGACCAGGCGCTCGTGCATCTCCAGTCCGCGGATCTCCTCGAACATGTCGATCGCCGCATGTTGATCGGAGCCGAGGCAGAGCGGGCTGCCCGCCCGCGCCAGGGCCGCGGCGGGCCCGATGCCGTCGGCCAGGTCTCGTTCGGTGGTCGGACAGAAGCAGCTCCGGGTCCGACTCGACCCGAGCCGGGTGATGTCCGCGGCGCTCAGGTGGGTGGCGTGCACGGCCGTGGTCTGTGCCCCGAGCACACCGTTGCGTTCGAGCAACTCGGTCGGGCTGCAGCCGTAGTACGCCTGTGTCGCCGCGTTCTCGGCCGGTTGTTCGCTCAGATGTACGTGCAGCGGAAGTCCTGGTCGCGCGACGGCCAGCCGCCGCAGTTGAATTTCCGGCACGGCGCGGACCGAATGGATCGCGGAGCCGAGCACGAGCCCGGCGGGTAGGTCCCAGCCGGCGATCCGCTCGGCCCAGGCCTCCGCATCGCCGTCCCCGAACCGTCGCTGAACGGGATCGAGCGGCAGGTGCCCGTCGGAGGTCAACCCGCCGGTGAGGTAGCAGGCGTCCAGCAGGGTCAGCCGGATGCCGGCCGCGTCGGCGGCGGCGGCCAACGCGTCGCTCATCGCATTCGGGTTCGCGTACCGTCGGCCGTCCCGGTCGTGGTGCAGGTAGTGGAACTCCCCCACCGCCGTCATGCCGGCCAGCACCATCTCGGCGAAGACGGCTCGGGCGAGCGTGAAGTAGCGGTCCGGGTCGAGTCGCTCCGCCACGGCGTACATCTCCCCGCGCCAGGTCCAGAAGGTCCCCCCGTCACCGTGGCTGCGGCCGCGCAAGGCGCGATGGAAGGCGTGACTGTGCGCGTTGGCGAAGCCGGGGAACACCACGCCGGTCAGCCGTTCGTCCCCGGGTTCGGGCGCGACCTCGGGGACGAACGCGCCGAACCGTTCGCCGTCGACCGAGAACCGTACGTCGGCGCGGCAACCATCCGGAAGCCAGGCCCACTCCGCCCAGTAGCCCGTCACGACGGCTTCCCGGCGAGATCGGCCAACACCGAGGTCAAAGCTCCGACCCCGGCCAGACAGTCCTCCCGTTCGGCGTACTCCGCCGGCGAGTGCGACACCCCGGTCGGGTTGCGAACCAAGATCATGGCCGCGGCGATCCCGGCCGCGGCAAGGATGCCGGCGTCGTGACCGGCTCCGGTTCCGAGCAGAGGCGCGTCGGGAAGGGTTCGCCCGAGCCGGTTCAGGAGCGCCGGATCGAAACGGGTGCTGGGAGTCCAGGACTCCTCCGCGATGGTGCCCCTCGCCGCGATCACCAGGTCACCCACCTCGTCGACCAGCGCACGCACCTCGGCCTCCTCCGGGCCTCGAGCGTCCAGAAAGGCGTCCACTGAACTCGGGATCGCGTTGACCCCGCCGGGTCGGACCACCGTTTTGCCGATGGTGGCCAGACAGCCGTGTCGTTCGGCTGCCGAACGGGTGCCCAGCACCGTCTGCGCGAGCAGGATCATGGCGTCCCGGCGGTCCGCGAGCCGGGTGGTCCCGGCGTGGTTGGCCTCGCCCGGAAGCCGTATCCGCCACCGGCCGTGGGGCCAGATATCGGTGCCGACGGCCACCGGCTGGCCCAGGTCGATCAGCCCTCGACCCTGTTCGACGTGCAGTTCGACGAAGGCGCCGACCCGGCGCAGCGTTTCGGGATCGGCCCCTATGTCGTCGGGACGACGACCCGCCGACGCAAGCGCCTCGGCCATGCTCACGCCGTCGCCGTCGGTCAGCCCGAGCGCCCGGTCGGCCGACATCGCTCCGGTGATCACCCGCGAGCCCGTACAGGCGACGCCGAACCGGGCGCCCTCCTCATCTCCGAAGTTCACGATCCCGATCGGCCGCGTCGGACGGAATCCGTCGGCCCGCAGGGCATCGAGCGCGGCGAAGGCACTGACCACTCCAAGAGGTCCGTCGAACGCGCCGCCGTCGGGAACGCTGTCCAGATGCGATCCGGTGACGATCCCGGGCGTGGTGTCGGGGCCACCCCACCAGGCCCACTGGTTGCCCATCCGGTCGGTGGTCAGGTCCAGACCGCGACTCGCCGCTTCTCCGGCGAACCACTCCCGCAGGGTGTGGTCCTCGGCGGTCAGGGCGTAGCGCCGGTAGCCACCGGTGTGCGGATCGCGCCCGATGGAGGCCAGCTCGGCCCACTGCCGCTCGAACGTCGCAGCCGTCATCCGCGGCCTTCTCGCATCGGCACCCGGACCCCGCGTGCGGCGGCGACCTCGACCGCGGCGTCGTAGCCGGCGTCGACGTGTCGGATGACCCCCATCCCGGGGTCGTTGGTGAGGACCCGCTCGAGCTTCTGCCCCGCCAGTTCGGTGCCGTCGGCGACCGAAACCTGGCCGGCGTGGATGGACCGGCCGATTCCCACCCCGCCGCCGTGGTGGATGGACACCCAGCTGGCTCCGGAGGCGGTGTTGATCATGGCGTTCAGCAGCGGCCAGTCGGCGATCGCGTCGGAGCCGTCGGCCATCGCCTCGGTCTCCCGGTACGGACTCGCCACCGAGCCGCAATCCAGGTGATCACGCCCGATCACGATCGGCGCACTGACCGTTCCCGAAGCGACCAGGTCGTTGAAGGCCAGCCCGGCCCGGTCCCGTTCGCCGTAGCCCAGCCAGCAGATCCGGGCCGGCAGCCCCTGGAAGGCGATCCGTTCCTGCGCCCCGCGCAGCCACTTCTGCAATCGGTCGTGCTCGGGGAACAGCTCCAGCACGGCTCGGTCTGTGGCGGCGATGTCGGCCGGGTCACCGGACAACGCCGCCCAGCGGAACGGACCCTTGCCCTCACAGAACAGCGGCCGGATGTAGGCCGGCACGAAGCCGGGGAACGCGAACGCCCGCTCGTAGCCGCCCTGGCGGGCCTCGTCGCGAATCGAGTTGCCGTAGTCGAAGACCTCGGCGCCGCCGTCCTGGAACTCCACCATCGCCTGCACGTGCCTGGCCATCGAAGCCCGGGCCCGGTCGGTGAACTCCTCGGGTTTCTTCGCCGCGTAATCCGCCCAGTCCGCGACCCTGATTCCCTCCGGCAGGTAGGACAACGGATCGTGTGCGCTGGTCTGGTCGGTGACGATGTCGATCGCAACCCCGCGGCGGAGCAGCTCGGGGAACACCTCGGCACAGTTGCCCACGACGCCGACCGACCATGCCTTGCGGTCCGCCTTGGCCTGCAGCGCCTTCTCCACGGCGGCGTCGAGATCCTCGGCCACCTCGTCGAGGTAGCGGTGCTGCACCCGGCGCTCCAGCCGGCTCCGGTCGACGTCGACGATGAGGCAGGCCCCGTCGTTGAGGGTGACCGCCAGGGGCTGAGCACCACCCATCCCGCCGCAACCACCGGTCAGGGTGAGCGTCCCGGCCAGGGAGCCGTCGAACCGCTTTTCCGCCACGGCGGCGAACGTCTCGTAGGTGCCCTGCACGATGCCCTGAGTGCCGATGTAGATCCAGGAGCCGGCGGTCATCTGACCGTACATGGTCAGGCCCTGGGCCTCCAGTCGCCGGAACTCCGGCCAGTTGGCCCAATCCGGCACCAGGTTGGAATTGGCGATCAACACCCGCGGCGCCCACTCATGGGTACGCATCACGCCGACCGGCCGGCCGGACTGAACCAACATCGTCTCGTCGGCCTCGAGGGTGCGCAGGGTACGGACCATGGCGTCGAAGGAGCGCCAGTCGCGGGCGGCCCGGCCGGTCCCGCCGTAGACCACGAGGTCGTCGGGTCGCTCGGCGTTCTCGGGATCGAGGTTGTTCATCAGCATTCGGAGCGGGGCCTCGGTGGCCCAACTCTTCGCGGTCAAGGTGGTGCCGCGCGGAGCGCGGACGGGGCGGGCGCCTTCCATGGGTATCTCCTTCAGTTCAGGGGGCCGGTGACGGACTCGGCGGCCGCGACGGCACCACCGGACGCGACGAGCGCGACGGCGGTCTCGATCTCGGGGGCGAGCCAGCGATCCGGTCCGGGAGCCGGCGCCCCGGCGGCCCGGAGGGCGGCGATCACGGCCGCGGTGGCCGGCGCCGGCCGGAGCGGAGCCCGTAGCTCCAGACCACGTGCCGCGGTCAGCAACTCGATGGCGAGCACGCGGGTCAGGCCGTCCACGGCTCGCCGCAGTTTCCGGCCGGCCGCCCAGCCCATCGACACGTGGTCCTCCTGCATCGCCGAACTGGGAATGGAGTCGACCGACGCCGGTACGGCCAGTCGCTTGAGCTCAGAGACGATGGCCGCCTGGGTGTACTGGGCGATCATGTGGCCCGAATCCACGCCGGGATCGTCGGCCAGGAACGGATTCAGTCCCTGGCTCCGCGCCTTGTCCAGGAAGCGGTCCGTGCGCCGCTCGGCGATGCCGGCCAGATCGGCGACCGCGATGGCCAAGAAGTCCAACACGTAGCCGATCGGGGCTCCATGGAAGTTGCCGTTGGACTCCACCCGACCGCTGTGGGTGATCACCGGGTTGTCGATGGCGGCGCCGAGTTCCACCTCCGCCACCCGGCTCGCGTGGGCCATCGTGTCCCGGCAGGCGCCGGCGACCTGAGGCGCGCAACGCAGTGAATAGGCGTCCTGCACCCGGGTGCAGGCCTCCGTACGGTGGGACTCCCGAATCTCGCTGTCGCCCAGCAGCGCCCGCAGGTTGGTGGCGGAGGCGATCTGGCCCGGATGCGGCCGGAGGCGGTGCAGATCATCGGCGAAGACGTCGTCCGTGCCCAGCAACCCCTCCACACTCATGGCCGCCGTGATGTCCGCCGTCCGGACCAGGAGCCAGAGGTCGGCCAACGCCATGATCAACATGCCGAGCATCCCGTCGGTCCCGTTGATCAACGCCAGTCCCTCCTTCTCGGCGAGGGTGACCGGGGTCAGCCCGGCGGCCGCCAACGCATCCGCGGCTGGGGCCAGGGTGCCGGTGTGATCACGGACGGTTCCCTCACCGGTGAGCGCGAGGGCGCAGTGGGCCAACGGGGCCAGGTCACCGGAACAGCCGAGACTGCCGTACTCGTGCACCACCGGGGTGATACCGGCGTTCAGCATGGCGACGTAGGCGGCCAGGGTGGCGGGCCGGATCCCGGTCCGGCCGGTGGCCAGGGTGGAGATCCGCAGCAGCATCAAGGCGCGGACCACTTCGCGCTCGACCTCGGGACCCGAACCGGCGGCGTGCGACCGGATCAAACTGCGCTGCAACTGATGGCGCCGCTCGGCCGGGATGTGCTTGGTCGCCAAGGCCCCGAAGCCGGTGGAGACGCCGTAGTGCGGACGGGGATCGTCGGCGAGCGCAGCCACGATGTCCCGGGTGCGAGCGACCTCGGCCCAGGCCTCGGCGGTGATGTCGATCGGTGCGTCGTGCCGGGCCACGGCGACCACCGCGTCGGCGGCGAGCGGACCAAGTCCGACCGACACTCCCGTGCTGCGCACTTGGGTGGTGAGCGAGAGCGATCTGGCCATGTCCCATTGGACGCCGCCGACCGAGGCCGACGATAGGGTCGCCCTGGCGATCCTGTCTCATATCTGAGACTCTTCTGCGTGTCCCTCGCCCCGGCCGCCGACGGCGTGCTCCAGATACTGGAATTGCTCGCCAGGCAGGCCGAACCGGTGCCGGCGGCGCTGATCAGCGCAAGCCTCGCGCTGCCGCGATCGACCACCTATCGGCTGCTCGGGGTACTGGTCGAGCGGGGCTTTGTCAGCTATCTGCCGGAAGAGCGGCGGTACGGATTGGGCGTGGTGACCTACGATCTCGGCTCGACGTACGCCAGGCAGATGCCACTGCGCCGGATCGCCCAGCCCGTGCTGAGCCGGCTGGTCAACACGGTCCATCAGCACGCCCACCTGGCGGTGCTGCACGGCCCCGACGTCTACTACGTGATCGAGGAGCGCGCTCCCGGCCGGCCCCCGCTGATCACCGACGTCGGCGTACGCCTGCCCGCCACCTTGACCGCGTCGGGGCTGGCCCTGCTGTCCCGGCTGTCGGCTCGGCAGCTGCGGGCCGTCTTCGGTTCCGCATCGGGGTTGGTCCAGCGGGACGGGCGCGGGCCGCGCACGCTCGCCGAGCTGAGAGAGCTCCTGGTCCGCACCCGTCGGCACGGGTACGCCGAGGAGGACAGTGTGATCACCCCCGGGCTGGCGTCGGTGGGTTGGCCGGTGATCGATCACACCGGGCATCCGGTGGCGGCCGTCTCGGTCACCTACGAATCGGCGCGGGTGGATGAGCGGGGCCGGTCTCGGGTGATCGAAGCCACCGACCGGGCTGCCCGAGCGCTGACGCGCCGCCTTGGTGGGGCGGGGTAGCCGCTCGGCCGACTCAGGGACGCTTCATGTAGTACTCGGTGAACTCCCGGCAGCGTCCTCCGGCATCGAAACGCATCACGAAGCAGTTGTCATAGACGCGGGCGATCGGGCCGTCGGGTCGCTCGTAATAGATGGAGGTGCCCGTGGCGACCACGACGTCGTCCTCGACGGCGACGGGTGTGTACCGGGCAGAGACAGTTCCGGGCGCGTCGCGGTCCGAGGCGCCGTTTGCGTCGGTCTCGCCCAGCCAGGACGCGACAACGGTTTCGCGGCCGACGATGGGGTCGTCAGTGGGGTGGTATCGGTAGGCGACGTCCTCGGTGAAAAGGGCCGCGATGTCGACTGGATCGTAGGACAGCCATGCCGCGACGTAGCGGTCGAGCCAGGTCTGAGCGCCAGCACGGTCCACGTCGACACCCTAGACCGGAGGGTCGAATCCGACGATCAGACGATCAGACGAAGAAGCGATCTTCGGACCCTTCCCGCCGGGCCGCGGCTGGGCTGTCGCACGGCGCCCCTCCAGGCCTCATCGATGATCGTGGCAGTCGCTCCGGAGAATCGCTGCCCCGTTCCATCCATGGATCGGGTCCGGGCCGTCACCGCTTGGTCGCCACGTAGTAGCTGTTGAAGGGATCGATTTCTACGGCCTTGACCGCGATGTCGCAGAAGCCGGCTTCGCCCAACATGGACAGGGCCACCTGCTCCCCCCACATCGTGCCAAGGCCGACACCGCCCAGCGCCAAGGACACCGTCATGCAGTGCAGAGTTGAGGCGGTGTAGAGGAACGTCCCCATGGGGTGGTCCAGGTTCTCTTCGAGCCGACTGGAGGCGCGGATGTCGACCATCAAGAACACCCCACCCGGTCGCAACGCGTCACTGATCCGGGCCAGGACGCGCGCCGGCTGGGCTTGATCATGAATGGCGTCGAAGGCCGTGATCAAGTCGAACCGCTCATGAGCGCGAAGGTCCGTCACGTCCTGTAGCACAAAGCTCGCATTCTCCAGGCCGAGCTGTTCCGCCTCCTGACGAGCCGCCTTGATCGCCGCATCGGAGAAGTCGTAACCGGTGAAGCGGCTGTCCGGGAAAGCGGCCGCGAGCAGGTTCACCGCATGGCCCTGTCCGCAGCCGACGTCGGCTACGTCGATCCCCGAGCGGAGGCGCTCGGTCAGGCCGGGCGCCAACGGGATGATCAGGTCGACCAGCGCGGCGTCGTGGACGATGGAGCTGTCTTCGGCCATCAACCGGTGAAACCGCGGATAGGCGCTGTACGGAACGCCGCCACCGGTGCGGAAGCATCTCACGATGTGCTCCTCGATACCGGCCAGCAGCGGGATGAACTGCATCACGTGGGCCAGGTTGTCCGGACCGGATCGGCGGGTCAGCGACGCGGCGTGCTCGGCCGGAAGGCGATACTTCTGCGCCACCGGGTCGAAATCGAGAACCCGACCGGTGGTCATCGCAGCCAGCCACTCGCGGACGTAGCGCTCCTGCAAGCCAGCCGCCGTTGCGATCTCGGTGGGCGTGCTCGGAGGGCGGCTCGCCAGCACGTCGAACAGACCCACCTGATGACCGATGCTGGTCATCAGCGCGAGCGAGGCATCGTTGACGACACCGACCATGCGGTCGGCGAACTGTTCCGCCACCGCCACGTCGTAGTCGTCGTCCTTGCGCCGTCCCGATTCGAGGGTGTCGTCGGGCGTCAGCACGTCGGTCATCCAGGTCCTCCCTACCGAGCCGGCACCGGCTCTCGGACCTTGACTCTAGGCACGCCGCACTACGGCGGGCATCGGGCAAACTGTGCAATCTGCGCTGGTGGATGGTTCATCCGGTGCACGGTCGCAGCTTGGTCGCCAGACCGTCTCGTCACCAGGTCAGCTGCCCCCGAGACGTCCGGCCCGCTTCAGGGTCGAGACGGCCCGTACGGTCGCGTAGCCGCGCCACTCCAGCGCTGCGGCCGGAGAGAAGCTGGCGAAGTCGACGGTCCAGCCGCCGTCGTCTCGCTGCTGTGCGGCCAGGTCGTCAAGCTCGGCCTCGATCACCTCGGCGCGCAACAATGCGCTCGCCGGCGTACCGGGCACCGGCGCGAAGTCGAGCGCCCGCATCGTCTCGCCCTGGCTGCCGCCCTCGACGGGAACGAGCCCGTCGTCCGGCAGGAACCGGCCCAGCCGCGCGAGCAGCGGCCGCGCCGCCGGGTACCGCCCGTACGCCGCGTCGAGGAAGCGGACGGCGAACGCCAGTGCGATCGCGTGTGGTGCCGACTCCAAAGCCTCGATGGCGCCGAAGCAGTACGAGGTGGCGCGCGTCAGCCAGGGATGCCCCGCTACGCCCGGGTCGTGCGCGGCGACGCGCAGCGCGACGCCCGCGGCGAAGGCGGTGCTCTGCAAGGTCGAGACGGTGTGCTCGGCCTCGGCCCAGAACGGCGCACAGGCGGTGGCATCGGCCACCGGCAACGCGAGGGGCAGGCCACCGTCCGGTAGCGTCACCGAGTCCAGCCAGTCGCACAGCTCGACCGCCCGCGGGGTGGTGGCCGGAGCGATGTCCTCGAACACCTCGAAGGCGTGCAGTGCGCCAGCCGGTTGACTCTCCGGTGCGCGCAGGTCGGGTTCGAGTCCCCAGCCGTATCCGCCATCGCCGTTGCGGTACGCATCCACCGCGGTGAGCAGGGCTTTCGGCTCCGTCCGTCCCTGCAGCAGCTCGAGGCGACGTCGATCCAGCAGCCGGCCGTGTCCGGCGAGGAACGACGTCGCGCCCGACAGGTCGATGCTCATGCCGCTCATCTTGGCAAGACCGAGCAGCGCACGACCAGGGCCGGGTCTCCCGCGCCCCGCCGGCGTCCTGGTGGCGCTCGGAGGCGCACTCGGCTTTCTGGGCGGGTTTCCGCCCCACCAGAGCGCCTTGGCGGTGGGCGTCGGCGGGCTGAGTTGCTGGGTGCTGCTCCGACACCCCGCTGGCCAGCCCGCGACGCGGGTCGGCGAGACCTGGGGCGGCTGATTGATCTTGTGCAGGCGGTTGCACTCCAGCCGATGTTGCCCCGGGATGACAGGTTGGTAAGGCTCACCTAAGGTGAGGACGTGAGGACGGCAGCCGGCGCGGTCGCGAGGAGGACCCCGGCGGCAACGCCGGATCCACGCCCGCGTCGCGGTCCGCGGGTCGGCAACCAGCGGAGGCGGCGGCTCGTCCTGGTCATCGTCCTGGTCCTGCTCCTGGTGCTCACCGCCCTGGCCAGCCTCGCGGTCGGGGCCAAACCGATTCCGCTCTCCGGAGTGTGGGACGCCATCTGGTCCCCCACCGGCAGCGAGGACGACATCGTGGTGCGCTCACTCCGGGCGCCGCGCACGCTCCTGGGCGTCGTGGTCGGCATCGCTCTCGGAGTCGCGGGCGCGCTGATCCAAGGGCACACCCGCAACCCGCTCGCCGACCCCGGGCTGCTCGGGGTCAGTGCCGGTGCGGCTTTCCTCGTGGTGGTGGGGATCTACGCGCTCGGGATCACCACGCTCCACGGCTATGTCTGGTTCGCGTTCGCCGGCGCTTTCGCGGCCAGCGTGGTGGTCTTCGTGCTCGGCTCCGTGGGTCGCGGTGGTCCGACCCCCGTGACGTTGGCCCTGGCCGGGGTCGCGGTGAGTGCCTTGCTGGCGGCGTTGACCTCGGCCTTGGTGCTGGCCGACAGCGCCACCTTGGACGCCTACCGATTCTGGGCGGTCGGCACCATCGCCGGCCGTGAGTCGGGAGTGGTCGCCCAAGTTGCGCCTTTTCTGGCGATCGGCCTTCTCCTGGCCGCCGTGAACGCGCCCGCGCTCAACCTGCTGGGACTCGGCCAGGATGTCGCCAGCGGCCTCGGGCTCAACCTGAACGCCGCCCGCTGGACCGGCCTGGCCGCGATCACCCTCCTGACCGGCGCGGCCACCGCGGCGTGCGGACCGATTGGTTTCGTAGGGCTCGTAGTTCCTCATGTGGTCCGAGCGTTCACCGGACCGGACCACCGGTGGCTGCTGCCGGCCTCCGGCCTGGCTGGAGCGGTGCTGCTGCTGGCGGCCGACATCATCGGCCGGATCGTCGTTCGGCCCGGCGAGCTCCAGGTGGGCATCGTCCTGGCCTTCGTCGGGGCCCCCTTCTTCGTTGCCCTCGTCCGCCGCCGCCGGTTGGTGCAGCTGTGACCGGGCTGTTGGAACGACCCGGCGTAGGACCCGAGGCCCGGGTCGCGGGTCGCCCGCCGATCCGCATCGGCCGCATCTCCGGGGTCTGGCGCCCGCGGATCATCCTGGTCACCGTGGTCGGCGCGATCGCCGTGGTGCTGGTGGCGGCGGTCAACATCGGCCGCGGGGACTTCCCCCTGGCCATCTCGGAGGTATTGGCCACCCTCGTCGGGGCCGGCGATGCGGCAAGCGAGTTCATCGTGCTGGAGCTCCGCCTGCCCAGGACCCTCACCGGACTCTTGGTCGGCGCCGCCTTGGCGGTGTCAGGCGCCATCACCCAGGCGGTCGCCCGCAACCCGCTGGCCAGCCCCGACATCCTCGGGGTCACCGCGGGCGCCGGCACCTTCGCGGTGGCGGTGATCGTACTGGGCGGAGCGACCACCGGCTCGCTGATGTCGCAGGTCGGCCTGCCGGTCGCGGCGCTGATCGGCGGACTGGCCACCGCGGTGATCGTGTATGCCCTGGCGTACAAGCAAGGCATCGAAGGGTATCGGCTGGTGCTGGTCGGCGTCGGCGTCGGCGCAGTCGCGTCCTCGCTGACCTCCTGGCTGCTGATCCGCGCCGAGATCTGGGAGGCCGCGCAGGCCACGGTCTGGTTGACCGGCTCGCTGAACGCCCGTGGCTGGGAGCACGTGCTGCCGGTCGGGCTGGCGCTCGCGGTGTTGGTACCGGCCGCCTTGTTGCTCGCCTTCGGTCTCGGGGTGCTGCAGCTCGGCGACGACACCGCCCGCGGCTTGGGCATGCGGATCAACGCAACACGGGCAGCGTTGATCCTGGTCGCCGTCGGTCTGGCGGCGGTCGCGACCGCTTCCGCAGGACCGATCGCCTTCGTCGCCCTGGTCGTCCCCCAGATCTGCCAGCGGTTGGTCGGCTCGGCCCGCCCACCGCTGCTCGCCTCCGCCGTGTACGGCGCCCTGCTGGTGACCATCTCGGACCTGATCGCCCGCACCGTCCTCGGCGTGGAGCTGCCCGTGGGCATCGTGACCGCGGTCCTCGGTGCCCCGTACCTGCTGTACCTGCTCGCCCGCCGCAACCGTGAGGTGACCGCATGACGACGTCGACCGCAGTGAACCAATCTTCGAGAGTGAGCCGTAGCACCCACGCACGACTCGAAGCGCGCGATCTGCAGCTCGCCTACGGCGACAACGTGGTCGTCGACGGTCTCGACCTGGACATCGTCGACGGGACGGTCACCGCGGTCATCGGGCCCAACGGCTGTGGCAAGTCGACGATGCTTCGGGCTTTGGGTCGACTGCTGCCGGCCAGGCGCGGATACGTGCTGCTGGACGGCAAACGCATCGACAAGACTCCGACCCGGGACGTGGCCAAGATCCTCGGTGTTCTCCCCCAGGGCCCGGTCGCCCCCGAGGGCCTGACCGTGGGCGACCTGGTGGCCCGCGGTAGACACCCCCACCAGTCCTGGTATCGGCAGTGGTCGAGCGACGACGAGGACGTCGTGGCCGAGGCGCTGAGTTGGACGGGGATGGCGGAGTTCGCCGAGCGGAGCATCGACTCGCTGTCCGGCGGACAGCGGCAGCGAGTCTGGATCTCGATGGCGCTGGCCCAGGGCACCGACGTGCTGCTGCTGGATGAGCCGACGACCTTTCTCGATCTCGCCCACCAGGTCGACGTGCTGGAACTGGTGGAGCGCCTCCATGTCGAACGCGGCCGCACCGTGGTCATGGTGCTGCACGACCTGAATCTGGCGGCGCGGTACGCGGCGCGTCTGGTGGCCATGAAGGACGGTGCCGTTGCGGCCTCCGGATCGCCCCACGAGGTGCTCACCGAGCAGCTGCTCCGAGACGTGTTCGACCTCGAGGCCCGGGTGATCGACGACCCGGTCTCCGGCACGCCGCTGGTCTTGCCGCTGGGCCGTACGCGACCCGCCGGGGCGGTGGCCGACCCCCCGTGACGGCGCTGCCGATCACCGCCAAGGCAGTCGACGACGTCGGCGAGTCGCGGGTCGGTCGCCTTCCACTGCCACCTCGAGGAGCACTACCCGACGGAGTGGGGATCCTCGACGACCGGTTCTGGTGTCTGATTCGGTGGTGATCACGGCGTTGCCGCTGCCCCCGACGTGCTGGCCACGGCACGGACCGTGCCCCCGCGCCAGACCGCAGAATTCGCCGATGCCTCGTCGATCTACCGGTTGACCGACGTCCACGGCCGGCCGCACTTGAGCAAGCGTCGACTGGGCTGCGGCTCCTTCTGCCGGTCCGCACCCGACGGCCAGGCCCGCTCGACCTGTCTTGGCTCAGCCCGGATACGGCTCGGGAATCGTCGCCGGATCACCGTCGGTGGCCGCAGCCAGCCGCGGCACCGCGATGTCCAGCAGGTACGGAAGGCTCAGCGGGGAGTTGAAGCCGAGGGCGGCGGCGAAGTCGTCGTCGAAGGCGCCGAGTCGTAGGAAACGCCCTTCCCGGACCGGCGGCAGTCGCGCGAACAGGGGATTCTTGACGGCGGCGTCCTCGACGCCTTCGGCGATCAGGACGTCGGCCTCGAACACGTCGAGTTGTTCGAAGCTCACCTCAGCGCTCGTCTTCGGGACCGTGAACCCGAGGTCGGTGAGCCAACCCGTCCGGTAGTCATCGGCGCCGAGGCTGTAGCTGCCCTCCGCCGTCGAGCCGAGGGCAAAAGCGGCCGACTTGCCGGCGGACGGTTGACCGCCTGCCCGTCGATCACGCACCCGCAAAGTCAGTGCTGGTGGTCAGTCCTTCCCAGGCCGTGATGGTGTCGAGTCGTGCGTTGGCGATGCGCCGGTAGTGGCCTAGAGCGTCGGAGCCGAGCAGGAGGAATGCGGGCGGATCGTCGGCCTCGACTGCCTGGATGATCGCTTGGGCTGCCTTGGCGGGGTCGCCCGGCTGGGTGCCGTGGACGGTGTCGTGCTCCTTGCGGCGCTTGCCGGCCGTCTCGGCATAGTCCTCGATCACAGTGCTCGACTGGGTGAGCGAACGGCCCGCGAAATCGGTGCGGAAGGCGCCGGGCTCGATGACCGTCACCGAGATGCCGAGTGGTTCGAGCTCCGCGTGGAGGGCGCCGGACAATCCCTCGAGAGCGGCCTTCGAGGCGGCATAATAGCCCGAGCCCATCGGCATCAGCTGCACACCTATGGTGGAGACGTTGACGATCGCGCCGGCGCGGCGGGCACGCATCCCCGGCAGCACCGCTTTGATCAGGTCGACAGCGCCGAAGAAGTTCGTCTCGAACAAGGTGCGGATGTCGGACGGATCTCCCTCTTCGACCGCGGCGCGGTAGCCGTAGCCGGCGTTGTTGACCAGCACATCGATGGCGCCGAACCGTTCCTCGGCGGTGCGAATCCCGGTGGTGATCTGGTCGCGGCTGGTGACGTCGAGAGACAGGGCCAGGACCCGGTCGGGGTCGTCGCCGGCGAGGTCGGAGACTGTGGCAGCGTCGCGGGCGGTGACAACAGCGCGGTGTCCGGCGGCGATCACAGCTTCGGCCAGAGCGCGCCCGAGACCGGTGGAGCATCCGGTGATGAGCCAGGTGGACATGACGATGCTGGTTCCTTTCGGTTGGTGTGCCGATCACCCGGCGTCGGCGGTAGCTGCCTGGTGCCGGGCGCGCTTCATCTCGGCGCGAGGGCGTCCAGGTCGGCGCGGACGTGTCGCGGTTCGTCGGCCAGCGGCATGTTGGCGGCGTCGTCGACACCCTCGAGGGTTCCCGGCGGGTCCGGCTTGAGGGATGCGAACAACCTGTCGAGGTCCTGGGATGCGCGACCCTGCTCGGCGACCAGTTCGAATGTCTTGTTGACCGCGGCGTCGGAGGAAAGGCTGCCGATCAAGACCTGAGCGATCTGGTGGCGAGCGATGACTCCGTCGCTGGAGTCGCCGGCCTGGCGGGTGTCGCCCTGGAGCAGGGTGAGGCGGTGCTGGCCGGGGGCGTTGTAGTCGAACCAGCCGGGTCGCACAATCGTGTACGGGTGGCCGCTGGCCCGCACAAGGCGCTCGGAGCGACGCTTCCAATCGTGGGCCTGGGTGGCGCGGTTGTAGGCACCGGTGCGGTTGGTGACTCCGATGGCGGTCATCAACGCGATGCGCACGTGGAGGGTGCCCAGCGCGGCCAGGACGTTGCGGACACCGCCGTAGTCGACGGTCTCGGCGCCCACCTTGCCGGCACCGTCGGAGCCGAGTGTGACCACGACCGCGTCGATCCCATCGACCACAGCCGGCAGGGTGTCGGGTCGGGTCACGTCGCCGATGACGAGCTGGACATCCGCCGGAAGCAGCCGGACCTTCCCGGCATCGCGAATCAGGCCCCGAGTGCTGTAACCCTGGGCGATCGCTTCCGCCACGGCGAGGCGTCCGATGCTGCCGCTGGCGCCGACGACCAGCACCGTGCGGGGACGGTCGGTCATGACTCGATGAGCTCGGGATCGGTCTGGGCACTGGTCGAGACACGACCGGTGAACAGCTCCTGGTGATTACACCGGGCTTCGTCGGTGATCACCATCGCGGGCGGCTCCTGTCGGTCGGGTGGGTCCGGGCTGGGGGGTCCAGGTGGCCGAACCTACGGCGGCCGGGGCGGCCGAGGGAGGGTCTGCCAGTACCTGGCTCAGCATCTGCGGATCCAGCGACGCTCCGCTCGGCACGAGCAAGCGCTGAGCACAGACCCTTGTCGTCGGGTCACTCGGACACGGTGATGACCACCTTGCCGCGTGCGTTTCCTTCGCCCAGGTAGCGGACGGCTTCGGCCACCTGACTCAGCGGGTAGCACCTATCGATGATCGGTGCTACCTGACCGGAAGCGAGGAATTCGCTGACCGCGGCCAATTCTGCGTTCGGTGTGTGCATCAGCACACTCATCGTCTTGTTCCTGGTGATCGGCATCAAGGCTCCCAGTAGCAGCACCTGCACCAATGCGGCGGTGCTGCCTCCGACCAGAACATAGTGACCGCCGCGGTTGAGCGTGCGCTCGCAGGCGAATACCGAACGACGTGCAGTCACGTCCAAGATGAGGTCGTACCGCCGCCCATTTCTCGTGAAGTCCTCGTGGGTGTAGTCGATGACATGGTCGGCGCCGATGGCGCGCACCATGGCCAGCTTGTCCGACCGGTCCACACCGGTCACCTCCGCTCCCAACGACTTGGCCATCTGGACGGCGAAGGTCCCCACACCACCACCGGCACCGTTGATCAACACCGTGTGTCCCGATCGAACGCGGCCCTTGCGGAGTCCGGAGAGGGCAAGAACTGCCGCTTGAGGGACGGCTGCTGCCTCCTCGAACGACAAGCCTGCCGGCTTCGACGCCAAGGCGTCTTCGCCGGCCACGGCGTACTCGGCGAAACCTCCCCAGCCGCTACCGGAGATGTCCCCGAAGACCTCATCGCCAGGCTGAAATCGGGTCACCTTGGCGCCCACGGCCGCAACCACCCCGGCAATGTCGGCGCCCAGGACGTGATACTGCGGTTTCCTCCACCCGCCCAGGCGGACCAACAAGGGTCTGCCGCGCACAAAGTCCCAATCCCATTGATTCACCGATGCCGCGTGAACCTTGACCAGCACGTCATGGTCCTGCTCGAGCGGCCGATCGACATCTCGCAACCTCAGGACATCGGGCGAGCCGTACTCGTGATAGACAACCGCTTTCATCGCCTGCCCTCGAGAATCCTCGAGAGGTCCGTCGTGATGCCGACCAGATCGGCGCTGACCTGCCACAGTCGGCCCGCAGCTGCTTCGTCGTAGCTTCGCTTGGAGGTCTTCTTGGGTTGACCGTTGGCGAAGTAGCGTCCCGTGACCTGCTCGAGTTCCGGCGCGGACGCCAGCCGTACCGATGTGGCGGCGCCCTGGGCCGGTGTTTTCATGAAGCGGAGCAGGAAGGGGATGAGCACGCGCTGGACGCTGGCGGGGTCCTCGGCCCCGAACGATGTGCGCACCACCCCGGGATGCAGGGAGTTGGCGGTCACCATGGGATTGCGATCCGCCGCGCCCGGCAGTCTTCGGGCCAGCTCGTACGTGAAGAGCACGTTGGCCAGCTTGGACTGGTTGTAGGCCTGTGACCCTGAGTAGGACCGTTCTCCCTGGAGGTCGTCGAAGTCGATCCGACCCAACGCCTGCGCGTTGGAGGACACCGTAACCACCCGTGACGGGGCGCTTCGCCACAGCCGATCGAGCAGCAGGTGGGTGAGCAGGAACGGGGCCAGGTGGTTGAGGGCAAACGTGCGCTCGAGCCCGTCGACGGTGAGGTGGCGAGTGTTCCAGTACCCACCGACATTGTTGACCAGCACATCGATCCGGGGCAGACGTTGCAGCACATCCTGGGCCAGCCGTCGCACCTCGGCCTGCGAGGAGAGATCCGCGACGAACACGTCGACGGTTCCGCCACCGGCATCTTGAATCTCCCTCGCCGCACCCTCGGTGCGTTCAGGATCGCGTCCGGCGATCGCAAGGTGGGCCCCCAGGCGGGCCAGAGCGAGCGCGGTCGCCCGGCCGATCCCGCTGGTGGCGCCGGTGACCAGCACCGTGCGTCCGGTCATCGGCCGGCTGTGGATGGGCTCTGCCATGATCGTGGCCCTTCGGGTCGGTACGTCGCAGGCTCTACTGGCTCTGGTCAGGTAGAGCCGCCATCGATACGGTCGGCGGAGCCGCCATCAATACGGTCGGCGTCGGTTCGAGGGGAACAGCCGGATTGTTGAAGCCCTTGGCGATCAGCCACACACCGATGAACACCTCCCACAGACCACCCGGAATGGCCTGGATCGAGTTCAGGTTGAACCCGAGGATCTCCAGCACCGATCCGCACAGGATGACCGCGTAGCCGACGAGTCCCCAGACGGCCAGCGGCCGCGGGATCAGGTGGGAGCGGAAGAACGCTGAGCACAAGATCAGGCCGGCCACCCCGAGGGTGGTCATGGCGAACTCATAGGCGTACAGGTTTGCCTCGGCGAGCACCGTGCTCAAGGCTTGGAGGTAGGACGCGTCGGCGGTTGCCGCTTCGAGGTACGCCGCGCCGATCGGGATCTGGATGACGACCAAGAGAGCCATGACCCCAATGAAGGTGGCGTCCATGATCCGGGCGGCGAGGTAGCCGACGGCGCTGCGCTCGCTGTGGCGCTTCAGGACGGGGAACATCAAGACCCCGTGGGCCGCATCGCCAGCCACGGTAGCAAGCCAGCACACGACCCCGATGGCCAGCAACATGCTGCTCGCGGCGACCGTCGCCAGTCCACCCGGTGCGGTCAGGGTCGACTGGATCAGGATGTTTCCAGGGATGCCGACCGCCATGCCGGCGAGATACAGCACGCCGATGATTCGCGCGGTCATCCGGTAGCGGTGGTGGCTGTGCGGGTTCGGCAAGGTCGGCGAGGTCGGCACGGTCGGCACGGTCGGCACGGTCGGCACGGTCGGCGATTGAGCGTTTTGCATGGTGGAGCTCCTGACGGCTGGAGATGGCGGGATCTGGTGCGTCACCGTTCCCCGAACGCAGTGGCGGCAGCTTGACTCAAACGGTGAGAACGAGCTTCCCCCGAGTGCGACCGCTCTGCAGGTGGCGGATGGCGTCGGCGGCTTCGCCGAGCGGATAGGTGCGGTCGATGACCGGGGTGACTGCGCTGTCGTCGATGAGGTCGGCGAGGGTTGCCAGGTCGTCGGCCTTCGTGGTCCCGAGAACCATCTTGAGGTTCTGGTGGACGAACGGTGACACGGCGATCGCCCGCAGCGAGCGGACCAGCGCGCCGCCAATCAGGCGGCCGCCTCCCTCGCCGCCGACCAGCACGAGCGTGCCACGGGGGGTCAGGCAGCGACGCAACTCCGAAAGGGTCCGGTTGCCGCCCAGGTCCAGGACCAGATCGAAGTGTTGCCCGCTGGTGTGAATATCGTCCTCGGTGTAATCGATGACGTGATCGGCACCGGCCGAGCGGACCAGTTCGACCTTGCCCGTGCTGCAGACCCCGGTCACCTCGGCCTCGTACGCCTTGGCGATCTGGACCGCGAACAGTCCGACGCCGCCGGAAGCCCCGATGATCATGACCCGCTGCCCCGCCGTGATCTGGCCGACGTCGCGCAACGCCTGCAGCGCCGTGCACGCCGAGGTGGGGATGGCCGCGGCCTGCTCGAAGGTCAGGCGGGCCGGCTTGGGAGCCAGGGTCTCGACGCGGGCGGTGGCGTAGTCGGCGAAAGAACCGTCGCACACCCCGTAGACGTCGTCGCCGGCCTGGAATCGGGTCACGTTCGGACCCACCGCTTGGACGGTTCCCGCAACGTCCATGCCTCGAACTCGAGCCTTGGGCGAGCGGAACCCGAAGCCCACGATGCGCATCAGATACGGCTGGCCAGTCATGACGTGCCAGTCGCCGATGTGGATGCCGGCCGCTCGGACGCGGATCAGCACGTCATCGGCGCCGAGCTCGGGCGCCGGGATCTGGGCCAACCGGAGCTGATCGGCCTCGCCGTAGCGGTCCTGCACGATGGCTCGCATCACGGTGGTCACCGGTGCCGGAGTCCCTGGAGTGCTAGCCGCTGCGTCCTGCTCGGTTTGATCCATGATCGCTTCTCTCCCGAGATAGAAGCGCGATTCAATCGCACTTAGTACGAGAATGCTATCGTACAATGTACTAATTGGCTACCGGCCGGCGAGGAGCAGCATGTCGAACCGCAGCAGGCGCCCGCAGAAGCGTCCCGCGCTGAGCCGGGAGCGGGTTCTGGAAGGAGCCGTGGCCATTGCCGACGACGGCGGAGTCACCGCCTTGACGATTCGCTCGCTGGCCCAGCACCTTGGGGTCAAGCCGATGACGCTGTATTACTACGTCGCCAACAAGAGCGAGATCCTCGACGCAATCGTCGATGTCGTCTTCAGCGAGATCGACCTTCCCACCGTCGACGGCGACTGGAGATCGGAGATCCGTCTCCGGGCCACCTCGGCGCGCCACGTCCTGAGGCGCCACTCCTGGGCCATCGGGTTGCTGGAGTCCCGCACCACACCCGGCCCGGCCACCCTGCGTCACCACGATGCCATGCTGCGCACCCTGCGAGGGGCCGGCTTCTCGATCGAAATGACCGCCCACGCTTACGCTCTGATCGACAGCTACGTCTACGGGTTCGCACTCCAGGAGGCCGCTCTGCCCTTCGACGGCCCCGACACCGCGAGCACGGTGGCGGTTCCGATCATGGAGCAATTCCCCGCCGAGGAGTACCCCCACCTCGTCGAGCTGGCGACCGAGCACATTCTTCAGCCCGGCTACGACTTCGGCGACGAGTTCGACTTCGGGCTCGACCTCATCCTCGAGGCCCTCAGCAGATCGATCCCCGAACGCGACAGTGTGCTCAGCTGACTCGTGACCACTCGTGCTTCATGCTCGTGATCATCGGCGCCGTCATCCGCCGGCGCTACCTGCTCGCCCGGTGCGTCGCAGGTTCGTTCACATGCGTCGACGTCAGTGCGCCGGTGAGCGGCTCCTCATCGAGCGCAGCTGTACTCGCCGCGATGCGACCGGCCCGGATCACGAGCCAGAGGGCCAAGAGCAACTCGCCGAGGAACGTGAAGGAGCTGATTGCGGTCCAGGGGCCGGTGGACAGCACCATACCGAGGCTGTCGGCGGCATAGCCGAGGCCGGCGATGGTCAGGAGGACGCCGAGAACCCGGGGGACGTATCCGGATCGGTAGGCGAGGAAGCCGAGGACGAGCAGGTGGAGTCCGAACAGCAACTGGCTGACGTACCAGATGTCGGTGAAGGCACCGATCTGCAGCATGGCCTGCGCGTTCAGCTGGTCCGCGCCGAACGCGGCTCGGTGAGCATCGTCGCCGAGGAGGCGAGCCACGCCGACGAGCTGAGCGATCGCGACCATGAACACGGCTGAGTACACGAGCCGCAGAGCCGCCGCCAGGATCGAAAGGCCGGCGTGCACCGGGCGGAATACGCGGTAGAGCGCCCACGCGATCACGACGTCGAGGGCGATCACCACGACCAGGCTCGCGACGCCGAGCCGGAACAGCCCCTGGGACGCCGTGATGTCCTGGGCGGTTTGGCCCGCGTTGCCCTCGGTGATGAGACCACCCACCGCGACGAAGTTGCCGAAGATGGCGACGACCGACATGAGCAGCAGTGCGATTCCCGCGGTGAGGCTGGCGCCGCGGATCGACCAGGTCGAGGTGCGTCGGAGCCGGGACGCAGGCGGCATGGCGCCGCCCGGGAGGAGCTGGACGGGCGGGTGGTCGGTGCGGTTGGTCACGATGCATTCCCTTCGAACGGAGGTCTGGGATGCCCGAGGAGCCGGTTGCCCTCTCGTCCAGTCTCGACGTACGATGTACGCGTACGCCGTACATTACACGTACGATGTACGTGCGTCAAGAAGTGCCAGTCGCTGAGACAAGGGATGAGGATGGCCGAGCAGACCGACCAGAAGAACGGGCCGCGACGGCCGTGGACCAGAGCTCAGGTGCTGCGAGCCGCCATCGACCTCGCCGACCGAGAAGGCATGGAGTCCCTGAGCATGCGCAGACTCAGCCAGGAGCTCGGCGGCGCAACCATGTCGCTCTACAACCACGTCTCCAACAAAGATGACCTGCTCGACGGGATGATCGATTCCCTCTTCGGGGAAATCGACCTTTCTGCCGGCAGCCGAACCTGGAAGTCAGCCATCAGGGCGCGGGCCCGATCCGTGCGCGAGGTCATGACGCGACACCCCTGGGCCATCGGACTGATGGATTCGCGGCGAACGCCGGGGCCCGCCACCCTCCGGCATCACGACGCCGTCATCGGACGTCTCCTCGATGCCGGCTTCTCCGTCGCCCTCGTCGCGCACGCGATCTCGGCCATCGACAGCTACATCTACGGGTTCGCCCAGCAGGAACGGAGTCTGGCCTTCGGCACCCCCGACGAGACGTCTGAGCTGGCCAAGGCCTTCTTGCTGCAGTTTCCCATGGTCGAGTACCCGAGTCTTGCGCGGCTGACGATCGAACACGTCCTCCAACCCGGGTACGACTACGCCGACGAATACGACTTCGGACTCGACCTCATCCTCGACGGCCTTGAGAAGAAGCTCGCTCTGGAATGACATCCGCCACGTCGAGCGTCCCGGTCCGGCTAGACGGCGACGTCCTCGATGGCAGGCCGGGTCGTGGCGGTGGTCATTCCCGCAGTGATCGAGGAGGGCTTGAATCCCTTGACGACCAGATAGACCCCGAGCGACAGTTCCCACGCGAAGATCGGGGCGGCGGCTATTCCGTGCCAGACCGAGACCTGCGTCCAGATGCCGAACAGCAGGGCGCCTGCGGAGATGATGATCAGAGGGGCCCCGACGAGTCCGACCAGCGGAATGATGCGGGGCACCAGTCCCGACCGGTACATCAGGGAGCCCAGCAGCAGGGCGTTGACGCCCGACATGAGGATCGGTCCGAGCACGAACGTCCAGTCACGTACGGTGACCAGCGACTGCCCGACGGTGAGCAGCGCCGCCTCGTCCGCGCCGGCGTCCATGCCCCGTCGCAGGGTAACGACCGCAAGCAGACTGACCACGCCGGTCGTGATGATGGCGGCCTCGAGGACGCGAGAACCGATGAAGCCGAGTGCGACGGTTTCGTTCTGCCGCTTGACCACGGGGAAGAGGACGACCGCCGTGCCGATGCACGCGAGCGCATTGATCACATCGAGGAGGCAGGCCAACAGCACGGCAGTGTCCGGACCGGGGCCCACGACGTAGTTCGGATCGTTCAACACGGTTGAGCCAAGGAGAAGGACCGCAGGGATCGAGCTGGCGAAGGTCAGCACGTAGAGCGCACCCCCGATCAACGCGGTGCTCCGTAGCGGGTCCCTGGCGGCTCGCTGCACCGCTGGGTTTCGGTCGATGGTGGTCATGTGGTTCTCCTTGGGTTGGTTCGGTGGGACCTGCTGAAGGCGGGAACCGCGGTGAGGCTGATGACCTTGTAGCCGCGCACCGCCTCGAGAAAGGGCTGGAAGCTGCCGCAGACGAGGCAGCGGACCATCCGACCGTCGACCTCGACGTCGCTGACCCCCGACGCATGCTGGATCTGGCGCCTCGGAGGCGTCGCGACGAAGGTGACCTCGACTCGCTGGATGGCGGCGTCGATGATGCCGGCGTCCATACCCTCGTCCATGCCGTCGTCCATGCCGTCGTTCATGCCCTTCGTTCATGCCTTGGTTCATGCCTCGACGCTAGGACCGGGGTGGCGTTGTCCACATCGACCGAATTGCGGACCCGATGCGTAGTAGACCGGTCCGGGTGCCGGCCTGGTACCGTGCGGCTCATTGTGGCAAGGCCCAGGCGCCGGTCAGGCAACATTCCCGCCGAGGCCACGAGCTTCGTGGGACGCCGCCGGGAGCTGGCTGAGCTCCGAAGGACCTTGGCCGGCGGGCGCCTGGTCAGCCTCGTCGGCCCCGGAGGTGTCGGCAAGACGCGCCTGGCTCTCCGCCTGGCGACCGATCTCGGACGTGGCTTCGCGAACGGAGCTTGGTGGGTCGAACTCGCCGAGATCCGCGACGCTGCCCTGGTGACCAACGCGGTGATCGCCGCGCTGGACCTGCGGGATCAGGCCGCGACGGCGCCGTTGCCGGTCTTGTTGTCCTCCTTGCGGGACCGCGAGCTGTTGCTGGTGCTCGACAACTGTGAGCACGTGCTCGATGCCGCCGCCCACCTGGTGACCGAGGTCCTCCGCGCTGCGGCGGGAGTGCGGGTGATGACCACGACCCGGGAGCCGCTCCAGGTGCCCGGGGAGCACGTTGTCCCGGTGCCGCCGCTCCCGCTTCCTGCGGCCGGCGGTGAACCGCTCTCCCGGCTGCAACAGAACGAGGCCGTCGTGCTGTTCACCGAGCGCGCGGTCGCCGCCTCGGGGACGTTCGAGCTGACCACCTCGAATCAGGCGGCCGTCGTCGGGCTGTGCCGACGTCTCGACGGTCTGCCGCTGGCGATCGAGCTCGCTGCTGTCCGAACACGAGTACTCACGGCCGAGCAGATTCTCGGTCGGCTGACCGACCGGTTCGCGCTCCTGACGGGAGGAGGCCGGGCGGCTCTGCCGCGTCAGCAAACGCTCAAGACGACGATCGACTGGAGTCACGACCTGCTCACGACGCTGGAGCAGAATCTCCTGCGGCGACTGTGCGTGTTCGCCGGCCGGTTCACCGTGGACGACGCCGAGTCGGTTTGTTCCTTCGACGAGGGAACGGCCGGCCAGGCGTTGGACGTCTTGTCAGCACTGGTGGACAAGTCGCTGGTCACGAAGGAGGACCTCCGCGGCGTCGCCTGCTATCGGCTGCACGAAACCATGCGCGAATACGCCAGCCTCAAGTTGCTGGACGCCGCCGAGGAGCGGGTTCTGGACGAGAGCTACCTCGCGTACTACCGGACACGGTGTCTCGAAGCTGAGGACGACGCGCGGTATCGAACGCTGGAATGGCTGCAATGGGTCGAGCTGGAGATCGACAACATTCGATCGGCCCTGCGGAAATGCCTCGCGACCTCCGACTGGCGACGGGGACTCGACATCGCCACGTCGATCGGCTACTACTGGGTGACCCGTGGCACCACCGAGAGCATGCGCTGGTTCGACGAACTGCTCACCAGTGCCGCCGGATCGGCCGACGTCCCAGCCCGGACGTATCACTTTCGCGGTTGGCTGAGCATGCGGCAGGCCGATTCCGAGGCGGCCCGGCCATGGCTTGCCCAAGCAATCGCCGCGGCCCGGGCAGCGAAGCAACGCTCGCAGTTGTCGGAATCGCTGTCGACGGCAGCCACGGCGGAGAACATGGCCGGAGATCACACCGCTGCCCAACGGTTCCTGGCCGAGGCCGAGGCTCTCACCCCGGAGCTTTCCAACTACCCCGCGACGATCTGCCTGATCCAGGCGCGAGCCATTCACGCGTTCTTCGAGGGAGATCTGGAGACCGCCGAGCTGGCCTCCTCCGACGGCGCACGGCTCAGCCGGGACGTCGGTGACCTGTACTACCAGGTTCAGATGCTTCAGTACCTCGGTCAGGTCGCGATGCTGAGCGGTGATGTGGGGGCGTCGAAGCCGAGCTTCACCGACGCGCTCCGGCTTGCCCGACAGATCGACGACCGGCCCGCACAGTTCGACCTGCTGAGCCTGCTGGGCTGGCAGGCCGCCCGCTCCGGGCAGCCACGCCGGGCGGCACAACTGCTCGGGGCCGCGGAGACCGTGAGATCCGGTGCCGGCGCCGGCATGACCGGCCCGGCCATGCCGCTCCTGGCGCAGGCCAACGCGACGACGAAGCGCCTCCTTGGGCCATCGGCGTTCGCGACCGAATACGAAGCAGGCCAGCGCATGGGCCGCGAAGCGGCACTACGCGTGGCGCTGGACGAGTCCGACCCGCCCGACGTTGCTGCCTCGGATCACCCCGACACCGCACCACTGGCGAAACGGGAAGTCGAAGTGGCACGGCTGATCGCCGAAGGACTGACCAACAAGCAGATCGGGACGCGCCTCTTCATCTCCGAACGGACCGTCGCGACCCACGTCCGCAACATCTTGAACAAGCTCGGGTTCGACTCGCGGGCCCAGATCGCCGGCTGGATGGCGTCATCACCTCCCTAGCGATCTGGCGCTCACCGGACCCGCGTCACCGGCAGGATGGCGACCGCTCCGAGAAGAGCACACGCGCCGGCGACGGCGTACAGCACGCCGTAGCTGCCTCCACCGATGGTCAGGATGGCGGGCGCGATCGCCGGCGCGATCGAGAACGGCAGGGCGCTGGCGATGTTGAAAACGCCCAGATCCTTGGCGTGGTTCTTGTTCGACAGCACGTCGGCGACGAGCGCGAGGTCGACGGCCACGTACAGGCCGAAGCCGAGACCGCCGATCGCCATGCCGACGAGGAAACCGCTGAAGCTGCTGGCGATGGCGACCACGAACATCGCCAGGCCGTACACGATCGACGCGATCACGACGAAGATCTTCCGCCGGCCCGTCCGGTCAGACAGACGGCCACCGAGCAGGGAGGCGGCGATGAGGACGACGGACTGGGCGAGGGTGGCGAGGAAGATCTGGCGTGGCACATCCACCTCGGCACTGCCGAGCTTGCCCAGCAAGTAGTAGGCCTGGAAGGTGATCAAGAAGGCGTAGGCCATGATCACCAGGAAACGACTGACGAACACCCAGGCGAAATCAGGGCTTTGCCTCGGGCTGACGTAGAAGGTGCCGGCGAACTCCCGAAACGACCAGGCCGGCTTGTCCGCCGCGTCCAGATGGCGATCTTTCAGCGTCAGCGCGAAGGGCAGGACGAGCAGCACGCCGATGGCGCATGGGGCCAGGAACATGGCGAGTTGGTTGCCGGTGAACAGCTGCACCACGAAGGTGGCGCCCACCGACGCGATGGGCAGACAGATTCCGAGAACTCCGGAGACCAGGCCGCGTTGAGCAGAGGGGACCTGGTCGGGCAGCACGGCGACCAGGGCGGCGAGCAACGCGTTGAACATCAGCTGGGCGATGCACCAGCCGGCGAGGACGACGGGCACGCTGGGTGCCAACGCGACCATGAGGACGCCGAAACAGCCGCCCACCAGACCCGTGATCATCCAGGGCCGACGCATGCCCAACCGCGAAGAGGTACGGTCGCTCAACTTGCCGAAGAACGGGTTGCCGACCATGGCCAGCAGGGACCCGATCCCGGTGACCAGCCCCAGGCTCCTCGGCGCATGCTCGATACCCACCAGCGAGTTGATCTTCAGCGCCAAGGTGACCAGGAGGGGGGCGAGAAAGACGAGGCTGGTGCCCATCTGCGCCAGGGCGTAGAGCGAGACAAAGCCCCAGCCGACCCGATGCTGCGCGGGTGACTCCATCGCGCTCCCCCACCCCAGCAGGCTCGTTGTGTTGGCAGGATAGGGGTTGGCCTCGGGATCGCGCCGAACAGCTGGTGTGTCTCAACGACGAGCCTGTCGGCTGAACGGATCAGGACGTCGGCCAAGAATGTAGCCATGGTTTCCGCAACGGCGGGCCGGCCCGCATGAAGCCCACCGACCGTCCACCTTCTGGTGGCGAGCCGCCCTCGACCAGCGCCGACCCGCCCCGCAGAGCCGCCGGGTCCCTTCCGCCGGGGGAGGTGATTCCCTTCCGGAAGGCCGTCAAGGCGTGGTTCCTCATCAGCCTGCAAACCTTCGGCGGCCCGGCCGGCCAGATCGCCGTCATGCAACGGACCCTGGTGGAGGAGAAACGCTGGATCGGGCAGCGCCGGTTTCTGCACGCCCTCAACTACTGCATGTTGCTGCCCGGTCCCGAAGCGCAGCAGCTGGCCATCTACACCGGCTGGCTGCTCAACGGACTGCGTGGTGGGCTGGCCGCCGGCAGCCTGTTCGTCCTGCCGGGCATGCTCGCTCTGCTGGGCCTATCCGCCCTCTACGTCGGCTTCGGTGACACGACCCTCATCACCGGGATCTTCCTCGGCCTCGCCCCGGCCGTGATCGCCATCGTCATCCAGGCCGTGATCCGCCTCAGCCGCCGTGCCCTCACCCATCCCGCTCTGGTGGCGCTCGCCATCACCGCCTTCCTTGCCCTCACCCTCTTCGCCGTACCGTTCCCGATCGTGGTGCTTGGCGCCGGACTGATCGGCTGGGCGCTCAGCCGGGTCTGGCCCGTGATCACCGCCAGCCCGCCCGCGAAGAGCACCGACGACGGACCGGCCCCACTGATCAGTGACGACCAGCTGCACCACGATCTGCCCAGCCGGCGCCGCACGGCGGCCATCCTCGGCGTGGGTCTGACCGCCTGGACCCTCCCGATCATCGCCGTCGGGTTCGCCTTCGGCTGGGGCAGCATCTTCGTCGACCAGGGCCTGTTCTTCTCCGGCGCGGCCCTGGTCACCTTCGGCGGCGCCTACGCGGTGTTGGCCTACGTCGCCCAGCAGGCGGTGAACGTCTACGGCTGGCTCTTGCCCGGCGAGATGGTCCGCGGCCTAGCCCTGGCCGAAACGACCCCCGGCCCGTTGATCATGGTCGTCCAGTTCGTCGCGTTCGTCGGCGCTTTCCGCAATCCTGGTGACCTCAACCCGTGGACGGCGGCCGTCCTCGCCGCGCTGCTCACCACCTGGGTCACCTTCGTCCCCTGCTTCTTGTTCGTCTTGCTCGGCGCCCCCTACATCGAGAAACTGCGCAGCAATCGGTCCCTCTCGGCCGCCCTCACCGGGATCACCGCCGCCGTGGTCGGCGTCATCGCCAGCCTGGCCGCGTTCTTCGCCCTCCACACCCTGTTCGCCCAGACCCGCCGGATCGATTGGGGCATCGTCCACACCGAGATCCCGCAGCTCGCCAGTCTCCAGCTGCCCTCGTTGGCCATCACCGTCATCGCCTGCGCGCTGATCTTCCCCGCCAAGTGGTCCGTGCTGCGCACGCTCGGCGTCTGCGCCCTACTCGGACTCGCCCTCCAACTCCTGATCCGCTGACCCGAGCAGCGCCTGCGGACCGGGCGCACGAGAGGGGGTCGGCGAGGATGTCGCCGACCCCACCTACGCCGGCGGATTTCACCCGCGGGTGAGGCGAACCTTGGTTCACTCACGAGAGTTCCGGCGGAGCCCGAGCCGGAGCCGTGGCCGGCCCGCGCGGCGGGTTCAGACCCGTCGAGCGGTCACCAGCAGGTACTCCCAGCCCATGGCACCGTCGTGGACGAACCGGTCCCCCAGGTCGGCCAGCTCGGCGTCCAGTGCGTCGACCTTGGCGGGATCGTCGGCGATGAAGCGGTACACCGCGATCGTCGGACCGTAATTGGTCTTGAAGAAGTCGCGGAACTCCGCCCCGGAGGCGAGACGGTCGACCCGCAGCGTCTGCTGATGGGCCACCAGGTCGCTCACCCGGTCGCCGAAGAGCTGGCGTACGTGATCGGCCCGGCCCCACAGTGGTGCCGGGGATGCCCCGGGCGGAGGCGGCGGCGCGTATGGCTTCATGGCGGCGAACAGCTGACCGATGAAGCCCTCCGGTGTCCAGCTCAGCACGCCGATCGTGCCACCCGGCCGGCACACACGGACGAGTTCGTCGGCGGCCTGCTGGTGGTGCGGCGCGAACATGACGCCGATGGCCGACAGGACGACGTCGAATTCGGCTTCGGCGTACGGCAGCACCTCGGCGTCCGCCGTCCGCCAGGTCACCTCCAGACCCTCGCTTGCGGCAGCGGTGCGGCCGACGTCGAGCAGCTCCGGGGTCAGGTCGGTGGCGGTCACCGCAGCGCCCCGGCGGGCGGCCGGGAGAGCCGAGCTGCCGGTGCCGGCGGCGACGTCGAGGACGCGCTGTCCGTGCTGCACGTCGACGGTCTCGACCAGGATCCCACCGAGGGAACCGACGATCTCGTTGACCACGGCCGGGTAGTTCCCGCTCGCCCACATGGCGGCGTGCTTGGCCTTGAGCGCCCGGTCCTCGGGGGTGTCCGTGATCGCCGGCTGCGAAGCGGTGGATGTGGTGGTGCTCATGGGTTCCTCCATCGGTTGGTTGTTGATCACAACCTAGAAAGAACGGGTCCGGCCCCACATCGGCGCCGACGCGCAACAGGTGGTCCCTTGCGGGATGCTCGATGGCGGCTGACGCGTAGTCGATTCAGGGGGGTCGATTCAGGGGATCGATTCAGGGGGTCGATTCAGGGGGTCGATTCAGGGGCCGGGTCAGGCGCGGGCGAGCAGCCTCGCGACGGCCGCCGTGCGCGCGGTGCGCCCCTGCAGGCCGAGCTTCGCGTACGCGTTCTGCAGATGCCGTTCGACCGTTCGGACCGACAGCACGAGCTCGGCGGCGATCGCGTCGTTGTCGAGCCCCCCGGCCGCCAGGCGGAGGATGTCGAGCTCACGCGGTGACAGCACCGATGCCACGTCGTCGGCCACCGCCGTCGGTGCGCTCATCCGGTCCGGGGCGAGAAAGTCACTGAGCTCGCGCAGGAACACCGGCCAGGCCGCCTCGTCGGCGAGCACGATGTGGTTGTTGCTCTCCAGCGCCACCAGCCGGGCACCCTTGATGTTCGCCGCCAAGTACCGGCTGTGCTCGAACTCGTTCATCTGATCTCCGCGGCTGTGCATCACCAATGTCGGCAGGTCGAGCTCGGGCAGTCGCCCGCTGGCGTCGGTCACCTGGCGTTGCGACCGGGCCAGGACGGCGGTGTCCGCGTCGACCGCCATCCGTTGCAGGTCGTCGATCCAGCGCATCTGTTCCTCGGTCCCGCCGGGGATCATCAAGGTGGTGAAGACCCGCCGGAACTCCGACGTCGGGCGGGTCCAACCCACCTTGATCAAGGTTTGGAACGCCGCGTCGAGCTCGAGCTCCTCCGGGGAGGCCGCCACCAGCGCCCCGGCGTAGCTGCCGTAGAAGGCCAGCCGGGTGAGTCGTTCCGGGTGCCGTGCCGCGTATTCGATCGCCACCGGCCCGCCCTGCGCCATGGCCAGCAGGGCGAACCGCTGCAACCCGGCATCGTCGGCGACGGCCTCGAGGTCGGCCACCCGGGCCTCGAGACTGTGGTCGGTCACGCCGCGGTCCGACAACCCGTGACCGCGCTCGTCGTAACGGATCACGGTCGCGATCTGGCCGAGCTCGACCAGGTAGTGCCGCCAGACCGGGCTCTGCCAGTCGAACTGCAGGTGGCTCAACCAGCAGGCGTCGATCAGCAGCGGCGGGCCGGAGCCGTGGACCGCGTACGCGATGCCGACACCGTCGGCCGACCGGGCGAACCGGATGTCCTGCACCGTGTCCGCGCCGCCCGTCGCCACGCGATGATCGTAAGGGAGGTGACAATCCTCGTGAGGCCGAACATCGAAATCACAGCAGACGAGAAGGGACCCTCAGTGACTGTTCGCATCGGGCTGCAGCTCTACTCGGTACGCAACGCTCTCGCCGACTCCACCCCGGGAGCGCTGGCACGGGTGTCCGAGCTCGGGTTCCGCTACCTCGAGGCAGCGAACCACAACGCCGCCGACGACGACGGCATCGGCTTCGGCGTTCCGGCCGGCGAACTCCGCTCCATGTTGGACGATCTCGGGCTGCAGACCGTCGGCTGCCACGTCAACCCGCTCCGGATGGACCGGCTGCCGGCCGTTCTCGACTACCAGCAGCAGATCGGGAACACCCAGATCGGCTGCGACATCGAGTTCTACCCGCCCAAGGACCGCGACTACGTGTTGCGCCGGGCCGAGTTCTTCAACGCCGTCGGGCAGCTGTGCGCCGACCGCGGCATGCGGTTCTACTACCACAACCACTACCAGGAGTTTCAGCTCATCGACGGTCAATTCGTCTACGAGATCATCTTGGACAACACCGACCCTGAGCTCGTCTTCGTCGAAATCGATACCTACTGGGTCTATCGCGGCGGTCAGGATCCCATCGGCTGGATGCACCGCTACCCCGAACGCGTCATCCTGCTGCACCAGAAGGACTTCCCGCACGGTGCGCCGCAGCCGTTGAACCTTTATGACGGAGTCGTCGACAGCGAGGGAACCATCTCGATGGATACCTTCGAGAATGATCTTCGGCCCGCCTGCTTCACCGAGATCGGCACCGGCACGCTCCCGATCCAAGACATTCTCGACACAGCGAGCGCCCTGCCGAATCTGCAGTACATGCTGCTCGAGCAGGATTTCAGCTCATACCCCGACCTGGAATCCGTGGCCCGCAGCCGCGATGCGTTCAGTCGCTACCGAGGCATAAGTTGGACCTGAAACCGATCACGCGGGCCTGCCTCGCCTTTCTTGACTGATTCCAGAAAACCGGCCAGACTCACAGCGTGACCTCAGCCCCGGACGCAGCCCAGACGTTGCGGGACGCAGGGCTCCGCGTGACCCGGCCTCGGACGGCAGTGCTGGTCGCGGTGCACACCCACCCGCACACCGACACCGAGTCGGTCATCCGGGCCGTACGCGCTGACCTGACCGATGTCTCGCACCAAGCCGTTTACGACTCGCTGCACACGTTGACGGCCGCGGGGCTTATCCGCCGGATCCAGCCGTCGGGCTCGGTGGCGCGCTACGAGTCGCGGACCGGCGACAACCACCACCACGTGGTGTGCCGCTCGTGTGGCGCGATCGCCGACGTCGACTGCGCGGTCGGCGACGCGCCGTGCCTGACGCCCGACGGCTACGGGTTCGAGACGGACTTCGAGATCGACGAGGCCGAGGTCATCTATTGGGGACGTTGCCCCACCTGCACTTCCATGCTGACCAACCGACCTGACCAATGGGCCCGACCAATGGGCCCGACCAACGGGCCCGAACACGTTCGAGAACGAAAGGACTGAGATGAGCGAGCACCACGACGCCGTCGTCGGCGAGATGAACGAGGATGCCGGCCAGCCGGCTGAGCGTCAGTGCCCGGTCGACCACAGCGGTCGCGCCGCGCACCCGACCGAGGGTGGCGGGAACCGCGGCTGGTGGCCGAAGAGTCTCAACCTCAAGATCCTCGCCAAGAACCCCGCGGTGGCAAACCCGCTCGGTGAGGACTTCGACTACGCCGCAGCATTCACCCGGCTCGATCTCGCCGAGGTCAAGCGCGACATCGGGCAGGTCCTGACCACCTCGCAGGATTGGTGGCCGGCCGATTTCGGACACTACGGCCCGTTCATGATCAGGATGGCGTGGCACAGCGCCGGCACCTACCGCATCCACGACGGACGCGGCGGCGCCGGAGCCGGCATGCAGCGCTTCGCCCCGCTCAACAGCTGGCCGGACAACGGCAATCTCGACAAGGCGCGCCGACTCCTGTGGCCGGTGAAGAAGAAGTACGGCCAGAGCCTGTCGTGGGCCGATCTCATCGTGCTCACCGGCAACGTCGCGCTGGAGTCGATGGGTTTTCAGACCTTCGGCTTCGGCGGCGGCCGCGAAGACGTGTGGGAGCCGGATGAAGACGTCTATTGGGGTCCCGAGACCACCTGGCTCGGCGACGAGCGTTACACCGGCGATCGCGAACTGGAGAACCCCCTGGCGGCAGTCCAGATGGGTCTGATCTACGTCAACCCGGAAGGCCCCAATGGCAATCCGGACCCGATCGCGGCCGCCCGCGACATCCGCGAGACCTTCGGCCGGATGGCGATGAACGACGAGGAGACCGTCGCGCTGATCGCCGGCGGCCATACCTTCGGCAAGACCCATGGCGCGGCCGACCCCGCCCAGTACGTCGGCGACGAGCCCGAGGGGGCCGGGCTGGAGGAACAGGGCCTCGGTTGGCGCAACTCCTTCCGGTCGGGGGCCGGCGAGGACGCCATCACCAGCGGGCTCGAGGTCACCTGGACCTCCACCCCGACGCAATGGGGCAACGGTTACTTCGACAACCTCTTCGGGTACGAGTGGGAGTTGTCCACGAGCCCCGCCGGGGCGCACCAGTACGTCGCCAAGGATGGCGCGGGCGCGGGCACGATCCCCGGCCCGGCGGCCGACTCCGCCAAGCGGCCGCCCACCATGCTGGTCACCGACCTGTCGTTGCGTTTGGACCCGGTGTACGAGAAGATCTCGCGCCGGTTCCACGAACATCCTGAGGAGCTAGCCGACGCCTTCGCGCGCGCGTGGTTCAAGCTGACCCACCGGGACATGGGTCCGATCCAGCGCTACCTCGGGCCCGAGGTGCCGAGCGAGATCCTGGTCTGGCAGGACCCCGTGCCGGCCGTCGACCACGAGTTGGTCGACGCCGCCGATGTGGCGTCGCTCAAGGAGCAGGTGCTCGCCTCCGATCTCACGGTCGCTCAGCTGGTCTCCACGGCGTGGGCCTCGGCGGCGTCCTTCCGCGGCAGCGACAAGCGCGGCGGAGCCAATGGCGCTCGCATCCGATTGGAGCCGCAGAACGGGTGGGACGTCAACAATCCCGGCCAGCTGGCGACGGTGCTGCACACGCTCGAGGAGATCCAGCAGTCGTTCAACGAGAGTCAGACCGGCGCTAAGCGAATCTCGCTGGCCGATCTGATCGTGCTGGCCGGTTCGGCGGCGGTCGAGAAGGCGGCCAGGGACGGCGGGGTCGAGATCGCCGTCGCATTCGCGCCCGGCCGGACAGACGCCTCGCAAGAGCAGACCGACGTCGAGTCGTTCGGCTACCTGGAGCCGCTCGCGGACGGCTTCCGCAACTACGCCGGTAAGGGCAGCCGTCTGCCGGCCGAGTACCTGCTGCTCGACCGGGCCAACCTGTTGACGCTCAGCGCCCCCGAGATGACCGTGCTGGTCGGCGGCCTTCGGGTGCTTGGGGCCACCTACGACGGCTCGTCGCTCGGTGTCCTCACTGACCGCCCGGGCACGTTGACCAACGACTTCTTCGTCAATCTGCTGACGCTCCGGACGACGTGGAAGCCGACCGACAGCGGAGAGCACCCAGCCACGTACGAGGCCCGGGACGCATCGGGCCAGCTGAAGTGGACCGGTAGCCGCGCCGATCTGGTCTTCGGCTCGAACTCCGAGCTGCGGGCGCTGGCTGAGGTTTATGCGAGTGACGACGCCGCGGAGAAGTTCGTCCGCGACTTCGTCGCGGCCTGGGTCAAGGTGATGAACCTCGACCGCTTCGACCTCACCTGAGTGGCGAGTCGGAGCGCACGGAGGGCACCCGGTCGGTCGACCCGGTGAGTGAGCGCGAGGCCCGGTCACCGATCGTCGGCGCTCGAGTCCTCTTCCCGGAGGTAGGACTCGAGCGACTCGACGACGAAGTCGTGGTCCTCGTCGGAGGTCAGTCCGGAGACGGTCACCGCTGCGACGACCCCCACCCCGCGAACCCGGACCGGGAACGAGCCTCCCGCGGCCGCGAACGTCCGTGTGTCGAACCAGGCAGCCGTCCAGAGGTCGACACCCTGGGCCGCGGAACGCGCGTCCAACAGCGCGGTGCTCGTCTCGAAGTGGAGGACCGTCCGCGCCTTCCGTTCCAGCCAGGCCTGGTTCTCAGCCGTCGTACCCGCGAGCGCTGAGCGGAAGAGGACCATCGCGGTTCTGCGGATGTCGATGATGATCGACGCATCCTGGCGGAGCGCGCGCTCCACCATCAGCGTTCCCAACCGCCAGGCGGCAGCATGGTCGAACGACCCGAGCACCAGGCGGGTCTCCTGACTGGTGAGCTCCGCGATCCGCTCACTGCCGGTCTGTGTCATTCGTCCCTCGCTCTGGACAGCTGTTTGATCATGGCTGGGGTGACCCGGCAGCAGCCGCCGACGAGCCGGGCCCCGGCCTTGACCCAGCCGGCCGCGCCGGCTGCATCGATCCGCGACCGACCATCCCAGCGGCGCCCAATCGGGTCCCAGACCTCTCCGCTGTTGGGGTAGACCACGACCGGTTTTCCGCTGCCGGCGGCGATCCGGACCTGCTCGGAGACCTGGCCCGGATCGACGCAGTTGACCCCCACCGCGACCACTTCGGTGACCTCGGCCGCCATCGCGAACGCATCCGTCAGCGGCTCGCCCGCTCGGGTCCGGTCGCCGACCGCCGTCATGGACAGCCAGCACGGCACCCCGGATCCGGCCAGCTCGGTCAGTAGCGCCTCCGCCTCGGCCAGACACGGGAGGGTCTCGCAGGCCAGCACGTCGGCGCCCGCGTCGGCCAGCACCGCGAGGCGCGGGCGGTGCCAGGCCCGGAGTTCGGCGACGGTCAGGCCGTAGTCCCCGCGATACTCCGAGCCGTCGGCCAGCGCGGCTCCGTACGGCCCGACGGAGGCGGCCACCCAGCACCCGTCGGATGTCTCGCCGGCCGCAACCCGAGCCACCCCGACGCTGCGCCGCATCAGCGTCTCCGCTTCGGCGCGGTCGATCCCGATCGCCGCGAAACCGTCGAAGGACGCCTGGTAGGACGCCGTGATCGCCACCTCGGCACCCGCAGCGAAGAACTCGCGGTGCGCAGCGGTCACCGCTTGGGGATTCTCGGCGAGCAACCGGGCCGACCAGAGCGCTGTCGACAGGTCGTGGCCCTGGTTTTCCAGTTGGGTGGCGAGCCCGCCGTCGAGGACGATCGGCCGCTCGGCCATGGCGGCCGCGAGGGTGGTCATCGCGCCCGGTCCGCCTGGTCCACGTTTGGCATTGTCGCACCCGTCCGACGCCGTCGAGGTGTCCGTCGAGACGACCTCGATCTGTTGTGACTCGCCTCAGCTGACTGGCGCGGGCACGCAGACCGTGAGAGCGCCGGGCCGGATCTCGGCGGTCAGCCTGGTGCCGGCGCCGACCACGTCACCGTCCAGCTGGTAGTTCTCCTCAGCACGGAGGGTGACCCGGACTGTTCTCGCCTGAGCCTGGTCGACCTGGTCGTCCTTCTTGGGGCGCCGCGTGATCAGCCGCAACACCAGTTTCACCCAGTGGCGGATTCCATGCGGGGAGGCGACGAAGACGTCGAGCAGCCCGTCGTCCGGCAGGGCACCCGGCACCAGCACGAAATTTCCCTGCAACTTGCCGACGTTCGCGATGGCGCAGATCATCGACCGCCGCCGCCTCGGGCGGTGATCATCCAACTGGACCGTGAATCGGAACGGCAGGCGCTGGAGGGCCTTCGCGGCGGCCATCACGTAGGCCCCGGCACCGATCTTGTCCTTCAGCCCGGGGTCGGTCTCGTCCATGATCATGGCGTCCACGCCGATCCCGGCCAGCACCGCGAAGTGCTCCGGCGGATGATCATCGACGCTGAGTCTGATCAGGTCGATGGTGCGCGTGTGACCGGCGAACGCCACCTCGATCGAGGCCGCTTCCTCGAGAGGCAGATCGAGATTCCGGGCCAACAGGTTGCCGGTCCCGGCCGGAATCAGACCCATCACGATTCCCGATCCCGCCAGACCATCAGCGACGATCCGGACCGTCCCGTCACCGCCGGCGGCGATCACCAGATCGACGCCGGCGGTGACCGCCTGCCTCGTCATCGCGCGGCCGGGGTCCTCGGCCGAGGTTTCCAGCCACATCGTGTCCGTCCAGCCGTCCCGGTGCAAGGTCTTCTCCAGCTGGCCCCGGAACTGATCGCTGATCTTCGTGGGATTGAAGACCACGGCGCACCGGCCGCTCATCGCAATACCGCAGTCATCGGCCCGACCCCTGTCCACAAGCAGGCCTGCCACCCGCGGTTTCATGGCCGCCCACCGGCGACCGCCCGCCCATTCTATTCGGTCTCCCGCCTGCCCGACGGGGCGAGCCCGGCATCAGCAGGCTCGAGCTGGGAGTCCCCGATCCTCGGCATGGCCCGTCCGGGCGCTGCCGACCTGATGGATCCGGATGATGATCACCACCGCGGCCGGGCCGTTGATGAGCGCCGGTACGCCCGCCGCGTACTCACCGGCCAGCACCGCCCAAGCGGCCCACACCGTTGCGTTGCCGAGAACCAACCAGTACGTGGCGGCGGATAGGCCCTCCAACCGTTCGCTGTGCAAGGCCTGAAGCAGCTGCGGGACGCTGAGCAGGCAGGAGAGCAGAGCTCCTGACCAGGCGAACAGATCGATGATCATGGTGCTGCCCTCCCCCCTGCGCATTCCCGTACCGAGCCGACCTCGTGCCGAGGCCCGGACGCCATGTCGACGTACTGCCAGAACTGATCGACCCGACGGTTGAACGCCTCCGGACTCTCCTGGAACGGTTGATGGGCCTCGCCGGCCAGCACCTCGAACCGAGCGCCGGGGATGCCGTCGGCCACCACCCGGCCGTGTCGCGGCGGGCAGATGAGGTCGAGCTCACCGGTCAGGACCAGGGTCGGCACCCGGATGTCAGCGAGCCGGTCCACATCCTCGTGAGCCAGGTAGACGTCGATGGTGCGCTTGATCGTCGCCATCGACGTCGGGTGCGCGAACTGGAGCGCCTCGTCGATGAGCGCGCGAACGGTTCCGTCCTCGTGCGCACGCGGTGTGTAGATCCAGGTGTAGAAGCCCTCCAGGAAGGCGCGTTCGCTGGGGGCCGCCTCCGTCTGCCAACGCCACGCCTCCACCGCGGTGCGCGCAAAGGTGTCCCAATGGGCGAAGGTGCCGACGAGTACCAGGCTCTTGACCAGTTTCGGATGCCGGCGGGTGAGTTCGCGGGCGATCAGGCTGCCGCCGGAGAAGCCGGCGACGTGAGCTGCCGTGAGCCCGAGACCGCGCAGCACGGCGGCGGCGTCGTCAGCCATGGTGGCCACCGAGAACGGCTCGTCGGGCATTGCGGTTCGGCCAACTCCGCGGTTGTCGTAGGCGATCAGGTGATACCGGGCGTCCAGGCCGTCGAGCTGGGCCTGCCACGCCTCGATCGGGTCTCCCAGTCCGGCGATGAGGAGCACATCCGGCCCGTCGCCACGCTGTTCGACCCAGATGTCCACGTTGCCGCTGTGAATGGTGCTCATGTCTTCTCCTCTTGGAGTGGTGGTGGTGTTGCTGTCACCTCCACTCGCGGGAGGTCCGGCCTTCCATCGGGAGGCCGGACCTTCCGCGTCAGCCGGTAACCGCACATCCAGAGATCGGAGGACCACCCATGAGCACCGCCCCCATGAACACCGCCCCCATGAACACCACCCCCATGAACACATCCCTTGCCCCGCCTCTCGAGCAGCGCGTCCTGAACGCGACGACCGGCGCCCTCGAGCTGTTCGGGATCTACCTGGGCACGAAGCTCGGTCTCTACGCCGCGCTGCAGGTGCGTCCGGGATGCACGGCGACGGAGCTATCCGTCACGGCAGGTATTGCCACCCGCTACGCCCAGGAGTGGCTCGATCAGCAGGCGGTCGCCGGAGTCCTTGATGTGGACGATGCGACCGGTGACGCCCACAGCCGTCGCTACTCACTTCCCGAAGCCCACGTCGGTGTCGTTCTCGATCCGGTCGCCCTGGACCACGTGGCGCCGCTGGCGCACTTGGTCGTCGGAATCGCTTCGGTTCTCGACGATGTCGCGGACGCCTATCGCAGCGGCGGCGGCGTTCCGTACTCCCGTTACGGCGCCGACTTCCGCGCCGGACAGGGCGGCATCAACCGGCCGGCGTTCAGCTCGGCCCTGGTCGAGGAGTGGTTGCCCGCCCTCGGTCCGGCCGCCGAGCGGTTGGCGTGCGGAGGCCGGTTGGCCGACCTGGGCTCGGGTCAGGGCTGGTCGACGATTGCGGTCGCCCGGGCCTATCCCACGGCGGAGGTGTGGGGGTTCGACCTCGATGCGGCTTCCGTTGCCGACGCGCGTGCCGCCGCCGCCGAGCACCAGGTGAACGCTCGGTTCGAGGTCGGCGATGCGGCCGTCGTGGCCGCGGAAGGTCCGTACGATGTCGTCCTCATGCTCGAGGTCCTGCACGACCTGGCCCGGCCGGTGGATGTCCTCCGGTCCGCCCGCGCGGCATTGGTCCCGGACGGGGTTCTGCTGGTCGCCGACGAGGCGGTCGCGCCGAGGTTCACCGCCCCTGGCAATGACCTCGAGCGGATGATGTACGGCTGGAGCATCACCCACTGCCTGCCGGCCGCTCTGGCCGAGCAACCATCAGCGGCCACCGGAACGGTGCTGCGGGAGGATGCGCTGCGACAGTTGGCCGCCACCGCCGGATTCGGGAATGTCGAGGTGCTCGAGGTCGACGGCGGGTTCTTCCGGATCTACGCGCTCCGTCCCTGACGCAGGGTCCAGATCACCTCGGTTTCGGGCCGGTACGAGCACCACGTACCGGTCCGCACCGAGTTCTGCAGGTGACGGGCCAATTGCGGATGCACCTCCGCCAGATTGCGCAGCGCCGCTCGAATCCGCCAGCTCACAGCCGACCGGGCCCGCTCCGCCGCCGACCCCGTGGCGCGGGACCGGCCGGCGAGTCCGAAGGCCTCGGAGAGCTGCTGGACGAGCGCGTCGAGTTCGTCCTCGGCCCGTTCGGCCCGGCCCCTGTCGGCCATCTCCCGCGCTTCGTCGATGTCGGACTGCAGGTCCCGGATCCGCTGCTCGTACGCGCGCCGGGCTTGCGAGTCCAACACCGGGCCGGGGCTGGCGCCGACATCGCTGCCCCCGACGAGTTCGAGGCAATGAACCTCGTGTTGCGGGCGGGACAGGAGAACCGCCAGGTCTCGTAGTCCCTTGCTGTCCCGCACCCGGACGCTCTTCCCGCCCCACGACACGGCCCAGGTCGCGCCCTCCCACTCGAGGCTTGCCCTGGTCTCGGCGACCGGCGACGCCGACGGAGTCCCACCGCCCAAAGGCGGGGGGTCCCCGGTCAGACCCACGCGCGTGTGCGCAGCTCGAGCCTGCCTCGCGTAGGCATCGGCTTCCGTCGGGTGACCCAGGAAGCGGGCCAGCAACGCCAGATACCAGGCGACCGATCCGGTGAACGCGGCACCGATCCCCTCCACGCAGAACCGGTCCGCGTAGGGACGGAGGTCGGCGTACAGCCGTTCGGCCACCTCCCGGACCCCGGCGGCCACGGCGACCTGCGCCAACTGGGCCGACTCCGGAAGCCACTCGGAGTCCCGGGTCCGGTCAGCCAGACCCGACGCCAGCCACTCGACGAGAAGTTCACGCGCTCCTTCGAGATCGCCGACCAGCGCAGCGATCACGGCGCGCGGCCCGGCCGTGACCCGCGGCTCGGCCGACGCCGATCCCAGCAGATCGGCCATCGCCGAGCCGGCCACGGCCTGATGCCCCTCGCATCGTTGCCGCACCCACCACTGTGTGAACGTCAGCACGACGGCGTTGCCGCTGGCCGCCCGCTGGCCCAGCTGCTCGGCTTCGGCGCCGTGCCGCGCCGCGGTGGCGAACTCGCCGCGCATGAGGGCGCGCATCCCGCGCCACAGCGGCACGTACCAGCGGTACAGGGGCTGCCCCAGACGATCGGCGATCAGGGCAAAACGTTCCAGCGTGACGTCGGCTGAGCCAAGATCGCCGGTCTCCAGCTGCGCGACGATCTGGAGGCGGAGGCCGAGCAGTTCGAGCTGGCGATCATCGGTTTCGCGGCCGATCCCGACGATGTCGGCCGCCGCCAGGGCGCGTTCGTCGCACCAGTCCGGGCCCGGGATCGCGTCGCAGTGAGCCGCCAGCGCATAACCGAGCGCCTGGGGGTCGCCGGCGGCCCGGGCCACCTCGACGGCCTCCGCGCTGAGGGACCGCCGCCGCGACTCGTCCGCAACCACGGAGAGCGCCACGGAGAGTCGGGCGAGGACCCAGGCCCTCATCGAGGACGGTTCGGACCCCAGGGCGCGGAGAGATTCTGCGAGCAGATCGATCTGCAGCGGATCGAGGAGCTGAACCTCGAAGCCGCCCAGGCCAGCGCCCAGCCCGAGGGCCGCCCGCGCCAGCAGTCCCGCGTCGTGATCCGCCCGAGCCATCCTGGCCGCCTGCTCATACGCCGCGCGGGCGGCGGGCAGGTCCCCCGCGGCGAGCTGTGCTTCGCCGTTGCGGAGCAGCAGGTCGCTCTCGCGCGGGTCACCGGTGGGCAGCGCCTGTAGGGCCCGGATGTACCAGTGCCCGGCCTCCTCGTATGCGTGGACCTCCCAAGCCCGTTCAGCAGCCCGGACGGCGTAATCGACACAGCGTTCGTCCGGCTCGGACAGGGCGGCCGCGAACACGTGGTGGGCGGTCTCGGCCGGCCGAGCGCCGCCGTAGCGCTCCTCCAGTGCGGCCACGGCCCGATGGTGAAAGTTAGCCCGAGTCGTGACATCCAGCTCGTCGTACAACACCTCCCGAACCAGGTCGTGGACGAAGCGAAAGGCGCCGTCTCTCGTCCGGGCCACCAGGCCGACCGCCTCGGCCTCCGCGACGGCGGTCAGAGTCTCCTGCGGGCGGCGATCCAGCAGGCGGCACACGATCGCTGCGTCGACATCGGCACCCAGAACCGAGGCAGCGGCCAGTGCATCCCTGGCCGGACCGGATAGTTTCTGCAGCCGTCGGGACACCACGGCGCGTACGCCGGCTGGAGTTCCGCCCCTTGCGCCGTCAGAGCGCTCCAGCTGCAACAGCTCCCAGAGGAAGAACGGGTTGCCTCCGCTTTGCCGGTGCAGCCGCACAGCCGTCTCCGCTGCATCGGCCTCTGCGACCTTGTCGTCGAGCGGCTGAACGGATCTCACCAGAGTGGCGACGTCGCGCGGCCCCAGTCCGCCGAGGGTCAGGTGCAGGCCGTCCCGAACGAGCTCGGACAAGCCGACCGCCAACGGGTGACTGGGATCCAGATCGGTGTCTCGGTACGTGCCCACCACCGCGAGTCGGCGCGGACGGGTATCCCGAGCCAAGAACTGCAGCAGCCGCACAGTGCTTTCGTCAGCCCAATGCAGATCATCCAGGACGATCAGCAAGGACCGGGTGTTGGACGCAGCGGCCAACCCCTGGGCGACCGCATCGAACATCTGGAATCGAGGGTCTGCCCCGGGCTCCACCCGGGTCGAACCCGCTAGCCGGCTGATCGCATCGGCGACGGCCGGCTCGTCCAGCTCAGCAACCGAGCGCAGGACCTGGACCCATGGCCAGTTCGCCGGCGCACCGTCACCCTCCCAGCACACGGCCCACACCGCGTGGGCCGAGGTTCGACGCGCCACCTCAGCGACAAGCCGGCTCTTGCCGATACCGGGCTCGCCCGCAACCAACACGAGCACCCGCTCCCCCATCTCGCCGGCATCGACCGCGGACTGCAGGGCCCGGAGCTGTGTTTCCCGGCCGACGAATTCCGGACGCGCGCCAAGGTGCGACGTCATGCCGTTCATCGTCGCACCGGCGCGCCCCTTCCCGCGCCGCACTGCACGCTACTCGGCCAGCTCGGTCAACAAGCGGGACAACCGACGCGGAAAGTCACGGGGGAACTCATGTCCGCAACCGGGTACGACCTCGAGCACGAATCCTGAGTCGACAAGTCTTTCGGCGACGTCGGTGACCGCGTCGAGGAGTGTGTCCTGCTCGCCCACGAGCAGCTGAGCGGGACGGAGGCGTTGATCCAGCGCCGGCAAATCTGCGATGAGGCGAGTGCTGACTGCGGGTGCGACGGCAATCACTCCGGCGACGGTCTGCGGCGTTCCGGACAGCGCCCAACTGAGGGCGACCCGGCCCCCGGCTGAGAATCCGGCTGCGACCACGGGGAGCGGTCTCAGCCGTTCAGGCAGTCGCACCAGCGCGTCCTCGATCTCGGTCAGCGCCAGGCTCGCGTCAGGCCAGGTCCGGTACTGGGGGGACACTCGTTGAGATGACCGGATGCCGAGCACCGCGGCCGAACTCTCGGTGGCGGTCCCCCACTGCTCGACGGCGTCGTCGGCGTCCTCTTCGGCGCCGTGTAGTGCCACCAGGAGGGCGACGGCCTTCTTGCCAGTTGGTTCCACCAGCACGTCGCCGCTTCGATCCGGGTTGGTGTTGTTTCGTTGCCAGCGGGTGGCTGCGACGCCGATGATCTCGGCGAAGACCGGCATGCCTCGCAACCCGGCGAGATCGTCGTCCCCCGTGAGGACCTCGGGATCCCACCATGCGCCTTGATCAACGCCACGCTGAAGAGCGGTGATCGCGCCCTGCCGATCGCCCAGCGTTCCCCGCAGACACGCCTCGAGGTACGCCAGCTCGGCTGCCCACGGCTTCAACGTGACCCGCGCACTCTCCAGGACGTCCAACGCCTCGCGGTGCTGCCCTGCCTCGTACAACGCGAAGATGTGGGCGTTGACGTCCCGGTATCTCGTCCTGGCGCCGCTTGGCCTACCGCACATCTCGCCCTCCCGTCGGTCCGCCCGTGCTCAGCGAATCACCTGAGAACATGACGGTGTGCACGGACGTCTGCACCACGTGATCTTGGACTGCCCGGATCCTGGAGCCCTCGCTCGTTTCCACTCGGCGTGTTCGCCGACCCCGCCGGCCACCCCTTCTGCCTGATCAAGCGACCCAGCTGGGCTGATCCCTTCCGAGCTGAGCCGCCGTGCCCCACCGGCAAGGGGAAAGCTCAGGTCGTCGGCACGATCAGGTATCCGAACGGGGCTACTTGCGATGCCGGGCGTAGTAGCGGCGTGCGCGGTTGCGGTTACCGCAGTCGGTGGCGGAGCACCAACGGCGGTTGCGCCCGCGGGAGGTGTCGAGGAAGACCCAACCGCAAGCGGAATCCTCGCATGGGTTCAACTGCGCGACGGCGGGACTGGTGATCAACGCCACGGTCTGCCGGATCACCCGGTCGCGGAGGGTTCCCAACCCGAGTGAGCGCTCAGCCCAGGCCCAGGTCGCCCCTTTCGCCTGAAGCCGGGCCTGGCGGAGGCTGTCGATGTAACTGTCGGTCAGCTGGCTGATGGCCTCCGGCGATCGGTCCACCAGGCCGGCATAGATCGTTTCGCGGAGGGCCAGAAGCTCAGCGTGCTGCTCGGCGACGTGTCGGGAGGACTCTGCCGCCACCTGACGCTGCAGCTCCGCAGCTTCGGGGTCGGAGACAATGTCGCACTGCTGCGCCCAGCGCAGCGCCGCCTGATAGTCGGGCAGGTCGTCGACTGCTCGCTGCGGGTCACGACGCCACTGCACAGTGTTGAGCAGGTCGAGGACCGGGTCGCCACCGATGCGGCTGAAGGAGAGCCTGCCCTCTGACATAACGCCATTGTCGGCTCTTGCGCGTGAGAGTCAACGCATCATCCTGTTTCATTCGCTGTGCTCCCGTCGCCGAACCTGTTCCGGGTGACAGCGGTTGCGACGTCGGCGAGCAGCGCCCCGGCGGATGCGATCGCCTTCCGGAGGCCGGCCGGATCGGCGCCAAGGCTCCCGAGGATTTCGTCCGCGCGCTGGCTGAACGCGACCGGCGCGTCGGGTAGCTTCCCGGCAGCGTCGATCAGACCCTTCTCGGTGATGACCCAGCGACCTGCGGTCGCATGGATCGCGTGGGCGCAGAGTCCGATGACCCGGAACAGGCAGCCGGCGACAAAGGCGACGTCGCGCCGCTGCGCCGACTTGGGCAGGTGGTCCAGCAGGAACCGCGCCTCCGCCAACCGGTCGACGATCGCTCGGCCGAGCTTCGGCGGGTACGTGATCATCTGTTCCTTGAGCTGGGTCAGCTCGCCAGTTGGATCGGCCAGCAACACGCCGAGAGCGACCTCGCCGGCGTAGGCGAAGTCCGGCACCCCGAACGGGTGGCCCACCTGGAAGTGGAAGCTGAACGTCCCGGACTCAGCCAGTTGCCACGATCGCTGGACGCGGTCCACGTCGCGATAGATCCAGTCGACCGAGACGCCATCAATGGTGAGCCAGCCGCCGCCGTCGACCCACGGGCCCCACGCCCCAGGTTCGGTCAGCTCGGGTCGACCGGAGCCCGCACGGGCGACCCCGACAGCCTCGGCAAGCCGGCGGAGTCGGGCCAGATCGAGTGGCGGCCGGTAGTAGAGACCGAGGTCGACATCCGAGTCCGGGAAGGCGGCGCCGCGGGCTCGGCTTCCACCGAGCATCACTGCGGTCACCCCGGGCACCTCCACCAGGCTGCCCGCCACGTCTTGTAGGTCGGTGTCGCTCAACACGTTCCGATACCTTAGGACGAGCGTTCCTGGCGCACGCCCGTAGTGGCTGCGGTGCACGGTCAGCAGCACCTCAGTTCGCCGAATTGGTCGCCGAGTGGTTGAACCTGCTCAACTGGCTGTGGACCCACGGCGTGGCGCATTCTACGGCGGATCGACGCAGGTGCACCTCGGTCCGGGACCCGCGATCGACCCGATCCACGAGGCGTCCCTCTCCGCCGACTCCTCCGTGCTGGACCGTGCCGTGCTTCTGGTCGAGTCCTCGGAAGACCTCATCCCGGCCGCCGTCGCGGCCGTCGTGGTTGCTCGACCACCCGCGTCCAGCCTCGATCAGCCTCCCCGCCAGCGACCAACGTCGAAGGAGCGAGCGGCGCTGTGCTCAGCGCAGAAGGACACCGCTATCGACGTCATCGGTCGATACAACCCGGACGCGGTGATCGTGGTAGGCGTGCCGTTCGGCCACACAAGACCCCAGTGGATCCTTCCCTACGGCGGCGAGCTCACTGTCGACGCCGCATAGCAGAGGATCTGAGCCTCATTCGGCTGATCCGGGAACCTCGTCGGTGTCCTGCCTAATCCGAGTCAGCGGAAATTCGGCATGACCTCATCCGCCAGCAACCGCAGCTGCTCGTCGACGGTGGCCACGCCCTCGAGGGTTTGCCCGGTGAAAGCCTTCACCAACGAAGCGTCGGTGATGGCGGCGATCACGTGATTGACGCCGGTGCCGTCGATCTCGGTCTTGATCTTGCTCGTGACTTCCTCGGGCGTACCGGAGATCGACAACTTGTCCGCCAGCTCGGGACTGGTCAGCTCGATGCCCTTGGCCAGGTCTCCTGCTCCGATGGCCTCGATGATGGGGGTGAGCGATGCCGGGTCGACTCCGTTGCGCTTGAGTTGCTCGTGCGGCATCGACGAGGCGTAGATACCGACCATCGAGCGCGCAGCCTGCTTCGCCGCCGCCGAGTCCCGCCCGACCGCGGTTACGACCCAGGCCGCGAAGTCGAGATCGTCGGGGTCCTTCCCCGCCCTTTTGGCACCGGCGCTGAAATGCTCGAACCCGTATTCGTAAGCCTCTCGGGTGTAGCTCAGGGCATGATGGCAACCGTCGGAGAACTCACCGGCGACCTCGAACGATTTCGGTCCACGCATGGATCCGATCTTGACGGGCAGCCGCTTCTGGACCGGCCGCGCGAAGGTGAACAAACCCTGGTACTTGAAGAATTCCCCGTCGAACGTGATGGCACCGTCGTCGAGCAAGGTCCGGATGACCTGGACGCCCTCCTTGACCCGGGACAGCGGCTTGGTCTGGGCCCAGTCGATGTTGTACTGCGCCAGCAGGCCGAAGTTTCCTGACCCGAGCACCACTTCGGCGCGGCCGTTCGTCAGCTCGTCGAGGGTCGCCGCCGCCTGGGCGATGAGGGTGGGCTCGCGTAGGACAACCCCAGAGAGGCTTGGTCCGAAGCGGATGTTCGTCGTGTCCCTCGCCGCGGCCGCGAAGAGCAGCCACAGGTCTTTGTGCCAGGTCTCGTCGGCGGCGTAGCAACCGTAGAAACCCAACTCGTCGGCCAGTTTGATGGCCCGCAAGGACTCCTCGAGTGGGTAGTCCGGCAGCATCACATAGCTGAACCTCATGTTCCCCTCCCCCGGAAGGATGATCACGTAGTCCGGACGCGGGCGTTCAGCAGCCGCGGCGGACATGTGCCTCCATCAGACCACCTCGTTCGGACCCCGTCCACATCTTCTGGCTGCAGTACGTTTCCGTTCCGAGCGTTCTTGATCATCCGCCGCCCGAACGGCACCCGCTCGAGCTCATTGACGTTCGCAGGGGGCGACCATAGTGTGCAAAACACGTCCATGATGGAGATCAACCATGGACCCGCTGCCGACAAGGGGTGCGCAGTGACCTTCGAAGACGCAACCGGTCGGTCTCCAGCAGCGAAGGGGAACGGAGACCGCCAGCAGGAGTTCGTCGAGACGTGGCGACAGAACGGCTACAACTGCTTCTCCTCAGGTCACAAGTTCTGCCGCGAGGTCTGCCCGGTCATGCAGGTGACGCGTAACGAGAACCACACGCCTACCGCATTTCACGCCAACATCATCGCGATGGACAAGGGCCTGCTCGAGATCGCCGACGTCGCCGACGACTACGTCCACTGCACTCAGTGCGGGGCGTGTGAGATTCGCTGTCCGAACACCTTGTTCGTCGGTGACTTCTACCAGGCTCGGACCGAGACGGTGAAGGTGGTGCGAGCCGCGCGAGCGCTGATGGTCGACCAGGGGCTGGACCGGGACGGTTGGCAGCTGTGGAACCGATTGACGAACGAGCTGAAGAACGAGCCGGTACTGGGAACCGGGAGCGGTCAGCCCAGCGGCCAGGAACACGTCCGCGATTGGGCCGACGGTCTGCAGATCCCGATCGGCGGCGAGACGATCATGTTCGTCGACTGTGAAGCCGCGTTCTACCGCACCTCGAACACCCGAGCCACCGCCCAAGTGTTGCAGAAGGCGGGCGTTGAGTTCGGTCTGATGAACGAGCAATGGTGCTGTGGTGGCCCAGCGGCCGAGATGGGCTACGTCGAGCAGTCCCGGGCCTTTGCTGAGCACAATCTGGCGGATTGGCGCGCCTCCGGCGTCAAGCGGGTCATCGCCATCGAGCCGCACGACTACATCCATTTCACCGAGGACTATCCGGCGTACTTCGGGGCGGACTTCGACATCGAGGTGGTGCAGATCGTCGAGTTGGTCGCCGATCTGATCAAGAACGGTCGGCTCAAGTTGGAAACGCCGATCAACAAGACCGTTACCTACCACGACCCGTGCCGGCTCAACAAACGCAAGGGCATCCACGAGCCGCCCCGCTTCATCCTGAACTCGATCCCCGGTTTGGTCTTGAAGGACGTCGATCACGTCACCCAGTGGTCCTATTGCTCCGGCGGCGGCGGTGGACTGCCCATCGAGAAACCTGAGATCACCGAGGCGATCAGCGACACCCGGGTGGCTAGGGCGAAGGAGCTCGACGTCGACATGCTGGTGAGCGCGTGCGTCTGGTCGGAGCGACCGCTGGCCAAGGCTGGACACAGGGCCGGGATCGAAGTCGCCGACATCATGGAACTGGTGGCGGAGTCCGCCGGCATCGAGATCGGCGGTCGCCGGGGGGCCTCCGATCTGGAGGCGGCGCGATGACCACCGCTCCGGTGATGACCGTGGAGGACGGCGTTGTCGCCGCGCTCGAGGCGATCATGGACGAGCCGGGATCGGTGTTGACGGGGAGGTCGAGCCGAGCCAATCGGGCCAGGGTGCCTGCTCCCTTCCCCGTGCACCGGTGGGCCGAGCACCTGCCGGCCGTCGTGGTGCTGCCCCGGACGGCGCAGCAGGTGTCGGAGATCGTCAAGCTTGCCAACCGGCTGAAGATTCCAGTCGTCCCCCGGGCCGGTGGGACCGGCCTCAACGACGGCGCCGTGCCGCTGCGCGGTGGGATCATGGTTGACGTCAAACGGATGAACCAGATCCACGAGATCGACCTGGCCGACCGGACGGTCACCGTCGGCCCCGGTGTCAACATGCTGAAGCTCAACGAGGAGCTCAAGAAGTACGGCGTCTTCTACCCCGACACGCCGGCGTCGTACCCATGCTCCTTGGTCGGCGGCCGGATCGCCTGCAGTGGCTGGTCGCTGTTGGGTTCCCGCTTCGGGCACACCCGCGACTTGGTGGTGTCGTTCGAAATCGTGCTGCCGACCGGAGAGATCATCCGAGTCGGCGACGGCGGCGGGCCGAAGGTCCGCAAGTCGTCGACGGGCTACCACCTCAAACACCTGTTCATGGGACATCAGGGCACGTTGGGGATAGTCACCGAAGCGACGCTGGAGCTCGTGCCTCGGCCCGAGGCGGAGTTCGCCGCCTTCTTTGCCTTCGACGACTTCGCGAACGCTCACCGCACGGTGCACGGGATCGTCACCTCGGGCATCGCCACTTTGGCCGGCACCGTGCTGTTCGACGAGAAGAAGATCGAATACCTGCGCCGCGACGACGAGGCCTTCATTCCCATGCCGGATTGGGTCAATTCCATCGTGGCCACGGCCCTGTACGGGACGAAGGCGGAGGTGCGCGAGGCGTCGAAGCTGCTGATGGACCTCGGGCGGAAGGAGGGCGGCCGCTATACCGGCGACGAGATGGCCGTGGGCGACTGGGCGTCACGCCACGACCGATACGCCAACCCGCTGCACGGACGCCTGCCAGACGGCACGGTCGCTCCGATGTCGTGGCACTGTGAGGATGCCTCCCTGGCCTGGAGTGTCCTACCGAAGGTGCGCGCGGAGTGGACGGCGATCGCCGACCGGTACATCGACCGGTACGGCATCTTCGACAACTGGGGCATGTACTTCTACACCAACGCCGCGTACAAGCCGTGGGGTGACTACCTCGTCGAGATCGACATCGGCATCTGGGAAGAGAAGCTCGACGACGAGTCGTGGACCGGCTGGATCGACTTCAAGTCCGAGATCGCGAAGGTGTCGCTGAAGTACGGCGGCTCGATCACCGCGTGTCACGGCAGCACCAGGGCCGGCGACGCCGAATTGGTTCCCGAGGAGATGGGTGGTGGCTGGGACGTGATGCTCAAGGTCAAGCGGGCCCTCGATCCCAACAACATCATGAATCCCGGCAAGCAGATGCTGGACCTGGCCTACGACGATGCGTACGAGAGCTGAGGGCTGATCGATGCGACGCTTCGTGTACAAGCAGGAGTACGTCCGGCCCGAGGCGACCCGGGTGACCGACGGCGTGGTTGTCCGGATGAAGCACGTCTACGAGGTCGACCCCGCGCTCATGGGTCAGCAGTTCGACCAGCAGAACATGCCGGCGTGGGACACCCAGCGGATCGTCGAAGCCCGGAACGACCATCTGAACTGGATGCACGAGCACTTCGCGGACGAGACGCTGGTCGCGGGCGAGGAAGCTGAACTGGACCTCGGGCCGGGCCAGCCGAGCGGGGCGGCCTATCCCGCGCCGCCGGGATCACCGGCGCGGCACCCAAGGCCGATCCTTCCCTACTGACGCACGGCTCTGCGGTCTGGCCGGGACGAGCGACGCTGGTTGCTGACCGGTCGTCTCGGCCGACATGGTTCGCAGCCTGCTCCACGCGAGCAAGCGAAGAGCCGGGTGATGGACCTTGACGAGCGTTGGGGGCCAGCTGCCTCACCACTCCATCCTTTCGGGCGGCCGGGGCAGGGTGCCGACCGGCTCCCAACTCGCGATGCTTCACCGCGGCCAACTCGTCCGACCCGTCCGGCCCAACCCTTACAGAGTTGGGGTCCGGAGGCCGACTGGGTGCTGGCCGATCGGCCATCCCGTCACCGTTTCTGAATGCGCCAGACCTGCTCGGAGGGGAAGCGCTTGGCCCTTCCACGCCGACACGCACCCGGTCCCACATCCGAGTTCGATCGCCCGCTGCCCCTGCATCTCATCGGCGAGCAGAGGGAGCTCCGTGTTCGGGATCCCCCGTTCCCCCCAGCGCGCCTCGTGCTCCCACGCCCGCTCGCCGAGGATGACCCAGTCGTCGGCCATGGCATCCCAATAGCGGCGGTTCTCGGCCACGTGCTCGGACAAGTTGTCGCTCATGTGGTGAGCGCAGGTCGCCCGCATCGGCTCACGGACGCACCGCATGTCTGCACGTCGGCGAGCCGGCGCCGACACAGGTGTTCCACAAGGAATACGGTCAATAGAAAGACATCGACACAAGGGCTCCCGATGCTCGCCGTTCTCCGTTCAACGCAGCCGGTCGGCGCACGGTGTCAGCGACCCGGACCAAGGTGCGACATCTGCCGTGCCGGGCGGAACTGACCTGGCAGCCACATGGACAGTCAGAGATCGGGTCATCAGGAATGTCTCGGGCAGACTGGCGCCGTGAACGATGAGACCCACGCTCAGCTTCAGGTGATCACGTCGGTGACGAAGGCCCTTGGCGCCGCCGGGATTTCGGCCTGGCTATTCGGAGGGTGGGGCCTCGACGCGAGGATCGGCCAGATCACCCGCGAGCACGGAGACGTCGAGTTCTGGGTCGAGCGGGTGGACGCGGAACGATCGAAGGCCGTGCTCGTGACATCGGGCGCTATCGCACTCACCACGCAGCCGCCAGCGGAGTCTTGCGAGTTCAGCTGGGGCGGCACCGATTTCAGCACCGCCTACTTCGACCGACGGGCCAACGGAGCGTTCAGCCAACCGGACGGACGATGGTCCGACTGGCTCTTCCCGCCCGATTCCTTTCCAGCTGAGGCAGAGTCCCTAGAAGGGTCCCGTGTGCTGGCGATGAGCGCCGCCGGGATGCTGGCGATGAAGGAGCAGTACCCCCACCTTCGCAACGGCCGGCCGTGGCGACCCAAGGACATTGCCGACATCGTGACACTCAAAGCGTTGATCGCCGGCGACAGTCAGCGCTGAGGACACGATGTCGCGGCTCGGTCCTGGTCGCCTGCGGCTATGGGCCGACAGTGTCCATCCCATCGAGGCAGGCGAAATGACAGCAAGGAAGAGACACACCGCTGGGCAGGTGGTTCGCAGCGGCCTGCAGTGGCGGACTGCTGCGTCCTGCCTTTCCATTGAGTGCTCCGCCTACTGGCGTCTCAGCTGACGGTCGTCTACTGAGATCTGGGTGGAGGCAATTCTCGGGCCGCAGCCGGTCGAGGACCCCATCACCTGAGTTCCTGCGTCAACTCCAACTCGTCTCGAAGCGGGATGCCGTGGTCGCCAATCTGTGGAATCTCCGGCTTGAGCGTCTCGCGTGAGCGGTCAACGGCGCCGAGCCGCAACGCGCTGAGGACGAAGCCTCGACGCTGGTAGAAGCGCAGAGCCCCAACGTTGTCGTTTGTTGTGACGAGCCATAGTCGCCGGCAACCCAGCCCGTACGCACGAACGACCATGGCCTCGATCAGCGCCGTACCCACCCCAACACCCGGCGGCTCGGCGTGCAGAGTAAGCACCTCGCACTGGTTGCCATCCACGATGTAGGTGAGCACGCCGCGCAGCTGTCCGTCAGCCTCGGCCAGCAGTGAGGGGTGCGCAGTCGCGTCGACGAGCTCGTCACGCCGAGCCACCCGCTCTGCGCCGTGAGCGGCGAGGAAAGCAGCAACGCGGGCCGCGTCGTGGTCGGTTGCTCGACGCGGCTGCACTGTACGAAGTTACCGCCGCCACCACCCCCTGTTGCCGGCCATGTACCCATAGCAGGGTCACGACGGCGTGATCTTGACGTCCGGTAGAACCGACGGTTTGCGGCACGGACCCTCTCACCAGACGGCAGCGGTGACATCTTCCGGCCGGGCCCCTGCCGGGCACGGCAGCCGGAGCCGCTCACCGGGTCTGGATGGGATGCGAGTAGCGCGGTACTCGAATCAGGCTTGGTAGCCTGACGCCATGGAGCGGCCGTGGCCGCTTACCGGCCGGGACGAGGAGCTGCGCAGGGTCGCGGCGGCGATTCGGCCCGGTGCGGCGGGGATCGTAGTGGCGGGCCCGGCCGGGGTGGGCAAGACCCGGCTCGCCCGCGAGGCGCTGGCGGTTCCCGGGAGCCGTGGTACGACCGTCGTTTGGGCCCAAGGCAGCACGGCCGCCCGCCCGTTGCCCCTCGGTGCGTTTGCCGGCCTGCTCGACGTCCCGGTCGGCGACGCCGTCGAGACCATCGGCTGGGCGCTGGACCAGCTCGCCCGGCGGCAGCCGATGGTGCTGGCCGTGGACGACGCACACCTGCTCGACGAGCACTCCGCGATCGTGCTGCACCGGGTGGTGTTGCGGCGGCTGGCACCGACCTTGGTCACCGTCCGGAGCGGGGAGCCGGCCCCCGACACGGTGACGTCTGTGTGGAAGGACGACCATCTCCCGCGCTTGCCCTTGGCCCCGCTGGATGTCGCCGAGACCACCGGTCTGGTCGCTCGGGTGCTCGGCGGTCCGGTTGAGTCGGCCTCTGCACACCGGTTGTGGACTTTGACCCAGGGCAGCCCGCTGTTCCTGCGGCATCTGCTGGCCGGGGAGGTATCGGCGGGCCGCTTCACACCAGCGTCCGGGATCTGGCGGTGGACCAGCGAGCCGGCGATCTCCCCGGAGCTGGCCGGCCTCCTGGAGCACGAGATCGGCGACCTGTCGCCGGGGGTGCAGGCCGTCGTGGACCTGGTTACGCTGGCCGAGCCGGTGGCGGTCCAATCGCTGTCAGCGGTGACCTCGCCTGCGGACCTCGAGGAGGCCGAGGACCGGGGCTTGGTGCGCACCGACGGGCTGGTCGCCCGCCTGGCGCACCCGCTGTACGGCGAGGTCCGCCGCGCCGCCATGGGCACGCTGCGCGCGCGCCGACTGCGCGGCCGGGTGGCGCAGACCCTGGACCCGGCGTCGGACCCGATCCCCCGCGCTGTGCTCACCCTCGACTCCGACCTGGCCCCCGATCCCGCGCTGTTCCTGCAGGCCGCCCAGGCCGCAACTCGGATGTACGACCTGCCGCTGGCCGAGCGGCTGGCCCGCGCGGCGGCCGCCACCGGCGACCCTGTCGCCCGGCTGGTACACGCTGCAGCGTTGTCCTGGCTCAGCCGCGGCGACGAGGCCGAGGCGATCTTCGCGGACCTCGTCGGGAGCGCACCGGACAGCGGAATGCTCGCGTTGGCGCAGCTGCACCGCACCGGAAACCTGCTTTTCACGATGGCCCGGCCCGAGGAGGCCCGCCAGGCGCTGGCCGCGGCCGAGGCCACCGGCGCGGCCCCGCTCCACGTCGCCGCGATGTCCCTCGCCCTGGCCGCCGCGGTCGGCGAGCTCTCCCCCGTGCTCGCCCGCGGTCCGCAGCTGCTGCACGAGGAGCTGCCCGACGATCTGGCCCGCATCCTGGTCGCCTCCGCGGTGTCGGCGGCGGCTGCCGTCACCGGGGAGCTCGGGCTGCTCGACGAGGCCGCGGTCGTAGGTGGGCTCACCGCCGACCGGGTGCCCACCGTCATTCCCGGGTTCGGGCTCGCGGACTTGCAGGTGCTCGGGCACCGCCTCGCCGGGACACCAGACCGGGCTGACGACCACGCCCGGAGAATGCAGGCCGCGTCGGCGGACCTGCCAGGCCCGGCCAGGCTGATGGGGCTGGTCATCGCCGGGCATGCCGCCCTGGCCGGAGGCAGGGTCCGCGGCGCGCTGCGCCTGCTGCTCGAGGCGTGGGCCGGGCTGGCGGACTCAGGGCACGAGTTCCGATTCCGCTGCCGCACGCTGCTGGCGACGACCTGGGCGCAGGCCGGCCAGACGGCGCAGGCGGCTCCCCTCCTGGCCGGCATCGTCGCCGGGCAGCATCCGGCCTACCGGCTCTACGCCCCCGACGACCTCCTCGCGCGGGCGTGGGGAGCGGCCGCCGAAGGATCGACGACCCAGGCGCTCGGCCACGCCGTCGCCGCGGCCGACCTCGCCCGCGAGATAGGCGCACCCGCCTACGAAGTACTCGCCTGGCAGACCGCGATCCAGTTCGGCAATGCAACTGCGGCGCTCCCCCGCCTCACCGCACTCGCCCAGCTCGGCCCTCGGGCCGAGGTGGCTCGCGCCCATGCCCAGGCCTGGGCGGACGAGGACGGCGAAAGGCTGCTCAAGGCCGCCGATGCCTGGACCCGGCTCGGCGACCTCGTCGCCGCCGGTGACGCGGCGGCCCAAGCGGCCGACGTACACCGTCGGCAGGGTCGGCAGGGGTCCGCCCTCTCCGCCGCGGCCCTCGCCGAGAAACTGGTCGGCCGGTCCGGCGCCCGTACGCCGGCTCTCGCGATCGCGGTTCGACCGCTGCCGCTGACCGCCCGCGAGCGCGAGATCGTCACGCTGGCCGCTCGAGGGTTGTCGAACAAGGACATCGCCGAGCGGCTGACCGTGTCGGTGCGGACCGTCGAGGGGCACCTCTACCGCGCTGGCCACAAGCTCGGCGTCTCCGAGCGCACCGCGCTCCCAGAGATTCTCAGAGTCGAGTAGCGCACTACTCGCACCCTCCCCGCTCCGCCGCCAGAGACTAGGCGCACCAGCAAGGGAGGAGCTATGAGCACCATCCACGTCCGACCCGGAGAAGGCCGGCACTACCCCATGATCGACGGCGACCATGTCGCGAAGGCCGCCGTCCAGGACGCCGGCGGGGCTTTCGAGGTCTTCGAAGTGACCGCGCCTGCCAGACCGATGGCGCCCCCGCACGTGTCGCCGTGGACCGGCGTGCTGTTCCTGCTCCAGGGCCGGATCACCGCACTGGTCGACGGCACGTCGTACGACGTGGAGCCCGGCGGGCTCGTCGTCTTCCCGGCCGGAACGCCGAGCACCTTCGAAGTCGTCGGCGACTCTGCCCGCTTTCTGGGAATCACGTCCGGCGACGGCGCCGGGCGGTTCTTCGCCGACTTCGCCAACTCCGTTCCGGTGGACCAGCCTGTCGAAGACTCGATGGCGGCAATCCTATCGGTGACCAAACGCCACGGCGTTGCGCTCGCAGGCGCTTGAGCTGCGCCGGGGCCTGGCCGCGGCAAAGCCCGCTGGGTGATCCGCTGGAAAGCCCGTTGAACGCCTTCGCCATCACCTGCTATGGCCACTTACCCCCAGCACCACCCGACCAGGACGCCAGACCGGTCACACCGCAGCATCTGACTCCTCCCTCGAGCAAGGACCGAGCATGACCGGATTCGAAGCGTCGCCGCGACGGGCGGTCTGGACGATGCGCCTGTCGGCAGTGGCCGGCGCGGTGGTCGCCGCGCTGCTGAGTACGCCTGCGATTGCTGCTGCTCCACCACCGCCACCGCTCTACCTGGCGCTGGGCGACTCGGTGGCAGCGGGCGTAGGTGCCCAGCCACCGGCGACCGAGGGGTACGTCCCTGAGCTGCACGGCCTGCTGGCAGCGGAGGTAGCCCTGCGGCGACGGACAGGCGCTGGGGTGCCGACTGGACCTGCTCAACATCGCCGTGCCCGGGGCGACGACGACCACATTGCTCACCGGCCAACTCCCCAGGGCCGTCAGCCTCATCACACAGCGCCGAGCCACCGCCACCCCGGTCGACGACGTCCGACTGATCACACTGGACATCGGCGGCAACGACGCCTTCGGTCCGATCATCCAGGTCTGCAGCAGCGACCCGCAGGCGCCCGAGTTGCGCCGCCACGATCTCGACGGTTCTCGGCGCGGTCACCACGAACCTCCGGACGATCCTGTCCGGGCTGCGCGAGGCCGCCGGTCCCGACACCACGATCGCCGTGATGACCTACTACAACCCGCTTCCGGCCTGTGTCCTGGCGGCGCAGACATCGCTGGCGGACGTCGTGCTCGAAGGCGGTGGTCCAGTGCCGATGGGGCTCAACGACATCATCCGCGGACAGGCGGCTGCCCATGGCGCCGTCGTGGCCGAGACCGGGCCCCTTATCGACGTCCACGACCTGGTCGGCGGCCGCGACTGCCTGCACCCCGACACGTCCGGGCACGACGACATCGCCGCCGCCTTCGACGTCGTGATCGACGCCAAGGAGGTCATCCGACCCGACTGATGGGCTCGAGGCCCCTGAGACGCCGAACGAGGGGACATTCACGGTCGATCATGAGCTCGATGCGGCTTAGGGGTGCCGTTCCACCCCAAGGCAACGGTCGCGGACCGTCGAGGTCCTCGTCGTCGAGTAGGGCCAGCGAGTCGATCCAGCCCCTGTGTCCCCACCGCATGAAGGAGTCCTCATGGACACGCCCGAGCCTCGCCTCACCCGCTCCGTGGACGCTTCGGCTTGGTCTCCGCCGCTTCCCGAGGCACCGGGCTTCGACCATCTCGTCATCGAGACACCCGGCCTGCGCACGCACGTCGCCACCATCGGCGAGGGCGAACCAGTCGTGCTGTTGCACGGGTTCCCGCAGCACTGGTGGCAGTGGCACGCGATCGCTCCGGTCATCGCCGCAGCCGGCTACCGCGTCATCTGCCCCGACCTGCGCGGGGCGGGCTGGACCGTGGCCGACGATCCGCGTATCGAACGCGAGACCCGGCTCCGCGACCTGCTCGCTCTCCTCGACGCCCTCCACCTCGAGCGCGCCCACCTCGTCTCCCACGACATGGCCGTCCTCACCGCGTGGCAGCTGACCTACGACCACCCCGATCGGGTTCGAACGGCGGTGCAACTCGCCGTGACGCCGGGCTTCATGACGTTCAGTCCGAAGTTGGCCCCGGCCTTCCGGCACCTGCCCCCGTTCATCTGGCACCGCCCGGGCGCCTCACTGCGCGGAGTCTTCTCCGCGGCGTACGTCGCCCGCCCGATCTCGGAGGCAACCGTCGACGCCCACCTCGCCCCGATGCGCCGACCCGACATCGACGCCGCGGTGCGTCCACTCACCCGCGGCATGGTCCTGCCCGAAGCTTTGCGCATGGTCCGCGGCGTCTACCGCCGCCGGCGGCTCACGGTGCCGACCCTCGTCGTGTTCGGCCGCCGCGACTGGCCCTACACCGAGGCGCTCATGGGACGTATCTGCCGCAATCCGGAGCGGTACGCCGATCGCGTCGAGTTCGCCTACGTCGACGACGCAGCGCATTTCATCACCGACGACGCCCCCGCCGCGGTCGCCGACCTCTCGCTCGACTGGTTCGAACGAGCCGCATGACGGATGCCTAGCCCACTACTCAGATATCCGTCCTGGAGTCCGACGCGGCCGGGCTGATCCTCGACTTCCCCGGCATCGCCGTCCGCATCGCCTGACCGCCGATGGGTGCCATAGCGGTCCCTCCGTCGCGCACGGAACGGCGGCTGCGCGCACGGGCCATGGCGCGAAGACCCGACCGGCGCCCCAGGAGGTGGTCGGGACAGCCCGTGTTGCTGCTCATCGGCGGATGCGCAGGACCATGCCGTTCCCGCCGGCTCAGTGCCAGTCGCTGACCCGCACATCCCGCGGCGCGGGCGCGCCTTCGCCGGTTTCCACGAGCGACTTCAGGCTCATCAGGAACGAGCCCCATTTGGTGCTGCAGTGGTGCATGAACTCCACGGGCTCCTTCCAGCCCTGGTGCTTGAACAGGACGATGGTGTAGTCGCCGTCCTGACGGAGCTCCCAGTCGATCGTCGTGCCGATCCATTCCTGAGGACCGTCCACCACCCGCCACACCACCCGCTCGGACGGTTGGAGCTCGACCACCAACATGTCGAAGCCACCGACCGGGAACCGGAACTCCAGGACGCCGCCGACATCGCCGTCTCCCTTCGTGTCGTCGGTCCACCAACCGGCGAGGCCCTCGACCGTCGTCAGCGCGTCGTAGACCTTCTCCGGCTGTCGAGTTCTCGACCCCGACCCTGTGCAGGATGTCCACCATCTCGTCTCTCCTTCTTCTCTCCCTGGTCTCTTCGTCATACTAATCTCGTTGGCTGCGCTGGATCGTCTCGGCGATCCTCTTGATCCGCCGTAGCCGGGCCTCCCACGCCGACCCGACCGACGCCAGTTGAGCCACGGCGCGGGCGAGCTGGGCGTCGTCCACCCGGTACCGCTTCTCCCGACCAGTCGGAGTCGCCCGGACCAAGCCGACCCGGTCGAGGACGCCGAGGTGTTTGGCCACGGCCTGCCGGGTGATCGGCAGCCGCTGGCCCAGGGTGGTCGCAGTGCCATCGCCGTCGAGGAGCAGCAGGTCAAGCATTCGGCGCCGGCTCGGATCCCCGATCGCGGACCAGAGTTCATCGTCGACCTCCTCGACCAGCGCCGCGCTCATGGCCGCACCTGAAGAGTTGCGACGTAGGGTGCCAGCCGCGGCAGGAAGAAGTCCCAGCCGGTGACGTGCTCGGAGTACTGCTGTTCGAGGACAGCGACGTCCCAGCCCATCTCGCGGAAACCCGTCTCGGTCATTCTGAGCAGCGTCCCGGCGCCGGAAGGGGCCAGGTCGAAGGTGACCAGCAGCGAGTTGCCCTCCGTCGCGACCTCGCTGACCGGGTGGGTCCAGCGGAAGGAGAACGTCCGCGGCGGTCGCGCGTCGACGACGGTGAACCCCACCACCCCGCCGGAGTCCCGATCGCCGAACAAGATCTCTCCCGTCGATCCGGGTCTCGGCTCGTAGTGCGCGTCGTCGGGCCACCACTCCTTGAGGTGGTCGGGACTGCTGACCACCTCGAAAACCACCTCCGGCGTCGCCTCGACGTAGATCTCGCGCTCGATGGTTCCGAATTCCATGGTTCCTCCTGCAACATTTGGTTGCGTGTAGGTTAGCTCGCATATCGAGCTCGTGCAACCATATGTTGCACTTGGCCATCGGCCCAGCACCATCGAGGCCAGAAGCGGTTCTAATGTCGAGGGGTGGCGGAGGCACGGGTGGCGGAGGCAGCGGAGGCGGCGAGCGCATGAGACCGGACGCAGACGATGTGGTCGAGTTGACCCGAGGCTTGGTCAGGATCGACTCGAGCAACCCTGACCTGGCCTCCGGCGGCACGGGCGAGTCCGCCGTTGCGGACCTGGTGACCGGCTGGCTCGAACCGCGCGGCTTCCGGGTCCAGCGGGTGGAAGAGCATTCAGGGAGACCATCCGTTCTGGCGGTGGCAGCTGGGAACGGCGACGGCCGGTCGCTCATGCTGAACGGCCATCTCGACACCGTCGGCCTGACCGGGTACGACGGCGATCCCCTCGACCCGGTCATCCGCGACGGCAACCTGTACGGCCGCGGCTCCTACGACATGCTGTCCGGGGTCGCCGCCATGATGGTGGCCGCCGCGCACGCCCATGAACGGCCGCACGGCGGCGACATCGTGCTCGCCCTGGTTGCCGACGAAGAGAACGCCTCCTTCGGAACCGAGGAAGTGCTCCGCCAGGTGCGCACCGATGCCGCCGTCGTCTGCGAACCCTCCGAGTTGGAGCTCACCGTGGCCCACAAGGGGTTCTGCTGGGTCACCGTCACGCTCACGGGTCGCGCCGCACACGGCTCGCGTCCCGACCTGGGGATTGACGCCATCAGCAGGGCCGGAGCTTTCCTCAGCGCCCTCGACACCATGGCTGGGCAGCTGGCGACGGGCCCCCGGCACCCGATCCTCGGCACCGGGAGCGTCCACGCCGGCGTCATCCGCGGCGGTCAGGAAACCTCCTCCTACCCCGCCGAATGTGTCATCACCGTCGAACGCCGCACCGTCCCCGGCGAAGCCATGGCCACGACGATCGCCGAACTGCAACAGCTGCTCCAACAGACATACCTCGACCAGCCAGACCTGACCTGGCACGTCCGGGCCGACCTGGAACGCCATCCGTTCCACACCCCGGAGGACTCACCGATCATGACGGCCGCGATGACGGCCATCGCTGAACAGACCGGGCGGCCGGTGCGGCTGCGCGGTGAGCCGTTCTGGACCGACTGTGCACTGCTGGCGGACGCCGGCATCGATACCGTGCTGTTCGGCGTCAGAGGCGGCGGTGCCCACGCCGCCACGGAGTGGGTCGACCTCGAATCCCTACAGCAGGTGACCCGCGCCCTGACCAGCCTGACCACCAGCTACTGCGGTTGACCCAGTCATCGTTGACGAACACAGTGTGGTCACCGCCACCAGCACTCGGATGACCACCCCGTAAAGTCCAGCATCATCCAACGAAGGAGCAGTTCATGCCCAGCCCGAAGATCTCGATCCAGCTGTACAGCATCCATGAGGCCCTCGACGCCGACCTCGACGGTTCCTTGAGCAAACTCTCTGAGATCGGTCTCCAGACGGTCGAGGCCTTCGACTTCGTCCGCCGGGTGGATGCTCTGAAGACCTCCTTCGCCAAATACGGGCTGGACTCGCCGACCGCGCACGCGATCCTCATCGAGGACGAGGGCGTGGCCACCCCCGACGGACTGCTGACCGTGCCGCCCGCCGAGGAGACCTTCGCCGCCGCCACCGATCTCGGCGTGAAGGTCGTCATCGACCCGTTCGTGGCGCCGGACCGCTGGACGACCTTGGCGGACGTGCAACGCAACGCCGAGCGGCTCAACGCCCGCGCCACCCAGGCCGCCGAGCACGGACTGCGCGTCGGCTACCACAACCATGATCACGAACTCAGCACCATGATCGACGGACGGCCCGCCCTGGAAGTGTTCGCCGAGCTACTCGACCCGTCGGTCGCGCTCGAGGTGGACCTCTACTGGGCGACGGCCGGCGGCGCCGACCCGGTCGAGCTCCTCGATCGTCTGGGTGACCGGGTCATCGCGGTGCACGTCAAGGACGGGCCGATGCGGCCGGGCATCTCGGCACGCAAGCTGCCGACCGATCAGCGGCCGGCCGGGCAGGGCGACGTGCCGCTGGCGGCCGTGTTGGCCGCCGACACCGCCATCGAATATGCGGTGATCGAGTTCGATCATTACGACGGCAACATCTTCGAGGGCATCGCGGAGAGCTACCGGTTCCTGAACTCGACCCGGTAAGCGCCTGGGTGATCAAGATCACGGCGCGGGGGCGCCAGCCGGCGCGGTGGCCTTCGGCTTGGGCCTGGTGAGGTTCGCCAGGTTCTGCTCGTGCCGTTGCATCTTCTCCAGGGCCGTCTTCCAGGCCGCCAGTGCCTCCTTGACCTGCTGCTGACGTTTCTCGAGCCGATGCCGGTACTTGAACCCGCCGGCGGCGAGTGCGGCGATGGCTCTCTGGTATGCCGCGTACGCGTCGCGCTCGGCGACCTGGGCGTTCTCCAACGCGCGCCGGTGGCCGAGCCGTTCCCTCACCGCCGCCGCCGTGCTCTCGCCGACCTGGCGGGCGTCGATCTCCTCGGCGAAGGCGAGGTACCTCTGCTTGGCGTCGTCGTGGAGGCGCCGAGCCGCTTCGTACTTCTGTTGGGCCAGCACGCGATCGGGATGATTGAGCGGCAGAGCCTTGTCGTCGGCGTCCTTGAGCTCCTTCCTCGCCGCGTTCATGTCCTCGAGCCCGGTCTTCATGTCGGAGAGGATCTCGTTGCGCTTGGCGGCGTTTCCCCCGTAGACGTTTTCGATCATGTCTTGGGTCTCTTTGTACTTCAATGAGCCGGGGTCGAGTTGTTCGGCGGGCCGCCGACCCGAGTTCGCGTCCGCCGCGGCCAGCTTGACGATGGGGTCGAGATCGTAGGAGCGAGCCGGGTCGATCCTGGCCATCCGCCAGAACTGGACGGCGTGGCGGCCCTCATGGGCGAAGACCTCGCAGAGCCGGGCGAACTTGGCGGCACTCAGACTGCTGCCCTGGAACTGGTCTGCGCTCACATGGATCTCCCACTTCTGCGAGATGAGCTGACCCTCGTACGGTTCGCTGACCACCTTGACCCGCAAGGGCGGCGAACCGGCGGCCACCAGCTGACGATTGACGACCGCCAGCATCGCCTCGGCTCGCGCCTGCGGTGTCCTGAGCGTTGGCCACTGGTCGAAGATCGGGACGAACTCGGCCGCCAAGTGCCGGGTCGAAGCGCTCATCCGGACTTGGAGCACGTTGCCGGCGGCGGTCGCGGCCGCGCTCTTGGTGGCGATCGGTGCCGCCTCGGTGATCTTGACGTCGGTCTGCTTTCGCCACCCCGGCGATTTGGCGTCGAGGTACTCCTCGGCCTGGGTCACCTTTTTCACGGCGTCGGGCCCGGAGAATTTCACTTCGACCTGGCGACCGTCCGCCGCGCCGCTGATGGCGACGTCACCGCCGAAGACCGTGGCGACATTCTGCGCCATCTGCTCGCGGTACGCCTCGAACCGGTCGAGCAGCGCCCTCCGCTCGGCCACCGGCATCCCGGCGCCGAGACCGACGCCGGCCTCCAGCCCACCGACCTGTTGCTTCCAGCCCGCACCCTGGGCCAACATCGCGCGCACCGTTTCGGAGGGCAACGTCTTCGCCGCTTGGTCACCCACCTTGATGACGGGAGTGCCGGGGTGAGCGGGTGCACTTCCGAGTTGGTGCTTGAAGGCACTGGTCGCCATGGTCGAGGTCCCGCGGCCGGCCTTCCAGGCGGCGTACTCCCGGGCCGCGCGGCTGTTCAGCCGGTTGGTCGCGGCGTCCATGACGACGTTCTGCACCGCGTTGTCGACGATCATGTCCGCGAACTCGGTCGCGCTCTTGGGAATCGCGTTTCCGCTGACGACCTCCTTGATCGCGATCTCGGCCGCGGTCATGTACACCGAAGACGTCGCCGAGGAGACGCTACTGACCGCGGCTCTCCCGAACCAGCTGTTGGCCAGGCCGGGGATCTTGTCCACCCGAGCCTTCAGAGCGACCTGGAAGCGCGCTTGGAGCGGCCCGCCCATCAGCGTCATGACCGAGGTGACGCCGGCCTTCTTCAGCAGATCCGCGAGGCCGAAGTTCTTCCGCTGGCCGTAGTACATCTCGGACGCTCGTTGTGCGCCCTCTTGTGCCGCGTGGTACCCACCGGCCACCAGCGCCGCGCCCGTGAGCCCGAGGCCTCCGGACGCCACCCCGGCCGCGATCGTCCCCGCCGTCTTGAAGGCCTCGAGCACGGTGATCACTCGGCCGGCTCCGCTGGTCACGCGCTTCTCGTACGCCACGTACTTCGAGACGGCGTCGGCCGTGGCCGCCTCGGCCATGGACATGAGGGGCACGGCCAACTCGTACTGACCGTTGTTGAAGGCGGTGATCGCCTTCTCGTGGAGGGCGTCCGCCTCGTCCCACATCTTGATCGACGGGTACGGCGTGCTGCCGGAACCGACCGCCTCCGAGATGTGACGCACGATGCCGAAGCCGATCTTCCTGGCGTTGATGTCGCTGCGTTCCTGGTGTTCCGCCCTCATCTCGACGTTAGCGTCCCGCAGCATCCCGAGGAGCTTCTGCATCTCTTGGAGTTCTCGTCGGTTCGATACGCGTTCGGAGTACTCCCGGTGGAACTGATGGCGGAGGTTCTCCACGGTGATGAAGCCTTTGGTGTTCTTGATCGTCATCGGCCATTGGGCGAGGGCCTCGTCCGGCGCGGCCGAAGGGACGACGTTGAGCTTGATCGGTGTCTTGGTCACCTCCGCGAGCGCCCACTCCCGGAACTCCATCTCTGCCTTGACGTCCCACTCCGGCTGCTGGTGAACGTCGTCGCCCAACAGGAGCTTGGGATCGACCGTGATGTCCTCCGACGGCCTCTTCCGACGCCCGTAGACGTCAAGCTGTCGTTTGCGCCGCTGGTAGTCCGGGTTGGCCTGATGGATGGCCGTGGTCACGGGATCCGGCGGCCTGGGAAACCCGGTCTGCGGAGGAAGATGCCCGTACTCGTTCTGGTAGGTCTCGGAACGGACCTTTCTCTCGATGTAGTGCCAGTCCACCACCGTCTGCCACTGGTCGATCTGCTCGGCGGACAGTGCGCCGAGGAGTCCAGGGAGCCGCCCTTGCAACTCGGTGCGGACATCGGGTCCGTGGGTGGGGATGCCGGATCGGTCGACGGGGATCCCGTTGACGTCGACCGCGCCCTTGCCGTTGCGCTGAACGGCGAGCGTCACCGCGTGATTACCCGCCGCGCGTTGAAGATCGAGGAGCTCGTCCGGGTTGACCGCCCGGGCGTCGCGTTCGATGGCGGCAGCCGCGCGGCTCGCGCCCGACTTCGCGTCGCGCGACCCACCAGCAGCTGATGGCTTCGACGACCGCGGCGACCGGCGGTCCGGTGCCGCCCTGCGGCCGTGAACCCGGTCCCTCGGCAGAGGCATGTCGGCAACCAGGCTAACGCCGGACCGCCTGCCCGATGGGGCAGAGTTCCCAGTCTCCGACAGCGGCTCAGTGCGGGTCGCGGCGAACGCAGAGGTCGACGACGACGTCGCCCTCCACCGTCACGAGGAGGTACGCGTCGGCCGCCTTCCCGGGGGCCACCGTCGTCGCCCCGTACTGCGGTCCCGATCCGTGCAGACGGGGAAGGTCTCGAAACGGGCCGAAGCGGTCGCGGACCGCCGCCCACTCGAGCGGCGGCTCCCCGGCGCGGAACTCGACGTCGACAACGCCCGTGACGTCAGCGCCCCACGGCCGGACCTCGAGCGCGTCGAACGGAGAGTCCGGACCGCAGATCACCCGGACGCCGTCCGATCGGGCCCGGCTCGATTCCGCCCGACCCCAGCGGTCCGTGAACGCGTCGAGGTCGTCGCTTTCGCACACGTCGTCGACGAGCGCGGCCAGGGCGGTGATCTGATCGGACCTCACCATGTCGAAGCCGAGCGTATCGGTGCCCGAAAGGGCCAGTGCTCCGGCTCGCCGACACGGGCCGACGAGTGGGACCGTGGCCGCCGGGCGCCACCGACGTCACATCCCAGCTGAGGGCACCGCGGCCCCCTACCTTGGTGGCATGATCCTGGGCGCGCGCCGGCGGCGCAACATCCTCCCGGCCGCTGCTGTGGCACTGGTGATCGGCATCAGCGGTTGTTCCCCGAGCGGCCCCGCGCCGCCAGCGGTATCGCCGGCGGAAGAGTCGAGATCGGCGAGCGCGACGCCGAGTCCCCCGAAAACCGCCACGCCCAGCGTCCCGTCGAAGCCCCGCCCGGCGGAGGTGACGCAACGCAACCCGCGATGGGCACTGGACCGCATCGACCAGCGCCGGCGCCCCCTGGACAAGCGCTTCACCACCACGAGCCAAGGGCAAGGGGTGACCGTCTACGTCGTCGACGGTCTCTTCGACGTGGACAACGCCGAGTTCGGCGGGCGGGCTTCAGAGGGCCTGGACGTCGGTGAGGCGTGCGGTCTGGAGGACGGCACCAACCACGGGCTCTTCGTGTCCGGCTTGGTGGCCGGACGGCGCACGGGGGTCGCCAAGCAGGCGAAGATCGTCTCCGTCGGGTCGAGCTACGGCTGCGAGGGTGGCAGTGACGCCACCGAGGCCCAGGTCATTGCGCGCATCGTACGGGCGATCAACTGGGTGGCGAAGAACGCCCGCAAACCCGCCGTCGTCAATCTCTCGCTCAACCTGGACGCTCCAGCACCCGAAACCACCGCCGCCGTCAAGCGCCTGGTCAAAGCCGGCCTGACGGTGGTGGCCTCAGCCGGAAACGACGGTGAAGACGCCTGCCGGCACCCCCCAGCCGGCCTGCCCTCGGTCATCACGGCGGCTGCATCGACGGAAGCCGACAAGGACGCCGGGTTGAACAACGGACGCTGTGTGGACCTCTTCGCTCCCGCAGAGGGCGTCACCTCGGTGGCGGATCCCGAACTCAGCCCGAACGGCCTGGTGACCAGTGAGTACGCGGCGACGTCCTGGGCGGCGCCCCTCGTCAGCGGTACGGCCGCGCTGTACCTCTCCGTCCACCCGACCGCCTCCCCCGCCGAGGTGCGCGACTGGGTGGTCGACAACGCCACGAAGGGGGTCATGCGAGGAAACCTGCATGGCTCACCGAACCGGCTGTTGTTCACCGGAGGACCGCTGTAGGCGCCCCTGATCTTCGGGCGGCGCACGCCGTGTCCACCCGAGCTGTCGCCGGAGCGCCATCACAGTTCGGGGATCAGAGCTGCGATCTCGGGCGGTAGCTCCTCCAGTGCGTCCACGCTCTCCCCGGTGTGCTGTTCGTATCTGGGGTATCTGCCTCGCAGTCCACGGAGGCGGGCGAGAGGAGCGAGGGCGGCGAACAGTGGCCGTTGGATGGCCCGGGGTGGTTGGGTGAAGCGGATGGTGTCGTCGAACTCGCGGGCCAGCAGGGCCAATTGGAGGAGGCCAGGACGGCCCTTCTTGTCGGTGCGTCCGTCGGCGGCCAGGCCGAACACGTTGCGGATCATGGCTTCGAAGCGTCTGCCGGGATCGATCTCGACAATGACCCAGGCCGTGTCGTCGCCGGCGTTCCACCAGTCGTGCGGTGTGGCCGCGGGAACGACGACACGCGCGCCGGATTCGGCGCGGCTTTCGACTCCGTTCAAACGAAGTCCGAGTGTTCCTCGTACGACGGTGAACGTCTCCGAACTGGTCGGGTGGACGTGCTCGGCGGCAACGGCAGCGCCCGGTCGGGCGTACAGGTCGGCGATCAGCGGAGAACTGTCGGAGACTGGCGCGCGTCGCAAGATGCCGCGCTCTCCCGTGACCGGGTTCTCGATGACGGGATAGGTCATGGCTGCTCCTGAGCAAGAGGAAATCCACCGCTGGGTCGAGGCAAGCCGCCTCCCAGCGCGGTGCGGAGGTGATCGACAAGATTGCCGGCCCGACGGATCACCTGTTCGAAGGGCAACGTATAGCCGCGAGCTCGGGCGCCGAACCAGGCGTCCTCACCCAGCTGACGGCGAATGGCGACCGCACCGGTTCGGACGGCGGCGCGGAAGCAGAAGTCGGAGACCTCTTCGTGTGCATCCCGCCAGTATTCCGCCGAACCGGTCAGCTCTGCCGCCTCCTCGTTGTAGTCCAGGTCGGCGGCAGTGAGGGCCAACCCGTCCAGCAGATCGGTGACCGCCGCCGTGAATCCGTGCTGGATCTGATCATCGAGAGCCTGCCGCGTCGCCGCCACCGCCGAGGTCCAGTGCCTCTGCCGGCGGCATGCTTCAGCCAGATTGACCCGGCTCTGGAAGGCACCGAATGAGCTCCCGAGTCGCTCGAATCGATCGAGCGCCTCACCGAAGTACCTCTGGGCCTTGGCCGGCTCATCCCCGACGAGGGCCGCTTGGCCGAGCACAAGGACAGACCACGCCTCGCCCTGACGATCCCCGCCGACCTGGCACAGAGCCAGACTCTTCAGCTGCTCGCGGCGACACCCCTCGAGATCACCGAGCACCATCAGCATGTAGCCGTGATCTCGGAGGCAGCCGGCGGCCCTCGCCTGGTCACCGATTATGCCGAAGAGCCGGCCGGCCTCTTCGAACCGATCCCGGGAGAGCTCGTGGCGGTTGCGAAACCAGAACTGCATGTTCCCGGACTGGTGCAACGCTTCGGCTCGGACCCTGGCGCTGGCCTCGCTCGTCGCCTCCCAGGGCAGGGCCAGTGCTCGTTCGAGCAGCTCCAGCCGGGCCGACGCGGGCGGGGTCGAATAGGACCAGAACGCGTTCAGGGCCACGGCCATGCGCAGGGCCCCTTCAGCGTCGCGGCGGCTCAACGCCCAGCGGCTCGCCGCGGCAAGGTTGCCCAATTCCGACCCCATCGGATGCGACCAACCATGCTCGGCCGCCGTCGTTTCCGAGTTCGCGCCCTGCTCGACGAGGGCGAGCATGTAGGCGAAGTGCCGCGAGCGAACAGCTTCCTCGTCGTGCAGATAGTGGAGGGCATGGACGCGGACCAGGTCGTGGATGAGATAGCGGGATCCACCGCCCGGATCCGGCTGCCGTCGGATCATCGCCCGCTCGGTCAAGGTGGCCAGCGAGCCCAGGGTCGCGCCGGCCACCACTTCGGCAGCCTCTCGGGTGAAGCCACCGACGAAGGTCGCGAGGGCGCTCAGGGCGACCTGTTCTTCGTGGTCGAGCCAATGCCAGGAGGCGTCGAGAATCACGCTCATACTGCGGTGCCGATCGGCGACGGCGACGAGGGAGTAGTTGCGCAGAGTCTCGCTGGTCTGGCGAAGTCGGGTGAGCAGGTCCCCCGGCGACAGCACCGGGATCCAGCTGGCCGCTAGCTCGATGGCCAGCGGCAGACCCTGCAACAAGACGCAGATGTCACTGATCACGCCGGCGTTCCGGTCGGTCCCGGGATCGGGAGCTGCATCCCTCGGCGTACGGTCGAGGAAGAGGTCGACGGCGGCAGCGAGGGGCGGCAATGCGAAATTCTCCTCGCCGGCGATTTGCAACGGGACGCGACTCGCGGCCAGCACGTCGACCTGCGGGCAATCGCGGAGGATCTCGGCCAGGACAACACGGCAAGCCGACGCTGCCTGCTCGCACTCGTCGAGAACGAGAAGAGCCCGCCGGTCTCGGAGTGCCCGCACCAGTCCTGTACGGGTCGGACTCACCGGGCCGAACACGCTCACCGCGGCGGCCACCGCCGCCCAGACCTCATCGGGATCGATAGCCGCATCGAGCGGCACCCAATACACGGAGCGAGGCGTTCCGTCACGGGGAGCGGATCGAACAGCGTTGGCCAACTCGATGTTGGCCAACTCGATGGCCAGGCGGGTCTTCCCGGCGCCTCCGACCCCGCACAAGGTGACCGATCGATGCCGGTCGAGGAGGTGCTGGACGGCTCCGATCTCGCGTTCTCGGCCGACGAAACGGGTCAGGTAGGTCGGGAAGCGATCGGCGAAATGGCTTTGCTCTGCGGTCACCGTCACACTCCCACCCGGCGCAACGGCCACTTGGTACGAGGACAACGACCGGCCAGCCGCCTTTCTGCGCATTCTCGTCCGCTGACGGAACCGGGCACAATGCTGAATGTTTCGGTGCCGATGTTTCGGTCTGGGCCCCGGACGTCTGATGGTTCAGGGCTGTGTCCAACACGCGGGCGACCGGCGACGCCTGCTGCGCATCCGCCGAAGCCGACGACCGCTGAACACCTGCCTCGGCGGCCTGGCTGCCGACCGTTCAGCGTACGGCGAGGATTCCCAGTGCCTTGACCATCACGTCGAGTCCGGCCCGAGTCACGGTCAGGTTCTCGCCCGAACGGGTCCCAGAATTCGTACACTCCGGTCCCCAGACGAGGCCCGCCTTCGCTGCGATGGCGGCACCCACCTTCGGCATCGTGCCGTGGCGGACCTTCGCCCGGGTAGCGGCTGCTCGGAAGATTCCCTGCGGAAGGGTGCTGCCGGGCCCGAAATTGTGGCGGGCCACTCCGAGAACGTCACACAGATCGTTCACCAGATTCTGCTTCGAGCGGACCCGGTCGCTGGTCGACCCGCCCGTCGGTGGAGCGGCGGCTCGGCTCCGATCAGCGCAGTTCGCGCACCACGCCGCATTCATTCCGTGCATGCACTCGTCGTCCGACATGTGCCCATCACCCGCCTCGCCTCCCCCTCACTGTAGACGTAGCAGCCCGATCCGCTTGCCTCGTACGCTCGTGCGGTGCCCGAGGTGAACGAGTTTGGCCAACTGGTCGGTGACCCGGTCGAGTGGAAGCCGAGGCTGCTGCCGCCCGAGCCGATCACTCTCACCGGCGCGGAGGTCGTGCTCGAGCCCTTGTCGGTCCGCCACGCAGCGGCTCTCTTTGCAGCACTCTGCGGGCCCGGCGACCGGCCGCTGTGGACCTACCGACCCACCGAGCCGCCGCACGATGTCGATCAGATGGTCGCGTTGGTCGAAGTGCACCTCGCGGCGGCGGAACTCGTGACCTTCGCCCTCGTGCCGCGGTCCGGGCGGGCGGAGGGGATCGCTTCCTACACCCGGATCGAGCCCGCCACTGGTCAGGTGGAACTTGCCGGCGTCCTGTTCTCCCGGCGTCTGCAACAGACCCGCGCCGCCACGGAGGCCGTACACCTCGCCATGCGACACGCCCTCGACGACCTCGGTTACCGGCGCTTCGAGTGGAAGTGCGACAGCCTCAACGAGCCGTCCCGTCGGGCGGCCCGGCGGTTCGGGTTTCGGTACGAGGGTCGCTTTCGGCAGCACATGATCACCAAGGGCCGCAACCGCGACACCGACTGGTTCTCGGTGACGGACGCGGAGTGGCCGCCCATTCGAGCCGTCCACGAGCGCTGGCTGGATCCGAGCAACTTCGACGCTTCCGGTCGGCAACGCGTGTCGTTGTCTTCCCTCACGGCGCCGCTCGTACCAGATTCCCACGGTCGGACTCCGCTGTGATCAGTCCGCGTTCTGGGAGCCACTCGCGGCGCCGCTCGAGCTTCCGGCGCGCGTTTCCGGCGTTTGCATACGAACCTTCGCAAGCAGATGCCGGTCTGGCGCGCGGGAACGGACCCCACGTGGGCGAAGCCGTGTTCGGGTGCTGGCTCAGGCGTGCCCGGCGGCCGGCCCATCGAGCTCGTTGGGACCGGTGTCGCCAATGGACCGGCGCCTCGAGGTCATCAGTGGTGATGCTGACCCCGACCCGACCCCGCCCTCAGTCCCGGTCGGTCAACCTCTCCAGCGTGCCCAATCGCCGGGACCGCTCGGCCGCCCAGACGATCTCGTGCGTGTGCAGACTCTCCCGCGGCGAGGTGAGGATGCGACTCGGATCCTGATCACGAACAGCGGCCAGGAAGCTCCGGGTCAGGGCGGCGTCAGCGCCCAGGTGGCCCTCGCCGGCTTCCGCGTCTGCCGGATCGATGACCTGGGTCGCGGTGGTGTCGCCGGTGAGGAAGTCGAAGATGCTGAAGGAGTATCCGTCACCCTCGAGCATCCCGTGGGTGCCGAAAATCCGGGTCTTGCGGAAGGTCATCGGCGTGAAAGCGGTCATGGTCAGCGAAGCCGTGACACCACCCTCGTACTCGATGTTCACCACCTGATGATCGACCACGTCGTTGTCGCAGTCGTACACGCAACGACCGTACGGGCCGTCGCGCAGGGCAGCGGTGATCGCCTCTTCGTCGACCCGCTCCGCGAGGATGGACAGCGGCCAGATGCGTGCACTGTGGTCGGGCACCCGTTCGAGGTAGATCCGCCGCGCGGAATACGGGCATTGGCGCTCGACCGCGCAATCCAGGCAGCGAGCCGCCGCCCCGGCCGGCTTGTTGGCGGCGGTGAAGTGGGTGAGGCTGCCGAACGAGGACACCCGTCGCGCCGGCCGGTCGACGATGTAGGAGAGCCAGTCGACGTCGTGGCAGCACTTGGCCATCAGCATCGGGTTGGACTCGTCCTCCCGGCGCCAGTTGCCCCGGACGAAGGAGTGGGCGTGGTGCCACCAGCCCACCGGTTCGAGGTGCTCGACGCTCACCACGTCACCGAGCGCGCCCGAGTCGAGCACCGCCTTGACTGCTTCGGTGTAAGCCGAGTAGCGGAGGACGTGGGCCACGCAGACCATAACCGACGCCTCTTCGGCCGCGTCGGCGATGCTGCGGGCCTCCTCCGGCGTGGGTGCCATCGGCTTCTCGAGCAGCAGTGGCAGCCCGCGAGCCAAGAAGGCCAGGGCCGGCTCGGTGTGCTGCCGATCCGGGGTCGAGACGACCACCGCATCCACGTCGAGATCGGGCCTCGCAGCGAGTTCGCGCCAGTCGGCGACCGCGCGGTCTGCGGCCACGCCGAACTCGGCGGCGGCGAGCAGGCGTCGCCCTTCCCGGGGCTCGGCCAGGGCGGTGATCACCGCCTCGCCTGAGCGGACGCTTTCTCGGCCGTACGCCATGCCCCGGTGGCCGGTGCCGAGGATGCCGAGACGGACCGGCCGGTCCCCGGCCGCCTTGACCTTGCGCGTCATCCGGGCCTCATAGGCGGCGTAGCGTGTCGGTGAAGTGCCGCCGGAAGCCGTCCGCGTCCACGGCGACGGCCACCCGGGCGTTGGCCGTCCGGGGCGCGCCCTCCCCAAAATCCTGGTCGTGATGCGAGGGCGCCCGCACCCAGTCCGCCACCATCACTCCGCGGGCCACCCCGTCCAGTTGCACGTCGAGGCGGGCGTCAGCGAAAGTGAGCAGATCCGGCCGGCTCACCGCCGCGACAGCCAGCGGATCGTGCAGCGCGCACGAATCGGTTTCGGCACCCTCGGTCCGAGCCAGGTGGTCGATCCAGGCGACGGAGTACTGACCGGCGTAGGAGGTGAAGGGGTGCTCGTCGGCCGCCATGTGGCCGGCGGCCGCGCGATCCAGTCTGACCCGACGTGTCACGTCCAATCCCACCCAAGTAGTCACCACCCCACTCTGCAGCACCACGCGCGCGGCCGCCGGATCGCTCCATACGTTGAACTCCCCCGGCATCTCCGCATGTCCGGTCACCTCGGTGAACACCCCACCCATGATCACCAGCGACCGCAGCCGGCCGGCGAAGTCCTCGGCCAGCAGCATGGCCAGGGCAACGTTGGTCAGTGGCCCGATGGCCACCAGGGTCAACTCACCCGGATGGGCGCGCACCAACTCGATCATGGCCGTCACGGCATGTCCTGGACGAGGCTCGCGGGCCGCGGTGCCTTCGGGAACCCGACCGTGCCGCTCGGCCGGCCGCAACAACGGTCGGGTCGCCCCGCGATGCAGCGGAACCTCAATCGCGCCGAGTCGGTCCAACAGGTCGGCGGTCAAGGTCGTCGCCGAGTCGATGTCGGTGTTGCCGTTCACCGTTGTGACCAACCGGAGGTCGAGTGCCGGGTCGGCCACGGCCAGGGCTAGCGCGAACCCGTCGTCGATATCGCTACCGGGTGCCCCCATGGCCAGGTCGGTATCGAGGATGACGGGAGTGACGACGGGATCGCGAGTCACCACGTCAGCTCACTCGCTCGTAGCCGCGCACTCGGCGAACGTCCGCGAACTTGGGGTACCGGGCGGGGTCGCGGGGCCCGTCGCCGGGAAACTCGAAGAGATCGACCATCAGCTGAAGCGGGTAGTCGATGCCTTGATCAACGCTGAAGACGAGTTGGTCGTCGACGTAGAAGCGAGTCCGGTGGGCGCTCCACTCCGCGGCGTAGCTGTGCTCCTGGGTGGCGTCCATCTCCAAGATCAAATCCGTGATGTCGTCTTGCAACCGCGGGTCGGTGTGCGCCTTCACGCCCAGCCGTACGGTGGACCGCTCGGCGCCGATCAGGTCGCCGTACAGCTCGAACAGCAGGATCTCACCGACGTCCTCCGCGCCGCTCTCCCGGTGCCCGACGAGCCAGACCGCCAGCATGAGGGTCGGGTCAGCGGTGGCGCGAACCGTCGCCTCCACCAGCCCCGCCGACGGCGTCCACAGGCGACGGGCCGGCTGCGGGGTGCGGACCAAGAGGTCAGGCCGGTGCCGCATCTGACCGACCGGGCTACCCAGTGGGCCGGAGAAGGTGCCGGTCTGCAGGTTCGACACCCGCAGCTGCCCGTCCTCGACCCGCCAGGCTGGTTGGTCGGCGGCGATCAGCAGCCGGAGCCCGTCGGAGGTCAGGGCGTACCGGGCCGCCGAGCGGTCCGCGGTCGTCCACTCCGGCAGATAGTGCGGAATCCATCGATCAAGGTCGAGGCTCGGACCGCTGAAGTCGTCGGTGAAGACGAGGTCGTAGCCGGAACGGTCGAGTCGTTCGGAAGTGTTCTCCCCAGGCGTTTCGCTCATGGACTCCTCCTCGTCGAGCCTCGAGTCTCGGGTCGAGACAAGTTACCGACCATGGTGCGCGTTTCGGTCCACCACAGACTGGACGTGAACCTACGCGCAGCCGCCACCCGTGCCGCAGGCGCCCTGAACGGTGTCGTCGACACCGCCAACCCGGCAGCGGATCCGCCGTGCGCAGATCTGCTCCGGGCTATGCGGCCTGGTTCGGTGAGCACCTCGCGGGCAGCTTGGACCTCAGAAAATCCCACCCGGGAAGGTCACCAGAAATCCCACTTACCGAAGGACACTCATGATCAACGCCCGCGAACACACCCAGCCGGTCGGCGGCTTCGATGACCAGCTGGTCTCCCGGCTGCTCTACCAACGCATCGTGGTACTGGGCCAGGAGGTCGACGACCCCGTCGCCAACCGGATCTGCGCCCAGCTGCTGCTGCTGTCGGCCGAGGATTCACGCCGCGACATCAGCCTGTACATCAACTCCCCCGGAGGCTCGGTCAGCGCCGGTCTCGCGATCATGGACACGATGCGGCTCATCCCGAACGACGTCAGCACGTTGGCGATGGGCCTGGCGGCGAGCATGGGGCAGTTCCTCCTCTCGGCCGGTACCCCGGGCAAGCGGTACGCCCTGCCCCACGCCCGGGTGCTGATGCACCAGGGGTCCGCGGGCATCAGCGGCACGGCGGTGGACGTACAGATCCAGGCGCAGAATCTGGAGCACGTCCGGGACACGGTCCTGGGCTTGATCGCCGAGCACACCGGCCAGCCGGTGGCCCGGATCGAAGCCGACTCGCTGCGCGACCGATGGTTCACCGCCGGCGAAGCGCGGGACTACGGGTTGATCGACTCCGTCATCGCGTCGGTGGACGACGTGGCCCCCGCCGGCCGCGGCTTGGTCGGCCTGGGCGGACGGACGCTATGAGTACCTACACGATTCCCCACGTCGTCGAGAAGCGACCAACCGGGGAGCGGGCCGTGGACATCTACAGCCGGCTGCTCAGCGACCGGATCGTGTATCTGGGCACGGAGATCGACGACGGCGTGGCCAACGTGGTGGTCGCGCAGCTGCTGCACCTGGAGTCGGAGAACAGTGACCGCGAGATCGACCTGTACCTCAACTCTCCGGGCGGTTCGATGACCGCGATGCTGGCGATCTACGACTGCATGCAGTTCATCGCAGCCCCCGTGGCCACCACCTGCGTCGGTCAGGCGGCCTCCGCCGCGGCCGTCTTGCTGGCCGCCGGCGCACCCGGACGGCGAGCGATCCTGCCGCACGGCCGAGTCCTCCTGCACCAGCCGTCGACGTCCGGCCAGGGAACACTGCCGGACCTGGTGTTGCAGGCCAAGGAGATCGTCCGGGTCCGTACCCAGATGGAGGAGGTGCTGAGCCGGCACACCGGGCGCCCCGTCGAGCAAGTGCACGCCGACACCGATCGAGACCTCATCCTCACCGCGGCGGACGCGATCACGTACGGCCTGGCCGACCAGGTGGTGGGCAGCCGAAAGATCGAACCCGACCTCCGCTGACAGCAGAATGCGAGGCCGGACACCGCTCCCGACACCTATCGTGAACACATGGGTGCCGTCGTGAAGTTCCCCCGACCGTCCGCTCCGAGCGCGCGCGATCAGCGCCCGGCAGCTGATCCGCTCTGGCGTGAACTCGCGGGCGGCGCCCTCCGGGCCAGCCGCCACTACCGAAAAGAAACGCTGGCCCAGGTGGCGGCGCGAGCGGGCGTCTCCGTGCAGTACCTGTCGGAGGTGGAGCGCGGGCGGAAGGAGCCATCCTCGGAGATCCTGGCCGCAGTCGTCGGGGCGCTTGACCTCAGGCTGGAAGATCTGGTCTATGCCGTGAGCCGTCGGATGGAGATCCTCGGGGACATGTCCTGCCGCCGGGTGCCGTCGCACTCCCCGGATGGCCCCGTGGCGCTCGCTGCCTGAGCGGCTCCACGACGCTCCGGCGCCACGGCCCGGACGAGGCTTCCAGCATGCCGTCGGTATCGGAGCGCTGGCTCAGCGCGGGGGTGGTCGGTTGGGACCACGGGAGGGTCTCGCCTCGGCTTCGCGCCCGACGTAGACGGCGAGGTGCTGCCCGGTCAGCGTGGACCGTTCGGTCACGAGATCGGTGGGCGTGCCCTCGAAGACGATCCGGCCACCGTCGTGGCCGGCCCCGGGACCCAGATCGATGATCCAGTCGGCGTGCGCCATGACGGCCTGATGGTGTTCGATCACGATCACCGTCTTGCCCGCGTCGACCAGCCGGTCCAGCAGCGCGAGCAGTTGCTGCACGTCGGCGAGATGCAGACCCGTGGTCGGCTCGTCGAGCACGTACGTCCCGCCCTCCGCCGCCATCTGGATGGCGAGTTTCAACCGCTGCCGTTCACCTCCGGACAAGGTGTTGAGCGGTTGGCCGAGTCGCAGGTATCCGAGACCAACGTCGCGCATCCGGGTGAGGATCACGTGCGCCGGACCACGGCCGAAGAAATCGTGCGCCTCCTCGACGGACATGGCGAACACGTCGGCGATGTTCTTGCCGTTGAGTTGGTAGCGCAGTACGGATTCCTGGAACCGCCGCCCGCCGCACTCCTCGCACACGGTCGCGACGCCCGCCATCATGGCCAAGTCGGTGTAGATCACCCCCAACCCGTTGCAGTTGGGGCAGGCTCCTTCGGAGTTGGCGCTGAAAAGGGCCGGTTTGACCTGGTTGGCCTTGGCGAAGGCCGCACGGATGGAGTCGAGGAGCCCGGTGTACGTCGCAGGGTTGCTGCGACGCGATCCGCGAATGGCGGACTGATCGACCTCGATGACCCCCGCCCGCTTGGGCATCGAGGAATGAATCAGCGAGCTCTTGCCGGAGCCCGCGACCCCGGTCACGACCGTGAGGACGCCGAGCGGGATGTCGACGTCTACCTTGCGGAGGTTGTGGGCCTGGGCGTTCCGGATCTCCAGCCGTCCGGTGGGCGTCCGCACCTGCGGCTTGAGCGCGGCCCGGTCGTCCAGGTGCTGCCCGGTCAAGGTCGCGCTGTGCCGGAGCCCGTCGACCGAGCCGGCGTACTGCACGCGCCCGCCATCGTTTCCGGCTCGGGGCCCGAGGTCGATGACGTGATCAGCGATGGCGATGGTCTCCGGTTTGTGCTCGACCACGAGCACGGTGTTTCCCTTGTCGCGCAGGCGGAGGAGCAACTCGTTCATCCGCTGGATATCGTGCGGGTGCAGTCCGATGGTCGGTTCGTCGAACACGTAGCTGACGTCGGTGAGGCTCGAGCCGAGATGCCTGATCATCTTGGTCCGCTGCGCCTCCCCGCCGGACAACGTGCCCGAGGGGCGGTCCAGGCTCAGGTAGCCGAGCCCGATCTCCACGAAGGAATCGAGGGTCTGCTGCAGCGTCGCGATCAGCGGAGCCACCTCGGGCTGGCCGAGGGTGCGCACCCACTCGGCCAGGTCGTTGATCTGCATGGCGGCCGCATCCGCGATGTTGATCTCGCCGATGCGGGAGGCCAGGGCGGCCTGGTTCAGCCGAGACCCGCCACACTCCGGGCAAGCGGTGAAGGTCACGGCACGCTCGACGAACGCGCGAATGTGCGGCTGCAGACTGTCCGGGTCCTTCTGCAGGAAGGACTTTCTGACCCGCGGGACGAGCCCCTCGTACGACATGTTGATGGTGGCGATCTTGACTTTGGTCGCTTCGCCGTACAGGAACTGTTGCCGCTCCGCGGGGGTGAAATCGCGGATCGGCTTGTCGGCATCGAAGAACCCCGACTCGCTGAAGATGCGGACCTGCCAACCGTCCGCTGTGTAGCCGGGGATGGTGATCGCGCCCTCCGACAGCGACTTGTCATCGTCGACGAGCTCCTCGAGATCGATGTCGGTCACGGTCCCCCGGCCCTCACACTGAGGGCAGGCGCCCGCCGGCAGATTGAAGCTGTAGTGGAACGACGGGCCGGCCGACGGTTGGCCCAAGCGGCTGAACACGATCCGCAACAAGGCGTGTGCGTCGGTCGCGGTGCCGACGGTGGATCGTGCGTTGGCGCCCATCCGCTCCTGATCGACGATGATCGCGGCGCTCAGGCCGTCGAGCAGATCGACGTCGGGGCGCGCCAGAGTCGGCATGAAACCCTGCACGAATGCGCTGTAGGTCTCGTTGATCATCCGTTGGGATTCCGCCGCGATGGTGCCGAACACGAGCGAGCTCTTACCGGAACCCGAGACCCCCGTGAAGACGGTGAGTCGCCGCTTGGGAACATCGACGTCGACGTTGCGCAGGTTGTTCTCCCGAGCCCCGCGAACGCGGATCACTCGGTGACTGTCGGCAGGATGGACCGATTCGGCCTGGGGTGGTGCCATGGCGCCACGATAGAGATTGCCGCCGACGTCGGAGACTTCGACCGACGACTGCGGTGAGTCAGGAGGAGGTGCCCGCCAACAGTGCGTAGATGAACGCATCGACCTGGCCCGTCGGTGTGCGAACGGTCGTGACGATCCGCTGGTAGCCGGTACCTTCGAACCGGTCCAGCCGTGCCCAGTGCGCCGGCAGGTCGAGGGACTCGAAGAGGTCGACCGCGATCGGCGCACCGTCCGGGTCGACGATCATGGCTGGATAGCCGAGGGTCGCGCCCCAGCCGGCGTCCAGGAGGCTGCCGCGGACGTGGCCCCGCGACCAGTGACCCTTGAGCCCGTCGAGCTGATGATGGTTCGGACGACCGGGGGCAAGCGTCCCGTAGGTGGCCAGGCGGTACTGAGGTGATTCGACGGCAGGCTGATGCTCACTGGTCATCCCGCTGCACCCTACCCAAGACTGGTTCGGTACGGTCCGGAGTGACCAGGTCGATCGATCGGCTCACGACACGCGGGTCAGCGGCTCGATCCAGCGACGGGCTCAATCGAGGGTGAGTACCGCACTGCCGAACGGCGCGATGGGCAACTCGACGAGACCGGCCGCTGACGGCCTGATACCTCCGACATCGGCCGCGCTCGGCGAGCGGACCACTCCTCCAGTGATCGAACGACTGTGGGCACGGACCACGACCGACGCGGCGGCGGTGGCATTCACCAGTGTGACCTCGCCGGGGAGGTCTGCGTCGAGGTCGACCACAACCGGGGCGTAGACCCCGATCACCGCGCGGCCGAGGCTGGCATGCACGGCACAGACCGTGGTGTATCCACGCTCGGTGCCCGTCACCTCGATGCTGCCCTCCAGCAACACCGGAGCCAGCTCACGCCACCAACCGAGCAGACCAGCGAGCGCTGCGGTCTGCTCGGCCGGCAACTCGGCCAGGCGCATGGAAATCTGGGGTACGGAGAACAAACCAGCGTAGATCTGCTGCGCCACCGCCTCAGGACCACCGGTCGGGCCCCACATCATGGGGTCGGCGTGAATGACCTGCCCTACCGACAGCAGCCGGCAGTCGACGGTGGACCGCAGATTGACCACCGCATCGGCCGGGCAGTCGCCGGCCCGGAGGATCTGCCCGAAGCGGGCGATAGCCGGGCTCACGTACGGCTGGCGGAACTCGAACACCACGTCGCCGTGCCCGGCCTCGTCCAACCGAGAACGAAGCAACCTCAGAAGCGCAGCCATCGCCTCCCCGACGTCGCGAATGTCACCGACCGGTGACGTGCCCTGATACCGCATCGCGGCATCCAGGAAGTCGATCTTGAGCCCGTCGACTTCGTAGTCGGTGACCAACCGTAGACAGACGTCAGCAAGATGCTGCCGGACGGCGCGATGGCGCGGGTCGAGGATGAAGCAGTCGTCCGGCATCCGCCGCAGGGTGGCGTACTCGGCCAGGCCGGCGTACGCGTGGCTGTTGGTGCCCAGCAGCAACGGGGCCACCCAGAGCACGACACCGGCCCCGAGCGCTCGAACGCGCCGAACGTGGGCCAGCAGATCGGGGAACTTGTCGGTGTCCGGCACCCAGTCCCCACAGCCCTGATAGCCGCGCCCGACGGCCAGCCGCTGCCAGCCGTCGTCGATGAAGACCGTGCCGCACCCCATCGGAACCGCCAACGCCGCCTCGGACTCGATCACCTCGGCGTTGACGTCCTGGGTGAAGGTGTACCAGGTCGAGTAGACGGGCCTGATCGCCAACGCCGGGACCGGGAGAGCCGGCTCGTCGATCCGGGCCGACATCCAGCCCGCCAACCGCCGGACAACGCCGGCCACCGAAGCGCCAGTGGCGTCCAGCAGCAGCTGGAGTCGCCGGTCGTCAGTGGCCGCAGCGGCGTGGAGCTCGACAGCAAACGTCTTGTGCTCCTCCGACACTCCGTATCGGATCGTCACCTCGTCGACGGGCTCATCCGCGGCCCAGCCGAACTGGACCTGACCGGCGGCATCGTAGAGCACACCGATCGGGGCGGAGTTGACCAGGCTGGTGACCGATTGACCGGCCCAGTCGGCGGGCAACGACCGCATGGACCTCTGGGTCGGGTGCCAGTAGCCGATGGCGTCGTTGAGCTCAACCTCGATGCGCAAACCCAAATCTGCACCCGCGGGTGCGGTCAACGTTATCGGGACGCTGACCCTGTCGGACGGCTCGATGATCAACTTCGTGTCGGGCCCGGGACGCAGCAGCTTGAGGTGAGGCAGGACAGCGGCGGCATCGACGGGCACCAGACCAGCATTCCAGGCGTGATCCTCGAGCCTCGATCCACCCAGTTCGTGGAGATTGGGACGGTTGTGCCGTCCAGGCAGTCGAGGACAACCTGCGCCGTCAGCAGACCGACTGGATCGACCTGTCGGAGTCAGCCGGGCTGCCCGGTGGGACGCAGCAGGATCTCGTTCAGCGTCATCCGTCGAGGTCGGGTGACGGCGAACGCGATGACATCGGCGACGTCCTCGGCGGTGATGGCCAGTTGCGCGTAGAACTGCTCGGTGTTCCGCTTCACCGACAAGTCGGTGATGTGGTCGGTCACGTCAGCGGCGATCGCGACAGCGCCGTCGCCGAGCTCATCGGCGAGCTGTTGAAGCCGGTCGGCGCGGCGGGCCAGCAGCGCCACCCGGTAGCCGTGGCCGGCGAGGGCTCGAGCGGTGGCGGCGCCGATCCCGGACGAGGCGCCGGTGATCACCGCCACCGGTGCGGAGTCCGGGTCAGACATGAGTTCTCCTAGGGTGCAACAGAACGGTCGGTGTGATCAGTCGGCGAATGCTGCCTTGGCGACCTGGATGGCCGACATGGCTCGCGGCCAGCCGGCGTAGAAAGCGAGGTGGATGATCGCTTCCTTCAGCTCGGTCTCGGTCAGCCCGTTCACCTTGGCCCGGAGCAGATGGTTGCGGAGTTGCTCGGTGTTGCCCCCGGCCACCAACGCGGCCACCGTCACCAGGCTCCGGTCCCGCTTGGACAATTCGGCGCGTTCCCACACATCCCCGAACAGCACCTCGTCGGTCAACTCCACGAGCTTCGGGGCGAAGTCCCCGATGGCCCGCTGAGCGGTGGTCTGTTTCTCCTGGTCAGTCATGTGCCTTCCTCGATCTCTGCGGTTGAGCGATGTATCGGTCAGCGTCTCGGGTGCTCGGCGAAGCTCAGCGGTAGGTCTCGTGGCCGCTGCCTCGGGCTCCGGCCACCACCAGCTGAGCCGAGCGATCATCGATCTCGGCGACCTCGTCGCCGGTGAGGGTAAGGTCGACGGCCCGCAGGTTCTCGGTGACCCGTTCGGGGCGGCGGCTGCCCGGGATGGGGACGATGCTCGGCGACTTCGCCAGCAGCCATGCCAGCGCCACCTGCCCCGGGGTGACCTGCCGACGTGCAGCGATCTCGACGACCAGGTCGACGATCGGCTGGTTCGCCTCCAGCGCCTCGGGAGTGAAGCGGGGAAAGCGGCTGCGGATGTCGTTGGCCGCGAACGACTCGGAGCGGGCGACGGTGCCGGTGAGGAACCCTTGCCCGAGTGGGCTCCAGGGCACGAACCCGATACCGAGTTCTGCACAGGTCGGGAGCACCGCGGCCTCGGGGTCACGGGCCCAGATCGAGTACTCGCTCTGCACCGCGGCGACGGGTTGCACGGCGTGGGCCCGGCGGATCGTGTCGGCGCTAGCCTCCGACAACCCGAAGTGGGCGACCTTGCCGGCGTCGATGAGGTCCTTGACGGTGCCGGCGACGTCCTCGATCGGCACGTCGGGGTCGACCCGATGCTGGTAGAGCAGATCAATGCGGTCGGTCCGTAGCCGTTGCAGGGATCCCTCGACGGCTCGGATGATGTTCTCGGGTCGGCTGTTCAGACCGGTGCGGGTGGCGCCGTCGTAGCCGAAGCCGAACTTGGTGGCGATCACGATCTGGTCGCGGATCGGTTCGATCGCCTCTCCCACGAGGGTTTCGTTGCTGAACGGCCCGTACGCCTCGGCGGTGTCGAAGAACGTGATCCCTTGGTCGTGGGCGCCGCGGATCAGGCTGTTGCCGTGCTCGGTGTCGACCGGGTCGCCGTAGTTGGCGCTCAGGCCCATACAGCCCAGACCGATCGCCGAGACCTCCAGGGCGCCGAGATGTCGCTTTTCCATGATTCTTCCTTTCGCGGCGAGCACGGCGCCGGTCTTGAGTTGTGCGTGCGTGAATTCATCCCGATGAGTGGCCGTCAGGTTCTGAGCAGCCCGTTGTGCCGGAGCCAGACCTCGACGTCATCGCGGTGCTGCCTGACCTCTTCGCCCCGGATGGCCAGGCCGGGACTGATCCGCGCCCCGGCACAGGCCTCGCGGTAAACGCTCACGGTACCGCCGAGTCCGCTGACGGCGAAGGTGACGAACGGATGGACGGTCTTATCGGTGAAGTCATAGCTATCGGCGAACGTGTTCATGATCAACGGCGGTCGCACGTTCCAGATCGGGCTGCCCAGCAGCACCTGCTCGTAACCGTCGATCGCGGCCAGCGGATCCGCGATCACCGGTCGAGCGTCGGCGTCCTGCTCGGTGACGTTGCGGGCGACGGTCGCGTCGTAGCCATCCGGATAGGGGTCAGCCGCCTCGATCCGGAACACGTCGCAGTCGACCAGCTCGGCGATCGTCTCGGCCAGCACCTCTGTGTTGCCAACCTCCAGGTCACGCCGCCCGCCGTAGTAGTAGTTCTCCCCAGGGCGGGAGAAGTAGGCCAGCAAGATGCGGCCGGGCACCGGGGTGCGACCGCCACTCGGAGTCGAGCCTGACGAGGTTCGAGGAGGCGTGCTGGCGGGTGGCGGGCCGCCCGCAGTGGTGCAGCCCGCCAGGGCCTGACTCACGCTGCCGATCCCCAGCAGCAGTGCTGATCGCAGCAACGTCCGGCGGCTAGGTGTGAGTCGGCTCGCCTCGTCACGTGGAGCAGCGATGATCGCCTCAGTCCTCGGGGATGGGTCGGCCGAAGCTTTCCAGGGTGATCACCTCCGGCTCAGGTCCGCCGCGCTGACCGGTGTCAAGGGCATCGATGGCGGCGAGCTCGTCGGCGGTCAGGTCGAAATCAAACACATCAAGGTTTTCCACGATCCGGGCTGGCTTGGTCGATTTCGGGATCACCGAACGGCCCTCCTGCACACCCCAGCGCAGCATCACCTGCGCCGGCGACTTGCCATGCGCCTTCGCGATCTCTCCGATGACCGGGTCCTGCAGGGTGCTGGAGTGCTGGCCGTCGCGGTAGAACGTGATCCCACCGATGGGCGACCAGGCCTGGGTCAGGATGCCGTGTTCGGCACCCAGGGCCTGCACCTCACGTTGCTGAAAGTACGGATGCACCTCGATCTGATTCACCGCCGGCACCACTGATGCCTTCTCCAGCAGGGTCGTGAGGTGGTCGACCATGAAGTTGCTGACCCCGATCGCCCGGACCTTCCCGTCGGCGAGCAGCGCCTCCAACGCCCGGTAGGCCCCCAGGGTCGACTCGAACTGCGACGGCAGCGCCTGGTGCAGGATCAGCAGATCGATCTGGTCGACGCCGAGCTTGCGGGCGCTCTTCTCGAAGCCGTGCAGGGTCGCCTCGTAGCCGTAGTCACTGATCCAGATCTTGGTCTCGACGAACACCTCGGAGCGGTCCACACCGGAAGCGGCGACCGCTTCGCCGACCTGGCGTTCGTTGCCGTACGCGGCGGCGGTGTCGATGTGGCGGTAGCCAGCCTCCAGCGCGGCCGTCACCGCAGCCCGGGTCTCATCCGGCGGGGTCTGGAACACGCCCAGCCCGAGGGCGGGCAGGGTGACGCCGTTGTTCAAGGTCAGCGTGGAAACGTCAGGCATGATGCGGCTCGTTTCTCTCGGTGTTGGCCGAGGTCGGGTGAACAAAACAGACAGATCAGGCTCGGGTGGTCAGTCGTGGTGCGCGGAGGATGACGCAGGATCGGAGTCGTGCGCTGCCACCTTTCGGGTGGCGGCCCATGACGCGAGGAGTCGCAGCTGGTCCTCGGCTGGGGAGCCGACATCGGCGGTGTAGGCGATCAGCATCAGGTCGTCGCCAGGCAGCTCCAGCGCATTCCCGGTCAGCTCGATGGCGCCGATCACCCCGTTGTGCAGCCTTTTGCGCGAGGTGCGGTGAAGTCGGACGTTCTGCCGGGCCCACCGGGCCACGAACTCGTCACTGCGTGTCGACAGCTCCCCGACCAGATCACTGAGCCCTTTGTCGCGCGGATCGCGGCCGACCTGGATACGCAACGAACCCACCAGGTCGTCAGCGACGTGGTCCCACTCCAAGAAGAAGCCGCGCGAGTGCGGATCCAAGAACAGGTACCGGGCCAGATTCATCGGCAGCCGCTCATCGTCGAGCGCGCCGCCGTAGAGCGCTCGGCACAGCTCGTTCGCGGCGACGATCTCCATCCGCGGAGTGCGCAGGTAAGCGGGGATCGTCAGCCCGGCCAAGATCGAAAACACGGCCTCCCGAGGGGTGGAGGGAGCCTTCTTCCGGGCGGGCCGGCGTGGGCCGGCCGGATCGGCGCGCCGGGCCAGGTCGAGCAGGTGCTGCCGTTCTGCGTCGTCGAGCAGCAGGGCACGGGCCACCGCTTCCAGCACCGGGTCGGACGCCCCAGCCAGGTTTCCCCGCTCGAGCCGCCCGTAGTAGTCAACGCTCAGGCCGGCGAGCATCGCGACCTCCTCGCGCCGCAGGCCCGGCACTCGGCGATGTCCGCCGTAGCTGGGCAGACCGGCCTGCTCAGGGCTGACCCGCGCCCGGCGGCTGACCAGGAAGTCCCGGACGTCTTTGCGGTGATCCACGACCACGACGCTAGAGCCTTCCTCGGGCGGGAAACAGGACCTGTCAGTGCATGGCTCAGCAGGTCGTCCCACTGCCCGACATCGGCAGCCCGGGGTCAGACACCTACGAGTGCGTGCTCGCCTTCGATCCAGCGGCGGACCGTGCGGCAAACCACCACGTCATCGGCCGATCTGACAAGCCGTCAATCCCTGCTGCAGGTGTGGGTCGCCGCGCTCCGTTCGTGGCTGTTACGGTGCGATGAAGCGCAGCCGTCCGCGACGCCTCACAGCTGCTCTGTCGGGCGACCAGCTGCTCCAGTCGTAAGGAGGAGATGTGACCTCGGCCACCAATGACCTCAGCCCAGCGTTAAGTCCGGTGATGCGGCTCCGGCTGTCGCTGATGATGTTCCTACAATTCTTCGTGTGGGGGGCGTGGTTCGTCACGCTGGGGACGTTTCTTGGCCTGGGCCTGTCGGCCTCGGGGAGCCAGATCAGCCTTGCCTACCTGACGCAATCCCTGGGAGCGATCGTTGCGCCGCTGATCATCGGCCTGATCGCCGATCAGTTCTTCTCGGCGCAGAAGATCTTGGCCGTCCTGCACCTGGCCGGGGCTGTCTTGCTGTGGCTGGCCTCGGAGACGTCCAATTTCGGGTCCTTCTTCCCACTGATCCTGGCGTACATGGTCTTCTACATGCCGACCCTGGCCTTGGTGAACTCCGTCTCCTTCCGGCAGATGCGTGACCCCGAACGGCAGTTCCCCGGGGTGCGGGTGCTGGGCACCATCGGCTGGATCGTCGCGGGCTTGATCATCGGGTGGCTGGGCTGGGAGCAGGGTGGGCAGTTGACCCTGACCTTCAAGATGGCCGCGATCGCGTCGCTCACTCTGGGGTTGTACAGCTTTACCCTTCCCGCCACCCCGCCCACGCGCCGCGGGGAGAAGTCCAGCGTCCGGGACATGCTGGGTCTCGAGGCCCTCGGTTTGCTCAAGTCCCGCTCGTACCTGGTGTTCTTCCTGTCCTCGATTGCGATCTGCGTGCCGCTCGCCTTCTACTACAACTTCACCAACCTGTTCCTCAACGAGGCTGGCGTCGGGGCGGCCGCGGCCGTTCAGTCCCTCGGGCAGGTCTCGGAGGTCCTGTTCCTGCTGGCGCTGCCGTTCCTGCTGAAGCGTCTGGGGGTGAAAAAAACGTTGGCGGTCGGCATGGCGGCATGGGCGTTGCGGTACGTCTGCTTCGCCTTCGGCGACGCCGGTGGTCTGTACTGGCTGCTGTTGGTCGGCCTGCTGCTGCACGGGGTCTGCTACGACTTCTTCTTCGTCGCGGGTCAGATCTACACCAACCGGTTTGCGGGGGACCGCTTCCGGAGCTCCGCACAAGGGCTGATCACGTTGGCCACCTATGGGGTCGGCATCCTGGTCGGTTCGCTCGTCTCGGGCCCCATCGTCGACTACTTCGCCACGGCCGATGCTCACCAGTGGCGCCAGATCTGGCTCATCCCGGCGGCGATCGCGGCCGTTGTCCTCGTCGTGTTCTTGCTGCTGTTCAAGGACCGCAGCACGTCGAGCGCTGCAACCGTCGGCCTCGAATCAGAGCTGACAACCCTCGAGGCTCCGGGTGCGCCCCTGCCTTCGCCGGACGACACCCGCCGCGATCGGTAGAACGAGAGACGTCGACGAGTCGGCACCACTGACACAGCCGCGCCTCGACGAACTCCGAACGCACGAGGTACCCTCCAAGCCCGAAATCATCAGAGGCAGTGGTGTAGTGCCGCGTGCCGCGTGCCGAAGCGACGGCCCTCCATGACTCAATCGAGATCTTGCGGTCCCAGCTGGTCGGCAACGAACGCAGCGAGCGCCTCTCGAGAGGGCTGCCCCCAGCCGATACAGAACGGGTGCCCGGCAGGGTCGGCGTAAACCTGGTGACCCTCCTCGTCATCCAAGTCAGGAGCCGGCTGGAGCAGACGAGCGCCGAGCGCGATGGCCTCCTCGTGTGCAGCTCGGGGATCCTCGACATGGAGGTCAAGATGCACTTGTTGAGGCGTCCCGTGCGGCCAGTCCGGGGGAGCATGGTTGGGTGCCAGCTGCACACCGACCCGCCACTCCCCAGCGGCGTCGATGACGGTATGCCAGGCCTCGTCCTCGAAGACGCGGCCGCCGAGAATCCCAGCCCAGAAGGCGCTCTCAGCATGCAAGTCGGCCGCGTCGAACACGATCACATTCCGCACCATCCGCATGACGCGAATGCTACGAAAGGTAGCGCGATGTTCGCGCGCCCAGGGTTGCGGGACGATCGACACTGTCCGGGGATTCGCCAGTGCTGATGCCCCTGGAGCATCCGACCGGGAAGGTCCGTGTCGGGAACCTCGGTGGTGACCGCCGGAGGGGGTGAGACGGTTAGTCGTGGTCAGCGTTCGTGACGCTCGTGTGGCAGATGCCGACGAGATGGGTCGGGTGATGGTCACCTCCTGGCTCGCTGGTCACCGGGGCCAGATGCCGGCCAGGGCTTGGGAGCGGCGACGCGATCAGTGGACGCCGAAGGATTCGGCGCGCGCCTGGCAGCGGGCCTTGCTGGAGCGTGACCGGTTGCCTGACGGTGTGCGTGACTGCTACCTGGTGGCCGAGGACGATCGTGGCACCATGATCGCGGTGGCCTGCGGCTCGGTGAACAGGGCTGATCCGTCAGGGGTATTCGGTGAGGTCCACGCCCTCTATGTCGACCCCAACCGGTACGGGCTCGGCGTCGGAAGGTTGCTGCTCCAGCAGCTGTCGGGATGCCTGGCCGATCGCGGCGCCACCTCAGTCCAGATCGGCGTGCTCGCGGCCAACCAGGGCGCGCGTGGCTTCTATGAGGCGCTCGGTGGTCAACTCGCCGGCGATCGGCTTTTTGATGAGGACGGCGATCTCCTGCCCGAAAGCATCTACGTCTGGCCCGACATCACCAGTCTGCTGCCCCCTCACCGAGCGTGATCTGCACAGTCAATCGAACAGCCCGCGCCGAGCTGTGGTGGCGGAAACGCCGCCTGGTCTGTGGCGAGATGTTGTGCCCGCGCCGGTCGTTCGCCCAGACCAGCGACGCGATCCGGCCGCGGGCCCGGTGACCGAACGGCTCCGGAACCGGGTTGCGCACGCGCCTCGGAATCAAGCCGCCGGCAGCGACCGGGCGGTCGCCGAGGTGGCCCGGCGACGCTCCGCGGCACGGACACGCACCCCGGCGACCAGGGCGGCGCGATCGGCGACCAGGGCGCCGCGATCCTGGCTTCGTCGTACCGGCTCAGTAGCCGTGTGAATCGGTAGCGACGGCCCCGAGGAGGCACTCGCCGCGCCGCGGACGCGGACGGCAAGGCATCTTGGCGCCTTCTAGATCCGCCCTGGGAATGTGAGCAGAATTGCCCTTCAAGACGTTCGTAGGCACATGAGGAGACACGATGCCGAGCTCTATCCGCGTGTGGGCACCCATCCAAAAAGGCGCCGTTGTGATGGGGGTGATCCTACTTCTGATCGGCGCACTCGGGTTCGTACCAGGTGTCACTCACAACCTCAATGAGTTGCGATGGGCGACGACCGATTCAAGCGCACTATTTGTTGGAGTCCTTCAGGTTTCAGTGCTGCTCAACCTGATCCACATCGCCACCGGTGTCGCAGGGATAGTGCTCGCCCGTGGAGCATTAGGGGCGCGCAACTTCCTCTTGTACGGAGCGGCGTTCTATCTGTTGCTCTTCATGCTCGGAGTCGAGACAGCTGGGAACGGGATCTTGACGGCTCCCGACAGCGCGAACTTCATCCCCGTGAACGCGCCGGACAACTTCCTGCACCTAACGTTCGCACTAGTGATGGGTGTCCTCGGCGTGGTCCTTTACCGCGGCTCGGATTGGCAGCGCACGGTCGAGGAGCACAAGGCCACCCTGTAATCCGGCCGCTGACAATCCCGCTGGCTACCGATCCTCACGGTGCGCCTCCGACCACAGCAGTGACCGCCGCCCGGGCCTGCTCGACGCTGATCAACGGATGCACCCAGGCACTCTAAATGTCCGTCAACACCTCCGCGGGTGACTATCTGCTCGCGGGTGCCAGCCCTACGTCCGTGAGCCGCCGACCGGCATCCGAGGCTGAGCCGCGACGCAGCCTGGCGGGGACGCCCACGACTGCTCGAGAGGCTGTGCCAGGCTCCCGGCAAGAATGATTCGATAATTCTGGCTTGAAACGGGTCCCCAACCAGTCCTGACGGCGGTCGGCCTCAGCGTCGAGAATAGGCGCCATGGGTGAAGGTCAGGTCGCCGGTTTGAGTGCGGCACGGTACCTGACTTCGCAGGGTTTCGAGGTGACGAGGCTGGCGACCGGGACGGACGGAGGGTACGAGGTCTCCTGGGTCAGCAGCCGGCGAAGCGACAGCGCCCACTTCGCCCGGGCGGTGGTGGCGACGGGCCGGTTCGCCGCCCGAGCATCCCGCCATCTCCGGCCTGGAGGGCTTCCGCGGAGCCGGCGGCGTCAGCCATACCTTCCGATACGAGGATCCCGAGCGCTACCGCGGGCAGCGCATCATCGTCGGCGGCAGCATCTCCGCGTTGGAGATCGCCAGTGATCTGGCCATCCTCGGCACGACCCGGGTCCACCTCGCCCAGCGTCGGCAGCGGTATGTGGTCCCGAAGATGGTGATCGATTCACCGGTCGAGTACCACACGATGACGCGCGCCATCGCGCTGGCCGCGGAGACGACGCCTCCGGCGGAGATGCGGGCCAATCTGCGCGAGCTAATCCTGCGCATCGCCGGCGACCCGGTCCGCTACGGCGCGCCCGCTGCGCATCCCGACTTGGAACAGGCGGGCACAACCCTCAGCAAGCACTACCTGAATCTGGTCGCCGAGGACCGGATCGACGTCCGCCCGTGGATCGCCGCGGTCGACGGCACCACCGTCAGCTTCACCGACGGCGGCAGCGTCGAGGCCGACGCGCTCATCTTCGGCACGGGGTTCGACCTGCACCTGCCGTTCCTCGACGACTCGATCAAGGCGACCGTGCGGTATTCGACCCGGGGACTGGCGTTGTCCGACTTCACCTTCCATCCGGACCTAGACGGACTGGCCTTCCTCGGGCTGTGGGCCCAGCGAGGGTCCTTTCCGGTCCCGCTCAAACAGCAGGCCCGCTACCTCGCCTACACGTGGGGAGGGGCCTTACCATCCCCCACTCGAGACAGGTTGCGGCAGGGCGTGCGGGAGTGCATCGACACCGACCACCGCCACGGCTACCGCCAGCAGAACGAGATGGCGATCAGGTTTGCCCGGCTGGCCGGCGTGGATCCTGCCGGAGTTGGCGATCCCGGCCTGCAGCGGCTGCTGACGCTCAGCGCCGTGACCGGTGAGATGTTCCGCATCGTCGGACCCGACGCCCGCCCCGACGCCGAGGACATCCTGAGACGCGACCTCGACCGGTTCGCCCCCCGCGAGGCGCGGGCTGCGCTGCCGGCTCAGCGGTGATCTAGGTGGACATGCCCGCGCCCCACCACGGACCCGGGGACGGCGGCCGACCCTGGTACGTGAACGAAGACGGGCATCGGTGGCGGTCCGAGCCCAAGCCCGATGGACCGTGGTCGTTTCACCGCAGCCTCGACGGCTACCGGCCCACTCCGCTCATCGACCTACCCGACCTGGCCGCCGAACTCGGTGTAGATCGCCTGATGATCAAGGACGAGTCCGACCGGCTCGGTCTGCCCGCCTTCAAGATCCTCGGCGCTTCCTGGGCGATCTGCCGAGCGATCGGCGCCCGGATCGGCCTCGACCCCGCGGGGCTGACCCTCGACGGGCTCCGCGCGCGGTTGGGACCTGCGCCATCGCTGACGCTGGTGACGGCCACCGACGGCAACCACGGCCGGGCCGTCGCCAGGATGGCCCGGTTGCTGGGTGTCGCTGCCCGGATCTACACCGCCGCCGGCGTCAGTGATCCCGCGTTGGACGGGATCCGCTCCGAGGGCGCCGATCTGATCGTGGAAAGCCAGCCGTACGACGCCGTGGTTATGACCGCCGCCGCCTCGACGGCGGATCGGCCCAGCGAACTGCTTATCCAAGACACCAGCTGGGAGGGCTACCGCGAGATCCCCACGTGGATCGTCGACGGCTACACCACGATGCTCGCCGAGATGGACGATCAGTTGGGCCTCGACGGACCCAGACTCAGCCACGTCGTGGTGCCCATGGGCGTGGGTTCGCTGGCCCAGGCGGTGCTGCAGCATTACCGTTCCGGATCGGCGATCAGGCCGCGTGTCATCGGTGTGGAGCCCACGACCGCGGCCGGCATCACCCGGTCCCTGCTGGCCGGACACGTCACCTCGGTCCACACCACGGAGACGATCATGGCCGGCCTGAACTGCGGTACCCCATCCCAGGCCGCCTGGCCCTGGCTCTCCGGCGGCCTGGACGCTGCCGTCGCCGTCACGGATCCGGAAGTCCTCGAGGCCGTACGCGATCTTCACCTGGCCGGGGTTGGCGCCGGTCCCTGCGCAGCGGCGGCCCTCGCCGCCCTGCGGGTGATCGTCGCCGAGGGCGGAGCAGACCAGACGAGCCTCGGACCGAACGCGCACGTCGTGCTGATCGGCACCGAAGGGATCGACGCCAACCCCGTCGACTGGCAGTCGTTCCCGACTCGACGAGCCGCAGACAACGGCTGATCGGGATAGGTTTCTCCCACCGGCTCGACGAGGGAGTGGCATGAACAACCACGACGATCGGGTGGCGGAGTTTCGCCGCTTGCACTCCTCCGGCTGCTTTGTGATGCCGAACCCGTGGGACCTGGGGACCGCGAAGGCTCTGGAACAGCTGGGCTTCGCGGCACTCGCGACGACGAGCGCGGGCTTCGCCTGGACGCGGGGACATGCCGACAATGACGTCACCCTCGACGAGGCGCTCGAGCATCTCCGGCTGGTCGCAGATGCCGTCGAGGTCCCGGTGAACGCTGACTTCCAGGGCGGGTACGCGGTCGACCCCGAGCACGTGCACGCGAACGTGAAGCTCGCGGTGGCCACGGGGATCGCCGGGCTTTCCATCGAAGACTCGACCGGAGATCAGGCACAGCCCCTCTTCGAGTTCGAGCGAGCCGTCGAGCGGATTCGGGCCGCGCGACAAGCGATCGACGAGACCGGCACCGGTGTCCTTCTCACCGCTCGATCGGAGGGCTTCGTGTGTGGCCGTCCCGACATCGACGAGACCGTCCGCAGGCTGCGTGCGTACGACGAGGCAGGGGCCGACTGCCTCTACGCCCCCAGGATCTCCCAACTCGAGCACGTGAGCGCCGTCGTCACCGCGGTGGCGCCCAAGCCGGTCAATCTGCTGATCAACGCCCCCTTCGTGACGGTCAGCGAGGCCGCATCTCTCGGAGTCCGAAGAATCAGTGTCGGTGGCACGCTCGCCCGAACCGCTTGGGGCGCGTTCTTGGAGGCCGCGAGGGAGATCGCGGAGACGGGCACCTTCTCCCGGTTCGAGCAGTTGCCGGACGTCGAAGCCCTCCTCGGAGAACACTAGACACGCCCCAGTTCGACAGGTCACCCGACTGAGTGGGGCGCGATAGCTCGGTCAATCGCTGGGCGTCGGCACCCACCCTGAACTGATCGCCACCTATCTGACCGCGGACGAGCACGCCAAGCTGCGCGACGTGCTCGCCCCGGTAGCAGTTGTCCCGTAGCAGCTAGCCGAGGCCGGTCAGCGCTTCACCGAGATGTGCACGTGATTCTTGTGGTTGGCTGAGGCGCTGCCGCCATTGGACATGAGGCGCCAACCGTCCCCGCTCCGCTGGCTGTTCCAGATGCGCTGATCCCAGATCACGTACATGATCTTCAGCGTTCCTGACCGGCTCCGTGCCCAGGTGGCGATCCGCTTGCCCAGCGCTCGCGCCGAAGCCGAGCGGTAGTTCCCCGGCAGCATCACGTCCAGCGCCCGACCCAGGCGATGCTCCCCCGCGCTGCCCGGACGGTACCCGTAGACGGTCTTGATCTTGGGGAAAGCGGCCCGCAGGGCGCGATGCACTCGGATCGTCTTGGCCGTCAGCCGCCGTTCGGTGGAGGGATAGGACTTCCGGCTCACCTTGACCGGAGCCGACGCCTTCGACGAGCTGCCGATGCGAGCCAGGTACCTCTTGGCGACCCAGCCACGGCGGCCACTCGCCTTCACCTTGACGTAGCCGTTGGCCGAACGGCCCAAGAGCCTGACGACCGTGCCCTTGCGAATCACCTTGATCACGCGGTAGTAGCGTCCGGGCCCCTTCCGCAGATTCAGGTTCGCCTTGGTCACGCGCCTGACCGGAGCCTTCGCCGCGGCGGCGAACTGGATCGCCGCCGATGGCGCGGTCAGCGCCGTGCTAGCGGTCGCCGGGGCAGCGGCGCCGGCTGGGATGCTGGCGGCCGCCGGACCCGTGCCGACGGTGGCGAACAGCACACCGCCCGCCGCCAGGGTCGCGACGGCGGCTCGCGCTTTGATGGCAATTGAACTCACGTGCTTCTCCTCGTTCCGCGGTCTCTTCGACCGATCCGACAACCGAGAGGAGATGGGCGCCCCCGCAGGCCTGTTGACCCCAACCTCCGACTTTCGGACGGACTGTAACTGTGTCCGGATCGTTACCACAAGGGGTAGGTCACGGTTTGGTCACGGGATTCTGGGCCGGCCAAGCAGCTTCGAATCCAGAAATTATTACGGTTAGGTCACAGCAGACGCACGGCTTGGCAAGAATATTGGCGGAATATTGGCGCAGATCCCCGAACGGACCATCGGCCGAGGCGCCGATCGACGTGCCACCGTCGAGCCCGGTTCTCGGCATGCACCGAGTGCCGGGAACCGACGATCAGCCTGCCGCCCTGCCGTGCGATGAGTAAGGTCGCCGACATGACGACGGTCAATCCGCACGGGCTTCATCACGTCACCGCGATCGCCACGGCACCCCAGGCCAACGTGGACTTCTACACCCGGGCCCTCGGGCTCCGCCTGGTCAAGCAGACGGTCAACTTCGACTCCCCGGACACCTACCACCTGTACTACGGGGACGAGCACGGTAGCCCGTCGAGCCTGTTGACCTTCTTCCCTTGGCCGGGCGTCTCAGCCGGCCGCCAGGGTGCCGGTATGACGACCGCTACGGCGTTCAGCGTGCCGGGGTCCTCGCTCGGCTGGTGGCACGAGCGTTTCCAGAAGATGGGGATCGATGTCGATGCTCCACGCACTCGGGACCAGGAGGAGGTGCTCACGTTCCGTGACCCGGACGGCATGGTGATCGACCTGGTGGCCTCGGACGGCGACCATCGGTCCGGCTGGGACGGGGTGGCCGACATCCCGGCCGAACATGCGGTTCGCGGCCTGCACGCGATCACCTTGTCGGAGCGAGAGCTCGACCCGTCGGCCGGCATGCTGACCGACCTGCTCGGCATGAGCCTGGCAGCGGAGGAGGGAGACCGGACTCGCTTCGGGATGGCGGGCGGCACCTCCGGTGCGCTGGTCGACGTCTCAGCAGGCGTGAAGGACCGGGGCCTGCAGGCCGGCGGCACGGTGCACCATGTGGCGTTCCGGGCCCCCGACCTGGCCACCATGACCTCCTGGCAGCAGGAGCTCATCGAACACGGGGTCGCCGTCACCCAGATTCTCGACCGTCAGTACTTCAAGTCCATCTACTTCCGCGAGCCCGGTGGGGTGCTGTTCGAGATCGCCACGGACTCCCCCGGTTTCGCCGTGGACGAGCCGCTGCTCGAGCTGGGCCGCAACCTCAAGCTGCCGCCGTGGCTGGAGCCCAGCCGGGTCCAGATCGCGGCGTCACTGCCGCCGCTCCAGCTCGACGTCGACGTCCCGTGACCCCTGCTCTGCTCGACCGGCCGCACGTCTTCTTGCCGGCCGACGAGTCCGCGTCCGGACCGTTGCTGTTGCTGTTGCACGGCACCGGTGGCAACGAGCACGACCTGTTGCCGCTGCGGGACCGGCTCTCGCCCGGCGCCGCTGTGTTGTCCGTCCGGGGCGCGGTGCTGGAGAACGGCATGCCCCGGTTCTTCCGCCGCCTGAGTGAAGGGGTCTTCGACGAGGACGACCTGCGCCGCCGCGCCGACGAGCTGGCCGGGTTCGTGCGTGCCGCCGGCACGGCGTACGGCATCGAGGGCGGCGCCCTGGTGGCCGTCGGCTTCTCGAACGGCGCCAACATGGCGTCCGCGTTGCTGCTGCGGCATCCGGGCCTGCTGTCCGGCGCGGTGCTGCTGTCGGCGATGGTCCCGTTCGCGGAGCCGCCGCCGGCGGATCTGACCGGCACCTCGGTCGTGATCAGCAACGGCGATGTGGATCCGATGATCCCCGGGGCGCTGACCGATCGACTCGCCGCCCAGCTGCGGGAGCGCGGGGCCGATGTCGCCGAGCTCCCGCACCCCGGCGGTCACCGGATCGACCCGGCGGTCCTCCCCCGGATCGCCGACCTGCTCGCCCGCCGGTAGGCCGGGCCGGTGCGCGAGTTCACCTACGCGGCCCTGCCCGGCCGGATCGTCTTCGGCGCCGGCAGCGCCCGGGAACGGCTTGCGGCAGAGCTCGGCCGGTTGGACGCCCACCGGGTCCTGCTCGTCGTGTCGCCGGCGAAGCAGTCGCTGGCCGCCGAGCTGACCGCGCCGAGCGCCGACCTCATCGCCGCCACCTTCACCGGCGTCCGGCCGCACGTGCCGCTCGAGGTGGCCGAGGAGGCCCGGGCCCTCGCGGCCGCGGCCGGTGCCGATGCGGTGCTCAGTATCGGCGGCGGTTCGACCACGGGTACGGCGAAGGCGGTGGCGTTGACCGCCGGACTCCCGGTGCTCGCCGTGCCCACCACCTACGCGGGGTCCGAGGTCACCCCGATCTGGGGATTGACCGAGGGTGACCGCAAGACCACCGGGGTCGACCTGGCCGTCCTGCCGCGGTCGGTGGTCTATGATCCTGAGCTGACTGTGAGCCTCCCCGGCCGACTCAGCGCGGTCAGCGGCTTCAACGCGCTGGCGCACTGCGTCGAGGCGTTTTGGGCGCCCGGACGGAACCCGGTCACCGACCTGCTGGCCGAGGAGGGCATCGCCGCCCTGGTCCGGGGTCTGTCGAGGGTCGCCACGGACGGCTCCGACCTCGCGGCACGCGGCGACGCCCTGTACGGGGCGTACCTGGCCGGCTCGGCGCTGGCGGTGACGGGATCCGGGTTGCACCACAAGATCTGCCATGTGCTCGGCGGCGCCTACGGCTTGCCCCACGCCGACACGCATGCGGTCGTTCTCCCGTACGTGATGGCGTTCAACCAAGATCATGCGACGGAGGCCGCCGCCCGGGTGGCGCGCGCGGTCGGCGACGACGATCCCGCCCGTGGTCTGCGTCGATTAGCGGATCGACTCGGCGTGCCACGCGGTCTGCACGAGATCGGACTGCGACGCGACCAGATCCCGGAAGCGGTACGGCTGATCCGCGAGGTCGTGCCGGCCGACAACCCGCGCTCGGTCGGCGATCGCGATCTGGAGGATCTTCTCCGGTCCGCCTGGACGGGACTGGGCTGATCGACCTCGACAGCTCAGGCGGGCCGCCGCTAGCTGGGGTCGGTCGTAGGGGGGGCCGACTCCCGCGCCGGCGCGCCGGCCACCGCCCGCTCGGGTAGCCAGATCACGAAGGTACTGCCGGGGCCGTTCCGCTCAGCCAGGACCAAGCGGCCGCCGTGACTCTCGACGATCTGGCGGGCGATCGACAGACCGAGACCGGCACCCTGGGCCTGCGGCCCCGAGCCGCGGTGGAACCGCTCGAAGACCTCCGTCCGGTGCTCGTCGGCGATGCCGGGGCCCTCGTCGCGCACCGCGGTCCAGGCCCAGCCGCGGCGGCTGCCGGTCGCCACCGTGATCGAACTGCCCTCCGGGGCCAGCCGGACGGCGTTGGAGAGCAGGTTCGAGACGGCCCGGTCCAGCGACGCCGGGTCCGCGTACACGACCGGTCCGCTCGCTAGCCGGAGATCGAGGCGGAGCGACCGCTCGCCTGCCAGCAGGGTGAACTCTTCGGCCACGCCGCGCACTAGACCGGCCAGATCGACCTCCTGATCGACGAAGGCGGCGGACCGGGTACGGGCGGTGGCGAGCAGGTCGTCCAGCAGCCGGATCATCCGTCCGGTGGCCCGGGACACCACGCCGGTGGCCTCCCGCCGCTCGACCGCCGTGGACGCCTCGTTGCCGAGCACCGCCTCGACGTTGGCCTGGATCACCGCGACCGGGTTGCGGAGCTCGTGGGAGACGTCCTCGACCAGGGCACGTTCGGCCCGGAAGGCCCGGTCGAGCCGGTCGAGCATCCCGTCGATGGTGTCGGCCAGGGTCCGGAGTTCGTCGCGCGGACCGGTCGCCGCGATGCGCCGCGACAGGTCGGTGGCGCTGATCTCGCGCGCCGTCGTGGTGATCATCTCCACCGGTCGCAGCGCGCTGCCGGCGACCCACCAGCCGATGGCCAGACTCAGCCCGAACATGATCACCAAGGCGATGATCGAGTAGTTGCCCAAAGCCTGCAGGGTGGCGTAGTTGACGGCCCGCTCCACGCTAGCCAGGTCGGCGGCCTGGAACTGCTCGCCGGGTCGGTAGTTGATCGTTCCGTCGGCACTGCGGGTGAATCTCTTCACCGTCACGGGATCGAGGGGCGCGGCGTCGATCGTCTGCGCCAGGGCGACGTAGACCCCGGCGAGGATCAGCGCCGTGATGCCGAACAGCAGAGCGGAGTACTTCAGCGTCAACCGGACCCGGATCGTCCGCGTCCACGGCGGCAGTTTCTTGATCACGACGGGGCTACCGCCGGCTCGGCGTCCCGGAGCCGGTAGCCGCGCCCGATCACCGTCTCGAGCAGCTGCGGTTCCCCGGGCACGCTGAGCTTGCGGCGGAGGGTACCAACGGTCACCCGTACGGTCTGGGTGAAGGGGTCGGCATTCTCGTCCCAAACGTGCTCCAACAACTCCTCCGACGACACGAGGTGCCCGGGCCGGCTGAGCAGGTACCGCAGGATCGCGAACTCCTTCAGCGTCAGCCGGAGCTCCCGGGGGCCGCGGTGGGCGAGCTGGCGGGACGCGTCCAGCCGTACGGCTCCGAAGGTCAGCACGGAGCTGCCCGCCTTGGTCTCCCGCCGGAGCACGGCCCGCAGTCGGGCACTGAGCTCGGCCAGCGCGAACGGCTTGACCAGGTAGTCGTCGGCCCCGGCGTCGAGCCCCCGCACCCGGTCGGTCAACCGCCCCCGCGCGGTCAGCATGACCATCCGGAGATCGGATCCCGAGAGCGTCGGCACCCTCCCGTCACGGATCCCCTGGGCCAGGGCGAAGCCGTCACCGTCGGGCAGATTGATGTCGAGCAGAGCCACGTCGTAGTCGGCGTAGGACAGCTTCTCCCCCGCCTCGGCGGCCGTCAGGGCCACGTCGACCGCGTACCCCTCCCTGGCCAGTCCCACCTTGAGGGCGCTGGCCAGCCCTTCCTCGTCCTCGACGATCAGCAACCGCATCCCTCCAAGCTACCGACGCTCGCCTAACAGGCCGGCCGGCGCTTTCGCTGAATTTTCGATTCGGTTTCCCGTCGTTTTCTAGCCGGCTTGGTGAAGTGGTGATCACCGCAGTTCCACCGAACCCAAGACCAATCCGAGATCAACCCAAGATCAAACCCAAGATCAAACCCAAGATCAACAAGGAGAAGCAGTGCCCACCACACCGACAGCAAGATCAGAGTCCCGTCCGCAGTTGCGGCGGCGCCTCGCCCTGGCCGGACTGCTCGGCGCCGCCGTGCTCGGCAGCGGAGCCGGCTTCGCGTACGCCGGCAGCGCCTCCGCCGATGTCGTCGAGACGGGCTACGCGACGGTGGCTGACAGCGTCGCCGCCGACTGTCCGGGCCGCGCCGGTGACACAGCCGGTGACACAGCCGGTGTCACAGCCGGTAACACGACCGGTGACTCGACCGGAGGTCTGTGATGAGTGAACGATCGAGCCGACTCGGTGCGACCGCTACGCTGGAACACACCCTGTTCGAGGTCAAGCGGGTCGTCGTCGGCCAGGACCACATGCTCGAACGAATGATCGTCGGCCTGCTCGCCCGCGGGCACGTCCTGCTGGAGGGCGTTCCGGGGGTGGCCAAGACGCTGGCCGTCCGCACCCTGGCCGACGTGTTCGGCGGCCGCTTCTCGCGGCTGCAGTTCACCCCCGACCTGATGCCGGCCGACATCGTCGGCACCCAGGTATGGCGGCCCTCGACCGAGCGGTTCGACACCGAACTGGGGCCGATCTTCGCCAACCTGGTCCTGGCGGACGAGATCAACCGCGCACCGGCCAAGGTGCAATCGGCCCTGCTGGAGGCCATGGCGGAGCGCCAGGTCAGCATCGGCGGCACGACCCACCGGCTGCCGACGCCGTTCCTGGTCCTCGCGACCCAGAACCCGATCGAGACCGAGGGCGTGTATGCCCTCCCCGAGGCCCAGCGGGACCGGTTCCTGATCAAGGTCGACGTGGGTCACGCCGACGAGCTCGACGAAATGACCATCGTGCAGCGGATGAGCGTCGCCCCGCCGCGGGCGCAGCCGGTGCTGACGGTGGAGGATCTCGTCGCTCTCCAGGCCGAGACCGACGAGGTATTCGTCCACCACGCCATCGCGCACTACGCCGTCCAGCTGGTGATGGCCACCCGGCATCCCCATCGCTTCGGGTTGTCGTTCGACGGGATGCTGGACTACGGGGTCAGCGCCCGCGGCACGTTGGGGTTGGTCGCCGCCTCCCGGGCGCTGGCCGTCCTGCGCGGGCGGGACTACGTCCTGCCCAACGACGTGGTGGACATCGCCGGCGATGTCCTGGCCCACCGGCTCGTTCTGTCCTTCGACGCAGCCGCGGACGGGATCGACCCGCGTACGGTCGTCAAGACCGTTCTCGACGCTGTCCCGCTGCCCCAGGTGGCGCCGAACGAGCAGAGCGCGGTCGCTGCATGACAGCCGCACGTGGTTCGCTCCGGCGGTTCCAGGGCCTCGACCTGACGGTGCGGCGGCGGCTGGACGGGCTGTTGCACGGCGAGCACGCTGGCCTGCGACTCGGGCCGGGCAGCGACCCGGAGGAGCTGACCCGCTACCAACCCGGCCACGACGTGCGCCGGATCGACTGGAAGGTGACCGCCCGGGCACGGGAGCCGCAGGTCTGGATCACCCAGGCGGAGCGTGAGCTCGATACCTGGCTTCTGTTGGACCAGACGGCGAGCATGGCCTTCGGCACGATCGAGACCGAGAAGGGTGAACTCGCCGCCACCGTGTCGGGTGCCGTCGGCCTACTCACCGACGCCCCGGGGAACCGGTTCGGCGTCGGCACCATCAGCGGCAACGGCATCACCTGGCGTCGACCGCTCCCCGGCCGGATCGCCGCCCACGATTTGCTGCGGGTGGAGCCGGCCGAACGGGACGGTCACGCACCGCAGGGTCTGGCGGAGGGACTGACCGCGATGGAGCGGCGGCACCGACGTCCGGGCCTGCGCGTTATCGTCTCCGATCTGCTCGATCCGTCGGGCACCTTCACCCGGCCGTTCGACTGGGAGGGCCCGCTGCGCCGGCTCACGGCCCGGCACGACGTGGTACTGGTCGAGGTGCTCGACCCGCGGGAGCTCGAGCTGCCGCCGGTCGGGCAGCTCGTGCTCGTCGACCCCGAGTCGGGGCGACAGCGCGAGGTGGCGACCGGTGACCGCCGGGTCCGGACGGCGTACGCGGACGCCGCCCAGGCCCACCGGGCGGCCACGGCCGAGGCCGTCGCCGCAGCCGGGGCCGCACACCTGCTACTGCGGACCAACGGCGACTGGGTCCGCGACCTCTCCAGGTTCGTTCGCGCGCGCCGCCGCGTCCCGGCGCGCCGCCCCCCGAGGAGTACTTCATGACCTTCTTGAGTCCGATCTGGCTGCTCATTCTGCTGCCGGTGGCGGCGTTGGCCATCGCGTACGTCGTGCTGCAGCGCCGCCGCCAGCGCTACGCGGTGCGATTCGCCAGCCTGCCCATGCTGGAACGGGTCGTGCCCCGCCGGCCCGGCTGGCGGCGACACGTTCCGGCCACCCTGGTCCTGCTGGCCCTCACCTCGCTCGGACTGGCGTCGGGCCGACCCGAGCTCGCCCTACGGATGCCTTTCGACCGCGCCACCGTCATGGTCGCGATCGACGTCTCGGGGTCCATGGCCGCGACCGACGTACCGCCCAATCGGCTGGAGGCCGCCAAGGCCGCGGCCACGGCGTTCGTCGACGACCTGCCCGACGAAGTGAACGTGGGGGTCGTCGCGTTCGCCGGCACCGGAGCGGTGGTGGCGGCGCCGTCGACAGACCACGCGCAGACCCAGGAGCAGATCGCGGGCCTGACCCTGGGGCGCGGCGGCACCGCGATCGGCGAGGCGGTGTTCAGCTCGCTCGAGCAGGTGGAGCGGTTGTCCGCCCAGTCGGAGGGGGAGCCCGTCCCGACCCGGGTGGTGCTGCTGTCCGACGGGGTCAACAGCGCCGGCCGTACCCCCGAACAGGCGGCCAACGCGGCCGCGGCCGCCGACATGCCGGTCTTCACCATCGCGTACGGAACGCCGGACGGCACCATCGACGGGCCTAACGGCCCCACCCGGGTGCCGGTCGACGAGGAGGCGCTCGCACAGCTCGCCGCGAATACCGGTGGCACCGCCTACACCGCGGAGAGCGGCGAGGAGCTCCGGGACGTGTACGCCGACATCGGCTCGTCGATCGGCTGGCGTACCGAGCAGCGCGAGGTGACGCCCTACCTGGCGGCCCTCGGCCTGCTGGGCGTGATGGGGGCCGGTGCCCTGTCGTTGCGCTGGTTCTCCCGCCTGATCTGACCGCGCCGATCTGCTGTTCCCACGAGAGGAAGACTATGACCATCCCTGACGGACGTCGCGGACTCGGCACTCCGGCCGGGCCCGGCATCGGCTGGGCGACTAAACCCACTCCGGCTCGCCTGTCCACTCCACCCACGCCGTCGCCCGTGCCACCACCCACGCCCACGGGGTGGGCGCCGGCAGCGGCTGCCGCAGGCCCACCGTTGACCACCCCGCCCCGACCGTCTCGAGCCCGGCCCCGGATTGCAGCGATGATCGCCGCCGCGGTTTTGGCCGGCGGTGGCGCGGGGGCCGGGATGGTGGTCGCGCTGGATCGCGGCGACCCGGTAGAGGGTGCGGCGATCGTGCAGGAGCGCGCCGCCCCCCGCGGGTCCAGCGGGACCGCCGCGGGCAGCACCGAGGCGGCCGCCAACCAGATCCTGCCCAGCGTGGTCCAGGTGCGCGCCGGCCGGGGCAGCGGGTCGGGGGTGGTCATGGACGCCGAGGGCCACGTGCTCACCAATCACCACGTGGTCACCGGAGCCCGGGATGTCTCTCTGGTGCTCGCGGACGGCCGGACGGTGTCGGCCACCGTGGTCGGGTCCGACGAGGACAACGACATCGCCGTCCTCCGAGCTAGGGCGGGCGATCTGCCGGCCGCCCGGTTGGGCGTCAGCGCCGATCTGCGGATCGGGCAGCCGGTGATCGCCGTCGGATCACCCCTCGGCCTGATCGGGACGGTCACCTCGGGCGTGGTGAGCGCCCTGGACCGCCGCTCGACGGCGGAGTCGATGATCCAGACCGACGCATCGATCAATCCCGGCAACTCCGGGGGTCCGTTGGTGGATCTGGACGGCCGGGTGGTCGGGATCAACACCTCAATCGCCACTCTGGGCGGGCGCGGTTCCGGCAACATCGGGATCGGCTTCGCCGTGCCGATCGACCGGGCCGTCGAGGTGGCTCAGCAGATCCTCACCCGCGGCTGAGCCGCAGCCCTCCCGTCCTCCTCAGATTTGGATCCTTACGGCTTGTTTCGGACCCTGTGCCTCGGGTCCGAACAAGCCGAACGCTCTCCGTCGCCCCGACCGCGCACTCCGGGCTGGTCTGGGGAGTCGGCGACTTCGCCGGTGGCAAGGCTTCGCAGCGTGCCAACCCGCTCCCCGTGACTCTGGTCTCCAAGATCAACTGTCTGCCGTTCCTGGCCGTCTTCCTGGTCGTGCTGTTCGTCCCGGTGGTTCCCGCCAGTCTGCCCTGGGGTGCGGCCGGTGGCGCCTGTGGAGTGCTCGGACTGGTGCTGTTCTACCGAGCCATGTCCGGCGGAGCGATGACCGTGGTCGCTCCGGTGGCCGCCGTGACGTCCGCGGCCCTGCCCGTCATCACCGGGCTGCTCGCCGGCGAGCGGCCCGGAGTCGTACGGCTCCTCGGCGTCGGCTGCGCCCTGGTGGCCATCGCCTTGGTCAGCCTGGCCCCGAGTCCACCGGGCCTGGAGCGCCTGGTGACCCCCCCCGCCTGCTCGCGCAGGCTGCTCTGTCGGGCGGCGCGTTCGGCTTCTTCTTCATCTGCCTGGACCGGGCCGGAGCGTACGGAAACCCCGGGCTCTGGCCGATCCTGGCCTCGCAGCTGGCCGGAATCGCCGCGGTCGGATTGCTGGTGGGGTTTCGGCGACCGGGAGGCTGGCCGCGCGGTAGGGCGCTGCCTGGACCCTCGTGGCAGGGCCCTTCGACATCACCGCCAACGCGCTCTACCTGGTGTCCACTCGAGCCGGCGATCTGGCGGTGATCGCGCCCCTCGCCGCGTTGTACCCGTGAGCACGGTTGTGCTGGCCATGCTGCTCGATCGGGAACGGCTTGGTCCGGTCCAGGCGCTCGGCCTGGTCCTCGCCGTCCTCGCGCTCGTCCTGGTGAGCCGCTGCCTCGTGAAGAGCCGTTCGGCGACTAGGTTGGGTGCCGCGATGGAAGTGATCATCATGCCGTCCGCGGCCGAGGTCGGGAAGCTCGCCGCCCGCAAGGTCGCGCAGACCATCACCCGCGCGCCGACCGCGGTGATCGGGCTCGCCACGGGCTCGTCGCCGCTGGCGATCTACGCCGAGCTGGCCGGCCAGGTACGGGCCGGCCGCCTCGACCCGAGCCGGATCCGGGGCTTCGCGCTCGACGAGTACGTCGGCATTCCCGAGCAGCATCCGCAGTCGTACGCCTCGGTACTGCGCCGCGAGGTGGTGGAGCCGCTTGGACTCGACCCGTCTCAGGTCGCCCTTCCCGACGGACGAGCGGCCGATCTTGCGGCGGCCTGCCAGGCGTACGAGCTCGCGATCCAGAAAGCCGGAGGTGTCGACCTGCAGATCCTCGGCATCGGGGCCAACGGACACATCGGCTTCAACGAACCCACGTCATCATTCGCGTCGCGGACCCGACTGAAGACCCTGGCGCCGAAGACCCGTGAGGACAACGCGCGGTTCTTCGACAGCGAGGAGGACGTCCCCACGCACTGCGTGACCCAGGGACTCGGCACGATCATGGATGCGCAGGAATTGCTGCTCGTGGCCCAGGGCGGCTCCAAAGCGGCGGCGGTGGCGTCGGCCGTAGAGGGTCCGGTGTCCGCGGTGTGTCCCGCCTCGATCCTGCAGTTCCACGAGCACGCCACGATCATCGTCGACGAGGATGCGGCCAGCCGGCTCGCCCTCGCCGCCTACTACCGCTACACCTACGCGCACAAGCCGAGCTGGCAGTTGTTCTAGCCGGCGACCCGGGCGACCTCGCCGCGAACCCGGGCGAACATCCCCTCGCCGACGATGATCCCGGCGTCGCGCAGACCCAACACCGCCGTGCCGACCAAACCGTCGGAGACCGGGATCAGCGCGGCTCCACGGGTCAAGGAGGTCAAGGCGCTGGGCAGCTCGGGTGGCGCCCTCAACAGCCCCTGCACCAGGACACTGCCGCCGACCACCACCGGGCCGCCCAGGTCGGGTCGGCGGACCGCGGCGAACAGACCGGCCAGCGCCTCCGAGGCGGCCCGGAGAATGGTCCGGGCGGTCGGATCGTCTTGAGCGCTGAAGGCGAGCGGCGCCAGCTCGGCCAGCCGGACTGGGCGGCGGGCGTAGAGCACCGACATGAGCTGGCGCGCGGCGGCGGCCCGTCCGGCCGCTGAATCCAGATCGGCCACGATGCCCACGGCGTGTAACACCAGCGGCGTCAGGGCGGTCGTCGGCTGCTGACCGTCGAGGGCGGCCATGACCGCGCGGGCCACCCGATGGCCGATCCAGAAGCCGCTGCCGGCGTCGCCGAGAAGCCAACCGCGCCCCCCGACCACGTGGTCCAGCCGACCGCCGACTATTCGGGCAGCGACGCTCCCGGTGCCGGCGACGAGCGCGTATCCCTCGGCCTCGTGGGTCCCCGATCCGAAGATGCCGAGCAGATCGTGCTGCAGGTGCACCCGCGGCCAGCCGAGAGCCTCGAGGCGCTCGGTCAACCGTTCGGCGAACACCGGACTCTGCTCTCCGGCCATGGCGACGGTCGCCGTCGCGAACTGGTGCTCCGCCGCCGTCAGCCCGCTCCCGGCTCGCCGCGCCGCTTCCCCGATCGCGGCCACCGCACCGGCGATCCCCCCTGCCGTCGGGTTCCCGCCTGCCGCTCGACCATAACCGAACGCCCGTCCCGAGGAGTCGAGTACGACGGCGCGGGTGCTCGTGCCCCCGGCGTCCACGGCGAGAAACATGGAGCCTGCTCACATCGGTGCTGAATCGAGATCTCCGCGGTCTTGCTGCGGCGGAGCGGTTACCTTATCGTAAGAGAAATTTTCAGCACATACAGTTCCAGGAGAGACTAATTCTCACAACCGAGCGGGCCGCCGTGACCCGTGAGCACGAGCCCGCGGTCGCCGATCGGATCCGGGCCATCCTGCCGGACATGCCGTCAGCGGTGGCGCGGGTTGCCGACTACCTGCTCCGCGAGCCGCAGGCCCCGCTGACCCTCTCGATCGGTGATGTGGCCGAGCGCGCCGCGACCTCCGCCGCGACCGTGACCAGGTTCTGCCGCATGATCGGCTACTCGGGTTACGTGGAGATGCGAGTCGGCATCGCCACCGAAGTCGGTCGGAGGGCCACCGCTGATCCGAGCGCAGATTCCTGGACCACCGAGATCGGTCGCGGATTCGGTCCCGACGACTCGCCCGAGGAACTGCTCCGGATGCTGATCAGCAGTCACATCCGTTCACTGCGGCAGGCCACCTCGGCCATCGACCTGAGCGTGATCACCGAAGTGTCCCGGCGGATCGCGAACAGCTCGCACGTCGACATCTACGGCATCGGTGGCAGCGCCATGCTCGCGGAGGAACTGCAGGGGCGGCTCTACCGGATCGGGATCAACGCGTACGCCTGGGCGGAGGTGCACACCGGACTGACCAGCGCGGCGATCCAGGACGAGGGAACGGTCGCGATCGGCATCTCGACCACCGGGCGCACCGAGGAAACCCTGCAGATGCTGGCCGAGGCCGGTCGTGCAGGAGCGCTGACGGTGACCATCACCAACAATCCGGCGTCGCCGCTCGCCGAACTCGCCGATCTGAGCATCGTCACGTCCGTCTACGAACAGTTCCTCAAGCCAGACGACCTGTCGGCCAAGCACGGCCAACTCCTGGTGCTGGACCTGCTCTACCTGCTGGTGGCCCAGCAGGGTTTCGACCGATCGAGCGCCAAGCTGGCAGCGTCCGCCCGGGCGGTCTCCAGTCATCGGCGTCCGCCCCGGCACGGCTCCGGGTCCGACGCGTTGACCCCGGGAGAGTCCGCGTGAGCGAATCGAGCACCTTTCCCGCGCTGGTCGGGGACTTTGCCGAGCAGGTGCAGACCCGGCTGGATCAGCTCGCCGCGCTGGCTGCGGCGGGGGGGTTGGACGAAGCCGTCGACCTGCTCACCCGGGCCGTCACCTCCGGCGCAGTCGTCCACGCATTCGGCACCGGTCACTCCGAGGCGTTCGCCATGGAGATCGCCGGCCGCGCCGGCGGACTCATCCCGACCAACAAGATCGCGCTGCGGGACCTCGTGCTCCGCGGCAGCCTCGCGGTGGACGCGCTCGGCGGCTCGAGTCTGGAACGGGATCCGGCGATCGTCCGCGAGCTGTGGGAAGTCTCCCCCATTCACCCTGGTGACGTCTTCGTCATCGCCTCGAACTCCGGGGTCAACGGCTCGATCGTCGGTTTCGCCCTGCTGGCCAAGGAGCACGGACACGAGATAATCGCGGTGACCTCGCTCGAGCACACCATGGCGGTCCAGCCCAAGCACCCGAGCGGCCAGCGGCTCCGCGATGTCGCCGACGTGGTCTTGGACAACCTCGCGCCGTACGGTGACGCCACGCTGGCGCTGACCCATCAAGAACCGTCTGGGGACGTGCCGGTCGGATCGGTGTCCTCCATCACCAGCGCCTTCATCGCCCAGCTGCTCACCGTCGGCGTGGCGGAGCGCGTTGCGGCGAGCGGGGAACGCCCGCCGCTCTATCTGTCCGCCAACGTCCCGGGCGGCGACCAACACAACTCCGTGCTCGAACAGAAGTACGCGGGCCGAATCAGGCGCGGCACGTGACCCGACGACCCGGCCCGACCCGTCCACCCATCCGTGAACCCATCACCTTGACGACCTGGAGGCACCAATGAGCATCACCGACCAGCCGCTGCCGCGGCGTGACTTTCTGCGCGGTTCCCTGGGGCTCGCCGCGTTGACCCTGACCGGCGGTTCGCTGGCGGCGTGCGCCACGTCCGGCACCGGCACCACCCCCGGCGCGAGCGCACCGCCAACCGGACAGACCAGCGACACCAATCCGTTCGGCATGGCGGCCAACTCGACGGTGGACGCCGTGATCTTCAAGGGGGGCTACGGCATCGCGTACGCGGAGTTCGCCGGCAAGCAGGTCGAGAAGGTCCAGGCGGGCTCCACGGTCAAGGTCACGGCGGCGACCAACATCGCCCAGACCTTGCAGCCGCGGTTCGTCTCCGGCAACCCGCCGGACGTGATCGACAACAGCGGTGCCGGCTTGATCGGCATCAACACCATCCGTGAGCAGCTGGCCGAGCTCACCGACGTCATCGAGGCGAAGAACTACGAGGGCCAGGTGATCAAGGACACGCTTTACCCCGGCGTCACCGAGCCGGGGACCTTCGACGGCAAGTTCGTTCAGCTCAACTACGTGTTGACCGTGTACGCCCTGTGGTACTCCGCTGCGCTGTTCAAGCAGGAGGGGTGGACAGTTCCGAAGACGTACGACGAGATGCTGGCCCTGGGCGCCGAGGCCAAGGACAAGGGCAAGTACCTGCTCGGCTGGGGCAAGGAGGCCGCGACCTACTACCAGACGATGGCGATCGCCTCGTCGATCAAGCAGGGCGGCGACGAGGTCCGGTTGGCCCTGGAGAACCTGAAGCCGGACTGCTGGTCTCTGGAGCCGGTCCAAGCCGTCTTCACGGGGTTGAAGAAGATCATCGACGCCGGCTACGTCAAGCCGGGCGGCGCCGGAACCCAGTTCACGGCGGCGCAGGCCCAGTGGAGCAACGCCGAGGACTTCATTCTCTACCCGTCCGGCGGTTGGATCGAGAACGAGATGAAGACCCAGACCAAGGAGGGCTTCCAGATGACCGGTGCGCCGGAGCCGACCGTGTCGAGCGACTCCAAGCTGCCGTGGGAGGCACTGCACTCCACCGCCGGCGAGGGCTACATCGTGCCGGCGCAGGGCAAGAACGTCGCGGGCGGCAAGGAGTTCATGCGCGCCATGCTGTCCAAGGATGCCGCGGTGAACTTCGCCAAGTCCACCTTCTCCTCGACCATCGTCAAGGGCACGATCCCCGAGGACGGCTTCGGCTCGACGGCCCTGGTCTCCCAGGTCAAGATGCTCGAAGCCGCGGGCGACAACGTGTTCTCCTGGAACTTCGTCGATCTGTACGGCACGAATCCCGACCAACTCGTTCTGTGGAACACCTTCCTGCAGGGCGGATCCGACGTCGCCGAGCTGACCAAGGGTCTGCAGGCGATCACGGACAAGATCGCCAACGACGACTCGATCAAGAAGGTGCCGGTGGAGTGACTGCCCTCGGCACCACGCCGGCGACGGCGAGCGGCGTCAAGTCCACCGGCGTCAAAGTGCTGGCCTCCGCGCGTTGGCGGCGGCGGAATCTGACCTTCGACCGGATCAGTTTCTTCGTGGTTTTCCTGATCCTGCCGCTGGCCGGATACCTGGCCTTCGTGGTGTCACCGTTCGTGCAGGCCGCGTACTTCTCGCTCACCAACTGGACCGGCTTCAGTCCCGACATGCAGTTCGTGGGTCTGGCCAACTACGCGAAATTGCTCGCCGACGAAACCTTCCTCAAGTCGGTGGGCAACAGCGTGATCCTGGCGATCGTGCTGCCGATCGCCACCTTGGTGATCGCGCTGTTCTTCGCCACGTTGGTGACGGTGGGCGGCTCCAGCCGCGGCAACATCCGAGGCCTGCGCCATTCGAGCTTCTACCGGGTGGTGTCGTTCTTCCCATACGTGATTCCCGCGATCGTCATCGGGCTGATCTGGTCGCAGATCTACGACCCGAACAGCGGGATCCTCAACGGCGTGCTGACCGGGCTCGGCCTGGAACAGTTCACGGCGTTCGCCTGGCTGGGTGACGTGCGGACGGCGCGGATCGCGGTGATGTTCGTCATCGTCTGGGGGCTGGTGGGCTTCTACATGGTGTTGTTCATCGCCGCGATCAAGGGCATCCCGTCCGAGGTGTTCGAGGCGGCCCGGATCGACGGCGCCGGCCGGTTCCGGACGGCGATCTTGATCACCATTCCGCTGATCCGGGACAACGTGCAGACGGCGTTCATCTACATGGGCATCCTGGCGCTGGACGCCTTCGTCTACATGGCGGCGCTCGAGCCAGGTGGCGGCCCGGAGAACTCGACCCTGGTCATGTCCCAGCAGCTGTTCACCACGGCGTTCACGAAGGGCCAGTTCGGCTACGCCTGTGCCATGGGCGTGGTGCTGGCCGTGATCACGCTGGCCTTTGCCGGGCTGATCTTCGGCGTGAACCGGCTCACCGGCGGCCGCAGCGAGGTGGGCGAATGACGAGAGGGACCGAGGTATCGGCGTCGGTGCGTGACCACGGCGTCGCTCCGGACGGCCGACGCCCGGCATCGGCCGGTGCGCTGGAACGGACGCCGACGTCAACCGGTGACAAGGTGGTCGGCGGCCTCTCGCACGCAGTGTTGATCACTTGGTCGCTGCTCGTCATCGTGCCCTTGATCTGGGTGATCATCTCCTCGTTCAAGACCAGCTCGGAGATCTTCGCGTCGCCGTTCGCGCTGCCGCAGAGCTGGAGCTTCGTCAACTACGCCAACGCGTGGACGACCGCCGGCATCGGCAGCTTCTTCCTGAACTCGGTGGTCGTCGTCTTCGGGGCGCTGGTCGTCACGATGCTCTTCGGTTCGATGTGTGCGTACGTGCTGGCGCGGTTCACGTTCCCGGGCAGCCGGCTGATCTACTACCTCATGCTGGCCGGGTTGACCTTTCCGATCTTCCTCGCGATCGTGCCGCTGTTCTTCGTGCTCCGCGGCATCGGGCTGCTGAACACGCTGCCCGGGCTGATCCTGACCTACGCGGCGTTCGCCTTTCCCTTCACCGTCTTCTTCTTGTACGCGTTCTTCCGCACCCTGTCGAAATCGATCGCCGAAGCCGCGGCCATGGACGGCGCCGGGGAGTGGCGGACGTTCTTCCAGATCATGCTGCCGATGGCCCGGCCGGGGTTGGCCACGGTGGCGATCTTGAACTTCGTCGGCCTGTGGAATCAGTTCCTGCTGCCCGTGGCCTTGAACACGAACCCGGAGAACTACGTGCTGACCCAGGGCATGGCCTCCTTCGCCTCCCAGGCCGGCTACTCGGTCGACTTCGGCGCCCTCTTCGCCGCCGTGGTGATCACGGTGGTGCCGGTGCTGATCGTCTATCTGATCTTCCAGCGGCAGCTGCAGGGGTCGGTGTCGCAGGGGACGAACAAGTAGAGCTCGCTCACGCAGGACTCGCCCACGTGGCACTCGCGGTCCGTCAGGGCAACTCGAACGGCAGGGTCAAACCGTCCAGCGCGTGCCGGCAGGAGCAGGCGGCGTCAACGTCGGGCTCGGCCGGAGGCAGCAGCGCAATCGCGTCCCGCAGCAGGCGTTTGATCCGAGTGAGGTTGGCCTCGAAGATCGCCAGTACCTCGGCGTGACTGACCGCCGGGCCACCCTCGACGCCGGCATCCAGGTCGGTGACCACGGCGAGGCCCGTGTAGCAGAGGGCCAGTTCGCGGGCCAGCGCCGCCTCGGGCTGCGCGGTCATCCCGACCAGCGACCAGCCTTGGGCGGCGTGCCAGGCCGACTCGGCCCGACTCGAGAACCGCGGCCCGTTCACCACCACGAGCGTGCCGCCGTCGCGGAGCGTGGGGTCAGCCCGCAGCAGCGCAGTCCGCCCGCGCGGGCAATAGGGGTCGGCGAAAGACACGTGCGCCACCGCGGCAACCTGATCGAACAGGGTGTGGGCCCGACCCCACGTCCGATCGACCAGTTGGTCGGGCACCACGATGGTGCCGGCGGTGATGTCGGGGCGAAGCGATCCGACGGCGTACGGTGCCAACACCTGCCGAACACCGAGCGAGCGGAACGCCCAGAGGTTGGCCCGATTGTTCACCAGATGAGGCGGGTACTCGTGCTTCGGACCGTGCCGCGGCACAAAGGCCACCCGACGCCCCGACACCGTGCCGATCGTGATCTGGCCCGTCGGCGGCCCGTACGGCGTGGAGACACTGATCGGCTCGGCATCGTCAGCGAAGGAGTAGAAGCCGGAGCCACCGATGATCCCGATCTCTGCCTGGATCCAAACCACCCGCCGAGCTTAAGTCGGCACCTGCTCGTCAGCCGATCAAGGGTTCCTCCCGACCTCCCGGCGCTCGGCGGACAGCGAGTTCCGGGGCGTCTCCGCAGGGAGTAGATGTTGGGCCCGGGGCGTCCCGACGATGTGAGCGAAAGCGGCGTCCTCGATCGCCTGGTCGTCGGCGGTCAGGCGGCCGTCGTGCTGGCTCTGGTGCTCGCGCCAGCTCGGCACCTGGAACTGTTCACAGAAGAGGTCCGGGCTCTCGCCGACGCGGTACAGATCCCAGCGGGAAGCTCCGCTCCGCAGTCGGGACCGCCGCATGGACTCCATCGCCGACAAGAAGTCGGCCTCGCGGTCGGCAGCGACCTCGTACTCGATGGACACCACGATCGGACCGGCGTCCGGTTCGGGCTCGAGCACCACCGGCGCCATACCCCAGTAGGCCAGTGGGGCGCGATCCAGATGCTGGCTCTCCGGAACGGTGAGCACGACACCCGCGACCGCGCTCACTCCGACCAGGACCGCAGCGGTGAGAACGGCCACCTGGAGACTCAGAGTCTGGGTGATCAGGCCCCAGATCGGGGCAGCGACAGCCTGTGAGCCCAGAAAGACCATCAGGTAGATGGCGATGGCCCGGGCTCGCACCCAACCCGGCAGGAACAGCTGCAGCTCGGAGATGATCGTCGACACGGTCGCCGTCCAGCCGAACCCGCAGATCACCAGCAGCGGAAGGGCGAGCCACGGATTCGAAACCAGCACCAGCGATCCGAAGGCCAGGGCAAATGCGGCGGCGGCCCAGCCGAGCACCGCGTTGGACGACAGGTGCTGCTTCACCCGACCCAGACCGAGGGCGGCCGCCACTGCACCGAGGCCGAGAGCCGCGAACAGCAGCCCGTAGCCGGCCGCGTTCAACCCCAGTTGCCTACTCGCAATCAGCGGCAGCAGGGCCCACACCGCGCAGGCGGGCACCATGAAGGTGGCGAGGCGCAGCAGGATCCGCCGGACCACCGGCTCGTGCCGGACGTAGCGACCACCGGCTACCAGGGCCGGCAGGAACGGCTCCCGCTCCCCCCGCGGAACTCGCGGACGGCGCCATCCGAGCAGCACCACGGCGAGGAAGGCGGCGGCAGCCGCGGTCAGCCCGAACACGGGGGCGACCCCCCAGCGGGCGATCACCACGCCGGCCAGGGCCGGTCCGGCCGCCCGCGCCACGTTCACGCTGACCATGTCGAGTCGAGTGGCGGCCGCCAGTTCGCTCCGCGGCACCAGCTCGGTGATCAGGGACTGCCAGGCGGGCTGGAGCATCGCCATGCCTGCGCCGACCGCGAACGTGAAGGCGAGCAGCAGAGCGGGCGGCATCATCCCCGCCGCGGTGAGCACGGCGAGCAGGAGCGCCACGGCGACGAAGTAGGTCTGCACCCCGAACATCAGCCAGCGACGGTCGAAAGCGTCGGCCAGCACGCCGGCCGGCAGGGCCAACAGCATCATCGGCAGCATGCTGGCCGTTTGCACCAAGGTGACGATGGTGGCCGCGTTCGGGTCGTTCACGAACAGCCATTGGGCCCCCACCGTCTGGGCCCAGGCGCCGACGCTGCTCACCACGACACCCAGCCAGAGCCAGAAGAAGGCCCGGTGTTTGAACGGTGCCCAGGGTGACACGGGGGGTGACACCGGGCCGGCCTCCGACGGGGTCACGAGGTGATCACGAGGTCATCGTTCCGCACTTAGAGATTGGTACTGCGTTCCGCGGCCTCGTCGTAGCGGCCGCCCTGCACTTCGATCCTGGCCGCAGCGTCCTCGATTTCGACCAGCTCGCCGGCCGACAACTGAACGTCGGCGGCGCCGATGTTCTCCTCCAGCCGGTGCAGCTTCCGGGTCCCGGGGATCGGGACGATCCAGGGCTTCTGGGCCAACAGCCACCCGAGCGCGATCTGACCGGGTGTGGCGCCCTTGCGGTCGGCGATGCCCGCCAGCAGATCGACCACGGCCCGGTTGTGCCTGAGCGCGTCCGGCTCGAACCGGGGAATGGTGCTGCGGATGTCGTTTCCGGCGTCGAAGCTCGTCGACGGATCAATCGTGCCGGTCAGAAAGCCCTTGCCCAGCGGACTGTAGGGCACGAATCCGATGCCCAGCTCTTCGCACGCCGTCAAGACCTCCTCCTCGGGTCGCCGCCACCACAGCGAGTACTCGCTTTGCACGGCGGTCACCGGTTGTACGGCGTGCGCCCGGCGGATCGTCGCGGCGGCCGCCTCCGACATGCCGAAGTGCTTCACCTTGCCGGCCTCGATCAGCTCCTTGACCGCGCCTGCGACATCCTCGATGGGCGTGTCCGGATCGACGCGGTGCTGGTAGTAGAGATCGATGGCCTCGACACCCAGCCGCTGCAGCGAGCCGTCGACGACATGTCGGACCCTGTCGGGGTTGCTCGTGACCCTCCCGCGCGGTTTCCGTTCCTGCTCGTCGATGTCGAACCCGAACTTGGTGGCGATCACCACTTGATCCCGAAAGGGGGCCAGGGCTTCGCCGACGAGTTCTTCGTTGGCGTACGGACCGTAGATTTCGGCGGTGTCGAAGAAGGTGACACCCCGGTCGACCGCGGTGCCGAGCAGGGTAATCATTTCTTGCCGGTCGGGCTGCTCGCTGTAGCCGCCGGTCATGCTCATGCAGCCCAATCCGAGGGCGGAGACCTCGAGGCCGCTGGTGCCGAGGATGCGTTTGTCCATGACAACGACCGTAGACGAGCCGGGCCGCGGGTTGGGAGGCCCTCCCATTACCCCCTAGGAGACCACAGGCACCGTCTGTGCGACAGCCTGGGCCAGGGCCGTCGGGCAACAGGCTGCGCGAGGGGAGGCGAAGGTCAGGCGGCCCTGTCCGGCTTCGGCCGCTCCACGCTCGCCGAGGTGCCGATGATGTCGACCTGGGCGCGTTCAATGGCCGGGCTCAAGGCCTGGATCAATGACGCGATGTTCTGCTCGGCGGTGGTCGTCACCAACGCGACCTTGACCCGCTGGCTCTTGGCCGTGCTGATCGTTTCGACGACACCCGCGCGTGCCCGGGCCTTGGCCTCGGCCTGCTGGCGTTCGGACGCGTCGGCAATGGTGCTGATCGAGCCGAGATGGATCCTTGACATCGAGATTCCTCTCACTTTCCAGACTGGTACGTCGACGAGCCGGAATACGGTCCTACTCTGTCGCGGCGAACGGTTTCGCGAAACTCGTCGGGAACCAGCACTGCGCAATCGCCTACCCGATGCCGCGGCCGTTGACTGGACCGTCGCCATTGCTTCTGCCTTCGGACCTTCCTCAGATGCGGTTTGAGCGGGCGATCGGGTGGCCGCTTTCCCTCCCGGTCTAGTTAGGTTAGCCTAAGCTTATGAGCATCGACCGGCTGCGACACATCGAAACGCTGAGCCCCGCCGCCCGCGCGCGAACAGTGCTGGCCGCCGGCACCTGGCTGTCCTGGTCGGCAGCAGACAGCCTTTGCTCCGCGCCGTACTTCGAGGAGACCGGATCCCCGGTTCTGCTGGTGGAACGCGAAACCAGTGATCAGCTTCTCGACATCGGCTACGCGAGCACCACCTCCTACGTGCTGCCTGACCTCGGCACGGTACGGCTCGGTGGCGAGCTGTGGCCGGTGGTCGGTAACGGGTACGGGTCCGCGCTGCGCGAATTCCGGCTGCTGCACGCCGAGTGCACCGATTGCTGCGGAGCCCGCCGATCGCATCTCGTCGGCGTGCGGCTGGATCGGGTGGAACTGGCCCCGCCGCGCAGTGAGGAGTTCCACACGGTGGATCTCGACGCGTACCTCCTGGCCGCACCCGACCCGATCATCATGCACAGTTCCCGGGTCGGTGCTCATCTGAACCTCGACCACCACGGCGACCTGTTGATCCTTGCGGCCCGGCTGCTGGACCAGAGGGACGAGCAGCTCGTGGCCGCATCGGTGGAGTGGATCGATGCCTTCGGGGTGGACCTCACGGTGATCGACGACGAGGGCTCGCAAACGTTCCGTTTCCCCTTCCGAGTCCCGTTGTCCTCGATGGACGACCTGGGCGGCCAACTGCACCGGCTGCTCAGTCACTCCGGCACTGACCGCTGCTGAGCCGGGGAGGACGATCACGATGGTGAGAACGACACCGGTGATGTACGGAGCGGTCGAGGACGTCGAGCAGCTGACCCCGCAGCTGGTCCGGGTGATCCTCGGCGGAGACGGTCTGGCGCCGTTCGTCCCCGACGAGTGGAGCGACAGCTACCTGAACCTGTTGTTCGTACCGCCCGACGCTCCCTACACCGTGCCGTTCGATGCGGACGGGGCGCGGAAGCTGGACCGGGCCCGCTGGCCGATCCCGCGGCGCTACACCGTACGAAGCTGGGACTCGGAGAGACGCCGCCTCGCCATCGACTTCGTGGTGCACGGCGAGACCGGCACCGCCGGACGGTGGGCCCTGAACGCCCAGCCAGGAGACCTGCTGCAGTTCCAGGGGCCCGGCGGCGGCTATCGACCGGATCCGCACCTGGGCTGGCATCTGCTGGTCGGCGACGAGAGCGCTCTGCCGGCGATCGCCGCGTCGCTGGAGCAGGTTCCGGCCCACGCGACCGCATTGGTCGTCGGCCTGGTCGACGGCCCCGACGCCGAGCTGAGCCTCGACTGCCCCGGCCAGCTCAAGATCATCTGGGTCCATCGCAACGCACTCCCACCTGGTGACTCCGAAGCGGCGGGAACCGCCCTGGTCCAGGCGGTCGCGGGCCTGGACTTCCCGAGCGACGGTGTGCACGGCTTTGTCCACGGGGAGGCCGTCGAGACCCGGGCGGTACGACGACATCTCCTCGGAGATCGCCGAATGCCGCGGCAGGCGCTGTCGGTCTCCCCGTACTGGCGCCGCACCTTCACCGACGAACGCTGGCGCAGCGTGAAACGCGACTGGTTGAGCGAGGTCGAGCGGGATGTTTGAGGCTGCTCTCACACCTCGGGTACGGTGAGATGTCCACGGCAGTGCAGGATGCTGCACCAACGCTGGGTGGAGCGTGACCAATGCTGCTGATCCGAGTTGCCCTGCCGAACCGACCCGGCTCGCTGGGCGCGGTGGCCACGGCCCTGGGCTCGATCGGAGCGCAGATCAATCTGGTCGAGATCGTCGAGAAACGCCACGACGTCGAGATCGACGAGTTCATCCTCGAACTCCCGAAGTCGCAGAGCGTCGGCTCCATCGTGGAGACGTGTGACGCTCTCACCGGGGTCCAGGTCGACTGGATCCGGAACTATCCCCGGGGTGGCAACATCGAACTCGACATCCAGCTCCGGCAACGCATGGCGGCCGACCCGCAGCACGCGGCCGAGACGTTCGTGACTGCTGCTCCGGTGGTGTTCCGAGCGCAATGGGCGCTGTTGCTCGACGCCGCCATCCCGACCGTCACGCTGTCCACATCGAGCGCCCCGAGAATTGATGAACGCTCGCTGACCAGATTTCGCCCGTTCGACAAGGTGCATCGAGTGGTGCTGGAGGAAGGCTGGCTGCCGGGCTGGAGCGCGTGCAGCGCGGTGGTCGCTCCGATCTCGGCTCACCGCTCGGTCGTCGTCGGTCGGCGGGGCGATCCCTCCTTCTTCGCGTCGGAGGTGGTGCGGCTTGAGTACCTGGTCGGGTTCGTCAGCGAGGTCACCGACTTCGAACATGGTGCCCTGGTCACCGGTCAGTCCTCGGCTGCGCATCGCCATCCGATAGCAGACCCGCTCTACCGCCGCGGCGAGCCGGACCTAGATCGTGTGGGCCGCTAGACCGTGTCCCAGGCCAGGCAAGCCGCTCCCATGCAACCGGCCCGGCCGCCGAGCGCGGCTGGTTCGATTCGGGGAACTCGGTGGAAGGTCAGCTGATCGGCCACGGCGCGGCGCAGGGGATCCAACAGAGTCGCACCGGATTCGGCCAGACCGCCACCGACCAGGACCAACTCGGCCCCGGTGAGGGCCACCGCCGTGACGACGCCTCGCGCCAGGGCCTCGATAGCGGACTCCCAGATTTCGGTGGCCACAGCGTCCGTGGCGTCGACGAGCCCGGCCACGGCCCGGGCGTCGAGGGTCGACCCGGTGCGGGCGGCGTACGCCCGGGCGACCGCCGTGGCCGACGACAGGACTTCGAGGCAGCCCCGCGCCCCGCACCCGCATACCGGCCCCTGCGGGTCGACGACCACGTGGCCCAACTCGCCGGCCCAGCCGTCGGCGGTGAGCAGGCGACCATCGACCATCATGGCGCCGGCGATGCCGGTGCCGAGAGCGACCAGGAGGACGTTGCGCGTGTTCTGTGCGGCTCCGACCCTGGTCTCGGCGTGCAGTGCGGCCCGCAGGTCGTGGCCGAGCACCGTCGCCAGCCCGGTGCTGGCCGCCACCGCATCGCTCACCCGCAGGTCGCGCCAGCCGAGATTGACCGAATACCGCGCCAGTTGAGCGACGTCGTCGACGATGCCGGGCACGACCACGCCGCAGCCGACCACTTCCAGTTCCGGATCGGTCGCCTGGCGGCGCAGCTCCTCGATGACACGCGCCGCCGACGGTCCGATCGTCTGGGCCAGATCTTTCGGCGTCGCGACGGTGAGCGCGGCGACCGGGTCGAGGTGGGCCGTGACCAAGGCGGCTTTGATGAGCGTGCCGCCGATGTCGAGGGCGGCCACGACCCGACGGTCGTTCATGATCGTTCGCGGGGCGGAAGGATCACCGACCGGGTCAGATGACGAGGGTGGTCCGGGTCGAGATCGGCCTGGCGGGTCTTGACGAGGCAGAGTCGGTGGATCCGGACCAGCTCGGCGAGCGGGTCGATCCCGCGGTGTTCGAACCGGGCTCCGGTCTGCTGGACCTCTTGCACCAATCCGTCCGGCACCTCGCCGAACGACCAGACCACCCGACCCCCGGTCGCGATGCTGATCGGTCCGTGTCGGTACTCCATGGCGGGATAGGACTCTGTCCACAGCTGGGCCGACTCGCGCAGCTTCAGGGCCGCTTCGTTCGCCAGCCCGATGGTCCAGCCCCTGCCGAGGAACGTGAGCTGCTCGGCGTCGGCGAGGCCGGCCAAGGCCATCGACTCGTCCTCGGCCAGCACCGCCCGCGCGTCCGCGACCGGTTTCGACACGTCCTCGCCCAGCGAGGCGCGCAGCAGGGCCAGAGTGGACGTCGCGAAGCGCGTTTGCACGACGGACTGCTCGTCGACGTCGCTCAGCGTCAGCACCCGATCGGCCAGCTCGGCGATCAAGGTTCCCGCTGTCGCGACGACGGCGATGGTCGGGGTACCGACGGCGCGGAGCCGCTCCACCACGTCGACGCACTCGGTCGTCGTCCCGGACCGGCTGATGATCAGCACCTCGTCGTATGCCCGGCCGGCGCGGAACTCGCTGGCCGCGAACGCGTCGGTCTCACCCTGGCCGGCGTCCTCGCGCAGAGCCGCGTACGCCTGGGCCATGAAGAAGGAGGTTCCGCACCCCACCACGGCGACGCGTCGTCCCCGGCGGGGCAGCAGGTCGGCGTAGTCACGGACCCGTCCGGCGACACGATCCCAGTCGTCGGGTTGGCCGGTCAGCTCGGCTTGCAGGTGACTGTCGGGAAGGTACGGCACGAGGCCATTCTGTCGCGCACGTCAGGGCCGCGGACGATTACGCTGATCCGTCATGGCCGATCTGCCGCCGGCTGGAGCCGACCTACCGCCGCACCGGTACACCGCCGCCCTGGCCGAGCGCATCGAGCTGGCCTGGCAGGAGCGTTGGGATCGCGACGGGACGTTCGCGACGCCCAATCCGGTCGGCGACCTCAGCCGGGGCTTCGACCAGGTCGCCGACCGGCCCAAGCTGTACGTGCTCGACATGTTTCCCTACCCCAGTGGCGTGGGCCTGCACGTGGGTCACCCGCTCGGCTACATCGGCACCGACGTCTACGCCCGCTATAAGCGGATGTGCGGTCACAATGTCGTGCACACGATGGGTTACGACGCGTTCGGCCTGCCCGCGGAGCAGTACGCGGTGCAGACCGGTCAACACCCACGCACGACCACCGAGGCCAACATCGTCACCATGCGGGCTCAGTTGCGCCGGATGGGCATGGGCTACGACCTGCGCCGGTCGGTCGCCACCACCGACGAGCGCTACTACCGCTGGACGCAGTGGATCTTCCTGCAGATCTTCAACGCCTGGTACGACGCCGATGCCGACCGGGCTCGCCCGATCGACGACCTGGTGGCCGAGTTGAACGTCGGGGTCCGCGAGCCGGCCGAGGGCACCAATCCGCACCAGCGTCAGTGGGCCGAGCTCTCGGCGACCGAGCGCCGGACGGTGATCGACAACCACCGGCTGGCCTACGTGCGTGAGGCGCCGGTGAACTGGTGCCCCGGTCTTGGCACCGTCCTGGCCAACGAGGAAGTCACCGCCGACGGCCGCAGCGAGCGTGGCAATTTCCCGGTGTTCAAGCGGCCGCTGAAGCAGTGGATGATGCGGATCACCGCGTACGCGGACCGGCTGATCCGCGATCTCGACGTACTCGACTGGCCGGAGCCCATCAAACTGCAGCAGCGCAACTGGATCGGCCGCTCCGAGGGGGCGAGGGTGTCGTTCCCGACCGACGGGGGCCGCCATCGGGCCGTCGAGGTCTTCACGACCCGCCCCGACACCCTGTTCGGAGCCACGTACCTCGTGCTGGCACCCGAACACCCGCTGGTCGAGGAGTTGACCGCTGCAGCCTGGCCGCCCGACCTGGCCGACGATCAACGCGCTGCGTGGACCCAGGGGCATCGAACCCCGACCGAAGCGGTCGCCGCCTACCGGCGCCGGACCGGAGCCCGGTCCGACGTCGAGCGTCAGGTCGAGGGGCGGGTCAAGACCGGCGTCTTCCTCGGGCGCTACGCGACCAACCCGGCGACCGGCGACCAGATTCCGATCTTGGTCGCCGACTACGTCTTGATGGGGTACGGCACCGGGGCGATCATGGCCGTCCCCGGTCAGGACCAGCGCGACTGGGAGTTCGCCGAGGCGTTCGACCTGCCGATCGTGCGCACCGTCCAGCCGCCGGCATCGTGGACCGGTCAGGCCTACGCCGGCGAGGGCCCGGCCATCAACAGCGCCAACCCCGAGGCAGCAGGGGGGATCGACCTGAACGGGCTCGGGGTCGCCGAAGCCAAGCACCGGATGATCATCTGGCTGGAGAGCACTGGCACCGGGTCCGGCACCGTCAGCACCCGACTGCGCGACTGGCTGTTCAGCCGCCAACGATTCTGGGGGGAGCCGTTCCCCATCGTGTACGACCCCGACGACGGCCTGCCGCGGGCGCTGCCGGCGACCATGTTGCCGGTTGTCCTGCCCGACCTCGCGGACTACTCCCCGACCACCTTCGCCGACGACGACGAGACCTCACTGCCGGTCCCGCCGCTGGCCCGGGCCACCGATTGGGTCGAGGTGACCCTCGATCTGGGCGAAGGTCTGAAGACGTACCGCCGGGAGACCAACACCATGCCGCAGTGGGCGGGTTCGTGCTGGTATGAGCTGCGCTACCTCGACCCCGACAACGACCGGGCGTTCGTCGACCCCGAGAACGAGCGCTACTGGATGGGTCCGCAATTCCCGGGTGACAGCGGCGGCGTCGACCTGTACGTCGGCGGTGCCGAGCACGCCGTGCTGCACCTGCTGTACGCCCGCTTCTGGCACAAGGTCCTGTTCGACCTCGGCCACCTATCGTCGTTCGAGCCCTACCGTCGGCTGTTCAACCAGGGCATGATCCAGGCCGCCGCGTACACCGACGCGCGCGGTCGCTACGTCGACGCTGCCGCGGTGACTGAGCGCGCCGGCGGCTTCTACTACCTTGATCAACCGGTCCAGCGGGATTTCGGCAAGATGGGCAAGAGCTTGCGGAACGCCGTGACGCCGGACGACCTGTACGCAAGCTTCGGGGCCGACACCCTGCGGCTGTACGAGATGTTCACGGGACCGCTCGACCAGAGCCGGCCCTGGGACACCCAGGCGGTGGTTGGGGTCTTTCGGTTGCTGCAGCGGATCTGGCGCAACGTGGTCGACGAGAGCTCGGGCGGGGTCACCGTCGGGGACGACGTTCCGGACGAGGAGACGCGGCGGGCGCTGCACCGCACCATCGCCACGGTTCGCACCGGGATGGACGAGTTGCGGTTCAACACGTCCATCGCCCGGATCACCGAGCTGAACAACCACCTGACGGGGCGATATCCGAACGGGGGCGTGCCGCGCTCCGTGGTCGAGCCGCTCGTCCTGCTGCTGGCGCCGCTCGCACCGCACATCAGCGAAGAGCTGTGGTCGCGGTTGGGGCACGGACATTCCCTGGCCGACGAGCCGTACCCGGTGGCCGACCTGAGGCTGCTGGCGGACGCGACGATCGAGATCCCGGTGCGGATCAACGGCCGGTTGCGGGCCCGGGTGCGGGTGCCGGCCGGTGCTGACGCCGAAACGGTCGAGGCCGTCGCCCGAGCCGATGAACACGTGGCGGCGCTGCTCGGCGACAGTGAGGTGAGTCGGGTCATCGCCGTGCCCGGTCGGTTGATCAACTTCATCGTGCTCTAACGGTGGTCGGGACGGAGGGGTGATTGATCGGGGCTATCCGTTCAGCGGCGAACCGATCGGACCGTTCGTGGTCCGACTGGTTGGGATGATGCGCTCCGCCACGTGCCGAGCACGGAACCGATGAGGACCAGGGGAAAGCCGACGGCCAGTCCGACCGTGAGCGGCTCGGCCAGCACGATCGCCCCGAGCAGGACGGCGACGGCCGGATTCACGTACGTGATCAAGGTCATCCGGGCTGGGCCCGCCTCCGCGATCAACGCGAACATGAGCAGGAACGCCACCGCCGTACAGACGACGGCCAGTACGACGATCGAGCCGACGACCGGAACGGTCCAGCGTTCCGGCCAGACGAACGGCGTGAACGGGGCGTAGACGACAGCGGAGATGAGCAGCGACGCGGTGACCACCCCGATCGAGGGCAGGTGGGCCAACCGACGACTGACGATGATCGGGCCCACCGCATAGCCCACCACCACCAGCGCCAACTGCAGGATGGAGATCAGGTCGTCCGCGCGCACGTCGAGACCGACCAGCAACGCGACGCCGATCAGACCGAGCACCAGCCCACAGATACGCCGCGCGTCGAGCCGGTCCTGACCCATGATCGTCAAGATGACGGCCGCGACGATGGGAACCACCGCGATGATCAAGCCCGTGGTCGAGCTGTTGAGACGGGTCTCGACGTGTCCGAGCAGCAACCAGGGTCCGACGATCTCCACGCCCGTGTAGAGCAACAGGATCCTCCAGTGCGGGAGCAGCGGGGTCAGGGCCCTGGCCCGCAGCGCCAACGGGAGCAGCAACAGGGCACCGAGCAGGGTGCGTCCGAATGCGACGATGAGCGGGTCCACGTCCGACACGGCGATCCGGATGAACAGGTACGGAATGCCCCAGCACACACTGAGGGCGGCGAACAGCAGCCATCCGCGACGCGTCACAGCCGTCCAGCCTAGGCGTGCACAGGGGGTGGTCCGACCCCCGACGGATCACGCGTCAGAGCAACCAGTCGAACTTGAGGGGCGAGCGGGTCAGCCTCAACTGGCCCACCCCGGTGCCGGTCACCGTCCCGCGACACGTCCCCCGCTGGCCGTCGAAGCGACAGTCACCCGAGATCCTGACGTTCAACTTGATCGACACGACGGCCCCGCCGACATCGCTGTAGGAGATCCGGGCTTTGCGGAACGGGTCTCCCCCCACCTGTCGCCAATTCACCGCGCCGTTGATGAAGCGGTAAGTGCTGTTGTTCCACCGGAACGGGCAGTTCCGGGGTCTGGGGACGCGCGACCGCAGACAGGCGCGGTAACTCATCTTCGCCACGGCCTTCACCTTCTGGCGTCCGCTGGAGGTGAGTCCGCCGCGCAGCCCGTACACGTTGACGAGGTCGTCCGGTGAGCGGACGAGCAGGACGTTCCGACCGCCGTAGCTCAGGTAACGAGTGCCGGTGCTGAAGGCGTACGAGCCGGGCAGCACGCGAACCCGATCGCTGGTCACCGTCGCCCCGTTGATCTTCATCGGGATCGTCTTCTGTCGAACCAGCCCCAGGTCGAATTCGTTGACGACTTCGCGGAGCTTCCAGCCACCGCTGATCTTGACGACTCCGAAGACACCGTTGACCGGCGTCGAGCCGAGTCGGTAGCTGGCCTGCACCTGAGTGGCGTCCGGATCGGCGACCGCAGTCACCCGGATCCCGGTGACCGGCGCTCGTCTCCTCGATTCGGCCAGTACGGCGTTGGACAGCGTCGCCTCGCGCGTCACGGGACGGGCCGCGTAACGCAGGGCAGCGTCCGCGTTGCCCGCGGCCAGCGCCTGCAGGTAACCGAGCACCGCGTCGGAGGCCAGAGCCCCGGCGGGTGGTGGCGCGGTGGACGGCGCCGTGGTCCCGGAGGGTGGCGGTGCGATCACGGTCGGCTCCACCGCCGGCGACGGCGCCGAGCTGGCCGAGCTCGTCGGCGGCGCACTTGGGGACGCGACGACCGGCGGAGGGCCGGTCACCTCGGTGACCCGCCGGACCGCGAGCACCACCGCCGCGATGATCACCACCAGGACCAGTCCCAGCACGCCGAGGACGATCGGCAGGCGTCGCCGAGGCGGTTGTGGGGGCGGTTGTTGCGGCGGTTGTTGCGGCGGGGGCGGCGGCTGGTAGGGACCACCCGGTCCCGGCGGCCCGGGCGGCGAGCCACCCGGAGGCTGACCGGGCGCGAAAGGACCGAAGGAGTACCCCGACGAGCCTGGCGGTGGTCCAGCGGGAAGGTCAGATGACATGTCGGTTGCTCCGGCGAGGGTCGGCCATCGTGCTGCGTACTCTAGCCAGCCGGCCGCCGTCGCGCGGGTCGACCGAGAATCTTCCCGTGAGGACGGCGGACGAGAAGCTGCGGCGGTCCTCCGCGGCCGCCGGTCTCGTTCAGCGACCCCGCTGGCGCGGACCCGTCTGGAACTGCTCCCAGAAGTCGGAGAAGAAGTCACGGCGGCCGTAGACCAGCTCAGCCGGCGGAGACCGGAACGACTCCGGCGGAGTGCCGTCGAGGTAGGCCTCCATGGCAGGCTTCCAGATCTCCTGACCGGCGTCACCGCTGCCCGAGCCCTCGAGATCCACCCCGGTCGAGGGCACCCGGTAGTCCTTCAGGTTCTGGGCCCGGTAGTTGTCGGCCGACTTCACGAACGGCTTGCGTTGGTTGTCGATGCTGATCATGGCGGCCCCGGCGACCTGCGGGGTGTAGCCGACGAACCAAACGGCGGCGTTGCTGTCGATGGTGCCCGTCTTGCCCGCCTGCGGGCGCCGATCGGCGGTGGCCACCCGACTACCGGTGCCGCTCGTCATAACGCTGGCCAGCAACGCATTGGTCGCGGCCGCGACGTCCTCGGAGATCACCCTCGTGCAGTTCGCGCTGGGAGCCGCGAGGTCCTTGCCGGCGCTGTCCGTGATGGATTCCACGATGATCGGATCGCAGTGGATGCCGCCGGAGGCCAACGTCGCGTAGGCCTCCGCCATGGACAACGGACTGACCTCGACCGTGCCGAGCGTGAAAGACGGCTTGTCGTCGTAGGAGCTGATCGGCGCCGACTTGGTGCTGGACTCGACGCCGAGCTTCTCCGCCATCTTCACGACGTCGCACATGCCGACCTCCAGGGCGAGCTGGACGAAGTACGTGTTCACCGATCGCTGCGCGGCCAGATTCATGTCCATGACCCCGTTGGTGCCGGTCGAGTTGCGTACCCGCCAGGTCCCGCCCACCTCCTTGCGACCGTTACAGCTGTCGAATCTCGCGTCCGAGAAGTCCATCACGGGGCGGGCGTCGTAGCGCTTCGAGAGCGGAATACCCTGCTCCAGAGCCGCCGCCGCTGTGAACGCCTTGAACGTGGAGCCGGCCTGGAAGCCTTGCGCTCCACCCATGTCCGGCGTAACCGAATAGTTCCAGTAGGTCTGCCCCCGTTTCGCGTTGGAGCCCATCACCGGGCGGCTCTGAGCCATGGCGACGATCAGTCCCGTACCCGGCTGGATCATGTCCATGGCGCCGATCACCGGGTCGGTCGCACCGACCACGTTGCTCACCGACTGCTGGATGGTGTCCTGGGTGTCCGGGTCGACGGCGGTGGTGACCTTCAACCCGCCGCGCTTGATGGTGTTCACGCGTTCGGCTTCCGTGGCGCCCAGGCTCGGCGTCTGGGCCAACGAGCGGTAGACATAGTCGCAGAGGAAGGGATAGTCGGTGACCTGGCAGCCGTTCGGGGTGCTGCGAACATGATCGGAGTCGAATGTGGTTTCCTTGGCCTTCGCGGCTTGGGCGCTGGTGACGACGTCCAACTCGACCATCCGATTGAGCACGACATCGCGCCGCTCGAGGGCCGCCGAGGGGTGCGCCACCGGGTTGAGGGCCGTCGGGTTCTGCACCAGCCCCGCCAGTAGTGCGGCCTGCGCCAGGGTGAGTTCGGCGGCCGTCGTATCGAAATAGTGCTGGGCCGCGACCTGGATCCCGTACGCTCCGTCACCGAAGTAGGCGATGTTCAGATAGCGCTCGAGGATCTCGTCCTTATTCAGCACCTTCTCCACCGAGATGGCGTAGCGGAGCTCGCGGATCTTGCGCCCGTAGGTGCCGTCCTGAGCCGCCTTGATGGCCGCTTCGTCGCCCTTCTTTTTGGCCTCCTCGATCGAGACCATCTTCACGTACTGCTGGGTGATGGTCGAGCCGCCCTGGGTGACCCCGCCGGCCGCAATGTTGCTGAGAAACGCCCGCAGGGTGCCCTGCAGGTCGAGCGGCCCATGTTCGTAGAAACGATGATCTTCGATCGCGATGATCGCCTGCTGCATGATCGGCGCGATCTTGTCGAGTTCGACGTAGACCCGGTTCTCCTCGTAGAAGTGGGCCAGCACGTCGCCGTTGGCGTCCAAGACGGTGGAGCGCTGGGACTGGGCGGGCGTGTCGAACGCCACCGGCAGATCGTTGAGACTGTCCTCGGTCGCCCTGGAGGTGAACCAGGCCGCACCTACGGCCGGCATCGCCAGGGCCGCCACGAGCAGACCGCACACCGTGCTGACGAGCACGAACATCGCGCCGGCGCGAATGCGTGGAGATCCGGCGGTGGGCGTGCTGCGGGACGGTGTCGGGGCCGAGGCACCCGAGCGTCGTCGTAGAAGAGGCATCATCTGAGCAACTCCCGTACCCGGCACGGCGTTCCCCACCATAGCGTGGTCCTACTCACAGCGAATCCCTATTTTCGGCACGGGCAAGGCACCGGCCCCACCGCGTGCTGTGGTCACGACGCTGAGTTCAGGACGGCGAGCAGCGCCGAATCACCGCCCGCGAGTCGGCGGGCGTGGTGCGGGCCGAGACGGTGCTCGGCTTCGGCGACGGTCAGACCCGACGGGGAGCCGGCGTCGCGGCCTGGGCGGCCCGGAGGTATCGGATCGCGATCTTGACGACGCGTAGCCACGGGTTGTTCCGGCGAACCCTGCTCCGATGTCATTGTGGTCCTCGTCGCGCCGATCGGGTGCGTGGAGCCCCAGAGGCCGTGTGACGACGACAAGAAAGCAGAGCCCAGCAACGACTAGGCCTCTGCGGGCCACGGCCACCCTCGGCGCCCTCGGCGTGGTCTTCGGCGACATCGGCACAGCCCGATCTACACCATCCAGACGATCTTCGATCCCGAGGATCCCCACCCGGTACCCCTGACCGCCGATAACCTGTACGACTTGCTCTCACTGATCTTCTGGTCAGTGATGATCGTCGTCACCTTCAGCTACGTTGGGTTGGTCCTGCGGGCCGACAATCACGGCGAAGGAGGCATCCTCTCGCTGATCACCCTGGTCGCCCGACCGGCTCGTCGAGGCGGCCGCCCGTCCAGAACGCGTACCGTGGCGCTGTTGCGTTCGGGATGGCGGTGACCGGGACCATCATCGTCACCACGCTGCTGCTGTTCGGTCGTCAGCGGTGCCTCGGTCCCAGTGCTCATCGGCTTGACGATCTTCACCGTCATGGGGACCTGGCAAACGGACGCCGGATGGTCACCGAGCGCCGAGAGGCACGGGAAGGTTCGCTGCCTCAGTTCGTCGGAGACCTGTACGAGCATTGACCTCGGATTGTGCGCGTGCCGGGTTACGGCGATCTTTCTCAACCGCGGCCGGGAGATCGCTCCGCTGGCCATGCGAGCGAACGTCGAGCACAACGGTGTCCTGCACGAGTGGGTCTTGATCGTGGCGGTGGAGACAGCTCCGGTGCCGTACGTGTCGTTGACCGCCGACGCCGCTCAGGCCTTCGAGCTGACCGGCGATCGGACCATCATCGTCGGCTCCCGCATCGCGGTGTAGCAGCCTGTCGAAGGGCCGATCCGCGACCGACCACACACCCAGCGACTCGGAATGGTCCGATGCACCCGCACCGTTCCCTGAATCGCCCCTGAGGGGTCAAGGTTCGCTGGGTGAGGGCGTTATCGTGGAAGGCTCTGTAGACATCGAACAAGGAGCACGTTGTGAGTCTGATCAAAGGTCTCGTCAAGGGCGCAGTCGCCGCCAAGGTCATCCAGGTCGCGCAGCGGGAGCTTTCGAAACCGGAGAACCAGCGCAAGATCAGAGAAGGACTCGGCAAGATCCAGTCGGCGGCGACCCGTCGCCGCTGAGGCAAGTCCTGTAGTGCGCGGACCGCGCGAGCGCCGCGGTCCCCGGCACCTTACGTCTCCTGACACACTCGGCAAGTCGGTGACGTTACGGTGCCGCAATGAAGAGAAGCGAGCGCGAGCAGCTCGAGGCGTTCGTCCGCGCTCGCACCGCCGAGCTGACCGATGAGTCCCTACGATCGGCGCACGGGGAATTGATCGCCTTGACGGACCGCATCCGCACAGCAGCCACTCGAGACGCCGACTGGGACTTCCTGGCCGGAGTGCTCGGCGAGGTCTGGTTCGACGACGGCGGTGGCTGGTCCGACGAGGTGACCGAGGATGCGATCTTCGGCGACGACCCGAAGGTCGAAGCCGAAGCAATCACCATCGCGATTCTCGCGGCCATGGCGCTGGCTCATGCCGACCATCCCGACTACGCTCCGAGCTGGCGGCCGACACGGCGCTCCTGAACCGCCAGTCCAACCCGCCCCAGGGCTCCGCTCAGTCCGACTCCGGTCGCGTGACGATCATGCTGCCAACCAGCTCTTCGTCGGCCAGCAGCCGCCCGATCAGAGCGGACTGTTCGGCGGCCGTACGCCAAGCGGGATCGGAGCCGTGCCGGCGCCCGAGCTCAGCTTCAACGGCGTCGACCCGCTCCTGCCACGCGTTGGACGTCTCGGCGAACTCCGCCAGGGTGGCGCTGTCCCCCACCCGAAACCCGGCATCGTCGAGCAGTCGGCGCAACCCGTCGACAGTAGGGAACTGGTTGCCGGCCGGCTGGTCGGACAGCTGGTCGCGCGTCGCCACGAACACGAGCAGACCGAGCCGACCGCGGGCGGTCAGGACCCGGCGGAGTTCGCGAAGGAAGCCTCCCTGGTCGTCGACGGTGCACAGCACCCCAAGACTCCAGATCGCTTCGAAGGACGCGGGCGCGAACGGCAGCGGGAACCTGGCCTGCACGACCGGAAGATCGAAGAGTCGACGGGAAGCCAGACAGGCTTCGAACTCTGGTTCGGTCAACACCGGCCGAACCTGAACCTCGTCGGCCGCGAACGCGGCCGGGCCGCCAACCCCGGCGCCGCAGTCCAACATGGTCGTCTCGGGGAGGAGTCCGAGCCGGTCGATGAACCAACGCAGAGCGCCGGGGCTGCCACTGCCCCGGCACGCCGCCGGCAACCGGTACTGCGGCCCGAGGCTCAGCGCGACATCGGCCGTCCACGTCGCCACCGTTGCGAACTCAGCGCTCATCTCGGCCGTCATCGATGCGCCATTCCGGCTCCCCTGATGCGATTGCCTACTTCCGCCTGGATCCCGGCGGCAAAGGCCGGACCCCGCGACGAGGCGAGGCCGGACACGTTCACCCCGACCACACCGTCGATGGCCAGCAGAGCACGGGCCTCGGCGACCGCCGCATCGATGCCGGCAGCCACCGGATCCGTGGCGGTCAGCACGGCGTGGACCGTCATCGGCTTGAGCTCCAGTCCGGGGAGGGCGGTCAGTACGGCTGCGGATCGCTCGTCGGTGAAGACCGCAACCGAGGCGATGACCGGAATGCTCAGCCCGTGACGGCGAGCGGCCGACACGAACGCCGCGACCGAGGCGGGCTCCCGGACGTGGTTCAAGACCACCGCCCCCGCCCCGGCCTGCTGCTTGGTGACCAACCGCCGGGGACGCAGGGCAACGGGTAGCGCGGTCGGGGTCTCGACGACCGCCACCGGGAGTCCGAGAGCCGCCGCCAGCGCAGCCAGCCGGGTGCCGTCGAGGTCGAACACTTGAGTGATGTCCGGGCGGACGTCGAAAGCCCGGCCGTCGCCCGTGACACAGAGCACCGTCGCCAGCCCGTCGTGCCTGAGTCCGTGCAACTCCTGCTCGAGGACGGCCCGATTCCGGTCCCGGCACGCCAGCGTCACCCAGGGGGCGACGTCTGCGTCCGCGATCATCCGGGCCAGCATCGTCGGCGGGAAGTCCGGCCGATCCTGGTGATCACCGACCAGCAGGGCGTCACAACTCGAGGCGAGGAGGCGTGCCGTCGACCGCAGCGCCGCCGCGTCCGCCGGCGGCACGCTCAGGTCGGTCAGCACCAGGGGCGGAGTGACCGGGTGCGGCACCGCGACCGGACCGGTCCAGAGCGGGACGTCCAGATCTGGGGCCAGGAACGGGCACGGAGCCCGCACCATCTCGCAGCCGCCGTCGACTCGCACTCCGCCGCAGGGACCGAAGATCATCTTCTTCGGGCAGTCCAGGCCATGGGGCCGGGCGACGGCTGACACGTTCCCAAGCGTGGCATGCGACAACGCGCACCGAACTCTGCGACCCACCTTCGCTCACGGATCACGCATCGGAAGTCAGTGACACCTCGGCCAGGCCGTCGCCGCGGTCGATCAGCAGTCGACCGCCGGGGGCGAGCGCCTGGCTGAGGCGCAGTCGCGCCCGCTGTCCCGTCACCGGGTGCCGGCCGTCGAGCGCTCCCACTCGCACGGCGAACGCGAGGTCGAACGGACGCGCACCCGCGGGGAGCTCGAAGTCCTCGACCGCGACCTGCTGAAAACTCAACCGGCCGGAGGCGATTTCGGCGCTGGAGCCCGCCACGGCCTGGGCGATCGCTCGAGCCGAGCGATCGATCGCGTGGACATGGCCGTCGCCGATCCGCCGCGAAATCTCCCGGGCCGCGGCTCCCGGGCCGCAGCCGACCTCCAAGACGCGCAGGCCGTCGCGCAGGGGTAACGCATCGACCAGGACGCGAAGCCGCTCCGACAACCTCGGTGTCACCTTCGTGGTTCTACCCGGACTCCGGCCCCAGCGCCAGATGGGCCAGAACCGTCCCCACCCGCCGTTAGCGTGCTGGGAGTGGAAACGCTCGACCGCCGCACCCTGACCCTGGCGTCCGCGGAGCGGCAGTGGCTGGCCCATCGGCGCCGACGGACCGCCCTGGACGCCATCGGGCACCTGGTCGGGATGCAGGCGCAGGAGCCCCTGGAGCTGGTCATCAAGCGGCTCCGGCCCGAGCTGGCGGAGTTTCGGGACGAGCGAGGTCGAGTGCTCCTCGACGTGCCCGAGGGCCCCCTCCCCGAACGCAACACGACGCTACCGCCGCGGTTCCTGCCGGCTTTCGACAACGCGGTGCTGGGATACGACGACCGCTGCCGGATCATCGACGACCTGGATCGGGGCCTCAGCGTCGCGGGCGCCAGATTCCTGCTGCTGGACGGCCGTGTCACCGGCGTTTGGGTGTCGGCGGGGTCAGCCGACGCCGGCATCGAGATCACCATCCGGCGGCTGCGCAGGCTGAGCGGCGGAGAAGAGGACGCCGTGACCCGTCTTTGTTGCCGTCTCCATCGCCGTCTTCGCGCTGGTCGGCTGCCGAATGCCGGCCGCTATCGACGGCGCCGAGCCGCCGTCCTCGGGCTCCTCCTCCCCGTCGTCCGGGCCCTCCGCCGACCCGAGCTGGCCCGGCGGGGACACCAATCAGCAGCCCACCCCGGTCGATCCCATCGAAGCCAATCTCAGTGACATCAAGACCGAGCTGATGGAGTACCACGACAGCGGCCAATACCTGAGCGATGTCGCAGCGATGGCCGACGACGCCCAGCGGTGCATGGTGGAGAAGCGCGAGGGCGTGGTCAAACCCGCCCTGGTCCTCGACATCGACGAGACCGCCTTGTCCAACTATGAATGGATGGTGTCGGTCGACTTCCTGCGCAACAGCCCGCTGCTGTCCAACCTCTTCGCTCAGCAGGCGGACAAAGCGGCAACCCCGGCATTGGCGCCGACCCTGAAGCTGTACCGGGCCGCCCGGCAGGCCGACGTCACGGTCTTCTTCATCACCGGTCGCTCGACAGCACTGCAGCAGGTCACCGAAGAGAATCTGCGGAAGGTCGGCTACACCGAATTCGGCCCGAGCATCTTCCATCCGCCGGGCCAGCCGCAACCTTCGGTGGTGCCGTACAAGTCGGGTGCGCGCGCCAAGATCTCCGAGCAGGGATACACGATCATCGCCAACGTGGGGGACCAGAACTCCGACCTCGAGGGCGGCTACGGCGAGTGCCAGCACAAGCTGCCCAACCCGTACTATTACATACCCTGAGTTACCTACCCGGAGTGCGCGACGGGATCAGTTCTTCGCGCCGGTCCCTCAGTCGGCCGCGAGCCGGTCCAGGGCCTCAGTTTCCAGCTCGATCCAACGCTCTACACGTTTCCGGACCCGCTCGATGTCCTTCTCGGACAGGGCCTCGGCTCGCTCCGGGGTGAGCCGGTAGACGTCGACCGGTCCACCGATGCTCGGCGACGTGACCCGCAGTGCGTCCAGGACCCGGACGGCAGCCAGCACCCCGTGGTCCACGTCGCGCTCGGTCATCTGGAAGTGGGCCAACAGGGCTCCGGCCTGCTGCGCCATGGCGGCACCGCTACCGATCGCGTGGAACCCGACCTCCTCGTACCGTCCGATCAGCCCGTGCGGGTCGATGTCGACGATGAACGGCGTGCCGTCGGCGTACCCGGCCGTCAACACGTACGTTGCCGGGGTGGCGCCCGTCTGCTTCTCCGCGGGCACCTCCTCGATGAAGTTGTCGTAGTGGTAGCGCAACACCGGAATCACCCGCTCCTGAACGGCCCGACCGATGTTCTCCGCCCCGAGCACGGCCGCTGCACTGCTGCCGAACAACTCCTCCAGCTCCATCAGCACCGCCCGGGCGCCGCTGCCGCCCCAGGCCGCCGTCTCCCCGAACGGGTGCAACTTCTGGGACGGATAGCTGAGACCACGCGCGCTGTCGGTGATCTGGGAGTCCGCGGCAAGCACGACCCCGTCGGCGCACTTGAGCGCGAGTACGACCGTCACAACCCACTCCTTCGTCCATGGTTCGCCGCTGGCCGAGCCTCGCGACCGGGCATCAGTGCCGGGCCTCCAGAACCACCGCGTCGCGCCGCCGCTGAACGGCCTCGTCCAGACCCGGATCGTCCTGGGCCCGGGACGCCATCAAGTCGGAGAGCGCCTCTGCCAGCACGTTGAGCTTCTCCTGGGCGGTCCCCTCGGCTCGACGACCGGAGTTCTCCAGCAGGACCAGCAAAAGCAGCGACAAGACGCTCGAAACGGTGTGAATGACGGCCATCCAGGTCTTGAGGTCGCCGAACAGCGGCAGGCTCATGCCCCAGACCACGATGATGGCAACGCAGATGACGAAGAACGGAGCCCGGCTGACCAGTTGCTGGGTGTGTTCGACGGAGCGCTCGAAAAGGTTCCGTCCGTCGTCTCGCTTGCGGTCCTGAGCCGCGTCGCTGCGCTCCATGCCCTGACCGTAGCCAAGTTTCGGCACTTGCGCCGACGCCTGGGAGGGCCGACGCCTAGGAGGGCTGGTCGAGCGCGGTGAGCTTCGTCGGATTGGCGATGAGATAAAGGCTCTGCACCGTTCCGTCGCTGACACTGACCGCCAAGGCCCCGGTCGCGCGACCGTCGAGCCGAGCGACGATGCCGAGCTGTCCGTTGAAGATCTCGAAACTCATCGTGGTTCCCGGCAGCGCCCTCGGGAGGATGCCCAACATCAGCCGGGCGACCTTGTCGCGGCCGTGCACCGGCCGCTTCGGGGCCCGGGCCATCCCGCCGCCGTCGCTGATGATGACCACGTCGGGCGCCAGCACCGCCAACAAGCCATCCAGATCGGCGGACTGGCACGCGGCCATGAACCGCCGCACGACGGCGGCGTGGGTCGCCCGATCGGCGCGATACCGGGTCCGGCCGGCCTCAACCCGTTGCCGGGCCCGATGGACCAGTTGGCGCACCGTCGGCTCCTCGCGGTCGAGCATCGCCGCCACGGCCGGATAGGACTCGCCGAACACCTCCCGCAACACGAACGCCGCTCGTTCCAGCGGGGACAACGTCTCCAGCACGACCAACAGCGCCAGAGACAAGGAATCGGCGAGCTCGACCGCCGCCTCTGGGTCGCCGTTGCGCGGGTCCAGATCGGCGGTGACGGGCTCCGGTAGCCAGGGTCCCGCGTACACCTCTCGACGGGCCTTCACCCGACGCAACCGGTCCAGCGAGAGCCGGGTGACCACGGTGGTGAGGAACGCCTCAGGATTCTCGATCACGGCCGGATCGGTGCCCGCCCACCGGAACCACGCTTCCTGCAGGACATCCTCGGCGTCCACGACCGACCCGAGGACCCGATACGACACCCCGAGCAGGCGCCGTCGATGCATCCCGAACACCGCCTCGTGGGTGTCCGAACCGGCCGTCCGGCTGGACCTCTCGTCCGCCTCGTCCGCCTCGTCCATCTCGTCCGTCTCGTCCGTCTTGTCCGTCTTGTCCGTCTCGGTCATCTCCGCCATGTCCCTTCGACCGTAGCGACCCGTCCCTGGAGTGACGTCGTCAAGCCTCGGCCTGTGACAGGTCATGATCGGCGCCGCTATCGTTTCGGAGATACCAGTAAGCCCGGGATGGGAATCGCCATGACGAAACCGTGGGAGATCGCCGAGGCGTTCTCGGGCCACCGTTCTCCGAGGCCTACGGACACCTGGCCCCCGACGTGCGCTGGACCCTCGTCGGCGCTGGTTTGCTCGAAGGGCGGCAGCAGGTGATCGATGCGTGCGAACAAACCCTGGCCGGGCTCGAGTCGACCAGGAACGAGTTGACGCGCTTCCTCGCGATCGCCCAGGATCAGGCGGTGGCGGTGGACAGCATCGGCCGCTACGTTGCCGCAGACGGCAGCACGTCGGTCGTGTCCTCGTGCGACGTGTATGAGTTCGACGCGGGACTGGTGGTCGCGATCACCTCGTACACGGTTGAGCTCCACGCGTAGTCGATCCGGGGGGTTTACATCGTAAGTCTCCGGGTATAACCATTGCAGCCAGGATCAGCGGAAGCTCTGCTGAGCGGCAAAAGGAGAATTTTCATGGCAGTGATGGCAGATGACCTTGCGCGTGTCACCAGCGGCAATGTGGTGAATGCCCAAGGTGAGAAGATCGGCGGCGTCGGCGAGATCTACCTCGACGACGAGACCGGCGAGCCGAATTGGGTCACCGCGAAGACCGGCTTGTTCGGCACGTCAGAATCGTTCATCCCCCTGGCCGGTGCCTCAGTGTCCGGCTCAGACCTGGTGGTGAACTACGACAAGGAAACCATCAAGAACGCCCCGCGCGTCGATCCAGACGGTCACCTGACGCCGGACGAGGAAGAGGCCCTCTACTCCTACTACGGAATCGGCCTGTCGAGCAGCGGTCATGACCGCAGCGCCGATCACGTGGCGGACGACACGTCCAACCGCACGGTCGGCCACGACACTTCGGGTCCGACGACCGACGATGCCATGACGCTCTCAGAGGAGCAGGTTCGGGTCGGCACGCGGTCCGAGGAATCCGGTCGGGCCCGGCTGCGCAAGTACGTGGTGACCGAAAACGTCACCCAGACCGTTCCGGTCAGCCGCGAGGAAATTCGCCTCGAGCGTGAGCCCATCACCGACGCCAACCGCGGTGACGCCACGTCCGGCCCGGCGATCAGTGAGGAAGAGCACGAGGTCATCCTGCACGAGGAGCGCCCCGTGGTCGAGAAGGAGGCCGTACCGGTCGAGCGGGTTCGCCTCGATACCGAGAAGGTGACCGATCAGGTCACGGTCAACGAGGATGTCCGCAAGGAAAGAATCGACACGGACGTTGACGAGACTCCGGGAGCTCCCAGATCTCGCTCGTGACCTGGATGCTGGTGCCGGTCATCGGCACTGGTTGTTGATACTCCGAGGGCGGCGCCGAACGACGGCGCCGCCCTCGGCGTCGGCGGCGGTAGAACAACGCATGACGAACGAACGGAGGCGAAGCGATGGCAGCGACAACCGACGCGGCGACCGAGAGGAGTCATGCCAGTAAGGGTCTGGATCGGGCCGTGATCGTTGCGGCGGCGCTTCGCTCGATCGATCAGCACGGGTCGCAGGGGCTTACCATGCGTGGGCTCGGGCAGGACCTGGGTGTGGAGGCCATGTCGCTCTACCGTTACGTCTCCGGCCGGGAGGACCTGCTGGAGGCGGTCGTCGCCTCCTTGTTGGAGGAAGTTCATCCGAAGCTGGACGACCAGATCACCGGCACGTGGCAGGGCTATCTGCAGGCTTTTGCGCACGCCGTGCGGCGCATCGCGGTCGATCACCCCGCTGCGTTCCCGCTGGTTGCCACCCGGCATCCGGCGGCGCCGTGGTTGCGTCCGCCGTTGCGGAGCCTGGAACTGGTCGAGGATTTCTTGGCCACCTTGAGCGGCTTCGGCTTCACCGACGTGCAGGTCGTCGACACCTACCGGGCGTTCAGCGGCTTGCTGCTCGGACATCTGCTGCTCGAGGCTGCCGTCCGGGGGGCCGGCACCTCTCCGGTCGAGGAACCGCTCGATGAGGGGGATGCGCCGATCACCAATGCGGACGGTCAGGTCGACCTGAGCGGCAGTCCCACGGTGGCCAGATTCCGGGCACTGCTCAGCGAGGACAAGAGCGCCGACGAGTTCGAGATCTCGCTGGAGACCCTGCTGGACCGGTTGGAGATGGCCTTCGCACAGTGAGTCCGTTGGTGATCTTGATTGCCGGTCAGGACTTCCGGGTATCGAGACGCCCATGTACATGTACACAGAGAAATTGATCAACGAGATCGCCGTCGACGAACCCGACCCGGCTGCGGCCAACGCCCTCCAAGAGGGCTTGGGCGGGCAGTTCGGTGAGATGCGCACAATGATGCAGTACCTGTTCCAGAGCATGAACTTCCGTGGAGATCCCGCCTCCAAGCCGTACAAGGACCTGCTCCAGGGAGTCGGCACCGAGGAGATCAGCCACGTCGAGCTCATCGGTACCACGATCGCCCGGCTGCTCGACGGCTCTCCGGAGTATCAGGGCAAGAAGAGCGACCCCGTCGATCAGCCGGGAGCGAAGGGTGCGACACCGCTCAAGATCGCCCTCGACACCTCCAACATCCACCACTACCTGGTCGGGGCCCAGGGTGCCCTGCCGGTCGACGCGGCCGGCAACCCGTGGAGCGGGTCGTACGTCTACAACAGCGGCAACCTGGTCTTGGACCTGCTGTACAACCTCATGCTCGAATCGACCGGCCGGCTGCAGAAGTGCCGGATCTACGAGATGACGGACAACAAGGCGGCCCGCTCGACGATCGCCTACCTCATCGTGCGGGACCAGGCCCACGAGAACGCGTTCGCCAAGGCACTGGAAAGTCTCGGGGTCAATTGGGGCAGCGTGCTGCCGATCCCCAAGACCAACGCCGAGCAGTTCCCAGAGGTCAAGCTCCTGCTCGACAAGGGCCTGAACTCTATCCAGTACACGTTCAGCGCCGACGACCAGAGCCAGGCCGCCAAGCTGTACCGAGGTGCGTCACCCTCCAACGACGGCACCGAGCTCAGCGTCGCCGTCATGCCGGAGGGAGTGCCGATCACCATCGCTCCCGAACGCCGCGAGGAGTTCTCCCCCGGCCTCGACAAGGAGCTGTTGTCGCTGATCCAGGCCACCGCCGAGGTGGAGCTCAAGCACGCGGACTCTCCGGGCACCTGATCGCCACTCACCGCCGCTGCTGCTGCACCACCCGGGCGGCGCGGAGGCCAGACACCAGGGCACCCTGGATGGATGCAGTCTCCTGGTGGTCACCGGCGATGACAAGCCCGGCTGGTGTGGACAGCGGGCGACCGAGCAGCAGCGGTGGCGGCTGCTCGGGCAGGGCCGCGGCGATCACGTGGGTGCGGACCAGCTCCCACGAGGCGTGGTCCACGCCGTAGATCAGGCCGGCGTGACGGCGGGCCTCCTGCTCGGCCGCGGCTGAGCCGTCGGCCCCCAACACCGTGGTGGCGATCAGCGCTCGACCCGCCGGTGCATAGGTCGGGGCAGCCGCGGTCAGCACGGCGGTGTTGATCACCGGCCCCCGCCGGTCGGCGTCGACGTGCAACAGCGCATCCCGGCTCGGGGGTTCGGCACTGGCGTGCCAAAAGGTGGTCAGGGCCTTCATCCGGGGCGGCGGACGTCCGGTCAGCCGAGCGGCCGAACCCGGATCGGTCGCGACCACAACGGCGGCCGCCGGCATCTCCCCGCCCTCGGTGTAGACCGCACGCGCCGTCACACGCTCGACCGGACTGTTCAGGCGGATCGTCCCGGCCGGCAACGAAGCGGCCAGCAGTTCCGGGAAACGTCCCATGCCCAGTGAGGGCACCGACGGCGAGCCCAGCACGAATGACCGGATCAGCAGGCTCGTGAAGTTCGCGGAGGTTGAGCCCTCGCGCTCCGCGAGCACGCCGGCGAGGAACGGCTCGATCACCCCGGAGCGAAGGCGACCGGTGATCCCGTACGCGTCCAGGTCGGAGCGCAGGGGGCGGTCCGATCGGGCCAGGGTCGCCCGCACCGGTCGCAGCGAACCGGCCGCCCAGCGCGCGAACCGCAGCTTCTCGATCGTCGAACCGAGGGGAGCTCGGAGCGTTCCGGGCAGCCGAGCGGGGGACCGCCGGGGGTCCGCAAGCGTCCAGCGTTTCGCCCCTACGGCCACCACCACCCCGGCCTCGAACCGACGAAGGTCCAAAGCCGCCGGATCGACCACTTCCGACAACGCCGGATAGGCGGGATTGATCAGTTGGAAGCCTCGGTCGCACCGAAAGCCGTCGATCACCTCGGTCCGGACGCGCCCACCGACCTCCCCGGCGGCCTCCAACACCACGACATCCCGACCTGCTCGGTTGAGCCGTTGGGCGCAGGCCAAGCCGGCCAGTCCGGCTCCGACCACGACGACCGGGACCGTCGAACGTCTCGTCATGCCACCTCCGCTGATACTCGTCCGACCCACCGTCTCATCCCCTGCTTTCCGCCTCGCCGGCACGCTCAGACACGACAACCGGTTGTGCCCATCCGGAGAGACGCTTGTTCTATTCGCGGATGGTGTTCGATGGTTCAATGTGGATTGGGGTGACCGGCCGAAGTAGCGTCGGCAGCCGGCGGTGAGGGGTGGGAGAAGCCTGTGGGCGTCATGTCCAGCACGAGTCACGACAGCACCTGGAATCCGCTCGATCAGATCACCCTCGTGGATCTGGCGCCCTCGAAGTCCGCCTCCGCGGAGGTCGCCCTGCTCGATCGCGACGGCGTGATCGTGGCGGTCAATCACGCGTGGCACGAGTTCGGCGCCCGCAACAGTGGCGATCCAGCACGCACCGGGGTGGGCATGTCCTACCTGTCCGTATGCTCGGACGCCGCCGACCCACAGTCGCAGGAGATCGCCGCGGCCATCCGCCAGGCCATCGACGGTGGACTTCCGGCGCCGGTGGCCGTCACCATAGCCTGTGACGCTCCAGATCGTCGGCGCAGCTTTGACGTCTTCGTGTCCTCGCGTCTGGCCGACGACGGGACCTGTCTGGGGGCGACGGTTACCCTGTCCCTGCGGCGGGACGATGACTCGGGCAGCGACTCGCCCGACGGCCGAAGCTCGCTCGAGGACGAACTGGAAGGTACCGATCACGGCATCGCGCACATCGTCCGGACGTGCGCCTGGATCACTGAGCACCTGTCCGCCCCCGCCGTGCTGCGCCGGACCGTGGCGGCCGCGCGGAGGCTGACCCAGGCCCGCTACGCCGCCGTGGCGCTCATCGACGCCACCGGGGAGATCACCGACGTCGTGCACGCCCAGGCCGGCGCGGCCGTCACCGATGAGAGCTGGGTCCGGGCCCAGGCCGGCGCGGTGCTGGATCTGCTGGCGGCGGAACCATTCGCGCTCCGCTTGCGTCGGTTGACCGATCTCCCGATCGCCGACCACTTCGCAGCCCTGCATCCGAACGTGGACAACTTGATTGCCGTCGGGATCCGCCGTCGGGGCGACTCGGGCGGTGGAGTGTTGTATCTGGCCGACAGCAAGTGGGGTGAGTTCGACGACGAGGACGAGCGGGTGATCCACGCGCTGGCCGAGCTGGCCGGACAGACCCTCTCTCACGTGCAACTCCTCGCTGACACCCAGCGGGCACCTGTTCTGCGCCCTCGAGGCGTGCTCAGTGTCGCCGAGCTCAAGCAGCGGCTGCTGAACATCTTCGACGCAGCTCGCGCGGACGCCGGTCTGGGCGGCAGCGTCTACTTCTCCGGAGAGACCGATCGCGACATCTCCGCCGATCTCGCGACGGATGTCGAAGCCGTCGTCCGCCAAGGGCTCTCCAACATGGCCGAGCACCCCGACGTTGGTGTCGTGGTGCTCGCGGTGTCCTTGACCGACTCGCTGTTGACCATCGACGTCATCGACGACGGCCGCGGCAGCGAGGAGGCACACCGCAACAGCGTCGGCGAGATGCGGCGGCGCGCGGAGGCCCATGGTGGAGCACTCGAGTTCTCCAAGGGAGCGAGCCGCGGCATGTTCATGCGCTGGACGGCCCGGCTGAACCGCGACTGAGCCGCGAGGTCGGTAGCCGGCCGAAGAAGTTCAGTAATTGCTACCCAGGCCGGCCTCTTCTCCTTCCGGCTCCACTAGGGTACGAGCGCATCGGCTCGTTCCCCCGAGGAGTTGACCATGATCACGACCCCTCCCGAGCGCACGGGCGGTGTCGCTGCCCCGAACCAGGTGCCCGAGGAACTGCAGCGAACACTGGACAGACTGGCCCAGGCCCTCGCTGCGATGGGAGCGGGTGACCCGGCCCCGTACGCCGCGCTGTGGCCGAACGAACCGGACGTCACCTTGTTCGGTGCCTGGGGACCGATCGAGCGCGGCTACGATGCGGTAACTTCGACGTTCACCTGGGTGGCGAGCCGATTCTCGGCCGGGGCCTTGGTCCCCCGCCACGACGTGATAAAGGTCAGTGGCGATCTGGCCTACACCGCCGGCTTCGAGGAGGGTGAAGTCCGGGTCGACGGCGGTGCTGCGTTCCGGATGATCCTGCGGGTCACGCACGTCCTGCAGCGGATCGACGGCGAGTGGCGTGTCGTCCACCGGCACGCCGATTTCCCGCCGGCCGACCAACGCGCGTCCTGACCGACAAGCCCAAAGCCCAAGAACGTCAATTCCCAGCAGACCAGAAACCCGTCAGTCGCTCGAGGTGTCGGCCGGCCCGCTGCCCGTCCAGGCCTGACCACCACCGGACCCGACCAAGGCCGGAGCGGCTAGCCTCGTTTGGTGATGGCCCAAGCAAACCAGGTAGCGAAACAAGTCCGAGATCCTTACGCCCAACGCGGCAAGTCCCTGACCTCCTCGGTGCAGCGGCTCCGCGGTTGGGTGGGTTCCGACCCGTCGCGGGCGCCGGAATTGGCCGACGCGCTGGTCGAGTTGACCGCGCATCGCCTCTTGGGGCACGCCTATGCGGCGGCCGCGGCCGATGCTCAAGAAGCCGTCCGGCGGGCCGCAGAGCTGCTGACCGCCGACGGACCGATCGGGCCTTACACCTCGCTCGAGCACGCCGTGCGTTACGCCACGGCGGTGGTGCACCTGGCCGGCGTCCAAGTGGGTCTCGGTCTGCCCGACGCCGCCGGCCGCACGCTGGCCTCCCTCGACGACACCGTGGCCGAGCTCGGTGATCTCAATCTGGACCAGCAGCTCAGCCATCTCACCGCCATCTGGTCGCTGTCCGCCCGAGCCCGGGCGGCGATGGCCTCCGGTGAGGTAGCCGCCGCCAACAGCTACGCCGAGGCCGTCCTGTCCCGAACGGCTCGGTCCGGCCTGCGTACCGACCGCGACGCGGAGTACGTCCCGATCGACGCGGACCGGCTGGCGTCGGACGCTCGCTGGGCCGCCGGACGCCGTGCGGAGGCTCTCGAGTTCCTGCACAGCGCCAAGGACCGGTACGACTCCGTGGTCGACGGGCGGCTTCGGGAACCCGGGCGCCTCAATCAGGCCCTCGCCGAGCGGCTGAGCGAACCGTTGTTCGGGCTGTACCGGGACCTGGCGGACCGGTTGGCGGCCAGCGGTGAAGTTGATCTCGCCCTGCTCAACCGTAGGACGCTCGTCGATCTTCTCCGTGGACTGACCGGCCGGATCGGTGACCCAGCCACCCGACAACTCGCCTCAGCACTGAACGATCTGGCGGCCGACCTGCTCGCTGCGGGCCGTGTCGAGGAGGCGGAGGCCAGCAACGCGGAGGCGGCCGCGATACTCCTCGGCCGACCCGGTACGGAATCGACCGAGGTATTGGTGGCCGCCGTCAAGGCCGACGTGCTGACCCGAACCGGACGGACCTCGGAGGCCGTCGAGCTGCTCCGACGGGTGCTACCGCACCCGTTGTCGGCGGCGACCTCGGCGGCGCAGGCGGTCGGAATGCTGGCCCTCGCCGATGCTCTGCGGGCAGCCGGGAGTCACGACGCGTCCCCGGTTCAGGCAACCTTCGACGCGCTGGCCGAGCGCCTCGGCGGTCCCGGAACGCCAACCCGGACCAGGGTCCGGGAGCTGGCCCGCGGGGTGGTGAGCCCGGGTGAGCGGAGCGAGGCCGGGGCGGAGGAGGCCGGTGGGGTGGCCTCGGCGTGGCTCGAGGCGGAGCGAGCCGAGGCACACCGACTGGAGCTCGAACGACAGGAGCGGGCGCGCATCGAACATGAGCGCAACGAAGCAGAACGACTCGCCGCCGAGCAGGCCGAGGCCCGTCGGGCGGCGGCGGCCCGGGACGAGGCGGCAGCGGCCCAGCGACTCGAGGCTCAACGGCTCGCCGCCGCGGAGGAGGCCGAGCGCGAGGAGCGCAAGCGTCGGCGGGAGGAGCGGCTGGCGGAGCACCGGCGCGAAGTCGAGGAGCGCGAGGCCGCCGAAGCTGAGCGCCGGGAGGCCGAGCGCAGCGACGCCGAGCGCGCCGAGCTCGCTCGCGCGCAGGAGGAATGGCAACAGGCTTCGGCGCGGGGAGAGCGGCGCGCCGCCCGGGTCGCGCTCGAACGCGTCGTCGAGCTGCTCCGGTCGCGCGCCCAGACCGATCTCCCGGTCTACGGACCCCGGCTCCAGTCGGCCCTGGAGGAGCTGTCCAGTGCTCGACTGCGCGGCGGCGACGTGTGGGGTTCCCGGGCCCCGGCCAAAGAGGCGAGGGCGCTGGCGAAGGCGCTCGGCCGCTAGCGCTCAGCCGCTGGGACCGAAGCGTTCGACTCGTACGTCGCCCGGCGCCACGGCCAGATCCATCAACAGCTCGCTCGCGGACTCGGCGAAGCCGGCCGATCCGCAGATGTAGTAGGTGACGTCCGGCGCCACGAGCGGCTCCAGCTCGGCGCCCGTCAGCCGACCGGCGGCACGTCCCCAGCTCGACTGCTCACGGGACAGCACGATCACCGCGCCGAAGGCGGCGAGCTCGTCGGCGTAGGGGAGTTCGCGCCAGGTTCGAGACGACACCGCCAGCGCCAGCCGACCCTCCACACCCATCCGTCGGGCATGCCGCAGCATGGAGACCAAAGGCACCACGCCGGTGCCACCGGCCACACCCACCGCGGGAACGCCCCCGTCCCACACGAACCAGCCGCCGATCGGTCCGCGGAGCTCCAGCTCGTCGCCGGCCTCGACAGCCTGGGCCAGATACGGCGAGACCTCGCCGTCGTCGAGTTCTTCGACGTAGAACTCCAACACCTCCTGGTGCGGGGGCGAGGCCAGCGAATAGGACCGGGACGCCGAATAGCCGTCTTCGGCGGTCAGCCGGATGACGTAGTGCTGCCCGGGTAGATGGTCCAGGCGGTCCGGGACGGCGACCCGGAGCAGGACCGCCCTCGGGTTCGGGTGCTGCACCTCGGTCACCACACCCCGGCACCACCGTCCGGCCGGATTCAGCACGTCAGTCCCCCCAGTACCGTTGCTCGCGCCACGGGTCACCCAGGTCGTGATAGCCGTTACGTTCCCAGAATCCTCGCTGATCGTGGTCTAGCAGGGTGAGCCGAGTGATCCACTTGGCCGACTTCCAGAAGTACAGGTGCGGCACGAGCAGGCGTACCGGTCCACCGTGTTCGCGCGGCAGCGGATTCCCGTTGTACGTCCACACGATCCAGGCCTGCCCCCCGCGGAGGTGATCGAGCGGCAGGTTCGTGGTGTAGCCGGTCGTCGAGGTGGCGAGCACGTGGCTGGCGGTGGGTTGTGGTCGAGTCGCGTCCAGCAGGGTGTCCACGCTGACGCCCGCGAACTGGGTGTCGAACTTCGACCAGGTGGTGACGCAGTGAATCGGGCCGGTGTAACTCGACGGCGGCAGCGCATGCGCCTCGGCCCAGTTCCACGAGGTAGGGGCATCGACCAGCCCGTCCACGCTGATCGTCCATCGGGCCGGATCGATCGCGGGTGTGACTTCGGCAGTCAGTACCGGCCAGTCTCGGCCGACGTCGTACTGACCGGGCGGCAGGTCGGCCCGTTGACGACCGCGACGACCGACGAACGGTCTGCGCGCCATGCGCCCCTCCTGCTTGATTCTGACGGGGGCTTTGATTCTGATGGGGGGCCGATCAACCGGCCGCTTCACCCGCCAGGTGTTTGATACTGGCGTGGTGCACGGCCCACTGCAGAGCGTAGTCCGCAACCGCCTCCCAGCCGGGGCGGCGCAGGTCCAGTGGTTGCGGCCGGCGAACTCGTGGTACTCGGTGGGGCGGGCGACTTCTGGTAGTGCTTCGCGTTTGACCGGTTCACCGATGGCGGCATGATGTGGTCCTTCTCGCCCGCGATGAAGAGCAGCGGAGCGCGATCGGCGCCGTAGTCGACCCAGGTCTCCTGGTGACCCGGCTTGAAATTTGCGATCAGTCCGTAGGCCCAAACCCAGTTTCCCGGGGCGGCGATGGCAGAGCGGTCCCAGACCGCCTTGGAGTCTTCCTCGGAGAGGGTGTTGGTGAATGCGTAATGGAACTCTTCGGGCGTGAAGGCGATCGCCTGGTGCCGATTGGCCGGATTCTTCAAGGCCGGGAAGAGCGATCTGACCTGGGACAAGGGATTCACCCGGACCCCTTCGGTGGGCGGAGTTGATCACCACTCCGGCCGACCCCAACCCGCGGGCCTGCAGGAGCTGCGTCAGGGTCCCGCCGAACGAGTGGCTCAGCTAGGGCCTCACCCCGGTGGCCGTTAGCCGCTGGCGATCCCGGCGCGCGGTGAGGAACAACCGGTGGGCGGTGATCACGACGCAGAGCCAGCCGAGCCCGAGCAGCCACCCCATCATGACGTCGGTGAGCCAGTGGTGACCCAGATACACCCGGCTCAACCCCATCGCGATCGCCCAGGCCGCCGCCAGCACCACGGTCAGCACCCGGGCCCAGTGTGAGCGCAGGCGGCGAAGCAACAGGTAGGCCACCAGGCCGGCGATCACCGTGCTGTTCAGCGTGTGGCCGCTGGGAAAGGACGGGCTGTACTCGAAGGGAGGAATCGCGTCGGATGTGGGCGGTCGCACCCGGCCGACGACGAGCTTGCCCACCGACGTCATGGCCAGTGATCCGGCCGCGGCGATGACCATCAAGACCAGCGGGGTTCGCGAGCGCCAGCGGACCACCATGATCGTGGTGACGGTCATGGTGATGATCGTCATGCCGATCATGCCGCCCAGATTGGTGAATGCCGTGATCACCATGTTCGCCGCCGCGGTCCGCCAACTGATGGCCGCGTCCAGTACCGGCCGGTCCAGCCCCGCGATCCCGTCACCCTCCTCGACCGCTTCGTACACCTCCGCTCCACCGGCCGTCAGAGCGATCACCAGGGCCGCCCCGATGGCGGCGGTGATCCACAGCACAGCGTGCGCGGAGAACCGAGCGCCGATCGCGTCGGCGATGCCGGCGAGCCAACCACCCAGGCGGGTGGACCAACGCGCGAGATCGAATCTGCCGATCCGTTCCTCGTTGGCGGTGTCGTCCTTCAGGCGCATGAGGTGCCTTTCTGTTGTGTCCCCCCATGATCTCCGGTCCGAGAAGCCGCGTTGTCCGGTTCGCTTCCCGATCCGGACGTGCTCGCGGCGGTTATCCTTCGGCCCGGCTGCGTTCCAAGATCAAGACGACGGTGCCGGTGACGAGATCGGGCTCGCGCACCTGGATGTAGTGATCACTGCCCTCCGCGATGATGTGCGGCGAATTCGGCACCAGCGTCGCCAGAGCACTCTGGACCCTCGTCCAGGCGCCCTCGAGATCAGCCGAGGTGAACCCCTCCAGGCCGGCGGGCAGCGGGAAGGGCTCAGTCTTGCTCAGCACCGCCATCGGGAGGTCCGGCGGTACCTCGGGCGCCGCACGGGCCAGCTTGACGCTGGCCGGCACGTCGTACTCCTCCGACGCGGGATCGTTCTCCAACGGATTTCCGGACAGCGAATTCAAGACGCGCTCGTACGCCGGCCATTTCTCACCCATGAATTCCGGCATCCGGGCCGAGAAGGCGTCGACCAGAACCAGACCGACCACCTCGTCGGGGTGCGTCTGGGTGTAGTAGGTCTGCAGCCAGCCGCCGAAGGAGTGGCCGACCATCAGGAACGGACCCTCCAGACCCGCCGCCTCGATCAGCGAGTCCAGATCGGCGGCCACCTGGTCGATGGTGCGCGGGTTCGCAACCGCGGTCGAGCGATCGGTGAGCGCGGGCTGCTCGCCCGGAATCAGGGTCCCCGGCCGGTCGTACCGACAGACCCGGGTGTGTTCGGCGATCCCGGCGAAGACGTCGGGTCCGATGGCGGGCGGATTGGGTTGGGCGTTGACCCAGTACTCGGACGAGTCGTGGATGCCGGACTCGAGGATGACCGTCGGAGTGCCCTCCCCCGCGCACTGCAGGAAGATCTTCCGGCCGCCGCCGATGTCGATCGAGCGTGCCGACGCCGATCCCGAGCCGGACTCCGCACCTGGTTCCGAGGCCGACTCCGAGGGTTGAACCGGGGGCATCACACATCCGGTGAGGGCAAGGCCCAGAGCAATGCCGAGCGCCGCAATCCATCTCAGCACTGTCGTCTCCCTCGTCCGCGGATGGTCTGGGAGTGAGGATGCCAGACTTGCCCCCGGTCGGCCGTCAGCCACCCGACAGCGGAGCGGTCAGAGCTGCCGCGAGGAGCCACGGTCGCGGGCGACGCGGATGGCGTAGAGGATCAGGGTCACGGCCCCGATGAGACCGAGCACCAGGGTGAGATTGGCGCCGTAGTTCTGCAGCAGCATCGCCTTGCTGACCGGTTGGCTGCCCTGCCGGATGATCAGCGGTACGGCGATCACCGACACGACGGCGGCCGTGATCAACGCGGCCTGCAGGTACCGGCGGCCGCGATCCGGGACGAGGCGTCGCAGACCTGCCCCGATCGCCACCACCACGGGAGACACCACACCCTCGTGGATGATCAGCGCCGCGATCAGCCAGACCCCCAACCAGGCCAGGTGTCCGGGCGGGACGTACCTGAGCAACCGACCGATCCCGATCAACATCAGCACGATGCCGGCGAGTGCCAGACCCACCCGCCAGGCCCGCATCACAACACCTCGATCTTGGTGAGCCACTTCGTGTTCAGGACCTCGGCGCGATTGGGAGCGATCAGGCGCAGCGGATAGCCGTGATCGAGTGAAAGGCGCTCGCCGTTGAGGTGAGTGGCCAACAGGGCCACCGCCAACTGCGGGCCGAACACCTGGGACCGGCCGAGACTGGCGACCTCCAGCGACGTCACCCGGACGCGGGACTCGGCGGTCCCGCCGGCCTCTTCGACGACCTCGAGGAGACTCAGCCCCCGCCAGTGCGCGTCGACGCCCCAGCCCTCGAGCGCACCGACCGGGATGTGCGCCTCGTGGGTGGCCCGCGGTTCGAGATCGCCCAGGCTCAACCGGTACGGGCGGGGACCGACGACCTCCAGCTGCCAGTCGGCGGCGGTGGCCGCCGCCGTGACTTCGGCCTCCTCGGCGGTGGTTCCGACCGGAACGCCAAGCGGCCCCCGGCTCGGCTGCCGGACCGCCAGCAGACCAAGCGGCTGAAGCGGGGTCAGGTTCTGTCCGACGGAGGTGATCACGACGACCCCGAGGCCGGCCCCGGTGGCGGTGAGCAGGCCCCGCCGCGTGAGTCCTGGCGTGATCGGCGGCGGCAGCGGACCCGCGTTGCTGTGCGACTCGGGATTCTCGTTCCAGGGGATCTCGGTCAGCACATCGCCCTCGGCGATCTTGGTCTGCAGCCCGTAGCGAATGTCGGGCAGCTTGATCCCGATGTGCAGCAGGACCGAGCCGACCAGAACGAAGGCCAGCGCCAGGTGGACGGTGGCGAAGTCCCACGGGAACGCGTACCAGTTGAGCACCCGGAGGAACCCGGCGACGACCTGGACGAACGCCGAGGAAACCAACACGGCCAGGGCGATCCGCTCGAGCGTTCGCTGAACCGAGGGGAACGGCGGCCAGCGGAACACGTTGGGATACACCGACCACAACTTGATCAAGAGCAGCGGGATGATCGCCGTTCCGGTGGCTACGTGCACACCCTGGGTGAATCGGTAGCCCCAGACCGGACTGGCCGGGTTGGGCAACCAGGACCACGGCAGGTACTGGTAGTAGCTCAACAACCCGGTGAGGAAGCAGAGACCGACCGCGATGCCGAGCACCCGGCCCAGCCGGGCTGTCACCGCGGTGGACCGCAGGGTGCTGCTGAAGTGCGGCCACCGAGCCGGTCGACTCACGACAAGATTCTCATTCGTGCTCGGGTTCGCCATGGTTCACCGTCGATTCACTGGGCCGGCGAGGCGGCGGCCGGGCGCCGAGCCCAGTCCGGCGCGCGCTCCGGCTGAGGACCGACGGCGACCAGCCGAGCCGGGATGGCGGTCAGGAGGGGGATTCGGGACATGACCCGGGGCATGATGCTGGCGGCTCGAGTGGTGCGGCCGTGCACCATGGGGTCGAAGATGGCGCGGTGCAAGACCCGCTGCATGGTCTGGATCACCACGGTCGGCCACCAGCGGCGGCGGCGGACCTTGGCCAGGTCGCGTCCGGTGATCCGACCCGACCGCAGCGGCGCCGCCAAGAGCTTGGCGGCCGCCACCGCGTCCTGGATCGCCAGGTTGATGCCGACCCCGCCGGCGGGCGACATGGCGTGGGCCGCGTCCCCGATGCACAACAGACCTTCCCGATGCCACCGGTGCAGCCGGTCGAGCTTGACGTCCAGATGGTGCAGGTCGGCCAGCGAAGCGAGCTCGGCAACCCGATCGGCCAGATCGGGTCGGAGGGTGGCGATCCGCTGCCGGAAGCCTTCGATGCCCTCCCGCGCGATCCGGTCCCCGGCCCCCTTGGCTGCGAAGTAGGCCAACTGGAAGTAGCCGCGTCGCGGGATGCTGAGCAGGATCTCGTCCCGCGCGAACCGGGGCTCCAGGCTGTCCGGCGGTTGTCGATCATCTTCGTGGCGGGGCAACCGGAACCACCAGGTGTCGAACGGCACCCGGTACCTTTTGGGCACCAGGCCGGCGCTGGCCCGCACCGTCGAGCTGCGTCCGTCACCGCCGACGACCAGGGTGGCGCTGATGTCACTGTTGCGCCCGTCCGCGGTTCTGACCTGAGCCCCGACGACCCGATCTCCGTCGAACAGCAGATCGGTCAGCGCGGTGTCCATCCGCAACGTGAAGGTGGGTTCTGCCCTCCCGGCTTCGGCGAGCAGAGAGAGCAGATCCCACTGCGGCACCATAGCTATGTGGTCGTACGGCGGTTTCAGAGTGCCGAAGTCCCCGACGACCACCGAGGTGCCGTCCGGTCCGGGGATCTCGAAGTTGCGCAGCCGGCTCTGCGGGAGCTCGCGGAAGCGGTCGCCGAGGCCCAGCTCGTCGAGCAGCCGGATGGTCGAGGCGTGCACCGTGTCGCCGCGGAAGTCACGCAGGAAGTCGCTGTGCTTCTCCACGACCGTCACCGCGACGTCCGCCCGGGCCAACAACAATCCCAACATCATCCCCGCCGGCCCGCCACCGGCGATCAGGCAGGTGGTCACTTCCATCGAGGCGCTCCCTCATCCAGATCAGACTCATCGAGATCAGAACCGACAGGGATCAGTTCCGTCTGGGTCGAGTCTCTAGCCTGGAGGCGCTGTCCCGCCACCACGATCTTGGAGCTGCCGTGCTCGACGCCTTGTCGCCTCAGCGACGACGGGTCGTGCTGGTGGCCGGTGCTGCGGCCGTCCTGGCCATCGTGGCCCTCGCGGCGGTGGCGGTCGTCCCGCTGCTGAGGTCCGGCGCGACCGCGGCAGCACCCGTGCGTCAGGATCAACCCGGTCCCGTGCTCCTGCTGCCCGGATACGGAGGCGACGTCGGTTCCCTGGGCCCGCTGGCGGAGGCGCTACGCGCCACCGGCCGGACCGTACGGGTCGTCGAGCCGGCCGACGGCGGCACCGGCGACCTGAACGCCCAGGCCGAGCGACTGAGCCGGGTCGCCCAGGCGGCCAGGCAGAAGATCGCCAGGTAGCCGAGCTGGACCCCCAGCCCGCGGAGCACGTTGTCCCACAGGATGGGGTCGCGGAAGAGGTCGACGAACGACAGCCAGTAGCGGGTCGGCAGGTACGGATGCAGCACGCCGGCGGCGTCAAGGCCCAGCAGCACGGTGGACGCGATGAGTAGCCCGACCGTGCCCAGGGCAGCACCGACCGAAGACGTCGTCAAGGTGGAGAAGAACAGAGCCACCGCGGCCACACCGAGCATCGAAACGACCACGTAGCCGATGGCGATCACGGTCCGCCAGGACAGTTCCTCGGGCGAGAGGGTCGAGCCGCTCAGGCTTACCGTGCCTCCGGCCGGCGCTCGCCCCAGCAGCAGCCGGCCCTCCACGTAGGACACTGCGGCCACGACCACGACCGCGATCAGCACGAACGCGACGACGGTGACCAGCTTGGCCAGCAGCAGCTGGGTCCGTCCGACGGGACGGGCCAGGAGGTAACGGAGCGTTCCGGTCTGGGTCTCGCCGGCGATGGCGTCGCCGCCGAGCACGGCGACCGCGATGGGGAGGAACAAGGGCAGCACCACGCCCAAAGCAGCGAGCGGGAACAGGGTGCCGTCGTTCAGCACCGCCGACAGGAACGGCGGACCGGTTCCCGGCCGTGGGGCCAGATCGGTGACGGCCAACAGCACGGCGACCAGCGTCGGCAGGGCGACCAGCATGCCGATGGTCACCCAGGTCCGCGGTCGGCGCAGCATCTTGAGCAGTTCGACCATGATCACGTCGGCGTCACCGCCTCGAGAACGACCTGCTCGAGTCCGCGATGCTGCGGTCCGATCTCCATCACCCGGATGCCGTGGCCGACGAGGTGATGATTGAGTCCGGCCGCGTCGTCGGCGCGGACCAGCAGTCGGTCCCCGGACCGAGAGATCACCGAACCCCCCAGCAGGGACGCGCCCCGGTCCGCGTCCGGCGTCCGAACAGCGACCACGCCGTCGGGTGCGAGCAACCGGTCGAGCCGCTCCTGGAGAACCAGCCGGCCGCGATCGAGGACACCGACCCGAGTGCACATCTGCTCGATCTCGGCCAGCAGGTGGCTGGACAGGAAGATCGTCGTGCCGGCGGCGTTGAGGTCGATCAGCAGCCGCCTGATCTCCTGGATGCCCTGAGGATCCAGCCCGTTGGTCGGTTCGTCCAGGATCAGCAGCCGGGGGCGGCGCATCAGGGCGGCGGCCAGGCCCAGCCGCTGCCGCATGCCGAGCGAGTACGTCCGGGTCGGCCGCCGGTCGGCGGGATCGAGACCGACCTGATGCAGCACCTCCGCGATCCGGGCGGCGCGAAGTCGTCGAGGGCTCCGGTCGCCCGGGGCCCGAGGAAGCCGGCTGACAGCGTCGCCGGTCTCGGCCGGGACCTCCAGGTCGACCGCATCGACGGCCCGCTGGGCGCCGTAACGCTTCGTCAGGGCCGACGTCGTGATCATCGCCCCGCCAAGAGTTCGCTGGCGCCACGCTGCAGGACCTCCTCGGTCACGGTGCCGGCCAGGAGGAAGGTGCCACCGCGGTCGCGGGGCGTCAGCAGAAGTCCGACCGGGCCCGCGGCCAACCCGATGCCCAGACTTCCCTCCCGGGCGGCCGGGCTCTCCCGCAGCCGTTGTCGGAATGGTCGGGCCACCTGCCCGCGGAGCGGTAGCACGATCAGGGACGTCGGTCCCCGGCCGTAGACGCCCACCGCCCCTGGATCGACCCCACCCCGAGCCTCGAGCCCGCCGAGGCGGGCCGGCAGGTCGTACGGGGCGAAAGCGTTGGCCGCCGCGGCCACATCGACCGCATCCTCGGAGACGAGCTCGACACCGGGAGCCGGATCGAACCGGGTCACCGACGGAGCGGGTGCGCCGAGATCGAGAGCGGTCACGGTGGTGCGGACGATCGGACGCCGGTCCCCTGACCCGAACACCTGGACCTCCAGCGGGAGGCCGCTCTCCGGCTCGGCCCACAGCTCGATCCGCGCAATCGTCGTGTCGGGAGTGCGCGGCTCGAGCCTCAGGCCGGCCGCAGCCACCCCGGCCACGCGTCGACTCGGCAGCCGGACCAGCTCCTCGGTCGCCACGTCTTCGAGCAGCCGGCGCGCCAACGTCGACGGCAGCAGGTCGGACGCGTCGGGCAGTCGGATCGTCGAGGCGGGCGCGATCGTCGCCCGCTGGCTCTCGAACACCCACCGCACCATCACCTGGCCGCCGGAGAACAGATTGGAGAACAGATCGGTCTCCCCGGTGCTGCGGAGCTGTCGATCCGCCACTCCTCGGGGGTGCGCCACCACACCCGGAGCTGGTTGCGCTGACCGAGGATCTCGGCCAGATTCGCGAACGCGTCGGTGTCGGGCACCTGCAGATTGCCGGTGCTGTACACCTGTCCGGACCAGCTGGTCGCGGCCGACTGCTGCACCCGCCGGGCCAGCTCGGCGGCGCTGATCGTCGACTCGGCTGTGGGCCGCGCCGCGACGACCATCGGCAACGCGATCAGGACGGCCGCGGTGAGCGCGACGACCAGCCAGCGCGCTTTCACGAGAGCCCTTTCACGATCGCCCCCCACGATTGCCCAATGTAGGTGCGCGGCCTAGGCGCCGCCGCCGGTTGGCGTGGCACGATGGCCGGGTGATCGGGATCGGATGACCGACGGCGGAGGATCGGATCGCGATCGGGACGCCCAGGGACGGGCCCGGCAGGCGCGACCGCGGGACAATCTGGGACGGCCCCTGCCGTACGGGAGCGCGGGAGTGACGCCGGTCTCGGAGGATCCGCTGCCGCCGGCCGAGACGATCAGCTACGCCCACCGACTGATGGGAGAGGGCCGGCCGTTCGCCGCCCACGAGGTGTACGAGGCGCGCTGGAAGGCGGCGCCCGATGCGGAGCGGGACCTCTGGCAGGGGCTGGCCCAGCTGTGCGTTGCGATCACCCACGCCGAACGGGGCAATCGCACCGGAGCGCTCCGCCTGCTCGGACGGGCCCGCGGTCGACTCGAGCGCTACGCGCAGACCGGCGAGCCGACCTATGGTCTCGGGCTGTCCGGCATCATCGGTTGGATCGCGGACCGGGAGCGCACTCCACAGGATCGAGATGCCGACGATCGGGGGGACGGCGGCGACTCCTGGCTCGGCGGACAGCCGCTGTGAGTCAGGTCCTGCTCGACGGGCGCGGCGACGGCTCGCCGGTGCGGGCCACCAGGGCGACGCTGCGCGTGGCCAGCTCGATCGCCCCCGCGCAGGCCGCCCCGATGCCGACCGCGACGAGGATCCGCTGGGGCGTGGGCTCCATCAAGAAGATCCCGGACGCCAGTGGGGGCACCAGCACCACCACGACGTCCAGAACCACCATCGCGCCCACCAGGAGGACTTTCCACCCGGCCAGCGGGCGGGCCATGATCGTCAGCACCCACAGCGACGCGACCAGGATGATCAGCGTGACGACCGTCCGACCGGCGACGGCGCCGCCGGCGGGCTCGAGCCGCCGGATCACCTGGTAGCCGAGGTAGCCGCCGACGGCGATGATCAGCCCGGCCGGGACCGAGAACCGCAGCACCCGGCCCAGGAATCCGGGGAGGTATCGCCGGGTGTTCGGTCCCAGCGCGAGGAAGAACGCCGGGATGCCGATCGTGGTGGCCGAGATGAGGGTCAACTCGATCGGGGCCAACGGGTAGGCCTGGCCGGTCACGATGATGATCAGGGCGAGGACCAGGGAGTACACGTTCTTGACCAGGAACAGATTCGCCGCTCGCTCGATGTTCGCGATCACCCGCCGGCCCTCGGCGACGACGTCGGGCAGGTGGGAGAACTTGCCGTCGAGCAGGACCACCTGGGCCACCGCCCGGGTCGCCGCCGCTCCGTTGCCCATCGCCACTCCCATGTCGGCGTCCTTCAAGGCCATAGCGTCGTTCACGCCGTCGCCCGTCATCGCCACGACGTGCCCACGCTTCTGCAGGGCCGCCACCACGGCCCTCTTCTGTTGCGGACTGACCCGGCCGAACACACTGTGGCTTTCGAGCACCACAGCCAGCTGTTCCAGGTCGTCGGGCAGGGTCCGGGCATCGACCGCGTCGGAGGCGTCCTCGATCCCGGGTAGTCCCACTTTGACCGCGATCGCGCCGACCGTGCGTGGATTGTCACCCGAGATCACCTTGAGTCCGACGCCCTGCTCGTTGAAATAGCGCAGCGTTTCCGCCGCATCGTCGCGGACCCGTTCCGACAGCACGAGCAACGCAGCCGGACGCAGACCGGGCGGTAGGCCGGGTTCCTCCGGTTCGCCGACCAGCTCGGCCGGCGCGGAGGCAAGGACCAGCACGCGCCGGCCCCCTCGAGCAATCACGTCGGCCCGGGACCGGGCCCACTCACGAGCCGTTTCCCGGTCCACCGGAGTGAGGTCGGGCTCGAGTCCCGCGGCGGATCCCGGCAGCACCATCTCGGGGGCGCCGAGAACCCACGTCCCGTGCCCGGCCGCCCCGACCGCCGACCACTTTCGCGCAGAGGAGAACGGGATCCCGCCGGCCCGGGTCCACGGTCCGTCGGGTTGCCGGTCGCCGGCGAACGGAACGGCCAGCGCGGTCGCGGTCGCATTGGTGTCGGTGCCGGTCGCGGACAGGGCCAGAGCCCTCCGGACATCGCCCTCGTTCGCGTCCCCCAGCAGCTCCATCGCCTCGAACGCGATGTCCCCGTAGGTCAAGGTGCCGGTCTTGTCCAGGCACACGACGTCGACCCGGGCCAGCACCTCGACGGCCGGCAACTCCTGGACCAGAGTCTGCTTCCGGGCCAGACTGACGATGGCCAACATGAATGCGACGCTGGTGAGAAGGACCAGGCCCTCGGGGATCATGCCGATCAGAGCCGCGACCGTCCCGGTCACCGCATCGCGCCAGTCGTCGGCGTCGCTGCGGAACTGGCTCCAGACCAGCAACGGCCCGACCACCAGGATCATGACCGAGATCCCCTTGAGGAGCCGGTTGGTGCCGTGGACCAACTCCGACGCGGTGACCTGGAACTTCTTGGCCTCGCCGGTCAAGCGGGTCGCGTAGGCCTCCGACCCCACTGCCGTCGCCTGGAAGCGGCCCAATCCGGCCACCACGATCGATCCCGAGAGAACCTGGGCGCCGGCGACCTTCGGAATCGGATCGGATTCACCGGTGAGCAGGGACTCGTCGATCTCGAGACCCTCGGACGATCTCACCGCGCCGTCGGCGACAACCTGGTCCCCCGTGCGCAACTCCACGAGATCATCGGCCACGACGTCCCCCACAGCCAACTCGAGGAGCTGCCCGTCCCGGACCACGTGGGCCAGCGGGGCGTTCATGACGGCGAGCCGGTCGAGGGTCCGCCGGGCCCGCAGCTCCTGGAAGACCCCGATTCCGCTGTTGGCCAGGATCACCAGGCCGAACAGGGCGTTCTGCCACCGACCGGTGAACAAGATGATCACCGCCAGGGCACCGATCAAGGCGTTGAACGGCGTGAGCACGTTGGCCCGGATGATCTGACCGAACGTGCGACTGGTCGGGATTTCAACCGCATTCACACGACCGGCGGCGACCCGCTCGGCGACCTGCCCGGCGTCCAGGCCGAAGTCCGGCGTGGCGTAACCGGTACGCGTGGTCAGCTCGGAGGAAGGCGTCGGCGCTCCCGTCGGGGGGCGGGCGGCGGTGGCCATCGGTGAGTGACCTAGGCGGAAACGAGCCGGCCCAGCCGGAGCCAGGTGTCGATCACGGTGTCCGGGTTGAGGGACATCGAATCGATGCCTTGCTCGAGGAGCCATTCGGCGAGGTCGGGGTGGTCCGAGGGACCCTGGCCGCAGATGCCGACGTACTTGCCGCGTTGCTTGCAGGCGATGATGGCGGCGCTGAGCATGTATTTGACGGCTGGATCACGTTCGTCGAAGCCGGCGGCGACCAGGGCGGAGTCGCGATCCAGACCCAAGGTGAGCTGGGTCATGTCGTTGGATCCGATCGAGAAGCCGTCGAAGTAGTCCAGGAACTGGTCGGCGATGACGGCGTTGGAGGGGAGCTCGCACATCATGATCACCTGCAGCCCGTTCTCGCCCCGTTTGAGCCCGTGCTCGGCGAGCAGATCGATCACCCCGGCGGCCTCGGACAGGGTGCGGACGAAGGGGATCATGATCTTCACATTGGTCAGGCCCATGTCGTCGCGGACGTGGCGCAGCGCCTCGGCTTCCATGGCGAAACAGTCGGCGAACTCCGGTGACAGGTAGCGGGACGCACCGCGATAGCCGATCATCGGGTTCTCCTCGTGCGGCTCGTACAGCTCGCCGCCGACCAGGTTGGCGTACTCGTTGGACTTGAAATCGCTCATCCGCACGATCACCGGTTCCGGGGCGAAGGCCGCCGCCAACATGGAGATGCCCTCGGCGACCCTGGTCACGAAAAACGCCCGCGGCGACGGATAGGCCCGGACCGTGTCGGCGATCTGGGACTTGAGCGGCTCGGCCAGGCCGTCCAGATCCAGCAGGGCTTTGGGGTGGATGCCGATCTGCCGGTTGATGATGAACTCCAACCGGGCCAACCCGACCCCGGCGTGCGGCAGCCGCGAGAACGCGAACGCCTGATCGGGCGTGCCGACGTTCATCATGATCTTCACCGGAATCTCCGGCATGGATCCCAGCTCCGTCGACTCCACGCTGAAGTCCAGCAGCCCGTCGTAGACGAATCCGGTGTCCCCCTCCGCGCAGGAGACGGTCACCTCCCGGCCCTCGGCCAGCTCCCGGGTCGCCGATCCGGTCCCCACCACCGCCGGGATCCCCAACTCGCGGGCGATGATCGCCGCATGGCAGGTCCGGCCGCCCCGGTTGGTGACGATCGCCGACGCCCGTTTCATGATCGGCTCCCAGTCCGGGTCCGTCATGTCGGCCACCAACACCTCGCCGGGCACGAACTCGTGCATCGCCTCCACCGAGGCCAACACCCGGACCGGGCCGGCGCCGATCCGCTGTCCGATCGCCCGACCCTCGATCAGAACGGTCTTCTGCTCCGCATCGGCCTCACCCATCCGGTACCGCTGGACCGCCCCGGCCGCCACTCGGGACTGCACCGTCTCCGGCCGGGCCTGCAGGATGTACAGCTGGCCGTCCAGACCGTCCTTGCCCCACTCGATGTCCATCGGCCGGCCGTAATGGCCCTCGATGGTCACCGCCTGGCGCGCCAACTCGGTCACCTCGTCATCGGTCAGGGAGAACAACCCCCGATCGGCCTCCGGCACCTCCACGAACTCGGTCGTCCTCCCGACGGTCCGGTCGGCGGTGTAGACCATCTGGGTGGCCTTGTCGCCGATTCCCCGCTTCAAGATCGCCGGTCGGGCGGAAGCCAACGCCGGCTTGTAGACGTAGAACTCGTCGGGGTTCACCGCCCCCTGCACCACCGCCTCCCCCAACCCGTACGAGGAGGTGATGAACACCGCGTCGGCGAACCCCGACTCGGTGTCCATGGTGAACATCACCCCCGATGCGCCCAGATCGGAGCGGACCATCTGCTGCACCCCCGCCGAGAGGGCCACCGTTTCGTGCGCGAACGCGTGGTGCACCCGGTAGGCGATCGCGCGATCGTTGTACAGGGACGCGAACACCTCCCGGATCGCGGTCAGGATCGCCTCGATGCCGCGCACGTTCAGGAACGTCTCCTGCTGACCCGCAAACGAAGCGTCCGGCAGATCCTCCGCCGTCGCACTGGACCGCACCGCGAACGACCGATCGGTCTCACCCGCAGCGTCCCCACCGGCCAGCCTCTCGTAGGCGCCGCGGATCTCGGCCTCCAGATCCGGCGGGAACGGCTGCGTCACCACCGCCTCCCGGATCTCTTTCCCCGCCGCAGCAAGCGCCTGCACATCGTCGGTGTCCAGCCCCGTCAACCGGTCGCTGATCCGCTCCGCCAGACCGGTGTCGCCGATGAACCGGCGGTACGCCTCCGCCGTCGTGGCGAACCCGTCCGGTACCCGCACCCCCAGCCCGGACAGGTTCGAGATCATTTCCCCGAGCGAAGAGTTCTTCCCGCCCACCTGCTCCAGGTCCCCCAGGCCCAGGTCCGAGAACCAGCGAACGTTGGTCGAGCGGTCGGTCGGGGCGTCACTGGGCATGGGTAATTCTCCTTCGTCAGCTTTGTTTGAGGAACTGCAGGATCACCGTGGACATCTCCTCGACCGATTTGGCCGAGGAGTTGATGACCGGGATCCGGTGCGTGCGGTAGATGGCCTCGGCTTGACGCAACTCGTACGAGCACTGCTCCAGTGACGCATACCGGGAGTGGGGACGGCGCTCGTTGCGGACCTGGGTCAAGCGGGCCGGCGTCGTGGTGATGCCGAAGCAGCGGCTTTTCAGACCCCGCACCGGTCGCGGCAGGTCGTAGCTGTCCAAGTCTTCGGGAACCAGTGGATAGTTGGCCACGAAGATCCCGTGTTGCAGCGCCAGATACATGGTGGTCGGCGTCTTGCCGCACCGCGACGGCGCCAACAGGATCACATCCGCTTTGTCCAGGGCCCGCAGACTCTGCCCGTCGTCGTGCTCGATGGCGTACTCCACGGCGGCCATCCGCGTGTTGTAGCGCTGAACGTCGCCGAGCCCGTGCAAGCGGGCGGCCACCCGCAGACCGGGCACGCCGAGAATTGCCTCCACCCGTGCCATGTGCAGATCGAAGAAATCGATCAGGGGGCATCGGGACTTGTGCAACTCGTCGCGGATCTCCGTCACCGCGGTGGTGGAGAACGCCAAGGGTGTCTTGGGCCCGTCCATCGCCTCGTCCAGCACGGCCACCACCCGCCGTGCCTCATCTACCGTGGTGATGAAGGGGAAGAGGTGACGCTCGAAGTGCAGCTGGGGAAACTGGATCAGCAGAGCGTTACCCATGGTCTCGGCGCTGATGCCGGTGCTGTCGGACAGGAAGAACACGGGAACGGCGGCGGCGCAGGGCGAATCGTCGGCAACGGTCACCCCTGACCCCTTCCTGCGCGGACTCTGCCCTCGATTGATATCGGCTGCAGGTGGCTGGAGTCAACGAGGGGTTTCGAGCGTGGGGTTCGGCTGCCCCGGCGAGCCTCCTCGGTGCACGAGCGCACCCTCGCCACTCTGGGAACGTGACTCCTCATTGGCTGGCGCATCTGCCCCGCGGAAAGAAGGGGCGGATCGTCGCCATGGCGATCGTCCGGTTCGTCGTGATCTTCACCGCCGTCATCGCGATCTACTATCTGCTTCCGCTGCAGCCCGGAAGCGCGGGAATCGGCCTCGTGGGTGTGCTGAGCTTCGTGCTGGCCTTCGTCTTCTTCGCCGTGGTGTTGTGGTGGCAGCTGCGGCAGGTGCTCCGCGCCGACTATCCCGCCCTGCGAGCCGTGGAGGGAGTGGCGGTGGTCGTGCCGTTCTTTCTGTGCGTCTTCGCCTCCATCTACGTGCTGATGTCCGAGGCGGACAGTGCGAACTTCACCGAGTCCCTGACGCGAACGAGTGCTCTGTACTTCTCCATCGTCGTCTTCGGCACCGTCGGATTCGGCGACATCGCGCCGGTCACCGACAACGCGCGCCTGGTCGTCGGTGGGCAGATCTTGTGCGACCTGGTCTTCCTGGCCGTCGTACTCCGACTCTTCATGTTGGCTCTGCGGGTGAGTCTCGAGGACCGCAACCCGCCCGAGGAGTCGAACAGTGGTGACCCGCCGGACTAGATTGTCCGACCATGGGTCAACGTGTCCTGGTTCTCTCGGCAGGCATCGGCTCGGGACACAACAGCGCCGCGGCCGTGCTGGAGGCCTCGTTGCAGGCGGACCCCAAAGTCCAGAACGTGCTGAAGCTGGACGTTCTCGAGACGGCCAGCGACCTCTACCGCACCGTCTACGACGACGCCTACTTCGCGATGGTCGAGGCGGTTCCGTGGTTGGTCGGTTGGGGCTACGACGCCGGCGACGCTCCGTTCAAGCTCGGGAACTCGATCACCCTGTGGGACCGATTCAACACTCACGTAACGGTGCGGACGATCAAGGCCTACCGCCCGGACGTGGTGATTTGTACGCACTTCCTGCCGACCAGACTCGTGTCGTTGCTGCTGAGCCGCGGCCTGCTCAAAGCGCCGCTGGCGGTCGTCACCACCGACTACGACTTCCAGGGTCTGTGGCTCAGCAGCCCGTTCACGCACTTCTTCGTCGCCCGCGACGAGACCAAGGCCCACATGGTCGGCATCGGTGTGCCGGCGGATCGATTGACGGTCACCGGGATCCCGGTGAAGGCCGAGCTCCGCCAGAGCCTCGATCAAGGCGAGGTGTTGCGCCGCTACGGCCTGGATCCCGCGTTGCCGACGCTGCTCATCTCGGCCGGCGCCGCGGGCGGGACGTACACGAAGTCGATCGTCCAGCAGAGTCTGCGGATGCGGAACACCTTCCAGGCCATCGTGGTCTGCGGACACAACGATCAACTGAGGCGTGAGATCGAGAGTCTGGTTCGCGGTCGGGCGGATCGATATCGGGTGCTCGGCTTCTCGACCGACATGGCCGATCTGATGCGGGCCGTGACCCTGTTCGTCGGGAAACCGGGCGGTTTGTCGTCCTCGGAGTGCATGGCGGCGGGGCTGCCGATGGTGTTGATCAAGCCGATTCCTGGGCAAGAGGTCCGCAACAGCGACTTCCTGCTCGAAGAGGGTGCGGCGGTGCGCTGCAACTACGACACGACGGTGGGCTACAAGATCGATCATCTGCTGGACCACCCGGCCCGGATTCAGCAGATGGCGGCCAACGCTCGCCGTCTCGGCCGGCCGGAGGCGGGCCCGGACATTGCGGCCATCGCGATGGCGGAGCCGCCGCCCCCGGTCTGGATCAGCCACGCCGCCCAACGTTCGATCCTGGCCTCCAGCGAGCAGGGCGTCGCCACCATCGACCTCGAGCCGGAGCGACGCACCCATACGTTGAGCTACGCCTCCAGTGGGCTTTCGGCGGGTGTGATCACCGGGGCGCAGCTGGATGCGTTCGTGTTGCTGGCGGCGGCCGGATCGCCCACGGAGCCGACGCTCTCGATCACGACGCCCCTGCTCCGCAAGTTGCGTCGCCGGATGACCGACCCGGGACTGCTACTGATCTTGCGCAGGATTCTCGGCAAGGCCACCGAGGTGCAGCTCCGCACCAGGCACTGACCGGTCCAGTCCGAACCCGGACGCGTCGGCCATCAGGTCGCCATGACCGACGACGGTCCGGTGCCGGCCAACATCCTGCCGGAGGGAGTCCGGGACATCGACGGGCAACCGCTGAGCCCGGCGGCCACCCGCTCCGTACCCGTCTTCTGACCAGCAGCGGGCCCCGAGTATCTTGTGATCGTGACGGCAGTTCTGGCCATCGGCCGCGGAATCGCCAACGTCGGCCGATTCGTCCAGGGCTGCCGTTGATCACCGCGGATCCCGAGCGCAACCTCGCCCTGGAACTGGTCCGGGCCACCGAAGCGGCGGCGATCAATTGTTCTCGATACCTGGGTTTCGGAGACAAGAACCAGGTCGACGCTGCGGCGGTCGACGCCATGCGGCCGGTCCTCGGTTCAGTCCGGATGAACGGCGTCGTGGTTATCGGTGAGGGCGAGAAGGACGAAGCACCGATGCTCTACAACGGGGAGCGGGTCGGCGACGGTTCCGGGCCGGAATGGGACATTGCCGTCGATCCGGTCGACGGAACCACCCTGACGGCCAAGAGCCTGCCCGACGCGGTGAGTGTGCTGGGCGTTTCGCCTCGCGGAACGATGTTCGATCCGGGCCCGGCGGTCTACATGGAGAAGCTGGTTGTACCGCGTTCCGTGGCAGGTGTCGTCGACCTCGACGCCCCGATCGGTGACAATCTCCGGGCCATCGCCGAAGCCACCGACCGCGCCGTGTCCGAGCTGACGGTCGCGGTGCTGGACCGGCCGCGGCATGAGGAGATGGTGGCCTCGATCCGCCGGGCCGGGGCCCGGATTCGGTTCCTGCTGGACGGCGATGTAGCCGGAGCGATCATGGCGGTCACTCCCGGCACCGGCGTCGACCTGCTGGTCGGGGTGGGCGGTACCCCCGAGGGCGTGCTGGCCGCCTGTGCTCTGCGGTGTCTGGGCGGGGAGTTGATCGGGCGGCTCATCGCCCGCGACGACACCGAGCGACGCGCAGCGCTGGAGGCCGGATTCGACCTGAAGCGGATCCTGACCACCGAGGATCTGGTGAGCGGGGACAACGTGTTCTTCGCGGCCACTGGGGTCACGGACGGGGCATTGCTCCGTGGGGTCCGCTTCGAGTCGCACCGAATTGTCACCCATTCGCTCTCGATGCGCTCCCGGTCGGGAACGATCCGGTTGATCGAGGGTCGGCACGATCCCGAGCGGTCGTTCCTGGTCAACCACGAACGGGCCTGAGGGTCGGGACATGACCGGCCACGAACGCCGACTGCTCGCCCTGCCGTGAGTGAGCACGGGCGAGGCCGACACCGCTCTCCGATCAATTCAGCGGACAACGTCGGAGGCGGCGGCCACCGTGGTCCTCCTGCACGGTTGGCCGGACTCGTTCCTCCGGTTCGATGCAGGAACTCGGGCACGGGCGCTATGCCATCGCCGGCGGTGACGTCGGCAGCTCCGTCGCCGAGCAGCTGGCTGCGGCTCACCCCGACCGGGTTTCAGCCCTCCATCTCACCGATATCCCGTACATGCATCTGTTCACGGTCGATCCGTCCGATCTCACCCCCGAAGAGATGGCGTACCTGAACGCCGGGCACGGTTGGCAGCTCGCCGAGGGCGCGTACGCGCTGGAGCAGGCGACCAAGCCGCACACTCAAGCGGCCGGTCTGGGCGACTCCCCCGAGCGGCCCGAGGCCTTCGTCGCCGATCTGCGCGAGGCGGTCGCGATCTAGCGGCCTGCTAGCGTCCGAATCGTGCCGGTTCGGATGGTTCCGCTGCTTCCCTGTGCCTCGATCGACGAGATGGCCGACTTCGGTCAGCTGTTGGGTCTTCGGGTCACGTACCGGCAGATCCGGCCCAATCCGTACCTCGCCCTCGAGGGAGAGGACGGGCTCGTCCTGCACTACTTCGGCCTGCCGGGCCTGGCCCCGGAGGACTCCTACAGCTCCTGCGTGGTGATCGTCGAGGACACCGGTGCGCTCTTCGACCGTTTCGCCGCCGGTCTGCGGAGCGAGTATGGGAAGCTCCCGATGACCGGATACCCGCGGATCACCCGTCCGCGACGCCGGAAGAACGCCGACTACCGGTCCGGCTTCAGCCTGATCGACCCGGCGGGCAACTGGATCCGGGTCATCGCCGCGAAGGCCGGCCCCATCGCCGAGCCGGCCGCGCCGGAACCGCTGGCGCGGGCCCTCGACAACGCCGTCGTGCTGGCCGACTCCCACGGTGACGTCGCTCAGGCGCACAAGATCCTGGCCGGAGCGCTCGCCCGACACGGCGGCGACGCGTCCGCTCAGCTGCGAGCCGATGCCGAAGCATTCCTCAGCGAGTTGTCGGAGCGGAACCGGTAGATCGGCGATCGACGCCCTTCCTCAAAGCGGCATATCGGCGTTCAGCGGGTTGTTCTCCGCTGTCTCTCCCGAGGTCTCCAGCAACTGCGCGAGAAGGTTCAAGGTCTGCGTGTCCTGATCGGTCATCCGTCGCCCGAAAGGGCCGCGGGCGCGAGCGACTCCGGCGCCGACACGCAGGATGGTTTCGCGGGTCTCTCGGCTGACCTCGAGCGGGACGGCTTCCAACAGAGAGGCGACCTTGGACAGGCCGGAGACGATGGAGCGATCATCGAGCAGGAACTCGTCGAACAGCCAGTCGCGATTGCGGGCCGCGGCCTGCATGAGCTGCCAGGGGAGTCCGGTGACCCCCATCGGCGCGTCGTCGACGCTCTGCCAGAACGCCTCCTGCTCGAGCTCATCGAAATGACTTCGTCCGATCAGGGCGCTGATGACCCAGACGGGTCCCAGTTGGAGGGTGAGCCACTCCGACTCCGACCATCCGTACATGGAATCCGATGCTACGTTCCGGGCCGCCAGGAAATCGAGTCTGAGCTTCTTGATTTCCCCGCCGACCACTCCGATCCGGTGCGGTGCCCTGCCGATCACCGGCGCGGGAACCCGACCCGGCCGCTGGCCCTGCGACCGGCCTGAGCTCCTTGGTTGCCGGCGACGTTCGGGGTTACCCGGAACGAACCCGGAGTTGACAGGTCGTTGACAGGGATTTCGGGGCATCGTCGGTCACCCTTGAAGCATGCTTGCTTCGACGACCGGGTCGGCTGATTCTTTCGTTGCGCCTCGCCCGGGCCCCGATCTCATCTTGGTCGGCGGGGTTCCTGGGGCGGGAAAATCGACCGCGATCCGGCACGCCACCGCTGACCTGACCGTCCGGTCCCTGGACCCGGAGCAGCTCCAGAGCCGCATCCGCGATCTGCTGCCCACGGAAGTTCCCTACCGGACCTACCGCTCCCTGGTTCACGTCGGGCACACCCTTCGCGTCTTCTGGCACCTTCTACGGGGCCCGGAATCGGCGTCACGCCTGATCGTCCATGATCCGGGCACCCGACTGCGGCGGCGTCGACTCTTCGTCACGCTGGCCCGGGCTCGGGGTTGGCGCACCACCCTGCTCTTCATCGACGTCGATCAGGCCGCCGCACGCTCGGGTCAGTGGGAGCGAGGCCGCGTTCTCGGCGCCTCGGCGTTCGATCGGCACTGGCTGAGCTGGGAACGGCTCCGGCCCAGACTCACCGGGACGGAGGGCTCGGGCCCGGACGACCCGGACATGATCCTGGTTGATCGCGACCGCGCCGCCGCGACCCTGCGCCGCCTGTGCCTCGACTGGCCGGGCCGCAACCACCCCAACGGGGGCGATGCCGGTGGTGGCGACTACGGGAAGGCCGCCAGCAGCTCGGACTTGCGCTCGGCCGGAGCGAAGGACGCCGTGATCGAGTTGCGAGCCACGAGCACCAGATCGTCCTCGGACAGCGACGTCTGCTCGAGCACAGCCGCATAGTTGTCGGCCACGTACCCGCCGAAGTAGGCCGGGTCGTCGGAGTTGACCGTGGCCAGTAGGCCGCGCGCGAGCATATCGGGCAACGGGTGCTCGGCGAGATCGCGGACCACGCCCAGCCGGACGTTCGACAAGGGGCAGACGGTGAGCGGGATCTGCTCCCGCCGGAGTCGTTCGACCAACGACGAATCCTCGAGGCAACGCACGCCGTGATCGATCCGCTCCACCGCCAGGACGTCCAGGGCCTGGCGCACATAGTCCGCAGGACCTTCTTCTCCGGCGTGCGCCACCGCCCGCAAGCCACCACTGCGGGCTGCGGCGAAAACATCGGCGAACAACGACGGCGGATAGCCATTCTCGGCCGAGTCGAGCCCGACCGCGAGGAGATCATCCAGCCGGTGTGACGCGGCGCGCAAGGTGTCCATCGCTTCGGACACCGGCCGGTCGCGGAGGAAGCACATGATCAGACCGCCGGTGAGGTCGTGACCGTCCTGCACGACCTGCCAGCCGTCCAACAGCCCGTCGATCACGGTGTCGAGTCTGATGCCCCGGACGGTGTGCGCCTGCGGGTCGAAAAACAGCTCCACGTGTCGTACGCCCTGATCGACCGCTCGGCGTAGATAGACCTCGGTGAGGTCGGCAAAGTCCTGCCGAGTGATCAGGGAGTTCATGCTCTCGTAGTACAGAGCCAGGAAGGAGGACAGATCGTCGAAGCGGTAGCGCTCCCGCAACTGCGCCACCGTGCCCGCCGCCGGCTGCACACCGTTCCGGTCGGCGAGGGCGAAGACCATCTCGGGCTCGAGCGAGCCTTCGACATGGATGTGCAACTCGGCCTTGGGCAGTGCCCGGGCGAACTCGTACGGGGTCGGCGAGGTCACGATGCTTCGTGCGCCCGCGATCGGTCAACCAGTCGCGTCGCGCTGGTCGCCGGGTGAAACCGTGGCCTCGGAGGCATCGGCATCCGGGTCGGCCTCTTCGGCATCGCTGGGGCCCGCCGAGCCTGCCGGGACGCCGGGAGGCGCGTCCGCCGGCCCGAGCGTCGTGGCGTCCTGACCGAAGTCGTCCTCTTGGATGGGGGTTTCGCTCATAGTCATCTCGATTCGCCGTTGGACGGATGATCCTCCCGGCAGCGTATAACCGGCCGGCTACGGGCAGTGGAGGTACTGGGCATTGGGCGGCGGCTCATCGTACGTACACGCATCGGGCACGACGTACTGAACGGCGACGCCCCAGATCACGCAGCAGAACACGATGATCACCGACACCATCCATACGACTCGCCGGGTCAGCTCCTGACGCACCGCACGCTCCTCACACCATGCCGAATCGCTCGGCGTGCACCGCTTTCCGTGGGATCCCCAGGGTCCGCAGGGCCTCCTCGGTGGCGTCCATCATCGGATCGGGGCCGCAGATGAAGTACTCCAGCTCGTTCCGATTCGCCGGCAGCACGTCGTCGAGCACCTCGGCGTTGGCCCGGCCGCGTCGACCGGTCCAGTCCGGGCCGGGGGCGCTGATGACGTGGACGACCGTGACGTTGTGCCGTCCGGTCAATGCCTCGATGTCGGCCCCTCCGATGATCTCGTGTTCGTGGCGGTTACCGAGGATCAGCCAGCAGGGACGGGAGTCCCCGCGATCGGCCAGGGTGGAGATCATGCTCAGCATCGGGGTCACGCCGACGCCGGCCGCCAGGAAGACGTAGCCGGGCGCCTCGTGCCGGTCCACCGAGAAATGACCCCAGGGGCCGTCCAGGTAGACGATCCGGCCCGGCGCGAGTTCGTGGATCGTGGTGGTGAAACCGCGTTCGGTCTTGATGGTGAATTCCAGCTGGTCGGCCGCCTCGGCGCTGGAGGAGATCGAGAACGGGTGGTAATCGAGGGAAAACGGGGAGCGACCGGTATGGATCCAGGCGAACTGGCCCGGCTGGAACCGGAAGCCGTCCGGTCCATAGGACGAGGGGTCGACCAATTCGAGGGTGATGGTGTGGGAGTGGAGTGGTTGCTCCCGCACGGCCACCACGCGCCAGCGGCGGCGCCAGCGCCGGATCGGCACCAGTATCCGAACCCAGAATCCGATCCAGAGGAAGGCAGCCGAATAGGCGATCCAGAGAGCCCTCTCCCACGGCTGGTTCACGTAGTAACCGATCAGCAGCACGTGAGCGAGACCGGTCACCACGATCAGCACCGCGAGCACCGCATGGAGCAGCTGCCAGACCTGATAGCGCAGCCGGAGCTTGCGCCGCCAGACCGACGTCGCGATCAACACCAGCAACAAGACAACGGACAGCACGGCGAACTTGGCCCGCACCGGTGACTCGACGACGTTCAACAGCGACAGGAAGCGGCTGTCCCAAAACATCAGGATGATGGGGTGGGCGAAGATCAACACGGCGATCAGGACCGTGATCTGGCGATGGAACTGGAGCAGCACATCGGCTCCGAAGGGCCGATTGATTCGTACGCTGCGGGCGGCGAGCACGAACTGCAGACCCATCAGCGACAACCCGACGAAGCCGGCGCCGACGGACACGTTCACCCAGAAGCCGCGACCCGGGTCGAGCTGGATGAAACTCAACAGCAGTGGGGCGACGGCCAGCAGGACGTAGGCCAGCAGCCAGCGCAGGGTGCGACCCCGGTCACGCACGGGCCGATCCTGAACTCTTCAAAGTCTCACCCGGTTCTGGGGTGGTGACGGTCAGCGGCGACCCAGGCGACGTTCGCCGCTGGATCCGGTTTGATACGGCATGCCGTAGTGCGCGTAGACGGCCGGTTCGGCGTCGGCCTCCAACTCTCCGTCCACCTCGATGAATGGCGCAGCTCGGGCGGCCTTCTTGTCCACCGTGACCCGGAGGTACTTGGGCGCGACGGTGGCGTCGGTCAGCGGCACGAAGACCAGCTTCGCCGAGATGGGCAGCCCGACCCGAACCGAGACGAAGGCCGGCTCCTGGGTGGCGGTATCGAAGTACACGGCCTCCAGGGAACCGATCTTCGCGCCGTCCGGGGTGATCACGGCGGTCCCGCGCCAGTCCCGCAGGTCTTCAATGGCGATCATGGATACCTCTCCCGGGCGGTGCTGTCGACGTCTTGCCCAGAGATTATCGTCCGAGTCGCCCGATCCTGGAACCCGAGGTCACGGTCCGTAGGATCGCGGCATGGCGTTGAGGAAGGGCAGCACAGTCAGCTGGAACACCCCGCAGGGCGAGACCAGCGGCCGCACCGTGGAGAAGAAGACCAGTGACTTCACCTTCGACGGGAAAGAATTCAAGCCGACCGACGACGACCCGTACTGGATCGTGGAATCCGAGAAGTCCGGGAAACGGGCCGCCCACAAGGAGTCCAGCCTGACGGCGTTGTGAGTGAGCTCAAGCTTACTTCAGGTCTAGCTACACTGGACGGGTGCGGCACCGCGACGATCTGCTCACCATCGGCCAGCTCGCCGAGCGCTCCGGGGTGGCACCGTCGGCTCTGCGCTACTACGAGGCCGAAGGCCTGATCAGCGCGAGTCGGACCTCGGGAAATCAACGTCGCTACCAGCGTTCGGTGCTGCGCCGGATCGCCTTCGTCCGTTCCGCGCAACGGGTAGGGCTCAGCCTCGAGGAGATCGCGGAGGCGTTGGCGACCCTGCCCGGCGGCCGGGCGCCGACCAAGGCGGACTGGACCCGGCTCTCTCGCGCTTGGCGGCCGCGTCTGGAGGCGCAGATCGAGCGGCTCGAACGACTCCGGGACCGGTTGGACAGCTGCATCGGCTGCGGCTGCCTGAGCCTGGCCCGCTGCAGTCTGCAGAATCCCGACGACATCCTCTCCGAGCGCGGCCCCGGGGCGGTGTATCTGGAACCGGATCGAACGCGTCAGCGGCGACTCTAGGATGCAGACATGGTCACCAAAGTCGCCCTCCTGACCGCCGGGGGCTTCGCGCCCTGCCTCTCCGCCGCGATCGGAGGGTTGATCGAGCGGTACAGCGCCGTGGCCCCAGACGTCGAGATCATCGCGTACAGGTACGGATACCAGGGTCTGCTCGCGGGCGACTTTCTCGAGGTGACGCCGGTCGTCCGGGCCAAGGCCGGGCTGCTGCACGGCTTCGGCGGATCACCGATCGGGAACTCGCGGGTCAAGCTCACCAACGCGGCCGATCTGGTCAAGCGCGGACTCGTGTCCGAAGGGGTCGACCCGCTCCAGGCAGCGGCCGACCGGCTGACCCAGGACGGAGTCACCGTGCTGCACACCATCGGCGGGGACGACACCAACACCACCGCCGCCGACTTGGCGGCCTTCCTCGCCGACCACGACTACGCGCTCACCGTGGTCGGCCTGCCCAAGACCATCGACAACGACGTGATCCCGATCAAGCAATCCCTGGGCGCCTGGACCGCCGCCGAGCAGGGATCACGTTTCGCCCAGAACATCATCGGCGAACACAACTCCGGCTCACGGATGGTGATCGTCCACGAGGTCATGGGTCGGCACTGCGGCTGGCTGACCGCCGCCACCGCCGCGGAGTACCGGTCCTGGCTGGACACCCGCGAGTGGTTGCCCGAGATCGGACTGGGCCGGCCCGGCTGGGACGTGCACGGGGTCTACGTGCCGGAGGCGGTCTTCGACCTGGAGACGGAGTCGCAGCGGCTGAAGAAGATTATGGACGAGGTGGGATCGGTGAACCTGTTCCTGTCCGAGGGGGCCGGCCTGCCCAGCATCGTCGCTGAGCTGGAGCGCTCCGGCGAGGAGGTGGCCCGCGATCCGTTCGGCCACGTCCGGATCGACAAGATCAATCCTGGGGAGTGGTTCGCCAGCCAGTTCGCCGAACGGCTGGGGGCACAGAAGGTCATGGTGCAGAAGTCCGGGTACTTCTCCCGCTCCGCGGCGGCCAACGACCGTGACCTCGAGTTGATCAAGTCCATGACCGACCTCGCCGTGACCTGCGCACTGAACGGCGAGCCGGGCGTGATCGGGCACGACGAAGGCAAGGGTGACGAGCTGAGGGCGATCGAGTTTTCGCGCATCAAGGGTGGTAAGCCGTTCGACATCGACCAGCCCTGGTTCGCCGAGCTGCTGGACGGCATCGGCCAGCCGCGGACCGCGGCCGCAGCCGGTCACTGACTCACGCGACCCTCAGCGACGCCGGCGGCCGATCCGCGCCGCAACGAACGCGATCAGCGCTCCGAGGCCCACGCCCGTCGCGGCGCCGGTGACGTAACCGGCACCGGTGCCGATCCGCACCGACCGGACCGCAACCTGTTCGGGCACCATGACCGGCTCCTCGGGCTCGTGCTGATCCGGCAGCGGGGCGGCGAACCGGATCTTCTCGTCCGCCTCCTCGAACGCCGGGTTCTCGGCCGTCGCGATCCAGGCGGCGATGAACAGGATCAGGGTGGCGAAGAAGTTGAAGAACAACATCAACACGATGATCGGGCCGAAGAAGCGAGCGGCGAGGTTGTTGGCGAAGAGCCCGATCAAGAAGCTCGCCAGATACTGCAGGACCGCCAACCCGACGGCCCCCATCAACGCGCCACGACGCACGATCCGCCAAGGTTCGCGGCGCTCGGGCAGGACCAGGTAGATGTAGCAGAACGTGAGCCAGCCCGCCGCGATCGAGAAGATCACCGGGACGAACGCGAAAACTGCGGAGAACGCCGGGTTGCGGGGCAGTCCGAGCCAACCGATGACTTGTTCGGTGAGGCTGGTCGAGATGGAGGCCAGCCCGAAGGTGACGCCGATCGCCACGATGAGTCCGAGGAGGGCGAGCAGGCTCGTCAGCGTCTTGACCACGATGTTGGGCTGCGGACCCGGCTGGTCGAAATCGGGGCGCCATTGGGCGTTCAGGGCATCCTTGAGGTTGTTCATCCAGCCGGCGCCCGCATACATGGCGGACAGCAGGCCGGCGATCCCGATCGCGGTGAAGTTGCTCAGGGTGTCGACGATGAATCTTTCGACCTGGGCCACGGTCGCCTGGTCGACTCCGCTCAGCTGACCGGTCAGCGCCTCCGCGACCAGCGGAATCAGATCCGGTCGCAGCCGGACCAGGAAGAAGCCGGTGAACGAGAAGGCCAGCATCATGATGGGGATCAGGGCCAGCACCGAGAAGTAGGTGATCCCGGCGCTGAACTGGGTCCCGAGCCGCACCGTGAAGCGCTCGGCCGCCCGCATCAGATGGGCGACCGCCGGCTTCTCCGGCAATCGCTTGACCCAGTCGATCACCCGACGACGCTACAACACGGCTCGCCGCATGACCGTTACCTTGGAAGCATGCCGCGACTGCTCACCGACGACGAGATCGCTACTCAACTGCAGGGCCTTCAGAACTGGCAGCGGGCCGACAGTGATGGCGACACCGCGATCAGCACCTCATTCGAGCTGGCCGACTTCCGCGCCGCCCTGGACCTCGTACAGCGCATCGGCGACGCGGCCGAACAGATGAATCACCACCCCGACATCGACATCCGCTGGAACAAGGTGGTGCTGGTGTTGTCCACCCATTCCGAAGGAGGGCTGACCCGGCTCGACATCGAGGCCGCCCACCGGTTCAACGACGAGGCCGGGATCGACTAGCGGTCACGGCCGTTCGGACGTTATCCAACTCAAGTCGCTTGGCGCGCCGCAGATCGCCGGTTCTGATCGCGTCTTCACGCCCGAGCTGGATAACGTACGCGGCGGGGTCGAGCCCCCGACTCTGAGCCCCAGCCCACCGAAGTCAGTCCTCGAGTTCGCTGGCCGGCGGGCAGGTGCAGATCAGGTTCCGGTCCCCGTACGCGCCGTCGATCCGGCCGACGGGCGGCCAGTACTTGTCGAAGCCCTGGGCGGAGATGGGGCCCGCGTGCAGTCCGGCCGGGAAGGCCGCCAGCCGTCGGGGGTACGGGTGCTTCCACTGGTCGGCGATCACCTGAGCCTGGGTGTGCGGAGCGTTGGTCAGCGGGTTGTCGTCCTTCGGCCACTCCCCCGCCTCCACCTTGGCGATCTCGGCCCGGATGTTGACCATGGCCGCGCAGAACCGGTCCAGCTCCTCCAAGTTCTCCGACTCGGTGGGTTCGACCATCAACGTGCCGGCCACGGGGAAACTCATGGTCGGCGCGTGGAAGCCGTAGTCGATCAGCCGCTTGGCCACATCTTCGACGGTGACTCCGCTGGCCTTGGTGATCGGCCGCAGGTCGAGGATGCACTCGTGCGCGACCCGGCCGTTCCGTCCCGCGTACAGCACCGGGAAGTGGTCGCCCAGTCGGTCGGCCACGTAGTTGGCGGCCAACAGGGCGTGCTCGGTGGCCGAGGTGAGTCCGGCGCCGCCCATCATGGCGATGTAGGCGTAGCTGATCGGCAGGATCCCGGCCGAGCCGTACGGCGCCGCCGAGACCGGGCCGATGCCGGAGTCAGGACCCGCATCGTCGAGCAACGGATGGTTGGGCAGGTACGGGGCGAGGTGCGCGCCGACCCCGACCGGGCCGACCCCGGGCCCGCCGCCGCCGTGCGGGATACAGAACGTCTTGTGCAGGTTGAGGTGACTCACGTCGGCCCCGAACTTTCCGGGCTTGGCCAGGCCGAGCAAGGCGTTGAGATTGGCGCCGTCGACGTAGACCTGGCCGCCGGCCTCGTGCACCAGCGCACACAGCTCGGTGATGCTCTCTTCGAACACCCCATGGGTCGACGGATAGGTGACCATGATGGCCGCCAACCGGTCGCGGTGCTGCCCGATCTTGGCCCGCAAGTCGTCCAGGTCCACCGAGCCGTCAGGTCCGGCCTTGACGACCACCACCTTCATCCCGGCCATCACCGCCGATGCCGCGTTCGTGCCGTGGGCCGATGAGGGGATCAGGCAGATCCGCCGGTCCGCTGACCCGTTGGCCCGGTGGAATTCGCGAATGGCCAGTAGGCCGGCCAGCTCCCCCTGGCTGCCGGCGTTCGGCTGGATGGACACCCGGGCGTACCCGGTCACCTCGGCCAGCCAGGACTCGAGGGTGCGGATCAAGGTGGCGTAACCCTGGGCGTCCTCGACCGGCACGAACGGGTGCAGGTCGGCGAACCCGGGGTAGGAGATCGGCTCCATCTCAGTGGTGGCGTTGAGCTTCATGGTGCAGGAACCCAGCGGGATCATGCCTCGGTCCAGGGCGAAGTCCCGGTCAGACAGCGCCCGCAGGTAGCGCAGCATCGCGGTCTCGCTGTGGTGGGTGTTGAACACCGGATGGGTCAGGTATGGAGTGCTTCGCTCGCTCCCCGACAGCGCACCAATCGCGCCCTCAACCGGTCTCAGGGCCGAGTCGACGCCGAAGGCCTGGCGGACCACACCCAGAGCGGCGGCGGTGACATCCTCGCCGATCGAGACGGCGACGTGGTCATCGTCCACCCGCCGCAGGTGCACGCCGCCCTCCCGGGCAGCGGCCACCACCTGGGCCGCCCGGCCCGGCACCCGGGCCAGAACGGTGTCGAAGAATCGGTCGTGCACGACCTCCACGCCGGTGGTCGCGAGATCTCCGGCCAGGTCCGCCGCCGTCTCGTGCAGGGAGTTGGCGATGGCGCGGATCCCGTCCGGCCCGTGATAGACCGCGTACATTCCCGCCACCACGGCGAGCAGCACCTGCGCGGTGCAGATGTTGGAGGTCGCCTTCTCCCGCCGGATGTGCTGCTCGCGGGTCTGCAGCGCCAGCCGGTACGCCTGCACCCCGTCGGCGTCCTTCGAGACACCGACCAACCGACCGGGCAGGGACCGCTCCAGCGACTGGCGGACCGAGATGAAGCCGGCGTGCGGGCCACCGTAGAACAGCGGAACCCCGAACCGCTGGCTGGAGCCCACCGCGACGTCGGCGCCCCACTCGCCGGGCGGCGTCAGGAGCGCACAGGCCAGCAGGTCGCAGGCCGCGATCACCTGGGCGCCGACGTCGTGGGCGGCGTCGGCGATGGCCCGGAGCTCATCGGTACCGAGCACCTGGCCTGAGGCGCCCGGAGTCTGCACCACCACCGCGAACGGATCGGTCGCGGCAATGGCCTCGGTCAGCGGCCCCTGCGCGACCTCGACGCCGAGACCGAGGGCCGCGGCCCGAGTCCGCACCACCGCGATGGTCTGCGGCAAGGTGTCGGCGTCGAGCAGGAACACCGTGCCGGACTTGGTGGTCCGGCGCGCCAAGGTCATCGCCTCGGCCACCGCCGTCGCCTCGTCGAGCAGGCTGGCGCCGGCGATCGGCAGCCCGGTCAGGTCGGCGACCATGGTCTGGAAGTTGAGCAGCGCCTCGAGCCGACCCTGACTGATCTCCGGCTGGTACGGGGTGTACGCCGTGTACCAGGAGGGATCCTCCAACACGTTTCGCCGAATGACCGAGGGCGTGATGGTTCCCGAGTACCCCAGGCCGATCATCGGCGTGAGCGGGCGGTTCTGCTCGGCGAGCCGACGGAGGTCGGCCAGAGCCTGGGCTTCGGTCAAGGCGGGCGGCAGATCCAGCGGGTCGGTCAGCCGGATGGACTTCGGCATGGCCTCGGCCACCAGGGCGTCGAGGCTGTCGAGCCCCAAGGCGGCCAGCATCTTGTCGCGTTCGTCGGACTGCGGGCCGATGTGGCGCTCGGCAAAGGTGTGGGCGGCAGACGGAAGGCGGGTCATGCGATGGTCCTCGCTCCGGTCGATCAGCAGTGAGCGCGCACCCTCGAATCGAGGCCGTGCGCTCCCCCTCTGTCACCACGGAGCTCCAGAGTCGCCATTACTGTGCGGTTCGGTTTGCCTGAGAGGTTCCGGGGAGGTTGCCCCTTCGGCGCCACGCCACTCGTCGTCGAGTCGTGTGGTCTCTCCCGCACAGCGTTTGCGGCAGCGGCAAGTCTAACGCCTGCGGCTCGGGAACTAGCCCGCCGCGCGCGTCCGCCGACGCATCGACAACTCGTCACCGGTCGGCGGAGCTTCCACCGTCGCCGACTCCGCGGGCAGGTTGGCCAGGGTGCCTTCGATGTCTCGCCAGACTCCGCCGAGGGCGATGCCGAACACACCTTGACCGCCGCGGAGCAGATCGATCACCTCGTCGTCGGAGGTGCATTCGAAGACCGAGACGCCATCGCTCATCAGCGTCACCTCGGTCAGGTCGCCGACGCCTCGGGCGCGGAGGTGGTCGATCGCGGCCCGGATCTGCTGCAGCGAGATGCCGGCGTCGAGGAGGCGCTTGATGACCTTCAGGATCAAGATGTCGCGGAAGCTGTACAGCCGTTGGGTGCCCGACCCGGTCGCCGACCGGATCTCCGGCACGACGAGTCCGGTCCGGGCCCAGTAATCCAGCTGCCGGTAGGTGATTCCGGCGGCGCTACAGGCGATGGGCCCGCGAAAACCCTGGTCGGCCGGTACCGGAGAGAAGTCGCCCTCGAACAGCAGACCTTGCGTCTCCGCTCCCAGTCCCGAGTCCGCGGCAGCAGACGAAGGGAGCTCGATGCTGCCCACGAACACCTCCAGTGGTGCGATTTCGATCAGAGGCACCCGACAAACACACAGGGATCCTCTGCACGTAATTCCATCCGCGGAATTACGTTCTCCCGACGCTACGACTCCGATCGGGGACGGGTCAACGACACGCCGACGCAGCGGGACTCGATCGCCTAACCCTCAACTTTCGCCTGACGGTGTGTCGGCGGCCGGGCTCCACGCCCGCACCCCGTACTCGTGCCCCGCACCGTCTGCAGGGGGTGCAACACGCGAGGAAAGGGTGCGCCCCGACCTCACCCCGCCCAGCGCGGCTGCCGTGTAGATTGACCGAAACCGTCACAGATGGAGTCGTCATGAGTCTCGGTCTCGGCATCTTCCTGCTGGTTCTCGGCGGCATCTTGGCCTTCGGAGTCCGCGACCAGTGGAGCGCCTTCGACGTCACGGTGATCGGGTACGTCCTGATGGCCGGCGGAGCCCTGGCGATCATTCTTTACTTCATCGCCAGCCAGCAGCGGCGCCGTCCCACGACCGGCGGCCCGGCCGATCGGCGCGACGTACCCCCGTCCTGACCGAGTCGTCAGGCGCAGCGAGCGCGAGCGACCCGCTCGCTACGGAGCTTTCGGCTCCTCACCGGTGACGAAGTCGTCAGGGTTCACCTGGTCGAGGAACTCGCGGAACTTCTCGACCTCGTCCTCTTCCGCCTCGGGCATTTCGATACCGGCTTCGTCGAGCACGTCCTCAGCGCAATAGATCTCCGAGCCCACCCGCAACGCCAGGGCGATCGCGTCGGACGGGCGGGCACTGACCTCGACCCCGTCCAACAACAGCACGGCGTAGAACGTGCCGCCGGTCAGTTCGGTGATGTGCACCTCGGTGAGCCGGTGCCCCAGCGTGGTCAGGGCGTCGACCATCAGGTCATGGGTCATCGGACGCGGCGGGACCACGCCTTCTTGGGCGTTGGCGATGGCCGAGGCTTCGCTGGCTCCGATCCAGATCGGCAGAAACCGGGAACCACCGACTTCGCGGAGCAGGACCATCGGAGTGTTGGAGGGCATCTCCACCCGCACACCGACCACGTCAACCTCGCGCATGCGTCCACATTACTTCGCGGTGCTCGACCGACACGAGGGGTCGGGATCTCAGTTCGATCATTTGATCGGCGTCCGGAGGGGTCAGCGTTCCATCGCGGTACGGACCAGCGCGGCGTGGAAGCTGATCACCAGCTGAATCACCTCGCTGGATACGTCCTTGCTCCCGGCGGCGCGACGGACGTACGGCGCAATGGCCTGTTCCACCAACCCGATCTCCCGGTCGGCCGACATCTTGAAGGCGCGGAGATGCCGGCCGTCGATGCCGTAGTCCGCGAGGCGTTTCGCCGCAACCGCCAGGGTCAGGGCCTCCCGGCCGTAGTGGGAGGTTCCTCGCCGGGGCAGGATGATCTGGTTTCGTTCGAGCTCGGCCAACGCCGAGTCGGTCAATCCGCTGGCCTCCAACAGATCGCCCCGGGTCAGGCGCAACGGAGGGCGAGGTGTGGTCTGCCCGTTGCCCACCCCTCCCGCCGGGCCCGATCCGGCTCCCGCAGGGGCCGGAACCGCCGGCGCGCCCGATGCGCCGGGCCCCGATGCCCCCGATGCCCCCGATGCCCCCGATGCCCCCGATGCCATTGATCCAAGGACCGGCCCACCCTCCCGCGCCGGCGGGGTCTGCCCGCGATCCATCATCTCCAGGTGCTCACGGATGACCTTGAGCGGAAGGTAGTGATCACGCTGCACGGTGAGGACGTAGCGGAGCCGTTCCACGTCGGCACCGGAATAACGTCGGTAGCCCGACGGAGCCCGTTGGGGCGTGATCAACCCCTCGCTCTCCAAGAATCTGATCTTGGAGATGGAGATGTCTCCGAACTCGCCCTTGAGGACGGCCAGGACCTGACCGATGCTCCGCGAGCCTGGGTTCGCCGCCATCCCGCCGACCTAGTCGACGCCCTGCGGGCTGGCGAAATAGACGAGACGGTACTTGCCGATCTGGACCTCGTCGCCGTGTTGCAGGAGCATCTCGTCGACCAGTTCACGATTCACGTAGGTGCCGTTCAGGCTGCCCGCGTCCCGGACCATGGTGCCCTCGGGCGTCCGCAGGAACGAGACGTGGCGCCGGGACACGGAGATGTCGTCGAGGAAGATGTCGGACTTCTGATGCCGACCGGCGGTGACCAGATCGGTGTTGAGAAGGAACCGGCTGCCGGCGTTGGGGCCGCGCTGCACGATCAACAGGGCCGACCCGCGGGGGAGGGCGTTGACCGCGGCTTCGTCCTCGGCGCTGAGGCCCTCGCCTTCGAATTCGGTCAGGGGCGGAATGGTCTTGGTGGTGTCCCCGGTCGGCTTGCGATCAGCGGTCTCGGCGACCGCCTCCGCGCCTGGAAGGGCGGTGCCGCAGTTGCCACAGAAGTTGCTGCCGTCTGGATTGTCGTGGCCACAGTTGGTGCAGTACGGCATTGAGTGTCATCTCCTAGTCGAGACCCCCCGGGTCTCTACGCATAATGCAGAGTTTAGATCGGTCCCCGGACAGTTCCGCGGAGGTCGATGCCGTCAGCCACCCACGTGTTCGGCGTACGCGTCCGCATCCAGCAGGTCGTCCAGATCGGTGTCGGCATCGACCTCGAGCTCGAACAGCCAACCGTCCCCGTACGGATCGGAGTTGATGGTTTCGGGATTCGCGTCGAGGGCGGTGTTGACGGCCGCGACCACGCCGGTGACGGGCGTGAAGATGTCGGAGACGCTCTTGGTCGACTCGAGTTCGCCGCACGCGTCACCCGCGGAAACGTTCTCTCCCACGGTGGGCAGTGTCACGTACACGATGTCACCGAGTTGCTCAGCAGCGTAGTCGGTGATGCCCACCCGAACGGTCGAGCCGTTGCCGCCCCGAACCCATTCGTGTTCGCTGGTGTACTTCAGGTCTTCGGGCAAGTCGGGCACTCACAGCTCCTGTCGATAATCAGCGTGGGGTGGGCGGAGGTGATGCGGGGCGAGCGTACTGATTCCCCGGGGCCGTGTGCAAGGAGTCGATCCCGAGCCGCGCGATCCGCTGGATGTCGACCCGACCGCCGATCCGCGGCCCGGTTATCTCACTCACCAGACCACCGCGGAAGGACGCCGCCTCCTCCAGACTGTGTGGGTCGCCGATCACCTCGATGGTGATCGGTCGAGCGATGCTACGACCGTCGACGGTCAGGGCACTGTCACGGCCGCCGAACCAGCTCGAGGCGACCACCCGGTACTGGTCGTTGATCTCGATCACCTCGGCTCCGGCGTCCCGCAATTCCTCCACGGCGTCCAGCAGGACGTCGCCGGTCACCTTCGCGGCGGGATCGCTGATTCGCAGCCTGACGCCCGGTCCCGCCGCGGGTGCCGTGCCGGCCAGGATGGCCAGTTGCGCGAGCCGCCGCTCGGTCTCGGCCCGGGCCACCTCCTGGCTGTCGGCCCCCGACTGCAGTTCGGATTTGGTCCGTTCCAACTCGGCGATCTCGGCCTCCAGCCGCCGGGATTGGGCGCCGAGCCCGTCCAGGATCTGGATCAGATCCTCGCGCCGGGCGTTGGCGTACGCGTCGTCGGCCGTGCTGATCCGCACCTGGGTCACGGCGCCGAGCCCGACGACGAACAAGATCACCGCCGCGATGATCTGGCCGCGCCCCGGTCGCAACAACGCGGACCGCAGTCTCGTCGGAGCCGAGTGCTCGGCTTCGGCCGGCCGGCCGCCCGCGGTTCGGCTCAGCTCCCGACGCGGACCGGCCGAACCAGGCTCAGGCATGGAACAGCGCCCGACGAATAGCGGCGGCGTTGGTGAAGATCCGAATGCCCAGCACGACGACGACGCCGGTGGACAGCTGGGCCCCGACCCCGATCTGATCGCCGACCCAGACGATGGCCGCGGCAATCAGCACGTTGGAGACGAACGAGATGGCGAACACCTTGTCGGAGAAGTTGCCATCCAGATAGGCGCGCAACCCACCGAACAGGGCGTCCATCGCGGCCACGATGGCGATGGGCAGATAGGGCTGGAGGCCCGCCGGGATCGACGGCTCCAAGAACAGACCGATCACGACACCGGCCAACAGCCCGATTATCGGCAGCATCAGTTCGTCCGCTCGGCGTGGCGGAGACCGAGGCCGGCATCCGCGGGGAGCGTCAGCTCGTTGGCGACCTCGACGTCGTAGCGCAACCCTTGGTTCTGGGCCAACTCGTTCCACCAACTCCCGCCGCTCGACTCGACGAAACGGGCCTGCAGGGTCCGCGCATCACCGATGGCCTCCACCCGGTACGGGCGGGTCAGCGAACGATAGTCCACGGTGACCGCCTCACCGGCGCCGCGGATGGCGGTCAGGGCGGACAGCCGGTGGCCGTTGATGGCGACTGCTTCGGCGCCGGCCTGCCACAGTCCGTTGGCGAGAATCTGCAGGTCGACGTCGTACACCCGGTCGGGCTGGCTGTTCCCACTCGACGGCGCGTCGTCGACCACGATGACCAGGCCGGGTCCGCGGACGGCGACCGCACCGACGCCGGGCTCCAGCTCCTGAATACTCCGCTGCTGGCTGCGCACCTCCTCGTCCTCGCCGCTGACCGCGGTCCGCTGAACGCTGATCTCCTCGACCAGTCCAGCCGCACGCTGCCGCAACTGGTCTTGCTCGCTCTGCGCGATCGAGATGCGGGAGATGAGCTCACCGCGCTGACCGGCCAGCACCGGGGCCTGACGGGTCGTCTGCACCGCGCCGACCGCGAACATCGCCCCGGCCAGGGCGGCCACCAGCCCCACCACCCACCGCCGGCCACTCCGGGCGTCTCCCCGGGCGGCCACCACGGCGTAGTCGGGATCGTAGGGATTTCGGGCGATCTGGTTCAGCAGGTCCATGCTGGCGTCCATCGGCCGACTCGGCGGCGGCGAGATCACTTCTCAACCTCCGTGGAACGACAAGACGAGCATCACATCAGCGTAGTTCGCGGAAAGCGGTCAGCTCCAACGCATCGCGGGGCAACACACCGCGGTAGACATCGGTGATCGTGGCGCCGACGACGGACCAGTCAAAACGAGCGACCGCGGCGGCGGCCGCGGGTTGACTCGACGGGGTCCGCCCCGCCAGGCGGTCCACGACCGCCGTCGCCAGGGCGGTCGGATCGCCGACCGGCACGAGTAGACCGAGATCATGACCGTCGCGGCGCAGCAGCTCGATGAACGCCGGCAGGTCGGAGGCCACGACCTCGGCGCCGCTGGCCAGCGCTTCGACCAGGACCAGTCCGAAGCTTTCCCGCTCCCGATGCGGAGCGACGAAGACATCGGTTGCGCCCAGCAGTGCCGTCTTGTCGTCGTTGCTGATGGCCCCGAGCGTACGGATCGGCGGCGGCAGCGCGCGGCTGCCGCTGCCGGCCACCACCACGTCGACGTCGGGCACCGCGGCCGCGATGGCCGGCAGGGCCGCCAGTAGCACGTCCAGGCCCTTGCGTCGTTCGTCGAGCCGACCCAAGAAAGTCACCCGCGGCCGGTCGCCACCGCGCCAGCGCGACGGTGATGACGATGACGATGGCGATGACGCTGGCGATGCCGATGACGATGACCCGGGCGAGGAACCCGGTGAGTCGGCCACGGTGGTCCGGCGACCGAATTCGGCGTGCCGCAGGCCGTTGGGGACCACGACGGCATCCCGGCCGAGATGATCGACCACGACCTGGCGGGCCGGTTCCGAGACCGCCAAGCCGGCGTCGATCTTGTCGATCCAGCCGCGCAGCACTCCCCCGGCGACGGCCATCGTCCTCGACCGTGGAGTGGCGGTGTGGAAGGTGGCCACGATCGGGGAGCGGCCCAGCCACAGCGCCAGCAGCGACACGCTCGGAGTGACGGGCTCGTGGAGATGCAGCACGTCGAAGGGCGAGTTCCGCAGCCAGCGGTGCACCCGGGCGGCGGTCCGGAGGCCGAAGTTCACCCGGGCCACCGATCCGTTGTACGGGACGGGAATGGCGGTGCCCGCCGAGGTGAACGTCAGGTCGTCCAGCAGGGTCGGATCGGGTGAGCCTGGCGCCAAGATGTGTGGTGCATGTCCCTGCTCGCGGAGATACCGAGCGAGGCCGAGAACATGATTCTGCACGCCGCCGTACCGGTCGAAGGAGTAGGGACAGACCAGGCCGACCCGTAGCGGGCCGCTCATGTCGCCCCGCAGTCCGGCGGATCTTCGGGGAAGAACCGCTGCAGCATGTGCCAGTCCGCCGGTTGCCGGGCGATCTCCGCGGCGAAGAAGTCCGCCACCTGCTGGGTCATGGCTGTCAGCCCCGACCGGCCCGGCTCGGCTTCGATCACGGGTCCCAAACTGATGTGCATCTCGGGACCAACGTAGCGACAGACGGCGGGGATCAGGGCGGCTCCGCTCCGTCGGGCCACCAGGGCCGGACCGGCCGGCATGGTGATCGGGACTCCGCGCCAGCGGACCGGCACTCCCGCCTGGCCGAGGTCCCGGTCGGCGATCAGACAGACGACCCGCCCGCGGCCGACCGCCTCGACCAACCGGTCCAGACTGGCGGGATCACGGTGGGAGAGCACCTCCATGCCGAGCTGTTCCCGAAACCGTACGAAGGCTGCGTATTCGGCGTCGCTGAGCCGCTCGGCCACGGTCGTGACCGGCAGCCCCGTTCCGCAGGCCCACGCCCCGGCCAGATCCCAGTTCCCGCTGTGGGGCAGGGCCACCACCACCCCGCGACGAGCGAACTCGGCCCGCAGCCGCGGCTCGTCGTGGACCTTCACCTGTCCGAGGACTCGCGCGCTGGACAGGTGCGGCAGGGCCAGGACTTCGTGGAATGCGCGGAGGTACGAACGGACGGCGGCCCGGGCGAGCTCGTCACTGACCGGCTGTCCGGTCGCGATCTCGAGATTGTGACGCAGCCGCCGGACCGGTCTCCCGTTCCGCCACACCACCGCATGGCTGACGGCGCGGAACACCCACCGGGTCAGCGAGATGGGGATCCGACCGGCACCGGCCCAGCCCACCCGATAGACGCCCTGGACCAGCCTGTCCGCCAGGTCAGGCATCGCCGGCCCGATGTTGCTGGTGGACGTGGGCGATGCGTTGGCTCACCGTGACCGCCCCGGCCGCCGCCAGGAAGGTCATCGCGGCCTCCAACACGTACGGGACTCCGAAGCCGGCCAGCACGGCGCCGGCCAGGAGCACCAACAAGCGGTCGGCGCGGGCGGCCAAGCCCCCGTCAGCGGCGTAGCCCAGGCTCTCGGCCCGGGCCCTCACGTAGGAGGTGAGTTGCCCGAAGATCAAGGCCACCAGGGAGACCAACGCCCAGATGGGCTGGTCCCGGACGTACGCGAAGAACCAGAGAATGCCTCCGAACACGGCCGCGTCGCCGAGGCGATCCAGGGTCGAATCGAGGAAGGCCCCCCACCGCGAGGCCCTTCCGCTCATCTTGGCCATCTGACCGTCGAGCATGTCGGCCACCACGAAGAACGTCACGGCGACCGCACCCTGCCACAGCCACCCCTGAGGAAAACAGATCAGGGCCGACGACATCACGCCCAGGGTGCCCAATGCGGTGACCAGGTCGGGTGACACGCCGCGGCCGTTGAGCAGCCGAGCCAGCGGTGTGATCATCCGCGCCGCGACGCCGCGGAACCGCTCCAACATCAAGCACCCAGCTCGTCCCAGGTTCGCTTCAGGATCTCCCAGGTCTGGCCCAGGAGCTGCGGGAGGGCCTTGGTCTGGCCGACGACGGGCAGGAAGTTGGCGTCCCCGGACCAGCGCGGGACCACATGCTGGTGGAGGTGGGCCGCGATCCCCGCCCCGGCCACGGCCCCCTGGTTGATGCCCAGGTTGAAGCCGTGCGGAGCGCTGGCCAGCCGCAGCACCGTCATGGACTGTTGGCTGAGCAGCCCGATCTCGGTGGTCTCGGCCGGCGTGAGCTCGGGGTAGTCGGCGACATGGCGATAGGGACAGACCAGCAGGTGCCCGGGTGAATAGGGATACAGATTCAGCACCACGTAGGCGAGCGGGCTGCGATGCACGATCAGCCCCTCGGCATCGTCGCCCGCCACGATGGTGCAGAACGGGCATTCGTCCGTGTGACCGCTGACCGGCTTGTTCTCGCCCTTGATGTAGACCATCCGGTGTGGGGTCCAGAGCCGATCGAAGGCATCCGGGACCCCGGGATGGTTGACCTCCTCGCTCACCGTCACACCTGGACGCGACGGGCGACCGCGTCGGTGATCTCGGCGATCGCCTCGTCGACTCCGACGCCGTTGTTCTGCCGGCCGTCGCGATAGCGGAACGACACGGCGCCGGCGGCCGCATCGTCGCCGCCGGCGATCAGCATGTAGGGCACCTTGGCCTGGGACGCGTTCCTGATCTTCTTCTGCATCCGCTCGTCGGAGGTGTCGACCTCGACCCGTACGCCGGCCGCGGCCAGCCGGGCGGCGACCTCGCCCAGGTAGTCGTTGAACTCGGCCGCCACCGGAATGCCGATCACCTGCACGGGAGCCAACCAGGGCGGGAAGGCCCCGGCGTAGTGCTCGGTGAGTACCCCGATGAAGCGCTCCACCGATCCGAAGAGGGCGCGGTGGATCATGACCGGGCGTTGATGGCTGCCGTCCGGTGCGGTGTAACTGAGGTCGAAGCGCTCGGGCAGCATCAGGTCGACCTGGATGGTGGACAGCTGCCAGGTCCGGCCGATCGCGTCGCGGCCCTGCACCGAGATCTTCGGGGCGTAGAACGCGGCGCCGCCCGGGTCGAGCACGAGGTCCAGGCCGGAGGCCTCGGCCGCCGCGCGCAGGGCGTCGGTGGCCCGCTCCCATTCCGCGTCCGATCCGATCGACTTCTCCGGGTCGCGGGTCGACAACTCCAGGTAGAAATCGTCGAGCCCGTAGTCGGCGAGCAGCTCGAGGACGAACCGCAGCAGCGAGATGAGCTCGCCCTGCATCTGGTCTTCGGTGCAGTAGATGTGGGCATCGTCCTGGGTCATGCCGCGCACCCGGGTCAGTCCGTGGATGACGCCGGACAGTTCGTACCGGTAGACGCCGCCGAACTCGAACAGGCGCAGCGGCAACTCCCGGTAGGAGCGGCCCCGGGACCGGAAGATCAGACAGTGCATCGGGCAGTTCATCGGCTTCAGGTAGTAGTCCTGACCCTGCCGCTTGAGACCGCCGTCGGGGTGCCGCTCCTCGTCGAGATGCATCGGCGGGAACATGCCCTCGGCGTAGAAACCGAGATGGCCGGAGATGTTGAACAGCTCGGCCTTGCTGATGTGCGGGGTGTTGACGAACTCGTAGTCGGCCTCCACGTGTCGCTGCCGGGAGTGGTCCTCCATCACCTTGCGCAGAATCCCGCCCTTGGGGTGGAAGACGGCCAGCCCGGAGCCCAGTTCGTCCGGGAAGGAGAACAGGTCGAGCTCGCGACCCAGCTTGCGGTGATCGCGCTTGGCGGCCTCGGCCTGACGGAACTGGTAGGCCTTCAGTTCGTCCCGGCTCGGCCAGGCGGTGCCGTAGATGCGCTGCAGCTGGGGGTTGGCCTGATCGCCGCGCCAGTACGCCGCCGAGACCCGAGTCAGGGCGAAGGCCGGGATGTAGCCGGTGTGCGGGACGTGCGGACCGCGGCACAGATCCTTCCAGGCGACCGAGTCGTCGCGGCGCAGGTTGTCGTAGATGGTGAGCTCGCCGGCGCCCACCTCGGCGCTCGCGCCGTCGTCAGTGCTCGCGGCACCCTTGTCGGCGATCAGCTCGAGCTTGTACGGCTCCGCGGCCAGCTCGTCGCGGGCGTCGTCGTCGCTGACCACACGGCGCCGAAAACGTTGCCGTTCCTTGACGATGCGGACCATCGCCTTGTCGAGGTTCTTCAGGTCCTCGGGAGTGAAGGGCTCGGCCACGTCGAAGTCGTAGTAGAAGCCGTCGGTGATCGGCGGCCCGATGCCGAGTTTCGCGTCCGAATGACCCGCCTGTACGGCCTGGGCCAGGACGTGCGCGGCCGAGTGGCGCAGGATCGCGAGTCCCTCGTCCGACTCGATGCTGACCGGCTCGACCACCACGGTCCCTGAGTCTGTCGACGGGCCGACGGGCAGGTGCAGGTCGCGGACCTCCCCATTCACCCGGATCGCCACGACGGTCTTGTCGTCGCCGAACAGTTCCAGGCCCGTGGTGTTCTCGGTCACCGTACGCGCCTCGTACGCAGGGGCGGGGGTGGTGATCGACGGGCTGGACAAGCCGGCTCCTCTCGGGTGGGTGGGGCCCGATCGGCACAACCGGGCCCACCCAGCCTAGAGGCCCGAGCGACCCGGCGGTTTCCACTCCGGATCCCGACCGATGAAGCCGAGCATCCGGCTCTGGACGTCGGCATCCTCGGATACGGGTACGGCCGGTCCGTACTGCCCGGAGGCTCGCATGACCTCCTCGATGCCCTCCATGCCGGCCAGCAGCTCGGCGCAGAAGTCCGGGTCCAGCCGGTCGTCCTGACCGGTTGCGCGAGCCAGATCCCAGGTATGCATGAAGACGTCGGCGGTGTAGATCCGGTCGACCAGATCTCGGAGCGGCATGCTGCCCATGTGTGGATCATCCACCGTTCGCTCCGCCTGAGCCGGATCGTCGAGTACGGCCTGGACGGCGTCGGACTGAGCCAGCCACACTGCTGCCGGGTCCTCGGCCGAGCCGGGTCCGGTGGCCATGGGGACGCCGTGGCCGTCGGCCAGGTAGCCGGGAAACCAGCGCAGATGGTCGACCACGTCGCGGGCCGTCCATCCGGCCACCGGGGCCGGGGCGTCCCACCCGTCGGGAGACACGCCTCGGACCCGGTCGCTGAAGGTGCCGGCGATAACCCGATGCCGTTCGGCGGGTTGTTCAGGCACGGCCATCGGTCTGCTAGTCCTTCTGGGTTTGGGCCAGCATCTGGTCCAGCTTCGCGTAGCCCTCGTTGACGCCGACCTCCATGCCGCTGGCCAGCCAGGCGTCGCGGCCCTCGAAGCTGTCCACCAGGGACTGGGCGTGCAGGCGGGTGCGGCCGTCACCGAGGTCCTCGAAGGTCAGCGTCTCCAGCGCGACGCCGTCGGGCTGGCCCTCCCAGGTGAAGGTCTGCACGATCTTGTTGTCGGTGACCTCGTGGAACGTGCCACGGAAGGCGAATTCCTCGCCATCCTCCTCGGCCCCGGATTCGGGAATGCGCTTCGCCACATACCGCCAGCTGCCGCCGGTTCGGGCGTCCCAGTAGTCGATCTCGGAGCTGATCGAATCCGGGCCGACCCACCGCACGAACAGCTCAGGGTCGGTGTGTGCCCGCAACACCTGGGCGGGCGGGGCTTGGAAGTCGCGAGTGATGCGGACCACCGGCACGGTGGCGTCGGCCTCGATCTGCGCTTCGGTGATGGTGGTGCTGGTGTTCATGATGCGGTTCCTCTCCGCTTGGTGGTGGTGGTCTCGGAGTCGTCACGGAGTTCGGCGAGCACGGCGTCGAGGCGGCGGTAGCGCTCCTCGGCCTGTCGCCGGTAGCGGTCGATCCAGTTGGTCATCACCTCGAACACCTCGGCTCTCAGGTGGACCGGCCGGCGTTGGGCGTCCCGTCCGCGGGTGACCAGGCCGGCGTCCTCGAGCACCTTGAGGTGCTTGGAGATCGCCTGCATGCTCATCGCATACGGGGCGGCCAGCTCCCCCACCGTCGCGTCGCCGAGGGTCAGCCGCGCCACGATGTCTCGCCGCGTCGGGTCGGCCAGAGCCGCAAACACCTGCGACAGCTGCTGATCCGTCATCCCGACTCCTCAACCATTTGGTTGAATAAAAGGTTAGTCCCGCGGCCGCGGCTTTGTCAACCGATAGGTTGAATACGCCGGGGACACGATCCGGACCTGGCCGCTCGGCTGTTCCTCAGCCGCCGATTCAGCTACCCGACGAGATGATTTCCCCGCAGCCGCAAGCCGACTTCACCTGATCGAGGTAGCCCGGCATGTCGACGGTCTCCAGACCGGATCCGGCGACGACCACGCTCGGCCCGGCAACCAGGCTGGGATACAACGACGACTCGCCCTCGGCGAAGGACTTCGCCGTCGCGTCGTCGGAGAACTCCACGAAGATGGACTGCTGTACCCGCTTCGGGATGTTGCCGACGTCGTCCTTGCTGAGGTAGCAGTCGAACTGCTGGATGGTCTTGGCCGAATCCCGGAACTCCTCCTTGATTCCGGTGGAGTTCTTGCTCCACTGACCGTACGCGCAGTTGGGATCCTTCTGGAAGATCGGCGCCGTCACCGACTCCACGGTGGCGAAGTCGAGCGCCTTGGAGCTCGGCGGTGCGCTCGTGGTGGCGGGCGGCTGCGCCGGTCCGGCCGAGCCGCCGACACAGCCGGCGAAGGAGAGGACAAGGGCAAGGGAGAAGGTCGAGATGCCGACCCTGTGGGGAAAAGTCACCGCAGAACTCTAGGGTCCTAATACGCCGCTGTCCGGGAAATCGCAGATCTGAGCATTTTCTCGCCCTCCTCCGACTGTCAGCCGTCTCAGCCACCCGACGAGATGATCTCGTCCGCAGCCACCCCGGAACCGAGAGAGGTCAGTGCTCGCCCCAGACGGACGCGTACGTCCGGAGGAAGAGCGCCAGCACGAGCGCCATCTTCTCGATCTCGGCCGGGTCGACGCTTTCGTTGGGTGCGTGAATGAGGCAGCGTGGCTCCTCGACCCCGAGCAGCATGATTTCCGTGCCGGGGAAGGTCTCGGCGAAGACGTTGCACAGTGGTATCGAGCCGCCCTGGCCTTGCAGTACGACATCCCGGCCGTACGCCGATCTCATCGCCGACGCCATTGCCTCGTAGCCGGGTCCGGCGAGGCTGCCGGTGAACGGTTGACCGTCCGCTTCGCGTTCGACCTCGACCTTCACGCGCCACGGCGCCACCGCTGTGAGGTGATCGACCAGGGCGTCCTGTGCGTGCTTGGCGTCCATGCCTGGGGGCACCCGCAGATTGATCCGTGCCCGTGCCTCGGGCTGGATCGCAGCAGAGGAACCGACGACGGGCGGGCAGTCGATACCGAGCACGGTTGCCGCAGGCCTGGCCCAGACCATGTCCGAAACGTCGTCGCCGAGCAGGCCGACGCCGTCGAGGACGTTCGCGTCCCGGAGGAACTGCTCCGCTGGGTACCGGGCCCCCGTCCAGTTCTGCGTTGCCTCCAATCCGCGGACCGTCGTGTTGCCCTGCTCGTCGCGCAGGGTGGCGAGCATGGAGATCAGTGCGGCGAGCGCGTCTGGTGCCGCCCCGCCGAACATTCCCGAATGCATGGGGCTGGCCAGCGTCCGTACGGTGACCCGAACATTGGCCAGCCCTCGGAGACTGGTGGTGAGGCTCGGCACACCCACCGCGAAGTTGCCGGTGTCGCAGACCAGGATCGCGTCGGCCCGCAACAGGTCGGGATTTTTGGGCACGAAGGCTTCGAGACCGCCGGTTCCCTGCTCCTCCGATCCCTCACCGACGATCTTGATCGTTACCGGCAGGTCGTCACCGAGGGCCCGCAGGGCGGTGAGTTGCGCCGTGATGTTGCCCTTGCAGTCCGCGGCACCACGCCCGTACCAACGACCGTCGCTCTTCTCGGTCAGCTCCCAAGCTGGTGTCTTCCAGGCCGTCTCGTCCAGCGGGGGTTGGACGTCGTGGTGGAAGTACAACAACACCGTCGGTGCGCCCGCGGGTCCCGGTTTCGTTCCGCAAACGGCCTTGCTGCCGTCCGGGGTCTCGTAGGCGTGGACGTCGCTCAGTCCGACCGCCGCGAACGCCTCGAGCAGGAAGTCCACCATGGCCGCGCACTCCTCGACGGGGAACTGCGCAGGGTCGTGGACCGACCTGAACGACACCATGGCGGCCAGGTCGGACCTGGCCTGGGGCATCAGGTCGTGAACTCGTTCGCGAAGCGAGTCGTCGGACACGAAGCAATCGTCCCACGAAGGGCACGGATCAGGAGGTCAGCTGCCGGCTTGCAAGTTGGCGATCGCATCGGGAGGCTGTCGGGGCAAGCGGTCTGCACGGTCATCCGTGGTCCCGTGCCTACCCAACACTCGTCGAGGACCGGACGGGGCGCGAAGTTCCCACCGACCAGGGTCCCTTCACCGCTGAAGACTTCGCGACGCGGATCAAGAGATCGGCCCGCTCAGCAAGAGAGGCCGGACTGACCGGTGTATTGGTCACCCCGGGTCCGGATCTGCTGTACATGACCGGCTACGCCCCGGTCGCGATCACCGAACGCCTGACGATGCTCGTGATCGCCGCCGAGCAAGAGCCGATCTTGATCGTTCCCCGGCTCGAACGCCCCGACGCAGAGAAGGCGCCGAGCGCGGCGCGGCTACGGTTGGTCGACTGGGCCGACGGCAGCGATCCTTACGAGGCGGCGGCCGAACTATTGGACCCCGAGGGTCGTTGCGCCGTGTCGGACTCGGCCTGGGCCATGCACATCCTCGGCCTGCAAGGCGCCGTGCCGCGTTCCTCAGACGCGTCGATGACGGCGTCGCTTCCCATGCTGAGGGCCGTCAAGGACGCCGACGAGCTCACCCGGCTGGCAGGCGCTGCCGAGGCCGCCGACCGAGCGTACGAGCAGATCGTCAAGTCCAGGTTCGCCGGCCGGAGCGAAGTCGAGGTCGGTGCCGACCCGGCCGACCTGTTGAAGCACTTCGGCCACACGCAGGTACATTTCACCGTCGTCGGGTCCGGGCCGAACGGCGCCGATCCGCACCACGAGATCGGCGACCGGGTGATCGAAGACGGCGACATGGTCGTCCTCGACTTCGGGGGCTTGAAGGACGGGTACGGGTCCGACACGACGCGCACCGTGCATGTTGGCGAGCCCACACCCGAGGAGCTGGAGGTCCACGAGCTCGTGGTCCGTGCTCAGCAGGCGGGCTTCGAGGCGGTCCGCCCAGGGGTAGCGTGCCAGGAGATCGACCGGGCAGCGCGGAGCGCGATCACCCGGGCCGGCTATGGCGAATACTTCATCCACCGCACCGGCCACGGCATCGGAATGACCACCCACGAGCCGCCCTACATGGTCGAAGGCGAGACGCAGCTTCTCCAACCGGGCATCTGTTTCTCGATCGAGCCTGGAGTCTATCTGCCCGGCCGGTTCGGCGTGCGGATCGAGGACATCGTCACCGTGACCAGTCACGATGGGCGACGGCTGAACCAGACCCCGCACGAGATCCAGATCGTCGCCTAGGCGCGCGTCACTCGCCCAGCACCACCGCCTCACCCCCGAACGGGCCAGAACGCCGGGATGACGGTGGATGCGCTCCGAGGTGAATCGCTGCCAGACTGAAGGCTGCCAGGAAGGGCGGGTCCGACAGTGCTGGGCTCGTCCTCACAAGTCCCTACAGAAAGCAGGTTCCGCGATGCCGGACACTCCAGTCCTCGACACGCTCGCCGAAATCACTGCAGTGTCGGTTGAGCGCGGCACTCTGGAGGCGCGTGAGCACATGCTCAGCCGCCTCGCCGCGCTCGTTGCCGTTGATGCGCCGGCGTCGTCGTACCTGTTGAACCTCGGCACGGCCGCTGATGTGGGGGTGACCTTGGAAGACGTTGAGGGAGTGTTGATCGCGGTGGCCCCCCTGGTGGGTACGGCCCGGGTCATGTCGGCTGCCGGGAAAATCACGAAGGCACTCGGCTTCGCGATCGCGGTAGTCGAAGCCGAACTCGAGGCTGAGCTGGCGGCCGAGACAGAATAGTCCGCTTCTTCGTCCCGGATACTGCGAACTAACCGTTCTGAGGCGTGTTGACGCTGGGTGGACTTCCCGGGGCAACTGTCACGCGTGGGATGCTCACATCGTCCCAGCCGCAGCGTGGAGGGCCTGAGCGGTGAATTGGCTTGAGCGGCGGAGCCGACGGGGACTCGGCCAGAAGGGCGCCGAGCGGGTCAGCGCAGGATGCTACGGATCCATCGTCGCCGCATCAACGTTGGCGGGCAGCGCGGCGGTACCGCCCGGGGAGTTGGCGTTGCTCGTGGTCGCGACGAATCTCGTCTACTTCGGGACGCACGTGTTCGCCTACTCCATCGGCGATCCGGACCTTGAACGCAAACGGCTGCGCCAGGTCGCCGCCCACCACGCCCGGGTCGGCGCTCCGATGGTGAGCGCCGCGTTCCTTCCCCTCGTCGTGGTGCTGGTGCTGGAAGTGCTGGGCGCCGACCACCACCGCGCCACGAATATCGGCGTCATGACGGCGGCCGGGCTGTTGGTCGTCGTGGCCCTGCCGGCTGCCTACCTGCATGGCGTGCGCGGGTGGGGCCTGTTCTTTCTCACGGCCTTGATCCTGGCGATGACCACAGTGCTTGTCCTCGCGAAGGTTTGGCTCACACATTGACCCTGACGGCACGATCAACGGGCTGATGTGCCTTGCTGAGCCGGTACTTTCAGAACCCGGAAGCGCTGGCGTGGTGATGGCGGTCGAACCGTCCCGATCGAAAGAACGGACCGGCTTCCGCCAGGAGTAAGAGCGGCCACGGCCTCGGAGAAGCGTCGCGACGCTGCTCTGACATAGATCTTGCTGGTGGGCGATACTGGGTTCGAACCAGTGACGTCAATTTTGGGATGTCACTGAGTTCTGCGCCTGGATTCGCTCTTGACTAGTGCATACGCGGAACAGTGACGCCTCGGCCAGTTGGCCACAGGAGGGCCTGTCAGGACCCGAATGGACTGTTACCCTGCACGGATGCTGCACGTGATCTTGGTTCGGGATGGCTAGGCGCCGGTCCTTCGGTCAACTTCGACGGTTACCGTCGAGGCGCTGGCAGGCGTTCTACACCGGGCCAGACACGGCACTGCACTACGCGCCGAGCACCTTCGAGACGAAGATGGACGCCGAGGCGTGGCTGGTCGACGAGCGCCGCATCATCGCCTCCGGTGCATGGGTCGCCCCGGCTGAGCGGCATCACCAACAGGTCACCTCGCGCACACTCGACAGCTACGCCGCGGCATGGCTACAGACCGGCAACTCAAGCCCCGGACACGAGAGCACTACCAAGCGCTGCTCGACAAGCACATCCTTCCGACGCTTGGCGATAAGCCGCTGAAAAGCACTCACACCGGTCACCATCCGCACCTGGCACGCCGAGCGAGGCACGAAGACACCGACGATGCGAGCCCATGCCTACGGGCTGCTGCGCAGCATCCTGGCCACCGCGGTCCATGACGGGCTGATCCCGTCCAACCCCTGCCACATCCGCGGAGGCGGGAACAGCAAGCGCGTGCACAAGATCAAGCCAGCCTCCCTCGGCGAGCTCGAAATACTGGTGGCCAACATGCCCGAGCGGTATCAGCCGATGACCCTGCTCGCCGCCTGGTGCGGACTGCGGTTCGGCGAGCTGGCCGAGCTACGCCGCGGTGACCTCGACATGAGGACCGGCCGAATCAAGATCCGCCGTGCTGTCGTCCGCGTCGACGGGCAGCACGTCGTCGGGACGCCTAAGAGCGATGCCGGAATCCGAGACGTCACCATTCCGCCGCACCTGCTGCCGGTTCTGAAAACCCACCTCGGCGAGCAGGTCGAGTTCGGCCGTGACGCCCTCCTGTTTCCTGGCGCGCGCGGCAGTCATCTCACCCCGTCCAGCCTGTACGGCCGCGCGCCAGGGACCCACGACCAAAACGGCCGCCCGCTGCCGGCGTGGGGGTTCTACGCGGCTCGCGCAGCCGCCGGGCGGCCCGACCTGCGATGGCACGACCTGAGGCATACGGGGGCCGTCCTGGCGGCTGCCACAGGCGCCACGTTGGCCGAGCTGATGGCTCGCCTCGGCCACTCGACTCAAGGTGCCGCGCTGCGCTACCAGCACGCCGCACAAGACCGCGACGCCGACATTGCCCGCCGCCTGTCCGCGATGGTCCGGGAGCAAACATGAGACAGGTCGAGAGCAGCGATCCGGAGAGCGTGCGGCTGGCTGAACTGATTGACGCCGGTAAGGCCGCAAAGATGCTTGGGCTGCACATGCCGGACGGCCACGGAGCGGGAAGGATCTGGCTCGTCGGAGTGAGCGAGTTCGTCCTTGAATCGTTCGAGACGCAGAGCGTAGCCATCGTCATCGACGGTCCTCCGCAGAGATTTCGACGTCGCCATGTGGCTCCAGTGTTCCGGCTCACTGATCGCGAGTGGGGTGCGACCACGCGACGCTGATCCTTGATGCCGATGGCGTCTCCAACCTCGTCCACCAGCTGCGCACCCGTCAGCTGCGCGTCGGTCGTTCAGTTCCGGTGCCCGTGTCGGATAGAGTGTGGTTCTGACACCTCGCCCGACCGCCAAGCGGTCGTTCCTTCCGGTCAGTTAGCTGGGTCGACGGGAGACAAGCCCTGGAGAGGGGCTGTCTCGCAATGCCCAAAGATCACCTTGCTACCCGGTCCGACAGGCGTTACGCCTCGCTTGCGGACGCCGCCAAGTATGCCGGTGGCTGCAATGAACGAACCATCCGGCGGCTCATCGCTTCTGGCCAACTGACCGGCTACCGTCTCGGCTCGCGCATCGTGCGCGTTGATCTTGACGAGCTCGACCGGCTGATGCGGCCCATCCCCACCGTCAGGGCGGGCTCGTGACGACAGCCCCGCCGGCTCTGGTGATCAAGGCCGGCGGCGAATGCGAGTGTCCAGGTCGCAAGATCAGCGTTCGCGCGGAGGCCGACGTTCCGCTGCTCGACGAGAACGAGGCCGGCCGGTGAGCGGGCCCGTGGCAGCCGTGCGGCACACGATCGGCCGCTGGGAGCTGGACGAAGCCGGGTTCCTTGCGCCGGCATCGCTCCGGCGGCTCCGCGCGAAGTGGGAGGACATTCCTGCCGGTGCCTCGGTGTGCCTCGACCTCGGCGCGCTCGACAAGGTCGACTCGGGTCTGATCGCCGCGCTGTCCCGGCTGCCGCGCGCGCCGCGGCTGCACATCGAATCCGCCGACTGGCGGCTCGCCGAAGCGGCTACGCTCGACCTGGTTGCGCTGCTGGGGGTGGACTGATGACGCTCGCCTATGATGCCTGGCTCGGTCAACTCGACCCACCTCCGCCCAAGCTCGCCGAGCCGCGCGTCCAGACGGTCGAGCCGGCTCGGTCAGTCGAGCCGAACACGACGCCGGAGGCTGACTTCTGGAGCGCCCGACCGGCGCTGCAGCACATCCGAGCGTTCGCGTACGCCCGGCTCTGCTCGCCGTGGGCAGTGCTCGGCGTGGCCCTGCTGCGAGTGCTGCACCACGTCCCGCCGTGGGTCACCCTGCCGCCGCTGATCGGCGGCCGCGGCTCGCTCAACGCGTTCGTGGCCCTGGTCGGCCCACCGGGCAGCGGCAAGGGTGCCGCGGAGGCAGCGGGCTGTCGAGGCGTTTGACCTGCACCCCGACCCGATCCACACCGCCCCGGCCGGCTCCGGTGAGGGGATCGCGCACCAGTACGCCCACCTCGACCACAAGGGCGAGCTGATCCGGGATCGGTCCGCAATGCTGTTCACCTCCGCCGAGGTCGACGGACTCGCCGCACTCCGCGCCCGGCAGGGGTCGACACTGATGCCGCAGCTGCGATCGGCCTTCCTCGGCGAACGGCTCGGGTTCGCCTACGCAGACCAGAAACGCCGCATCCCGCTGGAGCCCCACTCCTATCGGCTCGGCCTGGTCGTCGGCGTCCAGCCCGACCGGGCCGCCGCGCTGCTCGACGAGAGCGACGGCGGCACCCCGCAACGGTTCGTCTGGCTGCCGTCCACCGACCCCGACCTGACCGCCAACCCAGACCCGCCGCCGCCGCCGATGGTGATCCAGGCGACCCGCAGCAGCTGGTCGACCAGCGACCTGTTTGTACCTCCCGAGGTCGCTACCGATATCCGCGAGGCACACGTGGCCCGGGCCCGAGGCGACGGGCACGCCTTGGACGGACACGCCCTGTTCGCCCGGGAAAAGGTCGCCGCAGCGCTCACCCTGCTCGACGACCGGCGGGTGATGACCGTCGACGACTGGCAGCTGGCCGGACGGGTGATGGCCAAGTCCGACCGCACCCGCACGCTGATCGTGGCCTGCCTCAAGGCCCGTCAGGATGCGGCCGACACCCAGCGGGCCAGGCGGGAAGGTCGGCGGGCAGTCGTCGTCGCCGAGGCCGTCGCCGACGCAGCATCGAGCCGGGTGATCAACCGAATGCTCGACTACCTGCAGCATCACGGACCATCGGCCCGCAGCGACGTACGCCGAGCTGTCCGCGGCCCCGATCGACACCTCGCCGACGATGCACTCGACCGGGCGATCACGGCCGGAGTGATCCTCGCCGAGGCCGTTCCCGGCGGGCAAAGGTTGCGCCGTGCGTGAGGGGTGGACGGGGTGGACGCGTCCACCCCTAGCGTCGACAAATCCAGGCTGACACAGCCTGGCTCAGACTCAAAAGTCCAATCGCAGGTGCGCGCGAGGACAGAGGGGGGTGGACAGTCCACCCCGTCCACCGCTGAGCCCCAAATCGCCTCGCAATGGGGGGCCCGATGAACTACACGCGCCCCCCTCGGCCCGAAGCATTACAGGTAGCGAGGGGCGAAGCATGAGGCACAGTCCGGCCAGCCACCAGCTCACCCAAGCGTTGATCAAGCTCCGCCTGACGCCACGCTGCAGCGACTCCGAAACACACCACCTCTGGCTCTCCGAAAATCCCGACGACCGCACCACCGCCACCCGCTGTTGCACCGGCTGCCCGTCCTACACGAATGCCGGACCGCCGCCGACACCGACGCCGAACGATTCGTCGTCTGGGGTGGCCACGACTACACGCCGAGCCACCCGGGGGGCCGGTCAAAGTCCGGAAATCCAGGGGCGACAGCGCAGCTGTCGCCGAAAAACCACACGGGAAGGACAGCGAAGAGTATGCCAAATCGCAGTAGCTGTCGGACCGGAACTGGTGTGAGCTCGGTGGCGATGTCAGCTGATGACGGCTGTCTGTGATTGTGGACGCGAGGGTCCGCCGCGGACTGGTCCCGGCAAGCCGCGGATCAAGTGTTTGATCTGCTCGCCGCCGCGCAGCAGGCGCGCAGCGTTGGAAGCGGTCCGAACTCCATGAACCTACTCCTAAGAGACCGGGTTGGCGCGCAGCGGGCAAGGTTGAGCGGGCCGCCCGCCTAGTCCTGCGCGGGCCCGATACCGAATCATGCCGCCCGCGTTGACGGCGGCAGAGCTGTTTCTGAGCGGGAAGTCTGCCACCCTGAGCAGCAGGGCCGCGGGGCGGACGAACCTTCGGTCGAGGAGAACATGGTGCGCCGGAAAATGTTGGGTGAGTCTACGGCTGCTGTTGTGTTTGTGCTGTGCGTGCTCGCGTGCGCTCTCCTCGGTGCTGCGATCGTTGCTCCACCCGGTGCGAACGCGGAGTTGCGAGCTCGGACTGCTGACGCGTTCGACTTCAACGGGGATGGGTACGCCGACCTCGCCGCAGGCGATCCCTCGCATGCGATCACGATCGTGTACGGGTCGAAACGCGGTCTGTCCGCGACACACACCCAGAAGCTGACGCGTCACTCGCCTGGTCTAGCCGATCGCCTATCGACCTCGAGGGGTTTGGGGCGGTCGATCACTTCCGCCGACTTCGATGCCGACTCCTACGCCGACCTTGTGACCTCCGCCGGTCAGCAACTCGTCGTCGTTCACGGCGGGCCCAACGGGTTGACGGGCCGCACCGACATCATCGAGAAAAGGTATCTCGAACTCGATGATCCCGAGGACGATCCCCCACCGTTGGCGACCGGCGATTTCGACGACGACGGCAACGTCGATCTGGTGGTCAGCGGCCCCGGCGGGGAGGACTCATCCGGCTCCGTGGCGGTCTTCCGCGGATCCGAGGATGGCTTGGACGGCGACGACGCGATCAGAATCAGCCGGAACTCCGGCGGCGTTCCCGGCAAGTCGTTTCCCGAGGACGGATTCGGCAGCGCCGTAGCTGTCGGCGACATGACTGGGGACGGCCACGACGATCTGCTGATCACTTCCCCCGCGGCAGTACAGGGCCAGTTCGCGAAGCGTGAGCCGCATGGCTCCATCTACCTCTTCCCCGGCACATCGGAGGGAGTAAAGGCGCGAAACAACTCGGTCATGGACGCCGGGACCGTACTGGAAGGCGAAGACTGGTTTTCCGTCGATGCCGGAACCAAACTCGTGGTGGGCGACCTCGACGGTGACGGCACCGCCGACCTCGCCGTCGGCGGCTCGGACCGCTGCACCGAGGAAGATCCGGAATTCACTTGTGAACACGTTCTGGTGTTCCGCGGGGGAACTAACCGTCTCCGTCCGGACAATCACCTGACCTGGAGCAAAGAATCCCTTGGCCAAGCGGCCGGGTCGGGTGCCGGAGCATTCGGCGCGACTCTGGCCATCGGCGATCTCGATCGCGACGGTCACGCCGATCTGGTCGTCGGAGCTCCGTATCAACAAGTCGGTGCCGACCTGGACGCGGGAGCGATCTACATCATCTATGGCACCCCCTCCGGAATCAGCAGCGCCCGGGCACAGATGTGGAGTCAAGGCAGTCCAGGAATCAAGAGTGTCGCTCGAAGCGAGGAACTCTTCGCTGGCGGTTTCATCCGCATCCTCAACTTCGGCAAAGGTCGCGACCCCGATCTCGCCGTCCACACACCCAACGACACCTACACCCAAGCCAAGAACGGGAAACCCGCATGGGGAACCGTCAACGTTCTGTACACGGCCGGCGACCGGGTCACCGCAACCGACCAACTCTGGTACCCCGAATCGGCCGGGCTCGGCAGCCGCGGCACTCGAACCCGAGGCTTCGGCGGCCTCTGCTGCTGACCAGAAAGCACTCTCACCAGAGAACCTGCCAGTCGAGGTCAACACGGAGTCGCACCGGCTGAACGGTCCTCAAGCGACGTGAGGACGCGCGATCAGATATAGCAGGAGAATGCGCCCAGCTTGGCCAGGGCGGACTCAGGGACGACCGGCTTGGCCAACCGGTAGCGCCGCAGCTGGCATCCGAGCCGGATCAGCGGCCCCGGCTCGTGGCCGTCAGTCCGGCGACCTCCGAGCCGCCGAGGGTCGCCGGCGTCCACCGCTGTGCGCCGTGGTGTGTCAGCCCGGTCGGAGAGCCCGGCAGGACCAGCAGATCGAAGCTCTCGCCCAGGGCGCTGAACCCCGCGACGACGGCATCGGCGTTCGGTCGCTGCCGCCCACCGAACCGGGCCGCGCCAAGGAGATTGCCGAATTCGTAGCCTTGGGCCGGCTCGCCGATTCCGGCAGTCGCTCTATTCAGTACCTGGTTGCCCGTCCGGGCCAAGCCGTCCGGCCCGCCGAACAAGACATGGCCCTGGCCGGCTTGGTAGGCGCCGTGCACGGACTCCTGAGGCGCCGCGACGAGCAGATCGTCGTAGCCCGACGAGCCCGGGCCGCCGAAGTCTTCGGCGGCCACCACCGTCCCGAAGCCGTCGTCCTTTTCGGGGATGCCTGCGACCCCTGGGCTGCGCTGACTGCGCATCTGGTTGCCGGCCGCGCTCAGGCCGTCGGCCGAGCCGTAGAGGATGTTGACCGCGCCGGCGCCGTATCTGGTGGCGATCCGTTCCCCGGGAGCACCGATGGCCAGGTCATCGTGCCCGTTGCGGCCGAACTGACCGACCGCGAGGCTGTCGCCGAAGTTGTCCGCGACTTGGGACCTACCGACGACGCCCGCACTGTTCTGCGTCCACATTCGGCTGCGGCGGGCGGTCAGGCCGTTGGCGGAGCCGCGCAACACCAGCACCGATCCGGCATTCCGGCGTCCGACGTGGGCACTCGGGATGCCGACGGCCAGGTCGTGGTAGCCGCTGGCGGAGAACCGACCCGCAGCCAACGCATCGCCGAACATCGAGACGTGGCCGCTTGTTCGGGGGACGCCGGGGGAGTTTGGGCTCCACCTCTGACTGTCGGTCGCCGTCAGACCGGACGGCGACCCGTAGAGCACCGTCACCGTGCCCGTTTGCATCGGCTCGCCGCGGGCGGCATCGCCGTCAAAATCCCCGATCGCCAGATCGTCCTGCGGTCCCCGGCCGAAGTCGCCAGCGGCGACGGACCACCCGAAGGAGCCGGCACCCGAGTCGACCACAAATGGCACTCCGCGGCGACCGGGGCTCCAGCGTTGGCTTCGGCGCCCATCGAGCCCCTGCGCCGAGCCGTAGAGCACCCAGACCTCGCCTGAAACACCGCCATCGACGTCGGCCCAGGGGTCGCCGACGGCGAGATCGGCGTAGCCGTCGCCGTCGAAGTCGCCGGCCGTCAGCGGCACCTCGCCGGCGATTGGACGCGGGATGTGCTGCCGACCGCCCGGGTCCAATCCCTTGGCCGACCCGTACATCACGACGATCCCGTCATTTTTCCCGGACTCATCACCCACGGCTAGGGCCAGGTCGGCGTAGCCGTCGCCGTTGAAGTCCGAGCCGACCTCGGCCCGGCGCGGCTCGCCGGCGGCTGTCTCGAAGGGGTGGACGTGCATCGGTGCAAAGATCGGCACCGAAGACAGACTTACGCCGACGAGCAGCACCAGCCCGAGCAGACAAAGTCGTCGTCGCATCGCGCCCTCCAGCCGCCCCGAGTCGTCGAAGTGATTCCACCACAGGGTTTCGGCTGGAAGTGGGATCTCGAGTCTCCGTAGTTCTTACGGTGATCCAGTTCGTCGATCAGCGGCGCCAGTTCGCCGCCACCGGGCCCAACTCCCGGTCGGGGGCGACTCCAGGGCTGCGCTGGTTTCGCACTGATTGCCGGCCAGATCGCTCCTGATCGATGGCGAGGACGGTCTCGCTGGACGGTTCCGCTTAGGCACCCCGAGCCTGGTTCATCGGGCGGCCCATCGCCGCCTGCACCCGCCCGCAAGTGGGTCCACCTGCGGCACGCCGTGAGCCATTCGGAACGTTGGCAGATACTTTCGTGTGATGGTCCGCTTGGTCAGCTGGAACATGGCTCGACGCCGCGCTGCGTGGGATGGTTTGGCTGACCTCGGAGCTGATGTTGCTCTCCTGCAAGAAGCGGTTCGGCCCGGGCCCGCTTGGGCCCGCACGCTGGACGAGGACGACGATCAAAGGTGGGAGACGGCCCTGCTCAGCACCATCGCCTCCTGGCGAACCGCAGTTGCCTCACTCTCCACGGCGACGCAACTCACTCGACGCCCGACGGCCGACCTGCAAACGGCGGCGGCAACCAGCGGCGCAATCGCGACCAGTAGGGCCGGCAGTATCGCGGGCGCCGACATTGCAACGGCCGGAGGGGTTCGGTTCACTGTCGCGTCTGTCTACGCGGCGTGGGAGATGGCGGGGAGCCGTGAATACGCCGATGGCTCGGCACACCGCATCCTGGCCGACTTGTCGGCCCTCATGCTGTCCAGGAGGCATCGACTCACGTGGCCGGTGATTGGAACCTGCTGTACGGCTACGGTGAACACGGAAGCGCGTACTGGCGGGATCGCTATGCCACCGTCTTCGATCATGCAGCGGCTCTCGGACTTCGGCTGATCGGCCCCTTCTTTCCTGCCGGAAGAAGGGCTGAGCCTTGGCCCACTGAACTTCCTCAAGATAGTCGCTGTGGACCGACGTTCCACCACGCCCGCCAATCGCCGGCGACCGCAACCAGACAACTCGATTTCGTCTTCGCCTCCGAGAGCCTGGCCGACCAGGTCGTCGTGCAAGCAATGAACCAGCCCGACCAGTGGGGGCCGAGCGATCACTGCCGCATCCTCATCGACGTGAACGCGTTCGCGTGCCGCGATGTTCCTCACTGGGTCGACGGATCGTCCGAAGGACAGCAACATCGCGTCAGGCTTACGGCGGGTCAGACCCGGCGAGGAACACCAGACCAATCCTCACTGGCTTACGCACCATGCTCCTTAGAGAGCCCGCTGCCGCCAGCGAAGCCCGAGGCATAGCCGGTGCCACCCGGATCGTTCGGCAGGTCGGTGTTCTCGAACCTCGACCCGCCCACGTGGTCGTCTGGCAGCGGGTACACACCTGAACCGTTCGGGGCGGTTCGTTGCGATCCATCTGCCGTTGCTCAAGTGTCCATTGGTGTCTACCCAAGCGGCACGCCAGCGACTTGCTCATGTCTTCGACGCTACCGGCTGTCCGACAACCAAAAAGGAGTCCGGACGACGGTCCCAGTACGGAACGGCCCCTTCGGTAACCGCCGGGCTCGTGGACGTCGAGGAGCTGGTCGATGATCCGCGGGCCTGAGAGGCAGCGAGGCATGACGATCAAGATCATCACCGCGACCCCACACCGTGGTCGCGGTTAGGGTTCCGTTGGAGACCGGTGGGCGTAGTTCGTCCCTGGGCGCGGCGGTGAACAGCTTGAACGGCACATCTTCGGAGGATCTGGGCCACTCACCGATGAGTTCCGTCTCTCCGCCGAGTCGATCCTGGTCCGACGATGCTAAGGAGAATCATGACAAGCACCACGGCTGCCCTGCTGCCACCGGTCGTCGACTCGGCTACCTGGCGACAACAACTCGACGAGCTTCGGGTCCGGGAGAAGGCGGCCACCCGGGAACTGGACGCGATCGCCGCCCAGCGTCGCCGGCTGCCGATGGTGAAGATGCCCGACTACACCCTGGTCGGCGAGGACGGTCCGGTCCGGCTCGTGGATGTCTTCGACGGAAAGCACCAACTCATCACCTACCACCACATGTGGTCACCGGGTGAGGAGTGGCAGTGCGGTGGCTGCACCGGCTTCACGTCCCAGTTCACGCGATTGCAGTTCCTCGGGCCGTACGACGCTCGGTTCGTCATCGTCACCCAGGGCCCGATCGCCGAGGCGCTCGCCTACCGCGACAAGGTCGGCAACAAGATGACCTGGTACTCGACCGCCGACAGCTCGTTCGGCGCCGATGTCGACGCACCGCCCGGGGGCGGCTTCGCCGTGAACGTGTTCCTGCGGGACGGCGACGACACCTACCGCACGTGGCACACCAATGGCCGCGGCACCGAGCAGCTCAGCCACACCTTCCCACTGATCGACCTGTTGCCCTGGGGCCGACAGGAGCCGTGGCAGGACTCCCCCGAGGGCTGGCCGCAATCGCAAACCTACGACGGCTGGCTAGACTCCCCCGACATCGCTCGTCTCTACGGACCCGGCGCCAACAAGGACTGAACGTCCCAGCCTCTCCCCGCGCTGCACCACGCCGGGCCGCAGAACGGTCCGCCTACGGCGGACGCCTCGGGTCACCAGCGAACTAAGGTGCTGACATGTCCGACCCGGCCAACCCGGCCGCCTACGAACCAGCCCTCGCCATCATGCGGCGAGAAGTGTTGTGTTCTACGGGGCGTGACGCCAGGCACGGGGTGTCGGGCCCAGACAGTCACTTGGGGCTTTCGGCCAGTAGGGCGTCGGACGGTTCATGATCATCTCCAGGCTGCCGTCGTGGTCGAACCAGTTGCAGGATAGGCCGGTGCGGCTGAGTAGGGCGAGGGCGCAGCGGCATGGTCGGGCGTGGTTGGCCAGTCTGAGAACAAGGTCGCACGAAGCGCAGCTTGGAGCCCGGCGCGTCAGAACTCAGACGACTCCGAGATTGTCGCCGTCGTCGGCGCCGCGTTCTCCGCGGCCGGGGATGCCGGGCATGTCTTGGTGCCACAGCTGCACGCCGTCGGCCTGCAGGCCGTGGCTCGATCCGTAGACGACGCTGATAGAGCCGCGGCCGCTGCGGTCGCCTGGGGTGTGGATCAGCAGATCGCCGGCGCCGTCGCGACCGGAGTCCAGGATCTGCAGACCGCCGTCGCCGAAGCCTTCAAAGGCCTTGGCCTGGCCGGGAACACCGCGGGTCCGCTGGGACCAGATCTGCAGTCCGGTCCGGCTCAGCCCGTTCTTCGTCCCGTACAGCACGTACACGTTGCCGGGGTTGGGGAACACCTTTCCGACGTCCCGCCACTCGTGAGCGGCAGCGTGGATTCCCGGCCGGCCGTAGTTGGACTGGTCGTACGGGGCGGCGATCGCGAGATCGAGGTGACCGTCGCGATCGAGATCCCCGACGGCCAGCTTGGCGCCGAAGTTGTTTCCGACCGCATAGTCGTCGTCTCCACCCCACGGCAGTTGCGTGGAGAGCGACCAGTACTGCCGTCCGCGCACGACAGGCCCGTGCTTCGATCCGCGCAAGATGAACACCGCACCAGAACACGGCCCGAGCTCACAGTTGCCTGCATCCCGGCCGCCCTCGGGGTCGGCCACCGCGATGTCGCCGAAGCCGTCGCGGTCGAAGTCGGCGATGGCCAGGGCATGGCCGAACGACTGACTGATCTCGGCCCGTTTCGGTCGCAGTCGGGCGGTCCGCTGCCCGTGTACGAACCGCCGTTCGCCGACTTGCAGGCCGGCGTCAGATCCCGGGACGATATAGAACCCGGGAATGGTTCCCACGCCGGTGGCGGTGACGTCGATCCAAGCGATGCCGGTGCCGACCGCCAGGTCATCGTCGCCGTCGCCGTCGACATCGCCAGCTGCCAGCCCGTTCCCGACGTAGTCGACGTAGTCCCGCTCGGTGGTTGGCGGGTCTTTGCTGAAGCTGACGGTCGGGTTTCGATCAATAGCTTGATCGTTGCCCATGAACACGAAGACCCGCGCCGGTACGGAGGCCGTCACGGCCAGGTCGGCGTGGGAGTCGCGATTGAAGTCTCCGGTGACCAGCGCCTTCAGCCCCTGGGGGTCCTCGAGGCGATCACACCGGGTCTTGGGCACCGGGGAGGTGAGGAATTCGTGACGGTTCCCGAGTCCGACCCTGCTGCCGTAGATGATCACGACCTGGGTACAGGTGAGGGCAGCGACGTCGGCGTAGCCGTCACGGTCGAAGTCGGCCGAGGCCACTCCTCGCCCCAGGTGCTCTTGAGAGCTCGGCTCCCCGTCCACGCCAACACTGGCCCGAGACCACAGCTGAGCACCCGCCGAGGCGAGGCCACGTTTCGTCCCGTAGACGACCTGGATCGCACCAGCCTGCTCAACCGATCCGATCGACTCACCCGGCACGCCGCTAGCCAAGTCGGCGTAGCCGTTCCCGTCGAAGTCGAACGGCTCCGCCGGCGGCACCGCCTCCGCCGCCTGAGGCACCACCGCCAAACCGACAAGAGCGAGCGCCAACGCTCCGGCCAGCGCTCGCCTCCTCATCGGACTCCGTAGTCTCCTCGCCCAGTGTCGATCTCAACGCGTCCCAGCGCCAGAACCCGACAGCCAGGTTGGCGCTGGCCCGGGTGGTCGACCCGACCATCAAGCTCGACTTTATCCGGGTCCTGGAGGATCTCGGAATCACCGCGCCGTCGTATCCCACGATCAAGCGACGACTGCCGATGTCGGGAGACTTTCGTCGCACGGTCCGAGAAACCGGGCACACTCGGGCCGTCGGCGGTTGTGAACCGAGTGAACGGCAACGTCCTGAGCAGCTTTCGTGCTGCGGAGCATGGGAGTGGCACCGCAAGGGGACCTCTTGCGCCACGCCATCCGCCTGAGTGACCTGGCGCTCTACTGAGAGAGAACGACGGCAGCTATCCGATTCACCCGGCGGCCCGATGGCGATCCGGCCAAACGAGCAGACGGCTCAGGGCCTGGACGCCAAGCTGACCACCTGGCCAGAGCAGGGACGCGGTGCCGGCGATGATCTCGACTCCAGCGCCGTCAATCGATAGAGCGGCCAGCCGTGGGAGGGTGCACCTCTGAGAACAACGGCTCCGCCGCAGGAACCGCCTCGGCCACGAGCGAGCTCCTCCAGCGAAGCGCTGTGGGCGCCTCACTCTGCCGCCTGACCTGAGCAGATGGGAGAAAACCGGTCCATCTATTCACGGGTCAGCCACAATGCGCAACCGCGCCACAGCCGCCAAGGTGAAGGGAGCGGTGAATCCATCGAGGAGTGCGTCATGGCTTTCAGCAAGCCGCACCGGCCCCACGGGGAGACCCAACTCACTGAGGAAGGAAGGAATCTTATGCAGACTACAACGCTGGCCCGCTATGGAGCGCCGATAGCGATCGTCGCGGGCACCCTGATGATCATCACCCGACTCGTAATCCTCTTCACCATCCCGGCCGAGATCGGACCTCTCAAGGCGTACGTCCTCACCACCACCCACGCGGTCAACAGCGTCGTGTCGATCGTGGCCTTCGCGCTCCTCGTGATCGCCCTGGTGGCCCTTTACAACCGCGAGGCGCGCAGCGCCGGCGCGTTCGGAGCTCTCGCCTTCGGAGCGGCGGTGCTCGGGACGATGTTCATGACCGGGGACTGGTGGTACGAGGCCTTTGCGGTGCCGCGCTTGACCGAGGTCGCACCCGACGTCGTCGACACGTTCGTCGGGGGCAGGCTGATCATCGGGGGTCTGACCAGCTTCGTACTGTTCGGCATCGGTTGGATCATGTACGGGGCGGCGAGCACTCGGGCTCGTGTAATTCCGCGAAGCATCTCGATCACCATCCTCGTGGCCGGCCTCCTGTCCGGCGTGCCGATCGGGATCGTCTACCTTAGCGGTGGGGTGGTTCATGGGCTGGCGTTCGTCTGGCTGGGCGCATGGATGCTGAGAGCAGCAACCGTCGCTCGGGTGCCGGAGGCCGCAGCGGCAGGATGAGGCATCGACCGCCCCGACGGCCTGGCTTGCGAGGCGGCGGCGCTCCGCCCACAAATCACTGTCACTGGTCGGCCGTGCTCCGGCGACAGGATCTGCTGCCCGTCGATCCGACCTCCGTGGGCCAACAGGAGGGCGAAGCGCGCGTAGTCGTCGACGGTGGAGACGAGCTCGGCGTGGCTGACGTCGAAGGGGTGCTGGAGGATCTCTTCGACGCGAGACATGAATGTCGCTACCCGCTGGCCCGAATCGCAGCGAAACTTATCTCGGCCGATCCGAACGCGTCGGCCCGGCGACCCAGGAGCAGCCGGGCCTGAGAAGCACGTTCCGCCTCGGAAGATGCCGGCGGAGACTGCGTCCGACGCCAGCATCGTGTGTTGAGTGCCGACACGGGGACCAGCGCTGTCGCCCACAGGGGGCCCGCGTCTGGAACGATTTACTTGACCGACTCGAACTAGCGTTCGATAATCGACCGTGAGTCGCTGGTTCCGCGACGACCCCCATCAGGTCTACGCGCCCCAGACACCACGGGTGCGCCACGTTTGGGTTGAGCATCCCGGCGGCCACGGACCGCCGGTGCCCGGTCTGGTCATCGCGTGGCGGATCGAGCGCCAGCCCTCCAGGCTCGCCGTGGGGTGGTCTGCGCAGGTTGCCGTGGTGTGGACGCTCGACCGACTCAGTGTCGAGTGGGTGAGTGCCGAGAAGCTCCGGCCCGTGCGAGAGGCGGGCGACATCGGCTAGTCCCAGCCTCCGCAAGATCGGGATCAACACCGAGACGTGCACGAAATTGATTGTGGCGTGTGCTCTCGACTGGACACATGCACTACGAGCGAGTCCCGGGGGTGACGGCAAGGTAACAACTGATTCTCGCCAACGTTGGCGCGCATCCTCGCCAGAATCAGCCTCACCAGCCAGCGTCACCGACCACATCCCAAAAACCAGAAGGTGACTCGCGTCACAGTTGATCCCGCAAGGCTGACGCCACCGCGTGACGTCGTTTCTGCACGTGGCCTGCACGAGCGTCGTCTAAGAGACTCGAAGTTGCTGTGACAAGGGGTGATACTGGTGGGCGATACTGGGTTCGAACCAGTGACCTCTTCCGTGTCAGGGAAGCGCGCTACCGCTGCGCCAATCGCCCGAGGTGGAGACGGGATTTGAACCCGCGTTCACGGATTTGCAGTCCGTTGCCTCGCCTCTCGGCCACTCCACCATTGGAGGAGCAGGGCTCCCCAACCGGGACTGGGCGAGACTCGCTCCGAGCGGACGACGGGATTCGAACCCGCGACCCTCACCTTGGCAAGGTGATGCTCTACCAACTGAGCCACGTCCGCATGATCACAACCAACCCGGGCTGGGATGCGATCTGAAACCATAGCCGAGCCACGCTCGGGAATCCAACCAGCACTCGTACGAGAGACGGTCGGGCCGGCCCAGCGGTGGTCACTGGCGGCCGAAGGGTGCCCACAGGAGAGGTGCATACAGTTGAGACGTGTCTGAGGTCTCTTCGAGCAACTCCTTGCGCATCTGGCTGAACGGCCGGCTGTACGACGATCCGGCCGAGGCGGTCGTGCCCGCCACGGATCACGGGGTGGTGGTCGGCAACGGCATCTTCGAGACGCTGCGGGTGACCGACGCCGGCGTGTTCGCGATCACCCGGCATCTCAACCGGCTGAGCCGCTCGGCGCGGGCGCTGGGACTCCCCGATCCGGATCACCGAGCCGTCCGGGCGGGCATCGCCGCCGTGGTCGATGGTCGGAGCTATCCGTACGGCAAACTCCGGATCACCTACACGGGCGGACGGGGGCCGCTGAGTTCGCAGGCGCCGTACGGGCCGCCGACGCTGGTGGTCGCCGCCGACGCCGCCGAGCCGCCGACCGAGACGACTGACATCGTGACGGCACCGTGGCTCCGCAACGAGCGTGGGGCACTCGCAGGGGTCAAGTCGACCTCGTACGCCGAGAATGTCCGCGCCCTGGCCTACGCGACCGAGCGGGCCGCCACCGAGGCCATCTTCGTCAACACCGTCGGGAACGTCTCCGAGGGAACCGGCAGCAACCTGTTCCTGATCTTCGGATCCGAAGTCGTCACCCCGCCGCTCGCAGCCGGCCCGCTGGCCGGGATCACCCGGGAACTGCTGCTGGAGTGGTGCCCGATCGCCGAAGCGGACGTGACGGCCGAGGACGCGGCCCGAGCCGACGAGGTGTTCATCACCTCGTCCCTGCGGGACGTCCAGGCGGTCCGAGCCTGGGACGGTGTCGTCCGCGAGGCACCGGGGCCGCAGACCGCGCTGCTGGCCAAGATCTTCGCCGAGCGGGCCCTCGACGACCTCGATCCGTGACCGGCCGGATGGGATAAGGTGGGCGTCGCCCGAGGGCAAGGGGCGATTGGCGCAGTGGTAGCGCGCTTCGTTCACACCGAAGAGGTCACTGGTTCGAACCCAGTATCGCCCACCAGCATCTCCGCTAGTGAAGCCCGTTTAAGGGTAAGGATCGCTGAGGACACTGCAGATCGAGGTGACTTCGGCGCTGCCCCGGCTTGCGAAATCGCGCAGCCGCAGCGCGTTCCCGAGAGAAGCACTAGGTCCACACCAGCAAGGATCCGCAGGTAGTCCTGCGCGACTCCTAATGGGACCCCGGCGGCCCGGGTAGGCAACCGTCGACCGGCCCGGGCCGGCGGTGCACACACGCCGTCGCCGACGGCGGGCGCGCCGGCCAGGTTCGGGCTCTGGAAGGTCCGACGTCGCAGCAGGCTCAGCGTGAGCCCGCTCTGCGACGCGGCGCCTGTTGGGTACTGTGTCGATCCCCCGATCGTCGACACCTGTGGATTTTCCTGTGGATGGTGTTGCGACCGGGCGTCGGCATGCCCGTAGATGCGTCCGCTTAAGGTTCCGAGGTCGCAGGTTGGGAGCCGAGCTGTTGCATTCGAGGGCGAGGTCTTCAGCGTCGTGGACGCGGTGGTCGATCATGGCGGCGGCGACGACTTCGTTGCCGAACACTGCAGCCAGCGGCCTGATGGTGTGTTGCGGTGACGATCAGGGAGGCGGTCATGGCGGGCGGCGACGGCGTCAAACGCGGCCACCGGCTCGAGGTCGCTGATGTGGTAGCCGCCAGCCGAGGTCATCGGTCAGCGTTGTGCTGTCGCGCTCCTTGAGTCTGAGGTGGGTCACGTCTTGTTCCGGTGTTGTCCATCTAGTGGCCGTCTTCGGTATGTTTTCGGTGTTCCGCTCGCCCTGCGGTGGTCCCCGCTCTCCTGCCATCGGGCCCGGTGGCCACCGCTGTCTGGAAGGGAGGAGGTCGTGCGTGGGCTCGTGCTCGCCAGTGGGAAGGGATCTCGTCTGGGGACGCCGCGGGGGCGGGTCAAGCCGCTCGTCCCGGTGGCCGGTGTCGCCCTATTGGAGCGTGCCGTGCGGAACCTGGTTGACGTGGGAGTCGATGAGGTGCTCGTGGTGGTCGGGTATCGGGCGGAGGAGATCGAGCGGTTTTGCGCTGCGTTGTCTGTGCGGCTCGGCGTTCCGCTGCGGTGCGTGCGTAACGAGCGGTTCGACGAGGGCAACGGGCTGGCGGTGTTGGCGGCCGAGGAAGCGCTGAGGGGCGAGCCGTACGTCCTGCTCATGGGCGACCACGTGCTCGACCGGTCGATCTTGTGGTCGCTGTTGGGTTCCGAGCTGCCGGTGGGGGGTGCGGTGCTTGCGGTCGACAGTTCGGTTGGTTCCGCCAGGGGTGTCGACCTCGACGACGTGACCCGCGTGCGTACCGAAGGTCGGTTGGTCGGTGACATCGGCAAGGGAATCTGCCCATTCGACGCATTCGACACGGGTGCGTTTTTGTGCTCCAGCGGAGTGTTCGATGCGTTGCGTGAGGCGGTCGCCGCGGGTGAGACGTCGTTGTCGGCGGGGATGCACCGCCTCGCGGACCAGGGCCGGTTGGAACGCTGTGACGTGACCGGCGCGCGGTGGGTGGACGTCGACACCCGCCGGGATCGGCGTCGGGCGTCGCGGGGGTTGTTGGCAGGTGGCGGCAAGGAGCGTGACGGGGCGGTAGCCAAGGTCAACCGGGTCCTGTCGGGCCGGGTGATCACACCGCTGCTGATGTCGATCGCGCCAGGCTTGCGTCCGGACACGATCACCGTGCTCGCCGCCGTCGTTGGTTTGAGCGCAGTGCCGGCGATCCTGGCGGGCTGGATGCTGGTCGCTGCGGTGGCCGTGCAGTTGGCGAGCATCCTCGACGGCGCCGATGGTGAAATCGCCCGCGTGGCGCACCGTGGGAGCCGTTTCGGGGCGTTTCTCGACCCGATGCTCGATCGGGTTGTGGATGGGTTGGTGTTCTCCGCGGCGGGCCTGTACCTGGCGGTGCAGGTCGGTGGTGGGGTGGCCGCTGGCATGCTCGGCGCGCTGGCAACTGTCGGGCACCTGCTCGTCAGTTACTCGACGAGCCGTGCCGCCCTCGATCTGGGGCACCGTTATGAGGGGCGACTGGTGGCGTCGGGGCGCGGACGTGACCTGCGGTTGCTCGTGCTCACCGGGGGCCTGGTCGGATCCGTCGCGGTCGGGTGGGCTCTGCCGGTCGCCCTCGGGGTCCTTGCCGCCTCGACATGGTGGATCATCGCTGTGCGGATGGTCCGCTCTTGGCGTGCGAGCCGTCTCGAGTGGGCCGATGTCGACGTGGTGATCGTGGACTTCGACGGCACGATCGCCGACTCGATGGGCCCGCTGACCCGACTGGCCGTGAAGGTGATCCATGAAGAGCTCGGTCTCGGCGTCGATGACGCCCGGTCGCGGTATCTGGCGTCGACGGGATCGGACTTCGCGACGCAGCTGCAGGAGATCGATCCGTCCAGCGGAGCGCCGGCAACGCGTGCCGTGCACCGGTTCGAGGAGGCTAAGCCGGACCTGATGGATGGGGTGGACCCGTTCCCTGACTTGCCGGTGTTCCTCGACGAACTCCACGCCGTCGGTGTCGAGGTCTGCATCTGCAGCTCGACCCGACGGGAACTGGTCCGCCAGTGGATCGACCGTCGCCGGCTGGCAGAGCACTTTCGGGTTGTGGACGGGTGGTCACCGGGGCGCGACAAGGCCGCACAGCTGATCTCCGTGCTCGACAGGTCGGAGCTTCCGCCGGAGCGCTGCCTCGTCGTCGGTGACTCGCGCCGCGACGGTCAGTTGGCGGCCTCGATTGGGATGCGGTTCCGGGGTGTGTTGCGGCGAGGAACATCGAACCTCGAGGGCTCGGGGCTTGCGTACGCACCTGACCTGCGGTCAATCAGCAAGGCGGTCGCCACCCGCCGCCGATTGGGTGTCGTCCAAATCCCCCACCGGGCTGCAGTGCCGCACGGGAACGCCCAGCAGATGCACACCGCCGTACCGGCCCGTGCAGCGATCCAGCTCCGCGACCGGGATCGGGACGCTACTGGGAGCGGGAATCACTCTGAGGCAACGATGCCGGCGACCGCGCACCGAGCGAATCCGCAACTGCGTGACCGGACCGGCCAAGACCCCCGCGTCGGTCCCCGGATGGACGTCACCGATCACTGACCCTTGGCCGCGCCCAGGAGAGTCTTGTCGGTCAAGCTCCGCCACATCGGTTCAATGGTCATGCCGCGCAGGGTCCAGGGTGGCTGCGCGCCAGCGTCCAAATATCGATCTTCCACTCATTTCCGTCGTCGCCGCGGCTGGTACTTGCCCGTACAGCCCATGGTCAGGCGTCGAGGGCGTTCCAGAAGCGGGTTCCGGTCACCGACGGCAGCTCGGCCAGATCCGCAAGAACGCGGAACCCAGCCCGAATCGCTGGTGGTTCGGGGGTGAAAACCTCGTAATCGAGGTCAGGGGCGACGACCAGGTCGTAGGCGGCCGCATGATCGTCCCAATGAGCGCGGCGCGCCGAAATCGGCCCCGGCCAACAACACGAAGACGGAGCACACCAAGAATCGCCAAGGCGGCTCCCCCGATACTCGTTAACAAATGACTGAAGAGACACTCACTCGTGGTGACGAAGCGTGCGTAGCCCTCGAAGTCGGTTTGGACCGGCGGCTGCTGCCTGATGGTGCAGCAAGCCAACAGAATCCAAAGACAGGCAAAAGACACAGCCCCCTGCCTGCCACGCGAGTCAGGTAGGCCCCCCGTTCCTCCTGCCGCACTTCCGGTTCCCATACTCGAGCCTCCCAGCAATCGGCCAGGTCCTCCTCCTGACCGATACTGCGACGGTCGTCCCGGGGCGGGCCAACCTCCAGGTCCCACGAGCGCAACTCAGTCCACGTAACTGCGCAAAGGGAAGGATCGCGTCCCGCAGGACGTCCGTCACCCGGCGCGCAATGCATTGACATTGATCGATACGATCTGGCTAAGATATTCATCGACACACATCAATCCGAGTGGGGAGGTCCGCCATGGCCGACAGCACCGCATCCATGGCCATCAAGCCCGCTGGCACGATCCCGACCCACGCAGCGGAGGCGATCGTCGCCGCCGAGCAGGCACCAGCCGCCGCCGAAAGGCCGGCGTCGAACCTGCCGCCTGCTGCGACGGCAGGACGGTCGCGGCCTGCTGCGAACCGTCGGCCAAGACCGCCTGCTGCGGGGAGACCTGGTCCCTCGACGAGACGGCCAGGCCGCCGGCCAGCTGTGGCTGCCGGTGACCGCCACCGACGAGGCCGTGATGCACGCGCGGCACCGCGCACCGATCGGCACTGCAAATATCGATGTGGCCGTGGTCGGGGCCGGGCAGGCAGGGCTGGCCGCCGGCCGTGCTGCAGCAGGCTGGGCTTGAGATCCTGATCGTCGAGGCCGCCGCCGAGGTCGGGAAGCAACCGAGCTGCTGGACCGCGCTGGGCGTCGGCCGCGCACCGCCAAATCCACCACCCTCGGATGATGCGGACCGGGCCGTCCGGAACCCGAGCCGGTCGGAAATGCTGGTCTGTGCCGTGATCGGCTCCGGCAATCCGGTGCCGACCGCTTCGGCGAGCCCGCGGGGCACCATTCGCGATGACCGGTCGGTCCGTGCGTGAGGGATGAGGGCGCCGAGGTCGCGGCTCATCGGTCGTCGAGGGCGAGGACCCGGCAGGCGGCCGGGACGGGCAGGTCGGCCGCGAACCTGCGGCTGAGGACCGGCGCAGCCAGCCGGCGATCCGGCGGGCGTCGCCGCCGACGCCGCGGACCGTGGCCGATCGGGCCGGGCAGCCCGACATTGCCGAGGCGGGGGACGGCGAGGCTGCGGCCGCGGCAGTGGACCGGCCACCCGTCCTCGTTGAGGGCGCCGAGGCCGGCGAGGTAGCCGACGTAGGGCCCTAGCAGGTGGCGAGGATGCCGCGTCGACCGGCTCTTCGGTGCCGTCGGACCAGACGACCCCGGCCGGGCTGAGCCGATCGAACACGGGTCGGGGGTCCGGCCGCCCCGCGGCCAGCGCGGCGGCGTAGCGGCCGGCGTCGAGGACCCCGACCGAGCGGGCGCCGTCTCGACGGATCGGCAACGCTTCCCGCCCGGACCAGCGGGCCCAGTAGTGGACGTCCAGCCCGAGCGGCCGTTGCGGCCGGAATCGGACCGGTTCCCGGCTGGCCGGGGAGACCGTCGCGACCTGGGTGAGCGGCGGCTCGTGGCCGTCCTAACTACGACAGCCTCGCCCTGTTCTCACCGGCCCGGTTCTCGGGCCTGCCGGGACTGCGGGTGCCCGGCCGGGCCGGTCGCTACCCAACCGGGGACGAGATCACCGAGTACCTCCGCGGCTACGCCGCCCGGTTCGACCTGCCGGTCCGCACACTCCGTCCCTGACTTACCGCCGACTCGATGAGGCTCGCCTGACTTCTCGCCTTTCTGCATGGTTTCAAATCATCTGCATGGTGCACACCCCATGCAGACGCACCAAGCCTATGCAGAGACAGCCATACAGATGCTCAGCGCACTCGCCCGCGCTCGAAGGCGGAGTGTAGGCGCCGGATCCGGGCGGTCGGACGCAACAGATCCGTCCAGACCCAGCGCACGACCTGTCAACCCAGGCGCGGAGTCGGTCCTCGCGGCTGAAGCTCGATCGCGTGGCGGGTACAGGTGGAGGACA
>CAVVTA010000002.1:0-20624 GCA_963751045.1 uncultured Actinomycetota bacterium
ACTGGTGGGCGATACTGGGTTCGAACCAGTGACCTCTTCCGTGTCAGGGAAGCGCGCTACCGCTGCGCCAATCGCCCGAGGTGGAGACGGGATTTGAACCCGCGTTCACGGATTTGCAGTCCGTTGCCTCGCCTCTCGGCCACTCCACCATTGGAGGAGCAGGGCTCCCCAACCGGGACTGGGCGAGACTCGCTCCGAGCGGACGACGGGATTCGAACCCGCGACCCTCACCTTGGCAAGGTGATGCTCTACCAACTGAGCCACGTCCGCATGATCACAACCAACCCGGGCTGGGATGCGATCTGACGCCATAGCCGAGCCACGCTCGGGAATCCAACCAGCACTCGTACGAGAGACGGTCGGGCCGGCCCAGCGGTGGTCACTGGTGGCCGAAGGGTGCCCACAGGAGAGGTGCATACAGTCCAGACGTGTCTGAGGTCTCTTCGAACAACTCCTTGCGCATCTGGCTGAACGGCCGGCTGTACGACGATCCGGCCGAGGCGGTCGTGCCCGCCACGGATCACGGGGTGGTGGTCGGCAACGGCATCTTCGAGACGCTGCGGGTGACCGACGCCGGCGTGTTCGCGATCACCCGGCATCTCAACCGGCTGAGCCGCTCGGCGCGGGCGCTGGGATTCCCCGATCCGGATCACCGAGCCGTCCGGCGGGAATCGCCGCCGTGGTCGATGGTCGGAGCTATCCGTACGGCAAACTCCGGATCACGTACACGGGCGGACGGGGGCCGCTGAGTTCGCAGGCGCCGTACGGGCCGCCGACGCTGGTGGTCGCCGCCGACGCCGCCGAGCCGCCGACCGAGACGACTGAATCGTGACGGCACCGTGGCTCCGCAACGAGCGTGGGGCACTCGCAGGGGTCAAGTCGACCTCGTACGGCGAGAATGTCCGCGCCCTGGCCTACGCGACCGAGCGGGCCGCCACCGAGGCCATCTTCGTCAACACCGTCGGGAACGTCTCCGAGGGTACCGGCAGCAACCTGTTCCTGATCTTCGGATCCGAAGTCGTCACCCCGCCGCTCGCAGCCGGCCCGCTGGCCGGGATCACCCGGGAACTGCTGCTGGAGTGGTGCCCGATCGCCGAAGCGGACGTGACGGCCGAGGACGCGGCCCGAGCCGACGAGGTGTTCATCACCTCGTCCCTGCGGGACGTCCAGGCGGTCCGAGCCTGGGACGGTGTCGTCCGCGAGGCACCGGGGCCGCAGACCGCGCTGCTGGCCAAGATCTTCGCCGAGCGGGCCCTCGACGACCTCGATCCGTGACCGGCCGGATGGGATAAGGTGGGCGTCGCCCGAGGGCAAGGGGCGATTGGCGCAGTGGTAGCGCGCTTCGTTCACACCGAAGAGGTCACTGGTTCGAACCCAGTATCGCCCACCAGCATCTCCGCTAGTGAAGCCCAGTTTACGGGTAAGGGTGACTTCGGCGGTGCCCCGGCTTGCGAGATCGCGCAGCCGCAGCGCGTTCCCGAGAGGAGCACTAGGTCCACACCAGCAAGGATCCGCAGGTAGTCCTGCGCGACTCCTAATGGGACCCCGGCGGCCCGGATAGGCAACCGTCGACCGGCCCGGGCCGGCGGTACCCACACGCCGTCGCCGACGGCGGGCGCGCCGGCCAGGTTCGGGCTCTGGAAGGTCCTACGTCGCAGCAGGCTCAGCGTGAGCCCGCTCTGCGACGCGGCGCCTGTTGGGTACTGTGTCGATCCCCCGATCGTCGACACCTGTGGATTTTCCTGTGGATGGTGTTGCGACCGGGCGTCGGCATGCCCGTAGATGCGTCCGCTTAAGGTTCCGAGGTCGCAGGTTGGGAGCCGAGCTGTTGCATTCGAGGGCGAGGTCTTCAGCGTCGTGGACGCGGTGGTCGATCATGGCGGCGGCGACGACTTCGTTGCCGAACACTGCAGCCAGCGGCCTGATGGTGTGTTGCGGTGACGATCAGGGAGGCGGTCATGGCGGGCGGCGACGGCGTCAAACGCGGCCACCGGCTCGAGGTCGCTGATGTGGTAGCCGCCAGCCGAGGTCATCGGTCAGCGTTGTGCTGTCGCGCTCCTTGAGTCTGAGGTGGGTCACGTCTTGTTCCGGTGTTGTCCATCTAGTGGCCGTCTTCGGTATGTTTTCGGTGTTCCGCTCGCCCTGCGGTGGTCCCCGCTCTCCTGCCATCGGGCCCGGTGGCCACCGCTGTCTGGAAGGGAGGAGGTCGTGCGTGGGCTCGTGCTCGCCAGTGGGAAGGGATCTCGTCTGGGGACGCCGCGGGGGCGGGTCAAGCCGCTCGTCCCGGTGGCCGGTGTCGCCCTATTGGAGCGTGCCGTGCGGAACCTGGTTGACGTGGGAGTCGATGAGGTGCTCGTGGTGGTCGGGTATCGGGCGGAGGAGATCGAGCGGTTTTGCGCTGCGTTGTCTGTGCGGCTCGGCGTTCCGCTGCGGTGCGTGCGTAACGAGCGGTTCGACGAGGGCAACGGGCTGGCGGTGTTGGCGGCCGAGGAAGCGCTGAGGGGCGAGCCGTACGTCCTGCTCATGGGCGACCACGTGCTCGACCGGTCGATCTTGTGGTCACTGTTGGGTTCCGAGCTGCCGGTGGGGGGTGCGGTGCTTGCGGTCGACAGTTCGGTTGGTTCCGCCAGGGGTGTCGACCTCGACGACGTGACCCGCGTGCGTACCGAAGGTCGGTTGGTCGGTGACATCGGCAAGGGAATCTGCCCATTCGACGCATTCGACACGGGTGCGTTTTTGTGCTCCAGCGGAGTGTTCGATGCGTTGCGTGAGGCGGTCGCCGCGGGTGAGACGTCGTTGTCGGCGGGGATGCACCGCCTCGCGGACCAGGGCCGGTTGGAACGCTGTGACGTGACCGGCGCGCGGTGGGTGGACGTCGACACCCGCCGGGATCGGCGTCGGGCGTCGCGGGGGTTGTTGGCAGGTGGCGGCAAGGAGCGTGACGGGGCGGTAGCCAAGGTCAACCGGGTCCTGTCGGGCCGGGTGATCACACCGCTGCTGATGTCGATCGCGCCAGGCTTGCGTCCGGACACGATCACCGTGCTCGCCGCCGTCGTTGGTTTGAGCGCAGTGCCGGCGATCCTGGCGGGCTGGATGCTGGTCGCTGCGGTGGCCGTGCAGTTGGCGAGCATCCTCGACGGCGCCGATGGTGAAATCGCCCGCGTGGCGCACCGTGGGAGCCGTTTCGGGGCGTTTCTCGACCCGATGCTCGATCGGGTTGTGGATGGGTTGGTGTTCTCCGCGGCGGGCCTGTACCTGGCGGTGCAGGTCGGTGGTGGGGTGGCCGCTGGCATGCTCGGCGCGCTGGCAACTGTCGGGCACCTGCTCGTCAGTTACTCGACGAGCCGTGCCGCCCTCGATCTGGGGCACCGTTATGAGGGGCGACTGGTGGCGTCGGGGCGCGGACGTGACCTGCGGTTGCTCGTGCTCACCGGGGGCCTGGTCGGATCCGTCGCGGTCGGGTGGGCTCTGCCGGTCGCCCTCGGGGTCCTTGCCGCCTCGACATGGTGGATCATCGCTGTGCGGATGGTCCGCTCTTGGCGTGCGAGCCGTCTCGAGTGGGCCGATGTCGACGTGGTGATCGTGGACTTCGACGGCACGATCGCCGACTCGATGGGCCCGCTGACCCGACTGGCCGTGAAGGTGATCCATGAAGAGCTCGGTCTCGGCGTCGATGACGCCCGGTCGCGGTATCTGGCGTCGACGGGATCGGACTTCGCGACGCAGCTGCAGGAGATCGATCCGTCCAGCGGAGCGCCGGCAACGCGTGCCGTGCACCGGTTCGAGGAGGCTAAGCCGGACCTGATGGATGGGGTGGACCCGTTCCCTGACTTGCCGGTGTTCCTCGACGAACTCCACGCCGTCGGTGTCGAGGTCTGCATCTGCAGCTCGACCCGACGGGAACTGGTCCGCCAGTGGATCGACCGTCGCCGGCAGGCAGAGCACTTTCGGGTTGTGGACGGGTGGTCACCGGGGCGCGACAAGGCCGCACAGCTGATCTCCGTGCTCGACAGGTCGGAGCTTCCGCCGGAGCGCTGCCTCGTCGTCGGTGACTCGCGCCGCGACGGTCAGTTGGCGGCCTCGATTGGGATGCGGTTCCGGGGTGTGTTGCGGCGAGGAACATCGAACCTCGAGGGCTCGGGGCTTGCGTACGCACCTGACCTGCGGTCAATCAGCAAGGCGGTCGCCACCCGCCGCCGATTGGGTGTCGTCCAAATCCCCCACCGGGCTGCAGTGCCGCACGGGAACGCCCAGCAGATGCACACCGCCGTACCGGCCCGTGCAGCGATCCAGCTCCGCGACCGGGATCGGGACGCTACTGGGAGCGGGAATCACTCTGAGGCAACGATGCCGGCGACCGCGCACCGAGCGAATCCGCAACTGCGTGACCGGACCGGCCAAGACCCCCGCGTCGGTCCCCGGATGGACGTCACCGATCACTGACCCTTGGCCGCGCCCAGGAGAGTCTTGTCGGTCAAGCTCCGCCACATCGGTTCAATGGTCATGCCGCGCAGGGTCCAGGGTGGCTGCGCGCCAGCGTCCAAATATCGATCTTCCACTCATTTCCGTCGTCGCCGCGGCTGGTACTTGCCCGTACAGCCCATGGTCAGGCGTCGAGGGCGTTCCAGAAGCGGGTTCCGGTCACCGACGGCAGCTCGGCCAGATCCGCAAGAACGCGGAACCCAGCCCGAATCGCTGGTGGTTCGGGGGTGAACACCTCGTAATCGAGGTCAGGGGCGACGACCAGGTCGTAGGCGGCCGCATGATCGTCCCAATGAGCGCGGCGCGCCGAAATCGGCCCCGGCCAACAACACGAAGACGGAGCACACCAAGAATCGCCAAGGCGGCTCCCCCGATACTCGTTAACAAATGACTGAAGAGACACTCACTCGTGGTGACGAAGCGTGCGTAGCCCTCGAAGTCGGTTTGGACCGGCGGCTGCTGCCTGATGGTGCAGCAAGCCAACAGAATCCAAAGACAGGCAAAAGACACAGCCCCCTGCCTGCCACGCGAGTCAGGTAGGCCCCCCGTTCCTCCTGCCGCACTTCCGGTTCCCATACTCGAGCCTCCCAGCAATCGGCCAGGTCCTCCTCCTGACCGATACTGCGACGGTCGTCCCGGGGCGGGCCAACCTCCAGGTCCCACGAGCGCAACTCAGTCCACGTAACTGCGCAAAGGGAAGGATCGCGTCCCGCAGGACGTCCGTCACCCGGCGCGCAATGCATTGACATTGATCGATACGATCTGGCTAAGATATTCATCGACACACATCAATCCGAGTGGGGAGGTCCGCCATGGCCGACAGCACCGCATCCATGGCCATCAAGCCCGCTGGCACGATCCCGACCCACGCAGCGGAGGCGATCGTCGCCGCCGAGCAGGCACCAGCCGCCGCCGAAACGGCCGGCGTCGAACCTGCCGCCTGCTGCGACGGCAGGACGGTCGCGGCCTGCTGCGAACCGTCGGCCAAGACCGCCTGCTGCGGGGAGACCTGGTCCCTCGACGAGACGGCCAGGCCGCCGGCCAGCTGTGGCTGCCGGTGACCGCCACCGACGAGGCCGTGATGCACGCGCGGCACCGCGCACCGATCGGCACTGCAAATATCGATGTGGCCGTGGTCGGGGCCGGGCAGGCAGGGCTGGCCGCCGGCCGTGCTGCAGCAGGCTGGGCTTGAGATCCTGATCGTCGAGGCCGCCGCCGAGGTCGGGAAGCAACCGAGCTGCTGGACCGCGCTGGGCGTCGGCCGCGCACCGCCAAATCCACCACCCTCGGATGATGCGGACCGGGCCGTCCGGAACCCGAGCCGGTCGGAAATGCTGGTCTGTGCCGTGATCGGCTCCGGCAATCCGGTGCCGACCGCTTCGGCGAGCCCGCGGGGCACCATTCGCGATGACCGGTCGGTCCGTGCGTGAGGGATGAGGGCGCCGAGGTCGCGGCTCATCGGTCGTCGAGGGCGAGGACCCGGCAGGCGGCCGGGACGGGCAGGTCGGCCGCGAACCTGCGGCTGAGGACGCGGCGCAGCCAGCCGGCGATCCGGCGGGCGTCGCCGCCGACGCCGCGGACCGTGGCCGATCGGGCCGGGCAGCCCGACATTGCCGAGGCGGGGGACGGCGAGGCTGCGGCCGCGGCAGTGGACCGGCCACCCGTCCTCGTTGAGGGCGCCGAGGCCGGCGAGGTAGCCGACGTAGGGCCCCTAGCAGGTGGCGAGGATGCCGCGTCGACCGGCTCTTCGGTGCCGTCGGACCAGACGACCCCGGCCGGGCTGAGCCGATCGAACACGGGTCGGGGGTCCGGCCGCCCCGCGGCCAGCGCGGCGGCGTAGCGGCCGGCGTCGAGGACCCCGACCGAGCGGGCGCCGTCTCGACGGATCGGCAACGCTTCCCGCCCGGACCAGCGGGCCCAGTAGTGGACGTCCAGCCCGAGCGGCCGTTGCGGCCGGAATCGGACCGGTTCCCGGCTGGCCGGGGAGACCGTCGCGACCTGGGTGAGCGGCGGCTCGTGGCCGTCCTAACTACGACAGCCTCGCCCTGTTCTCACCGGCCCGGTTCTCGGGCCTGCCGGGACTGCGGGTGCCCGGCCGGGCCGGTCGCTACCCAACCGGGGACGAGATCACCGAGTACCTCCGCGGCTACGCCGCCCGGTTCGACCTGCCGGTCCGCACACTCCGTCCCTGACTTACCGCCGACTCGATGAGGCTCGCCTGACTTCTCGCCTTTCTGCATGGTTTCAAATCATCTGCATGGTGCACACCCCATGCAGACGCACCAAGCCTATGCAGAGACAGCCATACAGATGCTCAGCGCACTCGCCCGCGCTCGAAGGCGGAGTGTAGGCGCCGGATCCGGGCGGTCGGACGCAACAGATCCGTCCAGACCCAGCGCACGACCTGTCAACCCAGGCGCGGAGTCGGTCCTCGCGGCTGAAGCTCGATCGCGTGGCGGTACAGGTGGAGGACATGCGCCACCTGTTCACGCGCATCTCCGTCAGCGACCCGCTCGTTGAGTTGTCTCCCTATCGGCCTGCCGGCGGTCGAGCGCAGGGCGGGAGGCTAGGTCACAAAGGCGGTGAGCCGGTGGAGGAAGTCCTTCCGTCCGGTTCGATCGTGGACAACACGGGGGAGCTGCTTGTCCAGCCACAGTTTCCACAGCCGCTGGTGGGCGACGGGCAGCGTCGCGTGGTAGTCGCGAAGTCGGTCGAGCGCCTCCACCTGGACAGCAGGATCGGCTTGCTTCCAGGTGAAGAGCTTTCGGGTCTCCACCATCCCGAGCAACTCGAAGAACGCCGGAACGGCCCCGGCCTCGGTCGCTGGCCGCCGGTGGAAGTCGGTCATGAAGCCCTCGGCGTAGGCCAGCACCTCGGTGTTGGCTTGAGCGTCTTTGGCTGCCGCGCCGAACAGGGCGACATCGACCGCCGACATCGGATTGCGCTTCGCCTTCGCCTGTGACTTCAACCAGTCGTCGAAGCTCGGCCGCCGTGTCGTCGAGGTGGTGGATCGCCACCTTTGCACGGCCTCGAGGAATCTGAACTTGTGCCGGGCGTGCACCATCTCGTGCCGTGCGGTCTGCAGGGATTCCGCCTTGTTTTTGGACAAGGCATCGGGAGTCAAGACGATGGCGATCGACACGGCGGGCGGCTTGGTCTTGTCTAGCTTGATCGGCACGCCGAATGCCCCGTGCTGGTCGACCCAGCCGGTGTGCCCGGGATTGCCGCCGGTGGTGAGGGTGATGTTCAGCCCCGGTTTGGCGGTCTCGAGGTTGCCGGTCACCGGCAGGGAGGTCGAGACGAAGCCGGGGGCCAGCGCGTCCATCCCGACCGTGAGGGCGAGGTCGCGGAACAGCGGCTCGTACGCCGCCACCGATGGCTTCGCCCGCGCCGCCTGGTAGGCGGTGGTCCACTGCACCTCGCTCATGGTCCCGGCCGGGCTCAGGTTGGTGATCGGCGGGAACTCCGAGCGGCCGGCCTTGCGTTGTACGGTGCCACCATGGATCGTAGGCGCTGCTCGGCGATTGCGGGCCAGGAGTTGCAGCACTGCTTGGTTGCCGGCGCGAGCTTGCAGCTGCAGGATCCGGTCTGCCGGCCGTAAGAAGTCGTCGGTGCCCGGAGTGTTGCGGGTCGTGGTACCGGCACGTCGCCGGATGGGCGACCGCCTCCCGAGCAGCTCACCTCCCACCAGAACAGCATGACGCACGAGACCACTTCTGGAGCACGATCGCACTGGGGTGCTGGCGTGGTGACCTGGAAATTCCAAATCCAGCAGTGGGCCGAACGGATCAGCTGGATCCTCGGCGTCAACCCCAAGCGTTCTGGCTCCGAAGGGTCCACGGAGGGAGCGGGGAACTGCACGGGGTGTATACGTCGGTGTGCCGTCCGCAGCGTGTGCCATGTGCGATCACCCCGGCCACAGCCACGGAGGAAAGGCCCGCGAGTGTCTCACCAGTGACGAGGTCAGACAAGAACGGCGCCCGTAGCGTTGGCCGCGTACAGGCGAGGAGCGCCGATGTCGTGAGCGGACAAACTCTGTTGACGACGGACGAGTTTGAGGCCGATGTGACGCTCGAAAACGAGGCCACCGTTGGTGTTGTCTAGTGGCGCGTAGCTGAAATACGTTTACGTTTTCGGTCAATCTTGGCGAGGATTTGCTCGGGCGTCTTGGTCCAGATGAAGGGGTGCTGGCGGGCGTTCCAGCCGATGATGAACGCGCGGATCTTGATCATCAGGTCACGCACCGAGGGGAAGGATCCGCGGGGGATGGCTTGGCGTTCGATGATGCCGAACCAGACCTCGACCAGGTTCAGCCAGGATCCCGAGGTGGGGGTGAAGTGGACGTGGATGCGGGAGTGCGCCACCAGCCAAGCCCTCACGTTCGGGTGCTGGTGGGCGGCGTAGGTGTCCATGATCAGATGCAGCTCGCGGTCTGGGTAGGCCCGCGCGAGATGTTTGAGGAAGGCGAGGCGTTGTTGCGGTGTCGGTTCTTGCACCGCCCGGTCACCTGGCCGGTGGCGACCTCCAGGGCAGCGACCAAGGTGGTGGTGCCGTGCTCGAGGTAGGCGTGGGTGCGCTGCACGGGGTTGGGCTCTGCCTGACCGGGCCGCATCGGCAGGGTCTTCGGGGTCCGGTTCAACGCCTGGATCTGGCCTTTCTCGTCGACACCGAGAACGAGCGCATTCTCGGGTGGGTTCAGATACAGCCCGACGATGTCGGTCACCTTGGCCGCCAGCTGCGGATCAGTGCAGAACTTGAACGTCTCGGCCTTCCCCGGCTGGACCCCACAGTCCTGCCAAATCGCGGCGACGGTGGAGTGCTCCAACCCGAGCCGGGCGGCCAGCAGCCGCGACGACCAATGCGTCACCCCCAGACTCCCCGGCGGCGGAGTCAACGTGGACGTGATCACCGCCGCCCGGTCCACCGTCCGCGGACGACCCGGCCGCTTCTCGGTGTGCAGCCCGGCCAGACCTCGCTCGGCGTAGCGGGACCGCCACCGGTTCACCGTCGGACGCCTCACACCGACCCGATCGGCGATCTCCTAGTTCGCCACACCGTCAGCGGCCAACAGCACCACTCGAGCACGCTGCGCCCATGCCGCCGGCGCCGTGCTCGACCTCACCAAAGCCTCCAGCCCAGCCCGGTCATCATCCCTCAACACCAACGCGGAAGCCGTCTTGTTCGCCACACCCCATGACCCACACAACCGTAAAACTATTTCCAGGACGCGACCACTAGGACTGCTGTGCCACACCGCCCGTGACCAGCCGCCCGAGGAGCGCCTCGAGCCGGTTGTAGCTGATGTTCATGCCGTACGCCATGCCGGAGTCGACGTGACCATCCCGCCATTCCTGCGACGGATAGGTCAGGTGACTCTGCAGAGTCGTCACACCGTTCTGCTCGGTCAACGTCACGACCACCCGGTAGGTGGCACCGGGCATGTTGTCAAAGGACTCGGTGCTGACGACGCGCTCGGGCGGCTCGATCTCCAGGTACTCCCCGGAGAACGACGCGTCCTCCTCGTTCGGCGGGCCGGCCAGGACGTAATGCCACTTGCCGCCCACCCGGAAATCGATCTCGCAGACCAGCATCCCGTCGGCCGACATGCCGTACCACTCCCGGACGTGCTCGGGTTGACTGATGGCGGCGAACACGAGTTCGCGAGGCGCCTGGAAGTCCCGCCGGATGATCAACTCGTTGTCGGCCGGGTAGCTGATGGTCGCCTTCTGGGCGTCGTGGGTGCTGCTGTGGGTGGTCCTCATGATGGTTCCTCCGGTTTGCTGGGCCCAGGGCGCTGGGCATGTTGAATGCGGTTGAGATAGCTGTCGAGGTTGTCGAGCTGGGCCTCCCAATGGCGGCGGTACTCGTTCAGCCACGACGTGGCGTTCCTCAGCGGTGTGGCCGTGATCCGGCAGTTCCGGCGCTGCCCGTCTCGGCTCTTGCTCACCAGGCCGGCTCGCTCCAGCACCGACAGGTGCTTCGAGATGGCCGGCATGGACAGGTCGAACGGTGCCGCCAGCTCCCCCACCGTGGCGTCACCCTCGGCCAGCCGCTCCAGGATGGCGCGTCGGGTGGGGTCGGCCAGCGCGGCGAAGGTGCTGCTCAGCTGATCGCTCGACATGTTTTACCTATCAGTTAATTAACTAATATGGAAACTATCCGGGGAACAGTCCCCGGTGTCAAGAGGTCTGCATCGGCTTCTTTGAAGAATCTTGATCGGTCTGGAGAGGGATTCGTCCTCTAGTCGAGGGCTCGCCCTCACTAGGCTGACGGCGTGCCCAGTCGCCTGCCCCCGCTGCAGGCCCCCTGGCGCACCGTCCGCCGGCTGGTTTCGATAACCGCGGCCGTCGGCCTGCGCTATCGGGTGACGGGGCTCGGCGCCGAGGCCGCCTTCTTCGCGATCCTGTCCCTGCCCCCGCTGATCTTCGGGCTGGCCGGTGCCATCGGTTTCGTCGCGGCGCGGTACGAAGTCGCGGCCGTGAGCGGCTTCCGGGAGCAGGTGCTCGATCTGTCCGAGCGCGTGCTGACCGACGAGACCGTCACGACCATCATCCGACCGACCCTGGACGAGGTGCTCTCCAGTGGCCGCTTCGAGATCATCTCGATCGGGTTCCTGATCGCTCTGTGGTCCGGCTCGCGCGCACTCAACGTCCTGGTCGACGCCATCACGATCATGTACGGCATGGCGGGCAAGCGCGGCCTCATCCGCACTCGGGCGTTATCGTTCGGCCTGTACTTGTTGTTCCTGCTGCTCGGCGTAGTCGTACTTCCCCTGGTTCTCGCCGGACCGACCCTGGTCGACAGCCTGCTCCGCCCGCTCAACCTGGAACTGCTCGGGATGGCCTACTGGCCGATCGTCCTGGTCGGCACTGTCGGCTTTCTGACCACCCTGTTCCATGTTTCCGTCCCGGTGCGGACGCGCTGGCGAGCCGACCTGCCCGGCGCGGCCGTGACTCTGCTGCTCTGGCTGGGCGGTAGCGCCGCCCTTCGCTTCGTCCTGAGCGCCTCGGCCGGTTCCCCCACGATCTACGGACCTCTCGCCGCTCCAATCGCCCTGCTGCTGTGGCTGTACTTGATCTGCATCGCGATTCTCATCGGGGCGGCCAGCAACGTCGCGGTGGACGCGGTCTGGCCGGAGCTCTCGGGGATCGAGCATCCGGGCGATATCGATCTGGAGGCATCGTCCGACAGCCCTCGTCCGCCGTCGTTGTCCAAATGATGGACACGATTCTCATTGGGTGAGAATCCTATTTGCTTGTGGGAGGGTGCTGGCGCAGGGTGGGGCTATGCATCGCGCACCCCTATCGGCGGCTGGCTGGCCTCGGCCGGCGTGGTCGATCGGGCGCCGACACCTGGGGCTCACCGCGCGGCGATTCCTCGACTGGGGCCGCACCCAGTCGATGATGTGTCAACTGCCGACCTCCTGACCCCGAACGCTCGGTCCGGTGCACTCAGGCTTTTCGCCTGTCCTGCCTGGCCCGCGCTCCCCGACCGAGGACGTAGATGACCGCCCAGATTTCCGCCGAACCGGCGCTCGCCGAGCGTCCGGCTCCTCGACCCGCCCCGCGGGCCCGCCGCAAGCGGGGCGAAGGGCAGTGGGCGCTCGGCTATCGCGAGCCGCTCAATCCCAACGAGCAGTCCAAGAAGGACGACTCGCCGCTGAACGTGCGGGCGCGGATCGAGAACATCTACGCCCTCCGCGGTTTCGCGAGCATCGATCCGGGTGATCTGCGCGGGCGCTTCCGCTGGTTCGGCCTCTACACGCAGCGCAAGCCCGGGATCGACGGCGGCAAGACCGCGACCTTGGAACCGCACGAGCTCGACGACGAATATTTCATGCTGCGGATCCGGATTGACGGCGGCGCCCTGACCACCGAACAGTTGCGGGTGATCGGGCAGATTTCGGTCGAGTTCGCTCGGGATACCGCCGACGTCACCGATCGGCAGAACGTGCAGCTGCACTGGATCCGGATCGAGGATGTGCCGGAGATCTGGCGGCGGCTCGAGGCCGTGGGCCTCTCCACCACCGAGGCGTGCGGCGACTGCCCGCGGGTGATCCTGGGTTCCCCCGTGGCCGGCATCGCCGCGGACGAGATCATCGACCCCACGCCGGCCATTCGCGACATCGTCGACCGCTACATCGGCGACCCTGCGTACGCGAATCTCCCGCGCAAGTTCAAGACCGCTCTGACCGGACATCCGAGCCAAGACGTCGTGCCCGAGGTCAATGACGTGGCCTTCGTCGGGGTCGAACACCCCGAGCACGGCCCGGGTTTCGACCTGTGGGTGGGCGGCGGCCTGTCCACCAACCCGATGCTGGCGAGCCGACTGGGCGCCTGGATCCCCCGCGACGAGGTGGCCGAGGTCTGGGCCGGCGTGGTCGGCGTGTTCCGGGACTACGGCTATCGCCGGCTCCGGTCCCGGGCCCGGATCAAGTTCCTGGTTGCCGACTGGGGCGCAGAGAAGTTCCGTCAGGTGCTGGAGAACGAGTACCTGCATCGAGGGCTGATCGACGGACCCGCCCCGGCGACGCCGACGAAACCGGGCGACCACGTGGGCGACAACCTGCAAAAGGACGGCCTGCACTTCGTCGGCTTCTCGGCGATCGCCGGCCGGGTCAGCGGCAGCAATCTGGTCGAACTGGCCTCGATCGCCGAGGCGCACGGCTCCCGGCGGATCCGCACGACACCGATGCAGAAGCTCATCGTCCTCGATGTTCCGCCCGACCAGGTCGCGTCCCTGACCACCGCCGCCGAGCGGATCGGACTGTCGGCTCGCCCGCACGCGTGGCGCCGCTCCGTGATGGCCTGTACCGGAATCGAGTTCTGCAAGCTCGCCATCGTGGAGACCAAGGCCCGCGCCGCCGATCTCGTCAACGAGCTGGAGACCCGGCTCGGCGAACTCGACTCCCCCATCACCGTCAACCTGAACGGTTGCCCGAACTCGTGTGCCCGCATCCAGGTAGCCGATATCGGTCTCAAGGGTCAGCTGGTGCCCGGACCGGACGGCGATCAGGTCGAAGGGTTCCAGGTCCACCTCGGCGGCGGACTGGGCCTCGACGCCGGTTTCGGTCGCAAGCTGCGCGGGCACAAGGTGACGGCGCTGGAACTGCCCGATTACGTCGAACGGGTCGCCCGCGCCTATCTCGCCGGTCGCCAAGCCGACGAACGCTTCGCCCAGTGGGTGGCCCGGGCCGACGAAGCGGTGCTGGCATGAGTGACCCTTCCACGGGCTCGGGGCACGGGTCCGCGCACGCCAACCGCCAAGCCGTCTTGTACTGCCCGTACTGCGCGGAAGAGACGCTGTTCCCGATCGAGGACGGCGGCTGGGAATGCCGGAGCTGTCAGCGAGCGTTCTCCGTGAAGTTCCTCGGTCTGCGGACCGTACATATCTCTGACCCCGAGCAGGTTTCTCGATGAGCACCGTGATCGATCTGAGTCAGGTGGCCGAGCAGGCCAACCGCGAGCTCGCCGATGCGAGTGCGGGCGAGATCATGAGCTGGGCCTACAGCGAGTTCGGCAGCCGGCTGGTCGTCACCTCTTCGCTGGCCGACACGGTGATGGTTCATCTGGCCGAGCAGACCGCGCCGGGCATCGACGTGATCTTCCTCGACACCGGTTACCACTTCACCGAGACCATCGGCACCCGGGACGCGGTCGCCGCGGTCCACAATGTGAATCTGATCACCCTCACGCCGAAGCAGACGGTCGCAGAACAAGACGCCACCTGGGGCAAGGACCTTTTCGCTCGCAATCCGGATCAGTGCTGCGCGCTACGCAAGGTGGCTCCCTTGGATGAGGCGCTGACCAGCTACGTCGGCTGGGCCAGCGGCGTCCGACGGGCCGATTCACCGGGCCGGGCCAAGACCCCGATCGTCGGCTGGGACCTGCGTCGCAAGATGATCAAGGTCGCGCCGATCGCCAGCTGGAGCGACCAGGACGTGGCCGACTACGTCGAACGGAACTCCTTGATGATCAACCCGCTGCTGGACGACGGCTACGCCTCGATCGGCTGCGAGCCGTGCACGGTCCGCTCGACCTCCCGGGCCGGGCGCTGGGCGGGACTCGCCAAGACCGAATGCGGAATTCTGCAGTGAGCACCGAACTGCTCAGCGCGGCGGGCCGCGCCTATCCGTCGGCGCGCCCCGTCGGGGCCACCGTCTGGCTGACCGGCCTGCCTTCATCCGGCAAGTCGACGATCGCCCACGCCGTGGCGGATCAGCTGGTCGCCGCCGGTCACCAGGTTCAGGTGCTCGACGGCGACGAGGTACGACCCCACCTCTCGGCCGGGTTGGGCTACACCCGGGAAGCGCGTGACATCAACGTCACCCGGATCGGCTGGGTGGCGCGGCTGCTGGCCTCGCACGGCGTGATCGTGCTCGTCCCGGTGATCGCCCCGTACGCCGACGCCCGACAGGCGGTCCGGGCCGACCACGATGCGGCCGGCGTTCCGTACGGGGAGGTTTTCGTCTCCACGTCGTTGCCGGTGGCTGAGAGTCGCGACGTCAAAGGCCTGTACGCGAAGGCCCGGCGAGGTGAGATTTCCCAACTCACCGGTGTCGATGATCCGTACGAAGCGCCCTCCTCCGCAGAATTGGAGATCGACACCGCAGTCGTCGATCTGCCGGCCGCGGTGGAAGCCACCAGCGAACTCGTAGATCAACTGCTGACCAGGAGGCCGGCGTGACCCAGACGACCGTATTCAGGCCGTTGACGGAGTTGCAGGCCCTGGAGTCGGAATCCATCCACATCCTGCGTGAGGTGGCGGCGACGTTCGCCTCGCCGGTGATGCTGTTCTCCGGCGGCAAGGATTCAGTGGTGATGCTGCACCTGGCCGCGAAGGCGTTCTGGCCGGCCCCGGTGCCGTTCGGCCTGCTGCATGTCGACACCGGCCACAACTTCCCGGAGGTGCTGCAGTTCCGCGACGAGGCAGCCGAGTTCTACGGCGCCCAGCTGACGGTGACCAAGGTGCAGGACTACATCGACGACGGCCGGCTACGCGAGCGTCCGGACGGAACCCGCAACCCGCTGCAGACCGTGCCGCTGCTCGAGGCCATCCAGACCGGCAAGCACGACGCGGTCTTCGGCGGTGGCCGTCGCGACGAGGAGCGGGCCCGGGCCAAGGAGCGCGTTTACAGCATGCGTGACGAGTTCGGCCAGTGGGAGCCGCGCAATCAGCGGCCCGAGCTCTGGTCGCTCTACAACGGCCGGCATCTGCCCGGCGAGCACGTGCGGATCTTCCCCCTCTCCAACTGGACCGAGTTGGACGTCTGGGACTACATCGAGGCGGAGAAGATCGCCCTGCCATCCATCTACTACGCGCACGAACGCGAGGTCGCGTCCCGGGACGGGATGTGGATCGCGATCACCGACGTGACTCCGCGCCTCGACGGTGAGCAGGTGGAGCTGCGGTCGGTCCGGTACCGAACCGTGGGTGACATGTCCTGCACCGCAGCCGTGCTGTCCGACGCCACGACCGTGGCCGACGTGATCACCGAGGTCGGGCTCAGCCAGCTCACCGAGCGTGGTGCGACGCGGGCCGACGACCGGCTGACGGAGGCGGCGATGGAGGATCGCAAGCGGGAGGGCTACTTCTGATGATCAGGTACGCCCCGACCGCCGGCGGTCGGACCCTGCTCCGGCTGGCCACGGCGGGCTCGGTCGACGACGGCAAGTCCACCCTGGTCGGCCGACTCCTCTACGACACCGACTCGGTCCTGACCGACACCATGGCCCACGTGGAGAAGGTGAGCAAACGTCGCGGTCTGGACCGCGACCTGGCGCTGCTGACCGACGGACTGCGGGCCGAGCGCGAACAAGGCATCACCATCGACGTCGCCTACCGGTACTTCGCCACCCCGGTGCGTAAGTTCATCCTGGCCGACTGCCCGGGGCATGTGCAGTACACCCGGAACACGGTGACCGGTTCCTCCACGGCCGACGTCATCGTGTTGCTCGTCGACGCCCGCAACGGCGTCGTGGAGCAGACTCGACGGCACCTGGCCGTAGCCTCGCTGCTCAGGGTGCCGCATGTGGTGCTCGTGGTGAACAAGATCGATCTGGTCGATTTCTCCGAGGATGTCTTCGTCCGGGTCGCCACGGACTTCGCGCTGTTGGCCCGGAGCCTGGGGCTACCCGACACCCACTGCATCCCGGTGTCGGCCACCGAGGGTGACAACGTCGTGACCCGGTCCACCAGGACTCCGTGGTACGACGGGCCGACGGTCCTCGGATACCTGGAGTCGGTGGACGACACCTTCCTCTCCGCCGCTTCGGATTTCCGGTTCCCCGTCCAGCACGTGGTGCGCCCCCAGGGCGCGGCCGCGGCGCCGTGGGCGGCGAGCGCCCCGACCGTGGACGGGGACTACCGCGGCTACGCGGGCAAGATCGAATCCGGCCGGGTCGCGCTCGGTGACGAAGTGGTCGTGCTGCCACGCGGCTCCCACACCACCATCGCCGGCATCGACACTCCGGACGGGCCGCTGGAACTGGCGGTCGCCGGTCAGTCCGTGGTCCTGCGGTTGGCCGGCGATATCGACGTGTCCCGGGGTGATCTGCTGGCCGGCACGGACAGCCCGCCGGCGCCGCGCCGGGATCTGGCGGCCACGGTCTGCTGGTTGGCCGAACGCGATCTCCACGTCGGCGCTCGCGTCCTGGTCCAGCACGGCACAGCGGTCACCAAGGCCGTCGTGAAGGCCATCACACACAAGCTGGACCTGAACACCCTGAGCGGTGACGTACCGAGCTGGGTCGACGGAGACTCCCTCACGCTGAACGACATCGGACGCGTCCAACTGGCGTTGGCCACCCCGCTGCCCTTCGATCCCTACCGCGAACATCGTGGCACCGGCGCCTTCATCCTTGTCGACGAGGCCGACGGCTGGACTCTCGGAGCCGGCATGGCGGGGCCGACCGCCTTTGCTCAGGCGACCTCGGTAGTCGCCGCCGGATCTTCAGCGGAGAAAGAGAACCACCGATGACCGCCCCGTCTTTGATCCTGCTCAGTGCCGACCGCGGCGATCGCCGGGTCACCCAGGTGAGTCAGCAGATCCGCGAAGAGCTGCTGGGTATCCGACCCCAGCTCGACGTGCAGCTGGCCTACGCGGGTGACCAGCCGACCGCCCTGCAGGTGGTCGGACAGCTGACGAAGCGCAAGGTCGAGGAAGTGGTGCTGGTCCCGTTGCTGCTCTCCGAAGCCTTCTCGCCGCAGCCTGAGGTGCCGGCCCTCCTGGCGCAGATCCGCGCCGCCCATCCGGGTTTGAACGTGGTGGCCGCCCGTCCGATCGGGCCCGAGGCCCAGCTGCTCGCCGTGATCGATCGTCGATTGCGCGACGCCCTCCGGGCTCGACGGGTCAGCGAGCTGGACGGTCTGGTGTTCTCTGCCGGCGGGAGCCGCGACGTCCGCAGCAACGCCCTGGTCTCCCGGCGCGCCCGCCAGTGGGCCACCCACCACCGGCTGCCGTGCGTCACCGCTTTCGCCAGCGGGTCGGGTCCCAGCACCGGCGAGGCGATCCGCACCCTGCGCGGCCAGGGCCGGCGCCACATTGCCGTCGGAAGCTGGTTCCTGGCGCCCGGCGAAAGCTATCGCCGCCAGGCCGAGCAGGCGATGGAGACCGGCGCGGTCGCGGTTTCGGCCCCACTCGGCTCCGGGCCGGAGATCGCCGAGGCGGCCTTGGCCCGGTATGTGGTGGCGGCGTTGGAGTTGGTCGATCTCGAGCCTGCGGCCGGCGAGGACGAGGGTGCTCCGCAACGCCACCTTTCCGTGGTCAGTGCGTGACTAGCTGCGCCTGATCATGAAAGTCGAGCCTTCTCGGACTCCACATCGAAGTCGGCGACCGGCCAGCTGAGGTTCAGGGCCCGCAGGTGCTCCGTCACCAGCTGGGCCACCGCCCAGTTGCGGTACCACTTGCGGTCGGAGGGAATGACGTACCAGGGCGCCACCTCGGTGTTGCACAACTCCAGGGCGTCCGCGTAGGCATCGGTGTACGCCGGCCACTTCGCTCGCTCGTCGACATCGTTCGGGTTGTACTTCCAGTGTTTGCTGGGGTCGTCCAGCCGGGCCCGCAGCCGGGCCGTCTGCTCCTCCGGTGAGATGTGCAGGAAGCACTTGATGATCACCGTACCGGCGGCGGCCAGCTTGGCCTCCCAGTTGTTGATCGAGTTGTAGCGCCGACTCCACACGGCCTTCGTGGCGAGCTCGTTGACCCGTACCACCAGGACGTCCTCGTACTGGGACCGATCGAAGATGCCGATGATGCCGGGGGGCGGCAGCTCGCGACTGATCCGCCACAGGAACGGGTGCCGGCGCTCTTCGGTCGTCGGTGCCTTGAACGCCTTGATCTTCACCCCCTGCGGATCCACCATCCCGATGGCGTGCCGGATCACGCCGCCCTTGCCGGAGGTGTCCATCCCCTGCAGGATGATCAAGATGTTCTGCATGTCGCCGCCGCCGACCCGGCCGTGGGCGTACATCCGCTCTTGAAGATCACCGAGCTCCGGGGCCAGGGCCTCCGTGACCCCCGGCGCGTCGTACTTGTCCAGACCCGGGAAGCCCGGCGTGGACCGGGTGTCCAGCAACGAGAGGTCCACCGGGCCGCTCGGCACGCGCAACAACTGGGTCAACGTCGGCTTAGCCCCGGCTGCCTTGGACTTCTCCTGCTTCTTCTTGGCCATGGCCGCATTGTGCCGCAATTCAGCGCCCGGATGCGAGGATGCTTCGGTGCGCCTTCTCTTCCATCACGACGGACCGGGGCGGAGCGCGCATCCGTACGAGTTGGACGAGGTCGGCTTGATCGAGATCTACCGGCATCCCGTCGGACCCGACGGTCGCGCCTGGCTGCGGACCAATTTCGTCGCCACGCTCGACGGTGCCATCTCCGGCGCTGACGGTCGTTCCGGCGGCATCAACACCGACAGTGATCACCATGTGTTCGCCCTCCATCGCGCCCTGGCGGACGTGATCTTGGTCGGCGCCCAGACGGTTCGGACCGAGGGCTATCGGGCAGTGGATCTGGCGGACTGGCAGCGGGAGATCCGGTTCCGGCAGGGCCTGCAGCCCTTCCCGACCCTGGCGGTGGTCAGTCGATCACTCGATCTCGACCCAGCCCTCGCTCATCCGGATCGGCCGCACGGCCCGGTGGTGATCATCACGACCGGCCACCCCAGTACCGAGCTGGAGCCCTTCCGGTCCGCCGGTATCGAGGTCTCCCCGGTCGAGAGTTCGGAAGATCAACGGGTCGACCTGGCGCGGGCCGTCGCGGATCTGGCTGCGGCCGGCATGCCGCGGATCCTGTGCGAGGGAGGGCCGCGTCTCCACCGTGACCTGTTGGCCGCGGATCTGGTCGACGAGCTGTCGCTCACGTTGTCGCCGCTGGTGGTCGGCGGTGTGGGGCAGCGAGCGACCAGCGGCGCCGCCCTCCCCCACCAACTCGGGTTCAACCTTCACCACGCCCTGTGGGCGGAGGACCAGACCCTCTTCACCGGCTACCGGCGTCGGCGGACCGTAACCGGGCCGCTGAGCTACTGACCGACCCGGCCGTCGATCCGTTCGCGCAGGAAGTCGGCGTGACCGTTGTGCCGGGCATACTCCTCGATCATGTGCACGAGCACCGTTCGGAGCACGTCACCGGACTGCCCGACCACCTCCAGGTCCGGCGCCTCGGCCACGTAACGGTCCGTGAAGGCGGTCTCGGTGCGCCACAGCTCCCACGCCTCCTGCACGACCGCCGGATCGGCGACCGCGCCGTTGAATGCGCCGTCTCGATCTTGCTCGGTGCGAAAGTGCCGGGTTCCCGACTCGCCGGCCATCCGCAGCCGGAACCAGGACTGCTCCACTCCGGCCAGGTGCCGCAACAGGCCCAGCAGGGACAAACCGGAGGGCGGGACCGATCGCCGCGCCAACTGCTCGGCGTCGAGGCCGGCACACTTCAGCTCCAACGTCAGGCGCTGGTCCTGCAAGAACCCGACCAGGGTGGCTCGCTCGCCGACCCAGTCCCCGTCGGCTCGTGGATCGTCCGCCGGAGCCACAAACATGTCTTCCCATCCGAAGGTCCGGTCCGGCAACTCCTCAGTCATGGGCGAAATCCGGGTTGTCGGCCCGGGCCCGGCTGGGTTGGACCCGCGAGGGCTCGCCGGGCATCTTCG
>CAVVTA010000003.1:0-23744 GCA_963751045.1 uncultured Actinomycetota bacterium
CAGTCCGTCGGTCAGCAGCGCCAGATCGCGGTCCAGACCGCGACGTTTGCTCACCTTCTCCACGTGGGCCATGGTGTCGGTCAGGACCGAGTCGGTGTCGTAGAGGAGTCGGCCGACCAGGGTGGACTTGCCGTCATCGACCGAGCCCGCCGTGGCCAGCCGGAGCAGGGTCCGACCGCCGGCGGTCGGGGCGTACCTGATCATCAGAAGTAGCCCTCCCGCTTTCGATCCTCCATCGCCGCCTCCGTCAGCCGGTCGTCGGCCCGCGTCGCGCCACGCTCGGTGAGTTGGCTGAGCCCGACCTCGGTGATCACGTCGGCCACGGTCGTGGCGTCGGACAGCACGGCTGCGGTGCAGGACATGTCACCCACGGTTCGGTACCGGACCGACCGCAGCTCCACCTGCTCACCGTCGAGGCGCGGAGTCACGTCGGTGATCGCGATCCACATCCCGTCCCGGGACGCGACCTCGCGTTCGTGCGCGTAGTAGATGGATGGCAGGGCGATCTTCTCCGCCTCGATGTAGTCCCAGACGTCCAACTCGGTCCAGTTGGAGAGGGGGAAGATCCGCACGTGCTCGCCGGGCAGATGCCGGCCGTTGTAGAGCGACCAGAGCTCGGGCCGCTGATTGCGCGGCTCCCACTGGCCGAACTCGTCACGCATGCTGTAAACGCGCTCCTTGGCCCGGGCCCGCTCCTCGTCGCGACGGCCACCGCCGAAGACCGCGTCGTGCTTGCCGGTCTGGATGGCCTCGAGCAGCGGCACGGTCTGCAGCGGGTTGCGGGTTCCGTCCGGACGCTCGCGTAGCCGGCCGTCGTCGATGTAGTCCTGCACCTTGGTCACCGTCAGCTGGGCGCCGTAGAACTCGGCTGCCTCGTCGCGGAACTGCAGCACCTCCGGGAAGTTGTGGCCGGTGTCGACATGCAGCAGGCCGAACGGCACCGGGGCCGGCCAGAACGCCTTCGCGGCCAGGTGCAGCATCACCACTGAATCCTTGCCGCCGGAGAACAGCATCACCGGCGAGGCGAACATCGCCGCCACCTCACGCAGGATGTGGATGGATTCCGACTCCAGGGCCTGCAACTCCGTCAACGGCCTGAATACGGTCGTCTGGGTCACGCCGGCCTCCTGGTCAGCAGTTGATCTACGAGTTCGCTGGTGGCTTCCACCGCGGCCGGCAGATCGACGACTGCGGTGTCGATCTCCAATTCTGCGGAGGAGGGCGCTTCGTACGGATCATCGACACCGGTGAGTTGGGAAATCTCACCTCGCCGGGCCTTCGCGTACAGGCCTTTGACGTCGCGACTCTCAGCCACCGGCAACGACGTGGAGACGAAAACCTCCCCGTACGGAACGCCGGCCGCATCGTGGTCGGCCCGGACCGCCTGTCGGGCGTCGGCGTACGGGGCGATCACCGGGACGAGCACGATCACGCCGTGCGAGGCCAGCAGCCGCGCCACCCAGCCGATCCGGGTGACGTTGATGTCACGCGCTTCCCGGGTGTAGCCCAACCCGGCCGAGAGGTGGGGTCGTACCTCGTCGCCGTCGAGCACCTGAACCTGGTGACCGGCGGCGACCAGCTGATCCGCCACGGCGTGGGCGATCGTCGACTTGCCGGATGAAGGCAGGCCGGTCAGCCAGACGGTGGCCCCGACGGGGCGCGCCGACGGATAGGCGCGGCCCGCCGCGCTGAGCAGTTCGGTGCTCACTGCAGAATTCCGCATTCGGTCTTGGCGAGTCCCGCCCAGCGCCCGGCCCGGGAGGTCGAGCGGACCGTGCACGGCTCGCAGCCGATCGAGGCGTAGCCGTCGTCCAGCAGCGGGTTGATCATCAAGGAGTTCCGTTCGACGTAGTCGGCCACGTCCTGGTCGCTCCAGCTGGCGATCGGCGCGACCTTGATCATCTTGCGACGCAGGTCCCAGCCGACGATCGGGGTCTTGGCCCGGCCCGGTGAATCGGCCCGTCGGACGCCGCTGGCCCAGCCGACGTAGCTGGTCAGCGCCTCATCCAAGGGAGCCACCTTGCGTAGCGCGCAGCACTGATCCGGATTGCGAGCGAAAAGGTCCTTGCCCCAGGTGGCGTCTTGTTCTGCGACCGTCTGCTTCGGCGTGAGGGTGATCAGATTCACATTGTGGACCGCGGCGACCGCGTCCCGGGTGCCGATGGTCTCGGTGAAGTGGTAACCGGTGTCGAGGAAGATCACGTCGATGCCCGGCGCGGTCTGCTCGGCCAGATGAACCATCACCGTGTCGGCCAGCGAAGAGGTGACGACCAGCCGGCTGCCGAACTCGCTGTAGGCCCAGCTCATGATCTCGCCCGCACTCGCATCGGCGAGCTCGCGGTTGGCCTGCTCGGCCACCTGGCTCAGATCGATCACGGTGCTCATCGAGAAACCTGCTCGGGGTCAGAGATGTGTACGGTCCGCAGACCGAGGAACTTCACGGAGAACGCTCGCTGACAGCTCCGGCATTCCCAGCCGCCGTCCTCGATCGGGAACAGCGTCTCTTCCGCGCAGTACGGGCAGTACAAGACGGCTTGGCGGTTGGCGTGCGCGGACCCGTGCCCCGAGCCCGTGGAAGGGTCACTCATGCCAGCACCGTTTCGTCGGCCCGGGCCACCCACTGGGCGAAGCGTTCGTCGGCTTGGCGACCGGCGAGATAGGCGCGGGCGACCCGTTCGACGTAATCGGGCAGTTCCAGCGCCGTCACCTTGTGTCCGCGCAGCTTGCGACCGAAACCGGCGTCGAGGCCCAGTCCGCCGCCGAGGTGGACCTGGAACCCTTCGACCTGATCGCCGTCCGGTCCGGGCACCAGCTGACCCTTGAGACCGATATCGGCTACCTGGATGCGGGCACACGAGTTCGGGCAACCGTTCAGGTTGACGGTGATGGGGGAGTCGAGTTCGCCGAGCCGGGTCTCCAGCTCGTTGACGAGATCGGCGGCGCGGGCCTTGGTCTCCACGATGGCGAGCTTGCAGAACTCGATTCCGGTACAGGCCATCACGGAGCGGCGCCACGCGTGCGGGCGAGCCGACAGTCCGATCCGCTCGGCGGCGGTGGTCAGGGACGCGACCTGGTCGGGCGGAACATCGAGGACGATGAGCTTCTGCATCGGTGTCGTGCGGATCCGCCGGGAGCCGTGCGCCTCGGCGATCGAGGCCAGTTCGACCAGATTGCTGCCGCTGACCCGGCCGGCGATCGCCGAGAAGCCGACGAAGTGCAGGCCGTCCTTTTGCAGGTTGTCGCCCACGTGGTCGCCCGGTTTCGTCGGCGTCGCCGGGGCGGGTCCGTCGATCAGCCCTCGATGCAGGTACTCGTTCTCCAGCACCTGACGGAACTTCTCTGCGCCCCAGTCGGCAACCAGGAACTTGATCCGGGCCCGGGACCGGAGCCGGCGATAGCCGTAGTCCCGGAACACGCCGACCACGCCGGCCCAGACCTCGGCCACCTCGTCGCGGGGGATCCAGGCGCCCAGTCGGCTCGCCAGCATCGGGTTGGTGGACAGGCCGCCGCCCACCCACAGGTCGAAACCCGGGCCGTGCTCGGGGTGTTCGACCCCGACGAAGGCCACGTCATTGACCTCGGGCACGACGTCTTGGCTCGGATGTCCGGTCAGAGCGGTCTTGAACTTGCGCGGGAGATTCGCGTACGCAGGGTCGCCGATGTAGCGGTCAACGATGTCGCGAATGGCCGGCGTGGGGTCGATGATCTCGTCCGCGGCGATGCCGGCCACGGGGGAACCCAGGATCACCCGCGGGCAGTCGCCGCACGCCTCGGTGGTGGAGAGGCCCACGGCCTCGAGCCGCCGCCAGATCTCCGGCACATCCTCGATCCGGATCCAGTGCAGCTGCACGTTCTGCCGATCGGTGACGTCGGCGGTATCCCGAGCGAACTCGACCGAAATCTGCCCGATCACCCGCAACTGTTCGGTGGTCAGGGCGCCGCCGTCAATCCGGATCCGCAGCATGAAATATTCGTCGTCGAGCTCGTGCGGTTCCAAGGTCGCGGTCTTGCCGCCGTCGATCCCGGGCTTGCGCTGCGTGTAGAGGCCGAACCAGCGGAAGCGCCCGCGCAGATCACCCGGATCGATGCTCGCGAAACCGCGGAGGGCGTAGATGTTCTCGATCCGCGCCCGGACGTTCAGCGGCGAGTCGTCCTTCTTGGACTGCTCGTTGGGATTGAGCGGCTCGCGATAGCCGAGCGCCCACTGCCCTTCGCCCCGCTTGCGGCGGGCCCGCGGGGCGGGTCGCGGAGCCGGACGCTCGGCGAGCGCCGGTTCGGCGGAAATCTGGGCGGTCATCTACGTCCTCGGTCGGGGAGCGCGGGCCAGGCAGGACAGGCGAAAAGCCTGAGTGCACCGGACCGAGCGTTCGGGGGTCAGGAGGTCGGCAGTTGACACATCATCGACTGGGTGCGGCCCCAGTCGAGGAATCGCCGCGCGGTGAGCCCCAGGTGTCGGCGCCCGATCGACCACGCCGGCCGAGGCCAGCCAGCCGCCGATAGGGGTGCGCGATGCATAGCCCCACCCTGCGCCAGCACCCTCCCACAAGCAAATAGGATTCTCACCCAATGAGAATCGTGTCCATCATTTGGACAACGACGGCGGACGAGGGCTGTCGGACGATGCCTCCAGATCGATATCGCCCGAATGCTCGATCCCCGAGAGCTCCGGCCAGACCGCGTCCACCGCGACGTTGCTGGCCGCCCCGATGAGAATCGCGATGCAGATCAAGTACAGCCACAGCAGCAGGGCGATTGGAGCGGCGAGAGGTCCGTAGATCGTGGGGGAACCGGCCGAGGCGCTCAGGACGAAACGAAGGGCGGCGCTACCGCCCAGCCAGAGCAGCAGAGTCACGGCCGCGCCGGGCAGGTCGGCTCGCCAGCGCGTCCGCACCGGGACGGAAACATGGAACAGGGTGGTCAGAAAGCCGACAGTGCCGACCAGGACGATCGGCCAGTAGGCCATCCCGAGCAGTTCCAGGTTGAGCGGGCGGAGCAGGCTGTCGACCAGGGTCGGTCCGGCGAGAACCAGGGGAAGTACGACTACGCCGAGCAGCAGGAACAACAAGTACAGGCCGAACGATAACGCCCGAGTGCGGATGAGGCCGCGCTTGCCCGCCATGCCGTACATGATCGTGATGGCGTCGACCAGGACGTTGAGTGCGCGCGAGCCGGACCACAGAGCGATCAGGAACCCGATCGAGATGATCTCGAAGCGGCCACTGGAGAGCACCTCGTCCAGGGTCGGTCGGATGATGGTCGTGACGGTCTCGTCGGTCAGCACGCGCTCGGACAGATCGAGCACCTGCTCCCGGAAGCCGCTCACGGCCGCGACTTCGTACCGCGCCGCGACGAAACCGATGGCACCGGCCAGCCCGAAGATCAGCGGGGGCAGGGACAGGATCGCGAAGAAGGCGGCCTCGGCGCCGAGCCCCGTCACCCGATAGCGCAGGCCGACGGCCGCGGTGATCGAAACCAGCCGGCGGACGGTGCGCCAGGGGGCCTGCAGCGGGGGCAGGCGACTGGGCACGCCGTCAGCCTAGTGAGGGCGAGCCCTCGACTAGAGGACGAATCCCTCTCCAGACCGATCAACATTCGTCAAAGAAGCCGATGCAGACCTCTTGACACCGGGGACTGTTCCCCCGGATAGTTTCCATAATAGTTAATTAACTCATAGGTAAAACATGTCGAGCGATCAGCTGAGCAGCACCTTCGCCGCGCTGGCCGACCCCACCCGACGCGCCATCCTGGAGCGGCTGGCCAAGGGTGACGCCACGGTGGGGGAGCTGGCGGCACCGTTCGACCTGTCCATGCCGGCCATCTCGAAGCACCTGTCGGTGCTGGAGCGAGCCGGCCTGGTGAGCAAGAGCCGAGACGGGCAGCGCCGGAACTGCCGGATCACGGCCACACCGCTGAGGAACGCCACGTCGTGGCTGAACGAGTACCGCCGCCATTGGGAGGCCCAGCTCGACAACCTCGACAGCTATCTCAACCGCATTCAACATGCCCAGCGCCCTGGGCCCAGCAAACCGGAGGAACCATCATGAGCACCACCCACAGCAGCACCCACGACGCCCAGAAGGCGACCATCAGCTACCCGGCCGACAACGAGTTGATCATCCGGCGGGACTTCCAGGCGCCTCGCGAACTCGTGTTCGCCGCCATCAGTCAACCCGAGCACGTCCGGGAGTGGTACGGCATGTCGGCCGACGGGATGCTGGTCTGCGAGATCGATTTCCGGGTGGGCGGCAAGTGGCATTACGTCCTGGCCGGCCCGCCGAACGAGGAGGACGCGTCGTTCTCCGGGGAGTACCTGGAGATCGAGCCGCCCGAGCGCGTCGTCAGCACCGAGTCCTTTGACAACATGCCCGGTGCCACCTACCGGGTGGTCGTGACGTTGACCGAGCAGAACGGTGTGACGACTCTGCAGAGTCACCTGACCTATCCGTCGCAGGAATGGCGGGATGGTCACGTCGACTCCGGCATGGCGTACGGCATGAACATCAGCTACAACCGGCTCGAGGCGCTCCTCGGGCGGCTGGTCACGGGCGGTGTGGCACAGCAGTCCTAGTGGTCGCGTCCCGGAAGAAGTTTTACGTTTGTGTGGATCATGGGGTGTGGCGAACAAGACGGCTTCCGCGTTGGTGTTGAGGGATGATGACCGGGCTGGGCTGGAGGCTTTGGTGAGGTCGAGCACGGCGCCGGCGGCATGGGCGCAGCGTGCTCGAGTGTGCTGTTGGCCGCTGACGGTGTGGCGAACTAGGAGATCGCCGATCGGGTCGGTGTGAGGCGTCCGACGGTGAACCGGTGGCGGTCCCGCTACGCCGAGCGAGGTCTGGCCGGGCTGCCAACCGAGAAGCGGCCGGGTCGTCCGCGGACGGTGGACCGGGCGGCGGTGATCACGTCCACGTTGACTCCGCCGCCGGGGAGTCTGGGGGTGACGCATTGGTCGTCGCGGCTGCTGGCCGCCCGGCTCGGGTTGGAACACTCCACCGTCGCCGCGATTTGGCAGGACTGTGGGGTCCAGCCGGGGAAGGCCGAGACGTTCAAGTTCTGCACTGATCCGCAGCTGGCGGCCAAGGTGACCGACATCGTCGGGCTGTATCTGAACCCACCCGAGAATGCGCTCGTTCTCGGTGTCGACGAGAAAGGCCAGATCCAGGCGTTGAACCGGACCCCGAAGACCCTGCCGATGCAGCCCGGTCAGGCAGAGCCCAACCCCGTGCAGCGCACCCACGCCTACCTCGAGCACGGCACCACCACCTTGGTCGCTGCCCTGGAGGTCGCCACCGGCCAGGTGACCGGGCGGTGCAAGAACCGACACCGCAACAACGAGTTCCTCGCCTTCCTCAAACATCTCGCGCGGGCCTACCCAGACCGCGAGCTGCATCTGATCATGGACACCCACGCCGCCCACCAGCACCCGAACGTGAGGGCTTGGCTGGTGGCGCACTCCCGCATCCACGTCCACTTCACCCCCACCTCGGGATCCTGGCTGAACCTGGTCGAGGTCTGGTTCGGCATCATCGAACGCCAAGCCATCCCCCGCGGATCCTTCCCCTCGGTGCGTGACCTGATGATCAAGATCCGCGCGTTCATCATCGGCTGGAACGCCCGCCAGCACCCCTTCATCTGGACCAAGACGCCCGAGCAAATCCTCGCCAAGATTGACCGAAAACGTAAACGTATTTCAGCTACGCGCCACTAGACAACACCAACGGTGGCCTCGTTTTCGAGCGTCACATCGGCCTCAAACTCGTCCGTCGTCAACAGAGTTTGTCCGCTCACGACATCGGCGCTCCTCGCCTGTACGCGGCCAACGCTACGGGCGCCGTTCTTGTCTGACCTCGTCACTGGTGAGACACTCGCGGGCCTTTCCTCCGTGGCTGTGGCCGGGGTGATCGCACATGGCACACGCTGCGGACGGCACACCGACGTATACACCCCGTGCAGTTCCCCGCTCCCTCCGTGGACCCTTCGGAGCCAGAACGCTTGGGGTTGACGCCGAGGATCCAGCTGATCCGTTCGGCCCACTGCTGGATTTGGAATTTCCAGGTCACCACGCCAGCAACCCCAGTGCGATCGTGCTCCAGAAGTGGTCTCGTGCGTCATGCTGTTCTGGTGGGAGGTGAGCTGCTCGGGAGGCGGTCGCCCATCCGGCGACGTGCCGGTACCACGACCCGCAACACTCCGGGCACCGACGACTTCTTACGGCCGGCAGACCGGATCCTGCAGCTGCAAGCTCGCGCCGGCAACCAAGCAGTGCTGCAACTCCTGGCCCGCAATCGCCGAGCAGCGCCTACGATCCATGGTGGCACCGTACAACGCAAGGCCGGCCGCTCGGAGTTCCCGCCGATCACCAACCTGAGCCCGGCCGGGACCATGAGCGAGGTGCAGTGGACCACCGCCTACCAGGCGGCGCGGGCGAAGCCATCGGTGGCGGCGTACGAGCCGCTGTTCCGCGACCTCGCCCTCACGGTCGGGATGGACGCGCTGGCCCCCGGCTTCGTCTCGACCTCCCTGCCGGTGACCGGCAACCTCGAGACCGCCAAACCGGGGCTGAACATCACCCTCACCACCGGCGGCAATCCCGGGCACACCGGCTGGGTCGACCAGCACGGGGCATTCGGCGTGCCGATCAAGCTAGACAAGACCAAGCCGCCCGCCGTGTCGATCGCCATCGTCTTGACTCCCGATGCCTTGTCCAAAAACAAGGCGGAATCCCTGCAGACCGCACGGCACGAGATGGTGCACGCCCGGCACAAGTTCAGATTCCTCGAGGCCGTGCAAAGGTGGCGATCCACCACCTCGACGACACGGCGGCCGAGCTTCGACGACTGGTTGAAGTCACAGGCGAAGGCGAAGCGCAATCCGATGTCGGCGGTCGATGTCGCCCTGTTCGGCGCGGCAGCCAAAGACGCTCAAGCCAACACCGAGGTGCTGGCCTACGCCGAGGGCTTCATGACCGACTTCCACCGGCGGCCAGCGACCGAGGCCGGGGCCGTTCCGGCGTTCTTCGAGTTGCTCGGGATGGTGGAGACCCGAAAGCTCTTCACCTGGAAGCAAGCCGATCCTGCTGTCCAGGTGGAGGCGCTCGACCGACTTCGCGACTACCACGCGACGCTGCCCGTCGCCCACCAGCGGCTGTGGAAACTGTGGCTGGACAAGCAGCTCCCCCGTGTTGTCCACGATCGAACCGGACGGAAGGACTTCCTCCACCGGCTCACCGCCTTTGTGACCTAGCCTCCCGCCCTGCGCTCGACCGCCGGCAGGCCGATAGGGAGACAACTCAACGAGCGGGTCGCTGACGGAGATGCGCGTGAACAGGTGGCGCATGTCCTCCACCTGTACCGCCACGCGATCGAGCTTCAGCCGCGAGGACCGACTCCGCGCCTGGGTTGGCAGGTCGTGCGCTGGGTCTGGACGGATCTGTTGCGTCCGACCGCCCGGATCCGGCGCCTACACTCCGCCTTCGAGCGCGGGCGAGTGCGCTGAGCATCTGTATGGCTGTCTCTGCATAGGCTTGGTGCGTCTGCATGGGGTGTGCACCATGCAGATGATTTGAAACCATGCAGAAAGGCGAGAAGTCAGGCGAGCCTCATCGAGTCGGCGGTAAGTCAGGGACGGAGTGTGCGGACCGGCAGGTCGAACCGGGCGGCGTAGCCGCGGAGGTACTCGGTGATCTCGTCCCCGGTTGGGTAGCGACCGGCCCGGCCGGGCACCCGCAGTCCCGGCAGGCCCGAGAACCGGGCCGGTGAGAACAGGGCGAGGCTGTCGTAGTTAGGACGGCCACGAGCCGCCGCTCACCCAGGTCGCGACGGTCTCCCCGGCCAGCCGGGAACCGGTCCGATTCCGGCCGCAACGGCCGCTCGGGCTGGACGTCCACTACTGGGCCCGCTGGTCCGGGCGGGAAGCGTTGCCGATCCGTCGAGACGGCGCCCGCTCGGTCGGGGTCCTCGACGCCGGCCGCTACGCCGCCGCGCTGGCCGCGGGGCGGCCGGACCCCCGACCCGTGTTCGATCGGCTCAGCCCGGCCGGGGTCGTCTGGTCCGACGGCACCGAAGAGCCGGTCGACGCGGCATCCTCGCCACCTGCTAGGGGCCCTACGTCGGCTACCTCGCCGGCCTCGGCGCCCTCAACGAGGACGGGTGGCCGGTCCACTGCCGCGGCCGCAGCCTCGCCGTCCCCCGCCTCGGCAATGTCGGGCTGCCCGGCCCGATCGGCCACGGTCCGCGGCGTCGGCGGCGACGCCCGCCGGATCGCCGGCTGGCTGCGCCGCGTCCTCAGCCGCAGGTTCGCGGCCGACCTGCCCGTCCCGGCCGCCTGCCGGGTCCTCGCCCTCGACGACCGATGAGCCGCGACCTCGGCGCCCTCATCCCTCACGCACGGACCGACCGGTCATCGCGAATGGTGCCCCGCGGGCTCGCCGAAGCGGTCGGCACCGGATTGCCGGAGCCGATCACGGCACAGACCAGCATTTCCGACCGGCTCGGGTTCCGGACGGCCCGGTCCGCATCATCCGAGGGTGGTGGATTTGGCGGTGCGCGGCCGACGCCCAGCGCGGTCCAGCAGCTCGGTTGCTTCCCGACCTCGGCGGCGGCCTCGACGATCAGGATCTCAAGCCCAGCCTGCTGCAGCACGGCCGGCGGCCAGCCCTGCCTGCCCGGCCCCGACCACGGCCACATCGATATTTGCAGTGCCGATCGGTGCGCGGTGCCGCGCGTGCATCACGGCCTCGTCGGTGGCGGTCACCGGCAGCCACAGCTGGCCGGCGGCCTGGCCGTCTCGTCGAGGGACCAGGTCTCCCCGCAGCAGGCGGTCTTGGCCGACGGTTCGCAGCAGGCCGCGACCGTCCTGCCGTCGCAGCAGGCGGCAGGTTCGACGCCGGCCGTTTCGGCGGCGGCTGGTGCCTGCTCGGCGGCGACGATCGCCTCCGCTGCGTGGGTCGGGATCGTGCCAGCGGGCTTGATGGCCATGGATGCGGTGCTGTCGGCCATGGCGGACCTCCCCACTCGGATTGATGTGTGTCGATGAATATCTTAGCCAGATCGTATCGATCAATGTCAATGCATTGCGCGCCGGGTGACGGACGTCCTGCGGGACGCGATCCTTCCCTTTGCGCAGTTACGTGGACTGAGTTGCGCTCGTGGGACCTGGAGGTTGGCCCGCCCCGGGACGACCGTCGCAGTATCGGTCAGGAGGAGGACCTGGCCGATTGCTGGGAGGCTCGAGTATGGGAACCGGAAGTGCGGCAGGAGGAACGGGGGGCCTACCTGACTCGCGTGGCAGGCAGGGGGCTGTGTCTTTTGCCTGTCTTTGGATTCTGTTGGCTTGCTGCACCATCAGGCAGCAGCCGCCGGTCCAAACCGACTTCGAGGGCTACGCACGCTTCGTCACCACGAGTGAGTGTCTCTTCAGTCATTTGTTAACGAGTATCGGGGGAGCCGCCTTGGCGATTCTTGGTGTGCTCCGTCTTCGTGTTGTTGGCCGGGGCCGATTTCGGCGCGCCGCGCTCATTGGGACGATCATGCGGCCGCCTACGACCTGGTCGTCGCCCCTGACCTTGATTACGAGGTTTTCACCCCCGAACCACCAGCGATTCGGGCTGGGTTCCGCGTTCTTGCGGATCTGGCCGAGCTGCCGTCGGTGACCGGAACCCGCTTCTGGAACGCCCTCGACGCCTGACCATGGGCTGTACGGGCAAGTACCAGCCGCGGCGACGACGGAAATGAGTGGAAGATCGATATTTGGACGCTGGCGCGCAGCCACCCTGGACCCTGCGCGGCATGACCATTGAACCGATGTGGCGGAGCTTGACCGACAAGACTCTCCTGGGCGCGGCCAAGGGTCAGTGATCGGTGACGTCCATCCGGGGACCGACGCGGGGGTCTTGGCCGGTCCGGTCACGCAGTTGCGGATTCGCTCGGTGCGCGGTCGCCGGCATCGTTGCCTCAGAGTGATTCCCGCTCCCAGTAGCGTCCCGATCCCGGTCGCGGAGCTGGATCGCTGCACGGGCCGGTACGGCGGTGTGCATCTGCTGGGCGTTCCCGTGCGGCACTGCAGCCCGGTGGGGGATTTGGACGACACCCAATCGGCGGCGGGTGGCGACCGCCTTGCTGATTGACCGCAGGTCAGGTGCGTACGCAAGCCCCGAGCCCTCGAGGTTCGATGTTCCTCGCCGCAACACACCCCGGAACCGCATCCCAATCGAGGCCGCCAACTGACCGTCGCGGCGCGAGTCACCGACGACGAGGCAGCGCTCCGGCGGAAGCTCCGACCTGTCGAGCACGGAGATCAGCTGTGCGGCCTTGTCGCGCCCCGGTGACCACCCGTCCACAACCCGAAAGTGCTCTGCCTGCCGGCGACGGTCGATCCACTGGCGGACCAGTTCCCGTCGGGTCGAGCTGCAGATGCAGACCTCGACACCGACGGCGTGGAGTTCGTCGAGGAACACCGGCAAGTCAGGGAACGGGTCCACCCCATCCATCAGGTCCGGCTTAGCCTCCTCGAACCGGTGCACGGCACGCGTTGCCGGCGCTCCGCTGGACGGATCGATCTCCTGCAGCTGCGTCGCGAAGTCCGATCCCGTCGACGCCAGATACCGCGACCGGGCGTCATCGACGCCGAGACCGAGCTCTTCATGGATCACCTTCACGGCCAGTCGGGTCAGCGGGCCCATCGAGTCGGCGATCGTGCCGTCGAAGTCCACGATCACCACGTCGACATCGGCCCACTCGAGACGGCTCGCACGCCAAGAGCGGACCATCCGCACAGCGATGATCCACCATGTCGAGGCGGCAAGGACCCCGAGGGCGACCGGCAGAGCCCACCCGACCGCGACGGATCCGACCAGGCCCCCGGTGAGCACGAGCAACCGCAGGTCACGTCCGCGCCCCGACGCCACCAGTCGCCCCTCATAACGGTGCCCCAGATCGAGGGCGGCACGGCTCGTCGAGTAACTGACGAGCAGGTGCCCGACAGTTGCCAGCGCGCCGAGCATGCCAGCGGCCACCCCACCACCGACCTGCACCGCCAGGTACAGGCCCGCCGCGGAGAACACCAACCCATCCACAACCCGATCGAGCATCGGGTCGAGAAACGCCCCGAAACGGCTCCCACGGTGCGCCACGCGGGCGATTTCACCATCGGCGCCGTCGAGGATGCTCGCCAACTGCACGGCCACCGCAGCGACCAGCATCCAGCCCGCCAGGATCGCCGGCACTGCGCTCAAACCAACGACGGCGGCGAGCACGGTGATCGTGTCCGGACGCAAGCCTGGCGCGATCGACATCAGCAGCGGTGTGATCACCCGGCCCGACAGGACCCGGTTGACCTTGGCTACCGCCCCGTCACGCTCCTTGCCGCCACCTGCCAACAACCCCCGCGACGCCCGACGCCGATCCCGGCGGGTGTCGACGTCCACCCACCGCGCGCCGGTCACGTCACAGCGTTCCAACCGGCCCTGGTCCGCGAGGCGGTGCATCCCCGCCGACAACGACGTCTCACCCGCGGCGACCGCCTCACGCAACGCATCGAACACTCCGCTGGAGCACAAAAACGCACCCGTGTCGAATGCGTCGAATGGGCAGATTCCCTTGCCGATGTCACCGACCAACCGACCTTCGGTACGCACGCGGGTCACGTCGTCGAGGTCGACACCCCTGGCGGAACCAACCGAACTGTCGACCGCAAGCACCGCACCCCCCACCGGCAGCTCGGAACCCAACAGCGACCACAAGATCGACCGGTCGAGCACGTGGTCGCCCATGAGCAGGACGTACGGCTCGCCCCTCAGCGCTTCCTCGGCCGCCAACACCGCCAGCCCGTTGCCCTCGTCGAACCGCTCGTTACGCACGCACCGCAGCGGAACGCCGAGCCGCACAGACAACGCAGCGCAAAACCGCTCGATCTCCTCCGCCCGATACCCGACCACCACGAGCACCTCATCGACTCCCACGTCAACCAGGTTCCGCACGGCACGCTCCAATAGGGCGACACCGGCCACCGGGACGAGCGGCTTGACCCGCCCCCGCGGCGTCCCCAGACGAGATCCCTTCCCACTGGCGAGCACGAGCCCACGCACGACCTCCTCCCTTCCAGACAGCGGTGGCCACCGGGCCCGATGGCAGGAGAGCGGGGACCACCGCAGGGCGAGCGGAACACCGAAAACATACCGAAGACGGCCACTAGATGGACAACACCGGAACAAGACGTGACCCACCTCAGACTCAAGGAGCGCGACAGCACAACGCTGACCGATGACCTCGGCTGGCGGCTACCACATCAGCGACCTCGAGCCGGTGGCCGCGTTTGACGCCGTCGCCGCCCGCCATGACCGCCTCCCTGATCGTCACCGCAACACACCATCAGGCCGCTGGCTGCAGTGTTCGGCAACGAAGTCGTCGCCGCCGCCATGATCGACCACCGCGTCCACGACGCTGAAGACCTCGCCCTCGAATGCAACAGCTCGGCTCCCAACCTGCGACCTCGGAACCTTAAGCGGACGCATCTACGGGCATGCCGACGCCCGGTCGCAACACCATCCACAGGAAAATCCACAGGTGTCGACGATCGGGGGATCGACACAGTACCCAACAGGCGCCGCGTCGCAGAGCGGGCTCACGCTGAGCCTGCTGCGACGTCGGACCTTCCAGAGCCCGAACCTGGCCGGCGCGCCCGCCGTCGGCGACGGCGTGTGTGAACCGCCGGCCCGGGCCGGTCGACGGTTGCCTACCCGGGCCGCCGGGGTCCCATTAGGAGTCGCGCAGGACTACCTGCGGATCCTTGCTGGTGTGGACCTAGTGCTTCTCTCGGGAACGCGCTGCGGCTGCGCGATTTCGCAAGCCGGGGCAGCGCCGAAGTCACCCTTACCCTTAAACTGGGCTTCACTAGCGGAGATGCTGGTGGGCGATACTGGGTTCGAACCAGTGACCTCTTCGGTGTGAACGAAGCGCGCTACCACTGCGCCAATCGCCCCTTGCCCTCGGGCGACGCCCACCTTATCCCATCCGGCCGGTCACGGATCGAGGTCGTCGAGGGCCCGCTCGGCGAAGATCTTGGCCAGCAGCGCGGTCTGCGGCCCCGGTGCCTCGCGGACGACACCGTCCCAGGCTCGGACCGCCTGGACGTCCCGCAGGGACGAGGTGATGAACACCTCGTCGGCTCGGGCCGCGTCCTCGGCCGTCACGTCCGCTTCGGCGATCGGGCACCACTCCAGCAGCAGTTCCCGGGTGATCCCGGCCAGCGGGCCGGCTGCGAGCGGCGGGGTGACGACTTCGGATCCGAAGATCAGGAACAGGTTGCTGCCGGTACCCTCGGAGACGTTCCCGACGGTGTTGACGAAGATGGCCTCGGTGGCGGCCCGCTCGGTCGCGTAGGCCAGGGCGCGGACATTCTCGCCGTACGAGGTCGACTTGACCCCTGCGAGTGCCCCACGCTCGTTGCGGAGCCACGGTGCCGTCACGATGTCAGTCGTCTCGGTCGGCGGCTCGGCGGCGTCGGCGGCGACCACCAGCGTCGGCGGCCCGTACGGCGCCTGCGAACTCAGCGGCCCCCGTCCGCCCGTGTACGTGATCCGGAGTTTGCCGTACGGATAGCTCCGACCATCGACCACGGCGGCGATTCCCGCACGGACGGCTCGGTGATCCGGATCGGGGAGTCCCAGCGCCCGCGCCGAGCGGCTCAGCCGGTTGAGATGCCGGGTGATCGCGAACACGCCGGCGTCGGTCACCCGCAGCGTCTCGAAGATGCCGTTGCCGACCACCACCCCGTGATCCGTGGCGGGCACGACCGCCTCGGCCGGATCGTCGTACAGCCGGCCGTTCAGCCAGATGCGCAAGGAGTTGCTCGAAGAGACCTCAGACACGTCTCAACTGTATGCACCTCTCCTGTGGGCACCCTTCGGCCACCAGTGACCACCGCTGGGCCGGCCCGACCGTCTCTCGTACGAGTGCTGGTTGGATTCCCGAGCGTGGCTCGGCTATGGTTTCAGATCGCATCCCAGCCCGGGTTGGTTGTGATCATGCGGACGTGGCTCAGTTGGTAGAGCATCACCTTGCCAAGGTGAGGGTCGCGGGTTCGAATCCCGTCGTCCGCTCGGAGCGAGTCTCGCCCAGTCCCGGTTGGGGAGCCCAGCTCCTCCAACGGTGGAGTGGCCGAGAGGCGAGGCAACGGACTGCAAATCCGTGTACACGGGTTCAAATCCCGTCTCCACCTCGGGCGATTGGCGCAGCGGTAGCGCGCTTCCCTGACACGGAAGAGGTCACTGGTTCGAACCCAGTATCGCCCACCAGCAACACCCCAGGTCGGAGCGGGTTACGACGCTGTTGTTCGTACCAGCCCGAGCGTCAGATAGGACCTTGACAGCCCAACTGACAGCCTGAGTCACCGGGCACTCCGCCCCTCGAAGAGCTCATTCATGGTCCCCGCTCCTCGGGTAAGAACCGGGCGCAGTTCCTTGCGGTAGACCTTCTCCGTCACAACGGTGCTTGAGTGTCCGACCAGGTGCGAAATGTCCTCGATCGACACGCCAGAACTGGACAGCAGCGACACGAAGGAATGCCGCAGTTCGCGCGGTGTCCATGTCTTTGGGTCCAGGCCAGCCGCCGCGACGACTCGGCGGAATGCTCGACGCACGTTGGCCGCGTCCAGCTCGGTGCCGGCGTGAGTCGAGAAGACCAGATCGAGATCTTGCCAAGTGGCACCGGCCCTGACCCGCATCTCCACTTGCTCTCGCCTATGAAGCCGAAGCACCTCGACACATCGGTCTGCGAGTTCGAGCGTCCGCCGCGACTTTTTCGTCTTGGTGTCACCGCCAGCCCTCACCGAATGCCACAGCTCGATGGATGGAGGATCACCATCGAGGTCCAGATGGCTCCAGGTCAGAGCGCGTAGTTCCTCCGTCCGTGCACCAGTCAGCAGAGACAGCACCACGTAGGCATGCATCGACGTGCCGGCCGCTGCTGCCAAGACCGCGTCGGCCTGGTCCAAGGTCAACGACTTCGACGGCCTCCCCGCCCTCCCACGTGGCGGCTCGCACAGCAGGGCGACATTGCGGCGGACCAGATCGCGGCTCTGCGCCCGACGGATCGAGCGCCGCAGAATAGACAGCAGTCGGTGCACCGTATCTGTCGACAGCGTGCGAGCCTTGTCCGCCAGCCACGCGTCGACGTCCTCCGCTGAGAGGTCGACCAATCGCCGGGCTCCCAGCGAGGGGATGACGTGCCGCTCAGCCAGGATGCGCCGGTTGACGACGGTGTTCTGGTCTCTGCCCGCAAGCCCGAATTGCAACCATGACTCGACCGCCTCCCGCACCGTGTAGCCGCGCTGCTCGGCCGGCAGTCCGTCGGCCTGGTCGCGCCGCATGGCCAGCAGCTTCGCTCTCGCCTCCGTCTTGGTCTTGGCGCTGACGTAGGAACGTCGTCGTTTCCCCTCGGGTGTGAAGCCGGTGTCCACCACCGCCATCCACCGCTGCCGTCCCTCATGCCAGAAGAGCGCGCCTTCGCCACGACTACGCCGCGTGACCATGACCCGCCTGCGCCTCCCGCAACAGAAGAGCCACATATGCCGTGATCGCCTCGGCCGGCACCAGTCGCCGGCGCCCCTGGGTCACGGTGACCAGTCGCCCGGACCGGATCAACTCATAGATCTGCGTCCGGCTCAGGTTCAGCAATGCCATCGCCTCCTGCACGTCGTACAGCACTCGCGTCGGGATCGGATCGCTACTCATGATCTTCCTTCCTGTGATGCCACCGGCTGACGCTGGTCGGTGGTTGGGGTCTCGGCCTCACCCGAGTTGGGATGGTTTGGTCTCCGTCTCGGCCGTCAAGAGCGCCTTCGGCGTCGCTGCGCGATTCGCTGCGCTCACCCTTGACCCCCGTTCCTCCGACCAAGGGATCGGCTGGTCATCGGGTGAGGCCGAGACATGGCGGGCCTGGTCAGTCATCGCGGGCCCGTGCAGCTGAGGCGGCGGCCAGGGCGGCATCGCCGGAGGTGAGCCAGCCCATGCCGGCGAACCGCCAGGAGCCGATCACGAGCGTGGTGTCCTCGAGCGTCCTGGTCCTGGTCGGCCCACTCCGGTCGGCGGTGTCCCTGGGGCGCAGCTGCGTGCGGCGGGTGTAGTCGCGGCGGGCCTGGCGGAGCCGGCCGAGGGTGGTCGAGTAGCGGCGGGACTTGGTGGCCAGGTGGCCGCGGAAGCCGAGCATGTCGACCCACCGGCCCCAGCCCGCTGTACGGCTCCTCACCGCCGGCCAGGGAGGCGAACGAGGCGCGGCCGGCCAGCTGCCGCAGGGTGGCCTGCAGCCGCCGCAGGTGGCCGTTGCCGCCGTCCTGGTCGGTGGGGAGGTCGGCCGCGGCTTTGGTGGCGTACTTGGCGATGTAGGCCGCGACCGTCTCCGGGTGCAGCTGCGGCCCCGTGCGTCTCCCGGTCGGCGCGGCCGGTGACCGGTCGGGCGTCCAGCTGCGCCCCGAACCGCAGCCGCCGCGGCTGGTCGTTGCTGTCGATCGGCGGGAGCGGTGTAGGCGACCTGGCCGGCGGCCGTGCGGACGAGGTCGGCCAGCGTCGCCGAGTCGATCGTCGACGGCCGGCGGCCGGGTAGGGGTCGAGGTCGGTCGGGTCGGCCGTCGAGGCGGATGAGGGCGTGGAAGTGGATGACGCCGCGCCGTTGGTACTCGGCGACCTTGGCGAACTGCACCCGGACCAGCTGCCGGGTCGCGGTCTCGGACAGGCCGAGGTGGCGGGCCAGCTGCCGGCGTAGGGCGATGGTGAACCGCCGCCACAGTTCCGGGCGCCCACCACTGCCAGACCAGATGGGCCGGGTAGTCGTAGCAGTCCGGCACAGAGCGGCTGCCCGGTCAGGCCGTCGCCGTGGTCGTGGATGGTCATGCACCACAGCGGCCGGCCGTGCGGGCAGAGCTGCCGCCGGTCACCGGTTCGGGGGGTGCAGCGCCGGCTGCCGGGCCGGCCGGGCTTCTTCGCCGTGTGGACCGGCCCGAACGACGGCGCGGTGAAGGTGGCGAACACCAGCGGATGCGCGGCCACGGTGTCGGGGACGTCTTTCATGCCGCCGGCGGCGCCGGCCATCAGGACATGCCAGACGTCGCCCTTGTACTCATGCGAGCAGGACGGGCAGACCGAGGCCCGGCGGTTGCCGCAGCGGACGTAGGCGACCCCGTCCGGCTCGGCCGCGGTGTCGTAGCTGCCGAGGATTTCTCCGGTGGTCGAGTCGACGGTGTGGCTGGTGCCGGCGAGCCGGACCGGGTGGGAGCAGCGGCGGACCTGCTGCACCTGGGCCAGCCAGCGGCCGAAGTCGGGCCGGGCCAGCCGTTCCGCGACCTGGCCCTGGATGGGCACCGACCACAGCGCGTCCAGCATGATCAGGCCGCGACCGTCTCGGCCAGATTCGAGCGGCACCACCGCGGCCGGCGGGCCGATCAGCTGCGCGATGTGGTCGTCGGAGTGCCAGGCGAACCGGACCCGGACCGGGTCGGGGATGCCGTCGACGGCGACGTAGGCGACGCCGGGCATGGTCTCGGGGATCAGCTCGCAGTGCGCGCCGCGGTTGTGCGCATCGGTGCCGAGGGAGAGGCGGACGTGCTCGGCCTCGCAGACGGCCAGGCCGACCCGGATCGGGAACAGGTCGCGTTGCGGGATCACGTCCTTGCGCGGGTCCTGCAACGCCCCGACGACCACGACGCCGACGGCGCGGCCCTGGGACTGAGCAGCAGCGACAGGGCGGAGTCGATCCGCTTGCGCATGGTGCGGTCGGTGATCCAGGCGGTCAGCGCGGCCAGCTCGTCGATGACCAGCACGATCAGCGGCTCGACCGTGGTGGGGGTGTGGAGTCGGGTGTGGCCGCGGAGCCGGTCGGCGCGGCGGCGCATCTCCGCGACGGCGTCCTCGAGCAGCTCGGCGAGCGCGGTCTCGTAGCCGAGGCTGGTGGTCGGCGTCGCCGTAGGCGAACCGGTCGAACAGCGGCCGGCCGGCGGCCAGTTCCATGCCGCCCTTGGGGTCGATCACCCACAGCTTGACCAGCCCGGACCGGACCAGCGGCGCGAGGCCGAGGATGATCGCCCAGAGCACGGCGGACTTGCCGGCGCCGGTCCGGCCGACCAGCAGCACATGGGAGCCGACGATCTTGAGCCGCCAGACGGTGCCGTCCTCGGCGACCGCGACCGGGATGCCGTCGACCAGCAGCCGACCGGGGTCGGGGTCCGGGTCGAGGGGCGGCACGACCTGGGCGAGGGGGTCGCGGACCAGGAACCACAGCTGCACCCGCTGCGCGTTCGGCGTGCGAGCGGACCCGGCAGTCGAGGGCGCCGAAGGTTTGGGCGAGCCGGTCGGCCACGTCGACCCAGTCCTGCAGCCGCTGGCCGGGCAGCATCCGCACCGTGACCTGGTCCATCCACCGGTTGCACCGGATCGCGACCAGCGGCGGGACGTAGTCGGTGCCGTGGCGTTCCTTGGTCAGGCCGATGGTGTCCATCGCCGGCCGCCCACCGCCGCCGGTACACCCACGAGGCGCGCCACCACGCCCGCACCCGGATCGACACGTGGCGCTGGAACGAGGCCGGCCAGCGCCACCGCCACACCACCAGCCCGACGACCAGGCCGCCGAGCACGCCCAGCGGTAGGGCGGGGTGGACCAGCTGCCAGCCGGCCACGAACGCGACCGTCAGCGTGATGGCGATCATGGCGGCGGGTGAGCGGACGATCAGCAGCAGCAGCCGGCTCAGCCGGCGGGCCAGCCACAGCCCGAGGACCGCCCACAGCGACACGCGGACGACCTGCGGCCGGAGCAGGACGCGCGCGGTCGTCCCGGCCGCCGGACATGCCGGGCATCACAGCTCCGTGATCCGGTCGGCCGACCAGCGGCCCAGCACCGCGAGGGCGGCGTTGACGCCGTCCCCGATCGGGGAGGCGCCGAGCACCAGCCCGAACAGCACGCAGACGATGACCACCGAGGCGCGGGCGACCCGCGTCTTCAGCATCAGCGCGATGATCAGCGCGAGGATCACCGCGGTACCGACGACGGTCATGACCGGCCCCGCAGCCGGGACAGGACGACGTTGACCATCGTCACCACACCAGCGGCCAGCTGCACCGCGACGGCGAACTGCAACACCTCGACCACGCTCATGCGGCTGCCCTCCGCGTGTCGGTCCGCGTGTGGCGGGTCGAGGTGTCGCCGTCGACCAGCAGGGCCGCGAGCAGCAGAACGTCCCGCTGCGGCCCGTCGGGCAGGGTGGCCGCGTGGGCGGTCAGGGCGTCGGCGTCCAGCCAGTACCAACCGGGCCGGCGGCACGGCCGCACCCACGGCACACCAGGCCGCAGCAGCCGGCCGCCGGACGACCGCGCCAGCAGCTCGACCGCCGCCTGGTCCGGCAGCGCGCCCTGCGCCCACCACCGCAGCCCCTGCAGCACCGCAGCGGGCGTGACCCCCGAGGCCATGTCAGGCCGCCCGAGTCTCGGACGGCTTGCCGGACCGGCCCGCCGCGGAGGCGATCCACTCGGTCCACTGGCCGAGCGGGCTGATCCGCTCACCGGTCACCGTGGCCCGGATCGCCGCGTAGTCGCCGCCGGTCAGCCGCACCGTGGTGGTTCCCTCGATCCGGACCACCGCACCAGGCACCAGGCCGGACATCTGGATATCGGGCAGCTGCACCTGCGCATCCGGCAGCAGCCCCACCGGCTCCGCGACCACCACCGCCGACACCACCGACACCGGCCGGCCGGCCCCATCCACGAACCGGCCCTTCACCCGCCGGTCATCGCCGCGGCCGTCGTAGATCTGCCGCTCCCGCGGCTCACTGGTCACCAAGGCCGTCACCGACGTCACCTGTAGCTCGATCGCCATCGTTTGCTCCTCTCGACTGATCCCGCGCCGTGCGGGCCGTTACGTCGAGTGAAAGGCGGGGCTGGCGGAAGGACCCGGACAAACTGTCCGGGTATGTCGTCGCAGCCCTAGGGCCGGGCCGCGGGTACCCGCTTACCCTGGTGATATGCGCGGCGCGGGTGATCACTTCAGCGTCGGCGAGCGGATCGCTTTCTATCGCCGCCGCCGTCGGCTGACCCAGCGCGTCCTGGCCGAGCTCGTCGGCCGCTCCGAGGACTGGCTGAGCAAGGTCGAGCGGAACGAGCGCGATATCCGCCGGCTCGACATCCTCACCGAGGTTGCCCGTGCCCTTCGGGTCAGCGTCGGCGATCTGCTTGGGCAGCCGGTCCTGGTCGAGGATCACCAGCCGAAGGACGACGACGTTCCGGCCGTCCGGGACGCGCTGATGAGTCACCGCCGGCTGTCGCAGACGTTGTTCGGCTCCCGGGCCGTCGAGGCGGTCGAGGTTGAGCCGGTCGAGCGGTTCACCGGGCATGCCTGGACCGACTACCAGCAGGGCCGGCTCGGCCGCGTCATCGCCGCACTGCCCAACCTGATCAGGAGCGCGCAGGCGCTCGAGGAGACCAGCTCGCCCGACGACGCCCGGCCCTGGATGGTCTCAGCGCGGATCCACCATCTGGCCGCGACCACGCTGGCCAAGATCGGCGAAGCGGACCTCGCCTGGATCGCCGCCGAGCGAGCGATGAGCGCGGCCGAGCAGTCCGCTGAGCCGCTGTCGCTGGCCTCCGCCGCCCGCGCCGGCACCCATGCGCTGCTCGCGGTCGGCCGGTTCGATGATGCGGTGAACCTCGGCCAGACCGCCGCCGACTGGCTGGCCAGCCAGGTTGACCAGGACGACCCGGCCGCGCTGAGCATCGCCGGCATGCTGCACCTGCGGACGGCCATCGCGGCCGCCCACCGGCAGGACCGCAGCACCACCACGACGCTGCTCGCGGCCGCCGAGCGGGCCGCCACCCGTCTCGGGCGAGACGCCGACTACTGGCAGACCAGTTTCGGGCCGACCAACGTGCAGCTGCACCGCGTCGCGGCCAGCCTCGACCTGGGCGATGTGGCCTGGGTGGTCGAACATGGCAGCCGCGTCGACGCGTCGCATCTGCCGGCCGAGAGGTCGGTCGCGCATCAGGTCGACCTCGCCCGCGCCTACAGCTACGTCGCCCGCGACGACGACGCCCTGGACCAGCTGCTCGACGCCGAGGCCGCGGCGCCGCAGATCGTGCGCCACAGCGCCGCCGTCCGTGACACCGTCAAGTCGCTGCACCGCCGCGCCCGACACAACGCCGGGACAAGCTCACCGCTGCTCGGCCTGGCCGAGCGCTGCCGGGCGATCCAGTGAGCAGCATCGGCGTTATCGCGGCCAGCGCCGGGGGAGTGGAGACCCTCCGCACCGGCCTCGTGCAGCCGCTTGTCGATGATGGCCACCAGGTCGCCATCACGTTGACCCCGACCGCCGCCACCTGGCTCGACCACCTGGGCGAGGTGGAGCAGCTGGAGACCCTCACCGGGCTTCCTGTGCGATCGACGCCGCGACTGCCGAGCGAGCCGAAGCCGCACCCCAAGAGTGACGTTCTCGTCGGAGCACCGATGACCGCGAACAGCGTCGCCAAACTCGCCCTGGGCATCGCCGACAACCAGGCCCTGACCGTCCTCTGCGAGTGCGTCGCCACCGTGCCCATGATCATCTTCCCGCGCGTCAACGCCGCTCACGCCCGGCAGCCGGCCTGGAACGACCACCTCGACCGACTCCGCTCAGTCGGCGTCGAACTGATCTACGGCGAACACGTCTGGCCCCTCGCCGAGCCCCGCACGGCTGGCCCACGCGAGTTGCCCTGGGCCGCGATCCTCAGCGCCCTCAAG
>CAVVTA010000004.1:0-419930 GCA_963751045.1 uncultured Actinomycetota bacterium
AGAAGAAGAGATCTCGGGCCGCACCCCTGGGGTGCTTTTGCGGGGCAAGGAGTGCTCGTGAACCCTGCACTCGCGAGTTCACGGCTGCCGCCTCAGCTCGGCGTCCTGATCTGTGTGTGCAAGCGCGGCAACGCCGGTTGCCGGGCTTCCAGTGTTCGGGGGTGCTCCCCCGGGGGCGTGCGTCGCTTGCCGGGGGTAGACCCCCGGGCACGCCGATGTTGCACGTCTGGCGCACGAAACGGCCCGGTGCGCCGATTTCTCGTCCTGACAAGGGCAAACGTCGCCGGATGGGCAGGAATCAAACCTGAGCGCCCAACCAAATCGGGGCTCGAAGCCGCCGGTCCAGCCAGCCAGTAGCGACCCGTAGTGACGCTTCCCTCATGCGCGCACGAGGCCGGATGTCGGTTGCAAGGCCGGGAGCGGTGAGCATTTTCCCACAGCCACCGGTGTGCGCTGATTGGAGAGACCGACGTCGAGTGACCTCGCCAACTGGCCCCCGGAACGTCTCAGTAGAAAGTCTCATCTCACTGCCCCTTCTAAGAAGGGGGGGCAGTGAGACGTTTGAGCGAAAGTCTCACCTGTTTGTCTCACTCTTCACGCTCAAATCGGCCCAAACGTCTCACCAACGTCTCACTAAACGTCTCAGTGAAGTGAGACTTTCGGCGAGACATCCACAGGTTTAGCCACAGGGCTGGCCTTGTGGTGGGCGGGTTCACGAGCCAGCACGCCGATGCTGATATATCGGCCGTTTGGCAGTGCCTACGTTGTCGAGCTGCCCTCTCTCAACCAGCTTCTTGAGCCACCGGTAGACCGTCGGCTTAGGGAGGCCGGTTCCCTTGATGACCATCGCGGCCGTGACCTCGGTGGCGTCGGTTTCGCTGGCGATCCAGTTGAGCACCTGCCACTCGTGGCTATCCCCGTTGTCGATCTGAGCGGCTGGCCCGAGTGCCAGGGACCCGGCGACCTTGATGGCGTCCAGCGTTACCGGCTCGTGTTCCTCAGCGTCCTTCATCTTCGTGTTCTTAAGGGTCAACTGAGTCGCCGGTGGCTTCCTCTCCGAATGCCACACGCATTCGATGTCGTCCTCGATTCCGGACCACCCGCGAGTGTCGTTGTCGCCCTTGTCGGTGTGAGCCAACGTCAACGTTGACCCTTCCTTGGTGGCAAGCTTGATTCGGTCGATGCTGTCGATCACGGCACCCATCTCGGAACTGTTCCCGTCGGCTCCACCCGAGACCCGGCGCATCGTGTCGATGACCACGAAACGGTAGCCGCCGGCCTCGATGTACCGCAGCAGATGATCAGCCGCAGCCCCCGGCGTGTGGAGGTTCAGAGCGGCCTTGCGCACAACGAACCCGGCAGGGTTCACCTGGACGCCGTGGTGCTCCTCCCAGGCGTTGATCCGCTTCCCGATGCCGTAGGCGCCCTCTCCGGCGATGTAGAGCACCTTCCCTTGCTCCACTTCGTGCCCTTGCCACTGGCGCCCGGTGGCGATGTGCAACGCCATGTCGATTGCAACGAACGTCTTGTACGTCGAATCGCGACCGCTGAGGATGGCGTTACTGGCCGACGGCATCACACCCTCGATAAGCATGGACGGAGCCCTCATCTCGGACAACTGCGCACGATCGAGGAACAGTGCGTCGAAGTCCTCGGCGTGCTCCGCAGCCAGCTCGGCAGCGTATTCCCGCTTCGCCTCGTCTCGGATGCGAAGCCGTTGCACTTCCGCTGCCAGGTCCGCTGCGTGCTTATCGGTCCCCGGTTCCTGTTTCACCGCAGACCCGGAGTTCAGGCCAGTCCGGGGATCGGTTGGGCAGTGTAGCGCGCATGCGGTCATGCCGTCCGAGTTGGTGATCGCGTAGGCCAAAGCCTCGTGCCAGTCCTCCTCAGGCTTAAGGACGGCCAGGCGAGCCTCCAACGCGTCCAGATCGCCGGACCAAAGGCAACCACCCCTGACCAGCTCCACGGCCCGCAGAGCAGACCTGACGGCCCAGGCGTGCCGACCCTTGACCGCGTCGCCCGCCTCGGTCTCGTAGGAGTTATCAAGCATTCCGGCTAACGCCTGGGTGCCGTAGTTGCACCGCTGCTCTGGCTCAGTCGAGTGCTCGGCCAGGAACTCCGAGACAGCCTGCCGGGTGGCGGCCGGGTGTCCTGGGAGACCATCACGGCTGGCGCCGACCGACACCAGGGCCCCGATCAGGTCGTCGTCGGGGTCGGTGAACTCCTCCCATTCGTCCCAACGGATCGGCTCGACCACGGAATAGGTCTTGCCGGGGTACTTGGGGCGTGTGGACCCCGGAAGAAAAGCCAGCAACCGGGAGCCTCCCGCGCGCGTCCCCCCGACGTAGTCCCCGACGTGACCCGCTGAGGTCTTGAACGGGCTCACCTTCCCGAAACCGGTCGACCGCACGAAGTAGTGACCCCCACCCGAGGGCGTCCGATGCTCACCGAAATGCCGGAACGGGGGCAGGTTGTCGATTGAGCCGCCGTCCTTGGTGTCCACGTCCACCACGTCGAGGCCATGACCTCCAACCATCGCCAGCGTGTCGATACCAGGGCGGAATCCCGACAAATCGCACTCCGCAGCCTGGATCTGCGACCAGCCGCTTGGGTGCCGTAATTCGCGCTTGTCACCGTCAGCAGGCGAGCAGACCACCACGGGAATCCCGTGGTCAATGAACTCCTGCGCGTACGCCAGCAGAGCTTTGGCGTCAGCCGTGTGGTCCTGCGTTAGATCGCTCACCGCAGACCACCAGCCGCGATCAATCCCTGCCAGAAGTGACGGATTGCCCGGATTTCACGGAGCTGATCAGCTACTTGGGCCGGGACTTGACCTGCTGAAACGTAGGCCGCTTCGGCCCGTCCCAAATCACCTGCGGCCTGTAGGATTTCGAGTGACCGCTTAGCCGCTGTCGTGGGGGCCAGTCCGATGGGCTGGCCCTCGACTTTTCGAGGTGGACCGCCCACCTTCGGGCCGAGGCGGCACGGATACCACGTTCCGTCGTTATCCCATGAATGGTGAACGAGGTCGGAGCCCGCTTGGTAGAGGCCTTCCGATCCGCAGAAAGGGCAGGCGATCATGCAGTCGGTGCCGTCGGCGTGTACCACGTCGCCGAACCTTCGAATCGCCGCCCGGCCGCAAGCCTGGCAGCGCAGCCTCCCTGGACGCCGCTTCACCGGGACACCCCGCCCGCGTTCAGCTCAGATTCGGCCTCGATGGCCGCCGTCAACAGCTCTTTGGCGAGTCGGCGGGACTTGGCGGACTTCAGCGCAAGACGCTGAAAATGGGCCTTGCGCAGGTGTCCGGCTCGGACCGGATCACCGCCAGCTTCGGCGAGGAACGTCGCATCGAGCGCTGCCCTGGCGGGTGCGGTGCGTGCGGTGCGATCTTCTGTATTCGCCCAGGATTCGTGAGCGGCAATCTGAGCTCGGAGAACTAACTCGGAACGTGTAGCGGGCATAACGGCCAGACCCCCTCGGGTCTCGCCGGGCTGCCATCTCCGGAGCTGTCATCACATGACGGGCTTTGTCCTTAATCTTACCTTGCATAGCGCTTCCCAGCAGGCGACACGACCATCTCCCGCCAGCCGGCGTCCAGGTCGGCCTGGACATCGTCGAGTTCGAGGACGACGCCGTGGACATGGTCGCAGTTCAGCGTGAGGTTGAGCGCCGATCCCATGTCGAACGTCTGCGCCTTCCAGCGGCGGTCACCATCGACCGTGTTCGCCTGCCGGCCTTCGTGGTTACTGGCGGCGTCATTGCGATCCCCCGCCAATTTGTAGCGTGGTAGATGGCCGATGACCACGCTTGGAATGCTGACCACGTCCAGTAGCAAGTCATGCCGCTGCTCGCACCAGTACGCGATCACCCGTTGTTTCTGGAGACGGTTCGTCCTTTTCAACGCCGCGTAGACCGCAGCCCGAGCAGCTTTCTCGGACTGCACCGCCAGTGGGTCGATCGTCACAGTTCCCCCAGGTTCAGCCGGAGGGCTTCCTGCGCTGCCCTGGCGGACGCCTGAGCCTTCGTGTACCTCAGCAGCATGTCGGGCCGGGTCCAGCCCGCCATCGCCATGAGGCCGCCCTCCGTGCCGCCCATTGCGAGGCGCCGGTTGCCACAACTGCCCCGGCCACCACGCCGGGCCGCCACTGGTTCCGTTGTCATACCCGGTCGCCGCGCTTCAGTCGCTGGGCAGCAGCCTTTGCTCGCGCATCTGCGGCGCTCGCGCCGTAGCGCTCCAGCATGACGTCGGACGACCAGCCAGCGAGGCGTTTGAGGTCTCGTTCCTGTCCGCCGGCCATCAGGAAGTCGTGAGCGAAGGTGTGCCTGAACCGGTGAGGGTGAAGATCAGCTATGCCGGCTTGATCGCCTCTCATCTTGATTCGCTCTCGGGCCCCATCGGTGGAGAGTGGTCCCCGCTGCGTGAGAAACAGGGCATCGAGGTGCGCCCAGCGGTGCTGGGACCGCATGCGCAGATACCGATCGACCGCCCGCACGGTCCGTGCGCCGAGGTAGACGGGCCGGACCTTCGACCCCTTGCCCTTCACCAGAGCCATGCCCTGATCGAGGTCGATTCCGTCGACGCTCAGCCCGCAAAGTTCGCTCACGCGAATCCCGCAATCGAGGAGCAGCCTGATCATGGCTTCGTCACGTCGGTCGTCGAACGTCTTGCCACTGCAGACCTTGAGTAGCTGCGCCAGGTCGTCGTCAGTGATCACGGGGACCGGCTTGATCTTGAGCGCCGGGGGGCTGAGCGTGCGCATCGGGTTCTCTTCGAGCTCGTCCTCGTCCACCAACCAGCCGCAGAATCGAAACAGCCCGCGGTACCTCGTCTTCACAGTCCCGGGCTCGTGGTCATCACTGAGTACGGCGAGCCACTCGCGGATCGCGGGTCGATTCAGCTCGTCCAGGGTGGCGGTGCGCCCCTCAGATTCCAGCCAGCGCGAGAAGAACGTGACCGACTGCCCGTACAGGCGAAGGGTGCCGGCGCTGCGCCCCTCGGCGCGAAGATGGCGCAGAAACGACCGCTGGAGGTATTGCAGCTGGGGCGTCACACGGTTAGGTTATCGGGAGAGTTAGCGCTGTGCTACTCGCCACACCTAAGCAAGTCCCTCAGATTCCCTTGTTTCTGGGCGCATTCTGCTCGGTTGCACTCGGGCCGGCTCGCCGGGCATCTTCGGATAGTCGGGGGGATACGGCATCTCGGCCCCTCCGTACGATCCGGTCCCGAGATCGCGTTCGTCCTTGGCGTACCACTCCAACGCGGTGTCGAGACTGGCCGGATCGCTGTCGTAGAACGACGACCAGGCGTCTCCGCGCTCGGGGAACCGGGTCCGCATGGTCGTGATGGTCAAGTCCTCGGGCCGGGCGTCGTCGAGTTCGTCCCAGCCGAGTGGCGCCGACACCCGGGCGTCGGGTGTCGGGCGGATCGAGTAGGCAGAGGCGATGGTTCGGTCACGGGCCATCTGGTTGAAGTCGATGAAGATCCGCTCCCCCCGCTCCTCCTTCCACCAGTTGATCGTCACCTGGTCCGGCATCCGGCGGGACAGCTCGCGACCCACCGCGATGACGGCGTGCCGGGCTTCGACGAACCCGTAGTCGGGCCGGATCGGTATGAACACATGCACGCCCCGACCACCGCTGGTCTTCGCGTACCCCGTCAGGTCGGCGTCCTCGAGGACCCCGCGAAGCTCGTGGGCCGCCCGTACGGCGTCGCCGAAATCGGTGCCGGGTTGGGGATCGAGATCGATCCGCAACTGGTCGACCTGGTCCGGGTCGGCCTTCTTGACCGGCCAAGGATGAAAGCGGAGCGTGCCGAGATTGCCCATCCACACGATGGTGGCCAGATCCGCGGGACAGACCTCGTCCGCGGTCCGGCCGGACGGGAAGGCGATGGTGGCGGTCTGCACCCACTCCGGCATCCCCCGGGACGGGGCCCGCTTCTGGTAGAACGCGTCGCCGTGGGAATCGGATCGAGTCGACAGCTTGACGCCGTCCCGGTAGCCACCCGGCCACCGCTCCATGGTCGTCGGTCGATCCTGCAGCGCGGCGAAGATCCCGTCGCCCACCGTGACGAAGTAATTGACCACGTCGAGCTTGGTCAACCCGACCTCCGGAAAGTACAGCTTGTCCGGGCTGGTCACCCGTACCGTCCGCTGTCCGACCTCGAGTTCCACTGCGGGCACGGGCATAAGCTCAAACTACTAGGCGGAACCGACGAGGAGCATCATGACCGAAGCAGACATGACTGAGCAGCAGAGCCCGGCCGCCCAGGTCGGCAAGGTGGTGAAATCGGAGGCGGAGTGGCGCAAGCAGCTGTCCCGCCAGGAGTATCACGTGCTGCGCGAGGCCGGCACCGAGCGTCCGTTCACCGGGGAGTACACCGACACCAAGACCGCGGGTGTCTACCGCTGCAAGGCCTGCGGTGCCGAGTTGTTCCGCAGCGACCAGAAGTTCGAGTCCCATTGTGGCTGGCCGTCGTTCTTCGCGCCGCTGGCCGAGGACCGGGTGCGCTACATCGAGGACAACTCGATGTTCATGAAGCGGGTCGAGGTGCGCTGCGGGACCTGCGACTCCCATCTCGGACATCTCTTCTCCGGAGAGGGCTACGACACCCCGACCGACCTGCGCTACTGCATCAACTCCGTTTCGCTGAAGTTGGAGCCAGAAACCGTCTCTGATTAGGGCCGACACCGCTCCGGCGAGCCGGTCGCGAGGCCGAACGCACAGAACCCTCACATCCATCCCGAGCCAGCTGATGCGCGTCATCAGCTGGCTCTCGCCCGCAGGGCACGACCGAGAGTCCGCTGGGCGCCCTTCGCTCCGCGGGCTCCCGCGGCAGGTAGCGGTTCCGGTGGATCTCGACGGTGTGCCCAGCCGCGGCGTCTGCCGGCGCGTACCCCGGCCCGCTGCCGTCCGAGTCGGCGCTCTCCCGCCCGCTGACGCAGCCGGTGGCCTTAGCTCCTCGGCGGTTCATGGCCGTTCCGGTCCCCTGCCGGTCACGCCAGTGACGAATGCGGTCGTTCAGTTGGGCAGCGAATGAAGCGTGCACGGCTCGCCCGGGCCAGCACGATTATTCGGCTCGAGTTGACGACCCGATCGGGCAGCGAGGCGGGGGCGGCGGCGAACGGTGGAAAGTCGGGGGCGTCGACGGAACCCCAGTGATACAGGAGCAGCAGCGTCTCCAGGTAAGGCATTCGCCATGGCGACGGCGCCGCCGAGACCGAAGTGCCATTCGCTCTCGGAGAAGTCGAACAGCATCACGTCCGGCGTCTTGCATCACCGAAACCCGACGGATCAGCCGCCGAATGGACCCCAGAGCGCTGCCGTTGAGTCGTCGGTGATGCGAGGACGGCGTCGCCGGAAGCGGACCGTTCAGCGGGCACCAGGTGCTTGTCGGCCCCGTGGCAGATGGTGCGCTCAACCACCGCCCTGCGCAGTAGCACCGACGGGTGGAGGGCCCGATAATGAGGCTCATTGGCCTTGGCGACGGCCCGCGACCTGTTCGGCGATCGGGTCACCGACTTCCGCCCGCGGCGGTCATCCAGCGGTTCCCTTCGGCGGCCCACTGCAGTGAGGCGCTCGTGAAGCGCGTCACCGATGACTGGAACAGGAGCCGACATGTCGATCGACATCCGCAACACCGCCCCCTCCGCCTCAGGCGCGACTGTCGCTGTGCTTGGTACCGGGACAATGGGCGCGGCGATGGCCCGGAACCTGCTGGCCGCCGGGCACGCCGTCAGGGTCTGGAATCGACATGCCAAACGGGCAGCCCCCCTGGCCGGAGACGGAGCAACGGTGTGCCAGACCGCGGCGGAAGCGGCAGCAGGCGCCTCGCATCTGCTGACGACCTTGTGGGACTTCGAATCCGTGAGCTTGGCCGCGCGCGAGGCAGTGCCGGCACTCCCGGCCGGGGCACTGTGGTTGCAGGCGAGCACGGTGGGACTCGAAGGCTCACAGGCATTGGCGTCTCTTGCGGAAATGCACGGGGTCGACTTCATCGACAGTCCCGTTCTCGGCACGAAAGGGCCGGCCGAGCAGGGCACGCTCGTGGTGCTTGCGAGCGGCGACCCAGCCTGCCGTCCCCGAGCGGACGTGGTGTTCGACGCGGTCGGTGCACGCACGATTTGGGTAGACCGAAAACTCGGCGCCAGCAAGCTCAAACTGGTGGTCAACGCGTGGGTCCTCGCACAGATCGAGGGGATCGCCGAGTCGGTGCAACTGGCGGAACGCACCGGAATCGATCCCGAGCTCTTCCTCGACGCCATTGCGGGTACGCCGACCGACTCCCTCTACGCTCAGAGCAAGGGGAGGGTGATGATCACGCGAGACTTCCGGCCGTCGTTCCGGCTCGCCGGAGCGTTGAAAGACGCCGACCTGGTACTGGACGCCGCGCGCACAGCCGGCGTCGAGATGGTCGTTACCACGGCAGTCCGGGACCAGCTCAGGAAGGTGGTCGCAGACGGACATGGTGACGCCGACATGGCTGCCATCTTCCGTGCGCACAGCCATCGATAAGGGGTGTCGCACACGGCCCGATGTGCTCTCAGGTGATGATGTGTCAGGGCAGGTCCGGCGCGCTCGAACTCCTGCTGGAGCCGTGGCGGGCGACGGTGCTGCTCCTTCAAGTAGCAATCGTCAACCACCTGGCCCTGGTTGGCCCCTCTGCAGAGCCACGGCGTCACCCCCTGGGCGCCTTGGAACGCGGCCCGTCTTCGAGGCAGCGTTCACCATCGACGACGAGGACTTCGTTACGACCGCTCAGCCCATTTCGGCGATCCGCGTCTCCGCGCTGTTCGAGTGGTGATCCGGCCGCCGCCTTGGCGGAGATTGCCGACCTGGCCGCCAAGGGCCAGCTGACCGTGACCATCACCGAGACATTTCCTATGGAGCGCATCGTCGAAGCTCACACGTTAAGTGAGGGCGGCCACGTCCGCGGGAAACTCGTCATCAGCCTCTGCAGCAGGCTTGGCGACTACCCCTTCGCCGGCGTGGACTGGCGGTTGGCTGTATCGAAATCGTCCACAACCACCGGCGGTCGCCACTGACTGACCGCCCGACGGCGGAACCGTAGAGCACGGACATGCCCGGCGTCGATTGAATGAGCCACCTTCTGGCCCGTAGTGATCTTGCTGGTGCGGCGGAGGCTCGTTCTGATCTTGTCCGGGTCGACTTGTGACGGTCTGGTCATTGCTCGAACGGTTCAAACGACCAGCCGCGTCCGGCATGCGCAATCAGTCGCCAGGAGCATCTGGCGGGTGTGGCCGTGATCGTCAGGCCGGCGAGGCGAAGGCCGGCTCCTTCAGGTCGATGAAGTTGATCTCCACGGTGTTCGCCTGGCTCTGCTCCATCATCTCCCGCATCTCCGCCGGCATCGGCTTCTGCTCGCCCTCCCGGGCTTCCGCCTCGGAGGTGAAATACATCGCCTGGACGAACGTCCCGTCCTCCCCGAAGGCCGCCACTCCGCCGATGATGTCGGGGCGGAAGTCGTCCATCGGCGCCGAGGCGAACTCGGCCGTCATCGCCCGCTCGCGCTGGACGTCCTTCACCCGCCCCTGCATGACCTGGACGAAGCCGGCATCGTCGGAGCCGCCCGGTCCCAGCACGACGACGTCGTCGTAGTCGGCGAAGGTGGCTTCCCCATCGAAGGAGGCGGCCGCGCTGGACCACCACTGGCCCTGCTCGGGACGATCACTGTTCCGCTTGGCCGCGTCAGCGGACTCGAACCGAACCAGGGCGATGACCGATTTGTCGCCGAACACCCCCCACGTCGTGCCGAGCCAGCCGTCGGCACCCGGACCCAGGTCCGCGACCCAGCGGTCGAGGCTCTCCTTTAGGCCGGACAGATCGCCGACCTTCCCCTGAATGACCTGCAGAAACATCGGCCCCCCTTGAGACGTCTCGGCCAGGCGGCCGATCCGATCATCATGCTCCGGGCGGGAAGGCTCGGCAAGGTAGTCGGCCGAAACCGGCATCCCGGAGCCATTGGGTCTCGGTCGCGCGAGAGCGGTGGGCCGCCATGGCACGTCCTACGAAATGCTTCGAGGGATGCCGCCAGTGGTCAGTTGTTCAATTCGAGCAGGACACGTTGGCGGTTGTTGGTGTCGACCTGGTTGTGCGCCACCGCTGCTGCGTCGAGCGGAAGGGGTTCGGCGATGGGAATGGTGAGGTGTCCGTCGCGTGCAGCGTCGGTGAGGTCTTGGGCGGCGACGGTCTTGGCGTTGGTTGGGAAGTCGTCGCTGCCGAGGAGTCGGATGGTGATGTTGTCGAACAGCATCGGCCAGAAGTCGATCCGGGGATGGGGGTCCCGGGTGGCGTAGGCGGCGATCACAGCGCCGTTGGCGGCGACGGTGGCGTCGAGGGTGATGTTGTCGGAGAAGGCGACCTCGATGATCCGGTCCACGCCGGCCGGTGCGTGCTGCCGGATCGCGTGCACGGCGTCGGGATCGTCCAGCGCGACGGCACGCTCGGCGGCCCGGCCGGTCAGTTCGGCGAGATCGGTCCGGCGACGGACGGTAGTGATGATGGAGGCACCGCCCCAGGCGGCGAGCTGGGCGGCGAGCGAGCCGACTGCACCGAGGGCACCGTGCACGAGCACAGTGCGGCCGCGGACGGGACCGTCGGCGAACACGGCGCGGTGCGCGGTGATCCCGGGAATGCCGAGGCAGGCGCCGAGAAGGTCATCGACGGCATCGGGCAGCACCACGGCGGTGGCGTCGGGTACGACGGTGTAGTCCGCGGCGGTGCCGAAGGGGCGGTAGGACTGGGCGTTGTAGACCCAGACGCGTTGACCGACCCGGTCCGGGTCCACGCCGTCGCCGACTTTGTCGATGATCCCGGAGCCGTCGCTGTGAGGGATGACCCGCGGGTAGGGCATGGCTGAGCCGAAGTAGCCGGCGCGCTTCTTGGTGTCGCCGGGACTGATCCCGGAATAGCTCAGTCGTACCCGGAGCTCAGCCGGTCCGGGTTCGGGATCGGGCAGCTCTCCGACCTGCAGCACTTCGTCTGGTGGTCCCTGCCGGTCGTAGTAGACGGCCCGCATCGGCTGGGCTCCCTTCTGGTCGTCATGTGGATGTCGAGGGTCAGCGGCGGTAGGTGAGGCCGTCGCCGAAGCGGAACAGGGGGTTGGCGGTGTCGAACGGCACGTCGGAGCGGCTGTCCTCGACGGCCGGCGTGGACGGGGGTAGGTCGAACGGCAGCCGGCCCTTGGGGTGGGCGTGGCCGAAACCACGTCGAGGAAGGCGGTGGCGTTGCTGCGGCGTCGATGGCTTTCAGCGGGTCGGGGTCGCCGACGGAACCCTCAGCGGTGGCACCGGCCGAGCGGAGTCGCTGCAGCTCCATGTCAAGCCGCAGATGGGCCTCATCGACACCAGACCCATCGACACCAGACCCATCGACACCAGACCCATCGACACCAGACTGATTGGCCGCGTGTTCGTCGGTCGGCGAGTCGGCCGCGCCGGGGAGTGTGTCGGTGTCGAAGGGGAATGCGCAGCTGAGCCCGTTGAAGTCGTTGATCAGGTGGGTACGGGGTGTGGCCGGGACGAGGATCGAGAAGGAGGCCGGCCCGCGGTCCATCCGGTCCCCGATCGCGTCCAGCAGATCCGGCCCGCCGAGGGTCTGGTTCGCGACCACCAGGTACTGCGGCACAACCGGCGCGCGAGAGTCCGGTGCAGGCGCAACCGGGCGAGCCGACGGCCGGGCTATAACCAAGAAGGCGACCAGGGAGCCGGCGACGCCGACCAGCATCACCCAGATCATCGGGGCCGCCGTTTCGGCGCCACCGGAACTGGCCAACGGTGCGGACACCGCCATCGCGACCGCCTGGACGACTCCCAGGACGGCCGAAGCGGCTCCGGCGATCTGCGGCGCCTCACCGGCGGCCAGGGCGCTGGCATTGCCGAAGATGAACGCCTGGACCGCCATCAACACCAAGAAACCGGCACAGGTCGACACCAACGGTGTGCCCAAGGCGAACACCCCGACCGCCAGGGTCGCGACCGCCACGCTCGCCAGGGTGAGGCCGAAACCGATCAGGGTCCGCGGCCGGAACCGGCCGACGATCTTGGCGTTCAGGACCGACAGCAGCACCTGTGACAACGCGGTGGCGGCGTAGAACAACGCGAACGGCATCGGCTGCAGACCGTTCTGCTCCTGCAACACGTACGAGGAGTTCGCAATGTAGGCCATCATCGTGAAACCCGACAGCGCCGCGGTCAGGGTGTAGCCGGCGAACAGCCGGATCTTGACGACCTGGCCCAGCCCGGAGGCGAACTGACGCATCCGCCAAGGGTGAGGACGGCGCCGCCAACTACCGGGGCGACAATCGGTGCCAGCCCGCCCAGGGTCATCATGATCACCCGGGCTAGTACGTCGCCGCGGGCGACGTCCACGATCACGGCCCGGGCGACCACGGCGGCGACACCGCCGCCGAAGCCCTGTACGACCCGGAACACGATCAACCACTCGATCGACGGCGCCAACGCACACCCGACCGCGCCAAGGGTACAGATCAACCCGCCGGCGATCAGCGGTAGCCGCCGGCCACGCTGGTCCGACAACGGCCCGCCCAGCAGCTGCCCCATCGCCATGCCGAGGAAGAAGGTGGTCAACGTCAAACCGACCAGTGACGCCGAGGTGGCCAGATCGGCGGTGACCCGCGGGAACGCCGGGGTGTACATGTCCGTCGCGAACGGCGGCACCGCGCTCTGCAACGCCAACGTCAACACCAACGACAGCGACACCGCCGCGGCGGTCTTCGACCCACCTGACCCGGACGTCGACCAGGCACGAGCTCTCACGCCGCCACCCCGAGACCCAACCCGGCCAGCCGAGCATGTAACCGCTGCAACACATCGGTCACGACACCGACATCCTCCTGCCCGACCGCCTGGGCTATCGCAGCGCCGCACACCGCCAAGCCCGACGTCAGCGCCTGCTCACCAGCCACCGTCAACGCAATTAACGACGACCGCCGATTGGCCGGATTTGGGCTCCTCGCTGCGAGCCCGTCCCGCTCGAGCCGGTCGACCAGCTTGCTCGCCGCCCCGACCGTGATCCCGATGTCGTTGCTCAGATCCTGAACCCGCGCCCGACCGTCATGCCGCTCGAGGACTCGAAGCGCGTAGAGCTGACCCAAATTGATCTGATCCTGTCGGCCCAGCTCGTGGTCGACGGCGGACCACAGCGCAACCTCGTACCGCACCAAGGCATCGAAGAACTCCATGACCCCTCCCAACGCACATCACCAGGAAGAATATTCCCAGGAATGTGAGCCGGGTTCTGAGTCGCAGGAAAGACTCCGACGAGCGAGCCGGCGCCGGTGCTGACACACTGACCACCTAGCTGCGTCCGGCATCGGTCGACTGTGATCAGGACTCGTAGCGTCGGTTCAGTTCCGCCATCACCGGCCACGCGGCGCCGTCGGTGTTGGACAGCACGACGGCGTCGACGTCCGCGTTGCCGTACCGGGTGAGCAGGGCACTGACCCCGGCGTTGCTGCCCTCTTTGTAAAGCGTCGATCGGCGGAACTCCAGACCGAAGCCAAAACGGACCTGCGCGTCCCGAGCGACCTGCGGAGCCAGGAAGTCCTCCGTCAACTCGGGCGTCAGCAGCTGGCCGGCCCGTACGGCGTCGAGGAAGATCAACAGATCCTCGGCTGAGGCGTGGGCCCCGCCGTCCGGCGAACCGATCGGCGGATAACTGAAGATGTTCGAGCGCCACGTCCCGTCGATCAGGTCCCAGCCCTCGGCCACGCGCGGCACGGGATCTCGACGGTCGAAGAAGCCGGCTCCGGTCATGCCAGCCCGATCGAAGATCTCTCTGGTGACGTAGGACCGGTAGGATTCCCCGACGATCCGTTCGAGCGCCAGCCCGGCCAGCACATAACTCACGTTGCAATACCGGGCTTGGAGCCCGGGCTCGGCCAGCGCCGGCTTGTGGGCGAACTGGGGCAGGAAGTCAGCTGTCTCCATGATTGCGTAGCACGGTGTGTCCACGAACAGGTCGGCGTAGACCTCACCGGCGTCTTCGTCGGCGTCGTCGGCGATCCCGCTGGTGTGGGTGAGCAGATGCCGGAGAGTGACTGCGCCGGAGATTGCCGTCCCCGACAGGTCGACGTAGCGGTGGATCGAGGCGTCCAGGTCGAGGCGACCGGCACCGACCTGTTGAAGGACGGCCACGCTGGTGAACAGTTTCGTGATCGACGCCGTGTCGAAGCGAGTGTCGACGGTGTTGGGGATCTGCCAGCGGGGAGTGGCGTACCCGTACGCCTCGTTGAAGACTGTGACCCCGGCGTGACGGACGACAACGACACCGGTGAAGCCCGACGCGCGGACGAAGGTGTCAAGGCTACCGATGTCCATCAGCTCGGCCGAAGGGCGAAGTTGTCGACGTTGACAGTGTTCGACATGCAGCTACCTCTCAGGCGGTGAGACGAAACCGATGGCTTCCGGTCGGCGTCATTGTGCCAATCAGCTTTACTGCCCGTCCGCGCGACCACGACGCGGCGTAGTCAGCAGCGGAACGTGATCGGCCTCGCTTGAGAAACTGAACGGCTCGACATGATCTGGCAACAGTTCAACGGTTGCGACTGCTGACAAGCCGGTTCAGGTCTCCGCGACCTGACCGACTACCAGGACAGCAGGATCTCCTTGAGTTCGCGCCGGCGCCCGGTGTAGAAGGGCACCTCCTCGCGGGTGTGCCGACGGGCAGCGGCGGCGCGAAGGGCGCGCATCAGGTCCACGATCCGGTGCAGCTCGTCGGCCTCGAAGGCCAGCAGCCACTCGAAGTCCCCGAGCGCGAACGAGGACACCGTGTTCGCCCGGACGTCGGGATACGGGCGGGCCAGCATCCCGTGTTCGACCAGCATCTCCCGCCGATCCTCCTCGGGCAGCAGGTACCACTCGTACGAGCGGACGAACGGGTACACGCACAGGTGGGCGCGCGGCTCCTCGTTCGCCATGAACGCCGGCACGTGGCCCTTGTTGAACTCCGCCGGGCGGTGCAGACCCAGCTGCGACCAGACCGGTTCCACGAACCGGCCCAGGGGTGAGCGGCGCAGCCCGTGATACGCGTCCTGCAGTGCGTCGGCCGTCGGCGCGTGCCACCAGACCATCAGGTCGGCGTCGGCCCGCAGCCCGGAGACGTCGTACCAGCCGCGGATGACCAGATCACTCTCGGCGGCGTCGCCGCCGGTGCCCGCCGAACGCCGAATGGTCTGCAGGGTACGCACCTCCACCTCTTCGGGCGGATCGTCCAGGGGTCTGGTCTGCCGGAACACCGACCACATGGTGTAGCGGATCGTGTCGTTGATGTCGCGCGCTTTCACCTGGTCAGTGTGTCATCCGAAATAGGCGAGCACCTCGGCCGCGGCCCGCTCCGCAGAGGCGATGCAGGCTGCGATGCCGACGCCGTCCAGGGCAGCGCCACAGACCGCCAACCCAGGCACCGCAGCGACGTCGGCGCGGAAGCGACCGACCAGGGCCCGGTGTCCGACCAGATACTGCGGCAGCCCACCACCCCATCGGGTCACGGTCGAGGTGATCACCTCGGCGGACGACCAGCCCGGCAGGGCTCGCGCCTCCGCCACCGTGCGGTCCGTGAGCGCCCGATCGTCGACCTGCAGCGGCGCCTCCTCGCCGCGCCGCCCGACACTGATCCGGACCAGGTCAACGTCCTCGCCCCAACGATCGGCGACCCGGCGGGCCACCCAGTCCCACTTCTTCGACGAGTGGGTCATCGCCTTGATCGTCGGCAGCTCACCGGGCGGCACCAGCAGCCCCGAACCGGCGAGCCGCGCCCCCCGGACGGCCAGGGAGACCACCGCCGTCGACGCGTACGGGATGGCGGCATACTCCTGGGGCGGCCGGAACGATGTCGCTCAGCAGCCGACCTGCGGGGGCGGCGGGGCAGGCCACGACCACCGCGTCCGCGGTCGGCTCCTCGCTGTCCGGGCCACGGAGGACGAACCCGGTCCTGGTTCGCCGCAGCTCGCGCACCGTCGCGCCGGTGCGGATGTCCACCCCGGCCGTCACCAGCTCGCTGACCAGCGTCGAAGCCAGCCGACCGACACCACCGGCGAGACCCGCGAACACCGGTCCGCTGCCCGGTCGGTGAAGACCGGCGGCGTGGGTGGACAGAGCCCCTCCGATCCGGGCTCGGTCGTACAACTCGGGGGCGACCGCGGCGAACGACAGATCTCGTGACCGGCCGGCGTACACTCCGCCCAGCAGCGGCTCCAGCAGCCGATCGGTCACCTCCGCCCCGAATCGCTCCTCGACGAACTCTCCGATCGCGACGTCGCCGTTCAATGGTGGGGCAGCGAGGTGGGGTTCCTGCTGGGCGCGAGCCCACCCGTCGGCGGTCAACAGGTCGGCCAACGCCGCGAGGTTCGTGGGCACGCCCTGCACGGACGGAGGCAGCCGGTGCGACCGGCCGCCGACGAAGACGGCCGGCTGAGCCGGCCCGGGATGCACCAGCTCCGCTCCGAGCCCGATGTCCCGGACCAGAGCGACCGCTTCCGGTCGCCGGGCCAGCATCGACTCGGCGCCGGTATCGATGTCGACCCCGTCGAGGTCGACGGTTGCCAACTTGCCGCCGCAGCGCGGAGACCCCTCCCAGACGGTCACCTCGCAGGCGTCGGCCAGCCGATGCGCCGCGACCAGACCCGCAATTCCGCCGCCGACCACGGCGACCTGGGTCACGCCCGCTGGGCGCGCAGCTCTGCGCCCTCCGCCTGCACCAGGTCCACGATCCGCGCCAGCACATCGGGATCGGTGTCGGGTGGCACCCCGTGGCCCAGGTTGAAGACGTGCCCGGGCGCATCGGCTCCGGAGCGCAGCACGGCCCGGGTCCGCTCGGCCAGGACGGGCCACGGAGCCCCGAGCAGCGCGGGATCGAGATTGCCCTGCACCGCGTACCGGCCCCCCATCCGACGGTTGGCTTCGGCGAGGGGTAGTCGCCAGTCGACGCCCACCACGTCGGCTCCGGCGCTGCCCATCAGGCCGAGTAGCTCCGAGGTACCGACCCCGAAGTGGATCCGCGGCACCCCGAGCCGGCCGATCTGGTCCAGCACCGCCGCCGAATACGGCCGTACGTGATCGCGATAGTCCGCGGCCGGCAGGCTGCCCGCCCACGAGTCGAACAGCTGAACCGCCGCCGCTCCGGCCCGCACCTGCAATTCCAGGAAGCTCGCGGAGATCTCGGCCAAGCGCGAGCACAGCTGCTGCCAGAGCACCGGTGCACCGAGCATCAGGGCTTTGGTCCGGGCGTAGTCGCGACTCGGGCCGCCCTCCACCAGGTAGCTGGCGAGGGTGAAGGGGGCGCCGGCGAAGCCGATCAGCGGGGTGTCCCCCAGTTCGCTGGTCAACAGCCGGACCGCCTCGATGACGTACGGCACGTCCTCGGCGACGACGGGCCGCAATTGGTCGAGATCGGCCTCCGTCCGGACCGGCCGGGCGATCACCGGCCCGGTCCCGGGCACGATGTCGAGATCGACTCCGATCGCCTTGAGCGGCAACATGATGTCGGAGTACAGGATGGCGGCGTCCACCCCGTAGCGGCGTACGGGCTGCAGGGTGATCTCGGTGACCAGATCGGGCCGCATGCAGCTGTCGAGCATCCCGATGCCGGCCCGGATGGCCCGGTACTCCGGCAGCGACCGGCCCGCCTGCCGCATGAACCAAACGGGGACGCGGTGCGCCAGATGTCGCCGCCGACAGGCCGCCAGGAAGACCGACGTGGTCGGCTTGGTGGTCGACGGGGCCTCGATCAGGCGGGCTGAGTCACGCGGCACGGTCGCAATCCTTTCACGCGGGCGGATTCGGCGCGTCGAGCCAGCAGGCCATACCCGGCGATCTAGGCTCATCGGGTGGCAGTCAATTCGGACCTGGCACCGGCCCCGGCGTCGTTTCGCCGCGCCGTCCAGGATCTGACGACGGCGGCGTGGCGGACCGAACTCCGAGTGGAGGAGATGCCGGCCCCGCAGCGGATCGCGCCGTTCGCCGCGGCGATCACCGCTGACGTCGTGGTCGCCGGCGAGGAGGTCGGCAGCGGCCGGCTGGTCCTGCTGCACGACCCTGCCGGCAACGCCGCGTGGCGGGGCACCTTCCGTTGTGTGACCTTCGCCCGGGCCGACGTGGATCCGGAGATGGTGACGGACCCGCTGCTGGCCCGGGTCGGGTGGTCGTGGCTGATCGATGCCCTGGACAACCATGGTGCCGAATACGTCGAACCGAGCGGAACGGTGACCTCGGTCTCCAGTGAGTCGTTCGGCGGCATGGCCGATGATGCCCCGGAAGCGGAGGTCGAGGTACGGGCGTCGTGGACCCCCGTGCTGCAGGACGGCGTTGGGCTGAACTCCCACCTGCAGGCCTGGGCTGAACTACTCTGTACGACGGCGGGGTTGCCCCCGCTGCCGCCCGGGGTGGTGTTGATGCCGTCCCGGCGTAATCCGCCGAGCCGAAACCCCCGGAGACGTTGACCGAACCCACCGCGACCATCACGTCGAGCACTGCCGATGCGACCACCGCGGAACTGCTGATCAAGACCGCCGAGGCGCTGCCCGACCTGGTCACCACCCCGACTCAGCTGCGGCACAGCATCGCGAGTCTGGCGCACGGCGAGGGACCCGTAGCCGTGGACGCGGAACGAGCCCACGGGTTCCGCTACAGCCAACGGGCGTACCTCATCCAGCTCCGTCGACGCGGGTCCGGGACCCACCTCATCGATCCCGTCGAGTTCGGCGAACCGGCCGACCTCAGCGCACTCGGCACATCGATAGCCGACGCCGAATGGATCATCCACGCCGCCAGCCAGGATCTGGCCTGCCTGAACGAGGTGGGGCTGACGCCCCGGCGGCTGTTCGACACCGAGTTGGCTGCACGCCTGCTCGGCTACCCTCGGGTCGCGCTGGGCACCATGATCGAGGAACTTCTCTCGGTCCGGTTGCTGAAGGAGCACTCAGCCTCGGACTGGTCGAAGCGGCCCCTTCCCGACGACTGGTTGACCTATGCGGCCCTGGACGTGGAGCTGCTCATCGAGCTCCGCGACCGACTGGCCGACGAGCTCATCGACACGGGCAAGGCCGAGTGGGCGCAGCAGGAGTTCGCCGCTCTGGTGGCCGGGATAGGGCTGCCGGTCGAAGCGCGCCGGGATCCGTGGCGACGCACGTCCGGCATCCACAAGGTTCGCACTCGCCGCGGTCTGGCGTATGTGGCGGAACTCTGGCACGCGCGAGACGCCATCGCTGCCCGGCTGGATCGTGCCCCGGGGCGCATCCTGCCCGATGCCGGGATCAGCGATCTGGCGGCTTCGGCCGTCGACGGGCGCGTGCCCGACCGGGCCAGCCTGCGGCGCATTCCCGGATTCTCTCGCCGTCAGGCCCGCCAGTTCGAGGTCGACTGGGTCGCGGCCCTCGGCCGGGCCGCCGCCCGACCAGAGGCCGATCTGCCGGTTCTGCATCTGCCCACCGAAGGGCCGCCGCAGGCCCGGCTCTGGGCGGCCAAGGACCCGATCGCCGCCGCGCGGCTCGCCCGGGTCCGGGTGGCGCTCGCCGAGATCTCCACCGGGGTCAACGTCCCCGTCGAGAACCTGCTGACTCCGGACTATGTGCGCCGGATCGCGTGGCGGCCGCCGGAGCCAATCAGCGCGGAGTCGGTGGACACCGCGCTGGGGGCTCTCGGCGCCCGGGCGTGGCAGCGAGAACTGACCGTCCCGGAGCTGACAGTGGCCCTGTCCGGCCGACGCGCCGACTAACGCTTGGCGCTGGCCTTGACGACCAACACCGGAATCTCCGCCTCGAGGATCAGCGTTTGGGTGACGCTTCCGAGCAGAGCCTTGCCAACGGGTGATCGGCGGCGAGCCCCGATGATCAACAGTCCCGCGCCGGCCGTGTCGGCCAGCCTCAAGATCGTTTCGGGGACGTCGTCCGGCGCGGTGGCAAGATGGAGCTGCCACGGGACCTCGGTCGCGGCGACATTGGCCAGCGCAGAGTTGATCTCGTCGGTGAGGCTGTTGCGGTAGGCGTCCTCGACGTCCAGATCAAGGCTCTCGACGACGTGCAGCACCGCGAGGTCGGTGCCCCGCATGAGCGCCTCTCGGCCGGCCTCCTGCAGGGCAATGGTCTTGGACGACGATGACGCCTGGTGGGCGACGGCGACGGTCATGAGCGGAGCCTCTCGGGAGTGAGGAGCGATGGTGGGCGACACGTACGAGCGGAGCAAGCTGATCTGACGCGTCGTCCACCATCGTGATCGAACGAGCGAGATGCTGCGGAGCTCATGACCGCCGAGCGCGGAGCGCGACAGACCAGCACGGTCATGAGTTCGACTCCTTGGTCTTGCTGGATCTGACTTTTTTCTCGGCATCGGAGCCGAAGTGCTCCGCGATCAGGGCCAACGCCTTGTCGCGCTGACGCTCGCTGACGCCGCGGGCGTCTTCCTCCCAGCCGAATACACAGCTGGAAAGCACACCGTCGAAACCGGCGGCCGCCAGCGCGGCGAAGACCGCGTCATAGTCGACCTCGCCGCGACCCATCTCCATGTGCTGATGCACGCGGGCCGGGTTGCCCGGGGGGTTGGTGATGTAGCGGAGGCCGTGTGAGGTGCGGTGGTCCCACGCATCCGCCAGATGCACGTAGCGCACCTTGTCGCCGGCCGCGGCGATCACATCAGCGGCTGAATGGCCCTGGTGGAAGGCGTGCGGCGTGCAGTACAGGAAGCCGATCCAGTCCTTGTTCAGGCCGCGGATGAGATTCACGGCCTCGATGCCGTCCTCGACGAAGTCGTCGGGATGCGGCTCGATGATCAGCTGCAGTCCTTCGCGCTCGAAGATCGGCAACAGCTCATCCATCGATTTCATGAACTGGGCTTCGGCCGTCTCGGGTGCTTCTGGTCGTCCGTTGAACTCGGTGTTGATGATCTCCACACCGAGATCGACGGTGATCTGGATGACCCGCTTCCAGGCCCGCACGGCGGCCTGCCGCTGCTCCTCGTCCGGGCCGGACCAGCGCAGGACGGGCAGCACCGATGCGAGACCGACACCGGCGTCGGAGGCCAGCTTCTTGAGCCGCCGCACGCCGGCGTCGTCGATGCGCGGGTACCGGAAGAAGGGTACGAAGTCGGCTTTCGGCGACAGCTCCATCCAGTCGTAGCCCAGGCTCGCCACGATGTCGGGGAGCTCGTACACCGAGTTGGTGGCGAAGAACATCTGGGGGTCGAGGGCGAGTTTCACGGTCGGTCTCCGATGAGGTCGGGTTCGGTGATACCGGGGACGGCCTCGCCAGTTGCAACGTCGTCGACCGTCGTCGTACCGAGTCGGACGGCCACCGTCTGGCCCGTGCGCAGCGCCTCGACGCCGGCCTCGCACACAGCCACCGCGGCGTAACCGTCCCAGGTTCCCGGTCCGTCGATGGTGCCTTTGGTCGCGGCGTCAACCCAACGTTGCAGCTCGGTGTCGTAGGCCGACCCGAAGCGTTCGACGAAGCCAGGCGTGAGCCGGCCGCCCCACCTACCGTCGGTCGACTTCTGGACCAGGTTGGTGTCCAGGCCGATTATTGCGCTGCCGCGCTCCCCGACCACTTCGGTGCGGACCTCATAGGCCACCGCAGTGCGGACGTAGATCTCGTCGGTCACGAGGCAGCCCGACTCGGTCTCGAAGATCACCATCATGGGGTCGTGGGTGCCGACGGGCGCGGCCGCGGTGGCCGCACCCTTGATCACCGAGACACTGGTGATCTCGTCGGCCAGCAGGAAACGGGCCACATCGGCCTCGTGCACGACCGCGTCCCGGATCATGTACTCGGAGTCGAAGAAGTCCGGGACGCTCGGGTTGCGATGCGTGCAGTGCAGCAGCAGCGGACGGCCGAGGTCGCCGTTCCGGATGATCTTCTCCAACGCCTGGTACTCGGCGTCGAAGCGCCGCATGAAACCGATCTGGATGAGCGGCCGACCCAGGGCGCGCTCCTTGTCCACGATGGCCCGAGCCGACTCGACGTCGGTGGTCAACGGTTTCTCGCACAGCGCTGGGATGCCGCGGTCGAGGCAGGCAAGAACCTGTTCCTCGTGCGCGGCACCCGGACTGGCGATCAACACCGCGTCGACGTCGTCGGCGCGGATGGCCGCGATCGGGTCGGTCTCGACGCGAGCGCCGACCCGATCCGCGACCGTGCGCGCCCGGACCGCGTCGTAGTCGCTGACGACCACGACGGAGGCCCCGCGAACACGGGTCGACAAGGCCTCCGCATGGAAGGCCCCCATCATGCCGACCCCCAGAAGAGCAACTCGGAGCTCAGCCATCACCGTCCTTGGAGTTCGTGGGAGAGTTCGGTGAGTTCGTCGCCGCCGGCCATTTGGCGGGTGAGTTCGTCGAGGCCGACTTCGGAGCGTTTCTTGTCGAGGACGGCCTGGCCGAGTTTCAGGATGATGAAGTGGTTGCCGACCAGGTAGGCGTGGTGCGGGTTGTGGGTGATGAAGACCACGCCGAGGCCGGCGTCGCGGGCGGCGGCGGTGTATTTGAGCACGACCCCGGACTGTTTCACCCCGAGGGCGGCGGTGGGCTCGTCCAGGATGAGGACGCGGGCGCCGAAGTAGACCGCGCGGGCGATCGCGACGCATTGGCGTTGGCCGCCGGACAGGGTGCCGATGGGCTGGTCGATGTCTTTGACGACGATGCCCATTTTGCGGAGTTCCTCGTCGGCGATCTGTTTCATCGCCTTGATCTTCAACGGTGCCAGCGGGGCCTTGGAGGCGACCAGTTCGGAGCCGAGGAAAAAGTTGCGCCACACCTCCATCAGCGACACCACGGCCAGGTCCTGGTAGACCGTGGCGATGCCGTGCGCCAACGATTCCCGCGGGGACCCGAAGTGCACCTCTTGACCGTCGACCTTCAGGGTGCCCTCGTTGTGCGGGTGCAGCCCGGAAATGATTTTGATCAGGGTGGATTTGCCGGCGCCGTTGTCGCCCAACACACAGGTCACCTCGCCGGCGTTCACGGTCAAGTTGATGCCCCGCAACGCCCGGATCGCCCCGTAGGTTTTGCCGACGTCGGTCATCTCCACCAACGCCTCCCCCTTGTGCAAGCTGGTGTCGGCGTGCTCGGCGATCGTGTCCGTCATGGCGTTACCCGACCTTTCTGGTGGTGGAGAGTTTCTTGATGTACAGGTTGACCACGACGGCGAGCAGCAGCATGACGCCGAGGAAGGCCTTGAACCAGTTCGGGTCCCAGCCGGCGTAGACGATGCACAGGCTGGTCATGCCGAAGATGAACGCCCCGATCGCTACCCCGATCGCATTCCCGTAACCGCCGGTCAACAAGGTGCCGCCGACGACGGCGGCGATGATGTACAAGAACTCGTTGCCGACCCCGTTGCCGGCCTGCAACGTGTTGAACCGGTACAAGATGTGCATGCCGACGAACCAGCCCAAGAACGCCACCCCCATGAACAGGCCGACCTTCACCCGGGTCACCGGCACCCCGACCGCCCGGGCACTCGCGGCATTCCCGCCCACCGCATAAATCCAGTTGCCCAGCTTCGTCCGCTGCAAAATGTAGTTCGACAAGGCGACGAACAAGAACCAGTAGATGACGGTGTTCCACACCGTCACCGGCCCGATCTTGAACGAGCCGGCGAAGATCGCCGACATCACCCCATAGCCGTCCATCTGATTGATGTTCGGTGTCGACACTGCCCCGGTGATCAGCTTCGTCACCCCCAGGTTCGCCCCCTGCAACACAAAGAACGTGCCCAACGTGATCAAAAACGAGGGAATGCCGGTGCGCATCACCAGATAGCCGTTGACAAACCCGATCGCCAGGCAGAACACCAACGACACCACCGCCCCGACAATCAAATTGATCCCCAGGTAGTAACAGAACATGGCGTTCACCAAACCCGCCGTGGTCACGATCACCCCGGCCGACAGATCAAACTCGCCGCCGATCATCAACATGCCCACCGCGACCGCCACAATCCCGATCGTCGACGCCTGATACAACACGGTGAAAAACGACTCCGGCGTCCGAAACGCCGGCGCCACCACCAAAAAGAAAATCAAAATCACGATCGCGGCCACCGCCGCACCCACCTCAGGGCGGGCCAACAACCGATTCGACAAACCAAGCTTCACCCGGTTCGACGCCTCCGCCGGTGCCCCCGTGGTGGGGGTCTGAGTCTGAGTCATGCTTCCACTCCGATCAATGGTCCAGTGGACTAGCGGGTGTTCTTCTCGGTGAACGGGAGGATGACGTCGATGTTGCTGCTGTCGACGAACGACGGACCGGTCAACACGGCCCGGCCGCCGCCGATGTCATTACCGTTCTTGACGTTCAGATATAGCGAGGTGACGGCCATGTAGCCCTGCACATAGGGCTGCTGGTCGATCGAGAACTGGATCTTGCCGTCCTTGATCGCCTTCGCCGCATCCGCGTTCAGATCGAAGGTCACCAGCTTCGCGGTGCTCGACGACTGCTCCATCGCTTTCAACGCGTCCAACGCGATCGGCGCACCGAGGGTGACGATCGAGTCGATCGACTTGTCCTGGGACAGCTTCGCCTGCAGGCTCGACACGACCGCCGCGTCGTCGGCCCCGTTGACCTGGATGTTCTCCGTCCCCGGCACTTTGGACTTCACCCCGGCGCAGCGGGCCTCCAGCGCCACCGAACCGGCGGCCTGGATGACACACAACGGGTGCTTCGACCCCGCCCCTGCGAGCCGCTCACCAGCCGACTGACCGGCCAGGTTCTCATCGGAGCCGAAGTACATCAACGCACCCAGCTCCTTGTATTGATCGATGCCGGAGTTGAAGCCGACCAACGGGATCTTCGCATCCGTCGCCGACTTCACCGCCCCGGCCAAGGCGTCCGGGGTCACCAACGTGGTGGCGATGCCCTGCACCTTGGAGTCCACCGCGGTCTGGATCAGACTGCGCCTGCTTGTCGGCCTGCGGATCGTTGGAGTACTGCAACTTCGACCCGGTGTCCTTGGCCGCCTGCTCCGCGCCCGCCCGGATCTTGTCCCAGAAGCTGTCGCCCGGAGTCTCGTGCGTGATCATGGCGATGGTGTAGCCGGAGTCGCCCCCGCCACCACCCTGGTCCTGATTGCTGGCCGGCGGCGCACCACCACCACTACAGGCCGCGGCGAGCGTCAGTACTCCAGCGGTCGCGGCGGCAGCCAGAGCGACGCCTACGCGTGATCGGCGAGGGATCATCGGTGATTCCTTTCGGTAAGTCGCGGGATTGGCCCGGACGATTCATAAAACCAGTTGTTCAGTGGGATCAGACGAATTGAGAGACAAGATGAGAGACAAATGAGACAACACGTGCATCAACTCGGTTCCGACGCCGAGATTCCGGCGCGCTGAGCCGCCTCGAGCAAGACCTTGGCGGCCACCTCGAGACCTTCGATGGGTCCCAAGCTGACGTCCTCGTGTTCGATGTTGACCAACATGTCGGGGTCGACAGCGTGCAGGGCCGCTAACCAGGTGGACCAGTAGACGGCATCGTGGCCGCGACCGAGGGCCACGAAATCCCACGCCGCCTCCTTCGGCCACTCGTTTGCCCACTCGTCACCGCCGAGGTTCGTCCGAGGCTCATCCGGACCCAGCCGGCGGAACCGGTTGTCCAGAACGCCGTAGACGGCGGCGGCCGGATTGATCCGGACGTCTTTCGCGGCGGCGTGGAACACGAGGGGACCGAGATCTTGGACGACGGCCACCGGATCCATCCACTGCCAGAACAGGTGGGAGGCGTCGAGCTCGACCCCGACGTGGGTCGCCCCCGTTCGCTCGACGAGTTCGCGGATGCCCGCCGGGTTGAAGACCAGGTTCTGCGGGTGCAGCTCGAGGGCGATCTTGACGTCCAGATCGGCCGCCTCGCGGTCGATCTTGGACCAGAAGTCGGCCGCGACTTCCCACTGGTAGTCCAAGACGTCGAGCGCCCCGGAGTTCCAGGCGTTGACGATCCAGTTGGGCCGCCGCCCGCCGGGCTCGCCGGCCGGCAGACCCGACATGGTGACGACCCGGTGTTGGCCCAGGCGATTCGCCAACCGGATGCTGCGTCGTATGTCCTCGGCATGCTTCGAGCCGATGGTCGGATCGGGGTGGAGGGGATTGCCGTTGCAGTTGAGCCCGGCGATCTCCACCCCGGTGCCCTCGAAGAGGCCGAGGTAGTCGTCGCGCGCCGTGTCGGAGGTGAGGATGTCGTTGAAGGTCGGGATGTGCACCGCGGGCAGGAAGCCGCCCGAGTTGAGCTCGATGCCGGTCAGACCGAGGCCGGCGATCACGTCGAGGGCGTCGGGCAAGGACCGATCGTGCAGGATTGCGTTGTAGACGCCGAGCTTCACGATGTCACCTCGATCTGCTTGTCCACCTTGACCGAAGCCCCGGCTCGAGCGGCGGAGTCCGCGACGGCAGCCAGGATGTCCATGTTGTGTACCCCTTCGTCAAAGGACGCGCAGCGCGGCAACGAATCGGCCTCGGTCAAACCGACGACCTCTTCCAGGAAGGCCCTTGCCTGATAGGCGAACCCGTCGTTCTGGCCCAAGCCGACCCCCGGCGCGTCCATCGGCAGTCCGCCGGCGACGTACGGGTGGTCCGGGCCGATGATCACGCGCCGGTAACCGCGGGCCCCCGCCGGTCCGTCGTTGAGCATGAGCTGGAACTCGGCGGGTCGCTCCTGCTCCCACTTGGCGGCGCCCTGGTCGCCGAAGATCTCGAGGGCGAGGCCGTTCGGATGACCGGCGGCTACCCGAGAGACCTGCACGACTCCGGCACCGTTCTCGAACTGGGCGCTGAAGCTGGCGTAGTCGTCGTTCTCGACGACCTCGTACTCCTCGCTGACCGCGACCTGACCGTGCCCGATCACGGCACCCAGCGGCACCGGCCGCTTCGTGATGGCGGTGGCAAAGCGGCCGCCGCTCACCTCCTGGATGTCACCGCACAAGAACTCGGCGAGGTAGGAGGCGTGGCTGCCGATGTCGGCGAGGGCGCCAGAACCGGCGGCGCCCTTGTAGCGCCAGCTGATCGGTCCCCTGGGATCGCTGGCGTAGTCGCACCAGTACCGGACGTCGATGTGCAGGATCTGACCCAGGGTGCCCGACGTCACCAGGTCGCGCAAGGCGGCAACACCCGGTGCCCGGCGGAAAGTGAACCCGATGCGAGCGATCGTGTCGGCCGTACGAGCCACCTCGGCCATGGCGCGGGCATCATCCAGGGTGTCGCTGAGCGGCTTCTCGCACAGCACGTGCTTTCCAGCCGCCAGCAGGCCTTCCACGATCTCGCGGTGCAGAGAGTTGGCCACCACCACACTGACGACGTGGATCTCGGGGTTGGCCGCGATCGCCTGCCACGACGTGTCGGACCGCTCGTAGCCGAAGCGCTGAGCCGCGAGAGTACCGAACTCCGGGCTCACGTCAGCGACGGACACGAACCGCAGCGGCGGCAAAGTCGACGCATAGAGTGTCGGCGCAATCCGGTAGCCGGCGGCATGCGCCCGGCCGGCCATTCCCGCCCCAATCACGGCGACGCCAATCGTCATTGATCTTCTCCTCGCTGTGACTCGCATCACTAGAGCGCTCTAGCTCAACAGGACGCTAGGGCACAGTGAACGGCTTTGTCAAGACATTGTCGGCACGGCGTGGGTGGTGCTCGCGCGGACCCGCAGCTCCGGTTCCAGGACGATCTCGCGCCGCTCGACTCTGCGTCCTTCGATCCTCGCCAGGATCCGGTCGACGGCCGCCCGTGCCATCCGCGCCGGGTCCTGGGCGACGCTGGTGAGGCTGATCGGCGACAGCGCCGCCGCCTCGCTGTCATCCCAACCCGTGATCGACAATCGGGCGGGCAGCTCGACTCCGAACTGGGCCAGCAGTCCCATCGCGGCCACGGCGGTGTCGTCGTTGTAGGCCACCAGGGCGGTCGGGAGATCACCTTGGGACAGGAGCTCTCGAGCCGCGCGTTGGCCGTCGAGCTGGGACTGACCTCCGGAGACGACGCGGATGTCCTCACTCAGCCCGTGCGCCCGCATCGCTTGGGCGTAACCCTCACGACGACTGTCGGCAATGATGCTGTCTCCCCCGTCAAGGTGGGCGATCCGGCGGTGTCCGAGTTCGACCAGGTGATTCACCGCGAGTGACATTCCGTGGTCGTCGGATGTCCGGACGACGTCGACAGCCGGATGGTCGACGTGCCACCCGACGACCACGAGCGGCACTCGGCCCGCGAGCAGCGGCATGCCGGTGGTCGGCCCGAGCATGATCAAGGCGTCGAAGCGGAAGTCATCGAGCGACTGGGCCGCAGCACGCTCGTCTCGCCCGCGCGTCAGCGGGGCCAGGACCAGGCTGTGACCATGCTCCTCGGCCGCCGCGTAGAGCCCCTCGAGCAGATCGAACTGGAACACCCCGATACCGACGCCGAACATGACACCGATCATCCGAGACTTCTGACTGGCCAGCGACCGCGCCCGGACATCGGGTCGGTATCCCAGTTCCCGCGCCGCCGCCCACACCCTCGCGCGCGTCGCCGCGCTCGCGCCCGTCGCGTCCCGCATCACGATCGACACCAGTGCCCGCGAGACCTCAGCGCGTTTGGCGACGTCTTCGAGGGTCACGCGGCGCAGGGAGTCGCCGCCACGGGTCATGGCAAACCTCGCCTCGTGTCAGGGGACGCCAACCCTAGAGAGTCATGGTCACCTTGCGCATTGTTACTCGTGAGTAATATAACGGCCATGCCGCGAACCTCTCGGGAAGTCGTCTTCGTCGACGGCGTCCGTACTCCCTTCGGCAAGGCGGGCTCGATGTACGCCGAAACCCGCGCCGACGACCTGATCATCAATTGCCTGCGCGCCCTGCTGCGCCGCCACCCTCAGCTGCCCGCGGACCGGGTCGACGAAGTCGCGATCGCAGCCACCACCCAGATCGGCGACCAGGGCCTGACCATCGGCCGGACCGCGGCCCTGCTGGCCGGACTGCCCAAGTCGGTTCCCGGTTACGCCATCGATCGGATGTGCGCTGGCGCGATGACGGCGGTCACCACGGTGGCCTCGGGCATCGCGTTCGGGGCCTACGACGTGGCCATTGCCGGTGGGGTCGAGCACATGGGCCGGCACCCGATGGGCGAGGGCGTCGATCCGCACCCCCGGATCCTCGCCGAGAAGCTGGTGGATCCGTCGGCCCTGGTCATGGGTTCGACCGCGGAGAACCTGCACGATCACTTCCCGGAGATCACCCGCGATCGCGCGGATGCCTTCGCGGTGCTGAGTCAGCAGAGGGTGGCCTCGGCCTACGCCGCGGGGGTCATCCAGGAGTCCCTGGTCCCGGTGGCGACCCGCAGCGCCGAGGCGGGCTGGGGGCTGGCCACGGCCGACGAACCGCCGCGACCCGGCACGACGACCGCAACCCTGAGCGGTCTGAAGACTCCCTTCCGGCCGCACGGACGGGTGACCCCTGGCAACGCGGCCGGATTGAACGACGGCGCAACGGCCTGCCTGGTGGCGGCGGAGTCGGTAGCCGACGAGCTCGGCCTGCCGGCTGCGATGCGCCTGGTCTCCTACGCCTATGCCGGGGTCGATCCCGAGCTGATGGGCATCGGACCGGTCCCGGCCACCGAACGGGCGCTGCGGACCGCCGGCCTGGGCATCGACGACATCGAGGCCTTCGAGATCAACGAGGCGTTCGCGGTGCAGGTGTTGGCGTTCTGTGATCACTTCGGGATCGACGCGGCCGACTCCCGGATCAACCCGTACGGCGGGGCCATCGCCTTCGGCCACCCGCTGGCCAGCTCCGGCGTTCGGCTGATGATCCACCTCGCTCGTACGTTCCGCGAACACCCCGAGGTCCGCTACGGACTCACCACGATGTGCGTCGGCCTGGGCATGGGCGGCACCGTGATCTGGGAGAACCCGCAGCACCCCGAGGCGCAGGGAGGTCGGTCGTGAATTCCGACGAACTGAAGCGGCTGCTCGACGAGGCCATGGCTGTGAGCGGGGACGAGATCGTCACCCGAGCCCTCAGCCGGGACGTCGCGTTGCCGCACGCCGGCGGGCCCGCAGTGTTGATCACGCTCGACAACGGTCATGATCACACCCGGCCGAACAGTCTCGGGCCTCACGGCCTGGCCTCGTTGAATGCCGCCATCGACACTGCTCTCGCCCGCGACGATGTGCTGGCGATCATGATCACCGGCAAGCCATTCATCTTCGCGGCCGGCGCCGACCTGACCTTGATCAGCAAGATCACCGACCGCGAGCAGGCGGTCGGGATCGGCCGGATCGGGCACGCGGTCTTCGACAAGTTGCACACCTCGAGGGTGCCGACGTTCACCTTCTTGAACGGCCTGGCGTTGGGCGGCGGCCTGGAGATCGCGCTGCACTGCCACTACCGGACGGTTTCGGCCCACGCGGCGGGGATCGCCCTGCCGGAGTGCTTTCTGGGCATGCTCCCGGGTTGGGGCGGCGCCTACCTGTTGCCCAACCTGGTCGGTGCGGACGCCGCCGTCACCGTCATCATCGAGAACGCCCTGAACCAGAACCGGATGCTCACCGGGCCCCAGGCTCACCGGCTGGGTGTCGCCGACGCGATGTTCGAGGGCGCTGACTTCTTGGAACGTTCGCTGGACTGGGCCGGAACCGTGGTGGCCGGACAGGTCACGCCACTGCGGGCCGAGGTCGAGCGCGGGGAACGCTGGGCGGCAGCGGTGGCCCGAGGTCGGGAGATTGCGGACGAGAAGACCGCCGGGACCGCTCCGGGCCCCTATCGGGCGCTGACGTTGCTGGAGCAGGCCCGTACCGCCGATCGGGAGTCGGCCTTCGCCGCCGAGGACGAGGCGCTGGCCGATCTGATCATGAGCGAGGAACTGCGGGCGGGTCTGTACGCCTTCAACCTGCTGCAGAAAAGAGCCAAGAAGCCAGCCGGCGCCCCGGACCCGGCCCTGGCCCGCCCGGTGACCAAGGTCGGCATCGTCGGAGCTGGTCTGATGGCCACCCAGTTGGCCCTGCTCTTCCTCCGCCGGTTCGAGGTCCCGGTGGTGATCTCCGATGTCGATCAAGAACGGGTGGACCGCGGCGTTTCACAGTTGCACGGGGAGATCGACCGCTTGGTGACCAAGGGCCGGGCCACTCCGGATCAGGCGAACCGGATGCGCAATTCGATCATCGGAACCGTCGAACATGCCGACTACGGAGACTGCGACTTCGTCCTGGAGGCCGTGTTCGAGGAGATGTCGGTGAAGAAAGACGTCTTCGCGTCGTTGGAGAAGCACGTCAGCGACTCCTGCGTGTTGGCCACCAACACCTCGTCGTTGTCGATCACCGAGATCGCCGCCGATCTGGCCGACCCCGAGCGCGTGATCGGCTTCCACTTCTTCAACCCGGTGTCGGTGTTGCCGTTGCTCGAAGTCGTCCGTGGTCACGCCACGGACGAATCCACGGTGGCCACCGCGTTGGCCGTAGCGAAGCAGCTGAAGAAGAACGCCGTCCTGGTGGTGGACGCACCGGCCTTCGTGGTCAATCGGCTGCTGATCCGGCTGATGAGCGTGATCATCGACGCCTTCGACGCAGGCACGCCGGCCGCGGTCTCCGATCGGGCGCTGCGGCCGCTGGGGCTACCGATGCCCCCGTCGGTGCTGCTCCAGCTGGTGGGTCCGGCGATCGTGCTGCACGCCACCGAGACACTGCACCAGGCCTTCCCCGACCGGTTCGTCGTCTCGGCGAATCTTCGGGCGGCCGTGGAAGCGAAGCGGCCGGGGCTGTTCGACTGGACCGCGGACGGAGAGCCGTACGTGTCGGAGGAGACGGCCGCCCTGTACACCATCGGCGACGACCCCCGGACGGCCGCCGAGGTCCGCGCCCGGGCCCTCGACGCACTGGCCGAGGAAGCGGGGCTGCTCCTCACGGAGGGCGTCGTGGCCGGCCCGATGGACATCGACCTGTGCATGATCCTCGGCGCGGGAGCCTCGTTCGCCTCGGGCGGCATCACCCCGTACCTGGATCGCGAGGGCGTCTCCGAGCGGGTGCTGGGGCGGCGGTTCCTGCCCAAGGGCATCGCCAGCCTCCCCTAGTGCGCCGAGGCGCCCTAGCTCTTCTCGATCGGGCTCTCGGTCAGCTGCGGTTCTTCGCGGACGATGGCTTCGACAGCGTAGCGAGCAATGGGCTGCGGCGTCAGGCCGAGCTCCTCGAGCAACTCGGCGCGATTGCCGTGAGGCAGGAACCGGGGCGGGATACCGAACTCCCGGATGGGCGTCCGAACGTCGGCGAACCGCATCTCCTGAGCCAACCGGGCGCCGCAGCCGCCGACCACGCCGCCGTCCTCGATGCTGATCACCAGCTCGTGCCGGCGGGCCAGTTCGAGCAGGGCGGGGTTGACCGGCAGCGCCCACACGGGATCGACCACCGTGACGCCGATGCCCTGATCGGACAGTCGTCGTCCGACCGCCACGGCGGTGGCCGCCATCTCCCCGTAGGCGACGACGAGCACCCGCGGCTGCTCGGTGCGGACCAGGATGTCGATTCCGTTGTCGTGCTCGACAGCGTCGAGATCGGCCGGCACCTGCTGGTTGGAGTAGCGGATCACCGTGGGCGCGTCGTCGATGGTCAAGGCGGTGGCCAGCGCCTCGCGGAGCCGGGTACCGTCTCGGGGCGCGGTCAGCTGGAGACCGGGAACGACCTGCAGGATCGACATGTCCCACATGCCATGGTGACTGGCACCGTCCGGCCCGGTCACCCCGGCCCGGTCGAGCACGAATGTCACACCGCAATGGTGCAGCGCGACGTCCATCAGCACCTGATCGAAGGCACGGTTGAGGAAGGTCGAATAGAGGGCGACCACCGGGTGCAGGCCCGTCATGGCCAGCCCGGCTGCGGTGGTGACGGCGTGCTGCTCGGCGATCCCGACGTCGAGGCAGCGATCGGGAAATGCGGCCGAGAATCGGGCGAGTCCCGTGGGGTGGATCATGGCGGCGCTGATCGCCATCACACGTTCGTCCAGGACGCCCAGCTTGACCAGTTCCTCGGAGAACACATCGGTCCACTTGACGGCGCCGGGACCTCCGAGGGCCACCCCCGTCCGGGCGTCGATCTTGCCCACCGCATGGAAGCGGTCCTCGACGTGATCTTCGGCGGCCTTGAAGCCGTTGCCCTTCTTCGTCAGGCAGTGCACGAGCACCGGGCCGCCGAACTGCTTGGCCTGCTGCAGGGCGCGCTCGACGGCGGCCTCATCGTGACCGTCGATCGGTCCGACATATTTGAGTCCGAGGTCGGAGAACATGCTCTGCGGGGCCACCACGTCCTTGAGCCCGATCTTGAGCCCGTGGAGCAGGTCGTACGCCGCCTCACCGACCACCGGCGTGCGGACCACGCTGCGCCGGATGAAGTCCAGGAACTGCTCGTACCGCGGATTCGTCCGCAAGCCGGCCAGATGGCGGGCCAGGCCGCCGACCGTCGGCGTGTAGGAGCGCCCGTTGTCGTTGACCACGATCACCAGCGGCAGATCGTCGTGGGACGCGATGTTGTTGAGCGCTTCCCATGCCATGCCGCCGGTCAGGGAGCCGTCGCCGACGAAGGCGACGACGGTCCCTGGACGATCCTGCTGCTGCAGTCCGCGAGCCAGCCCGGCCGCGTAGGACAGGGCCGTCGACGCGTGTGAGTTCTCCACCCAGTCGTGCTCGGATTCCTCCCGGCTGGGATAGCCGGACATGCCGCCGCGCTGACGCAAGGTCGCGAACCGGTCCTGGCGGCCGGTGATGATCTTGTGCACATAGCTCTGGTGCCCGGTGTCGAACACGATCGGGTCCCGTGGCGAGGTGAAGACCCGGTGGATGGCCAAGGTCAGCTCGACCACGCCCAGGTTGGGCCCGAGGTGTCCCCCGGTCTGGCTGACCTGCTCGATCAAGAACGCCCGGATCTCGTCGGCCAGCTCCGGCATCTGCTCCGCGGACAGTGCCTTGAGGTCACGCGGGCTCCGGACAGAGCTCAGCAGACCCCGGGACGCGTCGGACACAGGAGCGAGTGTACGTGTCACGCCCCCTGGTTCGGTGCTCATGTGGCGCAGCCCACGCCGCCCGCCGAGTGTCGAGCGGGCGTCGGCCCGAGGGGTGGTCATGTCCGTTGTTCTGCCGGGTCTCGCGTGACGGATTCACCGCGGGTCGGCTCGGGTTGAGTCCTCCGGGCAGACTGTGCGGGTGCCGGAGCTGCCCGAAGTGGAAAGTGCCCGCGCTGCCATCGAAGCCGCGGGCCTGGACCGCAAAATCGTCGACGTGGACGACAGCGACGGCTGGGTCTGCCGACCGCACCATCCGGGCGAGATCCGCGAGGCCCTGGTCGGGCGGCGCCTGACGGCGGCCAACCGGCGCGGCAAATCGATGGCCTGCGAGACCTCCGGCGTGGGTTGTTCCCGGTCCCCGGGCCCAGAGCTGGGCATCCATCTCGGGATGAGCGGACGCATCCTGATCATGGATGCGGACGGGGCGAGCACCGAGGGTGGCGACTGGCTGGGTGGGCGCTACGCGCGAGCCGCCGATGCGCCGAACCGGAAGCCGATCTGGGACCGCTTCACGATCACCTTCGCCGACGGCGGCACGCTCCGACTGTTCGACAAGCGCCGGCTCGGGCGGGTGCGGTTGGACCCGGAGCTCGATCGACTAGGGCCCGACGCGGAGATGATCACCGCCCGGGAGTTCGCGGAGCGCATCGGCCGCGGCGCAGCTCCGGTCAAGGCCCGGCTGCTGGATCAAAGCGTCATCGCCGGGGTCGGCAATTTGCTCGCCGACGAAACTCTGTGGCAGGCCCGGATCTCCCCTCGCCGACCCGCCAAGTCGCTCTCCGCGGATGAGCTGACCATCCTCCGCCGAGCACTGCGCAAGGCGACCAAGGCGGCGATCAAGCACGGCGGCGTCCACACCGGCACGATCATCGAGTACCGCAAGGTCGGCCGGCACTGCCCGCGTTGCGGGGCGGAGATGGCCCGAGGGACCGTGGGCGGGCGCACCACCTGGTGGTGCCCGCAAGAGCAACTCGATCGGGTCGGCTGACCGAGCAGCTCACAGCTTCCGTACGAAGATCCGCCCGCGCAGCGCCTCCTCCACCAAGAGCACCGCCCGCCGGGTCCGCGCCAGCACGGCTTCCTGCTCCAGCCACGCCTCCACAGCGGAACCGAGCACGTCGGCACCCACGTACTCACCCAGGCTGGTCCGGACCCCCGCCAGTCCCTCCTGCGCCGAGCGGTACTGCCCGTCGACGAACTGAGCAGCGAAGCGGGCCAGCACGACGGGGTGCCGGCGCAGCACCGGATAGCCGCGGAAGTCGGGCGGGCAGCAGTCGAAGAGGTACGCGGTCGCGGTGACCTCCCAATCGGGCGCTCCGGGTGGGCGCACCTGACGCGGCCACCCCGGCGGCACGTAGCTAGAGGACGTCACCCAACCATCCTCGCACGTACGTTCGATTAGCGCCAGCATCGGGTCGAGGCGCCTGTCTGGCGCCGGGGCATACGGTGGCTCGTGTGAGCGACGACGTGATCTGCAGCATCGTCCAGCGGACCCTGCCGGCGGCGGAGGTGCTGCGCACGAACGAGGTGATCGCCTTCCTCGATCACCGTCCCGTGTTCAAGGGCCACGTGCTGGTCGCGCCCGTCGTCCACGTGGACACCCTCCTCGATCTTCCCCCTGAACTCATCCAGCCGGTCGTCACGGCGGCGCAGAAGGTGGCCGCCGCGATCGTGGCGGGACTGGGCGCGCAGGGCACGTTCGTCGCGGTCAACAACGTGGTCAGCCAGTCGATCCCTCACCTCCACGTCCACGTGGTGCCCAGGACCCGCGGCGACGGGCTGCGAGGCTTTTTCTGGCCCCGCACCAAGTATGCGGACGGCGAGATGACCGGTTACGCGCAGCTGATCAAAGAGAATCTCGACGGCTTCAACGCAGCGCCTGACTGATCCGCGCTGCCTGCCGGGTGAGGTGGTGGCGTTCGGCGAGGTTGGGCGCGGCCCGGGCCGCGTCGGCATACAACCCCGCCGCGGTCAGCAGGTCGCCCGCCTTCTCGTGGAGGTACGCCGAGGCGGCGGTGTGGCGCGGCAGGCCCGGGTCCACGCTGGCCAAGGCCGCGAGACCAGCCGCGGGGCCATCGGCCTCGCCGATGGCGACGGCTCGATTGAGTTGCACGACCGGACTCTCGGTGAGCCGGAGCAGTTCGTCGTACCAGCCGACGATCTGCACCCAGTCGGTCTGCTCGGCGGACGGGGCGTCGGCGTGCAGGGCGGCGATGGCGGCCTGTGCCTGGAACTCGCCGAGTCGGTCGCGAGCCAGCGCCGTCTGCAGGATTGCGACGCCCTCGGCGATGAGCGAGGTGTTCCAGCGGAAGCGGTCCTGCTCGGCCAAGGGGATCAGGCTGCCGTCGCGCCGGGTTCGCGCCGGTCGCCGGGCCTGGTGCAGCAGCATCAATGCCAGCAGCCCCGCGGTCTCCTCGTCATCGGTCATCGACGCCAGCTGCCGGGTGAGCCGGATCGCCTCGGCCGCCAGGTCGATTTCGCCGGTGTAGCCCTCGTTGAAGACCAGGTAGAGCACCCGTCGCACGGTCGCCAGGTCGCCTGGCTCCTCGAACCGCACGTCGGCGACGGTGCGTTTGGCCCGGCTGATCCGCTGCGCCATGGTCGCCTCCGGCACCAGGTAAGCCTGCGCGATCTGCCGAGTGGTCAAGCCACCGACGGCGCGCAGCGTGAGGGCCACCGCGGAGGCCGGGGTCAGCGACGGATGGGCGCACAGGAAGAAGAGCTGCAGCGTGTCGTCTGTGGTCTCGGTGGGTCCGGGCGGTGGCTGGACCTCCACCCGTTGCTCCCGGTCGCGGCGCGAGGTCTCGGCGCGGTGGGCGTCGAGGAACTTCCGCCAGGCCACGGTGACCAACCAGCCCTTCGGGTCGGCGGGTCGGGAATCCGGCCAGGTCAGCGCGGCCTGAATGAGTGCTTCCTGCACGGCGTCCTCAGCCATCGTGAAGTCAGCTCCGCGATGCACGAGGATGCCGATTACCGCAGGCGTCAGTTCCCGGAGCAGCAGTTCGTCCAGCACCTGATCTGTCACCTGATCTGCCTGGCCGGTCCCCACGGTCACTCGGCGACGGTCGGTGGTGCGCTCAGTAAGGGCCGCAGCTCGAGCCACTCGTGAATGGGCTCGCCACCTGCTCCGGGGGCTGCCGACAGCTCGCCGGCCAGCGCGAGCGCACGGTCGTAGGTGTCGACGTCGATCACCATCCAGCCGGCGATCAGGTCCTTCGTCTCCGCGAAGGGCCCGTCGGTGACCGGCGGTCGACCCTCCCCGTCGTACCGGACGAACGTGCCCTCGGGCGACAGCGCCTGGCCGTCGACGTACTCACCGGTGCCCTCGAGCCGGGTGGCAAAATCGGCCATGAACTGCAGGTGATCCTCGATCTCCTTGGGGGCCCATTGATCCATCGGGACATCGTTGAGAGCCTTCGGGGCGCCGCGGTAGTGCTTGAGCAGCAGATACTTCGCCATGCTGAGTCTCCTTCGTCGTGGTGCCGCCACGGTGGCCGCATCTGCCCCGGGGACGGAGCCGCCGGCCCGATCTCGACATCCTCGCGGCCATCTTCTTTGAACTTCTTCGAGACTCCTGACCCAGAGTCTCGATCTGACCCTTCGCGCTAGCCCGCCACCGTCTCTCGGCTCAGCACCTCGATCACCGGTTCGTCGACCAGATCCGCGCTCGCCTCCTTGAGGCAGAGCTTCAGCGCGCGCCGTACCTCGGCGGTACTCCCGCCGCGAGCCGTATGGGTGATGTGCACCCAGAGATCGCGACCGACGGCCTGGCCATGGGTCACCACCAACGAGCCGCCGACCGCAGGTCCGTATCGCTGCTCCATGGCGAGGTAGGTGGCCCGCGCGTCTGGCGTGATCCTGGCCTTCACGTCGAAGATCACGCGCTTGGGGCGTTTGTCCTTGGTCCCGGTCGCCTGCTTCTGCTGGCGCCGGAGCTCATCGTTGGCCTGACGGAGCAGCGAATCGAGTCGCTCGACCTCTTCGCGGTACGGTGCCGCGACAGCCTCGGCCGCGATAGCGGCGATCGCGTCCAACTGCTCACCGGGACTGACCGTCCGATCGAGGTCACCGTATTGATAGCCGGAGATGATCGCCGCACGGGCTCGGTCTCGGTCGTCCATACAGAACAAGATCACTCACGGTGGCGGTCGGCGCAAGGACCAGATCCGCAACCGGTGTTGTCGAGCTCCGTCCTCCCCCCGACGACCAGAGGCGAGCCGGAGCCAGTCGCGAGTCAGGGAGTGAAGGCGCCTTCCAGCACAGCCACCAGGGCGCGGAACTCCGGATAGCGCCCGCGGAAGCTGCAGTCGGGTCGGAGCTCTCCGCCGTCGATGTGCAGCCGGTACTGCTCGGGTGAGTTGCACGGTGGCACCGGACCCTCGCTCAGCCAGGGCTCCAGCATTCGGAGCGCGTCCTGCTGGCTCTCGGTGAGGGTCGCGCTGCGAGCTGGTTCCCCGGACTCGGTGATCGATCCCCGGCCGTTGTGGTCGACGGTGATCACGTAGCCAGGTTGATTTCGTACCGGGAGGCGCTGTAGCCGAACGGGCCTGAGCAGCGGCGCACCGTCCCCCACTGCGACCGCGAAGTGCCCCTGCCGGGCCGGAGCGACGACCGACAAGATCTCGGCGAATGCGGGGGCGGGCGGAAGGTCGTCGGCCCCGCAGGGCCCGGTCCGGCTCATCGACAGGGAACCCATGGTGATCTCGGTGATGATCTGGTCCGAGCAGGTCGGCTCCCGCTTCGGCAGCGCGGCCTCACGCGCAACCTCGCTTCGGAACTGCTCTGAGGTGAGCAACGCACGCAGGCGCGCCAGATCCGAGTCACTCAGTCGCCCCGCCTCCGGTGAGCCGGCGATCAGCAGCGCCACACCGTCCTTGCGGACCCGAAGAATGTTCTGGCGGCCGTCCACACCGCCGAACTCCCCCACCGCGAAGTCACCGAACGGCTCCGGTGCGACCGGCGGCGGATCGACGGAGCAACCGGCGGCAAGAAGGAGGACACCGATCAGCGCACAGGCAATCCGCAGCGGCTTGGCCTTCACCAGCACCATGACTCAGCAACGGGTCAGCGAGGACGTCAGTGCCCGCGGAAGGCCTCCGTCAGCCACCAGGAGCCCCCGTCGCTGCTGATCTTGGCGTCGACCAGCAGCGGGCGGTCGCGCGCCCCCGCCAGCCAGTCCGAAACCCCGGCCAGGTCGGCCACCTCGCGCACGGTGATCCCGTCGGCTCCGAAGCCCCGCGCCATCGCGGCCAGATCGCTGTCGGGGAAGGTCACGGTCTCGAGGTCGGCCCATTCCTCCAGGTTGGACCCGAAGTGGTGCACCTCGGCGCCGTAGCCGTGATCGTTGTAGACGATGATCACCAGGCCGAGTCGCAGCCGGACCGCGGTCTCGAGCTCGGCGATCGCCATCAGGAGTCCGCCGTCGCCGGTGGCCAGCACCGGCAGCCGGGCGGGACTCGCCAGACCGGCGCCGATCGCCGTGGCCAGACCGAGCCCGATCGACTGGAAGCTCTGGGTGAAACAGAATCCGGCTGGGTCGGGCACGGACAGATAGGCGGACGGATAGCCCATGAAGTTCCCCGAGTCAACGGCCACCACCCGGTCCCGGGGGAGCAAGGTGTCCAGGTCACGGCTCAGCACGCGCGGATCGATGGTGTCGGCGCTGGACAAATCCTCGATCGGGATGTCGATCCAATGACCCTCGGTGGCGATACGTCGTTGGATCTCTGGGCGGCGGTACCGGGACTCCGGATCACGCACGGCGACGAGGTGATGTAGCGCCCGCGCGGTGTCTCCGACGTCACCGGTCACTCCGAGCGCGATCACCTGGTTCACCCCGAGCGCTGACTCGTCGTCGTCGACCTGCACCACCGTCGTGTCCGGGCCGATCAAGGCGCCGTGCCGAGTCGTCCACATGGTGAGGCTGCAGCCCCAGGCCACCACGAGATCGGCAGCTGCGATCAACTCCGCGGCCAGCGGTGTGGCAAATCCTCCCGAGATGCCCAGATCGAACGGATCCCCGTTGAAGGCGCCCTTGGCCACCGCCGACGTGGCCAGTAGCGCGCCACACCGCAGGGCCAGATCCCGCACCACCTTTCGGTGCGGGATCGCACCGCGCCCAGCGAGGAACACCGGCCGCTCGGCCGCATTCAGCAGGGTGGCCAACTGCTTGGTGGAGTACTTCCCGGACCGGATCGGCACCGGTCGCGGGGGCGGCTGGACCGGACGCAGCTCCGCCGACTGGGCCTGCACGTCAAGGGGAACGCTGAGGACCACGGTGCGGCGGGTGTTGCGGGCCGTCCGCCAGGCGCGGACCACATCGTCGACGGCCGACCCTGCCGAGTGCACCCGCTCCGGGATCGCGCCCGTGGCGGCGACGAGTCCGTTGGTGTCGATGCGGAAGTTCGAGCGCACCGCGGAGGCCGCGACGTCGGCGGCCAGCACGAGCATCGGCGTCCGGCTCTTGGCCGCCTCGGTGATACCGGTGACGGCGTTGGTCAGCCCGGGTCCCTGATGGACCGAGAGCACGGTCACCAGCCCACTCGTGCGGGCGAACGCATCGGCCATGACGGCGGCCCCGCCCTCGTGCCGCGCCGCCACGAAGGGCACCCCGGCGGCCCGCAGGGCGTTGGTCATGGCGAAGTTGCCGCTGCCGACCACCCCGAACACGTGCCCGACGCCGAGTTGAGCCAGCGTCCGGCCCACGACCTCGGCGACCTGCATCAGTTCTTGATCATCAGTGCTCGACCAGCGCCACCACCCGTGCCGGGCTGCCGGTTCCCCCGACGATCGGCAAGGGCGTCACCACCAGGACAGCACCGGTGGTGGGCAGCCGGTCCAGATTCTGCAGCTGGGTGAGCCCGTAGGTGTCGGCGCCCAGCAAGAAGTTGTGGGCCGGGAACACCGGATCCATTGCGCCCGCACTGCCGGCGTCGATGCCGACCGTCTCCACTCCGAAGCCTGTGATCGAACGCTCGTCGGCCAACCATCGGGCCGCTGCCACCGACGGGCCCGGAGTGTGGGGACCGTTCTGGTCGGCATTGAGGAACGCGGCTTCGTCCTGCGCCCGAGTACTCCACCCGCTGCGCAACAGCAGCCAGCAGCCGTCCGGCACGCGCCCGTTCGCCTTCTCCCAGGCCACCAGATGCTCGGGCTCGAGCAGGAAGTCGCTGTTCGCCGCCACCTCCTCGGTGACGTCGACCACGACTGCCGGTCCGACCAGCCGGGTCAGTGCGATCTGGTCCACGGTGGCACCGTCACGGCCGGTGACCCAGTGCGCCGGTGCGTCCAGATGGGTTCCGGTGTGTTCACCGGTGTGGATGTTGTTCCACTGCCACATCGGCCCGGCGTCGTCGAACCGGCTGACCGGCTCCAGGCTGAGATGGATGGTGTTGGCGAAAGGCGGCGGCAGCTGTAGCACGGGCGTCTCCGGCGACAGCGGCGCGGTCAGGTCGACGAGCTCGACGGCCCCCGAGGCGATCGCGTCCACCAACGACGGCAACACCCTGGTGGCCGCCTCCTTCGCGGAGGTCACTTCTTGAGCAGGGAACGCAGCACGTACTGCATGATCCCGCCGTTGCGGTAGTAGTCCGCCTCCCCCGGGGTGTCGATCCGGACCACGGCGTCGAAGCTGGCGGTGCCGGCAGTGACCTTGACGGTCTTCGGGGTGCGCCCCTCGTTCAGTTCCGTCACGCCACTGACCTCGAACGTCTCCTCGCCGGTGAGTCCCAGCGATTCGGCGGTCTGGCCCTCGGGGAACTGCAACGGCAGCACCCCCATGCCGATCAGGTTTGAGCGGTGGATGCGCTCGTACGACTCCGCGATCACCGCCTTCACCCCCAGCAGTGCGGTGCCCTTGGCCGCCCAGTCCCGGGAGGAACCCGAGCCGTACTCCTTGCCGGACAAGATCACCAACGGCGTCCCCGCGGCCAAGTAGTTCTCCGAGGCCTCATAGACCGTGCTGACCGGACCGTCGGTTCGGGTGAAGTCGCGGGTGAAGCCGCCCTCGGTGCCGGGCGCCAACTGGTTCCGAAGCCGGATGTTCGCGAATGTGCCGCGGATCATGACCTCGTGGTTGCCTCGGCGCGACCCGTAGGAGTTGAAGTCCGACCGGCTGACACCGTGATCACTGAGGTACTTGCCGGCCGGTGCGTCAGCCTTGATCGATCCGGCCGGCGAGATGTGGTCGGTGGTGATCGAATCGCCCAGTTTCAGCAGTACGCGGGCGCCGGAGATGTCGGTCACCGGCTCGGGATCGGCCGGCATCCCTTCGAAATAAGGCGGTTTGCGCACGTACGTCGAATCGGCGTCCCACTCGAAGGTCTGGCCAACCGGGGTGGGCAGTGACTGCCACTGCTCGTCGCCGGCGAACACGTCGGCGTAGGAGTCGGAGAACATCTCCGCGCCGATCGAGGAGGCCACGATCTCGTCGATCTCCGCCTCGGTCGGCCAGATGTCCTTCAAATACACGTCATTGCCCTGCTCGTCGGTGCCGAGCGAGTCGTTCATCAGATCGATGTCCATCGTCCCGGCCAGCGCGTAGGCCACCACCAGCGGCGGCGAGGCCAGATAGTTCATCTTCACGTCGGGGTTGATCCGGCCCTCGAAGTTCCGGTTGCCCGAGAGCACCGAGACCACGGCAAGATCATTCTCCTGGACCGCGGCGCTGACTTCGGGGATCAGCGGTCCCGAATTGCCGATGCAGGTGGTGCAGCCGTACCCGACCAGGTTGAAGCCGAGCTTGTCGAGGTACGGGGTGAGCCCGGAGCGGTCGTAGTAGTCGCTGACCACCTTCGAGCCGGGTGCCAGCGTGGTCTTGACCCACGGCTTGCGGGCCAGACCGCGTTCCACGGCCTTCTTGGCCACCAGGGCGGCGCCGATCATGACGCTGGGGTTGGACGTGTTGGTGCAGGAGGTGATCGCCGCAATGGTCACGGCGCCGTGGTCGAGTTCGAACTCCTGGCCGTCCAGCGTGACCTTGGTCTTCTTCGAGGGCCGGCCGATGTCGACCGGGACGGCCTCGCCGTACTCGTGCGGCTCGGACGAGCCGTTGCCGCTGGCATGACTGGGTGAGTCCGAGGCCGGGAAGGACTCGTCGACGGATTCGTCGTACCCGTCGATGTCCTCGTCCTCGACGTAGTCGCGCAGCGCCTCCCGGAAGCCCTGCTTGGCGTGGGCCAGGACGACGCGATCCTGCGGCCGCTTCGGGCCGGCGATGCTGGGCACCACCGTGCCGAGATCGAGCTCGAGATACTCGGAGTACTTGGGCTCCCGGTCGTCTTCGTGCCAGAGCCCCTGCTCACGCGCGTACGTCTCCACCAGGGCGACCTGTTCCGCCGATCGACCCGTCAACTGGAGGTACTCCGTGGTCTTGCCGTCGATCGGGAACACCGCGATGGTCGAGCCGTATTCCGGGCTCATGTTGCCGATGGTGGCGCGGTTGGCCAGCGGCACCTGGGACACGCCCGGCCCGTAGAACTCGACGAACTTGCCGACCACCTTGTGCGACCGCAGCATCTCGGTGATGGTCAGCACCAGGTCCGTCGCCGTGGTGCCCTCGGTCAGGGCCCCGGACAGCTTGAAGCCCACCACCCGCGGGATGAGCATCGACACCGGCTGGCCGAGCATGGCCGCCTCCGCCTCGATTCCGCCGACTCCCCAGCCGACCACGCCCAGCCCGTTCACCATCGTGGTGTGCGAGTCGGTGCCGACGCAGGTGTCCGGATAGGCGTACGTGGTGCCGTCGACTTCACGGGAAAAGATCACTCGGGCCAGATGCTCGATGTTCACCTGGTGCACGATGCCGGTCCCGGGGGGCACGACCTTGAAGTCGTCGAAGGCGGTCTGTCCCCAGCGCAGGAACTGGTAGCGCTCGCGGTTCCGCCCGTACTCGATCTCCACATTGCGCACGAACGCGTCGGCGGTGCCGAAGACGTCGGCGATCACCGAGTGGTCGATGACCATCTCGGCCGGGGCCAGCGGGTTGATCTTGCTCGGGTCCCCACCCATGTCGGCCATCGCCTCCCGCATGGTGGCCAGGTCGACGACGCAGGGCACGCCGGTGAAGTCCTGCATGATCACCCGGGCCGGGGTGAACTGGATCTCCTGACTGGGTTCCGACGTCGGGTCCCAGGAGGCCACCGCGCGAATGTCGTCGGCGGTGATGTTCGCGCCGTCCTCGGTACGCAGCAGGTTCTCCAGCAGGATCTTCAGGCTGTACGGCAGCTCCGCTGCCCCCTCGACGGCGTCGAGCCGAAAGATCTCGTACGACTGCTCGCCCACGGACAAGGTGGCTCGGGCACCAAAGCTGTTCACACTCATGTCCACTCCATCGGATGTCGGTTCGAAGATATCTTGATGTCAAGATACCACGCACAGAAACTCTCCTCGGACTCTAGCTCTCACCGCCGATCAGGCACCAGGACGGCTACGCACTCCACGTGATGGGTCATCGGGAACAGGTCGAAGGCACGGATCGAAGTCGGCGCATAGCCGAGGGCGGCGGCGTAGCCGAGATCGCGGGCCAGCGCGGCGGGATCGCAGGCCACGTAGCAGATGGCGCGGGGCCGCCGCGCGGCCACGCCCTCGATCACCGGACGCCCGGCCCCGCTGCGCGGCGGGTCGAGCACGATGAGATCGTTCCGTCGCGGCAGGGGGGAACGGCCCGTCGAAGTCCTGAATCTCGTGCTCAGGGCCCGCTCCACCCGGGCGGCGGTGAAGCGCGCCTCCGGTACGTTGCGGCGGGCGTGCTCGACCGCCGTCCGGTCGGATTCGACGCCCCAGACCCGGCAACCCCGATCGATGAGTGCCGACGCGAACAGACCGACTCCGCAGTAGAGGTCCAAGACCCGCTCGCCGGGTTGGGGGTCCAGGCCGGCCAGCACCGCGGCGACCAGCGTGTCGGCGGCGGCCGGATGCACCTGCCAGAATCCCGACGGGGCCACCGCGAAACTCCGTCCGGCGGCGTGTTCGGTCACCACAGCGTCTCCGGCCGCGAGCCGGCCGTCGATCAGCACGGCCGTCTCCCGGGCACCGGCGACCGTGTCGATCTCACTGCCCACCGGCCAGCGCGATCCGGCCACCGCTGGGGTGCGCGGTGACGCGATGGGACAGCCGCCGTCCGGCAATCCGATCACCTCATGAGAGCGGTGCACCCTGAGTCCGGCCCGACCGTTGTCGTCGACGTGATACCGCATGCGGGTGCGCCAATGGAGCCCGTCGACCGTTTCGGGGCTCGACACTTCCTCCACCTCACCGGTCCACGCCAGACCGGCGAGCCGGCGCAACTGCTCGGCGACCACCGCCGCCTTCAGTCGGCGCTGCTCGGCCAGGGAGACGTGCTGGAAGTCGCAGCCACCACAACCTCCCGGCCCGGCGATCGGGCAGCGCAGCGCGACCCGCTCTGGATGCGGTTCGAGGATCTCGACCGCGTCGGCCCGCCAGAACCGGTCGTGACTGCGGTCCGTGATCGCCAACCGGACTCGCTCCCCCGGGAGGGCGTGCCGGACGAAGATGACCCGGCCGCCCTGGTCATTCGGGTACCGCGCCACGCAGTGCCCACCGTGCGCGACGGGACCGATGTCCACCCCGTCCTGTTCGGCCCGGCTCGAGGGGTCCACCGTCAATACCGGAAGGTGCGCCACGACGAGGACGCGTCGGTCCGCTCCATCCGCTGCCCCGCCCGGTCCGAGCCCTTCAACAGGTAGGGAACGGAGGTGACCAGCACTCCCGGGGTGAAGAGCAGCCGGCCCTTCAGCCTCAGCGCGCTCTGGTTGTGCAGGATCTGTTGCCACCATCTGCCCACGACGTACTCCGGGATGTACACCGTGATCACATCGCGCGGGCTCTCCATCCGGATGTTCTTCACGTAGTCCACGATCGGATTCGTGACCTCGCGGTACGGCGAGGCGATCACCTTGAGCGGGATGTCGAGGTCGGCCGCGTTCCAGGCCCGCACCAACCGATCGGTTTCGTCCTGATCCACCGACACGGTCAGGGCCTCGAGCTGACTTGGCCGGGATGCCTTGGCGTACGCGAGCGCCCGCAGAGTCGGCTTGTGCACCTTGCTGACCAGCACGATCGCCCGGACCCGACTCGGCGCCACCCGATCCTCGACGCCCTCGGCGGCCTCGGTCTCCTTGGCCACGGCGTTGTAGTGCCGCCGGATGCCCTTCATCAGCGCGAACAACACACCCATGGCGATGATCGCGATGTAAGCGCCCTGCAGGAACTTCGAGAGCAGCACGATCACCAGCACCGTGCCCGTCATGGTCAGACCGATGGCGTTGATGACCCGGGAGCGGCGCATCCGCGTCCGCACCGCCGGCTTGGTCTCGGTCTTCAGCAGCCGGGTCCAGTGCCGCAGCATGCCGAGTTGGCTGACCGTGAAGGAGACGAACACCCCGACCACGTAGAGCTGAATCAGGGCGGTGACGTCCGCTCGGAAGGCGACGATCAAGGTGATCGCGGCGACCGCCAGCACGGCGATGCCGTTGCTGTAGGCCAGCCGATCTCCCCGCGTGTAGAGCTGGCGGGGCAGATAGCCGTCCCGGGCGAGGATCGAGCCCAACACCGGGAAGCCGTTGAAGGCGGTGTTGGCGGCCAGGAACAAGATGATCATGGTGGCCGCGATGACGAAGTAGAACGCCGGCGGGAAGCCGGCAAAGATCGCCCGGGCCAACTGGCCGATGGCCGTCTCCTCGACGATCTCGACCCGCTCGCCGTTCAGGGTGTAGTGCGAGTGACCCAGATCGATCAACTTGAGCCCGGTCAGATTCGCCAGCGTGACGACACCGATCAGCATGGTCACCGCGATGGTGCCCAGCAGCAGCAACGTGGTGGCGGCGTTCTTGCTCTTCGGTTTCCGGAAGGCGGGAACTCCGTTGGAGATGGCCTCCACACCGGTCAACGCGGCGCAGCCGGACGAGAACGCCCGGGCCAGCAGGGCCACCATGACGAACCCGGTGAAGGCGGTGTAGGACTCGTCGCCCTCGATGCCGTACTTCGCGCTGTCGGCCTGGACGTCTATTCCGAGGACGAGGATCTGGAACAGCCCCCAGATCACCATGCCGATGATGGCGACCATGAAGCAGTACGTCGGGATGGCGAACAGCGTGCCCGACTCCCGCACGCCCCGCAGGTTCAGAGCCATCAGGATGATCACCGCGCCGGCAGCGACCCAGGCTTCGTGGCCGTCGATGAACGGCAGCGCCGACTTCGCGTTCTGGACGCCGGATGAGACCGATACGGCGACGGTCAACACATAGTCGACGAGCAGGGCGGCCGCGACCGTGGTGCCGGCGGTCGGGCCGAGGTTGACGGTGGCCACCTCGTAGTCGCCGCCGCCGGAGGGGTAGGCGTGCACGTTCTGCCGGTACGAGGCGACCACCACGAGCATCACGAGCCCGACCAGGATGGCGATCGGGAGCGAGTAGGAGTAGGCGACCAGGCCGGCCAGTGAAAGGGTCAACAAGATCTCGTCCGGCGCATAAGCCACGGACGACAAGGCGTCGGAGGCGAAGACCGGCAACGCTACCCGCTTGGGCAGCAGCGTCTCGCCCAACTGACCACTTCGGAGTCGGCGTCCGAGCAGGATGCGTTTGCCCATGTCGGACAGGTTGACCACGGCCGAAACTCTATAGAGCGATAGGGAGAATCGTCAGGGGCACGGGACATAGACTTGTCGCTGTGCACCTGGTGATCATGGGTTGCGGGCGGGTCGGCTCGAGTCTGGCGCGGAGCCTGGAGCGGCGCGGCCACACGGTCTCGGTCATCGACGTCAACCCGGACGCGTTCCGTCGGCTCGGTCCCGAGTTCGCCGGCAAGACCATCAAGGGGGTCGGGTTCGACCAGGAGGTGCTACTGGAGGCTGGAATCCGGGACGCGGACGGCTTCGCAGCCGTGTCCAGCGGTGACAACTCCAACATCTTGTCGGCCCGGGTGGTTCGGGAAACCTTCGACGTGCACAATGTTGTCGCCCGGATCTACGACCCCGGTCGAGCCGAGGTCTACGAGCGGCTGGGCATCCCCACCGTCGCCACGGTGCGCTGGACCTCCGATCAGGTGCTGCGCCGGCTGCTGCCCGCCGGCTCGGAGCCGCAATGGCGGGATCCCTCTGGCTCGGTGCGACTGATGGAGGTGCATGTTGATCGCGATTGGGTGGGACGGACCGTGGACCAGATCGAGCGGGCGACCGGATCCCGGGTGCCGTTCATCTTCCGGCTCGGCTCGGGCATGATTCCCAAGCAGAACACCCTCTTTCAGGACGGTGACCTGCTGTATGCGGCGGTGGCCGACGAACGCCTCGCCGAGGTGGAGGCCATCCTCGGTGCTCCGCCGAAGGGAATCTGAGACATGCGGGTCGCCATCGCCGGAGCCGGCAACGTAGGGCGGTCGATCGCCAGCGAACTGATCGAGAACGGGCACCAGATCCTGCTGATCGACAAGGATCCGCACGCCATCAAGTCCGACACGGTCATCGAGGCCGAGTGGCTGCTGGCCGACGCCTGCGAACTGTCCTCGCTGGAGGAGGCCGGGATCGACAGCTGCGACGTGGCCATCGCGGCGACCGGGGACGACAAGGCGAATCTGGTGATGTCGCTGCTGAGCAAGACCGAGTTCGGCGTCCCCCGGACCGTGGCGCGGGTCAACCACCCCAAGAACGAATGGTTGTTCAACGACGTGTGGGGCGTGGACGTTGCGGTCTCCACGCCACGCCTGATGTGTGCGTTGGTGGAGGAGGCGGTCAGTGTCGGCGACCTGGTCCGGCTGCTCACGTTCCACGAGGGCGAGGCGAACCTGGTGGAGATGACCTTGCCCGCCGGGAGTCCGCAGGTCGGGGTGCGCGTGGGCGACATGAAGTTCCCCGGCGACGTGGTTCTGGTGGCGGTCATCCGAGACGGGCACGCACGCCCGCCGGACGTGGACGGAACGCTCGAGGCCGCCGACGAGCTGCTGTTTGTCACCGCTCAGTCGTACGAGAAGGAACTGGCGGAGATGCTGGCACCCCGCGGCGGGAACGTGGCGGTCTCGATGACCGCTACTCCGCGGGCGACCTGATCAGGGCGTCGGAGTCGGCATCGAGTGGTGTGCGTCCCTTCGACAACATCAGGCCGATCACGAACACCGCCGCGACGAGCAGTGGCCATCCCAGAGCCACCTTGGCCACGGCCAGCAGCACCACGTTGCCCGCCAGGAACAGGGGCAGCTGGACGGCGAAGCGGGTCACGTAGGGCACCGCCAGCACGAGGGTGAACCGACTGGTCATGGTGACCATGCCGCGGTCGCGGCGCCAGCCGGTCGGCTCACCGAGCGCGGTTCCGACCAGGAAGCCGACCAGCGGTGCCCGCAACAACACACTGCCGATGGCGACGACCGCCAGCGCGCCGTTGTACAGAATCCCGGGTAAGAAGACGTCTTCAGCCCGACCGGTCCGACTGGCCACCACGGCGGCGATGGCGGTCGGGATGACTGCCTGGAGAACGAAACGCAGCGATTGGCGCTGCAGCAGGCGAACGACCGCGAAGGCGGCGGCCACACCCAGGGCGGCCAGCAGCGAGGTGCCGAGGGATCGGGTCGTCACCCAGGCGATCGTGAACGCCACGAAGGGCAACGCGCCTTCCACCATTCCCCGCGCACCGCCGAGAGCGTTGGCCAGTTCGTGGCGGACAACTTCTTCGACGTAACGGAACTGTGGTTTCGGGGCTGGCTCCGGCTGGTTCACCCGGGGGCGGTCTCGAGCAGCTCGTACTTGGGGTTGTAGATCAGCCGCCGCCCGTCGTGACAGCTGATCCGGCCCCAGACGTTGAGCGAGCGACCCGCGTCGATGCCCGGAATCTCCCGGCGGCCGAGCCAGACCAGCGTGACTCCGGCGCTTCCGTCGCGCAACTCCACTTCGAGCGCCGGGTGACCACCGCGGGGGTGAATGGTGACCGAGGCGATGGTTCCGCAGAGACGCACCTGCTGCCGGTCCTCGCAGGAGCGGATCGGCACCGCCCCTTCCTCACGAGCGTTCTTCTGCAGCTGTTCGGATTCGAGCTCCTCGTTGGAGGAAACGAGCCGGCGCAGGGCCCGCTGCAGCGCATTGGGCTTACCCATGAGTCAAGCATTCCACTGCGGTCAATGGCTGGGGGCTCATTCTTCGTCTTCCGACTCGGCCGTGATCTCCTGAGGTAGTGCCAGCGGCAGGAGATCGCCGGGGGCCATGGCCTGTTCGTCGCGCCGGACGACGACCTGCCGGAAGGCGGTGATCAGCGGTTCGACCGGGCCGGCCACGCCGTCGTCCAGCGCCGCCTGACCGTAAACGATTCCCCGCAGCAACCAACGCGGGCCCTCGACCACCCACATCCGGGACGGCTGGTAGCCCTGCTCTCCGTCGGGGGTGGTGACGGGTAGCAGGCGGCGTAGCTCGACCCCGAACGGTCCCTCGACCACTGCCGCGGATCCCCCGGCTTCGGTGGCCGACTCGATCAGTTCCTCGCGCAACTCGGGCCAGAAACCGCCCGTTCGTGGCGCGGCATAGGCGCCGAGCTCGAGGGCCGAATCGCCGCTGATCAACATCACCGAGACGACCTGTTGGGCTTCCTCCGATACCTGCAGGCGCAGCTCCGCTCCGGGAAAACCGGTGACCAACATGCTGCCCAGGTCGATCCGTGGCTGGCCGTCGGCCGGTTCCACATCGAGATCGATCTCCGAGATGTCCCACGGACCGTCACTGCGCCATTCCCCCGCGTCGAGGGCGTCGAGATCGGGCTCGGCGTCGCGCGACGACTCGTCCTCCCCCCCGTCCGCTTCCCCGTGCGGGCTCTCGTCGGCGGACGCCTCCGCGGAGACCTGGTCCTCCCCGGGGACGTCCTCGGTCTCCTGCTTCTTGCGCCGTCGAAAGATCATCAGTTCCTTAACCGGTCGATCCGTATCCACCGCTGCCTCGGCTGGAGTCGGGCAATTGTGCCACGGGAACGAACACCGCCCGGCTCACCGGCTGCACCACCAACTGGGCGATCCGGTCGCCGCGGGAGATCGGCACCGCAACCCGCCGGTCGGTGTTGACCAGGCAGACCCGAACCTCGCCGCGATAGCCGGCATCGATCGTGCCGGGCGCATTGACGATGCTCACCCCGTGCTGCGCGGCCAGTCCGGAACGCGGATGGACAAAGGCGGCGTAGCCCTCCGGGACGGCGATGGCGATACCGGTCGGGACGAGACGCCGCTCGCCTGGTTCGAGGACAAAGCTGTCCCGGGACCGGAGATCGGCTCCCGCGTCGCCAGGGTGCGCATAGGTTGGCGGCTCCAGCTCCGGATCGAGCCGGCGCAGCAACACCTCGACCTGCGCGGCGCTCACCGCCTCAGCCTAGCGGCGCGGGCGTCCTCCACCGCCGCCGCCAGCGCCGCCGGACGACGCGTCGAGATCAACCAGTACGGCACCGGGTCGGCGGGGTCAGAAACGGTCACCTCGACACTCGTGCGGATATAGGGCCGCAGCACCAGGTAGGCCCGGGCGTCGGCATTGGGTCCACTCCGGTCCCCGGTCGCGGCCTGGTCCAACGCCCGGCATCCGCCGAGATACGAGATCTCGATCATGGCCCGGCCCACGCACAGCCGAGCACCGTCCACGGTGATGACCACGGCGGCCGAGAGCAGCACGGCCGTCGCCACGGCCAGGGCGATGACGCCGACGCCCATCCCCCACCAGAACCCGACGTAGGCCCCGACCGCGACGCCCATGCTGCCCGCAAGGAGCACGGCCAGCCCCCACCAGAGGGCCGGTACGGTCAGTCGCTCCCGGTAAGCCACTCGCAGGGATTCAGCCGGCGCAGTCGTAGCAGTAGGCGTCGCCGTTCTTGCGCTCCTCAGCAATCTGGCTGCGGTGCCGGACCAGGAAGCAGCCGGCACAGGTGAATTCGTCTGATTGGCGGGGCAGCACGCGGACCGTCAGCTCCTCGTGGGACAGGTCCGCGCCCGGCAGCTCGAAGGCCTCGGCGGCCTCCGCTTCGTCTTCGTCGACTTTCCCCGAGTTCTTATCGTTGCGCCGAGTCTTCAGCTCTTCGATGCTGTCTTCGTTCAGTTCTTCTTCGGTCTTGCGTGGGGCGTCGTAGTCGGTCGCCATCTCATCCCTCCCGGGCGGTCAGCCCAGAAACATGTCTTCGTGAGTCGTGCGCATGCATATCACATCTGACCGCGCCCCGCTGGTCGTGGGGTCGCGCCTCTATAACGCCGTGGTCCGCCCAAAATTCCGGCAGATTGGGTCAATCTGCCTCGGATACCTGGCAGAGGGCCGGTCGGTCCGGATCGCGCGGATTCGGGCAGCAGAACGGCAGGCAGGCGTAGCGGCCGGCCCGCCCTCCAGGCACCACCGGCACGCCTTCGGGCTCTCGGGCCCAGGCGCCGTCCTCATCGCGACGGGCCACCTCCGCCCGCTCGACGATCAGATCGACCAGCGCCGCCACGAACGCCGGGTCCGTGCCGGCGGTGGCCGCCCGAGCGAACGGTAGGCCGAGCTTCCGCGCGGTGTCGGCCGCCTCCGTGTCGAGGTCGTAGATGACCTCCATGTGATCGGAGACGAAACCGATCGGGATCAACACGACGCTCGGTGTACCCGCCGCACTCAGCCGCTCCAGGTGATCGTTCACATCCGGCTCGGTCCACGGCTGTGTCGGCGGACCGGAGCGCGAGCAGAAGACGAGGTCCCAATGGGGATCCACCTCCCGCTGGGCCGCGACCTGGCGGGCCACCTCCGCGGCCACCACTCGATGCCAGTCCACGTAGCCACCCTCGGAACTGCGTGGCGGTGGCCCCGACGAGACGGCCATCGCGGTCGGAATGGCGTGGGTGACGAAGACCAGCCGGGTACCGTGCCCCGACTCGCCAAGCTGGTCGACGGCCCTCAGCGTTGCCCCGATCGAGGCGGACACGAAGCCGGGATGGTGAGCGTAGTGCCGGATCTTGTCCAGCCGGACCTGCGTGCCCTGGACGGCGTCGTACAGGTTCTCCCGGTATTGCCGACACGAGGAGTACGAGGGGTACGCACTTGTGGTGATCGCCACCACTCGGCGGTGGCCGTCGGTCTCGATCTCGGCGATGGCGTCGCCCAGATACGGGTCCCAGTTGCGATTGCCCCAGTACAGCGGTCGGTCGATGCCGCGCCGATCAAGTTCGGTTCGCAGCGCGCGAAGCAAACTGCGACACTGGTCGTTGATCGGGCTCCGGCCGCCGAAGCCGTAGTAGTGCTGGCCGACCTCGGCCAGCCGCTCGCGGGGAATCCCTCGGCCCCGGGTCACGTTCTCCAGAAACGGCACGACGTCCTCGGCCCGCTCGGGGCCGCCGAACGACACCAGCAGGATCGCGTCGTACGGATCAGCACCGCTCACAGCTTGATCACGCTCTGACTCGTCACTCCTCAGGAGGGATCTCGTGGTTGCCGGACTCGGCGCCTACGGAAGGGTACTCGCCGACCCGTCAGCGCGGGCGTTCAGTTTGGCCGGCCTGATCGCCCGGCTGCCGCTGTCGATGACGGGTCTGGGCATCGTGCTGCTGATCTCCATCACCACCGGATCGTTCGGTCGCGCCGGACTGGTCACCGCGGTCGGCACCGTGGTCGGTGCCATCGCGGCACCGGCCTGGGGTCGGCTGATCGACCGGGTCGGCCAGGCTCGGGTCCTGGTCACCGCAACGTTGATCAACAACGCCGGCCTGGCTGTGCTGATCACCAGCGTGCTCCAGGGCTGGCCGCTGCCCACGACGCTGGCCGCTGCCGTCGGGGTCGGGGTGGGGTTCTCCTCGGCCGGCGCCTGCGTTCGGGCCCGGTGGACGCATCGGCTGCGCGGCTCGGCGCTGCTCAACACCGCGTTCGCCTGGGAGGCGGTCGTCGATGAAGTTGTCTTCATCGTCGGTCCGGTGCTGGCGACCTTCCTGGCCACGTCGATCCACCCCGCGCTGGGTCTGGCCACCGGGGCGATGCTGGGACTGATCGGGTCGCTGGCCCTGGCCGCCCAACGGAGCACCGAACCGCCGGTGCAGCCGACGGGACAGCGGCGAGCCGCCGGTCAGCGGTTGTTTCCGGCGGTGCTGGTGCCGATCGTGTTGGCGCACGCGGCGCTGGGCGCGCTGTTCGGCGGAATGGAGGTGGTGATCGTTGCCTTCGCCGAGGAGGCAGGGGTGCTGCCGCTCGCCGGCTTCCTGATCATGGCGTGGGCGAGCGGGTCGTTGATCGCCGGCGTGATCACCGGGGCGATCACCTGGCGGGCCAGCCCGCTGCGCCGGTTCCGGATCGGGGCTGTGGTGTTGGCCGCCTCACTGGTGCCGTTGCCCTTCGTCGACCAGCCGCTGATCACCGCGGGTCTGCTGATCATCAGCGGTCTCGGCATCGCGCCCACCCTGATCGCGGTGGTCGCGGTGACCTCGGCGGCCGTACCGTCGACCCGCCTGACCGAGGCGCTCGGCTGGGCCTCGACCGGCCTGGCCTCCGGGCTGGCCATCGGTGCCGCGTCGTTGGGTCAGGTGATCGACGTCGCCGGGGCTCACGCCGGGTTCTGGGGCGTGGTGGTCACCGGAGCGTTGTTGATCATCTCCGCGCTGTGCGTGCGCGTCGGGGTCAGTCCAGCGCCGCCAGATAAGCCGACAACGACTGATCGACCGGAGCCGGCCGAAAACCCGTCGCAGTGATCTTGGCCAGATCCAGTGTGCTGTGCCGGGGCCGGGGGGCCAGCTGCCTGCCTTCGGAGTACGCGGCGGTGCTGACCGGGCGGACGGCCGCTGTCGAGCGACCCCGGGCCGCGAAGACGGTGCGGGCGATGTCGGCCCAGCTGGTGGCCGGACCCTCGCCGGAGAGGTTGTAGGTGCCGTACGGGGCGCCCTGATCGATGAGCTGTCGGATGGCGCCGGCGATCTGGTCGGTGAACGTGAGCCGCCCGAATTGGTCGTCGACCACGCTCGGCTCAACGCCCCGATCGGCCAGCGCGGCCATGGTTCGGACGAAGTTCTGTCCGGCGCCGATCACCCAGCTCGTCCGGACCAGGTAGTGCTGGGGCAGCGTCGTCACGAGAGTGTCCCCGGCCGCCTTCGTCTGCCCGTAGACCCCGAGTGGGCTGAGCGGCTCATCCTCGGGATGGATCTCTCGAGTGCCGTCGAAGACGTAGTCCGACGAGATGTGGACCAGGGTGAAGCGGTGTTCGCGGGCGGCGGCCACCAGGGCGGCCACCCCCGTCACGTTGGTGGCCCAGGCCTGGCGGCGGCCCTCGGGCGTCTCGGCGGCGTCCACCGCGGTGTAGGCCGCGGCGTTGATCACGCAGCCGTACGCGCTGAAGTCGAAGCCGGTCACCGCGGCCGCGTCGGAGAGATCGAGCTCGCCGCGCGCCCGACCGATCGCCCCGGGAAGCAGGTCGAGCAGCGCGCTGCCCAGCTGACCACCGGCGCCGAGGATCATGATCTTCGGCTCGTCCATGGGCACGACATCCCCCAACCGGGGGTGGGTTCGATCGGCATCGGAGAGCTCGGCCTGGGCGAGCGGGATCGGCCAGTCGATGGCGACAGATTCGTCGGCCAGGTTGAGGAACGTGTAGGAATCGCGAGCCGTCGCGCTCCAGTGATCATTGACGAGGTAGGAGTAGGCGGTGCCGTCGAGCAGCGTCTGGAAGGCGTTTCCGACTCCCCGCGGCACGAAGATCGCCGTCTCCGGGCCCAGCTGGCAGGTGAACACGGCGCCGAAGCTGTCGCCGGGCCGCAGGTCGACCCAGGCTCCGAAGATCCTGCCGGTGGCCACCGACACCAGCTTGTCCCAGGGCTCGGCGTGGATGCCCCGGGTGGCGCCGGCCGCGGTGTTGAACGAGACGTTGTTCTGCACCGGCCCGAAGTCGGGCAACCCTGCCGCCAGCATCTTGCGGCGCTGCCAGTTCTCCTTGAACCAGCCCCGGTTGTCCGATCGCAGCTCCAAGTGGATGACCAGCAGACCGGGGATGGGCGTGGGGCTGATCGTCAGGCCGGCCACTACTGGCCCTGGGCCGCGTACGTGGCCTCCGTGCCGGCCTTTTGCGGACGCCACCAGGACTCGTTGGCGCGGTACCAGTCGATGGTCTGGGCCAGCCCGGTGGCGAAGTCGGGGTAGCGAGGCCGCCAGCCGAGCTCGGTGCGAAGCTTGGTGGAGTCGATCGCGTAGCGCAGGTCGTGACCGGCCCGGTCGGTGACGTGATCGTAGTCGTCCCGGGGCCGACCCAGCAGTTCGAGGATGGTCTCGACGACCTCTTGGTTGTTCTTCTCTCCGTCCGCGCCGACCAGGTAGGTCTCCCCGATCCGTCCTCGCTGGGTGATCAACAGCACGGCCGCGCTGTGGTCGTCGGCATGGATCCAGTCGCGCACGTTCTGCCCGGCGCCGTACAGCTTGGGTCGGCCGCCGTCGAGCACGTTGGTGATCTGGCGTGGGATGAACTTCTCCACGTGCTGGTACGGACCATAGTTGTTGGAGCAGTTGCTGATCGTGGCCGGGATGCCGAACGAACGCACCCAGGCTCGGACCAGCAGGTCGGATCCGGCCTTGGTCGAGGAGTACGGGCTGGACGGGTTGTACGGTGTCTGCTCGGTGAACCGTTGCGGGTCGTCCAGTTCGAGGTCGCCATAAACCTCGTCGGTGGAGATGTGGTGGTAGCGGGTGCCGTGCCGGCGGACCGCCTCCAACAGCGTGAAGGTGCCGATGAGGTTGGTGGTCAGGAAGGGCGATGGATCGCGCAGCGAGTTGTCGTTGTGGGACTCGGCGGCGAAGTGCACCACCCGGTCGTGGGTGGCCACCAAGTCGTTGACCAGACCGGCGTCGCACACATCACCGTGCACGAAGCTGAAGCGCCGCTCGGGCAAGCCGTCGAGAGAGGCGCGATGGCCGGCGTACGTCAGCTTGTCAAGCACCGTGACCGTGGCGTCGGTGTTCGCCATCAGGTGGTGGACGAAGTTCGAGCCGATGAAGCCGGCCCCACCGGTCACCAGGAAGTCGCCCACGTTCGGAAGTATTTCAGACAGTCTCTGCGAGAATCCTCCGCTATGCGAGGAATCATTCTGGCCGGCGGCTCCGGAACCCGGTTGCACCCGGTGACGCTCGGTGTGAGCAAACAGCTGGTTCCCGTCTACGACAAGCCGATGATCTATTACCCGCTGTCGACGTTGATCTTCGCCGGCATCTCGGACGTGTTGGTGATCACCACCCCGCACGAGGCGGCCGGCTTCGAGCGCTTGCTCGGCGACGGCAGCCTGTTCGGGATCTCGATCGGCTACGCCCAACAACCGTCCCCGGACGGCCTGGCCCAGGCCTTCGTGATCGGCAAGGAGTTCATCGGCCAGGAGAAGGTGTCCCTTGTGCTCGGGGACAACATCTTCTACGGACCGGGTCTCGGGAATCAGCTGCACGCCTTCGCCGAAGTGGACGGCGGCGCCGTCTTCGCCTACTGGGTCGCCGAGCCGAAGGCGTACGGGGTGGTCGAATTCGACGACGCCGGTCGCGCGATCTCTCTGGAGGAAAAGCCGAGCCACCCACGGTCGAACTACGCCGTGCCGGGCCTGTACTTCTACGACAATGACGTGGTCGACATCGCGCACGAGCTGAAACCCTCGGCGCGCGGCGAGTACGAGATCACCGACGTCAACCGCCGCTACCTGGAGGCCGGCAAACTTCAGGTCGGCGTGCTTCCCCGGGGCACCGCGTGGCTGGACACCGGGACGTTCGACTCCCTGAACGACGCCAGCAACTTCGTCCGGACGCTCGAGGCGCGCCAAGGACTGAAGGTGGGCTCTCCCGAGGAGGCGGCCTGGCGGCAAGGCTTCCTCAACGACGACGAGCTGCACGACCGCGGCTCCGCGCTGGCCAAGTCCGGCTACGGCACCTATCTTCTGAGCCTGCTCACCCGTGGCCGGGAGGTCTGAGCGCTTCTCGCCCGGTGCCCTGAGCCTGTCGGTGGGGTCCATCCGGCCGGTGCTCTGAGCCGTCGACCGAGCCTGCCCGCTGTTTCGTAATAACTACATTATGTATTAACATCACGATTATGGCGACGCCGGTGCACGTCTTCGACCGACTGCTCGAGATCGCGCTCCTGATTCAGGACGATCTTGCCCGGACGTTGCCCGAGGCCGGACTCACGGTCGCTCGGACCCATCTCCTCTGGGAGGTGCACCGCTTCGGCCCAACCACACAGCAGACGTTGGCCGCTGCGCTCAAGGTCACCCCACGGAACGTCACCGGCCTGGTCGATGCCTTGGAGACCGGTGGTTTCGTCGAGCGCCGGCCCCATCCCGGCGACCGCCGGGCCACCTTGGTGACCTTGACCGACCTGGGTCTGCAGACGATGGCGGACATGGAGCGGGACCGTCGCGACATCGCCGCCCGGCTGGTGGGCGACCTGGACGAGCACGATCTCGAGCAACTCGGACGCGGACTCGACGTTGTGGCCGCCCGGCTACACGACCTGGTCAGAGCACATGCCCAGACCGGGATCGAGCGATGACCACGACCGCCACGGCGCGACCGAAACGAACCCGGTGGCAGTTCGTCGGATATCTGCTCCGACGGGCGACGATGATGGAGATCCGCGGCTACCAGAGCATCTACCGGTTCGTGTTCCGCCGCCCCAAGGTGCCGGCCGGCGCGGCCGGGTTCGGTTACCACCAACCGGTCATCGCCATCCTCATCGTCCTCGTCGCGGTGTCCGCGGTCGAGCTGATCGTGGTCGACGTGATCGTGCATCGTTGGGCCGCCGTCCGCATCCCGCTGCTGATCCTGGGCATCTGGGGGCTGGTGTACATGATCGGGCTGCTGTTGGGCATGCTCACCCGACCGCACGCCGTCGGTCCCGACGGTATCCGGGTGCGGTCCGGGGGCGAGGTGGACATCCCGCTCGCCTGGGACGACGTGTACTCGCTCACCCAGCGCAAGCACACGACCCGTGAAAAGCAGCCCAAGGTGACCGTCGACGACGCCGGGAACTCCACCCTGCACCTGAGGATGCAGGACGAGACGAACATCGAACTGGAACTCGAGCGGCCGATTCGCGTACGCCTTCCGCACGGCACCGAGACCGTGACCGGCATCAACCTCTACGCCGACGACCCCAAGGCGTTCATGAATGAGGTCCGGCGCTACCTGTGAGGCGAGCCGCCAGAGCCTCACCCAGGGCCCGACCCGACACGTAGGCCCCCTCGACCCGAGGCTTCTCCGACCAGGCGTCGCCGCAGACCCCGAGGTTTCGAGCGCCGAGAAAGAAGGACTCGGTGCGTCCCGTCGATGGGCGGGCGAACGTCCACCGGTGCACATTGACCTGAACCGGCTCGGTCAGAACCAGGTTCTGCCGCAACGCCGCGACCATCGGGCCCGTCGCGGTGTCGGGGTCGGAAAGGTGCCGGGCGGCGAACTCGGACGAGGAATGAGCCACCAGCACCGGGGCACCATCGCCTCGCCGGCGACCGTCGTCGGCCACCCAGTCGAGCACCGGGTCGCCGTTCAGGAACGCGCCGTCGATATCCCAGGACCGGCGCGCGAAGGTCGCGGTGAGGGCGAGTACGGGTTCGAAGTCGACCCTCAACACGGCCCGCTCCTGGGCCAAGGTGCCGTCCAGGAGCCGGGCACCCTGCGGATCCGGCATAGCCAGGACGACCGCGCTCGCCGGCACCCCGTCCACCCGGACGTCGCCGTCGGCGCTGACCTGCTGCACGGTACGGCCGGACTCGAGGTCCAGGCCGGCAGCGAGGTCCTCCACCAGGGAGCGCAGTCCCCGCGCCGCGCCGTAACGCATCGGCCCAGGTTTGGTTTCCGACGCCCCGCCGGTCAGAGCGCTGAACGTGTCGGTCCACGGATGCACGAGGCCGCGCTCCTGCCAATCGGCGACCACGCCGACGAACCCGGGATCGGATGCGGTGACGTACGAGGCACCGATATCCACCGGCCGTCCGTCGACGCTGCGGCTGGCCATCCGGCCGCCGATCCGCCGACCTCGGTCGAGCACCCGGACCGCGAGCCCGGCCTCGGACAGCGCGCGGGCACAGGCGACACCGGAGATCCCGGCACCGATCACGATCACCGGATCCATGCGGACCCTCCTCAGCGCCGGCCGCGCCGAGCGCGCAGATAGTCGGCCACCACGTACTCCCCCAACCGGGCGATGTCGGGGGTGAAGACCCGCCCACCCGAACGTTGGGCGATGGCGTCGACGAACCGCGCCAGTCCCGGGTCCTCGCCGAGCATGAAAGTGTTGATGGTCGCCCCGTACCGGGTCAGCTCGTCGACCTGCGCCACCGTGGCCCGGATGGTGGCCCGGCTGCTCGGCCAGGAGAAGAAGGCGTCCCCGTCACCCAACAGGTGAGCGGTGGGCTCGCCGTCGGTGACGACGAGGACGACCGGTTCGGCATCGGGATGGCGGCGCAGATGGCGCGCCGCCAGCAGCAGGGCGTGCTGGAGATTGGTGCCCTGGATCCACTCGGGCTCGGCCTCGGCCAACTGGACCGGTGACAGCCGCCGCGCCAGCCGGTTGAAGCCGATGACCTGCAAGGCGTCCTGCCGGAACCGGGTCTCGATCAGGTGGTGCAACGCCAGGGCGGTCTGCTTCATCGGACCCCAGCGACCGTCGGCCACCATCGAGTACGACAAGTCGACGCACAACGCCACCGCCGCCGACGTCCGCCGCTCGGTCTCGATGACCTCGAAGTCCTCGACCTCGAGCAGCACGCGGCCTGAGCCCGGCAATGGGCTCAGGTGCCCTGCTGCGGAGCCGGTCGAAGGGTCCGGGCGCGAACGGCGGAGGGCGTTGCCGACGGTACGGGGTGCGTCGATGGGAAGCTCGTCACCGAACTCCCATGGCCGGGACAGGCCGGTCGGCTCATCCGCGGCCCCGGTGCGGTGGTCGTCGTGGTCACCGTGACCCGCCGCGGCGATCTTGGCGAAGACCCGCTTGAGCGCGGTCTGGCCCAGCCGGCGCACAGCTCGTGGGGTGAGCCGCAACCCGTCGTCGGTGCGAGTCAGGAAGCCCTGCTGCTCCAGCTCCCGCTCCAGATCGCGCAGCGCCTGCAGGTCGGCCACGGCCTCCCCACCGAGCCGCCGCTCCAGCATGTCCACGTCCACATCGTCCAGCGTCGAGCCGGGCCGCGTCTGGGACAGCTGGTCGGACAACGCTTCGAGGTCGGCCAGTTCGGCCACCGCCTCGACCGCCTCGCTGTAACCGAGGGAATCACCTCCCGAGCGCATGCCGCTGGGTGACTCCCGGTCCAGACCCGGTCGCAACGCGCGGAGATTGTCCGCCAGCTGCGCCATCTCCGAGGCGAGGTCGGCGTCCCTCAGCGCCTGCTGCATGAGCTGGGCCATCTGTTCGCGTTGTTCCGGACTCAGGGATGCCATCATCCGCTGGGCGGCGGCCTGCCGCCGGGCCAGGGCGTCGATCAGCTGCTCGACGTTCTCGGGTTGCTCGGGGAAGAAATCGCCGTGACGCGCCATGAAATCGGCGAACTGCTGGTCCGTGTCCTCGTTTCGGGCGTGCGCGGCCAGCAGCGAGTTCAGGTCGGCGAGCATGTCCTTGACCCGCTGCATCGTCTCTGGATCCGGCGACTCCAGCGCCTGCTTCATACCGGCGAACTGCGCGTCGAGCACCTCCCGCTGCAGCATCTCCTTGATCTGCTCGTAGGTCCGCCGGGCCTCGGGCGAGCGCCACTGGTAGTCCGAGAGTCCCCGCACCGCCCCAGCCACGTCGTCGGGCAGCGTGTCCAACTCCATCTCCGCGAGCCGGGCACCGTCGTCGTCCGCCCCGGCCAGCGCTTCGCGCTCGGCGGCCAGCGCCTGGTCCAGCGCGGCCCGGACCTGGTCAAGTGTTCCGCCCAGATCACCGCGCCGACGCGCGGCCGCTCGCAGCTTCCGAAGCCGTTCGGCCAGCCGATCGAGGCCACCCCGACCGTCGACACCCCGTTCGCGCAACTCGCGGAGGGCGTCTCGGAGCGTGCCTGCCGACAGCACCTCCTCACCGATCTGGTCCAGTGCAGCGCGTACGTCGAACGGGGGCGCCAAGGGATCCGGTCCGCCATGCCACGGTCCGTACCGGAATCTGGCCATCCTCAGGCCGCGCCATAGATCGTGCGGCCGGCAACAGTGTCCTTGTCGATCCGTCGAGTCAGATGCAGTCCCTCCAGGACGAACTCGGCCGCGGCGGCCACCTGGCCGGGCGTGGCACCGTCGTGGTAGCCCAGCCGGTCCAACACCCTGGCCAGCCCGCTCACCGTGCCCAGCTGCGACAACAGTTCACTGGCCGGGACCAGCTCGCCGGTCTCGATCACCGCACCCTCGCTGAACAGACCGGTGAAGCCGGACAGGTCGAGGCCGCCCAGCCGGTCGCGAAAAGTGATGGCGGTGGCCAACTTCAGCAGATGATCGAGAACAGCGCCTTCGCGGCCCTCCTCCCCCATCTCGAACTCGATCTTGCCCAGCAGTGTCGGCAGGATCGCCGGCAGGTCGCCGATCCGGGCGACGGCCTCACCGTCGACCGTGCGGGCGGCCCGGCGCAGGGCGGCGCCGCTGGCGGCCTCGGCGGCGGCGATGGCGAAGCGGGCCGAGACGCCGGACCGCTGGTCGACCGACGACGACTCCCGCAGACTCCGGGTGAACCGGGCCAGCACCTCGAGCAGGTGGTTCCCGACCTCGGCCACCAGCTGCGCCTCTTGACGCAGCAGGGCCACCTCGTCGGGCAACTCGGTCAGATAGTGAGTGCGGATCTCGGCGCCGAAACGATCCTTGAGCGGAGTGATGATCCGGCCGCGATTGGTGTAGTCCTCCGGGTTCGCGGTAGCGACCAAGAAGACGTCCAGCGGCAGCCGCAACGAATATCCGCGGACCTGGATGTCCCGCTCCTCCAGCACGTTGAACAGCGCCACCTGGATCCGTTCGGCCAGGTCCGGCAGCTCGTTCAGGCCGAAGAGCCCTCGGTTGGCCCGTGGCACGAGGCCGTAGTGCACCGTCTCCGGATCACCCAACGTCCGGCCCTGCGCGACCTTAACGGGGTCGACGTCACCGATCAGGTCACCTACGGAGGTGTCGGGGGTGGCCAGCTTCTCGGTGTAGCGGTCGTCGCGGTGTCGCCAACTGACCGGCAGGTCGTCCCCCAGTTCCAGCGCGAGGGCACGGCAGCGAACGCAGACCGGCTCGTACGGCTCGTCGTGGATCTCACAGCCGGTCACCTCGGGGATCCACTCGTCCAGCAGGGCCGTCAGGGTTCGCATCAACCGGGTCTTGCCCTGGCCCCGCTCACCGAGCAGGACCAGGTCGTGACCGGCCAGCAGTGCGGATTCGAGTTCCGGAAGGACCGAATCGTCGAACCCGACGATGCCGGGGAAGGCGACGGTGCCCGAACGAAGTCGATCGACAAGGTTCGCGCGGAGCTCGTCGGCGACGCTGCGCGGTTCATATCCGATGTCCCGGAGCTGACCTCGGGTGGCCGCCGGGGGATGCTGCGGCAGTTGCATGGACCGACATTACGACCAGCGCAAAACGGTCCTGTGAGGATGGGTGGATGCAGATCCCAGCCGTTCCGCTCCTGCCCGCACGGACGGCCCGGCTGGTCCTTCGGTCGTTCCGAACCGAGGATCTCGAACCGCTGCTCGCGTTCCACAGCGACGCCGAATCCGTGCGCTATGTTCCGTATCCACCCCGGGACCGAGAGACCCTGGTGGGCGTGTTGGAGCGGAAGATGACGAGTACGACGCTGAGCCAGGTCGACGACCGCATCGAGCTCGCCGTGACGCTCGAGGACGGAACCCTCGTCGGCGATGTGATGTTGGCCCTGCGCTCTCTGGAGCACGAGACGCTCGAGGTCGGCTACATCTTCTCGCCGCGGCACGGAGGGCACGGGTACGCGACCGAGGCCGTCCGGGCCCTGCTCGATCTGGCGTTCGGCGAGCTGGGCGCTCGCCGCGTGATCGCCCGCGTCGACGACCGCAACACAGCGTCCCGAGCCCTGTTGGAAAGGCTCGGCATCCGCCAGGAGGCTCACCTGGTGGAGAACGAGTGGTTCAAGGGCGAGCTGACCAGCGAGGTCGACTACGCGGTGCTGGCCCGGGAGTGGCCGGTCCGCGGCCGCGGCAACCCGACCCGACGCAGATGGGCCGATTCGGATCCGCAGGGCCGTGCTGCTCCGGCTTGCTGATCAGCCGACGTCGGACCCGCCGGCGACCACGTAGGACCACACCTCACTGTGGCTGGCCACCGGTTTCGGGGCGTCGGCGCCCCGGCGTTCCGCCGCGGACCGGTGGCCGTGGGCGAAGGACTCCGAGTTCAGCCACGCCTGGAACGCCGCTTCGTCCCGCCACCGGGTGATGACCAGCCACTGGTTACGGTCGTCGGTGGGCTGAAGCAGCTCGAAGCCTTGAAAGCCCTCCGCGTCGTCGACGGCGCCGGCGCGGGCCGCGAACCGATGGGCCAGCTCGTCACCGGAGTCCGACGGGACGGTGATGGCGTTGATCTTGATGACGGTCATGCCCACGATGCTAGGACCTGTGACCTCTCCGGCGGACGGTTCTGCTCGGCGCTGTGAGATCCCTCACCGGCGGCGCCCGATTTGCGCAGGAGGGCGAAAACTCGACTTGGAGACGACGGGGTAAGGATGCTTAGCCTGGATACATGAGTTGCAGAAGAGTACGCCTGATCGGTGGCGCCGTGGCGCTTCCGCTGGCGCTGGTCGCTGCCTGCGGCGGACCGGCTCAGCAGCCCACCCCGGAGGAATCGGCCGCGCCCGTCAAGGTCGCCGGGTCGGTGATCAGCACGGCGACCTCGGCCAATGAGGCCTCGATCGTGATCCCCGAACCGGTGGCTGCCTCCTGGACCAATCTCGCCCAGAAGGGCTCCGGAGTCGAATGGGTCACGGTGGCCGGAGACGCCAGCACGGGCAGCACCCCGGTGGACCTGGTGAACGAGCCCCAACAGGCCATCAGCCGGCTCACGGAGGAGATGAACGCGCACACTGCGCAAACCGACGGTCGCTCGGCGTTGGCCGGGCTGAACGCGGTGAGTTCGGCGGCCGCCAGCCCCGTCTGGGTCTTCTCGCCCCTGCTCGACACGACCGGCCCGCTGGACTTCACCGAGCTCGCCTTCGACACCTCTCCCACCACCGTCGTCAAGGCGACCAAGAAGGCGGGTGACCTGCCGAAGCTGAAGGGCCGCGACGTCACGTTCGTCGTGACGCCGCCGGCGGGGGCGCAGAAGAAGCTGTCCAAGCTCCAGGTCGGCTACCAGCGGGCCGTCTGGGAGGGCGTCGCCAAGGCGGCCGGGGCGAAGCGGGTCACGTTCTTCGAAGGCACCGGAACCACACCCGGTACGGGCACCATCACGCCCGTCCCGGTACCCAATCCGAATGACAAGATCAATTCCCAGGGCTCTGGTCGCACCCGGACCTGCACCTTGCCGGCCCCGGCGCTCTTCGTGGCCGATCAGCCGACGCTGATCGACAAGGGCGCGACCCGCAAGGCACTGAAGGACTGCGTCGGCGAGCTCGATTCCACCACCAAGATCACCGTCGAGGGTCATACGGCCGGGGTGGCGGGGGCCGACAACACGTTCGCGAAGACCCTGTCCACCCAGCGGGCGACCGAGGTGGCGGCCCTGCTCCGAGATCTTGGCGTGCCCGCGGGCAATCTCGTCAAGGTCGTCGGCTACGGCAGCTCCAAGCCCCTCGTCGAGCCCTCCTCGGATCCGCAGAACCGGGCCGTCGTGGTGACGTTCACCTCCAGCGGCTAGTTGTCGTCGCGCCGGCGAAGGGTTGAGTCGGCCCGGTGAGCACCTTTTCTAGACTCACCGGGCCTCAACGGTTCGTGGCGGTACCACCAAGAAGCGTCTGGATCGACCCATACCCAGATTCCCCGGTATGGCTCGAAGACCAGAATGGTCTTCAGCCGCGACCCGCAGGAGGTCCCCATGTCCGTGACAGTCCGACCCCGGCGCGGGGCCCGGGCAGTCGGGATCGCGCGATCACTGCTCACCTACTACGGGCCGGCGTGGCGCCGCCGGCGGATCACCAGGTTCTACGCCCAGTTCCTGGCCCCCGGAGACCTGGCCTTCGACATCGGAGCCCACGTCGGCAACCGGATTCGCACTTTCCGTCGGCTCGGGGCTCGGGTCGTGGCGGTCGAACCGCAGCCTGACTTCGCGGCCGTCCTCCGGCTCCTGTACGGACGCGACGCCTCCGTCGCGCTGGAGCGGTGTGGCGTCGGCGCGCAGCCCGGCCGCTTGGACCTGCGGCTCAGCACCCGGACGCCGACGGTCTCCACGTTCGCCGAGTCCTGGATCGACGATGTGCAGGCCGACACCCGCTTCCAGCGGGTGCGCTGGGATGCCTCCGTACCTGTCTCGCTCACCACGCTCGACGAACTGATCGACCGGTACGGGGAGCCCCAGTTCTGCAAGATCGACGTCGAGGGCTTCGAACCGGAGGTGCTGCGCGGCCTCAGCCGGCCGCTCCCGGCGTGCTCGTTCGAGTACATCCCGGTCGCCGTGGACCGCGCGGTCGCCTGCGTGGAACGGCTCTCCGCCCTGGGTGACTACCGCTACCGGCACTCGCGGGTGGAAACCCACCGCTGGGCCGGTCGGGACTGGATAGAACCCACCGCCATGATCGATCGGCTCACCGCGTTGCCCATCACCGACCGCTCCGGCGACGTCTACGCCGTCCGATCGGATCGGCTTTCGAACGTCACCGAACGCACCCGCTGCATCCACCGGTCTGCCGGACCGCGAATAGGGGTTGACGCAGGAGACGTCTGAGTTTCCGCCGCGGCCCGTCGGGTATGCGTAGGGCGTCCTGAGCAAACCAATGGAGGTAGTTCTGTGAGCACGGTTGAAGAGTCCATCGACGTCGATGTGCCGGTCAGCGTCGCGTACAACCAGTGGACCCAGTTCGAGACCTTTCCCGAATTCATGAGCGGCGTCGAATCGATCACCCAGGTCACCGACACCCGCACGCACTGGGTCACCAAGGTTGGCGGCACGACCCGTGAATTCGACACCGAGATCAGCGAGCAGCATCCCGACGAGCGCATCGCCTGGCACAGCGTCGGCGGGGACACCAAGCACGCGGGGGTCGTCACCTTCCACCGGCTCGACGACACCCACACCCGGCTGATGATCCAGATCGACTGGGAGCCGAGCGGGCTGCTGGAGAAGGTCGGCGCCGCGGTCGGCGCGGACGACTGGCAGGTCAAGGGTGACGCCAAGCGGTTCAAGGACTTCATCGAGAGTCGTCAGTCGGCGACCGGTGCATGGCGGGGAGACGTCCAGTAGCGCTCGATCGACCAGCAGATCGCGAGCGGGGCCCATCATGACGACGGGCCCCGCGGTCGCGGTGCTTCAGGAGAATTCTCCCGGCCTCGGCATCTGCCAGCCGTGACGGATGGCCAGCAGCCGGAGCACGATGCACAGAGCCGCCCCGGTGAACTCCACGATGGGGTGGAACAAGCCGAACTGCCAGGCGATGACCACCACCATCGAGCCGGCCAGCGCGGGTAGCGCGTAGACATCCTCTTTGAGCACGCTCGGCGTCCGGCCGGCGGCAACGTCGCGGAGTAGGCCTCCGCCCACCCCGGTCAACACACCCATCAAGACGCTGGTCACCGGCGGCAGCCCGTAGGACATGGCCTTGGCCGCCCCGGTCACGCAGAACAGACCCAGTCCGAACGCGTCGAACCAGTCGATGTGGCGCTCGATCCGAGCCAGCCGGGGATGAAATCGGAAAGCGATCAAGCCGGCCAGAGCCGGCACCAACAGATACCGCCAATCATCCAGGGCGGCCGGCGGCACGTCGCCGATCAGCACATCCCGAAGGACTCCACCGCCCAGACCGGTCAACCCCGCCAGCACCAAGACGCCGACAATGTCCAGGCGGATTCGGATCCCGACCAGGGCACCCGAGAGGGCGAAGACGAAGATGCCGGCCAGATCGAGCGCCACCTGAACGAGCGAGACGGGCACAGTGCAGGTTACCGACCCGGGCCCGCTGGGCAGAGTAGGTTTACGGCAAGCATCCGGGAAGGGGCGCCGGTATCCATGCGGGCCGCACGAGTAGTGGGCCTGAGCGCCGACGGCACGTCCGTGATCGTCGCCACTGACTCGGGTGAAGAATTGGCCATCGCGGCCGATGACCGGTTGCGCGCAGCGTTGCGAGGCGATCGGCCGCGGCTCGGACAGCTGGAGATCGAGATGGAAAGCGTACTGAGCCCGCGCGAGATCCAGACCCGGATCCGCGCCGGTGAAGAGCTCGCCGACGTGGCCCGGGTGGCGGGGATCCCGATGGACCGCGTCGAACGCTTCGCCGCTCCGGTGCTGGCCGAACGAGACCACATCGCCCGTCAGGCCATGAGCTCCTCCGTGCGCCGGCGCGGGGAGACCTCGGCGACTCGCAACCTTCGTACGGTGGTCAACGAGCGACTGGTCGGCCGCGGCGTCGACGTCAGCAGCGTGGAATGGGACTCGTTCCGGCTCTCCGACGGGCGCTGGGCGGTCACCGCAAGCTACGCCTCCGGCGAGGCCGATCGGCAGGCGCAGTTCGCCTACGACCCGCTCGGCCGCTTCTCGGTCGCCAACAACGACGAAGCCCACTGGATCCTGGGTGACCAGTCCCCGAGCAAAGGACCTCAACCCGGCCGGCGGCGACCGGTGGGCGGGGAACCCGAGGAGGGTGACTCCGAACCGACCTTGGATCTCAGCGACGAACTCGCGCTGGTTCGGGTCGTCCAGGAGGCCAGCGACGCGTCGGCGGTTCCGGCCGGTCCGCTGCAGGTGGTCGACGGCGGTTGGGAGCCCGCGATCGTGGTCAACTATCCGCCGGTGCCGGATCCGACGGAGGAGCCGACCGACGAACCCGGCCCACCGGACGCCCCGACCTCGATCGAGGACCGGCAGGACGAGGCCGAAGAGTTCTCCGACGAGAACGAATCCGAACGCGCGGTCGAGCGGCACGAGATTCCGGCCGAAGCCGAGACCGGCCCCGGTCCGGAGACCGAACCGCCGCCCAAATCCACCCGGCGCAAACGGGCCTCGGTGCCGAGTTGGGACGAGATCATGTTCGGCGGGCCGAAGCCCCGCTAACTCAGGACCGTTCGGTGCCGGTGGCCACGGGCCGCCGCGGATCGGTGATCCATTCGCTCCACGACCCGGGGTAGATCACGCCCGATCGACCGGCCGACTCCAACGCCAGCAACGCCTGGCCGGCAGTGATCCCCGATCCGCAGTAGAGCACGGGCTCGTCCAGCCCGGCGAAACGGCCGGCGATCGACTCTGGCCCGATGAACCGTCCGGTGTCGTCGAGCAGGTCCGACGCCGGACGGTTGACCGCTCCGGGGATGTGACCCGCCACCGGATCGATCGTCTCGTTGCGACCCGCATACCGGTCGGCGGCGCGAACATCGACGAGTGGACGCCCGATCGCCGCCAACTCCTCGACCTCCCCGGCCGTGAAGCGCCTCCGGTGACCCGGGCGGAGGTCGAAATCGCCGGCGCTGACCGCCTCCGCCGGTCCGACCGCCTCCGGAAGACCGGCCCGCCGCCACGCTGCGAGGCCGCCGTTGAGGACCCGCGTCCGACGGTGTCCGCCGTCGGTCAGCAACCACCACAGCCGGCTCGCCGCCTGCGACGAGGACTCGTCGTACACCACGACCAGGCTGCTGGTCGACACGCCGATCCCGCGGACCGCGGACTGCAGGACGGCGGGCTCGGGCAGCGGGTGCCGGCCGCCGGCTCCGGGCGTTCCGGACAACTGGGTCTCCAGGTCGACGTACTGCGCACCGGGGATGTGGCCGGCCTCGAACTCCGGTCGACCCGGCGGACCGTTGAGAGTCCACCGCACGTCCGCCACCACCAGATCGCGCTCAGTCCTCAGGACCGCGGCGAGCTCGGCCGGCTCGATCAGCGGACCGGTCACCGGTCCTCCCGCTCGAACGGCAGCGGTTCGTTCTGACCGGCGTGGGCGACCGAGCGGGTCATCCCCTGCCGGTGGTGCCGGCGGCACAACACCTCGTACGCCAGCGCGCGCTCGGCCCTTTCGTCCCGGGCTGGAGTATCCCCGACAACGACCTGATCGCCTTCGGTCACCATGGTTCCCCGGAACGTCCGGGCATTGTGCGTGGCCCGGGCGCCGCACCAGCACAACGGTCGCACCTGGAGAGTCTCCACGCGGTCGCACAACTCGACCAACCGCTGTGATCCCGGGAACAGCCGGGTCCGGAAGTCAGTGAGCAGGCCCACGGCGAACACGTCGATGCCCAACTCGTCGACGACGCGCGAGAGTTGATCCACGTGGGCGTCGGCGTAGAACTGAGCCTCGTCGCAGATCAGGTAGTCCACCCGCTCCCCCGCCGTGAGTTCACCGACCACGTAGACCCAGAAGTCGAACTCCGCGGTGACCTCGATCGCCGGACCGACCAGTCCGAGCCGCGAGGAGATGGTGGACTCGCCGGCCCGGTCCCGATTGGTGAACAGACGGCCACGGCGCCCGCTGGCGGCCTGGGTGTAGTCGAACTGCAGCGCAAGGGTGGACTTGCCGCTGTCCATCGGACCGGTGAAGAACAAGAATTCCGCCACGACGGGCCATTCTGTCCCACCCGGTCACTTCTCAATCAGCAGTGCGCTATCAACGAAGGCCTAATCAATGAAGAGCGGGACCATCATCTCGGCCGGGGTCAGGGAACCGTGCATTCCGATCAGGGAGAGCTCCCGGGGGTACTGCCGCGTCATCACGGCGTGATTCGAGCGCAGCGCGACCAGCACGTGTCCGTAGCGCTCGCGAATGTCGTCATCGACCAATCCGAACCAGCCTTCGGAGATCGCCTCGTCGCGCGTCCGGACCCAGGCCAGCTCGCCCAGTCGGTCCCGCCACCGGCCGGCCACCCGTGACGGGAGATCGTCGTCGACGTAGAGCTGCCGGAAGCGGCCCTCGCCGGCCAACGCGGTGACCCCGGCCATCAGAATCGGCTCGTCCTCGGCGATGATCTGGTGCTCCGGCGGCACGTCGACCATGCCGTGGTCGCCGGTGATGACCAGACAGACGTCTTCCGGGAGGGCGTCGCGCAGCCGCTCGCACATGGCGTCGATTCGGGTCAGGTCGGCCAGCCAGGCGGGTGACTCGCAGCCGGCCGTGTGCCCGGTGTGGTCCAACTGGCGCTCGTAGGCGTAGACCAGGCTGTGGTCGCCGCGGGCCGCGGCGTCCAGGGTGAGCGCGATCCGGATGTCCTGGTCGTTCTCTTCGGAGAATTCGACGAACTCGGGCCCGCGCAACACCGCATCGGTCAGCCCCGTTCCCTTGAAGCGCTCCAGCGCCACCGAACTCACCGCCACGCCGCTCGCGACCGCCCGCTCGAAGAAAGTCAGCTTGGGCTGGTACGCCCGGGCCACCAGGTCCGACTCCCAGGTGAGTGCGTTGAGGATCTCGCCGGTGGACGGTACCCGGCTGGTGTAACCCACCATGCCGTGCTGGCCCGGCGGAAGCCCAGTGCCGAGGCTGCCGAGACTGGTCACGGTGGTACTGGGCACGCCCACTGTCATCGGTCGCGCGTCCCCGAGCAGGGAAGCCAGGTACGGGACCTCGCGGACGGCCCGTCGCACCAGGTGCCAACCCAGTCCGTCGACAAGGACCACCACAAAGCGTCGCGCGTTCGGCAGCCCCAACAGGTCCTCACCGGAACCGGGCACACCGAGATGGGCGCCGATGCTCGGCATCAGGTCGGTCAAGGTGCCAGACCCGTAGGCCGGGACGACCAACTCCGACGGGTCGACCAGCGAACCGGTAATCGGGGTCAACGGACCGAGCCGGACACCCGCTGCAGCTTGCTACCGAAGCGGACCAGGTGCGCCACCCGTTCGGCGCCCTCGGCCGCGGCGCTCATTCGCACGGTGAGATCGTCGCCCACCAGGGCCCCGGTGTACCCGTGGTCGGCTTCGCACTCCGGGTCGTCGCAGCTGGCCTGCTCCAGGTCGATCCGCCGCATCGTGCCCCACCCGACCGTCAGCCACGTTTCGTCGATCCGCTCCGACCCAGAGGCGAAGGCCTCCGGTTCCGGGACCACCCGGGTGACGACCACGGTATCGATCTTGCTCAGGGCCACCGACTCCGTCGACGCGGCCGCGGAGGTGCCGGTCTCCGGCGGGTCGCCGTGGTGGTCGTCGGTGTGCCCGACGAGCAGCCGGGTCGGGGTCAGCGCCAACACGGTGACGTGGCGATGGATTTCGTCCCGATTGAAGGTCGGCTCGTGGTGAACCACAAAGTCGACCAGCTCCTCGTCGGCGAGGGCCATCACGATCGCATCCTCGACCAGATCCGGGAAGTATCCGCAGGCCTCGATCTCGAGCCGGAGCGATCGCCGAGTATCAAGCCGCATGCGAGTCATCCTGCCACCCTTCTTCGTGCCCCTATAACACTCTGGCCCGGGGATCGCGGTGGTCGGCGGCGGGGGCGACGAAAACCTCGGCGCCGAGAACGGACAGCCCGGTCATGGATGCGATGCACGGGTGCAGGGTGAGCGAGGCGACCTGCGGCAGATCGTCGGCCAGTTGAGCGACCCGATGTAGGAGGTCTTGGACGGCGACGACATCTACGCCCGGACTGCCGTGTCGACCGAAGAGCACCGGGGCCGCCCGCAGATCCCGGACCATGACCGCGGCGTCCACCGTGGTCAGCGGCGGGACGCGATAGACGATGTCGCCCAGCAGGTCACTGGCGATTCCGTCCAGTCCCAGCGAGACGATGGGACCGAATGCGGCGTCTTCGCGACTCGCCACCACCAAGGCCACGCCCGGCGGCACCATCTTCTGCACCACTGGCACTGCCACCGAAAGGTCCGGGGCGTGCGCGAAGCCCAAGCCCGAGACCAGGTCGGTCAGGTCCCGCCAGGCGTGCGCCATCTCTTCCGCGTCGTCCAGATTGCGGTGGACACTGGCTTGGTCAGGTCGCCCGCGGAGCGCCTGCGCCGACGCCTTGAGCACGACATCCCAACCGAGCCGCTCGGCCGTCTCGACCGCCTCGGCCAGACTGTGGACGGGATAGTTCGGGACCAGATCGATCCCGTACGCCGCCAGCAGCTCCGACGTCTCCGCGCTGGTCAGTTCACTCCCGCGGCGTGCTCGGGAGAGCACCCGGTTGACCACCCGGTGGCCGGCGTCCTCGTCGGTGTCCAGCAACGGCACCGCCCCCGGATCGCGTTCCAGCCAGTGGGCGTACGCGGTGACGGCCGACAAAGCGTAGATCGCGTCGTTCGGCGAATCGTAGATGGCCATCTCGCCGGGACGATCCGGCTCTTCTCGGCGGGTCCGTTCGGAGTGGAAGTCCAGCAGCACCGTTAGCAGCGGCTTGGCCGCTCCGCTGGCCACCTTCTCCAGCGCCGCGTGGGTGGCTCCGATGTCGGACTCGAACACCCCGACCGTAGCCACCACCACCGAGTCGGCATCGATCCCGTCCAACGCCTGCTGTGCGGCGGCGGCGAAGTCATCGGCCGGGCAGCTCGGCGGCAACACCTGAGGGCTGCCGGCGGTGAGCAGACCCACCGCCTCGATGGCGTGGCACAGCTGCGCCGCCAGGGTGAACGAATTGGTGATCACCTTCACCCGCGGTCCGGCGGGCAGCGGCAGCCGCGCGCAGAACTTGGCCACGTCGATCATCGCGCCGCGGCGGTGCACCACCATCACGCCCGCCTGCCGGAACAGGGCGTCCACCGCGCTGTCGGGGGCGTGGCTGAAACCGCCCCGCCCGCCGCGGTTGGCCGCCCGGTCGGCACGACCGGGGGCGATCACCACCACCGGCTTGCGGCGGGTCAGCCGGCGGGCGATCCGGGAGAACTTCCGCGGGTTGCCGATCGAGTCCAGGGACAGCAGGCAGACCCGGGTGGCCTCGTCGTCCTCCCAGTACTGCATGACGTCGTTCCCGGTCACATCGGCCAGGTCACCGGTGCTGATGAAGGAGGACAGACCGAGGTCGTTGCGAATCGCGTGATTGAGCAGCGAGACGCCGGCGGACGCCGACTGGCAGAACAAGCCGACCCCGCCCTGGCGGGGCATCGGCGCCGGCGTCGCGTTCAACCCGACGCCTGGATCGGTGTTGACCAGGCCGAGAGCGTCGGGACCGATCGCCCGGATCCCGTAGGCCCGCGCCAGATCGAGGATGGTGGCGTTGTCACGCCCGTCCGATCCGGTCCCGGTGAGCACCACCAGCCCGTGCGCACCTTTGTGCGCGGCGTCGATCACGGCCCCACCGAGCTCGGTGGTGGGGATGGCGAGCAACGCCAGATCGATCTTGCCGTTGACGGCGGCGATCGACGGAGCGGCCGGTACTCCGGCGACGGTCACGTCGTCGCTGCTGACGGCGATGATCTCGCCGCGGAACCCGCCACGCAGCATCGACAAGACGAGCTCCTGCACCCTGGCGCCGGGGCCCATCACCACCAGCCGCTCGGGGGTGAGGAGCCGATTGATCGACGCCCGCTCGGCCCGGTGCTCGCGCCGTTCCATCACGCCGACCGACGTGTTGGTGGGCAGGATCGGGAACTCCACCATCAACACGCCGTCTTCGATGCCCTTCGAGACCCGGTACCCGGCATCGGCGAACACCTGGGCCATCCGCCGGTTCTGGGGCAGCACCTCGGCCACGAACTTGGTGATCCCGCGCTCGCGGGCGGCATCGGCCAAGTGCTCGAGCAGGAGTTGGGCGATCCCGCGCCCCTGGTGCGCATCCTCGACCAGGAAGGCCACCTCGGCCTCGTCGTCCTCGCTCCGGTCGTAGCGTCCGACGCCGATCATCTGCTGGCCGAGGGTCAGGATGAAGGCAACTCGGTCGACATAATCGACCTGGGTGAAGCGGGCGACGTCGCGGGCGGTGAGACGCGGGTACGGCGCGAAGAACCGGAGGTATTTCGACTCCGGCGACACCCGGTCGTAGAACTGGACCAACAGGTCGGCATCGCTCGGCTTGATCGGCCGCAACCGAGCCACGCCGCCGTCGGTGAGCACCACGTCGGCCTCCCACTCCGCCGGGTAGCCAGGTGGCTCCGCTGAGTGGTCAGGCACAGGAGTCAGCCTACGCATCGCCGCCGACCGGTGGCCGGTGCTATCCGCGGCGTGGTTGGCTAAGACCCATGGCCGACTTCGTCGCGGCAATCGATCAGGGGACAACCAGCACCCGCTGCATGGTGTTCGACCACCGCGGGGCCGAGGTGGGCCGGGCGCAGCACGAGCACCGCCAGATCCTGCCGCGGGCCGGCTGGGTCGAGCACGATCCGCGCGAGATCTGGGAGCGCACCGAAGCGGTTGTTTCCGAGGTCGTGGGTGATCTTGGTCTCGCCGCCTCCGATCTCGCCGCCCTCGGCATCACCAACCAGCGGGAGACCACGGTGGTCTGGGACCGCCGGACCGGGGAGCCGTACGGCAACGCCATCGTCTGGCAGGACACGCGGACGGCGGAGATCGCGCGGGAACTGGACGCCGACGGTCGCGGCGATCTGATCCGGGAGCGGACCGGTCTCCCCCCGGCCACGTACTTCTCGGGGGGCAAACTCCAGTGGATCCTCGATCACGTCGAGGGCGCCCGACGGGCGGCCGAGGCCGGGGAGGCGCTTTTCGGCACGATCGACAGCTGGTTGCTGTGGAACTTGACCGGCGGTCCGGACGGAGGCGTCCACCTCACCGACGTGACCAACGCGAGCCGTACCATGTTGATGGACCTGCGCCGGCTCGACTGGGACGACGAACTGCTGGGGCTCTTCGGTGTCCCGCGCCAGATGCTGCCCGAGATCCGGCCCTCGGCCGATCCGCAGCTCTTCGGTCGCACCCGGGTCGGGATGGACGGTGAGGTGGCCATCGGCGGAGTCCTCGGCGACCAGCACGCGGCCATGGTCGGCCAGGTGTGCCTGGCCCCCGGCGAGGCGAAGAACACCTACGGCACGGGCAACTTCCTGCTGCTGAACACCGGCCACCAGGTGGTGCGGTCCCGGCACGGGCTGCTGAGCACGCTCTGCTACCAGTTCGGCGACGACCAGCCGGTGTACGCCCTGGAAGGCTCCATCGCCGTGACCGGCTCGGCCATCCAGTGGCTTCGTGACCAGTTGGGTGTGATCAAGCACGCATCCGAGATCGATGCCTTGGCCGCCACCATCGACGACGCCGGCGGGATCTACTTCGTCCCGGCCTTCTCCGGCCTGTTCGCCCCGTACTGGCGCTCCGACGCCCGCGGGGTGGTGGTCGGGCTGTCCCGCTTCCACACGTCGGCGCATCTGGCCCGGGCCACGCTGGAGGCGATCTGCTACCAGAGTTGCGACGTGGTGGAGGCGATGCGGCAGGACTCCGGGATCGAGCTGACTGCTCTGAAGGTCGACGGCGGAGTCACCGCCAGCGATCTGTGCATGCAGATCCAGGCCGATACCGTCGGCCTCGAGGTGATCAAGCCCAAGGTCGCCGAGACCACGGCCCTCGGGGCGGCGTATGCGGCCGGACTGGCCGTGGGATTCTGGGGCTCACCGGCCGAATTCGCCGGCCACTGGGAAGAGGACAAACGTTGGACACCCACTTCGAGTGCCGAGCAACGAGCCGCCGGACTGGCCGGCTGGCACAAAGCCATCGAACGCACCCTGAACTGGGCGGACTGATGCTGATCCCGTCATGCTGAGCACGGCACAGCGGTCGGCGGACCTGGACCGGTTGGCGAGCGAGGAACTCGACGTCTTGGTCATCGGGGCCGGGGTGACCGGCGCCGGCTGCGCCCTGGATGCGGTCACCCGAGGGCTGCGTACGGGACTGGTGGAGGCGCGGGACTTCGCTGCCGGCACGTCCAGTCGGTCCACCAAGCTCTTCCACGGCGGCCTGCGGTACTTGGAGCAGCTGAACGCCGCCCTGGTCTTCGAGGCCCTCAAGGAACGCGCCCTGGTGTTGAACAAGCTGGCGCCGCACCTGGCCCAGCCGGTGCCGTTCTTGTATCCGATGAAGCGGCCGGCGATCGACCGGGCCTACGCCGGGCTGGGGATCGGGGTCTACGACCTGATGGGCGCGGGGCGCGGCGTCCCGCACCACCTCCGGCATCTCGGTCGCCGGAAGACCTTCGAGATGTTTCCCTCTCTCGACCGCCAGGCGGTCCGCGGCTCGATCCTCTTCCACGAAGGTCAGGTCGACGACGCCCGGCACACCATGATGCTGAGTCGGACCGCGGCCCACTACGGCGCTGCCGTGGCCAGCAGTACCCGGGTCGTCGGCTTCGTCCGGGACCAGGACCGGGCCGCGGGCGCCCGGGTCCGGGACCTGGAGTCGGGGCGGGAGTTCGACATCCGGGCGCGCCACATCATCAACGCGACCGGAGTGTGGATCGACGAGATCCAGCAGCTGCTGGGCGGGCGGGGACAGTTCCGGGTGCGAGCCTCCAAGGGCGTCCACCTGGTGGTTCCCCGCAACCGGATCAACGCGCGCTGCGGGCTGATCACGAGGACCGCCACCAGCCTGCTGTTCATCATCCCGTGGCACAGCCACTGGCTGATCGGCACCACCGACACCGACTGGGGTCTTGATCTTGCTCATCCGGCGGCCAGTCAGGCCGACATCGACTACCTGCTGACCGAGGCCAACAGTCTGCTGGCCGACCCGCTGACCCGGGACGACGTGACGGGGGTGTACGCCGGACTCCGGCCGCTGCTCTCCGGGGAATCCGATTCGACCTCCAAACTCTCCCGCGAGCACGCGGTGGCCTCCCCGGTCCGCGGCCTGACCGTGGTCGCCGGGGGGAAGTACACCACCTACCGGGTGATGGCCAAGGACGCGGTGGACGCCGCTGCGCGTGAGCTCAGCCTGACCCGCGGGGTCACCGCCAGCGTGCCGGATTGCTGCACCGAGGACATTCCCTTACTGGGTGCCGAGGGTTTCCAGGCGTTGTGGAACGCGCGGGAGAACCTGTCCGCCCGGACCGGACTCCGGGTGGCGAAGGTCGAACACCTGCTGCACCGCTACGGCTCGCTGCTGCCGGAGTTGCTCGCCCTCACCGACGACGACCCGAGCCTGCTGGCCGCGCTGGAGAGCTCTCCGGATTATCTGAAGGTGGAGGCGGTCTACGCCGCGTCGGCCGAGGGAGCCCTGCACCTGGACGACATCTTGGCCCGCCGCACCCGCATCTCCATCGAGACCTGGGATCGCGGCCTGGCGGCCGCGGACGAGGTCGCCGCGCTGGTGGCCCCCGTGCTGGGTTGGGACGCCGCTGCCGTCGAGCGGGAGGTCCAGCACTACCGCAGCCGAGTGCACGCCGAGCGGGAGTCACAATCCCAGCCCGATGATCTTTCCGCTGACGCTGCCCGGCTCGGTGCACCTGATGTCCGGATGGGCGGCCGGCACTGATGTTGAACCGTCACGTACGGGCCGCACGGGACTTTCTCCTGCAGCATCGCGGCGACTACGAACTGGTCCGCTCGAGCTTCACCTGGCCGGAGCTGCCGGTCTACAACTTCGCCACCGACTGGTTCGACGGGTTGGCCGAGGAGAACCCGGACGGCGTCGCTCTCTGGGTGATCGACGACCGAGAAGGCTCCGACACCGAAGCGCGGTTGAGCTTCCGGGAATTGGCGGACTCCTCCATCGCCGTCGCTCATTTCCTCGTTGATCTTGGGGTGCGCCGGGGCGATCGGCTGCTGCTGGTGCTGGGCAACTGCGTTCCGCTCTGGGAGATCATGCTCGCCGCCATCCGGATCGGCGCGGTGATCATCCCCGCCACCCCGCAGCTGTCGGCCAAGGACCTGGCCGACCGGGTGGAGCGCGGCGGTGCCAGGCTGCTGATCGCCGGCGATGCTGACCTGGCCAAGTTCGCCGACATCAGGCCGGCGTTGGGCCGGATCCTGGTGGAACCTGGCCCTTCGACCGGCTCGGGCCACCGGGACGGGTGGATCCCCTACGAGCAGTTCGAGAACTTCCGCGGTGGCGATCGACACTTCCCGGGCGTGAGCAAGAGCAGCGACCCCCTGCTGCTCTACTTCACCTCCGGCACCACGGCCCTCCCGAAACTCGTCGAGCACACCCACGTCTCGTACCCGATCGGCCATCTCTCGACCATGTACTGGATGGGCCTGCAGCCCGGAGACGTGCACCTCAACATCTCCTCACCCGGCTGGGCCAAGCACGCCTGGAGCAACTTCTTCGCCCCGTGGCTGGCCGGCGCAACGATCCTGATCTACAACTACGCCCGCTTCGAGGCCGCCGACCTGCTGTCGGTGCTGGAGCGAACAGGCGTCACGACTTTCTGCGCGCCACCCACGGTCTGGCGGATGCTCATCCAGGCCGACCTCTCCACGGCCCGGACCTCGATCCGGGAATGCCTCTCTGCCGGGGAACCGCTCAATCCGGAGGTGATCGACCAGGTCCGCTCCGCGTGGGGAGTCACGATCCGGGACGGCTACGGACAGACCGAAACCACCGCCCAGGTGGGGAATCCTCCAGATCAACCGATCCGCCTGGGGTCGATGGGCCGGCCGTTGCCGGGCTACCAGGTGATCCTGATCGACCCACTCTCCGGGCAACCGGCCGAGCGGGAAGGGGAGCTCTGCCTGCGGCTGGATCCGCGCCCGCTGGCCCTGATGACCGGCTATCAGGAACGGGCGGGGGTGTTCGATCAACGCCAGAACTCCGAGGCTTTCGCCGGCCTGGCGTACCACACCGGCGATGTCGTGCAGCGCGACGACGACGACTACCTGACCTTCGTCGGCCGGGCCGACGACGTCTTCAAGGCCAGCGACTACCGGATCAGCCCGTTCGAGCTGGAGTCGGTGCTGATCGAACACCCGGCGGTCGCGGAAGCGGCTGTGGTGCCGGCCCCGGACGCCATCCGGCTGGCCGTGCCGAAGGCGTACGTCGTGCTGGCCGAAGGACATCCGCCGGACCGTGCTACCGCGCAGTCGATCCTGGCCCACGCCCGCGAGAAGCTGGCCCCCTACCAACGGGTTCGCCGGCTGGAGTTCGGCGATTTACCGAAGACCATCAGCGGCAAGATCAGGCGGGTCGAGTTGCGCGATCTCGAACAGGCTCGGGCGGAGGAAGCCCGAGCGGCACGCGGCGCACAGGAGTATTTCGACAGCGACTTCGATTGGACGGGAGTCTGATGGCATCGGTCACGAACACCCTGCGAGAACTGGCTGGGGCCTACCTCACCGAGCAGTGCTCGGTGATCATCGACGCCGAGCCGGGCCTGCGCCAGCGAGAGCCCATCATTCACCCCACCCGGGTGGGCGTTCGTCGTCTCCGCAGCACACTGCGGACGTACGCGCCGCTGTTCGACGCCGAGCGAGCAGCGGATCTCGAGCGTGAGCTGGTCTGGTGGGCCGCCCTGCTCGGCGTGGTCCGGGACCTGGACATCCTCGGTGCCCGGCTGGCCCAACAACTGGACGAACTGCCCGCGGAGCTGGTGATCGGACCGATCGCGCGGCAGATCCAGACCGAGATCGAAGTGCAGCACCACGCCGGATGGCAGGAGGTGCAGAGCACACTCGACTCCGACCGCTATCGGGCCCTCGTGGCCGATCTCCGCCGCTGGCGCAGTGACACACCGTTCACCGAGAAGGCGGACGTGCCCGCGGACAAGGTGAAGAAGTATGTGAACAAGGCCAACGACAAGCTCGACAGACGGCTGGCGCAAGCCATGGCGGCCTATGACGCGCACGATGATGAGGCCGACGAGTACTTTCACAGCGCCCGCAAGGCGGGCAAGCGGGCCCGCTACGCCGTCGAGCTGGCCCAACCGCTGTGGGGGGACAAGGCGGACAAGATCATCTCCGCCCGGAAGGACCTCCAGGACGTCCTCGGCGAGCACCAGGACAGCATCGTCAGTGCCTCGTTCCTCCGCGACAACGGGGTGCGGGTGGGCATCCGATCCGGCCACAACGGCTTCACCTACGGTGTCCTCTACGCTCGCGAAGTGGCCCGGCGCGAGGCCGTGGGCGAACAGCTCAAGCCGTTTCTGTCCTGACCCGGATCGCCGGGTTCCGGTCAGGCGTTCCCGGGTTCTGACCGGGCCGCACTAGCCTGGGGCCTGACATGGCGCGCAGAACACCGGTTCCTCCGGACGACGACTTCACCGAACGGATCGTCGACATCGACGTCTCGGCCGAGATGCGGACCAGCTTCTTGGAGTACGCGTACTCCGTCATCTACTCCCGCGCGCTGCCGGACGCTCGGGACGGCCTGAAGCCGGTGCAGCGGCGGATCCTCTACGCGATGCAGGAGATGGGTGTCCGTCCCGACCGCGGACACGTGAAAAGCGCCCGGGTAGTCGGCCAGGTGATGGGCCAGTACCACCCGCACAGCGACACCGCCATCTACGACGCCCTGGTCCGGATGGCGCAGCCGTGGACGATGCGGTTGCCGTTGATCGACGGCCATGGCAACTTCGGCTCCCTGGACTCCGGTCCGGCGGCGATGCGGTACACGGAGTGCCGGATGGCGGCCGCCGCACTGCTGATGACGACCGGATTGGAGTCCGACACGGTCGACTTCAAACCCAACTACGACGGCAAGGACATCGAACCGACGGTGCTGCCGGCGGCCTTCCCGAACCTGCTGGTCAACGGGGCCAGCGGCATCGCAGTGGGTATGGCCACCAATTGCCCGCCGCACAACCTGGTCGAAGTCGTGCAAGCGCTTCGGCACCTGATCGGGCATCCCGACGCCGACATCGACACCCTGCTTCGCTTCATTCCCGGTCCGGACCTGCCCACCGGTGGGAAGATCATCGGGCTCGACGGGATCCGGGAGGCGTACGAGTCGGGCCGCGGGTCGTTCCGCATCCGAGCCACCGCCCGGGTCGAACAGGTGCATCCGCGGCGCAAGGGCATCGTGGTCACCGAACTGCCGTATCTGGTGGGCCCCGAACGGGTGATCGAGCAGATCAAGACCCTGGTCACGGCGCGCAAGCTGCAGGGCATCGCCGACGTGAAGGACCTCACGGACCTGGCCAACGGCACCCGGCTGGTGATCGAGGTGAAGAACGGGTTCAATCCCGACGCCCTGCTGGAACAGCTCTACAAGCTGACCAAGATGGAGGACTCGTTCGCCATCAACGCGGTGGCCCTGGTGGACGGGCAACCCCGCACGCTCAGCCTGCGCGAGCTGCTCACCGTCTACCTGGAGCACCGCTACGAGGTGACCCGCCGGCGGACCGCATACGCCCGAACCAAGGCGGCCGACCGGCTGCACCTGGTGGAGGGCCTGCTGATCGCCATGATCGACATCGACGACGTCATCGCGATCATCCGGTCCAGCGACGAGGTCGCCGAGGCGCGGGAGCGGCTGATGGCGGCTTTCGAGCTGACGGAGATCCAGACCAACTACATCCTGGACATGCCGCTGCGCCGGTTGACCCGGTTCAGCCGGATCGAGCTCGAAGCCGAGCGGGACCAGCTCAACGCGACCATCCTCGAGTTGACCCAGATCCTGGAGAATCCCGAGCAGCTGCGGACGGTCGTCGGGCTGGAGCTGGCCGAGGTCGCACAACAGCACGGCACGCCGCGGCGCACCATCCTGCTGGCCTCCAGTGGGGTGGCCGCCGTGGCGACCGGCACGCCGTTGGAGGTGGTGGACGATCCGTGTTGGGTGCTGATGTCGTCGGCCGGGCTGATGGCCCGTACGGATCACGCGAACCGGCTGCCCTCGGGCGGCGAACGCGCGAACCACGACGTGCTCGTGTCCGCGGTCACCACCACTGCGCGGGCGGATCTGGGGGTGGTCACCAGCACCGGACGGCTGATCAGGATCAACGCGCTGGACCTCCCGACGGTCCCCACGACGGCGAACGCGCTGAATCTCCAGGGCGGCACCCACGTCAGCGAACTGATCACCTTGGAGGCCGACGAGCGCGTGATGTGCCTGACCACGCTGGCTCCGGAATCGGGCGGCCTTGCGCTGGGCACCGCCCGTGGCGTCGTGAAGCGGGTGAATCCGGAGGTGCTGGGGAAGGACTCCTGGGAGGTGATCCGGCTGGACCCGGGTGACCGAGTGGTGGGGGCTGTCGAGTTGGCCCGTGACGACGCCGAGTTGATCTTTGTCAGCAACGACGCCCAGCTGCTGCGGTTTCCCGCCTCGGCCGTTCGTCCACAGGGTCGATCCGGCGGCGGCATGGCCGGGATCCGGCTCGGCGTGGGGGCCAGCGTGGTGTTCTTCGGTGCCGTGTCTCCAAGCGCCGCGAGCGATGCGGTCCTCGTGACCGTCGCCGGCACCTCGAAGGCGCTGCCGGGCACAGACGCGGGCTCGGTCAAGGTGACGTCGCTGGCCGAGTACCCGGGCAAGGGCCGCGCCACGGGGGGCGTCCGCTGTCACCGGTTCCTCAAGGGCGAAGACGTGCTCCTCGAGGCGTGGGCCGGTTCCGCGCCGGCCTGGGCCGCGGCGCCGAGCGGTGCTCCGGTCGACCTGCCCGAGCCCGACCGGCGCCGCGACGGCTCAGGGATCCCAGCCGCGCAGCCGATCGCCGCGGTGTCGAGTCCGCGGCGCTAGCTCGCCGGTGCGGTCAGGCTGAACACCACGACGTCGCCGAGCCACTTCTCGTACGCGTCGAGGCTCCATCCGCAGCGCCGGACGAGGCGATCGGCGACTTCGAACGATGTCGCGGCCCACAGGATGTCGGCGGCCTCCTCCGTGGTCAGTCCGGGCCGCAGCCCGAACCGACCGGCGACGTGGGTGACGATGCTGGTGTTGCCGATCCGCCGCTCGCGTTCGATCGTCTCGACGAAGGTGCGCAGGTCGGTGTCGGCGCCGGGACCATCCATCAGCAGGATGCCGAGCAGCCGGCCTACCCTCGTATACAGGACACGACCGGCCGCGATGTACGCACGGAGGCTCGACGCCGCGTCCGGTTGCTCGGCGATCCGCCGGATCTCGGGTCGCTCAGCCATCGGCACGGGCTCGTCGTCCCCCGCCAGGCGCACGTCGTAGAGGGCCTTGATCACCGCCGCCTTGCCGCCGATCGAGTTGTAGATCGTCTGCGGGCTCACCGCGGCGGCCTTCGCCAGCTCGGTGATCGTCATTGCGTGGTAGCCGCTCCGCTCCAGTTCCTGCTCCGCCACGTCGAGGATGCGGGAACGGGTGCGGCGGGCCGCATCGTCACGCTGCGGACTGACGTAGCTGCGGGATCTTGACATGCTCCGCCTTTCGGTGGAAGGCTATTCCATTAGAATGGTAATCTACCCAACCTAGCATCGGAGGAATCCATGACCACCACCCACCTCGAGAACGCGGCCCTGCCGGCGCTCTACCGGCTCTTCGACGGCATCAGCAACGGGGACCTGAGCATCATCCCCGCGGTCGTGACCGACGACTTCGTCGACCACGGCTCCCCGGTGCCGCTGCCGCCCGGGCCCGACGGCTATGCACAGATCCTCGGTTTCGTGACCCAGGTGCTGGACATCACCTACGACCCGGAGGAGATCTTCAGTACACCCGACCGGATCGTCGTGCGAGCCGTCGCGCACGGCCGGGGCGTCGCATCTGTGCACGGAGCGTCGGCAGCCGGGAAGCCGTACGAGATGAACACCATCCACATCTACCGCACCGAGGGCGACCGGCTGGCCGAGCACTGGGGTGTCCGCGACGAACTCGGCGTGCTCGTCCAACTCGGGGTGCTGCCGGCGCCGCAGCTGCCCATCCCGGCGGCGAGCTGACCGATCGGCCCACGGGCCGGGCGGGCCGCACACGAACATTCGGCGTAACAATCACGTTCTACCCTGACGTCATGGCTCGCGACTTCGACGACCTGCTGGAGGGCAACGCCGAATACCGGGAGCGATTCTCGCTCGGCGGTTTCGACGGCATCGCCCACGCTGGCGTGGCCATGGTGACCTGCATGGATTCGCGGATCGAGCCGCTGGAGATGATCGGCCTCCGGGTCGGGGACGCGAAGATCATTCGGACCCCGGGTGGCCGGGTGACGGCCGATGCGCTGGTCGGTTGCATCTTGGGGGTGCACCTGCTCGGGGTGGAACGCATCCTGGTGGTGCCGCACACCCGGTGTGCGATGGCCAGCGGCGAGGACGCCGACATCGCCGCCAAGGTTGCGGCCACGACCGGGGAAGACATCTCCGACCTCGCCATCGGCGCCTCACCCGATCAGGAGGCCCGGCTGCGCGAGGACGTCGACCGACTCGCTTCCCATCCGCATCTGGCCGGCCGGGTCACCGTGGGCGGGTTCTTGTACGACGTGGACACCGGGGCCTTGACCGAACTCGTCTCCTTGGTGGTCGAATAGTCCCGGTCGATCGCGGGTCCCGCCGGCCCTAGGCGTCGATGGCGGCGGCGTCCAACGCGTACGCGCCCTCGATGATGAATCCCTTGCGGGGGGCGACGTCGTTGCCCATCAGCATCTCGAAGATCTGCTCGGCCTCCAACCCGTCGTCGACCGTCATCCGGCGCAGGGTTCGGTGCCGCGGGCTCATCGTGGTGTCGGCCAGCTGGTCGGCGTCCATCTCCCCGAGGCCCTTGTATCGCTGCGGCTCCTTGAAGTTCAGGCCCCTCTTGGTCAGCTCGGCCGCCTTGCGCTGATACTCCGCGTCCGAATAGGTGTAGACGTACTTCTCCTGGCCCTTCTTCGGGTTGATCAGCTCGAAGCGGTGGAGGGGCGGGACGGCGGTGAACACCTTCCCGGCGTCGACCAGCGGCCGCATGTACCGGAAGAACAGTGTGGCCAGCAGGCAACGGATGTGGGCACCGTCGGAGTCGGCGTCGGCCATGAAGATGATCTTGCCGTACCGAGCGGCATCCAGATCGAACGTCCGACCGGAGCCGGCCCCGACGACCTGGATGATGGCGGCGCACTCCGCGTTCTTCAGCATGTCCCCGATCGAGGCCCGCTGGACGTTGAGGATCTTGCCGCGGATGGGCAGCAGCGCCTGGAACTCCGAATCCCTCGCCAGCTTCGCGGTGCCCATGGCGGAGTCGCCCTCGACGATGAACAGTTCAGACCGCTCGGCGTCCGTACTGCGGCAGTCCGCCAGCTTGGGCGGCAAAGACGACGACTCCAGAGCGGTCTTGCGCCGTTGCGCCTCCCGGTGCTGGCGGGCCGCCACCCGGGCCCGGGCGGCGTTCACCACCTTCTCCAGCAGCGGCCGGTTCTGGGCTCGTGCGGAGGCCTTGGTCGAGGTCAGGAAGGCGGCGAGCTCGCGCTCGGTGGCCCTGGCCACGAGCCGGGACACCGCCGGGGTGCCGAGGACCTCTTTGGTCTGGCCTTCGAACTGAGGCTCCGCGAGGCGGACGGTGACCACCGCGGTGAGACCCTCGGTGATGTCGTCCTTGGTGATCTCCTCCCCCGCTTTGAGCAGCCGGGTGTTCTGCATCGCGGCGGCGAAGGCCCGCCCCATCCCGCGCTCGAAACCGGTGACATGAGTGCCGCCCTTCGGCGTCGCGATGATGTTGACGTACGACTGGGTCTTGGTTTCGTAACCGACGCCCCAGCGGACCGCGATGTCGATGTCGAGTTGGCGGTCCACGTCGGTCGGGGTCATGTGCCCCGCATCGTCGAGCATCGGCACCGTCTCGGTGAACTCGTCCCGGCCCTGCAGCCGCACCACCTCGGTCAAAGCCTGATCCGGGGCCAGGAATTCGCAGAACTCGGTGATCCCGCCGGCGTGCACGAAACGTTCGGTGGTGACCTCGGCCGTTCGGGCGTCGACCACTTCGATGGCCAGCCCGGGCACCAGGAAGCTGGTCTGCCGGGCGCGGTCGTACAGATCGCTCAGCGACAGTTGCGCATCGCGCAGGAAGATCTGCCGGTCGGGCCAGTAGTGGACGCGGGTGCCGCTGACTCCGCGCTTGATCCGGCCGAGCTTGTGGAGCCCGCTGCCCGGAGTGAACTTTGCCGTCGGCCCGGGCCCGTCGAACGTACCGGCCACTCCGCGCCGGAACGACATCGCCCAGGTCGCCCCGTCGCGGTCGACTTCGACGTCCAACCGGGTGGCGAGCGCGTTGACCACCGAGGAGCCGACGCCGTGCAATCCCCCCGTGGCGTTGTAGGACCCGGCCCCGAACTTGCCACCCGCGTGCAGCTTGGTGAAGACCACCTCGACCCCAGCCAGGCCGGTGCGAGGTTCGATGTCCACCGGGATGCCGCGACCGCGATCGGAGACCGAGATGCTGCCGTCGCCGGCTAGCGTGACCAAGATCTCAGCGCCGAATCCGCCCAGCGCCTCGTCGACGGCGTTGTCGATGATCTCCCACAAGCAGTGCATGAGACCGCGGGTGTCCGTCGACCCGATGTACATCGCCGGCCGCTTGCGGACCGCCTCCAAACCCTCCAGGACCAGGAGATGTCGTGCCTCGTAGTCCCGGCTCTCGTTGGCGGCCTTGCTGGACGCCTTGGTCTCGGGAAGGGCATCGGAGACAGCAGCGCTCGGCACCCGCCGAGAGTATCGCGGCGTGCCGTCCCGACCCGGCACCGCGTACTTGTTACACAAGAGTCATGTATCCGGCACGCGGAAACGGAACAATCGAGGCCAGCTGGGATGTTGACTAAGTGGATCGGCCGGGTATTTGGGTCGGCAATGAACACTCAAGCATGAGAATGCACGCTCTGCGGAAGAGAGGCCACCATGAGCACAACCGTCGTTGAGGACGCGGCGTTGAACGCGTCCGATCGTTGCGATCGTTGCGGCGCGCAGGCCTACGTTCGGGTGACCATGGCCAGTGGATACGAGCTCCTGTTCTGCGCCCACCACGGCAAGGAGCACGCCGACAAGCTCAAGCAGGTCGCTCTGACCATTCACGACGAGACCGAGCGGATCAGCTGAGCTCCGCCCACCAGATATGAGCGTGGCTCCGACCGGAGGGTCGGGGCCACGCTGGTTTTCTGGGCCTCGGCGCGCTCTGCTCGTCCTGGGGGCGGTGTTGGTCTTGGTGGTCGCGGCTCTCTGGGCGGTGGACTCCCGGTCAGGCCGGACCTTCCATCCCGACCTGGGGCCGGGACCCGTACGGGGTGTCCGGCTCACCGAGTTCCGGCCCGGAGAAGGCGACCAGACCTGCCCCGGCCTCCCGGCCGATCTGCCCGTGGTGCGGCTGGTCGAGCAGGTGGACGTGGAACGGATGACGCTCTGCCTCGGCCCTGGGCGTCGAGCCGACACCTTCCCGCTGGAACCCTTCGTGCTGGACGCCGCGAGCCCCGAGTCCGAAGGGCTGCTGGATGACTGGGCCGCTGCCTGGTCGTTGCCGGACCGCCCGCTGCCGTGGTGGCAGAGCCCGGACTCCGTGGTGTGCCCGGCGATCGCGATCGTGTATCCGCAGTCGTCCATCACTGTGGCCGGCGTCACCATGCGGCCCGTACCGCCGTCAACCTGGTGCCAGCCGCTCGAGCCGCCGCTCGTCGCGCTGGAGCAGATCGCCCGGGCCGCCCGCCCCGCCCCCTGATCCCCCTGACCGGCCCCCGCCCCGCCCCTTCCCGCCTTTTCCGCCCCGACCCCCGCCCCTTCCCGCCCCGGACCCCGCCTCTCCCGCCCGAGCTGCTCGAGTTCCACCTACCTGCTCGACTTGCAACCCGAGCAGGAGCGTTGGACTCGAGCAGCTCTCGACGGGATGCGGCGACTGGGCCGGATCAACGTTATCCACAGATCTTTCCGAGTGGGTTCCGCTGAATCTTCAGTACGTGTTGGGCTCGCGTCCGTGGGCAACGTCATCTTGACCCGTGAGCTCACCGGACAAGGTTTCACGGCGGCCGAGATCGCCCGGCTCGAGCGCGACGGCGATCTCGTACGCCTGCGCCGTGGCGCCTACGCGCGGGACGAAGCAACCCATGAGCTGCCCGGGACGGAGGACGAGTACGCCCGGCTGGCGATGCGGCATCGCCAACTCATCGAGGCAACCCTTGGTCTGCTGCACCCACGGGCCGTGATCAGTCACGGTTCGGCCGCCGTGCTTCACGGCTTGCCCGTCTTCCCAGGCGCCGTTCGACAGGTGCACGTGACCCGGGATCGAAACGGCGGCGGAGTCCGCCGCGCTGCAGTGCAGGTCCACGGCTCGCGGCTACGCGCCGACGATGTGAGTGCGCTGAACGGGATTGCGGTGACGTCATTGGCGCGGACCGTCGGCGACCTCGCCCGCACCTTACCGTTCGGCCAAGGCGTCGCCGTCGGTGATCAGGCCCTGCGGCTGGGTCTCGAGCCGGATCAGCTCGCGGTCGTGCTCGAGTCCGCGGCGCGTTGGGTCGGAGCACCGCAAGCGCGGCGCGTGGCAACGTTCTTGGACCCACGAAGCGAGAGTGTCGGCGAGTCATTCAGCCGGGCCCGCTGCCACGAGCTCGGTCTGCCCACCCCCGAACTGCAGTACGAGGTGTTCGACGACAGCGGTCGGTTTGTCGCTCGCGCGGACTTTGGCTGGCCGAAGCTCCGTACCCTCGGCGAGTTCGACGGAAGGTCAAAGTACCTCCGGTTGCGCGACAAGGGCGAGACCATCGAAGAGGCCGTCATCCGGGAGAAGCTCCGCGAAGACCGTCTCCGGGACCTGGGCTGGCAGGTCGTCCGGTGGATCTGGGCGGAGTTGTTCCGGCCCGAGGTGATCGCCGAGCGTCTCCACCGGGCGTTCGCGCGAGGCCGAATATGACCCGCGTGAGCGAGCTGCTCGGGTTACACGGTCCCGCTCGTGTTGCAACTCGAGCAGGACAGTCGGACTCGAGCAGCTGGTGATGAGCGACAGCAGGGTCCGTCCAGATCGTCTCCGGAACAGGACGACCCAGCACTGTGTACTCGGGCAGTTCTGCCGGGCCCACGCTGAGCGCTGTGGGGCAAAGTGGTCGAAGCGTCTGACTACTTCCGCCAGCATGACTCCGCCGAGGCCGAACCCGTCGCAGATTCACCGATGCCACCCCACGTGACGACGTGCCCGGAGGGGAGGGTTCCTTCAGCGACACCGCCTCCCGGGGGGTCCGTCGAAAACGGGAGAGGTGCTGTCCGCCGGGAAGTGACCGTACTCTGCGTTCGACTTCGACGGTCCGGAGCTGGGTGGTGAAGGCCGCGGAGATGATGGTCAGGTGGTGGCTGTCGTGATTGTTCCGGGTCTGGCGGTGCGCAGCTATGCCGCGGAGGCGACCCAGGCGTTGGTCCGTGCCGGGTTCGATGCTCGGCTGGAGGATCCTCCCGGGTGGCGGGGCCGTGCCACAGAGCTTGACGTGTACGGGGAGCGGCTTGCGGCTGAACTGCGACGCGAGTCATCGCCGGTAGACCTGTTGGTCGGTCTATCGGTGGGTACTCAGGCCGCCGCGGTCGCGGCCGTCCATGCAGAGGTCAGGCACCTGCTGCTGATCAGTCCGACGGTTCCGCCGACGCTGCGAAGCCAACCACGGTTGCTGGCGCGATTCCTGCACGGTGAAGATCATCCCGACTCACCCAGCTGGAGCAGTCAGGTTCCCGACTGGCGACGAGCTGGTGTCAGGCGAATCATGGCAACGTTCCGGTCGGCTACCCAGGTAGTGCTGGAAGAAGCTCTGCCAGCGGTCTCCGCCCAAATCACGATCGTGCACGGTGACGCTGACCGGCTGAGTCTGCACGAGTATGCGCTGTTCCTCGCCAACACGTCCGGTGCATCGCTGGTGCTGCTGCCCGACGCCCCGCATTCGTGGCCGGTCGGTGATCCGCCGCGATTTGTGGCGTTCGTCGCAGACCTCACCAAGAGCGTCACGTGAACACCGTTGGACATCGCCGGCGCTCATCGGCACAGCGATCTGCCAGGACACTGCCCGCGAAGAAAGCGTTCGCATCGTTCGACTCGGCGTCGGCCATGCATGCCTCCTTGGCCGCCGCCCTTCGAGGACAGGCGTTCTGGCATGTCGGACAGAGCTGGCTGACGGCCGCAGCGACTCGCGCAGCGGGTCGTCTACCTTGGCCGGTCATCCGTCGCGTGTATGCACGCGTCGGCGCGGCCGAGGGGATCCCGGCGGGCCGGCTCGGCGACGTCGACTTGGCCACCGTCGCAGCCTGGTTGACCGCGCAGCTGCCGTCGATGCCGTATCCGGCGGTCCTGATCGGATCATCCAACGGGGCGCTGACCCACCTGGCCGCGGCCATGCAGGTGCCGTGGCTGCCGGGCACGGTTCTGCTGCCGGTGGCGAGGCGGCACGATCCCCACGATGTCGACGCGGCCCTCCAGTTCGGCCGTCGCACCGCCTCGCCGCTGCTCGACCGCAACCCCGACGTCGTGCTGCATCACATGCACGACCAAGTCCAAGACGAACTGATGGCGGCCGAGATGGCCTACTTCCGGCTGAAATGGCGGCGGCTGCCTCATGCCTACCGACGTTTCCTGCAGACCTCGCTGCAGCCGGGCGCACCCGTCGTGCTGGTCGAGGACACCTCAACCTGGCCCGTGGTTCGGATCTCCGAACGGCACGTCTTCCAACCAGGCGCGCAGGGCGGAATCCGACCCGAGGACTACCTCGGCCGCCCCCGCACCCCCACACCCGACGACGTCGCCCCCGAAGCCGAATGGGGCGCCGAACCCGGCCTCACCAACGCTGTCGCCACCTGGTGTGCCGCCAACAACCATCCCCTCATTCGAATCCGCTACCACGGACCACAGGCGGTTTCCGCCCCTGTCGCCGACACCTTTGATGTTTGGTACACAGCGCGGGACGAAGACCAGCGTCGACTGGTCGTGCCCTGCTTCATCCTCGCCGACCCCTGGCAGACCCTCACCACAGCCTCAGTGCCGTTTTGGACTTTCTTCGCCGTGCAACCGGCACTCGAGTCGCTTCAGCGGTATCTGCAGTCCCGGAACGAGCCCTACCACGAAGCCCACCTGATGCTCTTCCAACACGGAGCGGACTCAGCCGGCATCGCGCGACCCGACCAATGGGCCACAATCCTGCGTCAGCACGGCGCCAAAGTCGACTTCCTCGGACTCGACCCCCAACGCTTCCCCCATGACATCGCCTTCATGACCCGATACGGCCCTAATCTCGCCAGACTGAGCCCAGCCCGACATCCCTGGTCCCCCATGCTGTGGCCCGACGCCCTCGCCAACCTCGCCACCCACCCCGCCATCGACGTAGAGCAGCACGCCTGACCCGGCTCTCTAACGGCCGAAACCTCATGGCCGGACACCAGTCTCCACGCGACGCGCTGACTCCCATTAGCGGCGGCTCTCGAGCTGGTGCACTGCGAGGACTTCAAACGCCGACCGTGGACGGGTCGGATGTATTGCGGGCACGGAGCTGAGCTTCGACCCGCAATGATGACTTCGATGAACCGCGCCGCCGCCGGTATCGCCAGCGCCGTCTTCTTCTGTGCTGCCCCAGGAGTTGTCGCAGGACTCGTGCCCTGGCTGTTGACGGGCTGGGTGGTGCCTCCGGCACCTACGATGTCGCTGGTCGTGCGCGGCTGCCTCGCGGTGGCCGCCGTGCTGAGTGGGCTCGTTGTGCTGATCGCTGCCTTCGTGCGCTTCGTCCGTGAGGGCTCCGGGACCCCTGCCCCGGTCGCACCGACCGATCGGCTGGTCGTCGGCGGCATGTTCAGGTTCGTTCGCAACCCCATGTATCTCGCCGTCGTGACCATTCTGCTGGGCCAATGCGTGCTTTTCGCCTCGACGACTTTGTTGATCTACACCCTCGTGGTGTGGGCGGCGATGGTGGCGTTCGTCCGCTGGTACGAGGAGCCAGTCCTCGCCACGCGCTACGGACAGCAGTACGAGGAGTACCGACACCACGTCAGAGCGTGGTGGCCGAAGCTCACACCTTGGAATTCTCAAAACGAGGAGTCCCGCTCGTCGGACAAGTCGAAAGGCCACTGAGTCGACTTGTACCGGTAATCGCCGTACGACCTTGGGTCCCGGTCTCGACGGCCAACGGCACGACCCGGCGACGTCTGCCCTTCCCCCGCCGAAATCGCGGTGGCCGGGTCGGACCGCAGATCGACGTCGGCGGTGGTGATGGCTACGACCTACCCGGCCCGGGCGTCGGTGGTGAGCCACGAATCGGTCAGAAGCTCAGTCCAGATAGTCCCGGAGGACCTGGGAGCGCGACGGGTGGCGCAGCTTGCTCATCGTCTTGGACTCGATCTGCCTGATGCGTTCGCGGGTCACCCCGTAGACCTTGCCGATCTCGTCCAGCGTCTTCGGCTGGCCGTCGGTCAACCCGAACCGCATCGAAACCACGCCGGCCTCGCGCTCGCTCAACGTGTCCAGCACGTCGTGCAGTTGCTCCTGCAGCAGCGTGAAACTGACCGCGTCGGCCGGTACGACCGCCTCCGAGTCCTCGATCAGGTCACCGAACTCGGAATCGCCGTCCTCGCCCAGCGGCGTATGCAGCGAGATCGGCTCACGGCCGTACTTCTGGACCTCGACGACCTTCTCCGGGGTCATGTCCAGTTCGCGGGCGAGCTCCTCCGGAGTGGGCTCGCGTCCAAGGTCCTGCAACATCTGCCGCTGCACCCGGGCCAGCTTGTTGATCACTTCGACCATGTGTACGGGGATCCGGATGGTGCGAGCCTGGTCGGCCATGGCCCGAGTGATGGCCTGCCGGATCCACCAGGTCGCGTACGTGGAGAACTTGTAGCCCTTGGTGTAGTCGAACTTCTCCACCGCGCGAATCAGACCGAGGTTGCCCTCCTGAATCAGGTCCAGGAACAGCATGCCGCGACCGGTGTACCGCTTGGCGAGGCTGACCACCAGCCGCAGGTTGGCCTCCAGCAGGTGGTTCTTGGCTCGGCGGCCGTCCTCGGCGATCCAGTCGAAGTCGTCGCCTTGGGCTGCGCCGACCTTGACGGCATCGTCGTTGAGCTTCTCGTCGGCGAACAGGCCAGCCTCGATCCGCTTGGCGAGTTCGACCTCCTGCTCGGCGTTCAGCAGCGCGACCTTGCCGATCTGCTTCAGATAGTCCTTGACCGGGTCGGCGGTGGCGCCGGCGGCCATCACCTGCTGTTCGGGCTCGTCGGCGTCGTCGGCCTCCGACAAGGTGAAGCCCTCGTCCTCGACAAGCTCCTTTTCGAGCTTGCCTTCCACGGCCGGCTCGAACGTGGACTCGTCGACGTCGTCCAGGGTGCGCTTCTTGCCGCCGACGGTCAGCACGACCTCGTCGCCTTCGACCTCGACCAGGAGGTCGGTGGTCACCTCGGCTACGAGTTCGGTGGTCAGCTCTGTCGCCAGCTCGGACGCCAACTCCGGGGGGAGCTCACCCACCTCCTCCGGGCTGGGCTCAGCCAAGTCGTCCGGGGGGTCCGGGGTCGCGATCCCGTTGAGCTCGGCGGTCACTTCCGGGTCTGTCTGCTTCGCCGGATCCTTGGCCGCCGCCTTGGCTGTCCCCTTGCTCGAAGCGGTCTTGGCCGCCGTCGGCTTCGCCGTGGCCTTGCGCGCCGCCGGAGCCTTCTTGGCCGCGGCTGTCTTGGCGGCCTTTCCCTCGGTCGTGGGCTCCGGCTCGGTGTCCTCGACCGCCTTCAACGGTGCCTTCTTGGCTTTCGCTGAGACCGACCGCTTGGCCGGTGCAGTGATCTGACCTGCCCTACCTGCCGCTGCGTCCAGGACGGGTGGCGACGTGCGAACTTTGGGAGGGGGTGTCACAAAGTACCTCTCGGCTGCGATCCAAATTCAGGGCAGGCAGCGCCCATCGGATGTCAATAGGTGCTCCTCTCAGTATTCTGACACGGATCCCCAAACCGTCCAGAACATCCGCGCGGGACGAACACCAGTGACGCCTCCGAAGACGCGAAACGCCAAAGATCAGACTTCCGCCTTCACGGCCAACACCGGGCAGGAGGCGTCCAGCAACACCCGTTGGGCGTTGCTGCCGAGCAGGAGTTTGCCGACCGGGGAACGACGACGCAGTCCGATCACGATGAACTCCGCCTCGGCCATGTTCGCGGCGTTGATCAATTCCTCGGCCGGATCGAGGGCGTCCGGTGCCTGCTTCACCTCGTACGGGATGCCGGTGGCATCCAGTTCGCCGGTGAGCTCGTCCACCTCGGCGTCGGGAGAGGTGTGCACCACGATCAACCGCCCGTGTCGCAGTTGCGCTTCCTCGACAGCGCGCTGAAGCGCGGCCCTGCCCTCAGGTTTCGCGGAATAGCCCACCACGATCACCGAGGATCCTGCGGTGACGCTCTTTTCCGCCGTGGCGGTTTCGGTCATCGCTCGACTCCTGATCAGTTGCTCGGCCACAGATGAACGGGCTCGTTGCTGTGCATATGGTCCAGATAGGACGACAGCATCCCGCGGAGCGCCTCGTCCCGACTGTCGCCCGCAGCTTCCCGCCGCACCACTTCCGCAGTCTGCCACGTTGCTCCGTTGGCCGCACGCAAGCAGCGATGCTCGATGATTCCGAGGAGCCGCGCCGATTCGTCCGCGTTGACGTCCCAGCGGCGCAGACCCTCCGCAGCCATCGGCAACAACTTGCGTACGACCAGTTCGGTGACCTTGACCTGCCCGATCCGGGGCCAGTACACCTCGGCGTTGATTCCGTACCGGATGCCGACCGCGAAGTTCTCCGACGCGGCCTGGAAGGACATCTGCGACCAGATGGGTCGATCCTCGTCGGTCAGAAAGCGGACCAGGCCCGCGAAGAACGCGGCGTTGGCCATGGTGTCAACCACGGTCGGTCCGGCGGGCAGCACCCGGTTCTCGACCCGGAGGTGCGGTGCGCCCCCGCTGACGTCGTAGACCGGCCGGTTCCATCGGTACACGGTCCCGTTGTGCAACTTCAGCTCCTCCAGCGCGGGCACACCGCCCGCGTCCAACACCACCACCGGATCCTCGTCGCTGCAGATCGGCAACAACGCGGGGAAGTAACGCGCGTTCTCCTCGAACAGATCGAAGATCGAGGTGATCCAGCGCTCTCCGAACCACACCCGCGGCCGTACGCCTTGAGCCTTCAGTTCTTCACTGCGGGTCTCGGTGCTCTGCTCGAACAGCGGGATCCGTGATTCGGCCATCAGCTCGCGTTGGAAGAGGTACGGCGAGTTGGCCCCCACGGCGACCTGGATGCCGGCGATGGCCTGCGCCGCGTTCCAGTAGCCCGCGAAGTCGTCCGGGCTGACCTGCAGGTGCACCTGGGTCGAGGTGCAGGCTGCCTCCGGCATGATCGTGTCGGAGATCATGTCCAGCCGCTCCACGCCGTCGATGACGATCTCCAGGTCCTCTCCCCGAGCGGCGAAGATCTGCTGATCGAGCAGCGAGTAGCGCGGATTCTCGCTGACACTGTCAAGGGTGACGTGCTCGGGTCGCAGTGTGGGCAGGATGCCGACCATGGCCAACTGGGCCCCGATCTCCTGGGCGCGGTCGTCGGCCGCGTTCAAGGCGTCACGGACGGACTGCTCGAAGGAGGTCAGACCGCCCTCCCCCAGCCGACGCGGGGACACATTGATCTCGATGTTGAAGCGACCGAGCTCGGTCTGGAACGCCGGATCGGCGATCGCGGCCAGCACCTCCGCGTTGCGCATCGCCGGCTGGCAGTCCCGGTCGACGAGATTCAGTTCGATCTCGAGTCCGGCCATCGGCCGCTCGAAGTCGAAGCGGGACTCGGTGAGCATCCGGGCCAGCACGTCGAGGCAGCGGCGCACCTTCTCCCGATACCGAGTCCGGTCCTCACGGGTGAACTGTCGCTCGTCGACCTCTGCTCCCATACCGACATCCTGGCCCATCGGCGGCGATCCGAACACGGGTGCTCCGCCGAACCCCCAGCGACGTGGCGATCGTGCTGACCTCCGCCGGATCCGCAGCAGCCACGGAAGGTCTCGGCCGAGCGGACGAACGTAGACTCCCTCCCCGTGCCCACAGCCGAAGTCGCATCCCGACCACCGATGGCCGACCGGCGTCCGATCCGGCGGGTGCACCATGGCGACGTCTTCGAGGATCCGTACGAGTGGCTGCGGGACAAGGACGACCCCCAGGTGATCGCCTATCTGGAGGCGGAGAACGCTTACACCGAGAGCCGCACGCAGCACATCAAGGACCTGAGTGCGGCCTTCTTCGGCGAGATCAAGGCCCGAACCCAGGAGACCGATCTGTCGGTCCCGGTCCGCTCGACGCACGCGGACGGCCATGCCTTCTGGTATTACGTCCGCACCCAGGAGGGCTCGGAGTATCCGGTGTATTGCCGCGCTCCGGCCGGCGAGGTCACCGGCCCCCCAGCCGCCGAGGAACCGCTGCCCGGCGAGGAGGTCCTGCTCGACGTCAACGCGGAAGCCGCCGGGCACGAGTTCTTCGCCCTCGGCGCCTACGCCGTCTCCCCCGACGGTCGCCTGCTCGCCTTCTCGACCGACACCAGCGGCGACGAGCGGTTCACTCTCCGGGTGAAGGACCTGACCACCGGCGCGACCGCCACCGACGAGATCCCCGACACCGCGTACGGGGTCGCCTGGGGCGGCAACCTCGACCTGTTCTACACCCGACCCGACGAGGCCTGGCGGCCTTACGTGGTGCTGCGGCATCGACTGGGTAGTGACCCGTCCGAGGACGCCATCGTGTTCACCGAGACCGATGAACGGTTCTGGGTGGGCGTCGACAGCAGCCGCGACGACGACTGGGTGCTGATCAACACCAGCAGCCGGCTCACCTCGGAGTGGTGGCTACTGGATGCGAGCACCCCCGAGGCCGAGCCGCGGGTGGTCGCCCCCCGTCGGCAGGGCGTCGAGTACGAGGTCGAGCCGGCCGGCGACCGGCTCCTCATTTTGCACAACGACAACGCCGAGGATTTCGAACTGGCCGAAGCGCCGCTCGGCACGACGGATCCGGCGGAGTGGCGGCCGGTGCTTCCCCACCAGCCGGGGGTGCGACTGCTCGGCGTCAGCGCATACGCCTCGCACGCAGTCGTCTCGTTGCGCCGGGACGGATTGACCGGCCTGCACGTGCTGCCGCGATCGGCAACCGGCGGACTCGGACCTGGCGCCGACATCGCCTTCGAGGAGCCGTTGTTCACCGTTGACTCGCCGGGTGGCCCGGACTACGCGACTGCCACCGTTCGGGTCAGCTACAGCTCTCTGCTCACCCCGCCCTCGGTGTACGACTACGTCCTCGACACCGCTGAGTTGATCGTGCTGAAACGAACCCCGGTCCTCGACGATCCGACCCACGGCCCCTACCGGCCGGAGCGGTACGTCCAGGAGCGCAGCTGGGCCACCGCCGACGACGGCACCCGGATCCCCATCTCGGTGGTCCGTCCGGCCGATCTGGTCCTGGACGGCTCGGCGCCGATGGTCCTGTACGGCTACGGCTCGTACGAGATCTCGATGGACCCCACCTTTGCGATCTCCCGGCTCTCGCTGCTCGACCGCGGCATCGGTTACGCCATCGCCCACGTCCGCGGAGGCGGCGAACTGGGACGGCGCTGGTACGAGGAAGGCAAGACGACCACCAAGAAGAACACCTTCACCGACTTCGTGGCCTGCGCCCGGCAGCTGGTGTCCGCCGGCTACACCTCGGCCGACCGGCTGGCCGCCCGAGGCGGCAGCGCCGGCGGGCTGCTGATGGGAGCCGTCGCGAACCTGGCGCCCGAACAGTTCCGGGCCGTGCACGCCTCGGTGCCGTTCGTCGACGCCTTGACCACGATCCTCGACCCCGACCTCCCGTTGACCGTGATCGAATGGGAGGAGTGGGGCGACCCGCTGCACGATCCCGAGATCTACCGCTACATGAAGAGCTACACGCCGTACGAGAACCTCCGGGCCGTCGCCTATCCCGCCATCCTGGCCACCACGAGCCTCAACGACACCCGGGTGTTCTACGTCGAGCCGGCGAAATGGATCGCCGCGTTGCGGACCCTGGCCCGCAACGAAACAGACCGGCCGATCTTGTTGAAGACCGAGATGTCGGCCGGCCATGGCGGGGTGAGCGGCCGGTACGCGAGCTGGCGGGAGACCGCCTTCGAGTACGCCTGGATCACGGACCAGATCTCGAACCAGATCACGAACCAGATCACGGACCGGATCACGGAGTAGCCCTGATCACATCTCCGCCGCGCGTTGACTCGCATCCAGCCGGGTACACGACTCCGAACTCTTGAGTACAGAGCCAGGGTGAGGTCTCAGGGTTTCTTCAGGGCTCCCGAGGAATCCTGATGTGCCCTTGGCGCGTTAGGACGTTGTACAGGCAACGAAAGGGGCCGACGTGGTGGCGAATACGACTCGATCGCGAGTCTCGGACGGTATTGATGGCAAGGACGCGGTTGGCCTCTACTTGGAGGGTATTGCCAAGACGCCGTTGCTCAGTGCGGAGGAAGAGGTTCAGCTCGCCAAGAGCATCGAACTCGGCTTGTACGCGGAGCGGATCCTCTCCGGTGAGGTGACGTCGGCCATGCGCGGCAAGCGGGCGAAGCGTCCCACCACGGCGGAGTTGGAGTTCCTGATCGACGAAGGTCAGCGGGCCATGCAGCGCTTCATCACGGCCAACCTGCGGTTGGTCGTCTCGGTGGCCCGCAAGTACGGCCGCTCGCAGATGCCGCTGCTGGATCTTGTGCAGGAAGGCAACACCGGTCTGATCCGGGCCGTGGAGAAGTTCGACTACACCAAGGGCTTCAAGTTCTCTACCTACGGCACCTGGTGGGTCCGGCAGTCGATTAGCCGGGGTATCGCCCAGCAGGGTCGTATCGTCAGGCTGCCAGTGCACGTGGCCGAGCAGGTCAACCAGGTCGGCGCCGTCCGCCGCACCCTGGAACGCCGGCTGGGACGTGATCCCGAGATCGCCGAGATCGCCGACGAGATGGGTCTGGAAGCGGATCGGGTCCTGGACCTGATGCGGTACGGACGAGACCACGTGAGCCTGGACGCTCCGGTCGAAGAGGGTGGCGACACCGCGCTCGGTGACCTGATCGCGCGCGAGCCCATGCCGGGCCCGGACGAGGTGTATCTGGACGCCGAGGAGCACGCTCGGCTCGAGGCCCTGCTCGACCAGCTGGACGAGCGGTCGGCGGACGTGGTGCGTCGTCGCTACGGCCTCATCGACGGGCGGCAGGCCAAGCTGGCCGACATCGGCGCCGTATGGGGGATCACCGCCGAGCGGGTCCGCCAGATCGAGCGGCACGCCATCGCGAAGTTGCGCGGCAAGTCCGTCCTGGCCGCCTGAGAGAACCCCGACGAAGCCCGGCAGGGTGCTCCTGCCGGGCTTCGCGCGTCCGTGGCCAGATCCGCGGCTGCCGCCGCCCCGATGCGTACGTTTCCCATCCCAGGCTGGATAACGCGCGGAGAAACGCAGTAGAGCCGCGTGTCAACCAGCTTGAGATGGGAAACGCCCAGTCCAGCGAGGAATGTGTCGGCCAGCAATTGTCCTCACCGAGTGCGCAGCGGCCGGATCAGGCCCTCCTGGGCGACGTTCGAGATGAGCTCGCCATGCTGGAAGAGCCGGGCCGTGGACAGTCCGAGGGCGTTGGAGGCCGAGGGCGAGACCTGGTCGTAGAGCAGCCACTGATCGGCCCGGAACGGTCGGTGGAACCACATCGCATGGTCGATGGATGCGGCCTGCACGTTCAGGCCGATGAGGACCCCGTGCGGAACGGTCGCGGCCGACAGCAGGGTGAGATCGCTCGCGTACGCCAGCGCGGCCTGGTGGTACCGCCGATCCTCCGGCAGCGGGCCGCCGATCTTGATCCAGACCCGCGCCCGGGCGGGATGGCGCGGATCCTCGAGGGCGCCACCCGCCCGTGAGTCGCCGACGTAGCGAACGTCAAGGGCACCCCACTCCCGCTCCCACACCGTGGACGGACGGCCCGACGCCTTGGCCATGACCTCCGCGAGCGTCGGACATCCCTCCGGCTCCGGCACGTCGCTCGGCAGCGGATCGGCGTGAGCGAAACCGTCCTCCCGCTCGTGGAATGAGCTGGAGAGGTAGAAGATGACCTCACCACCCTGCCGGGCCACGGCCCGCCTCGAGGAGAACGAACCACCGTCGCGGACCGATTCCACGTCGTAGACGATGGGCAGATCGGTCCGGCCCGGCCGCAGAAAGTAGGCGTGACACGAGTGCAGACCGCGTTCGACGCTGACCGTGCGGGATGCCGCCATCAAAGCCTGAGCCAGCACCTGGCCGCCGAACACCCGTTGCAGGGCCGTGTCGGGCTGACGGGCCCGGAACAGCCCGACTTCGATCTCTTCCAGTTCCAGCAGATCGAGCAGGTCGGTCACCGATTGCGGCACGGCGCGAGCCTATTGGGTCGAACCAGTCCGCTCGCTCGGGATCTGCTCGGCTACTCCTCGGTCTTCTCCCGCTCGGCCAGAAACCGCTCGAACTCGGCTCCGATCTCGTCGGCGCTGGGCACCGAGCGGGATTCGTCGGCCTGGACGGCGTCGTACTGCGCTTCCAGGGTGGCGACCAGCTCCTGAACCTCGCTGGACGTCGCCATTTCGTCGGCGATGTCCTTCAGGTTGGAGACCGACGCCTCCTCCAGGTCCGCGAGCGGTACGGCGATACCCGTCGCCTGGCTCAACGTCTTGGTGAGGGCGAGGGTGGCCTGCGGGAAGGTCGCCTGCGCCAGGTAATGGGGAACGTGAACGGCAAATCCCATCGCCTTGCGGTCGAGCTGGCCGAGCCGGAACTCGAGCAGACCGGTGAAGCTGGCCGGCACCTCGACCCGGTCGATCCAGCTCCGGTAGCCCTGGACCAGCTCCGCATCCGTGCCGTGGGCCGTGAGCGTCATCGGGCGGGTGTGCGGCACGGCCATCGGGATGCCGTGCAAGCTGACCGTCAACCGAACGTCCAGCTCGTCGATGAGCCCGATCACGGCCGATGCCAGCCGCTCCCACTGGACGTCAGGCTCGGGTCCGGTCAGCAGCAGGAACACCTCGCCGTGTTCATCGGTCATCCGGTAGAGGCGCAGATGCACATCGGCGTAGGACTTCCACTGGTTGGTGTCGAAGACCATGGCCGGTCGCCGACTGCGGTAGTCGTGCAGCTGGTCGTGGTCGAACTCAGCCAGCACCTCGTGATCGAGCTGCGTCAGCAGGTGCGAGGCGAACAACCGGCCGGCCTGTCCGGCGTCCACGAAACCGTCCAGCTGATGGACGAGCACCGGACGGTGCTCCTTGAGCTTGGCCAGCACGTCCTCGTTGAGGGTGTACAGCAGGCGTGGATCCATCACGCCTCAAATCTACCTTCGTGACGTGTGCTGCGCCGGAACACAGCGCGCGACAGACTCTTCACACAGTGCCGAAGGAGAGCGGGAAGATGGTCAGTGTCTTCGTCCGGCGACTCAAGGAGGGCTGCACATTCGCCGACTTCGTCACCGAGTGGAGGCCGACGCCGGCTTCGGCGTGCCGACTCGGGTCTTCAACGCCCAAAGCCTGCACGACCCACGGGAGTGATCTCCGTTGGTTTCGTGGCCGTCACTGTCGACGAGGTACGGCGGTGGCTAGACGCGGGATCGGCGGCCGAGTCGTCCGGCCGACCGGATCGACACCGTCATCGAATGAACCAGCCCGAAATGCATGTACGAGGTGCGCACCGAACCCGACTTCACCGACGCGCCCGATCTCATCCCCCTCGGGTCGCCGGCAAGTCTGCTGGGTCCGCTCGAAGCGCCCTGAGACCAGGTCGATCAAAGCGATCGGCGGGCCTTGGCGATGGCCGTCATGACCCGCTTCTCCGACACCGGCACCTTGGTCCGCAGCGCTTGGGCGAACAGGCTGATCCGCAGCTCCTCCAACTGCCAACCGATCGCCGCGATCGATTCCGGCAGCGGACCGGGCGGAAGCAGGTCACACAGGGCCGCGTACGCATCCTCGCAGCGCGAGATCACCTCGAACCCGGCGCGGTCCCGGGTGGGCGCCGTCAACAGGGTGTCGATCCGCACTCGCGCTGCCCGAAGATAGCGGGGCAGATCCACCAGGTGCTCGTAGCCGGTGGCTGAGAGGAAACCTCGGAACACAAGGTTGCCCAGCTGTTCGGTCAGGTCCTCGGCGGCGGCCGGCTCGCGTCGGGCGACTTCGCCCAGCAGCCCGCTTGCCGCGCCGTGCAGTTCGCAGATCTCGGCGGCCAGGGACGTGATCGTCCGCATCAGATCGGCGGCGTCCATCCGGACGACATCACAGAGTCGGCGGAACGTCGGCTCGTCGGCCACCCGTCCTGCTCCGGCGCGCCTGATCAACTCCCCCACCGTGGCCAGCCGGGCGTCAGCCAGCAGGGCGGGGACGGCGGCGTACGGGCTGGTGCCCAGAGCCAGCTTCTCGGTGTTGGAAAGATGACCCACCACCCACCGGGTGGGATCGGGTGTACCGAGCAGCACCAGCCGGCGCAAGCCGGACGTGTGGAGCCGGTGCTGGCGGTCCGGAGTGTCGGCGACGACCAGACCGACGCTGACCTGCTCGTCGACCAGGGCCGGGTAGCCGATGACCACGTGCCCGCCGCGCCGGATCTCCACGTGCTCGGTGATGGTCCCGAACACCCAGTCGGTGGCACCGGTCCGGGTGTGTTCGGCCGCGGCTGTGCTCAAGGTGGCACTGACCGCCGGAGCCAGCTGCTGCTGCAACGCCGCCAGATCCCGACCCTCGGCGGTCACCTCGGTCGATCCGGGTTCGGCCACCACGAGGAAGGTCAGCTGCAGATGCGCCGGAACCACCGCCAGCTGCCAGGCGCTGTCGTCGACGATCTCGCCGGTCAACCCGCGCAAGGCTCGGGCCAGAGCTTGCGGGAGGGATTCGGTCTCCGGTCCCGGCTGGTCCCGCAACCAGGTCAGGGCTCGGACGGCGAACTCGGGAGCGGGCACGAAGTTGCGGCGCATCGCCTTCGGCAGTGACCGGATGAGTTCCGTGGCGAGTTCGGTGCGCAACCCGGGCACCTGCCAGCTGAACGGAGCCGGATCCAGCTGGGTCAACACGGCGAGAGGCACGCTGACGCTCACCCCGTCCCGGGCGGCTCCCGGCTCGAAGCGGTAGCTCAGCGGAAGGCTGTGCGGGCCGGATCGCCACACCTCGGGGAAGGCGTCCAGATCTGGACCGGCACGGTCGGGGACGATGAGGTCGTCCACGGTCAGCGTGAGGAGGTCGGGCTGCTCGACCCGGGTTTTCTTCCACCAGGCGTCGAAGTGGCCGCCGGAGGTGACGTCGGCCGGGATGCGCGCATCGTAGAAATCGAAGATCACCTGGTCGTCGACGACCAGATCCCGTCGCCGGGTCCGCTCCTGCAACTCCTCGGCTTCGGCCCGGGTGGCCTGGTTCTGGGTGAAGAACGGGTGCCTGGTCCGCCACAGACCTTCCACCAGCGCGGACCGGAGGAAGATCTCCCGCGCTTCGGCCGGATTGATCTTCCCGTATCCGACCCGACGCCCGGAGACGATCGGCACCCCGAACAAGGTCACGGTCTCGTACGCCATCACCGCTCCGGAGCGAGCCGACCAGTGGGGCTCGGAATAGTTGCGCTTGATGAGATGCCGGCCGACCTGTTCGACCTGCTCGGCCGAAATACCGGCCACCGTCCGGGCCCAGAGCCTGCTCGTCTCCACCAGCTCCGCGGCCATCACCAGCGGCGGAGACACCTTGGCCACGCTCGACCCGGGGTTGATCGCGAAACGGACGCCGCGCGCGCCGAGATAGTCGCGGGGCCCGCGGCCGCGCCGTCCGCGATTGGCCCCCGGTGCGGCCCGCTCGGCGACCTCGGCCAGTCCGACGTGCGACAACAGGCCGCTCAGCACGGCGCGATGCACCTCGGTCAGCGGCGCCGCCGACCGATTGTGGTCGAGACCGAGTTCGCGGGTGATCTGGCGCAGCTGGGTGTGCAGGTCCTGCCACTCCCGGATCCGCAGGAAGTGCAGGAACTCGTCGCGGCACAGGCGGCGGAAGGCGTTCCCGGACAACTCCCGCTGCGCATCCTGCAGGTAGTCCCACAAGCGCAGGAGCACGGCGAAGTCCCCTTCGGGAGGCTGGTCACCATCATCGGCGTCGGTCTTCTCGAGTGGGGCCCAGAACCGGCGGTGTAGCGCGTCGGCCTTCTCGCGATGCTCGGCCGGCCGCTCTCGCGGATCTTGGATCGACAGGGCGGAGGTGATGACCAGCACCTCACGGAGACAGCCGTAGGTCTCGCCCGCCAACAGCATCCGCCCCAGCCGGGGATCGACCGGAAGTTGGGCCAGCCGGCGGCCGACCGCAGTGAGTCGCGGGCTTGGGGGCTCGCCCCGTTGCCGTTGGTCATCCGCCCGCTTCCCCGACGTCTGGGTGAGCGCGTCGAGTTCCTCCAACAGCCGCCGTCCGTCGGCGATGGCGCTGCGATCGGGCGCTTCGACGAAGGGGAACGCCTCGATCGGTCCGAGCTCGGCCGCCGCCATCTGCAGCAGCACCGAGGCCAGGTTGGTGCGCAGGATCTCCGGTTCGGTGAACGGAGGCCGGCTGGCGAAGTCCTCCTCGTCGTAGAGCCGGACGCAGACTCCGGGCGCCACCCGACCGCAGCGGCCGGCCCGCTGGTTGGCCGAGGCTTGCGAGATCGGTTCGATCGGCAGCCGCTGTACCTTCGTCCGGGCGGAGTAGCGCGACATCCGGGCCAGCCCGGTGTCGATGACGTACCGGATGCCCGGCACGGTCAGCGACGTCTCGGCGACGTTGGTGGCCAGCACGATCCGGCGTCCGGTATGTCCGCTGAACACCCGGTGTTGCTCGGCGGCGGACAAGCGCGCGTAGAGCGGCAGCACTTCCGTGAACCGGAGTTGGAGGCCCTCGATGGCTTGAGCGGCGTCGCGGATCTCCCGTTCGCCGGACAGAAAGATCAGAATGTCGCCGTTCCCCAGCTGGGACAGTTCCCGGACCGCCGCCGCGATGCCGGCCACCTGATCGATCTCGCCGTTGACCAGCAACGGCCGGTACCGGATCTCGACCGGGTAGCTGCGGCCGGCGATTTCCACGATCGGGGCGTTGCGCCCGTCAGCGTCGCCGAAATGTGCGGCGAACCGCTCGGTGTCGATCGTGGCCGAGGTGATGATGATCTTGAGGTCCGGCCGCCGGGAGATCAGCTGGCGCAGGTAGCCGAGCAGGAAATCGATGTTGAGACTCCGCTCATGGGCCTCGTCGATGATGATTGTGTCGTAGCGCCGCAGGTCGCGATCCCGCCCGATCTCGGCCAAGAGCACCCCGTCAGTCATGATCTTGAGCCGCGTTCCTCGACCCGCCTTCCGGGTGAAGCGCACCTGGTAGCCGACCAGGTCACCGAGTGGTACCCGCATCTCCTCGGCCACCCGCTCGGCCACGCTGCGGGCCGCGATCCGGCGCGGCTGGGTGTGGGCAATGGAACGGCGCCCCAGCTGCAAGCAGATCTTCGGCAGTTGGGTGGTCTTGCCCGAGCCGGTTTCGCCGGCCACGATCACCACCGGGTGAGTATCGATGGCGGTGGCGATCTCATCCCGCCAGGCGGTGATGGGCAGGTCGGGATCGAATTCGATGACGCCGATCACGTCGGCTTTGTCAGTCACGTCACCCACGTCAACCCGTTGACCTTGGCGCCGGACGGCTCAGCCGGGGCCGGTCTGACCGTCGAAGGTCGTCCGCCCGTTCAGCTTCCGGGCGAGCTCGTCGTCGACCGAGTCGGCGATCTCCGACATGATCCGGACCGCCTGGTTCAGGTGCGCCGGAACGAACGGGCGCGCCTGTACCGAGGTGAGGACGAACACCCGGTCCCGGACGAGCTGGAATTTGACCCAGCGCGCCTCGACGTTGAGGTCGTTCAAGACCTCGGCCGCCCGGGAGCGCCCGGCCACATCGTGGACCACCGGGGCGAACAACACGACCTCCTGGGCGTCCGGGCTGGTTCGGAGAAAGAGCATCGCGGAGCCGACCCGGATGGCCACATCGCCCTCCTCGTCGCGCAAGGGGGCGTGACCGAAGATTGCGGTGAGCTCGGCGTCGACCAAGCCGTCGAGGTGCGCGCGGCTCGACGGCACGACGGCCGTGACGTCGTCGGCGTCCAGGAACGGCACCGTCTCGATGGCCACCGGCGCGGTCTGCAGCACCTCGGCGAGCTGGTCCGGGGCGAGGAACACCGGATGCTGGACCCCGTACACGTCCCGCAGCGCCGCCACGGCCAGCGCCGCGAGCTGGTCGGAATCGTCCTGCGATCGCTCGACCCAGAAGTCGGCGCGCCCGCCCGGTTCGGTGCTCGGCGGCTGCCAGCCGAGCTCCTCCATCGCCGTGAGCTGGGACGGACGGAGCTGGAAGTCGTTGTTCAGGGTGGCGTTGCCGGCGGCTTCACAGCGGACGACGTGCCGTTCCGGCGCGCTGAACCGGACGAACGGGACACCGTCGGGGTTGACGGCCGCCGTGCCGATGGTGAGATCGGCCGACTCGTCGATCATGGAGATCACCTCGGACAGCCGCGACTGGAACTCCGCCCAGGACCGTGCAGTGCTGCGGTCGACGTCGAAGTCATCGATGTCGGCCACGCTCACCTCCTCCTGGACCCGGCCGGAAATCCCCGCACGTCTCGAACCTAGCGCCTCACCAGGCGGCGCCGAACCGACGGGGCCTTGCCTGAAGCGATGACATCACCGTCAGGTCAACCAGGCGGTGAGGGCGAAGATCACCGGCACCGACAGGATCGTGGAGTAGAAGATGGTGTCCCGGGCCAAGAGCACCCCGACGTGATAGCGCACCGCGTGCGTGAAGACGTTCTGCGCCGTCGGCAGGGCCGCGATCACCGTCACGGCGAACACCTCGGCGCCGGAGAGGCCCAGGGCGAACCGGGCGATCAGATAGGCGCACAGGGGCTGCACGATGAGTTTGAGGGCCACGATCACCGCGATCTGCACCGGCGGTTCACCAGCCCCCGGCAGCGGGCCGAGCCGCAGGGAGACGCCGTAGGCCAACAGCATCGCCGGGACCGCCATCCCGGCGATGAGGTTCAACGGCTCGGCGATCAGCAGGGGCAGCTGGATCCGGAAGACGGACAGCAGCAGCCCGAGCAGAGATCCGACGGTCAGCGGGTTGCGGACAATGCGGGTGAGGATCGACCAGACGCGGCGGCGGCGGGACGCCGAGTCGTCGGCCGGAGCCGTGGTGAGGTCGAGCACCACCAAACCGAGGGGCTGCAGGATGAGCAACTGGGTCAGCAGCATCGGGGCGATCAACGACGCGTCGCCCAGGACGTACGCCGCGATCGGCAACCCCAGGTTCCCGGCGTTCACGTACGCCGAGGCGAAGGTCCCGATCACCGTGACACTCGACGTGCGACGCCAGACCAGCCGGGCGAGCAGGATGTAGCTGGTCGAGACCACGACCACGCCGCCGACCGAGGCGACGAGATTGGCCGAGAAGAGCCGGGAGACGTCGGTCCGGCTCAGCACGGTGATCATCAGCGCGGGGCTGGCCACGAAGAAGGCGATCCGGATCAGCATCCGCTGGCTGGCCGTGTTCAGCACCTTGATGTGAGCGAGCAGGAAGCCCACGCCGATCACCGCTCCGATGGTGACGAAGCCGGTAAGAACACCCTGCACAGCTGACCTTCCCGACCGTGGACTCGGCGACTGTGATCCTATGGGTCGGACCCACCCCCCGAATCGGATGACCACCGCGCGGTCCCAGAGGTGTGATGACGCAGCCGAATTCCTCGCTCCCACCGCGGGCACTGATTCCATCGGTCGCTGCTCTGCCGAAGCCTCGGACGTCAGCCTTGAGCGTCGCCGCCATGATCGTTCTCGGGCTCATCGGCGCCGGGGTGGTCGTGCTATTGGTGATCAACGCGAGCCCCGTCCCCGTGGTCATCTCGGCGCTGGCCGCTGCCGTGACCTTCCCGTTGCTGATCGCCTTGTGCTTCTGGCTGGACCGCTACGAGCCGGAACCTGGACGCTATCGGCTGGCCGCCCTGGCCTGGGGTGGCACCGCTGCCGTGCTGATCGGCGCCGGCCTGTCCTATCTGCTGGCGTACCTCGTCGACTCATCCGACGTCGTCGCGGCCGTGGTCTGGGCGCCGATCACCGAGGAATTCGGCAAGGGCCTGTTCTTGATCCTCGTGGTCGTGCTGCGCCCGCGGCAGCTGCACGGACCGCTCGACGGCGCGATCTACGCCGCCCTAGTCGGGATCGGCTTCTCCTTCGTCGAGGACACGCTCTACTACTCGGTCGGCTTCGTCGGTGGCGGCCCGGAGAGCCTGGCCGCCCTGGTGGTGCTACGCGGCGTGCTCGGGGCGTTCTCCCATTCGATCTACGCGGCGTTGTTCGGAATCGGCATCGGGGTCGCGGTGCAGAGCCGGTCGCCGGCGGTTCGCGTACTGGCTCCGCTGGCCGGGTTCGCGGGGGCGGTGTTCATGCATGCTCTGTGGAACGGCAGCGTGACCTTTTACGACCAGCTGGGTTTCCTGGCGGCGTACGTCCTTGTGATGCTGCCCGTGCTCGGAGTGCTGATTGCGCTCGGGACCTGGGCTCGCTACCAAGAGGGGGCGATGATCCGCCGTTCGCTGGCCGAGTGTGCCCAGTTCGGTTTCGTTTCCTTCGACGAGATCGAGCTGGTGGCGAGTTTGCCCGAGCGCATCCGGGCCCGCCGCCACGCGCGCCGGATCGGCGGCCGCCAGACCGTCCAGCTGATGGCGGCCTTCCAGCAGACCTTGATCGAAATGGCCTTCCTGCACACCCAGGTCCGGAGGGGGAAGGGCCCTCCCGACGCCGCGCCGCGGATGGCGGCCCTCAACGCTCGGGCGGCGGCGCTCCGGCCCTATCTGGTGCGGCCACCGCTGACGTCCTGACGTTCACGGAGGTCGGCGGTCAGCGGTCGGCGAGCTCCCGCGGCACGGCGATCACATCCACCAAGGCGCCGTTGCGCCAGACCGTGATCTCGACCCGGCGGCCGATCGCGTCGGCCAGCATCCGCTTCTGCAGGGCCGTGCTCGAGGTGACCGACTCCTGATCGACGGCCACCAGGACGTCCCCGACCCGTAGGCCGGCCTCCTCGGCCGGGCTGCCCGTGATGATCTGTGCGACCCGCAGGCCGTCGCGCCGACCCAGCCGGGCGGCGAGCGGCGGCGGCAACGGGGCCTGACTGCCGGCGATGCCCAACCAGGCTCGCCGAACCCGGCCCCCGGTCATCAGGGCGCTGATGATGCGCTGGGTCGTGGCGTTGATCGGGACGGCCAGGCCGACACCGATCCCGGCCACCGCGGTGTTCACTCCGACCATCTGACCGTTGCTGTCGGCCAGCACCCCCCCACTGTTGCCGGGATTGAGCGCGGCGTCGGTCTGAATGACCTCGTCGACCACGCGCCCGCCCCGGGTGGGAAGCGACCGGCCGAGCGCGGAGACGATGCCGGCGGTCACGCTGCCGGCCAGACCCAGCGGATTACCGAGGGCAACAACCAATTGCCCGACCCGGAGCCGACTGGCGTCACCCAGCCGGACCGGCGACGGAACGGGTCCCCGCGCCCGAAGCACAGCCAGGTCCGACAACGGATCCCGGCCGACGACGTCCGCGGTGGTTTCGACACCGTCGGCGAAGGCGGCCTCGGCCTGCTGGGCTCCCTCCACCACGTGGGCACTGGTCAGCAGGTAGCCGTCGGCGGTGAGGACGCTGGCACTACCGGCGCCGTCACCGCGGCGGTGCCGGACCCGCAGACTGGCGACACTGGGCAGGACGGTTTCGGCGACGGTCACCACGGCGTTCGAATACGCGTCCAGAGCCGCCCGTTCGACTTCACTCACGCCCTCAGTGTAGGCGCGTAACGGTGTAATCGCTCGTGCACGCAGCCAGGAAGCAGCTGCCTCGGTGACCTCGATTTGCCTTACGCTGCCTGCCATGGTTGGCGCCGACGATGTCCGACGGGTCGCCTCCGGCCTGCCGGACGTGGTGGAGATCGACAGCGACGGCTTCGACTTCCGGGTCGCGAATCGCGGCTTCGTCTGGTCCTATCCGGAACGCGTGCCTGGACACGGGTGGGTGATCCGCACCGACATCGCCGTGCTGTACGTCGGCGAGGAGGGCGAGAAGCAAGCCCTGCTGCTCGGCGAACCCGACATCTTCTTCATGGTTCCCGAGTGGGACCGCCATCCCGTCGTGCTGGTCCGGCTGACGGAGATCGACGAGACGCGCCTAGTCGAGTTGGTCACCGACGCCTGGCGGATGAGGGCGCCGGCGGAGCTGGCCGACCAGGTGCCGCCGGACGCCAATCAGCGCCTGACCTGACCACCTCTGCCGAGTCAGGCCCTCGGCAGAGGCGATCACATTGACCAGCTGGAATACTCAGCTGCAGCCGCTGGTGCTGCCACAGCCTTCGCAGACGTAGCAGCTGCCGCTGGGTCGCATCTTCGTCCCACAGGTGAAGCAGAGCGGGGCGTCGATGCTGGTGCCGGTGATCGACTCGAACAGCTCCGCGGTGGTGTGGGCGCTCTTAGGAGCGGGCGCGGTCGCCGCCGGAGCGTCGAGTGCCGCGACCGGCTGCGCAGCCTGGACCTCGTCACCGGGATCGTTCTTCAGCGACTCGGCCTCGCTGAGTTCCTCTTCCTCCGGCAGGTACGACCCGGTCTCCACCTGCCGAGCGCGTTCGGTCGCGGTGTAGATGCCCAACTCGGCCCGCTCGTCGAAGGACAGGTAGTCCAGGGCCAGCCGTCGGAAGATGTAGTCCATGATCGACTGCGCCATCCGGATGTCCGGGTCGTCGGTCAGACCGGCCGGCTCGAACTTCATGTTGGTGAATTTCGACACGTAGGTCTCCAGCGGCACCCCGTACTGGAGGCTGATCGAGATGGCCATCGAGAACGCGTCCATCACCCCGGCCAGCGTCGATCCCTGCTTGCCCAGCTTGAGGAACACCTCGCCCAGGCCGTCGTCGGGATAGGAGCCGGCCGTCATGTAACCCTCGGCGCCACCCACCGAGAACGAGGTGGTCCGGCTCGGACGCGACTTCGGCAGCCGTTTCCGGATCGGTCGAGCCGGCAGTTTCGGCTCGGGCTTGATCTCCTCGGCCTTCGGCTCCTCCTTCCTCTTGCCGTCGCTCAGTGGCTGTCCGACCTTGCAATTGTCCCGGTAGACGGCCAGCGCCTTGAGCCCGAGCTTCCAGCCCTGCAGGTAGACGTCGGCGATCTCCTCCACGGTGGCCGATTCCGGCAGGTTGACCGTCTTGGAGATGGCGCCCGAAAGGAACGGCTGGGCGGCGGCCATCATCCGGACATGGCCCATCGGCTTGATGGCCCGCTGCCCCATCGCGGTGTCGAACACCTCGTAGTGCTCCGGCCGCAGGCCCGGGGCGTCGATGACGTGGCCGTGCTCGGCGATGTACTCCACGATCGCCTCGCTGGTCTCCCCGGTGTAACCCAGCATCTTCAAGGCCCGCGGGATGGTCTGGTTCACGATCTGCATGGAGCCGCCGCCGACCAGCTTCTTGAACTTCACCAGCGAGAAGTCCGGCTCGATGCCGGTGGTGTCGCAGTCCATCATGAAGCCGATGGTTCCGGTCGGGGCCAGAACACTGGCCTGGGCGTTGCGGTAGCCGTTCGCCCCACCGAGTTTGATCACACCGTCCCAGGCAGCGGTGGCCCGTTTCTGGACATCGGCGTCCAGCGAACCCACCGTACGGAGTGAGTCGTTGGCCGCCTGGTGCTTGCGCATGACCCGCTTGTGCGCCGTCGCGTTGCGGGCGTACCCCTCGTACGGCCCGACGATGGCGGCGAGCTCGGCAGACCGGCGGTAGGAAACACCGGTCATGAGCGAGGTGATCGCCGCGGCGAACGCCCGGCCACCGTCGGAGTCGTAGCCGTGCCCGGTGGCCATCAGCAACGCGCCCAGGTTGGCGTAGCCGATGCCCAGTTGCCGGTAATCCCGCGTCGTCTCCCCGATCGCGGTGGTCGGGAAATCGGCGAAGCAGATCGAGATGTCCATCGCCGTGATGATCAGCTCGACGGCGCGCTCGAAGAGCTCGGCGTCGAAGGAGTCGTCGTCCCGCAGGAACTTCAACAAGTTGAGGCTGGCGAGGTTGCACGAGCTGTTGTCGAGGCTCATGTACTCGCTGCACGGATTGGACGCGGTGATCCGTCCGGTCTCCGGGTTGGTGTGCCAGTCGTTGATCGTGTCGTCGTACTGGATACCGGGGTCGGCGCATTCCCAGGCGGCCTTGGCCATCTTGCCGAAGAGCTGGGCGGCGTCGACCGTCTCGATCACCCGACCGTCGGTGCGAGCCTTGAGCCCGAAGGACCCCCGGTCCTCAACCGCCCGCATGAACTCGTCGGTCACGCGGACCGAGTTGTTGGCGTTCTGGTACTGCACCGAGGTGATGTCCCGGCCACCGAGGTCCATGTCGAATCCGGCGTCGCGCAGCGCCCGGATCTTGTTCTCCTCGTTGGCCTTGGTCTCGATGAACTCCTCGATGTCGGGGTGGTCGACGTCGAGGACCACCATTTTCGCGGCCCGCCGGGTCGCACCGCCCGACTTGATGGTTCCGGCACTGGCGTCAGCCCCACGCATGAACGACACCGGACCCGACGCCGTACCGCCGGAGCTGAGCAGCTCCTTCGACGACCGGATCCGCGACAAGTTCAGGCCCGCCCCCGAGCCGCCCTTGAAAATGAACCCTTCTTCCCGATACCAGTTGAGGATCGAGTCCATCGAGTCGTCGACCGCGAGGATGAAGCACGCGCTGACCTGCTGCGGGGACTTGGTGCCCACGTTGAACCACACCGGGGAGTTGAACGAGAAGTACTGGTGCAGCAGCATCCAGGTCAGCTCGTGCTCGAAGATCTCCGCCGACTCGCCGTCGATGAAGTAGCCGTAGTCCTCTCCCGCCTGCCGGTAGGTCTTCACGACCCGGTCGATCAGCTGCCGCAGGCTGTGCTCGCGCACGGGGGTCCCGAGCGCGCCCCGGAAGTACTTTGTGGTGACGATCGTGGAGGCGTTGACGCTCCAGAAGGACGGGAACTCGGTGCCGGTCTGCTCGAAGACCACCTCACCGGTCTTCCAGTTGTTCTGCACGACGTCCCGCCGCTCCCAGGTCACCTCGTCGTAGGGGTGCACACCGGGTGTGGTGAACACCCGGTCAATGGTGAGGGCGGCGGCTCGCCCTCGGGTCTTCTTGCTGTCCGGGCGCCCGTTGGCAGGACGGGTGGTTTCGGTCATCAGTACCTCTCTGGCGGGGGTGACGGGGGCGGGTGATCAGGTCGCGGTCGACCGTCTCGGGGTCAGTTTGTGCGGGGTGAACTTGCTCAGGTGGGTCTCGTCGCGACGATCGGGGATCAGCGGCTCGATCCCGGTCGGATCCGACTCCACACGGAGCAGCGCGATCTCGGTTTCGAAGTCGTCGACCGAGGTGAACTGCCGGTAGACGCTGGCGAAGCGCAGGTAGGCAACCTGGTCCAACTCGCGCAGCGGTCCCAGGATGGCCACGCCGACCTCGTCGGCCGGGATCTCCGGCTGACCGCTGGCCCGGAGGCTGTCCTCCACCACCTGACCGAGCCGAGCGAGCTGATCCTCGTCCACCGGTCGGCCCTTGCAAGCCTTCCGGACGCCGCTGACGATCTTGTCCCGGTTGAACGGCTCGACCACGCCGCTCCGTTTCACCACCACGAGCTGCATCTGCTCGGTAGTGGTGAAACGGCGCTCGCAGGTCGGGCACTGCCGCCGCCGGCGGATCGTGCTGCCGTCATCGGCGACCCGGGAGTCCAGCACCTTGGAGTCGGTGTGCCGGCAGTAGGGACAGTGCATCTCGACTCCTCTCGACTGGCCCCATTGAGACAGTGTTGGGGACAAGTTGTGGGTGCTGCTGTGGATCACGTTGTGGAGATCTGTGGGGAGCCAACCACTACCTGTGGATGAATGACACCTGTGTAACTACTAGATCTAGACCGTACGACCAAGGACCATTCTGCGCAAGGGGTCTGACAAAACCGGCGTGCCGCGTCGCCATAAGGCGGCGGGGACGCTCAGAGCAGGTTGCGCAGCACCGTGTACGCCGCGGCCGAGACCAGGGCGAGGAGTAGCCACGCGGTCGGCCGAACGGTGCTCAACCGAGCGGCGATCCCGTTCGGCAACCGGACCCGCGGACCGCCCGATGCCTCGACGAGCCACAGCACGCCGAGAACGGTCAGCAGGCCCAAACCGACGAACACGACCGGGTTGAACCAGAAGGCAGACACGGGGTCCCCGTGCAGCAGGGCACTTCCCAGTCGGGTCCCTCCGCAGAACGGGCAGTCCCAACCCGTGAGGGCGCGGAACGGGCAGCCGAGCCCGAACCCCGTGGTCGCGTAGAGCGCGCTCAGTCCGACACCGAAAGCGCCGAAACTCACCAGCCAACGCAGCCCGGACGTCGCCCGAAAGGGCGATCGCGCTGGGTTCGAGGCCGTGCTCACCGGCCCATTCTCTCCCCAACATCCACCGACCCGGTGCTCTGCGCTGCTCTACAGTGACGCACCTGAGAGTGCAGGAGGACAACCGTGAGCGAATCTGATCAACCAAGCCAACCGCCGCCCGCGGGCGACAGCCCCGGCGCTCCGATCTACGGCGAGGTGCCCCGGTACGGATATCAGCAGTCAGCCCTGCCGAACAGCGCCCCTCCCCCCTCCTATCCGCCGCTCGGCCCGGAGCAGCCCTACCCAGGTCAGCCCTACCCAGGTCAGCCCTACCCAGGTCAGCCGTATCAGGCGCCGCCCCCGCAGCCCTATCAGCAGCCTTACGCGGGCCAGCCCTATGCGGGCCCGCCCTATGCGGGCCCGCCGTACGCTGGCCAACCGTACGTGGGCGGCTACGGCCCCCGGCCCGTGCCGGTCTATCCGTACGCACCATGGCACCGGCGAGTGGGCGCATACCTGATCGACTTCCTCCCCGTGATCGTGGCCTCGATCCCCTTCTACATCGGCTATGGCATCTGGCTGATCAGCGTGGCCCAGCAGCAGAACCTGCCCCCGGGGGTGGTGCCAGACTTCAGTGCCGGCCTCGGCTGGATGGGCGTCGGCAGCCTGCTGCTGCTCGCCGCCCTCGTCTGGCAGATCTACAACCGCTGCATCGTCGCAGGCCGCACCGGGCAGTCTCTCGGCAAGCGGGTGTTGAAGATCACGTTGGTGTCCGAAGCCACCGGGCAACCCATCGGGGCGCTCAACGCGTTTGTGCGCGATCTCCTACACATACTCGACGGAATCGCCTACCTCGGCTATCTGTGGCCTCTCTGGGACGACAAGCGCCAGACATTCGCCGACAAGCTGATGAAGACGGTGGTCCCCGACCTTCCGCGGTCAGACCAGCCGGCCGCTGAGAGCGTCTGAATCCTGCTCATGGCCGATCGGAGATCTGACCGGACTGGCCGGTGGGAAGATAGCTGTCACCGGTGACACGGACGGCGGTGAGACCGACCACGACGAGCGCAGCCGTGGCGATCGCAAGCCCGGTGGCCAGAACCAGCGCGATCCCGCGATCGGTGAGGCGCCAGGTCGACTCGATCGCGTCTGGCGCGGGCAGCCGGCAGCCTTGGGCGACGCTGGTCGAGTCACGCTCCAGCTCAGGACCGCGCACCGGGCGCGGCGGCTGGGCTTGCGGCCCCGTCGCGCGACCGCTGCCTCGCCCGGGCCGAAGTGGGCGACGTAGCGTGCCGGGCGCTCCCGCGACCGCGGCCCCGATCGGCCGCGCCGGTTTGTCCGTCGTCATCACACTCATCGGTTGCTCCTCGGCGATCGAACGGACGTTCGATAGAACGTATGTTTGATTTATACCCCGATCGGCGGACATTGCCAAGCCCCTTTCGCATCTTTGTTCGAAGTGTTGGTTTCGACAGCACATCAGGGAGCACTGACAACGGGAGACCAGCGGGTGACAGAGAGCGGGTGACAGAGCGGGTGACGGCGGCTGGCGACGGGGCTGACACTGCCAGTGTGAGATGTTTTGGTTCGGAGTATCGGGAGTATCGGTGAGACAGCGGCGCGAGTCAGGAGGGTGCGATGACGTCCTGGGTCAACAGCGTCGTCTGGTGGCAGGTGTACCCGTTGGGCTTCGTCGGCGCGGAGAAGCAGCCGGAGGCGCGACGCGGAAGGGTGCACCGCCTGTCGCACCTGCAGGGATGGCTCGACCACCTGATCTCGTTGGGCGCCAACGGTCTGCTGCTGGGGCCGATCTTCACCTCCAGCAGCCATGGCTACGACACCGTAGACTACTTCCAGATCGACCCCCGGCTCGGCGACGACTCCGATTTCGACGCATTGGTGACGGCTTGCCGGTCCCGGGGCGTGCGCCTGCTGCTCGACGGCGTCTTCAACCACGCCGGTCGCGACTTCCCACCGGTGGCCAAGGCCCTGGCCGAAGGTCCCGGATCCGAGGCTGAGTCCTGGGTGTCCCGGCTGTACGACACCGACGGCGTGATCACGGCCGACTACTTCGAGGGCCACGACCCCCTGGTCACGCTGAATCATGGCTCGCCCCTCGTGCGTGACCACGTCCAGGACGTGATGCTGCACTGGCTACGGCGCGGCATCGACGGCTGGCGGTTGGACGCCGCCTATGCGGTGCCGCCCGAATTCTGGGCCGCCGTGCTGCCCGCCGTTCGCAAGGAGTTCACCGAGGCCTGGTTCGTGGGCGAGATGATCCACGGCGACTACGTCGACTACGTCGAGAGGTCGGGGCTCGATTCGGTGACGAACTATGAGCTGTGGAAGGCCATCTGGTCATCGGTCGACACCCGCAACTTCCACGAACTGGCCTGGACTCTTGGCCGGCACGCGACATTCGTGGAGCACTTCCTGCCCCTGACCTTCCTCGGCAATCATGACGTCACCCGGGTGGCAAGTCAGATCGGCGATCCTCGGCACTGGTCCCACGCGATCGCACTGCTCGGTTTCCTTCCGGGCGTGCCGAGTGTCTACTACGGGGACGAATTCGGCCTGGAAGCGGTCAAAGAGGATCGGCCGAGCGGCGACGACGCGGTCCGCCCGGCGATGCCGACCGAGCGAGGGCTCTTCCACAACCTCCACCCCGACGTGGAACGCAGCTACCGCCGGGCCATCGGCCTCCGCCGACGCCACCCGTGGCTGGTCGACGCGGTCATCGATCTCGCTCAGGTCGAGAACGCTCGGGTCGTCGTGCGGGCTCGTGCCCGGCACGGCCAGGACACGCTGAATCTGGGGCTCAACCTGACCGACGACCCGATGCCGCTGCCGCCCGGGTCCCGCGTGCTGGAGAGTTCGCCGGAGGGCGAGCCGGCGACCGACCGCCTCGTTGTCGCTCCGCACGGTTGGGCCGTCACCGGCTGACCGCTTCACCGACAAATCAACATCGATGGTCACGGGGCGACACGCTCGAACAGATGTTTGATTGTGTCAGGGCACCGTTCTATTGTTCGGACTATGGCAGACCGCACCAAGAAAACCACCGGGACCGCGCGCGCCGCCAAGGGCGCGACGAAGTCGACCACGACCAAGCCGCTGGCCAACAAACGGGGACGACCGACGCAGTCCGACGTCGTGCGTCAACTCGAGGCGACCGGCTCACTGAGCACCTTGCCGGACGGCCCGACCGATGCCGACGGTCTCACGTTGCGCCAGCGACGAATCCTCCAAGTGATCAAGGAGACGGTCGACCGACGCGGCTATCCACCCAGCATCCGGGAAATGGGCGATGCGGTGGGCCTGGCCTCGTCATCGAGCGTGGCCCACCAGCTCAAAGTGCTCGAAAGCAAGGGTTATCTGCGGCGGGATCCGAACCGGCCGCGGGCGCTCGAGGTGCTGCTCCCCGGCGACACGCAGCGGTCCGCTGGCTCGATCCCTGCCCAGACCGACGAGACCGGAATCGGTGACAGCTATCCGGCGCCGGTGCATGTCCCCGTGCTGGGGCGAATCGCGGCCGGCGGCCCCATCCTGGCCGAGGAGCGGATCGAGGACGTGTTCGCGCTGCCCCGTCAACTGGTCGGCGAGGGCACCATGTTCCTGCTCGAGGTGCGGGGCGACTCGATGATCGAAGCCGCCATCTGCGACGGTGACTGGGTGGTCATCCGGCAACAGCCGACCGCGATCAACGGAGACATCGTGGCCGCGTTGCTCGACAACGAAGCGACGGTGAAGACCTTCAAGCGCACCGACGACCAGCTGTGGCTGCTTCCGCACAACCCGGCCTACGACCCGATCGACGGCAACCACGCGACGATCTTGGGCAAGGTCGTCGCGGTGCTGCGCAAGATCTGAGCAAGCAGCGCCAGTCACCTGGGACGCACGAGCAGCTTCAACAACAAGCTGCGAGTGTCGGGTGTCTCAGACGCGGCCGGGCTCTGACGACGAGGAGTCGACAACGCTTTTCCGTCGACGATCGAGGACGAAGAGTCCGGTCCGGAGCGGCTGAGACCCACGAGCAGCTTCAACAACAAGCTGCGAGTGTCGGGTGTCTCAGACGCGGCCGGGCTCTGACGACGAGGAGTCGACAACGCTTTTCCGTCGACGATCGAGGACGAAGAGTCCGGTCCGGAGCGGCTGAGACCCACGAGCAGCTTCAACAACAAGCTGCGAGTGTCGGGTGTCTCAGACGCGGCCGGGCTCTGACGACGAGGAGTCGACAACGCTTTTCCGTCGACGATCGAGGAGGAAGGGAACCGGTCCGGAGCGGCTGAGACGCACGAGCAGCTTCAACAACAGAGTCAGAGCATGCTGGGTTCGGAGGTGATCATCTGGTTGGTGAACCGCGCGACGGCCCGCAGCTTGTTGGCCACGTCGAGGGCGGCCACCTTGTAGGCCTCCGACAGCGTCGGATAGTTCAAGACGGTGTCCACGAGGTAATCGACTGTCCCGCCGCAGCCCATGATCGCCTGGCCGATATGCACCAATTCGGTGGCGTTGGTCCCGAAGACATGGACCCCCAAGATCTCTCGCGATTCCGAATGCACGATCAGTTTCAACATCCCGTACGAGTCGCCGGTGATCTGACCGCGGGCCAACTCACGGTAGCGGGAAATCCCTACCTCGAACGGAATGGATTCCGAGGTCAACTCAGCTTCGACCTTTCCGCAGTAGGAGATCTCCGGAATCGTGTAGATCCCGATGGGCTGCAGGGCCTGTAGTTCTCGCGCCGGCTCGTTGAACGCATGCGAAGCCGCGAGCCGACCTTGGTCCATGGAAGTGGCCGCCAGCGCCGGAAAACCGATCACGTCGCCGACCGCATAGATGTGCGGAACGTTGGTGGCGTAGTTCTGGTCGACCACCAGCCGGCCGCGTGCGTCAGGTGTGAGCCCGGCGAGGTCCAGATTGAGCTTGTCGGTGTTGCCCTGCCGACCGGCGCTGTACATGACCGCCGCGGCCGCGATCCGCTTGCCCGAGGCCAGGGTCGTGATGGTTCCCTGACCGTAACTGGCGACGGACGCAACTTCTTCACCGAACCGGAACGACATGGCGTGGTCGCGCAGGTGAAACTTGAGCGATTCGATGATCTCGGGATCACAGAAGTCGAGCATCTGGGGGCGCTTCTCCACCAGTGTGACCCGAGTTCCCAACGCCGCGAACATCGAGGCGTATTCCACCCCGATCACGCCGGCTCCCACGACGACCAGGGAGTCGGGCACCTTCTCCAGCTCCAGGATCTGATCGGAATCCAAGATCAACTGACCGTCGAACTCGACGTTGGTTGGCCGCGCCGGAACCGTGCCCGAGGCGATGACGATCTTGTCGGCGGTCAGGGTGCGGTGCACCTGCTGACCTTCGATGTCGATGGACAGTGTGTGCGGGTCGATGAACGACGCCAGGCCCGGAATCAGCTCGATGTGATTGCGGAGCAACTGGGAACGGATCACTTCCGTCTCCCGGCCAACCACATGTTGCAGCCGGGCCAGCAGGTCGGAGATGGTGATGTCCTCTTTGACCCGATAGCTGGCGCCGTACAGATCACGCATTTGCATGCCGGTGAGGTACAACACCGCCTCACGCAGGGTCTTGGACGGAATCGTGCCCGTGTTGACGCAGACTCCACCGACCATGGCTTTGCTGTCGACGACACATACCCGGCGATCCAGCTTGGCGGCCATGATCGCCGCCTTCTGGCCGCCGGGACCGGAACCGATCACCGCCAGGTCGAAATCGTACGTGTGCTCCATGGCGCAAGCCTCGCATGAGCGAGTGAGCATCGCCAGCGAGAGTCAGGTCCGGATTTCCCCGCTCGAGGCCTCCGCGAGCCGACGCAGCGCGCCGATCACGACTTCCCGGTCGGTCGTCGGCCACATGTCCGGCATCGAGGACCGCAGGAAGCTGCCGTAGCGGGCGGTGAGCAAGCGAGGATCGAGGATCGCGACCACGCCGCGATCGGTGAGTCTGCGGATCAAGCGGCCGGAACCCTGGGCCAGCAACAGAGCCGCGTGACTGGCTGCCACCGCCATGAAGCCGTTGCCGCCCGCCTCGGCCACCGCTCGCTGACGAGCCAGGGTCAGCGGCTCATCCGGCCGAGGGAACGGGATCCTGTCGATGATCACCAGCTGGCAGGTCGCGCCGGGCACGTCGACGCCCTGCCACAGGGACAGGGTTCCGAACAGACTCGCAGACTCCTCCGCGACGAACCGCCGGGTCAGTTCGGGGAGCTGCGCATCACCTTGGCACAGCACGGTCATCTTCGGCAGTTGGCGGCGGACGAAGACGGCCGCCGCTTCAGCGGCGCGGCGGGACGAGAACAGACCCAACGTGCGGCCACCCGCCGCCCACACCAGTTCCGCGATCTCGGCCAGCGCAGACTCTGACACCCCGTCTCGGCCTGGAGGCGCCAAGGAGCGTGCCGTATAGAGAATCCCCTGCTGTCGATAGTCGAACGGCGAGCCCACGTCGAGGCCGCGCCACGCGATGTCGTCGCCGGCTCCCTGCAGGCCGAGAGAGGCCGCGATCGGGTCGAATTCGCCGCCGAGCTTCAGCGTCGCTGACGTGAGTACGACTGTGCGTTCGGAGAACACCCGGTCGCGCAACAGATCGGCGACCGAAAGCGGAGCAACCCGCGCCTCGCGCCCGAACCGGTCCCGGTCGGCGACCCAGACCACGTCGTGTGCGGACAACGCGACCATCCGCTCGGCGATGTCGAACACTTCCTTCGCCGCGGCGGCAGCCTGACGCCGTTCGGGATCGGTCTTCTCCTCGGGCCCGGACAGTTCGCTCAGCACTCTCCGGGTGACGGTCCGGATCTCTTCGCAGGCGGCGATCAGCGGGGAGTTCGGGTCCTCGACCCGCTCCAGAGCCATCTGATCCAATGCCGTGCGGAGATGATCACCGGCCTCCAGGAACTCCAACGCGAGTTCGTCCTCGAGATAGCTCAGCACGCGGCGCGCGACCCGCTCGACCACTTGCGGTGTCAGCTCTGCCGAGGCCGCCGCGGTGACCCGAGCGACCAACTCGTGAGCCTCGTCGATGATGACGGCGTCGTGCTCGGGGAGGGCGGTGCCGCCGTGCATCGCGTCGATCGCGAGCAGTGCATGATTGGTCACGATCAGGTCGGAGGCTCGCGCGCGCTCCCGGGACTTCTCCACGAAACAGTTCCCGCCCTGCGGGCAGCGTTGCACGCCCAGGCATTCTCGCACCGGGATGGAGACCTGCTGCCAACCTCGTTCGGTGTGCGAGGGAGCGTCGTCGCGGTCGGCCAGTCCGTCGGCCTCCGTCTGTTGCTCGGCCCATTCGCGGAGGGCCAGCACCTCGGCCCCCAGGGCCGACTCCGGCGTGGCCGTTCCGACCCCGTCGGCCAGCAGATCGCCGGCGGCGATCAGGGCCCCCTGGTCGGCACCGGCCTGATCGCGGACCTTGAGCAGGCACGCGTAGTTGGTGCGGCCCTTCAGCACGGCCGTGACCGGCCGCTTTCCGGCGACCTGCTCGACGGCTGCCAGCGCGGCCGGAATGTCGGCGTGAGCCAATTGGCTCTGCAGCGCGAGAGTCGCGGTGGCGATGACGATGCGCCGGTCGGCCTGCTGGGCCAACGACACCAGGGCCGGCGCCAGGTAGCCCAGGGACTTGCCGGTGCCGGTGCCGGCCTGCACCAGGAGATGCTCACCCGTCGCCAATGCACCCGCGACGGCGGCGGCCATCTCGATCTGGCCGGGCCGATCCTGACCGCCGACCTGCTGAACCGCGGCGCCCAGAACCGCAGGCACCCAGTCGCCGCTCGGCTCGTTCACCGCAGCACCTTAACCGCGACGGCCGACGCTCAGCGTCGCGCGGCCAACTCGTACGGGGACAGCTCCCCCGCCAGATCCGGGTGCACCCGGGCCACTACCACGGTGCCCTTTTCGGTGTGCTCGCTGCTCAGGAACTCCCCCGCCTGGTGGATCCGGTTGATCAGGTCGCCCCGGTCGTAGGGGACCAGGGCCCGGACCTCCACCTCAGGCCGCGGCAGCCGGGACTCGATCTGCAGACGCAGCTCATCCATCCCGGCCCCGGTCCGCGCGGACACCACTACCGCAGCCGGATAGTTCGTCCGCAGCACGGTCAGCGTCTCCCGGGAAGCCCGGTCCGCCTTGTTGATCACGATCAGTTCGGGCACGTCGGCCGCCCCGATGTCGGAGAGCACGGTGCGGACGGCGGAGATCTGGCCCTGGGGGTCGACATCGGAACCGTCGACGACGTGCACGAGCAGATCGGCGCTGGTGGACTCCTCCAGGGTCGAGGCGAACGCCTCGACCAGGTCGTGCGGCAGGTGCCGGACGAAGCCGACCGTGTCCGTCAGGGTGTAGATCCGGCCGTCTGGGGTCTCGGAGCGTCGCGTGGTGGGATCCAAGGTGGCGAACAAGGCGTCCTCCACCAGGACGCCGGCCCCGGTCAGACGGTTGAGCAGACTGGATTTGCCCGCGTTGGTATAGCCGACAATGGCCACCGACGGGATGCGGTGACGCCGGCGCTCGGCGCGCTTGGTCTCCCGGGTGCCGTCCATCTCACGTAGCGACGCCCGCAACTTGGCGATCCGGCCGGAGATCCGGCGCCGATCCGTCTCCAACTTCGTCTCGCCAGGCCCGCGCCCGCCGATGCCGACCCCGCCGCTGGCCCGGCCGCCCACCTGGCGCGACAGGTTGCCACCCCAGCCGCGCAGCCGCTGCTTGAGGTACTGCAGCTGCGCCAACTCCACCTGAGCCTTGCCCTCGGCGCTCTGGGCGTGAGCCGCGAAGATGTCGAGGATCAACGCCGTCCGGTCGATCACCTTGACCTTGACCCGATCCTCCAGGTTGCGCAGTTGGGCCGGAGCCAATTCGCCGTCGCAGATCACCGTGTCGGCGCCCGTCGCCACCACGACGTCGCGCAACTCGTCGACCTTGCCCCGGCCGATGTAGGTGGCCGGATCCGGCCGCGTCCGGCGCTGGATGACCCCTTCCAAGACCTCCGAGCCCGCGGTCTCAGCCAGCAGTTTGAGCTCCGCAATGGAGTTCTCCGCGTCGACCTCGCTGCCGGTGGTCCAGACGCTGACCAGCACCACCCGCTCCAGCAGCAGGCGGCGGTATTCCACCTCGGTGATGTCGGCGAGTTCCGTCGACATCCCGGCCACCCGGCGAAGCGAGATGCGCTCTTCGAGGTCGAGCTGCTCCCCGTCGTAGGAGATATCGGGCGTTGAGTCGGGCGGTGAGTCGGGCGGGGTCTCGGGCGGTGGGGTCAGATCGTCGCGTTGGTAGTCGTGGGAGCTGGGCTGCGGCAAAGTCATCGTGACACCACGATCTCACGCCCGCCCAAAGAGGAGCGAAGAGATTTCCGAGCCGGGCCGCACGCTTAGTGAGGGTGGGGACGGCGGCTCTAGGGGTCAGGGGCCCACGAAGGGTGCGAGATGAGTGAGCCCGGGCCGAGTGTGGCCGAGTGGTTCGGCATGATCTCGGACCTACTGCGGCAGCGGATCGCCGCCATGCCGAAGCGGGACCTGGTGGTCGCTAGTCGCATCCAGCGTGCGCTGGTCGCGCTGGACGTTCAGACCCGGCTGGTCGCTCAGCTGTCCGGTAGGCCCCCGCCCGCTACCTCCGGCATCGAACTCACCGGCCGGGAACTCGCCGTTGTGGACTTGCGTTCCGGGGAAGCTCCACCCGATCATTGGCCGCTCAGTCCCTGGTGACGTGAGCGGAATGGACGCCGTTCTTGGATCCACCACAGTCGAACGTAGCGGCGAGGTCGAGCGGCGTGGTGGCCGCCTTCACCCACTCCGCCGGGATCAAACCACCAGCCGCTCAGCCGTAGCAGTGGGTGTCGGCCGGCGGGACCGCGCCGGAGGTGAGATACCGACGGACATGGTCGCGCACGCAGCTGCTCTGCCCGTGGGCGATGTGAGCCGAGCCGTAGTGGGCGAGGAACACCGCACCGGTCAGCTGCTTGGCCAGCTTCTCGGCCCCCTCCGACGGTGTGATCGGGTCACCGTCGGTGCCGACGACCAGGATCGGGGGCACGACGGCGCCGATGGCGCGATGGCCCGTGGCGACAACCGGCCACTGTGAGCAGGTGATGTCCAGTCCGAATTCCGGCCGCGATACTCGGGTCGTCGGTGTTGTCGAAGTCCACGGCGCCGTCCAGCACCATCCGCCCGACCCGCCCCGGATGCATGCTGGCGTAGAGGGAACCGAGGCCCGTGCCGTAGGACTGCCCAAGGTAGTTCAGCTTCTCGTCCCCACCAGAGTCCTGAGCAGATCGAGGTCCCGCACGGGTCCTCAGCGGAGACGTGGGCGAGCAGTGCGCCGGATCGCCGCAGACAACTGGTACCGAAGGCTGTGGCCGGCTTGCTCAAAGCGTCCCAGCTCGGTCCGGCTGTCGGGGCTCTGATCGGCGTCGACGTATTCGTCAGGAGATTCAGGTCACGGCTGCCGGGCGTGGACTCCCCCACCCCCGGGGGATCCCAGCCGACGATGTCGTATTGGCTCAGGCCGTCGCGATCGAAGCAGCCGAGGAACTCCACGCCCGAGACCCCGGGACCACCGAAGTTGAGGAAGAGCGTTCCGAGTCGCGGCTCGTTCGAGCCCGCGAAGCGGCGAAGCCGCAAGGTGACCGCCGCCCCGTCCGGTTTGGCGTAGTCGAGCGGAGCGAAAGCCCAGGCACAGTCGGAGAACCCGTCGGTCGGGCACGGACTCCACCGGAGGCGCTGGGCCAGCTAGCGGTCGAGCCCCGACCCGCCGGCGGCTCGACCAGGCCAGGCGGCCGGACATTCGGCAGTGATGCAACGAGACGCTCCGTCGGATAGCCGGTCGTGTCGAGTTCGGTCGTCGGCTCCGGCGTCGGCTTCGAGGCCTCTGCGGGCGGCGCGGTGCAGCCGAGCACGAGCAGAATGGCGGCCCACACAGCTAACCGGGGAGGGCCCGCGTGGTCATAGCGAAACGCTAGTAGCCCCGGTCCGATGCTCGGCTCCGTTGAGGCCGTGACTACGTGCGATTGCGTAGCCTCGCACCCATTCAGAATAGGGTGTAGCCACCGTCGATCACCAGCACCTCACCGGTGACGAAGCCGGAGGCCGCCGAGGCCAGGTAGACGACACTGGGCCCGAGTTCTTCGGGCAGGGCGTAGCGCTGCATCGGCGCGTCCTCGATCCACTGTCGGCGATACTGCGGCTCGTCGACGGGAGCCATCTCGGTCTTGATGTAGCCGGGGGCCAACGCGTTCACGCGCACCCCGTACGGGGCCCACTCCGCCGCCAACGACTTGGTCAGCTGGTGCACCGCCGCCTTGGAAGCGTTGTAACCGGGCTGCCACTGCGGTCGGTTGACGATCTGACCGGAGATCGAGCCGATGTTGATCATCGACCCGCTGGACTGCCCGACCATCTGCCGGCCGAAGGCCTGCGCGCAGTTCCAGACACCGTCGACGTTGACGTCGAGGACGGAGCGCCACTCCTCCGGGGTGACCTCCAGGGCCGGCCGGTGGACACAGAAGCCGGCGTTGTTGACCAGCACGTCGACCCGGCCGTGGGCCTCGACGATCTCGTCGACGGCCGCAGTCACTTCCGTGGGCCGGGTGACGTCGGCTCTCACCGCGTCGGCTCGGACACCGAGCTGCTGGAGCTCCGCGACCACCGGTTCGGCCAGCGCGGCGTCCCGGACCAGGAGTACGACGTCGCTGCCCGCCTCGGCCAGCGCTCCGGCCAGGGCCCGGCCGATGCCGCGGTTGGCCCCGGTGACCACCGAGACCTTGCCGGCCAGCGAAAAGGTGTCCAGTACGCCCATCAGCTCTCCTCCGGAATCGTCATCACACCGCGCGCGACGAGTACCGCCGGCCCGGTCAGGTGCGCCTGTTCTCCGAGTTCCACCTCGACCGTCCCGCCGAGCACGTCGACCCGGTAGGTCGCTGGCTCGGCGGCGGCCGGGCGGGGATCATTGACCGGAGCCAGCTCGGCGTGGGCAGCGGCCGCAGCCGCGACCGTGCCGGTCCCACAAGACCGCGTCTCCCCCGACCCGCGCTCGAACACCCGCATGCCGAGGTGCCGCTCGCCCAGCCGCTGGACGAATTCGGCGTTCACTCCGTCGGGGAAGGCGTCGGTCGGATAGTCCGGTGCGGTCCACAACCAGACGGCGGCCAGATCGTCGGTGAAGCTCACGGCATGTGGATTGCCCACGTCGACCGGGCGGGCGGAGTAGGCCGTGCCGTCCGCGGTGACGATGCGCACGGGATCGGGGGACACGACCACGGGACCCATCGCCACCCGGATCCGGCCGTCCGGCAGCAGCTCGGCCTCCCGGACACCAGCTCGGGTCGCGACGGACACCACCGGCCCGTACGCCAGGTCCTCGTCGACCAGATAGCGGACGAAGACCCGTACCCCGTTGCCGCACATCTCAGCGATCGAGCCGTCGGCGTTGCGGTAGTCCATGAACCAGAGGTCGCCGTCGCCGTCCCAGCCGGCGATGTGCTTGGCGAGAACGGCTCGAAGGAGACCGTCAGCGCCGATCCCGGCCCGCCGGTCGCAGATGCGGACCACCTGTTCTCGATCGATGGGTTGCATGTTCTCCCGGTCGACAACGAGGACGAAGTCGTTCTCGGTGCCATGGCCCTTGGCGAACGACTGTCCCCGCACGCCGGTCATCCTCCCACGCCGGGCAGCAGGGCCCGCGCGGCGTGGACCAGATCGGGTCGGTCGTAGCGCAGCCACGTGATCCTGGGGTCCCGCCGGAACCAGGAGTCCTGGCGTCGGGCGAAGCGACGGGTGGCCCGCACCGTGGCGTTCAGCGCCTCCTGCTCGCTGATCGTCCCGTCGATGAAGTCCAAGACCTGACGGTAGCCCAGTGCCCGGGACGCGGTGCGGCCGTCGCGGAGACCACGCTCGGCGAGCCCGGTCACCTCGGCGACGAAGCCGCGCTCCCACATCCGCTGCACCCGCTCCCCGATCCTCGCGTCCAGGGCGGGTCGGTCGATGTCCAGGCCGATCTGCACCACGCCGGGGAGCGCGTAGACCGGTTCCGGCAACGCGGCCTGATAGGGCCGGCCGGTCAAGCGGATAACTTCGAGGGCTCGGACCACGCGCCTGGCGTTGTTGGGCAGGATGCGCGCGGCGGCAGCCGGATCCAGGCTCGCGAGACGCTCATGGAGGGCGCGGGGGCCGACCCGTTCGAGCTCCTGCTCGAGTTGGTCCCGGTGGTCGGGGTCGGTACCTGGGAATTCGAAGTGGTCGACGATCGCTCGGACGTAGAGGGCCGACCCGCCGACCACAATCGGCAACACACCCCGGGCGGAGCAATCATTGAGGGCTTGCCGGGCCATGGCCTGGAACTCCGCGACCGTGGCGGACTGGTCGATGTCGAGGACGTCGATCAGGTGGTGCGGGACGGCGGACCGCTCCTGCGGAGTCGGCTTCGCCGTACCGATGTCCATGCCGCGATACACCGCCATCGAGTCCGCACTGATGATCTCCGCCGGCTGACCGGCGGCCGTCGACTGCACGGCCAGTGCCATGGCGAGAGCGGACTTCCCGACCGCGGTTGGCCCGACCAGGACGCCTATCACTGCGCCAGTCTGCCGCCCGAGATACTGAAGGGGTTACGAGACCAGGTAAGCGAGAGAGATTTACGAGCGCGAGAGGCAGACCATCATGGGAATCTTCGACCGGGCCAAAGACCTGCTGTCGCAGGACACCACCGCCGACGCCGACCCTGACCGAGCCGCGGGCCTGGACTCCGGTGAGTCCGCGGCTCCCGACGATCCCATAGACGAGTCCGAGCCGGCGTCAACCGATCCCGGCGAGCCCGCTCCGGAGGCGTAGCCGTGGGTCGGGCAAGCTTCAGGCCCCGGCGACCGGGGGGGCGGACAGGTCCTCATGGGCACCCCGGTGTTCGCGCAGGATGTAGTCCTCGATGGCCTCGACGTCGTTCCGGGAGCGACGCACCACGGTGACCAGGTCGCTCATGGTGGACACCTCCTCGACCTGCTCCTTGATGAACCACTGCATGAACTGATCGGAGGCGAAGTCGGCCTCTTCACGCGCGATCTTGGTCAACTCGTTGATTTGAGCCGTGACCCGCTTCTCCTGCTCCAATGCCAGCTCCACCGGGGCCACGATGTCGGCGAAGTCCACCTCGGGCGCCGCGACACCAGGGGTCACCACCGGCGCGTCGGAGTCGATCAGGTACTGAACCATCATCATCGCGTGGTCTCGCTCCTCCAGTGCCTGCTCGTAGAAGAACCCAGCCATCTGCGGCATGGTCAAGCCGTCGTAGTACACCGCACAAGCCACGTACTGCTGGTGCGCGGCGAACTCGGAGCCGATCTGGAGGTTGAGTTGTTCGACGAAGCGTTCCGCGGGCATGCGATCTTCCTATCACCGGGGCGATCATCGTTTCAGGTCGGTCAACCGACCGCGCAGCCAGCTGTCTCCGGTAGCGGATCCGGCACCCCGATCGTCGGCATGCCGAGAACCACACCGCCCCTCGACCGGGGGCCTCCCGAGCTCGTGGAAGCGCTCACGGCACCACCGCCGATGTGTCGGGCAGCCCAGGCGTCCCCACCCCGGGTCCGGCGCAGGCCGACCAACCCCCGGTCGGCGTTCAGATGGTGGGGAGCGGCGTAACTGATCTCGGTGTCGGCCAGATCACCCGGCCGGGGCCGCAGGGCTGGATCGTCTGGCACGGTGACATGTACCAGCCGGTTGTCCCGCGCCCGGCCCGACATCCGCGACGTCGCCGCGTCCTTGCGACCCTCCCCGTCGGCGAACATGACCTCGACCGTCCGCCCCACCTGCGCCAGGTTCTCCTGCCAGGAGATCTCTCCGACCAGGTCGACGAGACGCTCGTACCGTTCCTGGACGACCCGCTTGGGTACCTGATCCGGCATGGTGGCCGCCGGTGTCCCGGCCCGGATCGAGTACTGGAAGGTGAAGGCGGCGGCGAACCGAGACGTCGCCACGACGTCCAGCGTGCCCTGGAAATCCGCTTCGGTCTCCCCGGGAAAACCGACGATGATGTCGGTGGTTATCGCCGCATCGGGCATGGCCGCGCGGACATTCTCGATGATCTGCAGATAGCGGGCGCTGCGGTACGACCGGCGCATCCGGCGGAGCACGGCGTCCGAGCCGGACTGCAGGGGCATGTGCAGTTGCGGCATCACGTTCGGTGTCTCGGCCATGGCGGCTATCACGTCGTCGGTGAAGTCCCGCGGGTGCGGTGACGTGAAGCGCACCCTTTGCAGGCCATCGACGGTTCCGCACGCCCGCAGCAGTTTGGCGAAGGCCTGCCGATCGCCGAACTCCGAGCCGTACGCGTTCACGTTCTGACCCAACAGGGTGACCTCCTGCACCCCCTCGGCGACCAGCATCTCGATCTCGGCCAGGATCTCGCCGGGTCGCCGATCGGTTTCCCGGCCGCGTAGCGACGGCACGACGCAGAAGGTGCAGGTGTTGTTGCAACCCACACTGATCGAGACCCAGGCGGAGTAGGCGGAGTCCCGCCGGGTCGGCAGCGTAGAGGGGAACCGTTCGAGCGATTCGGCGATCTCGACCTGGGCGGCCTGTTCGACCCGAGCACGTTCCAGCAACAGCGGAAGCTTTGCGATGTTGTGGGTGCCGAAGACCACGTCCACCCAGGGCGCTCGGCGGACGATCTCGCCGCGGTCCTTCTGGGCCAGGCAGCCACCGACGGCGATCTGCATGCCCGGATGCTGCTTCTTGGCCGGCAACAGTTGGCCGAGATTGCCGTACAGCCGGTTGTCGGCGTTTTCACGCACGGCACACGTGTTGAACACGACGACGTCCGGTGTGTTTCCGGAGGCCCGCGCGTAGCCGGCGTCCTCCAACAGCCCTGCCAGCCGCTCGGAGTCGTGCACGTTCATCTGGCAGCCGTGGGTTCGGATCTCGTACGTAGGCACTGACTCAATCTATTCGGCTCGACTCTCGCTAGAGTGCCGAACTGTGACGTATCCCACCGGCGAGCAGTACGAGATCTCTTTCGAGGATCAGCGTGCCGTGGTCACCGAGGTCGGCGCTGCGCTGCGGGTGTACGCCGTGGCCGACCGCGACGTGGTGCTGGGCTTCGGTGTCGACGAGGTCGTCAAAGGCGGCCGCGGACAGCAACTGCTGCCGTGGCCGAACCGCATCCGGGACGGGCGCTACGAGTTCGGCGGATCCCCGCAACAGCTCGCCCTGACCGAGCCGGCCCGGCACAACGCCAGTCACGGCCTGGTGCGGCATGTCGTTTGGACTCTGATCGAGCAGGAGGAAAGCTCGGTCTCCCAGGCGGTGACGATCTACCCACAGCCCGGCTGGCCCGGCATCCTCCGCGCCCATCTCAGCCATACCCTGACCGGGGACGGACTGATCGTGACGGTTCAGGCCACCAACATCGGCGCCACCGACGTGCCGTTCGGCTACGGCGCTCATCCGTATCTGACCGCGGGGCAGGAAACCGTCGACGAGCTGACCCTGACGGTTCCGGCCGACTCATACCTCACCGTCGATGATCGCCTGCTGCCCAACGAGGTCACGACGGTTGCGGGGACCAGTTACGACCTCCGTCGGGCCACACCGATCGGCGACCGCGTTCTCGACACCGCGTTCAGCGCGCTGACGGTCGAGGAGGACGACCGATGGCGGGTCCGGATGCAGCACGAGGACCGCTTCGCGGAACTGTGGGCAGATGCGACGTTCAGGTGGATACAGCTCTACACCGGGGCAGACCAGCGCGACGTCGGCCTCGCCGTCGAGCCCATGACCTGCGGTCCGGACGCATTCAACCCCGGACCGACCCACGACGGGATGCTCACCCTGGCTCCAGGTGAGGAGTTCCTCGCCCACTGGGGAATTCGCGGTCGCTGAACTAATTTCCGCCGGCGTTCCCGTAACCGAATCTCAACACGCGGTTCCCACCGTTGACGTTCGCTGTCGTCTATGGTCGGCCCATGACGGAGGCGCAGCAGACGCCTGGCGCAGCCGCGTCCGGCGACGAGCACATCGACCTGACCGACCCCACGGCCGGCGAGTCCGTCGCGCCATCCGCGATCGGAGAACCGCTCGTCGTACTGACTGATGTCGACAAATACTTCGGTGATCTGCACGTGCTGCAACACATCAATCTGTCGGTTCGCAAGGGTGAGGTCGTCGTCGTCCTCGGACCGTCCGGCTCGGGTAAGTCCACGCTCTGCCGGGCCATCAATCGACTGGAGATCATCCAGTCCGGATCGATCACGATCGACGGCCAGGAGCTGCCGGAGGAGGGCAAGGCGCTGGCTCACCTTCGCGCCGACGTCGGCATGGTCTTCCAGTCCTTCAACCTGTTCGCCCACAAGACCATCCTGGAGAACGTCACCCTGGGGCCGATCAAGGTCCGCAAGAAGTCGGCGGCCGAGGCGAAGAAGCGGGGCATGGAACTGCTCACCCGGGTTGGCGTGCAGTCGCAGGCCGAGAAGTATCCGGCGCAGCTGTCCGGCGGCCAGCAGCAGCGGGTCGCGATCGCCCGGGCGCTGGCCATGGAGCCGAAGGTGATCTTGTTCGACGAGCCGACCTCGGCTCTCGATCCCGAGATGGTCAACGAGGTGCTCGACGTCATGGTCACGCTGGCGCGGCAGGGCATGACGATGGTGGTGGTGACCCACGAGATGGGCTTCGCCCGCAAGGCGGCCAACCGGGTGGTGTTCATGTCCGACGGGATGATCGTCGAGGAGAACGACCCGGAGACCTTCTTCACCGCTCCGGAGAGTCCGCGGGCCAAAGACTTCCTGAGCAAGATTCTCACCCATTAACGCAGTGGAGGAAACATGAAGATCAGCAAACAACTCCTGGCCATCGGGGTCAGCGTCGGACTCGCGGTCTCGCTGGCCGCGTGCGGCGGGGGCAGCAGCGCCGGCGGGGAGGCGGGAACGGGTGGCAAGGTCGTCGTAGGCGTCAAGTTCGACCAGCCGGGTCTCGGCCTGAAGGAGGGCAACGACAACACGGGGTTCGACGTCGAGGTGGGGAGGTACGTGGCCAAGGAGCTCGGCTACACCGAGGTCGAGTTCAAGGAGGCCCCTTCCGCGCAGCGGGAAACCCTGCTGCAGAGTGACCAGGTGAAGATGATCTTCGCCACCTACTCGATCACCGACGACCGGAAGCAGAAGGTCTCCTTCGGCGGCCCGTACTTCATCGCCGGCCAGGACCTGCTGGTCAAGGCCGACAACGCCGACATCACAGGACCGGATTCGTTGAACGGTAAGAAGCTATGTTCGGTGACCGGCTCGACCTCGGCCAAGAAGGTCAAGGACAACTACGCCAACACCGTGCAGCTCCAGGAGTACGACACCTACTCCAAGTGCGTGGAGGCCCTGAACAGCGGCTCGATCGACGCCGTGACCACGGACAACGTGATCCTGGCCGGCTTCGCGGCCCAGGATCAGTACAAGGACAAGCTCAAGGTGGTCGGAAAGCCGTTCTCCGAGGAGCGTTACGGGGTCGGCATCAAGAAGGGCGACACGGAGCTCTGCGGCAAGATCAACGCCGCCATCGAGAAGATGGTTTCGGACGGCTCCTGGCAGAAGGCGCTGGACTCCACCGTGGGTCCGTCCGGCTTCAAGGTCGACACGGCGACCAACCCGCCCAAAGCGGACGCCTGCTCCTGATCTGACCCAGGGATGTCGCGATCACGGTCGCGGCATCCCTGGCTTCCTTACCCGGCGAGAGGACGTGCATGGAGGCCTTCCGGACCCTGCTGAGTGAGTACAACGTCGTTGCCGCTTTCTGGATGACGATCAAACTCACGTTCTTCTCCGCGATCGGGGCGCTGGTCATCGGCACCGTGGTGGCGGTCCTCCGGGTCTCTCCGGTCGGGGTGCTGCGGACCTTCGGCACCGGTTACGTGAACATCGTCCGCAACACGCCGCTGACGCTCGTCCTGTTCTTCTGCGCCTTCGGGGTCTCCAACACGCTGGGCGTCACGCTGGCCGCCGAGGACTCCCCCACCTTCATCGTCGACAACAACTTCCGTTTCGCGGTGGTCGCGCTGGCGGTCTACCACGCTGCCTTCGCGGCGGAGGCACTCCGGAGTGGGATCAACACGGTTCCGCAGGGTCAGGCGGAGGCGGCCCGGGCGATCGGCCTCAGCTTCCTGCCGACCATCACCACCATCGTGCTGCCACAGGCCTTCCGTGGCGCGATCGCACCCCTGGGCAACACCTTGATCGCACTGACCAAGAACACGACGGTGGCCGCCACGATCGGGGTCGCGGAGGCGGCCTACACGATGCGCAGCATGCTGGAGTTCAACATCTCACTGCTGTTCCCCATCTTCTTCCTGATGGCGGCGGGCTTTGTCATCCTGACCCTGCCGATGGGATTGATCTTCACCAGCTTGTCCCGGCGGCTGGCGGTGCAGCGATGAAGGCCGAGCCGACGGTTCTTTTCGACGCTCCGGGCCCGAAGGCCCGCGCGCTGTACCGGGTGGTCGCCGTCGTGGGAGCCGTCATCTTGTTGGCCCTCATCGCGCTGGTGGTCAGAGGGCTGGCCAATCCGGACAACAACCAGCTGACCGCCGAAAAGTGGGCGCCCTTCGTCGAACCGGAATCGTGGACGGCCTATCTGATCCCCGGGCTGATCGGCACCCTGCAGGCCGCCGCGATCGCGGTGGTTTTGGCCATCATCCTGGGTCTGATCCTCGGCATGGGTCGACTCTCGGAAGTGGGCGTGTTGCGGCTCGCCAGCGGTGCCTTCGTCGAGTTCTTCCGTGCCGTCCCGGTGCTGATGATGATGATCTTCGCCTACTACTTCGGGCTCTACATCCTCAAGATCTCGGGTTCACAGCTGCCGCTGTTCGGCGTGGTCGTCGGACTGACGTTCTACAACGCATCCGTCATCGCCGAGCTGATCCGCTCGGGGGTCGGCTCGCTGCCTCGGGGGCAGCGCGAGGCCGGGCTGGCGATGGGGATGACACCGACGCAGACGCTCACCGCCGTGTTGCTGCCGCAAGCCATCACGGTCATGCTGCCGTCGATCATCAGTCAGCTGGTGGTGATCCTGAAGGACTCGGCCCTCGGCTACGCGATCAACTACCTGGAACTGCTCCGCGCCGGTCAGAACCTCGCGACCTTCCGAGGCAATCTGATTCCCACCCTCATCGTGCTCGCCGCGATCTACATCGTCATCAACTACGGGCTGACAAAACTCGCCAGTGCGGTGGAGCAACGGCTGCGGACGGGCAAACGGGGGATTCGGGCTCGGCCACCCGACCCGCTCGAAACCGGCGGCGGCCCCCCCGGTGCAGCGATCGGGGTCGGCGCGGCTGCGGGCGACGACGGCTGAGCGCGCGGCGGTCGCCGGCGCTACCCCATCAACCCCGGTCCACGGCTCCCAGACTGAACAGCAGCCGGTCCACGTCCTCTCGACTGCTGTACGGCGCCAGCCCGACCCGGACGGCGCCCTGGTCTCCCAGACCGAGGTGCCGCGAGGTCTCGATGGCGTAGAAGCTGCCGGCCGGGGCGTTGATCCGGTCGGCGGCCAGTCGGTTGGCCACCGCTCGGGACGGATGAGCCGGCAGGTCGAAGAGCACGGTCGAGGTGCGCTGCCCGGCCCGGCTGTAAACGACCGCGCCGAGCTCGGCCAAACCACCTTCGAGGTGCCGGCGAAGCTCGTCCTCGTGGTCGTGCAGCAACGCGTAGGAACTGGTCAGTCGCTCCACTCGCGAGCCTTCGTCGCCACCGATCTGAGCCAGATAGTTCACGGCCGCCGTGGTCCCGACCAACAGCTCATAGGGCAGCGTGCCGAGCTCGAACCGCTCGGGCACAGCGTCGGAGGACGGTAGCAGCTTGTCGGGTCGCAAAGTCGCGAGGAGCTCGGGCGCCGCCACCAGGACCCCGTGATGGGGTCCGAGGAACTTGTACGGCGAGCACACGAGGAAGTCGGCGCCCAGTGCGTCGACATCGAGGCGCGCGTGCGCGGCGAGATGGACGGCGTCGACCCACAGCCGGGCCCCGACGCGGTGGACCCGCTCCGCGAGCTGCGGGAGGTCGGGTTCGGTGCCGAGCAGGTTGCTGGCTCCGGTGACCGCCACCAGCCGGGTCCGAGCCGACAGCAACCCCTCCAGGTGTTCAACGTCCAACTCCGCGGTCTCGGGATCGAAGTCGACCCACCGGACCGTCGCGCCCACGGTCTGGGCGACGATCAGCCAGGGCCGGATGTTCGCGTCGTGGTCCAGCCGGGTCACGACCACCTCGTCACCGGGCCGCCAAGCCCGGGCGAGTGTCCGCGCGAAGTCGAACGTGAGCTGGGTCGCGCTGCGGCCGAACACGACCCCGGACGGTTCGGCACCCGTGAAGTCCGCCATCGCCTGTCTCGCCTCGGTGACGATGTACTCGGCGTTGCGCTGGGCGTCGTTGTCGTGGCCCCGGTTCGCCAGGGGTGCCATCATCGCCGCGGCGATGGCCTCGATGACGGGGCTCGGCGTCTGGGTACCACCGGGTGCGTCGAAGAACGCGACGCCGCTCGCCAGCGCCGGAAAGTCGGACCGCAACCGATCGAGCTCGATCCGCACGGAGCCGTTCAGCGCGCGGTCTCGGTGGCTCGGGACTCCCGAACCACCGTCACCTTGATCTGACCGGGGTAGGTCAGCTCCTCTTCGATCTGCTTGGCCAGATCTCGGGCCAGCACCTGGGCCTCTATGTCGTCCACCACGTCTGGAGCCACCATGACTCGAATCTCCCGGCCGGCCTGCATCGCGAACACCTTGTCGACCCCTTCCCGGGCGGCGGCGATCTTCTCCAGGCTCTCCAGTCGCTGGACGTACGCCTCGATGCTCTCGCGCCGGGCCCCAGGTCGGCTGCCGCTGATGGCGTCGGCGGCCTGAGTCAGGACCGCCTCCACGGTGCGAACCTCGACCTCGTTGTGGTGGGCCTCGATGGCGTGAACCACGTCGGGATGCTCGCCGTACTTACGGGCCAGGTCGGCCCCGATGATGGCGTGCGAGCCCTCCACCTCGTGGGTCAGAGCCTTGCCGATGTCGTGCAGGAACGCCGATCGCTTGCACTGGGCGACATCCAGTCCCAACTCGCCGGCCATGAGAGCTGCGATGTGGGCCGACTCGACCAGATGTTTGAGGACGTTCTGGCCGTACGAGGTGCGGTAGCGCAGCGTCCCCAGGATCGGGAGCAGCGCCGGATGTAGATCGGAGATGCCGACGTCGGCCAGCGCATCCTCGGCGGAGCGCAGGCACTGCTGCTCGATCTGGCCCTTGCTGCGCTCGTGCACCTCTTCGATCCGGGCGGGATGGATCCGACCGTCGCGGACCAACTCGGTGAGCGTCAGCCGGGCCGTCTCCCGGCGGACCGGGTCGAAACAGGAGAGCAGCACCGATTCGGGAGTGTCGTCGATCATCACGTTGACCCCGGTGACCTGCTCGAACGCCCGGATGTTGCGGCCCTCACGGCCGATGATCCGGCCCTTCATGTCGTCACCCGGCAGATGAACGGCGGAGACCACCGACTCCGAAGTCTGCTCGGACGCCAACCGCTGGATCGCCCCCACCACGATCATCTGCGCACGCGACTCCGCCTCCCTGGTCGCCTGCCGCTCGATGTCTCTGGCCGCCAGCACAGACTGACGTTTCGCGTCGTGCTCGACCGCCGCCACGATCTCGGCCTTCGCCTGCTCGCGGGTCAAGCCGGCGGCACGCTCCAGGGCTAGGTGCTGCTCGATCTCGGCCTCAGCCAGCGCCTTGCGCTGATTCTTGAGGTTGGCCTTCACCTCCTCGAGATGCTGCGCCTTGTCCTCCAGCACCCGGGTGTCGGCGTCGAGTCTCTCCTCACGATCGGCCAGCCGGAGCTCACGCCGTTCGATCTCCAGCCGCTGCTCCCGAAGCTCGGCCCGTCGCAGCCGCGCCTCTTCATCCATCTCCCGCCGCGCGGCCTCCGCCGATGCCAACACGTCATCGGCCTTCGCCTGAGCATCCGCGCGGAGGGCTTCCGCCTCGGCCTCGAGAGCGGCAACCCTCTCCTGAGCGCTCTGAATGGCGGCGGTGTCGGCCGCCGACCGGACGGGTGGCAGCGCCGCCGATCGGTCGGACGTGGCCGACATCGTTGGGCGCGACACATGTCGGCGGACGGTGAAGTATCCGATGACCGCCACGACCAGAACCAGGACGAACAAGCCGGCGAGGACCAGAGTCTCGAAAACCATGCTGCGCTCCCGTCTGCGCGCCGTGCGCGCACTCAGGAGATCTCCCAGCAGCGAATGACTTACGGTTAGGAGCCCCTAAGCTATCGACGCGAGCGAAGGACAAAGGCCAGGTCAGTCAGACGGTCGAACAGTAATGCTTCAATTCAGATCAGGGGAGATTCCTGAAATGATTTCATATCGATACGTTGCTGGAAAACCTCGTGTTGGCAGGGTATGGCTGCGCGCACATTCGGTCAAGCATCGTGGTCAGACATTCGTGGTCAGGCATCGTGGTCAGGCATCGTGCAGCACGTCGTCGAGAACGGAGCTGATGACGCCCGACCCGAAGCCACGCCGAGCAAGCGCGCCGGCCAGCCGGCGGTACCGCACGTCGGGCGCCAGCTGAGTCATCGATCGGAGCTTCTTGTCGGCCAGCTGCCGGGCGGCGGTCATTTCCTCAGCCGAGGTGACCGGCTCCAAGGCGGCCTCGATCTCGTCCCGGTCCACGCCCTTGGCGGAGAGCTCACGGCGCAGGGCACTGCGGGAAAGCGACCGGCGGCCTTGCCGCGACTCCACCCAATCCCGGGCGAACTGTGCGTCGTCGATTAGCCCGACTTCCTGGAACCGCCCCAGCACCTGGTCGGCGACCTCCGGAGGCACCCGCTTGACCTGCAACGCCTTGGCCAGCTCCTGACGCGTCCTTGCTTGAGCAGACAGCTTGCGCAGCACGATCTGTCTGGCCACGTTCTCAGGATCGGCGTCAGGGTCGACGTCCGGCGCGACCTGCCTCTCGGCCATGGGCTAGAACTCCACCTCGCCGGTCACCGGGTCGATGCCTGCTGGCGTGTCCACCTGCGGACCAATTCCCAGGTGCTCCTTGATCTTTTTCTCGAGCTCGTCGGCCAGGTCGGGATTGGCTCGCAAATACGAGCGGGCATTTTCCCGGCCCTGACCCAACTGGTCGGCGTCGTAGGTGAACCAGGCGCCGGCTTTGCGCACAATACCGGCGTCGACTCCGAGGTCGATCAAACTGCCCTCACGGCTGATGCCCTGACCGTAGAGAATGTCGAATTCAGCTTGTTTGAACGGCGGGGCCACCTTGTTCTTCACGACCTTGACCCGAGTCCGGTTGCCGACCATTTCCTGACCGTCCTTCAGCGTCTCGATGCGCCGCACGTCGAGCCGGATCGAGGAGTAGAACTTCAGCGCCCGACCACCGGTGGTGGTCTCGGGCGACCCGAACATGACTCCGATCTTCTCCCGCAACTGGTTGATGAAGATGGCCGTCGTCCCGGCCCCGCTCAAGGCACCGGTCATCTTCCGCAGCGCCTGGCTCATCAAGCGGGCCTGGAGACCCACGTGACTGTCCCCCATCTCGCCTTCGATCTCGGCCCGGGGGGTGAGTGCTGCCACCGAGTCGATGACTACCAGGGCCAGGGCCCCTGAGCGGACCAGCATGTCCGCGATCTCCAGCGCCTGCTCCCCGTTGTCGGGCTGACTGACCAGCAACGAGTCGGTGTCCACACCCAGCTTCTCCGCGTAGTCCGGGTCGAGGGCGTGCTCGGCGTCGATGAAGGCACAAATTCCGCCCCCGGCCTGTGCGTTCGCAATGGCGTGCAGCGCCACCGTGGTCTTGCCGCTGGACTCCGGGCCGTAGATCTCGACCACCCGACCGCGCGGCAGGCCACCGATCCCGAGAGCAAGATCCAAAGCGATCGACCCGGTGGGAATCACCTCGATCGGTGCCCGGACCTCGTCACCCAACCGCATCACCGAGCCCTTGCCGTACTGCTTGTCGATTTGAGCCAGCGCGGTCTCGAGCGCCTTCTCCCGATCCGTGGTTGCCATGAAGATTCCTTCCCCACCTGCTGGGTTGGTTTCGAGCTTTCGTTGTCCAGACTCTAAGGACGGGTACTGACTCCCGAGCCGCCGCTGGCTGTTCCTGTGGATGAAGGCGGCGGCGGCGCCGCCCTCGGTGGACAACTTTAGGCGAACGTGTGTTCGAACGGCCACCCGACACGCCGACTACTTTGACTCGGCACCCTCCTGGGCGAAGGCGCCGGGCGGCCTGCCCACGGTGGCCGCGAACGCCCGGGTCAGGTGGGCCTGATCGGCGAACCCCAGCTCGGTGGCCACCGCGGACCAGTCCAGACCTGCTCCCGCTGCTCCTGCCGCTCCCCCTGCTCCGTGGGCCGCCGCACTCTGCAAGCGCCGCCGGTCGATCACCCACTTCGGAGACGCACCCACGTACTCGCCGAACAGCCGCTGCAGCTGGCGGACGCTCAGAGAAGCCAACTCTGCGACCTGAGGCACCCGCACGATATCGGGTCGTCGCATCGTCTCCTCGACCACTTGAGCCAGCCGTGCCGCGACCGGATCGGGCTCGGGCAGCTCGTCGCTCAGGAAAGCGGCCAGCAGGGCCACCCGGATCTTGACGTCGTCGGTGGCCGCCACCTGACCTGCCAATACCGAGGTGTCCCGGCCGAGAACCGTGGCGATCGGCGCGTGGGTGTCCGTCAGCTCCACGACCGGCCGGCCGAAGAGCGGCCGGAAACAGGCGGGGCGGAAACGGGCGCCGACCACGAAACCCCGACCCTGCAACCGACGGTCGTAGCGCTTCCGCACCAGGCCCGTCACGTCCGCCTCGATGTTGGTCACCGATACGTTGACACAGGGCGACGGCAGCACCTGAGCCACGTACGGCTCGGTCAGCTCCCAGGTGACGGTCCAGAAGTTCGCCACGTAGGCGCCGAGCCGTGCATCCGCCGGGTGACTGCGATAGTCGAAGTAGCGCGACGCCGCCCGCGGCTGCAGGATGCCCGGCTCGAGGGTGGCGTCGGCTCCCATGTCCAGCAGGCTAAGCCCAGCCGTGAGGTGTCGCGAAAGTTCAAGACCGGCAGGGGTCGGCGCATCGAGAATCGAACCATGACCACCCGAACCGATCAGACCAGTCAAGCGCATCTGAGCGCCGCCGCCGCGGCGGTCCGCGCCATGTTGCGCGACGCCGACGCCGGCCAGTTCTCCGCCCCGACCCCCTGCAGGGACTGGGACCTGGGCGCCCTCACCCAACACTTCGTGGGCACCACGACCGGTCTCGCCAAGGTCGGTCGCCGCGAGGAACTGGGCACGGACCCGTGGGCCGGTCCCCGGGTGGCGGCCGAGGACTGGCGGCCGGTGTTGGCCCGGAACCTCGAGCGGCTGGCCGAGGCATGGAGCGCCGACGCTGCCTGGGCCGGGACCGTGACGGTGGGCCGCGAGATGCCGGCCAAGGTTTTGGGCGACATGGCCTACGCCGAGACCCTGCTGCACGGCTGGGACATCGCCCGGGCGCTCGGAGCCGAACTCGTGGTCTCACCGGAGATGGCGGCTGTCCTGCTCGCCGGGGTCGAGGAGACCGCCGAGCTCGGCCGGCAGATGGAGGCCTACGGTCCAGCCGTGGCGGTGCCCGAGGGGGCCGACGACTTTCAACGGGCGTTGGGAGTCGCGGGAAGGGATCCGCACTGGACCGGTTGACGGCTCAGCGCTCGCGGTCGGGCAGCTCCAGTTCTCGCCAGACCGCTCGCCAGATCTGCTTGGCCGCCGTTCCGTCGTGCAGGGCATCTCGGACCGTCTGACCGTTCAAGTCGGCAACGTGGTGTTCAGCGGCCCAGACCTGGGCGTACCCCCGGCCGAGCTGGGCCTCGAGCCGCTGCCAGAGCTCGGTCTCCTTCACGTTCTTCCGTCCCCCGATTCACCGGAGCACAGCGGTAGTGGCCGCTCAGCCGTCGGCTGCGGCGGCCGGCGACGGGACAGCAGACCTTGCGAGACCGCCACGCCCAGGAGCACGACGAGCGCGCCGGCCGGCTGGAACCACTCCAGGCGCTCCTGCAGGACCAGCACGCCGAGGAGGGTGGCGAAGACCGGCACCACATAGGTCACCATCGAAGCCGTGGTCGCCCCGACCAGTCGGATATTGCGCATGTTTATCACAAAGGCCAGGCCCGTGCCGACCGCGCCGAGGGCTACCACCGAGCCGACCACCGGCCACGACAAGACACCCGGGTCCGGCAGACGTCCACTCAGCAAGGGCGCCGCCACCAGCAGGACCGTGGTCGCGATCAACAACTGGCCGGCCGACATGACCGCACCAGATTCCGGCCGCGGAGCGATGAACTTCTTGGTGTACGGGATCGCGACGCCGTAGCACGCGGCCGCCGCGAGGCAGAGCAACTGCCCGCTGAGGCTTGCGCCCCCGACGCCGCGCCAGATCCCGAGGATGATCAGGGCGCCCGTCAGGCCGAGGGTCAGGCCCAGCACCCGCCGCGCGGTCAGCTGCTCGGTCCGGAACACCATGACCGCCATCGGCAGCACGATCAGCGGCGTGACCGCGTTCCAGATCCCCGCCAGCACGGAGGAGATCTGCGTTTCGGCGTACGCGAACAGGCTGAACGGGACCGCGATCCCCAGCACCGCTACGACGGCGTTGTGGGCCCACAGCTTCAGCTCGCGGGGCAGCCGCTCCCGGGTGATGGCCAGGAAAGCGAGCAGTACCACGGCCCCACTGAGCACCCGGCCCAGGGCCACGTACGTCGGGGGCAGCGCGGAGACACCCACCTTGATGAACAAGAAACTGGAACCCCAGATCAGACCTAGCGCCGCCAGTCCGGGCACCCACTGCCGGGCGGAGACCGCCGCAGCGGGCGCGGCGACGGCAGGGGCGGTGGTGGTCACCGCGTCACGGTACTCCGGTCAGATCCAGATCTCAGTAGTCATTACGGATGTCAAAGGGCGAGCATCCGCGGCACCGTGGAGCTATTGACCCGGATACCCCGAAAGGCTCGACCAATGCTCGGCTTCCTTCCGCGGATGCCCGCCGTCCGCCCCGCGCCTAAGACGACCCGCGCCGCTGTCCCCTCGGCGACCGGATCGCTCGCCTTCGAAAAGATTGACTCCGCAGAGACCTTCGTGGCGATCTCGACCCCGGCCAGCGACCTGATCACCAACGGCCGGCTGGCCAAGTTCCTGATCGATCGACGCGACCCGGGCGAGCCCCAGGTGCTGTTCGTCAACGGCAACTTCACCGTGGGCGGCCAGACCCCCGACGCGGCCCGCTATCACTACTTCTTCGCTCGTGAGGTCCTCGGCATTCCCGAGTCGCTATCGGCGTTCAACGACCTGACCTACTTCACCCAGGACAAGCGCTACATCGCGGGGTCGCTGCACAGTTACTTCCTCGAAGCCGACGCCGAGCCGGTGTACGGAGTGCAGTTCTATCCGCAAGACGTGATCGCGGAAGCCATGGTGGTCGAGGCGGTCGGAGTCGTCCGAGCCCAGATCGCCATCCCCGACGCACGAGTCGCCTTCGTGCCGACGGGGACCCAACAGACCACGAACACCGTCACCGACGAACTGGCCGCGCTGGGGATAGAGGTATTGCCGCTGGACCGCATCCTCGGCTCCATCACCTACATTCCGCTGAACGTCGGCGAGGCCTACGGCCATCTGCGGATCTTTCCGCCGGACAACGACGAGCTGACCCCGACCGACATCCCGGTGTTCGACGAGCTGCCGCTCGATCTTTCCGTGGTCGCCGGGGTGCTCACCCGAGCCGTCCAGGACACCAACTCCCACGTCAACCTGAAATCAAAGGAACGCAACACCCCGAACGCCGTGCTGCGCGACGCCTCCCCCGACCACCCGCGGCTGGCTCCCTTCGCCGATCAACCGGTACATCTGGTCATCGGGCGGGACGACTTCGTGATCGAGCCGACGACGGAAGAGGTCGTTGCCCAGAAGCTGGCCGAGCGCCTCGACCGGCCGCTGGTCCAGCTCGGCTGGGAGCCCGAGACCGAGCTCCGGTCCTACGACGAGATCGCGGTCGGATCTCCGGCGCAGGCACGCGCTTTTGCCCAACGGTACGGCTCCAAGGCGGCGAACATCGGCTTCCTGGCCCATCGCGACGTGCTGGGTCGGCTCGGCGATGCGGGCAGTCCGAGCGCCGAGCGCGGCTACGACTTGGTGCCGCGGGGTTTCGCGATCCCCCTGCAGGCGTACCGGGACTTCCTTGATCATCCGCCGAACTCCGATATCCGTCAGCTGGTCGACGCCCTGGTCGCCGACGAGCAGGCCGGGACGCTCTCGCCCAAACAACGAGCGCAACGGGCCGAGGAGGTGCAACTGGCGTTCCTGGCCGGCTCGTTCCCGCCGGGGGCGTTGGAGCGGGTTCGGGCCAAGATCACCGAGACGATCCCCGGGGTGGAGAAGATCAAGGTCCGCTCCAGCGCGAACGCCGAGGACGTACCCAACTTCGACGGCGCCGGTCTGCACGACAGCTACGCAGCGGACACCGGCAAACGGGACCGGCCCATCGGCCCGTGCCTGGTCGAGGAAGAGGATGACGACGAGGGCGGCGAGGTGAAGCGCAAGGTGAAGCCGAAGTCCGTCGGCTGCGCGATCAAGGGCGTCTATGCCAGCCTCTGGAACAAGCGGGCCGTCGAGGAACGCTCGTTCGCCCGGATCGACCAGTCCACCATCGCCATGGGGATCGCCATCGTGCCGGCGTACGACACCGAGTCCGAGGTCGCCGCCAACGCTGTCGTGGTGACCCGGGTGCTCAACACCGACGACGTCTTCGGCTATTCGCTGTCGGTGCAGGCGGGCAACAACCTGGTCACCAACCCGAACCCCGGAACGTACTCGGAGGTGAGCATCGCCGGATTCATCTCCGACGACGAGCCGATCAGCTTCACCGTGACCCGATTCGCGAAGCCGGCTCCGGACGAGGCCGAGCGGACCGAGCCGGTCCTCGACCGCGAACGAATGCTGGAGCTGGTCGAACTGGCCAAGCAGGTGGAACGCGCCTACTGCCGGGCCGAACCCGAGTACTACCCGGACTGCCGCTTCGTCACCTCGGCCAACGACAAGCCCGCCTCTCTCGATCTGGAGCTCAAGATCTTGGAGAACGGTCAGCTCGTCTACAAGCAGGTCCGCGAGTTCGGCGGCCGCTGAGTTAGAGGCCCCACGCAGGTCCCAGGACGTACGTTTCCCAGCTCGAGCGGGACGACCCGGAGAGATCAAGGCTAAGTCGGCGTGTCCGCCCGCCCGGGCTGGGAAACGTGGCGGCAGGGGTCTCGGGGGGACGAGGAAGACCGAGACTCGGGGCGCGGAGCGAGCGCGAGCAGGAGGAGACTGTCGGTGTCGGCAGGCAGGATGAAGGGGTGGCGACAGATCCACTCGCGCAATTCACCCCGGCAACCTCGACCTGGTTCCGGGAGGTCTTCGCCGACCCCACGGCCGCTCAGGCGGGGGCGTGGAACGCGATCTCCGCGGGTGAGAACGCCCTGGTCATCGCGCCGACCGGTTCCGGCAAGACCCTGGCCGCCTTCCTGTGGGCACTGGACGGACTGACCAAGGCCGAGCGCCCGCCGGTCAAGGAGCGTTGCCGGGTGCTCTACGTCTCGCCGCTCAAGGCGCTGGCCGTCGACGTGGAGCGCAATCTGCGAGCCCCGCTGGCCGGGATCACCAGGACCGCGCTGCGGTTGGGTCAAGCTCCTCCGAGCGTGACCATCGGGGTGCGCTCGGGGGACACCTCGCCGGCGGACCGGCGCAAGCTCGTCACCCAGCCGCCGGACATCTTGATCACCACCCCGGAGTCGTTGTTCCTGATCTTGACCTCCGCGGCCCGGGACACCCTGCGCAACGTGCACACGGTGATCGTGGACGAAGTGCACGCCCTGGCCGGCACCAAGCGCGGGGCCCACCTGGCTCTGTCGCTGGAACGCCTGGACGCTCTGGTCGCCGAGACCGCTGAACCGGACAACCGCCGCCCACCGACCCAGCGCGTCGGTCTGTCGGCCACCGTCCGCCCTCCCGAACGGGTCGCCGCCTTCCTCGGTGGACCGCACCCGGTCACGATCGTGGCGCCGCCGGCCGCCAAGTCGTGGGATCTCTCGATCGTGGTGCCCGTGGAGGACATGAGCGATCTCGGGGCCACGGCCGCGGTGCCCTCCGGCGGGAACTCCACCGATCTGGAGGCCGACCTGGACCGCGCGGGCGCGCCGCCGAACCGCCCGTCGATCTGGCCCCACGTGGAGAACCAGATCCTCGATCTGATCAGTGCCCACCGCTCCACGATCGTGTTTGCGAACTCGCGCCGGCTGGCCGAACGGCTGACCGCCCACCTGAACGAGCTCCAGACCGAACGCGACGGGGAGCAGTCGCCCGAGCAGCCGCCACCCGCCGAGATCATGGCGCAGTCCGGGGCGAGCCGCGGCATCGACGGTTCCGGGTACCCGGTGGTCGCCCGCGCCCATCACGGCTCGGTCAGCAAGGAGCAGCGAGCGCAGATCGAATCCGACCTGAAATCTGGTCAGTTGCCCTGTGTCGTGGCGACCTCGTCGCTGGAGTTGGGGATCGACATGGGCGCCGTGGACGTCGTCGTCCAGGTGGAGGCCCCGCCGTCGGTGGCCAGCGGTCTGCAACGCGTCGGTCGTGCCGGTCATCAGGTCGGTGCCACCTCGCGCGGGGTGTTCTTTCCCAACCATCGCGGCGATCTGATCGAATCGGCGGTGGTGGTGGAACGGATGCGGATCGGTGCGATCGAGGAGGTCGCCGAGATCCGCAACCCGCTCGACGTGCTGGCCCAGCAGATCGTCGCGGTGGTGGCCATCGAGGAGCAGAAGGCCGACGACGTGTACGCACTGGTCCGCCGCGCGTACGGGTATCGCGAGCTCCCCCACAGCGCGTTCGAGGCCGTCCTCGACATGCTGAGTGGGCGGTACCCATCCGAGGACTTCGCCGAGCTGCGACCGCGACTGGTCTGGCACCGCGACACCGGCGTGCTGACTGCTCGCCCCGGCGCGCAGCGGCTGGCCGTGACCTCCGGCGGCACCATCCCCGACCGCGGTCTGTTCGGGGTGTTCCTGGTCGGCGAAGGGAACGCGTCGGGCCGGCACGCCGCCGGGCGCCGGGTCGGGGAACTCGACGAGGAGATGGTCTACGAAACCCGGGTCGGCGACGTCTTCACCCTCGGCACGACGAGTTGGCGGGTGGAGCAGATCACCCACGATCAGGTGCTGGTCTCCCCGGCCCCGGGCAGTCCGGGCCGGCTCCCCTTCTGGAAGGGCGACTCCCCCGCCCGCCCGGTCGAACTCGGGGTGGCCTTCGGTGGCTTCGTCCGGGAGATCGGCTCCCTCTCGCCGGAGCAGGCGTACGAGCGGCTCAACGACAGCGGCCTGGACGAGTTCGCCCGCCGTAACCTGGTCAGTTATCTGGCGGAGCAGCACCAGGCCACGGGCGCCCTGCCCACCGACACCACGGTGGTCTTCGAGCGGTTCCGCGACGAGCTGGGCGACTGGCGGGTCTGCGTCCACTGCCCGCTCGGTTCTGGTGTGTTGGCCCCCTGGGCGCTGGCCGTCGAGCGGGCCGCCCGCGAGCGGTACGGGCTGGAAGTCCAGGCAACGGCGACCAACGACGGCATCGTGCTGCGGGTCCCCGACACGTCGGCCGATCCGCCGGGGGCGGATCTGATCATGCTCGATCCCGAACAGCTGGAGGCGATCGTCACCGATGAGGTGGGTGGTTCGGCATTGTTCGCCGCCCGCTTCCGAGAGTGTGCGGCTCGCGCGTTGCTGCTGCCGCGGCGAGATCCGAAGTCGCGGTCACCGCTGTGGCAACAGCGGATGCGGTCCGCTCAGCTGCTCACCGTCGCGGCGCAGTATCCGGAGTTCCCGATCGTGCTGGAGACCATGCGGGAATGCCTCACCGACGTGTTCGACCTCGAGGGGCTCATCCGGGTCCAGCGTGCGCTGGCCTCGCGGTCGCTGCGGCTGGTCGAGGTGGAGACCAAGGAGCCGTCGCCGTTCGCGAAGTCGCTGCTTTTTGGTTACGTCGGGGCCTTCGTCTACGAGGGTGACGTTCCCCTGGCGGAGAAGAAGGCCGCCGCGCTCTCCCTCGACGCGTCGCTGCTGGCCGAGCTGCTGGGCAAGGACGGTCTGAAGCAGCTGCTCGACGCGGGCGTCATCGCCGCCACCGAGGCGGATCTCCAAGGACTCAGCCCCGAACGGCAGGCAGGCACCACCGAGCAGCTGTTCGATCTGCTGCGCACGGCCGGTCCGTTCACCGTTGACGAGCTGCGTCGCCGGAGCGGCGGTGAGTTCGACCCGGGGCCGGCCATGCACCTCTTGCTCGCGGACCGGCGCGCGGTCCGGGTGCGGATCGCCGGCGAGGACATGATCGCGGTGATCGAGGACGTGCCACGGCTCCGCGACGGGCTGGGCATTCCGGTGCCGCCGGGGGTGGCCGCCTCCTTCACCGAAACGGCCACCGCGCCGATCGCCGACCTGGTGCTGCGTTGGGCCCGAACCCATGGACCGTTCACGGCGGTCACGATCGCTCGCCGGTACGGCCTGGGGCTGGCCGTGGTCGAGCAGGCCGTCGAGAACCTGGTCAGCCCCGGAACCCTCGTGTCGGGGTCATTCGTCGACTCCGAGCCAGGAACGAGCGACCGGCAGTACTGCCACACCCAGGTGCTGGCCCTGATCAAGCGCCGCACCCTGGCCCTGCTGCGCAAGGGCGTCGAGCCGGTAGAACAGGTGGCCTACGCCCGCTTCCTGGCCGAGTGGCAGGGCGTTGGCTCCCCCGTCCGTGGCACCGAGGCCGTGCTGTCGACCCTGGAGCAACTGGCCGGCTACCCGATGCCGGCCAGCGCGGTGGAGTCGATGATCCTGCCGGCGCGGGTCGCCGACTACGCCCCAGCCATGCTCGACGAACTCACCACCAGTGGCGAGGTGTTCTGGGTCGGCGACGGCCCGATCGGCGACAACGACGGTTGGGTCCGATGGTTCACCGCCGACATGGATCCCAGCCCGGCGCGGGGCGAGGTCGAGGGGCACCAGGCGCGGGAGCTGCTGGGCGCCTTCTCGGCGGGCGGTGCCTACTTCTTCGATGCCCTTTTGCCCGGCGCGCTCCAGTCAGCCGGAGCCGGCGACCGATCCGACTACGTCGCCGCGCTCTGGCACCTGGTCTGGGCGGGGTTGGTCACCGGCGACACCTTTGCGGCTGTCCGCAATCGGGTGGCCGGCGGATCCCACCGCCGGCCCAGCCGACCGGTGTCTCGCAGTCACCGGTCCCGGCCACGACTGCCCCGGCTGGGCCGGCCGGGCCCGGGCCGACAGGCGAGTCCGACGACCCTGGGTCGCTGGTCGCTGGTCCCGCACGTCAGCACCCCCGCCTCGGCCCGATTGGCCACGGAATTGTTCGTGCAGTTGGACCGGTACGGCGTCCTCACCCGCGGCAGTGTGCTGACCGAGGACCTCGAGGGTGGCTTCGGTGTGGCCTACCGGGCGTTGAGCAGCCTGGAGGAGTCCGGGCAGTGCCGGCGCGGCTACTTCGTCGAAGGGCTTGGGGCGGCGCAGTTCGCCCTCCCGGGGGCGGTCGACCGGCTCCGCGGAGAGCAGCGCGAACCCGAACAGGCCTCGGCGTTGATCCTGGCCGCCTGCGACCCGGCGAACCCGTACGGCGCCTCCCTGCCCTGGCCGGACCGGGAGGGCCATCGCCCGGGGCGCAAAGCCGGCGCTCTGGTCGCGCTGGTCAACGGGCGGCTGGTGCTCTATGTCGAACGCGGCGGACGCACCCTGCTGTCGTTCAGTGACGAGACCGATCTGCTGGAGCCCGCGACCCAGGCCCTGGCTCGGGCCGTTCACCGCGGTCAGTTGGGCCGGCTCACCGTCGAGCGGGCCGACGGGGAGCACGTGTTCGGCTCGGCTCACCTGAGCAGAGCCCTGCAGGAGGCGGGATTCCGCATGACCCCGCAAGGTCTCAGGTTGCGGCCTTCGTAGTGTCGGGCGTCCGGCGGTGGAGCGCTAGCGTCCAGACGCATCCGGCGAGCGCCAGCGCGGCAGCTGCGCCGAAGCCGAACGGAAGGCCGAGGGATCCCGCCACCAACCCGAGGAGCATAGGGCCGCCACCGAACCCGAGGTCGAGGAAGGCGCTGACGGTACCCGAGGCGGCACCGCGCTCGGAGGGCGCGGCCGTGGAGAAGGCCGCCGTGAAGAATGCGGGCGTGCTGAAGGTCACGCCCAGGGCCAGCAGACCGGTGCCGATGATCATGCCCGGCGGACTGTTCCAGACTGCGGTCACGGTGAGGCCGGTGGCGATGGCGGCCAAGGCCGCGGCCCCCAGAGGTAGTGCCGGCAGCCGATCGGGCACCCTGGCGAACGCGACGCGACCTATCACGACGACCGCTCCGTAGATGAACAGCGGCAGACTGGTGCTGGCCAACCCGACCGCAGCGGCGTGCAAGGACGCGAAGGCGAGGAATCCCCCGATCGCGGCAACCGAGGTGAAGAACCCGATCGACGCCGGCACTGCCTGCCAGTGGATCAACCGGGGCCGAGCGTCGGTGTCCGACCGAGGCAACCTGGTCTCGCCGATGCCGAGGACGATCACGGCGGCGCACACGGCCAGGGCGCCGGCTCCGCACCAGGTCACCGTGAAGCCCAGCGTGTCGAGCATCAGCTCACCCAGCGGCGGACCGAACGCCAGGCCCAGGTACAAACCCAGCGAGTTGTAGCTGAGCGCCTCGCCCATCCGACTCGGTGGCGCCAGATCAGCAAGCACGGCGAAGGACGCCACGAAGAACGCGGCCTCCGCCACCCCCACCAGCAGGCGCAGCAGCACGACGGTGACCAACGAGTCCACCAGCGCGGTGAGAACCAGGGCGCTGCCGCACAGCAGTGCGCCACCGAACAGCAGCGGCCGGCGCCCCCAGAGGTCGGCCAACCGGCCGGCGAAGGGGCGCAGGACCAGCGCCGAGACCGCGAAGGCGCCGAACGCCAGACCGGCGCCCGCGGTGTCCGAACCCAGCGGCCCGGTGACATAGAACGGCAGCGCATAGATCGCGACCCCAGCGGAGGTGAAATAGGCGAGGTCGGCGAACGCCAGACGTACGAACGTGGGGGTGAAGAGCGGCTCCCGTTCGCCCTCCCGCCGCGAGCGCCGCGGGGCGGTGGACGTGGTCGATCCGGTCATGCCGCTCACCCTGGCGCCCCGCCGACGCCGGCGCATCGGTAGACCTACCCAGGTTTCTCGAGCAGGCCGCGCTCCATGGCATACAGGGCCGCGCCCGGGCGGGTGGAGACCCCGATCTTGAGATAGCAGTCCTGCACGTGGTGTTCGGCGGTCCGGCTGGAGATGCCGAGCCGCTTCGCGATCTCTTTGTTGGTGAGGCCTTCCGCGAGCAGCCGGAGCACCTCGACCTGACGTGCGGTCAGATCGCCATCGCGGCCTCGCAGCGAGCCCGCTCGGTGTCCAGCCGACTCCAGCACGGCGCCGACGGCGTCGGCATCGAGGCGACCGGCCCGAACCTCAGCCCGCAGCAGATCGGCCGCTTTGACTCTCGGCACGGGCGGCCGGTGCGGGCGGCCCTCGACAAGATTGCGGTAGGCATCGGCCGCGCCCAGCACTCGCGACGACATCGTGAGTTGAGCGGCGCGCACCCCGCGGTGATACCCGCTCCCGTCGCACCGCTCATGGTGTTGCCCAACGAGTCTCGCCGCCCTGGCCAGTTCCGGGATCCCGGACAGAATCTGCTCGCTGTAATGAGGGTGCAAACGTGCCTGGTCTCGCTCGGTTCGGCTCAATTCGGCGGCCTTGTCCCAGATCCGGCTGGAAACGCCCACTCTGCCGAGGTCGTGCAGATACCCGGCGACGTCCATGTCGCCGGCATCACCGAGCCGGAGCTGCCGGGCGGCGGCCTTGGCCAGATCACCGACGCCGGCGGAATGACCGTGCAACGAGGGGCTCTTCAGGTCGACGAGATCACCGAAAGTTCGGGCCACCTCCACCAACTGCTTTTCGCCGACCAGCCGTACGGGATCGGGCTCGGAGTCCAGCACCGCCTGGTAGGGGTCGAGGTCCTCGAGGCCTTCGAGCAGTTCGCCGCTGTGATCGGCGAACGCCCGGCCCAGCACGGGATCGAGATGCGTGCCGGATCGCCGCTCCACTTCCCTGACAGCGGCCGAGGAACCCGCCTCTGCGAATAAGACCGCCGTGGACGCAACCTGCACCAACCGAGTGCTGCGCGGAATCTCTTCGGCCTGCAGTCGGGGATACCCCCGACCGTTCCACATCGCGAAGACGGCGGACAGGCTGGCCTGCACCGCTTCGGGCAGACCGAGTCGACGCGACGCGGCTCGGGCGACCTCACACGTTGCCGCCGGACCCTCCGTATCAACCCTCCGGCCCCCGACCACGGTCGTGGCGAGCACCCGCGGCCGGGACCATCCCGTCACGGCGACCAAGCCCGGAACCCAGGTCCGCCACACGTCGGCCGGCCGGGTGGCGTCGGTCCGGAAGGCCAGCCTGGCGGTCACAACGTCGTCGCGGAATATTCCCGCCACCTCGTGGGCGTACGCCGTGCAGCCGAGGTGCTGCAACAAGGATGCGTACAGCACATCGCGAACTTCCGGCTCCGGGCACCCCAGGGCTCGGGCCAGGCGGGTCGCGACGACACATCGCCGAAGTGCCTCGTCGAGCGGCGCCCCGGTGCCCAGGTCGGTGACGGCGGACAGTCCGGCGAGCAACCCCAGCAGACGGACCACCACCTCAGCATGGACCGACTCGAATACGGTGACCAGAGGTGATCAGAATGTCCATTATGAAGTCCTGGGTCGTCGAGACGCCTCGACCCATCGACGACGGGCCACTGCGTCGGATCGAGCGGGAGATTCCCGACCCCGCCACGGGCCAGGTCCGGATCCGGATCGGCTGCTGCGGGGTGTGCCGAACCGACCTGCATCTGGCCGAGGGCGACCTGCCGCCCCGCCGGGATCTGGTGACCCCCGGGCACGAGGTGGTCGGGGTGGTCGAGTCTTCAGGCCCCGGAGCGGAACGGTTCACCGTCGGCGACCGAGTCGGGGTGGCGTGGCTCGGTGGCACCGACGGCAGTTGCCGATTCTGCCGGCGCGGCCAGGAGAACCTGTGCCTGGCCCCGACGTTCACCGGCTGGCACACGGACGGCGGCTACGCCGATGCGTGTCTGGTCGACGAGTCGTACGCCTATCGGCTGCCGGACGGCCTCGACGACGAGCAGGCGGCCCCGCTGCTCTGCGCCGGGATCATCGGTTACCGCGCGCTCGTCTGCGCGGCGGTCCCCACCGGCGGCAGCCTCGGCATCTACGGTTTCGGCGGCAGCGCCCACCTCACTGCCCAGGTGGCCCTGGCCCAGGGTCTCCGGGTGCACGTGCTGACCCGGGGTGAACAGAACCAGCAGCTGGCCCGGGAGCTCGGCGCCGATTCGGTGGCCGGGGCCACCGACGCCCCGCCCGAGCCGCTGGACGGTGCGATCATGTTCGCGCCGGCCGGCGAGCTGGTGCCGGTCGCGCTGCGCGCCCTCGATCGCGGTGGCACCCTGGCCATGGCGGGGATCTGGTCCACCGACATCCCGGCCCTGGACTACGACGAGACGCTCTTCGGGGAGCGGCGACTACGAAGTGTCACCGCGAACACCCGACAGGACGGTGAAACGTTCCTCGCCCTGGCCGAGCGACTCGGGGTCCACGCCAGCACCGTGACCTACCCGATGAGCCAGGCGCCCCGCGCGCTGTCGGACTTGCGGCACGGCCGCTTCAGCGGCGCCGCGGTGCTGACGAACTGAGGATTACTAGGCGGCAGCGCGAGCGACCGGCCGGATGGTCGGCAGCGCAGTGACCCGCGCGTGGGCCAACTCGTGCGCGTGCATCTTCTCACTCACCATGTTGAGGATCACCGAGAGCGGCGCGTCCAGGGCCGAACAGATCGAGGCCAGCAACTCACTGGACGCTTCCTTCTGCCCTCGTTCCACTTCGGACAGATAACCCAGACTGACCCGCGCGGCCTTGGAGATCTCACGCAGGGTCTTGCCCTGCGCCACACGCTCCTCGCGCAGCGACTCGCCGATGAGCTCCCGCACGAGCACCTGCTTCGCCGCTCCCTGTCGCATACCGAAAACTGTACTCACCCCCGGCGACCCCCGTGAGTGTGACCGACTCATGAGCCGTCGCGGATGCGCAGCTGCTCGAGGAGCAGGCGCAGGGCCAGCTCAGCCGCGGCCCGCCGGATGGCGGCTCGGCTCCCCGACAGCCGATGCTCGTGGACCACCACGTGATCGGCGACGGTATCGGCCGAGCCGACGAACACCAGACCCACCGGATGACCGTCCTGGGCGTCCGGTCCGGCCACCCCGGTCGCCGACAACCCATGGCGGGCGGCGCACCGGCGAGCGACGCCGACGGCCATCTCCTCCGCCGTCGCGGCCGCCACCGGCCCCCAGCGCTGCAAGGTGAGGGGCGAGACGCCGGCCAGCTCGGCCTTGAGCTCAGTGGCGTAGCTGATGACGCCACCGCGATAGACCTGCGAGGCACCCGGAACGGCCGTCAGGAGCACCCCGATCAGCCCACCCGTCAAAGATTCCGCAGTGGCCACGGTCTCGCGCCGGGCGATGAGCAGATCCACCAGCTCGGCCGCGGGGCTTGCCGGATCAAAATCGGTCACGATCCTCGTGCGGCGCCCGCGGACCGACGCAGGCCAACGGCCTCCCGGATGTAGTCGACGCCGGTGATCACGGTGACGACGAACGCCGCGGCCATCACCACGGCGGCGACCGGCTCGGCCCACGCCGGCAGCGGCAGCAGGTAGAGGATCAGGGCCACCGACTGCAGTACCGTTTTGATCTTGCCGCCGCGGCCGGCCGCCATCACGCCGTAGCGCAACATCACGAACCGCAGCGCGGTGATGCCCCATTCGCGCACCAAGATCACGATCGTCACCCACCACCACAGTTCGCCCAGGATGGAGAGCCCGAGGAAGGCCATCCCGGTCAACGCCTTGTCCGCGATGGGGTCGGCCAGCTTGCCGAATTTGGTGACGATGTTGTGTTTGCGGGCCAGATATCCGTCCAGGCTGTCGGTGCCGATCGCGACCGCGAAGACCAGGGTCGTGGCCAGCCGCCAGCCCGGATCCTCGGGATGCGACAACAGCATCCAGGCGAAGACCGGGACCAGCACCAGCCGGATCGAGGTCAGGGCGTTCGGTAGGTTCCAGGGTGAGGTCTCTCTCTGCTCGGTCACGCTGCTGCCCCGAGCTCCACCCCACGCGCGAGCAGGTCCGCACCCACCGCTCCCGTCACCTGGGCCGTCACCAGCTGTCCGACGCTCGCCTCGGCGGAGCCCGTCAGCAGGGTCGTCCCGTCCACCTCCGGACCCTGGTGCTCGGCCCGTCCGGTCACCGCTTCGTCGATCTCCTCGATCAGTACCTGCACCATGCTGCCGATCCGGGCTTCCGCTCGCTGGGCGATCAGTTCGTCGGCGAGATCGGTGAGCTGCGCCCGACGGCGCTCGATCTCGTCCGCCGGGAGCTGCCCGTCCAGTCCGGCGGCCTCCGTTCCGTCCTCATCCGAGTAACCGAACACCCCGATCACATCCAGTTCCGCCGCGATCAGAAAGTTGCCCAACTCCTCGACGTCGCCCTCGGTCTCGCCGGGGAAGCCGCAGATCACGTTGCTCCGGATCCCGGCCGTCGGGGCCAGATATCGGATCGACGCCAGCAAGTTCAAGAACGCGTCCGGATTGCCGAAGCGGCGCATCCGGCGCAACACCGGGGCCGATGCGTGCTGGAAGGACAGATCGAAGTAGGGCACGACGCCGGGCGTGCCCGCCATCACCTCGATCAGGCCGGGGCGCATCTCGGCCGGCTGCAGATACGACACCCGTACCCGCTCGAGCCCCTCGACGGCCGCCAACTGCGGCAGCAGGTTCTCCAGCAGTCGGATGTCACCGAGATCCTTGCCGTACGAGGACGAGTTCTCGCTGACCAGCAGCACCTCCCGGACCCCGGACTCGGCGAGCCAGCGGGCCTCCGCCAACACGTCGGCGACCGGCCGGGACAGATAGGCCCCTCGAAACGCCGGGATCGCGCAGAACGTGCATCGCCGATCACAACCGGACGCCAGCTTCAGGGGTGCCCAGGGCAACCCGTTCAGCCGGCGGCGCAGCGGTGGTCCGGAGGCGGGAGCGACCCCGGCGGGAAGATCCGCAATGGTCATCCCCGCCCCATGCCCCGGCGGCGCCACTCCTACCCCCGGCCGATCGACCGGCGTCAGCGGGAGCAACGCGCGGCGGTCCTGCGGTAGATGCGACTGGTGCCGGTCACCGGCCAGGACGCTGCGAAGCTTGCCGGCCACATCGGCGTAGTCGTCGAATCCCAGCACGGCATCGGCTTCGGGCAGGGCCTCGGCCAACTCGGCGCCGTACCGCTCCGCGAGGCAGCCGACGGCGACCACGGCCCGGGGGCGGCCGGTTTCCTTGAGGTCGGCCGCGGCCAACAGCGTGTCGACCGAGTCCTTCTTGGCACTCTCCACGAAACCGCACGTGTTCACGACCACCGCATCGGCTGATTCGGGGCCGTCGGTCAGCCGGAAGCCGCCGCGCTCGAGACGGGCCGCCAGCTCCTCGGAATCCACGTCGTTGCGGGCGCATCCCAGCGAGATGAGGTGGACGGCGGGTGCGGCGAGGTCGGGCATAGCGATCTCAGTATGCCGCCCCTTGCCCCGGCTCAGGACACGTCAGCCGCGAAGGTTGTCCATGACCAGGTCCAGCTCGTCGGCTTTGACGAGCACCTCGCGCGGCTTGGAGCCTTCGGAGGGTCCGACGACGCCGCGAGTTTCCAGGATGTCCATCAGCCGGCCGGCCTTCGCGAAGCCGACCCGGAGCTTCCGTTGCAGCATGGAGGTCGAACCGAGCTGCAAGGTGACGACCAGCTCAACCGCCTGGAGCACCAGGTCCAGATCGTCACCGATGTCCTCGGCCACCTTGGCGCCGGACTCGGCTACACCCGTGATGTCGTCGCGGTAGATCGGCGCGACCTGCCCGGTGACGTGCTTGACCACGGTCCGCACCTCGGCCTCGGTGACCCAGGCGCCCTGGATACGGATCGGCTTGCTCATCCCCATCGGCAGGAACAGCCCGTCGCCCTGGCCGACCAGTTTCTCGGCACCCGGCTGATCCAAGATCACCCGGGAATCGGTCATCGACGAAGTGGCGAAGGCCAACCGGCTGGGCACGTTCGCCTTGATCAGACCGGTCACCACGTCCGTACTGGGACGTTGGGTCGCCAGCACCAGGTGGATTCCCGCGGCCCGGGCCAGCTGCGTGATCCGAACCACCGAGTCCTCGACGTCCCGAGGCGCCACCATCATCAGATCGGCCAACTCGTCCACGATCACCAACAGGTACGGATAAGGCGTCAGCACCCGCTCCGAACCCGGCAGCGGCTTGGCGGCACCGGCACGCACCGCCTTGTTGAAGTCGTCGATGTGCCGGAATCCGAAGGCGGCCAGATCGTCGTAGCGCATGTCCATCTCGCGGACCACCCACTGCAGTGCCTCGGCCGCGCGCTTCGGCACGGTGATGATCGGCGTCACCAGGTGCGGAATGCCTTCGTACGCTGTGAGCTCCACCCGCTTCGGATCGACCATCAGCATCCGGACCTCGTCCGGGGTGGCCCGCATCATCACGGACGTGATCATGGAGTTGATGAAGCTGGACTTGCCGGAGCCGGTGGCGCCCGACACCAATAGGTGCGGCATCTTCGCGAGGTTGGCCACGACGAAGCCGCCCTCGACGTCCTTGCCCAGCCCGACCGTCATCGGATGATGATCATTTCGGGCCGCGGCCGAGCGCATCACGTCACCGAGGGAGACCACTTCCTTGTCGGTGTTCGGGATCTCGATGCCGATGGCCGACTTTCCCGGGATGGGCGAGAGGATCCGGACGTCGGCACTGGCCACGGCGTAGGCGATGTTCCGGCTGAGCGCGGTCACCTTCTCCACTTTCACGGCCGGTCCGAGCTCGACCTCGTAGCGGGTCACCGTCGGGCCCCGGCTGTAGCCGGTCACCGTCGCGTCGATCTCGAACTGCTCCAACACACTGGTCAGCCGATGGACCACGGCGTCGGACGCCTCGGTCCGAGCCCGGTGCACACTGCCCTGGCGAAGGGCCCCCGTGTCGGGCAGCAGATACTGCACGTCGCCGGAGAGCTGCAACTGCTCGACGCGCTGCGGTACCGGCGTGTGCGGCGGCGGCTCGAGATCCTCACCGCGCACCACCACGCCGGGCGGCAAACCAGCGGTGACCGGATCGTCGATTGAGGTGGTCGTCGGGTCTACCGCTTCCGGGGGGGTCGACTCCTCCAGCGTCGAGTCGGTCGTACGGCTTGGTTTCCTCGCCTTCGCCCGGCCCTTCTCCCCGCTCTTTTCCCCGCTCCCCGGGCCCTGTTCCTGGACGACCGGGGTCTCGTACGCCTCGTCGGAGTCGAACGCCGGCTCCGGTCCCGAGCGGTCAGCACCCGCCGGCGCGCGGCCGATCAGAACCAGCACCTCGCGGATGCGACCCGGCATCTCGTACAGCGGAATGCCGATCACCACCAGCACGCCGAACATCAGGAGCAGAACCAGCAGCGGCGCGGCGACATAGACCGTCAACAGGTCCGACAGCAGGCTGGACGACAGATAGCCCAGGATCCCACCGGCCTCTCGCAGCCGCTCCGGTTCGTTGGTGCGAGGTAGCCCACGAGCGATGTTGATCAAGCCGAGCAGTCCGAACACCACGGCCGCCCAGCCAATGGCCTGCCGGCCGCGCGGTCCGTTGCGGTCCGGGTGGCGCAGCGTCCGCCAGGCCATCAGCGCCAGCAGGATCGGCGCGGCGTAGGCCAGCACTCCGATCACACTCGCGATACCGACCCGCAGATACTCCCCGACCGTTCCGGGCAGGGTGAACCAGAACGACGCGCCGACGATGATGGCGCAGCCGACCAGGAACAGTCCGACGCCGTCGCGGCGCAGCGCAGGATCGAGGTCGCGGGCCCCGTAGCCGATCCGACGGATCCCGGCTCCGACGAGATGTCCGATCCCGACCCACAACCCGGCTACTCCGCGACCGAGACGCACCAGCCACGACGACCGCTTCGGCGGCCGCCGAGAGCTTCCGCGGGACACCGGTCGGCGGGTCGCGGGTGCGCGATGGTTCGATGCGGATCTGGTCGACGCGGATCTGGTCTGGGACTTGGTTGCTGTCTTGCTTCCTGGCGACCGCGATTGCGAACCGGAACGAGTGGATCCGGCAGAGGTTCGTGACCGCGGCGGGGAAGACGCGCGGGACGCCATGACTGGAGGTTACGGGATCGAGGCTCCGGCCGCCTTGGGCACACGCCGCGAACTACTCCCCGGCGCTCAGCGCCTCCGCCACCCGCGCCCGGGCCCACCACAGATGATCGGTCGGGCCGATGCCCCCGCCGAGCGGAAAACCGGCGACGATCGCGCCCGTGACGTAGGCCTTGGCCCGACGCACGGCGGTCGGCACGTTGCTGCCGAGAGCGAGGCGGCAGGCGATGGCGGACGCGAGCGTGCAGCCCGTCCCGTGGGTGTGCCGGTTGTCCGAACGCGTGGCGCCGTAGGAGCCGTGGAACCCGTCCGGGCCGAACAGGTGGTCGACCGGGTCTCCGGCGGCATGGCCACCCTTGATCAGCACCCAGGGCGCTCCGTCATCTCGCAGGGCGGCGGCGAGTTCGGCCGGCGGCCTCGAGGCCGGCAGACCGGTCAGCAGCGCGGCCTCGGGCAGATTCGGCGTCAGTACCGTGGCTCCCGGGACCAGGTGGTGACGCAGGGCCGCCACCGCATCCGGTTCGATCAGCGGATCGCCGTGTTTGCTGGCACAGACCGGATCGACCACCACAGGGATCCGGGACGGCAGTCCGACGAGGAGATCCACGACCACCTCGATCACCGCGACGCTGCCCAGCATCCCGGTCTTGACCGCATCGACCCCGATGTCGTCGACCACGCTGCGGAACTGCTTCTCGATCGCCTCCGGGGGCAGCGACCACACCCCCTGGACGCCGAGGGAGTTCTGGGCGGTCACGGCGGTCAGCACGCTCATGCCGTGGACGCCGTGCGCCAGCATGGCCTTGAGGTCGGCTTGGACCCCGGCCCCGCCGCCGGAATCCGAGCCGGCGATGGTGAGCACTCGGGCAGTCGGCAGATCGGTGGGTGAGCCGCCGCGAGTCAACGCCGGCCGCCGAAGTGGTCGAACCCCGCACTCCCTTCCCAGGGCTGCCCGTCGACGAGAACTTGAGGTTCCTCGTCGACGGCCATGTCCCGGGTCGAGCCGATGATCGTCCAGTCCTGCGGAACATCGTCCCGAGTGGGAAACACCGCGGCGAGCGCGTGATCCTCCCCGCCGGTGAGGATGAGCCGGTACGGGTCGGTGCCGGTCGCCGCGCTCACGGCTTGAAGCGGCTCTGGCACGTCGAACGCATCCATCGTCAGGTCGATGATCACGTTCGAGGCTCGGGCCACGTGGCCGAGGTCGGCGATCAAACCATCGGAGACGTCGATCATCGCGGTCGCCCCGGCTGCGGCCGCGATCGCGCCTTGACCGTACGGGACCTCAGGCACCCGATAGGCCTCCACGACCGCACGGGGTGACCGGAACCCGCGGCCCAGGACGACCAGGCCGGCCGCAGCCCACCCCGTGCGGCCGGTCATGGCGACTACGTGCCCGGCGCTTGCGCCTGAGCGCAGCACAGCCCGGCGACCGTCCAGCACGCCGAGCACACTGACGGAAACCGTGATGTCGCGGGCAGCGGTGACGTCGCCCCCGACGAGCTGGATGCCGGCTCGGGCGCACTCGGCCCGAAGTCCTTGGCCGAACTGCGCCACCCAGCTCGCTGGCAGGTCGGGCGGAGCCGAGAATCCGACGGTGACAGCCACGGCGCGTCCCCCCATGGCCTCGATGTCGGCCACGTTGACCCCGATCGACTTGCGGCCGACGTGGTCGGCGTCGGACCAGGTACGGCGAAAGTGCACATTCTCCACCAGGACATCCACAGAGGTGAGCACCGGACCGGCGAGATCCAGCACGGCGGCGTCGTCACCGGGCCCGATCAGCACTGCACCATCGGTCGCCAGGTCGGCGGTGACCATCGCGATCAGTCGGAGCTCGCCCAGGTCCGCCACAGTGGCGGCGGATATCGGGTCCGCCGTCCGATCGCTCATGGGTGTTCCTTGCCAATAAGGGGTCATGATGCTCGTGATCGAAGCTTGACCTGCCAGATCGTGGCCGACACTGTAGCGTGACCGTCACATGGCGAGATGGAGGAAGTAACACATGGTCGTTCAGGCGTACATCTTGGTCCAGACCAACGTCGGCAAGGCCGCTGACGTCGCGCGCGACATCGGCGCCATCCAAGGGGTCACGCTCGCCGAAGATGTGACCGGCCCGTACGACGTGATCGTTCGTGCCGAAGCCGCCAGTGTCGACGAACTCGGCCAGCTCGTGGTCGCGAAGGTGCAGACCGTGCCCGGCATCACCCGCACGGTAACTTGCCCGGTGGTCCACATCTGACCCCCCGATCCTGGTTCCTGCGGGGGCCGGCTCAGGACCGAGGTGTCGTCCGGAGTGGTCGCATGTTGGCCGGATTTCTCGCGTGTTGTCCGCTGATCTGGGTTGGTAGTCGATGTCGGTGGCTCGTTCTGTATTGAATGTGTGTTCGAAAATGATCTGGCCGGGTTGGATGCCGACGGCACCCTGACCGCGGCGGAGGTCAACGAACACGCGGCGTTCGTGGTCGAGGTCCGCCGGTTGTTGATCGCGGCCCGTTGGGCGGATCTGCATCCCGGGGAGGCGGTGAACCCGGACGGGTTGCCGGGTGCGGAGCGGGCGGTGCGGCCGGGTGGGGACGGCACCCCGGAGATCGGCGACTTCGCCCCGCCGAACTCGGCTGCGCACTCCAATTGAGCGCCGGGTCCGCGGCCCGGCTGATCGCCGACGCGCTGGATCTGCGGCACGGCTACCCCCACACCTGGGCGGCGGCCCAAACGGGTCAGGGGCCGGTGTATCAGGCCCGGCAGATCGCGAAGGCCACCCGGCACCCACCCGCTCGGTCCATCAGCGTTCGCGCATGACATCTGGCGCGCCGCCAAAGCACCACCACCGACTGATCCGAGGGGACCGACCGAACGAAGTCCTGTGGAGAAAATCGTGGGCGCACATTTGAACGCCTATGCCTCCATCGGCTGAGCCTGACTGGATGCTGCCCTCGTGCGTGGATGGGTTCACTCGAGCCCAGCCACGAGATCATGGATCCGAGTCACATCTGTCACGGTCACGGGATTATCCAGGAACAGTCTCACCCGACCTTCGGCGCGGTGCCGGTCTTCCGGTGTGGGAGCGGCCAACCACTGCCGACCGCTCAGCTCGAGCAGGTGCCCGAGCACCGCCAGAGGCAACGTGAAGGCGCTTATCGAAGTGATTCGACCTGGCCCACCCGCGGCCCGATAAGCGTCGTAGAGCTGGTGCACCCGCTCGTCGGTGGTGCCGAATTCGACCAGCACCATGGCCAGCTCGTGATCAAGCGAAACAGCGCCGCAATTGTCCCAATCGATGATCATCAGCCTGTTATCGGTGATCTCGCGGACGTTGTCGGCCCAGAGGTCACGGTGTCCCAGGACAAGCCCCGTCAGCGGTCGATGCATGATCGACTCCGCGCGCAGAACCTCGTCAAGAAGTCTTACGAGCGCCGGAGCGAAAGATGCTCCGGCTTGGCCGAGGTCACTCGCCAACGCCGTCCACCGCTCGCGCCCGACCGGATCGCAATACCACGGGTGCACGTCACCAGATACCTCCCAACCTGCTTTGTGCAGGGCGGCGACGACCTTTCCCACAGCAGCTGCGTTGACCGTTCGATCCGGCCTCGCGAACCGCGTCCAGGCGAACAATCGCAGGGTTTCACCGCCGTTGCGGATCGCCAATCGCCGGTCGGCCGCCCGAAACTGCAGCGGCGCCGCAACCCCGAACAGGGCAGCGCGGGATTGAAAGGCATAGGCGAGTTCGATCTGATCGTCATCGATTGGCTGCAGCGTCTCCTTGACCGCGAAGCTGGCCGAGCCAGTCACCAATCTCCACATCTGACCCTGTTCGCCGCGATCGACCGGGCCCTCCAGACGCACCGGACCGGCCAGACCGAAGACGTCGGCGAGCCATTGAGCGTCTCCCGCCCTCAACATCCGAACTAGCGCAGGCCAACCGGCCGATGCAGCGCCGACTGCAGGAGCCGGTCCACCAATTCCGGGTAATCGACGCCGCTGGCGGCCCACATCCGGGGAAACATCGAGGTCGCCGTGAAGCCGGGCATGGTGTTGATCTCGTTGACGATCACCTTCTGGTCTCGGGTCAAAAAGACGTCCACCCGCGCCAGCCCTTCACACCCGAGGGCCTCGAACGTCCGGACCGCCAGCGCTTGCACCTGCTCGGCGATGTCGGAGTCCACGTGGGCCGGCACATCCAGCTCGACCTGCTCCGCGGGCAGGTACTTGGCGTCGAAGTCGTAGAAGCCGGAGTGCAGCCGGACCTCGCCCACCGCGCTGGCCTCGGCGGAACCCCCGTCGGGATGGCCCAGCACACCGCATTCGAACTCACGGGCTCCGACGATGCCCTCCTCGACGATCACCTTCGGATCGAACTGCTGCGCGAGTTCGATCGCCGCCACCAACTCCTCGGCAGCGTCGACCCGACTGATGCCCAGGCTCGATCCGCCTCTCGCCGGTTTGACGAAGACCGGATAGTGCAAAGCCTCGACCGCCTCCAAGCAGGCGTCTCGGTCACGTCTCCACTCCGCGGGCGGGATCGGAACGAACGGCCCGACGGGCAAACCTGACGCAGAGAGCACCAGCTTCATGAAGATCTTGTCCATGCCCACCGCGCTGGCCAGCACCCCGGCGCCCACGTACCGGGTGCCCATCATCTCGAACAGACCCTGGATGGTCCCGTCCTCTCCGAACGGTCCGTGCAGCAACGCAAACGCGACGTCGACCGGACCTAGCTGTGAGAGGGCCGAGGATTCCCGGACCGCGAGGTCAGTTCCGGACGAGGAACGCAGCAGAACCGCGTCGGTCGCGTCCTCGGTCAGCTCCGGCAGCCGACCGTCGATCAGCCGCAGTTGCGCCATCGATGCGTCGTCGACCACCACCCAGCGGCCCGACCGGGTGATCCCCAGTCCGACGACTTCATACCGACCGCGGTCGATCGCGGACAGCACACCGCCAGCCGTGAGGCAGGAGATGGCGTGCTCGCTGCTGGTGCCACCGAAGATCACCGCTACCCGGGGCTTGTCGCTCGTCATTGTTTCCGACCCTACCGGGGTGCCGGGACCACCCCGGGCACGGCGCGCGAGACTGGACGGCGTGACTCCCCTCGCTCGGCGCCGCAACGAGACGCTGGCCGTCAAGGCCGGCCGGCCCGATCCCGTTCCCGACGCCCCGTTCAACACCCCGGTCGTGTTCGCGTCGACGTACGTGGCAGGTCCCGAGGTGGGCCAGGGCGAGATGGGATACGGCCGTTACGGAAACCCCACCTGGCACGCGCTGGAACAGGCGATCGGCGCCCTGGAGGGAGGGCGGGCCCTCACCTTCAGTAGTGGTATGGCCGCGGTGCACGCCGTTCTCGAACTGCTGCCGCCGAACTTCTGCCTGGTGCTCCCCGAGAACTGCTATCTCGGCGTGGCGGCCGCCGCCGACCAGCGCGCCTCGCAGTCCGGCGGCACGGTCCGCCGGATCGACGTGGCCGACACCGACGCGATCTTGAGAGCCGCGGATGGGGCGGATCTCGTCTGGCTCGAGACGCCGACCAATCCGACCATCGAGGTGGCCGATCTGCCGGCCGTCTCGGCCGGGATTGAATGGCGTCCCGTTGGCGGTGGACAACACCTTCGCCAGCCCACTGCTGCAGCAGCCGCTGGCCGTCGGTGCCGACCTGGTGATTCATTCGGCCACCAAGCTCCTCTCCGGGCACTCCGACGCGCTGCTGGGCGCCGTGGTCGTCGCCGTCGACGACACCGTACGGTTCGATGCGCTGTCCGCCACCCGGAAGCTGCACGGTGCGATTCCCGGCACCATGGAGGCCTATCTGGTGCTCCGCGGCATCCGAACGCTGCCGGTGCGACTGGCCCAGGCGCAGCAGAACGCCGGCATCCTGGCCGAGCGACTGGCCGCGCACGCCGCGGTCAAACACGTCCGCTACCCCGGTCTGCCCGATGACCCGGGGCACACGGTTGCGGCCCGGACCATGGCAGGGTTCGGCTCACTGGTGTCGGTCGATCTACCCGACGCGTACACCGCAGACGCCTTCGTGGCGGCCACGGAGTTGTGGGTGCCGGCAACCAGCCTGGGCGGGGTGGAGTCGACCTTGGAACGCCGACGGCGCTGGCCCACCGAATTGTCGAGTGTTCCCTCGGGACTGGTTCGACTGTCGGTCGGCATCGAGCACGTGGAAGATCTGTGGGGGGATCTCGAGCAGGCCCTGGCCCGTCTCGGTTAGACCGATACCAGCGTCCGAGACGACTGGACCTCGAAGTGCCGCAACCCGCGGATCAGGCTGCCGCGCCGGCGGTCGAGGCTGCCGGCCTTTCGCAGCGAAGGAAACCTGCTCGCCAACTCCTGCACGGCGAGCGTCGCCTCGAGCCGCGCCAGGGCGGCGCCGACGCAGTAGTGGATGCCGCCGCCGAAAGCCAGATGATCATGTTCTGTCCGATCGAGATCGAACTCGTCGGGACGCTCGAAGGCGGCGGGGTCCCGGTTGGCCCCGCCGATCATGAGCACCACGATCTCGCCCACCGAGAGCGTGTGTCCCTCGACCGTCACCTCTTCGAGGGCGAATCGGGCGGTCCGCTGCACCGGCGCGTCGAAACGGAGAGTCTCCTCGACGGCGGCTTCCGCAAGGCTCGGGTCGTCGCAGACCCGCCGCCAGACACCGGGTCGCTCGAGCAGCGCCAGCATCGTGTTGCCGATCAGATTCACCGTCGTCTCGAAGCCGGCGATGAGCAGCAGGATGCACATCGGGGCGGCCTCCTCCGGTCGCACCGTGTCGGGATCCGCCGCGGCGAGTCGGGAGAGGACGTCGCTGCCCGGGTCGCGACGCTTCACCTCCAACAGTTCCGTGAACAGCTCGGTGAGCTGGTCTTGGGCGCGCATCAGCTCCCGGGCGTGTTTGAGGGACTGCAGACCGCCGAGCGCACTCCCGAACGTCGAGCCGTAGTCGGCGAACTCCTCGGCGTTCGCATCAGGCACGCCCAGCAGTTCGGTGATGACCGCGATGGGAAGGGGCGCCGCGAGCGTCGACACCAGGTCGAACGAATCACCCGGACCCACCCGATTCAACAGCCGACCGGTGGTGGCACGCACGAACGGTGCGAAGGCCGCCACGGCTCGCGGACTGAAGGTGGGTAGGGCGAAGCGTCGCAGTCGATCATGGTCGGGTGGGTTCATGGTCAGGAAGGAGAGATCAGGTGCGCCGACCCGCGTGTCATCGCTGGCCACGCCGAAGCGCCGATCCCGTAGCAGGCGGTGGCAGACCTCGTGCGATGCCGTCGCGTACGGGCCGAGGGACGACCGGACGAGTTTCCCGCGCGCGCGAATCCGGCGGTAGATCGGATACGGATCCACTCGACCCGGTTCGAGGTTGGTCAGGCACAAGGGATCGCGCAGCACGTGCCCATGGAAGGCGATGCCGCCGCGCTCGACCAGGAAGCCACGCAGGAACTCGAGCTGCGCCCGCCGCTTGCCCATGGCTTCACCTCCAGAGGTCCCCAGGTTCTGATTATCCTCTCTGCGCCCCGCGCGGCGTCCGTCCATTTCGGGCCCGAGCTGTGCCGTCTTAGTAGCGTTCCGGTTTGGCTGATCGAGACATCAGCGCGGTGATCATCTCGGCCGGCGTCAGGTCCCCGGCCACCACCGCCGCAACGTGGTCGACGATCGGCATCTCCACTCCCACCCGGACACCCAGTTCCTGGATCGAGGCACAGGATTTCACTCCCTCGGCGACCTGCCGGGTGGAAGCGGTGATCTCGGCGACCGTACGGCCGCGACCCAGCTCCTCACCGAAGGTCCGGTTCCGGGACAAGGGCGAGGAGCAGGTGGCCACGAGGTCACCCAAGCCCGCCAGCCCCGAAAACGTGTACGGGTCGGCCCCCAACGCGACGCCGAGCCGGGTGATCTCCGCCAGCCCGCGAGTGATCACCGAGGCCGTCGCGTTGGCGCCCAGGCCAAGACCGATGGCCATCCCCACGGCCAGCGCGATCACGTTCTTGGTCGCCCCGCCCAACTCGCAGCCGATCACGTCGGCGTTCGTGTAGGCCCGGAAGCGCGCGGTGTGGCAGACCCGCTGCAGGGCCGCAGCCACATCGGCCGAGGTGCTGGCCACCACACTGGCGGAGGGCTGCCGCTCAGCGATCTCCCGGGCCAGATTCGGTCCGGTCACCACAGCCAGCCGCTCCGCGTTGATTCCGGTTGTCTCCGCGATCACCTCACTCATCCGCAGGCCGCTGCCGAGCTCGATGCCCTTGGCCAGACTCACCACCGTGGCCTGCCGGGGGATGGACCAGGTACGCAGATTGCTCCGCAAGGACTGCGAAGGCACCGCAAGCACCACGAACTCCGCGTCCGCCATGGCCTCGGCCGGATCAGCAACGGCAACCAGTGAGTTCGGCAGCTGAATTGACGGGAAGTAGTCGACGTTGCGATGCTCCGCGTTGATCGCCTCGGCCAGTTCGGCGCGCCGGGCCCACAGGGTGACCGATTGGCCAGCGTCGGAGAGAACCAGGGCGAAGGCGGTGCCCCAAGACCCCGAGCCCATCACCGCGACCCGCACGGTCACCGCTCCACCCTCGGGCTTTGATCGGGAGCGCCGGGATCGAAGCGGTGCTTGGGCGGCGGCTCACCGCGAAGCTCCGCCACGAGCGCGGTGATGGCGGTCATGATCCGTTCGGTGGCGACGTCCAGTGTCGCGGTCGTGAGCGGCTCGCTCCTGAGGTCGGTCAGTGGCACGGGATCACCCACCAGAACCCGGACCTGCTTGGGCGGCAGCAGATGCGGAAAGTGCACTCGTTTGCCGAACATGATCTGCTCGGCCCCCCATTGGCCGACCGGGATGACCGGGCAGTTCGCCTCCAAGGCGATGCGGGCGGCACCGGTCTTGCCCTTCATCGGCCATAGCTCGGGATCCAGGGTGATCGTGCCCTCCGGATAGACGATCACGGCGCGGCCCTTTTGGACGGCGGCCACGGCCGCGGTCAGGGCATGGCCGGCAATGCGCGTATTGCGCTCGACCGGCAGTTGATCGGTGGCGCGGAGCAGCGAACCGAAGCCGGGGACCCGGAACAGGCTCGCCTTGGCCAGGAAGTGCGGCCACCGACCGGAGTAGGCAAGGAACTGCCCTATCACCAGCGGATCGACGTTCGATATGTGGTTCACGGCCAGGACCAGACCACCGACCCGGGGCAGCTTGTCCGTGGCGATCCAACGCGGCCGAACGAACGGTTTCATGATCGCGTTGAGCACGGCCACGGTACCGAACAAGATGCGGGGGGCCGGCTCGCTGTTGACCCGTGCCAGAGAGGAACGGCGACGCCGCTGCGGGGCCGCTACGCCGCCGGACATGAGCCACCTCACCTCGGGGTCAAGATGGCTTCACCCTACGGGATCGTGCCAGCATGGGAAGATCATGGACACGCTCCGGCCCGACGGCTTCGCGGCCGCTGTCGTCGCCCTCAAGGTGGGAGCTGCGGCCAAGACTCGGCTCCGTTCCCTGCCGGACGACCTGCGCCGAAGGCTGGCCTGGGCGATGGCCGTGGACACCCTGCACGCACTGACCACGGCTGTCGATCAAGTTCTGGTGGTGGGTCCTGCGGGCGAACTGACTGACGAGCTGGCGCCGGTATCCGGATCTCTGGAAATCCTCGACGAGCCAGGTTCCGGGCTCAACGCTGCGCTCGCTTATGGATCGCGACGGCTGCGCCAGCAGGGCGCGGGCGTGGTGTTGGCGTGCGTCGGCGATCTTCCTGCCCTCCGGACCGGGTCGCTGCTACGGATTCTCATGGCTTCGGTTGGTCTGACCCGCTCGTTCGTGGCTGACCACTCCGGGGTGGGCACCACGATGTTGATCGCTCGCGACGCCGACCTGCGGCCGCATTTCGAAGGCGGTTCCGCGGCCGCTCACGAGTCGTCGGGCGCGCGGCCCCTCGGACCACCGCGACTGACCGGAGTACCCGACGCCCGCCAGGACGTCGACACCGAGCGTGATCTTGGTGCGGCGTATCGGCTGGGCCTGGGTGCGGCCACCGTCGAGGTGCTGCGTCGAGCCGATCGGCTGCGGTCGCTCAGATCCGCCTGACTCGTCGGCTCGACCAGTCAGCCCTTCTTGGCGGTCTTCTTGGCCGGACTCTTCTTGGCCGCGGCCTTGGTGGCCGTCGACTTCACGGTCGCCCTCGTCGGCGCCTTGGCCACCGACTTCTTCGTGGTGGTGGCCTTGGCCGGCGTCGACCTCTTCGCCGGCGTCTTCTTGGCAGCGGTGGTCTTGGCCGTGGTCTTCGCGGTGGTCTTCGCGGTGGTCTTGGCCGTGGTCTTGGCCGGTGACTTCTTGGCGGTGGTCCTGGCCGGCGTTGACTTGGTGGCGGTGGACTTCGTGGCCGTCGCCTTCGTGGCCGTCGACTTGGCCGTCGCCTTCGTGGCCGTCGCCTTCGGGCCGGCCGCCGTGGCCGTGCTCGCCTTCTTGGCCGTCGCCTTCGGCACCTTCTTGGCCCCGGAGACGTACGCCTTCAGATCCGATCCGGCCCGGAATCGCGGCACGGCCGTCGCCTTGGCCCGCTTGCGCTCGCCGGTGCGGGGGTTGCGGACCATCCGGGCGGACCGCGGCACCCTCTCGAACACTCCGAAGCCGGTGATCGAAACCTTCTGACCACTCGCCGTCTGGTACGTGATCGTCTGCACCACGGCATTCAACGCCCGCGATGCCTCGGCCTTGTTGCCGTCATAGTGGGCAGACAGCGCCTCAATCAATTCCGCCTTGTTCACGGCTTCCCTTCTCCAGCACTTGGTGAGCCTCAGGCTCTCGTGCAGCCGCACCGTACGCCTGCGAGGTCCACGCTAGAGATAGGTAGCCACCCAGACAAACACCGGGTGCCCTGTTTCCGAGTGTCGTAAGGAAAATCGGTACGAACTCAGCGTAATGACGTCGATTCGACCTTTATCGGCAAGGTTTTCGGCAGATGCGTACGCCGGTGCTGCTCGTATCCCTCGATCTCGTCGACGTGCCGAAGGGTGAGCCCGATGTCGTCCAGGCCTTCCAACAAACGCCATTTGGTGTAGGGATCGATCTCGAAAGCGGCCTCGAAGCCGTCCGCGGTGATCGTCTGCTCGCGCAGGTCCACCGTCAGCGGATGATCAGGATGCGCCTCGACGAAGTCCCATAGCTCTTCGATGATCTTGTGGTCTACTTCCACCACCACCAGACCGGACTTTCCCGCGTTGCTGCGGAAGATGTCACCGAACCGCGACCCGATCACCACTCGGAAGCCGTAGTTCTGCAACGCCCAGACCGCGTGTTCGCGCGAGGATCCCGTGCCGAAGTCGGGGCCGGGGATCAAGATCGTGGCGTTGGCGTACTGCGGCTGGTTGAGGACGAAATCCGGGTCGTTGCGCCAGGCGGCGAACAGTCCATCTTCGAAGCCGGTCTTGGTCACCCGCTTGAGATAGACCGCCGGGATGATCTGGTCCGTGTCGACGTTGCTGCGGCGCAACGGCAGCGCCGTCCCGGTGTGGGTCTCGAACTTGTCCATCCGTGTCTCCCTAAAGATCGGCCGGAGCACTGAGGTGTCCGGCGATCGCCGTAGCCGCCGCCACCGGCGGCGAGACCAGGTGGGTCCGCCCACCCTTGCCTTGGCGCCCCTCGAAATTGCGGTTCGACGTCGACGCCGCCCGCTCGCCGGGCGCAAGTTGATCAGGGTTCATGCCCAGACACATGGAGCAGCCGGCAGCCCGCCATTCGGCTCCGGCCTCCTTGAAGACGACATCCAGACCTTCGTCCTCGGCCTGCAGCCGGACCCGGGCCGAGCCCGGTACGACCAGCATTCGAACCTGGTCGGCGACGCGGTGTCCCTTGATCACCTCGGCCGCGATCCGGAGGTCTTCGATGCGTCCGTTCGTGCAGGAGCCGAGGAACACCGTGTCCACGGCGATGTCCCGCATCGGGGTGCCGGGCGCCAGCGCCATGTACTCCAGCGCTTTCCGCGCGGAGGTGCGCTCGTGATCGGTGACAAAGGTCTCCGGATCAGGCACGGCCGCGCCGAGCGGTACGCCCTGGCCCGGGTTGGTTCCCCAGGTCACGAAGGGCGTCAACTGGGTCGCGTCCAGATCCACCTCTTCGTCGAAGGAGGCGCCGGGGTCGGTCCGCAACGTCCGCCAGTACGCCACCGCGTCGTCCCACTCGGAACCGGTCGGCGCGTGCGGCCGACCCTGGACGTAGGCGAAGGTCACGTCGTCCGGCGCGATCAATCCGGCCTTGGCCCCCCACTCGATGCTCATGTTGCAGATCGTCATCCGGCCCTCCATCGACAAGGCCTCGATGGTCGACCCGCGGTATTCCACGATGTAGCCCTGTCCGCCGCCGGTGCCGACCTTGGCGATCAACGCCAACACGACGTCTTTGGCGGTGACACCCGGTGGCAGCTCGCCGTTGATGTTGACCGCCATCGTCTTCGGCCGGGCCTGGGGCAGGGTCTGGGTGGCCAGCACGTGTTCGACCTCCGACGTGCCGATGCCGAACGCGATCGCGCCGAATGCTCCGTGGGTGGAGGTGTGCGAGTCGCCGCAGACCACCGTCATGCCGGGCTGGGTCAGACCCAGCTGGGGACCGATGATGTGCACGATCCCTTGATCAAGGTCGCCGAGACTGTGGATGCGTACCCCGAACTCGTGGGCGTTACGTCGCAGGGTGTCGACCTGCGCCCGGGACACCGGGTCCGCGATGGGCGCGTCGATGTTGAGGGTCGGAGTGTTGTGATCCTCGGTGGCCATGGTGAGATCGGGCCGCCGGACGGTCCGGCTGGCTTGGCGAAGCCCGTCGAAAGCCTGCGGGCTGGTCACCTCGTGCACGAGATGGAGGTCGATGAAGAGCAGGTCGGGCTCGCCCGCGGCCGACCGTACGACATGCGCGTCCCAGATTTTCTCACTGAGTGTCTGACCCATAGCGACTCTCCTTTTCGCTCCGCATCCGCCTCCAGCGTGACTTGCATTCCAACATCCGAGACGGCAGTATCAAGGCATGGACAACTCTAGCGGTGTCGGCGTGCTGGACAAAGCCGCCCTCGTGTTGAGTGCGCTGGAAACCGGTCCTACCACTCTGGCAGGTCTGGTGTCGGCGACCGGTCTGGCCCGACCCACCGCGCACCGGTTGGCGGTTGCCCTGGAACATCATCGACTGGTCAGCCGAGACCTCCAGGGCCGCTTCATCCTCGGCCCCCGGCTCGGGGAGCTGGCGTCAGCCGCCGGCGAGGACCGACTGCTGGCCACCGCCGGACCGGTCCTGGCCCGACTGCGCGACATCACCGGGGAGTCGGCACAGATGTTCCGTCGCCAAGGTGACTACCGGGTCTGCGTGGCCACCGCCGAGCGGATGTCAGGATTGCGCGACTCCGTTCCGGTCGGCACCCAACTGACCATGAGCGCCGGGTCGGCCGCCCAGGTGTTGCTCGCCTGGGAGGAGCCGGACCGGATGCAGCGCGGGCTGCGGGGCAGCCGATATTCCGCGGTCGCCCTGGCCGCCGTTCGCCGCCGCGGCTGGGCCCACTCGGTCGGCGAGCGGGAACCGGGTGTCGCCTCGGTGTCGGCCCCCGTACGCTCCCCTTCCGGCAAGGTGATCGCCGCCGTCAGTGTCTCCGGTCCGATCGAACGCCTGTCGCGGCAGCCCGGCCGGCTGCACGCCCCGGCGGTGATCGCGGCGGCGGAACGCCTGAGCGAAGTGCTGCGCCGCAGCGGCGCTGAATGAGCCGGCCTGAGACACTGCCAGACGTGACGGCATCAAAACTCTTCTCGGAACCGCGCTCGGAGTTGCACCGGGCCGCCAGGATCGACATCGCAATCATGCGCTTGCGCGCGCGGCGCGTTCGCGCCTTGGGTTATCGGCCGTCGGTGATCGGTTACACCGGCTATGGCTCGACGAGTTGGGTCCGGCTGCTGGCGCGGGTCCTGCTGACTCGGGACAGCCGGCGAGCAAGAGGCGAAGAGCCCACCGGTTCGAGGGGCTGGCGGAGTTTCATCAGCGTGCCGGTCGAAAACGGATTGGTCGATGTCGCGATCGGGAAGCAGAGCTTCACCGTGCGAGCCGACAGCAGCGGGATCGTGGACACGCGGATCGAAGTCGACCTGGAACCCGGCTGGCATCGGGCGGAGTTGAGTTCGGAGGGCTCCACGCCCACGCCGGCCGACGTCTACGTCGTCGATCCCGAGGTCCGATTTGGCATCGTGTCCGATATCGACGACACGGTGATGGTCACCGCTCTGCCGCGGCCGCTGCTGGCGGCCTGGCACACGTTCGTGGTCAACGAACACGCCCGGACGTCCACGCCCGGGATGCCCGTCCTGTACGAGCGGCTGGTGACGGCCAACGAGCAGACACCGGTCATCTACCTCTCCACCGGGGCGTGGAACGTCGCGCCGACCCTGACCCGGTTCCTCTCCCGGAACCTCTACCCCAAGGGCGCTCTGCTGCTCACCGACTGGGGGCCCACCGCGGATCGCTGGTTCCGCAGCGGCCGTGAACACAAGCGCAACAGCCTCGAACGGCTGGCCACGGAGTTCCCGCAGATCCGCTGGCTGCTGATCGGCGATGACGGCCAGCACGATGAGGCGATCTACAGCGAGTTCGCCGCTTCACACCCCGACCAGGTCGCCGCGGTCTGTATCCGGCAGCTCACTCCCGGCGAAGCGGTGCTGGCCGGCAGCACGAACCGGGCCTCTGCGGCCGCCGCGATCTCCCAGGCCACCTGGCTCTACGCCAACGACGGAGCCGAACTGTCCGGGCAGCTGGCCCGGCTCGGGCTCATCACCCATCATCAGCAGCAACCCGAAGTCCCCGCCTGACACAGCGGGCCGAACAGAAATCAGGGCCCGACCGGCACGTACAGGTCAAAGATTCCGGCGTTCACCAGTTCGTAGCGGTCCACCGGCATCCGCAGGTAGGGGGTCGTACCGTCCTGATACACGAACGCGACCAGCGACGGGTCGGCGGCGTTGACGGTGGCGTTCTGATCCTCCAGCCGTACGGGCCCGTGAGTCGCCGCCTGGAGCCGCCCGCTGGCGAGGTAGTCGGCCAGGTACGCGCCCCAGTAGTCGCCGTTGACGTAGGGGATCTGCCGGCTCTCCAGTTCGCTGACCACCCGCCTGGCGTCGGTGTCGGGATCGAGCCACTCCCAGCCGACCTGCTGGTGCACGACCGGCACGGAGAGCAACAGCGCCCACACCGTCGGCACGGTGACCACCAGCCAGGGCGAGTGCTGAATACGCTCGGGGATCAGCAGCAGCCAGGCCCCCAACCCCATCAGCAGCTGCGGCAAGAGCGGCAGGGCGTACCGCGCGTCCGCGATGGAGCCGAGCGGGGCGTACAGCGCGAGAATCGGGAAGGCGAGCACGCCGGCCACCAGGATCGGCAGTGCCTGGGCGCCCTTGAGCACCACCAGTACCACCATCCCGACCCCCGCGAGCATGATCAACACCGCCGCGACCCCAACGGCCACCGCGTCCGGGCCGACCCAGTCCCCACCGGGGGTGCGCAGGCCGAAGGCTCGCGGTAGGAGCTCGGTGACGAACCTGATCAGCCGCTCCGAGTAGGTCGTGGCCACCGTGGGCGTGGCCGACTCCGGCCAACCGTTCTGCGCCATGAACAGCAGCCACGGGCTGACGCCGAGCACCCCGCCGGCCGAGAGCGGCAGCCACCACTGGCGCAGTGCGCGCCAGCGGTACAGCGTGGGCGCGATCAGCGCCAGCAGCGCGACCGTGCCGAAGATCGGATGGCTCCACACCGCGAAGCCCGCCGCGAACCCGCCGAGGAGCGCGGTGCGAGCCAGGTAGTGCTCCGTACGCATCGCGTGACACGCCAACGCGAGAGCGGCCACCTGCGCGATGAAGCCGGTCGTGTACCCCATGTAGGAGCGCAGGAACAACAGCGCCACCGCGCCGGAAATGGTCCAGCCGATCAGCGCCAGCGCCGCGGCCGGCACCCGGCCGAAGATCGGCCGCGCCAATCGGTAGAGGGCGTAACCAGCGACGGCGGACAGCAGGATCGGCAGGATGCGCAGCGGCCACACCCCGGTCCAGATCGCCAGAAACGGCGCGAGCAGGTAGCTCTCAGTGGTCGAGCCGTAGTCGTTCCCGGCCACGATGAGGCGGAACTGACCCTTCAGCACGTCGAACGCCTGCAGTCCGGTGATGCCCTCGTCGGCGTTCAACGTGGACAACGACGTCCGCATCAGCCACACCCTGATCAGCAGCCCGATCGCAACCGCCGGCAGGCAGGCGAGCATCAGGGTCCGGGTCGACTCCCCGGCCCGGCGGTCCGACTCGGGGTCGGCGATCACCGGCACTCAGAGGTCCTTCCGGTAATGTGCGTCGGCATCAGGCTATCTGCACCGACGCCGCTTCGGCCTTGGCGTGAGGATAGCCGCGCACGACCCCGACGATCGATCAGGAGTGGCGTGGTGGCAGACGGCACGTCAGCCCGGGTCTCACCGCCACCCCCCGACGGTGAGGTGTCCGCCTACTTCCGTACTCGGCTCGCCCCCAACCCCCATCGCGCCGCCGTCTGGAAACACCTGTGCGCCTACCTACAGCGCTGGATTCCCGCGGATGCCGCCGTCTTGGACCTGGGCGCCGGCTGGTGTGACTTCGCCAACAACATCGCGGCGCGGCGGGTGGTGGCCATGGACCTGGACACCACTGTGCGGCGCTCCGCTGCCGAGCACGTCCAGGCCGAGGTGGGTGACTGCACGGACCTTTCGCGCTTCAACTCGGACTCGTTCGACGTCGTGTTCGCCTCCAACCTGCTAGAACACCTGGAACGGCCGGCGACCGCCCGAGTGCTCAGTGAGGCGGCCAGGGTGCTGCGCCCCGACGGCCGACTGATCCTGCTGCAACCGAACTTTCGGCTGAATCCGGGCGGCTACTTCGACGACTACACGCACGTCGCGATCTACACCGACCGTTCGCTGGCCGACTACGTGGTTTCAGAGGGCTGGCGGATCGTGCGGGTCTATCCGAGGTTCCTGCCGTTGACGATGAACAGCAAGGGCTCCGCGTTGACCTTCCTGGTGCCCTGGTATCTGCGATCCCCCGTCAAACCGCTGGCCGGTCAGATGCTGCTGATCGCCACCCCGGAGGTCGGCCCCGGAAGCGCTGGACATGTGGAACGGTAGGACGGTGTCGGTGGTGCTGCCGACCTACAACGAGAAGGACAGCATCGCCGAGACGATCAGGGCCTTCGACAAACTCGGCGTGGTCGACGACATCCTGGTGGTCAACAACAACGCAGCGCCGGGCACCTCCGACGAGGTCGCCCTAACCTCCGCCCGGGAGGTGCTGGAGCCCCGGCAGGGATACGGCGCGGCGATCCGCCGTGGGCTCGCCGAGGTCGACACCGATCTGATCTGCATCTGCGAGCCCGACGGCACCTTCAACCCGCGCGACCTGATGAAGCTGCTCCCGTTCACCGAGGAGTGCGACTTCGTGGTCGGGTCGCGCACGGTGTCGAACTTCATCTGGGACGGCGCCAACATGGGCTTGTTCCTGCAGTGGGGCAACTGGGCGGTCGCCAAGACGATCGAGGTGCTGTTCAACACGTCCTATCTCAGCGACGTCGGTTGCACCTTTCGCGTCATCTCCAAGTCCCTGGTCCCCGGCCTGCTGCGCGACGCCCGGGGCAACGGCTCCTCGTTCGGGCTGGAGATGCTGATGCTGGCCGTGCTGGGGCGAAACACCATCGTCCAGGTCCCGGTGAACTACCATCCGCGGGTCGGCACGTCAGCGATCACCGGTGATACCCGGACCGCTATCCGCCTCGGCCTGGAGATGCAGCGCATGGTGCTGGCCATGCGGGTCCGGGCGCCCCGTCGCCGGCATCGACCAGCAGGCCGCCGCCGTACGGATCAACTCGACTCATCCTGATCATCGGGCCGCCAGGAGTCATCTCTGGCCCGGACCGGCGGGGGCGATCCCAAGGGACCACCCCCGCCGCTGTACGGCGCTACTCCCTATACGGCGCTACTCCTTCGCCCCGTGGGCGAGGCCGGCGCTAGGCGCGTCCTCGGCGAAGGTGCCCTCCGGACCGGCCGGTGCCGGCAGGGTGAAGCGCGGACCGGGCACCTTCTTGCCCGGCACACCGTTGACCGACTCGGTCGAGTACGCGAAGGTCAGCGCCGCGAAGGCGATCAGGTCGCTGTTGACCTCGAGCGCGTGCGAGTCGATGTTCGCGATCGTGTCGCAGGCCTCGTGGTAGCAGGGGTCGAACTGCTCGCCGGCGGTGCCGCCCCAGATCTCCTCCTGCTCCTCGGTCTTGATCTCCTCAGCTCCGGTGAACAGGCCGCTCGACGGGATGCCGGCCAGGATGAACGCCTCGTAGTCGCTGCGACCGGAGAACTCCGTGTCGTCGTACGGCTCACCGATAGCGGTGTAGTACGACTCGTAGAGGTCCTCGATCGCCTCCGACCCCGCCGGGATGGGGACCGGGGCTTCGAAGGTCGACTCATCCGCGTCGTAGACCATGAAGATGTAGTTGGGCGAGCCGACCATGTCGTAGTTCATGTACAGCGCGATGCGGTCACGCTCCGCCTCCGAGAGTCCCTCGACGTAATCTGCTGAGCCAACCAGACCCTGTTCCTCGCCGGCCCACCAGGCGAACCGCAGCGTGTTCTCCGGGTTGAGGTTGGCCATGTTGAGCGCGGTCTCCAGCAGTGCCGCCGAGCCGGAGCCGTTGTCGTTGATGCCTGGTCCCTCGATGACGCTGTCGAGGTGGGCGCCGGCCATCACGACGTTGTCCTCGTTCTTGCCCGGCAGCTCCGCGATGACGTTGTAGTCGGTGCGGGTCTCAGCCGGCTGCACCTCGACGAGCGCGGTGGAACCCTCAGCAGCCAGCGCGACGCCGTCGGCGAAGCTGGCGCCCACCACGGGGATGTCGTGCGTGACCGGTCCGGGGGCCCCGGGGATCGGGGGGTCCACGCTCGTCGCGTCCGCGACGATCAGTGCCTCGCGGTCCGGGGTGTTGCCCTGGTTGAAGATGATGACGGCCTCGGCGCCGGCCTGCTCGGCGTAGTACGCCTTGGTCCCGAAGAAGCATGTGCCGCGCTGCACCAGTGCGATGTCGTTGTCACCGCTGAAGTCGAGGCCGGCGAAGTCCGCCGCCTCACAAGCGCTGGTGGAGGCCCGGTCACCGGAGAGATTGATGTCGACGGGGATCACATTGCCCTCGACCTCTCCCGAGCCGCTGCCCGTGAAGACACCGGTCTCGTAGTCGGCTTCAACCGGTGTCAGCTGACGCAACACCGCCGGGAAGTTGAACGTGATCTCGACCGGGTCGAGTGTCACCTCGTAGCCGGCCTCCCGGAGCAGGCCAGCGACGTATTCGACGCTGTCCGCGTACCCGTCGGTCCCGGCCGCTCGTGTCCCGGGGTAGACCGGATCGGTGCTGTTGTCCGCGATCTTCTGGAAGGCTTCCAGGTGTTCCTGGACACCTTCCACCGTTACGCAGTCGAGCAGCTTCTGGTAGGTGTTGTTCGCGCGGTTGTCGCACGCGAGGCCGCCGGGCGCGGCCGATGCCGCCTGCCCCGGAAGCAGCGCTGCCGTAAGAGCTGCTGCGGCACCAAGGGCCGCTAGGCGCAGCGCGCCCTTACGCGACGCTAGCCGATGATGAGCCATGTTCCCTCTCTTCCCGATTCGGAGTCCCGAACCTCGGATTCTCCTCAGGATCGTCAAGGTATGGCAAGACACCAGGTTCAGACCAGCCAGGGTATGGCCGGTGACGCCGACCACGACCCCTACCTCGGTGTGTTCGGGTTTCTAATCCCTCCGGATTTGCCATGGTGAAGTCGTCACGGCCGCTCGAGTCGCGAGCGAGATTGCGAAGCGGCGGCCGTACGTTCCGGATGTGATGGCGGACCGCGGTCGGTCCGTCTCCGCTGGGGCCCAGGACGATCCCGTTCGGTCTGCGGTAGTCCTCGGCATTGACGGCGCGATCCGATGGTGGTTGTCTCCGAGCAACTGCTCGTACGTCGTAGGGGGTTGGGATGAAGTACGTCGTGACGTGGGAGACCCGCGCGGGGGTTACCGAGGACGCGCAGGCGCGGGGGTTGCAGGTCTTCAATAACTGGGCTCCAGCCGCTGGTACGAACTTCCTTCAGTTCGTGGGGCGCGTGGATGCGCGAGGCGGCTTCGCTGTGGTTGAGACGGATGACGTCGCTCTGATCGCTCGAGATATGGCGATCTTCACCGCCTACTTCGATATGAGCGTTCATCCAGTGATGGACGTGCAGGAGACGGCTCGAATCGCCGGTGAGGCCATCGAATTCCGGCATGGAGTGGCCTGAGCCCCGGAGAACGTCGGAAGCCGACTGCCGGCCTCCCGGACAGATCCGCGGGTTCCACAGCAGTCAGCGCTGTTGGCGTTGGGATCGAGCGCATCTCCCCACGGAGAAGCACCTTGGGAGAAGCACATTGAGAGACAGCCCCCACGGGATTCGACCCGCGCTACGCTCTCGTCGCCCGGCGCCGCGAACGAGGGGTGCCTGCGTCAGACCGTCTTGATGGCGGAGACCTCGAACTCAAGGGTGATCTTGTCGCTGACCAGGACGCCGCCGGTCTCAAGCGCGACGTTCCAAGTGACGCCATAGTCCTTGCGGTTGATCACCACGGAGCCCTCGAAGCCGACGCGCAGGTTCCCGAACGGGTCGGTGGCGGCGCCCTCGAACTCGAAGGGGATGGTGACCGTGTTGGTGACGCCCTTGATGGTGAGGTCGCCGACTAGCTCGACGCTGGTCGGCCCAGTCTGCCGGATGCCGGTGGAGGTGAACTTGATCTGCGGGTACTCCGCCATGGCGAGGAAGTCGTTGCTGCGCAGGTGGGCGTCACGCTGCTCGTTGCGGGTGTCGATGCTGGCGGCCTCGATGGTCACGTTAACGGTTGACTTGGTGAAGTCGGCTGCGTCAACGACGCCGCTGCCCTCGAAGTCGTTGAACTGGCCACGGACCTTGGTCACCATCGCGTGCCGGGCCACGAACCCGATGCGGGTGTGGGCGGGGTCGAGGACGTAGGTGCCGGACAGGTCGCCGAGGGGGGCAAGGGTGATGGTGGGGTTGGTCATGTTGGGCTCCTGAAGCAGTCGGGGATTCACGCCGCCAATTGGTGACGTGTCACGCACATGACGGGTGAAACTTATGTGACGTGTCAACTATTCCCGATACGATGGTTCACATGAGCTCGGAGGTTCAATGGCTGACCCCGCAGGAGCAGCACCTGTGGCGCGGCTGGCTGAAATTGAACACCAAGCTGGCCTCCGCGCTACACCGCGAACTGCAACAAGACGCCGGCCTGTCGATGCCGGACTTCGAGGTTCTTGTCCATCTCACCGACAATCCAGAGGGGCGGCTGCGGGTCAGCGACCTCACCGGACTTCTGCAGTGGGAGCGCAGCAGGGTCTCCCATCACGTCACGCGCATGGAATGTCGTGGCCTGGTGGAGCGTGCGGCGTGCTCCGAGGACGGCCGCGGGGCTTTCGTCGTGATCACCCCGCAGGGCCGTATTGCGATCGAGGAGGCCGCTCCCAGCCACGTCAGGGCCGTGAGGCGGTTGTTCTTCGACGCCCTCAGCGAACAGGAAGAAGTGGCTCTTGCTGCCGTCATGGACAAGCTCTTGGCCCGACCCAACGACGCACCAACGACGGTCGAAGTCTGACGTCGGTCGGAGGGCGGCGGAGCATACTGTCAGTGAGGCGTGGCCGGTGGACCGCGCCGACCGGGGAGCCATTGTGAACGCCGTCGTGTCTCTGGCCCGTCAGTTCGTCGTGCTGCGCTCGATGACGGTCTGGCACGCGCACGTCACTCGGGACCCGTTGGCCCGGCTGAACCTCGCCGAGGGTGTCCGCGATCCTTACCACCTCTACGAGGAGGTTCGCAGACGTGGTGCGCTGGTGCGCAGCCCTCTACTGGGCTACCAAACCGCCAGCCACCACGTGTGCAGGCAAGTGCTCCGGGACCGGCGCTTCGGCGCGCGCGTCGAGGGCGGCGGGCTCAGCCGGGGTGACGGTCAGCTGTCGCTGCTCGAGTTGGACCCACCCGACCACACCCGACTGCGCCGGCTGGTCGCTCCCGCCTTCACCCCCCATGCCATGGCCAGGTACCGCCCGTGGATCGAGAAGCTGGTCGACGGCCTGCTCGATGCGGTCTCGCCCGACGGACCGTGGGACCTGGTCGCCGGCCTGGCCTCGCCGCTACCGATTGCGGTGATCACCAACCTCCTCGGGGTGCCGGACAGCAACAGCGCCGCCTTCGCCCGCTACGGCGCCACGATCGGCAGTGGACTCAGCGGGCCGCGATCACTCGCCCACGTGGCGCGGCTGATCGAGGCCGACCGTCGGCTCAGACTGGTCCTCGCGGACACGTTCGATCATCGCCGCAAGGAGCCCGGTGACGACGTCGTGAGCCGATTGTTGGCCACGGACCCCGACCAGCTGGCGCCGGACGAGCTGGTGCCGCTGTGCATGCTGTTGCTGCTGGCCGGGTTCGAGACCACAGTCAACCTGATCGGCAACGCGGTGCTTGCCCTCCTCGCCCGGCCGGACCAGTGGCACGCCGTCGCCCAGGACCCCTCACTCGCCGGGGCTGCCATCGAGGAGACTTTGCGCTGGGATCCGCCGGTGCAGCGCACCGTTCGGGCGCCGATGACCGCTATGGAGCTGGCCGGCGTCGACCTGCCCCAGGGGTCGATCGTGGTGCTCTACCTGGCCGGCGCCAACCGGGACCCCGCCGTGTACGACGATCCCGACCGCTTCGACCTCTCCCGCTCCGATGGCGCGGAGCACCTCGCGTTCTCTGCCGGCATCCACTACTGCCTCGGCGCCCCCCTGGCCAGGCTCGAGGCGACGGTGGCCCTGGAGCGGCTCGTCCAGCGGTTTCCCCAGCTGCAGCGCGCCGGCCGACTTCGGTGGCGCAGCGGCACCGTCATCCGCGGCCCCGCCGAGCTGGTGGTCGCACAGCCGGCCGCAGCGCTCGCCGCCTGACCGAAGGGATGCTGCGAAGCCCGCAGGCGCGGCGGGTTCGGCCCGGTCGGCCGACCCGGGGATCGGGCAGCTGTGGAACCCTCGATCATCTTGCCGCTGACGCGGCTGTCGCCCAAATCGTGTCCGAATCCCGCAACCTCGGCCGGGTGGTGTTGCCGAAGGTGTGCCGCAAGCGGTCCCCCAAGGTCCGGCGAGTTGCGTCCGGCATCGAAACCGTAACGTTCCTGGCCGGACCAACCCTGTACGGGATAAATTGTGGGCGACGGGGTTTCCGCTGGAAAGCGTCGAAAGGCCGATCATGCCCGCAGACCTGTCTCCCACTGATCAGCTCTTGGCGCTCTTAGGGCTCTACATGCTCTACCTGCCGATCATCGGCGTGGTCGTGGCGTCGATCTTGATCATTCGGACACCGAAGCCTCGGCCGCCGGGCGCCGTGGTGGAGATCTGGCTGCGGCAGTACATGCTCTTCGTGATTGGCCTCTCGTACCTCTTCAATTTCGTGTGGCACACGGCATTCGCCGACCTGTCCGCACGGATGATCGGATGGGAGAACAGTCCGTTCCAAATCGAGGTCGGGACGGCCAGCCTCGGATTCGCGTTGGTGGGCTTCTTGGCCGTACGCGGCAACTTCCAGGTGCGGCTGGCCGCGGTGCTGGCCACGGCCGCGTTCTTATGGGGCGCCGCCGTTGGCCACATCGTCGATCTCATCCGGACCCAGAACTTTTCACCCGGCAATGCCGGCTTCGTCCTCTACCTCGACATCCTGCTTCCGGCGATTGGATTCTTGTTGTTGTGGCTTTCCCATCGGCATCGGGCGTCGGAGGCGGTAGCCGACTCGCAGGTCACGATGAGCGCTTCGAAGGCTGCGAGCTGAGCCATGTCAATTCGTCGACCGATTCGATCGCCAGGGCCCTGGGAGACACGACCGCCAGCGAACCGGCACGCGACCACACTGATGCACGACCAAGGTTGTGCACCGCTCCCGGTGGGAGGGAGGCTCGGTGAGTTGTTCCGGCCTGCGTCAGGACACGTCAACAGGGCAGCTGGTGATCTTGCTAGGTGGCCTAGCTGACCGGCAGGTGGGCCGTCCGGCGGGCGGCCCACCGTCGAGCGTGCGGGAGGTGACACCCGCGTGATGCTGATCAAGCGCAGTGGCGGTCCGCCACCCGGCGACGATGCTGGTCTGCCGTTCTGACTGCCGCGGAGCCGGCCGGGGCACGGACCGAACCCAAGAAAACCCAAGGGGCCGGAGCGGTCAGCCTGCCGGCTCGTCCCGGGCGGGGAGCAGGCAGAACTCGTTGCCTGATGGGTCGCTGAAGATCCGCCAAGGCAAGACCCCCCAGCCCGGGTGCAGCTCAAGCCCGCCCTGCTCGGCGATTCCGATCGTCACCCGGTCGGGATCGTCGCCGGCCTCGAGGCGGATGTCGAAGTGCAGACGGTTCTTCGTCCTCGGCTTCGGCTGCGGCTCCGGGCAGAACGTGAGCAACGGCCCCCGACCCGACGGGTGACGCAAGACGGTCGATGAGCCGCTCGGTACCACCATCCAGCCGGTGAGCCAGGACCAGAACCGGGCGTCCGCCGGTGGATCAGCCGCGTCGATCGGAACGGCCGCGATCGGCCCGGTCTCGACGTACTCCTCCCGGGCCTCCATCACACAGAACACGTTGCCCTCCAGGTCGGCCAGCACCACCCACGGGACGTCGCCCTGCCCGATGTCGGCGTGGCGGGCGCCGAGCCCGAGCAGGCGGTCCACCACCTCCCGCTGCCGGGGACCGCCCAGCAGATCCAGGTGCAGCCGCACCGGCTCCGCCGGGGGCTCCGGCACGCGCTGAAAACACAGGTCCAACACCGGCCCACCGTCGACGGACAGCCGTGTCTCGTACGCGTCCGATTCGTCCATCAACATCTTCCCGCCTACCGCAGCCTCCCAGAAGCGTCCGAGGCGCTGTGGGTCGCTGGCGTCGAAGACCAGGTTCTCCAAGTACATCCGGCAAGCGTATGGCCGATCCCTTGCGGCAGGCTTCAGGCATCTGAGGCTGAGCTCACCCGGTGACGGCGCCCAGTCAAATCGGTGGAAGCCCGACCCCTGATCGAGAACCGTTCATCGAGAACATTCCGTGGCGCCACCCACCGGTCGATGCGTGTGCGGCCTCATCGCGAGCGAACGTTTCCGGTGTGCCTGCGGACGTCACCTGCTGGTGAGCCAGGTGGCGGCGAGGTCGTGTACTCGTTGGTGTACGCGCTGGATGCCTGCATCGTTGTTGTAGGCGGCGTAGGGCGGCCAGCTGACCAGGAAGATTGCGAGTTCGGCTGCCACCACGGCTTGGTGGAGTGTGGCCAAGTCTAGGCCACGGTGGTCGGCGTAGGTACGCACGATCTCTCGGATGGGAGGGGCGGCGCCGCTCGGTGTTGCGCGAACTGATGGGAACGCGAGTTCGGAGGCTGGGTCGCCCAGACCGGCGTTCTGCCAGTCGACCCAGATCAGCTGGTCGTGCTCGATGAGGACGTTGTCGCTATGACAATCGCCGTGCAGGAAGCATCGTTCGGGCTGGCGGATTGCTTCGTGCAAAGCCTGCAGATCACCCAGGATCGGCTCGATGAGGTCCGGCTCGCCGGGCCAGGACCAAAAGGCCCTTGCCACCTCGAGGTCCGGCGCATCAGGCAGGCCCGTCAACGACGATGTGCAACCCCAGCCCCGGTCGGTTCCGACCGGCGTCTCGTGCAGGGTTGCCAGGTCGATGGCCAGCTCGATCCAATTCTGCTGGCTCCACCTGGTGGCTGAACGGGGTGCTGCGTGTCGGGTCAGCACGATGGCGATGAAGTCGTCGTCCTCCCGGTGCGCCAAGAGCCGCGGCGCACCGATCCCGATAGAGCCCTGCAGCTCGCGGTAGAACCGGAGCTCCCGCTCAGCTGCTTGTCGCGCATCACCGTCAGTCTCGGTGGTCAGTTTGAGAACTGCCGGCGTCCCGGCCCGGTGCCGGACAGGGACGACGCGAGCCCCTGACAGCGCGCCCTCGATGCTGGTTTGCAGGTCAGGCCAGACACCGAGTTCGTTCATCAGGCTTCCGAAGCGAGTGTCACCCACCGTGGGCTCCTCGTTCTGGCTCTGGAAGTTGGTGGACGACGCAGCGGAGCCCGACCGCGTCGTCGGAACTGGTGCGTACGTCGATCTGTCGCAGGGGCGTGAGGATGTCTGCTGGTCCAAGCGGTTCGCCGTCGAAGATGCTGAGTGGGTCACGGCGCCGATGAGGCTGGGCCTGATTCGAGGGTGGCTCCAAATCGCTTGCATCCTCTCCAACCTCGTATCAGCGAGCCGGGTTCATCAGGTTCAGGTACTGCGAACGCCTTCTTCGCATGGATCACTAGCTCGCTGCCGCTGTCGAAACGGAGTATGACCGGTTCGAGCAATCAGCCCTGAACTGTCGAAGCCGAGCCGGAACTCGGCGAGCCGGGTTCTCCCCATCCAGTTCGGCGACATACATATTGTGGTGCCGGCATGGACCGCATCCTCGGCGGCGACGCCGTGCTTCAGCGCGGATCGTTGAACTCTCACTATGCCGCGTAGGCGCGGGCGCCGTGACAGTTGTCATGGTCAGGTCGTGACGCGAGGCCGAGGTCGTACGACGCGGCCGACGCAAGACTGGTGACATGCCCGACATGCACCCCACCCAGCTGGCCCGGCCCACCCGCGCGGAATCCGGCTCGAGCGACCACGTCGCCGCCGTCCAGGTCACGAACCTGTCCAAGTCCTACGGTGCCGTACGGGCGGTCGACGACCTTACGATGCGCATCGAGCCCGGTGAGATCGTCGCCGTGCTCGGCCCGAACGGCGCCGGCAAGTCGACCACCAACGAGGCGATCCTCGGCCTGGCGAAGCCCGATGCCGGCTCCGTCGCGGTCTTCGGCCTCGACCCGGTCGCTGCCGTCCGTGCGGGGCGGATCGGGGCGATGCTCCAGGCCGGCGCCCTGCTCGCCGACGCCCGGGTGATCGACGTCCTCAAGCTGATGGCCGGCCTGCACGCCCAGCCCCTCGCGGTCGGTGAGGTCGTCGAGCGGGCCGACCTCGGCGGCTTCCTCGGGACGAGGACCGACCGGTTGTCCGGCGGCCAGGCCCAGCGCCTGAGGTACGCCCTGGCGCTCCTGCCCGACCCCGACCTGCTGATCCTCGACGAGCCTACCGTGGGAATGGACGTCGAGACGCGCCGCAGCTTCTGGCGTTCGATGCGGGAGTTCGCCGACGCCGGGCGCACGGTGCTGTTCGCTACCCACTACCTCGACGAGGCCGACCACGTCGCCGAACGGATCGTCGTGCTCGCCGCGGGCCGGGTCGTGGCCCAGGGAACCGGTGACCAGATCCGGTCCTGCGTCGCCGGGCGCACGATCACCCTCGGCGCCACCGGCCTCGACTCGGCAAGCCTCGGCGGCCTGCCCGGCGTCGTCGCGGTCGAGAGGCTCGGCGCCCGCTGGAACCTGCACAGCACCGACTCCGACCGCACCCTGCGCGTCCTGCTCCGCGACGACCGCGTCCACGACGTCGAGGTCACCGCCGCCAAGCTCGAGGACGCCTTCCTCGCCCTCACCGCCCTCCCCGACACCCGGCAAGGAGCGACCCCATGACCACCCCGGTCGAGCAGCGGCCGACGATCCGGCCGGCCGGCCTCCCGCCGGCGCTCCACTACGCGCTGCACAGTGCGATGCTCACGGCCAAGAACGTCAGCTTCGTGGTCTTCACCGTGATCATGCCGATGACCCTCTATCTCGTCTTCTCCGCCATCTACGGCGGCGGGACCGACGCCGGGCTGGCCTCGGCGATGATCATGGTCTCGATGGCCGCGTACGGCAGCCTCGGCGCGGCGTTGAGCGGGGGCGCCCAGCTCGCGCTGGAGCGTCGGTCCGGCTGGTTCCGCCAGCTGATGGTCACCTCCGTGCCGCCGCGTGTCTTCCTGTGGGCGCGAGCGGCGGTGATCATGCTCCTCGTCCTGCCCGCGTTGCTCCTCGTCTTCGCCGCCGGCGCATTGCTCGGCGGGGTCACCGCGACCGCCGGTCAGTGGCTCGCATCGCTCGGCCTGCTCTGGCTTGGTCTCCTGCCGCTGACGGTGCTCGGCATGGTCGTCGGAGTGTGGGTCAAGGCGGAGGCGGTCCAGGGCGTGACCACCATGCTGCTCCTGGCGCTCTCGCTGCTCGGCGGCCTGTGGTTCCCGGTCGAGGCGATGCCGCCGGCGATGAAGGTGGTGGCGCACGCCCTCCCCTCGTACTGGCTGGGCGAGCTCGGCCGCTTCCCGTTCCTGCCGGGCGCGGGCTTCCCGTGGGGCGGGATCTGGGTGCTGCTGGCCTGGTCGTCGGTCCTGACCGTCCTCGGTGCGCTCGGCTATCGTCGAGCCGCGGCCACCAGCAGGCGCTGAGCGCGAGGAGGTGCCATGGCCCGATCGGTCCTCGGCGGCCTGCTGCGGCCCGCGCCGTTCGGGCCGGGCGACGACCCCGACGCCGCGCCATGGGTATTCCCTGGCCGTCGGACCGACCTGCCGTCCCGCTGGCATCGGGTGCGGCCGAACCTGCTCTGGAGCTACGTCGTCGGACTGGTCTTCCTCGTCTTCGCCATCCCCGGCATCGCCGACGGGGTGGGTCCGGTGGGGCTCGGCCTGCGGATCGGCTACCTGGTCGTGCTCGCCGTGGCCTACGTCGGCGCGGCCTGGACCGCCGACGCGCCGCTTCGGTTCCGCTGGTGCTACGTCGCCGGGTTCAGTGGCTTGGTGCTCAGCGGAGCGCTGCTGTGGGGGTGGGAGTTCGCCGGCTTCGGCGTGTACCCGGCCGTCTTGATGGCCAGCCTCATTCCGTGGCGCCAGGCCCGCTTCGCCCTGATCGGCTGGGCGCTGATGCTGAGCCTGGTCGGACTCCTCGGCCAGCTGTGGATGCCGGTCTTCATTGCCGCGCTCTCGCTCGGCATCGGGCTCGCGATGGCGGGTGGGATGGAGAGCAGCCGGGTCACGCGCATGCTTGAGTACAGCCAGACCAGGGTCGAAACGCTGACGGTGGCGGCCGAGCGGGAGCGGATCAGCCGCGATCTACACGACATCCTCGGCCACTCGCTGACCGCCATCACGATCAAGTCGTCGTTGGCGGCCCGTCTCGCCGACACGGACCCGGCCGCAGCGAAGGAGCAGATGGGCGCCGTCGAGGCGATCGCCCGCCAGGCTCTGGCCGACGTCCGCGCCACCGCGTCGGGGCTGACCGAGATCCGGCTCGCCACCGAGATCGCCAGCGCGCGCTCGGTGCTTCTCGCGGCCGGCATCGAGGCCCGTACGCCAGTCGCGCTGCCGACACTGTCTGAGGCGGTCAGCGAGCTGTTCGGGTACGTGGTTCGCGAGTCGGTCACCAATGTCGTCAGGCACGCGGAGGCGACGTGGTGCGTGATCGAGGTCGACGAGCACTCCGTCGAGGTGCTCGACGACGGCGTCGGAGTGGGCACGGACCGGTCGGGCCGCGGGCTGACCGGGCTCGGCGAACGCCTCGCCGCCGCCGGCGGCGTGGTCGAGGTCGCGGCCGCCCCCGGCGGCGGCACGTCGGTCCGTGCCGTCCTCGCCCGGTCGCCTCAGCAGGCCCGGACCGTGCAATGATCCGGGTGCTCGTCGCCGACGACCAGGTGATCATCGCCGAGGCGCTAGCCGCGCTGCTGCGCACCGAGCCCGACCTGGAGGTGGTCGCCCTGGCCAACAGCGCGCCGGAGTCGGTACGCCGAGCCGCCGAGGTCGATCCGGACGTCGTGTTGATGGACGTGCAGATGCCCGGTGCGGCCGACTGCAAGGACGGCATCGAGGCCACCGCGGCGATCGTGGCCGCCCGACCGGCGGCGAAGGTCATCGTCTTGACCACCTTCGGCCGCCCCGGATACCTGCGGCGCGCCATGGAGGCCGGAGCCGTCGGGTTCATGGTGAAGGACGCCTCGGCCGACCGGCTGGTGGATGCCATCCGGCGGGTTTCCGCGGGCCTGCGGGTGGTCGACCCGACGCTGGCCGCGGACAGCCTGAGCATCGGGCCTTCCCCGCTCACCGAGCGGGAGACGGAGGTACTCGCAGCGGCCGCCGGGGGCGGGTCGTCAGCCGCCATCGCCGAGGCGACCTTCATCAGCGAGGGGACCGTGCGCAACCACCTCTCGGCAGCCATTGGCAAGCTCGGCGCCGGCTCGCGGGCCGAGGCCGTCCGGATCGCCACCGACAACGGGTGGCTGTGAACCGTATCCTGGCTCGTCACAAGCCAGGGTGTAGTCGGGGTCTGAATCCTGACGCCGAACCCGGACGTGATCTATCCACTCGTCTTTCACGACACCACGGCAGGCCCGTCGTGCTGGAGATCTCAAGCGAGCAGGGCGGCTCGATCACCGGGTCGGTGATGAACTGTTGGCAGGCACCCATCGAGGACGTCGGACCGGCCGGTGTCGACGGCGGGTCGTCCACAGCCCTCGGCGCTGGACCGACCGTGTTGTCCGGACCGGCTGTGTGGCACCTCCCGGATGTTCGTGCATGGGCTGGACGCCTTCGAGGGAACGGTGGTCGCGGTCACCCACGACGGTGGTTCGCCCGCAGCTTCGACCGGTTCCTGGTCTTCGGCAGGGCGGGACGACGTCTACGAGGCGGACCAGCCGGTCTGCGACGAGGGCCGGGTGCAGCGGGCCCGCTGATCGGCGGCCGGCCGCGTCGAGCGGTCTGCGTAGATCGGCGTTGCGGTCTTGCGCGGCGAAACGGGGTATCGCGCCCGCGCCGTCCGCAAGAATGGACCGGACGTGGTGACCCGGCGGCGGGAGGATTAACCATGCCGGTACGCAGACGCATCGTTGCGGCCGCCGGGGCCGGTCTCGCGGTCGCCTTACTAGTCGTCGGCGGGGTGGCCGTGTCCAGGATCGCCGCCGACCCCGCACCCGCGCAGACCGCGGTGCCCACCCCCGCGCCGACTCCGTCGATGATCCCACGAGCGTCGAGCACCCCTTCAGCGTCGGCGCTGCCCCGGCGGAAGGACTGGTCGGTCGAGGTCGATGATGCGGAATGCCTGCAGGGCAACCCGGTGAGCCTCGAGGCCCGACTGCCGGGCCTCGAGGACCGCCGCGTCGACTGGTTGGTGCACCAGGACGGGATGGAACGCGCCCGGGAGCAGATCACCGTGCGGTACGACGAGGACATGGAGGTCCCCTACCACGAGCTGATGGTCCCGGAGCCGACCGCCGGCCGTTACGTGTCGAGCCTCAGCCTGGCCGACGACCAGAGTCTCCTGTTGACCACCAGGTTCCGATTGCTCGACTGCGTTCGCACCGAGCTCCGCTGCCACACCATCCGCTTCTCCAACTCGGCGGCCAATCCGGCTGTCAAGGTCCGCTATCAGCCCACTCAGGACATCGACGACGCCGAGGCCGACGCGAACCTGAAGTCGCCCAAGGGCGTCCGAGACCGCGGGGCCTTCTGGCTGGGTCCGGGCGAGGTACGGGACCTGGCAACCTACCGGCACTACGTCCTTTGGGAGGCGTGGGCACCGAAGGACGCATACGGCAAGCGCGCCCCCGCCGGCGAAGACTACGCCCACGTGATCCCTCAGAGCTGTTGAGCGGAGTACCGGTCGGAAACGGCCCCGGTCGGGCCTCGCGGGTATTGCGAGCTCTCCTCGGTCTTCGCCGGGTCTCGCTCGATCACCGGGTCGAGGTTCTCGTCGAGAGGAGCCAGGTCGCGTCCGCCTACTGAGGAGCGCATGCGAACCCACGTTTCGCAAGCCGGTGGCTGACTCCGGGAGCGGCCGTCGTGGACCCTGAGGAGGGCTCTCTCGACCGGTGAGAGTGAGCAGGTGGGGCACTAGCATCAAGCTGTGGCAACGGCTGCCCCGCGTCTCGAGGTGCCGACGCTGACCGGCTGGCCAGTTGTGGGTTCGCTGCCTGGTGTTCGCCGGAACTACCTCGGCACCATCTCCCGGGCGGACCGTGAGGTCGGCGGCCTTGCGCGGATCATCGCCGGGCCGCCCGGGTGGCGTCTGACTTTCTTCAGCGTTACCTCGCCCGAGCTGATCGCGGAAGTGCTCGGCAACCCGCAGCGGTTTCGCAAGGACCACCCCGGATATCGAGAACTCCGTCGAGCGTTCGGTGTCAATGTCTTGACCAGCGAGGACGAGGTGTGGCGTCGGCAGCGTCGCTTCCTGGCGTCGGTGTTCACCCGGCGCCGGGTGACGAGGTACGCGCCTGTGATGGCCGAAGAGGCGCAGCGACTCGTTGAACGCTGGCGGCCGGGGGCCGAACGAGGGGATCCCGTGGACACCTATCCGGAATTGATCACGATGGCATCTCGAGTGAGCGGTCGGATCCTGTTCGGTGCCGACATGTCCGCCGCGGCCGATCTGCTTGTGCGCTTCCGGCGGGTCAATGACCAGCTGCTCCGCCGGGCCACGTCACCGCACCCGCTGCCGACCTACCTGCCGACGCCTGGCAATCGTCGTCTCGACCGCGATCTGCGGCAGGCCCGTGCGATCGTCGACGAACTGATCACGCGGCGCCGAGCCGGGAGGGGGGCGGGAGCCGAGCGAGAGACGCTGGGCTCGAGTGGACCACCGACCGACGACATGCTCGGTCTGCTGTTGGCGGCGCGCGACGCGGAGAATGACGCCGACCGGCTCAGCGCCACCGAGGTTGCCGACCAAGTGATGCTCTTCCTCCTGGCTGGGCACGACACGACGTCGGTAACGCTCAGCTGCTTGCTGCTTCAGCTGGCCCTGCAGCCCGAATGGCAGAAACGGCTCCGCGACGAAGTCGACGCGGTGGTCGACGGTCGATCGCCAACCGCGACCGACCTGTCTCGACTGCCGTGGACGGGACGGGCCGTACACGAGACGCTGCGGCTGTTCCCAGCCGCCCACGGCATGGGCCGCAGCACACATGAAGGCCAGCCTCTCGGGAGATACGAGATCCCTGCGGGCGCCTGGGTAGAAGTATCGGTCTGGGGCACTCACCACTCGCCGCGAGTCTGGTCGGATCCGGAGCGATTCGATCCGACCCGATTCGACCTTGCCGAGGGCAAGCACCCCGGAGGCCATCGCTACGCCTACCTGCCCTTCGGGGCAGGTGCCCGCGCCTGCATCGGCATGCCGATCGCCCTGACCGAGGTGCAGATCACCGTAGCGACGATTCTGCGGGCCTACGTCGTCACAACACCACTGAGCAGCATCCCAGTCCACGCTGCGATCACCTTGATGCCGACCGGGAAGACCCCGATCGTCCTCCACCCACGCTGACCGCCACCCGGCACGCCAGCAGCTCGACCAGCGCGGGAGGTACACCCCTCGGGTCAGGGTGCGGTCTCCGCCCCATCAGACAACGGATCTTGGCTGAAACCTTTCGCCGGACCCTGCTCCGCAACCCGGGTCCCGGTTGGGCAACCTTGAGCATGGCTCATCGGTCAGTCAGTCCGTCAGCCACTTTCAGCGCGTGCCCGCAGGCCGGTCCGCTATCGGCGGTCGGCTGTTTGAATCGCTTCGACGCCCGTGACGCGGCCAGTGTCGTCGACGGCGTAGCGGCCGTTGGAGAGATCGAGCAGGATAAGCGAGTTGCCGAACGGGTCAGCGACGACCGCCAGCCGACCAACGGCGATTTCGTGAGGCTCCACCACGACGACGCCGCCCGCGGCCGCGATGTCGGCCACTGCATCCGAGACCGAGGTGACCAGCCAGTTCGGGGCGTACGGCAGGTTCTGGCTGAGCACGATCTCGGTCTCGCTGTCCGGTAGCCGGAGCCCTGCCTGACCGACTTCGTCGTTGCGCCAGATCAAGTCGTGGCCGAGGCGCTCTTGGTAGAACGCTAAGCCCTGATCGAGGTCTGGAACGGGCACGGTCACAGCATCGACCATCCGAAGAACAGGGCTCGGGCTCATCTCCACGATCGCCATGCAACACCCCTCACAGCCGTTTCGCTCAACGGTCCGCTTTGCGAGCTACGCGTTGCTGACGGCTGCAAGGCCTGCTCGAACTTGCTCGGCGGCGGCATCGAGCTCGGCCCGAGGTCGGATCCGCCACTCCGCGTCGATGCGGAAGGAGTCGCCGCGGTAGCGGGGGAAGACGTGGAGATGCACGTGAGGCACTTCTTGGAAGGCGGCATCACCGTCGGCCAGAAACAGGTTCACGCCCTCGCAGCGCAGACCAGACCGGCGCAGCGCGCGGCTCAGTCGGTGTCCGACGCGGTACACCTCGACGCTGAGGTCCTCGTTGAGGTCGTCGAGAAGGGCGGCGTGATGGCGAGGCATCACCAAGACGTGGCCCGTGGTCACCGGCTGGTAGTCCATGAGCGCGATGACCCGGTCGTTTTCGTAGACCAAGCTCGATTCGAGCTCGCCGCAGATCAGACGACACAGCGTGCAGGTGGGGTCCATCTCGGCCGACATGATTACAGCGTCGCACCGAGTTGCGAGTCGGTTACACGGTTTTCGGTTCTCAGGGCACGGTCGACTTGCGGGCGGGCGTCCGGCGCGGGCACCGCTTAGCCAGAATCCCACGAGGTCCGCTCGCGATGAGCACCTACAGCTCGGCGCGGGTCACCGCGTCGGGGTCATGGGCCGTCCAGCCCTCAGGCCTCGATCATCGCATCCTGTAGCTGATGACGCGGGCTGTGTGGTGGCGTGCTGCCCACTTCACGGCGTACCCGACAAACTCGCGCGCCGTCTGCGCTGAGCCGGGTCGCGGGCGGGCGTCGATGTCGAAGCCGAGCGTCCGGTCGTCACGTACCTGGCCCAGCAGCGGCCGCCAGGTCGGGTCGAGAGTGCGTATCGCCCACTCCAGCGCCCCCGTCTTGCTGGCCACCTCGGCGGTCACCAGTGTGTAGAGGAGCCGACAACAGGTGGCCACGGCGTAACGCTGACCCCACGCAATCGCGTCGATGTCGAGCCAGGTCGCCAGGTCAGCCAGCAACGTCGGGATCGCGGCCGCCGTCTCACGGCGCAGCAGCTCCGGTGGCACCGGCGGCATGAAAGTCCGCGGCTCCGGCCCCATGAGTGTGATGCCGTGCTCGCGCAAGATCCAGCGGGTGTAGCCGCGGTTGCAGTGGTCGCTCCACTCCAGCGTCCGTAGCCCGTGGTCGTTGAACAGCCACCGTCGGCCGAGGTGCTCGACCGACGCCAGCTCGTCGAACGGGGCGTACGAACCCTCGATGTCGTGCGGCCAGTGACCCTCGCGCGTCGGGATTTCGTCGTGAATCCTGCGCAGCGCAGCCACCTGCGCCTCCGTCAGCGGAGCGTGCGTCGCCACGATCCAATCGCAGTCGCTGTAGAGGTCACCGGCCCCCAGCGCAAACGATCCCTGGATCCAGGCGCCGGCGAGCCCGTCACCAAGGATCCGCCGCCAATGCCCCAGCAGCTCCTCGATCAGCTCGTCGAGGTCGGCGTAAGGCGTCCACGGCATCCCCGAAGCGTAGATCGGCGTGCCACAGCGAGGTGACGCCGCATGAGCGAGCGAACCCGCGGCGCCGCCGCTGCGCTGACCAACACGAAGCTGTTCCCGCAGGACGGTCCCTCCGACGGCCGGCGTTCTCACTCGACGGTCCCGTTGATGGCACCTTGCGTCTGATTCATCGGGCGCCAAAGCCGCCGGCACCTGCTGGCCACCGGGTCCTTTACGAGACGTCTCGCGACTCACGGGTTGCCGACACTAGGTGGGCGTGCGGACCAGACCCGCTGCTCCGGTTGCCGCCCGCCCTCACTCGGACTCAAGACGGGGCGGGTCATCCGGGATTGACGTATTGCGGCTATGTCAGGCCACAACTTTCCGAAGCAACCACGGTCACTGGACTGACGCCTAACGGCGCAGATGTTGAGGCCGCGGACCAGGCTACGCGTCAGTCGCCGCGGGTCGCAATCGCGCCCGGGTTGATGGACTCGGCGTCTTTTAGCTGCCACTGCTGGCTGGCAAATTCTGGTTTGACCCCGTAGAACCGGAACATCACTCGAAGGTCTCGCTGGCACCGGTTCGATGAAGTTGGCCTCTAGGCCGGCGATGGCGCGGGGCCAAAGTACACATCAGTTGATCCGTCGCCGTTGATGATCAGGCCTGGGGTCTGGGAGGACACCGAGAACTTGATGTTCCCGCGGATGAAGGTGTGATCGTTGCCCTCGTACATGGCGATCGACCAGTACTGCGACCCAGGCACGTTGGCGGGGACGCGCATCCGGTACGTGCGGTCGGATCGGAACAGGTCGCCGTTCCGGTCGCGCAGCGTGACCAGATAGAACTTGCCGACACCGACACGTTTCAGGCCGATGAACGCCATGTCGACCTGACATGGGCTCTTCGACCGTTGACTATGGTTGGCGTCCCTAGGCGCCGGGTCCGCCCTTTAGGGAGTAGACGCGGAGGTAGTCGAATTCCGCCGTGATGGGGTCGGTTACTTGGTCGGTTGCGCCCATCGAGACCAGGCCGATCTGCCCGTCGCCGAGGCTGTGCGTCCACACACCCCCCCGAACCCACGTGCTGCCGTCCTGGCTGGTGTAGGCGGTGTAGCGCTCGGTGTCCCCGCCAGCTTGGCGCTGCTCGGCACCGCTCAGATGCTCCACGACGATGCGCAGATAGGTCCAGTCGTCGCCGGGTGGGCCGATGACGGTGTTGCCGTAACGGTTCCAGCCCTCGGGCACCGGATTGAGTTCCTTGGCGAACTCCGTCTGCCGCGTCTCCCAGATCGAAGCTGATGTCAGTTTGATGAAGTTGTCGTCATCGCCGTAAATCACCAGCCCGGCCTGGGCGTAGTTGAAGCAGCAGCCTTCGTCCCGCAGGCCGGACAACGTGACTTTGGTCTCGACGACGTAGTCCCTGGTCGGGGCGTCGCGGACCAGCACGGAGGCGGTGTTGCTGTCGACGTAGAGGTCGGTGTGCTCTACCTCCCAGCTCAGCAGCCCGCGCGACAGGGTGGCGTTCCCGGTCCGGCCTTGCGCCCATGACCAGCCGGCGTCAAGGGTCGTGCCGCCGAACCCGTCGAACTGGAGGGCCTGTCCCACCACCTGGGGTTTGACCAGCTTGGTCTTGTAGCGGCTGCGTTGGCCCTCCTGAGCTGCCGGTGCGGGCATCTTGGTATCGGATGCCCCCGCCCCCCCGTTCACCGTCGGCCAGCCGTCGACCCAGTCGATCGGGTCGAGCAGGGCGGGCCGCTTGGTGAACCCGGTGTCGAAGTCGAAGAAGGGATCCTCTTGGTCGACGGCGTGGTAGATCGTCCACCACTGCCCGCCCTCGTCCTCGAAGACGGTGTTGTGGCCGGTCCCGACCCAGCGGTTGCCGTTCATGGTGAGGAACGGCGTGCCGCCGACGGCCGCATCAAGGAAGGAGTTGCCCTCGCGGTCCGCGAACGGTCCGAACGGGCTGGTCGAGCGTCCGACGAAGACGCTGTAACCGGTCAATGCGCCGTTGCAGCAGTTGGTGGCGGAGGCGAATAGGTAGTAGTAGCCGTCCCGGTAGATGACGTTGGCGCCCTCGTAGCGGTTGCCGATCGCAATCCGGGTGTCGTCGCCCGGGTTTGGTGTCGCAGCGGTGACGCTGGTCTCGGTGAAGTTCACCTCGGTGGCGAACACGCCGCCGTAGTACGAGCCGTAATAGAGGATGCCCTCGTCGGTGACCGTGTCGCCGAGGACGTCGGGGTCGAAGGTCCAAAAGTACGAGCACTCCCCGCCGGCAGGGTCGAGACGCGGCTCAACGACCGGCTTGTCGGCGAAGTCCCAGGGACCCGTGGCGCTGTTCCCGACCGCGACGCCGATCGCGCTATCGCCACGACAGGTGTCGGACCCGCCGCCCGCCGCGGTCGTCTCGGTGACGGTCACGAACAGGTAGTACTGGTCGGTCGTGCTGGAGTAGACGACCTCCGGAGCCCAGAAGGCTGCGGTCGGGTCGATCCAGGCCGGGATGGTGCCGCCGTTGAGCGGGAAGGCGTCGCCGACGTAGGTCCAGTTCACCAGGTCGGTCGAAACCATCGTCGGGATGCGGTGGAAGATCGGTTGGCCGGCTGCGTTGACGTCCTCGTCGTTCAGCGGATCGGTCGTGCAGTACATGTACCAGACCTGCTGACCGTCCAATGTCTCGCCGTCTTGGCCCTGGATAACCGTCGGGTCGGCGCAGCTATCAACCGTGCCGTCCCCCGCAATGTCCGGGGCGAGCGGGTTTTCGTAGCTGGTGGTCACCGGCCGGGCGGAGCCGACAGGAGCTGCGCTCACCGGCGCGGCGAGCAGGGCCAGTCCCACGGCGGCGAGCAGCGGCGTGAGCAGCACCGATCGGTACCAGGTTCCGCGTCCTCGTCTGGCTGGACGTCGTTCGGCCGCCTCAAGCATGGTTCCTCCGCTGGTCATCGTGCCGTCGTGATGACATGTACTCGATCCATCAACGGCTCAACCAAATCCGCGACCACCGTCAATGGACGCCCGGCGAGCCGTCGCTGCGTCAACTGGCCGCACTGCTTACAGGTCCGGATCACCGGAGTACCCCTTCGGCGGAAAGAGAGAAAACCGGGGAGAGATCGAGCGCTTGATGGGCCGGGTCGCTGCTGGTTGACGGTTGCGTGAGCACCCCTCCGCACCAAAGTCCGGCTCACTCATCGACTCCACCTCCTCGTATATTTTCTACGTCTGTTGTATAAAGGCAGTCAGTTAGCGGATCACGCTCGACTGCGACGAACGGAGAGGCGTAGAGCGTCACCACAGCGGGGAACGCCTCTCCGTTCGTCACAGAGGCGGTTACCCGCCACTCGCCGGCGGCTCTATACAGCGTTACGTTTTCGGCGCCACGGCTCTTCGATCGGCCTCTGTGACACTTGGGTCTCGATGACGGCCAAAGTGAGGCCATGTTCGGAGGCCTTCCGTTCCGCGCCGCGGATCCTGCCGACGAGCACTGGGTTCACGATGTCGGCACGATCAGCGCCAGCGCTCCCGTATCGCGGGTCGACACCGGGCGTTCCGTCCGGCCGGCCCGGTAGCCCAAGTCTTCAGCGACCGGACGCACCCGCTCGGCGGTCTTGAACTGACTGGGCCCGATTTGGCCAGGAACACGTCGACGGAGCCACGGCCGCCGCGCTGGCCACGTCGTAGATCGTCGCTCGACCGCGCGCCATCGACCATGTCAGCCCCTCCGTCGGCACGCTAACAACGGCAAACTCGCCGCCCCCCACGTCGCGGTGAGTCAATGGAGTCAGCCCGATGAATAGCGACCAGGAAGGAGCCTCTGAACCATGTTGCGCCCCCAAGACACCAGCACCCGCGAGCTCAAGAACCTCGACGGACTGTGGCGGCTCGCGCTGGGTCACCGTCGTCAACGCATCGGCGACCAGCCGTTTCGCGCCGCGCGGCGACCCGCATGATCCGCGACGCAACCGCTGCGCCACCACCACCGGCGCGGATGGTGCTGTGCTGGCGGTGGCCAGCACAGCGTTCAGGCCGCGGACCCGGGTGTAGCCGAAGGAGGCGCCCTAATGAGAGCTATCGGGTCCGTCGTTGAGGCAGACTCGGTGCTTGGTAGCCGCTGGCAGGTGAGCACTCAGGCGCCCCGGATCCCGGAGTCCTACAAGCAGATCGTGCCCCTTGCCGGTGGTCGGAAGAGTCGACCGCTGATGGGATGTCGTGCCCGCTCTTTTGCGTGAGCACTTGATCATTAGGGTGCTGGTAGCTCTTCCGCTGGCTGCGCCATCTGGTACTGGACACGGAAGGGCGGAGGACGAGAGTGCTGTTCGTCGGAGACGACTGGGCCGAGGACCACCACGACATCGAGCTGCAAGACGCCACGGGACGGCACTGGCCAAGGCCAGGTGTGCGGAGGGATTGGCCGGCGTCGCCCAGTTGCACGCACTGATCGCCCAACACCTCCACGGCGAGGCCGACGAGGTTGCGATCGGGATCGAGACCGACCGTGGTCCGTGGGTGATCGCCTTGATCGCCGCCGGCTATCGGGTGTTCGCGATCAACCCGCTGCAGGTGGCCCGTTACCGCGAGCGGCAGAGCGTGTCGGGGGCCAAGAGCGACGCCGGTGACGCACACAGCCTGGCCGACATGGTGCGCACCGACTCTCACCAACTGCGCCCGGTCGCCGGGGACAGCGATCTGGCCGAGGCGGCGAAGGTGGTGGCGCGCGCTCACAAGACGTTGATCTGGGAACGCACCCGGCATACGCAACGGCTCCGCAACGCGCTGCGGGAGTACTTCCCGGCCGCATTGCTGGCCTTTGAAGAACTGACCGCCGCCGACACGGTGGAGTTGCTGGCCAAGGCCCCTGATCCTGATGCGGCGGCTCGGCTCACAATCGGGCAGATCACCGCGGCGCTGAAGCGGGCCCACCGACACCACGCCAGCGACAAGGCGAAGACGATTCAGGTGGCGCTGCGCAGTGGGCAGCTGCGCCAACCGGCCGCGGTCACCGCGGCCTATGCGGCCACCGTCGTCGCTCAGGTCGCCCTCATCGGCGCCCTCAACGCACAGATCACGGCGATGGAAGCGCAGGTGAAGGCCCATTTTGGGCAGCACCCGGACGTTGAGATCTACCTCAGCCAGCCCGGCATGGGCCCGATTGTCGGCGCCCGGGTGCTCGCCGAATTCGGAGATGACCACCGCCGCTACCTCGATGCCCGTGCCCGCAAGAACTACGCCGGCACCAGTCCGATCACCCGCGCCTCGGGCAAGAAGAAGGCCGTCCTCGCCCGCTACGTGCACAACAACCGGCTCATCGACGCACTCAGCCAACAAGCCTTCAGTGCATTGAGCGCCTCGGCTGGGGCGCGTTCCTACTACCACGCCCTCCGGGCGCGCGGCCTCGGGCACCGCGCCGCGCTGCGCCAACTGGCCAACCGGCTGGTTGGCGTCCTGCACGGCTGCCTGAAGACCCGGACCCTCTACAACGAAGTGACCGCCTGGCAACACCATCAACAACTCGCAGCAGCTTGACCAATATTGGCCATGGGATGTCTGCTTGGCGTGACCGTGCACCTCCACGATCGTGTCGTCGACATCGACCAGCACCAGCCCGTCTCCCAGCCCGTCCCCGCGTAGTGGTGCCCGGACCGCGAGCCCGGCCAGGAACCGGGCAGCCACGGCGTCGAGTTGCCGTGGCCGAAGGTGAACGACCGCAAGAACGACCCCAGCGTGGACGAGGCGTAGCGGCCGGTGACGACCCGGCCCATCCCACCGTGCCGCAACAGCCGCATGTCGTCGATCGAATCCGCGCCCGCGACCATGCCGGCGACCAACGAGGCCACCTTCAACCCCGCATTCGCGCCCTTGTCGGTCGGCACGCTCAGCTGCTGCTGCGCCGGCCTCGCCAACCCCGCCGCCTCGGCCAACGCCAGCAGCGGAACCAGCCCGGCCGCCGACACCAGATTCGGCTCGTCGAACACCGCCGACGCTGCCTTCACACTATGAGCGAGTTGCCTCCCAGAGATGCCCCTTCCTGCTCGGCGAACTGCGACCTTCGACAAGCCCAATTCTCCCAGCGCGAAAGGGCATCCTCGCTTTACGGCACGCTCAACCCTTCAGCTCATTCGGTGGATCGAGGCTAAGACGGACGACCTGGCGTAGCTCATCGAAGCAGCCAGCTAGGCTAGGGGCCTTGGTGTGCCGGGAAGTCTGGTCGGCGATTTTGTCGCCGTCCAAATTTTGAGGATTCAAGCAATGCCTACACTTCGCGGCGCTCCTACGCCGCTGTTTTCCCGTGGTTCCTGGCCGGAGGCCTCCCGCGTGGCCGCAGTCCTGCGCCGGGAGACCGTCGGCGGTGGTTTGTTGTTGGCGGCGACCGTGGTGGCGTTGGTGTGGGCGAACTCGCCCTGGGCCGGCTCCTACGCCGCGCTGCGGGACTTCACAATCGGCCCGCAGGCGCTGCATCTGGATCTGACGCTGGGAGTCTGGGCGGCCGACGGGCTGTTGGCCATCTTCTTCTTCGCCGCCGGGCTGGAACTGAAGCGTGAGTTCGTCGCCGGCGACCTGCGGGATCCGCGCCGTGCCGCGCTGCCCGTGGTGGCGGCGGTGGGAGGGATGGCGGTCCCGGCGGTGCTATTCGTGCTGGTCAACCTGGGGGGCGGCCCCGACGCGCTACGGGGCTGGGCCATCCCGACCGCGACCGACATCGCGTTCGCTTTGGCGGTGCTGGCTGTCATCAGCACCCACCTGCCGGCGGCGCTGCGCACCTTTCTCCTGACGTTGGCGGTGGTCGATGATCTGTTGGCGATCATGATCATCGCCGTCTTCTACACCCGGGATCTGCAGCCGCTGTTCCTGCTGTGGGCATTACTTCCCCTCGGCGTCTTCGCAGTCTTGGTGCAGCGGCGGATCCGGTCGGGGTGGCTGCTGATCCCGCTGGCCGTGGCCACCTGGACTCTGGTGCATGCCTCCGGGGTACACGCCACGGTGGCCGGGGTGCTGCTGGCGTTCACGGTGCCGGTCCTGCGCAGTCAAGCGGCCGGCGGGCCAGACGCCGGCCCCGGCCTGGCCGAACATTTCGAGCACCTCGTGCGGCCGTTGTCGGCCGGGTTCGCCGTTCCGGTCTTCGCGTTCTTCGCCGCCGGGGTCACGGTCGGCGGGCTGAGCGGGCTGACCGCATCGCTCACCGACACCGTCACGGTGGGCATCATCGTCGGGCTCGTGGCCGGCAAGACCATCGGCATCCTCGGGGCCACCTTCTTGGTGGCCCGTTTTACCCGGGCCAGCTTGGATGAGGATCTGAGCTGGGTCGATGTCTTGGGCCTGTCGGTGCTGGCCGGCGTCGGCTTCACCGTCTCGCTGCTCATCGGCGAACTCGCCTTCGGGATCGGCAGCGAACAAGAGGAGCACGTGAAGGTCGGCGTGTTGGCCGGATCCCTCCTCGCCGCCGCCATCGCAGCCGTCATCCTTCGGCTCCGCAACCGCATCTACCGCAGGCTGTGCGAAGAAGAGGAAATCGACAGCGACCACGACGGCACACCCGATGTGTGGGAAACCACTCCCGGCCGACCGGGGGCACTGAGCAGCCACGATCAGGACAGCCCGTCACGACCTGTTCCGGGGACTCGCCACTCACCCACCGAGGATCAGCTACCTGGGGTTTGAACGAACGAAGGGTGATGTTGACGGGCCAGAACGCGGCGGAGACACTCCACGATTGCCATCGCGGTCACTGGCCAGACACAAGCAACGCAGCGTACGTGGTGCGACGATCAGTAAGATCGATATGTTGACTACCTGGAAAGCCGTCTCAAGACGTCGGAAATCCGGATCGAATGATCGCCATATTTGCGCAGCGTCACGACTAAACCAAAGGTCCCAAATGCCGCGAAGCCAACCAGCAGTTCCGCGGACTGGCGAGTAATGAACGACGGTAGCCGGTCATGGACGACGACCACGTAACCAAACACTCGCAGTCGCGAACACCAGATGATGGCAAGTGGTGGAAAGAGCAACGCTGCATCGCACCCGAGCGCCGCTAGCAGCAGCTGCGTCTGGAGAATGCTAGAAAATAGGCTTCGCAGCGAAAAGAGCTAGCGAGCCGATAGCAACTCAGATCCGGAAGGATGCTGTTGAAGCATACGGTGCCATCACCATCGGACCCATAAACGCCGCTGCGTTTCGTCTATCAGCACGTATCGATTCGGTCGTGCAGGGGTATCGCTATTCGCCATGCGCAGCTTCATATAAGCGATTTCGATTTAGGTCTTTCTCCGGCGTCGGTCACCTGATCAGCACCGACACATCGGTGAGGTTGTGTCCCTGGTGGCCCAGACTGTCGATACGTCCGTCACATGCGCCATGCCGTCCGGCGCACGAATCGCCCACATCAGGTCTCAACCTTGGATTTCGAACAGCCCCCGGGACTAGGTCCTCACATCCGTACGAGGCTCCTACCGTCGGCGCATGGTACTGGACCTGACCGATCAAACGGACTAACGTGCGATCTGGCGTGCCGGGAAGCCTGGTCGGCGATGGTGTCGTGTCGTCGTCGAGTGGAGATTCCTATGGGTGCCATGTCGCCTGCTGCCGTGTGGACCGAGGGTCTGAGCAAGCGTTTCGGAACGACTACGGCCGTCGACGCGCTCGATCTCGAGGTGGGTCCGGGCGAGGTGTTCGGCTTCCTGGGGCCTAATGGGGCAGGTAAGTCGACCACCGTGCGGTTGCTGCTCGGTTTCCTGCGGGCGACGGCGGGTCATGCGCTGATCTTCGGTACCAACGCCGCCGATGCGGTGGCGGCCCATCGACATCTTGCCTACGTCCCGGCCGATGTCGCATTGTGGCCGGGCCTTACCGGCGCCGAGACGCTGGCCGTGCTCGGCAAGCTCGGTTCCGTCGGTACGGACCGTGCCTACGAGGCGGAGCTGGTCGAGCGGTTCGACCTGCAGGTCGACCGCCGGTGTGGCACGTACTCGACCGGTAACCGACAGAAGGTTGCCTTAATCGCCGCGTTCGCCACCCGGGCCCGGCTGCTGGTGCTCGATGAGCCGACGAGCGGGCTGGATCCGCTGATGGAGCAGGAGTTCCGGGCGTGCTTGCGGGAGGCGGCGGACCGTGGTCAGGCGGTGTTCCTCAGCTCCCATCACCTGGCCGAGGTCGAGGCGGTCTGCGACCGTGTGGGCATTTTGCGGGCCGGCCGGCTGGTGGAGGTCGCCGGTCTGGCGGAGCTGCGGCGGCTGCGGGTGACTGAGGTGACGGCGACGTTCGGTGGCGATGTCCCCAATCCGATCGAGCTGGCCGCCCTGCCCGGCGTACAGGCGGTCGAGCAGCAGTCGCCGACTACGATCAGGCTGCGGCTGGGAGGTCCACCTGGCCCGGCGCTCCGCCGCTTGGCGACGGCCGAGCTGGCCACCTTGCAGGTCCACGAGCCCTCCCTTGAGGAGATTTTCCTCGGCTACTACGGCCGGGAGGGTGCGTGACCGCCGCGGCCGTCCCCGACCGGCTGGTGACGGCGCCGCCGCGGCCGGCCTTCGCTACCCTCCTGGCACTTGACCTGCGGCTGGTCGCGCGCGGCGGAATGATCCTCGTTTCGCTGATCGCCGGGCTGACGGCGGTGGTCGTCCTGCAGTATGCCGTGACATTCGCGTCGCCCGAGGACGTTCGGAGCCTGGAGGTGCTGACCGGGAACCCGGCGATTCGGGTGCTGTTCGGCGTGCCGCGCGCGCTCGACCAGGCCGGGGGCTTCACAGTTTGGCGTACGGGCACGTTCACCGCTGTGGCGGCCGCGGCATGGGCGCTCTCCACAGCGACCCGGCTGACCCGCGGCCAGGAGGACATCGGACGGGCGTGGCTCACCCTGGTCGGGCCGCTTCGACTTCGGTCGACGCTGCTGGCTCATCTGCTGGTGATCGCGGCCGTTCTGGTCGCCTTCGGCCTGGCGCTCGGACTGGCGATGGTGGCCTCGGGCGCGGGAGGCGGCGGGGCCGCCACGTACGCCACGGGCGCCGCGCTCACCGGTCTGTTGTTCGCCGTGGTCGGCGCCGCCAGCGGCCAGCTGCTCGGCGACCGACGGTCTGCGACGGGGCTGGCCGCGGGACTACTCCTCGTCGGGTTGCTCGTCCGGATGGTGGCGGACGGGATCGAATCGCTGGGGTGGGCGTCCTGGCTGACGCCGTTCGGACTGCTTTCCCTTAGCGCCCCCTACGCGGACGACAGCTGGGCACCGCTCGGAGTCCTGGCACTGAGTGTCGTGGCGGTCGGTGGTGCGGCCTGGTTCATGGCCGGTCGGCGCGACGTCGGGTCTGGCCTGCTCGGCGCCGGGGATGCTCGGCGGCCGCGGATTCGCCTCCTGTCCAACGTCTGGGGATTCGCTGTCCGCCGGACGCTGCCGGCACTCGTCGGCTGGTCGCTGGCACTGGCCGCGTACTTTCTGCTGATCGGGCTACTGGCCAGCTCGCTGACCGACTTCCTCGAGGCCAACCCCCGGTTTGCCGAGCTGGCGGCGGCGGCCGGCTTTGCCGACCTGGCGACCGTGCAGGGATACATCGCGTCCTTGCTGTTGCTGCTTCCCGTGCCGCTCGGACTGTTCGCGACGTTCCGGGTGGCCGACCAGGCCCATGATGAAGCGGTCGGGCGGACAGCCTTGCTGCTCAGCCGCCCGGTCGGCCGGATCGCGTGGGCCGGGCGGCACGCGGCTGTGATCGGATCGGCGACGGTGCTCGTGGCGGTGTTGACCGGCTCACTCGCCTGGGTCGGAGTCCGCATCGTCGGGGCGGGCCTTGGCTACGGCGAGGCGGTCGCCGGAGCGCTCAACGTTGTGGTCGTGGCGTGGCTGTCCCTAGCTGCGGCCGTGTTTGCCCTGGGCTGGGCGCCGCGGGCCGTCAGCTTGATCGGTGCTCTGCCCGTGGTGGGCGGTTTCATCATCTGGGTGCTGGCCGACACCCTCAACTGGCCCGAATGGGTGCGCTGGCTGTCCCCTTTCACCCACCTGGCGTCGGTACCAGCCGAAGAGCCGAACTGGGCCGCTCAAGCCGGCATGCTCTCGGTCGCCGCCCTGCTGATCGTCCTAGGACTGATCGGCTTCGCTCGCCGGGACCTGCGTGGCTGAGTCGGCGGAAGGGACACTGAGCCCGAGAGCTAGGCTCTGCGATGTACGTGGTGTGCCGGGAAGTCTGGTCGGCAGCTGCAGTCGGCGACCGCCGGATGCAGCCCCGACGACGAGAGGCTGACCGGTGGTGTCAGATCCGGCCTGGGTCCTGCGGAGCTGTCCCGGCGTACGCTCAGGCTGTCAACGCCGAGCAGATGGCCAAGCCGTCGCCGGTCGTCGATCTGGACTTCAACGCCTTGGAAGCGGCCCGGCTCCTCGCCGAACAACGGCTGCCCGCGCTGCTGGTGGTCGAGCGCGACGGCGCACCGCACGCCATCCTGCCGGCCTCGCAGGTCGTGCGGTTCCTGGCGCCTGGCTACGTCCAGGACGACCCGACGCTGGCCCGGGTGATGAACGAGTCGGTGGCCGACCATGCTGGCGACGAGCTCGGCAGCAAGCGGGTCCGCGACCTGCTGCCGAAGGACCGGCCCGAGCTGCCGGCGGTCAACCACGACGACACCATCGTGGAGGTGGCGGCCATCATGGCTCGTCTGCGCTGCCCGCTAGCGGCGGTGCTGCGGGACGGCCAGCTGATCGGCGTGATCAGCGCATCACGGCTCCTGGAGCTGGCACTACCCCGTCGCTGAGCGGGTTCACCCGCGCGTCCGCGGCGGTCCGGTGACCGCCATGATCGCCGTAGCGGTGTTCGTCACCGCGTACGTCCTGATCGCCAGCGAGCGCATCCCAAAGGTGACGACGGCGCTGGCCGGCGCGGGGATCATCCTGGCCCTCGGTATCGCATCAGCGGATGACGCGTTCTTCTCGGCGGAGACGGGCGTCGATTGGGACGTCATCTTTCTGCTGCTCGGGATGATGTTCATCGTCTCGGTGCTGCGACGGACCGGGTGATGATTTCGTCGCGATCTGGGCCGCCAAGCGGGCCAGGGGCTCGCCGTTCCGGGTGATGCTGCTACTGGTGCTGATCACTGCCGTGGCGTCGGCGTTCCTGGACAACGTCACCACCGTGCTGCTGATCGTGCCGGTGACCCTGCTGGTGTGCGAGCGGCTGGACATCTCACCGGCCCCGTTCCTGATCGCCGAGGTGCTCGCGTCGAACATCGGCGGCGCGGCGACCCTGATCGGTGACCCGCCTGACATCATCATCGCGAGCCGGTCAGGGCTGACCTTCAACGACTTTTTCATGCACCTGGCACCGATGGCGGCGCTGGCCCTGACTGCCCTGTGCGTGATGCTGCCGCTGCTGTTTCGGGGCTCGTTCCGGGTAGACCCGGAACGGGCGGCCGACGTGATGGGCCTGGACGAGCGCGAGGCCATCAAGGACCGCCGGCTGCTGCTGACCTGCGGTGTCGTACTCGCGGCGGTGTTCACCGGCTTCATCGGCCATACCGCCTTCCACGTCGAGCCGTCGGGCGTGGCCCTGCTCGGGGCCGGTGTGCTGCTGCTGGCGTCACGCCGCAAGGCCGGCGACGTGATGCCGGGCGTGGAGTGGGAGACCTTGATGTTCTTCGCCGGCCTGTTCATCATGGTCGGCGCGCTCGTCAAGACCAGTGTTATCGGTCAAGTCGCCCAGGCCGCTGTAGCGGCCACCGGCGGTGGCGTCCTAATCGCTTCCATGCTGATCCTGGGCGTGTCGGCATTGCTCAGCGGCATCGTGGACAACATCCCCACACGGCTGCCATGAGCCCCGTCGTGCTGCAGCTGACCCAGGGCGTCACCGACCCGACCCAGGCCGAGGCGCTGTGGTGGTCGCTGGCGATCGGCGCTGACTTTGGCGGCAACCTGACCGCGATCGGCGCCAGCGCCAACGTCGTTGTCCTGGGGATCGCCGCTCGGTACGGATCGCCGATCTCGTTCTGGGAATTCACCCGCAAGGGCGCAGTCGTCCCCCTGGTGACGATCCTGCTGGCGGCGCCCTATCTCTGGCTGCGGTACTTCGTTCTCGCCGGCTGACATCTCATCGGAATCGACGGCTCTGGGCCGAACAAGAAGGAGGGGTCGAGGATGGGCATTGTTCGAAGTGACGGGCAACACGACATCTTCATGGAGGCCGATAACGCTCACCGAAGCGGTGCGACCGTCTTTGTGGCGCGGATCTTGGTGCCGTGGGTCTTGAGCGAGGAGTCCTCCGCCGTGCCGGGTGTCGCTGAGCAGATCGAGGCCATCGAAGGTGTTGGGTGGCGGCTGGAGTTCCTCAGCGAGTTCCGCCAGTTCAGGCACGGCGCCGACAAGCAGGGCGTCTACTGCATGTTCCGGCGGCATCAGTGGTGATCCGGGATACCGAGGTGCCGACGGACCTCGCGGGTACTTGCACGGCGCTGACTCGGGATCTGGTTGTCACGGACGCGAAGTTGCGATCCGCGTTCTGATCCTGACCTTCGGGACGCAGGGTGACGTGGTTCCGTACGTCGCGCCGGCCAGCGGTCTGCTGGCCCACGGGCACGAAGCGGCCGTCTGCACCGCCGAGGGCCTCGGGCTATGGACCCGGCCACCAACCGCGGGTACCTCATTGAACGTGGACCGCACGACAGACCGTCGGACGCTTTCGAACCCGCTGACATGTACGTCGTTGCCTACCATGGAGCGGAAGATTTGAAAGGACGACTGGTGACGGCCTACGCGGCTCAAATCTCCACGCATATCAGTAACGAGAACATCGACGGACAGGACCTGGTGTTTTGGTATGTCGCGCACCTACACCACCAATATCATGGTCCCGAATTCGAGTGGCATGTGTGTGGGCCGCTTCTCTACTAGCCCGAATCTTTCGCGACTGGATTGTTGATCATGGTCGCGGCTCCGGAGGGCCGCTTTGATCTGATTGTCCAGTGAGGGGCGGCCGGGACGGTGAAGAGTCGCAGCCGGAGCCGTTCCGGCTCCCACCGGCGGGCGTCTGGCCGTGCAGGGCGAGCATCTGCTTCCAGGCGGTGAGCTCGACGGCCAGCATGATGATGGCGCACCAGATCTGGTTCTGAGTGAAGTCGTGCAGCGGCAGGTTGGTTAGACCAGTGTCCCTGCAGACCCGGATCCGATCTTCGGCGCGGGCCCGGCGGCGGTGCCACAGCTCCAGGGCCCGGCAGCTGCCCGCGAGCGGTGTTGGTGGCGAACGCGGTCACCCGGAGTCCGTCGGTGTCAGTGAGCCGCAGTTGCGCGCCGGGGTGGGGTCGTTCTGTGCGGGCGATCACCCGCATCCCTTTCGGCCAGTCGGTCAGGTCGAGCAGATCGGTCAGTTCCGCAACCCAGGCGCCGTCTCGAACCTGGTCATGGGCGTCATAGGCCGGCGTCCACACGTTCTCAGGGAAGCGTTGCAGCACATCGGGTGAGTGGTCGAGCAGCCCAGACCCGACCGAGTACGACATCCGCTGCCCGCTCATCCAGTCGAGGAAAGCGAGGGTGGAGCCGGCGCCGTCGACCCGAACCAGCACCTCCCGACCCGCCCGGGTCCCTGATTGATGACCGGGAAGTTGCTTGAGGGTGTCCTTGACGACGTCGACCGCCGTCGAGATCAGTGGCAAAATCACCCTCGGCAACGAGCCCAAGACCCGACGCTCGAAGCCCACGGTTCCTGTTGCGAGGGCCGAAATGCGACAGATCGAGGAAGACCTGCGCGCGTTCGTCGCCCCGGAAGGAGACGCCCGCGTCTTCACCGGCACCCACGGAGGGCCAATGTTCCGCGCCACGTTCTCCCAGCAGGTCTGGCTTGAGCGATCTCCTTCAACGCCGCCTTCTCCAGCTCCGCGTCGGCGAGCAGTCGCTTCAGCGTGGCGTTCTCCCGCTCCAGGTCCTTCAGTTTCTTGGCGTCGTCGGCCTTCAATCCGCCGAACTGATTCCGCCACCGGTAGTAGGTCTGCTCCGCCACGCCCAGCTCGCGGCAGACGTCGGCAACGTCCTTGCCCTCGCCCAGCAGCCGATCGGCCTGGGTGAACTTGCGCACCACCTGCTCGGGTGTGTGCCGTTTCCTCGTCGTCATCGTGATCAAGCCTTCCTGCCCAACACGTGGGCGGCAAGACTCTCACCCAACCCGGACCAACCAGCAGGGGTCACGTGAAGCGGTCAGCACCGCCGGCTCGGAACGCCTGATACTCCCACCACCCAGCTAACTGTGCGGGGTCACGCTCACCTGGGTGCGCTCTCTTTGCAGCCTTCACACCGAACATGCGACGGACCGTTTGGCGGCGGTGGCTAGGTCAAAGGGCCCTGTCCGGGCAGCGGACCCCGGCTGCAGGATGGAACGCAACGCGGCTACTCGACCGATCCAATTACGTTCCAACGGGGGATCCGATGACTCTCACTCGACGACAGCTTGTGCAGACTTCGGCCGCCACTGCGGCCCTCCTGCTTGTGTCCGGCCGGGCACCGGCCGCGTGGACGGCTCCTCCACTGATCAAGAAGTGGGTTGACCCACTTGCCATCCCACCCGTCGTCATGAGCGGTGCGAACAACACGATTGAGATGTCGATGGTCAACACCACCCACAAGTTTCACAGTGGTCTGGCAGCATCGGCGACGCTCGCCTACCAATGCGATGTCGGCACCGTGGTCGACCCGGGAACCCCCAACGCGGCCGGCTACCTCGGCCCCACGATCATTGCCACGACCGACACACAACTCATCGTGAAGATGGTGAACTCGATCACCGACCACCCCCTCCCCATCGACACGACACTGCACGGTGCCGAAGAGACCGACAACGACAAGCCTCGGACTGCCACACACCTGCACGGCGGCAACACCCGCCCCGCCCACGACGGCGGACCCGAAGACGTGTTCACCGACCAGCACACTTACGTCTACGACAACACCCAAGACGCGGCCGGGATCTGGTACCACGACCACGCGATCGGTATCACCAGGGTCAACGTGTACGCCGGCCTGGCCGGTGGCTACCTGATCCGCGACACCACCGAAACAGGAATCGACACCGGCGCCCCCGACGGTGCGTTCCCCGCTGGAAAGCATGAGGTCCCGCTGATCATCCAGGACAAGATCATCGGCGCCGACGGCCAGCAGGTGTACGACAACGGCACCTGGATGCCGGAGTTCTTCGGCGACACCCCGGTCATCAACGGCATCGCGTTCCCGTTCCTATCGGTGGACAAGGGCGTCTACCGGTTCCGCGCATACAACGGCTCCCAGGCGCGGTTCTACCGCATGAGCCTCAAGGTCAAGTCCACCGGCGCCGTCCTCCCGTTCTTCCAGATCGGCAGCGACGGCGGGCTGCTCAACCAGCCGGTCCCGCTCACGCAGCTGGTGCTCGGACCGGGTGAGCGCGCCGACCTGCTGGTGGACTTCCGCGGGCTGAATACCGGCGAGCTCGTGGAGATGGGCAACAACGCGCCGACCCCCTTCCCCAACGGACCCAAGAACGCACACAAGGGCGGGGTGCCGATCCAGCAGCTGGTGCAGTTCCGTGTCACCGGCACGACGGGCTGGGCGCCTGTGGCCCCGATCGCGGGAATGAACCTGCGTCCGATAATCCCGATCACCCGGCTCAACCCGGGGAACGGGGTCAAGGTCCGCACCCACAGTCTTGTGGAGATTATGGGGCAGGGCGGTCCAGTCATGGCGCTGCTGAACAACCGCAAGTTCCACGGCACCTCCGACTACCAGGGCGACCCGGTCAGAAAGGACACCCTCGAGGTGTGGGAGTTCGTCAACACCACCGTGGACTCTCACCCGATCCACCTGCACCTCGTTCAGTTCCAGGTACTGAACCGGCAACTGGTCGACACCGTCGCCTACCTCGCCGCCTCCGGCTACGACCTGAACAAGGACGGCATGCTCACCGAGGACGAGGTCGGGAAGGGGACATACCCGGCACCGGCCCCGGCGGCCGCGCAACTCATCGGCGCGCCGCAGCTCCCGACAGCGAACGAGATGGGCTGGAAGGACACCGTCGTCGTGCCCCCGGGCATGGTGACCAGGATCGCAGTACCGTTCGGAAGCGGCGCGGCATCCACGCCGATTGCGGCCCGTTCGGTCTACGTGCCCAATTACAACGCGACGCCGCCCGAGAACGACTACGTCTGGCACTGCCACATCCTCGAGCACGAGGAGAAGGACATGATGCAGTACTACCGAATCGAGGAGCCCACCGGACCGTAGGTTGGCTGCCGACAGGTTGGGCGTCCGTCCGCAGGTCGCCCAACCTCTACAGCCGTAGGGTCTCTCGCTTCAAAGCATGAACGCCGCTTCTCCCGGGAATGTTGCCCTGCCCGGCAGGCTTCCTCACAAAGGTCCGCAGCGACAGGTCCCCGGACTGGGTGGCTAACAGCCGCGCGGCCGCGACCCATCTGCGATCGGTCAGCCGGGACTCGGTGCGCTCATAACGGCCGGCGCCGACCCGCTCGGTCGCCTCGGTCTCGATCAGCTCCTGCATCACCAGACGCACCGGCTCCCGGATCATTCCGGCGATAGCGATGACTCCCTGACAGGCTCACCGGCTACCCGAAACCCACCACTTAACGGCCTCTCACTTTGGATCTTGGGCCTACTCCGCCAGCTCAGCGAACGATGCGGGCTTGGACCGGTTCACCTTCAAGGACGGCAAGATCACGAGCGTCACGTCACGTCCCATCACGATGCCGACGACCTTTGCCGCCAACTTGGCGCATCTGAGGTTCCCCCAAGCTCGTGGAGGCATCAGCGATAAGGAGTAGCGATGCCAGAGAAGCGCAACAAGTACGACCGGGAGTTCCGTGAGGGAGCGGTCCGGATCGTCAACGAGACGAACAAGGGACTTCACCGCGACCGCGCCGAACACCCGCTGGGTGGGCGACATGACCGAGATTCCCACCGCGGCCGGAAGCTGTACCTGGCGACGGTGATCGACCTCTACTCCCGGCGGCTGCTCGGCGCAGCCACCGGGCTGCACCCCGACGTTGACCTGGCCCGCCAGGCAATCACGATGGCCGTCGCGGCCCGGGGAGGCGCCGAGCAGATCCGCGGTGTCATCTTCCACACCGACCGCGCCAGGACCTACACCGCCGACCTTCACCACGCTCTGCCGCCGGCTCAAGATCAGCCAGTCGATGGGCCGGGTTGGGTCGTGCTTCGACAACACCGCCGCCGAGGCGTTCTTCTCCAGCCTGGAATGGGAGGTCCTGTCCCGACATGACTTCAAGCACACTCGTCAGGCCCAAGCCGTCGTGATCGACTGGTGCTACGGCTTCTACAACCAGCAGCACCGCCACAGCGCCGCCGGCGGACAGTCACCGATCAAATACGAAAACTCTGCCCTCAACCGAGAGGCAGCATAAGGAACCCTCCACGAACTCGGGGGAACCACACTCAGCTGGATGCGGCGCCAGGGCCGGCTCAGCCGGGTCGGTGTCGAGGGCAGCGGCGCCTACGGGGCCGGACTTGCCCGCTACCTACACGAACAAGATGTGGAGGTGCTCGAGGTCCCCCGCCCGGACCGGCGGCTGCGGCGCCAGCGCGGCAAGAGCGACCCGATCGACGCCGAGGCAGCCGCACGCTCGGTTCTCGCCGGGAACGCCAGCGGCGCACCCAAGCTGGCCACCGGAGCGATCGAGGCGATTCGGATGCTCAGAGTCGCCCGAACCGGCGCCGTCAAAGCGAAGACGGCCGCGGCGAACACCCTGATCGGGCTGCTGGTGACGGCGCCCGAACCGCTGCGCAGCCAGCTGCGCCTACTGTCTACCGCCAAGCTCATCGACACCTGCCTGCGCCTGCGCCCGACCTCACCGACCTCGCCGACCCCGTCCAGGCCGCCAAAGCATCGCTGCGCTCTGTCGCTGCGCGGGCACGTGCTCTCGACCAGGAGGCCCGCACGCTGAAGGGGCAGCTCGACGCCCTCACCACCGAGATCGCGCCAGCCACCAGCGCCGTGTTCGGGCTCGGACCCGACACCGTTGCCGCGCTGCTTGTCACGATCGGCGACAACCCCGACCGGCTCCGCTCCGAAGCCGCGTTCGCCCACCTGTGCGGTGTCGCGCCCATCCCCGCCTCCTCCGGCAAGACGAACCGGCACCGGCTGCACCGCGGCGGAGACCGCTCGGGCAACCGGGCCCTCCACATCGCCGCTGCCGTTCGGCTTCGCTACGACCAACGAAGCCGCGACTACGCCATCCGCCGCACCGGCCAAGGCCTGTCCATGCCCGAGATCATCCGCTGCCAGAAGCGCTACCTCGCCCGCGAAGTCTTCGCCGCACTCCGCGCCGACTACGCCGCACTTGGCACTTGATGATCTATAGGAGCGTCCGAAGCGATCTCCTTCAACGCCGCCTTCTCCAACTCCGCGTCGGCGAGCAGTCGCTTCAGCGTGGCATTCTCCCGCTCCAGGTCCTTCAACTTCTTGGCGTCCTCGGCCTTCAACCCGCCGAACTGATTCCGCCACCGGTAGTAGGTCTGCTCCGCCACCCCCAGCTCGCCGCAGACGTCGGCAACGTCCTTGCCCTCGCCCAGCAGCCGATCGGCCCGGGTGAGCTTGCGCACCACCTGCTCGGGTGTGTGCCGTTTCCTCGTCGTCATCGTGATCAAGCCTTCCTGCCCAACACGTGGGCGGCAAGACTCTCACCCAACCCGGATCAGCCAGAAGGGGTCACGTCACAACGAGGAGGACCCGCCCGAGATGGCCATCGTTGCCGACATTTTCGACCACGTCGTAGGAGTCGACACCCACGCCCGCACCCACACCTATTGCGTTGTGCACTGCCGGACCGGCGCCGTCCTCGACAGCGCCACGTTCCCAGCGAGCACGTCAGGCTGTCAGCGGGCGCTGACCTAGGATGGAGCTGCAGCGACTGCTCGACCATCCTGATGAGCAGGTCGCGGCCGCGCGGACCGGCGGCCGGAAGGGGTGGCTGGCGGCGATGCGGGACTCGGCAGCGATGAAGGTCGCCTACGCCTGGGGCATGCGGCGTCGCGAGCTGGTGCTGCTCGAACTGGCCGACATCGGTAGCAACCGAAGGCGCCGGAGTTCCGCACCTACGGCGTCCTCAGCATCCGCTGGGGTAAGGCGGCGCGTGGCGGAACACCGCGCCGCCGGAGTGTGCTGACAGTTCTTCCCTGGTCGGTGAGGGTGTGGCAGCAGTGGGTCACCGAGTACCGCGACCTGTTCAACCACGCCCGCCACACCGGCTGACTGTGGCCCACCGAACGGTCCAGCCGCCTCAGCGAGGCCCGCGCCGAGCGCCCGGTTCGGCCGCTACCGCGATGAGCTCGCCCTGCCGGTCGAGCTGAGCCTGCACTCACTGCGACACTTCCTACGTCACGCATCTGATCGAGGTCGGCTACGACCCGCTGTTCGTCCAGCAGCAGGTCGGACACTCCTACGCCTCGACGAGGGCCTCTACACGTCGGTGTCGGCCAACGACCGGTCCCAGACCCTGCGAACGATGCTGGACAAGACAATCTCCGACGCGCGCGCCCGTACTGATCATGACGAGGCGTGATGGTCCGCAAGATCAACTTCCGGTGGTCCTGCGGCAGCTGATGACCGCCCACGACCTGTGGAAGACCACCGACCTGATCCCGCTGCTGGTGCTGATGTTCGGGCAGCCGCTCTCCAGGGTCGTCCGCCTCCCCGCGACAGCGTGACCATCAGTGACGGCCAGACCAGCCTTCGCCTCGGCAGTCACGCCCTCAAGCTCCCACCCGAGGTCGCCGCAGTCGTCAAAGATCACCTGACGCAGATCAACGAGCACCGGAGCGAAGCCGGGCATCCCGAACAGCGCTGGCTGCTCCCCGGCCCGCAGTCCGGCAAGCCAATCCACGTGTTCAGTGCCTCCACCCTGCTTAAAGAGATCGGTCTGCCCGGCCCGAGCAGCCCGCAACACCGCATGGCGACAGATGGTCCAGCAGCACCCGCAGCAGTCCTCGCCGACGGACTCGGCGCCCAAGGCGGCACCGCCGCCCGCCACGCCAAAATTGCCAGCGCCGAGTACGCCAGCTACAAACCAGCGCAGATCCGATGCATTCGGGCCGCCCTCAGGGTGCATCTGCCCGCCGGCGGCCGATCGAAAATGCCCGGACATGGCTCTCTCGTCACGCAGCGTGCGGATGCTGAGTAGCTCGACTCCACGCCCGAACCGTCATCTACTGGCACCTCGGAGATGCAGATTGCGCCGTTCTGTCGCACGTTGGGGGGGTCCGAACCCTCGCATCAGGCGCGAGAACCGTCGTTCCGTCGCGAGGCAGCGGCCAACGTGTCAGGACAAATCACGTCAATGCCGTTACTCGCGTGGGACGGTATCGCAGGGCGACCGCCCCCGACCGGAACTCATGGCGATCCACGAGCTCGAGCTGGATGCGCTCGCGCAGACCGGCGAGCAACGTCGGCCCGTGTCCGGCAAGGACCGGCTGGACAAGGAACACGTACTCGTCGATCAGTCCCAGATCTGCCAACGCCAGGGGGAGCGTCACGCCACCCACGAACAGGCCCTCGCCTGGCTCCTGCTTGAGCCGCTGAACCGCTTGTCCCAAGTCGCCTCGCACCAGCTCGGCATTCCAATCGACCCCGCTCAGCGTGCTCGACACGACGTGCTTCTTCGTCCGGTCGATGGCCTCGGCAAACGGGATCTCCCACTCATCCATCCAGTCAGGCCACGTGCCCGTGGCCGGCTGCCGCCACGCCGACTCCATCATCTCGTAGGTCACCCGGCCGAATAGCAGGGCATCGGCTCGTTCCATCTCAGCGGTCCAATAGCGCATCGACTCCTCGTCGGGGGGGAGCCCTGCCTCGTGATGGCAGCAGCCGTCGAGTGTGACGTTGATTGAGTATCGAAGTGGTCTCATCTCGTTGCTCTCCCTTGATGCGCACAGCGCGTTTTCGCCGGACCGCACTCAGACTTTTGTCCGCGCCAATTCTCATCGGCGCGGTGCCAAGTTCTCTTCCGGCGACGGATGGGATGTTGCCCTCGGCGACTTGACGGGCGACGGTCTCGGATCTGGGTTGTTCTATCATCGCGTCGTCGCCGAGCGGTGTTTGTCCTGCGGCACCGTAGTGATTCCGGGGACGTACCTCGGATTGATCCTGCACATGGATTAGGGGATCGCCCCTAGAGGGGCTTCGCCGACGTCCACCGCCATCTCGCGCTGCACCCTGGCCGCGGCTTCGCGGAACTGGTGTTCGGCCAACAGCCGGTGGACGCCGGCACGCAGCTGCCCAGCCGAAGTCCGCCTTGGTCACGAAGACCGCGACGTACGGGAGCAGTACCTCGAACGGGATGAAGCGTTCGACGTGGGCAATGGAGGTCAAGGGGCCGATCAACGCCGGATCGGGCCCACCGGTGACCGCAACGACCAGTACGTCCTCGTCGACCAACCCCGCCAGTGCCGGTCGGATCAGCTGGTCGACGTCGACCGCGATGGTTCCCCGGTTGACCAGGATCACCGAATGGCCACCAGTCAGCTCCGGCCACCAGGCAGGTGACCGCCAGGCCGAGTCGACCAGCGGTCGCTGCGGCCCGACGAAGTGCAGGGTGGGACGGCAGATCGGTGCGTGGGTAGTCGGACGCGGGGTGGTGCTGAGGTGGAGAAAGAGCTGGAATGGGCCGGGTGAGGCCAGGCAGATGTCGTGCCTCTCCGTAAGTCTGTGCTGCGCCCGAACGCCGTTGATCGCGTCGGTCAGCGGCCGGGTCAGGTGGTGCGGGACGGCGCCGCCGAAGCCGGTGACGATGTCGAACCGGATCTTGGCCAGGCCGCGCTTGCGGGCGGGTTCGGGGAAGTAGTCGTCCAGCCCGGTTCTGGCTGTAGTCGTACGAGCTCATCGGTCGGTATGCCTCGCCGATGTCGGTGGTCCGGTCGGCGAAGGCGGCTCCGGCGTACCGGCGGACGGAGTGCCCGCGCTCGATCAGCGCGCGAGCGATCGGCAAGGCGGGCATTGTGTGGCCGGCGGTGGGGTGGTGGCGAAGAGAAGGCCGGCATCACAATCTCTTGTGGAGTGAGATTGTGGGTGGGGGGAATGCGTTGCGCCGGGAACGATCAACCGGCCCGGCGGGCAAGCTCGTCGCAAATATCGATCGGCATCCGGTCAGCCGATGCGCTCCAGGAATCGAGCACCGGTTGCAGCACCGCCTCTCGAATTGCAGGTGCTCGAGCAGGTTGGTCCCGAGCTCGTCGAGCGCATCGGCGAGCTCCAGCCGCGATTGCCGAGTCGCCAGATCGTTGGCGAACCCGCCGATCCGGTCGAGCAGACCAGCGACGATCAGGTGGTCGTCCTCCAGCCGGGTAACGGCTGCCGTCAGGTGCGGCGCAGCGCGGATTGGCCATGAGACCAGCCTCCGCCGATGACGACCGGCTGCCCAGACGAGATTAGTCGCTTACTCTGGGTAAGAGACCAAGGATCCACGAACTTCTGGCCCTCCACGGCGACGTCGAAGTCTGCCGGAAGTCTCAGGACGCCATCGAGTTCGTCGGGCGTCGTTGGGTCGGCGTCGTGCTGATCGCCGGCTTTGTGGGGGCCAGGCGGTTCAGCGAGTATCGGCGGTTCGCCGTCGGCATCTCCGACCGAGCTCTCACCGAGCGGCTGCGCGAGTTGGAGCACCGCGGGTTGGCCGTGCGCACCGTCGTCCCGACCATGCCGGTCCAGATCACGTACGCACCCACCCGGAGCGGCGAGAGCCTGGTCCGAGCGTTGCGGCCGCTGGTGGACTGGTGGGTGGAGACGTCACAGCCGTGACTACGGAGCCCGCAACCCCTAGGAGCGGTGCGGTCACCGGCCGGAGTTGCCGGTTGGACTGACGGTCGTCGACGGCTTGGAGGGCAGCGGTGTCTCCACGTAGATCTGGTCCAGCACCTTCAGCATGAGAGACGCGGCCGTGTACTTGTTGTCGAGCGACATGGTCAGGTTGCCCCAGATGACGAGGGTCATGTCGGTGGCCGGGTCATGGAGAGCCTCGGAGTTGTACCCGGGGGTCTGGCCGCCATGGAGGTCGAGGACGTGCTGACCCCACCGAAGCTGGTCGATGCCGTACCCGTACCAGTTGTAGGAGTTCGCGGGGTTGATGATCTTGGCGCTGTCCTGCCAGATGCGCTGGTACTCGGCGTTGAACACCTTGCCGCCGGAAAGGGCCTTCATCCAGGTCGCGAGGTCCGCGGCGGTGGAGATGACTGCTCCGGCGGCGAAGGCGAAGGAGTGGTTGACGTCGGTGTAGTCCTTCGGCTTCAGCGTCCCGGCGCGAGCTTCGGCTTCCATGGCGGGGGTGTACGGCGGAGTCCCGTACATCATGGTGGAGGAGCCGCCGTACAGGTACCCGTGGGAGAACGGCTCGGGGATGGCGTCGGACGTGACGGCGGGAAACATCGTGTCCTTCATACCGAGGGGTTTGAAGAACCGCTCCTCGAAGACCGTGGCGATCGGTTGCCCGTCCAGCTTCTCGACGATGAGGCCGAGCAGCACGTAGTTGGTGTTGCTGTACTCGTACTCGGCGCCGGGCGCGAAGTTGGGCGGCTGGGCGAACGCGATGTCCAGCAGCTGCTGGGGCTTCCAGACCTTGGTCGGGTCGTCGTCGAGACTCGTGGTGATCGCGGTTGAATCGGTGAAGCTATACAGCCCGCTGCGCATCTCCAGCAGCTGGGCGATCGTGATGTTGTCGCCGTTGGGGACGTCCGGGATGTATTTCGTCACCGGGTCGTCGAGGCTGAGCTTGCCCTCTTGAGCCAGCAGCAGGGTTGCTGCTGACGTCATCGTCTTGGTGATGGACGCGATCCGGAAGTGGGTGTCGGCGGTCGGAAGGCTGTCGGTGCCGAGCTTCGTCGTTCCGGAGGCAGCCACGAACTCGCCTTGGGGCGCACGCAGCAGGACCAGGTAGCCCGGCACCATCAGCTGCTCGGCCGTCTCGTCCACCACGGCCTGCAATGCTGCCTTGTCGATCGTCTTCAGGCCCGATGCCGGCGCCGTCGGACCGGCGGACGACGACGACGGCGCCGGAGGCGCGGCCGGCCCGCCGCCACAGGCTGCCGCGATCAGCAGCAGGACCGTCGCCGTGGCCAGGACCGCCGTTCGTCGACCGACAGCACGAGCTCGGCGACCTCTCGCGATCGGGTGGCCGGCGGATACGCGCTCGTGGGTGGGTCGCATCATCTGTCCTTCTCGCTAGGTCGGTCCGCTCGGTTCTGAAGGTCGCTGGGATCCGCCTCCGAGTCGGTGTAGGCCGCGGGGTCGGCGTGCAGCATGGATGCCATCCGGGCGAACCACAACGGATTCACGATGTCGTCCTCGTCGCGCAACGTCGCCGGGTCGTAGGTCGGATCGAGGCAGTTGATCTCGCCCTCGGAGTCGTCGGGGTCGTGGAACCGGACCGAGAGCATCGGCCCAACCCGGCGGATGGCACCGCTCGAGGCGTCGACGGCGACCAACCGGTCGCGCAGGGTGCCCAGCGCCGCCACGTCCGCGACGGTGAAACCGAGGTGGTCGAGTCGTCCCCGTTCGAACATCGTCGTTCCCAGGCCGCCGGCTGTGGGGTCGTACCCGGGCACCTCGAAGACCTGCAGCATGACCTCTCCGGCGGCGAGCACCGCCTGGCGCCCGTGGCCGGGCCCGGCGCCGAAGACCAGCGTCGTCTCGAGACCGATGACGTCCTCGTAGAACGCGCGGTATCCGTCCAGATCGCCCGTCACCACGGCGACGTGGCTGATCCCGCACGGCACGCTCGCCGAGCTCCGATCCGTCGCGGTCCCCACACCCACGAGGCGTTCCCTGGCATGGAACGATTCGTTCCGCTCCGCGAAGAACCGCTCAGGAAGGCGGCTCGTCGGCGGTAGCCACCACCCGCCACGACAGCGCGGCTGACGGATCCGGCAGGTAGATGCAGTGCCCGCCGGTCCGAATCGACTCGTCCAGGTGCGCGCCGAGCAGCGGCGCCTGAACGGCAACGGCCGCGATCGCTCGTCGGAGGCTACGCACCACGTTGATGCGGGCCCGTTCGGCGTCGGACCCGGTGGGGCGGTCGCGACCGCCCAGGCCGATCGCCCGCCTCAGCTCCCGCAGCAGCGCATCCATCTCGACGTGAGCCCGCTCGCTGCGGACCGGGTCTCCTGTCCTCTCGGCGTGGTCGATCTCGGCCTGGAGCTCGAGCAGGCGGCGTCGGTACTCGCGTTTCGCCCGGGCGTCGAGGCCCGGACCGAGATCGGCCGAGATCGGCGCCTGGGTCTGGCCGGCGAGCTCGAGAACCGTCACCTCGACCCCTGGTGCGGCCAGCAGTCGGGCGAGCTGGCCCAGGCCGTTGCTGTCGGGCAACCGGGCCTGGCCGAGCGGTGTGTCGAATGCCCAGGTGGGACCGTCGCGGCGCATCGACGCCGTGACCGACGCTGCGGGATCCGCGGTCGGCGGTGGCAGTTCCCGCCCCGGTCGCAGGACGCCGCAGGTCGCCGCCAACGCCCGGGCCTCGGAACGCAGGCTCTCCGGCTCGTCCGCGCTCACGCCGGGGCTCTCGAGGGCGCGTTCGACGGCGCGTTCGACGGCGTCGGCCAAGTGGTCGAGGCAGTGGACCAATAGCGACGGCGACGGCATCGAACGGGCCAGAGCCACGGCCTCGCGCAGATGCCGTACGGCTGACGCCAGGTCGCCGTCGAGGGCGGCGAGGCGACCGAGGACGTCGTCGACGGGCAGACCGGCACTGTGGCCCCCACCGACGTTGAGCAGTCCGGCGTAGGGCAGCAGCGCTCGATAGCAGGCGGCCGCGTAGGGGGTGGCATCGGCGCGGGCGACCGTGTCCGCGAAGACACGCAACAAGTTGTCGCCCGTCATCGACCGCAACAGAACGTCCGGCTCCGGTCCGTAGCGGTGCAGGACGTCCTGCAAGCTCGCGTCGTCGCCGAACAGCTGGGCGCCGAACCCCCGTTGCACCTGGAAGACCGGCGACGGGATGTTCGCGATCATCTCCGAGGTGATCCGGTGGAGCTCCTCGGCCCGATCGTCGCGATGCCCGTAGAGGTCGACCAGCATCACCCGGTGGATCGCCTCGCACCCCGTCACCACCACGGCCTCGATGCGGCCGGTGCCGACGCGCACCGCCTCCTCCATCGACGAGGTGGCGGTTGCGCGGCTGCCACTCAGGGCGAGAAGCGTCGTCCGTTGGACGAGGGTGGTGTGGCGCCAGACGGGCGAGGGAAGCAGGGCGGCTAGCACCTCGGCGCGGCCGAGCGCGTGGCTGGCGGCGCCGAGGTCACCGCGGTTGAGGTGGTACCCAGCGCGACGCTGGTACCCGTTGGCGGCGAGGTCCGGCCGGCCGGACTGCTCGGCGAGACGGACGACTTCGTCGGCCGCGACGAGATCGGCATCGATGTCTGCCGGATTCGGCGGTTCCTTCAGCTGGTCGAGCAGGGTCTGCGCGATGAGGACCGGGTCGCCCGTCGACCGGGCGACCGCGACCGCCTCGTCCGCCCACCGATGCACGCGTTCGGTTGCGTCGACGTCGGCTCGCCCGACGACGGTGAGCCGGCTCAGCAGAGTCGCCCGGAGATGCGACTCCTCGGCGGGGAGCGCGTCGAGTGCGTCTTCTAGCCGGCGCATCCGGGCCAGGTCGGGCACGAATGCGGAGGCGTACAGATTGGCGCCGATTTCGGCCCGGGCGCGGAGCACGGGGTCTGGGCAGGCACGGGCCAGCTCGGCGGCCTCCTGGTACGTCGACAGCGCCCGTTCGAGGTCGCCCAGCCAGATCAAGACGTCGGCCAGGTCCAGCGCCACCCTCGCCCGCAGTTCGGGCCGCACCAGCGAGGCGTCGGCGACGGACCGAGCGTCGGCGAGGAGTCCCGCAGCGCGGGCCTGTTGGTACGCGACGACCAGCTCCGCCGCGACCTCGCAGGTCGTCTCGACGGCCTCGGCCGTTTCGGCTGCGGAGGTCGCTGCTCGCATCCGGTGACCAACGGCCGAGGCTCGGGCGCCCAGGCCGTCGACGGCGTCCCAGGCCGCCGCCAGCTGCGAATGGAGATGATGCGGTTCCCCGAGATTCGCCGCGGCCTCGGCCAACAGAGCGTGGCGGAAGCGCACGCCCCCCGTGGACACGTCTGCGAGCACTCCGTCGCGCAGGGCCGGGCTCAGGAGTGCGACCAGGGACCCGCCGGAACGGTCGGTCGCGGCCGCGATCGTTTCGAGGGGGGTGTCCGGCCCAGCAGTGGCGGCGATCGCCAGCCCGTGCTGCGTCGCGTCGTCGAACCGCTCGAACGAACCGTGCAGGAGCCCGCTGACGACGCCGCTCCCGCCGGGCGATCGGACGAGTTCTTGGACGAACAGCGGGTTTCCGCCGGTGCGGGCGTGCAAGTCGTCAGCGTCGATCTGGCGGTCGGACGAACCGGGCGCCTCCGCTGCGACGAGCTGCCGTACAGCGTCGACATCGAGTCCGGCAAGAGAGATCAGCCGCGAGGAGCGACGCAGGTCGTCCAGGCGGGCCGCGTCGGGCTCGTGATCGCGGCTGCTAGCCACGAACGCGATCGGTGCGTCGTCCACAGTGCGCGGCAGGTGCTGGAGCACCCAGATGGCAGTGGGGTCGGACCAGTGCAGATCCTCGAGCAGAACCAGCGCCGGGGCGCAGGCGGAGAGTGCATCGGCCAACAATTCGAGGTGGTCCCAACGACGCGTCTCGGCCGGGAGGGTCGGGTCGCGTATCGGCTCGATCCCGAGGGAGCGGTGCACTCCGCGCCACAGCTCCATCGGATCGCGCCAGGTCCGGTCGGCCTCACCCCTCAGCACCCGCATCCCCGCGGCTCGGGCGATCGTCGCGGCTTCGTCGAGCAGACGGGTCTTGCCTATGCCGGGTTCGCCGACCACTAGCGTGACGCCGGAGCGTCCCGTTCGCGCGGTGCGAAGCGCTTCCTGCAGGACCGCCAGCTCACGCTCCCGGCCGACGAGCCCGTCCGGGGGTGCCGCCGTCATCACGTCGTCTCGATCCCGCATGGCTTGATCGTGTCAGTGCCAGCGCCGAGAGACCAGGTGCCGGCTCGCGCCGGTCAGACAATCGTCCACCTGGATCGTGCATCGCGTCCGTCCGGCTTCGTCCACTCGGTGGTCGGCCGACTCAGCTGGTGGTGGTTGCTGCGCAGCGCTGCGGTGCTAGCACCGCTGCTGCTGATCTATCTGTCGGTCTCCGTTCTGCTCGACCCGTCGCAGAGCGTCCAACCCGCCGAGTGGGTGGTGCTTCTGGTCGTGGTGCTGGTGCTCGCTTCGTTTCAGGCCGCCGCGGAGGAGTACCCGTTCCGCGGCTGGATACCCAGCAGCTGGGGGCATGGGCGGCCAGCTCGGGGTCCTACCTGGCAGCGCCGACCCTTGGCCTTCATCCACCTTCGGCACCAACGGTCGAAAGTCCGCCAAGCACCGACAACAGCTGGAGCTTCTCGTAGCTCTCACTTCCTGGCACGGCGGTGTAGACCAGCAGGGCGTGCGACTCCTTGCGATCCAGGAGGACTCGGCAGTTGAACTCCAAGAGGCCGACGTGGGGATGGTGATATCGCTAATCTCCTTTGGCGTGATGCCAACCTGGTGCTAGCGCCACAGGGCACGGAATTCCTCACTCTGGGTGTTGAGCAATTGGGCGAGGCCCCTGTTCGAACAACCAGACCTGTTCCGCCAGAAGATGACCGACACCGTCCTCGCGCAGACCTGAACCCCACTGTTCGCCGGGCGAGATGGTGACTTTGGTCCCCTCGACGACAGGTCCCGGGACCCTACGGCACCCAGCCGGTGGCGCCCATGATGAAACGAGAAGCCCAAGGGCCTTGAGTTTGTCGGCCTGGGTTGTGGGCACCGATACATGGAGCTGACGATGACCGCTGTTGATGACTACTTCTGGATGGCCATGTCAGGTGGTGGCAAAATCGTCGAGCTCGATCGGGCCGAATCCATGGAGCTTCTGGCCGCCAAGAAGGTCGGCCGGATCGGCTTCCTGGGTGAGGACGGGCCAGTCGTTCTGCCGATGAACTACGTTCTCGCCGACGACCACGTCATTGTTCGCACGGCCGCTTTCGGGGTTGTTGCGCGCAGCGCGATGGACCAGAAGGTCGCATTCCAAGTCGATGATGTGGACGACTTCCTCGAGGCCGGGTGGAGTGTGCTCATCGCAGGAGCCGCCACCATGCTCAGCGACGCACAGCTGCAAGCGCTCAGGTTCGGCGGGTCACCAGACCCGTGGGCCGAAGGACCCCGACCGCTGTTCCTGAGCATCGCCTGCGACCGGGTGACTGGTCGCCGGCTCTTGCCGCGATAGCGACCAAAGGATCGCTGGCTCTCAGCTGAGCAGCGACTCGAGGCCGAGATCCACCTGACGCTGCAACTCCTGGTGCAGGCGATCGAGATCATGGCACGTGTCTGGGTCCGCGCTCACCGTGATCACCAGACTGCCGGCGTAGGACAGGGCGGTGAAGGCCACCGTGATGTTGCCCGAGCGAGCGCGGGAAGCCGCGGCGTCCTTGGCGAGGTGGCCGGGTGAAGGTGCAGGGCGGGGAAAGTCAAACGCGTCAACAGCCGGCGATCGGGTTTCTCGGGTTCTACGTCAGCCTGCTCACCGCCTCGTTCGTGCTGGCCTGGTTCTATCTGCGCAGCCCATCGGCGCTACCGCCCCGCCTGGGCGGTGGCGCCACGAGCGCCCCGGCAAAACCCCTAGTGGGGGGCGCTTTCGGGCTAGACAATCGGGTGGCTTACAAGGGTCTGGGCGCTGTCGGGGCGCACAAGCTGCGCCCTCCATGCGCCGCCCGGAAACACAGAAATCGAGCCAGATGGACCTGGACTCGACGCGCTTCTCCTAGTCAAACGCATCTTCTTGGAGTAGCCCCGACGGGATTCGAACCCGCGCTACCGCCTTGAGAGGGCATTTGTGCGGGTCTTGCATTGTCTTTCGGCGTTCGTCAGTGACTACCAAAATAGCGTTTGACTAGGCCCGATGTCGCCTTCCTCGTTCGTCAACGTCCCACCCCGTTTGCCAACCTATATTGTTGTTCTGCGGCCCTCATGCGGCCCTGACCAAGATCAACCTTTCCATCTGCGAAGGCCTATTCGCTCGCAGATCCAGCCTGGGCGAAGCCACTATAAAAATACGCCCGAAGCGTCACACATGGCGGCATTGCACCGTCAATCGATGTCCGAATGTCTACGTTCTGTCAACCAAAGTCGTTCCCGACTGCTCCACCACCACCTCCCTCCCCCCCGCCTCCCGTCGTCGTCCTCTTGCTGCTGCTGCTCTTCCTCTCATTCACTCCGCCGCCCCCTGCTGCTGCGCTCCGACGACGACGCTGCTGCTGCTGGCGGCGGCGTGCGCCCTCTTTCTTCTCATCCTTTGGTTCATCGAGTTCCTTATCAGCGCCGGAAGCCGCCGGAGATCGAACGACACACGCGAATCACGGGTCGACCTGGTGGTTTCGGCCGGCGGGCGTCGCCTCGCCGTGCGCAGCAGCGCGATGCCGATCGGGATCGGCATCAGCAGGTGCAGGATCGGAAAGTAGATATCGCCGGGACTGCCGAGTGACAGTCCGACAAGCCAGGCGAGATTCCAGACCAGGGTGAGCCAGCCCACCCAGGGTGCCACCAGCTCGCTTCTGGCCAGCGCCAGACCGATCACCGCCTGGGTAAGGAAAGCCAAGACGACGTAGGCGGCAGTGGTCGGGTAGGCCGCGCGGTCAACAAGAGTCATCGTCTCGGCAACCACACCGACGACGCCGGCCGCCAGGTAGCCCAGCGTGCCGACCCGCAGCAGAGCCGAGCCGCGGCGTTGGTCGTCCCCGAGCAGGCAGAAGCCGAGTGGGGAGACCAGCATGGCGGCCATGAGCAGGCCGCGCTCGGCGATCAGATAGCCGTAACTCGGGGGTTGTCCACCGGCCACCCCGTTGCGCAGAAAGAAGAGAACAACGCCAGCGAGATTGGCGGCGGCCGCGATCAGCAGCAGCACGCCCGCAGACCAGGACATACGGTGCACTTCGGTCGTGGCTGGAACCACCACATTCGTGGGAAAGCCCAATCGGACAGCATCCCCAGTGCTCTCGAAGCGTCTCATGTGGTCGACGAGAGTTCGGGCCATCAGATCGAGGGGATCGCGTGACCGCAGATCGTGGGCGACCCGTTGCACGTTCGTCCGAAGCGAAGCGTCGGTGATGGCTCGTTGCACGGCCTTGCCGATCTGTGCAGGGGTCGGATGGTCGGTGCGTAGGTCGAGAGCCAGTCCGCGCGTCGCCAGGCGCGCGTTGACGTCGTTCTTGCCTTCGAGCAGCCCTGCGGTGATGAGGACGCATTCCGCCATCAGGGCGTGCATGACGCTTCCGTAGCCGCCGTTGGTGATGAAGACGTCGCAGTGCGGCAGCAGTACGTCGAAGTCGGCCCAGTCGACGACCACCACGTTGTCGTGGGGAAAGGCCTGCTGCAGCGCAGCGGTGTTGCGGCCTCCGGTACACGCCACCACCAGATGCTCGGTGCCGGCGAGTGCGGTGAGAGTCGGCACGAAGAGCTTCTCCGGGTCGCGGTTGTCCACGGTGCCCTGCGAGACGGCGACGACCGACCTGGCCTCGGCGAGCCGGGCCGCGAACGGCAGATCCGCTTGTCGGGTCGAACGCGGCGGAAGCAGGGGTCCCACGAACATGTGGTTGTCGGGCCAGTTCAACCCTTCGAAATCCATCGCCGGAACGCCGGTCTGGAACATGACCTCGACGGTGTCCCAGGGCAGCTGGAAGGGGCTGTCCGCATAGGGCGAAAGCCCTTCCCGGGCGAGCACCGAGTCGAAGACGCGGACACCGCGCCGCGTCGAACCCTCCACCATCGCCCACACGAGCCGGTCCCTCAGCCACCCGAGCGGTGTGCGCGCCGGTGTGAGACCGAAGAAGGGCGGTGGTGCCCCGGCCGACTTCGCCGTCGGCGACGGCGCCGCCGAGATCCCGAACGCGGGTACGCCGAGCCGACGAGTGATCGGGTAGGCCGCGTAGAAGGCGGCGTCGGTCACAATCGCGTCGAAAGGGAACTCTCGATGCAAGCCGATCACATCAGCGACATGCTCGGGAATGCTGGCGAAGAAGATCTTCTCGGTGTCGAAGGCGATCCGCCGCGGCCCGCGCATGCGCTCGATCTCGGGGTAGAGCTGCGCGATGTTCTCACCGTTGACCTCGAGCGCCCGATCGTACGGAACATGCGGCACGCCGAGTTGCTCGAGTCTCGGTGCCAATGCTCGGCCGGTGTAGAAGCGGACGTCATGGCCATCGTCGAGAAGGCGTCGCGCCAGGTCCGTCATCGGAAGCACGTGCCCCTCGAACGGCATCGCTGTGAAAAGGATTCTCATTTCCTGTGCAGCTCCCCCTCGCCGACACGGGCTATCTCACTAAAGTGTGACTATAGCGAGATGCGCTAGCCTGGCACAATGGGTTTACGAGGAGTGCGTGCCCAGCGGACGCTCGCGACGCGCCGCCGCATGGTCAGGGCCGCCTACGACCTGTTCTGCACGCAGGGTTACCTCGGCACGACCATGGCCGCCGTAGCCTCCCGGGCCGGCGTCGCCGGACCGACGGTCTACTACACCTTTGCGACAAAGGCGGCGTTGCTCGGCGAGGCGCTCGGCGCGGCGATCGTCGGCTTCGACCGGTGGCGTGAGCCTCCAGCCGAGATCACGGGGATGGCGGAGATCCTGCCCTGGCATCACTGGTGGGACACCCTGCTCGCGGCTCCGACATCATCAGCTGCGCTCGCCGTCTTCATCACCAACGGCTGCGACATACTCGACCGGGTCGCGCCCCTCATGCCCGCCATCCACGGCTCAGCCGGCGACCCCGAAGCAGCCGGATTCGTCACCCGAAACGATGAGAATCGCACCGACGCGTACCGCGAGGTCCTGCGGGTCGTCGCCGCCAAGCCGTCCGGACTACGCCCCGGGATCCCCCTCGATCAGGCAACCGACGTCGTCAGCGTGCTGTTCAGCCCCGAGGTCTACCAAGCCTTCTCCGCCCGAGGCTGGACGCGGAATCAATGCTCGGACTTCTTCGTCTCTGCTCTCACCGTCCAACTGCTGGTCGAGGCACCTCGACGAACCCCCAGCTCGAACCCAGCGGCGGGCATCGGTTGGTCAAACTGACCATCCCGATGTCCGCGGACGGGCCTTTTCGCGGCACGCCTCATCCGACTCCACAGGCATCGGCGGTGATCAAGATCATCCGGTCCTGACAGATCGTTTGTCACAACGTGAGCTGGCTCTGTGACAACCGACCTCTCAGCTGAGCGTGACATGACTGACGACTCGGATGTCAACGGACACTTCCCCAGAGATGATGTCCGTTGACATCCGATCTGTCAGCGCAGTATCCGGATTTCTTCCCCCTTCTCCCCCTGCTGCTGCTGCTGCCGCTCCCCCGCTGCTGCCCGCGATGCTGCGGGTCCGCAACCGCTGATTGTCTACCCAGAGCTGCTCCCCCTGGGCGGCGGCGCGGCGGGCCAACTTCAGTGAGACAGATGCCCCCAATCGGCCGAGACAGTTCCCGACGGATCCAGACCGATCGTCTGGATGATCGACGGCACAGGATGGGATGCCAAGGCAACTGTGGTGTCGTCCAGGTTCGCTGGGCCGACCGGCGCCTGCCGCGCGAGGTCGTGGACCCGATCAACCCCGAGGGCCGTTGGGGGTGGCGGCCAGCCAGGCCGGCCGCCACCAACGCCACGCGCTAGGAGCCGACCGCGATCGCGACCGGGTTGTTCTGGCCGGAGATGATTTGTTGGGGGTTGGCGGTGCCCACCAGGTTGGCCCGCCAGATTGTGTTGTTGCCGAAGTTGGACCAGTAGACGTGAGTGGCGTCGACCGCTAGCGCCACCGGGACGCTCTGGCCGGTGACGATAGTCTCGGGAATAAAGGCGCTGTTCAGGGGGGCCCGCATGATCGAACTGCCGGCGTTGGCCCAGTACAGGTTGTTGGCGTCGACCGCCAGCCCCTGCGGTTGGTCCAGGTCTTGGGCGAGTTGGACGGGGTTGGTGCCGTCCAGGTTGGCCCGCCAGATCGTGCCGTCGCCTTGGAGTGCCGTGTAGGTGCTCCAGTACACGTAGTTGGCGTCGACCGTCATCCCACGAGCCTGCGGGGTTTGTTGGGGGAAGATGTTTTGGAAGCTGCCATCGTTGATCTTGCCTCGCCAGATCCTGCCGTCGCCGCTCTTCCAGAAGAGGTCGTTGGGGTTGTTGGCGTTGATCGCCAGTTGTTGGGGACTTGCGCGTCTTGGCCAGTGGCCAGGAACACGAAGACGTTAACTGTACTGACGAGGTTGTCGTTCTCGGCGCCGAGGATGAAGGGTTCGTTCTCCAGGTCCCCCCGCACGGACACGTAGAAGAGGCTGGCGTTGATCGCCACCCCTGCGGGAACAGCAGAGTACCGGGGTTGGTGAGGGTAACGGCGTTGGTGCCGTCGGGATTGGCCAGGTTGACCGAGCCGTCGGTGGCGGTCTGCCCCTGGTTGACCCAGTAGAGGTGGCCCACCCCGGTACCGGTGAGCGCGGCGGTGGCGGAGGCGCCGGGTATACGAGAGGTCTGGCTGGCCGCGGTCAGGGTGGCGGTGACGGCGCCGAAGCTGGTCCACCCAAAGCTCACCGTGACCGTGCAGGACGCGCCCCGCGCCAGGCTGGTCCCGGTGCAGGTGTCGCCGGTGGTGGTGAACGCGGCCGCGCCCTCGAGCGTCACGGTCAGTGGGCCGGTGGCCAGCCCGCCCGAGTTGGCCAGGGTGAAGCTCTGGGTGGCCGCCTCCCTGGTCCGGACCTCCCCGAAGGTCTAGGAGGAGGGCGTGAACCCCAGCCTCGGCGGGGTGATCGCCATCAGCTGCGGGCCGCTCGTGTTGGGGATGAAGACCTCCGGGTTGGCGCCGTCCACCAGGTTGGCCCGCCAGATCGCGCTGTTCTGGTCCCCGAGGTTGGACCAGTACACGTAGTTGCCGTCGACCGCTAGTGCCTGCGGTTGGTCCTGGCCTTGGACGAGGGTCTGGGGGGTGCCGGTGCCGTCCAGGTTGACCCGCTTGATCGTGCCCTGGCTGCGGTTGGTCCAGTACAGGTAGTTGGCGTCGACCGCCACCGCGAAGAGGCTGGTGTCCTGACCCTCGCCTTGGACGAGGGTCTGGGGGGTGCCGGTGCCGTCGAGGTTGGCTCGCCTGATCGTGCCGTCGCCGCTGTTGGCCCAGTAGACGTGGGTCGCGTCGACCGCCAGCCCGAACGGCCAGCTCTGGCCGCTGACGAGGGTGCGCGGGTTGCCGCCGTCCAGGTCAGCCGCGTTGATCGTGCCCGCGGCCTCCCAGTTGGCCCAGTAGATCTGGCTGGCGTCGACCGCCACCCCGGCCATGAGGTCCGTCTCGATGGTGATGATCGTCTGCGGGTTGCCGCCGTCCAGGTCGGCCGCGTTGATCGTGCTGTCGTTTTGGTTGCTCCAGTAGAGACGGCTGGCGTCGACCGCCACTCCGAGCGAGGAGGGCGCGCTGAGGACGGTCTGTGGGTTGCCGCCGTCCAGATTGGCCGCCGAGATGGTGCTGGTATCTGACCAGTAGAGCCAGCTGGGCGGCGGCGGCGGCTCGCCGAGGCCGGTCCCGGTGCCGGACAGGGCAGCGGTGGCACTGACCCGGTGCTTCTTGCTGGCCGCGGTCAAGGTCGCGGTCACGGTGGCCGCCCCGGCGGGGGCGAACCTCACCCTGACCACACAGGACCTGCCCGGCCGCAGCCGGGTCCCGCTGCAGCGGTCGCGGCCGATGGTGAACGCGGCCGCACCCTCCAGCGTCACCTTCAGCTTGCCGGTAACCTTGCCCCCCGAGTTGGTCAGCCGGAACCGCTGCGAGGCACTCTCCCCCGGCGTCACCCGCCCATAGTTAAAGGAGGAAGGGGTGAAGGCCAGCGCCGGGGCGGCCGGCTTGGCCACCGCCGAGGGCGCCCCGGCCAACACCGCCGCCGCGGCCACCAGCGCCACCGTCGCGACCGCCACCATCCGCCGCCACGCCCTGCCCGCTGGTCCGGAGGTGCCGGACTTGGTGCCCTGTGCCATGTCGTCCCCTGACGGCCGGGCCGGCCGTACCCAGCGCCTGCTGACCGGGCCTCGCCGGCCCCTCCTGTGCAAGGCCGAACCTGATTTGTTCCCCATGCCTAGCTTGCTACGAAACCGCCGGCCACCCGGGGATGTCCAGCCATCCACGCCGCCCAGCTCACCGCCGCGAGCCCGCAACCGCTGGCTGTCTCTGGGCGGTGAGCCGGCGGGCCAACTTCAGTGAGACAACGCACGTCTTGGGCCAACTTTAGTGAGACAACGCAAGGGCCACAACGCCCCTGCGGGCCAACTTCAGTGAGACGGGACAGCTGCCGTCCTCAGCGGTCCAGCTCCGCTGCTGGAGTCGGCCCACGACCACCACCCGACTGCCCTTTGCCAGCGACTCAGCCGCGTGCTCGGCCTGGTCGCCGAAGACACTTCCTCCTTACCTCGCGCTGGCAGGTAATCCAGGTGGGCAGCAGGATCATCCCTTGTGCGCACACGCGGCACCATGCCCACGAACATGGCCGCGAGAGTGCCAAGGATCCCGCGGCTATAAAGGTTCCTGAGGGGCTCTCGATTCTGAAAACACCATCCCCCAACGCCCTGGAGATGTGGCTCGTTTCGAAGCCGTCCTCGCCAATTACGCGGCGTCTACTACGACCTGTACGTGACCTTGGACATCTTCTCCCGCTACGTCGTCGGCTGGACCGTCGCGGCCCGGAGTCCGCCGAGATCGCCGAGCAACTGATCGCCGACGCGATCGCCGTTCATGGCCGACCCGGCAATCTGCACGCCGACCGGGGCACCTCGATGACCTCCAAGCCGGTCGCCCAACTGCTGGTCGACCTGGGCGTGGCCAGGTCGCACTCCCGGCCGCACGTGTCCAACGACAACGACACTACTCCGAGGCGGCGTTCAAGACCTTGAAGTACGCGCCGGTGATCCCCGACCGGTTCGGGTCGCGTGGCCGACGCCCGCGCCTTCTGCCGAACATTCTTCGCCTACTACAACCACGAGCACCGCGACTCCGGCATCGGGCTGCACACCCCAGCCTCGGTGCACCACGGCACCGTTGGCCGGATCCGAGCTCAACGCGCGCTCACCTTGGCCGCCGCCTACGACGCCAACCCCGCCCGTTTCCGACACCGCCGACCCCAGCCGCCCAGACTGCCCGAAGCGGCCTGGATCAACCAACCCAGCCGGGAGGCGCTCATACAGACGAACTAAACGGCATCTGTCTCATCCGGCTTGACATCTTCCGCCAACGCACCGATCATCGATCAGCTTCGCCAGCCCACGCTCGACTTCGCGACGGACAACCCACTACGCGTCTCTACACCCGGGCCAAGGTCGTGGACATGATCTTCTTCATCGAAGGTGGATACGCAGGACCACCGAGCAAACAACCCTCACCTCCGAGTGGTCCATGATCGCAATCCGATCCCCCCTGCCGCCGGGCGGACCCCTTCCAAGATCATCCGGTACTGACATCTCGTTTGTCACAACTCGAACCCCGATCTGTGACATCCGATCTGTCAGCTGAGCGAGGCACCGCTGACAACTCGGATGTCAACGGACACCCCCCCTGCTGCCCCTCTTTCCTCAAAGAAGAGCCCGCTGTTGCACGTTGTTGCTGCTCCCCCTTCTTCTTGCCCCTTGCCGAGGGCCAGGTGCCAGTGCCAGGTGTTGCTCGTCCACGCCGAAGGTGTCGACTCCGAGCCGCCGAGCCACCGTGCTCGCCAACCTCAGGCATCGTCGCCGGTCTCCACTCCGCCGAAGCTCTGCTCCGTCGCCAGCGAAGGGTCGTCGTGAACCACAGGGGCAATCGCCTCCAGCTTCGCCGGATCGTTGAGGCCGACGGCCAGAGCGGTTTCCATGGGCGTGAACTGCACAGCGGGAGCGATGCGCACGGTGTACGTGTGGCGCGGCGAGATGGAGAGCCGGCCATCCGCGCTGTAGGACAGATCGTCCAGCGTGAGCTGCCCGTCCATCCTTGGATAGGGGTCTCCGGGGAAATCAAGCTGATCGGGATCGGCCACCTCTCCGGTCAGGTGGCCCTTCATCGCCATGTGGAACGGCGTAACGTCGAGTACCGGCATCTTGCCGAGACGGTCTCGCACATCGGTCTCAAGGTTGAGCAGATCAAGCACTCCATCTCGTACGTAGCCGAAGAGCTTTGGCGTGACCTGCTCGGCGGCTGCACGAATCGAAGGCATGTCCATGAAGCCGTGCTCGAGACCGTTGCTGGTCTTCCGCGCCGTGCTGTAGGTCGTCTGATCGCCCTTGCAGATCAAGTCACGTCGAACGCAGCCGAGCAGGACCTCCCGCCAGTTTGACTTGGCAACGTCAATGCCCCGGTATTGAGCGTAATCTTCCTTGCTGGCAAGCGTGAGACGTGTGCGCTCCGCCCGCTCAACGGCCCCGCCGAGTGCTTCAAGCGCTGGATATAGGTGCATCAGGGCAAGCGGCTGGCCCGCCGGGGTCCAGTCGCGTAGGGCCGCGTGGTAGTGGCTGAGAGCCACACCAAGCCGCTGTTGCTCGGCGCTGGCGATCAACCCCTGCAGGAGCGGGATCAACAGCTCCGAACGCACGAGCTGACTCGGGGTGAGCGTGTGCGTTCCCAACTGCACGTCTGCTTGCCAAAAGCGCCTACGGGTTCTTCCTTAGCCGCTTCGTAGGCGAGGTGCGCCTGAGGCACGTCGACGAAGGCGTTGATTGAGAACGAGATCACCGGGGCGAGGCTGGTCGCCAGCAGGAACCTCGAGCAACGGCATCGTCGAGGTTGTCGCCCGGGCAGCGAACCTCGAAGATCAAGTCCTGCGGTAGCCGGTTGGTCAGTCCGATCTCCTGAAACCTGGTCGCTAACCAGACAGTTGCCGGCCCGGCGTCGGTGTTCAAGCTGATCTTGATGCCTTCGCCCGGCAGGAGCCGAGCACCGCCTTTCGCAACCAGGACCACGACATGATTGCGGTCGTGGTCTTCCTGCTCGTCGTCGACGAGAGGCGTGGTCACTGAAGCCCTCCTTGACACCGTCGCGACAGACGGTGATCAACCGTACGCGAGCATCGTCGATGTCGACGATTGAGTTAGGACCGTGGGCTTTGGAGGTGGCGCCACCGGTTCTCGTCGGCTCACGCCTATTGCGCCGCCGCTATGGCAGGCCCAGAACGCACTTCAAGCGGAACCTCGCCGCGCCTCGCGAGAAGTGGGGCGAGGGCGAGGTGATACGGATGACGCTCCTCGACCCAGCGCTCGATCCAACGGTTGAAGGCGGCAGGTGGCGCAGCCGCACACCCAAACAGTTCAACCATCAGCTCTACGGCGCGGCCGCTCGTGACTGCGTTGAAGCGCGATGTCTCGGCGCCGGTGGTGACCCCTGCCGGATGTTGCTCCGGCGGCTCTGCCTCGGTGTATGGATGTGCCGCGTGGTCACGCAGTGCAAAGAGCCACCTTAGGTCGGCAAGGAACCGGTGACTGGCGGGTGCTGGGATCCCGAATCCCTGCGTGAAGGCATGCCAGAGCACCAGGTCTCGACTGTCCCTCCTAGGCTGCTCGGGAATCAAGTACTTGATGTCGCCATACATCGCCTCGATGGCGTATGCGGCTCCGGTGATGGCGACCAGGGAGGCTCGGAAGTCTCGAAGGATCGTGTCCGACTCAGGGTTCGCAACGATGCCTGCGAACGCTTCGCGGGCGATCAGCTCGTGATCGACGGCCACCTCCGCCCACCGCGCCCACATGATCTGGTGCATCGCGATGCCGCCGCCAGCAGCCCGGCGACCAGCGGCTACATCCTCCTCGCGATGTCGTCTCCGATACTCCGCGAAGTCTTGGGACAGTGTTCGGCGTTCTTCTTTGGTCGTCGTCGCTGCAACTTTTGCCCGTGCGAAGTCCTCTTCCGCGTCCAGAAAGGTCTGCTGGCGCTGAATCCAAGCGCGCCGAACCTGTTCTTCAGACGACTCCCGACTCAGACCTCTAGCTCCTGTCATGACCAGAAGTGTCCCGCACCGCGCCGACGAGCATGGCGATCGCCCTTGCAAGCGGACGCCGCTTGTCAAGCGGCTGCGACGGCCAGGCCGAAGGCAGCCCGACGGGCGGCAGATCGCGGGCGGTGTCGGGCAACGAATTGTTGGCGAGCCTCTGACCCAGCCTGTGCGCGACGCTACCGAGCAGTATCCGGGGCCAGTGCTCCGCACCCTAGAACGCTTGGGCTTAATCGTTGGCTCCGTGACTTGGGACGGCAGTGCGCGCATCGCAGGAATGACGAGCTTCGGCGAAGAGGTGCTGTCAGGCTTGCGACAGGTAGACTTCAGTGTGGCAACTGAATCGCAAACCACCGCGCCCTAGCGCGACCGGACGGACCCAGATGCGCGGGCGAGCGAAGGCCTTTTGCATCCTCACAGCCGACAACCGAGGCTTTTCGTCTGTGGATCACGCCGCCCCTGTAAGGCGGTAGCGCGATGGTCCCCGACGGCAAAACGCCTAGCCAGCTGCACATTTGGCAACCGCGACCTGGATCATGAAGCGCCAAGGCCACACCAGGGCCGCAAGATTGGCCTCGAATGTGCGGCCGTGACGTGACGTGGAGGGACTACGCTGGCCTGCTCGGAGGCGAAACGTGAAGCGTTTGCCCTAGTGGGAGCAGCTTTCAAGACGTAGCCCCGACGGGATTCGAACCCGCGCTACCGCCTTGAGAGAGCGGCTCACGTAGGTTGTTGGGCGTTGGCTCGCGTTGGAAGTTGGCTTTGACTAGCGCATATAGTCAGGCGTTGGTTTGCTCGCGTTGGCTGTTTGTGGTCGTTTTGTGTACTGGATGTGTACTGAGGGACCGGCCCGACATGATCAACTAGCCCAGCGGCGCAGCTCAGCGCGTGAGCTTGTCGAACGCAGCGAGCTGCGCGTCCAGGTCCTGCTGGACGTTGCGGAGCTGCTCAGCGATCTCGCGGAACTCGCCAACACGTGCCGCGTCGGTCAGCGCGCAGGCCCGTACATACGCGGTCGGCTTCATCCCGAGCTGCTCGGCCTGACTGCGGATGTGCTCAAGCTCCGCCGCGCTGAAGCGGACGGACAGCGTGGACTCACGTCGCCCGGTGACCGGCACGGCGTTCTGCTCGTCGAAGTCGGACAAGTCGTGCGTTCGGTCGTAGTAGTCGGCAAGGTCGGCCTCACTCATCCCGGCGGTCGGGTCGTCCTCCGACGCTTCGTCGCCGAAGTCCGGCTCCTGAGCAACGAGCGCGAATCCGCGCGGGACCCAGACGCGCACCCAATCGCCGTCATCCGACGACTGATCGCTGCGCCGCAATCCAGCCCCAGCGAGGATCTCGGCTTCACTGGGAACATCGCGGACATCATCCGCACGGCCGGATTTGTCTGGTTGCTTCGGCTGCTCTGTGCGGCTCGTCACTTGTCCTCCCATGCTGTTATCGGGCGTACACCATCGCGGACGACCTGCGCGACGATGACGAGCCGTCTACCGCCGAAGGTTCTGCCGCGAAAGAGCACGCGGTCGTGGTGCTTGTTGTGCGGGATCGCTCGCGTCGCGTCGACGATGATCTCCTCGATCTCGGCAACGGACGCGTCCTCGGTCGCGTGACCGAGGTTCCCGTCGTCCCATTCGATCCGGTCGTATCTCGGCATGCACCGTCCACTCCTCGGTTGTACTGCACTCCGTAGCGGTTTGCAACACAGAACTCGCCCAGCGGATCACAGAATCGCACCCCTGGCTCGGCGTTGCGCTCACGACACGCGCCGAGCGATATCCGTCGTCACGTCCTAGACGCAGCGCAGCGTCCCGAGGGGAAGCTCCCGTCGGGTTCGCTGAAGACAGCCCGGACAGAGCGTCAGCGCGACGCTCACCGGCTCCCAGCCGTTCTCCACACCAGCGGCCCCGCGTGGACATCGCCGACGCTATCGGCGCGAACAGGGAGCTGCAGGTCGTGCACGACAGCGACGACAAGCTGAGCAGCGACACGACCGCAGCGTCAGGTGGTGCAAGTCACCCGAGCGCCCAGGACGGCACCGGCTCCCAGCGTCCGTCGCGGTAGGCGCCGAGGCTGGTGAATAGGTCGACGACAAGCCAACTCCCGTCGAGTTTCGGGGGTAGCGTCGTTTCGACGAGCACTCTCCGATCACGAGCACCCTCGTGATTCGTGTCGATCCAGAGACCGAAGCCGACTCCGACCGCCTCGCAGGCTCTGCGCGCGAGCGTCGACTTCCCGGTGCCGCTCGGGCCGGTGATCAGCAGTCCGACGCCCCGCTGCTGCGTCCATGCCGTCACTGCTGTGAGTACCCACTCTGGGAAGCTCTTGAGACTGTCGCGACCAGCCCAATCGTCTGTCACACAGCCCTCCCCATCAGATCGGTCGAGATCTGAGACGCTATGTGAGTGGCTGAGGCTGAGGGTGCGGGCCTTGGGTGGCTGGGGTTGGTTGCCATCGGTAGCGGTGCTGGCTGGGGTGCGCCGTTCAGGGTATGACGCCGCCCCTCCGGCCTCAAGGGTCGCTGTCGCGATCGCTGCGCGACGGCCTGCGGCCGCCCTTGACCCCGGAGCCTCTACGGCGCCGGGGCAGGGACAACAAGGGCAGGCCATGGGCCTGCCCGGACCCGGCACGGCGCACCCCAGCCAGAGGTGCCAGGCGGTGGCTGGAGCCTCGGTGGGATGTCACCGTGGGTTACCGGGCCCGGGGTGGTCCTGGGCCGGCACCAACATCATCACAAGGAGGCCCCAGTGATCACTCAGCCTATGGGCTTGGAGCAGCGCACGAGTGTTGGATTGGATGTGCATGCCCGGTCGGTGGTCGGATGCGGCCTGGACGGGCAGACCGGGGAGGTGTTCGAGCGGCGGCTGGGTCCGGACCCGGCTCAGATTGGTGCGTGGATCACGTCGTTGCCGCAGCCGGTGAAGGTCGCCTACGAGGCCGGACCGACCGGTTACGGGCTGGCCCGGTACCTGACCGCTGCGCAGATTCGGTGCCAGGTGGCAGCGCCGTCGAAGCTGCAGCGCCCGCCCGGGGATCGGGTGAAGAACGACAAGCGCGACGCCTTCCAGCTTGCCCGGCTGGTCCGGCTGGGCGACATCGTCGAGGTTGCCGTGCCGACGGTGGAGCAGGAGGCCGCCCGGGACCTGGTCCGGGCGAGGGACGCCGCCCGGGCCGATCTGATGCGGGTCCGGCATCGGTTGTCGAAGTTCCTACTCCGGCATGGCATCGTCTACAGCGGCGGCACCACCTGGGGTGCCGATCATGATTGCTGGCTGCGGGCCCAGCGATTCGATCTAGCGGGGGCTCACGCCACGTTCGAGACCTGCTATGAGCAGGTGCTGTTCACCACGGCGCGTCGGGACCGGCTCGATGCCCAGATCGCCGACCTGGCGCCGGGCAGTGAGTACGCGCCGGTGATGCGTCGGTTGTGCTGCCTACGCGGCGTCTCGTTGCTGACCGGGTTCGGATTGGCCGTTGAGATCGGCGACTGGACCCGGTTCAGCGGCAACACAATCGCGGCCTACCTGGGCCTGGTCCCCTCCGAATCTTCCTCGGGCGAGTCGCGGTCCCAAGGGTCGATCACCAAGGCCGGCAACCGGCACGCCCGCCGGTTGCTGGTGGAGGCCGCCTGGCACCACAACAGGCCCTACCGGCCCTCCCCACCGCTGCGGGCCCGGTGGAAAGAAGCCGGACCGGTCGCCGCCGCCCGCGGCCACCAAGGCAACCAGCGGCTGCGGCACCGCTGGCTGGCGTTGAACCAACGGAAGAAGGAGCCCGCCATCGCCTGCGTCGCCGTCGCCCGCGAGCTCGCCGGCTGGAGCTGGTCGTTGGCCACCCTGGAATGATCATGAACGTCCGGCCCTGACCGGCACCGGTTGCACCACGAGGAACGACCCGCCAACTAAGCTTGAGCAGATCGTCACGGTCCACGCTCGATCCTTAGACCCGCAGCACCGTTCCCGACGAAAGCACGTCATGCGGTAACCAACCCGCGTATAAGAGTCTGACCGTGCGTCGCCAAGACACGCCAACCAGCCCACTCAGAGCCGGCCTGCGAAGCGGCACCCAAGAACCCATCTCGGGTGCCGCTTTGCCATGCCCACTTGACAAAAAGACACTCCATAAGAGCTTAGGGCTCAGGGCGATCGACTGATCAGCGGAACGAGACGTGTCGACGTCACCCCTCAGGGTCGCCTGATCAGAGACACCCGGCGGGGTACGGAGCGATCCGTCGCCGATCGGGACAATCGTTCGGGATCCGGCGTCATCACGCCAGACTCGAGAGCATCTAGTTCGATCCGCAAGACTTCGACAGAAAATTCTTGATGTAGAGGGAGAAACTTCTGTCTCGTCGTCGATGTCGGGTGACGATCGCGTGCTAAAAACCGGGTCTGGTCCGGACGTCGGGTCGGGCGGAGCGGTGATATTCAGCGAAGCGCTTGATCCGACTGCCTCGCGACGATCGTCGAGAGGTCAAGCCGCCGGTTCGACGGTGCGGCGCATGCGGCGTCCACATTCCATGCAGCGGATGATCTTGACGCCTGTCTGGGTCATGACGGCTCGCCGAGTCGGGAGACCCGAGCCCGTTCGGTCCGATCACCCGGACCCGGATCTTGGCCCGCGTGCCCCTCGGTACGCCCAAGCTCACGCCAGTCTGTCGGGTCGCGCCCCTCGCCGCCCTCCCAGTCGGCGACCCTCGCAGCGACTGTCTCGGGATCGTCGGCCATCGCTCGCGCTAGGTCTCCGTCGTAGGCGGCGACTCGGTTCGGATACGCCTTGCTGACGTGGCGGAACCTGACGGAATGCGCCCACGCTTCGGGGGTGACCCTGTTGGGCCGAGTGGGCTCAGGGATCTTACGCACGTCGACCTCGTCTCCTCTTCGGTCCGGTCATCGTCTACATCCGCTCGGCGCCAGGCGTCTTGCGTCGACACACATCACTAGCAGCCGCGTCGGGCGTCCAACAAGGTCGAATGTCGTTGCAGACAGGCGATTTGCGGAGTCCTACCGACTCGTGATCACCCTGCCGAGACCGACACGTCAGGTCGTACACCAACCGACACGTGAGGTCGTCCGCGGATAGGCGGCATCTGGGATCTCGCCTTGGGCGGTGCGACGCCGGCGCGGCATGGATACAGCCCCCGACCCGGGGTGGGTCGGGGGCTGTTGGTGCTGCCAGTGGATCAGGCGGCGGGGGTGTTGGGCAGGGGTTTGCCGTTGACGGACACCTTGGCCGATCCGGTGGGAGTGATGGTGCCGGTTACGACGTGGTCGTCGTATTCGATGTTGCCCTCGGTGATGCCGTCCTCGGTGATCGCCCCGTCGGTGATGTTGTCGTCGATGATCGCGCCGTCGGTGATCGCGCCGTCGGTGATGTCGCCGGGGGTGATCACGTTGCTGAGGGCGGTGATCTTGTCGGCGTTTTGGGAGCGGAGGCAGTCGTCGGGGTTTTCGCCCGGGGCCGCGTCCCACTCGCCCCACTCCGCGTCCGTCGGGTCCTCGAACTGGTAGTTGCCGAATTGGTAGTTGCCGAACTGGTAGGCGCCGAAGTCGTAGGCGCCGAAGGACCACTCGCCGAACGACCAGTCGCCGAAGGTCGGGTTGCTCCAGTCGGCGGCGCCCGCGGTGTAGGTCGGCTCGCCCTTCCAGCCCTTGAGGATGAAGCCGGTGTACTGGCTGGCCTTGCGAGCCTCGACGTCGAGGTCGTAGGCGAGGCTGCCGGCGAGGACGCCGGCGCGGCTGCCGGTCCTGCTGCCCTCGCGTGAGGCGTCCCGGTTGCCGTCGCGGGTGCCGGTCCGGTTGCCTTCGCGGATGCCGTCGCGCTGGCCGTCGCGCACGCCGTCACGGTGGAAGGTTTTGGTGCCGTTGCCGTTGGTGAACGTGCAGGTCAGATCCTGCGATAGGACCTGTCTGGCGGACTGTTGGCCCCTTTGGCTGCCGGACTGGGTGCCGGTCTGGGTGCCGGCCTGCGAACCGGCCTGGACGGCGTCTTGCGCGAGGGATTGGGAGGTGGGCTGCTGGGCGGTGAACACCAGGCTCTTGGCGTCGACGGCCTTCTGCAGCGCCGCGTTGTTGTAGCCGAGCGCGGTTTGGACGTCGCCCTTGCCGACGAAGCCCTTGCCGTCGGCGTTGACGGTGACGCTGGCGTTGGCGGCGGTGGCCGAGGCGATGAGGGCGGTGGCGGTGAGCGCGGCGATCCCGACCGCGATCTTGGTGCTGCGGTGCATCTGCTGGTCCTGCTTCCTGGTGGGGTGATGGTTCGGATGCCCGGCTCCCCCGCAAGCCGGGCACTGTATTTATTCTGTATCATAACTCTATAGAGCTTCTATGCGGCTTCTATGAGTTCCCTGTGGGAGTCTGACTGTTAGTCTTTGGTTTCATGGCGCGCCCCTACGGGGAGCCGGTGGAGATCATCACCGCACCGGTCCCCGCCCAGTCCCCGTTCATCCCGACCGACGCCAAGATCGTGGTGGGCGCGGTCGCTCCGGCGTCCCCGGATCCGATCCCGATCGTGCTGCTCCCGGGATTCGAGTACCGGATGCGCGAGTGGCGACACCCCAACACCCACGAAATCCACTGGCGCCTCGAGCGGCGAAGATCCACCCAACCCGGCGAAGACGACTGACAACCGACGAGGGTAAAACAGTTGGTCACTGGTTGCCGAAGCTTCGGCTGGCCCGCGCTGCAAGGGCAGGGCACGACATGGCTATCGCGACCGGTCGAGATGGCGGTTGGGGAGACCGAACGCGGCTTTGTGGCGCGGAATTTCGAGACTTGGTACCGCAGCGGCCGAGGGACGACGTCCGCCTTATGACCGGTCTCTGAGGTTGCCAGCATTTCGCGTTGCCATGCCCGAGTGCGCGCCCTTACCGTTGATCACGGTATCGCAGGTGATGAACCCCCGAGCATTCCCTTCGACGCTCCCTCCCTTTCAGCGGCGGCGCGGGACCTCCCAGCCAACGCAAGGGGTTCGCGGTGAGGGCGACCACAGGAGGCCCCTCTCCGCGAACGGGGGTAGGCCGACCACCGATTTGTCCGATCGAACAGAACAGCGTCCCTGCGGCCTCCGGTCGAGTCCGCCAGGCACCCACCCCTGTCAGGCGCCCGGCAAACTCTTCCGTGTTCCTCGCAGATCGCTACGTCGAGCCGCATCCGACATCTCACACAGGTCGGCTCAGCTCCAGCAGCATGGGTTCGACCTCAGATCCCCCGATTTTCCGAGCCTCGAACCTCACCAAGCAGAGTCTCTACTACCCATAGCCGGGCTTAACAAACATTGTCCTTTTCGGACATCGCCGATAGGTGACACGTGCGCGGCCACGCTCACGGAAGCGGACCGCTACTTGCCCCGCTCGCGACGTTGGGCTGGTGGAACTCGAAAAGATTCGGGCGGGGTCGGCGGCACCGGCGCCAGTTGTCGGCTGGCATCCACTCCCGCGCGATCCCGCTCATCCACGACGTGGACGACCAGCGCGCTGCCCATGAAGAGGCTGGCATTGCCACGCCCAGTCAGATCTGAACACCTGACCCAGTCTCCGGCGGGCCTTCCGACGTGAAACGTCCCGCTCAGGCTCGGCTGTTCCTGGGTCGCTGGGCCGACGCGTTCGGATCGGCCGAGATGAGTCTCACTGCGATTCGGGCCAGCAGTGTCGCATCGTCCAGTTCGGGATGACTGTCGAAATCATCGTGCAGCACCCGCGCGACCTCCCTCAGCTTGACGTTGGTTCGTTGAGAGAGCTGGACCAGCAGCGCCCACGACCGGTCGGTGGTGAGGTTGTACCGGGCGGCGAGGATGCCGACCACCATCCCAATGTGCCGTGCGCTGACCAGCGCCTCCCGGAGGTGGGCAACTTCGAGTTCCAACCTCAGGACCTGGTCTGCCAGGTCGCTGCCGGGTGGGTCGTCGGCCCGTTCGGTGGTTGCCTGGCCGTCGAGACTAGCGGCCCCGTCGGCTGTTGAGTGGGTGTCGGCCACAACTCACCATCTCCCGAGTCCCATGGCAGCACAAGCAGGCCCAGACTCACTCTGGTCTGTCTAGCACTCTCGGACAGGGGTATAGGGGCAGCATGGCCCCCGCATACGTCCTAGGAATAGCCGGCGCCTAGGTTCTGCCCGTTCAGAAGCGAGCTGGCAGAACCGCCTCAGGGACTCGGCCCTCGTTAGTCTCCTGCCCGCCGAATCACTGCCACGCGATTGACCCTCCTCGAGTTTAGGAACGCGGGTTCGCGAGAACAGGTCTCGCAATCCGGCTGCGATGACCGGATCCGGCGCGGCGGCACCCCCCGATCCGTCGCCACCGCCGCCTCCTGTGCGCGTCCACCACCGTCTGTGGCGCATCGTCAAGACTGGGGCGCCGATCCTGGTCGGCCTGGCTACCATCGGATCTCTGATCGTGGCCTGGCTGCAGCTGCAGGAGCAGCTCCGCCAAATCGAAGCCCAGACCCGCCGCCCGCCCACGTTTCAAGCCCGGCTCGACAACCCGACGGCAACCCAGCGCCTCGTCACCTTCGCCTCCGACAACGACTACCAGCTGCGACGGATCGACCTCGAATGCCTCCTCGATGAAGGGGAACGATCCTGCGTCTGGGCCGAGGTCGGCGAGAAGACCGAGACCGTTCTGTTCATCACCACTCATCTCTTGCATGGTCGGCGCACGGCCATAGTTCGCCCACACCCGCCGCAGGTTCACAAGGTGATCCTCCTCCGTCCACCGGTTGGCATGAGGAACATGGCGCAGTCCAGCAGCTGCAAGTGCGGCCGGGAATGAGCCGAAGCGCTTAAGCAGCGCCTTCGCCCCGAGGGTCTGGGAGTGGCTGCGAACGTCATCCAAAAACGAGCGTGGCGGTGCCGGCCGCCGCGGCAACCCCTCCGCAGCTCGGCGATGATCTCGGTGTCCGTCAGGGTGCGTGAGCGTTGCGCCCGCATCTTGGCTGACACGACCCGGCCGCCGTATCGGTCCGGGTGTCCGGCGCGTGCCAGGACGTCCTGCCAGTGGGCGGATCGACGCAGCAGGGTCGCGGGCGAGACCATGCTCGACAGCTCCTTGAAGTGACGCTGCGTCACCGGGCCGCTCTGGATCCGCGCGACGACCCGCCCGACCTCCCGGAGAAGCTCCTCGTCGTCGTGCGCCTGGGTGAACGGCATGCGCGGAACTGTATCGCCCCCCGACCAGGCTCTCTGCCGCCCGTTTTGTCAGGCACTTCCCACGGCGTCCCCCCACGGGCAGCTCGGGCTCAGTTCTCGATACGGTTGGTTGATCGTGGTGGCGTGCGACAGCCGGCGACTTAGTTGTCAATCCACGCATCGCTGACGTGCCGTCAAACTCGTCCGGGAGGATGCGGTCGGTGAGCAACGAGTATCGCCCGGGAGGCTACGGTCCCAGGTGTGAGCGGTCACTGGGGTTGAGGCTCCGCCACCGGCGAAGAGCTCAGCCCGGTCGCGCTCCACACTCGCCATGCCCTTAGCGACCCGCAGCCGCACGTTGGGGTCGGCGTGGTCCAGCAGGTCGCCGTACGTTTCGGCCAGTACGTCGAGCCGAACGAGCGCGGTACGCCGCCAGTCTTTGACCGTCAGTTCGGGAAGCTGTCTCAGCGCTTCGGAGAGAAGGCGTTGGGTCCGGCTGAGCGGCATACCCAGTCGGTCAGCGATCCGGTTGGGCGCCAGTCCTCGGCCGTGGTGGTCGAGAACATCGGTTAAGGCTGCGCGGTGCGATGCCCGCTCACCCGGCTTGGTCCTAACGGCAAGTCTAGATTACTAGTTAAGGCTTTGGCGGGGACGCAGCGGGGTCCGCGAACATGTCAATTTGTTAGGTAACCGAATCGTCCGCGACACCGTCGGGTCGGACGCGAGCCGACCATACACCCGGCTCGGCGCGGAGCAGCGACACATCGGCGAGACAGTCTCCGCCCAGCGCCAAGGTCAAAGCGAGATCGAGCGCGATCTTTGCCTGGTCGTGAACAGCCGTCGGCCTTCGCCACCGGCTCAGCGCCATCGACAGCTCCGGACCAAGCCCGCTGGCCCGGATGGTCTCAGTGAGGAGTACACCACCGGCTTGGCCGACCGCCAGACAGCGAGCCGTGTCCGCCTGGAGACGTGGATAGAGCCCGGTAGTGTGCTTCACCTGAAAGGTGCTCCTCGATAAGGCCGAACCGATCCCTTAGACAAGATTCATTCTCCCTGGTCAGGGGCACCTTTCTCATGATCAACACCACGTGGAACCAACTCGCCTTGAAAGTCCCCGTGCTGAGGGTTGTTTTGGGGACGCGGCGGGGATGATCCGCGAGCATGTCAACCTGATAGGTCATAACGTCGACCGGGGTGGCTGGGCACCAAGGGGGTCGGCGGGAGTGTGGACCCGCCGTCGAGCGTCCATACGGGAAGTTTGCTGTCCGACGACTTCGTCACCTACCGGAGGAATCAAATCGCCACACGTCGACCGCGGCGCGCCGAGATCATTCAGCCGACATTCAGATTTACAGTGCCAGCCGAAGGCTCGCGGAGGGCGGGCTGTAGCCGGAGGAGCGCCATGCAAGAACCACCCCTGGCAGCCAAGCTGGGCGCCGAGTTCCTCGGAACGTTCTGGTTGGTTTTCGGCGGCTGCGGCGCCGCCGTCCTGGCAGCCGAGTTTCTCAGTCCGGCCGCCGATCCGGTCCAGCTGGGCATCGGTTTCCTCGGGGTGTCGCTGGCCTTCGGCCTGACTGTGTTGACCGGCGCGTTCGCCTTCGGGCACGTCTCGGGCGGACACTTCAACCCGGCGGTGTCCCTTGGTCTGGCCATCGCCAAGCGATTTCCCTGGAAGGACCTGCCGGCCTACGTCATCACCCAGGTGGTGGCCGGGACAGCGGCCGGCGCGGTGCTGTTGCTCGTGGCCTACGGCAAGAGCGGGTTCAATCCAGTGGCGAGCGGCTTCGCCTCCAACGGCTACGGCGATCGCTCACCCGGCGGGTACGGACTGCTCGCCTGCCTGGTGATCGAGGTCCTGCTGACCGCGATCTTCGTCTACATCATCCTGGGCTCCACCGACGACCGCGCTCCGAAGGGCTTCGCCCCGATCGCCATCGGCCTGAGCCTGACGTTGATCCATCTGGTGTCCATCCCGGTGACCAACACCTCGGTCAACCCCGCCCGGTCGCTGGGGGTGGCCTGGTTCGCCGGCCTCGGTGCGCTGTCCCAGGTCTGGCTCTTCATCCTCGCGCCGCTGATCGGCGCCGCCATCGCTGGAGCCAGCTACGCCGCCATCACCGCGGCCACTCGGCCCCCGGTCGACGAGGGCGTCGCCCAGAATCCGTAGTGTCTGCGAGCGTCGCTGGCCGGGCGCGAGGCCGATAGATCCACCCGGTGGCATGCCCCATGTGCGAAGTCTGTCAGCGTCGCGCTGACGCTGTGCCAGGCCTGTCTGTGGCGGACCCGTCAGGAGCTTCCCCTCGGGACGCCGCGCTGCGTCGAGGGCTCCTCACGAGGCTTCCGGAGTGGCGCGTACCGCATCGCCGACGCCGCGACCAGGGGTGGGATTCTGTGAGCCGCTGAGCACGCGTTTCTGTCGCAAACTGCTGCTGCGCAGTGCTAACGACGCCGTGAGCGGTGACCGACGAGATGCTTTCCGATAGCTCCTTCGAACTCATGAACTGCCGTGACAGCGCTTGCACGGTACGCTGAGGCGCTGGACAGCGTGCACTGCCGACGGGAAGCGGGTTCGAGATGGCAGCAGCGGAAAAACTGATTTCTAGGGTTTACATCGTTTCCGTCGGAGCTATCACCAGCCTCATAGCTCACAAGCTGTTGAAAGTAACCTGGAAGCTCGTCACCGGCATGAAGCCACCAAGCGTCACGGACAGGAAAGCTCACTGGGTATGGTGGATTAGCTGGGCGCTCGCGGGGGCGATCGGCACCGTCGCCTCACAGTTCGCGGCCGAACGCCTCTTGATTCAGCAAGCGAAGAGAGCCGTGGCCGAGTCGACCTCCTAGTGTGGCGCTCTAAGCCTCGATCCGTGGATCGTGGCGTAGTCTCGGCGGGTCGTGAACTTTGAGGTGCCTTCTGTGCTTGGAGAATCGGGAGTGTCGAGTTCCGGATTTGAACCAAGCTGCAGAAGGCACCGAAAGTGGATCATCGCCGGGATGGCCGCTGGCGCGGGCTGCATCGACGACCTTGAGGTGGTCCGCTCGGGTGGCAGTGGCATGGGCCGGTTGTTCGGGGGCGTGTACGCCCCGGCCACGCTGGGTCAGCTGCTGCGGGAGTTCACCCACGGCCACACCCTGCAGCTGGGTTCGGTGCTGCGGGCCCGGTTGGTGAACCTGACCGCCACCACCGGTCTGCTGCCCGGGATCAGCCGGCGGGTCTTCGTCGACATCGATTCCCTGCTCCGGCCGGTGTTCGGGCACGCCAAGCAAGGGGCCAGCTTCGGTCACACCAAGATCGCCGGCAGGCAGGTCCTCGGCAAGGGCCTGTCACCGTTGGCGACGACGTTGTCCACCCCGACCGGGGCGCCGGTGATCGCGGGGATCCGGCTCCGCGCGGGCCGGGCCGGCTCCGGCAAGGGCGCTGCATCGATGGTGACCGTGGCGATCACGGTAGCCCGGGCTGCGGGCGCGGCCGGTGAGGTCATGGTCCGCGGCGACTCCGCCTACGGCCACAGCGCGATCGTCCGCGCCTGCCTGCGTGCTGGTGCCGGGTTTCTCCCTGGTCCTGGTGAAGAACCGGGCGGTCAGCGCCGCGATCGCCAGCATTCCCGAGGACGCCTGGACCCCGGTCCACTATCCCGGCGCGGTGCCCGATCCCGAGACTGGCGAGTGGATCTCCGATGCGCAGGTCGCTGAGATACCGGTGTTCACCGCGTTCTGCTCGACCCGGCATCCGGTGACCGCCCGGCTGATCGTGCGCCGGGTCCGAGACCGCGCCCACACCGCCGAGCTGTTTCCCGTCTGGCGGCACCACCCGTTCTTCACCAACAGCACCGAGCCCGCCCCGGCCGCCGACATCACCCACCGTCGGCACGCGATCATCCAGACCGTGTTCGCCGACCTGATCGACGGACCCCTGGCGCACCGTCCCTCGGGTCGATTCGCTGCGAACAGCGCCTGGACGTTGTGTGCGGCGATCACCCACAACCTGCTCCGCGCCGCCGCCACGATGGCCGGCCCCGCCCAGGCCGTCGAACGAGGTGGAACCCTGCGCCGCACCCTCATCAACGTCCCGGCCCGGATTGCCCGACCCCAAGGACCCCAAGGACAGCGCGTGCTGCACCTGCCAGACCCGCAGGGCCGACGCGAGGGCGGCGGTGCCGAGCACGGCCAACGTGTAGCCCACGATGAGCCGCTCGCACCGCAAGGTCGCCCACGGCCAGAAGCCGACAGCTCGGAGCGAATCCACGAACACAGTCTGCTCGTGGCCGCCGCACCGGGTCTTGGCCCCGTGCGACCCGGAGGAATCTTGACGATATCTTGGCGGCCGCGACTGCCGCATTAAGGTTCCGGGAAACAGGTCGCCGGCGTAGCGTCAGGCACGTGTCAGCTGTGTCCCGCTGGGTCGCTCGCGGTGTCGCCCGCTGGGTGTCCCGCTGTATTGCCGGGCCTGACCACCGGGGCAGTCTGCCGCGGCGACGGTGCCAGGTCTCCCGGGCGCATGGTCGGCGGGGGTGACGAGGGTGTCCACTGAGGTGGTTGCTAAACCCGCCCGGCAGAGTCGGCTGACACGTTGGCTGATGGCGAACCGGGTTCAACCGGTCGTCGGTCCCGAAGCCAGCGAGGAGCATGCCAGGCCGCAGGCCTGGTGGAAGGTGATGTGTCTGACCGGGGTGGACTATTTCTCGACTCTGTCCTATCTGCCGGCGATCGCTGCTCTGGCCGCGGGTGCGCTGTCGCCGTTGGCGACGTTGTTGATCGTCGCATTGACCCTGCTGGGGATGCTGCCGATGTATCGGAGGGTGGCGGCCGAAAGTCCGCACGGACAAGGGTCGGTGGCCATGTTGGAGCGGCTGCTGCCGTTCTGGCGCGGCAAGGTCTTCGTCCTGGTCCTGGCTGGGGTTCGTCGCCACGTCGTGGATCATCACGATCACGTTGTCGTCCGCCGATGCGACGGTGCACCTCCTCGAGAACCCGTACGCTCCTGCTTTCCTGCACGGACAGCAGGTCGCCGTCACCGTCGTCCTGCTGCTCATCCTCGGCGGCGTGTTTCTGCTCGGGTTCAGCGAGGCCGTCGTCGTGGCCATCCCCCTGGTCGCGGTGTTTCTCGGCCTCAATGCGATCGTGGTGGCAGTCGGAGTGGCGGAAGTGGCCGCCTCTCCTGAGCTGATCGGCGGCTGGACCCAGGCGTTGACCGCGCACGGCACCGGTTTTCTAGACATCGCCGGTCCGGCGATCATCGCCTTTCCGCTGCTGGTGCTGGGGCTGTCCGGGTTCGAAACCGGAGTGAGCATGATGCCCCTCGTCGCCGCCGCCGGAGCCACCCCGCAGCAGCGGCTGGTCAGCCGGATCAAAAACACCCGCAAGCTGCTCAGCGCGGCCGCTTTGATCATGTCGGTGTACCTGATCGCCACCAGCTTCATCACCACGGTGCTCATCCCAGCCGAGCAGTTCGCCGAGGGAGGAGAGGCCAACGGACGGGCACTAGCCTTCCTGGCCCACGAAATGCTGGGCGAGGCCTTCGGCACCGTCAATGACGTCAGCAGCATTTTCATCTTGTGGTTCGCCGGCGCCTCCGCGATGGCCGGTCTGATCAACATCGTGCCCCGCTACCTGCCCAGCTACGGCATGGCGCCGGAGTGGGGGCGGGCGGTCCGGCCGGTCGTCTTGGTCTACACGGCGGTCTGCATCCTCATCACGATGGCGTTCCGGGCCGACGTGAACGCCCAAGCCGGCGCCTACGCCACCGGCATCCTCGCCATGATGGTGTCCGGGAGCGCCGCGGTCACCATCAGCGCGAGACGCCGCAAGCAACGGGCCGCCACCGTAGCCTTCGCCGTGCTCACGCTCATACTGCTGTACGCCCTGGCGGCGAACGTCTGGAAACAACCCGACGGCATCGCCATCTCGGCGATGTTCATCGCCGGCATCGTGGTGGTGTCGGTGGCCTCGAGGCTGAGCCGGGCGTTCGAGCTACGCGTCAGCGACATCGAACTCGACGACAAGGCCCAGCTGTTCGTTCGAGATTGCGCCCGGCGCACCATCCGGCTGGTCGCCAACGAACCCGACGCCCGCGAACCCGAAGAATACTCCGAGAAGAGGCAGCAAATCCTGCGGGATCACGACCTCACCGATGATCAAGACTTCATCTTCGTCGAGATCACCGTCGCCGACCCCTCCGAGTTCGCCACCCGCCTCGACGTGCACGGCCACAGCATGCACCACAAATATCGCGTGTTGACCCTGCAGAGCGCCACCGTCCCCAACGCCCTCGCCGCCCTCCTGCTGCATCTCCGCGACGAGACCGGCAGGCAACCTCACATCTACCTGGAATGGACCGAAGGCAACCCGGCGGTCAACTTCCTCCGCTTCCTGTTCTTCGGAGTCGGCGAGGTCGCCCCCGTCACTCGCGAAGTGCTCCGCCGAGCCGAACCCGACCGTTCACGGCGGCCCCACGTCCACGCCGGCTGACCCGGCCGTGGCGAGCGGGGCCGCTGCGATGTTAGGAAAGAGCCTGCTGAACTGACTGAGCAACTCGTCCCCGACCAACAAGTGGAAGGAAGCTCCGGTGAACCGTCAAGATCGAGTTCGAGTCGTCGGGGGCTCGCGGCCGCGGGCTGGCGACCTAGGAGCTCGCCCAGCCGCTTGGCCTGGATAGCATGAAGCGAGATGAGCCACCGAGAACCAGAGATGAGCGGTCAGCGGCAGGTGTCCCGCGTGCGGCGATCGCTGCGGTGGGAGGCCTTGCGGGAGTACGCCGGCGGCGCGCTGTGGGTGCTGCCCGGCCTCGCGGCACTGGTTGCGCTGATCTGCGGCTACGCCATGTCGCAGATCGAATTGACGCCCGACTCGTTCCTGGCCCGGTTCGCGTTCCAAGGCACCGCGGACGACGCTCGCAACCTTCTCGTCGCGATCACCAGCACCGTGGTTACCGTCATCGCGTTGGTGCTCGGACTCACGGTCGTGGCTCTGCAACTGTCGTCCACCCAGTTCTCCCCCCGACTGTTGCGCAACTTTCTCCGCGATCGCGGCACCCAGCTGGTGCTCAGCGTCTTCATTGCCACCTTCGTCTACAGCGCCGCTGGGCTATTCACCGTCGGCCTGGAAGGCGGCGAGCGGACTGAGGAGTACCCTCGGCTGGCCATCAGCGGTGCGATCATCTTGCTCTTCATCAGTCTCGGCATGGTCGTCTACTTCGCCGACCATCTCGTGCACTCCATCCAGATCGATGCGATCACGCGTCAAATCGACCGCAACACCCGCCACGCGCTTGCTCGGTTGCATCCCACCCTCGTGACCGATCACCCACCGCGCGCACCAGACTGGGCGGTCGCGATCACCAGCAGCCGGACCGGATACATCCAAACCGTGCATCCAGAGCTACTCCTTCCAGTGGCCACGCGAGCAAATGCAACTATCTGCCTTCGCGTCCGCGTCGGAGCGCACGTGATCCAGGGCACGACACTGGCGTGGGTCTGGGCGCAGTCCCCCGAAAACCCTCTACCAGACCGCAGCACCTTCGAGGCCGCAGTCAACAACGACGTCCGCATCGGATTCGAGCGAACCATCGAACAAGACATCGCATTCGGCATCCGACAACTGATCGACATTGCCAGCAAAGCCCTATCTCCGGCGATCAACGATCCGTACACCGCGGTCCAAGCCATCGACCACTTGTCAGTAATCTGTGCTGACCTCGCTCGACAGCCGCTCGGAACCAACATCTTCGGCGATCCGTCCGGCCGCGGCACCGTCGTCGTCCCCGGAAACACCTTCGCCGACTACATCTTTTTCATCACCACGCAGCTGGGTCAGTTCGCCGCTTCGCATCTCACCGTGCTGCTGGCTCTCGTGCGCCTGCTGCGAACCTGCGCATCCTTCCTCCCCGAAGGATCCGACCGACGGGGGACGCTGGACACGGCCGCCCAAGGTCTGTTCTCAGACGGCGAGCGCGAACTGTCGCGTCCGTCGGACATCGAAGCAGTACGCAGTGCCGTCGTGTCGGTGCAACGCAAGTTGCGCGGCGATGGCTCCGCCAGCACCTAATCCGCCACATCCGAGGTGGATCTGGCCTGACGAGTGCTGCTGAGCGGATCGGTGCACCCGGTTTTCACGTCCACGAGCTTCGGCACACGGCAGCGTCCTTGGCGATCGCCTCCGGCGCCGACGTGAAGGTCGTTCAGCAGATGCTCGGGCACAAATCCGCGACAATGACCCTCGACCTGTACGGGCATCTGTTCGGGGACCGGCTCGACGTTGTGGCTGACGCGATGGACGCGGCACGGACGTCCGCTCTGGCGAACGTGTACAAAATGTGTACTGGCGCCGATGTGGTCGAGCTGAGACCAGAGGCAAAATAGCTGCTGACTAGCGGGAACACTTCGTAGCCCCGACGGGATTCGAACCCGCGCTACCGCCTTGAGAGGGCGGCGTGCTAGGCCGCTACACAACGGGGCCCTAGCTGTTGGTGATCCTGTCGGCGCACCAGCCCAGGAAGCCTATCAACACGCTTTGGTGCGGGCGAATTCCCAGCTTCGCTGGGGTACTAGGACTCGAACCTAGACTAACTGAACCAGAATCAGCCGGGCTGCCAATTACCCCATACCCCACCGTGCCGCACCGTCGATCCGGAGTGGGCACGAGGAGAGACTTTACACCTTTCCGCCGCCGCCGACCCAACTCGTCGCCGCGGCGCCGGCCGGCAGTTGAACCCGCGTCTGCAGTTGCGTCTTGCGAGCGATCAGGTAGGCCAGGACCGCGAACAGCGCGAACCCTCCGACGTCGAACGCGGCGTCCAGCCACCCGATCTCGGAGATGGCCCTGATCTCGGCGACGGAGGTCGTCAGTCCGGCCAGCACGTACGCGAACACGTTGTTGATGATGTGGGCCGCAATGCCGGCCTCCAGCCCACCGGTCCGCCACACCAGGACCGCGGCGAGCAGGCCGAAACCCAACCGATCAAGGAACAGCGGCAGGTTCTGGGTGCCGTGCAGCAAAGCGAACACCAGCGCCGAAACCACCACGCCGAACCACGGCCGGGCCACCAGGCTGCCGAGGGCCTGCATCAGATAGCCGCGGAAGAAGACCTCCTCGGCGGCGGCCTGCAACGGCGACGTCAGGATGATCACCAGCAGGAAGCCGAGGAAGCCCGGCTGCATCGACCAACGTGGTGGCACCTCGATCAAGGTGGACAGCAGGACCACACCGCTGAGCACGACGGCCCCCACCCCGAGACAGCTGAGGAGGTACCGCCACCGGATCCGTCCTTGCACCGACCACAGCCACCGCGGCCGCACCTGGTGCACGATGGCCATCAGGATCCAGCTGATCGGGATCAGGCAGGCGATGCCGAGGTTGACCGCCAGCATGCCCACCGGTCGTTCGAAGCGGAACGCCGAGCTGTAGTACTCCGGGTACGGCGCCGGCCCGCCGGTCAGCGCCCAGCTGAGCCCGATGACGGCCTGGCTGATCACCGAGGTCAGCAGCAGGAACAACGACAGACCGAAGACGACGCCGAGGACGGAGCGCCACCAGACGAAGCTCGGGCCGCGCAGGATCTGCGGATAGGTCGCGCCGTCCGGGGGAAGCACCCCCTGCTCGCCGGTGAGCTGCCCGGGAGTCAGTTCCTCGCTCGGCGCCGCCGGCTGGGCCTGCAGGCTCGGATTTCCCGAGCGGGCCGGGTTCTTGGGTCGAGGCTGTTTCGACTTTCGGTTGGCCACCTCAGTCGGCCCCGAGCGCGCTCTGCGCCAGGGCGATCCGACGCAGCGCGGAGTCGCGACCCAGCAGCTCCAAGGACTCGAACAACGGTGGCGAGATGCGCCGTCCGGTGATCGCGGCCCGGACCGGCCCGAACGCCAGCTTCGGCTTGAGGCCCAGCTCGGTGATCAACGCGGTTCGGAGCACCGACTCGATCGAGGCGGCGTCGAACTTCTCGACCGAGTTCAGCGCGTGCTCGGCCTTTAACAATACGGATTGGGACTCCGGCTTCAATCCGGCCGACTCCTCGATCACCAGCTCGTCGTCGCTCACGAAGAGGAAGCCGAGCAGCGCCGGGGCTTCGGACAGGGTGTTCATCCGCTCCTGGATCAGCGGGGTCGCGGCCTCAAGCAGGACCCGCTCCTGGGGCAGCGGCGGATCGTTGATCAGTCCGGCCGAGACCAGGAAGGGCACCAGCAGCTGGGTCAGCTCACCGACGGGCAGCAGCCGGATGTGCGCGGCGTTGATCGCCTCGCATTTCTTCGCGTCGAAGCGGGCCGGGTTCGCGTTTACCCGGCGGATGTCGAAGGCTTGCACCATCTCGTCCAGGGTGAAGACGTCGCGGTCATCGGCGATCGCCCAACCCAGCAGGGCCAGATAGTTCAGCAGAGCCTCCGGCAGGTAGCCCTGCTCGCGGTATTCGGCCAACCCCGAACCCCGGTCCCGCTTCGACAGCCGACGGTTGCCCTCCCCCAGCACGGTCGGCAGGTGCCCGAAGATCGGTGTCCGTCCACTTCCCACCCCGAGCTTGGCCAGAGCGGCGTACAACACGATCTGGCGCGGCGTGGACGGCAGCAGATCCTCGCCGCGGAGGACGTGGGTGATCCCCATCAGGGCGTCGTCGACCGGGTTCACCAGGGTGTACAGCGGTTCGCCGTTCCCGCGCACGATCACGTAGTCCGGCACGTGCTCGGCCTGGAAGGTCACCGGTCCACGGACCAGGTCGTCGAAGGTGATCTCCTCGTCCGGAACCAACATCCGCACCACCGACGGGGCCCCGATGGCTTCCAGCTCAGCGACCCGTTCGGAGCTGAGGTTCCGGCAGAATCCGTCGTAGCCGGACGGCGCCCCGCGCGGCCTTGCGGCCTCTCGGGCCTCGATCTCCTCCCGAGTGCAGTAGCAGCGGTACGCCAGCGCGGCCGCCAGCAATTGGCTGACCACGCCCCGGTAGATGCCGCCCCGCTCGGACTGCACGTACGGTCCGTACGGTCCACCCTGCTCGGGACCCTCGTCCCACGTCAAACCCAGCCAGGTCAACGAATCGAGCAGACCGCGATAAGACTCCTCCAGGTTCCGGCCGGCGTCGGTGTCCTCGATCCGCAGCACGAAGGTGCCGCCGAAGTGGCGGGCGAACACCCAGTTGAACAGGGCGCTGCGGACGTTGCCGACGTGCAGGTTCCCGGTCGGAGACGGCGGGAACCGAACCCGCACCTGCTCCGGCGGGAGACCGAACAAGACGTCGTCGGGTGAAGCCCCCGTCACGATGGAATCCCCGTCACGATTGAACCCTGGTCACGATTGAACCCTGGTCACGATTGAACCCTGGTCACGATTGAACCCGGTCACGATTGAGTCCTGGTTACGGGGTTCGTGAGCGTCCCGATCCCCTCGATGTCCACACTGCACTCCTGACCGGCCAGCAGTGGGCCGACGCCGGATGGCGTGCCGGTGAGCACCACGTCGCCCGGCAGCAGCGTCGTGAAGGAACTGATGAACACCACGAGGTCGGCCAGGCTGCGCACCATGGTCTTCGTGGAGGCGTGTTGGCGTTCCTCGCCGTCCACCGTGGTCCGGATCATCACGTCGCCCATCTCGTCCAGGCTCTGATGGGTGGTGATCCACGGGCCGAGCGGGCAGAAGGTGTCGTAACCCTTCGCGCGGGCCCATTGGCCGTCTGAGCGCTGCAGATCCCGGGCGGTGACATCGTTGGCGGCGGTGTAGCCGAAGACCACCTCCGGCACCCGCTCCGCGGGCACCTCGCGACAGATCCGCCCGATCACCAGCGCCAGCTCGCCCTCGTACGAGAGCTCGTTGGTGGTCGGCGGATAGATGATCGGCTCGCCCGGGCCGATCACCGACGTGTTCGGCTTGAAGAACACCAGCGGCGACTCGGGCACCTCGTGGCCCATCTCGGCGGCGTGCTCGGCGTAGTTGCGCCCGACCGCGACCACCTTGCTGCGCGGAATCACCGGAGCCAGCAGCCGGACCGCCTCCAGCTCGAAGCGTTCACCGGTCAGCTGGACCGGCATGGCGATCGGATCTCCGTTCAGGACGGACACCGAGCCAGGGTGCTGCCCGCCGTCGCCGGCCAACTCGACGATCCCGAACATGGGGTCGCCGCCCACGGCGAAACGCGCAATCCGCATTGGCTCAGAGTAGCCGTGCGTCATACTCCGGACATGAGCAGTGAGGCCCATGACGTCGTCGAGTTGATCATCGCCAAACGGGACGGCCACGAGCTGGCCGACGACCAGATCGACTGGCTGATCGACGCGATCGCACGGGGCGCGATCTCGGACGAGCAGATGTCGGCCCTTTCGATGGCGGTGTTCTTCCGCGGCCTGACCCCGGCCGAACTGGACCGCTGGACCGCGGCGATGATCGCCACGGGTGATCGGCTCGATTTCTCCGGGCTGTCACGACCGACCGCCGACAAACACTCCACGGGTGGCGTCGGCGACAAGATCACGTTGCCGCTGGCTCCGCTGGTGGCCGCCTGCGGGGTCGCCGTGCCCCAGCTGTCGGGTCGCGGTCTGGGGTACACGGGCGGGACTCTCGACAAGCTCGAGTCCATCCCCGGTTGGCGGGCCGAGCTCAGCAACGCCGAGATGCTGACCCAGCTCGAGGAGGTGGGTGCCGTGATCTGCGCAGCCCACGCCGGACTGGTGCCTGCGGACAAAAAGCTGTACGCCCTGCGGGACGTCACCGGCACGATCGAGGCCGTTCCCCTGATCGCCTCGTCCATCATGAGCAAGAAGATCGCCGAGGGCACCGGCGCTTTGGTGCTCGACGTCAAGGTCGGCAGCGGCGCCTTCATGCGCGAACTCGGGCCCGCTCGAGAGCTGGCTCAGACCATGGTGCGGATCGGCAACCAGGCCGGGGTGACCACCGTCGCTCTTCTGACCGACATGTCGACGCCGCTCGGTCTGACGGCCGGCAACGCTCTGGAAGTCGAAGAAGCGGTCGAAGTTCTGGCCGGCGGTGGCCCGGCCGATGTGGTCGAGCTGACCCTCACGCTGGCTCGGGAGATGCTGACCGCGGCCGGTCGTGCGGACGCGGACCCGGCCGACGCGCTGGCGAACGGCCGGGCGATGGACGTCTGGAACGCCATGATCCAGGCCCAGGGCGGCGATCCGGCCGCCCCGTTGCCGGTGGCCGCCGCCACGGAAGTGATCACGGCCGAAACCGACGGCGTTCTGAGCCGACTGGATGCGCGCGGGGTGGGCATGGCCGTCTGGCGGTTGGGCGCCGGACGGGCTCAGCAGGGCGACGCCGTCCAGGCCGGGGCCGGGATCCGGCTGCACGCCAAGCCCGGCGACCGGCTGCGCGCGGGCGCTCCGCTGCTCACCTTGTGCACCGACACGCCGGAGCGGTTCGACCGGGCCCGGGAGGCGTTGAAGGACGCGTGGGAGATCACCGCGAACCCGGTCGCCCGACCCGGGCTGGTGCTCGACCGCTTCGCGTAGCCCGCGCCGAGCGACTGCCGCTACGGGCTGGACTCGAAGAACTCGCTGGCCCGCCGGTTCCACAGCAGCGCCAAGATGACGGCCGCGACGGCGATGCCGAGGATCGAGCTGAACATCTGCTGGCTGGTGTTGTTCGAGATCCAGGTGATCAGGTGGGTGACGATGGTGATGATCTCGATGATGGTGAGCAACATCCGGGAGCCGCGGCCGCCCTGGCCGAGCCGGACCGCTACGTACGCGGTTACGGCGCCGATGATGATGTAGACGATCGCGAGCCCGACCGCGAGCCCGGTGCCGATGCCCCGGATGGCCGCATCGGCCCCGGACGCGCCCAGGGCCACGGCCGCCACCAGCAGGAGCACGCCGATCAGGAGGCTGAGGATCGCGTTGATCCAGGTGAGCACCACGACGACCGTGACCGAACCTGGTCGAACAACCTGGTTGACAGACATGTGACCTCCTCGACGCGACTGGCAATCCTGACTGCCACGCTAGCGGTATAACGGCCCCCTATGGGGTTGTTTGGCCTCCCGAGCAGGCTGCAGAGCGGTAACGATCTTGGTCTGTCGCGTTGTCACGACCCGATGCTCGTTCACGATTGGGCGTCGGCCGGCACGACCAGACGCCGGCGCGGTGGTCGCGACGTCGAGCGGCGCCCACGGTCAGAGCCCGACCGGCACCGCCGACGGCTGCTCCACCGAGACGGGCTCGGCCTCGGCGCCGGGACGGGCGTCCGCGCTGTGGATCAGCCCATACAGATACGCGTCGCTCAGCGCCTCCCACGAGGCCTCGATGATGTTGGGTCCGACCCCGACAGTGGTCCACGCGTGCCGGCCGTCGGTGGTCTGGATGAGCACGCGTACGGTCGCGTCGGTGCCGTGACCCTGCTCCAGGATGCGCACCCGGTAGTCGATCAACTCGAAGCGTCCGACCACCGGATAGGCCGGAAGCAGAGCGTTGCGGACCGCGTGGTCGAGGGCGTTGACCGGACCGTTCCCCTCCCCCACCACCCGTTGGGAGACACCCTTGGCCGTCAACCGAACGGTGCACTCGGTGTCGGCCTCCGCCCCGCCGTGGGACTGGGTGAACATCCGCCAGGAGTGCACCTCGAAGTATTCCGGCAGCTGGCCGAGCTGGCGCCGCAGCAACAGCTCGAAGCTGGCGTCGGCCGCTTCGTAGGTGTAGCCCTGGGCCTCGGCCTCCTTCACCTGCGCGGTGATGTCGGCGGCCAGCTGTCGGTCGGAGAGGTCGAAGCCCAACTCCTCACCCTTGATCTGGATGTTGGCTCGACCGGCCATGTCCGAGACCAGCATCCGCATGTCGTTTCCGACGACCGCCGGATCGATGTGCTGGTACAGGTTCGGATCGACCCTGATGGCGCTGGCGTGCAATCCCGCCTTGTGAGCGAAGGACGACAAACCAACGTAGGGCTGACGAGCGCTGGGTGGCACGTTCGTCACCTCGGCGATCGCATGGGATAGTCGCGTCGCCTCGGACAGGGAGCCGGCCGGCAAGAGCGGCCAGCCGTATTTCAGTTCCAGGTTCGCCACCACGGAGACCAGATCGGCGTTGCCGGTCCGCTCGCCGTAGCCGTTGACGGTGCCCTGGACGTGCATGGCCCCGGCGTCGACGGCGGCCAACGTGTTGGCCACCGCGCAGCCGGTGTCGTTGTGACAGTGGATGCCCAGCTGGGCGCCGGTGGCCTGGCGGGTGGCTGTGACGATCTCGCTCACCCACGGCGGGAGCATCCCCCCGTTGGTGTCGCACAGGACCACAACCTCCGCTCCCGCCGCGGCAGCCGCGCGCACCACCTCGAGCGCGTACGCCGGATTCTCGCGATAGCCGTCGAAGAAGTGCTCGCAGTCCACGAACACCCGCTGACCTTCGGCGCGCAGGTGCGCCACGGTGTCGGAGACCATGGCCAGGTTCTCGTCGAGCGTCGTCCGCAGTGCCTGCTCGACGTGCCGGTCGTGACTCTTGGCCACGATGCACGCGACCGGGGCGCGCGAATCGCGCAGCGCCGCCGTCAACGGGTCGTCGGCGGCGCGTACCCCGACGCGTCGGGTGAAGCCGAACGCCACCAGGGTGGAGTGCTTCAGCACCAGCTCGCCGGCGGCGAGGGAGGAGAAAAAGGCCGTGTCGCCGGGATTGGCGCCCGGCCAACCACCCTCGATGAAATCCACCCCCAGTTCATCCAGCAGACCGGCGATGGCAACTTTGTCGGCCACCGATAGGTTCAGACCCTCCTGTTGGGCTCCATCGCGCAGCGTGGTGTCGTAGACGTGAAACTCGTTCGGCTTCGAGATCGCCGACATCATCGGTGCGGGCTTCGGCTGGTTAGGCATTGCTTCCTCGGGGTTGCGGATTACTTCGATGGCAACAAAAAACCTCTCGTTGGGTACGAGAGGCCGGCGCGCTGAGAAGGTTCAGCGCGCTATTTGATAATCACCACCAGGTGCACCTGGTCATCATGACCTAACCCAGACCCTTTTTCCAATCTGCTAGGCAATCCGAGTAAGCCAGCCGTGCCGGTCCTCGGCGCGACCGTGCTGGATGTCGAGCAGGGTCTTCCGCAGAGCGGCGGTGGTCTCCCCGGTCTCGCCGGCGTTGACGGGATAGGTCTGGTCCTGCGTCTTCAGCAGGCCGATCGGCGTGATGACGGCCGCCGTCCCGCAGGCGAAGATCTCCGTCACTTGGCCGGCGGCAGTTCCTTCCAGGGTTTCGGCCAGCGAGATCCGCCGCTCCACCGGGGTCAGTCCGAACTCGGCCGCCAAGGTGAGAATCGAATCCCGGGTGACCCCCTCCAGGATCGAGCCGCTGAGCTCTGGAGTGATCAACTGGTTGTCGGCGGTGACCAGATACAGGTTCATCCCGCCGAGTTCCTCCAGCCACTGCCGCTCCGCGGCGTCGGTGAACATGACCTGATCGCAGCCGTGCTCGGCCGCCTCCTGCTGCGCGATGAGACTGGCCGCATAGTTCCCGCCGCACTTCGCCGCGCCGGTGCCGCCGGGGGCGGCGCGGGTGTAGGCCGTCGTCACCCAGATCTTCACCGGGTGCATGCCCGAGGCGAAGTAGGGGCCAACCGGGCTGGCGATGCAGCAATAGGTGACCCGCTGCGCCGGCCGGACGCCGAGGAATGCCTCCGAGGCGAACATGAACGGACGGAGGTACAGGCTCTTCTCCCCGCCCTCGGGCACCCAGCCGACATCGGCCGTCACCAGTGCCTCGATGCTGCCGAGGAAGTCCGCCTCAGCAAGCACGGGCAACGCCAACCGCTGGGCGGAGCGTGCGAAGCGTTCCGCGTTCTTCTCGGGACGGAACAGCCAGACCGAACCGTCGCTGTGCCGATACGCCTTCAGGCCTTCGAAGATCTCCTGGGCGTAGTGCAGCACCGCCGTCGCCGGGTCGAGCGCGAACGGCCCGTAGGGCACCACGGCAGAGTCGTGCCAGCCGTCGGCGGCGGTCCAGGTGGCCACGGCCATGTGATCGGTGAAGTTCAAGCCGAAGCCGGGATCGGTCAGGATCGATTCCCGTTCGGACCGGGTCCGTCGGCCGGGATGAGGACGGGCCTCGAAGTCCAAGGCTCGCCGGGTGGTCGTCATGGTGGTCACGCTAACTCACTCCTGTCTGAGATGGATCGGCCCTCGTGAGAGGCCGAAGTTACGATGCGCCGGTGAGCATCCCGACCCGCGGCGAACCCTTCTCCCCACCCCCTTCCCCACCTTCTACCGCCCCATTTTCTTTGGCCGTGATCGGCGGTGACGGGATCGGTCCAGAAGTGGTGGCCGAAGGCCTGAAGGTCCTGCACGCGATGGTGGGGGATGCCGTGGCGGTCAGGCCGTACGCGCTGGGCATCGACCACTGGCGACAGACCGGCGAGGTCCTCAACGAGGCCACCATGGAGGAGCTGGCGGGCGCGGACGCGATCCTGCTGGGAGCGGTCGGCGCCGCCCCCGGAGCCACCGACGTGCCGAGTGGGATGTTGGAGCGCGGGCTGCTGCTCAAGCTGCGGTTCGCGTTCGACCACTATGTGAACCTGCGTCCGAGCCGGCTGCTCCCCGGCGTGGCCACACCGCTGTCGCCCGCGGTCGTGGACGGTCACGAGATCGACTTCGTGGTCGTCCGGGAAGGCACGGAAGGGCTGTACTGCGGCAACGGCGGCACCGTCCGCACGGACACGCCCGAGGAGATCGCCACCGAGGTGAGCGTCAACACGAGCTACGGCGTCGAGCGCGTCATCCGGGACGCCTTCGAGCGGGCGACCCGTCGTCGCCAGCACCTGACCTTCGTGCACAAGCACAACGTGCTGGTGTACGCCGGAGGTTTGTGGCGCCGAACGTTCGAGCGGGTTGCCCTGGAGTACCCGGGCGTCACCACCGATTATCTGCACGTCGACGCGGCGACGATCTTCCTCGTCACCGATCCGAGCCGATTCGACGTGATCGTCACGGACAACCTGTTCGGCGACATCCTGACCGATCTGGCCGCCGCCGTCACAGGAGGCATCGGGCTCGCCGCGAGTGGGAACATCAACCCTGACCGCCGGTTCCCGTCCATGTTCGAACCCGTGCACGGCACCGCGCCGGACATCGCTGGACAAGGAATCGCCGATCCCACCGCCACCATCTTGTCGGTGGCGCTGCTGCTGGATCATCTGGGTCTTTCTGCCGAAGCCGCTCGGATCGAGCAGGCGGTGGTGGACAACGTGGCCGGCCGGAGGCCGGGCCAGTCGCAGCGGACGGCCGAGATCGGGGACGCGATCGCGTCCGCGGTCTAGCGGGGCTCAGCAGGGTTCAGCGCGGTGGCGCAAGAGATTGCGGAGCGAACTGTCCCAGAGCGTCCGACTGGCTGATGACGCGCGGCATGACCGAGTGCTCCTTGCGGGCCCGCCGACGTGGTTTGTCGTCCGCACCGGTGTGTTGGCGCTGGTCGATGGTGGTCGGCCAAGCGTCGGGATACATCTCGTACATGATCAGCTTTCACGCGCATCGGATCTGGCGGGTCGAATTCGGCTCGTCACAAGATAGTAGGACGCCCGACTATTCTTCTCCCGACCGCCGCGCGCCACTTTCCACATCGTGGACGGGATTCTCAGGATCGCGTAGTCGGTCATACTTTTCTGGTGAGCGCGCCTCCTGAACTACCCGACCTGGTGGTGCGCGCGCTCCGGATGTCGCTGTTCCGCGGCTACGTCCAGGCTTCCCGGACCGAGACAGGTCGCCTGTTGGCCACCCTCGCCGCCACCCGCAGTGGCACCATCGCCGAGTGCGGCACCGGCTGTGGGGTCGGTGCGGCCTGGCTGCGCAGTGGGGCACCGAAGACCACCCGGGTGATCACCGCGGAGCTGGACCCCGAACTGGCCCACGGGGTGATGGAGATGTTCGCCCACGACGACATCGACGTGATGCACGCCGACTGGACCAGCCTGGCTGAGCACGCCCCGTTCTCGTTGATCTTCCTGGACGCCGGCAGCGCCAAGTCCGCCGCTCGCGAGGAGATCATCAACCTGATCGAGGAGGGCGGCATGATCGTCCTCGACGACTTCACGCCCTGCCCCACCTGGCCACCGCTGTCCGGCGGCCGGGTCGACACGTTGCGGCAGGAATGGCTCTCCGACGAGCGTTTCACCAGCGTCGACGTCATGGTCGCCGAAGACACTTCGGTCATCGTCGCTGTGCGCCGCTGACCCGGGCATCGATCGATCGTGACCCGCCGCAGCCGGTGACCTTGGAATCCGGGGATCGAGTCGGGCATCCTGGCCGGGTGGCGGACCGACCGGGCAGGGCGATAAGCATCATCGTCGGAATCATGCTGATGGCCGGCTTCTGCCTGATCACCTTCGGTGTGCTGACCCGCTACGCCGGCGGTTGGGGAGTCCCGTTCTTCTCCTTCACCTCCGAACGCGGATCGACCTGCACCAACACGTTCACCGGATACACCTGTGATCCGCTCACCCTGGCCGATGTCGAGTTCTACAGCGACCTGAACCTGCCCAACGACACCCGGGTGGCCAGCGGCAACTACACCGCGACGCACGACTATCGGCTCGAGGCCTCGCTGCGGATGACACCCCGCTCCCAGGCGGCCGGGCTGCGCGCCCTCCAGCAGGAACTCGGCGACTGCCAGCCCGACCACCCGCCGCCCATCGACACGGCGGGATTGACCGACTTCTGCGTGCTGACCAACGACAACGCCATGACCCAGTCCGTAGAGCCACCGAGCCGGCTCTACGTCGTCGGTACCGGCGTGGCCAAGAGCGGCGTCCGCGTCGTCAGCCTCACCATCCGCTCCCGCTGACCAGCCGTCAGCGCCCGGCGGTCCCTTCCACGTAGTCGTCGTCGTGGCTCTTCACCCACGACATCAGATCGCGCAGCTGATGGCCGATCTCTTCGATCGGATGTTGCTCGCCCTGTTTGCGGAGTTGAGCGAACTCGACCCCACCGGCGTCTTGATCATCGATGAAGCGCTGCGCGAAGGCGCCGCTCTGCACGTCGGCGAGCACGGCCTTCATGTTCTCCTTGACGTGAGCGTCGATCACCCGCGGACCCGAGACGTAGTCGCCGTACTCGGCCGTGTCGGAGATGCTCCAGCGCTGCTTGGCGATCCCGCCTTCGTACATCAGGTCCACGATCAGCTTCAGCTCGTGCAGGCATTCGAAGTATGCGACCTCCGGCTGGTAGCCGGCCTCGGTCAACGTCTCGAACCCGGCCATGATCAGCGCGCTCGCGCCGCCGCAGAGCACGGCCTGCTCGCCGAACAGATCGGTCTCGGTCTCCTCGGTGAAGGTGGTTTTGATACCACCGGCCCGCAGTCCGCCGATGGCCTTCGCGTAAGACAGGGCCAGATCCCACGCCGAGCCGCTGGCGTCCTGCTCCACCGCCACCAGCACGGGGACGCCGCGACCCTCCGCGTACTCCCGGCGGACCAAATGTCCGGGGCCCTTGGGCGCCACCAGAGCCACGTCAACACCCTCCGGCGGCTTGATGTAGCCGTAGCGGATGTTGAAGCCGTGGCTGAAGAACAAGGCGTCGCCCGGGACCAGGTTCGGCTCGATGGCCTCGGCGTAGACCCTCCGCTGCGCCGGGTCCGGCGTCAGCACCATGATCAGGTCGGCCTCCTCGCAGGCCTCATACGGGGTGAGGACCCGCAACCCCTGCGCCTCCGCCTTCTCCCGGCTCCGGCTGCCCTCCGGAAGGCCCACCCGTACGTCGACTCCGGAATCACGCAACGAAAGGGCGTGCGCATGTCCTTGACTGCCGAAGCCGAGGACGGCGACGTTGCGCCCCTGGATCAGCGACAGGTCAGCGTCTGCGTCGTAGAACATCTCTGCTGGCACTTCGTTCTCTCCCTCGGGTCGGGCTGAATGTCGGGTCCAACCTAGCGGTGCGGCAGCGCGCCGGTCAGATGACCCGGATCTGTTTGTTCCGGTCCGACCGAGCGGTCCGGTCGGTGATCGACCGGCTTCCTCGCCCGACCGCCACCAGGCCGGATTGGACCAACTCCCGGATGCCGAACGGTTCGAGCAGCCTGAGCATGGCCTCGAGCTTGGCCGGGCTGCCGGTGGCCTCGATGGTGAAGGCGTCCGCCGTCACGTCGACCGCCTTGGCCCCGAACAGCTGGGTGATCTCCACCACCTGGCCGCGTTGGTCCGGGTCGACCCGCACCTTGACCAAGATCAGCTCGCGGCGGACGGCCGACGGGTCGAGCTCGACGATCTTGAGCACTTCGACCAGTTTGTTGAGTTGCTTGGTGATCTGCTCCAACACGTCGTCGGCGACCGTGACGACCAGGGTCATCCGGGACATCTGCGGATACTCGGTGGGCCCGACGGCCAACGACTCGATGTTGAACCCGCGCCGGGAGATGAGTCCGGAGACGCGGGCGAGCACCCCCGGCTTGTTCTCCACCAGCACACTCAGCGTGTGGGTCGTGGCCTCGGCCATCATCGCCATCAGAGGGTCTCCGAATCCCAGGCCGGGGCCAGGTCCCGCGCCACCTTCAGCTCGTCGTTGCTCTTGCCGGCGGCCACCATCGGCCACACCATGGCGTCCTTGTGCACCACGAACTCGACCACGACCGGCACGTCGTTGATGGCCAGCGCCTTGTCGATCACCGCGTCGACGTCATCCGGCTGCTCGGCCCGCAACCCCACGCAGCCCATGGCTTCGGCGAGCTTCTGGAAGTCGGGGATCCGGTTGGTCTTCAGGTCGGTGTTGGAGTACCGGCTCTGGTAGAACAACGTCTGCCACTGCCGGACCATGCCCAGGCTCTGGTTGTTGATCACCGCGATCTTGATCGGGATCCCCTCGAGGGCGCAGGTGACCAGCTCCTGATTGGTCATCTGGAAGCACCCGTCGCCGTCGATCCCCCAGACGATCTTGTCCGGGACACCCACCTTGGCCCCCATGGCGGCCGGTACGCAGTAACCCATGGTGCCCAGCCCACCGGAGTTCAACCACCGTCCGGGCAGTTCCCAGGGCAGGAAGTGTGACGCCCACATCTGGTGTTGCCCGACACCGGCGGCATAGTAGGCGTCCGGTCCGGTCAGCTCCCCGATCCGCTTGATCACGTGCTGCGGGGAGAGGGAACCGTCCTCGGGCTCGTCGTACCCGGTCGGGTAGCGCCGCTTCAGATCGGTGAGGTAGACCATCCAGTCGTCGTAGTTCGGCAGCCGGTCCACCTCCTTGAGCAGGCCGATGAGCTCCGTGATCACTTCCTTGCAGTCCCCGACGATCGGCACGTCGGCGGCCCGGTTCTTGGAGATCTCGGCCGGATCGATGTCGGCGTGGATGACCTTGGCCAGCGGGGCGAACGTCGACAACTGCCCGGTCACCCGGTCGTCGAAGCGGGCGCCGAGGGAGATCAGCAGATCACTGCGCTGCAACGCCGCGACCGCCGCCACCGTGCCGTGCATCCCGGGCATCCCCATGTTCTGGGTATGGCTGTCGGGGAACACGCCCCGGGCCATCAACGTGGTCACCACCGGGATGCCGGTCAGTTCGGCCAGCGTGCGCAGCTGCGCCCAGGCCCCCGACTTGACCACGCCGCCGCCGACGTAGAGCACCGGCCGGCGCGCGGCCAAGATCAACTTCGACGCCTCCTTGACCTGCTTGCCGTGCGGCTTGGTCACCGGGCGGTAGCCGGGCAGGTCCAGGTGAGTGGGCCAGCGGAACGGAGCCTTGGCCTGTAGCGCGTCCTTGGCGATGTCGACCAGCACCGGTCCATGACGGCCGGTACCGGCGATGTGGAACGCCGACGCCACCGCCTCGGCGATGTCCTTGGTCTGAGTGACCAGGAAGCTGTGCTTGGTGATCGGCATGGTGATGCCGCGGATGTCGGCTTCCTGGAAGGCGTCGGTACCGATGGCGGGGCCGGGCACCTGCCCGGTGATCGCCACCAGCGGCACCGAATCCATGTACGCATCGGCGATCGGGGTGACGAGGTTGGTCGCCCCCGGTCCCGACGTGGCCATGCACACCCCGACCTTGCCGGTGGCCATGGCGTACCCCTCGGCGGCGTGTCCTGCGCCCTGCTCGTGGCGGACGAGGATGTGCCGGACCGTCTGGGAGTCGTAGAGCGGGTCGTAGGCGGGGAGGATGGCCCCACCGGGAATGCCGAAGACGACCTCGGCACCGGACAGCTCCAGCGATCTCACCAACGATTGCGCACCGGTGAGATCGTCACCGGTGTGCTCTCCGTTCGACATCTGGACTCCTTTGGCAGGTCCTGGTCAAGAAAAAACCCCCGCCGCCGGGATGGCAGACGAGGGAGCGTGTCGTGAGCTAGAGGCTCAGGCGACACGCCGGCAAACTACGAGGAGGTGGTTTGCGATACGCACCTGCCTACTTTGACTCATTGCCGGGGCTCGGTCAATTTCGGCCCTGAGCCATCTTGGCATCCGGAAGGATGCTCGGGCGCCTCACTAAATTGCGCCCCAGATCCGGCGCATACAGTCGCTGAATGAGCAGTCGTCGGGCCGCCGCCGTCGTCATCGGATCTCCCCTGCTCACGCTGCTCGCCTGCACGGCAGCGCCGACCCCGATGGTCACTCCGACCGTGGCCCCGACCGTGACCCCGACCGTGACCCCGACCGTGACCCCGACTGCCAGTCTCACCCCCACCGCGCCGCCTTCACCCGCCGCGCCGCCCACCCCGACCCCGAGCCCGAATCCGTCTCGTACGGCTATCCCGCTTCCTGCTCCGCGCTTCGCGGTCGATTCCGTACTCGCCGACATCCGGCGGCTCGCCCGAGACATCGGTCCCCGAGAGGCCACCTCCCGCAACTTCGCCCGGGCGGCGGACTTGGTCGACGATCGGTTCACCCGGCTCGGCTACCGGACCCGGCGGACCACCGTTCGGGTTCCGGCAGGTAGCTCGTGGGGCGTTCCGGTTCGGCGCGGAAGGTCGCAGAACGTGATCGCCGAGCCGTCGGGCTTCGACCCTCGTCGCCCGCACCTGGTGGTGGGCGCCCACCTGGACACCGTGGCCGTGGCGCCCGGCGCAGAGGACAACGCCTCCGGGGTCTCCGTCATGCTCGAGCTGGCCCGAATGGCCGCGGCCCGACGGCCGAACCTGCCGGTCCAGTTCATCGCCTTCGGCGCCGAGGAGCCCCGCGGGCCTGCCGACGACCAGCATCACTTCGGCTCCCAGCAGCTCGTGCAGGACCTCTCCCAAACCGAGCGGAACGCCATCGTCGGCATGGTCGCCTTGGACCGGGTGGGCGTCCGGGCGAGCTACGTACCCGTGTGCCGTTCCCCCATCGGCGGCCGCAATCTGCGCGACGATCTGCGGGCCGCCGCCCGCGGGATCGACGTCCCCACCCGAGCGTGCGAACTCACCACCAGCGACCACTGGTCGTACGCCAAGGCCGATGTGCCCGCCGTCCGACTCGGCAGCATCGAGTACGACGAGTACCACTCCCGCCGCGACACGTACCGGGTCGTCGACCGCCGGCAACTGGATCGAGTGGGTCGCGTCGTATGGGCCTGGTTGACGGGACCGCGCTGACTCGCAGATCGCCGGTCGGCCTCGCGCGCAAAACCGGGGTTCGCTCGCGAAAGTTCGTACGCGGATACCGGTATCGCGCGCGGGAACTCGGATCCAGGCAGATCGGGGTCGCTCGGGGGCACCTCAGGGCCGGGCGAACGGCCCGCGGCTGGTCCGCCACACGTCGTCGAGGATGCCGTCGGCGCGATCCCCGGTGACCAGGCGGGGCCGGAACTGGTCGTCGATCACGTACGGGACCGGTTCCATCGCCTTGACCGCACCGCCCCACAGGACGATCTCCAGGAACACCCCTTCCCGGGTCTTGGTCTGGAAGTCCATGTCGAAGACGAAGTTGCCGAGCGAGTGCACCACGGTCGTGGAGCCGAACCGCTCCCAACCCTGCACCCAGTGCGGGTGGCCGCCGAGGACCAGGTCGGCTCCGGCCGCAGCGAACGCCCGGGCCGCGATCCGCTGACTCTGTTCCGGCTCGTGGGTGTACTGGGTGCCCCAGTGCGTCATCACGATCACCGTGTCCACCCTGCGTTTGAGGGCAGTGATGTCGGCGCTGATCCGGCTCAGGGCATCCCGGTCGAGTGCTCCGGTGCGCGGCGGCATGTTCAACCGGTTGGTGCCGGCCCGACTCGAACCGGCCGCCGGCGTCTCCCCGATCGAATCGGTCGCCACGAAGCCGATCCGGATTCCGTCTCGTTCCAGCACCAACGGCCGCCGTGCGTCGCCGGCGTTGCGCCCGGCTCCGACCGTAGCCACGTTGCGTTGCGCGAAGCGGTCCAGGGTCTGTCGCAGGGCGCGCTGCCCGTAGTCCCCGACATGGTTGTTGGCCAGCGAAACCAGGTCGAAACCCGCGAGTCGGAGAGCTTGGACCGCGCGGGAGTCGGCGCCGAAGGAGTCGGTGCCCTGGGTCGGAGAGCCGTCGCGGGACAGGGTGGATTCGAAGTTGCCGACGGTCATCTCGGCTCCGGCCAGTCGTCGCGCCAACGGTCGCATCGGGTAGGCGTAGTCGTTCTCGGCGCGCATCCGGGCGCCGACCCGGCGGGCCAGCATGATGTCACCGACCGCGGTGAGCGTCGTCACCTCCGGCAATGGCCGGTGGCTGGGAATGGTGAGCGGATAGCCGGCAGGATCGCGAAGGGGATGCCGACCCCCGACGGTCAGCACCCGGACGCGTTCGTCGATCGCCTCGGCCGGGACCACCGCGAGGGTGTCGGTGCGCTCGCGCACCTGGCGCAGCAGCACGTCGGGCGAGCCGTTCCGGCTGGTGAGGACCCGCATCCGGCCTCCGCCCTGTCCCACGTCGGACCACCTGGCGCCGCGACCCGCGGCGGCGGTCCGGGCGGCCGCGGGATCGACGTCGACCGGCGCGCGGGTGATGTGCACCGCCAAGGCGAGAGGCGTCCGGAATGCGGGGGTGGCCGGGGTGCTCGGCGCCGCGGACGGCGCCGGAGTCGGGGTGGTGGAACTCGGTGTGGGCGATGTGCTGGTAGGTGCCGGCGGAGCAGAGGGCGGGGCAGAGGGCGGTGCAGAGGGCGGAGCGGTCGCCGAGCAGGCGGCCAGCAGCAGGGAACCGATGAGCACTCCGGATCCGGTACGGAAAGGGGCGCCCATCGAGCCAGGGTAGGTCAGTCCAGCAGGCGCGCCGCGGTCTCACGGAAGGGACTCCGACCACGTGGGCGCCGAACGACATCAAGTACAGCCCGGTGGAGACTCGTTCGACGAGCCCCCAGGTCCGGTCGGCAGAGACTCCGCTGTGCTCGGCCAGCACCCCGCAGTACCGCTCGAGCCTCCCCCTCGGGTCCGGCCCGGACAGTTGCCCGCACCAGTCTCGGAGGGCGACCCCGAGGTCGTACGCGCAGACGGCCACGAAGCCGTCGGGATCCACGACGCGAAAGCCCGAACCCGCCCGGGCGGGCCCATCGACTCAAGCCGGGCTCGCACCATCGGCTGCAGACGCAGCGTCACGTCCTTGAACCGGTCAGCGCATCTGGTGCGCGACGTGCGTGCGATGCTTCACCGTGACCCGGAATCCCAGATAGCGACGCGCCATCAACCGGACCTGGGAGTCGATCGCCGGTGCGCAGAGGAGGAGCGGCGCCACGATCGGCAGCGCCAACCATTCCAGCGCCATCCGGATCCACGTTGCCGGCGACCGGTGACTGGGTCGTACGGGCAGCAATTTGAGAGCGACCAGGGCCGAAATGCCCAGCCCGAGCGGGCTCAGCACCCCGGAGGCGATGATGGCCACGGCCGCGAGGTCGGCCAACATCCACGAGGAGTGCACGGCCACCGGCTCCATGGCACCGGCGATCGGCCGCAGCGTCATCAACAGCAACGGAACCACGGCCCAGAGATGGAACTGGGAGATCTGCCGGTAGGTCTGGGCGATCCGCAGGCCGAGTGGGATCTTCGGACTGACGGCGTTCTGCTCCATGATGTAGGGGAAGTCGATGATCCCGTACGCCCAACGCCGGATCTGCCGGTACTGCTCCTTCATGGTGTTCCAGAACCCGTCGGCGTCCACCCCGTCGAGGTATACCGAGACGTGCAGCGGGACGGTCTTGGCCCGGCCTTCGGTGCCGTAGAACATCCGCCAGAACTGACGCGAATCGTCAGGAATCACGTTGCGCGACCAGAAGTTCACCCCGACCAGCGCCTTCATACCCATCGCGTGGGAGGAGAAGATCCGCAACCGCTCGGGCCGGGTCGAGTCCACCAGAGTCCACATACTGGCGATGTAGCCGACCAAGCGGGAGGCCGTCGTGACATCCCACACGTTGTTGTGGAACAACAGGACCGGTTGGTAGCTGTCGATGTCCCGGTTGGGGTTCGTCAGGTAGGTGTAGGTGAGGACCTGGAAGTAGTTGTGGCTGGGCCGGGTGTCGGCGTCGAAGGCCGACACGATGATCTGCTCGTCCCGAAGTCCCCGGCGATGCAGCTCCTGACGGGCCAGTTGCGCGCCCCAGCTGATGTTGGCGCCCTTGACCCGTCCTTCGCCGGGCAGCCCGTCCGGATGGCGAGTGGTCATGAACATGCCGAACTCGGACTCGTAGCTCTGCTCGATCGCCTTGATCGCCTCCGGCGTCCAGACCTCGGAACGCTCCTCGAAGGTCAGGCAGAGCAGCACCCGATCCTTGCGGTAGTCGGTCTGCAGCAGCTCATCCAGCGACTCGTGGATGATCGAAGCGTCCTCGTTGGCCACCGGCATGACGATGAGATGCCGAATGTCCTCGGGTGCGGGCACATCCGGACCGGTGTGCACCCAGTGGTTCAGCGCCACCAGTTCCTCGGCCTCGCCCTCGTTGAGGCGGGGCCGGTCTGCCAGCGCATGCATCCGGGTATAGGGGTCGGTCAGGTGACGGAGCCGCTCGTCCCAGTCGGTGAGCTTGTAGCGGCGCATGATCCGGTACTCGCGGGCCTGGCGGATGGCCAGGTGGATCGACTGGCAGCCCCAGAAGAACAGATAGCCACCGAACGCGACGTAAGCCAGCACCGGCGAGATGAACAGCAGAGTCAGCGGGAGCACCACGGCCACCACGAGCAGCAGCGCCGGCACGCACTCCATGAAGCGCTGAGCACCGTACGCGGCGCGGGTCAACCGCGGCGTCTCTGCGCTCGTGTGGAAGCCGGGGGCTAGCACGGACTCGGTGATGGAAGTTCCCTTCAGCTTGGGTGCCTACGTTCAGGCCCGGGGGCGTGGCTTGACGCCAGACCGCTTTCTGGGACCGCTAAAAGCTTAACGGATCCGGTGTGATATCCACGGATCTTTCTGGGCGCCCGCTGCGTGTGGCGTGAGGAATCTCACCCGCTCCGAGCCGCTCTGCCAGCACAGCTGCTCGGGTCCGACTCAGGTGCTCGAGCTGCAACTCGAGCAGCCGAGTGCAACTCGAGCAGCTGCGGTCAAGCTATCGGGCCAAGCCAGGGGTGTTCAGCCGCAGATCGCCCCGACCTCGGCGGAGCGGACCAGTTTGGCGTACTTGGCCAGCACCCCCCGCCGGACGGGTCGTGGTGACGGCATCCAGCGGGCCCGGCGACGCTCCAGCTCAGCCGGGTCGACCTCCAGATCGAGCAGACCGGAGGCGACGTCGAGAACGATGAGATCGCCGTCTTCGACGAGCGCGATCGGACCACCCTCCGTGGCCTCGGGAGCAATGTGTCCCACGCACAGTCCGGTGGTCCCGCCCGAGAACCGGCCGTCGGTGATGAGCATGACGTCCTTGCCGAGACCGGCGCCCTTGATGGCGCCGGTGATGGCCAGCATCTCGCGCATCCCCGGGCCGCCGCGCGGCCCCTCGTAGCGGATGACGACCACGTCTCCCGCGACGACGGTGCCGTCCTCGAGGGCGTCCATGGCGGCCCGCTCCCCGTCGAAGACCCGGGCGGTCCCCTTCCAGACGTCGGTGTCGAAACCGGCGCTCTTCACCACCGCCCCCTCGGGGGCGAGGGTGCCGCGCAGAATAGTGATCCCCCCGGTCGGGTGCATCGGGTTGTCCAGGGTCCGTACGATGACCCCGTCCACGTCCGGTGGGGCGATGTCGGCCAGGTTCTCGGCCATCGTCTTGCCCGTCACGGTCAGGCAGTCGCCGTGCAGCAACCCGGCCTCCAGCAGGGCCTTCATCACCACCGGCACGCCGCCGACCCGGTCGACGTCATTCATCACGTAGCGGCCGAACGGCTTCAGGTCGCCCAGGTGCGGAACCTTCCGGCCGACGGCCACGAAGTCGTCCAGGCTCAGATCCACCTCGGCCTCGTTGGCGATGGCCAGCAGGTGCAACACCGCGTTGGTCGACCCGCCGAAGGCCATCACCACGGCGATGGCGTTCTCGAACGCCTCCTTGGTCAAGATTTGACGGGCCGTGATGCCCTTCCGGAGCATCTCGACCACCGCCATGCCGCTCCGCCGGGCGTAGCCGTCGCGGCGCCGGTCCACCGCCGGAGGAGCCGCCGATCCGGGCAACGACATGCCGAGTGCCTCGGCGGCACTGGCCATGGTGTTGGCGGTGTACATCCCGCCGCAGGCCCCCTCCCCCGGGCAGATCGCCTTCTCGATCTCGGTGACCTGGTCGCGACTGATGAGGCCCCGCACGCACGCCCCCACCGCCTCGAAGGCGTCGATGATGGTGACGTCCTTGTCGCCGACGCGGCCCGGCATGATCGAGCCCGCGTAGAGGAACACCGAAGCCAGGTCGAGCCGGGCCGCGGCCATCAACATGCCGGGCAGCGACTTGTCGCATCCGGCCAGCAGCACCGAGCCGTCCATCCGCTCCGCCGACATCACGGTTTCCACCGAGTCGGCGATGATCTCGCGGCTCACCAGCGAGTAGTGCATGCCCTCGTGACCCATGGAGATGCCGTCGGAGACCGAAATGGTGCCGAACTCCAGCGGGTAGCCGCCGGCGGCATGCACGCCGTCCTTCACGGCTTTGGCCAGCCGGTCCAGGGACAGGTTGCAAGGGGTGATCTCGTTCCAGGACGAGGCCACCCCGATCTGCGGCTTGGCGAAGTCTTCGTCGCCCATGCCCACCGCGCGGAGCATGCCGCGGGATGCCGTCGCCTCCAGTCCGTCGGTGACCACCCGGGAACGGGGTTTGAGATCGGGGCTGCCGTCGATGGTCATGGCGGTCAATCTAGCTGGTCGACGCGACCGCCGACCGGGCCTGCCGAGCGCGCGAGACCAGGCGGCCGGCCAGCCCGATGAGCAACGCCAGACCGAGCAGCGGCCCGAGGTTGGCGACGACCTGCTGCAGCACCGTGTAGGCGCGTTCCCGGTCGAATCCGTACGGCAGTACGGCCAGCGGGAGACAGATCGCGACCCAGACGACCCAGGCGCCACCTAGCCAGCGGACCCACCTCGGGAGACTCCGGCCCAGGAGCACGGCGGCGCCCATCGGTAGGATCCACACGTAGTGGTGGGTCCAGGACAGCGGCGAGGCGAGACAGGTGCACAGTCCTACCAGGGCCACCGCGAACACCTTTTCCCCGTCGGCCCACCACTGGGCCGCGACCAGTGCACCGAGCAGCGCGACCACCGCCGCGAAAGCCAACCCGACCACGGTCGTCGCGGCGGCGGTGTCGTCGCCGAGCCGGTGGAAGACGCCCAGCAACGACTGGTTGCCGGTGTACAGCGGAGCCGCGGTGCGGGTGTCACCGCCGGCCAGCCCGAGCCAGAAGTGCAGGGTCTGCGACCACTGGAAGATCGCCCCGAGCAGGGTGAAGCCGACGAAGCTGATGATGGCGGTCAGCGCGACCCGCCGCTTGCCGACCAGGAACGCGAAGACAACGAAGAGCGCCGGGGTCAGTTTGATCGCGGCGGCCAGCCCGATCAGGCCGCCCTGCGGGATCCGGCGCCGTTCCCCGGGCCGGTCCGGCAGCAGATCCGCCACCACCAGGGCCATCAGCAACGTGTTGACCTGGCCGTAGCCGAGGGTGGTGCGGATCGGTTCCATGGCGAGCACGACCGCGACCCCGACCAGGCCGAGCTTCCAGCCGCGCGGGACCCCGCACCGCTTGAGCACCGACTGCTGGGCCCAGACCAGCAGCCCGGTCCAGACCAGTTGCCACAACAGGTACGGACCGAACGCCAGCGGCACCATCAGCACGGCCGCGACCGGCGGGTAGATGAAGTACAGCTCCCAACCCGGCGTCGTCGTGGCGTAGATGTCGCGACCGGCCAGCATGTCCTGTACGGCGTAGACGTAGACCTGCAGGTCGATGGTTGACGGCAGCCACGGCCAGGCCTGGCCCTTGGCGATGATCCAGGGCAACAACAGCAGCGCCGCCAGATAGGGCGGTCCGAACTCGAGCAGCCCACGCACGATCGGACCAAAGAGGAGCCGCGGCTGAACCGCCACGGAAGAACCAGCGGTCACGAGCCGGTGATCAGCCGGTGCAACTCGTCCAGATCCGAGTCGTCCCCGCGGTCCGGGCCCACCAACTGCGAGAGTCCCGGCCGGTCGGCGTAACGCGGGACCAGATGGACGTGCAGATGGAAGACCTCCTGACCGGCGGCCGGGCGGGCCGAAGAGAGCACATTCAGTCCGTCGGCTCCCAGCCGATCGACGAGCAGCCGGGCTGTGGTGTCGACGGCTGGTCCGATCCGGGCCAGCATCGGTGGGTCACTGAGCACATCGGCGACGTGCTCGCGGGGGACCACCAGCGTGTGTCCGCGCTGCCAGGGCCCGACGTCCAGGAACGCCACCGCCTGGTCGTCGGAGTAGATCTGCCGGGACGGGATCTCGCCGGCGATGATCCGGCAGAACACACACTCAGTCACGGATCACATTCTCCAACGGCTCACCCGCCGCGAACCGGCGCAGTTGGGCGGCGACCAGCCGGTCGGCGCGCGGGAAGAACGCGGAGCTGGCCCCGCCGACGTGCGGTGAGATCAGCACGTTCGGAATGCGCCAGAGCGGGTGGTCGGCGGGCAGCGGCTCGGGCTCGGTGACGTCGAGCGCCGCCCGCAACCGGCCGGATCCGGTCTCGGCCACCAGCGCGTCGGTGTCGACCAGCTTGCCGCGAGCCACATTCACCAGCAGGGCGTCGTCGGGCAGCAGGGCCAGCTGTTCGGCGCCGATCAGCCCTTCGGTCTCCGGGGTGGCCGGGGCGATCACGATCACCACGTCGGCGTACGGCAGCAGCTCGGGCAGCTCGGCGGTCGCGTGCACCCGCGGATCCCCCTCCCGGGCTCGGCGAGCGACGCGGGTGATCGAGGCCACCTCGAAGCCGGACAGCCGGCGCTCGATGGCCGGGCCGATGTTGCCGTAGCCGATGATCAGGATGCGGCGGTCGGCGAGCGAGATCCCGGGCCGGGATTTCCAGCGACCCTCGGACTGGTTCCGGGCGAACTCGTCCAGATGGCGGCCGCTCGCCAGCGTGAGGGCGATGGCCAGTTCAGCCGTACTGGCGTCGTGCACCCCGGCCGCGTTGCAGAGGGTGACCCCCTCCGGAACGAACGGCAGGAAGTTCTCGACGCCGGCCGTCAGGGTCTGGATGACCCGCAGGCTGCGCATCTCGGTGGCCCGGTGGAGCACCTCCTCGCCCTTCATGTACGGCAGCACGTACAGCTCGACCTCGGCGATGGAGTCGGGGTAGTCGTCACCGTCGGCACGGAAACAGTCGACGGTGATGCCCGCCGGAATGCCGCCCAACCGTTCGGCCGCCTCCCCCGGGTCGGCGTACGGGAGCCAGACGGACCGCTCAGGCACGAGCCAACCCCCCGAGCGAGGGCCGGCGGACGGGGTGACCGGCGTCCGCCAGGGCGCGCTTGACGTCGGCGATCCGCAGCGTCCCGAAATGGAACACCGTGGCCGCGAGCACGGCATCGGCGCCGGCCGCGACGGCCGGCGGGAAGTCCTCGGCGCGGCCCGCACCGCCGGAGGCGATCAGCGGCACCTCGACCGCCGCCCGCACGGCGGCGATCATCTCCACATCGAAACCATCGCCCGTGCCGTCGGCGTCCATCGAGTTCAACAGGATCTCTCCCACCCCCAGATCGACACCCCGCCGAGCCCACTCGACGGCATCCAGGCCGGCACTCGTCCGCCCGCCGTGGGTGGTCACGCCGAAGCCCGACGGGAACCCCGGCTCCCGTCGGGCGTCGACCGACAAGACCAGCACCTGGTTGCCGAACTGGCGGGTGATCTCGGCGATCACGACCGGGCGGTGAATGGCGCCGGTGTTGATCGCCACCTTGTCCGCCCCGGCACGGAGCAGGCGATCGACATCGCCGACGGTGCTGACGCCCCCACCGACGGTCAGCGGGATGAACACGGTCTCCGCGGTACGCCGAACGACCTCCAGCGTGGTCTCCCGGCCTTCCACGGAGGCGGAGATGTCCAAGAAGGTGAGCTCGTCGGCCCCCTCGGCGTCGTACACCGCGCCGAGCTCGACCGGGTCGCCCGCGTCCCGCAGATCGACGAAGTTGACTCCCTTGACGACCCGGCCGTCGTGTACGTCGAGGCAGGGGATCACCCGGACGGCGACACTCACGCTCGTCACCCTAACCTTCGTTGAGCACCCGCCGGAATCCGCCGGGGAACCGTCGCAGGCGCCGGATCAGCACCGCGCCCAGCCGCCTCGTCGCAGGCCCACGGCGGCAGGCTCAGCTGGGCCTCGGGACCGGCGGGCCGACCTCGGAAATCGTGCACCCATTGTTCACCTGGGGGTGCCAACATCCGGCCATGGATCTTCAACGTGGGCTCGATGCTGCCAGTACGACGTGGAACGACTACGTCGGCACCGCCGCGGCCGATGACGCGGATGCCTTCACCGGGAATCGCAGCCTGTACGACCTCGCCGGGCTGGATCGCGAGCGCTGGGTGGTGGTGGCCGTCGATCTCGCCGTTCGGTCGACCGAACCCGAGGTCGTGGTCTATGCCCTCGATCGCGCTGCCGACGCCGACAGCCCGTTCGACATCGACACGGTGATCGCCGCCCACGGCTACGTGCCGGTCACCGCGGTCCGGTTGGCGTTGGACGCCCAGATCGAGGACTTCCTGAACGACGCGTTCCGCCGGCTCGCGGTCCGGCTGGTCGCTCGGGGGTTCCGTGATGAGACGCTGGTCGTCCAGCAACGGGTCACGCTTCCCCATCAGACAGCGGCCCAGCCGGGCTGAGTCAGGGCAGCACCCGAGCCTGCCGAGCGAGCCGCCGCGCCGGCCGGACCAGCGCCGGTGGCAGCACGGCGTGACCGATCGAAACCAGCTGATGGCGCCAACCGGCGAGTGACCGCGGAGCCAGCCGGCGCTGGCGGGCTCCCGCCACGGCTCGGTTGAAGGCCGCCGCGCTGCGGCAGTACGGCGTGTCGCGGACGCCTCGGGACGGCCGCTCCCCACTGGCCAGCAGTTCCTCAGCGCGGTCGGCGATCAGTTGGGCAGCACTGCGATGACGAGGGAAGAAGTAGTCGTCCAACCAGACGTCCTCCGGCTGCCCGAGGTCGTCGGCTTCGAGCTGGGCGAAGGTGCGCAGCAATCCGCTGTTCACGAAGACGTGGTTGCCGAGTTTCTCGTGCACACCCAGATCGAGGATCAACCCCACCCGGCAGCCGTGGTCGATCGCCTCCAGGCAGGCGGTCGAGGACACGGTCAGGACCAGATCGGTCTCCGGCAGCTGCTCGGTGACCGAGGTGTAGTCGATCATGAAGTTCCCCGGCAGAGCGCGGCCGGCCAACGAGGACTCCGGATGGTGCCGCATCCGATGAAAGGTGTCCTCGTCCAACCGGTGCCGAGGTTTGAGGACGACCTTCCGGTCGGGATGGTGAACCGCATAGTCGAGGAGCCGCTCGTACAGGAAGAGCCGATCCTCGCGTCGCTGCGGCACCGTCGGTTGGTCGGCGAACAGCACCCGCCGGATCGGACCCTCCCGGGTCGGCCGCCGCGCCGAGTCCAGCAGCGGCAAGCCGGTGAGCAGCAGATTGTCGGCGGGCAGCCCCAAGCAGGCCGCCACCGAACGGAACTGCTGCAGGTTGCCGCGGGAATTGACGGAGATCACGTCCGACGCGCAGCGGTTCAGATACCCGGCGGTGGTGTTCTCGATGATCACTCCGACCCAACCGGTGATCAACACCGGGGCGGATCCATCGGCGCGCACCCGGTCCCCGAGATCGACCGACAGGGTCTCGTTCTGTGGCCCGGAGAGGGCCGAGATCACCACGTCCGCTTCGGTCGCAGCCTGCAGCATCTGCTCCCACGGCAGCGAACGGACGCACGTGAAGCCAGCGGCGGAGATCTGGTCGATCGACAGTGCGGACCGGATGTCGGGAACCACGACGTCCCAGCCGAAGCCGCGCCGGGCGAACTCGTCTCGCAGCCGTGCACACCACTTGAGCTGGGAATCGAACGCGGCGAGGAACAGCACCGAACTCATGACGTCGATCATCGCCCTCTGCTCGAGATGTGGAAGCAGTGCACGCTAGAACGCAGGCGTGAACAGCCGATGAACCCGGAGCGACGCCGACGCCCTGACGAAATGACCAACTCGATCGCCCAGAGGATGATCTCCAGCGGTGTTGTGACGCTGTTCGCCGGACGTTCAGATGTCGCTGCCCTCGTCGCCATCTGCGCTGCCTAACGTCAAGATCATGAACAGTTCCATGAATGGTTCCGCCTGGTCGTGGCCGACCCCCACCCGTCAGCTCGGCGACCGCCTGGTGGGCACCGGCCACCCGGTGTACGTGACCGGCGAGATCGGCATCAATCACAACGGAGACCTGGCCAACGCGCTGGCCCTGATCGACGCTGCGGCCGAAGCCGGCTGCGATGCGGTGAAATTCCAGAAGCGCACTCCGCGAGTCTGTACCCCGCGTGACCAGTGGGATCTCGAGCGCGACACGCCCTGGGGGCGGATGACCTATATCGACTACCGGCACCGGGTGGAGTTCGGGGCCGCGGAGTACGCGGCCGTCGATGATCATGCTCGGCGGCGCGGCATCGCGTGGTTCGCGTCCCCGTGGGACACCGAGTCGGTGGACTTCCTGGAGCAGTTCGACGTGCCGGCCCACAAGGTCGCTTCGGCCTGTCTGACCGACGACGCGCTGCTCCGCCGCCTGCGGGCGAGCGGTCGACCGGTGGTCCTCTCCACCGGGATGTCAACGATGCGCCAGATCCGGCACGCGGTCGAGGTGCTGGGCAGTGAGAACATCGTGCTCTGCCACGCCACCAGCACGTATCCCGCGGCAGCCACCGAACTCAACCTGCGGATGATCCACACGCTGCAGGCTGAATTCCCCAATGTGCCGGTGGGCTACTCGGGACACGAGACGGGACTGCAGACCACCGTGGCCGCCGTGGCTCTGGGCGCGGTGTTCGTCGAACGGCACATCACCTTGGACCGGTCGATGTGGGGCTCGGACCAGGCGGCGTCGGTCGAGCCTCAAGGTCTGCAGCGGCTGATCCGGGACGTCCGGGTCATCTCCGAGGCGATGGGTGACGGGGTGAAGCACATCTACGACGGTGAGCTGGCGGCCATGAAGAAGCTCCGCCGAGTCCACGGCGATCTGATCGATCATGAACTGCTGGCCGTGTCGTGACCAGCACCCGCCGGTTGGCTCTGGTCGAAAGTCCCGCCCAGTTGCTGAATGTGCTCGAGCTGGACTACGCCGAGTCGCAAGATCAACCGACCAAGATCGCGGTTCTGGCCCCGTCCGGGGAACCGACCCGGACGCAGCTGCGAGCCATGACCTCGCTGGCCCGTCAGGACGGTCACCAGGTCTCCTGGTACGAGCCACGACTCGGCGGCGCCCCCGTGGCGCGCAGCGTCCGGGCGATGGCGGCCGAGCTCAAAGGCGTCGACCGGCTGGTCGTGGGCGACCCGTTCTCCGGGGTCATCCAGGTGATCATCAGCATCGCCCACCCCACCGAGGTCACGATCGTCGACGACGGAACCGCAACCATGGAGTTCGCCCGGCAGTGGGCGGCGGATGAGCAGCTCACCCGCTGGCATCAGTGGAGGCCGCCCGTGCCCCGGAACCAGATCAGCGGTCTGGTCCGTGGCCAGATGGCCGGCAGCACGCGTCGCCGACTCTCCCAGCAGTTCGGATGTTCGCTGCGGTTGTTCACCTCCATGCCGGTCTCGCTGCCGAGCGTCGACGTCGTGCCGAACACGTACGGTTGGGTCCGCACCCGACACGAGCCGCCGGTGATCAAGACCGGCGCGGATCTGGTCGGCACGTCGCTGGTGGAGTCCGGGGTGCTCGACAAGGATGCCTATCTGCACGCGGTGGTCGAACTGGCGCGGGACCATCGCGTCGACCGCTATTTCGCGCACCGCAAGGAGGACGACCTGAAGTTGCAGCAGATCTCTTCGCTGGGCCTGCAGGTGATGCAGCCGATCCTTCCGCTCGAACTGGTGGCCCGCCGGGGTCCCATCGGCCGCCGGGTGCTCAGCTTTCCGTCGACGGTGGTCCACACTCTGCCGGTCGTGTTGGCGGGCTCGGCCAGCGAGGTCGTCGTCTGCACGCTCTCCCACGGTTGGTATGGCCCGCAAGCACCGCCGAGGGCCGACGACTTCCTCTCCGGCGTGACCACCTCGGCCCAAGCCCATCACGGCCTGTCCGCCGTGGCCTGCTGACGATGAGGAAAGGCGGCCCGATGTTCCTGAACCCGCGCACCGTGGCGGTGATTCCGGCGCGCGGCGGTTCCAAGGGAGTGCCCGGCAAGAATCTGATGCGGATCGGTGGGCGCAGTCTCGTGGCGCGCGCCGTGGAGGCCTGCCGCGCGGCCCGATCGATCGAGGCCGTCTACGTGAGCACCGACGACGGCGACATCGCTCGCGCCGCCCAGGAGGCGGGCGCGGCCGTGATCTCCCGACCGGCGGCCCTGTCCGGGGACACGGCCAGCTCGGAGGCCGCCTTGGAGCACGCGTTGCAGTACCTGGACTGGATCAACGTCGAACCCGAGGTGTTGGTCTTCGTCCAGTGCACGAGTCCGTTCGTCGATCCGACGGCGTTGGACCGCGGCGTGGACCTGATCACGCGCGACGAGGCCGATTCCGCGTTCGCGGCCGTGGCGACGTACGAGTTCTTGTGGCGAACAATCTCCGGAGCCGGACCGGTCGAATTGGTGGACGGCCAGAATCATGATCGGCGGCACCGGCCGCGCCGGCAGGACCGGGTCCCCGACTACCGTGAGACCGGCGCCTTCTACGTGATGTCCGCGGCCGGCTTCCGCGCCAACCGGCACCGCTTCTTCGGCCGCACCGGCGTCGTGCCCGTGTCTCCGCTGACCGCCATCGAGATCGACACCCTCGACGACGCCGCCATCGCCGCCGCCCGCACTCCGATGCTGGACCCGCATCCGGTGATCGACGTGGACGCCGTGATCACCGACTTCGACGGGGTGCACACCGACGACACGGCCCTGGTCAGTCAGGACGGTCAGGAGACCGTCCGGGTCAATCGCTCCGACGGGCTCGGCATCGAACGGCTCCGGCGGGCGGGTATCCCACTCCTGATCGTGTCCAAGGAGACCAACCCGGTGGTCCGGGCCCGGGCCACCAAGATCGGCGCGGAGGTGCTGCACGGCATCGAGCACAAGGCCGAGGTCGTCCAGGACTGGCTGAAGTGCCGCGGGGTGCCGCCGGCCCGCGCCGCCTACGTCGGCAACGACGTCAACGATCTCGGGCCGATGGACCTCGTCGGCTGGCCGGTCGCGGTGGCCGACGCGCATCCCGCGGTCCGTCGTGCCGCCCGACTGGTGCTCAGCCGAGCCGGCGGTCAGGGCGCGGTACGGGAGCTGTGTGATCACGTGCTGGCCGCTGGTGTCGGCGCAGACGCCACCGCGCCACGGCCCGCCCTGGTGCCGGCAGCAGCAGTCGCAGTCGGCGGCGAACAGCCGGCCAGCCTCGGTGACCGCGGTACGGCAAGACCGACAGGTTCCCCGCGCGTCGCCGGCTGACCAGGGATCGGAGCCACGTCAGGGCGTCGTTCTCGACCACCGGGTGGAAGTAGTTGGCCGCGGACCAGCCGGCGTCGGGCCGGAAGAATCGACCGCGCGCCAGATCGGCCAGGGTGCCGAGGCAGCCGGACCCCTCGAAAACGATGTTGATCATGTCGGCGTCGACACCGAAGTCGGAGATGATCAGGATCGGAACCTCCGCGGCCACGGCCTCCAGCGCCGCCGTGGAGGAGACCGTGGCCAGTCCGGCGGCGGTCGGCAGGACCTCGGTCAGCGCGCCGGTCTGGAATGTCACCGCGCCCGGGTCGAGTCGACCGGCCGCCATGAGATCGGCGGCCACCTGGGGATAGGGCCAGCGCTCGCGGTGGGTCTGCACCTCACGTCCGGTGCCGCGCAGTTTGACCACCGCGGGGTGACCGATCGCGCCGGCGCCGGCCAGAACGAGCAGGACCTGTTCGCGTTGGGACCGCTGCGCCGGCACCGTGGCCTGGGCGGCGAACACGGTCACCCGCGGTGCCGGCCGGTGCCTCCCGCCGGTTGGCCGCCGCCCGGGAATGGACAAGAGAAAGGGAAGGGTGGTCAGACCGAACTCGATCCGCAGCCCCGACGCGGCACGCAGCGCCGCGAACTCCGCGATCTCCCGGCGACTGTGCAGCAGCATCAGATCGCAGGCGGAGCGCAGCTCCAGGGTCCGGCGGTGGGCCGGCACGCCGATGCCGGGCAAGCCGGTCAACAGCACCGGACGACCGGGGCCGCGCAGCCGCGGGGAGTCGGTCAACGCCGCCACCACGGGCCCCGTGCAGGCCAGCAGCAGCACGTCGGGTTGCTCACGCCGGATCCGCCGGAGCAGTCGGCCTCGTCGCAGCACGTCGACGCGCTCTCCGGTGGCCGACCGGATCTGGGCGGCCGAGGGTCGGACGGGACTGTCGATGATTACCTGGGTCCGGTCCCAGTCCGAGGGCAGGGCCTGGAGGGTGGCCGCGCTCCACTTCAGGTACGAATCGGAGTCGGCCACGGCCAAGACCCGGACGGGGGACCGCGAAGGAAACGCCATGTCGCTGAGCACGCTAGGACCGGGACGTGTGCGGGCCGGACCCTCGAGGTGAACGTCCGGTGAACAGGCTTCGCCGCCGCTCAGCCCGTGGTCGCGAGCGGTGCGTACAGGTCGATTCGGATCCCGTCGGGGTCCAGCACGGTGGCGTAGCGCTGGCCCCAGAAGGCGTCGAACGGCGCGAGATGCGAGCCGACCCCCAAGGCGCTGAGCTCACCGTGCAGCCGGTCGACCTCGGCCGGTGTCTCACACTGCGCGGCCAGGGTGACCCGGCCGCTGCCGGCGGCCTGCCAGGCGGGGTCGAAGGATCGCATCGTGTCCTCGGTGTCGATCATCAGCCGGAACCCGCCCAGGTCGACCACGATGTGGGAGTCGACGTCGGGCTCCCCTATGTCACAGCCGAGGGCGCGATAGAAGGTCACGGTGCGTTGGAGGTCGGCCGCCACCAGGCCGACCGCGTCCAGTCGTGGAGTAGCCATGGACGGATTGTGGCGCAGTGCTCCGACACTCGATCCGTCCGTCATCCCGGTCGCCTAGGGTCAGTCAGGTGACGACGATCGATCCGGAGTTCGCCGAGCTTCCGCTGACCCGACTGGCGGACTCGGCCCTGAGCCGCGCCGCCGCGCTGGGCTGCGAACACGCCGACGTGCGAGTCGAACGGATCCGGGAGTCATTTCGCGGCTATCGCGATACGGATCTGCACAACAGCCAGGACTCGGAAGTGCTCGGGATGTCGGTCCGGGTCCTGAACGAAGGCGTCTGGGGCTTTGCCGCCGGCATCAGCCTGATCGCTGAACAAGCTGCCGTGCTGGCCGAACGAGCCGTCGCCACCGCGCGCGTCTCCCGACCGCTCACTCCGCTACGGATCGAACTGGCCGACGAGCCGATCTACCGGGATGCCCGCTGGATCTCGGCGTACGAGCGGAATCCCTTCGACGTACCGGAGGCCGAGCGGCACGGCAGGATGCGCGAGCTGATCGACCGGCTGTTGGCGGCCGACAGCGTGACCCACACGACAGCCGACCTGGAGTTCGTCCAGGAGAACAAGTTCTTCGCCAATCTGGCCGGCACCATCACCACCCAGCAACGGGTCCGGATCCAACCGCACTTCACCGCTGTGCACGTCGACGACTCCGGCTTCTCGACGATGCGGACGCTGGCGGCACCGGCCGGGCGGGGTTGGGAGTACCTCACCGGCACCGGCTGGGACTTCGACACCGAGATCGCCGAGCTGCCGGACCTGCTGGCCGGCCACGTCGCCGCCCCCAGCGTCGAGGCCGGCCGCTACGACCTGGTGGTGGATCCGACCAATCTGTGGCTCACCATCCACGAGTCCATCGCGCACGCGACCGAACTGGACCGGGCCCTGGGTTATGAAGCCGCCTACGCCGGCACGTCGTTCGCCACCGTCGACCAGCTGGGAACGCTCCAGTACGGCAGCGCAGGAATGTTCGTCACCGGGGATCGGACCACCGCACACGGCCTGTCGACCATCGGCTTCGACGACGAGGGGGTCGCGCAACAGGAGTTCGAGATCATCTCCGGCGGCGTGCTCGTGGGCTATCAACTGGATCGGCAGATGTCGAGGTTGCGCGGGCTGGACCGTTCCAACGGCTGTGCCTTCGCCGACTCTCCCGGGCACATTCCGCTGCAGCGGATGCCGAACGTCTCGTTGCGACCCGACCCGGCCGGCCCGTCGGTCGAGGAGTTGATCTCCCGCGTCGACCGCGGCATCTACGTGCTGGGCGACAACTCGTGGTCGATCGACATGCAGCGCTACAACTTCCAGTTCACCGGTCAACGGTTCTTCCGGATCGAGAACGGCCGACTGGCCGGACAGCTCCGCGACGTCGCCTATCAGGCCACCACCACCGACTTCTGGCGCTCCATGGAGGCCGTCGGCGGACCCCAGACCTACCACCTGGGCGGTGCGTTCAACTGCGGGAAGGGACAGCCCGGTCAGATCGCCCCGGTCTCGCACGGGGCACCCGCCGCGCTGTTCCGAGGTGTGAACATTCTCAACACCCTCACGGAAGGGGGCGGCCCGTGACCTCGGGATCCGAGTTCGTCGAGCGAGCCCTCGCCGTGGCCGCCCTCCCCTGTGTCGCCGTCTTCCGGGAGACCTCGGAGGCCAACCTGCGCTGGGCCGCCAACGCGTTGACCACCAACGGCGAGATGAGCACCTCGACGCTGACGGTGCTGGCCACCGCCGACGTGCCCGACGGCCAGGCGGTGGGCACGGTCTCGCAGGAGGTGGCCACGCTCGAGGAGGTGCCGGCGGTGGTGGCCGCCGCCGAACAGGCGGCCCGGTCGGCGCCGGCCTCACCGGACGCGGCCCCACCCGTGACGGCCGAGGCGACCGACCCGCACTGGACCCGACCGGCGGAGCGGACCTCGATCGATGTGCTCGCGCCGCTGGCAGGCGCACTCGGCCGGGCCTTCGGCCGCGCCCGCGCCCACGACATCCGGTTGTACGGTTTCGCGGAGCATGTGGTCACCACCACCGTGCTGGGCAGCAGCTCCGGGCTCCGCCGCCGGGCGGTGCAGCCGACCGGACGCTTCGACATCAACGCCAAGTCCGACCCGGGCGGCTCGGCGTGGGCCGGCCGGCCGACCCGCGACTTCACCGACGTCGACGTGGAATCGATGCTCGACGAGCTCCAGACCCGGCTCGGCTGGGGCGCGACGAGCATCACGCTGCCCCCGGGCCGGTACGAGACGCTGCTGCCGCCCGCGGCCGTGGCGGATCTCATGATCTACGCCTTCTGGACGGCCAACGCCCAGGATGCCGAGGAGGGTCGCAACGTCTACGCCGTTCCCGGTGGCGGGACGACGATCGGCCGCCGGCTCAGCGAACTGCCCATCACCTTGACTTCCGACCCGGCGTACCCGGGTCTGGAATGCGTGCCGTTCGTCGACTCCCCCGCCTCCGCCGACGGCGCGAACTGGGCCTTCGATATGGGCCTTCCGGTCACGGCGGTCGACTGGCTGTCCGGCGGCGTGCACTCCGAGCTGATCCGCAACCGCGCACGGGCCGCCAGCACCGGGCTCGCCGTGACGGCCCCGGCCGACAACCTGATCATGGAGGCGGGCGGACCGGCAACGCGGAAGACCACCTTGACCGACATGATCTCCCGCACGGAACGGGGACTGCTGCTGACCTGCCTGTGGTACATCCGCGAGGTCGACCCCGAGCGGCTGCTCCTCACGGGACTGACCCGCGACGGGGTCTATCTGATCGAGAACGGTGTGGTGGTCGGCGCGGTGAACAACTTCCGGTTCAACGAATCCCCCATCGAGCTGCTGGGGCGGGTCAGCGAGATCGGGGCCACCGAGAAGGTGCTCTGCCGGGAGTGGAACGACTTCTTCAACCGAACGGCGATGCCCCCCATCCGGGTGCCCGACTTCAACATGTCGACGGTGAGCCCAGCGAACTAGGGCTCCTACCTGCCACGATGCAGACGTGAAGATCCTGTTCGGCTCTCTCGGTGCGTACGGGCATCTGTACCCGATGATGCCGCTGGCCCTGGCCGCCGCGGAGGCCGGCCACGACGTCGTGATCGCGACCGGGGAACCGTTCCTCGACCGGCTGCCACTGCCCACGATCCCGGCCTACACCGGTCTGAGCCTTGAGGACGCCGTGGCCGAGACCCGTCGTCGGCATCCGGAGGCCACCGGCGACCACCTGAGCATGGCGCTGTTCGCCGACGTCTCCGCCGGCCACATCGGCCCGATCATGATCGAGAACTGCGAGCGGATCGAGCCGGACCTCGTGGTGTACGAGATTCTGAACACCGGCGCCGGGTTGGCCGCCAGTGTCCTGGGCATCCCGGCTGCCGTCTTCTCGATCGGCATGACGCGGATGTTCGCCCCGACGGTCCATGCGGCGACCCTCGGCTATCAGCGCGATCACTGGTCGGCCCGCGGTCTCGAGCCACCGCAGGAGCCGCTGCTGGCGGCGGCTCTGCTCGATCCCGTGCCCCCCAGCCTGCAGCCGTTCGGCGGTGAGGTGCCGATCGACACCGTGGCGATCCGGTCGGTGGCCTACAGCGAAACGTCGGCGGCGGTGCCCTCCTGGCTGGCGGGGCCGAGGATCCGACCGCGCATCTTTCTGACCCTCGGAACGGTCTCGTTCGGCGCCGTCGGCGTCCTCCGCCGGGTGATCGACGAGACGGCCGCGCTGGACGTGGATCTGCTGGTCGCCGTCGGGCCGGAGGGCGACCCGGGCCTCCTGGGTGAACTCGCCGACCAGGTCCACGTCGAGCGCTTCGTCGCCCAGTCCCAGGTGCTGCCGCTGGTCGACCTGATGGTGCACCACGGCGGAACCGGATCGGTGCTGGGGGCACTGGAAGCCGGCATCCCGCAGCTGATCCTGCCGCAGGGAGCAGACCAGTTCATGAACGCCGACCTGCTGTCCCAGGTCGGCGCGGCGCGGGCCGTCGTCGAGCAGGAGCCGCCGCCCGGAACGATCCGCGAGGCCGTCTCGGCGCTGATGGGGGACTCGGCCGAACGTCGGGTGGCGCAGCAACTGCGGGACGAGATTGCCGGTATGCCCTCCCCCGCCGAGGTCGTCGACCGGCTGGCCGACCTTCCTCGCTGACCGAGCTCGGGCTCAGCCTTCGACGTCGAGATCGTCGCCCAGCTGATCCTCCGGCGCGTACGCCACAACGCCGCGGCGCATGGAGTCGACCACCTCGCGGGCCACCTCGCGGAGCGGCCCGGGGCCGGCCGCGTCGGCGATCTGGCCGGCGAAGTCGAGCACCTGGCGGACCCAGCGCACGAAGTCACCAGCGGTCAGCTGTCCGTCGGCGAGTACTTCGGCCAGAGGACGCCCCGCCGCCCAGGCGAAGGCTGCTGAACTGAACCCGATGTCAGGTTCCGGGCCGCGCGTCAGCCGGGCGTCACGTTCCACCAAAGAGACCTCACGGTGGATGCGCCGGACCTGCGTCATGGCCGCCTCGGTCTGGCCGTCCGGCATTCGCGGTTTGCGGAAGCCCTCGTCGGAGCGCCGGGACTCATAGACCAAGGCGGCCAACACCGCGCCCAGCTGCGGAGCGCTCAGCGAGGAGAACACGCCGGCGCGGATGCACTCGGCCGCCACCAGATCGAGTTCGGCGTAGATCCGGCTGAGCATCCGGCCGGCGTCGGTCACCTCGTCCCCGCCTTCGCCACCGAGGTAGCCGAGTGAGGCCAGCACCAGGCAGATCTTGTCGAAGTGATTGGCGATGGTGTTGGTGCGCGACGACATCCGCTCCTGCGCCCGCTCGTTCTCCCGCTCCAGGATCAAAGCCTTCTCGGCCCGCCGGGCGTGTTGCTCGCGATCCGGGCAGGCATGGCAGGGATGGCGAGCGAGCCGGTCCCGCAACTGCTGGATCTCCTCGGCCACCTCGCCGTTCATCCTCGCCGACCGGCCCCGGGTCGGATCGAGATCGATCTCCGCCAGCCGGGACCGCAGCGCGGCACCGAGATTTCGCCGGGACGCCGGCTCACGCGCGTGGAAATGCTTGGGGATGCGCATCCGTCCCACCACCTGTGGCGGGACGGGGAAGTCGATGACCGACAGCCGGCGGACGTGCCGCTCCTCGGTCAGCACCAACGGGCGGGGATTGTCTCGATCGCCGGCCCGCGTGTCGGGGTCGATCACGACCGCCCAGCCGGAGTTCCTGCCGGCCGGCACCCGGACGATGTCCCCGGGGTGCAGGGCGAGCAGACTCTGCAGCGCCTCGGCCCGACGATCGACACTGCGTTCCCGGGCCGCGCGTGATTCGAGCGCCCCGATCTCCGCCCGCAGCCGGGCATACGACTCGAAGTCGCCTCGATCGCACGCGGCCGCGACCCAATGGTCGGCGATGGCCTCGCTGTTCCGGGCGTGGGTCCGGGCCACCCCGACCACCGATCGGTCGGACTGGAACTGAGCGAACGACTGCTCGAGCAACGTACGCGCGTGGTCCTTGCCCACCCGGCCGACCAGGTTGACGGCCATGTTGTACGTCGGCACGAACGACGAGCGCAGCGGGTAGGTCCGTCGCGACGCCAGTCCGGCCACGGCCCGAGGATCGAGTCCCGGTTGCCACAGCACCACCGCGTGGCCCTCGACGTCGATTCCGCGGCGACCGGCCCGACCGGTGAGCTGGGTGAACTCCCCAGGCGTGACGTCGGCGTGGGTCTCACCGTTGTATTTGACCAGTTTCTCCAGTACGACACTGCGTGCTGGCATGTTGATGCCCAGCGCGAGAGTCTCCGTGGCGAAGACGACCTTGGTCAGTCCGCGGACGAAGGTCTCCTCGACGCATTCCTTGAAGGCGGGCAGCATGCCGGCGTGGTGGGCGGCGACCCCGCGGGTCAACGCGTCGAGGAACTGCGCGTAGTCGAGCGCCCGCAGATCCGCTGCCGCCAGCCCGACGACGTGGCGCTCGGCGGTGGCGGTGATTTCGGCCTGTTCGGCGGCGCTGGTCAATCGAATGGAGGAGGACAACACCTGGCGGACAGCCGCATCGCAGCCGACCCGCGAGAAGATGAAGACGATCGCCGGCAACAGACCTTCGGCGTCCAGCGTTTCGATCATGTCGGGCCGCGACACGAAACCAAGCGAGCGGGGCCGGTCCGACGAACCGTCGTACCGGGAACGATGGGCCGCGCCGCCGTAGGCGCCGCTGCCGTATCCGGCCGTGCGCTTGCCTCGACCGGATCGACCACGGGGTCGGCGCGAGTCGTCCCGGACGTAGCGAGCCTCGGACTTGCTGACCTGCACCAACGCCGGATTCACCTCGGGGCGGGCACCGGGCAGCGCGGTCACGGTCGGGGCGTCGCCCTCGAACAGGTCGTACAGCCGCTTCCCGACCAAAACGTGCTGGAAGAGCGGGACCGGTCGACGCTCGGAAACCACCACGGCCATCTCGCCGCGGACCTCCGACAGCCAGTCGCCGAATTCCTCGGCATTGCTGACTGTGGCGGAGAGGGCGACCACGGAGATCGATTCGGCGAGTCCGATGATCACTTCCTCCCAGACCGCCCCCCGGAACCGGTCGGCCAGGTAGTGGACCTCGTCCATCACCACGAAGCCGAGGTTGTCCAGCGTGCGCGAGCCGGCGTAGATCATGTTCCGCAGGACCTCGGTGGTCATCACCACCACCGAGGCCTCGGAGTTGATGCTGGAATCACCGGTGAGCAGACCGACGCGGGCGGCGCCGTGGCGGCGCACCAGATCGGCGTACTTCTGATTCGACAACGCCTTGATCGGGGTGGTGTAGAAGCACTTCTGTCCGCGCTGCAGAGCCAGGAAGACGGCGAACTCGCCGACGATCGTCTTGCCGGCTCCCGTGGGCGCGGCGACCAGTACCCCCGAGCCCGCCTCCAGATGGGCGCACGCCTCGCGCTGGTAGTCGTCGAAGACGAAGCCATACCCATCGGCGAAGGCGGTCAGTTCGGGGGTGGCCTGCTGAACCCGGAAGCGGGCGTACGCGGCGGCGGGCGGGGAGGACGGCTCGGGCATGATGGTCCAACGTACCTGCGCCGCTCGCGCTCCCCGCGGGCCGGCGTTCCGGTGCTCAGCCGGGTGCGAAGACGGTCAGCGCTCCGGGCCTGATCCGCACGTCGAGCGGTGCGGCGGCGATCAGTTCCCCGTCGCCGTAGCCGACCAGCCCCGGGCCCTCGACGCAGATCCTGCGCGCCTGGACCCGCTCGACGCAGGCGTCGCGAACGAAGCGGCCGGAGTACATTTCCGGCAACAGTCGGAGCAGCCGCGCCCGGCTCACCGGATGAATGATCGTGAGATTCAGCCAGCCGTCGGCCGGGTCGGCTTCCGGACAGATCTTCATACCTCCGCCGTAGGAGCTCGTGTTGCCGATGGCCACGAGCATGGCCGACAGCTCACGCGGCTCTCCGTCGAGGGTGAGCCGGTAGCTCAGTGGGCGGAACACACTCAGCTCGGCCAGTACGGACAACGGATAGCGCAGCATGCCCTTCGGCCACGGCATCGCGTTCGCCCGCCGGTTGACCAGAGCGTCGAACCCCGTGGCCAGCACGGCACCGATGAAGTGCCCGTTGACCTCCATCAGATCGACGGTGCGCTGGTGCCCGCCGGCGATGACCTCGGCGGCGGCGACCGGGTCGCGGGGATCCAAGCCGACGCCGCGGCACAGGTCGTTGCCCGTGCCAGCGGGGATGAGGCCGAGGGGCACCCGGGTGCCGGCTCTGTCTGACGCGGCCGCGACCATGTTCAGGCCCAGGTGCATCATGCCGTCGCCGCCCATGATCACGAGCGGGCCGTGCGCGTCGCGGACGGCGCGTTCGACGAGCCGCTCGGCCTCAGCGAAGTCGCGGCTGAGCAGGATCTCTAGCTCGACCCCATGGTCGCGGAGGGTGCCGGCCACCTGCGGAAGAAGTTCCTGGGCGCGACCCTTGCCGGCCGACGGGTTGACGACGAGCGTCAGCACTGTGCTCACTCGGCGAGCGCGATCTCGTCCGATCGGGCACGACGGGCCTTGCGCCGGTCGAGGATGTGGGCGATCACCTCGGCGATGAGGAACAGCAGCGACATGGGCAGCGCCAGCGCCAGCATGGAGAACGGGTCCGTGGAGGGCGTGGCGACGGCCCCGAAAACGAACGTCCCGAAGATCACGTACACCCGGTACTTGGACAGCTGGGCGGCCTTGACCACCCCGACGATGTTGAGCATCAGCACCAGCAGCGGGATCAGGAACGCGATGCCGAACACGAGCATGACCCTGAGCAAGAAGGACAGATAGGTGTTGATGTCCTGCAGGTTGGTGATCCCCGACTGGGTGAAGCTCAACAAGACGGTGATGCCCTTGGGGAGCACGATGTAGCCGACTGCGACGCCGGCGGCGAACAGCGGACTGGCCGTGCCGATGAAGATGAGGGCCCACTTCTTCTCCTTGGCCAACAACCCGGGCACGATGAACGCCCACAGCTGGTACAGCCAGATCGGGCCGGTCAGCACCAGGGCGGACACAGCGGTGACCTTCAGGGCCAAGGTGAAGGGCGACGCGATCCCGTTGTTGACCAACTCGGTCACCGCGTCCGGCCGCGCCGCCTTGAGGTCCTCGATGGCGGCGTAGTACGGGATGGTGAGGAGGTCGAACAGCAGCGGGTAGAAGAACGCGGAGACGATCATGCCGATCACGATCGCCACGCAGGCGACGATGAGGCGGTAGCGCAACTCCCGCAGGTGCTCGAACAGGGTCATCGAGCCGTCGGCCGGTACGGGCGGGGGCTTGAGCCACGCCAAGCTGAACCGAATCGGCCGTCCCCGAATGGTCAGGGCCACGTCACACCGCGGTGGCGCAGCGGATCAAGAGTCCTTGCGAACGTCACCGGTGGGGGTGTCCTGCACGTTGCTGGCCGGCGGCGGGTCGACGGGTCGCGGTGGCTCGGCGTCGTTGGCCTTCAAATCCCGCGTCTCCTCCTTGAACTCCTTGATCGCCCGGCCGGTGCTCTTGCCCAACCCGGCCAGCCGGGCACCGCCGAAGAGCAGCAGGACCACGGCCAAGATGATCAGCAGCTCGGGCACGCCGAGTCCCAGGACGAGCGTAGCCTTCATGATCTCCTCTTTCCTCGGCGGCGGCTGCGCCGCTTCCCGGTCATCCTACGTCGGCTCCGCTGTCGGTCACCCGGTGCGGAGCTGAGAGTGCCCCGTCAAGACCGTCAAGGTCACCGTCGGGTCCGTCCGGGATCTGAACTGAGGCCAGCAGGTCCAGCAGCTGACCACCCTGGTCGGCCAGCGTCGCCACCTCCCCGGCCAGGTCAGCCACGAGGCGGGTCAATCGGACGGCGTACCAGATCAGCAGCCCGAGGCCCAGCACGGCGATCGCCACCACCACGATGATCCAGCCCACCGCCGCAGCCTAACCGTTCAACATGTCGACGGCGGCGTACTGATCCAGCGCTTCCTGCGCCGCCTCCGACGCCGACCTGCCGGCCCCGGCCGGCGCCAGCACCCGGGCCGATCCCCCCAGCCGCAGTACCAGTCCTCGGAGCCAGGCGGGGTCGGTGACCCTCAAGGTGAGCACGACGCTGCCGTCGTCGGCCCACTCCGCACTCTCGTTCGGGTAGTACTCGGCCACCCATGCGGCCTCCGGTCGTAGCCCGAGCGTGACCAGCGGGGCGTCCCGGAGAGCGTCGAACCAGCCGCCGGCGAGGTCGCGCAAGGCCACGTCGTGGGGCTCGACGTCACGATCGGTGACCCGCACCGCCGCGATCCGGTCGAGCCGGAACGTCCGCAGCGCCTGGGCGGAGTAACAGTAGGCCTCCAGGTAGCCGTAGCCCTCGAGGACGAAGACCCGCAGCGGATCGACCTCGCGCCGGGTGGTCTCGGCCCGGGTGGCGACGTCGTAGGTCAGATCGAGTCGCTTGCCGCGCTGCAGCCCGTCGTTGACCTGCGCCTGGATCTCGTCCTGGGCCGCGGTCACCGCGACACTGGCCTGCTCACCGTGGGCCGCGCTGCCGGCCACCGCGTCGAGCTTGCGCAGCGCGGAGTCCACGGCGGCCCGCTTCCCCGGGCCCGCGATCTCTCGCACGGTCCTCAGCGCCAACACCAGGGCCAACGCCTCGTCAGCCGACAGTCGCAACGGTCGGGTCAGATAGTCGGCGTTGCTGAGATGGATCACCCCTTCGCCGTCCACCGCGTCCATGTCGATGTCGATGAGGTCGCCCGGCGTCAAACCGGGCATGCCGCACATCCAGAGCACGTTCAGGTCCCCGCGCAGGGTGCCGACCGTGATTCCGAAAGCGGCCGCGACGTCGGTCAGGGACGCGCCGTCGTGCTCACGGAGGTAGGGCACCAGGCTGAGCAACCGGCGCACCTGGGCCTGGGAGGTCATCACCACCTGGCTTCACCACCGGGCCCGGCGCTCGTGGCGGTGACCAGCTCCGTCTCGTCCTCGACCAGTGCCGCCACCCGGCGCAGCGCCGCCAGCACCGCGTCCCGCAGCTCGGGTGGATCGAGCACCAGCACGTCGGCGGCGTGGCGGGTGATCTCCTCGACCATGGTCCCCAGGTCCCCGTAGCCGACCCGGAACACCTCGAAGCCGGCAGGCAGCGTCCTCGGGTGATTCGCCGAATCCGTGAGCTCGCCGCGGCGTCGCAGGGTCGGACCCTTGCCCGGGCGCACGGCGACCAAGGCCTGCTGGGTGGGCTCCTGCGGAGCGAGCGATCGCGCCAGGGAACGAAGATCGAGGTCGGCGGGCACCTCGTACGCGCCGGAACGGGAGACGCGCTTGGGCAGATCGGTCATCCGCGACAGCTTGAACATCCGCTCCGCCTGCCGGTCGGTGTCCCAGCCGATGACGTACCAGCGGCCCTTCGAGGAGGTCATCCCCCAGGGCTCCAGCGTCCGCCGGACACCCTCCCGGTAACTGAAGCTCACCCGGGCCCGTTCCAGCACGGCGGTCCACAACGGTTCAAAGGCCGGTTCGGTGGCTTGCACGGACGGTTCCAGGGAGGCCAGTTGGGAGGCATCCGACTCGACGCCAGCGGCCCGAAGCTTCGACAGAGCGCTGCGGGTCGACTCGGCCATGCTGGCGTGCTGCCAGACGCGCGCCGCGACCCCGACGACGGCTGCCTCGTCGGCGTCAAGTTCGATCGGTGGCAATTCGAACTCGGCCGGCGAGATCCGGTAGCCGGGCTCATCGTCGAACAGCGGGTCGAAGCTGCCCACCTCGATGGGCACACCGAGACTGCGCAACTCGTCCTTGTCGCGCTCGAAGGTGCGCTCGAACGCGGCGTCGCTGAGGTCGTGGTAGGCCTCGACCGCCTCACGGATCCGGCTCTTGGGCAGGAACCGCCCCGACACCAGCAGGCAGATCGTGAGGTTGAGGATTCGTTCGGTTTTGCGTTGGGTCGCCATGCGCGCTTCGGTGCTCACTCGGGTCGTCCGGGTCGAGAAAATTACGCTATCAGCCGTCGATCGGTTCAGCGGGGAGGGCGAGGGCCGACCGCCGCCGCGGTTCCGTTCCTACCCTTCTCGCTCGCGATTCCGGCGTGCGCGAACGAATGTTCGTATGCCAACGCGGGGATCGCGCGCGGGACGGCAGCGGAGCGTGGTGGACCGCCCAACGGGCCCCGTCCGCCGTCTCTAGACTCTCGATGTGCGGCAGGGAGCGGGTCGGTTCGCCCCCAGCCCGACCGGCGAGCTGCACCTGGGGAATCTCCGTACGGCGATGCTGGCCTGGCTGTTCGCGCGCTCGACCGGGCGCCGGTTCCTGCTCCGCATCGAGGACCTCGACACCGACCGCGTTCGGCCGGGCCTGGCGGAGCGGCAGGTCGCCGACCTGGCGGCGTTGGGCGTGACCTTCGATGGGTCTCCGGTGTGGCAGTCGGAGCGGGGACCAGCGTACGAGGCGGCGCTGGCGGCCCTGGCTGGGCGCACCTACGAGTGCTACTGCACCCGGCGCGAGATCGCCGAGGCCTCGTCGGCCCCGCACGGCGAACTCCCGCCTTACCCGGGAACCTGCCGGGAGCTCTCCGAGATGCAGCGGGTCGAGCGGCGCCGGCACCGCCCGGCGGCGCTGCGGGTGCGGGCCGACGCGGCACCGCAAACCGTCCGGGACCTGCTGCACGGCGACGTGACCGGAAGGGTGGACGACTTCGTGATCCGGCGGGGCGACGGCGGCTACGCGTACAACCTGGCGGTGGTGGTCGACGACGCCGACGCGCAGGTGGACCAGGTGGTGCGCGGCGATGACCTGCTGCCGGCCGCCGTCAACCAGGCGTGGCTGGCGGAGCAGATCGGCCTGACCCCACCGACGTACGCGCATGTGCCGTTGGCCGTGAACGCCGCGGGCGTGCGGCTGGCCAAGCGCGACGGGCCGGTGACTCTGGCCGAGCAGCTCGCCCGCGGCAGGTCTGCGGCGGACGTGTTGTCGCTGCTCGCAGCGTCGTTGGGGCTGGCGGGGCCGGGTGAGTTCGTCGAGCTGACCGACCTGCTGCCCCGGTTCGAGCCGGGTCGGCTCCCGCTCGAGGCCTGGGTGGTTACTGCTGAGCCTGGCTGAACAAGATGTCGACCACGAAGACCAAAGTGGTGTTCTTCTCGATCTTGGGCGAGGCGTTTCCCTTCGGGTACCCGTCCGCCGGCGGCACCACCAACAACACCCGGCTGCCCACGGTCTGGTTCACCAGCCCCTTCTTGAGACCCGGCAGCAGCTTGGCCAGTTCGGCCGTCCCCGGGTCGGCGGCATAGGAGCTCTCGACGAGCTTGCCGTCCCAGGTGTACCAGGCGTAGTCGAAGGTGAGGAGGTCACCGGCGCCGACCTTCGGGCCGTCACCCTTGATCAACGGCTGCACCACCAGGGTCTTCGGCGGAGCCGTCTTGGGCACGCTGACCTCGGGCACACTCTTCTTGTCCGTCTTTTTCTCGGTGACCGTCGGCAGGCCCGGCTTCGGCGTCACGGGCGATCCCTCCGGCCCGCTGAGCGTGGTGGCCTCGATGTCCACCACGAAGATCAGGGTGTCGCCGACCTCGATGCCGGCCTGCGGACTGCCGCCGGAGGCGTCGTACCCGTCCGACCCCGGCATGGCGATGAGCACCCGACTGCCCTGCTTCTGTCCGGTCAGGCCCTTGGAGAAGCCCGGCACCACCTGGGCCAGACTGAAGGTGACGGCTTCGCCGCGGCTGAACGACTCGTCGAACTTCTTGCCGGTGCGGCCGTTGACGCCGTAGTAGTTGACCGACACGCTCTGCCCGGCCTGCACGGTGGCTCCCTTGCCCGGCTGGAGGACCTCGGTGCGGGTCTTGTCGATGGCCCACGGAGCCTTGAAGGTGATCTTCGGCGTCTCGCCGTAGTCCCCGTCCACGGTGATGGCAGCCAGATTGGTGGACGCCTTGACCTTGGGCTTGGCCGGCGTCGCACTCGGGCTCGCCGGCGCCGACGCGGATGCCGAGGCGGCCGGAGACGTGCTGGGGGCGGCCGAGCCGTCGCCGCCACAGCCGACGAGTGTCGCGAGGGGCACCGTCAGACCGGCCAGCAGCACAGAGGTGGGGGCAGAAAAACGCACCGGAGAACCTTACCTGTCATCGGGAAGGGAACCGCGATCTTCGCCGCACCCCCTACTCCAACGTCGCACGGCCTGCAGATGGTGCCCGGCGTCAGCTCCCGGGTCGGCGCATAGAGGCGATCAGCCGCTCCACCCGCTCGTCGACGGCCACGAACGGGTCCTTGCAGAGGACGGTGCGCTGCGCCTGGTCGTTGAGTTTGAGGTGCACCCAGTCGACGGTGTAGTCGTTGCGGCCCTCCTGGGCCGCGCGGATGAACTCACCGCGGAGCTTGGCCCGAGTGGTCTGCGGTGGGATCGACTTGGCCCGGAAGATCGCCGGATCCGTGGTGGCCCGGGCGGCCAGTCCGCGGGCCTCCAGCAACGAGAAGAGCCCGCGACCGCGACGGATGTCGTGGTAGGCGAGGTCGAGCTGCGCGATCCGGGGGTCGGCCAAGGGCAGCCGGTGCTTGTCGGCGTAGCGCTCCAACAGCTTCTTCTTGATCGCCCAGTCGATCTCGGTGTCGATCAGTTGGAGCTTGTCCTCGGCGACGGCCCGTAGGGTCCGTTCCCACAGTTCGAGCACCCGATCCACGGTGGTGCCGCCGAGGCCTTCGCGCCGGACGAACTCGCTGACCTTCTCGTAATACTCGGTCTGCAGCGAGAGCGCCGACATCCGCCGGCCGTTGGACAGCGCGACGGTGACCTGGCCCGACGGATCCCGGCTGAGATCCCGGATGGCCCGGATCGGGTTCTCCAAGGTGAAGTCGCGCATCGGCACGCCGGCCTCGATCAGCCGGAGCACCAACTCGGCGCTGCCGACCTTGAGCAGCGTGGTCGTCTCGCTCATGTTGGAGTCGCCGACGATGACGTGCAGCCGCCGGTACCGCTCCGGGTCGGCGTGCGGCTCGTCCCGGGTGTTGATGATGGGCCGGCTACGGGTCGTGGCCGAGGACACCGACTCCCAGATGTGCTCGGCTCGTTGGCTGACGCTGAACTCCGCACCGCGGGCGGTGTGCAGCATCTTGCCCGCCCCGCAGATCAGCTGCCGGGAGACCAGGAACGGCACCAGCACGTCGGTGATCTTGGAGAAGTCGCCGATCCGGCTGATCAAGTAGTTCTCGTGGCAGCCGTAGGAGTTGCCGTGGCTGTCGGTGTTGTTCTTGAACAGGTAGATGTCGCCGCTGATGCCCTCGCTGGCCAACCGGTGCTCGGCGTCGATGATCAGATCCTCGAGGATCCGCTCGCCGGCCCGATCGTGGTTGATCAACTGGATCAGGTCATCGCACTCGGCGGTGGCGTACTCGGGATGCGAACCGACGTCGAGATAGATCCGGGATCCGTTGCGCAGAAAGACATTCGACGACCGGCCCCAGGTCACCACCCGGCGGAAGAGGTACCGAGCCACCTCGTCCGGGGTCAGCCGGCGAGCGCCTCCGGACGTGCACGCGACGCCGTACTCGGTCTCCAGACCATAGATACGGCGATGCACGTTACTCGTCACCCTCGTTCGATTTGCTCGCGTCGTCGCGATCGGTCCTCGTCGCAGGGACGACGGTGGTGCTGGTCAGATCCAGCAGCTGCCCGAGCTCCTCGCGAGTCAGGTCGCGCGTCGTCCCGACCGCCAGATTCCCCAACCGGACCGGCCCGATACCGATCCGGGACAACCGTCGTACGGGATGCCCGACCGCTTCCATCGTACGGCGCACGATCCGGTTCCGGCCCTCGTTGACCGTGATCCGCACCAGAGTCTTCTCGCCGGTGCTCGACACCAGCTTCACCGCACTGGGCCGGACCGGACCGTCTTCCAGCCGGATGCCCTGGCGCAACCGGCGCAGCGTGGCCTGATTGACCACCCCGGCCACCTCGGCCAGGTAGGTTTTCGGCACCTCGAACGACGGGTGGGCGAGCCGGTGCCCGAACTCCCCGTCGTTGGTCAAGATCAACAGGCCCTCGGTGTCGGTGTCCAGGCGGCCCACGTGGAACAGCCGGACCTTGCTCTGGGCCACGAATTCGGTCAGGTCGCGTCGACCCTCGGGATCGTCCAGCGTCGAGACCACGCCCCTGGGCTTGTTCAGTACCCAGTACACGTGCCGGCGGGGGGGCGGGATCCGGGAGCCGTCGACCCGCACGACGTCGGAGTCCGGATCGATGCGGATCCCCTGCTCCCTGACCTGTTTTCCGTTGACCTCGACCCGGCCTTCGCTGATCAGTTGCTCCGCGGCGCGGCGAGACGCGACCCCGGCGGCGGCGAGTACCTTCTGCAGGCGCACGCCCGCCTCAACCATGCTCGATTCGCCCTTCGACAGGCTCGGGGCGCGATTCGACAGGTTCAGGACGCAAGGTGGCCAACTGACTGAGCTCGGCCTCCAGCTCCTCCGCCTCGGGCAGGTGCGGAGCCAGCGGGGGCAGCTCCTCGATGCTGTCCAGCCCCATCCGCTCCAGGAAATATCCGGTGGTGGCGAACGTGACGGCCCCGGAATCGATGTCGTGCCCGGTCTCGGCGATCAGGCCGCGGGCCAGCAGGGTGCGCACCACGCCGTCGACGTTCACGCCGCGGATGGCCGAGATCCGACTCCGGGAGATCGGTTGGGAGTAGGCGATGACGGCCAGCGTCTCCAGCGCCGCCTGGGACAGCTTGGACTGAGCATCCTTCAGCAGGGAGTTACTGATCAGTTCGGCGTGTTCCTCGCGGGTGTAGTAACGCCAACCGCCGCCGAGTCGCCGCAGTTCGAAGCCGCGGCCGGTCTCGTCGTAGAACGCGACCAGTTCGGCGAGGGCGTCCTCGACCGTGGCCGTCGGCACGTCGAGCGCCTCCGCCAACTCCACCTCGGCCAGCGGCTCGTTGGCCAGCAGGAGCAACGCCTCCAGCGGGGCCGAGATGTCGGCAGCGGAGCGCGGCTCACCCGGGGTCGCTGGTGCGGTCGCCGGACCGGTCGGCCCGTCAGTCGTCCCGTTGATCACTACTGCCTTCCTGTACTGCCGTTTCGTCGTACTCGTCGGAAATCTCGAGCTCACCGGTGTCGGAGCCAGTCCAGCGTACGGTGAGTTCGCCGAGCGGGGTGAGCTGCTCGAACGCGACCGCGCCCTCGCGGAACAATTCCAACAGGGCGAGAAACCGTGCCACGGTGGTCACCCGGTCGGGCGCGTCGGTGGTCAGGTGGCGGAAAGTCGAGGTGCGGGCGCTCCGCAACCGGTCGACGAGCAGGGCGGCCTGGTCCCGGACGCTGATCTCCGGGGCGTGCAGATGGGCCAGGGAGATGACGTCTGGGACGGGCGGGCTCAACGCCTTGGCGGCGAGCGCCGCGAACCGCTCCGGGGTCAGGTCGAACACGACGTCGGGAAGCAGCGTCGCGAAGCGCGCCTCGAGTTCGGTGTCACGCGGGAAGCGGCGCGCTTGATCGGCGAGAGTCCGAGCCAGGAAATCGGCGACGTGCTTGTACGCCCGGTACTGCAGCAACCGCGCGAAGAGCAGGTCGCGGGCCTCGAGCAGGGCCAGGTCCTCGACGTCCTCGATCTCCCCCGATGGCAGCAGCCGGGCCGCCTTCAGGTCGAGCAGGGTGGCGGCGACGACCAGGAACTGGCTGGTCTCATCCAGGTCCCAGTCCCGTCCCCCGGCCTTGATGTAGGCGATGAACTCGTCTGTGACCTGGGACAACGCCACCTCGGTCACGTCGAGTTGATGCCGGGCGATCAACTGCAACAGCAGGTCGAACGGGCCCGAAAAGTTCTGCAGATTGACCCGGAACGCCGAGTCGCCGTGTTCGACCGAGGCCGCCACGCTCACGGCCGCGTGAGTCGTCGGACCAACTCGGACTCCGAGCCCCGCTCGCTCAGGTCCGCCAAGGTGGCCGCCAACGCCTCGCGCACGATTCGGCCACGGTCGACGGCCATACCGTGCCGGGCCCGGAGGGTGAGCCGGGCCTGCTCCAGCGTGAGCAACTCATCGCTGCTCACGTAGACCGTGATCTTCTCCTCGTGCCGGACCCGGCCGGAGCCTCTCGCAACGACTGTCTCGGAGGAGTCGGCAGAACTCATTCGCTCTGACACCGCAGCAGGACCTCTCGAGCCAGTGTCCGGTAGGAGGCGGCGCCGGCAGACCCCGTCGCGTAGCTGGTGATCGGTTCGCCGGCCACAGTGGTTTCTGGGAACTTCACGGTCCGTCGGATCACCGAGTGGAAGACGGTGTCGCCGAACGCCTGAACCACGCGCTCCAGCACCTCTCGGCTGTGCAGCGTGCGCGGGTCGTACATGGTGCCCAGGATCCCCAGCACCTCCAGCCGCGGGTTGAGCCGATCCTGGACCTTCGCGATGGTGTCGGTCAGCAGGGCGATGCCGCGCAGCGCGAAGAACTCGCACTCCAGCGGCATGATCACCTTGTCGGCGGCGGTGAGGGCGTTGATGGTCAGCAGGCCCAACGACGGCGCGCAGTCGATCAGGATCACGTCGTAGCGGTCCCGGACCGGCTCCAGCACCCGGAGCAGGATCTGCTCCCGGGCCACCTCCGACACCAACTGGATCTCGGCGGCGGACAGATCGATGTTGCTGGGCAGGATGTCCAGGTGCTCGACGCTGGTCTCGGCGATCACATCGCCGATGTCGGTGTCCCGGGCGAGCAGCAGGTTGTAGATGCTCCGGTCGAGGGTGTGCGGATTCACCCCGAGACCGACCGACAGCGAACCCTGAGGATCGAAGTCGACGAGCAGCACCTGGCGACCGGTCTCGGCCAGCGCCGCCCCCAGATTGATGGTGGTGGTGGTCTTGCCCACCCCGCCCTTCTGATTGCAGAGGGCGATGACGACCGCCGGACCGTGCTGGGTGACCGGCGGCGGTTCGGGCAGGTCCGGCCACGGACGCCCGGTGGGTCCGAGCTCGACGTCGGGCGCCGGAGTCTCGACGGCGGCGGTCGGCTCGGGGACCACGAAGTGTGCGTCAGCGACATGCTCCGGCTCGCCGTCCAGCCACTCCGCGGGTTCGGGGGACACAGCCACCTGCGACGCCGGTCCCCGGTCGTGGAAATGTTCTGCCACGGCTTCCTCTCCGAACACCAGCCGACCGACTCGTATCCGCCGCAGCCTAGTACGCGCGGGGGTGGGCCGTCAGATATACCTCCCGTAGATGATCCACGGTGACCAAGGTGTAGATCTGGGTCGTGGTCACGGACGCGTGGCCGAGTAGCTCTTGGACCACCCGCACGTCGGCGCCGCCGTCCAGCAGATGCGTCGCGTACGAGTGCCGCAGGGTGTGGGGGGACACGTGAGTGGTGATGCCGGCCCGCTCGGCAGCGGTCCGGAGCACCGACCAGGCGCTCTGCCGGGACAGCCGGCCGCCGCGGGCGTTGAGGAACACGGCCGGGATTCCCGATCCGTTGGCGGCCAGGGACGGTCGGGCTCGGACCAGGTAGGCGTCCAGGGCCCGGCGGGCGTAGCTGCCGAGCGGCACCACCCGCTCCTTGCTCCCCTTGCCGAACAGCCGCAACCCGGGCGTCACGTCGTCTGGGGCGGCGACGGCGCGGGTGATCTCGTCCAGGTCGAGGCCGACGGCTTCGGAGATCCGGGCCCCGGTGCCGTACAGCAGTTCCAGCAGCGCGGCGTCACGCAGTCCCAGTACGGTGTCCGTGGCCGGAGTCTCCAGCATGGCCTGGATCTCGGTCTGGCTCAGCGCCTTCGGCAGCCGCTGCGGCGGCCGGGGAGGGGAGACCGCGTGGGCCGGATCGTGATCGACGACGCCGTCCTCGACGGCGAAGCGATGCAGACTGCGGACCGCCACGACCGTGCGAGCCACACTGGCCGGGGCCAGCGGCGATCGCTGCCACCCCTCCCCGTCCGGTGCCGGCTCGCCCTCGCGGAGTGACATGGCGAATTCGGCGACCAACGCGGGCGTCACCCGGCCCGGATCGTCGACGTCGCGGGCGGCCAGGAAATCGGCGTAGCGGGCCAGGTCGCGACGGTACGCCGACGCCGTGTGCACCGACACGCCGCGCTCGACCCGCAGATGATCGAGATAGGAACCGATCAACTGTGCGAGGTCGGTCAGGCCAGCACCTCCTCGAGCGACCGGTGGGGCATCTCGTGCGCCGCGGCGACCGGCGCGGACACCAGTTCACCCTCGTAGGTGTTCAGTCCCAACGCCAACGACGGGTCCGCACGGAGCGCGTCCTGCCAGCCTTTGTTGGCCAGGCTGACCGCGTAGGGCAGCGTCACGTTCGTCAACGCGTACGTCGACGTGTGCGGCACCGCACCAGGCATGTTGGCCACGCAGTAGAACACCGAGTGGTGGACCTGATAGGTCGGATTGTCGTGCGTGGTCGGCCGGGAGTCCTCGAAGCAGCCGCCCTGGTCGATGGCGATGTCGACCAGCACACTGCCCGGCCGCATCCGCGACACCAGCTCGTTGCTGATCAAGGTCGGCGCCTTCGCGCCGGGCACCAGCACGGCCCCGATGACGAGATCGGCGTCGAGCACGGCTCGTTCCACCTCGAAGGCGTTCGAGGCCACGGTCTGCAGGTGCCCCTGGTAGATCCGGTCGACCTCGCGGAGCTTGTCGATGTTCTTGTCCAGCAGCAGCACCTCGGCCTGCATGCCGAGCGCGATCGCGGCGGCGTTCATCCCGGAGACCCCGGCCCCGATCACCACGACCTTGGCGGCGTAAACCCCACTCACGCCGCCCATCAGGGTGCCGCGGCCGCCACCCTGCCGCATCAGGTGGTACGCGCCGACCTGGGGGGCGAGCCGGCCCGCCACCTCGCTCATCGGGGCCAGCAGCGGCAGGGTGCCGTTGGGCAGCTGGACGGTCTCGTAGGCGATCCCGGTGACCTTCTGGTCCAGCAGCGCGTGGGTGCAGTCCCGGCCGGCCGCGAGGTGCAGATAGGTGAAGAGCACCTGGCCCGGCCGCATCCGGTCGTACTCGATCGCGATCGGCTCCTTGACCTTCAAGATCATGTCCGCCTCGGACCAGACCTGGTCGTAGCCGGCGGCGATCGACGCACCGGCCGCCCCGAACTCGGTGTCGGTGATCGAGGAACCCAGCCCGGCTCCGGACTCGACCACCACGGTGTGACCGTTGCGGACGAACTCGTTCACCCCGGCCGGGGTGATGGCGACCCGGTACTCGTGGTTCTTGACCTCGGTCGGTACCCCGATGCGCATCTGGCCCTCCTCCAGTTTGTGCCTGCCGAGAACCCGCGGGCACCCCTGCGGCACCCGCCCCGATCATCCCACGCGAAGACGATCGGGGTGGCCCGGCAGATCCGATCAGGAGCGATCGCGGGCGGGCCAGGGCGCATCGGCGGGTCTTAGCCCGGCGAAGCCACTCGCTTGGGCAGTCCAGGCCGCCAGCACGCCACTGACCATGGTCGGATTGTGCAGGTCGCCGGCCAGGACGGCCTCGACCAAGTCGGGCAGCGGGGCCCACACGATGTCCATGTGGGCCTCTTCACCGCTGCGGACGAAGTCATCGGGGGCGTCGGCGTCGACGAGCTGCCGGGCCAGATAGATCCGCAGTGTCTCGGCCAGGATGCCCGGCGTGGTGAACAGGTCGACCAGTACCTGCCAACGGCCCGCCGCCAGTCCGGCCTCCTCGGCCAGCTCGCGCTGGGCGGTCAGCAGCGGATTCTCCCCGGCCACGTCCAGCAAGCCGGCCGGGGGCTCGATCAGCCGGTGGCGCACGGGATGCCGGTACTGCCGGACCAGCGCGACCCGGCCGGAGTCGTCGAGCGCGATGATGCCCACCGCACCCGGATGCCGGAGGTACTCCCGGGTCATGGTCTCCCCGTCCGGGGTCGACACCTGCTCCTCCACGAAGGTGCCGATGCGGCCTTCGGCCAGCACCTTCGTGCCGATCACGGGCCAGGCAGCGGGTTCGTCGAAGAGTTGGTCCCGGGGGAGCAGGATCACGAGTTGCCGTCGACCGGCAGCCGGGTGGCCAGCCGGCGGTCAAGGGCGGCTTCGACCAGACCGACGAACAGCGGGTGCGGGGCCGTCGGCCGGGATTTCAGCTCCGGATGAGCCTGGGTGGCGACGAAGTACGGATGCACCTCGGTCGGCAACTCGACGAATTCCACCAGAGAAGAGTCCGGCGACGTCCCGCTGATCACCAGTCCGGCCGCCTCCAACGCCTCGCGGTAGCCGTTGTTGACCTCGTAGCGGTGCCGATGCCGTTCGGCCACCTCGGTCTGGCCGTACAGCTTGGCCACCAGGGAGCCCGGCAGCAGCTCCGCCGGGTAGGAGCCGAGTCGCATCGAGCCGCCCAGGTCACCGTCACCGGACACGATGTGCAGCTGTTCGGCCATGGTCGCGATCACGTGATGCGGTGCATCCGGGTTGAACTCCGAGGAGTCCGCCCCCTCCAGGCCGGCGAGGTGCCGGGCCACCTCGATGGTCATGCACTGCAAGCCGAGACACAGCCCGAGGATGGGGATCTGGTTTTCCCGGGCGTACCGGACGGCGCCCACCTTTCCCTCGACGCCGCGGATCCCGAAGCCGCCCGGAATGCAGATGCCGTCCACGTCGGCCAGGGCCCGGGCCGCCCCTTCCGGGGTCTGGCAGGTGTCCGAGGCCACCCAGCGGACGACGACCCTGGCGCGGTTGGCGAAGCCCCCGGCCCGCAGGGCCTCGCACACCGACAGGTAGGCGTCGGGCAGGTCGACGTACTTGCCGACCAGGGCGATGACCACTTCCTCCTTGGGTTTGTGGATCCGGTCCAGCAGGTCGTTCCAGCTGGTCCAGTCCACGTCGCGGAAGCGCAGGTCGAGGCGCCGGATGACGTACGCGTCCAGGCCTTCGGCGTGCAGCTTCTTGGGCAGGTCGTAGATGCTCACTGCGTCGGTGTTCTCCACCACAGCCTCGACGTCGACGTCGCACATCAGCGAGATCTTGCGCTTCACCGACTCCGGGATCTCCCGGTCGCAGCGGCAGACGATGGCGTCGGGCTGGATACCGACCTGGCGAAGCGCCGCCACGGAGTGCTGGGTCGGTTTGGTCTTCAACTCCCCGCTCGGACCGATGAAGGGCACCAGGGAGACGTGCAGGAAGAAGACGTTCTCGCGGCCGACGTCGTGGCGAACCTGCCGTGCGGCCTCCAGGAAGGGGAGCGACTCGATGTCGCCGACGGTGCCGCCGATCTCGTGGATGACCACGTCGACCTCGGGTCCGCCCATCCCGACCATCAGATCCTTGATCTCGTTGGTGATGTGCGGGATGACCTGGACGGTGTCACCCAGGTAGTCACCGCGCCGTTCCTTCGCGATCACCGTCGAGTAGACCTTGCCGGTCGTGACATTGGCGTGAGCGGCGAGGTTCACGTTGAGAAAGCGCTCGTAGTGCCCGATGTCCAGATCGGTCTCCGCGCCGTCCTCGGTGACGAAGACCTCGCCGTGCTGGAACGGGTTCATGGTGCCCGGATCCACGTTCAGGTACGGGTCGAGTTTCTGCATGGTGACCTTCAGACCGCGAGCGATCAGCAGACTGCCGAGGCTGGAGGCGGTGAGGCCTTTACCGAGCGAGGAAGCGACCCCGCCGGTGACGAAGAGGTGCTTGGTGATGCGTGCGCGGGCTCCCACGGGATTCCAGCCTAGCAAGGGGGTGGCTGAGGAGGTCCCAGGGCGCGCCGTCGATCCGCGGGTCGGTCCGGCGTCAGGACGAATGGCGGTCCGCCAGGGCCAGCAGCTCGCCCGCGTGGGCCAACGCGGACTCGGTCGTCTCCAACCCGGCCATCATCCGGGCCAGTTCGGCGGCCCGGTCCTGGTCGGCCACGGCCCGCACCCCACTGGTGGTGACCTGACCGTCGTCGGACTTGACGACGACGAAGTGCCGGTCGGCGAAGGCCGCCACCTGAGCCAGGTGGGTGACCACGACGACCTGCGCGTGGCGGGCCAGTTCCGCGAGGCGACGCCCGACTTCGACGGCCACCGTGCCACCGACGCCGGCGTCCACCTCGTCGAAGACCACCGTGCCCGAGTCGCGACCGTCGGCCAGCACGACCTCGAGCGCCAGCCGGACCCGGGAGAGCTCGCCGCCCGAGGCGGCCCGTCCCAGACTCCGCAGGGGCGTGCCGGCGTTGGCGCTGAACACCAGATCCACCTGATCGGCTCCTTCGGGGGTCGGCGCGATCTCGGTGATCTCGAACGCGAGCCGGGCCTGGGGCAAGGCCAGTGCAGCGAGCTCGGGGCCGATCCGCTGCTCGATCTGCTGCGCCGCCCGGCGCCGGGCCAGGCCGATCTCAGCGGCCTCCGCGGCCAGTGCAGCCTGCAGCTGGTCGATCCGTCCGGCGAGTTCGAGGATCCGTTCGTCGGCTGATTCCAACGTCACCAGTCGCTCGGCCGATGCCGCCGCCCAGGCGAGCACCTCGTCGGCGGTCGACCCGTACTTTCGGGTCAGCGCGCTCAGCCGGTAGCGGCGCTCGGCAATCTGCTCCAGCCGGCCGGGCTCCACCTCCAACTCCTCGAGGTAGCGCGCCACGTCGCCGGTCACGTCGGCGAGCAGGTATCCCGCCTCCGCCACCCGGTCCGCCAGCGGACGAGCCGCCGGATCAGCCTCCGCCAGACGCTCCGCCGACATCCGCGCCACCGAGATCGCGGCCAGAGCCCCGCCGGCCTCGTCGTCACCCCCAGCCAGCGCCGCCGTCGTGGCCCGAGCCGACGCGGCCAGGTCATCGGCCGACTCCAGCCGTCTCGCCTCGGCCGCCAGGGCGACGTCCTCCCCGGCCAGCGGCGCGACGCGTTCGATCTCCTGTAATCCGAAGGTGAGCAGGTCGATCTCCCGGGCCCGTTCGCGCTCCTGGTCGGTGAGGCGGGCCAGCTCGGACCGGGCGTCGCGATGCTCGGCGTAACGAAGCCGGTAGGCCTCCAGCCGAGCCGCCTGCTCGGGCCCGGCAAAGCGGTCCAGCATCTCGCGCTGCCTATTGCGGTCGGCCAACCGGAGCTGCTCCGACTGTCCGTGGATGGTGACCAGGTGCTGGACGATTTCGGCACACCCGTTGGCGGTCACCTGGGCGCCACCGACGTAGGCCCGGGATCGTCCCGTGCTGGTCACATGCCGCGCCACCAGCAGCTCGTTGTCTTCGAACACGCCGCCCAGCTCGCCGACCTGATCGGTCAGCGAGAGCGGGCCGGGGTCACCATGACCGCGCCCGGTGAATCGGCCCTCAACTCGCGCCCGGTCCGCGCCGACCCGGACGGCCTTGGGGTCGGCCCGGACGCCGAGCAGCAGCTCCAATCCGCTGACGATCATGGTCTTGCCCGCCCCGGTCTCGCCGGTGACGACGGTGAGCCCGGGATCCAGGACCATCGACGCGTCCTCGATCACGCCCAGGTCGGCGATCCGCAGTTCGCTGATCACACCGTCCCGCTCAGACCAGCGTGCCGTTGGGTGAATCCAGCCGGCGTTCTCGCTCCGCGCTACCCCGCCAACCGTCCACCGGCAGCCGGAACTTGTTGACCAGCCGATTCGTGAACGGCGACTCCGACAACCGGGCCAGCCGCAGTCGGTGACGGCCTTGAACCACCTGGATCTCCATGCCGTTGCGGAATTCGGTGGAGCGGTGGCCGTCACACCAGACCACGCCGTGGGTTGGTGATCCCTCGACGAGTCGCACCGAGACTTCAGACGTCGGTCCGACCACCAGTGGCCGGGCGAACAGTGCGTGCGCGCTCAGGGGCAGCAGCAACAAGGCGTCCACCTCGGGCCAGATCACCGGGCCACCGGCCGAGAACGCGTACGCGGTCGACCCGGTCGGAGTGGACAGCAGCAGACCGTCGCAGGCCCAGCGGGACAGGGGTCGGCGGTCGACCTCGACCAGCAGTTCGAGCATCCGTTCCCGCGCCGCCTTGTCGATGGACACTTCGTTGATCGCGAAGGAGGACCAGAGGACGTTGTCGCCCTCGTGGACGGTGACGTCGATGGTGTACCGCTCTTCCACGCTGTAACTGCAATCGACGACGTGATGCACGATGCTGTCGATCTCGGAGGATTCGGCCTCGGCGAGAAAACCCACGTGGCCGAGGTTCACCCCGAGCAACGGGGTGTCCGACGCCAGCACCCATTCCGCCCCCCGCAGGATCGTCCCGTCGCCACCGAGCACGACCATGAGCTCGAACGCCCCGGTGTCAGCGATGTCGCTCGGCTGCATGGGCTGGACGTCGGTTCCGGACAGCTTCGAGGCCAAGACGTCGAAGTCGTCGGCCGGGACGGAGCAGGTGATCCCCGCCTCCGACAGCCCCTCGATCAACCGGGTCGCCGTGGCCACGGCCTCGGGCCGCCCCAGGTGTGTCAGCACCGCCACCCGGCGCGGGCCGAACTCTGCGGAATCGGCGGGCGTCACCCGGCCCAGCATAAGGGGGCTACCGCGCCGGCCCGAGCGCCCGTTCCAGCACCAATGCCTCCTCGCGAAGACGCGCGGCCGACCCCACCGTGCCGCGCCGCTCGTATTCGGCGGCGGCTGAGCGACGGTCGGAGATCTCGCGCGCCAGAACCTCTTGTTGTTGCGCCCCGCTCAGCACCCGTCGGGCGGCCTCCGCGGCACCCGGGCCGACCACGCCTCCGGCCACATGCTCTCCGGCCGCGCGCGGGGAGGACTCGGCCATTTCGGTCCCGACGATTTCGACGCCTCGGCGTTGTCCAGAGCGGCGATCGCCGATCTCAGCGCCGTCACCGCGACGCGGTCCCGAGTGACCATCGCCGCGCGGAGCCGCTTCCGCAGCGGTCCCGGACATCGCCGCCAGCCGGCATCTCCCGAGTGTGGCAAGGGGTTCGCTGATCAGACAACCCGAATCCGTTCAGCCGGCGACGGCCACGTCCAGGTCGGGATCGGATTCGGACGGCGTCGACCGCAGCAGGGCGAAGAACTCCCGATTGCCCGCCACGCCGGGGCGCCGGCTGGGGACGACCCGGGTCGCGAACCAGCCGTGCCGCTGCGCAGCGGCCAGCACCTGTCGGATCGCCGCCCGCTGCAGCTCCGGCTCCCGGACGACGCCTCCACGGCCGAGACGATCCCGACCCACCTCGAACTGCGGCTTGATCATCAACAACATGCGCCCGTCGGGGCGCAACACCGAGGAGAACGGGCCGACCAGCTTGCTCAACGAGATGAACGAGACGTCGGCCACGACGAGGTCGACCGGGCGGCCGCCGACGTGCGCCAGGCTCAGCTCACGCAGATTGGTCCGCTCCCAGACCGTCACCCGGCGGTCGCGCCGGAGCCGGTCGTGCAGCTGACCCGCGCCGACGTCCACGGCGATCACCTCCGTACAGCCGCGCTCCAGCAGCACCTGGCTGAACCCGCCGGTCGCGGCTCCGGCGTCCAGAGCCCGGCCCGCGACGACAAGACCAAGCTCGTCCAGAGCGCCGGCCAGCTTGTGCGCGGCCCGCGACACGTACGGATCGGGTTCGGCCGCTACGGCGTCGTCCGTCCCGACCTGCTCGGCGGCCCGTCGTGCCGGGACGCCGTTGATCGTCACCGAGCCACGCCCGATCAGTTCGTGCGCCTGCGATCGCGACCGTGCGAGACCGCGCTCCACCAGGGCCCGATCCAGGCGGGTCATCGGCTCCGCTCAGTCGGTGGAAGAACCCGGGTCGTGTTGCAACGCCCGGTGGAGTTCCTCGTGGGCCCGGGCGAGCACTTCGTGGTGATCAGCGACGGGTAGCTCCTCGAGCTGGCGAACCGCGCCCATCGCGGCGTCGATCTCCTGGTCCCCGGTCTCGGGTGGGGTCTCGCTCACAGCGCCGCGCCCAGATCGGTCGCCTTCTCGGCCTGCTGGGCCGTGGCTCTCTTGGCCGTGGCTTTCTTCGCAGTCGCCTTCTTGGCGGGCACGGACTTGGCCGGTGGGGCGCTGGCCGAGCTCTTCTTGGCCGGCGTCATCGTGGCGGTCGACTTCTGGACCGGTGCCTTCTGGACCGGAGCCTTCTTGGCCGCTGCCTTCTTGGTGGGAGAGGGCACCATCGGGTCGACCCAAGGCTCGATCGATCGGCTCCTCGATCGGCTCGGTCACGTCGGCTTGGGCGGCGGCGTGCGCCATGCTCATCCGCAGCTCCGACAGCTCCCGCCGCAAATCGTCCAGTTCCTCGGCCCGGACGAAGCCCAGTTTGGCGGCCGCCCGGTCGACCTCGCTGGCGATCAGCTTGCCCATGAGTTCCCGGTTGGCCCGGCTGGCGGCGAGCACCTCGTCGGTCAACTTGCCGACCCGGTCCGTCGCGTCGGCGGCCATCTCCTCCAGCCCAGCCGTTGCCAACAGCCCCTTGGCGGCGGCTGTCGCCTTGGCCCGGGTGGCCTTGGTCAGGCCGGCCGCCATGTCCACATAGTTCTGGATGCCTTCGCCGACCATGTTCTTGCTGCCTCCTGTACGCGTGCGCTGAGGCACCAACGCTAGCCGACCGCCACCGCATGCAGAACCGGGATGATGACGTCCAGAGCCGGTCCGGCGTCGACCGTGCGGCCCTGGTCCGCGGTCCACCAGCTGAGGTGGGCTGCGGCCCAGAGGGCATCCAGCGCTTCGGCCCGGTCCCGGATCGCGGTGGCCAGGCTGAGCCGATCCGCCGAGAGCCGCACCACCTGGTTCCGGCAGCCCGCCTCGGCCCCGACTCCCCCGGTGGTCAGCCGAGCCGAACGGGCCGGGGCCAGCAGGGCGCGCAGGTCGTACCCGAGATGCGTCGGGCGGCTGATCTGGTCAGCGGCGAGCAGATCGGCCCCTTGGTGGGCACCGGTGAAGACCAGCATGCTGTCCAGGCCGGCGGCATGCGCACCGGCGATGTCGGTGTCCAAGCGGTCCCCGACGAAGATCGGGTGCGCCGCTCCGAGCCGCTGGACCGTCTCGTCCATCAAGGGCCGGTACGGCTTGCCGGCGACCTCGGGGTCGCGGCCGACGGCCATGGTCACGGCGGCCACGGCCGCGCCGTTGCCCGGCACGATGCCCCGGTCGGTCGGCCGGGTCGGGTCGGTGTTGGTGGCCACCCAGTAGGCGCCGCGCTGGACGGCGATCGCCGCCTCGTTGAGCTGGTTCCAGGTCAGTTCGCCGCCCCAACCTTGGATGATCGCCGCCGGCCCGTCGTCGGCCGAGCCGACCCCGATCAAACCGACCTCGTCGAGGGCGTCCCAGACGCCGGCCCCGCCGACCGCGAGCACTCGGGCCCCGGGGCCGAAGCGGGCCCACAACAAGTGGGCCGCGGCCTGAGCCGAGGTGACCACGTCGGCGTCCCGGGCTTCGATGCCCAGCTCGCGCAGATGCTCCGCCACGGCATGGGGTGGACGGGCGGCGTTGTTGGTGACGAAGCCGACCCGGATCTCCCGCGCTCGCAGATCGGCGATCCCCTCCGCGGCTCCGGGAACGGCGACCGGGCCGAGGTAGACCACCCCGTCGAGATCGAACAGGGCCGCATCGTAGGCGTCGATCACCGCCGGGGCCGTCGCACGGAGGGTCACGGTGCTGAGTCCTCGGGTTCCTCGGACTCGTCGAAGTCGATGGTGAGGCCGTCCAGCTCGTCCCGGCGGCTCTCCGCGTCGGTTTCGCCGTCGACGTCCAGTTCGGCCGCGGAAGCGAACCATCCGCGAGCCTCACTCTCCTGACCTTGGCGCAACAGCGCATCGGCGTAGGCGTACTCCAACCGAGCAACGGCGCTCCGCTGCTGCACGCGGCGGGGCTCGACGGCGTGGACGGCCTGGTCCAGGATCCGCAGCCCCTCGGCCACCTGTCCCAGATCGGCGCGGGCGCCGGCCTCGACGATGACCATTTCGATCTGCAGGGCCGGGTCCAGCGTCGCGTGCCGGGCTTCCTTGGCCAGCTTGATCGCGGCCTGCGGGCGGCCGAGGGCCCGCTCGCAATCCGCCATCACCGGCAGGTAATCCGCCACTCCCGTCATCCGGCGCAATGCGCGAAACTCGCTCAAAGCCACGTCGAAGTGACCGGCGGCGTAGGCGGTCTCCGCGGTCGCCTCGCGCACGATGGGGAGCCGGGCGGCACGCCGGCGGGCCGCCTCGGCGTGTCCGTAGGCCAATTCGGGATCGGTGTCGATCAGTTCACCGGCCAGCACGAGGTGGCCGGCGACGACGTCCGCGAGATCTTTGGGCAGTCCGCGCAACTCGGCGCGCACCGCCCGGTGCAGCTTGCTGGTGTCCACCTCCGGCGGCAGCCGCGGTTCGCTCTCCCGGCGGGCGAGACCGGGCGGAGTCGGTGCTCGTTCCGGCTGGCCGATCGCACGTCCCGGCCTGGGCGGCCGGGATGGGCGGTCGCGCCGCTGCTTCTGGTCTCGTCCAGTTCGCGGCTGCCCAGCCCGCTGGTTCCGCCGCTCGTCAGCCACCGCCCAATCCTGACCGCTGGCTTTCCCCCGCGCAAAACGGGTCGGCCCGAGGATGGTTCAAGCGATGATGACCTCGGGACCGGCGGCGGCCATCTGGGTGACCAGTTCCTGATTCGCCTGCCGGTCGGTGATGATCGTGTCGACCTCCGAGACTGCCGCGAAGGAGCAGAACGAATTGCGGCCCAGCTTGCCCGAGATGACCGGGACGATCCGGCGGCGGGCCGCGAGCATCATCGCCCGCTTGGCCGCGGCCTCCTCCGGATTGGTGGTGGTCAATCCCTGCGTGGTGGTCAGGCCGTTGACGCCGATGATGGCCAGGTCCGCGCTCAGGGTGCCCAACCGACGCTGGGTCCAGCTGTCCACCGCGGCCGACGTCAGGCCCCTGATCACCCCCGGCAGGGTCATGATCCGCAGGTTCTCGTAGCCGGCCAGGAACTGGGCCGCCGGGAGGTTGTTGGTCACCAACACCAGTGGTCGATCCTTGGGCATCGCCTGCGCACACACGAAAGTCAACGACCCGGAGTCCAAGATCACGACCCCGTCCTCCGGGAGTTCGTGGACGACCCGGCGAGCAATCGTCACCTTGTCCTCGAACTGCAGCGCGTGCCGCGCCGCCAGTGCCGTTTCGAACGGCGTGGAGTGCAACAGCTCGGCCCCGCCCCGGATCCGCCGCAACAACCCTCGCCGTTCCAGAACGTCGAGATCACGGCGAACCGTTTCGGTCGTCACCCCGAGTTGTTGACTGATGAGAGCCACGCTCGCCCGCTGATCCTCCAGGCTCATCAGCATGTCGGTGATCGCGCGCTGGCGTTCCGGTGGGTATCTGGTCATCGTGACTCCCTTCGGGCGGCGCTGCCGCAACCGGTTGCGAACCAAGCGAATCGGGCATCACATCGAAGATAAAGCCGCAGACTGGGTCTAGACCATGCCCATTCTGGGGCGTTACGGTTCGCATAACAACCGAAACGGCTGCGATACGCAGAGAGTCGGCCACGATCAGAAGGGCCCGTGCATGACCGCAACCAAGCAGAGACGCCTGGGCATCGCCGGACTCGGCATGAGCTTCGCGCTCGCCATCTCCGGCTGCGCCGGGTTCGGCGACCTGGGCAATCCCCCTGGCGTCACCACCCTCACGCTGGCCAGCGTCAACAACCCGCAGATGCAGGACATGAACCGGCTGCTGCCGGAGTTCAACAAGCTGCACCCCGACATCAAGGTGAACATCATCTTCCTGGAGGAGGGCGATCTCCGGAACGCCATCACCCAGGATGCGGCCACCGGCGGCGGGCAGTACGACATCATGACCGTCGGCATGTACGAGGTGCCGATGTGGGGCGAGAACAAGTGGCTGGTCGACCTCACCGACAAGGCCGGCCAAGATCCCACCTACGACCTCGACGACTTGTTCAAGCCTGTGCGAGAGGGGATTTCCTTCGAGGACCGGGTGTACGCCTTGCCGTTCTACGGCGAGTCGTCGTTCCTCATGTACCGCAAGGACCTCTTCGAGCAGGCGGGCATCGAGATGCCGGCGCGGCCGACCTGGCAGCAGGTCGCGGACTTCGCCCGGCAGATGAAGTCCGGAGACCGGGCCGGCATCTGCCTGCGCGGCAAGCCGGGCTGGGGCGACCTGTTCGCGTCGATGACCACCGTGGTCAACACCTTCGGCGGCCAGTGGTACAACATGAACTGGGAAGCCCAGCTGACCTCGCCGCAGTGGAGGACGGCGGTGGCCTTCTACCTTCAGACGCTGGCTGATTCCGGACAGGCCGACCCGGCCGCCTTCAGCTTCACCGAATGCCTCGATCTGTTCAGCACCGACCGGGCCGCCATGTGGTACGACGCGACGTCGGCCGCCGGCTCGGTGGAGAGCTCGCCGGTCAAGGGCAAGGTCGGCTACGTCCGGGCCCCGATCGAGAAGACCGCCGACTCCGGCTGGCTATGGTCGTGGAATCTCGGCATCAACGCCGAGAGCGACAATCCGGACGCCGCCTGGGAGTTCGTGAAGTGGGCGACGTCGAAGGAGTACCTGAAACTGGTCGGGTCGACCCTGGGCTGGGCGCGGGTCCCACCCGGAACTCGGCTGTCGACCTACGAGATCCCGGAGTACAAGGCGGCGGGCGGCACCTTCGCCCCGCTGACCGCCGAGATCATGAATGAGGTCGACCCCAAGAAGCCAGGGGTGAACCCGCAGCCGTGGACCGGTATCCAGTACGTGTCCATCCCGGAGTTCCAAGACGTCGGGAACCAGGTCTCCCAGGAGATCGTCGACGCCATCGCCGGTCGACAATCGGTCGACCAGGCCCTCGAGGCCGGCCAACGAATAGCTCAACGAGCCGGTGACCTACAGAAGAAGGAGGGCTGATGTCCATCACGGTCGGGACTGACGACGACACCGTCAAAGCACCCGGTTCGGTACCCCATCCGTACACGGGTGAACTCAAGGGCCAGGATCTCGCCGAGCGGAAGTTCGCCCGCAAGCTGATCCTGCCCGGACTGATCGTGGCGATCCTGATCACCCAGGTGCCGTTCCTGGTGACGATCTACTACTCGTTCCAGAACTGGAACCTGGCCCGGCCGGAGGAGCGTTCCTTCGCCGGCTTCGACAACTACATCGCCGTGGTGACCGGCGGCCTGTTCCTGCCGTCGCTGTGGGCAACGGTCTGGATCGTCGGACTCTCGATGATCCTCTCGATGCTGCTCGGGCTGTTCTTCGCCATCTTGTTGGACCGGAAGTTCCCCGGGCGGTCCCTCGCCCGCACGCTGCTCATCACCCCCTTCCTGATCATGCCGGCCGCCGCCGCCCTGCTCTGGAAGTACTCCATCCTCGACACCGACAGCGGGATCGTCACGCTGGTGCTGTCCTGGTTCGGCTTGCCCGGGATCGCCTGGACGACCGATCACCCGGGACTCAGTATCGTCTTCACCTTGACCTGGCAGTACACGCCGTTCATGATGCTGATCCTGTTGGCCGGACTGCAGTCGCAATCGGGGGACATCCTCGAGGCGGCCGATGTCGACGGGTCCAACGCCCTGCAGACGTTCCGCTACATGACGCTGCCGCACCTGCGGACGTACGCCGAGCTGGCCGCCCTGCTCGGCACCGTCTTGATGGTGCAGGTCTTCGACCCCGTCAACATCATGACCAAGGGTGCGGGCGGCACCAAGACACTGCCGTACCTGCTCTACGAACGAGCCTTCATCGGGCAACAGATCGGTGAGGCCGCCGCCTACGGCGTGATCACCGTCATCGTGACCATCGTGCTCGCCACGGCGGCACTGAGAACTGTGTTCAAGGTCTTCACCGAGGAGGCAAAGGGATGAGCGCCGCAACGACCACACCGACCACGACGAGTGCTGGTGCACCCTCCTCGAGCGCTCGGACCGGCGGATCCAGCAAGTTCACCAAGCGCAAGATCGTGGGCTACGTGGTCACGGCTCTCACCTGGGTGCTGGTGTTCATCTTCTTCTTCCCGGTGCTGTGGATGCTGATCAACAGCTTCAAGACGGAAGCGGCGGCCGCGCAGTTTCCCCCGCCGTTCTTCTTCGAACCGACCCTCAGCAACTACGTCGAGGTGTTCCGTCGCAACATGGGCCTGCACCTGCTGAACTCGTTGTTCGTCTCGGTGCTCTCCACGGTGGCGGTGATGGGCCTGGCCATCCCGGCCGCGTACGCGCTGTCGGTCCGGCCGATCGGCAAGTGGCAGGACGCGCTGTTCTTCTTCATCTCCACCAAGTTCATGCCGGTGGCGGCGTCGATCATCCCGGTGTTCCTGCTGCTGCGCACTCTGGGCATGCTGGACAACCTCTGGGCGCTGGGGGTGCTCTACATCGGCATCAACCTGCCGCTGGCGGTCTGGATGATGCGTTCCTTCTTCGCCGAGGTGCCCCGGGCCGTGGTGGAGGCCGCGCAGATCGACGGTGCGGGCTACAACCGCGAGCTGTGGCAGGTGTCGCTGCCGATCGTTGCTCCCGGGGCCGCGGCGGCAGCGCTGATCTGCTTCATCTTCGCGTGGAACGAGTACTTCCTGGCCAACCTGCTGACCGCCGTCACGGCGCGCACCACGCCGCCGTTCCTGGGCAGCTTCGTGGACGGCCGCGGTCAGTTCCTCGCCGTCCTGTCGGCCGCCTGTACCGTCGCGGTGGTCCCGGTCATCGCCGCCGGCTGGCTGGCTCAGAAGCGGCTGGTCCGCGGTTTGGCCATGGGCGCGGTGAAGTGAGTGCAGGCGATCGTCTTCGCCGAACCCGGTCGCTTCGACCTGCGGGAGGTCCCGGTCCCTGACGTCGGGCCGCGAGACGTGCTGGTCCGGGTCGAGGCCGTGGGCCTGTGCGGAACGGATCTGCACGTGCTGGACGGCGAGTTCGCGCCGACGGTGTTCCCCATCATCCCGGGACACGAGACATCCGGGACGGTGGAGGCGGTCGGCGCGGAAGTCACCGAATTCGTGCCCGGCGACCGGGTCTCGGTGGATCCGACCCTCACCTGCGGGAGCTGTAGTTTCTGTGCGGTCGGGCGCTCGAATCTGTGCGAGAACTGGAACGGGTCAGGGGTGGGCCGGTCGAACGGATCCACGGCCGAGTTTCAGGTGGCTCCCGTGCGCAACGTGCACCGCTTGGCCGACGATGTCGATCTGGCCCTGGCCGCCCTGATCGAACCGCTCTCCTGCGCGATCCGCGGCTACGATCTGCTGCCCCGCCGGATGGGCGAGCACTACCTGATCTACGGCGCGGGCACGATGGGCCTGATGATGGCGCAGCTGGCTCCCCGAGCCGGAGCCGCATCCGTGACCGTCATCGATCGCAACCCGGCACGGCTGGACGTGGCCAAGGAGGTCGGGATCACCGAGCTGGGGTCGTCGGCCGATGAGGTGGCGCGACCGGGTGGTTGGGACGTGGTGATCGACTGCACAGGGGTGGTGGCGGCGATCGAGGACGGACTGACCCGGGTGCGCCGCGGTGGCACCTTCCAACAGTTCGGCGTGGCCGCCACCGATGCCACCGCCTCCTTCTCTCCCTTCCGTGTGTACAACGACGAGCTCACCATCGCCGGTTCGATGGCCGTTCTCAACACGTACGGGAGGGCGGTCGAGATGTTCACAACCGGGGCGATCGACGCACCACGGATGGTCAGCCACGCCTTCTCCCTGGCCGACTACGGAGCGGCACTGGAAATGTTCCGAGCGGGTGAGGGACGAAAGGTGCAGATACGCCCCCGACTCGACGAGTCGACGGAACTCTTGTAGTCCCGACCGGAAGTGCACGCGGATCATGAAGGAGCAGCCGTCGGCGGTATCGACTCGCCAGGCTCGGATCGTCGGTTGGTTGACCGACGAAGGCCGGATCGACGTCATGGACGTGGCCGGGCGGCTCGGGGTGGCGCAGGAGACCGTGCGCCGGGATCTGCGCGCGCTCGAATCCGACGGTCAACTGCAGCGGGTTCACGGCGGGGCGATCCCGCTCGAGACCGACCCGTTCCCAGGTCTGACCCCGCCTCCGGTCGACAATCCCGACGATCTCGCGCTGGCCGCCCGGCTCTGGGAGGAGCTGCCCCGCACCGGCACTCTGCTGCTCGGCGCCGGACGGCTCACACTGGCGCTGACCGCCGCGATCACCAGCGATCCGCCGGCCCGGCATGGCCTGACGATCGTCACCAACTCGCTGGATGCGGCGATCGCCCTCGCCCGGATCGGCAAGTTGGCGGTGTACAACATCGGCGGCTCCGTATCGCCGGCGACCCGCGCGCAGGAGGGTGACTGGGCCTTGCACGAGTTGGAGCGACTGCACGTCGACGTCAGCCTGGTCTGCCCCGCCGGGATCAGTGTGGAACGCGGGCTGGGACAGCCGACACCGGCCGCGGCCGCCATCTCTCGGGCCGAGGTGGCCTGCGGCAAGACCGTGATCGCCTTGGCCGACGCGTCATACCTGGGCGCGGCGGCCTTCGTACAGTTCGCCACGATCACAGAGATCGACCGGCTGGTCCTCTCCGGTCGGGCTGCTCCCGCCGTCGTCCAGACGTTCCTGGATCGCGGACTGGACATCGCGGTCGTCGACAGCTCGACCGAGGCCGATAGTGTGGCCGACCAGTACGAGATCAACAGCGATCTCCGTACGCTGACCCACCGGAGGACCTAAGTGAGCCCCGAGTTCAAGCTCGTGGCGGGAGTGGACTCCTCGACCCAATCCGTCAAGGTCGTGGTCTGCGACGCCGAGTCCGGACGCATCCTGCGAACGTCACGAGCCTCGCATCCCCCGGGCACCGAGGTGTCGGCCGAAGAATGGTGGACGGCCTACCGCTCCGCAACCGCTGATCCTGCTCTGCTCCGTGACGTCGAGGCGCTGGCCGTCGGGGGCCAGCAGCACGGCATGGTGACCCTGGACGAGGCAGGAGGCCTCGTTCGTGACGCCCTGTTGTGGAACGACAATCGGTCGGCGGGCGACGCCGACGACCTGATCAGCGAGCTCGGCGGACCTCAAGCCTGGGCTGAGGCAGTGGGTTCGGTCCCGGTCGCGTCGATGACGGTGTCGAAGATCCGCTGGCTCGCCCGAGCCGAGCCCGAACACGCCGCCCGGACCGCGGCGGTTGTGCTGCCGCACGACTGGCTCACCTGGCGGATCGGCGGCCGGAGCTTCGAGGTGACCACCGATCGGGGGGACGCTTCCGGAACCTGTTACTTCGACGCCGCGGACAATGCGTACCGAGGCGATCTCGTCCGGCGCGCCATCGGCCGCGAGGTGGCGTTGCCCCGGGTTGCCGGCCCCAGTGAGATCGTCGGACACACCCCCGACGGGGTCGCGATCGCCCCCGGCACCGGGGACAACATGGCGGCCGGACTCGGCCTCGGGCTCAAGCCCGGCGAGGCGGTGGTATCCCTCGGGACCAGCGGGACCGCCTTCGTGATGAGCGATCACCAGACCCACGAGCCGACCGGAACCGTCGCCGGCTTCGCCGACGCGACCGGAGCCTTCCTCCCGCTGGTCTGCACCCTCAACGGGGCCCGGAACCTCGTCGCCGCCGCCGACCTGCTGGGCATCGGTCTCGACGACCTGAGCCGACTCGCCCTCGAGGCTCCCCCCGGCAGTCAGGAGCTCGTGTTTCTCCCCTACCTCGACGGGGAACGCACGCCGCCACTGCCCGACGCGCGGGGTCAACTCGTCGGCCTCACTCGGACCAACATGACGCCGGCCAACGTTGCCCGGGCGACGATCGAAGGCGTGCTCTGGAGTCTTGCGTACGGCCTGCAGGTGCTGAGGGAGCAGACCGGAACCATCGGACGCGTCATCCTGACCGGCGGCGCCTCCCAGTCCGAGGCGGTGCGAACCATCGCGCTGGCCGTCTTCGGGCTGCCGATCGTCGCCACCGAGGAGTTCGAGAGCGTGGCGGTCGGCGCCGCCCGCCAAGCGGCCTGGGCCTTGACCGGCGAGCTGCCGGACTGGCCCGCACCGGTGCTCAGCGACCGTGAACCGAGCCGTGACGACCTGCGCGCGGCCGCGGAGATCGACGAGCGCTACCGGCACTTCCTATCGGCTCATTTCGGCCGCTGAGAGGAGCGGTGATGGACGGTGATCCGCCGAGGGTCGATCCGGGCAACGCCGAACAACTCCGCATCTGGGACACCGACGAAGGAGTCTTCTGGGCTGAAAACGCCGACCGATTCGACCAGACCACCAGCTGGGGCGCAGCACTGCTCGCGGCGGCCCGGATCTCCAAGACCGACCGTGTCCTGGATGTCGGGTGCGGCAACGGCGAGACCAGCTGCGATGCGGCGCGGCTGACTCCCGCTGGGTCCGTCCTTGGCATCGATCTGTCCCGTCCCATGCTGGAGCGGGCCCGGCGGCGGGCCGGCCGGGCGGGTCTGGTCAATCTCCGGTTCGTCGCCGGCGACGCCCAGATCTATCCGTTCGAGCCGGCCTCCTTCGACGTCGTCGTGAGCCGGATGGCGATGATGTTCGTCGCCGACCTCCCCGCCGCATCCGGCAATCTCGCGCGGGCGCTGCGGCCGGGAGGGCGCTTGGCGGTCATGGCGTGGCAGTCCCCGGCGGCCAATACCTGGGTTCAGGTTCTGGTCGGCGCGGTCCAGCCGGGATTGCCGTCCGGTCCGGCCCCGCTCCCTGGGGCTCCCGGACCGTTCGCGATGGCCGACCCGGAACGGGTGATCGGGTTGCTGGTCGGAGCCGGCTTTTCCGACGTCGCCGCCGAACCGGTCACCGGCCAAATCACTTTCGGTCATACCGTGGACGAGGCCATCGAATTCGTCACCGGTTTCGGGGCGCCGAAGTTCGCCCTCGACCGAGCCGACTCGACCGGGCGGAGCCTGATTCTGGCCAACCTGCGCCAAGGACTCAGCGACCACGTCACCGACGCTGGGATAAGCCTGGCCTGCGCCGCCTGGATATACACCGGAGTTCGCTGAAAGACCCGGAACGCACTTCAGGGCCGACCACGAATGGTCGACCCTGAATGTGTGTTGTCCGGCGACGTCCTAGTCTCCCACACGGTCCCCCGTGCAGTACCATCGGCGCTGAGAAGCTTAACTTCCGGGTTCGGAATGGAGCCGGGTGTTTCCCTCTCGCCATGATCACCGAAACTCTATGGAGATATAAGCGGTTTACCCGACCGTATCTCGGGAAATTCACAGTGGACGCGTAGCACCTTTGTAGGAACAAGCCCTCGGCCTATTAGTATCGGTCAGCTCCGTACATTGCTGCACTTCCACATCCGACCTATCACCCAGTGATCTGCTGGGGGCCTTACCAGGTTACCCTGTGGGAGCCATCATCTTGGAGCGTGCTTCCCGCTTAGATGCTTTCAGCGGTTATCACTTCCGAACGTAGCCAACCAGCCGTGCCCTTGGCAGGACAACTGGCACACCAGAGGTTCGTCCGTCCCGGTCCTCTCGTACTAAGGACAGCCCTCCTCAAGACTCCTACGCGCGCAGCGGATAGGGACCGAACTGTCTCACGACGTTCTAAACCCAGCTCGCGTGCCGCTTTAATGGGCGAACAGCCCAACCCTTGGGACCGACTCCAGCCCCAGGATGCGACGAGCCGACATCGAGGTGCCAAACCATGCCGTCGCTATGGACGCTCGGGCAAGATCAGCCTGTTATCCCCGGGGTACCTTTTATCCGTTGAGTGACGGCGCTTCCACATGCCACCGTCAGATCACTAGTCCCGACTTTCGTCCCTGCTCGAGATGTCTCTCTCACAGTCAAGCTCCCTTGTGCACTTACACTCGAAACCTGATTGCCAACCAGGCTGAGGGAACCTTTGGGCGCCTCCGTTACCTTTTAGGAGGCGACCGCCCCAGTCAAACTACCCATCAGGCACTGTCCCTGATCCGGATAACGGACCTAGGTTAGATATCCAGAACAGCCAGAGTGGTATTTCAACGTTGACTCCACAACCACTGGCGTGGCTGCTTCACAGTCTCCCACCTATCCTACACAAGCTGTACCGAACACCAATACCAAACTATAGTAAAGGTCCCGGGGTCTTTCCGTCCTGCTGCGCGTAACGAGCATCTTTACTCGTAGTGCAATTTCGCCGAGTCCATGGTCGAGACAGCGCCCAAGTCGTTACGCCATTCGTGCAGGTCGGAACTTACCCGACAAGGAATTTCGCTACCTTAGGATGGTTATAGTTACCACCGCCGTTTACTGGCGCTTAAGTTCAGTGCTTCGCTTGCGCTAACACTTCCCCTTAACGTTCCAGCACCGGGCAGGCGTCAGTCCGTATACAGCGTCTTACGACTTAGCACGGACCTGTGTTTTTAGTAAACAGTCGCTTGGGCCTGGTCTCTGCGGCCTCATCTGCCGTCCGGAGTAAATCCATAGACAGACTCGGCCCCCCTTCTCCCGAAGTTACGGGGGCATTTTGCCGAGTTCCTTAACCACGGTTCTCTCGATCACCTTGGTATTCTCTACCTGACCACCTGAGTCGGTTTAGGGTACGGGCGGCTCTAGCACTCGCTCACGAAGGTTTTCTAGGCAGCATAGGATCACCCACTCGATCGGACGTATCCGATCCAGCCGTCATGTCTCAGGCACGTGAGGTACGGATTTGCCTATACCTCGCCCTACGCACTTAGCCCGGGACGACCATCGCCCGGGATGGGCTACCTTCCTGCGTCACTCCGCAGCTTGCCTACTACAAGTCTGGGTCGCAGACTCATCGCACATCGACCCGAAGGTCTCCGCGCAACTCGCGTGCTTAGCATCGCTCGATTCGGCAGGGTCGTTCTAGCGCCGGTACGGGAATATCAACCCGTTGTCCATCGACTACGCCTGTCGGCCTCGCCTTAGGTCCCGACTTACCCAGGGCAGATTAGCTTGACCCTGGAACCCTTGGTCTTTCGGTGGAGGAGTTTCTCACTCCTCATTCGCTACTCATGCCTGCATTCTCACTCGTGTGCTCTCCACGGCTAGGTCACCCTGCCGCTTCATCGCGCACACGACGCTCCCCTACCCATCCACGCACCTGGATCGCTTACACGACCGAGTACACGCGTGAATGACACAGCTTCGGCGGATTGCTTGAGCCCCGCTAAATTGTCGGCGCAGAATCACTTGACCAGTGAGCTATTACGCACTCTTTCAAGGGTGGCTGCTTCCAAGCCAACCTCCTGGTTGTCTCCGCAACTCCACATCCTTTTCCACTTAGCAATCTCTTAGGGGCCTTAGCTGGTGTTCTGGGCTGTTTCCCTCTCGACTACGAACCTTATCGCCCGCAGTCTCACTGCCGCGCTTCACTTACCGGTATTCGGAGTTTGGCTAATTTCGGTAAGCTTGTGGGCCCCCTAGACTATCCAGTGCTCTACCTCCGGCAAGAAACACGCGACGCTGCACCTATATGCATTTCGGGGAGAACCAGCTATCACGGAGTTTGATTGGCCTTTCACCCCTATCCACAGCTCATCCCCCAGGTTTTCAACCCTGGTGGGTTCGGGCCTCCACGACGTCTTACCGTCGCTTCACCCTGGCCATGGATAGATCACTCCGCTTCGGGTCTAGAGCACGCGACTGATTCGCCCTGTTCGGACTCGCTTTCGCTACGGCTTCCCCACACGGGTTAACCTCGCCACGCACCACTAACTCGCAGGCTCATTCTTCAAAAGGCACGCCGTCACCGATACAAGTATCAGCTCCGACGGATTGTAGGCAATCGGTTTCAGGTACTATTTCACTCCCCTCCCGGGGTACTTTTCACCTTTCCCTCACGGTACTTGTCCGCTATCGGTCACCAAGGAGTATTTAGGCTTAGCGGGTGGTCCCGCCGGATTCACAGCCAATTTCACGGGTTGGCTGCTACTTGGGGTTACGCTCAGCAGTGATCGACTTACGTCTACAGGGGTATTACCTTCTGTGCCGTACCTTCCCAGAGTACTTCGACTTCATCGATCATTTCTTACTGCTTGGCCGATTGACAGATCGGCCGGAGTGGCCCCACAACACCGGACGTGCAACGCCTGTCAGCTATCACACACGTACGGTTTGGCCTCTTCCGCGTTCGCTCGCCACTACTTACGGAATCACGGTTGTTTTCTTTTCCTGTGGGTACTGAGATGTTTCACTTCCCCACGTTCCCTCCTACTGCCCTATGTGTTCAGGCAGAGGTCGCCGGACATTACTCCGGTTTCTTTCGAGGTTTCCCTATTCGGAGATCCCCGGATCGAAGCTCGTTTACCAGCTCCCCGGGGCTTATCGCAGGTTACAACGTCCTTCATCGGCTCTTGGTGCCTAGGCATCCACCGATTGCCCTTAGTAGCTTGTTGTTACTACAAAGATGCTCGCGTCCACTGTGAAGTTCTCAACATACGGGCGGGTTCCCGACCCAACCACCTCGTTTATGAGGTGCCGGCTTCGGTCCGCAGAAGTTCCAGTTGCTGTGCAACCGACCCTTCAGGACCCAACAGCGTGCTCGGGCCGTGCCACGAAACCCATTCGGTTTTCCACTCCTGCTGGGCAGGTTGTACTCACGAACGCATCCGCGTCACGGCTTAATGGTCAATGTTCCACATTCCAGAGCTGCTCCGGCCACGAACGAATGTCGTGGAACCGGGGCATACCGACGAGCAAGCTCGCCGCGTAGCTCCTTAGAAAGGAGGTGATCCAGCCGCACCTTCCGGTACGGCTACCTTGTTACGACTTAGTCCTAATCGCCAGTCCCACCTTCGACGGCTCCCTCCACAAGGGTTGGGCCACCGGCTTCGGGTGTTACCGACTTTCATGACTTGACGGGCGGTGTGTACAAGGCCCGGGAACGTATTCACCGCAGCGTTGCTGATCTGCGATTACTAGCGACTCCGACTTCATGGGGTCGAGTTGCAGACCCCAATCCGAACTGAGACTGGCTTTTTGGGATTCGCTCAACCTTGCGGTATTGCAGCCCTTTGTACCAGCCATTGTAGCATGCGTGAAGCCCTGGACTTAAGGGGCATGATGACTTGACGTCATCCCCACCTTCCTCCGAGTTGACCCCGGCAGTCTCCTATGAGTCCCCGGCATGATCCGCTGGCAACATAGGACGAGGGTTGCGCTCGTTGCGGGACTTAACCCAACATCTCACGACACGAGCTGACGACAGCCATGCACCACCTGTATACCGACCTTGCGGGGGCTACATCTCTGCAGCTTTCCGGCATATGTCAAACCCAGGTAAGGTTCTTCGCGTTGCATCGAATTAATCCGCATGCTCCGCCGCTTGTGCGGGCCCCCGTCAATTCCTTTGAGTTTTAGCCTTGCGGCCGTACTCCCCAGGCGGGGCACTTAATGCGTTAGCTTCGGCACGGAGAACGTGGAATGTTCCCCACACCTAGTGCCCACCGTTTACGGCGTGGACTACCAGGGTATCTAAGCCTGTTTGCTCCCCACGCTTTCGCTTCTCAGCGTCAGGAAATGCCCAGAGAACCGCCTTCGCCACCGGTGTTCCTCCTGATATCTGCGCATTCCACCGCTCCACCAGGAATTCCGTTCTCCCCTGCATTCCTCTAGTTTGCCCGTATCGGAAGCAGGCTCAGGGTTGAGCCCTGAGTTTTCACTTCCGACGTGACAAACCGCCTACAAGCCCTTTACGCCCAATAATTCCGGACAACGCTCGGACCCTACGTATCACCGCGGCTGCTGGCACGTAGTTGGCCGGTCCTTCTTCTGCTCCTACCGTCACTTGCGCTTCGTCGGAGCTGAAAGCGGTTTACAACCCGAAGGCCGTCATCCCGCACGCGGCGTTGCTGCATCAGGCTTTCGCCCATTGTGCAATATTCCCCACTGCTGCCTCCCGTAGGAGTCTGGGCCGTATCTCAGTCCCAGTGTGGCCGGTCGCCCTCTCAGGCCGGCTACCCGTCGAAGCCTTGGTGAGCCGTTACCTCACCAACTAGCTGATAGGCCGCGAGCCCATCCTTGACCGCCGGAGCTTTCCACCTCCACCGATGTCGGTCGAGGTCGTATCCGGTATTAGCAGCTGTTTCCAGCTGTTATTCCAGAGTCAAGGGCAGGTTGCTCACGTGTTACTCACCCGTTCGCCACTCGTGTACCCCCGAAGGGGCCTTACCGTTCGACTTGCATGTGTTAAGCACGCCGCCAGCGTTCGTCCTGAGCCAGGATCAAACTCTCCGTTGAAATCTATCAGTGCGATCGGGGCAAGACCCTGATCGGTGACTGTCAAATCAACGAGCTTGATGCTGACAGAACCCATTGCTGGGTCAATCAATCAATCAATCTCAAAGGAATCCGACTTGGTCGTGCAAGGGTCGACAAACTTGTAAGTCCATCTCGCCCAGACCAACCAAGCACGGGTTCTTTAGTGCATATTTGGCATTGACTTTTAAGCACGCTGTTGAGTTCTCAAGTTTCGGGTGCACACCGCACCAGGACTATTAGTCTCGGCTTGGGGCAACCTGACTTACTTTAGTGATCCGGAGCGACCGAGTCAAACGCGGTCCCCCCATCTCGATTCATCGTTGCCGCACTCATCGATCAGCCTGGGAACGCACATGCGTCGCCCGTTCGATCCATGTCGGTGTGTGGTGTGGATGATGGTCCGGATCGGCCGCTCCAGCCTCTTCGACTGTTGCGTCCCGCGCTCCGGGCCTTGTCTACTCTAGGTGGTCGTCACGCTCCGGTCAAACCGGGGCCGAGAACTCATGCCTCGAGTAGAGCCCTCACCGTAGCGCAGCTCGAGTACCGCTTATTCCTGGGTGGTGCGAGGGCGTTCGGCGAGGTAGCGGTGCACCATCTGGATCGCGACCGCACCCGAGCCCACCGACGGGGCCACCCGCTTGCTCGACTCGTGGACGACGTCACCGACGGCGAAGACCCCCGGTTGGCTGGTCTCCCCGAACAGCGGCGGCCGTCGGAGCTCCCACGCTCCTGCGGACGTCACGTCGGTGTCGGTGAGCAGATAGTTCCTCTCGTCCATGGCCACACTGCCCCGAAGCCATCCGGTGCGCGGCTCACCCCCGATCATGACGAACAGTCCGTCGGCGGGCACCGAGCGCGAACGCCCGCTCGGCCGGTGGCGAAGCAGGAGCTCCTCCAGGCGGTCCTCGCCCGACCCGCCGATGACGTCGCTCTCGCCGATGAGGGTGATGTTGGGCGCCGCTTCGAGCTGGCGGACGAGATAGTCCGACATGGTCGCCGACAACCCGGTCCGCCGAATGACCAGGTGCACCTGCCGAGCGCGGCGGGCGAGATGGACGGCCGCCTGGCCGGCGGAGTTCCCGCCACCGACGATGTAGACCTGGCCGTCGCTGAGGGCCTCGGCCTCGGAGCCCGCGGCGCCGTAGAAGACACCGGCGCCGACCAACTCCTCGAGGGCGGGCACCCCCAGGCGCCGCCAGCTGACCCCGCAAGCCAAGACCACGCTCCGGGCCCTGATCCGGGCACCCGATCGGGTCGTCAGTTCGATGCGCTCGCCGTGCGGCGTCAGGGCGGCCACCTCTTCGGCGAGGAGGAACTCCGCACCGAGCAACCAGGCCTGCTCCACCGCACGATTCGTGAGGTCGGCGCCGCTGAGTCCACGCGGAAAGCCGAGGTAGTTGCGGATCATCGAGCTGCTGCCGGCCTGACCGCCGGGCACGGACGGATCGATCACACAGGCGCGCAGGCCTTCGCTCGAGGCGTAGACGGCCGCCGAGAGCCCAGCCGGTCCCCCGCCGACGATGGCGACGTCGTACAGCTGGTCGCCCGGAGCGGGAAAGCCGAGCAGCTCGACCACGTCGGCGTCGCTGGGATTCCGGAGCCTGAGGCCGGTGAAGTGGACCAACAGCGGCAGCCCGGAACGATCCACCGCCGACTCGCCGAGCAACGCCCGCCCCGGTTCGGAATCCGCCGGGAGGAACCGGAACGGGATGGCGGCGCGCGTCATGATGTCGCGCATCTGATGGGAGCGCGGATGCCATTGCTCGCCGACGATGGTGAAAGCGGTGCTCTCGGGCGGCTGGGTGCGGGACCAGTCGGCCAGGTACTCCGCCATCGGCAGGTAGAGCCAGCTTTCCCGCGGTTCCCAGGGTACGAACAGATAGCCATCCACCTGACCGAGCACCATCGCCTGCTGGACGGGATGTCCCCGCCAGTGACCGCGTTCGACCAGCAGGATCCGCTTGGTCGCCCGATGCCGCCGGCGGACCTGAGCCAGCAACCGGGCTCCGGAGAGTCCCGCCTCGGGCAATTCGGCGTCCGCGATCACCGCCGCGAGCGGAGTTCCGTCGACGTCGAAGTGGTCCAGGGCCCGGGTCACGCCGGTCGAGGTCAACTCCACGACGTCGTAGTCGCGATCGAATCGCCGCCGGAGATCCTCGACCAACGCAGCGCGTCGGCTGGGTCGATCGACCACGACCGCCAGCGCCGGCCGGTCGGTCATCGAATCAGGACGACCGCACCGACGGTCCTTTTGCCGCGACGGGTCACCACGTACCGGCCATGCAGGATGTCGTCGGGACGCAGTAGGGCATCGGGATCGGTCACCCGGACGTTGTTCAGATAGGCCCCGCCCTCTCCGATCGCTCTCCGCGCCGCCGACCTGCTCGCCACGACCCCGCTTGCGGTCAGCACGTCGACCACGCTCGGCTGGAGCTCGCCGCTGATCTCGAGCTCCCGTGCTCCCACCTCGCTGAGCACGTCCTCGAGGAGGTCCGCCGGCAACTGGTCGAGTTCGGACTGCCCGAACAGCGCGGCGGCGGCTTGCACCGCGGCGTCTCGAGCAGCCGCAGAGTGCACCAGGGCCGTGATGTCGTCGGCCAGCGCCCTCTGGGCCAATCGGCGATGCGGTTCGCGCCGGGACTGCTCGGCCAGCGCCTCGATCTCGGCGGGCGGCCGCTCACTGAAGACCTTGAGGTACTCGACCACCTTGCTGTCTTCGGCCTGGAGGAAGAACTGGTGGAAGGCGTACGGGGAAGTCATCTCGGGATCCAGCCACACCGTGCCCCCCTCGGTCTTCCCGAACTTGCTCCCGTCGGCCTTGGTCAGCAGTGGGGTGGCCAGGGCGTGCACCCGAGCCCCTTCCGCACGCCGGATGAGCTCCACGCCCGCGGTGATGTTGCCCCACTGGTCGCTGCCCCCGAACTGCAGCGTGCAACCGAGGCTGCGGTACAGCTCGAGGTAGTCCATCGACTGGAGCAGGACATAGGAGAACTCGGTGTAGGAGATCCCTTCCTCGAGCCGGGTCCGGACGACGTCGCGGGCCAACATCTTGTTGACGGGGAAGTGTTTGCCGATGTCCCGGAGGAAATCCAACACGGACTTGGGCTGGGTCCAGTCAAGATTGTTGACGATCCGGGCCGGGTTGGCCCCGTCGAACTGCACGAAGCGCGAGACCTGCGCGCGAATCCGTTCGACCCAGCCCGCGACCAGGTCGGCCGGATTGAGCGACCGCTCGCCGGTGTTCTTGGGATCGCCGATCAGTCCGGTCGACCCCCCCACCAGGATCAGCGGCAGATGTCCGGCGCGTTGCAGCGCCCGCGCCACCATCAGCTGCACCAGATTGCCGATGTGCAGGCTTGGTGCGGTCGGGTCGAAGCCGACGTAGAAGGTGACCGGGCCGGCGGCCAGATGCTCGGCCAGAGCCGCCTCATCAGTCGATTCGGCCAGCAGCCCGCGCCACCGCAGCTCAGTCAGCACCGCGCTCGTGGACAAATCCATTCGATGAAACTCCTCGGGCAGTCTTGCTCGTCCCTACTCGTCCTTACCTGTCGTGGCGAGGTTACCGGTGAGAACGAGGTGCCGAACTCAGGTGCTGGGACTCCCCGCAGGCTGCTGCATCGCCCGCTCGAGCTGCGCCAGCTGCTCGCGGACGCGGACGCCGGCGGTGCCGCCCCTGCCGTCGCGGGCGGCGATCGAGCCGGCAACGGTGAGCACCGTGAGGAGCGCGTCGGTCAGGTGGGGGGAGATCTCGCGCAAGTGCGCGGGGGTGAGGTCGGAGAGCGCAAGGCCGTGGGTTTCGCAATACCGGACGCAGGCTCCGGCCACCTCGTGCGCCTCCGCGAACGGAACGCGCTGTCGGACCAGCCAGTCGGCGACATCGGTGGCCAATGCGAAGCCCTCCGGGGCCAAGGCGGCCATCCGGTCGGTGTCGAAGGTCAGGGTCGCGACCATGCCCGCGACGGCCGGTAGCAAGATCACTAGCTGATCGATCGAGTCGAAGATGGGCTCCTTGTCCTCCTGCAGGTCCCGGTTGTACGCCAGCGGTAAACCTTTGAGGGTCGCCAGAAGGCCGGACAGATTGCCGATCAGCCGGCCCGCCTTGCCGCGGGCCAGTTCGGCCACGTCCGGATTCTTCTTCTGCGGCATGATGCTGGACCCTGTCGACCATTCGTCGGACAGGCTTGCGAACCTGAATTCGTGAGTGACCCACAAGATCACGTCTTCGCTCAGCCGGGAGAGATCGATGCCGATCTGCGCGCAAACATACGCAGCCTCGGCCACCCCATCGCGGGCCGCGGTGCCGTCGATCGAGTTGGGCACGCTGCCGGAGAAGCCGAGTTCGGTCGCCACCGATTCAGGGTCGAGGCCCAGCGACGTGCCCGCGAGCGCCGCCGAGCCGTAGGGGCTGAGGTCGAGGCGTCGGTCCAGGTCCCGTATCCGGCTCACGTCTCGCAGCAGCGGCCACGCGTGCGCCAGCAGATGGTGGGAGAGCAGCACCGGCTGGGCGTGCTGGAGGTGGGTCCTTCCCGGCATGGCCGCGCCGAGATGGCTTCGGGCCTGCTCGTGCAGGGCCGCGATCACGTCCCGGAGTCCGGTGGTGATGGCGCCGAGCGCGTCGCGCAGGTACATCCGAATCAGGGTGGCGATCTGGTCGTTGCGCGACCGGCCGGCGCGAAGCCGGCCACCGAGCTGAGGCCCGATCCGCTCGACCAGGCCGCGCTCGAGAGCACCGTGCACGTCCTCGTCGGTGGCCGAGGGAGCGAACGCACCGGACGCCACATCAGCTTCGAGCGCGTCCAGTCCGGTGATCATGCCTGCGAGCTCGTCGTCGGTGAGCAGGTCGGCCCGATGGAGAGCTCGGGCATGGGCCCGCGAACCGGCAAGGTCGTACGGCGCGAGTCGCCAGTCGAAGTGGGTGGACCGGCTCAGCGCGAACATCGCCTCCGCCGGGCCGCCTCCGAAGCGACCACCCCACAGCCGCCCGGAGTGGAGATCGTCGGTCACGACGGCAAGCCGGCGTCCCGCCGGGCGGCGATCTTGCTCGACAGTCCGTAGAGCTCGATGAATCCGCGTGCCTGCGCCTGGTCGAAGGTGTCGCCTTCGTCGTAGGTGGCCAGATTGAAGTCGTACAGACTCGCGCCGCTCTGCCTTCCGGTGACCGTGGCCCGGCCGCCGTGCAGCACCATCCGGATGTCCCCGGTGACGGCCGTCTGTGCCTCATCGATCAACCGGTCCAAGGCGCGCTTCAGCGGCGAGAACCATTGTCCGTCGTAGACCAGCTCTCCCCAGCGTTGGTCAACGCCACGCTTGTACCGAGCCAGCTCACGCTCGACGGTCACGTTCTCCAGCTCCATGTGCGCGGTGATCAGGGCGATCGCCCCTGGCGCCTCGTAGACCTCGCGGCTCTTGATCCCGACGAGTCGATCCTCAACCAGATCCAGCCGGCCGACCCCCTGCGCCCCGGCACGCTGATTCAATTGCGCGATCGCCTCCAGCATCGAGACCTTGACGCCGTCGAGCGCGATGGGAACGCCGGCCTCGAATGTGATCACCACCTCGTCGGCCTCCCGGGTCTCCGACGGATCGGCGGTGTAGGAGTAGACGTCTTCGATGGGGGCGTTCCAGATGTCCTCCAGGAAGCCGGTCTCCACCGCCCGCCCCCAGACGTTCTGGTCGATCGAGTAGGGCGAGGACTTGCTGGCCGCGATCGGCAGCCCCCTCGTTTCGGCGTAGGCAATCGCCTTCTCCCGGGTCCATGCGTAGTCGCGGACCGGGGCGATGACCTGCAGGTGCGGTGCCAGGTTCGCGACGCCGACCTCGAACCGCACCTGGTCGTTTCCTTTGCCGGTGCAGCCGTGACTGACGACGGAGGCCCCGTACTCGCCCGCCGCCGCCACCAGATGCCGCACGATCAACGGGCGGGAAAGGGCGCTGACCAGCGGGTACCGGTCCATGTACAGCGCGTTGGCCCGCAACGCGGGCAGGCAGAAGTCGTCGGCGAATTCGTCGCGGGCGTCCACCACGACGGCCTCGACCGCCCCGCAGTCGAGCGCCCGCTGCCGGATCTGCTCCAGGTCCTCCCCGCCCTGCCCGACGTCCACCGCGACGGCGACCACTTCCTGGCCGGTCTGTTCGGTCAGCCATCCGATACAGACAGAGGTGTCCAGTCCGCCGGAGTAGGCGAGCACGATCCGATCACTCACGATGTCGTTCCTTCTTTCGTTCCGCGGGTTTTCGTTCTGCAGGCTTCGTTCCGGGCGGGGAGTCTGGGTGATGAGGGACCCTGCTCATGGTGAGGAAGCGGTCGGCCAGCTCTGCGCCACCGCCCGCGTCTCGGGCGATCAACAAGATCGTGTCGTCGCCCGCGATGGTGCCGAGGATGTCGGACCAGGCAACCCGATCGATGGCCGAGGCGAAGTACTGCGCGGCACCCGGCGGAGTCCGCAGCACGACCAGATTCGCCGACGCCTCCGCCGACACCAGGATCTCGCTGCAGAGCCGGCTCAACCGGCCCTCGAAGGTGGCGAACTCGCCCAGCGGACTGCGGTCGCCGCCGTCGCCGGGGACGGCGTAGACCAGGTGTCCCGACAGGTCACGGACGCGCAGCGCTCCCACCTCCACGAGATCACGTGACAGCGTGCCCTGGTTGACCTGAACGCCATCGGCGGCGAGCAGCTCGGCCAGCTCGACCTGGGAGCGGATCTGGTGCTGCTCAAGCAGGGCTACGATCCGGGCCTGGCGAGCGGTCTTGGTGAAGGGCGCCCGGGCCTGACCGGTCATGATCACCGCTCGCCCCGGTGGTGAGAATCGAGGAAGATCAACATCGCCTTCTGCACGTGCCGCCGGTTCTCGGCCTCGTCCCAGACCACCGAGCGGGGTCCGTCGAGCACCGTGGCGTCGATCTCCTTGCCGCGGTAGGCCGGCAGGCAGTGCAGCACGATCGCGCCTGAGGCGGCGGTCTGCAGCCGTTGCTCGCTGAGGCGATAGGGGGAGAAGATAGCCTCCCGGTCGAGGCCGTCGCCCTCTTGGCCCATCGAGACCCAGGTGTCGGTGGCCAAGACGTCGCTGCCCCCGGCGGCTTCGTCGGCCGAGTCGGTGATCAGCACACTGCCCCCGGTCGCCGCCGCCAATCGTTCGGCGCGGTGGACGACATCCGGGTCCGGCTGGAAGCCCTCCGGCGCAGCGATCCGTACGTGCAGGCCGGCCAGCACCCCGCCCAGCAGATACGAGTGCGCCATGTTGTTGGCCCCATCACCCAGATAGGCCAGCGTCACACCGGCCAGGGCGCCGAGATGCCGTCGGACGGTCTGCAGATCGGCGAGCACCTGGCACGGGTGATAGGAGTCGGTCAGCCCGTTGATCACCGGCACCCCGGCGTACTCGGCCATCTCGACCAACCGCTCCTGACCCGAGGTTCGCCAGACGATGGCGGCGACGTGCCGGCCGAGGACTCGGGCGGTATCGCGGATCGGCTCTCCGCGGCCCAGTTGGGAGAGCGCGGAGTCCATGATCATGGGATGGCCGCCGAGCTCGGCGATGCCGGCTTCGAAAGAGATCCGGGTTCGGGTCGAGGCCTTGTCGAACAGCACGGCCACGGTTCGCGGTCCCCTGAACGGCGTGCGCAGAAAGGGCTCCTCGGCGAGTTGATCCGCCAGGTCCAAGATCGCCGATTGTTCGCCGGCACTCAGATCGTCATCGCTGAGGAAATGGCGCGTCACGATCCGGCGGCCTGGTCCAGCAGACCGGGTAAGACGGCCAGGAAGGCGTCGAGCTGAGCCGCGGTGATGATCAGCGGCGGGGCCAACCGGAGGACATCGGGCCGCGGGGCGTTGACGATGAAGCCGGCATCCAGTGCCGCATCGGCGACGCTGGGAGCCACCGGTTCGGTCAGCACGATCGCCTGGAGAAGGCCGCGACCGCGTACGCCGCCGACCAACCGGTGGTCGAGGGCCAGTGCCCCGGCCTGCACGTGCTCTCCCATCGCCGTGGCGTTGGCCAGCAGACCGTCGCGCTCGATCACCGCCATGGCCGCCAGCCCGGCGATGGCGGCGACCGGATTGCCGCCGAACGTGCTGCCGTGGCTACCTGGACCCAAGGCGGTGGCGGCTCGCCCGAGCGCGATGCAGGCCCCCACCGGGAATCCGTTGCCGAGCCCTTTGGCCACGGTGACGATGTCGGCGCGAACCCCTTCCGCAACATGGGTCAGCCACGAGCCGGTCCGGCCCATGCCGGTCTGGATCTCGTCGATCCAGAGCAGCGCGCCGTGATCATCACAGATCTGCCGGGCGCGGAGCAGGTAGTCCTTCGGCGGCACCACGATCCCGTTCTCACCTTGGATCGGCTCCAACACCACGGCGGCGACCGTCTCGTCGACGACCGCGGCCAACGCGTCCGCGTCGCCGTACGGGACGAAGCCGACCGGGCCGGGGAGTGGGGCGAACGGCTCGCGGTACTTGGGGTTGTGCGTGATCGCCAGGGCTCCCAGGGTACGTCCGTGGAAGGCTCCCTCGGTCGAGATGATCTTGGTTCGGCCGGTCATCCGAGTGATCTTGAAGGCGGCCTCGTTGGCCTCGGTGCCGGAGTTGGTGAAGAAGACCCGAGGTGAATCCTGCCCGGACGGATCGGCGATCGCCCCGAGTCGCTCGGCGAGTGCGACCTGGGCCGGGGTGGCGAAGAAGTTCGAGACGTGGCCCAAGGTGGCCAGCTGTCCCGTGATCGCCGACAACACGGTCGGGTGGGCGTGGCCCAGCGCGTTGACGGCCAAGCCGGAGAGGAGATCCAGATGCCGACGGCCGTCGGCATCCCAGACGTAACAGCCTTCGCCCCGGACGAAGACTCGCTTGGGGGCGCCGAACGTATTCATCACCGCTTGCTGGTAGCCGGCCAGCACAGCGGCCGAGCCTTGCCCGGTCGGCCACCCCGAGAGGTCCCGGGTCAGCGTCATCGCATCGGTCACGGTGTCTCCTTCTCGGTCGGGACGGTGGGCAGTACGCCGCCGAAGTCGCCGTTGGCGAACTCGTGCGGCGGAATGCCCTGGTCACGGGAGAAGACCCGGCTGCCCAGTCGGACCAGGCCGTCCTGGGTGACCATGGTGCCGATGCCGGTGTTGGTGAAGATCTCCAGCAGCAGCGCGTGCGGAACGCGTCCGTCGGTGACGGTCGCCCGGGTGAGGCCGCCCCGAACCGCTCGGAGGCACGCCTCCATCTTGGGCACCATCCCGGATTCCAGCGTGGGCATCAGCTCCTCCAGAGCCGACGCCGACAACTCCGGGATGATCTCCTCGCTGGAGGGCCAGTCCTGGTAGAGACCTTCGACGTCGGTCAACACCACCAGTCGCTCGGCCTCCAGGGCGATGGCCAGGGCCGCTGCGGCGGTGTCGGCGTTGACGTTGTGCACTACGCCGTGCACGTCTGGGGCGATGCTGGCCACCACCGGTACCCGGCCCGCGCCGATCAGCCCAACGATTGCTTCGGTGTTGACCGCGACCACGTCGCCGACGAGTCCGAGGTCGACCTCCTCACCGTCGATGACGGTGCCACGGCGCTCGGCCACGAAGAGCCCGCCGTCCTCCCCGGACATGCCGACGGCCACGGTGCTGTGCCGGTTGATCAGATTGACCAGGTCCCGGCCGACCTGTCCGGTCAGCACCATCCGGACGACGGCCATCGCCTCCGGACTGGTGACCCGCAGGCCGCCGCGGAACTCCGACTCGATGCCCAGCCGGTTCAACATGTCCGAGATCTGGGGTCCGCCGCCGTGCACGACCACGGGGTGGACCCCGCAGCGCTTCATGAACACGATGTCGGAGGCGAACGCCCGCTTCAGGTCTTCGTCGATCATGGCGTTGCCGCCGTACTTGATCACGACGATCTTGCCGGCGTAGGTCTCCAGCCAGGGCAGCGCCTCGGTGAGGATCGAGGCCTTCTCCACGAGGCTCGGTTGATTGATCACGGCTGGTCGATCATGCTGCTCGATCATGTGGAGTACTCGGCGTTCTCTTTGACGTAGTCGTAAGTGAGGTCCGTGGTCCATACGCTGGCCGATTCTGGTCCGGCGTGCAGATCGATGTCGATGTTCACCTGTCGCGGAGCGAGATCGACCAGCTCGCGGGCGTCCCCGATGCCACCCGCCCGGCAGACCTGGACACCGTTGAACCAGACGTCGAGATCTTCCGGTTCAAAGGCGGCCGCGGTGGTACCGACCGCCGCCAGGACCCGTCCCCAGTTCGGATCCTGGCCGAACACTGCGCACTTGAACAGATTGTTGCGGGCGACGGCCTTGCCAACCTCGACCGCGTCCGCCTCCGTCGCGGCTCCTCGGACGGCGATGGTGATGCTATGCGCCGCTCCCTCGGCATCGTCGATCAACTGGCCCGCAAGATCGACACACACCCCCGTCAAGGCCTGCTGGAAGTCCTCGGCGTCCGGGGTGATTCCCGAGGCACCGCTGCTCAGCACGAGGACCGTGTCGTTGGTGGACAGGCAGCCGTCGCTGTCCACCCGTTCGAAGCTCAGCCGGCAGGCCTCGGCCAGCTGGCCGCGCAACGGCTCGGCCGGAAGCAGGGCGTCGGTGGTGATCACCACGAGCATGGTGGCCAGACCGGGCGCGAGCATGGCTGCTCCCTTCGCCATGCCACCGACCGACCAGCCGTCGTGCTCGACCACCGCCTGCTTCGGCCGGGTGTCAGTGGTCATGATCGCTTCGGCGGCATCGAGGCCGCCGTCGGTGGAGAGGCTCGTCACGAGGTGCTCGACCCCAGAGTTGATCTTGCCCATGGGCAGCGGTACCCCGATCAGGCCGGTCGAGCAGACCGCGATGTCGATCGCGCCGATCTCGGTGCCCTGAGCCCGTTGCAGAGCGGACGCAACTGCTTCGGCCGTGCGGTGAGTGTCGGCGAAGCCGGCGGGGCCGGTGCAGGCATTCGCACCGCCGGAGTTCAGGATCACCGCCCGCAGCTGCCCATCGGCCACGACGCGCTCCGACCACAGCACCGGCGCGGCCCTGACCCGATTGCGGGTGAAGACCCCGGCCGCGGCGTGGTGGGGTCCGGAGTTGACGACCAACGCCAGATCCGGGCGCCCGCTCTCCTTCAGCCCGGCGGCCATGCCGGCAGCCACGAAGCCGCGTGCGGCCGTGACGCTCACGATTCCCCGCCGTCCAGATCCACCGCGTGACCGGCCGATTGCCAGACGTCGACGGCCTGGTCCGCCTGCTCGAGGGGGACCAGGATCCAGTCGGTGTCGAACGTCGACTCGGCCAGGATGGAGATCTCCGCATCGGCGAGTGGTGCGGCCAGTCCGGCCAGCACGCCGATCAGGGAGTGGTCCAGGGGTCCGTCGACGCTGAACGCGGTGAACGGACCCACCGCACTGACGGTGCCGGGCAAGGCCTCATAGGCGCAGACGATCGAGAGTTCGTCGACGGTCCGGGTCACGCTCCAGAACGGTGTCTCGAACTGATCGTCGACGGCCCAGCGCGGGACGTCATCGTGGGCGCCCAGTCGGGCGACCCCGACCGACCCCGCGTGCCGGGTGAGTTCCCACGTGGTCACGGTGCCACCCCGATGACACTGAGACCGGTGGCCTCTGGGAGTCCGAGGGCGATATTCATGCACTGGACCGCTCCGCCCGCGGTTCCCTTGGTCAGGTTGTCCAGAGCCGCGACCGCAATGAGCCGGCCCGCGGCGGGATCAACGGCGACCTGGAGGTGCACCGCGTTGGAGCCGAGCACCGACTGGGTCTGCGGCCACTGCCCGGACGGCAACAGGTGGACGAACGGCTCGTCCGAGTACACGTTGGAGTAGGCGGCGTAGGCGTCGTCGGTGCTCAGGCCGGCGTCGGTCAAGGGCGTCGTGCAGGTCGCCAGGATGCCACGCGACATCGGGACCAGCACCGGCGTGAACGAGACCCGCGGCGTCTCGGCACCGCAGTGCGCGAAGTTCTGCACGAGTTCCGGAGTGTGCCGGTGGGTACCGCCGACGCCGTACGCGCTGGCGGAGCCCATCAGCTCCGCCCCGAGCAGGTGGGTTTTCAGAGCCTTGCCCGCTCCGGAAGGCCCGCTGGCAGCCACGATGACCACGTCGGAGGCGTCGGTCAGACCGGCGGTGATGGCCGGCAGCAGGGCCAGGGTGGCGGTCGTCGGGTAGCAACCGGGCACCGCGATCCGCCGGGCGCCGGACAGCTTCTCCCGTTGCCCGGGCAGCTCGGGCAAGCCATAGGGCCAAGTGCCGGCGTGCGGTGATCCGTAGAAGGCCGACCAGGCCGCGGGATCGGCGATTCGGAAGTCCGCGCCGCAGTCGATGACCACGGTGTCGGGTTCGAGTTCGGCGGCCACCTCCGCCGAGGCGCCGTGCGGCAGGGCCAGGAACACGACGTCGTGGCCGGCCAATGTCTCCGCCGAGGTTTCCTCGACTGTTCGATCGGCGAGCGGCACCAGGTGCGGCTGGTGCTCTCCGAGAAGCGTGCCGGCACTCGCTCCCGCGGTCACCGCGCCGATCTCGACGCCGGGGTGGGTGGCCAGCAGGCGAAGGAGCTCACCGCCTGCGTACCCGGTTGCTCCGGCGACCCCGACCCGTACCAACACCTGCATGACTATGCTGGATTAAGCATGAGAATGCAAGCGGTCTTCGCGTGGGTGGACAGCGCGTGCCCTACTCGACCCCTACTCGACCCGTTGCACCGCGCCGAATTCAGCCGCCGCGGCGGCGACGGCCGCATCCCGTGCGCCGGCGGCCTCGATCTCGGCGAGGGTCCTGTCGGCCGCTCGGAACCGCAACGCGTAGGCCAGCGACTTCCGCCCTGGGCCGATTTGAGGTCCGGCGTAGATGTCGAAGAGCCGCACCGACTCCAACAACTCTCCACCACCCCGCGCGAGGGCTCCCGCGACGGCGCCGGCCGGCACGTCCTCGTCGACGATCAGGGCGACATCCTCCTTCACCACCGGATAGGGCGACACCGCCGCGACGCTGCCGCGCGGCGGTGCGCTGGCGACGAGTGCGTCCAGATCGATTTCGACCGCGGTCGTGCGGACCGGAAGTCCGAAGGCTCGGCACACCGCAGGATGCAACTCTCCGGCATAACCCAGCGGCGCCAGGCTCCCCGGAAGCGAGAAGCGGGCGCACCGGCCAGGATGCCACGGGGCGGTGTCCGCGGCCTCCCGCGAGACGTCGAGCCCTACCGCCCCGGCCACCGTGTCGACCAGAGCCACGGCGTGCCGCCAATCGGCACGCTCCCCCGGGCCGCTCCAGTCCGGCTCTCGCCAGGACCCGGTCAACACCGCCGCCAGATGCCGCGGCTGCAGCGCCAGGGCGGCGTCCATGGCCGCCAACTCGTCCTCCGTGGGACGTCGGTCGACGCTCGGTCGCGGCGCCGGTACGGCCGGCTGCCTGGCGAAGAACACCCGACCGGTTTCGAACAGAGCCAGGTCGTCGATGCTCCGGCTGGTGTTCCGGGCCACGGCGGCGAACAGGCCCGGCAGCAGCGTGCTGCGCAGGTACGGCGAAGTGTCAGCCAGCGGGTTCGCGATCCGCACCAGGTTCCGACGATGATCATCGACCGGAAGCGCGAGCCGCTCGTTGTCCTCCTCGGCGACGAACGGCAGGGACAGCACTTCGACGAATCCGGCCGCAGTCGCCGCAGTGCTCACCGCACGACGATCCCGTTGGGACCGGGTGAGACCGCGACCGACCGGTGCCCGCGGGATGACGGCCGGGATCTCCTCGTAGCCGTAGAGCCGGCCGACCTCTTCGACGTAGTCGTACGGATCGCGCAGATCCGGTCGCCAACTGGGCGGCGTCAGCCGGAACTCCGGCGAGGGCGCTCCCGCGTGTTCCTCGACGGCCACGCCCACGGCCCGCAGGAAGTCAGCCGCCCGGTCGGCGCTGATGTCTGCTCCCAGCACCCGAGCAGGCAGGTCGCCGGCCAGCGTCGTCGGCGGCAGCACCGGCACGGAGCCGACCACCGTCTCGTCGGCGGCCAGCGTCCCACCGGCCAGCTCGCCCAACAGCTCGGCCACCCGGTGCGCCGCCGCGTAGGTCGCGGCCGGGTCGACTCCGCGTTCGAAGCGGCGGGAGGCCTCCGAGGACAGCTTGTGCCGGCGAGACGTCCGGGCGATCGTCATGGCGTCGAAGTGCGCCGCCTCGATCACCACGGTCGACGTGCCGGTGCTCAGCTCGGTGGTCGCGCCGCCCATAACCCCGGCCAGCCCGATCGGTCCGGAATCGTCGGCGATGACCAGATCACCCGGTTCCAGCGGCCGGACCACGTCGTCCAGGGTGGTCAGCTTCTCGCCGGTCTCGGCATGCCGGACCACGATCGGGCCGGCCAGCCGGTCGCCGTCGTAGGCGTGGATCGGCTGCCCGGTCTCCAACATGACGTAGTTGGTGATGTCGACGGCGAGGGAGATCGGCCGCATGCCGGCCAACTGGACCCGGCGCGCCAGCCAGCGCGGGCTCGGCCGGTCGGCCCGCACCCCGGTGACGGTCAGGGCGACGAACACCGGGCAGGCGGCCGCCTCCAGCCGAATCGGATAGCCATCCTCGACCGGCTCGGGCACCGTCAAGGCCACCGGGTCGGAGAACCCCACCTGGAAGGCCTCGGCTGATTCCCGGGCCAGCCCGCGCAGGGACAGACAGTAACCCCGATCGGGTGTCACGGCGATGTCGAGCACGTCGTCGCGGAGCAGCAACACCGGAGCGGCATCCCGACCGGGCGTCAGATCCGACTCGGTCAACACGAGGATGCCGGCGTGGTCATCGCCGAGTCCGAGTTCGCGGGCCGAGCAGATCATGCCGTCGGAGATGTGCCCGTACGTCTTCCGGGCGGCGATGGCGAACCCACCCGGCAGCACGGCGCCGGGCAGCGCCACCACGACAGCATCGTCGACCTCGAAGTTGTGTGCTCCGCAGACGATCCCGCGTGGTTCCGGCTCCCCGACGTCCACCGCGCACCAACGGATCGCCTTGCCGTTCGAGTGCTGCTCGACCTCGTACGAGCGGACGACCCCGACGACCAGTGGGCCCGTGACATCGGCTCCGGCGGCCTCGACCGTCTCGACCTCCAGTCCGGCCCGGACCAGCCCCTCGGCCAGGCGGCGTCCGGTGACGTCGGCGGGCAGCGCCGCGTACTCCCGCAGCCAGCTGAGCGGAGCCTTCATCGGGCCGCTCCCCGCAGGGACCGGCTGAACCGGACATCGCCCTCGACCATGTCCCGCATGTCTTCAGCGTTGTTGCGGAACATCAGGGTTCGGTCGATGCCCATCCCGAAGGCGAAGCCGGTGTAGACGTCGGGATCCACACCGCACGCCCGCAGCACCCGAGGGTTGACCATGCCGCAGCCACCCCACTCGATCCATCCCTCGCTCTTGCAGGTTCGACAGGGATGATCGGGGTCGTCGACGGAACGGCCGTGGCAGACGAAACACTGCAGGTCCACCTCCGCCGACGGCTCGGTGAACGGGAAGAAGTTGGGCCGCATCCGGGTCCGGGTGTCCCCGAACATGGCGCGGGCGAAATGGTCGAGGGTGCCGCGCAGATCCCCCAACGTGATCCCCCGGTCGACACACAAGCCTTCGATCTGGTGGAACACCGGCAGGTGAGTGGCGTCGTACTCATCGGCTCGGAACACCTTGCCGGGGCAGACCACGTAGACCGGCAGCTCCCGTTCGAGCAGGGCGCGGATCTGCACTGGTGACGTGTGGGTGCGCAGCACCAGCGCGGCCTCGGCGGGGTCGATGAACAATGTGTCCTGCATGGTCCGAGCCGGATGGTCGGGGATGAAGTTCAACGCGTCGAAGTTCATCCATTCGGCTTCCAGTTCCGGACCCTCAGCCACCTCCCATCCCATGGCGACGAAGACGTCCACCATCAGGTCCGTCAAGGCCGTGATCGGATGTACCGCACCGACCGGTCCCGTGGCGACCGGGAGGGTGACGTCGACCCGCTCCTCGCTCAGCTGCCGCGACAGCTCGGCCGCCGAGATCGCGACCTCGCGCTTCTGCAGCGCCTCGTTGATCTTCCGCCGAGCCTGGCCGATCCGCAGTCCGGCGTCCTTGCGGGCCTGAGGCGGCAGGGCGCCGATCTCACGATTGGCCAGGCCGATCGGCGAGCGCTCGCCGGCGTGCGCGAGCCGGGCCTGCTTGAGCTCGGACACCGAGGTGGCCGCGACAAAGGCCGCCAGCGCCTCGGCGACCATCGCCTCGACACTCGAGGCACTCAGCGGCGTGACCTCAACCGGGTCATAGCTCTTGTTGGGCGCGGACATGACTTCCTGTCTGTTCGGCGGGTGAAACGCGCCCGTCAGTCTACGAACGAGGCCGAGGTCGGAGCGAATGGCTTTCGTTGCGCGCTGGCGCTGGCGTACAGGCAGACCGCGGCGGCGGCGGCCAGGTTGAGACTTTCAGCCGCGCCGTAGATGGGAATCCGGACGCGGATGTCGGCCAACGCCGCCACGTCGCTGGGCAGCCCCCACGCCTCGTTGCCGAACAGCCAGAGGGTGGGCTGATCGAGGCCACCGTCGGCCGCGACGCGGGTCAGTTCCGCTTCGCCCGACCCGTCGGCGGCCAACACCTGGAGTCCTCCGGCCCGAGCGGCGGCCGTGACGGCCACCAGGTCGGCATCGGTGACCACCGGCAGATGGAACAGGCTGCCGGCACTCGCCCGGACGGCCTTCGGGTTGTACGGATCCACCGAGCCGACCGAGAAGAGGACGCCGTCGGCACCGAAGGCGTCCGCGCAGCGCACCACGGTGCCGGCGTTGCCCGGGTCGCGAACGTCGGCGCAGCAGACCAGCAGCCGCGACCCGATCAACCAGTCGTCGGCGGAAACGTCGAGGAACCGGCAGGCCGCCACAATCCCCTGAGGGTTGACGGTGTCGGCCAGGCCGGCGAGTTGGGCGGTGTCGACGGTCCAGATCTCGGCGTCGGCGGCCAGGGCCGCCTCGAGCAGTCCGGCGTGCCGGTCGAGGGTCTCGGCGTCGACGAAGACGGTCGCCACCGCTGTGGCGGCAACGGCCTCGCGGACCGCTTGGGGACCCTCGGCGAGAAACATCCCGGCCCGTTCCCGCTCCTTGCGACGCAGCAATCGGCGAGCCAGACGGATCCGGCTCGCCGATGCGGCTTCGAGATCAGGCAGCTGGCGTCACCGAGGTGGCCGGGGTGTGAGCACGCGCCACCTCGACCAGCGCGGCGAACGTGGTCGGGTCGTTGACGGCCAGGTCGGCAAGGATCTTGCGATCCACCTCCACCCCGGACGTCTTCAGACCGGCGATGAACCGGTTGTAGGTCATGCCTTCGGCCCGGGCGGCCGCGTTGATCCGCTGGATCCACAACTTGCGGAAGTCGCCCTTGCGGTCGCGACGGTCCCGGTAGGCGTACACCAGCGAATGGGTGACCTGCTCCTTGGCCTTGCGGTAAAGCCGTGAACGCTGACCGCGGTAGCCGGAGGCCTGGTCGAGGACTTCACGGCGTTTCTTCTGGGCGTTGACCGAGCGCTTGACGCGGGCCATGTGGGTGCTCCTCGTTCTGTCGTACAGGGAATGTGGGTCAGGCGGTCACTGGCCGAGCAGCTTGCGGGCCTTCTGGGCATCACCCTTGGCCAGCACCTTGGTGCCGGTCAGGCGCCGCGTACGGGTGCTCGGCTTGTGCTCGTTGAGGTGCATCTTGCCCGCCTTGCGGTGCCGGATCTTGCCCGTCGCGGTGGTCGAGAACCGCTTCTTGGCGCCGGAGTGCGTCTTCATCTTCGGCATGGCTGCCGCTCCATTCTCTGGGTCATTGGTCGTGCCGTGTTGCGGCCCGTCCCGGCTCGTGCCGGGACGGGGTCGTACGTCACATCTAGTCAGTTCAGGTCGATGTCCGGATCCAGGTTGTCGGCCGGTCCCCGACGCCGCGGCGCGGCGGGTTCGGCCGCGGCCTCGGCCCGGCGAGTCGCCAACTCGGCGTGCTCGGCGTCCGCGTCGGCCCGGCGTTCGGCTGCCCGTCGATCCCGCTCGGCTCGGACCTCGGCCCTGGCCTCGGTCTTCTTCTTGTGTGGGCCGAGCACCATCAACATGTTGCGGCCATCCTGTTTCGGCGCCGACTCGACGAAGCCGAACTCGTCGACTTCTGACGCCAGCTTGCGCAGCAGGTTGTAGCCCAGCTCAGGGCGCGACTGCTCGCGGCCCCGGAACATGATGGTGATCTTGACCTTGTCGCCCGCCTTCAGGAACCGGACCACGTGACCCTTCTTGGTCTCGTAGTCGTGGCTGTCGATCTTGGGCCGGAGTTTCATCTCCTTGATCACGGTGTTCGTCTGGTTGCGCCGGCTCTCCCGAGCCTTCTGCGCGTTCTCGTACTTGAACTTGCCGTAATCCATGAGCTTGACGACGGGCGGCCGGGCCATCGGTGCGACCTCGACCAGATCCAGTTCGGACTCACGGGCCAGACGCAGGGCGTCTTCGATCCGTACGATCCCTACCTGCTCTCCCGCCGGTCCGACCAAGCGAACCTCGGGGACGCGAATGCGATCGTTGATTCGCGGTTCGGTGCTGATATGTCCTCCAGTTGGTTGTGGTGGCGATCAACGTGGGAGACGGATCGGCCGCGGCTCGGGAGCCCGGACGAACAACAAGGGCCCTCGCGCACGCGAAGACCCTCACCGATGTCCGCCGCGATTTGTGATCGCGTCGTCCAGACCGACCCGCCAACGATCCGAGGACGTCGTACGGGTGGGAGATCGGGTCTCCGCTTGGCAGATCCGACGCGCACGCCGAATCGGTCGAACCCGAGAATACCACCGGCGTACGGCCGCGGCACCTTCTCCGTTCGAGCGTGGGCCGAGCACCCTCCGGCGACGGTCATGGCGACGACCGATGGAATCGCGGGGAAGGCGTCGCCTAGCCTGCTCATCGTGCTCGACGAGGATTGCCACCACCGGCTGGACGCCGAGCGCGACCTGGCCGTGCTCGAGGAAGAGTCTTGACCGATGGAGTTCACGTTCACCGGCCGAGTGATCGAGTGGCGTGGCCCGGCGCCCTTCTACTACCTGCCCGTCCCGGCCGAGGAGTCCGCGGAGATCCGCGAGATCGCCGCCGTGGCCAGTTACGGCTGGGGCGTGATCCCGGTCGCCGCACGGATCGGCGACGTCGGCTTCGGGACCTCGCTCTTTCCCAAGGACGGCGGCTACCTGTTGCCGCTGAAGAACGCCGTCCGCCGGCCGCAGCAGATCACGGTCGACGACGAGATCACCGTCACCTTGATCATCGACGTGGCCGGTCCGGCCCCCGGTCGGGCGGTAGCGCGCGGCTAGGGATCGGACGAGGCCGACAGCCAACCGAAGCCTCCGTCGGACAGGGCGACCAGCCGCTGACCACGGGCCAGCGCGTTCAGCAGCTCGCCCTCCAGGACCAGGCTGGCCGGACCGGCCACGTCGATGATCAAGGCGACGGCGTGATCGTCCAGCGCGGCCTTGGCCAGCACATCCACGGTGGCGGGCACGGGGCGGGCTTCGGGGTGCCACGCGGCGAGCGAGTCGAGGCCGGTGAACCCGACGGCACATCGACGTCCGTCCCCGGCCTGCCACGACACTACCGACATGTCGGCCTCCTTCTCGACCCGCAGACCCCCGCTCGAGTGACCGACCTCGGTGACGCCCGCCACCACCGGAACCAGGAGCCGTGCCTCACCCAGCGCCGCCACCGCCCGCAGGTAGGTTTCGGCGCTCCCGTCCGCGGCCAGCGCAAGCTGCGTCCGCAGCGACTGCGACGCGTGGCCGTCGTCGCCCGGGAAGGCGGAGAAGGCGAGTTGGCGGTCGTGGGTCACCCCCCCACCGTAGGCGACCGGGGGGCCTTGGGTGCTTTCCCCCATCGTCCAGCTGGACCGCTTGTGGCACTGTGGATGGATGCCAGCCGCTGATGTGGTCCTGTTGCCGTTGTGTGTCGGTCTAGCCCTGTTGGGCGTCATTGCTACGGGGGTGGCGTGGCGGCGCGGTAATCGGGGCCGGGTGGTGCAGGGAGTCGGTTTGGCCCTGTTGCCGATCGCCCTCTACTTCAGCGGCCTCCTCTCGCTGCTCTGGAACGCTGTGGTGGCCCTCGGAGGTTGGGCCTCCCGGATCATCTTCTCTCCCGCGGTCTGGTTCGGGCTCACTCTGCTCGGAGTATGCGTCGTCCTCTGGGTTGTCGGGGGGATCGTGACCCGCCGCAGCGCCGCCAAGGCGCCGGCGGTCCCGGCACGGTCGGGTAAGAACGCGGTGTCCGCTCCGAAGACCCAGCTCGCACCGCGCGGGGGTAAGCCGGCTCAGCCGGCCGCCCCGGTGGACGAGGAGATGGCCGAGATCGAGGCCATCTTGAAGAGCCGCGGCATCAACTGAGACCGCGTTGACTGGCTGGGCTCAGCGGTAGTGGCGATGGAGCGCGGTCAAGGTGGCGACCGCCTCAACGGCCGCGGGTCCGTCACCAGCCTGGATTCCCATCAGCTGGCGTTTCTCGGCGTCCAGGTCCACTTCGAACGGTCGGTCGTCCGGCTTGATCAACACGATGGCCCACGGGTCGCCCGGCCGGAGCAGGAACTTGTGCACTCGGGACCACTCCACGTGGTGGCGCGCCAGGCCGTTGCGGATCTGGAGCCCGTCCGCACTCACCCGGACGTTGCTGGACGCGATGGCCACCATGGCGAAGACCAACCCGGCGAGGATTCCCAGCAGGGTCACGACCTGCGACAAGGTGAACTCCGCCCGCAAGGTCGGCGGCAGCGCGAACCAGCCGAAGAGGCAGAGTCCGCACAGCGACAGGCAGGCCACCGTCACCAGGATCGTCAACCGCCGGGGACGGTAAACCAGTGGCAGCGACTCGATCGACACGTTCGTCAGATCCGGCAAGCGGCGATGTCGGTCACCAGGATGGCGCGCGCTCCGATCGCCCACAGGTCGTCCATGATCTGCTGCGCGTGCTCCCGCGGGACCATTGCTCGAACCGCGTGCCAGCCCTCCTTGGCCAGCGGCGACACCGTCGGTGACTCCAGGCCCGGGGTGATCGAGCAGGCCAGGTCGACGTACTCATCGCTGACGTCGTAGTCCATCATCACGTAGTTGCGCGCCACCAGAACGCCGCTCAACCGACGCTCGAGCTGGTCGAGGCCCACCGGCACGCCCGCCGCCGTCCGCCGGATCAGCACGGCCTCGGAGTGCAGGATCGGTTCGCCGAACAGCTGCAGGCCGGCCTGGCGCAGGGTGGTCCCGGTCTCCACGACATCGGCGATCACGTCGGCCACTCCGAGCCGGATGGCCGTCTCCACCGCTCCGTCGAGGGCGATCAGTCGCGAGGTGACGCCGTGCTGGGCCAGGTATCCCGACACCAAGCCCGGATAGGACGTCGCGAGCCGTAGGTCCCGCAGCTGCTCGATGCTGTAGCTGGTGCCCTCCGGCGCCGCGAATCGAAATCGGCTGCGGCCGAAGCCGAGCGGGATCACCTCGGTGGCCGGGGCCCCGGAATCCAACAGCATGTCTCGACCGGTGATGCCGACGTCCAGCGTGCCCTCGCCGACGTAGACCGCGATGTCGCGCGGGCGAAGGTAGAAGAACTCGACCCCGTTCGCCTCGTCCAGCAGAATCAGCTCTTTGGGATCGGTGCGCTGGGCGTAGCCCGCTTCACGCAACATCTGCGCCGCCGCGTCCGCGAGCGAGCCCTTGTTGGGGACCGCGATCTTGATCAGCGGACGAGGTTCCTTCACGGCCCACATCCTAGGTGCTTTCGGGCGCGGCTGATTCGCCGAACCGGGCGGCGGGTATGGCCACTGCATGAGTGACCCAAGACCCGAGCAGCCCGAGCGCGACGAACCCGCAGAGGGCGGTCAGGCCTCCGAAGGCGGGTCCGGCTACGGCGGAGCGGAGACCTCCGGCGGCGGCGCCGACGCGGTGCCGAGCACCCCCGACAACGTGCCGGCCGACGGAGCCGAGTAGCAGCCGCGGTTCACAGGTGGACGTAGACGTCCTCCGGTTCGAGGTGGAGGGCCAGCATCAACACCTGCAGGTGATAGAGCAACTGGCTGATCTCTACGGCCGCTCGCTCGCCCGACTCGTGCTCGGCCGCCATCCACACCTCGGCGGCCTCCTCGACGACCTTCTTGCCGATCTCGTGTACGCCGGCGTCCAGCCGCGCCACCGTCGAGGACCCCTCCTCGCGTCGCGCCGCCTTGTCGGCGAGTTCTGTGAAGAGGGTCTCGAAGGTCTTGGCTGCCGTCACGGCCGCCAGCGTAGGTGTATCGAGCCCTGAGCCTGGAGAAGGGTCAGCACACGAGCTATCCGACGGTCTCGGTCACCGGATCGGCCACCCCGGCCGGTCGGGCCTCACCGCGCTGTCGGCGTTCGATCCGCCACCAGGAGATGAAACCGACCACGCAGAACCCGCCGTAGACGATGTACATGATCGCCGATGGGTAGTAGCCGGCGGTCAGCAACAACGGCACCCCGACGATGTCGACAGCGATCCAGATCAGCCAGAACTCCACCCAGCCCCGCGCCATCCCGTAGGTGGCCAGGATCGAGCCGGTGAGAATCCAGGCGTCGGCCGCCGGACCCCACGAGTGCAGTGCCTTCAGGGCGAAGTACGAGGCGGTCCACAACACCGCGGCCATGATCGCCAACTGCAGAAGTCCCCGCTTCCCGGCCCACCCGGGTCGTACACCGACGCCTTCCTCGACACCGGACTTGCGGAACTGGCTCCATCGGTACCAGCCGTACACGCTGACCGCGAAGAAGAAGACCTGCCGTCCCGCCTGTCCCCAGAGATCCAGGTCTTGGGGGGTGTTGAACACGCCGCCGAGGAACACCGTGAACAACAAGATGTTGCCCACGATGCCGACCGGCCACGCCGCGACTCTGCGCCGCATGCCTAACAGTGCGCTGGCCAAACCGAAGCCGTTACCGATGATCTCCCGCCACAGGATGCCGGGACCGATATCGAGCTTGGCGTTCAGCAACCGCACGAGAAGATCTGAGAAGTCCATGTCGGATTCCCCTTTCCACCTGTTCGGTCGCACGAATGCCGGGGTGGAAGAGGGCCCGACGCCGCCGTCACGAGACGGCGACCACGTGCCCGCGTGTGCCTCCCATCCGGACTTTCACCGTCGGTCGTGGAGTTTCACCACATCAACCGGTGACTGGAAGCCACCGGGTCGCGGACTGTCACCGCCGGTTCGGAATTGCACCGACCCCGGAACACGCGCGAGTCTGTTAACTCGTCGGGAGAATCGTAGCGCTCAATCGAGGCGGACGCCGAGCAGACCCTCGCAGATCCGAGCAACGAGACTCGGGGCGTCGGTGTCGTCGCCGTCGATGGCCGTCGAGCCTCCGGCCCAGGCGTCGACGGCCGCCAGTGCGGTCGGGGCGTCGAGGTCGTGGGCCAGCGCCGCCCGGACCTGGACCAGCACCTCGTCGGCGTTCAACCCGGCGTCGAGCCGCACGGCCTCACGCCACCGATCCAGGCGTTCGGCGGCGTGGTCCAGCTCGTGCTCGGTCCACATCCAGTCTTCGCGGTAGTGATGTGACAGCAGCGCCAGCCGGATCACCATCGGGTCGACCCCGCGACTCCGGAGCTCGGACACGAAGATCAGGTTGCCCTTGGACTTCGACATCTTCTCCCCGTCGAGCCCGACCATTCCGGCGTGCAGATACGCGCGGGCGAATTCCTCCCCCGTCGCCACTCGCCCCTCGGCGGCACACATCTCGTGGTGGGGAAAGATCAGGTCGCGGCCGCCGCCCTGCACGTCGAAGGTGGTGCCGAGCAGGTGCAGGGCCAGCGCGGTGCACTCGATGTGCCAGCCGGGCCGCCCGCGCCCGACGGAGGATTCCCAACCCGGCTCGCCCGCGCGCTGCTGCCGCCACAGCAGACAATCCAGCGGGTGCTTCTTGCCGGGACGCTCAGGATCCCCGCCCCGCTCCGCGAACAGGCGGATGGCTTCGACCTCGTCGAGCTTGGCCAACGAGCCGAAGGCCGGATCGCTGGACTGGGCGAAGTACAGATCGGCGAACTCCGGATCGTCGACCGGGTACACCGCCCCCCGTTCCTGCAAGCGCTCGATCAGATCGACGACCAGGTCCACCGATTCGGCGGCACCGACGAAGTGCTCCGGCGGGAGAACGTTGAGGGCCGCCATGTCCTCGGCGTACAGCGCGGTCTGCTCCGCAGCGAGCTGTTGCCAGCCGACGCCGGTCTGGGCGGCTCGCTCGAGCAGCGGGTCGTCCACGTCGGTGACATTCTGGAGGTACTCCACCGCCAGGCCGGCGTCCCGCCAGATCCGGTTGAGCAGGTCGAACGCGACGTAGGTGTTCGCGTGCCCGAGGTGGGTTGCGTCGTACGGGGTGATGCCGCAGACGTACATCCGAACCGGACCAGCAGCGGGCCCGACGCCGACGACGAGTCCCGAAGCGGTGTCGAAGGCCTGGGCCTGGGTCGGCAGCGAGGAGATCGGAAGTCGCGGCACCTCGGGCGCCGACCAGGCCTGCATCCGGCAACCATAGAGGAGTGGGTGCCCGAGAGCCGCGAGTGTCGGGTGTCTCAGATGCGGCTGTGGACCGACGACGAGGCGTCGACGCCGTGACTGACACGGGTGACGGGGAGGAGATGTCGGCGTCGACGATCGAGGAGGAAGGCCTCAGTCCGGAGCGTTTGAGACGCACGAGCGGCGCAAATCTAAAAGGGTGGCCAGGGTATCGACGGCCAGTGGCCGCGCGGTCGCGGGAAGCAGCCGCGGCTCAGCAGGGCCTCGGCTCGTCCGACCAGCGCCTCCACCTCGACTTCGGCCAACAGCTCACCCAACTGGCCGGGTACGTCGTCGTGGACCCGCTTCACCGCCACCAGCTCGTCCTCGTTCAGTTCCGCACCGGCCCAGCCCCAGAGCAATGTCCGCAGCTTCGGGTCGGTGTGGAAGCCGAGCCCGTGGTCGACCCCGAACACCCGGCCACGGCTGCCCAGGATGTGACCACCCTTGCGGTCGGCGTTGTTGATCAGCACGTCGAACACGGCCAACCGGCGCAGCAGCTCGTCGTCGGCATGGACCACGGTGACCGACTGGTCGGTCGGGTCCAGCCCGTCAACAACATCGAACCAGCCGGGGAGCGGCAACCGGTCCGTGGCCACCAGATCCACCAATCCGGCGGTCTCGACCTCGTCGGCCTCCACCCAGGCCTGCAACGAGCCCGGCCCCAACGGACCTTCGGTCAGCACGGTCACCGGTACGACGTCGAAACCACCGATCCGCGACACTTCGTAGGCCGCGACCTCACGCAGACCCAACGTTCCGGTCGGGAAGTCCCACAGCGGCCGCTCGCCTCTGATCGGCTTGTAGACGCAGGCGAGCTGGCCGTCGGCGGCCGCGAGCGTGGCCAGGAAGGTGGCGTTCGACGCCTGGGTCAACCGTCCCGCCAATCGCAGCTCGCCCGCCAGCAGATCGGCGGTGAGGGCCGGATGGGAAGGCGGCGGCTGATCGTTCGTCACGCGAGTAGTCCGTTCGACACCTGGATCACGCGCAGATCGACGCCAGCCGGGCGGCCGGGATCAACCCAGCAGGGGACGGCGGTAGCCGTTGGCCCGGGGACAGATGTGACCGGCGGGATCGAGCGGCTGAAGACAGAACGGGCAGGGCGGCCGGCCGGCCGAAACCAGTGCCTGCGCCCGGGCCACGAAATCCCGCGCGTACGACGCGGTGATCTTGACCACGAACACCTCGTCGGCCTCCACCTCCTCACCTTCGGTCGGCACGTCGACCGGCTGCTCCCGTGCGACTCCTGCGTCGGCGTCGTCCTCGTCGGTGTCCACATTGGAGAACAACTCGATGACGATCCGGTCGATGCTCGGATCCCAGGCGATCGTCATGGTCCCGACCCGGAACTCTTCGGAGATGGGGGCGTCCAGCGGATCGGTGTCGGAGGGTGATCTCTGGGCGGGCGGCACGTTCACCCCGCCACCGCTGCGGCGCAACACCTCGTCCAAGACCCGGTCGAGATGCTCGGCCAACACCGAGACCTGCTGCTTCTCGCACACCACCGAGGTGATCCGGTTGCCCTCGCGCGCCTGCAGGAAGAACGTCCGCTCTCCGGGCTGGCCGACCGTACCGGCGACGAACCGGTCCGGAGAGTCGTAGCGGTGAACCAGGATGGACATACTCACAGCCTAACTCCGGGTCGGCGACGAATCCGGTTGCTCATTCGACCACCTCACTGGCTCCCAGACCGCCGCCAACCGGCGCGTCCGGGGCAGCGGTGCGGCGGCGCGATCGTGGCTTCTTGGTCGCCGGGTGGAACAGCGCCGACAGGTCGGACGTGGCGGAGTTCATGGTCACCACATAGGGCCGGTGGGAGGTGTAACGGATGATCGACACCGAAGCGGGGTCGACGAGGATGCGCTGGAATCCGTCGAGGTGGATTCCCAGGGCGTCGGCCAGAATGGCCTTGATCACGTCGCCGTGGGAGACCGCGGCCCACACCGCGTCGTTGCCGTGGTCGGCCGTGAGTTTGTGGTCCCAGGCTCGGACGGCTCCCACCGAGCGGGCGAACATCTCGGTCATCGACTCCCCGCCCGGGAAACGGACCGCCGACGGCTGCGACTGGACCGTCGACCAGAGCTTCTCCTTGCTGAGGTCCTTGAGGTGCCGGCCGGTCCACTCGCCGTAGCCGCATTCGACCAGGCCCTGCTCGATCACGACCGGGGCCGCCGCGTCGCTGGGCCGGGCCGCAGCGACCGCCTGGGCGGTCTGGCGGCAGCGGCGCAGCGGCGAGCTGATGATCATTCGGAGCGGCACCTCCGCCAGTCGCTGGCCCAGTGCCTGCACCTGCTGCTCGCCGGTGCTGTCCAGCTCGACTCCCGGTGATCGTCCGGCCAGGATCCCGGCGGTGTTGGCCGCCGTGCGCCCGTGCCGGATGAGCAACACCGTGGTCATGGCCTCGAGGTTAGACGGATTCGATGCCGAGCCGAGGCTGCGGGCCGCTAGGGACGGCGTCCGGAGACGAGCTTCATCGACACCGGGACCCGGTATCCGGGTTCGCCGGCGACCGACCGGTAGGGGGCGAGGGCCTCGGTCAACGCCGCTCGGGCCTGGGCCTGGACCTCTGCGGTCTGATGCCGGACCAGCGCTGAGGTCCGTACGGACCCCTCGATGATCCCGTCCCACAGCGCCTCTGGCGTGGGAACCGGTTGGTCGAAGGCGATCCGACGTACGCTCACACCGCGGAACCCGGCCGAGCTGAGGAGCTCCGCGAAGGCGGCGTCGTGAGCGAACTGGAAGAAGGCCGGTCCGATCGGGATCTCAGCCGAAGCGCTCGCTCCGGCCGTCGCGAGAGCCTCCAGCATCACCCCGAGCAGTCGGCAGCGCTCCGGCAGGTCCCAGGTGGTCAGCACCAGGCGACCACCCGGGCTGAGCACCCGGGCCGCCTCGACCACCGCGGCTCGCGGCCGGGCCAGGTGCAGGACGACGAGATTCCCGACCACGGCGTCGAACCACCCGTCGGCGAAGGGCAGCTCCTCGGCGGTGCCGCGACGCACCTCGACCGCCGGATAGCGGCGCCGCGCTCGGTCCACCATGGCCTGGGCGATGTCCAGCCCCACGGCGTGGGCCCCGCGGGCGGCCGCAGCCCCGGACAGGTGGGCCGGGCCGCAGCCGATCTCCAGCACCCGTGAACGCGGACCGACGGACGCGGCCGCGAGGATGCCCTCGTTCAGCCGCCGCGCCACCGCGCCGATCAGGGCGTCGTAGCCTGGGGCGGCCTGCTCCCAGCCCTGGGCCTCGAACGTGTTGAAGTCGACCCGAGCGTCCTCCGATCGCGATCCGGTCATGGCCGCGGTGCGCCGTCGATCTCAACGGCGTCCCAGCGGAGCTCGATGCGGCTGCCGACGGCGTTGGGGCGATAGGCCTCGGGCATCGCCTCCTGCAGAGCGCGGTGCGCGGCCCAACTCGTGCAGTGCGCGGGCAGGATCAGCCGCGGCCGTTGCTGGGCCAGGGCGGCGACGGACGCGGTGACCACTGGCCCTTCGCGGAGATGCAGCCCACCGGTGACCAGAAAGACAGAGTCCACGCCGGTCAGCCGCTTGGCCTGCCGGACGATGTTGACGATGCCCGCGTGGCCGCAGCCCGTGATGATCACCAGGCCCTTGTCCCGCACCTCGAGCACGGCAGCCTGGTCCTCGTGCACGTACGGGTCGTGCTGCCCGGACCCGTCCTGCCAGGCTTGGTGTCCAGCCGGCATGCCACTCTCGAAGCCGGTTCGTCGGGGGATTTCGCCGGTGATCAACAGCATCCCGTCGAGCAGGAACGACGGTTGACGGTCCTCGATGATCTGGAACCCGGCCCCTTCGAGAGCCGACCGGCTCGGGGTCGGCAGCTCGATCACCTGCTGCTCGGAGACCAGGCGCCGCCGGGTCCAGAAGTCGGGATGCAGCACGACCGGCAGATTCCGCCCGCCGACGCGTTTGATCAAACCGTCGAGACCGCCGACATGATCGAAGTGACCATGACTCAGCACGATCGCTTCGAACGAGTCGGGCGCGATGCCCAACCGATCGAGATTGCCGACCAGACCGTCCGGGCTGACTCCCGCGTCGTACAGCACCCGTCGGGTACGGCCGTTCCCCTCGATCTCGATCACCGCCGAGTAGCCGTGCTCGGCGCGCAGGAAGTCCAAAATCCTGCCCTCGACCGCCACGTCGCTGGGGGTGACCGGCAGCGGGCCCGTGGTTCCCGACAACCCCCACCGACGCACCAGGCCGCGGTCGGGCAACAACATGTCGGCGGAATTGTCCACCACCGTGGTCAGGTTGACGCGGTCGACGGGCACCAGGTCCACGATGGTCATCTGCACCCCCGGCCCGATCCCGCGTCGCCCGACCCGGAATGCGGTCCCATCCGCCAGTCTGGCCTCACGCCGAACTCGGCGGCAAGGCTCGCTGGGCGGATCAGTCGAGAGGCAGATCTCGGTAGCGGCCACGGAGGTAGCCGAGCATCCCGGCGCTCGGATCGGGCCCGACCGCCACCTCCCGGATCTCTGCGCGCAGCAGCAAGGACCAGCCGGCTCTGGTCGTGACGTCGAGCAGCTGGCCACCCAGCCAGCCCGGCGCGTCCGCCACCACCGGGCCCCACTCGGTCTCGACCCAGCTGGCCAACCGGAACGGACCGCCCGGTGCGGGGCCGACCCCCGCGAAGGCGTCCGCCAGGCCCCGATGGTTCCAGCCCAGCAGACTCACCGCGACGGGGCCGGAGTCGGCGAGCAGTTCGGCCAGGTCCGAGTCCTCGTCGACCAGGCCGAGAGCGACCGCGGGCTCACCGTCGGCCACCAACAGGGACGAGACCGTCCAGCCGGCCCGCCGGTTGCCGCGAGCTGCGGCCCAGAGGCTGACCGGCAGCGGCATCCGCCCCCGGAACCGCCGCAGCGGGTTGCGCTCATCCTCCGGCGGCCGAAAGGGATGTTCGGAGTGGATGGTCACGATCCTTCGATTCAACACCGTCTACGGTGGTCCGGGTCATCCGGACGGTGAGGGAGGTGAAGATGGATTGGTTGCAGGCCCTGATCCTGGGCCTCGTGCAGGGGCTGACCGAGTTTCTTCCCATCTCCTCCAGCGCCCACCTGTCGATCATCGGCCAGTTGTACGGCGGCGTCGACCCAGGGTCGGCCTTCACCGCCATCAACCAGCTGGGCACCGAGACGGCCGTGATCATCTACTTCCGCAAGGACATCTGGCTGATCATCAAGCATTGGTTCCTCGCACTAATGGGCCGGATACCCCGCGACGATCCCCAAGCGCGGATGGGCTGGTTGGTGATCATCGGATCGATCCCGATCGTGATCTTGGGCGTGCTGTTCCAGGACGAGATCGACTATGCCCTGCGCAACTTGTGGATCACCACCGCGATGCTGGCCGGGGCCGGGGTGATCATCGGCGTCGTCGACCACTTCGCGCGCAATGTGCGCCCGCTCGAACAATTGACCTGGGGCCACGGCATCGTGTTCGGACTGGCTCAGTCGCTGGCCCTCATCCCCGGGGTGTCCCGCTCGGGAGCCACGATCACGGCCGGTCTGGCGCTCGGCTACAAGCGGGAGGCCGCCGCGAAGTACGCGTTCCTGCTCGCAATCCCAGCCGTCGTCGGATCGGGGTTCTTCAAGCTGTTCGACGCCGCCGAGGATCCGGTCGAGCCGGCCTGGGGGCCGATCATCCTGGCCACGGTGGTCGCCTTCTTCGTCGGTTTGGCAGTGATCCACTGGCTGCTGCGCTACGTCAGCACCCATAACTTCTTGCCGTTCGTGATCTACCGAATCGCGCTGGCCGCCGTCGTGGCCGTCCTGCTGCTGACCGGGGTGCTGGAGCCGCTACCCACCGGCTGAACGCTCAGGATCGGCGGAGCAGCTGAATCTCGAGGACCTGATCGACGCCCTACAACAGGTCAGCCGCCCACTCCGGCCAGCTCGATCGCCTCGGCGGCCACCGTGAGGGCGTTGACCTTCTCCTCCACGGAGTCACCGTGGGGAGCCACCGAGCAGGTCGTCACCCCGGCGGCGGCCAGCACGGCCATCCGTTCAGCGATCCGTTCCCGGCTGCCGAGCAGGGATGTCGAGTCGATGAACTCGTACGGAACGGCGGCCATGGCGTCACGATGGCGACGAGCGAGGAAGAGGTCCTGCACCGTGCCGGCGGCCTCGGCGTAGCCCATCCGGACCGCCAAGGCGTTGTAGAAGTTCTGCTCGCGGCTGCCCATGCCCCCCAGATACAGGGCCGCGTAACTGCGGACCGGATCGGCACACGACCGAGCGTCCGCGCCGACCACGAGCGGGCACGTGGGCACTACGTCGAAGCCGTCGAGATCCCGGCTCGACCGCCGCCGACCCGCGCGAAGCATGGCCAGCTGCTCGTCGGCGAAATCGGGCGCGTAGAAGACCGCCAGCCAACCGTCGGCGAGCTCCCCGGCCAGCTCGAGGTTCTTCGGACCCACGGCTGCGAGATAGATCGGGAGGTCCGCACGGGGCGGCGCGACGGTCAACTTCAAGGCCTTGCCGGGTCCATCCGGCAGCGGCAGGCGGTAGTGCTCGCCCTCGAAGGCCACCGTCTCCCGGGCCAGCGCGGCCCGGACGATGGTGATGTACTCCCGCGTCCGGCCCAGCGGAGCGGTGAATCGGACGCCGTGCCAGCCCTCCGAGACCTGCGGACCGGAAACCCCGAGACCCAGCTGGAAGCGGCCCTGGCTCAACAGATCCAAGGTGGCCGCGGTCATGGCCGTGAGGGCGGGGGTGCGGCCCGGGATCTGCATCACCGCCGAGCCGATCTTGATCCGGGTGGTCTGGGCCGCCAGCCAGGCCAGCACCGTCGGACTGTCCGAGCCGTACGCCTCGGCCACCCACACCACATCGAAGCCGAGATCCTCAGCGTGTCGGGTCAGCCGCAGCTGACCGGCCACGTCGTCCGCGCCGACCAGATACGACAGGTTCAGCCCGAGACGCATGGCCCCCACGTTAGTGGGTCGCCCATTAAGGTCGGCAGCATGAAAACCCGGGCCGTGGGCCGCAGCGGCTTGCACACCTCCCGGCTCGGCCTGGGCACCATGACCTGGGGCCGGGACACCACCGACGACCAGGCGCGGCAACTCCTCACCATGTTCCGGGCCGCCGGGGGCACCCTGATCGACACCGCCGCCGCGTACGGTGCCGGGGACGCCGAGCGGCTCATCGGCCGATTGCTGGCCGATCAGGGCGGCCGGGAGGAGATGGTCATCGCCACCAAGGCGGGATTCGTCGTCCGGGACGGTGAACGGGTGGTCGACACCTCGAAACGGGCGCTGCTTCGCGACCTGGCCGGCTCCCTGCGCCGGCTCGAGACCGACTACGTCGACGTCTGGCAACTGCACGCCTGGGGGGACGCACCGCTGGAGGAATCGCTGAGTGCCGTCGACCAGGCCGTCCGGGCGGGCATGGTGCGCTACGCCGGCGTCTCCAACTTCGTCGGCTGGCAGACCGCCCAGGCCGCCACCTGGCAGCGGGCCGTCGCCGGGCGGACGCCGATCGTCAGCGTCCAGGTCGAGTACTCGTTGCTCGCCCGCCGAGCCGAGGTGGAGGTCCTGCCCGCGGCGGAGGCGTTCGGATTGGGGTGCTTCCCCTGGTCACCGTTGGGGCGCGGGGTGCTCACCGGGCAATACCGAGCCCGGATCCCCAAGGGCTCCCGTGCCGCCACCGAGCACTTCGCGTGGTTCGTCGAGCCCTATCTGACCGCGCGCAGCAAAGGGGTGGTGGAGGCGGTGGTCCGGGCGGCCGACGGGCTCGACCTGACCCCGCTGCAAGTTGCCCTGCTCTGGGTCCGGGACAGTCCCGGAGTCACCGCGCCGCTGTTGGGCGCGCGCACCGCCGGTCAGCTGGAGCCCGCCCTGGCCTGCGAGGATGCTGAACTTCCCGAGGAGATCGTGTCAGCCCTGGATGACGTGTCGGGCGGTCCCCATCTCGGTCGGGCCCCACTCGAGACGACCACACCCGGCGGCCGACCGTAAATTACACCGTGAGCGGTACCCGGATAATCCGGCGGCGGATCCACACGTCACGGCTCCCGTCGCGGTAGCGCCGGAGCCGGGTCAACTCCCAGCCGCCGTACTCCGCATGCTCGCTCAGGAATTGACGGACCGTGCTCCGGGAGACCTGGTACCCCAGGCGCACCCGCTCCACCTCGTACTCGACATGTCGGCTGCTCATCGCGGACCAGACTAGCCGCGCGCAGTCGTCTCCGCATCGGCCGTGAGTCGCTTCGCTAGGCGATACCCAGAAAGCGGTCGAGGACCCGGGCTCCGAACTCCAGCGACTCCGTCGGGACCCGCTCGTCGACACCGTGGAAGAGGCTGACGAAGTCCAGGTCGGGTGGAAGTCGGAGGGGAGCGAACCCGAAGCAACGGATCCCTCGGCGGCTCCAGGCTTTGGCGTCGGTCCCCCCGCTCATCAGGTAGGGAACGGTGCGGGCGCCGGGGTCCTCGGCGACCAGGCTGGTCTGCATGGCCTGGACCAGCGCGCCGGCGAACTCGGTCTCCACCGACGGGTGGGACGCCAGCACTTCGTAGCGCACCCGGTCCCCGAGCAGGTCGGTGATGGTGGCGAAGAACTCGTCCTCACCGCCGGGCACGATCCGGCCGTCGACGGCGGCGGTGGCGGTGGAGGGAATGACGTTGTGCTTGTAGCCGGCGTCCAGCATGGTCGGGTTGGCGGTGTTGGACATGGTGGCACCGACCATCCGCGCGATGCTGCCCAGCTTGGCCAGAGTTTCTTCGACCCGGTCGGGATCGAAGTCGATCTCCAGGGCCTCCGACACCCCCTCGAGGAAGGCCCGCTGCGCGTTCGTGATCCGGTGTGGCCACTCGTAGGCCCCGATCCGCGCCACGGCCTTGGACAGTTCGGTGATCGCGTTGTCGGGGTTCCGGAAAGAGCCGTGTCCGGCCTGGCCGTCGGCGATCAGTCTCAGCCAGGCGATGCCCTTTTCCGCGGTCTGGATCAGATAGAGCCGCAGGTCGTCGGCGACCGTCAGGGAGAAGCCGCCCACCTCCCCGATCGCCTCGGAGCAGCCCTCGAGGACCTCGGGGTGCGAGTTCGCCAACCACAGCGCGCCCTGCTCGCCGCCGGCCTCCTCGTCGGCGGTGAACACGAGCCGCAACGGCCGTCGCGGCGCCTGCCCAGCTCGAGCGCGCGCCCGGACCACGCTCAACACCATGGCGTCGAAGTCCTTCATATCGACGGCGCCCCGCCCCCAGAGGCAGCCGTCGACGATCTCCCCGGCGAACGGGGGATGCGACCAGTCGTCGGCGTTCGCCGGAACCACATCGAGGTGCCCGTGGATGAGCAGGGGGCTGACCGAGCCGTCGGTTCCGTCCGGCTCCCAGTGGGCCACCAGCGACGTGCGACCCGGTGCCGGTTCAAGGAGTTGCGAGGAGATGCCGACCTCGTCCAGCAGCCCCGCGACGTGTTCGGCGGCGACCCGTTCGCCAGGTCCCGGATCCGGGCCGTAGTTCGAAGTGTCAATCCGGATCAGGTCACGACAGAGCTCGACCACTTCGGCGTCGGGCTGATAGGCCTCGGGCATGGCGCCATCCTGTCATTCCTGATGCGGTCCGATCGGCGGCAGATCCTCGCCCGCCTGCGAATGGATCCTGCTCACCCGATGACAACCTCGCGCCGACGAGGTCTACTCGACCATGAGCGTGCGGAGGGAGCCGGTGACCGAGGAACGCGACCAATCCGACCCCGAGCCGAGCCACCAGCCGGCGGAGGGTCCCCAGAGCCGGCCGGCGGCGAAGACGCCGGCCATCGACTTGAGTCAAGCCTCCGAGCGTGCGTTCCTGCACCTGCTGGTCAACACCCTGCTGGTCTCGGTGATGAACTTCACCGTTTGGTTCGCCATCACGTTCTGGATCTTCTTGGAGACCCGGTCGGTGTTGGCCACGGGGATGGTCGCCGGCATCTTTCTGGTCGCCACCGCACTAAGCGGGATCTGGTTCGGAAGCTTGGTGGACCACTATCGCAAGAAAACGGTGATGCAGGTTTCCGCCGGAGTGTCGTTGGTGCTCTTCGCGACGAGTTTCGTGATCTATCTGCTCAGTCCGCCCGGAGCGTTCACGGATCCACGGAGTGTGCTGCTCTGGGTCTTCGTAGTGCTGGCGATGCTCGGAGTGATCGCGGGAAACATCCGGACGATCGCCCTGTCCACCCTGGTGACGCTGCTGATCCCGGAGAACCGCCGGGACAAGGCCAACGGGCTGGTCGGCACCACCACGGGGGTGTCCTTCCTCGTCACCTCGGTGCTCAGCGGTCTCCTCGTGGCGGCCGGGGGGATGTTCTACGTGCTGCTGCTGGCGATCGCCGTACTGGCTCTCGCGCTGCTGCTGTTGAGCCGGGTCCACATACCGCAGCCCGAGCCCGAGCCGGCCGACGACTCCGGTGAGCCGGTCCGCCGCGACGTCGACCTGGCCGGCACCCTGCGCCTGGTCCGCGGAATTCCGGGCCTGCTGGCGCTGATCGGCTTCTCCTGTTTCAACAACTTGCTCAACGGTGCGTTCATGGCCCTGATGGACGCGTACGGCCTGTCCCTTATGTCCGTGCAGAGCTGGGGGTTGCTCTGGGGTGCGCTGAGCACCGGATTCATCATCGGTGGCCTGGCGGTCGCCCGGACCGGACTGGGGCGAAATCCCCTTCGGCTGCTGCTTTTGATCAATCTGGTGTTCTGGGCGGTGACCGTGCTCTTCCCGCTACGGTCCTCCATCGTGCTGCTCACCGCGGGCATGGCGGTCTACATGCTGCTGGTGCCCTACGCGGAGGCGTCCGAGCAGACCATCCTGCAGCGGGTGGTGCCCTACGAACGCCAGGGACGGGTCTTCGGCTTCGCCCAGAGCGTGGAGTTGGCCGCCTCGCCGCTGACCGCCTTTTTGATCGGACCGATCACCCAACTGGTGTTCATCCCATTCATGACCACCGGATCCGGGGCCGAGCTGCTCGGCCCATGGTTCGGCACCGGACCCGAGCGTGGCATCGCCCTCGTCTTCGTGTTGTGCGGCATCCTCGGTCTGCTCGTGACCGCGCTGGCGCTGGGCAGCCGGTACTACCGCCAGCTCAGCGCCCAGTACGCCAAGAGCTCGGCTGAGCAGCCGGCGGAGGTCTAGAGGCCGCATCCGTCGCGGAGCGGTCGCCCCGGAATCGGCTATAGTTCGGGGGCGTTCCGTAGGGATGCGGACCGGTCCGGGTGGCGGAATAGGTAGACGCGCTAGCTTGAGGTGCTAGTGCCCTTCACGGGGCATGGGGGTTCAAGTCCCCCCTCGGACACCAGGAAAGATACGTTGACTAGACCGACGCCGCCCTTCTGCCCAGTTCATCTACCGACCATCTACCGAAGGTTGACGGATCATTCCCCGACCTTTGCCGCGGCGGTGTCGTGCATGGCTGGCGCGACATGGCTATACGTGCCCAGCGTGATCGCGATGCTTGGGTGGCCGAGCCGCTCTTGCACCACCTTCGGATGGATCCCAGCTTCGAGCGAGCGATGCCCAGCCGTGCCGCAGGTCGTGCAACCGAATCGGCGGAAGCCCGGCCTTGTCAACCAGCTCCCGAAAGACCCTGGACACCGTCTCCGGAGATTGGGCTCCCCCACATGGTTCGGGAAGACAAGGTCGTTGTCCCGCCACCGCGCACCACGCCCCAACGCCTCGCCGCGGCGGCAGCCGGTGGAGGCCAGGAACACAAACAGGGGCCCGAACCGGTGGTCGACGACCTGTTTCAGGAATTGGCCCGTTTCTGCACCCGTCCAGGTCCGCATGATGTCGGCCGTCGTCGTCGACGATCTCGGCGGGTCCGCGTCCCGCGCCACCGAACGGATCACTAGGCCTTTTCTGGTCGACACCTTGATGGTCGATCTGATCGCGCCCAGCCAACCGGTCAGATACTCGCCGGTGGTGATCTTGTTCGGGACGACGTACTGCCCGGAGTGCAGCGAGGCGATCACCCCGGCGTTGTACTGCTCCGCTGCCTTCCTGGTGTCGAACCCCTGGCCCTGTTGCCGGGTCGCTGTGCCACCGAGCCGGTCCCGGTCCATGACCGGGACCGGCATCGCTACGGCTACTACTTCCAGATGGATCGAAGTTGCCAGATAGTGATCTTTTTCAGTTCAGCCCGGCCACCGCGGGAGAAGACTCGAATGGCTTGGCTGTTGCGGTCGGGGAAGATTTGGTCGGTGATCGTCCGTTGGCCGCGGTCGGCGAAGACCTCGACCGAGGATCGGTCAACCAGTATCCGCAGTGTGACTTTGCCGTTCCTCACCCGTAGAGGTGCGTATTCCACGCTGGGGAATGTGGCGTTGAAGCCGACGTTGCCGGATCTGGTGCGGTCAACGTAGACAGCGCCTCGGTCGACGTCGTAGCCGACCACGGTGCGTTGGCCGTTGCCGGCGCGGACCTGGACTCCGAACGCGTCGGCGTCGCGTGCACGGAACTCGGCTAGGATTTCCACGGTGTCCCCGCGGGCCCCGGGTCCACGTAGGGTGGTGGCCCCCTCGAGCAGGCGGGCGGTGCGGGCCTGGAAGGGCCGGCGCTGCCGTAGCGACTGAAGTCGCCGTACCGGTGTCCCGACCAGTTCGATTTTCCCAGCGATACTTTGCAGAGTCAGCTCGCGAGGAACCGACATGGCGCTGCGCCATGGATAGGTGGGGATGTCCTGTCCGTATTGCCAGTTGTTCATCCAAGCGATCATGATTCGTTTGTTGTTTGGCACGTTGTTGAACGTGACGCCGGCGTAGAAGTCCCGGCCGTAATCCAACCAACGGGCGCGTTGGGTGCCTGGCTGGGCTGGAGCATCCGCGAAGGTGAAGTGATCGGCCAGCACATGTCCCCAACCACCGGTGTTGTTGTCGATGACTTGGATTCGAGCCTGCTCACCTTGCAGATCGCGGAGATCCCAGCCGACCCAGTCCAAGATTTCGCTGTTGGAGCCGGTGGCGGTGCGGACGATCTGGCCGTCGACGACCAGGTTGACGGTGGTCTCCACACTGCGAGGAAGTGCGGCGGTAGGGCTGAGCACGGGGTGGTCGAAGGTTAGGTGTCCCCACCCTCCGGTGGCCTGGTCCTTGATTCGGAGGACCGCGTCTTGACCTCGGTAGGCACGGACGTCCCAGTTCTTCCAGTTGAGGATGCCGTCGTTCGAGCCGGTCGCGGTGCGGACGACCTGACCGGCGACCACGAGCTCGGCTTGGAGTGATCCGTCGCTCCGTCCGCCACCGCCCAGCAGGAAGTTCAGATAGTTGTCGGTGATCTCGAACGCGGGTGAGCTCAGCGTGCCCCGGTTGTCGTCGCCCAGTGGGCCGCCTTCCCAGGTGTTGAGCCGCTTCCGCCCGATGTAGCCCTCACCGCCCGATGTCGAGGGGTTGCGATCCGGCAGGAAGTCACCGGTCAACGTCCAACCGGCCTCCGCGAGGTTCGTATCGTCGGGGAATTCGAAGCCTTCGAAGAGCAACGTGCCCTCCGGCGGTTCGCTGCCGAGTTGAGTGCCGGGGACGTTCGGGTGGTTTCCGCCGCCGATCAAGAAGTTGAGGTACGCCTGGTTCACCGTGAACTCCGGTGACGTCAAAGTGCCGACGGTGCCGTCCCCGCTGTGGAAGCTGTTCGCCAGCCGCTGGCCTTCATAGCCCGTGACGGGCTGCTGGCCGTCGATCCCGCCCGCGGCCGGCCCAGGTCCGAACGCGGTCCCGGTGGTGGTCCAGGGACTGAAGGTGGCAGCCTCGAAGTCCTGGAGGACGGTGCCGGCGGGCGGGGTGTAGGTGTCGTCGGAGGTGAACGTGGTGCCGTCGAAGTCGCCGACGAAGTACTGTCCGCCGGATCCGCCGGCGATGCTGCCCGGGTTGAGGTTCACCACCATCACCCACTTGACGTTGCGGGGGTTGCCGTCAACCGCCAGCGGGAACAGGTCGGGGCATTCCCACACCCCACCGACGGCGCCGGCGGGTCCGAAGTCGGACAGGTGGCTCCACTGCTTCAGATTGGCGGACCGGTAGATGGCGACCTTCCGCTCGACGGCCTTGACCACCACCATCCGCCATTCTTTGGCCGGTGCGTACCAGAACACCTTGGGATCGCGGAACTCCCCGGAGTTGATGTCCAACACCGGGTTGCCGCTGTATTTGGTCCAGGTCTGTCCCTCATCCAGGCTGTAAGCGAGCGACTGCGCCTGACGCCCGGCCAGGGTCGGGTGAGCACCGGTGTAGGCGCTGGTGTAGATCGCCACCATGGGCGGGTTCGCCTTCGTGCCGAACCCGCTGGTGTTGTTGGTGTCGACGACTGCCGATCCGGAGAAGATGTCTTCAATCGACTGACCCTCGGAGTTGAAGGTCTGTGGGATGGCGACCGGCTGCTCGTCCCAGTGCACCAAGTCCTTCGACGTGGCGTGGCCCCAGCTCATGTTGCCCCACTGGCTGCCCTGCGGGTTGTACTGGTAGAAGAGGTGGTAAACGCCCTTGTAGTAGACCAGTCCGTTGGGATCGTTCAGCCAATTCTTCTGGGCGGAATAGTGGAACTGCGGCCGATACTTTTGGTCGTAGGCGGCGGGTACGGCGTCGCGCGGGGCGGCAATCGACCGGCTCGAGGGCGGCGCTACCAGCACCGCCAGCGCCAGCGCCAGCACGACAATGAAGGCCCGGAAGGCCCGATGAGCCGTGAGCGGTGCGGTCACATCGTCATGGCGTGTGAATTTGCGCATACGATCTCCTCGATCGGTTGCCGAACGTCTGGGCTGCCGAACGGCTAGCGCCGCCGCCAGGTTCGAGCGTTCATCGGTGAGGGTCGCGGCGGAGGTGTCACGACCAATTCCTGTCATCTGCTTTGCACCGCTTTGAGTTGGCGATGACAGCTCTGTCGGGGGCTTTGTGACGCAGCGATGTCGGCATTATCGACGGCTGCCAGCAGCTGGTGGGCCGCAATCGGGTAGACCTTGCTGCTGATCCGTCCGGCCAGATCCCACCCGATGACGTCCACGGTGAGCGAGACAAGGAGCTCGAAAAGCACACAGGCCGGCTGGTCGTCCTCCATCCGTCCCCGCGGTCGGGGCAGAGGGATCGTAATGACGGCATCCGCGAGCCTCAGCCAAGATGAGCACTCATCGGCGGCGATGGCGAGCAGGACGGCTCCTGTGTCGGCCGCCGGCCGAGGCATCACTTCAGCCACGGACTGCCGGTAGCGGAAGGCTGGCCCGCAGATCGCAACCACCGTGTCGGTGGCCTCGACAGTCCCGAGTCTGTCGACCTGCACGGGGAAATTGAGCGTAGTCAGCTGCGTGGCCAACCTAGTTGCGGCGAGTTTGCTTCCTCCCGCGCCCACGACGTGGACTCTCTCAGCGAGGTAGAGCACAGAACAGAAGTCAGATACTTCTAGTGCCGAAATACATCGTCCGTCGACCGCGATGTAGTCCAGGGCGTTCCGCCACGAACGATCTGCAGATCGCGCACCGCCGTTGTGGGTGCTCATGGCCCCGCCGGTGGACCGGTGGAGGTCGCAGGGTCCCAAGAACCTTTGCCCGCGGTCGTGCCGTACGGGTTGACTTGGTAGTACATGTGATGGTTACCGGCGTGGTAGACAAGGCGGCCAATCGCATCGTTCACGAGGTTCGTCGCGGCCGTGTAGTGATAGGTCGAGCGATTGGGGATCACCGGCGGTCGTCGCACCCGAACTGACCAGCAGCGGGACGACAGCCAACAATGCGACGATGATCGGCGCGAATCGCACCCTCGACACGACCCTTCACGACAGTCGGCCCTCCTCGGCCCCGGAGTCTGTACATGCATCGTGGCCATCCTGAGCAGCGGATCGTCAAACGCGCCTGAACGAGAAGATAACGCGCGTAATCAGAGGCAAGATAACGCGCGTAATCAGATATGGCAAGCTGGTTGCCTGCAGTTGGGGAGGTGTGGTGGAGAAGCGGCCTGATCGAGGCGCGCGGATGGAGGACATCGCCCGCCATGTCGGGGTGTCTCGCGCGGCGGTGTCGTTCGCGCTGAACAACCCTCGCGATAGCAGGGTGTCCGCCGAAACCCGACAGCGGATCATCCAGGCTGCCCGTGACCTCGGCTATCGGCCGAATGCCGGGGCGCGAGCGCTCGCCGCGCGCCGCTCCGGCCTGCTGGGGATGGTGACCGAGATCGTGACCAGCTCGTTTGGACCGGAGGCGGTCCGGGGTGCGCAGGACCGGGCGTGGAACGCCGGGATGTTTTTGATGATCGCGGCCAGCGAGGGGCGTCCCGAGATGGAAGCGCTGGCGGTGGAGCGACTGCTGGAACAGCGGGTGGAGGGGCTGATCTTCGCATCCGGCGCGCATCAAGCAGTGACCGTGCCGGAAGCCGTGTCCGAGCTTCCGACCGTGCTGCTGCACTGCTTCGACGCGGACCAGCGGCTGCCGGCGGTGCTCCCGGACGAGGAAGGCGGCGGCTACGTCGCCACCCGACGGTTGCTGGACGCCGGGCACCGGCGGATCGGCTTGGTCAACCTGGAGGCTCACACGGCGGCGGCGCAGGGCAGGCTGGTCGGCTACATGCAGGCCCTCGACGAGGCGGGCATCGTGCCCGATCCCGCGTTAATCACGCACGCGTCCGCGACCTCGGTCGGCGGCTACGAATCGGCGGCGAAGCTGCTGGACCTGCCGCAGCGCCCCACGGCCATCTTCTGCTGCACCGACCGGATGGCGATGGGGGCGTACGACGCGATTAGGGAACGCGGCCTCTCCATTCCCGGCCACGTCGCCGTCGTCGGCTTCGACAACCAGTTGATCATCTCCGCGCAGCTGCGTCCGGCGCTCACCACCGTTGCCTTGCCCTTCGAGGAGATGGGTGCGCGGTCGGTCGCCCTGCTTGTCGCGGCGTTGGCGGGTGAGGAGATTCCCCTTGTCACCGTCATCGAGTGTCAGCTCATCGGGCGGGACTCGGTGTGAGGAGCGGGGCGGCCGTCGCGCCTGGCGCGACGAGTGGGAGAAGGAGAGTGACGGCCACCTTGCGGGTTCTGGATCGAGACCCCGGACGGCACCATCTGGGTACCGGGCGAACCGTTCGGACTCCGCCGACCTCCAGGGGCTGACCGCAAGGAGGCTCGCCGAATCGCTAACAATGCAGGTCGTCGCAGTGCCCGAGCAGGACAGGACAAGCACGTCACAAGCCGCCGGTCAGCTACGGTCCGAGGGTGTGCGGTCGCTGCTGCACCGTGGCGGCCGTTGAACTCGACCTACGCCGCCAGGAACAGGCCGAGAGTTACGCCGAGCAAGTCGGGGAGACCGATCGGGCTCGAACATCCGGGCCTGGCTCACCGAACAGGAATGATCATGGAAACCTTCACCTTTTGCTACGCGAAACCCGCAATAGTGGGTTTGGCAAGCTGCAGTTCCCCGACGACGCGAACATGCGATTGAGTCACGAGACCATCTACCGCAGCCTCCATGTTCAAGACGCGGTGGCCTGCGGGGGAGCTGGTCAAATACCTGCGGACCGGGCGTGCGCTCCGCAAGACTCAACGCACGACCGAACTGCGTGGGCGCCTTCGCCGGAATGGTCGGTGTGGCTCGGTCTGTGGGATCCGGCCCGAGGTTTCACGAACGTCGTGGTTGTCTGCGATGAGGCGCAGGCCATGTCCGATGAGGACCTTGAGGCGCTGGGGTCAGCGACGTCGGCCGCCCCGTTGGGCGATCAGCAGAAGATCTACACCGGGACCCCGCCGGGTCCCAAAGGTCAACGGCGAGGTCTTCTCCCGTATCCGGGCCAAGCGCCTTGGACGGCTCCGCGGCCCGCCGGCCCTGGCACGAGTGGTCGGCCGAGTCGGACGACCTGGACGACCGCGACGTGTGGGCGCAGGTGAACATGGGCCTGATCACCGGCCGGCTGTTGTGGTCTGAGGTTAACGACGAACGCGGTCTCACGGGGAAGTCAAGACCTACATCCACCTCATGCCAGCGCTCTGAGACTGACACGACCCGACTCCCCGGAGCGCACCCGTGAGGCTGCCGGACGGCGACGTCTCCTAACAACACGATTGAGCATCGAGGGGGAGCCGCGGGAGGACTACCCTGTGTTGAGAGAACAGCGTCGCCCGAGGCGGTACGCGGGCCTCGATCCGACACCCGACGTGAGGGAGTGCAGCGATGTCCGTGTTCAGGTTTTACGAGCCCTTCCGTGACCCTGCCCGGGAGCTCGACCGGCTGATGTCGATCGCGGCGAGCGGTACGCGGGCACCCCTGGGGATGCCGCTGGACGTCTACCGTGACGATGACGGCAGCTACCATGTCGACCTCGACTTGCCCGGCGTCGACCCTGCCAGCATCGAAGTGACCGTTGATTCCGGCGCCCTGACGATCCAAGCCGAGCGCAATCCCGCCTACCGCGAAGGCCGGCAGGTCATTGTTGCTGAGCGATCCCAGGGGTCGTTCGCCCGGCAACTCTCCCTCGGCGAGGGCGTGGACTCGGAGAATCTCACCGCCACCTACACAGACGGTGTGCTGCACGTGACCATTCCCGCGTCACCCCGGAGCCAGCCCCGCAAAGTCGAGATCACCCATGCGACTGGCGCTGGCCGCACCATCTCCGGGGACACCGTCGAACAGGGTCACGCGCCGGCCCCCAGCGCGGACGACCCCGGATGAAAGCACCTGTACGGGTATCGACGGGTCCGATGCACCTCCGTCGACAGACAAACCCGACGTGTCGGTTAACGACATCCAGGTGGGCGACGGCGTGATGTTCCGCACGCCCCCGGATGGTATGGTCTTCCGCCACGCGCGGGAGACCACCTGCACGTTCGAGATCGACGAAATCGACGAGTTCTACCAGTCGGGTCGGAGCTGTTGGCCATCGGTGGTCTGCACCTGCTGACCGAGGAGGGGTCGGCACCTTCCGGTTCGGCAAGATCCCGGAGCCGTGGGCGGTCGGCGCCGGCGCATGTTAGTCCGGCTGCCGTGCGTGCAGCTGAACCGGCCGCCGGTTGATCCCACAGATGGTCGCTGATCCGGCCATGCAGCCCTCAGCTGTTCGCCAATGGCTCGCCGATCTCGCCCCGGAGGACCGTCAAATGAGAACGAAGCTTCGGCAACACCGGGGAAGGTGCTCGGCTTCAGCTCCCAGTCTGTTCTCGGGGTGAGTCCGCTTGTTGAGGGAGTATTGCAGCGGTGTGCAGCAGGTGGCGGAGGTCGGCGGCGAAGCGGGTGGCGGGGCCGCCGTCGACGACGTTGTGGTCGATGGTGAGGGTCAGGTCGAGAACGTCTTGCACTTCGATGTGGTCGCCGACAGCGCGTGGTCGGCGGCTGATTCCCCCGACGACGAGGGACAGTGACGCCAAGGTGGCGGGGGCGATCGCGAAGCCGCCGCCGTCAGCGAACATGCCGACGGCGGTGACCTGCACCGTGCCTGTGGCGAGGTGGACGCGGCGGGATCGGCTCATCGCGGCGTACATCGCCCGGTACAGGCCGGGTATGCGGCCGAGGCTGGGTGCGAGTGTTTCGAGGAGGTGTCCGCTTCTGGTGGAGTCGGCGTCGGCTCTGACTGCCCCGATCTCGTCGCTGATGTCGGTGACGCTGCGGATGTCGGCGTCGCGGACGATGTGGACCAGCCCGAACCGGCCGACGCTGGTGGGTACCTCGATCAGCGTCTGCACGTCGACGTGGCGGTGTTGCACCAGCCGTCCGCGCCAGTCGCGGTAGGCGTGCACCTCGGGGTGAATGGCGGCCACGCGGCCGAGCGACGCGATGACGAAGGCGGTGAACGACAGCGGCGGATCGTGCTCGGCAAGCCGGCGCCGGGCTGTGCTGATGTCGACGTCGAACAGCCCGTGCATGGGCATGATGCGGCGGCCGGCGCGTACCGCCGCGGTGACCAATCGGCGGCTCGGCGGGAATGGCCGCACCATGACACCACGTTCCCGGACGGGCTCCGGCACGGCTCCGAGTTGCTGGGCTGGCTGGGCTTCCGGGTGGGGGGTGTCAGCTGGGCACATGCCAGGCCTGCAGGGTGGTGCGGCCGCTCATTGGTAGGTCACGCTCATCGGAAGGTCACATTCGTGATCTGGGCGCGGAGGAACTCGCCGGCGTCTTGGTGGTCGGTTCCGCGCCACCATCCCGCCCGAAATACGGCGGGCGTTGTCACGCCGGCGTCGGTGCGTTCCTCCTCGACGGTGACCCCGAACGGGTACCGGCCGAACGGCTTCCCGTCCGGGTTGCCCCAGCGTTGAATGAGGAGGTCGACCAGCCGACCGGTCGGGCTGAGGTGCAGCTCGACGCGCTGTTGGTCCTCCCCGGCGCCCCAGCTGGCCAGGGCCGTGTCGGGGCCGCCGGAGGTCCAGGTGGCACCGGGAAAAGTGGTGGGGATGAGCGCGATCTCCGACGCGAGGCGCCCGGCGGCGCTACGCGCGACGTCGGATCCGTCGGCGGTCACGACCGGCAGCAGGTCGAGCAGGCGCCAGCGCATCTCCGCCGTGCCGCCGCTGAGTCGGTCGTAGCCGATCACGAGGACGCCGAACAGCCGAGTGCTGGCCGCCCAGATGTACCCGCGGGCTGGGGCTACGACCTGGCTGGCGGTAAAGGGCCGCCACGCACCCAGCTTGATCTCTCCAACCATGGCCACTTCGACGGACTGCCACAGCGGGGTCCCGGCCGAGATCGCGTGCGTCAGGTACCGGCGGGTCTGCTCAGGCAGGGGTGCGACCATCGAAGTGTCGAACAGGGCGGGGTGCGGGGTGGCCGCGCACAGCTGTGCCCAGTCGCGGTGTACCCGCCGTGCTGCCCGGGGGATCACCACCACAGCCGCCGGTTCAAAGGCGTTGCTGGAGCGGCACACGCCTGATCGGCTGCTGCGTATCGGCTGCTGAGGGTCACCGTGGGCGCGCTGTTTGGTTGATCGTGGGCCATCCTTGCTGAGCCTGGCGTAGGTTGCGTAGGCGCGTCTCCACGTGGTTGCTGAAGCCATTCGGGATCGTGGCCAAGATGGTGAGGGCTTCGTCGAGATCGATGTCGTCGCGGTGGGTGTTGACCCAGGCGCCGAACTCATCGCGCTCAGGCACATCTGGCTAGCCGAGACGCCGGTGCGTCCAAGCAGGCGGTGGTTCACCACAGCTCCTTCCGGGCCCGAAGCCCTAGCCTTTCGGGTTCTTCGATCACTTCGCAGGCCAGGGTTGGCCATGCCATGCCGACGATCAGTCGATCAGCCGGCGCAACTGGTACGGCTCGCCCGGGGCCAGCACGATGATCCGCTCCGGGTTGACGACCCGGCCGGGCAAGGTGGCGGGGTCGGCGTTGAACGGGGCGAAGTCAGGGGCGTCGACGCAGCCCCAGTGGTACAGCAGCAGCGGGGTGTCGGGGTAGGCGTTGGCCATCGCGACCGCTCCATCGAGGCCGAAGTGCCAGTCGCTGTCGGAGAAGTCAAACAGCATCGCATCCGGCGTCGGCATGTGCAGATGATGGTCGTCGATAAGTCGGGAGTCGCCCGGAGCCCACAGGTCCCCGTCCGACGTCTGAAGCCAGAAGCCGCAGCAGTCTTCGGGTTGGAAGACCCGGTCTGCAGCGCCAGGCACGTCGTTCTGCCAGGCATGATCGGCCGGCGTCACCTCGACCTCGATCTGGTTGACGGTGAAGCGGTCACCGATGTCGTGGCCGGTCGAATGAAAGCCTTCGGCATGCATCAACTCATCGACGTAGCGGGTGGAATGGAACGCGCTGGTGACCGGTGTCAGCTGACGGCACGTCGGCACACTGTAATGGTCGTTGTCGCTGTGGGTGACCAGGACCGCATCCAGCCGGGGCACCGCCTCCGCGGCGATCGGGAAGTCGATCAGCACCGGCATGTCGAATCCGCCGAGCAGCGGGTCGATCATCACCGTGGTGCCCCGAGAGTTCAGCAGGAAACCGGCCATGCCGAGCCACCGCAGCACGGTTTGGTCTGTCGGCTGGAACGCCTCGGGGCCGAACGGTTGGGTCTGCGGTGCGCGGGCCTGCTGCATGGTCGGACGCTACCGAACCGGTCAATAGACGTGGGCGCGACCGCCTTGGTCTCCGACGAAGCCTCCTCCGTGGCTGCTCCTGAGACGTGTCGCAAGGCGTCGGTTCTGTGGGACTGCGAGAGGAGCCGCAACCGGACCGCTTACCGGACCGCCGCCGAACCGGGAAGGCGAGCGACGCGCATTAGCCTATGTCTGCCCGATCGTCCCTTGTGGCGCGAAAGTGTGTTGTTCTACGTTCTGTCCGTGGGGGCCGAGCGCGCCGACAGAGCAAGCGCACGGGCTGGCCGGGTGGGTGACGCAAAGCGCGCGGCTGGCCACAGCCGGCCGACTCACCCACTGCCCACATCGAGCTGGTTCAGCCTTCAGCGGGCGGCCGGAAACCGTGCGGTCGCGGACGCGATCGCGGCGGGTGCCTTGCCGGTGCAGCGCGACCCGCCGCTCGCGACGGCCGGCACGGGGTCGCTGGAGACCGCCGGTCAGTTCGGCCCGCTCCACGGGGATCGATGGGAGGGCAACGCACTCCTCGACGCAACCGCGCGAGACAAGGCGCGTGTTTCGGCTGGATCGGATCCGGCGGCGGTCCGGCTGGTCCAGCAGGCGCTGGTCGATGTGACGGCCGTCACGGGCAAGCAGTACAACCTGGGCGTCAGCGGTCCGGCCCGAAACGGCGTCGACGGTATCTACGGCGGGAGCACGCGCCGCGCGGTGCAGGCTTTCAAGCGTGATGAATCGCTTGGCTTTGCGCAGTTCGCCGACGTCGGTCCGCGCAGCATCCACCGACTCGATGATCTCCTCTCTGGTTCTGGTCCGGACCCGGGTCTGGACGAGCCACAGCGGTTTGACCCCGCGAAGAAGAAGACCCCGTCCGCAACGCCCGACGAGCTCGACGTTGAGAAGGCAAACAAGAAAGCGGCACCGGCCGGCACGGTCGCGGATCTCGTCGTCCGCCTGTCCGCGAAGCCGCCCGATATGGCAGGCGTGTTCGGTGCGCTGAAGAGTCAGGACATTCCGACGATGTATGCGACGATTCACAGCCTGCATGACAGCTTCCCGCAGGAGTTTGCGGTGCTGAAGGAGAAGGTGACGGCCGGCAGCCTGTTGGAGCTGAGGGTCAAGGTGATCTGCGATGCGGTGGAGAACGACCAGGACATGGCCGTGTTGGATTGGGAGCTGTTCGCGGCCGAGACTCAGCTCGCGTCCCTTCCGAAGGCCGACCGTGACGCCATCCTGCTCGCCTACGACAGCCGGTACCCGACGCTGCAGACTGTCAAGGCGTCACCTGGCTTCCAGCAGCTTTCGAGCTCGGAGCAGAGCCGCTTTCTGGTTTACGTGGGCGGGGCGAACCTCATCTCTCGTCGCGCCGGGCTTCGCCTGGCCACCGCGATAGCCGGGCCGAAGTTCGACCGCACCAAACCGCAGACATTCCGCAATTTCCTCAAGGCCGAATCGTCGCTGAAGCAGCTCGACGACAAGACCGGCCTCGATCCGTTTGCCCACCGGCCGGTGAGCTCCACTCCCGTTGTCGACGCGGGCCCGCGGTCGTTCCGGAGCAAGCCTGGCCATACGCCGGCGGAGAAGGTCGACGTCACCATCGGCGCGGTAACCGACCCGGACAAGGTGACGATCCCAGTGTTCCGGCCGAAGGCGGCGGCACTGAAAGCGACTCTCAACTACCACACGTTCGCCGATGTGGAGAAGGGCCTCAGCGTTGTTCCGCCGCCGAACGCCAAGGAGATCAAGCGGGTCGAGATCGAGCCGGCGTTCAACCGAGACGACGCGCACTGGAAGAAGGCCTACGGCGACCCGACCTTCCAGTCGTACATGACCGCCGGCGCCGCCGGAATCGTGAATCTTTACCCCTCCGGCACTGCGCTGTCGGGCGACGTCTGGATGATGGGCTCGTTCATTCACGAGACCGGCCACATCATCGGGAACAAGACCTTCGGCAGTAACCATCAGGGACCGAAGTGGAAGCCATGGCGCGACGCTATGGCCGCCGACCAACTCCACCCGTCCGATTACGCCAAGAAGTCGCCCTCGGAGGACTTTTCGGAGATGGTGTTGCTTGCTCGAATGGTCAAGGGCAAGAAGCGTGAGCGGGAAATCCGCATGCTGTTCCCGGCTCGGATGAAGATCCTCGACACCATGAAGCTCACCTAGGAGTGCCATGACCGACCCGCCACCGCAGCATCCCGGGACGATCCGATACCTCAACGACGCCGGCGAGTTGGTGAACGAGATGCCGATCGACGAAGTGCCCGAAGACCTGCGATTCGCGGCCGACGAGAACGATCAACTCGTCCCCGTCGTCGAGGTGGTCGCTCGCGAGTTTCCCGGCGGCCGCGAGTTGCTGGAATACGGACCAGGAGGACAGCTGCTGCGGGTAACAGGTCAGCGGCGCCAGCCCTAGGCACTGACCCGTCGCTTCCGCCTCACCAGCGCCACCATGCACGCCGCACACTGTTGACCGCACGAGGCCGCCCGAGGATCCCTCAGCGGCTTCTCCGAGCACAGCCCTGTGTGACAACACTGTCAACCCATTCACCCGAGCTTGCTCGATGACCATCGTGGCCGATCCGCGCGGTCCGCGGCCGAGGGCCGGCGCCGGCCGGCGCTGGCTTTGTGATCCGCGGTTGGTCTTGGAACCGATTTCTCCGAAACTCGCTCCAAACTGGGGACGGGCTCGGTCCGCTCCGACATTCGACAGGGAGCTGGTCTCACGGGAGCCACAATATGATCATGCGCTCGCTCGTCGCCGTCGCTATCCCCTACTGCTCTGGTGCTCGGCGCGAGCAGCGCCACAGCCAGCGAGCAGGACGTCGCTGCAGCTCCAGCGAGCCCGACCTTCTCGATAGCGCTACTCCGACCGCTTCCGCGTCGGAGCCGGCATCGCAAAGCCCGACGACCGCGACCGCGTCCTACTCCGAGAGCGACAAGAAGGCATTCCTCGATGCCATCTACGACGAGACCAAAGACCTTGGGATGGACGAGGAGGACGCCGACCTGGTCAGCCTCGCCGACTCGATGATCGCAGCTCACGGGCGCGGTGGCTCGTGGAAGGACGTGGTGAAAATCCTCAAGGAGAACTTCTCCGAGTCCGACGCCGAGATCTACGGTGAGTTGGTCGTCATCCACTTGATGAAGAACCTCCCCGAGGACGATGCATGGAAGGTCGCGGCGGGTGCCGAGCGGCGGGCCCGGGAGGCGGCTCAGGCACCCGAGCCCGAGGCCGAGCCCGTGCCGGAGCCGACCGAGACCAAGCCGGCCATGACCGCGTCGTAGGAGCAGGCCGTCGGGAAGGCCGAGGACTACCTCGACTACAGCCACTTCTCCAAGAAGAGCCTGATCAAGCAGTTGAAGTACGAGGGCTTCTCTAAGAAGGACGCCACGTTCGCCGTAGAGCACCTCGACGTGAGCTGGAGGAAGCAGGCTGTCGGAAAGGCCAAGGAATACCTGGAATACAGCCACATCTCTCGGTCAGGCCTCATCGACCAGTTGAAGTACGAGGGTTCACCCAATCCCAGGCGGAGTACGGGGCCAAGAAAGCCGGGATCTGACCTGCTACAACGCGGCACCCATGCCCGCCTGGGGTTGATCGGCGTGGATCCGGCGTACCGACGACAGGGGTTATCACGGGCCCTACTGGCGCACGCACTCCATCCCGTTCATGAGCGCGGCATCACCGCGGTCACGGCCGAGGCAGACGACCCGAATGTTGCCAGCCTCGGCCCGCTCCGAGGGCTTGGAAGTGTCGAGTCCGGATCCGCAGCTGTGCTGAAGCGGAGCCGGGCATGAGTACCGGCCGGGCCTACTTGCGGCTGCCCGTGAGCATCGTCCCCGTTGTGGGACCGGTTCGGACCGTCCTTCTCGACAAGTCTCAGGAGCGACTCAGTCGCGGCCGATCGCCGTAGGAGGACCGGTCTGCGGACACGGACCATACGAACTGTCGGAGAGCGGACCTCGTGGGTGAGGCAGGATGAGGTCTGGAATGGCGCGTGCCGAAGGGTCGGGAGGACCATCAGCACTTCGGGCGTACTGCTACGGAGCCTCCCTACTTGCATCGATGCACGAAGCCGCTATTGCGCACTGGTTCCTTCGGCGACCATGGAAAGGACCCTGGACCCGATGAACGATGTCACGGTGAAAAGGGCACTCATTGTCGGAGCGTCCCGCACCATCGGAGCGGGTCTCGTGCGCGAGTTCGCGGCGCGCGGCTGGGACGTCACTGGGACCGTGCGGGGCGACGGTCGAACCGAGTTGCACTCGCTCGCCGAAGCGTCTGGCGGGCGTATCCGGGTCGAGCAGCTGGACATCACCGACGATGGCGGCATCCAGCGACTCCGCGACCGACGGGATGACGCAAGCCTCGATCTGCTGTTCATCAACGCCGGTATAACTGACGCCGATGAGCCCGTGGGCAACGTGGCCGCGGAAGTTTTCAACCGAGTGATGGTCACCAACGCGCTGGCGCCGATGCACGTCGTCGAGGTCTTTGGCGAGTGCGTCAAACCGCACGGCACGATCGGAGTGATGACCTCAACCCAGGGCAGCATTAGCCTCAACACGCGCGGTGGGCACGAGGTCTACCGCGCCAGCAAGTCCGCACTCAACCAGCTCATGCGGAGCTACGCCGCCCGGCAGAATGCAGACCACACTCTGCTCTTGATGGACCCCGGATGGGTGCAGACGGCACTGGGCGGTGACGGTGCACCGTTGACTGTGGACGACAGCGTGCGCGGGGTCGTCACGACTATCGAAAGGCACGCCGGAGCGGCAGGTCTCCAGTTCCGCGACTATCAAGATCACGTCGTTCCCTGGTAGTCCGGGCGAGGGATTCGGGCGCGCGACGTGTGAGACGCAGTTCGAGACTCGGAGCTATCCCGCAACGCGACCGGCAACCGGGCACCTGGTCACAGCCGATTGCCGTCGCACACGCCGCGCACAACCACCCGCTTGCGGGCACCGGGCGATGGGCAGGGGCTGTGTAAAAGGCTGCGCTCCACCACCGTTAAGCGGTAACACGCTTGACCTCCATGATTGGTGCCGTCGCGAGTGTGGATCCCTGGTTTGCCCAGCGCGCCACCATACCGGTGACGGCTCAAGTAGGAAGGCTGACGGTGCCCATGGAAGAGCGTCGATGGGAGGTGCTGCTCATTGGTGGTGGCTCCGGCACCGGAAAGACCAGCATCGGCTACCGCTTGGCCCACCATTACGGCGTCGGTATCACCGAGTTCGACGATGTCGTTGAGGCGGTCAAGGCGATGACCACGCCGGACCAGCAGCCGACGCTGCACTACTGGGATACCCATCCAGAGGCCATGTCGTGGACGCCGCAGCAGATCGTCGACCTCACGCAGGCAGTTCGCAAACAGCTGCATCCGGCGGCCGAAGCGGTCGTGGCGAACCACCTCGACACCGCCCTGCCGATTGTTCTTGAGGGCGACTATCTGCTGCCGCGATTGGTGACTCAGGACCGGTTCGGCATCATCCCGGCCGCTGGCCGGGTGCGTGGGGTCTTCCTTTTCGAGCCCGAGGAGGAGCAGATCTCCGCCAACCTCAGCCTGCGCGAGCAAACCGGCGGCGACATGACCGTCAGAGCGCACGTCAGCTGGTTGCTCGGTGAGGCGCTACGGCTGGAGTGCGAACGAGTCGGTGTACCTACCTTGACCGCGCGACCCTGGCCGACACTGCTGCATCGGGTACGTGCTGCTCTCTTGTGAGCCAGGCACCGCTCCGATTGAGGACCGCTGTGCGGCACGGCCGGCGCGACTCCACAATTGAACGTCGAGACCCGACTTCCACTTCGGCCAATCGGCATCATCGTGACTTGCTGTAGTTCGGTCAGCTGGAATGGCGGCATAGCGGAGTGAAGTGTGAGATCGAGCGTCATCGATCCGTTAGTCCTCGCTGGTCTGATCGAAGAGAACATCGGCTAGGCCGTCGGCTTCCAGGATCGTCTCCCGCCAACGTTCGAGTCGCCGCGATACTGGTCGAAAGTTCGCCCGACCGATCTGCCGTTCAGGAGGGATTCGAGAACGGCCCTGGCACAGATCCGAGCTTGTGTGTTGACGAACTCCGATGGTGCTCTCCGCCTAGGCATTGGCGGCGCCGCCGTGAGTCAGGTCATTGCGGCACGATCCAACTCCTCAACGTCGCGTATCGAGCGGCTGTCCTCCGCGGAGACGCCCATGCTCGGAGGGTACGACGTGCGGAAGGGGGCTCGGCGCCGTTTCACTAGCGATCAGGAGCAGACGGGCTACCAGGCCAGGGCACCTTTGGGAGGTTCGAGGTCTTGCCCAGCAAATCACGGGAGCGCGGGTCCAGCCACGTGAGGTCCCAAAGGCCCAGCCAGGCAATGGCGAAAGAGAAGAAGGTACCGAGTAGACCTCCGTCGATCACCAGGTTCGGGTCTCGCGCCCGCGGCACCTGCGGCACGATGACGACCAATGCCAGAGGAAGCAGGGCTGCCGCCAACCCGCGAAGGAGAGCGACAATCCGCGAGATCAAGGGCACGGTCGAGGCCGTATCTGCAGTCTTTCGCGGGAACTTGTCCCAAGCCCCATCGGCCGCTGCTCTCAGTCGTTCCGCCACCGACGTTCGAACGTCCGAGCGGACCGCGGAACTTGAGTGCGCCACCTGTACTTCGAGCTCCCGAACGCTGGCGGCCATCTCACGACGCTGCTCGGCGTCCGCGCGGGCCGCCGACGGGTGTTTCAGGGGTGGCAATCCGCGCGTCAGATAACGATTGAGCATTCGTGCCACATGCTCGAGGTCTTCGACAATAAGTCCGCGAGAAACGGAGCGCCAGGCGCTCTCCTCCTCGAGAGCCATCAGAACAGAGGTCAGAGTCTGGACGATCTCCTCCGGCAACTTCCGGTACTTGCGCTCATAGAGACTGGCGATGGCCACCCAGACGCTGACGTAGCCGGCTCCGAACATCAGCACAACCGCCGCCGCTGCCGCGGCCCCGGAGCCGTGCTCCAGTAGGGCCCGCAGACCGCCGTGTCATCTTTCGTCGCCGATGGGCCGCTGACCAGGTGGACGACAAGTCGGGCAAGCCCGCCGATTCTCACTATCTCGTCGGTTCCCTCACGGCAGCTGCTCCCGGTGTTTGAAATATCCTTCCGCGCGCTCGAGTGGGGTCGACCCTTGCCGGCTATGCCTTGAGGGCCCGCATCCACTGAGATCAGATGGCCCTGACTCCGGTTTCGAGGCTGATGCGAGGCCTGCAGCGGTGTCGTGTCCCGATCTGACGAGCTCGGCCGGCGTCGGTGCTGCGAGACGCGCGGTCGCCGTAGGACGACCGACCAGCGGGACATACATCTAATGAGCTCAGAACCAGAGGCTTCGAGCGCCTGTCCCAACCCGTCGATGTTGATGTCGGACAGGTTGCAGGTGACGGCGACGGTTGTGCTCCGGTCGGGCGAAATCGTGAAGTAGGTCCGGAACCCGGCGTACCCGCCGTCGTGGACGAGCCGCCCATCGGCCAGCCGGACGATGCCGGCGCCGTACACCTCCGACTCCGACGGATTGGACTGTCCGAGCGTGGTCGACGCCGCCCCCGCGAACTGCGCCTGCCTCAAGAAGTCACCGCCGATCGCGAAGGTGCGGTAGTTGTCCGCCCAACGCACGAGCTCACTGGGGGTAGTCCGCAACGCACCGGCACCGGTCGCGTCGACGCCTAGCTCGACGAGCTTCGGTTCATTCACGGCGTTGTAGGAGTACGAAAGGGTGTCCCGCCTGTCCCGGCGGCTGGTCTCGCCCCGGAAGGCCAGCCGGGCCGGGCCGAAGATCGTCTGCTGCAGGAATGCGTCGAAGGTCCGACCCGAGCGGCGCTCGACAACGTCGGCCAGCGGGACGTAATTGGAGTTCGAATACGTCCAGCGGGTGCCAGGTGGAAAGTCGAGCCGCTTCATGCCGACGATGACCTCTCGGACCTCGGCACGCGAGATCCGGTCCTGTTTACCGACCGGCAGCTTGTCCATGACCTCGCGGACTTCGGGGATACCACTGGTCATGTGCATTAGCTGGGCAAGCGTGACCTGGTCAGCCCACCTGGGCAGGTCGTCGACGTGTTTCGACAGTCGGTCGTCCACGGACAACGTGCCTTGCTGCTGCAACAGCAGCAGCGCGGTCGCGGTGAACTGCTTGATCACCGAGGCGATCCGAACGACCGAATCCTTGGTCAGCGGCGTGCCACGGTCCAAGTCTGCGAGCCCGGCAGCCCCTGACCACACCACCTGCCCCGAGCGCCCCACCGCGGCGGTGCAGCCGGGCTCGTGCGGCTTGACCACGACGTTGAGCTCGGCCTGACTAACCTTTGCCGAATCCGCGGACGGACCAGCCGAGGCCGATCGAGTCGAGGGCTCCGGCGTTTCGGCCGGCGTCGGCGACAAAGCAGTACAGCCGGGCAAACGGTCGCGATCGCGATCCCAGCGACGGCGATCCCCACGGCAGAAACGAATCTGCGCATGACGCCTCCCCCCCCGCTGCCACTCGGCTTCGGGAGCCATTCCACTCCATCGGCCAAATGCGGGGCAATTTGTAGGCGTGTCCATAGGCCCGCGATCGCAGGCGCGGCCAAGATCAGCCCGCGGCGGCAGCCGGCGCGGACTTCGAGTCGCGAAAAGCTACCCTCCTGCGGAGCAGCTGAGCGACCCTCGTGCGGAGCACGCTAAGACCGTATTGCGGTGATCTGTGGGCGAGTGGGGTAAAGGCAGGCGAGGCCGGGGCGAAGCGCTCATCTGATCCGAAGCCCGACCGCTGTCTCGTGTCCGGCTCGTGTCCTCGGCCGCACGCGCTGCCAGTCGGGACAGGGCCCTCCAGGATGGTGTTATGTGAGGGCGTGGACACACCCGTTACTCGTGACAGCCCGCGGCTCCCAACCAGGTCGGCCGATGACTAAGAACAGCCAACTCAGTGGGGTCCAGAAGACCCTGCTGTACACGCTGTACTACCGGGCCCTCGATCAGCGTTCGAAGGCTCCGATCGTCGGCGATACCTGGGCAGCCGACGTCCTCGACCGGATTGCAGCCGAAAACCGCAAGGGCCTCTTGACGGCGAAGCTGGGAGCCGCTGGTCGGTTCCCGCCGCTCCTGCGGGCACGGCGGTTGGACGACTGGGCCCGGGAGTTCCTCGCCCGCAACCCCGACGCGTCCGTGCTGCACCTTGGGTGCGGGCTCGATAGCCGCGCCTTCCGGCTCGACGTTCCGGAGACAGTCCGGTGGTTCGACCTCGACTTCCCCGACGTCATCGCGCTCCGCCGGCGCCTGTACCCAGAACGCGCCGGCTACCGGCTGCTCGCCTACTCGGCCACCGACCCCGGCTGGCTAGACGAGATCCCAGTCGACCGGCCCACTCTCATGGTCGCCGAGGGCGTGATGCCCTACCTCACCGCAGCCGACGTCCGGCAGCTGTTCGTCCGGCTCACCGATCGGCTGCCCGGTGGAGAGCTAGGCTTCGACGCCGTTGCCGGACTGACCGCCCGCATGACCAAGCTTTTTCAATGGAGTCTCGGCGATCCGCACGAGATCGAGCGCTGGAATCCCCGACTCACCCTCATCAACGTCGTCCCCTGGACCGCGGACTGCAAACGGATCCCCTACCGCGGATACCGCGCCCTCTTCCGACTACTGAACAAGATCCCATCCATGCGCGACGGCATGCGGCTGCTCCGCTACCGCTTCTAAGCAAAGCGCGCCAATAGCCGACCCGCTAGCGGGTACTTGCTACCGGCCTGTGCGTGTTCGGTGCAGGCTCAGGTGTCCTCAACGAAGCTCTTCGACGTCGTTGTCTTCCGATGTGGCCGCCCGCGTCCCGCACCGTCGCGCAGAGTCCTGGACTGGGCAACGCTGGTGTGTCAGAGCCGCGCGGCGGCGGAAGCCACGAACGCGTCCAGGCGCGGCTCGACCCGCTGGTGGTCGAATGAGACCACGTTCGTCAGGTCCCAGTAGGGGTGGTATTCCCGCTTGCCGGTGAGGTCTTGCCAGATGGCCAAGAACTCGTCAGCCCAGTCTTGACCGAGGCGAATCGCCAGATTGGCTCGACAGTGCCCGATGTCTTCCTCGGGCGGTCCGGCGCAACTGGACACCCAGTCGACAACCCCGGTGAGCACCGTGTCGGTCCATAAGATGTTGCCCGGGTGAAAGTCGCGATGCAGGAACACCCGTTCACTCGCCGGGATCGGCCCGTCCCATAGCTCGTAAGCCGTCAGCCAAGCCTTCGGGTGCCGGCTCCACGCCGGCGCGGTACGCGCCCCCGGCTCGTACGGAAACCAGTCCGACAGCTCCGTGGACATCGGGGCCGAGTGAATCTGGACTGCGAGCTCAGCCATCGCCCGAAGCCAGCCGGTGCGGTCGATCGGATGCCACAGCGGCTCCCCCGGCAGCGCCGTCATCAACGTCATCGGAACACCGACCTCGATGCCGGAGGGATCACTAGCCAGAAGCTGCGGCGCCGGAACACCGACGGCGCCGTCACCAATGAGGCGGAGGGCCAGCGCCTCATTACCCGGAATCTCAGGCTCCTCGAGTACCCAGTCGAGCACGTAGCGCCGCAGCACGACGCGGTCTCGCGGGGAAGCGGCTGCCGTTTCGAGCAAGTGCACCGCCGAGGACGTACCGCCCATCAAGGCCCGCTGGCTGACGACCGGTGCACCGACCACTCGCTCGACCCAACCGACCGCCTCGGTCGATGCAGGTGTCAGCAACGCCGTTCGCAACTCCGGCGTGAGCTCATACCCGTAACTGGCGTGCTCGCCGCTGGCCACACAGGCATTTTGCCTGGCCGCTCGTCGCCCATCGTGGCCGCGTACACCGACGGTTTTCGGCCGGCGGGACTCTGGTCACCAGCGGTGCAAGCGCTGTTGGCGCATCTGCTCAAACAGGATTCGACGGGTCCCCGCGGCCGATCAGCACGACTAGAATCACGAGGTTTGACGATGATCCCGGGTGAGGCACCAGGCGACGAGTTCTTGACCCTCTTGAGCGGGGACGGGGAACCCAGCTGGCCTCAATCGACTCGATTTTGTACCGAATCGTCGGACTTGCGAGACGGAATAGTCGCCGTAGAGGACCGTCCAACGACACATTCCGAGCACCTCACGCATGTGCGCTGATCAGACCTACACCAGTTGGAGCCGAGGTCAGGCAATGGGCTTCCAGCCTCTGGACTTTCGTTGTTTCCAGGTGGCCGGTTCGGTGGCTTGGGTGAGGACGTCGTTGAGCCACCAGGTTTCGCTGGGTTCCCAGCCACTCAGCATGGTGAAGTGGTCTCCGACGGGCAGCGCCCGGCCGGCCGTCGCGAGGTAGCCCAGGACTGTCAGGTGGACGGCGTCGTAATGCTCGCCGAGGGCGGCCCAATCAGGAATCACCCAAGGTCCACGGCTCCCGGTGACTCGGTACCAGTCGTGCCGTCGGGCGGCGTCCATGGGAAGCGGGTATCGGGCCACGAGGTCCACCAGATCCGCTGGTTCGTTGATCTCGAGGACTCGGGCATCTGTGGCTGGTTGCAGCTGGGCGACTCGGGCTCTGCGCATCCCTTCGGGGTCCTCGACGAACCCCAGTTGTGCAGGCGTGCCGTCGGGCAGCCGAGGGGTGGTCGTGATGAGGCCGGAGAACACCGGTGTGGACCACCAGCTTCCGCCGTACAACGCTGCGGGGTCTGCAGGACGTTCGGCGGCGGCGTCGCGTTCCTCCTGCTGGGCGTCGAGACGCCACTGGGTGCGAGCCTTGGCTGCACCGGTCAGCATCGGGGGTTCGGCTCGGCTCTGCTTCTGGTCGAACAGCCAGCTGACGAAGTACTGGTCGTGGGGATCCAGGGGCTCCGACCACCACTCGGTCGCTGGTGAATCAGCAAGAGCTTCAGCGATCGGCCCGCAACGCCTCAACAAACTCGGGGATCGGCCAGCAGACGGTCATCGGAGCCCGGTTCCTGCCAATACATCGCGTCGCCGACGGCTCCTTCGACAGCGTCCGTCAGAGATCCGTCGTCAAGCGGAAGGTCGTCCATGAAAACGGCGGCAAGGGCCTCCGTGAACGCTTCGCTAGCGGCGTGATCGTAGCTGATGTCATCGTCGGACAGCCACCCGACCTCGTCGTCGTCGGCCTTCGCGTCCTTGCCGCCGGCTCCCAGCGACGTCAGGAAGTTGAGTGGCCGCAGCCCAGAGATGGCCAAACAGACCGCCCGGCCGCGACGGCCGGCGACCAGGAGATCCGCCACCAGGTCCCGGTCAGCCACGCACCCAGGAGATCCGCCACCAGGCCCCGGTCAGCCACGCACCCAGACTGTCAGAGCACCCCCGAAAGAAGGGGGACTGCACCAGATCTGCGCAAGCCGACCGACAGGCGGTCACTCACGGGACTCGCGTCAGCGTCACGATTGCGGCCAAGATCGCCGCCACCACGCCGTCGACGGCGAGGGGCACCATGCCGATCCAGTACGCGGGGATTGGATCGAGCCGATAGAAAATTAGGTAGCAGGCCAGCCCGACCAGCGTCGCGATCGCTGTCGCGACGATCCAGGCGGACGCCGCCGGCGCCTCCAGCACCCCGGCCGTCCGCAACGTGATGCCGGCAGCGAGTTGCACGGTGGCCCAGACAATGATCAGCGGGAGCTCGGTGGTGACGGGCCGGTGGGCGACGCTAGAGGTGACGTAAAGCAACAGCGCACCGACCAACACTCCGCCGACGATCGTCGCCCCCAACGCCGGCCAGGACGCTTTCGGGAGAAGGGCCGCGATGCCGACGGCCAGCAGAACCAGGCCGCCAAGGCCGCCGAGCACCGCTCCCGCGAGGAAGAGCCCGCCGCCGGGTGGAGTCCGCACCGACGGTCTGAACGTGATCGTCCACCAGACGAGGTAGCTCAGGCTGCAGACGACGAGCAGGACCTCACCGATCACGATCATCAGCGGGCCGCCCTCCAGTGCCTGCCACCTATCCACCGTTTCACCCTAGTCAACTCAGCTCACCGCAAACGGTCCGTTGATCGAGACACCGAGCACACGCTCACGGGGTTGGTCACGCGCCGGTGCTCAAAGCGCCTTTCTCAGGTGCACGTCTTCGGGCTCGAGCTCGTAGAGCTCCGGCACTGGTCGGTCCGTCACTTCGTAACCCCGTCTCAGGTAGAAGCGCACCGTGTTCTCCGACGGTGTGGCGCTGACGACGATCTCGGTATCGCCGGCGTCGCGGGCGATCAGGTCCAGCTCGTCGGACAGGAGTCGACCGATGCCCGTTGCGCGGAACGCTGCGTCGACGTGGAGGAACGCGAGCTGCGCGATCTCGGGACGCAGGTGGGGCACGACCACTCCGATCCCGACCAACCGCCCATTCGAGAAGGCCCCGAGTGCAATCCCGCCCGCGTCGACGTAGTGCTCGAGGGCTTGCCGCTGCGCCTCGACGGAGTGCTCGTCGGAACCGTGCGGGTCCCAGGCGGCTGAGCTCCAGTTTCCGGGCCGCTCGTGGAGTTCGATTCCGTGCTGTGCGTATATAAGGTCGATCCGCTCCTCGCGGTTGATCTCGGCGACGCCGCCCAGTTCTTCGCGTGCGAGCCGCTTGCACTCGATCGATGCGCCCACTTCGCAACCTCATACGCATCGGCGAGGATGGTCAAGACCTGTGGGATCGTCCGCCTTCTCGACGACACGCCGCTGCCGCGTAGGTGCGTGCCATAGCCTCGACGCGGGAAGCCGCCCGCGTCAGGTCAGCGCGACCCGACGACGAGTGCCTGGGCTCCCCAACGGGTGAACCTGCTGATGCGCCGGTGTACCGGCCAGACAGCGAAGTCGGTCATGCCCGCCACAAGCCGTCGGTCCTACGGGCAAGGGAGTGGCGCCGCAGGAGGACGGCATCGAGACGTCTTCCGGAGGGCACGGCTAGCTGCGGGGCATCGTGCGGGCACGGGCGGTCCGGAGCTCGACCGAACGTCCCCCCTGGACGACGACGCGACACCGCTGACCCGGCCCGATCTGATGGATCCCGGTAATGGCGCCAGTCGCGAAGACCATGCCCGCTCGGACCGGTTGACCCCGGCTGGCGAGGATATTCAGGGCGGTTGCGAAAGCATGATGAATTCCTCCTGGCAGACTCTCGGCGGATCCTTCGCCCACGAGTTGACCCTCGACGTAGCAGGCAAGCTGGACCGGAGCTCCACCCGGCGGGTCGGCAAGGATCGAGCCCAGTACCAGGCCGTTGTTGTTTCCGAAGTCGGCGGCGATCACTGTCGGGCCGAGTGCGTTGATGTCAGGGATCGGACTGCTGGCCACCTCGATGCCGACCAGCAGCTGCTGCTCCAGGTCAGCCGCATCGTCGGCCGTCCAGCCGGTGTCGTGAGCGGGCAGATTCTGCTCGAGCCGAATGACGAGCTCCGCTTCCACGGCGGCGAACCCGGATGCGAAGATGTCGACCTCGACGGGCGAGGGCTGATCCTGGCTGCGGTGACACTGTTCACGCCAGATGGGACCGACAAGGCGGTCCGGCTCCCCGGCGGTGCGCCGGTCCGCGGAGATGTAGCCGATCTTCCAACCAACCAGCGAGTCCTGCCATCGCGACATCGCCAACTCCTGGATCTGATAGGCCTCGGCCATACTCGCCGGTGCGACCCCCGGGAACCGGGTCAGGCTCCGCCCCTCAGTTCGGGCAGCCACCAGTTCGGCGGCAACGACGTCCGCAGCTGCCCGTGTGCTCATCTCGACCTTCCGGTCCCTTCTGACCTCGGTGAAGCGCGCACCAAACGCTAGTGGATCCGATCAGACCGACCCGATCGCCCTGCCATTGGGAACTGTCTTCGGTACGCCAACTCCACCCCTGCGGTGAGGACAACCAGCATCTCCGGCCCCTGGCGCTGCGCGGACCAGGTAGGTCGCAAGCCGTCCGCCGTGCGGGACGCACGCAGAACGACGGGGGTACGGTGCTCGGGTGGTCGAGGAATTAATCGATACCGCTGCGGCGTGGGCGGCACACCGTCGCCGCCCGTTGGACGCTGAGCTGCTGACCAGGATCTTGGAGCTTCGCGAGGATCACGACGGCTACGCGCCGTCCTATTGGCCGCCGCGCAGTGCCGAGCGACTGCTCCTGGTCACCGTGCCGGCGTACGGTCGGGAACTCCCCGACATGGACCGGCTGGCCACTGTCCTGGACACGTTCTGGGGGTTTCTACGGGCGACCGGGCGGATGCGGAGCAACTCGGCCACGCCCGCCGAGCTACGGAAGGAGGCGCGGCGTGCGCTGCCGAAGATGGCCGCTGCTTTCAACGACCCAGCGAATCACTCCCAGGCTCGGGTGCTTGCTGGCTACGGCCGATCGATCGGGGTCGACCTGGATGCTCCGGCCGCGTCCATCGAGGATGTCCAGGCCCGCCTGAACCTGATCATGGAATCGTGGAACAACCTTCCGGAGGTCGAGCGGCGCAGGCTGATGCCCGACGCCTCGTCGAAGGGCCTGCGGGCGGCCGAGATCACCATGATGGTCAATGACAGCCTGCCGCATCCGTCGCCGGAGATGATCCCGCGCGGGGATGTGGAGGCATCGGGACGCGACGCTCGGACCTCCGGTTTCGTCTCGGCGTGCGTGGCGCTGGCGGACTGGGTCGGCGACGGCAAGCAGGTGACGAACGCGGGTCTGCTGCGGCCGGCCGTCGCCCGCGCGGCGTACCAGTATTTGGATCTGTGGACCTGGGAGCGGGTCCACGACAAGCTGGCATACGCCCGTTCCGCGCTCGCCGATCTGCCGGCGGAGGCGGAAGGACTGCGGGCCGAGGCGGCGCTGCACTCCTGGCGAAGCGCCGGCGATTGCCTGCCCCTGGATCGGCTGTGGTGGGCGTGCACTGCGGCCGGTCTGATTAGCGTCGGCAGCACCAAGGCGTCTCGATCCGACCGGACCCCGGTGGCGGCCGAGGAGTGGCGGGACTTGGCGCTGATCCTTGCCGCGGGCCTGTGTCAACGGCTCGGTCAGTGGGCTTGCGAGCCGCTGGTCGGCATTCTCGGTCCGGCGGTGCTGGCCGACGGTGCTGCTTCGATGGCCGACATCCGTGAGTGGTGGCAGGGGCGATGTCCGCCCGCTGTGGCCGATGTGCTGGCCGATTCCTGGCAGATCCGCCTCGACCTGGCGCTGTTCCACTTCGATGACTGCGGGATCTGGCGTCGTACCGAGCAATCGGTCAGGCTGACTGACCTCGGCCGGGACTTCACCATCGTCTACTTCGGCCTACTGGACAGCGGTTTCGGCGAGGCCTGAGGTGCTGCCTTCGCAGACGGTTGGCCGAAAGTAGGTCCCCCAGGGCAGTGGCAGACCGCCCGATTGCGGTCGGGCTCAACGGGACAGCTCGTCGCCGTAGGAGGACCCGTTTGCGGGCAGGTGCCGCTCGGGACTGAGTGCCCGATGAATCAGGCTCAGGGTGCCCTTGACGGGACCCTCGTGCGGGCCACTGTTGCTGAGGTTCGACCACGGACGTCTAGTCCCCTCCTGCTGAACCTCTAGTCCCCTCCTGCTGATCCTCCTCCAAATCCGACATCCGGCGCCCCACTGGGGCCGTATGACCCGCTGCCGTGGCTCGACGCGATCCGTCCCCCGTTTTCTGTTTTTCCGCAGCTTGAGCAGACCCACACGGGACGGGCTGGTTCGACGTCGTCGAGGCGTCGCATTTCGGTTTCCCAGCTGTGCCGGCCGACCCGGCATGCAAGCGACTTGCTCATGCCGGAGACATTAGCGACGCGCTCGCCCTGGAGCTACGGACAACTCAGGGATATTTCCGATAGCCGTCGGCCCTATGAGACGGATCGTCGCCGTAGGAGGACCGTCGTGCGGAGCACGCAGTAGCCGACCGTCGTGCGGAGCACGCAGTAGCCGACCGTCGTGCGGAGCACGCAGTAGCCGACCGTCGAACGACGCCGTACCTTTGCCGTCGTGTGTCCGGAATAGGCGGAGGCAAGCGGTGCTCACACCGTTGGTGTCGCCTGAGGGTGCTTTCGCTAAGGGATCAGCTGCCGGCGCCGAAGCGGATCACAGCCCGGTCGAGCGGCAGTTGGTTGGTGCGCCGGCCGGGTGACGGTGCGGCCTCGAAGGGCAGCTTGCCGGTCGGCTCGAGTCCGAGGTTGTCGTCCCAGAGTCGCACGGGCACTCGGCCCAGCAGTTCGAAGCTGTCCCAGACGTAGGGCAGGCTGTCGGAGGGAAAGAATGTCGGAGTCGTGAGCAGCTGGAAGTGCAGATGCGGCGTCGAGGAGTTGCCGCTGCTCCCGATGACGCCGAGCTGCTCCCCCTTCTCGACGCGCTGACCGACCCGCACCGCGACCGAACCGGTGTCCATGTGGGCGTACAGGGCGTAGGTCCCCGGCGCCATTTCGATGATCACATGGTTCCCGACCGTCGACTCGATCGGCGGGATCGGTGGCGGCTCGGGCAGCGACGTCGTGTTCGGCAGGCCGTCCTCGGCGTCGACCACCGTGCCCGCTGCCGCGGCGAGGATCGGCTGGCGGTAGCTGAGGTAGCTCGACAGATTCCTCGGATCCCCGATCCAGGTGCGGTTCTGCTCGTCGAGAAGGTAGAAGTCGATCGCGAAGCGCTGGGCCACCATCAGCTGACCGTTGATCGGGACGAGTCCACGTCGGTGGTGGGTGTCGTCGCGGCAGCAACCCTCGCTCATGTACCAGATGCCGTTCTTGACCGGGGCGCCGAGCACCGCTGCGGGCTGTGGGCTGGTGGCGACGCTGCCCAGCGTCATCTCCAGCGGTACGCGCTGCCCGTCCGGTCGGGTCAGCTTGCCCACCGCGCGGTGCTCGAGTCGCCTCGGCACCCCGGCCTCGGTGGCGACGGCGATGTCCAACCACGCGACCGCCGAGGTGTTGGGCGCGATCGTGGGCGAGATCATCGTGTCGGCGTTCTCGCTGGTCGTCCTGCTCACCGACGTGAGACCGTTGCGCAGCGCCTTGCCAGACATCGCGAGCAAGACCCGGTGCGTCGAAGCGTCCCGAACCTCGAGCCGCTGCAGCGTGAACGGTAGGGCGGACGGGTTGGTCAAGATCAGCTCGTAGGTTACGTGGATGCGTCCGTCACTGGCCGAAACCGGTGCCGGCGTGGTCAACGTCTCGACGGCGAGCGGGGTGAACTTCGTCGCTGGATCGAAGCCGCCGCTCGGTGTGCTCGACGGACTCGAGGCTGCCGTGCCGCTGCCTGTTGGCGTGCGGGACGCGCTGTCGGACGGACTGTCAGCGGCCGGCATGGAGCAACTCATCAAGATCATCGACGCCGCCATCGCCGTGCCGGCGAACCGGGCACCTCGCCTTGCGCGGATTCGACCCGCCATGACCCCGGTCCCAACGCACCAACTCCGAGCGCCGCCGTCGTCCTTCATGAAACCCCAATCGTGTCTGGAATGAAATGCCCCGAGAAGTACAGCACGAGCCAGCCGATCGCCTTACCCTGCGAGGCAGATTTCGATCTTCGCCCCGGAGCCGCGCTGCGTTGCAGGATCAGCCAACGCTTACCGCGCGGGCCAGACTCTGACCCGGGCGTGGATGTGGCATGTCGCCGCAAGGAGCACCGACATGGTGGCTGTGGGGCTCAGCCGCCTGTTCTCAGGGACGGCCCGCCGCAAGCCGACCCCGTTACGGGGCGGGGGCGGCTGCAGCTGCCGAGCCGGGCTTGAAGACGTAGATGGATGCCTCGAGGCGTCCATCGGTCGTCTCAACAGGGACTTTGACCCGCTGATATCCCGGTCCTTCGAAGTCGTCGAGGCGCGGTCAGTGGCTGGGAAGGTCGGCTGACTCGAAGATCTGCACCTGGACTTCTTGCCCGCCGGCGTCAAGGACCAGAGCTGGGTATCCCAACGCCGCACTCCAGCCTTGTTGCACCAGCGCACGGCGCACTGTTCCGTCGAGCCACCGGCCGTTCAGGCCGTCGAGCTGGTGGTGATTCGGACGACCAGGGGCCAAGGTTCCGTATGCGACATGGCGGCACTCGGCATTCACCCAACCCATGGTCCTCGACAGACTGGCGTGACGTACAGCAAGGACGTCGCGGCGGGTCGCTCAAGGTGTCCGTGAGGGCCGGGCGGGCGTCCGCAAGCGGACCCCGTCCAGTGAGAACGGCTGTCGCCAGGGGTGGGCTTGCAGGCCGCTCGGGCTTATCGGCCGAGCAGGGGGAACCCGGCGAGGAGTTGCTGGAGGTGCATGACCTGACGGGGGATGTATTCGGCGATGGTGAGGCCGACGACGTCGGTGCTGGTGTCGATGTCGGCGACCAGGCGACGTGCCTCGGTGCTGGTTAGGCCGCCGATGTCGGCACCCAGGCCGAGCTGCATCTCGTCGGCGTCGATGGTGTCGACGTCGAAGTGGATGGCGACTTTCGTGGCGCCGGTGGCGTTGAGCCAGTCAAGCAGTGGCGTGCTGGTCGATCGCAGCTCGTCGGGGGCGAACACTGTCAGGCCGCAGTCGCGGGCGATCGCCGGCAGGCCGGGGTCGGTCCAGTCGTGCATGCCCACCAACGCCACCCGGTCGGCGGTGATGGTGGCCGGCAGGACCTGCAGCAGTTCCGGGTCGCCGTGGCCGTGAGTGCGGATACGACCATGGCGTGGTAGCCGGGGTAGGCGGTTTCTCCGGTGCCCCATGTCGGGATGGGACTCGATCCACGACCGGGCAGCCCGCCACAGCGGCGAGGTCTGGCATCACCACCGCCCCAACCACGTCCCTGCCGCCGCCCGCGACAGCGACTGCCGAGACAGGGTGATCACCGCCGTGGCCGACCTGACCGGTGTCAGCCGCCCCTCTAATCCAACTGGGGGCGACCCCGAGCCGCGGGCCAGCGCGATGTGGCGTGGTCGCGACTCGCGGATCGGGAGATCGTTGCTCGGGATCCGCGCACCAGCTGCCTGGCTGTACTCGTCTCGGCTCCTGTGAATGGGTGGGTCCTCAGGGCTGCTGCCAGCGGGCGATCGTCTGGTCCAGGTGACGCTCGAAGAGTCCGACGAGGTCGATGGCAGGGTCGATCAGCCATTGCATCTCCAAGCCGTCCATGACGGCGATGTGAACACGCATCTCCTGCTCGATTTTCGCGTCCGACATGGGCTGGACCTCTCCGTCGGCGATGGCCTCCATGAAATGCCGCTGGAAGTCGGCGACCGTGGAGGCGTAGCGATCGTGCACGAACCTGTGCGCGGGATGGCTATCGCTCGTGGCTTCACTGGTGACGGTGATGAACAGCTCGATCTCAGCGCGATGCTTGACGTGGTAGCGCATCATCTCGCGCCCCCGGTTGAACCAGGCCAGGCCGCGTAGATCCTGGCCCTGGCGGCCGTTGCTGGCCTCCGCCGGTGAGCGCGCGACGCGGTCAACACGGCGGTTCCAGTCCTGCAGGACAGCGTCGAGCAGGCCCTCCTTGCTGCCGAAGTACTGGATCAAGGACGCCGACGACATCCCCACTCGGTCCCCGATGGTGCGCAGTGAACCGGCTCGATAGCCGAACTCAGCGAACACCTCCGCGGCCGCCGCCACGATCTCTTGGCGCTTCTGGACGCCCTTGCGGTACGGGCCTCGCAGCCGCGGCTGGGTGAGATCTGGCTCCGTCTCGGTGGTCACAACTGTCTCCGGCCGTCGGGTGTTGACAGAACCTTAGCAGGTGGTTATGTTATGCGGAACATAAGCAGTCGCTCGTAATTCGTTCCAGGAGACAGCGATGTCTAAATCTCGACTAGGCGTCGGTTTCATCGGCGCCGGTGCGGTCACGCAGGCCATCCACCTGCCGACCCTGGGTCGGCTGACCCTCGACTTCGAGGTCCGGCAGGTCTTCGACGTGGCCGCCGACGTGGCGTCTTCCGTCGCCGCCCGGGTCGGGGCGTCCGCGACGACGTCGCTGGAGCAGCTGCTGGCCGACGAGACCGTCGAGGTCGTGGCCGTCTGCAGCCCGCACCGTCTGCATGCGAGCCAGGTGATCGCGGCCTGCCGGGCGGGCAAGCGGGCCGTGCTGTGTGAGAAGCCGGTCGCCACCACCGCGGAGCAGGCCGCAGAGATCGCGGCGGTTGCTGCCGAGACGAAGGTGCCGGTGCTGGTCGGTGCCATGCACACCTTCGACCCGGCCTGGAAGGCGGCCGTGGACGGGTGGGGAGATCTGGCCTCGTCGGCGGTCGCGGTCCGCTCCTCGATCGTGCTGCCGCCCAATGCTCGGTTCGAAGATGTCGCAACCGAGGTGACCGGCCGGACGGCGGCCGCTCCCTTGGGGCCCGCCCCGGCCGAGCAGCACGCCCAGCTCCTGCATGACATGGTCCTGGGACTGAGCATCCACGACCTGCCTTTGATCCGCGCCGTGCTTCCGGACTACGCCGACCTCACCGTGCTGGAGGCCCGCGTCCTGGAGCCGCGCGGCTACCGCGTGGTGGTCAGTGTCGCGGGCCGGCGGGTCGAGTTGCATGCGCTGATCAGCCAGACCTGGCGTCCCTCGTGGCAGCTGGAGATCACCGGCCCCGACCAGCAGCTGCGCTGCGAGTTCACCCCGTCCTACGTCCATGGCGGCTCCGCCGTCGCCACGCTGCACACCAGCACCTCGGCGCTGACCTTCGGACCGTTTGCCAGCAACGGCTACGAGGCCGAATGGCGCGAACTCGGCGAGATCGTCCACGGCCACCGCCGCGCCCCCGACCCGGCCGGGCTGGTCGACGACCTTCGCTTCGCGATCGCCGTGGCCGACGCCTCAGCCGCAGCGATCCGCGACCAGGCGACGGAGGTGTCGGCATGACCGCGCTGACGGTGACCTCCGACACGACGACGGCGCCGCTGACCGCGGCGGTCCTGGCCTCGCTGCCGGTGTCCTACGCCCCGAGCGTCCCGGGGGACCCCGCCGACGTGGTGGTGATCGCCGGCGACGGCGACTGGCCGGCCACCGCCGTCACCGCGGTCGATGCCCGCAGCACCGCTGTCATCGTGGTCGATCCGCAGTGGGCAGACCTGACGGCGGTGACGGAGCCCGCCGACGGGCGGGTCGTCATCGACTGGCCGTGGGCGAGTAACCCGGCGCTGCCCTCAGCAGCGGCCGGGTTCACCGCTGCCGTCGCCCGCGGATCCCTGCTGGAGATCACCGCGATCATCGACCCGGCCCGGCCGCTGACGGCCAGCCTGCTGGACCTGGCTGGCGTGGTCCGACGGCTGGTCGGGCCGCTGACGCAGGCGCGGCTGCTCCACCACGACCAGCACGGACTGACCCTGTCCGGCACCGCCGCGACCCGGCCGGTCGCCCTCACCCTCACCCGCAGCACCGCCGTCGCCGCTCAGGCCCGGGTCCGGCTGCTAACCGACGACGGCGGGATCGAGCTCACCCCAACCAGCGACCCCCTGGGCACTCTCGGTTGAAACCACGGTTGCATTTTGCGGGACTGGGGAGACGGCTTCAACCAGGTCCAATACGTGAAACGGACAGGGAACCGCGCCGCCTCAGGTCAGTCGCCTCGGGTCAGGGGTGGGAGTGGCCGGCCGGGTGCGCAGTGGGATGCACGGTGGGGTGCACGGAGGGATGCAGCCGGACCGACCCGATTGCCGGTAGGGCGTGCCGGACGGCGTGGTCGGCGCGGTGCTCGAGGCGGTGCAGCTGCTCGATGGTCATCGCCGGGTCGGTCTGCACCGTGCCGTCGATGTGGAGCCGGTGTCCGATCCAGCGGACCTGCATGTCGGTCACCGCCGCCACCCCCGGCAGCGAGGCCAGGGCCGCCTCGGACCGGTCGACCAGGGCCGGATCCACCCCGTCCAACAGCCGGCGGCCGATGTCGCGGGCGGTGCCGACCAGCAGCACCACGATGACGGCGCTGATCAACAGTCCGACGATCGGGTCGGCCAGCGGGAACCCGGCCCACACGCCGATCACCCCGGCGACCACGGCCAACGAGGTGAACCCGTCGGTGCGGGCGTGTACCCTGTCGGCGACCAACGCTGCCGATCCGATCCGCCGACCCACCCGGATCCGGTACACCGCGACCAGCTCGTTGCCGGCGAACCCGACCAGCCCGGCGGCCAGCACCCAGCCCAGTCCGATCACCGGCTGCGGCTCCGCGAGCCGACGCACCGACTCATATCCCGCGATCAACGCGGACAGGCCGATCATGGCCACGATGAACAGCCCGGCCAGGTCCTCGACCCGGCCGTAGCCGAACGTGTACCGCCGCGACGCCGCCCGCCGGCCCAGCACGAACGCCACCCACAACGGCACCGCGGTCAGGGCGTCGGAGAAGTTGTGCACCGTGTCGGCCAACAACGCCACCGACCCCGACACCAACGCCACCACCAACTGCAGCAACGCCGTCACGCCGAGTACGGCCAGGCTGACCTTGACCGCCCGCACCCCCTGCACGCTGGCCTCCAGCGCATCGTCCACCGAATCCGACGGGTCGTGACTGTGCGGCATGACCAGGCCGTGCAGCACCCCCCGCAACCCCCCCGGATGCCGATGCCCCCCGTGGTCCTGGCCGGGCGCACGCCCGTGGGCCGGGTGGCGGTGCGCCCGATCGTCCTGGGCGTGGCGGCGGCGAGCCGTCATCGGTGGTGCCGGGGCTGACCGCCCAGGGTGTGCTCGGCCTGATGGATGGCGTCGGTCACCAGCCGGGAGGCGTGCTCGTCGGCCAGCCGGTAGAACACCTTGTTCCCGTCGTGCCGGGTGGCCACCATCCGCGCCAACCGCAGCTTCGCCAGGTGCTGCGACACCGCCGCCGCGGGCTTGTCCACCGCGGTCGCCAGCGCGTTCACCGCCAGCTCCCCACCCTGCAGCGCGAGGATGATCCGCACCCGGGTGGCGTCGGCCAACATGCCGAACACCTCCACCGCCAGCTCGACGAACTGGGCATCGACCAAACCGGCGGAACCCAGACCGGTCGATGATGTATCTGCATTCATGCGTACATACTATGACGGGGTGACTTCGGCGCACATCCTGTCGACGGTGCCCCAGCGTCTTGGGCCCGGCGATGACCCAGACACCGCCCTGCCGGGGGCCGGCCTAATTCTTGGACAGGACGTGGACCAGATCAACGACGCAGGCGTGCGCGGGTTAATGGGCCGCGGGTTCGAACTGGTGGCTGGGGTCGAAGCGAACGATGTGATTGGCGGTTGACTGTTGATCCTCCCAATTGCCGGTGGACACGACTGCCCAGGCGAGGATGCCGAGCTCGAGCAGCAGAACTGTGATCAACAGGAGGGTGCGACCGATCGACCCATGGTGGGTCCCGAAATATCGGAGTCTGCCAGTGGGAGCGGGGAACGCGAAGGGCAGCGGCGAATCCCGGCGGGACGGTGGCACCGTACAAGCCCCCCTTTGGCGTGACGCAAGCGCTGGGTCGTTCTTGTGATGAGTACGTACCCTGATCGGCCCGGCGCCGCGACGCGCCCGCCGATCAGATCCCGACGACCTGGACTATCCGATCTGCGCGCCAGCCGCGGCATTGAGGGCCCGCTAAGGCTGCTCGAAGCCCGATCTCATCGCGCGCCGCAAGACGTCGGTCGACCGACGACTGGCGTCGCCGTAGGCGGACCAGCTTGCGACACCTTGATGACTACGCTGTGCATCTCGTTCGTGGCGTACGGCTTGATGCTGGGCCCATGCTGCCCTGCCTACCGCGATCCGCGCGCGATTGTCGATCCACCTAGACCACCTGGGCCAGATTCGGACCATGCGGCGGGCCACGGCACGCACCGTGCACACCCTCGAGTCGCCGACTGAATTAGGACCGTCGCCCACCAAACTGCCAGTTGTGCACCTCGATGATCGCGTAGCGGTGCTCGGTGAAGACGGCGCGCGCCGCCTCCGGGGCCGCCGCCCGGATCAGCATTGCGGTGCCGAGCCATTTGGTGCCGTCGTCAGAGAGCAGTGGACCGTACGCGATCAGGTCCTTTCTGTTGTCGGGGACGGCGAGATCGGCCGGCCGGCCCGCACCCAAGCCGAGCACCAGATAGCGGTTCCCGTCGGTACGGCCGCCAGGGAAATCCCACATGGTCCGGCCCAACTCGTTGCGCCACCGGCGCAGCAGCACGTCTCGATACACCCCGGCCTGGTAGCCGGGCTCGTCGAAGGCGAACGCGCGGGCGGCGGCCGGATTAGCCAGGTCGACGATGTGGAGACTGCCCGTGGCCGTGTTGGTGCCGTCAAGGGTCGGACCCCGCGCGATCATCTCCGCCGCGTACCGGTCCATGTAGGACCAGTGGTCGTGAACCAGCTCGTTGCGCAACTCCGTCGCACGAGGTCGGTCGCGGTGGTAGCAGAGGAACTCCATGCGGACAGTCTGCTGCCGATTCTGCGGACCGACCACGAAGGGAGCCACGACTCGATCGCCTCGCCCGCCGACGGTGAACCTGACGGGGCCGTCCGCCGTGTGCGGCGTCGAGGACCTCGGCTTTCCGCTTGGACCCGGCGCGCGAAGGGTGCTACCCCACGGAGGCCCCGCGTGCGGAGCCTGGAAAGCGCTCCAGGAGTGGCCGACGTCCGACTCCGCCCAGCCTACTCGCCTCGGGATCAGGAGTTCCCGTTCAGCGTCGCCCGGGTACGTGCGGTGATCGCAACACCTGACTGGAAGGTGTTGTCTGATGCGGTTTTCTGAGCGCATGGTCCCGGAGGTGTTCCAGACGTTTTGGGCGGCGATGCAGCGCGGTGAGTTCATCACCGACGCAGCCGCTGAGGCCGGCACGTACCGCAAGAAGGGTGCGTGGTGGGTGGCGGAGGACGGCGGTGTCCGGCCACGGCGTGGCCGGGATGTGAAGGGCCGCTGTTTGACCTTGGCGCAGCGGGAGGAGATCGCGGTCGGCCGGGCCCGCGGTGATTCGGTCCGGGCCATCGCGGCGGCGATCGGTCGGTCGGCGTCGACGGTGTCGCGTGAGCTGCGCCGCAACGCTGATGGGCTGGGCCGATATCGCGCCACGTCGGCGCACGCGTTGGCGTAGGTGCGGGCGTCGCGGCCGAAGCCGGCCAAGCTCGCCACCAACGCCCGACTGCGTGGGATCGTGGAGGCTGACCTGGCCAAGAAGTACTCCCCGCAGCAGATCGCCGGCCGGTTGAAGATCCAGTTCCCGGACTCTCCGGAGATGCAGGTGTCGACCGAAACCATCTACCAGTCGTTGTATGTGCAGTCCCGCGGCGCCCTGAAACGGGACCTGACCAGGTATTTGAGGACCGGTCGAGCCGTCCGTAAGCCGTGCCGCAAACCCGGACAGCGGAAGAACCGGATCCCGGACATGATCAACGTCTCCGAACGGCCCGCCGAAGCCGACGACCGGGCCGTGCCCGGGCACTGGGAGGGAGACCTCATCATCGGCACCAAGAACCTGTCGGCGATCGGGACTCTGGTGGAGCGGACGACCAACTACACGATGCTGCTGCACCTTCCCGACGGCTACGCCCCCGAACAGGTCCGGGACGCATTGATCGCGAAGATCAAGACCCTGCCTGAAGTGTTGCGGGCGTCGTTGACCTGGGACCAAGGCCCGGAGATGGGTAGATGGAAACAGGTCGCGGTCGACGCCGATATCGACATCTTCTTCTGCGACCCGCACGCCCCTGGCAACGCGCCACGAATGAAAACACGAATGGGTTGCTGCGCCAGTATTTCCCGAAGAGCAGCGACCTTTCGATCCACACCGCCGAAGACCTGGACTGGGTCGCCGCCGAACTCAACGACCGCCCCCGCAAACGACTAGGGTTCAAAAAACCGATCGAAGAAATCGGACCCCTGCTGTTGCGATGACCGCCAGGATCCGCCGTCGGTTGAGTGAGACTCCGCGTCTACCGGGACGGCGGTCATGTCCGGCGCAGCATGCCATCCTCGGGGAATGGCGCGAACGTGGTTGTCGGTGACCGTGGAGCTGCTCGGCGGCCGCGGCGAGGAGCTGTGGCCTTGGCCTGGTCGCATCTTCGCGGTCGGGCCGTCGCACACCTTTCTGGACCTATCGGGTGCCATCAACACAGCGTTCGGGCGATGGGACTGGTCGCATCTGTCGATGTTCACTCTCGCCGACGGCCAGGTGGTCACGGACGAGTCGACCGGAGCCGAGATGGCTGAATCGGCCGGCGGCCCGATCAGGGCCCCGCTGGACATCGAGTCGGCCAAGGTGGCCAAAGTGTTGGAGCCCGGAGCGGAGTTCCGGTTCACCTTCGATCTCGGTGATGAGTGGACGCACCGGTGCGTTGTAGCGGAGGAGAAGATCGACCCCGTCGAGGCGCTGGGTATTCGCCCCGACACTCCGTTGCCATATTGGGGCTGGGGAACCATACCGGATCAGCACGGGCGCCGGTGGGCGTCCGACGACGGGGAGAGTGGGCCACCGCGGAGACCAAGCCAGCCGCACCCGATGCTGCTGCACGCCTGGCCGGCCCGGGGGCAGCTACCGGCGCTGGATCTGGTTGCGCTGCGCGGATCGATTGTGGGCAACGATGCGGCCCGGTTCCTCGCCGTGGTGACGGGGTGCGACGTCGACGACGCGCTGCAACAGGTGGGGGCCGGTGTGCCGATGGCGCTGCACCAGCGACGGGACCAGGCTGAACCGGTGTCGTTGTCGGTGATCAACCGGCTGACCTGGCGCGGTGGCCCCGGCGACCAGGTACTGGCAGAGGACTTGCTTGCGTGTCTGCGTCGTGAACCGTTGGCGGGGACAGTGGTGCCGGTCGATCTCGACCTGCTGAGTACGGAGATGGAGGGCGACGTGAGCTTGTCGAGCGGTGGCTATGTCGACCTACACACCGGAGAGGTGTTCGGCGATTCCGCCACCGATCCGGCGATCGTTGGGGAGGATGCGGCAATCGACATGGAGAAGGACCCCGACCGGTGGCTTCGGTTCGAGTGCATCGGTTCGCGGGACGGATGGCAGGACATGACTGACTTTGCCCAGCGGCAGCGAGAGGCAGGTCTTCGTGAGCGGCTGGAGCGGGCGACCCACGGCGCCGGTGCCTTCCGCCGATTCCGTGACCTCGTCCAGGACGAGAACCTCGCCGAACAGTGGCATGCCTTCGCCGCCGACCGCCGACTGGGACGTGCTCGCGAGTTCCTCGCAGGTGGTGGCATCCGGGTCGGCTGACGGTCAGCCCAGCGATCCGCCGCCCGTCACACTCCTGTCGACCGGGACGCCGGTGTGCCGCAGGGGAAGGATCACGGGTTCGGAGGCAAGAATCGCTGTGAAGCCGTAGAGGGACCCTCCTGCACGCGGGTCGGGTTGTCGCTGTGCCACACGTCGCGCTCAACCTCCGTTGATCGAGACACCGAGCACATGCTCACGGGGTTGGTCACGCGCCGGTGCTCAAAGCGCCTTTCTCAGGTGCACGTCTTCGGGCTCGAGCTCGTAGAGCTCCGGCACTGGTCGGTCCGTCACTTCGTAACCCCGTCTCAGGTAGAAGCGCACCGTGTTCTCCGACGGTGTGGCGCTGACGACGATCTCGGTATCGCCGGCGTCGCGGGCGATCAGGTCCAGCTCGTCGGACAGGAGTCGACCGATGCCCGTGGCGCGGAACGCTGCGTCGACGTGGAGGAACGCGAGCTGCGCGATCTCGGGACGCAGGTGGGGCACGACCACTCCGATCCCGACCAACCGCCCATTCGAGAAGGCCCCGAGTGCAATCCCGCCCGCGTCGACGTAGTGCTCGAGGGCTTGCCGCTGCGCCTCGACGGAGTGCTCGTCGGAACCGTGCGGGTCCCAGGCGGCTGAGCTCCAGTTTCCGGGCCGCTCGTGGAGTTCGATTCCGTGCTGTGCGTATATAAGGTCGATCCGCTCCTCGCGGTTGATCTCGGCGACGCCGCCCAGTTCTTCGCGTGCGAGCCGCTTGCACTCGATCGATGCGCCCACTTCGCAACCTCATACGCATCGGCGAGGATGGTCAAGACCTGTGGGATCGTCCGCCTTCTCGACGACACGCCGCTGCCGCGTAGGTGTGTGCCATAGCCTCGACGAGGGAAGCCGCCCGCGTCAGGTCAGCGCGACCCGACGACGAGCGCCTGGGCTCCCCAACGGCCTGGCTTCGCCGGCTGACGTCCGTCCGACGGGGCGAGCGTCGCCGTAGGAGGACCCGCTTGCGGGCACCGGGCGATGGGCAGGGGCTGTGTAAAAGGCTGCGCTCCACCACCGTTTAGCGGTAACACGCTTGACCTCCATGATTGGTGCCGTCGCGAGTGTGGATCCCTGGTTTGCCCAGCGCGCCACCATCACCGGTGACGGCTCAAGTAGGAAGGCTGACGGTGCCCATGGAAGAGCGTCGATGGGAGGTGCTGCTCATTGGTGGTGGCTCCGGCACCGGAAAGACCAGCATCGGCTACCGCTTGGCCCACCATTACGGCGTCGGTATCACCGAGTTCGACGATGTCGTTGAGGCGGTCAAGGCGATGACCACGCCGGACCAGCAGCCGACGCTGCACTACTGGGATACCCATCCAGAGGCCATGTCGTGGACGCCGCAGCAGATCGTCGACCTCACGCAGGCAGTTCGCAAACAGCTGCATCCGGCGGCCGAAGCGGTCGTGGCGAACCACCTCGACACCGCCCTGCCGATTGTTCTTGAGGGCGACTATCTGCTGCCGCGATTGGTGACTCAGGACCGGTTCGGCATCATCCCGGCCGCTGGCCGGGTGCGTGGGGTCTTCCTTTTCGAGCCCGAGGAGGAGCAGATCTCCGCCAACCTCAGCCTGCGCGAGCAAACCGGCGGCGACATGACCGTCAGAGCGCACGTCAGCTGGTTGCTCGGTGAGGCGCTACGGCTGGAGTGCGAACGAGTCGGTGTACCTACCTTGACCGCGCGACCCTGGCCGACACTGCTGCATCGGGTACGTGCTGCTCTCTTGTGAGCCAGGCACCGCTCCGATTGAGGACCGTCGTGCGGAGCACGCAGTTGCCGACCGCCTTGCGGAGCACGCAGTAGCCGACCCGTCAGCGAGACAGTTCGGTTAATGGATCCGCCATCAAATGTGTCTCGACATCCTGAACTTCCGAAGCAGTCCCCGGCCGGTGCTTGACTGGGTCGATGTCGAGGAGGCCGCGTGAGCCAAGCGGTGAGACGGCGCTTGGCAAGGCGCGGGCGCGGCGTTGGTTGCTGACTGGGCGGCGGGTCCGGTCCATCGCCCGTGCAGCGGCGTTCGTCGACGACGTGGGCTTCGCCCTGCTCTTCCCCTCCGAGCGCGTGCTCGTCCCGTCATTGTGGGAGGCAGTGGCCGGTGAGGACGCCGAGCCCTTCGCGACGGGAATGGACGCAGACGAGCAGCGAGTTTGGGCGTGGAAGGATGAGTTACCACGCCGCGGCCTTGCCTGGTACGGCAATTTCGTCGCCGGCCGCGGCTCGTTTCTATCGCCGTCACTCCTGCGGTGCCTCTACCCGGGGTACGGCGGGACGGATGACCACGCGGACTTTGACCTGTCGCCGACGGCCCACGAGATCGCCACCGCACTCGCCGAAGGACCGCTGCCGAGTGCGACGCTTCGCGCTCTGATCGGCGACCGCAGCCGGTATCAGCGTGCCGCGGTCGAGCTGCAGCGCCAATTGCTGATCACCACCGCCGGGGTCCAGGAACAGGTCGCCGGATGGCCTTCTACCGTCCTTGATCTGACGTGTCGAAGGTTCGACGTCGGCGGAGGACGAGACCACCTGACCGCTGCGGACCTATTCATCGGCGTGATTCTCGACGCCTCTGCCCGCGACCTGGCGCGGACCTTCCGATGGCCGGCCGTGGAGGCACGCGAACATCTCGACACGCTTGTCGCTTCTGATCGGGCCGTGCCGTCCGGCAACCGCTATCTCGCTCCCTCGGTCGCTGGTCAGCTCCGCTAGCCAGCTCGAGTTATGTCTCTTCCGAGGGGAGTCAACTGTAGGTCTGGTCAAGCCGGGGAGATCGCGGCTCAGCAGGGTGAGGCCGGCAAGGCTCAGCCGGTCGCCCGAGCTGTTGGCCTGGGCCAGTACGGGTCGCCCCTGGGCACACCGTCGCCGTAGGAGGACCCTTCAGCGAGAACGGTGCTTTCGCTGGCGGCGGCTCTTACTGCTCAATGATGAGCGCCTCGACGGCATCAACCAGTGAAGCGGGCTCGGCTCGACCATCCAGTTCGAAGCTGGCGCCGCGCCGCAGCAGCGGCTCGACCGTTTCGACGTACTGCGCGATCTCCTCGCGTTCCTGCGAACGTCGCCCGTACGAGTTGGAGGTCCGTGTCGTCACCCGTGCCAGCAAGGTCTCGACTGGCGCTGAGAGGAGCACCACGTAATCGAAGCGGTCGTAGAACACCCCTTGGTTCTCGACCGTGCCCGAGACGACGATGCTCTTCACGCGGTCGAGGAGGTCGTGCATCCGTGGCTCGTCCCAACGACCATCCGCGAGCACCCAGCCGTCGTAGTCGGTGTCCATGACGGCGTGCCCTCGGCGCGCCAGGCCATCGAGCAAAGTCGACTTGCCCGCGCCGGACATACCGGTGACGAGCACACGCGACATTCACCGATCGTATGTCGACCTTGGCCCGGCTTATAAGCCGATCACCGTATGCCGACCGTCCTACGAGCCCCCACCATCGAGGCGACGTCGAACGATGCGAGCAGTGAGACTGAGCGCCGTGACCGACGCCAAGACTGAGCTTCGTGAAGAAGGGGAAATCTCGACGTGGACCGTTGCCTGTGTCCGGCTACTGCCTGGACATGACAACCCGTAGCCGTTCTTCGGGGTCGATGAAGTGGTCGTGGTCGTCACTGCCGACGTCGAGCTGAATCCAGTTGATCTTGCCGGTGAACCGGCTGGTGTGTGCGGTGTAGTCGCTGGAGACGGTGGTGCCGGATTCGTAGCCGATGTCGGTGGTTTCGTCAGCGGAGAAGATCATCGGTTGGGTGGCGCCGACCCGGCCGGCCCCGACCTGGTTGCCGTCGTAGAACAGGGTGACGTCGCCGCCCTTGGCCAGACCGCCGCCGTCGTAGCTGAACTCCATCCGCACCTGGTGGGTGCCAGCGGGGATCGGTCGGTCTGCTGAGGTGGCGAACTCGTTGATGCCGAGGAGGTTGTAGGCGAAGGTGGCTTTGCCGTCCTTGGCGTACACGCTCCAACCGCCGAATCGGCCGCCTTGGGCGATGATCACACCCTCCGGACCATCGTCGGGCGCGACGATCTCGGCCGTGATCGAGAACGACTTGTTCTTGATGTTCACCACACAGTTTTCCGAAAGCCGTCCCATGCCGGGGAAGAACAGCTGGGAGTTGCCGCGGATCAGGGTCGGACGGCCGGTGAGCTCGGGCACGGCCCGCTCCAGAAGCCGGTCATCCATCGGTAGCACGTTGTACTTGGTGGCTTCGATCAGCCAGAGACGTTGCAGCTTGGCCAACAGCCCGGATCGTTCCCGGACGAGGTCGTGGGCCTGGGTGTAGTCGGCGGCACCGTCATACAGCTCCCAGACGTCGTCGTCGAACGCCGGGACCTCTCCGCCGACCATCACCCAGGGTGTGCGGTGTTTGGTGACCGCGCTCCAGCCCTGGTGGTAAATCCCGCGGTTGCCGAACATCTCGAAGTACTGCAGGTCGTGACGTTCGGGCTCCTCGGCAGCGTTGAACGAGTACAGCATGCTGGTGCCCTCCATCGGCGACTGCTGTACGCCTTTGACCATCGTCGGCTCGGGCAGCCCGGCGGCCTCCAGGATGGTTGGTGCCACATCGATGACGTGGCTGAACTGGGACCGCAGGCCACCGGTCTCCTCAATGCCGTTCGGCCAGTGGACGACGGTCCCGTTACGGGTGCCTCCCCAGTGGGAGGCGACCTGCTTGGTCCACTGGAACGGGGTGCACATCGCATGCGCCCAGCCGACCGAGTAGTGGTTGTAGGAGTCCGGTGAGCCGAACTCGTCGACCTTGCTGAGCAGGAACTCGGTCGTCTCGATGGCGGCCATCCCGTTGAAGTTCGCCATCTCGGCCGTCGCACGTCAGCTGATAGCAGCATCCGTCGCATTCGCTCGCACCGGGAACCCCAACAACCGTTGCATGCCTCACTGGAAGCGCTGCCGAGCACGGCCCGAAGACATTTGACCCGATACACCTTGCGACCGCGGTGCTCGCGAGCGTGGACGTCCTGATGCCCGACGGTCGCTCGTGCGGCGCGTCTAAAGTAGTTGGACGGTTTGGGTGCGCGAGAATGAGGAATGCTCGCGCAACCGTTGGGTCTTCGTCCCGGTGACCGGGAGTTGTTGGAGTCGTGGATACGGTCCATGTCGATCCGCGCCGGACTGGCGCAACGGGCACGGATCGTGCTGCTGGCCGCCGACGGGATGTCGAACACCGAGATCGCGGGCCGGGTTGGGGTGGCCCGCCAGACGGTGATCTCGTGGCGCGAACGTTATGCCGCCTCCGGGGTGAAGGGACTGGACGATGAGCGGCGTTCGGGTCGGCCTCGGTCGGTCGATCGGGCCAAGATCTTGACCGCGACGCTCACTCCGCCGCCAGCGAAGCTGGGGATCACGCACTGGTCGTCGCGGTTGCTCGCCGATCATCTCGGGGTGGATGCCTCGACGGTGCTGCGGACCTGGCGGCACCATCGGGTGCAGCCATGGCGAGCGGAAACGTTCAAGTTCTCCACCGACCCCGACCTGGTCGCCAAAGTCAGCGACGTGGTCGGGTTGTATCTGCAGCCGCCGGAGAACGCGATCGTGCTCAGCGTGGACGAGAAGTCCCAGATCCAGGCCCTGAACCGGACCCAGAAGACGTTGCCGATGCAGCCCGGGCTGGCGGAGCGGCGCACGCACGACTACGTCCGGCACGGCACCACCACCTTGTTCGCCGCGCTCGAGATCGCCACCGGCCAGGTCACCGGGATCTGCAAGCCGCGGCACCGGCACCAGGAGTTCTTGATGTTCCTCCGCCACGTGGCCCGGGCCTACCCCGACCGCAACGACGGGACCGAGCTGCATCTGATCATGGACAACTACGCCGCCCACAAACATCCGAAGGTCAAGGCCTGGCTGGCGGCGAACCCGCGCGTCCGCGTCCACTTCACCCCGACCTCCGGCTCCTGGCTGAACCTGGTCGAGGTCTGGTTCGGCATCATCGAACGCCAAGCCATCCACCGCGGGACGTTCCCCTCCGTCCGCGAACTCATGATCAAGATCCGCGCCTTCATCAACGGCTGGAACGACCGCGGTCAACCCTTCACCTGGACCAAGACAGCCGACCAGATCCTGCAGAAAGCACACCGTCCAACAACTTCAGTTTCGGCCCACTAGGTCATCTCAGAGGGCGTCCTTGCAACGACCAGGGTCAACCTCGCTCAGGACGCCGACGGCGTCCCCGCCTGGAGATCGTCGGCTTCGAAACCGTCCGGCGCTCGACGGGATTGGGATGACCCCGTTGAATGCTCATCGGGAGGGGTCTTGCTTGGGCCGTATCGCTGCCGCGGGGTTGGGTGCTTCGCGTCTTGTTGCTGACGGCCACTTGCATGATGCCGGCCGCACGACCACCCCGCTCTTCGCCGGCCGCCGGTGCGCCCTCGCATGCGTCGCCCGGTGCGGCGGAGACCTTGACGCCGCTGGTGATAACCCCATAGCGCCGGATCCGATCCCGGTTCGGGGCACCGACGGCCGGCATCACGTCGTCTACGAACTTCGGGTCCTCAACGCATCGTCGCCGGGTCGCGACGATCATCACCGCGGTGGAGACTCGGGCCGACCATGCCGGCGGCGCAGTGGAAGGAGCGATCAAGGGTCCCCGAGTGGTGGCGGTCTCTCTGATCGTCGGTGACTATCGGCTTCCTCCGCCACCATAAGCTCGGTGCCCGCCGGTCGAAGAAATCGTGCAGCTCATGGAGCACAGCTACGCCGAGCGCGGCGTGATCCCCGACAAGGTGGTGCACCGGATCGCCAGCTTCGGTCCGTTGGGCTCCGACCAGGCCGCGAAGGAGGGTGAGCCGCCAACGAAACGTCGCCGTCGCCAGGTCTCCGACCGTCACCGTTTAAGGTCCGCCCTGCGGGACGAGGGAGTGCCCGCAAGCGGACCGACTTGCGGAACGGCCCTCGGAGCTTCCTGCTCGGCTAGCCGAGAGCCGCCTCGTAGGTCTTGGCCGCCTTCGGCGTCAACTTCCCGGTGACCCGCAGAAGCACGGTTCCCTCGACGTAGGTGTACTCCGAGCCGAGCATTCCGTTCGACTTCTTCACGCCCTGAATGTACCCAGCCCGCAACTTGGCGCCCTCCGCGTCGGGGAACACCTCGATGGAGCCACCACGGTCCAGGTCGTCCTTCGCCAGCCTTGCTCTTCGTAGTCCTCGAACTTCACGCGGGAGTCGGCAAAGGCGACTTTGGAGGTGTAGCCGTTGGGCCGGCCGAGGAGTTCGTTGGGGTCGGACGCCTCGTCATAGACCGTAGTGAGCGATGCACTGTCAACCTTCGCCGAGATGTCCTTGAAGACCTCTTTGGCGGTGCGCTCCTCGGCTGCCGGGGAAGGTATCGGCTCGGCGGCTGGACGTGCGTGCGTAGTCACGGCGCGGGAGGCAGCAGACGGGGCCGGTTGGGCGGGTGCAGGGTCGGATCCGCTGGCCTCGAGGGGTGCGAGCAGAAGAGCGAGGGCGGCGGCGGTAGACCCGTGGCGAGCGACACTGCTTGGACTCCTAGTGGCGAAGAGTCCCCGAGTGCGGCCACGATAGTGCACTCAGAAACCCGAACACCGCCACCGCTCGCAAGCCGACCCGCTTGCGGACCTGGCCCTCCCGCTCGCGGGTGCCCTGGAATCCAGCCTCAAGGTGCCCTCAACGGGACCCTCTAGCGAGACGGCCAGCGGCGTCGCATCGACCCGCGTCGTCCGCCTTGCAGTTCTGCCGTATCAGCGGAGCGTCGTCAAGATGACGTCGGAGACGAGAGCGAACACATCCTGGCTGCGAGTGGCGTAGTCCTCGGTGGGTTGGGAGGCGACTGCGACGACGAGCCGGTGCTGGGGAACGACGAGGATCATTTGACCGCCGAATCCCATCGCCGCGTAGGCCGGACCGCCGCTGGGGGTCGTATCCAACCACCACATCATTCCGTACTGGCTGCTGGCGGGGCTTGGGGCGACCGAATCTGTCACCCACTTCTCGGGAATTAGCTGTTTGCCCTGCCATCTGCCGTGGTCGAGGTATAGCTGTCCGAACTTGAGTAGGTCGGCGGGCCGGAGCCGCAGTCCGCCGGCGCCGATGTTGATGCCTTGGGAATCGGTGGCCCAGCCGAAGCCGGCGTTTTCGAACGGTGCGGGGTCGTCGGGCCGGAATCGCGCCGTGTATGCGTTTCGTGTGTCGATGCCCAGAGGCTTGAGAAGCTTGGCGGTCGCGTAGTCGAGCACCGTTCGTGGGTTCGACCCGTCCGCTTGCCGCAGAGCCTCCGCGAGAATCACGCTCACCAGGTGGGAGGAGCTGTTGGAGTAAGCGAAGGATTCACCCGGAGGGCTCGCCAGCTCATTTTTAAGGATGAAGGTGGCGGTGTCGCCATCTTGCCGGATCGCTTCTTCGAACGCGGAGGGAGTGAAGTCGTCTTCGGGGAAGCCGGCTGACATCGTCATCAGCTGCCGCAGCGTGATCTGAGCCATGTCGCCGGTCATGGCGACTCGCTGGCGGGGTAGGAGCTCGACAAGGGGTGAGTCGATGCCCTTGATGAGCTTCTCGTCGAGGGCGATCCCGATCAGCGCCGAGAGGACGCTCTTGGTCACCGAGTACACGTGCAGCGTCTTCTGTGGTTTCCAGCCGTTGCGATAATGCGTGAGCACGGTCTGACCGTCTGCGTTGATCAACACCGCTTCGATGGTGTCCAAGGCGACCGATCCCGATGCGATCGCCTTCTCGATGGACCCGCCCAGCTGGCGATAGTTCGGCGGAGCGGCCGACCCCTGCGTCGTTGGACTCGGATTGGGTTGCTGCCCGCCGGGCGCCGAGCAGGCCGCCAGCATCAGCGCCATGACGACGAACAGCGACCGCCAAAGCCTGCACATAGCCGAAATCTACGCGCCTGGCGCCGCAAACGATCGACGACAGCAGAGCTGCCAACGGCGGCGGAAGCCTGGATGGGGGTCACCTGCCACGTCGTCCACAGACGCGAGCGTGATCGGGAGCAGTTCCATGCTCAACCTCCGCCCCGCCGAGACCCGAGCTTCTCGACCGTATGCCGACCCGTAATGTCCCGGCCTGGATCACTCAGGCATCGTGGCACGCTGTGCTCAACCACCGTCCGACGAGAAAGCGTGGCGCCGGCTCACCGATGTGCTCCTTGCGGCCTCACCTACCGAAACTGGCCGACGACGCCGCGGACAGTCGCACAAAACCGGTGAGGCTCCTCCCTTCGAGTGGCTACCCGACCTGCCAGATCTGTCCGAGGTCGTTGGCCAATTGGAACGGCTCGATTCCGTTGCTGTTGCAGGCAACGGCGATGGCGTGGTCGCGGTCTGCGGAGACGAGGAACGCGGTGTGGTAGCCGCCGGATTCGCCGTTGTGCCACAACACCCCGTCCGGCGCGATGACGATGCCGAGTCCGTAGCGGCTGTTATCGGGGGCGCCGTCCGCCGCATCTGTCTGCGGCTGCGTGACGAGCTTCCCGCCCACGACTCCGGTGCGGTAGACGTCGGCCCAGCGGATCAGGTCCGCGGGTGTCGCCCAGATCCCGCCGGGGCCGCTGAGGTCCCACTCCACGTCGGCGACCTCGAACTGTCCTTGCGCATCCGCCCGATAGGACCTCGTCCGGGTGCCGGTCGAACCTGGCGTGTCCATGGTCAGGTCGAGACCCAGCGGCGCGAAGAACGTCTGCGCCAGGTGCGCACCGAGCGGTTGGCCGGCGGTCTGCTCGACGATCAGCCCCAACACCACGTAGTTGGAGTTGGAGTACGTCCACTGCGAGCCTGGTTCGAAGTCCAACGCCTCCACCTCACGGATGGCCCCGAGGAGGTCCGCACGGCTGGTCTTGCTCTCGGGTCCTGTCCCGCGCAGCGACATCAAGCCGAAGATGTCCGGAATGCCGCTGGTGTGGTGGATGAGCTCGGACAAAGTCATCTGGCCGGCCCAGGCCGGGTAGCGGTCGAGGTGGTCAGCGACCGTCTCGTCGAGGGAGAGCCGTCCCTCCTCGGCGAGTAGCGCGACGGCGAGCGCGGTGAACTGCTTCGACACTGAGCCGATGTCGAAGGCTGTCTCGGCGGTGATCGGCGTCGCCGGCTGCAGGACGGCTAGCCCACGTTGGCCCTGCCACAGCACCTGGCCGCGTCTGCCGACCGTCGCCGAGCAGCCTGGTTCGATGGCTGCTTGCACCACGATCTTGTCGAGCGCCGCTTCGCTGCGGGCGGCGCGATTCAGGGGGGTTGGGCTCTGCTCCGGTGTGCGGACCGCTTCGCTGCAGCCGCCGACGACCAGGGCGCCAAGGACCACAACCACCGTCGCCCACTGCCGAACACGGCTCTCCACGTCGCCCCTCTCCAAACGCCGAGGCCATCAGTATCCGCTCGCTCCCGCGGTCGCCGGTAGGCGTCGGGTTTGCGACGCTCTATCGGTCCGCGCCTGTCGACATTCGCCGGAGCCCAGCTCGACCTGCCGGTCGTCGGAGAGGGACCGTTCAGCGGAAGAGTGAGGCACTGCCAAAGTGATGCCGCTGGAGCGGATGCACGCCGGCGACCACACTGACCGTTGCCGCCAGGGCGACGGTGCCGATCCAGAGCCACACCGGTAGGAAGAGCAACAACAGCGTCCCCTCGCTGCCCCGATCCGCACCGGTCACCCAGCCGACGGCAACCGCGGGCCGCCGTGCTAAGAACCGTGGACCCGACCATCAGCACGACCCAAGCTGGCCGTGAGCTACCGCCAAGCCACACCATCACAGCTAATAGCGCCGCGCTCGGCGCAAGGAGCCAGACGGCAAGCGCAAGACCGAACGCGGCATCGGTCGACGATGAAACTTCGGCGTTGCCCAAAAGCAGGCCGAGGGTGAGAACTCCCATGGCCACGGGCATGAGGAGCCACCGTGTCCGCCTCTTCAAGACCCGCGACTCCCTCCATGCCATGTCCGCCATCTTGCACGCGCCGGGCTGTTTCTGTATGCCGTAGCCGCGGAAAGGTGATCAGTCGTTACCCCGTCGGCGTCAGGCCTTGGCGGAAGGGCGAAGGGACCATGTCACCTGATGTCGTAAGACGACCGTCATGCGGCACGGACTCTCGCCCTGAGCGACTGAACAGCCTGCTGCCTAGATGTCAGCTCAACGCGCCGAGCTGCAAGCATCACAGCTATATTGAGCGCACTGCGATCGGGGGCGCGTCAAGCCCGCCCGAGCCAGACGTCGCGTCTGGCCTGATCGAAGGAGATCACGCAGTTGCGCCGCCTTATTCACCTTGTTGGGTCCGCTGCCCTGGGCATCGCGTTGGTGTCGCCCCTTGCAGGTGCTAGCCGCAGTGCCGCCGCTCCCACTACCCCGGGTACTGCACCCGCCGCCCTACCCGCCACCTCGGTTAGAGTCGCGACCTTCAACGTCCGCACGGCCAGGGCCACCCAGGATGCGCGCACCTGGCTTGAGCGCGTCCCCGACGTCGCCCGAGAGATCCTGGCGCGCAACCCAGGAATCGTCATGCTGCAAGAGCTCGGCCCGGGTCGAGCTGATGGCCAGACCGGCTCCCTTAACGGCACGCCGCGCCAGACCGAAAGCCTCGTGACGACCCTCGGGCGCCTCGGCGGCAGCCGCTACAAGCTAGTTCGCACCACCGCGTACGTGAAGCCGGGGACCGAGCACGGCACGCAGGGCACCCGAATTCTCTACGACACCACGCGTTACCAGCTGTTGAGTCGCTGCCCGGAGACCACGGACGGGTCTAGCTGGAACCCCGCCTGCGCGTTCGACCTCCCGGTAGCCGCTGGGGATACCGCGGACGATCGGCGCTCCGCCGCATTCGCGAAGTTCACTGACCCTCACACCGGCCTGCAGTTCTGGGTTGCCTCGGCCCACCTCGACCCCCGGCACAGCAGCAACGACACCACCGAAGCGAAGTACGACCAGTTGCGGGCAACCCAGGCGGCGGCGGTGGTCAACCGCGTGGCGGCGCACAACACGACCGGTTTGCCCGTGATCTTCGGCGGGGACATCAACTCCTGGCAAACCGACCGCGGCGGTTACGCTCCGCATCGGGCCCTGGTCGCTCGCAGCTACGTCGACGCGGTGAGTGCGCCAACCAAGATCAACTACGCGTACCCCACCGTGAACCACTTCAAGACGACCCTCAGCCCGTCCGGCAGCACGCACGGCGGTCCCCGGCTGGACGTCGTTATGGTGCGGGGTGGCGGGACCTTCACCCGGTACGAGAACAAGATGGAGGTGACCGACAGCACGCGTCCTTCTGACCACAACATGGTCGTTGCGGACCACCGGTTCTGACGTTCCAGCGGTGAGGCCCTGTCCGATACGCATCGGTCGGGCCTCGGCCGCCAATCCGCGGACCTCGGTTGTGTGGGAGTACGCAGTTGCCGTCGGGCGTGCGGAGCACGCAGGAGCCGTCGGGCGTGCGGAGCACGCAGGAGCCGTCCCTCCTACGACGAGAGCCGAGACTTGCAGATCTCCGGTTCGCCGCCGATCGGCGCTGCTGTCGGCGGTCGCGGCTAGCGTCGGACTCATGGCAACCCTGCTGCCCGAGCTGCTCGTGCCCGACCCGGCAGCGCTGCGGGCGTGGCTCGAAGAGCACCACGCGACGTCGCCCGGCGTGCGGCTGGTGCTGACCAGGAAGGGTGACTCGGACACCACGATCACGTGGGCGAACGCAGTCGAGGAGCTGCTCTGCTTCGGCTGGATCGACGGCCAGGCCGGCAAGCGCGACGAGGTCAGCTACACCGTGCGCATCACCCCGCGCCGGCCCAAGGGCAGCTGGTCTCAGCGAAACGTCGCGCTCGTGGCGACGCTCGAGGAGCAGGGACGGATGACCGACGCCGGGCGAGCCGCGGCCCAAGCCGCTCGCGCCGACGGGCGGTGGCGCGCGGCGTACGCCGGTCCGGCGACCCGGCAGGCGCCCGACGATCTAGCCGCGGCGATCGCGGCGGAGCCGGATGCGCAAGCGATGTTCGACTTGCTCACGAGCGCGAACCGCTTCGCGCTCATTCATCGCGTCGAGAGCATGAAGCGAGCTGAGAGCCGGGGCCGCAAGATCACCGAGATGGTAGAGATGCTGGCGCGCGGTGAGACGCTCTACCCGCAAAAGGCGGGTCGCCGTACCTGACGGCGCCGATCCGGACGCACGCCGCGAAGCAGATCCTCGACGCTTCGGCTTCGAAGGGCTGGGGGTTTGGGCAGATCGCTTCGGGCATGAACCCAAGCTGGGCGAGCTTGGTAGCGCAAATCCAGGACGTCGTGCCGGCCGTGATGGTCTACCAGTCCGCCGTGCGTGACGGCGACTGCGAGTTCACCTTCGGACAGCCCGATAGCCGACCGTCGTGCGGAGCACGCAGTAGCCGACCGTCGTGCGGAGCACGCAGTAGCCGACCCCTCACCGGAGCATGCCTGGGAGACGCTGGGGAAGCTACCGGAGAAGCACTGGACGTACCGGGTGCGGACCTGCGGCCGGGTGCCAGAGTTAAGTCCCTGCCGCTTCTAGGTGTGCCGCTGAGGTCTGCGCGGGGCATGCCATCGATTCGCCGGGGGTATGTTCGTGACGAGTCTTGACCCTTTCGATTGACCGCCCTTTTCGAGGGCCTCGCCGAAGGCGGCGTGAGTAGTGGTGGACCTAGCACGTGTCGATCTTCGACGCGAGTTCAAGACCGCGGAGGCGCGGGCCAACCCCCTCCCCGTCTACGCCAGGATGCGCAAGCTCGGCCCGGTGCTGCGGTCTAAGGATCTCTTAGGTGAGGGCTTCGTCCTGCCCCGCCACGAGGAGGTCGCCTGCGTGATCAGGGATCCCCGCTTCGCCAGCGACCGCAAGAACCGCCGCGCTGGCAGTTCGACCGACCCGTGGTGGATGCCGGCCCTGCTTAAGCTGCTCGGCTCCAGCATGGTGTTGAAGGACCCACCAGAGCATCGCCGGCTGCGCAACCTGGTCCAGAAGGCCTTCACCCCTGCCAGGGTCGAGAACCTGAGGGACCGGGTGGCGCAGATCGCCGAGGAGTTGCTGGACGCTGCCGCCGGCAAGCCGGTGGTGGACTTGATGGCTGACTTCGCGCTGCCGCTGCCGCTGACCGTCATCGCGGAGATGCTCGGTGTGCCTCCGGCCGACCGCCTCCGTTTCCGCAGGCTGATCGTCAAGGTGCAGGGCACCTCGGCGGCGAACCTGCTCACCTTCGTCCGCACCTACCCCCACATGGTCGGTCTGAGCCACTTCTTGCAGAGCCTGGTCAGGCTCCGCCGGGAGCAGCCGGGCAACGATCTGGTGACGGCGCTGGTGCAAGCCGAGGAGGGTGACGACCGGTTGAGCGAGGACGAGCTCATCTCCATGGTCTTCTTGTTGCTGTTCGCCGGGCACGAGACGACGGTGAACCTTCTCGGCAACGGCGTGTTGGAGCTGGTCCAGCATCCCGAGCAACTTCAGAAGCTGCGGGAGCAGCCCGACCTGATCGACAGCGCCATCGACGAGATGCTGCGCTTCACCAACCCGGTGGGGATGGTCGCGCCGCGGTTCGCCCGGGAGGATCTGGACGTCGCAGGTGTTCCCCTGCCCAAGGGGAGCCTGGTCACCCTGCTGATCGGTTCGGCGAACCTGGACGAGACCGTGTTCCCCGACGCCGATAGGTTCGACATCACCCGTAGCCCGAACCGTCACCTGTCCTTCGGACACGGGGCGCATTACTGCCTGGGTGCCCCACTGGCCCGGCTGGAGACGCGCGTCGCCATCCCCGCGCTGCTGCGCCGCTTCGAGCGTCTCGAGCTGACGGTGCCGTCGGCGAAGCTGCGCTGGCGCCCCCACATCGGCTTGCGCGGAGTGGAGACGCTGCCCCTCTCAGTGACGACCACAGGGACCGCTGTTGGACCGTCCGCTCGCTGACACGGCGTAAGCCCGCTCGACACGCAAGCCAGACGCCCTCAGATCCCCGCAACGCGACCGGCAACCGGGCACCTGGTCACAGCCGATTGCCGTCGCACACGCCGCGCACAACCACCCTCGTGCGGAGTACGCAGTAGCCGACCTGCCTGAGGCCGTACTCGCCGTCTCCTTGACGCCAAGGCCGCGGGCGTTCACGTTTGTGACATGCGCGGCTTGGGTGTCATCGTCCTGCTCACCGGGTGCTCGGTCGCCGTGATGGCGAGCGGCGACTTCGGGGGGGCCGGGATCCTCCTGCTCCTCCTCACGATGCTCCTGGTCGTCCGCTGGGCTCCGTTCCGGAATCTGCCCCTTTCTCATCGCCGGGCGGCCCGCATCGCGTCGACGGCGGTCGTCCTCGTCGGATGGTTCGCCGGCGGCGCCCTGCTGTGGGGGTGGGGAGTCGTTAACTCCGTCGTCGCGGGCGTCGTCACGATGTTCGCGCTCGGACGCGCCGCGTACCCACCGGGCACACGGTCGCCGCTGGCACCCCTCGACTCCCCACCCGCCCGCGACCCGAGGGCCGACATGGGCGGCTTCATCAGCTCCCGCTCGCCGGTCTCGCGGCGGGAGCGCGTCCTCGCGCGCTGCGCGCACGAGGACAAGGACACGGTCCAGGACGACTACGAGATCATCATCGGTCGCTGGTTCGGCACCGGCTTCCCAGGCATCACCCACAAGTCGGTGCGCGGGAAGATGGGGCAGCGCGCGACGTTCCGCTCCTGCGCGGAGTGCGGATCCCTCTACCACCTCGACGAGCCGGCGCGGACGTTCATCCAGCGCCAGGCGGACGCGTCCTACTTCTCGCACTGAGCGGCACGCTGAGGGCGAGTGGCCGTTGCGCCGCTACGTCCCTCGCACGTCACGCTCCTCGGGCCGATCCGGTTAGTGCTCCATGCTGGCACCTGGAGGCCGGACAAGTAGGGCCTGCCGTGGGAGGCCCTATTGGATCGCAGCGACGATTCGTGCCCCTCGCGTCGGACCCTCCTCCGTTGCCGTAAGGCGTCCTACCAGCGGCTCATGATCACGGGCGAGATGTCGACATCCACTAGTGGGTCATCCGGACGGACCTCGGTCAGTAGGGGACCGTGTATCGGGTTGGATGTGCATCGCGACTTCGCGCAGGTCGCGATCTGGCAGGCGGGTCGAGTCGATCAGGCCGGCCGGTTCGCCACGACACCGGCGGCGGTGCGGGAGTTCGCCGCGGGGTTGGGTGTCGAGGACGAGGTGGCGTTGGAGGCGACCGGGAACACGTGGGCGATCGCGACGTTGCTGGTGTCGCGGGCGGGTCGGGTGGTGGTGTCGAACCCGGCGAAGACCAGGGCGATTGCCGAGGCGAAGATCAAGACCGACAAGGTCGACGCGGCGATCTTGGCCGAGTTGTTGGCGGCTGACTTTCTGCCGGCGGTGTGTGGATGCCGGATCCCGAGACGGCTTGGACGCGTGCATCGTAAGCCGTCCCGTCGTGCGGAGCGCGCAAAGCCTCGGCTCTACGGCGCAGCGGTTCGCCGGTAGCCGACCGTTGAACGAGAACTGGGTTGCTCTTGGGCCTCAGTCCCACCTCATCGCCACCGCCCGGGTCCGGGGATGATCACCGGCCGGAGACGGTCGGCGAGGCGCTCGCCGCCGGCGTAGGGGGCGACGGGGATTCGACGTAGATCTGGTCGAGCACCTTCAGCGTGAGGAACTCGGCGGTGTACTTGTTGTCGAGGGACATGGTGAGGTTGCTCCGGATCGCAAGGGTCATGTCGGTGGCCGGGTCGTGGGCGGCTTCGGCGTTGTACCCGGTAGTATGGCCGCCGTGGACGTCGATGACGTGCTTGCCCCAGCGGAGCTGGTCGATGCCGTACCCGTACCAG
>CAVVTA010000005.1:0-141213 GCA_963751045.1 uncultured Actinomycetota bacterium
GTGGGAGCGCTCCCAAGGCACCGTAGGTGGCTTGATCGACCGCTGTCAACGAATCCGAGGTGCTTTCTCGGCCAGATCTGCAAAGAAAGCTTTGCAAAAATCTGTTTGCGGTTTAGAGTGGGCCCGTGAGCTTCGAGCAGGACTCCGTACGGCTGACCGCCGACAACCTGAAGGCCTTGGCCCACCCCTTGCGGGTCCAGATCCTCGGGCTGCTCCGAACCTACGGCCCGGCCACCGCGACCGGACTGGCCGCGCGGCTCGGCCTGACCAGCGGCGCGCTGTCCTACCACCTGCGTCAGCTGGAGCGCTTCGGTTTCATAGCCGACGACACCACCCGGGGCAACCAGCGAGACCGCTGGTGGCGGGCGGTCCACCGGTCCACCGAGTTCAGCAGCGCCGACCTGGATCCGGCCATGGCCGAGGCCGGGGAAGCGTACGAGGAGAGCGTCATCGCCGCCATCACCCGCTCGCTGGCGGCGGCGCAGGCCGAGCGCCGCAACTGGCCGGTCGAATGGCAGCGCGTCTACGACCTCTCCGACGTTCTGTTGCAGCTGACACCGGACGAGGCCGAGCGGTTGGCCCAGGACCTGATCGGCGTGTTCAACCACTACCGCCAGCACACTCCGGGGGAGGAAGTGCCGCCCGGCAGCCGCACCGTCACCGCCCGCTACCAGATCTATCCGGTCGCCGGCCAACTCGAGCCCGAAGACCAGCCGTGAAGGCCCCGGCCCGGGAGATCGTCGGCCTGCTGATCGGCGGTGCTGTGGGAGGGATCGGGCTGCGGGTGGCGGCGCTGGCCCTGCCGTGGTTCGTCTTGACCAGCACCGGGTCGGCCGCCCAGACCGGTCTGGTCGTGGCCTGTGAGTTCGGCCCCTACATTCTGGCGAAGGCGTTGAGCGGACCGGTCGTCGACCGCTGGGGCCAGCGCCGGGTGAGCGTCGTGGCCGACCTGGGCAGCGCACTCGCTTTCGGTGTGATCCCGGTGCTCTATGCGCTGGGCGTGCTGGCCTTTCCGGTACTGCTGATCATGGTCGCCCTCGGTGGCAGCCTGCGCGGGCCCGGCGACAACGCCAAGGACACCAGCGTCCCGCTGGTCGCGAACGGAGCCGGAGTGCCTTTGGAACGGGTGACCGGGCTGTACGCCGCCATCGACCGTGGTGCAGGTCTGATCGGCCCTGGTCTGGCGGCGGTCTTGATCACCGCGATCGGGGCCGCCGGCAGCATCATGATCACCGCGGCCTGCTTCGCTGGGTGCGCACTCGTCTGGTGGTTGATCATGCCGACCGATCTGGACCGAGCCGATACCGCTCCGTCCGAGGGGGGCTATCTGGCTCAACTGCGCGAAGGATGGCGATTCCTGATCAAGGACCGACTGCTCCTCACCGTCGTGTTGATGATCGCGGTGACGAACCTGCTCGACATCGCCAAGTCCTCGGTCTTACTGCCGGTGTGGGCGGTCGCCAACGGTCAGGGCGTGGCCACCCTCGGACTGCTGCTCACCTGCTTCGCGGTCACCGCGATGATCAGCTCGTTGGTCGCCTCGGCCGTCGGGAGCCGGCTGCCCCGGCGCCCGACCTACTTCGTCGCCTTTGCCATCGCCGGCCCGCCGCCGTTCGTGGTGCTCGGCCTCGACCTCCCGCTGTGGGCGATCGCGGTGGTGTTCGGGATCTCCGGCTTCGCGGCCGGGTTCCTGAATCCGATGCTGGGTGCGATCTTCTTCGAACGTATCCCCCAGCCGTTGCTCGGCCGGGTCGGGGGACTCGCCGATGGTGTCTGCTGGGCCGGGGTGCCGTTCGGCGGGTTGGTGGCGGCCGGACTGATCGCCCTGACCGGCCTGACCCCCGCGTTGATCATCGCCGCCGGCCTGTACGCCGCCGCCACCCTGCTGCCCGCCTTGGCCAGCCGGGCGTCCTTCGACCCGCCGCCGAGGGAGCCGGCGGCAGCTGAAGGCGCAGATCAGCGGGTGGGCGTCTGATCGGCCAACCAGGCCTCGAAGCCCCGGCCGCCGAGTCTGGCGTCGGGTCCAGGCAAATTGGCTCCGGCGGCGAAATCCCGCAGCGTCGGACCCCAGGCGGGCACGCGCAGGAGCCGCGGCACCGGCCGATCGGCCCGGCGAGCCATCAGCGCGACCGCGTCGGCCAGGCTGACAATATCCGGGCCGGCCAGATCGGGAACCCGGACGAAGCCGTCAGGCACCGGGCCCAGAGCCAGTTCGCTGAGCCGGGCCGCGACCACCTCCGTCTCGACCGACTGCGAGCGAACCGGCAGCGTGAGCGCGACCGGTCCCACGGTGCACGTGCGGGCGAGCGTGGCGATCAAGGAATGGAACTGGGTGGCGCGCAGCACCGTCACCGGGAACCGGCTCCGCTCCAGCGCGATCTCGGTCGCATACTTGGCCCGGTAGTACGGATAGCGCAGCCGATCGACGCCGACGATCGAGATGTAGATGAGATGCGGACGCCGACCCAGCTCGTTCAACACATCGATCATCCGCCGGCTGCCCTGGAGATCGACCTCGCGAGCCTGGGTCGGGTGGCTTGCGCAGTGCACGATCACGTCGGCGTGCAGCAGGACGCTGCGGACCCGGACGCCCGTACGGAGATCGACCCCGGTCCGCCGGCTGGCCGGCAGGGCCGGTTGATCGCGCTCCGCCAGCGCGGCGATGACGGCTCGCCCCAACTCGCCGGATCCCCCGGTCACCACGATCGACATGGCGGCCAAGATAGCGGCCGTATCTCTGTCGGGCCTCCTGCCTCAATAATGCAGAAGAGAGTACGTGCCGATCCGACGGGGAGGTCGCCATGGCCGTTGCGAGTCGGGGGGCGGCGCTCAGCGCCCTCCGGTCCTTGATCAATCACGATCCGGTGCCGGCCAGCACGCTCCTCCAGCGCCCCTATCTGCCCGAAGGGATCGATCCGGTGGCCGACTCCGTCCGGCTCACCCCGGAGTCGTTGATCGGTGGCTACGGGAACGAGGCCCGCTATCTGCTGCCGGGCGACGACGACGCGACCCGGGTGGCCGTGGCCGGGCCGTCCTCCGATGTGCTCGCGGATCGGCCGTCGATCGACAGCCGGATGGTCCGCACCTTCGTCTCCTCCAGCATCGACCTGACCATGCAGGGCGGCACGACCTCGGGAGTCGTCTACCCGCTGGCCGTGTGCGACCTGGCCACGGCGTTCCGGTTCCGTAACGTGGGCGGTGCCTCCGCCGGGGCCATCGCGGCCGCGCTTACCGCGGCCGCCGAGCTGGGTCGGAGCGAACGCGTCCGACACCCCGAATCGACACCGACCCCGGAACCGAGTCCGGACACCGATCCGATCGTCGTCGCCCCCGCTGCGCAACCGGCTGGGAGTCCGGCCAACACCGTGCGCCGCGGCTTCGTCGGCCTGACCGACATCATCGGTTGGCTGACCCAGATCCGACCCGGAGACCCGGAGCGAGACGAGTTCCGGCTCGCCCAGCTGTTCCGCGCGCCCGAGAGCACCCGCGACATCTTTCGCATCCTGGTCGCCGTCATGCGGCAACGGACCTGGTCGTTGCCGTTGATCATGTTGTCCGCTTTCGGCTGGCCGACGCGGCTCGCCGCCGGCGTGATCATCGCCGCTACCGTGGTCGGCACCGGCTGGGTCTGCTCGCGGTTCGTCGGCCGCGAGTTCTCCGGGCTGGGCCTGGTCGGCTGGGGGTTGCTCGGCTACCTGAGCTTCCTGGCCACCCTGATCGGCGTGGTCTTGTTGGTCCAAGGGCTGCTGGTGCTCGTGCACGACCGGCGGACGTTCATCCCGGCCCCGGATTGGGTCCTTCGCCTCCGCAACGCCAGCAGCCGCTTCGTCCCCCCGCCGACGCGGCCGAACCAGCTGTTGCTGCCCGGGATCCTGCTGCCCCTGCTGGGCCTGACGGTGGTCTGGCAGCAGCCCGCCCCGTACTGGGCCGGTTGGCTGGTTGGGTTGGCGGGCACCCTGACCTTGATCGCCGTCCTGCTCGGCTCCGCGCTGCGGATGGTGGGCCGGTTCCGCGACGTCTCGTACGGGCTGCTGGCCGGCGACACACCCCATCGCCCGCGTGACCTGCTGGACGTCCTGGCCGGGGCCCCACGGGCCACGGTCGGGCCCTCGGTGGTCCCGTGGTTGACCGCAAGCCTGAACCAGCTCGCCGGACTGCCGCGCCAGGTCGTGATGCGGTTCGGGCATTTGTGGTTCGGCCTGGACTACGCCGTGCCCGGAGCCGACGCCGACGAGGTGACGCTGGCCGGGCTCCGCGCGACCTCCGAGGACCCCGATCGCCGGCTGGTCAACCTGGAACTGATGACGACCGACATCACCCGGCAGCGACCGTACCGGTTCCCGTTGCCGGTGACCGGCATCGACGATCCCGAGCGGCTCTGGCTGTGCCTGGACGAGCTGCGGGACGCCTCGGGTTCCGGCCTGTTCGGCGAGGAGATCTTGGCCGTGCTGGGCGAAGGTGAGTCCCGACGGGTCGCCGACGTCAGCGGCACGGTGCGCACCCTGCATCCGCTGCCCGACCCGTGGGACCTTCCGGTCGTCTTCGCGGTGCGGATCAGCATGGCCCTGCCAGGATTGTTCCAAGCGATCCGGATGTACCGGATCCTGCCCGCCACCCCGGTGCACGATGACTTCGGACGACAGCTCCGCGGCGAGGGGCTCCCGGTCGCCCGCGAAGGGCCAGATTCGGGTGAGGTGTCGGGTCGGGAGTCGGCGAGCGAGGTGGCGGAGGAACTGTGGTTCTCCGACGGAGGCATCACCTCGAACTTTCCGGTGCACTTCTTCGACTCGTCACTGCCGCGGTGGCCGACGGTCTCGCTCAACCTCGGCAAGCACCCCGACACCGCACCGCACCAGGACGTCTCGCTTCCGCAGGACTGGGACGCCGACGCAGCGAACAGCAAGTCGCTGACCCGGTCCGGCTTCTCCCTCGTCGCCGGAATGTTCTTCACGGCCATGTCCTGGCGGGACACCATGCAGTCGGCCATGCCCGGCTACCGCAACCGGATCGCCCAGGTCCGCACCCGACCCAACGAAGGCGGCGCCAACCTGTTCATGGCCCGCGAACTGATCGGCTCGATGGCCCTGCGGGGTGCTCTGGCGGGGGCGCGGTTGCGGAGCCGCTTCGCCGACGAGTCCCAGTGGAACCGGTTCCGCTGGCTCCGACTGCGGGTGGCGGTCGGGAACATCGAGCGGTTGCGGGCCGCGACCGGCGAGCGCCGCGGGTTCTACGCCGACGCCTTCAGCGGACCGGCCTGGCTGGTCGACCAGGAGCAGCGGTTCACCGAGCATCCGGCGGGCGGCCGGGTGCCGTGGCACGAACCGGCCGAGGGCTTCTGGTCGAAGGCGCCGCGGATGCTGAACACCTTTGTGGACGGTCACCAGCCGACAGGGGGCGAGCCGAACGTCATGACAACCTGCGTACCCAGCCCGGAGCCGGTGCTGCGCCAGGTACCACGCGAGTAGCGGCTCGGGAGAACCATAGGGTGGCCCTGTGGCGGCGCTGCTCGGGAACGACCTCGGGTACCCGCGACCCGACGCAACGGCTCGCACATCTGCCGTGAGCCCGCTGACCTGGCCCGACCCGCTGCCGGCAGCGGGCGCGATCCGGCTCCGGCCGTACCGGGAGTCCGATCTGCGGTTGGTGGCCGAGCTGGCGACGGACCCGTACCTGCCGCTGATCGGCAGCATCCCGGCCGAGTACAGCGACGAGGCGGGGCGGGCCTTTCTCGCCCGACAGCATCAGCGGCTGGAAGACGAGGCCGGCTTCTCCTTCGCCGTCGCGCGCCGCACCGACGACTTGGCGGTCGGCGGCGCTGGACTGTGGCTGGGTGGCGCTGTCCCGGGGACGGCCTCGGCGGGGTACGCGATCGCGCCGCCGTACCGGAATGCCGGCTACGCCACCGCCGCCCTGGTGGCCCTCACGAGGTTCGCCTGGACGCGACCGGAGCTGGAACGGATCGACCTGTTCGTCGAGCCGGACAACGTGGCCTCCGTCGCCGTGGCCGAGCACGCCGGATACGTCCGGCTGGGCCTGCGGCCGGGCCACCACGAGATCGGCGGGCGCCGCCGGGACATGCTCCACTACCGCTCGGCGCGTCCCTGATGAGCGACCGGAGGCGGTTGTCGAGGAAGCTCAGGGATGGATCTGCGCCGCCAGGAACGCGCTGAGGTCGGCCAGTTCGGACTCGGAGACGTTGTGGCCGAGGTTCGGGTAGATCTTCTCGGTCAGCTCGGTGTGGCGGCGGAGCCAATCGCGTGTGCTGGTGACCAGCGGGGACGGGATGACCCGGTCGCGTTCGCCGCGACCCCAGAAGGTCGGCGGCCGGCGGCCCGCGACGGCCGCATCTCCCGCGGCGGGAAACGGTACGACGAAACCGGCGAGATTGACCGCGTACGCGAACGCGTCCGGTCGACGCCGCAGCACCTGAAACGCGGTCGCGGCGCCCTGGGAGAAACCCAACAGCCCGATCGAGGGCGCGGGCGGCAGCCGGTCGAGCCAGTCCAGGACCGCGTCGGTGGATTCTTCCAACTGGTTCAGGGTCAGCGACGCGTCGAGAGGGAACCAGGAATAGCCGGTGCCCGTCCGCAGCGGGGCGCGGATCGAGGCCAGCACCAGGGCGGCCGGCAGGGCGTGCCGCAGATCGAAACCGACGGTCTCGTTCAGCCCGTGTCCGTGCAGCATGACCAACAGCGGCCGGTCGACGCGGTCCTCCTCCGATGTGGACCACAGAACCGAATCGGCTTCGATGCGCAATTTCGCTCCTTTCGGCTCGCTGGCGGGTGGCTACCCTGCCCGGCCGGGAGCCAAACCCCCGGCCAGGTGCGCCGATGATCCGGGCGGGAACACCGACTGCGGCCGATGACAGGATGAGCTGATGCGGATCGCCACCTGGAACGTGAATTCGATCGGCGCCCGGCTGCCGAGGTTGCTGGCCTGGTTGGCCACGGCCGAACCGGACGTCGTGGCCGTCCAGGAGACCAAGGTCGGCGAGGCCAGCTTCCCGTACGAGCCGTTGCGAGCCGCGGGCTACGAGGCGGTGCACGTGGGTGACGGCCGCTGGAACGGGGTGGCCGTGGTGTCTCGGATCGGCGTGGAGCCGGTCGCCACCGGCCTGCCCGGGCACACCGAGTCGAGGTACGTCAGCGCCCAGTGCGGACCGCTGCGGGTGACCAGTGTGTACGTGCCGAACGGGCGTGAGCTGGGGCACGAGCAGTACGACTACAAGCTGCGGTGGTTCGCGTCGCTGTCCGAGGTCGTCCGGGACAGTCTGGGCGGCGGGCCGCAGGTGATCATGGGTGACTTCAACGTCGCCCTGCACGACTCGGACGTCTGGAACATCGAGGCGTTCGCCGGCTCCACCCACGTCACCGCGGAGGAGCGTGCCGCCGTGCAGGACCTGATCGACGTCGGGTTCGCCGACGTCCGGGCCAGGCCCGGCAAGGGCGAGCATCCGTTCACCTACTGGGACTACCGGGCCGGAATGTTCCACCAGGACCTCGGCATGAGGATCGACTACATCCTGGCCAGCGCCGGCGTGTCTGTTCTCGACGCCTACGTCGATCGGGAGGCCCGCAAGGGCAAGTTGCCGTCCGACCACGCGCCGGTGATCGCGGACATCGAGGTCAGCAGTGAGGTCGCCGGCGAGCCTCGACCGACGAGCGGCCGCTGACCGTCGGGACCCGCCCTGCGCGGCGCGGTTTGCCCGACGGGGCAGAATCGCCGATGTGATCGAGTACCGCACGCCGACCGAGATTGACGAAATGCGTCCCGCCGGACGCTTCGTGGCCGAAGTGCTGGACGCCCTGGTCGAGCGGGCGGCGATCGGGGTGAACCTGCTGGAACTGGACGAACTGGCCCACCGGATGATCGACGATCGCGGGGCCACGTCCTGCTACATCGACTACCACCCGTCATTCGGAGCCAGTCCCTTCGGCAAGGTGCTGTGCACCTCCGTCAACGACGCGGTGCTACACGGATTGCCGCACGATTACACGCTGGTCGACGGTGACCTGGTGAGTTTCGACTTCGCCTGTTCGGTCGACGGCTGGGTGTGCGACGCCGCCAGGTCCGTGGTCGTCGGCACGCCGCGGGCCGAAGACCTGCAACTGATCCAGACCTCCGAGACGGCCCTGGCGGCCGGGATCGAGGCTGCTCGGCCCGGCAACAAGATCGGCGACATCTCCTTCGCCATCGCTCGAGTGGCCGGTCAGGCGGGCTACAAGATCAACACCGATTTCGGCGGTCACGGGGTGGGACGGACCATGCACGGCGACCCACACATCCCCAACAACGGCCGGCGCGGTCGCGGACTGCCCCTCCGGCCCGGCCTGGTGATCGCCATCGAGCCGTGGTTCCTGCACAGCACCGACAAGATCTACACCGACCCGGACGGGTGGACCCTGCGCAGCCGGGACGGTTCACGCGGCGCCCACTCCGAGCACACCGTGGCCATCACCGACGCGGGCCCCGTCATCCTGACCACCCGGTCCTGACGACTGTTCAGGCGTAGACGACGACCCGGTCACCGAGCCGTACCTGGTGCCAGAGCCACTTGATGCCGTCGAAGTTACGCACGTTGACGCAGCCGTGCGAGGCCCCGTTGTAGCCGCGGGCGGCGAAGTCGGGTGAATAGTGCACGGCCTGACCGCCGCTGAACGTCATGGCCCAGGGCATCCGGGTCCGGTACAGCGTGGACACACCGTTCACGGTCTTGCGGAACACCCGGAAGGAGCCGTTGCGCGTCGGAGTCTCGTCGGACCCGAAGCGAACGTCCATCCGCAGCTTGGCCTTGCCGTCGACGACCCAGGTCAGCGAGTCGTTCTGCTTGCTGATGCACATGACCCGTCCGGTCAGGCAGCGCGAGTCCAGCCCGCGGGTCGTCGCGCCCGCAGACCTCTTCGGTGCCCGATTGTGCAACTCCTCGTCCGTCGGCGTCCGCGTCATGCCCGTCAGTCGAGTCCAGGTGCGTTCGTCCACCTCGCCGGTGTCCGGAATGGCCCGCTTGGTCTGGAAGTCCCGAACGCCCTTCGTGGTGGCCGTTCCGTACCGGCCGGTGATCTTCTGGTCGAACCAGCCGATCTGCTTCAGCCGGGCCTGGAGCTCCCGCACCCGGTCTCCAGCGGCGCCGGCCTCGAGGATGGCGCGCCCCGCCACCAGGCGGTTGAACATTTCGTCGTTGGTGGGCTCCCGGGTCATCCCGGTCAGCCGGTCCCAGGTGCGTTGGTCCACCTCGCCGGTCCCGGGGAGGTCACGCTTCTCTTGGAAGCCCGTCACGCCCTCGGCCGTGGCCTTTCCGTAGCGGCCGGTGATCTGGCCGGCGAACCAGTCGAGTTGGCGAAGCCGGTGCTGCAGTTCGCGAACCTGCTCTCCGTCCGCCCCGGTCGACATCAATGCCTTGGGTTGGGCCGGCATCGGCTTCGGCCTGGGCGGTGCCGAGCGCGGGGTCGAGCGCTGGGTCGAGCGCTGGGTCGAGCGCTCTGCCGAGCCGGGTCTCGTACTGGGGGTCGACTTGGGGGTCGACTCTGGGCTCGACTTCGGTGCGGTCGCGCGAGCTCCGCTCGGGCTGGGCTCGGTCGAGGGCGCCGCACGGGTGGACGGTGGAGCCGGCGCGGAGGTCGCTGACGCCGCCGGGGCCGGGGCAGCTTGCTGGGCCAGCGGCGTGCCGCAGCCCGTGGCCGTCACCGCCGCGCCGAGCGCGAGCCCGAGCAAGGCGACCACCGGTCGCGATCGGAGTGCCATCCGGCTCCTCTGCTCTGGTTCGGCGACCCCGACTCGCCGCTACATCCTGGTCAAGGGTTAGACGGTAGACGGCCAGGGACCCGAAGTCACGCCCGACGTGGGACGACGGGCGAGTCTGTTATGGGCCTGGAATCGATGCGGCGGGAGCCGGTGACGGGCCGGTAACGGTGGGCGAGAGGTGATGTCGGGCTCAGATCCGAGCCGGCCGCGCGACCGTTCTGTTGCCCCATTCTTGTTTCCTTCGGCATCAGATTGATCTTGCCTGGGTGCCCGTCGGCCGTTCGGGCGATGCGTCAACACCGCTGACCGTACGGCGGCCGTCCGGCTCCCGGCGCGCCCCTGGGCACCAGGGCCGGTGATCGATAAGGTCGGAGCGAATCGCCGGCCGGTGGCGGTCGACGGGAGAGGACAGCAGGGGATGGCAACACTGACAGCTTGGGCGTTCAACAGCGTGGAGGGCGCCGACCAGGCGGTCCAACGGCTGCAGGGCCTGCAGGCGCAGCAACTGATCAATATCCAGGACGCCGCGGTCGTGTCCTGGGAGGAGGGCAAGAAGAAACCGAAGACTCGCCAGCTGAACAATCTGGCCGGCGTCGGCGCCCTCGGTGGCGCCTTCTGGGGCATGCTGTTCGGACTCATCTTCTTCGTGCCCCTGCTCGGAATGGCCGTCGGTGCCGCGGTCGGCGCGCTCAGCGGATCGATGGCCGACGTGGGCATCGACGATTCGTTCATCGAAGGGGTCAAGCAAAGGGTCACGCCGGGCACGTCCGCGTTGTTCCTGCTGAGTTCCGACGCCGTGGTCGACCGCGTCCGAGAGACCTTCCAAGGCAGCCACGGTCACCTGATCGCCAGCAACCTGTCCGCCGAGCAGGAGGAGAAGCTGCGCGAAGTCTTCGCCGAGGACTGATCTGCGGGAAACGCGCCGGCCCGATCAAGAGCGGTCGGGCCGGCGAGCGATCAGGCCGGTGCGTAGCGCTGGAGGGTGATCCCGCTGCGGAAAGCCCTGGACTCCAGCAAACGCAGGCGGGGCACCTCGTAACCGTCCGGGAACAGTCGCCGGCCACGACCCTGCACGGCCGGATAGCCGAACAGCCGGTACTCGTCCACCAGCCCGGCCTCGATCATCGCGTGGGCCAGCGTGATGCTGCCGGTGAGGACGATGTCGAGGCCATCCTGCTCCTTCAGGTCGCTGACCTGTTGGACCGATGGAGCCGTCGAGGGTGATGTTCGGTGATGGCGAGCGTGCGCATGCCGCCGTCCTCTCCTAGGGCGTCGTGCCGTCACGGGTTCTGACTCCGTGGGAGACGATTGCTCATCGGGGTGTGGTGGTGCGACGTCCACTGTCGGTCTCTGCCGGGGATGTTCAGCGCTGCATGTCGGTGAACCGGCTGTAGTGGCCCTGGAAGGCGACGGTGATGGTCTTGGTGGGGCCGTTGCGGTGTTTGGCGACATCGAAGTCCGCCTCGCCGGCCCGCTCGGAATCCCGGTCGTAGAGGTCCGGCCGGCTGAGCAGGATGACCATGTCGGCGTCTTGTTCCAGCGAGCCGGACTCGCGCAGGTCGGAGAGCACCGGGCGCTTGTCGACCCGGGTCTCCGGCCCGCGGTTCAGCTGGGAGAGGGCGACGACCGGCAGGTCGAGTTCCTTGGCCAACAGCTTGAGCTGGCGGGAGAACTCGCTCACCTCGAGCTGACGGGACTCGACCTTCTTGCCGGAGGTCATCAGCTGGATGTAGTCGATGACCACCAGTTTCAGATCGTGCCGCTGCTTGAGCCGGCGGGCCTTGGCCCGGATCTCCATCATGGTCAGGTTCGGGGAGTCGTCGATGAACATGGGCGCCTCGGAGACCTGTCCCATCTTGGTCGACACCCGGGACCAGTCCTGCTCGCTCATCCGGCCGCCACGAATGTGGGACAGCGGGATGCCCGCCTCGGCCGACAGCAGCCGCATGGTGATCTCGATCTGCGACATCTCCAGCGAGAAGATCGCCGAGGTCAGATTGTTCTTGATGGAGGCCGAGCGGGCCAGATCCAAGGCCAGCGTCGACTTCCCGGCGCCCGGCCGGGCCGCCACGATGATCATCTGTCCGGGGTGGAGGCCGTTGGTCAGCTCGTCCAGGTCGGCGAACCCGGTCGGCACCCCCGACAGGCCGGCTCCGCGAGACTCGATGGCCTCCATCTCGTCCAGAGTTGGCTGCATCAACTCCGACAGCGACTTGTAGTCCTCGCTGGCCCGCCGATCGGTCACCGCGTACACCTCGGCCTGGGCCCGGTCGACCAGGTCGGCGACGTCCCCCTCGGCGGCGTAGGACATCTGGCCGATCCGGATCGAGGCGTCGACGAGCCGGCGCAGGATCGCCTTCTCGCGGACGATCTCGGCGTAGAAACCGGCATTGGCCGCCACCGGGACGCTCTGCAGCAGATCGTGCAGATACGGGGCGCCGCCGACCCGCATCAGCTCGCCGCGCTTGCCCAACTCCGCCGACACGGTCACCGCATCGGCCGGCTCGCCCCGGCCGTACAGGTCAATGACGGCCGCGTAGATCTGCTCGTGCGCCGGCCGGTAGAAGTCCGCCCCGCGGAGCACCTCGACGACGTCGGCGATGGCGTCCTTGGACATCATCATGGCGCCGATCACGCACTGCTCGGCCACCATGTCCTGCGGCGGCGTCCGGTCGCTCGCTCGACCCATCCCTGAGGGTGCCTCGTCACGATAGGGAGGCATCACTTCAGTCAGGGTCACAGAGGCCTCTCTCACGATCCGCGGTCCACGCCGACGGCGGTCGTCGCTATCGAACACATGTTCGCCACCCTCACGGGAGGGTCTGACATTTCTTTCGCCCGATCCCCGCATCTCGGCGACTCCGGCTCACCGTACGCGGATCCGGGGGGAGGGGGAACCGCCTCATCCACAGCTGTTGTGGACAACCCGCTCAGCACTGTGTGGGACACGCGTCGAGGTTGTGCACCGGCTGGGCACAAACCTGGGGATAGCCTGATGCGTGGCCCAAGTTTCTGCCTCGGACTAGGGCAGACGCCGTCGTGGAGGGTGGACGGAGAATCCTGAGAAGGAATTATCGGTATCTCAGAATTCACCGGTGGGGGGTTGACAACCGGCTGTTCCGTCCCGTGCAGATCCGCCTTCCTGGGGATAACGCCAGATCGACTTGGCGCTTGATCGCCTAGTTTCCTCCGGCCGATCGACGGGCGTGTCCCGCGGCCGGTTCCTAGACCCCGCGCTCGGGAGCTGCCGCCGTCGCGCCAGTCGTCCGTCGCCGCCGGATACCCAGCGAGATCACGGCCGCAACGACGCAGAGGCCCGCGCCGCCGAACCAGGCGAAGTCATAGTGTCCGGTGGTGTCACGCAGCAGACCGGCCGCCGCCGAGGCCAGCGCTGCGCCGACTTGATGTGCCGCGAAGACCCAGCCGAAGACGATGGTCCCAGAGGCGCCGAACGCCTCCCGGCAGAGCGCAGCCGTCGGGGGCACCGTGGCCACCCAGTCCAGCCCGTAGACCACGATGAAGACCAGCATGCTCGGATGGACCTGATCCGACAGCAGCCAGGGCAGCAGCAACAGGCCGAGGCCTCGGAAGGCGTAGTACCCGACGAGGAGCAGCCGCGGGTCGATCCGGTCGGTCAACGCCCCGGACACGATGGTGCCCACGATGTCGAAGATCCCCACGACCGCCAGCAGCCCCGCCGCGGTCGTCTGAGCCATGCCGTGGTCGTGCGCGGACGGGACGAAGTGGGTGCCGATCAGGCCGTTCGTGGTGGCGCCGCAGATCGCGAAGCCACCGGCGAGGGCCCAGAAGGTCTTGGTGCGGGCCGCCTCCCGCAACGCGCGCAGCGTCCTGCGCACGGCACCGGCCGGGTCCTGCCGGGCGGGTTCGGGATCACCCGGACGGCCGCCGTACGGGGCCACGCCGCGGTCGGCGGGATAATCGCGGAGCACGACGATCACGAAGGGGACCACGCCCAGCGCCGCAACGGTGACCACGAGCGAGGCGGCCCGCCAGGACTGAGATTCGGTCAGCGCCGCCATCACCGGCAGGAAGATCAACTGACCGGTCGCGGCGGCCGCGGTGAGGACGCCCATCACCAGCCCCCGTCGGGCCACGAACCACCGGTTGGCCACCGTGGCGGCAAACACGAGGGCCATCGATCCCGTGCCGAGCCCGATCAGGATGCCCCAGGTGAGCATCAGCTGCCACCCCTGCGAGACGAAGATGGTCAACCCGCTGCCGGCGGCCACCAGCACCAGGGCGACGCTGGTGATGGTTCGGATGCCGAATCGGTCGATGAGCGCGGCGGCGAACGGGGCCATCAGTCCGTACAGGATCAGGTTGAGACTGACCGCGCTGGACAGCAGCGACCGAGACCAGCCGAACTCGGCCTCCATCGGCACCATCAACACGCCGGGGGCCGAGCGGAATCCGGCTGCCCCGAGCAGCGCGACGAACGCCACCGCGGCCACCCACCATGCGGGATGGATCCGCGTCCGCGGCGGCGCGGGAACGCTCTGCTGGGTGAGGTCCATGCTCGGCGGTATGCCTATCCGGTCGAGATGCCCGCCCGACGCGACGAGCGTTGGTTACGGTAGGCCGAGCTGCGGGCCTGCGCCAACCGGCCTTTCTGCCACTCGTCGGGGCGATCGCGCCAATGTGGGTCCTGCTGCCAGCCGAAACCTGCTTCCCGCCGAAACGCGCCGAATCAGTGCGGTACCGCGTAGGTCGAGGTGACGTAGACGTTCCCACCCCGGCTGCTGTCGATCAACTTCAGCGGTGGGGTAGCGATATGTCGGGGGAGCAGCGGAGCCCCCGAGCCGAGGAATACCGGCATCACGGTCACGATGACCTCGTCCAGCAGTCCTTGATCATGGAACCGGCCGACCAGTTCCCCGCCGCCGACGAGCCAGACGTTCTTCCCGCCCGCGGCCGCCAGCATCTCGGCGTGCACCGGGGCCACATCGCCGGAGACGAACCGGACGTCGGCCCCCTCGACCGGTGGCAGATCCCGGCTGCTGAACACCCAAGCCGGCTGGGTGTAGACCCACTTCTCGGGATGTGTCCCCAGGTCCTCGTGGTCGAAGATCCACTCGTACGTCGTGGAGCCCATGGCCAGTGCGCCCACCTCGGCGATGAACGCCGGATAGGTCGGGCCCGCATCCTCGGCACCCTCGACCGATTCGGCGTCGTCGCCGAACTGCATCAGCCAGTCGAGCGAGTTGTTCGCATCGGCGATGAAGCCGTCGATGCTGGTCGCGGTGTAGTACTGCGTCTTCGCTGCGCTCATTCCTGCACGATCCCACGCGCCGCTGACAGGCTCAGGCCATCCGCGCCCGGACCCGGCCCTCCATGACTTCCTGCAGCACCGTGACCGTCTCCGGGGCCAGGTCCACCCCGAGTTGCCGGGCCTGGGCCGCGAGTTGGAGGGTGAGGCGCTCGACTTCGGCGCGGTTGCCGGCTCGGTGTTCGGTGCGGATCCGGGCCACCAGCAGCAGCTCGTCACCCGGGGCGGCGGCCAGGGCCCGCGCCGCGGCCCACCGGGCCAGGTCGATGTCGTTCTCCTCCAGAGCCCGCCGGGCCAACTCGGCACCGATGTCACGGACGGCCGAGATCATGTCGGTGCGCAGCTCCTCCGCCCAGTGCCACTGCCCCGGAGCCGCGTCGGCGAGCGGTGCGCCGCGGACCAGCTCCAGCGCGGCCCGCAACGCGGTGATGCCGGCCCGGTTGACGCCTTGGGCGGTGAAGATCTGCAACCGCTGCCAATCCGAACTGACCGCACTGTGCAGCAGGATCCGCCCGGAGTAGGCGTCCGGCAGGAAGGCCGCGCCGTCGTCGGAGCTACCGAGCCACGCGCGGAGCCGGCTCATGTTGGAGCGACGGGTGCCTTCGGCGACGACGAGGGACACAGCCATCCGGTGGGCGGTTGCGCCGGGGTTTTCCAGCAGCCACGCGCAGTACTCCAGGCATTGACGGGCGGCCCTGGTGGGCGCCGGCCCGGCCGTGCCGATCAGGTCGATCGGGCCGAGTAAGCGCAGGGTGGGGTGCAGGGCGGTGCTGTCGTCCCCGGCCCCGAAGTTCATCTCGCCCGCCTCTCCTTCCGTCCGTGTGGCCCAACCGCCGTGTCGATGAAGTTCTGTTGACGGCCCGAGATAGGTCACGTTGTCCGGCGGTGGACCCGGATCCGGTGTCGGCCACCACGGTGCCGGGGTGGTCTGCTCGCTGCCGGTGGCGGTCACGAGTTCCAAGACCGCAGCGGCGGCCGGGGCCTCGATCAGCTGCGGCTTCAAGATCATCCCGGCCGGTTCGAGCGCGGCATTCGGTTGATCAAGCTCTGGCCCGGGCGCTTCGAGGGTCAGACTCCACTCGTGCTCCGCGGTCCGGGCGCCCGGCAGCACGGCGGCCATGGTCACCCGGGGCCGACGGCTGAGCAGGTCGCGCAGCCGTTCGTCCTGGGCGGCGGCCAAGGGCTGATTGATCAACACGATTTCGGGCGCCCAGGGATCGGCCAGGTCGGGATCGACCCGGTGCTGCCCGGGAATCTCGTACAACTGCTGCTCCCGCTGGACCGTGGCACGAGCCTCGAGCCGGTCCAACAGTGTGTCGACGTCGTCGGTGCTGGTCACGTTGTGCCGGCCGAGCGCTGCGGGCAGCTGGGGAAGCCTCCCCACCAACGTCAAGATCATCTCTTCGGCCCACGGCGAGAACGACAGCTCGACCGCCATGGCCGTGAGCGCGGCCTCGACCAGGGCCGGGTCCTCCGCCTGCAGCCGCAGCAGACCCAGGGTTTCCAGATCACCCACCACCGGTCGTCCCGCGTCGTCCAGGCCCAGGGTCACCAGCGCCGGAAAGGGCCGGGCGGCTTCGCCGAGACCAGGCACTGTCTTGAGGTAGCCGACGTCGCCGCCATCGAGCAACCAACGCGATCCGTCGGCCCGGAAGCCCGGAGGAGGCAGCGGCGCCGGTTCGGTCCACTGCAGCTCGAGATGATCATCGGACACGGTGGCGATGGTCAGGCAGGGCAGCGGACTGCGACCGTGGTGGCAGTGCGCGCCGATCGCCCGGGTGGCGAGATCCAGCGTGCGCAGTCCGAGCGGGCTGGCCCGGCGGCCCAACACAACCTCGGCGGTCCGGCTGGCCACGGGCGGGTGCAGGATCCGGCGACCCAGCGGCCGGGCTTGCAACTGGAGCCGGCGTCGCGCCGCCAGGCCGGCGATCAATGAGGCGGACAACAACGCACCGGCCGTGACCAGACCGGCGACGACGGGCTGCGTGGTGTCGTCGCTCACAGTGCTCGAATCGGCCCCTTGGCCCGCGTCCTCCGGCCGATCCGGCGTCAGGGTCCGCGACGGCTCGGCCCCGACGGACGGCGGTTCGCCCGGGCCACGCCGGGGCGCCGGAGCCGGAGCCTTTGACCTGGTCCTCGGCACACTCGCCCTGTTCGAATCGTCGCCGTGACTCGTGGGCCCGGTGCCTGCCCGGTCCTTGGCCTCGGCCTTGGTCTCGCGCTTCTGGAGGCCCGGGACGACGAGTCGCATGCCGATCAGCAGTTCGTCGGGATCGTCCAGTTGGAAGCGGTTGGCCCGCCACAAGACCGGCCAGCGCCGTTCCGCGCCGTACGCGCGCTGGGCGATGGCCGACAGGGTGTCACCGCGCTTCACGACCACCGTACGGTCGCCATCCTCGCGGTCATCGGTGCGGTCACTGCTCCGGCCGCGCATCCGCTCGCGATCGGAGTCTGTTTCCACGCCGGGGATGCGCAGCTTCCAGCCCACGTCGAGTCGGTCGGGCCCGCCGCTGAGACGAGACGGGTTGGCGGCGGCGATGCGACGCCAGTCTGTGCCCCGGCCGTAGTAGCGCTGAGCCAAGGACCACAGGTCGTCCCCGAGCTCCACAACGTGGACGTGAACGTCGTTACGCTTCGTCGTTCCCGGACTGGCCGACTCGGCGGTCACCGGGTGTTCCAGATCCGGTCGGCCGGACCGGGCCGTATTCGGTGCAGCCGGGTCGTCTCGGCGCGCCTCCGAGGAGGGCGGGCCGGTCGGTTCCGGCTGGGGTTTTCTCGGTGGTAGCTCCGCCGAGCTGAGCTGTGTCGTGCTCACCATGGCGATCACCGACACGAACAGGCCCGCCGCGAACCGTTGCGATGCGGGCAGACCGGGCAGTCGAAGGCGTATCCGGCGGCCGGACATGAGTCCGATCAGTTCGCCCAGCACGGCTACGGTGAAGATCAACCAGGCCAGCCACGCCACTCCGAGGAGGAGCGTGATCATGATCACGAGCGGATCCGGACCGGTCAGCAGCGCCAACGGATCGGACCAGGTCGACAGCGCGGGCCAGAGTTGTCGGCTGAGCACGAGCAACAGCACCGGAACCCCGAACAGCGCGCCGATCAGGGCGCCGAGCGCGGCCACGCCGCGGATCACGCGCATCGACTGTCTCTATCGGTCCGTGACATTCGGCTCTCCTTCCCGACTCCGCTCACCCTGACCGGCCCTCCGAGGGGCGCGCCAGCGCCGCGTTGTTGTCGGTTGGGTCCCAGGTGTTGTCCGCTCATCCGGCCGGGCCCAGCAGGAGTGTCAACAAGGCAGCGACCAGGAAGATCAAGCCGAAGATCAACGCCGGCAGCGTCATGTAGACCGTCATGCCCTCGGCGGCGGCGCTGGCCTGCAGGCGTTCCTTGGTCAGGTGCGCGTCCCGCAGTTCCTTGACCCGCGCCCGGAGGGTGCCCGACAGGGCCGCACCGGTCTCGTCCAGTTGCATCACGTCGGCGACGTCGTTCAGTTCCGGGAGGTCGAGCTGATCGGCCAACCGCCGCAACTCACCGTACGGGGATTGCTGCTCGAGCCTGGCGCGCTCCAGAGCTATCCGGATCTGGCGGAACAAGGGGGCGTCGCTCAGCTCGGCCGCCTGCTGGAGCGCCGAGGTGGCCGAGGCGTTGGCCAACCGCTCCAGCGTGACCAGATCGAGGAAGACGAGTAGCGCCTCCACCGCACTGGAGCGGGACGCGCGCGCCGTCCGGCCAATCAGCAGATCCGGGGCGAAGTAACCGGTCACGGCGCCCAGCAGGGCCAGTGCGGCCGGCCAGGTCGACGCACGGCCGGTGAGCAGCAGATAGGCGAAGCTGACCGCGGTCGGGATCGCCGCTCCCACCACCGCCATCACGATCTTGTCGGCGTAGAACTCGGCCACCGGCTTCCCCTGCAGCCTCAAACTCTGGCGCTGTCGCTCGGTCAGGGGGATCGGGGAGTGCCGGAACAGCCACGCCCCGAGCCGCTCCGAGGGACCGCCCGCCACGGTGAGCTCGACGGGGTTCGAGGCGGCGCCCGGCTCGCCGAGGACCCGGTGCAGGGCGGGTTCCAGCCTTGGCGCCGTCGGCACCAGCGCTGCCGTGACGACCACGACGCCGCCGGCGATCAGCAGACCGGTCAACATGATCAACATGGGCGTCATCGCTGGGCTCCGACCAGGACCCGCTCCCGCGGTGTCTGCTGAGCCTTGCGTCGCAGCAGGATGAGCGAGCCGAGATAGAGCACCACCAATACGGACAAGATCAGCTGACCGAGAGGCGTGCCGTACCCGACGAAGAAGCCCGGTGACAACGCAAAGACCCCGCCGAGGGTGAGCAGGCTGATGATCGTGACCTGTCGGACCACCACGTACGGCTTCGCCCGCTCGGTCTCGATCAACCGTCGCCCCTTCAATTGATCTTGGATTGAGTCGGCCAGGGCGGACAGGGTTGCCGAGGCGCCGTTGGCCCCGCGCCGAGCCGCCAAGATCAACGCCGCCACCACTCCGTCGGCGTCGGGTGAGTCCAGTGCGTCGGCGAAGCTGCGCAAGGCATCGGTGGTATCCCAACGATTGTTCAGCCGATCGACCAACCGGCCCACGTCGGTCAGCAACCGCGGCGGTGCGGTTCGGCGGGAGATCCGGACCGCGTCGGTCACCGAACGGCCGGTGGTCATCGACGCCGCCAGCGCTCGTACCCAGCGGTCGAGGTCCTCCAGCAGTTCGACATCCCGGGCTTTCGGCAGCACGAGCAGGTACGGCAATCCGAGAACCAGGATGGGAGCCGCCACGATGGCCACCGCCCACCCGGACAGCCCGGCCACGACCAGACCGACGACCACACTGGCCGCGAGCCGCAGATCGCGGTTCCGACCCGTGTGGCCCGGCGGCCGGCGGGTCCACCGAGCCCAGCGATCCCCCACGGATTCGGTCCGCCGAGGGCCGGGTGGCCACGATCGAGACCACCCACCGACGGCGAGCACCACGCCGCCGACCAGCAGCACTCCCGCGACGGCAGCGATCACGGTCACAACGGCCTCCTCTGCGGCGCCAGCTGACCGAGCCCCGGCAGAGCACGGGCGAAGGGCAACAGTTCGGCTTCGAAGTCGGCGTCCGGGGTGAATCCCGCGGGCGAGGTGCGCGACCCCGTTGCCGAGTAGGTCAGGTGGGTGACCGGCCGACCATTCTCCAGAGCCCCGGTGGCCTGACGGATCTCGGCGATGTAGCGGCGACGGCCACCGCCCTTCCACGTTTCGTCGACCAGGCGGACGTAGATGAACAAGGCGATGTTGTGCGCCACCTGGCGGTAGGCCTCGTCGATGGTCAACACACCGCCCTGTGCGACCCGGGACGCCAACCGATCGATGGTGGAGTCGGCCGAATGCGAGTGAGTGGTGCTCATGGTGCCGGCGCCCGCCTGCATGGCCTCGAACATGGCGGCGGCTTCTCCGCCGCGGACCTCGCCGACGATGAGCCGGGACAGGTTCTGTCGCAGCGCTTCGGGCATCAGGTCACCGATGGTGAACTCACCGACCCGGCTGCCGCCGCTGGTCTCGCCGTGGCCGACCCGGGACTGGAGCGCGAGGATGTTCTCCCGGCCGGGTTGCAGATGGGTCATCAGCTCGTAGTCGGTCTCCAGCGTGCCGAATCGTTCGGTGTGCGGGATCGCGTGGATCAGGGCCCGCAGCAGGGTGGTCTTGCCGGCGCCCTGATCCCCGGCTATCACCATCGACTTGCGGGCCAGCACGGCGGCGTCGAGGAACTGCGCCACCTCGGCCGGCATCAGTCCGCCGGCCACCAGGTCGGCTAGGGAGACGTCGGTCAGGATGTGCTGCCGGATCACCACACTGGGACGGAACGACAACCCGAACCCGATGGCGTGCAGCCGGAACCGCTCCCCCAGCGCCAAGGTCATCGTCGGATGGGTGTCGTCGAACGGACGCGACGGTTCTCCGTTCTGGCCGAGGAATCGGATGGCGTCGATCAGTTCGGCGTCGCTGTCTGCCACCGGAGGCCGCCGTTCCCGGCGGCCGTCGCCGTACTGGACGACGACCGAGTCACACCCGGATATTTCGATGTTCTCCACGTCGGGGAGCTCCAGCAGTGGCTGCAGCCGGCCGTAGCCGAAGACGGCGTTCTCGACCGCCTCGACGTACTGCTCCTCTTGCGCCCGCGACCACAGGTCGGCCCCCTCACGGTGCAGTGTCCGGACGTGATCGCCGACCACGCGACGGATGACCGCCCGGCCGAGCAGCAGCCGATCGTCGCCGTGAATCACCCGGCCCGTGCGGGTCGACTCGGCCGCTCCCTCTTCGGTGATCAGCGCGGACGCTCGCCGTCGGAGCTCGACCACCGTCGACCAGTCGACCAGCGAGGGTGCCAGTCGAATCCCGAACTCGGCGACTTCGGGTGCCGTGAACGTGGTCCGCGGCGACGCGCTGCTGGGTTGGTCATCCGTGTCGGCGGGCGCCGGGTCGAGTTCGCCGAGCAGCGGGACTTCTGCCAGGGACGCCTCGGTCGTCGGGCCGGCGTGGTCCTCGTGTAGGTCGGTCATGATCGACCACCGACCAGTTCGGCATGCAGTTCCAGCCGATCCGAAAGATCGGTCGCCGTTGTGTGCAGTGCCCGGGCGAAGGCGGACGTGTCGAACCTGCGAGCCCGATCGTGGCCGTCGGAGAGATGGCCGGCCGACGACGGATCCCATGGGATGGTTGCCGTGACGCGCAGGGCCAACGCCCGGCTGATCTCCCGAGCGGAGTAGGGCCTGCCTTCACCTATCACGATCAGCCCCAGGCGGGCGTCGGCTGGATGGCTCCGGCGGTCCTCTACCAGGACCGGCAGGTGCACCTGCGCCGAAACCACCGCGCGCAGGTCCGAGCGGACGACCAGTCCGGTGAAAGCCGCCGCGTCCGCCAATGGAGCAGGCAGGCCGCGGGGCCCGAGCCGGCCTGCATCGACCACCACGTCGACGCCGATGTCCCCCAAGGCGTCGAAGGCGTGGACGAGATCCGCCCAGACCCCAGCGAAGATGGAGGCACTACCGGGACGGTTGAAGCCGGGCAGGAATCGCCGCTGATGATCACCGGCGGTGACCAACGGCAGGGTCTGGTCGAGGACCACCTCGGTGAGCGGTCGGCGGTCCCGGTGGGCCTCCGCGACCCGCAGCAACCCCTTGCCGTCCGGGCTCTGTCCGGCCAGGAAGCCGGCCAGCACGGCTTGGTGGGCGCCTGGATCACAGTCGGCGAGTACCACCGACCGCGGCCAGACGAGTGCCAATCCGACGGCGAGGGTTGTGACTCCGGGAGCACCGGAGACCGATCCGAGAACGACGATGGCCATGATCACGTCACCGATCAGCGTCGCGGACCAGGGATACGCGATCTTGAGCCGCCAGCAGCGCCAGCACCGGAGCTTGGTCGCTGCCGACGTCAACATTGACCAGGATCGAGGCGGCGTCCGGTCCCGGTTGTTGATCAACGACCCGGGCGGCGAAGGTCTTGCCCGCATACTCGTCGCGATATCCGGGCTCGGCGTTGGCCGGTGGTAAGGAAATCAACCGCACCGACGAGCCGGGCAACAGATGATTGCTCGGAGCCCGCCCGGCCGTCAGCTTGATGCCGACCAAAGCCCGATCGTCCTGCGGGATCTTGCTCGGCGCGATCGCTCCTTGCAGCAGAACAGAGCCCTCGATGAGATCGTACTGCGCCTGCTGCCCGATCAACTCTGCCCGCTCCGCGGCTGGCACGGTCCGGATGCCGGGGTCCCCACTCAGGGTCACGGTGGTGAGGTCCGACGCGGCTACGGTCTGCCCGCGGTAGACCGTGTGGGCGAGGCCGACCACGGCCGTCTCGGTCGCCAGCCGGGCGTAGATGAGGTACGAAAGCAGCCCTCCGATACAGATCGCCACGATTCCGAGAGCGATCCACTTCGGGTTGCGCCGGCCGGGGAGCCGCGGCGGCCCAGGGGCGGCCGGCGGCGCCTGCTGATCGTCGACCGGCCGGTGCCGGGGGCTCAGACGCCGGAGCAGACTGGACGTGCGCTCGGCGCGGGGGCGTGATTCGGTCTCGATGCTCATGCGGTTCCCGAGGTGAGTAGGTGTGCCGCAGCGCGTGGCGGCGGAATGATCATCAACGGCCTCCGGAGGGGATCAGCTCGGCAACGGCCGACCCGCGGGCCGAGACCGATCGGATACCGATGATCGCCAGGAAGATCGTGGGTTCCGAGGTGGCGGTGTCGACGGTCACCACGCCGTTGGAGACGCCGACGGTGCCGGTGACATCGGGTTGGCCGCTCAGGTAGTTACGGGCCGCGAGTACCGCCGCCCCGACCGAACTGGAACCGGCCAGTGCTCCGGTGGCCCGCGCATCGGCGGCCACTCGGGCTGCGCCGGCGGCGGCGACCTCTGCCCGGGTGGCGGCGGCGATCTGCTGCCCGCCATCGACGACCAAACCGGCGGCCATGATCATCGCCGCGAAGACGACGCAGAGAAAGACGCTGACGGCCTGTCCTCGCTCGTCACGCGGCTGGGTGCCGGCTCTCACGTCCGGCCCCGATAGGTGTCGAGGGCCGACAGTCCGCTCGCCCGCAGGGTGATGGTGCCGGGCATGCCGGGCAGAACGAGATCGGCGAAGGGCACCGAGCAGGTCACCGTCGCGCGAACCGTGGCCGGACTTCCGACGGCGACTCCGAAACCGCTGGTGTCGAGGTTGACGGCGCGAGTCGAACAGCGCAGACCGGCCGTGTCCAGCGAGCGTGCGGCGGCTCGCTCACCGTCGCCGCCGGCCTGACCGGCGGTACGGGACAGGGAGCCCGCGCGAGCGGCGGCGTAGGCCGACTCCGTCACCGAAGCCCGGGCGAACCACAGCCGGCCACCCGCCACCAACAGGGCAAGCATGATCACCAGCGCGGGAACGGCCAAGGTCAGTTCGACGGCCGCCGAGCCCCGGTCGTCGCGCGGCCTGCGCGGGCTGATCATGGATCGGTTCGGAGTTCGCGGGGCGCGGCGGCGGATTCGGTGATGCGGCCGAGCGGAAGATCCAGAATCGCCGGTGACGTGCCCGACACCTCGACCCGGACTTGCGGGCCGGACATGTCGACCGTGACCTGCACTGAACGCAGTCCCGCCGACGCGGCGATCTTGGTAGCCAGATCGTCGGCGGCGGCCGCCGAACCGGTGTTGCCGCTGGCGACATCGGCGGCTGCGATGGCGGCCCGCAACGCGGCCTGGCGACCGTGAATCCAGATACCGGCTTGGATGATCCCAAGAGTCACCAGCAGCAGCAACGGCCAGATCAGCGCGAGCTGAACCGACTCGCTGGTCCCTCGCTCGTTGCGAGCAAGGGAGACGGCCGGGATCAACGCGGCAGACGACTCTGGACGAAGGCCGTGATGGCGGCGATGATTCCGAGCGCGATGGTGACCGCCCCCGCCAGCAAGATGGCGTTCTCGGCCGATTGACTGAGTCCTCGTTGATCGCGTGCGGCCGGGGTGCGGAGGAAGACCAGGACGCCGACGACGCAGTGAAGGAGGCGGATCATGTCACCTGACTCTCTGATTGGGAATCTGATGCGGGTGGTTAGGGCTGCTTGGCCAGACGGCGGTCACCTTTACACAATGGGGCCCAGTTCGGGTAGTCCCGATCCAGCCGGATCGATGGCCTCTTTAGGACATGGCAGCTTCCTGACTCGTACGGCCGGAAAACGAATGAATTAAGGGAGTTCATGCCGCCTCCGTGATGGCTGCTGCCGATCGGGCCATCCGGCGCAGGGCCGAGCTGCATCGATAGCGCACCATCGCCGGGGTGGTCTGATGGCGGAGGGCGGCGTACCGGCCGGAGGCACCCTCGATGTACACCGTGTGCAACAGAGCGGCGGTGGCTTGGTCGATCACGCCGATCACGCGCGCGGTGGCGATCACCCGGTCGGCGTCCAGGCGGGCCGCGAAGTCGTTGTGGTCCAGGAGTTCGGAAGCTGTTCGCTGGTGCAGCACGTGTTCCCACGTCGACTCCGACCAGGATCCGGCACTGATCTCGAACCGGCGGGTGGGCAAGCCGGCCAGGACATCCTTGCGGCTGTCCCAGGCGAGGTTGGCGGCGATCCGCTTCGGCCGGCGCGTCAGCGGATAACTGCGGATGCGGCACCACAGCGCGGACACGAAGTCGTCGACGCCGACGTCCGGATGGGCCTGGGCGAGGCGGACCATCTTGCCCAGCATGGTCTGCAGCACGACCCGTCCGGCCAGCGAGTCGCCGTTCAGGGCGAGCGCCACCAGAGCGGCAAGCGCCCGGTCCGGGTCGGCGCGGATCTCGCCCAGGACATCGGACAGATCCGTGCACCGCGAGAGGGCCGGGCGGGTAGCCGCCCATTCGGTCACCCGACTCTGGTCACCCTCGACCAGCTGTTGCCATTCGGCGTTCAGTTCGTCGATGAGCCCAAATCGCGATGACTGCTGCCGCACGATGTGGCCTCCTCGACTCGGGTCGAGACGAGCCTGCCGGGAAGGTGTTGTCTGCGCTGTTGTCCGACACCCAGCGGATGTTGTCGCTCAGCTGACGGTGTTGTCGGTCGTCGGCACGCTCACGAAACCTCAGGAACGCAGGACGCGGCGGGTGACCAGTTCCCCGCGGGCGTAGCGGCCGATCTCGTGGGTGGCGATCCCGTCCATCACCGCACCGACCCCGCCGCCGAGCAGTGGCACCCGACGGGTGATCGCGAGAGCGAAGTTCTTGCCGCCGACGCGGGCGAACAGATCACCGAGCACCTCTTCGGCCACCGTCTTGTCCAGCTGGGGGTCGAACATGGGCGCGGTGGCCACCGTCAGGGGCGAGGTCGGCAGCTTGCCCTGCACGATCCGCTTGCCCACCTGTTCTCCGCCCAGCAGGCACATGATCAGCGCCGTACGCACGCGGTTGTCGTCGAGGTCGTAGCCGCGCAGGTGGGCAAGCGCCGCCACCATCCGGGTTTGCACGACGGCGACCCCGGCCACGTTGGCGGGCAGGGTCACCGGGAGGGCCGCCACCCCGCCGAGATTGGTGACGAAACCCTGGGCTGAGGCCAGCCGGACGTGGAAATCGATGATGCCGTCGATCGCGCTGTCGGCGGATCCGGCGTACTTCTGCAGCTGGCGACCCGCGCTGGCTTTCGCGCTGGGCAGCCAGCCGGTGCCATCGATGGCCAGCTCCAGCACCATGCGGAGGACTCCACCGGCGGCCCCCGGGGCATACCGGGTGGCGACCGACGTGCCACGGGCGAACAACTTGCCGACGTCTTGGGCTGACGGCATCCTGCCCCTTCCACCGTGGCTCGGCCCCCCGTGACTGCCCGGGGAATGGTGTGCGTGCTGGCCAGCCTATGTGGCCCGCGGTGGCCGACCGAGCGGTCGCGACCCCGGCCGCACCCCGAGCGGCCCCTGAGCGGCGCAGGAACGGAAGACTGCAGGCGTGGTCGAGTCGACGTTCGGGCCGCCGGAGCGGTGGCGACCCAGTGATCTGATCGCGGTGTCGCGCGAGTTCGACGCCGATCTGGTCCTGGCGGCGTACCGCAGCGGGGTGTTCCCGATGCCGATCCGGCGCAGTGTGATGGGCTGGTTCTCGCCGCTGCGCCGAGGCGTACTGCCGCTCGACCGTCTCCGGGTGACCCGGTCGCTGCACAAGATGATCGGCCGGTACCGGATCACCGTCGACACCGCGTTCGACGAGGTGCTGGCGGCCTGTGCGGACCGACGCCGCCCGGGCGCTTGGATCGACGCCCGGATCTCGACGGTCTATCGGCAGCTGCACCGCGACCAGGTGGTGCACTCGGTGGAGGCTTGGACGGCCGGTGGACGACTGGCCGGCGGGTTGTACGGCGTGAGCATCGGCGGGCTGTTCGCCGGGGAGTCGATGTTCCACGACCCCGAGGTGGGCCGGGACGCGTCCAAGGTGGCCTTGGTGGCCCTGGTCGATCGGCTGCGCGCGGCGGGAGCCGAAGATCGGCTGCTGGACGTGCAATGGCAGACGCCGCACCTGGCCTCGCTCGGCGTGGTCGAGATCAGCCGGTCGTCCTATCTGGGCAGACTCGAGAAGGCTCTGACGTTGCCCACCCCAGATTGGTCCGCGCCCGATTGGCCCACCCCCGAATGGACTGGCAACCGATAATGGGCCCATGCCGGAGATGCCAGAGGTGGAGTCGCTCGCCCGGTTCCTGACCGAGAAATGCGTCGGGCACACGATCGCGCGGGTTGAACTGTTGGCCTTCAGCGCGCTGAAGACCTACGATCCGCCGCTTTCGGCCCTCGAGGGCCTGGAGATCTACGGTGTCGGTAGGCACGGCAAGTTCCTCGACATTTCCGCCCAGGGCCTGCACCTCATCTTCCATCTGGCTCGGGCGGGTTGGTTGCGGTGGCGCGACCAGCTGCCGGCTGCGCCCGGTAAACCCGGGCGGGGCCCCCAGACTTTGCGGCTCCGGTTGGACGACGACTCCGGTTTCGACCTCACCGAGGCCGGCACCCAGCGCAAGCTGGCGGTCTACGTGGTCTACGACCCGGACGCCGTTCCCCATATCGCGACCCTCGGTCCGGATCCACTTTCCGAGGACTTCGACGAGGGCGCGCTCGCCGCCCTGCTGCAGCGGCTGGGTCGCGCCCAGCTCAAAGGGGTGCTGCGGGATCAGAAGAACATCGCCGGGATCGGCAATGCCTATTCCGACGAGATCTTGCACGCGGCCAAGCTGAGCCCGTTCAGGGCGGCCAACAGCCTCGGCCCCGAGGAGCTCGCGACCTTGCACGCCGCCATCCGCGGTGAGTTGGCCGGAGCCATCGAGCGGGCCAAGGGTCTGGCCGCCGCGGACCTGAAGGGTGAGAAGAAGTCCGGGATGAGGGTGCACGGCCGGAAGGGCGAGCAGTGTCCGGTCTGTGGCGACACGGTGGCGGAGGTCTCGTTCGCCGATTCCTCACTTCAGTACTGCCCGACCTGCCAGACCGGCGGCAAGAAGCTCGCGGATCGCCGGCTGTCCCGACTGCTGAAGTAGTCCACCTCGTCGCCCCGCCGATCCCGTTCTGCGTCCCACCCAGAGCTGCTCGGGTTTGAGGGCGTTGCTCGAGTTGCAAATCGAGCAGCAACGAGCAGATCGAGCAGCTGGGCGTACGGGGTCCGCGGTTGAGCACCTGACCCGCGGGTAGCATCGCCGGATGCTCGAGGCACCGGGAATCCAACCCGCCGAGGTGGACGTCAAAGTCGCCGACGGCTGGACGCTGCTCGACGTCCGTACGGCTCCGGAGTGGGCCGACGTCCACCTGAACGGCTCTCGACACCTGCCGATGGACCAGGTGGTGGCCCGGCTGGACGAGGTTCCGGATCGCGTCATCTGTGTCTGCGCGGTGGGCGCCCGCTCGGCGCGGGTCGCGGACTATCTCCAGGCGCAGGGTCGGGAGGCGGTCAACCTCGAGGGCGGGATCCAGGCTTGGCTCGCGGAGGGTCGCCCCGTCGCCGGCGCAAACTGAGAGCTGCTCGCGCAATCGCGCCCTCTCCGCAGGTGTAGATTTGACGTTGTCCGATTCGGGAGCTCACACCAGATGGTGGGCTGAGAGGGTGGAGTGCCGGGCCTGACCAGGCCCAGCGGGTCCACCGACCGACCGAACCTGACCGGGTAATGCCGGCGTAGGGAGTCGATCGCTCGTGTCCTCGTCCAACAAGGTCATCCCGCCCGACCACATCGAGCCGCGCGGCGCGGCCCGGACCGGGATCGCGTCCCGGCCGGTGGAGGCCCCGCTCCACCTCACGACGGATCCGCCGCGGCCGCTGCGGTTCGTCGACCAGCTGGCCATGTGGGGCAACCTCGGGATCAGCCTGTTCGGCCCGCTCACCGGGGCGTTGATCGCGCTCACCACGGGCTCGGTCGGTCTGGCCATCGCGGCCGTCCTGGTGGGCTGCGCGATCGGCGCCCTGCTGCTCGGCGGGTCGGCGATGTTCGGCGTCACTACCGGAGCGCCGGCCATGGTCTCCCTCCGGGGCATGTTCGGTCGCCGCGGATCGGTGTTGCCGACGTTGCTCAACATCGCCCAGAACGTCGGCTGGGCAACCATGGAGATCATCGTGATCTCGACCGCGGCCGCGGCGGTGCTCGGCCCACAGTGGCGCTGGCCCTTGGTGATCGTCTCCGGCGCCGTGGCCACCCTGATGGCCGTCCGGCCACTGGGCAGCGTCCGGTTGCTGCGCAAGGTCATGGTCTGGATCGTGCTGGCCGCATCGGTGTACCTCTTCGTCCAGGTCCTCGCCCGACCCGCGCAGCCGATCCCACAGGAGGGGGTGCTGGGCTTCTGGCCCGGGGTGGACCTGGCCATTGCCGGCGTGGTCTCGTTTGCGCCGTTGGCCGCCGACTACAGCCGGCATTCCCGGACCCGTGCGGCGGCGTTCTGGGGGGCCTCCCTCGGTTACGGGCTGGCGGCGATCGCCTACTACATCCTGGGCGTGTTCGCGGTGGTGAACCTGGCCGCGACCGACGTGATCGCCTCCCTGGTCGCCCTGCCGGCAGGAGCGATCGCGCTCGGCATCCTGCTGGTCGACGAGGTGGACGAGGCGTTCGCCAACGTCTACTCGACCACGATGAGTGTGCAGAATCTGTTCGGCGGCCTGGACCGGCGGATCGTCGCAGTCATCATCGGCGCCACCGCGACGTTGATCGCCGGGTTCCTCGACTTCAGCCAGTACCAGTCGTTCCTCTTCCTGATCGGTTCGGTGTTCGTGCCGCTGTTCGCGGTGGCGGCCGTCGACTTCTTCCTGGTCAGTGGGCAGCGCTGGGATGTCTCGGCCACTGCCCGGCTGCGGGTCGTTCCGGTCATCGCCTGGGCCGCCGGCTTCGTCGCCTACCAGCTGGTCTATCCCGGTACGGTGCCCGGCTGGGCCGACTTCTGGCGTTCGGCGGCGGGCTCCATCGGCTTCACGCCGCCGACATGGCTCGGCTCCTCAGTGGCGGCGATCGTCGTCGGTGGGGTGATCATGTTCGGGTTGGGCCGGATCGCCCGGCGGTCGACCCTTCGGCAGCGGCCTTCCTGATCGGCGTACGGCTCAGGGCCGCCCAACACGGGTCGTTGATCGTGGTCATCGGCGACACCCGCGACGGCAGTCGCCGGCCTGACCTCGTCCCCGTACCGGCGAATGCGCCCTACGAACACCCACACCGGACGTGGCACCCGTACGTTAGCCAGCTCAAGCGGGACGACACGCGCAGATCCGCCGGTCTGCGGCGTGTTCGGCCGCTCAAGCTGGGAAACGTCCGCCCGGGGGCACGGTCCGGCGGTTGGCTAAGGGCACCGGCTGGCTGGCTCAGGGCACCAGTAGCCTCGGCGCTGTGCTGATCTTCGCGCACCGGGGATTCTCCGGCCGTCAGCCGGAGATGACCAGGGCCGCGTACGCCGACGCGATCGCCTGGGCCGAGGAGAGCGGCGTCGCGCTCGAGCTGGAGTGCGACGTGCAGTTCAGCGCCGATGATCACCTGATCTGCTTGCACGACCTCACGCTCGACCGCACCTCCAACGGCACCGGACCGGCGTTCGCGCGCCGCCTGGCCGACCTACAGCGACTGGACTTCGGGTCCTGGGCCGTGCCCCGAACGAGGTCCGATCAGCGCCGGTTGGTGACCTTGGCCGAGTTGTTGATCATGGTCGCCGAAGCGCGCGGACGGGGCGTCCCGGTCGGCCTCGCCATCGAGACCAAGCATCCCAACCCGCGCGGGCTCGACATCGAGGAGCGGGTCACCGCCCTGCTGGAGCCGTACGGCTGGCACCGCCCTGGGTCCCCGGTCCGGCTGATCTCGTTCTCGGTGGCGGCCCTGGCACGGTTCCGGGAGCTGCTGCCCGACCTGGAGCGAACCCTGCTCATCGAGCACGACCTCGCGGAGTGGGCCGACGGCCGGCTCCCGGACGGCGTCCGGCTCGCCGGTGTCGACCTTGCCCTGCTCCGTGCCGACCCGGACTATGTGGTGCGGGCCCGCCGTCACCGCAACGCGGTGCACGTCTGGACCGCCAACACCGCCGCCGAGATCCACTTCTGCCTCGAGCTCGGCGTGGCCGGCATCACCACCGATCATCCCGATCGGGTGGCCGCCGCGCTGACCGGCTGACCGGTCGGGCCGATCCTCTACCCTTTCCGGTGTGAGTCTCGCCCGCGTCGCCTGTGTGATTCCGGCCGCGAACGAGGCCTCATCGGTGGCCGCCACCGCCGCGGCCGCGTCGGCCCTGCCGGGGATCAGCATCGTCATCGTCTGCGATGACGGCAGCGCCGACGACACCGGCCGGCTCGCGGGCGCCGCCGGGGCCGTTGTGGTCAGCCACACCCGGACCCGCGGCAAGGCCGCGGCGATCGAGTCCGCCGTCAACGCCCTCGGGGTGCTGGAACAGCGGGATCGGCGTCCCGAGTGCGGCACCCTGCTGCTGCTGGACGCCGACCTCGGCGACTCGGCGGCCCGGTGCGCTCCCCTGATCATCCCCGTGACCAGCGACCGGGCCGACCTGGTCATCGGCGTCCCGCCCGACGCCGGCAGCGGTTTGGTCGCGACGACGGCGGGTCGAGGCATCACCGAGTTGACCGGCTGGACCACCCGGGCTCCGGTGTCCGGCCCGCGCTGCCTGACTCGGCGGGCCTTCGAGTTGGCCAGTCCGCTGGCGTCCGGCTGGGCTGTCGAGGTCGGGATGAGCATCGACATCGTCAAGGCCGGGTTGCGGGTCGAGGAGGTCGACGTGCCCGTCTCCGGCCGCCCGGCCGACTCCTCCCTGACCGGTCAGCTGAAACGGGCCAAACAACTCCGTGACGTCGCCTCCGCGCTGGCCGCTAGGGGGCTGGTCCAAGCCGGACTCCAGGACTTCCGGGAGTCGGGTGGCGTCCAAGGGCTGCTGAACCGGTTCCGCCGATGAGCACGGCCCCCAACCAGCATTCCAGTCACAGTCAGCATCATCACCATCACGTCCGGCGCAGCCCGGCGCATCCTCCGATCCAGCGGTACGCACCGAGCGCCTGGCACCGGGATCACCGCTATGCCCTCGGCTGCATCATCGCTGCCACCGGACTGACGCTGCTGACCGGCTTCCTGGGTCCGTCCGCCGTCACCTTGACCCTGGGTCCGCGGACCTCGCTGCTGCCGCCGTGGTACCTCCCGAGCGGCATCCTCACCCCCAACGAATGGCTCGTGTCGGGCCTGACCGTGGTGATCATCCTGCTCGGCGCGGTCGGCCTCTGGGTCGGCCTGCGGGCCATCGCCGGCGGTTGGCAACCGAACGTTCGGCGGCTGTTCGGTCTGGGCACCGGGCTCAGCCTGACCACCATTCTGGTGCCGCCACTCACCTCCGCCGACGTGATGATCTACGCCGGGTACGGCCGGCTGTACGCCCTCGGCCGCGACCCGTACAGCTTCACCATCGGGGAAGTGATCCGCGGACAGTACGATCCGGTGCTGCGCTGGGTCGAAGCGCCCTGGTACGACACGCCGAGCGTCTACGGGCCGATCATGACCACCGTCCAGCTGGCCGGCAACTGGCTGGGCGGCGAGAACATGCACGACATCGTGTTCTGGCTGCAGCTCTCGTCGGTGCTGCCGCTTCATCGCGGCCAGCGCCATCGTCGTGCGGATGGCCCGCGGCGACCCCGCCCGGCAGGCCCGCGCCACCCTGTTGAGCGTGGCCAATCCCATGCTGATCTGGGCGGTCGTGGCCGGTGCGCACAACGAGGCGCTGGCGATCATGTTCGCGCTCCTGGGGTTGCAGTTCATGCGCAAGAACCCGTTCCTCGCAGGCTTGGGGATCGGCCTGGCCGGCTGCACGAAGCTCAGCATCGGCCTCTGGGGGTTGGCCATGCTGTGGGCCTACCGCCGCGACCTCAAGAAGGCCGCTCTGCTCTGCCTGGGAACGGCGATCCCGATGGGCCTGGCGTACATAGTCTGGCAGCCCACCGCCTTCGGTCAGGTGCTGCGCAACGGGACCTACGTCTCGGTCGGGTCGTGGGCGAATCCGCCGTTCCGGTTGCTCAACCTGTTCCTCGGCGAGTGGGGGGCGAAGACGATCGTCGGAGTCGTCGCCTACGCGGGTCTGGTGGTGATCGCCTGGATGTTGTCCAAGGTGGTGCCCTGGACCGCCGCGCCGGGGCTGCCCCGGGGACTGGATCCGCGGGCCGACCCGATGACGGTCGCCCTGCGTACGTCGTTGATCTTGTCGGTGGCCTGGCTGACCACCTCGATGTACACCCTGGCCTGGTACGACCTGCTCGCCTGGATGCCGCTCGCCTTGATGGTGGCGAGCAAGTTGGACCGAATCCTGCTGCTGCGCATCACCTTGTTGTCGCTGGCCTTCGTACCGGGACGGGTGGTCGACATCGGGCCGGCCCTGGAGTTCGTGGCCACCCGCCTGTACGACACCGTCTCCCCGATCGTCCAGATCGGTGTGCTGGTCGCGATCGTGATGTGGTGGTGGAAGCCAGATCGGGAGGAGTTGTTCCCGTTCCGAGACGTCCAGGGACCGGTCGTCGAGCCGGCCCAGATCCGGTCCTGATTCCTTCTCGGACGCTGCTCGTGCGTCTCCGGCGCTTCAGGCCGGTCGCGTCCTCCTCGATGGTCGACGGAAGGCGTTGTCGACTCCTCGTGATCAGTGCCCGGCCGCGCCGGAGACACGACACTCGCAGCTTGAGTCGGAGCTCAGACCGGTGTCCGGCGGCGTAGCCGTCGATGTCGCCGATCAACCGGTCCTGCTCGGCCGGCTCGAGGAACGACGAGCGCACCGCCGTCCGGGCCAACTCGGCCACTCCCTGCTCGTCGAGATCCAAGTGCTGAGCGGCGATCTCGTACTCGGAGTTCAAGGTGGTGGCGAACATCGGCGGGTCGTCGCTGTTGACCGTCACCACGACGCCGGCCACCGCGCCGGTAGCGAGGTTCGAGGTGGGGCAGACCTCGAGCGGGATCCGGTGTTCGGCGAGGTGGTCGAGCAGGTGCGGGTCGCCGACGGCGGAGGTGCCGTGCCCAATCCGCTCGGCCCGCAGCTCGCGCAGCACGTGCCAGATCGTCTCGGGGCCGGTCGTCTCGCCGGCGTGCGGAACGCTGTGCAACCCGGCTGCCCTGGCCTGGTCGAAATACGGTGCGAACTGCGGGCGCGGCACCCCGATCTCGGGCCCGCCGAGTCGAATCCGACCAGCGCCGACGGGCCGTGGTCCAGCGCGACAGCCAACGTTCCCTCGGCGCCGGCCAACCCGAGCTCGCCCGGGATGTCGAAGATCCAGCGCAACACGATCCCGAAATCTCGTTGAGCCGCGATCCGGGCGTCCTCAATGGCGGCTACGAACTCCTCGGCAGGAATGCCCCGGATCACCGACGCGTGCGGCGTTACGGTCAGCTCCGCGTAGCGGATCTGCTGGGTGGCCATCTCGGCGGCGACCACGCCGAGCAGTCTCCCTCAGCCGGCGCCGAAGCGGCGAGCCGAGGCTTCGGCCTGGGCCAGCCGGCGCAGGGCGAGCAGCACCGGCTCGACCAGGACGGTGCCCAAGATCACGTACGACACGGCTTCGCCGGCCGACGATGTCGGAACGGCAGCGACCTCCGCCTCGGCCAGGTCGAGCATCCGGTCGGCATAGCGGTCGAGCAGGCCCGGCGGGATCCGGAAACCCGACTGCTCGAGGGCGACGAGCGCGGCAGCGAGCGCCGCCTGCGTGTCGCAGTCCTTCTCCTGGACCTGCCAACCCCACCCGGACAACATCTTGTGCACGTCGGTCAGGTCGACCCCGGGTGGGGCCGTTGGGGTCACCGCCTGGTGAGCCAGACCGAGGAGGTCGTAGGTGCCGGTCGGCGGGTGGTCGATGTGTCCCAGCACATCCCGGGCCCGCGCGATCGACAGTCCTCCGGGTCCGAGCAGGGCCCGGATGAGTCGCAACCGGGCGAGGTGGCTGTCGTCGTACTGGGCCTGGGTGGCCGAGGTCAGCCGGCCCTCGGGCAGCAACCGCTCGCGAAGATAGAACTTGATGGTGGCCACGGGAACGCCGCTCACCCGAGCCAGTTCCGAGATGCGCATGCGGTCCTCCTTGACAAATGGATAGTGATGATCGCTACTATCCAGTTAATAGATAGTGCCACTTTCCAATAGGAGTTCACCATGGTCGGCATCATTAGTCAACGCATGACCCATGAGCACCACGGAGAGCTGGTGGTCTTCTTGATCGGCATGCGGGTCAACCAGCCCTGGCGGGTCGACCGCTGGCTCCCGGTGTTCCGCGCGATGCCGGGGATGCTGGCCGAGCTCTACGCCGATCCCGACTCGGGCTTCCTCGGGCATCGGCTCAGCTTCTCGTCTGACGGCCCGCTGCTGGTGCAGTACTGGAACAGCCATGCGGCCCTGTACGACTACGCCGGCAACCAGCAGGCCGCGCATCGACCGGCCTGGACCGAATTCAACCGCCGGGCCCGCAAGGCACCGGGTGTGGTCGGTATCTGGCACGAGACCTTCCAGGTAGAGCGGGCGGAGTCGATCTACGTCGGCATGCCGGTGATCGGTCTGGCCAAGGCCACGACGTCCGTTCCGGTGCGCGCCCACACCGACCGGGTCCGGCAGCGGCTGGCCGCCGGCTGATTCCGTCGACTCGTCACACCTTCGGCTGTCCGACCCGTTGCTCGCTCGCCGGAGGCGCCGGTTGGTCCGCCGCACCCTGAGGCGCAGCCACCAGGGCGGGTCGGGTGTCGGGCGGTTCGCCCACCCGCTGCGGCACCCGCAGCAGCAGAGCGGAGTCGAGCACCTGCGCGGTCAGCGTCGTGCAGGAGCCGACGGTGTCGCCGTCCAGTTGGTACCGGTCGGGTTGCTCGACGGTGAGTGTGACCCGGCGACCTTGCAGCCGGACGAGTTGAGCATCGGGGCGCCGGTGCCGGGCGAGCACCTGGATGATCAAGAGCACGAAGTTCCGGAGGGATCGCGGTGAGGCCACCAAGACATCGAGCACCCCGTCATCGGCCCGGGCGTCGGGGATGAGCTCGATGTTGCCGCTGAGCAGGCCGACATTCCCGATCAAGACGAGGTGCGCCCGCCGGCGAAGCGGCGGCCGATCGTCCAGCTGGACCGTCACGTGCACCGGTGGGTGGTTGGCGTATCGGGCCGCCGACACGAAGTACGCGGCGGATCCGACCGCCTTCTTCAGGTCTGGGTTTGCGCCCTGCATGATCACGGCGTCGATCCCGATTCCGGCCATCACCGCGAAATAGTCGGTCGCCTGGTGGTCCACTCGAATCGCGATCAGGTCGATCGGCTTCTCCACCCCGTCGAACGCGACCCCGAGCGCCAGACCCTCGTCCAGCGGGATGCCGAGATTGCGGGCCAGCAGATTTCCGGTGCCGGCCGGAATCAGGCCGAACGGGATGCCGGTGCCGGCCAGTCCGCCGCAGACCACGCGGATGGTTCCGTCGCCGCCCGCCCCCAGGACCAGGTCGACGTTCTCGGCCACCGCCTGCGCTGTCATCGCTCGTCCCGGGTCGTTTCGCGTCGTCTCCAGCCAGATGGCGGGTTGCCAGCCGCGGGTCCGCAGCTCGTACTCCACGCGCCGGCGGAAGGTCGAGAGGTCCGTGATCCTGATCGGGTTGTAGATCACCGCGCAGCGCCGGCCGGCCGGATCGGTGTCCTCCTCCACCCGCCGGGCCTGTAGATCCCGTACGAGTTCCTGCACGATCTCGTGGGTGACGGGCACGGTGACCCCCGCGGCGAGGAGCGCCCCGACCGCCACCAGCGCCCCGAACAGGGCCCCGCCGACCAGGTCGGACACGAAATGTGCACCCAGCAGCCAGCGGTCGAAGGCTACCGCCAGCACCAGGACCGAAGCCCCGACCTGCCACGCCAGCTTGCGCCGCGGACTGCGGCGGGTGACGGCGAACACGGCTCCGACCGAGATCGAACACGCCACCACGGCCACCATGTGCCCCGACGGATAGGCGTAACCCCAGGCCGTCAGCACGTCGAGCCGGGACTCCGGGCGCTCCCGCGCGAAGATCACATTGAGCAGCTCGGAGCCGGCCCAGCCGAGCACGACGACGAGCAGCAGCGCCAGGGCCAGGGCGCGGAGCCGGCGCCGGTACGCCCACCAGGCGATGGCGGCCAGGGCTGCGTACAGAAGTCCGGGCCAGGTGAGCAGAGCGAAGGCACTGGCGATCTCGGCGACCGCCGAACCGGGAACCAGCGGCGGAGCGACGAGCCGCTGGTCGAGCGTCGCCAGTGGTGGCCAAGTGAAGACACCGACCGTCCAGAGCGCCATCGCCGCGACGAGCAGCCCCAAGATGACCAGGGAGCTCCGCGACGGCGGCTGACGGACCATCCACTCATCCTGTCATCCGAGCAGGTGGGTGGACGTCATCGTCGTGTTGCGACCGGACGGGCTCGGTAGGGTAGCCGGGTGATCGACGTGAAGGTGCTGCGCAACGACCCCGACCGGGTTCGGGCGTCGCAGCGCGCTCGTGGTGAGGCCGACAGCCTGGTCGACGAGCTGCTGGCCGCCGACGCGGCGCGGCGGGCGGCGATCGCGGAGTTCGAGGCTCGGCGGGCGAAGCAGAAGGAGCTCGGCAAGCAGATCCCGCGCGCCACCGGTGCGGAGCGCACCGGGTTGCTGGCCGAGACCAAGGAGCTGGCGGATCTGGTCAAGAAGGCCGAGTCCGATGTGGCTCGAGCCGCTGCCACCTTCGAGGAGCTGCTCAAGCGGGTCGGCAACCTGGTCGCCGAGGACGTGCCGCCCGGCGGCGAGGACGACTACGTGGTGCTGGAGACCAACGGATCGCCACGCGACTTCGCCGCCGAAGGATTCCGGCCGCGTGATCATCTCGAACTCGGCCAGCTGCTCGGAGCGATCGATGTCGAACGCGGCGCCAAGGTGTCCGGTTCCCGTTTCTACTACCTCACCGGGCAGGGTGCCGAGCTGGAGCTGGCCTTGATCAACTTGGCCATGAGCATGGCGCTCCGGAACGGGTTCACGCCGGTGATTCCGCCGGCGCTGGTCAAGCCGGAGGCGATGGACGGCACTGGTTTCCTCGGCCAGGCGGCTCAGGACGTCTACCACCTGCCGGCCGACGACCTCTACCTGGTGGGCACCGCAGAAGTGCCGTTGGCGGCCTACCACTCCGACGAGATCCTGGACCCGGCCACGCTGCCGCTGCGCTACGCCGGCTACAGCCCGAGCTTCCGCCGCGAAGCCGGGTCGCACGGAAAGGACACCCGTGGGATCTTCCGGGTGCACTGGTTCGACAAGGTGGAGATGTTCAGCTTCTGCGCGCCGGCGGAGGCCGACGCCGAGCATCAACGATTGCTGGCGTGGGAGAAGGAGTTCATCGACACCCTCGAGATTCCCTACCAGGTGCTGGAACTGGCCGGTGGTGATCTTGGTCTGAGCGCGACCCGCAAGTACGACTGCTACGGCTGGCTGCCGACCCAGGATCGCTACCGGGAGATCACCTCCACCTCCAACTGCACCGACTACCAGGCGCGGCGGCTCAACATCCGGGCCCGCTTCGAAGGGGGCGTCGCGCCGGTGGCCACCCTCAACGGCACGCTGTGCGCCATGACCCGGACCATCATCATGATCTTGGAGAATCATCAGCAGGCGGACGGCTCGGTCCGGATCCCGGCGGCGCTGCGGCCCTACCTCTCCGGTCGTGAGGCGCTGACGCCGGTCCGGGCCCCCGGCTCTTGATCCCCGGTTCTCCGGGTTGGCGTCCTCGGCTGGTGGCGTTGGACATCGACGGCACGGTGGTCGATCACGACGGCAGCCTGTCCGTACGGGTGCGGGAGGCGATCACCTCGGTGGTGGCGGCCGGCGTGCCGGTGGTGCTGACCACGGGCCGGTCCTGGCACGGGGTCCGGCCGCTGGTCGAGGACCTGGGACTTCCACCCGGCTGGTCCGTGGCGTCCAACGGCGCGGTCGTCGTCAGCTATCCCCCGGACCGGATCGTCAAGGCCGTGACGTTCGACCCGCGTCAGGTGATCGAGCGGGTCGGCCAGCTGGCCCCGGAGGCCTTGATCGCGGTGGAGGAGATCGGCCGCGGATATCGGGTGACCGGGGAGTTCCCGGGCGGCGACCTCACCGGCGAGATGATCATCGAGGACGTCGAGCAGCTGAGTTCGCGCCCGGTGACCCGGGTGATCGTCCGGGATCCGCTGCGCTCGGACGCCGAGTTCATCGAGCTGGCCGAGCAGTTGGGTTTGCACGGGGTGGCCTATTACGTGGGCTGGAGTGCCTGGCTGGACATCGTACCGGCCGGGGTGACCAAGGCTTCGGGGCTGGCGGACGCGATCGCCGAGCTGGCCCTGGATCCCGCCGACGTGCTGGCGGTCGGTGATGGGCGCAATGACGTGGAGATGCTCGAATGGGCCGGGCGCGGGGTCGCCATGGGCCAGGCTCCGGCCGAGGTGGCCGCCGCCGCCGACGCCGTCACCGGCACCTTCGACGAGGGCGGGCTGGTCACCGAACTGAGGCGATGGTTCTGAATCCGGCGCAATCAGCCAGCGATCTCGTCCAGGCGTTGGAGCAGGTCGTGGGCCGCCAGCTCCACCTTCTTGTGCCGCCATTCCGACGCGCGGTACACGCAGGCGATCAGGCCCGTGCGGTGGACCCGGCGGAAGTCCCCGACGACGAAGGCGTACCGGGCCTTGGTCTCGTCGGTGGCTCCCTGGGTCAGCCCGAGATGCCAATTGGCGTACTCCGTCCAGGAATGCCGCTTGAGGTAGCTGTTCTGCCGCTCCGCGTTCGGCTGGGCATCTCCCCAGTCACTGTCCAGCACGTACTGGCGTCGGTCGATCAGTCCGCGGATATAGGCCACGGCTTCCTCGTTCACCTCATACGACGCCATCCCGGAATGCCTCCTCGAACTGTGCGGCTTTCGAGCCATGCTGCAGGGACAGATACATCAGGTCGATTTGGACCGGTTCGCTCGATCCGTGGCGGCCCCTTAGATCCTCCCACCGCCATAGCCTGACATCCGGTGTTGCCGTCCACCCGGGTCGAAGGTCCCCGGCAATCCCCTTGTCGTCGGCGATTCTTCTGCCGCCCTGACGTCAGGAATGATCGGCAGCCGCCGAGCTGAAGGCCGACGGCTGAGAGGCCGCGAGGCGACGAGCGTGCCGCCCATCCTTCTCCTCTGCCGGCCGAGCTGCGATTTGAGGCAACATGTCTCCGCTGTGGAGGAGCGCATCGCGGTCGTCGGACTGTCCATAGCCTGATCGCCGGGTCTAGGTCCGGCCGAGCGATCTTCACAACGGTCGAGAGGGCGGGGATCCAACGAGGCACGGCCCCATGGCTTCCAGACACACCTTGACAGGTTGAGTGCTGATGCACGAATCCGAGCCGGCATCGAGAACGTCTGATGACCCGACCGCATGGACTGGCCGTGGCGGCGTTGCGGTTGTCCAGCAATCCCGCGCGGGAGGTGCTTGCCGTGCCCTGGGTCCTTCCTCGGCATCGGTTCATCTAGAGGCGAGTTGAGTGCGGATCCCCACTCGGGACGAAGTCTCGACGGTTTGGGATCCTCCGACCCCGGTGCCGAGACCGCCGTTCCTGCCGCCTTCTGGTGGGTGCAGATCGACTAGATCCTGCGAAGTCTCCATGTGATCGGCCCGGCCTCTCCTCGTCGGTGGCCGATGGACGACTTGCCCGATCGTTCGGATCTTGATCTTCGCCAGCCTCGGGTCGATCGTGCTGAGGACGTCAGCGCGGCGATCATTCTCCTGATCGTGGTGCTGGTTGGTGCGTTGGGCTTCTGGCAGGAGCTGGCGGTTGAGCGGTTGCTGTCGCTGATCCGCGTGCATGCTGATGTGCGGCGCGATGGTGCCGACAGCCGGGTAGCTCTCGAGGCGTAGTGCCTGATGACCTGGTGATCATCAACGTCGGGTACAGGGACTTCAAGGTGGCGCTCTCGCGACGAGCGGCGCCCTGTGAACGGGCCGACTATTCGAGCGGAGCGTGTCCTTGGAGGCTGGGTACCGCCCACACCGGTTCGTGGAGCTCCTCTTCGGCAGGGATTTCGGCGGCGACATCTGAGGCGTGCAAGGCATGCGCCATGGCCCAGGCGATCCAGCCGGTGAGCAGGACGAGGACCGTTCCCACGGCGATCCAGGCTGCCGCGCCGGGGAGCTGGGTCAGCTGATACATCACCCAGCCGACGACGACAGTTGCTGGAATGGTGATGATCCAGGCTGCCACCATCCTGAGGACGACCCGGAGCCTGACGCCCTGCCCTGACGCAACGCCGGCGCCGCTGATCGAGGATGCGGCGGCGTGGGTGGTCGAGATTGGTATGCCCAGGTAGGTGGCGCCGAAGACGGCAGTCACCGTGCCGATGTTGGCCGCCGATCCGGAACTGGCGCGGAACGAGGAAATGCGCAACCCCATCGTTTGAATGATCTTCCAGCCACCCCACACGGCGCCGCTCGCGATGGCGCTGTAGGCGAGTAGGGGTATCCACCCGCATCATCGGCATCCGGTGATCCGGACACATGGGCCGATGGTCTCTACTTGGCCGGACTATGGGTCTGCCGTCGGCCGCTGAACAAGAGGGCCAAGCCGGCGATGATCGTGTCGCGGCGAGACGCGCTCCACGCAAGTGAGCATGATCTGGTGCGGAGCGGCGGAGGCACTGTCCACCCGCGACTGACACCGCAACGTGCCTGCGCCTTCGTCCCGCCCGCGCGCTGAGTAGACCCTAAAGAAAGCAGCGTGGTGGCAAACGTTGGCCGCCCGACCCAAGTGGCGGTGCAGCGCCCCTCGGCTGGGCCGGGCCGGGACCAACGACCCGATCCGCCGGCTGGCGCCAAGGCTCAACGAGGACCAAGGGCTCTGCTCCGCCGCCCGTCGCAGTGCCATCGATCACCGCGATGCCGCGGCGGACACAAGCCCGACGCAATGCCAGCTGCCAGGGGTCTACCACGCGCAGCGGATGACGGTCGAACACCTCCCCGGCCCGGGCCAACACATCGGCATCGATCACGTCGCTCTCGTGTTTGCCGCTGACTCGTCCACAAGATCTACCGCCATGGTCAACGCCGTCCAGACGCAGCTTGAATTACAAAGGAGATTCAACTTGATCATCGAGAAATGTCCGCCGGCTTGCCCACGGCGTCCGAGACTCCGCCACGACCGGCTCCGGATCCTTCGGGCGGCCTGAGGCCAACGCCCGCACCGAACTTGACCTACCCATACCTAGCTTCGAAGACCCTGTTCGAGACTGTCGAAAATCTCTTCGCGGTCCCGCCCGTTCATCTGCAGATGAGGGCTTTGGCCCCTAACCCAGACACCAACCCGACACTAGACTCGTGACAGAGGGGTGGTGGACATGTCCGAAAGCCGCGGGTCCGACGACGACCCCGTCCCTGGAAGCGACCTGATGTCCCTCACGATCGGCCTGGTGGAGATCGGTGCGCGCGGTCTGCGCATGGCCTTGGGACGCGAAATTCCCGGCGAGAAGCTATACGACGTCGCACTGGGAGCCGTACTCGTCAGCGGTCGGATCGCTGGGCAGGCGGTCGATTCGGCTCGCAGCCTCATAGGCCATCGCGCATCGCGCCTGCTCCGGCCGCCGACCCTTCCGATTCCGCTCACGTGGCGCGGGGTGCCGATCGTCGACGTACTCGAGCAGCGCGGACGGTGTGCACGCCTGGACGACACCAGGACGGTGGAACAGGTCATGGACCTCCTCGTGCCTTTGATCGCTGACGAGTTGGTGGCTCGCATCGATGTCCACGGGCTTCTGCAGAAGCACGTCGACATCGAGACGATCATTAGCGGTGTCGACCTCGATGCCGTCGTCGACACGGTAGACGTGGACAGGGTGGCCACCCGACTCGATCTAGACGCGGTGCTCGACCGGATCGACCTGAACGCGATCGTGCGCGATCGCGTGGACGTCGACGCCATTGTTCGAACCGTCGACATCGACGCCGTGCTTGACCGGATCGACCTGAACGCGATCGTGCGAGACCGCCTGGATCTGGACGCTATCGCCCGAGCCATCGACATCGACGCCGTCGCGGCACGTGTGGACCTGGACGCGGTGATCGAGCGACTGGATCTGCCGGCGCTCGCGCAAGACGTCATCGACGAGATCGATCTGCCTGTGATCATCCGGGAATCCAGCGGATCCATCGCGTCGGAGACAGTGCGCGGCGTGCGCATGCACAGCATCGACGCTGACGAGGCGGTGCACCGCGCGCTCGACCGCGTACTCCATCATCGAAGGGGCGGCGCTGCGGCCAAAGCGTCAAAACCTGACGTTCCCGCGGCAAATGTGGAGTTAACGGTGCCGACGAGGGCTGCGCCGATGGGCGTGAAGGACCCGTCGACCCGGCCGACGCCATGATCACGAACGACGCGGCGATTCCGCAGTTCGCACGGCCGTTCCAGGGCAAACCAGCAGGCCTGGTCAGCCGTGTCCTCGCCAGCAGCGTTGACCTGGTGATCGTGGTCGCCGCCCTCGTTGCGATGTACGCCGGATGGGCGACGTTGAGCTTCCTGCTCCGGCCCGCGAAGTTCCAGTTTCCTGAGCCGTCGATCCTGCTGATCGCGGTCGCGGGCTTCGCAGTGCTCACGCTCTATTTGACACTTGGGTGGACAGTGACCGGGCGGACGTACGGCGACCATCTGATGGGTCTGCGTGTGGTGGATCGGACCGGGAGAACGTTGCACCTGCCTCGCGCATTGCTGCGTGCCCTGCTGTGCGCGTTGTTCCCGATCGGCTTGGTGTGGACCGCTTTCAGTACTCGAAGCCTCTCTGTCCAAGACATATTGGTCGGATCCTCGGTCACCTATGACTGGCACATCGATCCGACGCGGTAGATCCAGACCACAGCCACCCACCGATCACGGCTGCGGTCGTCACGAGGAGCCGAGATCTTGGACGCAGACCGGATGGGCAGCGAGGTGAAACCTTTCGGGGATGGACTCCGGCCGGTCGCGCACCACACGTGAGGACTATCCCGCTCAGTCAGGCCACGCAGTTGGGGCGTTGTGGGGCGAGGCCGACGTCGCTAAGTCCCGTGGGTTTGTCGGGGCGGTGCCGGCTGTACGGAACGCGAGCGGAGGATCGGCGATGACGATTGCCGGCAGTCATGGGGCTGTCGTTCGCCACAGACGGGCTTGGCGGGCGGCGCGACCCCACGAACCCGGCTACGTCGTGAGCCACGTCCGCCCGGTACAGGCAGTCGGCCAGCAACGGACACACGGTGCAGGCGGCCCGGCTGACGGGTCAGGCCGCGAGGCGGCGGCGTACGGAGGACGGCGCGCTGCCAAGCGGCGGCTGATCCAGCAGTGGGTCTAGAAAGACTGCTGCGAGTCGGACACATGCAGGGGTGTACGGGGCGAAGCTGCTGCAGTCGGGGGGGTCGGAGCACCGGTCATCCGGCTCCTCCATCAGTGTCTCGGACGGGCTCGAACAAGACGCACTGGATCACCGGTCTGGTTCCCGCTTCTCCTCAGTCCGACGAACGCTTCCGAGGGGTCAGAGGTACATCCCTTCACTGCCCGTCCGGGGACGCGGGTTCGGACCCTCGGGAGCTCCCATCGATCCGGCAGGCAGGGCCCGCCGCATCTGCTCCAGCTGAGCCCGGGCGGCCATCTGCTGGGCGAAGAGAGCGGTCTGGATCCCGTGGAAGAGGCCCTCGAGCCAACCCACCAGTTGGGCCTGGGCGATCCGCAGCTCGGCGTCGGTGGGGGTGGCGTCCTCGCCGAAGGGCAAGGTGATCCGTTCCAGTTCCTCGACGAGTTCGGGGGCGAGGCCGTCCTTGAGTTCCGCGATCGAGGCCGAGTGGATGTTACGGAGCCGCTGCCGGCTCGCCTCGTCGAGCGGGGCCGCCTTCACCTCCTCCAGCAGCTGCCGGATCATGTTCCCGATCCGCATCACCTTGGCCGGCTGCTCGACCATGTCGGTCACCGACTTGGAGTCGCTGTCGTCGCCCTCCTCCACCTCGGCTGCCGGTGCGCCCTCGACGGCCATGGAGTTCGGCGTGACTACGTAGACCCGCCCGTCGTCGGTGGCCCCGGCCACCCCGGCGGGCATTCCTTCAGCCCGATCAGAACCGGCGGACGACTCATCGTTGGTCATGGCTTCGATCCTAACGGGGCTCCATCGGTCGCCCACGACGCTGAGGCGCGGAAAAGTGTTGGAGACCACCGCCCGCGCGCGCCTAGAGTTGGCCGGTCATGCGTGACTTCCCACCGGTCGTACCGGCCTTCAGCACTCCGTCTGCGCCAGACCTTCTCGCCTCCCAGCGGCGGCCGGCGGACCGCGACGGAGCCTTCGCGCACCCGGACACCAGAAGTCCACGGCGCTACCTGCTCTGGACGCTGCGGCAGCAGTGGAGCACGCTGCTGGTCAGCTCCCTGGTCGGGGTGGTCGAGTGGTTGCCGGGGTCGGTGGGCCCGTACCTGGTCGGACGCATCGTGGACGAGGGGATTCTGGCCCGGGATCTCGCCGTGGTGGGCCGGCTCTCGTTGATCTTGGCCGGGATCGCCGTTGCCGGCGTGGTGGCCGGCGTGCTGCGCCACAGCTTCATCGTCCGGTCCTGGCTGGTGGCCATGTACGGCTCGATGAAGCTGGTGACCCGGAAGACCACCCAGATGGGGCACGTGCTGCCGCAACGGGTGCCGACCGGGGAGATCCTCAGCGTCTCCGACGGCGACTCCGATCAGCTGGGCGCTCTGACCGAGGTCCTCACCCGGGCGCTCGGCGCCCTGATCGCCTACCTGTTGATCGCCGGCATCGTGTTGTCGATGTCGCTCCAGCTCGGGCTGGTGGTGCTGGTCACCGCTCCGCTGTTGGTGATCTTGGCGGTCCCGCTGCTCCGCCCCCTGGAACGCCGGCAGGAGGTGGAACGGACCCGGCTGTCCGAGCTGACCTCGCTGGCCACCGACATCGTGGCCGGATTGCGGATCCTGCGGGGGATCGGCGGCGAGCGGACCTTCTCCGCCAACTACGACGCTCAGTCGCAGCGGACCCGGCGCGCGGGCGTGTCGGCCGGCCGCTGGCAGGGAGCGGTCGACGCCGCCAGTGTGTTGTTCTCCGGTCTGTTCCTGGTCGCCCTGACCTGGCTCGGGGCGCGGCAGGTCAGCGCAGGGATTCTGACCATCGGTGATCTGATCAGTCTGTTCGGTTATGCCGTGTTCATGGTCTGGCCCATCCAGACGTTTTTCGAGCTGGCTCAGGAATGGGTCCGATCGATCATCGCGGCCCGCCGGACGATTGCGGTGATGGAACAGCAACCGCCGTGGCGAGCGCCCGAATCCCCCCGGGACCTCCCGCTCGGCGCGGAGATCGTGGACGAGTTCAGCGGATTCGTCGGGCGTCCGGGGGAGTGGACGATCGTCGTGTCTGCCGTACCCGAGGAGTCGGCGGCCCTGGCGGACCGGTTGGGTCGGTACCTGCCGGCTGATCATGACCCGATCAGCCTGGAAGTCGACAAGGGGGTCACCGGTCGGGCGGCGCGGCGGGCCGCGCGGGTCCGTCAGGCCAGGGAGCGCGAGCAGCTTCTGACCCGCGACGCCGCTCTGGCCGATCGCCGCTGGGGTGTACGGATCGGCTCGGTCGACCTGGCCGATGCGCCGATCGCCGAGGTGCGCGATCGGGTGTTGGTCAGCGACACCGCCAGCGCAGTTTTCGCCGGCACCTTGCAATCCGCGATCGATCCACACGATCGGCTGACCCTGGAGCAGGCCGAGGAAGCGTTGCGTACCGCCGCCGCGGAAGATGTCTTCGAGGCCCTGCCGGGTGGCTGGCAGGGCCGGATCGACGAGCGAGGCCGCGGCCTCTCCGGTGGCCAGCGGCAACGGGTGGTGCTGGCTCGGGCGCTGGCCGCGGATCCCGAGATCCTGGTGCTGGTGGAGCCAACCTCCGCGGTGGACGCCCACACCGAGGCCCTGATCGCGAGCCGCCTGGCCGACCACCGCCGCGGCCGGACGACGATCATGACGACCGTCTCCCCGTTGCTGCTGCACCACGCCGACCGGGTCGCGTTCCTGTCCGACGGCCGCGTCGTCGACAGCGGCCGGCACGAGGAGCTCGTCGAGCGCAGCCCGGGTTACCGGCGGGTGGTCGACCGGAGCTTCGACGCCGATCCGGCGATCGATCCGGGCAGGGCCGCGATCGCCATCTCGGGGCACGGCCATGACTGAGACGCAGACCCGGCTGCCCAACTCGGCCGAGACCTGGCGGACCGCACCGCTGTCCCCACCGGTGCCGCCGGAGCTGCTTCCGTCGCGGACGGGTCGGCTCGGCCACCGGCTGCGGGCCTGGCGTGGCCGACACCTTCTTCGGGAACGGCGAGCCATGGACTACTTCGCCGCCTCCCGTCACCCGGAGCGCGGCCTGCCCGTTGCGGGCCGCCCGGCGGTGATCGACTTCCTCAAGGAGATGCTGCGTACTCGGCGCGCGATGGTCATCGGACTGCTGGGGCTGCACGCGTTGGCGGCGATCGCCGGGCTCGTCGTCCCCCGAATTCTCGGCGCCATGGTCGACCAGGCCGCCGAACCCGGGACGACGGCCGCCGTGCTGACCAGCTTCGCCCTCGCGGTGGCCGCGGTGGTCGTGGCGCAGGCCGTCCTGACGTTCTTCGCGCTGCTGATGTCGACCCTCTTCGGGCAGGACCTGCTGGCGGCAGCCCGCGAATACATCGTCGCCACCGTGTTGCGGTTACCGCTCGGCAAGGTGGAGAGTGCCAGCTCCGGGGATCTGGTCACCCGGGTCACCCGTGACGTCGGGACCATGAGTGAAAGTGTCCGGTTCGGTCTACCGGAGGCGGTGATCGCCAGCGTGACCACCGTCTTGACGTTGGCGGCCATGCTGGTGAACTCGCCGCTGCTCACCCTGCCGATGCTGCTCGCCGCGCCCCTGCTGGTGATCAGCGTCCGCCGCTATCTGGCCCGGGCGCCCAAGGGTTACATCACCGAGGGCGGCACCTACTCCATGATCAACACCACCCTGACCGAGACGGTCGAAGGGGCGCGGACGGTCGAGGCCTTCGGTCTGCAACGGCGCCGGATCGCGCTGGGTGACGACGACATCGCCGTGTCCGCTCAGGCCGAGCGGTACACGATGAGTTTGCGCAACATCCTGTTCGCGTTCATCGGCTTGGCGTACGACAGTCCGCTGGTGCTGGTGATGCTGCTCGGCGGTTGGGGCTACGTCAACGGCTGGGTCACTCTGGGTCAGATCACCGCGGCCACGTTGTACGTGCAGGCGCTGATCGAACCCCTCGATCGGTTGATCCGCAACCTGGACCGGCTGCAGGTGGGGATCGCCTCCACCACCCGGTTGCTGGGCATCGCCGCCGTACCCCAGGACCGGGAGCCCGGCGAGGAGCGGCCGCAGGGTGACCTGATCGCCGGCCGGGATCTGCGGTTCGCGTACCGCGAGGGTCACGACGTCCTGCACGGGATCGACCTGGCCGTGCGGCCGGGCGAGCGGCTAGCCATCGTCGGGCCGAGTGGCTCGGGAAAGTCGACCCTCGGGCGGCTGCTGTCCGGCATCAACGCTCCGCGGACCGGCTCGGCCACGGTCGGCGGGGTCGAACTGACGGCCTTGCCGCTGGACGTGCTGCGGACCGAGGTGGCCCTCGTCACCCAGGAGCACCACGTCTTCGTCGGCACCATCCGGGACAACGTGATCCTGGCTCGGGAGGACTCGCCCGACGAAGCCACCGTCGCCGCCCTGGAGATGGTCGACGCCTGGGAGTGGATCGACCGGCTGCCCCAGACGGTTGGACACCCTGATCGGATCGGGCAACTTCAGGCTCACGCCGGCCCAGGCCCAGCAGATCGCCCTCGCTCGGTTGGTGCTCGCCGACCCGCACACCCTGGTGCTGGACGAGGCGACCTCCTTGATCGATCCGCGGACGGCGCGGCATCTGGAGGGTTCGATGGCGGCCGTACTGAACGGCCGTTCGGTGGTGGCGATCGCCCACCGGTTGCACACCGCCCACGACGCCGATCGGATCGCGGTGCTCATCGAGGGCCGGATCGTCGAGTTGGGCAGTCACCACGAGCTGGTCGCCGCCGACGGGGAGTACGCCCGGCTCTGGCGGGCCTGGACCTCCTGACCGCCGAGGCCCTTCCACAGCTGCTCGGGTTCGATCGATCTGCTCGATGAGGAAGTAGCGCAGAGCCGTCGAACCCGAGCAGCTGTTGCAGGAGCGGGCGCCAGGTCGTCCTAGGTGAGGCCGTCGGTGGTGAGGATGATCTTGCCGACATTGCCGCCGGACTCCAGCCGGCGATGAGCGGCCGCCGCGTCGGCGAGCGGGAACAGAGTGTGCGGGGCGGGTTTGATCACGCCACCGGTCAGCAACGGCCAAACCGTGGCTTCCACGGTGGCGCAGATCTCGCTCTTCTCCGGCACCGGCCGGCCGCGGAGATTGGTGGCGATCACCTGGCCCCGTTTCTGTAGCAGGATCCCCAGGTCGAGCGTGCCCTGGCGGCCGCCCTGCAGGCCGATCACCACCAGTCGGCCGCCGGTGGCCAGGCAGCGGACGTTGGACTCCAGATACTTGGCCCCCACGACGTCCAAGATCACGTCCACGCCGCCGCCGGCCCAAGCGGCTACGGCCGCCGGCCAGTCGTCGTGATAGGAGACGGCCAGCTCGGCTCCGATCGAGCGACAGTAGTCGAGCTTGTCCGCGTTACCCGCCGTGGTGCTCACCCGGGCGCCCAGGGCTCGGCCGTACTGGATGGCGAACGACCCGATGCCGCCGGCGCCGCCGTGGACGAGTAGCCGGTCACCGGCGGTCAGGCCGGCCAGGCCCAGGTTGGACACCACCGTGGCGGCCACCTCGATCAATCCGGCCGCGGTGACCAGATCGATCCGGTCCGGCACCGCAACGAGCTGGCCACCGGGAACCGCCACCTTGGTCGCGTACCCGCCGCCGGCCAACAAGGCGACGCACGGATCGCCCACCCGCCACCGGCTGACCCCGTCGCCGACGTTCGCCACCACCCCCGAGCACTCCAGTCCGATGATGTCGCTGGCGCCGGCGGGCGGCGCGTATTGGCCCATGCGCTGCAGCAGATCGGCCCGGTTGACCCCGGCCGCCGCCACGTCGACCACGACCTCGCCGAGTCGGGGCTCAGGATCGGGTCGCTCCGCCAGACGCAGCACCTCGGGTCCGCCGGGCGAGCTCACGGTGATGGCCATCACCTGATGCAGCGTGCCATATCGGCGTACGCGAGGTCGGATAGGATCACTCGTGCTCGCGGCCGAACGAGCCAGGCGAGGTCGCATAGTGGACTAGTGCAGGCGCCTTGAAAGCGCCCGAGCGGCTCAAACCGTTCCGTGGGTTCGAATCCCACCCTCGCCGCGCGAGCCCGTGGCCACACCGAGGAAGGCGACCATGAGCAACCCGGCCTTTCGCCCGGAAGATCGACAGCGTTTCGCGTTACGGGTGCAGCCACCGGTCCGGGCGTACGCGGTGGCCTCGATCTGCTCGCTGGCCGGTGCCTTGTTGATCGTGATCTGGTTGGCCCAGGGCTGGTCCACCCCGGTCGGAGTGCTGGCCATTGGGTTGCTGGGGTTCGGCATCGCGCTGAACGTGGCGGCGCTGGTCCTCAAGTACCGCTACCAGACCACGATCATGATCGAGCGCGACACCGTGACCTTGATCAACGGTCGCCGGCGGCGGGTCCTCAACTGGACAGAGGTGGCCGACGTGACCCTGGAGGGACCGCGGCTGATCTTCAAGCCCAAGGGGCACGGCAAGCGTCAGGTCGTGCTCTTCGATCCCCGGCAGACCGATCGGAGGGTGTTCGACGATCTCGTCGACGTGTTGCAACGCCGGCTGGACGCGAGTCGGGGCTATCGGCCCTGAGCAGGCGATCGGCGGGATCAGCTCGGGCGGGTCGCGTTCCGGGCCGCCTCCGGGTCGAAGGCGCAGGTGTCGTCGAGCCCGTCACTCTTGGGGCTCGCGCTGGGCGACGGCGACTTCGTCTTGGTGCCCTTGCTCGGCGAGGGAGGGGCCTCCGGTGAGGCATTCACCTCCTTGGTGTCCTTCAGTGCCTGTCTGACCAGCTTGCGCATGGCCGGGAAGTCGGGATCGAAGCTGCGGAAGTTCGCGACCCCTTGCTGGAACAGCACGCTGCGGGTCTGACCCTTCTGCACCCGCAGGCTCAGGTTCACCAGCAACGGCAGCACTTCCTGCGGGATGTCGGTGAGCACGATCTGCTTGCCGGCCTTGGCGATCCGCTCGTAGCGGGCCAGCATGTTGGCCGGGTTGGCCTGCTCGATGATGGCGTTGATCACGCAGCGTTGCCGGCCCATGCGGGCGAAATCATCGCTGCCGTACCGGCCGCGGGCGAACCACAAGGCCTTACGGCCGTCCAGCTTCTGGTTCGGTCCCGGTTCGATGTACTCCGACGGTGGGATGTTCCTGTTCTCCTCGCTCACTCCGCCGATCGGAACGTAGGAGTTGACGTTGACGGTGATTCCGCCGAGGGCGTCGACCAGGGTCTGGAAGCCCCGCAGATTGATCAGCACGTAGTAGTCGATCTTGAGGCCCAACGCCTCGCCGACGGACAGTTTCAGGACGTCGGCTCCGAGATTGTCGGTGGGTCCCAGGATGTCCTTCGGCACGTTGGACGGCACGTTCTCGTACATCGAGTTCAAGAAGTACTCGGCGTCTTGAGAATCCCCGTCGTAGTAGCCGTTCGGGTAATAGCGGTCCAGCGGGGAGCTCTTCGGGAACGGCATCCTGGCGGTGTTGCGGGGGAGGCTGAACAAGGTGGTGTTGCCGGTCTTGGTGTCGATACTGGCCAGGATGATCGTGTCGGTCCGGGTACCCACGCGTCCCCGTCCGGCGTCGCCGCCGAGGAGCAGAATGTTGAGCCGCGGCTTGGTCTCCCACGGGTCGGGCTGCGGCAGGCCGTTGGGCTGCCTCGGGTTCACGTCGAGGTTCGGTCGGGTGGCGGACTTCGTCTGGGTCTCGCTCTTGAACACGCCCTCGACCAGGCTGGCCTGGTCGTAGCTGTAGCGAGCCGCTACGGCCATGGGCGCCGCAACGGCAAAGGCCAACAGCCCGACCAGCGCACCCCCGAGCACCCGTTGGCTCCGCGTCGCCCGACCGCGCAGGCTCAGATGACTGACGACCACGACCGCCACCCAGATCAGCGCCACGACGATGAGGACGGCACTCAAGGTGGTCAACGCGGCGGGCCGGACGGCTACCGACGCAACCCCCGTCGGGTCGGTGGCGGCCCAGATCGCGAGGCTCAACAGCCCGGTCAGGAAGAGACCGAGAATCAGCCCGCCGATGATCCGGCGGCGTGCCGCAATGAGACCCAGGCCCGGGGCCACGGTGCCGGCGACAGTGAACAGGACCGTGCGCCGGAACGAACGGTCGCCGGGTTGGTCGGTCATCGAACGCCGCGGTCGGGGCTGGGGACGATTCCAGCTCCACGGTGCGCGGGGCGATGTCAAGAGAACACTCCAGTGAGATGGGAAGAAACCGGGACCACTGTACGTGTTGACGGATCCCGTGATCCATTCGTTCCTCTACCAGTGCCGCCGGGAAACCGGACTTCGGCTTTGCTCGGTTTCGACCTGATCGGTAGGGTTGTCCGTCGGTCCTCCTCGGCGGGCCGGTTCATTGGGAGGCGTCGCCTAGTCCGGTCTATGGCGCCCGCCTGCTAAGCGGGTTGAGGTCACAACCCTCTCGCGGGTTCAAATCCCGCCGCCTCCGCTCTCCGCCGGCCGCCGCCGTCCAGCCCCAAGCCGGGTTTGGGCGGCGTGTCGGTCCTGGCCGAGTCCCGGCGCCGGGGGAGGGCGACGTCAGCTCGAGAAGGGCATGATCAGATAGATCCCGAAAAGGACGAGCAGCCCGGCGCAACCCAGTAAGGCGATGCCGGCGGTCCGGCTCGCGCGTCCACTGCTGTGCCCGTTGTTCGTCGGCGCCATGCTCACCGAGACGAGCCGGATACCGCTGGCCAGTAGCAGCATGAAGAGGACCGTGGCCACGACGGAGATGACGGCGACGATGCCGAGCGCAGCCCAGTCGATCTTCACCGGGCCGCCCCCTTGGTCTTCGCCGGGGTCCTCGGCTCCTCCTCCGCCGCCGGAACATCCTGCGTCGATCGCCCGTCGCTCAAGAGCGCGTCGTCCTCGTACGCACTCGGGGCGGCGGCGGCCAGCACCATCACCTCGTGGCTGTCGGTCACGTTGATGTGGTTCACCTGATGGCGTCGCGACAACCGCCAGATGACCAGGCAGGCGACGCCCAACAGGATCAGCAGGGAAACGACCCCGACCACGCCGTTATCGGCGAGGAGCGCAGCCAGGGCGCCGACCAGACCCGCGCCCGGCAGGGTGAGCAGCCAGGCGAACAACATCTTGCGGGCCACACGCCACCGCACCTCGGCGCCACGTCGGCCGACCCCCGAGCCGAGAATCCCTCCGGTGCAGACGTGGGTCGTGGAGAGCCCGAACCCGACATGGGCGGACGCGAGAATGGTCGCCGAAGCGGCCGCACCGGACGCCGCGCCCTGCGGGGTCTCGATCTCGACGATCCCCTTGCCCATGGTTCGCATGATCCGCCAGCCGCCCGAATAGGTGCCGAGTCCGATGGCCAGGCCGGCGGCCAGCACCACCCACCAGTACGGGCCCGAGCCGGGGGCCTGCAGGCCGGCCGCGATCAACACCAGCGTGATGACGCCCATGGTCTTTTGTCCGTCGGAGGTGCCGTGGGCCAGGGCCACCAGGGACGCGGTGAACGCCTGCCCATATTTGAATCCGGATTCGCTCGGGCCACGCGGTGCCTTCCGGGTGATCCGGTAGGCGAGTTTGGTGGCCAAGCCGGCGGCGATGCCGGCCACCAGCGGGGCGACGATGGCCGGGAGCAAGACTTTCGACACGATCACCGAGTAGTTGACCGACGCGAGTCCGGCGCCGACGATGACGGCGCCGATGAGGCCTCCGAACAGGGCGTGGGAGGAACTCGACGGCAACCCGAGCAACCAGGTGAACAGGTTCCAGACGATGGCGCCGACCAGACCGGCCAAGATGATCGGGGCGGTGATCAGGGCGTCGTCGAAGAACCCGCCGGAGATGGTCCGGGCCACCTCGGTGGACAGACAAGCGCCGACAACATTGAGCACGGCGGCCAGGATCACGGCCGTCCGCGGGCTGAGGGCGCCCGTGGCGATCGGACCGGCCATGGCGTTCGCGCTGTCGTGAAAGCCGTTCGTGAAGTCGAAGACCAACGCGACCGCGATCACGATGATCACCACGAACAGCACTGTCGTCACGAGGGACCCTATCTTGAACGGGTGGGCCGAGCGCCGATGAATACTCCCTTGACGGTCGACGCTCCCAGGTAAACGCCAGTTGAACAATAGGTCACACGACCCCGTTGTCAATCGCCCCCAGCCATGTCGCCGCGGCCCGCTGCGCCGCGAGCCGACGCACAACCTGTCCCGCGGTGTCTGTTTAGCTTGAGCATGGCCGAAATCATGGTCACGGTGTTGGGCGGCGGGATCGGGGGACTGGTCGCGGCGGTCAGCGCGGCCGAGCGCGGTGCCGACGTCATCCTGCACGAGGCCCACCACGTCCTGGGTGGGCGGTGGCGGATCACCGATCCGCCGTACGCCGCGCACGAGGGACCGCATGTGGTCTACTCCGACGGGGTGCTGTCGGCGTGGCTGAAGCAGCGGGGACTGCTGGGCCAGGTTGCCAAGGTGCCGCTGGGTGCGCTCCGCCGGTTCTCCTTTCACTATCGGGGCCGGCTGCGTACGGGTCCGCCCCGGCCGATGCTGCGGGCGTTGATCAGCCGGGCCCGCGCTCCCGTCGATCGGTCGTTCCGGGAGTGGGCGACCGAGCGGTTCGGGGCCGAGGCGGCGGCGGTGTCGGCCGCGGCCGCTGGCGTGGGGGTGTTCCACTCCGATCCGGGCGAGTTGTCGGCAGCCTTCGTTTACGAGCGACTCCGGCGGGTGTTCTCGCTGCCGCCGGCCGCGACCTACCGGATCGGCGGTGGCGGCGCGATGATCACCGATGTCGCCGCCCACGCCCGCCGGCTGGGTGTCCGGATCGAGTTGGGCTCGCGGATCGCCGACCCCGACGACGTGCGAGATGGACCGGTGATCGTGGCGACCGAGCTGGAGTCAGCGCAGCGGCTGCTGGGCGATCCGGCGCTGGACTGGCCGTCGGGGCGGACGGCCCTGCTGGACCTGGGCCTGGTCGCGGACCGGCGGGACGCCTTCGTGATCAGTGATCTCGACCACGCCGGCTGGGCCGAGATGTTCTCGGTGCCCGATCCCAGCCTGGCCCCCGACGGGGCATCACTGATGCAGATGCAGATGCCGCTGCGTCCGGAAGAGGCCAAGTCCGACGGGGTGGCGCGACTGGAGACGCTGGCCGATCTCGGGTTGCCCGGCTGGCGCGACCGGGTGCGATTCCGGCGCGAGGGTGTCGCCAACGGCCGTACGGGGGCGGTCGACCCGCCCGGCGCAAGCTGGCGAGACCGGCCGGCCATCGTACGTGGAGACGGCGTCTTCTTGGTCGGTGATCGGGTGGCCGCGCCCGGCCTGCTCAGCGAGGTCAGCGTGAACAGCGCCGTGACCGCCGCCGAGCTCGCCGTGCCGAGTTGATTGGGTGCCCGCCCGTCCCGCTACACTTGCCTGTCGTTGACCAGGCCTGCTCGGCCCGGCTCGGCGGGCACCCGTAGCTCAACGGATAGAGCATCTGACTACGGATCAGAAGGTTGGGAGTTCGAATCTCTCCGGGTGCGCAGTACGTTCCCTCATCAGCACGTTCCCTGATCAGCCAGCACCTCCTCGACGAGGGTGAGCGATAGGCTCCCCCACTCGGCGGGACGAAAGTCGAGAGCGGTCGATCGGCCCTCCCTCAAGGCATGCCCTCTCAATCGCAGACCAGTCCCCCGCCCGCACCTGCGAGCCACGCAGGGAGCCTTCGAGGCGCGGTTCCTGCTCACCCCTGGCGGGTGGTGCGCACCGACCCCGACCTTTTTAGGGTTGAGCGAATCGCGCGATGCCCCGACGGTGTCGTGCGTCGGCACCCGGACAGGGGACTCGCCATGGGATCAGCCACGCACTCCCCCTCGCGGCCACGCCCCCAGCGCCGCCCGCGACACTTCGCCGTGGCGGTGATCGGTGGGGTGCTGCTGGCCCTCACCGGCTGCGGTGGCGACGGCGGCGACGTCTCACTCAAGGCGGCTCAACTCGCTGTGACGTCCAAGGAGAAGGCGCTGACGGAGGCGCAGGACGCGGCGACGAAGGCCTCGGCCGAGTTCTGCGCGGACAGCGCGACCTACGTGATTGCCGTCGACCGCTACGGCGACGTCCTCAACGGGACGGCGCCCACGGTGGGAGACGTCCGAACGGCCGGTAGCGACCTCGCGAAGCCGGCCGAGGACGCCACGAGTGCGGCGCAAGCAGTGGCCGACAGCAGGGCCGCGGTCGCCACGGCAGAGCAGGAGCTCGCACAGGCGCAGGCCACCCTCGCGACGGCGCAGGCCTCAGCCGCCGGGAGCACGCCGCCCAGCCCGTCGTCGAGCAAGACTCCCAGCCCGACACCCACACCGGCAAGTGTGACGAGGGTTAAGGAGGCTGAGTCCGAGCTCGCGGCCGCCCAGGCGGGTATCACCGACCAGACGCCGCTGGCGCAGGCGTCCGAGCAGTTCAATGCGGCCGCAGTGGCCGTCGAGATGGCGTGGCTGCAGCTCATCGCGGACAGCGGGTGCCTCAGTGACGCCCAGCAGGAGAAGGCAGCCAAGACCGTCGAGACGTACACGACGACCCTCCAGAAGGCGCTCGCCGAAGTCGGCTACTACGAGGCGGAGGTCGACGGCGTCTACGGGCCCAAGACGGTGGCCGCCGTCCAGGCCCTGCAGAAGGCCAACGGGCTGCCGCAGACGGGGACGCTCGACAAGGCGACCGAGAAGGCGCTGCGGACCGAGCTCGCGGCCAAGGGAGGAGCAGCCGCGCAGGAGGAGACCGCGTCGACGGCAGCCGTGCAGCAGACCCTCAAGCTGGCCGGCTACTGGGACGGACCCGTCGACGGCGTGTGGACCGACGCCCTGACGTCCGCCCTGGAGACACTCCAGAAGGACTTGGGTGTCAAGGTCACGGGGACCGTCGACGCGGCCACCGTCACAGCCCTCGAGGAGGCCATCGAGGATGCCGGTCAGCCGCCGAGTCCCACCCGGTCGCCGGCGAGTCCCAGTCGGTCGCCGTCGCCGCCGGCTGGCAGTCCGGCGCCCACGGCGTCGAACTGACCCCCGGACCGACCCAAGCCGAGACGGCCGCCCCTCTCCGAGGCGGATGAGTTCTGACGACAGTTGTGGAAGCCGCCACCGGAAGCACACCGCTGATCATCGATTCCGGGTCAGATTCCTGGGGTGTGGCTCCGTGCGAGCTGGGCGCTCAGGTAGCGCAGCTTGCCGCTCTCGAACCCCGCATAGTTCCTTGTTCCCTCGATGCCGGCAAACGCGCGAAAGGGCCACCGGAACAGTCGCGGGATGAGGGCGTCGATCAGTCCGAGCTTTCGTACGTTGTCGAGCCGGAGGGCGGTCAGGACGTTGGTCGTGATGTCCTCCACTCGCTCGACGGTCAGGCCGCAGGTGCTGAACTGGTCACGAAGGGTGGCAGCGCCGTGCCTGCTGCGGAGATCGGCGAAGAAGAGCCGGCCACCCGGTCGCAGCACCCGGCGCACCTCCGACAGAAAGGTCTCCATGGACTCGTAGCAATGTGAGGACTCGATATTGATGACGGCGTCGAAAGAAGCGGCCGGAAATGGCATGCGCTGGGCGTCGCCACACACGAACTCCAGGCAGGCGGCGCGCCGGTGCCGGTTGCACATGTCGACCGCTTCCTGAGAGAAGTCCATCCCGGTCATCGAGCGTGGCCCCAGATAGCGACCGATGTAGGAGGCGCCGCCGCCTCGTCCCGAGCCCACCTCCAAGACATCCTTGTTCCGCAGGTCAGATTGGCCGATCGCATGGTGGTAAAGCTGAATACACAGCCGATCTGGTTCATCCGAGAGCCCCAACTGAGGGGCGCCGACAACAGTCCCCGTCGGTGAGGCGAATCCGTAGTTCATGAACGCCCACTCGGGCGTCGCCACATGCTTCGCCAACGCGCTATAGCAGGTGTGCCACATGAATCGGCGGACAGTCACAGCCCAACGTACCGCTCGAGCGACTTCCTTCCGGCGAACTCAGCCGAGGAGCAAACGGGTGAACTCGGACCGAGCGAGCCGACGGTGATCCACGGGGCGGGACATTCGGTCAATGGCCAGGAGAGTCTGCCCACCGGCGGCTGGGAAAGCTGCCTGTCGGTGGCCCGAGGGAGCGGCGGTCAGGATGGTCGCGGAGATGCGCGATCAGCATGAATCGGCACCGGGCCGGGGAACCGGATCTCGAGGGACTTCCCGAGAGCGACGGTCCGGGTGTCGTGCAACGTGCAGCGCGACGAGTAAAGGGACAGCGTCCCGTCGGTGTCCGGCACGCTGTCCCAGTCCCCGTCGTGGGTGGAGACCAGTGCGTGCCGGACTCGCCCGTCCGGGCTGTGCACCGGCATCAACTCGTCGAACAGCTCTTCGTACGTGCCGTTGTGGCTGCCATGGTGCGAGATCTTGACGAAGTGCACCGGCCCGAGGAGTCCCTGCTCGTGCATCTTCCTCCAGGAGCCGAGCTCGGCGTCACCGGCGAAAAGCAGCCGCCAGCCGCGCCACCGCAACTCGACGACCACGCTGGTGTTGTTGTTGGCCTTGTCGATCTCCAGCACCTGGCGGCGGGTGCCCCTCCGCCGGGACGCCTGGAGGTCGAAGAACGCGCCGGGCTCGACTCCTACGGGTGGAACGGACAGGCCGAGGGCCGCCTCTCGAGCCCCGCCGGACGCCACTCCCACGGCTACGGCTGCCGTGAGGGTCGGCCGGCTCCGTTGCCTGGGGTAGTACGACGATGTGTCCGCCTCGGGGGCGAGGACGCGCAGGGTGGCCTCGCCGAACGGGTGCAACTCGTCGAGGCCGGTGGTCGTGCGATCGACGTAGTGGGTCTTGTCCGCCGGGGCGATGCCGCGCAGATGGTCCACGTAGTCACCGGTCCTCAGGCCCAGCGCGCCGGGCGGAAGCATCGTGGAGTTGTTGCGCACCATCATCTCCAGCCAGGGGTCGGGTGCGGCCTGCACGACCCGATGCGCGTCCTCCAGCGCCAGTTCGAGTGAGCGCTTCCTCTTCTTCGCTTCGGGGTGAGTCGTGTAGTAGTCGGGGTGAGCGGAGGCGGTGAGCCACGCGTGCCGCGCACCGAGGTCGACCCCAGCCCGCTTCGCGGCCAACAACCCCTGTACGTGGTCGAGGTGTTCGTGCGTCATCACGTAGAGGTCGACGGTCCCGCCGGTGCGCTCCACGATGTCCCGCACCACGGTCGTGAAGACCGTGTCCTCGTTGCCCTCCCCGGCCAGCAGGTTGCCCACGTCGATCAGGAGGTGCCGAGTCTTTTCGTCACCGTCGCCGGTGGCCTCCGGGACGGAGACCAGGATCGCGTCACCGAACCCGACGTTGTAGGCGCGCACCACCAGGTCGCTCATTCGTCCCACCCCGCAAGGTGGAGCAACCGGTGGCTGCCGCGCAGCGCGGCGTCGCCCGGGCCATGGAGTTCGACGCCTGCGTCATCATCGGGCTCGAGCACTCCGTCCTCCGTCAGCTGGGCGAGCAATCGGTCGCGGTCCCGACGGTGCTCGGCGCTGCCCACGTCGCTGTTCACGAGGGCCACGCAGGCGCCGCTGTCCCAGTTGAGTGCGACGGTCGCTCCGGTCGAGACCACACGAACGTGGCGGGACGCCCCCGCAGCCTCCTCGGTCTCGTTCCACGCCACCTTCAAGATGAGTTCTCTCTGGACCGGCACCACTCCGTCTCGCCTGGGCCCGATGACCTTCGTGCTGTCGACGCGGGGCAGCACGGTGAACGGCACGCCCTCCGGAACGCCCAGCGTCGGGCTGTGCTCCGCGACGTACTGGTACGCCGCCCAGTCGCTGTCGTGGAGCCGCGCCACCTGGTCGGCAGGAACTCCCAGCTCCTGGGGGGTCGCGCCGTCGAGGTCCCGAGGGTCCGCCACCACCAGCCGCTTGACGAACTGCGTGGCGAAGTTGGCTCGCTGCTCGAGGAGCGCCGCGGTGGCGTCCGCGTCCGGACGGGCTGCCCGGTCGGCCGCCAGGGTCGCCCGGCCGACATCCGCGAAGCTGAGCTCGCCCGGTGGTAGGTAGTCGATGCCTCGGAGCAGGAGCCTGCGGAAGATGACCTGCGCGGTGCCGAGCGCCCGGTTCGCGGCGGCCGCCGGCGTCGCGGCGACACCGTTCACGTCAGGCCGCTGCTCGGTCTCGAACCTGGTCGCAAAGATGAAGCTCAGGGTGTCGTAGAAGATCGCGGAGAGCAGGGTGCTGAGGATGTGGGGTCGGGCGCCGGACAGAGTTGACAGGGTTTCGTCGTTCTTGAGGTCCCTCAGCGCGCGACGGCGGTCGTCACGCGGCCGGGCCATGCCGAACTCCTCGGCGATGGCGTTGAACGCGTTCTCCCCGGCCAGTGAGTTCTGGCTGCGGGCCAGCACCGACTCACGGAGTCGCCGGCTGTCGAGGGCCATGAGCACGGCGATCAGGTCAGCGACAGCCTCGTGGATGGCCACCGACTGCGGGGTCGAGCTGTCGTACAGGGACGGGGCCACCGCGTCGAGCAGTGCATGCCCGCACTCGTGCGCGACGATGTCTCGGCTCAACGCCGTGTGGACACGGGCGCCCGAAGTGCCGACGAAGGAGAAGAACTGCAGGCTCCGGGTTCCCCGCTCGTAGAAGGCGTTGGCCCAGTCCCCGGCTCGCGGGACGACCAGCAGCTGTTCGCTCCCGAACGCCCACTCGACCTGCCGCCCCAACGCGTCCGCCCCCTCGAACATGCGCACCGTCTGGAAGACCGTCCCGAAGGCGTTGATCGCGAGGCTTGCCGCGGAGGTCGCGTCCTCATCACCGACGTACCTCCCGCGGCGGGGATTCGACCTGGACGGCTTGAACGTCGCAGGAGGCGGCGAGGGCGCACCGGTCGAGGGGTCGAAGTCGACGATCGCGATTCGCCGACACGCCGGCCCGTCGAGGAAACGGTCGTTGGCCTGGCCGGGCAGCGTGAGCTCCTTGGTTTCCTTCTCGGCCGCTCCACCGGTGACGCCCATGTCAGCGAGGAACACCGATCCGTCCTGGATCAGGAGATCCACCTCGGCGATGACGTCATCCATGGCCGATCCTGCCGCCGAGGAGGGCAGCGACCGCGAGCCCTGCGCCCGCTGCGGTGACGAGCACGACCGGCACCGGATCCCTCCATGCCCTGGGGTGCCAAGCCTCCCACCAAGCGGCCAGCGACGCCGGAACCATGAGGGCAAAGCTGTGCCCCACGGTCATCGCCAGCATCACGGGTCCGCACAACAGGGCACAGCGGCGCCAGGTGAGGACGCCCGCACGCACCGCGGTCTCCACCCCACGTCGACCTCCCGGCGCCAAGGCGGGCAGCCGCAGGCAGGTCTCCAACAGCCTGCTGCGCCGCGCCGAACCGTAGGCCACCAGAGCCAGGGCGATGAACGACAGCTGCCACGCGAAGCTGCCTGACGGTATCGAGAGCGCCTGCGCGAGGACGGCGCCGGCAAGACCGACCGCCAGCCATAGGATGGTCACGGTGGCGAGGCAGACGGCCCCGAGCCGGGTGCGCCAGCCGCGGAAGCTGGAGCGGGCGATCGCACCGACTGTGGGGACCGTCAGGGGCCACATCATGGCGACCACCATCAGAAGCCAGGTGCTGATCCAGCCCAGACTCCACGGGTCCAGCGGGGGTGGCGCCGGCAGCAACGAGCCGTCGTGGTGAGCGTGCGGTCCGCCCATCCCGACATCGGCCCCGCCACCACCGAGCGAGGAGACGCTCAGGGCCACCCAGGCGGCCGCCGATCCAGCCAGAACGAGCCGGTGGGTCGGGGAGCGGACCGCGTCCGGCAGCCGCCCGGCCGGCGGCATCACCTGCAGCAGCCTCATGGCGTCTGCGTGTAGACGGTGACCTGCTGCACGTGGATCGTCCGGTCCGGGTTGTCGGAGTCGGGCCTCCCCGGAGCGGGCACGAGCTTCACCGACAGCTGAGCGCCGGTCCATCCCTCCGCAAGCAGGTCGGGCAGGATGGTGGAGGCGTCGACCAGGTAGTTGCGCTCCTCCTCGGGCGGGGTGCCGGCGAGGCCGAACGTCGCGAACCTTCCTGCTCGATGCGGCTCCTGGTCGGGCGCGGACCGTACCTCGACGACGTATGCCGCATGCGGCTGCACCGCGCGCACTCCGGCGAACTCCAGGACCAGCCGGGTCGGCGCGGCATCGTCCAGCCCGCGGGGCGCGGTGTGGAAGGTGAGGTCCCTCTCTTCGTTGGCGTCGAGGTCGAAGCTGGCCGCAACCGGTTCCCAGCTGGGCTCGGGCGCGTCCAAGGGAAACCCTCCTCCCGGGACCAGTACCGCTTCGCGGGCGTCGGCGACTGCCGTCGCGACGGTCTCCGGCAGCTGGATCGACTCGTACTCGTAGTCCATCGTGGAGCTGGACAGGTTCTCGACATCGTCCATCGTGAACGTCGACGGCGACTGTTCGGGGCCGAACCAGAAGATCGCCGACTGCCACTGCGTCACAAGGAAGGCCGACCCCCCGCCGGGATCCGTCAGCCGAACTGAGCCGGGGAGGGAGAGCCACACCTCCCAGAGCCGGTCGATGTTGGCGTGGTGGAGCCAGAAGATCGGGTCCTGGCCAGCCGTCGCAGGGCTCTCCATGAGGCCCGCGAGGTCCACGTGCACCCAGTTGTGCGGCAGGCTCTCCACGTCACCGAACCGACGGTCACGGTCTGTCCCACCGAACCCCACTTCCGGAACACTCCCGACGAAGCGAGGTTCACTGAGCGCCGGCACGAGGTCGATGTCCTCGCCAGGAAGTGGGCCATCGTTCCGAGTCGGATCGAAGAGGGGGTTGGGCACCAGCTCGCCATCGACGGTCCGGTTCGGCACCCGGAACTCCACGGGGAGGAGGGCCGCGTCGGGGTTGTCGGCGTTGGAGTAGTCCCAGTACGGGAGCCCCCAGCCGTTATCGGTCGTGAGCTCCCGGATGGTCCCCTCGAACCACGCCAGGTAGGCGCGGTGCCAGGGCAGAAAGAAGAGCGAGGCGTGGGCGCACTGGCCCCACGCCGGCCGCGCCGGAGTGCCCATCGGGATCCCGTGGGTGTTGGCCGCCCACAGCCATGATTGGGGGTTGTCCCGGGGCAGCGCCCGCATGAGCTCCACGCCCCGGGCGTAGGTGTCGAGGACCGGGTGCCACGGCTGGGTCTCTGCGTCCGCATCCTGGCCGAGCGTCAGTGTCGCGATGTCGTGTCGGATCCGAGCCATGGTCCCTCTCCGAAGACGTAGTGTCCACGATCTCGGATGCACCCGGGCCCTGACAAGGCACGACGGGCGGGGGATCGGGAACCCATCTGTTCAGACGTCGATGACCAGGGACCGGTCACCGTCCGCCAGCACCCGGACCGTGAGGTTGGGATGCCGCGTCGCGGCGTCGCGTGCCTCGTCGAGGGCGGCAGCCATGGCCGCGCGGCGTGAGGCGCTGGAGGAGCGGTGCTCCGAGCTGCTGAACCAGAACGTGTAGGGTCCTGCGTCGCGCGGCCGCGTCTCGGTGATGGTCGCGAGCACCGACGGCTCGGGGTTGTTGTGGGCGCCGTCGCCTGAGAACACATAGTGGTCGGCGACGACCCGCTCGGCGAAGGCCCTGCTCAGGTTGTGGCTCGCCCCGTGGTGCTGGACCTTCAAGACGGTGCAGTGGAATGGCGCGCTGTCCCGGTTCGCGCCGAGCTTCCCGATGGCAGTCAGGCCGTCGATCAGCTCCTCCTCGGCGGCATCACCGGTGAGCAGGACCGTGCGACCGCGCTCCTCGGCGAGCACTGTGATCGACGCACGGTTCGGCGGCGTCACGTGCTTCGACCCGGTCTGCTCGATGATCTGTGCCGCCTCCTCGATGGAGGCGGGCGCGGGACCGCCGAGCGCCAGGCTTGCGCCGGCTCGGTCGACCGTACGTCCGGCCTCGGTCCTCTGGGCGCCACTGCGCCCCGGGGCCAGCCTGACCCCCTTCTCCAGGAACCACCTCCGCCACTCGTCGCGCAACGCGACCAGGTGGTGCTCGGTCGGCCCGATGACTGTGAGAGTCGTGCTGCCGACGCGCCGCCGGTGGGGCCGGTCGCGCAGCAGCGCGAGGTGGTCCGGGAAGCCCTCGTTGCGCTGCAGGGGAGTGCGCTCCTCGATGAGGCGGGACAGCTGGACCCCGTCGGCGATGCTCTCGGCCAGGCCGGAGAGCTCTGCCAGCGCGAGCTGCGTCGCCGCCCTCGCCGAGTTGACCAGGTCGGGGTCAAGGGCCGTCGCCGCGGTGACCTGGAGGGCGAGCGCCGCGATCGGTCCCTCGAGCTCACCGACCTGTGCCCGCCAGGAGTTGTGCCAGAGCGCCCCGATGTCGGGCGGGCGGGGCACGGTGGGCTCGGGGAAGGTGGGGTTGGCCCCGTCGGTGCGCTGGTGGTCGAACACCGCCCAGTCGCCGACGTCCCTCAGCAGCCGCAGGATCCCGGTGATGTGGTCGGCGTCGACGTGGCTCACGAGTACCAGGTCGATCGCCTCTCCGGCGAGCTTGAGCTCCTGCAACCGCGGCTGGGTGTTGTCGGCGAACGTGCCCGCCCGGCCGCCGTCGACGAGGACGTGGTGGCCGTCGCTGGAGGACAGGAGCAGGCAGTCGCCGTCCGCCGCGTGGAAGACCTCGAGCCTCATGGAGCGCCGCTCACTTCTTCGCCCTCGCGGCAGCCGAGACCGCGTCGAACATCTCGGCGAACTCGACCGTGCGGTTGAGGCAGGCCTCCGCGTCGATGACGCCGAACCCGGTGTCGTTGCGCCATCCGAAAGTTTGACCGGGCAGCGGTGACGACGTGGAGCGCATGATCCCCTGGATCTGCGCGGACGTGAGTTGGGGGACGACGGCCAGCATCAGGGCGGCCACGCCGCACACGTACGGGCAGGCCATGCTGGTCCCGGTCATCTGGACCCACGGTGACGTGATGTCGAACCCCGAAGCGGCGACCACGTCGGTGCCGTCCGCCGCGATATCGGGCTTGTTGCGGCCGTCCCGGGTCGGTCCTCGGCTCGAGGTGACGTGGGCGGCGTTGCGCGAGAGATCCACGTTCGCGACCGAGAGCAGACGTTCGGCGCACGCCAGGGAGCCGATCATCCGGTCGCTCGTGTACGACCCCTCGCTGAAGGTAGAGGGATAGTTCCACTTCCCACCGCGACCCGGCAGCGCACGGGGGTCGTCGCGCTCGATCCACGCGTCGAAGCGACCGTCCCGTACGACCACGCCGGTCAGCCGCACTCGCCACTCTCCAGAGGTGATCGGCATCATCTCCCGGATCGCGCCCTCGCGGTGCCCGTAGAAGGGGGAGAGCAGGATCGAGATGCGGTTCAGCCCGTTCGCCGGGTGATAGGCCTCGGAGTGGATGCTCAGCACGGTTCCGTCGGCGAGGAAGGTGTGCCGGATGGCCTTGCCCAGAGGCACCGGACCGACCCATGCGCCACCTGGGGGGCGCACCTCGACGTCGAAGCGGTCCTGGGGTCCGTACCAGATCTCCATCTCGTTCTCGGAGAAGTCCGAGATTCCCTGGCCGCCGACGATCCACCCCAATTCCTGGCGGAGGTTGGTGGCGGCGAGGACGCCACCGGCATGGATCCGCCCGAGGAGCAGGTTGCGTGGGGCGCCGGCGTCGGCGGCAACCTGGCCGGCGTTGCCCGCCGCGACGCTCACGCATCGCCCGCGGGTGGCAAGGGTGTTGTCGATCCATCGGGCCATGGCGCTCGAGGTGTCGTGGGCGTGGCCGTTGGTGCCGAGACTGATGTTGATGGACAGGGGGAGCGGCCTCCCGTCACCGATCCTGTCGCCCAGCTCATCGGCCAGGCGAAGCAGGTACTCGATGGCGTCGGCGATCCTGGTCGAGTCGTAGAAGCTCGACGCGGCCGCGTCGCCGGCGTTCGGCAGGCTCACCAGCACGCCGGCGAGGTGCGCCTTCCGCGCGACGCCGCTGTTGCCCGCGGCGATGGATGCCACGTGCGTGCCGTGCGATCGGGGGACCATCGTCGACTGCGGCTCCAGCTCGGTCGCGGCCATCCTGAGACGGCGAGCAGCGGCGATCGCGACATTCATGTGCTCACGTCGGATCTCGCTGCCGTAGGACAGACCCGACTTGGATTCGGCATCGTCGGGCGGTGGTCGCGTAGTCCCACCCTGGTCCCAGATGGCCTCCCAGCGCGTGCCCTCCTTCGTGAGGAAGTCGGGATGGGCGAAGTCGAATCCGCCGACGTCGATGATTCCCACGAGCACGCCCCGGCCGTCGCGGTGGCGACCACGTGCCGTCGGCACGGAGCGATTCGTACGGGGTCGCGGGGCGTCCGTGCGGCCGACCTCGGGTTGGGGCTCCCGGAGCGACTGTCCGGGCTCGATGTAGGCGATGGCGTCCCCGTCGACGAGCTGCGCGACGTCGGATGCCGCCATCTCCACGGCCGCGGTGTCCAGTTTCCAGCTGACCCGCAGGGCACGATCCTCGACGGATCGCTCCACCGCCTGACGGCGGGCCGGGTCGAGGTCCCGGTCGAGCTTGACGAACAGGCTCATCCGGACATCGGAGGATGGCTCCGGATCGCGATCTCGCCCAGACACCCGCTCGGCGACGTCCTTGCGCGACATCACCTTCACCTCGGCGACGGGTGCGACCGGCTCGGTGGGCGAACGAGCCTGCCGGATGGCCTCCAGGGCCTGTTGCGCCGTCTGGGTGGGGTCGGCGTAGTCGACCGCCGCGACACCCGATTCGACTCCGAGCCCGCCGTCTGCCCCCGACGACACCGCGAGGGAGGGACACTGCTCGGCCCGGCTCCGGTTCACCTGGTCCGTGGCCGACATGAAGACGTCCAGGCGCGGCGACATCCGCGGGTTGAGCGGCTTGACCTCCGGCTTCACCGCGACCTCCTGGAGCAGAGGCGGAGTACATGTCCTCTCGCCGGACGTTGATCCCGGGCCCCTGACAGCGACCGGCTACCACGATGATGACCCACCGGGCGAGCGAGAGCCAGAGGTAGCGCTGAAGCACCTCGTACGCTGCCTCGACGACACGGCCCCCGACACGCGCCCGGGGTGCGTTTCCCATCCTGAGCGGCGTGACGCGAGCAATTCGGTGCTACCTCGGCATGTCGTCCCGCTTGAGCGGGACAACGTACGCGAGGGGATCAGCCGGAGTGTTGGGGTGCTAGCTCGGCGCGGATCACCAGGTGTAGGCGTCGGGGGCTTTACCGGGTCCGGGGAACAGCTCGTCCAGCCGGGCCAGGATTGCGGTTCGAGGTTGACGTCGATCGCGGGGAAGGACCCGGTCAGCTGTTCGAGGGTGCGGGGGCCCGAGCACGGGGGCGGTGACCCCGGGCCGGGACAGCAGCCACGCGAGGGCCAGGACGGTGGGGGAAAGTTCCAGCTCAGCCGCCAGATCCTCGTAGGTCTGCAACCGGGTGAGGTTGTCGGCGATGCGCTGCTCGCGGGCGGAGTGACCGAGCATCGCGCTGTTATCCCCGCGGCGACCGGCCTTCAGCGCGGCGCCGGCGAGCAGCCCGCCGGCGAGGGGGCTCCAGGGCAGCAGGCCGATGCCGTAGTGGCGGCGGAGGGCAGCACTTCGAGCTCGATGGCGCGTTCCAGCAGGTTGTAGACCGACTGCTCGGTGACCAGGCCGAGGAAGTGGCGGGCCTTGGCTGTCTCCTGGGCGGCGGCAAGGTCCTGGCCTGCTCGTCGATGTGCCAGCCGACATTCATGGTGCCCAGCGCCAACCGGCTGACCTTGGCCCCGGATCGGCCGAGTTGGGTGTACTGCATGGAAAGACTCCTGACGGTGGCGAGGTGAGACCCGAGGGCGCCTCCGCGGCGCCGGCGGCGTCCCCAACGTCGCGACCTTCGAGAACAACCACTTGTCGACCTTCCATGTCTTCCAAGCGGCCCGCCTGCTGAAGATCCGGAACCTGGTCTGGGCCTCGAGCGAAACCCTGCTCGGATATCCGTTCGAGAAGCCGCCGGCGTACGTGCCGCTGGATGAGGACGTTCCCGCGATGCCCCAGGTCGTTTACGCCTTGGCTAAAGATCTCGAGGAGCGGATGGCGCTCCACTACTGCCGCTGGGATCCCCCGCTGAAGATGATCGGGCTGCGGTTCTCCAACGTCATCGACGCTGGAGAGTACGACGAGTCTCCCGCCTTCGAGGACGATCCGGCATCGCGAAAGTGGAACCTCTGGTCCTACATCGACGCCCGCGACGGCGCTCAGGCGGTCGTTCGGGCGCTCGGGCACCAGACGCCAGGATTCGACAGCTTCGTGATCGCGAACAACGACAGCGTCATGGCCCGATCCTCCGCCGCCCTGATGGCCGAATTCTTTCCCGACACCGAGTTCCGCGCGCCGGTCGACGGCACTCAATCGCTCATCTGCACCGAGAAGGCGCAGCGCGTCCTCGGTTGGAGGCCGAAACACTGATGGCGAGATCACGTGGCCAAGACCTGAGACCATCCAATTCATGGGCGTCCGCGCGCTATCCGGCCTTTCTGCGGTACTGCTCCCAGGTGATGAACGGGACCCGGTATTTGGCCGGTGTGTTGTCGGCCCGGTGGCTCGCCAGGCCGTTGAGTCCGACGAAGTAGTCACCGACCTGGTCGCGGTTGGTGTACCTCCCGTTCTTCTGCCACATGTCGGTGTCGCCGATGGCCACCGCGTGGATATGGGTGCTCCAGCAGCCCCCACATTGGCTCGGGACCCGCAGCCAGGCGGCGAAGCCGACCGAGCGCAACGCCCGCACCGTCCGCCACCGCTGGGAGGTGCTCATCCACTTGGCACTCAGGTCTATCGAGCCGCCACCGTCATGGGTGCCCGAGGACGCCGCGACACAACCCCTCCCCTCCAGCACGCAGTACGACCCCTGGGTGAGTCGGAGGCTCCAGGACAGTTTGCTGTCCGCGGCAGCCAGCATGAGGCTCGTCCGCTCGTTGACCCGCTTCCCGCCGTAACTGGCGTCCCGACTGCCCATCCGGACCGCGTTGCCGACCGTGAACCGGCCCGTCCCCAGCTTGGTCAGGGATTTGTAGCCCGGGATCCCGTTGGCGTTGATCCCCCGATACCCGAGCGAGCGTTGGTAGCGAGCGTATGCGGCGGTGGTCGCTCGGCTGTACCGGCCGTCGATCGCCACCCAGAACCCTCGGGCGGTCAGGGCACGCTGGATCAGCTTGGTCGAAGCGTCGTCGCCGAGCGACGGCTGGTTGCCCCGGGAGCCTTCGACGAAGGCGGCCGTGGTGACGGCACCCATGTTGACGACGGGGAGGGCGCTGGCTGGAGCCGGGCTCATGCTCGCGATGAGCGCCAGAGCGGCGGCCGCAGAGAGGAAAAGCCGGATGATCATGCGGTGCATGGGGGAAGACCTTCCGTGGGCGGGCCGGGCGAGGTCGTTCTCGCCCGACTGGTCGGTTCCCCCCGATTCAGTTGCCGAAACGTAGCACGCATATGCAGTCGCGTGGAAGGGGTGTTGGCGGCTCGATTCCGGCACGCCACGCCGAGCGCTAGATCCCCGGAGTGCGGAAGCGCATCCGTACGCTGCCTTGGTGCCTGCCGCCGACCGATACCCGATCGACGTTCTCGCGGCTGGGGCCCAACCCCGCAGACCCGTCAGTACCCCGGTTGTCGCCGAGCGCGGACTCGTCGTGGAGGACGCGGTGTCGGGCTACTGCGGCGCGGTGCTGCGCTGCGAGCAAGGGCTGGTCGTGCTGGAGGACCGGCACGGGCGGAGCCGGAGCTTTCGGCTCGGACCCGGATTCCTGGTCGACGGCCGGCCGGTCGACCTGCAGGCCGCACCGCGCACGCCGGCCCCGCAGCCCCGCAGCCGTTCGGGCTCGGTCGCCCCGGCGCCCGGAGAGCGGGCTCGGGTCGCGGCCGCCGGCCGCATCTTCGTCGAGGGTCGGCACGACGCGGAGCTGGTCGAGCGGATCTGGGGCGACGATCTGCGGCATGTCGGTGTGGTGGTGGAGGGCCTCGGCGGGGTCGACGATCTGCCGGCGGTGGTCACCGAGTTCGCCCCCGGCGCGGGCCGGCGATTGGGGGTGCTGGTCGATCACCTGGTGGCCGGCAGCAAGGAGTCGCGGATCGCTCGTAGAGTCACGTCCGGACCGTACGGTGAGCACGTGCTGGTGCTGGGCCACCGGTTCGTCGACATCTGGCAGGCCGTCAAGCCCGAGCGGCTCGGTCTGGATCGTTGGCCGGCCATCCGGCGGAGCATCGAGTGGAAGGCGGGCGTATGTGAGGCTCTGGGTTGGCCGTACCGGGATCACGCCGATGTGGCCGCCGCCTGGCAGCGGATTCTCGCTCAGGTCCGTGACTGGTCGGACCTGGATCCGGAGCTGCTGACGACCGTTGAACGACTGATCGATTTCGTCACCGAGGACTCCACGTTCTAAGTGCGCATCTCGGCGGCCCCGCCCGCCCATGTGATGGCTGGATTTGAATTCTTCGGAGGGCCTGTCTTCGGGTCGATCTGAACGCTCAGCGACCGCGCAGACTGCATATCGGCCCCCGCAGCCGGGCTTCGCCGGAATTCCCCAACGCGGAGAAGAAGGCGGTGCGTGAGGTCCGAATCCGCCACGAATCCGCCCGCCGTTCGTTATCCAGCTCAAGCCGCAGGACCCACCAAGAAAGCGCCTCCCGGCTCGCGTCACCCCGCTCAAGCTGGGAAACGCTACAACCGGGGCCAGGACGCCAGAGCAGCCATCGCAGTCGCCCCGCTAGAACAGTTCCGGCTGACCCAGCTCCGGCCCGGCCGCCACCGCAGATCTCGTCGGCGCGTTGGTGAGTGCATTCCCGACGAATGGCCCACGCTCCAGCAGGGTGCGGTCCACGATGGCCCGGAGGCGCTGCTGCACCGCGCGCCGATACGGCAACGAAGCGTTCGAGCCCCGGGCGTACAACTGCTCGTACCGAGGACGCAGATCCGGCCGCTCGCGCTCCAGCCAGGCGAAGAACCATTCCCGGGCCCCCGGGCGGAGATGCAGGACGACTCCGCTGATGCTGGTGGCCCCAGCCGCCGCCAGCTCCTCGACGATCTGCTCCAGCCGCTCGGGACTGTCGGTGAGGCCCGGCAGGATCGGCGCAACCAGTACTCCGCAGGGCAGCCCGGCCTCGCGGATCCGGCGGATGAGCTCCAGCCGGGCCCGCGGCGTCGGGGTGCCGGGCTCGAGACCGGGTTGGAGCTCGGGATCGAGGACCGCCAGGGAGATGGAGATACCGACCGGCACCCGGCGTGCCGCTTCGGCCAGCAACGGCAGGTCGCGGCTCAACAGCGTGCCCTTGGTAAGGATGGAGAAGGGCGTCTCGCTCGCGGCGAGCGCGCCGATGACGTCGGGCATCAGCCGGTACCGGCCCTCGGCGCGCTGGTACGGGTCGGTGTTGGTGCCCATGGCGACGTGCTCTCGCGACCAGTTCGGGCGCGTCAACTCGCGGCGCAGCACGGACGCCAGATTGATCTTCACCACGATCTGGCTGTCGAAGTCGTGTCCGGTGTCGAGCTCGAGATAGGAGTGGGTCTGCCGGGCGAAGCAGTAGACGCAGCCGTGCGTGCAGCCGCGATACGGGTTGATCGTCCACCGGAACGGCAGTCGAAGATTAGCGGACGAGCCGCCCGGGACGCGGTTGAGCGCGGACCGGCAGCGGACCTCGTGGAAGATCGTGCCGACGAACTCGGGGGTCCGCACCGTCCGCACCAGGCCGGCCAGCTGACCCAGTCCCGGCAGGGCGGCGGGATCTTCGGCCGTCAGGGTTTGCTGTTCCCAGCGCATGGATTCAATTCGAACACACGAATCAATACACCGCAATCGATAGGTAGGCCGGACCGGTGATCCGGCGGCGAAATCGGAAATGTCACTGCGCGGGCGGTCAGATCGAGAGCAGCGGTTCTCGGCCGGAAACGGTTTGACGTCGAAGCGTTGGGGTAATTTCGGCTCCATGCCGCCCCCCTCGACGCAGGGTCGACCGCTGCGCGTCGCTCTTGTGTCCGAGCACGCCAGTCCGCTGGCCGTGCTCGGCGGGGTCGATGCCGGCGGGCAGAACGTGCACGTCGCCGAACTCGCGGCCGGGCTGACCCGGCTCGGTCACGATGTCGTGGTATATACCCGCCGTGACGACGACGCCCTGCCCACCACGGTGGTCACCCAGGCCGGCTATACCGTCGAGCATCTGAGCGCCGGGCCGACCGCGCGACTGCCCAAGGACGAACTGTGGCCGTACATGGGTGCGTTCGCGCACGCGCTGACCGCTGCCCTGACCTCCCGTCGGCCGGACGTGGTGCACGCCCACTTCTGGATGTCGGGCTGGGCGGCCCGGCGCGCGACCCGGGTCGTGCCGGCACCGCTTTTCGTCACCTTCCATGCCCTCGGCGTGGTCAAGCGCCGCCATCAAGGCGCCTTCGACACCAGTCCCGCCGACCGGCTGCGGATCGAGGGCGAACTCGCTCGTTCCGCCACCCGCGTGGTCGCGACCTGCACCGACGAGGTCGGTGAGCTCATCGCGCTCGGGGTCGACCCGGAGCGGCTGTCGGTCGTCCCGTGCGGGGTGGACCTCGAGCATTTCTCGCCCCGTCCCGATGTCGCCGGCGCGGCCTCTCCGGAGGCGACCCGGGCGGCCCGACGGCCCTTCCGGGTGGTCGGGATCGGCCGGTTGGTGCCGCGCAAGGGCTTCGGCACCGCCATCGAGGCGATCGCCCAGCTGCCGGACGCCGAGCTGCTCATCGCCGGTGGTCCGGAGCAAGACCGGATGGACGACGACCCGGAGGTGTCCCGGCTCCTGGCCCTGGCGGCGCGGCTGAACGTTTCGGACCGGGTGCGGCTGCTCGGTCCGGTGCCACGGAGTCAGATGCCGGCCCTGCTGCGTACGGCCGACGTCGTGGTCTGCTCCCCCTGGTACGAGCCGTTCGGGATCGTGCCGCTGGAGGCCATGGCCTGCGGCATCCCGGTGGTGGCGAGCGCGGTCGGCGGATTGGTCGACACGGTGGTCGACCGAGGCACGGGTCGGCACGTTCCGCCGCGGGACCCGACGGCGTTGGCCGCGGTGCTCGAGGAACTGCGCTCTGACCCGGAGGCCTGCCAGCGGTTTGGCCGGGCGGCGCTGGAACGGGTGCGGCGGCTCTACTCATGGGACCAGGTCGCCTCCAGCACGAACACTCTGTATCAGTCCGAGCCGCGAACGCGCCTGCTGGCCGCCGCGGCCTCGACCGTTCGGTTCGGGGGCTGATGTGCGAACCGACCTGAGGAGATTCCGCCGCGCGGTGGTGTTCGGCGGCGCCGGGTTCGTGGGATCCCACCTGTGCGACGCGTTGCTCGCCGCCGGATCCGCCGTGGTGTGCATCGACAACTTCTGCACCGGCGATCCGGGCAACATCGAGCACCTGATCGGACGCGCCGAGTTCGACGTGATCGACCACGACGTCACCACTCCGCTGGAGCCCCGGCCCGAGTTCGACGGCCTCGACGTGGTGTTCCACCTGGCCTCGCCCGCCTCTCCGCGGGCCTACTACCGACTGCCCATCGAGACCCTCCGGGCCGGGTCGCTCGGTACCGAGCACGGCCTGCAGCTGGCCGAGCGGTACGGCGCGCGCTTCGTCCTCGCGTCGACCAGCGAGGTCTACGGTGACCCGCTGGTGCATCCGCAGGTCGAGGACTACGTCGGACACGTCAACCCCATCGGGCCGCGCAGCGTCTACGACGAAGGCAAGCGGTACGCGGAGGCGGTCACCGAGGCTTACCGGCGCAGCCGCGGAACCGACACCGCGATCGCCCGGATCTTCAACTCCTACGGTCCCCGGATGCGACCCGACGACGGCCGGATGATTCCCGCCTTCATCACCCAGGCGCTGGCCGGTGAACCGCTGACCATCAGCGGATCCGGGCGGCAGACCCGCTCCGTCTGCCACGTCAGCGACACGGTGGCCGGACTGCTGGCGTTGGCCCACTCGAGCGAATCCGGGCCGATCAATCTGGGCAATCCCGTCGAATTGAGCGTGCTCGACGTCGCCCGGCTCATCGCCGAACTCGTCGGATCCGACCTACAGCTCGAGTTCGGCCCGTCCCTGGCCGACGATCCGCGGCGCCGCTGCCCCGACATCACCCGGGCCACCACCCTGCTGGGCTGGACTCCGCGGGTCTCCATCCGGGAAGGCTTGGCCCGCACCGTTGAGTGGTTCGCCGTCCGTCGCGTTGCCGCGGGCGTGCCGCTCGACACCGGGCTGGACGTCTCGGCTTTGGAGGCGACCGGCCTGGACGTCGGTTACCCCGCTGTCCTGCCGCTGATTCCCAAGGCCGGGTGAACCATGCGCGTGCTCGGGATCAACGCGGTCTTCCACGACTCCGCCGCCGCCTTGGTGGTGGACGGTCGGATCGTGGCCGCCGCCGAGGAAGAACGCTTCAGCCGCCGCAAGCACGGCAAGCGGCCGGTCCCCTTCTCGGCGTGGGAGCTTCCCGAGGCCGCGATCCGCTGGTGCCTGGACGCGGGTGGTCTGGCGGCGGACGAGCTCGACGCGGTCGGTTACTCCTACGATCCGTCGCTGGTCACCCCCGACGGCGCCGGCCACGATCCCGGCTGGGAGGACCTGCGCACCACCTACGCCCGGCGGGCGCCGCACTTCCTGCAGACCCTGCTGCCCGACTACGACATCGGCCGCTTCCATTTCGTCCGCCACCACATCGCCCACGCCGCCTCCGCCGGCCTGGTCGCTCCCTTCGGAGACTGTGCGGTCCTGGTGGCCGACGGGCGCGGCGAGGCGACCTCGATGTTGGCGGGGGAGTACCGGGATCAGAAACTTGACGTCCTGGCGGCACAGAACCTGCCGCACTCGCTCGGCCTGCTGTACGAAGACCTGACCGCGCACCTCGGCTTCGAGCGCTCCAGCGACGAGTACAAGGTGATGGCGATGGCCTCGTACGGGACCCCGCGGCACCTGCCGCTGCTCCGTCAACTCGTCTACACCACCGGCGACGGGGGCTTCCGCACCGAGCGGATCGACTGGCAGGCGCTGGCCCCGGCCCGCCGGCCCGGGGCCCCTGGGACTGAGAGCGACTTCGACGCCCGCCATGCCGATCTGGCCGCCAGCGTCCAGGTCGTCCTCGAGGAGGTGCTGCTGGAGCTCTGCTTCTGGCTGTCCGGCGTCACCCAGAGTCAGAACCTGGCGCTGGCGGGCGGCACGGCGCTGAACTGTGTGGCCAACACCCGGCTGCTGGCCGAGGGCCCGTTCGCCAACATCTGGCCCCAGCCCGCGGCGGGGGACTCCGGCACAGCGCTGGGTGCCGCTCTGGCCGTGGCCACCGAGCTGGGCGACCGGATCGCTCCCATGGAAGGCGCTGCGCTGGGGCGGGGCTGGAGCGACGACGAGATCGAAGCGGCGTTGCGCACCGCCAGGATCCGCTACGAACGACCCCGCGACATCGCCGAGGCGGCCGCTCAGGTGATCGCCGCCGACGGTGTGGTGGCTTGGTTCCAGGGCCGATCCGAGTTCGGCCCCCGGGCCCTGGGACACCGGTCCCTGCTCGCCCACCCCGGGCAGGCCGACAACGTCGAACGACTCAACGACATCAAGGGCCGGGAGCAGTTCCGGCCGGTGGCCCCCATGGTCCTGCGCGAACGGTCGGGCGAGATCTTCAGCCGGGGTCCACTGCCCAGCCCGTACATGTTGTTCGTGCACGACGTCGCGCCCGCCTGGCGCGACCGGCTCCGAGCGGTCACCCACGTCGACCACACCGCCCGAGTGCAGACCGTCGACGCGGACGAGGACCCGCTCACGGCTCGGCTGCTGGCCGGGTTCGCCGAACGGACCGGGATCCCGGTGGTGGTCAACACCAGCCTGAACACGGCCGGACGACCCATGGTCGACAGTCCGCGCGACGCCCTCGAGCTGTTCGGGTCGGCCCCGGTCGACGCCCTGGCCATCGGCCCGTTCCTGGTCCGGCGGTCATGACCGGGAATGGCGCATCCGCGGTGGCCTACGCCGTCGTGATCCCCACGATCGGTCGCGCCGGGCTGGCCGACTTGATCAACAGCGCCGACCGGGAACCGCAACCGGTGTGCATCGTGGTGGCCGACGACCGGTCCTCCCCGGCAGCAGCACCACCGCCGCTGGATCTGCCGGTCACCCGCGCCCCGTTGGTGGTCGCCCGCAGCGGGGGCCGCGGCCCGGCCGCCGCCCGCAACGCCGGCTGGCGAGCGGCTGTCGATGCTGCACCGGCCCTGGAATGGATCGCTTTCGTCGACGACGACGTCGTGCTGGCCGGAGACTGGAACGCTCAGCTGGTCGCCGACCTCGCCGGGCGACCCGGATCGGTCGGAGCCAGCCAGGCTCGGCTAGAGGTGCCGCTGCCCGAGGGGCACCGGCCGACCGACGAGGAACGACGGACGCTCGGACTGGTCGGGGCGGCGTGGATCACCGCCGACATGGCCTACCGGCGCACGGTGCTGGAGCTGACCGGCGGTTTCGACGAGCGCTTTCCTCGGCCTTTCCGGGAGGACGCCGACCTGGCCCTACGGACGTTGCGCGCGGGCTTCGACGTCGTCTGGGGCGAGCGGATCACGGTCCATCCGGTCCGCGCGCGCGGCGGCTGGCGCGGCAGCATCGCGGTCCAGGCCGGCAACGCCGACAATGCCTTGATGCGGGCGAAGTTCGGCCGCACCTGGCGGCAGCAGATCGGCACCACCCCGGGGCGGACGGGGCGGCACCTGCTTGCGGTCGGCGCCGCCCTCACGGCGGCGGTCACGCTCATCGGCGGCCGCCCTCGGCTCGCCGCGCGCGCGGGTCTGGTCTGGGGTGCCGTCACGGCGGAATTCGCCCTCCGGCGGATCCGGCCCGGGCCGAGGACCGCGGGCGAGATCGCGGCCATGGTGGTCAGTAGCGCGGCGATCCCCCCCGTGGCGGTGTTCCATCGCCTCAAGGGTGAGTGGGCGGTCCGTTTCGCCCCCGCCCGGACGCGCCGCGACGACGGCGGGCCGCCGCTGGCCGTGCTGTTCGACCGCGACGGCACCTTGATCACCAACGTTCCCTATCTCGCTGACCCGGACGGGGTGCGGCCGGTCGTCGGGGCCCGTCGGACGTTGCGCTCGCTCCGCCGGCGCGGGGTGCCGGTGGGCGTGGTGAGCAACCAGTCCGGGGTGGCCCGCGGGCTGATCAGCCTCGAGGCGCTCGCCCGGGTGAACGCGCGGGTCGACCACCTGCTCGGGCCGTTCGACACCTGGCAGGTGTGCCCGCACGGCGCCGACGACGAGTGCGGCTGCCGCAAACCGGCGCCCGGGATGGTCGAGGCCGCCGCCCGTGAACTCGGCGTCCGACCCAGCCAGTGTGTGCTGATCGGCGACATCGGCGCCGATGTCGACGCGGCCCTGGCCGCGGGTGCGCGGGCCGTCCTGGTCCCCAACGCCGCGACCCGGCTGGCCGAGATCGATCGCGCTTCGGTCCTGGCCTCCGTCGCACCCACCCTCGGCGATGCCGTCCGGCTCAGCTTCGGGGGCTGGCGGTGACGGCCCCCGAGGGCGCTCGGCGCGGCCGGGTGCTGATCGCCCGGTTGGACAGTCTGGGGGACGTGTTGTTGACCGGGGGGGCGGTGCGGTCCGTGGCCGGCAGCGCCGACCGTGTCACCATGCTGGTCGGTCCCCGTCAGGCCGCGACCGCGCGAATGCTGCCGGGGGTCGATTCGGTGCTGGAGTTCGAGGCGCCGTGGGTGGTGCTGGATCCCCCGCCGCTGTCCCCGGCCGCGGTGGCCGTGCTGCTGGAGCAGATCCGTCGCGAGCGCTTCGATATCGCACTGATCTGCACCTCGTTCCACCAGTCCCCGCTGCCGCTGGCGCTGCTGTTGCGGATGGCCGGGGTAGGTTGGATCGGCGCCGTCAGCGTGGACTACCCGGGCTCGCTGCTGGACCTGCGGCACGCGGTACCCGACGATCTGCCCGAGCCCGAACGCAATCTCGCGCTCGCGGTGGCGGCCGGATTCACCCCCGACGCCCACGGCGCCCGGCTGGCGGTCCGCCGGCCGCTGCCCGAGTCGAGGCCCCTGACCGGCGATCAGCCGTACGTGGTGTTCCACCCGGGCGCGGCCACCAGTGCCCGCCGACCGACCGCCGAACACTCTCGGACGTTGGTGGCCGGTCTGGTTGCCGCCGGGCACCGGGTGGTCGTCACGGGTTCGGCGGCCGAGTCGACCCTGACGGGCTTCGTCGCCGCGGCTCAGGCTGTCGACTTGAGCGGCCAGCTGGATCTGCCGCTGCTGGCCGCCGTACTCGACCGAGCGTCGTGTGTGGTGGCGCCCAACACCGGCCCGGCGCACCTCGCCGCGGCGGTCGGCACGCCCGTGGTGTCGCTGTTCGCTCCGGTGGTGTCCGCCGGCCGCTGGGCACCGTACGGGGTGCCGGTTCGAGTGCTCGGTGATCAGCACGCGAGCTGTGGGGACACCCGGGCCCGGTTGTGCCCGACACCGGGTCATCCGTGCCTGAGCATGATCAGTCCCGGGCAGCTCGTCACCGCGATCGAATCGCTGCTCGGCGCCTCGGTCGTCGATCGGGAAAGGCATCTGACATGACCACCTCCTACCAGAGGGCCGGCGAGCGGGTGCGCACCGACTCGGTGGCCGAACACTTCACCGCCCTCGCCGAGAGCGCGGCTGCCCTCGAATCGGCGGTGCCCCAGATCCGGGCCTGGGCCCGGCACCTCGCCGGTGTCTATGCCCTCGACGGACGGCTGCTGGCCTGCGGGAACGGGGGCAGCGCGGCGGAAGCGCAGCATCTGACCGGAGAGCTGGTGGGTCGCTTCCGGCACGACCGCCGGCCGCTATCGGCCATCGCCCTGCACGCCGACACATCCGCGGCGACCGCGATCCTGAACGACTACGGCGGCGACGAGTTCTACGCCCGACAGGTCCGGGCCCACGGCCGCGCCGGCGACGTCCTGGTTGCGTTCTCCACCAGCGGAGGCAGCCCGAACATCCTGGCGGCGGCGCGAGCGGCACGCGAGACGGGGGTCGCGGTGTGGGCCTTGACCGGCCCGGCTCCCAACCCGCTGGCGTCGCTGGCGGATTCGGCGCTGGCCGTGGCGGCCCCCACCATGGCCACGGTCCAGGAGGTCCACCTGTCGATGCTGCACGGGCTGTGCCTGGCCCTCGACGAAGAGCTCGGGGTCGGTCGATGAGTCGTCAGCCGTCGACCGACCCCGCCCCCGTGCCGCTCGAGCACCGGAGGCAACCGCTGGTCGTCGTCGGGGACTCGTTCCTCGACGTCGATGTGCACGGTTCCTCGACCCGGCTGTGCCCGGATGCTCCGGTGCCCGTAGTGGATCTCGAGCGCCGGTGGCACCGGCCGGGCGGAGCCGGGCTGGCAGCGCTGTTGGCCGCCCGGGCGGGCGTCGAGGTGGTGTTGATCACGGCGCTGGGCGCCGACGGGGAGGGCGAGGCGCTGCGGGGCCTCTGGCCCGGGATCACGGTGCTTCCGTTGTCGTTGCGGGGTCGTACGGTCACCAAGACCCGGGTGTCCGCCGCCGACGTGCCCTTGCTGCGGCTCGATGCGGGCGAGGGCCGGGCGGCTCATCTACCGCTACCTCCGCGAGTCGTCGACGCCCTGGCCACCGCTGGAGCCGTCCTCGTCTCCGACTACGGCCGAGGGCTGACCGAGTTGCCCGAGCTGCGGGATGAGCTGGCGGCCACCGCCCGCCGGGTTCCGGTGATCTGGGATCCGCATCCGCGGGGACAGCCTCCCGTACCGGGCTGCCGGGTGGTCACCCCGAACAGTGCCGAGGTGACCATGTTCAGCCGGACCGACGAGCCGGGTCGGCAAGCTCCGGGACTGTGCGGCGCCTGGCGGGCCGACGCCGTGGCGGTGACCGTCGGGCCGCGGGGCGCGATCCTGTCCGAGGCCAAACCCCGCCGAACCACCATCATCCCGGTCCCGGCCGACCCCGCCGGCTCCGATCGCTCGGCGAGTACGGGTCAGCGGCTCGACACCTGCGGCGCCGGCGACCAGTTCGCGGCCGCGACGGCTGTCGCGTTGCTGGCCGGCGCGGACACCGTGACGGCGATCCGAGCCGCGGTCGCCTCGGCCACCGAGTTCGTCCGGGCCGGGGCGGCCGCGACCGTGTCCACCCCGGTGCCCAGGCTCGCCGGGGACGGTCCCGTCCAAGAGCAGCTCGGGCATTCCGAGGGCGGACGAGCCGATGCCTACGCGCTCGCGGATCGGGTCAGGAGGGTCGGAGGGCGCCTGGTGGCGACCGGAGGCTGCTTCGATCTTCTTCACCGCGGGCACGTCGAGCTGCTGGAAGCAGCCCGGGCCCAGGGTGACGCACTGATCGTCTGCCTCAACTCCGACGCCTCCGTCCGCCGGGCCAAAGGCGCCCAACGGCCGCTGGTCGGGCAGGTCGATCGGGCCCGGGTGCTGGCTGCACTGGGAGCCGTGGACGCGGTGCTGGTCTTCGAGGAGGACACTCCGGCCGTCGTGCTGGAGCGGCTCCGGCCCGATGTGTGGGTCAAGGGTGCCGACTACGCCGACCGACCGATGCCGGAGGCCGAGTGTGTGGCGCGCCACGGCGGCCGGGTGGTCCTGCTGCCGGTGGTGTCCGGCTATTCGACCACGTCCCTGGTCCGTACGGCCCGCTCGTTCTCACCCGTGACCACCCCCGATCCCAGCACCCTCGACCCCAGCACCCCCGATCCCAGCACCCCTGAACCCAGAAGTCCTGCACCGAGAAATCCCGAACCCAGCACCCTTGATCCCGTTCCTCTGGAGGTTTCGTGACCACTACCCTGCCCGCTCCGCCGTTCACCGATCCGGAGGCGTCCGTCGCGCCTGGGGAGCCGGTCGCCCCGCGCGCCACCCTCGGCACCATCCTCGTCACCGGCGGCGCTTCCGGTCTCGGCGCCGCCACGGTGGCCGCCGTCCGGGCCGCCGGCGGCACGCCCCTGGTGCTGGACCGGACGGCCCCGGCCGACGACGTGGCGTACCGGCAGGTCGACCTGGCCGATTCGGCGGCAGCGGAGGCGGCCGTCGCCGACATCGTGGCCGCCAACGGTGGACGCCTCGACGGTGTGTTCACCGCCGCCGGGATCGACTCGTGCGGGCCGCTCGACGGGGTGTCGACGGCCGACTGGGAGCGGGTGATCCTGGTCAACCTGGTCGGCACTGCCGCCGTGGTCCGGGCCGCCCTGCCGCACCTCAAGCGCAGCCATGGTCGGGTCGTCACATGTTCGTCCACGCTGGGCATCAAGGCCGTTGGCGATGCGACCGCGTACTGCGCCTCGAAGTTCGGGGTGGTCGGGTTCACCCGCGCACTGGCGGCCGAGACCGCCGGGGAAGTGGGGGTCACACTGCTCATTCCCGGTGGCATGCACACCCACTTCTTCGACGACCGGACCGAGCAGTACAAGCCGCCGGCCGACGCCAAGCTGAACGCGCCGGCCGACGTGGCCGCGTCGGTGGTCTTCGCCCTCGCCCAGCCGCCCGGCTGTGAGATCCGCGAGCTGGTGGTCTGCTATTCGACCGAGAGCTCCTGGCCCTGAGCCGGCGCGAGATCCTCGTCCTGCGGGCGCTGGGGCTCGGTGACTTCCTCACCGGGGTGCCGGCCTACCGCGGGCTGCGGCGCGCCGATCCGGAGGCCCGCATCACGCTCGCGGCTCCGGCGCCGCTCGGGGCACTGATCGAACTGGATACGGGGATCGATCGACTGCTGCCCGTCCGCGGCCTGGGTGGCCTGAGCTGGTCGGACCGGCGGCCGGATCTGGCGGTCAATCTGCACGGCCGCGGTCCGCAGAGCATCGCGGATCTGCTCGGCACCGGGGCCACACGGGTGCTGACCCACGCTCATCCGGACCATCCGGCGGTCGCCGGTCCGAGCTGGCGGGACGACTCTCACGAGGTGAACCGGTGGTGCCGGCTGCTCGAGTACTACGGGGTCGCGGCCGACCCGTCCGACCTCCGGTTGCGCCTGCCGGCCCGCCCCGCTCCGGTCGCCGGTGCGGTCGTCGTGCATCCGGGCGCCTCGGCGTCCTCGCGTCGGTGGCCCAGCCACCGCATCGCCGCGGTGGCCCGCGGGCTGGCGGCGGACGGCGAGCGGGTGGTGGTGACCGGCAGTATCGAGGAGCGGCCGTTGGCGGCCGCGGTGGTCGATGCGGCTGGGCTGCCGCTGAGCAGTCTGCTCGCCGGCGGTGGCGACCTGACCGAGCTCGCGGCGCTGGTGGCCGGGGCACGCCTTGTGCTGTGCGGCGACACCGGCGTCGCCCACCTGGCCAGCGCGTACGGAATCCCGTCGGTGCTCGTGTTCGGCCCGACCTCGCCGGACCACTGGGGACCACCGCCGACCGGGCCGCACCGAGTGCTGTGGCGGGGTGGGACCGGTGATCCTCACGCACCGGCAGCGGATCCCGGGCTGTTGCAGATCGAGGTTCCGGAAGTCCTCGCCGCCTGCCGGCAACAGCTCGCGCAGCCTTCGCTGGCATCGAGGGTCGGGGCCTGATCGGCGGATGCGGGTCCTGCTCAGTGACGTCCACGGCGGCTACACCGACTCCTTCATCGGCGGCGAGCACGAGTACTGGTTCCCGCCGCCGGACCCCACCGGCAGGGGTGGTGCGTCCCGGATCCGCGCCCAGACGGATGGCGGCGTCCCGAGCAACGTCCAGGAGGTCGACCGGTCTCGGCTGAGGGAGGATCCGCCGGACCTGATGGTGCTGCAACGCCTCGAGGATGTGGCGCTGTTCGAGGAACTGACCGGTCGCCGACCCGGTCGCGATGTCCCGGCAATCTTCCTGGAGCACAACACCCCGAAGACTGACGTGCCGCACTCCCGGCATCCGTTCGCCGACCGCCCGGACGTGCTGATCGCCCACGTGACGTACTTCAACGCGGTGTTCTGGGACTGCCGGTCCGCCCCGACCATGATCGTCGAGCACGGAGTCGCCGATCCCGGACTGCGCTACACCGGCGAGCGCCGTGCACTGGCCTTCGTCGTCAACGAACCGGTCCGGCGCTGGCGGACGACGGGCACGGATCTGCTCCCCGCCTTCGGGGCCCTCCCGGTCGACGCATTCGGCATCGACGCCGACCGGCTGCCCGCCCGACTCGGCGGATCGTGTCCCGAGCTGTCGTACGCCGGCAACCTCAGCCCGACCGAACTGTATGCCGCCCTGGCCGTGCGCCGGGCGTACCTGCATCTGAACCGGTGGACGTCGCTGGGCCTGTCGCTGATCCAGGCCATGATGCTCGGTCTGCCGGTGTTGGTGTTGGACGCCACGGAAGCCTCCCGTGCGGTGCCGCCCGGTGCCGGCGTGCTCTCCGCCGATGTCGCCGAACTGCGCCGGACGGCGCAGGTGCTCCTCGATGACCCGGCCGAGGCCGCCCGCCGCGGTCTCGTGGCCCGGGAGGCCGCACTGGAGCGGTACGGTCTCCCGCGCTTTCTGGCGGACTGGGATCGAGCCTTCGCCCGGGCCCAGGAGCTCGTCGGCCGCTGCTGAGGTGTGTGCCCTGAGCTGGTCGACCGGGTGATATCGGCGACGAGGTTCTACGCTGCAGGCATGGCCACCTGGGACGATGTGGCGCGGCTGGCGCTGGCGCTGCCGGAGACGGCGGAGTCCACCTCGTACGGGAACACCGCGTGGGAGGTGAAGGGCAAGGCCTTCGTCTGGGAACGCCCGCTCGGCAAGTCCGACCTGAAGGCGCTGGGGGACGACCCCCCGCCCGACGGCCCGATCCTCGGGGCGTACGTGGAGGACCTCGGCGAGAAGGAGGCCGTGTTGGCCGCCGACTCCGACGCGCTGTTCACGACCCCGCACTTCAACGGCTACCCGGCGGTGCTGGTCCTCCTCGATCGAGTGACGCCCGCCCGGCTGGAGGAGATCATCCTCGACGCCTGGCTGGCGCGGGCGCCGAAACGTCTGGTCAAGCAGTACCTTGCCGACCGGGATGCGTCCTGAGCACCCGGCCGAAGGGTGTTGTCAAGGTTCGGCTGGCGAACCGTCATCCCCCGCCGGCCAACCAGCCTCGTCTCGGACCAATCGTCGTGCGAGCCTAAGCCGTCGCGGGCGGGGCCGTTCGGGCCGAGATGGGCAGCGATGACGGTGGCTCTGATCACGGGAGCGGCCTACGGGCTGGGACTCGAAGTAGCGCGCCAGCTGGCGACCACGCGTGCCGACGTCGTGATCGCCGCTCGAGATCCCGCCGCCGCGACGGCGGCTGCGGAGGGACTCGACGGAGTGTCGGCGCTGCGTCTCGGGCTGGACGTCGGTGAGTCGGACTCCGTCCGTCGAGCCGCGGAATCATGGACCGAGCATCCTGGCCGGCTGGATATCTTGATCAACAACGCGGCGGGGTTTGTCGACTGGTCCGAGCTGGCCAGCAGTGCGGATCTAGAGGCCGCGGATCGGGTGATGCAGGTGAATCTGTACGGCAGTCTGGCGGATGACGCAGGCCTTCCTGCCCTGCTCCGCGCGAGCGCCCACCCGCGGATCGTCAACGTCAGTAGCGGAGCGGGGTCGCACACGGACCGCGAGTTCGGCTTGGCCGCTCGCCGAGGCGCGGCCGCGGCGTACGGCGTCAGCAAGGCCGCCCTGAACGCGTTGACCAGCACGCTGGCCGCCGAACTGTCCGAGACCCCAGTCATCGTCAACGCCGTGTGTCCCGGTCTGACCGCCACCTATCCGGGCGCCGAGGCGATGGGCGCCCGTCCGGTAGCCGACAGTGCCGCCGGCGTAGTCTGGGTGGCCACCCTGGCCGATGACGGTCCCCGCGGCGGCTTTTTCCGCGACCGCGAATCGTTGGGCTGGTAACACTTCTCGCGCGCGAAACCGGGATCCGCACGCGACATATCGCGAGCGAAGGCCGGTTCTGCGCGCGGGACATGGTGGGGTAGCCGCTGGCCCGGTTGTGCGTCTGCCATCTTGAGCGGGGTGACGCGGGCCGTCAGCCGCTATCTTGGCGTGTCGTGCGGGTTGAGCTGGATAGCGTACGGCACACGGGATCAGGCAGTGGGCGGATCCCGGTGGGCCTGGTGAGGCAACGTCGGTGGGCCCAGGCAGATCGGGCCTCAGATCGAGGGCGCGACCTCCTCCTCGGTTCGCAGGTAGACGATGGTGCCGATCGCGAACTTCGTCACGACGAGCCCGATGAACAAGCCGATGGTCAACGGGGTGCCCGGGAGTAGACCCGGCCGCTCTCGGCCCAGACCTTCGCGTGCCTTTCCCGGAGCCACCCGACCACCACGCTCAACGCCAAGCTGATGGCCGGCACCAAGATCGGCCAGAAGCCGATCGGCGGGCGGAAGCCGCCCACCAGCAACCCGACGACGGCGTAGACGATCGCCAGCTTGAAGCGGGCGTTGCCCAAGACCTCGCTCTTCTGGGTCTGCCGGTAGACCGAGTAACAGACCAGGGCCAAGGTCAAGACGAGTTCGACGGATCCATCGGGACTCCTTCCCGTTAGTTGGATCAGCCAACGCTAGCGGCCGTCCACCCCTGCCGTCGGCTTTCCGGTGGTGGTTTCCGGCGGCTCGGATGCTCGCCGTACAGACGGTCCGCACCCCTGCACCCTCCGGGCGCCAGCGGCACCAGCTCTCAACGGGGAACCGTGCGAACGGCGCTACGAACCGGCTCCCTCGCGGTACCAACGGGCGAGTTCAGCGAACCCCTCGTCCAGGCTGACCCGTGGTTCCCAACGGAGCAGCCGCCGGGTCTCCCGCTGATCGAACCAATGCGCGGTCGCGAGTTGCTCGACCACGAAGCGGGTCATCGGCGGGTCATTCCCATCGAACCCCGGCGTCAGGCGGCGCCGGAGAGCCCAACCGGCTTCCGCCGCGCCGCCGACCGCCCCCGCCAACCGAACCGGGACCCGTCGCCGGGGAGGAGCGGCTCCGGCGGCGGTACAGATCCCACCGAGGATCTCGGCGATCGGCCGGGGTTCGCCATTACTGACCACCAGGGCGCGACCTCGTACGGTCGGGCCGGCGTCGAGGGCGGCCACCAACGCGTCGACTGCGTTCGTCACGTAGGTGCTGTCGACCAGGGCCGCCCCCGATCCGATCAGCGGCAACCGACCCAGACGGGCGCGGTCGACGATCCGGGCCACCAGCTGAGGGTCGCCAGGACCCCAGACCAGATGGGGACGGATCGCCAGCACGGCCAGCTGATCATCGTCGGCGGCCAGCGCGATCAACTCGGCGATGGCCTTGCTCCGCGCGTACGGTCCGCGCGCCGTGCGCGGAGCCGCCGGCTCCGCACCGACCCCGAACAAGGGTGAACCCGAGTGAGCGACCGACGGCGAGGACACATGCACCAGGCGCCGGACGCCGGCGGCCCGGCAGGCGTCCACGATCGAGCGGGTACCGGCGACGTTGGCGCGTTCATAGTCGGACCAGGGCCCGGTCACGTTGACCTTCGCGGCCAGGTGCACCACCGCCTCGTGACCGGCCACGGCGGCGCGGACGGAAGAACCGTCGGCCACGTCGGCCAGCACCTCGGGCAGCCCGAGTCCGGCCGGATGGCGTTGCAGTACCGTCACGGCGTCCCCGCGCTCGGCCAACGCGCGGGCCAGGCCCGCCCCGAGCATCCCGCTCGCCCCGGTGACCAGGACCCTCATGCGCGTCTCGCCCGGCGGCCGCTCAGCAGCCGTTCGGCCCAACGGCCCAACCGGAGACGGTCGACCTTGGACGCGTGCCGGATGTCGACCGGAAGGGCCTTGATCATCAGCACCGCCGCCACCGGCACGGTCAGGGCCGCGCGGACGTCCGCCGCCAGGGTCGGGTCGGCCAGCGGTCCGCGGCCCGCCGGGGCCGCACCCTGCTCCGGCACCACGACCATGATCAACTGTTGGGTTCCGGCGGGGCCGACACCGACGGCGGCCGCCGCGCGCACGCCCGGCAGCGCCTCGACGCGCTGCTCCAGACCGACGGGGGTGAGCGGGCCGTCCGCCGTGGTGATCACGTGCACCAGTCGGCCCTCCACCCACAGCCGGCCGTCCGGATCGAGGTGCCCGACGTCGCCGGTGCGGTGCCAGCCGGGGTCTCGCGAACTCTCTCGTTCGGTGGCCCAGAGCCGGTCGTAATGGTCCTTGACGTGGGCCGCCGCGACGCAGATCTCGCCCGTCTCGGCGACCACGTCGCGCAAGGGGCCGGTGGCCCGGCCGGCGACGTCGAGAGCGGCGATCCGGAGCTGCACACCGGGCACCGGCCATCCCACGCACACCCCGTTCCCGGGTCCCGCGGCTTCGATCTGGATCAGTGACACGTCGGTCACCGGCAGCACCTCGGTCATGCCGTACGGGGTGTGGAGTTCCGCGGCCGGCATCAGCTCCTGCACGCGGCGCAACAGCGGCAGCGGGACCGGGGCCCCGGCCGAGAGGACGGTCCGGACAGCCGCCAATGCCGACCGCTGCTCGGCGGTCAACCCGTCCGCGGTCTCTGCGACGTTGCGCAAGGCGGCCGGTGAGGCGAAGATCACCGTCGCCTCGACCGCGAGTACCGCGTCGGCGAGCGCCGAGGCGGTCAGCGTGGCGGGCCGGGTCACGTCCATGTCCGGTACGACCGCCGCGATGCCCAGCGCCGGACCGTACAGCGCGAAGGGCGCGAAGGCGGCCACCAGCCGGTCGTCCGTGCCGATCCGCATCACCGAGCGGACCCGCTCGAGCTGGGCCTTGAGCTGATCGTGCCGGTAGACGACGCCCTTGGCCGGCCCGGTCGCCCCTGAGGTGAAGAGCACGGCCGCCTCACCGCTCGGGCCAGGCGTCTGTCGAGCGGGCTCCGGCCTCGGGCCCACAGGAGTCTGTCGAAGGCCCCCCGCGCCCCGGTTGGCCAACTCGTCCAGCGAATGCTCGACCCCCAGTGCTCGCCGCGCCGCAGTCGGCATCGAACCCGCCAGGATCCGCTGCCCCGGCACCCGAAGAGCGGCGGCGGCGATCAAGCCGGCGGGAATGGCGATGAGGTGGTCCGGAGCGGCGCTGCGCAACGCCGCCCCCAGGTTGCGCACGCCCAGGCCGGCGTCAGCGAGGACGATGGCCGCACCGGCCCGCCAGCAGCCGTACACCGCGGCCGTCAGGTCCAGTCCCGGCCGGACGAGCAGAGCCACGCGATGTCCCGGCCGGACGCCGGCCTCGGCCAAACCGACGGCCAGGTCGGCCACCCGCTGCTCGAGTTCGGCGAACGAGGTGACCAGCGTGCCCCGCGCGGAGATCTCCACGGCGGCCACCGCTCGGTCGTGGGCCCGGGCGCTGAGCGCGGCCCAGAAGGACTCTGCGGAGCCGTCGACCGTCGCGGACCCACGGGGTTCCGCGACGGGTGCGTCGCCGGCGGAGCCAACCTGACTCTCCAGCGGTGTTCCCCACTGATCCGCGACCCAGCGCCACGCATCGTCGGCCGTTTCGGGGACGTCCTCGGTGACCAGATGCGAGGCCTGCGGGTACCGCTGGATCGAGGCGTGGGGTAACCGCTGGGACAGATCGTTCAGGTACGCCTCGGAGAAGACCGGGTCTCCGGGGCCCCAGAGCAACAGGATCGGCACCTCGCGCAGCTCGGCCAGGCCGCCCGCGACCCGCTCCAGCGCGACTCGGCTGGGGTGATCGTGCTCGAGCGGGATGTCGGCCACGAAGTCGCCCACCGACCGTCGCCGATCAGCGGTTCCGTACGGGGACGCGAGCGCCGCCCGCACCTCGCCGGGCAGGGCGGGACGGGACAGGGCCGAGGTGCCGCGGACGAAGGCCGGCGTGCTGACGCACACGGTCTGCCGGAGCGCCGCCGAGCGGGCCAGCCGGATCACCCTCGGCGCCGTGCTGCGGCCCTTTCGCCGTTCGGGCAGCGCCACGCCGGTGTTGGTGAGGACCACCCCGGCCAATCGATCCAGATGCCCCAATGCCCAGCCCAGGCCGATCGGGCCCCCCCAGTCGTGGGCGACGACCACCACCGGACCGGTGATCTCCAGCGCGTCGGTCAGCCGGTTCAGATCCTCGATCCGGTCGGCCAACCGCCGCGGAGCAGTCAACCGCTCCGACCAGCCCATGCCGAGCTGATCCGGGGCCACCACGCGCCAGCCGGGTGGTGCCGCGGTCAGGAACCGCCGCCAGAGATACGACCAGGTCGGATTGCCGTGCAGGCAGAGCATCGTCCCGACCGTGGGTGCGACGCCGTTGTCCAGCAGGTGCCAGCGTCGGCGGACACCATCCGGATCGGGAACCCAGACCCGTCGCGACCAGCGGTCGTCCAGCCCCGGCAAGCCCTTCGGGGGGCGTTCGCTGCTCGGCTGGGTCACCTCACCAGACGATCTCGGCGTACGACGTGTTCAGGCCCGAACCGATGCCGAGCAACAGAATCCGATCCTTCGACCGCAACTTGTCCACGTGCTGGGCCAAGGTGAAGGGCACCGCGGCCGGGCCCATGTTGCCGTAGTGGGGCAGCGTCACCGGAAAACGCGAAGGATCCACCCCCAGGGCGGACGCCATGGCCCGGATGTGCGCCAAAGAGGTCTGGTGGGCCACGAACCAGTCCACGCCGTCCCACCCGAACTCGTCCTTGGCGTCGTTCCAGGTATCCAGAGCCAGGGCAATGCCGGCCTCGAACAGCCGCTTGCTGTCGGTGCGCATCCGGTTCAGGTCACCGACGCAGAGGTCGTGATGTTCGGTGCCGGCCCGGCTGACGCCGCCGATGATCCGGTGGCCCTCAGGATGCAGATCGGTCCGCCCGAGGACCATCGCCGCTGAACCGGAACCGAGGGTCAACGTGGCGAATTGGGAGCGGACGTCGTCGGCGGTGGCGTCGTCGCCGGCCAGCCGTTGCAGTGTCGCCTCATGAGTCTGGCGAAGCCCTTCGGCGTCCACCAGCAGTGCGTAGTCCGCCTGACCTGAGTCGATCATGGTGCCGGCCAGCTGGATGCCGTTCACGAAGCCGAGACAGGCGTTGGCCAGGTCGAAGTTCAGGCAGTTGGTGGGGAGGCCGAGTTGGTGGTGCACCACAACTGCTGTGGACGGCTCCAGGTGCTCCCGGCAAACGGATGTGTTGATCATCACCCCGATCTGGGCGGGGGTGATGCCGGCCTCGGCCAGCGCCTTGGCGCCGGCCATGGCGGCCGCGTCGGCGAAACTCACGTCCGCCGGCCACCAGCGCCGCTCCTTGACCCCGGCCAGCTTCTCCAGCATGCCGGGCTGCAATCCGACGCGCTCGTACGTGTGCTTCAACCGTTCGTCGAATGCCGCCGAAGACATGATGGTCGGCGCCTCCACGGCGCCCACCGAGAGCACGGAGGTGTTGTGGTGCCGAAAGCTAGCGTTGCCGCCCATACGAGTCCCTTCCCCAGGGACTCCGATCCCGGGTGCCCAGGCAAATCTGGCCAAAGTGTCGCCCCCTATGGTGTCACGGTCCGTCGGAGGCCTCCGCTGACGTTCCGTTCCTAGGACCGCACGGCGCCCGTGGGCCGAGTAGGTGTTACCCATCGGGCGCAGCTCCACGCCGATCCGGTGGCCGGATGGTGCGGCCGGACAAGATCAACCGGTAACACTCGGGCGCCCATCCGGGTCGTCCCCTTGCCAGACTCCCGCCTGCGCATAATGCTCATGCCATGCCCAGCAGCAAAGCACTAAACCACCAGTACGCGACCTCCTCGACCCGTGCCCGTTCGGTGCCCATCGGGGAGTACGGCTTCCTGAGCGACGGCGAGGTCTTGGCGCTGTTGGCCCCGGGCGGTTCGGTGGACTGGATGTGCGTTCCTCGATTCGACTCGCCGAGCATCTTCGGCGGTCTGCTGGGTCGCCACGCCGGGTCGTTCCGGATCTCCCCGACCGATGTCGACGTACCCGTGGACACCCGCTACATCCCCGGCACAATGATCATCGAAACCAGTTGGGGCACGCCGACCGGCTGGATCGTGGTCCGCGACGCCTTGCTGATGGGTCCGTGGCACCACGACGACAACACCCGCTCCCGCAACCACCGGCGTACGCCGAACGACTACGCGGCCGAGCACATCTTCCTGAGGACGGTGCGCTGCGTGTCCGGGGAGGTCCAGGTGGTGGTCGACTGTGAGCCGGTTCTCGACTACGGGCGCACGCAAGTCCGCTGGACGTACACCGATCAGGGTTACCACCAGGCCCTCGCGCAAGGCCAGGGCTCCGACGTCGAACTCACCTTGACCAGTGATCTTCGGCTCGGTTTCGAGGGCGGCCAGGCCAGCGCCCGCACCCTGCTCCGGCAGGGGGACACCCGCTACATCGCCCTGTCGTGGGGTGGGGCGCCGCCGCCGCTCAGCTACGAGGAGGCGTACCGGAAACAGGTCTGGACCGCTCACCACTGGCAGCACTGGCTCGCACGGGGCAAGTTCCCCGATCACCCCTGGCGGGTGTTCCTCCAGCGCAGCGCGCTGACCCTGAAGGGCCTCACCTACGCCCCGACCGGGGCCATCGCGGCGGCCGGGACCACCTCGCTGCCGGAGACTCCTGGAGGCGAACGGAACTACGACTACCGCTACACCTGGATCCGCGACGCCACGTTCGCGCTCTGGGGCTTGTATTCGCTGGGTTTCGACTGGGAGGCGCTCGATTTCTTCGCCTTCATCGCCGACGTCGCCGAGCGTGACGACGAGATACAGATCATGTACGGCATCGGCGGCGAGCGCGAACTCGAGGAGTTCGAGCTCGATCACCTGCCCGGCTACGCGAACTCGCGGCCGGTGCGGATCGGCAACGCGGCCTACAACCAACAGCAACACGACGTCTGGGGGGCGTTGCTCGACTCGGTCTACCTGCACGCCAAGGCGGCTGATCATCTGGACAGTCGGGTCTGGCCGATCTTGGAGAAGCAGGTCAACCAGGCGCTCAAGCAGTGGCGGGAACCCGACGCCGGAATCTGGGAGGTGCGGGGCGATCTCAAGCACTTCACGTCGTCCAAGATCATGTGCTGGGTCGCGGTCGATCGCGGTGCCAAGCTGGCTCGGGTGACCGGCGAGGACGGCAAAGCCAGCGAGTGGGAGCTGGCCGCCCAGGAGATCAAGGAAGACATCCTGGCCAACGGCGTCGACAAGCGCGGCGTGTTCACGCAGTACTACGGCAGCGAGGCCCTGGACGCGTCGTTACTGCTGGCGCCGTTGGTGCGCTTCCTGCCGGCCGACGACGAGCGGATCAAGGCCACGGTGTTGGCCATCCACGACGAGCTCACGATTCACGGCCTGGTGCTGCGTTACAAGGTGGAGGAGACCGACGACGGCTTCAGCGGGGAGGAAGGCAGCTTCACCATCTGCTCGTTCTGGCTGGTGTCGGCGCTGTGCGAGATCGGCGAGTACCACAAGGCCCGCAAGCTGTGCGCCAAGCTGCTGTCGTTCGCCGGTCCGCTGGAGCTGTACGGGGAGGAGATCGACCCGCACACCGGTGAACAGCTCGGCAACTTCCCGCAGGCCTTCACCCACCTGGCCTTGATCAACGCGGTCATGCACGTGATCAAGTTGGAGAGCCGCCAGCGCGGGCCCGCCGGCTCGTGGGCGGGCTCGGTCGACACCCACCGTCAGACCTGAGTTCGCCCATCGTCACATCTTCGTCGGCCCGGTCGAGGAGTCGGTCGAGGAGTCGGTCGAGAGCGGCTTGGTGACCCCCGCCAGCAGGGCGGCGAGCAGCAACAGCACGCCGGTGACGGTCAACGCTCGGAGCACGCCGGTCTGGTCGCCGAGCAGGCCGATCAGGGGTGGGCCGAGGAGGAACGCGGAGTAGCCGATCGAGGCGACCACACTGACCCGTCCGGCGGCGTAGCGCGGGTCGTCGCCGGCCGCGCTCAACCCCACCGGGAAGCCCAGCGACGCGCCCAACCCGAGCAGTACGGCGCCGACCAGCGCGAGCGCCAGCACCTGGCTGTAGACGACCAGGATCAACCCGCCCAGTGCGATCAGGCAGCAGATCCGCAGCACGCGTACCCGCCCGAAGCGGTCGATCAACGACGGTCCGAACCACCGTCCGGCGGTCATCGAAGCCAAGAAGATGGCCAGCGTCAGGGGACCGAGCGCGGCTGGTGCGCCGTGGCCATCGATCATGGCGATGGCCAGCCAGTCATTGCCGGTGCCCTCGGTGAAGGCCAGACAGAGTACGAAGAGACCGAGCAGCAGCGTCCGGGGTTCGGTCCAGGCCCGCAGCGGACTCCGGGGCCGCTCGGCTGCCGGGTCTGCGGCATGGCTCTCGTCCTCGGCCGAGCGGGGCAGGAACCGCTTCGACGCGAGCGGCACCACCACGCCGAACAACACCGCGACGCCCAGCAGATGCGCGGTGACGGGAACGCCCAGCGCAACCATGACCGCCCCCAGCGCAGCCCCACCGACCGTTCCGACGCTGAAGCCGGCGTGGAACTTCGGCATGATCGCCCGCCGCAGGCGTTGCTCGACGGCGGCACCCTCGACGTTCATGGCGACGTTCCAGATCCCGTTGCCGAAACCGACCAGCGCCAGGCCGGCGATCGTGGGGCCGATCCCGATCATCGAGCCCACCGCGACAACGGCCAACCCGACCGCCAAACAGATCGACATCACCGCGACGGTCCGCGCGGCCCCGAGCTTGGCGACCACCATGCCGCCGAGCGGTACGGCGATCACCGCTCCGACACCGCCGCCGAGCAGGATCAAACCGAGCATCGACGGACTGGCCTGTAACTGATCACGGATTGCGGGGATGCGCGAGGCCCAACTGGCGAAGCCGAAGCCGCTGCTGACGAAGGCCACGCCCACCGCGCGCTTGGCCGTCTCCGCGACGGTGTCCGCCGAGACGAGTCTTCGGAGACGTCGGTCGGCGTGTTCGGGCTCTTGGGGCAGAGGTTCGAACATGACCGGATCACGCTATCCGGCGGTGGCGGGCGATGGCGGTCCCTGCGCCCGGTTGTTCCTCGATTCGTTCCCTGATCATTCCCTGGTGGTCGGATGCTCGACCTGCGCGGGGGTCGACGTCGTCGACGTCCAAGTCAGCGCGCCGCCCTCCGAATTCACGGCGCGGCCGGCTTCGGTGCGTACCTGCGATCGACCGCGTTCCGGTCCGACCACCTCCACAGCACTCCCGCGATGATCACCAACAGCAGCATCGGAATCAACATGAACGTGCCGCCCGTCCCCGCGCTGCGGTCCAGGCCGGCGCCGAGATCCTGACCGGAGGTGATGGCCACCGCGAACAAGAACACGTTGTTGACGGTGTGGATGAGAACGGCGGCCTCCAGGCCGCCCGTGCGCCAGACGACGATCGACATCGAGACCCCGAACAGGAGGTAGTAGGCGATCAGCCAGAGGTCCGCCGCACCGTGCGCCAGCGTGAAGATCACCGCCGAGACCACTGTGCTGATCACCAGCGACAGCCGAGCGTTCGCCGACCAGGAGCCGGCCGCCCGGGTGATCAAGCCTCTAGCGCCGTACTCCTCGCCCGCCGCCTGCAGTGGTGTGGTCAGCAGGACGACGGCGAGCAACGCCACCGACTCGGCCGTGAAGGCGCCCGAAGGGGGAGCCGGGAAGACGAAGATCGACAACGCGACGTACGCCACCCAGACCGGGACGATGATCAGCGCGACCCGGCCCAGCAGATCCCACCGCAGGTGGCCGAGTACGGAATGGATCCAGCGAACGGGCTGACCGTAGAACCCCCACTGGAGCAGCATCGACAGCGGGATCATGGTCGCAGCGCTCAGGTTGATGGAGAGCAGCAGGGCCGGGGTGATGGTCACCCGTCCCTGCAGCAGCGACTCCTGGTCGATGCGACCGGTGGCGAGATCGATCCCGATCGCACCCAGGCCGGTCACGAAGCTGACCAGGACGTAGCCGACCACCAGCAAGACGATGACCACGAGCCCCTTCCACCAACGATTCCGGCCGGTACGCAGGAACTGGGCGTACTCCGTCCCCGGAGCGGGAAGCGGATCGGCCGGTGGGTCGGGGTACCGGTAGTCGTATCCCGGAGGAGGCATGGCGGCCAGCGGCCCGACCGGTACCGGCTGACCGGGGCCGGGGTGGCTGAGGGGGGCGGCGGGGGGAACCGGGCCGGGAAGCGGGCCGGACGGGTGCTGTTCGCTCATGGCTCCGGTTCGAGTCGGGGCCTCTACGCTACCCGCGAACGGTGCCGAATCGAATGGTGCCAAATCCGGTTCCGCGCTGTCGGTGGGCTCCCGTAACCTGACGGTGTTCGCCGGGTCGAGGACGAGTCGAGATGCTCCGTTCCCACCTCGGCGAGCACCTGGGGGTCCGTGGGGCTGATGATGTGGGCCGATGATTGTGATCGGTGCAACGGGTCGTACTCCCACGGACGGTTCGGCGACGCGGCCGGGCCCCAGCGCTCAGAGTTCGTCTGACTTGGAGGACAGCATCCATGACGGTTACGGCAGCAGCCGAGCCCGACACCAGCGCCCGTGGTCGCGATCGCGTCGTCATCGCCACGCTGCTGGTCGCGACCTTCGTGATGATCTTGAACGAGACCATCATGGGCGTGGCACTGCCCCGCCTGATGGTCGATCTGGGGGTTGGCCCGACTCTCGGCCAGTGGCTCACCACGGCGTTCATGCTGACCATGGCGGTGGTCATCCCGACCACTGGTTTTCTGCTGCAGCGGCTCTCGACCCGGGTGGTGTACGGCACGGCGATGGGCCTGTTCTGCGCCGGAACGCTGCTGGCGACCCTCGCACCGGGGTTCTGGATCCTGCTGCTGGCCCGGATCGTGCAGGCGTCGGGCACGGCGATCATGGTGCCGTTGCTGATGACGACGATCCTGACCCTGGTTCCGATCGACCGGCGCGGCGTCGTGATGGGCAACGTCAGCATCGTGATCTCCGTCGCCCCGGCCATCGGTCCGACCATCTCCGGGGTGATCCTGCAGTTCCTGTCGTGGCGGTTCATGTTCGGACTGGTCTTACCCATCGCGGTGCTGGCCCTGGTGGTGGGATTGCGGACCCTGCACAACGTCAACGAGCGTGGCCACCAGCGGATCGATGTCATCTCCGTGCTGCTGACGGTGCCGGCCTTCGGTGGCGTCGTGTTCGGTCTGAGTCGACTCGGCGAGGCGGGGGGCAGCGGGCCCTGGCTGGCCCCGGCCGCTCTGGTGCTCGGCCTCGGCTGCCTGATCATCTTCGTTATCCGGCAGAAGAGGCTCGAGGCCGGACCAGGGCCGCTGCTGGACCTGCGTGCGTTCCGATACCCGATGTTCCGGCTCAGCACGGCCGTGCTGTGCATCGCCATGATGGCACTGTTCAGCTTGATCATCCTGCTCCCGCTCTATCTGCAGAATGTTCGCGGACTGGGCTCCCTCCAGACGGGCCTACTCCTGCTGCCCGGTGGGCTGCTGATGGGGCTGCTCGGACCGGTCGTCGGCCGGCTGTTCGACCGATTCGGGCCGAGGGTGCTCACCGTGCCCGGGGCGACGGCCCTGGTGTTGGCCACTCTCGGGTTCAGCCGGGCCGAGATCGACACGTCGGTGATCATGCTGTTGGGCCTGCACCTGCTGTTCTCGGCCGGCCTGGCCTTCCTGCTGACGCCGTCCTTCACCACCGGCTTGAACCCGCTGCCGCCGTCGTTGTACTCCCACGGCAGCGCGATCCTGACGACCTTCCAGCAGGTTGCGGGTGCGGCGGGCACCGCGCTCTTGGTCGCCATCCTGGCGGCCCGGAGTGCGACCCTGGAGGCGGCTGGGATGTCCTCGCGGGCTGCGCAACTCGCCGGGCTGCAGACCGCGTTCCTGGTCGCCGCCGGGATCGCCTCGGTGGCGATCGTGCTGGCCTTCTTCATGCGGAAGACCACACCGGAGTCGCCCGGCGGCCCGCAATAGGGTTTACAGCAGGAGGCTGACCGGTCGACTAGTTCGGCCTGGGGACCGCGTTGTCCGACGCCTCGGAGTCGGTGTTGGTCTCGACGTTCTCGAAGTCCATGTCGGGCTCGTTGGGCGGCGAGTCGTCCAACGCTCGGGCGGCGGCGTCCCGGCCCTCGTCGATGGCCTGCTGCGAACGCTCGAGCGGCCCGGTATCGACAGCCGGGTCCGCATCCAGGTCTTTCGACGTGTCGGCAGCCGGATCGACAGACGTGTCGGGGGCATCGTCGGGCTGATTGTGCTCGGTCATGGCATTGGTATACACCGTTCACCTCGGGCTGGTTGCGGTGGCGTGGTGAGCTCAGCTGAGCTCTCGGTCGAAGAACGCCCGCGTCCGCCGGATCGACAGCGGGAATTCCTCCTCGAAGGTGTGCCCCTCGTTGGCGTAGAAGTAGTAGCTCACGTCCTTGCCGGCCGCGCGCAACGCACGGATGCTCTCCCGCGTCCACGAGATCGGGCAGGTGTCGTCCAGGTTGCCGTGCTGGAACAGCACGGGCTCGGTGATCCGACCGAAATAGGGCCGCGACGAGGCCCCGAGCCAGAAGCGTGGGTTCTCGTTGGGTAGGCCGTACGTTCGCTCGATCCGCCGGTTGGTCGCCTGATCCTCGGCGTCGCGGGAGAACTGCCGCCAGTTGTCTGCGGCCAGCGAACTGGTCGAGGCGTAGACGACGGCGGCGTCGACCAGGCCCGGCTTGGCGGCCAGCGCGGTCAGCGTGACGTTGCCGCCCATGGAGCGCCCGAGCCAGCCGACGCGATCGCCGTCCAGAAAATCCAACCCGGAGCGCTTCACCGCGTAGACGGCGTTGATGGTGTCGACGGAGTACGGCAGCCGGAGCGCGTAGTCGGACTTGTCGTTGTTGTACGCCTCACCGCTGGCGTGGCCGCGGTAGTCGGTGTGGAGGACGACGTAGCCCTGGCGCGCCAGGTAGTCCTGCTCCCGGGGCATGCCCTGGCCGGGCCGGTACAGGTCGGGATCGATGTAGCCATGGTTAAGCACGATCACCGGGAACGGCCCTTTGCCGTCGGGGACGTGCATGATCCCGGACACGGTCAGCTTCTCGCTGGTGTAGGTGATGACGTACCGGCGATAGGACCCGCGGTCTTCCAACAACCGGCCCAGTTTGAGATCGTCACCGTTGTACGACTTGGTCATCAGAGCCGCCACCGAAATCGGATTCGGCCGGCGCGCCGGCGTACTGGCCCTGTGCGACGGTTCTGGGCGGCGTGGCGATGCCGTCGGGGTCGCCGACGCGCTCGGCGTCGATGTGGGGGTCGACGAGCCGATCGGCGAAGAGCTCGACGCTGTCGGCGGATCGGAGGCGGCGGGGGCCGGTGGTGCCTGCGTATTCGGGCCGCTACAAGCGGTGAGGACGGCCAGCACGATGGCGGCGCCGAGGGCCGGAAGCCGTCTCATGCACCGAGTATTCCCGCCACATCCCAGGATCACCAGAATTCCCTGCCCCGAGCAATTGCCGCCGCAGGTCATCGCCGATGTGCAGCTCGGCGAACCCTGCGGCAGCAATCACTCCTGGCTAGCGGGCGCCGGGATCGACAGGGCTGGTGCCGGGATCGGTGGTGCCGGTGTCGGGATCGGTGCTGGTGTCGACGGTGCTGGTGTCGACGGTGCTGGTGTCGACGGTGCTGGTGTCGATCGTGCTGGTGCCGGTGGTTCCCGGCGTGGGCTCCGTCTTCGTCGCCGTCTCGACCTTCTCGGCCGCCGTCCGTACGACGCCCGCGACCGGGTCAGGCAGCCGGTCGGCGTTCTTGCGCACTTCGCCGGCGACGGTCGAGACGCCGGACTGTACCCGCGGGTCGTGGGCCAGCTCGTTGGCGCGGCTCTTGATTCTTTCGAACTGGGCGCGTCCGGCCTTGGTGCCGAGGACGTATCCGACTGCGGCCGCACCGGCGGCGACCGCGACTGTGGAGAACTTCATGGTCAGGCTCCCTTCCGAGTGTCGAGCAGTCTAGGGCCCAGCCGACCCGGCGCTGCACGGCACCGGCAGGATCGACTTTTCCTCGGGCTCTGCGTCTCTCGTCCGTCGGCATCGTCCTTCTCTGGTAGAGAAGGATGATGCCCGCCATCGAATCCGTGCTCTTCGACTGGGCCGGAACGCTCACGCCCTGGCACCGCCTCGAACCCGCTGACGCCTGGCTGGCCGCCGTTGGCGCCGGAGAGTCGGCGGTGCGGCTCAAGGCCGCCGAGGAGGAGATCTGGATTCGCTGCCGGGACGAACACCGCAGCGGAACCCTCTCCGAAGTCGCGGATCGTGCCGGGGTCGAACTCAGCGAGCCGCAGTGGGACGCCTATTTCGCCTGGTGGGACGAGCACACGATCACCGACCCGCAGGTGGAACCCCTGTTCGCGGCCCTGGCCGAGCGCGGCTTCAAGATCGGCGTGCTGTCCAACACCATCTGGCCGCGAGCGCGGCATGAGGCGATCTTCCGTCGCGACGGCGTGCTCGACCTGATTGACGGGGCCGTCTACAGCAGTGAGATCGACTGGACCAAGCCGCACCCGGAGGCTTTCCTCGCGGCCCTGGGTGCGGTGGGCGGCCAGGATCCGGCCCGCGCCGTTTTCGTCGGGGATCGGTTGTTCGATGACATCCATGGCGCGAAGTCGGCTGGGATGCGGGCCGTCCTGGTGCCGCACAGCGTCATTCCCGCCTGGCAGACCACAGGTGTCGAGGGCAGCCCGGACGCCATCATCGACAACCTCGGGGAGCTGACGAGCCACCTGGACCGTTGGCACTTTTCGGCCGACCAGCACGCTTAGGAGCCATCGCTCGCTCAAGTAAGGGCAGCCTCACCTAGAGCGTAGACTGCCGGAGTGACGGGGGTGGTGCGGCCGTGATCGAGTACTTCCGTGGCCTGCCGTACGGGTTGGCGGTGGCGGCGTTGTTCGTGATCGTCCTCATCCGCGGCGGAGCCACCTACGCGCTCGGCCGCGGCGTGCAGGCGGGTGCCAGCCGGACCCGGCTGCGGAAGGTTCTGGATTCCGACCGGTTCGAGCGGGCTCGTGTGCTCGTCGACCGCTGGGGAGCACCCGTGGTGGCCCTGTCCTTCCTGACCGTCGGTTTCCAGACCGTCGCCAACGTGGCCGCCGGGGTGGCCCGGATGCCCCTGCGGCGGTACGTACCCGCCCTGGTCATCGGCGGACTGGCCTGGGCGGTGCTGTACGCCACCCTGGGCGTCATCGGTTTCGCCGGATTTGCCCGGTTGTGGGCAGTGTCACCGCTGGCTGTCATGGTGGTAGTGGCCGGGATGCTGGGCGCCCTCGCGGTGTTCGTCTGGACCCGGCTGCGTAGCCGGAAGCGACGAACAAGAGACGAGGAAGTTCATGAATCCGGTCGATTGGCAGCTGACGATCGATTCGCGTGACCCGCACGCCCTGTCCGACTTCTGGGCCGACGTGCTGGGCTACGAGTTGGAGGACCATCACGACCAGATCACCGAGTTGCTCGTTGCGGGTCAGGTCGACGAGAGCCTGACCGTGCGGCATCACGATCGACTGTCGTGGGTGATCGGTGCTGCGCTCCGAGGGGCCGACCGGCGCATCCTGTTCACCCGGGTGCCGGAGCCCAAGACGGTCAAGAACCGGTGGCACATCGATCTGAACGTCGGCCGGCCGCGGGTGGCCGAGGAGGTCGCGCGCATTCAAGGACTCGGCGGCACCCAGGTCCGGGAGGTGGAGGAGTGGGGTCAGTATCACGTGGTCATGCAGGATCCGGAGGGCAACGAGTTCTGCGTTCAGTGATCTGCCCTGGTCCGATCTGGCCTGGGTGGTGGCAGGCCGCCCGTTAGCGTGGGGCCGTGACTATCGACGCCGATCTCTGGGCCCCGATCGACGGATTCGTCTTCACCGACATCAGCTATCACCGGGCGGTGTCGGCGCCGGTGGTGCGAATCGCCTTCGACCGGCCGGAGGTTCGCAACGCCTTTCGACCGCACACCGTGGACGAGCTGTACCGGGCCCTCGATCACGCCCGGATGTCGTCCGACGTCGGTGCGGTGCTGCTCACGGGCAACGGTCCGTCGCCCAAGGACGGCGGCTGGGCATTCTGCAGCGGCGGTGACCAGCGCATCCGCGGTCGCTCCGGATACGCCTACGCCGACGGCGATGACGCCACATCGGTCGGTCCCGCAGCGCTCGGCCGGCTGCACATCCTGGAGGTACAACGTCTGATCCGGTTCATGCCCAAGGTGGTGATCGCGTTGGTCAACGGGTGGGCGGCGGGCGGTGGACACAGCCTGCATGTGGTCTGCGATCTGACCCTGGCCAGCGCCGAGCACGCCCGGTTCAAGCAGACCGACGCCGACGTCGGATCCTTCGACGGCGGGTACGGGTCGGCCTATCTGGCTCGCCAGGTGGGCCAGAAATTCGCCCGCGAGATCTTCTTCCTGGGCGAGACCTACTCCGCGGAGGAGGCGCACCGGATGGGCATGGTTAACCGTGTCGTCCCGCACGCCGAATTGGAACGTACCGGCCTGGAGTGGGGCCGGCGAATCTGCGCCAAGAGTCCGACCTCCCAGCGGATGCTGAAGTTCGCCTTCAACGCCGTCGACGACGGCTTGGTCGGCCAACAGGTGTTCGCCGGCGAAGCGACCCGGCTGGCCTACATGACCGACGAGGCCACCGAAGGCCGTGACGCCTTCCTCGAACGTCGCCCTCCCGACTGGTCCCCCTTCCCCTACTACTACTGATCCGTCCGCTACTGACCCGTCTGGCTTTGGGCGCAGGCCAACCGGGCCCGTTCTCGAACTTCTGGATCGGACTCGCTACCGTGCACGGGTGGATCTCTGCGTCGTCGAGCACCCGCTGGTCGCTCACAAGTTGACCGCCCTGCGGGACGAGCGGACCGATTCGCCGACCTTCCGCCGGTTGACCGAGGAACTGGTCACCCTGCTGGCGTACGAGGCGACCCGCGGGGCGCGGGTCAGCCCGCATGTGGTGCAAACGCCAGTGGGCCCGGCCCACGGCGTTCGGTTGTCCACCCCTCGACCGCTGGTTGTGCCGATCCTGCGGGCCGGTTTGGGAATGCTGGAGGGCATGACCCGGTTGATGCCGACCGCGGAGGTCGGTTTCGTCGGCATGGTGCGTGACGAGCAGACGCTGGAGGCGGCGACGTACGCGGAGCGCTTGCCTACGGATCTGTCCGGACGGCAGTGCTACATCCTCGACCCCATGTTGGCCACCGGCGGGACGTTGGCGGCGGCGGTCAAGTTCCTCGTCGCTCGAGGCGCGGATCACATCACCTGCATCTGTCTGCTCGCCGCGCCGGAGGGGATCGAGCGGATCAGCGCCCTCCTGGAGGACCTGGGCGTCCCCTGCACCCTGGTCACGGCCTCGGTGGACGAACGGCTGAACGACCAGGGCTACATCGTGCCCGGTCTCGGCGACGCCGGCGATCGGCTCTACGGCGTTGCCCACTGAGCAGACCCCCAGCGCTGACCTCGGCCTGAGGGCGCTGTCCTGCTCGAGCTCGCCCTTCACAACTGCCGCGACACGACGCCGAAACCGCCGTTGATCTGACGGGCCGGCGGATTGGCGACGAGGGAGTTGCCGGCATCTGACACGATGGGCTGCGGCCCGGGAGTTCGAGCCGCCGAGAGATCCACGGGAGGGGAGCATGCCGGACTACGACGACGAGGAGTACGAGTCCCTCGATCTGGACGCTCCCACGGTTGCCTCCGCCGGCGGGCGGCACCGCAACCCCGCCGTCCTCAGTGACGATCTCGACGACACCGTCGATCTGAACGACGACACCGATGGCCCCGCCGCGGACGACGATGACGACGATGACGACGACGATGACGATGACGATGACGACGACGACGACGATGACGACGACGACGACGACGATGACGACGACGAGCTGGAGGACGCCGGCGCGGACGAGATCGACTTCGTGGTGGCGGCCTACCGGGAAGACGGCCAGTCCCAGGTGCAGTCTCTCAAGCCCGACCTGGCCAACGATCTGGAGGAGATGGTCACCCAACTGCGTCGGCTGCCGGGCGAGGCGGGGGCGATCGGTTTCGTCAGTCTGGTCGAGGAAGTCTTCGTGATCGTGCGGGTCCGCGGTCGGCACGTCCAAGTCTTGTTGAACGACGGAGGGGCCGCCGCCGACTGGCCGATCGCCCGCGACGTGGCCGACCTGCTCGGCGTGGATGCCCCCGACCCGGACGAGGATGCGGAGCCGATGGGCGACCTGGACATCTTCGCCGACCTCGGCCTGAGTGACTTCGATCTCGGCGCGATCATCGACAACCTCGATCTGGGCAGTGATCAGATGCTGATCGAGATCGCGGAGAAGATCAAGATCGGGCCACAGTTCCGGCGGGTCGCCGAGTCGTCCCGACCGTCCTGACCCGTACGGTTCTCGCCGTGCCCGGCCGCTGGGACGCCGCCATGCGAATCGCCCTCGATCATGCGGCCCAGGCCGCAGCGGCCGGCGATACGCCGGTCGGAGCCGTACTCCTCGATGCGCAGGACGAGGTCGTCGCCGCCGCCGGGAACCGACGCGAACAGACCCACGATCCGACCGCCCACGCGGAGCTGATCGTGTTGCGTGAGGCCGCCCGCCGGAAGCAGGATTGGCGGCTGCTCGGTCACACGCTGGTGGTGACGCTCGAGCCCTGTGCCATGTGCGCCGGTGCCCTCGTCCTGGCCCGGATCGAGCGGCTCGTCTTCGGCGCGCACGACCTCAAGGCCGGGGCGGTCACGTCCATCTTCGACGTCGTCCGCGACCCTCGGCTGAACCACCGCGTCGACGTGCGCAGCGGGATCCTGGCGGCCGAGTGTGGGCGGGTGCTGACGGAGTTCTTCGCTCGACGCTGAAGCGGCGCTCTCCTCATGATCTGATTCGCGGGGCTGCGGATCGATTCGGTAGTCTTCGCCGCGGTGGCGTGTCTGAGCGGCCGAAAGAGCGCGCCTCGAAAGCGCGTGAGGTGAAAGCCTCCGCGGGTTCAAATCCCGCCGCCACCGCCACAGCACCCCGTCATCGCCGAGGATTCTCACGACGACGGGGTGCGCCCCCCTCGGGAAGGAGGGCCGCGTGCTCACCGTCTGGGCTGGACGTTGCGCGGCGCCCCGCAGTGGTCCGGCATGATCGATCTCGACAGCGTGCTCTTCGTCGGCGCGGTGGTGCTCATCGTGGCCATCGTCGCGGCCCGGATCGGCTCCCGGGTCGGCTTGCCCGCACTGCTGGTGTTCTTGGCGCTGGGCATGGCCCTGGGGGACTCCGGCCCGCTGGGGTGGCGGTTCGACGATGCCGACCTGGCCCAAGCCCTCGGCTTCGGTGCCCTGGTCCTGATCCTGGCCGAGGGCGGGCTGACCACCAGGTGGCGGGACATCCGGCCGTCCATCGGTCCGGCCGTCATGCTGGCCACGGTCGGGGTCGGGGTCAGCATCGGTCTGATGACCGTCTTCGGCTACTTCGTTCTCGGCCTGGATCTCTGGGTGGCCGTGTTGTTGGGCGCCGTCACGGCTCCGACCGATGCCGCCGCCGTGTTCTCAGTCCTTCGCCGGGTGCCGATCCCGCACCGGCTGCGCGGCATGCTGGAGGCCGAATCCGGACTGAACGACGCCCCCACGGTGCTCATCGTCGGCGTCGCCAGCACCGCAGCCCTGACCGGGACGACCGAGGGCGGCGGCGGCTTCGCGCTGCTCGGGTTGATCGTGCTGGAGCTGGTGGCGGGCCTGCTGATCGGCATAGCGCTGGGGTGGCTCGGCGTCCAGATCCTGCGTCGGACCGCGCTGCCGTCGTCCGGGCTGTATCCGCTCGCCACCTTGGTCTGGGCCGTCTTCGCCTTCGGGGTGGCAGGTTTGCTGCACACCAGTGGGTTCGCCGCCGTGTACGCCTGCGCGGTGATACTCGGCAACGCCAACCTGCCGCACCGGGGCGCGACCCGCTCCTTCGTCGAGGGCGTCGGCTGGATCGCCCAGATCGGCCTTTTCGTCATGCTCGGCCTGCTCTCCACCCCAAGTCGGCTCACCGGGGACATCGTGCTGATCGCCGTCATCGCCGGTCTGTTCTTGACCTTCGTCGCTCGGCCGCTTTCCGTGCTCGCTTCGGTGGCCCCGTTCCGGATCCCGGCCCGACAGCAGCTGTTCCTCTCCTGGGCCGGCCTCCGGGGAGCCGTGCCGATCGTTCTCGCCACCGTCCCACTTTCGGTGGGGGTCCCCGGTGCTACGTACCTGTTCGACGTGGTGCTGGTGTTCGTCATCGTCTTCACCTGCCTTCAGGGCCCGACGCTTCCCTTCGTGGGCCGTCGGCTCGGTCTCATCAACGACGACACCGCGAGTGAGGTCGAGGTCGAAGTCGCCCCGCTGGACAAGATCTCCGCCGACCTGCTGCAGGTCCGGATCCCGCCCGGATCCCGGCTGAGCGGTATCGAGATCGCCGAGCTGCGGCTACCCAAGGACACCGTGGTGTCGCTGATCATCCGGGACGCGACCCCGTTCACGCCCAGCGCCCGGGACCGGATCAAGGTCGGCGACGAACTGCTGGTGGTCACCCCGACCGCCCAGCGGGACAACACCGAAGAGCGGCTCCGCAGCCTGGGCCGCGGTGGCCGGTTGGCCCGCTGGCGGGGGCGGAACAGTGTGGACTGAGCCCGGGCGAGGCTCTGCCGGGCCGGATGATCCAACCGGATGCGGACGGATCTCCGAGGTGAGAATCAGCCACCCAGCACGGGTGAGGGCGTGCGCACTGAAGGCAGGCAGACGGTGGGCGTCTTGACCGAGATGGCTGCCTTGGCGTTCTTGTTGAAGCCGCCGTAACGATCCCCGACCAGCACGTCGACCGAACGGTCCTTCCGCTTGTCGGCTTTGACCACCGCGCCGCGGAAGAACCCGCTCACCAGCAGGACCTCGGGATTCTTCGTCGCCGCCCCGATGATGACCGTGACCCCGATCTTCTCGCCCGTGTTGGCCGTGCGCTGCAGTTTGAAACCGCGCTCGCGCAGCGCTCGCCCGACGTCACCCGCCAAGCCCCGGCGCTGGCCCCCGTTGTAGACGCTGACCGTGACCTGCCTGGTGGTCAGCTGCCCCTTGGTCACTTTCTGCTCCACACAGGGATCCGCGGCGGGCGGCGGCAGCGGCTTCAACACGTTGGTGTAGCCCCACCATGCCCCGTACGCGAGAACCCCGAGGAGGACCAGCAAGGTCAGCGGGGTCCGGACAATCCGGAAGACGCGACCGATCACCGTCGAAAGCCTCCTGTGGTCTTACCCCCGGGTGTGCGCGCAGCTTACCCGGCGTTGGGCCCCGTCCCCGACCCCTTACTTGAGATCCAAGACGCGGGCGTGCATGGTCTGGCGTTGCTGCAGGGCCGCACGCAGCGCCCGGTGGAGGCCGTCCTCGAGGTACAACTCGCCGCGCCAGGAGACGACATGGGCGAACAGATCGCCGTAAAAGGTGGAGTCCTCCTCGAGGAGCGCCTCGAGATCGAGCGTCCGCTTCGTGGTCACGAGCTGGTCCAAGCGCACCTGGTGTGGGGCGATCGCTGCCCACTGCTTCTGCACATACCCATGATCTGGGTACGGGCGGATGTCCCCGACACGCTTGAAAATCACTCGCTCACTCTAGGTCACGCGTGACCAAGCCCAAGGAACGACATCGTTACGATTCGGGCATGAGTGAGCCCAGCACGGCGGAGCTGCCCGCGCCGGTCCAGGCGATCATGGACGGCTACACCTTCGAGGAGCCCGCCATCGAGCTGGGCGTCCTGATGGAAGCCGACCAGCCGGTCACCGAGGCCAGGGTGCAGATTCCGCTGTCAATGCTCAACCGCCACGGCCTGGTCGCGGGTGCCACGGGTACGGGCAAGACGAAGACCCTGCAGCTGATGGCCGAGCAGATCTCGGCCGCCGGGGTGCCGGTGTTCGCCGCCGACATCAAGGGCGACCTGTCCGGCATCGCGTCGCCGGGCCAGGGCAGCGAGAAGCTGCTGGCCCGCACCACCAAGATCGGCCAGAATTGGCAGCCGCAGGCCTGCCCGGTCGAATTCTTCGCGCTCGGCGGGCAGGGGCTCGGCATCCCGCTGCGGGCGACCATGAGCGCCTTCGGGCCGGTGCTGCTGTCCAAGGTGCTGGGCCTGAACGCCGTCCAGGAGTCGTCCCTCGGGTTGGTGTTCCACTACGCCGACGCCGCGGGCCTGCCGTTGCTCGATCTGGCCGATCTGCGTGCGGTGCTGCAGCACCTGACCAGCGACGAGGGCAAGGCCGAGCTCAAGAACATCGGTGGGCTGAGCAGTCAGACGGTCGGGGTCATCCTCCGGTCGCTGATCACGCTGTCCGACCAGGGAGCGGAAACCTTCTTCGGCGAACCCGAGTTCGACACCATCGACCTCCTTCGAGTCACCACCGACGGCCGCGGCGTGGTCTCGCTGCTCGAGCTGCCCAACCTGCAGGATCGGCCCGCGGTGTTCTCAACGTTCCTGATGTGGCTGCTCGCCGATCTGTTCCACGACCTGCCCGAGGTCGGTGACATCGACAAGCCCAAACTGGTCTTCTTCTTCGACGAGGCCCACCTGCTGTTCAACGACGCGTCGAAGGCGTTCCTGGACGCGATCGCGCAGACCGTACGGCTGATCCGCTCGAAGGGCGTCGGCATCTTCTTCGTCACCCAGACGCCGAAGGACGTCCCCGACGAGGTGCTGGCCCAGCTCGGGTCGCGGGTGCAGCACCAGCTGCGCGCGCACACGCCCAACGACGCCAAGGCGCTCAAGCAGACGGTGGCCACCTTTCCGAAGTCGCCCTACGACCTGGCGGAGGCGCTGACCTCGTTGGGCATCGGCGAGGCGGTCGTGACGGTGATGGACCCGGACGGCGCACCGACTCCGGTGGCCTGGACGCGGATGCGCGCTCCGCAGTCGTTGATGGCGCCGACGCCGGAGGAGGTGCTGCGTCCGGGGATCGCCGCCTCGCCCATGATGGCCAAGTACGGCCAACCGATCGACCGCGAGTCGGCCCGGGAACGCCTGGCCCGCGCGCTGGAGGAGGGCGCCCGGGCGGCCGAGGCCGAACGACAAGTCGCCGCGGCCGAACGGCAGGCTCGGGAGTCGGCCGAGCAGGAGGCCGCCGAGGCCCGGGCGGCCGAGCGGTCCCGTCCCGCAGCCGGCCGCACCCGGCAGCCGAAGCCCGAGCCCGGCCTCGTCGAAGGGGTCCTGGGTTCCAGCGCGTTCCGCGAGTTCACCCGGACGGCGGGTCGCGAAATCGTCCGCAGCATCTTCGGGACCGGCCGCCGCCGCCGCTGACGTCCTCCGGGGGCCGAGCTCTGGCCTTCGGCGGATCAGGCAGAATGCGGCGGTGTCCTCAGAGCGCATGGCGGTCACCGGGGTGGCCGGTCGGCTCGGTCGGGCCGTGTCGGCGGATCTCCGGGCCCACGGATACCAGGTGGTCGGCGCAGACCGGGTCGTGACGGACCTCGACGGAGTCACCTCCGTCCGTTGGGACGGCCGTGACGTCGACGGCCTGGCCGCGGCGATCGATGGCTGCTCCGCCCTGATTCATCTGGCCGCGATCCCCGCCCCGTACAGCCATCCGCACCAGGAGGTGTTCGGCAACAACACCGCCGCCACCTTCGCCGCGCTGCAGGCCGCCGCCGACACCGGCATCACCCGGGCGGTCATCGCCTCCAGCGGCTCCGCGTACGGGACAGCGTTCTCCCCGACGCCGACCCACCCCCGCTACGTACCGGTTGACGAAGCTCACCCGATGGACAACGCAGACCCTTACGGCCTGTCCAAGGAGGTCGATGAGCGGACGGCGGAGATGTTCACCCGCCGCTACCCGATGAGCGTGGCCGCGTTGCGCTTCCACTGGATCGTGACTCGTGCAGAGCAGCTAGAAGTCATCGCACAGCAGCGTCGCGGCGAAGCGGACGTGAAGGAGCTGCTGCGCGGGCTGTGGGGGTACGTCGACCTCCGCGATGCCGCCCGGGCCTGCCGGCTGGCCGTCGAGACCGCCGCCAGCGCCCCGTACGGATTCGTGCCGATGCAGATCGCGGCCGACGACATCCTGGCCGAAACACCCCTTCAGGAATTGCTCCGCCGTCACGCCCCCGGCATCGAAGTCCGCCACGAGCTGACCGCCATCCAAGGCGCCTACTCCACCGAACGGGCGGCCCGCCTGATCGGATGGCGACCCCGACATTCCTGGCGCGACCCGGAAGTTGGGCGCTGACCTGAAGGAGGTCGGTGTCGCGCCCTTCAGGGCGCGGTGGGGACAGATCCCTTGCGCCGGTCGACGACACGCTTCCTGAGGTTCGCACCGAGGGGGCCCACGAGCAACGCGATCACCGCGATCACCAGCGCGACACCGAACACCACCCAGAGTCGCGTCCACAGCGGGCCGAGGGCCGCAGCGATGATCGCTTCCGACGCCGCCGGCTCGACCGTGGCGCTGACCCGTCCCACCAACCAGGCTCGCCCGACGGCCAGAGCAATCCCGAGAATGATCATGGTCGCGGCGATCGCGGCGGCCACCTGGAGAACTGCCCGGCGCCGGTCGACTGCGACCAGAACCGCTGCTACCGCCAGCACCAAGGTGATCCACGGCAACCACGGGGCCACCGAGTCGAAGATCAACAGGGCCGATTGGGCCTCGGCCAGTTCGGCGCTCTCGATCAGTACGACCTCGCTCGACACGCTGGGAATGCGGTTGGCCACCGTCAGACCGCTTTCGACGAGGCGCTGTTTGACTTCCTCGACGATGACGCCCACGTCGAGCCGTACTGCTCCGTCGCTGGTCCGGAGCGCGGATCCCTCGTCGCGGAGGACCGCGAGCGTCCTTTGGTGCGCGACGCGATTAGCTTCCGCCCAGAGCTCGGCGAACCGCGGACTCTGCACGATGCGCGTCGCCGCTCGACGCGTTGCTTCCTCCAGCTGGTTCTGCACGAGGGGGCCGAGCGCCGAGATGCTGCTGTTCAACGCCTCGGCCAGCCGCCCATCGCTGCGCAGCAACTCGGCCAGCCGGCCGTCGCCGGCCCGCAGCACCGCGATCGCGTCCTGGGTCAGGTCGTCGAGCCGGACGTTGTCGATCACCGTCTGGGTCACCGCATCGACGACCTCGGCCTGGACGGCCGGATCACTGGCCAGGGGCGCCACGATGCCGACGTATCGTTCGGTGTCCAGCAGATCGCTGCGGACGTAACCGGCCAGCACCGACACCAACGACAGCAACGCGGTGAGGACCACGAGAATCACGGCGAGCACCTGCCGTACCGCGCTCGGTCGACTTTCCGCGGCGCGGGTCGACTCGGGCCTACTCGGGTCCGGGTCCGGCTTTGCGTCGGTGTCCGCCACACTCGAAGGATGCCGTACCAGGGCCGGTCCGGCCAGTATCAGCAGCTCGGGCCGCGGGAAACCAGTTCCTGATCAGCGTCATCCCAGGAGTGGCTTCACCTCCCGCCCCAGGAATTCGATCAAGCCGTCGAGATCCGGTTCGTCCTCGGTGGGTTGCACGGCGACGTTGGTGCAGCCCAGACCGGCGAGTCGCCGGATCGAGGCCGCAATCGTCGGGGCGTCGCCGGCGGCCCCGATCCCCAGCCCGGCCGCTTTGCCCCAGTTGGGCACTTCGCGGTCGACCCGTTCCGCGGCGCCCGGGCCAGTGGCGACGATGTGGCAGGCCACCAGCGGGTGGGTCGCTTCGCCCGTCACGTCGGCGACGATCCCGCTCGCGGCCGCGATCTCCTCGTCGGTGAGGGCGGCGGACAGCAGGTTGCCGTCGCCCAGCTCGGCGGCCAAGGCCACCGATTTCGGTCCGGCGCCGCCCAGCATGAGCGGCGGCGGCGAGGGGGGAGGCCAGTCGAGGGCGACGTCGTCGAGCTGAACGTAATCGCCGTCGACGGTGACCCGGTCGCCGTTGAGCAGGGCGCGCAGCGCCAACGTGTACTCCCGCAGCAGGGTGAGGGGTGATCGGGCGCGCGCCCCGACCTGGGCCATCCACTGCTGGACTCCGTGACCGATGCCGGCGGTCAGCCGGCCCGGGAACATCCGCTCCAGACTCGCCAACTCCATCGCGGTGAGGGCCACATTGCGCAGCGGGACCGGCAGCAAACCGATGCCGACGCGCAGCCTCGAGGTGGAGGCCAGCGCGACGGCCGCGGCCGCCACGCCGCTCTCCTTGAAGCAGTCCTCCCACACCCACAGCTCGTCCAAATCGCCGTTCTCAGCGCTCCTGGCCAGACTCGGCAGCCGTTCGGGAGGAAGGGTCGGCACGAAGGTGATGCCCAGCAACGGCGGCCGCCCTGGACCAGCATCAGCACGCATACGGGCATTCTGGCCCAGAGCACCGACAATTCGGGCAATCCGGCCGGAGATGCGACATCCCCGGGATCTGATCGATCTCCGGGGATGTCGGATGGTGGTCGGCCGGCAACCGAAGTCGCGCGCGCCCACTGCCGGGTGTCACCTCACGCGCTGGCGTTGGCGGTGACGGCGGCGTGGCCGCGCTGGCGACGGGCCTCGCGCTTGGTTGCGTTGCGCTGGATCCGACTCTCCTTCACCGCCTCCAGCTGAGCGTGGCGTTCGGCGGCTTGCCGGCTCACGTGCCGATAGTCGGTCACGGAGTAGTGGCTGTCTACCTGACTCGTCGATGCGTACATGTCTGTTTCCTGTCTGGATCGTTCCCGAGGGCAAGACCGGATGAGGTCGTGCCGGATTGAGCCCGCGCAGCAACGGCCCAGGTCGGGGCGCGCCGCGGGCGCGTGACGGCGGATCGCCGTCAGCCAGGGGAGGGAGGAGCAAAGATCAACTTGGACAGATCGTCAGCGGGGCGTCCGTGGCGAGCTGAGTTGAGCGCATAGCGCTCCCACCCGTACCAGTGGCTGGGTTCAAGATCATCTGACGAACACCTCCTCTCGCTGACGCAAGGTCCGACTCGTTCGGACGACTACCAGGCTAGGAAATCGCGATCGGGTGGGCAATTGGTTTATCGGCCACCGACTCGTTGGCCCGCCCCGCTTCCCCTCGTCGAGCCGTCCCCAGCACCAAGACGGCGTGAATGTCGGTGAATCTCCGAAGCTGTGACGAGAGGGCGAATGGGGGTGGGAGTAGTCTCTCCGAGTCGCAGATCAACAGGCACGACGGGCAGGAGAACGAGATGACGACGACCCCATCGGAGCCTTTTCCCGACGACGTGCCCGAGGCCGACTGGGCCGAGCAGCACGCGGCGGCGGATCCGGAGCTCGACGAGTTGTCCGAGGCGGGCGGATCCCACCCGATGACCACCGAGGCCGACACGGCCGATCTCGCCGACCAGGACACGATCGCGTACGTCGAGGACGACGAGGTCTGAGGTTTGCCGGGCGCGGCTTCAGGTTGGCCACCGCTGTTCCAGGGAGAATGCGACATCTGGGTCGCCACCATTTCGGAGTTCACCGAGCACCGGTCGGCCCTGGACGCTGTCCTCACGGCGGACGAGCTGGCACACGTTCAGCAGGTTCGCGAAGGTCAGGCGACGGCCAGGCTGTCGCGTGGGCTACTACGGCTGGTCCTGGCCCGGTATCTTCACCTTCCCGCCACCGGCTTCGACATCGATCGGAGCTGTCCGAACTGCGAGCGTTTGCACGGGAGGCCGCGGCTGCGGAGACGGCCGCCGACAATTGATGCAGGCATCGAGTTCTCGGTCGCTCACGGTGGGGACTTGCTCGTGCTGGCCGTCGCCGGCAAGGCACCGGTCGGCGTGGACGTCGAGCCGCTCGGGGCACTCGAGGACGTTGGTGCGGACCTGGTGGACTTCACCCTGACGGCCACTGAGCGGCAGCGCCTGCTGGCGGTCCCCGTGCCGCAGCGGAGGCGGGTTTTTCTCCGTCACTGGACCGGGAAGGAGGCAGCCCTCAAGGCGCTCGGCACCGGCCTCGACGTGGAGCCGCGGGCCGTGACGCTGGCGCCGTTCCCGATCAAAACGAAGGCATCCGTCACGCTGCCCGGCTCGCCTCGGGTCGAGCTGTGGATCACCGACATCGAGGTCGGGCCGTCTCACGTGTGCACGCTGGCCACCGGCCAGGAGGTGCGTGACGTCAGGTCCGCCCGGCTGTCACCCGGCGTCGTCCTCGGCGACCGCAACTGATTGCGCCGCCGCACCCGGAGGTCCGGCTGAGATGAGCAATTCAACTCAAGGCGATCGGTGACTGGTTATCGGGACGTAGGGTCTTTCCATGATCTTCCGGGCGGGGCGGTTGATCGGCGCTCTGGCTGCGACGCTGACGATGGTGGCATCGTGCTCGTCCGCAACCTCCCCAGCGGGCAGCCCGACGTCGGCGGGCGCGCCCATCGACAGTCCTACCCGAACCAGTGCCGCTACTTCTCCCACCACGCCGACCGCGCCTGGTTCTCCCGCTACATCGACATCATCCGCTGACGCCTGTATCGCGCCCGCCGGAGCGGCGCTGGAGGACCAGGACCCCGACGATCACCAGGTCCCATGGAAACGGAACGGTGCTCGCAAGGTGGTCGTCACCTTCGAAACCAGGAATCTACCCGCTGAATGGGTCGGGGAAATGCAGAAGGGAGCAGCAGCTTGGAACAGAAGTGCATGTCTGGAAACCAAGCTGGTCGAGGCCTGCGTATCGAATACGAACTGTGTGACCGTCACCGTGGCCGATGGAGATGAAGACGGCAATTTCGATGCTGTCGAGTCGGACGGTTTCACCACAGGCGGTCACATAGACCTGCTGAGCACGCTAACCGGGGGCGAGAGGACGAATGTGACAGTGCACGAAATGGGGCACGCGGTCGGCCTCGCCCACCGTTTGACAGAAGGTGTCCTCATGAACGGCGACACCTACGACGACGTCTATGATCCAGATCAAGTGGATTTCCAGAATTTGCTGGTCATTTACGGAAGCCAGGAGTGATTCACCTGCGAGCGTGATGGCGGGTCAGGCGGATCGCGCTTCGGCGGTCAGGTCGGAAGAGGCAAGCACGTCATCTCCGTAAAGGGCCTGCACCCAGTTCGACTGGTAAACCGTGTCGAGATAGCGCTCGCCGAGGTCCGGGGCAATGGCCACCGCGGTGAGATTTCCCACGTCGTACTGATCCATCCAGTCCATCGCCCCACTGACCACCGTGCCGGTGGAGCCGCCGAACAGAAACCCGCTTCTGGCCAGCCGGTGGCACGCTCGGATGGTGTCCGCCTCCTCGACGGTTATCACCTCGTCAACGTAGGACTCGTCGAGCATAGGCGGACGAACGCTGGTGCCGAGGCCGGGAATCATTCGACGAGCTGGCGGACCACCGAAGGCCTGGGAGCCGGCGGCGTCAATCGCGACGACCCACACCGGCCGTTGCCATTCTCGGAAAAAGCGCGCGCACCCCATCAGGGTCCCGGTCGTACCGGCGCCGACGAACAGCACGTCGAGGTTCGGGAACCGCCGAGCGATCGCCGGCGCGGTCTTGCGGTAGTGCGCCTTCCAGTTCGCCGGGTTGTTGTACTGATTCAGCCACACATACCGATGATCGGAGAGGCAAAGCGACTCCACGTAATCGATGCGCGCACCCAGGAAGCCGGTAATCGGGTCCGGCTCGGAGACGATGTGCACTTGACTGCCCAACGCCTCCATCAATCGCCGGGTGGCCAGGTTGCAACGGGGGTCGGTCACGCAGATGAAGCGGTAGCCCTTGCTCGCTGCGATCATGCTCAGCGCCACACCGAGGTTGCCCGACGAGGACTCGACCAGAATCGAGCCGCGCCTCAGATACCCGTCCCGCTCCGCGGCCTCCACCATCGCGTTCGCAGCCTTCAGCTTGATCGACCCGGCGAAGTTGAATCCCTCACACTTCAAATACAGTGATCGCCCGAAGACGGACCGCAAGTCGACGTAGAGATCGTCCTCGTTGAACTCCTGCGGGACTGATATGACTGGCATGACATCCCCCAAATTGTGTTGGTTGAGTGGCTCCACCGGTCATCCGTACCGGCGGAGGTCGTGGAAGAAGTCGTCGACAACGTTGAGTTCCCCAGCGCTGACGACCTGGTTGTAGACGAAGCTGCCCACCGCGAGGTCGAGCACCCCGAGGCCGAAGGGTGAGAACACGACCGGTCGGTCGGTCGGGATCCGCACTCGGCCGGCCATCACATCGTCGAGCGTGCCGTCCAGGAAGTCCCGGTTGCCCGTGAGCTGTTCGACCAGATGCGGCGACGTGTTGGCCTTCAGACAATGCTCGACGTCGTCGACGATGTTGGTCGAGGCGAGCAGGATCTCGGGCGCGAGATCCCGCAACGACACATGGAGCACCAGCGGGTTGTGCGCGAACCACGACACATCCTGGATGTGAGGCTCACCGGCGACGGTGGCGAACACCACCAGGTCGCTCGATCGAATCAACGTTTCGGCGGATTCGTGCACAGTGATCCGTGTCGTGGCGCCTGACTTGTTCAGGTAACCCCGGAAGCCGTCCGTGCTGTCGGCGGACAGGTCGTGTACGCCGGTCTCATCGAAACCCCAGCCGGTTCCCGCCAAGAAGGTGTGGATGTAGCGAGCGATGAGACCGACCCCGATGAACCCCACCCGGGTCGGACGCCCTCGATCTCGGCTGAGCCAGTCGGCTGCCAACGCCGCCGATGCCGCGGTTCGGACCGCACTGATGATCGAGCTCTCCAGACAGGCAAAGGGGTATCCGGTGTCGTGGTCGTTGAGGATCAGGACCGCCGAGGCTCTGGGGATACCGACCGCGACGTTGTCGGGAAAGCTGGAGATCCACTTGAGGCCATCGACATTGACCTCCCCCCCGATCGACGCCGGAAGCGCGATGATGCGGGACGACGGGCGGTCGGGGAAACGCAGGAAGTACGACGGCGGGTTGATCGAGTCACCGGCACCGTGCAGCCGGTAGGTGTCCTCGACCACTTTCATGACCTGGTCCTCGCGCCCCTGCAGCGCTTGCTGGACCTGCGCGCCGGAGATCACCGCGAACTGGGGCTCGCTCATGGTGAGCTCGGTCGGGTCGGAACGGAGGGCGGTCATGACCGGAGCTCCTCGACGGTTGGCGAGCAGTCGGCGAGCTTCACTCCGTCGGCCAGCGCGACAACGACTTCCCGTGTTCCCTCGAAGGCTTCCCTGCTGTGGGCCGTACGGATGTTGTCGACCACCATCAGGTCGCCGGGCTGCCACCGCTCGCGGGCGGTGTTGGCCTCGTAGACGCCGTTGAGCAGCAGCACCACGTCCTCGCCGATCGGTTCGCCGTTGCCGAACCAGGTGTTGAACGGCAGGCCGTCGGCGCCGTAGACATCGACCAGGTACTCCCGGATCTCTGGGGCCAAGGTCCACTCGTTGAGGAACGCGATCTGGTTGAACCAGCAGCGCTGACCGGTGACCGGGTGGCGCACCACGGCACTGCGGCGTTGTCTGGTGCGGAGGCCATCGTCGGGTTGCCACTCGAACTCGATGGCGTTGCTGCGGCAGTAACCCTCGATGGCGCGACGGTCGTCGGTGCCGAACGCCTCGGCGTAGGACGCTCCGATCTCATCGTTGTACGTGCGGGTGAGCAGCCAGCCGTGCCGCTCGAACCGCGCGACGAGATCGACGGGCAGCGCGTCGAGCACACTGGCCGAGTCGGCCACTGCGGTGGCTCCGCCCTGGGTCGGTGCCGCCAGGCAGGCGAACAACATCAGGCCGGGAAACTCGAGGCGGTAGCTGAGCTCGTGATGCATGCACATCTGCTGGTTCGCCGGCCACTTCGTCGAGGAGTACACGCCGTCGGAGTAGGCCTGCCGCGGTGCGAAGGCCTCCTTTTCCGCCATCAGCTGATCAGCCAGCTGCCGAAAGACGGCTCCGATCGCTTCTGTATCGGACAGTCCGAGCCCGCGGACCAGGACCGCGCCGTGCCTGGCGACGACCGCCCGCAGAGCATCGCGGTGTTCCGCCGCCCAGGCCGACGCGTCCATGCTGGACTCGGCCCGCAGCAAAGGTGGTTTCCCGGGCAGCAGCTCTACGTCGGGCAGCGACACTCCAGATGTCGTTCCGGAGGTCATCGTCATGTCGGTTCCTTTCGGTGGCCGGTTCATGGAGTTGCCCACACTTCGGCGGCGCGGAGCACGGCGAGTGCGGCATCGGTGGGACGGGTACGCAGGAAGTAATGGCCGCCCTCGGCGAGCTCGTACAGCTCGACGCGGTCAGCCAAGAGCTTCCAGTCGCTATGGCGCCAGGGAAACGCCGCGGTGCTGGGATCGTCGGCGGCCACGACCACGGTGACCGGTGCGGACAGCTTCCGCGTCGGTGGGGCGTCCAAGGCGTCGGCAAAGTAGCGGTGGGCCGAGACACAGTCGTGCCGGTACGCCGCACCGATGTGTTCAGCGCGCTGCTCGTCCAGGTCACCGAGCTCGGTGTAGCCGGTGTCAGAGCTCAACCGGGCGGCGATCTCGGCGTTACTCCTGCGCGTCAGCTCCGCGATGGCTGCGCGGCGGTCGGCGGAGTCGCCGAGCAGCTGCGCGCCGAGGAATACTTGCACAACGTCGACGCCGCGAGCCTCCAGCCGCCGGGCCGTCTCTACGGCGCCCGCGGTGCCGGACGAATGTCCCCAGAGCATGACTCTGGTCAGGCCGCGGGTGTTGATCTCGTCGACGACCTGGTCGACCAGCTGCGAGAGATTAGCGAACGGCTCCCTTTCGGCGGCGAGGTCGTGTCCTGGGAGTTCGACGGCGAAGACGGCCACCTCGCTGTCGCGGAGCGCACTGGCCATGGGCTGGAAGTTGACGGCATTGCCGCCGGCGTAGGGGAAGCACACCAGGGCTCCGGCTCGGGCGCTGTGCGATCCCGACGAATACTGTTCCGACAGGAGCTGCAGTACCCCTGACCGCCGCGCGTGTCCGTCGAGGACCTCGGCCAGATGGGCCAGCACCGGGTTGCGGGTCACGTCCTTGAGCGACACCGCCCGATCCAGGGTCAACGCCAGCTTCACCGCCGACAGCGACGTGCCGCCCCGGTCGAAGAAGTGATCGAGCCGGCCGAGCTGCTCCTGGGGGATGCCGAGCACCTTGCTCCAGGCGGCTGCCAGCCGTTCCTCGGTCGGCGTGCAGGGCCCGTGGTGGTCCTCCCCGGCGACGGCGAGCTCCGCGGCGATGGCCGCCAGCAACTTCTTGTCGATCTTGCTGTTGGCGGTCAGCGGCAGCCCCTGCCGCCAGTGGAAGATGGCCGGGACCATGTACTCGGGCAGCGATCGACCCAGCACTTCCTGCAGCAGCTCGACCGCGAGTGGCTGCCGGCTGGAGTAGAAGGCGACCAGGTGCTTGCTCTGATCGGCACGCTCGGCGACAACCACGGCACCATCGCGCACCCCGGGTACCGACAACAGGGCATTCTCGATCTCCCCGATCTCGATCCGGAATCCGGAGATCTTGACCTGACTGTCCCGGCGACCGAGGAACTCCAGCTTGCCCTCGGGCAGCCAGCGACCGTAGTCGCCGCCGCAGTACAGTCGCTGACCTTCTCGGTGCGGATCGGTCAGGTAGGCCAGCCGGGTGCGTTCGGGGTCGTTGACGTATCCGCGGCCGACGCAGACCCCGGAGAAGACGATCGCCCCCGGGGCACCGAGCGGCACCGGGGACAGGTGCTCGTCGACGACGTAGAGATGCACGTTGTTGACGGGACGACCAAGAGGGACCCGATCTCGGAAAGGTACCCGGTCCATCACTTCGTGGTTGGTGTCGTCCGACGTTTCGGTCAGCCCGTACGCGTTGACGAGCTTGATATCGGGCTCGACCGCGAACCAGCGCTGCGTGAGCTCCTTCTTCAGGGCCTCCCCGGTGACCGAGACGCAGCTCAGGTCCGACAGCTTGCGGGGGTGCAGTTCCAGATAGGACAGGACGACCTCGAGGTAGGACGGCACGAGCTGAAGGACGGCGACCCCGCCCTCGATGATCTTGTCGACGAACCGCTGCACGTCCAAGATCACTTCCTGCTCGACGATCAGGGTCCGAGCGCCGACCAACAGCGCCGAGACCAGTTGCCACAGCGAGATGTCGAAGCATTGCGGTGCGGTCTGGGCGACGACCTGGCCCTCCTTGATCGACAAGTCGTCGATCTTGGCGTAGAGATGGTTCAGCATCCCCGCGTGTTCGCACATCGCGCCCTTGGGTTCACCGGTGGAGCCGGATGTGAAGTAGATGTAGGCAAGCTGTTCCGAGGCGACGCGAATACCAAGATCATGGTCGGCGTGGCCCTCCTCGAGGGCTGCGCCGACGAAGCAGGTTTCGACTCCGGCCATCGCCTCGAGGGCCTGATCGAGCGTTGCGGTGCTGTCGGGTTCGGTCAGCACCAGCCCGCACTCGGACCGGGAGAGCGTGGCCGCGATGCGTTCGGCCGGGAAGTGCGGCTCGATGGGGAGGTACACGCCACCGGACTTGAAGATGGCGAGGACGGCGGCCATCCATTCCAGGTTGCGTTCGGTTATCACCGCGACGATCCCTTCGCGCTGCAGACCTCGGGCCAGCAGGGCTCGCGCGAGCTGGTTGGCCCGGGAGTTGAGCTCGCGGTAGGTCCAACGGCGGTCGCCGTGCACGGCCGCGATGGTGTCAGGATGAGCCCGTACGCGGTCTTCGAACAGCTCGTGGACTCGACGATCCGGAAGCTCCCGGGACGGTCCGGCGAGCCCCTCGAGTTGGAACTCGAGCTCGTCGGAGGACAGCAGACTCTGGGTCCGGTGCTCAGCCTCCGGATCGGCGGCAATCAGGGCGAGTGCGGTCAGGTGGTAACCGACCACTCGGGTGGCGCAGTCCGAGTCAAGGGCATCGGTCCGGTAGCGCAGCCGCAGGACGAGTTGCCCGCCGACCCTATGGATCCCGAGCCACAGCACCGTGTCCTCGCCGAGATCCCCCTCGCCGCCGGTCGGGTCGAGGACGGTCTCGAACGACGGCTCGGTGAGGCCCAGCTCGCGCCTGAGCGCATCGACCGGGAAGTCCTTGTGCAACAGCACTTCAGATTCGACGCGATGGACGTCCGCCAGCATGCTCCGCCAGGATTCGAACCGGGTACTGAGGCGGCAGAGCAACGGTTCGGCATCCTCTTCGGCGACGTAGCCGGTCGCCACGTCTTGCTCACCGGACAGCACGGACAGAACCTTGGCGTGCGCAGCCAGCAACACCGAGTTGAGGGGGAGTGCCAAGGCGTCCGACAACCGCTGCAGCCGAGCCATGAGGTCTACCGGAATGGCGGCTTCGTGTGTGCCGATGCCCGGTACCGGATTCAAGGTCCACCGGGGGATTGCGGCGAACCCGCCGGCCAGGAGCCTAGTGCGCCAGAACTCGACGGGCGCGTCGGTTGAGTGTTGCATCAGATCCCTTCTCCTACCACCATGACCATGGCTCAGCTGTCAATGATCTTGGCGTTGCTCGGCTGCGAAGCATGACGTTCGAGTCGTTGTGCTGCCTGTCTTCGGCAGGGCCGTCGCCCCAGTCGGGGTAATGCGGGACGTGCCCGTTCATCGCGGGGGAGGAGTTCGTCAGCACCGCGGTGTTCAGGTCCCATGACCATGGCTCATGCGGCGATGAGCTTGGCGTGGCTCGACTGCTGATCACGAGGTTCGACGCGCTGTCCGGCATCTCTCCGGCGGGGTTCCCGCCCCAATACGCATGCGGGGGGACCTGCTCGCCTTTCATCAGGAAGGAATCGGGCGCGAGCACGGCGCCCTCGCCCATCGAAATGCCGTAGTGGACCACGGCGCCGATTCCAACGGTGCAGCCGGACCCGAGCACGATGCTGTCGGACTTGAAGGCGCCATCCTCCTGTGAATGGCACTGGATCATGGTTCCGGCATTGATCGTGCAGTGGTCGCCGATCGTGACGAGGGTCTTCTCCGGTATGGCGCAGCCGTCGTCGAACACCTTCTTGCCGATCCGCACGCCGAGCAGCCGCAACAGCATGCTCTTGAACGGTGTGCCGGCCAGCATCCTGTCGAACGGCGACAGCGAAAGCTTCCAGAAGCGTTCGTGCCACCAGAAATACGGATCGTAGATCGAGCAGTACTGCGGGCGTAACCGGCGAAAGCCCGTCGAGGCCCGTTCCACGAAGATGAAATACGCCATCGAGAAAAGCAGGGAGGCGACCAGGGGCAGCACGAGCGCTGCGGGCCCGAGCAAGCGGTAGACGTCCGTGACGATCATGGCCAGCATGGTCAGGACGAACAGATGCACCCACCGCACCAGCAGCAGCAGGGCCATCGTCATGAGGTTGTGTCTGTTCTTGGCGGCGAGCCGGCGGCGCCGTTCGTCCGGGCTGACGTCGACACTGGTGTCACGTTGAACCGAACGCGGTATTTCGAAGCTGGGCGAGCCGAGCAGGCCGACACCTTCCCGGACCGACCCGTCGACGGGGACCATGACCTTGGTCGCGAGGAGGCAGTTTTCTCCCGTCTTGCCCTGCGACGGATAGACGACATAGTTGCCGAGAAAACTGTGTGCGCCGACCGTGGTCTGAGACAGTCGAAACGACGAGGCCGAATAGTCGGCGTTGTTCATGGACAGGCCGTCGGCGACCATGGTGCCGCTACCCACCGAGCTCAGGTAGGGGTTGTCGTGCCCGACCATGGTGCCGAAGTTCGAACCGGTTTGCTCGACGGTGTTGAGGTTCCACCCGATGTAGCGCAGGTAGTGGACGATGTAGGAGCTGTCACCGAACAGGTGGGTGAAGTACTTGACGTTCGTCAATCGCCGGACCGCATTGTGAATTGCGTAGGTTGCGCCGTACAGGGAGTAGACCTTGCCCGGCCGGATGCCCAGATTGAGCAGGCGCGGAACGCTGACCACCACCAGCAGACCGACGACAAGCCCCCCGAACATGAGCGTGAGCGACCAGACCAGAGCTTCCAGATAGAACGACGAGCTGGTGGGTGACAGGTGCGCCCCGTCCAGTAGGGCCGGAATCTGCGGGACGTTCTGCACCAGTACGACGGCCCCACCGATCACCAGTGGCAGCGACACCAATACCACGCCCAGGATCTGCACGAGCGGGTAGAGAACTCGTCGGAGCGCTCCGCAGCGAGTGGGTGGTACCCATTGATAGTCGATCTCGGTCCGCCGCGCCGGGGACCCGTGCCACCGCTCGTCGGCCGGCACCGCCTGCCCGGAGTGCAGGGAGGAGGAGTGCCCGAGCTGGGCCCTGTCGCCCATCGATGTCTCGATGTCGAGAACGGTTGCCTCGCTGATGACCACCTCCCGGCCCAGCGTGACCGAGCCGATCTCGATCAGACCGGCCCGGGCCCGGTAGCAGCTCAGGGATGCGCCTTTGCGGATCACGGTGCCGTCACCGATGGCGAGGAGATCGGTGCCCACCGGGATGGCCGTGGAGAAGATGGCGACTCCTTTCCCGACTCGAGCGCCAAGAGCCCTCAGATAGAGCACGTACAGTGGCGAACCGACCGCGAGCAGAGCCAGGGGGTTCGCTCGGATCAGGGTCTTGACGAGCCAGAAACGGAAATAGCCCAAGCTCCAGACGCGGATCTGTTGGGGTCTCCAACGACCGATGAGAATCCATTTGGCCGCTATCGGCAGGACGGAGAGGCCGACGAAGATCCCGCCGCCGAAGACGAGTGACCGCAGGTAGATGTCGAGAAGGCCGGTGCCGCCCGCGACCCAGAGGTAGCCCTGGGCCAGGACAGTCACAAAGGCAGTGGTGTAACCGAGGAAGATCAACAACTGCAGCGTCCCGCAGAGCAGATACTGGCCGGTGCTGGCCGGTGGTGCCGCCTCCGTCAGTGTGTGAACGGCGGCCTCGCTTCGGGCGGGTGGGGTGAGATTGCGGGCTGGGACGGTTTCCGGGAGCGAAGCCGGTGCGGATATGGGTTCGGCGAAGGCTGAAGCGAGGGATTTGATCGTCGGGTGTTGGTAGATGTCCTTCATCGACACCGAGGGGAGGTCGGCTCGTTTCCTGACCCGGGCGCAGAATTGGGCCATCACCATCGAGTCGGCACCAAGATCGTCGAAGAAGTGGCTGCCGACGGGCACGTCGTCGACCTGCATGATTCCGGCCAGCACCTCGGCCAGGGGGCGCTCGTGGGGGCTGGGGGCGGGCGGTGCGGGCTCGGCGAACGTGGCGGCGAGGTCTTTGATCGTCGGGTGTTGGTAGATGTCCTTCATCGACACCGAGGGGAGGTCGGCTCGTTTCCTGACCCGGGCGCAGAATTGGGCCATCACCATCGAGTCGGCACCAAGATCGTCGAAGAAGTGGCTGCCGACGGGCACGTCGTCGACCTGCACCACGCCGGCCAGCACCTCGGCCAGAGCGATTTCGGTGCGGCTGGATGCGCGGGCGTAGCCGCCACCCCCGATGACTGAACTTTCAGCCAGATCGGTCGTCAAGACGAGCTGTCTCGCCAAGCTGAGCTCCCCCTGGAGGTCAAGAATGAGTTCCCCAATACCCCGCTACGTTGCGTACTGGCAACGCGCGCACCAACGGAACAGGCCGCCGCCCTGGCCGCTAGCACAGCTTGCCACGCTGACGGGGGTTGCGCTGGCACTCCACAAAATTAACGTCTGGCGAACGATTAACTTCTGGCAAACGACGACGCTCACACCCATGACTTCGAGGTGACCGCAGACCACGAACTTCTCTCAATTGATCATTCGGAATCCCGGCTCTGCCGGATTGGGAAGACCGCGAGGAAATTTGCCGGATATCGAGTGCGCGGCGGCTCGCCCCGCCGGCCGAGCGAGCTTGGTGCTCCACCCCGGGTGATGCACAACACCGCGGTCTGATCATCCTTCCCACCGGCCCCTCGGACCCGAGCAGATCACGGTGGTGATCTTCAATCCTCGCGGTCGGCGCCCCAACCGTCACGGTGATCAAACTGTCGGTCGGTTGATCAGTGACCATCGCGGGGCTCGCAACGATCCGATAACGGCGTCATGACAGACCGTCCCGAACAGCACTCCGGGGCGGCAGTGTTCTCGGGCAGCGTGGCTCCCGACTGGAGCCGATGTAGGCCCGGCGCGACCAGCAGCGGCAAATGCGGTCGCGGTGAGCACCATCATCTGGATCCGCCCACGTACCGGTAGGTCGCACCGGTAGAAGAGCAGGGCGGCACCGCACCTGAGCGGCGCTCTTGCCGATTCAGGTCGACACCGCGTTTCGCCCGACGCCGGAACTCCTCTGCCGAGCATCCGGCCAGCTCTTAGCTCCGTGCCTGAGGGTCCGAGCCGTTGCCCTACTGTTCGATCATGAAGGTGCTGGTGACGGGCGGGGCCGGCTACATCGGTTCGATCACTGCCGTCGCGCTGGAGCTCAGCGGGCACACACCGGTGATCCTCGACTCGTTGTTGAGTGGTCCCGAGGCCTTCGTCCGGGGCCGCACCTTCTACCGGGGGGACATCGCCGACCGCGCATTGGTCAGCCGCATCGTGTCGGAGCATCCCGATCTCGACTGCACCATCCACATGGCGGCCAGGATCGTGGTGACGGAGTCGGTGGCGATGCCGTACGAGTATTACCGGGACAACGTGGCCAAGTCCCTGGAGCTGTTCGATCAATTGCAGCAGCTACGCAAGCCCCGAGTGGTGTTCTCCTCCTCGGCTTCGGTGTACGCGGCCGCCGCGGATCCGGGGAATCTCGAGGTCTCCGAGTGTTCGCCCACCGATCCGCAGTCCCCGTACGCGCGGACCAAACGGATGATGGAGATGATGCTCGAGGATCTGGCAGGCGCGGGCCGCCTCCGGGCGTTGATCTTGCGGTACTTCAATCCGATCGGTGCCGACCCGGAGCTCAGGTACGGGATGCACCTCCGGGAACCGTCTCACGTGCTGGGGCAACTGGTGCTGGCCGCTCAGGGACGACGGGACGCGTTCCAGATCACCGGCACGGACTACCCGACCCGGGACGGGACCGGCCTGCGCGACTACATCCACGTCTGGGATCTGGCCCAGGCTCACGTGGCGGCCGTGGAGCGTTTCGACTCAGTCCTCGAGCAGACCGGTGAGCCCAGTCGGATCCTTAATCTGGGCACCGGCCGGGGCGTGACGGTCCGCGAGTTGATCGCGGCGGTCGAGCAGGTGCTCGGTCAACCGGTACCCGTCCGCGAGGCGCCGCGCCGCGACGGCGACACCACCGGGGCCTTCGCCAACGTGGACCGGGCCCGCGACCAGCTCGGCTGGACGGCCGAGCTCAGTCTGGCCGACGCGGTGGCCTCCGCGTTCGCCTGGGCGGAACGGCGGGAGCAGATCCTCGGCTATCGCTGAGACACTCCGCAAGCGCTGGTGAATCGCTTGGGGTCTTGCGGACAAGGCGGCCGACTGACCCGGTGGGCCATTCCCGCGTCGAAGAAAACCTCCGGACGACGATCGCGTCGTCTCCTTGAGCGGGCGGTATCTCGTGTTGCGCGAATGGTCCCACAACCGCCCAGCGGTCGAGATTACGGTTGAACCCCGAATCGGGCACCCGTGGAGGAGCACTCATGTCCAGTCTGACGTCGGCATCGCCCGCGGGGCCGGTCACGCCGGCGAACCCACGGAGCCGGGTCGTCATCGCCAGCCTCGTCGGCACGTCGATCGAGTTCTACGACTTCTACGTGTACGCGACGGCCGCGGTTCTCGTATTCCCCGCGCTGTTCTTTCCCTCCCAAGCTCCGGCGAGTGCGCTGCTCAGTTCGCTGGCCGTCTTCGCGGCGGCATTCTTCGGCCGCCCGCTGGGCTCGATGCTGTTCGGCCACATCGGCGATCGCCGCGGACGCAAGAGCGCACTGATCGCCTCGCTGTTGACGATGGGCATCGCCACCTTCGTGATCGGCCTGCTCCCGGCCGCGGCCACCCCGGGATGGGCGGTCCTGGCGCCCGCACTTCTGGTGCTCTGCCGCTTCACCCAGGGCGTCGGGCTCGGCGGAGAGTGGAGCGGTGCGGCCCTGCTGGCCACGGAGAATGCTCCGGCCGGTAAGCGGGCGATCTTCGGGACCTACCCTCAGCTGGGTGCGCCGATCGGGTTCATCCTCGCCAACGGGGTCTTCATTGTGCTCAACCTGACTCTCCCGCGTGAAGCGTTCGCCGTGTGGGGCTGGCGGGTGCCGTTCCTGGCCAGCGCCATCCTGGTTCTCGTCGGCCTCTACGTGCGCTTCCGCCTGGTCGAGACCCCGGTCTTCGCCCGGGTTCTGGAGACCAAGAGCGTGGCGCGGCTCCCGCTCGGTCGCGTGCTGCGTACGAACTGGCGGCAGCTGTTGCTCGGGACGTTCATCATGCTCGCGACGTATGTCCTCTTCTACCTGATGACGACCTTCACTCTCACTTACGGCACCACCCCGCGGACGGCGGCCGATGCTGCCGAGGCCGCGCAGGCTGCCGGCAGGCCGTTCGTGGCGGAGGCCTTCATCCCTGGACTCGGGTATTCGCGGACGACGTTCCTGGTCATGTTGATCATCGGAGTCGTCTTCTTCGGGGTCTTCACCCTGATCTCCGGTCCACTCGCCGAGCGCTTCGGCCGCCGGTCGATGCTGAGTGTGGTGACCGTCGGCATCATTGCGTTCGGCTTGCTGTTCGTCCCCTTGGCCGGGGGCGGCATCGTCGGTGTGATGGCGTGGCTGATCATCGGGTTCTGCTTGATGGGCCTGACCTTCGGTCCGATGGGTGCCCAGCTCCCGGAACTCTTCCCGACCGACGTGCGCTACACCGGCTCCGGACTCAGCTACAACTTTGCCAGCATCATCGGTGCCTCCATAGCTCCCTACGTCGCGGTCGCGCTCTGGACCGCGGCCGGCGGGAGTGTGGTCTGGGTCGGCGTCTACCTCAGCGGCGCGGCGGTGATCACACTGGTAGCTCTCCGGTTGAGCTCCGAGACTCGCGATCTCGACTACGGGACGACGACCGACCGGCCCCCTGGTCGGTTGTGAGAACCCCCCGTCCGACGCCGCCGGTCGTCGGGGCCAGCGGGAGGCCGTCGCCGGCCCGCTGACGCGGCCAGGAATCGCTCGACCTGCGACTGGTGACGGCGGTCCTCGGGAGGTTAGTCTCGGAGTACGGCGGGTCCGACGCCGAACTCCCTGACCGAGTCTCCACGCGGCTCGGCGAGGCGGGAGCAAAGGGGACTTCGGGAGCCTCCACGACAGCCAGTCCGATGTGCGCATCTGGAGACGGTCGCAGCGACGTTTGAGGCGTGGAGTCGGGCGTCGGGTTGCGGTCGGAAGGTTTCGATGTGACGTCGCATAAGCAACTCAAAGCACGCATCCGGGTACGGATGGCTGCCACCGGCGAGCGGTACGCCGCCGCGCGGGCCCAGCTGATCGGGTCCGGTGGAAACCACGAGCCGTCCGAGCCGGTGGTCGACGCCGGCTGGGTCTTGCGGGGCGGGTCAGATCCCGATGCTGCCGCCCTGGCCAGCCTGCTGGCCAATGCCGGCGTGGTCGGTCCCGACGGGCCCCTGTCGGAAGAGTTGATCTTGCTCATCGCCGGTGGGCTCGGCGCCGGCTACATCCTCTGGGAGTTCCGGCACGACGACAGTCGGATCGTCACCCTCGGGTTCGCCAACTCCGGGCACTACTTCGACCGGCGGCTCTCGGCGGTGATCACCCGCCTCGGGTTGCGGGCGGACTGGTCGCGTACGTCGGGGGCGGTGGGCGCGGCGGCGGAACTCCGGCGGGAGCTCGGGGCCGGGCAGCCGGTCATCGTCTGGCCCGACCGCTACCTGATCGGCTACTGGCAGCTGCCCGCCTGGCTCGACGGGCACGGCGGCCATCCGGTGGTCGCCTACGCCGAGCGGGACGGTCGGATTCACCTGGACGATCGGACCCTGGCCCCGCTGACCGTCGCCCGCGAAGATGTCGATCGGGCGCGGGCCCGGGTGGGCAGCTACCGGAACGCCATGCTCGCCGTCCGCAACCGCGACGGCGAGATCCGGGGTGATCTGCTGAGGGCCGCGGTCCGATCCGGCCTCGAGGACATGGTCGGCTACCTGGGCGGCCGGTCGGACTCCTTCGCCGTCCCGGCCTGGCGCAAGTGGGCGCGGATGCTGGTGGCGTCCGGACCGGCCAAGGCCTGGCCCCGGGTGTTCGCGGACGGAGCCGGTCTGTTCGGGGCGCTGTTGAGCGTATGGGAAGGGGTCGAGCCCGCCGGGATGACCGGGGGTAACCTGCGGCGCGAGTTCGCCGCCGGATTGACCGAGGCGGCCGCACTGCTCGACGAGCCGCGCCTCGGCCAGGAAGCCGTGCGCTGGTTGGAGATCGCCGAACGGTGGCACACCCTCGCCGAGACGGCCGTGCCGACCAGTGTCCCGGCGTGCGCCCGAGCCCGGGAACTCACCGCGGCCGTGACCGGGGCGGTCGCGGAGGGGGACGCCGGCCGGACCGGCCGCGCTGTCGCCGCCAAGGAGCTCTGGGCGTTGCGGGACCGGTACGCCGCGGAGCCGCCGTTCGGGGCCGAGGAGATCACTGCGATCCTGGCCGGCATGAGCGAGATTCTCGGAGAGATCTACGCGGCCGAGAAGGCAGCGGTCGACCGACTCGGGACGCTGCTCGGCGCCGGTGCCCGGCAATCCTGACGCTCAGGGAGGGTCGGGCGCCCGGCTTCGGTAGGAGTGTCCGGTGGGGGTGGTGAACAGACGCCGCCACCACTTCTCGCCTTCGCTGGTGGTGACCAGGTCGCGGGCCAGGTCGGCGGGCAGCGGTCCATAGCCGCCGAGGGTGGCGACGGCCGGCTGGGCCGAGTCGATGAGGCTGTCGAGGGGCATGGTCAGCTGAACTTCGACAGCGACATTGCCGGCGTGGGTCTGGCCGGTGAGCAGTTCGACCATCGTGTCGGCCATGATCCGGTCCCGGCTGCGACTGTCCCCGGCGGAGACTTGGGCGTCGGTGCGGCGGCGGAGCGCCGCGTAGCAGGCGACCCCCTGCTCGGCCGGCAGGTAGCCGGTCAAGGAGGTCATCGTGTCGGGGCGGGGGCGTAGCCCGACCCGGCGGTGTCGCCTTTCGGTGCGGCCGCGGGCCAGGTATCCCCGCCGGTCGGCCTGATAGGCGTGTTTGCGGGCTCGGGCGGTGGTGAGGCGGCGGGCGCCGGCGAACGGGGACAGGTGGCAGGCCAGGGCGATCTGGTCGGCGATGCCGCGGCCGATCTTTTTCGGGTCGATGTCGGCGGCCAGCTGCTCCTGCAGCTGGGACTGGCGAAGCGGACGGTCTCGGCGGCCTGCCAGGCCGCGGCCGCGGCCCGCAGCTTCTCCAGCCGGGCGATCCGGTCGATCCGGGCCGCGTCGCTGACCTGGCCGGGAACCGCCGCCCGGGCCTGGGCCACGGCGGCGCTGCACTCGGCCAGCACGGTCGGGCGGAACCGTGTCCGCCGGCTCGACCACCCGTAGCACTGCCATACCGGAACCCTACGAGAGCCCACTGACACTTTCGAACGTGCATTCGATGGATCGACGCGCGGAGCGCCCGTGCGCCCCGGTTGACATTCCGACGAACTGGACCATGCTTCCCCACATGCCGACCTCGATGACCGCCAGGTCCGAGTTCGGCGCACGTCTGCGCAGGTGCCGCGAAGCGGCGGCCCTCACGCAGGAGGAGCTGGCCGATCGGGCCGGACTGACCGTCAAAGCCGTGGGTGCGCTGGAGCGCGGCGAACGGCGATGGCCGCATCCGCACACGGTCCGCTCGCTCGCGGACGCCCTGCAGCTCGACGACACCGAGCGAGCCCTGTTGGTTCAGGCCGCCCACCGATCCACCACCCCGGGCGACTCGCCGCCGGCGGCCGGAGCACCTGCGCCGGCCACGGCCATGCTCGGGCGGCAAGAGGAGCTGAATGAGGTGATCGACCTCCTGCGCTCTGGTCGCACCCGACTGCTCACCATCACCGGACCCGGCGGCGTGGGAAAGACCCGGCTCGCCCTGGCGGCGGGGGCTGAGCTGGCCGAGGACTTCGCGGGGTCGGTCACCGTGATCGAACTCGCCCCCGTCCTGGACCCGGCCCTGGTCCTGCCGACCATCGGTCGTTCCCTGGGCCTGGCGCAAGTGGGGCGATCGGACCCGCTGGAGGCGGTGGTCCGGCTGGTGGCCGACCGCCGCCAGCTCGTGGTGCTGGACAACCTGGAACACCTGCTGACTGCGGCACCGGCACTGGCGACCCTGCTGGCGCGGTGTCCCGGTCTCGTGGTGCTGGCGACCAGCCGGGCCCTTCTGCGCATCGCGGCCGAGCAGGACTTCCCGTTGGCCCCGCTGTCCGTTCCCGCTGGGCCCGACCTCGCGGCCGTCGCCGCCTCCCCGGCTGCGCAGGTCTTCCTGACCCGCGCCCTGGCCGTCGCACCGCGCCTTCGGCTCGACAAGGACACCGCGCCGGCGATCGCCGCCATCTGCCAACGCCTCGACGGGCTGCCGTTGGCCCTGGAGCTGGCCGCGGCGCACGCCCAGCTGCTGCCGCCCGCGGCGCTGCGGGACCGGCTCACCAGCTCCCTCGGCCTGGCCCGGCGCCGGGATCTACCCGAGCGCCAGCGCACGATGGCCGCGACCCTGGACTGGAGCCACGACCTGCTGACCCGGGATGAGCAGCGACTGTTGCGCCGGCTCTCCGTGTTCGCCGGGGGTTTCACCCTGGACGCGGCCGAGCAGATCTCCGGTGAAGACGTCGACGTCTTGTCGGCCCTGGCCGGCCTCGTCGAGCAGTCTCTGGTGCTGCCCGAGCAGGCGCCGGAGGCGCGCTACCGGATGCTGGAGCCCGTCCGGCAATACGCCGCCGGTCGACTGCGGGACGCCGGTGAGGCCGAGCCGGTACGTGATCGGCACGCCGACCACGTGTGCGACCTCGCAGCTGCCGCTCGGATGGAGCTGCGTGGCGGAGAGCAGGCCGCGTGGGTGCGCCGCCTGGAACGGGAACAGGACAACCTCCGGACGGCGATGGCCACCCTGCGCGAGCGTGCTGACCTCGATCGGCTGGCCCGATTGGGCGGCGATGTCTGGCTCTACTGGGCGTTGCGAGGCTACGTGACCGAAGGTCTTCGCTCGATGGAGCAGGTGGTTTCCGATCCGAGCTCCGGGGACCTGGCGGCCCCTGCCCGGGCGGCGGTGCAGGTGGCGTTGGCCGGGCTCCGGTACGCCGGTGGTGACATCGCCGGTACCCGCTCGGCGGCGACGGCCGCGGTGGACGCGGCCCGGTCGGCCGGAGATCTCGAGCCGGTGCTCACCGACGCCTTGATGCTGTCGGGCGCGGCGGCTGTCTTCGCCGGCGATCTGGATGCGGCGGACGAGCCGCTGGCCGAGGCCGGCCGCCGGGCCGAGGAAAGGGGCGACGCGTTCGCCCTCGCCCAGGTCAGGTTCGCCCAGGCTCAACGGGCGTTCCGCGCCGGTTCGGTTCCGGCGAGTGCCGCCTACCTGGCCGAGGCCGAGGAGATCGCCCGTGAGGTCGGTCTCCCGTTCACCCTCGCCGTGGTGTTGAACATGCAGGCGGTCGTCGCCGAGGTGACCGGCGCCGATGATCTAGCCCTGGACCAATTGACGGAGGCGGCCGAGGTGGCCGCCGACGTCGGGACGACCTGGGCGCTGGTCTACACCCTCCCGGCGCTGGCCGTGCTGGCAGCGCGCCGCTCGCTGCCGGAACTCGCCGCGACGTTGTTCGCGGCGGGGGAGGCGACGGCCGAAGCATCATCTCTGCCCGTCTCGTTCCCGCCCAGCCGGGAAGGCGCCGAGCACTGGCTGGTCGTCGTCCGCGATCAGCTGACCCCCGCGGCGTGGCGGCGGGCCCAGGAGTCCGGTCGATTGCTGTCGCCCGACGAGGTGGCCGACCTGGCCCGAACGATCAGGGCGTCCGTACCCGCTTGATGTAGCGCCGGTACTGCCAGGCGAACACGGTGCGCAGCAGCAGGCGTACGGGTACCGGCACGAGCGCCAACATCATCGACCGCTCGTCGGGTTGCGCCTCCTCCAACATCGCGCCGAACAGGATCGGCAGCTCGGACTGTTTCACCTTCTTCATCCCGTGCTCGCCGAGACTGTTCCACTCCTCCTGGGTGATGAGTCGGGCGGCGATCGGGAGGATGTGACGCTCCTCGTCATCGAGGTGCTCGAACAGCGCGACCCGGAACTCGTCGAAGGTCGCGGCCACTTCCTCTCGCACGGCCGGCCGGGCCTCGGCCTCCCACCTGGTCAGGGACTCGCCGAGCCGGGCGATCAACTCCTCCACCCGGTGGTGCTGCGCCTCCATCCGGTGGACGAGCTCGGCGTCGGGACGATCCCGATCGAGCAGCTTCGGCCACAGCAGGAGATCCTCGCCGGTGTGGTGCATGTCCAGACCGGCCAGGACCAGCCGCGCATGCCCGGCCACCACCCCCGCTCGGGCCGTGTCACCCGCGGCGACCTGGCGAACCAGCTTCGGAATCAGGACGAACTCGCGCCGGAAGACGCGATGGACGACGTACATGTCACGAACATCGGTGAGCCGCTCGGTGGCAGCAGGTGCGGTGTTGCTCATGGGCACAACCCTGCCGACCGCGTTGCGCGACCGACAGCCACGGGACCTCCACATTCCACCCACAGTGGTTCCGTGGATATGGACGCGTCGGTCTCCGGACGCAACATCAGTCCATGAGGTCAGGCCTCGAGGCTCACCAGCCACCGAGCTGACCGACCTCGACGACCTGGACCACCGCGCTGCCCTCGGCGTCGCTGCGGGCCAGGTCGATCCGGGCGGTGATGCTCCAGTCGTGATCGCCGGCCGGATCGTCGAGGATCTGCCGGACCGTCCAGACGCGCTCCCCGGCCGGTGCGTCCCCAGGGTGCTCGTCGATGATCAGCAGATCCGGACTCCTCGCGGCAGCTCCGGTCTGCAGGCTGGCGTGCTCGGCGAAGTAGGGCTGCAGGGCGTCCTGCCACTCCCCGGCCGACCAACCGGACGCGGAGTCCAGCTCGCCCAGCTCGTACCAGTTCCGACGCGCAGCCAGCTCGACGCGGCGGAACAGCGCGTTGCGGACCAGCACCCGGAAGGCCCGCAGGTTCGTCGTGACCGGCGGCGTCCGGTCGTCCAAGGCCGCGGCGACCTCGGCGGGCTCCGGCGCCTCGGGATTGCGCAGCCGCTCCCACTCCTCGAGCAGGCTGGAATCGACCTGGCGGACGAGCTCGCCCAGCCACGCGATCAGATCGACCACCTCGTCGGTCCGGGCGTCCTCCGGCACGGTCTGGCGAAGCGCCTTGTACGCGTCGGCGAGATACCGCAGCACGATGCCTTCCGCCCGCGCCAGCTGGTAGAAGCTGATGTACTCGGTGAAGGTCATCGAGCGCTCGGACAGCTCCCGGGCCACCGACTTCGGCGCCAGCTCGTGGTCCAGCACCCACGGGTGGGACTTCGCGAACGCCGCGTACGCGACCCGGAGGAGCTCGGCCAGCGGCTGCGGATAGGTGATCTCCTCCAGCAGGACCATCCGCTCCTCGTACTCGATCCCGTCGGACTTCATCGCCGCGACCGCCTCGCCCCGGGCCTTGGCGCGCTGGGCGGACAACACCGGGCGCGGGTCCTCCAGAGTGGACTCGATCACCGAGACGAGGTCCAGCGCGTACGTCTCCGAATCCCGGTCCAGCAGGTCCACCGCGGCCAGGGCGAACGGCGACAGGGGTTGATTGAGCGCGAACTCGGGCTGCAGCTCGACGGTCAACCGGGCGGTCCGACCGAGCGCGTCCGGTTCGGGCAGCTGCTCGACCACCCCGGAGCTGAGCAGCCCGCGGTAGATGGCCAGCGCCTGGTGGATGTGGGTCCGCCGCCGCGCCGGCGGTTCGTCGTTCTCGGTCAGCAGGTGCCGCATCGAGGCGTAGCAGTCGCCGGACCGGTTGATCACGTTCAGCAGCATGGAGTGGCTGACCCGGAACGAGGACTGCAGCGGTTCGGGTTCGGCGTGGACCAAACGCTCGTACGTCGGTTCGCCGTAGCCGATCGTGCCCTCCGGCGGCTTCTTGCGAACCACCTTGCGGCGTTTCTTCGGGTCGTCGCCGGCCTTCGCCAAGGCCTTCTGGTTGGCCACGACGTGGTCCGGCGCCTGGACCGTGACCGTGCCGGCCGCGTCGAAGCCGGCCCGCCCGGCCCGGCCGCCGATCTGATGGAACTCCCGGGCAGTCAGCAGCCGGGGCCGGATCCCGTCGTACTTGCTGAGCGAGGTGAGCAGCACCGTACGGATGGGGACGTTGATGCCCACGCCGAGGGTGTCGGTGCCGCAGATGATCTTGAGCAGCCCGGCCTGGGCCAGCAGCTCGACCAGGCGGCGGTACTTCGGCAGCAGGCCCGCGTGATGCACCCCGATCCCGTTGCGCACCAGCCGCGACAGGGTCTTGCCGAAGCCGGCGCTGAACCGGAAGTTGCCGATCAGTTCGGCGATCAGGTCCTTCTCCTCCCGGGTGCAGACCCGCAGGCTGTTCAGCGCCTGGGCCTGTTCGATGGCCGCCGCGCGGCTGCCGTGCACCACGTAGATCGGCGCCTGGTGGGTGGCGAGGCGCTCCTCGATGGTCTCCAGCAGGGTCGTGGTGACGTACTCGTAGTGCAGCGGGACCGGGCGCTCGGCCGAGCTGACCACGGCGGTCGGCCGTCCCGTCCGCCGGGTCAGGTCGTCGGTGAAGCGGGTGACGTCGCCCAGCGTGGCCGACATCAGCAGGAACTGCGCCCGGGGCAGCTCGAGCATCGGGACCTGCCAGGCCCAGCCGCGGTCGGGGTCGGCGTAGTAGTGGAACTCGTCCATCACCACGCAGGCCACGTCGGCGTCCGCGCCGTCGCGCAGGGCCAGGTTGGCCAGGATCTCGGCCGTACAGCAGATGATCTTGGCGGGTGAGTTGACGGTGGCGTCGCCGGTGATCATGCCGACCTGCTCGGTGCCGAAGATCTCGGTCGCGGCGAAGAACTTCTCCGACACCAGGGCCTTGATCGGCGCGGTGTAGAACGTGCGGCCGCCTCCCGCCAGCGCGGCGAACTCCGCGCCCGTGGCCACCAGGCTCTTGCCCGAACCGGTCGGGGTGGACAAGATCACGTTCGAGCCCGAAACCAGCTCGATCAGCGCCTCGGTCTGCGTCGGGTACAGGCTCAGCCCCTGGTCTCCCGCCCAGCCCGTGAACGCGTCGAAGATCGCGTCGGCGTCGGGCTCGGCGGGAATCAGATCGGTGAGATTCAGGTCGGTGAGAGTCATCGCCACGATGGTCTCACCGGATGGCTCCGGGGGCGTGCGACGGCCCAAGGCTCAGCGGTTCCGGTAGGCGGTGGGCGACTGCCCGCAGAAGCGTTTGAAGCGGGCGGAGAAGTAGAGCGGGTCTGCATAGCCCACCGCTCGAGCGATCGCGGCCACGGGACCAGAGGACATGTCGAGGAGCTGCTGGGCGACCCGCATGCGTTGCTGTTCCACGAAGCGCATCGGCGGTGTGCCCAGCTGGGCCACGAACAGGTGTGTCAGCCGCGACGTAGACAGACCGGCCGTCCGGGCGAGTGCCGCCGTGCTGAGTGGTTCCGCGAGTCTGGAGCTGACGGCTTCGAGCACAGCGGCCAACCTGGGGTCGAGGTGTCCGGGTTCGGGCCGGAACATGTCCGCCCACAACAAGGTTGCCTCGAACGCGTTGAGGCTGAAGTGCTCGGCATGAGCTAGCCCGCTCCTGCTCATGGTCACCGATCGTTCGAAGGACTCGGTGACGCGCCGGTGAGCCTCGCCGCTGGTGCGGAGGAGCCGTACGCCCGCTACCGGTTCGGGCCAGTCAAGCAGCGCCAGCCAGTCCGGCCGTGGGTGGAAGTGGGCGAACTGCAGGCCCCAGCGCGGGTGGCCGGGTGCCGTGCCGTAGTCATGCCGGGTGCCTGCGCGAATGAGCACCAAGTCCCCCGTACTGGTGGTGAGGAACTTCCCGGCGGCCGGGCCGAACCGGCCATGTCCGGCAACGGTGTTGATCAGCAGCCAGTCGGTGGTGCCCCGGCGTCGCAGGACGGCGTACTCACGGTCCCCCGTGAAGGCCCCGGCGAGGATGCGGTGCACCGTGGGCGCGAACGACTCCAGCCGATCCATAGCACGATCTCTTAGTCGGAAAGGCTGATTCTATGCCGTAGCAGTGGATGATCGACGGCTGCGAGCTGGCGGGCGCCGGAGAGCGGTCGGAAACCAAGGGAAAGCTGCGGATAGCAGGATCTCCCATGGAGTTGCCGCTCATTCCCATGGTCAGGCAAGGGGATCGCCAGGCAAGCTGGGTCGCATGAGCCAACTTGTCGCCGAACCGGCTGATGCGGCTGCGCGGTACGCCGCGGACGGGGTGATCCTGGTACGTCAGCTGATCTCGCCGCCCGAGATCGAAGCAGTCCGCCGAGTTTTCACCGACCATGTCGAGACCGATCGCTCCTTGGGCTTCGACGACAATCTGCCCGCCGATGACATCCTCAGCCGCTACCCGCGGTTCGTGCACCCGCATCGGCACCCGGAGGTGGAAGCCGGTCGCCTCGCCCGTCGGCTGATGATGGACCGACGGCTGCTCAACGTGGTCACCGAGCTGATCGGCCCCGCCTACGGCGCTCAGTCGATGTTCTACTTCAAGCCGCCCACCGCCCGCGGACAGGCGCTGCACCAGGACAATCTCTTCCTCCAGGCTCACCCCGAGACCTGTCTGGCGGCCTGGATCGCAGTTGACGACTGCGACGCAGGCAACGGCGGGCTCATTGTGCTCCCGGGCTCACACCGGATCCAGATCCTGTGTCCGGAAGACGCCGACCCCACGGAGTCGTTCACCGGGGCCACAGTTCCGGTCCCGAGGGATCAGGCCCGGGTGCAATCCGAGATGAAGGCGGGCGACGTCCTCTTCTTCCACGGCAGCCTGGTTCACGGGTCCGGACCGAACGTCAGTGCCGACCGCTTCCGCCGCTCGCTGATCTTCCACTACATCCCGCAGGCCAGTGTCGAGGTGGCCACGTTCTACCTACCGCTGATCACCGCTGGCGGAGACGAGGTCGAGATTCCCGGGTCGGCCGAAGGCGGCCCGTGCGGCGAGGGCTGGATCAACGCCGGGCACTAGGTGCCCGCCTCGATGGCGTTCTTGTCTCGCTTACCACCCGAGGAGGTCGCGGTCGCGTGCTCGGGTCAGGGGCCAGGCGCCGTCGGTCCAGTTGGCGATGACGGTATGGGTTGCGTCGGAGTCCGGGTCAGGCACGGTGCGAAGGGAGACGCCGGCGTCGTAGCCCTCGAGCATCACCGGACCCGGCCGCTCAACACTTCCGCTGGTCAGAGAGCGGAGGATGCGGGATTCGAACCCGCGAGGGCTTGCACCCAACCCGCTTTCCAAGTCCGCACTGGCTCATTCGCAACCGTCCCCCACGGTCCATCCCCGCGTGAATCGGCGACGATCGGTCGCAGGCGAACGTCAGCGAACGATCCCAACTGAGCCGAGAACTGAGACGACGCCGATGATCAAGGTCCCCACGGTGATTCGGCCAGCATGCCATGGGACGGGGAGCGGAGGACGGCGACTGTACCGGACCTGCATGACTCGGTTCCATGCATCATCGCAGGTGATAGAGCCTGGATGAGTCTGGCTTGCACCTTTCCCGGATAGCCCCCCGCCACTGGTACACCTCACCAAACCACTCTTACGGGACACCTCCCATCCCTGCGGGCATCGAAAGAGATGTTCGCGGCGCCGCCAAGATGTTGCCCTTCACCACGCTCTAAATGACGAGCACCGGTGTCCGGCGTGCCAACCCAGGGAAGGTCGGCCGGGTTCCCGAAGATCTCAGCCAGGACGGCGACGGACTCGGGCTGGGGGTCGAGATGACCATGGTGCCGTCCGTAGAGGGCTGCTCGGATACGTGCGTCGGACTCGGCGGTCAGAAACGAAGCCTCACTGGCCGAGCTGGTCCTCGTTGTTGGCTAGCTGGCCTCGAACAGCCCGCGGATATCGTCGGGGCCGAGGCTGCCGGAGAAGCTGCCCTCGTCGTCGCTGAGCACCGCGTCGAACAACTGAGCCTTGCGAGCCTTCAGCGCCATCACCTTGTCCTCGATGGTGTTCGCCGAAACCAGCCGGTGAACCATCACGTTGTGGGTCTGACCGATCCGGTGGGTGCGGTCGATGGCCTGATTCTCACTTGCCGGGTTCCACCACGGGTCCATCATGAACACGTAGTCGGCCTCGGTCAGATTGAGCCCGAACCCGCCGGCCTTCAAGCTGATCAAGAACAGCGGGGCGTCGCCGGTCTTGAACCGCTCGACGACCGCGGCCCGCCGTCGCGTGGCGCCGTCCAGGTACTCGTAGCCGATCCCCTCCCGGTCGGCCCGTTCGGCGATCTTGCGCAGGAAGGTCGTGAACTGGCTGAACACCAGCGCCCGATGCCCGGTGGCGGTGACCTCCGCCATCTGCTCGAACAGCAGGTCAAGCTTCGCCGAAGGCACCCCGGCGTACCGCTCGGGGTCGGTCAGGGAGATGTCCAGCGCGGCCCGTCGCAGCAAGGTGAGCGAGCGGAAGATGGTAAACCGGTTGCCCTCGTAGTCCTCGTCGAGCAGCCGGAGCACCCGTTGCCGCTCCCGCTGCAGCATCAGGTCGTACGCGCGCCGGTGCTTCGGTGCCAGCTCGACGCGCAGTTCCTGCTGGATGCGGTCCGGCAGGTCGGGAGCCACCTGCTCCTTGGTCCGTCGCAGCAGGATCGGGCGGATCCGTCGGCGCAGCCGGGCGAGCGCCGCCTCGCCGAACCCCGCCGCCGCCAGGTCCGCTTGGCGATCGTCGTCGCCGTACCCCTGGAGGTGCGCGTCCGCCTGCCGGATCGACTGCCGGGACCGCAGCCCATCGGTGACCGTCTTGACGTAGTCCTCGCGGAACCGGGTGGCCGACCCGTACAGACCGGGAGCGACGACGGCGAGCATTGCCCACAGCTCCATCAAGTTGTTCTCCATCGGCGTGCCGGTAACCGCCAGCTTGAACGGCGCCTTCAGCAGCCGGGCACACTCGTTGGCGCGGGTCTTCGGGTTCTTCAGGAACTGCGCCTCGTCCAGGATCAGCCCTGCCCACTCGACCGCCGCGAACTGCTCGAAGTCGAGCCGGAAGATGGCGTACGAGGTCACGACGACGTCCACCTCTCCGACCATCTGCTCGATCGGGACACCGAGCCGGCCCAGCGTGCTGGACAGCACCACGACGTGCAGGTCCGGGGTGAACCGCCGCGCCTCCAGTCCCCAGTTGCCGATGACCGACGCCGGCCCCACCACCAGGAACGGTGCGCCGCGCTCATCGGGCTGCGCCGACCGGACGTGCTCGAGCAGGGTCAGCACCTCGAGGGTCTTGCCCAGCCCCATGTCGTCGGCGAGGATGCCGCCAAGACTGTGGCGGTGCAGGAAGGCCAGCCAGTCGAACGCCTCCTTCTGGTACGGCCGCAGCTCGGCCGTCACCGTCTCCGGCACCTCCTCTGGCACCGGAGCGGCGCCCTCCCGGGCGAGCGCGGCCAGCCTACCGACGGACTCCCGCCAGCGATCCGCCTGCTCGACCACGTCGGCGAGCTCCTCGAAGTCGCCCCAGAGGCTGGCGGCGTAGCGGTTCAGCCGAAGCGGACCCGGCCTGTCCTCCAGTCGGCGGGCCTCCTCGATCAGCTCACGCAGGCGGTCGAGGACCGCCAGGTCGGTACGCAGGTAACGGCCGTCGTCCAGTACCAGGTATTCCTCGCCCCGGGCGAGAGCGGCGAACAGGGGCGCGAACGGCACCTCCCGGCCCTCGACGCTGACCCGGATAGCGAGGTCGAACCAGTCCGGATCGTCGCTCTCGCTCGCCCCGACGGTGACCAGTGGGATGTCCTCGATCTCCCGGTACGTGGGCAGCTCAGCCGCCTCGACGATCACCTCGTCGGACGCCTCCAGCATCGGGAGCAGATCCTGCGCGAACCGGATCGCCGCCGCACCGGTGAGCTCCGTCCGCTCCTGGAGGCGGAATCCGCCACCCAACGGCTCCTCGACCCGCCGCCACACTGCCGCCTCCGCCTCCGGGTCGCGGAGCGCCTCCGTGGCGGGGTGCAGCGGACAGCGGGTGGTGCCGTACGCCCACGCCCAGCCCAGGTGGAGCGTGCTGGGCTGCGGCGAGGCGATCGTCAGCACCAGTCGAGGCGGCGGTGGCTCGGGCAGCGTCACGCTTCCGTCAAAGCAGCGGAGGTGCACTCGGCGTCGCAAGGTCGGGTAGGCCGACTCCAGGAAGTCCGGCACCTCCGCTCCCGGGACGGTCGCGTCGCGGAAGCCGGTCAGTGCCCGATCGTCATCGGACAGCCGGCGCCCCGTCGGTCCGAGGTCGAGGTGACGTGCCTTGCCGATCAACCGCAGCGCGAACAGCCCGCTAGCGCCGACCGTTCCCAGCACGTCGTACGTGATCGGCACATCGTCGAACGCGAGGCGCCGCCGGAGCCGAATCCCGCCGTCACCGTTAGCCGTGGCCTCCAGGGCGAGGTCGGCGCGCGACGCCAGCACGACGGTGTCGCGAGCGGCGCTGCCGAGTAACGGCACCTCCAGCCGCGCGCCCTCGGCCAGCAGCAGCCAAAGCGCGGAGGGCGCGAAGTCGTCCAGCGCACGCCACTCGGGGCTGCCGTAGCCATAGCCGTACCCAGTTCGGCTGGCCCACAAGGAGCCCAGCTCGCTCAGCCACTCGGTGAATCGCGGATCGAACGACGAGTGTCCGTAGCGTCCCGGAGTCCACCCGACCGTGTACCCACCGGACCATCCGCCCCCGGCTCCCTGCTGCACCGGCCGGGCCAGGAGCCTGACCGGTGTGACCGACCCCGATCGCGAGCCCGCCTCAGTAGCCTGCTTCAGGCCGTCGACGCGAAACTGCAGGCCGAGCGGCGTGTAGCTGCTGCGTGCTGGCGGGGTGCTGCTCTGTGGGCCGTCGACGCCGCGGGTCAACGCGCCTAGTGCGGTTTTCCAGGCCGGGAGGGGCGGCGGTTTCGGCCGCGAAGGGCTGGGCCGCGGTGCCGGCGACCGGTTGGCCGGCGCCCGGGTCGGCGGGTCGGGGAGGCCAGGCAGCGGATCGGCGACCGCTCGCTCGTGGTAAGCGAGCAGGCTCGCCACTACGTGCTTGCAGTGACCACCGATCGGGCAGCTGCAGGAGGACGCGGACACCTCACTGTCCGATACGTCCTCGGTCAGCCAGACGGATGTTGCGTACGGCTCGCTTTGGCTGCCGCGCACAGTACCGACCAGCCGCTTCTGGTCAGGGCGCCACTCGAGCCGCTTCACCCGGCCGAGGCGGTGGTACTCCTTGCCGCGGGCATACGATCCGGCGTCGACCGCGTCTCGGATCGTCAGCTGGCTGATGAGCGGGAGCGAGGTGACTGCCACCGGACCATTCTCTCCGACTGCGGCGCGCGGCTTGCTCGTCCGGAAGGGCGCGTCGTGACCTTTCCGAGGCCCGTCGTGCTGCGACCGATCCTGAGCTCGAACTCC
>CAVVTA010000006.1:0-36860 GCA_963751045.1 uncultured Actinomycetota bacterium
TGCGAGCATGGGACAACTCCACCCCCAGGGTCGAGCACATCTCGGCCGCAAACTCCGGGTGCGCCGACCCGGAGAACACCGTGATCTCACCAGTCACGCGGCCACCTTAACGGCAACCGACGACGCCCCGAGCCTGCGAAGGGCCCGAGCGAGTGGAGGGATCCGCGGCGCCGGACGGAGGACGATCGAGGCGACAACGCTTTTCCGTCGCCGAGGAGGACGACGGCCGGCGTCAGGAGTGGATTCCGTAGCGAGCGGAGAATCAGGCTTCGAACTTGTAACCCAAGCCGCGGACGGTCACCAGGAATTTCGGATTGGCCGGGTCGGTCTCGATCTTGGTTCGGAGCCGCTTGACGTGGACGTCGAGGGTCTTGGTGTCGCCCACGTAATCCGCTCCCCAGATCCGGTCGATCAGCTGGCCGCGGGTCATCACCCGGCCCGTGTTGCGGAGCAGCATCTCGAGCAGCTCGAACTCCTTGAGCGCCAGTCTGATCCGTTCTCCGTTCACCGACACCTCGTGGCGCTCGACGTCCATCCGCACCCCGGCCGCTTCCACGATATCGGGCAGCAGCTCGACGTCTTGGCCACGGCGCAGCATGGCCCGGATCCGGGCCACCAGCTCCCGCTGGCTGAACGGCTTGGTCACGTAGTCGTCGGCACCCAGTTCCAGCCCGACGACCTTGTCAATCTCCGAATCCCGGGCGGTCACCATGATCACGGGCACCGGACCCCGCTGGCGAAGCTGCCGACAGACCTCCGTGCCGGGCATCCCGGGCATCATCAGATCCAGCAACACGATGTCGGCGCCCGCACGGTCGTACTCGGCCAGTCCCGCCGCCCCATCGGCGGCCTCGAGCACGTCGAAGCCCTCCTTGCGCAACATGTACGCCAGCGCTTCGCGGTACGAAACCTCGTCCTCGACGACCAGCACTCGGGTCATGGGCGGAGCCTTTCGGGAGTGACGAGCGATACCGGGCGATACGCCCATGAGCGGAGCAACCTCCTGATCGCGGAGCGCGGAGCGCGATATTGGGCTCGAGTCACTTCTCCACTCCTGCCGTCGAGTTTCGGGGCTGCAGCCGTACAGGTTCCTCCCGCACGGGCCCGCTCTCGGTTGGGTTCTGGGTCGAGCTCTGGGTCGCGCTGTCGGGCTGGGTTTCGAGCCCGCTGTTCAGCTCGCCGTCGACTGGGAGCGAGGCGACCGGCTGGTGAGCGGGCAGGCTGATGGTGAACGTGGAACCGTGCCCTGGCTGGCTCCAAACGCTCACCTCGCCGTTGTGCGAGGCCGCGATGTGCTTGACGATGGCCAGACCCAGCCCGGTCCCGCCGTTGGCGCGGCTCCGCGCATAGTCCACCCGATAGAACCGCTCGAAGATGCGGGCCTGCTCCCGCTCCGGGATGCCGATGCCGTTGTCGGACACGGTGATCTCGACGTAGTCGTCGTCGCTACGCACCTGCCGATGCGCCGCGACCACCACGCGGGTATCGGGATCGGAGTAGACGACAGCGTTCTCCACCAGGTTGCCCACCGCGATGCTGAGCTGCCGCAGGTTGCCGACCACGTGGCAGCCCTGGGCTCCGGCGATGGTCAGCGCGACGCCGTGCCTTTCGGCATCCACCCGGCAGCGATCGACGGCATCGGTCAATACGTCGTCGATCTCGACCAGCTCCGGGGTGGTCAACGGGTTGTCGGCCTGCAGCCGGGAGAGATCGATGATCTGGGAGATCAGGTCCGTGAGCCGGGCGGACTCGATCCCCATCCGCGCCGAGAATCGGCGGACGGCCGGGGGGTCGTCGGCCGCCTCCTCGACTGCCTCCGCGAGCAGCGACAGCGCCCCGATCGGCGTCTTGAGCTCGTGGCTGACGTTGGCCACGAAGTCGCGGCGGGTCTGCTCGATCCGGCGGGCCGCGGTCTCGTCCTCGGCCAGCAACAGCACCTGCTGATCGGGCAGCGGAACAACCCGGACGTGGAAGTACGCGTTCGCGGTGCCCGGACGCGGAAGCTCCAGGTCGCTGATCTGGCCGCGTTGCTCGCGCCGGACCTGTCGGACCAGCTCGAGGATCGGCGCCACCGCCACTCGGCTCCCGCGCACCACGCCCAGGGTTTGGGCGAGCGGAGTGGACTGCAGCACCTCGTCGTGCGGGCCGATCACGGCTCCGGCCGCCCGGAGGGCGTTCAGCACGTCAGAGAGTCCGTCCGGAACGGTGGGCGCGTTGGGCACGGTCGCCATGTCCGGGTCGGCGGGAGCCTGTCGCCGGAACAGCGACCAGGCCACGACGAAGCCGATGACCATGCCCAGCAGCCCGGCGAGGACCGCAAGACCAGCCAGGTTCACACCAGCGATAGTAGAGTCTCAGCCGCTTTCTGCCGCCCGGAACCGACCGCGCACGCAGGCCGACGGCTCAGCGTTCCGCTGCTGTTCACCGGGCGTTCACATCACCCTCTCCTCGGGGTAGTGGTCGGGCTTAGGGTTGAAACTACTGAGACTCAACTTGTGAGGTGGAACGAGGCATGCGCGACTCCTATCGGGAGCAGCTCGACGACATCCTGGCCGATCTGGTGCAGATGTGCCAGGCCGTCTCGGCGGCCGTCCGCAGCAGCACGACCGCTCTACTCGAGGCGGAGATCCACCTGGCCGAGCAGGTCATCACTCAGGACCTCAAGCTCGACGAGATGCAGGCCGACATCGAAGCCCGGGCCTTCAGCCTGCTGGCCCGGCAAGCTCCGGTGGCCGGCGAGCTGCGGACCCTGGTCGCCACCCTGCGGATGGTCACCGAGCTGGAGCGAATGGGCGATCTGGCCGCGCACGTGGCCAAGATCGCTCGGTTGCGGTACCCCGACATCGCAGTGCCCGAGGCGCTGCGGCTCAACTTCGTCCGGATGGGGGACGTGGCGGAGAAGATGGTCGTCACCGCCGGACAGACCCTGAACAACCGCAACATCGAATCGGCCCAGGAGCTCCGGGCCCGCGACGAAGAGATGGACGAGCTCCGCAAGAGCCAGTTCCGGGTGATGCTGAGCGACGATTGGGCCTACGGGGTGGAAGCCGCCGTCGACGTAGCCCTGCTCGGCCGCTACTACGAGCGGATCGCCGACCACGCCGCCTCGATGGGTCGGCGAATCATCTACGTCGTCACCGGCGAGTTCCCCGAGGCCGACTTCTGGCCCCAGCCCTGAGCGTCCGCGGAGCGACGCGCTACCGAGGGCACTACCTACTTCCGGCCCTGGTTCTTGACCGCCTCGATCGAGGCCTGCGCGGCTTCCGGGTCGAGATAGCGGCCACCGGAAGAGATCGGCTTCAGATCGTCGTCCAACTCGTACAGCAGCGGGATGCCGGTGGGGATGTTGAGGGAGACCACGTCGGAGTCCGAAATCTTGTCCAGGTGCTTCACGATGGCCCGAAGCGAGTTGCCGTGGGCGGCGACCAGAGTCACGCGCCCCGCGCGCAGGTCGGGGACGATCTCGTCGTACCAGTACGGCAGCGCCCGGATGAGCACGTCCTTGAGGCACTCCGTGCGCGGTCGAGCCTCGGTGGGCAGACCGGCGTAGCGGGGGTCGTTGAAGTTGGCGTACTGGTCGGCGTTGTCGATGGGTGGCGGCGGCGTGTCGTACGAGCGGCGCCAGATCATGAATTGTTCCTCGCCGTACTCGGCCAACGTGGCCGCCTTGTCCTTGCCCTGCAGGGCGCCGTAGTGCCGCTCGTTGAGCCGCCATGAGCGCTTGGTCTCGATCCAGTGCCGGTCGGCCACGTTGAGTGAGATCTCCGCAGTCCGGATGGCCCGGCGCAGCAGCGAGGTGTGCACCACGTCGGGGTACAGACCGGACTCGACCAGTAGCTCCCCGCCCCGATGAGCCTCGGTCTCGCCCTTCTCGTTGAGATCGACGTCGACCCAGCCGGTGAACAGGTTCTTCGCGTTCCAGGTGCTCTCGCCGTGGCGCAGCAGGATCAGGGAGGCGCTCATAGCGGGAGCCTAGTGGAGTCGCTCGGGCCGCCGGCGCCCGTCTATGGTCGACAGCATGCCCCGAAGCATCGCCACCAACCGTACGGTCGACCGCGCAGCGTTGCTGGACTTCATCCGGCCGCGCCATCACCTGCTGCTGAGCACCAGCCGGACCGACGGGCGCCCGCAACTGTCCCCCGTGACCGGCGGGGTGGACGACCAGGGACGCATCCTGATCTCCTCCTACCCGGGACGGGCCAAGAGCAAGAACGCCGAGCGGCGCCCGGAGGTGTCGGTGTGTGTGCTCTCCGACGACTTCGGCGGTGCCTGGGTACAGGTGGACGGAACCGCCGAGGTCCTGGGCATGCCCGAGGCACTGGACGGTCTGGTCGCATACTTCCGTTGCATCTCCGGTGAACACCCCGACTGGGATGAGTACCGGGAAGCTATGCGGCTCCAGGACAAGGTGCTGATCCGGATCACGCCCACCCGCTGGGGTCCGATCGCCACGGGCGGCTTCCCGGCCGACGTCGCCGCCCGGCTCGGCGACTGATCAGGGCCGTTCGGGGTCCAGGTGGCGGAAAGCCGCCAGATTCGCCGTGGATTCGCCCCGGGAGCGCCGCCAAACCCATTCCCGCCGGATGCTGTCGGCGAAGCCGAGTTCGAGGATGACGTTGAAGGAGTCGTCGGCGATCTCGGCCACCGACCCCAGCCAGCGGTCGATCTCGGCGGTGGTCACGCCGGCGAGCGCCAGTTTCCCGGTGAGGTGGATGTCACCGAGGGCGTCCAACGAGAAGGCCACCCCGTAGCTGCGGAGATTCCGCTCGAGCAGCCAGCGATACACCACCGCCTGGTTCTCGTCCGGCCGCCGGGCGACGAACGCACGGACGGCCACCGCGTACTCCCCGACCTCGAGCGCACACTCGGTCGCCAGCTTGTGGGTGCCGGGCAGGGTGACCGAGAACAGGCCCGGCTTGCTCTCCTGAAAGCTCAGCTCCATCCCGCCCAGGGCGGCCCGGATGACGTCGATCGCACGAGCTCGTCCATCGGTCACGGCCTCACGCCGCCTGCACCATCCAGCGAGCCTGGTACGCCTGCAGGGTCAGTTCTCCGTCGGTGAGCGGGCTGCCGCCGTTGAGCGCGTCGGTGGCCCAGTTGCCCAGCGGGATCACCCAGCGCGGCAGGCGTTGAGCTTCCGGGGTCACGTTGTAGACCCCGACCAGGGTCTGGGTCGGGAAGCGGCGGACGAGGACCAGGACGGCCGGGTTGACCGGATCCATCACCTCGCTCTCCACGGACGCGTCCATGCTGGGCAGCGCGCCTCGCACGGCGATGGCGTGCCGCATCCCGTGCCAGATCCGGTGCTCCAGCGCGTTCGGGTCGTGCCGGCGATCGACCACGGGCCACGGCATCGGCGGCCGGTGCACCCATCGGTTGTCGTCGGCGTGCTCGGGGTCGTCGGCGAAGTCGTAGTAGTTCCGCAGGCCCAGCTCGTCGCCCATGTAGATCAACGGCAGGCCGCCGAAGCCGAGCACGATCTGATAGGCGAGCAGCAGCCGCCGGATGGCCAGGTCGAGGTGCGTCTCGTCCCCGCTGGTCAGGGCGGCCTCGATCCCGGCCAGGGAGGCGGCCGTGCCGCTGATCCGCCGGTCACCGGTGGCCAGGTTCTCCTGGAACACCAGGCCCCGGGCGTCGCTCATCGGGTACGACCCGGCGTAGAAGTCGGCGAGGAAGCGGCGGTGCTCGTACCCGTTCAGGCCGACCGAGGCGGCGTCGGTGTCGTCGATGGCCCAGCCGATGTCGTCGTGGCAGCGCAGATAGGTGCCCCACACCGTGTTCGGCGGCTTCGCCGGGAACCGGTTCATCGCCGCGCAGAAGAGTCGGGTGTCCCGGCTCGCCAGCGCGGACCAGATCTGCACCATCAAGGAGTTCTGGTAGGCCAGGTCGCTGACCCGCCCGGCGTGCTTCCCCAGACCCAGGTACGGGGCCAGGTCGGCGGGACCCACGATGGCCTCGGCCTTGAAGATCAACGCGGGGGCGGCGATCCGGGCGACGGTGCGGAGCGCCTGGGTGATGGCGTGTACCTCGGGTTGGTTCTGGCACGAAGTGCCCATCCGCTTGAAGATGAACGCGATAGCGTCCAGCCGGATGCATTCCACCCCCAGGTTGGCCAGCCAGCAGATCAGGTCCGCGTACTCGTAGAAGACCTCCGGATTGCCCCAGTTGAGATCCCACTGCCAGGTGTTGAACGTCGTCCAGACCCACGCCTGGCTCTCGTCGTCGAAGGTGAAGTTGCCCGGGGCGAAATCCGGGAACACCTCCGGCAGGAACTTCTCGTACGCGTCCGGCAACTCCCGGTCCGGGAACATGTGGAAGTACCGCCGGTAGATGTGATCACCGGCTCGGGCGTTGACGGCCCAGTCGTGCTCGGCGGCGACGTGGTTGAGGACCAGGTCCACGGTCAGCGAGATGCCGGAGTTTCGGAGGGTGGTGGCCAGCTGCCGAAGATCGTCGATGGTGCCGAGATCCTCCCGCACGGCGCGATAGTCCATCACCGCGTAGCCGCCGTCGCTCTGGCCCGGCCGCGGTTTGAGCAACGGCATCAGATGCAGGTACGTGACGCCCAGCTCGCTCAGGTAGCCGACCCGGTCCGCGACCCCGCGCAGGTCTCCGGCGAACAGGTCGGCGTAGGTGGCGTAGCCGATCATCCGGGGATGTTGGAACCACTGGGGATCGGCATGCCGGCGGAGATCGAGCAGGCGCAGGTCGGTCGACCGTTGCCGGAAGCTGTTGGCGGCGATTTCCACGCACCGCTCGGCCATCTCGACCGCGTGATCGGGGTACGCGCCCGTCAACCCGGCCAACAGATCCGGCCAGTACCGGCGGAGGCGGGCCTCGAAGACGGTCTGATCATGAACGGGCTCGCCGTAGAGGAGATCCGCAACGTCGGGAGTGCTCATCAGTCGAGCAGCGTAGCGGAACGTCCGCGATCCGGGCCGGGATCACGGATCCGCCCGCCCGCAGCTGTTCGATCAGCCGGGGATCGAGGGGTCCTTGTGCCGGAGCTTGAGCCGCTTCCGGAACTCCTCGGTGAACACGTCGCGGACCGCCTCGTTGTCGATGGCGCCGTTGAGGGCGGTGAGTCGTCCGGAGGCCACCCGCTGGCAGACCGTCAGCCAGGCCTGCCCCATGGCGAACGTGAAGGTGCTCGCCACGCCGGCCCCGATCACCCCGCCGGCGACCGTGCCGGCGCCCGGGACCATTTTGAGCAGTCCGGTGAAGGTGGCGCGGCCGATCTGGGTGGCGGCGGTGGTGGAGGCGATGGCCATCAACGCGGCGCGGTCGAACTTGATCTTGTACAGCTGAGCGATCCGGGCCATCATGCCCAGCTGGATCGGCACCAACAGGGTCGCGTCGGAGAACGGGATGGGGCTGGCGGCGGCGGCGGCGGCGCTGCCGGCGGCGATGCCGATGTGCTTCAGCGCCTCTTTGGCCTTCCGATCGGTATCAATCTCCTGCGCTGCGGTGAGGGCTCCGTGAACGCCTTCGGGCGCAACGCGAAAGGTGGCATCGAGGACTTCCTGCAACCCGTACGCCGGTTGGCCGGTGAACTCGTCCGGCTTCGCGTACGTCATGTACGGCCGGCCGCCGGTGATGGGCAGCTGCTTGGCCATGATCTGCTCGGCCAGCAACCGCGCCTCCGGATGCACCTGTCCCTCCCGCATCGGCACCTGGGTCATGACCAGGAGCACCGGGAGGCCGAGCTCGGACAGCCGCCGGATGAAGTCCGCCTCAGTCTCCTCGAACCGTCGGTCCATGCCGCGGACGCAGTACCAGGCGACGTGGATCCACTCCGACATCGGCAACCGGCGGGACTCGCGGATCGCCTGATCCAGCTCCTTGATGATCTGCCTGTCGTCCTTGCCGACTTCGAGCCCCTGGGTGTCGATCAGTCCGAGGAAGCCGACCTTGTCCAGGTACAGGTGGCTGCCGCGGGTGACCGGTTCGCCGATGCCGGTGCGGGCGACCTCTTCACCGAAGATCGCGTTGATCAAGGTGGACTTTCCCACGCCGGTCTTGCCGAAGATGGCCAGGTTGAAGCGCCCCACCATCTCCGACTGCTTGTCGAACTCCCGGCGGAACGAGTCCCGAAACCAGTTCTTGTCGTCCACGCCGGCCTCCTGAGCCTGTCGACCCTCGGGTGAGTGATCGAACCCAGCGTACGAGGCGGGGTCCCTGAGATCGCGCATCCGTAGTATCCGGGAAACCCCTGGAGTCCGGAGCCGTTCCCTCAGGCGGCTGTCGGGTCCTGCCCTTGACGCCGGGCGCGGATCTCGTGGCCGCGCGAGGTCAGACACCGCCCGTTCTTGAGGTCGAACTTCCAGTTGTGCAGCCCGCAGGTGAGGACCGCACCGTCGGTCGACCCGAACTGCGCGAGGTCGGCGTGAAGGTGTGGGCACCGCCGCTGCACGATCCACCCGTCGAGCGCGATGTCCTCGCCGGTGTCGGACTGCTCGGAGTACCAGTTCTCGACGTAGTCGATCCGATCCGTGGAGAGGCACTTGAAGAATGTGTACAGGTATTCGTTGAACTTGCCGATCCGCGCGGCGGAGAAACGCATCGAGAGGAACAGGCTGTTGGACCAGTCGATCTCGCGGCGAGCCAGGTTGGTGGCCACGAGATCGGCCGCGGTCGTGAACCAGTAGCGCACCGACTCGCCGTCGTACGGTCGCACCTCGTTCGCCGGGAAGTCGAGCACAAGATCGGCCGCCTCACCGATCGTGAAGCGCACCTGGGCGCCGATGCTGTCCGAGAGGTACGGGGCCCGCTTCATGAGCGGCTCCCACCATTGCTTCAGCTGCTCACCCAGGTCGTCCGGGACTGGGGCGCGGCCGGCCCGCTCGGCCTGCACCTCACCGATCCGCTGCCCCTGCTGCTCCCGCAGATAGCTCCACTTGTCACCGAAGACCCGCTCGATCGCGGCGTCGTCGTACAGCTCCTGCGCGACCGAGCAATGGCCTCCCTCGGAATCGACGACCGTCCCGGGGAGGAAGAGGTGCCCCGGCAGCCCGGGTCTCTCGACGGTGAGCTCGCCGAGGAACTGCCGTTGATCGGTGAAGATCGACGTGTCGTCGGTGCCCCACCCGTTCGCGGCGAAGAGCTCGGGGTCGTAGAACGCCGGCGGACCGGCCATCGGGAACACGTGTCGCGGCTGCACCTGGTCGATGTAGTAGACCGTCCGCTTGGACTGGCTCGCCCGCTTGAGCTCGGCGAACTTCTGCTTCGCGGCGACCGGCAGGTCGTAGACCATCGGCCACCAGATCGCGCCGGAGAACTGTGTGAAGTACAGATCGACTTCGCCGAACTCGCGGATCTTGGCGACGTCCAGCGGGTGTGAGTCGTTCTGGTTGAGCAGGACGGCCGTGCCATCGTCGACCGACAACGCGGAGTCACCGATCGGTCCGTCGCCGGGACCGCGCAGCGGGGTGATCATCATCCGGAGGCCGTCGAGCTCGAACGGCTCACCGGCGCGGGTGAAGACGACGTCGGTGTAGCCGAGCGTGCGCAGGTCGTCCTCGAGATCGGTCGTCGGGTACTCCGGCAACAGCACCCGGGTCGTGGTCGGCACGATCTCGCGGAGCAGCCGTGGGTCGAAGTGATCGGCGTGGCGGTGGGACACGTAGAGGAAGTCGGCCTTGCCGTACCGCTCCCAGTCGAGTCCACGGTTGTCCGGGAAGGGAAACCAGGAGCCGAAGAACGCGGGGTGAACCCAGGGGTCGCAGAGGATCGAACCGTACGCCGTCTCGATGAACATGCCGGCGTGGCCGAGGCCGGTGACTCGCACGTACACACTCTCTCGGGGGTCGACGACGCGGTCGCTTGCCGACCACAGTGCCTTCAGTGTAGTAAGTGGCCCGCTCGGGCCGCGTAGACTCACCTGGTTCTACCCACCTCCAGGAAGATCTACATGCCTATCCGCAACGACCTGCGCAACGTCGCGATCGTCGCCCACGTCGACCACGGAAAGACCACCCTGGTGGACGCCATGCTCTGGCAGTCCGGAGCCTTCCGGGTCGGCCAGGACGTCGAGAAACGAGTCATGGACTCGATGGATCTCGAACGCGAAAAGGGCATCACGATCCTGGCCAAGAACACCGCCGTCAATCACGTCACGCCCAGCGGCGAAACCGTCATCATCAACATCATCGACACTCCGGGTCACGCCGACTTCGGTGGCGAGGTCGAACGCGGGCTGGAGATGGTCGACGGGGTCCTGCTGCTCGTGGACGCCTCGGAGGGCCCGCTCCCCCAGACCCGGTTCGTGCTCCGGAAGGCCCTGGCCAAGCACCTGCCGATCGTCGTGGTGGTCAACAAGGTGGACCGGACCGACGCCCGGATCGCCGAGGTGGTCGAGGAGACGTACGAGCTGTTCCTCGATCTGCTGGAGGACGATGAGACCGACGTCTTGAACTTCCCGGTGGTGTACGCCTCCGCGAAGGCCGGTCGAGCCTCGCTCACTGCGCCCGAGAACGGAGCCATGCCGGAGGCGAAGGACCTGGCCCCCCTGTTCGCCACGATCCTCGATTACGTGCCGGCCCCGAGCTACGTCGAGGGCGCGACGTTGCAGGCCCACGTCACCAACCTGGACGCCTCGCCCTATCTTGGCCGGCTGGCCCTGTGCCGGGTCTTCGCCGGGGAGCTGCGACGCAACCAGGTCGTCGCGTGGTGCAGGTCCGACGGCACCGTCAGGAACATCAAATTGTCGGAGATGTTGATCACCGAGGCGCTGGACCGGGTCCCCGCCGAGCTGGCCCGACCCGGTGACATCGTGGCCATCGCCGGCATCCCCGACATCACGATCGGCGAAACCCTCTCCGACCCGGAGGACCCCAAGCCGCTGCCTTTGATCAGCGTGGACGAGCCGTCGATCTCGATGACCATCGGCATCAACACCTCGCCGCTGGCCGGTCAGTCGGGCAAGAACCTGACCGCCCGGCTGGTCAAGGCCCGGCTGGACGCGGAGTTGATCGGCAACGTCTCCATCCGGGTGTTCCCCACGGAGCGACCCGACACCTGGGAGGTGCAGGGCCGCGGGGAGCTGCAGCTGGCCATCCTGGTGGAGATGATGCGCCGGGAGGGGTTCGAACTCACCGTCGGCAAGCCTCAGGTGGTGACCCGGGAGATCGACGGCCGGGTGCACGAGCCGGTCGAACGGCTGACCATCGACGCACCCGAGGAGTTCGTCGGCGTGGTCACCCAGCTCCTCGGCCTGCGCCGGGGCCGGCTGGAGCAGATGGTGAATCACGGCACGGGCTGGGTGCGGATGGAGTACCTGGTGCCGGCTCGCGGCTTGATCGGCTTCCGTACCGAGTTCCTCACCGAGACCCGGGGTACCGGGCTGATGCACCACGTGTTCGAGGACTACGAGCCGTGGGCGGGCGAGCTGCGCACCCGGCCGAGCGGCTCGCTGGTGGCGGACCGGTTCGGGGCGGTCACTTCGTACGCGATGTTCAATCTGCAGGAGCGCGGCACCCTGTTCGTCGGTCCGGGCACTCCGGTGTACGAGGGCATGATCGTCGGTGAGAATGCCCGCGCCGACGACATGGACGTGAACCCCACCAAGGAGAAGAAGCTGACCAACGTCCGCTCCTCCACCGGTGACGAACTGGAACGGCTTGTTCCGCCGCACCTGATGAATCTCGAGCAGGCGCTGGAGTTTTGCCGCGGTGACGAGTGCGTCGAAGTCACGCCGGCGGCCGTTCGCATTCGCAAGGTGGTGTTATCGGCCGGCGAGCGCGCCAAGACCCGTTCCCGAGCCAAAGCTGCCGTCGCACCGTAGGCCCGAGCTCGCAAAAGGCCACCGACAACCTCCGCCCTCTTCTTTCGATACTCTTCTCGCGCCATCGGTACTTCCCCCCGCTGGCGAAGCTCCGGTAACAGGAGAGCTGGAGCAGAGTTGCGGGCTCGCGAGTGTCAGGGGAAGTACATGAAGAAGTGGCTCAGGATGCTGGTCGGTGTCATCACCGTCACCGGCGTGATTGCGGCCGCATCGGTGGCCGGTCCGGTCAGCGCGAAGGCGGCATCGGTCTCCGAGGTCTCGGCGGCTCCGGCCTCGATCGTGCTGACGGCGAAGGCGTCCCGGCGGATCGCGAAGCGATGCAAGATCAAGGGTCGGGTGCTCTGCATCGACAAGACCCTGGACAAGTTTTACTACGTGAGGAACGGCAAGATCATCAAGTCGATGGACGCGCGGTTCGGTTGCGCCCGGACCCGGACCCGCGAAGGAACATTCCACGTATTCAGGAAGCGGCGCTACACCGTATCGAGTCTTTATCACACGCCGATGCCGTACTCGATGTTCTTCAGCGGTGGCCAGGCCGTGCACTATTCGGCCGACTTCGCGGCCCGCGGTTATGCCGGCTGCAGCCACGGCTGCGTGAACATCCGGGCCAAGCAGAAGCTGCGCTACGTGTTCAACCGGATCCGGATCGGTGACCGGGTCGTCGTCTACCGTTCCTGATGTGATCGGCTCGCGCAGACGCTCGCCGATCGTCAGGCCTTCTTGGCCGTCGCCTTCCCCGTCGCGGCCTTATTGACGGTCGCCTTCCGGGCCGCGCTCCGCTGGGCGCTGCGCGGGGTCACCGTCTCGGTGGCGGTCCGACCGGTCACGTTTCTGCGTGCCTGGGTCACGCCCTCCTGGACCTTCTCGAAAGCCGGGTCGACCTTGTCGACCACTACCTCCTCGGCACGCTTCTCGGCCCGTCCCGACAGTTGCCGGGCGGAAACGATCGTTTCGTCGACCGCACGCTTGCCGCGCCCGGCCAGGTCCCCGTAGGCAGCGTTGGCCTCCCGGACGAACTCCTCAGCCTGCTTCTGCCATTCGGCCAGCCGGGCCTTGGTGGTCTCGGGCAGCGCCTTGACCTGCTCGGGCAGCGAACGAACGAACTGGGTGGCGTCCTTGGCCTGCTTTTCGCCCACACCTTGCCAAACGGCGAGGCGTCGGCCGGCCTTCTCGCCGCTCTCAGCCACGGCCGCTTGCAGGCTGGTGGCCACGACCTCGGTGAGGCCGGCCACGGCGTAGAAGGGGGCGTAATCGGATTCGAGGGCGGCCTTACGGGCCTGCGCCGGGGTCTGCTTGCGCGTGGTGGTGGTCATGCTCGTTCTCCTCGGTTCTTGGTTCGGGTCTTGGGTTCGGTCCCGGACTCGGTTTCGGTCTTGGTGTCCTGGTCCGCGGGTGTGCTCGGCTGAGCGTTCTCCTTCACGAAGGAGCCGTAGACGTCGATCAGCACGCGCTTCTGACGCTCGGTGATGATCGGGTCGGCGAGCACCGCCATCTCGACCGTGGTCGCGGGGTGGTCGTCGGGATCCAGGATCCCCGCCCGCACGTACAGGGTCTCGGCCGAGACTCGGAGGGCCTTCGCCAGCTGCTGCAACACCTCGGCCGAGGGTCGCCGGAGCCCCCGTTCGATCTGACTCAGGTACGGGTTGGAAACACCGGCCTGCTCGGCCAGCTGCCGAAGGGACAGCTCCGCCGCGCGACGCTGCGCAGCGATGAACTCGCCGACCGGGTTGAGCTGGTCGCCGAGCGGCGGCTTGATTTTCGGCATGTCTCATTGTGCTTGCAATTGCAAGCAGATGCAAGCTGACAGCTTGCGTGAGACTCGTCACATCCGACGCCACTCATCACGGGGGGTGGGGTTGTCCACCGATCACCAGTGAGTCAGAGTGAGCACAACGTGCAGGGCTGCGCGATCCCACGGATCGACACTGGTGATCGAGGACCGGACGGAGGCAGGACCGATGACCGACACGTCTACGACTGAGGCGGCTGACCGACAGCACAACGAGCCCGAGCTCAAGCGGGTGATGGGCCCGAAGCTACTGCTGCTGTTCATCATCGGCGACATCCTCGGCACCGGCATCTACGCCGTGACCGGAAACGTGGCCAAGGAAGTGGGCGGCGCCGTCTGGGTGCCCTTCCTGGTCGCGTTCATCGTGGCCACGATCACGGCCTTCTCGTATCTGGAACTGGTGACCAAGTACCCGCAGGCCGCGGGCGCCGCCCTCTATGTGCACAAGGCCTTCGGCCTGCACTTCGTGACCTTCCTGGTCTGTTTCACCGTCATGTGTTCGGGAATCACTTCGGCCTCGACCGCGGCCCGGGCCTTTGCCGCCAATCTGGCTGCCTTCGCCGGTGTGGTCCAAGGGCAAGGCGCTGACGTGGAGGTCAGCGACGGCCTGACCTTGACGCTCGCGCTCGGCTTCATCGCCCTCGTCGCGCTGATCAACTTGCGCGGCGTCGCCGAGAGTGTCAAAGCCAACATCGTGCTCACCAGCGTGGAGCTCAGCGGCCTGCTCATCGTGATCTTCGTCGGCGTCTTCGCCGTCACGCAAGGCAAGGCGGACTTCTCTCGGGTGGTCATGTTCGATACCGCCGAGGACAAGTCGATCTTCATCGCGATCACCGCCGGCACCTCGCTCGCCTTCTTCGCCATGGTCGGTTTCGAGGACTCGGTGAACATGGCCGAAGAGACCAAAGACCCGGAGAGGATCTTCCCCCGGATCATGTTGACCGGACTGGGCATCACCGGCTTGATCTACATCCTGGTCTCGATCACCGCGATCGCCCTGGTGCCGCCCGGCGAACTCGGGGAGGGCGAGGCGCCCTTGACCAAGGTCGTCGAAGCCGGAGCGCCCGACATACCGATCGGCGACATCTTCCCGCTGATCGCGATGTTTGCGGTGGCCAACTCGGCGTTGATCAACATGATGATGGCCAGCCGGCTGCTGTACGGGATGGCCAGGCAGCGGGTGCTGCCTCCGGTGCTGGGCCGCGTGCTCGAGGTCCGGCGGACCCCGTGGGTGGCAATCCTGTTCACTACCGGCCTGGCCGTCGGTCTGTTGATCTTCGTGGACCAGCTCAGCGTGCTCGGCGGGACCACCGCCCTACTGCTGTTGGCCGTGTTCACCGTGGTCAACATCTGCTGCCTCGTACTGCGCCGGGACCCGGTGGATCACAAGCACTTCGTCGCGCCGACCGCGCTGCCCGTCCTCGGGGCGCTGTTCTGTGCGTACCTGGTCGGGCCCTGGACGGGGCGAGCCCCGGCGCAGTACCCGGTCGCCGGGATCCTTATCGGCATCGGTGTCGTGCTGTGGTTCATCACCTGGTTGATCAACCGGGCCATCTACAGCCGCAAGACCTACGTACGCGATGTCGAGGACCTGGACACCGACCGCGACTTTAAGTAGATCATCGCGCTCGGGACACAGATGTCCCGCGTCTGCGAGCGTCGGCAAGCGGAGCGCCGGCTCGGTCTGGACGACCGAGAGAGCAGACACGCCTTTCCGTCTGCGAGCGAGGGAGGAAGACCGAGTCTTGAGGCGCGGAGCGTGCGCGAGCAGACAGGCCAATCAAATCAGTGGCGGACGATGCGCGATTGCGGGACCGAGGCAGTGATCAGACTGCCGTCGACCCGTCGGTCGCCGGCCTGCAGCACGGGAGTGCCCTCCATCCGAGGTCCACGCCCACCGAGCGGCACCGTGACCGGCGTGTCAGCAGAAACCGTGAAGTGGTGATCATGGACAGTCAGCGAGGCACGGTCGCCGTCCTCGACGGTGAACTCGATCGCGTCGGCGGTCAGGTTCACCCGCACCCGGGTGCCCCGGAGGGTGATCCGGAAAATCAACTCCGGCCAGCTCTCGGGTAGCCGCGGGTCGAAGGTGATGTTGCCGTGGTAGTCGCGCATGCCGCCGAAGCCGTACACGAGTGCGTTCCACACACCTCCGGTGGACGCCACATGCACTCCGTCGGCGGTATTCCCGTGCAGGTCGGCCAGATCCACGAACAAAGAGCTGTGGAAGTAGCGCAGGGCCAGTTCTCGATAACCCACCTCGGCCGCGATGATCGACTGCACCACCCCGGACAGCGTGGAGTCACCGGTGGTGATCGGGTCGTAGTACTCGAAGTCGGCCAGCTTGTCCGAGAGTCGGAAATGGTCACCCTGCAGGAACAGCGCCAACACCACGTCCGCCTGTTTCAGCACCTGGAAGCGGTAGATGACCAGCGGGTGATAGTGCAGCAGCAGGGGACGCTTGTCCGCCGGCGTGTTCTTCAGATCCCAGACCTCCCGGTCCAGGAAGTGGGAGTCCTGCGGGTTGATGCCGGTGGTCGGATCGAACGGGATGGCCATGCTCTGGGCAGCCTCGGCCCAGTCGTCGACCTCGTGGTCCTCGATCCCCAGCCGCTGGACGAGCGAATCGTAGCGACCGTTGTCGGCGTTCTTGATGTTCTGCACGACCTCGGCGGCCATGGCCAGGTTGAAGCGCGCCATCACGTTGGTGAACAGGTTGTCGTTCACCACCGTGGTGTACTCGTCCGGTCCCGTCACCCCGTGGATGTGGAACGTCCGGACCATCCCGTCCAGCGGGCTCGGTTCGCGCCAGAAGCCCAGATCTGCCCACATCCGGGCGGTTTCCACCAGGATGTCGACGCCCTCGCGGAGCATGAATTGATCGTCCCCGCTGGCGCTCACGTACTTGCACAAGGCGAAGGCGATGTCGGCGTCGATGTGATACTGCGCGGTGCCCGCGGCGTAGTAGGCCGAGGCCTCCTCGCCGTTGATCGTGCGCCACGGGAACAGGGCGCCGCTCTGGGCGAGATCCTGGGCCCGCCGCCGAGCCGCATCGAGCATGTTGTAGCGGAACCGCAGGGCACTGCGGGCCATCTTGGGGGAGGTGTAGGAGAGGAAGGGCAGCACGTAGATCTCGGTGTCCCAGAAGTAGTGGCCGCCGTAGCCCGATCCGGTCACCCCTTTGGCCGGCACGCCGGACTGCTCGGCACGCGAGGTCGCCTGCGCCAGTTGGTAGAGGTTCCAGCGAACGGCCTGTTGCACTGCCGGCTGTCCGACGACCTCGACGTCGGACCGTTCCCAGTACGCGTCCAGCCAGGAACGCTGATCGGCGAACTGCTGCTCCACGCCCTGCTCGGCGGTACGGTCCAGAGTCCGCCGGCAGCGGTCGACCAGTTCCCGCACGGGTACGCCACGCGAGGTGTGGTACGAAGCCACTTTCGTGATCTTGATCGGCACCCCGGCCTTGGCGTCCACCCGGTAGACCATCTTGCCGGTGTCCTCGTCGGCGGAGATCAGCTCCTGGTAGGTGTTCTCGGTCTCGATCGAGTGGTCGACGCCGACCGCCAGGGTCATCTTGGAGTTGTAGCAGCGGTAGCCGAGAATGATCCGGCCGTCGCCGCACCAGTGGGACTGCGGCTCCAGCACCCGGGACTCGAAGGACTCCGCCTTGCGCGGATCCACGCCCGAGCCCATGGCCGCGGCCCGCACGTGGTACTCGTCGCGACCGTCCTGACGGTTGAGGGTCTGCGATGAGACCACCACCGGAGCGTCCTCGTCGAGCATGGTCACCTCGATGGTCATGACGGCCAGATGGCGCTGGGTGAAGGAGACCATCCGGCGCGAGGCGAGCTGGACTCGCTTGCCCGACGGCGTGCGCCAGATGATGTCCCGCCGCAGCAAGCCGGCCCGGAAGTCCAATGTCCGGTCGTACTGCTCGAGATCAGCGACCGAGAGCAGCATCGGCTCGTCGTCCACGTACAGCTTCATCGTCTTGTTGTCGGGGACGTTGACGATGGTTTGTCCGACCCGCGCGAAGCCGAAAGCCTCCTCGGCGTGCCGGATGGGCCACACCTCGTGGAAACCGTTGACGAACGTCCCGTGGGCGTGGGTCTCCCGGCCTTCTTCGACGTTGCCCCGCATCCCGAGATAACCGTTGCCGACCGCGAACAGGGTCTCGGTCACCCCCAGATCCTCCGAGCTGTATCGAGCCTCGGTGAACCGCCAGGGATGGATCGGGAACCGTTGCCGATCCAGGGGATCCGCGATCTTGATCGGGTCGTCCCCGCTGGAACCCATCATCGGCTCACCAGCTCTGCGAGGTCGGACACCACCACGTCGGCCCCGGCGTCGCGAAGACGGTCGGCGCCGGTGCCGCGGTCCACACCGATCACCAGCCCGAAGGCTCCCGCGCGCCCGGCTTCCACCCCCGACAGGGCGTCTTCGACCACGATGGCGCGAGCGGGCGGCACGTCGAGGCGCTCGGCGGCGCTGAGGAAGGTGTCGGGCGCCGGCTTGCCGGGCAACGACTCTGCGGCGGCCACGGCACCGTCGACGACGACCTCGAACCGATCGGCCAGACCGGCAGCGGCGAGCACCGCGGGCGCGTTCCGGGAGGAGGAGACGACGGCGACCGCGGTGCCGCTCGCGGTCAACTCGTCCAGCCAGGCGACCGATCCAGGGTAGGGCTCGACACCCTCCTCTTCGAGGACGGCGGAGAACACCTCGTTCTTCCGGTTGCCCAGCCCGCACACCGTCCCCGCGTCCGGCGGGTCGCTCGGTGTGCCGTCGGGCAGCCGCAGCTTGCGGGAAGCCAGAAAGGACCGCACGCCGTCGTAGCGCGGTTTGCCGTCGATGTAGTCGAAATAGTCGCTTTCGACGTACGGATCGTTCACGCCGGCCTTCTCGAGATAGTCGGAGAACATCTTCTGCCAAGCGCGCATGTGCACGTCTGCCGTCGGGGTCAATACCCCGTCGAGATCGAACAAGACAGCGTCGAAGGCCTGCAGATCCACGTCAGCCAGACTACGGCTCCGATGTTACGGAATCATGCCTAGAACGCCGGCAGCGGTTCGGCGACCACCGCGTCCGCTCCCGCGCGCGAAAAGGGGATCCGCTCGCGAAAGTTCGTACGCAAACGCCGGAACCGCGCGCAGGAACCTGGGTGAGCCGACCGCCACCTCAACGGAGTGTCACAGGGCGGCCAGTGCTACGGCGGAAGGCCGGATCTCGCCCACCCGCTCACCGTGGCCGAACACCGGCGCACTCGCCTGCTCGGTCAGAGTCGGGTGGTCGAAGCCGAGCCGTCGGAGCACGCCGGCCATGGCCGCCGCCCGGCCGCGAGCCGAACCGTCGCTGATCTTGAGCGCCACGCCCCGGCCGTCGGGCAGACCGACCGCGTAAACAGCCTCGGCGCCGGCCTTGGCCACCACGCCGGGCAGCGCCCGGTGCAGCGCGAGCTCGTCGCGCCGGGTTCCCGAGACGTACTCGGGGTGATCGAGGATCGCAGTGCGGACCAACGACTGCGGGCCGGCGGTGGCGACCGCCAGCCGGCCGTAGGCGCGGGCCAGCCCCGCCAGACTGACGGCGTACAGCGGAGCACCACAGCCGTCGAGAGCCAAGTTGATGGCCTGCTCGCCGGTCAGATCGTCGAGCGCACGGAGGATGGCGAGCTGGGTGGGATGCTGCGGATCCCGATAGGTCTCGATCGGCCAGCGGTTGATCACCGCGGTGGCGATCATGCCGGCGTGCTTGCCCGAACAGTTCATGGCCAAGGGACTGGGCCGGCCGCCCGCGCGGATCAGCGCCAGCCGGCATTCATCGTCCAACGGCCAGTCCGGCGGGGTTTGCAGCGCCGACTCCTCCAGCCCGACTGAGGCCAGGATCTGCCGTACGGCCTGCTGGTGGAACTCCTCACCGGAGTGAGAGGCGCAGGCCACGGCCAGCTGCTCCGAGGGAAGATCCAGGCCCGCTCGCAGCATGCCGACAGCCTGCAACGGCTTGCTGGAGCTCCGGGGGTACATCGGCGCGAACGCGTCACCCACTGACGCCGACAAGGTCCCGTCCGGCGCCGTGACGGCGACCCGGCCGCGGTGCACGCTCTCCACGAACCCGTTGCGCACGACCTCGACGAGGATCGGGTCGGCGTCGAACGGGGTCGTCACAGGGTTGTCACAGCCGCGGTCGGACGTGCAAACCGATCTCCGGATCGACGACGAGTTCTTGACCGGCCGCGATCCCGTCCACCGTCAGCACGGCATCGGGATCGACGTTGCGCTTGACCAGGCCCAGGGCCACCGGACCCAGCTCGTAGTGGCGAGCCGAGCCGCCGACGAAACCCACCACCCGGCCGCCCAGGTCCAAAGCCGAGCCGCGCGTCGGGAGGGCCTCGGCACTGCCGTCGAGATGTAACCGGACCAGTCGACGCGGCGGTCGGCCGAGCGTGTGGACCCGCGCCACGGTTTCCTGACCGCGGTAACAGCCCTTCTCCAGGTGGACCGCCGGACCCAGTAGCCCGAGTTCGTTGGGAATCGTGCGATGGTCGGAGTCCACGCCGATCCGCGGCACCCCGGTGGAGATCCGGCGGGCCTCGTACGCCCAAGTGCCCGCGCGCTGCGTCCCGGCCAGCGCCGCGGCCAGGTCGCCCCGCGGAACGAAGATCTCGTGCCCACCGAGGGAGTCCGGGCCACTGCGGATGACGCCGCGTCCTTCGAGAGACTCAGAGCGCCGATCTCCCGGCTCAGGTCCGGAACGCCACACGATCGCGAAGTCGGCGGTCCGATCGGCCACCTCGACACGCATCATGAAACGCATCCGATCGAGCCAGGCCACGGCGGACGGTGCGGCGCCCGGTTCGGTGTGCGCCCAGAACGTCTCCCCGTCGTCCACCCCGTAGAGGGCGTGCTCGATGTGACCCTGCGGAGACAGCACCAACGTGGTCACGCCGAGACCCGGGGGCAATCCCTCCAGATATTGGGTGGTGAGCGAGTGCAGCCAGCCGAGCCGATCCGGACCGCTGACGCTGATCACGCCCCGGTGGGACAGGTCCACCGCTGCCCCGGGACACTCCAGCAAGCGCTGCTCGCGGAACGGCTCACCGAAATGCCAGGGCACGCCGGAATCGGGTCCCTCGACAGCGATGATTGCGCTCATTTCAGGTGTAGCACCGATGGCGGATGGTTTCTTCCCACATCAGGCGCGCTGCAACCGACCCCAGAGGTGGCTCTGCAGCGGCTGACCCAAGGCGGCCTTGTCAAAGGTCCAGAGCAGGTCACCCTCGACGTATCCGTACAAGCGACTGCCCGCGTTGTACTCCTCGGCGGTGGCGGTGCGCACGATGGCGTCGGTGGCCAGTTCCACCTTGGCGCCGGTGATCTTGCCGTACCAGACCTCGGCGTAACCGCCGGGATGGGCGAGTACGACCTCGATCGTGCCGTCGCGCTGGGGTCGCCAGAATCCGGTCTCCATGCTCAGCGGCTTGGTGGCCGCACCGTTCTCGTCGACCTCGAAGGTCTGGGACAGATAGTGCAGGTAGTTCTCACCGTTATGGGAGAAATCGACCTGCTGGCCGAACTCGAAGTCCTCGGTGTCGGGATAGGACCCGCGTCCAGTGCCGGTCCACCGACCCACCATCCAGGCCAGCGCGGTGAGGTCCGGATGTAGATCAGCCGGAATCTCGAACGGCACTTCGTCATCCGCCCCGAACGGAGAACGATCGGAGCAGCAAGAGCACCAGCGCTCCCAGGGCCCCGGCTCCGAGCGCCGCGATCCCCGTCACCAGGAGCGCAGCGAAAATCAGGGACATCGACACCCGGGCAGTCTATCGACGCCCGCCGCGAGGCTCGGGACGTCGGACCGGGCGTCGCGGTGCACGACACGCTGATGGCGCGCTCAGGGGAGATTCTTCGCGAGAACCTGGCAGACCGTGACGTAGCGTCGGCCGGCGCCGATCGGCCAGCTCTCCAGCACCGAACCAGACTCCCGATAACCCAGCCGGAGGTACAGGGCCCGGGCGCGCGGATTGTCGTGCTCGACGCCGATCCGGGCCAGATTCCGACCGACGGCCAGGATCCGTTTCTCCAGCGCCGTGATCAACAACGTGCCGACGCCGAGGGATTGCCAGGCGTCGTGGACCGACAGCATCCAGATGGTGCCCGACTGGTCGGAGGTCCGGAAATCCACTCCGCCGAAACCGATCAGACGGCCGGCGGGCAGCGCCACCACGAGTTGGGCCAGCCCGCCGGAGGCACTGATCGCCAGATCCCGGGCAATGGCTTGCAGATGCTCCGGTCCACCGGTCCAGTCGAGATCGGGCAGGTCTTCCGGCTCCAGGTCGCGAACCGTGATCGGAACGTCCATCGGGGCAGGCGATCGCGACCGTCAGTAGACCAGCGCGCGGACATTGTCGACCAGGACCGCCTCGACGAAGCCTGCGGCGCCACCGATGACGGCCCGGTCGACCAGGTCCTGCTCGCTCAGCTCGCGGCGGGCCGCACACTGGGTGCAGACCACGAGCTGACCGGCGGTACGAACCGTCTCGACCAGTTCGGCGACGGGACTCGCGTGGGGCAAGGCCAGATCGGGCTGCCGACCGGTCACGGCGAACCAGACGGCCTCGCCGGTCAACCACACGGTCACCCGCGCCCCCGCCGCGACACCCATCGCCGCCACCGTCCAAGCCTGGTTGGCCCGTTCCGCCGCCTCCGCACCACAGGTGATCTTGATCATCAGGTGCCGCGGCTCCGGCTCGCTCAGCATGCCGTCATGGTGTCACACAGTTTGGTCCCCCGCTCGGCCGCCGAAGTGATCATCTGGCACCGTCGGAGGATGCGCGCGCTGCTGCAGAGAGTGACGTCGGCGACCGTCCGCGTCGATGGTCAGGTCGTGGGGTCGATCGACCGCGAGGGGCTGCTGATCTTCCTCGGGGTCACCCACGGCGACACTGCCGAGCTGGCCGGGCGACTGGCGGAGAAGATCTGGACGCTGCGGATCCTTGACGGCGAGAAGTCATGCGCCCAACAGGCTGCGCCGGTGCTCGTGGTGAGTCAGTTCACGCTCTACGCCGACACCCGCAAGGGACGCCGGCCGTCCTGGAACGCCGCCGCACCTCGGGAGATCGGCGAACGCGTCGTCGAGGCGTTCGTCGCGCACCTCCGAAGCCTCGGCGCGGAGGTGGAGACCGGGCGCTTTGGAGCGACCATGGACGTGTCCCTGGTCAACTCCGGCCCGGTCACCCTGATCGTGGACAGCGCAAACCTCTGATCGCGACCAGACCAGCTACGCGGCGGTCAGCTCCACGTCGATCTCGAGCACACTGCCGCGAGCCGCCCGCACCGGCCGGTCGGTCTTGGCTCCGGGTGCGAGGGTCCGCAACGTCCAGTTCCCGTCGCCGGCGAAGAACCGGAAGTGACCGGTGGCCGACGTCGGAACCTCGGCCGTGAACTCGCCGTCGGCATCCAGCAACCGCACGTACGCGCCGGCGACTCCTTCACCCTCCCGGAGCACCCGGCCCTGAATGATCGCTTCCTTGGTCAGGTCCACCCCAGCCAGGCTGAGTCCGCCCTGCGTTGCGCCGCACATATCGATCTCCTCTGGTTGGGCTCGGTCAGTTGCCGGGCTCGTCGCCGACGGCCACGGGAACGCCGACCAAGGACCCGTACTCGGTCCACGAGCCGTCGTAGTTCTTCACCTTGGGCTGGCCGAGCAGTTCCTGCAGGACAAACCAGGTGTGGGCGCTGCGCTCACCGATCCGGCAATAGGCGATGATCTCGCCGTCCCAGTTCATCCCGGCGTCGCTGTAGAGCTCCTTGAGCTCCCCGTCGGTCTTGAAGGTGCCGTCGTCGTTGGCCGCCTTGCTCCACGGCACATTCACCGCGGTGGGGATGTGGCCACCACGTTGGGCCTGCTCCTGCGGCAAGTGGGCTGGAGCCAACAGCCGGCCGGCGTACTCGTCGGGGCTCCGGACGTCGATCAGGCTCTTGGCCCCGATCGCGGCTACGACCTCGTCCCGGAAGGCGCGGATGCTGAGATCCGGCTCCTCCGCCTTGTACGTGGTGGCCGGCCGGGTCACGGTCTCGCTGCTCAACTCGCGGGCGTCGAGCTCCCACTTCTTCCGACCGCCGTCCAGCAACCGCACGTCGTCGTGGCCGTAGAGCTTGAAGTACCAGTACGCGTAGGCCGCAAACCAGTTGTTGTTGCCGCCGTAGAGGACGACCGTGTCGTCGTTGCTGACACCCCGCTCGGACAACAGAGCCTCGAACTGCTCCTGGTTGACGAAATCGCGGCGGATCGGATCCTGCAGATCCTTCTTCCAATCCAACTTGACCGCGCCGGCGATGTGGCCGCCGTCGTAGGCGGTGGTGTCTTCGTCCACCTCGACCAGGACGACTCCGTCGTCGGAGCCGTGGTCGGCAACCCAGTCGGCGTCGACGAGAACTTCTTGCCTGCTCATGATCGTGATCTCTCCTGTGTGCGTGGAACTCGAGGTGGAAAGCGGACGGGAGGCGGCGATGAGTCCACCGCGAAGGAGGAAGACCAACGCGACGTGGTGTCGGCGCCGAGCAACCTCAGTGGGAAGGCCGACACAACGACGAACGCATCCGGCCATGGTCGACGGCCAGGCGGCGGGTGAGCGCGAGCGCCCCCAACGTCGGTGTGGTCACGGCGTCAGCCTAGGGGTCGGTGATGACGGTCGACCAACCTCGTCTCAAATTGAGAGACGAGTGTTCACATTGCGAGACTCAGTATCCATAACACGCGCAACCGGTTGCCTAATAGGTGTGAGTTGGCCCACATCCTCGTCGTGGTCGGCGTCAGATCCTCCCGCGAAGGGGGGCAGGATCTCGACGGTGACAGGTCCGTCGAGTGGGTCGTCGAGGGCCTCGGATCGCACCACCACACCGTCGACCAGAACTGAGCAAACGCTTAATACATGGGCGAAGCGCGGGTCCTCCCGTGACTGCCGGGCCGCCGCCAACGCTTCGGCGATGGAGTCCGCCGACCAGGTCTCGACCTCGGTCCCGGCGGCGGCGCGGGCCCCGGCCCAGTAGTGCAGGCGCACCGCAGTCATTGAAGTAATCTTCTGTTCATCAAGAACCCCCGTTCCGTTCTCGGGGTCAGGCGCCGAGGCTTGACACCCCCGTGCCCCATCCTGCCTGTCCGAAGCCGTAGGAGACCTTGATGGCCACCTTGCTGCTGTTGACCAATGACATGCACTCTTCTGCGGAAATCCTCCCGGCCTTGGAGCTGCTGCCTCATTCGGTGAAGGTGGCCCAGGCCGAGGCGACGGCTCTGCTCGACGCTCCGGCTGCCGACATCATCTTGTTGGACGCGCGCCGGGATCTGGTGGGTGCTCGCTCGCTGTGCCGCCTGATCGAGACCACCGGCAACGACTCGCCGCTGCTGGTCATCGCCAGCGAGGGCGGTCTGGCGGCCCTCTCGGCCGACTGGGGCTTCAGCGACGTGCTCCTGAGCACGGCCGGCCCGGCCGAGGTCGACGTCAGAATCCGCCTCGCAATGGCCCCGTCCCCCAGCGCCGCCGGGGAACCGCTGATCCAGAGCGGCAACATCGTTATCGACGAGGCCGGCTACTCGGCCAAGTTGAACGGCACCCAACTCGATCTCACCTACACCGAGTTCGAGCTGTTGAAGTATCTGGCCCAGCACCCCGGCCGGGTCTTCAGCCGGCAGCAACTGTTGAGCGACGTCTGGGGCTACGACTACTACGGCGGCACCCGGACGGTGGACGTGCACGTGCGTCGGCTCCGGGCCAAGCTCGGGCCCGAGTACGAGTCGGTGATCGGCACCGTGCGGAACGTGGGTTACCGCTTCGTCACCCCGACCGAGGACAGTGCCCGCATAACCTCCTGAACCCGCACCTCCTGAGCCCGCATCACCTCCTGAGCCCGCATCACCTCCTGAGGTTGTCCCGCTCCACCAGCCGCCGCATGTGGGCGGGGACGATCCCCGGCGGTCCCGTGGTACGTACGTACTGGATGCCGGCCAACACCTGGGCGGTCAGCATGAACGCCAGCGCCAGCATCAGCAGGATCGACGCAGTCGCAGTCCAACCGGCGATGACGATGCCGGCGATGCAGACCCAGAGGGCGGCGATCCCAACCAGGTAGGCCGCGATCTGGGCCGCATAACTCAGGCTGGACAGCTGTCGCACGTCGGCGTGGCTCTGCCCGCGCCAGACCGCCATCGCGCGAAGCCAGCAGAAGTGCTGAAAGGTGCAGAGGGCGAGCAGCACGACGCTGCAGATCAGGGCCCCCACCGCATAGGCCCGCCCGGCGTCGACGCCGTACAGATTGGTCGGGTAGGTCACCAGAGCCGCCACGGCCGCCAGGACCCCGAGCACTGCGAACCCGTTGCCGACCTGGGTCAGCCGGAGTTGGGGACGCATCCGGGCAGCGAGTGCCAGCTGCTCGCCGCCGCCGTAGGACGGGATCTGCTCCGGCTGGTACTCCTCGTCCCGCATCGACCGCTCATCTCCTCGCCGGCGCATCCCCGCCGATGCATCCTCGCCGGTAGACCCGGCCTCAGCATAGATAGCTTGGCACGGTGAACGCTGTCCACACCGTACCGACGACCGAATCCTTGCCGCCTGAGCTCGTCGACTCGGTGCGGGCGCTGGTCGAGCGGGCGGGCGACCATGACGGATTCGCCGCTCTCAATGAGGCCGCTTCACTCCGGCTGCGGCACGCCGACCACGAGACGACTCATTTCTTGATCAACGACGGCGGGCGGGTCATCGGCTACGGCCAGGTGCACGGCCCGGCGGTCGCCCGCAGCCGGGCTCGGGGTGCGGAGGTGGCACAAAGTGCCCTCCTGGTCGACCCTCGGTACCGCCGCCGTGGCCTCGGGACGACGCTGCTCCAACGGATGCTCGAAGTCAGCGACGGGCGCCTGGAGGTCTGGGCCACCCGCAACACCGTCGCGGCGCGTGGCTTGGCGGCTCTGGTCGGCTTGATCGCGGTCCGGCAGCTCTTCATCATGACCAGACCGCTCGCCGGGCCGATCGAAGCCGTGGAGTTACCGCCCGGGGTCCAGATCCGTCCCTTCGTGCCGGAACAGGACGAAGACGCGTGGCTGGCGGTGAACGCCGCAGCCTTCGCCACTCATCCGGAGCAGGGAAATCTCACCCGCGCCGACCTCGATCAACGGATGGCCGAATCGTGGTTCGATCCGGCTGGGTTCCTCGTCGCGGAGCGGGTCTCGACCCTTCGACAAGCGCAGGGCCGAGGCAAGCTGATCGGTTTCCACTGGACGAAGCAGCACCCGGGCCGGCTGGGTGAGGTGTACGTCCTCGGCGTGGATCCGACCGCCGGGGTCCGTGGACTCGGCCGGGCCTTGTTGAGCGTCGGCCTCGAACATCTCCGTCAAGCCGGCAATACCGAGGTCGAGTTGTACGTCGACGCCGAGAACTCACGCGCCGTGGCCTTGTACGAGAAGTCCGGCTTCTCCGTGGCCAGTAGTGACGTCCTGTACGCCAGCCCGAACAGCGGACGGCGGCCGCTGGCTACGATGCACGTGAGTCCGGACCCCACCGGACGACAGTCCCAGGAGAACCCATGAACGCCCCAGAGGTCGCCCTCGAGCTCCAGGAGGCCGCGGTCGGCTCCGTTGTGGAGCCGGATGGTACCGAGACCGACGACCTCGCCGCCGAACTGCCCCCCGATCGCTTCTTGGACCGGGAACTGTCCTGGCTCGCCTTCAACAACCGGGTCCTCGACCTCGCCAAGGACCGGCTGCGCGTGCCGCTGCTCGAGCGAGCGAAATTCTTGGCCATTTTCGCCAGCAACCTGGACGAGTTCTTCATGGTCCGCGTCGCAGGATTGAAGCGCCGGATCGCCGCCGGCGTCGCGGTACCGACCGTCAGCGGGATGATGCCGCGGGATGTGCAGAAGGCGATCCTGGACCGGACTCGTGAACTGATGCTGGAACAGGCCCGGGTGTTCGAGGAAGAGGTCCGACCCGAACTGGCCTCGCATGGTGTCGAGATCCTCCGCTGGCACGAACTCGTCGACTCCGAGAAGGCTCGGATGCGGGAACTGTTCGCCGAGCGGATCTTCCCGGTGCTGACCCCGCTGGCCGTGGATCCCTCGCACCCGTTCCCCTACATCTCGGGCCTGTCGATCAACCTGGCCGTCCTGGTCAAGAACCCGGTGACGGGCCTCCGCCAGTTCGCGCGGGTCAAGGTGCCGACGGTGTTGCCCCGCTTCCTGCAGTTGTCCGAAGGGCGCTTCGTGGCGCTGGAGGACGTCATCGCCCGGCACCTCGATCAACTGTTCGGCGGCATGCAGGTCGTGCAGCACCACACCTTCCGGGTGACCCGCAACGAGGACCTGGAGGTCGAGGAGGATGACGCCGAAAACCTCCTGCTGGCGCTGGAGAAGGAGCTGCTGCGCCGCAAGGTCGGCCGGCCGCCGGTCCGACTCGAGGTCGAGGACGACATCGACCCCAAGATGTTGGAGTTGTTGGTCAGCGAGTTGGACATCACCGAGCGCGAGGTCTTCCCACTCCCCGGTCCGCTGGACCTGACCGGTCTGTTCTCACTGACCAGCCTGGACCGGGCCGAGCTGAAATATCCGGCCTTCCTGCCGTCGACGCATCCGCACCTGGCGGAGGTGGAGACCGCGAAGCCGGCCGACATGTTTGCCGCCCTCAAGCAGCGGGATGTGCTGCTGCACCACCCGTACGACTCTTTCGCCACCAGTGTGCAGCGTTTCATCGAGCAGGCGGCCGACGACCCGCAGGTGCTGGCGATCAAGCAGACCCTGTACCGGACCTCCGGCGATTCCCCGATCATCGACGCCTTGATCGAGGCTGCGGAGGCCGGCAAGCAGGTGCTGGCCCTGGTCGAGATCAAGGCCCGGTTCGACGAGCAGGCCAACATCGCCTGGGCTCGGCGACTCGAGCAACACGGCTGCCACGTGGTGTACGGGCTGCTCGGTCTGAAGACCCACTGCAAGCTGTCCATGGTCGTCCGCGACGAGCCGGACGGGCTACGCCGCTACGCCCACATCGGCACCGGCAATTACAACCCGAAGACGGCCCGCCTCTACGAGGACATGGGCTTGCTGACGGCCAACCCGATCATCACCGAAGACATCGGTCGGTTGTTCAACCATCTTTCCGGGATGAGCCAGGAGACGTCGTACAAGCGGCTGCTGGTGGCCCCGCACGGAATCCGGCTCGGACTGCTGGACCGGATCAACAACGAGATCGCCAATCACGAGCAGGACCGGCCGGCCGGCATCAAGATCAAAGTCAACTCCCTGGTCGACGAGGCGGTCACCGACGCGCTCTACCGGGCCTCCCAAGCCGGCGTCCGGGTCGATCTGTGGGTTCGCGGGATCTGCACGATCCGCCCGGGAGTCCCCGGATTGAGCGACAACATCCGGGTTCGCAGCATCCTGGGCCGTTTCCTCGAGCACAGCCGGTTGTTCTGGTTCGCCAACGACGGCGTGCCTTCGGTCGGGATCGGTTCGGCCGACCTGATGCACCGTAATCTGGACCGCCGGGTCGAGGTCTTGGCTTCGATCACCAATCCGTCCCACGTGGCCGAGATCTCCGACTTGTTCGAGATGGCCTTCGACGAAGGCACCGCCTCCTGGTGGCTGGACGGTGACGGCAGCTGGACGGCGAAGACGGTCAACGACCAGGGCGAGCCGCTGCTCGACATGCAGGACTACCTGATCACCACCAAGAGCCGGCGCCGGACCAAATAGGGCTCGAGGACACGACTTGAGCGAGACAGGGACCAAGATCATCCGCGCCGGCGGCGCGGTGGTGACTCGAGTCCACCCGAGGCGAGGCACCGAAGTGGTGGTCATCCACCGCAAGCGGTACGACGACTGGACGCTCCCCAAGGGGAAGGTCGAGAACGGTGAGCTGCTGCCCGTGACCGCAGTCCGCGAGGTCTGGGAGGAGACCGGCGTGACCATCCGGCTGAACAGCCCGCTCGACACCGTCCGGTATCAGACGACCTCGGGACCGAAGTCCGTCGACTGGTGGATCGGGTCGGCCCTCTCGGTCGTCCGACGCGCCCCGGACGCCGAGGTCGACGCCGTCGCCTGGCTCCCGCTGCGGTCCGCGCTGAGCCGGTTGACCTTCGAGCACGACCACCACCTGGTGGAGCAGTGCATGGAGCAGCCCACCACCACCCCGTTGATCTTGCTCCGGCACGCCAAGGCGATGGACCGGAAGGACTGGTCCAAGAAGGACGCGGCCCGCCCACTCAACAGCCGGGGCCGGCGGCAGGCTCGACAGGTCGGTCCGGTGCTGGCCGCGTACGGGGTTCGAAGCCTGGTCAGTTCCGGTGCGACCCGCTGCGTGGCCACCGTTGATCCGTACACGAGCACCGCCGGGTTGAAGATCGACCGGCACGACGAGCTGAGCGAAGAGGAGGGCGTTGACAAGCCGCGCCCCGTGCTGGACCTGGTCCGCCGGGTCCGTGAGATAACGGCCAGCACGGCCACACCGACCGTGATCTGCGTGCACCGACCGGTCCTCCCCACCATCCTCGAAGCCCTCGAACTCGCGCCCGCCAGCCTGGCCACCGGGGAGCTGCTCGTCGCCCACCTCACTGTCGAAGGACACGTCCACGCGGTCGAGCGGCACCGCATCCCGGGATAGCTCTGAGCAAGCCGGATGATCCGGCGGGCCGGATGACTCTGTTCAACTGCCGTTAACCTGCGAACACCCATTGCGTTATCGGCCTCCCCTAGCGTCAGACCTGGAGCCGCTCCGGCTCCGCTGACCACGACATGCTCGAAGGGGAATCAGTGAATTTCTCACGCAAGGGAGCGGCTGCCGCACTTACGGCTACAGTCGCCCTCACCTTCGCGGCCTGTGCCGCCAACGAATCCGGGACCCCGGCTCCGGCCGGTTCCGGTTCGGAGAACCTGAGCGGCACCTTGACGGGAATCGGCGCGTCTTCGATGGCGACCGCCCAGGAGACCTGGGTGGCGGAGTTCCAGATCGCCAACCCCGACGTCACCGTCAACTATTCCCCGGACGGGTCGGGCGCGGGTCGCGAGGCGTTTGCCGGCGGGGGTGCCGACTTCGCCGGCTCGGACCGGGCCATGGACCCCGAAGAGATCACCCCCGAGGCGTTGAGCAAGTCCCGCTGCGCCGCCGACGCGAAGGCACTCAGTCTTCCCGTGTACATCTCGCCGATCGCCGTGATCTTCAAGGTGCAGGGCGTCACCGACCTCAAGCTCGACGCGGACACCCTGGCCGGGATCTTCGCCGGTCAGATCAAGACGTGGAACGACCCGAAGATCGCCGCCTTGAACGAGGGCGCCGACCTGCCCAACCAGAGCATCACCGCCGTGCACCGGGCGGACGACTCGGGCACCACCGAGAACTTCACCGACTACCTGCACGTGGCGGCGCCCAAGGTCTGGACCGCCGAGCCCGACGGCGAATGGCCGATCAAGGGCGGGGAGGCGGCCCCGCAGACCTCCGGTGTCGTCGACGCGGTGAGCAACGGCAACGGCACCATCGGTTACGCCGACGCCTCGAAGGCCGGAGACCTGGGTGTGGCGCAGATCAAGGTCGGCGACAAGTACGTCAAGTACTCGCCGGAGGCGGCAGCGGCCATCGTCGACAATTCGCCCAAGGCGGCCGCGGACGGCCGGAGCGCGAACGACCTCGCCATCGAGCTCGACCGCAAGGCCGAGGGTGACGTCTACCCAATCGTGCTGCTCTCCTACGCCATCGCGTGCGAGAAGTACAAGGATCCCGCGACGGCGACCAAGGTGAAGGCCTACCTTGGTTACATCGCCTCGACAGCCGGCCAGCAGGCCGCCGTCAAGGCGGCCAAGATGGCGCCGTTGTCGGAGCAGAAGTCCAAGGATGTCGAGGCTTCGGTCGCGGCGATCTCCTGACGCACTCGCAGTTCGCTTCTCGCACAGGGAGCTCGTATGACGCAGATCAAGCCCGACCCGGCCACCACCGGGGCCCCGAGTCGGGGGGCCCCGGCGCCGGGCCACGAGGCTCCACCGGCCGAGTTGGCACCGCCGACCAGAGGCGGATCGGTCAAGCGCCTCGGGGACCGCATCTTCCAGGGTCTGTCGACCGGCTCCGGCGCGTTGATCCTGGCGATCTTGTTCCTGGTCGCAACCTTCTTGGTGATGCAGGGCATTCCCGCCCTGACGGCGCCGGTCGAGGACCTGCCGTACGGGGCCTTCATCCCCTTCGTCGTCCCGCTGGTCTTCGGTACGATCTGGGTCGCCTTCCTGGCTCTGCTGATGGGCGTGCCGGTGGCCGTGGCCATCGCGCTGTTCATCTCCCACTACGCGCCCCGGCGGCTGGCCGCCGGCCTCGGATACGTGATCGATCTGCTGGCCGCCGTGCCCTCGGTGGTCTACGGCCTGTGGGGCATCGGGGTACTGGCCCCGGCGCTGCAGCCGAGCTTCGTCTGGCTCACTGAGAACCTGGGATTCATCCCCCTGTTCGCCGGACCGGCGTCCGGCACCGGCCGCACCATCTTCACCGTGGCGGTCGTGCTGGCCGTGATGATCTTGCCCATCGTCACCGCCCTGTCGCGCGAGGTGTTCCTGCAGACTCCGCGCCTGCACGAGGAGGCCGCGCTCGCCCTGGGCGCCACCCGGTGGGAAATGATCAAGATGGCGGTCTTCCCCTTCGCCCGCCCGGGCGTGGTCTCGGCCAGCATGCTCGGTCTCGGCCGGGCCCTCGGCGAGACGATGGCGGTGGCGATGGTCCTCTCGCCGTCGGCCATCATCTCCTTCGCACTGCTGCAATCGCAGAATCCGAGCACCATCGCCGCCAACATCGCGCTGAGCTTCCCCGAGGCCTACGGCCTGGGCGTCAACCAGCTGATCGCCACCGGTCTGGTGCTGTTCGTGATCACTCTGGCGGTCAACATGATCGCTCGAGGCATCATCAACCGTCGCAAAGAGTTCTCGGGAGCCAACTGATGAGTACTGCAGTCGCCACCCGGGCGCCCGGCAAGTTGACCGCTGGCCGATTGCCGTCGTGGACCACCGGTGTCGCGTTGACCGTCGCCATGTTGTTGTCGGCCACCCTGTTCGTGACATTCGGATCCTTCGGGTTCATCAGGATCCTCTTCGTGGGTGCGGTCATCTTCACCGTGGTGATGGTGGCGCTGTCGGCCCGGGTGGAGGGCAGTCGACGGGCCCGGGACCGGTTGGCCACCATCGTGGTCACCAGTGCGTTCGTGTTGGCTCTGCTGCCGCTGGCCTCGCTGGTGATCGCCACCGTCGGCAACGGGCTCGACCGATTCGACGCGATGTTCTTCACCCACTCGATGCGCAGTGTCGTCGGCGAGGGCGGCGGTGCCGTACACGCGATCGTCGGCACGCTCTGGGTGACCGGCATCGCCACACTCATCTCGGTGCCGATCGGCATCATGGCCGCGATCTATCTGGTGGAGTACGGGCAGGGCAGGTTGGCGCGGGCCATCACGTTCTTCGTCGACGTGATGACCGGCATCCCCTCGATCGTGGCCGGCCTGTTCGCGTACGCGGTGTTCGTCCTGATCTTCGGACCGGGCACCAAGACCGGCATCGCCGGCTCCGTGGCCCTGTGCGTGCTGATGATCCCGGTCGTGGTCCGGTCCAGTGAAGAACTGCTCAAGATCGTCCCGAACGAGCTGCGGGAAGCCTCCTACGCCCTGGGTGTGCCCAAGTGGCTGACCGTGGTGAAGGTCGTGCTGCCCACCGCGCTGGCGGGGATCGTCACCGGCGTCATGCTGGCCGTGGCCCGGGTGATCGGCGAGACCGCGCCCCTGCTGGTGGCGGCCGGCTTCACCCAGAGTCTCAACAACAACCCGTTCGACGGCCCGATGATGACCCTGCCGGTCTTCGTCTACCGCTCCTACGTGGATCAGGGCAACCCGGCCTCGGCCTATCTGGATCGGGCCTGGGCCGGTGCGTTGACCCTGATCCTCATCGTCATGCTGCTCAATCTGGGCGGCCGGCTGATCGCCGCCAAGTTCGCCCCCAAGACCGGCCACTGAGCTGGATCTCGAAAGGATCAAGTGTGTCCAAGCGCATCGAGGTCAACGACCTCAACGTCTTCTACGGCGACTTCAAGGCGGTGGCCGACATCGCGTTGACGGTGGAACCGCGCACGGTCACCGCCTTCATCGGCCCGTCCGGCTGCGGCAAGTCGACCCTGCTGCGCACGCTGAACCGCATGCACGAGGTGATCCCCAAGGCATACGTCCAGGGTGAGGTGCTGCTCGACGGCGACAACCTGTACGGGCCCGGGGTTGACCCGGTGCGGGTTCGTCGGCAGGTCGGCATGGTGTTCCAGCGACCGAACCCGTTTCCCACCATGTCCATCGGCGACAACGTGCTGGCGGGAGTCAAACTCAACAACCAACGGATGTCCTCGGCGAAGGCCAAGGAGCTGTTGGAGACCTCGCTCCGCAGCGCCAACCTGTGGAACGAGGTCAAGGACCGGCTGGACAAGCCAGGGTCTGGTCTCTCTGGGGGACAGCAACAGCGGCTGTGCATCGCCCGGGCCATTGCCGTCCAGCCCGAGGTGATCTTGATGGACGAGCCGTGCTCGGCGCTGGATCCGATCTCCACTCTGGCGATCGAGGATCTGATCGGTGAACTCAAGGAGAGCTACACCGTCGTCATCGTGACCCACAACATGCAGCAGGCGGCCCGGGTCAGCGACCAGACGGCCTTCATCAACCTGGCCGCCCAGGGCCAGCCGGGGAAGCTCATCGAGGTGGGCCCGACCGACAAGATCTTCTCCAACCCGGACGAGAAGGCCACCGAGGACTACATCAGCGGCCGCTTCGGCTGAGTCTGTGGAGCCGCTCCCCGACAGACATAAACTCACCGGGTGAGTGCTAAGGCTGGCTGGTATCCCGACCCGGGGGGCGGGCAGAACCTCTATAGATTCTGGGACGGTCGCGCCTGGTCGGCGGCCACGACCTACAACCCCCAGGCGGCACTACCGGTGTCCGGCCTCGGTGCCGCCGGGCGACCGCCGGCACCCACTCCCCCGGTCGAGCACGGTCCGACCGGTGCCTATGGTCCGACCGGTGCCTATGGTCCGGCCGCCGGCGCGTACGCGAACTATCAGGCCGTCCAGAAGCGCAACTCCCCGGTCGGCTGGTGGATTGCGGCCGCCGCTCTGGTCGTGGTGATCATCGTGGTGGCCGTCATCGCCGTCCGGGCCATCGGCGGGGGTGCGGAGGTCGCGACTCCAAACCCGGGGCAGCCATCCCAGGACGCCTGTCCGAAGGTGTCCTCGAGCGTTCCGCCGTCGACCGCGCCGCAGCCCAACGACGGACGGGTGCACGGCGGACCGGTGTCCTATCCCGAGCTCGGACCGCCCTGGGGTCCACCGCAGGGCGACGAGCGCGTGCCCTTCGGGCGCGACGTGGCCAGCCAGCTGGTGAGCGTCGAACCCAACTACATCCCGGGCAGCAACTGGGTGGCGTCGATCCTGGTCGGCGAACTCCAGGCCGGCGACGGCTTCTTCACCCCGGAGCAGGGCGCCCAGATCGTGGTCAAGTGCATCCTGGGCCAGTTCTACGGGGACAACCCGGTGCAGAGCGACGTGCAGGTGAACAAGGCCACGACCATCGACGGAAACCAGGCCTGGTTGGTGGAATCTCAGCTCAGCTTCGACATCGAGGGACTGGAGACCAAGGGCGAACTGTTGATCGTGGCGATCGTGGCCACCGAGGCCACCGCCGGGCTGTACTACGCCTCCATCCCCGATACCCGGCCGGAGTTGGTGAAACCAGCCCGGGATTCCCTGGCCCAGCTGACGGTCGACTGAACAACCCCGGGCCTCCGGCTCGCCATCCCGACCAGCCGCACGCGGACCGCTAGCGTGGGTGACCTCGTCGCCCGATCCCCGAGTAGGACGTCGTGTCACTCCCCCTGCGCCCCCGTACATCCCCCCGGTCCGGCCGCCGGAACCGTCCCGTCCTGCTGAGAAGTGCAGCTGCCGCGGCTGCCCTGATCCTGTTGAGTGCGTGCAGCGGCGGCCCCCCGATCGACGCCGCTCAGCCTTCCGAGCTGCTGGATGTCGAAGAGTTGCCGTCGCCGAGGTCAACCGCATCCCGTACCACGAGCCCGTCCGCTTCCTCCTCGACTCCGCCGGCGGCCGGCCCGTGGATCGTCAGTCTGGGCGACTCGTTCATCTCCGGTGAGGCGGGTCGCTGGGCCGGCAACAGCTACGTGTCGTCGAATTCCGACGTCATCGACGCCCTCGGTCCCACGGCATATTTCGACGCGCCGAACGGGAAGAGCGAGCTCATCCCACTGTGCCATCGCTCCAAATCGGCCATGGTGCACATCGGGGACGACGGGGCACCGAAGCAACCCCGTGGGCAGCACGAATCTGGCCTGCTCGGGGGCCGAGACGAGGACGTTCACCGAGGACGGAGCCTTCAAGCCGGGCCTCGATTTCGTTGGCGACGGGACGCCGCAGCAGGGCCAGGCCGCCATGCTGCGCGACCTGGCGCGCCAGCAGAACGTGCAGATGGTGCTGGTGTCGATCGGGGGCAATGACTTCGGCTTCGCCGACGTCATCTCCGACTGCGCGGAGGACTTCATCTCGGGCTACAGAGATTACTGCAGCGAGGACGATCGACTGACACGGACAAGAGGATCGACCCGGACAACGTGAGAGGGAGACGTCACGAACAACATCACGACCGCCCTGCAGAACGTCCAGAAAGCGATGCGCCAAGCGGGCCGCAAGGACGGCTCCTGGACCCTGGTGGTGAATCTCAACCCGGACACGCTGCCGCTCTCCGGCGGATTCCGTTACGAGGAGACGGACTCGCGCTGGTACGACGGCGGCTGCCCGTTCTACGACAAGGACGCCCAGTGGGCGGGCGCTGCCTTCGTCGGCACGGTGCGCTCGGCGGCGGCGAACGCCCTGCAGGCGGCGAAGATCACCCCGTCCGTGCTGTTGGACCTGTCGAATCTCCTCGACGAGCGCGAACTCTGTGTCACGGGAACGCTGCAGGTCGGCGGGAGTTCGGGCGCGGCCAAGAACTGGCAGGCCCAGGGTGCGGTCGACGTGAGCGAGTGGGCCAACGAGCTCCGCACCGAGGACAGCAGTCCGTACTTCGAGCAGGAGTCGCTGCACCCCAACTACTGGGGACAGCTCGCTGCGCGCTCGTGCGTCCGCCAGCTCTACGCGCTCGCTACCCGCGTAACCAGCATCTGCACCCGCTCCGGCACGGGGCTCACGTCCCGCGGAGAGCCGGTCGTAACCCTTCAATCACGCAGCGGCGGATCCTGACCCCTGACATCT
>CAVVTA010000007.1:0-19197 GCA_963751045.1 uncultured Actinomycetota bacterium
CTCCAGCAGGTCCCAGGTGCGGCCCAACGCGTCGAGCGGGTCCAGCATGGGGCTGACTCGGAAGTAGTTGTAGTACTTGCGGATGGCCCCGGTACCGGACTGTTGGAAATGGCTGAAACCGGACGCCACCTGAGTCTCGTGCAAGCGGGGAGGCACCCCTTCGGTGTTCAGCTCGTACAGGCCGTAACCGGTGGGGTAGGCGCCGGAGTAGGAGCAGGCCGAGACCATGCCGAACGGGTAGGCGGCGCCCGGGTGGGTATTTCCGACCTGCGGTTTCGGCCACCACCAGGTCGCCGCAATTCCCTGGGCAGCCGGTAGGTCGGTCGCTCCGGTCCCGATGAAGGGGTCCACGTGCTCGATCATGGTCAGCCTCCCGCCGGGCGACCGGGAACGGTCTCCTCCGAAGCTAGGGGGGCCAGGTTTCAACCAGGTTTCACCCCGATGACGAAATTCGCGCGTCCGGTCAGGGTGAATCCTGAGCGGAAGCTGTGACGGGCAGGCGAGGTTGTGCGGTCTCGCATACGGTTGACCGCGCTTGTTCCGGCGGCACAGAAAGTGGACGAAGAAGATGACATCGCTGACCAGACTCAGCCTGGCCAACCGACTGATCGTCGGCCTGGCCGCGCTGGCCGTTGTGGTGTTCGGGATCGTGGCCACGACCTCGTTGCGCCAGGAGTTGCTGCCCTCCACCGACGTGCCGACCGCGGCGGTGACCGCCACCTATCCGGGCGCGTCGCCAGAAATCGTGGCCGACGAGGTGGCCGGGCCGCTCGAGCAGGCCATCGGCGGAGTCGACGGCGTCACCACGGTGCGAGCGACGTCCACCAACGGGGTGGCCAGCCTGGTCGTGGAGTGGGAATTCGGCCTGGACTCCGACGAGGTGACCAGTGAGATTCGGTCGGCGGTCGATGGTGTCCCCGACCTACCGGCTCAAGTGGAGACCGAGGTGCTGGCCATCAGCACCGACGACATCCCCGTGCAAGTGGTGGCGGTGGCCTCGGACACGCCGGTCACCGAGCTCGGCCGGCTGGTCGACGAGATCGCGATTCCGCAGCTGACCGAGGTGGACGGGGTCCGCCAGGTGCAGGTGGCGGGTCAGAACGTCACCGAGCTCGCGGTGACCTTGCGCCCGGCACAGTTACGCAAGTACGACATCACTGCGGCCGCGGTCACCCAGGCGATCAGGACGCAGGCCCTGGTCGTGCCGGCCGGCACCAGCTATGACAAGAATCTCGAGTTGGCGATCGAGGTGGGAGACACTCCGACCAGCGCCAAAGAGGTCGGCGAGTGGCCGATTCCGGCGCCGGACGGGCCGGTGAAGCTGAGCACGCTGGCCGAGGTCAAGGTCCAGTCCGTCGAGGCGACGTCCATCGCTCGATCCGATGGCCGGCCGGCCCTGAGTCTGAGCATCCTCAAGGATGCCGGGGCCGACGCGGTGTCCATGTCCAAGGCCATCGACGCCCTGCTGCCCGCGTTGTCGGAGACCGTGGGGGAGAACACGTCCTTCATCACCGTGTTCAGCCAGGCCCCGGGGATCGAGGAGTCGATCAACGACCTGGCCACCGAGGGTCTGCTCGGCTTGGCCTTCGCAGTCCTGATCATCCTGGTCTTCCTGCTCTCCCTGCGCTCCACCGTCATCACCGCCATCTCGATCCCGCTCTCGCTGTTGGTGGCCATGATCGGCTTGTGGGTCGGCGACTTCTCGCTGAACATCTTCACCCTGGCCGCCCTGACGGTGGCCGTGGGTCGGGTGGTCGACGACTCGATCGTGGTGATCGAGAACATCAAACGCCGCGACACGGGGGCGGAGCTGACTCCGGACGCGATCGTCGCATCGGTGAAGGAGGTGGCCGGTGCGGTCACGGCCTCGACGCTGACCACCGTCGCCGTGTTCGTCCCCCTTGCCCTGGTCGGCGGGATCAGCGGTGAGCTGCTGCGACCGTTCGCGGTCACGGTGGGGATCGCCCTCGGTGCGTCGCTGCTGGTCTCCTTGACCATCGTGCCGGTCCTGGCGTACTGGTTCCTCCGATCCGCCAAGCGCAGCAAGGTCACCACCGATCCGGACGCCCACGACGAGGATCGGGTGACCCGGCTGCAGCGGGGCTATCTGCCGGTGTTGGGTTTCGCCATCCGCCGACCTCTGATCATCGTGCTCAGCGCGGTGGTGATCTTCGTCGGCACCATGGCATCGGCGACCCTGCTGAAAACCGACTTCATCGGATCCTTCACCGACCGTACGAGTCTGCAGGTCGACATGAAGCTGCCCGTCGGGACGAAACTGGCCGCGACGAGCGCCGCCACCCAGAAGATCGAAGCCGTGCTGATCTCTCGCCCCGAAGTCCGTAGCTATCTGGCCACGGTCGGCGGTGGGGGCATCACTTCACTGGGTGGGGCCAGCTCGAACCTGGCCTCGGTATTCGTAAGCGTGTCCGACGAGGAGCGCTACGACGTCCTGGTCGCAGAGCTGCAGAGCACCTTCGACGAGGATCCGACCCTGGGTGAGGTCACCGTCGGTCAGGGTGGCGGTCAGCCTGGCACCACGAACGACATCACGGTCACGGTCACCGCCCCCGACGACCGGGCGCTCCGCTCGGCCACCACGCAGGTGCAGTCGACCTTGGAGGCCGTCGACGGACTGACCGACGTCCGTAGCGACTTGACCGACCAGCGCCCGGTGCTCAAGGTCGAGGTCAATCGGACCAAGGCCGCCGCGCTGGGCTTCACCGCCTCGGAAGTCGGTCAGGCCATCTCGGAAGCCTCCCGGGGCACCGGGGTGGGAACGGTCGTCCTGTCCGGCGAGAGTCGCGAGATCACGGTCCGGCCACAGAGCACCGGCGATGACAGCCCCGCCGAGATCGCGGCGCTCGAGCTGCCGGTCAGCCAGCTGCAGCAGCAGCAGGCGGTCGACAAGGCCACCGACGCCCTGGAGAAGGAGCAGGACGACCTGGAGGCCCGGCAGGACGATCTCGCCGATCGTCAGACGTCCCTGGGGGACCAGCAGGAGGCGGTCGCGGACCGGCAGGAGTCGCTCGGTGACCGGCAACAGGCGGCCGGCGAGGAGCAGGCGGATGAGGCCCAGGAGGCTCAGGCCGAGCAGCTGTCCGAGCTCCGCGATTCGCGCCGAGAGGCTCGGGAGAGTCTGTCGGACACGCGAGCCAGGCTTGCCCGGCTCCGCAACAACCCTCCGCCCGCGCCGGCGCCCGCCCCGGCGGCCCCGCCGACACAGCCGCCGGCCGCTCCGGGGGCCCCGGCGCCGGCCAACCCATCCAATCCGCCCCTCACACAGCAGGATCTGCAGGCGGCACAAGCTGCTCAGGAGTACCGGCAGCAGCTCGCCCAGCTGACGGCGGCGGTGCGGCAATCAGAACAGGCCCTGGATCAGCTCGATGAGCAGATCGAGGGAGCCGTGGAGCAGCGCGACACCGCCGCCGACCAGCGCGCGGAGTCCGACGAACTCACCGACGAGCAGGAGCAGATCGCCGACGACCAGAGCCAATTGAGCGACGAGCAGAAAGAGATCCAGGACGAGCAGGCGGACCTCGGTGATGAGCAGCGGGAGCTCGCCGACCAGCAGGCCGACATCGCCGACCTCCGGGCCGGGCCGGTGCAGGTGCGCAACGTGGCGACGGTGCGCTCCGTGCTCGCCCCGAGCACGGTCACCGAGATCGACGGCAACCGGGCGGTGACGGTGACCGCGACACCGGACACCGACGACCTCGGTGCCTTGACCGCGGAGGTCCAGCAGTCGCTGGGGGCACTTGATCTGGCGCCCGGAACCTCCGCCGAGGTGGGCGGCGCGAGTGACGACCAGGCAGAATCCTTCCGCCAGCTGGGGTTGGCCATGCTCGTGGCGATCGTGTTCGTGTTCTTGATCATGGTGGCTACGTTCCGCAGTCTGATCCAGCCGCTGATCCTGCTGACCTCCATCCCGTTCGCCGCCACCGGTGCCATCGCGGGCCTGCTGATCACCGACATCCCGCTCGGGGTGCCGGCGATGGTGGGACTGTTGCTGCTGATCGGCATCGTGGTCACCAACGCCATCGTGTTGATCGATCTGATCAACAAGATCCGGGCGCGGGGTGAAGGGCTGGAATCGGCCGTGATGCATGGCGCGCGGCTCCGGCTGCGCCCGATCATCATGACGGCGACAGCAACGATCTGCGCCCTGATCCCGCTGGCTCTGGCCCTCACCGGTGGCGGCGCGTTCATCTCCCAGCCCTTGGCTGTGGTGGTGATCGGTGGCCTGGTGTCTTCGACCCTGTTGACCTTGGTGCTGGTGCCGGCGCTGTACGTGCTGACCGAGCGGCGCGGGGAGCGCAAACGGCTCCGGCGGGCGGCGGCGAGCTCGGCACCAGGCGAGGCGCCTGCGGTCGGATCGGCCTGAGGCATGATCGTGATCTGCCGCTTCCGGCTGGCCGAGGCGGAGTCGCAGTCCTTCCTGGGCCGGGCTCGGAGGGCCGTCCAAGTTCTGTCGACGAAGGCGGGTTTCACCTCTGCCGATCTCGGCCAGAACCTGGACGAGCCGGAATTGTGGACCCTGACGACGCGGTGGCAGAACGTCGGCTCGTACCGGCGGGCCCTGCAGGGCTTCGAGGCCAAGATGGCGGTCGTCCCGTTGCTGTCGGCGTGTCTGGACGAGCCGACCGCCTATGAGGACCCCGACGCGTGAGGCATCCAGTCTTCAGCTGCTCGGGTTTGTAGGACTTGCTCCGGTTCCTAGTCGAGCAGGAACGACGAACCCGAGCAGCTTGCTGGGCTCCGCTAGGGTGGTTTGTCGCCCATCCCAGCCGGGGATCGGGAGTACTCGAGGTTTGGAGATCTGTTCGTGGCCCCCACCAGCCGACTCGACAACGTCATCAGTCTCTGCAAGCGGCGGGGATTCGTCTTCCCGTCCGGCGAGATCTACGGCGGCACCCGCTCCGCCTGGGACTACGGGCCGTTCGGGGTGGAGCTCAAGGAAAACATCAAGCGCCAATGGTGGCAGTCGGTCGTCACCAGCCGCGACGACGTCGTGGGACTCGACTCCTCGGTGATCCTCCCCCGGCAAGTGTGGGTGGCTTCTGGCCACGTCGGGGTGTTCAGCGATCCGCTGACCGAGTGCCGGAACTGCCATCAGCGCTTCCGCGCCGACCATCTGCAGGAGGCCTACGCGGCGAAGCACGACATCGTCGACCCGGACGGGGTGCTGCTGACCTTGATCGCCTGCCCGAACTGCGGCACCCGCGGACAGTGGACCGAGCCGCGGGATTTCAACATGATGCTGAAGACGTATCTGGGTGCGGTGGAGGACGAATCCGGCCTGCACTACCTGCGGCCGGAGACCGCGCAGGGCATTTTCGTCAACTTCACCAACGTGGTGAACACCACCCGGAAGAAGCCGCCGTTCGGCATCGGCCAGGTCGGCAAGTCCTTCCGCAACGAGATCACTCCCGGGAACTTCATCTTCCGCACCCGCGAATTCGAGCAGATGGAGATGGAGTTCTTCGTCGAACCGGGAACCGACGAGGAATGGCATCAGTACTGGATCGACGAGCGGACCCGCTGGTACGTCGATCTCGGAGTCTCCCGTGACAACCTTCGGCACTTCGAGCACCCGAAGGACAAGCTGTCGCACTACTCCAAGCGAACGGTGGACATCGAGTACCGCTTCGGCTTCACCGGAAACGAGTGGGGCGAGTTGGAAGGTATCGCCAACCGCACCGACTTCGACCTGTCCACCCACAGCGAGCACTCCGACACCGATCTGTCCTACTTCGACCAGGCCCGAGCAGAGCGCTACTTCCCGTACGTGATCGAGCCCGCGGCCGGACTGACCCGCTCGCTGATGACCTTCCTGGTCGACGCGTACTCCGAAGACGAGGCGCCCAACACCAAAGGCGGGGTCGACAAGCGCACCGTGCTTCGGCTCGACCCCCGGCTGGCGCCGGTCAAGGTGGCGGTATTGCCGCTGTCGCGGAACGAGGCCCTGTCGCCGAAAGCCCGCGACCTCGCCGCCGAGCTCCGGCGCTACTGGAACGTCGATTTCGACGATGCCCAGGCCATTGGGCGCCGCTACCGCCGCCAGGACGAGATCGGCACGCCCTTCTGCGTCACCGTCGACTTCGAAACCATCGAGGACGGCGCGGTGACCATTCGGGAGCGCGACAGCATGGGCCAGGAGCGGATCAGCATCGACAAGGTGACCGACTACCTGGCAACCCGTCTCATCGGATGCTGAGCCCGTGACGCATCTTTGTGCTGAGAGGGGCGCGGGACCAGGGAGTACGGGTCGCGACCTACCATCCGCCCTCGCAAGCTCGGGCTCCCGCCAGACCCACCACGGTCGCGACCCGTACTCCCCGCCCCCGCGCTCAGTGCCTGGGAGTCTGGAGTCAAGCACACGGTGCCCTGAGCCGCTCGAAGGCCCCATGGTGGGCTCCCTCCGCATCGGCCCCATCGAGGTCGCGGTACCCATGGTGCTCGCCCCCATGGCGGGGATCACCAATGCCGCGTACCGCCAATTGTGCCGAGAACAGGCCGAAGCCGGCGGTCAGGGGACGGCTGGAGAGGTCCAAGGACCCGCCGGCTTATTCGTCTGCGAGATGATCACGTCGCGGGGGATCGTGGAGGGTGATCCGAAGACGTTGCGGATGCTGCAGTTCGATCCGGGGGAGCGGATCCGGTCGGTGCAGCTGTACGGGGTCGATCCGATGATCATGGGTCGGGCCACGGAGATCTTGATCACCGAGCACGGTGTCGATCACGTCGACCTCAACTTCGGCTGCCCGGTGCCGAAGGTCACCCGGAAGGGTGGCGGTGCGGCCCTGCCGTACAAGCGGGACCGGCTGGAGTCGATCTTGCGGGCCACGGTCGCGGCGGCCGGGAAGCACGAAGTGCCGGTGACGATCAAGACCCGGATCGGCATCGACGAAGATCATCAGACCTATCTCGACGCCGGTCGGATCGCCGAGCGGGCCGGATGCGCCGCGATCGCGCTGCACGGCCGCACGGCCCGCCAGTACTACTCCGGAGTCGCGGACTGGGACGCCGTCGCCCGCCTGAAGAACTCGGTGTCCATCCCCGTGCTCGGCAATGGCGACGTCTGGGAGGCCGCCGATGCGCTGGCCATGATCGAGCACACCGGTGCCGCCGGCGTGGTCATCGGGCGCGGCTGCCTCGGACGGCCGTGGCTGTTCCGGGACCTGGCCGACGCCTTCGCCGGGCGAGCGGCGCGGACCCTGCCGAATCTGGGCGAGGTGGCCCAGATGGTCCGGCGGCACGCCGAGCTGCTGGCCGGACTGAGCGACGAGCGGAGCGGACTCACCGATCTGCGCAAGCACATGGCCTGGTACTTCAAGGGTTTCCCGGTCGGCGGGGAGCTGCGCCGGGCGCTCGCCCAGGTGTCCTCGTTCGGTGAACTCGATCATCACCTCGCGCAGCTGCCGAGCGACATTCCTTATCCCTGCGGCGAACTGGGGCTGCCCCGCGGCCGTCAAGGCTCGGCGCGGGACCGGGTGGCCCTGCCCGACGGCTGGCTCGCCGACACGTCAGGGGTCGAACTCGATCTGGCCGGCGCGGAGTTGGGGGTCTCCGGTGGCTGAGCACATCTCGCTCCAGGCGTCGCTGCGCGCCCGGCAGTGGGCGGAGACGATGGCTGGTCACGCCGAGCACGGGCTGGTCCGGGCCCACGCCGACTCGCGAGCGACACTCGGCCCGGCCCCGCTGATCGGCCGCCGCCGACGGGAGGAACAGGAGCGTCAGTGGCTCCGTCCCGGCTCATCGTTCGCTTCCGGCGCCGGTCAACGGGCCGTGCCGGAGGAACCGGACGAGGAACGGACCTGCTTCGAACGCGATCGGGACCGGATCGTGCACTCGACGGCCTTCCGGCGGTTGGCGGGAAAGACCCAGGTGGTGGTCTTCCCCAGCGATCACCAGCGGACCAGGCTGACCCATGCGCTCGAGGTCGCGCAGATCGCCACCTCGATCGCCCGGGGGGCCGGCGTCAACGTAGCCCTGGCCGACGCGATCGCTCTCGGCCACGACTGCGGTCACGGCCCCGGCGGGCACGCCAGCGAGGATGCCTTCGACGCGTTCATCCCGCAGGGCTACGAGCACGGTCCATGGGGCGCCGACGTGGTGCTGCCGCCGCTCAACCTCTGCGCAGAGACTCTCGACGGCATCCGCAACCACTCGTGGTCCCGGCCCGCGCCGCAGACCGTCGAGGGGGAGATCGTGAGCTGGGCGGACCGGATCGCCTACTGCGCCCACGACCTCGAGGACGCGATCCACGCCGGCATCGTGCGGCCCGACGAGGTCCCGATCGACGTGGTCGAGGTCTGTGGCCGGACCCGACGCGAGCAACTGGGCACCTTCGTCCGCGCCGTGATCGCTGCCATCACGACCCACGGCGCGGTCGGGATGGCGGAAGCTCCCGCGTCCGCCCTGGCCGCCATCCGCGCCTTCAACTACGAGCGGATCTACGTCCGTCCGGCATCGTTGGCCCAGTCCCGGGCCGTCGTCGACGTTCTACAGGCACTCGTTGAGTACTTCGTCGCCCGGCCGAGCAAGGCATCCGCTCCGGGAGACGTACGGCCGGGCAGCGGCGAAGCCGTGCGGGCGGCGGTGGCCTACGTGGCCGGGATGACCGATCGATACGCCTTCGACACCGCCCTCCGCGAACTCGGCTGGGACCCGGCCCGACTCCCGCAGGCGGTGTCTTGAGCTTGTCGCGGGTCGTCACACCCCTTGGGCAGCACCTGAGTTCGTGTTCGACGTGGCCGCTGCTGCCGCAGGACGAACTTCACCTCACTCGTCCCGTCGCCACGTTCGCGGCGCGAAGTCTCCCGTTCTGAACTGCTCAGCACGAAGCACCTGGATGCGATACGGCAGCAACCGCAGCACGTGGAAGCGGGGATGGTGGATGCCTTCCTCGCCGTACCCCGACAGGTCGCCCCAGCCGGGTGGTTCGGGAGCGGCGAAGAGCTCCCACACCTGGCGCAGCACGGCGTCGTCCTCGACCCACTCCGCGTTGCAGTCGACCACCACGGTGTTCTGCGCTGGGCTCCAGTAACAGCAGGCAACGTACGGATTCGCGGCCAGATGGCGATCCTTCAGCGGCGTACGGTCAGTGAGCGCCCAACCTCGCGGATGGCCGTCCACGACTTCGAAGATGGGGTGCATCACCCGCGAACGCGGTCGGCCTGCCGAATCCACCGTGGTAACCGTGCAATAGACGATGTCGGTCGTGAACCGGACGAAGTCTGCTCGCAGCGATGCGAAATCCATGGCTGCCATCATCTAGCCAAGGCCGCCGGTGTGGATCGCGTACGAGTCGACCTCGGTCAGCTCCTGCGCGGAAAGTGGCTGAAAGACGCTCCAGGCCCAGCGCAGTTCGTCCTCGGTCATGGGGTAATCGGCTGGATCGGCCCGATCATGCCGACCCTGCAGACGCGCCCGAAGGGTGTCGTAGTCGACGTCGAAGGCATGCAGCTCGATCCGAGCGCGGCAGCGCCGAGCGTCCGCGAACTTCTCCGCGCGTTCGGCGGTCGTCCAGAGACCGTCCTCCAGGATCACGTTGACACCCTCCCGCAACAGCGTCAGACCGTGACGATAGAGCAGGTCTTGCAACCGTCCGTGAAAGTCGGTCTCACGGTGACTGACCCCAAGAGTCGCCTGCCACTCGTCCGTGCTCAGACGTACCCCTCGGCCCTCGGCCTCGAGACGTCTGGCCAGTGTCGACTTCCCCGACCCGGGCAGACCGCAGAACAAGGTGAAGGTCGGGGCTAGAGGCGCTTCCGGACTTCGCTTCACAGGGCGAGTCTGCCCTCCGATGCGCCGGTCGCGTTCAGGCCGTCGAGGTACTGCGCTGCGGACAGGAGGTCGGGCCACTAGCCTTCAGTCGGAACGGCCTCGGCGAAATAGAGCAGGCTGTGCTCCGGATTGATCGGAGCAGCGGCGAGTCCCACCCGGCTGAGGGCGATGCCCGACAGTTCCACGCCGAAGGACTCGGTAGGGGTCAGGCGCCGCGCCCGCCTGCCCGGGTGCGCTTCGTACGCAATGTCTTCCGGCCGGGCCACCCCCCACCATCGGGGGGGACGCAATCCGGTGGGCGGAAAGTCGATCATCATCGGCGTGACCCGGTAACGACGATCGGGGTCCAGGCCGGGAAGCCGCACGCGGCCGATCAGGCTGACCTCGGAGCTCGCCAGGCTGGTCACCGAGTAGATGGCGGTGCTGCCATCCCCGTTGACCACCCCGTTGACGACCAGTGTTTCGTCCGGAAAATCTCCCCGCACGACGGTACCGGTCAACAGCAACTTCCGATGCTGTTTGTACAGGCTGATCCAGGAGCCGAGCTCCTGCAACTGATCTGCCCCCGCCGCGGTCAGATCCCATTCGACGCCCAGATGGCCGAAGATGGCGGTGGCGGCACGGAAGTCGAGGTCGTGCGACCTCCCGGTCGTATGAGACCGTCCGGAAGCGATGTGTGCGCCCATCAACTCCGGCGGGATCAGCTGCGCCGTCCATCGATGGATCAGTTGGCGCTCCAACGGATCCATGCAGTCCGAGGCCCAGACCCGGTCCGCCCGTTCCAGCACCCCGAGGTCCACGCGGGCCCCCCCGGAGGAGCAGGATTCGATCTCCAGCTGTGGGTACGCGCTCCTGATCTCGTCGAGCAAGCGGTAGAAGGCGACCGTCTGTTCGTGCACACCGGGCCGGCCCGTGGGTTGGGTTCCGGCGTCGATGAGGTCGCGGTTGTGATCCCACTTGATGTAGTCGATGGGGTACTCGGTCAAGATCGCGAAGATGGCATCGCGGATGTAGGCATAGCACTCGGGCAGGCCGAGATTGATGACCTGTTGGTATCGGGCCTCGACCGGGAGCCGGCCGCCGGTCGCCATGATCCACTCGGGGTGGGCACGGGCCGCATCAGAGTCGAGGTTGATCATCTCGGGCTCGAACCAGAGGCCGAACTGCATGCCCAGTTTCTTGACCGCGCTCACGAGCGGATGCAGACCTTCCGGCCATACCGACGGGGAGACTGTCCAGTCACCGAGCCCGGCGCGATCGCTGCGACGATCACCGAACCAGCCGTCGTCGAGCACGAACCGCTCGATGCCCACGTCCGCCGCTACCTGAGCGAGCTCGAGAAGTCGATCCAGGTCGTGATGGAAGTAGACGGCCTCCCAGACGTTCAGGGTCACCGGTCGATCCACGGACGGGTGACCGGGGCGCGAGCGGAGGTAGCGGTGGAAGCGGTGGGCAACCTGGTCGAGGCCGACTCCGTACGAGCCGTAGAGCCAGGGAGAGGTGTAGGTCTGGCCCCGCCCGAGAACGATCTCGCCGGGGAGTAGGAGCTCGCCGCCGCCCAGCACCTGCTCCCCGCTGGAGAGGCGCTCGGCATAGTGCGTGTGGTTGCCGCTCCAGCCGACGTGGACGGCCCAGATCTCACCGTCGGCGAAGGAGAATCCTGGGGTCCCGGCGTGCAGCAACGTCGCCGCATCGGCGCCGGTGCGACCCTTGCGCCCCTCCCGTAGATGGACACCGATCCGCCAGGGCTGGCGTTGCGGTATCCGCTCCTTCCCCCAGCGTCCGGCCAGATCCAGCAGCTCCCGGGCCACGCCCGGGACCGGAAGGGTTAATACGCAATCGTTCAAGGTGTAGTCATCGCCCTCGTTCGCGACCTCGACCTGGGTCCGGAGCAGTCCACCGGGGAGTGTCTCCAGCCGGACGACCAGGCCGAGTTCGGCCTCGTCGTCGCGTGCTTGGACCTCGAGCACGGTCGGGCCCTCGCAGACCAGCACGCGTTCGGAGGAGGCCGGGTCGTGCGCCTGGCCGTTTATCGACAAGGCCCTGGTGGTGAACTGCGGCGACCAGGCCCGACCGCCGCGCGAGCCGCTGATGCCCGGCCGGCCTACCCAGCCCGTCCGGTGTTCGGGAAGGATCGCCACCCGAATTGGCTCGTCGATGGAGTTCGCTGGGATGGGCGCGAGCCCGGAAATCAGCAAACCCGTGGCATCGGCAGCGTCGATCTGACCGAGATCAGCGCCCCAATGGAGGACGGCGGGTAGTCGTCCACCGGCAAGGTCGAACAGTATCGAGACACCGTCCGTGCGAAGTGCGACGCAGGTGTCCACCATGGTTGGCACAGGGTTCCCTTCTTGTTGGCGTGGAAGCAAGCCGGCCTTCAACGGCTAGGCGTCGGCGGGGCAGCCGCACGACTGACGGATGATCAACTCCATGGGGTAGCTCTGGTGAGTTGTCTGGTTCGCCTCGGCCGACAGGACCGCCGCGACCGCGCGGGTCGCCATGTCGTGCACGGGTTGACGCGCCACCGTCAGGGGCGGCCAGCAGAACTCAGCGTCCTGGGTACCGTCGAAGGACACCAACGCCACATCCTCGGGCACCCGGAGCCCCCGCTCCCGGACGGCCCGAAGCACCCCGATGGCTTGAAGATCGGAGCTGGCAAAAATCGCGGACGGCGGATTGAGAGAGCCCAGCAGTCGCTGGCCGCCGAGGTAGCCCCCCTCCCGGGTGAAGGGCATCCGGACCAGAGGTCCGTCGAGCAGGGCCGCCGCCCGAGTCGCCTCCTGCCAGCTGCGTTCCCGGGGGTCCCCGCCGTTGCCCTCTGCGCCGACGACCATGGCGATCACGCGGTGGTGGTGGACCTGGATCAGGTGGTCGACGACGAGCCGAGCCCCAGCGCGAGAATCGGGGCCAAGACTGAAGTGCCCGTTCACCGGCCATGGGCAATCCACGAGAACGGTCGGGATCCCGACCTTTACTGCCCGGTCGATCATTTCAGGTCGCGCGTCGACACTGGCCAAGACCAGACCGGCGACCTGGCGACTCATCAAGTCGTCGATCAGGCGGCGCTCGATGAAGGCGTTGCCGTGCGAGTTTCCGATCAGGACCGCATGACCGTGGGCGGCCGCCGTGTTCTCGACCTCGACGGCGAACTCGGCGAAGAACGGGTTGCTGATGTCGGACAAGATCATGCCCAAGATCTGTGTCGACCCGCCCTTCAGAGCGCGGGCTGTGAGATTGGGGCGGTACCCGAGGATGTCGATCGCCGCCCGGACGCGTTCGGCCGTCTGCGGCGCGACGGGTCGTGGACCGTTGTTGATCACGTAGCTGACCACCGCTCCACTGACGCCGGCGTAACGAGCGACATCGGCCCGGGTCGGGGGCCGGCGGGCGGGGCTAGCGGTCATGGCACAATCTCCTAACCTACGACTTTGCGGCCCGAGATCCCGTGGAGAATTCAGCTGCGTCTGCCACCATGATCGCCGAATCTACACGAAGAGATTGCTTCGCGGAACGCGGATTCTCCTGGATCAGTTGGTTGTAACGGTTGAAAATCGGAGTCTTGTCAGGCCTAATCAACTCGCGTAGAGTCCCGGGCAGCGCAGACCGATCGCGCTGTCGCTCTATCGCGACAGCGCGGCCCTGCTGTTCCTGCGTACGGCATATTCACTCGAGGAGGATTGAATGGCGGACTCTCAAGACGCGTTCGTACGGGGGTTGTCGCGTCGCAAATTCCTGAGCATGGCGGCCCTCGCTGGGGCTGGCGTGGTGGGCGGCGGGGCAGTTCTCGCCGGCTGCGGCGGCGGTAGCAGCGGTGGACCCGGCGGCGGTACCGGCGGTGGTGGTGGTAGCGGCGGCGGTGCCGTGACCTGGGCCTCGTGGGCCAACCCGGGCGAGGCGGTGCGCTTCAAGGAGTACTCCGCCGACTACGCGAAGCGGACCGGCGCCAAGGTCACCTACCAGACGATCGTCGGCGACTACACCCCTAAGCTTCTGACACAGCTCTCCGGCGGCTCGGCGGCTGACGCCTTCTACATCGGCGACACCGGGATGGCCAAACTCCAGGAGTCCAACAACCTCGTTGAGCTCACGGCATTCCTCGGCACTCCCGAGGGCAAGAAGGCCAGCGAGACCTTTCCCGGGCTGGTCGAGTGGACCAAGAGCGCGGACGGCGGCATCTACGGCGTGTGCGTCGACTGCAACCCCATGGTCTTCTGGTTCAACAAGGGCATCCTCCAGGAGGCTGGCGTCACGACCGACCCGGCGGCGGCCTTCGAGGGCGGCACCTGGACGCGGGACGCGCTGGACGACTTGCTGGTCAAGGTCAAGGCCACCGGCAAGCGCGGCTACGTCCACATGTCGTCCTACGGCGACCTGTTCGGCCTGGTCACCGCGTTGGGCGGCACCATGATCGAGGACAACAAGGCCGTCTTCGACGAAGATCCCAAGGCCCAGGAGATCATCGGCTGGCTGTTCGACAGCATCGCCAACGGCAACATCAGCTATGGCGGCAACCTCCCGAAGGGCCAGAGCTCGGATGCGTTGTTCCTCGCTGGTCAGCTGGCCACCACCCACCAGGGCCGCTGGATTCTGCCCAACCTCAAGAAGCTGAAGAACCTGCAGTACGACATTGCCCCCTACCCGTCGGAAGACGGCAAGACCATCGGTCCGATCGTCGTCTTCACCGCGGCCATGGGCGTGAACGCGAAGGCGAAGGACCAGGATGCCGCGCTCAAGTTCTTGGCCGACTTCGTCAGTGTGGACGGGCAGCGGTTCCGGCTCTCGGGCGGCGGCAACGCGGTGCCGTCGGTGGCGGGTCTGGACGAGGTCGTGACCGAGGGCAACCTGCCGGCGCACGGCCAGTGGTTCATCGATATCGCCAAGAACGGCTACGCCATCCCGACCCTGCTCTCCCGCAACGCGACCCTCGCTGTGAACTGGGAGACCGATGCCGACAAGCTGATGAAGACCCCCGGCATGGACGCGAAGACGTTCAGCCAGACCATGGCGAAGAAGCTCAATGACGGGGCTACGTGACGTGGCCACCACCGTCAAGGAGAAGTCCGGTGTTGAGGTACCCGTCGAGCACAAGAGGGCGCTGAACCGGAGACATCGGCAGGACGCGCTGTTCGGCTACGGGTTCCTCGCTCCGCAGCTCATCGGGCTGATCCTGTTCATGCTCGGCCCGCTGATCATGGCCGCGGTGTACGCCTTCTCGAACTACGACGGCTTCAGCGCCATGACCTTCGCGGGCCTGGACAACTTCGTCTGGGTCTTCACCGATCCGCAGATCGTGACCTCGATGGTCAACACCGTGTGGTTCACGGTGCTGCAGGTGCCGGGGCTGATGATCTCGGCGTTCCTGGCGGCGTATTTCCTGCAGAAGGCCGGACGGATGAAGGGTGTCTACCGGGTGTTCTACTTCGCTCCGGTGGTGACCTCCAGCGTGGCGGTGGCGGCCATCTGGCTGTTCCTGTTCAACCCGGAGTTGTCGCCGGTGAACAATGCGCTCGCCGCCATCGGCATCACCGCTCCGGACTGGCTCCAGAATCCGGCCACGGTGATCCCGGCCATCGCGCTCGTGAGCATCTGGCAAGGCCTGGGCTACCAGATGGTGATGTTCATGGCCGGTCTGGAGAACGTACCGAAGTCCCTGTTGGAGGCCGCCGACATCGATGGTGCCTCCGAGTGGCAGAAGATGCGGAAGATCACGATCCCGCTGCTCTCGCCGACGATCCTGTTCCTGTCGATCACGGGAATCATCGGATCGTTCCAGGTCTTCGACTACATCTACGTGTTCTTCGACACCACGGCTCCGTCGGCCGCTCGGACGATCGTCTACGAGATTGTTCAAGCCGCGTTCCGTGAGTTCAACTTCGGGCACGGCGCGGCCCTGGCCATCGTCCTGTTTGTGATCCTGTTGGTCGTCACTGCGCTGCAGCTGATGGCCCAGAAGAGATGGGTGCATTACACAGAATGACCATCGCCAGCGATCTCGGGGTGAAGGCGGTCGAAGCCACCGAGCATGAGAAAGACCCGACGACCGAACGCAAGCCCTTCAAGTGGACGCAGATCCCGCTCCACGTCGTGCTGATCATCGGCGCCCTGCTGATGGCCATGCCCTTCGTGTTCATGATCTCGTCCTCGTTCAAGCCGCTGGACGAGATCTTCATGCGGCCGCCCCAGTTGTTCCCGATGGCGCCGACCCTCACGAACTACGAGACGGCGTTCGGGACAGGAACCTTCCTCCAGTCGTTCTTCAACAGCTTCTACATCGCCTCGGTGATCACGGTGGTCTCGTTGCTCACCTGCGCGATGGCGGCGTACGCGTTCGCGCGGATGAGGTTTCCGGGGAACAACCTCCTGTTCGGTCTGTTCCTGGCCACGATGATGGTGCCGATGCAGCTGACGATCATCCCGCTGTACACGATCATGGGGTGGTTCCAGCTGGTCGACACGCATGCGGCGATCATCCTGCCGGCGGCGTTATTCAACGCCTTCGGTGTGTTCCTGCTGAGGCAGTACGTGCGGGGCATCCCGCTCGAGCTGGAGGAGGCGGCGGCCATCGACGGCGCCGGCCGGATCAAGATCTTCACCACGATCATCTTGCCCCTGCTCCGCACCCCGATGGTGGCCCTGGGCATCTTCGTGTTCCTGGGCCAGTGGAACAGCTTCTTCTACCCGTTGATCTTCCTCAACACCGACACCCTGTTCACCCTGCCGTTGTGGGTGAACCAGTTCAAGGGTCAGTACTCGGCCGACTGGGGTGGCCTGATGGCCGCCACGACCCTGGCCGCGGTGCCGTTCCTGATCGTCTTCATCATCGCTCAGCGGCAGATCGTGGAGGGCATCGCGCTCTCCGGATCGAAGACGTAGTAGCTGGCTCGCCAGAGATCGTCTGGTCGGCGCCGGTGGCGGACTTCCGCCGCCGGCGCTGCCTGCGTGTATGGGCTCCGTCCGGAGCGCAGCAACGCTGAGAATAGGGAAGATGAGTACGCAGCGCTTTCGGCTCCCCGTCCGGGCACCCATCCGGGAGCTCTACATCGGGTCGCTGAGCGCCACGATCGGATCGCTCGAGGTCATCGCCTGGGCGACGTTTCGCCTTGGTCAGCCGGTGCTCTGGGCCGGAATCGTGCTCATCGTGGTCGGGCTCGGATATGCCCTATGGTGCCTGATCCGCTACTGGAGGACCCATTGGATGGTGCGGGTCAGCCAGCAGGACCTCACCGTCGCCACGGGCGGGCGAGAGAGCAAACTCGCCTGGTCGGAGCTCGGCGAGCTACGGACGACCCGACGTACCTTGTCGATTTCCGACCGCCGCGGCATCCGGTGGAAGCGGCTGGGCGTCGATCCCACCCCACGGGCCCACGCGGCACTGCACGAAATGCTTGACGCCATCGAGAGCCAGCGCAGGCAAGTAACGGATCCGCCCGCGTGAGTGGTTGGCCTGAGCACGGGATCGGCACCGCGCTGTGCCGATGGCCGCCACGGCGAATGCCGCATGGTGCGAGATGGGAGCACTGAAGGAGCCCGAGAACCGATCGGAGAAGTAGTGGCAACAACCTTCACCCGGTCCGACGACCTGCAGGGAGCCGAGTTCGTCGACGCAGATCTGCGTCGTGCCCGGTTTGTCGGGGCTGACCTGTCCGGCGTCGTGATGCGCGGGGTCGACGTGCAGGGGGCGGACATCGACGCACCGTGGCTCTTCGATGGCGAAGGGTTCTTGCGTGTCAACGGCGTGGACGTGATCCCACTCGTGGAGGCCGAACTGAACCGCCGTTTCCCCGGCCGCGCCGACCGGCGCGCCGGAGATCCGGATGGCTTGCGTGCTGCCTGGGCCAAGCTCGAGCGCACATGGACGGGCACGCTCGAGCGAGTCGCGGAGATGCCGGCTGGCACGGTCGACGTTTCGGTGGGCGGCGAGTGGTCATTCGCGCAGACTCTGCGGCACCTGGTCCTGGCCACCGACGCGTGGCTGGGCCGGGCCATCATGGAGATCGAGCAGCCGTTCCATCCCATCGGCCAAACGGACGCCGGCGCCGAGGACGACGGCTTGGACATGTCGATCTTCACGAAGGTCACACCGACCTACGCCGAGGTGCTCGAGGTCCGGGCAGGTCGCGTCGCGATGGTGCGCGACTTCCTCGCGGTTGTCACAGCAGAGGAACTGGCCGCGACGCGCAAGCACCCGTGGGAGCCCGAATTCCAGGAAACCACCCTCTCCTGCGTGCACGTGATTCTTCAGGAGGAGTGGGAGCACCATCGCTATGCGGTACGCGACCTCGACGCGATCGAGGCTCGAGCCAGCCAGGATGACGTCGTGCTCAGGTCGACGCCATAGCGGGTCCTCGCTTCCGGTCGAGTCCCGGCCAGCCAGCGTCCCAGCCAGTGTCGTTGTTCCCGACCGACCGCGTGGCGGTGAGGGCAGGATGGACCGGTGGATATCAAGAACCTGAACCAGAAGGCCTGGGACCAGGCCGTGGCCGTTGGTGACAACCCCTATACCCGGGTCGTCTCGAGTCAGGCGGTGGCCGACGCCCGGACCGGATCGTGGTCGATCCAGGTTTCGGGTGTGCGAACCGTGCCGATGGACTGGTTCCCGCCGCTGGAGGGACTGCCCGTGCTGTGCCTTGCCTCCGGCGGAGGCCAGCAGGCGCCTATCCTGGCGGCCGCGGGGGCGCGGGTCACGCTGATCGACGCCTCAGAGGGGCAGCTCGGTCAGGACGCATCGGTGGCCAAACGCGACGGTCTGGACCTGACCCTCATTCAGGGCGACATGGCCGACCTCCCAATGCTGGCCGACGAAAGCTTCGGCCTGGTCGTCAACCCGGTCTCGACGTTGTTCGTCCCGGATGTGGCGCCGGTCTGGCGCGAATGCCGGCGAGTCCTGCGCCCAGGAGGAACGCTGATCGCCGGCTTCATGAACCCGGACGAGTTCGTCTTCGACCCGTACGCGTTGGACGAGCGGGGTGAGTTCGTCGTCAAGTATCCGTTGCCCTACGTCGAGCATGAGACTCTCAGCCCGGACGAACTCGAGGCCCGGATCGCGGCCGGCTCGATGTTCCACTTCAGTCACACGATGGAGGCGCAGCTGGGCGGAATGCTCGCCGCCGGCTTCGTGATCACCGGGTTCTACGAGGACCGCCGCCCGGAATCCGACGGCAACCCGATCCGGTTCTACCAACCGAGCGACTACGTCGTGCGGGCGATCGCTCGGTGACGGGCCGGACTGTCAGGGTCCGTCAAGCCAGCCGGCTCGACAGACGCCATCGCATCGCAGCGCACGTTGTCACCGATGCCGCGGGCCGCCGCCCCTTCATTTCGGAGTACCGCGGCCAGCGAGCGCTGAGGCGCTCGGGACACGCCGCCACCGGCACCGCCTAGAATCGCGTCGTGGCGGGACGGATTCAC
>CAVVTA010000008.1:0-71536 GCA_963751045.1 uncultured Actinomycetota bacterium
TCGATGCCGCCCGGGATCACGTACTTTCCGGATGCGTCGACGGTGTTGTCGACACTCGCGGCCAGGTCGGTGCCGAGCAGCTGCGAGCCGGGGGAGAGGACCGCCGCAATGGTTTCGCCGTCCACCAGAACGTCGGCGCTGGCCGTCCCCGTGGCGTTCACGACCGTCCCGTTGCGGATCAGGGTCGTGCTCATGTCATCGCTCCCCTTTCGGCCACCTCAGCCACCTCGGATTCCACAGCGTCCGGGTGTCGTCAGTGTGTCAGTGATTCGACGGTTTCGTTGCAGAGTTGAACACACTCGCGTACGCCCCTCTTGGCTTCGGCGTGGTCTATGAGCAGCATTCTGCTCGGAGCGGGGCGCCACCGGAACCCAGGGAGCGAAGACCGTCTGAGCCGCGCGGTTCGGCGCTCAGCGCAGCGACTTCCGCATCACCCACCGCGGCTGACCCCCACTGCGACCCTTGGTCCGCGCCGCGCGCTCGAAGCCGGCCCGCTCGAACAGGGCGACGGTGCCGACGTAACCGGAGATGACGTCCACCCGCCCGTCGGCGGTCTCCACCGGGTAGCCCTCGACGATCTCCGCGCCGTGCTCGACGGCATGCCGTACGGCCCCGTCCAGCAACACGTGCATCAACCCGTGCTTGCGATAGCCGCCCCGGACGACGAAACAGACCGCCACCCAGGCGTCACGGTCGTCAAGGATGGGGATGGTCCGGGAGTTCAGCAGCCGGCGGTAGCTGGCCCGCGGTGCGATCGAGCACCAGCCGGCCACGACGTCGTCGACGTAGGCCAGGACGCCGGGACCGGGCTCCGTCGCGCACTCGGTGCGCATGTAGTCCGGCCGTTCCTGGTTGGCCACGGAGGCGTCGCGGTAGGCCATGCACCAGCACCCGCCCGCGCCGGGCTTCTGGGTGCCGACCACCGTGGCGAAGTCGTCATAGCGCCCGTATGCGGGACGGACGTCGATCGTGGGCTCGTGATCGGTCGGATATCGCTGACGGCCAGCCACGGGACGAGACTATTGGGAGGTTGTGACGTTTCCGCGGCCGTCGCCGGCTCAGGGCAGCGATGAGTCCGAGGCACCGGCGCAGTCTCACCAGCACCGACTGCAGAGGAGAATCCGTTGGAGCAGCTACTCAGAGTGCAGAACTTCGGTCTGTCGCGCGATGGCTACGGTGCCGGTGAGCACCAGAGCCTGGAGCGACCGTTCGGCCATGCCGATCCCGGCCAGCTCCTCGGCTGGGCGGGTGCCACGGCAAGTTGGCCCAACCGGACCGACCCCGGCGGGAGCCGTGGCCTCGACGACTACTTCACGCGAGACTTCAGTCGCAACATCGGCGCCGAGATCATGGGCCGGAACAAGTTCGGGCCGCAGCGTGGGGCCTGGCCGGACCATGAATGGCGCGGCTGGTGGGGTGACGAGCCCCCGTTCCACACCCCGGTACTCGTGCTGACCCACCACGAGCGCCCGTCCTTCACGCTCTCCGACACCACCTTTCACTTCGTGGGAGGGGACCCGGCCACGGTCCTCGAGCGGGCCCGTGAGGAGGCGAAGGGCAAGGATGTCCGCTTGGGGGGTGGGGTCACCACCATCCGACAGTTCCTCGATGCCGACCTCGTCGACACCATGCACGTGGCGGTGGCGACGGTCGAACTCGGGTCCGGGGTCCGGCTGTGGAAGTCGCCCGAGGAGCTGCTCGACCGATTTCACCTCGAGGTCGTTCCCAGCCCGAGCGGCGTGAGGCACCACCTGTTCTGGCGGCGGTGACGGCCGTCCCCGCTCCGCACCCCGTACGCGTGCCGCGCACCCTCTGCAGGGGGTGCGATCCGCGAGCCGGAGGTGCGCCCCGAACGGCCGGCCCCGCTCCGCACCCCGTACGCGTGCCGCGCACCCACTGCAGGGGGTGCGATCCGCGAGCCGGGGGTGCGCCCCGAACGGCGGGCCCCGGCAGGCGGTCTAGGGCTTCGTGATCGCCACGTAGGAGTCGGGCCGCCGGTCGCGGTAGAACTGCCAGGCGTTGCGCACCGTACGGATCATGTCCAGGTCGAGGTCACGGATGACGACCTCCTCCTCGGTGGCGCTGCCCATGCCGCCGACGACGTTGCCCTGCGGGTCGACGAACTGGCTGGAGCCGTAGAAGTCCACGGCCAGCTCGCCGTACTCGTTGTCCTCCCGCCCGACCCGGTTCGGTGCGGCGACGAAGTAGCCGTTGGCCGCGGCGGCCGCCGGCTGCTCGATCTCCCAGAGCCGGTTCGAGAGTCCGGGCTTGGTGGCGTTGGGGTTGAAGACGATCTGCGCCCCGTTGAGCCCGAGTTCGCGCCAGCCCTCCGGAAAGTGGCGGTCGTAGCAGATGTACACCCCGATCGGCCCGACCGCCGTCTTGAACACCGGATAGCCGAGGTTGCCGGGCCGGAAATAGAACTTCTCCCAGAACTTGTCCAGGTTCGGGATGTGGTGCTTGCGGTACGAGCCCAGGATCGAGCCGTCCGCGTCGACCACCACGGCGGTGTTGTAGTAGACGCCCGGCTGCTCCTCCTCGTAGATGGGCAGCACCATCACCATCCGCAGCTCTGCGGCCAGGGCGGCGAAGCGTTGCACGATGGGCCCGTCCGCCGGCTCGGCGTAGTCGTAGTAGGCCGGATCCTCGGTGATCCCGAAGTAGGGGCCGTAGAACAACTCCTGGAAGCAGATCACCTGCGCGCCGGCCGACGCGGCCTGGCGTGCGAACTGCTCGTGCTTGTCCAGCATCGAGGCCTTGTCGCCGGTCCAGGTGGTTTGGGTGATCGCTGCTTTGACGACCGTCATCTGCCCATCCTCATCGGTCGGGCTCGATCCGCACAAGGAGGCAGGAATGATCGTGTCGTCTGACGGAAGCAGAAGATTATGCTGGGTCTGATCGCCGACGGCTGGGAGTTCACCGATGACGGACCATGATCGCTTTCAGGCGCTCGCGCAGAAGAACCTCCTCCTGCACTTCGCCAAGCCGCAGCTTGACGACCTGCTCGTGCTGGAGCGCGCCGAGGGCCCGTACGTCTTCGACACCCGCGGCGTCCGCTACATCGACGCGCTGTCCAGTCTGTTCTGTGCCCAACTCGGCTATTCCTACGGGGCCGAGATGGCCGAGGCCGCGACCAAACAGCTGACCACGCTCCCCTTCAACACCAACTGGGCGACCGCGCACCCCCCGTCACTGGAGCTGGCCGAGAAGCTGGCGTCGCTGGCCCCGGCCGACGACTACCGGGTGTTCTTCACCAACGGCGGTTCCGAATCGGTCGAGGCGGCCTGGAAGTTCGTTCGTGAGCACTTCATGGCCATCGGGCAGCCGCAGCGGCGCAAGGCGATCGCCCGCCAGGTGGCCTACCACGGTGTGACCCTGGGCGCCCTGGCCCTCACGGGAATCCCCGGCTTCAAGAGTGACTTCGGTGTTCCGCCGATCGAGGTCAGCCACGTCTCGACCACGAACCCCTTCCGGGCGCCCGACGGTCACGACCCTGAGGCCTTCTGCGCGCGCCTGCTGGCCGAGGTCGAGCAGGCGATCCTCACCGCCGGACCGGACGAGGTGGCGCTGATCATCGCCGAGCCGGTGCAGAACGCCGGCGGCTCCATCACCCCGCCGCCGGGTTACTGGGTGGGGCTGCGTGAGCTGGCCGACAAGTACGGCACGTTGCTGATGGCCGACGAAGTGATCACCGGTTTCGGCCGGCTGGGGGAGTGGTTCGGCATCTCCCGGGAGGGCGTCGCCCCGGATCTGATCAGTGTGGCCAAGGGCATCACCTCCGCCTACGCGCCGATGGGGGCGGTGTTGGCCAACTCGCGGGTGGTCGGCCCCTTGGCCGAGGGCACCGGCCGGGTCTTCCGGCACGGAGTCACCTTCGCCGGCCACCCGGTCAGCGCCGTCATCGCGTTGAAAAGCATCGAGATCTTCGAGCGCGACCAGGTGCTGGAGAACGTACGGGCCCTCGAGGCCCACTTGGGCAAGCGGATGGAGGAGCTGCGGGCGCTGCCGATCGTCGGCGACATCCGCGGCGCCGGCTTCTTCTGGGCCGTCGAGATGGTGAAGGACGCGGACAACACTCGGTTCGACCAGGCCGAACGAGACAAACTCGTCCGCGGCTTCCTGCCCAAGCGGTTCCGTCAGGCCCAGCTCATCGCCCGCACGGACGACCGCGGTGACGCCGTCATGCAGATCGCCCCTCCGCTGATCAGCGACACCGCCCTGCTGGACGAGATCGTCGATCGGTTGGCCGACGTGCTCACCGACGCGGGAAGAGTGATGGGAGTCTCCGACCGGGTGACCGCGGAGCCCGCGCTCGCCTGAGGAGAGCTGGCCATCCGCGGAGCCCTTCGAGCCGCGCCTCCCGCCAACCGGTGCGAGAATCGGATCGTGAGTCTGCTCCCGTTCGAGGAGGCGAGCCGGCGACTGGGCGCCGCCGCGCGGATCTACCGCGGGATCCAGGAGATCCCCATCGACCGCATCGTCGGCTCCGTCGACCGCAGCGACGAGTTCGACCGCGACTTCACCCCGCGACGGGCCCTGTCTCGCGACCGGCTCGCCCGACTCCGGGCGGCCGCCGGTGGGCTGCCGGCGATCGTGGTTTTCGAGCTGGGCGGCGCGTACTTCGTCGAGGACGGACATCATCGGGTCGCGCTGGCCCGTGAACGCGGGGCCGCGTTCGTCGACGCCGAGGTCACCAGTCTGATCACCGACTACGTGGTCGAGCCCAATGTCGACGTCTGCCGCCTCATCCACACCGAGCAGCAGCGCTGGTTGCTCCAGGAAACCGGGCTGGCCGCCGCTCGACCCGACGCGATCATCCAGTTCACCCTGCTGGACGGTTACACCCAGTTGCGCGACATCGTCGACGCGTACGGATACCGGCTGGCCCGCGACTGCGGCCGGTTGTTGGCCGCGGCCGAGGTGGCGGGAAGGTGGTACGACACGGTGTATCTACCCGGGCTCGAGGCGGTGCGGCGTGCGGACCTGGCCCGACTGTACGAATCGTGGCACTCGACCGACGGGGATCTGTTTCTCTGGGTGTACCAACTCCGGCGGGATCTGCGCGCCCACGACCATCGCATCGACTTCGCCGCCGCCGCCCGCCACGCCCGGACGCTGCACCTCGGCTACCGTCGGAAATGGCACCACCTCCACGATGGGCGTACACCGCTGCCGCGTCGAGGCTGAATCAGCGGTCGAGGCCCGGCGCGGAGCGAGCCGAACGGACCGCACTCAGTCGACGGTCACTTCGCTCATCTTCGACCAGCTGTCGCCGGGCACCTCGACGTTGATGATGTCGGGGGTTTTGGCGACCAGCCGCTGCAAGGTGTCGATGCCCGCCTTGAAGTGATCGGTCTGGACATGGGCGGCGCCGGCGTCGCTGTCCCGGAAAGCTTCGACGAGCACGAACTGGTGCGGATCCTCCGCGCTGACCGACCAGTCGAACCACAGCACCCCCGGCTCGGACCGGGTTCCGGCCGTGAAGGCGCTCACCTCGTCCAAGAAGGTGTCGCGGTACTCGGGCTTGGCGGTGAACTTGACCACGATGAAGATCATGCGCCTCAGTCTGGTCCGGGCTCCGCACCGTTCTCCAGGGGCCCTCCGGTCTCAATCTGAGACGGAGTTTCGGTGAGCGCATCCCGGATGGCGGCAATGCCCCGGTCGAGCTCGGCGTAGCTGGTGCTGAGCGGTGACAGACCGACCCGGAGGTTGTCGGGAGCCCGGAAGTCCGGAATGATTCCGCGCTCCCACAACCGCGCGGTGACCTCGCGGAACAGCGGGTGCACCAAGGTGACGTGTGAGCCCCGCTCGGCCGAGTTGAGGGGGCTGGCCAGTCGGACGCCCAACGGCTGAAGATGCTCGTGCACCTGGGCGATGGCTCGTTCGGTCAGGCCGATGGACTTGGCCCGGATCGCCTCCATCCCGGCTTCGGCGATCAACTCGAGCATGAGCTTCATCGGTTGCATGGCCAGGATCGGAGGGGTGCCGCTGAGGAAGCGGCGGATCCCGGAGGCCGGGGCGTAGTCGGGCCCGAACGAGAACACGTCTTCGGCGCCCATCCAGCCCCAGATCGGCTGCTGCAAGCGGTCCTGGAGGTCAGCGCGCACGTACGCGAAGGCCGGCGAGCCCGGTCCTCCGTTCAGGTACTTGTACGTGCAGCCGACAGCCAGGTCGACCCGCCACGCGTCGAGGTGGATCGGCACCGAGGCCACCGAGTGGCTCAGGTCCCACAAGATCAACGCGCCGGCCTCGTGGACCCGGGCCGTGATCGTTTCGGCGTCGGCGAGGAAGCCTGAGCGGTACGCGACGTGGCTGAGCACGACGACCGCGGTCCGGTCACTGAGTGCGGCGTCCAGGTCGGCGAGTCGGACGCCGGACAGCCGATCGGATTCGATCCAGCGGACGGGCAGGCCCCGCTCGGCGGCGATGCCCTGGAGGAGGAACCGATCGGTGGGGAAGTTGTCGCGGTCGATGATCATCTCGGTGCGGCCCGGGTCGGCGTCGACCGCGGCCCGGACCAGCTTGTAGATCAACACCGACGTCGAATCCCCGACCGCCACCTGCCCGGCGGCCGCGCCCAGCACCACCGCGCCGAGCCGGTCACCGACCACGGTGGGCTCGTCCATCCAGGCCTCGTCCCAGCTGCGGATGAGCCGGGCACCCCACGGACCGGCCACGAACGCGGCCAGCTGGTCGGCGGTCGAGGTCACCGGGCGCCCCAGCGAGTTGCCGTCGAGGTAGGCGACGACGCCGTCCTCGTCCCGCCCGAAGTGCGCGCGGAAGCGGGCCAGCGGATCTGCTCGATCAAGATCAGCGGCGCGGGCGCTGGCGGCTTCGGTGATCATTCGGATCCTGGAAGGTCGGTGACCGGTCGGCGGCGGAGCGTGGCGAACCACCGGCGAAGGTCGCCGGCCGAAGCCGGCGGGACATCCGGTGTCCAGGTGAGATGATCATGGTCTCGACCGGCGCGACAGATCGCGTTCATGATCACCGGCAGCTCCAGTCGGGCCTCGACGAGCGCCTCGAGCTCGGGGCCGTTCAGACCGGCCGGGTTGGGGCCGTTGCCCATGTCGGTGCCGTAGCGCACCACCCCACCGGCAGCAGCGAACCGCGCCACGTTGTCGAGAGCGACCCGGCGTGCGTCGTCGCCGCGGGGATGGATGGCCAAGGTGCTGATCCAGGCGATCCTACCGACCATGGTGCCGAGGACCTCGTCGCTCAGCGTCTCGGTCCAGGGCGCATGCGCGAGGGCGTCGGCCCCGGCTGCGGCGGCGCGTACCGCCTGACCGGGTCCTTCGGCGTGCACCACGACCGGCAGGCCCAGCCGGTGGGCGGTGCCGACTATGGCCCGGAGCGATTCCTCGTCCAGCAGCGGCAGCCCGGTGTGCAGGATCACCTTGATCATGTCGACGCCCTGCGTAGCCAGCCGACGGACCGTTGCCGACGCGTCATCGGCCGATCCGATCGCCACCACCGCCTCGGCCGGCGCCCAGGACCGACCCGTCGGATACCCACCCGGAGCGGTGAGGAACGGCCCGGCCGCCCGGACGACGCAGTGGCCGACTCCGGTCCGTTGCCACTGCAGGACCTCGGCAGCGATCCACCCCAGATCGTCCACCGAGCTCAGCGCCGAAGCGGCCAAGGCAACCCGATCGATCAACCCGAGGTGCACGTGGTGGTCGCGCAGACCCGGCACCACCGTCCCCCGAATCCGCCGAGTCGTCATGTCGGCAGCGACCCCAACGCTCGGGCGATGAGCATGCGAAATGTCCACGGATCCGGGCGCCGGGGAGTCACCCAAGCCGCTGGTGAGAATCTCGTCGGCGGTCCACCAGCGGCCGCCCGACCAGGTGTGATCGGCCACCACCCGGACCGGGGTCACCGGCCGATCTCGGTGCGAACCGCGTACAACTCGGGGAAGAAGGTGAGGTCGAGGGCCTTGCGGAGGAAGTCGACACCGGAGGACCCGCCGGTCCCGGTCTTGAGACCGATGGTGCGCTGGACGGTACGGAGGTGCCGGAACCGCCACAGCTGGAAGTTGTCCTCCACGTCGACGAGGCTCTCGCAGGCCTCGTATACGCCCCACGGACTGTCGCTCGACTCGTAGATCTGCCGGAACACCGGCACCAGATCCGGCCGGAAGACCCAGGGCTCGCGCTGGTCTCGGTTCAGGACTTCGGCCGGGACCGCGAAGCCCGACCGGGACAGCAGGGCCAGGAACGCGTCGTACAGCGTCGGTGAGTCCAGCAGCTCCGTGAGCAGGGCGTGGGCTTCGGGCTCGTCGGCGAACACCGCAAGCAGCCGGGCATCCTTGTTGCCCAGGAGGAACTCGATCGCCCGGTACTGGAACGACTGGAACCCCGAAGCGTTGGCCAACGCCCCGCGGAACTCGGCATACTCACGGGGCGTCAAGGTGGCCAGCACCGACCACTGCTCGATCAGGGTCCGCTGGATGTTCTTCACCCTGGCCAGGCACTTCAGCGCATGTTCCAGCTGGTCGTCGGCGAGGAACTGCCGGGCGGCCCGGAGCTCGTGCAGGACCAACTTGAGCCACAGCTCGCTGGTCTGGTGCTGGACGATGAACAGCAGCTCGTCGTGATGCTCCGGGTGGCTCATCGGGTGCTGGGCGTGCAGCAACCGGTCGAGATCGAGGTACCGGCCGTACGACATCGCCCCGCGGAAGTCGGTGCGGACGGATTCCTCGAGGCCGCGGACCGCGCTCGGGTTCTTTTCCACTCCTGTCATGGTCACCCCAGTATCGCGCCCGCCCCGACGGGCATTCCAACGCGAATTCGGCGCCCGCCGAGCTGGGGGAACCGGTTGGGTCCCTGCGCGTAGCCTCCTGAGGAGGCTGCGCGTCGAAGGTTAGGGTGCACCAGGCCGATCCTGATCAATCCGGTCCGACACGGACCCGTTTCATGTCTGTTCCCTGTCTGTTTCCTGCCTGGAGGTCCTCATGAGTCATCACCTTGAATCGGCCGAAGAACTCACGACCTCCATGGCGGACCGCTCCCCGGCCGATGCTCTGAGATGGTTCGGCGACTGGCTCGATCGTCGCGACGCAATCGCCCAGGAGGTCACGACCGACGACCTCGCCACCGCCCTGGAGGCGCTGGCGGCCGAGCTGCGTGCGGAAGCCAGCCGGGTGACGGCGCAGACTCCCGGCCTCGATCTTGCCGCCTCAGTTCTCGTTGACTCCGCTCATGATGTCCGTGCCGGTCACCATTTCGTCAACGAGTAGATGCGCCTGGCTGATCGACTTGATCGACGCTCGGTGCGCACCTCCGGCCGGTCCTCACTCACCCGGGCCCTGGGCTAGCGCCCCAAGTCCGTCGAGCCCGATCGGGCGCACGATCGGATCGGCGTGACGGTGGACCAGCTGCCAATCGGAACCGTTGCGGCGGTGCACATGGGTGACACGCAGGGGCCACTCCCGATCGGGCAAGTCCCCGAGCCGGCCGTGCTGCCGATCGACCATGGCCAAGACGACCGTGTCGCCCCAGACATGGGCCGCGACGTGCTCCAACCTCCCGGCTCGGCTCGGGAAGGACCGGGCCACTTCTGCACTGAGCAGGGCTGGAGTGGGTCATGGCATCTTTAGTTCGGGTTCCGTATTCAGAAGGGCTTCTCGTGCATTCTCGCGCTGATCGTTTCGGCCTGTTCTTCCGCCGGTGCGTGTTCGGTCTGGTCGCCGGCTCCGTGGCCGCCGGCGCTCTGGGCCTCCCGTCTTCGGCCGCGCCGCCGACCACGCCCTATCTGTCCGAGATCCACTACGACAACACCGGCTCCGACAGCGGGGAGTTCGTCGAGGTGCACGTGCCGGCCGGCACGACCTCGGTGGGTCTGTCGGTCGTGCTCTACAACGGCAGCGGCGGTGTGACCTACGACTCCGATCCGCTACCGCCGGTGACGGCTCCCGGGGGCGCTCCGGCGGTGGCGGTCGTGACCTATCCCCAGAACGGCGTTCAGAACGGTGCGCCGGATGGGGTCGCCCTGGTCGGGGCAAGCGGAGCGGTACTGGAGTTCGTATCGTACGAGGGTGAGTTCACGGCCACCAACGGGCCGGCTGCCGGCCTGACCAGCCGCGACATCGGCGTGGAAGAGGCCGGTACCGAGCCCGCCGGCCAATCCCTGTCCCGCGTCTACGACCCCGGATCCGATGCGTTGGTGTGGCGGAGTCCGGCGGGCGCCACGCCGGGAGCGGTCAACCCCGCACCATCGCCGGAGGAACCGGAGCCGGACCCCTGCGAGCTGACCCCGACGCACGAGATCGGCGACGTGCAAGGCAGCGCGGCCTCGACGCCCCTCGCCGGCCAGCCGGTCACTGTCCGCGGGATCGTCGTGGGCGACGTGCCTGGTTTCTCCGGGTTCTATCTGCAGGACCCCGACGGGGACCGGAACGCAGCGACGTCCGACGGCGTCTTCGTGTTCAGCGGCGTCGCGGTCGACCTGGGTGACACGGTGGCCGCGACCGGAGAGGCGCAGGAGTTTCGCGGGCAGACCCAGATCAGCGCGGGGACCGCCGTCGGCTTATGCGCCGACGGCTCAGCTGCCGACCTCCCATCTGCGGCACCGTTGGACCTGCCGGCCGGGGATGCCGAGCGGGAGCGGCTGGAGGGCATGCGCGTCCAGCCGGTGGACGCACTGACGGTCAGTGAGGTCTTCGACCTCACCAACTTCGGCGAGCTGACCCTGTCCGAGGGCGGCTTGCTCGTCCAGCCGACCGAGCTGGCCCGCCCGGGATCGGAGGCCCAGCGCATCGCCGCCGAGAACCTGCTTCGCCGGATCGTGCTCGATGACGCCCGCACCGCCCGGGTGAGCGTCACCGTGCGGCCCTACCTGTCACCGACCACCCCGGTACGCGTGGGCGACCGACTGACCTTCACCGAACCTCTGGTCCTGGGGTACGGCTTCGACCAGTGGCGGCTGCAACCCGCGGACGGCACCCCCGAGGGCGTGTTCGCATCGACCAACACGCGTCCGGCCGCGCCCGCACCGGTAGGCGGTGACGTGCAGGTCGCGGCTTTCAACGTGCTCAACTACTTCCTCACCTTCACCGGACCCAACGCCCGCGGTGCGGCGAACGCCGAGCAGTTCGAACGTCAAACCGGAAAGATCGTGCCCGCCATCGAGGCCCTCGGCGCCGAGACCGTCACGTTGATGGAAATCGAGGACACCGACTCCACCGGCTACTCGCCCGGCAACGCCGACGCCGCGCTGGCCGACCTCGTCCGCCGGCTCAACACGGCGGCCGGGTACGAGAAGTGGGCCTTCGTTCCGCTCCCCGATGCGCTGTACGGAGTCGATCGGGACGTCATACGCAACGCGATCATCTACCAGCCGGGTGTCGTCCAGCCGGTGGGAAGGCCGGTCGGACTGGTGGACGAGTCCGTCTGGGACAACGCGAGGGAGCCCATCGCTCAGACGTTCAGCCAGGACGGCGACGCCTTCACGGTGGTGGCCAATCACTTCAAGTCCAAGAGCCCCGGTGCGCCCACGGGAGACAACGTCGACACCGGCGACGGCCAGGGCCAATGGAACGGCGACCGGGTCCGGCAAGCCGGGTCCCTGGCGGAGTTCGCCGACCGGCTGCGGCGGCGCAGTGGCGACCCCGATGTGTTGCTGCTCGGTGACTTCAACGCCTACACCCAGGAGGCTCCCATCGAGAGGCTGCGGGACGCCGGCTTCGTCGATCTCGGGGAGATCCTCGACTCCGGACGGTACAGCTACGTCTTCGATGACCAGTCCGGATCGCTCGACCATGCGCTGGCCAGCAGAGCGCTGACCCGAAAGGTGACCGATCTGACGCACTGGAACATCAACGCGGTCGAGTCCTTCGCCTACCAGTACGACGGCGATCCCGCCCTGTACGCTCCCGACCCGTACCGGTCCAGCGACCACGACCCGCTCCTGCTCGGCATCGACCTCCGGGAGCGCTGCCGGGGTCAGAGACCGACCATCGTCGGGACCAGCCGCGGCGACGTGCTGCGCGGCACCAACCGGCCCGACGTGATCATGGGCCTCGGCGGCGGCGACACCATCATCGGGAGCAACGGTGAGGACGTCATCTGCGGCGGCGCCGGGGACGACCTGCTGCTGGGCGGCAACGGCGACGACCGCCTCCTCGGCGGGTTCGGCGACGACCGACTGCTCGGCGAGAACGGCGACGACCTGCTCATCGGCGGCCCCGGAGACGACGACCTCCGCCAGGGCCGCGGCAGCGGCGAGGCGGTTCAGGAGGGTCCCGCCTCCTGAACCGGCCGCCGGTGTCTTCGGGGCGGCGCGCCACCCCGCCGCGGCCTCAGTCCGCGGCCGGCTCGGAGGTTGCGACGGGACGCCCCAGCTCACACCTCGCGGGTCTTCGGCGAACTCTCCTCGGTCTTGGCCGGATTACGCTCGACGACCGGGTCGAGGATCTCGTCGATCTTGACCAGCAGGTCCGAGTCGAGCTTGACCCCGGCCGCCGCGACGTTGTCCTGCACCTGCTCGGGCTTCGAGGCGCCGATGATCGCGGTGGCCACATTGTCGTTCTGCAGCGTCCAGGCCACGGCAAGCGCCGCCATCGACAAGCCCGCCTCCTCGGCCAGCGGCCGGAGCTGCTGCACCCGGGTCAGCACGTCGTCGGACATCCACCGCTTGATCATGTTCGCGCCACCTTTCTCGTCGGTGGCACGGGATCCGGCCGGCGGCTGCTCGCCGGGCTGGTACTTCCCGGTCAGCACTCCCTGCGCGATCGGAGACCAGACCACCTGCGAGATGCCGAGCTCCTGCGAGACGGGCACGACCTCGCTCTCGATGACCCGCCACAACATGGAGTACTGCGGCTGGTTGGAGATCAGCTGGATGCCGAGCTCGGTCGCGAGCTCGTGGCCCCGCCGCAGCTGGTCTGCGGTCCACTCGCTGACCCCCACGTAGAGCACCTTGCCCATCCGGACGAGGTCGGCGAAGGCTTGCATCGTCTCTTCGAGGGGAGTTTCGACGTCGTAGCGGTGCGCCTGGTAGAGATCGATGTAATCGGTTTGCAGTCGGGTCAGCGAGCCGTTCGCGGCCTCCATGATGTGCTTGCGGGACAGCCCGACGTCGTTGTGGCCCTTCGGCCCGATCGGCCCGAAGACCTTGGTGAGGATCTCCAGTGACTCACGCCGCTCGCCCTTGAGAGCCTCGCCCAAGACGATCTCGGCCTTGGTGTTGGCGTAGACGTCGGCGGTGTCGAAGGTGCTGATCCCACAGTCCAGGGCGGCCCGTACGCAGGCCGCGGCCTGCTCGTTCTCCACCTGGGAGCCATGGGTGAGCCAGTTGCCGTACGTGATTTCGGAGATTTTGAGCCCGGACTTGCCGAGATAACGAAAGTTCATCGTCCCAACCTACGCAGGCCCGGTAGGCGGAGCTCGACCAGGGATCAACGACGGTCCGGCGACGACGCGCGCTGCGACGGGTCGGCACCCACTTCGTCCGCTGCGATGCGCACACCGGCGCCGGCGCGGCGGCCCCAGCCTGGATCCCCGAATCGGGGTCCGGAGACGATCGCGACTGGGCTCGCGGCCGGACCGGGAACTGACGACGGAAGACCTACCGAGGCGGCAACGCGCCCCCTTCATCTCGAGATCCGTCTCGGGCTCATCTCGACCCGGAAGCCACCAGCAATTCGCACGGTCCCGAGAATCCCGAGTCGGATTCGAACCGCCCCAGTGACGCCTCGATCTCTTCCCAAATCCTGGGCCGCTGCTCCGCGGGCACGCCGGACAGCATCTGGTGGAGGGCGCCGAACGACTCCCGCTCGAAACGTACGCATTCGGCCGCCGACGAGAGCCGTAGCGGAGCGGCCATGGCCTGGACGTCGACATCTTTGAAGCCGGCCTCGGCGAGAACCGTGTCGATCACACCGGGCCCGCCGAGGCTGAACGGGCCGGGTTGACCCGGCTGAGGCGGTGGCAGCTGAGCCCGGTTGCGGATGATCGACACCGGCACGGAGAAGAACTCGTTTCTTTCCGGGGTCGAGTAGACGATGGCGGCGAGACGGCCACCGGGGCGCAACAGGCGACGGAATCCCGCCAGGGCGCGGGCCTGGTCGGGGAAGTAGATCAGCCCGAGCCGGCAGATCACCGCATCGAACGACTCGGAGGGCAGTGCGTCGAGGACCTCGCCGTCCGCCTCGATGGTCTCGACCTGGCTCAGACCCGCATCGGCGGCGTCCTTGGCCAGGTGGGACAAGATGGTGGGCGAGATGTCGGTCGCGACGACGCGGCCGCTCGGGCCGACACGCCAGGCCGCGCTGAGCGTCTGACCTCCGGCCCCGGCCGCGACGTCCAGCACGGTGCTTCCCGAGGTCACTCCGGCCGCCTCGAGCATCCGCTCCGTGGCCTCGGCCAGCCAGACTTCGAGGGTCGTTCCCCAGCGGTGCCACGCCTCGGCGGCGTCCTCCCACTGCTGGCGGGTCGTGGTCTTGTACAGAACCGGGTCGAAACTCATGGCAGGCTCCTTCGCTGGTGTCGCGGTGTTGTCCGGTGCGGGCGCCGCGATGACGGCTCGTACGACGACAATGCCGTCCGGTTCCCCAGACTTCATCCGTGCTCGCCACGGAAGTTCGGCTCCGTGTTGACCACCCACCTCAGCGCCAACGACGTCCGGAAGCCGCCATACTGTGGTGGTGGTGCGCCCCGCCTCGCAGCTCCAGGCGATCACCGCACGCGAGCGTGAGGTGTGGTCACTCGTCGCGCGCCACCTGTCGAACGCCGAGATCGCAGCGGAGCTCTGCGTGTCGGTGCGCACCGTGGAGTCGCACGTCTCCTCGCTGATCCGCAAGCGGCAGGTCGCCGACCGTCGGGTTCTGGCGCGGGATGCGCCGGGGTCGGCGGAGGCCGCTGATCAGCCGGCCGGCTGGCCCGTCCCCGTCACCTCCTTCGTCGGCCGAGACACCGAACGCTCGGAGCTGGCGGCTGCGATCGCCGCCCACCGGATGGTGACCGTGACCGGTCCCGGCGGGGTCGGCAAGACGCGCCTCGCGGTGGAGGTGGGCCAGCAGGCCGCCGGGTCACGGCGGGACGGTGGCTGGTTCGTCGAACTGGCCGAGGTGACCGACCCGGCCATGGTGGTGGCCGCCGTGGCCGCGGCGGTGGGTGTCCCGGAGCGCCACGGTGGCTCGCTCGACGACGCCCTCGCGGAGGCCCTGGCCGAGAGCGACGCCGTGCTCGTCCTCGACAACTGTGAGCATCTGATCGACGCCGTACGGTCCTGCGTCGAACGGCTGATGGCCGCGTGCCCGGGACTGGCGGTCGTGGCGACCAGCCGGATCCGCCTGGTCGCCCCGTACGAGTGGGTGTACCCGGTGCCTGGCCTGAGCGTCACACCCGACGGCGGAGACGCGGTCACCCTCTTCCTGGCCCGGGCCCGCGCGGCCGGAGGCGGGCCGGATCTCGACCGGCATCGAGTGGCCAGCGTGTGCCAGTCCTTGGACGGGGTGGCGCTGGCGATCGAACTGGCGGCCGCGCGCTATCCGACTCTCGGGCTCGACGGACTGTCCGGCGCGCTCGACCACGGCCTCCGGGTGCTCACCTCGGGCCGCCGGGTCGGCGATCGGCACCGCTCGATGCACGACGCTCTGGCCTGGAGTTTCGACCTCCTGTCGCCCGAGGACCGCAGCCTGCTCTGCGCGGTGGCGGTCTTCGCCGGCTGGTTCGACGCCACCGCGGCCGCCGCCCTGGCCGGCGCCGACGTTCATCCCGAGGAGGTCGCCGACCGTCTCGGCCGACTTGCCGATCACAATCTGCTGGTCGCGGCGCCCGGCGATCCGACCCGGTACCGGGCGCTCGAGATCATCCGCCAGTACGCGGCCGAGCAGCTGACCCTCAGCGGACAGCATGATGCCGTCCACGAGCGGCACCGGCGATGGTGCCATTCGGAACTGTTCGCTCTGGCCGGTCAGCCACGCGACCGCGCCTGGTGCGAACGACTGGATCGGGTGGCCGCCGACGCCCGCGCGGCCCTGACCAGTGCCGACCTCCGGCGTGACGCCGCCTCGGCCGAGCTGGCGGAATGCCTCGCCGACCAACTGTTGCTTCGGGGCTATCCGGCCGAGGCTCAGTACCGGTACGAGCAGGCCGCCGAGCGCCACGAGGACCGTACCGACCGGGCTCGGCTGCTGAGCCGGGCCGCAGGGGCGGCGGCCTGCCGGATGGTCGGCGGCGACGCGCTGCGGCTACTTCGCACCGCCGCCGACGAGGCGCTGGCCGCCGGAGCTGCCGGCCAGGCCGCCCAACACTTGGCCTGGATGTCCATCTACACCCGCGCGGCTCCGGGCATCATCGCGGCGGTCCCCGGTCCCGAGGACGACGCACGGACCTTGGCAGAGGCCCAAGCTCTGGCCGCGGGTTCACCCGCGGCGGAAGCGGCCGTCGCGACGGCGGTCGCCCTCGGGGTCACCGAGACCGCGGCCGAAGGCATCCAGGCCGCCGAACACGCCGCTGATCTGGCGCTCGTCGCCCGCGTGCCGCTCGTACGGAGTGCCGCACTGGACGCCCTGTGCGCCTGCCATCTGGCGCGGGCCGACTACGCCCGTGCCCTGGACACCCTCGATCGGCGCGAAGCCACGCTCGGCGAGGCCCCCCTCGACGCGTCGAGTGCCTTTCAGTACAACGACTTCTTGCTGATGGCCTCCGAGGTGAATCTCGCGGTCGGCGACCTCGCCCGGGCCGGCGCGTACGCCGATCGCTTGGCCCGACTGGACTGCTACCGCGAGCAAGATCACCTGGCGATCGCGCGCCGGATCAAGGTCGACGCACTCGCCGGTGACCTTCAAACCGCCGCCGCCCGCGGGGAGCGGTTCGCCGTGGCGTGGCAGCGTGCGGGCCGCCCGGTGGCCTCGAACCTGGCCAGCACCGCGTACGCGATGGCGACGGTGCAAGCCCTGCTGGGTGACGAGGCCCGCCGCCGGGAGTGGGTGGACGTCACGCTCGTGCTCGGTGGCGAGCGACCATCGAGGTGGCTCGAGGACTGCACGAGCGGATGGGCCCCGACGTTGGACGGCCTCGTCGCTCTCGACCGGGGGCGGCCCGATCAGGCCCTGGAGCGACTCGCCGCCGATGTCGACGAGGCCTCGATCTGGGCGAGGTGGAACACGGCGCTGTGGCGGCCGTGGTACGCCGCCTTCTGGGCCGAGGCGGCCCTCCTCGCCGGGCGGCCCGACGCTCCCGATCGACTGGACCGCGCCCGCGCGGCCACCCAGGCCAACCCCATCGCCTCGGCCGTTCTGCGCCGGACGGCGGCGCTGGCCGGCGGCGTACTCGAAGATCTACCGGGCCTGGCCCACGACTTCGACGCTCTGGGCGCTCACTATCAGCGCGACCGCACCCTGACCCTGCTCGACGCCGCCACTCCCACCTGACGTGGGTTCGCCCCCGCTCAGGCTGACGTCATCCAGATCCGCATGACGGTGTCGACCTGGTCCCGGAAGTCCATCCGTTCGACATCGACAACCTCGACGAGTGGGTCGGTGGCCGCCTGCGTCGCGTGCAGGTTCTCGAACTCGCGTTCGGTGAGGTGCACGGGCCGGAGCGTTGCCCGGCGCTGGGCCTCAGTAAGCGACAGCCGTAGCCGCACCACCAGCAGACGCGGCAGCAGCGAGCGATAAAGCTGAAGGGTTCGAGTCGTGAGGACGTCCGCCATGACGACCTCGATCCCCTCCCCCAGAAAACGGCGAGCGACATCGCAGGCGTTCTGGACTCCGAGGCGCTGTTGCCAGGCGCCGGCCGCTCCTTCCCAGGGGGCCGCGTGACCGGAGACGATCAGTTGGCGAATGTCGTCGACGTCGATGACCGCCGCCCGCGGCCGGGTGACCGCAAGCTGCTGGGCCGTGGTGCTCTTGCCCGCTGCCGGGCCGCCCGTCAGGAGCAAAGGGGGGAGCATCCTCCCAGGATGCGGCCCGGTCGTTCGGAATCAGCCCCAGGTTCTGGAAGGGATTCGATCGTGTCGTTGGCTCCCTGAGTGGTCAGCTCTCGGGAACCGGTGCATCCAGGAAGGTCAGCACCACATCGAGGACCAGCGCCGTCCGGGCCAGCCCGAAGAAGTGCGTGGTCCCCGGGAACACCGCGAGCTGGGAGGCGGGTACCCCGACGAAGTCGCCATTGACGTCGCCACCGCGGAGTTGCAGGAACCGCACGGCGTGGTCCAGCTGGACGGCGTCGCAATCCCCGACCGTGATGAGGGTCGGGGCGGCGATGCCCTGGATGTCGGCGTCGGACCAGCCGGGGAAGCCCGGACCGGACGAGCCGAGCTTGTCCAGCAGATCTTGCAGCCGATCGGGATGCGGCGACTTGGCCCGGTATTCCTGCTCCATCGGGGTGCCGGCGATCATGTCGACGGTCAGCGCCGCGACCGCGTCACTGTTCTCCGATCGATCCCCGTCGGGACGGAACGACACGGACGACACGATCAGCTTGCGGACCAGTTGGGGGTGCCGGATGGCCAGTTCGAGCGCTACCGCGCCACCGATGCTGAACCCGAAGACGTCCACCTGCGGCACTTGCAGGTGCTCGAGGATGCTCACGACATCGGTGGTCAGACCTGCGCTGTTGAGCGGGCGGTCGATGTCGTTGGTTCGCCCGTGTCCCTGAAAGTCCGCGGCGATCACCTGGCGGCGCGCGGCCAGACTGGGCAGGAGCTCGCCGAACTGCAGATCGATGTTGAACAGGCCGCCGTGCAGCAGGAGCAACGGTGGGCCGCCCGAGCCGTGGATCTCGTAGTACATCTGCAAGCCGTTGACGGGGGCATACCCCGTCTCGAGTGCGGGGTGCGGCTCAGGTGCTCCGGTGGACTCGGACATGTCGGCTCTCCTTGGATCGGTCGAAGTCTGCCGGCGACCAGCGTGCCACTCCGCGAGGACGGGGGTCGTGATCCCCGGTTCGTTCGTGTGGGCTGGCTGTTGCGGCGTGTGGGGGAAGCACCGAGGCTGGAGTTGTGGGTGACGGCCAGGATCTCCACTTCGGGTCGAGTCGACGGACCGGGAGGCGCTGCTCAGCCGTCGTCCAGCTCGCGGCGCATGATCAAACGCTCGGAACTCGGCCCGTGCACGCGGATGAAACCCAGCTCGGCGAACATCGTCTCGCGACCGAGGAAGGCGTCCGCGGCGTGCCGATCGGATCCCACCCGGGGCCAGCCCTCGATGGCGACGGCCCCTTCCCGGCGGGCCAAGTCCACCGCGGCACGCACGAGCGCGTAGGTGACGCCCTGGGCTCGGTGACCGGCCCGGACGAACAGGCACGGCACCAGCCAGACCGTCTCGTCCTCGCCGGCTTCCCGGTCATTCATGATCGGGTTCCGGGTGCTGAAAGCCGCGGCGTACCGGGAGCGTGGGCCGCAGGCGCACCAGCCGACCGGCTCCCCGGCCACCGAGGCCAGGATGCCCATGGGTGTCGCCGTGGCGTCGGCCATGGCCGCGAAGCGACGCTGATTGCCGCCGCCGAGCCAACCGGCGGCGAACTGGCCCCGGGTGGAGCAGAACGCCATGCACCAGCATCGGCGCGTCGACCTTTGGCTCTCGAAGAGCCTCGCCAGATCCGCCAGCTCCCCCGGGCCCACGGGCTGGGTCTTGATCGCGGCCCCCATGACACTGAAGGCTAGCGACGGTGATCCATTCCGGGCTGACCCGCTGGCCCCCGCTAACCGCTGCGCTGAAGGGCGGAGGCGAACCCGAGCCAGGAATGCCGGTTTCCGGCCCAGCACCAGCCGATCTTGGCTGCACCCCGGCGGAAGGCGCCGTCGCGGCCGGTTCCACCGCTGATCCAGATGGCGGGCGTACGAGCGTCGAGCTTGTCACCGTCGGGTCTGCGTGACCCGATGGTCATGAAGCAGTAGTTGGGTTCGAGCATTTTGGGCTCCTGCAACAGCCAGCTGATGCCCTCGTTGACCGTGAGCGGGGTCCGGCCTCGCTCGGTGATGGCCGGGAGAGCCTCGTGGGGAGTCCAGTTCCGCATCGCATCCCCGCGGTCGACGTCGTGGATCAGGTAGAGCGGACGGTCGGGAATACGGACGGCCGCGATCGGGACGAACTGTTCAAGGTCGGTCATGTCCTCGACGACGAAGCCGGGCTTGTCGTGGTGGCGCAGCAGCGGGGCCAGTCCGCGGGCGGGGACGAGCGAGGGGTGGACGGCCAGCATCGTGCCGGGCTCGTCGGGCAGCGCGCACGCGTGGGCGGCCAGTTCCGCGGCGCTGATGCCTGCGGCGTCCGCAACACCGGCTTCGAGCAGGCGGTCCAACTGACTCGACGAGTTCATGGGTGCTCCTGTCCGGGTCCTGGTACCGCACATCGACGCAATCGTACAATGTACCGTACAACGTACGGAAGGAAAGGGTCGATGGCCGCAAGGCCGGCACCGGTCGCCGATCCGGTGCGCCTGCTGCGTCTGCTCTGGTCACCGCCGGAACCGTCGGGGCGGTCCGGACTGTCCGTGCCAGCAGTGGTGTCGGCCGCGGGTCGGATCGCGGCCGAGGACGGCGTCGACGCCCTCACCATCCGCCGGGTCGCCGCCGCGGTCGGTGTCGCACCCATGAGCCTGTATTCCTACGTGCCCGGGAAGGCCGAGCTGCTCGAGCTGGTGCTCGACGCGTATGCCGCCCAGGTTTACGCCGACGGTGACCTGCCGATCGCACGGCCGCATTGGCGCGACGCTCTGCATTTCGTGGCCACCCGGAACTACGCTGCCGCCCTGGCCCACCCCTGGACTCTCGACATCCCGGCCGGTCGGCCGGTGCCCGGACCCGGCATCACCGGCAAGTACGAGATCGAACTCGCGGCCCTCGACAGAATCGGGTTGTCCGACGTCGAGATGGACCACGCCCTGACCGGACTGCTCGGGTTGGCTCACGCCTCAGCCCGCGCCCAGGTCGGACTCGACCGGGTACGCCGGGCCACGGGCCGCAACGACGCCGAGTGGTGGCGGCAGGTCGGGCCCGCGCTCGACGCCGCGCTGCGCGGGCGGCGATTCCCGCTCGCCGAACGGGTCGGCACGGCGGCGGCCAGCGTCGCCGATACCGCGGCCGAGCCCCTCAGCACGCTGACCTACAGCGTCAGCCTGCTTCTCGACGGCCTGGAGGCTGCTCGTCGGTGACGCTCCACTGGATCGTCGGCCGGCCCGCGACCCGGAACTGTTCGCCGCGGACGCCGATGTCGCGCGGCCAGCCTTCCGGCGAGTCCTCCCAGTTCTCCTGCCTGCCGTAGACCGTACGGTCGAGCAGCGCGTAGCTCCAGGCCATCGCCTCCGCCCCCCGGTCGGTGCTCCAGTAGGTCTCGAACACGCGGTCGTCGACCCGGAGATAACAGGCGAGGAAGCCGAAGGGGCGCCCGACCACCAGCGCGTCGGCGTTGCGCGCGGAGTACCAGGGCAGCCGGTTCTCCACGAAGTCGGCGTACGGCCGGCTCTCGGCGTAGCTGCCCTCGGTGAAGATCGCGAGAGTGGCGTCGCGGCTGTGCAGGTACGCCGGCCGCTGCACCTGGGCGGTGAAGAAGGTGCAGCCTTCGCACTGTTGATCCCAGGAGTTCCCGTCGTGCCACATGTGGAAGTAGCCGACCAACTGGCGGCGGCCCTCAAAGGCGTCGATGAACGGGATCTCCCCGGCCTCCCCCTCCACGACGACGTCCGCCGGGATCTCGGTCATCGGCAGCCGGCGGCGAGCGGCCGCGATGGCGTCGCTCTCACGGGTATGCGCCTTCTCCCGGACGAGCAGGTCGTCGCAGGCGGCCTGCCAGGACTCTCGGTCGACGATTCCGGGCGCGGCCTGCGTGGTCAACGGCTGAAACGGTAACCGGGACACGATGATCTCCTCCTGAGCGCGTGGGTTCCCGGGATAGACCCGGACCCCAGCTCGAACTCATCGGGGACGACGGTGACGGTGCGCCGCAGATCGGGCGCTGGGCTGAGCACTTCAGCGGTGGATGCATGGCAGCGGACGGCTGCGGATCAGGTCAGATGACGACAACAAGCTGCCCATCAGCGCCATCGGCGGCACGATACCGTCGATCCGAAGGGCGGGAGGACCATGACGGACCAGTCGGTAGTGCGCGAGAAGCTGCGACTCATGTTCGACACTCCGGGCGGGGACGTGCAATACGCCAGGGAGCTCTACCACGACGACGCGGTCCTGGAGTTTCCGCAGTCGGGAGAGCGATTCGAGGGACGCGACACGTTCACCGAGTGGCGGAGTCAGTATCCCGCCGAGGTGGGGTTCGAGGTGCAGCGCCTGACGATCAAGGACGATCTGGTGGTGGTCGAGTTGACCGCCCGGTACGACAGCGAAGGTCCCGTCATGTACGGCGTCGGGCTGATGGAGTTCCGCGGCGAGAAGATCGCCAACGAGCGGATCTACGTCTCCGAGGGCTGGGAGGCGCCGGAGTGGCGCGCGCCCTGGCGATCGGCCCCGCCGGTGTCCGATTGAGATCGGGCTGAAGTTTGGCCCGAGTCGATGTCGACCCTGGGCTGACGGCTCCGACGTTCCCGGTGAAAGCCCATCGTGGGCATCGCCCGAATAGCAGAAGGAGCCGAACGTGAAGTACGTGATCCTGATCCACTCCAACCCCCAGCCGTGGGGCCACCCGACCTCGGATTTTCTTCCCGAGCACGAAGCGCTGCCGGCCGAGCAGCGCGAGCAGTCGCATGCGGCCTTCGAGAGCCTGCTGAACGAGTTGTCGGAGCGCGGCGAGCTGGTCGGTGGGGAGGCCTTGGGCGACCCGGCCACCGCCCGGCTCTACCGCTGGGAGACCGGTCAACCGTTGGTCACCGACGGACCGTACTCCGAGGCCAAGGAGCACCTCGCCGGCTTCTTCCTGATCGACGTCGAGAGCCAGGAGCGGGCCGAGGAGATCGCCGGGCAGATGTCCGGGCCCGGGGAGACCGTCGAGCTGCGGCCCACCATGTCCGGCGGTGGCGACGACCAGTAGCGGAGGCGGCGTGACCGCGGAACGGTTCGAGGACGTGTGGCGTCAGGAGTCGCCGCACGTCCTGGCGGCGTTGCTGCGCCGCCACGGCGATCTGGGGGACTGCGAGGACGCCACTCAGGAGGCGATGGAGGCGGCGGCTCGACAATGGCCGCGCGAGGGGATGCCGGACAAGCCCCGGGCGTGGCTGGTGCGGGTGGCGTCGCGGCGCCTGATCGACCACAGCAGAGCAGACGCCTCCCGCTCCGCTCGAGAGGCGACCGCCGCCGCCGCGGAACCCCGCGACGTCTTGGTGGCCCACGCAGCCGACGCGACTGAGCCCGTACCGAGCGACGACAGCTTGCAGCTGCTGCTGCTCTGCTGCCATCCCGCGCTGACCCGTCCTTCCCAGGTCGCCTTGACCTTGCGGTCCGTCGGCGGTCTCACCCCAAGCCAGATCGCCGCAGCATTCCTGGTGCCGGAGCGGACCATGATCCAGCGGCTGACCCGGGCTCGGAGCACGCTGCGGAACGCGAGGGCGCGGTTCGAACTGCCCGACCCCGCTGAGCTTCCCGAGCGGGTGGCGGCGGTCCTGGACGTGCTCTATCTGATCTTCAACGAGGGCTACACCCGCAGCTCGGGCGACCGCCTGGTCGATGGGTCCCTGACCGGTGAAGCGATCCGGCTCACCCGCCAGCTTGCGACGCAACTCCCCGAGCACGACGAGGTCACCGGCGCGCTGGCCCTGATGCTCCTCACCCAGGCTCGAGCGAACGCCCGTACGGACCACAACGGCGACCTGATCCCGCTGGCGGAGCAGGACCGCCGCCGATGGGACCGGGCCTTGATCACCGAAGGGGTCCGGCTGCTCGAGGGCGTCCTGCCCCGTGGGCACGTCGGTCAGTTCCAGCTACAGGCGGCTATCGCGGCGGTGCACGCGGAGGCGACAACATTCGCGGAGACGGACTGGCTGCAGATCGCGGTGCTGTACGAGATGCTGGCCCGCGTCGCACCCAGCCCCGCCGTCACCTTGAATCGGGCCGTCGCCGTCGGCATGGCGTACGGACCCGAGGTCGGGCTCGGACTCGTGGACGAGCTCGTGCGCGACCCCGGGATGCAGCGTTTCCACCGGACGTACGCAGTCCGAGCCCATCTGCGGGAGCTGAGCGGGGACGGAGCCGGTGCGCTCGAGGACTACCGTCGGGCCGCCCGGCTGACGGCGAGCCAACCCGAGCAGCGCTATCTCAACGCCCGCGCGGCGCGGCTGGCCCGCAACAAGGCCTGACCACTGAGGTCGCGAACTTCGCGGTCCACGGCCGGTTTCGGGGATCTGGAGGTGGCCGGCGCGCCGCCACGTCATCAGCGAGGCGTTTGGTTGCGCGCCGGTTGGCTAAGGACTGACTATTCGCCCTCGAGGCATCGGCGCCGGAGTGCGAATGTCCCGCTATCGCCGATCAGGACCTGAGATGGAATTCTTGTTGGCCGTGGTGCTCATCGCCACGATGTTGGTCACCCTGTACGCCGTCTGCTGGGTGGTGCTCGGGTACATCGCTCGCCGCCGTGCGCACGCGCTCTCCAGGGACCAAATCGAACGCCTGGTCGGTCGTGAATGCGCCAATCTGGACCAGGAGTACAAGGACCTGCTCCGGCGCTGAGCCGTCGCCGAACGCCACACCGCGCCGTGGCGTTCCGCGCTTGGTGGGATCGCCCGCCAACCCTGGTGCTCGCGCTGCTCGGAGATGGGCCACTGGCCCTGCTCGCGGTCCTGGAGGAGTATGGATTCCGCGTACTGATGAGCGTCCTGGGCGGTCGAGATGGCTTTGGCAGGTGAGAGTCCCGACCCGCTGATCATCGCCTTCGGGGGTGGCGGCAGCCTGGCCCTCGCGCTGGCGGCAGCTATCGGAGGCCGGTGATGCAGACATGAGTGACAGCGGTACGTCCGGGTTGCGCACAGCCAGGCTCGATCCACCACCCCGGCCCCTTCGGCCCGCTCGCGTCATCGGGTTCCTGGTGGTTTTCGTCGCGGCGTGGTTCGCCCTTGATCGCCTCGTCCCGAACCCGTTGCTGCCGTTCAGGGCGGTCATCGCACTGCTGGCGGCCGGGGCCATCCTGTTCATCGGGCAAGCCGTGGTCTTCCGCACCGAGCCCGGTCGGATCCCCGCCGCCCTCGGCCTGGGCCGACCCGCCGGCCGCGCCGTGGTCGTGGCCCTGCTCATCGGCGGTTTGGTGATCGCCACCTTCCTGATCGGCGCGGCCCTGCTAGGCATCCAACTGCGGCTCAGACCGGAATGGCCCGCGGTCCTCCTGGCCGCGTTGATCTTTCACGGGATCGCCGAGGAACTGGTCTGGCGCGGCTACACGTTCGCCCGGATCCGCGAGCACCGTACGTTCTGGCGGGCCGTGCTGTTGTCGATGCCGTTGATAGCCGCCACTCATCTGCCGATCATCGTGACCAACGGCTGGCTGGTGGGCGGTCTCGCCCTGTTGTCGGCCGCCGTGACCTGCCTGCCGCTGGCGTATCTGTGGGAGCGGGGCAACGGAACCATCTGGGCACCGGCGATCGTCCACGGCCTGATCGGCTCCTGGCAGATCTTCGATCGCAGCTATCCCATGACCTTCCCGCTCATCGTGCTGATCGCCACCATCGTCGTACCCCTGATCGCCTTCGCCTTCCGGGACAACTTCTTCGGAGCTTCCGTGCCGCGCCGGGAACGGCGACCCGCCGGTACCGACTGAGCCTCACGACGTCTCGTTGCGCCCAGCGTCAGGCACCTCGCCGCCGGGAGGTGGTCGCCGGAACCGGACTCTCCGGACGCAACGTCATGGAGGAGCGGCCGGGGGTGAGCGGCGGGTGGTGGACGCGGATGCGCCAGCTGCGGCCCAGCTCGGCCAGGATCGTGGTGGCCTCGGTCCAGGCGAACTGCTCGCCGATGCACATCCTCGGTCCGGCACCGAAGGGCAGGTACGCACCGCGCGGCTGGCCGGGTGCCTTCGGGTCGAAACGATCCGGCTGCCCGTGCACCGGCGTCAGCCAGCGCTCGGGCCGGAAGGCGTCGGGCTCGCTCCACCAGCGCGGGTCTCGGTGAAGTAGAGCCGGGCTCACCAGACACAGCGTGCCGACGGGGACGGTCCGGTCGCCGAGTTCCATCGGTTCGAGGACACGCCGACTGAACATCCAGGACGGCGGCCACAGGCGCAGCGACTCGGCGAGCACGGCCAGCGTGGCCGGCATGGTTGCCGGCTGGACGTCCCATTCGGCCTCGAGCCTGGTGCGCACTGGATCAGGAGCCGAGGCCTGGTCGATGGCGGCGAGCGTCCAGGTGAGGGCCATGGCGGTTGTCTCGTGGCCGGCCAGGAGCAACGTCATGACCTCGTCGCGGATCTGGCGGTCGTTGAACTCCGACCGATCGCCCAGCAGGTCCAGCACCGTCGGACCGTCGGCCGCCGCACCCGCCCAGCGACGGCGGATGAGCTCGTCGACGACGTTCTCGAGCTCGGCCTTGGCCCGGCGCAACCGGCGCGCCACGGGCAACGGGGACCGGAGCAGCACGGGACCCCCGGGAGCCATGGCCAACCGGAAGCCTCCGAGCAGGTCGGTCAACGAGCGCCGGATCCGCGGCTCCAGCTCCCTGAGGTCGGAGCCGAACAGCGCCGTTCCCACGCCGTCCAAGGTCAAGCCCGACATCTCGGCGACCAGATCGATCTGTCCGCCGTCGGACCAGCGGTCAGCAGCTCGGCGCGCTGCGCCGGTGAAGGCGCCGGTGTACTCGCTGATCCGCTGCGGATGGAAGGCCGGCTGGAGGGCCCGGCGGTGGCGCAGATGGTCCTCACCCTCGCTGGTGAGCAGGCCCTCACCGAGCAGAGCCCGGGCGCGTACGATCCCGCGACCCTTGCCGGTCCGGCGCGCGCGCCTGGTCAACAGGTCCCAGACCTGTCTGGCGTCGTTGACCAGGAACACCCGCTCCGAGCCCACCCGCACTGGAACGGTGTCGGCGCCACTCGCGACCAGCAGATCGAGGAACTCGACCGGCGAGCGGCGGAACGCTCGCACCAGCGCCAGGTTGAGCCAGGCCGAGCGAGCGGTGCGGGCCAACACGTTGTGCGGTTGTCGAGGCGACACAGTAAGCAGCTTCGCAGGTGAGCGGACGTTGGGGCCGACGCCGCCGAAGGTCGGCTCTTAGACTATGCGCCAACTCAGGGTTGGCGGACGAGCGCGAGGAGATGGCGGTGGGCGAGCTGGACGCGGAGGCGCTGTACCTGCCCAGCCTCGTCGAGATGACCGCGCGCCGGCTCCGGGCCGAAATCCTGTCCGGCGAGCTGGAACCCGGTCAGCGCCTGGTCGAGGAACAGATCCGCCGCCGGTTCGCGATCAGCCGGGCGCCACTGCGGGAGGCGTTGCGCACGCTGGCCAATCAGGGCCTGGTCGAGCAGCTGCCGCGCCGAGGGGCCCGAGTCACCCGACTCACCGCGACCGACATCGCCGAGCTGTTCGATCTGCGCGGGCTCCTGGAGCATCACGCGGCCGGTCAGGCCTTCCCGCTGCGCCGTACCGGGGACCTGGACCCGCTGGCCACCGTCCGCGCCCGCTTGGCCGACATGCGCGAGGCTGTTGCGGCGGGAGACGAACTGGCCAAGGACGACGCGCATCGCGACTTCCATGCGGCCGTGGTTGCGCTGGCCGGCAATCGCCAACTCGATCTGGCCATCGCGCCCATCCTGTTGCAGCTTCAGCGTCCGATGGCGGCCAACCTGCGGCGCGAAACCGCGGCTGTGGGGGCCGAGGCCGGACTGCGTCGGCACGAGGAACTCGTCGCCGCCTTGGAGACCGACGATCTCGATGTTGTTCTTCGCGCCCTCGAGGAGCACGGGGAACGGCGCTACCTCGGCTCCACACCGGCCACCGGCGCTCCCGCCGCCAGCTGATGGCCTCACCGCAACCGTGAGAAGACTGAAACAGAGCGGTAACGTCACGTTGAGCTGACCGCAATCCAAACGGTCGACAATCGACCGCATGCGGACGACCAGTGCTTCGGCTTCGCGAACGGCGATTCGCGGCCCGCATGCCGGTCCGTCGATCGGCTCACTGCTCGCCGACTACCGGTCGGGCCGGAGCACTCCGCAGGAGATCTGCGCCCGAGTCCTGACCGGGATCGTCGAGCGTGGCGACGACGGAGTCTGGATCTCGGTCGCCTCCGAAGCCGATGTCCGGGCTCGTTGCGCCGCGCTCGACGGGTTCGATCCGAACGCGCTGCCGCTGTTCGGCATCCCGTTCGCCGTCAAGGACAGCATCGACGTCGCCGGCTGGTCGACGACGCTCGGGTGTCCCGAATACACCTATCCCGCCGTCTCGACCGCTCCCGTGGTCTCCCGACTCCTCGACGCGGGCGCGGTCCTGATCGGCAAGACCAATCTCGACCAGTTCGCCACGGGACTGAACGGCACCCGCAGCGCGTACGGCATCCCGCATAGCGTGTACGGCGACGATTTGATCTCCGGCGGGTCGAGCTCGGGGTCGGCGCTCGCCGTGGCCTTGGGCGAGGTCGCGTTCGCCGTCGCCACCGACACGGCCGGCTCGGGTCGCGTCCCGGCGGCCCTGAACGGGGTTCCCGGCTTCAAACCGTCACGGGGACTGATCAGCACCATCGGGCTGGTGCCGGCCTGCCGCTCACTCGACTGCATAAGTCTGATGGCCCGCACGGTGGACGAACTCGCGCTGCTCCTCGATCTCACGGCCGCACCGGATCGCCGCGATCCGTGGCATCGGACCCGGCGCCGGCGAACCGTCGACCTGGCACACGTGCGCGTTGGGCTGCCGCCGTTCACCGACCTCGAATTCTTCGACGACCACGGCATGGCCCGGGCCCACCACGACGCCCGCGACGAGATCGAGCAGAGCTTCACCACGACGGCCGTACCGCTCGCCCCCTTCCTGGACACGGGCACGCTGCTCTACCAGGGACCGTGGGTCGCGGAACGGTTGGTCGAGTTCGGCTCCTTTCTCGACGAGCATCCTGATGCGATGCACCCGGTGGTCGCCAACATCATCCGGGGCGGCGCCCGCTTCGACGCCCTCGACGTCTTCCGGGCGCAATACCGGCTGGCCGAGCTTCGGGCCGAGGTGGCCGAACTGTTCGCCGCGGTCGACGTCGTGATCGTGCCAACCATCGGCACCACCTTCACCATCGACCAGGTGCTCGCCGATCCCATCGACACCAACACCAGGCTCGGTCACTACACCCACTGCGGCAACCTGCTCGACCTGTGTGCGGCGGCGGTGCCAGCCGGCACGACGACTGACGGTCGACCGGCGAGCTGCATGGTGCTCGGCCCGGCTCTCGCCGACGACGTCGTCCTGGCCGTGGCCGCAAGACTCGCCGACCAGCTCATCCCACCCCCTCTGGATTCCGAAGGAGCAATGGCGTGACGCAATCCCTGACCGACGTGGCGCGCAGCGTCGAAGCAACCCCCGGCCCGTTCCCGCTCAGACCGTCCGAGGTAGCGCTGGTGGTGATCGACATGCAGCGGGACTTTCTGCTGCCCGGCGGTTTCGGCGAGACGCTGGGCAACGACGTGTCCCAGCTCGCCGCGGTCGTGCAGCCGCTGCAAGGAGTGCTGGCCGCGGCCCGGGCTGCCGATCTCATGATCATCCATACCCGGGAGGGGCATCGGCCGGACCTCTCCGACCTGCCAGCGGCCAAGCACCGCCGCGGCCAGCCGTCGCTGCGGATCGGCGATCCGGGAGCGTACGGACGGATCCTGATCCGCGGTGAGTACGGGCACGACATCATCGACGAGCTCGCCCCCGAACCCGGTGAGATCGTGATCGACAAACCCGGGAAGGGCTCCTTCTACGGCACCGACCTGGACGCGCTGCTGGCTGCCGGAGGCATCACCCAGTTGATCGTCACCGGCGTCACGACCGAGGTATGCGTGCACACCACCGTCCGCGAGGCCAACGACCGCGGGTACGAGGTCCTCGTGCTGGCGGACTGCGTCGGCTCCTACTTTCCTGAGTTCCAGCGAATCGGGCTGGACATGATCGCCGCCCAGGGCGGCATCTTCGGCTGGGTTGCCGACTCGACGGCCCTGCTGCAGCACCTGGAACAACCCGCCGCCACACCGGTCTGATCTCGGAGGACCCACCATGAACATTCCCGTTTTCAAGTCCCGGACCGCAGGCGGGGCCGACGCCACCTTCCGGGTGCCGTGGTGGACCCGCGGCGACACCAATGCCTTCTTCGGCCTGGCCTTCAACATCCTGGTCAACGTGCTGACCCTGACCGGCCTGTTGATCTTCGTGGTCCGGATCCCGGCCAACCTGGTGTTGGGTACGGTACTGCCCGCCCTCGGCATCGCCCTGATCGCCGGCAACGCCTATTACACCTTCCTGGCCCGCCGCCTCGCACGGCGCGAGCAGCGGCTCGACGTCACCGCGATGCCGTACGGACCGAGCGTCCCGCACATGTTCATCGTGGTCTTCGTGATCATGCTCCCGATCTTCCTGAAGACCGGCGATCCCATTCGGGCATGGCAATCAGGCTTGGCTTGGGCGTTCGTGATCGGCGTGATCGTGTTGATCGGGGCCTTCATCGGTCCGCTGATCCGAAAGATCACCCCGCGAGCGGCACTGCTCGGCACCCTCGCGGGCATCTCACTGAGCTTCATCTCGATGCGGCCCGCCGCGCAGATGTGGGACGCCGCCTGGATCGGCCTGCCGGTGCTCGCGATCATCCTGGTGGGATTCTTCACCGACCTCAAGCTGCCGGGCAACATCCCTGTCGGGCTGGCCGCGCTACTGGTCGGCACCGCCATCGCCTGGATCGGCGGCTACATGTCGGTGCCCGACGTCGGCGCCGCGGTCGGGCAGATCGCAGTCGCCGTACCGAGTCTGAACGTGGGCCTGCTGGCCAGCGGTCTCGTCGACATAGCGCCGCTGCTGGCCACCGCGATCCCGCTCGGCGTCTACAACTTCCTGGAGGCGATGAGCAACGTCGAGAGCGCGTCCGCCGCCGGTGACAACTACAACCTCCGCAGCGTGCTGCTGGCCGACGGAGCCGGTGCCATCATCGGTTCCGCTCTGGGCTCCCCCTTCCCGCCCGCCGTCTACATCGGGCATCCGGGGTGGAAGGCGGCGGGCGGCCGGGCCAGCTACTCGCTGGGCAGTGGTCTATTGATCGCCGTGTTGTGTTTCGCGGGGCTGTTCGGGCTGTTGTCGGCCGTACTGCCCTTGCCGGCCATCGTGCCGATCCTGCTCTACATCGGTCTGCTCATCGGGGCGCAGGCCTTTCGCGCGGTACCTCGGCTACACGCCGCGGCCGTCGTGTTGGCGATCATCCCGAACCTCGCGGCCTGGGGCGCCGGCCTGATCGACAACGCGCTGGCCGCGGCGGGCACCAGCGCGGCGGAACTCGGCGAGGCTGCGCTGAGCGACGCCGGGCTCGTCTATCACGGCCTGCACGTCCTCGGGCAGGGTGCGGTCCTGGCCGGCATCGTGCTGGGGGCCATCCTCACGTTCATCCTCGATCGCCAGTTGATCAAGGCCGCCATCGCGGCGGGAACGGGAGCGGTGCTGTGCTGGATCGGCCTGCTGCACGCCGAGCAGGTCGGTTGGGCGGCAAACCCACCGGTCGCTCTCGGCTATCTGCTTTTCGGAGCCGTCCTCCTGGGGATCGGTCTGCTACGCCGCGGGGCCACGGAAATGCAGCCCGCGACCGCCGACGCCACGCTCGAAAGCGAGGACGCCGTGGCGGAGGGCTAGTACCGCGGCTATGACGCGCCCATCACCGGGGTGAAGTCCTTGAACGCCCCGCAGCGGGCGCAGAGCTGGTAGTGCTGACCCTCGTCGTTGGTCTTCCACTCCCAGTCGTGGAACCTCAAGATGCACCTCAACGGCTTCTTCACGCCACGAAAGCCTAGCGATCAGGCCGGTGCCCTGGATAGAGGAACGAGTTGCCCGGCCCTGATCACCGTCCGCACCCGCTGGACCGCGCCCAGATCGGTGGAAAGGTCACCGTCGACCACTACCAGATCGGCCTCGTATCCGGCCCGCAATCGGCCTCTGCGGGTGCCGAGCCCGCACACCTCCGCCGCCCGCGCGGTGGCAGCCGCCAGCACCTCGGCGTTGCTCAGCCCCCCGGCGCTGAGAAGCGCCAGTCCCAGGTGGATCCGGCCGTGCGCCAGGAACGGACCCAACCCGGAGTCGTTGCCGACGACCACGGACACCCCCTGCCGATGCAGCCGCCGGATCAGGTCCGAGCGGAATTGGAAGAGTCGCTGGGGGGTCAACCCGGTACGGCGCACGAACTCTTGCAGCGCGGGTGGGGCCTGGGACAGATCCATGTCGACCGGGGCCGGGACCAGCCCGCTGATGGCGATTCCGCGCTCGGCGATCCGGCCGACCAGTGCATCGGGCAGCGCGAGACCGGTTGCGGTCATGCCGCTGCAGTGTTCGATGCCGTCGACCCCTACCTCGACGCACTGCTCGATGGCCGTCAACGCGTGGGCGTGCGCCGTCACCGGCAGTCCGGCCGCGTGGGCCAGGTCGACGATCAGCCCGAGCTGCTGGGTGGTGAATTGCGTGCCGGTCAGATCGGTCCCCGGAGTGACCGCACCCCCGCTCGTCATCACCTTGATCACGTCGACGCCCCGCTCGACGTGCTCGCTGATCGATGTGCGGATCGCCGCTTCGTCGCCGACCTCACCACCCAGGAAGAAGCAGTGGCCGCGTGGTGTGGTCAGCGGCGGACCGGCCGCGACGATGCCCGGCTCGGGATCGAGGTCGTCGGTCCGCCGCCGGTCCAGGTGCGCGAGCACGGCGTACCGTCGATCAGCCAGGTCACGCACGGTGGTGACCCCCGCCGCCAACTGGTCGCTGAGGCTCTGGGTGATCACGGCGTCGAGCTGCTCCGCGTCCAGGTCGGTCACCCGTTCCAGCGCGCCGACCTGGCTGTCGGCGATCAGGTGCACGTGGCAGTCGAAGAGCCCCGGGATGATCGTCGCGTCGTCGTACTCGACCAGCTGCCACGGATCGCCGAGATCAGGGTGACCGTTCTCGACGCCGATGATCATGCCGCTGTCGATCAGGATCGTGACGGCGTCCTCGGAGAAGCGCTCGCCGTCGAACCACCGCGAACCTCGAAGGGCGATCACCTGAATGTTCTATCCCGGTCCTTCGGAACGGTCAACGCCGTTTCGGGTCGGCGTTCCGCGCCGTCGACGTGCGGAGGTCGGCGTCCGAGCGCACGACGTAGGTTGGCTGAATGGACTACCGCAATCTCGGCCACACCGGCATGTACGTGAGCCCCCTCTGTCTCGGCGCCATGATGTTCGGCCCGTGGGGCGAGCCCGACCACGACGAATCCGCGCGCGTCATCCATCGGGCGTTGGACGCGGGAATCAACTTCATCGACACCGCCGACGTCTACGGGCAGGGCGAGTCGGAGATCATCGTCGGCAAAGCTCTGAAGGGTCGTCGCGACAACCTCATCCTGGCCACCAAGTTCCACGGCCCGATGGACGTGCCGATGGGCACCACCGGTGGGGACCCGAACCAGCGCGGCAACTCCCGACGCTGGATCGTCAAGGAGGTCGAGAACAGTCTGCGCCGGTTGCAGACCGAGTGGATCGATCTCTACCAGGTTCACCGCCCCGACACGGGCACCGACGACGACGAGACGCTGGCGGCGCTGACCGACTTGCAGCGGCAGGGCAAGATCCGGGCCTTCGGCTCCTCGACCTTCCCGGCGTACCGGATGGTGGAGGACCAGTGGATCTCGGAACGGCGAGGCTTCGGGCGGTTCGTGACCGAGCAGCCGCCGTACTCCCTGCTGGACCGCAGCATCGAGCGTGATGTGCTGCCGGTCGCGGAGCGTTACCGCATGGGCGTCATCCCGTGGAGCCCGTTGGCCGGCGGCTGGCTGACCGGCCGATTCCGCAAGGGCCAGGACGCCCCCCAGACCAATCGAGGGAAGCGGATGCCGGAACGGTTCGATCTGGCCAGGCCGGAGAACCAGGCGAAGATCGATGTCGTCGAGGACCTCGCCCTGCTGGCCGAGAAGGCCGACCTGTCGCTGATCCACCTGGCGCTGGCCTTTGTGCTGCAGCACCCAGCCGTCACCGCGCCGATCATCGGACCCCGCACCATGGAGCAGCTCGAGAGCCAACTCGGGGCGGTCGACGTACGGCTCGACACCGAGCTCCTCGATGCGATCGATGACATCGTCGCACCCGGCGAGATCGTCGGGGGCACCGGCTCGTACGGTTCCGACGCCCTCGCCGACCCGTTCCTCCGCCGCCGCCGCGTCGCCTAGCGCGGCGATTCGACGGGCGGCACCAGGTCCAGCCGCACGCCCAACAGTCGCACCGGCCGGGTGATCTCGAACCGGGCCAGCACCCGCCGGGCCCCGGCCGCTACGACGTCGGGGTCGGTGGTGTTCGCCGGCAACCTGCCGGTCTTGACCTGGGTGAAGAACGTCCGGGTCCGCACGGTCACCCCGACGTGGCTGACCACACGGCCGTCGGCGGCGACCTCGACGCAGAGCTCGCGGGCCATCGCGGCCACCCGGTCTCCGATCACGCCCGGCTCCGTCAGGTCTTCCGGGAACGTGACCTGTCGGCTCTTGGAGCGCGCGACCCACGGCTCCGTCGCCACCGTCCGGGAACCGCCGCCGCGGGCCAGGATCCGAAGCCGCGGGCCGGTGGTCGGTCCGAACCAGGCGGCCAGCTGGTCCCGGTCGGCCCGAGCCAGCTCGCTCACCGTACGGACACCGTGGCTCGCCAGCCGGGCCGCCGTCCGCTTCCCGATCCCCCACAGTTCGACCGCGTCGCGCTCGCCCATGATCGCCATCCAGTTGGCGGAGTCGAGGCGGAACACGTGAGTCCGGTCCGTCTTCGCGAACCCGGTTGCCATCTTGGCCCGTTCCTTGGTGTCGCCGATCCCCACCGCACAGGTCAACTCCGTCTGCTCAACGACCGCAGCCCGGATGGCGCGAGCGAGGGCCTCGGGATCGGAGTGGTCCGCGCCGAGGAAAGCCTCGTCCCATCCCCAGACCTCGACGGGATGGCCGAAGCGCCGCAGCGTTTCCATCACCTCGGCGGACGCGGCGTCGTACGCCGAGTGATCGCTGGCCAGGAAGACCGCCTCCGGGCACAGCCGGAACGCTCGCGCCAGCGGCATCCCGGAATGCACGCCGTACGTCCGCGCCTCGTACGACGCCGTGGCCACCACCTGCCGGGGCCGGGTCGGGTCGCCGTCTCCGCCGACGACCACCGGGTGGCCTCGGAGCTCGGGCCGGCGCCGAATCTCGACCGCCGCGAGGAAGGAGTCCATGTCGACATGGAACAGCCACCAGGCGGTCGGTGTGGGCGCACTCACGTGCTCCAGCCTGCCGGATTCCCGACCGCGGGTGTCGCTCCGGCGATCGGCACCTCGCTAGCCTCGGGCCGTGGATTGGAACCTGCAGGTCTGCGCCTGGGCCCGGCACCAGACGTACGCGCCGAATGAGCCCGAACTCCGCGCCCGGCTGTCGGTCGACAGCCCAGCGGGAGGGGCCTGGCGCTGCTTGCGCTGCGGGACATACGTGGTGGGCGAGCCCCGGAGGTCGGGGCCGGCCGACGCGGCGCCGGAAGTGCCGCGGGGCCCGTTGCTTCGGGATCGCATCATCATGCGGGCGCTGGCCTGCGAACGAGGCTTCCGGGCCATCGCGCTCATCGCGGTCGCGGTCCTGGTCGTCCGGTTCGCCGGCGATCGCGACAGCCTCGAAACGGCCTTCGACACAGACCTCCCGCTGCTGGAGCCGCTCGAGCGGCAACTCGGCTTCAACGTCGAGGACTCCGGGATCATTCGCTTCATCCACGGAGCGTTCTCGCTGTCGCCCAACGTCTTGACTTGGCTGACGATCGGGATCATCACCTACGCGGCCATTCAGGCCGTCGAGGCGGTCGGCCTGTGGTTGATCAAGCGTTGGGGCGAGTACTTCTCGGTCGTCGCCACCAGCATCTTCCTGCCGCTCGAGATCTACGAACTCGGTGAGCGACTGACCGCCCTACGCCTGATCGCCTTGGTGATCAACTTGGTTGCCGTCGTCTGGTTGATCTGGACCAAGCGGCTGTTCGGGGTGCGGGGCGGCGGCGCCGCGTACCGCGCGGAGCACGCCACCGAGAGCCTGCTCAGCGTTGAGCGGGCCGCCGTCGCCGGGAAGGCGTGAGCGTCAGACCCCGCCGACCCGGCCCGCCTCCCGGGTGATCGCCGGCACCGTACGCATCCGCTTGGTGTAGCGATCGCGAATGAACGCGAAGTTGGTGTTGTAGGCGTCGACGACCTTGTCGTCGACCACCCGCAGTACCAGTTCGTTGTTGGCCTGCGTGGCGAGTGCGGTGAAGTTCTGCGAGCCGGTCCAGGTCATCTTGACGTTCTGCCCACCGAGCAGACCGTTGATCGTCATGAACTTGTGGTGCACGTAGAGGCCGGCTACCGCCTTCTTCCGCCAGTCCCGCCAGGCGTCGTACACCGGCATCTTGCCGTACTTCTTGCTGGGCTTGAGCAGGACCTTGAGGACGACCTTGCTGATCCGGCCCCTGTTGACCATCACCTGGACCTTGCAGCCGGCGTTGTGGAGTCGCCACAGGCGCTTGGCGACATCGATCCGCGGCTGGGTCCAGCCCCAGCTCGCCACCCGGATCAGCGTCCGCCGTTCGCGGTTCCCGTAGCCGGGGGCGGTCGTCTTGCATGAGGTCCGGTTCAGGGCGTTCATCCACACCAGGTCGTCGGGTCGGCGGATCTTCTGCGGGTAGTAGTAGACCGTGTACTTGCCGCTGGTCGTGGTCCGGTAGTAGTTGAGGTCTTTCTTGTCAGGCAGCATGTCGGTGAAGTATTTCGACAGCGAGTGATAGATCTTCGGGTCGCGGACGATCGTGTGAGTGTTGTTCCAGCTCTTGGTCGTGTTTCCGCTGTACGGGTTGCCCGAGCTGACCAGCGACACGTAGCGCGCCTTGCCCGCCACGGAGAACAGGTAGAACTTGGCGTGGATCGTCGAAGTGCCGTTCGACATGCAACTGTGGTCACAGACGGCCACGAAACTGCGGGCCGACTTGTCTTTGCCCAGCGCCTTCTTCAGCTTCCGGATGTGCTTGTTCTTCATGCCGTCGTCGATGAGCACCTGGACGCTGACCCCCCGGCGATGGGCGGCGATCAGTTTCCGGGTCACGCTGCTGATGTCGAACAAGTACATGGCCATCCGGATCTGGCCCCCCGACGGAGTCGCGTCGATGGCCTGATTCAACTGGGTGATGAGGGCGTACTTCTGCTTCTTCGTCCCCCGTGGATGGTTGAAGGTGACGGCGTCCGTCGGCGCCCAGGACGCGTTCGGGCCGGCCGCCGCCTTCGCCCGGGACGCCGCGAGGGTCATCGCTGTCGCCAGATCCCTCGCCGTCGCCGCCTTCGCGGCGCTGCTCCGAGCACGCGCGTTCTCCTTGGCCGACATGCGCGCCGCCTTCTCGGCCGCCCGCAGTGCCTTCTTGCGAACCTTGGCCGACTTCTTGTCCGACCTCTTTCCGGTGGGCACGGCAGCGGCCTGCGTCCGCAGCCAGGCGGCGGCTCGGGCCACTGCGGCGGCCTTGGCCCGCGCGGTGGCTGCCGACCTGGCTGCCGTGGCCGCGCGCGCCCGAGCTGCGGCGGCCTCCTTGGCGGCGAGGACCGCTCGGGGTCCGGCGAGGGCCACATAGATCGCCTTGGCCTCGCTGGCCGCCAGCCGCCGAGCGGTGGCCGCAGCTTTCGTCACTGCCGCCTGCTGCACGCTCCTCCGGGCGGCGGCGCTCGCCTTGGCTGCGGCACTGGCCGCCTGCTTGGCGGCCTTGTCCGCCTGCTTCTTGGCCTTGGCGTACTTCTTGGTCTTGGGTACGGCGGCCGCCCTCGCTTGCGCGGCCGCGGCCGCCTTCGCCGCCGCCGCCGCCCTCAGCTGCGCCGGCCGTACGGCTCTCGCCGCGGCTGCCGCCTGGTTGCGGGCCGTTACGGCCGCTCGCGCGGCCGCGGCGGCCCGGGGCCCGGACGTGGCGACGTAGCGATCGCGGGCCTTGGCCCTCGCGAGTGCGGCGGCCCGGGCCCTGGCGGCTTCGACCTGGGCCGCCTTGATGGCGGCGGCTTTGGCCTTTGCTGCCTTCTCGACCTTCGCCTTTGCCGCCTTGGCCGCCTTGGCCGCCTGCTTCTTGGCGGCCTTCGCCTTCTTCGCCGCCTGCTTCTTGGCCTTCTCTTTGTCCTTGTCCGCCTTGCTCTTGGCGGGCTGGACTTCCAGTGGGGTCACCGATGGGGCCGGAGCGACCGCTGTCGAAGGTACCGCCACAATGGCGTCGCCGAACAGGGCCAACACGCAGGCGACGACCATACCGATGATCTTTTTGGACACGCGACTTGCTCCACTTCACTCGGGTGACGTGAGGGAAGATCACAGCGATCTCCGCGTTGTAGGCGGATCACACCGATCACACTGACCCCAGTAGTCTCAGTAGCGTTCCACAGCAACAGGCGATTCTCCGGGACGAAACACCGCGAAGGGCGCTCAAGGTGACAGTTCAGTCCAGGCTGCTGCCGGCGCGAGGGGGTCAGTCACCGCCGCAGAAATGTTCGATGTTGCCGGAGTCAACTCGAAACCCTCAGCGCGACGATCAGCACAGCCGCGCGACGACGGGGTAGCGGACGTCGGTGTGCCAGGCTCGTCACAACGGGAAGGTCGCGAGCACACCGGGCGGATCCCAGCGCTCGCGCAGCGCTCGCAGTCGCGCGAGGCTGCCGCCGAATGCCAGCTCCACCTCGTGTTCGGTCTCCTCGAATCCGGGCCGGACCGCCACGCTGTAGACCCCCGTGGTGTCGGGGGCCAGCACGGCAACGGTGTCGCGCCCACGCGTAGCAGTCATCGCTATCGGCCGCGTCGGACCAGATGGCGTTGAGTGCACGTTCCACTCCGAGTTCCGGTTCCAGGAGGCTGTCTCGGTGGGGGACACGTCACCGACGGCACCTCCGGTCTGCTGAAAGTCGATCCGGCACCGGCGTCGGGTCCGTTGAACAACGCCTCGCCGGTGCTCGCCGCCGACAGGATCAAGATCTCACCCGAGGGCAGTACGAGCTCGACTTCGATGAGGTCGACCATCACCGCGGTGTCTAAGCTAAGACGCAGTTGGAGCTCAGACCGCCGCCGCGCACGGTGACCTGCGCGCCTGTCTCGGACGCCGTGTGCAGAACCGTGGCGACGTCGGTGACCGTACGCGGCGTCACGATGCAAGGTGGCCGCCGGCGCGACGCGTCGGGAAAGAACACCCGACCCAGAGAGTTCCGCTAGCCCGGGCTCTCGGGGAGGTGAACGCTCTCGGGCAGCTCGGCGCTCAGCCGGCGCAGACAGTCGGTGGCCTGAATCATCAACAGCTCCTTGATCGGGCAAGTGAATCCGAGGTATCAGGGGCCGACGTGTGCTCTCCATGTGAATAGCTGGTCGGCTGGGCCCACGAGACCGGATCGCGGAGGTGCCAGGCTCCGAAAGCAAGTCTGGCGATGAGAATGCCGTTGGTGCGTCTGGAGACGGCGAAAATGTTGGGTGTCGGCTGCCGCTCGCCAGCGGAGTAACTGGAGCCCGGGGAGCCGAACCCTCGCCCGCTGGTCTGAATCCCCCCGGACCTGCCGGTGCGATTCAGTTCGATAGAGAGCCGAGAGCCAGGCTCCGGCTGCGACAGCAGTTACCCGACGCTGCCGGTGGGCGACCACCGTGGGGTCGGTGGCCACGGCTGGAGGCTCAGTGGCCGTGGTGCCGGAGTCCAGCGCAGATCCGAGGCCCATACCTGCCGGCTCGCTCAGCCCCCGAACAGTCTCGCGAGTTGGGCCTGGAAGGTCAGTATGGACAGCGTTCCGAAGAGCAGGATCGCCCAGATCAGCGCCCCCAGCCGGACTCCGCCGACCTTGATCGGCGCGGGCAGGCTCTTGCGGTTGATCAAGATCAACAGCCCGGAATAGACGAACATCATGAACCCGCCGACCACCGCGGAAATGACCAGCAGGACGATCGGCTGATCGAAGCCGATCAGCAGCACGACGATCCCAATCAGCACCAGCCCCCACACCAAGCCGGCATAGACCTTGCTCTCGTTCGAGTTATGGGCGTAGGAGTTCTTGATCACGTCGGCGGCCAGGCGGCTGGTGTAGTCGACAATGCCCAGCGCAGCAGCGAACAGCGAGAACGCGCCAACGGCCCAGAACAGGTACTGGAACCAGGAGCCAACGCGCTCGCCCAGCACCTCACCCTCAACCTTGATGAAGCCGATGTTGTTAGGCAGGTCGGGGATGCCGTACACCGTGGCGTATGCGAGCAGCGAGGTGAAGAAGATCGTGACAAAGGTGATCGCCACGAAGGTGGTGAGCTGCTCGATATTCGCGAACCGCCACCAGCCGCGCCATCGCTGCATGTTCTCCTGATTGGGTACGAAGATGTAGCCGGTGCTGCGTGCCGCGACCGGCTTCCCCGTCACCGGGCTGGCCAGCCGAGGGACGTGAATTCCCATGCCGAAGCCCTTATCACGGATCCAGTTGGACTGGCACAGATTCTGCCCGCCGCCGGCCCCGGCAAACGCGAGTGCGCCAAGCAGCAGGGCAAATCCCAGTTCAGTAGGAATCCGTGGCTGGGTCACCACCTGTGGTGCGTTAGCCCAACCCTGGGCTCCGATGGCGAAGATCGCGGCGATCAGGAAGAGCGTCAGCACCGCAGCCACCTTGAGCATCTGCGCGCGCTCAAGGGCGACGTAGACCACTGGGGCCAGCGTCAAGATCAGCCCGATCACAATCAAGATGCCGATCGCGATCCACGTCGGCTGACCGCCGAAGATGTAGGAGATCAAGGTGGCCGAGCTTGTCGCCCAGCCCGGCCAGAGATTGGCGAAGTAGGTGAGCAGTGCGAAGAACAGGCCCCAGTGCCGCCAGTAGCGGCTGAACCCGGTCAGCACCGTCTCACCAGTAGCCAGGGTGTACCGCTCGATCTCCATGTTGATGAAGAACTGGGTCACCAGGCCCACCACCGCCGCCCAGACGAACACCAGCCCCACCTGGGAAGCGATATAGGGGTAGAGGATGAACTCTCCCGATGCCAGTCCGACTCCGGCGGCCACGATGCCGGGCCCGATCAGGCGCCAATACTGCGGCGGCTCCGCTGGCATCTCCTTCAGCTGGGGCTTGCCGAGGTTGTGCGTCGGGAAAGCGTCAACAACCGCCGTTTCCGTCGCGCTTGGAGTGGCTGGGTCTGGTGCCTGCGTCACGACTACCCTCCTCCGCCGAGGTCCTATGGACGGTCTAATTAAATGGCAGAATCGGTCATGGGGCTACCCTCGGCGAAAGTGTCCTGTCGCCGGGGCGGCTCGCCCGGGCTCGGTGCGGCCGTATGGGCACGTCGCTGCGGGCTCGGCTCAGTGTTGTGGTTGCGCTGCCGGCGCTCGGGGAGCACCCGATCCGGAAGCTGGTGAACGTTACCCATGCGGGCGACAGCGCCCACGACTCCGTCAACCCTGGCCAGACACCAGCCCGGTTCGTGTTGGCCGCGTTCGAGCCTGGTGTCGGCCCGAGCCGGCGGTCGGAGGGCACCGGTGTCTGATTTCTCGTGCCGCTGTGCGTAGTTTTGGGTGGTGGCCGAGGCGCTGACCAACGCGGTCAAGCACGCGAAGGCGAGCGCAATGTGGGTGGGACTCGAACGGGTTGGAGACACATTGTCGATCGAGATTCGCGACGACGGCCGCGGCGACCCGTCGCGGACCGATACCGGGCTCCGGGGGCTCGCGGATCGGGTCGACGCGCTTGAAGGGACCGTCGCTGTCGACAGCCCGCCGGGTGGCGGGTCGACCGTGCGGGCGGTGCTGCCGTGCGGGTCCTGATCGCCGAGGACGAGGCGCTGATGCGCGACGGCTTGGCGCTGGTGCTGGCGCACGGGGGATTCACGGTGGTGGGCGAGGCCGCCGACGCCGACCAACTCCTCCGCATGGCCGCGCGTCTACGACCAGACGTCGTCATCACCGACGTCCGGATGCCACCGACCCGCACCGACGACGGTCTCCGCGCCGCCCTGACGATTCGCTCGACCAGGCCCGAGACCGCCGTCGTGGTCCTCTCTCAGTACGTGCCGCGGCGCTACGTCTTGGACCTCGTCGGTGATCGCGCCGAGGGGGTGGGCTACCTGCTCAAGCAAAGGGTCACCGACACGGACCAGTTCTGCCGCGACGTCCGGCGAGTCGGCGCCGGAGAAACCGTCCTCGATCCGGAGGTGGCGGCGCTCTTGGTCGGCCGAGCGCGCCGAGACCGTCCGGGAGTGGGCCGGCTGACGCCACGTCAACTCCAGGTGTTGGCGCTGATCGCCGAAGGCCGCACCAATTCGTCGATCGCGCAGTACCTGCACGTGTCGGAGAAGACCGTCGTCCAGCACACCTCTCATATCTACGACCAACTCGACCTCGCTCCGAGCGACACCGAGCACCGGCGCGTACTTGCCGTGCTGCGCTATCTGGCCCGGTGATCGGTCGAGAGCCGGAAAATCGGCTCTCGATAGGACCTGGGTCTCATGCGCCGTCCGGCCCACCGCACCAGAATCGCGGGCAGCCACCCTATTTCGGCCCGAGGAGGAACCAATGGCTGCGCACTGCATCTTCACCAAGGAAACCGGCGTCCGCGACTCGGGCTTCAGCGCCGGTGAGTCGGCCGCCAAGGGCGGCGGCAGTTCGACCGTGACCGAGGCCATCAACGTCGGTCGGCAGACCGGGGGGCGGCAGAAGATCGTCTCGGTCACCGAAGACGGCATCGCGCTGATGGACGACAAGGCGGCGTTGATCATGCACGGCACGCAGAAGGAGTTGCTCAAGGCTTGTGCGATCGTCGACGGGGACCCGGACATGATCGCCGCCGGCGCAGCATCGGACAAGAAGATCCTCAGTGTCTACTTCGCCCGTCCGCCGTCGGTGATCCTCAGCCCGGAATACATGGTGGTCGTTGCCGGGCCCGATTACTGGGACAACAAGACCCCGCCGCTGCGGTCCACCGGCAAGAAGACCGGCTTCGAGCAATACGCCTACGCCGACACGTGGCTGAGGCTCGGCGGCACAGACGACCCCACGGACCTGAGCGCCGAATATCTCGCCCTCATCGTGTCCGAGCTCGACGTCTACGACGACTGAGGATCGGACCCATGGACCGCCAACCAAGCGTCGCTATGAGTGGCGTCCCCAGAGACGTTCCAGTTCGTACCAAGAACCAGCCGAGCAGGACGGAAAGATTGACATGACCGAGCAGAAGAAGCCCGCCACCGTCGTCGAGGACAAAGCGACCACCGCACCAAAGGCGACTACGACCAATCCGACCGGTAAAGACCAGATCGAAGACTCACTACAAGGGTTTCTGCGGACGCGCGCCCTGTCGGGCAGGAATGTCCGCACCATCGTGAGCGAGCTCAACATCAACTCGCTGATCGACCTCCGGATGACGGTCGCCAACCCGCGCGCCATGGCCGTCCTCAAGGAGAAGCTGAAGGACTACCCGGTCGCGATCGAGGCGCTCGATGCCCTGACCCTCGAGGCGATCGACAATGCGATCTTCCTCTCTGAGAGCCCGGGAGCGGAGGCCAGGGCCACGGCCCTACGGGCGTTTCTTGTCGAACACGACGTCCTCCGTGACCAGCAAGGATGGGACGCCCTGTTCGCCATCCTCAGACTCGCCGGAGTCACCAGCCTGGACAGCCTCAGGGCAATCAAGGCGCACGGCGCCACCGACGCGAAGCTCAAGGCACTCACGACCAAGATCAAGAATTGGAATCCCGCCGCCGCGACCAGCTTCGCGTCGATCGGGGTGACCCAGGTGGCGGCGGCCTCCCGCGGCGGACCAGCCAAGGTCACTCCGGAGCTCAAGACCTTCCTCCAGAAGAACGGTATGCCTGAGGACATCGAGAAGGAGTTGGCTGACTCGGGCGTGACAACACTGGAGCAATTGAGGACGGTCAAGCAGGACACCGCGAGTGGCGGCGCCTTCGACAAGCTCAAGCGGAGGCTGGAGGACTCGGGCATCCCAGGGGCGACCACACAACTCGAGCGGGTGCAGGTCGGCGACCTCGACCGCGAGATCGCCGAGGTGAGGACAGCCGCGGGCAAGGGCTCAGGGCGGACAACCGCCCAACTCACCCAGGCCATCAAGGATGTGGAAGCGCTCCGGGCTCAGGTCGAGAAAGCCTCGGAGGAGGAGTTCAAAGCGGTCGGGGCGGCCGTCGCAGCGCAACACAAGGCCGTCGTGGACGCACTCCATGGGGTCTCCCTGACGGACATGGAGGCCGCCACGACGGCGGGGAGCAAGTCGAGGGATGACCTGGTCACGCTGCTCGGGGCCACGATCAGGAACGCGACAGCAGCCAAGCAGACCCTGGAGGGGATCGAGCAGACGCCGCGCTCCTGGCCGACGCTCATGACGAGGCTTTCCATGCTGTCCGGGTTTCTCGTCAGCCCAGCAGGCACGGCCCGGAGCGACCAGGAGTTGGTGGCCATGCCGGAGAACACCGAGCGGCTGGTGCGGGCCGGCGGGAATCAGCGGACGTTCTCGCGGGTGTACAAGGGGAGTCGCACGGAATCTTTCGCGATCGCCTCTGCTGAGCACACCAGCTCCAGCCTCGCGACTGCGGCGGAGGCGGGCGGTGGTGCCTTCACCGGCTCGGGAGTGGCAGCGGTATCGGCCGCCGCATCGTACGCGGACGCGAAGCAGGCATCGAGGGAGAGCTCGAATTTCGACACGGCGACGCGCGCCGAATGCGGCGAGGTCAACTTCACCTTCGTGCCCAAGGAGTCCATTCAGTTCGACAAGGCGGACATCCACCTGAGCGAGCGCGCCGTTGGGAAGCTCCGATCGATCGCCAGCGCGCAGCCTGACGATCAGGTGAAGCTCATCCGAGCCTTCTACGAAGAGTTTGGCTCCCACTTCTTCATGCACCAGGTCCTCGGTGGTCGCTATCAGCTCAAGTCAGTGGGAAGGTCGGAGTCGAGTGCCGGCAAGGGGTTGCTCGTCAGCGCCGTTGCGCAGACCATGAAGTGGGCGGCCGCGGCGTCAGCTTCTTACGCCGGGATGGGTGGCGCCGCAAAGGCGGCCACGAGCGTCGAGGGTCAAAAGTCCGTGGCCGTCGCCGAAGGGAGTCGTTACGGACTGAACTTCGACAGTGCGAGCGTGGAGGTCTCAACCGAAGCCGTCGGCGGCGTTGGTGGAACCGGACCCCGGGATATCTGGGAGCAGAGTCTGCGGTTCAATTCGACCTGGGCGGTGATCGATCGCGATCAACCTCGCGGTGTCTGGGAGCTGGTGCAGGCTGACGCCAAGCTCAGCAGCGATCTACGCGATCTTGCCCAGCTCTTGGAGAGGGTCTGGGTACGAGAAGTCTTCTTGCCTGCGGTCAAGAAGGGCTACCCCGCCTTACACGACTACGTTTCGAAGCAGGCGTCGATCACGACGTGTGCCGGGCTGAATGAAGCCGTCCAGCTGTACGAGGGCGAGCCGCCGCTCGAGATCAAGGTGGTTACGGCTACGAGCGGGTCGGCCAATCATCCCAAGGCAATCGCCAGTACGGATGACGACAAGCTCAAGCTGATCGGCGGGGGTGCTCACGTCGAGTACGGCAACGGGCCGGGAGCCTTGCTCACCGGGTCCTACCCGTGGGGCAACTCCTGGGTGGCAACGGCCAAGGACCACGCTGAGGCCTCGCCAAGCACCGTGACCGCTTATGCGATCTATCTTCACGACCCGTTCGACCTCTGGGAAGTGAAGACGGTGCAGGCGAAGTCGGACGGGCGATCGAGCCGGCCGACCATTACCGCCCAACTTCCGCCGGAGTTCGCCCTCACCGGCGGCGGCGGCCTGACGGACTGGGACGGCGCGGGCATCATGCTGACCGCTTGTGGTCCGGAGCAGAGTGACACGCACGGAGGCACCACTCACCGCGGCTGGACGGTGAAGGGCAAGGACCACAAGGATGCCGACCGTGGCAGTGCCACCGCCTGGGTGATCGGCATCCGGCCCCGCAACGGCGCCGAACCGAGCAAGTCGAAGGTCACCGAGAGGCACGCCCCGCGGGCCAACCACGCGGCGGTGGACTACGACGCCCGGTCGTCGACCTCGGTCATCGTCGGCGGCGGCGCGGTCGTCACGTGGCAGGGACCCGAGGGAGGCATGTTGACCTCGACGGGTTTCCTGCGCGATCCGCAAGATCAGGTCTGGCGGGCACGGGCCAAGGATCACTTGAAGTGGTGCGATCTCGACCTGACGGCGTGGGTCTTCACCCGCCCAGGGCACATGGCCTAGCCAACAGTAATCGGAACTGAGGAGGAACGATGCCTGGACCAGATTTCATCATCACCCGAATAGAAGATCCCCGCGACGCGCCGTCGCTCGCCAGGGACGTGCTGCGGAACGGCCTGGGAAGCCAGACCATCCGAGAGGCGATAAAGATCGCCAACGAACAGGACGACTCACTCGCGTCGACTGGAGCCGACGGCTCATTTCTCACGATCGCCGACGACGCAGTGTTCTTGATGATCGGAAACACCGATGAGCTCTACGATGCCTGCAAAGTGGCGACGAAGGAGAATCCACCGCTGTGGAACGTGGGAACCGCTAGCGGACAGCAACTCTCCTACTACTACGCCCGCATCGACGTCAGCTCGATTCAGACCGACACCGTGTTGATGGTTGCCTCGAAGGGTTACTTGGGGAGTACGGATCCGCTGAAGAAGGGGTGGCGTGCGCCAGCGACACAGCCCAGCACACCATTTGTCAGACTGTTCGACGATGGCGAAGAAGCAAGCGTTCCCCGTGTTGTGCGCGTGATCAAGGAGAAGGAGGGCTGACGCAGCCGGCGGTTGTCGTACTCGATCGGGCTCACCCTCGGCGACGTCTCCGACGTCCGTGCGAAGATCCCCGACCGTAACGATGAGTGGCGCTCTGGTCAGCTCGAGCGGTCTTGGCCACGGGACGCGTTCGACCGAAGCCGTGCCTGCTGTACGTGGACGGTTCGCACGAGATGCACGAGTGCCTTCGGGTGTGAAATGCCTGAGGTGGTTGGACCGCGGTCCGGATCTGCTCATGACCCGAGTCACGAACTCTGCTGGGTCCACTGCGGCCCAGGAACGGCGTCTCTGGACCGCTTCAGACGACTTAGTCAACTGGGTGTGACGGCAGGGTGGGAGTCCCTGCTGACGGATGTACTGACGGGGCATCCCATCCCGGGTTTCCGGGGTGTACTGACGATGCACGCCTTCACAGGGTGTTCCTCGCAATGCGGGCCGGTCCTAACGTGGACGCCATGATCGTCAACAGCGCAAGCCGACGATCCCACCCAGCTCACCAACTTGACCGAAGCCATCGGCTGCCCATTTCGGTCCTGGTCATACTCCTCGCGGTGACCACCTCCACCGCACCGTCGCTGTCGCCGACCCGGATGGCCGGAGCCACCGCCTCACCCACAGCCCCACCTTCAAGCGACCAGCCTTCGGCCAGCCAAGCGATCTCTGAGGAGCCGAACATGCCGACTGTCCGCATCACCGTTGCCGACCAGACCATCACCGCCCAGCTCGCCGACAACCCCACCGCCCAGGACCTAATCGACCAGCTCCCCCTCACCCTGACCTTCCGCGACTTCAATCGCGTCGAGAAGGTCGCCGAGCTACCCGGGCCGCTGAATATGGACGGCGTCCCGGCTGGCGACGACCCCGACGTCAACGACATCGGCTACTACGCCCCGTCTCGCAGCCTGGTCTTCTACTACGGCGACGTCGGCTACTGGAACGGCATCGTCCGCATCGGCCGGTTCACCGACCGCGACATCGAGCTGATCGAGCGGCAACCGGACGGCTTCCAGGTCACCATCGAACGCGGCTGATCACCCGAGGCCAGCCAGCCCATCGACGAAATCATCAATGCGAACTGAGACACAAGGAGGATCACCGCCGTGAACCCGACTTACGACTTCACCGGTCAGGTAGCACTCGTAACGGGTGGCAGCTCGGGCATGGGCCTGGCCACCGTGCGCGCGTTCGCCGAGGCCGGCGCTGCGGTCGTCATCGCCGACGTCAACGAGGCCACGCTAGGTACGGCCACCGACGAGCTGACCGCCGCCGGCCACCGGGTCCTCGGCGTTCGGTGTGACGTGTCCGACGAGGACAGCGTGGCCGCCATGGTGAACGCGGCCGTCGACACCTTCGGACGGCTCGACATGGCGTTCAACAACGCCGGCATCCAGGTTCCACCCAGCGATGCCGCGGACGAGCCGGCCGAGACCTTCGACCGGGTCAACGGGATCAACCTGCGCGGCGTGTGGGCGTGCATGAAGCACGAGCTGGCCCAAATGCGCGCCCAGGGCAGCGGCGCCATCGTCAACTGCTCCTCACTCGGCGGTCTCGTCGGACTTCCGGGCCGGGCCGCCTACCACGCCACCAAGTACGGGGTGATCGGGCTGACCACCAGCGCCGCCCTGGAGTACGCTCCCCGCGGCATCCGCATCAACGCGATCTGCCCCGGCACCATCGAGACCCCGATGGTCGCCGACATGGAAGCCAAGGGCGAGCTCGACCGAGCCCAGGCTGCCGCCGGCACCCCCATCGGCCGTCTCGGCCAAGGCGAGGAGATCGCGGCATCCGTCCTCTGGCTCTGCAGCCCAGGCGCTAGCTTCGTCGTCGGAGTCGCCCTCCCCGTCGACGGCGGCTACACCGCCCAATGACCGAACAACGCTCCGCAGAGGACGCGATGCGCTCTCCCCGTCCCCGGCTTACAGCGCCGCTCCTCTTGCTCCTGCTGCTCGCTGCTGCATGCAACGGGGACAGGCCCAGCGGTACTCGCGAGCCATCCCCGACCGGATCGCCGGCCCCCGACGTGGCTCCGACGACAGCCGAGACCGCCGGCGAATCCACACCGACGCCGACCCAGGAAGCAACCGAGACAGAAGGAACCATGCCCATCCGCATCATCGTGGAAGGCAGCGAGCTGAGAGGGACCCTCGACGACACCCCCGCTGGACGAGACTTCGCCGCGCTGCTGCCGCTGACCTTGCGTCTCACGGACTTCCACGGTGAGGAGAAGATCAGCAACCTTCCTCGACGCCTCTCCAACGAGGACCAGGTCCGCCCAGGAACACCAGGGCTGCCTGGGGATCTGACGGTCTACGTGCCTTGGGGCAACCTCGCCATCTTCTACCGCGACTTCACCTACTCTGACGAACTCTTCCGGCTGGGCCGCCTCGAACCCGGCGCCGCCGAGGTGATAGCCGAGCTCGCGGACGGCACGACCGTCACCATCGACACCATCGCCTGAGACCACAAGAGACGCGGATGTCGTGATCAGCACGACGACTTCCCGTCGCGGATCGAGTGGCTGGAGGCGCGGAGCACCGGCAAGCGCACCCGCACCCTCTCGGCGATCGCCTCCTTTAGCGATGAGCCGGTGTCTGAGCTCAGGGCTCACGTTGCCGCAGCCGTTGTTCGGCGGCTTCGTCTGGAGCCACCCCGCCGGCCTCGGGTGGGCCCAGTCGCTCAGTCATGGTTACGTCTGTGGCTGCAGCTTGGCGTCGTGCATCGCCGGGGGGCTGCGGCTGCTGGTCCCGCATGGCAGTTCCGTTCGTCATCTCGGGCACTCGTAGCAGGAAGGGACGAAGACCCAGCTTGCGCAGTGACCACCAGGTCAGGTTGAACATGGCGATGGTGCCGTTGACCGCGGCGACGGTGATGGTTCCGATGTCGGGCACCAGGATCGCCCAGGTCAGCCAAAGCCCTTGGTTGATGACCCCAAGGATCAAGAACAGCACGGACACACCGACAACGCGCGGTGCGCGAACCAGCTCGATGCTCTGTCCAGCGTTGGCGATGACGGCCGGGATGATGGCCAGGGCGCCGAAGACCGCGGGCCCGAAGATCTGGTCGACGGCGATCAATGTCCCCGCGCCGAGCAGGCCCGGCAAGAGCACTGGCAGCACCCGCCGCTGCAGCTCGCGCGCCATCAGACAGAGGATGGGGACGGTAGAGCACAGGCTCAGGGCGGAGGTCAGGATCTGTGGCGGCTGGCTGATGCTGATCCCGTGCGCGGTGTAGCCGAGGTTGAGCACCAGCCACGCCTGCCAGGCTGTCAAGGAAAGGCCCTCGACCCGACGGGTCCGGACTAGCCGCAGCACCTGCGGTAGACCCAGGACAATCCCGGCCAGGGCGGCGAGCCAGCCGACCAGGTCAACCGGCGACATGGCTCACCTGGTCGGCCTCTGGTGCGGTCATGTCGATCCGGGGGCGGGCCTGTTTGGTTTCCTAATCAGCCTGGTCACAGGGCGAACTCCGAGTGTCCGGCTGCTGCCGACACTTCCTGTCCGGTGAGCGACACGAAGGTCACCGGCACCGGGCTGTCCACGCGCACCTGGCCGTCGGCAACTTGCACCTCGACGAGGCCGTGTGGGGTGGGCACTGCGCCGGCTAGGCGTTCGATGGGGCCTGGGCGTGGGGCGATCCGGACGGTGCCGTATCCGGGTTCGGCGGGGGTGACGCCGAGGACGTACCAGATGAGGTCCTTCGTCGGGGTGGCGCTCCAGGCGTGGACTGGTGTGCCCCAGCCCCAGCACTCCCCGAAGGTGTCGAAGCCGTCGTGGAGGAACCCGCTCCAGCGCCGCAGGAGGTCCGGGAGCCGGTCGCCCCGTCCGGCTGCGGCGACGGCGTCGTGGACCACGTAGCTGAAGAACGGTTCGGCGAGCACGATCTCTGGTCTCGACGTCCCAGTCGATCCGGTAGATCCCCTGCGACGTCTCCACGATCTTGGTCATGTCGTAGCCGCCGTCCGCGCCGCCGATCCAGGACCGGACCACGAGGCGGTGCGGGTCGGTGATCACGTCGACGATGCCGGCCCAGCGGTTCTGAGGGGCCAGACCGGACACGATCGCGACCGCCCCGGCGGCCTGGGACATCGCCGGCATCTGCTCGCCGTCGACGATGTGGTCGACGTAGCTGCCGCGGGCGGCGTCCCAGAAGTCCTCGTAGCCGCGGCGTGCTGCGTCGCGCCGTCCGCCGGCCCAAGCGGCCGATGCCGGGTTGCCGACCCAGTCGGCCATCTCGGCGTACTCTGCCAAACCCCGCGCCCACAGGCCGGTGATCAACGATGACCGGGCGTTGGAGAACACACTGGACCAGTCGATCAGGTTCCACTCCGGGACATCGCTGAGCGTGCCGTGGTCGTCGACGTACGGCTCGAACCAGCGCAGCACCCGCTCCACGACCGGCAGCAGCGCCAGGGTGGCGGGCCGGTCGCCGTCGTGTCGGAACTGGTTCCACACGCCGTGGATCCAGTGCAGCGCCCAGTCGGGGATGCTGTAGCCGCCGCGGTACTCGATCTCCCCGGTCACCGTCATCGGGAGCATGCCGTCGGTGCGCGGGGAGGCGCCCAGAGTCACGTAGTTCCGGGCCAGTCGCCAGTCGTCGTTGGCGACCAGGTGCACCATTTGGTGCACCACGCCGTCGCCGACCCAGGCGCGCTGCTCGCGGGTCGGGCAGTCGGTGAAGGCGTCAAAGGAGTTCAGCTCGGTGGTGCGGATCCCAGCCTGGTAGAGCCGGTCCAGTTCGGGGTCGCTGGAGCTGAACCCGGCCTCTCCGGTGAACGGGTAGTGGTATTCGCCGACCGCCAGGTCACGGATCGTCAGCTCCCCCGATCCGGGGGGCACCATCACGAAGATCTGCCGCAGCCCGTTGAGGTCGACCGCCTTGTAGTGGTCGGCGTAGCCGCGGGTGGTGTAGCTGGCGCTGCTGCGCGGCGCCGAGTCGACCGGGCCGGCGACGGCGTCGTAGTGCGCGGACTCCTGGTAGAACAGATCCAGCCGGACTCCGCTCGGGGCGTCGACCTCGAGCTCGACATGGCCGGCCACGATCCGGCCGAAGTCGACCGACAGCAAAGTGACCGAATCCTGGCTCTGGGCGACCATCAGCGGCAGCTGCACTGCCTGCTTGTCGCCGGCGTCCCGGAGCTGCTGGACCAAGCGGTCCGCGGGATGGTCGTGCAGGTCCGGCAATGCTGGGGCGGTCTGGAGCGTCAACGTCCGGGGCGCCACCCGGTCACCGCCCAGGAGCCCAATGCCGCGGGGAAGCATCGACCCGTACGGGTCCACCGGCGGCCGAGACTCTCCCCGGGCTCCGTCGTGGGTCGCCGTGATGACCGTGGCGGCCACCCAGGACGAGTCGTCGAAGTCGGGCTCGACCCAGGACGGGTCAAGCTCGCGGGCATCGAGCAGCTCGATCGGGACTCCCTCCAGAGCCTGGCCGCCGGCCAGGCCGCGCCATGCGGGCGACCGCTGTGCCCGCCACCGCTGATCGCTGACCAGCCACTCGGGACCGATCCGAGCCTCGAGGACCAGCTGCGCGTCACGGCCCATCACCCCGCTGGAGGCCGCCGGCTGCCAGAACGAGTTCGCGTGCCCGTAGTAGGTGACCAGGACGGCCACCACGTTCGTGCCCGGCCGCAGGCAGTCGGCGATGTCGTACTGGTCGTACCGGAGCCGTCGCGGCTGGGACCGGATCGGCCCTCGACCGACCTCGACGCCGTTGATCCACAGCACGTACCGGGAGTCCGCCGACAGGCGCAGCGGAGCCCGCGACGGGACCTCACCGACCTCAAACACTCGTCGGAACTGGGCCCGGGAGAAGTCCGCCGGCGGGAGATCTCCGCCCACACTGGTCGGATCGATCACGAAGTCGGGCACGTCCGGCGCCACCCAGTGGCCGTGCCACCGCACCCCGGGGAATTCATCGGTCGTCATCGATCTACACGCCTTCCGTCTTCGTCGAGAGCGACGGTCCGGTGCGCAAGAGGACCTTGATCGCCTTGCGGTCATTCATGGCCTGATAGCCGGCGGCAGCCTCGTCGAGGGGCAACTCGAGGTCGAAGACCTTGCCCGGGTCGATCTGGCGGCTCCAGATCCGGTCGATCAGGTCGGGCAGGAACCGGCGGACTGGGGCCGGGCCGCCGTGCAGGTGGACGTGGGAGAAGAACAGCTCCTCACCGGGCAGCGAGACGCCGTGGTTGACACCGACGTAGCCCATATGTCCACCTGGCCGAGTCGCGCCGATGGCCTGCATCATCGACTCCTGGGTGCCGACCGCCTCGATCACCGAGTGCGCGCCCAGACCGTCGGTGAGCTCCTTCACCCGCTGGACGCCGGCGTCACCGCGTTCTTCGACGATGTCGGTGGCTCCGTACTCGACCGCAAGCCGTTGCCGCGGCTGATGACGGCTCATGGCGATGATCCGCTCCGCGCCGAGCTGGTTGGCGGCCAGGATGCCGAGCAGCCCGACCGCCCCGTCGCCGACCACCGCCACGGTCTTGCCCGGTCCGACCTCGGCCGCGACGGCGCCGAACCAGCCGGTGCCCAGCACGTCCGACGCCGCCAGCAGGCTGGGGACCAGGTCGTCGGAGGGCAGGTCAGGCGTGGCGACCAGGGTGCCGTCGGCCAACGGCACCCGCATCCGGTCGGCCTGGGCGCCGCCCGGGGCGGCGGCCTCGCGATGGATGCAGGCGCTGTGGTAGCCGACCTGGCAGATCTCGCAGGTGTTATCGGAGGCGAAGAACGAGCCGACGACGAACTGCCCCGGCTTCACGGTGGTGACCGCCGACCCGACCTCTTCGACGATGCCGGCGTACTCATGGCCCATCCGCCGCGGCTGGTCGATGGGCTCGACGCCCCAGTAGGGCCACAGATCCGACCCGCAGATACAGGTCGCCGCGAGACGGATGACCGCATCCGTCGGCGCTTCGATCGTCGGCTCGGGCCGGTCCTCGACACGGACGTCGCCGGGGCCGTGCATGACAGCAACGCGCATTGCAATCTCCTTGAGTTGATGGGGTGGTGAGGTCGGTTTGTTTGGTCAGAAGGGGGAGCGGTCGGCGAGGTCGATCCGGACCGTGAAGCGGTTGCCGGCTTCGGCGATTCGGTCCAGATCGGCGTCGAGCGTTCCGAGCGGAATCAGGCCCGGATTCGGGATGGTCTGATCGAGATCGGCGTAGAAGATCGCGAACGTGCTGCTGGTCGCCGAGTAGTAGATATTGCCCACGGCCGGGTCGAACACCGGCTCGACACTGCTTACATCGATCGGCCGGGGCAGCGGGCCGGACTTCGCCTGCCCCATCGGGTCGCGCAGGTCAAGCTCCAACGGCAGCATGGCGGTGAACTCGTGGGCCGCTGGTGTGTCGGCCAGCGTCGCGGTCGCGGACTCGTTGCCGAAGCTCAGCACGACGCGGACGGAACCCGTCGAGGTCCAGGCCGGAGTGAGAGGCAGATTCGGGCTGTCGAGATCGGATGCCGGGCCGGCGAGTGAGCAGCCCGCCAGTACCCCGACCAGCGACGCGGCAGCCAGCACCGCACTAGCCAAGCGACGGAAGGGCGGTCGTGGTGTCGTGTTCATTTTCTCTAGGTAAGCGGCAGTTCAGACCGCGGAAAAGTCACTGTCGATAGGTGTACTCATGGGGTATGCCAGATCACCGCATCCCGCCGTACCGTCATTGACGTGGATAACCGTTCCGAAGTCAGCGAGTTCCTCACCTCGCGGCGCGCCAAGATCACCCCCGAGCAGGTTCAGATACCGCAGACGGGTCAGCGACGTGTCGCGGGTCTGCGTCGCAGCGAGGTCGCCACCCTCGCCGGGATGAGTGTGGAGTACTACGCCAAGCTCGAACGCGGTTCCCTCGGCGGCGTCTCCGCGTCGGTCCTCGATGCGATCGCGCGTGCCCTCCAGCTCGACGATGCCGAGCGCGCCCATCTGTTCAATCTCGCGCAAGCCGCCGACGGCACCAGTGCCGCTAGGCGTACCCGTGGCCGCAACCGGGACAGCTGGACGGTGCGGCCAAGCCTGCAATGGGCCCTCGACTCCATCACGGCTGCGCCGGCGATCGTCGGGAACAACCGCTCTGACCTGCTCGCCACCAACCATCTCGGCCGAGCCCTCTACGCCGACCTCTACAACAGCCAAGGCGCACCGCCCAACTTCGCCCGGTTCACCTTCCTCGACAGCGCCGCCCACCGCTTCTACCCCGACTGGGACCTGGCGGCCGACATGACCGTGGCCAACCTGCGCACCGGAGCCGGCCAGGACCCGCACAACAAGAGCCTCCACGACCTGGTCGGCGAGCTGTCCACCCGAAGCGACGAGTTCCGCCGCCGCTGGGGCTCGCACAACGTCCGCACCCACGGCGCCGGCGTCAAGCACTACCACCACCACGTTGTCGGCGACCTCGCCCTCGCCTACGAAAGTTCCGACCTGCGAGCTGAACCCGAGCTCAGCATGACCATCTACGCCGCCGAACCTGGCTCACCCACCGCCCACGCGCTCGCCCTGCTCGCCTCCTGGGCCGCCACCCAGCAGCCGACCGAGATCCAGGCCCAGTCATGAGCTCAGATCAGGCTGGATCCATCGCGATCAACACCACGGTCGAGCTAGCCGAGCTCCTCGACTTCGTCCGCCCCCCGCCATCGGCTGCTGCTCGCCACAACGCGTCGGAATGCGTCGGAACGGCCGGCCGCAGATCTCCCCGGTGTCCGATGGCGTCGACTCTTCCGGTCGGATCGTCATCTCCAACTATCCGGCCCGGGCGAAGACCCGGAACGCCGAGCGAGATCACGAGGTCTCTGTGCTGGTCCTCTCCGATGACTGGAACGGCCCGTGGGTGCAGGTCGATGGCGACGCCGAGGTGCTCCACATGCCGGAGGCGGTCGACGGCCTGGTCGAGTACTTCCGCTGTCGCTGTCATTGGCTGGGTTGCGCCCTCGGAGGACCGCAGCGAGCCGCGAGATCGCCGTTGCGAAGTGGCTGGCGGAGGCGGGGGTGCCGGCCGTCCGTGCTCTCGACGTGCCTCAGCCGCTCGTCTCGCAGAACCGAGTTGTGACCTTCTGGGAGTCGGCGTCTGACGAGGTGGTGTACGGCACAACAGCCGAGCCGAGTCGGAACGAGGAGGCTGACCCTATGGGAGAACAGAGCCATCGACCGGGTGCTGTCTAGCTCGATCGAGTAGATATCGGCGCGATTGCGCTGAAGGTAGGGCGTGATGAGTGGGCGCAAGGCATCGTCGAATCCAGTCGAGTCTTCGGCGTAGGTGTTGTTGCTGAACGTCAACTCGACCAGCAACTTGCCGTCGTTGTTGAGCCTGTACGAGATCGGCCCACCGACGGTCTCCTTCGGTGAGTACTGGTCGTCCGGTGCGGCGTCGACGATGACCTCGTCGGACACAGGTCATGGTGGCGGGCCTGACGCAGGGCTCGAGCAAGGTCTGTAGCACCCGCAGCTGCGAGGTCCATCATCTTGATGACGAGCGCGTCGGCGCCGTCGTCCCGCCGATACTCGTTGCCGAAGTACCAGGACCGAGTGTCCGGATCAAATCGCACTGTCGATGGCATCTGGGCTGAGCCTGTCGCCGACGGCGAGTGACTCCGACTCCCTTCTGGTTCGCCAATGGATCAAACGTCCGCCCAGCAAGCCGAGATCATGCCGCGTTGCTGCAGTTTGTTGCTGCACCTGGACCAACAACGATCCTCGGCGGTCATCGAACAGGGCACTGACTAGGAGTGGAGCCAAGGGGACTCGAACCCCTAACCCCTGCTTGCAAAGCCTCGGACTTGGTCCCGCTGGGTGTCGCTGGCGCTCATGTGCGCCCGCTGAGTGTCGGCAAGCGATTCGGCAGCTCACTTCTCGTTGCTGAGTCTGCTGGCCGTGACAGTCTGATTTGGCCCCGGTGTGACGGTTTGATTTGGCCCCACCTGTAGACACGCCGGGCGAGCTGTGACGGTTTGATTTGGCCCCACCTGACGGTGGTGATCGACGTCGAGTTGATCATCGAAGGGGGCCGGGGTGGAGTCGAGGGTGGAGTTGTTCGCGGCGATCCGTCGGGACGCGAGGCTGCAGGACCTGTCGATCCGGGAGTTGGCGGGTCACTATCGGGTGCATCGGCGGACGGTGCGGCAGGCGCTGGCATCGGCGCTGCCGCCGCCGCGGAAGACACCGGCACGGACCGCTCGGGTGTTGGAGCCGTTCCAGCCGGCGATCGAGGCGATGCTCAGGGCCGATCTGGATGCGCCGAAGAAGCAGCGTCACACGGCCCGCCGGATCTTGGCCCGGCTGGTCGACGAACACGACGCCGACGGGTTGTCGTATTCGACGGTCCGCGACTTCGTGGCGAAACGCCGACGGGAGGTGTGGGCGGAGGCGGGCCGGTCGCCGGCTGAGGGATTCGTGCCGCAGGATCACGCATTCGGCGCGGAGGGCGAGGTCGACTTTGCCGACCTGTGGGTGATCATGCGCGGGGTCAAGACCAAGACCAACCTCTTCACGTTGCGGCTGTCGGCGTCGGGTAAGGCGGTGCACCGGGCGTTCGGCACCCAGGGGCAGGAGGCGTTTCTGGAGGGCCACGAGTACGCGTTCACCCAGTTGGGTGGGGTGCCGTTCCGGCACATTCGCTACGACAATCTGAAGTCAGCGGTGTCGCGGGTGCTAACCGGGAGGAACCGGCTCGAGTCGGACCGCTGGGTGTCGTTCCGGTCGCACTACTCGTTCGACGCCTTCTACTGCCAGCCTGGTGTTGAGGGCGCCCACGAGAAGGGCGGGGTGGAGGGTGAGGGTGGCCGGTTCCGCCGTAACCACTGCGTGCCGATGCCGAAGGTCGACTCGATCGGCGAGCTCAACGAGTTGCTCGCCGCGTGGGACGCGAAGGATGATCACCGCCGGGTCGGCAACCGGACCCAGACGGTGGGTCATGATTGGCAGTTGGAGCGGGCGTCGCTGCGACCGCTGCCGGCCGAGTCGTTCCCGACCTGGTTGACGTTGAGCCCGCGGGTCGACCGGTATGCCCGGGTCATGGTGCGACAGTGTCACTATTCGGTGCCGGCCCGGCTGATCGGCCGCACCGTCAGGGTCCAGCTGGGCGCCTCCACCGTCACGGTCTTCGACGGCCGCCGTCAGGTCGCTGTCCACGATCGCTTGATCGCCCGCGGCAGCCAGTCGTTGATCTTGGACCACTACCTGGAGGTGCTGCAACGCAAACCGGGTGCGCTGCCCGGCGCTACCGCGTTGCAGCAGGCCCGGGGCAGCGGAACGTTCACCCAGACCCATGACGCGTTCTGGGCGTTGTGTCGCAACCGGCTCGGCGATCCGGCCGGCACTCGGGCGATGATCGAGGTGTTGTTGCTACATCGGCATCTGCCGGCTGAGGACATCATCACCGGCATGACGGTGGCGTTGCGGCTGCAGTCGCCGTCGGCGGACCTGGTGGCGGTGGAGGCGCGCAAGGCTGACGGCCGCGCTGATGCCGGCCCGGTGCCGTTGTCGTTGGTGTTGAAACGGCGCGGCTTGATTCACGACGAGACGGCGCCGGTCGTGGTATTGCCGGCTGATCCGCGGCCGCTGCCGACCGTCCATCAATACGACGCCCTGCTCAGCTCACCAACCGTGACTAGGTCCGCGGCAGAGGCGGGGTGATGGCGACCCGGCGGCAGCCGACCGAGCCCGCGGTCACCGCGGCGATCGAGACCGGCTGCCGGACCCTGCGGTTGCCGACCATCCGCAGCCGATTCGGCGAGATCGCCGCCGCCGCCGAGCGCGAACAGTTGACCTACCTGGGCTTCCTCGCCGAGCTGGTGATGGCCGAATGCGATGACCGCACCCAACGCCGAGCCCAACGCCGGCTCACCGCCGCCGGCTTCCCCCGGCCCAAGCGGCTCGAGGACTTCGACTTCACCGCCAACCCGGCCGTGAACCCCGCCACGATCCACCAACTCGCGACCTGCGAATGGGTCCGCCACGGCCAGCCGCTTTGTCTCATCGGAGATTCCGGCACCGGCAAGAGCCACCTTCTGATCGGCTTAGGCACTGCCGCCGCCGAGGCCGGCCACCGAGTGAAGTACACGTTGGCCTCCAAGCTGGTCAACGAGCTCGCCGAAGCCGCCGACGACCGGCAGCTGTCCAAAACGGTCGCCCGCTACGGGCGAGTTGATCTTCTCCTGGTGGACGAACTGGGGTATCTCAGTCTCGACCGTCGCGGGGCGGAGCTGCTGTTCGAAGTACTCACCGAAAGGGAGGAACGGGCGAGCATCGCTATCGGATCGAACGAACCGTTCTCTCTTTGGACGAAGACCTTCACCGACCCACGACTCTGCGCCGCGATCGTCGACCGGCTCACCTACAACGGCCAGATCATCGAGACCGGAACCGTTTCCTACCGCCTCGCCCACGCCCGATCAACCCGAGGAAAACTCACTGACTCACCCGGGAGGAGCTGAATCAGACCAGATCGGGAGGGCTCTACTCGCTGCAGCCAAGATCGGCTCCGAGCGGCCGAAGTGGCCACAGCCAATACTCCCGATCACCAGAGCTTCTGCTGCTACTGCCCCCGCTGGACGTCAACGCCACCTGGTCCGCTGCGACGACGTCGGAGTGATCAGCCGGGGAGCCGACACTGCTTACCCGACGACCATCCGCGAAGACGAAACCCAACTCGAGCTGATCGCGTTTCCGCCCGTCGCCGTCCTCGCCGTCGGGATCGCCGAAGAGCGCTGCGGTCAGGTCGAACGGTCGGACGCGACCCCTAACTCGGACGCCAAAGGTGAAAGCCAACCCGACCGGAAAGGCCCTGATCGCGATCACCATGACCACCGCGCGCTGCGAACGCCGACTGGAACACGCCGTCCAGATCGATGTCGGAGTCAGGCACAGCAGCGCCGGAACCTGAGGAGACGTCGCCCCACGTGTCAATGGTGCCGCAGCCCAGACGGTCCCAACCTCGCCCCGCCGGGGCCAGATCAAACCGTCATCCTGGGGCCAAATGAAGTTGACACAGCCAGTCTGCTGCTGCAGTTCGGGATGCGCTGCGCTCGGCAGCGTCGCCCGGCCACTCGTATGGCTGTTTGCCACCTGATGTCCGGCGCCTAGGTCGTCGCCTGAGAGCCCGGTTCCTTGACATCTAGGAGTCAATAGGGCCGAGCTTTTGAGTCGAGGTCGTCCGAATCCCTGAATGACAGGGTTCAAGTGGGTGACCGCAATCACGCGGGGGGTAGGCGGTTCTCCAGTGGCTGCCGACTTCCCGCCGGTTCCGCCGTGAGAGCAGTTCCAACGTTTCGATCAGTGAGAGTGATACCAGCTTCAGCCTTGGTCAGCTCGAGCTATGAGGGGTGCCGCTGCAGCGAACACCTGAAGGACAGAGGACCAGCCGCCGCCGGCTTGGTCGATGGCGTCGTGCATGGTCTGCCCGTCAACGAGCCGGCCGAGGTGTCGGTGTTCAAGTTCGACCAGAGTCTGCTGCGGCCCGTCTGGGCTGAACCGGACTTCGATCTCGCTGGCTCGGGTGGGGTCGGGGTCGTACTGCCAGCTGCCGTTGATCTGCCAAGTGAGGACGATCCGGTGAGGCGGTTCCCACGCCAGTACCCGGCCCCAGTCGCATTCGCTGCCGTCGTCGCCGCGTTCGTACCAGCGGCCGCCGGGTTGTGGCTCCAGAATGGTGTCGACCATGGCGGCGGTACCGATGTGATACTCCGGCGGCCACCAGCGGCCGATGGAGTCGGTGAAGAACGTGAAGGCGTCTGCCACGGCCATGTTGACCGTGGCCTGGCCGTGCAGGTCCGGAACGGTGGTGGTGGTGGTCATGGGGTCTCCTTCGGTGTGGTGGCGGCCTGGTCGGCGGCCTTCTGGAAACTGGTCAAGGTGTCATCCCAGACGCGTTGGAAGTACAGCCGCAGGGCGTCGACCCCTTCGGGGTTGAGCCGGTAGATCCGCTTGGTGCCGACGGCGGTCGCGACGACCAGGCCGCCGTCTTTGAGGACCTGGAGGTGCTGGGAGACGGCTTGCCGGGTGATCGGAAGGCGTTCGGCCAGTTCCCCGACCGAGCTGGGCTGGCGGGCCAACGTCTCGAAGATCGCTCGGCGGCTCGGATCACCGAGCAATCCCAGAACTCCGCCAGTCTCCACTTTCGCAAGTGTAGGCTTTCGAAGCGTCGTCCCGGCAGGCAGGGCATGCCGCAGCACCGGCCACAGGACCACCTACCAAGGGGAGTTGTGATGGAGGATCTACGTCGTCACGCCGCCGACGAGCGCGCCGACCTGCTGGCGCTGCTAGAGGAGCTGACGCCAGAGCAGTGGGAGGCGGCCAGCATCTGTCCGGCCTGGCGGGTCCGAGACGTCGTTGCGCACGTGTTCAGCTACGACGAACTGTCCCGGCGTGACCTGGTCGGCCGTTTCCTCCGAGGAGCCGTCACTCCAGGTGGAGCCAACGCGGTCGGCCTGGCGGCCTACGCCGACCACACACCGACCGAGCTGATCGACCTGGCGCGTCGGTGTGTCCAGCCGCGGGGACTTCCGGCCGGCTTCAACGGCGGCATCGCCCTCTCCGACGGGATGATCCACCACCAGGACATCCGGCGGCCGCTCAGCATGCCCAGGGACATTCCGGCGGGCCGGCTGCGCGCCGCCTTGGAGTTCGCCCAGTACGCACCGGTCATCCGCGGCTTCTGGCACCGCCGCGGCCTGCGGCTGATCGCGACCGACGTCGACTGGTCAACCGGCTCCGGGCCGGAGGTACGCGGCCCCGGCGAAGCCGTCCTGCTCGCCATCGCCGGCCGCGCCGCCGCCGTCGACGAACTCGACGGACCCGGACTGGCGACCCTGCAGCCGCGACTACACAAGGCCAGTCGCCGGTAAGCCGCCAACTCCCCGCGCGGGGCGGCCGCCAATTGGGGCCGTCCATCTAGTGCCGACGGAGGGCTGTCCAGGTGAAGGGTTGGACGCCACCGGCCGGCGTGTGGTGTTCCTCGCGTTCGCTTGCGACAAGGGTCCAATCTTGGCCGAGTGTCGTCGTGAGGTCAGCGGTGCTGTATCGGGCGACGGGCAGGCCGGAGCAGGATTCTGGTCCGTCGGGTGCGAAGCATCCGAAGATGGCGACAGAGCCCGGCTTTGTTGCGGTGTTCAAGGCGGTGAGGTAGCGCAGCTTGTCTCGCTCAGCGGTGATGAAGTGGAAGACGGCGCGGTCGTGCCAGGCGGCGTATGTCCGCTGCGGGTTCCAGGTCAGGAGGTCGGCAACGATCCACTGCACCTGTTCAGTTGGTCCGAGGCGGCCTTGGCTGATGCGTAGGGCAGCGGCGGAAACGTCGAGCACGGTGAGGTCTTGGTGGCCTCGTTGGAGTAGCGAGTCTGGCAGAAGCGAGGCGCCACCACCGATGTCGATCACGCCGTCCTGTGCAGTTACGCCGGCAGCGTCGAGCATGCGTAGTGATGCGGCGGGGTACTCCTGGAACCAGCTGCGAGTTCGCTCACCCTGGGCGTAGGCGCAGTCCCAATGTTCGGCGGTCCCGCCGAGAGGATGCATCCACCCATGATCACACTGCCTGTACGACCCCAGTGCGCGCCAGCCAGGACGGAGCTGTCCTGGACGCACGGTCCTGATGCGGTTACCTGCCGCGTAGCGGTGGGATCATGGGTCAGGGGTTCGGCGACGATCGAATTGCCTGGCCGCAAGGGAGGATGGATGAGGGCGCCTGCAGCTATCGATGTACTTCTCGAGGATGTCCGACGCGGAATGGATCGGGTGCAGCCAGCGGATTTGGCATCTGAGCTGACCGCCGGAGCGCTCGTAGTGGATACGCGACCTGCCGACCAGCGGCGACGCGATGGTGACCTCCCCGGAGCCGTGATCATCGACCGCAATGTGTTGGAGTGGAGGCTGGACCCGACTTGCCCGCACCACATTCCCCAGGTGAGCGCCGCCGACGTTCGAGTCATCGTTGTCTGCAACGAGGGATACAGTTCCAGTCTCGCCGCGGCAACACTGCGCAAACTCGGTCTGTCATGCGCTACCGATCTCATCGGCGGTTTCCAAGGTTGGAAGCAGTTCTGCCATGAATCGATCGCGATCAGCTAGTTCCGGCCTGGGTGGAGATGAGGATCTCGCTCGGGGCCGCGAGGCTGGCCAACGACTCGCCTGGAACGATGCCTACACCTCACTACAGCTGGCCGACCAGTCGGGCTCCTTGGCAGGGGATGATCTGGAGCTGCTGGGAGCGGCGGCCTATCTTCTGGGCCACGTGGACGAGTGTCGAGTGGCGCTGCAGCGTGCCCACCGTCTGCATCTTGCCGCCGGCAACCGTCGCCAGTCGGCGCGTTGCGTGTTCTGGGTGGCGTTCACTCTGCTGCTGGAAGGGGATTCGGCGCCAGCTGATGGTTGGCTGGCCCGGGCGCGCCGACTGTTGGAGTCTGAGCAGCCGGAGTGTGCCGAGCAGGGCTTGATCTTGCTGCCGACGGCTGTTCGTTGTGCTGCGGCGGCTGACTACGTGGGTGCCGAGGCTTCGGCCGCTCGGGCCGCTGAGATCGGGGCTCGAGCCGGCGACGCCGACCTGTTGTCGTTGGCCCTTCATTTTCAGGGCCGCGCCGTGCTGAAGCAGGGCCGGGCGCCGCTGGGTTTGGCCCTACTGGACGAGGCCATGGTGGCCGTTGTCGCTGGCGAGGTGTGGCCACCTGTGGCCGGCAATATCTACTGCTCGATGATTGACGCCTGCCAGGAGATATCCGATCTGCGGCGTGCGCAGGAGTGGACTGCAGCGCTGGCCGGCTGGTGGGAGAGGCAGCCGGACATGGTGACCTTCAGCGGCCAGTGTCTGGTGCACCGCGCCGAGATCATGCAGCTGCACGGGTCATGGCCGGAGGCGATCGAGGAGGCGCAGCGGGCGTGTGATCGGCTGGCCCACGGAGCGGACCGGTACGCCACTGGCGGGGCGCTGTACCGGCAGGCCGAGATATACCGGGCTCGTGGAGATTTCGTGGCGGCGGAGAACGCGTACCGCGAGGCCAGCCAGTGGGGGCACGACGCCCAACCGGGCCTCGCCCTGTTGCGGCTGGCTGAGGGCAATCCCGAGGCGGCGGCCCGGTCCATCCGCCGGGTCGCCGACGAGTCGACCGACCGGCTTCGACGGGCGAAGGTTCTTCCTGCCCAGGTCGAGATCATGCTCTCGATCGGTGAGGTCCGCGTCGCGCGGGACGCTGCCGATGAGCTTGCCGAGATCGCTGACCACTACGGCACACCAGCCATGTTTGCTACGGCCGGCGGAGCGCAGGGTGCGGTGCTGTCCGCTGAAGGTGACACCCGCGGTGCCCTTGCCGCGCTGCATCGTGCCCTGGACAGATGGCGGGAACTCGACGCGCCGTACGAGGCGGCACGAATACAAGTGCTCCTGGCGCTCAGCCACCGGGCGCTCGGTGATGAGGACTCGGCAGTGTTGGAGCTGAACGCAGCCCACAGAGTGCTAAGCGATCTTGGTGCTGCACCAGATGTCAGACGGGTCGAGCAGCTCGCACACGCCCAGACCCCAGAGGAGGAGGCTCAAGGGCTGACCACTCGTGAGCTCCAGGTGCTGCGACTGCTCGCGGCCGGCCTGACCAACCGTACGATCGCTGCCGACCTGGTCCTGGCGGACAAGACCGTAGACCGGCATGTCACGAACATCTTCGCCAAGCTGGGCGTCTCCTCGCGGGCGGCCGCGACCGCGTTTGCCTACGAGCACCAGCTAATGAGCAAGCACCTGCGGTAAACACCCCACGACTGCACCACAACGAATTGAGGTGTTCGCCCGAAGCGAGCCACGTGGCCGATCCGTAGCGTCAACGCCAATATCCAGGCCCGGTGGGCTGGTCACCACCCGGGCGGTCGGGAAGGAACTCAGCGATGACACACCCAAGCGGAGACGTGCTGGCAGCCACCAACAATGTCAACCGGGCGCACCGGGACGAATGGAACGAGGGTCAGCCCCGATTCGACCGGCGCGCCGACCGGTGGGAGGAGGTGTGGGCCCCGTTCGGCCAGGCCATGTTCGAGGCCGCCCGGCTGCAACCCGGCGAGCGGGTGCTTGACGTGGGCTGCGGCTACGGCACCACGACGATCGAGGCGGCACGACGTGTTCGGCCCGGGGGTCGCGTGGTCGGCATCGACATTGCGGCAGCCATGCTCGGGCCCGCCCGCCGGCGTGTGGCCGCCACCGATCTGGACAACATTGAGCTGGTGGTGGCCGACGCGCAGGTGCACCCGTTCGAAGGAAAGTCCTTCGACGCGGTGATCAGCCGGTTCGGCACGATGTTCTTCGAGGACCCCAAAGCCGCGTTCGCCAACCTCGCCCGCGCGCTGCGGCCCGGCGGACGGCTGGCATTTGTCTGCTGGCAGCATCCGCTCAAAAGCGAATGGATCGCGACGGCCCTCGGCGCAGCCGTCGCCGCACTCGGACAACCCCCGAATCTGGGCGATCCGGGCGCACCCGGCCCGTTCGCCTTCGCCGATGGTGACCGACTCGAACGGTTGCTCACGGCCGGAGGGTTCCAAGACGTCACCGTTGAAAGCGTGACCAGGCCGCAGCGCATCGGTGACGACGCAGACGACGCGGCCGCGTTCTTGATGTCGATCGCCGAGGACATGCAGCTGTTTGCCGGCGCTCCCGACCATGTGGTGGCAGCTGCACGCGACGCCCTTCGAGCCAGCTACGCGCCGTACGCCAAACCCCATGGCGTGGTACTGGACGGCGCGGCGTGGCTGGTGTGGGCCCACCGCTGAGCATCGGTCACGAATAGCTGGTCGCAGCGAGGAAAGGGCAGCGTGGGTTGCTGGTCCCATCACGCTGGCCCGAAACGGATCATTGAACTGAAGCGACCGCCGTGCCCGGCGCGTAACGTCGCGGGCATGGATGCGACGCCGCAGGTCCTCGCGGGAATGGTCTCGACGGCCGTTTTCACCGGCAGCTTCGGCAACATCGCCCTGGCCAACGTCGGCAACGCGGGTGTACTAGATCTACGTCTTCCATCTGCCGTCGACGGGCCGATCTGGTTCCTGCAAACGTTCTACCCGGTCAGCTCGGCGCAGACGTCCTACAGGTATGTGCACTGTCGCCCTGCCCGCCGCGGACGCCCCCTCGCGGCGACAACGGCGGTGCCGATGGCCGCGGTTGCTTGGGGATCGCAGTGGTGACCGCCCGCGCGAGATTGAAGGCGGCTGCGGACCACATCCCGCTGCCGGCAGAGACACTGGCCGGCGTCGTGGCAGCCATACTGGCCCAGCGGGTACGGCCGCTCCGGCTCCCGGCCTGGGCCGGCCCAGCCGGCTTGGTGATCGCCAGCGGCGGGCTGGCGGTGGTGTTGGCCGCGTGGCGGGAGCGAGGGCCGGGGTCGCTGGAGGAGCCGGAAGCGCTGGTCACCACAGGGCTGCACGGGATTTCCCGCAACCCGATCTACCTCGGCTGCACGGCGGTCCACCTCGGCCTCGCCGGTGCGACCCGCAATGGCTGGATGCTTGCCACCTGCCCGATCAGTGCCGCGCTGGTGCATCGATGGGCGCTGCGCGAGGAACGGTGGCTACGCGAGCGGTTCGGCGACGAATACGACGCCTATAAGGCCCGAGTCCCGCGCTACTTGTGACCTTTGCCGGTATGGTCCCACCCGTAGGCCGGGCGCTATGTGCCCGGCCACCGCGGCGCCGTGCTTGTTCCACACAAGCAACCGACGCTCGTGCAGGGCCCACGACAGCAACAGTCGTGGCATCGTGGCCGGGGTGGGCAGCCAACGCTCCGGGAGCGATCTGACGCGCTGCCTGCTCGATGTCGTCGTGGGTGGTCCAGCGGCCCATCGTGAGCAGTAGCTCGGACCTTGCCCTGCCAGAGTCGTATCCCATGGCCAGCAGCACTGGCGAGGGCTCCGACGCCCGAACTCCCCGAGGGTGTCACGCACGTCTGGGTGGTTGGCACCATGACTTATCAAGGTGCGCTCGCCTGGTTCCCTGATCGCGGCTGGTGGCGGCCGCCGTGGCAACCGCCGGTTGACGGGCAGCCGCCCGAGCTGGGCGACTGATTGCGGCGAGCCCGACCTGCCCTCGGGAGAGTTCTTCTCTACGAGAGCCATCCCGGGCGCCCGAAAACCGCCTGGCGTAGATGATCATGGGCCGTTTTTTGGGACGCGATCATCAGCCGACATCGACGACCGGACTTGAATTTCTCTCTCCATGTGGATGATTTTCACTCGAAGCCCCGCCGGCTTGGCCACATGCCGCAGAATCTGGCGTGATCGGGCGGAATGCGGAGCGATCGGTCAGGTCTCGTCGGATTGTCCGATGCGAGACAAAGGATCAGTCGACTTGTACCCAGTTGTCGTCGCCGTGGGGATAGACGACGGTGATCTGAGCGGCACGGAGGTACTCGATCAGATCGTCCCGCGGACGGTCGGGCACCAGGCAGACCAGGCGTGCATCCGCGACGAAACGCGAGTAGTCGATGAGCTGACCCACGGCCATGCGGAGGCCCTCACGCGTCACCACGCCTTTGGCCTCGATCAGCTCGCGCGACGTCTCGTCCCAGAGGTCGCAGTACAGCGGTGACGATTCGTTCGGCGGAAGGATCCGCAGCCGGTCGACGTCGTGAGCACGAGCAAGGAGCCAGGTTCGATACCGGTGAACAAGCTGCGATTCCCGGCGCTCGGCCTCGTACGGTTTCCGATCTGGCGCGACGAAAGCCCGCTCGGTGTGGCGCTCCTCAACCGGCACCCGATCGACTCGCGTCGCCGTCTTCGCCGTGACCGGCACTTTGGGCAGGTCAACCGGCAAATCGCCTTTCGGCCGGAGGCGGAAGACGACGACCTGACGCATCGTGTTCGGGTCGCCGCTCTCGTGCGCCTCGGAGAACCGGTGATCAACGAGTTCGAACTCTCCGAGGTACGTCACGGTGGACCCCCTGGCGAGAAAGCCCTGAGGAGTGGAGCCAAGGGGACTCGAACCCCTAACCCCCTGCTTGCAAAGCAGGTGCGCTACCAATTGCGCCATGGCCCCGGTGGTGGACGACGCCCGATCGTACGCCACTTCCGGTGCGGGCCGCAGCGCGAGTGGTCCCGGCCGCCGTGCTCGACTGCGGTGCCCGGCGACGTGAGTCCGCCCACACTCCACGCGTGCGACCTCCGCGCGAACTCGCGAGCGCCGGGTCGGCCAACTACCATCGATGTCCATGTGGTCGCAGCGGGAGGTCATCGATTATGCGCTGCAGCGTCGCTCCACACTGGAGGCGCTGCGGCGTCCCGATCGGCGACTCGCCAAGCTGGACGCCTGCGATGCCGACCCTATGCTGCTCCGCGCGGCGAAGCACCACGGGGAGCCCGCGCAGGGACCATGCCCGGTCTGCGGCTGCGGGGACATGCTGCTGTTGCACTACACCTTCGGCGACCAACTGGGGCAATACTCCGGCCGGATCAAGCGGACCACCGAGTTGGAGGAGATGGCCCACCAGTTCGGCGAGTTCAAGGTCGTCGTGGTGGAGGTGTGCCCGGCTTGCAGCTGGAACCACATGATCATGAGCTATCTGCTGGGTGACGGCAAGAAGCGCAAACCGCCCCGTCGCCAACAGACCGTCGAGGACATTTATGGCTGACCCCCGCCACGGGGATCCTGGAGCAGGGGAAGACGTACCGAATTGGGACGTTTCCGCACGCCCGGGGACCGCTCCGCTCAAACGCCGCACGGTGGCCAAACGCATCACGCTGGCCGTCGTCGGCTTCCTGCTGCTCGGACTCGTCAGCTTCACCGCCGTCGTCGGGGTCGGCTACGCCACCACCACTCGGCCGGATCCGAACGCCGACTTCCAGACCGCCGTCACCGACGTCTATTACAACGACGGCAAGAAGCAGCTCGGCACGTTCGCGGTCCAGAACCGCCAGCCGCTGACCTTCGCCGAGATGCCGAAGAGCATCAAGGACGCCGTGGTGGCCGCGGAGAACCGGACGTTCTGGACCGACCAAGGCATCTCGATCCGCGGCATGTTCCGGGCCGCCTGGGTGATCCTGAACGGCGGCGACGTGCAGGGCGGCTCCACGATCACCCAGCAGTACATCAAGATCCTGTACCTCAACTCATCGCAGACGCTCACCCGCAAGTTCAAAGAGCTCTTCCTGGCCTACAAGACCAACTCCGAGTTGAGCAAGGAGCAGATCCTCGAGGGCTACCTCAACACGATCTACTTCGGCCGCGGCGCCTACGGGATCCAAGCGGCGAGCCAGGCCTACTTCGACGTGGACGCCAAGCAACTGAGCGTCCCGCAGGCTGCCGTGCTGGCGAGCGTGCTCAACAACCCGGCGTTGCTCGACCCGGGCGCCGACGACGCCAACGTGGCCCGCCTCAAGGATCGCTACAGCTACGTGCTCGCCTCCATGGCCGAGACCGGCGCGATCACCCCGGCCCAGGCCGCCAGCTACGGTCGGGCGCTGCCGGCCTTCCCCGAGATCGAGACCAACGAGCGGTACGGCGGACCCAAGGGCTTCCTGCTCAAGATGGTGGAGCGCGAGCTGGTCGCCGCCGGGTTCGACGAGTCCCAGATCCAAGGCGGTGGGCTCAAGATCACCACCACCTTCGACAAGCAGGCGCAGAACGCGGCCGTCCGGGCGGCCCAGGGCAACACCCGGCAAGCCGCCGAGGCCGCCGGCAAGAAGGCCTCCGACCTGCACGCCGCCGTGGCCTCCGTGGAGGTTGGCACGGGCGAGGTGCTGGCCCTGTACGGCGGGCCGGACTTCGTCAAGAACTCTCGCAACTGGGCGACGACGCCACGGCCCACCGCCTCCACCTTCAAGACGTACGCCTTGGCCGCCGGACTCGACGACGGTTTCAGCCTGCGGTCCACCTTCATGGGCAACACGTTCACGCCGCCCGGCGATTCGACCTCGGTGCGGAACGAGTTCTCCAACCAGTACGGGCAGAACGTCCCGCTGCTCCGGGCCACCGCGGACTCGATCAACACCGCCTTCGTCGACATGACCGGGGAGATGAAGGGCGACGGCCCCGAGAAGATCATGAAGATGGCCGAGGCGGTCGGAGCTCCGAAGGGGGCCGGTTGGGACGCCAGTTCCCGGGTCGCGCTCGGCACCGCGGAGGTCAGTCCGCTGGCCCAGGCCGGTGCGTACGCGACCTTCGCCAACGAGGGCACCCACGTCGCCAATCACGTGGTTCGCGAAGTGCGGGATGCGAACGACCAGATCGTCTACCAGGCCGCCCCGGAGGAGAAACGCGCCGTCAGCGAGGACATCTCCCGCGACGTGAACTACGCGCTGTCCAACGTGGTCGAACAGGGCACGGGTGGCACGGTGCGTACCCTCAACCGACCGGTGGCCGGCAAGACCGGGACCAAGGACGTCAAGGACGACATCGTCTCGGCCTGGTTCGTGGCCTACACACCGCAGATCTCCACCGCCGTGATGTACGTGGCCGGGGAGGACGGCAACGGGGACCTCGACGGCTTCGCCCGGCCGGGCGACAGCACCTTCTTCGGCGGCACCTACCCGGCGCTGACCTGGGCGGACTACATGCAGACCGCCATGAAGGGTCTGCCGGTCGAGGACTTCGACGAGCCGGCGTACGTCAACCGCGACGCCGACGACTTCGAGCCGCAGACCTCCGCGCCCCAGAATGTTCCGGAGCCGACCCCGACCGACGAGCCGAGCGAGAGCGAGGAGCCGTCGGAGGAGCCGTCGGAATCTGAGAGCCCGGAGGCGGACGAGTCGAGCGAATCGGCTGACCCGTCGGAGTCAGAGGGTGAGGAATCGAGCGAGGAGTCGGGCGAGGACTCGAACTCATCCTCCCAGGAGCCGGAGGAGAACCCGGACGGCGATCGATGAGCTCGCTCGGCGGTGAGCTCCGGCCGCAGGCCGATCAACCGTCGCGAACGGACCGATTCGTCCGCACCGTCAGTCAACGTCTCGGCGGACCCGTCGGCCGGCACGGGGCTCCCGGCTCGAGCTGGTGGAATCCGCTGCGGATCGCCCTGTTGACGGCGACGACGGTCTACCTGGTCGGCGTGCTCTTCCGGCTGCCGTGCCGGCAGACGGTGGCCGGCCAGGTCCCCAACCTGTACCAGAACCTCTGCTACTCCGACATCGGCATCCTGTACGGCGTTCGCGGGCTGCTGGAGGGCAACACTCCGTACCTGGACGTGGGCAACTATCCGGTGCTGGAGTATCCGGTGCTGACCGGTGCCTTCCTCGAACTCGAGCGGTTGATCACCGTAGCCCTCGGCGCGCCGACCGGCCCGGGACTGAGTGATCAACAACGGGTCGACGCCACCTTGGTCTTCGTCGACGTGAACACGGTGCTGCTCGGCGCGTGTTTGCTGATCACGGTCTGGGCTCAGCTGCGGTCCGTACCGCACCGGCCGTGGGACGCGATGATGGTCGCCGCGTCCCCCTGCGTGGCGGCGGCGGCGTTGATCAACTGGGATCTGCTGGCCATCGCGTTGACCGCCGTCGGTGTGCTCTGCTGGTCGCGCCGGCAGCCTGGTTGGGCGGGCGTGTTCTGGGGTCTCGGGATGGCGGCGAAGCTCTATCCGCTGTTCTTGCTCGGGCCGCTGTTGCTGCTCTGTCTGCGCTCGGGCCGGCTGCGGGCGTTCGGGACGATGCTCGTGGGCTTCGTGGTCAGCTGGGCGCTGGTGAACCTGCCGGTGATGATCTTGGCGCCGGACGGCTGGCTCAGCTTCTGGCGCTACAACTCCGGGCGGGGCGGTGATCTCGGCTCGATCTGGTACGTCCTCTCCCTGGCCGGCCGGCAGATCGGCAACGTCAACCTGCTCGC
>CAVVTA010000009.1:0-798052 GCA_963751045.1 uncultured Actinomycetota bacterium
TCCGCCAATCCCGAGGATGTCGGCGGGTCGGGCGACGTTAAATACCATCTCGGCACCTCGTCGGACCGCGAGTTCGACGGCGTGAAGGTGCACCTCTCGCTGGTCGCCAACCCGAGCCACCTCGAGGCGGTCGACCCGGTCGTGCTCGGCAAGGTCCGCGCGGAGCAGATCGCGCGCGGCGACAGCGAGGGCGAGCAGGTGCTGCCGGTGCTGCTGCACGGCGACGCCGCCTTCGCCGGCCAGGGCATGGTCGCCGAATGCTTCGGCTTCTCCGGCCTGCCGGGCTACGGCACCGGCGGCACGATCCATTTCGTCATCAACAACCAGGTCGGCTTCACCACCAGCCGCGCTTCGGCCGCTCGTCGCCTTATCCGTCCGACGTCGCCAAGATCGTCCAGGCGCCGATCCTGCACGTCAACGGCGACGATCCGGAAGCGGTGACCTTCGCCTGCAAGATGGCGATCGATTATCGCCAGACACTTCAAGCCGACGTCGTCATCGACATGTGGTGCTACCGCCGCTTCGGCCACAATGAGGGCGACGAGCCAGCTTCACCCAGCCGCTCATGTACGCCGGGATCGCAAGCATCCGCCGGTCCGCGATCTATGGCGCCCGCCTTCGAGGAAGGCGTGATCGACGCGAACTGGGTCGACGCAGTTCGCAGACGGTTCGTCGCGACGCTCGAGGAGGAGTTCGAGGCGGCCAAGTCCTACCTTCCCAACAAGGCCGACTGGTTCGGCGGGCGCTGGGCAGGCTCGGCCAACCCGACGGCGCCGGAGACCGAGCGCCGCAACGTCGGCACCGCGATCGAGCCGCGACGCATGGCCGAGATCGGCCGGTGCTGACCACCGTCCCCGACGGCCTCGCAATCCACAAGACGCTCGCAGCGCATCCTCGATGCCAAGCGCGCGATGTTCGACGAGCGGCGAGGGCTTCGACTGGGCCACCGCGGAGGCGCTCGCCTTCGGCAGCCTGGTCGGCGAGGGCTATCAGGTGCGCCTGTCGGGCCAGGACAGCGGCCGCGGCACGTTCAGCCACCGCCACGCCGTGTGGCGCAACCAGGAGACCGGCGACAGCTACATCCCGCTCGCACGATCGCCGCGGCGGCCGCTTCGAGGTGCGCGACAGCCCGCTGTCGGAGTTCGGCGTGCTCGGCTTCGAATATGGCTATGCGCTCGCCGACCCGCGCACGCTGGTGCTGTGGGAGGCGCAGTTCGGCGATTTCGCCAACGGCGCGCAGGTGATCATCGACCAGTTCATCGCCGCCGGCGAGGCCAAGTGGCTGCGCGCCAACGGCCTCGTGATGCTGCTGCCGCACGGCTATGAGGGGCAGGGGCCGGAGCACAGCTCGGCGCGGCTCGAGCGCTATCCTGCAGCTGTGCGCCGAGGACAATATGCAGGTCGCCAACTGCACCACCCCGGCCAATTACTTCCACATCCTGCGCCGCCAGATGCTGCGCGATTTCCGCAAGCCGCTGGTGATGATGACGCCGAAGTCGCTGCTGCGGCACAAGCTGGCGGTGTCGAGCGCCGCCGACTTCACCGGCGACAGCCATTTCCGGCGGATCATGTCCGACCTCGGCGCGCCCGCCGACAGGGACGTGCGCCGCCTGGTCCTGTGCTGCGGCAAGGTCGCCTACGAGCTGATGGAGGCGCGCGACCAGGCCGGCGACAGGACACCTCGGTCGTCCGGATCGAGCAGCTTTATCCCTTCCCGTCCGAGCCTCTGGTCGCCCGCCTCAAGCGCATGACCAACCTCGAGGACGTGGTGTGGGCGCAGGAGGAGCCGAAGAATGCCGGCGCCTGGTTCTTCGTCGATCCGCTGATCGAGCAATGCCTCGCCGAGGCCGGCGTGAAGCCGCAGCGGGCGCGCTATGCCGGCCGCGCCGGCCGTCCGCCTCGCCCGCGACAGGTCTTGCCAAACGCCACACAGCCGAGCAGGCGGCGCTGATCGCCGACGCGCTCGGCCAGCGCGGGGCGACGGCCGAGGCGCGAAGCGGCGGCCGACACGGTGCGCAAGGCCGGCAAGGCCGCGAGCTGAACGAAGGGACGGATGAATGGCAACCGACGTCAAGGTTCCAACGCTGGGCAAATCGATCACCGAGGCGACGGTCGGCCAGTGGCTGAAGCAGCCCGGCGACGCCGTCGCCGCCGATGAGCCGATCGCCAGCCTGGAGACCGACAAGGTCGCGGTCGAGGTCAACGCGCCGGTCGCCGGGACGATGGGCGAGCAGCTCGCGGCCGAGGGCGACACGGTCGCGGTCGGCGCGCTGATCGCGCGGATCGAGAGCAACGGCGCGGCCGCCGCGCCGCGGCGCCGCCGCGGCCGGCCCCGGCGCGCCGGTGCCAGGAGACGCCGGCGAGGATATCGAGCTGCGCGAGCCGAGCGAGGACGAAGGCGAGGACGGCGAGGGCGGCAGCCTGACCCTGTCGCCGGCGGTCCGCCGGGTGGTGCTCGAGCATCATCTCGACCCGTCCAAGATCAAGGGCACCGGCAAGGACGGCCGGCTGACCAAGGACGACGTGCTTGCCGCCGCCAAGGCGCAGAAGGCGCAGCCGGCCCCGGCGCCCGCTCCGCGCCCGCGCCCGCGCCGGCTTCGCCGCCGCGCCCGCCGCGCCGCGCCGCCGCCGGCGAGCGCCGCGAGGAGCGGGTGCGGATGACGCGCCTGCGCCAGACCATCGCCAGCCGTCTCAAGGAAGCGCAGAACACCGCGGCGATGCTGACGACCTTCAACGACGTCGACATGACCGCGGTGATGGAGGCGCGCAGCCGCTACAAGGATCTGTTCGAGAAGAAGCACGGCATCCGCCTCGGCTTCATGAGCTTCTTCGTGAAGGCGGCGACCCTGGCGCTGCGCGACGTCCCTGCGGTCAACGCGTCGATCGAGGGCGACGAGATCGTCTACCGCGACTATGCCGACGTCTCGGTCGCCGTGTCGGCGCCGCAGGGCCTGGTCGTGCCGGTGATCCGCAACGCCCATGCGATGAGCTTCGCCGAGGTCGAGAAGACCATCGCCGACTTCGGCAAGCGCGCCAAGGACGGCACGCTCAAGATCGAGGAGATGCGGGGCGGCACCTTCACCATCTCCAATGGCGGCGTGTTCGGATCGCTGATGTCGACGCCGATCATCAACCCGCCGCAGTCGCGCCGTGCTCGGCATGCACCGGATCGAGGAGCGGCCGGTGGTGCGCGACGGCCAGATCGTGGTCGAGCCGATGATGTACCTGGCGCTGTCCTACGACCACCGCCTGGTCGACGGCCGCGAGGCGGTCACCTTCCTGGTCCGCATCAAGGAAGCGCTCGAAGACCCGATGCGCCTGCTGATCGATTTGTAACGTCGCGCCAGCGAAGCCGGATCCGATCTAGAGGAAAGATTCGCCGGAACGGAGATAATGGCAGACACACAATTCGACCTCATCGTGATCGGCGCCGGCCGGGCGGCTATGTGGCGGCGATCCGGGCCGCGCAGCTGGGGCTGAAGACGGCCTGCGTCGAGAGCCGCGAGACGCTCGGCGGCACCTGCCTCAACGTCGGCTGCATCCCGTCCAAGGCGCTGCTCCACGCCTCCGAGCTGTTCGAGGAAGCGCATGACGGCACGCTCGCCAAATGGGGCGTCAAGACGAGCGGCGTCGAGCTCGACCTCGACGCGATGCACGCCGGCCGCAAGGAGGCGGTGAAGGGCCTCACCGGCGGCATCGAGTTCCTGTTCAAGAAGAACAAGGTCGAGTGGCTGAAGGGCCACGCCAAGTTCACCGGCGCAAGGACAGCATCGACGTCGGCGGCACCAGCTACAGCGCCAAGAATTTCGTCATCGCCACCGGCTCGTCGGTAACTCCGCTGCCGGGCGTCGAGGTCGACCAGGAGCGGATCGTCGATTCGACCGGCGCGCTCGAGCTGGGCAAGGTGCCCGGCCATCTGGTGGTGATCGGCGGCGGCGTGATCGGGCTCGAGCTCGGCTCGGTCTGGAAGCGGCTCGGGGCGAAGGTCACCGTGGTCGAGTTCCTCGACCAGATCCTGCCCGGCATGGACGGCGACGTCCGCAAGGAAGCCAACAGGATCTTCAAGAAGCAGGGCTTCACCTTCCGCCTCGGCACCAAGGTGACCAGGGCCGAGAAGAACGGCGCCGGCGTCACGCTCACCGTCGAGCCGGCCAAGGGCGGCGCGGCCGAGACGATCGAGGCGGACGTGGTGCTGGTCTCGATCGGCCGCCGCCCCAACACCGACGGCCTCGACCTCGAAGCCGCCGGCGTCGCGCTCAACAATCGCGGCCAGATCGAGGTCGATCATGATTTCCGCACCGGCGTCGCAGGGCATCTACGCGATCGGCGACGTCACGCCCGGGCCGATGCTCGCCCACAAGGCGGAGGATGAAGGGATCGCGGTCGCCGAGAGTGATCGCCGGCCAGATCGGCATCGTCAATCACGACGTCATCCCGAGCGTCGTCTACACCATGCCCGAGATCGCCGGCGTCGGCCTCACCGAGGAGGAGGCGCGCGAGAAAAATGGCGAGATCAAGGTCGGCAAGTTCCCGATGATGGGCAACAGCCGCGCCAAGACCAACCGCGAGGGCGACGGCTTCGTCAAGGTGATCGCCGACGCCAAGTGCGACCGCGTGCTCGGCGTGTGGATGATCGCCAGCGTCGCCGGCACGATCTCCAAGCCGATGGGCTTCTTGGCGGTCTGGTGCCAGTTCGCGATGACCATATTCTATTACCCGACGCTACTGGGGTTCGTGGCGAGCACCCTGGCCTACGTGATCAATCCTGAGCTTGCCTCCAGTGGTGTGTGGACCGCGATCGTCATCGTGGTCGTGTACTGGACTGGGGTTTGGGTCTCCTCGCGGGGGACCAAGGGCGTCGCCGGCTTGGCGAGCGGTGGCTTGATCATCGGGACGCTTATCCCGGGTGCGGTGCTGGTCATTCTCGGGGTTGTGTTCCTCGGCCAGGGAAACCCGTCGGCCGCGCCGATGACCGCAAGCAACTTGCTGCCGGCGTGGGCCGGGCTGGCGAGCCTGGTGCTGATCGTCAACAACTTCTTGTCCTATTCGGGCATGGAGATGAACGCGGTCCATGTCTCATCGCTGCGCGACCCCAGCAAGGAGTTCCCCAAGAACGATCTTCTTCGCTTCGGCGCTGGTGCTGTTGATCTTCATTCTGCCCGCGCTGGCGATCAGCTGGATAGTGCCGGCCGAGCAGCTCTCGCTCACCGCCGGGATCATGCAAGCCTTCGAGGCGATCTTCGCGAACTTCGGTATCCAGTGGTTGACCCCGATCTTCGGCCTGATGATCGTGACCGCCTCGCTGGGCGGGATGTTGACCTGGCTGGCCGGCCCGTCAAAAGGCTTGCTGCTCATCTCGCGGCAGGAGGGATACCTGCCGCCGTTCCTGCAGAAGCTGAACAAGAACGGGGTTCAGCAGAACATCCTGGTCACGCAAGGGGTGATCACGACCCTGATCGGATTGGGTTACGCTCTGATCCCGACCGTCTCGAGCGCGTACTGGATCTTTTCGGTGATCACCACCCAGGTCTATCTGATCATGTACTTGCTGATGTTCGTGGCGGCCGTACGGCTACGTCGCAAGGAGCCCGACCATCCGCGTGGATACCGGGCGCCGATACTCGGTGCTCTCTGCGGGGTCGGGTTCGCGGCATCACTGGCGGCCCTGCTCATCGGCTTCATCCCACCCTCGCAGATCGAGGCCGGTAGCGGCGGCATGTACTTGGCCATCGTGGGGGGCGGCGCCCTTGGACTCGGACTCCTGGTGCCGTTCCTCTTCTACAAGCTGCGTAAACCGTCGTGGAAGCAGCCGGTACCGACCGAGGTGAACCCGTCATGAGCACCGCACAGGAGACCTCAACCCCACGTGATCGCAGAATCATTTATGCGGTGATTGCCGGCGCGCTGGTCCTACTCCTGATCATCTGCCTCGTCTTCTACCGCTCAGCACAGTCGAACCAACAGGCCCAAGAAAAGGCCAACCAGCTCATCGCCGCGCTGCAGAAGGCCGGTGTGCGCGCCGTGCCATCGCAAGAGCAGATTGTCGGCGTGCTCGGTGATGACGGCGGCGCGCTCTGCAAAGACCCGGCCAACGCGCTGCGAAAGTCGATCTTGTTCAGCCAACTCACCAACGGGGCGGCCGGACCCGGAATACGTCCGGTTATCGTCGACAGCAAGGTTTTCAAGGGACAGCTGCTGGCCATCCAGATCTACTGCCCCGACCAACTACCCAGATTCCAACAGATGATCGAGAAGCTCAAGACGTCCCCCGTAGCCGGCGGCTAACGGGAGATGGAACTGCGAGAGCGTGTTGCCGGCCTGATGCCTCAAGCGAGAACTGAGCTCGCCGAACTCGTCGGCATCCGGTCAGTGGCCGACCCCCGCCAATTCCCTCCTGAAGAGTGCGCCGCCGCGGCCCAGTGGGTTCTCGACAAGTTCTCCGAGCTCGGCTTCGCCGACGTTCACCTTGCCGAGACCGCCGACGGGAGTCAAGCCGTCATCGGATCCCGACCATGCTCCGACACCACCGCACCCACCGTCCTGCTCTACGCGCACTACGATGTCCAGCCGCCCCTCGACGAGACCGCATGGAGAACCCCGCCATTCCAGCTCACCGAGGTCGACGGCCGTTGGTACGGTCGCGGCGCGGCCGACTGCAAGGGCAACATCCTCGTGCACCTGATGGCCCTACGCGCGCTCGGCGACGACCTGCCGGTCAACCTGAAACTGGTGGTGGAAGGGTCGGAGGAACAGGGCACCGGCGGCCTGGAGGACTTCGTACCGAAGAACGCCGACCTGCTGCGTGCGGATGCGATCCTGGTCTGCGACACCGGCAACGCGGCCGTCGGCCACCCTGCCGCCACGGTGAGCCTGCGCGGCATGATCAACGTCGTGGTGACGGTTTCGGCGCTCAAGTCCGAAGTGCACTCTGGCATGTTCGGCGGCCCAGCACCTGATGCGCTCGCCGCGCTGGTGGCGATGCTGGCAACACTTCGGGATGGCCAGGGCAATACCACGATCACGGGGCTGGACAGCACCCAGAGCTGGACGGGTGAGCTCTATCCGCCTGAGCAGTTTCGGAGCGACGCTGGGGTGCTCGACGGCGGGTCGCTTCTGGGAGACGGCAGTGTCAGCGACATGCTGTGGGCGCGTCCCGCGGTCACCATTCTCGGCATCGACTGCCCGCCAGTGGTCGGATCAACGGCAGCCATCGTGCCGCGGGCGGCAGCTCGGCTGAACCTGCGCATTCCACCGGGCACCGAGCCTGCCCAGGCCCATCAGGCCCTCGTTGATCATCTCCAGGCGGTCGCTCCCTGGGGAGTCCAGGTGACGGTGGATCTTGAAGCGGAGGGCGCTCCCTTCAAGGCCGCTGTCGATGGGCCGGCATACGAGGCGCTCGCCAGCGCCATGAAAGACGCCTACGGAACGCCGATGACCACCTTGGGGCAGGGCGGATCGATCCCGCTGTGCAACGTCTTGGCCGAGGTCTACCCGGATGCCGAGTTGATCATGATTGGTGTTGAGGAGCCGGCCGCGCTCATCCATGCTCCGAACGAGAGTGTGGCTCCCAGCGAAATAGAGTCAATGGCCCTCGCCGAAGCGCTCTTCCTGCAGCGGTACGCCGCCGCGAGGGGTCATCTAGTCCCTGGCTTATAGTCACGCTCCATGGTCGCCGACCGCCGCGGCATCATCGCGAGCTTCCGCCGGCGCGGCCAGATCATTTGGGCGGCTGCGGCGCTGCTCACCGTCGTTGGTGCGGCGGTTCCGCTGGCGCAGCCTCCCACGGGCACCCCGACCCCGACGTCGACTGCGACCGCCTCCGCTTCGCCCACGCCAGACGACCGAAGCCCCACGCCAGACGACCCGAGCCCCACGCCAGACGACCAGAGCCCCACGCCAGACGACCCGAGCCCCACGCCAGACGACCCAAGCCTCAGGCCCGGCGGCACCAGCCCGGTCCTCACGCCACTGGCGACGCTCAGTGCAACGACAGCCGCATCGCTCACCCCGACCGGAGCACCGCCGGCCACGCCGTCGGAGTCCCCGACACCGGGCGCCAGCCCGGCGTCCGCGTCCGCCCAAACCGAGAGCCCTCCGCCCCAACGACCGGCGACGCCACCGGCCAGCTCGGCCGGAGCCGTTCCGCTCAGCTCGGTCCTGATCGCCCTCGCCGTCTTGGTCCTGGTGAGCCTTGTGCTGCTGCGCCTGGCCTGGAAGGGCGAGGGTCAGGTCGCGCAGCCGAAGGCAGCTCCGCCGCGAAGTGGTACCGAACCGGCCACTGACGTACTGGTGCTGCTGGCGTCGGCCGGGGAGGCGCTGATCGACTCCGGCTTCGACGTCGATGACGTGGATGCGAACCTGGAGGAGATCGCCCGGGCATACGGCATGGCTGACACCGAGATCATCGCCCTGCCGACCGCGCTCCTGGTCTCCTCCCGCACCGGTGGTCAGCTTCGGACCAGGGCCGTGAGCAGCGGCCGCCAGCGGCTGCGGCTGCACCAGATCGAGGAACTCGATGACATCATCAGGGCCGCGCGCACCGGTGGGATCGATCCCCGGTGGGCACACGATCAGATCGTGGCGATTCGTACCCGGCCCCCGCCCTTCGGTCCGTCGATGCAGGTGGTCGGTCAAGTGCTCGCCACGGTCGGGCTAGCCGTCCTGCTCGGCAGCTCCTGGCTGGGGATCATCGTGGCCGCCGGACTCGGCGGCCTGACCGGGGCACTCCTGCTCGCCGGAAACCGTGTGCCGCCCCGGTTCCAGGTGCTGCTGACGGTCGCCGCATCGTTCAGCGTGTCGCTCGTGGTCTTCCTGTTGTCGCGGACCGGCCTTGACTTCGACGTCGCCTCCAGCCTGATCGCCCCGCTGGTCACCCTGCTGCCCGGAGCGCTGCTGACCACCGCGGTGATCGAGCTGTCGACCGGCCAGATGATCTCCGGTGCCGGGCGACTGGGCGCCGGGGCCGCCCAGCTCGTGTTTCTCGGCCTCGGCATCCTCGCCGCGGCCGCTCTCGTCGGGATACCCGCGTTCGACCTGACGGCGACCAAGCCGGCGCTCGGTGCCGCCGGCCCCTGGCTCGCCGTCGGCGTGTTCGGCATCGGCATCGTGATGAACCTGTGCGCACGTCCGAGCTCCCTGCGCTGGATCCTCCTGGTCCTGTATGTGGCCTACGGCGGCCAGGTGCTGGGAGGCCTGTTCTTCGGCGGCGTCCTGTCGGCCTTCGTGGGTGCGGCCGCGATGACCCCGGTCGCCGATCTGGTCGCCCGGCAGCGAACCGGGCCGCCCGCGATCGTCAGCTTCACACCGGCGTTCTGGCTCCTAGTCCCCGGCGCCCTCGGCCTCGTCGGCGTCGCGGCCCTACTCCACGGTGACAGCACCGGCACCACGACCCTGATCACCACAGTGGAGACGATGGTGGCGATCGCCCTCGGCGTACTGGTCGGGCGCGCCATATCCCTCATCGCGTCCGCGCGCGAGAGACGAAGCGGCCCCGCCGGCCACCCACCGTCTGATATGTAGCCGGTTGCTCTCAAGGGGCAGGGTGGCCGGCTCCCTCAGCTGGGTGTGTGGGGGCCGGCCCGTTCTTCGTTGCTGCGTCATTGATCTTGGTCAGCGTCTCAGGTGCGACGCGCGGTCGGACTGATATGCGCGGGTTGATTACCGCAGGACGGCATGTTCGGCTGGGACGCTCCGGTGGTCTAGAGGCGGACGTAGCTGACCGAGGTTTGCCAGGCCAGTTGTCCATAGAAGGATCGCGGATGCCGATCTACGAGAGCGGCTCGGCCGGCTGGCTGGCCTTGGCCGTTGGTGGAGCCAACCGGCGAGCCGAGAACCATTCCGGATCAGTAGCGAAGACCGCTGGGGGAGGCGTTCGCTGCCAACAACGCTGTCGAGCGCCTGTCAACGTGGCACGGGCGTGGCCGCGCTAAAGTCACTCCTCGCCGAATACCTCGCGCAGTCTAGCCTCTTGGTCCGCGGTGAGGTTACTGGCGATCAGCTCGGCCTTCGTGCCGCTCAACTCGGCCTTGGCGCGGTCCTCGACCACATCGGAAGTGAGCAGGAACAGGGCCGACGTGCCGGGTGTCACCCGCTGCTTGACCCCGTCGATGAACTTGTCGTCGATGCCGACGTCGGCCATCGACCCGGTCAGAGCGCCGATGCCGGCGCCGATCGCCGCTCCCAGCAACGGAACGAAGAAGAGCAACCCGAACAGCATCCCCCAGAACGCGCCGCCGAGCGCCAAAGGCCCAGCCAGATTGTTCAGCTGCCGGGTCTTCGGCTTCTTCTTGCCGACCTCCCAACTGACCACGGCCGCATCGTGGATGGTGATCAGCTGCTGCGACTGCAGCACCTTGAGCTTGTCGACCATGGCGTCGGCATCACCGACACCCGGGAACGTCCATGCGGTCAGGGTCGCCATTGGTTGATCCTTCTGTTGAGTTGACAGGAAAACGGACGCCGCACACGGCGCCCACTGCTTCAGAGGCTACGGCCTCTCCGACCGAGTGTGCCAGGCAGGTTCTGCCAGGCGGGTCGAAGACGCCGGAGTCTTCGGGATAGGAGGCCGCCCAACCTCGACCCGCCCTCGGTACAGGGACGCCACTCGGCCTCACCGGACACACGTCTGAACGATGACCAGACGACACCGCGGACCAACGCGGCCCCCGCCCACGTACCTCGAGTTTGTCGCGGGTCAGGACGTTGAAGACATGCCGGGCGGTTTGAGGCAGCAGAAGGGCAGGCCCTTCGCGGCAAGGATGGATAGCGCCAAGCAATTCATCCGTGTCGAGCCAGCGAAAGGACCTGCCCTCGTGTCTCACCGTAATGCCCCGCTGTCCGTCGAAGGTCGCCGACGACTCATCGAACGCTGGCAGCACCGCCCGATCGCCCACGTCGCGGCGGAGATGGGGATCTCCCGGGCCTGCGCCTCGAAATGGGTCAACCGCTATCGACGCTACGGTGCGCTGGGACTGCTGGACCGGTCCTCGACCCCACACCAAAGCCCGACCGCGACCCCGCCGGAGGTGATCAACCAGATCGAGGCCGAAGGGACAGCTGGTTGGGATCGGAGTGGTCGTGCCACACCTTCGACCGGGGATCGCGCAGCTTGCGTTCTTCCACGTCAGCGAGGCGTTCCGCGGAACGGGGATCGGCCGTCGTCTGTCCGACGAGCTGGATTTGATCGCCCGCGACGTCGGTGATGCCGAGATTGTCGTCTCCGCCACACCGTCAGAGAACACGGTGCGCTTCTACATGAGTCGCGGCTACGAACTCATCGCCCAAGCACTGGTGGCCGTTGATGAAGGTGACGCCGGCGGACGTGCATTTGAGAAAGGCACTTTGAGCCTCGGGCTCAAGCTGATAGAGCTCCGGCACCCAGATAACTTCCGGATACTGGACCGATTGACTGATTTGAGAGAAATCGTCAAGACCTCTGGATGAAGTAATCGATGGGCGGCCGTGACGTCTGCGGGTCGTTCGACGAGGCTAAGTGTGAGTGATGTTCGTGGGTGTACCGCCGCATTGTCATGCGCGAAGAGATCACTGAAACGGAAGAGGTCTTTGGTACAAACCCAGTATCGCCCACCGGCAATTCTCGAAACCCTATTCCCCGCTACCTGAGCTTACCTGAACGGACCTCACCCCCGGCGCCTTGGTCCTGTCTCGTCCTCCAATTCACCCGTGTCCACCTCTCGAGTTTGCCGTAGTCAGCGGCCTACAGTTGTAGCCGCGAGCCGTGATCAACATTCCGGCTCCGATGAGCTCATGCCGGACGTGAGTAGCAGGAACTTCAGTTGCGACTTGGCTCAGCCGAACGACGCTACGATGTGACGCCAGTACGCTGGCAGGCCGGACCGTGTCTGGCTTTAATCGACGACACATCGGGGGTCGGGGTGTGCAGGGAAGCTGGATTCGGCGGCAGGGTCGGAACGCCGGTCATGAAAATGGCTGGCCTTGCTTTGGCCATCGCCGTGCTCAGTTCATGCGCTGGCGGTGGGAACGTCGAGGTGTCGGCATCGCCGTCACGCTCAGCGAGCCAACTGCCTACGCCGACGGTGTCCCTGCAGAACCCCACGAGGTCGGCTACGCGGCCGGAGATTCCCAGTCCAGCGCCGACAAAACCGAGTCCCGCACGCTCATCGAGCCGGCCAGCAGAGGAGCCGGCACGCACCGAGGAACCGACAGCGACGCGATCGGCGACGCAGAATCCCTCTCGGTCACCGATCCGTGTAGAGACCACCACGACCCAGACAGTCACGGCAGCCCCGAGTCCGTCGACTGTCACCCGGTCGGTGCCTACCACGACCCAGACAGTCACGGCAGCCCCGAGTCCGTCGACTGTCACCCGGTCGGTGCCTACCACGACCCAGACAGTCACGGCAGCCCCGAGTCCGTCGACTGTCACCCGGTCGGTGACTACCAGCCCATCGCCGACTGCAAGCCCGTCGCCGTCGTCGTCCGTGGCGAGCGAGCCTGCCGAAACAAGTGCAGGTTCCTGGGTTTGGTGGGCGCTGGCAGGTCTATTGCTTGCAGCCGCGATAGCGACGCCCCTTCTCGTGCGGGCACACCGTCGACAGGTCTGGAGGGCTGATTTTGCAACGGCCGAGCAAGACGTGGCGTGGTTTGCCCGCGGGCTCGTCCCTGAGCTGGGTCAATCGGGCTCTCTTGATCAGGTCGAGGGCGGCTGGACCGTCGGTTCGAATCGCGTGGCCGCTGTCGAGGATCGGCTGACCGCACTCGAGGCATCGGCCCCAGACGACGCCACTCGAACTGGGACACGCACCCTGCGAGATGCAGTACGAGCGTCACGTGGACGCGTGGAGGAACTGCTCCAATCTGGGGACCCCGAGGCCATCTCCCCAACCATGAACGAGGTCGCCGCAGAACTCGAGGCAGCTCTAGGTTCTGTGGACCAAGCCGAGTAAAGGAGCCGCGCGCCTAGCCGTCCCTGTATCCCGTTGGGCGCGGATCGAGAAGAGGCTCATCCCATACCCATGATCGTGTGGGTCCCGCGAGGGCAACGACGTAGCCAACGAAAGGAAGGTGATGAGTCAATGACGTCGGATCCAACGGTGAATGCGCCGTACGTATCAACGGGCCACCTCCCGCCCGAAGAGCATGTACGTCTCCTCGTTGAAGAGGCCTACAACCGCATCCGAGGCAACACCGACGGAGACGTTTCACACGTGTATCCGTCGCTTGCAAGTGTTGATCCTGACAAATTCGGCATTTGCGTGGCGAACACCCGAGGCCTTACCGCCACGGCGGGAGATGCGGAGGTCGAGTTCACGATCATGAGTGTGGCCAAACCGTTCATTTTCGCGCTCATGTGTGGCGTGCACACGCCCAATACCGTTGCTCAGTTTGTCGGTCTCAATGCGACCGGCAGGAGGTTTAACTCCGTCGGTGCCATCGAGGACCGACCCGATGGCAGGACCAATCCGATGGTCAATCCAGGCGCGATCGCAACGACGAGCATGTCCCCCGGCGTCAATACAGAAGAGAAGTGGCGCTTCATTCAGCAGGGGCTGTCACGTTTTGCGGGCCGCGAACTCAAGATCGATGAGGAGGTTTTCGCCTCAGCCTCGACGACGAACTCGATCAATCGAGCCATCGATGACCTGCTACGCAGCTACGGCAGGCTAGTGTCGCGTGAACGATGATCTTTGACCGGCGGTGGCTTTGGTCAGTATTTCGTCAGCGGTCTTGGTCCAGGTGAAGGGTCGGCAGCGTTCGTTCCAGCCGTCGATGAAGGTCTCGATCGCGGTGATCAGGTCCTTGACCGAGGTGTAGGTTCCGCGCCGGATGGCCTGCCGGGTGATGATGCCGAAGAAGATCTCGACCATGTTCAGCCACGATCCCGACGTCGGGGTGAAGTGCATGGTGATCCGTGGATGGCGGGCGAGCCAGGTGCGTACCGCGGGATGGTTGTGGGTGGCGTAGTTGTCGCAGACCAGGTGCAGCTTGACCCGCGGGTAGGCCTTGGCGAGGTGTTTGAGGAAGCGCAGGAACTCCTCGTGGCGGTGCCTCGGGTAGCAAGCGTCGGTCACCTTGCCGGTCGCCACCTCCAACGCGGCGAACAAGGTGGTCGTACCGTGCCGGATGTAGTCGTGGGTCGCCTTCTCCGGCAGACCCGGCCGCATCGGCAAGATCGGCGCCGTCCGGTCCAGGGCTTGGATCTGGGACTTCTCGTCGATCGACAACACGACCGCCCGGTCCGGCGGGTTCAGGTAGAGCCCGACGACGTCGCGGACCTTGGCCTCCAACTGCGGGTCGGTGGAGAACTTGAAGGTCTCCCGCCGCCACGGCTGCAGCCCCCACTTCCGCCAGATTCGGGCCACCCAGACGTTCGAGATGCCGAGGTGGTCGGCCAGCAACCGACTCGACCAATGCGTCACGCCCAGCCGCTCCGGCGGCGGTTCCAGCGTCGCCAACACGACCGCCACCTCGTCCACGGTCACTGGACGGCCCGGCTTGGGACGATCCTCCAGCCCGGCGACGCCCTCGGCGGCGTACCGCTTCTTCCAGGCGATCACCGTCGGCTTGGACACCCCGACCCGATGCACGATCTCGTTGGTGCCGACACCCTCCTCGGCAAGCAACACGATCCGTGCCCGCTGCGCCAAGCCGGCCCGCAGCGACGGCGCCCGCAGCCATCGCGTCAGCTCGGCGCGGTCCTCAGCCGGCATGGTCACAGCACAAGTCAACGGCATGACTCATGCTACCGCGAAGTAAAGCTACTTCATTCACACAACACTAGCTAGCGCTGTTCCCCGTCGGGGGGGTTGGCCGGACTCGACCTGGACGGCGCTCAGAGCGGCGCAGGGCCGCTGGTGGCTGGTTCTGGGGACACCGGCTTGAGGCACCGACTGGGCCTCGCCCACTCGAGGTCACACTGTCACGCACCCCGGTAGCGTGACACGCTGTGGCGATCAGCGAGTCCGACGATGCCCCGGTTGGCCAGCGCCGCCACCGAGACATGGTGACGTTCGTCATGTGCGCCCGTACTGGCTGGTCCGTCGATGACCCCACCAGTCCGTAGAGAATCGCCGAAAAGATGCCATTCCTTAGCGGCTGCGAGCCCGCCGGTCAGCCGTTACCTCCGGCCGTCGGGGGTATGTCGGTAAGAGAAAACTTCGGCTCCTCTGGGGCCGCATTGATCGTCGAAGGCTGGCGGCCCTCGCGGTTCTGGCCTGGACCGCGATGGTCAGCGCTGGCCGACCATGTGCACTGAGTGGGCTCGCCGGTCTGGCCGTAGCTGGGCACGCCGAGGGGTTCGGGTGCGCATCGTTCTGGTGGTGGAAGGTGCGAGACTTGCGGCGATGACTACCGCTGTGCTGGAACGCGAGATGTACACCGAGGCGCGCGCTGCCCGGCTGCTCGACGTGCCACCAGCCACGCTGCACTACTGGTTGGAGGGTGGCGAGTACGGGGGCAAGACGTACAAGCCGGTGATCCGGGTCGAGCCGAAGGGCACCCGAAGCGTGACGTGGGCCGAATTCGTGGAGGCCGGGTTGTTGCGCGAGTACCGACGCCGGCACAAGGTGCCGATGTGGGAGTTGCGAGGCTTCATCGACTCGCTGCGCCGCAGGCTTGGCGTCCCCTACCCGCTGGCACACAACAAGCCCTTCGTCTCTGGCCGGGAGCTTGTCAGCAGGGCCCAGGATGAGGTTGGGCTGGATAGCGACCTGGCCCTGGTCGCTGAGGTTCGCAACCAGTACATCCTCTCTGCGGCTGCGGCCGACTTCTACGCCCGCGTCACCTGGGAGAACGATGTGGCTGCCCGGTGGCGTCCCGACGACTCGCTGGGGTCGCCGGTCGTCATCGATCCCGACGTCCGCTTCGGTGCCCCGCAAATCAATGGCATCAGTACTGAAATCCTGTGGGAGCAGTCGCAGGGCGGCGAAGCTGAACAAGACCTGGCGGCGACCTATGGCCTAACCGTGCAGGAGGTCCGGTGGGCCCTGGCGTATGAGGGCCCGCACGCGGCGTGACGGAGCCCAAACCGGCGGAGGTCCGTGTCTACTTCGACGCCGACGTCCTCGGGCTCGCCAGGCTGCTCGCTCAAAAACGGGCTGACTTTACTTATCCGGGCGATTCGGGTGCGCGCATCGGCAGGATGCTGCGACCCGCGTGCCCAATAGTCAGCACCGACATCAAGGACGAGGACTGGATCCCGGTAGTGGCGCAGCACGGTTGGCTGATCGTCACCCGGGATGCCCGGATCCAGGACAACCTTGCCGAGCTCAACGCGGTCCGGACGTACGGGGCGAAGATGGTGAATTTGGCTAGCCGGGACGCGGGGACGGTCTGGGCTCAACTGGAGGTGTTCATGTCACGCTGGCGGACGATCGATCAACTGACCTATGAACCGGGCCCGTTCATCTACCGGCTGAGTCGGACGGCCCAGTCGCAGATTGATCTCAATCTGGCGCGTACTTGACCGAACGGGGTTGGACTCGCACTCGATCCCGAGGTGGCGATATCCTGAAGTCTGCTTGCAAACGATCTTGCTATTCCAAGATCATTTGGACGGCGTCTAACAGATGAGGACTGTAGGAGCTACGGACACCGCAAGCCCATCTGACAAGGGGTTTAGCACAGCGGTAACATCGTCAGAACTTTTAATCCGCGGGTTGTGGGTTCGAGTCCCACGGGGCCCACAAAATGGTCTTTGACTAGGTAGGTACGGCCGGCACCGCCGGAGCCCGAACGGCCTTTTCGCACACATCGCATCGAAACAAGATTGACCCAACCTCCGGCAAGCAGTCCACGACGTGCGGCCGGCGTGCTGACCTGCCGCGCGTCCTTGAGGGACCCTGTATCGCCTCTCTCGGCGAGCCGTCAGGCATCGAGCCGCCGCGTCGTTGACAGCCGACCGATGCCGCATGGGACTGCAACCCCGGCGATGACGACATAGCCGACCTGGGCCACTACGTATCCCGCTCCAAGGTCTGGCCGGGCGAGTTGCCCATCGAAGAATCCGGAAATCCACTCAGGCTGCACTCAAGATCAGCACCGCCAAGCCAATCCGGCCGGCCCTTCGGCCTGCAAGTGCTCGGCGGCCTGGCGGTGCAGCACGGCCCTACGCACCGGGTCGATACCGTCGTAGAGCGTTTCGCGCAGCAACTCGCGAGAGAACATCCCGTCTCGCACCACACCGGCCGCAGCCGGCTCCTCCAACAACGCTGCGACCTCGTCCTCGGCTCGACCGGTGACAGCGGCCAGCCGGCCCACGTGCGGGCGCACCCACCACTGCGGCCACCTGCAGCAGCTCGACCGAGCCCTGCCGCAGTCGGGCGAGCCGATGCTCCAAGACCTGTCGGACAGCCACCGGCACCGAGCCGGCCGACGTTCCCCGATTCGTCTGAAACGCGCGACCTCGGAGGCGAAGAACGGATTGCCGGCGCTGCGCCGGTGAATTTCGTCAAGATCCGGGCTTGGGGCGCCGGTGACGATGCACCGGCGCCAACAGCGCGTTCAGCGCCTGCGTCCACGGCCAGAACGACGGCATCTCCGTCGACGAGCAGCGGCCCCACGCGACCACGAACCCCGACCGGCGAGCGATGGCCTCCACCGCCTCGACCAGACTCGTCTTCCCGATCCCCGGCTCACCCGCGATCAAGGCCACCCTGCCCCGATACGCCGCAGTGTCCTCCACGAGCTCCGCCAGCGCCGTCAACTCCTGATCACGGCCCACCAGCCGATGCGCCGCCACGCCCACCCCCACTTCCCTGTCAAAGCCCGGACGCCGGTGCCACGGCCCGTCGCCTGCCGGCGAAGCGCCGGGTCAGCCATTCCCGCACTGTGGAGACGGTCGGAACGATCTTGTGGGTCACGCCTGGATCGATGTCGAAGTGGCCATCGCGGAGCCAGCGCCACATCGTGGTGAGATCGGGGCCGACGAACCGTTCGAACATCCACACCGGCATCGGAAACCGGCGCGGCGGCCGGCCCACAACCTCACGCCAGACGGCCCTGCACTCCGCGATCGAGAGCACTTCGGACGCCACCTTGATGTCCTCACCGATGAACCGACCCGGATCAGCGAAGGCCCGCGCTACTACTGCCCCCAGGTCGTCGACGCAGATCCACGGCACCGGGCGACCGGAACCCATCAGTTTGGGCATCAAGTACCACATCGCCACCGGTGGGAAGAAGGCCTTGTCGGTCATCAACTCCATGAACGCCATCGGCCGCACAACAGTCAGCGGCAGCCGCAGAGCCTCCATGTGGGCCTGCACGACGAGCTTGGATTCCCACGACCCGACCCCGGTGCCGGCCACCCCGATCCCAGCCGAGCCGTACACGACGTGCCCGACTCGGGCATCTTTGGCGGCATCGGCGACGCTGTTGCCGTGTCGCACCTCGGCGTCGAGACCGTCGATCATCGGGTTCTGCACGCTGAAGACCCCAGATACGCCGTCGAAGGCGCGTATCAACGAGTCACGGTCGCCCAGGTCCGCGCGGACAACATCAGCCCCGCGGGCGGCGAGCTCTCGGGCCGCCGAACTCTCCGGGCGACGGCTAAGGGCGCGGACACGCCAGCCATCGGCCAGCAAATGCCGGGCCACAGCACCCCCCTGCCGGCCAGTCGCCCCGACCACCGCCACCGTGCGCCCCGACGCCACGGCCTCGTCTCCCCTCCGGGCGAACTGCTCGAACCACCTGAACCAGTCCTACTCCCAACCACCGCCCGCCGCAGCCTTTGGCGAATTTCGTGCGCGAGCTGTACACGGACCGGGCTGAGTTTCCGATCCTCGCGCTGCCCAAGCATGAAGCCGTGATCTCCAAAAGAAAAGGAGCTCGTCGAGGAGCTACTCGACATTCCCGACAGCCACCCGTACGCGACGTGGGCCGGCAGCAGCTGGTGGAGATGGTCGACTGCGGCGTCCCGGTCGCTGTGACACGACTCCGAGCGGTATGGCCGCGGAGTTCGCCAGGCTGCTTCCCGGCATGAAGTCCAAAGAAGTTCTGCGGGTCGCCGGCCGGGCCCGGCGACACGCATCCATCGAAGGCAACGCGCTGATCGACGGGCTGCCAGCGCCATCATGCGGCTAACGCACGTTCAGACATCGAAGTCGTGTCGACGACGCGCCGAACCTGTCTAGTTTGGAGCGCCGATGACACTCCGGACCGACGTTGTACCCGCATGGCGACCGTCGTGGGGGCGCCTACCGCTGACCGGTCGCCGTCTCACACGTGACGCTCAACCACCGGTGAGCGGACACCTGCTGCTGGTCGGCTTGTGTGCCCAACGGTGCACTCGATCACCGCTGGATGAGCTCGACGCCCAGTTCGGTGACCAGTGTCAGCAAGAAGGCCCCGCCGCTCATAGAACGGTCGGTAGGCGGTCGACCTTGCGATCCGTATATACATATACGTATAGTGAGAGCATGAGCTACGATGAGGACGTGCCGAACAAGACGATCTACGTCGCCGACGCCGACCTGCCGCTGTTCCAGCGGGCTCAGGAACTCACCGGCGACAACCTCTCGGCGACCATCGTCCGAGCCCTGCGTCGGTTGGTCGAGATCGATGAGGGCCGCGCGGAGGGCTTCGAGGAGATCACCGTGCGGGTCGGCACCGGCGCCGGCCGACGGCAGCGGTTCGTCGGGGTCCTGCTGGTCGAGTGGAGCCGCTCGACCAGCGAACGGGAGGAGACCTACCGGGTCTACCGCTCGCGGAGCGGGAAGTACGTGCTGCACCTCAAGCGTTCGTCGGAGTCGGTCTGGACCGCCGGACCCGACGGCCAGGCCACCGGCTGGCGCAAGCACTTCGCCAGCGACCAGCAGTGGGGGACGTTGCCCAAGACGGCCTCCCTGCAGGTCTTCGACGACCTGGACTCGCTCCGTAAGCACGTGCCGCACGAGCTGTACGCCCTGGTCGAAGCCGCGGCCGAGCAGCCGGTCATCGAGGACCTCGACATTTAATCGTGCCGGCGCAGGCGCCGGCACCCCACCTCATCACCTCGGCCGCCCGGCCCCGGTGCGATCACCGCTGCCCTGCCGGCCCGGACGGTGCCGGCGCGTGCGCGAACAAGACGAATGGGATGCCAGACGACAGCCACATCAGCCCAGGAGCCGGCGATCCGCGTGCACGGCCTGACGAAGTCGTACTCGGAGCTGGAGGTGCTGCGCGGCGTGGACTTCGAGGTCGCGCGGGGCAGCATCTTCGCCCTGCTGGGCTCGAACGGGGCGGGCAAGACCACAGTGGTGAAGATCGTGTCCACGCTGCTCAAGGCCGATGCCGGCGAGGCCACCGTGAACGGCTTCGAGGTCGCCTGGCAGGCCGCGAAGGTGCGAAAGTCGATCAGTCTCACCGGGCGTTCGCGGCCGTCGACGAGATCCTCAGCGGGCGGGAGAACCTGGTGCTGGTGGCACGGCTGCGGCACCTCGACGACCCGGGGACCATCGCCGATGGGTCGCTCGAGCGCTTCGGACTGGCTGATGCGGCCACGCGAAAGGTGTCGACCTACTCGGGTGGGATGCGCCGCCGCCTGGACATCGCGATGAGCCTGATCGGGGATCCGCCGGTCATCTTCCTCGACGAGCCGACGACCGGGCTCGATCCCCAGGGACGTCTCGAGGTGTGGCAGGCCGTCCAGCGGCTTGCCGAGCAGGGCACGACAGTCCTGCTCACCACGCAGTACCTGGACGAGGCCGAGCAGCTGGCCGACCGGATCGCCATCCTGCACGAGGGTCGGATCCTGGTGAACGGCACCCTCGGCGCGCTGAAGAAGCTGTTGCCGCCCGCCAACGTCGAGTACATCAAGAAGCAACCGACGCTGGAGGACATCTTCCTCGCCCTCGTCGGGAACGCCAAGGACGGCGCTTCGCCGACCACCCACCACGACGTCGGTCCAGCCGAGTGAGGAACCACGATGACCACGCACTTCTTCGCCGACACCGCCGTCCTGCAGGGACGGTCGCTGCGCCACATCCTGCGCAGGCCGGACACGATCATCACGACCACGATCATGCCGATCGCGTTCATGCTGCTGTTCGTCTACGTGTTCGGCGGCGCGATCGAGACCGGGTCGGACTCCTACGTCAGCTACCTGCTGCCCGGCATCCTGCTGATCACCATCGCCTCGGGCATCTCCTACACCGCGTTCCGGTCGTTCCTCGACATACAGTTCGGGATCTTCGAGCGGTTCCAGTCGATGCCAATCGCCCGGTCGTCAGTGCTGTGGGCGGCGCACGTCGGGACCTCGCTGGTGGCCAACCTGATCTCGGTCGTCGTCGTCGTCCTGGTTGCGGTGGTGGTGGGCTTCCGCTCCGGCGCCGGGGTGCTGGCCTGGCTCGCGGTCGCCGCCCTGTTGTTCTTGTTCACCCTGGCCCTGACCTGGATCGCGGTGATCCCCGGGCTCACCGCGAAGTCCGCGGACGGCGCCAGCGCGTTCTCCTACCCGCTGATCTTCCTGCCCTTCATCAGCTCGGCGTTCGTGCCCACCGACACCATGCCCGGCCCGGTCCGCGCGTTCTCCGAGCACCAGCCGGTGACCTCCATCGTCGACGCGATCCGCAACCTGCTCACCCAGCAGTCGGTGGGCACCGACATCTGGACCGCCCTGGCCTGGTGCGTCGGCATCCTCGTGGTCGCGTACGTCTTCGCCATGATCGCGTTCCGGCATCGGATTTCCGGGTAGCGGTCGAGGGATGAGTCTCCCGGGGCCGGGCAACCGTGGCGACAGCACCAGACCGCAAGACGTCCCTTCTACGGGGATCGTTTCTGGTGGACATTGACAGTGCGCGCGCACGAGGCGCTTCGATTTCCCGGATGGCCCGCCCGATAAAATGCCCGCAGAAGGGGGGATCCCGGCAGCCTCAGCCGGGTGAGCTAGCCTCCCTCTTTCGTTAAGCCCGTGATCTGGCAGGTTGAGGCGATCATCTCGTCGTGGGATCGGCGGGTGTTGATCTTGGGCAGGCGGGTCTGCCGGCTTGGTGTCCGGGGCTCCGAGGGTTCCTTGCTGGTGGGCGGTCAGGGAGGCGGCCGGTCAGGTGACCAGTGGCGTCCAGATCCTCGCCAGCCGGTGGAACGCTCGGGCGAGTTGGGCGGCCCAGGGCCAGTCTTCGTCGATCTTGATCTTGGTGCGGCGTTGGCCGTGGACGAGGCGGGCGGCGACGTGCAGCAGCCGGTAGCGCAGCAGCTTCGGTTCGGCCTTGGCCAGCGCGCCGTGCAGCAGGGTGGTCTGGGTCCAGGCGATCAGGTCGGCGGCGGTCAGCGCCAGCTGCAGCCATGTCTGGTTGATGCCGAACTCGCGGGATGGGAAGCGGCCGATCCCGGTCTGCTTCAGGTTCTTGATCTTGTCCTCGACCCGGGCGTGAGCGCGGTGCCGGGCCTCCAGCCAGGCCAGCTGCCCGGTCGCGGTGTCGGTGGCCACGCACTGGTAGCGCCAGCCGTCGTGCGCTTCCATCAAGGTGAGCTTGGCGCCGGGGTGGGGTCGCTCGCGACGGACCAGGACCCGCATCCCGGCCGGCCAGCCGGCCCGCTGCAGGTCAGCGAGCAGGCCGGTGAGGTCGGCGACCTGGGCGACGGGCAGCCCCCTCTCGTCGATCGGCCGGGGGTGCCCGGTGGCGTCGACCGCGACCGTCCACGCCGACTCCGGCAGTCGGGCGATGGCGTCCTTGACGCTGTTGGTGACCCGGAACCCGACCGAGAACGACACCGCCAGCCCCCGCCGCTCCCGCAGGCCACACAAATGGGCCAGGAACTCCCGGGTGCCGCCGGCGCTGTCGGCGCGGACCAGGATCGGCGTGCCGTGCCGGTGGCTGTCGGGGATCTGCGCCACCGCGTCGTCGATGACGGCGATGTGGTCGGCGGCGTCGTTCGCGCCCGCGTTCCCCGGCCGCAACACCCCGGCCAGTGCCTCACCGGTGTTGTCCAACCAGGCCAGCATCGGGTGATAGCCCCAACCCGACTTGTCCGTCGCTGCGCTGCCTTCTTTCTCCGAGTGGCAGGTCACCAAGGTGGCGTCGATGTCGACCACCAGCCCAGGCTGGGTCCGACCCGCGCACACCACCGGCGGCCGGCCACGGCCGGCCTCGGCCCGCAGCAGCCAGGCCCGCTCCCGCGCCACCGCCCGCGCCCGCTTCACCCCGGCGAGGGTGTCGGCGTCGACGCCGTCCAAGACCCGCCAGCACGTCGCCGGGGACGCCACCTGCCCGAACAAGCCCGGCTCGTTCCGCAGCCCGGCCAGATCGGCGATCGCCTCCCCGCCGTCGGCGAGCATCACCGCCACATCAGCCAGCACCCGACCCGGCGGATGCGCTGAGCGACGCACCCGGCGGCCACCGACCGCTTCCTCGAACGCCATGCATCAGGCCGGTCGCCTCGGCGACATCGGCCAGCAGCCGCGACCCGACATGCGACACGACACCCCGCCCGTCGGCCGACACGACGACCCTGGGAAACGACGCGATACCCTGCACCTCAGAAGTGCCTTCCTCGTAGGACGAGACTGAACCGTGAACAAGTCCACAATCGCCTACCGGTAAGGCACTTCGTCACATCAACAGCAGGTGTCGCCCAACAAGATCATCCGCCTAACGAACCATCCGGGCTAGTCCTTGAGCTGGACGTCCATGATCTTGGTTACCGGTGGCATGGGCTGGGAGATGTCCACACCGTGGACTTCCAACATCGCCTCACGGAACCAGGTGTTGAACGCGGCATCCGATGCTGTGAATTGTCCAATAGCCGCTTCGTCACGCGCTTCCATATAGACCACCGCGAGTGTGCCGCCAGGCGTCTGCTGGTGCCAGGCAGCGTGACGGCTGATACCCGCGTCCCGCATGGCAGCCTCATGCTCACTGAGACGAGGCCCGGCGATCTCTTCCAGCGTCTTGCGATCGAACTCCTCCTTGCCAGATACCACTGGCAGCGCGAACGCGAATCCAGGCACGATTCCCCCTCTAAGTATGTCTGATGATCATCACACGTTTTCGATATCTCGGACAGACAAGTCGCGTTCGCTCCAGTACGCCCGCGATTAGCGTGCGCTCACCGCCCCGTCCAGGGCCCGCGCCAGCCACCGATGCCGGCCGTCAGTTGATCCGCCGCCGACGGTCCCCAGGACCCGGGAGCGTATCCGTGCACCGGTGGCGGTGCGTCCAGCAGCGGCTGCATGATCCGCCACGTCTCCTCGACGCCATCCTGCCGGGTGAACCGAGTGCTCCGGCCGATCATCGCGGCGTGGAGCAGGACCTCATAGGGCGTCGGGCCCTCACCACCCTCGTCGGCGAACTCCATGTCGAGCTCGATGGCCTCGGGACGGAATGCGTCAGCCCGCTTGGCGGCAACCTGCAGCCGAATCCCGGTCGACGGATCGAGCTTGATCACCAGCTGATCTGGTTCCTGAGGGCGATCTGCCCAGATGCCGAAGCCCAATCGCGGTGGCTGTTTGAACACCAACCGGAGTTCGGTCTGGGTGACCGGAAGTTTCTTGCCGGTGCGGATGAAGAACGGCACACCAGACCAGCGCCAGTTGTCGATGTCCAGCCGCAATGCGGCGTACGTCTCGGTACTCGAGTCGGCGGAGACGCCGTCGATGTCGCGGTAGCCCTCGTACTGGCCGCGGACGTAATTCCCAGGATCGGCCGGTACGACGGCGCGGAACAGCGCCGTCTGGGCATCCTTGATGGTCTGCGGGTCGCCGGCGGGGGGCTCCATGGCTGCGGCCGACACCACCTGCATGAGGTGATTGACCACCACGTCGCGGACAGCGCCCACCGGATCGTAGAAGTGGCCACGGTCATCGACGCCGAAAGCTTCCGCCATCGTGATCTGCACACAGTCGATGTAGCTGCGGTTCCAGATCGGCTCGAACATCGCGTTGGCGAAGCGCAGGTAGAGGATCTCCTCCAGACCCATCTTTCCCAGGTAGTGGTCGATCCGGTAGAGCTGGGATTCATCGACATACCGGTGCAGTTCGTCGGCCAGGGCGTGGGCGGAGGCTCGGTCATGCCCGAACGGTTTTTCCACCACGACCCGCCCGCCCGCGATCAGCCCCGCTCCGGCCAGGCCGGCCACGACCCGACCGAACAGGAACGGCGGGATCTCCAGGTAGAAGACCGGCGTCTCGGCGCCTTGGATCGCGTCGGCAACCCGTGCATAGGTGGAGTCGTCGCCGAAGTCACCCCGAACGTAGGACAGCCGGTCCGCCAGCCGGTCGAACACGGCCGGATCCAATGACTCTCCGGTACCTTCGATCGACTGGCGGGCTCGATCGACCAATTGCTCGTGGGTCCAGTCGTTGACCGCCACCCCGACGATCGGGCATTGCAACAGACCCCGCCGCTCGAGCCGATACAACGACCGAAACGTCATCACCCGGGCCAGGTCGCCCGTGATCCCGAAGATCACGAATACGTCGGCAACCGGCTGAGAATTGGTTCCGGACTGGGTCTGCTCAGCCGTTCCTGCGGTCTCGATCGTCGCCGCCATTGCTGCCTCCTCGTGGTCCTCGGTGCACCGGCCCGGCTCGGTCGCGGACGCGGCGGCGGATACGGACCAGACGCTCACTCCCACCGGACCACCGACAAGCGCGGCCGTCCTCACCCGTTGGGGGTGATGACGTCACCTTCGCGCTGGAACAAGGTCGAGAGATCTCGGTCACATCGGGAGCCGACGCTTCCGTGTTCCAGGAGGTTCGACCATGGCAGACGGCCAGCACTACGACGTTGTCATCATCGGGACCGGCGCCGGCGGTGGGACCCTCGGCCACCGGCTGGCCACCCGGGGTGTGAAGGTGCTCTGGCTGGAGCGGGGCACGTTTCTGCCGCGGGAGCGTGACAACTGGCGCAGCAAAGCGGTGTTCGTTCGCGGGAAGTACCTGGCCCCAGAGCAGTGGTACGACCGGCACGGCCGCGAGTTCCAGCCCGAAGTGAACTACTACGTCGGGGGCAACACCAAGTTCTACGGGGCGGCCCTGTTTCGGCTGCGGCCCGAGGACTTCGGCGAGCTGCGCCACCACGGTGGGATCTCGCCGGCCTGGCCGATCGGCTACGAGGACCTGGAGCCCTACTACACCCAGGCCGAGCACCTCTACCTGGTCCACGGCCAGCACGGTGAGGACCCGACCGAGGGCCCGGTCAGCGCGCCCTACGCCTTCCCCCCGGTGTCCCACGAGCCGCGCATCCAGCAGCTCAACGACGATCTGGAGAATCTTGGACTACACCCGTTCCACCTGCCGATCGGGGTCGACCTCGACGAGGTCGAGCCGGGGCGAGCGGACCGGGCGAGCGCATGCATCCGCTGCGACCGTGTCGACGGATTTCCCTGTCTGCTGGTCGCGAAGTCCGACGCGCAGGTCATCTGCGTTGACCCGATGCTGGCGAAGGACAACGTCACATTGATCACCGGCGCCAACGTGCAGCGCCTCGAGACCGACGGCTCCGGACGTAGCGTCACAGGGGCTGTCACGACCCTGGACGACGGATCCGTCACCACCTTCACCGGCGACATCGTCGTGGTCGCTTGCGGCGCAGTGAACTCGGCCGCGCTGCTGTTGAGGTCGCGCCGCGACCGGCACCCCGACGGCCTGGCCAACAGCTCCGGCGTGGTCGGTCGGCACTACATGCGACACAACAACGTCGCCGTGATGGCGGTGTCCCGCGAGCCCAACCCCACCCGGTTCCAGAAGACCCTGGCCATGAACGACTGGTACCTGGGCGCCGACGACTGGGATTACCCCCTCGGCGGCATCCAGATGCTCGGCAAGTCCGACGACGAGCAGATCCACGCGCGGGCACCACGCTGGGCGGGCCGCCTCTCCCCGGACCTGCCCTTCGAGGTGCTGGCGCACCACGCGGTCGACTTCTGGCTCTGCGGCGAGGATCTCCCGCAGGCCGACAACCGGGTCACGGTCGACGCTGACGGCGCTATCCACCTCATCGACGAGAAGAACAACGTCGAGGGGGTGAAGCGCCTCCGCCACAAGCTGGACGGAATGCTCGGCGAACTGGGCATGCATCCGCACCACGTGCTGGACCGAAGTCCGTACCTGCACAAGAGCATGCCGATCGGTGCGACCGCGCACCAGGCGGGTACCGTACGCTTCGGCAGCGACCCCGCCACTAGTGCACCTCGACGTGAACTGCCAGGCACACGATCTCGACAACCTCTACGTCGTCGACACGAGCTTCTTCCCCAGCATCGGCGCGGTGAATCCTTCGCTGACCGCCATCGCCAACGCTTTGCGCGTCGGCGACCATCTGGCCGAGCGTCTTGCCTGAGAACGCGCCGGCCATGATATCGGTTGTTCACGTCCTCGGACCGGTGCTGTTGGAGGTGGATCCGGTTCCCTGGGCGCGAGCGCAGATGGCCTTCACCCTCGCCTTTCACATCATCCTGGTCCCGCTCGGGGTGTCGTGGGCCGTGATGGCGCTGATCGCCAACTATCGGGGTATCCGGCACGGCGACGCTGACGCGCTGCGGCTCGCACAGCGCTGGTCCAAGTACATGGCGGTGACGTTCGCGGTCGGTGCGGTGACGGGCACGGTTCTCTCGTTCGAGTTCGGCCTGTTGTGGCCCCAGTTCATGGGGCGGTGGGGCGAGGCGTTCGGAGTACCGTTCGCGTTCGAGGGCCTGTTCTTCTTCGTCGAGGCCGTGTTCATCTCGATCTACATCTTCGGCTGGCGGCGGCTCAAGCCGTGGCCACACTTCTGGACCGGGATTCCCATCGCCGTCGCCGGCATTTTCGGGAGTGTCTCGGTGGTCGCGGCCAACGCCTGGATGAACTCCCCTGAGGGTGTCACGTTGGACACCGCAGGCAACGTCGTGGACGTCGACCCAGTCGCCGTGATCTTCAACGACGCGATGCCGCTCATGGCGGCGCACATGGTGGTCGCGGCCTACATGGTCGGTGGCTTCCTGGTGGCCTCGGTGTACGCGACGGCGATGCTGCGTGGGCGCCGCGATCGCTATCACCGACTTGGTTTTCTCATCGGTTTCACGGTGGCTGCCATCGCCACTCCCGTGCAGATGGGGGTCGGCGACGGCCTGGCTCGCTGGGTCTACAGTCATCAACCGGTCAAGTTCGCCGCCATCGAACTCGTGCCGACCACGAGCAGCGATGTACCCGAGGTCCTGCTCGGCCATCTCAACGAAGCCGGAGAGGTCAGCGGCGGAATTCCCATTCCGGGTCTTGCGTCCTGGTTGTCCGACCCGAGCACCGGCCGCGCGACCGTCGTCCAGGGCCTCGACTCCGTGCCCGCCGATCAGCGACCGACAAACCGCCAGGTCAACGTCGTCCATCTCGCGTGGGACATCATGGTCGGCCTGGGCACATTCCTGTTCCTGTTGACCCTCTGGTACTGGGCGTCGTGGATCTTCCGAAGAGACATGCCCAAGAGCCGGTGGTTCCTCCGCATCGCCGCCGCCACGGGCGTACTCGCCGTGTTGACGATGGAAGCGGGCTGGATTGTGAGCGAGGTCGGCCGTCAGCCGTGGATCGTCTACAACAAGATGAAGGTCGAAGACGCGGCCACCACCAACACCGGCGTCTGGATCACGTTCATCGCCGTCGCGATCCTCTATGTGGGCCTGGGTATCACCACCATCTTGGTGCTACGGGGGATGAGTAGGCGCTACCGGGAGGCGCCGCGGTTCGAAGAATCCGACGCTCCGTACGGGCCACCCGAGCCCGTGGAAAAGACCTAGGAGCTCAGCAGATGAGCACCACCGCAGCCATCATCCTGCTCGTCGCGGTGACCCTGTACGCGGTCTTCGGGGGTGCTGATTTCGGAGCGGGCTTCTGGGATCTCACCGCAGGCGGCACGAAGCGGGGTGAACTGCCGCGCGAAGTCATCGACCACTCGATCGGCCCCGTCTGGGAGGCGAACCACGTCTGGCTGATCTTCTCCTTCGTGGTGCTCTGGACCTGCTTTCCCGAGGCGTACGCGTCGATCACCTTGACGCTGTTCGTACCGCTGACGCTGGCGGCGCTCGGCGTTGTCGTCCGCGGGGCCAGCTTCGCCTTTCGCAAAGCCATCTTCCGGCAGCAGGCCCGCCGCGCCTTCGGGGCCGCCTTCGCGATCTCGTCGATCCTTGTGCCCTACTGCTTCGGCGCCATCGCGGGCGGAATCGCCTCCGGGCGAGTACCGGCGGGCGGGCGGGCTGGTGACCCCATCCAGAGTTGGATCAATCCGACGTCAGTCGTCACGGGTCTGCTGGCCGTGTCCGTCACGGCCTACGTCGCCGCCGTTCTGCTCAGCTGGGACGCCCGTCGCCTCCCCGACCAGGCGATGGTGGACTACTTTCGTCTCCGCGCCGTGACGGCGGGCGCCGTTGCAGGGATCCTCGCCCTCACCGGTCTGCTCGTCGTACGCGGCGACGCCAGGTACCTCTTCGAAGGTCTCACCTCTCGGGCCTTGCCCTTGGTCGTTGTTTCCGCGGTGGCCGGTCTCGCTGCCCTTCTGCTGCTTCGAGGCCGACCGCGGCGAGGAAGCCGGCTGGCCGCGCTGGCGGCGGCGGGCGCGCTGGTGCTGGCGTGGGGCGTCGCCCAGTGGGATTACGTCCTGCCCGAATCGCTCACCGTGGCGGCGGCCGCCGCGCCGACGGGGACGATCACCGCGGTGCTCGTCGCGACTGGTCTCGCCGTCGTCCTGATCGTGCCGGCCTTCATCCTGTTGTTCGTGCTCCACCAGAAGGGACTGTTGCCCGACGAGGGGGTGGACGACGGGCCTGAGCAGGGAAACGGTGTCGCCCGAGCCTGACTCTGCCCGGTCGAGTCCAGGCTGGCATGAGAAACGTCAGTGCAAGCCGGCCTTCATCACGATGATCAAGATTCCGATGGCCGCACCTACGCAGGCGCTCAGGATGCTGCCCCCGAGGCCAAGTCCGCCGCGTCGACCCGCCAGGAAGCTGTAGACGGTCAACAACACGGTGCTGGCGATCACCGCCGTCCAGGCGGCCGTACGGATGTCGGCACCGACCACCTCGGCGATGAGCAAGATCCCGACAGGCACAAGGGCCGCCACCAGGATGGGCCACGTCTCGGCGAGCGCTTCGCGGAGTGCCTCCAGGGGGTGGGAACGGTGTGAGACGGACTCCCCGAGGGTCCGCGCATGGACGTGCGCCAACCAGTAGATGAAGGCAGATCCGAGGATGGCAAGGATGAGCCGCGAATCCTCGGTGAGATGCCCGGCCGACGCTGCGATGGCCGCAGCCGACACGACGGTTCCCGTGATGATGCCCTCACCGTTGACCATCCCGAGCGGATCGCGTGGGCGTGCTGAGCGCGTCGCACTGGCGCTTCTCTCCGGAGTCATTCGGTAAGCCAAGCCACGGTGAAGCCCGCGCGTCAAGCACGACGCGACCGGGGTGAGCCGGTTCAGTGGCTGAGCAGGCCGGTCCTGAGCTTCTCCGTGGCGGCGCGGATGGGAAGTGCGTCGGCGGGTTGGGCGATCTGTTGTTCACAGTCAGCGAGGATGAGGGCGGCTTGCTCGTCGATGGCCGTGCTTCTCTTCGGGTCGTGTTGGACGGCAGCGCAACTCTCCAGCAGGCGGAGAAGGGCCAGCATCACCGTCGGTTCCTTCGCGCCGTAACGGCGGATGAGCCCGCACATGACCACCAAATAGTCACCGAACCGTCGACCCGGAACGATGACCATGGCCTGGCCGGCGGGATCACGAACGACATCGTCCCCGAGCGGACGTGTGGCGAGCGCGCAGAAGAGCACGGCCAGGTGGTCGATTGCCTGGACGGCGGTATAAGGGTCGTTGACCGCTGGCGATAGCGCCTTGCAGGCAATGTCGACCAACTGGCGGATTCCGAACGCAGCATCCTGCTGCAATGTCCGCTCGAATCCAATTCCAACTGCGTCCTCGATCACCTTGCGGAAGGCATCGGGTTCAGGCGGAGGGATCTCCGAAGACGCGCGCCATATCCACGCCAATGTGGTGCCGGCAACAACGTGCTCGCCGACCCGGTGACGAAGCAAAACCGACACGCTGTGCCGCCGTGCCAACGGCAAGATGAGTTCCGGGTGCGCCGTCTCGACGTAGCCGGAGCGAGACGAAGGCAACGCCGCCGCCCAGCCGGGTGGGCGGGGGGTGGGCTCCTCCACCACGCCCGGCTTGCCGCGGATCACCTCCAATGTGCTGCGTTCGACGACCCCAGCTATCGCATCGATCTGGATGGAATGCGCCAGGTGGTCTGCGAAGTACACGACCATGGCCAAGCTGGCAAACAGCAGCAGGATCGCCCCGCTGACTGCCAGCCTGGGGAACTCCTCGGTGCGGCTGCCGGATGACACCCCCACGGTGTAGAGGCCGGCGGCGCTGTAGACGAAAGTGCCGAGAAAGACACTCAGTACGCGTTGCGTCGCGCGGTCGCGTAGGAAATTGCGCAGCAGGCGGGGCGAGAACTGGGTTGACGAAAGCTGCAGCGCGACGACGGTCAGGCCGAGGACGAGCGCGATCACCGTTACGACGGTGCCCGCGATCGTGATCAGCAGCGTACGTGCATCGTCGGCGGTACCTGCGAACGCTAGCGGTGCGAGGGGCGACTGCGGGCTGATCTTGACAGCCGACAACCCGGTCCCAACGAGCAACGCGACCAGAGCCCAGATCGCCGGGCGCACCCAGAGCGCTCCAGCGGCGTACTCCGCTAGTGCGTCCCGACGAATCACGGGTCCCGCCTCCCATTACCCGGGATGTGATGATCCTGCCCACGCCGCTGGTTGGCCGCCGTACCGAACCAAGCGGAGGCGGCCCCGGCGGGCCGCCTCTACGGCGCCCCCAGCTCGGCGTGGTCGATCTGTTTGTTGTCCCACTGTGTCCGAGAGGTCGCGCCCCACACCTCACCCGCAACGGGTGAGGTGACCACTCTGGATCGCTGGGAGCATTCCTGGCAGGGCCGGTCGGGTCCTCAGGCCTGGCCGCGTTACTTCGGGGCGACCTCCATGCGTTGCCGGGTCCAGTCTGAAGATCTGCCCGGCGTAGGCACCACCCGGGTGCACTGAGACCCACTGAATGCGCTGAGACCCACTGAATGCGCTGAAACCAACTGAGTGAGGCGTCACCGAACAAGGAGGGATCCGATGCCCGATCAACCTAACATCCTCGTCATCTGGGGAGATGACATCGGCATCTCGAATCTCAGCGTCTACAGCCAGGGCCTGATGGGATACGAGACGCCGAATATCGACCGCGTCGCTGCGGAGGGGGTCCTGTTCACCGACTACTACGGCGAGCAGAGCTGCACCGCCGGGCGCGCAGCTTTCATCACCGGCCAGAACCCGTACCGAACGGGGTTGACCAAGGTCGGGATGCCGGGCGCCGACATCGGGCTCCGTGCCGAAGATCCCACCATCGCGACGGCCCTGAAGGCTCACGGGTACGCTACCGGGCAATTCGGGAAGAACCACTTCGGCGATCGGGACGAATTCCTGCCGACGGCCCACGGCTTCGATGAGTTCTTCGGCAATCTCTATCACCTCAACGCCGAAGAAGAACCCGAATTGGACGACTATCCGACCGAGGAAGACCTTCCCGGCTTCCGCGAACGTTTCGGGCCGCGGGGCGTCATTCATTCCTGGGCCGAATCGGATGGTAGCCAGAGAATCGAGGACACCGGACCGCTGACCAAGAAGCGGATGGAGACCTGCGATGAGGAGTTCCGCGACGCCGCGGTCACCTTCATTCGCAAGCAGCACGAGGCCGGGCAGCCGTTCTTCGTCTGGTTCAACGCCACCCACATGCATTTCCGGACCCACGGCAAGCCGGAGAGCAAGGGGAGGGCCGGACGGTGGCAATCGGCGTACCACGACACCATGGTGGATCACGACGAGATCGTCGGAGATCTTCTGGGCCTGGTCGACGAGCTAGGCATCACCGACGACACCATCGTGATCTACTCGACCGACAACGGTCCCCACATGAACACCTGGCCGGACGCAGGCATGACACCGTTCCGCAACGAGAAGAACTCGAACTGGGAGGGTGCCTACCGCGTCCCGGCCATGGTCCGCTGGCCCGGGCGAATCCCGGCCGGAACCGTGCTCAACGGCCTGTTCAGCCACAACGACTGGTTCGTGACGCTGCTGGCGGCGGCCGGCGTGCCGGACATCGCGGATCAGTTACGCGCAGGTGCGAATCTGAACGGCACTCAGTTCAAGGTGCACCTGGACGGACACAACCAGTTGCCGTACCTCACCGGCGAAGTGGCGGAGAGTCCTCGGCGCCACTTCTTCTACGTGTCCGACGACGGCGACCTGACGGCCCTGCGGTTCGACAACTGGAAACTCGTCTTCCTCGAGCAACGTGCAACTGGCACCTTGCAAGTCTGGGCCGAGCCCTACACGGCGCTGCGGGTACCCAAGATCTTCAACCTCAGGACGGACCCCTACGAACGGGCCGACGTCACGTCGAACACGTACTTCGACTGGATCCTCGACCATGCCTGGATCGTCATCCCCGCGCAGGCCTATGTCGCTCGACTGCTCAACACCCTCGCCGAGTTCCCACCGCGCCAGGCGCCGGCGAGCTTCAGCATCGAGCAGGTCATGGCCAAGTTGAAGAGCGGCATACCGAGTGCCTAGCCGCGCAAGGAAGGACTGTGTCGCCGCCCAGGTCAGGCACCGCCGTCCCAGCAGGCGGTACCTGACGCGCGACTGAACCGACGGGTTCAGGACCGGCCAAGGTCCGGCGAAAGGAGCCGCTCGCGTGGCGGGAGTGGCAGGACCGAGCGGTCGACGAAAGGATGGTGGTTGTGGACCTCCAGCAAGGCCTCGTCGACCTCGTCATCGTCAGCCTCATCGCCGCGTTGACCCCGCTCGTGGCCGCACTGCTGTCCCGGCTTCGGGTGCCGGCCGTGGTGATTCTCATCGTCGCCGGCGTCGTGGTGGGGCCGCAGGTACTCGGCTGGGCGGAGCCCGAGACGATCTCGCTCTTCTCGAACGTGGGACTCGGATTCCTGTTTCTGCTCGCGGGGTACGAGCTCGAGCTCGGCCTGTTCCGCGAGCGCGCCGGACGCCTCGCCATCACGTCCTGGCTGGTGACCGTCGCCGTCGCGATCGGCGTCACCGCTGTTCTGGCGGCGACCGGTTTCGTTCACGCGTTCGTTCCGATAGCCATCGGCCTGACCACGACGGCCCTGGGCACCCTGCTGCCCATCCTGCGCGACAACCACCTTTTGGAGGGCCGGTTCGGAAAGCTGATCATGGCCGCCGGCGCGGTGGGTGAGTTCCTGCCGATCGTGGCGATCGCCATCTTCCTGGGCGCCAACGGCGCGCTCCTCGGATTGATCTCGCTGCTGGTCGTCGCGGGCATCGCGCTCCTCTTCAGCTTCGTGCCGCGGCTACTACGCCACGAGAAGATCGTCAAGATCATGACCGAGGGTGAGCACGCGACGTCGCAGACCACATTGCGGTGGACCATGTTCCTGCTCTTCGCGCTGCTTCTGATCGCCGCGAACTTCGGGCTGGACGTCGTTCTCGGCGCCTTCCTCGCCGGCGTGGTACTCCGCCGTTGGGCACCAGGTGACACCGAGGCCTTGGAGGCCAAGCTCGACGCGGTGGGCTACGGCTTCTTCATCCCGGTCTTCTTCGTTGTCTCGGGCATGAGCCTGAATATTGATTCGATCATCGAGGCGCCGCTGCGCCTCGTGGTCTTCTTCGTCTTGCTCCTCGTCGTACGCGGCCTGCCCGCCCTGCTGTTCTATCGCCGCGAGCTGCCCCTCCGCGGGCGTCTGCAGCTGATGCTGCTCACCGCGACGGCCCTGCCTCTGTTGGTCGCACTGGCCGAGATCGGTGAGGAGTCGGGCCACATGCTGCCCGAGAACGCCGCGGCCCTGGTCGGAGCCGGTGTGCTCTCCGTAATCGTCTTCCCGGCGGTGGCCGTCGGCCTCGGCCGTTCCTCGCCTGGGCAACCGAATTCACCCCGAGCGGGTGAGCCGAGTGAAACGGATGTCCGCCGAGACTAGGGCTCTGCCCGAGCTGGAGGAGCAGCATGGAAATGCGGCCGGTTCGGCTCAACGCGACAATTGCCACCCTGTTCGCCTTGGGCTCCGCCTGTTTCGTGCTGGGATCGGTGCCGGCCTTTCTCAACGCTGTGGGCGGAGTGGTGGACGGCGTCACCTATTTCGTCGGGTCGATATTCTTCACCTCGGCATCATTCCTGCAGCTCTTGCAGGCCCAGAGTCCGACGATGACTGACGTCGACGCGGTCAGCCAGAACACCCCGGGGCCGGTGCGGATCTGGCGGCTGCTGCCACACGATCGCAGCTGGCTCGCCGCGGTGGCTCAACTTCCCGGCACCGTGTTCTTCAACGTCAGCACGCTGGCTGCCCTGGCCTACAACGCCTCCGTCCAGGCGAAGGACCGGAACGTCTGGCGACCCGATCTCTTCGGTTCGACCCTCTTTCTGGTGGCAAGCGTTTTCGGAATCCTGGCCGTCGGCCGCTTCTGGAGCGTGCAACCACATTCCTTTCCGTGGCGAATCGCCTGGCTGAACATGCTGGGGTCGATCCTCTTCATGGCCTCCGCCCTGGCCAGCTACGTCCTGCCCAGCTCAGGCGATCTGCTCAATGTCCGCATCACCGTCGCCGGCACGTTGCTGGGCGCCTTGTGCTTCCTGATCGGGTCCATCCTGATGTTCCCCGCCTGGAAACATGCCGTTGACGAGCACCCCAGCGCCACGACCGCAGGCCCACAGCCGACCACCTCATGATGACCACCCCCGGCCTACCCGGGCCCAACGAAGGAGAGCACATGACCACCACCGCCGACGCCAGTGCCGCGCTGTTCGGGAATCGCTTCGTCACCCAGGCGGTACCGAGTCACACGTTCCCCGAGGACGGCATGCCCGCCGATGATGCGATGCGACTCGTGGCGGAAGACCTCGCCATCGAGGGCGAGCCGGCGCGCAACCTCGCCACCTTCGTCACCACCTGGATGGAGCCGCAGGCGCAGCGGATCATCGCCGGCAATCTGCACCGAAACTTCATCGACCACGCCGAGTACCCCCGGACCGCCGAGATCGAGCAGCGTTGCATCCGGATGATCGCCGATCTGTTCCACGCGCCCGGCAAGACCACGGGTGCGAGAACGCAGGGATCGTCCGAAGCGATCATGCTCGGCGCGCTCTCCCTGAAGTGGAAGTGGCGCGAGCGCCGCAATGCCGCCGGGAAGCCGACCACGAGTCCCAATCTGGTTTTCGGTGGCGACGTCCACGTGGTCTGGGAGAAGTTCTGCCGCTATTTCGACGTCGAACCGAGGATCGTTCCGCTGCAGCCCGGCAAGTACACCATCGGCCCCGACGACGTCCACCCGCACCTCGACGAGAACACCATCGGCGTGGCGGCCGTGCTCGGCACGACCTTCACCGGCCATAAGGACGACATCGTCGGCATCAACAACCTGCTGCTGCAGGTCAAGGCCCAACAGGGCTTGGATATCCCGCTGCATGTCGACGGGGCGAGCGGCGGCTTCGTCTGGCCCTTCCTCTACCCGGATTCGGAATGGGATTTCCGCCTCGACCAGGTGCGCTCCATCAACGTTTCCGGTCATAAGTTCGGCCTGGTCTACCCCGGAGTCGGCTGGTTGATCTTCCGCGAGACTTCCGACCTGGCCTCGGACCTGGTGTTCGAGGAAAACTATCTCGGCAAGACCGACGCAACGTTCACCCTGAACTTCTCCACCGGATCGGCCATGGTCCTCGCGCAGTACTACAACCTCGTCCGCTACGGCCGGGCCGGCTACTCCTACATCATGCACAACATGCAGCAGAACGCGCAGCTGCTCGCCGAGAGGTTGCGGTCGCTGGGACTGTTCGAGTTGATCGGCGACGGCGAGGAGCAACTTCCCCTGGTGGCCTTCCGGCTCGCTTCACACGACCGCTACGACGAGTTCGACCTGGCCTGGCAGTTGTCGGCCGAGCGCGGCTGGATGGTGCCCGCCTACACACTCCCTCCGAACGCTCAGGACATCAGCATCATGCGGGCGCTGGTCAAGGAGACTCTCAGTCGCGAGCATGTGGAGACGCTGGCCCGCGACATCGAGGAGGCCTGCACCACGCTTGCCGAGAAGGGCGGAGCCCACCAGTCAGAGCGCCAGATGGTCATGACCGGGCCCGGGCATTGACCGGTCGGGGTCAACTGATCGTCGAACGGAAGGGTCACCCTCTCTGGGTGAAGGGGAGACGCCGGGTCACGCGCTAGCTTGTCGAAGAACTGATCCACCGCATGGTTGCAGCAGGCTTCGGCATGGGGAGTCCTGAGGGTAGGTCGAGCGAGGAAGGCGTGTGATGGATTCCTCGCACGATCCGTCGAACACCGCGCCAGGGACGGCCGGTCGCTCGGCGCCCGGCGCAAGTCCACCTCTTGACCCCACGGTCGTCATTCGTTCCCGGCCCTATTTCGCTGCCCTCATCCTGGCGGCCCTCGTGGGCGTACCTATCTCGGCCGTTGCGTACGGATTCCTGGCCTTGGTCACCGCGGTCCAGGAGTTCCTCTTCGAGGGGCTACCCAAACAGATCCTCGGGGAGCCGGCACCTGCGTGGTGGCCGGTGCCGTGGCTGGTGCTGTGCGGGCTGTTGACGGCATTGACCATCCGGTTCCTGCCGGGAACCGGAGGCCACTCACCGGCTCTCGGATTCAACGCGGGTGCCGGTGCGCCCACCGGACGGGAACTCGGGGGCATCTGCTTGGCGGCGCTGACCACCCTCAGCCTGGGCGCCGTGCTCGGACCCGAGGCTCCGCTGATTGCGATCGGGGGTGGCCTCGGAGCGTTGACCGTCCATCTGGCCAAGAAGGACGCTCCGCCGATGGCGCTCACGATCATGGCGTCAGCCGGCAGCTTCGCCGCCATCAGCACGCTGCTCGGATCTCCCGTGCTGGGGGCATTTCTCATCATGGAAGCCGCCGGGATCGGTGGGATGACCCTCAGCTTGGTCGCCCTACCCGGCCTGATTGCCTCGGGGGTGGGGGCGCTGGTCTTCGTCGGCTTGGACGGCTGGACGGGACTCGGCAGCTTCTCACTGGCGCTGCCGTCCGTGCCGCCGGCCGTGCCACCCACGCTGGCCACCATGGGATGGGCCCTGGTCATGGGCGCCGCCGGGGCGCTGCTGGGATGGTCGATCCGCTGGGTCGGCTTATCGCTTCGTCCCGTCGTACATCTGCATCGGGTGTTGGTCACGTCGGCGCTCGGCTTACTGATCGGCCTGACCGCGATGGCGTACCAATTGATGTCTGGGCGCAGCTTCACCCAAATGCTGTTCTCCGGACAGGACGCGCTGCCAGAGTTGGTCGAGCACGCCGCCGACTATTCCCTTGCCGTGCTGGTGCTGCTGATCGTCGGCAAGGCCTTTGTCTACGGGCTATCGCTGAGTGCGTTCCGCGGTGGGCCGGTCTTCCCCTCCATGTTCATCGGTGCGGCGCTCGGCATCGCTGCCAGCGGATTGCCCGGTATGGATCTCGCGCCGGCGATCGGGATGGGGATCGGAGCCATGTGCACCGCGATGCTGCGGCTGCCGATGACCTCCACGCTGCTGGCCACATTGCTGATGGGAGTAGACGGCGTCGCCGTAACCCCACAGGTTGTGGTGGCCGTCGCGGTGGCCTTCGTGATCACCAACGTACTCCCGAATCCGCGTCCCGAGGCGACTGGATCGCCGGCAAGGTAGCCGGGTGACAGCACAACCTGGCGATGACCGGGAACTAGTTCCCCGCTGCTTTGAACTGCTCGATGACGCTGGCCGGGACCCGGCCGCGGCCGGACACCTGGATGCCGTTGCTCGCTGCCCAAGCGCGTACGGCCTTCAGGTCCAAGCCCGTCGCCGATGCCGACTTGCGACCGCGGCCTCCACCGATTCTCTGGGCCGCCGCGATGTAGGGCTCCAGGGCCTTCTCGAACTTCCTCTTATTCTTTTCCGACAGATCGATGGAGTAGTCCACACCTGCAAACGAGAAGGTTAAGCTCCTGGCGTTTCCGTCTAGTTCTTGGCCGTCGATGTCGTCTATCAAGACGACCTGCGTGCGTCGTGCCACGTCGTCCTCCGTCTTCCCCCGAGTGATGTGTTGTCGGCCCCTCCCGCGGGCCATACCGCCAGGCTACTCGCAGATTGGAGTAATTTCGCCTCTCGGAGGCAAACCGGTTCAGCGGCGGTATTGGGGTCGCCGGCTGCAGTTGCGCTTTGTTGCTTGGCTAGCGATGTTGACAACGTTTCTTTGCCGATCACGCCGATCGGAGAATGCGACGAGTCCTGTGCCCTGGGGAGCCACATGGTCGAAGAAGCCGTTGACAATGCAGCCGACGACTGGGACTAATGGCGCTGGATTCTTGGGCTCGGCGGAACTTGCAAAAGTCGCGGCTGGAGACCGACCGCCGCCGCGCGACCGTACACCTTCACGGCGAAGGCGCCGCCTCGATACTTGGGTTTGCGCTCGCAGACATGCGCAACCGCAGCCAGGGCAGATGTGGCCCAGACTCCGCCGACGGAGCGCGGCGCAATCCGATGGGGCCGGTTGGCGTGGACAGCGTGCTCGAGGCCGCGGGCTCGTCGGTCAGCTGACGGGCTCGTGGTTGCTTGGTGATTTCAGCTCATCGGATTTCGGCCGCTACCGTGCCGGAGCCGAAGGCCATGCGCAGTCGATAATCTTGAGCCGCACTCGCCAATCGGCGGACGCTCATCATCTCCGCCTCGGTGGCGTGGCGCGATCCCGTCTCGCTTCGCTGCAGCCACTCCACCGTGGCGCACATTTCGTGCACCAGACTGCAGATCACGGCCGACCGGGCGCGGGGTCGCGCGGGATTACCACGGCCGCGATCAAGGCATCCAACAACTCACCCGAAATGGTGAGGGAGGACTCAGGGGGAACGGTGGTCTGTGCAGTCATAGGAACTCTTGGGTGAAGGGCAAGGTGTCCCGGCCGATCCGGCCGTGGGTCTGGGCCAGCCAGCGAGCGCACCGCTCCTCGGTGGCGTGCATCCAGGTCGTGCGGAACGCCGTCATCGGTGAAGAACCGTCGCAGGGCCTCGACGGTGAGCCGCACGGCCTGCCCCGGCCCCTGGCAGAACGCCTGATGTGGGCTACTGCTCGCGCCGAGGAAGGCCGGTAGCCCGGCCACCCCTTCCGCGCCGACGGTCGCAACCTCGATGAGCGTCCCACCTTCGAGCGCGGCCACCACCGAGATGACGAAGTCCACAGGGACGTAGACGTGGGAAATGGGCTGGTCGACGTCGCAGATCGAGGCCTTCACCCCGATGTGCACCAGCTCGAGATCCGGGGACGAGGCGATCTTGTTCGGCCTGAGGAATCGCGGCCAACAGCCGACCGACGCCGTGAATGCCGGGCGCCGTGCCCAGCCTACGTACGAGGCGTGCTGCCACGTAGCCCCACGCTCTGGTGAAATCCCGCACCAGGTCTGCATGGTGCTGCAAAAAGTGATCCCGGGGGCATCAACCAGGGTCACGCCCGCCCCGCTGGTGCCCGGGATGGTCTGCGTAACTGACGGCGGTGTTGGCGCAGCAGGGTGCCGTGGTGTTGGCCGCCGAGACCAAGCGACGAGGTCCGCTGCCTGGAACCCGTCCACATTTTGAGCCGCACACATCGACTTACCTAACTGCACCTAGATTCTCTGCAGTCTTAGTAGGGATTGGGCGCGAGATCGCGTCCTGGATGGTGAGGGGACCTGTCATGTCGGGTACGCAGATGCCGAGCCGGCGTCGGTTTGGAGCAGCAGGGGTGGCGGCCGCGCTGGTGGCCGCAGTGGCGATGCTGGCCGGTTGCGTGGGTGGTTCAGCAGCACCGGCGGGTGCCGGGGGATCGGGTTCGACGACGCTGCACCTGGTTGGTTTTGCGGTGCCGGCCGAGGCCAACAAGGCCATCCAGGCGAAGTGGGCCGAGACCGAGGACGGGAAGGGTGTGGCCTGGGAGCAGTCCTACGGAGCATCCGGTGATCAGAGCCGGGCGGTGGCCAACGGCTTGAAGGCCGACTACGTCAACTTCTCCTTGGAGGGCGACGTCACCCGGCTCGTGGATGCAGGGCTGGTCGAGCAGAGCTGGAAGAGCGGTCCGACCAAGGGCATCGTTTCGGACTCGGTGGTGGTGATCGTCGTACCGGAGGGCAATCCGAAGGGGATCAAGACCTGGGCGGACCTCATCAAACCCGGCGTCCGGATCGTCACCCCCAACCCGGCATCGTCCGGCGCAGCCCGCTGGAACATTCTGGCCGCGTACCATCAGGTGATCAAAGCTGGCGGCACCGAACAGGAGGCCGAGGCATACCTGGCGTCATTCTTCAAGAACGTGGTTGCCCTTCCCGGTAGTGGTCGGGACGCGACGAACGCCTTCCTGCAAGGAACCGCCGACGCGCTGATCTCCTACGAAAACGAGGCGATCCTGGCCCGGCAGTCGGGCGAGAAGTTCGACTACATCGTTCCCGACGACACGCTGCTGATCGAGAACCCGGGAGCGATCTTGAAGGACGCCGACCCGAAGGCACAGAAGTACCTCGACTTCGTCCTGAGCCCGGCCGGTCAGGAGGAGTTCGCCAAGAAGGGCTTCCGCCCCGTGATCGAAGGCGTCACCGTCGACACCGTCGAAGGCGCCAATGACCCTGCGAACCCCTTCCCCACGCCGTCGGGGCTGTTCACCATCGAGCAAGATCTCGGCGGCTGGAGCGCGGTGAACAAGAAGTTCTTCGAGGAAGAAACCGGCCTCGTCCCGCAGATTCAGAAGGAGACCGGCAAGTCGCAATGAGCACGACAGCGACAGCGGTCACCCCTGCGCCGCCGCCGATCGGACCGGCCCGGCGGCGGGCTCGCCGCGCCACGGACCTGACCCGTGCGGCCGGCCTCGGGCTCGGGGTCGCGCTGATCTGGTTCAGTCTCTTGGTGTTGATCCCGCTCACCGCAATCCTGGTGCAGGCATCGCGGGGCGGTTGGCCCGCCTATGTCGCGGCCCTGACCAGCGAGCAGACGATCGCCGCCCTGCAACTCACGGTCGGCACCGCTGCCTTGGTGACCGTGATCAACGTCGTGATGGGAACGGCGATCGCGTGGGTCCTGGTCCGAGACAAGTTCCCCGGCAAGCAGGTGCTGGAGGTGGTGATCGACATCCCGTTCGCCCTGCCGACCATTGTCGCCGGTCTGGTCCTGCTCAGCCTGTACGGACCGTCAAGCCCTCTCGGGGTGGACTGGGCCAACACCAGAATCGCCGTGTTCCTGGCCTTCTTGTTCGTAACTCTGCCCTTCGTCGTCCGCACAGTGCAGCCGGTCTTGATCGAGCTGGAGCCCGAGGTCGAGGAAGCGGCGGCATCGCTGGGCGCCAGCCGGTTGACGACCTTCCGGTTGATCACCCTGCCGGCGCTGACGCCGGCCATCACGAGCGGCGCAGCGTTGTCGTTCGCCCGCGGCATCAGCGAGTACGGATCCCTGGTGCTGCTCTCGGGCAACCTGCCTTACTCCACCGAGGTCGCCTCGGTCCGCATCCTGTCCTACGTCGAGGGGGACAAGCTCACCGACGCGGCCGCCGTCGCCTCCATTCTGCTGCTGGTGGCGCTCACCGTGATCGTGGTGCTGGACCTGATCTCCCGCCGGGTGGCCCGCTATGGGTAGCACGGGTACGGCGCAGTACACCAAGACCGTGACCGTCCGGCAGAAGTCGCCCGTGCGCTGGGTGTTGCGCATCGTGGTCATTAGCTACCTGTTCCTGCTGGTCATCTGGCCGGTGTCGCTGGTCGCTCAGGCCACGTTCTCCCGAGGGGTCGGTCCGGTCCTGGAGGCGCTCAGTCAGCCGGATGTCATCTTTGCCTTCCAACTGACACTGATGGTCGCGTTCTGGGCGGTGCTGATCAACACGGTGTTCGGGACGGGGATCTCGCTGCTTCTGGTCCGTTACACCTTCCCGGGGAGACGGGCCCTGTCGGCCTTCATCGACCTGCCGCTGTCGGTCTCTCCGATCGTCGTCGGCCTGGCCCTGCTGCTGGTCTACAGCGGCCGTACCGGCTGGATCGGCGGGCAACTGGAAGCGGCCGGACTGCAGATCATCTACGCGCCGGCCGGCATCATCATGGCGACGGCGTTCGTCAGCCTGCCCTTGGTGATCAGGGAACTGGTGCCCGTCCTGACCGAGATCGGCACTGATCAGGAGCAGGCGGCCCGCAGTCTCGGAGCCTCACCCTGGCAGGCTTTCCGGCGGATCACCTTGCCGGCGATCAAGTGGGCATTGCTCTATGGAGTGGTGCTGAGCCTGGCTCGTGCCCTCGGGGAGTTCGGCGCCGTGAAGATCGTCTCTGGAGGTGTCGCCTTCCGGACCCAGACCGCGACCCTGCTGGTCGAAGAGCGTTACCAGCAGTTCGGGCCCGAGAACACGACCGCGGCCTACACCGCCGCCTTCATCCTTGCCCTGATCGCGGTCCTCGCCCTGATCGTCGTCACGAGCCTGAGACCCAAGGAGAACCACGGATGAGCATCAAGATCAGCGGTGTCGGCAAGCGTTTCGGCAGCTTCGTCGCGTTGCGTGATGTCGATCTGGACATCCCGACGGGGGAATTGACCGCCTTGCTGGGCCCCAGCGGTGGCGGGAAGTCAACCCTGCTGCGGATCATCGCCGGATTGGAACTGTCCGACAGCGGCACGGTCGAGATCGAAGGGTCCGACGCCACCCGGCTGCCGGCCCAGAAACGCAACGTCGGGTTCGTCTTCCAGCACTACGCCGCCTTCCGGCATCTCAGCGTGGCCGCGAACGTCGGGTTCGGGCTCAAGATCAGGAAGCGACCGAAGAAGGAGATCGCAGCCAAGGTCGATGAACTGCTCGCCCTGGTCCACCTCACCCAGTTCGCGGATCGCCTGCCGGCTCAACTCTCGGGCGGGCAGCGTCAACGGATGGCCCTCGCGCGTGCCCTGGCCATCGAACCCACCGTCCTCCTGCTCGACGAGCCGTTCGGGGCGTTGGACGCCAAGGTCCGCAAGGAACTCCGGGCCTGGCTCCGACGGCTGCACGACGAGGTGCATGTCACCACGGTGTTCGTCACCCACGACCAGGAAGAAGCGTTGGAGGTCGCCGACCAGATCGTCGTGATCAACGATGGGGCGATCGAGCAGGTCGGCACTCCCGACCAGCTCTACGACGCGCCGGCGTCTGAATTTGTGATGAGCTTCCTCGGTCCGGTCACCACTCTGGACGGCCAACTCGTGCGACCCCACGACATCGAGGTGGTGGCGGCTCCGTTCCCGGATGCTTATCCCGGGACGATCACCAGTCTCAACCGGGTCGGCTTCGAGGTTCGCCTCGACATCGCGTTGACCCATCAATCGTCCTCGCCGGTGCACGTGACGCTGACCAGGGCCGAAGCCACCGCCAAACAGCTCGCTGAAGGTGATCGAGTGTGGATCAAGCCGATCCCGGGAGCAAGCCAGATACCGGTCCGGGGCGCGGCTTCGGGCGAGACGGTCGAGTTGGCACCCGCAAGTCGTTGACGATCACTCACGAGGTCAGGCGCCCCGCGGCCGACCCGCGAACGTTCCCGGCGACGACCGAATATGCTCTGCGAGCGCTCATGCGCCTCGCGGACGCGGGTGGCGGGATCCTGACCGCCAAAGCAATCGCGGACCAACTGCAAACGTCACTCGGCTCGCTCGAACACACCCTCGCCGCCTTGGGCCGAGCCGGAATCATCACCGCCAAGCGGGGCGGCCGCGGAGGGTACCGCCTGGTCAGGCCTTCCGACGAGGTCACCGTCGCCGACGTCACGAACGCCCTCAAACCACCCGTCGAGAAGCCCGACCTTCGCTCGGGTCAGCCCAGCGTCGGACCGGAGGTCCAGACCCTGGACACCCTCTGGCTGGCGTTCGAAGTCAACGCCCAAGAGTTCCTCAATGCCGTGACCATCGCTGACCTGACCGACGGAGAATTACCCGCCTGGGCCGTCCAACTGGCTCACCGTGGAAGGTCCGGAACGGGCTTCGGCTGAGGGCGGCATCGACCGCGGCACTGCTGAAGACCGCGTCGGCCACCATGGCGGCGGGGCCGGTGATCCCGGCACGATCGCCGAGCACGGTGGCGCGATGGTCATCGGCGGATTCGCAACTGCGCGTCGTGGATGTGCTGGCCGACCAGGACCGAACGTCTAACCTCAGGATCGTCTCGTGGTCATCCCCACGGCGCCGATCAGAACAAGGGCCAACACGGTCAGTCCGGCGCAGGCGAGGAAGACGCCGGCGTAGCCCAGCACCGTCATCGAGCCCAGGGCGATGATCGGCCCGGAGGCGATGGCCCCCAGCCGCCGGGTGTTGACGAACAACCCCGAGGCCAGGCCCGGGCGCGGGATGATCCGCTGGAACAGCGTCAGCCCGACGCCGGCCACCGAGGCGAAGAACCAGGCGTTCAGCACCTGCAGGCCGATCAGCATGGCCGGGCCCGAGACGAAGGCCATTCCGATGTAGTACGCGATCCCGGTCAGGCAGCCGGTGGCGAGCAGCAGGAGCCCGGGGAACCGATCCGTCAGACGCCCGATCAACAGCAGTGCGCCGATCTCGAGACCGGCGGCAACACCCAGGGCGATGCCGGCCCAGAACAGCGCCAACCCCAGGCCCTGGGACACGTAGAGACTCAGAACGGAGACCACCGTGACATTGGTGGCCTGCAGCGCGACGAACGCCAGAACGACCACGCCCACGGCGACTCTGGACATCGTCCGACCGCCGTCGTCGGCGTCGGTGGCGGTCGCCAGGGTCGGCCGGGCCCGGGCACGGGATCGCTCGGCGAGCATTCCGGCAGAGGTGGCGATGTTGAGGACGGCCACTCCGGCGATGGCGGCCAGGATGGCCCCGATCCCGAAGAGCCCCATGATCGCGGTGGCCAGCGGTGGCCCTGCCACCCAGGCGACGGACACCAGCGCACGCGTGTTGACCACTTCGTTGGGACGTGCGCCGGAGTCCTTGAGCTGTGCGAACACCAGCGACGCCCCCACCCCGGCCGGCCCGCCGAGGAAGATCAGCCCGAGCACCACGATCGGCAACGACGTGGTGATCGACAGCAGAACGGCCAGGGTCAGGCTCAACACCCCGCAGACCAGCAGAGGCCTCAGATAGTCGCCCCGCCGGTCCGCCCAGGCCGGCAACACGAGTGACGCGACGAAGCCGCTGGCGTTGTAGACCGACAGCACCCAGCCGACGTCGGCGGCCGTCGCCCCGTACAGCGTGACCAACAGCAGGGCCAGCGCCGGGTTGAGAAAGGCGAACTGCAGTCCCCACAGCAGCGCCGCCGACGACGTCAGCAGGCGTTTCACTCCGCGCGGTCAGAAGGCCGACGGCAGATGCGGCGCGTACGGCTCCTCGAGGCTGAGCACCTCCTCGTCGGTCAACTCGAGGTCGAGGGCCGCCACGGCATCGGAGAGATGATGCGGCTTGGTGGCGCCCACGATCGGCGCGGACACCACGGGGTTGCGCAGCACCCACGCCAAGGCCACGTGCGCCATCGGCACGCCGCGCGCCTCCGCGACCCGCTGGACCGCCTCGACGATCGGGATGTCGGCGTCGATGTCGAAGCGGCGCCCCACCGGGTCCACATCGAAGCGTTGGGTGCTTTCACCCCAGGGCCGGGTGAGCCGACCCTTGGCCAGCGGGCTGTAGGGAATGCTGCCGACGCCCTGGTCGGCGAGCAGGCCGAACATCTCGCGCTCCTCCTCCCGCATCATCAGGTTGTACTGATCCTGCATGGAGACGAACCTGGTCCAGCCGCCGAGGTCGGCGGCGTGCTGCATCTTGGCGAACTGCCAGGCCCACATCGACGAGGCTCCCAGGTATCGGGCCTTGCCCGCCTTGACGACGTCGTGCAGCGCCTCCATGGTTTCCTCGATCGGCGTGTCCGGGTCGAAGCGGTGGATCTGGTAGAGGTCGACGTAGTCGGTGCCGAGGCGAGTGAGGGACGCGTCGATCTGTTCCATCACCGCCTTGCGGGACAGACCCGAGCCCCCCGGCCCGTCGTGCATCTTGAAGTGCAGCTTCGTCGCCAGGACGACATCCTCCCGGCGGCTGAACGTCTTGATGGCCTGGCCGACGATCTCCTCGGAGCTGCCGAAGCTGTAGACGTTGGCGGTGTCCCAGAAGGTGATGCCGAGCTCGACCGCCTGCCGGAAGAAGGGCCGGGCTTCGTCCTCGCCGAGTGCCCACTCGCTGAAGCCGCGCGAATTGTCGCCGAAACTCATGCAGCCGAGCGCAATGCGGCTGACCTTGAGCCCCGAGTTGCCGAGACGGGTGTATTCCATGACTGCTTTTCCTTCCTGGTGCGGTGGGCGGGGTCAGGGGCGGAGCAACGCCTTGATGGCCCTCCGCTCGTCCATGGCACGGTAGGCGTCGGCCACCTCCTCGAGAGACGTCTCGAGATCGAAGACCTTGCCCGGATCGATTCGCCGGTTCCAGACCCGATCCAGCAGGTCGGGCAGATACGCACGCACGGGAGCCGGGCCACCCCGCAGACCGACGTTGGCGAAGAACATCTCCTGCACCGGCAGTTCGACGTCGTGCGGCACGCCGACGCAGCCGACCAGACCACCCGGACGTACGGAGCGCAGCGCCTGGAGCATCGCTTCGCTGGTCCCGACGCATTCGAGGACGGCGTCCGCACCCACGCCGTCGGTGAGCCGCTGGATGGCGGCGATGCCCTCGTCGCCGCGCTCGGTCACGATTTCGGTGGCGCCGAATTCCTCGGCCAAGGCCTGCCGGGGGCGGTGGCGGCTCATCGCGATCACCCGCTCGGCGCCCAGCTGGGTCGCGGCGAGCACGCCGCTCAGACCGACCGCACCGTCCCCGACCACGGCCACCGTCATCCCCGGTGTCACCCCGGCCGAGACGGCCGCGTGCCAGCCAGTGCTCATCACGTCCGAGAGCGCCAGCAGGCTCGGCACGAGGTCGTCGGTCGGCTGGTCGGGCGTCGCGACGAGGGTGCCGTCGGCCAACGGGACCCGGATGAGCTCGGCCTGGCAGCCGTCGTAGCCGCCGCCGTTCTGGCAGGCGGAATGGAAACCGGCCCGGCAGTGTGGGCAGGTGTTGTCGGAGTACAGGAAGCCGCCGATGACGAAATTTCCGGACTTGACCGCGGCGACGTCGCTTCCGGTCTGCTCGACGATGCCGACGTACTCGTGGCCGATCGGCCGGGGCCCGTCAATCTTGTCGAGACCGCGGTAGGGCCACAGATCGGAGCCGCACACGCAGGTCGCCACCGCGCGGACCACCGCGTCGGTGGGTTCGAGGATCCGCGGGTCGTCGCGCTCCTCGAGTCGGATGTCACCGGGGGCATGCAGGATGGTCCCGCGCATGGCGGCTGTCCTTTCGGTTGTCGTGAAGTCGGCGGTTGCCGAGCTGTTCGAGCTGTTGGGGGTGACGTGCTAGTTGTTCTCGACAAGCTGGTCGAAGGGCTGGTCGGTGCTGGCCGCCCAACTCGCCAGCATGGCGAGACCGTCGGCGGAGGCCGAACCAGGTTCGGCGCTGTAGACGACGAGCGAGAGTCCCGGATCCGCCGGGAGCTCCAGGGCCTCGAAGGTCAGGTGCAGACGCCCGACGATCGGATGCTGAATGTCCTTGTACCCCGTGCGATGGAAGCGAACATGGTGCGCCGCCCAGCGAGCGCGGAACTCCTCGCTCCGGGTCGACAATTCTCCGACGAGCTCGGTGAGAGCCTGGTCGTACGGGTTCTGGCCGGCCTCGGTCCGCAGGATGGCGACGATGTCGCTGGCGGCCCGCTCCCAGTCCACGAAGAAGATCCGGGCGCGCGGGCTGAGGAAAACGAAGCGGGCGATGTTGGCCGGCCGTGCGGGGTCCACGTAGAGCTCGGAGTAGAGGGCGTGACCGAGCGTGTTCGCCGCGAGGACGTCCCGCCGTCCGTTGCGTACGTAGGCCGGCACCCCGATCATCGCGTCCAGGGTCTGTTGCACGCTCGACCGGATGCGCTGCGGGGCAGGCCGCCGCCGGGTGCGCGGGGTTGCGTTCGCGGCCCGGGCCAGGTCGTACAGGTGGGCCCGCTCGGCTTCGTCGAGTTGCAGGGCGTCGCCGAGCGCCTCGAGCACGCTCTCGGAAACGCCGGCGAGATTGCCGCGCTCGAGTCGCGTGTAGTAGTCGATGCTCACGCCGGCGAGCAGCGCGACCTCCTCGCGGCGCAGCCCGGGAACCCTCCGGTGGCCGCCGTAGGCCGGCAGACCGGCCAGATCCGGAGTGATCTTGGCGCGCCGGGAAGTCAGGAACTCGCGCACCTCGTCCCGGTTCACCACACCCGAAACCGTACGGGCGTTTCGGGCAAGGTGGGAGGGTCTGTCATTACCTGTGTCGTCCGAAGTCAGGGCCCCTCGGTCACTCCAGCCACTCGGTCTCGAAGCGCGGGCTGGCATGGATGTGCACGGCCTCATAACCGTTGGGCCCGGTCGAGAACTTGTGCGGAGTTGCGGCGGGGACGATCAGCACTTGTCCAGCGTGTCCGTCGAACTGCTCGGTCCCTACGGTGAAGGTGGCCGAGCCGCGGCGGATCAGAAACGTCTCCGCGTACGGATGGCGGTGCAGCCGGGGACCGACTCCCGGTCGGGTCGTGGATTCGAGGATGATCGAGATGTCGGCACCGCCCGGCAGGGCCTCGTAGTTCTCGGTCCAGGCCTCGCCATCGTCCCGGCCGTCGGCGCGTTCGATCAAGAAGCCGTCCATCGGCCGAAACTAGCAGCAGGGCGCCGCGCAACTGCGGCGGTCGGCAGGCGGCACCATCTCAGGTGACGGGCAGGTAGCGCACCATCAGTACTCCGTCGATCGCGGCGATGGCCTTGATCACCGCGTCCGGCACATCACTGTCCACGTCGACCAGGGTGTAGGCGAGGTCCCCCCGCGACTTGTTGGTCATGGTGGCGATGTTGAGTCCGGCCTCCGCCATCTCGTGCGAGATGCCGCCGACCATGTTCGGCACGTTGGCATTGGCAATGGCCACCCGCCACTGCGACTCCCGCGGCAGGACGACGTTCGGGAAGTTCACTGAGTTCTGGATGGTCCCGTCGACCAGGTAGTCGCGGACCTGGTCGGCCACCATCACCGCGCAGTTCTCCTCCGCCTCCCGGGTCGAGGCGCCCAGGTGAGGCAGCAAGATCACGCCGGGCCGCCCGTTGAGGTGCGGACCGGGGAAGTCGCAGACGTACCGTGACAGCTGGCCGTCGGCCAAGGCCTCGACCACCGCAGCCTCGTCCACCACACCACCGCGGGAGAAGTTGAGCACCACCGCACCCGGCTTCAGTTGGGCGACCCCAGCGGCGTCGATCATCCCCCGGGTGGCGTCGATCAGCGGTACGTGCAGCGTCAGGAACTGGCTGTTCTTCAGCACCGTAATCAGGTTGTCGGCCTTCTTGACCGTGGCCGGCAGGCTCCAGGCGGACTCTACGGTGATCTCGGGGTCGTAGCCGATCACGTGCATGCCCAGCTTGATGGCCGCGTCCGCGACGAGGCAGCCGACCTTGCCGAGGCCGACCACGCCGAGGGTGTGACCGGCCAATTCGTAGCCGCCGAAAGACTTCTTGCCCGCCTCGACCTTGCTCTCCAGCTCCGGGTCGTCCGACGGCAGGGTGTCCACGAACTTCAATGCGGAATCGAGGTTGCGGGCCGCCAGCAACATGCCGGCCAGCACCAGTTCCTTTACGGCGTTGGCGTTCGCGCCGGGGGCGTTGAAGACGGGGATGCCGCGGGCTGACATGGCGGCGACCGGGATGTTGTTCACCCCGGTGCCCGCGCGCCCGATGGCCAGCACCGACGACGGAATCTCCCGGGCGTGCAGATCGGCGGACCGCACCAGGACAGCGTGTGGTTGGTGCGCGTCCGCCGACACGGCGAACTGGTCCCACGGCAGACGTTGGAGACCACCGGCCGAGATGTGGTTGAGGACTTGGATCCGGAACTTCTCCGTCATGGTCACTACCCTTTCGCCGCCGCGAACGCGGTCAGATAGTCGACGAGCGCTCGGACGCCCTCGATCGGCATCGCGTTGTAGAGCGACGCCCGCATGCCGCCCACCGAGCGGTGACCCCTCAGCTGGATGAGCCCGCGCTCGCGGGCTCCGCCGAGGAATTCGGCGTCCAATGCGGAGTCGGCGAGCGTGAACGGTACGTTCATCCGGGACCGGTCCGTGACCGCGACCGGGTTGGCGTAGAAGTCGGAGTGGTCGAGAAGGTCGTACAGCAGCGCCGCCTTGGCCATATTGCGTCGCTCGGCTGCGGCCACGCCGCCGTGCCGTCGCAGCTGCTGGAAGACCAGTCCGGCGATGTAGATGGCGTAGGTGGGTGGGGTGTTGTACATCGAGGCGGCCTTGGCGTGGGTGGCGTAGTCGAGCATGGCCGGCACCCCGTCCGACGCCAGCCCGATCAGGTCCTCCCGCACGATGACGATGGTGAGTCCGGCCGGTCCGATGTTCTTTTGGGCCCCGGCGTAGATCAGGGCGTATCGGGCCACGTCGATCGGTCGGGACAAGATGTTGGAGGACATGTCGCAGATCAGGGGCACCTCGCCCGTCTCCGGCACCCAGGAGAACTCGACGCCACCGATGGTCTCGTTCGCCGTGTAATGCACGTACGCGGCCTCGTCGCTCAAACGCCACCTTCCCGCGGCCGGAACGGAGCGAAAGTGGTCGTCCTCCGAGCTGGCGGCGACGTTGACCGTGGCGAAGCCACCGGCGGCCTTGATCGCCTTCTTGGACCACTCCCCGGTGTTCACGTAGTCCGCGACCGACTTGCCGCGGAGCAGATTCATCGGCACCATCTCGAACTGCAGCGAGGCCCCGCCCTGCAAGAAGAGCACCCGGTAGTCGTCGGGAATCTCGAGCAGCGCGCGCAGATCGAACTCGGCGGCCTCGGCGATGGCGCTGAATTCCGGTCCCCGATGACTCATCTCCATGACGGATTGGCCGGATCCGTGCCAGTCCAGCATCTCCGCGGCGGCCTGTTGCAGGACGGGCTCGGGCAGCGCGGCCGGGCCGGCGCTGAAGTTGTACACGCGTGCCATGAGAATTCGATCCTGACGTCGCTCGACTACGGGCGCCGACACTACCTGGTTCCTGCCCCACATCTGGGACAGCGAGCGCTGCGGTAAGTATTGGGGAGGAGGTGATCGGGGTTGATTCACTATCAGTTGGACGACAAGGTGGCGGTCGTCACCGGTGGCGCATCCGGGATCGGCCTGGCCTGTGCCCACGTTCTCGCTCGCTCCGGAGCAGCGGTGGCTCTGTGGGATCTCGGCCAGAGTTCTCTCGATGCGGCGGCTGCGGAACTCGAGCCTTACGGACAGGCCATCACGACCGCGGTGGTCGACGTGTCTGATTCCGCTCGGGTCGATGCGGCGATGGCCGAGGTGGTGGCCGGACGCGGCGGCGTCGACATCGTGGTGGGTAACGCCGGCATCGGCGGTGAGGCGAAGCCGGCCGGCGACTACAGCGACGAGGGTTGGCACAAGGTCATCGCGGTGAACCTCGACGGGGTGTTCTTCACCCAAAGGGCCGCGATTCGCGCGATGAAGAGTCGGGGTGGTGGCTCCGTGATCAACATGGCCTCGGTTCTGGGCCAGGTGGGCTTTGCGACCGCCAGCGCCTACGTGGCCGCCAAGCACGGGGTGGTCGGGATGACCAAGGCGGCCGCCTGGGAGCATGCCGCGGACGGTATCCGGGTCAATGCGGTCGGCCCGGGATTCATCCTGACTCCTTTGTTGGAGCAGAACCTGGGTCAGCCCGCGATCGACTTCCTGGCGGCACAGCACGCCCCACAGCGGATGGGGCAACCGCAGGAGGTGGCGGAGTTGGTCGGTTGGTTGGCCAGCGACGCCGCGTCGTTCGTCACCGGGGCGTATTACCCGGTGGACGGTGGCTATCTGGCCCGTTGACGCGGGTTCGCTGGCAGGGGCTCAGCGGCGCCTCTTGGCCTCGAGCACGGCGGCGGCCGCGTCCACCCGACCGAAACCGAACCGCGGACTGTGACCGCGAGCGTCGTACCCGTGTCCGATTCGGGTCGCCGTCGACTCCACGATGGCGCGGACCTCCGATCCGGACAGCCGTGGGTTGACGGAAATGATCAGGGCGGCCACACCGGCGACCAGTGGGGTGGCCGAGGAGGTCCCGGAGAAGGTCGGCGTGTGCAGCCCGCCCGGTGGAGCCGCCGGGTTGTAGCCGCGTCCCACGGCCGCCACATCCGTGGTGTAAATTCCCTCGATCCCGCCGCCCGACGGAGCCACGACCGACAGTTCCGGTCCGCGGTTGGAGTACGTCGCGAGCTTGCCCTGATCGGTCGACGCCCCCACCGCGACGGCGTTCGGGTCGGAGGCCGGAAAGGCCACGCTGGCGGCTGCGTCGTTGCCGGCGGCGCAGAAGACGGGCGAACCAGCTCCGCCCCGCCCGAGGGATCCGGCGTCGATCAACGCCTCCTCGAGGTCTGGGGATTGCGCCCCTGTCCAAGAGCAGGACAGCACGGCGGCCTTGGTAGCGGAGTACCGGATGGCGTCCGCCACCCGTTCGTCGGACGCCATCTGATCGGCGTGGAACACCTTCACCGGCAGGATCCGGCTGCGGGGTGCGATGCCCCAGCCGTCCCGACCGGTGGCCGCAACCACGCCCGCGCACGCGGTGCCGTGGATGTCGTTGATCTCGGTCAGGTCGAACGGGAACTGGAAGATCTTGGGCCGCGGGTCGAACGTGCCGGGATCGTCGTCGGAGAGGAAGAAGTCCCGCCCGCGGCGGTCCGGGTCGGCCGCGTCCGGGTTGCGCCAGATGCGCGGCTTGAGGTTCGGATGATCGACGTCCACCCCGTCATCGATGATCGCGACGACGACCGAGGGCCGACCACGGGTGATCTGCCACGCCGCGACGGCGTTGACGTCCTCACCGGCTCGTTGACCGGCGGCCCTTGCGTCGTTCCGCAGGTGCCATTGGGCCGGCAGGATCGCCGAGGTCGGGCGTCGGTACTCGGTGACGAAGTTGGGCACCGCGAAACTGACCTCAGCGAGCTCGGCCAGAGCGTTGGCGGCGTCGAGGAGGTCGAGACCGACGCGACGGCGTCGGGGGTCGTAGAGCACGCACTGCCGGTCGACGAACTGGTTGGTTCGTCGAATCGACAGCTGGGCGCGGCGCAGGATCGACCTCCGGACGGCGGTGTCGACACCCGGTCGGAACCGGACCACGATCTCGCGATACACCGTCCGCAGCCGGCCGCTGGCGGTGTCGCGGAGAAGCGGGAGGCTGGGCATCCGCCGACGCTCCCGACGCGGCGCGGCCGCCGCGAAGTGGGCGCGAGCGGTGGTTTCCAGCACGCTGAGCTCAGCGCCCAGCGCGGAGCGCAGAAATCCCGGTGGCCCAGGAGCCTCCTCGGTCACCAGATCCAGTCCGCAGGGCCGGCCCTCGCGGTCCAGGTAGTGCACCCTCACTCGCCACTGCGGGTGTAGCGGGACTGGGTGGACAACCAGGAGCGAGCCACGAACGGCCTGGCCGCGAGTTCGGCGTTCATCGTGGGAAGGTACCGCTCGCGTCGGACATGGCCAGCCGGGGCGAAGACCACCTGGGTGTCGACGTAGTCGTTGCGGCGGACGATCCGCAGGTCGAGCTCGGCACTGATCTGGCGCAGCTGGGCTTCGGTCGGCGGCGAGGTGAAGCGAACGGTCAGTTCACCGGTGGGATAGGACTCCTGGCCCCGGCTGTCGGCCTGCACCGGCGCGATCCACTCCGGCTCAACGACTTGCGCGAACTCGCGCCACGCATCCCGGCCGGAGACTTCGACGATCGCTATCCGGTCGTCCAGCAACTCCACCCGGGCGCCGTGGCTGCTGGCGGCCTCGGCGTCCCGGGCGGGGATCACGTAGCGCTCGGGGGGCTGTCCACCCACCCGGCCACTCTAGCGACGCGTCCCTTCCGTTGGACCTACTTCTTCTCCTCCAACCGGAGGGCGATGCCGAGGCTGAAGAAGGTCGGCGCCCAGTGTCCGATGAAGATGCCCCACCGATCCGACTGGGCCTTGTCGTCACCCTTCTTCTTCCGGCTGACGAAGTACGAGATGTACGACAACGCGATCGAGGCGAACCCGCCGACGTAGGCATACTCGCTCTTGATCCCGAGGTCGTGCAGCTGTTTGATCATGCTTCCTCCTGAGGGAACGTGCGTCGAAGAGTCATCAAGTCCTTCGGCAACCGGGGGTTTCCTGGTTGCACGTTGTGGGAGGCGAATACCCGAACATCGCGGGATCAAGCAGCACGGTCGGTTGCCGGACTGCACCGGGCGACCGGCCCGCCGATGCCGACGACGGCCATCAAGATCAATCCCGTCACGAAGATCACCAGGGTGCCGGCGTACCGGCTCAGCTGCTCGGAGCAGCTCACCTCTGCCAACCCACTGACCACGGCCCCACGCGAATTCCTGACTCTCTGACACTCCAGCCCGGTCAAGGCCGGTGCGCCAGATAGAGGGTGTTGGTGGCTTCGCGGTCCTGCCACGGGTTCGGGAAGCTGACCACTTCGGCCACGACGTCGACGAAGACCATCCGCAGGACATCGAGGTACCCGTCGTCGGGCGGGTCGTTCGACCACAGGGCGAAGACACCACCGGGTTCGAGGTGTCCGGCGAGTCGCGTTGCCCCCTCGGTGCTGTAGAAATCGACGCCAGGGCTTCCCGTGAGGCGATGTCGGGGCGAGTGGTCGATGTCCACGATCACGGCGTCGAAGAGCCGGCCCGGCTGCTCGGGATCGAAGCCCGCGTCGTCGTTCAGGGCGAAGAAGTCGCCGTGCACCAGGCGACAGCGAGGATCAGCGGTGAGGACCGGGCCGAGCGGGACGAGACCACGCCGGTGCCACTCGATCACCGGCTCGAGTGCGTCCACCACCAGCAACTCCTGGACCCGGGGATCGGACAGCACAGCCTCAGCGGTGTAGCCGAGCCCGAGTCCACCGATGGCGACGTCCAGCGCCGCTCCCGGACAGCGGGCCAGGGCCCGGCGGCCGAGCTCGACCTCGGCGACGGTGAACAGGCTCGACATGAGGAAGTCATCGCCGAGCTTCACCTCGAACAGCGTGACCCCGCTGACCGGGTCCTCGCGCCGCCGGAGGCTCACGTCCCCGATCGGGGTCCGGCTCCAGGCGAGCTCGGCGAAGCGGCTGCTCATCGGCGGGTCAGCCGAATTTCTAGTCGAGGCAGACGACCTCGATTCGTTGTGCGGCGTTGTTGCTGAAGCCGCCGCGGCTCCAGGCCGGATCGACGGGCTGTACCTCGCCGTCCCTGGTGACGGCGCGGGCCGTGATCCGGTGCTGACCGGGGCGCGCCGTCCAGTCGTACGTCCAGCGCCGCCAAGCCCACGGGTGCTGTCCGATCGGCTCGAGCAACGCCCCGGCCCAATGGGTTCCGTCGTCGACACTGACGTCCACCCGATCCACCGGGGACCCTCCCGACCAGGCGCGTCCCTCGAGTGTCACGGCTCCTGGACGGACCACCCGACGCCGCGACATGAAGTCGGGGAATCCGGGCGGCACCACCAGAGCCCGCGGACGGATGCGCGTCACCGGAACGCCGTCGTCGTGGCGAAACTGCCGAAGGCGATAGGCGACTGACTGCTGGAATCCGTCGAAGGTCGTGCTGCTGACGTCGATGCGGGTGAGCCACTTCACGTGGGCCATCCCGTACCAGCCCGGGACGATCAACCGCAGCGGGTAACCGTGCTGCGGCGGCAGGTCCGCCCCGTTCATCGCGTACGCGAGCAGGACCTCCGGTTCCAAGGCGGCCCCGAGCGGGAGGCTGCGTTGAAAGTCCTGTTCCACGCCTCGCTCGATCCCATGATCGGCCCCCGTGAAGACCACGTCGACCGCTGACGGATCGGCCCCGGCCGCTTCCAGCACTGCGTGGAGCGGGGTTCCGGTCCAGTCGGCCGTACCGACCGCCTCGACCAGCCAAGGCTGACTGATCGGCCGGGGCTCGAGGTTGGCGCGCCCGTTCCCGGCGCACTCCATGGTCACCCGAATGGTCTCGGCCGGCAGCGCGCGTAGGGCCGCGAGGTCGAGCTCGAGCGGCCGGCGCACCTCGCCGGCCACCCGAAGCCGCCACGTGCCCGGATCGAGGACGGGAATGTCGTAGTGGGTCAGGAGATAGTGGAGCCCGCCAGGGGTCACGTCGTACCGCATGGCCTCGAGCGGCATGCCGTGATTGCGCGCCGCGAGCGCCAGTTCCTCTCGGGTGATGGCTTCGCCGACCTCAGCGATCCGGGCGGCTTCGCTGACTTCCTCCGACATGCCCCGAGCATGGCACAGCGGGCGGTACCCCCGGGAGTTCCCGTCATCGCTTCACCTGCTGCAGGCACGCCCGCCGATTGAGTGGATCATGATCGTTACGCGGGCGGGTCGGCGCCGTGCCGAGGACGGGCTCGTAGTGGTCAAAGGCGGACTCCAGCAGGCCCTCGCCCTGGTTCAGACCGGCAGCAGCCGGGTCAGTCCCTGCACCCGGGCGGTGGGTGTTTCACTGCTCAGCCGAGTCGCCACCCCGGCCGGCGTCGCCGTGCCGGGGATCCCGCTGAGCAACCGATTCTGCGGTGGCCTGACGAGCTCCCGGCGAGCCGGATGAGCCGGGCGTGCCGCGCTAGGGTGAGGCGCCAGGAGATCCCGAGCCGATGGGAGTCGGAGTGAATCGCCTCTTCCTCCATCGGCTTCGGCTGTGGTGGTGGCGGGCTTCGTGGGTCCTGCCGGTGGCCGCCGTGCTGGCCGCCCTGTTGTTCCAGATGACCACCGATTCGGTCGATGAGTGGCTGTACGCCGAGGGCACCCAGCCATTCGTGTCGGGCGCGGCGGCGACCGCCCTGCTGGCGGCCGTCGGCGGCGGCATGGTGACCTTCACCGGACTTGTCTTCTCGTTCGTCGTCTTGGTGTTGCAGTTCGGTTCGAGTCAGTACTCGCCCCGGACGGTGGCGTTCCTGGTGCGGAATCGGCTCACCCAATGGGTCCTGGCCCTGTTCATCTTCACGATCACCTTCTGCTTCATCGGCCTGATCGAGGTCGGGTCGGAAGGGCGGGACGACTTCGAACCGCAGACCACGGTCCTGATCGCGGTGATCTTGCTGTTGGCGAGTCTGATCGGCTTCGTCGCCATGCTGCACACCGTGGGCGGCCGGATCCGGGTCGATCGGGTGCTGAGCGACATCGGACGACTGGCCAGGTCACAGCTGCGTATCGCGTTCCTCATCCAGAACCGGTCCTCGACCAGGCTGTCACCGGTCCCGGAGCCGCCCGATGACCTCGCCGAGATCAACTTCTTCGGATCTCCCGGACAGCTGGTCGCCGTCGACACCGCCGGCCTGCTCCGCCTGGCCGAACGACATCGGGCCCACATCCAGCTCGACGTGATCGTCGGCGACTCAGTGGCATTCGGGGCGGTGGTCGGCTCCGTCGCCGGAACCAGCCCCGTCTCGGCGCGCGGTCTGAGCTCGTGCTTGATCATCGATATCGAACGGTCGCTGCGCTATGACCCGGTCTACGCCCTGCGGTTGCTGGTGGACATCGCCATCCGGGCCCTGTCGCCGGCGGTCAACGATCCGACCACCGCGGTCCGCTCGATCGACGAAATCGAAGGAGTGCTGCGCATTGCGGCCCATCAGACGCTGGGTCCGGTCGCCCTTCGGCGGGGCCCGGGCACGCTGGTCGTCCCGGCGCCGACCTGGGACGACTTCTGCGCCCTGGCCCTCGCCGAGATCATCGGCTTCGGTGCGCAGCAACCGCAGATCAGCCGACGGCTCACCGCCCTGCTGGCCGACCTCGAGCACGATCTTCCGGCCGAGCGTCGGCCGGCACTGCAGCACTATCGCGCCGTGCTGCTCGATCACGTTTCGCGTTTCGCGGCGGGCGAGGAGCGACAGTCGGCCCTGACGGCGGATCGTCAGGGTCTGGGCGGATCCCGCTGAGTGAGCGGTCGACCAACGCTGACAGATCGACGCGCCCAGGTTTACACTGTAAACGGTCGGGTTATCTGCTTGGCTGATCGATACCGGAAGCCAACACTTAGGAGGTAGTCGTGAACAGAGGCTTGATCGGCGTCATCATCGGGGTTCTGGTGATCATCATTTTGGTGATCGTGATCATGCGACTGGTCTGAGTCGTCGCTCACTCTGCCGGTCGGCTCCGCCGGCCGAGGACGATCTGCACCAACTGAGCGAGTTCCGGTGACAATGGTTCTCCCACTGTCACCGTGACCTCGCCGTACGCGATCGTGTAGACGAATCGGTCCGGCGTCGTCGCCCGCTCCGCGACCGAACGAAGATCAACCCGGTCCAGCAGGCTGCGCACCTCCGCGCCGCGCGGGTCGGCGCGCAGATCCACCGACCCGGACCGCACGGTGCCGGCGAAACCGCCGCTGCGACGCACCGACACCTGCTGGACCGCAACCGGCGGCGACCCAGGAGCGAGGCCCACCTCCGCCCAAGCTTCGGCGACGAGCCGGGACGGTTCAGCATCGTCGGGAAAGAGCCGGGTCGCCGAGGAGACGGTGGCTGAGGCGAAGGTCGCGAAGTCGCTTTCGGCGTTCACCTCCCCGGCGGTGAGCGCGTCATACCAGATGCGGCCCGCCCGATCCCAGCTGTTACCGCCGAGTGCCCGGGCGGCCAACGCGAAGGCGCGGTTCGGGATGCCGGAATTGATGTGTACGCCCCCGTTGTCGTCGGTCGTCTCGACATAGTCGCTCATCGAGCCGACCTGCGGATCCTGCCCGATCCGCGGATCGTCGTAGGCGGTCCCCGGCTCGAGCATGGACCGAAGGGCGGTGGCGTTGACGTCCGGGAGGAATAGCCCCACACCGATCAACCAGTCGGCCTGCTCGGCGGTCTGGCCCTGCACCTGTTGCTTGGTCAAGGCGGCAAAGACATCGGCAACGCTCTCGTTCAGCGCGCCGGACTGGCCGGAATAGACCAGACCGGCGGTGTACTGCACGACGCCATGGGTGAATTCGTGCGCCATGACATCGAAGGGTTTGGTGAAGCGGTCGAAGACTTCCCCGTCACCATCCCCGAAGACGAGCCGCTCGCCGTCCCAGAAGGCGTTGTCGTAGTTCGTTCCGTAGTGCACCGTGACCGAGATCGTGCTGCCTCGGCCGTCGACCGATTCCCGCGCGTACGTGTTGGCGAAGAGGTCCCAGACCTGACCGGAGGATGTGTGGGCCTCGTCCACGGCCACGTCGCCGGTCGGCGGCTGGTCGTCGGTGCGGGCCACCACCCCCGGCAGATCCTCCCCGTTCTGGGCGTCATGGATCACCCGGCGCCCCGTGGCCGCCACCTCGGCGAGTTGCGGTGTAGTCGAGGTCTCCCGGCGGAGGCGGAGTTGGTAATCCCGGCGCAGGGTTTCGGCGGCCGCGTCGGAGCCGCCTTGGCGCCCGGAGGCGAGTTGACGGAGCAGGTACGGGGGAACGAAGGAACACGTCACGGATATCTCCTCGGGGGCCGTCGGTTGCTCAGACACCGTACGAGGTACTTGACCGCAGCTACCAGGCACGCAACGCTGTTCAACAGGCCGGCAGGAGCCACGCAAGCGGAATCTCGACGTGCTCGAAGCGGCCAACCCGGGGGGGAGTCAGGCGTGGGGTGGGCACCCGACGCCATCTTGGCATGTCCGCTTTATGACATGTCATATACCGGACACCGTTCTGGCGTGACCCGGCTGCGGTCTCTGGGTAAGTTGCCTCTCATAACGTCAGGGGTTCGTCGCCGCGCCTGGGAACGCGGTGGGGACAGGGAAGGAAACTCATGCATCGACCGTCCACGCGGCGGCGGTGGGCTCAGCGATTGGGGAGTGCTGTGCTCGCGGGCGTCGTCACTGCCGGAGTTCTGGCTTCCGTGCCAGCTGACGCCTCCGGCTCGAGTTCGACGAACGGCTACGGCTATGACGTCGAGAACATCGAGAGCATCGGCCTCGGCTCTGGTGGAGCCAACGGGCTCGCCAATGGCTTGGCGAACGGATTAGCGAACGGGCTGGCCAACGGCCTCTAGACAACTCCTTCCTGGTCAGGCAGGTGACAACAGAAGACTTCCGCAAGGAAGCCGGGATGACCTGACGATCCCGGAGGTGCACCGGTGATGTGAGCACCGGTGGCACCGGCGTCCGTGCCGAGCTTCCCCCGAGGCCGGCACGGAGTTCTCCCCCTGGGCGACGCCCGCGGTCCTTCCCCTGGACCGCGGGCGTGGCTCTTTCTCGGACCAGGCTCGTTCTCGGACCAGGCGTCTTTCTACTGGGCCTCGAGACCGGGGGCGCGCGAGCCGCGCAGAGTGTCCGAGCGCACCAGCGCCGCTCCGAGCTGCAGCCGGGTCGTGACCCCCAGTTCGTCCATCAGCTCCGAGATCCACCGCCGGACCGACCGCACGTTGATCCCGAGCTGGCTGGCAATGGCGCTGTCGGTCGAGCCGGTCATCAGCAAGGCGATGAGCATCTGCCGGCGAGGATCGGTGTCGGAGAACCCGGAGGTGATGATCGGGACCGACGCATCCCACACCGCCTCGAACAGCCACTGCAGCGCCTCGACCAGCTGCGGGTGCCGGACGATCGACGCCCGCAGTTCGTGCCCGGGGGCGTAGGAACGCATCGAGGGGATCAGCGCGACCTGCCGATCGATCAGGAACATCTTCATCGGCACCGGGGCGGTTCGCGACTGCTCACCTCGAGCGGCGAACAGCGCCAGCTCCGAGAGCCGATCGGCGTCGAAGCCGGGATGGTAGATGCAGCGCAGGCTCAGTCCGCGCTCCAAGGCTTGCCACTCCGGAGAGCTGGCGCGCAGCGTCTCCGGGGTCGCGTTGGGCCGGGCCTGCACGTAGGGCGGCTTGTCGAAGGTGCAGATCTCCTTCTTCGCTTCGTCGCAGATGTCGTTGCGCGCCTCGACGATGGCCTCCCGGCCGACCAGGACCGTGATGTTGTCCTGTTGTTTGGTCTGGGTGGAGTCGAGCAACCGGTTCTGCAGCGACTCGGCGGCCACGCTGGCGGAGTCCAATTCGGAGAGTCGTTGCGCCCGCAGTGAGTGGACGGCGTCCAGGAGCGGCAACGCCTGCCAGCGTCCGCCGCCGGCCTCCGCGGCCAGTCCCAGATCTCGGAGAGTCTCCAGTTGGGTGCGGAGCTTGACGACGTCGTAGCCGTTCGCGACGCGGGCGAGTTCACCGACGCTGGCGGTCTCGGTGCGGGCAAGCACCACATAGACGGCCTCCGCCTCGGCACTGATGCCTAGGGCCTGAAGCATGCCCGTCCTCCATCGTCGGCGTCCCCGTCGCACCGGAGCGGCAGCCGGATCAGCGTTGTCGTCCCACCCGATACGCTGAGGCCACTTACGCAGGGTCCGCTCGCGGAATGATCGTCTCATACCCGGAAGAGGAGTTTCCGAAATGGCTGAACTGGCGCACATCGGTGTAACGGGCCTGGCCGTCATGGGCCGCAACTTGGCCCGGAACTTCGCTCGTCACGGGCACCGGGTCGCGATCCACAATCGGAGCTGGGCCAAGACCGAGTCCCTGATGGCCGAGGCGGGTCACGAGGGAGAGTTCGTCCCCTCGGAATCGATGGCCGACTTCGTGGCCTCGCTCGAGCGGCCGCGGCGGGTATTGATCATGGTCAAAGCGGGCCCGAGTACCGACGCGGTCATCGAGGAGTTGGTGCCGCTGCTCGAGGACGGCGACATCATCATCGACGCCGGCAACGCCCACTTCCCGGACACGATCCGACGCGAGAACGACCTGCGGGAGAAGGGGCTGCACTTCGTCGGCTCAGGGGTTTCCGGCGGCGAAGAAGGCGCCCTCAATGGGCCGTCGATCATGCCGGGTGGGTCGAGGAAGTCCTACGAATCACTGGGTCCGCTCCTGGAGTCCATCTCGGCCCAGGTCGAGGGAACGCCGTGCTGCACCTACGTCGGACCTGACGGAGCCGGCCATTTCGTGAAAATGGTGCACAACGGCATCGAATACGCCGACATGCAACTGATCGCGGAGGCCTATGACCTGATCAGACACGGAACCGGTGCGAGTGCGGCCGAGATTGCCGACATCTTCCGCGGCTGGAACGAGGGTGACCTGGAATCGTTCCTGATCGAGATCACCGCCGATGTGCTCGCCCACGTCGACGCCGAGACGGGCGAAGCATTCGTGGACATCGTGTTGGACCAGGCTGAGCAGAAGGGAACCGGCCGCTGGACGGTGCAGAACGCACTCGACCTCGGCGTGCCGATCACCGGCATCGCCGAAGCCACGTTTGCCCGCGCATTGTCCGGATCGGTCCCCCAGCGCGAAGCGGCCCGGGCCAAATTGCCGGCCAACGCCGAGGAGTGGCAGGTAAGCGACCGGGACGCATTCGTGGAGGACGTGCGGCAGGCGCTGTACGCGTCGAAGGTCGTCGCCTACTCGCAGGGCTTCGACCAGATCGCGGCCGCCAGCGCCGAATACGGCTGGAACATCGACCGTGGCGCCATGGCGCGAATCTGGCGCGGCGGTTGCATCATCCGAGCCCGGTTCCTGAACCGGATCACTGAGGCGTACGAGCGCAATCCTCAACTCCCGCTGCTGATCGCCGATGACTACTTCGCCGATGCGGTCGGCAACAGTTTGAGCGCCTGGCGCCGGATCGTGGCTGGGGCCGCCCGCAACGGCATTCCGACCCCGGCCTTCTCGTCGTCCCTGGCCTATTACGACGGGATTCGGGCGGAACGGTTGCCCGCGGCCTTGATCCAGGGCCAACGGGACTTCTTCGGTGCGCACACCTACCGGCGGGTCGACACCCACGGGACGTACCACGTCGAATGGAGTGGCGACCGCAGCCAGCTCAGGATCGACAAGGACGCTCCGGCCGACGTCCTGCCGCCCGAGCCGGCGGAGAAGGCCGACCAGACCCCGGCCTGATGATGGGGAAGACGGCCATTGTCGTGATGGGCGTGGCCGGAAGCGGCAAGTCCACGCTCGCCCAGACGATCGGCGCCCGCCTCGGCTGGCCGTGCGTCGATGCCGACGACTTTCACTCTCCCGCCAACGTGGCCAAGATGCGCGCCGGAACGCCCTTGACCGACGCCGATCGGTTGCCCTGGCTGCGAAGCATCAGCGACTGGATCTCCGCGGCCGAAACCGATGTGGTCCTGACCTGCTCGGCCTTGCGGCGGAGCTACCGGGACGTGCTGCGCGAGGCTGACGCGCGGGTACGGTTCGTCCATTTACACGGTTCGCGCGAACTTCTGGCGAAACGGATGGGGGCCAGGCAGGGCCACTTCATGCCGCTCACGCTGCTCGACTCGCAGCTGGCCACCTTGGAGGAGTTGCAGCCGGACGAGGACGGAACGGTGGTGTCCATCGATGGGACGCCGGAGGAGATCGCCTCCTCGGCGCTCGACGCCTTGGCGCTGCGGTCCACCTGAATGCCGAGCCCGCTCCCCGCTCGCATCGGTCAATTGGCCGCTCGGGTGCGGAACACCCTCGTCGCGCCGCGCTTCGCCCGGGGTGCGACCCCGCTGGCGTCGCTGCCGACGGCCGGGGTGGTCCTGTTCTTCGCCACCGACCCGGGCAATGTCTACCAGTTCGCCCAGTGGCGGCGGCCGTTGGAAGAGCTGGCCGACCGGATCGGGTTGTTCGTCGTCGTCGACCGGCCGGACACGGGGACGGCCCTGCAGGCCCTGAGCCGACTGCCCGTGACGTACACCCGGAGCAGCGCGGCGCTGGAAGAGCTGGTGTCGAGTCGTGACGTCCGGGTCGTGCTGTACGTCAACCAGGTCGAGCCGAACTTCCGAATGCTGCGCTTCGGCGCTCCGGTGCACGTGCAGATCGGTCACGGCGAGTCCGACAAGGGCGGCAGCGTCTCCAACCAGCACAAGGCCTACGACCTCACCCTGGTCGGCGGGCAGGCGGGTCGCGATCGGCTGGCCGCCCTGCGCGGGTTCGACGTCGAGCAGCGCACTCGGCTGATCGGTCGCCCGCAGCTGGATTACGACTATCCGGGGGCGCCGCCCTGGCCCGCCGGTGATGATCGGCGGGTCTTCTACGCACCGACCTGGGAAGGCGATCGTCCGAGCATCGCGTACGGGTCACTGGTCAGTCATGGGCCGGCGCTGATCGACGCGCTGCTGGCCGACCCCACGGTACGGGTCATCTATCGGCCCCATCCCCGGATCGGAGCCGCCTCCGCTGCGCATTCGGCGGCGGACCGAGCCATCCGGCGCCGGCTCGAGCGGGCGGGAGACCGGCACTGGATCGACCGCGGGGAGTACGGCTGGGCCTGGAGGTTCGCGGACGCCTGTGTCACCGACGTGTCCGCCGTGGCGTACGACTGGTTGGCGACCGGCAAACCCCTGGTGGTCACGGAGCCGTCGCCGACCGCACACCGACCGGCCTCACCCCTGCTGGACCAGCTCCCGCTGTTGGCGCCGGCCGCGGCGGGTGAGGTGCTCGAACGCCTGCAGGCGGCCGGTCTCGGGGATCCGCAGGGCTCGCCCGGTCTGGCCGAATTGCGCCGGTACTACTTCGGCGAGGTTGCCGATCGGGCCAGCACCCGCCGATTCACCGACGCGGTGCTGGACATCGTCCGCCGGTAGCAAACGAGCGAGACCGCTAGAGTCCGCGGAGGAAGTCCGCGTCGTCGTCGGGTGCCTTCGGTCGCCCGCCCGGTTTCTTCTTCGTGCCCAGCGATTCGGCGTTGGGGCGGCCGAGGAGGAGCCAGCAGACCGCACCGATCAGGGGCAGGCAGATGATCGCGGTGGCCCAGAGCCAGCGCGGCATCCTCCGAACGGCGTAGGGCGGAGCTTGAGCGACCTCCACCACGCAATAGATCATCAAGAGAGCCACGATGATGATCGGCAGATACCGCATCATGGGCAAAGACTATGCGCGGCACCAAGGGAAGGCCAGCGCGCCCGTTAGGCTGACCCGGTGACCCTCGAGCCAACACATCGCGTGCACCGGATGACGCGTTGACGGCAGTGAAGGAAGCAGAGTCGTCCCGCCCGGCCCAGCCCTCGATCGCCGAACTCCGTGCGGTCACCCAACCGGCGAGCGTGCGCACCCGAGCCGGTTCGGAGCACTGGGTCGCGTCGGTCTACCTGCGCGACATCTCCCCTTATCTCACGCGGATCCTGCTCAAACTCGGCTTCTCGGCCAACGGCGTCACCTGGTTGATGATCGCGGCGGCGGCCGGTGCCGCGGTGGCCACGGCCTGGCCGACCCTGGCGGGCGCGGTCCTGGTCGTGGTGGCCGTCCAGCTGCAGATGCTGCTGGACTGCTGCGACGGCGAGGTGGCCCGGTGGCGGGGGACGTCGTCGCCGCGCGGGGTGTATCTGGACCGGATCGGGCACTATGTCGCCGAGTGCGGGATCGCGGCCGCACTGGGCGTCCGCGCGGCCGGCGGCGTGGATCCGTACAGCTTCTGGTTGGCGTTGGGTCTGCTGTTGAGTTTGTTGGTCGCCGTGAACAAGGTGGAGAACGATCTGGTGCACGTGGCCCGGCACTATGCGGGCCTGAGCATGCTGCGTGACGCCGAGGAGGTCCGGGTCCCGACGGGCGGTTTGTTGCGCACGGCTCGTCGGGTGGCCCGATTTGTGCCGTTCCACCGCGTGTTCCACGGCGTCGAGCTGTCGTTCCTGATCTTGGCGGCGGCCGTCGTCGACCTGTTCGTGGGTGGGACGGCGGCGACGCAGGTGCTGCTCGTCGGGCTGGTGATCGCCGCGGGGGTGACCGTGATCGGCCACCTGGCTGCCGTGCTGGCGTCGTCCCGGCTCAGGTGAGATTCGCGTGGTGACGCCCTCGTACGGGGTCGTGTTGTTGACCCAGGGCCGCCGACCGGACGATCTTGCGCGCGGGCTGGCCTCGTTGCGGGCCCAGCGCGGCGTGGACGCCGACATCGTGGTGGTGGGGAACGGCTGGCGTCCGGAGGGCCTGCCCCCCGGTGTGCGGGCCCTCGCATTGTCGGAGAACCAGGGGATTCCGGCCGGCCGCAACGCCGGAGTGCCGCTGGTCCGCGGCGATCTGTTGTTCTTCCTGGACGATGACGCGTGTCTTCGCGACGACGGAATCCTGCTGGCGATGGCCGACCGGTTCCGGGCCCAGCCCAAGCTCGGTCTGATCCAGCCGCGGGTCGTCGATCCGGAGGGCCGGCAGACGCCGCGCCGCTGGGTGCCCAGGTTGCGGGCGTCCGATCCGGGGCGAAGCAGTCCCGCCATGTCGGTGTGGGAGGGGGCGGTCGCGATCCGCCGAGGAGCGTTCGACTACGCCGATGGCTGGCCCGACCGCTTCTGGTACGCCCACGAAGGCATCGAGTTGGCCTGGCGCGTGTGGGACGGCGGCTGGCGCGTCCGCTACGACGGCGAACTCGAGGTCGAACATCCCGCCATCCAGCCGACTCGGCACGCCGAGTTCTACCGGTTCCAGGCGCGCAATCGGGTGTGGCTGGCCCGACGCAACCTGCCGGTGCCGATCGGGATCGCCTATGTCCTGGCCTGGATGCTGATCTCAGGCGCGCGGCTGCGCGGTCGCGAGGCCTGGGCCGAGACGCTTCGCGGCTATCGGCTCGGCCTGACCGAACCCGCGGGACGTCGACGCCCCATCAGCTGGCGCACCGTCTGGCGGATGACCCGGGCCGGTCACCCGCCCATCATCTGAGTCTGCTTGGGCAATCGCGCCTCGAGCACGGCCAGGTCGCGCATCGCGTGGCGGTAGTGCTCACATTCCTCGTCCAGGACCACGCGGAGACAGCCGGCGACGGTGCGTTCCTGGTCGGGGTAGCCGGGAGCGGGTGACCGCGTGACGACCCGGTCCAGTTCGGCCTCGGTGAAGCGCGCCCCGCGGAAAGCATCGGTGTGGTCATATTCCGCCGCCATCCCGTCATTCTCACGCTTTCGCTGCCATCCGGCGCGATGATGGCCCGGTGACCTCAGGTGCGGAGCGGTCTCGGCGGCAGGACTGGCAGGCCTGGGCGGTTGAGCAGGTCGAGGCCGACGCGAACCGGAGCGCGGACACCCACCTGCACGTCTTCCCGCTGCCGCCGTCCTGGGGGATCCGGCTGTATCTGAAGGACGAGTCGGTCCATCCGACCGGCAGCCTGAAGCACCGGCTGGCGCGATCGCTGGTCCTGTACGGGCTGTGCAACAACTGGATCGACGAGGGAACCACCCTGGTCGAGGCGTCCTCCGGCTCGACGGCGGTGAGTGAGGCGTACTTCGCCCGGCTGCTCGGCCTGCCCTTCGTGGCGGTGATGCCGGCCACCACGGTCAAACAGAAGTGCGCCCTGATCGAGTTCTACGGCGGGCGCTGCCATCTGGTGGACGACCCGCGAGCGATCTACACCGTGGCCGCCGATCTCGCCGCGGACTGCGGCGGGCATTACCTCGACCAATTCACCTACGCCGAGCGGGCGACCGACTGGCGGGGCAACAACAACATCGCCGAATCGATCTTCACCCAGTTGCGCCGCGAACCGCACCCGGTTCCGGACTGGATCGTCGTCGGCGCCGGAACCGGCGGCACCAGCGCCACCATCGGGCGCTACATCCGGCTGCACGCCTATCGGACCCGACTCTGCGTCGTCGATCCGGAGAACTCGGCGTTCTTTGCCGGCTGGCGGAACGCCGACCCGACCGCCACCGGCAGCGGGTCGGCCATCGAGGGCATCGGACGTCCGCGGGTCGAGCCCAGCTTTGTGCCGGCCGTCGTGGACCGAATGATCTCCGTACCGGACGCCGCCTCGGTCGCGGCCATGCGCTGGTGCGCCGACCGGCTCGACCGGATGGTCGGCGGCTCGACCGGCACCAACATGTGGGGAGCGGCCCAGCTGATCAGCGAACTCCTGGCTGTCGGAGCGCGGGGCGCGGTGGTGTCGCTGATCTGCGACGAGGGCCAGCGCTACACACAGACGTATTACGACGAAGCATGGGTGTCAGCTCGCGGCTGGGATCCTGCCCCGTACCGGCAGCGCCTGGAGGACTTTCTGCGCACCGGCTCGCTGGACTCTGCTGAGCCGGCCGGGTTCCCCGGCTGACCGTTATTTCGCTATCAGTATTATTACTCACCCCACCGGCCGGAGGTCCGTCAGCCCAGGACCAACCCGGCGGCGACTCCGACCGCGCACAGCAGTTCCGCCAGACCGGTCGTCTGCAATACCCCGATCAGGGCCGGCCCGCTCGCACCCTGGAGCACCGTCCGTACGGCGGGTCCGGCCACCGCGGTCCCGATCAGCCCGAGCAGGGCCCACCAGCTGGTCAGCGCGGCGAGAACGATGACCATCGCCGAAGCGAGCGACACCAGGAGCAGAAACGTGACCCGGGTCCGGCGATCGCCGATCCTGGTGGCGAGGGTCCGCTTGCCGACCCGCGCATCACCGACCAGATCCCGGAGATTGTTGATCACCAGGAGCGCGCAGGCGAGAGCCCCGACGGCCACCCCGGTCACGAGCCCGGCCATCGGCAGCCGAGCCAGTTGGACGTAGACCGTGCCGCCGACCGCGACCAGCCCGAAGAAGACGAAGACGAAGAGCTCACCGAGCCCGAGGTATCCGTACGGGCGCCGCCCACCGGTGTAGAACCAGGCGGCCAGGACGCAGGCGACCCCGACGCCGAGGAGCCACCAGAAACCCGTGAGCACCACCAGCGCGAGGCCGGCAAGGGAGGCGACCGCAAAGCAGCCGAAGGCCGCCGACCGTACCGCGGCTGGTCGGGCCAGGCCGGAGCCGACCAATCGGAGCGGGCCGACCCGATCTGTGTCTGTGCCGCGGATGCCGTCGGAGTAGTCGTTGGCGTAGTTGACCCCGACCTGCAGGGCCAGGCTGACCACCAAGGCCAGGGCGGCCCGGGGGGCGACGAATCCGTCGTAGAACCAGGCGACACCCGATCCGGCCAGCACGGGAGCCACTGCGGCCGGCAGCGTCCGGGGTCGCGCGCCGGCCCACCACTGCCCAGCGGACGGACGAAGCGCGGCACCGGTACTCACGACGAAAGCTCGCGGATCAGCCGGGGCCGGTCGATCTTGCCGGCCGCGGTGAACGGCAGCCTCGGCACCTGGATCAGGCGCTTCGGCAAGGCGTAGTCGGGAAGGTCCGCGGCCAGGCGGGACCGCAGGTCGGCCAGGGACTCGGAGCCGGTGCTGACCGCGACGACGGTGACCCCCCACTCCTGGTCGGGTACGCCGATCATCGCGACCTCGCTGTGACCGGCCGATCGAGCCAGTCGTTCCAGTTCGGCGAGGTCGATGTTGCGGCCGCCGCTGATCACGACGTCGTCGAGGCGGCCGGTCACCCGCAGTCGCCCTCCGACCCACTGGCCGTGGTCGGAGGTGCGGAACGTGCGTTTCCGCAAGCTGGTAGCGGTCAACTCGGGATCCAACCGGTACCCGGAGAAGACCATCGGGCCACGGAGGCTGATCCGCCCCGCCGGATCCAGCTCGACCGACACGCCGGACAGCGGCACCCCGTCGTACACACATCCGCCGCAGGTCTCGCACATCCCGTAGCTGGTCACCACCGGGATCCCGAGCGCGCGGGCCCGGTCGAGTAGGGCCGGGTCGACGGCCGACCCGCCGACCAGCACACCGTCCAACGCGGCGAGAATTCGCCCTGTTCTTGGATCGTCGCAGGCCCGCAGCAGCTGGGTGGGCACCAGCGACAGGTAGCGGCGGCCGGACAAGGTGGCGGCCGCCTGCTCGAGATCCAGCAGGCTGGGGTCCGCCACGGTCACGTCGGTTCGGGCTACCTCGGCCCGGGCCAGCACCATCAGCCCCGCGACATAGTGCGCGGGCAAGGCCAGGATCCAACTCCCGGGTCCGCCGAGCCGCTCGTGGGCGGCCTGGGCGGCGGCCATCACCGCGGACCGGGACAACACCACGCCCTTCGGACGGCCCGTCGACCCTGAGGTCGCGACGACGGCGGCGACGTCGGTCTCGATCAGCGGGAGATCGGGTTGCAGCACGGCCAGGGCCTGCTCGCGTTCCCGGGGGTCGCGCGGCAGCGGCGCCACCGCCGGTCCGCCGGCCAGGGCCGACGTCAGGGCGCGGCGCACCTCGGCGGGCGTCTCGGGACACACCAGCGGCTCCGCCGCTCGTGCGGACGCGTCGGTCGGCGGCTTGATGGGCGAGGTCATCGCGGACAGGCTAGTCGGGTCGCCGCTGGGTACGGTGAGCCCACCATGCACGTCCCCACCATGCACACCTACGCCATCGGACTCCGGCTCCGTTTCCGCGGACTCAGCGAACGGCAAGGTTTGTTGTGGCGGGGGACGGTCGGTTGGGCCGAGTGGAGCCCGTTCCTGGACTACGGCGGACCGGAGCTGGTGCCGTGGTGGCGGGCCGCGGAAGAGGCGGCGGAGCAGGGCTGGCCCGAGCCGATCCGCACCCGGATCCCGGTCAACTGCACCGTCCCGGCGGTCGCCCCCGAGGTCGCGCACCGACTGGTCCGCGAGTCGGGTTGCCGGACCGCGAAGGTCAAAGTGGCCGAGCCGGGTCAGGTTCTCGGCGACGATCTGGACCGTCTGGAGGCGGTCCGGGCCGCCCTCGGGCCCGACGGGCGACTGCGGATCGATGCGAACGGGGGCTGGGACCTCGACCGGGCGCAGACCGCGATCCGGAGCATGAGTCGCTTCGAGCTCGAGTATGCGGAGCAGCCCTGCGCCACGGTCGATGAGCTGGCCGCCCTGCGCCGGAACCTGGCCCACGGGCACGTCGATGTGTTGATCGCGGCGGACGAATCGATCCGCCGCGGCTCCGATCCCATCCTGGTGGCCGAGAGACAGGCGGCCGACGTCGCGGTGCTCAAGGTCCAGCCCTTGGGCGGGGTCCGCGCGTGCCTGGAGATCGCCGAACGGATCGGGCTGCCGGTGGTGGTCTCCAGCGCCCTGGAGACCTCGGTCGGACTCCAGAGCGGGTTAGCGTTGGCCGCGGCGTTGCCCGACCTGCCCTACGCCTGCGGCCTGAACACGTCCGCCCTGCTGGCCGACGACGTGGTCGACCCGCCGATGATGGCCCGGGACGGATTCATCGAGGTAGGCCCGTGGACTCCGGACCCGGCGGCCCTGCGGCGCTGCGCCGCCACCGATGAGGTTGAGCGGTTCTGGCAGGCTCGGCTCATGGACACCCGACGACTGGCCGATCGGAGCGACGAGGCAACGTCTCGTGGGTGAGGCCAGCCGTTGTTCATCGGTGATCGTGGCCGAACTGATCGCCGCGGGGGTCCGCGAAGCCGTCCTCGCACCCGGTTCGCGCAGCGCGCCGTTGGCGTACGAGTTGTACGAGGCGGACAAGATCGGCCTGCTCCGGCTGCACGTACGCATCGACGAGCGCACCGCCGGCTTCTTGGCGCTGGGCATGGCCAAGGCCTCGGAGACTCCGGTGCCGGTGGTGACGACCTCCGGAACCGCTGCGGCCAACCTGCATCCGGCGGTGTTGGAGGCCTGGCACAGCCAGGTGCCCCTGATCGCCGTGACCGCCGACCGGCCCCGGACCGCCACCTTCAGCGGGGCCAATCAGACCACCAACCAGCGAGGGATCTTCGCCCCCTCCGTGCGGGGGGAGATCAGCATCGACGATCATCCCGGCCTCGGGGTGGACGCCGTGGCCTGGTGGCAGTTCGAACTGGCCCGCCTGCTGGCTCTGGCCGCGGGCACCCGCAACGGTCAGCCCGGCCCGGTGCATCTCAACGTCGCCTTCTCCGAGCCGTTGGTGCCAGGCGTCGAGCCGACCCCCTCGGCTCGCGAACTGGTCGTCGCTCCGCGCGCGTCGGCCGCCGAGGCGCTGCCGCTGGACGCGGGTCCGCAGACGGTGATCGTGGCCGGCGATCTCCGCCCGGAACGCGGCCGGTCGGTGGCGGCGCAGGCGGCACGGGCCGGCATCCCGCTGCTCGCCGAGCCGTCGAGCAACGCCCGGTTCGGGGCGGCGGCCATCGGCAGTCATCGAGTGCTGCTCGGGTCGTCGCTCAGCGACGACGTGGAGCGGGTCGTCATGTTCGGACACCCGACGCTGTCCCGACCGGTGTCGCGGCTGCTGGCCCGATCCGATGTCGAACTGATCGTGGTGGCGGAGGCGGCGGAATGGCTGGATCCTGGGCGGCGGGCCCATCAGGTTGTCGACGCGGTGGACCTGGAACCCCACCAGGACGACTGGCTGGCCCGCTGGCGAGATGCCGACGATGCGGTACGGGATGCTCTGGACACTTTGCTGGCTCGGCAGCCGTTTCTTTCCGGTCCGATCCTGGCCGCCGCTCTGTGGGGAGTGCTGGGTGGGACGGACACGCTCGTGGCCGGTTCGTCGTCGCCGATCCGCGACCTCGATCTGGCTGCGATCTCGACGGCCCCGCCGGAGGTCTTCGCCAACCGGGGACTGTCGGGTATCGACGGCACCCTCTCCACGGCCGTCGGCGTGGCGACGGTGACCGAGCGGCCGGTGCACGCCCTCGTGGGCGACGAGACGTTCCTGCACGATCTGACCGGGCTGATCGTCGGGCGCTCGGAGCCGCAGCCGTCCCTCCGGATCATCGTCGCCGACGACAACGGCGGCAGCATCTTCGCCACCCTGGAGCACGGACGGCCGGAGCACTCGGGGGCGTACGAGCGGATCTTCGGCACCCCCCATCATCTCGACCTGACCGAGGTGGCCGCGGCGCTGGGTGCCCGCACGCAGCGGGTCACCGACGTCGACACCCTGCTCGGTGCGCTCGCCGAACCGCCGAGCGGCATCGAGGTGCTCGTGGTGACCGTCGATCGTGCCCATCGGCGCACGCTCGACGCCGAGATCACTGGGCTCGCAGCCACTCTCTGAGCCATCCCGTGGCGATGACGTCGTCCTCGTTGTACTCCAGCACCCGGCGTCGGGCCAGCGCCCGCCGGTCCGCGTCCCCGTGCACGGCTTCGTCGAACCACCGCTGCGAGTTCAGCCCGCCGGGGTCGGCGTCGCGCCACCGGAACCCCGCGTGCTGGGCGATCGACTTGAGTCCCAGACCGGCCACCCCGAAATAGTGCGGCTTGACCACCTCCAGCATGTCCACGAAGCCAGGGCCCTTCGCCAGTTCTGCTCCCCACCTCAGCAGGGGGTCACCGCTGCGCGCGGCCAGCGCCTCGAGCATGGCAACCTCGAACCCGCTGTAGTGGTAGACCAGCGCACCCCCAAACCCACCTTTCCCGGCGATTTGGGACACGGAGCCCCGAAGCCAGTCCAACGCCTCTCGGGCGAGTTCCACCTCGGTGTCGTCGTCGAGTTCCGCGAACCGGCAGAACTGTCGCACGTATGGCTGGGAGGTCGCCGACTGTACCCGGAAGCCCCACAGGTAGATCCGCCCGTCTCCGGCCGTCTCGAGATCGAAATCAATCTCGAGGTCGGCGGCGGGCACCTCGATCGGGCCGGAGGTTTCCCGCTCGAACGCGGTGCCGGCCTCCAGCATCCTCGCCCGGCGGGCCGCGGTGCGGAGCCGGCGCTCGGCGCCGGCGCAGTGGCTGACCTCGGGTAGATAAGCGGCCAACAGCTCGTCGAGGTCGGCTGCGGCCAGCTGGTGCACCGTGACGATCCCGGCCGCGCGCAGCGCGATGATCTCCCGGGCGCCCAGCGGCCCACGCTCGAGGCGCAGACTCAGATCGTCGTCGTCGAGCTGAGGTCGACACACCTGCCACCACGGACAGCTGGCGCACTCGCGGTTGACGATGGGGCTGACCAGCAGGGGTGGGTCGACACCCGGATTTCCGGTCTGGTGGCGGGCCGACTGGGCAATGGCGATCCGGAACCGGTGCTCGTCGTCGTAGCGGTCCAGCAGCGAGCGGAGCTGCCAGCCGCGCGGATCCGAACTCGAGAAGGAGCGCACCGAAGGCTCGCCCAGATCCGCCCAGACGATGAACCGATCATCCGGCGAGTGGGCGGGACCGACCTCGGGCACCTGGTCGGTCCCGACGACTCCGCCCCAGGACGGACCCGAGGCGTCGTGCCCGGCCGCCTCCAGCATCCGCACGTAGTGCGCCAGTTGCAGGAAGTCCGCTTCCCGGTACGCCAGTCGCAGGTCGTATCCCGACACGTGCCGGTCGGGGCACGGGGCCGGGGAAGCCAGGGTGGAGTACGGGATCATCTGCCCCGACCCGGCCTCCGGGTCGAGGTCGGCCGATTCAGGCCGGCTGGGACTGATGATCCGGTGCCACTTGACCACCACCGGGTGGTAGCCGGGTCGATCGTCTCGATCGGCTCCCCGGACGAGTAGGTCCGGTGTCCCGACCCGCCGCCCGGTGAGGTCCACCGGCAGCGTTCCGCCGATGATCAGCGACGCCCCGGCTCGCAATGCGTTGCGGCAGGCTTCGACCCGCGCCTCGATCGGCTCGTCCGCCAGACGACGCAGATCCATCGTGTCGTCCAATGCGGCGGCGCACGAGTCCAGCACCTCGGCCCGGAACGCCAGCCGGCTCACCTCACGGGCAGCCGTCCCGGGATCCGGTTCACGATCGGGCTGGTCGAGCAGCGGCATGAAGGCATTCTGGGTCTTCACCGGGCAACTTCGGGCGGCTGCGGAGCTCAGGACCGCGGTGCGCGGGGCCCGGCCGACAACCTCGATCATGCGTGTGCCCGGTGGAGGGCGACGATGCCGCCGGACAGGTTGCGCCACTCCACCCTCTGCCAGCCGGACGCCCCGATCATCGCCGCCAAGCCCGGCTGATCGGGCCACCCCTGGATCGACTCGGCCAGATACTCATAGGCGGCCGGGTTCGACGAGACCAGGTTGGCGATCCGGGGAATGGCCGCCACCAGGTAGTTGCCGTACAGCAATCGGAACGGTGCCCAGGTGGGTGTGGAGAATTCGCAGATCACCAAACGGCCGCCCGGCCGGGTGACTCGGCGCAGCTCGACACAGGCCGCGAGCGGATCGGAGGTGTTGCGCAGACCGAAGGACATCGTCACCGCGTCGAAACTCTCGTCCGCGTACGGAAGCCGGAGCGCATCGCCGGCCACGAACGGAAGGTCCGGCCGGCGCTGCTGGCCTACGGTCAACATCCCCAGCGAGATGTCGGTGGGAGCCACGAAACAACCGACCCGCGCGAACGGCTCGCTGGACGTCCCAGTGCCCGCGGCCAGATCGAGCACCCGTTGCCCCGACCGGGGTTCGACCGCTTCCACGACCGCCCGGCGCCAGGCGCGGTCCTGGCCCAGCGACAGCACGTCGTTGGCCACGTCGTACCGGCTGGCGACCCGGTCGAACATGGCCGCGACTTCCGCCCGCCCCTTCGCCAACGACGCCCGGCCGCCGGCCGGAACGTCTTCGGACTCCTGCTTCTCCACCACGTCGCCAAGCCTGACAGCTACGTCTGACGGTCCGGGCCGGACCGATCGTCCAGAAGCAATTCCGCGACCAGCGCGTGACCAGTCCGAGACCGAAATCGGTCACGTTATGGACACGGTCGCGGAATTGGGGTTATGGTCGGCGGCACTGGCGGAGGGGGGCCCCGCCGAACGCAGGACCGGAATCGAGAATCCCGATCTTCGGGGCCCTACCGGAGGAGACCCATGATCCGACGCCGCCTGACAGCCATCCTCGGCGCCACCGCGCTCGGCATCTCCTTGATGCCGGCCGACGCCCGCGCCGCTCCCACTCCCGCCGGACCTGTTCCCACCGTGACGGCAGTGCCGACGGCGGCCAAGATCGCCAACGTGCGCATCGCCACCTTCAACGTGCGGACCGCCCGGGCCAAGGACAAGCGCAGCTGGTTGGCCCGCGTCTCGGACGTGTCGCGGGAGATCCTGTCCCGTAGGCCGGGCGTGGTCCTGCTGCAGGAGCTCGGACCGGGCCGGGCCGACGGTAAGAAGGCGAAGATCAACGGCGCGGCCCGTCAGACCACCAGTCTCACCGCGCGCCTCAAGCAACTCGGTGGTGGCCAGTACCGGCTGGTCCGGTCGACCTCCTACATCGCCCCAGGTACCAAGCACGGCACCCAGGGAGCCCGCATCCTCTACGACGCGTCCCGCATCGCTTTGCTGAGTCGGTGCCCGGAGACGACGGGCAAGAAGAACTACAACTCCTCCTGCGCTTTCGATCTGCCCGTGGCGGCCGGGGACACCGCATCCGACCGCCGATCGGCCGCCTACGCCCAGTTCCGGGACCGTCGCAGCGGCCGCCAGTTCTGGGTCGTCTCGGCCCACCTCGACAACCGGCACGGCAGCAAGGCGAACGACGCCAAGTTCAGCCGGCTGCGGGTCCGGCAGGCCGCGGCCGTGGATTCTCGGTTGGCCCGGTTGAACGGGGCCGGGCTCCCGGTGGTCTTCGGTGGCGACATCAATTCCTGGTCGACCGACCGCAGCCGGTATGCGCCCCACCGCTATCTGCGGTCCAAGGGCTATCAGGACAGTGTGGCGGCCCCGAACCCGATCAACCATCTCTATCCGACCGTCAACCACTGGAGAACGAATCTCAAGAAGACCAAGAACGGTGTTCGACTGGACGTGGTGATGGGCAAGGGTGCCAAGGCGTTCACCCGGTGGGAGAACAAGTTCACGCAAGGCGACACGACGCGGCCATCGGATCACAACATGGTGTTGGCCGACGTCCGGCTGTGAGCGATCACCACTTTGTGGCTCGACGTATGGCACTCTTACCCCGGAACTTCGAAGACCGTCAGAGACGACAGGTGCCCCGGCACCGTGACGAAGGGTGACCACCCGATGAAACGACTCCTGACTTCGGTGATCACCGCAGTGTGCGCGGTGGGTCTGATCAGCGTGTTCTTGGTGCCGTCGGCGTCCGCGGCGCCTTGGACTCCCCGGGATGGGGTGATCTTCAACAATCCGAAAGGGTCGCTGGCGGCGGAAAACGCCATCATCACCCAGTTGAATCGGGCTATCGAGCGCGCACCAAAGGGCTCATCCATTAGCATGGCTATGTATTTGTTCGACAAGCCGTCGACGGCTCGGCGTCTGTACGCGGCGCACCTCCGTGGCGTCAACGTCCAGATCATCATCGACGACGGCGAACGCAGTCCCGAGATCCGGTATCTCAAGCAGAGGCTGGGCACGAACAAGAAGGCCCGCAGCTTCGTCGCCAGTTGCTATCGATCCTGCATGTCGCAGGTAGCCGGCTCGGTCTCCCACTCGAAATTCTTCATCTTCTCTCGGGTTGGCAACACGCCGAACGTCTCGATGATCAGCTCCGCCAATCCGCACAACGTGAACACCGAAGACAGCTGGAACAACATCCACACCATCGCGAGCAACGCGACGATCTACAGGTCGCTGCGCGGTTACTTCGTGGACATGCTGAAGGACAAGCAGAACCTGAACTACTACGACACGCGTAAGCCCATCGGTAGTGGGAAGTACAAGCTGTACTTCTTCCCGCGGAAGGCGAAGGCGGGCGTTCAGACGGTCAATCTCCTCGATGTGCTCAACCACGTGTCCTGTCGCAGGGTCTCCAAGGGTTACGGGAGCGGCGGACGTACCGTGGTGCGGATCGCCATGTGGGGCTGGACGACGGCCCGGATGGACATCGCCAAGCGGGCCTGGACGCTGAAGAACCAGGGCTGCAAGGTCGATGTGATCTTGAACCAGGGGCGGGCCAGTCGCGCCATCATCCAACAGTTGATCAAGAAGACCAAGTACGGTCAGATCCCGGTGTACAACGCCTGGGTCGACCGGAACCGCAATGATTTCGGCGAGCTGTACGTCCATCACAAGGCCGTGATCGTCAACGGCCGCTGGTTCGGCAAGGGCAACGTGAAGGTGGTTTACACCGGTTCGCAGAACTTCACCTCCACCGGCACGCGACTGAACGACGAGCTGATGTTGCGGGTCCGGGACAACGGGATCTACAACGCCTACAGCCGTAACTTCAGCTACATCGCCGGGAAGTACGCCCCCCGGATGCGCAAGATGCCGCCGCGGATCATCCTGAGGAATTCCGCCGCCCGGGCCAAGTTCGGTCCGCAGGTGAACCCGACCGACGGAATCAGCGCGGCGGAGGCGCGGATCCTGGACGCCGAGCAAGACGCGAAGATCGAAGCCAGCATCGACCGGTGAGGCAGCTAGAGAGTGGCGACCGCTTTGATGTCGGTCGGCGCTTTCGATCCGGTGGCCGGCTCGACGCTCACGGCTAGCTTGGTTGCCGAGTCCACCGGTCCGGAGAACCATTTCTGAGTCTTTCCGTGCCCGCGCACCATGTCATCGGGCATCACGGTCTCGCCGGCCATGGTCCACAGTTGATACGCCTTGCCGGATCCGGGATCTGGGAGGTTGGTGCCGAGGAAGAGGGCCTCGTTGCGCTGCTGGGAGACCACGAAGGAGTAGCGGGCGCCCTGCACGCTCTCGATGACGACCTGGGCGTCCGGCGCGCTCAGCAGGTCGCGTTCGCGCTGACGGGCTGCGCTCTCCGCCTGACGGGCGGCGACGAGGGCGTCTTGCTGTTGCACCAGGTTGTAGACCCAGCCACCGAGGGCGAGCGCGACGACCATGGCCGCGGCCACGGCCGCCGTCAGCACGCGGGTGCGCCGCCACTGCCGCCGCTCGGCCTGATCCTCGACCGGATCATCCCAGTCGGGCGAGTCCTTGCCGACGCCGAAGCGCCGGTTCGGTTCACTCAGTCGCATGCTCGCCGGTCGCATGGCCGTCAGCGGGATGGGCTTCTGGGCGGGTGGGTCGTCCAATTCCTCGGGCGGCAGCGGCCGCACCTCACGGATGCTGGCCAGCACCCGCTCCCGCAACGCGGTCGGCGGCGGCGTCGCCACCAGTCGGGTCAGTTCGGCCGTGGTCTCGTCGAACTCGGCAACCTCTTGCCGGCAGCTGTCGCAGTACGACAGGTGGGCCTCGAATTCGGCCCGTTCGGATAGCTCCAGCGCGTCAGCGACATAAGATCCAACGGCGCTGTGCACATCATTCATTCTCAACTCCCAGCGCATCGCGAAGGCCGATGAGGCCGTCCCTGATGCGTGTCTTGACCGTGCCAAGTGGGAGTTTGAGGAGTGCCGCGACCTGAGCCTGGGTGTAGCCACCGAAGTAGGCCAAGGTGAGGGCTTCGCGTTGGATCTCGGTGAGGGACGCCATCGCCTTGCGGACGCGTTCGACATCGATCCGCTGGGCCAGATCGTCCCAGACCCGGTCGACTTCCGGTGGAGTGTTCAGACCGGCATAGCGCTGGTCCCGGACGCTGTCGCTGCTCTCGGTCCGCACCCGGTCCACCGCCCGGCGATGCGCGACCGTGGTCATCCAGGCGAGCACCGTCCCGCGCTCCTCGGCGTAGCGAGCAGCGTGCCGCCAGATCTCGAGGTAAACCTCCTGGGTCACTTCCGCGGCCAGGTCGGGGGAGCGCAGCACCCGCAGGATGACGCCGTAGACGCAGCTCGAGGTGGCGTCGTACAGCTCGGAAAAGGCGTCCTCGTGACCCCGCGCCGAGCGCGTCACCAGGTGCGCCAGCCGGCCCGCTTCGACGTCCCGGCCGACCGCCAGCTCGCTCGGACCCCCCGCGACACGGCGAAGCGATCGAGAGGCCGACGCTCCTCGCTCCGGTGTCGAATTCATCCTCGAGCCTTCGGTGGATCGGGCGACACGCTCTTCGCCGACAGGAACTGATCGATGACATATACGGTACCGCTCGCCGTCAGGTTTGGTGTGCCACGTGGGCGGCCGATCCGGCGCTCACGGTCGCACATCTGTTCGCCGCGGAGGTCGCGTGCATCTGGGCTCCTTCAGACAGTTGTGAGGACTGCCCCTGAGGATCGGCATCTGTACCGTTGCTCGTGACTGCTATTCGTGGCGTCCGCCGGCTTGGATTGGTCGGCCCGAGCGCCTGACGGATCCGCGGTTGTGCTCCCGACCCGATCGACCAGGCAGAATCGAGTCCATGGCCAAACGCACGACCGTTCTCAAGGTGTCCGGACTTCGCCGGGCGTTCGGGGAGAACACCATCTTCGACAAGTTCAATCTGGAGGTACGCACGGGTGAGGCCATCGCCCTCACCGGGCGCAACGGATCCGGCAAGTCCACCCTGCTGCGCTGCCTCGTGGGGGCGGACCGGCCCGACGACGGCTCGGTCGAGGTCTGCGGCACACCCATGGCGGAGACCGCGCCGGAGATTCGTCGCGACGTCGCCACGGTGATCGACGACCTGGACTTCTTCCCCGACCTGAGCGTCGTGGAGCACCTGGATCTGCTGGCCCGGGCCCACGGCCAGGAGGATCCCGACGAGATGGTGGACGCCATCCTGGAAGAGGTGCAACTGGTGCCCCAGTCCGGCCAGCTTCCCGGCACACTCTCCTCGGGTCAGCGGCGTCGGCTGGCGTTGGCCACCGCCTTTGTCCGCCCTCGCAAGTTGTTGATCATGGACGAGCCGGAGCAGCGGCTGGACACCGAAGGAGTCAGCTGGCTGGCGACCCGGTTGAAGTCCGAACGGGTGGCCGGGCTCGCCATCGTCTTCGCCAGTCACGAACCAGCGTTGGTGGAATCCGTGGCGACCCGCGTGGTCGAGTTGGGTGCCCCCCGAGGATGAGCAGCGTCGACGCCGGCCCGGCGTACGAGCAGGACAGCCGGCCGCTACCGCCAGCCCGCATGCGCGACCTCCAGCTGCTCATCAAGGACTGGCGCCGTGGTCGGGCGACGAAGTCGCTCTGGGAGGCCTTTCACGACGCCTACATCGCCGTGATCGCCGCGCTGATGATCGGTGCGATGGTCATCAACGTGGTGCTCAAGGCACAAGGCACCATGTCGAAATGCACCAGCGGGACCTGCCTATCCGCTCGTGCGGTGCTGCCGTGGGCGGCGTTCGCACTGGCCGTGGCGGTCACCCTGGCGGCGAGTCGGCTGTTCGGTCCGATCCTGGCTTCGGCGGCGGAGGGCTTCTGGCTGCTGGACGCGCCGGTGAACCGGTCGCGGCTGCTCGGGCCTCGGCTGGCGGCGGGGTTGGTCATCGCCCTGGTGGGCGGCGGAGTGATCGGCGCGCTGGTCTCCGCCCTGACCGGTTCGAGCGTGCTCGCGGTCGCCGTCTGGGCGGGGGCCACCGGGCTTTCCGGGGCCGCTGCGGTGGCGTTCAGCGCAGCTCAGCAGGGGAGGGAGAAGCACCTCCTGACCCAGGTGGCGGGCTTCGTCTTCTCGTTGTTCGGGGTCGCGGCCCTGGTCGGCGTCATCGGGGTGGCGGCCGGCTGGTTCAGGCTCGGCCTGTCGGCCGAGTTCGGAGTCGAGCTCGGCGCTGTGGTCATCGCCTTCGCCACCGCCGTGTTGGCGGTCAGTCTGTTCTTGGCCATCAGCCGGTTGGGGCGCATTCGCCGAGTGCGGTTGACCAGTGGTGGAGCGCTGGTCCGGGGCATCTCCGGTGCGTTCTTCGCCCTCGACATCGGTCTGGCTCGCGACATCGTGGTGGAGCGCCGGGCCATGGAGATCGGTCACGTCCGCCCGCAACGCGGCCGCGGCACGGGCCGGGGAGCGCTCGTGTGGCGCGAATGGCAGCGATTGCGGCGACATCCGCAGCCGCTGTTGCTGGTGGGCGGTTCCGTCATCGTCCCGTACGCCGCTGACGCGCTCGGCATGTCCACGCTGACCCCGGTGCTCGCCGGCCTGACGCTGTTCGTGGCGACCATCGGCATGCTGGGGGGGTTGAGGGTGTTGACCCGGACCGGCGGACTCGCCCGCTGTCTGCCGTTTTCGCTGTCACAAATCAAGTTGGCTTCGGTCGCCGTTCCCGCAGCGGTGGTGGCCATCTGGGCCGTGTTCACGACGCCGGCCTATCTCGGCTTCGGTGAGGGGGCGGTGCAGCGGGACGCGTTCGAGGCGGCCCTCATGTCGACCGCGACAGCCGCCGCCGGACTACTCGGCGCGGTCCGCTGGACCCAGGCCAAGGGAGTGGACTTCGGGGCTCCGATGGTGGCAACCCAGGCAGGCGCTTTCCCGCCGGGGCTGATGACCAACCTGTTCCGCGGCTTCGACGTCTGTCTGATCGTCACCGCACCGATGTTGCTCGGGTTCTCACCGATCTGGTCGCTGGCGCTGGCCGCGATCGTGGCTCTGGTGCTGCTCAACTCGATGGACGCGGAGACGTTGCGGGCCCGACAGGCCGAGCAGCAACGCCAGCTGGCGGCCGAACGCAAGCAGCGGGAGGCGGACGCGGCGCTGGCCAAACAGCGCAAGCGCTGATCGTTCGGGCTGTGCAAGTGTGCCGGACACCACGTTCTCGTCCAGTCTGACGGCGGTGATCAGCGGATACGCTCGGGTGCGTGACCCCCGCCGACCTCGCGCCGCCGCGGCTGTATGCGCGGACGGTCGAGATCGGCGACCCCGGAATCCTGACCGATTGGCTCCCGCGGGCCGACGGCTTCGCCTGGATCCGTAACGGTGACGGCATGGTCGGCTGGGGTGAGGTGGTGCGGCACAAGCCGGGCACCCTGGCCGAGGCCGAAGCATGGTGGAGCGAACTCGTCGCCCAGGTAGTAGCGGTCAGCGACTTCGCGGAATCACCGGCCGGCGCCGGGTTCATGGCCTTCGGCAGCTTCGTCTTCGACCCGGACAACTCGGCGGCGTCGTCGGCACTGGTCGTACCGCAGACCGTCATCGGCCGCCGGCACGGCCGCTCCTGGATGACGCAGATCGGCACTCGGTTTCGGCACGATCCGGTGGAGGCCGCGGCCCTCCCCGCCAGACCCCCGCGAGGCGTCGCCTTCGCGGACGGCGCCCTGACCGGGCCGGAGTGGGAAGGGGCCGTCGCCGAGGCGGTGTCGAGGATCGGGGCCGGCGAATTCGACAAGGTGGTGTTGGCCCGCGATCTGCTGGCGACCGCCGCGAACGAGATCGATCCGCGCTGGCTCGTGGCGCGGTTGGCCGAGCGTTACGGGAGGTGTTGGATCTACCAGATCGACGGCTTGGTGGGGGCCACACCCGAAATGCTGCTGCGCCAAGAGGCGGGCCTGGCCACCTCTCGCGTGCTGGCCGGCACCATCCGCCGGTCGGGGCACAACGAGCGTGATCTGGCGCTGGCCGCGGCGTTGGCTCGTTCGAGTAAGGACCTGGAGGAGCACGAGTATGCGGTGCAGTCGGTGGCGGATGCGTTGTCTCCGTTCTGCTCCGGGATGAATGTCCCCGACGCTCCGTACGTGCTGGAACTACCCAACGTGTTGCACCTCGCCACCGACGTCACGGCCGTGGCCGCCGCGGACGCGACGTCGTTGGGGTTGGCGGCGGCGCTGCATCCGAGTGCGGCCGTCTGCGGTACGCCCACCACGCAAGCCAAGGCGGTGATCGCCGAGCTTGAGCACCTCGACCGCGGACGCTATGCCGGTCCGGTCGGCTGGATCGACGCCAGTGGAGCCGGGGAGTGGGGCCTGGCTCTGCGCTGCGGACAGATCGACGACACCGATCCGCGGCAGATCCGCTTGTACGCCGGTTGCGGCATAGTGGCCGGGTCCGATCCCGGAGCCGAGTTGGCCGAGTCCAACGCCAAGTTGGTGCCCATGCGGGACGCCCTCGGCGAATGACGTTCGTCGCGGTCGTCCTGGCGGGCGGGAGCTCCCGGCGGTTCGGTATGGACAAGCTCGACGCCCAGCTGACCGGTCGGCTGAACGGTGGACGTCTGCTCGAGGAGGTCGTGACCGGGCTGTCCCGAGACGCCGAGATCGTGGTCGTCGGCCCCGAGCGACCGCTGCCGCACCCGGTGTGTTTCGTGCGCGAGGATCCGCCGGGGGGCGGACCGGCGGCGGCCATGGTGGTCGGAGTGAGGGCGGCCCTGGCTCGGGCGGCCGACACCATCGCGGTGCTGCCGGGTGACGCTCCCGAGGCCGGTGCGGCGGCCACGGTGCTGAACCGGGTGCTCCGCGACCGTGGCGTCGCGGCGGTGGTGGCCACCGATGCGGAGGGGCGGGTGCAACCGCTCCAGTTGGCCCTCAGCCGGGCGGGCGCCGGACAGCTGATCGACCGGGCCGGGCCGACGGCCGGCCGACACGAGTCGGCTCGGCGGCTCGTCGAGGGGCTGAAACCGCCGGCGCTGCGTTGGCCGCTGCCGGCCATCGGTCATTTCGACATCGACACGACCGAGCAGCTGAGGGTCTACCGATTCAGCCGGTCCGCCGAGGTCGAGGAGGTGTTGGCAGCCGTCGATCGCGCGCTCAGCACCCCGTCGATCGACACCCCGTCGATCGAACACCCCGTCGATCGACACCCCGTCGATCGACACCCCGTCGATCAACACCCCGTCGATCAAGGCCCAGAAGCCTGGGTGCAGTCCGGAGACACCGCCGGTGCTGCTGCTCATCGAGGGGCCGAGCGGACGCGAACGGTCCGCGCTGGCCGCCGCGCTCGCCCTCCGGGTGCCGGCCGGGGTGATCATCCACCAAAGTGACGAGCACGCTCGACCAGAGCTGACGGATCGCTTCGACATTCAGTTACGGCTCGCGGCTGGAAACACCTACGACATCGCGGTCGGGCATTTACGCAACGCCGCCAGCGCGTAAATCGATTCACTTTTCCTTGTGTGGTTGGGAATGGGCTTGGAAACACTCCTGCCGGGCGCGAGCGTCCACCGAAGTGGCTGGGGCCGAAAAGGAGTCGTAGACTCTGCGAGAAGAGTTAGTGAAGGATTTCACGAGCGCACGATCAGGAGCATTGATGTCGATCGAAGCCGACGTGATCGTCGTCGGCGCCGGCCCGGCCGGCTCGGCCACCGCCACCCACCTGGCCCGGCGTGGTCTGCACGTGGCGCTGGTGGAGAAGGCGACGTTCCCGCGGGAGAAGGTGTGCGGGGACGGCCTCACGCCGCGGGCCACCCGCCAGTTGATCCGGCTGGGAATCGACACCAGCGAGCAGGCCGGCTGGTTGCAGAACCGTGGGCTGCGCATCTACGGCGGTGAGCGGCCCTTCCAACTCGATTGGCCCGATCTCACCGACTTCCCGCCCTACGGACTGGTGCGGCCGCGCTCCGACTTCGACGACCTGCTGGTCCGCAACACCGTCAGGGCCGGCGTCACCCTGTACGAGGGCGCCAACGTCACCGAACCCATCCTCGATTCCCGCACCGATCGCATCGTCGGGGTGCAGACTCGCGACGGTCGCGAGTTCCGGGCTCCGGTGGTGGTCGCCGCGGACGGCAACTCCACCCGGCTCAGTCTGAGCATGGGCCTCAACCGGCGCGACGACCGACCGATGGGCGTGGCGGTGCGTACCTACTACCGCAGCCCGCGGCATCGCGACGACTATCTGGAGTCCTGGCTGGAACTGTGGGACGGCAAGCCCGAGAAGAGCAATCTGCTGCCGGGCTACGGCTGGATCTTCGGCATGGGCGACGGCACCTGCAACGTGGGGTTGGGCATCCTCAACACGTCGTCGGCGTTCGGTCGGACGGACTACAAGGCTCTGCTGCAGCGCTGGTTGAACAACACCCCGGAGGAGTGGGGTTTCCGGGCGGGGAACATGACCGGTCCGGTCCGGGGCGCGGCGTTGCCGATGGGCTTCAACCGCCAGCCCCACTACACCCGCGGCCTGCTGCTCGTGGGGGATGCCGGGGGGATGGTGAACCCGTTCAACGGTGAGGGCATCGCCTACGCGATGGAGTCCGGCGAAATCGCCGCCGACGCGGTGGCCTCCGCGCACTACCGCGGGTCGGGAACGCCGGCCGCAGAGCGCGCCCTGGAGTCCTATCCGGTCCGGCTGAAGTCCGAGCTGGGCGGCTACTACACCCTGGGACGCACCTTCGTGAAGCTGATCGGGAATCCCCGGGTCATGCACGCCTGCACCAAGTACGGGCTGCCCCGCAAGACCCTGATGCGCTTCACCCTGAAGTTGCTGGCCAACCTCACCGATTCATCCGACGGGGACGCGATGGACAAGATCATCAATTCGCTGAGCAAGATCGCGCCGGCCGCATGAACCCCTACCTCGGCATCGTGATCCTGTTGGTGCTGGCCTCGGGCTTCGTCGCGCTGACGATCATCACCAGCCTGCTGGTGGGGCCGGGTCGCTACAACCGGGCGAAGTACGACTCGTACGAATGCGGGATCGAACCGACCCCGCAACCGATCGGCGGCGGGCGGTTTCCGGTGAAGTACTACATCACCGCGATGCTGTTCATCGTCTTCGACATCGAGATCGTCTTCCTCTATCCGTGGGCGGTCTCCTTCGATCTGATGGGCACCTTCGCCTTGGTGGAGATGGTGTTGTTCATCGTGACCGTGTTCCTGGCGTACGTGTACGTGCTGCGCCGCGGCGGGCTGGACTGGGATTGATGATCAAGAGACGGGCGAACTGACATGGGCGTAGAAGAGAAGCTCCCCACCGGCGTGCTGCTGACCACGCTGGAGAACCTGTTCGGCTACATGCGCAGCGCGTCGTTCTGGCCGGCGACCTTCGGCCTGGCCTGCTGCGCGATCGAGATGATGACCTACGGGGCGCCGCGCTACGACTCGGGCCGTTGGGGTCAAGAGGTGTTCCGGGCGTCCCCGCGGCAGGCCGACCTGATGATCGTGGCCGGCCGGGTCAGCCAGAAGATGGCGCCGGTGCTCCGCCAGATCTACGACCAGATGCCGAATCCGAAGTGGGTTCTGGCGATGGGGGTCTGCGCCAGCACCGGCGGCATGTTCAACAACTACGCGATCGTGCAGGGTGTCGATCACGTGGTGCCGGTCGACATGTACCTGCCCGGGTGCCCGCCGCGGCCGGAGATGTTGATCGACGCCATGTTCAAGCTGCGGGACAAGGTGCGGCACACGCCGGTCGGGTTCAATGCCGTCACCGCCGATCAGGACGCCGAGCAGGCGCAGTTGGAGCGGCCGGCGGTGCACGAGTTGAAGGGTCTGCTGCGATGACCGACACCGGGCGCCCGGCAGCGCCGGGTGGAGGGCTCAACGCCGAGTCCGACGCCAAGGCGCCGATCAAGGGCGCGGTGCCGGAGGGCGAGTCCGCACCCGATGCGGACACCAAGACCGGGGACCTGACCGGTTCGGCGCCCGACGTGGGCAGCGCCGACACCGAGGCGACGGAGGACCGGGCCGAGGTGGACCAGGTAGGTGCGGACCAGGGAGGGATCGAGCCAACCGGCGCGGCGACCGCCGAGGTGATCGAAACCCGGCAGGGCATGTTCGGTGTCCGCGGCAGCGGCGACACCTCCGGATACGGGGGCCTGACCCGGACCATCGACTTTCCCGCCGGCTCCCAACCCCCCTTCGGCGGTTGGTGGGACCACGTGAACGACCGGCTCGGCGAGCTGGTGCCCAATTACTCCGACGTGATCACCAAGGTGGTCGTCCACCGCGGCGAAATCACCTTCCACGTGGCCAGAGAGCAGCTTCCGACCCTGGTCCGGCACCTGCGCGACGACGCCTATCTGCGGTTCGAGTTCTGCAGCAGCGTCTCCGGGGTGCACTACCCGGCCGACAAGGGCGCGGAACTGCACGCCGTCTACCACCTGCAGTCGATGACCCACAATCGACGGATCCGGCTCGAAGTCAGTGCGCCCGACGCGGACCCGCACATCCCATCTGTGGTCCCGACCTACCCGGGGGCGGACTGGCAGGAGCGGGAAACGTACGACATGTTCGGGATCATCTTCGACGGCCACCCGGCGTTGACCCGGATCTTGATGCCGGACGACTGGCCCGGCCATCCTCAGCGCAAGGACTACCCGCTCGGCGGCATCGGCGTGGAGTACAAAGGCGCCTCGGTTCCGCCCCCCGATCAGCGGAGGAGCTACTCATGAGCACCGCAGTGTTGTCCGGCTCGCGCACACTCCCCGCCTCAAGACTCGGTCTTCCTCCCGCACTCGCGGACGAAAAGCGTGTCTGCTCCCTCGGTCGTCCAGACCGAGCCGGCGCTCCGCTGACGACGCTCGCCGGGGGACGTCCGGGATTGCTCCTCACTCCAGAGAGGCTCCGCTCATGAGCACCACAACCGAAGACGCTTATGGCTTCGCTGCGGACGCGGCCGAAGGCCACGTCTACACCGTCACCGGCCAGGACTGGGACTCGATCGTTTCCGAGCAGGCGGAACGCGGTGACGAGCGGATCGTGGTCAACATGGGTCCCCAGCACCCCTCGACCCACGGGGTGCTCCGGTTGATCTTGGAGATGGAGGGCGAGTCGGTCACCGAGGCCCGCTGCGGCATCGGCTATCTGCATACCGGCATCGAGAAGAACATGGAGTTCCGGACCTGGACCCAGGGAACCACGTTCTGCACCCGGATGGACTACCTGTCGCCGCTGCACAACGAGACCACCTACTGCCTGGGTGTGGAGCGGCTGCTGGACATCGAAGACCAGATCCCGGAGAAGGCCAACGTCATCCGCGTGATGATGCTGGAGCTGAACCGGATCTCCTCGCATTTGGTCTGCATCGCGACCGGCGGGATGGAGATCGGCGCGCTCACCGTGATGACCATCGGTTTCCGGGAGCGGGAGAAGGTCCTCGATGCCTTCGAGTTGATCACCGGTCTGCGGATGAACCACGCCTACATCCGGCCCGGGGGCGTGGCCCAGGATCTCCCTGACGGTGCGCTGGAGCACGTCAAGGACCTGGTGGTGTGGATGAAGAAGCACCTCCCGGAGTACGCAGACTTCTGCAATGAGAATCCGATCTTCAAGGGCCGACTCTGCGATGTCGGCTATCTCGACCTGGCCGGCTGCCTGGCGCTGGGCATCACCGGTCCGCCGTTGCGGGCCACCGGCTACGACTGGGATCTGCGCAAGCGGCAGCCGTACTGCGGCTACGAGACCTACGATTTCGAGGTCCAGACCTGGGACACCGCCGATGCGTACGGCCGGTTCCGGATCCGGCTGAACGAGATGTGGGAGAGCCTGAAGATCATCGAGCAGTGCGTGGCCCGGCTGGAGAAGATGGCCGGCGACCCGATCATGGTGGCCGACACCAAGATCGCCTGGCCCGCACAGCTGTCGGTCGGCTCCGACGGGATGGGCAACTCCAACGAGTACATCAAGCACATCATGGGCCAGTCCATGGAGGCGTTGATCCACCACTTCAAACTGGTCACCGAGGGCTTCCGGGTCCCGCCCGGTCAGGCGTATGTGCCGGTGGAGAGCCCGCGCGGTGAGCTCGGCGCGCACGTGGTCTCCGACGGCGGCACCCGGCCGTTCCGGGCCCACTTCCGGGACCCAAGCTTCGCCAACCTGCAGGCCATGCCGGCACTGTGCGAGGGCTCGATGGTCTCCGATGTGGTGGTGGCCGTCGCGAGCCTGGATCCGGTCATGGGAGGGGTCGATCGGTGAGCATCGTCGAACCGACGCCCCAGGTCCCCGACGGTCATGCCGCCGGCGACCACGCGGCCGAGGAACTGGTCGGTCACGGCCCGTTCACGACCCACTTCGATGAGCCGAGCATCGACTACTCGAGCAACGGGACCCAGATCACCGAAGCGACCCGGGTGGAGCTCCAGCAGATCGCGGCCCGGTATCCGCAGGCCCGGTCGGCCCTGCTGCCGATGCTGCACCTGGTGCAGAGCGTCGAGGGCCGCATCACGCCGGCCGGGATCGAGGTGTGCGCGCAGATTCTGAACATCTCCACCGCCGACGTCAGCGGCGTCGCCACGTTCTACACGATGTACAAGCGGCGGCCCGCCGGGACCTACGCGGTCGGAGTCTGCACCACGGCCCTGTGCGCCGTGGTCGGCGGCGACGAGGTGTACAGCGCCCTGCAGAACCATCTCGGGATCGGTGGCGACGAGTCCACCGAGGACGGTGCGATCACCCTCGAGCACGTGGAGTGCAACGCAGCCTGCGACTACGCCCCGGTGATGATGGTGAACTGGGAGTTCTTCGACAACATGACGCCCGGCAAGGCGATCGACGTGGTGGACCGGCTGCGCGCCGGCCATACCGTGACGGCGACCCGGGGTGCCCGGGTCTGCACCTGGAAGGAAGCCGAACGGGTGCTGGCCGGATTCCCCGACGGCCGGGCCGACGAGGGGCCCACGGCGGGGGCGCCCAGCCTGCTCGGCCTGCGCGTGGCCGACGCGGAGGGTTGGTCCGCCCCGCCGGTACCGAGCACTGGCGCGCCCTCGAACGAGGAGCACCATGCCTGACGTTCTGACGCCCGTCCTGACCCGGAACTGGGGTGACGACCGGGCTTGGAAGCTGATCAACTACGAGCGGCGTGGGGGCTACGCCGCGCTTCGGACGGCGCTGGCCATGACTCCCGCCGAGGTGGTGGACACCGTGAAGGAGTCCGGTTTGCGTGGCCGCGGAGGTGCCGGCTTCCCGACCGGGATGAAGTGGTCGTTCATTCCGCAGGACAATCCGAAGCCGAAGTATCTGGTGGTCAACGCCGACGAGTCGGAGCCGGGTACCTGCAAGGACATACCGCTGATGCTGGCCAGCCCGCACACCCTCGTCGAGGGCGTGATCATTTCCAGTTACGCCATCCACGCGAACACGGCGTTCATCTACGTCCGCGGTGAGGTGCTGCACGTCGTGCGGCGCCTGCAGCAAGCGGTTCGTGAGGCCTACTCCGCCGGTTACGCGGGCAGGAACGTGCTCGGCACCGGCTATGACCTCGACATCATCGTGCACGCCGGGGCCGGCGCATACATCTGCGGTGAGGAGACCGCGTTGCTGGATTCCCTGGAGGGCCGCCGCGGACAGCCGCGACTCCGGCCGCCCTTCCCTGCGGTGGCGGGCCTGTACGCCAGCCCGACCGTGATCAACAACGTCGAGACCATCGCCTCTGTGCCGTCGGTGATCACCGGTGGCGCGGACTGGTTCTCCTCGATGGGCACCGAAAAGTCCAAAGGGATGACGATCTATTCGCTGTCGGGACATGTGACCAACCCGGGTCAGTTCGAGGCGCCGCTCGGCGTCACCCTTCGCCAGCTCCTGGGGCTGGCCGGCGGCATGCGCGCGGACCGCAGTCTCAAGTTCTGGACGCCCGGCGGATCCTCCACCCCGATCCTGACCGACCAGCATCTGGATCTCCCGCTCGACTACGAGGGCATGGCCAGCGCCAAGACGATGCTCGGGACGAAGGCCCTGCAGTGCTTCGACGACACGACATCGGTGGTGCGGGTGGTGTTGCGGTGGACCGAGTTCTACAAGCACGAGTCCTGTGGGAAGTGCACGCCCTGCCGAGAAGGCACCTGGTGGCTGGTGCAGATCCTGCAGCGGATGGAGGCCGGCCGCGGGCTGCCGGGGGACATCGAGAAGCTGCTGGACTTGTGTGAGAACATCCTCGGTCGGTCCTTCTGCGCGCTGGGCGACGGGGCGACGTCACCGATCAGTTCGGCCATCCAGTACTTCCGGGACGAGTTCGAGGCGGCGATGCACACACCGGCGTGGGAGCTGTTCCCGTACGAGCGGAGCACGGTCTTCGTCCGTGAGCTGGCGGAGGCCTGATGACGGTCACCAGCTCGGGCCAGTCGACCAACTCAGGGGTCGTCGCCCCACGTGAAGATCTGATCACCCTCACGATCGACGACGTCGAGGTCTCGGTGCCCAAGGGGACGCTCGTGATCCGGGCCGCGGAGCTGATCGGGGTGGAAGTCCCGCGGTTCTGTGACCATCCGCTGCTGGATCCCGTGGGGGCCTGCCGGCAGTGTCTGGTCGAGATCCCGGACGCCGGCAACGGCCGGCCGATCCCCAAGCCGCAGGCCTCCTGCACCTTGGAGGTGGCCGCGGGGATGCAGGTGAAGACCCAGGTCACGTCGCCGGTCGCCGACAAGGCTCAGCGCGGGAACATGGAGTTCCTGCTCATCAACCATCCGCTGGACTGCCCGATCTGCGACAAGGGGGGCGAGTGCCCGCTGCAGAACCAGGCCATGTCTCACGGCGACGCCGAAACCCGTTTCACCGACGTCAAACGCACCTATCCGAAGCCGATCAGCATCTCCGCCAACGTCTTGCTGGACCGGGAGCGCTGTGTGTTGTGTGCGCGCTGCACCCGTTTCTCCGAGCAGGTGGCCGGTGATCCGTTCATCGCCTTGATCGAGCGTGGCGCGCTGCAACAGGTCGGGATCTACGAGAAGGAACCGTTCCAGTCCTACTTCTCCGGCAACACCATTCAGATCTGCCCGGTGGGAGCGCTGACCAGCGCGGCTTACCGGTTCCGGTCCCGCCCGTTCGACCTGGTGTCCACGCCGTCCATCGCCGAGCACGACGCGTGCGGTTCCGCCATCCGGGTGGACACCCGACGCGGGCGCGTCATGCGGCGGCTCGCCGGCGACGACCCGGAAGTCAACGAGGAGTGGATCACCGACAAGGACCGGTTCGCCTTCGTCTCCGGGCGCGGCGATGATCGGCTCACCCGACCGCTGGTGCGCGACGAGGATCCGGAGTCCGGTGAGTCGGTGCTGCGGCCCGCGTCCTGGCCGGAGGCGCTCGATGTCGCGGTCCGCGGCCTGCAGCGGGCCGGCTCATCGGTCGGCATCCTCACCGGCGGTCGGCTGACCGTCGAGGATGCGTACGGCTACGCCAAGTTCGCGCGGAGCGTGCTGGGCACCAACAACATCGACTTCCGGTCCCGGCCGCACTCGGCCGAAGAGGCGGACTTCCTGGCCGCCGCGGTGGCCGGCACCGGTCACTCCCTGGACGGGACGGGCGTGACCTTCGCTGACCTGGAGTCGGCTTCGTCGGTGCTCCTGGTGTGTTTCGAACCGGAAGAGGAGGCGGGGGTCCTGTTCCTCCGGCTGCGCAAGGCCTTCCGCAAGAAGGGCCTGCCGGTCGCGACGGTCGCGCCGTTCCTGAGCACCGGCGCCTACAAGTTGGGTGCCACGCTGATCGCCGCGGTCCCCGGGGCCGAGGCTGCGGCTCTGGCGGGGCTCTCCGGCTCGACGACGGCCCCAGGGCAGATCGCATTGGATCCCGACTCGGTGATCCTGGTCGGGGAGCGCGCCGCCGTCTCCTCGGGGACGCTGAGCGCCTGCCTGCGGTTGGCGGAGCAGACCGGAGCGCGACTTGCGTGGGTGCCCCGGCGGGCTGGGGACCGCGGCGCGGTCGAGGCCGGTTGCCTGCCCAATCTGTTGCCCGGTGGCCGCCCGGTGGCCGATCCAGCCGCCCGCATCGACGTGGCCGCGACCTGGGGTGTCGAAGCGCTGCCGACCCTCCCCGGACGGGACGGGGATGAGATCCTGATCTCGGCCAGCGACGACGAACTGGCCGCGCTGGTCGTCGCCGGCGTCGACCCGAGCGACTTCCGCGACCCCGAAGCCGCCTTGGAGGGTCTGGAAGCGATCGACTTCGTGGTCAGTCTCGAAACCCGGGCCTCGCTGGTCACCGAGCGGGCCGACGTGGTGTTGCCGGTGTCGCTCCTGGAGGAGCGTTCCGGTCACTTCCTCAACTGGGAGGGCCGGCATCGGCCGTTCCCGGCCGTCCTCCCCAACGGGCAGACCATGACCGATCTGCGGGCGTTGGCGGCGCTGGCCGATGGACTGGGCCGGCCGCTGGGTGTGCGCACGGCGGCGGAGGCCGCGGCCGAACTGGCGGAACTGGGACCGTGGACCGGTGACCGGGCCCTACCCCCCGATGTCGGCGTCGCTGATCCGGGGGTGCCCGGTGAACAGACCGTGGTGCTGGCCACCTGGCGGCTGGCCCTGGACGACAGCCGGGGGGTGGCGGGCGAGCCGTACCTCATGAGCACCGCTCGACCGTCGGTCGCACTGTTGAGCCCGGCCACCGCTCGCGCCGCCGGAATCCTGGATAGGGTCACCGTGGCCAACGACCGCGGCTCGATCACCCTGCCCGCCCGGCAGGTGGAGGGCATGGTCGACGGAGTGGTCTGGGTCCCCACCCGGGCTCCGCGGTTGTCGGTCTCGGACCATCTGGCGGCCGGCGCCGGGGATCTCGTGACCATCGGCGTCCCGCAGGATCTGGAGGAGGTGCCGGCATGAACCCGCTCGACCTGAGCATGTTCTTCGCCGACCCGTGGTGGCTGGTGCTGATCAAGGCCGTCTTCGCGTTGGCCTTCTTGCTGATCATGACGTTGTTCACCATCTGGTTCGAGCGCCGCGTGGTCGGTCTGATGCAGCACCGCAAGGGCCCGACCATGAACGGTCCGTTCGGGTTGCTGCAGTCGCTGGCCGACGGCATGAAGTTGATGTTCAAGGAGGACTTCACCCCGAAGGCGGCCGAGCGGGTGGTCTTCATGCTGGCCCCGTTCGTGATGGCGGTACCCGCCATCACCGCGTTCGCCGTGATTCCCCTCGCCGGACCGGTGCCGATCCCGTTCACCGACATCGTCACGCCACTTCAGGTCACCGACCTGCCGGTGTCGGTGCTGTTCATCGTGGCTATCGCCTCGATCGGCGTGTACGGGATCGTGCTGGCCGGCTGGTCATCCGGCTCGACCTACGCTCTGTTGGGGGCGCTCCGCTCCAGCGCCCAGGTGATCAGCTACGAAGTGGCCATGGGTCTGGCCCTGGTCGCGGTCTTCCTGTACGCCGGCTCGCTGTCCACCTCCGAGATCGTGGCGAAGCAGGCCGAGCCGGCGATCTCGGTCTTCGGGTTCCAGTTGCCGCTCTGGTACGCGGTGATGCTCGCGCCCTCCTTTGCGATCTACCTGATCTCCATGGTCGGGGAGACCAACCGGGCTCCCTTCGACCTGCCCGAGGCCGAGGGGGAGCTCGTCGGTGGGTTCCATACCGAGTACTCCTCGATGCGGTTCGCCATGTTCTTCATGGCCGAGTACATGAACATGATCACCGTGTCCGCGTTGGCCGCGACCTTGTTCCTCGGCGGCTGGCATGCCCCGCTGCCCTTCAACCTGATTCCGGGCGCCGACTCCGGCTGGTGGGGTCTGTTGTGGTTCGTCCTCAAGGTCTTGGTCTTGCTGTTCTTGTTCGTCTGGCTGCGGGGGACGCTGCCGCGGTTGCGCTACGACCAGTTCATGCGGTTCGGTTGGCGCTGGCTGATCCCGATCTCGCTGGCCTGGATCCTGGCCGTGGCCGCCGTGCGGGTCGGCCAGAGCGAGGGCTGGTTTAGCCGGCCGGCCTTCTGGGTCGTGTCGGCGATCATCCTCGGCGCGCTGGTGGTGCTGTCCTTCTTCGGCCCGGAGGAGAAGAAGCCGGAACCCGAGCCCGAGGAGGAGTTCGACGCGTTCGCCGGGGGTTACCCGGTGCCGCCGTCCAAGGGCCAGGTGTTGCCTGAGCTGGCCGGAGTGTTGCGGCCCGGACCGGATGACGATCCCGATCGGCCACACGAAGAAAAGCTGGGGGGCACGATCTGATGGGGATCTTGGATCCGATCGCCGGGTTCGGGGTGACGTTCCGGACGATGTTCCGGAAGACCTTCACCGAGGACTATCCGCTCAAGCCCAAGGTCACCGCACCCAGATTCCACGGCCGCCACCAGCTCAACCGGTGGCCGGACGGCCTCGAGAAATGCGTCGGGTGCGAGTTGTGCGCCTGGGCCTGCCCGGCTGACGCGATCTATGTCGAAGGGGCGCAGAACACCGACGCCGATCGCTACTCGCCAGGGGAGCGGTACGGGAGGGTCTACCAGATCAACTACCTGCGCTGCATCCTGTGCGGGCTCTGCATCGAAGCCTGCCCGACGCGCGCCCTGACCATGACCAACGAGTTCGAACTCGCCGACGACAACCGCCGCGACCTCATCTACGAGAAGTCCGAACTCCTGGCCCCCCTGCTGCCCGGCATGGTGGAACCGCCCCACGAGCGCATGCTGGGCGACGACGAGCAGAGCTACTTCCTCGGCCTGCCGGCCAGCGGCCGCCCCGACGACCGGGCCGGCGACATCAGCGCGGCCGAACAGCCGGCGATGAACCAGGGGATCCGCCGATGATCGGGGCCCAGATCGCCTTCTGGCTGCTGGCGCCGGTGATGGTGCTCGGTGCGCTCGGGATGATCCTGTCGCGCAAGCCCGTGCACTCCGCCCTGTGTCTGGCGGCCGTCATGATCTCGCTCGCCGTGCAATACGCAGCCCTGGACGCCCCGTTCCTGTTCGCGGTGCAGATCATCGTCTACACCGGCGCGATCCTGATGCTGTTCTTGTTCGTCTTGATGTTGGTCGGCGTCGACGCGGCCGACTCTTTCGTCGAGACGATCAAGGGTCAGCGGCCGCTGGCCGCGCTGGCCGGGGTCGGGTTCGGCGCCTTGGTGATCTTCGCGACCGGGAACGCCATCGTGGGCGAGCCGCTCGGTCTGACCGAAGCCAACGCCGCCAACGGGGGCAATGTGCAGGGCCTCGCGGCCCTGATCTTCAACCGGTACGTGTTCGCCTTCGAGGCCACCTCGGCCCTGTTGATCACGGCGGCGCTGGGGGCGATGGTGCTGGCCCACCGGGAGCGGCTGACCAAGAAGCGCGGTCAGAACGAGTTGGTGGTCGAGCGGATGCAGCGCTACGCCGAGACCGGACAGCACCCCGGACCGCTTCCCACACCCGGAGTCTTCGCCCGGCACAACGCGGTCGACACCCCGGCCCTGCTGCCCGACGGCTCAGCGGCCGACCTGTCGGTGTCGCCAACGCTGCGGGCCCGCGGCGCCATCCCGGACAGCCGGGACCTGGCGGCGCCAATCCAGCGCACCATGCGAGCGCTCGACCCCGACGGGCAGAGTGATCCCGACGATGCGGGTGGACCGTCCTATCCGGTCCCCCGCGGCGAGGAGACCGCGCCTTGAGCCCGGATGCGTACGTGATCCTGTCGGCGTTGCTGTTCACCATCGGCGTGGTCGGCTTCATGATCCGGCGCAACGCCATCGTCGCCTTCATGTGCGTCGAGCTGATGTTGAACGCCGCCAACCTGCTCCTGGTCAGCTTCTCGCGGCTGCACGGTGCGCTGGACGGACAGGTCGCAGCCTTCTTCGTCATGGTCGTCGCGGCCGCCGAAGTCGTGGTCGGGCTGGCCATCATCGTGGCCATCTTCCGGACCCGACGCTCGGCCTCGGTCGACGACGCCAACTTGCTGAAGTTCTAGCCCGGAGATGTGGACCTGATGACGTTGATGGAAGTCGTGACGCCGGTGGCCGCCACGGGACTGTTCAGCTGGGCCTGGCTGCTGATCGCTATCCCGGCGGTCAGCGCGCTGGTGTTGTTGCTGGTCGGGAAGGCGGGCGACGCCTGGGGTCACCTGCTCGGGACCGCAGCCCCGATCGCGTCGTTCGTGCTCGGGACGGTGCTGTTCGTCCAGGTCGTGAGCCGGCCGGTGGCCGACCGAGCCGTCGATGTACCGCTCTATTCCTGGATCCCCACCGGCGGGTGGGATATCAACGTAGCTCTCTTGATCGACCAGCTGTCGATCTTGTTCGTCTTGTTGATCACCGGGGTCGGCAGCCTGATCCACGTCTACTCGATCGGCTACATGGCGCACGACGAGCGCCGGCGCCGCTTCTTCGCCTTCATGAACCTGTTCGTCGCGGCCATGTTGTTGCTGGTGCTCGCCAACAATTATCTCGTGCTGTTCATCGGCTGGGAGGGTGTTGGCCTGGCTTCGTACCTGCTGATCGGATTCTGGCAGTACAAGCCCAGCGCGGCCACTGCCGCCAAGAAGGCGTTCGTGGTCAACCGGGTCGGCGACCTCGGCATGTCGGTCGCGATCATGCTGATGCTGGCCGCCTTCGGCTCCTCGTCGTTCCTGGCGGTGAACGAGGGCATGCCCCGGCTGGGCGACACCCTGGCCACCGTGCTCGGGCTGTTGCTCCTGTTGGGAGCCTGCGGCAAGTCGGCTCAGGTGCCGCTGCAGTCCTGGTTGCTGGACGCCATGGAGGGTCCCACCCCGGTGTCGGCCCTCATCCACGCGGCCACGATGGTCACGGCGGGTGTCTACCTGATCACTCGCTCCCACGCCGTCTACGCCGAAAGCCCGGCGGCCAGCACCGCCGTTGTGGTGGTCGGGGTCGTGACGCTTCTGGCCGGGGCCTGGATCAGCTGCGCCAAGGACGACATCAAGAAGGCGCTGGCCGGCTCGACCATGTCCCAGATCGGCTACATGATGCTGGCCGCAGGCATCGGTCCCGCGGGCTATGCCTTCGCGATCTTCCACCTCCTCACCCACGGTTTCTTCAAGGCCAATCTGTTCCTCGGGGCCGGCTCGGTGATGCACGCCACGGACGACGACGTCGACATGCGGCACTACGGGGCGTTGCGCAGGGTGCTGCCGATCACCTTCGTGACCTTCGCCGCTGGCTATCTAGCCATCATCGGTTTTCCGTTCTTCTCCGGCTACTACTCCAAGGACCACATCATCGAGGCCGCCTTCGAGCGAAGCGCGCTGGTTGGGCTGCTCGCCCTGCTGGGCGCCGGCATCACCGCGTTCTACATGACCCGGGTGATGCTGATGACCTTTTTCGGGGAGAAGCGCTGGTCACCGGGGGTGCATCCGCACGAGTCACCGGCCGTGATGACCGTGCCGTTGATCGTGCTGGGGTTCGGTTCCGTGGTCGGCGGACTGGTGCTCAACAACTGGATTGGCGGCTGGCTGGAACCCGCCGTCGGTGGTGAGCACAGCGGCGAGGAGGCCGGACTGTTGCACTTCAGTCTGGTGGGGCTGGCGACCTTGGTGGTGGTGGCGATCGGCATCGCCATCGCGGTCTTCGTGTTCGGACGGGGAAGGCAGATCCCGGTGGAGCAGCCGGCCAGCCGATCACCCTTCACCCTGGCGGGCCGGAACGATCTGTACGGCGACGCCATCAACGAGGCGGTCTTCATGCGGCCCGGGCAGCAACTGACTGACGGCATGATGCGGCTGGAGGATCAAGGAATCGACGGTGCGGTGGACGGAACGGCCACGGTCATCTCCGGAGTCTCCAGCCGGGCCCGTCGCATCCAGAATGGCTTCGTCCGCAGCTACGCCCTCACCATGGTGGTGGGCGCCGGGGTCGTCGGGGTCATCTTGATCTTGGGGCGGCTGGGTTGATGACGGCGATTATTCCCTGGCTCAGCATCCTGGCCCTGCTTCCGCTGGTCGGCGCCGCGGCGCTGATCGTGATCAAGGGCACCGCGGCCAAGCAGGTCGCCTTGGCGGTCTCGGTCCTCACCCTGGTCGTCGCACTGATTCTGGCGTTCCGGTATCAGGTCGGGGGCGGGATGCAGTTCAGCGAGCAGCTGACCTGGATCAAGCCGCTCGGGGCCTACTACGCGCTGGGCCTGGACGGGATCGGTCTGACCCTGGTGTTGTTGGTGGCCATCGTCACCCCGGTGGTGATCGTGGCCAGCTGGCACGACGTGGACGCCGACGGCGACGGCGCGGTGGCTCCGCGGTACGACAGCCGGGTGTTCTTCGCCCTGGTGCTGGCGGTGGAGAGCTGTGCCATGTTCCTCTTCCTGGCCACCGACGTCTTCTTGTTCTACGTCTTCTTCGAGGTCATCCTCATCCCGATGTACTTCCTGATCGGCGGTTTCGGGGGCGCCCGGCGGGCGTACGCAGCGAGCAAGTTCTTGATCTTCGGCCTCCTCGGCGGTTTCGTGATGTTGGCCTCGGTGATCGGGCTCTACGTGTTGTCGGCCCGCGCCGGCGAGGCCAGCTATCTGCTCAGCGATCTGAGCACGTTGACCATCGACACCGCGACGGGCCGCTGGCTGTTCGCCGGTTTCATGTTCGCGTTCGCGATCAAGGCTCCGCTGGTGCCGCTGCACACCTGGCTGCCGGACGCCGCGGAGGAATCCAGTCCCGGCGGCGCGACGATGATGGTCGGCGTGATGGACAAGATCGGCACCTTCGGGATGATCCGGTTCTGCCTCGGGCTGTTCCCGGAGGCCAGCCAGTGGGCTACGCCGGTGGTGATCGTGCTGGCGGTGATCTCGATCCTGTACGGGGCGATCCTGGCCATCGGCAGTCGGGACCTGATGCGGCTCATCGCCTACACCTCGATCAGCCACTTCGGCTTCATCGTGCTCGGCATCTTCGCCCTGACTTCGCAGAGCCTGGTCGGGTCGACCCTGTACATGCTCAACCACGGCCTGTCCACGGCCGCGTTGTTCCTGGTCGCCGGTTATCTGATCAAGCGCCGGGGGTCCCGCGACGTTGCGGACTTCGGCGGCGTGCAGACAGTAGCTCCCGTCTTGGGTGGGCTACTGCTCTTCGCCGGTCTGTCCACGCTGTCGCTGCCGGGGCTGTCCAGCTTCGTCTCCGAGTTCATGGTTCTGGCCGGCACGTTCAGCCGCTATCCGGCCGTGGCGGTGGTATCGACACTCGCCATCGTGCTGGCCGCCCTGTACATCCTGATCATGTATCAGCGCACGATGACCGGTCCCGTGACCCCTGAGGTCGATCGGACCGTGCGTCGCGATCTGAACGCCCGCGAGCGGTTCGCCGTCGCGCCGCTGATCGTCTTGATCCTGTTCCTCGGGTTGTTCCCGCGACCGATGCTCGACGTGATCGATCCGGCCGTCCAGGCCACCATGCAACGCGTCGGGGTCACTGATCCACAGCCGCTGGTCGGCGCTGAGGGAGGTCGCTAGATGAGCGCGGCGATGGAGATCGCGGCTCCGCAGATCAACTACGAGCTGCTGATGCCGTTCCTGTTGGTGTTCGGCGGCGCCTGCCTCGGTGTCCTCGTCGAAGCGGCGTTTCCCCGGTCGCGGCGTCTGCTGGCCCAGCTCGTCGTCACGTTCGTGACGCTGGCCGCGGCGATGTTCATGACCGCACGGAACTGGTCGCTGGGGATCGAGGGCATCACCGGTGTCGGTTCCGTCGCGGTGGACGGGCCGACCCTCTTCATGTGGGGGCTCCTGTTGATTTTCGGCGCCATCTCGTTCCTGCTGTTCGCGGACCGGACGGCGGAGAACGGCCGCAGCGCCTTCGCGCCGCAAGCGGCCGCCGTACCCGGTACGGCCGCGGAACAGGAGGCCATTCGAGCCGGCGTGGAACACACCGAGGTCTTTCCGCTGGCCATGTTCGCGCTGTCGGGGATGATGGTTTTCGCGGCGTCGTCGGATCTGATCACGATGTTCGTGGCGTTGGAAATCCTGTCCCTCCCGCTCTACCTGTTGTGCGGGTTGGCCCGGCGGCGACGACTGCTGAGCCAGGAGGCCGCACTCAAGTACTTCTTGCTCGGAGCCCTGTCGTCCGCCTTCTTCCTCTACGGAGCGGCCCTGCTGTACGGCTACGCGGCGTCGTTCGACCTCGGGGTGATCGACGCCGCCATCCGGACCGGCACTCGGGGGTCGGGGCTGTTGCTGGCAGGCATGGGCCTGCTGGGGGTTGGCCTGCTGTTCAAGTTCGGCGCCGTGCCGTTCCACTCGTGGACTCCCGATGTCTACGCCGGGGCGCCCACCCCGGTGACCGCCTTCATGGCCGCCTGCACCAAGATCGCGGCCCTGGGCGCTCTGATGCGGGTGTTCTACGTGGCGCTGGGCGCCGACCGCTGGGATTGGCAGCCGCTGATGGCCATCGTCGCCGTCGCGACCATGGCGGTCGGATCCGTGCTGGCCATCACCCAGACCGACATCAAGCGGATGCTGGCGTACTCGTCGATCGCCCACGCCGGATTCCTGATGACCGCTTTCGTCGGCGCCGCTCAGGAGGGCACCGGCAACCCGGCCGAGTCCCTGACCAGTCTGTCGTCGGTCCTGTTCTACCTGGTTGCGTACGGAGCGGCGACGCTCGGCGCCTTCGCCGTCGTGACCCTGGTCCGCGATCCCAGCGGGGAGGCGACCCTGCTGACCAGTTGGGTGGGGCTGGGGAAGCGATCGCCGGCCGCTGGGATGGTGTTCTCGATCTTCCTGCTCAGCTTCGCGGGGATTCCCCTCACCAGTGGCTTCATCGGCAAATGGGCGGTCTTCGTCGCGGCTTGGAACGGCGGACAGGAATGGCTGGTGGCGGTGGCGGTGGTGATCAGCGTCGTCGCGGCGTTCTTCTACATCCGGGTCATTGTGATGATGTTCTTCTCCGAACCGGAGGAGAGTCCGGTGTCGGTGATCCGTCCCGGCTGGAGCACGCTCGCCGCGGTCGGGGTTGCTGTGGTCGCTACTGTGGCCCTGGGTGTCTTTCCGGGGCCTGTGCTCGACTTGGCTCAGCAGGCCGGCGAGTTCGTCCGCTGAGGCTGAGCGAACAAGGAGAGTGTGCTGGCCGAACAGACGCGTGAGGAGAGCCTCGACGCTTCCGTGAGGGCCCAACTCGACATCATCGAGGAGGCTCTGCTGGAGGCCGCCCGAGCCGATTCGCCGTTGGTCACCGAGGTGGCTCGGCACATCATTTCGGCAGGCGGCAAGAGGTTCCGGCCGCTGCTGGTCGTGCTGGCCTCACAGTTCGGGAGGTCGGTCGTCCCGCAGGACGATGTGGTCAAGGCCGCCGTGGTGGTCGAACTGACCCACGTCGCCAGCCTCTACCACGACGATGTGATGGACGAGGCGCTGCTCCGCCGTGGATCGCCCAGCGCGAACGCCCGGTGGGGCAACTCGGTGGCCATCTTGGTCGGGGATCTTCTCTTCGCCAGAGCCTCCGATACCGTGGCCGATCTCGGACCGGAGTTCGTCCGCATCCAGGCCCGTACGTTCTCCCGTCTGGTGCAAGGGCAGATCGCGGAGACGGTCGGGCCCGAGAACACAGATCCGCTCGATCACTACCTTCAGGTGGTGGCCGACAAGACGGGCTCCCTGATCGCCACGTCGGCCACGTTCGGAGCCAAGATCGCCCGGGCGGAACCGGCGGTTCAGGCCGCGCTGGCCGCCTTCGGGGAGGAGATCGGGATCGTCTTCCAACTCAGTGACGACATCATCGACATCACCAGCGATGTCACCGGCAAGACGCCCGGTACTGATCTGCGGGAGGGGATTCCCACGTTGCCGACCCTGCTCGCGCGGCGCTCCGCCGATCCGGCCGACGACCGGTTGCGGGACCTCTTGGACACCGACCTGCACGACGACGCGGCGCTGGCCGAGGTGCTCCGGCTGTTGCGCGCACATCCGGCGATCGACGAGGCCCGGGCCGAGGTTCGGCGCCGGGCCGAGCGGGCCCGCTCGGTCCTCGACGGACTGCCGGCCGGCGAGGCCCGCGCGGCCCTCGAGGAACTGTGCGACAGCGTGGTGACCCGTACCGCCTGAGCCGAGGATCTAAAGCGTGGCGATCGGCACGCGGCGGTCGGTCGACGTCATCCGGATCCGTCGGTCGTAGCCGCCGAGGATCCACACGTCCTGGCCGACCACAATCACGGTGGAGAAGGACGGGCCGCGGACCCGGCGCTCAGTGACCGTGCGCAGCCGAGTTCGGCGGGGGCGAAGTCGCCGATCTCCGGGGTGCCGTCCCCACCCGGCCGCACCGCCCGCTCAGCGCCAGGCAACCCGTCCGGGTCCACCGCCTCCCCGGGATGCAGATCCGCCCAACGGGCGGCGATCAGCAACCGGCGGACCTCGACCTCGACCGCCGCGTGTTCGTTGGCCCCGGCCGCGGTCAGGGTGCCGCCGGCATCCAACCCGGCCACATCATTTTCGAACACACATTCAATATAGAGGTGGCGCTGACATCGATGGCGCACCGTCGACGATGTCGGTCGGAGGTGTTCCGACGCGCCCGACTTCCGAGTGGCAGCGACGGGTGGCGCCCTTTGGCTATCCGCTCGACGTCCTCGGCACGTGACTCCGGCACCTGTCCCGTACATCGGTTGCGCTCGTTGGCGTCCCAGCCGGCGAGACCGCCATGCACAGCACAACCTGGTGACGAGTCAGATCAAGATCATGCGAACCGCCGACTCCGAGGCGATCCGGTCCTGCCGCCGGTACCTCATCGTGCGCGACGCAGCTGTCCTTCACCTCACCAGATCTTGACCCGGTCCGTCTCGTCCAGCCAGAGCTCATCGGACTCGCTCAGCTCGAAAGCGGCGTAGAACTCGGGGATGTTGCGCACAATCTGGTTGCAGCGGAACTCGGCGGGGGAGTGCGGATCGGTGGCCAGCCGTTGCCGGACCAGCTCCGGACGGGACTTGGCCTGCCACAGCGCGCCCCAGGCGAGAAACAGACGCTGGTCGTCGGTGTAGCCGTCGATCGGCGGGGGGCGGTCGTCGCCTCGGGCGATCCGGTACGCCTTGAGCGCGATCGATAGACCGCCCAGGTCACCGATGTTCTCCCCGATGGTCAGCTCACCGTTGACGCGATGACCGGGCGTCTCCGACGGCTCCAGCACGTTGTACTGCCCGATCAGCGCCTTCGTCCGCAACTCGAAGGCCGTCCGGTCCGCTTCGCTCCACCAGTCCCGCAGCGCCCCGTCACCGTCGCACGTCGAGCCCTGGTCGTCGAAGCCGTGCCCGATCTCGTGCCCGATGACCGACCCGATCCCGCCGTAGTTCACCGCGTCGTCGGCGTACTCGTTGAAGAACGGTGGTTGCAGGATGGCGGCCGGGAATACGATCTCGTTCTTGAGCGGGTGGTAGTAGGCGTTCACGGTCTGCGGCGTCATGAGCCACTCTTCGCGGTCCACCGGTTGGCCGATCTTGGTCAGCGACCGGTCCAGCTCGAACGCAGCGGCGCGCATCACGTTGCCCACCAGGTCATCGGGCCGCACCTCCAGAGCCCCGTAGTCCCGCCACTTGCTGGGATAGCCGATATGTGGTCGGAACTTAGCCAGTTTGGACAGCGCTTCTGCCTTCGTCTCCTCCGTCATCCAGTCCAGCTCGCTGATCGATTGACGGTAGGCCTCGATCAGGTTCGCCACCAGATCGTCCATCCGTTGCTTGGCCACAGGGGAGAAGTGTCGTTCCACGTACAGCTGGCCGACCGCTTCGCCAAGCGCGCCCTCAACCAGGGCGACGCCGCGTTTCCAGCGCTCCTTCAGCTCCGGCGTGCCGGAGAGGACCGTGCCGTAGAAACGGAAGTTCTCCTCGACGAAGACGTGGGAGAGGTACGGAGCGAGCGCGGACACCAGGCGCCAACGCGCCCAGGCCCGCCAGGCGGCCAAGCGGTCCGTGGTGAGCAGCGCCCCGATCTCAGTACAGAACGAAGGCTGGGCAACCACCAGGTCCGCCATCGCTCGCTCGGAGATGTCCGCCCCGGCCATGAACCGCCGCCAGTGCAACTTCGGCGCGGCGGCCTCGAAGTCAGCCAGCTTCATGGGGTTGTACATCAATCGCATGTCCCGGCACTTCACCTTGTCCCAATGGTGTGCGGCGATCTCGGTCTCCAGCTCGAAGACGAGGCGCGCGGCCGCGGCGGGATGATCAACTCCGGCCAGCTCCAGCATGCGGCGTACGTGATCGGTGTACTGCTCACGGATCTCGGCATAGCCCTCCAGCCGGTAGTACTCCTCGTCGGGCAGTCCCAATCCGCCCTGGCCCACGAACATCACGTAGCGGCGGGGATCTCCTGGGTCGGATTCGGTCTCGATGCCGATCAGTCCCGGCACACCGGCGCGGGTGAACTTCCCGAGCACCTCCATCAGATCCGCTGGGCTGCTCACTGCGTCGATGCGAACCATCGGCGCGGAAAGCGGCGTGGCCGCCAGCTCCTCGACGCGGTCCTCGTCGGTGAAGCTGACGAACAGATCGGCAATCTTGCGTCGTTCACTGCCAGGCGGACAGTCCGTCGGGTCCAGTTCAGTGATGATCGCTCGAACGGCCTGCTCCGCTACGTCGCGGAGCGCGACGAAGGAGCCGGTGATCGACTTGTCGGCCGGGATCTCCGTCTCGCGAATCCACGTCCCGTTGACGTGCCGGAACAGGTCGTCCTGGACCCGTACGGAGGAGTCGAAAGCGGAGAAGTCGATGGCCGGTGCGGCTTCGGGGGGCGCAGTCACACGGGCGATGCTACCGAGTCGAGTGCACCGTCAACGGTCTGCGCGGCGGCCGAGCGGTGAGTCCGAACGCGTTGCCCTAGGCCGGATCGACCCGCCCGGCGTACCGGCGCAGCGTGACGCCGAAGGCAATCAGGGCAATGCCGAACAAGATGGCGTAGATCCCCACGATCCAGATGATCGTCACCAGTCCAGCGCCGGGCGAGATCATCACGAGCACGCCGAAGAGCACGGACAGGATGCCGGCCACCAGGCCCCAGACCCAGCCGCTGTCGCGGTCTCCACGGTGACCGACCGAGACCACGATCTGCAGGATGCCCACCACGACGGACCAGATCCCCACCAGAATCACGAGGACTTCCAGGCTGCGGCCGGGCCAGAACAGAATGACCAGCCCGAACAGGATGCTCGCGATCCCGAGGACGATCCGCCCGACCATGCCGGCCGAGCCGCGGTGTCGGATGGCGTCGACCAGGTCGATGACTCCATCGACGATCGCGAAGATGCCGATCACGAGCGCCAGGACGAGGGCCGTCTCGATCGGCGCGAAGAAAGCGATGAGGCCGAAGATGATGGCCAAGGCACCGCGGATCACGGACCAGATCCAGGATCGCCCGGCGACCTCCTTCAATTGGGTCGCGGACAGGGCCGTGGGAAAGAACTCGGACATGGACGTATACCTCCTGGGCAAGTCGGGTTCCAAGTCGAGTTCATTGTCCCGTGCCGAGCGCTGCTGGTCACCACCTGGGAGGGGTGATCAGGCTGGTTCGCTCAACGCCGGTGTCCGACGGGCGGCCGTGGCCCGGAACAAGCCGTAGCCACTGAGAACCAGCAGGGCGACCCAGATCAGGGCGAAGCCGGCCCAGCGGGCCGGCGGCATCGCCTCGCCGAAGTAGAAGACCCCGAGCAGGAATTGGGCGGTAGGGGTCAAGTACTGCAACAGACCCAAGGTGGACAGCGGGATCCGTACGGCTGCGGCGCTGAAGAAGAGCAGGGGGAGCACCGTCACCAGTCCGGCCGAGACCAGCAGCAGACTGTGTCCCCAACCGAGGTGAACAAAGGTCATCTCGCCGGCGCTCTGGAGGAAGATCAGGTAGCCGAGCGCGAGCGGTGCCAACATGGCCGACTCCACGGTCAAGGTGGCCACCGCGCCTGCGTTGATCCGATTCTTGAGCAAACCATACGAACCGAAACTCACCGCCAAGATCAACGCGATCCACGGCGGCCGGCCGTAGTCGACAGTCAAGATCAGCACCGCCGCGACGGCGATGCCCACCGCCACCCACTGCGCCGCGGCGAGTCGCTCCCGAAGGAAGACCACGCCGAGCAACACCGTGAGGATCGGGTTGATGTAGTAACCGAGTGCCGTCTCGACCACCTGCCCGGAGTTGACCGCCCAGATGTAGAGACCCCAGTTCACCGCAATAACGGCGGCCGCCAGGGTCAGCAGGATCATGTTCCGGCGGGTGGCGAGCGGTCGCCACCAGCCGCGCGGCAGCAGGATCAGGGCCAGGATCCCGGCGATGACCAGGGACCAGAGCACCCGATGGGCCAAGATCTCCACCGCGCCGGCCCGGGCCAGTAGCGGCCAGAACAGCGGCACGGAACCCCACAGCAGGTACGCGCCCAGTCCGTAGAGAAGACCCCGCCTGTTCCGCTCGTCCGGCTCAGCCAAAACTAGTGCACGGTCCAGGTGTCACCGCCGGCGATCATCGCCTGCAGTGCCTGATCATCGCTGCCCGAGCCGGCGGCCAGCGCGATCTGCTCGCGCGCCAGATCGTCGTAGCTCGGCGCGTCGACGTCCCGGAAGATGCCGATCGGAGCCCGATGCAGAACGCCGGCGTCGGTGAGCCGGGACAAACCGAAGGCGAAGCTCGGATCGGGAGCGTGCGCGTCGTGCACCACGAGCGCATCGGCCCCGACCTCGTCGACCTCCACCACCGTGAAGGCGCCACTGACCGGGTCGCGCGTGACCCCGAGCCGCTGCTCGGAACCGAAGCGGATCGGTTCGCCGTGCCGAAGCGGGATGATCGCGTCGGCCGACGTCTCGGCGTCTTTCATCGCGGCGAACGCATCGTCGTTGAAGATTGGGCAGTTCTGGTAGATCTCCACGAACGACGCACCGCGGTGCGCCGCCGCGGCCCGCAGCACCTCGGTCAGGTGCTTGCGATCCGAGTCGATGGTGCGCGCCACGAAGGTGGCCTCCGCACCGAGCGCCAGCGACACCGGGTTGAAGGGATTGTCCAACGAGCCCAGCGGCGTGGATTTGGTGATCTTGCCCAACTCGGACGTGGGGGAGTACTGACCTTTGGTCAACCCGTAGATCCGGTTGTTGAACAACAAGATGGTCACGTTGACGTTGCGCCGGAGCACGTGGATCAGGTGGTTTCCGCCGATGGACAGGGCGTCCCCGTCGCCGGTGATCACGAACACCGCCAGGTCCTCGCGGGCGGTCGCCACACCGGTCGCGATGGCCGTGGCCCGACCGTGGATCGAGTGCATCCCGAACGAGTCGACGTAGTACGGGAAACGAGACGAGCAGCCGATTCCCGAGATGATGACCGTGTTCTCCTTGCGGATGCCCAACTCCGGCATGAACCCTTGGAAGGCCGACAGCACCGCGTAGTCTCCGCAACCCGGGCACCAGCGCACCTCTTGATCGCTGGTGAAGTCCTTGCGGTTCAGCGGCTCCACCGCCAGCGGCACGCCGGCCAGTCCGTGTACCGACCTTTCGACCGGCTCAGGACGGGTCTTTCCGTTGGACGTATGGCCGTTGACCGCGGTCACGCGGAGACTCCTTCGAGGTCGTCGATCTCGCGCTCCAGATCGCGCGCCAGCTCGCTGAGCGAGATGGGCAGCCCGCGCACCCGCGAGTAGCTATGCACGTCCACCAGGTACTTGGCCCGCAGCAGCAACGCCAGTTGGCCGAGGTTCATCTCCGGCACGATCACGCGGTCGTAGCTGCGCAGGATGTGGCCGAGGTTGGCCGGGAACGGGTTGAGGTGACGGATGTGGGTCTGGGCGATCCGGCGCCCGGTCTTGCGGACCCGACGCACCGCCGCGGTGATCGGGCCGTACGTCGAACCCCAGCCGAGGACCAGGACCCGTGCCCCGCCCGGATCATCGACCGCGAGGTCGGGTACGTCCCGGACGATCCCTTCGATCTTGGCCTGGCGGATCCGGGTCATCTCTTCGTGGTTCACGGGGTCGTAGGAGACCGCGCCGGTGTCTTGTGCCTTCTCCAACCCGCCGATTCGGTGCTGCAGGCCGGCCGCTCCGGGGATGGCCCACGGCCGGGCCAACGTGTCCGCGTCGCGGCGGTAGGGGTAGAAGGTCGCGTGACCGCCCCGATCGGTGCCGTTGGGTTCGGTGGCGAACCCAGGATCGATGGCCGGGATGGAGCTCAGGTCCGGGACCGGCCACGGTTCGGCCCCGTTGGCGATGTAGCCGTCGGACAGCAAGATCACCGGCGTGCGGTACCGCACCGCCAACGTCACCGCCTCGATCGCGGTCTCGAAGCAGTCGGCCGGCGACTGCGGGGCCAGGACAGGTACCGGCGCCTCGCCGTTCCGGCCGAACATGACCTGCAGCAGGTCCGCCTGCTCGGTCTTGGTCGGCATGCCCGTGCTGGGTCCGGCGCGCTGGATGTCGCAGACCACCAGCGGCAGCTCCGTCATCACGGCAAGCCCGATCGTCTCGGCCTTGAGGGCGACACCTGGACCGGACGTGGTGGTCACTCCCAGCTGGCCGGCGAAGCTGGCGCCCAGCGCCGCGCCGACCCCGGCGATCTCGTCCTCGGCCTGGAAGGTGGTCACTCCGAACCGCTTGTGCTTGCTCAGCTCGTGCAACACATCCGAGGCGGGGGTGATCGGGTAGGCCCCGAGGAAGAGCGGCAGACCGGCCTTGCGGGCGGCGGTGATCAGGCCGAAGGCCAAAGCCAGGTTCCCCGAGATCTGCCGATACTGGCCGGCCGGCATCGGGGCCGGCGCGACCTCGTACGTGACCGCGAACGTCTCGGTGGTTTCGCCGAAGGCGTACCCGGTCTTGAAGGCGGTGATGTTGGCGTCCCGGATGGCCGGTTTGCTGGCGAACTTGGCCGACAGGAAGTTGATCGTGCCGTCGGTCGGCCGGCTGTAGAGCCAGGACAACAGACCGAGGGCGAACATGTTCTTGGCCCGCGAGGCGTCCTTGCGGGTGAGTCCGAACTCCTTGACGGCCTCGACCGTCATGCCGGTCAGGTCGAGCGCGTGCAATTGGTAGTCGGTCAGCGAGCCGTCCTCGAGCGGGTTGACCTCGTAGCCGACCTTGGCCAGATTGCGCTTGGTGAAGTCGGCGGTGTCGGCAATGATCACGCCGCCGCGCGCCAGGTCGGCGATGTTGGCCTTGAGGGCGGCCGGGTTCATGGCCACCAGCACGTCGGGTCGGTCGCCGGGGGTCATGATGTCGTAGTTGGCGAAGTGGAGTTGGAAGCTCGACACCCCGGGCAACGTGCCGGCGGGCGCCCGGATCTCTGCCGGGAAGTTCGGCAGGGTGGAGATGTCGTTGCCGAAAACCGCGGAGTCGGCGGTGAACCGGTCGCCGGTGAGTTGCATGCCGTCGCCGGAGTCGCCGGCGAAGCGGATCACCACTCGGTCGAGGGTGTGGACCTGAGGCATCAGGTGAAAGCCTTCTTCCTTGGCGTTTGCTGTCCCATGGTCGGGTGGCATGGGTCGTGGGTGGCGGGATCCCGCGCCCTGATCGATCAGGGCGCCCGCCTCCGCGGGCACCTCTTCCATGATAAGGGCGTCCTCAGCCAGCTCCGGACTCTTCTCAGCGCGGGTCGCGGCGGAAGGCTCCGCTGCCGCCTCGCTGCCACGGCAGGGGCCCGGATTCCGGCCGGTATTCGACTCCGATGGCGCTCAATCGCTCGAGGTGTGCCGCGAGACGGGGCTGGAACTCCGCCCAGCTGCGGCCCGAACGTTGCGACCAGGCTAGCTCGCTGTGGGCGCAGGCCCGGGGGAACATCAGATAGTCCAGCCGCCGAGCCGTCGGGATGTACTCGCTCCACAGCTGCACCTGCGTGCCGACGATACGGGGATGGTCGGCGGCCGGGACTCCGTCGAGCGGCTCGAAGCCGTACACCTTCTCGGTGGTCAGCAGCCCGCCGATGGAGTAGGCCTCCTCCGATTGCTCGCTCGGATAGTGATCGAGGTAGCAGTGGGTTTGCGGGGCCATCACCACGTCCAGGCCCGCCGCGGCGGCGGCGATTCCGTACGAGCGGTCCCGCCAGGCCATCACCACCGCTCCCGTCACCGGCCCGCCGTCGGTGATCTCGTCCCAGCCGACCAGTTGCCGCTCACGGGCGGTCAGCCAGCGGTGCAGCTGTTCGGTGAACCAGCGCTGCAAGTCCCCCGGCCCGGCCAAGCCACGCTCCTCGGCCAAGCCGGCGGCGGCCGGGCTGGCCAACCATTCCTCGCTCGGGCATTCGTCACCCCCCACGTGCACGTGCCGACCGGGAAAGATATCGAGGAGTTCGGTGAAGACGTCGAAGACGAACTGCAGGCTCGTCTCGTTCAGGCTGAGCACCTCGGGGAAGATCCCGAACGACGTCGCGACCTCGTGCCGGGTGTCCGGGTAATTGCCGAGTTCGGGATAGGCCGCCAGCACCGCGCGCACGTGCCCCGGAAGATCGATCTCGGGGACGATCGTAATCCCGCGATCGGCGGCGTAGCGGACCAACGAGCGCAGTTGGTCGGCGGTGTAGTACCCGCCGTGGGGGGTGCCGTCCCCGGGTTGGACGTTGCGGGTCAGGGTTTCGGATCGCCAGCTCGCCACGTCCTGCAGCCGGGGGTGGCGGTCGGAGGCCAACCGCCAGCCCTGGTCGTCGGTGAGGTGCAGATGGAACACGTTGTACTTGTGCAGACTGAGCAGGTCGACGAAGCGGAGCAGCTCCGACAGCGGCCGGAAGTGCCGGGCGACGTCGAGCATCACCCCCCGCCAGCCGAAGCGCGGGGCATCGTCGATCACCATCTGTTCGAGCACGAACCGATCCCGGATGGGGGCGGGACGGTACGCGTCGACGCCCATCAGTTGCCTCAGCGTCTGCACCGCCCAGGTCAGTCCGGCGGCGTCGGACGCCTCGAGTTCCACCGTCTCGGCCTTGACCTCGACGTGGTAGGCCTCCGGCTGCAGCTCACCGTTGCGCGACAATCGGAGCCGGCCGTCGGGTCGGCTCGGCAGTTCCCAACCGGTCGCTGGGGTCACCAGGCGCCGCACGATGGGGGCCCAGGCCGTCTCACCCGAGATGGCGAGATCCTCGCCGAGCGACAAGACCCCGGTTCCGACCCGCACCGAGCGGGGTTGGGGCAGCAGGTTCGCGGACATCGGCCGACCCCGGCCCGGCTCAGCGATAGTTGGTGAACTGGACGGCGAAGTCGTAGTCCTGCTCCTTGATCAAGGCCTGAACCGCCTGCAGATCGTCTCGGCTCTTGCTGCTGACCCGGAGTTCGTCGCCCTGGATCTGGGTCTTCACACCCTTGGGGCCTTCGTCGCGGATCAACTTGGAGACCTTCTTGGCGTTCTCCTGACTGATCCCCTCACTGGTGGTCGCGGTGATCTTGTACAGCTTTCCGGATGAGCGCGGCTCGCCCGCGTCCAGCGCCTTGAGGCTGACCCCGCGCCGGACCAGCTTGGACTGGAAGACATCGAGCACGGCCTTGGCCCGCTCCTCGGAGTTGGCCTCCATCTCGATGGCCTCGCCCGACCACTGGATCGAGGCATCCGTGTTCTTGAAGTCGAACCGCTGCCGGACCTCCTTGGCCGCCTGGTTCAAGGCGTTGTCGACCTCTTGGCGGTCAACCTTGCTGACGATGTCGAATGAACTCTCCGCTGCCACCGTTCCTCCGTCCCTCCTTGGCCGGGCCGCAACCACAGCGACCGTTTGCTATTGTTACCGGTCGCCGCAGGGTCGCCTCAACGAGGTGGACGAGCGGCATGGCAGGTTGCCCGAGTGGCCAAAGGGAACGGTCTGTAAAACCGTCGGCATCGCCTACGTTGGTTCGAACCCAACACCTGCCACACGAGGGGAGACGCGCTCTGACAAGGGCGAACCCTGCACCTGCCGTTGGCGTTGTGGCCGGTTGGCGCTGGTTGCGGCCGGTGAGGTACGGGGGTCTGTTCCCTATTCGTTCCCAGCAGAGGCGTTTCGGCGTGTCGCGCCCACCTGGCCACCAGGGCAGCGTCCCCGGTGTGCGTAGCCCTGTCGACACTGCGGCGTGGCGGAGGCGGTATCCACCGATCCAAGCGCTCGCTGGAAATCGCGCGGCGGCTGTGCAGCTGACAGACGCAAACCTGAGTCAGGGCGTGATCCTCCGATGCGGTTGTTGATCTTGCCGCAGTTACTTGGAACCCCGGCGTCTCAGCGAGGCTCGGCCTCCGCCGACCCGGCGCTCCGAGAACGACTGATGCAGTCCCCCAAGCTTGAGTCGCCGACTGGTGCGCTGGCTGTGGAAACATGGGGCGCGGCTCTGCCGACCTGGCCCGCTCAGACGAGGACCGCAGGGCATCGAGCGTCGATCCTCCTGCCGCGGCCGGCACGTGCCTGTAGGGCCGGAGTTCCGCCGCTCTGAGCCTTTGGAACTGCCGGTCTCGCCCGAGCAGATGATGAAATTCGCCCGGGCGCATTGCTCGGACGACTTCGTGCTGTGATTCGTGGCCCTGGGATGTATCGCCCGGCGGGTGTCCGGACTCTGACACCAGAAGATAGAGAGGGGACGCGATGACCCAACCGCCACAACATTCCGAACCACTGGGGTGGAGTCGGGGGGCGCAGCCACCTCCGCCCGCCGGTCAGCAAGGCGGACCGCCATCGCCGCCGCCTCTGGGGCAGTACTCGCTACCTCCTCGACCACCCCAGCCTCCGAAGAGGGCCAACTCGCGTGGCCTGTTGATTGGTCTGATTAGCGGACTCGTCCTATTCCTCGGTGTCGGCTCCTGTGTGGCGATCGTGCTCAGGAGCGGAGATGGCGCAAAGACTCAGCCAGCACAGGTAAGCGCCGCTCCTTCCTCCCCTGAGCGAACTCCCGAGCCGTCGAGCGAACCCTCGGAGGAAGACGATCCAACCGAAGACGACCGACCGCCTGGCGCTCCGGGTGACACCGGCGGCATCGGTGATCAATTCACGTACACCGCGACCCGCATCACCGTGTCGATCACCGCGGCACGCATGGAGAGCCACCCCGGTGGCACCTACCTACTCGTCAAGGCCAAGATCAAGAATGGGTCGAAGACACCGTTCGACCCGTCCACCGCAACCCTGTCGGTTCGTTACGGTGATGACCGACAGCCAGCCCAGCGGGTGAACATCTCCGGCGTTACGCACAACACCTTCGGCGGTGACATCGCGCCCAAGAAATCGAAGACCGCGAAGTTCGGCTACCAGGTCACCAAGAAGCAGGCCAAGAAGCTCTCCATCTACTTCAGTCCCGATGCCGATAGATACAGATTCGTCCTCATCACCGGCAGCGCGAAATGAGGACAGGCCGGTAGCAGGCGCCCCATCGGAAACCGACGCATCCCCCAGACAGTCGTTGATGCGGCGGGGTCCTCGACCCCGCCGACCAGACGCTGGATGCCGCCGATCCGGTACGGAGGCCGTCGCAGAGCCAGTCCGCGATTTGCTGCTGGCGACCGAGGACTCAGCCGCTGCCGAGTGAGATGGTCTTGCCTTCCAGCGACTTGACTATCCGAGTGATCGGCCCGAGTCCGCGCATGTCGAAGTGCATGATGTCGCGGCCTGATCCGATCGTGTCGTCGCCGAGCCAGGTCAGCCCCCCGCCAGTGCTGCTGGTGAGGGCCTGCACGAGTCGGCGGTCGAGATGCAGGAAGCCGGATTCCGGTGCCGACCACGACTTGTCGGGGGCCAACGACCGAAGTTTCTTGCGATCAGCCTTGATCTGGGCACTCCACTTTTTCGCGTCCCGGTTGTCCTTGCCGGCGAGGGTCACAACCTTGCTGTCGAGGGTCGCCTTCTGGTCGTCGCGGTCGAGCTTGAGGTATGTCGTGAGAGCGTTCGAGGCCGTTTGCAGTTTGTCGTAGCTCGCCATCGCTCGGGCGTCCTTGTCGGCGATCGCGGGCCGAGCCTGGAAATTTGTCTCGACCGCCGTCTTGGCCTCGACGAGCAGCATTGCCCGATTGATGATGTCGGCAATCGGCCTACTGCGGTCGGCGCCTTCGACCAACTTTGCGTTCGGCGCGTCGGGGTTGACCAGGTATGGGTTGATGGCCCCGTCGATATCAATCGCCAGGCCGAAGGAGTGCAAACCCTCGCCGACCTTCCGGAGGGAATGAGCGTGGCCGAACCACCCCGCCGGTGGTGGCGACTGGCCCTTGAGGGCGTCCTCGGCCAGCTTGAGCCGCTCGGCGAGCAGGCGATGGCAGATGATGTCGTGGCCCAGGAATGACACCTTGGTGACCTCGGCGAACCAGGCTTTATGGCCGGTCTTGATGCCGTTCGCCTCCAGGGTCGCCTCTTCGTCGCCTTTGATCCGGGCCTTCAGCTTCCGGTTGATCTCCGCGATCCGGGCCGCCTCGTCCTTGCTGAGCTGCGTCGTGGCCAGATCGACCGTCTCGCCGCGCCCCGCGGCTTGCTTGGCGGCGGCTCGTCGGGCCTCCAGGGTCGCGTAGATCTGCTTGTACTCGGCGATGAGCGCTGGCGTGTCAGCGACCTTCGGCAGGTCGGCCAGCTCGGCGGCCGTGAGCAGATGCTCGGCAACGCCGGGCGCCGCCGCTGCGGGTTTCGCTGCGGCCTTCCCCGCTGGGATGTTGTGGGTTGGTAGCTGCCCCCCTTGGGTTTGGCCCACACCGGGCTCGGTTCGCCGTTGGATCGCCAACGTCACCGCCGCATTGCCGGCCGCGCGCTGCAGGTCCAGGATGAGATCGACTGTCGAAGCCGTCCGGCGCGACGGCGCCAACGGCAAGGGGCCGCCCGCGGTAGTCCTGAGGCTGGCCCGACGGGTGGCGGCTCCGGTCACCGCCACAGTGCGCCTCACTGCAGGCCCCTGGCCGGGAACGCCGTGCCGAGGCCAGTCACAGCTCCCATCATGCCGGAGAAACCGTTCGGCGACCCTGTCCGGCCCAAACGGGCCTGGCACGTTTGGCTCATTCATTCGCTGCCCGGGCGAGGTCGCCCGCCGGGGGCTCAAGCCCAGACTCCTTTCCTGCGCCAGGTCGTTGATCGCGATGAACGCGCCGGACCGCACGGATTGGAATGCAGCTAGCGCCTGGAGTGCTACAGCACCTCACATTTCAGGCCTATCCAGATCCTGGGTCATGCGGCGGTCGGGATTCCCGGTGTGGTGCTGATGGTCGTCCATCGCGCAGCCGACCGGATCCGGGGGCCGCGCCGGCCTTCCGCAACCCGTCAGAGCGATCGGGTCAGGATCTCGCTGACGTCCGCGTCGCTGAGCTCGATCGGATTGCCGCGCATGCTGCTCGCCCGCTGGGCCGCTGCCACCACCTCCGGGATCTCTGCCTCGGCAAGCCCGTAGGTCGCCAGACCGGGGATCGACAACGCGGCGGTCAGGTCCTGCAGCCAGCTGATCGCCTGCTCGGGAGTTGCCTGGGGTTCGTCGGTGAGTAGGCACGCCACCTCGGCCAACCGTCCGAGGGCCCGATCACCGGGGCTTCGATCGCGCAACGTCCGCAGGTTGACCTCGACCGCCGCGGCGAGCACCGCGGCACAGACCGCACCGTGCGGCGCGGCGAGTCGGGCGCCGACCGCAGCCGCGAGACCGTGCACCGCACCCAGGCCCGCGTTGGCCAGGCACAAGCCTCCGAACAGGCTGGCCAGGGCAAGGTCCTCGCGGACGCCACCGTCGACCATGCCCTCCCCCCACGCTCGGCGCAGCGATCGGGCGGACCGGCGGATCCCGTCCCGGGCCAAGGCGTCGGTGAACGGATTCGCGCGCCGCGAGAGCAAGGGCTCGATGAGCTGGGACAGCGCGTCCAGGCCGCTGGCCGCAATGGTCGACTGAGGAAGGCCGATCAGCAGATCGGGATCCACGACGGCCACCTTCGGGAGCAAGAGGGGGCTCCGCAGACTCGCCTTGATCCCGCCACCGGCCAGGACCGCATTCCGGGTGACCTCCGAACCGGTTCCCGCCGTGGTCGGGACGGCGACGCACGGCAAACCCGGACGCACGAGGGGACGCCCGGCTCCGATGACCTCGAGATGGTCCAGGGGGTCGGTGCCCGCGGTGGCCAGTACGGCGACAGCCTTGGCCACATCGAGGGGACTGCCACCGCCGAACCCGAGGACGGCGTCGCCGCCCACCTCGGTCAGCCGGGCGACGGCGGCCCGTACGACGTCGAGCGAGGGCTCGGTCTCGACACCGAAAACCTCGGTCGACACGCCGGCCGCCCGCAGGGACGCACGCACCGGATCCGCCCGAGACGTCGTGCGGCCCGTGACGACCAGGACGCTGCGGGCCCCGAGCGCAGCGAGTACCTCCGGCACTTCACTGACCCGACCCGCCCCGAATCTGAGGTCGGCCGGGACGGCGAGATCGAAGCGCACGGTTCCCCTATCCATCGCGCCGCTACCAGTCGTCGTCCCCGGGCGAGGTGTTCAGGTAGCGGGTGGCCTGCCGCGGCCTCGCCATCATGGCTGCCACCGTGTCGCGCCATCGTTGGTAATGAGCGGTCTCCTTGTGCGCTGCGGCCGCCGCCTCGTCGCGGTAGATCTCGACCAGGACGACGTGACCGGGGTCGGCCCGGTCGGTCAGCACGTCGAACCGGACGATGCCGGGTTCGTCGCGACTCGCCGCCGCGTTGTCCCGGGTCGCGTCCAGGAACGCCTCGATCTGGTCGGGTACGACCGAGACGTCCACGTGGACGATCAGCAAGCTGTTCGGCACAAGCCGACCCTATTGGACCGGACGCGGGACTGGCTTGACCCAGGCGGAGTTGAGCTGAGTTCCGGCATCACGGCAGGCGGCGCGGCAGCCTAGTCGGCCGGGGTGACCGAGGCGAAGGCTCCACCCCGGAAGGCGTCGACGAACAGCTGATGGTCGCGGCGGACCTGCTCGGCGTAGGCGTGCGCAAAATCGGTCATGCCGGAGATCAGGCCCTCCACGTCGTCGCCGACGCAGCCCGCGACGACCTCCTCGACGCTGAGGTCCACCAGGTCATGTTCGGAGTCGTCGTCGGCGACGCAGTGGATCTTGGCGGTCGCCTGTCCGAGTTGGCTGATCAACTCGACCATCTCGTCGGGCTCGTCGAGAACGCTCCAGTCCAGATCGGCCTCGTACGGCGAGTGTTCGCTGACCACGAAGCCGGTGCGGGCTCCGTCGGTGCCAGGCAGTTCGGTCCAGCCCAGGAACCGGTCGGCGTGCGCCTGCAGAGCCCGCTGGCTGACGGCCGTCCGATGCCCGTGGTGCTCGAAGTAACCCTCGATTTCGGGCTCGCGAACCACCCGACTGGGGGCGGCCACGTTGCCCTGCTTGAGGGTGAGGACCACGTCGTTGTCCAGAGCCTGGCTGAAGCCCTCGATCAACACGTTGTAGGCCGGGAGACCGGCGCTGCCGATGCCGAACCCCTTTCGACCGACCACGTCGAGCACATCGAACATGACCACGCCCTCCTTCTTACGGTCCGGGACGGTGTCTCGATACCGAGCGAAGGCGGCGGTCACCAGCTCGACCTCGGCATCGTCCAGGCGGCGGGTTCCGGAGCGTTCGACGAACCGGCGCCGATAGCCGTCGACCACCGTGGCCGAGTTCAGGAGGTCGACCCGGGTGCTCAGCCGGGCGCGGTGGAGGGCATCCAGCACGGCGCCCTCCCCGGTCTCCAGGGTCAAGGCCCACTCGGTGTCGTCCTCGGCGTCGACGTAGTGCTGCACCCACTGCGCGTAGGAGCGCAGGTAGTGCGCCAGCAGGTCGTCGATCACTTCGTCGGGCAGCGCCTTCTGCCAGCACAGGACGCTCAGCGACGCGCAGAATCGCATCACGTCCCAGGTCCAGTGGCCCAGATACGCCTCGTCGAAGTCGTTCACGTCGAACACCAGTCGGCCGCCTGCGTCGAGGTAGGTGCCGAAATTCTCGGCGTGCAGATCACCCTGGATCCAGATCCGCTTCGCGCCATCGACGCCCAACCAGGCGTCGTCCGTGCCGGCGAACGGTCCGTCGGGACCGATGTCGGCGTAGAACAGGCAGGCGGATCCCCGGTAGAACGCGAACGGGTCCCGCGCCATCGTCCGGAACTTCGTCCGAAACGCGGCGGGGTCGGCCGCCATCAGCTCGGTGAATGCTTCGGTCAGTGCCGCCACGATCTGGCTCGTCCGGTCGGTCATCCGCCCAGTCTGGCCGAATCGTCACTGCTGCGGGTTTTGGACGGAAGGCCCGCCCACCGTTATGATTTCGTGACCAAAGTGGCCGCTTGCTGATTTCGGTGGCGATCGCTGTTACCGATCAGACCCGCCGACTCGGTCGGGGGCAATGGAGTGCTCGTGCGCAAGATCATCCCGGCCGTCATCGCCGGAGCGACCGCCTTGGCGGTCGCCGGCGGAACCCTCGGTTACGTGACCGCGAACAAGGACGTCACCTTGTCGGTGGACGGAGAAGCGAGGAACCTCACCACCACGTCGAGGACCGTTGGCGATTTCCTGGGCGCGGAGGGCATCGTCGTCGGCGAGCACGACGTGGTGGCCCCGGCCCCCGACACCTCGCTGTCCGACGGCGCCCGCATCGCGATCCGGTACGGACGACAAGTGCGATTGACCGTGGACGGCCGGGCGCACTCGTTCTGGACGACCGCGACCAACGTCGAGGATGCCCTGAGGTCTCGCCGACTCGACCCCACCGACGGTGACCTGTCGACGAGTCGCAGCGCCGCCATCGGGCGCGAGGGGCTCGTGGTCACGATGGCCACCCGCAAGACCGTCGAGGTCAGGGCCGGCAAGACCGAGCGCAAGCTCCAGACCACAGCCCAGACGGTCGGGGAGGCGCTGGCCCAGGCGAAGATCAAGGTCGACCGGGACGACATCACCAACCGGGCCGCCGGCGCCCGGCTGACCAACGGCATGAGACTGACCGTCGTCGACGTCGACACCACGTTGGTCACCAAGCGGCGTGACGTCGACTACGAGACGATAACCAAGAACACCGCCAGGCTCGACATGGGTGAGAACAAGATCGACCGCCGGGGCAAGGCCGGGTTCCGGACGATCGTGTACCGCGAGGTCCGCCGGGACGGCAAGCTGACCAGCCGGAAGAAGATCAGCTCCAAGATCACCAAGGATCCGGTCGACAAGGTCGTGCTGGTCGGCACCAAGCAGCCCGCGCCCGCCGCGGAGGGTGCTGGCGGCTCGTCGGGGAGCGATTCCTCCGGTGCCGGCAGTACGCCCGCCAACTCGGTCTGGGACCGGCTGGCCCAGTGCGAAACCGGACAACGCTGGAACACCGACAGCGTGCCGGGATACTCCGGTGGTCTCGGTTTCCTGCACAGCAGCTGGCGGGCCTACGGCGGGCGCGGGAGCCGGGCGGCCGGTCACAGTCGGGAGGAACAGATCGCGGTCGCCAAGCGGATCCTCGCCGACGTGGGTTGGCAGGCGTGGCCGGCATGCAGCCGCAAACTGGGCCTGCGCTGAATCCGTTTCGGGCTCGTCGGGCTTGTCGCGCGGTGCCATGATCCATCGGTGACCAGCGCGGGCAGCAGAGCGTCCGACGGTTCCACCGCGCCCAGCGGTCTGGGCCGCTACCTGGCGGCCGCGCTCGTGTTCGGCGCGTCGGCCAGTGTACTGGTGGTCGAGATCGTCGCCCTCCGGCTCCTGGCGCCCTACCTGGGGTTGACGTTGGAGACGAGCACCCTGGTCATCGGCATCGCCCTGGCGGCCATCGCGTTGGGCTCGTGGGCCGGAGGTCGGGCCGCCGACGTGGTGGCTCCGCGGCGGGCCCTGGGTCCGCTCCTCGCGATCTCCGGCGTCGCGGTGGCCGCCACCCCCTCGGCGATCCGAGCCGCGGCGGGTCTGGGCAGCACCGGGCCGTTGATGATCGTCGCGACCCTGGCCATCATCGTGCCGGGCACCCTGTTGGCGGCGGTGACTCCGATGGTCGTCAAGCTCCGGTTGACCAGCCTGCACCACACCGGCACAGTGGTCGGCCAGTTGTCCGGCATCGGCACCGCCGGTGCCATCGTCGGCACCGTGGTCACCGGCTTCGTGCTCATCTCCCGGGTCCCCGTGAGCGGGATCATGTTCGGCTTGGGCCTGGTCCTGGTGGCGGCCGCCGTGGCGATCGAAGTCCGGCTTCGCGGCTGGCGGGCAGCTGCCCTACCGACCGTGCTGGTTCTGCTCGCCGGCGTCGGGACGGCCCTGGTGTCGGGCGGCTGCGACGTCGAGACGACCTATCACTGCGCGCGGATCCGGACCGATCCGGAGCGGGCGAGTGGTCGCGTGCTGCTGCTCGACGGCGCGCCGCACTCCTATGTCGATCTCGCCGACCCGACCCACCTCGAGTACGCCTACGCCCGGGCGGTCGTGTCGGCCATCGACAGCGCCTATCCGAGCGGAGAACCGCTGCGGGCTTACCACATCGGTGGAGGCGGCCTCACCGTCCCGCGCTACCTGGAGCGGGACCGGCCCGGCACCTCCAGTCTGGTGTCCGAGATCGACCCGGGTGTCGTACGGATCGATCGAGAATGGCTGGGTCTGCAGTCGGGGCCCGGCATCGAGATCCGGGTCGAGGACGCCCGGCTGGGGCTGGAGCAACTGCCGAACGAGAGCCGGGATCTGGTCGTGGGGGACGCTTTCGGCGGGGTGAGCGTGCCGTGGCATCTGACCACCCGCGAGGCCGTTCGCCAGATCAGGCGAGTGCTCAGCGACCAGGGCATCTACGTCGTCAACCTGCTCGACTACGGGCCGCTCGACTTCGCCCGCGCCGAGGTGGCCACGTTGGCGGCCGAGTTCGACCACGTGGCCCTGGCCACCGAGACCGATACCTTGACCTCCGGCCCCCGGGCGGGCGGCAATCTGGTGGTCATCGCCTCGGACCGGCCCCTGGCCGTCGGCGACATCGCCGGCCGCCTGTCCGCGCGCGGCGCCGCCTGGAGCCTCATCGCCGGTCCGGAACTGGACGCCTGGACGGGAAGCGCTTCGGTGCTGACCGACGACTACGCACCCGTCGACCAGCTGCTCACCCCCTACCCCCGCTGAGCGTGCTCGACGATTAGCGCGGCAATTGGGTCAGTGTGTATCTTGGTGGGTCGGCGCGGCCCGGATTCCGAGGCTGTCGCACGGCCCCTATAGCTCAGTCGGTAGAGCGTCTCCATGGTAAGGAGAAGGTCTGCGGTTCGATTCCGCATGGGGGCTCGGAACCCGTTTCGGCGCAACCGCGCGTCGGCAGGAGCGACGGGTCCCTAGCGGGATAGCTCAGGCGGTAGAGCAAGCGGCTCATAATCGCTGTGTCGCGGGTTCGAGTCCCGCTCCCGCTACGACGAGTGCGTTTCACGACAGAATCGAGAAGGATCAGCCATGGCCAAGACCACTGATGTGCGGCCGAAGATCACGCTCGCATGCACCGTGTGCAAGGAGCGGAACTACATCACCAAGAAGAACCGGCGCAACGACCCCGACCGGATGGAACTGAAGAAGTTCTGCCCGCGCTGTCGCAACCACACCCCGCACCGCGAGACCCGCTGAGCCCGCACGAGGACTGAACCATCGCCCTCCTTCCGCTGATCGGGTTGGCGCACGGTAGTCGGCACCCCGGGGTAGCTCCGGCGATCGAGCGCCTGCTGGGCGCCGTTTCGGCCGCCGAGGGCATGCCCACCCGGGCCGCCTACTTGGATCTGACGGACCCGGATCTGACAGCGGTTGCGCTGGAGTTGGCGTCCGAGGGGCACCGATCCGCCGTCGTGGTCCCGCTACTGTTCACCCCCGCTTTCCACGCCACCATCGACGTACCGGACGCGATCGCGGCGGCGTCGGCGGCGTCCGGCCTGGATCTCCAGCTGGCGGCGATTCTCGGCACCGGGGACGACCTGGCCGATGTGCTCGCGGCGGTGATGGCCGAGTTCGGCGTGGGCGCGGGCGAATCCGTGCTGCTGTTCGCCGTCGGCTCCTCCGACGTCGACGCCAACGCCGCCCTGGATGACTTGGCGGCTCGGCTGGCGGCGCGAAGGCACGGCCCCGTTCGGGTCGGCTTCGGCACCGCTGCGCCGCGCGCCGACGCGGTCCTCGACGATCTGACCGCGTCGGGCGCGGACATGGCCGCGATCGTGATCGTCCCGCTCTTCGTGGCTCCCGGTCTGCTGTTGGATCCGGTGCAGGCCAAAGCGCGCGAGCGCGGCTGGGTGACGACCCCACCGCTGGCCGAGCGGGTCGCGCCGATCGTCGCGCGGCGCTACCGGGATCGAACCGCCGTTCCGAGTTCCCTCGGTTAGGTTTGCGTTCATGCCCATCTCGCCCGAGCACGCGGGCCGCAGCTACCCGCCCACGGTCGGGTACGAGGTGTCGGCGGCCAAGATCGCCGAGTTCGCACGCGCCATCGGCGATGACAACCCGGCGTACTTCGGCGCCGCTCCGATCGCGCCGCCCACCTTCGCCGCGGTGATCGCGGCGACCGCCTGGGAGACCATGTTCGCCGACGCGGAGTTGGGCATGGCGCTGCGCCGGATCGTGCACGGTGATCAGCGATTCAGCTATCGCCGCGCGCTGCGGGCCGGGGACCGGGTGCAGGCGATCTTGACCATCGAGCAGGTCCGTAGCCGCGGCGCGGCCGACATCGTCTCCTCCTCGGTGCGCATCGACACGGTCCAGGGTGAGTCGGTCTGTGTGGCGGACGCCACCTTCGTGCACAGCCGTGAGGGGGGCGCGTGAGCGTACGCATCGAGCAGCTCGAGGTCGGCACGGCCCTGCCCCCGCTGGCGGTCAGATTCACCCGGGCGGATCTCGTCCGTTACGCCGGCGCTTCGACCGACTTCAACCCCATCCACTTCTCGGAGCGGTTCGCCGCCCAGGTCGGACTTCCGGGAGTGGTGGCGCACGGCATGCTGACCATGGGCGCCGCCTTGCGCGTGGTCACCGACTGGGTGGGTAATCCAGAATGCGTGCGTTCCTATTTCGTCCGCTTCACCAAGCCGGTTGTGGTGCCCGACGATGATCACGGAGCCGAAGTGGCCTTCTCGGCCACGGTGTCGGCGATCGAGGGTTCGCGGGTCACCGTCGCCATCCAGGCGATGTGCGCCGACCAGAAGGTCCTCGGCGCCGCGCGGGCGGAAGTTGATCTTGAGGCTTGACAGCACGGTGAGCGCGCAGCCGCTCGCCCCGTACACGACGCTGCGGGTCGGCGGCCCGACGCCGCGGCTGGTGACCGCCGAGGCCGAGGCCGACCTGGTCGAGCAGGTACGGACCGCTGACCGCGAGGTAGAGCCGGCGTTGATCCTCGGCGGCGGATCCAACGTCCTGATCGGCGACGGCGGGGTCACCGGAACCGTGGTCCGGGTCGCGACTCGGGGCGTCCAGACCGATGTGTCCGGATGTTCCGGGGCGGTGGTCACGGTCGCGGCCGGGGAGAACTGGGACGCGCTCGTGGCCCGGGCCGTCGAGGAGGAATGGGGCGGTGGCATCGAGGTCCTGGCCGGCATCCCCGGTCAGGTCGGAGCCACACCGATCCAGAATGTCGGCGCCTACGGCTCGGAGGTGGCTCAGTTGATCTCCTCGGTCCGGACCTGGGACCGGGTCGCGGATCGCCAAGCCACCTTCGCCGCGGCCGACTGTGGTTTCGGCTTCCGGGCGTCGAGGTTCAAGACCGAACCGGATCGCTACCTGATCCTGGCCGTCACCTTCCAACTGCCGCTCGGCTCCCGCTCGGCGCCGATCCGGTACGCCGAGCTCGCGCGCACTCTGGGTGTCGCGGTCGGGGAGCGGGTCCCCGCAGCCGCCGCCCGGCAGGCGGTGCTCGAGCTGCGACGCGCCAAGGGGATGGTGTTGGACGATGCCGACCTCGACACCTGGAGCGCCGGATCCTTCTTTCTCAATCCGATCTTGGACGCTGATCGGGCGGCCGCCTTGCCGGCGAGCGCTCCCCGCTTCGGGATGGACGACGGACGGGTGAAGACCAGTGCGGCCTGGCTGATCGAGCAGTCCGGGTTTGGCAAGGGCTACGGGCGTCCGCCGGCGACCCTGTCGACCAAGCATGCGTTGGCCCTGACCAATCGCGGTGGCGCCACGGCGTCGGACCTGCTGGCCCTGGCCCGGGAGATCAGAGCCGGCGTCCGGGACCGGTTCGGCATCACCTTGGTCCCGGAGCCCACCTTGTGGGGATGCGAGCTGTGAGTCTGGAGCCGTTCACCGTCTGGGCGCCGCAACGCGAACGGGTCCACCTGGAACTCGGTGGCCTGGGCGGTCCGGGGCGAGGTGGGGATCCGGTGCGCCTGCCGATGAGCCGGGACGAGGGTGGCTGGTGGCATCCCGACGGGCCGGTGCCCGATCTCCACCGGACTCCGGAGGTGGACTACGGCTTCGTGCTCGACGACGCGCAGCCACCGCGCCCGGATCCCCGGTCGCGCTGGCAGCCACACGGCGTGCACGGGCTGTCCCGCACCTACGACCCGAGCCGTTACGCCTGGAACGACCATGCCTGGACGGGACGGCAGCTGGCTGGTGGCGTGATCTACGAGATGCACGTCGGGACCTTCACCGTCGAAGGGACCTTGGACGCCGCCATCGGCCGGCTCGACCACCTCGCCGAGCTGGGCGTCGACTTCGTCGAGCTCCTGCCGGTGAACGCCTTCAACGGTCCGCACAACTGGGGCTACGACGGGGTGCTGTGGTTCGCGGTGCACGCCGAGTACGGCGGACCGGCGGCCTACCAGCGCTTCGTCGACGCCTGCCATCAACGCGGGCTGGCCGTGATCCAGGATGTCGTCTACAACCATCTGGGTCCGAGCGGGAACTACCTGCCCGAGTTCGGCCCGTACCTGCACAGCGCCGCGACCAACACCTGGGGCGAAACGCCGAACCTGGACGGTGAGTACTCCGACGAGGTTCGTCACTACATCGTGGACAACGCCTTGATGTGGCTGAACGACTACCACGTCGACGGTCTGCGGCTCGACGCCGTACACGCGCTGGTCGACACCCGAGCCACTCACATTCTCGAGGAACTGGCCATCGAGACCGGCGTCCTGAGTGCATTCCTCGGCCGCCCCTTGTCGTTGATCGCCGAGTCGGACCTCAACGATCCACGCCTGATCACCACGCGGGAGGCCGGCGGATACGGGCTGACCGCGCAGTGGAGCGACGACTTTCACCACGCGCTGTACGTCAGTCTCACGGGGGACGCGACCGGTTACTACGCCGATTTCGACTCGTTGGCGGCGCTGGGCAAGGTTTTCGAGGACGGGTTCTTCCACACCGGCACCCACTCCAGCTTCCGCGGTCGCAGTCACGGCCACCGGCTAGACGCCCGCACGCCGACCTGGCGGCTGGTGGTCTGCTCGGACAACCACGATCAGATCGGCAACCGGGCTGACGGGCAACGGCTGTCCGGCAAGATCGATGCGCGGGCCCAGCAACTCGCGGCCCTGGTGACCTTGCTCAGCCCGTTCACCCCGATGATCTTTATGGGCGAGGAGTGGGGGGCGAGCACGCCGTGGCAGTTCTTCACCTCCCATCCCGAACCCGAACTGGCCGAGCTGGTGGCCAACGGCCGGCTCGAGGAGTTCGCGCAGATGGACTGGGACACCTCGACGGTGCCGGATCCGCAGGATCCGCAGACGTTCCGGAACTCCAAGCTCGACTGGTCGGAGGTCGAGCAGGGTGGACACGCGGAACTGCTGGATCTGCACCGGCGGCTGCTGGCCCTGCGCCGGACCTATCCCGACATCACCGATCCCCGCTTCGAGCACAGTGCGGTCGCCTCCGACGACGACGCCGGGTGGCTGAGGATCGAGCGCGGCGCGTTCCTGATGGCGGTGAACTTCCGGGCCGAAGCCACTGTCGTGGATCTGCCCGGTGAACTGGAACTTCTGCTCACCGTCGGGGACGTCGGTCCGCCGTCCGAGTCAGGCGCGAGCGAGCGGACCGATCATGCTCAGCTCCGGCTGGGGGCGCACAGCGCCCTCATCGCGCGCCGAATCCACTGAGAACAGCCCACGGGATCGGCCCGCTGCTGACGTCGAACCGTTCCGGCTCCGGCACCCCGAGCAGAGCCACGTAGATCGTCGGCACGCCCAGGGAGATCGTGACCCGGTCGCGCTGCACGATCTCCAGGGCCTGCTCGCCGTCGAACTTCGGCAGCAGGGTCAGGCACCCGCCGGCCGCCATCGCCACGTTCAGGCCGCAGGTCTGGCCGAACGAGTGGAACAACGGCAGCCCACCGAGATCACGTCTCGCGGCGCGACGAAGAACAGGGTCTCGACGCAGGTGCGCACGTTGCTGCTGAGGTTGGCATGGGAGAGCTCGGCGCCCTTGGGGGAGCCCGTGGTGCCCGAGGTGTACAAGATGACCGCGGTGTCGGAGTCCGCCCGCTCGCTCACACACCGGGAGTCGGCTGGGCCGCGGCCAGCTGCTGCTCGAACTCGCCGGGGGTGGTGACGATGACATCGGTGGCGGTGATCTCGGCCACCTTGGCGGCCTCCTCGGCGAAGGTGGGGAAGACGACCGCGACCCCGGCGCCGGGGTCCGTCCAAGCGTACGAAATCTCGCCCGCCTTGAGGTGGGGGTTCATCGGTACGACGATGGCGCCGATGCGCAGGATGGCGTAGTGGGCGATCGGAAAGTCGGCGACGTTCGGCATGATGAGCGCCACCCGGTCGCCCGGATGAACGCCGTGGTCGGTCAACATCGTCGCGAACCGCGCGGACGCCTCGTCCAGCGCGGCGTAGGTCAGCACCTGCTCGCCCTGCCGGATGACGGGGAGGCTCGGCTCGTCCGCCGCGCGAGTCGTCACCCAGGAAGCGATGTCGACGCCGATGTCATGGTCTCGACCCTAGTTCGGTTCCCCGAGCCTGTCTTGGCCGCCGATAGACTCCACTGCGCCTGACCCAGAGCATCGCGAAAACACCGACCAGGGGACCGACCCATGAGTTTGTCTGACCTCAGCGCCGATCAGCTGGCGGCCCTGCACGCCGAGCAGCAGCAGGCGTACGCCGACCTGGTCGAGCGGAGCCTGCAGCTGGACCTCACCAGGGGCAAACCGTCGGCGGCCCAACTCGACCTGTCCAACGACCTGCTGTCCCTCCCCGGCGCCGACGAGTTCCGCGCTCGCGACGGGGTCGACTGCCGCAACTACGGGGGCGGGCAGGGACTGGTGGAGCTGCGGGAGATCTTCGCCGAGCTGCTCAACGTCGAGGTGGACCAGCTGGTGGCGGGCGGCAACGCCAGCCTGGCGATCATGCACGACAGCCTGGTGTTCTCTCTCCTCAAGGGCACGATCGACTCGGCCAAGCCCTGGGGATCAGCACCCGTCACCTTCATCTGCCCGGTCCCGGGCTACGACCGCCATTTCGCCCTGTGCGAGCAGTACGGGATCGCGATGGTGTCCGTGCCGTTGTACGCCGACGGACCCGACCTCGATCAGGTCAAGGACCGAGTGGCTGCCGATCCGAGCGTCAAGGGCATCTGGGTGGTGCCGACCTACGCCAACCCAACCGGTGCCGTCTACACCGAGGCGGTCACCAAGGAACTGCTGGCCATGCCCGCGGCCGCCCCGGACTTCCGGATCTTCTGGGACAACGCGTACGCGGTCCACCACCTCTCCGACATCGAGGAACCCGCACTCGACGTCCTCGGGATGGCGGCCGAGGCCGGGCATCCCGACCGGGTGTTCCTGTTCGCCTCCACCTCGAAGATCACCTACGCCGGGGCCGGCGTGGCCTTCTTCGCCAGTTCGCCGGCGAACGTCGCCTGGTACCTGAAGAACCTCGGCAAGCGGACCATCGGGCCGGACAAGGTCAACCAGCTGCGGCACGCGCGGTACCTGGGTAGCGCCGACGGCGTCCGGGCGCTGATGCGCAAGCACCGCGCGATCATCGAGCCGAAGTTCGAGCAGGTCACGTCGATTCTGTCCGACCGGCTGGACGTCCACGACATCGCCAGCTGGACCCACCCGTTGGGTGGCTACTTCATCAACCTCGACGTGCCGGACGGGACCGCGACCCGGGTTGTCCAGCTGGCGAAGGAAGCCGGCATCAACCTGACCGCGGCGGGCGCGGCCTTCCCGTACGGGCAGGATCCCCGCGACCGCAGTATTCGGATCGCACCGACCTTCCCGGCCCCCGCCGATGTCGCCGGTGCCATCGAGGGCCTGGCCACCTGTGTGCTGCTGGCGGCGATCGAGCAGCGCCGGGCCGGCTGAGTGCCGCGTCCCGCGGTCGGTCCGGCTCTGCGAGGTTCGACTCCTCAACGATTGCCCACTACAATCGAGGACTTGGTGTCGAACGCCAGAGGTTTCGTGCGCCCAGACGAGGCTCGGTCCACGACACGCAAGGCAGGTCAAGGCAGGTGGGTGAAGGGCAATAGCTCAACTGGCAGAGCATCGGTCTCCAAAACCGAAGGTTGGGGGTTCAAGTCCCTCTTGCCCTGCGGGAATCAGTCGGTGACTGGCAGCACCGAGCAGGAACGAGCCAACCGAGAAGGGTCGCAGCGTGGCAGACAAGGAACCGGTGGAGTCGCCGGACGAGTCGACCCCGGCTGACGACCTGGTCCAACCCGACGCCGCTGGCCCCACTGAGCCGTCCGAATTGGCCGACGCCGAGCCGACCAACGCCGAATTGGTCGAGGAGGGCGCCCTCGACAGCGCCGAGGACGACGAAACGAGCGACCGGGAACCGGTGACCGTCGGCGCCCCGCGCGCCGCTGGAACCAAGAAGGTCGCCTCGGGGAGTCGCCGAGCCGAGCCGGAGGCGAAGGGCCGTCCGACTCGGCGCCGCGGTGGCGCGGATCCGGCCAAGCGGCGGACCGGACCGGTCACCTTCGTCAAGCAATCAGTGGGGGAGCTCCGCAAGGTCGTCTATCCCACCGGTCAGCAGCTGCTCAATTACTTCGTGGTCGTCCTGATCTTCGTGCTGTTCATCATCGCGTACGTGAGCCTGCTCGACCTCGGCTTCGGAGCGGCGATGTTCCGGATCTTCGCCTGATGCCCACGAGCGCGACCCGCGCTCACCCGGAGACAAGCACCCAGAGAAAAGCGCCCTGAGACAGCATGACGAATCAGCCCCAGAACGAAAGCAGTGACGTGTCTGAAAACCCCACAGCCGCCCCCACACCCGACGTGGCGGAGCAGCTGGACGGCCCCATCGAGACCACCAGCGAAGACCCCGGCGAAGCCACCAGCGAAACGCCCGAGACGGTGAGCAACGAGGACTTCGACATCGATTTCGGTGCGGAGAGCTACGCCCGACCGGCCGATGACGAGGTGGACATCGACCTCGACTTCGGGTCCACCGCGGCCCCCGAAGCGGCCGAGGTCGACGACATCGACCTCGACTTCGGGTCGGCCGACGAGGCGGACACCGACGAGGCCGACGAGTCGAGTGACGAGGCCGATCCAGGCCAGCAGGCGCTCGTGGCCTTCCGCGCCGAGCTCGCCGGCAAGGTAGGTGAGTGGTACGTCGTGCACACCTACTCCGGCATGGAGAATCGGGTGCTGCAGAACCTCGAGAACCGGGTGTCCTCGCTCAACATGGAGGACTACATCTACGAGATCATCGTGCCCACCGAAGAGGTGACCGAGATCCGCAACGGCCAGCGCAAGCAGGTGAAGCGCACCGTGCTGCCGGGTTATGTGCTGGTACGGATGGACCTGACCGACGAGTCGTGGTCGACGGTGCGGCACACCCCGTCGGTGACCGGCTTCGTCGGACACTCGAACCAGCCGGTTCCCCTCAGCCTGGACGAGGTCGAGAAGATGCTCGCCCCGTCAGTGATCGCGGCCGCCACCGCGACGGCGGGTGGGCCGAGCCGGAAGAAGAAGAAGATCGAGGTGGCCGACTTCGCGGTCAGTGACTCCGTGATGGTGGTCGACGGCCCGTTCGCGGGTGTGCACGCCACGATCACCGAAATAAACGCCAACAGCCAACGGTTGAAGGCGCTGGTCGAGATTCTCGGCCGGGAGACCCCGGTCGATCTGACCTTCGCCCAGATCCAGAAGGTCTAGCCAACCGTACGAATCCGTTCCGTAACCGCCGAATCACAACCCAGAAGGACCCACACAGCTATGCCTCCCAAGAAGAAGGTCGCGGCACTCGTCAAGGTGGCGCTGAACGCCGGGGCCGCCACGCCCGCCCCGCCGGTCGGTACCGCACTCGGCCCCCACGGCGTCAACATCATGGAGTTCTGCAAGGCCTACAACGCCGCAACCGAACCCATGCGCGGCAACGTCATCCCGGTCGAGATCACCATCTACGAGGACCGGTCGTTCACCTTCATCACCAAGACCCCGCCCGCCGCGGAGCTGATCAAGAAGGCGGCCGGTGTGCAGAAGGGCTCGGGCGTGCCGCAGCGGGACAAGGTCGGCAAGATCACCCGCGACCAGGTCCGCGAGATCGCCAACACCAAGCTGCCGGACCTGAACGCGAACGACGTCGACGCCGCCATGAGGATCGTCGAAGGAACCGCCCGCTCGATGGGTGTGAGAGTCGAAGGTTGAGTTGATAGCTCTGCGTCGCAGCGATGCGGAGACCGATAACCCTGGGAGAGCGAGCGCCGCTCCGACCAGAACTGGTGAAAGGAACCAGACATGAAGCGCAGCAAGGCATACGAGGCCGCGGCGAAGAACATCGACGAGGCCAAGCTGTACGCACCGGTGGAGGCCCTCAACGTGGCCAAGGCCGGTTCGGCGGCGAAGTTCGACGAGACGGTCGACGTCTCGGTCCGGCTCGGGGTGGATCCCCGCAAGGCCGACCAGATGGTCCGCGGCACGGTCAACCTGCCGAACGGCACGGGCAAGACGGCCAGGGTCCTCGTCTTCGCCACCGGTGACCGGGCCGAGGCGGCCATGGCGGCCGGCGCCGACGAGGTCGGGGCCGACGAGCTGATCGAGAAGGTGCTCGGCGGCTACCTGGACTTCGATGCGGTGGTGGCCACGCCCGACCTGATGGGCAAGGTCGGCCGACTCGGCCGGGTGCTCGGACCGCGGGGACTGATGCCGAACCCGAAGACGGGCACCGTCACCATGGACGTCGCCAAGGCGGTGACCGAGATCAAGGGCGGCAAGATCGAGTTCCGGGTCGACCGGCACGCGAACCTGCACTTCATCATCGGCAAGGTGTCCTTCGGCACCGAGCAACTGGCAGAGAACTACTTCGCCGCCCTGGAGGAGATCCTCCGGCTCAAGCCCAGCGCGTCCAAGGGTCGCTACCTGCGCAAGGCCACCATCTCCACCACCATGGGCCCGGGCATCCCGGTCGACACGAACAGGACCAAGCCCGACGCCGAATAGGTCAGGTCGACGCCGACGCGGGGCTTGAGCGGCCTGGCACCGGGCTCTGTCACTGAGCCGGTTCGCCGCCCGGTGGGTTACCGGGCGGAACCGGCCACCTGTTCCAGCGCCGATCCGCTCAACCGGAACACGGTCCAGTCCTTCATCGGGACGGCCCCGAGCCTGGTGTAGAAGTCGATCGAGGACTGGTTCCAGTCCAGCACCCACCATTCCACGCGCGCGTAGCCACGCTCGCGGGCGAGGGCGGCCAGGGCGACCAGCAGGGCCTTGCCGAGTCCGGTGCCGCGGTGAGCCGGTTCCACGTACAGATCCTCGAGGTAGATCCCGTGGGTGCCCTCCCAGGTGGAGAAGTTCAAGAAGTACAGCGCGAAGCCGACGATCCGGCCGTCGACCTCAGCCACCAGCGCGTAGACCGCCGGCATCGGCCCGAACAGGGCGGCCCTCAGCTGGTCTTCGGTCGCTCTCATCTCGGCTGCGGCTCGCTCGTACGTCGCCAGGTCGAGGATCAACTCGCGGATCCGGGGCACGTCGTGGCTCTCGGCCGGCCGGATCCGAGCCGATCCTGTGAGCGTGTTCATCGGTGGGAGGATACGGGAACTGGCCGGCAGCTCGGAGTCTCTCGACTCCGCTCTGCCGGCCAGTTCTCGTTACTGGGGCGCGGTCGGACTATCCGGAGGGCCGGCTCGCGCTGTTGTAGGGCATGTAGCTGATCTTGATGTACTCGACCCGCTTGCGCGGATTCGGAGCGTGGATGACCCTGCCGTTGCCGGCGTAGATGCCGACGTGGTGGATCGGGTGGTAGAAGTACACCAGGTCGCCGAGCCGAAGATTCGCCCTCGACACCCGCTTGCCGACCTTCCGCTGGTTGTCGGCGTGGTGCGGCAACTTCACTCCCGCCTTGGCCCAGGCCTTCATCGTCAGGCCGGAGCAGTCCCAGACGTTGGGGCCGGCGCCGGCGAAGCGGTACCGCTCACCGAGTTGAGCCTTGGCGAAGGCCAGGGCGATCCGGCCCCTGCTGGAGGCAGATGCCTTCGACGAGCCGCTCGAGGACGATGCCTTGAACCTCTTGGTCTTGGCCGCCTTGACCAAGGCACTCCAGGTCTTGCCCCGCACCCGACCGGTGGCGGACAGGTGGTACTTCCGCTGCACCTTCCTGACCTTCGCGGCATCGGCGGCAGAGAAGCTCCCGTCGATCTTCACCGAGAATCCCGCCTTGCGTAGCAAGCACTGGGCAGAACGTACGTCCGACCCGCGAGATCCGACCCGGACACTGTCCGATCGGTGTGCGTTGCTCTTGCACGATGCCGCGTTGGCCGGAAGTTGGAACCCGACGATGACCGAGAACGCGAGCGCAAGAACGGCGAGCAGCGACGCTGCCCGCTTCAAGATCTTCTTGCCCATATGGTGGTTTCCCCTCTGTTCTTCCCCCCGTGGCTGCCGATCTTGAAGAGGACGACGCTGTCACAGCGACCGGCGGGCGTACGTTATCAAACTGAGATCTTCTTCGCCAACCCTCAGGTTTCACTTCGTCGGCGGACGAAATCGTGACCTGGCCGAGACCGATTTGCCGGCTTTCGGGGCGAGAAGTACAGTTGGCCCCTGCCGAAGACCGCTGGTCGACCGAGTCCTCTTGGTCCGAAGATCCCAACTGGGGCGCCCGCGCAGGTGATGTCAGGAACGCGCCGGTTCTCCGGTGTCCGCCCCGCCCTCGCCCGAGCGCGGGGCTTTGTTGTGGTCCGGGACGCTTGGACCCGATCGCGTGGCCGTCTTCGGAAGCGCTACAGCCGTAGCGCGCGAAGGACGGGAGGACACGAATGGCGAGTCCGGACAAGGTAGCCGCGGTCGCGGAGCTGACGAGTAGGTTCACCAGCTCCAACGGCGCCGTGCTCACCGAGTACCGCGGCCTGTCGGTGAAGGCGTTGAAGGAGTTGCGCCGCACGCTCGGTGACGACGCCACCTACGCCGTGTCGAAGAACACGTTGACCACGATCGCGGCGCGTGAGGCCGGCGTCTCCGGCGTCGAGGAGCACCTGGTCGGTCCGACCGCCATCGCCTTCATCGAGGGCGACCCGGTGGTCGTGGCGAAGGGGTTGCGCGACTTCGCCCGGGCCCACCCGATGCTGGTGATCAAGGGCGGAGTGCTGGACGGCAAGTCCCTCAGCTCCGACGACGTGCGCAAGCTGGCCGACCTGGAGTCCCGAGAGGTGCTGCTGGCCAAGGTGGCCGGCGGTATGCAGGGGGTCCTGCAACAGGCCATCTCCTTGATCAGCGCTCCGCTGTCCCAGGCTGCTCGCCTGTTCGCGGCACTGCAGAGTGCGGCCGAGGAGAATCCGACGTTGCTGGCCGCAGCTGCGACCAGCGAGCAGAGCGAGCAAATCGGAGCGAGCAGATCGAGCAGAGCGAGCAACCAACGGCACCCGCTGCCGAAAGCACCACCGAGGCGGCCCCGGCCGTCGAGGATCGACTCGAGGCGGCCCCGGCCGTCGAGGATCGACTCGAGGCGGCCCCGGCCGTCGAGGATCAACCCGAGACGGCTCCCGCCGCCGAGGACCAGACCGCAGCTGTAGCTGCTGAAGACAACTAGGAAGGACCGCCACCATGGCGAAGCTCAGCACCGACGAGCTCCTGGACGCGTTCAAGGAGCTCACCCTGATCGAGCTCAGTGAGTTCGTGAAGCAATTCGAAGACACCTTCGGTGTCACGGCCGCGGCTCCGGTCGCGGTGGCCGCGGCCGCCCCTGCCGCCGGCGGTGGCGACGGCGCCGCTGCCGAGGAGGAGGAGAGCGACGAGGCCGACGTCATCCTCGAAGCGGCCGGCGACAAGAAGATCCAGGTCATCAAGGAGGTGCGCACGCTCACCAGCCTGGGGCTGAAGGAGGCCAAGGAGCTGGTCGAGGCCGCGCCGAAGGCCGTCCTGGAGAAGGTCACCAAGGAAGCGGCGAACAAGGCCAAGGAGGCCCTCGAGGGCGCCGGGGCCACCGTCACCGTCAAGTAATACTGCTCCAACCACAGGGGCGGTGGGCCGGACCGGTCCGCCGCCCCTGTGGCTTTTCCGACCGGCCCGCGGGGTGCCCGAGCGGCACGCCGCCGCCGCCGCAACGTGCGTTTCCCAGCTCGAGCGGCCTGACACGCGAGGTTCGGCCCGAAAGCGGCGTGTCGGCCCACTTGAGCTGGACAACGAACGCCGTCCTGGGGGCCGCGGGCCGAAACGGCACCGGGGCCTTGTCACGAGCCGATGCGCGAGTATGCTCTTCGCCAGGTGCGGGTCAATTTGACCGCCCGGCTCCGCCGTGCCCGCAGGACTTGACCCGCGGACGATCGGCGTCTATATTTGGGGTTTGCCCTCGCCATATCGACGACCCGTTTCATTTGACACGGGCCGTTTGTCATGCGCACGAGGCTTCATCAATCCCGCGAGTCTGGGAAGGACCCACTGTTGGCCGCCTCGCGCACCACATTGACTAGTTCTGCACTATCTCCCACCGGCCGGATCTCGTTCGCCAAGATCGCCGAACCCATGGAAGTCCCGGATCTGCTCGACCTGCAGATCGACTCGTTCGACTGGCTGGTCGGCAACGAAGCCTGGCGCACGAGGGTGGACGCCGCCCTCGCGGAGGGCCGCACCGACATCAACACCAAGTCCGGTCTGGAGGAGATCTTCGAAGAGATCTCCCCGATCGAGGACTTCTCCGGCACCATGTCGCTCTCCTTCCGAGATCACCGGTTCGAGCCGCCCAAGAACTCCGTGGACGAGTGCAAGGACCGCGACGTCACGTACGCGGCACCGCTGTTCGTGACGGCCGAGTTCATGAACAACGAGACCGGCGAGATCAAGAGCCAGACCGTCTTCATGGGCGACTTCCCGCTGATGACCGACAAGGGCACCTTCGTCATCAACGGCACCGAGCGCGTGGTGGTGTCCCAGCTGGTGCGGTCACCGGGGGTCTACTTCGAGCAGACCACCGACAAGACCTCCGACAAGGACATCTTCACCTGCAAGATGATCCCGTCGCGCGGGGCCTGGCTGGAATTCGAGATCGACAAGCGGGACATGGTCGGCGTCCGGCTGGATCGCAAGCGCAAGCAGAACGTCACCGTGCTGCTCAAGGCCCTCGGCTGGGACGACGCCAAGATCCTCGAGGAGTTCGGCGAGTACGAGTCGATGCGGCTCACCCTGGAGAAGGACCACACCTCCACCCAGGACGAGGCCCTGCTCGACATCTACCGCAAGCTCCGGCCGGGAGAGCCGCCGACCCGCGAAGCCGCGCAGGCGCTCTTGGAGAACTACTACTTCAACCCGAAGCGCTACGACCTGGCCAAGGTCGGTCGGTACAAGATCAACAAAAAGCTCGGTTTGAACATCGAGTTCGACAAGCAGGTCCTGACCATCGAAGACATCGTGGCCGCGATCCGATTCGCGGTCGCGCTGCACGAGGGGCGCGAGACCCTCGAGGCTCCGCGGGGCGAACTGATCGTCGAAGAGGACGACATCGACCACTTCGGCAACCGTCGACTGCGTACGGTCGGTGAGCTCATCCAGAACCAGCTGCGCACCGGTCTCGGCCGGATGGAGCGGGTGGTCCGCGATCGGATGACCACCCAGGACGTCGAGGCCATCACGCCGCAGACCCTGATCAACATCCGGCCGGTCGTGGCGGCGTTGAAGGAGTTCTTCGGGACCTCTCAGCTCAGCCAGTTCATGGACCAGACGAATCCGATCGCCGGTCTGACGCACAAGCGTCGGCTGTCGGCGCTGGGTCCGGGCGGTCTGTCCCGGGATCGCGCCGGCATGGAGGTGCGCGACGTGCACACCTCGCACTACGGCCGGATGTGTCCCATCGAGACTCCGGAGGGCCCGAACATCGGCCTGATCGGCTCGCTGGCCAGCTTCGCCCGGGTCAACGCGTTTGGTTTCGTGGAGACCCCGTACCGCAAGGTGGAGAACGGCCGGGTGACCGATCAGGTCGACTACCTCACCGCGGATGTCGAGGATCGCTTCATCATCGCCCAGGCCAACGCCAAGCTCGACGCGAAGGGCAAGTTCAGCGAGGAGCGGGTGCTGGTGCGGCGTCGGCACGGAGAGGCCGACGAGGTCGCTCCGGGCGACGTGCACTACATGGATGTGTCGCCGCGCCAGATGGTGTCGGTGGCCACGGCCATGATCCCGTTCCTGGAACACGACGACGCGTCGCGGGCCCTGATGGGCTCCAACATGCAGCGCCAGGCCGTACCGCTGATCCGTTCCGACTCGCCTTTCGTCGGCACCGGAATGGAGTACCGCGGTGCGGTCGACGCCGGCGACGTCACCGTGGCCACCCAGCCGGGTGTCGTGCAGGCGGTGAGTGCCGACCTGATCGACGTCGCCCACGACGACGGCACCTACAAGACCTACCGGCTGGCCAAGTTCCGGCGTTCCAACCAGGGCACCTGCATCAACCAGCGTCCGTTGGTGACCGCCGGGCAGCGGGTCGAGAAGGGTACGCCACTGGCCGACGGTCCCTGCACCGACCACGCCGAAATGGCGCTGGGCCGGAACCTGTTGGTGGCGTTCATGCCGTGGGAGGGCCACAACTACGAGGACGCCATCATCCTCAGCCAGCGCCTCGTGCAGGACGACGTCTTGACCTCGATCCACATCGAGGAGCACGAGGTCGACGCCCGCGACACCAAACTCGGTGCGGAGGAGATCACCCGCGACATTCCCAACGTCAGCGAGGAGATGCTGGCCGATCTGGACGAGCGGGGCATCATCCGGATCGGTGCCGAGGTCTCGACCGGCGACATCCTGGTCGGCAAGGTCACACCCAAGGGTGAGACGGAGCTGACTCCGGAGGAGCGGCTGCTGCGCGCGATCTTCGGTGAGAAGGCCCGCGAAGTTCGAGACACCTCACTGAAGGTGCCGCACGGCGAGTCCGGCACCGTCATCGGCGTCCGGGTCTTCGACCGCGACTCCGAGGACGAGCTGTCTCCGGGCGTCAACCAGCTGGTCCGGGTGTACGTGGCCCAGAAGCGCAAAATATCCGACGGCGACAAGCTGGCCGGACGGCACGGCAACAAGGGCGTCATCTCCAAGATCCTCCCGATCGAGGACATGCCGTTCCTCGAGGACGGGACGCCGGTCGACATCGTGCTCAACCCGCTCGGTGTGCCGAGCCGGATGAACATCGGTCAGGTGCTGGAGACCCACCTCGGGTGGGTGGCCAAGACCGGCTGGGACCTCGACGGAGTCGAGGGCGCGTGGGCGGATCGACTGCGAGGCATAGGTCTCGGGAAGACCGAAGGCAACCACCGCCTGGCCACTCCGGTTTTCGATGGTGCGACCGAGGAGGAGATCACCGGACTGCTCGGCCACACCCTGCCCAGCCGCGACGGCGAGCAGCTCGTCGACGGCGACGGCAAGGCCCGGCTGTTCGACGGCCGCTCCGGGGAACCCTTCCCCGATCCGGTCGGCGTCGGTTACATCTACATGCTCAAGCTGCACCACCTGGTCGACGACAAGATCCACGCCCGGTCCACCGGTCCGTATTCGATGATCACGCAGCAACCGCTGGGCGGTAAGGCTCAGTTCGGTGGCCAGCGCTTCGGCGAGATGGAGGTGTGGGCTCTGGAGGCCTACGGGGCCGCCTGGGCGCTGCAGGAGCTGTTGACCATCAAGTCCGACGACGTCCCCGGTCGGGTGAAGGTCTACGAGGCGATCGTCAAGGGCGAGAACATCCCCGAGCCCGGCATCCCGGAGTCGTTCAAGGTGCTGGTCAAAGAGATGAAGTCGCTCTGCCTCAACGTCGAAGTGCTCTCCAGCGACGGCACCGAGGTCGAACTGAAGGATTCCGATGACGACAACTACCGCGCCTCGGACGAGTTCGGCATCGATCTCTCCCGTCGCCCGGGCGAGGCGTACGGCGGCGTCGAAGAGGTCTGATCGATTCGATCAGCCCGCAAGATCAATCTGAATGACGAGTAACTAAAGAGAAGAGATACATCAGTGCTCGACGTGAACTTCTTCGACGAGATCCGCATCGGTCTGGCCACCGCGGACGAGATCCGGCAGTGGTCACACGGTGAGGTCAAGAAGCCGGAAACGATCAACTACCGCACGCTCAAGCCCGAGCGTGACGGCCTGTTCTGCGAGAAGATCTTCGGTCCCACCCGGGATTGGGAGTGCTACTGCGGCAAGTACAAGCGGGTGCGCTTCAAGGGCATCATCTGTGAGCGTTGTGGCGTCGAGGTCACCCGCTCCAAGGTCCGCCGCGAGCGGATGGGCCACATCGAGCTGGCGGCCCCGGTCACCCACATCTGGTACTTCAAGGGTGTCCCGTCCCGGCTGGGCTACCTGCTCGACATCGCGCCGAAGGACCTGGAGAAGGTCATCTACTTCGCCGCGTACATGATCACCTCGGTCGACGACGACGGCCGTCACCGCGACCTGTCCTCGCTCGAGGCCAAGATCGACGTGGAACGCAAGCAGCTCGAGGGCCGCCGCGACTCAGACATCGAGACGCGGATGAAGAAGCTCGAGGAGGACCTGGCGGGCCTGGAGGCCGAGGGAGCCAAGTCCGACCAGAAGCGTAAGGTCCGGGAGGGCGCCGAGCGCGAGGTCAAGCAGCTTCGCGATCGGGCCCAGCGCGAGCTGGACCGGCTCGACGCGGTCTGGAACCGCTTCAAGAACCTCAAGGTCCAAGACCTCGAAGGCGACGAGGTGCTGTACCGGGAGATGAAGAACCGGTTCGGCAAGTACTTTGCCGGCTCGATGGGCGCCGACGCCATCCAGAAGCGGCTGGAGACCTTCGACCTGGACGCCGAGGCCGCGTCCCTGAAGGAGACCATCCAGACCGGCAAGGGCCAGCGCAAGACCCGGGCCCTCAAGCGGCTCAAGGTCGTCTCGGCGTTCCTCACCACCAAGAATTCACCGACCGGCATGGTGCTGGACTGTGTCCCGGTCATCCCGCCGGACCTGCGCCCGATGGTGCAGCTCGACGGTGGCCGGTTCGCCACGTCCGACCTGAACGACCTGTATCGCCGGGTGATCAACCGGAACAACCGGCTGAAGCGACTGCTCGACCTGGGCGCGCCGGAGATCATCGTCAACAACGAGAAGCGGATGCTGCAAGAGGCCGTCGACTCGTTGTTCGACAACGGCCGTCGCGGCCGGCCGGTCACCGGTCCGGGCAACCGTCCGTTGAAGTCGATCTCCGACATGCTCAAGGGCAAGCAGGGCCGCTTCCGACAGAACCTGCTCGGCAAGCGCGTCGACTACTCGGGCCGCTCGGTCATCGTGGTCGGCCCGCAGCTCAAGCTGCACCAGTGCGGTCTGCCGAAGGCGATGGCGCTGGAGCTGTTCAAGCCGTTCGTGATGAAGCGTCTGGACGACCTCAACCACGCCCAGAACATCAAGTCCGCCAAGCGGATGGTGGAGCGGCAGCGGCCGGTCGTCTGGGACGTCCTGGAAGAGGTCATCGCCGAACATCCGGTGCTGCTCAACCGGGCCCCGACCCTGCACCGGTTGGGCATCCAGGCGTTCGAGCCGCAACTGATCGAGGGCAAGGCCATCCAGATCCACCCGCTCGTCTGCACGGCGTTCAACGCCGACTTCGACGGTGACCAGATGGCCGTGCACCTGCCACTCAGCGCCGAGGCGCAGGCCGAGGCCCGGATCTTGATGTTGTCGACCAACAACATCTTGAAGCCCGCCGACGGTCGTCCGGTGACCATGCCCACCCAGGACATGATCATCGGGATGTACTTCCTCACCATGCAGCGCGACGGGGCTCTCGGTGAGGGCCGGCTGTTCGCGTCCGTGGCCGAGGCACTGATGGCCCTCGACCGGGGCGAGCTCAGCGCTCAGGCCAAGATCAAGATCCGGCTCTCCGACGTCGTGCCGCCCGCCGGCTTCGAGGTGCGGGCCAACGGGACCATCCTGCTGGAGACCACGTTGGGCCGGGCCCTGTTCAACGAGGCGCTCCCCGCGGACTATCCGTACGCCGACTACGAAGTGGGCAAGAAGCAGCTCGGGCAGATCGTCAACGACCTGGCCGAGCAGTACCCGAAAGTCGAGGTGGCGCACTGCCTCGACCAGCTCAAGGACCTCGGCTTCCACTGGGCCACCCGGTCCGGGGTGACGGTGTCCATCGGCGACGTCAGCACCCCGGCCGACAAGGCCGAGATCTTGGCGCCGTACGAGGACCGGGCGGTGAAGATCGACCGGCAGTACGAGCGCGGTCTGATCACCGAGGACGAGCGGCGCCAGGAACTGATCGAGATCTGGACGGACGCGACGTCGCGGCTCGGGCAGGCGATGGAGGCCAACTTCTCCAAGACCAACCCGATCTACATGATGGTGCACTCCGGCGCGCGCGGGAACATGGTGCAGATGCGCCAGATCGCCGCCATGCGCGGCCTGGTGGTGAACCCGAAGGGCGAGATCATCGCCCGGCCGATCAAGTCCAACTTCCGTGAGGGCTTGAGCGTCCTGGAGTACTTCATCTCCACCCACGGCGGTCGCAAGGGCCAGGCCGACACCGCCCTGCGGACGGCCGACTCGGGCTATCTCACCCGGCGACTGGTGGACGTGGCCCAGGACGTGATCATCCGCGAGGAGGACTGCGGCACCGAGCGCGGGCTGACCAAGACCATCGGCAACCCCGACGGGGACCGCTTGGTCCTCGACGAGCACGTCGAGACCGCGGTCTATGCCCGGGCCCTGGCCACCGATGTGGTCGGTCAGGACGGTGAGGTGCTGCTGGCCGCCGGGACCGATCTCGGTGACATCAACATCAGGCTGCTGGTCGACAGCGGCATCAGCCAGGTCAAGGTCCGCAGCGTGCTCACCTGTGAGGCGGCCAGCGGCACCTGCTCGATGTGCTACGGCCGCTCGCTGGCCAGCGGCAAGCTGGTCGACGTAGGCGAGGCGGTCGGCATCGTCGCCGCCCAGTCCATCGGCGAGCCGGGGACCCAGCTCACGATGCGGACCTTCCACACCGGTGGTGTGGCCGGGGACGACATCACCCAGGGTCTGCCCCGTGTCCAGGAGCTGTTCGAGGCCAGGCAGCCGAAGGGGAAGGCGCCGATCTCCGAGGCGGCCGGCCGGGTCGAGATCGAGGACTCCGACCGGTTGAAGAAGATCATCATCACGCCGGACGACGGGTCGGAGGCGGCCGAGTTCACGATCAGCCGCCGGGCGCGGCTGCTGGTCGAGGACGGGGACCGGGTGGGCGTTGGTCAGCAGTTGACCGCCGGCACGCCCGATCCGCAGGATGTCCTCCGCGTCCTCGGCGTCCGTCGGGTGCAGGAGCACCTGGTGGACGAGGTCCAGTCGGTCTACCGGACTCAGGGTGCGCCGATCCACGACAAGCACATCGAGATCATCATCCGGCAGATGTTGCGCCGGGTGACGGTGATCGAGTCCGGAGACTCCAACCTGCTGGCGGGGGACCTGGTCGATCGGCTGACCTACGAGGGCCAGAACCGCAAGGTGGTCGCCGAAGGCGGCACCCCCGCCTCCGGACGGCCGGTGCTGATGGGCATCACCAAGGCGTCGCTGGCCACCGAGTCGTGGCTGTCGGCGGCCTCCTTCCAGGAGACCACGAAGGTGCTCACCGACGCGGCGATCCACGGCAAGTCCGACAGCCTGGTCGGTCTGAAGGAGAACGTCATCCTGGGCAAGCTGATTCCGGCCGGCACCGGCTTGGAGCGGTACCGCAACATCCGGGTGGAGCCCACCGCGGAAGCGCGGGCCCAGGCGTACTCGATGGTCGGTTACGACGCCTTCGACTACGACTTCGGTCAAGGGTCGGGTGCCGCCGTGCCGCTGGAAGAGTTCGACCTCGGCGACTACCGCTGAGCTAGCAGGTACGGAGGGCGGGTCCGGATCATCCGGGCCCGCCCTATCTGCGTTCGCCCCGGGCGCTTGGGCGCCGTCCGGCACCGGCTGTACTCGGCGCCCGGCCGAGAAAAGGGCGCCTGACCAGGTGAAGACGATCAGACGGCGCAGCTGAAGTTGACCCGATAACCCGCGGCCGGGCTGCCGGTGATTTCCGGCAACTGGAGGTCGTAGCCATCGGAGAAGACGTTGTCGGATTCGAGACTGACCTGGCTCATGTTCTGCACGCTCTGTTCGTAGCCGGCGGTGGCGTAGACCGCGTTCGACGCGTCTTCGGGCAGGGCGATCTGCGAGGTCGCGATCTTGTTCGTGCTGTTGGTGGCCTTGGCCAGGCTGGGATACACCTCGAAGTGGATGTGCGGCCAGCGGCCCGAGTAGCAGGCCGGGTAGATCGTCGTGAAAGTGACCTGGCCCTTGGTGTCGGCCTCCTGGACGCCGCGCAGATAATTCTCGTTTTGGATGGCCTCGGAATACATCGAATACTGGCCGGCCTGATCACAGTGCCAGAGGTAGACCGCGGCGCCGGCGTACGCCGCCTTGTCCTTGTCGAAGTGCTGGATGTTCATGGTCAGCGTGACCGGCACCCCCGGTGCCTTCGTGGTGGAGGAACCGAAGCTGGTCGTGATGTCACTGCGTACCACACCGCTCTCGGTCAGCACGTTGGCGCCGTTGGATCCGTCACCGGGGTAGGGACCGGCCGTCTCCTCCGGTATCTCGCCGGCCGACACCTCGCGATTGCTGCCCCCGCCACTGCCACCCTCACCGGGAGGCGGGCCGCCCGGCCGGGCTCCGCGGGGGGACCCGTCGGCCGGAGTGGCGGCGGTGTCAGAGGACGTGGTCTGGGCCGTGGCGCAGCCGGCGAGGGCCACCACGGACGCGCCCGCCACCAGCTTGAACATGCCGCGCCGGTGCAGCAGCTTGGGCAGGTCGTAGTCGAGCCCACGGTCGTGGTTCTCGAGCTCGTTCTCGCGGTGGTTGACGCGCATGATCTTGATCTCCTCGGGGAATTCTGCTGGTGGTGCCTGGGGTCAGCGACAAGGCTAGGGAGGCCCGGGCGCAGGATCGGCCTCGTGCCGGCCCATTCACACAGCCGCCACAGTCACTCACAGCAGACGCACAGAACCGCTGGGGAAATGGTGTGGGGCGCGCTTCCGGGCGCACTAGGCTGCACCGATGGCCCACCTCAGCTCCGTCAACCTCGGTCATCCTCAGGCGAATCCGTTTAAAGAAACCGAGGCGACGGGCATCGCCAAGCGGCCGCAGTCCGGGCCGGTCGAGGTCCGGCCACCCGGGCCCAAATCCGGCGGCCTGGGGAGTGGGCTGGTCGGTGACTTCATCGGGGACACGAGGCACCACGGTGGCGACGATCAGGCGGTGTACGCCTTCGCCCGCGAGGACCTGGACCGTTGGGAGCAGCGACTGGACCGTGAGCTCCCCAACGGATTCTTCGGGGAAAATCTCACCACCTCGGGCCTGGACGTGGCCGAGGCTCGGGTGGGCGAGCGTTGGCGGGTCGGCGAGGAGGTCGTACTGCAGGTGACTTCCCCCCGCGTCCCCTGTTCGACATTTCGTGGCTGGGTGGACGAGCGCGGTTGGTTGAAGACGTTCACCGCAGACGCCCGTCCGGGCGCCTACCTCGCGGTGATCACTCCCGGTCGGGTCTATGCCGGCGACCCGGTCGAGGTGGTGCACCGGCCCGAGCACGACGTGACCGTTTCCTTGGTGTTTCGCGCCCTGACCACCGAGCGGGATCTGCTGCCGGCTCTGCTCAGCGCCCGTGACGATCTCGACGAAGAGACCCGGGTGGAGGCGGAGGCGGCTCGCCCGAGATCGAGTCCCCTAGTCCAGTAGCTCAGCGATGCGGTCGTAGCCGCGCTCGCGGGCCGACTGCAACGCAGTCCGTCCCTGCGAATCCTTGATCGACGTGTCCACGCCGGAGCTTACGAGCGCCGCCACGGTGCGCTGGTGTGACCGTCCTCCGTCGCCGAGGACGACGGCCTCGTGCAGGGCCGTGTAGCCGATTCGGTTGACGTGGTCGATGTCGATCCCGGTGTCGAGAAGCACCTCGACGACCCGGGAGAATCCGCGGTCGGCCGCCCGAATCAGGCCGGTGCCGCGCCAGCTGTCCAGGCTCCGTACGTCGGCTCCGTGGTCGAGAAGCAGCCGCAGGAGTCGCGGGTCATCGCCGACTTCGCTGGTCGCGATCAGATAGGCGCTCTGCACCGACTGGTCCTTGACGTTGGGGTCGGCTCCGGCCGCCAGTAGTCGCCTGGCCACCGCGAGATGGTTGCCGTACGCCGCCGCGACCAGAGCCGTACGACCGGTGTCGTCCCGGGCACTGACCGAGGCGTCGGCCGCCAACAACCGGGTCACGGCTTCGACATCTCCCCGCCCGGACGCCGTGATCAGCCGCTGGCCCCGCTCCCGGATCTGCTCGGCATCGTCGATCAACTTCACGATCGAGGTGTGGCCACGCGCCAGGGCCAACGACCGTGGCGTGCGGCCCTCGGCGTCACGGATGCCAAGATCGGCTCCGGCTCCGATCAGCTGCCGGATGACGTCGACCTGACGAGCCGAGCCGTCACCCAGCACGACGGCCTCCAGCAGGGCCGTCCAGCCCAGCTTGTTGACGTGGTCGATCGGCACCCCGGCGTCGATCAGGATGCGCACGGTTTCGCCGTGGCCCTGCTCACTGGCCGGGATCAAGGCAGTGCCGCCGAAGCGGTTGACGCTTTCGACGTCCGCACCATGTCGGAGGGTAAGTCGCAGGATGTCGGTGTACCCCTCGGCGCCCGCGTAGAGAAACGCCGAGTCAGCCAGTTCGTCCTTGGCGTTCGGATCTGCTCCCGCGTCGAGCAACGATGCCGCGACTTCCGCGTGGTGTTTCTTGGTGGCCACGATGAGAGGCGTCTGACCGCGACCGTTTCGTGTCTCGAGATCCGCACCGGCGGTGAGGGCGCGCTGCGCCGCGGCCACGTCGTTGTCGGCTGCTGCCTGCAGCAAGGCTCGGTCGGCCTGCGCCCTGCTCATCGAAGGAGAGACCGTGGCTTCGTTGGGCGCCGGAGGCCGGCCGGGCGGAGTCGGTCCCGCGGTCGACGCGACTGCGGAGGACGGAGCCGTCGGGACCGGAGCAGCGGATTCGTCCGCGGGGCCGTCGATGGCTGCGGAGCAGCCCAGGAGAAGACCCAGTGGGAGGGCCAGGGCGGCGACGCGGCACCGCGAGTGCATGGAAGAAACGATACGAGCAGATCGCCGCCGACGGTCCAGCGCCGGCGTCGGAACGAGGGCTCCGACATCCTTTTGACCCCCGGGGCCGGACCGCGTAATCTTGGTCCTTGTGTTCGGGCTTGCCCGACCCGTTGTGCGTGCCCCCAACGACTGAGGCTCTTAGATCCTGCGGTGGTGTCGCACACGTAGGTCGCCAGACCACCTGGCCGACCACGTTCGATTGATGCAGACCTATCCACGCAGCAGAAAGAGACACTAAGCGGTGCCCACAATTCAGCAGCTGGTCCGTAAGGGCCGCTCCGACAAGGTGAGCAAGAACAAGACGCCGGCGCTCAAGGGTTCCCCTCAGCGTCGTGGCGTGTGCACCCGGGTGTACACCACGACGCCGAAGAAGCCCAATTCGGCCCTGCGGAAGGTTGCTCGCGTTCGCCTGTCGTCCCAGGTCGAGGTGACCGCCTACATCCCCGGCGTCGGCCACAACCTGCAGGAGCACTCGATGGTGCTGGTGCGCGGCGGCCGGGTGAAGGATCTGCCCGGCGTGCGCTACAAGATCATTCGCGGCTCTCTGGACACCCAAGGGGTCAAGAACCGCAAGCAAGCCCGCAGCCGCTACGGCGCGAAGAAGGAGAAGTAATGCCTCGCAAGGGCCCGGCCCCGAAGCGTCCGGTGATGGTCGATCCCGTCTACGGGTCACCCCTGGTCAGCCAGCTGGTCAGCAAGATCTTGCTGGACGGCAAGAAGACCATCGCCCAGGGCATCGTCTACACGGCGATGGAGGGTACCCGGACCAAGACCGCTGTCGATCCGGTGCAGACCCTGAAGCGGGCGCTGGACAATGTCCGGCCCTCGCTCGAGGTGAAGAGCCGTCGCGTGGGCGGCGCCACCTATCAGGTGCCGGTCGAGGTCAAGCCGAATCGGTCCACGACCCTGGCCATGCGTTGGCTCGTCAGCTTCGCCCGGCAGCGTCGGGAGAAGACGATGTCCGAGCGGCTGATGAACGAGCTTCTCGACGCCTCGAACGGACTCGGTGCCGCGGTCAAGCGCCGCGAGGACACCCACAAGATGGCGGAAGCCAACAAGGCGTTCGCTCACTATCGCTGGTGATCCCAGCCCCCCATTTCGGGCCCTATCCGGCCCGCACAGCTGAGAAGGACTAAGGCCACTACATGGCTGTCGACATCAAGACCGACCTCTCCAAGGTCCGCAACATCGGGATCATGGCCCACATTGATGCGGGCAAGACCACGACGACCGAGCGCATTCTGTTCTACACCGGCATCAACTACAAGATCGGTGAAGTGCATGAGGGTGCGGCCACGATGGACTGGATGGAGCAGGAGCAGGAGCGCGGCATCACCATCACCTCCGCCGCCACCACGTGTCACTGGAAGAACCACCAGATCAACATCATCGACACCCCGGGGCACGTCGACTTCACCGTCGAGGTGGAGCGATCGCTGCGGGTGCTCGACGGCGCCGTCGCGGTGTTCGACGGAGTGGCTGGTGTCGAGCCGCAGAGCCAGACCGTCTGGCGGCAGGCCAACCGGTACAAGGTTCCGCGGATCTGTTTCGTCAACAAGCTGGACCGCACCGGCGCGAGCTTCGACTTCTGTATCAGGACGATCAAGCAGCGGCTGAACGCCATCCCGGCCATCCTGCAGTTGCCGATCGGATCCGAAGGTGGCTTCCTCGGCGTGGTCGACCTCGTCGAGATGCGTGCTCTCACCTGGCGGGGTGAGACGACGATCGGCGACGACTACACCGTCGAGGAGATTCCGGCCGACATGGTGGAGCGCGCGGAAGCCGCCCATCACGAGCTGATCGAGTTGGTCTCCCAGTACGACGACGAGCTGACCGAGGCCTACCTGACCGACGAAAACCTGATCACTCCCGAGTTGCTTCGGGGGGCCATCCGTCGCGCGGTGCTCTCGTCGCAGATCACCGCCGTGCTGTGCGGCAGCGCATTCAAGAACAAGGGCGTGCAGCCGTTGCTGGACGCCGTGATCGCGTACCTGCCGGCGCCCACCGACGTGGGTGCGATCGACGGCTTCAAGCCGGGCGACGAGTCGGTCAAGATCGAGCGGCATCCCGACGCCACCGACCCGTTCTCCGCCCTCGCGTTCAAGATCGCGGCCGACCCGCACCTCGGCCGGTTGACCTACATCCGGCTCTACTCGGGTCGGCTGGAGGCTGGTTCCACCGTGCTCAATGCGACGAAGGGTCGCAAGGAGCGGATCGGCAAGATCTACCAGATGCACGCCAACAAGCGTGAGGAGATCGCTTCGGTCGGGGCCGGTCAGATCGTGGCCGTGATGGGGTTGAAGGACACCACCACGGGCGAGACCCTCTCCGACCCGGGGCAGCCGGTCGTGTTGGAGTCCATGGATTTCCCCGCGCCGGTGATCGAGCAGGCCATCGAACCGAAGACCAAGTCCGACCAGGAGAAGCTCGGCACCGCCATCCAGCGGCTGGCCGAGGAGGATCCGACCTTCCGGGTGCATACCGACGACGAGACCGGTCAGACGATCATCGCCGGCATGGGTGAGCTGCACCTCGAGGTGCTGATCGACCGGATGAAGCGGGAGTTCCGGGTCGAGGCCAACATCGGCAAGCCGCAGGTGGCCTACCGGGAGACGCTGCGCCGTCCCGTGCAGAAGATCGACTACGTGCACAAGAAGCAGTCCGGTGGTTCGGGCCAGTACGCGAAGGTGATCATCGATCTCGAGCCGCTGGAGCCGGGCTCGGGGTACGAGTTCGTCAACGGCATCAGCGGCGGCCGCATCCCCCGGGAGTACATCCCCGCCGTCGACGAAGGCATCCAGGACGCGATGCAGTTCGGCGTGCTGGCCGGTTATCCGGTGGAGGACATCAAGGTGACGCTGCAGGACGGCGCCTACCACGACGTCGACTCCTCGGAGCTCGCGTTCCGGATCGCCGGATCGATGGTGTTCAAGGAAGCGGCCCGGCGCGCCGATCCGGCCCTGCTGGAGCCGGTCATGGCCGTCGAGGTGACCACCCCGGAGGACTACCTGGGCACGGTGATCGGCGACCTGAACTCAAGGCGTGGTCACATCCAGGCCATGACCGACCAGCACGGCAACAAGGTCATCGAGGCCCTGGTGCCGCTCTCGGAGATGTTCGGCTACGTGGGCGACTTGCGGTCCAAGACCTCGGGTCAGGCTTCGTACTCGATGGAGTTCCATTCCTACGCCGAGACGCCGAAATCCATCTCCGAAGAGATCGTCCAGAAGGCTCGCGGCGAGTGAGCTGATGGGGCGATCCCAATCGATTGCGCCGTTTGACCTGAACGGCACCGTCCACAACACTTGAGCCGGACCAAATCCGGCGGAAGACAACAACCAAGGAACGCCCCGCGACCGCGTGGCAACACGAAGAAGGAGCCCCAGTGGCCAAGGCCAAGTTCGAGCGGACCAAGCCGCACGTCAACATCGGCACCATCGGGCACATCGACCACGGCAAGACCACGCTGACCGCGGCGATCACCAAGGTGCTGCACGACAAATTCCCCACCCTGAACGAGGCATCGGCCTTCGATCAGATCGACAAGGCTCCGGAGGAGCGCCAGCGCGGTATCACCATCTCCATCGCGCACGTCGAGTATCAGACCGAGGCGCGGCACTACGCGCACGTCGACTGCCCCGGTCACGCCGACTACATCAAGAACATGATCACCGGAGCGGCCCAGATGGACGGCGCGATCCTGGTCGTGGCGGCGACCGACGGTCCGATGCCGCAGACGCGTGAGCACGTGCTGCTGGCCCGCCAGGTCGGCGTGCCGGCCATCGTGGTGGCGCTGAACAAGTGCGACATGGTCGACGACGAGGAGATCTTGGAGCTGGTCGAGCTCGAGGTCCGTGAACTGCTCAGCGAATACGAGTACGACGGCGACGAGATCCCGGTGGTCAAGGTCGCGGCGTTCCCGGCGCTGAACGGCGACGCCACCTGGGGCGAGTCGATCATGGAGCTGATGAACGCGGTCGACGAGTACATCCCGCAGCCGGTCCGCGAGATCGACAAGCCGTTCCTGATGCCGGTGGAGGACGTCTTCACCATCACCGGTCGCGGCACGGTGATCACCGGCCGGATCGAGCGTGGTGTGGTCAAGGTGAACGAGACCGTCGACATCATCGGCATCCGCGACGCGAAGCAGACCACCACCGTCACCGGTGTGGAGATGTTCCGCAAGCTGCTCGACGAGGGTCAGGCGGGCGAGAACGTCGGCCTGCTGCTGCGGGGCACGAAGCGTGAGGACGTCGAGCGCGGCATGGTCGTCATCAAGCCGGGCACCACCACTCCGCACACCGAGTTCGAAGCGCGCGTCTACATCCTCAGCAAGGAAGAGGGTGGCCGGCACACGCCGTTCTTCAACAACTACCGGCCGCAGTTCTATTTCCGCACCACCGACGTCACCGGTGTGGTGAACCTGCCGGAGGGCACCGACATGGTCATGCCGGGTGACAACACGGACATGTCCGTGCAGCTGATCCAGCCGATCGCCATGGAGGAAGAGCTCAAGTTCGCCATCCGTGAGGGTGGTCGGACCGTCGGCGCCGGTCGGGTCACCAAGATCCTGAAGTGATCTCCTGATCCTCCCCGAAGGCCCCGTACTCGATCGAGTGCGGGGCCTTCGCCGTTCCTGCGGAAGTGAGGAGTCGGCGACTTCTGCGCTCGAGTGGGTGAGCCGCGTTGGCCGGTCCGTGCGTACGTTTCCCAGCTCGAGGGGCCAGACACTCCGACTTACATCCTCCGGTCGAGTGTCGTACGGCCCGAGATGGGAAACGTCCAGGTTGCACCCGTCGCCTGTGTGCAGCGACATCGCCGCCCAAAGGCCGAAGAAGGACGTGACGCGAAGCGGACTCAGAGGCGGACCAGCAGGGCTACGGGATAGGTGGCGAGCAGGTCGGACACGGCAGCCCGGCCCGCGTGCCGCCGGTCGGTGAGGATGTCGACCACCGAGCCTCCGAGGTCCACGCCGGTGTCGCCCCAACCACCGGTACGGGTCAGGCTGACCGGGAGCCGGGTCGCCAGGGTCAGGACACCACGGCGTTCAAAGCCGACCAGGTGATCAGCGGCGGGCCCGGTGGCCGTCAGCTCGCGGTAGTCGGTGAACAGCTCCGGTTGGGCGCGCCGCAGTCTCAGGGTCCGCGAGGTGACCCAGAGTTTCGCCGCCCCGGTGGCGTCCACCGGCGGCGGACCGCCCAGATCGGCCAGCATCCGGCTCCGCCGATCGAAATCGACCGGCCGCCGGTTGTCCGGGTCGACCAGGGAGTCCTCCCATAGCTCCGTGCCTTGGTAGACGTCGGGCACTCCCGGCATGGTCAGCTGGACCAACTTGCGACCCAGCGCGTTGGACCACCCGGGCCCGGTGATCAGGTCCGACAACTCGTCCCAGGCCGCCCGGAGGCCGTCCTCGTCGTATGCGGCATCCACGGCTGCGTGCACGGCCGCCTCGAAGTCGGGGTCCACCCGTGTCCAGGTGGTGCCCTCGCTTGCCTCGCGCATCGCCTTCTCTGCATAGGCGTGCATCCGTTCTCGCTCGATCGGACCGGTGCCGAGCAGGGTCTGGGCCAGGAAGTACCCGAACGGCCGGCTCGGGACGCCAGATTTCGCGAGGAAACGATCCGCGAAGGCCGACCACTCCTGTGGCAACTCGGCCAACACGCTGAGTCGGGCCCGCACATCCTCGCCGCGCTTGGTGTCGTGGGTCGACAGGCTGGTCATTCCCTCCGGATGCCGCCGCTCGCGGAGCTGCTGCAGGGCATGGAAATCGGTCAGCGGAATGCCGAAGTGACCCGGATCGCCGCCGACCTCGTTCAGGGCGACGAAGCGTGCGTACCGGTAGAAGGCAGTGTCCTCGACCCCCTTGGCCATCGTGGCGCCGCTCAGCTGCTGCATCCGGCGGGCCAGTTCGTCGTTCGCGTCGTGCAGCCGGGGAGCGAGCGTACGCAACGCGTCCAGCAGATCGGGGCGGCGACGCTCGGCGTGTTGCAGGGCCCGGTCGAGATCGGCGACCCCGGCCGGTAGGTAGGAGCGGTACACCGCGAAAGCCACCGCCAGCGCCGCGACCGCCGCGGCGGCGTCGGGCACGTCTGGAGCCAGGGCGGCGATCCGGCTGACCTCGGCCGGCAACAACTCGGTCACCACCATCTGTTTGCCCTGCTCCACGTGCTCTGCGGCGGTGAGCTGATCGCCGGTGAGGCGGATGTAGAGCTCGGTGAACACCGGCTCGGCCCCGGGATCGACGAAGACTCCGTCGACCTCGCGCATCGCGTCATAACCGGTGGTGCCGGCCACCGGCCAGTCCGGCAACTGTTCGCCCGGCTCCAGGATCTTCTCCACCGTGATCCACTGCGCCGGAGCGACCGTTCGCAACCGTGCCAGGTAGTCCGCCGGATCGAGCAGACCGTCGGGGTGGTCGATCCGCAGGCCCGCGATACCGTCGGCCACCAGCCCGGCGATCCGCTCGTGGGTCGCCGCGAACACGTCGGGGTCCTCCTGGCGGGTCCCGGCGAGCGTGGTCACCGCGAAGAAGCGGCGATAGTTGAGTTCGGCGTTGCCGCGCGAGTGGTGCACGAGCTCGTAGTGCTGCCGCGCGTGGACGTCTTCGGGTGCGTCGCCGTCGGACCAGCTGCCGGGCGCCAGCGGGAATCGGTGCTCGTAGTACCGCAGTTCGCCGTCGGCCACGGTCAGGGTCGCGTCGTCGCCCAGGATCGGGACCACGATCCGGCGGTCCCAGTCGACGTCGAACCAGGACGCGTACGGTGACGACTTCCCGGACCGGAGCACATCCCACCAGGCCGGATTCTCGATCGCCGCTGCGATGCCGACATGGTTCGGCACGATGTCGACGACCACGCCGAGCCCAGCCCGGCCGGCGGCCGCCAGCAGCTCCGCCCAGCCTGCTTCGCCGCCGCGAGCTTCGTCGATCCGGCGTGGGTCGGTGGTGTCGTAGCCGTGATCCGAACCCGACGTCGCCTGCAGGATCGGGGACAGGTAGAGCGCTCCGACCCCGAGATCGCGGAGATAGTCGACGACGGCGGCCGCCTCGAACAGCGTGAAGGCCGAGCGGATCTGCAGTCGGTAGGTCGCGGTCGGGGTCAGTCCACGTGAAGGGACACTCGGAGGGGGAGTCACGGGTGCGAGGTTAGCTGAGCAGCACCGCCCCCGAGCGCCGCGGATCCGCCCCGCCGCCCTGGACGCCCAACGCCGAGACCCCGCCGAAGTACGGGTCGCGCTGTGCGGTCACCACGACCTCGTCACCGTCCTGCTGCAGCGCCGCGATCACCTCCTCGGAGAAGCCCGGCTCGAGCCGGACCAACCCGGGCAGCGCATTCAGCCGCGGCTGGTCGATCGCCGACTGCGGCGCTTCACCGTTGAGCATCCGCAGCACGCACTGCACGAGTGCCGGCCGGATGCGACTGCCGCCGGCAGCCCCGGCCACGACCACGGGCCGGCGGTCGGCGTCAACCGCCACCAGCGGCGACATCATCGAACCGAGCCGGGTGCCAGGGCGGGGGACGCCGCGGATCAGTTCGCCTTCGCCCAACATCGAGTTCAAGTGCACGCCGAAACCCGGCACCCACACTCCGGAGCCCAGTCCGAGGCTGGTCGTGATGGCGCAGGCATTGCCTTCTCGGTCCACCGCACAGACGTTCGTCGTCTCCGTGCGGCGGTCCGAGCCACGCAGCGCCGCGACCAGGCCGCGAGCGGTCTCCGGATCGTGTAGCGGATCGCCGTGCATCAAGGGTGCCGCCGCCGCCATGGTGGCGAGGACGTCGTCGAGGTCGTCGCCGCGGGCGAACACGCCGAATCCGCCGAAGGCCGCCTCCCGAGGCGCGGACTCGAGCACGGTGTACCGCTCCAGGTCGGATCGGTCCAGCGCGGCCGATCCGGCCACCGCGGCAACGACGGCGTCGGCGTACGCCCCGCGGTAGAAAGCGGCGGGGTCGGAGGCCAGCAGGTCGTAGGCGTTCGGGTGGTCGGGGTGCCGCAGCACGTCTCCGGCCTGCAGCAGCGATCCATCCGGGCGCCCATACACCTCCACCCCGTCACCGACCCGAAAGGCCGGCGCGACCCGCGGCAGCAGTTCGGCGTGGGCGGCCGAGAAGGGAGTGCCCAGACTCGCCACCCGCCCGGGCGCGACGACGTCCGCCCACGGGAGCCGGCCCCACCGACGCCACAGGTGGTGCGCGCCGGCCGGCACGCCGGGCACCGCGACCGTCGGCGGTCCGATCTCGTACGGCATGGCCTGACCGACGAAGACGACCTCGATCGGGACGCCGGCCGCCGCCTTGCCGCCCCCCAGCCCGGGCACACTGACGAAGAAATCGACGCAGCGCACCGTCTGGGTCTCGGCGTCGTAGACGGTGGCAAAGCCCCCGCCGCCCAGTCCGGTGAAGATCGTCTCCGCCGCGCAACTGACCAGCATCATGGTCACGGCCGCGTCGACCGCATGCCCGCCGGCGGCCAACGCGTCCGCACCCGCCTGCGCGGTCACCGCGTGCCCCGCGGCGACGCCGGGGAGGATCGTCACCGCGACAGCGTAGCGAGCACCGACCGACGCACGAACCAATCAGCTGGTCATGACGGATGCCATGGATCAGGCGCCGGACTGCCGACAGACCAGCCGCCGCAGCACGACTTCGGCCGGACCTCGTACCCCGCGCCGCTCCTGCAGATGGGCCGCGAGCACCGTGAGGGACCAGACCGCGATCGCGAAGAGGGCCGTGGTCGCGCTGCCCAGCACCGCCCCCCAGGTTCAGGCCCCAGGCGGAGAGGATCGGGGCGCAGATGACCGACTGCGCCAGGTAGCACGACAGGGACCGTCGTCCGACGGCCTGGACCGCCTGGACGGGAGTACTCAGCTCGCCCGCGGTGCCCCCGCGGCCGGCGTTGTCAGTGGTGATCCGGTGGGCCCGCAGGCCGAAGACCGCGACGTTGGCGAATCCGGCACCTCCCCGTCAGTCCCTGAGTGGCGCTGGACACCCAGGCCCCGAGCCAGATCCGGCGCGAGCGCCCGTTCGGCCGGCTGGACGGGCCCGCGCCGGGGAGCGGCGGGAGCAAGGCTCATGCCAATATCGTGCGCGCCCCGCCGGGCAGCCGCCCAGCGGATCGACCCGATCCCCCTAGGATTTTGTCGTGCGGGCGAACGTCGCGAGCGTGGCCGTTCCGTGGCGACCGTTGAGCCTCGGACTGGTCGCCGTCGGGTCGGGTCTGCTGGCGGCGGTCGCGCTCGGTGTCCTGACTCCCTGGCCTGTGGTCGCGGCCGGGTTCGGCTATCTGCTCGGCGCCGGGGTGATCGGCGCGCGCTGGCACCGATCCCGGTTCGGCGCGGCCAACGCGGTGACGCTCGCCCGGGTCGTGGGCTGCTGCTGGGTTGGCGCGCTGACGGTGGAGGCCGCCCTCGGCGGACTCACCCACGGCGATCGGCTGCTGATGATCGGCGTGGCCACCGGCTGCCTGATCCTCGACGGCGTGGACGGGTGGGTGGCGCGGGCGCGGAGCGAGGTGAGTGCGTTCGGGGCGCGCTTCGACATGGAGACCGACGCGGTGCTGCTGGTGTGCCTGAGCCTGGCGGTACCCATCCTGGGCGTGGCGGGATGGTGGGTTCTGGCGCTGAGCGGCATGCGCTACGGCCACCTGGCGGCGTCGCAGTTCTCTGCGGCCCTGCGGATCCCGCTTCCGGTGGACTACGCCCGCAAGGTCGTCGCCGTGATCGCCACGGTGGCACCGATCGCGGCTCTGGCGATCGACCTGGTCTGGCCGGGCTGGCCCGCTGGGGTGATCCTGTCGGTCGGGCTGGCCTGCTTGACGTGGTCCTTCGCGCGGGACGTCGTCTGGCAGATCCGCGTCGCTCGATCCGGCACACCGCTCCCGTTCCCGCACCTTGGCTGACCGCCTGCCTCGATTTGCCCGGTTTGGCCCGGTCTGACAGAATCGTCAGGTTGCTCCGACGGGGGTCGCCGGGGTGTGCCGTGGGTGGAAAGTCGCCAGCACGCCGAACCGCGAGGCCCTCCCGCTTGGTTCCTGAGCAGGTCAGGGGAGCCGGGCGCCACCCCTAGCAGGCACGCAGTGCGGGCAGAGGTGTGTCGTGCCAGGCAACACGCCCGACCTCGGGGGTCGGAGACAACCGAAGTATTAGGCACGGAAGAAGGATGGACTGTGGCGGGACAAAAGATCCGCATTCGGCTCAAGGCCTACGACCACGAGGTCATCGATTCCTCGGCGCGCAAGATCGTCGACACGGTGACCCGGACTGGTGCACGCGTGGCCGGCCCGGTGCCGTTGCCGACGGAGAAGAACGTGTTCTGCGTCATCCGCTCGCCGCACAAGTACAAGGACAGCCGGGAGCATTTCGAGATGCGCACGCACAAGCGGCTCATCGACATCATCGATCCCACCCCCAAGACCGTCGATTCGTTGATGCGGCTGGATCTGCCGGCCGGCGTCGACATCGAGATCAAGCTCTGAGGAAGTCATCATGAGCGCAAACCGAAAAGTGAAGGGCCTGCTGGGCACCAAGCTCGGCATGACCCAACTCTGGGACGAGAACAACCGCGTCGTGCCCGTCACCGTCATCCAGGCGGGTCCGTGCGTGGTCACCCAGGTTCGCACCCCGGACTCCGACGGCTACTCCGCCGTCCAGCTCGGGTTCGGTGCGGTCCGGGCCAAGAAGGTCACCAAGCCGGACGCCGGACATTTCGCCAAGGCCGACGTGACCCCGCGCAAGCACCTGGTGGAGATCCGCACCAACGACGCCAGCGAGTACACCCTCGGTCAGGAACTGACCGCCGAGGTCTTCGCTCCGGCCGAGGTGCTGGACGTCACCGGAGTCAGCAAGGGCAAGGGCACCGCCGGGGTGATGAAGCGGCACGGCTTCGGTGGGTTGCGGGCCAGCCACGGCGTGCACCGCAAGCACCGCTCGCCGGGCTCCATCGGTGGCTGCGCCACCCCCGGACGGGTGTTCAAGGGCCTGCGGATGGCCGGTCGGATGGGCGTGGACCGCGTCACCGTACAGAACCTGACCGTGCACGCCGTCGACGCCGACCGTGGACTGATCTTGGTCAAGGGCGCTATCCCGGGTGTCAAGGGCGGCCTGGTCGTCCTGCGCAGCGCGTCCAAGAAGGGAGAGGTGGCATGAGCGAAACCCGCACCGTCGACGTGCTCGACGCCGAGGGCCAGAAGACCGGCTCCGCGGAACTGCCGGCCGAACTGTTCGACGTCACGGCCAACGTGCCGTTGATCCACCAGGTCGTGGTGGCCCAGTTGGCGGCCGCGCGGCAGGGCACCCACGCCACCAAGACCCGGGCCGAGGTTCGGGGCGGCGGCACCAAGCCGTACCGCCAGAAGGGCACCGGGCGGGCTCGCCAGGGCTCGATCCGCGCACCGCAGTACGTCGGCGGCGGCGTCGTCCACGGCCCGCACCCCCGGGGCTACGCGCAGCGGACCCCCAAGAAGATGATCGCCGCTGCACTGCGCGGCGCCCTGTCGGACCGGGCCCGCGACGGCCGGGTCCACGTGGTCAGCGATCTGGTCTCCGGCGACGTTCCGTCGACCAAGTCCGCGCTCGCCGCCCTGACCAAGGTCGCGCCGTCCGCGAAGAGCCTGGACAAGGTCTTGGTCGTTCTGCACCGGGACGAAGACCTCGCCTGGCTGAGCCTGCGCAACGCCGCGGCCGTGCACGCCATCGCCGTCGGTCAGCTGAACGCCTACGACGTGCTGCTGCACGACGCGGTGGTCTTCACCGCCGCAGCTCTCGAGGCCTATGTGAGTGGACCGGCCAAGGGCAAGTCGGTCAAGGCCGTCGCCACCGAAGCCGAGCTGGAGAGCGAGGAACTGCGATGAGCAACGCCGTCAAGATCCGCGACCACCGCGACGTGCTGCTCGCGCCGGTCGTGAGCGAGAAGAGCTACTCACTGCTGGACGAGAACAAGTACACCTTCCTGGTCGCTCCGGGGGCGAACAAGACCGAGATCAAGATCGCCGTCGAGGCCATCTTCAAGGTGCACGTGCTCGGTGTGAACACGCTCAACCGGCAGGGCAAGAAGCGCCGGACCCGCGCCGGCTTCGGCAAGCGCCCCGACACCAAGCGCGCCATCGTGACCGTCGCCGACGGCGAGCGGATCGACATCTTCTCCGGTCCGACCGGCTGAGTGAGCAAGAGCAGAGGAAGGACTTAGACCGTGGGTATCCGTAAGTACAAGCCGACCACTCCGGGCCGTCGTGGCTCGAGTGTGGCCGACTTCGTCGAGCTGACCCGATCGACTCCGGAGAAGTCACTGCTCGTCCCCAGCCCGAAGACCGGCGGCCGCAACAACAGCGGCAAGATCACCAACCGGCACGTCGGCGGGGGTCACAAGCAGGCCTACCGGCTGGTGGACTTCAAGCGGTATGACAAGGACGGGGTGCCGGCCAAGGTGGCCGAGATCGAGTACGACCCGAACCGCACCGCCCGGATCGCCCTGCTGCACTTCGCCGACGGCGAGAAGCGCTACATCATCGCGCCGCTCGGTCTGCGCCAGGGCGCGCAGGTCGACGCCGGGCCGACGGCCGACATCAAGCCCGGCAACAACCTGCCGCTGCGCAACATCCCGGTCGGCACCACGGTGCACGGGGTGGAGTTGCGGCCCGGCGGTGGGGCCAAGATCGCTCGTTCCGCCGGTGCCTCGGTGCAGCTGGTGGCCCGCGAGGGCGCCAACGCAACCTTGCGGATGCCGTCCGGAGAAATGCGGATGGTCGACGTCCGCTGCCGGGCCACCGTTGGCGAGGTCGGCAACGCCGAGCAGTCCAACATCAACTGGGGCAAGGCCGGCCGCAACCGGTGGAAGGGCAAGCGCCCGACCGTACGCGGTGTGGCCATGAACCCGATCGACCACCCGCACGGCGGTGGTGAGGGCAAGACCTCGGGTGGCCGTCACCCGGTGTCCCCGTGGGGTAAGCCGGAGGGCCGCACCCGCGACAAGAACAAGGCGAGTAGCCGGATGATCATCCGCCGTCGCAAGTCCGGCAAGAAGCGCTGAGTCGGGAGAACAGAGAAGACATGCCACGCAGCTTGAAGAAGGGTCCGTTCGTCGACGACCACCTGGCCAAGAAGGTCGAGGTGCAGAACGGCCGCGGGACCAAGAACGTGATCAAGACCTGGTCGCGCCGCTCGATGATCGTGCCCGACATGATCGGCCACACCATCGCGGTGCACGACGGTCGCAAGCACGTCCCGGTTTTCGTGACCGACTCCATGGTCGGCCACAAGCTGGGCGAGTTCGCCCCGACCCGGACCTTCCGGGGCCACGTGAAGGACGACCGGAAAGCTCGCCGCCGCTGATGCGGAGGCAGAGCCAGCAGAGAAGTAAGGAATTGAGCAGATGAGCAAGGACTCACGGCCCAGCCGGCGCACCACGCTGCTGGGCGACCGTCCCGGTTCGTACGCGGTCGCCCGTCAGGTCCGGGTTTCCCCGACCAAGGCCCGCCGCGTGATCGATCTGGTGCGCGGGCTGGACGTCGACGACGCCCTGTCCACCCTCCAGTTCGCTCCGCAGGCGGCCTCGGAGCCGGTGTACAAGGTGCTGGCCAGCGCGGTCGCCAACGCCGAGCAGACCGACAACCTGAAGCGCGGCGACCTGTACGTGTCCCAGGCATTCGTCGACGAAGGCATGACGATGCGCCGGATCCGACCACGAGCCAAGGGCAGCGCGAGCCGGATCCTGAAGCGGTCCAGTCACATCACCGTCGTCGTCGAACCGAAGGAGGCCTGAGCATGGGTCAGAAGATCAACCCGTACGGCTTCCGGCTGGGCATCAGCACCGACCACAAGAGCCGGTGGTACGCCGACAAGCTGTACAGCTCCTACGTGGGCGAGGACGTAAAGATCCGTCGCCTGCTGACGAGGTCCCTCGAGCGGGCCGGCATCTCCAGTGTGGAGATCGAGCGCACCCGGGACCGGGTTCGCGTCGACATCTACACGGCCCGTCCGGGCATCGTCATCGGCCGCAACGGTGCCGAGGCGGAGCGCGTCCGGGGCGAGCTGGAGAAGCTCACCGGCAAGCAGGTCCAGCTGAACATCCTCGAGGTGAAGAACCCCGAGATCGACGCCCAGCTGGTCGCCCAGGGCGTGGCCGAGCAGCTGGCCTCCCGGGTGCAGTTCCGGCGCGCCATGCGCAAGGCACAGCAGAGCGCCATGCGCGGCGGCGCCCAGGGGATCCGGATCCAGTGCTCGGGCCGGCTGGGTGGCGCCGAGATGAGCCGGTCGGAGTTCTACCGTGAGGGTCGGGTTCCCCTGCACACCCTGCGGGCCGACGTCGATTACGGCTTCCACGAGGCGAAGACCACCTTCGGCCGCATCGGCGTCAAAGTCTGGATCTACAAGGGTGACGTCTCCGGCACGCGCGCGGAGCGGGCAGCGCAGAAGGCGGCGCGCAACGCGGCCGGCGGACGCTCCCGCCCGGGCCGCCCGGGTCGCGGGGACCGCCCGGTGCGGGCCGACCGGCCCGAGCGCGGCGGCCGTCGTCGGGTCGAGACCGCTGACGCGGGAGCAGCCGGTGCGCCGGCTGAGACCGCGGCACCGCAGGGACAGGAGGGCTGAGTCATGTTGGTGCCCCGAAGGGTCAAGTTCCGCAAGCAGCACCACCCCAACCGGCGTGGCGCGGCTAAGGGCGGTACCAAGCTGGCGTTCGGTGACTTCGGCATCCAGTCGCTGGAGTCCTCCTACCTGACCAACCGGCAGATCGAGTCGGCTCGTATCGCGATGACCCGGCACATCAAGCGCGGCGGGAAGGTGTGGATCAACGTCTACCCGGATCGTCCGCTGACCAAGAAGCCGGCCGAGACCCGGATGGGTTCCGGCAAGGGTTCACCGGAGTGGTGGATCGCGAACGTCAAGCCCGGTCGAGTCCTGTTCGAGTTGTCCGGGGTGACCGAGGACGTGGCCCGCGAGGCCATGCGGTTGGCCATCCACAAGCTGCCGATGAAGGCACGGTTCATCAAGCGTGAGGCAGGTGAGATCTGATGGCGAAGACCGCCACCGCAGCCGAGCTGCGCGCGCTCAGCCGGGCGGAACTCAACACGAAGGTGACCGAGCTCAAGGAGGAGCTGTTCACGCTCCGGTTCCAGGCGGCCACCGGTCAACTGGAATCCCACGGCCGGCTCCGCGCGGTCCGCAAGGACATCGCCCGGATCTACACCGTGATCCAAGAGCGGGCGCTCGGCATCGTCGAGGACCCCGATTCAACACCAGCGGCAGAAGAAGTGAAGGCCTGAGATGAGTGAAGCAGTAGCCGAGACCGAGACCGCCGACGGCGGTCGTGCCGATGCGCCCGCCGCAGAGCGCGGCGTGCCGAGGGTGCGCCCGCCGCAGAGCGCAGTCGTCGATGCGCCCGCCGCAGAGCGCGGGCGGCGGAAAGTCCGCACCGGGTACGTCGTGAGCGACAAGATGGACAAGACCGTCGTCGTCGCCGTCGAGGACCGGGTCAAGCACCGCCTGTACGGCAAGGTGCTGCGGCACACCAGCCGGCTCAAAGCCCACGACGAAGCCAATGCGGCTGGCCTGGGTGACCGGGTCCGGATCATGGAGACCCGGCCGCTGAGTGCCACCAAGCGCTGGCGGCTGATCGAGATCCTCGAGAAGGCCAAGTAAGCAACCCGCGGGGGTTCGCCCTCGACCAAGCAGCCATAGCAGTTTCGGCAGGCCGCTGAGGAACCGCCGAGACAGGAGAAGAAGAACATGATCCAGCAGGAGTCGCGGCTCAAGGTCGCCGACAACACGGGCGCCAAGGAGATCTTGTGCATCCGCGTTCTCGGCGGCTCGGGCCGCCGCTACGCCGGCATCGGTGACGTGATCGTCGGCACCGTCAAAGACGCCATCCCCGGCGGCAACGTGAAGAAGGGCGAGGTCGTCAAGGCCGTCATCGTCCGTACGGTCAAGGAGCGGCGTCGCGCCGACGGCTCGTACATCAAGTTCGACGAGAACGCGGCCGTGCTCCTGCGCGCCGACAGCGGCGAGCCGCGCGGCACCCGCATCTTCGGCCCGGTGGGCCGGGAACTTCGCGAGAAGCGCTTCATGCGCATCATCTCGCTCGCCCCGGAGGTGATTTGAGCATGGCTGGAAAGCACACTGCCGAGAAGACCAAGAAGCGCACTCACCTGCACGTGATCAAGGGTGACCGGGTCAAGGTCATCGCCGGCAAGGACAAGGGTCTGATCGGTGAGGTGATTGCCGTCCACCCCGAGCACAACCGGGTCACCGTGTCCGGCGTGAACATCGTGAAGCGACACCTGAAGGACACTTCGGCGCAGCCGCAGTCCCGGCAGACCACCAAGGGCGGGATCGTGTCCTCCGAGGCCCCCATCCACGCCTCCAACGTCCAGTTGGTCGTCAAGAACAGCGCCGGCGACGAGGTCGTCACCCGGATCGGCTACGACCGGGCCGAAGTGACCAAGCGCCGTCCGGACGGCTCGGAGTACAAGGGCACCCGCAGCGTACGGATCGCGCGCGTGACCGGAGAGGAGATCTGATGACCGTCACGACCGGAAGCACGACGACCGAGAACGCCTCGACCACCTCAGGGCGGGAGATCCCGCGGCTGAAGCAGCGCTACCGCGACGAGATCGCCCCGGCGCTGAAGTCGGAGTTCGACTTCGCCAACGTCATGCAGATCCCCGGTCTGGTCAAGATCGTGGTCAACATGGGGGTCGGCGAGGCCGCCCGCGATTCGAAACTGATCGACGGGGCCATGCGCGACCTGGCCACCATCACCGGACAGAAGCCGCAGATGACCCGGGCCCGCAAGTCCATCGCCCAGTTCAAGCTGCGCGAGGGGATGCCGATCGGGGCCCACGTCACCCTGCGGGGAAACCGGATGTGGGAATTCGCCGACCGGCTGCTGACCCTGGCGCTGCCGCGGATCCGCGACTTCCGCGGGCTGTCACCCAAGCAATTCGACGGTCGCGGCAACTACACCTTCGGTCTCAACGAGCAGGCCATGTTCCACGAGATCGACCAGGACCGGATCGACCGGGTGCGAGGGATGGACATCACCTTCGTGACCACGGCGACGAACGACGACGAGGGGCGAGCCCTGCTGCGGCACCTCGGGTTCCCCTTCCAGCAGACCTGAAGACAAGACTGAGGACAGGAACAGCGATGGCGAAGACAGCGCTCAAGGTGAAGCAGGCCCGCAAGCCGAAGTTCGGCGTCCGGGCCTACACCCGGTGCCAGAAGTGCGGCCGGCCCAAAGCGGTCTACCGCAAGTTCGGACTCTGCCGGGTGTGCCTCAGGGAGATGGCGCACAAAGGCGAATTGCCGGGCATCACCAAGTCCTCCTGGTAACCCACCACAGCACGGAACAGGTCCGGCGGATTGAAACCGCTGGAAACCGGCCGAGAGAGAAGAACGACAGACCATGACCATGACGGATCCGATTGCGGACATGTTGACGCGAGTGCGCAACGCCAGTCAGGCGTACCATGACACCGCGACCATGCCGCACAGCAAGATCAAGGTGGGGATCGCGGAGATCCTCGCCTCCGAGGGCTACATCGCCGGCTACGAGGTCAACGACCCGGCCGAGGGCCAGGTCGGCAAGACGTTGTCGATCACCTTGAAGTACGGCCAGAACCGCGAGCGCTCGCTCGCCGGGATCCGGCGGATCTCCAAGCCGGGGCTGCGGGTGTACGCGAAGTCGACCGGCCTGCCCAAGGTGCTCGGCGGTCTCGGTATCGCGATCATCTCGACGTCCACCGGATTGTTGACCGACAAGCAGGCACACCGCCAGAAGGTAGGCGGGGAAGTCCTCGCCTTCGTCTGGTAACCCACGAGACGGAGAGAGGAAAACATGTCACGCATCGGCAGGATGCCCATCACCGTCCCGTCCGGGGTCGAGGTCACCCTCGACGGCCAGCAGGTTTCGGTCAAGGGACCCAAGGGAACGTTGCAGCACGTCATCGCGGCCCCGATCACGATCGACCGGGCCGAGAGCGGCGAACTCGAGGTGTCGCGGCCGGACGACGAGCGGACCAGCCGGTCCTTGCACGGACTGACCCGAACCCTGGTGTCCAACATGGTCACCGGTGTCACGGCCGGATACGAGAAGAAACTCGAGATCGTCGGCGTCGGCTACCGCGTGGTGGCCAAGGGCCCGACCGAACTGGAATTCGCGCTGGGCTACAGCCACCCGGTCAAGGTCACCGCACCCGAAGGCATCACCTTCGTGGTCGAGGCACCGACCCGGTTCTCGGTCCAGGGGATCGACAAGCAGCAGGTCGGTGAGGTTGCGGCCAACATCCGCAAGCTGCGCAAGCCGGAGCCCTACAAGGGCAAAGGCGTGAGGTACGCGGGCGAGCACGTCCGGCGCAAGGTCGGAAAGGCGGGTAAGTAGGCATGGCTGTATCACTGTCGGCCCACAAGGGCACGGCTGCCCGGACGGCGTCGCGACTTCGGCGGCAGATCCGGGTGCGGAAAAAGGTGTTCGGCGCCCCGGAGCGGCCTCGTCTGGTCGTCACCCGGTCCGCGAAGCACATCTCCGCACAGGTCATCGACGACACCGCCGGTACCACACTGGCCGCTGCCTCCTCGATGGAGGGTTCCCTGCGGGCCAGCGACGGCGACAAGACCGCCAAGGCCAAGCAAGTCGGCGGACTGGTGGCCGAACGGGCGAAAGCGGCGGGTGTGGAGAATGTCGTGTTCGATCGTGCCGGTCACAAATACCACGGACGCATCGCGGCGCTGGCCGACGGCGCTCGTGAGGGCGGCCTCGGATTTTGATGAACGACGAGAGAGTTGGTAGAGCGATATGAGTGGAAGCCAGCGCCGCGGTGGCGGTGCAGGTGGGGACCGTCGCGGCCGTGACGATCGTCGTGGCCAAGGCGCCGAGAAGAGCAACTACATCGAACGGGTCGTCGCCATCAACCGGGTGGCGAAGGTCGTGAAGGGTGGTCGCCGGTTCAGCTTCACCGCGCTGGTCGTGGTGGGCGACGGTGACGGCACCGTGGGGGTCGGCTACGGCAAGGCCAAGGAGGTGCCCGCGGCGATCGCCAAGGGTGTCGAGGAGGCCAAGAAGCACTTCTTCGCCGTGCCGCGGATCCAGGGCACGATCCCGCATCCGGTGCAGGGTGAGAAGGCGGCCGGTGTGGTCATGCTGCGCCCGGCCTCGCCCGGTACCGGCGTCATCGCCGGTGGCTCGGCCCGCGCCGTGCTGGAGTGCGCGGGGGTGCACGACGTGCTGGCCAAGTCGCTGGGTTCGGCCAACGCCATCAACGTGGTGCACGCCACGGTGGAGGCGCTGCAGAGCCTGGAGCAGCCGGAGCAGGTCGCGGCCCGCCGCGGCAAGTCGGTCGAAGACGTCACCCCGGCCGCCCTGCTGCGGGCCCGGAAGGAACCGGTGGGCTGATGAGCAAGCTCAAGGTCAGCCAGCTCAAGTCGAGCATCGGCTGCAAGGCAAATCAGCGGGAGACCCTGCGGACCCTCGGCCTGCGTCGCATCGGCGACGTGTCGTCCCACGAGGACCGGCCCGAGATCCGGGGCATGATCGCGAAGGTGACCCATCTGGTCACCGTCGAGGAGGTTGACTGACATGGCGCTCAAGGTTCATCACCTGCGCCCGGCGCCGGGCGCCAAGACGGCCAAGATCCGGGTGGGTCGCGGCGAGGGCGGCAAGCGCGGCAAGACCGCCGGCCGGGGCATCAAGGGCTCCAAGGCTCGCAAGAACATCCCCGAGAACTTCGAGGGCGGCCAGATGCCGCTGCACATGCGGGTGCCCAAGCTCCGCGGCTTCACCAACCCGTTCCGCACCGTGTACCAGGTCGTGAACCTGGACCGGATCTCCGCGCTGTTCCCCGACGGGGGCACCGTTGGGGTGGCTGAACTGGTGGCCGCTGGTGCCGTACGCGCTGGTCAGCCGGTCAAGGTCCTCGGCAGCGGTGAGATCACGGTCGCCGTTCAGGTGAGCGCGCACGCGTTCTCGGCCTCGGCGAAGGAAAAGATCACCGCCGCCGGCGGTAGCACAGCTCAAGTGTGACAGGTGACTGTCAGCTGCGAGATCTCGCGCGTAGCTTTCAAGAGAAGTGAGCGGCGTCCTCGGTTGGGCCGAGCAGGTCATCGCCGCGCTGGGGGCGTGGGGCGTCGGTCTGCTGGTGCTGATCGAGACCGTGTTCCCGCCGATTCCCAGCGAGGTCATCCTGCCGTTGGCGGGTTTCCTCGCTGAGCAGGGTGTCCTGAATCTCCCGTTGGTGATCCTCACCTCGACCCTCGGGGCCTATCTGGGAGCGCTCGGGCTCTATGCGCTGGGCCGGAAGCTCGGCCTCGAGCGCTCGATTCGCGGCCTGGCCAGAGTGCCGTTGCTGGATCGTGAGGATCTGGAAGCGGCGGCGGACTGGTTCTCCCGGCACGGCCGGTCGTCGGTGTTCTTCGGCCGGCTGATCCCCGGGGTGCGCAGCCTGATCTCCCTGCCCGCCGGGGCCAGCCGAATGAGCCTGGGCACCTTCAGCCTCTTCACGTTGGCTGGCAGCGCCACCTGGAACACCGTTCTGATCGGACTCGGCGCCGCCCTCGGCACCCAGCACGCCCTGGTCGAGCGGTACTCCCGCTTCCTCAACTACGCCCTGTTCGCGGTGCTGGCGGCACTGGTCGTCTGGCTCGTCGTCCGACGGGTACGGCGCAGCCGGACCGCGCGGGCGGGCCCCGGTGCCGGATTCTGATTCCTTGGTTGGAGCGGCAGACCAGGTCTCCGCGGTCCGAGATGTCCGGTTCCGGCCAAGTTCTTGGTAATCTCGGGCGGTCCTGCGCGTACGAGTCGTTCAGCGACAACGCCCACTGGTACGTCCGCGTCAGCGACCGGCCAGGACCGTAGGAGAGAAAGGAAGGGGCACGGGTGCTCGCCGCGTTCGCCAACGCATTCCGGTCGCCGGATCTGCGCCGGAAGATCCTCTTCACCCTGGGGATCCTGGCCATTTTCCGACTGGGATCCATCATTCCGACCCCCAACGTCAACGTGGGGCAGGTGGACTTCTGCCTTCGTCAGGCCACCACGGGTGACCAGCAGGGCCTGTACTCGCTGATCAACCTTTTCTCGGGCGGCGCCCTGCTGCAGCTGGCCATCTTCGCGTTGGGCATCATGCCCTACATCACGGCCAGCATCATCTTGCAGCTGCTCACCGTGGTCATCCCCCGATTGGAGACGCTCAAGAAAGAGGGCCAGTCCGGGCAGACGAAGATCACCCAGTACACCCGGTACCTCACCCTCGTCCTCGCGGTTCTCAACTCCACCGCCTTCGTGACCTTGGCCGTCAACGACCAGCTCTTCGTCGGCTGTCCCGGCTTGGTCTACGACAAGAGCATCTTCCCGGTCGTGACGATGATCCTGACCATGACGGCCGGCACCGGCGTCATCATGTGGCTCGGCGAACTCATCACCGAACGTGGAGTCGGCAACGGCATGTCGGTGATGATCTTCACCCAGATCGCGGCCACCTTCCCGAGCGCCCTGTGGGGCCTCAAGGTGGCTCGCCCGGGCGCCAACGGCTGGCTGGTTTTCGGCCTGGTCGTGGGACTCGGCCTGATCGTGATGGCCGGGGTCATCTTCGTCGAGCAATCGCAACGCCGGATCCCGGTGCAGTACGCCAAGCGCATGGTGGGCCGCCGGATGTTCGGCGGTTCGACCACCTACATCCCCATCAAAGTCAACCAGGCCGGCGTCATCCCGGTCATCTTCGCTTCGTCGCTGCTCTACATACCCGCCCTGTACGCCCAGTTCCAGCCGGAGTCCCAGATCGCCAGCTGGATCCAGACCTATTTCGTCCGGGGTGACCACCCGATCTACATGGTCACCTTCTTCCTGCTGATCGTGTTCTTCGCCTACTTCTACGTGGCCATCACGTTCAACCCCGAAGAAGTGGCCGACAACATGAAGAAGTACGGCGGTTTCATCCCCGGCATCCGGGCCGGCAAGCCCACCGAGGACTACCTGGGCTTCGTGCTGTCCCGGCTGACCTTCCCCGGCTCGCTGTATCTGGGGTTGATCGCCCTGCTGCCGTCGGTCGCCTTCATCTTCTTGAACGCCAACCAGAACTTCCCCTTCGGCGGCACGTCGATCCTCATCATCGTCGGGGTCGGCCTGGACACCGTGAAGCAGATCGAGAGCCAACTCCAACAACGCAACTACGAAGGGTTCCTCCGCTGATGCGACTCCTCATCATGGGCCCGCCCGGGGCGGGCAAGGGCACTCAGGCCAAGCTGATCGGCGAGCACTACGAGATCCCCGCCATCTCGACCGGGGACATCTTCCGAGCCAATGTTCGCGACCGGACCCCGCTCGGACTCGAGGTCCAGCGCATCATGGCCGCCGGCGGGTACGTCAGCGACGAGATCACCAACGCCATCGTCGCCGACCGGCTGACCCATCCGGATGTGGAACGTGGTTTCCTGCTCGACGGCTACCCCCGCACCGTCGATCAGGTGGAGGCGCTGGACGCCGTCCTCGACGACCAGGGCCACCGCTTGGACGCCGTCATCTCCCTGGAGGCCGAGATCAACGAGGTCGTCGCGCGATTGTTGCGGCGAGCCGAGATCGAAGGTCGCGAGGACGACACCGAGGAGGCGATCCGGGTCCGCCAGGTCAAGTATCTGGAAGAGACCTCGCCGCTGCTGGAGCTCTACGCGGATCGCGGCCTGCTGGTGGGCGTCAACGGCCTGGGTACGGTCGAGGAGGTGTCGGCCCGGGTGTTCGAGGCGCTGGATCGACACTCCGATCAGGCGGTCCTGCCCGGCTGAACCGGTCCCCAATCGAGCCGAAGGCGACGTCGCGGACCGGGTCGGCGCTCGAGGACGACGAGCCGGAGACCACAGCGTCGGCGCGCTCCCAGGGCCGTTGGTCCGCCAGGAACGGCCGCTCACGACTGTCCCATTCGATCCAGAACTCCGCCGCGGCGCGGTCGCCGCCATCGCGGAGAATCCCGCGTCGTTCGGCCTCGGCCAGATCGGTCTGCACCCACACCAAGGCATCGAGGTACGGCATCAGTTCTCGGCGTCCGGCTCCGACGCCCTCCACGATCAGCAGCTGGAGCCCGGCGGGCACCTCGATCGCTCCGGGTCGGGATCGAGCGATCCAGCTTTGCGGGCGATACGACACGGGCTGCCCGGTGCTCACCGGTCCGAGCACCCCTTCGATCAGCAGCGGCGCCCAGCCGAAGAACGAATGATGCCAGGCGACGTCGTCGGTGTGCACCAGCACGGACCGTGGGACGCAGGTCCCCAGTTGTTCAGCCAAGGTGGTCTTCCCCGACCCGCTGCGACCGTCGACGGCGACCACCCACGGCCCTCGGTCGGGGCCCGGCTGCCGGCCCAGGGCGAGCCGCTGCAGGAGTTCGCCGATCGGAACCTCTGACCATCGGGTCACCATCGGTTCCTCGGGTGCACCGTCCACCTACGAATATTGACCCCCGATCGGTCTTCACCGCATGACGTCTTACCTATGAATGCCGGGTCGGCGCTCAGCCGATGGGGATGTCCATGTGCAACACCTCCCAGGCGTGGCCGTCTGGGTCGGCGAAGCTGTGTCCATACATCGGGCCATCCTCCATCCTGTCCAGCCATGGCTTGCCGCCGTGGGTGAGAGCCCTGGAGACGACGAGGTCGACCTCCTCTCGGCTCTCGGCGGACAGGCAGTTGATCACGGTGGTCCCTTGTTGCGGGTCACCCACGGGACCCGCGACGAAGTCTGCGAAGCGGTCCACGGGTAGAGCCATCAAGAAGACGGTGTCGGAGATCGCGAGGCAGCTGCACGCGTGGTCGGAGAACGCCGGATTGAGCTGGAAGCCCAATCCCGTGTAGAAGTCGGTCGAGGCCTTGAGGTCACGAACCGGCAGGTTGATGAAGATCATCCGGGGCATGGCGGGCCTTTCGGGGTCGCGAACGCCCCGCTCCCCGGAGCGTCACAGACTGAGACCGCGAACCCTTCCCTTCCTCATCGGGGGATGGGTAAATTCGGCTGACATGACGCTGACGACGGCGGACGACACCTTTCTGGAGCTGGTCGAGCCGTTGCGGGGCGAGCTGACCGCCCACTGCTATCGGATGCTCGGGTCCGTTCACGACGCCGAGGATCTGGTCCAGGAGACCTACCTGCGCGCCTGGCGGGCGTACCACGGATTCGAGAACCGCTCCTCGCTGCGTACCTGGATGTACTCGATCGCCACGAATGTCTGTCTGACGGCGCTGCAGAGCAAGCACCGCCGGATGTTGCCGACCGGGCTGGGGGCGCCCAGCGGTGGACCCAGGGCCGAGCTGGAGAAGCGAACCGAGGTGCCGTGGCTGGAGCCGCTGCCCGATGCTGTCGTGTGGGGTCACGACGTGCAGGACCCCGCCGGTGAGATCGTCACCCGCGAGAGCGTCCGGCTGGCGTTCGTGGCGGCCCTCCAACACCTGACGCCGCAGCAGCGGGCGGTGTTGATCCTGCGCGACGTCTTGACCTGGCACGCCAGCGAAGTCGCGGCCACTCTGCAGACGACCGTGGCCGCCGTCAACAGCAGTCTGCAGCGAGCTCGGGCGCACCTGGCCAAGGTGGATCTGGACCCGCCCCGACTGGACGCCACCGACCCCCACACGACCGAGCTGCTCGAGTCCTACATCGAGGCATTCGAGAGCTACGACGTCGACCGGATCGTCTCGCTGCTCACCGCAGACGTCGCGTGGGAGATGCCTCCGTTCGTGGCCTGGTACCGCGGTCGGGAGGCCATTCGCGCCCTGGTGACCACCCATTGCCCCGCGGAGGGCCCCGGTGACCAGCGGATGATCCAGACGTCGGCCAACGGGCAACCGACGCTGGCGCTGTACATGCGCGGACCGGACGGCGTGCACCGGGCGTTTCAGTTGCAGCAACTGACGATCCGCGGCGGAGCGGTGTCCGAGGTGGTGTGCTACTTCGACACCGGCCTGTTCGAGGTCTTCGGTCTGCCGGACCGCCTGTAGCCCTGGCGGCCGCCGGTACGCTGGTCGGGTGAGTGAGGTGCCGATCTCGTCGCGCTACCGCAGCAGTCCTGATGCCCCGGTGACCGATGGCGAGCGCAACCAGCTGAGCGCCCGGCTGAATGCGGCGTACGAGGCGGGCGCTTTGAACTCCGATGACTTCTCCGACCGGCTGGACCGGCTTTTCGCCGCCCAGCGGATGGGGGAGCTGTTGCCGGTGGTCGAGGGACTCCCGCCCCTGCCTACCCACACCAGCCCGGCGATCGTCGCCTCGACGGCCGAGACCGCACCCGGTCAGCTGAGCACCGGTCGCAGCTCGACGCAGCTGACGTTGTTGATCCTGGCGGTGTTGATCGGCGTGGTGGCCCTGATCGCCATCCTGCTGGTCATCCTGCTCTGAGTCTCATCTTGCTCTGAGCCTCATCGTGTTCTGGGTCCGGCATCCGGTTCTCAGGTACCGGCCCCGAGGGCTTGTTGGTTTGGCTAGCCTAACTGTGTGAAACGACACAGCGGCAAGGCTTTGTCCGCCCCGCTTTCGCGTCGATAGGCTTCGATCGTGCCACGGCAACACATCACCCAGCAGAAGATCGCTGAGCACGTTCAGCGACTGGGTGAGCTGTACCCTCCGATCGAGCTCGACTCGGTGGATCGTACGATCAAGGACCCGGAGGTGGTGGCCGCGCGGTACGGCAACGTGATCGACTACCTGGCTCGAGTCGAGCTCGAGGTCGATCGCAACGTTTTGGAGCTGCTGGTGCTGCTCCCCGATGTCGACGACACGAACAAGACCTTCTACGCCGACGTCTGGCAGCCGCAGGAGATCCAGCACGGGCTGATCCTCGACCGCCTGCAGCAAGACCTCGGGCGCATTCCGGCCACCCCGCACCTGGACGTCTCGTTCAAAATCAAGATCCTGGGGGCCCTGGCCAACCTGAAGCCGATCCAGGAGATCTCGAAGCTGCTGTACTTCCTGACCGGAGCCAGCACCGAGCGGCAAGCGGTCCTCGCCTACAACCAGATCAACACCGGGATGCGGGAGATGGGGGAGGACGCGATCGCGGAGACGATCCTGACCCCGATCAAGCAGCAGGAGCCGGGCCACTTCGCGTTCTACCAGATGTCCGCTACGGCCATGATCCAGGATCGAGTGCTCCGCCCCTGGCAGCTGTTCCTCACTCGGGTGCTCCGGGAGAAGTCCTACAACCTCGTCGGCACCAACGCCATGAAGACGTACAAGGCGGACATGGGCGGCGTGGTCGTCGACCTCGGACTGGACAGCAATCTCGCCGGATACGCTCGAGAGATCGGCCGGGTCGAGCAGCGACTGCTCTGGGCCCACCGGCAGGGGCTCGACTTCCCGGTCTACATCCTCAAGGCGCTCCGAGAGAGCGTGGAGATGTACACCGAGCGTCAAGGCAGTGGCCTGGCCACGGTCTGAGGCCCTGGTCCGAGGCAGGAAATTTGGGAAGCGTCCCGATTTCCAGTAATCTTGCCTGTCGGCCAACTTATGCCGATGGCCGAGCAATGAAGTCTCAAGCGATAGAGGGTTATGGCGAAGAAAGAGGGTGCGCTCGAGCTCGAGGGCACCGTGGTCGAAGCCCTGCCGAACGCGATGTTCCGCGTGGAGCTGGCCAACGGCCACAAGGTGTTGGCCACGATCAGCGGCAAGATGCGACAGCACTACATCCGCATCCTCCCGGCCGATCGGGTCGTCGTCGAACTCTCGGCCTACGACCTCACCCGCGGTCGCATCGTCTATCGGCACAAGTAGTCAGATAAGTAGTCAGCCGTTTCCGCTCCGACCATAACCGCCTCTGCACAGCTGCGTTCCGGCCTGCTTGGCGCCAATCAGAAAGAGCTCGATGAAAGTCCAACCGAGCGTCAAGAAAATCTGCGACAAGTGCAAGGTCATCCGCCGGCACGGTCGCGTGATGGTGATCTGCGAGAACCCGCGGCACAAGCAGCGGCAGGGCTGACCGCCTCCTCGCCGATCGCCGGACAACTCAACATCGTCGAGAACAGATAAGTGTGATTGCACCCCGGGCCTTGCGTCCGGGTCCACCCTCGGTCGGAGGCCGAGGCCCTCATCGGTCACAACCGAGGCAGGGACGCATCACGCGAGACACCTCCGCGACGGGCTCCCTGGGTGGAACCAGGCCCCGATCGAGAGCCGAAAGGTAGTACCGCAGGATGGCCCGTCTCATCGGTGTCGATCTACCACGCGAGAAGCGGTTGGAGATCGCCCTCACCTACATCTACGGCGTGGGCAAGACCCGTGCCCACGAGACCCTCGCCGCCACGGAGATCAGTGGCGACGTCCGGGTCCACCAACTGACCGACGAACAGCTGGTCGCCCTGCGCGACTGGATCGAAGCGAACTATCAGGTCGAGGGCGACCTTCGCCGCACGGTCGCCTCGGACATCCGCCGCAAGGTAGAGATCGGTTCCTACCAGGGCCGCCGTCACCGCAGTGGTCTCCCGGTCCGGGGACAGCGCACGCGGACCAACGCCCGTGGCCGCAAGGGCGCGCGCAAGCCCGTCGCCGGCAAGAAGAAAGTCCGCTGACGCGGCCGGTTGAGACCCAGGAGAACGAGAGACTATGGCTACTGCAGGACGCAATACCGGCGCCAAGAAGGTGCGCCGCAAGGAGAAGAAGAACGTGGTCGCCGGCCACGCTCACATCAAGAGCACGTTCAACAACACCGTGATCTCGATCACCGATCCGACCGGGGCCGTCATCGCCTGGGCGTCGGCCGGCACGGTCGGGTTCAAGGGCTCGCGCAAGTCCACGCCGTACGCGGCTCAGATGGCCGCTGAGGCGGTCGGGCGGCGCGCGATGGAGCACGGCATGAAGCGCGTCGACGTGTTCGTCAAGGGGCCGGGTTCAGGTCGCGAGACTGCGATCCGGTCGTTGGGAGCGGTCGGCCTCGAGGTCGGCGCCATCTCCGACGTCACCCCGGTCCCGCACAACGGCTGCCGCCCGCCCAAGCGCCGGCGCGTCTGATCCCCGAACACGACTGACGACAAGGACTAACGAAACATGGCTCGCTATACCGGTCCCATGACCAAGAAGTCGCGTCGGCTGGGGGTTGACCTGGTCGGTGGTGACAAGGCGTTCGAGAAGCGCCCGTATCCGCCCGGCGTCCACGGCCGCGGCCGCACCAAGGAATCCGAGTACTCCCTGCAGCTGCGCGAGAAGCAGAAGGCCCGGTTCTCCTACGGCGTGCTGGAGAAGCAGTTCCGCCGCTACTACGAAGAGGCCAACCGGCTCCAGGGCAAGACCGGTGACAACCTGCTGCAGATCCTGGAGTCCCGCCTGGACAACGTGGTCTACCGCGCCGGCTTCGCCCGGACCCGGCGGCAGGCGCGTCAGCTCGTCTCGCACGGCCACTTCCTGGTCAACGGCGAGAAGGTCGACATCCCCTCGTACCGGGTCAGCCCGCACGACGTGATCGACCTGCGGGAGAAGTCCCGGGAGCTCCTGCCGCTGGTCATCGCCCGCGAAACCCACGCCGAGCGTGACGTGCCGGGCTGGATGGACGCCTTGCCCAACCGGATGCGCATCCTCATCCACCAGCTGCCGACCCGCCAGCAGATCGTCATCGACGTGTCCGAGCAGCTGATCGTGGAGCTCTACAGCAAGTAGTGAGACCCGGCGGCGTCGGATACGCCGCCGGCTTCCGCGCTATCAAATAGCGGTTAGCGCGGGGAAGGAAGAACAGACATGTTGATCGCCCAGCGCCCGACCCTGTCGGAAGAATTCGCTGTCGACAATCGCTCCCGGTTCGTCATCGAACCGTTGGAGCCCGGCTTCGGCTACACCCTCGGTAACTCGCTGCGTCGCACCCTGCTGTCGTCCATCCCGGGCGCGGCCGTGACCAGCATCAAGATCGACGGCAACCTGCACGAGTTCTCGACCATCGAGGGGGTCGTGGAGGACGTCACCGAGATCATCCTCAACCTCAAGGGCCTGGTCGTCTCGTCCGAGGAGGACGAGCCGGTGACCATGTACCTGCGCAAGGCCGGCGCCGGCGCCGTCACCGCCGCGGACATCGCCCCGCCGGCCGGAGTCGAGGTGCACAACCCCGACCTTCACATCTGCACGTTGAACGACAGCGGTCGACTGGAGATGGAACTCGTCGTCGAGCGGGGCCGCGGGTACGTGTCGGCGGTGCAGAACAAGAGCTTTGACGCCGAGATCGGCCGGATCCCGGTCGACTCCATCTACTCGCCGGTGCTCAAGGTCACCTACAAGGTGGAGGCCACCCGAGTCGAGCAGCGGACGGACTTCGACAAGCTGATCCTCGACGTGGAGACCAAGCAGGCCATCCGGCCGCGGGACGCCGTCGCATCGGCGGGCCGCACCCTGGTCGAGCTGTTCGGGCTGGCCCGGGAGCTCAACCTGGAGGCGGAAGGCATCGAGATCGGCCCGTCGCCGATCGACGAGCAGCTGGCCGCCGATCTGGCGCTGCCGGTCGAGGACCTGAACCTGACCGTTCGGTCGTACAACTGCCTCAAGCGGGAGGGCATCCACACCGTCTCGGAGCTGGTATCCCGCAGCGAGCAGGACCTGCTCGACATCCGCAACTTCGGCTCCAAGTCCATCGACGAGGTCAAGCTGAAGTTGCACGAGATGGGCCTGTCGCTGAAGGACAGCGCCCCCGGCTTCGATCCGCTGAGCGCCATCGGTCGCTACGACGACCTGGACGAAGAAGATGACGCCGACTTCAGCGAGACCGAGCAGTACTGACCCTGAACTGAATCCGAGGGTCTGATCAAGAGAATCTGGAGAACGAGGAATGCCTACACCTGCCAAGGGCGCACGGCTCGGCGGTAGCCCGGCCCACGAGCGGATCATCCTGTCCAACCTGGCCACCCAACTGTTCGAACACAGGCGGATCATCACCACCGAGGCCAAGGCGCGCCGGTTGCGCCCCGTGGCCGAGAAGTTGATCACCAAGGCCAAGCGGGGGGACATCCACGCCCGTCGGCAGGTCCTCACCACCGTGCGGGACAAGGGTGTGGTACACGAACTCTTCACCGAGATCGCGCCGAGCTTCGCGGACCGGGAGGGCGGGTACACCCGGATAACCAAGGTCGGGCCACGCAAGGGCGACAACGCCCCGATGGCCATGATCGAACTGGTCACCGAGTCCCTCGAGGACTCCAAGAAGGCCAACGCCAAGGGCGGAGCTCGCACCGCGCCGGCCAAGAAGGCGGCGCCGGCAGCAGTTTCGGCACCAGCGGCGCCCGCGCCCCGCGACGAGGCTCCGGCCGAGTCACCGTCGGAGACTTCGGCCGAGGAGTCCCCGGCGGAGGAGCTGGTCAACGACACCGAGGAGCGCGAGCAGACCACCTCCGAGCAGGAGGCTCCTAGCGATGACACCACCGCCGAGGAGGCCGAAGCGATTCGGGACGAAGGCCCGGCCGCCGGCCGTTCATAGCCGGCCTCGGCATCAATGGGTAAGCCTGCGCACCGTGGTCGGTGCGCAGGCTTACCCATTGATGCGCGGGACGGTTCAGCGGTCGCAGCCGCCGTCCTTGTCCGGACGAGAGCGCGGCTGTTGGATGTCCGCGATGCCCTTGTAGCCGTACGGGTCTTCGCCGGCGACCATCACGATGTCCCGGAAGTCGGCGATGGCCATGTGTTCGTCATCGGCCGGTGGGCGCCACGGCAGCAAGGACTCGGCACTCATGTAGTGGTTGGCCAAGGCGCGCCGGTAGCCGTGTCTTCCCGAGTTCTCCAGCGATCGGTGCAGCAGGTAGCCGTTGAAGACCAGCGCCGTACCGGCCGGTATCTCCACCGGGACCGCCTGATCGTCGGAGTAGGGAAAGTCGTAGGACTCGGTGGTGCAGTCGAAGCGAGGGTCGGACTGCTCCCGGGCCGGGTAGATCACGCCCCGCCGGTGTGAGCCCGGCAGCACCCAGAGGCAGCCGTTCTCGACCGTGGCGTCGTCGAGGGCGATCCAGACCGCGGTCAGTGAGCGGTCCCGGGTGGGAATGAAGAACTCGTCCTGGTGCCAGGCCTGGCCGGGCTTCCCCTCGGACTTGATGAAGAGCATGGATTGCATGGCCTTGACGTTGGGCCCGATGACCCGGGTCAGGGCCTCGACGATCCGGGGCGCCTGCAACGCCGCGCGGGCGGCCGGGGCAACCTTGTGCGGGAAGTGGATGCACAGGTACTGGCGCAGGGTCTCCTCGTCGGACATGCCTGCGGTCTCCGGGCCGCCGACGAACGAGGTCTGATCGTCATCCCGCCAGCCGTCGCGAATCTCGCCGAACTCCCCCCGGCAGAGTCGCACCGCGTCGTCATTGACCGCCGCGACCTCGCTTGCCCTCAATCCCTCGGCCAGGAGGGCGAATCCATGCTCGGCGTAATGACGGGCGAAGTCGGCGTCCGTGCGCTGGAACATCGGCAGGCCGGCGGGTGTGCGGCGCAGCACGTCCGGTGCGCTCTCGACAACAGTCATGCCTTCAGGATCGCAGGTGCACGACGTGCGGGAAATGTCAGGAGCGGTCGCGCTACTATCCGAAAGTGACATCTGGGCCGGTGGTGGAACCCTCCACACCAGTGCGGATCGCCAGTTATCCTCCCGGTGCGACCTATGGTTCACGGCGAATGCAGGACCACGAATTCGTCTGGATTCTCCGCGGTTCCGCGATCTGGCACGTTCAGCAGCCGGTCGAACACCGGCATACGCTGCGACCGGGCCAACTCGCGCTGGCGCGTCCCGGGACTGTCGATTCCTACCGCTGGGATCCGATGTTGGAGACGGTGCACGCCTACGTCCACTTCACTGTCGCGGATCCTGGCTCGCTGCCCTCCGTGGAGCGTTGGCCGACGATTCGCCCGCTGTCCCAGCCACCGGCCCTCGACGCCATCTGCCAGTACCTGCTCGATCTCGCCGGTCAGGCGACGGACGACGCTCGGCAGCGTACCGACCGCTTGCTCGGAGTCCTTCTGGACCTCTTCGTTGCCGGGCCGGTCTCCCGCCCGGACGAGACGTTGCCGCCGACGGTCAACGCCGTCCTCGGCCGTGTGCGTCGCGCTTGGCGTGACGGAATGCGTGCGGTGTCCATTCCGGAGCTGGCGGCCGCGGCCGGCGTGTCGGAGGGGCATCTGTTCCGCATCTTCCGCACCGAGTACGGGTGCAGCCCGGCGCGCGCGCTGGAGGTGGTCCGGCTGGCCCGGGCGGCGACCCTGCTGCAACGCAGCAACGCCACGTTGAGCGAGATCGCCCATCGTTGCGGCTTCGCCAACCCGTACCACTTCTCGCGGCGTTTCGCCGGCGTGCACGGAATGCCGCCCGGCGCGTACCGGAGGGCCGAGAGCGGCGATCCGTACGAGGAGGTCCGCGCCGCCGGCTTGCTGCCGATCGCCTCCGCCCTCTTGGAGGGCGTCAGCGCATCTCAGTGACGGCCTCCGAGGTCAGGTCGAGGTCGAGGGCGATCTCCTCGTGCAGCTTGGGTACGTCGGCAAGCAGGCGCTTGGTGTACTCGTGCTGCGGGTCGAAGATCACCTCGTCGGTCGTGCCCTGCTCCACCATGACCCCGTGCTCCATCACCAGCACCCGATCGGCGAGATAGCAGGCCTGGCCGATGTCGTGGGTGATGAACAGCACCGTCATCCCGAGGTCCTCGCGGAGGTCCTTCAACACGTTGAGGACGTTCACGCGCAGCGACGCGTCGAGCATGGAGGTGGCCTCGTCGGCGACGAGCATGGTGGGCCGCAGCATCAGCGCCCGAGCGATCATGATCCGTTGCCGTTGACCACCAGACAGCTGGTGCGGGTAGCGGTCCAGAACGTCGGTCGTCAGGCCGACGTGCCCCAGCGCCTCGTCCAGCCGGTCCTGGCCCACGTTGGACTCCAGCAGCCGCATCGAGCGGTACAGCAATCGCCGTACCGTGAAGAACTGGTTGAACGAGGAGAACGGGTCCTGGAAGACCGCCTGCACGTCTCGCCAGTACCTGGCTCGGTCGGCGTCGTTGAGATTGGTGACGTCATTGCCCCGGAACGTGATGGTGCCCGAGGTGATCGGCAGCAGCCCCAGCACCATGCGGGCCATGGTCGACTTGCCCGAGCCGCTCTCGCCCACGATGGTGGTGATCGACCCCTCCTCCAGGGAGAAGCTGACGTCCTTGACGGCCTCGACAACGTGCTTGCCGTGGCCGAACGTCTTGGTCACGTGGTCGGCGACGAAGATCTCACTCATCGCATGTCCAATCTCATCGGATCACCGCCGGCGCATTGAACGTCTCGCGGTCGAAGGCAGCCATGCCCTCGATCCGGGCGTTGGCGTACTCGCGCTCCGGGGCCAACACCGACCCGAGCAGGGCCTGGGTGTAGGGGTGCTGAGGCGCATCCACCATCGCCGCCGTCGGTCCTGACTCCACGACCTGCCCCTGGTACATGACCGCGATCTTGGTCGCCACGGTCCGTAGCACCGGCAGGTCGTGCGTGATGAAGATGACGCCTCGCATGATCTCCTTCTCCAGCATGTCGAGCAGCATCTCGATCAGAATCTTCTGTGAGGTGACGTCGAGCGCGGAGGTCGGCTCGTCCGCGATCAGCAGCCTCGGGTTGAGGAGCGTGCTGATGATCGTCACCGTGCGCTGCTTCATGCCGCCGGACAACTGGTGGGGATAGGCGTCCAGCACCCGCAACGGCAACCCGAGGGTCTTGATCCGGTCCCGGGCGCGGTCGAGCGCTTCGTCCTTCTTCACTTTCCGGTCATGGGATCGCATCACGTCCCAGACCAGGTCCCGGATCCGGAGGGTCGGGCTGACCGAGTTCATCGCGCCCTGGGGCAGCATCGAGACCACCGCTCCCCGCCAGGCGCGCGGGATCTTGACGTGACTGCCCAGCTCCTGAACCTTGCCGTCGACCTCCAAGGAGCCGTGCTCGACGTGCAGCGGCGGCCGGGCGGTCAGCGAGATGATTGACCCCAGAGTGGTCTTGCCGCTGCCCGATTCCCCGGCCAGACCAAGGACTTCGCCTTCGTCGATGGAGATCGAGACGTCGTTGACCGCGACGAAGTCTTTACCGTCGGGGGTGTAGTACACACCGCGGATGTTGTCGGCTTGGACGAGGGTTCCCATCAACGCCGCCCCTCGGTGGAACTGATGGGTTGTTCGAGCATGCCGGTGGCCCCAATCGGGGTGGGCGCCGTCTCCAGCGGCTCCTCGATCTCCACGCCCTGTTTGTCGACCTTCTTGCGCCGGGACCGGCCGCGTCGGAGCCGCGGGTTGAAGACCTCGTCGAGGCTGGACTGCAGCAGCAGCAGCGAGAACGCGATCAGGGTCAGCATGAGCGTGGGCGGGAGGAAGGCCCAGTACGCACCCTGCCGGACGGCGCCCCAGGCGAGCGTCCAGTAGAGCATGATGCCCAGGCTCGTGGCTCCCGACGGCCCGAGGCCGAGCATGCTCAACGTCGCCTCGTAGAGGATCGCGCTCGACACCTGGAGCACGAACGCCATCACGACGTACGAGAGCAGGTACGGCAGCACATCCCAGGCGAGGATGGACCAGAATCGGGCGCCCGACATCCGGGCGACGTCGATGTGCTCCCGGGTCCGCACGCTGCTGGCCTGGGCCCGGACGGCTCGGGCCAACCAGGGCCAGGAGAAGATGCCGATGACGAAGGCGAGGGTCCACACGCTGCGGTTGTTCAGCGCGACGGAGACCAGGATCACGACGACGATGGTGGGGATGACCAGGAACACGTTGGTCACCGAGGCGAGGATGTCGTCCAGCACACCACCGCGGAAGCCGGCGATCAGGCCGACCAGCAGGCCGATGATGGTGGCCAACGTCCCGGCCAGCAAACCGACGATCAGAGAGGTGCGAGTGCCATAGACCAGATTGGCCAACACGCTCTGGCCCTCGTTGTCCGCGCCGAACAGCAGGGGACCGAAGCCCGCCGGCGGGCTGAACAGGCCGCCCACAGTTTCGTCCGGATCGGTCTGCACAATCAGCGGGCCGAAGATCGCGATGAAGAGAATCAGCGCGAGCAGCGAGGCGGCGACCCAGAAGCGCGGCGTGGCGTGGAACGATTTCATCAGCGGTCTCCACTCTGCGCTGCTCGGATACGCGGATCGAGGAAGCCGACGGCGACGTCGACCGCGAAATTGGCAACCAGGACCGCCAGCGTGATGATCAGTGCGATCGAGGTGATGACGGGGTAGTCGTTGGTACCGATGGCGTTGAACAACAGGGTGCCCAGGCCCGGATAGGAGAAGACGAGTTCGACGATCAGACCACCGGTGATGATGCCGGCGATGGACAGGGCCAGTCCGGTGATCTGCGGCAGCATGGCGTTGCGGAAGATGTAGCGGACGACGGAGGTGTCCCGGAGACCGAGTCCGCGACCGTAGTTGACGTAGTCCGCGCCCAGTTCGTAGATGGCCATGGACCGCATGCCGACGGCCTGGCCGCCGATGAAGACCAGCACCAGGGACCAGAACGGCAACCAGTAGTAGGTGACGGCGTCGCCGAAGAACTCCGCCGACAACTCGGGGGTGTAGCCGAAGGAGTAGGCGCCGCCAGTGGGGAACATCCCGAGCGTCACACCGAAGATGAACAGCAGGATGATCGCGACACAGAAGGGTGGGATGCTCGACAGGAACAGCGAACCCAGGAACGCGCCCCGGTCGAACCAGCCGCTCTTGAACGCGGCGACGGCGCCGAGGAGGTTGCCGACGACCCAACCCACGATGATCGCCGGCACCTGGAGGACGAGACTCCACGGCAAGGCCTGGGCGATCAGCGAGTTCACCGAGGCCGGGTACTGGCCGAATGAGGTGCCCAAGTCGCCCTGCAGCAGGTTCCCCACGTAGATGAAGAACTGCTGCCACATCGGCTTGTCGAGCCCGAACTCCTTCATGAAAGCCTCATGGGTGGTTCTGAGCGCATCTCCTCCCGCCCCGCCGCCCCGGGCCAGGTTCCCGACGATCACGTCGACGGGATTGCCCGGGACGAGGCGGGGCAGGAAGAAGTTCAGTAGCAGCGCGACCACCAGGACGACCAAGGTCCACAAGACCTTGCGACCGAGATATTTCGCCAGCGTCATGACGTGCCGCTCCCTTGCGTCAAATCATCCTCCCGAACACTGTCTCATCCAGTCGAATCTGCCGGGACCCTAGGTCCCCACCCGCTTGATCTTGTAAAGCCACAGAATGCCGGCGCCCTGCCACATCGGCGGAGCATACGGGTTCTCCTCGGTCGGGAAGTTGTCCCAGTTGGAGGCGTTGAACTCGTAGAACTCCAAGGGTCGATACATCAACGGCACGACCGGAATTTTCTCGCGGTAGATCTTGTCCAGTTCGGCGTAGGCGGCCTTCGCCGTCGCGTCATCCTTGGCCGCCGCGGCGGCGTCGAGCAGCCCGGGCACCTCCGGATCGCTGAACCGGTTGTAGTTGTAGAACGCCGTCTTGCCGACTTCCGGCACGTCCCGGTCGTCCATGGCGTCCCGGAACCGGACCCACGGGCTAGAGGGATTGACGCCCGTGTAGGAGTACATGGCGAGGTCGAAGTCGCCGTTCTGCAGTGCGGCGTACATGGTCGGGAACTGCGGGAAGTTGGTCTCGATGCCGATGCCCACCTCCTTCGCGGACTTGGCCACGATCTCGCAGGCGGTGTTCCAGTCGGTCCAACCCGTGGGCGTGACCAGCTTCCAGCCGCCGAGCTTGGTGCCGTCGGGCAGTTCGTAGATGCCGTCGGAACCCTTCGTCGCCTTCAGTTCGCCCTCGAGGATCTCGACCGCCTTGGCCTTGTCGTACTTCCAGCCCTCAGACTGCACGGCCGCGGCGTCGTAGTACTTCGACTCGTACCCGGTGGGCACGATCAGGCTGGCGTTGGCCGGCTCGGAGTAGTCCGACATCGCGGTGGTGGCGATGTTGGGGTAGTTGATCGCGTACGCGAGCGCCTGGCGCACCTTGACGTTGTCGAGGCCCTTCCGCTCGAGATTGAAAATCAGCAGCGGCAGGTTGCCCGGCAGGTGGTAGGGCTTCTTCTTCATCCAGGTGCTGACCGGCTTGCCCTTGTCCTCCCACATCTTCCAGATCTGGGCGGTGAACTGTTGGCTGGCGTCGATCTCGCCCGACTCGAGCTTGAGGTCGCCGCCGGTGTTGTCTTTGAAGATCGGGTGGTTGATCGTCTTCATCGGCGGCTCGCCGAAAGCGGTCTTGCCCCAGTAGGCGTCGTCGCGGGTCAGATTCACCTGGGTCTGGTCGGCCTTGTCCAGCTTGAACGGTCCGGAGCCGACCGGCTGCTTGTTCGGCTCCTTCGCGATGGCGGCCTTGTCGATCTTGCTCCAGATGGCCTGCGGCACGATCAGGACCTTGGAGATGGCATCGCGGACGTAACCGGGGTTGTAAGGCTTGGTCTTGAGCTTGAACGTCACGGTCCGCGGGTCGGTTGCGGTGACCGAATCGACGTATTGCCAGACGTTGGAGAAGTAGAGTCCGCTGCCCTTGCCCATCGTGAAGGTAAAGACGACGTCCTCGGCGGTCAGCTCGGTGCCGTCGGACCACTTGGTGCCCTCCTGCAGCGGCAGCACGAAGGTGTTGTCGTCCGGCTGCTGGAGTTCCTTGGCGAGTCCGGGCACCAGCGAGCCGTCGATCAGGTTGAAGCGCAGCAGGCTCTCGTAGATCAGCTGGCTCTGACCCTGGGCACACGGCCAGGCGATCGTGCCGGCGAACGGGTTGAAGCTGGTCGGCGGCCCCCACTGGAACCCCGCGATGAACAGCGTTTCGCCGGAGGCGCCGGGGCGGCCCTTGGCCGCGCCCGTACCCTGCTGGTTGCCGGTTTGGGCCGTGCCACAACCGGCCGCCCCGAGACCGATGGCGGCACCACCGACCGCCAGGCCGGAGACGGCCAGGAACCGGCGGCGGGTGGTGGCGAAGGTGATGCTCGAGCCCGTGCTGGGCTTGGCGCCGAACGGCGACTCGGTTCGATCACCGAGATCGTGGGTGTCGTTCATCATTTCCTTTCCAGACTTCTTCGTGTAGAGCCAGGACGACCGGCGGCCGCCGCAAGGCGTCGGAGATTTTGGTGTATCAGTGAAGATCGCCGCCGGCTGACCCGGCCGAATCCCCGATGGAAACACGCAGTTTTCCGCAGGCAGACGTCGCCACGGAAAGCGTCATCGAGAACCTCTCTTTGGGGAGACCACCGAGGACAACTCATCACTGAACCGGTTCGGTGTCAATGCCTGGCGGGCATTTGGTGGTCAGTTCGTTGCCTACCGACGGGCAGACTAACGGACTCCCCAAGGGGCGTGTGGGAGCGCTCCTAAGGCGCGTGGGTTCGACCGGTCAGGTGAGGTCCACCACCGCTCGTACGTCTCGACGCACCCCCGGCATTATCGGATCCGGATGCTTTCGTCGCGCTCGGATGCTTCCTCGCGTTCGGAGGGCCTATAACCCGTTCCAGCGTGCGCAAACCACCCGCCGGCACTCTCATCCTTCGCTCTCATCATGCGCGACGGTGGCCAGCCGCCGACGTCGGCCGCAGGGGAGAATGGACGGGTGCTGCTGTCGCGACTGGCCGAGGCCTGGGCGGCCCTGAGTGCCACTCGTTCCCGTAACGCCAAGCGGGAGCTGATCACGGCCGTGCTGGCTGACGCGACGGCCGATGACATCGATATCGTCGTCTCCTATCTCGGCGGCAGCCTGCGGCAACGCCGGACCGGACTTGGTTGGAGGTCCCTCCGAGAACTCCCGCCGCCGGCGGCGGATCCGGCGCTGACCGTGATCGAGGTCGACGCGGCCTTTGCGGAACTGGCCGATCTGTCCGGCCCGGGATCGGCCGCGGCCCGCGCCCGGCGGGCGAGTGAGTTGTTCGCCCGGGCAACCAAGGAGGAGCAGGGATTCCTGCGCGGTCTGGTGTTCGGCGAGCTCCGGCAGGGCGCCCTCGATGCTCTCGTGCAGGACGGCTTGGCCCAGGCGTACGGAGCGCCGGTAACGATCGTTCGCCGGGCGGCGATGTTGTTGTCGTCGACGACCACGGCCGCCCGACTGCTGGTGACCGGCGGCACCGAGGCCCTGGAGCAGGTCGGACTGCAGGTGGGCACCCCGATCCAACCCATGCTCGCCGCCTCCGCACCTGACGTTGAGGATGCGGTGAGCCGGATCGGCAGTCCCGCCGTCGCCGACTTCAAGCTGGACGGCATCCGCGTACAGGTGCACCGCCGAAATGACGAGGTCCGTATCTTCACCCGGTCTCTGGACGAGATCACCGCTCGGCTGCCCGAGGTCGTGACCGCCGTCGCCGCGTTGCCGGCGAGGACGCTGGTGCTGGACGGGGAGGTGTTGGCCATCCGTGAGGACGGCCGGCCGGAGGCGTTTCAGGTGATCGCCTCGCGGACCGCCAGCAGCACCGATGTCGCGGCGGTCTCCACCCGGACACCGATCCGGGCCTTCTTCTTCGACCTGCTGCACGTCGACGGACGCGATCTGCTCGACGCCCCGCTGACGGCCCGCGCCGAGGCGATGAGCGCCCTCCTGCCGAGCGCACTGATGGTTCCGCGCCGGATCGTCAGCAACGAGTCCGAGCTGGGCGCCGTGTTCACGGCGGCGGTCGCCGACGGCTACGAGGGACTTGTGGTCAAGCGACCGTCTGCCCCGTACGCGGCCGGTCGGCGGGAGGCGTCTTGGATCAAGATCAAACCGCGACACACCTTCGACCTGGTGGTGACGGCGGTGGAGTGGGGGAGCGGGCGGAGGCAGGGCTGGCTGTCCAACGTGCACCTCGCCGCGCGGGACGCGGATTCCGGGGGACTCGTGATGCTGGGCAAGACGTTCAAGGGGCTGACCGACGAACTGCTGCGTTGGCAGACTCAGCACTTCCTGGCGCTGGAAGAGCGCCGCGACTCCTACACCGTCTACGTCCGGCCCACCACGGTGGTCGAAATCGCCTGCGACGGTCTCCAGGTGTCGCGGCGCTATCCCGGCGGGGTGGCGCTGCGGTTCGCGCGGGTGCTGCGCTACCGCGAGGACAAGGCGGCTGAGGATGCCGACACTCTCGAGACGGTCCGATCGCTGCTGGGCCCTTCGACAGGCTCAGGGCACGGTCAGGGAGGACAGTGACGCGGTGTGGCGGCTGTCCAGGGCGGCCGTTTTCCACCGCAACTCCATCCGGGCACCTCCTTCGAACGGTCTCCCCCGACAGCCGAAAACGGCGCTCACCCCGCGGGTGAGCGCCGTTGCCGAGGGTGACCTCAGGGCTTGATCAGCCCTGGCGTCTGCGCCACCGCCAACGCGAGACGCTGCTGGGCGTCGGCCCAGTTGACCACGTTCCACCAGGCAGTGACGTAGTCGGCCTTGACGTTCTTGTACTGCAGATAGAAGGCGTGCTCCCACATGTCCAGCAGGACGATCGGGATCTGTCCCAGCGGGACGTTGGCCTGCTGGTCGTACAGCTGGATGATGTTCAGCCGCTGGCCGAGCGTGTCGTAGACCAACATGGACCAGCCGGAGCCCTGGATGGCGTTGGCGTTGGCGGTGAAGTGGGCCTTGAACTTGTCGAAACTCCCGAACCATTCGTCGATGGCGGTACCCAAGTTGCCGTCGGGCTTGTCGCCGCCGTCGGGGGAGAGGTTCGGCCAGAAGACCGAGTGATTGATGTGTCCGCCGAGATTGAAGGCCAGCGTCTTCTCCAGTCCACCCACGCTCCCGAAGGAGTCGCTGTCACGAGCCTCCTCCAGTTGGTCGAGAACGGTGTTCAGGCTCTTGACGTAGGTGGCGTGGTGTTTGGAGTGGTGGAGCTCCATGATGTCGCCGGAGATGTGCGGCGCGAGGGCGCCGTAGTCGTACGGAAGATCGGGCAGGTCGTAGGCCGCCATGGGTCCCCTCTCAACAAGCTTTTGGATTTCTGGTCATCGTACGGCGGGTGCGGCGCCCGGCCCAGGGGGGTCGTTGGTCCGTTGAGCACCTCTGGTCGCGCAGGCCGCGACGCAAGGCTGGATCTGCACGCGTCACGATGTCGGCGCCCTTTCGCGTCGTTCGCACCCGCAGCAGAGGGTGCCAGGAGTGCGAAAGGCAGCAAGGTTCTCCCACCGCGAAGGTGGTCGAAGACAAGCATGCTGTCTCCGACCACTCTTGCGGGGGTGTCAGCTGGATCGTGGTCGTCAGCGGAAGGGCAACTCGAGGAACGACTGGTTGCCGATCCCGAGCGTGGCCGGCTGGTTCCCGATCGCACTCCAGACCTCGGCCTTGACGGTGCCGCCGTTCAGATTACCCAACGTGCCGGTGGCGTTGAGCAGCCGAGCGTTCTGGGTGTAGTGCTCGTAGCCGGGCAGTGGGTCGGTGGCGAAATAGCGATACGTCTCCACCCGGTCCCAGCTGCCGTTACCGGTCAAGTCGTAGGAGAGTCGGAGCTGCACCGCGCTTCCGACCGCGCTACCCGCGTCGACGTAGAGGTCGAAGGTCGGTGAAGCGCCGGCGTAGCTCTTGGTCAGCCCAGTGGCCACGAAGGTGCTCGCCGCGTGCGGGGTGCCGTCGTACTGTCCGTTGGCCGCTTCCACGGTGATCGCTCCCGCCGTGCAGCTGGACGCGAGGAGAGCACCTGAGGTCTGGAAGAAGAGCCGTCGGTCCGGGACGGGTGTCGTCGGGGTGGGCGTCGGGCTGGGCGTGGGCGTGGGCGTCGGGGTTGGGGTGGGTGTCGGGGTCGGAGTGGGTGTGGGGGTCGGAGTGGGTGTGGGGGTGGGCGTGGGCGTCGGGGTCGGCGTGGGCGTCGGGGTCGGAGTGGGCGTTGGGCTCGGCTCTGTACCCGGCTGCCCGTTGGCGCTGCCTCCGGACCAGGTCAGCGCCCCGGTGGCCACCGTCTTGCCGGCGGGCACGGCCACCCGGGTCCCGTTGGAGAAGGTGACGTCGATGGGTGCGGAGGAGATGTTGGCCGCAACATACGTGCGCCGCCCGTCCTTGACGAAGGCCGCTGCAAGGGGGTGGTTGGCGGTGAGCCCCGCGTCGACAATGCCGAGAGCAGCCAGGTTGCGGATCCAGTGGAACGTGTGGGCCTTGGATTCGCCTTCCTCGGAGACGAAGTTGGGGTTGGCCGTGAACTTCGACAGCGCCAGATCGGGTTCGCCCAGCGCCAGGAACTCCCAGAGGATGTCCTGCCAGGCTCGGGGTTCGGTCCCCGCGTTCCGTACGATCTCGTCGTAGTTGATCTTGTTGTAGGCCGGGTTCAGACCCAGGTACAGATGACTACCGGTGATCGGCAACTGGTTGATGCCCTGGATCTTCTCTGGCATGTCGGTGAACCAGGTCGCGTACGCACCGCCGTCACCCCAGACCATGCCGACCGTGCTGTGACCGAAGCTAGCGGGGAAGACGTCGTTGTCGACATCGAACCAGTAGTTCTCGATGGCCGCGGCCTGGGTCGTGTAGATGTAGATGCCGGCGTCGCGGACGGCGGTGTTGCCGGTCGCCTGCCCCCACTGGATCAACGCCCCGGCGAAGTTCATCCCCTCCGAGCTGGACTCCTGATTGTTGCCCGCCGCGAACGAGCCGTGACCCGAGGCCCAGTCGTGCCCGGCGTAGATGTCGAAGTCGCGCAGGAAGGGGAACCGGGTGTCGTCACGGTCGTAGTTGTTGGCGTCGCGGATCAGCAGATCGATCATGCCGCCGAACTGGTTGGTCGTCGCCCAATTCGGATCGAACTTGGCCAGCGTCGCGGCGGCGGCGATGAAGTACCCGTAATGGAAGTGATGATCGTTGAGTTCTTGATCCGAACCGTAGCTGGCGTCGTAGCCGATCAAGGTCCCCCACTTCTCGTCGTAGTAAAAGAGGTGATTGCTTTCCCCGGGGGAGGCGGTGAGCCAGTTGTTCATGGTCGTCTTCATCACCGTCAGGGCCTTATCCCGAATTGCGGTGTTGCCCAACTGATCGGCGATCTCGGCGATTCGAGCGGCTCGCCCCAAACCCTTTCCGGCCCAGTAGGTGTCGGGCTTCTGCTCACCCGCTGGGTCATCGGCTACCTGGTTCAAGAGATTGGTCAAGGTCGCCCTGTCGGCACCCGCGGAGGTGGCGACGGCGGGAACCTCCGGCAGGATGCCGTGGAATTTCGCCTCCGTGCTGAAGGAGCTGACGCCGACCAGGTTCTTCATCGTGCCGCGCGGCGAGATGTAGGTCTGCGCGATCGCGCTCGCGCCCGTCAGCGCCTTCCACTGGTGCGGATAGAGCGAGACCACGGTTCGGGCCTCGCTGCCTTCACGGGGGGTGGTGGTGATGGCGTACGTGGTGCGTACTTTCCCGCTGGCTGTGTCGTAGCGGTAGTCCATGGTGGTTCCGGTCACGTGGGCGTGTGCGTACCGGCCGTAGGAGTCGGCCAGTGCGACCCGGTCGGCGTTGCTGCTGGAGCTGGACGTCGGTAGGACTGCCACCGAGAAGTAGGACTTCCCGGCCAGTGCGGAGGAGATCGCCGTTCCGCTCAGCGTCCAGCTGGCCCCGGTCGGGGCGTACGCGACGTAGTCGTGACCACGGACCGTGAACCCGATCCGGGAGCCGCTCTGGTTCCAGACGTTCGGTGGGCCGTCGGTGCTGAGCTGCGCCGAGCCACCGGACACCTCGAAGTACGACAGGGGAAGGCCGTGACCGATCGTGGCCGTCAGGGTCCGCCCTCCGTCGGACCACTGCGGACTGACGGTCCAGTCGGTCCAGTCGTCGACCATGACCTTGCCGGCGTTCAATCCGGCCATCCCGACCAGGACGTCCCGGGTGTAGGGAAACTTGTACTCGCCGACTCCGGTGGAACTTCCGGTCAGCACCGGGGTGGTCGGATAGGAGATGCCGAGACCACCCGGCACGGTGTCGTAGGCCGCGGGGTGGGCGAACAACGGCTCGCCGAAGGCGCAATCGGTCTTCTTCCACAGGATCGACGTCCACCAGTCGTTGGTGGGAACAGGGCCCTTGGGTGCGTTCGCGGTGACCGATCCGCGGGGATTGGTGGACAGGTCACCGCAACCGCTCGGCAGTTTCTGACCTGCGGGCAGCGTCGTCGTGTACGACCCGGCTCCCACCGTTGCCGCCCCCGCAGGCTTCGGTGTGCCGACGAAATGAAACGCGCCCGCCACCAGGGCGAGCGCGAGGGTGATGGCCAGTGTCCTGGGATCACGAGTGATGCGGCAACGCCGGTGGGCCGCAGAGGGGAGGGTCACAAGGGCTCCAGGGGGAGGAGGATAGCTGAGGAGGGCCTTTGGGAGCGCTCTCACGGGGGATAACGTCACCGTAACTTTGCGTTAACGTCGCGTCAATGGCCCCTAGGACACGGTCTTGTCAAGCCGGTGTCACGGAGTGAGCACGACTTTGCCGATGTTCCGGCGTTCGCCGAGGTATCGGTGCGCTTCGCCGGCCCGATCGAAGGGGAAGGAGGCACCGACGATCGGTGTCAGAGATCCGTCCTCCAGATCGGCCAGCAAGGGCGACGTGATGCGATCCATGCCGCCTTCCCGGCGCCACCAGCTCAGCAGATTGAGGCCGAAGACCCCTCGGTTCTGGTTCAACAACCGCCCGGGATTCCACCAGGGCATGGTCGAGGTGGGAATGCGCAGCAGGCTGGACACCGCGGCCCGCAGATCGCGGCCCTCCTCGTTGATCGCCTCGGACATCCCGTACATGATCAAGCGCCCGCCGGGACGCAGGATTCGGTAGTCCTTCCGGAACGAGGTCGGGCCCAGGGCGTCCATCACGACATCCACTCCCACGCCTCCGGTCAGCCGCCGGATCTCGGCGGCGAAGTCCGAAGCGCGGTAGTCGATCGGATGGGTGACGCCCTGGGCTCTGATCGCGTCATGCTTGGCGGCCGAGGCGGTGCCGAAGATCTCAGCGTTGGCGTTGCGCGCAATCTGGGTGGCGGCCACTCCGACGCCGCCGGCGGCGGCGTGGATGAGGACGCGGTTGCCGTCCCGCAGTCCCCCCATGATGATCAAGGCGGCGTATGCGGTGGCGTAGTTCACACAGAAGCCGGCCCCCTGCTCGAAGCTGAGCCGGTCCGGGAGGGGAAAGACGTCGCGCGCGTGCGCGACGGCCAGTTCGGCCTGACCACCGAACCGGGTGCCGGCCATGACCCGTTGTCCGACGAGAAGGTTCGTGACGTCGTCAGCGACGGATTCGACCACGCCGGCCACCTCGTACCCCAGGATGCACGGGGCCTTGGGAGCGGCCGGATAGAGACCGACCCGCGCCATGGTGTCAGCGAAATTGAGTCCAGCCGCTCGTACGGCGATGCGGACCTCGCCCATCCCGACCGTTGGGTCCGGTGCGTCTTGAACCTGGAAGACCTCAGGTCCACCGGTCCTGGTCATCACGACGGCCCTCATGACCGGAATCTAGTCCCGCTCCGCGGGGCGGACGACCAGCACCCGGAACCCCTTGGCCATACCGGCCCGCTCGCACCGGTAGCCCTCGGCGATCAGCCACCGCTGAAGGGTGTCGGCGCCGAGGTTCTTGGCGACCACGAGTCGGGCCACCCCGTCCCGATGCAGCCGCGGGAGCCACGTGCGCAGGAGCTGGTGCAATGCGGGCTTGCCGATCCGGATGGGCGGATTCGACCAGATCTCGTCGTACCGTCGATCGCCCGGCATCTCCTCGGGGCGGCCGACTCGGACCCGGTCGGCCACGCCCAGCCGGGCGGCGTTGTCGCGACACAGCGCCATGGCCCGATCGTTCACATCGACCGCATCGACGACCACCTGGGGAGCGGCCAACGCCAGGGCCAGCGCGATCGGTCCGTACCCACAGCCGAGGTCGCAGATCGCCATCGCACCTCTCGGAACGGGCGACAGGCGCAGCAGGACCGCGGTTCCGGTGTCCAATCCGTCGGCGGAGAACACGCCGTTCGCGGTGATCAGCTCGACCTCCCGGCCGGCGAGCCGGGCCCTGATCATGCGGCGCACCTCCGGTCCGCTCGGTTGGTCACTGAAGTAGTGCTCAGACATCCGGGAGCTCCCGTCGGGTCCGCGCCGCTTGCACCCGGTCCGCCAGTTCGGCATCGACGGGATAGCCGACCTCCTCCAGCGTCAGGCCGCGCGCCGCGAGCACGGGCACGGTCGTCTCGCGCTGCGAGCTCCGCGTGAGTCCGATGAACCACGGGAGATCCCGCCGGCCCGAGCCCACCTCGACCAAAGCACCCACCAGCGACCGGACCATCGAATGGCAGAACGCGTCCGCCCGGACGGTGACCTCGACGACCGTGTCGAAGACCCCGCCGACGGCGCGTTCGGCGGCGACGTCCAACAAGGTCCGCACGGTCGTGCTGCCGGGCCGTCGCCGGCAGAAGGCGGCGAAGTCGCGCAAACCCAACAGGTGGCCGGCGGCGACGTTGATCACAGCCACGTCGAGCGAACGATCAAGCGCAAGAACCTGCGAGCGCAGCAGCGGATCGGGGCGGGTGTCCTGATCGGCGATCCGGTAGCAGTAGCGCCGCCAGATCGCGCCGAATCTCGCGTCGAAAGCTGGCGGGGCCGGTCGGGCGGCGGTGACGGCGACGTCGCTCGGCAGGGCCCGCCGCAGTCGGTGCAGCAATCGGTCCCGATCGTCGGGAACCAGGGTGTCCGGCAGGTCGACGTGGACCACCTGGCCCCGCGCGTGCACGCCGGCGTCGGTACGTCCGGCGCAGACCAGGTGCACCGGTGAGGTCAGCCGCAGGACCCGTTGCAGCCACAGTTCCAGTTCGCCCTGGACGGTACGAGAACCGGGCTGTGCGGCCCAGCCGGCGAAGCCTCCGCCGTCGTAGCGGACGTCGAGCCGCCAGCGGACGAGCCCGGTCACCCTCAGACCCGTTGATAGGTCAGGTCGAAGACCGGCCGGCCGGCGTCAAGGCCGCGCTGCTCGAAGCGGGTGACCGGCCGCACCGACCAACGCGGAGCCCAGCCGAGGTGCTCGTTGCGGAACCGGGGGTCTCCGTCCAGCACGTCCCGCATCTGTCCGGCGTAGTGTGCCCAGTCCGTGGCCAGGCGCCAGCGGGCACCCGGCTTGAGCCGGGACGCGACCAGGTCGGCGAAGGCCGGAGACAGGATCCGGCGTTTGTGGTGCCGTGCCTTCGGCCACGGATCCGGGAAGAACATCCACAGGCTGTCGATCGACTCCGGCGGCAGCAGCTGACTCAGTCCGTCCACGGCGTCGGCCTCGACCACTCGGACGTGGTCGAGCTCCGCCTCGGACAGGGAGCCGATCACCCTCGCCAGCGCCGGCTGGTAGACCTCGAAGGCCAGCAGGTTGGCGGCTCGATGCTGCAGGGCCATCGGCACCAACGACTCACCGGTTCCCGGCCCGATCTCCACGATCAGCGGCGCGTCCCGACCGAAGACGGCAGTCAGGTCCAGGGGCGGGCCGGCCGCCACCGAGGTACTGGTCTGGTCCCGCTGGACCTCGACCAGGAAGCGGTGTCGGTGTGACTCCCACGCTCGCCGTTGGGGTGGCCGCATCCGCGCGCTGCGCCGGACGAAGGAGACGACCCGACGCGTCACCGCTGACTGCTCGATCGGCGTACGGAGGGGGGTGCGGGTCACGGTGCAGACCGTACTCCACGGATCTGGTCTAGCTGGAGATGTCCTTGCTCGAGAACCGAGCCCAAGCCATCAGCCAGAACACCACGGCATAGACCGCCGCCGTCAACAGTCCGCGGCTGATGTCCTCGGTGGCGATCGGGTCGCGCAGCAAGTCTCCGAACGCCGTCCACCAGTGCGTCAACAGCCAAGGATGCAACCAGGACAGCTGGTTGATCGAGTCGAAGATGATCATCATCAGGTTGACGAGGACGACCGCCACGGTCGCCCCGATGGGTTGCTCGGTGAGAGTGGACACGAAGAGGCCGATGGCACCGAGGGCGGAGAGACCGGCGGCGATGTAGCCACAGCAGAGCAGGAGCCGCCACAGGCCATCGGCGAAACCGGTCCGGGTGCCGGAGAACAAGGTCAGGTCGCCGCCACCGAAGAGGGCCAGCCCCATGATCGTGCCGACGGCCGCGATCATCAAGGTGGCCGTGAAGGTGAAGATCACGATCGCTGTGTACTTGGTGATCAGCAACCGGGTTCGGCCGGCGGGAATGGTCAACAGATAACGCAGCGTGCCGATGTTCGCCTCGCCGGCGACGGCGTCACCCGAGATGGTGGCGACCGCCAGAGGCAGAAAAAGCGGCAACTGCAGGGTGAGAGCGGCGAAGGCGACGAACAAGCCGTTACTGGTGATCGCGTTGATGAACTGCGGACCGTCTCCTCCCCCGTCGCCGTCGGGGGTGGAGACCTTGACCGCGATGGCGATGATCACCGGCACGGCCGCGAGCACCGCCAGGCCGGCCAGATTGCGCCGCCGACCGAAGATGATCTTCAACTCCGAGCGCAGGAAGCGGGTGGAGATCCGGGCCCGGGTCCCCTGGACGTGAGGGGGCCTGGAAGTCGGTTGGACGCTGAGCACCTCAGCCGCTGACATCGAAACCCTCCCCGGTCAAGGAGACGAAGACGTCCTCCAGGCTGGGACTCAGCTGGGCGAAGCCGAGCACCGGCACCCGGGCGGCCACCAGCAGAGGCACGATCTTCTCCACGGCGACGCCACCCAACACAGCGGTGACGGACCCGGGCTCGAGCCGGACGTCCGACAAACCGAGCTCGGTGAGCACCCGCGCCGCGTCCTCGGGACGGTCGGTGTCGACTCGGACGCTCGTCGCGGTTCCCTCGGTCAGCTCGGCGATCGGACCCTCCGACACCAACCGGCCGTTGTACATCACGCCGACGTGGCTGCACAGCTGCGCGACCTCGGCCAACAGGTGGCTGGAGACCAGCACGGTGGCCCCGTCGTCGGCCAGGTCGCCGATGAGGTGTCGAACCTCGCGGGTTCCCTGCGGGTCGAGGCCGTTGGTCGGCTCGTCGAGGACGAGTAGATCCCGAGGCATCAACAACGCGCTCGCGATCGCCAAGCGCTGCCGCATGCCCAAGGAGTACGCCCGGTAGCGCTTGCTGGCCGCGGCCAGCAGACCCACCCGGTCGAGCGCAGTGTCGATCCGCCGCCGAGCGGTGTGCGGATCGGCATAGCGATCAGCGGCATCCAGGCGGGCCAGATTGGCCCGTCCCGAGAGGTAGGGGTGGAAGGCGGGGCCCTCCACCAGTGCACCGACCCGACGCAGAGCCGTGGGGATCTCCGACCGCGACGCGGCACCGAGCAACGAGATCTCACCGGCCGTCGGCGCGATCAGGGCCAGCAGCATCCGAATGGTGGTCGTCTTGCCGGAGCCGTTGGGCCCGAGGAAGCCGTAGACAGCGCCGTGTGGCACGGTCATCGCCACATCGTCCACCGCCAGCTGCGAGCGAAATCGCTTGCTCAGACCACGGGTGACCACCGGCGCCTCGTGCTCGGTGCCGGTGGTCGTCTTCGTTGGTGTCGCGCCGGTCGTGACTCCGGCGGTGGCGGTGGTCACCCCTCGAGTGCCGCGTACAGCAGCTCGGGCTCGACCGCGCCGACCGCCACCCGGCCGTCGTCGGTGAGCACGACCGAGAACGCCGTACCGGAGAGGACCCGCCCCGAGCCCCAGGCGCCCTTCTCTCGCGGCAGTTGCTCGAGCAGGGCGCCGAGCTCGCCGGAGGCGCTCGGCGAGCCGGTCCCGGCCTTGCTGACGGCCACCGCGGTCCAGCCCCGTCCCACGATCTTCGGCTCATCGTCGCTCTGCCGACGGGCCCTCTTCTCGGCGGCGGACTTGCGGGCTTCGTCAGCCTCGGGCTTGACCTCGGTCACCTTCGCTCCCGGCGGCGGATTGAAGGCGAATTGGCCGTCGTCGGGGACGGCGAAGTCGATCTTGGTGAAGCCCACCTCGGCCACCGGCTCGCTGCCGTTGCCGAAGACGCGGACCCGTAGTGGCACGGACTTTTCGCCGTCGACGGCGATCCGGACCTCGCTGATCAGGCTGCGGTCGTCCTTCGGCCGAAGCACGAGCTCGTACGCGGCCCGTCCGGCAACCTCCACGTTGCTGTCCGTGGCCACCTCGGTGGTGGGGCCGACGGCATTCAGGAAGCGGTCGGCCGCCTCCTGCGGGGTCTGGGGCAGATCGGTCGGCGCCTGACTTTCGGCCGAGTCCTTGGCCCGCTGCCGTGAGGCGGGGTCGATCGTGCGGTGAGTGGCCTCGTTGTCGTCGCTGGACCAAGCCCAGACGTCGGCTCCATTCATGATCAAGTCGGACTCGCCCAGGGTGCCCAACAGTGCGACCCGGGACTTGTCCGGCCCCGCGTACCAGACCTTCAGCGTGTGGCTTCCGGAGATCAGCGAGTTGAAGTCGGAGCTGCGTGATCCGCCGGCTCCTGGGAGCTCGGGGATGCCCAGATTGGCTTTCTGTGTGACGGTTCCGGAGAGCCCGTCCACCTTCGCCTGCTGGAGACTGACGAGGATCTGCTCCGCGGTCTTCGGGGGCAGCTTGCGGTCGGCCGCCGCGGTGGTGGCGACCAGACCCGCGCCGGCCACGAGGAGGAGGACGGCAGCTGGGGTCAGCCAACGAAGCGCCGGACGGGAGCTGAAGATGCGCATGCGCCATTCTGACTCCGAAGGGCTGTGAGAACGCTGAGAGGAGCCCGGCTCGGATCGCGGGAGGCCCGCCGTCCGGCGTGACAGGCTGGAGCGGTGCGGTTGCTGCTGGTCGACGACGAGGTGCGGCTGCTGGCTGCGCTGCGACGCGGACTGACGGCGGAAGGATTCGCCGTCTCGACCGCCGATAACGGTCTCGAAGGCCTGCAACTGGCCCGTTTCGGCGACTTCGACGCCGTTGTCCTGGACGTGATGCTGCCGGGCCTGTCGGGCTACGAGGTGGTTCGCCGGCTCCGGGCGGAGGACAATTGGGTTCCGGTGTTGATGCTGTCGGCCAAGGACGGCGAGTACGACCAGGCCGATGCGCTCGACGAAGGGGCCGACGACTACCTGACCAAGCCGTTCTCCTTCGTGGTGCTGCTGGCTCGGCTGCGGGCTCTGCTGCGGCGCGCCGTCGTGGCCCGCCCGGCGGTTCTGACGGTCGGGGACTTGAGGTTGGACCCGTCCAGCCGGGAGGTCTTCCTGGCCCAGGAGCGGGTGGCGCTGACGCCACGGGAATTTCTGCTGCTGGAGTATCTGATGCGCAATCCCGGCCGCGCCATCGGCAAGGAGGAGCTGTTGACCCACGTCTGGGACAGTGCCGAAGAGATGGGCGCAAACGTCGTGGAGGTCTACGTCGGCTATCTGCGACGCAAGCTGGGCACCGAGCGGGTGGCCACCGTACGGGGGGCCGGCTACCGGCTGGTCGAATGAGGAACACGGCCACTGCGGGAGGATTCGGACTGCATCGGTTGAGTCTGCGGGCTCGACTGATGATCATCGGGGTCAGCGGCTTGGCCATCGCGCTCGTCGTGGGCGGGCTGGCTCTCTTCGCCGCCTTGCGGGTGGCGGTCGACCGGACCCTGGACACCGAGGCCAGAGCGACCGCCGAACAGGTGGCGGCGATGGTGGCGGAGGATCGGTTGCCAGCGCCTATCCCCGTCTCGGGTGCCCAACTGATCCAGGTCATCGACCGTGAGGGCCGGGTGATCGGCGGCTCGCTGCTCGCCGATCGGCTCACGCCACTGCTGCGGGCCGACGAGTTGCCCCGCGCGCTGGGCGGGTCGGCGGTGGAGGTGTCCGGGGCGCGAGCCGGGCTCGACGGTCCGCTCCGGGTGGTGGCCGCACCGGGAGGGCGCCCCGGCGTCAGCGTGATCGTGGCCAGCCAGGTCGGAGACGTCGTGGCCAGCCAGCGCACGCTGCGGAACGCGTTGCTGATCTTGTTCCCGCTCTTGCTCGGCGTGCTCGCGGTGATCGCGTACTTCGTGATCGGTTGGACGCTGCGGCCGGTCGAGGAGCTCCGGCGGGGCGCCGAGAGGATCAGCGGCGGCGGAGCTGACGAGCGACTGCCCGTGCCCCAGGCGGCCGACGAGATCCGGGCGCTGGCCGTCACCCTGAACACCATGCTGGACCGGCTCGCGGCGGGTCGGGAACGCCAGCGTGCGTTCGTCGCCGACGCGGCCCACGAACTACGCAGTCCGCTGACCAGCATGCGTACCCAGCTGGAGGTGACTCAACACCTCGGGGAGGGCGGTGTTCTGACCGAGGATCTGCTGGCCGACGTCAAGCGGTTGTCGGTGTTGGTCGAGGATCTGTTGTTGTTGGCCAGGGCCGACGCCGATCAGCGGCCACCGGCAGTGCCAGAGACCGTCGACCTGCGGTCGTTGCTCGAGGAGGTCGCCGCGTCGCTGACCGAACCGCGAGTGCCCGTACGGGTGCTCGCGGGCGAGCCGGTCCTCGCCGACGCTGACCGGGAGGAGCTGCGGCGGGCGCTGGCCAACCTGGTCGACAACGCCGTCCGGCACGCCAGGTCGGAGGTCGAACTGGACGTTGCCGGGGCCGATGGTGACGCGCGCATCGGCGTCAGCGATGACGGGCCCGGCATCGACCCGGTCGATCGGGAACGGGTGTTCGACCGGTTCACCCGACTGGACGACGCTCGCGGGCGGGACGCCGGCGGGTCCGGATTGGGCCTAGCCATCGTGCGGGAACTGGTGAGCCGGTCCGGCGGAACCGTGCGGTTCGTCGACGGCGAGGGGCATTGGTCGCTGCGGGCCGAAATCGTCCTGCCGTTGAGAACCCTGCCGACTCGGTCTTGACCCGGTGCGCGCGGGATGTCGGAGAGCCGCGGCCGGCTCCGGGATTGTTACGACACAGCGTCGATCCGAGGGTCCGGACCAGTAATCATGACCGGTCGGGGTCACACTGGGTATTGATAACGGTGACCGGATCAGGCGCGACGTCTGGACAAGAAGTCGATCACGCCGGACGCGGCAGCGCGGCTGGCACTCGCACCCTCTTGTCTGCTAACCGTGGCGTGTGGACGATGGTCCCGCTGGTTCGATGCCGCACCAAGATCAGGAAGGCTGAGCGAAACCGTCTGGGGAGTAGGGAGGTCGTCATGGATGGCTTTCGGCCGACGTCGATCGAAGTTGCGCCGCTGCAGGCGGACGGCGCCCTGCACGGATTCATGCTGATCGGTCGTTGGCCCCAAGACACCGTGGAGTGGGCGAAGTTCCTGGTCCTGGCCGTCCGGATGGCCGCGGTGCCTGGATTGCTGCCGATGAGTACGGTCTTCCGGGTCCGCGAGGATCTGCCCGAGAAACCGCAGCCCGGGCTGGTCGGTTTGGTGATCGCCGAGGGCCAACTCATCGGTGATCATGCTCTGCATCCCGGTCAGTTCGCCGATCCGCAGCCGCCGGGACTCGTGGTGTTGCATCCACCGACCAGCACCTGTTCGTCGATCCCGGACTACGAGGTCGCGTCCGGCTGCTTGTTCCTGCCCGGCCTTCCTTATCTCGGGCTTGATCATCGGGCGGCCTGGGTCGAGGCCGACGTCGAGGGCACCGTCACCCAACTGGTCAGCAAGGTCGGAGTGGACCCTCAGGGCAACGCCGACACGGCTGCCCTCGCGCTGTTGCTCGCGGCCTGAGGAGTCTGCCGCGGCCGACGACCCCGGGGCACGGGAATGATCCTCGTGCCCGTCAACGAGCCCTCTGGATCGGACCCCAGCCTCGAACCCCCAGCCTCGAAGCCCCAGCCTCGAACCATCAGCCTCGAAACAACCCGACCTCAGGACCGCCGAGCGAGCGGGATCTCGTTGAACCGGCGGGCCGCGTCGCTGCCCAGGGCGGTGAGTCGGGTGACCCAACGGCGGGCCGTCGGAGACAGCCGCTCGGCCGCCTGCCAACCCTCCACCGTCTCGAGGTCCGTCGCCCCGGGGGCCGAAGGCAGCATCCGGGCCGTGAGCCCGAGAAGGCCGGCCGTGAACCTCGGGAAGAGAGCGGCTACCCGCGGGGCGACCCAGGCCAACGGCGTCAGCGTGAGGTCGGACCGCCCGAGCAGAACGGCGCGGACGATTCGGGCGGCGGCCCGTTCGGCATCCATCGACAACACGGGCAGCGAAGCGGCGGCGGCGAACCACGCGTACTCCCGCGGATGATCACCGACGAACTCGGCCCGCAGGTGCGACCCGGTGCGCATCAGCCCGGGGGCAACGGTGGTGACCGAGACCCCGGAGCCGGCCAACTCGGAACGCAAGCCGCGCGTGAAGCCGACCGCACCGAACTTGGCCGTGCTGTAGGGCAGAAGGTGAGGTGCGGCGATCAGCCCACCGACCGAGGTGATGACCGCGATCCGACCGCGCCCGCGGCTGCGCATGGCGGGAACCGCCGCGAGTGCCGCGTTGACCGGTCCCCACAACATGATGTCGACCGCGTCGCGGAAATGCTCGCGGCCCAGGGCCCGCAGCGGCCCGACCTGGATGACCCCCGCCACACAGATCAGCACCTCGATCGGTCCCTCGTCGCGCTCGATGCGCGCGACCAACTCGTCGACCTGGGCCGCGTCCGCCACGTCGCAGACCTCGGTGCGAACGAGGTGCCCACGTTCCCGGAGCCCGGCCGCGGCCTGGTCCAGTTCGGCAGCATGGCGGGCGCAGAGCACAAGTCGATGGCCGCGGGCACCGAGTTCGCGGGAGATCAATAGACCGAGTCCGCGCGACCCGCCGAACACCAGGGCGATCCGCCCCGACTCGTCCGGTGTGACTGACTTTTCCTCGCTCATGCTGCACCTGAGACCGGGGCGTTCACGGGAGTCCTCTCGAGCGCTGACGATGGGTTCGCTGCGGGGGTACCCGAAACCGGTACTCCTCACTCAAGAGCGCCGGGGCGGTCGACGGAAATGCCGACGCGGTCTGAAGCCTGCGTTCCTAGGATGTGCCCATGGGCCACGTCGATCTCTCCGGAGTCTCGTTCGATCTTCCGGACGGCCGGGTGCTGCTCGACGACGTGTCGCTCCGGGTCGGCGAGGGCGCGGTGGTGGCTCTGGTGGGACCGAACGGCTCGGGCAAGACCACCTTGCTCAAGATCATCGCGGGCGATCTCGTCCCGACGCGCGGTTCGATCAGTCGCAGTGGGGGCCTCGGCGTGATGCGGCAGTTCATCGGCACCATCCGGGACAGTTCCACGGTGCGCGACCTGCTGTTCTCACTCTCGCCGCCCCGATTGAGGGCGGCGGTGGCCGACGTGGATCGGCTGGAGCTCGCCTTGATGGACGACGATTCCGAGCCGCACCAACTCGCCTACGCCCAGGCTCTCGCCGATTACGGCGATGCCGGCGGCTACGACGCCGAGGTCACCTTCGACGCCTGCTGCGTGGCGGCGCTGGGCGTCGCGTACGAACGGGCCAAGTGGCGTCCGGTGAACACCCTTTCCGGGGGGGAACAGAAACGACTCGCTCTCGAGCTGCTGCTCCGCGGGCCCGATGAGGTGCTTCTGCTCGACGAGCCGGACAACTACCTCGACGTCCCGGCCAAGCGCTGGTTGGAGAATCAGCTGCGGCGGACGCCCAAGACCGTGCTGCTGGTCAGCCACGACCGCGAGCTGTTGGCGGAGGCCGCCACCGCCATCGCCGCGCTGGAGCTCGGTGCCGCCGGCAACACGGTCTGGATCCACGGTGAGAGCTTCACGACCTTCGCCGAGGCCCGCCGGAAGCGTTTCGCGCGATTCGAGGAGCTTCGCCGGCGCTGGGACGAAGAGCACGAAAAGCTCAAGGCGTTGGTCTTGATGTACAAGATCAAAGCGGCCTCGAACGATGGCATGGCCAGCCGGTATCAGGCCGCCAAGACCCGCCTGGCCAAGTTCCTCGAGGCGGGACCACCGCAGGCCGTCCCGCTGGAGCAACGGGTCACGATGCGGCTGGCCGGTGGCCGCACCGGCAAACGGGCGGTTGTGGTGGAGGACCTCGAGCTGACCGGCCTGATGCGGCCGTTCGACGCCGAGATCTGGTTCGGGGACCGGGTGGCCGTCCTCGGTTCCAACGGATCGGGCAAGTCCCACTTCCTGCGGCTGCTCGCGCGTGGCGGCTCTCACCCCGACGTCGAGCACGAACCGGTGGAGTCACTGGACGTGCCGCCGGTCGACCACACCGGGCGGGCCAAGCTGGGCGCCCGGGTCCGGCCCGGCTGGTTCGCCCAAACCCACCACCATCCCGAGCTGTTCGGCCGCACCCTGCTGGAGATCTTGCACCGCGGCGACGAGCACCGAGCGGGGATGGGTCGAGAGGAAGCGTCACGCAAGCTCGACCGCTACGAGTTGGCCCACGCCGCGGAGCAGCGCTTCGAGTCGTTGTCCGGCGGTCAGCAGGCCCGATTCCAGATCCTGTTGCTCGAACTGTCCGGGGCGACGCTGCTCCTGCTCGACGAGCCGACCGACAACCTCGACATCGAATCGGCCGAAGCGCTGGAGCACGGACTCGATGCGTTCGAGGGAACCGTACTGGCCGTGACGCACGACCGCTGGTTCGCTCGCGGTTTCGACCGCTTCCTGGTCTTCGGCTCCGACGGCGAGGTGTACGAGAGCGATCAACCGGTCTGGGACGAGCGCCGGGTCGAGCGCGCCCGCTAACCGAGGGCGAGCAACAGCACGCTGCCCATGGCCAGTCCGGCACCGATCCGCTGCCAGAGGTAGGTGCGCTCCCGGAGTAACAGCCGGGCCAGCAACACGGTGCTCACCGGGGACAGCGAGGCCAGCAGGCCCACGAGGGCCAGGCTTCCCTCCCGTACGGCGAGCAAGTAGAGGACGCTCGACCCCATGTCCAGCACGCCGGCCAACCAGGCGATGCGGTGGCCGGGGACTATCGGTCGGATCGGCACCCGGTGGACGGCCGCCACGGCGAGGAGGGTGCTGAGCGACGCGCAGCGGGCGAAGACCAACGGCCACAATCCCGACGCGGCCGGTGTCTGCGAGAGGGCGACCATGAAAGCACCGAAACCCAGTCCGGCTCCGACTCCGAGCAGCACCGTGACGGCGGGGGATGCCGGTCGGCGGATCCGGTCTCCGGGCCGCCGCGACACCAGGGCCACCGAGATTACGGCGACTCCCACTCCGACCGCGGTGAGCGGGCCGAGCCGTTCGCCCATGGTCACGCCGACGATCACCGGCAGGAGGGCGGCGGCGACGGCGGCCACGGGAGCGGCCAACAACATCGCTCCGGAGGCCAGCGCGCGATAGAGCAGACCTGCGCCGACACTGCCGCACAGGCCGGCGAGGACGCCCCAGCCGAGATCTTCGGCGCGCGGGCTTCCGGGGAGGACGACAGCCACCGCCACCAGGGCCACCGCCAGCCCAGCCGCGTTCGACCAAATAACGACGGCGATGGTCCGCATCCCTTTGGCCGCCATGCCGCCGGCGAAATCGGCGGCGCCGAGGACCAGCGAGGAGAGCAGGGCCAGCAGCAGGCTCATCGCCGTTACCCCTCTGCGCTCCCGGCGCGCCAGTTCGCGCCTGGTCAAAGGGGTTGTGACGAGGGCGAAAAATACGCCGACACGGGTGTCGGTAAGGGTGCTGGCGCTGGTTGGAGAGGAGGAGCAGGGAGCCGACTACCGCTGATCGATCGGCACGAACTCCCGATTTCGGATGCCTGTGTAGACCTGCTTCGGGCGAGCAATCTTCTGTTCTTTGTCCTGGACCAGCTCCGACCACTGCGCCAGCCATCCGGGCGTCCGCCCGATCGCGAACAGCACGGTGAACATCTCCGGCGGGAACTGCAGCGCCTCATAGATCAAGCCGGAGTAGAAATCGACGTTGGGATAGAGCCTCCGCTTGACGAAGTACTCGTCCTCGAGGGCGATCTTCTCCAACTCCTGTGCAATGTTGAGCAGCGGGTTGGTTCCGGTCACCTCGAAGACGTCGTCGCAAGCCTTCTTGATGATCTTGGCCCGCGGGTCGTAGTTCTTGTAGACGCGGTGCCCGAAGCCCATCAGCTTCTCTTTGCCGTTCTTCACACCGTCGATGAAGTCGGGAATGTTGTCGGTGGTCTTGATGCGCTTCAGCATCCGCAGCACCGCCTCGTTCGCGCCGCCATGCAAGGGGCCGTAGAGCGCCCCGATACCCGCCGCCACCGAGGAGTAGGGGTCGACCTGGGAGGAGCCCACCGACCGCACGGCGTTGGTGGAGCAGTTCTGCTCGTGGTCGGCATGCAGGATGAACAGAACTTCGAGCGCCTTGACCAGTCGCTCGTCGGCGGCGTAGTTGGGCTCGCTCATCTTGAACAACATGGCCAAGAAGTTCGCCGTATAGGACAGCTCGTTGTCCGGATACACGTACGGCTTGCCTTGCTGGTGCCGGAACGCGAAGGCGCCCAAGGTCGGCATCTTCGCGATGAGACGCGTGATCTGCAGGGACCGGGATTCGGAGTCCGAGATGCGACTGGCGTCCGGATAGAACGTGGACAGAGCGCTGACGGAAGCCATCAACATCCCCATCGGGTGGGCGTCGTAGCGGAAGCCTTCGATGAACTGCTTGAGGTTCTCGTGCAGAAACGTATGGATCGTGACGTCGTAAACCCACGCCTCGAGTTGCGCGCCCGTGGGCAGTTCCCCGTGGAGCAGCAGGTAGGAGACCTCGAGGAAGGTGGAGTGCTCCGCCAGCTGTTCGATCGGGTAGCCGCGGTACTCGAGGATGCCGACATCACCGTCGATGAAGGTGATGGAGCTGCGGCACGATGCGGTATTGACGAATCCAGGGTCGTAGGTGGCCAGTCCCGGGTCCTCGTCGTCCACGGTGATCTGTTTCAGATCGGCGGCTCGGATGGTGCCGTCGGTGATGGCGAGCTCGTAGGACTGCCCCGTCCGGTTGTCGTGCACAGTCAGCGTCTCGGCTCGAGATGCCTCGACCGGGGGGGAGCCAGCAGTGGACACATCTGTCATGGCGATAACCTACGCGGGCGTAGTCCTCCCCGAATAGTGGGACTGTCTTTTTGAGTTTCTCGCCCACGCCCGCTGTGTCGGCCCGGGCGCTCCGCTTGCCGAGGCTTGCCGTGTTTGGCCCGGCTCGCGCACGCTCCCCGGGTGTTTTGACCGGCTGGTTGTGCGGCGGGTAGCCTGGGTCGCTGTTGCGTTCGCGCGGCCTCGATTGGCCTGCGCCCGCGACCACGACACCTCCAGTTCAAATACCAGGAAGATGGTCGACGACCGTGTCTACGTACAGCCCGAAGCCAGGCGACATCAGTCGAGCTTGGCACGTCATCGACGCCGACGACATCGTGCTCGGGCGGCTGGCGGTGACCGCAGCCACCTTGTTGCGGGGTAAGCACAAGCCGACCTACGCGCCGCACGTCGACGGCGGCGACTTCGTGGTCATCGTCAACGCCTCCAAGATCGCGCTCGGCGGATCGAAGCGCGACGACAAGATGTACCACCGGCACTCCGGACGGCCAGGCGGTCTGAAGTCGATTCCGGCTGGGGAGCTGCTCGACCGCGATCCCCGCAAGGTGGTCGAGTTGGCGGTCTGGGGGATGTTGCCCAAGAACAAGTTGAGCCGCAAGACCATCAAGAAGCTGAAGGTGTACGCCGGCCCGGAGCATCCCCACACCGCTCAGCAGCCGCATCCGTACGAGATCACCCAGATCGCCCAGTAGTCCTCCTCAGAACCCGGCTAGAACTCCGCTCGAGAACCAGGAATCAGCAGTGTCATCAGCTCCCAGCGAGACCCTCTCCGACGAGGTCACTCCCTTCACCGAGGGCGACCACGAGATCGCCTATCGTTCCGAGGCGGCGGCAGCCGGACCCGGGTCGACCAGTCGGCCGGCCGTGGTCGCGCCGGCGGGAGCCACCGGCCGCCGCAAAGAGGCCGTCGCTCGAGTCCGGATCGCCCCCGGCAACGGTCAGTGGACCATCAACGGTCGCACCCTGGAGGATTACTTCCCGAACAAGGTGCACCAGCAGATCGTGTCCGAGCCGTTCTCCGCGGCCGCGGTTTCCGGTTCGTACGACGTGATCGCCCGGATCCACGGTGGCGGGGTCACCGGTCAGGCCGGCGCCCTGCGATTGGGCGTGGCCCGCGCGCTCAACGTGGTCGACGCCGAAGCCAGCCGCCCGGCCCTCAAGAAGGCCGGTCTGCTCACCCGTGACGCCCGGATCAAGGAGCGGAAGAAGGCCGGTCTGAAGAAGGCCCGTAAGGCTCCGCAGTACAGCAAGCGCTGATCGCGCCGCAAGCCGGATTTTCGCAGACGGTGGGTCGCCTCTTCGGCACCGACGGTGTACGGGGCACGGCCAACGAAGCGCTGACCGCTGAGCTGGCCCTGGAACTCTCGGTCGCGGCAGCCCACATCCTCGGGGAATTCCGAGCGTTCTCCCGGCCCCGTCCGATGGCTGTGGTCGGCCGAGATCCCCGGGCCTCGGGGGAATTCCTGGAAGCCGCCGTGGTGGCCGGACTGGCCAGTGCGGGGGTGGACGTCGTCCGGCTCGGGGTGATCCCGACCCCGGGCGTGGCCTTCCTGACGGGGTCGACGGACGCGGACCTCGGGGTCATGATCTCCGCAAGTCACAATCCGATGCCCGACAACGGGATCAAATTCTTCGCGCGGGGCGGCACCAAACTCGAGGACACGGTCGAAGACGCCATCGAGCAGCGTCTGGGCGAGGCTTGGGCCCGGCCGACCGGCGCCGGGGTCGGCCGGATCCGGGACGACCACACGCTGATCGAGAGTTACGTCGCCCACCTTGTCTCCAGCCTGAGCCGGCCGGTGAGCCTGGACGGCATCACCGTGGTTGTCGACTGCGCCAACGGCGCTGCCCACCTCACCGCCCCGGCCGCCTTCGAGGTCCAGGGCGCCAAGGTGATCCGGATCCATGCCGACCCGGACGGGGTCAACATCAACCACAACTCCGGGTCGACCCACATGGACGACCTGCGGTCCGCCGTGGTGGAGCACGGTGCCGATCTGGGCATCGCGCTGGACGGCGACGCGGACCGCTGCCTGGCCGTGGACGCCTCCGGCCGAACCGTCGACGGTGATCAGATCCTCGCCGTGCTCGCCGTGGCCATGAAGGACACCGGGCGGCTCCGCCGGAACACCGTGGTGGCCACGGTGATGAGCAACCTCGGCTTCGTCCACGCCATGACGGCCTCCGGGATCGATGTCCTGCAGACGAAGGTGGGCGATCGGTACGTCCTGGAGACGATGCGGGCCGGCAACTATTCGCTCGGCGGAGAGCAGTCCGGGCACGTGGTGCTGCTGGACCACGCCAGCACCGGCGACGGCGTTCTGACCGGACTGCACCTGATGAATCGGCTGGCGGCGACCGGGAGCACGCTGGCGGAGCTGGCGGGGGTGATGACTCGCTTGCCACAGGTGCTGGTGAACGTTCCCGGGGTGGACAAGTCGAGGGCCGACACCGACCCGACACTCGCGGCGGCCGTCCAGGAGGCGGCGACGGAACTCGGCGATTCCGGCCGGATCTTGCTGCGGCCGTCGGGAACCGAATCACTCGTCCGGGTGATGGTCGAGGCCGAAACCCTGGAGCAGGCGAACACCATCGCTCAGCGCCTGGCCGATGTAGTCAAGTCCTCGCTGGCCCTCTGAGCGCCCGGACTACCGGGGCAGCTGGATCAGGCTGCCGATACCGATGCCCAGCAAGGCGAGTACGAAGATCACGATCCCGACCACGAGGGACAGGATCAGCGAGAACAAGGTGGCGCCCAGGGCGCCGAAGAAGCCGATCTTGACTGCGGTTCCGGCGCTGATCCGGACCGGCGGGCTGGTCGTCGACGCCGAGGAATAGTCAGTGCTCATGCACCCGCAGGCTAACGGTGATCCCGGCTCCCGGCCGGTCAGCAGGGCCGTATGCACGAACAGCTGCGATAGCCGGATGGGGGGTGGCCGACTCCGCACACCAAAGGCCGGCCACTCGCTGCGAGTGACCGGCCCCGGCATGCCCCGATGATTTTCCCCGCAATGTCGCCCGGATCTCCCACCGATCCGGCCCCCGCGGCTCCGCGAACCTCCCCCCATGCCCAAAGGTTCGCGGAGCCGAGCGAGCAATCGTGACGTTGCGCGAGATCCGCCCCGCTTCGAATTGGTCCAGTGCGCAACGGTCTGGGCCTCGGGTGAACGGACTCGACGATAAGAGCTGGGCGCCTCGGCGTTGATACACCTCGTTCGGCACTTTCGGACTCGCCCGCCGGGATCCGACCGGCATCGGACCGGAATCCGACCGAGGCTCGGTCAGACCTTGCGGATCCGGACCCATTCGACCCGATGGTCGCCGTCCTTGCGAAGGATGGCGGTGGCCCGGTCTCGGGTGGGCAGGATGTTGGCGACCAGGTTCGGGCCGTTGATGGTGTCCCACAACGTTTCGGCCTGTCGGACGGCTTCGGAGTGGGTGAGCTCGGCATAGCGGGTGAAGTAGGAGCGCGGATCCCGGAACGCGGTGTCGCGCAGCAAGAGGAAGCGGTTCACGTACCAGCGGCGGATGTCGGCGGTATCCGCGTCGACGTACACCGAGAAGTCGAAGAAGTCACTCACCGCCAACCCGGTGCTTCCGCCCAGCCGGGGTCGGGCCGGCTGCAGCACGTTCAGGCCCTCGATGATCAAGATGTCCGGGGAGGACAGCAAGACCCGCTCATCCGGCAGAATGTCGTAGCTCAGGTGGCTGTACACGGGGGCGGACACCTCCGGCCGACCCGACTTGACGTCCATCACGAAACGCAGCAGGGCCGCCCGGTCGTAGGACTCCGGGAAGCCTTTGCGGTGCATCAGTCCGCGCCGGGCCAATTCGGCGTTGGGGAACAGGAACCCGTCGGTGGTGACCAGCGCGACATCGGGATGCTCCGGCCAGCCGGCCAGGAGTTCGCGCAGCAACCGCGCTGTGGTGGACTTCCCCACCGCGACCGATCCCGCCACGCCGATCACGAACGGCGTCCGCCCGGTCGAGATGTGCAGGAAGTCGTCGCTGGAGGCGTGCAGTTCGCCGGTGTAGTGGATGTAGCGGTTCAACAGGTGGGTCAGCGGCAGGTACACCTCCGACACGTCGGTCAGGCTGGTCGGGTCGTGGAGGCCACGAAGCCGCTCGAGGGTGGCCGCGTCCAGGGTCAGCGGAGCGGATTCGGCGAGCGCCGCCCAGTCGGCCCGGTTGCGCTCCACGTACGGTCCGACGAGTTGCGTACCGGGCGGCATGCGGCTCAATGTAATGGAGCCGGCGACCGGACCCGACGAAGTAGGGTGGCCCGCATGTGCGGAATCGTCGGGTACGTCGGCCCCCAGGCCGCCGTCGAGGTTGTGGTCAACGGACTCCGGCGGCTGGAGTATCGCGGGTACGACTCGGCCGGCGTGGCGGTGGTCGACGACGGCCGGGTCGCCATCGCCAAGAAGGCCGGCAAGCTGGCCAACCTGGAGAAGGTGCTGGGCGATGAGCCTCTCCCGGTGGCGCACCTTGGTCTCGGTCATACCCGATGGGCCACGCACGGCGCGCCCAACGACCGCAACGCCCATCCGCACCGCTCCGCGGACGGGCGGGTCGCGTTGGTCCACAACGGGATCATCGAGAACTACCGACTGCTGCGCGCCGAGCTGGAGAACGCCGGCGCCGATTTCCTTTCCGAGACCGACACCGAGGTGGTCGCCCACCTGCTCGGCCGCGAACTGGACGAGGGTTTCGACCTGACCGCCGCGATGCGCACCGTGTGCCGGCGGCTCGACGGGGCCTTCACCCTGGTCGCCGTGGACGCCCTCGACGCCACTTCGGTGGTGGCCGCCCGCCGCAACTCCCCGTTGGTCGTCGGGGTGGGGCAGGGCGAGCACTTCCTCGCCTCCGACGTGGCGGCCTTCATCGAGCACACCCGCGACGCGATCGAGCTCGGTCAGGACCAGGTGGTGACCATCACCCGGAACGCCGTCGCGGTCACCGATTTCGACGGAGTCGAGGCCGAGGTCCGCGCCTATCACGTCGACTGGGACCTGTCCGCCGCCGAGAAGGGGGGCTTCGACTGGTTCATGCGCAAGGAGATCTACGAGCAGCCCAGGGCCGTGGCCGACACGCTGCTGGGCCGCCACGACGAAGCGGGCCGGCTGCGCCTCGACGAGATCCGGATCACCGAGGCCGAACTCCGCAGCATCGACAAGATCATCGTCATCGCCTGCGGCACGTCCTTCTATGCGGGCATGGTGGCGAAGTACGCGATCGAGCACTGGACCCGGGTCCCGTGCGAGGTCGAGCTGGCCAGCGAGTTCCGCTACCGCGATCCGATCGTCGGTCCGACCACCCTGGTGGTGACCATCTCACAGTCGGGCGAAACCGCCGACACCTTGATGGCGATCCGGCACGCCCGCGAGCAGAAGGCGCGGGTGCTGGCCATCTGCAACACCAACGGGGCGACCATTCCGCGGGAGTCCGACGCGGTGATCTACACCCACGCCGGACCGGAGATCGGGGTCGCCTCCACCAAGGGCTTCCTCACCCAGTTGGTGGCCTGCTACCTGCTCGGCTTGTATCTGGCGCAGGTGAGGGGCACCAAGTTCCGCGACGAGATCGGTCTCGCGCTGTCCGAACTCGAGGCGATGCCGGCGGACATGACCCGACTGCTGGCCGGTATCGAACCGCTGCTGCAACTGGCGGCGGACCTGAGAGACGAGCGCTCGGTGCTGTTCCTCGGCCGCCACGTCGGTTATCCGGTGGCTCTGGAGGGCGCCCTGAAGCTCAAGGAGCTCGCGTACATGCATGCGGAGGGGTTCGCCGCCGGTGAGCTCAAGCACGGACCGATCGCCCTGATCGAGGACGGGCTGCCGGTGTTCGTGATCATGCCGCCCCGCGGCCGCGACCAGCTGCACGAGAAGGTTCTGTCCAACATCGCCGAAATCCGGGCCCGGGGTGCCCGGACGATCGTGCTCGCGGAGGAGGACGACACCGAGATCGCCCAACACGCCGACGTCTTGATCGCGCTGCCGAAGACGTCGACCCTGCTCCAGCCGCTCTTGGCGACGATCCCGCTGCAGGTGTTCGCCTGCGAGCTGGCCACCCTGCGCGGCCACGATGTCGACCAGCCGCGCAATCTGGCCAAGTCGGTCACGGTTGAATGAGCCCGGCCGAGTGAGCGGTCGCCGACCTCGATGATCGTCGGTGTGGGTATCGACGTCTGCGACGTGCGGCGGTTCGCCGAATCGATCGAGCGGCATCCGGGGATGGTGCAGCGGCTGTTCACGCCGGCCGAAGCGGAGCGTCCGGTGGCCTCGCAGGCGGCCCGATTCGCGGCCAAGGAGGCGCTGGCCAAGGCGCTCGGGGCTCCGAGTGGGATGTCCTGGCAGGACGCCGAAGTGCTGACCGACGCCGACGGCAAGCCCTCGTTCAAGGTCACCGGCACGGTGGCCGAGCGTGCCGCCGAGTTGCGAATCGCCACCATCCACGTCTCCTTGTCCCACGACGCCGGGATCGCCTCGGCCGTGGTGGTGTGCGAGGCCTGATGCGCTACGCGTACTCGGTGGAGGAGACCCGCCGGCTCGAAGCGAGCGCCATGTCTGCTCTGGGGGAGTCGGGCGACGACGCCCTCATGCAGCGGGCCGCGCACGGTCTGTCCGTACGGGTGGCGGCCGAGCTGGGTCGACAGCGTGGCCGGGTGTACGGCGGGAACGTGCTGATTCTCGTCGGACCCGGGAACAACGGCGGGGACGCCCTGCACGCCGGGGCCCGGCTGGCGGCTCGGGGTTGCTCGGTCCAGGCCGTGCGCGCGCTGGGACAGCCGCATGCCGCCGGACTTCGGGCCCTGCTGTCCGCCGGAGGGCGGCTGGTCGAGTTGAGCGATCTGGGCGACCAGCACCTGGCGGGAACGGACGTGGTGATCGATGGTGTGCTCGGCATCGGCGGCCGGGCCGGACTCCCCGATGAGCTGGCGGACCTGGCCGACCGGCTGAGCCGACACCGCTCGCCGGTGGTGGCCGTCGACCTCCCTTCCGGGGTGGATTCCGACACCGGCGCGGTGCCGGCCGCCTCGATCGGGGCGACCCGAACGGTCACCTTCGGTGTCTTCAAGGCCTGTCACCTGCTCGAGCCGGCCCGTTCTCGGAGCGGCCTGATCGAGCTGGTCGACATCGGCCTGCGGCTCGACCACGCGAGCCCGGCGCTGGCGGCCTGGGAGCAGGCCGACGTCGTCGCGGGCTGGCCGGTGCCGGGGGCCACGGCAGACAAGTACGCCCGGGGCGTGGTGGGGATCGACACCGGCTCGGACCACTATCCGGGCGCCGCGATCCTCTCCACATTCGGAGCCGTCTTCGGCGGCGCCGGCATGGTCCGCTTCCTCGGTCCCGAGGCGGCGAAGCCGGTGCTGCTCAACGAGTTGCCGAACGTCGTCTACGCCGAGGGACGGGTGCAGTCCTGGCTGCTCGGCTCGGGGTGGGGCGACCGAGCCGACGGGACCCGGCGGGTGGCGGACACGGTCGCCACCGGGCTGCCCGTCGTGCTCGACGCCGACGCGCTTCGGCACCTGCCCGACCGCCTCCCCGAGCACGTGCTCCTGACGCCGCACGCGGGTGAGCTGGCCCGGCTGCTGGGTTGCGAGCGGGCCGCGGTGACCGCCGATCCGGTCGGTTCGGTCCGGGCCGCGGCCGACCGGACCGGTGCCACGGTGCTGCTGAAAGGAGCGAGTCAGCTGGTGGCCACACCGGGCGGAGACACCGTTGACCTCGCCGTTGTCGGGCCGGCCTGGACCGGCCAAGCCGGTTCTGGTGACGTGCTGGGCGGGCTCTGCGCCGCGCTGCTGGCGGCGGGACGGTCGGCCCGCGAGGCCGGGATCCTGGGCGCCTCGATTCAGGCCATGACCGCCGGGGCCCACCCCGGACCGCTGCCCCCGCAGGAGCTGGCCCGCCGGTGCGCCGAGCTGATCGGCCGACTGACGGAGCCAGCGAGCGCGCCCGACGGCTCCGCTCGGGGACGCTCGTGATCGATCCGGCGACCGCGGCGGCGGAGATCGACCTCGGGGCGTTGGCCGACAACCTCCGTTACTTCCAGAAGCTGGTGGCGCCCGCCCAGCTGATGCTGGCGGTCAAGGCCGACGCGTACGGCCACGGACTGGTGCCGTGTGCGGCCACGGCCCGGGCCGCGGGCGTCGACTGGCTCGGGGTGGCCACACCCGACGAGGCGATGACGCTGCGTGAGGCCGGCGACGAGGGCCCGCTGCTGTTCTGGCTCTACGGGCCCGATACCGACCTCACGCCGCTGGTGGCCGCCGGGGTGGACGCCACCGCCCATGCACCCGAGCAGATCTCACGACTCGTGATGGCCGCCGGTACGGCGGAACGGGTGGCTCGGGTGCACCTCAAGATCGACACCGGCATGTCCCGAAACGGAGCGACGGCGAAGGTCTGGCCGGAGCTGTGCGCCGCGGCCGCCGAGGCTGAGGCGGCCGGTGCGGTCCGTGTTGTCGGCCTCTGGACCCATCTGGCCTCGGCGGACGAGGTGGGAGCGCCGTCGGTGCCCCAGCAGTTGGCGGCCTTTGACGCGGCCACCGAGGTCGCGGCCGCGGCCGGACTGCAACCGGAGCTGCGTCACGCCGCCAACTCCGCGGCCGCGCTGCTGCTGCCCGGGTCCCACCTGGATCTGGTGCGGGTCGGGATCGCGGCATACGGCATCGACCCGGGACCGGGAGTGATCGAGGACGCTGGGGCGTCGGTGCGGCCGGTGATGCGACTGCGGGCTCAGTTGGTGAACGTCAAGGACGTCGAGATCGGAACCGGAGTCTCGTACGGGCTGACCTGGCACGCGGAGCAGCCGACCCGGCTGGGCCTGGTACCGCTCGGCTACGCCGACGGCATCCCGCGGATCGCCGGTCCGCGGGCCGAGGTGAGCGTCGCCGGGCGGCGGGTGCCGGTCCGAGGCCGGATCTGCATGGATCAGTTCGTCGTCGATCTCGGCCCGGCGGGCTCCGAGGAGTCTCCACCGCTGGGAACCGAAGTGGTGATCTTCGGCCCGGGCGACGACGGTGAACCGACGGTGGCGGACTGGGCCGGCTGGGCCGAGACGATCGGACACGAGATCGTCACCGGCATCGGTAGTCGGGTCGGCCGGGTCTTCCACGGCGTGGAGGCACGCTGATGGCCGCCGCGCGTCACACGGCGCAGAATCTGGGTCTCTTCGCCAGCCTGGCCGCACTGGCCGCGGGCGGAGTGGCGCTCGGGATGGAGGTGGAGCGGCGGGTCGTCTCGAGGCGGCTGCGGCCACCGGCAGCCGAGCCGACCGAGGACTTCTTCGGTCTGCGCTCCGACGGGCCGATGGTGACCACCCCGGACGGGGTGGTGCTGCACACCGAAGTCGAGGAATCCGAGACCGACGAGCCGGGTCTGACGTTGGTTCTGGTGCACGGATACGCGCTGAACATGGACTGCTGGCACTTTCAGCGAAAGCATTTCCGGGGCCGGATCCGGCAGGTGCTCTACGACCAGCGCTCGCATGGGCGCTCAGGTCGATCCGCCCCGGAGAAGTGCCGCATCGGCGTGCTGTCCGCCGACCTGTTGCAGGTCCTCGACGAGGTCGCCGGTGAGGGTCCGGTGTTGTTGGTCGGGCACTCGATGGGCGGCATGACGATCATGAATCTGGCGCTGACCCGCCCCGAGTTGTTCGGGACACGCATCCGCGGTGTCGCCTTGTTCGCCACGGCGGCAGACGAGATGGCCGAGCACTCGCCCATCCGCGGGCTCCCGGGACGGGTCTTCTCGCGGTTGGCGCCGCCCGCGATGGCCACGCTGAACCGGATCCCGGAACTCGTCCAGAAGAGCCGGACCGCCGGCTCCGACTTGAGCTTTGTGGTCACCAAGCGGGCCGCATTCGGCTCCGACGTGCCGGCCAGCTACGTCGAGTTCATGAGCGAGATGCTCGGCCAGACCCCGCTCGAGGTGGTTGCGGACTTCTACCCGGCCTTCGCGGAGCTCGACGAGTACGAGGCGTTCGATGTGCTGCGCCGGGTGGAGACCGCGGTGATCGGCGGCGAGGACGACATCATCACGCCGGTGCACCACACCGACAAGATCATCGAGGCGCTGCCCGACGCCGACGTTCGCCGGTTGGCCAACTGCGGGCACATGGGCATCATCGAGCACGCCGGCGCCTTCAACGAAGTGCTGGACAGCCTCATCGCCCGCGTCAGGGAGTCGCTCTAGCCGGCAATTTCGACTTCTCCACCCCGAACGGTAGAGTTGACTCTCCCGGCGGCGCACTGCCGCTCGGGTCACCGAGCGCCGACGACGGCGCCGAGGCTCGTCTCCCGCCCACACCTTCTGGCCGTTTGACCTGCCTACCAAGCTGCCGCAGCCGCGGCCAGAAGTGAGTTCGTGCTCGATGTCTGTTCCTGCCTCCTCGTCTCCGCGCGCCCGCAAGTCGGGTCCGCCCAATACGTCGAAGAACACCCGAGGCGACGGCGGCCGCAAGCGCCGCTGGTCCGCCGACGAACGCTCCGATCGCGGCCGACCGCCGCGCCGCAGTTCCGGCCGAACAGAACGCGCCGAACGCAACGAGCGCTCGGCAGTTCCGCGATCGACCCGCCCGGCGGACTCGCGCGGTTCCTTCCGCAGCGACTCGCCCCGCAAGGATTCGTTCCGCAAGGATTCGTTCCGCAGGGATTCGTTCCGCAGGGACCAACCCCGCGATGACCGGACGCCGCAGCTGGACCAGATGACGTGGGAGGAACCGACCGCTCACGATCGCGACCTCGTCATCCCTGACCTTGCCGGAGCGGCCTCGCCCGATCCCCACGACAGTGGATCGGGTGGCTTCGCCGAGCTGGGTCTGCCGGCCGGCTTGGTGCAGAACCTGCGCGCCGCGGGTATCAGCTCGCCGTTCCCGATCCAGGCGGAAACCATTCCCGATGCCCTGGCCGGTCGAGACGTGCTCGGCCGGGCCCGTACGGGATCCGGCAAGACCCTGGGCTTCGGGCTGCCCATGATCGTCCGACTGACCAACAGCTCGAGCGTCTCCCGCCAGCCGCGCGGCATCGTCTTGGTGCCCACCCGCGAACTGGCCCTCCAGGTGGCTGACGTGCTGGCGCCGCTGGCCCGCTCGCAGGGGCTGAAGGTGGCACTCGTGACGGGCGGGATGGCCTACGGCCCGCAGATCCGCGCGCTCGACAGCGGCACCGACATCGTCGTGGCCACTCCCGGTCGGCTGATCGACCTGATGGAGCAGGGCGTGGCCGACCTCGGGCGAGTCGAGATCACCGTCTTGGACGAGGCCGACCATATGGCCGATCTCGGCTTCATGCCGGCTGTCACCCAGATCCTCCGCGCCGTCCCCGCGGGCGGACAGCGCCTGCTGTTCTCGGCGACCCTCGACCGGGCTGTCGATCAGCTGGTGCGGACCTACCTGAGCAATCCGGTCACGCATTCGGTCGACCCGGGCCAGGCCAGCGTCACCCTGATGGAGCACCGGCTGATCGAGGTCGCCCCCGCCGACAAGGTCGCCATGACGGCCGAGCTGGCGCGGCGCGGCGAGCGTACGGTCGTCTTCGTCCGGACCCAGCGAGGGGCTGATCGCGTTGCGGAGCAGCTGCGCGAGGTCGGCGTTCTGGCCGGAGCCCTGCACGGCGGTCTCACCCAGGGGGCCAGGGCGCGCATCCTGGCCGCCTTCAAGGAGGGCCGGCTGCCGGTGCTCGTGGCCACCGACGTCGCCGCCCGCGGCATCCACGTCGACCGCATCGGCCTCGTGCTCCAGGCTGATCCGCCGAGCGGGCCGAAGGATTACCTGCACCGCGCCGGTAGAACCGCCCGCGCCGGCCAGGCCGGCAAGGTCTTGACCCTGGTCCTCCCGCCACAGCGCCGCGATGTGCGCCGGCTGGTGGCGCAGGCCGGGGTCTCTGCCGTGCATCAGCCCGGCCGGCTGGGTGAGTCCTGGCTGGCCGACGTCGGACCCGAGGCCGGAGTCGGCCCGGCCGTCACCCGGGCGGAGTTCGATCGCTTGATCGCGCCGCCCCCGAGTCCTCGTGGTCGAGGGCGCAACGACCGTCGTCGACCGGGATCCCCCCATCGCGGCGGGCGTCCCCACCAGCGTTAGTCCGAGCTGGTCGGGCCAAGCTGGATCGTCAGCGCAGACCCGACCGGCCGCGCAGATACGATTGCCGCTGGTGAATATTTCCGTCTCGGACCTGACCGTGTCGGTGGCTTCCGTAGCGGATGCCTTCGGCATGGTCGAGGTCATCCACGCCGCTTTCGGGGCCCGTCCGCCGCTCGACCCCCCGTCGACGGCCATATCCGAAACGCCCGATTCGGTGCGGACCGCGGTACGGCGCGGCGGAGGCATCTACGCCGAGGTCGACGGCCGTGCCGCCGGTGCGTTGTTGATCAATGAAGCCGCCCCTGGGGTGGCTCGTTTCGGCCGGGTCTCGGTCCATCCGGACTTCCAGCGGCACGGGATCGCGTCGACCATGGTGGCGGCCGCGCAGGATTACGCTGCCGAGCTCGGTTACCGCGATGTCGAACTCTTCGCCCGCGAGGAGTTCGCCGAATTGATCTTGTTCTGGCGCCACCGGGGATACGAGATCCTGCGAACGGCAGACTTCGGAGTGATCCTGGGACGGCCTTTACCGGTCGCGATCGAAGTGCCGACCGCGCGCGCCATGCAGGAGTTGGGGGCGCAGCTGGCCGGCCGCTTGCGGCCCGGTGACCTGATCATCGCCGCCGGTGATCTGGGGGCCGGCAAGACGACACTCACGCAGGGGATCGGCTTCGGGCTGGGCGCCGAGGGACCGGTGATCTCGCCCACCTTCGTGCTGGCACGCGTGCACCAGTCCACCAGCGGCGGTCCGCCGCTCGTCCACGTCGATGCGTACCGGTTGTCCGGTGCCGCGGAGCTGGACGATCTGGGTCTGGACGAGTCCGGCTCGACAGCAGTGACGGTGGTGGAGTGGGGCACGGGGCTCGCCGAGGGCCTTTCGGACTCCCGACTCGAGATCGACATCCGGCGCTCGGCCGTCGCCGGGCCCTTGGCCCACACCGACACCGACGTCGCCATCGACGAGCACCGGACCGTTTTGATTCGCGGGGTAGGCCAACGCTGGCCCGCTGCCGAGCTGGCCGCACTGCGGGAGCTGGCCGATGGCTAGCGGATCAGCACAACCGCTCGTTCTCGGCCTGGACACCGCGATGGTGGTCACGGTCGGACTGGCCCGCGGTGGCGTTCCGATCGGCGCCGCGGTGATCCCCGACCGGATGACTCAGGTCGAACAGCTCACCCCGGTGATCGCCGACGTCTGCCGTGAAGCCGGCGTCCGGGTCGGTCAACTCGACCAGATCGTTGTCGGTCTCGGCCCCGGGCCGTTCACCGGCCTCCGGGTGGGGATTGTCACGGCTCGCATCCTGGCCGAGGTCGTCGAGGCCGACCTGCACGGGATCTGCAGCCTGGACGGGATCGCCGCCGACTTCGCCTCGAGTCCCGCCCCCGGCAGCCTCGACCGCCCGGGCGGGCCCGCCGCAGACTTCGTGGTGGCCACCGACGCCCGCCGCCGGGAGATCTACTGGGCGCTCTACGGTGCCGACGGTGTGCGTCGCGACGGTCCGTACGTGTCGCTCCCGGCCGACGCTCCGCGCCGGCCGACCATCGGGCCGGCCGCCGACCTCTATCCCGAGCTTCTCCAGGCGGTGCCGGGGCCCCGATCGCTGGACCCGAGCGTGCTGGCCGTCCGCGGACCGAAGCTGCCCGGCGCTGGTCAGCAGCCGCTATACCTGCGCCGTCCCGACGCAGCCGAACCCGGCCGACGCAAGTCCGTGCTGCGGCGGCCGGATCGCGGACCGGGCCCGCGGACCGGGACGACGAGATGACCGACCCGAATCTGATCAGCATCCTGCCCGCCCGCCGTTCGGATCTGGACGCGATCCTCGCGCTCGAACACAGCGGCTTCGCCGGACCGGAACGGTGGAGCGAGCGCAGCTGGTGCGGTGAGCTGCTGGGGGAGGGGCGGACGGTGCTGATCGCCCGCAGCCACGTCCCGGTCGGCGTGATCGCTCTCCGAACGGCCGACACCAGCGCGGACCTGTACCGGCTGGTGGTGGCCCCCCAATATCGGCGCCGCGGCGTCGGTACGCGGCTGATCGAGGCAGGACTCCACACGGTCCGCCACCTCGGGGCGCGTTCCGTACTGCTGGAGGTCGACTACCACAACGAGGCCGCCATCGCCTTGTATCAACGGATCGGCTTCGAGCAGCTGGCGGCGCGCGAGAACTACTACGGTCCCGGGCGTTCGGCGCTGATCCTCAAGCTGTACGACCTGCCCCACTGGACCGGTCCGGACAGCTCAGATGACTGACTCCCGCGGCGGCCCGCTGATCCTGGGCGTCGAATCCTCGTGCGACGAGACCGGCGTCGGCATCGTCCGTGGGACGGAACTGCTGGCCAACGAGGTGGCCAGCAGCGTCGACGAACACGTCCGCTTCGGGGGCGTCGTCCCCGAGGTGGCCAGCCGCGCCCACCTGGAGGCGATGCTGCCGACCCTGCGGCGGGCTTGTGCGACCGCCGACATCGACCTGAGTGAACTCGACGGGATCGCGGTGACGGCCGGTCCGGGGTTGATGGGCGCACTGGTCGTCGGACTGGCGGCGGCCAAAGCGCTGGCGTTCGCCTTGGGCAAGCCGCTGTACGCGGTCAACCACCTGGCCGGGCACGTGGCGGTCGACCTGCTCGAACACGGGCCGCTGCCCCGGCCGTGTATCGGCCTGCTGGTGTCGGGGGGTCACACGTCGTTGCTGGAGATCACCGACGTCGCGACCAGCATCATCGAACTCGGCGGAACCATCGACGACGCGGCCGGCGAGGCGTACGACAAGGTGGCGCGGCTGTTGGGACTGCCCTACCCGGGCGGACCCCACATCGACCGGGTGGCGGCCGGGGGCGATCCGGCCGCGGTCCGCTTCCCGCGCGGCCTGACCACACCGAAAGACCTGCAGCGGCATCGCTTCGACTTCTCGTTCTCCGGACTCAAGACGGCGGTGGCCCGGTGGGTCGAGACGCGGGAACTCGAGGCGGCGCCGATCCCCGTCGAAGACGTGGCGGCGAGCTTCCAGGAGGCGGTTTGTGACGTGCTCAGCGCCAAGGCCGTCGACGCCTGTGCCGCAACCGGTGCCCGCGATCTGTTGATCGGAGGTGGGGTGGCGGCCAACCGTCGCCTGCGCGACCTGCTGGCCGAGCGATCGGCGGCCGCCGGGGTGTCCCTGCGCAGTCCGCGGCCGGAGCTGTGCACCGACAACGGCGCCATGATCGCCGTCCTCGGGGCCGAGGTGGTGTCTCGGGGGGGCCGGCCCTCCTCGTTGACCGTCGGCGCCGACTCCACCCTGCCAGTCAGCCGAATCCTCCTTTAGTCTGGTGTTTGCTCGCGGACGGCGGCGCTCGAGACCAGCGCGTCGTCACCCTCCCCGGAGGCAGCGAGCGTTCTGCTCGCTCCGCACGCGGGGCGTGTCCGCTCATCGCTCCTCTCGCGAACAAGGGGGCACGTGAGGACCCTTCCGCTGGGATTGACGGACGAGGCACTGAGCGCGGCCGCCGCCGAGACCGACCCGGAGTCGTTGGCGGCCTCGGTGCGGCTCCGCAAGCGCTTCGGCCCGGAGCTGGCCGCCGCGGCCGTGACCCAGGTGGTGCTGCGTCGGCGAGCGACGGCGAAGTTCGGTGCTGCCGCCGCGGAACTCTTCTTCACCCGCGACGGGCTGGAGCAGGCCAGTCGGCCCGAGGTCGCCGAGCACCATGCCGCCCGGATGCTGGCCGCCGGTGTCGAACGGGTCGTCGATCTCGGCTGCGGCATCGGCACCGACGCCTTGGCGTTCGCGCGCGCCGGGCTGGAGGTCGTCGCCGTCGACCACGACGCGAGAGTCGCCGGGGTGGCCGCGGCGAACCTCGCCTCCGCCGCACTCCGGACCCCCACCCGCGTGCTGACTGGGTCCGCCGAGCAGCTGGGTCCGACGCTTGCCGACCGCCGGACCGGGGTGTTCTGCGACCCCGCCCGCCGCACGGGCCGCGGCCGCTCGTGGCGGGTCGAGGACCTCAGTCCTGCGTGGTCCTTCGTCACCGACCTGCTCCGCGGTCCGCAGCCGGTCGGGGTCAAGCTCGGACCCGGGCTGCCCCACGAGGTCATCCCGCCGGGAGTGGAGGCGGAATGGGTGAGCACGCGCGGCGACGCCGTCGAGGTCGGTCTCTGGTCCGGTGCCGGCAGCCGGACCTCCTGGTCCGCCGTGGTCCTGGCGGATCCGCCGCAGCGATTAATGGTGACCGATGCTGGTCCGCCGTCGGTGGGCCCTCCGCGCGCCTTCTTGTATGAGCCGCTCGGCGCCGTCAGCCGCAGCGGCGGCATCGCCACTCTGGCGGGCCAACTGGACGCGACCCTTGTGCACCGCGGACTCGCCTACCTCTCGTCCGATACCTCGGTCGCGACCCCGTTCGCGATCCGCTTCGCGATTCGCGACACTTTCGGTTATCGAGACAGGACTCTGCGGAGTTGGACCAGCCAGAAGCAGATCGGCAGTCTGGAGATCCTGACCCGCGGCCTGTCGCTGGACCCGGCGGCCCTGCGGCCCCGGCTTCGGTTGCGCGGGCCGGCGAGCGCGACGGTGGTCATCACCCGCACCCTTGACGGCCCGACGGTATTGGTCGTCGAACGAGACGCGTCGGCCTAGGTCTGCCTGGCACTCACGGCAACCGAGTGCTAATGTCGGTTTGGCACTCTCGCAGTGAGTGTGCCAATTCATCGGGCGGCCCCGCGACGACGCCCGGTGGTGTCCATCCCGAACACACATCCATTACGTGAAAGGGGTTTGAACGTGGCAGTCACGATCAAGCCGCTCGAGGATCGCATCCTCGTTCAGCCGCTCGAAGGTGAGCAGACCACCGCTTCCGGTCTGGTAATTCCCGACACCGCCAAGGAGAAGCCGCAGGAGGGCAAGGTCCTCGCCACCGGCCCGGGTCGCATCGACGACAACGGCAATCGGGTTCCGCTCGACGTCTCTGAGGGTGACGTGGTCATCTTCAGCAAGTACGGCGGCACCGAAGTGAAGTACGACGGCAAGGAGCTGTTGCTGCTCAACGCGCGCGACATCTTGGCCGTCGTCAACAAGTAAGGGGATCGCTACATGGCAAAGATCCTTCAGTTCGACGAGGAGGCGCGCCGCTCGCTCGAGCGGGGCGTGGACGCCCTCGCCAACACCGTCAAGGTCACCCTCGGTCCCAAAGGCCGCTACGTCGTGCTGGACAAGAAGTGGGGTGCGCCGACCATCACCAACGATGGCGTCACCGTTGCCCGCGATGTCGAACTCGACGACCCGTACGAGAACCTCGGCGCTCAACTCGCCAAGGAAGTGGCCACCAAGACCAACGACGTGGCCGGTGATGGAACCACCACCGCCACGGTGCTGGCCCAGGCGCTGGTGCACGAGGGCCTCAAGGCCGTCGCCTCCGGCGCCAACCCGATCGGCCTCAAGCGGGGCATCGACGCAGCCGTGGCCGCCGTGGAGGAACGTCTCCGCGCGGACTCCCGGGACGTCGAGACCACCGCGGACATGGCTCACGTGGCCACCATCTCGGCCCGGGACGAGCAGATCGGCGAACTCATCGCCGAGGCGTTCGACAAGGTCGGCAAGGACGGCGTCATCACTGTCGACGAGTCCCAGACCTTCGGCACCGAGCTGGAATTCACCGAGGGCATGCAGTTCGACAAGGGCTACCTGTCGCCGTACTTCGTGACCGACCCCGAGCGAATGGAGGCGGTTCTCGACAACCCGTACATCTTGATCAATTCCGGCAAGATCAGCTCGATGACCGAGCTGCTCCCGTTGCTGGAGAAGGTCATCGGCGCGTCGGGCACTCTCTTCGTCGTGGCCGAAGACGTCGACGGTGAGGCGCTCAGCACCTTGGTCGTCAACAAGATCCGCGGCACCTTCACCTCGGTCGCGGTCAAGGCTCCGGCCTTCGGTGACCGGCGCAAGGCGATGCTCGAGGACATCGCGATTCTCACCGGGGCGCAGGTCGTGGCTCCCGAGGTCGGCCTCAAGCTCGACCAGGTCGGGCTCGAGGTGCTCGGCCGGGCTCGTCGGATCGTGGTGACGAAGGACAACACCACCATCGTCGACGGCGCCGGCGAGGGCGACGAGGTCAAGGCTCGGGTGACCCAGCTGCAGGCCGAGATCGACCGGACCGATTCCGATTGGGATCGGGAGAAGCTGCAGGAGCGGGTGGCCAAGTTGGCCGGCGGCGTCTGCGTGATCAAGGTCGGCGCGGCCACCGAGGTCGAGCTCAAGGAGAAGAAGCACCGGATCGAGGACGCCGTCTCTGCGACGCGCGCCGCGATCGAAGAGGGCATCGTGGCCGGTGGCGGTTCCGCCCTGGTGCACGCCGGCTCGGTGCTCTCCGACGGGCTGGGTCTCACCGGGGACGAGCGTCTCGGGGTGGCCATCGTCAAGAAGTCCATGGTCGAGCCGCTGCGCTGGATCGCCGAGAACGGCGGCGAGCCAGGGTATGTGGTCACGGCCAAGGTGATCGAACTCGGTCCGGGCAACGGCTACAACGCCGCGACCGGCGTGTACGGCGACCTGATCAAGGACGGCGTCATCGATCCGGTGAAGGTCACGCGATCCGCGCTGGCCAACGCCGCCTCGATCGCCTCCCTGCTTCTCACCACCGAGACTCTGGTGGTGGAGAAGCCTGAAGAGGAACAGCCGGCGGCTGCGGGTCACGGGCACTCCCACTGACCCAGACTCGACCGAGGCACCGTGCACAGGGCCCCTCCCGATCGGAGGGGCCCTGTGTCGTCTTCGCCGCCGCGAGCATGGTTGGCTGCAGAGGTGACGGCCGGCACCCCTCAGAACCAACTGCCCGGGTCCCATAGGCACCGAGCCGTCATTTCTGTCAGGACCCGCCGAAAGGCCCGAAGATCTGACGGGTCGATGGAATGGGCCGCGGCGGGCGATGCCCGGGCATTAGGCTGGTGCTTTGACAAACTGGAGCAAAGGATTTCCCGTGTCGCAGTCCTTGGGTGATCTCACTCCTGCCGGCGTACCGCAGCCGTTCGCGACACTGGGATTGACCTTCGACGACGTGCTGCTGCAGCCCAGCCAGAGCGACGTCGTGCCCTCCGAGGTGGACACCTCGTCGCGCGTGTCCAAACGGATCACGGTCCGGGTGCCGCTGATCTCTTCACCGATGGACACGGTGACCGAGGCGCGGATGGCGGTGGCGATCGCCCGTCAGGGCGGCCTCGGGGTGATCCACCGGAACCTTTCCATCGAGGACCAGGCCCATCAGGTCGACGTGGTCAAGCGCTCCGAGGCCGGCATGGTCGACGAGCCGATCACCATCTCCTCGGACGCCACCATCGGGGAGGCCGACGCGATGTGCGGGCGGTACCGGATCTCCGGTGTCCCGGTCGTGGATCGGAACCTCAAGCTGCTCGGCATCGTCACCAATCGCGACATGCGGTTCGAAAGCGATCCATCCCGCCTGGTCGGCGACGTGATGACGCCGATGCCCCTCATCACCGGTCCAGTCGGCATCTCCAGCAGCGACGCGATGACCCTGCTCGCCCAGCACAAGATCGAGAAGCTGCCGCTGGTCGACGAGCAGGGGCGACTCAAAGGACTGATCACCCTCAAGGACTTCGTGAAGTCCGACCAATACCCCGACGCCTCCAAGGACGACCTCGGCCGGCTCCGGGTCGCCGCCGCCGTCGGGTTTTTCGGAGACTCCTGGAAGCGGGCCATGGCCTTGATCGAGGAGGGCGTCGACCTGCTGGTCGTCGACACCGCCCACGGTCACTCGACCGGCGTGTTGGAGATGGTCCGCCGGCTCAAGGCCGAACGAGCGGCCGCCGATGTCGACGTGGTCGCCGGGAACGTGGCCACGTACGACGGTGCGAAGGCCCTGGTGGACGCGGGGGTCGACGGCGTCAAGGTCGGCGTCGGTCCGGGCTCGATCTGCACCACCCGGGTGGTGGCCGGTGTCGGCGTGCCGCAGGTCACCGCGATCCACAACGCATCCCGGGCTTGCCGGCCCGCGGGCGTGCCGCTGATCGGGGACGGCGGGCTGCAGTACTCCGGTGACATCGCCAAGGCGCTGGTCGCCGGCGCCGACACGGTGATGCTGGGCTCATTGCTGGCGGGCTGTGAGGAGAGTCCCGGAGAGCTCATCTTCCTCAACGGGAAGCAGTTCAAGACCTACCGCGGGATGGGCTCGCTGGGCGCGATGGCGACTCGGGGGCGGAGCGCCTCGTTCTCCAAGGACCGGTACTTCCAAGGTGACGTCACGTCCGACTCCAACCTCATCGCCGAAGGGATCGAGGGTCAGGTGCCGTTCCGGGGTCCGCTGGCCGCGGTCGCGTATCAGTTGGTGGGCGGTCTGCGACAGTCGATGTTCTACACCGGAGCGGCCACCGTTCCCGCCCTCCACGAGCGCGGGCGGTTCATCCGGATCACGTCGGCGGGCCTGCGCGAGTCACACCCGCACGACATCCAGATGACCGTCGAAGCGCCGAACTATTCCAGCTAGGAGTCCCGTGTTCGAGATCGGGCGTAACAAGCGTGCGCAACAGGCGTTTGCCTTCGACGACATCGCCATCGTGCCGTCCCGGCGTACGCGCGGCGAAGAAGAGGTCAACCTCAGCTGGAAGATCGACGCCTACAGCTTCGATTTCCCCCTGATCGCCGCACCGATGGATTCGGTCATGTCGCCGGACACCGTCATTCAGATCGGCCGGTTCGGTGGTCTGGGCGTGTTGAATCTCGAAGGGCTCTGGACCCGGTACGAAGATCCCGTGCCGCTGTTGCAGGAACTGATCGCCGTGGAGGACCCGCTGCAGGCCACCCGCCGGATGCAACAGATCTACGCCGAGCCGATCAAGGTGGAGTTGATCAGCAAGCGGATCGCGCAAATTCGGGAGGCCGGAGTGCCAGCCGCCGGTGCTCTGTCACCGCAGAACACCCAGGCGTACGCGGGTGCGGTGGTGGACGCGCAAGTGGACTTCTTCGTCATCCGCGGCACCACGGTCTCGGCCGAGCACGTCTCCCGCGAGTCTGAGCCGCTGAACCTCAAGCAGTTCATCTATGCGCTCGACGTACCGGTGATCGTGGGCGGCTGCGCCACCTACCAGGCCGCGCTCCATCTGATGCGTACGGGTGCGGCAGGGGTGCTGGTCGGCTTCGGGGGCGGCGCGGCCCACACCACGCGCAGCGTGCTCGGGGTCGCCGTGCCGATGGCCTCCGCCGTCTCGGATGTGGCGGCGGCCCGCCGGGATTATCTGGACGAGTCCGGCGGCCGCTATGTCCACGTGATCGCCGACGGTTCGGTGGGCCGATCCGGCGACATCGCCAAAGCCATCGCCTGCGGGGCGGACGCCGTCATGGTCGGTTCGCCGCTGGCCAAGGCGGCCGAGGCGCCCGGCGGCGGATACCACTGGGGTCCGGAGGCCTGGCATCCCCATCTCCCGCGCGGGGAGCGGGTGCGGCTCGACGTCGTGGGCTCGCTGGAGCAGATCCTGCTCGGTCCGTCCACCGTCGCCGACGGCACCATGAACCTGGTCGGCGCCCTGCGCAAGGCCCTGGCCACCACCGGCTACACCGAGGTCAAGGAGTTCCAGCGGGTCGAGGTCGTGGTCGGCTGACCGCCGGCCGCAGGTGATCATCGAGCAGTACCGTTCCCGGTCGGCGGCTAGCCGACGTCCTCTGCGGGTCTGGTCTCAGCCGGTTCGGTTCGAGACCGGACCTGCAGCTTGCGTGAGCAGGCTCTGCGGAGCGGAATTGGCTCAGTGGCTGTCCAGGGAGCGCGCATCGCATAATCTTCCAGAGGGTGCGCGCCAGCTCGGGGTGCTTCGCGGCCCGTCGGGGGAGGATCTGTCATGCCGCGCCGATGGAGGCGACTGTGGGCGATGGCTACGGCCATCGGCCTGCTCGGGGTTGGCACCGGGACCGCGGACGCGGATCCGACCGACCCGCCCACCCCGATTCCTACCTCGGCTGCGCCGGGTTTCACCGCTGCGGAAGCCGCCGACGATCTGCCGAACCCGGAGGAGTCCAACCGTCGCGACCTGCGCGACCGCGCGCTGCAGGAGGTGTTGAGCGGCAAGCAGAAGGTGCAGACCCGGAACGGATCCAACGTGGTCCGGCTGGGTACCAAGCAGGCCGCGCTGAATCAGAATGAGCTGAGCCAGGTGCGGCGCGGACGATCGGTCACGCCGCGGACGGTCGACCAGTACGTCGAGATGTCCCGGGAACGGACGGACAAGATCTTCGTGGTGCTGGTCGAGTTCGGTGACGAGCGCGCGACCGACATCGACCCCCGCTACGACGATCGCGACACCGATCCCGGCACGCCCGGACCGGTCACGTTCGAGGGTCCTCGACACAACAGCATCCCCGAGCCGGACCGCCGGCGGGACAATACGACGATCTGGCGTCGCGACTACGACGCCGACCACTACCGGCAGCTGTACTTCGGCGCCGGCAGCCAGTCCCTCAAGACCTACTACGAACGTCAGTCCTCGGGGCGGTACTCGCTGGACGGCGAGGTCACCGATTGGGTCACGGTGCGCTACAACGAGGCGCGCTACGGGCGGAGCAACGGATTCCCCTGCGCCGTCAATGTGTGCGCCAACTCGTGGTACCTCGTCCGCGACGCCATCGCGGCGTGGGTGGAGCGCGAGCGGGCCGCGGGCCGTACCGACGGCGAGATCAAGGAGGCGCTCGCAACCTACGACGCCTGGGATCGCTACGACCACGACGGTGACGGCAACTTCAACGAACCCGACGGCTACCTCGACCACTTCCAGATCGTCCACGCCGGCGGTGACCAGTCCGCCGGAGACCGCTACCAGGGGGAGGACGCCGTGTGGTCCCACCGCTGGCGCGCCTTCCAGGGCGGCCAGGACGGCCCCGGCCCGCCCAACTTCCCGATCGGCGGTACCCAGATCGGTGATACGGGACTCTGGGTGGCCGACTACACCATGCAAGCGGAGAACGGCGGGCTCTCGGTCGTCGCCCACGAGTACGGACACGACCTGGGCCTGCCCGACCACTACGACACGCAGAGTTCCGAGGACAACGCGGTGAACTGGTGGACGCTCATGGGCCAGAGCCGCCTCAAGGCCGCTTCGGACGTCGGTGTGGGAACCCGGCCGGCCGATCTCGGGGCTTGGGACAAGCTCGCGCTGGGTTGGCTGGACTACCGGGTCGCCGACGCCGGCCAGGAAGCAAGAGTCAGCCTTGGTCCGCACGAGTACAACTCGGCGAAGCCGCAGGCGCTGCTCGTCCGCCTACCGCCGAAGACGGTGGTGACCCCGCTGCCCACGCCGGCCTCGGGGGACACCCAGTGGTGGAGCGGGTCTGGGAACGCCTACACGAGCGGGCTGACCCGGCGGGTCGCCGTGCCGGTCGGAGGAGCCTCCCTCACCTTCTCGACCAGCTACAACATCGAAGACTGCGACGCGAACGCCTGCGACTACGCGTACGTGGAGGTGAACGACGACGGCGGGTGGAAGGCGATCCCGGGTGACATCACCACCGCGACCGAGGGCAACGGCATCGCCGGGGTGAGCGACGGCTGGGTCTCGGCGCATTTCGACCTCGCGTCGTACGCCGGCAAGACGGTGGAGCTGCGTTTCCGCTACGCGACCAACGGCGGCACGGAGGGCGAGGACACCAGCGCTCCGGCGGGTTTGTTCCTCGACGACATCGCGGTCACCGCGGGCGAGGAGACGATCTTTCGCGACGGGGCCGAGGACGGTGACAACGGATGGACTCCGATCCGGTTCCGCCGGGTCGGCTCTTCGAGCAGCGCCTCCTATCGCCACTTCTATCTGGCGAGCCACCGGACGTACGCCTCGTACGACCGGCACCTGAGGACGGGCCCGTACCATCTGGGTTGGCCGAGCCGTCCCCGAAAGGCGGAGTTCTTCCCGTACCAGAACGGATTGCTGGTCAGCTACTGGGACACGCAGTTCGTCGACAACAACACCTCGGTGCATCCCGGCCGAGGGCTGGTACTACCGGTCGACGCCCATCCGGCCCTTGTCGACAATCCTGACGGGGACCCGTGGCGAGGTCGGATTCAGACCTACGATGCGCCGTTCTCGCTGGAGCGGACGGACTCGCTGGTCCTGCACCACAACGGGCGGCCCAGCAACGTCCGTGGCTCGCCCGCCGAGCCGTTGTTCGACGACACCCGGAGCTACTGGAACGCCGAGTTGCCGAACGTCGGGGTGAAGACGGCGAACGCCGGTGTCACCCTGCGCGTGGTGCAGCAGTCGGCCACCTCCATGACGGTGCAGCTGGGCCGGTCGGCCGATGCGCCGGTCCAACGCTGACCGCCGCTCGGACAACGAAACGGGCCCGACCTCAGCGTTTCGCTGAGGCCGGGCCCGCCGCCCGTTCCTGCCGATCGTGCACCGAACACTCTCGGCAGGCATACGTGATCAGGGTGCGTGCCCCGACCACGCACGTTGTGTCAGCCCTTGTCGGTCAGCAGCCAGGCCAGCATGTAGGCCTTGCTGTTGCCGTCGTCGATCCACTTGGCATCGAGCTTGCGCGCAGCTTCGAGCGCGGTCTTGCGCTCGGCCTCGCCGGCCAGAGCGGAGTACATCAGCAGGTAGTCGCCGAACTTCTGGTCGAACTTCCCGCCGGTGGCCTCAGCCACGTTGGCCTTGATCCGCTCGGAATCCCCGCCCAGATAGGTCGAGGCCGGGCTCATCGGGATCACCAGGATGCCGAGCATGGCCGCCGGTTCCGGAGAGAACCAGGTGGCGTAGTCCCGCTTGCCGCCCCAGTTGAGGGACGTGATCTGGTGCCCGTACCCGTCGTACACGGGCTCTTCGCGATCGAAGTTGGTCCAGTACGCCAGGCCGGACTGGGCCTCGCTGGACAGCATCCACGTGGCCTCGGTCTCCAGGTCGGCGTTGCCGCTCGACTTGGCCCACAGGGCCAGACCGGTCCAGGCCGTGATGGCTTCCGAGCTGGACTCCTGGTTGTTGCCGTCGGCGAACGGAGAGGTGCCCGATGCCCACGAGTGTCCGGCATAGGCGTCGAACACCCGTCGGTCCGGAAAGGCACCGTTGCCCGCGTTGGAGCCGATGTCGGCGGCCAACAGGTTCATCACCGGGGCGAGCTTCTTGGCCAGCTCCGGATCGTCCTGGGTCAAGATGCCGGCCGCATACAAGAAGTAGCCGTAGTGGAAGTGGTGGTCGTTGTACTCATCGGAGCCGAACGACGGCGTCAGGCCCACGATGCCCTTGCCCTCCTCGTCGTAGACGAAGCAGAAGGCCGCTCGTTCGGCGCATCCCTGCGGTTCGGTCCACTTCGTGAGCTCGGCGGTCAGCTTCTCCCGCATCGTCTTGGCCGGGGCGTCGAGTTCGAGTTGCTCGGCCAACTGCAGCAGCATCGCGGCGCGGTAGAGCGCCTTGCCGCCGAAGTAGGTGTCGGCCGGAAAGGGTTTGGTCTCGGCGATGTCCTTGGTGACCTGATCCGAGAGCTCGTTCTTCTCCGACCCACTCAGGCTGTCGACGTCCAGGGAGCTCGTCGGTTCGGAGATCGGCGAGGTGAAGCTCAGCTCGTTGCCCGCGCAGAGGGTCAGTGCTCCGTACGCGCTGGGGTAGCTGCCGAGGTCGCAGGCCGTTCCCGCAAGATTCTTCTGCTGGTGCGGCATGGCGGCGAACGCGGTGCCCCCCTCGGCGTCGTAAGCCAGGTTGGTGGTCACCTGCTCGCCGTCTATCTTGTAGCCGACCGAGCTGCCGGTGACGGGGTTGGCGGCCAGTTCGGCCAGCTTCTCCGCGGCACCGTCGGCGGGCACGACGAACCACGTCGCGGAGCCGCCCTGGTCGAGCTTGACGGTATCGCCCTCGACGGACCCGTCAGTGACCACGAGACCGTAGGTGGTCTCGCCCGCCTTGGCCGACCAGAAGTCGCCGCTCTTGACGAACGGAAGCTTGGTCTGGACGTCACCGCCGGTCTCGGCGGTGTAGCGCACATACGGTGAACCCTGGGCGATGGTGGTCTTTCCCAGCACCTTGCCGGCACCGTCGAGGCTGTCGATGGTGACGGTCAACGTGTCGTACGCGCTGATCTTGGCGGACTCGGCGCCCGTCTCGACGGCAACATCGGGCTTGAAGCCGCCCAAGATGGCCTTCTCGCTGGCTGTCACGGTGGGCAGTCCGAACGAGAAGCCGTTGTCGGTCAGGCCGAAGCTCAGCGGCAGCGGAAACACCGGCTGGGGTTCGTCACCGAACACGAGCCCGGAGAACCACCGGTTGGTCGGCGGTAGCAGGCCTTCGGCCAGCCGCGTCGTGGGCAGGGCCTTGGGGGTCTTCTTGGTCACGTCGGCGAGTAACGCTTCGGTCTGGCTGGCCGGGAAGACGTTCCCCGTGCTTTGCGCCTTGCGCGTCGAATCCTGCGTCGATGTGGCGTTGCAGCCCGCCGTCCCGATCACCACCGCGAGGGAGATGACCAGGGCGGACAGGACGGTCTTGCGAGAGGTCGTGCGAGTGGTCTTGCTGGATGGAGTGTGCTTTCGGAAGATCCGAAGGCTCATTTCAGTCCGATCTGTCGGAGAAAGTTGAACACCTGGTCGCTGACGCCGGCCAAGGGGCCGTCGTCACGCAGCTGCAACGTGGCAACCACGGGCGTACCGGACTTCGTCAAGGTGGCCAGTTGCGATTCCTGCAGAGACTTGGAATCGACCCGAACCTCGGTCAGCGCCTGACCCTCCTCCGTGGCCACCTCGATGGTCGAGACGGTGCCGGGGACGATCTGGTTGTTGGGCAACAGCAACGACACCGGAGCGCCTTGCTGCACCCGCTCGTAGTCACGCGGCGACAGGACGAACTTCGCCTCCACGAATTGCGAGCCGACCACCGAGATCTCGGCGAACGGGGCACCGGTGGCCAGGTTGTTGCCGAGCTTGGCCTTCAAGTCGTCGACCTGCCCAGCCACGGTCGCCTTGTAGGTCAGGGTCCCGCTCTTGGGATCGACGTCGTAGGCGTCGGAGCTGACCATCTTGAGACCGTTGGCGATGTCCTGCTGGAAGGCCACGCTCTGGATGGTGAAGAGCTTGTCGCCCTTGGCCACCACGTCGCCATCCTTGACGAACTGCTTGGTGACGGTGCCGCCGTAGGCCGCACCGACGTCGTAGCTGTCGGTGGCGACGGTAGCGGTGAGGCTGGCCGTCTGGGTCTGGCGCTGGTTGAAGATCAAAGTGAGCACGGCGACTACCAGGATCACGCCGAGCAGTCCTGCAAAAAGTCGAAGTCGATTGATCCAGGTCATTTCGCTGCTACCTCTTTCTCTGCGTGCATGGTGGCGGCGCGGCGAGCGTCGGCGGGCACGGATTCTGCGGATTCGGATGTTTCGGATGATTCGGCGGAGGAGTTGCTGAGTGCGGTGGCCGATCGGACCCCGAGGGTGTCTTCCAGTGCGGGCGGCACGATGACCTGGGTCCGCGGCTGGACCTCGTCGTCGAGATGGTTGGCGAGCGCGTCGCTGACGATCGCCGGGCGCGGATGCTTATTGCGCCAGCTCTCCTTGAAAGCAACCACCATGAAGGCGCCGAGGATGAAGGTGTTGGTGACGTTCCAGGCGGTTGCCAGACTCAGTTGGCTGTTGCCCAGATCTCGCCAGATGGAGACGACCGAGCCGAGCAGCAGGAACACGAAGACCAGCACCTGGGGAATCATGAAGTTGAACGGTGACTGGACTTCTGTCTTGCTTCCGGTCACATGCCACTTCTGTTCCTTCTTGGTGATCGCGTTGTAGAACGCGGCGATGTAGATCGGGAAGGACACCGCGGCCAGCATCAGGACCTCCCAGCGGAAGGAGCCGAGGGTGTAGAACGCGAGCAGGATCTGCAGCACGTAGAAGCCGGCGTAGAACAGCAGCCAGGTGGTCCAGCTGATCTCGAGGTCGACGGGACGGAGGTCGAAGAAGATCTCCAACGCCGGAACCATGAGCAAGATGCCGGGCGCGATCCCGGTCAGGTAGTGCGTTGCGGTGACCAGATACATGATCCGTTGGTCCCAGCTCAGCTTGCGTCTCGGGCTCAGCGGATTGTGACTCAGCAGGATCTCGAAGCCGCCGGTCGCCCAGCGCAGCTGCTGCTTGGTGTAGGCCTCGATGGTCTCCGGCGCATCGCCGACGGCCAGTGTCTTCGGGATGTAGATCGTCTTCCACCCGCGCTCGTGCATCATCAGCGACGTCCAGACGTCCTCGGACTTGGAGTCGGTGTAGATCCCGCCGACGTCGTTGACGGCCGCCCGCCGGTAGATCACGTTCGTGCCGACACAGAAGGCGGCGTTGAAGTGGTTCCGGCCCGGCTGGACGAACTTGTAGAAGACGGCCTGCATGTAGCCGGCGCCGCGGGACACCAGGTTGACCAGGTTCCCGTAGGTCTGCGGGGTCTGGACGAAACCCACGTGCACGTCGGTGAAGAAGGGCACGGTCTCGAGCAGGAACTCGGGTCGCGGCACGAAGTCGGCGTCGAACACGCAGAAGAAGTCGCCCTTGGCGATCGACAGCGCATGGTTGATGTTGCCGGCCTTGGCGCCGTTGCTGCTCAGCCGCCGGACATAGTTGCAGCCGAGCTCGTCGGCCAGGGCCTTGACGTCGTCGGACCGACCGTCGTCGAGGATCCAGGTCCGGTGTTTGCCGTGAATGGCCTGGGCGGCCGTGGCGGTCGCCCGGATCTTGGACAGTTCCTCGCCGTAGACGGTGATGAAGACGTCGACGGTGACCTCTCGACCGTTCAACCGAATCGGCCACAGGTGAGGAAGGTCGGTGAGTCCGGCCGCGTCGATGGCTCTCGGGTCGAACAGCAGCCGCTTGGCCTCGTGGAACGCGAAGTTCCGGGCGCTCTGTCGACCGGACAAGATTGTCCACATCGACAGCAGGGCGTGCGTGACCAGGATCGTCTCGGCGACGATGACCAGCGCGTACGGCAACAGGTCGCCGCGGTTGACCGGGTTGAGCAGGAACTGCGCGTAGAACAGGATGCCCAGGGTGGCGATCAAGGAAATCAAGATCATCACGGGCGAGTAGGGATTGGCCGTCTCCGCTCTGCGCGAGACGGGCACGTGTTTGTCGACGCGTGCGTAGTCGTGGGCCGGTATGGCCATGGTTACTCCACAATTCGGTGTTGCGGGGAACGCCGATCAGGACGTAGGGGCGGGCACGGTCCGCGCGATCCGGGAGCGATCCGGGCAAGATCACTTCGGCTCGGCGGGTTACGCCTGCTCGTCTGACTCGACGGGTGCGGCAGCTTTGCCGCGGAAACGATGGCGCCCTTGACGAGCGATCGTTCCCAGTTGCGCGACGCTCGACATCCGTACAAGGTCTTCGTACGAACTGGCGCCGGCCCTCATCGAAATGAGTTCCGCATCGAGATCACACGGCCGTCCTTGGCCGGTCTGCGATGCGATGTTCACAACGATAGAGGTGGTTGGCCCGGGCATCAAACGATTCAGGTGTGGGTCCGCGGCGGCGGCCGGGTGAGGACAGAGAGCGAGTTCGGACCCTGTCCCGATGACGCCTCAGCTGGTATCAAGCCAGCCGTAGTGGTCTGACATGTCTTGATGTCGAGTGATCGGCGTCTGGGGGGCCGGGTGGGCCGCTGATGGTGCTGTTGATCGCGATCACTGGTCCTAGGAACTGGTATCAGACCAATGCGGCTCTGGTCTGTACTCGAGATCGGCGGCAGACTGATCCAGTCGCGTGGTCAAGCTCACACTGTTTTCCGGCTCGCGCACCGTGTTTTCCGGCTCGCGCACGCTCGGCGCCTCTCGGCTCGGTCTTCCTCCCTCGCTCGCAGACGAAAAGCGTGTCTGCTCTCTCGGTCGTCCAGACCAAGCCGGCGCCTCGCTGACGACGCTCGCCGGGAGTCGTCTGTTTTCCGGCTCGCGCACGCTCGGCGCCTCTCGGCTCGGTCTTCCTCCAGACCAAGCCGGCGCCTCGCTGACGACGCTCGCCGGGAGTCGTCCAGACAGCGCCGGGCGCATCGCTCACGACCCTCGCCGGGCGTGCGGATTAGGCTGCGGGTCATGAACGCGGACGCGATGGCCGAGTTGAACCGGCTCCGCGGCAGCATCGACAACATGGACGCCGCCTTGGTCCACCTGCTGGCCGAGCGGTTCAAAATCACTCAACAGGTGGGCCGGCTGAAGGCAGAGTACGGACTGCCACCCGCCGACCCGGAACGCGAAGCCCAGCAGATCGCTCGACTCAGGGCATTGGCCGCAGAGGCCAAGTTGGATCCCGAGTTTGCGGAGAAGTTCGTCACCTTCGTCGTCGCCGAGGTGGTCCGGCACCATCAGATTCTGGCTCGCGACCACTCCGGTTGACCGTCTCGTCTCGACCATCGCACTCTGTTCTCGGCCGCTGATCCTCCGTCGGGCGGGTGGGCGGCCGCGGACCGGGGCCGGTGGTTGAGAGGTGGGCTCAGAGGGTGGCGGCGAGAGCGCGGCCGGCGGTGCGGCCGGTGAACAGGCAGCCGCCGAGGAAGGTGCCCTCGAGAGCGCGGTAGCCGTGCATCCCGCCCCCGCCGAACCCGGCGGCCTCGCCGACCGCGTACACGCCGGGCACCGGGGTTCCGTCCGCCCGCAGCACTCGGCCGTCCAGATCGGTTTCCAGCCCACCCAGGGTCTTGCGAGTCACGACGTGCAGCCGCACGGCGACGAGCGGACCGCCGGACCCCGCCTGGCCCGCGCCAGCAGAGCGGGGATCGAGGAGCTCGTGCGGATGGGCGATCCGCATCAATCGGTCTCCGAGGAACTTCCGGGCGGCGGCCACGGCCACGATCTGCGGGTCCTTCCCGAGGCCGCTTCGCACCTGCAGATCCCGCTGCTCGATCACCTCCCGCAACGCGTCGGCGTCGATGCGGTGTTCCCCGACCAGCTGGTTCATCTTGGCCGCGAGCTCGCTGACGGTATCGGCGCTCAGGAAGTCGACCCCGTAGTCGGCGAAGGCCTGCACCTCCGGCGTAGGTCCGGGGCGGAGCCGCCCGGCCAGCAAGCCGAGGTCCTTGCCGGTGAGATCGCCGTTCTGCTCCGATCCCGACAGCCCGAACTCCTTGCCCATGATCTCGGTGTCGAGCACGAACCAGGAGTAGGCGTACCCGGTGGAGGTGACATGTCGCAGCGCGCCCAGCGCGTCGAACCCGGGAAACAACGGTACGGGGAACCGCCGGCCGACCGCGTCCAGCCACAGCGAGGACGGACCAGGAAGGATCCGGATCCCGTGGTGGCTCCACAGGGGCGCGTGGTTGACGATCCCCTCGGGGTAGTGCCACATCCGGTCGGGGTTGATCACCCGGCCGCCGACCTGCTCGGTCACCTCGATCATGGAACCGTCGACGAAATCCGGCACGCCGGAGATCATCTCCGCCGGTGGCTCGCCCCACGCCCGGGGCCAGTTCCGACGAACCAGCTCGATGTTCCCGCCGATCCCTCCGGACGCGATCACCACGGCCTGGGCCGAGAAGTCGAATTCCCCGGTGACGTCCGCCGGACTGCGCACTCCGCGCGGCGCGTCACTGAAGGCCAACACGTTCCCCCGCACCCGTACGCCGTCGTCGGTGACCGCCAGCCCGGTGACCTTGTGCCGGTTGCGCAACCGGACTCGGTGGGACTTGAGCACCGCATCGGCGAACGGTTGGACCAGAGCCGGACCGGTCCCCCACACGAGGTGGAAACGCGGCACGGTGTTGCCGTGTCCGGGTGCCGGATAGCCGCCACGTTCGGCCCACTGCACGAGCGGAAAACAGCGCACACCGAGATCGCGCAGCCAACGCTGCTCCTCGCCGGCGGCGAATTCGACGAAGGCCTCTGCCCACTGCCGTGGCCAGTAGTCCTCACTCCGGTCGAACGCGGCGCTGCCCAGCCAGTCGGCCAGGGCCAGCTCGGTCGAATCGCGGATCCGTAGTCGCCGCTGCTCGGGAGTGTTCACCAGGAATAGGCCGCCGATCGACCAGTGCGCCTGGCCGCCGAGGGATTGCCGAGGTTCGGAGTCGATGACGATCACCGAGCGACCGGCCGCGGCCAGCTCTGCCGTGGCAACCAGGCCGGCCAGGCCGGCGCCGATGACGAGAACGTCCGCGTCCATGACCGAAATGCTGCCAGACACCCGGCCTACGCTGGGAATCATGAGTGCCCAGAATCCGGCCGTCGACACATTGGTCGACCGACCAGGTTCGCTGCCTTTCGACGCCGATCGATTGGCCGGCCGATTGGTGGCCACCGGCCCGACCCGGCGTTGGACGTCACCGTTCGCTACGACGCTCGGAGCCGATCTGCCCACGTCGACCGAGGACGATGTGGCGCTCGCCGCCGGGCGTGCCCGCGTCGCGCAAACCGCTTGGGCTCGGCGCAGCTTCAAGGACCGGGCCCACGTGCTGCTCCGCTTCCATGATCGGTTGCTGGACCGGTTGCCGAACTTCGTCGACCTGGTCCAATACGACGCGGGCAAGGCCCGTCTGACGGCTGCCGAGGAGGTGCTGCACGTGGCGCTCAGCGCCCGTTACTGCGCGGTGACGGCCGAGCGTTACCTGACGAGCCGCCGCGGTACGGGCCTGGTGCCGGTCCTGACCCGGATCGATCGGCACCACCAACCCAAGGGTCTGGTCGGCGTGATCGCCCCCTGGAACTATCCGCTGACCATGGCCATCTCCGACGGGCTGGCGGCCCTGATGGCCGGCAACGCGGTGCTCCTCAAGCCAGACGCCCAGACCCCGTTCAGCGCGCTGGCGGCCGTCGACCTGCTGTACGAGTGCGGACTGCCGGACGATCTCTGGACCGTCGTCAACGGCGAGGGCGCGACGGTCGGCCCGGCGTTGATCTCGACGGTCGACTACGTCTGTTTCACGGGATCGACCCGAACCGGCAAGACCGTGGCCGGTCGGTGCGCCGAGAGACTGATCGGGTGCTCGCTCGAGCTGGGCGGCAAGAATCCGCTGCTGGTGTTGGCCGACGCGGACGTCGATCGAGCCGCCGAAGGTGCGGTCCGGGCTTGCTTCTCCAACGCCGGCCAGCTGTGTCTCGCCGCCGAACGGCTGTTCGTCGCCGAATCCGTACTCGACGACTTCACGGCCGCCTTTGTGGCTCGGACCCGGTCGCTGCGGCTGGGCACCTCCACCGATTACCGCGACCAGATGGGCGGCCTGATGAACGCCGCCCAACTCGACCGGGTCGAACGACACGTCGAGGATGCGCGCGCGCATGGAGCTCTCGTGCTGACCGGTGGGCGGCGGCGGCCCGATCTCGGGGCGTTGTGCTACGAACCGACCATCCTCACCGGGGTGACGGCTGAGATGCAGTGCCACGACGAAGAGACGTTCGGACCGGTGGTCAGCATCTACCCCGTACGCGATGACACCGAGGCCATCGAGCGGGCCAACGCCTCCGAGTACGGACTGAACGCCAGCGTGTGGACGGCGGACACCGCCCGCGGCCGCCGGGTGGCCGCAAAGTTGCGCTGCGGCACCGTGAACGTCAACGAGGGTTACGCCGCTTCGTTCGGCAGCCTCGACGCCCCGGCGGGCGGGATGAAGACCTCGGGGCTGGGCCGTCGGCAGGGGAGCGACGGGTTACTCCGATTCGTGGAGGTGCAGTCCGTGGCCACCCAGTACGGCATTCCGTTGGCACCCCGGGTCGGGCTCAGCCCCGACGCGTTCGTCCGGGCAGTGTCAGTTGCGATGCGGCTGTTCCGCCGGCTCCGCCGGGCCGGCTAGCCGCAGCTGCACTAGGGCCGAGCAGGAGGCTAGTCGCCGGGCCACTCTCCGGTGAGCCGCTCGAACACCCGAGCCCCCAACCGATCGATGAGCGCCTGTACGACCCCGAACACCAGGGCCTGCAAGGCAGCTGCCGCCACGACCTCGCCGATCGGGTACTCCGACTGCATCGCCGTCGGCAGATCGTCCTGGTGTCGAACCCGACGCCAGACCACCTTCACCATCCGACCGGCCAGGGCGGCTGCACCCAGGCTGGCTACGAGCCCGACCGGGCGGTACGCCCACTTCATCATGTCCGCCATCGTGTTCCTGTCCCGTCCTCACCGAGTCACCTCAGGTGGCCGACTCTCGCCGAATCGCCGAGTCCCATCCAATCAGGTGCCCCGATCCGCACTGCGGGCCACCGTAGACTCAGTGCTTCTCAGACCGGAAGCAGAGGGCGCCCCGTGAGCCAGCACGACCTCGTCATCGTCCTCGACTTCGGCGCCCAGTACGCCCAGTTGATCGCCCGCCGGGTCCGGGAGGCCCGGGTGTATTCCGAGATCATGCCCCACACGGCCACAGTCGCCGAGATCACCGCGCGTCGGCCGAAAGCGATCATCCTGTCTGGTGGTCCGCAATCGGTCTACGCGCCCGGGGCGCCGCAGGTGGACCCGCAGCTGTTCCAGACCGGCGTACCGGCCTTCGGCATCTGTTACGGCTTCCAGGCGATGGCGAGGGCGCTGGGCGGAGACGTAGCGCGGACCGGAGTGAGCGAGTTCGGTCGCACCGACGCCACCATCGAGCAGCCAGGCACACTGCTCGCGGGGATTCCCGAGCAGCTGCGGGTCTGGATGAGTCATGGCGACGCCGTGGCCGCTGCGCCCGCCGGTTTCACTGCGCTGGCGACCAGCGCGGGCGCCCCCATTGCGGCGTTCGAGGCCACCGAGCGGGGACTGGCCGGCGTGCAGTGGCATCCCGAGGTGCAACACACCCAGGCCGGTCAGCTCGTGCTCGAGCATTTCCTGTACGACATCGCGGGCTGCCGGCCGGATCGGACGGCGGCCAACATCGTCGAAGACGCGGTCGCCGCCATCCAGCGTGAAGTGGGCGACAAGCACCTGATCTGTGGTCTGTCCGGCGGCGTCGATTCCGCCGTCGCCGCCGCCTTGGTGCAACGGGCGGTCGGCACCCAGCTGACCTGTGTCTTCGTTGACCACGGGCTGCTGCGCCAGGGCGAGGCCGAGCAGGTCGAGCGCGACTTCGTGGCCGCGACCGGGGTCGACCTCAAGGTGGTTGAGGCCGCCGAGCAGTTCTTGGGTGCGCTCGCCGGGGTGACCGATCCGGAAGCCAAACGCAAGACGATCGGCCGGGAGTTCATCCGCAGCTTCGAGCGGGCCGCCCGCGAGGTGGTGGGGCAGGAAGGCGACGTCGAATTCCTGGTTCAGGGCACGCTCTATCCCGATGTGGTCGAGTCGGGCGGCGGTGAGGGAGCCGCCAACATCAAGAGTCACCACAACGTCGGCGGACTACCCGACGATCTGCAGTTCCGGTTGATCGAGCCGTTGCGCACCTTGTTCAAGGACGAGGTCCGAGCCGTCGGTGAGCAGCTCGGACTGCCGGCCGAGATCGTCTGGCGGCATCCGTTCCCCGGTCCCGGGCTCGCCATCCGGGTCATCGGTGAGGTGACGGCCGATCGGCTGGCGGTGCTTCGCCGGGCCGACGCGATCGCCCGGGCCGAACTCACCGCGGCCGGCCTCGACCGCGACATCTGGCAGTTCCCGGTGGTCCTGCTGGCTGACGTGCGTTCGGTCGGGGTTCAGGGCGACGGCCGGACGTACGGTCATCCGGTGGTCCTCCGCCCGGTGACCAGCGAGGACGCGATGACCGCCGACTGGGGCCGGCTGCCCTACGAGGTGCTGGAACGCATCAGCACCCGGATCACCAACGAGGTCCGCGAAGTCACCCGGGTCGTGCTCGACGTCACCAGCAAGCCGCCCGGAACGATCGAATGGGAGTGAGCGAGGCGTCGGACTGACGTCACCGACGCGGGTCGCCGCGCGCAATTCCGGCATCAGCTCGCGTAGAAGCCGGTGCGGATCCCGGTTTCGCGCGCGGCGACCAGACAGTGGACACGGCCGCGGTCACGAGGCGGGTTTGTGACCCTCCGACGGCGGGGTCTCGCCACTGGTCTTCGGGGAGCCCTGCTCCGGATCGGCCGGTGCCGATTCCCAACTGCTGGTCTCCTCGACTGTCGGTTCCGGGGTCGACCTCTCGGGCACGGGTTCCGGATCGGCCACGCCGGAGCCCTCCGGCGCAGCCGAGGCCGGGCTCTCTGGCGACGGGCTGGCGTCGGATGCCGGTGAAGGCCCGGGGCTCGGCGCCGGCGGCGGACCGGGCGGCGGGCCGGCCGGGCTCGACGTCTCCCACGGCGCCCCGCTGCTGCCCCACACTGGGTCGGACGGTCCGGTGGCCGATCCCGTGGCCGGTCCCGTGTCCGACGTCGGTACATGCACCGTCTCCGGTCCGACGTACGGCTCCGGCTTCTCCTCGGGAATCAGAAACAACGCGACGATGTAGAGCACGACGGGGAATCCGGTGAACAACGAGACCACCACCGTCAAGACCCGAACCAGATTGACGTCCATGTTGAGGTAGTTGGCCACTCCGGCGCACACCCCTCCGAAGACTCTGTTCGAGCGGGACCGCTCGAGTTTCCGGGGCGGCGGCTGGGGCGGATACGGGCTACTCATAGTGGGCTGACCTTTCGTGAGGGTGGGCAGATGAGTCATTCTCGGTTGCGGGAGAGGGCGAGGCCGACGACTCCGACCGCGACCAGGGCCAGCGGGGCCACGATCTTGAGCAGTTCCCAGTTCATGGAGCCGGTGATCGACCACCACAGGGAGGCGAGGGCCACACCGCTGAGGAGCACTCCGGACACCAGGGCCACCACGTCGAGCCGCCTCATCGCTGAATCCTGATCTCACCGAGGTCGGCAGCCAGGTCGAGGGTGAGCGTCGGTCGTCCGGATTGGGGCAGCACCGGTTCCAGCACTCCCACCATGTCGGTGCCGCTGCGCACCGGCTCGCCGTTCTCGATCACGACCCCCGCGTCTATTGCGTATCGGACCCGTACGTCGACACCGGTGGGCGCGATCACTTCGATCCGGCCGGCGTCGACCCGCGCGCTGTAGGTGCTGGAGTGCGGGACTTTGAGCTGAGAGAGATCGACCTTCAGGGTACCGAACTCTTGTTGATCGCCGCCGCGGGGAAGGGACGCTAGCGTGGTGTAGCTGACCGTGCGGTTCCAGCCGCCCTGCTGGTCGGGCGTCTCGGCCACCGTGACCGAAAGCAAGACGAGCAACAGGACGAGACCGACGGGCAGAATGCCACGTGCGCGACCGAACCAGGTTGCCGCCACGAGGGTCAGTCCGACTACGAGGAGCGCCGCCCCGACGTAGACGGCCACCGGGATGGTGGCGCCGCTGACGTCGGCGATGCCGAGCCCGGCGAGGGTGATGCCGAGGACGAGGATGGCCATCAGCCGGAGCCGTCGAGCCGTGCGCGAGCGGGCCTGGATCGCCCGGCTGGGGGCCTCGGCCAACTGCTGTGCGGGTTCGGAGTACAAACCGACCGGGTCCGGAGTCGCCAGGAATGCTTGTTTCTCGTCCACGGCCGGCGGATCACTCAGCCGCGGATCAGTCTCGCTGGCGGCATCAGCGTAAAGAGGAAAGGTGGAAGGCGTGGGAGCGGGCGAGGAAACCGGGAAGGCGGCCGGCGAAGAAACGGGCGAGGGAGCGGGCGAAGCGGCGTAGGCCGTCGGCCCAGTGGGGATCGGCGGATAGTCCGTGCTCTGCCGGGCCATCTCCTCCATCCGCTGCCGCCAGGCATCGGCTGCCTGGGTGAAGGGAGTGGCCGGACCCGGATTGCGGAACGGTTCGACTGCCGGCCCCGGCACGCCGCGGACCGGCGGTGGCGGGCTGCTGGACCGCGGGGACGGGGCGCGCCCGCGGCCCGAGCGATTCTTGTAGTACCCGAAGTACCAGAGCAGCGCCAGCACGATCGCCGGTCCGAACCCGAACGGCATGGCGGCCCCGAAGATGGCGAAGGTCAGCACGCACGCCACGATGACCACAGCGACCCACGCCTCTCGGGGCCACTTCCGGGATGAACTGCCGAGCAGATCGTCGAGGGTCGAGGTCTCCCGCCCGTCGACCGGAATGAGCAGCCAGCCGGCCAGGTAGAGGACGATCCCGATGCCGCCGCTGAAAGCCAGCAGCACCGCACCCACTCGGACCAAAACTGGATCGACCCCCCAATACCGGGCCACGCCACCGCAAAGACCCGTCAACTTCGCGTCGGTCGCACTGCGGCGAATCATCCAGATCGACATGCTCACCATCCTGCCCAGCTGTTCCCGCCGGGCCATCAGGGACGACCCCCAGTGCTCCCGGCTGTTTGACCCCTTGATTCGCTCCCGACTCGGCCCGTGTCTCTCCTGTCTCGCCTCCGTTCTCGCGTTCGTCTTGCGAGGGTGTCGCTGCGGGCCCTCCGTCACAATGGAGGAGAACTCGTACGGGGCGGTCGCTGAGGGTGGAGTCCGGGTGGACCCTGCTGGTGGCGACCTTGATCCCGTGTGAGGCTGGAGGTGTCATGTCCACCGTTGATCCGCCCCAGGTGACCTCGAATGTCGACCGGGGCAGTGCTGCTGTCGGCTCCACTGCGTCGCCTGGAACCGATACCCCGGCCCCGTTGCCGGCCGATACGCGCCCACGCGCGACCCGGGTCGCAGAAGGCGCGGTGCTCGGTGGGGTCTGCACCGGCCTGGCCCGGCATCTGGGCTGGCCGGTCATGGTGATCCGGATCGGCTTCGTCGGCTTGTTGCTGGTCCAATTCCTCGGTGCCATCGCGTACGGAGCGTTGTGGCTCCTGATGCCGGCCGAACCCGCCAGTCAGGCGCCCGGGCTCGAAGCCGCCACGCGTCGCGGGATGCGCACACAGGCCAAGCCGACGCGGCGGCCCGACTGGGGAATGCTGGTGGCCCTCGGCGCACTGGGCGTCGGACTGCTGTGGATCGTGCAGACCAGCGGTCTCGGGATCAGCCAGCAGCTGTTCTGGCCGGTGGCCTTCGCCTGTGCCGGGGCGGCTCTGGTCTGGCGTCAGGCCGACACCGCTCAGCAGAAGCGTTGGCGGGCCGAAGCCGGCGGCAAGGTGTGGTTGGCCCCCTTCGTGGCCCGCGGCGGCTGGCCCTCGATCGTCCGGGTCGTGGTGGGGCTCGGGTTGGTGGGCGCGGCGTTCGGGCTGGTCATCGCCCAGCAGAACCAGCTGCAGCAGCTGCCGGAAGTCATGGCGATGACGGTGTTGGCCCTCGCCGGGCTGGCCGTCGTGCTGGCGCCGTGGCTCTACCGGTCCCGGGCGGCGTTGAACGAAGCCCGAGCCGAGCGCGTTCGGGCCGATGCCCGGGCCGATATGGCGGCTCACCTGCACGACTCGGTGTTGCAGACCTTGGCGCTGATCCAGCGCCAGGCCGATGACCCCAAGGCCGTGCAGCAACTGGCCCGGCGCCAGGAACGGGAGCTGCGCGGTTGGTTGTACGGCGACGAGGCTGCCGAGACCACCCTCAAAGCCGCTCTGCTGGCCGCGGCCGCCGAGGTCGAGGACGAGCGCGGCGTACCCGTGGAGGTGGTGACCGTCGGCGACTGCGACACCGACGAGGCGTTGCAGGCGCTGATCAGGGCCGCCCGCGAGGCGATGGTGAACGCCGCCAAGCATTCCGGCGCCGATCAGGTCGACGTGTACGCCGAGGTCGACGACGACCGGGTCGAGGTCTTCGTCCGCGACCGGGGCCGCGGGTTCGACCTCGCGGGAGTGGGGGAGGATCGGATGGGCGTGAAGGGCAGCATCATCGACCGGATGCGTCGCCACGGCGGATCGGCCACCATACGTTCCGGCCCCGAGGCCGGCACCGAAGTACGACTGGAGATCACTCGATGACCGAATCGAACCGGTACGCGCCGACTCCCGACCGGCAGCCGCCCTCGGCGACGAACCCGCCATCGCAGCCGGCGGGAGGGCCTACTCCGAGCGAATCGGGTCCCCGCCGCTACCGCGTGGTGGTGGTCGACGACCACGCAATGTTCCGGACCGGCGTCAAGGCCGAGATCGGTGCGGCCGTGAGCGTGGTGGGGGAAGCGGCAGACGCCGACACCGCGATCAAGGTCGTGTTGGCCACCCAACCGGACGTCGTTCTGCTCGACGTGCACCTACCCGGCGGCGGCGGGATCGAGGTGCTCAAGAAGGTGCACGAGCGCAACGCGGAGCAGAAGTTCTTGGCCCTGTCGGTCTCCGATGCCGCCGAAGACGTGATCGGCGTGATCCGGGCCGGCGCCCGCGGTTACGTCACCAAATCCATCAGCGGGGTCGAGCTCGTCGACGCCATCCGCCGGGTCGCCGAGGGCGACGCGGTGTTCTCGCCCCGGCTGGCCGGATTCGTGCTGGATGCCTTCTCCGGCGCGATAGATCTCGCGACCGTCGACGAGGATTTGGATCGGCTGTCCGTCCGGGAGCGGGAGGTGCTGCGGCTGATCGCCCGGGGCTACGCGTACAAGGAGGTGGCGCGGGAACTCTTCATCTCGATCAAGACGGTGGAGACACACGTCAGTAGCGTGCTGCGGAAGCTGCAGCTGTCCAATCGCCACCAGCTCACCCGGTGGGCCACCGACCGCCGCTTGGTCTGAGGCCCGGCCACGATCGAGAGCAAAGCACAAGCCCCCTTCCGGAGGAAGGGGGCTTGTGCTGCTGGTCCCGCGTGAGGCGGCTGGATTGCAGAAGTCAGGCGGCGCGAGACCCGCTACGAGACTTGATGGCTCCCCAGATGGCCAACACGATGATGCTGCCCACGAAAGCCAGAATCCAGGTCCGAAGTGACCAGAACGAGGTCAATCCCTGTCCACCCCAGAACAAGGTGCCGAGGAGACCGCCGACGATAGCGCCGACGACACCGAGGAGGAGGGTGGCCAGCCAGCCGCCCCCTTGCCTACCGGGGAGCACGGCCTTGGCCAGTGCGCCCATGATCAAACCGATGATGATCCAGCCGAGAATTCCCATGGAGCAAACTTATCGACCTCGGGGCGGTTCACCTACGTTCTGCAACCGATTCGTGATCGCGTCGCGCAAAACCAGGGTTCGGGGCGGGTCAGCATTAGGGTCACGTTATGGCGCTCGGCTACCAGATCGCGGTGTTCGTCCACCTGGTCGCCTTCGCTGCGCTGCTCGGCGGCTGTCTGGCGCAGCTGCGGGCTGGGCCACCCCCCGAGGTGAATCTCGCCATGCTGTACGGGGCCTGGGTTCAACTGATCAGTGGGCTCGGTCTGGTCGTCCTGCGCTATCTGCAGCCGGCCCCGCTGAACTACCCGTCGTACGCGATCAAGCTGCTGCTGATGCTGGTCGTGCTGGTGCTCGTGGCCAAGAACCGGAAGTTCCAGTCCGTTCCGGGCGGACTCCTGATCATCATCATCGCGTTGACCCTGGTCAGCGCCGGTCTGGCCGTGTTCTGGAGTTGATCAGCCAAGCCCGCCCGCACCGTGGGTACAGTCAGATCATGACGGCGGTCGATCGCGCGTGAGGGGCCGGACGTGAGGCTGTCGGCCCGGGTGGACTACGCCCTGCGGGCGGCCGCGGAGCTCGCGGCCGCCGACGCACCCCGTACCGTCGAACAACTCTCCGCGGCGCAGAAGATCCCCAACAAATACCTGGAATCCATTCTGGGCGAACTGCGGCGCGGCGGTCTGCTGCGGAGCCAACGCGGCCCCGATGGCGGGTATCGGCTGGCCCGGCCGGCCGGCGACATCAGCATCGCCGATGTGATCCGCGCCCTGGACGGCGAACTGGCGAACGTCCGGGGCAGTCGTCCGGAAGATCTCACCTATGTCGGTGCCGCGGCGGCTCTGCAAGAGGTGTGGATCGCCCTGCGCGCGTCGGAGCGGGCCATCCTCGAGAAGGTCACGCTGGCCCACGTTGCCGGCGGCCAGATGCCCACGTCGGTGTCCACACTGGTGGCGGATCCCTCGGCCTGGATCTGAGCCCAGCCGGGGCGCCTTACCTCACCCGACGCGACTTGAGATCTCACTTACTGAGCATGTCGTCTGCATAGTGAGACGCCATGGATGCACCGGTCAGCAACCCGGGGTAGCATTTCTGCCTAATCCCTAGCGGACCACTAGGTTTAGTTGAAACTCAGACGGAAGTGCGGATATGCGGCAACTCATCATTCTCGGCCTGGTCGGCTTCGGCGCTCAGCTCATCGACGGCAGCCTCGGCATGGGCTACGGCGTGACGTCGACGACGCTTCTGCTACTGGCCGGGCTGACCCCGGCGGCAGCTTCCGCCTCCGTACACATCTCCGAATTGGGGACGAACATCGCCTCGGGCATCTCCCACTGGCGATTGCGCAACGTCGACTGGCGGGTCGTCGCGCGGATCGCCGGTCCGGGCGCCATCGGCGCGTTCCTGGGCGCGACGGTGTTGTCCTCGCTGTCGACTGAGGCGGCTGCCCCCGTGATGTCGGCGCTCTTGGTGCTGCTCGGCATCTACATCCTGATTCGCTTCATCATCGGGATCAAGCCGGTGTTCAAGAAGGCGCTGACCATCAGGTTCCTGGCCCCGTTGGGCTTGGTCGCCGGTTTCGTGGACGCCACCGGTGGTGGTGGTTGGGGGCCCGTCGCCACCCCGGCCCTGCTCGCCGACGGCCGGCTCGAGCCGCGGAAGGTGATCGGCACGGTCGACACCAGCGAGTTCGCGGTCAGCGCGGCGGCCAGCATCGGCTTCTTGATCGGTCTCGGGGCGGCCGGCATCAACTGGGGCTTCGCGCTGGCCCTGCTGATCGGTGGCCTCATCGCGGCACCGATCGCTGCCGTACTGGTGCGCTTCGCGCCGGCCCACGTGCTGGGCGTCGCCGTCGGCGGCATCATCTTGCTCACGAACTCCCGGACCCTGCTGAAGACGTTCGAGGTGGAGACGCCGGCGCGGTTCGCCATCTACGGCGCCATCCTCCTGATCACCGTGATCGGCCTTTCGATCGCCACCCAGCGGACCCGGGCCCGCAAGCGCGCCGCGGCCGCACAGGCGGCCGTGGAAGAACCCGCCTCCGTCTGAGACGGAGTCGCGGTTCCCTCGGGCAGGCCTGACCCGGCCCAGTCGAGTGGACCGCGAGTTCAGAGCAGGGGACGCAGTGGCGTCAGCACCGTCTCGGAGAACTTCGCCATCGCATGCCGTCGCCGCCACTCGGCCAGGCTGAGTTCGACGGTGTTGGAGGAGTCGATGGCGAAGATCTCCTGCATCTGCCGAGCCACATCCGGGCTGTACACCTCGATGTTGATCTCGTAGTTCCCGAAGAGGCTCAGCCGGTCGACATTGGCGGTGCCGATCGTCGACCACTGCCCGTCGATCGTCGCCGTCTTCGCGTGCACCATGGCGTCGGAGTAGAGGAACAGCCGAACCCCGCCGCGCAGCAGCTGACCGTAGTACCCGCGAGACAGCCAGTCGGCCACAATGTGGTTCGACCGGGCCGGCACGATGATCCGGACATCTACCCCTCGGCGGGCGGCTCGGATCAGGGCGCTCAGCATGTCGACGTCAGGGATGAAGTACGCGTGGGTGAGATACACGTGGTCCGAGGCCCGGTCGATGGCCTCGAGGTACATCCCCCGGATCGGATACACCGCATTGCGAGGGATGTTGCGATGCACCCTGATCTCCGACTGCCAGTGCAGCGTCCCAGAATCGGGCAGGGCCGGACGAGTGCGGCTGGGGAAAAGGTTCCAGTAGTCGATGAAGGCGTTGCGCATGTCCCAGACGATGTCGCCGGTGAGCCGGGCATGGGTGTCGCGCCAGTCGGTCGCGTACAGCGAGCCGATGTTGTAGCCGCCGACGAAGGCCGCGTCATGGTCGACCACCAGCAGCTTGCGGTGATCCCGGCCGCTGTTGCGGGGCATCAGCCCGTTGGCGATCAGGGGGTGGCGGCGGACCCGGATCGTGCGGGGGAAGGTGAAGAAGGGCCGCGGGACGACCAGGTTGGCGAACCCGTCGTACACGACGTACACCGAGACCCCGCGGTCGGCGGCCTCGATCAGGGCCCGCTTGAACGACTGCCCGATGGCGTCGGATTTCCAGATGAAGGTCTCGAAGAAGATCTCGTCCTTGGCCTGCCGGATCGCCCCGAGCATGTCGTTGTAGAGGTCCTCGCCATAGGTGTAGACCGTCACCTCCGAACCCCCGGCGGTAACCGAGCGCGGTGGGAGCCGGGGGAAGACCACGGCCGATCGGCCGCGTTTGCGCCACTGGTCGATCAGGACCAAGGTCACCAAGGTGCCGCCCTGCACGGCCGCGGCGGCGAGCAGCGTGCGCTTGATGATCTTGCTCCAGGGGATCCGGCGCAGCCACATGGCTCCACGATAATGGCCCAAGCGTCCCGGCGGTGGTCCAATTGCGCTGCCGCCGGCTCAGGTCGGGCGGGCCTCGGCGAGGCTGTGTGGTGCTGTGGGCGGGTGCGTCTAGGGTGGGTCCGATGAGCAGCGCTCCCGCCTTCGATCCGGGCTCTGTCGCAGCACCCGGATACCCCGACCATCAACTCTGGGAGGCCACCCTGCCCCGCACTCGGGCCGGAAAGGGATCACGCCGCACCGCCGACGAGCTGCTGGCCGGGCTGAATCCGCCGCAGCGCGCCGCGGTGCTCCATGCGGGCGGTCCGGTGCTGGTCGTGGCGGGCGCCGGCTCCGGCAAAACCCGAGTGCTGACCCGTCGGATCGCCCACCTGGTGGGAGAGCGGAAGGTGCATCCCGGTTCCATCCTGGCGATCACCTTCACCAACAAGGCCGCGGCCGAGATGCGGCACCGAGTCACCGATCTGGTCGGCAACCGGGCGCGGCTGATGTGGGTGTCCACGTTCCACTCCGCCTGCGTCCGGATCCTCCGGTCGGAGATCGGCCGGTTCAACATCGCCCGGACGTTCTCCATCTACGACGACGCCGACTCCAAGCGGCTGATGCAGCTGGTGGCGCACGACCTGAACCTGGATCCCAAGCGCTTCCCCGTCCGGGCCATCATGAACTGGGTCTCCGTGTGCAAGAACGAGCTGGTGGACCACGAGGCGGCCCGGCAGCGAGCGAACACCGGCGCGGATGAGGCTTATGCGCAGGCCTACGTCGAGTACCAGCGCCGCCTGACCGCCGCCAACGCACTCGACTTCGACGATTTGATCATGACGACGGTGCATCTGCTGCAGGCGTTCCCGGACCTGCGTGAGCAGTACCGGCGCCGGTTCCGGCACGTCCTGGTCGACGAATACCAAGACACCAACCACGCGCAGTATGCGCTGATCCGGGAACTGTGTTCGGCCGACGTCGAACCGGCGCCGGGCGAACTCGTGACGGACCCACCCGAGCTGATGGTGGTGGGCGACTCCGACCAATCCATCTACGCCTTCCGCGGCGCGACCATCCGAAACATCAACGACTTCGAATCCGACTTCCCGGGCGCGACGACGATCATGTTGGAGCAGAACTACCGGTCGACCCAGACGATCCTCAATGCGGCGAACGCCGTCATCAAGCAGAACGAGGCCCGTTTGCCGAAGCGCCTGTGGTCCGACGCCGGTGACGGGGAACGGATGGTCGGATATGTGGCCGACACCGAGCACGACGAGGCGCAGTTCGTCGCCTCGGAGATCGACCGCTTGAGCGACGCCGGGGCCAGCCGCTACGGCGACGTGGCCGTCTTCTACCGAACCAACGCCCAGTCGCGAGCGTTCGAGGAGGTCTTCATCCGGGTCGGTCTGCCGTACAAGGTGGTCGGCGGGGTTCGCTTCTACGAGCGTCGGGAGATCCGGGACGCGATCGCGTACCTGCGGGCCATCGCCAATCGCACCGACGACGTCTCCGTGCGCCGGATCCTCAACGTGCCCAAGCGCGGGATCGGTGATCGCGCCGAGGGTGCCGTTGCCGAATTGGCGGCGCGGGAACGGATCAGTTTCGGTGAGGCACTGCGCCGGGTGAACGAGATCGGCGGCCTGGCGAGCCGCTCGGCGAGATTGCTGACGGAGTTCACCGGGCTCCTGGACGAGCACGAGGCGATGGTCGCTGAGAGCCTTCCCGCGGACCAGATCCTGACCAGCGTGCTGGAACGGTCCGGCTACCTCGCGGCGTTGCAGGCCTCGGAGGATCCCCAGGACCAGACGCGGCTGGAGAATCTGGTCGAGCTGGTGGCGGTGGCTCGAGAGTTCGTGTCCGGGGCGCTGCCCGGCGAGGCGCCGGCCCTCGGCGACCAGATCCAAGAGGATCTGATCGGCTGGGATCCCGCAACGGGTGTGCTGGTCGGACCAGCTGTCGCCACGAACGGCGCGCTGGCCATCGAGCTGGACCTGGACACCGACCCGGAGTTCGACCTCGGCGCGGGTGCACCTGAGCCCGATCCGTCGCTCGGGGCCTTTCTGGAGCGGGTGGCGCTGGTCGCCGACTCCGACCAGATCCCGACCCAAGGCGCGGAGGACGCCGGGGTGGTCACGTTGATGACGTTGCACACGGCCAAGGGATTGGAGTTCGACACCGTCTTCCTGACCGGGTTCGAGGATGGCGTCTTCCCGCACCAACGGGCCCTGTCGGATGCGGGCGAGCTCGAGGAGGAACGCCGGCTGGCGTACGTGGGCATAACCCGCGCGCGCCAGCGGCTCTACCTGAGTCGAGCCGTGGTCCGCTCCGCTTGGGGGACGCCGCAGCACAACCCCCCGAGCCGGTTCCTGGACGAGATCCCCGACCACCTCATCGACTGGCGGCGCCTGGCCAGCGCGGTCACTAGTTGGCGCAACACCTCAGCCACCAGTCGCTCGGCGTCGGGTTGGCGGGGCGACGGGTCCGGCACTTCCACCGGCGGTCGCACGGTCGGTTTCGGCACCCGCACGAAGCAGCGAGAGATCCCTGTCCTCAACGCCGGCGACAAGGTTCTGCACACCACCTTCGGCATGGGCACGGTGGTCGCCACCTCCGGTGCCGGCGATGACGCGAAGGCCGATGTCGACTTCGGCTCCGCCGGGCTCAAGCGGCTATCCCTGCGGCACGCGCCACTCGAACGGCTCTAGCCCGCGCTGATAGTCCTAGTTGTCCAGGCCGAGGTTGCGGAGCCACTTGGACGGGTTGACGGCCTGATAGACGTCGCCCGGGGTGACGCCGGCCGGATAGACCTCGAAGTGCAGGTGCGGTCCGAAGGCACGTCCGGTCTGGCCGACCCGGCCCACCACGTCGCCGGCGTTGACACGCTGTCCGTCGGAGACCTCGGTGCTGGACAGGTGGGCGTACAGCGAACTGGTGCCGTCGGAATGCCGGATGGTGACGTACGTGCCGGCCCACCCGCTCGCCTTGCCGCTGCCGGACGTCGTGACCTTGCCGGCTCGTGGAGCGCGAACCTTGGTGCCAGAGCCGGCGGAGTAGTCGATGCCCGTGTGGTACCGGGCCCAGGCTCCGGTGGCGCCGAAGCCAGCGGCCGTACGACCTCCGGCCACGGGTAACACCGGATCACCGTCACCGAGCAGCGCCTTGCGGCGGGCGCGTTCCGCGGCACGCTCGGCCGCCTTTTTCGCCGCCTGTTTCTTGGCCAGCTGGTCGGCACGCTTCTTGGCGGCCGCGGCCTGGACCTGGAGCGCCTTGGCCCGGGCCTGCACCGCGGTGGCGGTGCTGGTGGGTCGTCGGTTCAGGGCGGGACGGCTCGCGGCGCGACTTGCCCGCTGTGGGGCGGCAGCCGTCGACCCGGCGCTCGGGCGAGCGGTGGCCTTGGCGGCCCGTGCGAAGGCGGCGGGCTGCTTCACTCCTGGCACGATGGAGACCTCGACCTGCGGCGCGGTCGGGGTCACGGTCAGGGGCCTCTCGGCCCGACCGGTCAGGACCACCGAGCTGGCAGTGCCGACGCCGAGCACCGACACCGCGAGAACGGCAACTCCAGAGCGCAGCCAACGGCGGGCGCGCAACGGCCGGTCGAGCTGCGCCCGACGGGCCAGCGTCCGCTGATCGGGGGCATCGTCAGATGCCGGCCGCTTCAGGGCAGGCAAAAGCAGAGGTCGTGGCATGGGGGATTGCGCTTTCGGTCGACTACAGGGGATTGGTCTCAACTTCGAGGCCGTACCCCCGGTACGAACACCGGGCAGCCAGAAGCCCGCCAGTCAAGCTGAGCGGTGGACTCAATCTCGACAATAACGGATTGGTAACAACGTTCCCAAACCATAGGGGCCAAATGTGATCAGTCACACAAGCCGTCAACCGCCACAATGACCCGCGACCGGGTATGCAATCCGGCCCGTTGAATTGGTCGTCAGTTGGTGTCGACGCCCCGCGCCCGCAGCCACGGAATCGGGTTTATGGCGGAGTAGACGTCCCCGGGCTGGACCCCGGGTGGATAGATCTCGAAGTGCAGGTGGGCGCCGAAGGATCGGCCCGTCGAGCCGACGTGACCGATGACCTGGCCGGCCGACACCGACTGTCCGGCGGATACGGCGATGGACTGCATGTGCGATGACATGCTGGTGTAACCACCGGCGTGCCGTACCGCCACGTGGTTGCCGGCCCAGTTGCCCTTGTTGCCGGCGTAGACGACCACTCCAGAGGTGACGGCGCGGATCGGAGTTCCGAAGCCGGCCCGAAAGTCCAGCCCGGTGTGATACCGAGCCCAGGCGCCGGTCGCCCCGAAACTCGCACCCACGATCGCGCCGGGGACGGGGGATCGCGCACCGCCGCCAGACGAACCGCCGCCGGAATTGTTGTTCGAGTTGTTGCCGGAATTGTTGTTGCCGGAATTGTTGTTGCCGGAATTGTTGTTGCCGGAATTGTTGTTGCCTGAGTTGTTCGAGTTGTTGTTCTCGGATTCGTTGCGTTCGGAGTTTCCGGCGGACGAAGACCCAGAAGAGTCGTTGTTGGCGGCCCTCTCCCTGGCCGCTCTTTCCCTTGCCTCTCGTGCCTTCTCGGCCAGCTCGCGCTGAACTTCAGCCGTCACGCGCGCCCGGATCGCCCTTCGGGTCCGCTCCTGAGCCGCCTTCACGGCCGCAACCCGTCGCGCCCGATCGGCCGCCGCCAACTCCTGCCGCCGCGCGGTGTTACCGCGCTCGACGGCTTCGCGGGAGATGATTTCCGCTGACTCGGTCAGGTCCTCGGAGCGCTGGGCAGCCCGCTCCTCGACGATGGCGGTCCGGACGGAGTCCCGCGATGCTTCCTCGCTCTCGGCGGCCCGCCGGGAGAATGCTTCCAGCGCGGGCGAGGCGTCGGTGGCCGCGTCGCTCTTCACCGTGGCGGGGTTCTGGCCCGGCAGGGTCGGTCCCGAGGTCTGCGGGGTGACAGCGCCGGAGACGGTGGTCGGCGGTGCGTCGACCGTGGTGGTCTCGGCCCGGGTGGTCAAGGAGACGGAGGCGGCGACGGCAAGCCCCAGGCCCGAGATGGCCAGAGCCGCGATGCCGTGGGAAAGCCAGCCTCGCCGATCCTCGGGCTCGAGGTCGGAGATCAACGTCTTAGGCGTGCGCCCGGACGGCTGCGATGCCACGTACTTTTCTCCTCTTCCGCTTCCCTCATGGCTGCCTGGCCACTCGCGCGACCGCGACTGTTGGCCCGAAGGAGGGGGAAGGGCCCCCCGAGACGCAACTCGACCATCCGTACGTCGACCTTCAGACCGCGCCGACGCTCCGAGAAAGATAACGGACTGATAACCGAAACCTCAAACTCGTCCACGGGAGGTGCTCGCGATCGGCGATCTCGGGCGTCGCGAAGTCACTCGAGGCCACCCCCTACGAGCGGGAGGGTCCTGCGGGGGGCCGATCCGGATCGAGATCGTTCAACACGGATGCGATCTGAAAAGCGATGTCTCGGTTGTTGGGCAGAGAGAAGTGACCGACCCCGCGGATGGCCACGTTGCGGACGTCGAGATCTCCATGCTCGATCCGCGCGTTGCGACTCGGCACGATCAGCTGGTCGAGATCGCTGTAGAAGGCGACGAAGCGGGTCGTGCAGTTCGGTGACGGTTCGGCCAACTCCGAAACGAGATCCGAGTCGGGCCTCAATTGTCGAACCAGGGGCAACAGTTGCCCGACGCGGGCCAACTCGGTCCCCCGGTGCGGAGTACCCAGCGTGACCAACGTCCGGACCCGCTCGTGCCCCCCCATCCGTTGGACGTAGTACCGGGCGATCAAGCCGCCCAGGGAGTGGCCCACGACGTGGACGCGTTCGTAGCCGGACTCGGCGCTGAGCCGCTCGACCGCGGCGGCCAAGTCCTCGGCGGCTCGGCGGACGTCGGTGGTCAGCAGGCCGTAGTCGAACGACGACAGGTCCGAGAAGCCGCGGCGACGCAGGGCCCGCTCCAGCAGAGCGAAGATGGAGTGGTTGTCGATGATGCCGTGGACGAAGAGAATCGGGGTGGCCGCGGCGTCGACGGCGTAGTGCACCAATCCTCGCTGGTGGGGATTGAGGCCGCGGAGATCATGCCGCCGTCCACGGCGGGTCACCGGCTCAGCCACGAGCCCGAGTGGGTACATCAGTAGATGAGCGGTGACCCAGCCCGCCTCCAGAACAACGCCGGAAGCGACGCGCGGGACGTCACGCGTCAGCACCCGAGAGACCCCCCCGATGCCGACGCTGAGCACGACCTGATGGTAGCTCTGGGGCGGGTGCGCCGAGCGGGGTTGGATATGCTCGCTTCGTGCCTTCGGACCCACCGCCGCTGCGGATCGTGGTGGCCAAGCCCGGCCTCGACGGCCATGATCGTGGTGCCAAAGTGGTGGCGCGGGCGTTGCGGGACGCCGGCATGGAGGTCATCTACACCGGGCTTCATCAGACGCCGGACCAGATCGTGCAGACCGCATTGGCCGAGGACGCCGACGCGATCGGCTTGTCCGTGCTCTCCGGGGCCCACATGACCTTGTTCCGCAGAGTGGTCGAGCTGCTCGCCGAGAACGAGGCGGAGGACATCGTGGTGTTCGGCGGCGGGATCATCCCGGAGGCGGACCGTCGAGCGCTGGCCGAGATCGGGGTCTCGCAAGTCTTCACCCCGGGAGCGACCATGTCCGACATCGTGGACTGGGTCCGCAGCAACGTACGCGGCCGGGCCCTGAGCTGACCTGCGGGTCCGGGGTCCGGTCCCGAGCACTAGGCTCGTGACCGTCTTGAACCGCCCACATTGCCGCGGGCCGACCGGCGCAGCGCGCCCGATGCTCCCAACGGTAACGAGGTCGGACCGCCGAGCCTGGAGGAACTGTGGATCTGTACGAGTACCAAGCGCGCGACATGTTCGAGGCCCACGGAGTGCCCGTCCTGCGAGGGATCACCGCCACCACGCCCGAAGAAGCCCGGGCCGCCGCCGAACAGATCGGCACGCCGGTCGTGGTGGTCAAGGCACAGGTCAAGACCGGCGGCCGCGGCAAGGCCGGCGGGGTCAAGATCGCGAAGTCACCCGAGGAGGCGGCGGAGCGCGCGGCGGAGATCTTGGGCTTGGACATCAAGGGGCACGAGGTCAAGATCGTCATGGTGGCCGAAGGCGCCGACATCGCCGAGGAGTACTACTTCTCCCTGCTGCTCGATCGGGCCAACCGGCAGTACCTGGCGATGTGCTCCAAAGAAGGCGGCATGGACATCGAGACCCTGGCCGTCGAACGCCCCGAGGCGCTGGCCCGCATCCCCGTGGACCCGGTCGCCGGACTGGACGGGGCCAAGGCGAAGGAGATCGTCGAGGCCGCCGGCTTCCCCGAGGCGGACCAGGCCGAGCTGGCCCGGGTGCTTCAGGGGCTGGGCAGGCTGTACCAGGACGAGGACGCGACCCTGGTCGAGGTCAATCCGTTGGTCAAGACCGGCGACGGCTCCATCGTCGCCTTGGACGGCAAGGTCACCCTCGACGGAAACGCCGATTTCCGGCATCCGGAGCACGAGGCGCTGGAGGACAAGTCGGCGGAGGATCCGCTGGAGGCTGCGGCCAAGGCCAAGGGCCTCAACTACGTCAAGCTCGACGGTAGCGTCGGGATCATCGGCAACGGCGCCGGCCTGGTGATGAGCACCCTCGACGTGGTGGCGTACGCAGGGGAGGAGTTTCCCGGCAGCCCCAGACCCGCGAACTTCCTCGACATCGGGGGCGGAGCCAGTGCCGAGGTGATGGCCAACGGGCTGGAGATCATCATCTCCGACCCGCAGGTGAAGAGTGTGTTCGTGAACGTGTTCGGGGGGATCACCGCCTGCGACGCGGTGGCCAACGGCATCGTGCAGGCGTTTGCGTTGTTGGCCAGCCGGGACGAGCACGTCGACGTACCGCTCGTCGTACGGCTGGACGGCAACAACGCCGACGAAGGACGCCGGATCCTCACCGACGCGAACCTCTCCGGCCTCGAACAGGTCGACACCATGGACGGGGCGGCCCGCCGGGCGGCCGAACTGGCAAGCTCGGACGTCGCGGTGACCACTGCGGCCACGGCGAACTGAGAGGCGGGACTGATGGCTATCTTTTTGAATTCCGATTCTCGGGTGATCGTGCAGGGCATGACGGGATCCGAAGGTCGCAAGCACACGGCGCGGATGTTGGCTTCCGGCACCCAGATCGTCGGCGGTGTGACACCGGGCAAGGGCGGGCAGTCGGTCGATTTCGACGCGACCTCCGTGCCGGTCTTCGACTCCGTCGGTGAGGCCGTGACCCGGACGGGCGCGAATGTCACCGTGATCTTCGTACCCGCGAAATTCACCAAGGCGGCGGTGGTGGAGGCGATCGAGGCCGAGATCCCGTTGGCGGTCGTGATCACCGAGGGTGTCCCGGTCAAGGACACCGCCGAATTCTTCACCCTCGCCCAGGGGTCGCAGACCCGGCTGATCGGACCGAACTGCCCGGGTTTGATTTCACCCGGTCAGTCGAACGCCGGCATCATCCCGGCCGACATCACCAAAGCCGGCAGGATCGGTCTGGTGTCGAAGTCGGGCACGTTGACGTACCAGATGATGTACGAGTTGCGGGACATCGGCTTCTCGTCGGCGGTGGGCATCGGCGGCGATCCGGTGATCGGCACCACCCACATCGACGCGCTGCAGGCCTTCCAGGACGATCCGGAAACCGACGCGATCGTGATGATCGGTGAGATCGGTGGTGACGCGGAGGAGCGGGCGGCCGATTTCATCTCGGCCAACGTGACCAAGCCGGTGGTGGGCTATGTGGCGGGCTTCACGGCGCCCGAAGGCAAGACCATGGGTCACGCGGGCGCGATCGTGTCGGGCTCGTCGGGCACTGCGGCGGCCAAGAAGGAAGCCCTCGAGGCTGCCGGGGTCAAGGTCGGCAAGACGCCGAGCGAGACCGCGGAGCTGATGCGCCAGGTGATGACATCGCTCTGAGTCTCCTGGCTGAACGCGGGTCTGACCTCGCGGCGACGTCCGGGCGGACGGTCCGCTCTCGCCTTGGTGGCCGACGGCACCATCACCGACCACGAGTCCGTCGGCGCGCCGTTCCGGGCTCTTGTCGCCCTCGGACTGGTCCGCCGAGTTCTCCGCCTCGCTGAGGCGCCGCGGAACGGGCGCTACCTGACCTGGGTGGCGCGTTGGCCCGCACGGGCGGTGACCTGGGCGAACTGGGAGCCGCTCAGGTCGAGCTTGTCCTGCGGATTCAAGAAGGTGAAGATCACCTTCGGGCCGGCGGCGGCGATGCCGACGCGGAACATGCTGGTGGTGTTGCCGGCCTTCTGGGTGACCGTGGTCGTCCAGCCGACGATCGGGGTGTTCTGGGCCCCCGTGTCGGAGAACCGGCCGGGTTTCTGCACCGCGGCGTTCAGCCGCCGCTTGGCGCAGTCGGCCCAGTCGGTCCGCACTTTCTCGACCAGCTTGGTGGCGTCGGCCGGACTCTTCTGGGTCAGGATGACCTCGTCGAGACCGAATTTGCTGGTGCTGTCCTGCAACAGGTAGGTGCGCCAGGACCGGGTGGTCGCCGCCTGTCGGGCCCAATCGACCCGTTCGCAGCCGCTGCCCTTGAGTGCGTCGCTCTCGGGCGTGGCCGGCTTGTTCCCCACCCAGCTGGCCGCCGGACGTCCGACCGGCGGAAGATCGGCGGTCGCGAGGAAGCCGGGCGCGTCACCGCCGACCGGAGGCGGTGCGGCTTTGGTCCGGACGCCGCTCGCACAGCGGCCCGCTGCGGCCTGGCACTGGGTGTTGACCACGTCCGCGGTGGCGAGTGCGACCTTGTCGACCCCGACCGCCTGGGCGGGCTGCGCGGCGTCGACGATGTCCAACACCCGACCCGTACGGCTGAGGATCACCGTCCGGAATTCGGAGGTGCTGCCGTCGGCCACATTGAGGACCACGCCGAGCGATTGATCACCGAGTCCGGTCACCGCAGCGCCGGAAGTGATGTAGGTCGCGGCCATGGTGCACCCGCCCAGTGTTTTCGCCGCCACTGCGTACGCCTGGGCGGCTTCCTCGGGACTGGCGTACGCGTCGGCCTGTTGCAGCACGGCCGGCGGGTTCTTGCCAGTGCTGTTCAGCACCCGCAGCACGCTTTGGGAGGGGATGGGCTGGCCCTCCACCGGATCACCACCGAGGCAGGCCGGCTGCGGCGACTCGGCCGACTGGCCCTTCTGGGTCAGGGCGACCTTCCACGTCCGGTCACCGTTGATTTTGGCGGCGATCTGCGGGGTCAACAGGGAGGCGTCGGTCAGCAGCGCACTCGGCTCCGGCTCCGTCGGGGCTGTGCTGCCGCCGCCGGTGGGGTCGGTGTCGGTCGGCACGCTGGGCGCCACTCCTGGGGCGGCCGACTCGCGGGTCAGACTCAGCACCGTGTACCCGATGGCCAGACCCAGGACGACGACAGCGGCGACCACACCGATCAGCAGACCGAGCCTCTTCCGTTCCCCCGGCGTGCGCTCGTCGTCGTCGAGCAGGTCTTCCTCGACGCGCTGCACCCGCGAACCGGTCGCGGTCCGGGGCAGGATGGTGGTCGAATCCTCGTCACGGGCGCGCCGGTTGGGCCCGCGGGGTCCGCTCCGAGCCCTCGCGCGGGCCCGGCTGAGGATCTGCGTCTCGTCGTTCGCCCCAGCCGCCCGTACGGTGGTCTCGTCCTTCGGGTCGATCGCCGGCGACCGGGCCTCGTCCCGGTACAGCGGCTTGGGTGCGTCCTCACCGAAGTCGACCGCTGTATCGGGTCCCTGGGGGTCGCCGATGGGCGGTACGGGGGAAGCCTCCGGCTCGGCGGGCTCGTCCCGATTGGCTCGCCGAGGACGGGAGGACCCCTGGTTCTCGTCAACCATCGTGCGGGCGCTCCTACTGCTCAGGTCTGCCTTCCGGCGGTGCGGACAGGCACAGACGAGAGATGACTTTACCCGCTTCGGGCGTGTCTGCACGATGCGCGCTGCGGCCCCGGCGAGCATGGACTGGCCATGGCTTCCCTGCTCTCACCCCGCCAGATCCGGTCGCGATTGTCCACCCGATTGTCGCTCCGGGCCACCGTGCCCACCGATGATCGCCCCGACCCGGGTCCGGTCGGAGAGCTGCCGGGTTGGAGCTGGTTGTTGGCGGCGGCCGGCGGCGCCGTGGTCACAGCCCTGGCCGGCTGGGTCCTCGTCGCCGGTCTGGCGGTCGTCGGCTGGGTCACCTCCGAACCGGGAACCCTCGGTGAAGCGCTCGGTGTCGGGACTGAGCTGTGGTTACTGGCGAACGGCGGCGGCAGTCAAGTCGGCGGTCTCACGCTGACGCTCGTCCCCTGGGGTTTCGTGCTGGTGATCGGGTTCTTGATCGTTCGTTGTGCCGGCTTCGCGGCTCGGCCCCTCCCGTCCGGCAGCGGCTCGGCCGTGTTGAGTGTCGCCGTGGTGATGACCGTCGCCTACCTGGCCCCGTTGATGGCCACCGCGTTGCTGCTCGGGCATCCCTTCGCCGCGGTCCGCAGTGCCGCGGTGATGAGCGCGGTGGTCGCGGCGACGGCGGCTTGGGGAGCCGGTCGCGCCCTGGACTGCCGGCCGCTCGACCGCTGGCCCGCCTGGTCGAGGACGCTGCCGCGGGCGGTACTGGCCGCCCAGCTGGTGATGGCGTCGGTCGGGGCGGCCGCACTCGTCACCGCCGCCGTCCAGCAGCTCGGCCGGATCGAACGGCTGGTGCAGACCTTGGACGCGGGATTGGCGGGCAACATCGCCTTGCTGGCCCTGCAGTTGGCGTTCGCCCCCAACCTGATCGTCTGGGCCGCCTGCTACACCCTCGGCGCCGGCTTCAGCATGGGTCACGCATCGTTGGTCGCCCCGGCCGGCACCGAGGTGGGATTGCTCCCGGCGGTACCGATCTTCGGCGCCTTACCGGTGGTGGGGCCGGCCGGGTCGGCGGACGGCAGTCACCTGTGGTGGCTGGCGGGGGGAGTGCTCGCCGGTGCGGTAGCCGCGGCCGTGGTGGTCGTGGGCCGGCGGGCGGCTCGGTTCGACGAAACCAGCTTGGTCGGCGGGTTGGCCGGAGTGCTGGCCGGTGCCACCTTCACCGGACTGGCCTGGCTCAGCGGCGGTGACCTGGGGATCGCCCGCTTGATCGACCTGGGTCCGCGGATGCTGCCACTGCTCGTGCTGGCGGTCACCACCATGGGACTGTCGGGCATGGCAACCGGCCTGGTTCTGGGATTGGTGCGGCTCATCCGACGCCACAGGCAGGCGCGGCGGCGGGCCTGATCGCTCGGCCCAGCGGGTCGGCCGTCGATGCATGCGCCTGCCGCCCCGCCGAGCGGTCGGGGATGGGACCCAACATCTCGATGTCGTTCTGCTGGGCCAGTGCCAACACGTCGGCGATGTTCGATCGCCCTCTGGGGCCAGCGCGACCGCGGCCCGGAGAGTTCTCCATCGGTCCGCCCGGAACCTCGACGACACAAGCACGACGGTCAGCGGGCTGGCCGAGCGGGCTCAGCTGACCAAGCAAGCCATGGCCGTGTCGGTACGGGCACCTCGAGGTCATCCGCCGCGCGGTCGGATGAGATCGTGGTGCCGGGCACGCGGATAGGGTGGTCGTCGTGCCGGACGCCTCTCTCTCGACGCCGGCACCGACGACCCATTCCGCCCGTCCATCCGTGCACCCGCTGCGATTGGTGGTGTTGATCTCGGGCACGGGTACGCTGCTGCAGGCCCTGCTGGACGCGAGCGCCGACGAAAGATACGAAGCCGGATACGGAGCCACCGTGGTCGCGGTCGGCTCCGACCGGGACGGGATCGCCGGCCTGGAGCGGGCGCGAGCCGTTGGCTTACCGGTCTTCGTGCACCCGGTGGATGCGGTCGCGGATCGCTCGGCGTGGGATCGGCAGCTCGCGGACGCTGTTGGCGGGCATCAACCAGACCTCGTGATCTGCGCCGGTTTCATGCGGCTGCTCGGACCCGCCTTTCTCGAGCGCTTCGGGGGCCGGACGCTGAACACCCACCCGGCCCTGCTGCCTTCCTTCCCCGGCATGCACGGACCCCGCGACGCCCTGGCGTACGGCGTCAAGATCACCGGAGCAACCGTGATCATGGTCGACGCCGGAGTCGACACCGGGGTGATCATCGACCAGGTGGCCGTGCCGGTCATCGACTCCGACACCGTCGAGGTGCTGCACGAGCGGATCAAGGTCGCCGAGCGGGAGCTCCTCGTCGCGACCGTCCACCGGCTCGCCACGCATACGTGGCGGGTCATCGACCGAAAGGTGCGCTGGGAATCATGACGGAAGCAGGTACGGAGCCGATGACCGAAGCCAGAACCGAACCCGGGCCGGACGCACTCGATGCTGATCTTGGTCGCCGGCGGATCCGGCGGGCGCTGGTCTCGGTGTACGACAAGAGCGATCTCACCCAGATCGGTGCGCTGCTGGTCGACGCCGGGGTCGAACTGGTCTCGACCGGATCGACCGCGCGCACCCTGGTCGAGGCCGGACTGCCGGTGACGCCGGTCGAGCAGGTGACGGGCTTCGCCGAGTGCCTGGACGGGCGGGTCAAGACCCTGCATCCCCACATTCACGCCGGTCTGCTCGCCGACCTCCGGCTGGACTCGCACGTGGCTCAGCTGAGAGCGCTGGGCATCGGCCCGTTCGAGTTGCTGATCAGCAATCTGTACCCGTTCCGCGACACGGTGGCCTCCGGGGCCAGCCCCGACGAATGCGTCGATCAGATCGACATCGGCGGGCCGGCGATGGTCCGGGGCGCGGCCAAGAACCACGCCTGCGTCGCGGTCATCACCTCGCCCGCGCAGTACCCGACGCTGCGCCAGGCGCTCGGCGCCGGCGGCTTCACCCTGGCGGAGCGGCAGGGCTTGGCGGCGACCGCCTTCGCGCACACCGCCAGTTACGACGTGGCCGTCGCCTCCTGGATGGGACAGGAGCTGACCGACTCGGCGGCGGGCACCGGGCTTCCGGTATGGGCCGGCGCCACCTGGTCACGGGCGGCGGTGCTGCGCTACGGGGAGAACCCGCACCAGCGGGCGGCGCTGTACCGCGACCAGCAGCAGTCCGATGGCCTGGCCGGCGCGCGGCAAATTCACGGCAAGGAGATGTCGTACAACAACTACGTCGACGCGGACGCCGCCCGGCGGACGGCGTACGACTTCGACGCGCCCGCGGTCGCGATCATCAAACACGCCAACCCGTGCGGGATCGCGATCGGGGCGGACATCGCGGAGGCGCATCGACGGGCGCATGCTTGCGATCCGGTGTCGGCGTTCGGCGGCGTCGTCGCCGCCAACCTCCCGGTGAGCGCAGCCATGGCGAGTCAGATCGCCGAGGTCTTCACCGAAGTCGTGGTCGCCCCCGGCTTCGAGGAGGGTGCCGTGGCGATCCTCGCGGCGAAGAAGAACATCCGGCTGCTCGAGGTGGAACCACCGCGAACCCGCGCTGGACTGGAGATCCGAGCCGTTGACGGGGGCGTCCTGGTCCAGTCCCGCGATGTGGTGGGCGCCGACCACGACAGGGCCGCGCACTGGAAGTTGGTCGCCGGCGAACCGGCCGGCACCGAGCAGCTGGCCGACCTCGAATTCGCCTGGGCCGCCGTACGGGCGGTCAAGTCGAACGCCATCCTGCTGGCCCGGGACGGAGCCTCGGTCGGAGTCGGCATGGGACAGGTGAACCGGGTCGACTCGTGTCGGCTCGCGGTGTCGAGGGCGGGTGTGCGCGCGGCCGGGTCGGTGGCCGCATCGGATGCGTTCTTCCCGTTCGCCGACGGGCCCGAGCTGTTGATCCACGCCGGAATAGCGGCGATCGTGCAGCCGGGCGGTTCGGTCCGCGACCCCGAGGTGATCGAGGCGGCAGCGCAGGCGGGCGTCACCATGTACCTGACCGGTGCTCGGCACTTCTACCACTGATTCCCCCAGGAAGAGAACATGACCGCAAAACTGCTCGACGGCAAGGCGCTCGCTGCGCAGATCAAGGCCGATCTCGCGGAGCGGGTGAAGGTGTTGGCTGCGGGCGGGATGACCCCGGGCCTGGGGACCGTCCTGGTCGGTGACGATCCCGGCAGCCGGTCGTACGTGGCGGGCAAACACCGGGACTGCCAGCAGGTGGGGATCGCCTCCATCCAGGTGGAGCTGCCCGCAGCAACATCACCGGACGACCTGAGGGCCAAGATCGAAGAGCTCAACGCAGACCCGGCCTGCACCGGCTTCCTCGTGCAGATCCCGTTGCCCGGTCCGCTCGACGACGGCTGGGCCCTGAGCCTGGTCGACCCGGCCAAGGATGCGGACGGCCTGCACCCCATGAATCTTGGCCGGCTGGTGCTGGGGGAGCCCGGACCGTTGCCCTGCACGCCACGGGGGCTGGTCGAACTGTTGCGCCGCAACGGGATCGACCTGGCTGGAAAGGTGGTGTGCGTCATCGGACGCGGCACCACCGTCGGCCGCCCGCTCGGTCTGCTGCTCAGCCGGAAGAGCGAGAACGCGACGGTCATCTTGTGTCACACCGGCACCGTCGACGTGGCGGCCCACACCCGCCAGGCCGACGTAGTCGTCGCGGCGGCCGGTCGGCCCGGTCTGGTCACCGCCGACATGGTCAAGCCCGGTGCGGTCTGCGTCGACGTCGGCATCACCCGAACGGAGGACGGCCTGGTCGGAGATCTGGACTCCAGCGTGCACGAGGTGGCCTCGTTCGTCGCGCCGGTGCCCGGCGGGGTGGGTCCGATGACCCGGGCGATGCTGTTGACGAACGTGGTCGAGCGAGCCGAGGCCGTCATACGGGAGAGGGTGCGGGAGTGACGCCAACTCCGACTCCGCCGACCGGCCTCCCTCCCACACCGGCTCACACCCCACGTACGGGCCGCTGGTGGCCGGTGCTCGTGGTCTGCGCCGGAGTCCTGCTCGGATTGGTCATCAGTGTCGTCGGTCCGGACAGCTGGCGGTTGGGTGGACTGGTGATCGGCTGCGCCCTGCTCGTGGGTGCGGCGATCCGGATCGTGCTGCCGGCCCGGGAGGTCGGGCTGCTGCAGGTTCGGAGCCGTGGCTTCGACATCGCGGCGCTGACGATCGGCGGGGTCGCGATCATCGCCCTGGCCATCGCCATCCCGCCTGGGCGCTGAGCTCAACCGATGAGAGGACCCGCGATGGAGGCACCCCTGGAACTGGGCATCGACACCTTCGGTGACGTCACGGTCGGGCCGGACGGGGGCCGGCTGAGCCACAGCGAGGTGCTCCGCAACCTGGTCGAACAGGCGGTGGTGGCCGATCGGGTGGGACTGTCGTTCATCGGCGTCGGAGAGCATCACCGCGAAGATTTCGCGGTCTCCGCGCCGGACGTCGTGCTGGCGGCCATCGCGGGGCGGACGGAGCGGATCCGGCTCGGGTCGGCGGTGACCGTCCTCAGCTCGGACGACCCGGTTCGTGTGTTCCAACGGTTCGCAACTCTCGACGGCCTCTCCGGCGGTCGGGCCGAGGTGATCCTGGGACGCGGCTCGTTCACCGAGTCCTTCCCGCTGTTCGGCTATCAGCTCGCCGACTACGAGGATCTTTTCGCCGAGAAGCTCGACCTGTTCGTGGCGCTGCGCGAGCAGCGACCGGTGACCTGGAGTGGCCGGACTCGGGCCGGGCTCGACCAGCAGATGGTCTACCCGCCCGTCGCGAAGCCGCCGCTGAAAACCTGGGTCGGGGTCGGCGGTAGCCCTCAATCGGTGATCAGAACCGCTCGCTACGGGCTGCCGATGATGTTGGCCATCATCGGTGGGCAGCCGATGGCGTTCGCCCCGTACGTGCAGTTGTTCCACGAGGCGCTGACCCAGCTGAAGTTGCCCGCTCAACCGGTCGGCGTGCACTCACCCGGGTACGTCGCCGCCAGCGACGAGCAGGCGATGCACGAACTGTGGCCGCACTACTCGGTGATGATGACGAGGATCGGCCGCGAGCGGGGCTGGCCGCCGCTGACCCGGGATCAGTTCGAGTTGCAGGCGGGCCCGGACGGATCGCTGTTCGTGGGTTCCCCGGAAACGGTGGCGACCAAGATCGCAACGGTGGCCCGAGGCCTGGGCCTGGCCCGATTCGACCTCAAATACAGCCACGGCACGTTGGCCCATGAGCAACTGATGACCTGCATCGAGCTTTACGGGACCGAGGTCGCTCCTCGGGTGCAGACGCTGCTGGCGAGGACCTAGCCCGCGCTGCTCATGGCGGCCACCGTCACGATGATCGTGAAGATGAGGAAGAACACGATCGTGACGATTCCGAGGATCGTGAACACCATGCCGAGGATGCGCCCGATGTTGATGTTCTGCTCGTTGCTGTAATGCTGACCCGAGGCCCGGATCTCCTTCAGCGCCTTGCTGCCGAGATACCAGGCGAAGGGGGCGGCCAGGGTGAAGAAGATGCCGACGATACCGAGCACCAGCACGGTCGTGCCTTGCGGGTGCTCTTGCGGAGCCATCGGATAACTCTGCCCGTACTGCATCGGAGCGGCGGGCTGGTTCGGTGCGGTCGGCTGCGACGGCGGCGGCGACGAATAGGGATCGTTCGGCTGCGACGGCGACGGCGAATACGGATCGGTCATGGTCGTTCCTCGTCCCTTCGGCCCTCGACGGATTGTCTGCAGGTGTTCTCAGCAGACTATCGGTCCCGGGTCAATTGGAGAATGCTCCGACGGCGACTCCGATAATCACGAATACGACAGCCAACACGAGCAACACGACCGAGATGATGCCCAGCACCCACCCGGCGGTGGCCAGTCCACGGCCGCTGTACTGGCCGGGGGCGGCGTCGATCTCCTTCCGCACCCGTCCTCCCAGCACAAGGCCGCCGATGCCGACCGGAGTGCAGACCACCATCCCGACCAGGCCCAGCACGAAAGCCGTCACGGCCTGTGGATGGTTGGGCGGTGGGCCGTACGCGGCGTACCCGGGATAAGCACCTTGGTAGGGGGTCACCTCGTAGGGGTTACTGCCGTAACCGCCGGAGGACGGCGCTTCTGGATGGCTCTGGGGGGCATCGGCCGACGACGGATAGCTGGAGGAGGATCCGTAGCCCGGCATGGACTGCGGATCGTACGGCTGATACGGCGGCTGGTAGGGCTGCTGGTAGGGCTGCTGGTAGGGCTGATCCGGCGGCAGCGGGCGCGTCGGCTCCGTCCCGGACGGCGGGTAGCCCGGCCAGTCCGGAGCCGAGGATGCCGACGAGGGTCCCGCAGCGGTCGAGCCCGAGTCGGAGCTCGGGCGCTCCCAACCGGTCGGCTGCCCTGAAGAGGGGTCGCTCCCCGAGTCGGGGGCCGGCCTGCGGGGGTCGGTCGGATCGGGTCCGCTGTCAGTCATGGTTCTAGTCTGAGCCATTCCGGGTGTGCCGGGCGCGATTACCCGAACACCGTGTCGTCAGCTGCTCGACTCCTCAGACCGTGCCGGCAAGATCTCGAGGACCGTCCCGTAATCGGGAACTTTGGGACCTTGTGTAAGGAGCCAGGCCAACGCGTCCGAGGGCCGCTCATCGTGTTCCTGACACCGGCGCGCAATCGCCCCACTGATCTGCGGGGTGGCGAATGAGGTACCCGACCAAACCGCCCACGGGTTCTCGCCGGTGAACACGTCTGGAGCGTGACGATCGATCTCCTTGGTTTCCCGGCCGCGGACGAAGGGGGCCAGCACGCACTCTGCTGTCGTCGAGCAGGTGATCCAGAACCCGCGCGAGGAGAAGTCGGCCGGCTCCAGATCCACGGACAGGCCGGCCACCGCGACCACCGGGACGCCCAGCTGAGGCATACCGCTGAAGGCGGCCGGAAACACCGGACGCGAGGTGGCGTTGTTTCCCGCCGCCGCGACCACGACGACGTCGCGCTCAGAATCAGCGGCGAGCCTCTCGCCGATGATCTCCAGGGCCACCATCGTGGCCACCGGAGGCTGGTCGTGAGGCGTCTCGGTGCCGAGCGAGAGGTTGATGATGTCCGCGCCGGCGTCGAACGCCTCCAGCATGGCGATGGCCACATCGACGTCCACCCCGATGCCGTCCTGGCCGATCGCCCGCCGAACGAGCAGGTCGGCGGTCGGCGCCACCTGCCGCACCACACCCGCGACGAAGGTGCCGTGACCGGCGCAGTAGTCGAACTCACCCAATCCGTCCTCCCCGGCCCCTACCACCTCGTACAACGGGTCGATGTCGGCTTCGTCAGGTGTGATCCCGTCTAGCCAGCGGTCACTCCGGGCCTGGGTGCTGAAGCCGGTGTCAATAACCGCCACCTTGATCGGGCGCGTGGGCGACCCTTGCTCGGGTGGGCGCACCGGCCTCCGCTCCGTGGGCTCGGGTCCGGTCTCCCGCGGATCACCCTTGGTCACGTAAGCCCCCAGCGGCTCGACCTGATTCAGCGAAGCCTGGTAGCCGGCCAACCGAAGCTCCTCGACCGCGAGTGCCAACTCTCCGGTGGTCAGTTTGGGGTTGGAGAGCAGCGTGACGCGGGCGTCCAGCTGTTCCACCGGGTCCTCGGTGAAGTTGTAGTTCCGCAAGAGGTCGCGCATGGATGCCACCCGATAAACATCGTCGCGGCCGTCCAGGTCAGCGGTGCGGACGACGATCTCGTCGAGGGTGAGTAGTGGTTGCCCGGTCTCGTCGATGACCTGCTTCAGGCGTGCCCCGGTCGACTTGAGCAGCCCGCCCGGCCTCAGGCGCCGCTGGATCAGTCTGGTGTTGATCGCCAGGTGCTTCCTGCGCCGGCTGGACACGCTTCCGAGCAGACCTGATCGCTGCAACTCTGCCGCCGTGCGATCGGCCGGCCTCGGCAGAGGATAGCTGTCCCCGCCGACCAAGTCGAAGGGTCGTCCGGGTGAGACGTTGGGCATTCTGCGGTCCTCTCGGTTGGGGAATCGGTCGCCCGGTCAGGCGGCACCGTAGGCGTTGAACGCACACCAATTGACGAATTCACGCTGATCGTCGAGGTCTAGCTCCGCGCGGGCCGCAGACAGCGCTTCCCCGAGGGTTTGTCCAGCACGGACTCGCTGATGCAGGCCTTGCATCAGCGGCACCGAAGCCGCGTCGGGCACCAACACGACGCTGGCCACCAGACCGCAGGTGCCACGGGCGAGTAAAGCGCTGACGAAACCCAGCACCTCGTTGCCTTCGTACGCCGTCTCGACCGCCGAATCGCAGGACGCCAAGATCATGCGGTACGGTGCGACGCCTCGGATGCTCATCTCGTGCAAGGTGAGGAGCCCATCCTGCAGCTGTAGGCCAGAGAAGGCCGGGTTGTCCGCCCGCAGGCGGCCGTGACAGGCGATGTGGGCGACGTCGGCTGTCGCCAACGGAGGCAGCACCGCTTCGATGGTCGACGCCGGGGGGAGAAGCACCGTCGGGGAGGCGTACAGGTCACGCAGCAGGGTCACTTCCTCGACGGCGCCGGGCAGGTCCCGCCCGGCCACGAGCAGCACCTCGTCGGTGCTCCTCCGCGGCCGGGACGTGCGTTCCCAGAACGAGGCCGCGGGCACCACGAATACCGGCGCGCGGTGCAACGCCGACCAGGGCACGCGTCGGAGACTCGTTGTCGGGCTGACCACGACCGGTTGGTCGTCCGCCAGACCCACGGGTCGGAGGAGCTGATCATAGAGGGCGACGAGCGCATGGTCCACACTCGCCCGGGCTGCGTCGGCAGCCGCCTGCGACCGGGCGGGGCGGGTCAACCGACGCAAGCCGAACAGCAGCACCTCGACGCATCGCCGGACCTCGGCCACGGCTCCGAGCGGTAGCACCCGCGTGCGTTGCCGGTCCAGCACGACGGCGATGACCCGGTCGTCCAGGACGGCGTACTCGATCAAGACCCGATCACCGAGCTGCCGCCGCAGGTCGGCCATGCTCAGCGGGCGATGCGCCTCGCGCAGATCTCCGGAGCTGCTCCAGGTGCGGCGCCGGATCTCCTCCTCGATCTTGCGCTGCCGAGCCAGCTGGTCCCAGGAGTCGCCGTCGCCTACGCGTTGCGCCTCGACGATCTCCTCCTGGACGACCCGGAGTTCGGCGAGTTCGTCGTCGATGCCGACCTCGACCGTCGGCTCGACGGCGACCAGGGCTGCGGCCCGGGTCCGTTCCAGCCAGGCCAGTATCTGGGCCGGACGCCCGTGCCTCATCAAGGCCTCCAGCCCGAGCTGGCCGAGTTCGGCGCCATGACCGGAGGCGCGGACCCGCAACTCGAGCGAAGCGAAGGCGGCCCGGTGCTGGGCAAGATCATCGAGGCCGGCCCGACAGTGTCGCAGGCGGGTGCGGTCGGACTCGGCGGTGGCCAGGGAGCGGGCCACATGAGCCTTCAGGCGGAGCAGGACAGGCGCGGAACGGCCGAGTGCCGCCGCGCGGTTGAGGTTCTCCAGGGCCGGTTTGCGCCGACCCAGCCGGAGGGCGATCCGCCCGGCAATCAGATGAGCATCGATTGCGTACGAGGGCAACCGCAGCTGCTCGAGGGTCGCAGCGGCGCGCCGGACGGTCGTCAACGTGGCCGGCGAGGCGTCTCCGGACCGGTACTGGACTTCCCCGATGATCACGTCGGCCCGGACGCGCCAGGGGATTCGACGCTGCTGGGTGAAGCGGTCATGTGCGCGCTGCGCGGCACGGGTGGCGGCCTCGCTCTCGCCCAGCAGCGCGGCCAGCCGCGCCACCCGGAGCAGACCTTCGCCGGTCATCAGGTCGACTCCGTGACGCTCCAGCTCGTCGGCCGCCTGCACGGCCATCGCGTAGGCCTCCGGCAACAACCGCAGGTCGGTCAGGGCATCGACGTACTCGAGATAGTGCTCGGCGAGCGGTAGACCGGCCACCGTGTGCAGCCGCGCCGCTTCGTCGAACTCCTCCAGTCCCTGGGTGAGCCGACCCGTCTGGGTGCTGATCCAGGCCCGCGTCGAAGAGAGCACAGCGGTCTGATGCGGGCCCACATCGGGGAATGAGGCCCCGAGATCGACCAGCCGAAGTGCGTCATCCGGGTGACCGAGTTGGGACTGAATGATCGCGTAGTTGTTGGCCGCCTTGGCTTTGACGACCGCGGACGCGCCCGAGTCGTTGATGATGCGTCGGTAGCTGACGCCCGCCCGGGACAGCTGGCCAAGACTCTGGTAGAGCACCGCTTGTTGGAAGGTCAGTTCGGGAGCCCCGCGACTGGGACTCAGCTTGGCGGCCGCGTCCAGGTCATGCTGGGCGGGGATCAGCCGACCCAGTTCGTGGTTCACCGCCGCTCGGGTGAGCAAGACCTCGTGCAACTCGCCGTCCAGATGATGCCGACGAGCGAGGCGGACCGCTTCGTCCAGCAATTCCTTGGCTTGCCGGTTGTCCAACCGAGACCGTTCGACCCAGGCCTGGGCTCGGAGAGCGGGCACGAGGGCGGTCGGCATGTTCGCCGCTCGGGCCTCCGAGGCGATCTGGGCGGCCTGCGACCCGAAACCCTGCGGATCGGCCACGACGTGTGCGTAGAGTGCCCGCGCCCGTTCGGTCAGGTCGGGCTGATCCGGGTGCTGGATCAACGCGGTCACGGACTCCGTCGGCGCGCGAGGCAGGAGAACAGGCCGCGCGGCGTCCGGTTGATCCATCTGGCAACGCTTCCTCCGCGTGCGAACCGTGCGCGGCAGTCAATCCGGCAGTCAATCCCTGATGAGTTTCTGAGGCTATCGCAGTGCGGATCCTTCAGCGGTCCTGGTGGAGGCGGATAGCGGGTCGTCGATCGCGGTCAGGCCGTGATGTTGATCCAGTCGGTGACCGCGGTCGACGCATCGCGGCGCAGCCGGAACCGCAGCGGCCCAGAGCCCGGAGCGTGCAGTGTGAAGGACCCCAGTTCATCGGTGTGAACCGTGCTGCGCCGGCCGTCCGGCCGCTCGGCCACGACCTCGGCCGGTCCGGGTGGGCTGACCTGACCCACGACCCCGTCGTCGGAGATCTCGATCTCGAGCGAGAGGTCGTCCGACTCGAAGGCCAGGGTCCTCGTCGCAATCACCGTCGCCCGACTGGCACTTTCCAGTTTGTCCTCCCAGAGGGAGTCGAAGACCAGCGCGGCGAGCTCGTCGGTGATGGCGGCGAACGAGAAGGCGTCTTGACCCTTGGCGATCAGCTCGTCCTGCCGGGGATGGCGGGCGCGGGCGAGGGCCTCACCGAGGGCGGCGAGGAGCGCATCGTCGTTCGCCCGCAACGCGGGATCCAGCGGGGTCGTGTCCATGGCGTTCACCTCCTTGTCCTCGTTGATTCGGCCATCGTGTTCGGTCATCGCGATTCTGTTTCTTCCTGTGGTTCTAGCCGGGGCTTTCGGCGGTCAAGAGGGCGGCCAAGGACGGACTGCGTCGAAGCCGTTGCAGCGCGCGGGCCCGGGTGGGTCCGATCGCCCCGACGGGGATTCCCAGTCGGTCGCTGATGTCGGTGTAGCTGACCGGTGGATCCTGCAGCAGCAGGGTCAACAGCTCTCGATGCCGCGGGTTCAGTTCGGCGAATGCGACCAGCAGAGCCTCATGTCGTTCGTTTCGCATCAGTTCGTCGCCGATGTCGTTATCTTCAGCGGCCGGCCCTCGACTGCGCGGTGGATCGAGCAACGGATCGAAGGACGCGGTCCGCTGCCGGATCCGCAGCACCCGCAGGCACTCGTTCCGGGTGGTGGTGACGATCCAGCCAGGCAGCGCGGCCGGTTCGCGCAGCGAGGACAGATGCTGAATAAGACGCAGCCACACGGTCTGTGATACGTCCGCCGCATCCTGCTCACTCATCCGGTAGCGGGCGGCGACCGACATGACGAGCGGGTTGAAGCGTACGACCAGTTCATCCCAGGCGTCCTTCTCGCCTTGGACTGCGGCGTGCACCAATTCAGCGATGGTGTGATCGGATGGCTCCACCACTGCGCAAGCAACTCCCAACCGGTATGGGAACTGTAGTAGCTGTGGAGGTGGCATTTGCTACGTCAGATCCCCGGAACCGTCGCGTGATACCTCGTCACCGGTGCTGTCCCGGTGAAACGGATCGTAGTGGGTCGCGTCCTCGACTTCTCGCAGCGTGCCTGGGGTGGAAGTCAGGCGATCAGGCCGAGGGAGCGCACGGCCTCGCGCTCCTCGTCCAGTTCGGAGGTGCTGGCGTCGATCTTGCCCCGAGAGAAGTCGTCGATCTCCAGCCCCTGGACGATCTCGTACGACCGGCCGGCCGTCGTACACGGGAAGGAGGAGATGAGTCCCTCCGGCACCCCGTACGAGCCGTCGGACGGTACCGACATCGAGACCCAGTCGCCGTCCGGCGTACCGAGCACCCAGTCGCGCATGTGGTCGACGGTGGCGTTGGCGGCACTGGCCGCTGAACTGGCGCCACGGGCTTCGATGATGGCGGCGCCGCGCTGCTGCACAGTGGGGAGGAAGGTGTCCTCGATCCAGGCCTGGTCGTCGATCAGCTCGGCGGCGTTGCGGCCCTTCACCTCCGCGTGGAAAAGATCCGGGTACTGAGTAGCGGAGTGGTTGCCCCAGATCGTCATCTTCTTGATGTCGTTCACGCTGCTGTCCGTCTTGGCCGCGAGCTGGGCGAGGGCGCGGTTGTGGTCGAGCCGGGTCAAGGCGTTGAAGCGCTCGGCCGGAATGTCGGGGGCGTTGCTCTTGGTGATCAAAGCGTTCGTGTTGGCGGGGTTGCCGGTGATCAGAACGAGCACGTCGTCGGCGGCATGATCGTTCAGCGCGCGACCCTGCGGCTTGAAGATCGCCCCGTTGGCCTCCAGCAGGTCACCGCGCTCCATGCCCTTGCTCCGGGGACGGGCTCCGACCAGGAGCGCCAGGTTGACGCCGTCGAACACCGTATTCGGGTCGTCGCCGATCTCGACGCGGCTGAGCAGCGGGAACGCGCAGTCGTCGAGCTCCATCACCACCCCCTCGAGGCTCTTCAGGGCCGGCGTGATTTCCAGCAGGCGGAGCTCCACCGGCGTGTCCGGTCCGAGCAGCGACCCACTGGCGATCCGGAACAACAAGCTGTAGCCGATCTGGCCTGCGGCTCCGGTGACGGCGACCTTCACGGGTGTACTCACGGCTGTTCTCCTCCGGCGCTGGACGGATCTCAGGAATCCCCTTCGTACGCTGACGCTAGCAAGCGTGCGCCGGGGAGGCTGGAGTGGTCGTTGTCGTATCGCCCGACGAGGCGGTGACCGCCGTTCGGTGCGCCCTCGGTGACCGGGACGGAACTCGGTGGATTGGGATCGACGGTTTCGGGGCCTCCGGCAAGACGACGCTGGCTGACAGGATCGCGGCGGTCCTGTCGAGGGCGGTCGTTGTGCACGTCGACGACTTCGCCCGGCCCGATGTGCGGGGGTGGGAGCGGGCCCGGTTCTCGAGCCAGGTCCTCCAGCCACTGCTGGCCGGTCGTCCAGCTCGATATCAGCGCTGGGACTGGAACAGCAACGCCGGCGCGGAGTGGCACGTGGTTCCGGTCGGCGTGCCGGTGGTCGTGGAGGGGGTCTCGTCCACCGACGTCCGGATCGGGGTGCCCTGGGATGTCACGGTCTGGGTTGACGTCCCGTACGACGTTCGGTTGGCCCGGGCGCGGGAACGCGACGGCCCGGACATGCTGGACCGCTGGCTGACCGACTGGATGCCGAGTGAAGAGGCGTACGCCCGGGAGCAACGTCCGCAGGACCGCGTCGACCTGATCGTGGCGGGCTCGACGCCCTGAGACGGCGGAGTCCCGTCACCTGCCGGACGCCTACGACTTTCTACCCATCCGCGGAGACCACGATTGGGTATTGCGGCCGACGCGGGGAGGCGCCCCAATTCATAGCGTCGTGATCATGACGATCGGGGCGTTGGCGGTGATCGCGGGGATGGTGTCCACCACGATCTTCGCGGCGAGCACGCTGCCGATGTTGATCAAGGCGGCGCGGACCCGGGACCTGACGTCCTACAGCCGGGTCAACATCGTGCTGGCCAATCTGGGCAACGCCGTGCACAGCGTGTACGTGTTGCAGCTGCCCGCGGGCCCGATCTGGGCCCTACACGCCTTCTACGTCGTGTCCTCGGGGCTGATGTTGCTTTGGCATCTGCGGTACGCCAAGCCCGTCGCCGTCGAGGACCGCGTAGCGACCAAGAGGAGATTCGCATGACCGATCAGCGCCTTGCGCCACCCCGCACCCGCCCTCGCACCACCCATGTCGAGACCGTGATCATCGGTGCCGGTCAGGCCGGACTAGCCACGGCCTACCACCTGCGGCGGTGCGGGCGGGAGTGCCTCGTCGTCGACGGCAACACCCGGATCGGGGACAACTGGCGCACCCACTGGGACTCGCTGCGGCTGTACAGCCCGGCCGGCAGTGACGGGTTGCCCGGACTACGTTTTCCGGGGCCGAAATGGTCCTACCCGACCAAGGAGGACGTCGCGGACTACCTGCATACGTACGCGGCACGGTTCGACCTGCCGGTACGGATGCGGTCACGGGTCGAGCGGCTGGAAGCGGTCGGGGACGGTTACCTCCTCCGGCTGGGGGACGAGCGGATCCGGGCCACCAATGTCGTCGTCGCCACGGGGACGTTCGGACGGACTCCTTACCTGCCCGAGTTCGCCCTGGAGCTCGATCCGGCCATTCGGCAACTGCACTCCAGCGAGTACCAGCGGCCCGACCAGCTCCGGCCCGGACCGGTGCTCGTCGTCGGCGCCTCTCACTCGGGCACCGACGTAGCCTACGAGCTGGCCGCCACTCATCCGACCATCTTGGCCGGGCGGGAGTTGGGCGAACTGCCGGTTCGGCTCGACCACTGGAGCGCGCGGCTCTTCTGGCCGGTCTTTCTCTTCCTGGCCAAGCACGTCGTGACCCGACGGACGCCGATCGGGCGCAAGGAGATGCCTGGGATTCGGTTCCACGGCGGTCCGGCCCTGCGGGTCAAGCCGGCCGACCTCGCCCGTCGCGGCGTCGAGCGGGTGGCCGGTCGGGTGACCGGGGTCGCCGGCGGCCGGCCGGTGATCGACGGACGAGGGGCCGTCGAAGTCGCCAACGTCGTCTGGTGTACCGGTTTCCGTCAGGTGTTCGACTGGATCGATCTGCCGATCTTCGGGGCCGACGGTTGGCCTCGAGAGATGCGGGGAGTGGTTTCGGAGGCTCCTGGTCTGTTCTTCTGCGGGCTGGCCTTCCAGTACGCGTTCAGTTCGATGGTCCTGCCCGGCGTCGGCCGGGATGCCGCGTATATCGTCCGCCAAATCGAACGGCGGGGGCGTAGCCTCTGACTCGGGGGTAGGTGGGGTGAGCAGCGAAGCGGTGCTCGATCGGGCGCGGGCGGCGTTCGTACGTCGGGATTGGACGCGGGCAAGTGCCGCGTTGCAGTCGCTCGCCGAGCAGGGCGAGCTTCCCGCCGCCGACAGCATGGCCCTTGCCACGGCCACCTACCTGACCGGAGACGTCGATGGCGCTGTCCGGGTCTGGCAGGCCGCCTACGCCGAACGGATCGGAGCCGCCGACGAGTTGGGTGCCGTCCGGGTCGCCTTCTGGCTCGCCTTGGCCTTCACCCTCCGGGGCGAACACGCCGTGGCCGGCGGCTGGGTCGCCCGCGCTCAGCGATTGCTCGAACGGGAACCGGACGATGTCGTCGAACGGGGTTATCTGCTGATCCACGAGTTCTACGGCCACCTCGGCCGTGGTGACTTCGGCCGGGCGGCCGCGACCGCCAGCCAGGTCGTCGACGTCGGCCGCCGGTTCGGCAACGCCGACCTGATCGCCCAGGGGCTGATGAGCAAGGGCCGAATGCTGATCTACGCCGGTCGGGTGGCCGAAGGCCTCGCGCTGCTCGACGAGGCGATGGTCGGTCTCTCGGCCGAGGAGGTCTCCCCGGTCTTTGCCGGGCTCGTCTACTGCGCGCTGATCGAGGCCTGCCAGGAATTGTCCGATTTCTCACGCGCCGCGGCCTGGACGCAGGCGCTCTCCGTCTGGTGTGACGGTCAGCCGGGCCTCGTTCCCTTCACCGGTCAATGCTCCGTGCACCGCGGACAAGTGCTGCGGTGGCGCGGGGCCTACGACGATGCCCTGGCCGAGTTCGCGAGGGCTGAACGCCGGTACGCCGCCGTCCGGCCCGCGACGGTGGCCGCTGGGCTCGCCTTCGCCGAGCGGGGAGAGGTACTCCGGATCCGTGGCGACTTCGATGCCGCCGCCGCGGCCTACACCCAGGCGGCTGCACTGGGACATGATCCGCAGCCGGGCTTGAGCCTGTTGTGGCTGGCCCAGGGTCGCACGGAGCCGGCCCTTGCGGCTGTCCGCCGGATGCTCGCCGAGACCCATGACCCCGTGGCCCGGTCAGGTCTGCTCCCCGCCGCCGTCGAGGTTCTCGTCGTGGCCGGGCAGTGGGACGAGGCTGGCACGGCTGTCGAGGAGCTGGCCGCGCTCGCCACGGAGTTCGACTCGATTGCTCTTCAGGCGATGGCGGCCTACGCCGCCGCCACCTGTCAGCTCGGCTCGGGCGAGCCCGAGGACGCTGTCGGGGTCGCCCGCGACGCCTGTCGGCGGTGGCTCGCCCTCGATTGCCCGTACGAGGCTGCTCGGGCCCGGATGGTGCTGGCTCGGGGCCTCCGCGCGCTGGACGATCGGGAGTCCGCCGGCGCTGAACTCTTCGCCGCCCGCACCGTTTTCGCCGAGCTGGGCGCCGAACCCTCGGTGAGGGAGGCCGACCGCCTCATCGGGCGCCCGGCGCCGGGCGGACTCACCGAGCGGGAGATCGAGGTGCTCGGCCTCGTCGCCGAGGGCCGCAGCAACGCCGACATCGCCGGCTCGCTCTTCCTGAGCCACAAGACGGTCGCTCGCCACCTGAGCAACATCTTCACCAAACTCGACGTTTCGTCCCGAACCGCTGCCGTCACGTACGCCCATCGATACGGGCTGATTCCGTAGGCCACCGCGCCCATCAGCTGCTCGGGTTCGTCGTTCCTGCTCGACTTGGAAATAGAGCAAGGAATACGAACTCGAGCAGCTGGCTGTCTACGCCTTTCGATTCAACCCGGCCAGGGCCGCGTTCAACGTGGCGGAGGGAGTCATGACCGTCGTCACCAACGCCGGGTCCGGGCGGTAGTAGCCGCCGATGTCGACCGGCGAGCCCTGGACCGCAAGCAGTTCGCCGGTGATCTTCTCCTCGTTGGTCATCAGTTCCTCGGCGAGCGCGCCGAACCTCTCCGCGAGGTCGGCGTCGTCGGTCTGCTTCGCGAGTTCCTGCGCCCAGTACAGCGCCAGGTAGAAGTGGCTGCCCCGGTTGTCGATGCCGCCGACCCGGCGGGCGGGTGACTTGTTCTCCTCGAGGAAGGTGCCCGTGGCCCGATCCAGGGTGTCGGCCAGCACCTGGGCCTTGGCGTTGCCGGTGGTCTCAGCGAGGTGCTCCAGGCTCACCGCGAGCGCCAGGAACTCACCGAGGCTGTCCCAGCGCAGATAGTTCTCCTTGAGCAACTGCTGCACGTGCTTGGGTGCTGACCCCCCGGCCCCCGTCTCGAACAGGCCGCCACCGTTGATCAGCGGCACCACCGACAACATCTTCGCCGACGTGCCGAGTTCGAGGATCGGGAACAGGTCGGTCAGGTAGTCCCGCAGCACGTTGCCGGTCACCGAGATGGTGTCCTCGCCCCGGCGGATCCGCTCCAGCGAGTAGGCGATCGCCTCCGTCGGCGCCATGATCTTGATTTCGAGGCCCTCGGTGTCGTGCTCGGGCAGGTACTGCTCCACCTTGGCGATCAGGTTGGCGTCGTGCGCGCGGCCGGAGTCCAGCCAGAACACCGCCGGCGAGCCGGTCGCTCGGGCCCGACTGACGGCGAGCTTCACCCAGTCGCGGATCGGGGTGTCCTTGGTCTGGCACATCCGCCAGATGTCGCCCGCCGCGACCGGAGTGGACAAGATCTCGGTTCCGGAGTCGTCGACCACCCGTACGGTGCCGGCCTGGGGGATCTCGAAGGTCTTGTCGTGCGAGCCGTACTCCTCGGCGGCCTGGGCCATCAGCCCGACGTTGGGCACCGACCCCATCGTCGTCGGATCGTATGCACCGTGAGCCCGGCAGTCCTCGATGGCGACCTGGTAGATGCCTGCGTAGGAGGAGTCGGGAATCACGGCCAAGGTGTCGTGTTCGGCCCCGTCCGGCCCCCACATGTGGCCGCCGATCCTGATCATGGCGGGCATCGAGGCATCCACGATCACGTCGCTGGGGACGTGCAGGTTGGTGATGCCGCGATCGGAGTCGACCATGGCCAGTTCTGGCCCGTCCGCCAGGCCCTGCTCGATCGCGGCCTTGATCTCTGCGCCCCTCTCCGGCGGCTGCAGCGCGTCCAGGCCGGACAGGATGCCGGCGAGTCCGTTGTTGGGGCTCAGTCCGGCCGCGGCCAGGTCGGCGCCGTAGCGCTCGAAAACGGCCGGCAGGAAGGCTCGTACGGCGTGGCCGAAGATGATCGGGTCCGAGACCTTCATCATCGTGGCCTTCAGGTGGACCGAGAACAGCACACCATCGGCCTTGGCGCGGGCGATCTGCGCCGTGAGGAAGTCCTCCAGCGCCGCCACGTGCATGGCGGTCGCGTCCACCACCTCACCGGCCAGCACCGGCACTGATTCCTTGAGCACCTGCGTCGTGCCGTCCTCGCCGACCAGCTCGATCCGCAGCGATCCCTCGCTGCCGATCACTGCGGACGTCTCGCTGGTACGGAAGTCGTCGGCGGTCATGTGCGCCACCTCGGTCTTCGAATCCGGGGACCAGGTGCCCATCGAGTGGGGATGGGACCGCGCGTACTGCTTGACCGAGGCCGGCGCCCGGCGGTCGGAGTTGCCCTCCCGCAACACCGGGTTGACGGCGCTGCCCTTGACCTTGTCGTAACGCGCGCGGACGTCGAGCTCCTCCTCGGTGGTCGGGTTGTCGGGGTACGCCGGCAGGTCGTAGCCCTGCGACCGCAGCTCGGCGACCGCCGCCTTGAGTTGCGGCACCGAGGCGGAGATGTTCGGCAGTTTGATGATGTTGGCGGCCGGGGTCTTGGCCAGCGCCCCGAGCTCGGCCAGGTCGTCGGCCTGCCGCTGCGCCTCGGTCAACCGCTCCGGGAACTGCGCGATGATCCGGCCGGCGAGGGAGATGTCCCGGGTTTCGACCGCGACGCCCGCTTGGCCCGTGAAGGTTTGGATGATCGGTAGGAACGAGTACGTTGCCAGCAGCGGAGCCTCGTCGGTCCGCGTGTAGATGATGGTGGCGTTCTGGTCTGAAGCAGCGTCGGAGTCGGTCACTCGATGAACGTTAGCGTGAGGCCTGCCCCCTCGTCGGGCTGCCTTCACCCGTCGCTGTAATGTGCCCGCAACGTTTTACGCCGTAAACTTGCCGCAGAGGTTTTTCGCTCGGGAAGGAGCGCTGCTCTATGCGGTTGGCCATCGTCTCGACCTACGCACCGAAGGCTTGCGGAATCGCGGTCTTCTCCGGTGATCTCCGTACCGCCATGCTGGCCGCCAACCGCGGCTGCCGCGTCGACATCGTGGCCATGCTGGACGAGACCGCTCCCGTCCCGACCGCGCCGGAGGTTCTCACCACCATCGCCCGCAACGACCCGAGCAGCTACCGGGCCGCCGCAAAGGTCCTGGCCGACGAGGGCGTGGACGTGGTGGTCATCGAGCACGAATTCGGTCTGTTCGGCGGACCGGCCGGGGAGGCCGTGCTCGAATTCGCGGGAAGCCTCCGCCAGCCCCTGGTGGTCACCTTGCACACCGTGCTCTCCGAACCCTCGGAGGTCCAGTTGTCGGTGCTGCGCAGGCTCTGCGGCCACGCCGTCCTGACGACGGTTTTCACCCAGACCGCACGGCGGATGATCGTCGCTCAGGGCATCGCGCCCGCCGACCGGGTACGGGTCGTGCCGCACGGCGCCCCCGACATCCTGCTGGGAACGCCGGCGGGAGAGGAGCACCGCGACCGGACCGTACTGTCGACCTTCGGCCTCATCTCGGCCGGCAAGGGCATCGAGACCGCCATCGCCGCCCTGCCCAAGATCGTGGCCCTGCATCCTGAGGTGCTCTATCTGGTCGTGGGTCAGACGCACCCGGATGTCGTCCGGCACGACGGGGAGAGCTATCGGGACGGCCTGGCGCGGCTCGTGTCGGAACTGGATCTGGCTGACCACGTCCAATTCGTCGACCGCTTCGCCGATATCGCCGAGATCGCGCGCATGTTGGCCGGGACAGACATCTACTTGACGCCGTACCGGTCCCGCGAACAGATCGTTTCCGGCGCCCTCACCTTCGCGGTGGCGGCCGGTTGTCCGGTCGTGTCCACTCCGTACTTCTACGCGGAAGATCTGCTCGGGTCCGGCGCCGGTGTGCTGGTGCCCTTCGACGATTCCGATGCCTGGTCCTCGGCCGTGTTGGACCTCCTCGATGATCCGATTCGGCTGGCCGCCGCCCGGAGGGAATCGCGCCGGATCGGTTCCGGCCTGGCCTGGTCGCAGGTCGGCATCGACACTCTGGAGGTGATCCGGGAGGCGTACGAGCTCGACGAGCCCGCGTACATCAATCGGACCGGCGCCTGGCCGGTGCCGCGGCTGGACCACCTGCGGACGCTGGTCGACGAGGTCGGCATCGCCGAGCATGCCACCGGTGCGGTGCCCAACCGTGCCGACGGCTACTGCACCGACGATGTCGCCCGGCTGGCCGTCGTTTCCTCCGGACTGCTGGAATCGGGAATCCTCGGTCACGACGGTGATCCGGAGTTGCGACGGATGCTCACCCGCGCGCTCGCGTTCTTGTCCCACGCGTACGACCCGTCGACCGGCACGATGCACAATCGGCTGGGGTACGACCGGCGCTGGAGCGACATGCCGCACGACGGCGATCACCTCGGTCGTACGGTGTGGGCGCTCGGCACGGTGCTCGCCGATCAGACTGGTCCCGACTTGAGAACGGTGGCGACGAGACTGCTGACCGAGTTGTCGCCGATCCTGTCGACGTCCACATCGCCCCGGGCCGTGGCCTACGGTCTGATCGGGCTGGGTCTGCCGGACTCGGACCATCTGCCGGAGGCGGCCAACGCCCTGATCGAACCGCTGGCCGCTCGACTTCTCGCGTGGTACGACGACACGAGCCGACCCGACTGGCCGTGGTTCGAGAAGTACCTGACCTACGACAACGCCCGGCTGCCGCAGGCGCTGCTGTTGGCCGGCCGGCGCACCAACCAACCCCGGTTCACCGAGGTCGGCCTTCGCTCCCTCGACTGGTTCGCCGACCAGTGTGATCTGGAGAGCCAGGCGGTGCGGCTGGTCGGCAATCGCTGGCGTTCTGTCGCCTTCGAGATCGGCAGCATCGAAGACGAAGGGGACGAGCAGCCGCTCGACGCCGCTGCGCTGACGGAGGCCTTGATCACCGCGTACGAGGTCACGGGCGATCCCCGCCACGCCGAACGAGCCCAGTCGGCCTTCGGGTGGTTCATCGGTCGGAACCGGCTGGCACTGATGGTCTACGACGAGCAGACCGGTGGCTGCCACGACGGGTTGGGGATCCAGACCATGAATCACAACCAGGGCGCCGAGTCCACACTCGCCTTCTTCCAGGGTTACCTGGCGGCGCGCCGCGCCCTGCCCGACCGCGATTCCTAGCCGCTCGGCCACCGTGCGGCGCCGTCTCCGCCGCAGCGACACGCAGCCCGAAGCCGAAGATGTGACGGATCGGCGCTGGGTACGGGCTAGTTTGGCGCCCATGACGACGGTCCGGCGGGAGCATCGTCCGCTCTTCACCCGCCATCCGGCCAATCCGCTGCTGACCCCGGCTCGATGGCCGTACCCGATCAACGCCGTGCTCAACGCCGGGGCTGCGGAGGTCGACGGTACTACCGTGTTGCTCTGTCGGGTCGAGGACCGGCGCGGCATCAGCCACCTCGCGGTGGCCCGGTCCAACGACGGGATCTCCAACTGGGTGGTGGACGACGAGCCGCTGCTGCAGCCGGATCCGGCCGCTCCGCACGAGGAGTGGGGACTGGAGGATCCGCGGCTGACCTGGGTGCCGGAACTCGAGGCGTGGGCGATCGTCTACACCTCGTTCGGGCCGGGCGGACCGAGCATCTCCGTGGCCACGACCCGCGACTTCCGCACCGTCGACAAGCTGGGCATGGTGCGGGCGCCCGAGGACAAGAACGGTGCCCTGCTGCCGCGTCGGGTGAACGGTCGCTACATCCTGCTGCATCGACCGGTGACCGCGCTGACGGCCCGCGCCGACATCTGGCTCTCCCGGTCCACCGACCTGAAGTCCTGGAGCCCGCCCGAGCCGGTGCTCGAGGCCCGGCCCGGTGGCTGGTGGGACTCGGCGCGGGTCGGGGTAGGAGCTCCGCCGCTGGAGACCGAGACCGGCTGGTTGCTGGTCTACCACGGAGTACGACAGACGGTGGCCGGCGCCCTCTACCGAGTCGGTCTGGCGATGCTCGACCTCGACGATCCGACCAAGGTGACCCACCGCTGTGCTGAATGGGTCCTCGGTCCGGCCGCAACGTACGAGCTGGTGGGCGACGTGCCCGGAGTCGTCTTTCCCTGCGGACTCATCCACGACGCCGAGACGGACGAACTGCGGCTCTACTACGGCGCCGCGGACACCTGCGTCGCCGTCGCCACCTCGACGCTGTCCAGCGTGCTGGACTACGTCCAGGAGTGCGCCCAACCCTGACTGTTCGCGAGAAGGAGCAGCTGGTCGCGATCTCCGCCTCGATGCGACCCCTCGGTGCGTTGCTGATTCGACAGACGATCAGACCGGTCCGCTCGAAGATCTCCTCGCGCGTTGTCTCCGCGGTGCGGCTCCCTGCCCCCGATGCCCGAGCGTACGCTCGGCGCGCCAGCTGACCCGTCGTATTCGAGTGCCGGGCCGGCCTCGACGTCGAGGAGGACGCAGAGAGAAGCCGGACGACGCGCGCTCCCAGCGCCGACTCGGAGCGCTCGGGGGGTTGCCCCCTGCGAGCCCCCTGCGCGAGGGGGTCGCGACGTTGGCCGGCTTGACCGCCTCCCGGCGCTCGTCGGCGAATCTCGACTCGCCGCTCAGCGTCGCCCGTAAAGACGTCTGCGGAACACTTTCCACAGACTTGATGTGCCCGTCTACGCGAGAAGGAGCAGCTGGTCGCTCAACGTACTTGTCCGCGACCAACTGCTCCCGCTCGTTGAGCTGAATCGGGCTCGTTACACCCGGTCGGTGCGATCGAACGCGACGGCTTCCAGCGCCGGCACGCTCACACTGGCTACGCCTCGGTCGTTGACCAGGATGGTCTCGCCGCCGATCGCGTCCCGGTACATACCCGGTGCCATCCCGGTCTGCACCCGGATCGTCTTGGCTTTGGCGCCGTTGTTGAACGCCGCCCAGCCGCGATTGCCCTTACTGAAGGCGATCACATTGAAGTCGTCGGTGTAGAAGTTGGCCCGCTTCGCCGATCCGACGTACTTGTGCCAGCCGATCATGGCCACGATGCCGCGGTCTCGATGGTCACACGTCCACTGGCCGTTGCTGCAGTTCGTGTTGGTGATGCGTCCGTTGGCTCTCGAGGGTGGGGACTGGGTCTTCCCGGCCTTGTCCTCTTCCGTGGCGTTCGCGGGCGGATTCGCCGGCGGGCCCCAGGTGAAGCTCGAGTAGACCTGCGGAGAACCGTAGCCCTCAGCCAGCAGCCACTTGTTGGCCAGCTTGTAGCGCGCACCATCCTTGTAGGAGAGGTACGGGCCGTTCCGGTCGGTGTCGTGGTTGGTGACGAACGACATGGTGTCCTTGCTGGCGGTCAGGCCGGATTCGGTGCCGAACACCTCCAGGGTGGCCAAGCTGCCCTCCGCCTCAGTGGTGTAGGACTCGAACGCGTTCTTGATCTGCTCGGCTGCCGGCAGCCCCAAGACGTCGCCGGACCTGGTGAAGGCGTGCGGGGCGAGGATGCCGGGCCCACCCTGGAACACCTCGAGCGTCCAGTACGGCTTGAGCCCGTCTTTGGTCTTTTTCAGCCGCGAGTAGATCGCGTCGAGATCGTCCTGGCCGATGTGCTTGGCCGCGTCCACCCGGAAGCCGGAGACCCCGTAGCCGATCAGCTTGTTGAGGTAGGCCGCCAGCTCCCGCTGCACATCGGACTTGTCGGTGTCGAGGTCCTCCAAGCCGACCAGGTTGCACTTGAACACCTGGTTCTTGTTGTTGAAGTCCTGGATACCACCGTCGGAGGAGGAGCACTCGTCGTTCGGGACGTGGAAGTCGTTCGGCACGTAGGGAACGTCGGGGTAGTTGTACGGCCTGTAGTCCTGACCGCCGTAGCTCGTATTGCCCTGACCCGTCATGTGATTGATCACCGCATCGACGTAGACCTTGACGCCCGCGGACCGGCACGCACGGACCATCCGGCGGAATTGACGCTCACTCCCCATTCGGCTGGTCAGGTCGTAGGTCACCGGCTGATAGACCTCCCACCAGGGATGCAGCACCGCGTTGCTGCCGTTGCCGAGGGCGGTCCGCTTCACCGAGTTCTGCGGCGGAGCGACCTGCACGCCGTCGTAGCCGCTGCGGGCCAGCCGCGGACACTCCCTGGTGATCGATCTCCAGTTCCACTCCCACAGACTGGCGGTCACGCCGGGCTCCTGGGATCGGAGACGCGTCGCGGCGGCGGCCGTGACGGGAGCAGCCTTGGGTGCTGCCGTGGGAAGGGTGGCCGGGCCGGCGTTCGGGCTGGGCGAGGGGGTCGGCGATATGGCGTCGGCGGCGATGGTCGGACTGAGGATCAGGCCGCCGGCCACCACGGCGGCCGAGGCCAGCGCGAGGGATCGTCGAAGGCGAGGGGGGCGAGGGGGAAGGCGATCAGGGGACATCTCTCTCCGATGCTCTGGGTGCGCCTCGATGCGCACCGTGAGCATTCTCTGTGATCGACATCCCGATCTGGGTGATCGACATCCCGATCTGTCAGGGGTGGTCCGGAACCGGTTCCGTCAAAGGCTTGCCGCGCGCCCGATCTGGACGAGTTTCCAGCCGGCCTCGCGCCAGGCCGGACCGGAGAGCTTCAGCCGTCCGTCGATGATGATCTTGTGCCGCACCAGCACGCCGAGCTGCTCGGGGTCCAGGTAACGGAATTCGGGCCACTCGGTGAGGTGCAGGACGATGTCGGCACCGGTCACGGCCTCGACCACCGAGGACACCTGGACGAAGCCGTCGCGGCCCGGCAGCTGGGCCTGCGGGTCGTAGACGAAAACCTGCGCTCCTCGTGCGTGCAGTTGATCGGCCACCGTGAGGGCCGGCGAATTGCGGGTGTCATCGGTGCCCGGCTTGAAGGAGGCGCCCAGCACGGCGATCCGCTTGCCGGTGACGTCGCCGCCGGCCTGGGCAATGGTCAGTTCGGTCAGCTCGGCCCGCTGGCCGGCGTTGATCATCTCCACCGCCGCGATCAGGTCGGTCAGCCGGTGCACGCCCAATTCATCGGCTCGTACGGCCAGGGCCCGGATGTCCTTCGGCAGGCAGCCGCCGCCGAAGCCCAGCCCGGCGTTGAGGAACTCCCGGCCGATCCGATGGTCGTAGCCGAGGGCGTCGGCGAGCAGGGTGACGTCGCCGCCCGCGGCCTGGCACATCTGGGCCATGGCGTTGATGAAGCTGATCTTGGTGGCCAGGAAGGCGTTGGCCGCGGTCTTGATCAACTCCGCGGTGGCCAGGTCGCAGCGGATCACCGGCGTCGCCTCACTCAGCGGCAGCGCGTACACCTTCTCCAGCCGAGACAGGGCCTTCGCGCTCTGGACACCGAAGACCAGCCGGTCCGGCTGCAGCGTGTCCGCCACGGCGTAGCCCTCGCGCAGGAACTCAGGATTCCAGGCCACCTCGACCCCCTCACCCGCCGGCGCCCGCGCCCGGAGTCGATCTTGCAACGCCGCCGCGGTGCCGACCGGGACCGTGGACTTGCCCACCACGAGTGTGCGCCGCGTGAGCAGTGGAGCCAGGGTGTCGACCGCCGCGTGCAGTTGACTCAGGTCGGCGCCGCCGCCGGGCTGCATGGGAGTCCCGACGGCCAGGAAATGCACGTCGGCCCAGTCGGCGATCTTGGCGTAGTTGGTGCTGAACCGGAGTCGACCGCTGGCTGTGTGCTTCTCCAGCAGCGGCTCGAGACCCACTTCGTAGATCGGCGAACGGCCCGCCTTCAGGGTGGCGATCCGCTCGGCGTCGACGTCGACGCCGATCACCTTGTGGCCGAACTCGGCCATCCCCGCCGCGTGAGTGGCGCCCAGATAGTTGGTGCCGATCACACTGATCTTCAGCGTCACGCCGGTCAGTGTGCCATAGGGCGGGCGGCGTCCCGGTCCGTGTTCGAGAGATCAAGCCGTCCGGGATCATGGTCGCGCATACGTGACCAGGTCCGCCCGGCTGCCGTCGCCCAACGGCTCGGCGGCCGGCAGCACTCCCATCAGCCGGTATCCCGCGGCCTCGGCCACCCGCCGAGAGGCGACATTGTCGGTGGCGCAGCGGATGCAAATGGCGTCGACCAGGTCGGTCTCCTCGGCGTAACCGGTCACCAGCCTCGTCGCCTCCGTGATCACCCCCCGGCGCCGGCTGTCGGGGTGGGTCCAGTACCCGATCTCCGCCCGACGGTGGTACTCACCGAAGCCGTCCAGACTGATGGCGGCCAGACAGCGGTCATCCTCGCGATCAGCCACGCACCAGACGAGGCTGACGCCTCGGGCCGCGTCCTCGCGGGCCGTCTCGATGTAGCGCTGGGCGTGCTCCAGCTCGTACGGGGTGGGTAGGGATACCAGCCAGTGCTGGGTGATGGGATCACCGCAGGCTTGGGCCACCCGCAGATCATCGCGATCGGCGAACGGGCGCAGAACGAGCCGCTCGGTGGTCAGCCGCGGGGGGTCGGTCCAGGACAGGTCGGTCCGCGGGTCGTCGGCCGTGATGGTCGCGAGCCAGCCGTCCAGCAGGTCACCGCGGTGTACGAGCAGCCGCCGTACGGTCCCGTCGAACCGGAAACCGGCCGCCGCCGCCACGCGTCGAGACGCCCAGTTGCCGACCGCCGCCCGCCATCGGATCACCTGCAGCCCGAAGACGTCGAAGCCGTGGTCGCGGACCAGCCGCAGGGCGCTGGTCATGATCGACCGCCCCCGCGCCGCCGGGTGCAGACCGAACCCGACCTCAGCGACCCCCGTTCCATCAGGCCGGAGATCGATGCTGCCGCAGAACCTTCGCCGCCCGTCGATGTCGGCCTCGATGGCCCAGCCGAACACGGTGCCCTGCTCCCAGCCCGGCCGCACCACGTCCGCGAGGTACTCCTGCGCATTGGTCAGGGTGTAGCCACCCGGCGGGACGGGCACGGTGGTCCAGCGCATCGTCGACGGGTCGTTGCACTGTTCGACGATGGCCGCCAGGTCGGCCGGGGAGTGTGCTCGCAGAGTGACGGTCGAGCCTGGATCGACCAGGATCGGAACCACGTCGGGGAAGATGGCGGAGGGACCTGGTCGATGACCGTTCGACACGTCGCTCAGTCAAGCGTGCGCGCAGCAGATTCGGCAATCGCGGGACTGCGTCGAGCTCGGCCCGGGAGCTCGGGACCACTGCGCCGTGAACGGACCGTGGAACGCCGCACGACCAGCTCCGGGGTGAAGCGAACCGCCTGATGCTCGTGGGGTGCGTCCTGGCGCAGGGCCTCGATCTCCTCGAACAGCAGCTCGGCGGCCCTGCGTCCGAGCTCACGGCGCGGCTGTCGGATCGACGACAGCGGCACCGCGGCGGAAGCCGCATAGGAGACGTCGTCGTAGCCGATGATCGCGATCTCCTCGGGTACCCGGAATCCTTGGCTCACGAAGCCCTGCAGGACTCCGATCGCGAGCAGATCGTTGGCGGCGAACACCGCGGTGGGCCGCTCAGCGGCCGGCAGAGACAGCAGTTCCCCCGCCGCCGCGACGCCACTGTCGCTGTCCAGGGCCAGCGTCGAGATGGTCAGGAGGTTGGCCGACCCGGAAGCCGCGGAGCGCGCCAGCTCGGCTCCAAGCCGTCGATCGCGGACCTGTTGCAGATTACCGGGCCCGCCGACCAGGGCGATGTGTTCGTGGCCCTCCTGGAGTAGGTGCTCGACCGCCAGCCGCCCGCCCTCGACGTCGTCGACCGACACCGAGCACAGGTCCGCTTCGTCCCGGGCTCGATCAAGGATGACCACCGGGATGCCCCGTCGGCGCAGCTCGTTCACCCGGGCGTCGAGACCCCAGATCGGCGCGAGCAGCACCCCGCCGACCCGCTGCTGCTCCAACAGCGTCAGGTGTGCCCGTTCGCGGCTCGGCTGCTGAGCGCTGTTGCTGACCTGTACGGAGAAACCGCGTTCGATCGCGAAGTCCTCGGCGGCGAGCACGAGGTCGGTGAAGAACGGATTGGCGATGTCCAACACGACCATGCCGATGGAGCGGCTGCGGCCGGCCCGGAGTTGCCGGGCCGACTCGTTCGGCACCCAACCGAGCTTGGCGATGGCCTCCGCCACGCGTTGCCGGGTCCGTTCACTGACGATGTCTGGCGTATTCACCACGTTGGAGACCGTGCCCAGCGAGACGCCGGCCAGCGCAGCAACATCCTTCATGCTGACCGACGCCTTGGGAGTCACCATCGATTCACTCCTCTAACTGCCAGGCTGGCCGAGTTGAATCGTTATTCTATCGAATTTCCGGTACAAATCAGCCTTTCACCGATCCGGCCGCCATGCCTTCCACGATCTTGCGGTTGAAGAAGATGAACATGATCAACGGTGGGATGGTGACGAGCAGGATGGTGGCGAACAGCAGGTTGTATTGGGTGGTGAACTGGCTCTGGAAGTTCAGCAGGGTCAGCTGGATGGTGGCGTTCTGGGTCCCGGGCAGGAAGTAGAGCGGGTTCTGGAAGTCGTTGTAGATGAACACCGTCTGCAGGATGATCACCGTGATCACCACCGATCGCAGGATCGGGAAGATGACCCGGAAGAAGATCTGGAGTGGCCCGGCGCCGTCGACCACGGCGGCCTCGTCCAACTCGCGGGGCACCGTGGACATGAAGGCGCGGAACAGCAGGATGCAGAAGGGGAGTCCGTAGGCGACCTCGATCAGGATCAGTCCGGGCATCGTCTTGAACAGTCCCAGCGCCTGCAGCACCCAGATGGTGGGCACGATCGCCGGTGGCACGATCAGTCCGGCCAGGATCAGCATGTTGATCACCGGATTGAGCCGGCTGGCCCGCCGCTGCCAGACGTAGGCCACCATGGCGCTGAGGATGACCAGGATGGCGACGCTCACCACGGTGAGGATGACGCTGTTGATGAAGGCGATGACCATCAGGTAGTCGCGGGCCGCGATCGCCTGGGCGAGGTTGTCGAGCAGGGCGAAGTTCGAGGGCCAGGAGAACTCCAGCGCGTTCGCCTCGACCAGGGGCTTGGATGCGATGACGAAGACGAACAGGAACGGCACCACGAAGAAGACGGCGGTCACGACGATCGCCGCCAGACCGATGACGACCCCCGCGGGCTTGGGTTTGTTGCTGGTGTCGGGATTGCGCTTGGCCCTGGTGCTGGTGCGCTTGGTGCTGGTGTTGGTGTTGGTGGTTGCCATCAGGCGTCCCCTCCGCGGTTGAGCCACCGGGTCAGCGGCACGACGATGATGGTGACGACGAGGAACAGCACGACGCTGCCGGCCGTCGACAGGCCGTAGAAGCCGGCCTGGTACTGCTTGTAGATCACCGAGGCGATGACGTCGGAGGCGAAGCCGGGTCCGCCCTTGGTCATCACCCAGATCAGGTCGAACGAGCGGAGGCCGCCGATGAGGGAGAGGGTGATCACCGTGGCCGTCGCCGGCCGGGCCAGCGGCAGGATGATGCTCCGGAAGATGTCCCACCGGCCGGCGCCGTCGACCGCGGCGGCTTCGTAGTACTCGGCGGGGATCGAGACCAGGCCGGCGATGAAGATGACCGTGGCCAGCCCGACCCCCTTCCAGATGTCGACCAGGGCGATGGAGATGAGGGCCAGATTCGGGTTGGTCAGCCAGCCGATGTCGGCACCGCCCAGCATCTGGTTGATCAACCCCTTCTCGGGATTCATCAAGACGGTGAAGGTCAGTCCGATGCCGACGGCGCTGACCAGCACCGGGAAGAAGATGACCGACCGCAGATATCCCCGGGCGATGATCTTCGAGGTCAACAGCAGAGCCAGCGCCATGCCGAGGACGACCTTGACCCCGGAGGTGAGCACCGCATAGATCACCGTGTTCCGCAGGCCGATGACCAGCGCCTGCTCGGCGAAGAAGGTCTGGTAGTTGTCCAGCCCGATCCAGGTCGCGGTGAACAGGTCCCAGCGGGTGAAGGAGAAGTAGAACGAGGCGATCGTCGGAACGATGAAGAAGATCGTGTAGATCAAGGCGGGGGCAACATAGAACCAGTACGGATACGGTCCCGGTCGCTTCTTCCCGCCCCCCTTGACGCCGCGCCGGGCTGGGGCCAGCCGGGTCGCGTCGGTGGTGCTCAGTGTGCTCGCCATGGCGGAGCCCTTTCCAGTGGATCCTGTTGGGGTCCTGCCGCCGGTCCGGACCAGACCGGCGGCAGGCGAAGAAGAGCTAGCTAGCTCGTCGTCCGGTGCGACTCCGAGGTCACTCCCAACCCGGCAAACCGAGTTGCTGCGCTTGCTTCTTGACGTCCTGGTCGTAGAGCTCGGCGCCCTTCTTCCCGTCGACCTGACCGGTGCCGACCTGGACGCAGATCTGCTCCAACGCCGGACCCTTGACCGGCGACAAGAACTCCAGCGCCGGGCTGGCCTTGCCGGAGTCGAGGTAGGCCTGGGTGTCCTTGGCGACCTGGGACACCTCGGCCGGCAGCTTGCAGGCCGTGGAGTTGAACGGGCCCTGCGGCGGCGCACCCTCGGCAAGGGCGTCACAGCCATCCTGGGTGGCCGCAAAGGCGACGAACTTCTTCGCAGCCTCCAGCTTGGCGCCCTCCACCGACTTCGGTATGTAGAGCGCATTCGTGCCCGGCCACACCGTCATGCCGTTGGTGGCCGCGTCCTTGCCCGGCAGGGCGAAGAAGCCGACGTCGTTCGTCTTTCCCGGTGCGACGTTCTCGATGTTGTTCGCGCTACCGCCGAGCTGCGGATAGTGCGCCGCGGTCCCGGTGGCGACCGCCTTCATCCCGTCGTTCAGCTTGGCCGAGGCGAAATCCTTGTTGAAGTAGCCGGCCTCCTTGACCTTCTGGATGTTCTCGAATCCGGCGAGCGCGGCCGGGGTGGTCGCGTACTTGGCCTTGTTGGCGGTGTACTCCTCGACGAAGGTCGGCACGGCGGCCGCGACGTTGTGGAAGTCGCCCAGGACGAACAACTGCGAGGTCCAGGTCTCGCCGTAGGTCTGCTCCACCGGGGCGGCCTTGCCGTCAGCCTTGATCTTCTCGTTGTTGGCCATGAACTCGTCCCACGTCTTCGGGACCTGCAGACCCAACCTCTTGTACAGCGGGATGTTGTACAGCACACCGCCGCCGAACGCCGTCCCGTACGGACCGCCGTAGAGCTTGCCCTCGGACTTCGAAGACTCGGCGAACAGCGGATCGAGCTGGCTCGCCCACGGCTGATCATCCAACGGGGTGAGATTCTGCGCGGGTTTGATCGCCTGCAGCAGCGAGCCGTTGTTGTAGACGAAGACATCGGACATGTCCCCGGTCGCCAACCGCGTCTTCACCAGGTTGTCACCCTCCGATCCCCCGGGGCGGGTCTCCTCCTTGACCGTGATCGTGGGATTGGCTGCCGTGAAGGCCTTCACTAGAGCCTTCGCACTCGCCACATCGGCGGTCTCGGCCCCGTGGAGCCAGGTGATCTCCACGGCATCGGCGCTGCCGCCGCCGCTACTGCTGCCGAGACTTCCGGGGCTACAGCCGGCGAACAGCAGCATGGCCGCCGTGCTCGCCGCCACCAGCGCTACGCCGCGCCGGGCCGTCTTGGTCGAATCTCATCGAACCTCCAGAACTTGTGAATGAACGAGAAGGCCGGTTGTCGCGGCGCTCTCTGAAGCGTTTCAATGGGAAAGCTAACGCATCGCTCCGTGGGTCGTCAACTGTCCGGCCCTGATTGTGATAAAACGTCCGGATCCGGAGGCCGTATCGCTTCGGTGCTGCGACTTTTCCATCGCGAATCTGCGCGCCGGGCGGCGAACACTCCGTCCCCGGCCTGGCCAACCACCGTGGGTGGATCGTTTTGATGAACTCTCGAGGGGTGACGTGGATGGCTCGATCGGGTGCGGACCTGCTGCGCTTGGCCCGACTCGTCAGCCCTGATCCCTTCGCCGACGCGGTCAGCCGCGTCAGTCGCTCCGTTTGGTGGCTATACGGCCCGGAGCAGTACGAACTCGGTGTCCTCGAGCGGCTGGTGAGCACCGGGTTCGCGGCGAATCGGTTCGTCCACTATGCCGCCAACTTCGGCCGGGCCGAGAATACCGTTCACTTCCGGCTTGCGGTGCCGGCTGCGGTCGTACCGCTGCGGCTGCGTGTCGCCGACGATCTCGAGGTCACCATCGGTCAGCAGCCGGTGACCACCGTCCGCGACGACGAGGGCTGGTGGATGGTTCAGCTACCGCCGGTCGAGGCCTGTGCCGACTTTCGGGTGACGGCACAATCCGGACCCGTCACGATCGGGGTACCAGCCGACGCTGGTCCCAACCTTGCTCTTTGGCTGGTCCAGTCCGAGGAGGGCTGGTCGATCCCAGGCGTACGGACCGGGGCGCTGGAACCTCCGCATCGGGTGGGTGAACCCGTCCAACCGCTCGCTGCGCGCCGGTTCAGGGACGGGCTTTACGGCTTGCCTGCGCCAGCCTTGGGCCATCTGCTCATCCACTCCGCCTCCAAGCCGGCACTCAGAACCGGGGAGTCGGTGGACGAGGCGCAGAGCGGGCTCCAGGCGGAGAGTCGAGAGGACCTGGAGCCCCTCGGTCATGATCGTTGGCGGTCGCGCCACCCGTTGGGCCTGCGCTACCTCACGGTCGGGGAGGCCGAACCGACCGGCGTGGTGATCGAAGCGGAGATCCGGTCCGCACCGCGCCGCGGGGCGTTCGCGTGCTCGGACGAGCTGCTCAACCGGATCTGGGTGGTCAGCGCCTACACCCTGCGGCTGTGCATGCAGCGACTCATGATCGACGGCATCAAGAGGGACCGGATGGCGTGGGCGGGCGATCAGGCCCTGAGCACACTCGCCAACGCGTACGCCTTCGGGGACGAGACCATCGCCATCGACAGTTCGGTGGCCAGCGGCCGGCCGCGGCACGGATACATCAACGGCATCTCCGACTACTCGCTCTGGTGGGTGATCAACAACGGTCTCCTCGCTCGCTACTTCGGGAGCGACAGCGAAACCTTCACTCGTCGAGCGCGAAGCGTGCAGCGGTTCCTGGAAGACCTGACGCGGTACGTCGGCGACGACAGCGTCTTCCGACCTCAGATCGAGGCCGACGGCTTCGGAACGAGTGCGGGATCGGTCTTCCTGGACTTCTGGGAAGAGTTCACCACCTCGAGCACAGGAGCCGCCGGCGACCACTACGCGATGTACGGACGACCCTTCGGTCGCAGCCTGTGCCACGCGTGGAACGCCGGACCGGCAGCCCTGCTGCCGGAACTGGTACTCGGCGTCCGTCCCCTCTCCGACGGCTGGTCCCGATTCGCGGTCGCCCCCGATCTCGGTGATCTCGAGTGGGCCGGCGCCGTGGTCCCGGTGCCCGGTGGTGGGACGATCGTGGCCTCCGCCGACCGAGGCGAGGTCAGCGTGGATGGACCGGCCGGGCTGGTGCTCGAACGTCCGGACGGGGCCCAAGTCGCGGGTCCGGGTCAGTCCACCTGGACGATCGGCTGAGACCGCCGGCGCATACGCGAGCGTCCACGCGCTCGCTTCCCATCTCGAGTGCGGTAACGCGCCGCGATCACGGCTGAGTGGGCGTGTCGTCCGACCCGAGATGGATAACGGTCGCCGGTGGGGCAGCGCTGGCTCAGGCCGGAGTGGAGACCCGGTGTGAGCCGCCGGTCACCCGCTGCTCCGTACCATCGGGCAGGCGGACGACGGCCGTCACTCCGTCGGGGATGATCACCTCGAGGTCGAGCGCACCCGAGGGTCGCCGGTCCCAGGAGACGGCGAGGCGGCCGTGCCGGGTCTCCAGCGACGCGCGAGACCAGGTGATGCCGCCGCCGGGCTGAGGTGCGATCAAGACTTCCGAATAGCCGGGCGAGAGGGGCGCGATGCCGCCGATAACCCGATGCATCCAGTCGGCCACGGCTCCCAGCGCGTAGTGGTTGAAGCTCGTCATCTGGCCTGGATTGATGGTGCCGTCGGGCAGCATCGAATCCCAGCGCTCCCAGATCGTCGTGGCCCCCATCGTGACCGAGTAGAGCCACGACGGGTTCTCCCGCTGCAGAAGCAGCTGGTACGCGTCGTCGAGATGACCGGTGCTCGTCAGGGCGTCGGTCACGAACGGGGTGCCCGCGAAGCCGGTCTGGATGCGATACCCACCGTCGGCGACGAGCTTCGCCAGCCGCTCGCCGGCCAGCCGTGCCGCCTCCTCGTCGAGCAGGCCGAAGGTGATGGCCAGCGCGTACACGGTCGCTGCATCACTGAGGATCGTGCCGTCCGACTCGACGTAGTGCTCGAGGAACGCCGCCCGGGTGCGGTCGGCGAGATTGCCGAAGTGCTCGGCGTCGTCGGGCCGGCCCACGATCGCGGCCGCCTCGGCGACGATGCGCGCGCTGCGGTAGAGGCAGGCGGTCGCCACCACCCCCTTGTCGGCCTTCGCGTCGGCCGGCCGGTCCGGGGGAGCGGTCGGATCAAGCCAGTCGCCGAACTGGAACCCGGTGTCCCACAGGCCGGTCGGGGCCAGCTTGGACTCCACCCGACGAACGTGAGCGCTCATCGAGTCGTATTGGTCGACCAGGACCTGGGCGTCCCCGTAGGCCTGCCACAGCGCCCACGGCACCCACGCCGCGGCGTCGCTCCAGACCGCCGTACTGTCCGGCGTCGGGAACGACGTCGGATGCTTCACGTACTTCAAGACGTCGGGGATGACGTAGCCGACCATGCCGTCGGCGGCCGACTGTTCGGCGGCCAGATCGCGCAACCAGTCGCGGAGGAAGCCGTCGACGTCGAACAGGTACGCGGCGGTGGGCGCGAAGGCGGCGATGTCACCGGTCCAGCCCAGGCGCTCATCGCGTTGGGGGCAATCGGTGGGGACATCGAGGAAGTTGCCGAGCGTGCCCCAGACGACGTTGCGGTGCAGCTGGTTGAGCAATTCGTCGGAGCACTCGAATTCTCCGATCCGGCGCAGATCGGAGGAGACCACGACCGCCCGGAAGGCGTCCTGGGCCTGTCGAAGGGACTCGATGCCTCCGGGCCAGCCCTCGACCTCGACATAGCGGAAGCCGTGGAACGTGAGGGTCGGCTCAAAGCGGTCGCGGTCGCCGCTCAGGATGAACCGGTCCGTCGCCGCCGCGGTGCGCAGCGGACGCACACCGAGCTCTTCGTGCTCGAGCACCTCGGCGTGCCGCAGGGTGATCTCGGTACCGGCCGGTCCCTGGACCTCGATGCGTACCCAGCCCACGAGGTTCTGGCCGAAGTCGACCAGAGTCTTGCCGGCAGGGGTGGTCCACATCTTTTCCGGCGCCAGCTCCGTGAGCCGGCGAGTCGGCGGCCCGATGTACGGAGTCAGGGTGTTGAGGTCCAGATCGGCCGCATGTACGCCGACCCAGCCCTCCCCCGGGAAACCGTGGTCCAACCAGGCGCTGGACCGCAACCGTGCATCGATGCTCTGGCCGTCGTACAGATCGTTCTCGGTCACCGCTGACGGTCCGGCTGTCCAGCTCTCGTCGGTGACCACCGTCTGGACGTGACCGTCGGCGAACTCGATCTCGAGCTGACCCAGGAAACTCAGCTCGTCGCCGTAGTGAGCCCGGCCGCCGCCCCACCCGAGCCGTCCGCGGAACCACCCGTTCCCCAGCGCGACCCCTAGAACCGATGCCGGTTGAAGCAGGGAGGTGACGTCGTAGCTGCGGTACCGCAGTCGCCACTCGTAGCTGGTCCAACCCGGAGCGAGGACGTCATCGGAGACCGGCCGACCGTTGAGGTAGGCCTCGAAGACTCCCTGGGCCGTCGCGTGCAGGGTCGCTCGGACGGCGGATCCGTGTCCCTCGTCGAGTCGGAATTCGTGGCGGAGCAGGGGGGCTCCGGCGAAGTCCTCGTTCGGGGAAACGGCTAGTGCGCGCCAGTCAGGCATGGGTCTCTCTCTTTCCGCCGCGGAGGCGAAGGGTCGGTCGCTAGACTGGTGAAACGATACAACACCTCCGACGTCCCTCTGGGCCTGCCCACGATGTGAGTGGCTAGCGACCGGCGGTGCTCTCCCGCACGACCAGCTCCGGCTGCAGCGTCACGATCTGGTGGACGTGTGCTTCGGGCCCGAGACGGATCTCCTCCAGGAGGAGCTGCACGGCCCGTTCGCCGAGCTCCTCGCCTCGCATCCTCACCGAGGAGAGCGGAATGGCCCCGCCCCAGGCCGAAGAGTTGTGGTCGCAGCCCATGACGGCCACGTCGCCAGGTACGGCGAGTCGGGCGCCGATCAGCTGACCGATGACCGCCATGGCGAGCATGTCCGTGACCGCCAGCACGGCATCGGCCCGTTGCCGGCCCTGGGCGATGATGCGCCGACCCGCCGTGGCGCCATCGGGAGCATCGAGCTCATCGACCGTGATCTCCTGCAACTCGACCCGTCCACCGGTCTCCGCTACAGCACGGCGGGCTCCCGTGCGCCGCAGGCCCACCGGTTGGAGGTCGTAGCGGCCGGCCACGAAGGCAATGCGCCTGCGTCCGAGCTCGATGAGGTGCCGCGCGGCCAGATAACCGGCGTGCTCGTTGTCGATCACGACCGTACATATGTCGTCCTTCTCGGAGAGGTAGTTGAGGACGACGACCGGACGCCCGTGCCGGCGCAGACGTTCGATGCCGACGTGGGCATCCTGCATCGGAGCCAGGAGAAGGGCCGAAACGCGCGCCCCGTCGAGGAAATCCAAGTGCGCGTCTTGCTGTTCCTCATCACTGTCGGAACTGGCCAGCTGGAGGATGAGGCCGTTCGCCTTCGCGGCCCGCTGCGCCCCCTCGGCCACGTCCACGAACAGGGAGTTCCGCAGCGTCGGGACCACCAACCCGACCGTTCGCGTGTGGCCGGACGCCAAAGCGCTCGCCATGCTGTTGCGGGAGAAGCCGAGTTCGGCGATCGCCGCCAGCACTCTTTCCCGCGTCCCCTCTGATACTCGATCCGGGTGGTTCAGAACGTGGGACACCGTCCCCACCGAGACGCCGGCTCTGGCCGCAACGTCGGGAAGGGTAGGACGGGAGGAACTCTTTCTCCCGTTTCCGGCGGCTGACACGGGGGAACTCTACTGACCTGAGCCCCGACCCGAAGCGCAGAAGTCTTGACACGCACACGGCGATAGGATAATTTTTCCCTGTGTTAGAACGTTTCAACCAGTCGTCGTCTCATGCACCCGAGGAGTGATACATGACGGGGTTCGCCTCCATCGCCGACCAATTGGCCCACCAGGCCATCGAGCTGCCCTCCTGGGCCTTCGGCAACTCCGGCACCCGGTTCAAGGTCTTCTCGACCTCGGGCACCCCGCGGACCGTCCAGGAGAAGCTGGCCGATGCCGCCAAGGTCCACGAACACACCGGGCTGGCCCCGAAGGTCGCCTTGCACATCCCGTGGGACAAGGTCGACGACTACGCGGCGCTGCGGTCCTATGCCGCGGAACTGGGGGTCGAGCTGGGCACGATCAACTCCAACACCTTCCAAGACGACATCTACAAGTTCGGCAGCCTCACCCACGTCGATGAATCCGTCCGGCGCAAGGCCATCGAGCACCACTTCGAGTGCATCGAGATCATGAACCTGACCGGCTCCCGAGATCTGAAGATCTGGCTGGCCGACGGCACCAACTATCCCGGTCAGGGCGATATCCGCGGGCGGCAGGACCGGCTGGCTGACAGCCTGGCCCAGATCTACGCGAAAATCGGGCCCGAGCAGCGCCTGGTGCTGGAGTACAAGTTCTTCGAGCCGGCGTTCTACCACACTGACGTTCCCGACTGGGGCACGTCGTACGCTCAGGTGCTCGCCCTTGGAGAGCGCGCGATGGTCTGTCTCGACACCGGCCACCATGCCCCCGGCACCAACATCGAGTTCATCGTCGCCCAGCTGCTGCGGCTCGGAAAGCTCGGTTCCTTCGACTTCAACTCCCGGTTCTACGCCGACGACGACCTCATCGTCGGAGCGGCGGACCCGTTCCAGCTCTTCCGGATCCTGTTCGAGGTGATCCGGGGCGGCGGCTACGGGCCGGATTCGGGAGTCGCCTTCATGCTCGACCAGTGCCACAACGTCGAGGACAAGATTCCCGGACAGATCCGCTCCGTGCTGAACGTCCAGGAGATGACGGCCCGCGCCCTGCTGGTCGACACCGATGCGCTCGCCGCTGCTCAGCAGGCCGGTGACGTGCTCGGCGCCAACGCCGTGATGATGGACGCCTTCTACACCGACGTACGGCCGGAACTGGCCGTATGGCGGGAGACGCGGGGACTGCCCGCCGACCCGGTGCGGGCGTATGCCGACTCCGGCTACCAGAAGCAGATCGAAGCCGACCGCGTCGGCGGCCAACAAGCCGGCTGGGGCGCATAGGGAGGTACGGGCCAATTCACAGCTGCTCGAGTTCCACGCTCCCGCTCGAGTTGCAACTCGAGCAGGAGCGTGCAACCCGAGCACCTCGTGCGATGAAGAACCGAAGGAAATGATGACCAATCAGGCAGTGACCGAACTGATCGACCGGAGCAACCGGCTGGGATCGGACCCGAAGAACACCAATTACGCCGGCGGGAACACCTCCGCCAAGGGCACCGAGACCGATCCGGTGACCGGCGAGCCCGTCGAGCTGCTGTGGGTCAAGGGCTCCGGCGGTGACTTGGGCACGCTGAAGGAGTCCGGGCTGGCAGTGCTGCGGCTGGACCGGATGCGGGCCCTGGTCGACGTCTATCCCGGGCTCGCACGCGAGGACGAGATGGTCGCCGCCTTCGACTTCTGTCTGCACGGCAAGGGCGGCGCGGCGCCGTCGATCGACACCGCCATGCACGGTCTGGTCGACGCCCCGCACGTTGATCATCTCCATCCCGATTCCGGCATCGCCGTCGCCACCGCCGCGGACGGGGAGGCGTTGACCAAGGAGATCTTCGGCGAGAAGGTGGTCTGGGTGCCGTGGCGCCGACCCGGTTTCCAACTCGGCCTGGACATCGCCAAGATCAAGAGCGAGAACCCGCAGGCGGTCGGCTGCATCCTCGGCGGTCACGGCATCACCGCCTGGGGGGCCACATCGGAGGAGTCCGAACGCAACTCGCTGTGGATCATCGACACCGCCGCCCAGTTCATCGCCGCGAATTCCCGGCCCGAACCCTTCGGTCCGGCGCTCGAGGGCTATGCCGCCTTGCCGGAAGCGGAGCGGCGGGCCCGGGCGGCCGCGTTGGCGCCGACCCTGCGGTCGATCGCCTCGACCGACAAGGCGATGGTCGGCCACTACACCGATGCCGACGTGGTCCTGGATTTCCTGGCCGCCGCGGAGCATCCACGGCTGGCTGCGCTGGGTACGAGCTGTCCGGATCATTTCCTTCGCACCAAGGTGAAGCCGCTGGTGCTGGACCTGCCCGCGACCGCTTCCGTGGAGGATTCGATCACTCGGCTGCGCGAGTTGCACGAGAGCTACCGCGCCGACTACCAGGCCTACTACGACCGACACGCCACCGCCGACTCGCCGGCCATCCGCGGCGCCGACCCGCTCATCGTTCTCATCCCAGGCGTCGGTATGTTCTCCTACGGCAAAGACGCCCAGACCGCCCGGGTCGCCGGAGAGTTCTACGTCAATGCGATCAATGTGATGCGCGGCGCCGAGGGGCTCTCCACGTACGCACCGATCGACGAGGCCGAGAAGTTCAACATCGAATACTGGGCTCTGGAAGAGGCCAAGCTGCAGCGGATGCCCAAGCCCAAGCCGCTGGCCTCCCGGATCGCACTGGTCACCGGCGCCGCCTCGGGCATCGGCAAGGCCATCGCCACCCGACTCGCCGCCGAAGGCGCCTGCGTGGTGATCGCCGACCTGGACGCCGAGAAGGCGGCCGCGGCGGCGGCCGAGCTGGGCAACGGCGACGTGGCGATCGGCATCGCGGCGAACGTGACCGACGAGGCAGCGGTGCAGGCCGCCGTCGACGCCGCACTGTTGGCCTTCGGCGGGCTGGATCTGGTGATCAACAACGCCGGGCTCTCGTTGTCCAAGGCGTTGCTCGACACCACCGTGGCGGACTGGGATCTGCAACACAACGTGATGGCCAAGGGCTCGTTCCTGGTCTCCCGGGCAGCGGCGAAGGTGCTGATCGAACAGCGGTTGGGCGGCGACATCGTCTACATCTCCAGCAAGAATTCGATCTTCGCCGGCCCCAACAACATCGCCTACTCCGCCACCAAGGCCGACCAGGCCCACCAGGTCCGCCTGCTCGCCGCCGAGCTGGGAGAGCACGGTGTCAAGGTGAACGGCATCAATCCCGACGGCGTGGTCCGGGGCTCCGGGATCTTCGCCGGTGGCTGGGGCGCCAAGCGGGCGGCCGTCTACGGCGTCGACGAGGAGGATCTCGGCAAGTACTACGCCCAGCGCACCCTGCTCAAGCGTGAGGTGTTGCCGGAGAACGTGGCCAACGCCGTCTTCGTCCTCTGCTCCGACGATCTCAGCCACACCACCGGCCTGCATGTTCCGGTGGATGCCGGGGTGGCCGCGGCGTTCCTGCGCTGATGGCTCAGCAGGTGTACGCGGCCATCGACATCGGTGCGTCCGGCGGCCGGGTCATGGCCGGCATCGTGGGGCCTTCGACCGGCCTGGGGCACGACAAGGGCTTGGGACGCGTTTCGCTCGAGTCGGTCCATCGATTCCCCAACGGCGTCCGGGAGATCGACGGCCAGCTGCGCTGGGACCTCGAAGGGCTGTACGAGCAGGTGCTGGTCGGACTCGGCGAACTGGCCAAGCGCCACCACGAGGTGCGCAGCATCGGCATCGACACCTGGGCTGTGGACTACGGCCTGCTCGATCAGCATGGCCGGCTGTTGGCCCCGCCGATCGCCTACCGTGACAGCCGCACCGACCGGGTGATCGACACCGTGCACAAGATCATCGGTCCGGCCGAGCTGTACGCGATCAACGGTCTGCAGTTCCTCCCCTTCAACACGATCTACCAGCTTGCGGCCGAACAGCACTCGCCGCTCTGGCCGGAGGCCGCCAAGATCGTGTTGTTGCCCGATCTGCTCGCCTACTGGTTGACCGGACAGTTGCGGGCCGAGATCACCAACGCCTCGACGACGGGCTTGCTGGACGCCGCAGGCCGAACCTGGTCTGACGCGATCTTGGGCCGCCTGCGGATCCCGGCCGACCGGCTGCCCGAGCTGGTGGAGCCGGGTCAGGTGACGGGACGGTTGCGAGCCGAAGTGGCCGAGCGGACGGGGTTGAGCCCGGAGGTGACCGTGGTGGCCGTCGGGTCGCACGACACCGCCTCCGCGGTGGTGGCCGTACCCACCACGGGCAGTGACTTCGCCTACGTGTCCTCCGGGACCTGGTCGCTGGTCGGCCTGGAACTCGACGAACCGGTGCTGACCGAGGCGAGCCGAGCGGCGAACTTCACCAACGAAGGCGGCGTCGACGGTCGGATTCGTTTCCTCCGCAATGTCGGCGGCCTGTGGCTGTTGCAGGAATCCATGCGGATCTGGGCGGAGGCGGGCCAGGCCTTCGAACTGACCGATCTGTTGGACCAGGCCGCCGGCTGTCCACCCGGTGGGCCGACCGTCGACGTCGACGCCGAGGTGTTCCTGCCCCCCGGGGACATGCCGGAGCGCATCCGTCGCTCCTGCCGGGACCGTGGCAAGCCGGAGCCACAGTCGGCAGCCGAAGTGGTGCGCTGCATTCTCGACTCGCTGGCCCTCGCCTACGCTCAGACCGTGGACGTCGCCGAGAAACTCTCCGGTCGGCGAGCCGCCGTGATTCACATCGTCGGTGGGGGATCGCAGAACGCCCTGCTGTGCCAATTGACCGCCGACCTCTCGGACCGGCCGGTGATCGCCGGTCCGGTCGAGGCCACCGCGCTGGGGAACGTACTCGTCCAGGCCCGGGCCTCCGGGGCCGCGCCGGCCACCTTGGAGGAGCTCCGCTCGATGGTCGCCGCATCCAGCGCGGTGCAGCACTATTGCCCGTCGACCGGCTCAGGGTCCGAACGGTGAAAATCGGGCTCTTCATCACCTGCCTGGCCGACGCGATGTTCCCGGACGTCGGCCGGGCCACCGTGACCGTGCTCGAACGGCTCGGGCACGACGTCGACCTTCCCCTACGGCAGACCTGCTGCGGACAGATGCACGTCAACACCGGCTATCAGCGGCTGGCGCTGCCGATGGTGGAGAACTTCGCGGAGACCTTCGCCCCCTACGACGCGGTCGTCGCCCCGTCCGGCTCCTGCGTCGGCTCGGTCCGCCACCAGCACGCCCTGATCGCCCGGCGCTTCGGCACGGCGAGGCTGGTCGAGCAGGTCGAGGTGGTGGCGGCGAAGACGTACGAGTTGTCCGAACTGCTCGTGGATGTGCTGGGCGTCACCGACCTCGGGGCCTATTTCCCGCACCGGGTGACTTACCACCCCACCTGCCACTCGCTGCGGATGTTGCGGGTCGGCGACAAGCCCCTCACCCTGCTCCGGGCGGTCGAGGCGCTCGAGCTGGTGGAGCTGCCCGCGGCCGAAGAGTGTTGCGGCTTCGGCGGCACCTTCGCGATCAAGAACTCCGACACGTCGACCGCGATGCTGGCCGACAAGATGCGGCACGTGGTCGACACCGGGGCCGAGATCTGCACCGCCGGAGACAGTTCCTGCCTGATGCACATCGGCGGTGGGCTGTCCCGGTTGCGGGCGGGAGCGAAGACCGTCCACCTGGCCCAGATCCTGGCTGCGACCCGGGAACAACCGATGGTGCTGGCCGCCGGCGGGCGGGACCGCGGCGTGCACGCCGGTCCGGAGGCCATCTCGTGAAAGACCGCTTGCGGGGCCGCGGCCAGCCAGTCCTGCTGGGCCTGCCCGCGCTGCCCACGTCACCCCGCGGGGTGGGCCAGCTGCGCGGCGACCAGTCGTTCCCCGCCGCGGCCCGCGGCGCCCTGGCGGACACCCAGCTGCGCCGCAACCTCGGCAAGGCGACCGGCACGATCCGGGCCAAACGGGCCGAGGTGGTCGCCGAGCTGCCCGACTGGGAGGAGCTGCGGGAGGCCGGTCGGCAACTCAAGGTGCACACGATGGCGCGGTTGCCGGAGTACCTGAGCCAGTTCGAAGCGGCGGTGCAGGCCCGGGGCGGGGTGGTGCACTGGGCCCGCGACGCGGTGGAGGCCAACCAGATCGTCATCGACCTGGTCCGCGCGACGGGAACCGATGAAGTGGTCAAGGTGAAGTCCATGGCCACCCAGGAGATCGGGCTGAACGAGGCCCTGGAGGCCACCGGCATCGCGGCCCTGGAGACCGATCTGGCCGAGTTGATCGTGCAACTCGGACAGGACAGGCCGTCGCACATCCTGGTGCCCGCCATCCATCGCAACCGCGCCGAGATCCGGGAGATCTTCCTGCGGGAGATGGCCGATGTCGACCCCGAGCTGAGTGATGAGCCGGCAGCGCTGGCCGCGGCGGCCCGCAGGCACCTGCGGCGCAAGTTCCTGTCCGCGCGGGTGGCCATCAGCGGGGCCAACTTCGGGATAGCCGAGACCGGAACGCTGTCGGTGGTGGAGTCCGAGGGCAACGGGCGGATGTGCCTCACCCTGCCGCAGACCTTGATCACGGTGCTGGGGATCGAGAAGCTGGTTCCCCGCGCGCGGGATCTCGAGGTGTTCCTCCAACTGCTGCCGCGCAGCTCGACCGGGGAGCGGATGAACCCGTACACCTCGCTGTGGACCGGCGTCACCCCCGGCGACGGCCCGCAGGACGTGCACGTGATCCTGCTCGACAACGGTCGCACGGCGGTGCTGTCCGACGAGCACGGCCGGGATGCGCTGAACTGCATCCGCTGCAGCGCCTGCCTGAACGTGTGTCCGGTCTACGAGCGGGTCGGCGGGCATGCGTACGGCTCGGTATATCCCGGGCCGATCGGGGCGATCCTGTCCCCGCAGCTGACCGGGATCGAGGACAACGCCTCCCTGCCGTACGCGTCGTCGCTGTGCGGGGCGTGCTACGACGTCTGCCCGGTCAAGATCGATATTCCGTCCATCCTGGTGCACCTGCGGAACGAGCACACCGAGGCGTACGCCACGGAGCACACGGTGCCGAGCGCCGAGGCCACCGCCATGAAGGCGGCCGCCTGGGTGATGAGCAACCCGACCCGGTGGACACTCGCGTTGCGGGGCGGTCGACTGGGCCGGATCCTCGGCCGCAAGCGAGGCGTCATCGGTGACGTGCCGCTTCCGATCGCCGGCCAGTGGACCGAAGCACGGGACCTGCCGCGACCGCCGAAACAGACCTTCCGCGACTGGTGGGCCGCCGAGCACGAGGCCGGCTCGTGAGTGCCCGCGACGAGGTGCTGGCGCGGATCGGCCGAGCACATCAGGCCGCCCCCCCGCCCGACCTGGATTACGCCGACATCGCCCGGGACTACCGGACCTCCTCGGCGGCGACGACCGCCGATCTGGCGGAGCGATTGGTTGATCGGCTGCTCGACTACAAGGCGCTGGTGCGGCGGTGTGGCCCGAACCAGGTGGCCGCCGAGGTGGCGGCGGCGATGGCCGACCGGGGGGCCCAGCGGGTGGTCCTCCCGGACGGCCTGGACCGTAGCTGGCTGGCGCAGACCGAGATCGCCTGGCTGGAGGACCGCCCCGACTCCCCGCTCAGCATCGAGAGCCTGGACGGCAGCGACGGCGTGGTCACCGGCTGCGCGACCGCCATCGCCGAGACCGGCACGTTGATCTTGGACGGTACGGCGGGAATGGGCCGTCGGGTGCTCAGCCTGATCCCGGACTATCACCTGTGCGTGGTCTGGCCGGAACAGATTTGCGCCGACGTCCCGCAGGGCATCGCCCGGATCGACATCACCCGACCCTTGACCATGATCAGCGGTCCCAGCGCCACCAGCGACATCGAACTCAACCGGGTCGAGGGTGTCCACGGGCCGCGGACACTGGAAGTGATCCTGGTCGCCGAGGCGGGCTCGGGCTGATCGGGCCCTTCGACAGGCTCAGGGCGCGAACAACCCGTTGGTCACTACGCTTGCGCACGTGACCGGCTCATGAACGAGAACCTTCTCAACGCGGCGTTGATCGTCGTGTTCATCGCCATCGGCGGTGTGTTCGCGGCCGCCGAGATGGCGCTGGTCTCGCTGCGGGACAGCCAGGTGAAGCAACTCGCTCATCGCGGTAAGCGCGGCCAGACCGTGGCCAAGCTGCACGCCAACCCCAACCAGTTCTTGTCGGCGGTGCAGATCGGTGTCACCCTGGCCGGGTTCTTGTCGGCGGCCTTCGGCGGGGCCACCTTGGCCGGCTCGCTCAGCCCGCTGCTGCAGCGCTTGCTGCCGATCGGTGCTCCCGTCGCCGACACCGTGGCGCTGGTGTTGATCACCGCCGTCATCAGCTACGTCTCCATCGTGCTCGGCGAGCTGACCGCCAAACGACTGGCGCTGCAGCGGGCCGAAGCCTTCGCGCTCGCGCTCGCCCCGTTCGTGAACTTCATCGCCACCCTGTGCCGACCGGTCATCTGGCTCCTCGGTGCGTCCACCAATGTGCTCGTGCGGCTGCTCGGCGGCGACCCGCACGCCGGCCGGGAGGAGGTGACCGACGAGGAGATCCGCGCCCTGGTCAGCGGGTCGACCACCCTCGGCGACGAGGAACGCCAGATCGTGGACGACGTGTTCGACGCCGGCGCCCGCAGCCTGCGCGAGGTCATGCTGCCGCGCACCGAGGTCGATTTCCTCCCGGGCGACATGCCCGCCCACAAGGCGGTGCGCGAGGTCTTGAAGGCGCCGCATTCGCGCTATCCGGTGATGGGCGAATCCGCCGACGACATCATTGGCTTCGTCCACGTCCGCGACCTGCTCGATCCCGAGGTCAGCACCCGCACCACACCGGTTTCCGAGGTCGCCCGCCCGGTGGTCTCCTTCCCGGACACCGTACGGGTGCTGTACGCGCTGAGTGAGATGCGGCGCACCGCCAACCACCTGGCCATCGTCTTGGACGAGTACGGCGGCACGGCAGGCATCGTCACCATGGAAGATCTGGTCGAGGAACTGGTCGGGGACATCACCGACGAGTACGACGTGGTCACCGAGGACCGCACCACCATCCGGGGTGACCAGGTGATCGACGGGCTGACCACACTGGACGACTTCGCCGAGAAGACCGGTCTGGAGCTTCCCGACGGGCCGTACGACACGCTGGCCGGCTACTTCATGGCCGCGTACGGACAGCTGCCGACGCTGAACGCCTCGGTCGAGGTCGAGGTCCAGACGGCCGACGAGCAGGATCCTCAACCCATCCGGCTGGAGCTGCGGGTGACCGAACTGGATGGTCGCCGCGCCGCCTCGATCGCCGTCCGGCCTCTGACCGGAGCACCCGCCGGAGCACCGGCCGAGTCCGGCGGCGACGCAGCCGGCGGCGACGCACCCGGCACCGGCGCAACCGCCGCCGGAGCATTCCCCGACGTGCCCCCCGAGACCGGCACCGGCCCGGCGGAGCCGAGACCGGCTGGGTCGACCGCCGAGCCGCGGACGTCCTCGCCGAGCGGCCGGAGGTAGCCCGAACCCCCGAGCCGTCTCCGGGCCGCGTGGAACAATGACGCCCATGTCTGCAAAGCCACGCGTGCTGTCGTTGGCCCAGCCCACCGCCGGTTCGCTGCATCTGGGCAACTTCCTCGGTGCGCTGCGGCAGTGGGTGCCCTTGCAGGACACCCACGACGCGTTCTACGGCGTCGCCGACCTGCACGCGCTCGACGCGAACCCCGAGCCCGACGACCTGCGAACCAGTACCCTGCGGACCGCTGCCCAGTTGCTGGCGGCCGGGATTGATCCGGAGCGGGCGACGGTTTTCGTTCAGTCGCACGTTCCCGAGCACACGCAGCTCGCGTGGGTGCTCGGGGCGTACACCGGTTTCGGCCACGCGAGCCGAATGACCCAATTCAAGGACAAGTCGGCTCGGCGTGGCGCTGATGCGGTCACGGTCGCCCTGTTCACCTATCCCGTGCTGATGGCCGCCGACATCTTGCTGTATCAGACCGAGCGGGTGCCGGTCGGCGAGGACCAGCGCCAACATCTCGAGCTCACCCGCGACCTGGCGGTGCGCTTCAACGGTCGGTTCGGTCCGACGTTCCGGGTGCCCGAAGCGCATATCCTGCCCTCGGTCGGGCGCATCGCCGACCTCGCCGAACCGACCGCGAAGATGAGCAAGTCCGCTTCCGCTCCCAACGGCATCATCGAGTTGCTCGACGAGCCCCGGGTGAACGTCAAGAAGATCAAGTCGGCGGTCACCGACTCCGGCCGGGAGATCGTCTACGACGAGCAGAACAAGCCCGGGGTGGCGAACCTGTTGACCATTTTGAGCGCCCTCACCGGCACCGAGATCGGCGTGCTCGTCGACAAATTCGCCGGCAAGGGCTACGGCGACCTGAAGGGTGCGGTCGCGGACGCCGTCAGCGAGTTCGCCACCCCGTACCGGGAACGAACCCTGGAGCTGATGGGGGAGCGGACCGAGTTGGCGGCGGTGCTGGCCGACGGCGCCGACAAGGCGAGGGCGGTGGCATCCGTCACGCTGGCCGACGTGTACCGCAAGGTCGGACTGCTGCCCCGCTGATCTTCACTCCCGGTGCGCGGTCAGCCGATCCGTTCGTCGACGTAGCACCAGCGCCAGTCCTCACCAGGCTCGAAGGACCGCATCACCACGTGCCCGGACTGGCGAAAGTGCCGTTCGGCGTGCCGTCCGACGGAGGAATCGCAGCAGCTCACCTTGGCGCAGCTCAGGCAGATCCGCAAGTGGACCGGCCGGGTGCCTTCCCGGGCGCAGTCGTCGCAGCCGGTGGCGCCGTTGCTGGCGACGTCGGCCGGGGCCGCCTCCAGGTGTCCGCACAGGCCCTCCGCCGCGGTCGGCGTGGCCACCGGTTGCTCAGAGAGTTCCTCGGACCGCTCGTTCGCCAGATCCAGCATGGACTCCTCGATGTCCAGCATGGCCAGGACCTGTTCGACCACGTCCGCTTCGACCGTGCCGGCTCGCCGGATCCGCAGTACCTCCTCACGTTCCGCCTGCAGAGTCACCAGCCGGAGCCGGCGGTACTGCTCCGCCGGGGTCTCCCGATCCCGGGCCCCGAGCTTCTCCCACATCGCATGCGGCCGGGAGGCGATCCGGTCGCGTACGGACCGCACCGTGTCGCTGTCGTGCTCGTCGCGAGCGATCTCGTCGAGCTTCGCGAGGGCCACCCGGGTCGTCGACTCAAGCACCGTGGCGCCCTGCAGCGCGTCGGAACGAGGATCGGGTCCGCGCAGACCGAGCCGCCGCACCAGAGCCGGCAGGGTTCCGCCCTGCAGCATCAAGGTTCCGGCTACCACGACCAACGCGGCCAGGACGAGGACGGTGTAGTACGGCACGTCGGACGGGATCAGGAAGGCCGCGGCCAGCGTGACAACGCCGCGCAGCCCGGCCCAGCCGACCACGAGCACGTACTGCCACGGAGTGCGGATGCCGTCCCGGTCGCGGTCACGCCGGAACAGGACGAACTGGGTGGCGAACACCCATACCAGCCGCAGGACGATGACGGCGCCCAACACGGCGGCACAGAAGCCGATGACGTGGAGTGTGGAGAGATCTGAGGCGCCGACGTCGGTGAAGATCCGCCGGGCCTGCAGGCCGATCAGCAAGAAGACGGCGTTCTCCAGCAGGAAGACGATGGTCGCCCAGTTCACCCGCTCACTGAGCCGCGATCGCCCGGACTGGAAGGAAGGTGACTTCGTGCCCAGCACGAGCCCCGCGACCACCACGGCGATCACCCCGGAGCCGTGGGAGCCGTTGAACTCGATCGCCTCCGCCGGCAGGTACGCCGCAAACGGAACCAGCAAGGAGATCGCGGTGTCGAAGACCGGTTCGTGCAGCCGCTTCCGGACCGCGATCGCCACGGCGGCCACGATCAGCCCGACCACGAGCCCGCCGACTGCGGCGATGAGGAAGCTGACGGTCACCCCCAGTACGGTCACGGCGCTCGACATGGCCACGATCGCGACCCGTAGACAGGTGATCGCTGTGGCGTCATTGACCAGCGACTCGCCCTCCAGAATGGTCACCAGGCGCCGGGGCATGCCGACCCGGCGGGCGATGGAGGTGGCCGCGACCGCATCGGGCGGCGCCACCACGGCTCCCAGGGCGAACGCGACGGCGAACGGGATCGGCAGGATCAGCCACGCGACCAGGCCGACCCCCAGCGCCGTGAAGATCACCAGTCCCACCGACAAGAAGCCGATCGAGCGTCGGTTCGCCCGGAGATCGAGGACTGAGGTTCGCAGCGCCGCCGAGTAGAGGAGCGGGGGCAGCAGGCCGAACAGCACGATGTCGGCCTCCAGCGCCGGCTCACGGACGAACGGCACGAACGACGCGACGATGCCCACCGCCACCAGCAGCAACGGCGCGGAGAGCCGCAGCCGCTCCGCCACGGCGGTCACCGCGATCACCGTCGCAGCAATGGCCAGGATCGCGAATGCCACCTCCACGGACCCATCGTTCCAGAGCCCGATGGACACCCGCGGAGCCGTCCCGTTCGTGCTCTGCGCCGGTCGCGGGATCGGATGGGAGGATTCAAGCGCAGGCAGGATGGGTCGCGCCGATGCCGGAGGAGGTGGGCGAGACGTTTCAGGACGATCCGTACGTGCCCGGCGAGCCGGATGCCGACGGCTCGCACTTGCTGTCCTCGGGTCAGGTCCATGACCTCCTGAGGGCGGCGGTCGGACACGGCGGCGGGCGGCTGGCGTCGTGGCGACTCGACCACATCGACGCCCAGCCCGGTCATGCCACCACGGCCACCTACGCTGCCGTGGTCGACTGGCCGTTCGGGCGGCGCGAGGAGCTGCTCGGCGCCAGTGCCCGGGCGGGGCGGCGATCCGACACCGACGAACGAGCGGTGATCTTCGCCGATGGCAGCCGGGAGGTCGCGGTCTGGCTGTACCCCAACGATCCGGACCTCCCGGGCCTGGCCCGGGTCGCTTCATCGTCGGCGGTCGCCGGCCTCATCAGCGAGTTCAACATCCTGAACCGGACCGTGACCGCCGAGGACGTCGGGTTGGAGATTGTCGGCTACCGCCCCCGCCGCCGGGCCGTCCTCCGGGCGACGGTGCGCACCCCAACCGGCCGCGTGGTGCTCTACGTCAAGGTGTTGCGCGAGGAGGCGTTCGCCGCCACCGTGCGTCGCCACGAGATGTTGCTCGGAGCCGGTCTCCCAGCGCCGCCGATCGCGGCCGCGACGCCCGACTTCGTGCTGGTTCTCCGAGAATTACCCGGCCGTCCGTTGGCCGCCGCGATGTTCGACGCCGTACCGCCTTGTCGAGCCGAGGACCTGATCGACTTGCTGGACGCGATGCCGCCAGAGATCGCGACGCTGCCGCGCCGGGCGCCCTGGGTGGAGGCGCTGCACCAGTACGCCGCGATGGTGGCGGCCGCGCTGCCCGAGGTGGTTCCGCGGCTCGGCGAGCTGGTCGCCCAGATCGATGCCGGTTTGGTCTCCACTCCCGGGCGGGAGGCGACCCACGGAGACTTCCACGAAGGTCAGCTGCTGGTGATCGGTGGCGCCGTCTCCGGACTGCTGGACATCGACACGGTCGGCCCGGGACAACGGGTGGATGACCTGGCCTGCCTGGTGGCCCATCTGTCGACCGTGCAGCGGATGAACACCCGCCAGGCGGCGCGGGTACAACGTCTGGTGCGGACCTGGATGCCTGTCTTCGACGCGCGCGTCGATCCGGTCGAGCTCCGGTTGCGGGCCGCCGGCGTGATCATTTCGCTGGCGACCGGTCCTTACCGCAGTCAGGAGCCGGGCTGGCGGCAGGAGACGATGGCCATCGTGGACGCGGCCGAGCGGCTAGTCCGCGGCGTCCGGGCCTGACAGGAAGGTGAAGCTCGAAGTGGGTCACACGGAGTCCGGCCTTCCGTTCCAGCCGGTGTACTCGGCCAAAGATCTTGCCGGCTTCGACCCGGCGACCGCACTGGGCGAGCCCGGCGAGTTCCCCTACACGCGAGGGGTCTACCCGGGCATGTACACGGGACGGCCGTGGACCATGCGGCAGTATGCGGGCTTCGGGACCGCCGCAGAGTCCAACGCGCGCTACCGGGAACTGATCACGCACGGCACGACCGGACTCTCGGTCGCGTTCGACCTGCCGACGCAGATGGGTCTCGACTCTGATGCACCGATCGCCGCCGGCGAGGTCGGGAAGGTCGGGGTGGCGATCGACTCGATCGACGACATGCGGGTGCTGCTCGACGGCCTGCCGCTGGCCGAGATCTCCACGTCGATGACCATCAACGCGCCGGCTGCGGTCCTGTTGCTGCTGTACCAACTGGTGGCCGAGGAGCAGGGGGTCGACCCGGCCCGGCTGACCGGCACCATCCAGAACGACGTGCTCAAGGAGTACATCGCGCGGGGCACCTACATTTTCCCGCCGGTCGCCTCGCTGCGGCTGGTCAGCGACACCTTCGGCTACTGCCGGGAGCACCTGCCGCGGTGGAACTCGATCTCCATCTCCGGTTACCACATGGCCGAGGCGGGCGCCACGCCCGCGCAGGAGTTGGCCTTCACCCTGGCCAACGGGATCGCCTACGTCGAGGCCGCCTTGGCCGCCGGGATGTCGGTGGACCAGATCGCTCCGCGGCTGTCATTCTTCTTCGTCTCCCGCACCACGTTGCTGGAGGAGGTGGCGAAGTTCCGTGCGGCTCGGCGGATCTGGGCCCATCTGATGCGGGAGCGTTTCGGGGCCCAGGACCCGCGGTCGGGAATGCTGCGGTTCCACACCCAGACCGCCGGTGTCCAACTGACCGCGCAGCAACCGGAGGTGAATCTGGTCCGGGTCACCGTGCAGGCATTGGCCGCGGTGCTGGGCGGCACTCAGTCGCTGCACACCAACGCCTTCGACGAGGCGCTCGCGCTGCCGACCGCGAAGTCGGCGCGGCTGGCGCTGCGGACCCAGCAGGTGTTGGCCCACGAGACCGATCTGACCGAGACGGTGGACCCGTTCGCCGGCTCGTACGTAGTGGAGTCGTTGACCGACGACCTCGAGGCCGAGGTGCTGCGGCAGATGTCGGAGATCGCGGAGCAGGGCGGTGCGGTGGCGGCCATCGAGGAGGGCTACCAGAAGACGGAGATCGAACGGTCCGCGTATGAGATCGCGGGCCAGATCGACAGCGGCGAACGGGTCGTGGTCGGGGTCAACCGTTTCCGGATCGACGGGGAGGAAGACTACGTTCCCCTGGTTCCGGATCCGGCCATCGAACAGGCCCAGGGCGAGCGCCTCCGCCGCCTGCGCGCCGAGCGCGACGGTGCGGCGGTCGACAAGTGTCTCGGCGAACTTCGAGGCGTGGCCGCCGGTACCGGCAACGTCCTGCCGGTGCTCAAGCGGGCCCTGGCCACGCGGGCCACAATCGGTGAGGTCTGCGACGCGCTCCGGGATGTGTGGGGCACCTATACCCCGACCGAGCGGTTCTGATCCCGTTCCCTGGAAGGCCCAGAGAAGGGCTAGAGCCCGGCCTTCTCCAACGCGTCGTCGTAGAGCTCGAGCGCGTCGCCCTCCGAGCGGCCCTGGGCCAGCGCCGACGCGTAGATGCCTTCGAGCCGTTCGCCGATGGTGGAGTATCGGGCCATCCACTGCTCCTGCTTGACTCGCCAGTAGCCCAGGATCGTGAACCGGTCGGCGGACCAGCCCCACTCGTGCCGCAAGAACTTGCGCACCGCCCGGGACTCGGCGGCATCGCCGGCGAACCACAGGTAGCCGGGCCCGCTCGGCAACGTCAGCTCGCGGAGAGCGTCCAGCAGTCGGCTGGCCCCGATCCCGTTGCCGGTGCCGCGGAGCCAGCTGATGGAGGTCTGCGCCGGAAGTCGGAGACGCTGTTCATCGGCGGGCTCGATCACTTCGGCGATGGCATGGGTGGCCATCGCCGAGGTCGGGTTCTCCACGATGCGTCCGAGCGCGGGCAGGCCGGTCAGATCGGCCAGCAGGACCTGCCACTGAGCGTCCGCGGCCGGGGCGTACCAGCCACCCGCCTCGGTCAGGTAGACGACGTCGCCCGGCCGCGCCCGCACCGCCCACGGGGAGGCGACGCCGCCGGGATGGAGCACGAAGTCGATGGTCATCTCGCCGCGCATCGGCTCCCAGTCCCGCACGGTGTAGCTGCGCATCGGCGGACACGTCGCGCGGTCCGGGTAGTCGAGGGTCCCGTCGGGCATCCGTGCCGGGGGCGGTGGCTCGGCCGCGCCCACGGGCGGGAAGACGACCATCAGGCGCTCATCCCCGACCCCGGTGCTGCGGAACCGCTCCAGGTCTCCACCGCCGAACACGATGCGCAGCATGTGCGGGGTCAGCCGCTCCGCCGCGAGCACCTCGGCCCGGTAGTAGTCCTGGTAGTACGCCACAGCGCTTGTCCTCCGCCCGATCTGACACAACTGGTAAGGCGAGCCTACCCTATACATCCAGACATGTGCACGGACGAGCGCACCGGTCGCGCTCCAGGAAGCAGCTCGCGGCGGATGAAGGCTCCGGGTGTCGGCCGCCGACCCGGATCGCCGAGGGACGCACCCGGGACATGCGGTTCGCGTACGGGATGGTCACCGGCGGCGCTCCTAGACCTCGAAGGCCAGCGAGGTCGGCTGTCCGTCCCGCAGCCGTTCGACGTGCTCGCGGTAGTTCAGCAGGTCGAACAACGACGTACCGCCCTCGATCGCGACTCGGATCGCGGCTTCTCGATCCTGGATCGATGTCGCGACCGTCAGCGCGCGCTCCAGTTCCTCGTCGCTGGCGACCACGATCCCGTCATCGTCCCCGACCAGAATGTCGCCGGGCCGGACATCGACGTCTCCCAGCCGGATCGGCCGCGAAACGGAGGGGAGTGTGCTCGCGCCATGGGCCCGTGGCGTCGACCCGAGCGCATAGATCGGCAGCGGCAGTTCGGCCAGAGTCGCCGTGTCGCGGCAGAGTCCGTAGACCACGATGCCCGCCAGACCCCGTCGGATGGCCTCACTGGCGAACAGCTCGCCGAGGACGGCATGGCTCGTGCTTCCGGCGTCCACCACCAAGACCTCTCCGGAGCCGGCCTGCTGGAGGCCGGCCAGGACGGGGATCAGATCGCCTCTGGCCTCGACCGTGACGGCTCGGCCGATCATCTTCACGCCGTGGGTGAACGGGCGGAGTTCGCGGGGCAGCACGCGGAGCGTCTTGTCGGCGTCGGACAGACTGGCGGCGTCGAGCCGCTCGACCTGCGTCGGGATCGGGCGCTCGGCGCCGGGCTCTCCGGCGGCGTCGGTCATCGCTCTCCCTTCGTCCGGTTCGGGACGCTGACCGGCAGCCTGGGGAGCCGAGCCGCTCAGCGGGCGGAGTCTATCCGCTCGAAATCGTGCCGCTGGAAGGTCGCTTCGGGCCGCCGTGAGAAACTGACGCGGTGTCCGTCGGATCCGCTGAGACCGACCGTCCCGCCCTGATCGCGGCGGAGACGGATCGGTTGTTCGGCCGCCTGGTGGAGTTGCGGCGGGATCTGCACGCCCATCCGGAGATCGGCAACCAGGAGTTCCGGACCACTCAGCTCATCGTCGACACGCTCGGCGAGGCGGGCTTGACCGCCAAGGTGTTGGACATCGGTACGGGGGCGGTTTGCGACCTGCTCCCAGACGACTACGACCCGGGGAGGGGCCTGGTGGGCTTGCGGGGGGACATCGACGGCCTGCCGATCCAGGACGGCAAGACCGTTCCGTACCGGTCCCGGCTGGACGGCTTCTGCCACGCCTGCGGGCACGATGTACACACCACGGTCGTGCTGGGGGCCGGTTTGGTGCTGGCCCGGCTCCGGGAGCGGGGGCAGCTCCACCGCGGTGTCCGGCTGATCTTCCAGCCGGCCGAGGAGCTGAGCCCCGGTGGAGCGGTCGACGCCATCGCCTGCGGCGCGATCGACGGCCTGTCTGAGGTGTACGCCATGCACTGCGATCCCCGGACCGACGCCGGTCGGCTGGCCCTGAAGACGGGAGCCATCACCTCCGCCGTCGACCGGGTCCTGGTCACCGTACGGGGGCCGGGCGGGCACACGTCCCGGCCGCAGCTGAGCGGTGACCTGATCGGGGCCCTGGGGGCGGTGGCGACCACGGCGCAGTTGGTGCTCTCCCGGCGGGTCGACCCGCGCAGCGGGGTGTCGCTGATGTGGGGCAAGATCGCTGCCGGCTCGGTGGCCAACGCCATCCCGGGGGTCGGCACCATCGAAGGCACCCTCCGAGCCCTGGACGAGAGTGGCTGGCGGCTGGCGCAGCAGCTGATTCCGGAGCTGGTCCGCCAGATCGTCTCGCCGTTCAGTGTCGAGGTGGACGTGGATGTGACCAAGGGCGTGCCGCCGGCGGTCAATCACGCAATCGGCGTGGAACACTTTTCCCACGCGGTCCGCACCATGCTGGGCGGCTCCGCTCTGACCAGGACGGAACAATCCCTGGGCGGCGAGGACTTTGCCTGGATGCTCCAGCAGGTTCCGGGGGCCATGGGCCGACTCGGGGTCCGACGCCCGGGTGAGCCGGCACCTGACATCCACCAGCCCACCTTCGACGTCGACGAGCGGTGCATCTCCGTCGGCGTCAAGGTCTTGTGCGAACTCGCCGCCGGTCGGCGGAGCTGAGCGGTCCCCCGCCGCGGTATAGTCCCCTTGGGACCAGCTAGCGAGCAAGGACTGCGGATGGACAATGTTGAGCAGAGCCTGGACCAGAAGTCGCTCGAGCAAGCTGGACTGACGCCGACCTCGTACGCCATCCTCGGTCTGCTCGGCATCAAACCGTGGACCACGTACGAGCTGGCGAAGCAGATGGATCGAACGCTCAACCGTTTTTGGCCCCGCGCCAGGAGCAAGCTCTACGAAGAGCCGAAGAAGCTCGTGAGGATGGGGCTGGCCGTGGCCACGCCCGGCGCTCACGGTCGCCGTCCCCGGACGGTCTACTCCATCACCTCCAGCGGTCGCCAAGCCCTCGCCGCCTGGCTGTCCGCCGACAGCAGCGAGCCCGTTTTCGAGTCTGAGCACATCCTCAAGGTGTTCTACGCGCGGAACGGAACCAGCGACGATCTCCTGACCACCTTGGCCCGGCTTCGGGCCTGGACTCACGATTTGACGCTACGCAACATCGAGGTCGGCACCGACTATCTCCAAGGCGCCGGACCCTACCCGGAGCGACTCGCCACGCTGGTGCTCACCGGGCGGTTCCTGGACGATTACCTCGAGATGATCGAGCGCTGGACCAGCTGGGCCAGCGACATCGTTGCCGATTGGCCGGCCGACCCCTCCGAGGCCACTCCCGATCTTGAGGCACTCGCCGCCACCGTACGGCAAGCGACGGCTCGAGCCGAGCGCTCGAACTCGAGCACGGCCGCATCGTGTGACCTCACGCGCTGAGGGACGTCGCCACGGAATTCCGGAAGACGGAGGCGTGGTCCCGGGCGTACGTGGCGAAGGATCGCGCTGGCTGCCCGGTGATGAGCTCGACGGTGGGAGTGGTCTGTGCCTGACCGCCGTCGCGCAGCGTCTCATAAACCTTGACGATCTGGGCCGCGGCGAACGGCGGGACGCCGGCCTGCGCGAGTCCGGACACCGCCACTTCCGGCGCGATGTCGACGTAGCCCACGGGCTGGCCGGTGGCCGCGGACAGGTCGGCGGCCACCTGGGCGTAGGTGATGGCCGCCGGACCGGTCAGCACAAGTGAGCTCCCTTCATGACCGTCCTCGGTCAGGGCCACGACCGCCACCGCCGCGACGTCGGCTGGGTGGACCATGGCGATGCGGGCCGCTGCCGCCGGCGCAAAGAGCATGCCGAGATGGCGGACCTGGTCGGCGGCTCCCAGGAGGTTGGTCATCGAGAACGTCGGCTGGAGCGTCACGGCGGGAACACCCGATGCTCGGAGGTGCTGCTCGATCACCCCGTGCCAACGCCAGAAGGCGACCGGGGCATCGAGGTCCGCCCCTCGGGCCGACAACTTGACGATGCGACGCACACCCGCGCGTGCGGCCTCGTCGATCGCCCGACACTCGTACTTCACCTGGTCGGCGACGTTCCCGCACGCAAGAAAGAGTGTCTCTGCCCCCGTCATGGCCGCACGGATGGATCCGGTGTCACCGAAATCGCCAACGGCTAGTCCCACGCCGTCACCCAGGATCTCGGTCGCCCGGCGGGGGTCGCGTACCAGGCCGCGGACGTGGCTCCCGCGCTCCCGCAGGAGGGTCACGAGATGTGCCCCGACGCTGCTGGTCGCTCCGGTGACCAGAACTGTGCTCACGGTGGTTCTCACTTTCTCGACTGCGGGTTGGGCGGGACGTTGCGGTTGAAGCGGAAGACGTTGTGTGGGTCGTAACGAGATTTGAGTCGACGAAGACGGGCCCAGTCCAGGTGCGAATACGCCGCAGCAATCCGTTGTGGCGTCGCTCCGTCGAGGTCGAGGAAGTTGAGGTAGGTCTCGCCGGTGACGTGTGGTCGCATGCGTTCCTCGACCTTGTGCAAGTGCGCCCGTACGGCGGCGGCACGCTCCGGGGTGGGGGTGACGCCGACGGCGTTGAGGCTGTACGCCGCCTCGGTGTGGGCCATCGGAGAGAGGGCATCCGCGGGTCCCGGCAAGGCACCGCCGAGCTGTCGCAGCTCCAGCATGACCAGCGGGGAACCGGAGTCCGGGCCGACCAGTCCCACCAGGTCGTCGATCGCGGCGGGCGTGAGGTCGCGGATCAGCTCGGTGTGGTTCAGGAAGCCGAGCGGGTCGACCGGATCGAGGCTGATCGTGGCCAGGGCGGCGGCCGGCATGGCGGTGAACGTGTCGACCGCCGCGGGGCCGAGCGCAGCCCGGGCCCGGTCGATCAGCGCCCGGCCGTCGGGCACATCACCGCAGTAGCACCCCCGCAGCGCCACCAGCGTCCGGCCACGCAGCGGCTCGGAGATCGTGGGCAGCGGTGGAAAGGTGCGGAAGGTGACCGCTGCGGTCAATTCCACGGGCGCCGAGCGGCTCCAGTCGGTGAAGAAGCGCAACACGTCACCGGCTCGTTCGAGCTCGTAGTAGAGATTGCCGCCATACACCTCGCGCACGGAATGCAGCGTGAACTCCAGTGCGGTGACGATGCCGAGATTCCCGGTGCTGCCTCGCAGTCCCCAGAAGAGGTCGGGGTGCTCGGTGGCGCTGGCGGTGAGGCACTCGCCGTCCGCCGTCACCACCTCGGCTCGTGTGACCGAGTGCACCGCCAGGCCGTACCGGCGGCCGAGCCAACCGAAGCCGCCACCGAGGGTGGAGCCGACCACGCCGACCTTGGTGCTCGATCCCGGTAACCCGGCCAGTCCGTGCGCCGCCGCAGCCTCGACCACGTCCTCCCACACTGCTCCGGCGGCCACCCGGGCCACCCGGGCCACCGGGTCGACCCGAACGTCGCGCATCGCCGACGTGTTGATCATCAGGCCGCCATTGCAGAGCGTGCCGGTGCCGTGGCCGGTGGCCAGCAGTCCGACGCCCAAGCCCGCCTTCCGCGCGAAGCGCATGGCGGTGGCGATGTCGGACGCGCTCTCAGCCCGCACGACGAGAGCGGGCCGGTGCTCGGCGTTGAGGTTTCGTGCGCGCCGCGCCGTGGCGTAACCCTCATCGCCCGGCGCGAAGACGGTGCCGCGAAGCCCGGCGCGCAAGTCCTGCAGTAGATCCGCACTTCGGTCAGGTGTTGTGGCCGTCATGGTGACCTCCTCGAGAGTTTGCATCCGGTCTCACGCTGAATTAGTCCCCTATGGACTAATGTGAATATTAGTCCCAAGGGGAGTAAGTGTCAACCTTCGGGGACCCGGTTAATTCCCTCGGGCGTCCGCGAGATCACAGGACCAGAGCCGAGTCCGCTCGCCGTCCTCGACCACGACATAGATCCTGTTGCCAACGGCGGCCGCGGGCCCGACGGTGCCAGCCGGAGTGCTGAACAGTCGCCAGCCACGGTCGGTCTGTAGGAGCAGGCGCCCATCGACACCATCGGAGAAGACGGCGCCGACGTGACCTGAGACGCGGAAGGCGGCCGCGCCGTCGCTGGTCCGCAAACTTGATACCGGCAGATCCGCCACTCGGCGGCGACCCGCGGAGTCGGTCGTCCACGCGGCGGCTCGATCGTCCACCTGGCCGAACACCCAGCACGTCTCGGCGTGGCAGCTCGCGGCGAGGGCCTCACTGCGGCGTCCGGCGTCTGGCAACAAGCCCCGCGCCCACTGCTCGTTCCGCGACGGCCAGGTCCAGGCGGTGGCCACTTGCCGAATGTCGGGGCCCAGCTCCAACACCGAGCCGAGCACGACCACTCGTGAGCCGTCGCTGATAGCGGTGCGGGGCGAGTTCTGCTCGGTGGCGCTGCTGGCCAGCACCGTGCCGGACGCCGGTTGCCGCTCAAAGCGGTCGCCGCGTCGGATCCAGGCCGCAGCGTCCAACCCGTGCCGGGATGACCAGGTGCCCACGATCACCGGGCCGGCGTCCGGAGTGGTGTCCGGGTGGACGATGCCCACCAGGTCACCGGCCTCAGGTCCCCCGAAGGTGTTGAAGCCCTGCGGAAACTCCCGCAGTGCACGGGCGGTCCCCGACCAGACCGACCAGCGCACATTCGAGTGGGCGCCGTCCCGGACCCCACCGAGCGCCGAGACCTCGTCGCCGCGAACCGCCAGCGAGACCAGCTCGGCGTTCTTCGCGTACGGGCTGACCGGCCGCAGCGGGACGGCCTGCGCCCGCGGCCGGTCGGAATCGGCGGCGTCCAGCCGAGCCAACCGCGGCTCACGGGGGTCGACGGTCCGTCCGCCGACCCACACAGCCGTCTGGTCTGCCGTCAGCGATACGGGCCAAAAATCCTCCGGGAGCTCGACGGCGAGCCATCCGGTCAGCTCGGTCACCTGTGGGCCGGCTTCCACGGGCGGGGGCGAGCAGGCCGCGAGCAGTCCCGCGGGCAGCGCAGCGAGCAGGACACCGAGGGTCAGCACCCGAAGCCGCCGCTTCCGCCGCATGATTCGACCTTAGGCGCCAGCTCGTCGCGGCCGGCGTACCCGGATTGTTACCCAGCGGTAAGACGCAGCGGCCAATCTTGATTAGAGTGGCGGCGACCGGGCCAGAACTAGCTGTCACTATGCCCCGGACGCGAATAAATTTGCAATCCTGCCTAGGAGGCCGTAGGTGAAAAAGTCTCTGCTCACAGTCCCGGCGATGCTCGGGGCGACCGTGCTGGCCCTGGCCAGCTGCGCTCAGCCACCGGGCACGACCACCCCGTCGGCAGAGCCCGGTGGGAGCGCCAGCGCCTCGGCCTCCGGTGGCGCCTTCAAAGCCTGCATGGTGTCGGACTCCGGCGGTTTCGACGACAAGTCCTTCAACCAGACGTCCTACAAGGGCATGACCGACGCCAAGACCGAACTGGGGATCGAAACGGGCGAGGTCGAGTCGTCGACGGCCGCGGACTTCGCCAAGAACATCCAGTCCATGGTCGACGCGGACTGCAACATCATCGTCACCGTCGGCTTCCTGCTCAGCGACGACACCTTGGCCGCGGCCAAGAAGAACAAGGACATCAAGTTCGCCATCGTCGACAACAACGATCCCAAGACCTACCCGGCGGCCACCAACCTCAAGCCGCTGGTCTTCAACACCGCCGAGTCGAGCTTCATGGCCGGCTACCTGGCGGCGGGCATGTCCAAGACCAAGAAGGTCGGCACCTTCGGTGGCGCCAAGATCCCGACCGTGACGATCTTCATGGACGGCTTCTCCCAGGGTGTGGAGTACTACAACAAGCAGAAGAGCGGCTCGGTGCAGGTGCTGGGCTGGGACGCGGCCAAGCAGGACGGCCAGTTCGTCCCCGGCGACAAGCCGTTCGAGAACAAGAGCGGCGGTCAGAGTGTGGCCCAGGGCCTGTCCAGTCAGGGAGCCGACATCATCCTGCCGGTGGCCGGTCCGGCGGGTGAAGGCGCCCTGCAGGTGGCCAAGGCCAGCGGTGGCAAGGTGAACGCGATCTGGGTCGACACCGACGGCTGTGTCAGCGCCGAGTCCTACTGCCCGCAGATCATGACCAGCGTCTACAAGGGCCTCGACGTGGCGGTGACTGACGCCATCAAGGCGGCCAAGGACGGCAGCTTCTCCCAAGAGCCGTACGTCGGCACCTTGGAGAACGAGGGCACCGGGTTGTCGCCCTACCACGACTTCGACTCCAAGATCCCGGCGGAGCTGAAGGCCGAGGTCGACAAGATCAAGGCCGACATCATCGCCGGCACGATCAAGATCACGTCCAAGTCGCAACCGAGTTCGTGATTCGCAGGTCATGACGACACAGCAGAGGGAGGCCTCCGGGCCCCCCTCCGCCCAGGCCGCTACCGGCCTGCAGTTGCGCGGCATCACCAAGCGGTTCGGTTCCCTGGTCGCCAACGACAGCATCGATCTCGACATCCTGCCGGGCGAGATCCACTGCCTGCTCGGGGAGAACGGCGCCGGCAAGTCCACGCTGATGAACGTCTTGTACGGGTTGTTGCAACCCGACGACGGCGAGATCCTCATCGACGGGGTTCGGCACGTCAGCAAGAACCCCAAGGAGGCCATGGCCGCCGGAATCGGCATGGTGCACCAGCACTTCATGCTGGTCGAGGTGTTCACCGTGGCCGAGAACCTCATCCTGGGTCGGGAGAAGGCCGCGGCTGGGGTGTTGAACATGAACGCAGCCCGGCAGACCGTCCGCGAACTGTCGGACCGGTACCGGCTCGCCGTGGATCCCGACGCCTTGATCGAGGACCTCCCGGTCGGGGTCCAGCAGCGGGTGGAGATCCTCAAGGCCCTGGCCGGCGGCGCGACCTATCTGATCTTCGACGAGCCGACCGCGGTGCTCACCCCGCAGGAGATCGACGAGCTGATGGAGGTGATGCGGTCGCTGCGGGACGAGGGCAAGGCCATCGTTTTCATCACCCACAAGCTCCGCGAGGTCCGGGCCATCGCCGACCGGATCACCGTGATCCGACGCGGCAAGGTGGTCGGCGAGGCGCAGCCGGAGGACTCCGAGGCGCATTTGGCCGAAATGATGGTCGGTCGGGCCGTGAGTCTCCGGGTCGAGAAGGCGCCGGCGTCGCCGAGCGAGCAGCCGCGGCTGGTGCTGGAGAACGTCGGCATCGCCAGCGGCTCCGGAGCCCTGGTGGTCGATAACTGCGATCTGGAGGTGTTCGGCGGCGAGATCCTCTGTGTCGCCGGAGTGCAGGGCAACGGCCAGACCGAACTCGCCGAAGCGCTCCTCGGGGTGATCGCGGTCAGCCGTGGCCGGGTGACGCTGGACGGGAAGCCCATGGCCGCGTCCAACCCGAAGCAGACCATCGACGACGGTCTGGGCTTTGTTCCGGAAGACCGAAAGCACGACGGCTTCGTCGGCACGTTCACCGTGGCGGAGAACCTGGTCCTCAACCACTTCGACGAACCGCCGTACGCCCGCGGACCGGCGCTCGACCTCAAGGCGATCCGCCGCAACGCCGAGAGCCGGGTGCGGGAGTTCGACATCCGCACCCAGTCGATCGACAGCACCGTCGCCGCGCTGTCAGGCGGAAACCAGCAGAAGGTGGTGCTGGCCCGCGAACTGTCCCGGCCGCTGTCGGTGCTGATCGCCAGCCAACCCACCCGGGGCGTGGACGTCGGGGCCATCGAATTCCTGCACAAGCGGCTGGTCGAGGAACGCGACAAGGGCACCGCGGTGTTGATCGTGTCCACCGAATTGGACGAGGTCGCCGCGCTGGCCGACCGGGTCGCAGTCATGTACCGGGGCCGGATCGTCGGCATCGTCCCCCCCGACACCTCCCGGGAGGCTCTCGGTCTGATGATGGCCGGAGTGCCGGCGGAGGAGGCGCTCGCGGCGGCGCCGACCGAAACGGGGGAGGACCGTCCATGAGCGGGGCGCCGACTGACCCGGCCACAGAACCGGCGACGGATCCAATGAAGCCGACATCGGGTCGGTCGACGGATCGCAGGCGTCGACGACAGTTCCCCTGGATCGACGTGATCACCACGGCCGCGGCGATCGCGCTGGCCTTCCTGGTCGGCGCGATCTTGATGATCGTCTCCGACACCGCTGTCCGGGACACTTTCAGCTACTTCTTCGCCCGCCCAGGCGATGCGCTGGCCGCCTCCTGGGAGAAGGTCAGCAGCGCCTATTCGGCGCTGATCGCCGGATCGATCGGCGGCTGGGGTCCGATCACCGAGACGACGGCCCAGGCCGCCCCGTTGATCTGCGCCGGTCTGGGTGTGGGGCTGGCCTTTCGGGCGGGTCTGTTCAACATCGGAGCGCAGGGACAGGCGATCTGGGGCGCGATCCTGGCCGCGTACGTCGGCTTCGCCTGGAACCTGCCACCCGGCGTGCATTTGATCGTCGCGATCGCCGCCGGGGTGCTCGGCGGCGGGATCTGGGGTGGCATCGTCGGATTGCTGAAGGCCCGGACCGGGGCCCATGAAGTGATCGTCACGATCATGATGAACTACATCGCCGCTGGGTTGTTGGCTTACTTCTTGACTACATCGGTCTTCCAGCGACCCGGGCGCACCGATCCGATCTCGCCGATCGTCAACTGGAACGCCACGATGCCCCGGTTGGAGGGCAGCCAGCTGCACCTCGGTTTCCTCATCTCCTTGCTGGCTGCCGGGGCGGTCTGGTGGATCCTGGACCGTTCGACCATCGGCTTCGCCATTCGTGCCGTCGGGGCCAACCCGCACGCCGCCGCCACCGCCGGCATGAGTGTGGGTCGCACCACGGTGATCAGCATGGTCCTGGCCGGGGCGTTGGCCGGGCTGGCCGGGGTGCAGGCGGCGCTCGGTCCTACCCCGGCCGGAGTGCCGGTGCCGCTGTCGGCCGGCATCGTCGGCTCGATCGGCTTCGACGCCATCACGGTGGCGCTGCTGGGCCGGTCCAAACCGCTCGGCACGGTGCTGGCCGGGTTGCTGTTCGGGGCACTGCACGCCGGTGGACTGGCCATGCAGAGCGTCGCCCAGACCCCGCTCACCCTGACCACCGTGTTGCAGGCCCTGATCGTGTTGTTCGTGGCCGCGCCGGCGCTGGTCACCAAGATCGTTCCGTTCGTCCGGGCCCGCAAGGCGCGACCGGTCGGCCCGGTGGCGGAAGGGGGACTGGCGTGAGCGAACCCACCATGACCCGCTCCGCGGCAGCCAAGTCGGCCCCGCCGGAACCAACCGCTCCCGAGGTGGAATACGTCGAGGCGGGGGAGAAGCGCCGGCAGCGGATCTCCACCGGGATCTTGATCGCCGTGGTCGCGGTGATCTTGTTGATCTTGTTGCCGTCGACCTCGGGTTCGGCCCGGTTCGCCTTGTCGGATGCCTTCGACGAGGTTCAGCTGCCGACTCTGACGGTGCCGGGTGCGGTGACCGTGGCCGTCTGCGCGGTGCTCGCCCTCGCCGCGGCGGTCGGCTTCCTCAGTGGCCGGATGCGGGGCCGGATCGGGGCCCTGGCCGCGACCGTGGCCGGTCTGTCGGTCGTCATCGGTTTCCTCACCTGGGCCGCGGCCGGCCGGGACCTGCCCTTCCCGGTCAGCAACCAGTTCGCCGGCACCCTGACCCTGGCCACTCCGCTGGTCTTCGGGGCGCTGTGCGGGGTGTTCTGCGAACGCGCCGGTGTGGTCAACGTGTCCATCGAGGGCCAGTTCCTGACGGCGGCGTTCGCGGCCGCGGTCGCCGGCAGCGTGACCGATTCGGTGCCGGTGGCGCTGCTCGCCGCGATCGGAGCCGGCGTGGCCATGGCGGCGCTGCTCGCCGTGTTCGCCATCAACTATCTGGTCAACCAGGTGGTCCTCGGCGTGGTCCTCAACCTGCTGGCTGTCGGGATCACCGGCTTCCTGTTCGACCAACTCGTGCAGGAGAACACCCGCATCTACAACTCGGCCCCGGTGCTCGAGCCCATCGCCATCCCGGGCCTGTCCAAGATCCCGTTCTTCGGTACCGTGCTGTTCAACCAGAACATCCTCGCCTACCTGGCCGGCCTGTCCGTGCTGGTCATCTGGCTGCTGCTGTTCAAGACCTCCTGGGGGTTGCGGATCCGCTCGGTGGGTGAGCACCCGGAGGCCGCGGACACGGTCGGGATCAGCGTCCGGGGCGTCCGCTGGTCGGCCGTGCTGGCCGGCGGCGTGATGGGCGGTCTCGGCGGCGCCTTCTTCACCCTCGCCTCGACGGGCTCGTTCAGCAAGGAGTTCACGGTCGGCAACGGCTTCATCGCCCTGGCCGCGTTGATCATGGGCCGTTGGCATCCGGTGCTGTCGGCGGTGATGGCGCTGTTCTTCGGCTTCATCACCCAGATGGCCTCCCAGCTGCAGACCCTGAGCACGCCGATGCCGAGCCAGTTCCTGCTGATCCTGCCGTACGTCGCCACCATCATCGCCGTCGCCGGCCTGGTGGGACGGGTCCGAGCGCCGGCCGCCGACGGGATTCCGTTTGTCAAAGAGTGACCTTCGATCCCAACGTGGTCCTGGGCGGTCTGCATGAGTGAAATCAACTGGGAGGCGCTGCGGGCGAAGGCGCGAGAGCTGACCTATCGCGCGTACGCGCCGTACTCGGGATTCCCGGTGGGGGCGGCAGCGTTGGTCGATGACGGCCGGGTGGTGGCCGGCTGCAACGTGGAGAACGCCGCATACGGGGTTGCCCTGTGCGCCGAGTGCGGGCTGGTCTCGGACTTGATGGCCACCGGTGGCGGGCGGCTGGTGGCGTTCAGTTGCGCGAACGCGCTCGGCGAGGTGCTGATGCCGTGCGGCCGGTGCCGCCAGCTGCTGTGGGAACATGGTGGGCCCGACCTGTGGGTGGACACCCCGGCCGGACCGGCGTCGATGCGCGAGGTGCTGCCGATGGCGTTCGGGCCCGATGACCTGGAGCACCTGCGGACCGAGGAGGAGCCGACCCCGTGACGCTGGATCTGGATCTCCTCCGAGCCGCGCCCAAGGTGTCTCTCCATGATCATCTCGACGGCGGTCTCCGACCGCAGACGATCCTCGACCTGGCCGGAGAGATCGGGCACGAGCTGCCGGCCTCGACCAGTGCGGAACTCGGTCTGTGGTTCTTCGACGCGGCGTCCTCGGGGTCGCTGGAGCGTTACCTGGAGACCTTCACCCACACCGTCGCGGTCATGCAGACCAGCGAGAACCTCCGGCGGGTCGCCCGGGAGTTCGTCGAGGACCTGGCCGCCGACGGCGTGGTGTACGGCGAGGCACGCTGGGCCCCCGAACAGCATCTGGACGCCGGACTCACGCCGGCCGAGGCCATCGAGGCCGTCGCCGCCGGCCTGCGGGAGGGCATGGACGCGGTGGCCGTCTCGGGTCGGGAGATCCTCGTCCAGCAGCTCGTCACCGCCATGCGGCACACCAGCCCGTCCCGGGACATCGCGGAGCTGGCCATTCGCTTCCGGCACAGCGGCGTGGCGGGATTCGACATCGCGGGCGCGGAGGCGGGTTATCCGCCGACGCGCTACCTGGACGCCTTCGACTTCTTGAAACGCAACAACGCCTACTTCACCATCCACGCGGGTGAAGCCTTCGGCTTGCCGTCGATCTGGGAAGCGCTGCAGATCTGCGGGGCCAACCGACTCGGCCACGGCGTACGGATCATCGACGACATCATGATCGGCGAGGACGGCCGGGCGGCGCTGGGAGACCTGGCCGCCTACGTGCGCAATCAGCGGGTGCCGCTGGAGATGTGCCCGACCTCCAACGTCCAGACCGGCGCGGCCACCTCGATCGCCGAGCACCCCATCGGTCTGCTGGCTGATCTTCGGTTCCGGGTCACGGTGAACACCGACAACCAGCTGATGAGCCGGACCACGCTGTCGCGGGAGTTCGAGCGGTTGTCGGATGCCTTCGATTACACGATCGACGACGTCCGCTGGTTCACGGTCAACGCTGCCAAGAGCGCGTTCTACCGCTTCGACGCCCGGCTCGCCATGATCGAGAACGTGATCAAGCCGGGGTTCGCCGCTCTCGGCGCAAAGTAGCCCGTCGGCGGTGACCCGTAGGATCTCCTCATGCCGCCCGACGTGGTGATCGAGTTCGACGCGGTCGGCGTGATCACCCTGGTGATCACGGTGATCATCTTCTTGAACATCGTGCTGGCCATCGTGACGATGTTCCGGGAGCGTCGGGAGCCCGCTTCCTTGTGGGCCTGGCTTCTGGTGATGTTCTTCCTTCCCGTGCTCGGCTTCCTGCTCTGGATGTTCGTCGGGCGCCGGCTGACCCAGCACAAGATCTTCGAAAAACTTCAGGGCTCCAGTACCGACTACGGCGAACTTGCGCTAGACCAGCAGCGGGCGATCGCGGCCGGTTCCTTCGCGTTCGGCAACCCCGCCGGCGAGCACCACCGGGGGGTCGTCGAACTGCTGATGGCCGACCAGGGTGCCCTGCTGAGCGAAGACAACCGGGTGCGGGTGTTCTCCGACGGGCGACTCAAGTTCGACGCGTTGATCAACGACATCGCGGCTGCGATCGACCACGTACACATCTACTACTACATCTTCAGGGCCGACCGGCTGGGAACGCGGATCCTCGCCGCCCTCACCGAGCGGGCCCAGGCTGGTGTCGAGGTCCGGCTGTGTTACGACGCCCTGGGCGGGCGCCAGGTGCGCAAACGCGACCTGGCGGCGCTGCGGGCGGCCGGTGGCCAGATCTACGCCTTCTTCCCGAGCCGGATCCCGTTGATCAACTTGCGGGTGAACAACCGCACCCACCGCAAGTTGGTGGTCATCGACGGTCGGGTCGGTTACATCGGTGGCTTCAACGTCGGCGACGAATACCTGGGAGAGAATCCCAAGTTCGGCTACTGGCGAGACACCCATCTCCGGGTCGAGGGCAGCGCGGTCAACTCCATCCAGCGCCGATTGCTCACCGACTGGAACGCCGCCGCACCACCCGAGCACCGGGTCCGCTGGCATGACCGGTACTTCCGAGCGCCGACCCAGCCGACCGGACACGTAGCGTTGCAGATCGCCTCCAGCGGTCCGGACTCCTCGTGGGAACGGATCAAGTTCGGCTACATCAAGATGATCAATTCGGCCCGTCGTTCGGTGTGGATCCAGACGCCGTACTTCATGCCGGACGCCGCCGTACTGGATGCGCTCAAGATCGCGGCCCGGTCCGGAATCGACGTACGGATGATGATCCCCGACAAACCTGATCACCTGCTCGTCTATCCGGCGACCCTGAGCTACGCCGACGAGCTGGCCCAGTGCGGAGCGATGATCTACGTCTACCGGAACGGATTCCTACACGCCAAGACAGTGCTGGTGGACCACGAGATGGGATCGGTCGGCACGGCCAACATGGACTACCGCAGCTTCCGACTCAACTTCGAGATCAACGCCTTCTTCTACGACGCCGACCTGGGCCAGGAACTGCGGGACATCTACCTGGGGGACGTGGACAAATCCACCGTGCTCGACCGCACCACCGCGTTCGGCCGGCGTAGCACTTGGCCGTTCCGGGAGGGCATTTCGCGTTTGGTGTCCCCCTTGCTCTGAGCGCTGTTGGTCGGCTCGAGGGCCCGGCCGCCCGTACGTTTCCCATCTCGAGCGGCCGGACACGCCGACTTGGGCGCGAAGGCGGCGTGTTCGCCCACTCGAGATGGATAGCGCTCGGGAACGGGTCGCAACGAGCGTCCGGCAGTAACATCAGCCAACGGTCCGCGGGGGCCGGGTGGGGAGGGACAGCAATGCCGATCAACTCCGAGCCATGGGCGGCGGGCACGCCCGCTTGGGCGGACGTGATGGTCAGCGATCTGGATCGGTCCAAGGAGTTCTACCGCCAGCTCTTCGGCTGGGCGTACGACGACAGTTCAGCCGAGTTCGGGCACTACACCACCGCCCGGATCGGCGGCAATGCGGTCGCCGGGATAGGCCCGACCCAAGGTGCGGAGTCGCCGCCGCCGGCCTGGACCACCTATCTGGCGACCGACTCGCTCGACCCGGTGCTGACCAAGATCACCAGAGCGGGTGGCCAGGTGATCATGCCGCCCCTGCAGGTGGGGGACTTCGGCGGCATGGCGGTCACCGCCGATCCGACCGGGGCGATCTTCGGACTGTGGCAGTCCGGGACGCATACCGGATTCGATCTGTACGACGAGCCGGGTGCGGTCGTGTGGAGCGAAGGCATGGTCGGCGACCTCGATGCCGCCCGGAGCTTCTACGGTGCCGTCTTCGGCTACACGTTCGAGCCGGTCGAGGGAGGCACGCCCTACGACACGGTCCTGCTGAACGGCCGCCCGGTGGCGGGGATCGGCAGCGTCGAGTTGGCCGGACCGGGAGTTCCGCCGCACTGGCGCACCTACTTCATGGTCGTCGATGCTGCGGCGGCATGCGCCCGGGTGTCCGAACTGGGCGGCGAGGTGATCGCCGAACCGTGGCCGACACCCTTCGGGAAGATGGCCGCGGTCAGCGGACCCGACCACGAGGTGTTCCTGTTCAACGAGCCGGCAGCCGGCGAGCCCGACTCCTGATGGTGGAGGACTACCGGGAGCTCAACCGGGCGATGTGGGACGAACGCGCCGGACCCCACGCCGTCTCCCCGGATCACCACGTCCAACGCTTCGTCGAGGATCCCGGATACCTGTCCGAGGTGGTCCGTTTCGACAGACCTCGGCTCGCTGCCGTGGCAGGCCCTGCCGCAGCGGTGAGGACGACGACGGAGAGTGGCGGCTTCCGGAACGTCCGGAGCGTCTTCCCTTCAGCCTCACCGTGCGGGCACGCAAGCCCGGACCAGCGCCAGCGTGAGGGTGCGGGCCGAGATGACCAGCTGGTCGATCGGCACGGACTCGTTCGGGCCGTGGGCGAGCCGGACGTCGCCTGGTCCGTAGTGCAGAGCGGGTACGCCGGCCCGGTTGTAGAGCCGGAGATCGCTGCCGTACGGAGCGCCCCGCTCGGCGGGAGGGGAGGACGACGTCACATCGGCGTGGGCGGATCCGATCAGCCCTGCGAGCCCGTGTCCGGTCGGCAGCGCCCCACCGGCGAACTGACCGCCTACCCACTCGACGCGCGGCGGGTGATCGCGCAGGAAGGGGTCCCGGGCCGCCACCTGCGTCACGACGTCTTCGAATTCGGCCCGCGCACTGACCGGATCCTCGGTGATCCGCAGGCCGTAACGGCCCTCGGCGATCAGTAGGTCCGGCACGCTGCTCGCCCAGTCCCCGGCGCGGATCCGACCCACCGACAACGGGTACGGCACGGGGTATTCGAGCATCGGCGGTTCCGGCGAGTGGTTGCGACGCCGCTGCAGACCGTGCAGGGCGGCGTGGATGGCCAGATAGGAATCCAGCGCGGACGAGCCGGCGTACGGAGTGCTGCCGTGGGTGGCGAGCCCGGGAACCTCGATCCGGAAGCAGAGGGCGCCCGCGTTGGCGGTGACCAGCCGGAGATCCGTGGGCTCGGGGATCACGCAGGCGTCGCCTCGGTGTCCGCGTTGCAGGGTGGCGAAGGCGCCGAGCCCGCCGTCCTCCTCCCCGATCACCAGGTGCAGGGCGTACGGCCTGGTGAGCCGTATCCCGCTGCCGCGTAGGGCGGCCGCAGCGGCCAGCATGGCCGCGACCCCCGCCTTCATGTCGCAGCTCCCGCGGCCGGTGACGGTGGTGGAGCTGACCTCGGGTCGATAGGGGTGGCTCGCCCACGCCGTACGGTCGCCCGGCGGGACGACGTCCACGTGGCCGGCCAGGATCAGGGCCGGTGGGCCGGCGCCCTCACTGGTGCCGACCAGTCCCCACGCCTCGGCTCGGTCGACCTCCTCACCCGGATAACCCGCCGCCGTGCGCAGGGCGGGAAGGTCGAGCGGCCAGTGATCGACTTCCAGTCCGAGGGTTCGGAGGCGGGCGGCGCCGTCGGCCACGATGTCGACCTCGGCGGCGCTGCCGCCCTCGCTGGGGACCTTGATCAATGAGCAGACCGTTTCCACCAGACCCGCCTGGTCGAGCGCGCCCAGCGCCGACTGCTCGTCCGGACTCAGGCTGGGCATGTGCGCGAGTGTAGAGCGGAGTCGGGACCGGAGCCCGCGCCGGAGCCTGGTTATCCGGTCGGCCGGGTTGGCGCGGAGGTCTTAGGGTTGTGATGTGAATTCGCGCGTGCTGACCGCCGTCGCCTGGCCGTACGCCAACGGCCCGCGGCACATCGGTCACGTCTCCGGCTTCGGGGTGCCCTCCGACGTCTTCTCCCGGTACCTGCGGATGAGCGGTCACGACGTGTTGATGGTGTCCGGCACCGACGAGCACGGCACGCCGATCCTGGTCCAGGCCGAGCGGGAGGGGCTGAGCCCGCGCGAGATCGCCGACAAGTACAACCGGGTGATCGTGGAGGATCTCCAGGGCCTCGGGCTCTCGTACGACCTGTTCACCCGGACCACGACCCGGAACCACTACCGGGTGGCCCAGGAGCTGTTCGTGGGCCTGTACCGCAACGGCTACGTGGTGCCGCGCACCGCCATGGGTGCGGTGAGTCCGAGCAGCGGCCGGACCCTGCCCGACCGCTACATCGAGGGCACCTGCCCGATCTGCGGGTACCCCAGCGCCCGCGGCGACCAGTGCGACAACTGCGGCAACCAGCTCGATCCCGTCGACCTGATCAATCCGGTCTCCCGGATCAACGGCGAGACGCCGGTGTTCGTGGAGACCGAGCACTTCTTCCTCGACCTGCCGGCGCTGTCCGGCTCGCTGGGGAAGTGGCTCGCCGCCCGGACCGACTGGCGGCCCAACGTGTTGAAATTCAGCCAGAACCTGCTGGAGGACCTGCGCCCCCGGGCGATCACCCGGGATCTCGACTGGGGAGTTCCGGTGCCGTTGGACGGCTGGCGCGATCAGCCGATGAAGCGGCTGTACGTGTGGTTCGATGCGGTGATCGGCTACCTGTCGGCCTCGGTGGAATGGGCCGCCCGGACCGGCGACCCGGAGGCCTGGCGGCTGTGGTGGGAGGACCCCGAGGCCCTCAGCTACTACTTCATGGGCAAGGACAACATCGTCTTCCACACCGTCATCTGGCCGGGGATGCTGCTCGGGCACAACGGCGCCGGTGATCATGGCGGTGCGGTCGGTCCGCTGGGTGAGCTCCAGCTGCCGGACGAGGTCGTCTCCAGCGAGTTCCTGACCATGAGCGGATCGAAGTTCTCCACCAGCCGCGGCCAGGTGATCTACGTCGGCGACTTCCTCCGCGACTTCGGGCCGGACGCCTTGCGGTACTTCATCGCCGTGGCCGGACCGGAGAACTCCGACAGCGACTTCACCTGGGACGAATTCGTCCGCCGGACCAACTTCGAGCTGGCCAACGAGTGGGGCAATCTGGTCAACCGCTCGATCTCCCTGGCCCACAAGAACAACGGGGAGATCCCGCGAGCCGGTGACCTCGAGCCGGTCGATCATGCTCTGCTCGGGGCCTCGCGGGAGTCGTTCGGGCTGGTCGGCGAGCTGCTCGGCCGGAACCGCTTCAAGCAGGCCATCGGGGAGGCGATGCGGGTGGTCGGGTCGGCCAACAAGTACCTGTCCGAGGCCGAGCCGTGGAAACTCGGCCACGACCCCGACCGCCGCGACACCGTGCTGCACACCGCCCTGCAGGTGGTGAGCGACGCCAACACCCTGCTCACGCCGTTCCTGCCGCACGCCGCGCAGAAGGTGTACGAAGCCCTCGGGAATGAGGGGGTCTGGGCCGCCCAGCCGGAGATCCGCACGGTCAGCGAGGACGGCGCCGCCGACTACCCGGTGCTGATGGGCGAGTACGCCGCCGAGCAGGCGCGCTGGGAGTCGCGTCCGATCGCCGTCGGCCGCCCACTGGCCAAGCCGACACCGCTGTTTCCCAAGCTGGACGAGAAATTGGGCCGAACCGGGCCCAGCTGGGCACCCATCGTCTGACCTCCAGGCGTCACGAACCAGCGGAGCGACGTACCCGTGAGCACTCGGAGGACGCTCCGCACCTGGGTGGCCGTCGGGACGAGCGCGCTGCTCACGTTGGTGTTGAGCCCGGTGGGCCTCGCGGCCGATTCGGCCCGATCCCCATGGAGTCACGGTGTGGAGTCCTGGGTCACCGACCTGGGTACCGATCAGCGGCTGGCCCCCCAACCGCGGTCGCCATGGCGCGGCGGCCCCGGACGACCGGACGCCACGATCGTCGTCGACCCCACCCGCCGCTACCAGACCATGGCCGGCTTCGGGGCATCCATGACCGACTCGTCGGCGCACGTGTTGTCGCAATTGCCGGAGCCGATCCGCCGGCAGGCGATGCTGGACCTGTTCTCGCCGACCGAGGGCATCGGGTTGTCGATGCTCCGGCAGCCGATGGGCGCTTCGGACTTCACCGTGGGCCGGGCCTACTCCTACGACGACCAACCGGCCGGCGGCACCGACCCGGACCTGTCGGAGTTCAGCATCGGGCCCGACCGGGCCTACATCCTGCCGCGGCTGCGTGAGGCATACGCCCTCAATCCGCGGCTGAACTTCATGGCCTCACCGTGGAGTGCGCCCGGCTGGATGAAGACGACCGATTCGATGATCGGCGGGTCGCTCCAGGAGCGCTACCACCAGGTCTACGCCGACTACTTCGTGCAATTCCTCCGGGCGTATCACCGAGCCGGTGTCCCGATCGCTCACGTCACGATGCAGAACGAGCCGCTGTACACACCGCCGGACTATCCCGGCATGTTGGTCTGGCCCGAGCAGGCCGCGACGTTCCTCGGCCGGCACCTCGGACCGTCACTGGACCGCGCAGGCCTGGACACCGAGATCCTCGGCTACGACCACAACTGGGACATCACCGACTATCCCGAGGCGTTGTACGCCGACCAGCGGGCCGCTCGCTACGTGCCGGGCACCGCGTGGCACTGCTATGCCGGCGAGGTGGTCGCCCAGTCGGTCTCGCACAACAACTACCCGCACACGCAGGCCTTCCAGACCGAGTGCTCCGGCGGGCAGTGGCAAGGCAACCGCCAAGCGGCCTTCGCGATGACCATGGGTTCGGTGATCGGCGTGCCGCGGAACTGGGGTCAGTCGGTGGTGTTGTGGAACGTGGCGCTGGACCAGCGCAACGGCCCGTTCATCGGGGGGTGTGGCGTCTGCCGCGGTGTCGTCACGGTGAACGATGACGACACCGTGACCAAGGAGTTGGAGTACTGGGCGCTCGGCCACGCCAGCCGGTTCGTAACGCCGGGTGCGGTGCGGATCGGCTCCACGAGCCTCCGGCCCGGGCCAGGCGGGAACGGGGTGTCCAACGTCGTCTTCCGCCGCCCGGACGGATCCGACGTACTGATCGCCCACAACGCCGGCACCATGACCCGGTCGTTCGACGTCCAGGTGGGGGATCGGCACTTCTCGGCCACCCTGGCGCCGGGCTCCGCGGCCACGTACCGCTGGGCCGGCCCCACCCAGCTGCGCCCGGCTGCCACTCTCGATTGGGTCGACCTCGACTACGGCCCTGGGCCCGCCGGCGCGCCCGGTGGTCGACTGGTGGCGAGCGTGACCCCCGAGGTCGTCGCGGCTCTCTCGGTGGTCAAACTGGAAGATCAGTGGTTGGCCTACGCGCTTCCGTACGGGTCGGAGCTGACGTCGGGCCCGGTGCGCAAGCTCTCCCGAGCGGGGTGGCAGTTGGCGGCCACCGGCATGACTCCGATTCCCGACACCGACAATCCGCTGACCAACATGCTGGACGGCGATCCCCGGACCCGGTGGAGCTCGGGAGCGGGCCAGAACCCGTCCATGAGCCTGACCCTGGACCTCGGGCGGGAGCAGACCTTCACCGAGATCGTCCTCGATGCGCGGGCCAGCATCGGGGACTACCTACGGCGCTACCGCGTCCAGATTTCCGACGACGGAGTCACCTGGTCCGACGTAGCAGCCGGACCGGGTCGGGCCGCGCTGACGTCGGTTGCGCTGCCCCCGACCACGACCCGCCATCTCCGCCTGAGCAGCGGAGCGTCCTCCGCCAGCTCGTGGTCGGTCCACGAGCTCGACCTCCGCTTCGCCGATCCCCCCGGCTCCGCATCCGCCGCTGCGGGGTTGGTCGTTGCCGAATCGGTCGGTGACATCGGGGCGCTGCCCGACGGAACGCAGCTGGTCGGCTACCGCAACGCCGGGCGCCGACCGACGACCGTGCCATGGCCCGTCGAGGGTCTCGGATACCGCTACCTGTTACCGCCGAGTGCGGCGGTCACCCTCGCGGTGTCGGACGACCAACCGGCTGCTCCTGGACCGGACTCTTCGGACCGGCGAGCCCGGGACGGGTCATGATGCTCACGCCGGTTTGCTGGCGATCAGCACGCCGATCTTGTCGATCCGGTGTTCGGGGTTGGCGAACTCGTCGGACCAGTAGTTGCCTTCGGCGCGGTCCTCCGGGGTTCGGCAGGTGCTCAACGTGATCATCGCCTTGGTGGGACGCACTCCGGGATGCCCCGGTACGGCCGCGGCCTGTTCGGCCAGGGACTTCTCGGACCGGAACGAGGTCTTGCGGGTCCGGGTGATCCGGTAGGTGTAGCGCCGCCCGCCCGCGACGAGGTGCACCTCGGCCCCGGGCCGCAGTTCGGGCAACTCGAGGAAGGCTTGGGTGGAGGAGAGCCGGTGGGCGGTGATGATGTGGTTGCCGATGCCGCCCGGGCCGACACCGCCATCCGGCCCGTATGGGCTGGCCGCGATCCCCCGGTTCTGGATCCGGGTGCCGCGGGCGTCATCAGGGGAGCCGCGGTGCGGCACCACCCGAAGATCGTCGATGTCGAGGGCGGGGATGCTCAATCGTCCCCGCCGGGGCTCGCCGTCACTGGCCAGCGGTTCTGGTTTCGGGGCCGCGGCGGGAGGACGAGTCGGGGTCGGGGCCGGGGTCTCGGTGGGGCGCGCGGGTGCCGGTGCAGTCGCCGGTGCGGGTGGTCCCGGGGCCGACGAAGCTGACTTGGGCGGCGCCCCCGGAGCGCTGCCGGTCGGGCTGGCGGCCGCCCCGCTGGACCCACCCGCCGGTACCGACCCGCAGCCGACCAGCGCCACTGCGACGACCAGCGAGGTCGTCAGGCGCACCAGATCAGCAGGGCGGGCCGTCATCGCGGCCCACCCTAGAACCAGACCCCAACCGGCCGGCTCAGTTCATCCGATCGCCCTCGTGGTGCGGCGCCGAGCGGGCCACCAACACCGGGCACGGCGCCGAATGCTGCACCCGTTGCGCGGTGCTGCCGAGGAGGATCGTCGCAGTCAGGCCCCTCGCTCCGCTGGCCACGACGATCAGGTCGCCCTTCTCCTCTTCGGCCACCTTCACGATCTCCGAGGCGGGCGAGCCGCTCCGGAGGCGGCGACTCACCGTCGAGCCCCAGTCATCGAACTCCGCCGCGATCGCCAGGGTCGCCTTGTTCGCCTCGTCCTGGAAGCTCCACTTCTCGAGATCCTCAGGAGTTGGTTTCGGCTCATCGGTCAGATCGTTCTCGAACGGAACCGCGGCCATCGGACTCACCACCGCGACCACGATGACCTCGGCGATCTTGCTCGGGTCGGCAAAGGCCTTCAACGCCTGGGCGGCGTAGAGCGACTGCTTCGACCCGTCGGTGGCGACGATGACACGCATCCTCAGATCTCCTTCTCGTGCTTGCCCAAGTCGTCCAGCTCGTCGGCGTCGGGCAGCCCGACGCCGGCGGCGCCGTGGCGTTTCTTGCTCATGTACTCGGCTGCGTAGAGCACGAAGCCGAGGGCCAGCAGCCCGGCCACCCACAGCAAGGACGACGGATCGTCCACGATGACGTACAGCAACAAGATCACGTTACCGGCGATCCCGACCCACAGGAGCGGAGTGTTGGCCCGATAGGTGTCCTCTCTCTCCTCCGTTCCGCGGAGCTTGAGGGCCGAGACGATGACCAGGGCGTAGATGAAGAGCAGGAACACGACCGTCACGTTGGCCAGGGTGCTGACGATGTCGAGATCGGGGTTGACCAACTTGAGCAGTTGGCCGAGGATCAGCAGCGCCGCGACGACGAAGAACTGGAAGATCAGCGCGACCCAGGGGCTGCGGCGAACGGGGTGCAGCTTGCGGAACATGCGCGGGAAGATGTTCTCCCGCGACATCCCGTACAGGATCCGGGACTGGGTGACCACACAGACCAGGGTGGTGTTGGTGATGGCGGTCATCGCGATCAGGGAGAACAAGATGATCATGACGCCGACGGGTACCGGCAGGATGCCGGCCCGGATCACCTCGAGGAGTGCCGCGGGGGCCTCGGCCAGGGTGTCGACCGGCACGGTGAGGGCGGCGCTGATGGCGACGGCGACGTAGATCACGCCGGCCGCGATCATCCCGCCGATCAGCGCGCGGGGGAAGGTCTTGGAGGGGTTGATCGTCTCCTCCGCGACGTTGGCGGCGTTCTCGAAGCCGGTCATCGCGAAGAAGGCGAGGGCGACCCCGGCAATGACGGCGAAGATCGGGCTGCCCTCGGCGTTGAACTCGACGAGGGTGCCCCAGTTGGCCCGTCCCTGGAACACGTAGATGAGGCCGGCGATCATCACGATGACCAGGCCGGCGACCTCGATGATGGTCATGATCATGTTGGTCACCACCGACTCGGTGATGCCGATGTAGTTGATCGCGGTCAGGACGAGAACGAAGAGCAGCGTCACGATCAGGGCCGGGGCGGGGAACAACGTGTTGAAGTAGCGGGCGAAGCCGCTGGCCAGCGCACCGGAGGCGGCGAAGCTGGCCGAGAGCATGCAGATCGTGATCACGAAGGTCAATAGCGGTTTGCGAAAGGCCTTGTTGACGTACAGCGCCGCACCCGCGGCCTGGGGATACTTGGTCACCAACTCGGCGTACGCCAGGCCGGTGATCGCGGCGATGGTCACTCCGGCCGCGAACGCGATCCAGAACGCGCCGCCCACTGCGGCCGCGACGGCGCCGATGAGGACGTAGATGCCGGAACCGAGCACGTCGCCCAGCACGTAGAAGAACAGCAGCCGGCCGGTGATCGACCTCTTGAGCTCGCTCTCGGGCAGGTGAGCGTGTTCTGGATGGGTCTCGGTTGTCATAAGTGCCTGCCTACTCCCCGCGGATTGCCGCCGGGTTACCCGATGTAACGCCGACAACCGCTGGCTCAACCTAACATTCACTCAGCGGCCGATCTCTTGGACATATCGCGTGCGGTCCGCCGTCGGCTGGACCTGAGTGGACGACCGACGAGGGCCGGCATATCGCCGCCGGTCGGCAATCGGGCCGAATCGGGACGCCGGCTAACCCGCGACCTCCCGCCGGTAGGGGTCGGCGGCGTACACCCCCATGATCTTCACCTCGGTGGTGAAGAACCGGAGTTCCTCGAGGGCGCGACTGACGCCGATGTCGTCGGGGTGGCCGTCGACCTCGGCCAGGAACTGCGTCGCGGTGAACTCGCCGCCGACCATGTACGACTCGAGCTTGGTCATGTTGACGCCGTTGGTGGCGAAGCCGCCGAGCGCCTTGTAGAGCGAGGCGGGCAGGTTGCGGACGTTGAAGATGAACGTAGTCACGACCGGCCCGTTGTCAGCCGGTGCCTGCTCGAAATTGGGTGACAACACGACGAACCGCGTGGTGTTGTGTTCCTCGTCCTCGATGTCGGTGGCCAACACCTCGAGTCCGTAGATCTCGGCGGCCAACGGCGGGGAGATCGCCGCCTGCGTGATGTCACCGGCATCGGCGATCTCGCGCGCGGCACCGGCGGTGTCGCCGGAGATCTGGGGCACCCAGCCGTGCGCTTTGATGATCTTGCGGCACTGACCCAGTGCGTGCACGTGACTGTGCACCGTCTTGATGGTCTCGATGCGCGAGCCCGTCACACCCATCAGGTGGAAGGTGATGCGCAGGAAGTGCTCGGCGATGATGTGCAGGCCCGAGGTAGGCAGGAAGTGGTGGATGTCGGCGACTCGCCCGGCGATGGAATTGTCGATGGGAATCATGGCCAGCGCGGCCTCCCCGTTCTCGACGGCGGCGAAGACGTCCTCGAACGACGCGCACGGTACCGCCAGCCAGTCGGGATAGTGCTGCTTGCACACCAGGTGCGAGTTGGCGCCGGGCTCGCCTTGATAAGCGATCCGTCGGGGACTGGTCACGGGCGGAGCCTCTCGGGAGTGGGCGCGACAGACGACAGAGTCACCGGCCGAGTTTGTCATCTCCGGCGATGATCTCCAGGGCTTTCCGCAACGTGACCGGCCGGCAACCGTGGGAGACGGCGTACGCGCGGAGGGCCGGCTCGGCCCGAAACAGGGCGATGCCCCGCCGGACGAGCACGCCGAACGGCTTGCGCTGTTCACGCACGTCCCGGACGAAGCGCAGGATCAGGCTCAGCGTCCTCGGCCGGTCCAGATAGAGCGCGTCGAAGTTCAGCCCGGCCGCCTGACACGACTGGACCAATTCGGGGGCGAACAGTCCCTCGGCCACAAAGCATTCCGCCCTGCCGGCGTCGACGAGGCGGGTCCCGGTCCGCCGGCTCCTGGCGATGTCGTAGCTGGGCACGTCGGCGGCACCCTTGCGGCACAGCTCGGCGACGGCGGCGAAGGCGGCGGCCGCATCCCAACTGGCGACGTCGTCCCAGTCCACGATGTCCAGAGAGTTCGAAGTCGTGCGGGGCAACCCGGGCTCGTCGACATCGCGATAGAAGTCGTCCAGGGTGAGTTGCGGGCACCCTGCGAGCCGCGCCACCCGGGACTTGCCGCTGCCCGACGCACCCGCCAGCAGCACGACTCGCGTCATCCGGCGTCCTGGCCCTTCACCAGCTCAGGAGAAGGCGAGGGGCCCCGCGACCCCCCGACCTCGCGATCTCGCGACGCCACTGCGGTCGTTTCCCATCTCGAGTGGGCGGACACGCCGGCTTTGGGGCTCCGGCGGCGTGTCCTGCCGCTCGAGATGGGAAACGTACGGGGGTCCTCATGCTCTGCCCCTTCGACCGACCCGGCGCGGGCCCTCAGTAGGAGCTGCCACCCGACAGGGACAGCGCGCCGACCGGGTGCCACACCGTCTTGATCTCCAGGAAGGCCCGCAGCCGGGCGGTGCCCGGAGCGGCGGCGAAGTCGGGCCGGCCCGATGGCCGGTAGACCCTCTTGACGGTTTCGGCGGCCGTCTGCTCCAACTGGGCGGCCAGATCGGGATCCGCACCGGTCAGGTCGAGGGCGTTGACATCACCGTGGGCGGCGAGATGCGGGCCGAGCTCGGTGGCCGACCCGGTGAGCAGATTGACCACGCCGCCGGGCAGATCGGAGGTGGCCAGCACCTCGGCGAAGGTCACCGCCACGCAGGGGTCGGTTTCGGCGGCCACGACCACGGAGGCGTTGCCGGTGGCCAGCACCGGGGCCACCACCGACACCAGACCGAGCAGCGGGGCGCCGGTGGGCGCCAGGACCGCCACCACACCGGTCGGTTCGGGCGTCGAGTAGGAGAAGAACGGGCCGGAGACCGGGTTGGCGCTGCCGAGTAGCGCCGCCAGCTTGTCGGTCCAGCCTGCGTAGTGCACCAAGCGGTCGACGGCGGCGTCCACCTCGACTGCCGCCTCCCGCCCTGCCGACCCCGTGCTGATGGCGATCAGCTCGACGAACTGGGCCCGCCGGCCGTCCAGCATCTCCGCGATGCGGTAGATGACCTGGCCGCGGTTGTACGGCGTGGCCTTGGACCAGGCGGCGGCACCCTTGCGGGCGGCGGCCACGGCGTCGCGGGCGTCCTTGCGCGAGGCCAGGGCCGCGTTGGCCAGGAATCCGCCCTCGGCGTCCCGGGCTGGGTACGTGCGACCCGACTCCGAACGGGGGAACGCGCCGCCGATGTAGAGCTTGTACGTCTTGGGGATCGCCAAGCGGCTCACGCGCGAACCACCTCGTCGTCGGTGTTGAGGTACGCGGCCATTCCCGACGGCCCACCCTCGCGGCCGTAGCCGGACTCCTGGTAGCCGCCGAAACTGGCGGTCGGATCGAACTTGTTGAAGGTGTTGTCCCAGATCACCCCGGCGCGCAGTCCGGCCGCCATGCCCATGGCTCGGGACCCTTTCTCGGTCCAGACCCCGGCCGACAGCCCGTACGCGGAGTTGTTGGCCTTGGCCAGCGCCTCGTCCGGGGTTCGGAAGGTCATCACCGCGAGGACCGGTCCGAAGATCTCGTCCCGGGCGATCCGCATCGACGGGGTGGCGTTGGTGAAGATCGTGGGGGAGAGGTAGTAGCCGTTCTTCGGCAGCGGACAGGAGGAGGCCCAGACCTCCGCGCCCTCGTCCAGCCCGGCGTCCCGCAGGGTGGTGATCCGCTCCAGCTGTTCCACGGAGTTGATGGCCCCGACATCGGTGTTCTTGTCCATCGGATCACCGACTCGCAGGGTCTCCACCCGATCCTTGAGCCGCTCGACGAACTCCTCCGCGATCGATTCCTGGACCAGGAGCCGGGAGCCGGCACAACAGACCTGGCCCTGGTTGAAGAAGATCCCGTTGACGATGCCCTCCACGGCCTGATCCTGGGCGGCGTCGTCGAAGACGATGTTGGCCCCCTTGCCGCCGAGCTCCAGGGTGATCTTGCGGCCCGTGCCCGCCAGCGACCGGCCGATCTGCCGACCGACCGCCGTGGAGCCGGTGAAGGCGACCTTGTCCAGGCCCGGATGATTCACCAGGCTGCGTCCGACCTCACCGGCGCCCGGCACGATGTTGACCACCCCGGGCGGCAGATCGGCGTCGGCGATGATCTCGGCCAGCACCAGGATCGAGACCGAGGTGGTTTCTGCCGGCTTGATCACCACGGTGTTGCCGGCGGCGAGGGCGGGGGCGATCTTCCAGGCCGCCATCAGCAGCGGGAAGTTCCACGGGATGACCTGCCCGGCCACCCCCAGCGGCTGGGGCGCCGAGCCCAGCCCGAGATGCTGCAGCTTGTCGGCCCAACCCGCGTGGTAGAAGAAGTGCTGAGCGGCGGTGGGCACGTCGAAGTCGCGGGTCTCTTTGATCGGCTTGCCGTTGTCGAGGGTCTCGACGACGGCCAGCTCCCGGGAGCGCTCGGCGATGCCGCGGGCGATCCGAAACAGGTACTTGCCGCGTTCGGCGCCGCTCAGCATCGACCAGACGTCGGCGTACGCGCGCCGGGCCGCCTTCACCGCCCGGCCCAGATCGGATTCGTCCACAGTGGAGACGGTGGTCAGCCTCTCGCCGGTCCCGGGATTGACGCTGTCCAGATCCTCGCCACCGCCTTCGACGAAGACACCGTCGATGAAAGGCAGATAGCGGTCCTTGACGCCGGCGATGGCGCTGGACTCCGGCGCCGGCGCGTACTCCCACTCCATCATCGGCTGCTCCTCAATCCACGGTCACGTAGTCGGGACCGGAGTAGTGCCCGGCCAGCTGGGTGCGGCGCTGCATGATCAGGTCGTTCAGCACCGAGGACGCCCCGAAGCGGAAGTAGTGCGGGTCGAGCCAGGCCGGTCCCGCCACCTCGTGGACGGCGACCAGATACCGGATGGCGTCCTTGCTGGTACGGATGCCGCCGGCCGGCTTGACGGCGCGCTGTTCGCCGGTCTGGGCCTTCCAGTCCTTGACCGCCTGCAACATCACATGGGTGACCGGCAGGGTGGCGGCGGGGGAGACCTTGCCGGTCGAGGTTTTGATGAAGTCACCACCGGCCAGAAGCGCCAACCACGAAGCGCGCCGGACGTTGTCGTAGGTGGCCAGCTCCCCGGTCTCCAGGATCACCTTGAGCCGGGCCCGGCCGCACGCCGCCTTGATCACCCGGATCTGGTCGAAGACCACACCGTACCTTCCGGCGAGAAAGGCACCCCGGTCGATAACCATGTCGATCTCGTCGGCGCCGGCTTCGACCGCCAGCCGGGTGTCGGCGAGCTTGACCTCGAGGCTGGAGCGGCCGGCCGGGAAGGCCGTGGCCACGGCGGCGACCTTGATGTCGGAGCCGCGCAGCTCGTGCTTGGCGACCGCCGCCATATCGGGGTAGACGCAGATCGCCGCCGTTCGGGGTGTGTCCGGATTGTCCGGATCGGGGAGCATCGCCTTGCGGGCCAGGTTGCGCACCTTGCCCGGGGTGTCGGCGCCCTCCAGCGTGGTCAGGTCGACCATCGAAATGGCCAGGTCGATGGCGGCCAGTTTCGAGGCCTTCTTGATGGAGCGAGTGGCCAGCCCGGCGGCCCGCTGCTCCACCCCGACCGGATCGACGCCGGGCAGACCGAGCAGGAATCGCTTGAGGGAGGTCTCGTCCCGGGCGGCGTCGTCCAGATGCGGGGGGAGCCGGAGCGGCACCGTTGCCGGCGAGCCGTGCTTCGTTGCGGTGGCCGAGCTCATGCTGCCGATCCTATGCTCGGGCGGGCATCCCGGGGGTGGCGATGTCGACGAGGACCGGAACGGTCTCGGCCGGTGTGGGCAGATCGTCGATCTCGTCGCGGAGCCCGGCCGCGGCGGCCCGGTGGGCCGGATCGGAGAGCAGCCCCGACACCGCGTCGCGTACCGATTCGGCGGTGACCGATCCGTGCGGGAGGGCTCGACCCGCTCCGCTGCGTACGAGCGCATCGGCGTTCTGGAACTGGTCGGCACCCAGCGGCAGAACCAATTGGGGTACGCCATGACCGGCGGCGCCCAGCAGGGTGCCGCTGCCCCCGTGGTGCACGGCTACGTCCACCCGGGGCAGCACCAGATCCTGGCGTACGAACCGCTCGACTCTGACCGATGGTGGCAGCTCGCCCAAGTCGGCCGGGTCGAAGTGGGCGCCCACCGCCACCAGGACGTCCACCGGGAGTGATCTGATCCCGGCCAAGGCCTCCCGGAAGAGCTCGGCGTCACCCCAGCCGACCGTGCCCAAGGTCAGGTAGATCCGGGCCCGCGGGGTGCTCGGCCCCAGCTGGATCGGCTCGACCGCCGGGTCACCCCAGGGAAGCTGTCGCATCGGTATCCGGTGCGTGCTGTCGGCAGCGGGCGACCGGAGAGAGCGCGGAGCCGGATCGAGGTGGCCGGCGCCGTAGAGCAGATCGGCGGGGAACGCGGACTGCACCTGATCGGCCCACACGGCACGGAGGCGGGACTCCAACTCGGCTCGGGCCACATGCCAGTGACCGACCGCCCAGAGGCCGAGGCCGACGGCGGGGATCTTCAGCAGGGCGGCCGCGAGGTTGGCGCCGAGGTTCGCGGACTCGAAGATCACCAGGTCCGGTCCCAGCCGATCGAACGCCTCCACCAGGGCTGGGGTGTTGGCTCGCGGCAGCGCCTCGGCGAAGAGCTCGGCGTCCAGTCGCCAGGCCAGGTCGGGCGGCAGCGATGACGTGAGCTCCGGGGACCGCGCCTGGACGTGCCCGAGCGCCGCCGGGATGGTGACGCCGGCAGCCTGGGCCGAGTAGCCCAAGCCTCGCAGCCACGGAACCAGGTCGTCGGTCGTCACGAACGACGCCCGGTGGCCGGCGCCCCGCAAGGCGTCGGCCAGGCTCAAGAGGGGATACAGGTGCCCAGTGGCGGCGTGTCCGGCGAGTACCACACGCAATTGATCGGTGCCGGAGCTCATCGGGCCGGCTCGCCAGAACCCTGCACCGCCAGCATGTGCACAGACACAAAGTAGTGTGCGTCCGGCCGCTGCGCACCGACTGAATCGCTCAGCTGAAGGCAGACTCCCCGGTCAGGGCCTGGCCGATGATGAGTTGGTGCACCTCGGAGGTGCCCTCGTAGGTCAGCACGGACTCGAGATTGTTGGCGTGCCGCAGGACCGGATACTCCAAGGTGATGCCGCTGGCGCCGAGGATGGTTCGGCACTGCCGGGCGATGTCGAGCGCTTCACGGACGTTGTTGAGTTTGCCCAGACTGATCTGCTCGGGACGCAGCGCGTGATTGTCCTTGAGCCGCCCGAGGTGGATCGCGAGGAGAAAGCTCTTCTGCAACTCCAGGGTCATGTCGGCCAACTTGGCCTGGGTCAGCTGGTAGGAGCTCAGTGGCCGGTTGAAGACGTCCCGGGTCGCCGCGTAGTCGATCGCCGTCTCCAGGCAGTCCCGGGCGGCCCCCACCGCGCCGAAGACGATGCCGAACCGGGCCTCGCTCAGACACGACAGCGGCCCGCGCAGTCCAGTCACCCCCGGCAGCACGGCGTCGGCCGGCAACCGCACGTTCTCCAGCACCAGCTCGGAGGTGATCGAAGCCCGCAGGGACAGCTTGCGAGTGATCGGCGGGGCGGAGAATCCGGTGGTGTCGGTGGGCACGACGAAGCCGCGGATGCCCTTGCTCCCCTCGGCGTCGTCGGTCCGGGCCCAGACGACGGCGACATCGGCGACCGAGCCGTTGGTGATCCACATCTTGGTGCCGTTCAGCACCCATTCGTCGCCGTCGCGCTTCGCACGGGTCCGCATGCCGCCGGGATTGGAGCCGAAGTCGGCCTCGGTCAGCCCGAAGCAGCCGATGGCCTCGCCGGCGGCCATCCGGGGGAGCCACGCCTGCTTCTGGTCCTCGCTGCCGAACTTCCAGATCGCGAACATGGCCAGCGATCCCTGCACCGACACGAGGCTGCGTACGCCGGAGTCGCCGGCCTCCAACTCCAGGCACGCCAAGCCGTACGAGACCGCGTTGGTGCCGGCGCAGCCGTACCCGGACAGGTGCATCCCCAACAGACCGAGGGCCCCGGCCTCCCGGACCAGACCCAGGTCCAGGTGACCCTCCTCGTACCACTCGGCGATGTGCGGCTTGACCCGCTCGTCGACGAACGCGCGGACCGCCTGCTGGATGTCCCGCTCCTCTACCGTCACCAGATGGTCGATGCCGAGCAGTCCGAGGGGGGTCTGCCTGCTCGGTTGGGTTGGATCGGTGCTGCTTGGATCGGTCCTGCTTGGATCGGAATCGCTCATCGTCTCTCCTGTCCCGCCACGATCATGGCGGCTTTCTCGATCTCGTTCTCATTCACCAAAACGTGCCCGGCGGCGGGACCCAGCGGGATGAAGGAGTCCGCGCTGGCGACGCGCGCCATCGGTCCCGAGAACCGGTGCTCCACCAGCGTGGTGATCACCGCTTCGCCCACGCCGCCCGAGTGTCGGGTCTCGTCCACCACCAGCACTCGTCCGACTTCCCGAGCCGCCGCGACGATGTCGGCGACCGGCAACGGGGCCAACCAGCGCAGGTCCAAGACGTCGGCGCGAATGCCGTTCGCGGCCAACCGGCGAGCCACCCGCAGTCCCATCGGCACCCCGTTGCCGAACGTGATCACGACCAGATCCGCATCGCCCGCTCGGTACACCCGGGACTGGCCGAGCGCCACCGGCTGGTCATGATCAGTGGCGAGCCAGCCGGCGTCGCCCGCCGTGTGCAGATCCCGGGTGTGGTACAGCGCGATGGGTTCCAGGAACACTGACACCGATCCGTCCACCGCCGCCGCCGCCACGCAACTGCGCAGCATCGCCGCCGCGTCGTCGGCCCGGGCCGGGCAGGCCACGATCAGACCGGGAATGTCGCGGAGCACGGCCAACCCGTTGTCGTTGTGGAAGTGCCCGCCGAAGCCCTTCTGGTAGGCCAGTCCCGGCAGCCGGAGCACCATGGGGTTCCGGAACCGGCCCGAGGAGAAGAACGACAGGGTGGCGGCCTCGCCGCGTAGTTGATCTTCGGCGTTGTGCAGGTAGGCGAGATATTGCACCTCTGGGATCGGGATCAGTCCGGCCAGTCCGGCCCCGAGTCCGAGGCCGAGGATGGACTGCTCGTCCAGCAGCGTGTCGAAGACCCGAGCGGCTCCGAACCGGCGGGCCAGACCGCCGGTGACTCCGTAGACACCGCCCTTGACGCCGACATCCTCACCGAAGACGATCACCCGGCGGTCGGCGGTCAGCAGTTCCGCGAGGGTGGCGTTGATGGCCTCGGCCAGGGTTCGCCGCTCGGGCCGCCGACCGGGCCGCCACGCGCTCGCCGTCGTCGCCAGCTCGGCGGGTCGGCGGGGGGCCAGCGGGGCCATCACCTGTTCGGCGGAGTTCAACCGGTCGCCGCCGAGCAGCGACTCCGCCACTGCGTTCACCTGCTCCCCGACCGACGTGTACAGCGCGAGGAGCTGCTCGGTGGACGCACCGACCGAGAGCAACCCGCGAGCCGTCCCGAGTAGGGGATCGAGCGCGTAGTCGGCGGTGATCTCCCGGGTCTTCCGATAGCTGACTTCGGCGTCGCTGCCGGCGTGGCCCAGGAAACGCACGGTGCGCAGGTGCAGGAAAACCGGTCGGCCGTGCCGGGCCTGCTCGACCGCCTGGGCGATCACGGGCCAGGCCTCCACCGGGTGGCTGCCGTCGACCGCCAGGTACGTGAGTCCCGGTCGCGTTCCGTACGCGGCCTCGATCCAGCCGGGAGGGGTCGGGACCGAGACGCCCAGACCGTTGTCCTCGCAGACGAAGAGGATCGGTACGGGCAACCCGCGGTAGGCGGCGTTGAGGGCGGTGTTGATCGCCCCGGTGGCGGTGGAGTGATTGACCGAGGCGTCGCCGAAGGAGCACACCACGACAGCGTCGGGTGGCCACTCCGGGTTGACGCCGAGGCGGCGTGCCCGGTGCAGCGCGATGGCCAGTCCGACCGAGCGGGGCAGGTGGGAGGCGATGGTCGAGGTCTGCGGGATGATTGCCGACGCTGGGTGGCCGAAGACCTTGTGCCGCCCGCCGGCGATCGGCTCGGCGGCGAGACCCATCACGCCCTGGAGCACGTCGCGGATCGGATCGCAGTCCGCGAGCTGCGCGGCGCGAGCGCAGTAGAAGCCGCCGGAGCGATAGTGCAGCAGGGCCGGATCGTTGCGCCGGGTCGCCAGGGCCAGCAGCGCGTTGCTCTCGTGGCCGGCGGAGCCGATGGTGTAGAAGCCCTGCCCCGCCGCCTGGAGTCGACGGGCAGCGAAGTCCAGCTGCCGGCTGGTGACCTGGGCGCGGTACAGCGCCCACAGATCCACCGTCGTTGACCCTTCGACAGGCTCAGGGCGCGTGGTGCGAAGAGCCTCACGGAAGTGGGCGTCCAGCGCTTCCGCCGGAGTGACCATGATCAGCTCAACCGGAACTCACGGTCGGGAACCAGCTCGGCGACGTCCATCTGCGCCTTCTGCAGCTTGCCGGAGAAGTCCCAGTTCACCGCCTGCCAGCGAGTGAACTGATCCAGCACCCAGATTCCGGACTGACGCGAGCCATTGCCGGACTTGCCGTTTCCGCCGAACGGCAGGTGCGCCTCGGCCCCGGACGTCGAGTTGTTGATCGACACCATCCCGGCGCCGATCCGGTTTCGGAACGTGAAGGCTTCCCGTGGATCGGTGGTGTAGATCGATGAGGACAGACCGTAGCCGGGCGCATTCGCCAAATCGCAGGCTTCGTCCAGCGTGGTGTAGGTGGTGACGCCCACGATCGGACCGAAAGTCTCCTCGAGGAACAGGCTGTCCTCGCGGCGTACGCCGTCCACCACGACAGGGTGGTAGAACAGGCCCCGGCCGGGATCGCCGACGAATCCGGGCCTCGGGTTGTCGGCCGTGATCCGACCGATTGGCGCCCGGATCGAGTGGTGCGGCTGGATCCAGTGCAGATACTCCTCGTAGCGGTCCGCGAACCGCGCCGCCAGCATCGGCCCCATCAAGACGTCCTGCGTCGGATCACCGACCGCTGCGGCCGCCACCGCGACGTCGAAGCGGGACAGGAACTCGTCGTGCACCGATTCGTGCACGATCACGGTGCCCAGCGAGGTGCAGCGCTGCCCCGCGGTGCCGAAGCCGGAGAACAGAGCGCCCTCCACCGCGAGGTCGAGATCGGCGCTGGGGGTGATCACCAGCGGGTTCTTGCCGCCGAGCTCCAGGCAGGCGGTCTGCAGGTGGCGGCCGGTCAGCGCGCCGATCTCGCGACCCACGGCCGACGAGCCGGTGAATCCGACCTTGTCGATCAAGCCGTCGTCCAGGGCCGCCGCCAGGCCGGCGAACGTGGCCTCGCCGTCGGCGTGCACCAGGTTCAGTACCCCGTCGGGCAGTCCACCACCGTGCACGAACAGCTCCAGCAGGGCGTCGGCCGAGGCCGCGGCGTACTCCGCCGGCTTCCAGACCACCGTGTTTCCCGCGAGCAGAGCGGGTACGAGATACCAGGACGGGACCGCGACCGGGAAGTTCCCGGCGGTGATCACGGCGACGGCGCCCACCGGCTTGCGGAAGGTGAACAACTGCTTGTCGGTCATCTCGCTCGGCACCGTCTGCCCGTACAGCCGCCGGCCCTCGCCGAGGAAGAAGTCGCAGGTGTCGACGATCTCCCGGACCTCACCGAGCGCCTCGGCGTACGGCTTGCCGATCTCCCGGGTCACCAGGCGGGCCAACGCCTCGGCGTTGTCTTCGACCAGCCGGCCGATCGTGGCGATCGCCCGGCCGCGCACGGGAGCCGGCACCGCGGCCCACTCCGACTGCGCCTTGCGGGCCGCGGCGGCCGCCGACACGAACGTCGCGGCGTCCCCGAGTTCGATCTCGGCGACGAGGTCATCCAGATTGGCGGGATTGGTACTGCGATAAACACTCATGAGACCAACTCCCGGGCCCGGCTCTCGACGGCGAAACTCGAGCGGGCCACGACCCGGCCCAAGGCCGCCACCGCCTCGTCGATCTCATCCTCGCGCACCGACAGCGCCGGACGGAAGCGCAGCGAACGCGGACCGCAGCCCAGCGCGAGCACCTGCTCGGACTCCCGGAGTTCGGTCAGGACGTGATCGCGCAGTCTCGTGTCCGGCAGGTCGACGGCGACGAACAGCCCGCGCCCGCGGACGTTGCTCAACGCGTCGGTGTCCGCGGCGAGGTCGAGCAGGCGATCGACGAAGTAACTCCCCTTCAGCCCGGCCGCTTCGATCAGACCCTCGGCCTCGATGATCTCCAGCAGCCGCCGGGAGCGGACCATGTCGGTCAGCCCGCCGCCCCAGGTCGAGTTGATCCGGCCCGACCGGGTGAACACGTTCTCGGGCACCTCGTCCACTCGGCCACCGGCCATGATGCCGCCCAGTTGGACTTTCTTGGCGAACGCGACCACATCCGGTGTCACCCCCAATTGCTGGTACGCCCAGGGCGTTCCGGTGGTGCCGGCCCCGGTCTGCACCTCGTCGAACATGAACAACGCGTCGTGCGCGTGCACGAGCTCGAGCATCCGGCCGAAGAACTCCGGCCGCATGTGGTTGTCGCCGCCCTCGCCCTGGATCGGTTCGGCGAGGAAGGCAGCGATGTCGTGGGGATGATCCGCGAACGCCCGCCGCGCCTGAGCCAGGGCCCGCTCCTCGGCTGCCACCAGGTCGTCGAGGTGCTCCGCCAGCGGGAAGGTGATCGCCGGCACGTCGATCCGCGGCCAGTCGAACTTGGGGAACCGGTCGGTCTTGATCGGCTCGGTGTTGGTCAGCGACAAGGTGTATCCGCTGCGGCCGTGGAACGCGTGCGTCAGATGCAGGATCCTGGTGCCCAACCGGGGGTCCCGACCGGCCGCCTCGTTGTGCCGGCTCTTCCAGTCGAACGCCACCTTGCAGGCGTTCTCGACCGCCAGCGCCCCGCCTTCGACGAAGAACAGGTGCGGCAGCGCCGGGTCACCCAGCACCCGGACGAAGGTCGACACGAACTCCGCGTACGCCGTGCTGTACACGTCGGGGTTGGCCGGCTTGTTGACCGCGACCTGGGCGAGCTCGGCCAGGAACGTTGGATCGTCCACCAACCCGGGCGGGTTGACGCCCAGCGGTGATGATGCGAAGAAGGTGTACATGTCCAGGTAGCGGGTGCCGTCGCGGGCGTCGACCAGCCGGCAGCCGGAGCTGCGCCGCAGGTCGAGGACGAGTTTCATCCCGTCGGTGAGGATGTGCCGGCCGAGCACCTCGTGCACCTCAGCCGGATCGATGTGGGTTTGCTCGGCCATGACCCCTCCTCACCACAGAAAATCGAGCTCACGCTAACTGATGCAGGAGATCATAGTGGCTCCGCCGGGAGAGCAAGCGATATCTGTGCCCTGTGTCGTCAGGCGCTGGCGGTGCTGAGGGTGCGCAGCGTGCTGACCGAGGGGGCGAGCAGCGGTGCGCCCAGTCGGCCGGCCAGCGCCTCCCCGCCCTCGACCATGAGCGAGCGGTGATTCCACCTGAACACCGGCCGCGCGACCGGAGCCACGGCGCGCATCCAGGCCACTCGGGGGGTCACGAGCCAGTCGAAGTCCAGCAACGTGCCACCCGGAATCGCCGTCACGCCCCACCGGCCCGAGCCTTCGACCCGGCCGTCGACGCGCACTCGCACCGAGACCAGCGGGTCGACCTCGACCATCGTGGCGTCGAAGCTCATGGCGTACGGCAGCCGGGTCTGGAAGACGAAGCGCCACACCGCGCCGACCCCCCGGTCTGAGCCAGGGTCCAGCTGGGTGAGGCTGCGAACGGACGGCCACCAGTCCGGCCACTCCTCGAGACGCCGGACGACGGTCCAGACGGTCTCGAGATCCGCACCGATCCGCCACTCGTCGGCGAAGACATAGCTGGTCATGCTGGGCTCGTCACGCTGGGCTCGTCACGCTGGGCTCGTCACGCTGGGCTCGTCACGCTGGGCTCGTCACGCTGGGCTCGTGATGGCGGGCTCGTCCTGGTGCGCGGCCAGGTATTCGTGGGCCATTGCCACCACGATGGCGCCGGCGCCGACCGCGGAGGCGACCCGCTTGACCGAACCGTGGCGGACGTCGCCGATGGCGAACACCCCGGGCACGCTCGTTTCGAACATCAGGGGAGCCCGGCCGTCCACGACTTCGGGGTGTTTGGCGGCCAGTTCGGGATTGGTCAAGATGAATCCCCACTCATCGCGCAGGACCTCATCCCCGAGGCAGTCGGTGTGCGGGGTCGAACCGATCATCACGAAGAGGGCGTCGGCCTCCACGGTGGTGCGGCTGCCGTCGTCCAGGTTCTCCAGCACCAGGTCGTGCAGGACCCGTTCCCCCGACCCGCCGACGACCTGCACGCGGGGGCGGATGGTCACGTTGCCGGCGGTGGTCAACTCGCGGACCAGATAGTCCGACATCGTCTCGCCCGGTCCGCGGCGGCGGATCAGGATGGTCACGTGCCGCGCGAAGCGGGCGAGGAAGACGGCGGCCTGGCCGGCCGAGTTCCCGCCGCCGAGCACGAAGACCTCGCGGCCGGTCATGGCCCGGGACTCGCTGATGGCCGTGCCGTAGAAGACTCCTCGTCCGCGCAACGCCTCCAGCTCCGGCACCTCGAGCCGTCGCCATTCGGCCCCGGTCGCGACGACCACCGAACGGGCGACGACCTGCTGGCCGTCGGACAGTCGCAGGACGCGAAGGTCACCGTCTCGGACGATGCTGGTGACCGAGCGTGACCAGAGGAACGTCGCCCCGAACGCCCACGCCTGTTGGAAGGCGTTGGCGGCCAGCCGGTTGCCGGTGATGCCTCGCGGAAACCCGAGGTAGTTGCGGATGAGGGAGCTGTCTCCGGCCTGACCGCCCATGGCGAGCGGTTCGACGACCACCGTGCGAAGTCCCTCGGAGGACGCGTAGACCGCGGCACTCAGACCGGCCGGGCCAGCGCCGATGACGGCCACGTCGAAGATCCCGGCATGGTCGAGCCGGTCCAGTAGTCCGAACGCGTTCGCGATCTCGATCGCAGTCGGATTCGTCAGGACCGGTCGGTCCGGACGGAATCGCAACACCACCACGGGCAGGGCCGGTGAGCTCAGGCCCAAGGTGTCGAGCAGGGCCTGACCGGCCGGCAGCGACGCGTCGTAGAACCCCGTCGACACCTTGTTGCGTCGGAACATGTCGCGGAGCTCCTGGGAGCGCCGCGACCACCGCTCGCCGATGATCTGCACCGCCTCGAAGGTGCTGGGGTTGCGCTCGAACCAGTCCTCCAGCATCCCGGTGACGGAGAGGTGGAACTCCTCGTCGGCTGATCCCTGTGGCTGGTAGACCCAGGTGTCCACCTCCCCCAGGGTGATCGCCTCGAAGATCAGCTCTGCGACGTCGAGCGCGCCCCAACGCACCACGCAGGCCCGCACGGCGAGCGGGTGCCGCGCCGCGACCTGGGCGAGGGCTCGGATCCCGTCCGGGTCCTCGCCCCCCATGCCGGCCAACACGGCGGCCACCGCGGTGCCTCGAGCGTGCAGATCGGCGAGCCGACCGGCCAGTTCTTCCGGATCGCGGCAGACCACGAGGTCGTAGTCCTCGGCGTAGCGCTTCCGCAGCTGGCCGCGCAGGGCCTCGCGCAACGCCTGGTCGCGGGTCATCATCACCAGGGCAGGTTTTTGGTCCCGCGCGCCCCCCGCGCCGCCTGCGGTCACTTAACATATCTTTCGCAGTCGCCTCGTGGCCGGTCAAGGGGCCGGGCGGCTGGCAACGGACTCCAGTGCGGGGGGAACTGGTGATTCTTCAGGGGACCCGGTGGTTGTTGCGTGCCTTCGCGACCCTGACGGCACTGGCCTTCGTGGTCCTCTTCGTGCTCGCGTCGAGCACCGAGCGTCACTTCGCTTGGACGATCCAGCCACCGGCCACCGCCTCGTTCCTCGGTGCCGCGTATGCGGCCGGATGTGTCTTGGTCCTGCTGGGTTTGCTGTCCGGCAGCTGGGCGGCCATGCGCATCCCGTACCTCACGATCCTGGTGTTTGCCGTGCTCAGCCTGCTGGCCACGGTGGTGCACATCGAGCGCTTCCACTTCGGGTCCAGCGGCCTGCCCCGCTTCGCTGCCTGGTTGTGGCTGGCCGTCTACATTGTGGTGCCCGTCGTGATGGCGATCATGCTGGTTCGACAAGAACGCCGGCTCGCCGCCGGCGACGAGATCGCCGATCCGACTGTGGAGGGGGTGCCGGTACCCCGGCTGCTGGCCGTCGCGTTGGTGGTGCAGGGTGCGGTGCTGCTCGTTCTGGGCCTGGCGCTCTATCTCGCGCCGGCTCTGGAACGGGTTCTCTGGCCCTGGGCGCTGACGCCGTTGACGGCGCGGGCGGTGGCGTCCTGGCTCATCGCCTTCGGTTTGGGCGCGCTCCTGGCCGGTCGGGCGGCTGACCTGGTGCGGCTGGAGATCTGCGCCTGGTCCTACGGGCTGATGGCGCTGCTGGAAATCGTGGTCGTCGCCCGGCACTACGACCTGATCCGCTGGTCCCAGCCCGCGAGCTGGGGGTACCTGCTGCTGCTCCTGGGGATCCTGGCGACCAGCGCCGCCGGCGTGGGCCTCGTCAGAGGTCGAGCACAGTCGACATCTCCGCTTTGAGCGTACGGAGCGTCGCTCGCCCCTGTTCCCGGGCGGCGGACATCTCGGCGCCGTTCGCGACCGGAACGCGCGCCTCCAGATAGCACTTGAGTTTGGGCTCGGTGCCGGACGGGCGCACCACCACCTTCACCGTCGCGCCGGTGATCAGCACGGCGTCCGTGGGCGGCAGCTCGGCGGTACCGGCGGCCAGGTCGGTCATCCGGACCGGTTCGCCCGCCAGCTCGCGCAGGTCGGTCGCGCGCAGCCGGGACATGGCCGCGCTGATCAACGACAGATCGGCCACCCGGACCGAGAGCTGATCGGTCGCGAACACGCCGTACGTCGATGCGATCTCGTCCAACCGGTCGGCCAGCGTGTGTCCGGTCGCCTTCAGGCCGGCCGCCACCGCCAGCACCCGCAGCAGTGCGGTGATCCCGTCCTTGTCCGGGACGGCCGCAGGGTCCACGCAGTAGCCGATCGCCTCCTCGTACCCGAAGGCCAAACCCGGCACCCGGCCGATCCACTTGAATCCGGTCAGGGTGTACACGAACGGTTGCCCGTAGGCGGCCGCCATCGCGGCGAGTAGCGAGCTGGACACGATGGAGCAGGCGTACACGCCGCGCCGGCCGGAGCGCAACGCATCGTCGGCGAGCAGCGCGCCCAGTTCGTCCCCGCTGAGCATCCGCCAGCGTCCGTCGATCACGGTGGCGACCGCGCAGCGGTCGGCGTCCGGGTCGTTGGCCACCACGAGGTCGGCGTCGCCCTCCTTCGCCTCGGCCAGGGCCAGGTCGATCGAGCCCGGTTCCTCCGGATTCGGGAACGCGACCGTCGGGAAGCGCGGGTCGGGTTCGGCCTGCTGGACGACCACCCGGGACGGCCGGAAACCGCTGCGCGCCACCGCCCGGTCGACGACGTCCAGGCCGACACCGTGCAGCGGGGTGTAGACCCAGTTCACGTTCCGGGGGACGTCCGCCGGCACCAGTCGGGCGGCCCTTTCCAGGTACGCCTCGACCAGCGCGTCGTCGAGGACGCGGTACCCGTCCGACCGGGGTACGTCGGCCAGGTCGTGGGCGGCGACTTCGAGGATGCGCCGGCTGATCTCCGCGTCCGCCGGCGGCACGATCTGCGACCCGTCCCCGAGATAGACCTTGTATCCGTTGTCCTGCGGCGGGTTGTGCGAGGCCGTGACCACCACTCCGGCCACACAACCGAAATGGCCGATCCCGAAGGCCAGCACCGGGGTGGGCAGTGGCCCGGACGTGATCAGGGCGTCGAAGCCCGCGCCCGCCATGATCTCGGCGGTGTCGGCGGCGAACCGATCAGAGGAATGGCGAGCGTCGAATCCGATGATCACCCGACCCCCGGACAGGCCGTGGTCCTGCAGATAGCCGGCGAGGCCGGCGGCCGCCTGGCCGACGACGACCCGGTTCATCCGGTTGGGTCCCGGTCCGAGCGCCCCGCGGAGCCCGGCCGTGCCGAACTCCAGCCGACCGGCGAAGGCGTCGGCCAGTTCGGCGATCGCGTCGGCCGATCCCTGCTCGGCGCGACGGACCAGGTCCGCCAGGGCATCGCGGGACTCGGGATCGGGATCCTGGGTTGCCCAGCCGGCGGCCACTCGGACGAGACCAGCGGGAACCGTCACGTTGCCTCGTCACCCTGCCTCTCCGGATTGCAACGCGGATGCGTCACAGCGCGGCGGCCAAGCCGGCCAGCAACCGGCGGAGCTTGGGGGCGGCGGCTCGCCCGGCTTCGATCACCTCGGTGTGGTCGAGCGGTGTCGGGGAGATGCCGGCCGCTTGATTGGTCACCAACGAGATACCCAGCACCTCCATCTCGGCGGCGCGGGCCGCGATGGTCTCCAACGCGGTGGACATGCCGACCAGATCGGCGCCGAGCCGCCCCGCCATCGCCACCTCGGCCGGGGTCTCGTATTGGGGACCACCGAACTGGGCGTAGACCCCCTCGGGCAGCTCGGGGTCGACGCGGTGCGCGAGGTCTCGCAGCCGGGCGCTGTAGGCGTAGCTCAGATCGAGGAAGGTGGGCCCGACGAGGGGGGTGGTGCCGGTCAGGTTCAGGTGGTCCCGAATGAGCACCGGGGTGCCGGCCGGCCAGTCGGCTTGCAGCCCGCCGCAACCGTTGGTCAGCACCAGCACGCTCGCTCCTGCCGCGGCCGCGGTCCGGACGCCGTGCACGACCGCGGCCACGCCGCGGCCCTCGTAGAGGTGGGTTCGGCCGGTGAACACCGCAGCGATCTTGGCGGTCGGCGTCCGGACGAGCCGGAGCAATCCGCCGTGGCCCGCCACCGTGGGACGCGCGAATCCGGGCATCTCCTCCAGCGGGCACTGGTCGATCTGCTCGCCCAGATCATCCGCCGCCGCCGACCATCCCGAGCCGAGCACGAAGGCGATGTCGATCACCTGGACACCGAAGCGCTGCCGCAGCGTGCGCGGCAGCGGCTTCCGCCAGGGCCAACGGGTCGTCGCTCACGGTCTGCACTCTAAGTTGCTCACCAGCCGCTGGTGCACGGACGGGCCCGGAGCTCGGCAACGTAGTCGCGTGGTGCGCCGGCCGCCTCGGCCGCGTCGGCCAGGATGCCCAAGTTCCGGGCGCTCGGAATGCCCCCTTCGAAGTCATTGAGGACGTAGACCCAGGCCGTCTGTTCCCCGTCCAGCGTCGCCACCCGGACCCGAACCTTGCGATAGAGCCCGGAATCGGCGCTCTCCCACTCGTCCAGCGAGGCCTCGTCGGCTCCGGTCACGTCGTACAGGGCCACGAAGACCTGGCGCCCGGGCTCCTCGGCCAAGGTGGGCAGCGGACCGTCCCAGCCGTCCCCGCCGAAGGTGATCCGCCACCCGATCAACCAGCCGGTTCCGCGTACCGGGGAGTGCGGGCAACGCTGGGCCATCTGCCCCGGGTCGAGGTTGCTCCCGTACGCCGCGTATAGCACGGAGCGAGGCTATCGAAGTTCAGGAAGCCGCAGGAGTGGAAGAATGCGCGTGTGACTCGCGTAGTGATCATCGGTGGTGGCCCCGGCGGGTACGAAGCCGCCCTGGTCGGCAGTCAGCTCGGCGGCGAGGTCACCTTGATCGATTCCGACGGGCTCGGCGGCTCGGCGGTGCTGACCGACTGCGTTCCGTCGAAGACCCTGATCGCCACGGCCGAGGTGATGACCGAGGTGAAGGAATCCGCCGAACTGGGGCTCCGATTGGGTGGTGCCCAGAAGTCCGGTGTCGAGGTGGACCTGGGTGCGGTCAACCGGCGGGTGCTCGACCTGGCCGCGCGGCAGTCCGAGGACATCGGCCGCCGGCTGCGGGACCAGGGGATCGAGGTGGTGACCGGCCGGGGCCGCCTCGAGGCCGCCGAGCGGGTGGTTGCCGCGACCGCGGACGGCGAACGCAGCTTCGACGCCGACCTGGTGCTGATCGCCACCGGGGCGCATCCGCGGGTGCTGCCCGACGCCCTACCCGACGGTGAGCGGATCCTCACCTGGACGCAGGTGTACGGACTGTCGGAGCTGCCCGAGCGGTTGATCGTGATCGGCTCCGGGGTCACCGGCGCCGAGTTCGCGAGCGGCTACGACGCGCTGGGGGCCGAGGTGGTGCTGATCTCCTCGCGCGACCGGGTGCTGCCCGGGGAGGACGCCGACGCGGCCCAGGTGCTGGAAGATGTGTTCTCCCGCCGCGGGCTGACCGTGCTGTCGCGCTCCCGGGCGCAGGCCGTGCGCCGGGACGGCGAGCAGGTCAACGTGACCTTGACCGACGGCCGGACCGTCACCGGATCACATTGCCTGCTGGCCGTGGGCTCCGTCCCGAACACCGCCGACATGGGTCTGGCCGAGGCCGGGGTGGCCCTCGACCGGGGCGGATTCGTGACCGTGGACAAGGTGTCGCGCACGTCGGTGCGCAGCGTCTACGCGGCCGGCGACTGCACCGGCGTCTTCATGCTGGCCTCGGTCGCGGCCATGCAGGGCCGGATCGCGATGTGGCACGCCCTCGGCGACCGGGTGGAACCGCTCGATCTCAAGGTGGTGTCGGCCAACGTCTTCACCGCGCCGGAGATCGCCACGGTCGGGATGAGCCAGACCCAGGCCGACGTGGCCGTACCCAAGGTGGCGACCGTCAATCTTCCCCTGGCCACCAACGCCCGGGCCAAGATGCAGGGCTTCCACGACGGATTCGTCAAGGTGTTCTGCCTGCCGGTGACGGGCATCATCGTCGGCGGGGTGGTGGTGGCCCCGCGGGCCAGCGAGTTGATCTTCCCGCTCGCGATCGCGGTGTCCCACCGACTCACCGTCGACGACCTGGCCGGCTCGTTCACCGTCTACCCCTCGATCTCCGGCTCGCTGGCCGAAGCCGCCCGCCGGTTGCACCTGCACGGCCAAGACCTGGTTTCCTAGTCAAGGAGTTCGAGGTAAAGGAGTTCTGATCATGCCGTTCGTCACCGTCGGAACCGAGAACAGCGCCGACATCGATCTCTACTACACCGACCAGGGCAGCGGCCAACCCGTGGTCCTGATCCACGGCTATCCGCTGAACGGCGCGTCGTGGGAGCTGCAGACTGCGGCTCTGCTCCAGGCGGGCTACCGGGTGATCACCTACGATCGGCGCGGCTTCGGGGCGTCCAGCCAGCCGAGCGTCGGCTATGACTACGACACCTTCGCCGATGACCTCAACGTCTTACTGGAGCGGCTCGACCTGACCGACGCGGCGTTGATCGGATTCTCGATGGGCGGCGGTGAGGTGGCCCGCTATCTCGGGCGCTACGGGTCCGACCGGGTCAGCCGGGCGGGGTTCCTCGGCGCGATCACGCCATGCCTGCTGAAGAGCGACGACAACCCGACCGGGGCCGGGCCGATGGAGTTCTTCCAGGGCTTCTCCGAGGACATCAAGAAGGACCGGTTCGCCTTCTACACCGGGTTCTTCAACACCTTCTACAGCCTGGACGAGAACCTCGGCACCCGGATCAGCGAGGAAACCGTCCGGAACAGCTGGAACGTCGCCGCGTCCGGCGGTGCGCACGCGGCGGCGGCGGCGCCCTTGACTTGGCCGACCGACTTCCGGGCCGACATCGGCGCCGTGAACGTGCCGACCCTGATCGTGCACGGTACGGCGGACAACATCGTGCCCATCGACACCAGCGCCCGGGAACTCGTCAAGCTGCTCCCCGACGCCACCTACGTCGAGCTGGAGGGCGCCCCGCACGGCTTCCTGGCCACCCACAGCTACGAGGTGAACGAGGAACTGCTCGGCTTCCTTGCGGCCGGTCCTAGCTGAGCGCCGCACCCTTACCTCGTGCGTCGCACCGTCTGCAGGGGGTGCCCGGCACGAGCGCGGGGTGCGACCGAGAGGGTGAGTTGAGGGCCGCACCCTTACCTCGTGCGTCGCACCGTCTGCAGGGGGTGCCCGGCACGAGCGCGGGGTGCGACCGAGAGGGTGAGTTGAGGGCCGCACCCTCACCTCGTGCCTCGCACCGTCTGCAGGGGGTGCCCGGCACGAGCGCGGGGTGCGGGGCGCCGTCGCAGACCTTAGCGAGCTGGATCGAGTCCTTCGCACGGTCAGGTACCTTCACAGGGTGACCAACGCGGCCCGTGTCACCGAGCTATCAGCTGAATCGGTCGAGTTGTTGGCGGACCTGCTCGACGGCCGCTCCTGGACCGTCCTCACCGGGGCCGGGATGTCCACCGACAGCGGGATTCCGGACTACCGCGGTCCGACATCGGTCCGGGCGACACCGATGCAGTACGGCGAGTTCGTCGGCTCTTCGGCGGCGCAGCAGCGGTACTGGGCACGCTCGTTCCTCGGCTGGCGGCGGATCGGGAACGCCCGGCCCAACGCGGGACATCGCGGCCTGGTCGACCTGGAGCAGCACGGTTTGATCGGGGTGGTGACCCAGAACGTCGACGGCCTGCACACGAGGGCCGGCAGCTCGCGGGTGATCAATCTGCACGGGGAGATCGCGATGGTGATCTGTCTGGACTGCGGCGGCCGAGTCCGGCGGGCCGACGTGCAGCGGCGGCTCGATCTGCTGAATCCAGGTCTGGACCGCCCGGCTCCCGCGGAGCACGCGGAGCTGCGGCCCGACGGTGACGCGGTGGTCGCCGACTGGACGGATTTCGTACTCCCCGGCTGCGAGATCTGCGGTGGCCGGCTGAAGCCGGACGTGGTGTTCTTCGGCGAGTCGGTACCGAAATCGCGGGTCGAGGACGCCTATCGGCTGGTCGACGCCGGGGAAGTGCTGGTGGTGCTCGGTTCCTCGCTCACGGTCATGTCGGGGCTGCGTTTCGTCCGCCACAACCACCGATCCGCTCGGCCCGTGGTGATCATCAACCGTGGTCCCACCCGTGGGGACGAGTTCGCGACTCTCAAACTCGAGGCGGGCTGCTCCGAAACTGTGGCCGACCTGGTGGCGGCCCTGCGGCGTCCGGCAGCGCGCTCAGCCTGAGTCGGTTCTCGGGCCGCAGCCCGGTTCGACGCGTGCCCGGCGGACCGGACTCGATTCGTCGGGCCGACTATTCGCCGAACCCGCCGAAATCGAAGCCGCCGAAGCCTTCGCCGCCGCCGAATCCTTCGCCGCCGCCCAGGTCGCCGCCGACGTCACCCATCCCTTCGCCGACGCCGCCCATGTCCCCCATACCGGCGCCGATTCCGCCGAAGACGCTGCCCATGCCACCGAACAGCAGACTGCCGATCAGCACGCCGGAGAGCATGTCGCTGCCGCTCCAACGGCTGTAGTAGCCCTGCGCCCACGGCGCATAAGCCTGGCCGCCCTCCCAGTACGGCACCCGCTGGGCGCCGACCTGGACCGTCCGGATGTACGGATCCGCTCCGGCCAGCACCCGCTCGGCGTCGGCGGGGCAGGCCGGCACCTCCCGGCGTACGCCGCCGGGAGGGGCCCACTCCACATTCTGCGAGGAGGGGCCGTGGGCCGGGTTGAAGAAGCAGGGAGGCCGCTTGGCGGGCAGCGGCTGGTCGGCCACCCGGGCCTTGACGCAGGCCACGGCGTAGCGGCCGTCCTCGAGGATCTCGGTGACGTGCTTGATCTCGTCGGGCTGGCGGACCGCATCGAGGGAGGCCTTGGCGTTGTCGTAGGCATCGAGGGCGCGCTGGTAGTCCTGTTGCATCGGCTCGTCGAGCGGATGCCCGGCGACGTCGGTGTCCAGGCGTTGCAGCTCCTCACCGAATTTGGTGACGTCCTCCTCAGCGGCGCGCTTGGAGGTGGTGAGCTGGCTTTCGAGTTCGGCTTGTCGGACCGCCTCGCGCTGGTTGACCGCTCGGCGCCGGTACAACGCGGCGCCGCCGATCACCGCGAGGACGACAAGAATCACGAGCAGTTCGGGCATGAGTTCCAGTGTGTCCTCGTTCGGCCGAAGATCGAAAGGGGCGCCGCAGTTCTTACTCTCTTTTTGGTCCCGACGAAAATCGGGTCAATCGAGGATCTCGCAGAGGGTCGAGCCACTGGTCACGGTGACGCCCACCTCGGCGGCCAGGTTGGCCACCCGGCCGGAGCGGTGCGCGGTCAGCGGCTGCTCCATCTTCATCGCCTCGAGTACCACGATCAGGTCGCCGGCCTCCACCACGTCGCCGTCGGAGACCGCCACTTTGACCACCGTGCCCTGCATCGGCGAGGTCAGCGCGTCGCCGGAGGGGGCACTGGCTCGACTGGCCCCACTGCTGCGTCGGACCGGCTTCTTGGTGCGTGGGTTCCCTCCGCCGTTGCCGGCGGTGAAGCCGGCCGGAACCACCACCTCGAGGCGTTTGCCATTCACTTCGACGAGCACCTTGGTGCGCTCGGCCGGCTCCTCGCCCGCTGCGCTCGGCCCGTCGTACGGGGCGATCTGGCCGTCGAACCCGGTTTCGATCCAGCGGGTGTGCACGCCGAAGTGTCCGTCGGCAGCGGTGAAGGCGGGGTCGTCCAGCACGGCCCGGTGGAACGGGACCACGGTCGGCATTCCGGTGATCACCAGTTCGCGCAAGGCCCGCCGGGACCGGGCCAGGGCGGTCGCCCGGTCGCGGCCGGTGACGATGATCTTGGCCACCAGGGAGTCGAACGCGCCGGGCACCGTCATCCCGGTCCGGTAGCCCTCGTCGACCCGTACCCCCGGACCGGCCGGGGGGGTCCACTCCGTCAGGGTGCCCGGGGCCGGCATGAAGTTGCGGCCGGGGTCCTCGGCGTTCAACCGGAACTCGATCGAGTGGCCGGTCACCACCGGATCGTCGAAGCCCAGCGGCTCGCCCTCGGCGATCCGGAACATCTCCCGCACCAGGTCCAGACCGGTGACCTCTTCGGAGACCGGATGCTCGACCTGCAACCGCGTGTTCACCTCGAGGAAGGAGATGGTTCCGTCCTGGCCGACCAGGAACTCGACTGTGCCGGCCCCGACGTATCCCGCCTCGATCAGGATCGCCTTCGACGCGCTGTACAGCCGCTCAATCTGCAGGGGCGAGAGGAACGGTGCCGGCGCCTCCTCGACCAGTTTCTGGTGTCGCCGTTGCAGCGAGCAGTCCCGGGTCGACACCACCACCACATTGCCGTGCGTGTCGGCCAGGCACTGGGTCTCGACGTGCCGGGGACGGTCCAGGTAACGCTCGACGAAGCACTCGCCGCGACCGAAGGCGGTGACCGCCTCCCGAGTGGCGGACTCGAAGAGCTGGTCGATCTCGGACAGCTCGCGCGCGACCTTCAACCCGCGCCCGCCGCCGCCGTACGCGGCCTTGATCGCGATGGGCAGCCCGTGCTGCTCGGCGAACGCTCGCACTTCGGTGGCGTCGGCCACCGGGTCCGGCGTGCCCGGGACCAGGGGAGCGCCGACCTTTTGCGCGATGTGCCGGGCCTGCACCTTGTCCCCGAGGGCGTCGATGGCCGCCGGCGGCGGACCGATCCAGGTCAATCCGGCCTCGATCACCGCAGTGGCGAAGGCGGCGTTCTCGGCCAGGAACCCATACCCGGGATGGACGGCGTCCGCCCCGCTCTTGGCCGCGGCGGCCAGCACCTTGGTGATGTCGAGGTACGTCTCACCGGGTGTCGCACCGCCCAGCGCGTACGCCTCGTCGGCCAGTTGCACGAACAGCGCGTCGGAGTCGGGTTCGGCGTAGACCGCCACACTGGCGATGCCGGCGTCGGCAGCGGCACGGATCACCCGGACCGCGATCTCGCCTCGATTGGCGATCAAGACCTTGCGGATCGGCACGGCATCCTCCTTGATCAGCTGCGCGTGGTGGAGTCTAGACCGAATCGGATCGTCTCTCCCGGCCGCAGTTGGGCGGCGTGGTCGGCGTCGCGCTCGGTCAACACGGCCAGCACCGGGTAGCCGCCGGTCACCGGGTGGTCGGCTCCGAAGATCAGCGGCTGGCCCGAGGTCGGTACCTGAATCGCGCCCCGGACGAGCCCTTCGGAGGGCAGCTCCTCGGTTCGGCTGCGAGGCAGGTTCGGCCCGTCCAACCGGACCGCGACCCGGTTGGCGTCCGGACTGACCGTCCAGGAGTCGGCGAGGAGAGCGGTCCACGCTTCCGTGGTGAACCAGTCCCGCCGTGGACCCGGCAGGATCCGGAGGATCTTGCGCGGCTGATTCGGCGGCGCCAGGTCGGTATCGGGAAAGCGGCGTCGGGGCCTACCGATCGGGAGCTCCTGTCCGACCCTGAGCGGGGCAGGTCCCAGTCCGGACAGCAGGTCGGTGGATCGGCTGCCGAGCGTCTTGGCGCCCTTGATGCCGCCGCGGACTGCGAGGTAATTGCGGATCCCGTACCGGGGGGCCTGGATGGCCAGGGTGTCGCCGGGGCGGAGCGGGATCGAGCAGTGCGAGCCGGTCGACGCGTCATTGACCACGACCTCGGTCGGTGCGCCGGTGACCGCGACCCAGAGCAGCGAGGCCGACCTCACCACCAGGCCGCCGAACAGGCACTCGATGGCGGTGGCGCTCTCCCGGTTGCCGACCAGCCGGTTGGCCAACCGGAGAGCGGTCCGATCCGCCGCACCTGACGGCGAGACCCCGAGATGGGCCAGACCCGGTCGGCCGAGGTCTTGGAGGAGGGCCTGAACGCCCGTCCGCTCGACGATGATCATCTCTTTGTCCCTGGGCGTGCCGATATCCCTGGGCCTGCCGATGCGCCTGGGCCTGCCGATGCGCCTGGGCTTGACGATGGGCCGGTGCCTGTCGAGACGAAGCGGACCGTTGCGCCGGGCTGAAGGAGGGCCGGCGGATCGCGGTCCATATCCCACATGGCCACGTCGGTGGTCCCGATCAGCTGCCAGCCCCCGGGTCCGGCACGTGGATAGACGCCGGACCACCGATCGGCGAGCCCGACGGCGCCGGCCGGCACCCGGGTGCGAGGTGCGGCGCGACGCGGCACGGTGAGCCGTTCGTGCTCCCCGTGCAGATAGGCGAACCCGGGTGCGAAACCGCAGAAGGCGACGGTCCAGGTCTGCCCGGAGTGTGCGGCGATCACGTCCTCAGGAGTGCGGTCCAGGAGACTGGCCACGGCCGGGAGATCCTCGCCGGAGTAGTCCACGGGGATGGTGACGGAATCGGACTCCGTGGGATCGAAGGGAGGCGGCTTCAGTTGTTCGAGCTGGCTGCGCCGTCGAGGGGACAGAGGCGCGCCGAGCCGGAGCAGCAGGCTCTCCGCACCGGCCACCACTTCCTCGATCTCGGGCCATGGGTCGGCGCGGAGGGCGGCGTAGAGGCTCTGGGTGTCCTGCAGGTCGGCGCAGGCCAACAGGACGGCCCGTTCGCCGTACGGCAGCAGGCGTCGACTCACGAGGTGGCCGCCGCGAAGGGCCGCAGTTGCATTCCCGCGGCGGTCAACGCCTCCCGCACGGTCCGAGCCAGGGCGACAGCGCCCGGGGTGTCGCCGTGGGTGCACATCGAGTCGAAGGTTCCGCTTCGCGCAGCCTGCACAGCCCGCTCCGCCGCCACTGCAGGGTCGGTGAGCAGGGCGCCGGGTTCGCGCCGATCGATCAGCCGGCCGTCGGAGGTGTAGCCGCGGTCCACGAAGTACTCCTCGATGGGGCGCAGTCCGCGTTCGACGCAGATCCGGAGCAGCGCCGATCCGGGTAGTCCGACGACGGGCAGTGCCGGATCGACGGCCACCACCGCGTCCACGACCGCGGCGGCCTGCCCAACGTGTGCGACGACCGTGTTGTACAAGGCGCCGTGCGGCTTGACGTAGCGCACCCGGCCGCCCTCGGCGCCGGCCAGCGCCTGCAGCGCGCCGACCTGGTAGATGACGGCCGCCGTCAGATCGGCGGGGGAGATGTCCAGGAAGCGGCGCCCGAAGCCGAGCAGGTCCGGATAGCCCACCTGGGCCCCCACCACAACCCCGTGCGCGACCGCTGTCCGGCAGGTCGCCCGCAGCGTCGCGGGATCCCCCGCGTGGAAACCGCAGGCCACGTTGGCGCTGGTGATGACCTCGCACATCGCCGCGTCGTCTCCGAGGGTCCACCGCCCGTACGACTCACCCAGATCAGCGTTGAGGTCGATGGCGAGCATGCCGACATTCTTGCCCGACCAACCTGAGGTGACCACTGTCTTCGAGCGCTGCGCGAGACCGCCACAAATGGGTGTGGGGTCCCTTCAAGTATGAGTTGAAGGGACCCCACTGGGTGGCCGGAGTGTGTGACGTCTCCCGCCGACCGATCGACCCGTCAGATCCCAGCAGCCCGTCACCGGTTACTGCGGCGAGTCGCCTCGCCGGGTGGACCCTCGGTTTCGTCCGATCCCGCATTCCCTTTCGGGAGTGCGTAAGAGATGTCTACTCCCTCTTGTGGGTGGCCGCAAGCCCTTTTGTGTAAAGAATCTCGGGAGTTCTCCGCTCCACCGGTCCATCCACAGATCCGGGTTCCTCCTGCACCGAAATGATCATGTTCTCCACAGTGTCCGGACCGCGGGTGTGGACGACGATCCGCGCGCGGAGCCGGAGGGCGCTGGCACCGGATGGCCGCCGCGGACGATCGCGCTTAGCCTGGAGCCATGCAGCCCGAGCGCGACCAGAAGGACTGGACCTGGACGTTGACCAGGCGCTGCGAGCAGTGCGGCCTGGCTGCCGGCGAGGTCGAACCGACCGCGATTGCCGAGCGAGCGTTCGTGGCGGCGGAGGAGTGGGTGCAGATCCTGCGGTCCAGTCCGGCCGTCTCGGAACGACCGCTGCCCGATGTGTGGTCTCCGCTCGAGTACGGCGCCCACGTCCGCGACGTGTATCGGTTGTTCGACGCCCGGCTGGTGCAGATGTTGACCGAGGACGAACCCACCTTCGCCAGCTGGGATCAGGACGAGACCGCGATCGCCGAGCGCTACGCCGAGGCGGACCCTGAGGAGGTTGCCGACGAGCTGGAAGCGGCTGCGCAGATCTTTGTGGCGCGCTTGGCGGAGCTCACCCCTGAGCAGTGGCGTCGCCGCGGCCGCCGGTCGGATGGCGCGGAGTTCACCGTGGCGACCGTCGTGCAGTACTTCCTGCATGACGTGGTGCACCACCTGTGGGACGTCACGGGCCAGCAGGACGGGACGGCGTCCTTGACGCTAGAGCGCTGAGGTCCGCGCGGCAGCGCCCTTCCAAGTCGTCCAGCTCGGCGAGCGCCTCGTCGAGATCACGCCGCTTCTGCATCAGGCCGGCGCGCCGACGCCCGATGTCGGCGAGCAGATACTCCAGTTGTCCGGCTTCGCCGGGAGTCTCGTCGTACATGTCGATGACGTGCGCGATCTCGTCCAGAGTGAAGCCGAGCCGCCTCCCGCGCTGGATGAGTTGCAGGCGGACCCGGTCCCGATCCCGGAACACGCGCCTGCGGCCCCGCCGCTCGGGGCTGAGCAAACCCTTGTCCTCGTAGAACCGGATGGTGCGCAGCGTCGTATCGAACTCCGCCGCCAGTTCACCGATGGTCCAGGTGCGGCCGGTCACGGTGGTGAGTATAGTGACTTACGTTTACGTAAACGTAAGGTGTATCCCATATCGGGCAAGGTACGTCACATCGAGGTGGTCATGTCGGGGTCCTATTCGTTGGCCGAGGAGCACGAGGACTTCCGTGCTGCCGTCGCTGAGTTCGCTGCGGAGCAACTCGCCCCGCACGTGGCGCGCTGGAACGCGGGGCACGAACTCCCTCTCGAAGCGGTGAAGCAGATGGCCGACTTCGGTCTCTTCGGATTGGCCGGTCCCGAGGAGTACGGCGGGGCCGGTGACTTCACCAGTCTGTGCGTCGCCATCGAGGAGATCGGCCGGGTCGACCAATCGCTGGGCATCACGCTGGAGGCCGCGGTCGGTCTGGGGAGCAACCCGATCGCGACCTTCGGCTCGTCCGCCCAGCAGGAGCGTTGGTTGCCCGACCTGCTCGCGGGTCACGCGCTGGCGGCCTTCGCGCTGACCGAGCCGGACGCCGGCTCGGATGCCTCAGCCACGGCCACGACCGCGACGGTCGATGACCGGGGAGGCTGGCGGGTCAACGGTGCCAAGCAGTTCATCACCAACTCCGGGACCGACATCACCTCGGTGATCACCGTGACCGCACGGACGGGTGTGAAGGACAACGGCGAGCCCGAGATCTCTTCGCTGTTGGTGCCGGTGGGGACTCCCGGACTGAGCGTGGGACCCGCGTACGACAAACTCGGCTGGCACGCCTCGGACACCCATCCAGTCAGTCTGAGCGACGTCGGCGTCCCGGTGGAGGGGGTGCTCGGGGAGCGCGGGAAGGGATATGCGCAGTTCCTGTCCATCCTCGACGACGGGCGGGTGGCGATCGCCGCGTTGGCCCTGGGCTGCATCCGCGCCTGCCGCGATCTGGCGCGGGACTACGCCTTGGAGCGACACTCGTTCGGCGGCCCCATCGGCCGCAAACAGGCCGTCGCGTTCGCGATCGCCGATCTGGACGTGATGGCGCACACCGCCGGTCTGCTGGTCTACGCCGCCGCCGCCGCGAAGGACGGGGGCGCTCCGGCGACCGCGTTCAAGCGGGCCGCCTCGATCGCCAAGCTCTACTGCTCCGAGGCCGCCGTGTCGGCCACCCGGATCGGCACCCAGGTCTTCGGCGGTTATGGCTTCATGGAGGAGTACCCGATCGCCCGCTTCTATCGCGACGCCAAGGTGCTGGAAATCGGTGAAGGGACGTCGGAGGTGCAGCGATTGCTGATCGCCCGCGGTCTGGGCCTGCCGGTCGAGTAGCGTTCACTCCGACCATGGATCCGCTCGAGCTCGGCACCCGACTGGCCGCCGCGCACGCAGGAGCGCTCCACCCCACCCCGTCCGCAGCCGCGAAGCTGGCCGGTCAGGGCAAGCTGTACGTCCGGGACCGGATCGATGAACTCTTCGATCCCGGCACATTCGTGGAGGACGGCCGGCTGGCCAACGCACAGGCTGGGAATCTGCCCGCCGACGGGGTGGTCACTGGGCGCGGGCTGGTGAATGGTCGGCCCGCACTGGTGGTCGCGAACGACCCGACCGTCAAAGCCGGCTCGTGGGGTGCGCGGACGGTGGAGAAGATCATCCGGATGACCGAGGTGGCGCTCCGGGACGAGCTGCCGATCTTCTGGTTCATCGACTCGGCCGGCGCCCGGATCACCGACCAGGTCGATCTGTTCCCCGGTCGCCGCGGTGCGGGCCGGATCTTCGCGAACCAGGTCGCCCTGTCGGGCAAGGTGCCCCAGATCTGCTGCCTGTTCGGTCCGAGTGCGGCGGGCGGGGCATACATTCCGTCGTTCTGTGACATCGTGATCATGGTCGAGGCCAACGCCTCGATGTATCTCGGCTCCCCCCGGATGGCCGAGATGGTGGTGGGAGAGCGGGTCACGCTGGAGGAGATGGGCGGCGCCCGGATGCATGCCGAGGTGTCCGGTTGTGGTGATCAACTCGCGGCCGACGACTCCGAGGCGATCGAACAGGCGAAGACCTACTTCGGCTATCTGCCGCAGAACTGGCGGCATTCAGGACCGCGCTACGACGCCGCCGAGCCGGTCCGGTCGTTCGCCGCCGACCTGGTGCCGGCCGACGAGGCCCAGGGTTACGACATCGCGACGGTGATCGAGGCCCTCGTCGACGCGGACTCGTTCTTCGAGGTCAAACCGCTGTTCGCCCCCGAGCTGGTGACCGGATTCGCCCTGCTGGAAGGGAATCCGGTCGGCATCGTGGCCAATCAGCCGGCCGTCAAGGGCGGCGTGCTGTTCGTCGACTCCGCGGACAAGGCGGCCCGCTTCATCTGGCAGTGTGACGCGTTCGGCGTGCCGCTGCTGTTCCTGGCCGACGTCCCGGGGTTCATGATCGGCAGCGCGGTCGAACGGCAGGGCATCATCCGGCACGGGGCCAAGATGATCACGGCGGTCGCCGAGGCCACCGTGCCGACCATCTCAGTGATCATCCGGAAGGCGTACGGCGCGGGCCTGTACGCCATGGCTGGTCCCGGGTTCGGACCGGACGCCTGTCTGGCCCTGCCGACGGCCAAGATCGCGGTGATGGGGCCGGAAGCGGCGATCAACGCCGTCTACGCCAACAAGATCGCCGCCCTGTCCGAGGACGCGCGGGCACCGTACGTGGCCGACCTGCGCCGGGCGTACGAGGAGGACATCGACATCCTGCACCTGGCCAGCGAACTGGTGGTCGACGACGTCGTGGATCCGCCGGAGCTGCGCAGCCAGCTGATCGCGCGGTTCGCCGCCGCCGCGGACAAGGCCCGGCACTTCTCGGACCGCCGGCACGGGGTGCCACCGGTCTGAGGCGCGCCCCTCTGGTCGGAGGGCTCGTGCTAGGTCCAGTGAGAGTGCCGGAAGACCAGCACCAGCGCACGCAGGGCCAACACGCTGCCGACGAACAACAGCCCGAAACCCAACAGTTGGTAGAAGCCGATGCTCGGGGTGAACATCGGTCCGTTCTGGGCGGTCAGCAAGACGATGGCGGCCACGGTTGTCGCCGAGGCGAGCAGCGCGACCACGAGCTGATGGGTGAGACCGCTCAGGAAATGCCGATCGGTGGCGTCACCCAACAGGCGGACGCCGAAGGACAATTCGCCCTTCTCCAGATCGGCCGCGATCTTGTCGAGCCGGCGCGGGAGGCGGCGGAGGATCGGCAGCAGGTTGATCACCTCGGCCTCGGCCTGGGCGCGGACGGAGGTAGGGGTGACCTGGGCCGAGAACAGCGCCTCGCCGTGGCGGCGGGCACTCACGACCAGGTTGATCGACGGGTCGAGCAACCGCAGGGTCCCCTCGAGCGATGCGAGCGTTCGGAAGACTGCCGCGATCTGCGGCGGCACCCCGAACCCCCAGCGGTTGACCAGGGCGAACAGCTGGCCGAACATTCCGCTCGTACTGGACGTGCCACCGCGATAGCGGACGAGCAACTGGCCGACCTCACGTTCCAGTCTTCGCTCGTCGATCGGCACCGCGGGCGGGTCCATCAGGTCGATCAAGGCGTCCGTGGCCGCCGGTGAGGCACCGCGGTCGATGGAGAGGATGAGCATCGTGAGGGCCTCCCGGGCGCCGTCGTCCAGGCGCCCGACCGAGCCGAAGTCCAGGAGCTGCAGCTCGCCTTCGGGGGAGAGCAAGACGTTGCCCGGGTGCAGGTCGGAGTGGAAGATGCCGCTGACCATCACCTGCTGCAAGACGCCACCGAGCAGCCGATCCGCCAGGATGCGGCGGTCCTCGATGGGCACAGCGTCCAGCTTGTCGCCCGCGGAACCGAGCGGCACGCCGGACAGTCGTTCGAGCACGAGCACGTTGCTGGTGCACAGTTCGTCGTAGACCCGCGGGATGTGGAGCTCGGAGTCCGGTCCGGCCGCCGCCGCGATCGCCTGGGTGTTCTCCACTTCGATCCGATAGTCCAGCTCTTCGCGCAGCGAGGTGGCGAATCCGTCGGCCATCCCGACCACGCCGAGGGAACGCCCCCACTGGGTGGATGTCTCCAGCCGCTTGGCCAGCCGCCGCACGATGTCCAGGTCGGCGGTCACTTGTTGCTGGGCTTTCGGCTTCTGGATCTTGACCACGACGGCCTCGCCGGTGACCAGCGTCGCCGTGTGCACCTGGGCCACGGAGGCTACGGCAAGTGGGCTGGAGTCGATGTCGGCGAAGATCTCCGACAGCGGACGGCGTTGGGAGGCGGCCAGGACGGCTTCCAGCTGCGGCCAGGGGATGGGGCTCGAGGCGGCCTGCAGATGGGACAGCTCGGCGGCGAAGACCGGTCCGATCACGTCGGGCCGACTGGAAAGCATCTGACCGATCTTGATGAAGGTGACGCCTCCCTCGTTGAGCGCGTTGCGCAACGCCCGCGCGGTGGCCGAGGAGTTGGCGGTGCGTTCCGATCGGCCGGCCGAGGTGGAACTTCCCAAGAAGCCACCCAGGCCGTTCCGGGTGGCGATGGCCAGCACCTGGAGATAGCGCCGGGTCCGGCGGTTGCGCTGCCGGATCTCCGAGATCATGCCCCATGGAGTGCCCAGGCTCCCGGTCGGAATGATCAGCTCGAGAACCACGAGGGCGGCCACGCTGAGGAAGAAACCCCACGCGAACACCAGGATGAAGACGACGGCGGCGGCGACGATCTCGGTCACCGTGGTCGTCGTGCGCTCGCTGATCCCCGTTTCCTCCGCGACCCAGGGCACCACGCCGCCGATGCTGCTGAACAAGATCATTCCGATGATGATCGACCGAGGCCAGCCGACCGGCGCACCGAGCGTCCGGCGGGCGACGAACCCGAAGCCGGCGCCGAGCAGGACCAGGAGGACGAAACTGAGGAAGTCGTCGACCACAAGCTCGAAGCTCATGTCAGCCCACGTCCGCGAAGTGCTCGACCCGGGGCGGAGTGGCGAAGAAGGGTCCGATGGCGGTGCGCCAGGCCCGGAAGGTCTCGGTCTGCCGGAAGTTGATCTCGTGGGCGTTCACCGACTCCCATTCGACCAGCAGAACGAAACGCTTGGGTGATTCGATTCCGCGGGTCATCCGGACCTCGATGCAGCCGGGGGTCTCCACCAGCAGGTGGCGAGCGCCCCGATATGCCGCCTCGAAGGCGTCCGCGTCGGTGACGTCGATCAGGGCTACCTCGAGAACCACCCTCGTGATCTTAGGGCCAAAGTCATGACCCTTCGAGAACTTCGACCTCCTAGATCGGAAGCTTCCGGAACAGTGGACGGGGCACGTGGCGCAACCCGGACATCACGAATCGCATCGGGGTGGGCACCCAGATCAATTCGCGCCGGTGTCGGACGCCGGCCACCACCGCCTCGGCGACCTCTTGGGGAGTAACCGCCAGCGGGGCGTCCTTGAGCCCGGCCGTCATCTTGGAGCGCACGAAGCCGGCCCGAGCGACGAGCACGTCGACCCCGGAACCGCGCAGCGCCTCACCGAGTCCGAGATAGAAGCCGTCCAGCCCCGCCTTGGTCGAGCCGTACACGAAGTTGGAGCGGCGTACCCGTTCGCCGGCCACGCTGGACAGGACCACGATCCGGCCGTGGGCCTGACTGCGCATCTTGGCGGTCAGCAGGACGCCGAGATGTGCCGGAGCGGTGTAATTCACCTCGATCAATTCCAGCAGGGCGTCGGGATCGGTCCACGCCTCTTCGGCCTCGCCCAGCAGGCCGAACGCGACGACCGCAACGTCGATGTCGCCGTCGGCGAAGGCGGCGTCGATCGTCGCCGCGTGCGAGCCGGGGTCACGCGCCTCGAGATCAACTTCGCTGACCGCGCAGCCGACGGCGGCGAGTTCGGCTGCGGCAGCGCTGCGGCGTTCCGTGGGTCGGGCGGCCAGCACCACCCGGAGCGGGCGTTCGGCGGCGTACCGGTGGGCGATGGCCAACGCGATGTCGGACGTGCCGCCGAGCAGCAGCAGCGATTGGGGCGCGCCGAGGGCGTCGAGCACGATGTTCTCCTAGGGGTGCGAACTGCGAGGTCGAGCTGGGGATGCGAGTCAGAGGTGTAGGCGGCGAGCCAGATCGGAGGTGAACATGCCGGTCGGGTCGAGCCGCCGGCGGACGCTGAGGAAGTCGTCCAGCCGGGGATACATCTGCCGAAATGTCGCGGCTCCCAGTCGGGAGTCCTTCGCCAGATAGACCCGTCCACCCGCCGCGACGACCCGTTCATCGAGCTGATTGCAGAGCCGCTCCAGGCCGTCCTCGATCGGCAGGTCCACCGTCAGGGTCCACCCCGGCATCGGGAACGACAGCGGCGCGGGGTTGCCCGGGCCGAAGCGCTTGAGCACGTTCAGGCACGACAAGTGCCCGGAGTGCACGATCAACTCGACACAGGTCCGGAAGGTCTCCGCCTCGCTGAACGGCACCACGAACTGGTACTGCAGGAAGCCGTTGGGTCCGTAGATGCGGTTCCATTCCGCCACGATGTCCAGCGGATGGAAGAACTGGGTGATGTTCTGCAACTCGCCGACCCGCTGCTTCGGCGCCTTCCGGTACCAACCCGCACTGAAGGCCTTGGCGGTGACGCGATTGACCATCCGGTTGGGAAAGATCTCCGGGACGGATCCGTACGACGGCGCACGGAAGCTCAACGGGTCGAGGCGGAGCTTCGGGGTGAGGTCCTGCAGCCGGGCCTTGTTGCCGCGGGTCAGCACCGCTCGCCCCAGGTGTCTGCCCTTGGTGACGGCGTCGAACCAGGCCACCGAATAGGTGTAGTCCTGGTCGGTGCTCTGCATCTTCGACATCAGGTCGTCCAGGTCGGTGCACCGTTCGGTGTCGACCAGGAAGTACGCCGACTCGGTCCGCTGGACGGCCACGGTGGCGGTGGTGACCACACCGGTCAGGCCCATCCCGCCGATCGTGGCCCAGAAGAGCGCGGGATCCGCGTCGTCGGAGCTGTCATCCGGGGTCAAGGTCCGGATCGCACCGTCGGCGGTAAGCAGGTCGAGACTGCGGACGTGGTTGCCGAAGCTGCCTTCGGTGTGGTGGTTCTTGCCGTGCACGTCCGCTGCGATGGCGCCCCCCACCGTCACCTGGCGGGTGCCGGGCAGCACCGGAACCCACAATCCGAACGGCAGCAGGGCCCGCATCAGCGCGTCCAGACTGACCCCCGCCTGGACCGTCACCGTCGGAGGATCACCATCCCCGTTCACCTGCAGGATGCGGTCGAGCTTGGTCAGGTCCAAGGCGGTGCCACCCGCGTTCTGCGCGGCGTCACCGTAGCTGCGCCCCAGACCGCGCGGCACGACCCCTCGCCCGCCGGCCTGGCGCAGGGCCGACACGGCATCGGCCACGGAGTCGATGGCGGTGAGGTGGGCGCGCGTCCCGGCGGCTCGGCCCCAGCCGTGCAGTTCGACCAGCTGCTGCGGGACTTCCGGAAGGGTCTCCGGCCGGGACGGAGTGATCTTGGTCTCCGCGTACGGGAAGTCGCTCACGCGTACACCGCCACCGCGATCGTTGCCAACCAGACCACCCCAATCCCTTGCAGCACATGATCGTGCAGAACGACGTCCTCTGGTTCGCCCGCCTGCCCGGCGTCGACTTCAAGCGCGTACTGCAGCAGACCGAGTGTGAACGGGGCGATCGAGATCGCCGTCCACGGTACGCCCAGCGGCGCGCCGCCGCGATTCTCGAAGGCCCACAGGCTGTAGGAGATGACCACCATCACCGCGGCCAGCATCCAGGTGAAGCGCAGATAGGACTCGGAGTAGCGATCGAGTGAACGGCGGGTGCCGGCCGCCGCGCCGAGCGCCTTCATCTCCGAGTACCGCTTGCCGGCGACCATGAACAGGGAGCCGAAGGCCGCCACCAGCAGGAACCACTGGCTGAGCGGGATCCCGGTGGCCACGCCGCCGGCGATGGCCCGGAGCAGGAAACCGGCGGCCACCATGGCGAGGTCCACCACCGGCAGGTGCTTGAAGAAGATCGAGTACGCGATCTGCAAGCCGACGTAGACGGCGAGAACGATGGCCAAAGCCGGGGCGATCAGGTAGCCGAGAGCCAGCCCGGCGATGCCGAGGATGGCGGCCAGGATCAGCGCGGTGACGGGGGCGAGTTCACCGGCGGCGATGGGACGGAGCCGTTTCCGCGGATGCAGTCGGTCCTCCTCGACGTCCCGGACGTCGTTGATCAGATAGACGGTCGAGCTCACCAGGCAGAACGCCACGAAGGCGAGAGCCACGTCGACCAGTACGCCCCGCTCGAAGAGTCGCCCGGCCGCCAGCGGTGCCGCCCCGACCAGGACGTTCTTGATCCACTGCCGCGGCCGCACGGCGCGGACGGGTGCGGGAAGGCGGCGAACCCGCCCGGCAGGCGGGTGCTGGATCTCGGTTCGCTCGGACATGACCCACCGAGGCTATCTGCTCGAGACACGTGCGCCGGTCGGACGACTCGGCCGGGCGGACTGGGTCGGGCCGCTAGGTTGGCCGGTGTGGGCGCAGCCGTTGGTGAGCCGCCAGCGTGCCGGCCGGCGGCGCCGGGCCACGCTGGCGGCTACCCTGCCGATGATGGTCCTGCTGGTCCTGTCGGCGTGCTCGGGCGGTGAGCCCGCGCCATCTCCTTGGCCCAGTCCGTCCCCGACCGTCGCCCCGTCGCGGCCGGGGGACGGTGTCGGCCTGGCCGCGTTCGGAATCCAGAACGGCCCGGCGGCATTCGCGCTGCCCCGCGGTTCCGTGCCGGTCCGCACCGTCGATCAGCCTGACACTGTCGTGGTGGTGCTCTCCGCCCCTGATCCCGGCGACGTGGCCGACTACCTTCGGCGGGCTCTTCCCGAGTCCGGATTCTCGGTCGCTCAGCCGGATCCGAGTCAGCCGACCTTCCGGTTCCAAGGCCACGGATGGACGGGAAGCTTCACCGGGTCCGCCACCTCCTCGGCCATCTTGTTGCGACCCCTGTGAGTTCCACACGTACCGAGATCCCAGCCGGCCGATTGGGCACCCTCCGCCTGTTCGGCCCGGCTTTCGTGGCGGCGATTGCCTACGTCGACCCGGGCAATGTGGCCACCAACATCTCGGGCGGCGCCCAGTACGGCTATCTGTTGCTGTGGGTCCTGGTGGCGGCCACGGCGATGGCGGCGCTCGTTCAGTACCTGTCGGCCAAGGTGGGCTGGCTGACCGGGCAGTCCCTGCCGGCCCTCGTCGGCCAGCGGACGCGACGACGAGCCCGGTTGAGCTATTGGGCACAGGCGGAGCTGGTGGCGGTGGCCACGGACATCGCCGAGATCGTGGGCGGAGCGGTGGCTCTGTCCCTGCTGTTCGACCTGCCCCTGGTAGTCGGGGCGGTGATCACCGCCGTGGTCTCGACCGTGCTGCTGTTTCTGCAGGATCGGCGCAGTCAACGTGCCTTCGAACGGGTGATCACCGGCTTGTTGCTGATCGTCACCCTCGGGTTTCTGTCCGGATTGGTGCTGGCGCCGCCCGACCCGGCCGGGGTGATCTCCGGTCTGGTTCCGCGGCTGGCCGGTGCCGAATCCGCGCTGCTGGCGGTCGGCATGCTCGGTGCGACCGTGATGCCGCACGCCGTCTACCTGCACTCAGCACTGGTGCGCGACCGGCATGGCGCGGCGACAGAGTCGACGGCGTTGCCGGTGCTGCGGGCGATTCGCGCCGACGTGCTCGTGGCGATGGTGATCGCCGGCGGGGTGAACATCGGGATGCTGCTATTGGCCGCCAGCACGCTGCTGGGCCTGGAAGTGGACAGCCTGGCCGCCGCCCACGAGGCCATCGGAGCTCAGCTCGGCCCGGCGGTGGCCGTGGTCTTCGCCATCGCCCTGCTGGCTTCCGGGCTGGCCTCGACCTCGGTCGGCGGGTACGCCGGCGCGGTGATCATGGAGGGCTTGTTGCACCGGCGGATCCCGTTGCTGTGGCGTCGCGTCGTGACGGCGATACCGGCGCTGATCCTGCTGGCTACCGGGCTGGAGCCGACTCGGTTGTTGGTGCTTTCTCAGGTCGTGCTGTCCTTCGGCATCCCGTTCGCGCTGATCCCTCTGGTCCGGATGGCGGCCGACCCGCAGTTGATGCGCCTGGTGCCCACTCGACGCGGGGTGCTGGCGCTGGCCTGGTTGGTGATCGCCCTCGTGATCAGCCTCAATGTGGTCCTGATCGTGCTCACCCTGTCCGAGTCCCTGGCCTGAGTCACCTCGACCGGAATCAGCGCTCGACGGCCCATAAGGAGGTCCAGTCGAGCCCGAGATCGATCATCAGCGTGCGAAGCAGCGGGAGCGAGATGCCGACGACATTGTGCGGGTCACCCTCGATGCCGGTGACGAACGGGCCGCCCAAACCGTCGATGGTGAAGGCCCCGGCGACCTCGAGCGGTTCGCCGGTGGCGACGTAGGCGTCGATCTCGGCATCGCCGAGGTCGGCGAAGTGGACGGTCGTAGCGGCGGTCGCCGAGGTGGCGCGCGTTCCGTCGCGAGTGGTCAGGATCAGCGCATGCCCGGTGAGCAGCGTGCCGGTCCGACCCCGCATCGCGTGCCAACGAGAGCGGGCGGCGGCCGGGCTGTCGGGCTTGCCGAGCGGCTGCCCGTCCAATTCGAGCAGCGAATCGCAGCCGATGATCAGGGTTTCTCGCTGACCAGCGACGGTCCGGTCGGCGACGGCTTGCGCCTTGCGACGAGCCAACTCAGCGACCAATTCCGTCACCGAATCGGCGGCTACCGCTTCCTCGTCGATGCCGGAGACGGCGACGTCGGGTCGCAGTCCGGCGGCTCGCAGGGTGCGGAGCCGAGCCGGAGAGCCCGAAGCCAAGATCAACTGCATGACCTTAGGGTCGCATCATGGGAACCCAGGACACGTCCCCGGCCGCCGCGCGGGTGTGGGCGCGGTTGCCACCCGGCGCCCGCGCCGTGCTCGAGCAGGAGCTGTCCCCGACCGACCTGCAGACCCTCATGCTGCATCTTGCCCGCACGCGAGCAGACCGGGTCGGGGCCGCCGAGTTGGTCCGCCGCTGGCGCTCCGATCGTTTCGTCCAACCGTCGCCCGTCGATCCGGTCCGCCTTTCCGCGCTCGCCGCCCGGATCTGGGAGCTCGCGTCCGACAGCCCGTTCAGCGGGCTGGCGTTGTCCCCGGTGACCCCGCTGGGCACGTGCCGGTCCGTCGGACGCGTGGATCAGAACCGGATCGTCAGCACCGCGCGCACCAGCGAAGTCGTCAGCGATCCGACCAACGTCTTGGCCCTCGAGGCGGCCCTCCGGCGACGGACCAGTCGAGGGCCGGTGCACCTGGCCGCCTGCCACCGGGTGCTGCGCGCTCAGCAGTTCGACGACCCGGACGCCCACGCGCACTTCGAACTGTTCGCCCTGGTGTCCAGCGCCCGCGACACGGGTTCGGCTCGCACCGAGGCGGACTTGCTGATCACTCACCTGCACTTCTGGCAGCGGGTGCTCGTCGACCTGGCCGGTCCGCAGTGGGGCCGTTTTGTCTACACCGTCATCGACAGCCGGGCGCTGCGGGAGCGAATCGACGACACGGTTCGGCCCACCATGCCCGCCGCCCAGTTCATCGAGAATGCCGAGCGCAGCCAGGGCATCGGGTACTACCGCACCGCCGCGTTCAAGATCATGGCCGCGACCGGAGCCGGCGTCCGACCTGTCGGACAAGACATAGGAGACGGCGGCTTCACCGATTGGACCGCCACTCTCCTGGCCGACGCCAAGGAGCGCTGCCTCGTCTCTTGTGTGGCGACCGAGCGGCTCGCCCGGCTGGTCTAGCGCCGGCCGCCGCCGAGCATGCCGCCCAGCATGTCCAGGATCGACCCACCCTGACCGGCCCCTCCGGCACCGCCCAGGATCGACCCGAGCAGATCACCGAGCCCGCCTCCCCCGGCCGGTTCTCCGCCGGCCGAGCCGGCGTCGCCCCGCCTGCGCTGCGCCAGATAGGACAGCACGATCGGAGCGAGCACGGGCAGCAACCTGGCCATCAGATCCCCACCGCCACCGCCCAGATTTCCGCCCAAGGTCTGCGCAACCTGGTTGGTGTTCCCGCCGAAGACGTGCCTGACGATCCTCTCGCCGTCGGCGGTGTCGACCTGATCCAGATCGACTCCGCCGGCCACCAGGTCGGGCGAGTGCTGGTCCAGGGCGCCGGCCAGCGAGGCCTCACCAGCGGGGTCGGCGGCATTGGCCTGCATCCCGCCGAGCAACGCCGGCAGGGCCTGCCGAACAGCCGACTCGGCCGTGCCCTGATCTACGCCGAGTTGATCGGCGAGAGACTGCATGGGGATGCCTGCGACGATGTCGTCGACGCTGCTCATGGGATTCCTTTCGAGGGTTGAACACACGCTATCCAACGCGCCGCGCCACGGTCAGGTGGACCGGGGCGCACCTCAGCTGAGGCGACCCGAGCTCCGCCAGGCGCCGGGTCCGGGAACCAGCGGGGCCCGAACGCTGCGCCAATACGCCGACCAGCCCGTGGGCTCAGTCGTCGGCGGCGCCGTCGTCGGAGCGGCCGGCCGGGCACCCAGAACGGCGAGGACGGCGGCCAACTCCTCCGGGGTGGGTGACCCCTTGACCACCCGGACCACCCGATCCTGCGGTACGTCGCTCACAGCGGGATGTTCCCGTGCTTCTTCGGCGGCAGGGTCTGCCGTTTCGTGCGCAACAGACGCAGCACCCGGGTGACTTCGATCCGAGTTTCGTGCGGGCTGATCACGGCGTCGACGTATCCTCGCTCGGCGGCGATGTAGGGGTTGGCGAGTTCGTCGTCGTAAGCGGTGATCAACTGCGCGCGACGCTCGTCTGCCCGATCGGAGTTGGCCAGCTCCTTGCGGTACAGGATGTTCACGGCTCCTTGAGCACCCATCACGGCGATCTGGGCGGTCGGCCAGGCCAGGTTGAAGTCGGCGCCGAGGTGCTTGGATCCCATCACGTCGTACGCCCCGCCGTAGGCCTTGCGGGTGATGACCGTGACCAGCGGCACCGTGGCCTCGGCGTAGGCGTAGATCAACTTCGCCCCCCGGCGGATGATCCCGTTCCACTCCTGGTCGGTCCCCGGCAAGAAGCCCGGCACGTCGACGAACGTGATCACCGGGATGTTGAAGGCGTCACACGTGCGGACGAAGCGGGCGGCCTTCTCGGAGGCGTCGATGTCGAGGCAGCCGGCGAAGTGCAGCGGTTGGTTGGCCACGACACCCACACTGCGACCGTCGATCCGCCCGTAGCCGACGACGATGTTGGGCGCGAACAACGCGTGCACCTCCAGAAACTCACCGTCGTCCAGCACCCGGCTGATCACCTCGTGCATGTCGTACGGCTGATTCGGCGAGTCAGGGATCAAGGTGTCGAGATCACGATCCACATCGCTCGGCGTCAAATCGTTGGCTACATCGAACGCGGGCGCGTCCTCCAGATTGTTCTGTGGCAGGTAGGAGAGCAACGCCTTGACGTAGGAGATCGCGTCCTCCTCGTCGGCGGCGAGGTAGTGCGCGTTGCCGGACTTGGTGTTGTGGGTCCGGCCGCCGCCCAGATCCTCCATGCTCACGTCCTCGCCGGTGACGGTCTTGATCACGTCCGGGCCGGTGATGAACATCTGCGAGGTCTTGTCGACCATCACGACGAAGTCGGTCAGGGCGGGGGAGTACACGTGCCCGCCGGCCGCCGCACCCATGATCAACGAGATCTGCGGGATCACCCCGGAGGCGTGGGTGTTGCGGCGGAATATCTCCCCGTAAAGACCGAGGGAGACCACCCCCTCCTGAATGCGGGCGCCACCGCCTTCGTTGAGCCCGATCAAGGGGCAGCCGGTCTTCAACGCAAAATCGATGATCTTGACGATCTTCTCCCCGTAGACCTGGCCGAGGCTGCCGCCGAAGACGGTCACGTCCTGGCTGAACACACACACGGGGCGGTCGTCGATGGTGCCGAAACCGGTCACCACCCCGTCGCCGTAGGGGCGCCGCTTCTCCATCCCGAACGACGTGGACCGGTGCCGGGCGAACTCGTCCAGTTCGATGAAGGTGCCGGGATCGAGCAGCAGATCGACGCGCTCCCGGGCGGTCTTCTTGCCGCGCGCGTGTTGCTTCTCGACCGCGGCCTCGGATCCGGCGTGTACCGCTTCGTCGATCCGGTGGGTGAGGTCGGCCAGTTTCCCGGCCGTGGTGTGGATGTCTGCGCTCACCTTGTGCCTCTCATACCTGGCACCCTAGTCATTTCCCCCCGCCGACCGTGTACCCGCTGAGTAGGATGCGGGCCGTGCCGACTGCCGATCCGCTCGACGCCGAGTCGCTCCGATCCGAGGTCATCCGCCCCGACGGGCGGTGGCAGCATCTCGACGTTGTCGCCGAGACCGGTTCGACCAACCTCGACCTGGCCGACCGGTTCCGTCGTGGCGACGCCGCACCGGGTTCGGTGCTGATCGCGGACTACCAGAGCGCCGGCAGGGGACGGCAGGGCCGCTCCTGGACCGCGCCGCCGGGCACCAGCATCGCCATGTCGGTCCTGATCGCACCCGAGGACGTGGCGGACGCCCGCTGGACGTGGCTCCCGCTGATCGCCGGCCTCGCCGTCGCCGACGGTCTGCGCGGCATAGCCGACCTCGCCGCCGTCCTGAAGTGGCCCAACGACGTGCTGGTGGGGGATCGGAAGATCTGCGGTGTGCTGGCTGAACGGATCGCGGGGCCGCCGGGTCCGGCGTGCGTACTGGGAATGGGCATCAACGTCCACCTCACCGAAGACCAGTTGCCGGTGCCCACGGCGACGTCCGTGGCGCTGCTGCAACCGGCGGTCGATCGCGTTCGCAATGAGCTCATCGCGACCGTGCTGGCCCTGCTGGAGTTGTGGCTGGGGCGCTGGGAGGCGGGTCCGGACAACGCCGTACTGCACGAGGCCTACGTGAACCGCTGCGCCACTCTGGGGCGTCGGATCGAAATCCAGCTCGGCGGGGGTCGCGTCGTCACCGGTCAGGCCACGGGGATCGATGACGACGGGCGCCTCGTGCTTCGCACCGCCGAGGGCGAGCGAGTGTTCGGTGCCGGCGACGTCGTCCACCTCCGCTGAGCACATCCAAGCCACCACTGCGGCACCAATGCGGCCACCGCTGAGGCCACCACTGGGGCCACCACTGGCCACGGCCACCACTGCGGACATCCGTGCCGTGTGGCGCGATGTGTCAGCATGGAAGTCGTGGGACTTTCGGCACGGCTGCTCGGCGCGGACGAGTACGTCGTCATGCACATGCGCAGCCACGCCAAGGCGCTCTTCTGGCCCGCGCTGGGTCTGATCGCCGCCGGCGGCCTCACCGGGATCGGCACTGCGCTGATCCCGTCGTCGTTCCGCCCGTTCGGACAGTTCGCGGTGGCGCTGCTCGGTCTGGCGCTGGTGATCTGGTGGGCGGTCATCCCGTACCTGCGTTGGGCCACCAGCACCTACACGATCACCAATCGCCGCTTGATCACCAGACAGGGCATCCTCAACAAGTCCGGCAAGGACTTCCCGCTGGTGCGCATCAACGACGTCTCGTACGAACAGAGCGTGACCGATCGGATGCTGGGGTGCGGAAGCCTGTTCATCCAATCGGCGGCCGAGGGCGGGCCCATCCTGCTGCCGGATGTGCCCGAGGTCGAACAGGTCCACGTCACCATGAGTGAGCTGCTCTTCGGCCGCGTGCGATGACCGTACGGATCGAGCGCGTCTCCGAGCGCATCGCCGAGCTGATCATGGACCGGCCCGAGGCACTGAACGCCGTGTCCACCGCGCAGGCCAAGGCGCTGGGCGGAGCCTGCGCCGAGCTGGCCGCCGACGACCGACTGAGCGTGGTGATTCTGGCCAGCAGCTCGGCGAGGGCGTTCTGCGTGGGGGCCGATCTGAAGGAGCGGCGGGCCTTCACCGATGACGATCTGCGTGCTCAGCGCCCCTGGACCCGGGCGGCCTACGCCTCGGTCCTGGGCCTGCCGATGCCGACCATCGCCGCGGTCGAGGGACCTGCGCTCGGCGGGGGCTGCGAGCTCGCGCTGTCCTGCGACGTCATCGTGGCCAGCCGGACCGCAGTCTTCGGTCTGCCAGAGGTCGGGCTCGGCCTGATCCCCGGCGGCGGGGGGACCCAACTGCTGACCCGCAGGCTGGGTTGGAACCGGGCGGCCGACCTGATCCTGACGGCTCGGCGGATCGAGGCGGCCGAGGCGGACCGCCTGGGGCTGATCGACCGCCTGACCGAACCGGACCAGGCCCGGAACCGGGCCCGGGAGCTGGCTGCGGAGATCGCGCGGAATTCCCCGGTCGGCCTCCGTGCTGCCAAGCACGCCATGCGGCAGGGCTTCGATCTCGACCTGGCCTCGGCCCTGCTGATCGAGGAGCAGGCCTGGGAACGTGTCGCCTACTCCGCCGATCGCCGCGAAGGCGTAGCCGCGTTCAACGAGCGTCGGGAACCCCGGTGGCCGGATCCTCCGCCGGCGGCCGGTTCGTTCCGGTGAACACGAATCGGCGGTAGGACCAGAAGCGGAAGAGCGTGCCCAGCCCGAGTCCGATCACGTTGCCCGACAGGTTGTCGGCCAGCGGTGAGGTCAACCCGAACCCGTAGTGACTGATGGCGAGGCAAAGCGCCCCGATGCCGATGGCGATCGCGTTGATGAGGATGAAGATGGGCAGTTCACGGGCCGGGTGACCGCGCTCCCGGTGGGCGTAGGTCCAGTGCCGGTTACCCAGGTAGGTGACCACGGTGGCCAGGCCGATCGCGATCACCTGGGCGGTGATCGGTTTGGCCTCCAGCACGCCCACACCACCGGGACCGCCGTAGCGCAGCACGTTGAAGGTGATGAACTGCACCGCGACCCCGGTGAGACCGACGACGCCGAACTTGCCCGCCTCCGAAGCAAGCGAGAAAGCGGTGGGTCGTGAGCGGGCCATGGCGTCGCCCACAGTACCGAAGCTCAGCAGTACCGAAGCTCAGCAGTACCGAAGCTCAGCAGTACCGAAGCTCAGCCGGACACCCGGCGGACCAGGAACTCCGGCGGGTTCGAGGCCAGGAGCTCCTGCCGCCGCATCCGACACCAGGCGGCGACGTCGGGCTCGGCCGCCGGGTCGTCGGCGATCAGCCGCACCACCTGGCCGACCTCGACCTCGGGGATCCGACGCGCCAGTTCGATGATCGGCCGCGGACACTTCCAGCCACGACAGTCCAAGGTCAAGGTCACGTCGGTGTCGTCGGCTCGGGGAGCGCTCACGGGGTCCGCACCCGCGCTCGAAGGTCGGCAACGATGGCTGGCAACGCGTCGAGAAAGGCGTCGATCTGGGCCTGCGTGGTGGACCGGGTGAGTCCGATCCGTACGTTGCCGTGGGTCAGTGCCCCCATGGCGGTCAGCACGTGTGACGGGGTTTCGGAGTTTGCGCTGCACGCCGACCCGCTGGCGACGCCGAATCCGGCCCGATCCAGCTCCACCGTCAGAGTCTCCCCGTCGACGTAGAGCGCACTGAAGGTCAGGAGATGTGGTAGCCGGCCGTCCGGATCTCCGGCCACGTCCACGTCGGGGACCCGGTCGACGATCTCGCGCCGGACCCGGTCGATCAGCGCGAATTGGCGACCACCGACAGCCTCGGCGTCGCCGAGCCAGGTCTCGAGCGCGACGGCGGCGGCGAAGATCGCCGGCACATCCGGCGAACCGGGCCAGCGGCCGTCCTGATAGTCGTCGACGGGGTACGGCGCCCGCCATCGAGCCGAGCGACGCAGCGCCAGCAGGCCGACCGAGGTGGGTCCTCCGAACGCACCAGCGGAACCGACCAACGCAGCCCAGGCGATCTCGCCGGCGAGGTCGATCCGCCCGAGCGCGGCGGTCGCGTCCAGCACCAGCGGGACCCCGGCTGCCGTACAGGCCTCGGCCGCCTCGGCGTACGGCTGCAGCGTGCCGACCTCGTGATTCGCCACCTGGAGGCACGCCACGGCGACCCCGCCGGCGCTGACCGAGCGCCGCCAGGCCTCCAGGTCCAGGTGGCCGAGGTGATCAACACCGACGGCCACCCCGGAGCCACCGGCCGCGGCCGCTGCATCCGCGGCCGACAACACGGCGGAATGATCAATTGTGCTGGTGACGACGGTCCGCCCGACGCGCGCGCGACCCTTGAGCAGACCGGCGATCGCCGCCTGTGCCGGGTGTGGCCCGGAAGCAGGGAAGATGATTTCGTCGGGCCGGGCCCCGACGGCGGCAGCCATGACCTCACGGCTGCGGTCGAGGGCCTGGGCGGCCAGCCGACCGGGCCGGTGCAACCGCTGCGGATCGCCCCATCCGGCACCGACTGCGGCGAGCCAGGCCTCCTTCGCCTCGGGCAGCAACGGCTCCCCGGACGAGGCGTCCAAGAACACGTACGAGCCGGTCTCCGCCACAGCCAAAACTTACGCGCCTCCCGCGCTGGCACGGTCATGCTCCTGCGTTAGGGTGAGCACCAGAAGATGGCCCCCCTGCGGTATCCACACGAAAGGCACGATGTGAGTCGTCGGTTGGCAGCCGGTGTAGCCGCAGGCACACTCGCTTTGGTGGGGCTCCTCGCGGGCTGCTCCGCGGAGGCGGTGGCCGAGCTGACCCGGCTCGGCCTGCCCGAACCCGCGAGCGACCGCGCGCCCTACATCGGGAATCTGTGGAACGGCAGCTGGATCGCCGCAGGCATCGTCGGCGTCATCGTCTGGGGCCTGATCGGTTGGGCGGTGTTGCGTTACCGCCGCAGGACCGCCGCGATGCCGAAGCAGAATCGGTACAACCTGCCGATGGAGATCTTCTACACGGTGGTTCCGTTCATCATCGTCGGCGTCCTCTTCTACTTCACGATCATCGCCCAGAATCGGGTGACGGCGAAGGTGGCCGAACCCGACGTCACCATCGACGTGGTGGGACAGAAGTGGTCGTGGACGTTCAACTACAAGGAAGCCGACAATCCGGCCGTCGGCGAGGACGTGTGGTTCGCCGGCACGATCGAGAAGAGCCCGGATCTCTACCTGCCGGTGGGTCAGTCGGTGCGGTTCAACCTGTCCTCGCCCGACGTGATCCACTCCTTCTGGGTGCCGTCGTTCTACGAGAAGTTGGACGTGGTGCCCGGCCGGAACAACTCCTTCGACCTGACGCCGACCAAGCTCGGCACCTTCCGCGGCAAGTGCACAGAGTTGTGCGGCACCTACCACTCAGCCATGTTGTTCAACGTGCACGTGGTTTCCGAGGAGGAGTACAACGCCTACCTGAACACCTTGGTCGCCGCGGGTCAAACGGGCGAGGCGAAGGGCCCCGACGTTGCAGATCCTGAAAGAGAAGGCCGATGACGACTCTCGAGCGAACCGCCGCCCCCGCTGCTCCCGCCGAGCTGGCGGTTCCCACCCGGCGACTTGGCACCGTCATATGGAAGTGGGTCACCACCACTGATCACAAGGTGATCGGCAACCTGTACTTCGTCACGTCGCTTGCTTTCTTCTTCTTCGGCGGCATCCTGGCTCTGGCCATCCGAGCCGAGCTCGCGTTCCCGGGCCTGCAGTACTTGTCGTACGAGACGTACAACCAGTTCTTCACCATGCACGGCGCGATCATGCTGCTGCTCTTCGCGACGCCGCTGTTCGCCGGCTTCGCCAACGCGATCATGCCGCTGCAGATCGGCTCGCCCGACGTCGCCTTCCCGCGGCTCAACATGTTCTCGTACTGGACGTACCTGATGGGCGGGATCGTCGCCTGCTCCGGCTTCTTGACCCCGGACGGGGCGGCTGACTTCGGGTGGTACGCCTACACCCCGTTGAGTGACGCGGTGAACTCCCCGGGGGTGGGTGGTGACCTGTGGATCATGGGTCTCTACATGGCCGGCATCGGCACCCTGCTCGGGTCGGTCAACTTCGTCACCACGATCGTCACCATGCGCGCCCCCGGTATGACCATGTTCCGGATGCCGATCTTCACCTGGAACATCCTGGTGACCTCGATCCTGGTCCTGGTGGTCTTCCCGATCCTGGCCGCGGCCCTGTTGATCCTCGAGGCCGATCGGGTGCTGGGCGCCCACATCTTCGACGCCGCCACCGGTGGAGCCATGCTGTGGCAGCACCTGTTCTGGTTCTTCGGTCATCCCGAGGTGTACATCATCGCCCTGCCGTTCTTCGGCATCATCACCGAAGTGCTGCCGGTGTTCAGCAAGAAACCGATCTTCGGCTACATCGGGCTGGTCGGCGCCACCATGCTGATCGGTGCGCTGTCCCTCGCGGTCTGGGCTCACCACATGTACGTCACCGGGGCCGTGAACCTGCCCTTCTTCGCCTTCATGACGTTCCTGATCGCGGTGCCGACCGGGGTGAAGTTCTTCAACTGGATCGGCACCATGTGGGGTGGCAACATCACCATGGCCACGCCGATGTTGTGGGCGGTCGGCTTCCTCGTCACCTTCTTGTTCGGCGGTCTGACCGGCGTCATCCTCGCCATGCCGCCGCTGGACTTCCACCTGAACGACACCTACTTCGTCGTGGCCCACTTCCACTACGTGGTGTTCGGCACCGTGGTGTTCGCGATGTTCGCCGGCTTCTACTTCTGGTGGCCGAAGTTCACCGGACGGATGCTCGACGAGAAGATCGGCCGGATCCACTTCTGGATGCTGTTCATCGGCTTCCACACCACGTTCCTCGTCCAGCACTGGCTGGGGGTCGAAGGCATGCCGCGCCGGTACGCCGACTACCTGCCCAACGAGGGGTTCACCGTCTTGAACCAGATCTCCTCGGCCGGTGCCATCCTGCTCGGCGCATCGACGCTGGCGTTCATCTACAACGTCTGGAAGACCCGCAACGCGCCCAAGGTCACCAGCGACGATCCGTGGGGCTGGGGTCGCTCGTTGGAGTGGGCGACCTCATGTCCGCCGCCGCGGCACAATTTCACGTCGATCCCGCGCATCCGCTCCGAGTCGCCGGCCTTCGACCTGCACCACCCCGAGGTGGCACTGGCCGAGTACCCCGCCAACGATGCCGACGCCGATTCCCTGGTCGACGCCGGTGAGGACGAAGGCCGAGTCGACGAACTCCGGGCCCGGGTCAAGGGCCAGTCGGAGGACATCATCGGCGAGTCCACCGACCAGGCCAAGTCCCCCTACGCCGAGGGGGAGGATCCACGATGAAGGCCGAAGCATGGATCTTCGGGAGTCTCGTCATCTTCTTGCTGGTGGTGACCCCGGTCTATTGGTTCATGAGCCACGAGATCACCGGGACCGCCGCGTTGATCTTGACCTTCTTCCTGACCCTGATGATCGGGGGCTACTTCGGTCTCGTCGCCCGCCGGATCGATCCCCGACCCGAGGACAAGAAGGATGGCGAGATCGCCGAAGGCGCCGGTGAGCTCGGCTTCTTCCCGCCGCAGAGCATCTGGCCCCTGGCCTGCGCCCTGACCTTCCTGTTGGTCATCCTCGGACCCGTCTTCGGTTGGTGGTTGACCATCCTCGGCTTCGGATTCGGCGCGTTCGCTCTGTGCGGCTGGATCTACGAGTTCTACCGCGGAGACTACGCACACTGAGCTCTCTGTAGGTCTTCTCGCACACCTCGGCGCTCCGGACGGCCGCCCGGGTGACGACGCTCGCAGAACGACTCTGCGGTCCGCGCCCTAGCTTGTCGAACGGGGCCTCCCGCTCCCGATTCGCCGGTACCGTTGCGAGCGTGGCGCGGGACTGGGATCGGCGGGGGGACGAGCTCGCGGCGGAATCGATCGCGCAGGGGCGGCCGACGCAGTGGTTCGACCGCCTGTACGCCGAAGGGGTCGACGGGACCACCGAGATGCCCTGGGATCGGGTCGAGCCGCACCCGCTGCTGGAGGAGTGGGTCGGGTCCCGGTCCCTCAGGGGCGGGGGTCGGCGGGGCGTCGTGGTCGGCGCCGGGCTCGGTGCCGACGCAGAGTTCCTCGCTCGACGCGGATTCGCGACCACCGCCTTCGACGTCTCCCCGACGGCGGTGGCGATCGCCCGGGAGCGACACCCGGCAACGACCGTCGATTATCGCGTCGCGGATCTCCTCGCCCTGCCGGAGGAGTGGCGCCGCCGGTTCGATCTGGTCGTGGAGATATTCACCCTGCAGGCCCTGCCCGATCCCCCTCGAGATGCGGCTGCGCGCTCCGTCGGATCTCTCGTCGGTGACGGCGGCACCCTGCTCGTGGTGGCGTTGCGGTACGACGGCAGCTCACCCGCCGACCAGGGGCCGCCGTTCCCGCTCACTCGCGCTCAGCTGGTCGGCCTGGCGCAGGGCGGACTCGAACCCGTGGCGTTGGAGGAGTTGCCCGGACCGAGCTGGCGAGCCGAATACCGACGTCCGATAGGCGTTCCGGCGGCCTAGGGCGGCACTAGGCTTGGCGCATGTGCCGAAACATTCGACCGTTGCACAACTTCGAGCCGGCCGCGACGAAGTCCGAGGTGCACGATGCGGCGCTCCAGTACGTACGGAAGATCGCGGGCACCACGAAGCCGTCGAAGGTCAACGAGGAAGCCTTCTACGAGGCGGTGCACCAGATCGCCCACGCGACGGAGCACCTGCTCGAGCACCTGACCAGCATCGCGCCGCCCAAGAACCGCGAGGAAGAAGCGGCCAAGGCGCGGGCCCGGTCCGCCAAGCGCTACGCAACCGCCTGAGGCTCTCGGCGTGCCCCCCGAGACCCAGCGGGAGATGCCGAACGAGATCCTGCGGTACTCGGCCTTCACGGCCAACGGCCGCGGCGGGAATCCGGCCGGGGTGGTGCTGGACGCCCGAGGGTTGGCAGATGCCGACATGCTGGCCATCGCGGCCGACCTCGGCTACTCGGAAACCGCCTTCGTGATCGAACCGCTCGACCGGTCCGGACACGCAAGGGTCCGGTATTTCGCGCCGCTCCAGGAGGTACCGTTCTGCGGTCACGCGACCATCGCCACGGCAGCGGCCCTGGCCGAACGCGGAGCTCCGGCGGAGTTGACCTTCCAGACCGAAGCTGGGCCGATCGGCGTGCGGACCGAACGAACAGCGGACGGGATCACGGCGGAGCTGACCAGCGTCGCCGCCGGCGTCGAGGAGCCCGGACCCGCCCTCGTGTCCGACGCTCTCGCGGCCCTCCGGTGGTCGGTCGAGGACCTGGATCCCGACTATCCGCCATCCGTGGCCGATGCGGGCGCTCGCCACCTCGTGTTGGTGACCCGGACCCGGGAGCGGCTTGCGGACCTCAACTACGACTTCGACGGGCTCGGAGAGTTGATGCGGCTCGAGAACTTGATCACTCTCCAGCTGGTCTGGCCGGAGTCGCCGACGCGCTACCACTCACGCAACCCCTTCGCGGGCAGCGGTGTGGTCGAGGACCCGGCCACCGGGGCCGCCGCCGCGGCGTTCGGTGGCTACCTTCGCCAGCTCGGCAAGGTGGCCGCCGATGCCGAGTTCACCATCAGCCAAGGCGTCGACATGGGTGCCCCCAGCGAGCTGACGGTGCGGCTGGTGCCGGGGGATCCACGGATCCGGGTCCGTGGCTACGCGAGACCGCTGGCTTCGCCCGCCTGACGGCCGCTCGCTCACCAACTCGCGTGCAGCGGGCGTCCCTCTTCGTAACCAGACGGTGACTGCACACCCACGACAGCCAACTCGGACAACTCCGTCAAGGTCGTCGCGCCGGCGTACGTACAGCTGGAGCGCACCCCGGCGACGATGGAGTCGATCAGGTCCTCGACGCTGGGCCGTTCCGGGTCGAGATACATCCGGGACGAAGAGATGCCCTCCTCGAACAACGCGGCGCGGGCCCGGTCGAAGCCACTGGCGTCCCGGGTGCGCAGCTTCACCGCCCGGGCGGAGGCCATCCCGAACGACTCCTTGTACATCCGACCTTCCGGATCGGTCAGCAGGTTGCCCGTGCTCTCGTAGGTGCCGGCGAACCACGACCCGATCATCACGCTGCCCGCCCCGGCGGCCAGCGCCAACGCCACGTCCCGAGGGTGGCGCACACCACCGTCGGCCCAAACCGCCGTGCCCAGTTGGCGGGCGGCTGCCGCGCACTCGAGCACGGCGCTGAACTGCGGTCGGCCGACGCCCGTCATCATCCGGGTGGTGCACATGGCACCGGGTCCCACTCCGACCTTGATCACGTCGGCGCCGGCGCCGGCCAGATCGACCACGCCGTCGGCGGACACCACGTTGCCGGCCACCAGCGGGATCCGCCGACCGGTGATGTCCGCCTGCCGGTCCCGGACGTCCCGGACGGATTTGCAGGCGGACAGCATCTTGTCCTGATGCCCGTGCGCGGTGTCGACGACCAGAACGTCGATGTCCGCGGCCAACAACCGTTCGGTCCGCCCGGCCACGTCGCCGTTGATGCCGACAGCGGCCCCCACCAGCAACCGGCCGGACGGATCGAGCGCGGGTCGGTACAGGGTGGAACGGACCGCCTGCTTCCGCGTCATCACCCCGACCAGCAGGTCATCGGTGACGACGAGGGCGACATCGAGGTGCAGCCCGGACAGGGCCTCGAAGATGTCGTCGGGCGACGTACCGGCGGCGACCGTGAGCAGATCGGGCGACATCACCTCGTGCACCTGGGCGAAGCGGTCGACTCCGAGCGCGTCGGCCTCGGACACCGTGCCCAGGGGGCGGCCACCCTCGACCACCACGACAACCCCGTGGGCCCGCTTGGGCAGCAGGGACAGCGCCTCCCCGACCGTACTGTGCGGCGCCACGGTCACGGCGGTGTCGAAAATCGGGTGTGACGCCTTGACCTTGGCCACCGTGGCGGCCACGACATCGGTGGGGATGTCCTGCGGCAGAATCGCCACCCCGCCCCGCCGGGCGACCGTCTCGGCCATCCGCCGACCGGAGATGGCGGTCATGTTGGCCACCACCAGTGGCAAGGTCGTGGCGATGCCGTCGGTGCTGCTCAGGTCGACGTCCAATCGCGAGGTGACCGCCGAGCGATTCGGCACCATGAAGACGTCGGAGTAGGTCAGGTCGTACGGCGGGGTAGAGGTCAGGCGCATGAGGGCCATTCTCGTACGCTGACGCAGTGACCAGTGAGAGCAGTGCGACCAATGGCTCGGTGCTGACGGCCGTCGGCGACTACATCCGCGACACCAACTACATCGCCACTCGGATCACTCGGGACGGACGCGAGGGCTACCCGGTCGAAGCCGGTCGCTATCGGTTGGTCGTAGCCAGGGCCTGTCCGTGGGCCAATCGGGCGGTGATCGTGCGGCGGCTGCTCGGCTTGGAGGGGGCTATCTCCATGGGTGTGTGCGGCCCCGTCCATGACGAGCGCAGCTGGGCCTTCGATCTCGACCCGGGGGGCGTGGACCCCGTGCTGGGTTACGAACGACTCCAGCAGGCCTTCCTCGCCCGGTTCCCCGATTACGACCGCGGTATCACCGTCCCGGCGATCGTCGACACTCCGAGCAGGGCCGTGGTCACCAGCGACTACCGCCAGATGACTCTCGACTTCTCCCTGGAGTGGACCGAGTTCCACCGTCCCGGAGCACCCGACCTCTACCCGGAGCAGCTCCGGGACGAGATCGACGAACTCTCCGAACTCATCTACCGCGACGTCAACAACGGGGTGTACCGCTGTGGCTTCGCCGGCTCGCAGTCCTCCTACGAGAAGTCCTACCACCGGCTGTTCGACCGCCTCGACTGGCTCTCCGACCGGCTGACCGACCGCCGATACCTGATGGGCGACACAATCACCGAGGTCGACGTCCGGTTGTTCACCACCCTGGTCCGTTTCGACGCGGTCTACCACGGGCACTTCAAATGCAATCGACACACGCTGACCGGGATGCCCGTGCTCTGGGCGTACGCCCGCGATCTGTTCCAGACTCCGGGCTTCGGTGACACGATCGACTTCGTCCAGACCAAGCAGCACTACTACATCGTCCACACCGGCATCAATCCCAGCCAGATCGTCCCGGCTGGACCGGAGCTGACGAACTGGACCGGCCCGCACTTCCGTGAGCAGCTCGGCGGCCGTCCGTTCGGTGACGGAACGCCACCCGGTCCGCCGCCGCCCGCGGAGATCGTCCCGGCCGAGCACGGGGTGCTGGCCCGCTGAACCGCGCCGCGGCTGCCGTCGCGACTCTGGGCAGCCTGCTGAGTGCCGCAACGCCAGCGAAACAATCACCCGGTACGGTGACGCGGTGAACTTGGCACCCTCGGACGCCGAGAAGCTGCTGATGGCCGTGGCCGGCATGGTCGCGCGGGACCGGCTCGGGCGCGGCGTGAAGCTCAACTACCCGGAATCGGTGGCCCTGCTGAGCAACTGGGTCATCGAGCGGGCCCGCGAGGGAAGCGGGGTCGAGGAGCTGATGAGCTCCGGTCGGGAGGTCCTGACCCGGGATCAGGTGATGGACGGGGTGGCCGAGATGATCACCGACGTCCAGGTCGAGGCGACCTTCCCCGATGGCCGCAAGCTGGTCACCCTCCACGATCCCATCCACTGAGGCCGATCCAGTAAGGAGACGACATGGCAGGAGCAACGTCGACCGGCCCGGGTGCGATCAGGGTGGCCCCCGGCGAGCTCGAGCTCAACGCCGACCGCGGACCTGATGAGCGCGGCGAATTGACCTTCCTCAACTCGGCCGACCGCCCGATCCAGATCGGCTCCCATATCCACCTGCCCGACGTGAACTCCGGACTGGACTTCGACCGGACCGCGGCTCGCGGGTTCCGCCTCGACATCCCGGCGGGCACGGCGGTCCGCTTCGAGCCTGGTGCATCCCGTACGGTCGGCATCGTCGCGCTGGGTGGAGCCCGGGACGTCCCGGGCATCCAGATCCGCAGGGGGCGCTGATGGTGCGGATCAGCCGAGCGGACTACGCCGCCATCTACGGGCCGACGGCCGGAGACCAGATCCGGCTGGGCGACACCGATCTCTGGATCGAGATCGAGCACGACCTGACGTTCGGCGGCGAGGAGTCGGTCTTCGGCGGCGGCAAATCGATCCGCGAGTCGATGAACCAGTCGGAGGTCACCAGGGCCGAGGGCGCCCTGGACACCGTCATCACCAACGCCGTCCTCCTCGACCACTGGGGGGTCGTCCGCGCCGACGTCGGCATCCGTGACGGGCGGATCGTCGGGATCGGCCGCAGCGGCAATCCCGCGATCGCGGACGGTGTCGACCCCGCCCTGATCATCGGCGTCAGCACCGATGTCATCTCCGGCGAGGGCAAGATCCTCACCGCCGGTGGCTTCGACAGCCACGTGCACTTCCTGTCCCCGTCGCAGATCACCGAGGCGCTCGCGGCGGGCCTCACCACGCTCGGCGGCGGTGGCACCGGGCCGTCGGAGGGGTCCAAGGCGACCACCGTCACCCCCGGTGCCTGGCACCTGAAGCAGACCCACCGCGCGCTGGACGCGTTCCCCGTCAACCTGCTGCTGCTGGGCAAGGGCAACACCGTGTCGGCCGCCGCGTTCCAGGCCCAGGCGCTCGCCGGCGCGGGCGGCTACAAACTTCACGAGGATTGGGGGTCCACGCCGGCGGCGGTCGACGCGGCGCTGCGCGGTGCGGAGGAGTGGGGGCTGCAGGTCGCCCTGCACTCGGACTCCCTCAACGAGGCCGGTTTCGTGGCCAGCACGATCGACGCCATCGCGGGACGCAGCATCTCCGCATTCCACGTCGAAGGGGCCGGCGGCGGGCACGCCCCGGACATCTTGACCATCGCCGGATTGCCGAACGTGCTGCCGGGATCGACGAACCCGACGCTGCCGCACACCGTCAACACGGTGGCCGAGCATCTCGACATGTTGATGGTCTGCCATCACCTCAACCCGGCGGTCCCTGAGGACCTGGCTTTCGCCGAGTCCCGGATCCGCGCCACCACCATCGCCGCCGAAGACCATCTGCACGACCTGGGAGCGATCTCCATCACGTCGTCTGACGCGCAAGCGATGGGCCGCATCGGCGAGGTGATCACCCGTACCTGGCAGGTGGCCCACGTGATGAAGCAGGTCCGTGGCGAACTGACGGGAGGCCGGCCTGCGGACAACTTCCGGGCCGTCCGCTACGTCGCGAAGTACACGATCAACCCCGCCATCGCCCACGGGGTGGACCACGAGATCGGGTCGATCGAGGTCGGCAAGCTCGCCGACCTGGTGCTCTGGGACCCGAGGTTCTTCGGGGTGAGCCCCAGCGTGGTGATCAAGGGCGGCGGGATCGTCGTCGGTGCGCTGGGCGACCCGAACGCTTCCATCCCCACCCCCCAACCGGTGCTGATGCGTCCGGCGCTCTACGCCGGAAGCGCGGCGGGTTTGTCCCAGTCCTACGTCGCCCCGGCCGCCCTGGAGGCTGGTCTGGCTGAGGAGCTGGGCCTCGGTCGGCAACTCGTGGGCGTGCGCTCGACCCGCAACGTCGGCAAGGCCGACATGGTCAACAACGACGCGCTCCCCGAGATCGGGATCGATCCGGAAACGCACGAGGTCACCGTCGACGGCGCGGAAATCCGGCCGGCCCCGGCGGACCGGTTGCCGCTGGCCCAGCTCTACAAGCTGTTCTGAGCTCTCGTGTCCGGCGCCTATCTGAGTCTCTTGCTGGCCGACGGGCGGCTGCCGACCGGTGCGCACACCCAGTCCGCTGGGGTCGAGCCGGCGCTTCGTCACGGGCTGGAGCTGGCCGCCCTGCCCGAGTACGTCGCCGTCCGGCTGACGACGGTCACCGAGACCGAGGCGGCGGTCGCCGTGGTGGCTCGGCACGTCTGGCGGCACGCACCTGACCCGGACGCCCTGGAGGAGGTGGATCGGGCCTGGCGGACCCGAACGGCCTCAGACGCCCTGCGTGACGCTTCCGACCTGTTGGGTCGCAGCTACCTGCGGTTGGCGGCCACGGTCTGGGATCTCGCTCCGCTCACGCACCGCTCACCGTGGTGCCGCCCGGTGGCGGTCGGCGTGACGGCCGCCGTCGCCGGGCTCACCGCCGTCGAGACGGCTCGGCTGGTCGGCTACGACGACGTCCAGACCGTCATCGCGGCCGCCCTGAAGCTCCGGCCATTCGACCCGGCCGTCGGCGTGTCCTGGGTCGCGGCGGCCGGGCCCGCGGTGGAGGCACTGGTTGATCGGGTGGCCGGGTTGACCGCACCGGAGGAGATCCCGGCGCGGGCCGCGCCCCAGCTGGAGGAGTGGGCCCAGTTCCACCATGTCACCGAAAGAAGGTTGTTCCGTGCCTGATCCTTCGACCCGCCTACGACGTGCCCTGCGACTCGGAGTGGCCGGGCCCGTCGGGACCGGCAAGAGTTCCCTGATCGCCCTGCTCTGCCGGGAGTTGGGGGAGGAGCTGAGCCTGGCCGTGATCACCAACGACATCTACACCGACGAGGACGCCCGGTTCCTGCGTTCGGCGGGCGTGCTCGCTCCGGAACGGATCCGGGCGGTCGAGACCGGGGCGTGCCCCCACACCGCTATCCGGGACGACGTCAGCCAGAACCTGCTGGCGGTCGAGGACCTGGAGCGCGACTTCGCGCCGGTCGATGTGGTCCTGGTCGAGTCGGGCGGCGACAATCTGACCGCGACGTTCTCGCCCGCTCTGGTCGACGCCCAGTTCTTCGTGCTCGACGTGGCCGGTGGCGGCGACGTGGCGCGCAAGGGCGGTCCGGGGATCGCGGGCGCGGACGTTCTGGTGGTCAACAAGACCGATTTGGCGCCGTACGTGGGGGTCGACGTGCCGCAGATGGTTGCGGATGCCGAGGCAGCCCGGGACGGGCGGATCGTGATCGCCCTGTCGCGGACCGATCCAGTCTCGATCGCCCGCCTACGCGCGTGGGTACTGGACACGCTGGCCGCCTTCCGGTCCGGCACTCACCTGTCCCACGATCCCGGTCCGATGGCTGCCCATACTCACGCCGGGGCTCACCCAGAGGCCAACGCGCCCGCGCACATCCATGCCGACGGGACCGTTCACGTCCATTCGAATGCAAGGTGAGGTGCGTACCCGAATCGATGTCACCTGCCGTGACGGCCGGCCCTGCTTCCGGTCCACCGCTGGTCTGCTCCGCGCGCAACGGCTGCACGGCCCCCCGGACACCTGCCGGGTCGCCCTGGTGGCGACGACCGCGCTCCTGCTCGGCGGCGACGAGGTCGACCTCGAGGTGTACGTCGGTCCCGGCGCTCGGTTGGAGCTGAGCGACGTCGCGGGCACGGTGGCCTATCACGGTCGCGGCCAGTCGGCGGGCTGGAGCACCCGGATCGAGCTGGGCCACGGCGCCGGACTGGTGTACCGCGGTCAGCCGTTTGTGGTGGCGGACGGCGCGGAGGCCCGCCGGTCACTCCATCTCGACGCCGCGCCGAACGCGACGGCCCTGATCCGGGAGACGTTGATCCTCGGTCGCGCCGGTGAGCTCGGCGGTTCGGTCCACGATCGGCTGCTGGTCCGACGCGCCGGCCGCGAAGTGCTGATCGAAGACCAGTGCCTCGATCCCGCGAGCCGGCAGCGGCCGGGCCTGCTGGGAACGCGTCGGGTGGTCGACACCCTGCTCGCCCTCGGCTGCGATCCGGGCTCTGTTCCGCCGGGAGCCACCCAGTTTCAGCTGCTCGAGCCGGGCAGCACACTCACCCGTTTCCTGGGTCGGTCGTTGGCTGATTCTCCGTTGACGGCGTCGCCGTAGTCGACTCGCTCGGTGCGGCGGCTGGGGTCGAGGCCTCGCTGGGCGCGTCCACTGACGGCTCGGTGCTCGGCTCGGTGCTCGGCTCGGTGCTCGGTCCCGTGCGGGTCTCGGTCGACGCCTCGGGCGTCTCGCTTGGCGAATCCTCGGAGCCAGGCGTTTCGCTCGGTTCGTCGGACGCGGATTCGCTCGGCTCGGGCGTGTCTACGCCCGCGCCCGGTTGCGGCTCCCGTACCTGTTCGAAGGTGGTGCCCGTCCCCCCGGACAGGGCCTGACCGGACAGCAGCTCGAAGCCCGTCAGAACCGCGGCGGTCAGGGCGAAGGTGGCGATGGCACCGACGACGATGCGCCGCCAGATCACACGCGGACGGCGAGAGACCGAACGTGGCGGTGCCGGGGGAGCGGCGGCGGCGTCGGGAGTTTCCGGCCAGCCGGTCACCACCTCGACCTTCGCGGGCGTCCCGCTCGCCTTGCCCGTCCAGACGGAACGGACCCGGTCTCGGGTATGCCGGAGCGACGCCGTGTACAGGGCACCAGCGACACCGGCGATGATGCTTGCGACCGCGGCGCCGACGACCGTGCCGGCCACACTGAGCCGCGAACCGAGCGCCGCCGCCGTCATGGCCGCCAACGCGCCACCCACGATCTGGGTGACGGACAGATCGAGGCCTTTGGAGGTCTCGGCTTTGATATCGGAGTTGATCTGGCTGGGAGAGGGCTTGGGGTCTGAGTTCACAGGCATAACACCTTTGGCCAACGCGCTCGAGGCCGGGATCGTTACCCGCCAACGAGGGTGATCAACCACACACCGCGCCGACCCCGGAAACCACAGCTGCTCGGGTTCCACGTTCCTGCTCTAGTTTCAACTAGAGCAGGAACGTGGGACCCGAGCAGCTGGCAGGCGCCTCGGCGGGTCAGGTCAACTCAGCGAGCGGCCTTGTTGTAGAACTCGGGCTCGTCCTGCCCGGCCTCGAGTTCGCGGTGGCCGTCCTGACCATCACCGTGACCGTTCCCATGCCCGTCACCGAGCGCGTGGCCGCTGTCGGTGGGCGGGTAGGAGTGACCGTGGCTGTGAGCCTCGACCTCATGGTTGAGGTGCGCAGCGGCCTCCTCGAGCTCTTCCCGGGTCGGCTTGCGCAGGTCGTCGATGAAGTAGAACCGGGTCGCTCTGCGGCGGAGTTGCTCCCGCTTGTACTCCTTCTCGGTCAACTCGCCCTGGTCCCCACCCGGCACCAGCGCCATCGGCTGGTTGTGCTGGGTGAGGGTGTAGGACTCCTCCTGGCTGATCGGCACGTGCGCTTCGGAGTAGGCACCGGACGGATCGCGAACGATGATGCCGCTCTCCGAGCCGTGCAACAGGCGCGCTTCATCCGCCCGCTGCAGCCCGATGCAGATCCGCTTGGCGATCAAGAAGGCCAGCACCGGTCCCACGAACACCATCACTCGGAGGAAGTAGGTCACTGCGTTCAGCGAGACCCCGAATTGGGTGGCCACGATGTCGTTGCCGCCGCCGATCCACAGCAAGCCGTAGCAGGTGATGGCCGCCACGCCGAACGCGGTCCGGGTCGGCGCGTTGCGCGGCCGGTCGAGGATGTGGTGCTCGGCCTTGTCGCCGGTAACCCACTGCTCGACGAACGGGTAGATGGCCATCAGCCCGAACAGCAGACCCATGATCCCCAGTCCGGGAATCGCCACGTTCCACGACCAGGTCGTACCCCAGATGTGGGTCTCCCAGTTGGGCATGATCCGGATGCCACCCTCGACGAAGCCCATGTACCAGTCGGGCTGCGAACCGGCGGTCACCATGGCGGGGTTGTACGGGCCGTACGTCCACACCGGGTTGATCTGCATGAAGCCACCCATCAGGGCGATCACGCCGAACACGATGAAGAAGAAGCCGCCGGCCTTGGCCATGTACACCGGGAACACCGGGTAGCCGACCACGTTGCCGTCGTTGCGACCGGCGCCGGGGAACTGGGTGTGCTTGTGGTACACGACCAGCGCCAGGTGAGCCGCGATCAGTCCGAGCAGGATGCCGGGAATGAGGAGGATGTGCACCATGTAGAGCCGAGGCACGATCAGCTCGCCCGGGAACTCGCCGTCGAAGACGAAGAACTCCGCCCAGGTGCCGATGACCGGGATGGCGCGGATCAGACCGTCGACGAACCGGAGGCCGGTGCCGGACAGCAGGTCGTCCGGCAGCGAGTAGCCGGCGAAGCCCTCGATGATGCCGGTGGCCAGCATGGCGACACCGATCAGCCAGTTGATCTCGCGCGGCTTGCGGAACGCGCCGGTGAAGAAGATTCGGAGGCTGTGGGCCAGCATGGCGGCGACGAACAGCATGGCCGCCCAGTGATGCATCTGGCGGATCAGCAGGCCACCGCGAATGTCGAAGGACAGCGCCATGGTCGAGTCGAAGGACTCCGACATGGTCACGCCACGTAGCAGCTGGTAGGTGCCCTCGTACTCGATCTCGGCCATCGACGGCTTGTACCAGATGGTGAGGAAGACCCCGGTGAGCAGCAGGATGATGAACGAGTAGAGGGCGACCTCACCGAGCAGGAACGACCAATGGTCGGGGAAGACCTTGCGCAGATACTTGCGACTGAGCGTGGCTGCGCCCGTCCGGTCGTCGGCCCACTTGGCGGGACCGGCGGCGAACTTGAACACCGGGCCGAGCTCCTTGGGTGGAGTCTGCGGCAGGACGGCGGAGTCGTCGGTAACGGTGGCGGCAGGCTTAGCCATCTGAATCACCCATTAGTTGTCACCTTGCTGATAATCGTTGAAGGGGCGTTCGAAGTAGCTGGGGCCGACCGGAACCGTGAACGGGCCCCGGGCGATCAGATAACCCTCGGCGTCGGTGGTGATCGCAAGTTGGGGCAGCGATCTCGCGGCCGGCCCGAACACCACGACCCCGGAATCACCCAGGTCGAAGGTCGATTGGTGGCACGGGCACAGCAGATGATGTGTCTGCTGCTCCCAGAGACTGATCGGGCACCCGACGTGGGTGCAGATCTTGGAGTAACAGAGGATTCCGCCGACCTGCCAGTCTTGGCGGGATTCGGGGATCTTGATGGTGTTCGGATCCATCCGCACGATGATGATCGAAGCTTTGGCCTTCTCGATCTGGTACTCGGCGCCGTGGTAGTCCTGCAGGTTCTCGGGCTGGGCGTTGACCAGCTGGCCGATCTGCATCTGCTCGGCTTTGATCGGTACGAAGGTGACATCGTTGACCAACCGGATCCCCTCGGTCCAGATCGTCTTCTCGATCGTCTCCGCGCGTACGCTCTTGGTCGGCCACGGACCGAGGTCGGCGAACAGGACGACGGCGGGCAGACCCACGAGACCCAGTGCGCCGAGCAGACTGCGACCCAGCACCTTGCGCCGGGTGATGCCGGACTCGGCGATGCCCTCGTCGAGGGTTTTTACGATCGCGACCCGGTCCTCGTCCGGGGAGGCGGCCGGGTGCCGGTGGTCGACCATCTCACCGTCGTACATGAGCTGGCGCGCCCACTGCACCGCACCGAGCCCGATGAAGAGCAGGGCCAATCCGAGGGTGAGGCCGAAGCCGACGTTCTGGGCGTTGGAACGCAGCGGCCCGAAGTCGATGTACATCTCCTTCGGCACCGCGAAGTAGATGACCACGAAGGCGATCGCCAGGATCGGAACCAGGCCGAAGAAGGTGGCGACGATTCGGGCCTGGCGGTCACCGGCCGCCTCGTCCACGTCACTGAGTCGGGGGAGGTGCTCCTCCAGGCCTGGGTCCGGAACCGGGAACCGGCGGTCCGACTCCAACGTGGCGAGTTCCCCCGAGCTCGGCGGGATCCGATCCGGATCGTCCGGGGCGCCGCGATCGTCGCCGCGGGGGGTCAAGCCAGTGCTCATCGCGCCTTCACTCCCTTCGCAGCGATCCAGACCGCAATTCCCATCAGCACGGCCAGGCCGGCGATCCAGGCCCACAGGCCCTCCGCCACGGGGCCCAACCCGCCGAAGGCGAGTCCGCCCCGGTTCGGTTGTTCGTGCAGTTCGTTCAGGTAGCCGATGATGGCCCGCTTGTCCTCGTTCGGCAGGGCGCCGTCGGAGAACACCGGCATCTGTTGCGGACCGGTGAGCATCGCCTCGTAGATGTGCAGATTGCTCACGTCGTACAGAGCCGGCGCATACTTCCCGCCCGGCAGTGCTCCGCCGGCACCCTCGAAGTTGTGGCAGGCCGAGCAGTTGGTCCGGAACAGCTCGCCGCCGCGGGCGATCTCTTCCTCGCTCAACCCGGCGGGGTCGTACTCGGCCGGTTCCGGAATCGCCGGGCCGGGTCCGAACGTATCCACGTAGGCGGCGAGGGCCAGCACCTCTTCCTCGCTGAACACCCGCTCCTTCTGTGGCGCCTGGACGGCGGGCTTGGCCATCGGCATCCGGCCACTGGCGACCTGGAACTCCACTGCCGCGGCCCCGACGCCGACGAGCGGCGGTCCCTGGATCTGACCGCTGACCTGGCCTTCGCCGTTCAGTCCGTGACACGAGGCACACTGCACGGCGAACAGGGCCTTGCCCTCGGCCACCTGCTGGCTGGTGCCGGTGTCGGCGGAAGATTTCGAAGCCGGAGCCACCGCGGCATAGAGCGCGCCCATGACAAAGAGCCCGAACACCAACAGCAGCACCTTGGCCGCCGGGTGCCGACGTCTTGCGGTCAGGAATCGCACAGTGGGGGTCCCTCTCGTTATGTGCGGGCGGGTCATCCAGGCGCGGACTCTCCGGATGATTATTCAGTTGTGGGTGCGTCGGCAGATGCACCTGCCAGACGGTTGCTCAAGCGTCTAACGCAACAGGTAGATGACCCCGAACAGGGCGATCCAGACCACGTCGACGAAGTGCCAGTAGTAGGACACTACAACGGCGCTCACCGCCTGCTCGTGGGTGAAGGTTCGGGCCAGGAAAGTCCGTCCCAGCAGTAAGACGAACGCGACCAGGCCACCTGTGACATGGAGTCCGTGGAACCCGGTGGCCAGGAAGAAGGCCGACCAGTACACGTTGGTCGCCATGGTCGCTCCCTCACTGAACAGCGCGGCGTACTCGTACACCTGTCCGCCGATGAAGAAGGCGCCCATCAGGAAGGTCAGCACGTACCACTCGCGCAGGCCCCAGGCCCGGACGTTCAGCAGCGAACCCGTCCGCTTGACCTGGCCGCGCTCGGCGGCGAAGACGCCCATCTGGCAGGTGAACGAGCTGGCCACCAGCACCGTGGTGTTCACGATCGCGAACGGGATGTTGATCATCTCGGTCGAGGTCAGCCAGAGCGGCTCCTGCCCCGTGGCGGCAGCCTGGGAGTTGGTGACGTTGCGGATCGTGAAGTACGCGGCGAACAGGGCGGCGAAGAACATCAGCTCGGAGGCGAGCCAGATGATCACGCCGACCGCCACCAAGTCCGGACGCCCGATGCGGCCTCGCAGACGCGCCTGCGGCAAGGCGTGCAAGGAGCCCGCAGGCTTGATCATCGAGCCGCTGATCTCGTGCGTATGGAGAGCCACGAGGTCATTATTGCTGCAAGACCCCCGCCGGTCACCCTGGGGCACGCAACTTGTTGTGAGCCTCTCGCGCACGGCGCTCCCGGACGACGCTCGGGGACGGTTGTCGCCGAGGGGTCCGGCTCCGCCGCCTAGGCTGGTCTCGTGGCTGGTCTACCTGGTGCCGGATGGGGCTTGGTCCCGCTGCACGCGACCCCGGGCGACCAGCCCCCGCCCCTCACCCCCGTGCGATTGCTGACCGAATGGTCGATGAACTGGTGGGTGGCCGTCGCCGTTGTGCTGACGGGCGCCCTCTATTTGTGGGGAGTGCTCCGGATGCGCAAGCGCGGCGACCGTTGGCCGCTGTCGCGGACCTTGTCGTTCGTGGTCGGCGGGCTGGGCAGTGCCGTGGTGGCCACCATGTCGGCGCTCGGCACCTACGACACCGTGCTGTTCAGCGTGCACGCCGCCCAGCACATGGTGCTGATGATGATTACGCCGCTGTTCTGCGCCCTGGGCGCGCCGGTGACGCTGGCCCTGCGGACGGCGCCGGCCGGTGTCCGGCGGGCCCTGTTGAGGGTGCTGCACTCGCCGTGGGCGCGGGTCATCACCTTCCCCCCGTTTGCCCTGGCGTTGTTCATCGCCACACCGTTCGCCCTCTACTACTCCTCGTTCTACCCGTTGTCGCTGGCATCCCCCTTCTGGCATACCTTCCTGCATCTGCACTTCGTGATCGTCGGCTCATTGCTGATGTGGCCCCTGGTCGGAGTGGACCCGGTGCCCGGCAAGGCCAGGTATCCGCTGCGGCTGCTGATCTTGTTCCTGATGCTGCCCTTCCACGCCTTCCTCGGTGTCTCGATGATGAGTTCGACCCAGCTGCTGGCGGGGGACTGGTACCTGGCGTTCGGCCGGACCTGGGCGCCGAGCCCGCTCGAGGACCAGTACCTGGCCGGGGCGATCATGTGGGGATCTGGAGACATCGTCGCTGCAGTGCTGCTGGTCGTGTTGTTCGTCCAGTGGTTCCTGTCCAGCCAGCGAGAGGCGGTCCGCGAGGACAGGCGCTTGGACCGGCTCGAAGCGCAGTTGGCGAAGGAGCAGGCACGGTACGATCGCACCGCCGTATCCCGATCCGATGCCCCAGCAGACGCTGCCCCGACCGAGCCGAGGATGACCCCGCATGACTGAGCCGGAGATCGAGCCGGAGATCGACGCCCAACCGGGTCCGGGTACGGAGCCAGCGAGTGCGCACGAGCCCCCAGCTCCACCGCGGCCGCTCGACATCCTGCTCTACGCCTCCGACCGGACCGTTCGCGAACACGTACGGCTGTCGCTCGGGCGAAGGGTTGCCGGTGATCTGCCCGAAGTCCGCGTACTGGAGGTTGCGACCCAACCGGCGGTGATCACGGCGATGGATCGCGGTGGCATCGCGTTGGCCATCTTGGACGGCGAAGCCGTTCCGGGGGGCCTGGGCCTCGCCCGGCAACTGAAGGACGAGATCGCCGACTGCCCACCGATCCTGGTGTTGACCGGCCGCCGGGACGACGCCTGGCTGGCCACCTGGTCCCGGGCCGACGGGGTGCTGCCGCACCCGGTCGATCCGCTGCGGCTGCCGGAGACGGTAGCCCGGCTGCTCCGCCTCCGGACCCGCATCACAGCGACCTGATGAGTTCTCCGACCTGGCCGGCGCTGCTGTCGGAACTGGTGGCGGGTGTCGACCAGAGCGCCGAGGCCACGGGCTGGGCCATGGAGCAGATCCTGAGCGGCAACGCCACATCGGCCCAACTGGCGGCATTCGTGGTGGCGCTGCGCGCCAAGGGCGAGACGGTGACCGAGATGACCGGGCTGGTGGACGCCATGCTGGCCTTCGCGACCCCGATCGAGATCGGTGGTCTGGCGGTCGACGTGGTGGGTTCCGGCGGGGACCGGGCCAACACCGTGAACATCTCCACGATGGCGGCGATCGTGGCGGCCGGGGCCGGCGCCCGGGTCGTCAAGCACGGCAATCGGGCCGCCACCTCGGCCTGCGGGGCCGCGGATGTGCTGGAGGAGTTGGGGATCGACCTCGGCCTCGCTCCGGAGCGGCAACAAGTTGTGGTCGAGGAGGTCGGTATCGCCTTCCTGTTCGCCCCGCTCTACCACCCGGCGCTCCGGCACGCAGCCGCCCCTCGGCGCGAGTTGGGTATCCCGACGACCTTCAACTTCCTCGGCCCGTTGGCCAACCCGGCCCAGCCCATGGCCCAGGCGGTCGGGGTGGCCGACGCGCGGATGGCCGAATTGATGGCCGGGGTGTTCGCCGGGCGCGGCCACCAGGGTCTGGTCGTCCACGGCGGCGACGGACTGGACGAGCTGACCACGACCACCACCTCGCAGGTCTGGGTCTACGCGGACGGGGCGGTGCAGCGGACCGACCTGGACCCGGTCGCGCTGGGTCTGCCGAAGGCGCAGCCGGGCGATCTCAGCGGCTCCGACGCCGCCGGTAATGCGCAGGTGGCGCGCGACCTGCTGGACGGCCGGACCGGTCCCGTTCGGGACATCGTGTTGTTGAACGCCGCCGCAGCGCTGATCGCCTACGACAAGCCGCGGGTCGACGATCTGACCGGGCAATTCGCCGAGGCCCTCAATCGGGCGGCGGCCGCCATCGACTCCGGGGCGGCGAGGGCGAAACTGGCGGCCTGGGTGGCGGCCACCCGCGCCGTCACTTGACCGGGACCCTCAATTGATCGCGAGTGAGTCCAGCGAGGCCTGCGCCAACCGGTGCACCGCGGGATCGGCGTCGTCAGGCACCGCACTGAGCGCGGCGACCGACGTGCCGTCGTCCAGGCGGACCACGATGGCCGCCACGGTGTCGTAGCGGCTGGCCAGCCGGTCGACCGCGTAATGGATCCGCGCGCTGACTTCGACCCCGGGGTTCCCGTCCACCGACCGGTCCGCCACCCGGACCTGACTGACCTTGGTCTGCTGGCCGTCATACATCCGGGTGGCGATCTTGCTCAGCGCGGCGTGGGCGGCCTGCTCCGGGTCGGATCCGTCAGCCAGATCGGGATCCAGGGCCGCCAGGGCAACCACGGCGAACCAGTCGTTGGCTCCGTCGTATTGCTCGTGCACCTCGGCTTCGGCCACGAAAGCGACGTCGAAGATGCCGCGGACCGGGACGGGATCGGCCCTCAACTCGTACGGATCGCCCGGCAGCTTCATGGTCGCCGCCCCGATCGACGCGCTCCGGCTCGACTCGTCGAGCTGACCGCGGGGACCGGGCGGGGGGGTTGCTCGGGCCTCTGATCGGCTGCCCGCGGAGTCACCACCCCACAACCACAGGCCGACACCGAGCGTGGCGCTCAAGAAGAGGGCGATGATGACGACCAGGGCGAGGATCGCGCGCAGCGGCGAACGCCGCCGAGGCGGATCGGTGCCCGCTGACCCCAACAGCGACCCGAGGGGTGCCGGCGCGTTGGGGGACGGGCTGACCTCGTTGGTCCACTCCTGCCCGTTCCACCACCGGTACTGATCGGCCGTGCCGGCGGGATCCGGGTACCAGCCCGGCCGCGGCGCGCTAGTCACATCGTCGAGCCTAAACGCGGTCACAATGCCTGGCCCGTTGTCGGGTGAGGAGATACTGGATCGATGATCTCCCGAGAACTGGCGCGCGAGCTGGGCCCGCTGCTGTCCTGGACGCCACACAACGGTGATCAGTTCTTCATCCCTCGGCCGGAGATCACCGAATCGGTGTTCACCGTCAGCGACATGGTGGTCGAGCTGGTTGTCCGGAACGGCGAATCTCGGTTCCACTTCAACGGCACCGTCGAGTGGGCGCTCGACTCGGTGGAGGCCGACGAGGTGGTGTGGCTGCCCCGCGAGGATCAGTTGCGCGAGCTCCTGGGCGACTACTTCTTGTCCTTGGACTACTCCTCGGTGGGTTACGTGGTGAGTGTCCGTGGTCCGGGTCGCGCCTTCCACACGGCCGCCGAGGCGACGGCGGCCGAGGCGTACGGCCGGGCGCTCGTCTATGTGCGGACCGCGGAACTGGCCGTCAGCCGCTGAACCCGAGGAAGGGCCCCACGACGAGAGCCAGATAGGCCCCCGCGGCCATCGCCGGAGCGTACGGAAACGGACCGGGGCGGCGCTGGGCCAACCGGATCACGCCGACCACCCCGCCGACCAGGCTGCCGAGGAGCAGCGCCCAGAGCAGCATCGTGAAGGTCGGCACGGCCGCCGGTGCACCCACCAGCGGAGCGAAGCGCACGTCGCCGAAGCCGAAGCCACCGCGGGTGATCAGCCAGACCAACAGATAGAGCCCGCCGGCCAGGGCCGCCCCGAGAGCCGCGTCCAACAGGGTTCGCAGCGCAGCGCCCGGGCCGTCGCCGATCCCCGCCACGCCTCCGGCCAGCAGCCCAGCCACGCCCATCAGCAGCCAGGCCGCGCGGGTGAGCGGCAGCGGCAGCCACGTCGTGCGGGCGTCGACGGCGGCCAGCAGGAGCCCGACCGTGCCGAGCACCGCCCACAGCGGTCGAGCGGCGGCCGGCACCAGGAGCCAGCTGAGACCGACGGCGACGCCGGACAGGGCCGCACAGCCGAGGACGAAGGTGCGGGTCGGCAGGGTGGCGTAGGGCACCTTGCCGCCCGGCCCCTGGTCGCTGGAGGCCGGTTCCGGCAACCTGGCCAGCACCGGTCGGGCGCCGACCAGCACGGCCGCCGCGGCGAGCGTCGCGGCCAATACCGCCGTCGCGGGGTCGGTCACGGGCCCTGATCCTACGAAGATCTTACGAAGCCAGGGAGTAGATGAGGTCGTACCGGGCGTCCACCGCCGCGTGCAGGGCAGCCAGCCGGGCCGCCACCAGGGGCGTGCAGGCGTCGCGGCGGCCCTCGGCGAGGGCGAGGAGTTCGTCGGCGGCGACGCGCACCTCGCGCGCCAGTTCGTGGAGCGAATGCCCGGCGGCAAGCAGGTCGTCGAGCCGAGCGGCCGTGGCCGATGCGGGCACCAGGCGCCGCCCGGCCCAGCGGGCGTCCGCGCTCGTCACGCGGAGCAGCCGGCGAGCCGTGTCGGCGCTGATCCGGCGGACCGGCCGACCACCCCGGCCGTTCAGCAGGTGCCGCGCGGCCCGGGTCGAGATACCGGTCAACGCGGCGACGACGTCGACGCTCATGTCGCCCACCGCCATCACGTGCCGAAGATGTGCACGAAACGGCGCGGCATCGACCCACGGGGTAACGGCCTCGGACATGGCGACCCTTCCTGGTCAGCGGGTGCTGACGTGGAAGGTCCGAGAGAAGCCCGGATGTGAGGGCGGCAGTGTTGGCGGGACGTGCTCGGTGTTGTCGGCTGGTGTGTTCGGGTGGGTCGCCGATCGTCAGCGCTGGGCGCGGATGAAGCCAGCCTCCTGGGCGGCTTCCTCGCTGTTGAACCAGACTTCGGTATGGGTGCGGGCGTAGCCGGCCGACTCGGGCACGTGGTACTTCATCGACCGTTCGTTGGCCTTGATGGTGAACCCCTCGGGCGGCTCGGTGCCGATGTAGACCCCCTCCCCGGAATACCTGGAGCGATCGACCTCGGGCGCGATGCCGTCCACGACGTCCTCCGGCTCCCCGGGTGCGGCGCCGTCGATCGCGCTCGCCTCCTCGGGCCCCTGCTCGGCCGAGCCCTCCTCGACGATCGCCGCCTGGTCGGCCTCGGGAACCACCGCACTCTCCGCGGGAATGTCTTCGGCGGGCGACACCGCCGCCGGTTCCACGCCCTCGGCCGTGTCCGGTGTGGCCTCGACGGTCGTCTCTGCTGTGGTCTGGCCGTTGCTGGCCGGCGCCGGTGGTGCGGGCGGCGTGGGCGGTGCGTACGGGGCGGTGGGTCGGGCCGCCTGCCAGTCGGCGTCCTGCGCACCGAGCAGCCGGCGGGCGACCACGACGACGACACCGCCGACCGCGGCGACGATCAGCACCCGCCGGACCCAGCGGCCCTTCGGCTTGGGCTCCGGCTCCGGCTCCGGCAAGCTCAACTCGCCCTTGGCGGCGGCGAGGGTGGCCTGGCCGCGCTTCGTGGCCTCGACGACGACCGGGGTCGCGGCGGCGGCCTCCAGCGCGGCGATGAGCTTGGGCAGCAGGTCCTCGTTGATGCGATCCTTGGCTGCTTCGACCCCAGGTGAGATCTTCTCCAGTGCCTCCTCGAGCGCCGGCCGCCATCTCTCGATCACGTCGTGCGCCGCCTGCGCCGCGCGCTGCTTGGCCAAGGTTGCGTAGGGACCCACGGTTCCGCCCACCTGCAGGGCGTACGGGGAGACCCGGTCGGCCGCCTGTTGAGCGAGCGGACTGACGAAGTCCTGAGCCTGGTGGGCGAGCGGCGCCACCTTGTCGGCCGCCCGGTGAGCCAGCGGCTCGAGCTTATCGGCGGCGGTGTGCGCCAGCGGACCGACCCGTTCGGCGGCGGCCCCGATCCGGTCCGCGGCAGCCTGCGCGAGCGGACCCACCCGGTCGGCGGCCGACTGGACCAGGTCCTCGTACGTAGACGCGGTCTCGGCGACGGCGTCGGACTTGTTGCGCTTCACGTTTCCTCCAGGAAGTCATCGGGCAGCTCCGCTGCGCAGACGGCACCACCGTACCGTCCCCGGGGTTGGGCCGCCGTGACAGGATGGCGGGCAGCAAAACGGCTAGATCAGCGACCCGAAGCGAAAGGTGCTCACCCGCGTGCCCACGGCAACCCTGCACACCAATCACGGCGACATCGTCATCAATCTGTTCAACGACCAGGCTCCGAAGACTGTCGCCAACTTCGTCGGACTCGCTGAGGGGACCAAGGAGTACGCCGACCCGAAGACCGGTCGGCCGACGACCGGAAGGTTCTACGACGGGCTGATCTTCCATCGGGTCATCGACGGCTTCATGATCCAGGGCGGTGATCCGCTCGGCACCGGTACCGGTGGACCCGGCTACTCCTTCGCCGACGAGTTCCACCCGGAGTTGCAGTTCAACAAGCCCTACCTCCTGGCCATGGCGAACGCCGGGCCCGGGACCAACGGTTCCCAGTTCTTCATCACCGTCGGACCGACGCCGCACCTCAACCGCAAGCACACGATCTTCGGTGAAGTTGCCGATCAGGCGAGCCGGGACACCGTCGACGCCATCTCGGCCGTCCGGACGGGCCGCAACGATCGGCCCGCCGAGCCGGTCGTGATCTCCTCGGTCGACATCTCCGAGTAAGCGCAGAAAGAACTCCAGGGTGAGACCAGGGTGAGCGAGCCACCTCACGCCGGACCCGGCTTCGCCGCACCAGGCTTCGTCGGCTGCTATCGGCATCCGGACCGGATGACCGGCATCTCCTGTCAGCGGTGCCACCAACCGATCTGCGGTGAATGCATGAACACGGCCTCGGTCGGCTTCCAGTGTCCGAAGTGTGTGTCGTCGGGGCGGGCCCGCGTTCGGGAGCCGCGCACGCTGTTCGGCGCCTCGATGCGACCAGGCGGGGGCCGGGCCACCATCGTGGTGATGGGCATCATCGCCGCGGTCTGGGTGTTGGATCTGATCACTCGCGGGCTCGCCACCGATCTGCTTGCGATGGCCAACTTCGCGGTCGCTCAAGGGCAGTTCTGGCGGCTGGTGACGGCCTCCTTCACCTCGGGCGGGTTGTTGGGCGTGTTGATCAACATGCTTGTTCTCTGGTTGGCGGGGCGGGCGATGGAGGCTGCGCTCGGCAGCTGGCGGTTCGTGCTGCTCTACCTGGCCGCCGGGCTGGGTGGGATGACGTTGTTCTTCCTGATTGCCCCGTGGAGTTCCGCGACCATCGGGGCGACGTCGGCGATTGTCGGACTGCTGGCCGCGAACGCGATCGGCAAGGCCAAGTCCGGGGAGGACATCCGCGGCGACATCAGCCTGCTGGTCCTACTCGTGCTGTATGCGGTGCTGGTCGGATTCGCGAGCTTCGGCTGGGTCGGCCTGATCGGCGGGATCGCCGTCGGAGCGTTGAGCGGCGCGATCCTCGCGTACGCGCCGCGGGACAACCGGCTGGTGATCCAGCTGGTCGGGATCCTCGGGGTGGTCGTGTTGTGCCTGGCGGCGGTCGTCGCGAAGATCGCCATCTTCTGAATCTGGTTCGAGGGCCAGCGCTCACGAGCCGCCGAGAGAGAACGCCGCCTCGAGATCGTGGGTGGAGTAGGCCCGGAACGCGATGTGGGTCTCGGTGCCGAGTACTCCAGGCACCTTGTTGAGCTGGTCGGCGACCACCTCGGCCACCTGGTCGTGGCCGCCGACCCGGACGATCGCGATCAGGTCGATCTTTCCGGTGACCGAATAGACCTCGCTGACCCCGGGCAGCTCGGCGATCTCCTCGGCGACCTCCGGGATACGAGCCACATCGGCCTTGACGAAGACGATCGCGGTGATCATGCGCGCCATCCTATTGCGGGCGGGTGCCCCTTCGGCAGCGGAAACTCGAGCCCTCCTCAGGCGCTCGGGGCCAGGGCGTGGCGGATCAGCCCGTCGTGGTCGAGCACCGCGTGCAGCGGCCACATCCAGTCACCGGTGATGTCCATGATCCGCGATCCCGGTTGCTCCAGCCAGGCTGCGATCCGCTCGGTCTCCTCGATGCCGGCCGCCGGCAACGGATCCAGCGGTTTGGGCACGGTCTCCGCGGTGGCACGGACGGCGCGGGCCACCGCTTGCGGCACCTGACCCGGTGTCGCCAGGGCCGCCGCCGCCAGCCGTCCGTAGCGGATCACGTGGATCTCCCAATCGCCGCCGTTGCGCCGGGCGGCGACGATCTCTGGACAGGCCGCCAGACTGTGCACCCGATGGAACCGCACTCCGGTATAGGTGAGGGTCTCCAGCCGGCCGCGAATAATGGCGGCCTCCTCGAACCGCTGCTGGGCGATGAGACGCCCCAGTCGGGCCTGCACGCCGGACACGGCCGGGCGGACGTCGCTGGACAGGGCCTTGCGGACTTCGGCCACGATCTCGGCGTAGGCCTCGCGAGAGACGGTCCCGTCGCACGGCGCGGAGCAGCGGCCCATGCCGGCCAGGGCGCAGGCCGCGGTAAGCCTCTTCGGGCTCAGCCGAGGAGTGCACTGGCGGATCGGGAAACCGTCGTAGATCGCCAGCAGCACGTCCTCGGCCGCCTGGCGGCGACGAAAGGGGCCGAAGTAGGTGGCCTGGTCGGCGCGGACCTCCCGGACCACCGACAGGCGGGGGAACGCCTCATTGGTGATCTTGATCCAGAGCATGCGCTCAGGGAACTTGGAACGCCGGTTGTACCGCGGGGCGTGGCTGGCGATCAGTCGAAGCTCCGCCACCTCGGCCTGCAGGGCGGTGGTGCACGGGATCGTCTCGACCCCGGTCGCCACCCGGATCATTTCCTCCATCCGCGGCCGCTTCTCGGCGGCGGTGAAGTAGGTCCGGACTCGACTCCGCAGGTTGGTCGACTTGCCGACGTAGAGCACCTCGCGCCGGTCGGCGTGCTCGGCCACGAACAGGTAGACCCCGGGCTTGGCCGGCGCCTGCTCGGCCCAGGTGCGCTTGGCGCGGCGCTGCGGCGAGACCTTGCGGGTGAACTCCCGAAGATCCTCCAAGGTGGCGACACCGAGATTGCCGACCCGCTCGATCAGTCCGTGCAGGACCTCGACGGTGGCCTGGGCGTCGGTCAGGGCCCGGTGATTCGGCGTGGTGGCCGCCCGGAAGTGCTTCGCCAGCGTGGCCAGCCGACAGTTCGGCACCTCGTCTCGGAGCAGGATCTGCCGAGCCAACGCAGCGGTATCCACGACCGGCCAGCGCGGGAACGGGTAACCCAGCGCCTCGCAGGCCCGGCGTAGGAAGCCGAGGTCGAACGGCGCGTTGTGGGCCACCAGCACCGTTTCGTGGGCGAAGGCCAGATACGAGGGGAGCACCTGGCGCAGGCTCGGAGCGGCCGCCACCTGGGCGTTGGTGATGCCGGTCAACACGGCGATCAGCGGTGGGATCGCGATAGTCGGGTTCACCAGGGTCTGGAACTCGCCGAGCACCTCGCCGCTCCGCACCTTGACCGCGCCGATCTCGGTGATCTTGTCGGTCTCCGCCGCACCGGTGGTCTCCAGGTCGACCACACAGAACGTCACCGCCGACAGATGAGTGCCCAGATCGTCGAACGACTGCTGTTCGACGGTGGCGGTCACGATTATCGAACATACTGGCGATCCCTGACATGAGCTCGCGCGGCTCGCCGGAAACCCTGTGAGCGTCGGCAAGCGGAGGGCGACGAGGAATCAACTGTCAGACGCACTTGTCAGAGTGAGGGCATCGGGCAAGTGATAGCGGGATGGAAGAGGACGCAGATGACCAACAGACGAGGCGAGCACCGACCCGGAGAGACCCCTAAGGAGACGGTGCACGTCGACTGCGACAGCTGTGTCGCCCGGGGATTGGCCTGCGGCGACTGCGTCATCTCGGTCCTGCTCGGCACCCCGGATACCGGGGTCGACCTGGACACCTCCGACCAGGACGCGTTGGCGGTGTTGGCAGAGTCGGGTCTGGTCCCGCCGCTCCGGCTCATTCCCGGGGCACAGCGGGCCGAGTCGGTCCAATCCCGGTTGGAGTGGACCGAATACGGCTGAGCCGATGGCCTCCGGTGCGGGACCCCAGCCGGTTCCGCGATGCGGCCCCCGATTTGGCTGTGACCAAATCGTGACCTAATGTGTTGCGAGCTTCGCCGAAGCCGAGCTTCCGGCGAAAGCCTCGGGGATGCTTTTCTAGTGGAGGGTGGACGACGCGTGACGCCACGTCGAGCCGAAACCAGCCGTGCAGATTCGCCACTGCGCAGGGCGACTCGTGGTCTGCTCCTCGGAGTCACGGGGTTCGCCCTCGCCGCATCGCTGGTCGCCGGTCCGGGCGCCTTCCGAGCGGCCGCCGATCCTCCCCTCACCATCGCCGAAGCCAAGGCTCAGGTCGAGCAGTTGGAAGTCGACGCCGCAGCCTTGGACCAGAAGTACGTGGGTGTCCGCGAAGAACTCCGGGACGGTCGCAAGAAGCTCGCGGTCAAACAGGCTGACGTGAAGGCGCAGACCGCCAAAGTGGCCACGATGCGGCTGCAGGTCGGCCAGGTCGCGCTGGCCAAGTTCCAGAACCGCAACCTGGACACCGCTGCGCAGCTGTTCTTCACCAAAGACACCGAGGACTTCCTCAGCCAGATCTCGACGGTCGAGAAGGTCAGCGAGAACCAGAACACCACCCTGCAGGACTTTCAGTCCGAGCAGGCCAAGCTGGCCGAACTCCAACGCTCCTCCGAAACCGACGTCGCGACGCTGAAGGCCAAGGAGCTGCAACTCGAAAAGCTGCGCGTGGCCTCCAAGCAGAAGATCGTTGATTCCAAGGCGATTCTGGCCCGCTTGACGAAGGAAGAGCGGGAGCGGATCGCCGAGGAGGAGCGCAAAGCCCGTGCCGCGGCCCTGGCTCAAGCGAAGGCGGCCGCCGACTCGGCGGACACCTCTGACAGCAAGGGTTCCGATAAGAGTTCCGACTCGAGCTCCGACTCACGTTCCCGGGCGAGCGCCGGCTCGAGCAAGAGCAGCTCCAGCCGTGGTGAGCGAGCGATGGCCTTCGCCAAGCGTCAACTGGGCAAGCCGTACGTGTTCGCCGCCGAAGGCCCGGACGCGTACGACTGCTCTGGGCTCGTGCTGGCTGCCTGGAAGTCGGTCGGGGTCAGTCTTCCTCGGCTCGCCGACGATCAACTGACGGCCGGCCGCAAGGTGTCGCGCTCGGAACTTCGGCCGGGTGACGTGATCGGCTATTATTCGCCGGTGCACCACGTGGGCCTCTACCTGGGCAACGGCAAGATCATCGACGCCCCGCGGCCGGGCAAGTCCGTGCGGATCGTCAGCATTGACTACATGCCGTACAACTGGGCCAGCCGGCCAGCCGGCTGACCGGCAGCATTTCTCGCCGCACCTTCCCGGCCGCCCTGGCGGCGTTGCTGCTGCTCGTCGGTTGTTCTGTCGGTTGTGCTGTTGTGAGCGCCCCGTCCAGCCCGGCCGCTTCGTTACCTTCCCGTAACCGGACCGCTGAAGCGCAGGCCACGCTGGACGCGATCCTGATCGCCGTTCGGACCGGGGACCGGTCGGCGTTCGAGAGCCGGGTCACTCCCGCCTTCGCCGCACGGTCGCACCTGTGGTTCGTCAACCTGCGGCAGTTGGGCCGGGACGATCTGAGTCTTCGGGCCCAGTCCGCCGCCTCGCCTCTCGACTCCGATCGCTGGTCGCAGCAGGTTCTGGTCGCCTGGCGGCCGCCGGGTAGCCAACATGAGGCCAAGCAGACGGTGTGGCTGTCCTTCGAAGGCGACCGGGCTTTGTTGGCCGGCGACGCGGTCCCGGCCGCGCACCGAGAAGCGCCTCGGCCGAGTTGGCTGCAGGCGCCGATCAGCGTGCAGCGCCGCGGATCCGTGACCATCATGTCGGCGGGGCGGCCCGGCAGCGCCTGGCTGGACCGCGGCGAGCAGGCGCTGGCCGACGTCCGCTTCGGACTGCGAGCGCTGGGGGGTCCGAGCTGGTCGGGCTCGCTGGTCCTCGAGCTGCCGGCCAACCGAGTCATGTTCGAGCGGTCGCTGGGTGTCGTCCCCGGTTCTTACGCCCGGATCGGAGCGGTCGCCTGGCCGCGGGGCGATGACGCCGACACTGCCGCCGTCCACGTGGTCGTGAACCCGGAGCCGGCCGGCCGGCTGGCGGCTGAGGGCATCGCGGTGCTGCTCGCTCACGAGGCCACCCATGTCGCCACCCGATCCGTCGGCTCCGCGGCCCCGACCTGGCTGACCGAAGGCCTCGCCGACTACGTGGCCTATTCCCGCCATCCAGACACTCAGCCGGCCGCTCGTCGACCCTTGATCGATGAGCTGCGGCGCGGCCGGCTACCCGACGCGGTGCCGGCGGACGCTGCCTTCGCCGCCGACAACCCCGACCTCCAGCTGATGTACGCGCAGTCGTGGTCGCTGTGCACCCACCTGGCCGCGCGCTACGGCCCGACGCGCTTCGGCGCCTTCTACCGCGCCGTCGACGACGGAACGGGGGTAGCCCAGGCCCTCCGTGCGCAGTTCGGGATCAGCACGGACACGCTCGTCGGCGACTGGCGGGCCGACCTCCGGCGTTCGGCTGGAGCCAGGTGACCACGCTGGTCGTCACGAACGACTTCCCGCCGCGCATCGGCGGCATCGAATCCTTCGTGGCAACGGCCTGCGGTTTCCTCGACGACGTGGTGGTCCTGACCTCGACCGCGCCGGGGTCGGTCTCCTTCGACCGGACCGTCCCGTACGAGGTCGTCCGGCTCCCCGGACCGCTGCTCCCCACGGGCCGCGTGGGCCGGCAGGCCGTACGGCTGCTCCGCCGATCCGGCGCGACCCGGGTGTTGTTCGGAGCGGCGGCGCCCCTGGCCCTGTTGGCGCCCAGCCTGCGCGCCGCGGGAGCCGGACGGATCGTGGCCCTGACCCATGGACACGAAACCTGGTGGGCCAGGGTTCCGGGAACCCGCGGGCTGCTGCGAAGGATCGGAGACGACGTCGACGCGTTGTCCGCCATCTCGGACTTCGTCGCGGGGGAGATCGCCCCGGTGCTCTCGCCGGCGGGTCGGACCAAGCTGTTCCGGTTGCCGCCCCCGGTGGACCCCACGCTGTTCCGGCCGGCCCCCGTCGCCGAGACGGACCGTGGACTGCGGTGTGTCTCCGTCGGCCGGTTCATCCCACGTAAGGGCTTCGACGTGCTGATCGCTGCGTGGCGGGTCGTGCTGCGGTCTTGGCCGGGACCGGATCCCGTGCCGGAGTTGGTTCTGGTCGGCGACGGTCCGCAGCGGCGGCGGTTGGAGGCCGCGGCGCGCGCGGTCGGTCGGGTCCGGATCACCGGGGCCCAGCCGCCCGTGGGCGTCGTCCGGGAACTCCAGCAGGCCGACGTCTTCGCCCTGCCGGTGCGCACCCGCTGGGCCGGGCTGGAACCGGAGGGTCTCGGATTGGCCGGGATCGAGGCGGCCGCCTGCGGGCTGCCGGTGATCATCGGCCACTCGGGGGGCACCCCGGAGTCGCTGGTGGACGGCAGAACCGGATATCTCGTCGATCCACGCGATCCGCTCGCGGTTGCCGCCCGGCTGACCGAGCTACTCACCGACCGGGACCGGGCCCGAGCCATGGGGCGCCGCGGTCGGGTCCACGTCCGCGAACGCTTCGGAGCCGCCGCCGCGCGCCGCGAGCTGCGAGGCGCGCTGCGCCTGGACCGGACACCGTTACGCTGGGCCGGTGGCTGACCAGACCAGCGCCGACATCGACGTCGCGGCACCGCCGGAGAAAGTGATGGCGGTGATCGCCGACTTTCCTTCCTACCCGGAGTGGGTCGACTCGATGAAGAGTGCAGAGGTGCTGGCGATCGCCCCGGACGGCCGCGCCGAGACCGTACGGATGGTGCTGGACCATGCGCTGGTCAAGGACGACTACGTGCTCGCCTACGAGTGGCGGCGAAACGCGGTGAGCTGGAAGCTGGTGCGGGGCAATCTGCTGAAGGCGATGGACGGCACCTACGCGTTGCGGCCCACGCCGACCGGCACCAACGTCACCTACACCCTCCGGGTGGACGTCAACATGCCCATGATCGGCATGTTCCGGCGCAAGGCCGAGAAGACGATCATCGACGGTGCCCTCAAGGGGCTGAAGAAGAGAGTCGAAGGCTGACCGCCGTCCCGGAGGACGCCGGCCTGCTGGGTATCGGCGTGGACATCGGCGGCACGAAAGTGGCCGCCGGCGTGGTCGACGAGGCGGGTCGGATTCTCGAACGCCGGCAGACCCCGACTCCGACGCAGAGCCCGCAGGCCGCCGAGGACGCCATCGTGGACCTGGTCACCGAGTTGCGCCGACTGCAGCCCGAGGTTCGGTCGGTCGGCATCGGCGCGGCGGGCTGGGTCGACAACCGCCAAGCCGTGGTGGCGTTCTCGCCGCACCTGGCTTGGCGCAACGAGCCGCTCAAGGAGCAGCTGGCGAAGCGCATCGACCTGCCCTTGATCGTGGACAACGACGCCAACGCCGCGGCGTGGGCGGAGTACCGCTTCGGCGCCGGACAGGGCAGCTCGGTGCTGGTGTGCCTGACGTTGGGCACGGGTATCGGTGGCGGCCTGGTGATCAACGGGCAGCTGTTCCGCGGCACCTACGGGATGGCCGGGGAGTGGGGGCACATGATCAGCGTGCCCGGCGGGCACCGGTGCGAATGTGGCAACCGCGGCTGCTGGGAGCAGTACGCCTCGGGCAACGCCCTGGTCCGCGAGGCGCGCGAACTGGCCCGGTCCAATTCACCGATGGCCTACCGGCTGTTGGAGATGTTGGGCGGTGACCCCGACGCCATCACCGGCCCGGGGGTGACGGAGGCGGCCCTGAAGGGGGAATCCACCGCCATCGAGCTGCTCGGCGACGTCGGGACATGGCTCGGCGAGGGCATCGCCAACCTGGCGGCCGCCCTCGATCCGGATCTGTTCGTCATCGGCGGCGGCGTGAGCGCCGCCGGGGATCTGCTGTTGCAGCCGGCCCGGATGGCCTTCGCGCGGACCCTCACCGGCCGTGGCTTCCGCACCAAGGCCGGAATCGAACTGGCCCGGTTTCGCAACGACGCCGGCCTGATCGGCGCGGCGGATCTTGCTCGACATGCCATGGTCGAACCACCGCGCTCGAGCCGGCCCGGTTTCTGGCCCCAAGCGGAGGAATCCCTGCTGCCCATAGCGGGTTCCGAGCAGGGCGCCTAGAGCACGGCGCCGTCGCCAGCATCGGGCGGACGATGCCGCGGGAGCCGGGTGACGAGGATGCCGAATCCGGCGACGAAGCCGACGATCGCCAGCCAACCGGCCCAGGCCGGCAGCCGCACCCCCACCACGACCGCCAGCACCATCAGCAGGGCGTACCCCATCCCCAGCCAGGCCAGCAGCACTGGCCAGGCCGGCTTGGGCAGCGGCGGCGGCGGCTCGGGGACGAAGCGCTCTTCGGGCTCGGAGGCAGTGAAATGGGCTGCGGGATGGGCTTCGGGATGCGCATCGGATTGCGCATCGGGCGGCGGAAAGCGAAAGAGCGGGTGATCATCCGCCCAGCTGGTCGGCTCCGCCTCCGGTTGCCCGAGTTGGTCGGGACCCGGGGCGGGGGCCGATGCCGCGGCGGGCTCGGCCCGGTCAGCGGTCAGGTGATACCCGGCGACGAGCTCGGCGAAGGCACGATCTATCGCTTCGCGATCGTCCCCTTGGCTCGACTCGTCCGCGGCGGCCATGTCAGTCCTTCGCCAGTCGCCGGAAGAAGGATGCACTACCGGCGAAGATCTCCTCCGCCTCGTAATCGAGGGTGGCTACATGGTAACTCCGCTCCAGGGTGACGAGCTGTTGGTCGGCAGACCGTACGCCGGTGGTGATCACGGGCAGGGACGAGTCGTCGACGATGTGGTCCTGCCGCGACCGGTAGATCAACAGGGGCTGGTCGATGCGGGCCAGGTCGCCGCGGACGGCGCGCCACAACCGCGTCTGCGAGTGCATCGCGCGCAGCGGAGTCCGCGCGTAGGCCACCTCGGTCTGCCCGGGCTGGGCGATGTCGTTGGCGACCGCGCCCAACGACGGCAGCACACGTTTGAGGACGGGCAAGATCTTGACCCGAGGGTCGCGGTGGCACACCACCGGATTGACCAGGGTCAGTCCGGCGACCTCGGCGCCGTGTTGCTCGGCCAGCCGCAGGCAGAGCGCCGCCCCCATCGAGAGTCCGGCCAGATAGACCCGAGCGGACTGCTTCCGCAGCTGGACGAAGGATCGGTCCACCACGTCGTACCAGTCGGTCCACTCGGTCAGGTTGAGCTCCTCCCACCGGGTACCGTGGCCGGGCAGCCGAGGCAGCACGACGTGGAACCCGGCCGCCTCCAGATAGCGCGCCCAGGGTCGCATCGACTGCGGGGTGGAGGTGAAGCCATGGACCAGCAGGACCCCGAGCGGCCCATCGCCGCCCTCGTACGGCTCGGTCTCAGGATCGCCGCCGACCGGCTCGGGCTCCGCGGGTGGGGCTGACGTCACCCGCGCATCCTGACACAACCGGAAGGCTGGAGGAGCCGGGCGACTCCCAGACTCCGGCGGGGCGGGCCTGGCACTAGGCTCGCCGCAGACATCGGGAGGAGGCTCGTTGCTGTACTGGATCTTCAAGTGGGTGTTCTTCGCGGCCGGCGTCCGGCTGCTGTGGGGGACCCGGATCGAGGGTGAGGAACACATCCCGGTGTCCGGGCCGGCGATCCTGGTCGGCAATCACATCTCGTCCTCGGACACCTTCTTGCTGCCGGCCATGATGAAGCGGCGTCTGACCTTCCCCGCCAAGGCCGAACTCTTCGCCGGCCGCGGTCCCGGAGCGCGGTTCATCTCATGGTTCCTCAAGAGCGTCGGCCAGTTGCCGATGGACCGATCCGGTGGCCGAGCCAGCGCCAGCAGCATGGATGGCGTGCTCGGAGTGCTGCGTCACGGCGAACTGCTGGGCATCTTCCCCGAGGGAACACGCTCGCCCGACGGTCGGCTGTACAAGGGCAAGACGGGCGTCGCCCGCCTCGTCCTGCAGGCCGGCGTGCCGGTCGTTCCGGTCGGATTCGTCGACACCGAATGGGTCCGGTCCCGCCTCGGCATCCCGTGGCTCCGGCGTCCGGTGATCAAGATCGGACCACCGCTGGACTTCAGCGCCTACGCTGCGGCCGCCACCGATCGTGACGTGTTGCGCTGGGTGACCGACGAGATCATGGCGGCGGTGCAGCAACTTTCCGGTCAGGAGTACGTGGACGCCTACGGGGCTTCGGTCAAGAGCGCGCTGGCCGAGGGGCGACCGTTCGCCGCAGCGGTGCAGAGCCGGCCGGGGGAGGGACGTCCGGTACCGCCGGTGCCGACCGCGCCCAGCCGGCCCGTGGTCCCCCAGGAGGACAAGGGCGATCCGGAGATCATCTCGGACGTGACCGCCTGATGGGCCAGCCCGGTGGATGAGGTGGTGTCGGTCGATCCGAGCGGTAAACCCAGCGCCGGCGGGGGCATCTACTGGTTTCTCAAGAACGTCGCGTTGGGACCGGCCGTACGTCGGATCTTCCGGCCCGTCGTCGAAGGCGCTCTGAACGTCCCACCCAAGGGCGGCGCCATCCTCGCGAGCAACCACCTTTCGTTCGCGGACTGGCTGTTCATGCCGCTGGCTCTCGACCGGCGGGTCACATTCGTGGCCAAGTCCGACTACTTCACCGGTGTCGGGGTCAAAGGCTGGGCGCAGAAGAAGTTCTTCTCGGGCACCGGGCAGGTGCCGATCGACCGGAGCGGCGGCAAGGCGTCCGAGGGTGCGCTCCGGGCCGGTCTCAAGGTGCTCGGTCGGGGCGAGCTGTTCGGCATCTACCCCGAGGGCACTCGCAGTCACGACGGACGGCTCTACAAGGGTCGCACCGGAGTGGCGCGGCTTGCCCTGCTCGCCGGCGTGCCGGTGGTGCCGTCTGCGGTGATCGGCACCGACGTGATCGCACCGCCGGGCAAGATCATGTCCAAGATCGTCAGCCCGACGGTGAAGTTCGGCCGCCCGCTGGATTTCTCCCGCTACGAGGGGATGAGCGAGGACCGATTCATCCTTCGGTCGATCACCGACGAGATCATGTACGAGATCATGGAGCTCTCGGGCCAGGAGTACGTCGACCTGTACGCGCCGACCGCCAAGGAATTGGCGGCGAAGGAGAAGAAGGCCGCCGAAGAGGACGAGGTCTCGCCGCAGGCCTGACTGTGACGCAGGCGGGCGGATCAGTCGAAGTGCAGTGAGTCGGTGCGTTCCCGCTTCAGCTCGAAGAAGTACGGATAGTCGGACAGAGTGACGCTGGCGTCCCAGATCTGACCGGCCTCCTCGCCGGTGGGGATCCGGGTGAGCACCGGTCCGAAGAATGCCGCGCCGTTGAAGGCCACCGTCGGGGTGCCAACGCCCTTTCCGACCTGAACCATGCCTGCGTAGTGGCTCTCCCTGATCGCGTCGTCGTACTCCTCCGACTCCGCCGCGTCCGCCAGCTCTGGGGGCAGGCCCAGGACGTCCAGGGACTCCCTGATCACCCGAGGCATGTCCTTGATGTCCCAGTTGTGAATGCGTTTGCCGAGTTCGGTGTAGAGCGGCTCGAGGATCTCCTTGCCGTGTTGCTGCGAGGCCGCCATCGCGACCCGCACCGGACCCCAGGAGTCTTCGAGCCGAGCTCGGTATTGCTCGGAGGCGTCGGTGTCCTCGTTCAATACGGCCAGGCTCATGACGTGGAAGTGGACGTCGATGTTGCGCACCTTCTCCACCTCGAGAATCCACCGCGACGTGATCCAGCAGAACGGACAGAAGGAGTCGAACCAGAAGTCGGCTCGATCTCGGGCGGGCGGCGTGGCTTCGAGAGCCCAGAAATCGTCGCTCTCGGCCGGCTTGGCATCCACCATGCGAAGTTCGGTGATGCGACCGTCGTCGACCGTGACGAGATAACCCGCGTAGTTCTGCAGCGTTTTCTCGCCGCGGCTCGCGTTCACCTCGACCATGGCCAGAAGCTGGCGGTCGTTGATGACGGCGGCGGGCTGGGTCAGCCTCACCGAGTACCTTGCCGAGGACAGATCCATCGCTGCGATGGCGTCGAGGTAGCCGGCCGCTCCGTCGATGCGTGCGTACTGTCCGTCCCGGTCGGCCACATAGGCCACCGCATCGTCGGCGAGCACGCTGCGCATGCCCTCGAGGTCGGCGGCGTTGAAAGCGGCCAAGAAGTGGTCCAGTGCGGCGGTCGTGGATTGCGGGCTCATTTCACCGATCGTAATGAGGCCGATGCGCGGGCTGTCGGCGTCTACAGTGTCTGGGTGGTCGAACTGCCCGACATCCCGACGCTGGCGGAACTGCACGCGCTGGGACCGCGCCAGCAGCCGGGCTACGACGACGCTGCCGAGGTGGCCGAGGTCGTTGCCCGACTTCGTCGCCTGCCGCCGCTGGTGTTCGCGGGAGAGTGCGACGAGCTGCGTACCAAGCTGAGCAGTGTCGCGGCGGGCGAGGCCTTTGTGTTGCAGGGCGGCGACTGTGCCGAGACCTTCGACGGCGTGACGGCCGACAACATCCAGGGAAAGCTGCGGACGCTGCTGTCGATGGCGGTGGTTCTGACCTACGCCGCGCAGGTGCCGATCGTCAAGGTCGGCCGGATGGCGGGTCAGTACGCCAAGCCGCGGTCGTCGGCCATCGAGACCCGCGGGGAGGTGAGCCTGCCCGCGTACCGCGGCGACGCCGTCAACGGGTTCCGCTTCACCGAGGAGGCGCGGCGCCCGGATCCGCAGCGACTGCTGGGCGTCTACAACGCCTCCGCCGCCACGTTGAATCTCACCCGGGCCTTCGTCACCGGCGGTTTCGCCCACCTCCGCAGCGTGCACACCTGGAACGCCAACTTCGTCAAGACCTCGGCCGCCGGGGTGCAGTACCAGACCCTGGCCGGGGAGATCGACCGGGCGCTGGCCTTCATGGTGGCCTGCGGGATCGACGAGGACGTGTTCCGTACGGTCGATTTCTACTCCAGCCACGAGGCGTTGATCTTGGAGTACGAGCACGCACTGACCCGCGTGGACTCCCGCACCCGTTCGCCGTACAACACCTCCGGACACCTGGTCTGGATCGGGGAGCGGACCCGTCAGCTGGATGGAGCGCACGTCGAGATGCTCCGGCACGTTCGCAACCCGTTGGGCGTCAAGCTCGGGCCGAGCACAACCGCCGACACCGCCCTCGAGCTGGCCGATCGGCTCGATCCCGATCATGAACCGGGGCGGATCACCTTCATCACCCGGATGGGCGCACACCGCATCCGCGACCTGCTGCCCGAGGTGGTGGCCAAGGTGACCGCGAGCGGGCGCCAGGTCGCCTGGGTGTGCGACCCCATGCACGGCAACACCTTCGAGGCGGTGAACGGCTACAAGACCCGGGCCTTCTCCGACGTCATGGAGGAGCTGAACGGATTCTTCGACGTGCACGAGGACCTCGGCACCTGGCCCGGCGGGGTGCACGTGGAGCTCACGGGTGACGACGTCACCGAGTGCGTCGGCGGCGGTGACGATCTGGTCGAGGCCGATCTGGTGAACCGGTACGAGACGCTGTGCGATCCGCGACTGAACCGCAACCAGTCGCTGGAACTGGCCTTCCTCGTGGCCGAACGGCTCACCACCGGGCGGATCCGGCGCGCCAACCCGGTGCAGGCCTTCGTCCCGGTCAGCTTCTGACGCGACGGGGATCCCGCGCCCGACATCGTGATCGACACCGTCCGCCTCGGTGACCCAGTACGGGGCACTGCCGGATGCGAACCTGAGTTCGATTGTCAGTGGGCTCCCGTAGCGTTCCAACCATGACAGCGTTGCGGGTTGTCGAGTCGGCAGCGGAGGACCTCCCGGACATGTCGACCCCAGCTGCGGTCGATCCGTTGGTGGTCCGGCTCGATCGGATTCTGGCCGAACTCGGCGAAGCTGCTCTCGATCCCACCCCGGTGTCGGATGCCGACCGCATCGATCGGATCGCTCGGCTGGAGAAGCTGCGGGCGGCGACCGCGGGACTGCAGGTGGCCGAGTCCGTGCGGTTCGCCCAATCCCAGGTCGAGCAGCAGATGGCGGCGGAGGTACATCCGGAGAAGATCGGCCGGGGAGTCGCCGAACAGATCGCGCTGGCTTGTCGCGTCTCACCGTGGATGGGGGCGCGGCGGCTGGGTGTGGCTCGAGCTCTGTGGTTCGACTTGCCGAAGACCTACGCCGCGGTGCTGGCCGGCGAGATGCGGGAGGCCGTCGCGGAGGTCGTCGTGTCCGAGACGCGGCATCTCGATGCCCGCACGCGCCGGCAGGTCGACGCTCGACTGGCAGCGGCCGGCATCACCGGAATGGGTTACCGACAGGCAACTGCGTGCGCCCGAAAACATGCCTACGAGGCGAACCGCGCGGATTACCTGGCTCGGGGCCGCACGGAGCGCAAACATCGCCGGGTCGGGCTGCGGCCGGCACCGGACACGATGGCACTTTGAGCGGTTATCTGCCGGTCGAGCAGGCCGCAGCGTGCTATGCCGCACTGCGCCGCCATGCCACGCGCCTCAAGGCCGACGGTGACGAACGTACCTAGGACCAGATCATGGCCGACACCTTGGTCGAGTTGCTCACCGGTCAAGCCGGGCCGAGGACATCGACATCGAGGTCCAGATCACCATGCCGTTCGACAGCCTCCTCGATCCCGACAGCGCTAGCCCGGGAACCCTCGACCCGCCAATGGGCCGCTCGGGGTCGGCGAATCTGGTGGGCTATGGCCCCCTGCCCCTCGACCTGGCCCGCGAGGTCGTGCAGACCAGCCGCGGACGTAGGTGGTGGCGGCGACTGTTCACCGCCCCGAGCGGGCAGCTGATGAGCGGCGACCCGACCCGGCGCCGGTTCGACGGTTGGCTCGCTCGGCTGATCTCGCTTCGCGATCAGACGTGCCGTGACCCGTTCTCCGACGCCCCGATCCGCGACTACGACCACATCGTCCGGTGGGCCGACGGCGGTCCCACCACCTACGGCAACGGCCGAGGTACCTGTACCCGCGGCAACCTGGTCCGCGAGATGCCCGGCTGGCAAGTCCATCGTGTCGACCTGGCCAACAGCGGTCGACATACCGTGTCGGTCACCACTCCGACCTGACACCTACCTCAGTCGCGCCCCGGACCCCCCTTGATCTCGACCTCATCTGGTACGAAGGGTCACCATGATCGATCTGAGGTCCGACACCGTCACCCAGCCCACGCCGGCGATGCGCGAGGCCATGATGGCTGCGCCGGTCGGCGACGACGTGTATGGCGAGGATCCGACGGTGCTCGCACTGGAGGAACGAATGGCCGCCCTGTTGGGGCACGAGGCCGCCTTGTTCTGCGTCACCGGCTCGATGGCCAATCTGCTGGGAGTCCGGTGCCTGACCGAGCCCGGGCAGGAGGTGCTGTGTGACACCCAGGCGCACATCGCTCGGGCGGAGATGGGTGCTCACGGAGCTCTGCACGGCCTGACCATGCGGACCTTCACCTCGGTTCGGGGGCGACTCGACGTCGCCGAAGTGGCGAAGATCATCTCCCCGGACGCCGGCCCCTATCTGGTGTCGACCGCGGCCGTCGCGGTCGAGAACACCCACAACTTCGGCGGCGGCACGATCCAGCCGCTCGATCAGCTCGAGGCCGTCGGCCAGCTCTGTCGTGATCACGGCCTGGGTTACCACCTGGACGGAGCTCGGATCTGGCACGCCCACGCGGCCACGGGGGCCTCGCTGGACACGTACGGGACGCTGTTCGACACGGTCACCGTCTCGTTCTCCAAGGGCCTTGGAGCACCCGTGGGCTCGGTCCTGGCGAGCTCGGCGGACCAGATTGCTCGGGCCAGAATCTGGCGCAAGCGGCTGGGCGGCGGCTGGCGACAGGCGGGTCTGCTCGCGGCGGGCGCACTGTTCGCCCTCGACCATCACCTCGAGCGGCTGGCCGATGATCATGCTGGCGCCCGTGCCCTCGCCGACGGTGTGGCCGAGCAGGCGCCGGCGGCCGTCGATCCTGCCACCGTGGAGAGCAACATCGTCCTGATCGACACCGGGGCCCACGACGCGACCCATATCGTGGCGGCTGCGGCCGAGCGGGGCCTGCGGATCTCCGCCCTCGGACCGAGGCTGATCCGCACCGTGACGCACCTCGGGGTGAGCCACGACGATTCCGTCCGGGCGGGCATGCTTCTCGGCGACCTGCTACGCGGCTGAACTCCGCGGCCGATCGACCCTTAGGTTGGGGTCCATGCGCATCTCTCATCTCGGGCACTCCGCCGTGCTCGTGCAGACCGACAGCGCCCAGGTGCTCCTCGACCCGGGCAACTTCAGCGACGATTGGCATGACCTGACCGGCCTGGACGCGGTGTTGATCACGCACATCCATCCCGACCACGCCGATCCCGACCAGCTGCCGCGGCTGATGGCCGCCAACCCGGACGCGAAGCTCCTGGTCGAGCCGTCGATCGTGGAAGCGATGCGATCCGGGGACTTCCCCGAGCTCGAGGCCATCGGGTTCGGTGCCGGCGAGCAGACGGCGATCGGTGACCTTCTGGTCAGTGCGGTCGGCGGCCAGCACGCCGTGATTCACCGCGATCTGCCGCCGTTGGGCAACGTGGGCTTCGTGTTGACCTCCGAAGGCCAGCCGACCGTCTTCCACCCCGGCGACTCCCTGCAGACGGTGCCCGCGGGGGTCGACATCTTGGCCGTACCGGCGTACGGGCCTTGGGCGGCGATGAAGGAGACGGTTGATTTCGTCCGGGCGGTCGGCGCCCTGGAAGGCTTCCTCATCCACGACGAGTTGCTCAATGACCGCGGGCGCAACCTGGTGTTCAACCGGGTGAGCGAGATGACCCAGACCCGTCTGGTCGATCTTCGAGAAGGGACCCCACATGACTTCTGAGCCGGCCGACCGACGTCAGATGACCGTGGCCGTAGCCGGCGGTCACGGCCAGATCGCGTTGCTGCTGCTGAAATTGCTGTCCACCGCGGGGCACCGGGCGATCGGCATCATCCGCAAGGAAGCGCAGGCCGAGGACCTGCGTGCGGTCGGGGCGGAACCGTTGATCTTCGACCTGGAGCACCAGACCGCGGCGGCCCTCGGGGCCGCCGTGACCGGCGCGGATGCGCTGGTTTTCGCGGCCGGGGCGGGCCCGAACAGCGGGGCGGCGCGGAAGCTCACCCTCGACCGGGACGGTGCCGTCCTGGTTGCCGACGCCGCCGAGTTGGCCGGCATCAGGCGCCTGATCGTCATCTCGGCCCTGGCCACGGACGAGTTTGTGGTCGGCTCCGACGACGTGTTCCAGGTCTACCTGCGGGCCAAGAGCGAGGCCGACGCGACAATTCGGGCGCGCGACCTGGACTGGACGATCGTGCGGCCCGGAGGCCTGACCGACGACGACCCGACCGGAGCCGTCCGGGTCGGCGTCAGCACCGGGCGAGGGACGATCCCGCGCGCCGACGTGGCCGCGCTCGTTTTCGAGCTCCTCGTCAGTGGACAGGCCGTACAACGTCAGTTCGAGGTCGTCTCCGGTGACGTTCCGATCGCCGAAGCCTTACGCACACTGGGGTCAGGGCGGTACTCGGGCGGCTGATCCCCGCCAACGAGGGGCGAGCTCGACCAGGTACATGGCCGCCAGGATGGCGGTGCCGCCCAGCACCATCCGTACGGTGATCGACTCCGAGCCGAAGGCGACCGCGAATCCGGCGGCCCAGACCGGCTCCATGGCCATGATCACCGCGGCGCGGGTGGCGTCGATCCGGGCCTGCGCCCAGGTCTGCAGCACCATGGTCAGCGCGCCGGCCACCACCGCGAGATAGATCACGATCCACCAGTCGGTGGCCGAGGTGGGCAGGGTGATCCCGCCCGGCAGGGCAGCCAGACTGCAGACCGCCGTGATGGTGATCAACTGGACCAGGCTGAGACTCAAAGCGGTCTCGGGGGAACTGAACTGCCCGAGGGCCACGATGTGCCCGGCGTAGATCACCGCCGACGCCAGCGTGAGCAGCTCGCCGTACCCGACCGAGAAGCCGTTGAGCGACAGGATTCCGAGCCCGACCGTGGCCAGACCGACGGCCAGCCAGGTCGTCGCCGCGATCCGGGTGCGCAGGATGACGGCGGACAGCAGCGGAGTGGCGACGACGTACAGACCGGTGATGAAGCCGGAGACGCTGGCCGAGGTTTGGGCCAGGCCGGCGGTCTGCAGCAACTGGGCGACGCCGTAGATCACGCCCAGGAGTGCGCCGCGCCGGATCGTCGCCCGGCTCATCCGCAGCTGCCGACCGGTGATCAACAGCAGGGCGAGGCTGGCGATCGCGAACCGTACGGCCAGCAGATCGCTGACCGGCACCCGGGTGACGATGTCCTTGATCAGGAAGAACGTCGATCCCCAGGCGGCTGTCATGGCCAGCAGGGCCGCCAACGCCAACAGCTCGGTACGAGAGCGGGCCGTGGGCATCCGGTCAGCCTAAGGCTGATCCGGGTCTGCGACTGGCCGAGTGTGGGCGGAGCCCGTGACGGATCGCCTCAGATCACGAACAGGATGACCGAGGACCCCTTGGGGGCTTCCTTGCCGGCCCCCGGTCGGGAGGTGACCACGAACCCGGCGCCGATGTAGTTGACGGCGACCGGCCGGACCACCACCTGGAAACCGGCCTCTTTCATCAGCTCGGTCGCCTGCGCGACGGTCTTGCCGCGGACGGTGGGTATCACCACCAGCTCCGGGCCCAGAGACCGCTTCAGGGTGATCACGTCACCCTTGACTCCGGTGCCCTTCGCCGGCTTCTGGGTGATCACCGAACCGGCCGGCACCCTCGCCGAGTGGGCCTCGGTGATCTTGACCTCGAATCCGGCATCGGTCAGCGCCGTCTGGGCGCCGGTCGTCGGCTTGCCGGCGTAGTCGGTGATCCGGATCGGCTTCGGGCCGCGGGACAGGGTGAGGTCGATGCTGCTGTCGCGCTTGAACCGCTCACCGGGATCTGCCGACGCGGAGATGACCACCCCTTCCTCGACCTCCTCGTGGTAGGCCTCATCGATCGTGCCGGCCCGGAGGTTCGCCCGGCGCAGTGCGGTCAGCGCTGATCCGTGCTCCAACCCGAGCACCGATGGCATGGTGAAGCGCTCGGGGCCCTTGGAAATGACCACCGCCATCGTGCCGCCGTCGGGCACCTTGGCCCCGGCGGCCGGCTCGGTGGAGATCACGGTGCCCCGGACGGCCGTCTCGCTGTACGCCGAGGACAGCTGCAGCTTGAGGCCCTCGCGGCCGGCCAAGGCCTCCGCCTCCGTCTGGGGCAACGTGGTGAGCTCGGGGGCGCTGGTGAATCGGCCCTCGGTGACGTACCAGCCGGCCAACGCCGCCGCGGTGGTCAGCATGAAGACCAGTAACAGGATCAACCACCCGCGCCGCCGCCGCCTGGCCTCGCGTTCACGCTGCACCGTGAGGCGCTCGGCGGAGAGTTGCCGCAGCTGGGCCTGCGGGAAGCCGGGTGGGGCAGCGTCGCGTACGGTCGGCGGCGAACTCGGTGTCGTCGGAAAGCGCCTCTCGGTGAACGGCGGAGCCGACGCCGGAGGTACGAGCTGGGTGATCTCCTGGTCGGCGGAGTCGATGGCGTCGGCCTGGTCGGTCCGGTTCGGCCGTGCATGGTTCGGAGCCGGCGAGGCCGGTGACCGGGGCGCCTGTGGCGGTGAGGAGCGTGGGCCGCGCAGCTCGGCGGTGAGCGCCGGGTCGTCACGGAGACCGTGCCGCACGGCCGCCTGCACCCGGCGGGTCAGCGACAGGAACACCTTGGCATCGTGCGGCCGGACCGTGGCATCGCGGGCGGTGGCCCGGGCGACCAGCGCGTCGAGGTACGGCGGGATCGGCGCCGCGGTCGGGAAGGCCGACGGAGCCGGCACGTCGTTGTGAACGTGCGCGTACGCGACCTGGATCGGGGTCTCTCCGGTGTGCGGCTTCCGGCCGGTGAGCAGCTCGAACAGGACCACGCCCGCGCTGTACACGTCGCTCCGCGCATCGGCCCGGCCGGACATCACGAGCTCCGGCGGCAGGTAGGAAACGGTACCGATGAGCAGACCCTGGGTCGCGGTCGAGGTCTGGGACGTGATCGCCTTGGCGAGCCCGAAGTCAGCGACCTTGATCTGACCCCGCTGGCTGATCAAGACGTTCTCCGGCTTGATGTCGCGGTGCACCAGGCCGGCATCATGGGCGCACACCAGGGCGCTCAGCACCGGCTCGATCAGTTCCAGGGCCCGCTGCGGCGGCACCGGCGCCTCGGCGTTGAGGACGTCGCGCAGGGTGTAGCCCTCGACGTACTCCATCACGATGTACGGCCGTCCCGCGTCGGTGCCCTGGTCGAAGACGGAGACCACGTTGGGATGAGACAGTCGTGCGGCGGCGCGGGCCTCGCGGTCGAACTTGCGGGCGAACTCGGCGTCGTCGCCGAGGCCGACGTGCATCACCTTGAGGGCGACCGTCCGCGTCAGGCGCGTGTCGACGGCGGCGTACACGGTGGCCATGCCGCCGCGGGCCAGTCGGTGGGTGATGTGATAGCGACCATCGACCAGGTGACCCACGAGGGGGTCGCTGACGCCGGTCAGGCTGGTGTTCGCCGTCACATCTGCTCCGAACACGCTGGGGAAGGTGGTCGTGTTGGTTTCCCTCGGGAGCCTAGACGTGGGCTCCCCGGAGCCACTGGAGGCCGCGCCGCGAGCCCAGAAACTCGGGCCCGTCGCGTCAGTCGATCCGTCCGGCACTCATCGAGGATGCCTCAGCGTAGCGACGGATCGGAATCCGTCCGGCCCGACGCGCGAGCCGTCCGGCACAAACCGCCAATCGCATCGCCCTCGCCATGGTGGCCGGCGACTCGGAGCGAGTGACCGCCGAGGCGAGTAGGACGGCGTCGCAGCCCAGTTCCATGGCCTGTGCCGCCTCGGAGGCCGTACCGATGCCGGCGTCCAGGATCACCGGCACGGAGGCCTTTTCGACGATGAGCTCGATGTTGTGCGGGTTGCGGATCCCGAGCCCGGAGCCGATCGGCGCCCCGAGGGGCATCACGGCGGCGCAGCCGGCGTCGGCCAGCTTCCGGGCCAGCACCGGGTCGTCGTTGGTGTAGGGCAGGACAACGAAGCCGTCGGCGACCAGCTGCTCGGCCGCCTCCAGGGTCTCGATCGGGTCCGGCAGCAAGGTCAGCTCGTCGGCGATCACCTCGAGCTTGACCCAGTGGGTCTCCAGCGCTTCGCGGGCCAGTTGGGCCGTGAGCACCGCCTCAGCGGCGGTGTAGCACCCGGCCGTGTTGGGAAGCACGGCGATCGCGTGTCTCCCCAAGATGTCGAGCACCGAGCCGGGAGCGCCGGGATCGATCCGGCGCATGGCGACGGTGGTGAGTTCGGTCCCGGAGGCGAGCAGGGCGGCCTCCATCACCTCCAGACTCGGCGCCCCGCCGGTACCCATGATCAGCCGCGATCCGAAACTCCGGTCCGCGATGATCAACTGGTCATCGGCGTCCTCAGCCACCCTGCACCGCCGTCACGATCTCGATCCGGGCACCGTCGCTCAGCACGGTTTCCGCGTGCCGGGCGCGCGGCACCACCACACCGTCGACGGCGACGGCGATGCCACGGCGGGCCGGCTCGCCGCCCGGACCCGAGACCACGTCGCCGAGCCGGGCTCCGGCGGGAACCTCACGCTGCTCGCCGTTCACGAACACCTTCACGAGACCCGCTCCTGCGACCGGTGGAAACGGGTCACTGCGAACGGTCCGGCGATCTCGGGCAGCTCACCGGTGGTGATAAGGGTCGTGATGATGTCCGCGGTGACCGGGGTGAGCAGCACTCCGTTGCGGAAGTGTCCGGTGGCCAGGATCAGCCCCTCGGGTTCGCCGGGGCCCAGGATGGGTGCGTTGTCAGGGGTGCCGGGGCGCCAACCGACCGAGGTTTCGGTGAGCCCGTACTCGGCGGTCATCGGCAGCACCTGGCGGGCATCGCGGAGCAGCTCGTAGACCCCGCCGGCGGTCACGGCCGAGTCGAAACCCCGCTCCTCGACGGTGGCCCCGACCACGACCTCGCGGCCGGTCTCGCGGGGGACGAGGTAGATCTCGGCACCGGAGGTGAAGGCCCGCACGGTCAACCGCGGGGAGGGCAGTCGGCCGGGATCGAGTCGCAGGATCTGGCCCTTGACCGGCCGGACCGGCACCGGGCCGATGCCGGTGATCTGGGCCGCCCAGGCCCCGTTGGCCAGCACCACTCGATCGGCGGCGAGCCAGGTGCCATCGGCCAGCGTGACGCCGGTGACCCGGCCGTGGGTGGACTCGACGCGGTGGGCGAAGCCTGCCACTTCGTCGACGCCGGCCTGGGTCGCGGCGGTGCGTACGGCCTGCCAGAGGAGGCGGTTGTCGCAGCTCCAGTCGCCGTCGACGAGCAGTCCGGAGCGGACGGCGGGAGCGAGGAGTGGTTCCGCGCGGCGGCACTCCCGGCTGCCGAGCCGGGTGAAGGCCAGGTCGAGGCGGGCGAGATAGTCGGCAAGCACCCGCAGGCGGGCGTCGTCGTCGGCGCTGGTGGCCACCGAGAGGGTGGGCTGGCGCCGCAGTCCGGACGGCAGTCCGGTGGCCGCCTCCAGTTCGGTCGCGAACGCGTCGTAGCGCTCTCGCGATGCGAGGCTCAACGCGAGCAGCGCCGACTCCGTGAAGGTGATTTCGGTGACGGGCGCGAGCATTCCGGCCGCAACGTTCGAGGCGGCGGCGGCGCGCTCCCCGGTGAGGATGGTGACCCGGAGCCCGGCCTGCCCGAGTCGCCACGCAATGGCCGTGCCGATCAGACCACCACCCACCACGATGACGTCGGGGGTGGGTCGCGGGCTGGTCACCTCACCAGTCTAGGAACGCCGCTGCGTGCCCGCCCTCAGGCATCGTCTGGGTCGTCGGTCAGCCGGAACGTGCGAGGAGGTCGAATCGAGAATCCGGCCGAGACGGGAATGCGAGCATGCCAGCTGCGGTTGTGAAACACGTACGCAACGATGCGCTCCAAAACCAACATCTTCACGGCTTCGATCGCCGTTGCTCCTGAAAAGGTCTTACTCAAACATGACTACCGATACCCTCACCCTGCCCCAGCACGCCCTCGTAGACGGCGATGACCAGACCACCCTTTCCCGTTCAGGGTCGTCGATCGGGTCCGACGGTCGCCCCGTCGACCTGCCCCGCCGGTCCAGGCGCGGCGTCGGACGTGTGCTCCGTCTGCTGCTCTCCGACGAGGGCCGGAAACCGGCCAGCGATCACCTGATGCTGCTCGGTCCCAACGGCGGACCGCTCTGGGCCGCCCGCGTCCGGTAGCGGTCCGGCGCGCTCTGTGCCGATCACCAGGTGAGAGAGAGGTAATCCCTTTGCCGCTCTCGCACCAGCGACACGGTGGCGCCGTCGCCGTCGCCGGGATTGCGGAGACCGAGTTCCCAGCGGGCGTTGAAGGCAACAATCCAAGCAGCCGCCCCAGCCGCAGCCCGTTGTTCGTGGCCGGTCAGGGGCGCGCCTCGCGCGGCGTCGTAGGCCCGGAGAAACTCGGCCACCTCCTCCGGGGTCGACAACCCACCCCCGCTGGTCGAGCTTGCGGCGTAGCAGGCCGCGGTGAAACCGGCGATCACTGCCTCGGTGTCGGCGACAAGTTCCCAATCGAACGTCGCCACCAGTACACCCCCAGCTACCGCGGTGTTACCGGCGTACCAGTCGGCGTGACCAACGACCACCTCGGCGGCTGCGCGGTGAGTCAGTATCTGATCAGCTGCCCGCATCGCGTACGCATCGAGCCACGCGTAACCGTCGGGGGTGGAACGGAAGTCCACGATCAGATCATGAGGTACCGGCCAGGGACCCGCCTCATAGCGACACCAAGACGGCCCCGGACCAGCTCGGTGCCACAGATCGGTCCGACGCCGCAGGACATCGATGTGCCAAGCAAGACCGGCAGCCAGCAGTCGGCGATGGGACGGATCGCGCCCGTCGGGAGTCCCACCGTCGCCCAGCAGTGTCTCCACACTGAGGACACGGCCATGGACTACGTCGGGGCCCGACAATGGTTCCGGGCAAGGAAAGTCGGCCGCCCTCAGCAGCCGTTTGGCCTCCTGGGCGGCGCCCATGGCCTCGAGGTCCGCCGGTAGCCGGTGGCACTTGATCACCACCTGGCGCCCGTCGCCCAACTCGACTCCCCACACGGCATCGATTCGGCCGGCGCGGAAACGGACCCGTGCTATCGGACTACCGAGTTGATCTTGGGCGTACCTGCTGAAGCAGGACAACACCTCCGCTAGGGACACGGTTCCGAGAATCGCGCGTTCGGTGCCGGTGATCTCGCCCTTCCCGTCGGAGAGATCGAACGCGGACGTGTCGGTGGCCGATCCCATGCCCGAAGCCTGTCACGGTGAGTCCGCTACCTTTACTTTCACGTCAGAATAAAAGGAGCCCTCATGGCGGGATGGATGTTGCGGAGTCGGTTCACCGGGCTCCTGATCGGCATGGCGCTCCTGGCGACGGCGTGTCACATGCCGCCGGCCTCGGAGTCGCAATCAGCGGATCGGTCCCAGTCCCCCGAGTCCACCTCTGCTGGATCGGCCGACCCAGCAGATCCGGCCAAGGCTCAGGCCATCCGGAAGGTGATCGAGGAGGTCCGGGCGTCCTCGCACTTGAGAGCCGTGATCGTCCGGGTGACCTCAGGTGATCAAGAGGTCCTCACGGAGGCGTTCGGCGACTCGATGACCGGAGTACCGGCCACCACCGACATGCATTTCCGCAACGGTGCGGTCGCGATCTCCTACGTCTCCACCCTGCTGTTGCTGCTGGTGGAGGAGGGTCAGCTGAGCCTCGACGACAAGGTGTCGACGTGGCTGCCGGACCTGAAGTACGCCGATCAGGTGACCGTCGGTCAGCTTGCCCAGATGACATCCGGCTACGCCGACTATGTCGCTGACGAGCAGATGGCCAATGCGCAGTATGCCCAGCCGTTCCGGCAGTGGACGCCGGAGGAGTTGATCGCGTACAGCACGAAGCAACCGCTGGTCTATCGGCCCGGCACGAACTGGAACTACTCCCACACCAATTACGTGATCCTGGGGCTGCTGCTGGAACAGGTGACGGGCCGCCCGGTGGATGAACTACTGCAGGAGAAGGTGCTCGGTCCACTGGGTCTGAAGAACACTCGCGATCCCGGCACGCCGGCCATCCAGGATCCGGTGCTGCATGCGTTCAGCTCGGAACGCCGCGCGTGGTTGAAGCTGAAACCGGGCGAGCCGTTCAGTGAGGAATCGACCTTTTGGAACCCGTCGTGGACCATCACCCACGGGGCGATCCAGACCACGAACATCTACGATCTCAACACCACCGCCGGCGCAATCGGCTCGGGCCAGCTGCTGAAGCCGGAGTCGTACCAGCAAATGGTCAGCAGGGCCTTGATCGGCAAGACCACCGCGATCAAGGGCTGCCCGACCTGTTTCGAGCAGTCAGTGGGTTACAGCTACGGATTGGGCATCGTCAACAGCGGGAACTGGGTGTTGCAGAACCCCCTGTTCAGCGGCGCGGCCGGCGCGTTCGGCTACCATCCGGAGACCAAGACCGCGATCGCCGTCGCGGTGACCTTCGAGCCCGCCGCGTTCAATTCGACCACCGGTGAATACGCGAACGGCGCCGATGTGCTCTGGCGTCGGATCGGCGAAGTCCTGGTCCCCGAGGACGCCCCGCCGATCATGAAATAACCGGTCAGCGGCACAGCGCCGACCTCGGCTAGTCCGCGACCTCGGCGACGTAGATCCGTGCGCTGCGGCGGGCGAGCACAGACTCGATCTGGTCCACACCCTCGAACTCGTTGCACAAGAGAAACAGGTGCCGTCCCTCGGGCCCGCCGAGCGCGCAGGCGAAGCAGGGCAGGTCGGTTTCGACACGGTGGGTGATCTCACCGCCATCCAGCACCCGGACGACGGCGCCCGCGGCTGCACTCGGGTCCTGGGTGTGCGCGGCGGTGTCGGCGGTTTGAGCCCAGATCCCGCCTTCGGCGTCGATGCAGATGCCGTCCGGCCCCAGCCCGTCGGCCCAGGTGCGACGTTCCGACAATGAGCCGTCGTCGCCGATGTCGAAGGCCGTGAGTCGGCCGGCGAAGGATTCCGCGATCACCAGCCTCGAGCCGTCCGGGGTGATCACCATCCCGTTCGGGAACTCGATGTCACCGGCGACATCGCGGACCGTGCCGTCCGGACCGATCAGGCGGATCCAGCCTGGCTCGGGCGCCGCACCACCGAGAAAATCGAAATCGGCCCCGTTGATGTAGACCTGGCCGACAGCGGTGACGACGAGTTCGTTGCCGCCCTGGGCACTGTGCCGAACCGCTGCACCGTTCGGCTCGATCCGGGTGAGCTCCTTGCCCGAGACCAGCAGACGGCCATCGGGCAGCCAGGCGATGGACCAACCCAAGGTGTCGCGGCCCGGCGCGACGACCTCGGTGTGGCCGGCCAGATCCACCGCGACCACTTCACCCGTGCCCCAGTGGGCGAACCACAAACGGCCATCGTGCCAGCGTCCGGACTCGACCATGGTCAGTCCGTCGGCGAGCAATCGCGGCTTGGGCAACAGCACGGTCATGGATGCCTCCCGACACACGAGTTTCAACGGTCCAGCTCATCGTGCACCGTACTTCGGCTGCGCGATCGGGCAACAACGAGTGCCCCCGGCGGCCGCGCTCCGAGCGGTGCTCAGCGCACGAGTTCCGAGGGACGATGGCCTGCGGGAGCGACCGACGGGGTCCGCACGACACGGCGATCGCGCGAGTGGGTGAGTCCGAATCGTCCTGGCCTTGGGACGGAGGTGGCGCAAGCCATGGGCGCTGGCTCAGCGCGTACGCGACGGAGTGGTTCGACGGCTGACCGCGTCGCGGCCGATCTCGAACTGACCCCCGCGCAACCGTGCGGTCACTCACCCTCTGGTCGGCCCGCAGTTCGAGACTGACGGCAAGCTCTGGGTGCACCGGGACAGCGCCAACTTTCGTACGAGCGGCGCTTTCAGTCCCGACAACGGTTGCGACAAGAACGACTTCGCTGGACTCGGATTCCATCCGGGCTCGGGACAGAACTCGAACCGGAACGTTGAAGACCGCCGTTGGAGTGTCAGCCGTCCCCGTAACCGGGAGCCCAGAGGTCCTCGCTCGCGATTCCGGCGTTTGCCCACGAATGTTTCCGCGCGGATCCCGGTTGCGCGCGCGGGAACGGCCGCGGCCGATGGGGACGACCTCAGCCGCCCCCACCCGGCGGCCTCAGCCGGCACGGCCGAATCGGCGACCACGTCGACGTCCACCGGACCACCCGGATTGGAGTAGCACAGCTCGGCCGCGCGGTCGGAGATCAGCAGCCAGTACCTGCGGTTGCCCGGCCGTTCCTGCGGGAACATGAATCCGACCACGGTCCGCTGCACGGGCAGCGCGCTGGTGTCCATCTGGGTCGCGCACCAGGCCCATAGGGCGAACCCGGGGTCGGTGTGCTCGTGCGTCACCTCGACCCACCGGGTGGCCCAGTCGCCGAGCTGATCGATCACCAGGGCGAGGTCACGACCCGCGGCGGTCAGTTGGTACGTCCAACCGCCGCCCGGCTTCGGCTCGGTCCTCACCACGCCGGCCCGGGCGAGCTCGCCGAGCCGGCGGACGAGCACGGACCGCGACATCGTCGGCGCCCCGGGCGATGGCCGTGAAGGTGTCGGCGCCCATCAACAGGTTGCGCACGACCAGCAGAGTCCAGCGCTCCCCGAGGATCTCAGTCGCCCGGGCGATCGGGCAGTACTGGTGGCAGCGGCCCACCCCAGCAGCGTGCGCCGCACGGCCGGCGGTGTCGGGTTCGCAAGTCGAACTGGACGGCCGAGGAGCGCCGAGGCACGACGTCGAGGTCCGTCGTCACGTTGGTGTGGCTCGCTTCGACTCGATCGAATCGATGGTGCGCGCCGAGATTCGGGGCTGGACCTTTTCCGACACGATCGACGACGAGCAGTACGAGCGCCTGCTGGTCGCCACCGGACGCCGCTGATCGGGGCCCCAGCGTCGGTGGCGTCTGGCTAGGCTCGTCGCTGTGACGGCATTGATGGGGCTGGAGGCCCGGCTGCGGCTGGCCCGGCTGTACCTGTGCACCGACACCCGCCAGCGGCAGGGTGATCTGGACGAGTTCTTGGCGGCAGCCTTCGCGGGCGGGGTCGACATCGTGCAGATCCGGGAGAAGCGGCTCGGCCGCCAGGCCGAGCTCGAGGCGTTGGAGGTGGCCCGGGCCGCCGCCGAGCCGCACCAGGGCATCGTCTGCGTCAACGACTCGGCAGCGGTGGCCGGCGAGTTCGCCGCCGACCTGCTGCATCTCGGTCAGCAGGACGGTTCGGCCCGCAGGGCGCGTCGCCGATTGCACCGATGGGCGCTGATCGGCCGATCCACCCACGCCCGGAAGGAACTGGACCGTGCGGTCGCCGACGATGACGTCGACTATTTCTGCGCCGGCCCGGTGTACGCCACCCCGACCAAACCGGACTATCGGCCGGTCGGCCTCGACTTGATCCGGTATGCGACTCAGGTGGCGCCGCCGGCCGACCTGGCGGCCAAGCCGTGGTTCGCCATCGGCGGCATCAACCTCGACACCCTCGACGAGGTGCTCGAGGCCGGCGCCCGGCGGATCTGTGTGGTGCGCGCCATCACCGAAGCCTCTGATCCCGAGGCCGCCGCCCGTGCGCTGGGCGACCGGCTGCGCGCCGCGTGGAAAGCCGATCCGGCCATGGAGAGCTACACCTTCCGCGCGGCCGCCCTGCCGGGACGGGAGCGCTGACGAGTCGGTCGGCTACGCGCTCCGGTGTACCGCCGCCGAGGCCAGGGCCGTCAACGCGGTTCGCCCCTCCACCGCCATGTCCACCTGTCCCAGGGCCGCCATCGCGGTCGCATAGCCGTCGTCGATCATCTGTTCCACCGCTTCGCGGGCGCCGGACGCGATGATCACCTGACGCAGCTCCGCCACCCCGCTCGGATCCAACTCCGGGTCGCCGAGCCTGCGTCGCAGCAGATCCTGCCCGGGGGCATCGGTGCGGGCGTACGCCTGGGCCACCAGTACCGTCCGCTTGCCCTCCCGCAGATCGTCGCCGGCGGGCTTCCCCGTCACGGCTGGATCTCCGAACACCCCGAGCAGATCATCGCGGAACTGGAACGACCGACCGAGCGAGGTGCCGTACGCGGCCAGGCAGGCTTGGAGTCCGGCCGAGCCGGCGCCCAGGGCCGCGCCCAACTGGCACGGCCGCCGCACCGTGTACCGGGCGGATTTGAACTCCACGACCCGGGCCACCTGGGCCAACATCTCGGGTAGGTCGCCCGGCGAATCCTCGTGCGAATCCTCGTGCGACTCAGATAGGGGTCGGGCCTGGGCCAGCACGTCGAGGTATTGCCCGGCGGTCACCTCGGTGCGCATCGCCTCCGCGATCGGGGCCCCGGCAGCGAGGGCGGCGGCCGGTAGGGGTGCCGCGCGGAGCATCTCCACCGACCACATCAGCAGCAGGTCACCCAGCAGGATCGCCCCGGACCGCCCGTGCGTGGCCGGGTCCCCGAGCCAGCCCGCTGTCGCGTGCTGGCTCTCGAACTGGCGGTGGGCGGCCGGCTGGCCCCGGCGGAGATCGGAGGAGTCCATGACGTCGTCGTGTACCAGGGCGCTGACGTGGAGCAGTTCCAGGCTGGCGGCGGCCTCGAGCAGCCCCGCCCTGACGGGTTCGTCCGGCTGCCCGGCGGCGGCCAGGTAGCCGGCGGCACAGAATGCCGGTCGCAACCGCTTCCCGCCCGCGAGCAGCTCCCGGGCCAGCCGCGAGACCGGCGCCAACTCCGGGCCGATCTCGGCCAACCGCTGCGCTTGACGGTCGAGGAAGGCGGCGATCCGCGCGTCGATCAGGGCGCGGAACTCCGGCGACGCCGGCCGCTCGGGGTCGAGAAAGTCGCCGGCCACGTGAGCAGCGTACGGATGCCGCGGGGCCCGACCAATTAAGGTTGGTCAATGGCCGGACAGACTCTGTACTCGCGCGTGCGCCCGCCGACCATCGTCGAACTGCTGGAGGCACGCGAGCGGCCGCTGTTCTCGTTCGAGCTGTTTCCGCCGAAGGACGAGGAGCAGGGACGTCAGCTCTGGCGGACCGTACGGGAGTTGGAGTCGCTGGGCCCGGACTTCGTCTCGGTGACCTACGGGGCCAGCGGCTCGACCCGGGAGCGCACCATCGACGCGACCGAGGCGATCGCCCGGCACACGACGCTGCGAACCATGGCCCACCTGACCTGTGCCAGTCAGTCTCGGGACCAGCTGCGGACCGTCATCGGTTCGTACGCGGCCGCCGGCATCCGGCACGTGCTGGCGATCCGAGGGGACATGCCCGGCGGCCCGACGGTGCCCTGGGTGCGCCATGACCAGGGACTGGCCAACGCCACCGAGCTGGTCGCGATGATCCGTGAGCTCGGCGACTTCTGTATCGGGGTGGCGGCGTTCCCCGATCTGCATCCGGAGCGCCACGATCCCGTCCTGGACGCACGCGTGCTGGCCGAGAAGGCCCGGGCCGGCGCCGGGTTCGCGATCACCCAGCTGTTCTTCACCGCCGACCGGTACTTCGACCTGGTGGACCGCGTCCGCTCCCTGGGCTGTGAGATGCCGATCATCCCGGGCATCATGCCGGTGACCCGGCTGTCCCAGATCCAGCGGTTCGCCGACCTGTCGGGCGCGGACCTGCCGCGCAGGGTGACGGACCGGCTGAACGCGGTCGGCGCCGACGACGCCCGGGTCCGTCAGGTCGGTATCGACCTCGCCACCGAGCTGTCGGAGAGCCTGCTGGCCCGGGGTGCCCCCGGGCTGCACTTCATCACCATGAATCGGTCGCTGGCTACGCGAGAGATTTTCGCCAGGATCCAGCGGTCGATGAGTCGGGCTTGATCTCCTCGATCGTGGTCAGCCGCTGCGTGGGTCGGGTCAGGGCGACGTAGAGGGTACGCAGGCCGCCCGACGACTCCGCCACGATGTCGTCGGGACTCACCACCAGCACGCCGTCGTACTCCAGCCCTTTGGCCTGCAGCGCGGTCAGCACGACCAGCCGCTCGTCGGTCAGCCCGGCGGCCCTGAGCGCCGCGCCCATAGCGTCGACTCGTGAGGGGGGACAGATCACCCCGACCGTACCGTCGACCGCGTCCAGCAGGTCGCGGGCGGCGGCCGTCATGCCGGCCGCCAGCTGGTGCGGCCGGATGGTCCGGAGCTCCGGCTGGTGACCGGTGGAACGGACCGCCCGCGGCAGATCGGCGTCCGGGAAGTCCTGCACCACCACTCGGGCCGCGAGGTCGAACACCTCGGCTGGGCTGCGGTAATTGGTGCTCATCCGGAACCGACGGACCGGGGCAGTGCCCACCAGGTCCGCGATGGCCCGACCCGACTCGCGCGGGTCCGGCCAGGACGACTGCGCCGGATCGCCCACGACGGTCCAGCTGGCGCTCGGTCCGCGTCGGCGCAGCATCCGCCACTGCATCGGTGTGATGTCCTGCGCCTCGTCCACCAGCACGTGGGCGAACGTGTCCTGAGCCGACCCGAACGGGTCGGCCTCCCGTACGGGGGCCAGGCGTTCCATGGTGGTGACCAGTTCTTGGACCTCGCTGTCGGAGTCCAGGAACATGGACACCTCCTGCTCCTCCGGCTCGGGTACCGGACCCAGCTGGTGAGCGAGCTCGTCGAGGAGTGCGGCGTCGGCGACCGTCCAGTCGGTGCCGCGGTCCCGACCCTGGTAACTGGCGCTGAGCACGCGCTGTTGGGACTCGGTGAGCTCCGAACCGGCCACCCGGGCCACCACGGCGGGGTCGGCCAGGCGGGCCAACGCATCGGGCGGGCTGACGGTCGGCCACCAGGCGTTGCTGAACATGGCGAAGGCGGCCGTGTCGGACACCCGCTCGTCGAACTCCTCACGTTCCATGTCCAGGTTCTCGGGGCGTTTGCGCCAGAGCGCGGTGAGCAAGGCCTTTTCGGCGACGTCGCGGCTCTGGTTGAGCTTGTGGTGGGCGAGGACGTCCGCCTTGATCCGGGAGAGCTCGGTCGCGTCCAGCCGCAGCACGTTGCCGACCAGAGTGAGACTCAGCTCCAGCGGCACCCGCTGCCACGGCTCCTGCACCAATCGCTTGAGCACGCCGACCATCCGCAGGCTGCCCTTGACAGCGGCCGCCGGTGCCGAGTCGACCCGTTCCCCGCTCAGTTTCACGACATCCGAGGCGACCGATCCGATGGAGCGAAGGGTGACCGCGTCCTCGCCCAAGGAGGGCAGGACGCGCTCGATGTAGTTCATGAACACTCGGCTCGGGCCGACCACCAGGACGCCACCGGATTCGAAGCGGCGGCGGTTCGAGTAGAGCAGGAAGGCGGCCCGGTGCAGCGCCACCACCGTCTTGCCCGTACCGGGTCCGCCCGAGATCATCGTGAAGCCCTGGTACGGGGCGCGGATGGCCTCGTCCTGCTCGGCCTGGATCGTCGCGACGATGTCGCGCATGGTGTGGCCGCGAGCACGACTCAGGGCCGCCAGCAGCGCACCCTCGCCGAGCACGGCCAGGTCGGTGTCGGACTCGGAGTCCAGCAGGTCGTCCTCGATCCCGACGACCTGGCTGCCGACGCAGCGCAGGACCCGGCGCCGGACGACCTGCATCGGGTTGCTCGGCGTCGCGCGATAGAACGGCTCGGCGGCCCGTGCGCGCCAGTCGATGACCAGCGGTTCGTAGTCGGCGTCGCGAACCCCGATCCGGCCCACGTAGCGGACCTCGCCGTCGGTCCGGTCGAGCCGGCCGAACACCAGGCCGTCGTGCTCGGCGTCCAACACGGCGAGCCGCTTGGCGGCCTGGAAGGCGAATACGTCACGTTCGTACAGACCGGTCCCGTCCTCCTCCCGCACGAAGCTCGAGCGGTCGGACTGGAACAGCGCGCGCCCCGCCGTGGCCACCTGCTGAGCGGAGCGCGTGGCCTCCTCGAGTCGGTGGTAGACCCGGTCGACGTGCGCCTGCTCCTTCGCCAGCTCGCCTTCCATGCTGACCGGTCGAGAACGGTCTCCGTTGGAGTCGGTCTGTTGTTGCGCCTGAGTCAAGAACGAAAATCCTTATTCGGCGGAAAACGGACATCTGAGTGTAACGGTGGCCGGAGCGCCTAGCGACCTCTCACGGATTTCCGTCGGGCAAGCGTTCGATCCCGGCGCTTCAACTCGACCGATCATGGGCGGCGTACGAGGCCAAGGCTCCGGACAGGACCGTCGGGGCGAGCCCATTGCCGCCGGCGGTGTGCGGCCCGGCGAAAAACAACCCGGGCACCTCGGTCCTGACCGGCGGCCGGCGGAACCAGCTCCGGTAGCCGTGCCAGCGGATCCCGGCCGAGCGGTCCGGCTGCGTGGCCGTGAAGTCGTGCACGCTCTCCACACTTCCGTCCGACACCGGCCTTCGATACCGAACGGTCGGAACGCCCTGATCCGTGAGCCGCACCGTCTCGTGCACGGTCTCGGACGGGTGATCGGTGACCCGGTGGCTGATTCGAGGCGCCAGGGCAGGCTCGAGCCGGCGCAGGTTCCGCCGCGTCGGTCTCAGGGCCGAGTGGGGGACGAGTCCGGTCAGCTGCCACGGATCCCCGGTGAAGATGACGGCGGTCGCGCGCGCCTCGGACCCGCCGGTGGTCCGGATCTGGATGGCGTCCGACCCGGGGGCGATGTGGGTCACCCGGTGGTCGAGCCGGACGTCGACCTTGCGGACCTCGAGCCGGTCGATCAACGCCTCGAGCAGCGTCGACGTCCGGCCGGTCCGCTGTCTCGGGTCGGGCTCGGCCGTGGTCACCGTCCACCGCCCGAAGCGGCGCTCCACCGAGAGCGGGACCGCGGCCCAACCGGGTGTCTCTTCGGGTACGGAGCCCTGCCGGTAGGCGCTGGCGCGGATCATGGCGCGCAGCGCCGGGTGGTCGATCCGATCGGCGAGATCGGCGACGCTGAGCCGAGGCTGGAGCAGGGTGCGGGCGGCTCGAGTGACCTGGGCGCGGTCGGTGAGCTCCGCCTCCAGCCCGAGGGGGCGAACCGTCTGCCAGACGTCGTCCAGCCAGTCCAGCGTGTCGCGCCAGCGCTCCGCCGCCCCGGGGCCGTACCGCGATCGCAGAGTCAGGTACTGCTCGCCCCGGTCGGTGGGGAAGATCAACTCGCTGCCGTCGGCGAACTCGTACCGGGCCGGCTCGGCGGCCACCAACGCAGCTCCGGTGCGGGCCAGTTCCGCCTCCAGAACGCGACCGCTCTTGCGGAACAGGTCGCGCCAGGGAGCCGGGAAGCCGATCACCGCCGGTGCGGCGTCGACGAGTCGGTCGCCGGTCCAGGCGGTCGGGGCCGCCCAGCCCCCCAACCGGTCCGTGGCCTCCCACAACTGCACCGGATGACCGGCCTTCGCCAGCCGCAGCGCCGCCGCGAGACCGGCCAGGCCGCCGCCCACCACCAGGACCGGATGCACGAAAGGAGGCTAACCGGCGCGGAAACGGGCAGCCGCGAGGCCACCCCTCCTCAGCCGTTAGGCTCTGACAAGTGCAGATCGCCGTGACCGGGTCCATAGCGATGGACCATCTGATGACCTTTCCGGGTCGATTCGCCGAGTCGCTGGTGGTGGAGCACCTGGACAAGATCTCGCTGAGCTTCCTGGTCGAGGATCTGCAGATCAAGCGCGGCGGCATCGCGCCCAACATCTGCTTCGGGTTGGCCGCGCTCGGACTTCATCCGCTGCTGGTCGGCGCGGTGGGTGAGGACTTCGGTGAGTATCGGGCGTGGCTGGATCGACACGGCGTGCTGACCTGGCCGATCCATGTGTCCGAGACCAAGCACACCGCCCGGTTCGTGTGCACCACCGACGCCGACAACGCCCAGATCGGTTCCTTCTACACCGGTGCCATGGCCGAGGCGCGACAGATCGAGCTCAAACCGATCGCCGATCGGGTCGGCGGCCTGGATCTGGTGATCATCTCCCCGAACGATCCGGAGGCGATGCAACGGCACACCGACGAATGCCGGGCCCGCGGTTTCCGCTTCATCGCCGACCCGTCGCAGCAGATGGCCTGGTTGGACGGACCCGACATCATCTCGCTGATCGACGGAGCCGACTACCTGTTCTCCAACGATTACGAGGACACCCTGATCAGCCAGAAGACCGGGTGGCCCCACGACGAGATCGTGTCCCGGGTGGGGGTCCGGGTGATGACGCGGGGCAAGCGCGGGGCCCGGATCGAGGTCAAGGGCGAGGATCCGGTCGATGTGCCCATCGCGCCGGAAACGGCGAAGTTGGACCCGACCGGTGTCGGGGATGCCTTCCGGGCCGGGTTCATCGCCGGGCTCTCCTGGGGCCTGGTGCCGGAGCGCTGCGCGCAGGTCGGTTCGCTGCTCTCCAGCTACGTGATCGCCGTCGTGGGCACGCAGGAGTACCGATTCTCGGGCACCTTCGCGGAGCGTTTCGCCCGTGCGTACGGAGACGTCGCAGCCGCCGAGCTCGCCCCGCACCTGAGCGGCTTGCGGCTTTGACGGGAGGACCGACCGAGGCGGTGGACGCCGCACCGGAATCCGGGCCGCGGATCCGGATCACCTACTGCACGCAGTGCCGATGGCTGCTCCGGGCCGGCTGGGTGGCGCAGGAGCTGTTGACCACGTTCACCACCGAGATCGGTGAGGTCGCTCTGGTGCCGGGCACCGGGGGCGTGTTCACGGTGGCCATCGACGACGAGCTCGTCTGGGATCGGAAGGTCGACGGCGGATTTCCCGAGGTCGGACCGCTCAAGCGCCTGGTCCGCGATCGGGTGGCGCCGGGCCGCGACCTGGGCCACACCGACCGAGCCGCCGAATCCGGCTGAGGGCCGAACCGGGTCAATCCCGAGCAAGCTCCGAGTACACGTCATCGAGGCGCCGACCGGGTGCGCCGAGTCCGTCCAGCGACTCGACCTGACGCGCGACGTTCTCCGAGCGCCACTCGTAGGCCAGCAGGTCCAAGGCCGTGGCCACCAGCATCGCGTGGTGGTGCAGGATCACGTCCAGGGTGGCGCGTAGCCGTTCGTCGCCACGATCATCACAGTGGTCGGGCAATCGGTCCCGCAGCCGGAAGAAGCGGTGGACGAGGGGACCGGCCCGTGGTGCCACCTGACCGAGCGGGTCCCGGCACCGTACGCGCCGAAGCACGTCCTCGGCCTCGTCCTGCAAGATCACCGCCTCGGCCGCGATCTTGCGCAGCGCCCGGTGCTGGTCGGCGACGCTCGGTGGTGGGCCGGCGTCGATCAGCTCGACCCCAGCCGGCGGCGACCCGAAGATCAAACTCCGGAGCAGGCGGCTGAGCCGGTCGGCCATGCCGCGATTCTAGGTCCTGGGTTCATCCAGGCGCTCGTCGGTGGCCGGATCGGACCGCCCGTCGAAGTAACGATCGAGCACCCGCCGGAACACCGGTCGGGCGGGATCGGCGCGAGCGAACAAGGTCATCGAGGAGCGTAGTTTCCGGGCGTCGATCCCACCGAAGATCTCGGTGCAGGTACGTCCTTCGGTCTCGGCCACCACCTGCGCTGACTCCAACAATCGCGGTCCGAGCACGGGATGGCTCAGATACGCCTGCGCCTCGGCCAGAGACGAGATCGCGAAGTACCGGGAGGTCGGGCTGCTGCCGAGGCCCGCGATCTGGGGGAACACGAACCACATCCAGTGGCTGGTCTTGCGACCGCGGCGCAGCTCGTCCAGGGCGTGCGCATACGTGCCGCCCTGGTCCTGGGCCGTCACGAAGCGCTCGAGATCGAACTCCGACGCCGATGTTGCCATGACTGAACTATGCCCGCCTCGACGACGAGGCGGCCCCGAACTGAGAAGATCGCCTCACGCCACCAGAGAGGCCAGATTCTGTGTTGTCGGTGCTCGGGCATCTGCTGCCCATCGCGGTGGCGGCGGCCATCAGCTCGATCCCGATCACTGCGACGATCGTGATCTTGCTGTCGCCGAACCGCGACCGCTCCGCGCTGCCGTTTCTGATCGGCTGGGTTCTCGGCATGGCGGCCGTCGTCACAGCCGGCGTGTTGAGCGCTCGGGTGCTGCCCATCGGCCCGAGCCGGGCTCCGAATGTGGCCATCGGCATCGCCGAGATCGCCGTCGGAGTCCTGGTCTTGCTGCTGGCGGCGTACAGCTGGCGCCGCGCGGCCCCGGATCAGCCTCGCGAGACTCCCTCGTGGCTGGACCGCGTGGGCTCGATGGGTCCGTTGGGCTCATTCGGTTCCGCTCTGGTGCTGAACTTCCGTCCGAAGGGTCTGCTGCTGGCGGCGGCGGCGGGGCTGGCGGTGGCCGGGGAGTCACTGCGTCCGGCGGCCGCCCTCATCGTGGTGGCGCTCTATCTGGTCGTGGCTACGTCCACGGTTGCCGGTCCGATCGTCGCCACCCTGGCGGCGCCCGACCAGATGCAACCGCGGTTGACGGCGACCAGCGATTGGCTGGTGCGGAACCGGCGGGTGGTGACGATGATCGTCATGATCTTCGCCGGGGTGGTCATCGTCGTCGCCGGGATCACTCGTCTCGGGTAGGGCGATGGGGCGTCGCCGGGATTGACATGCAGGTATTTGCCTGCATAAGGTCGGGTGTGGGTTCGAACCCGGACGACGAACTGGATCCCGTATTCAGGGCCTTGGCCGATCTGACCCGACGCAAGCTCCTGGATCGCCTGTACGAGCGCAACGGCCAGACGTTGAGCGAGCTGTGCGCGGCGGTAACAATGACCCGGCAGTCCGCCTCGCAGCACCTGGCGATCCTGGAGGCCGCGAACCTGATCAGCACGCTCTGGCGGGGGCGGAGCAAGCTGCACTACCTCAACCCGGTGCCGTTGGAGGAGATCCGCGAGCGCTGGATGGGAAAGTTCGAGCCGCAGCGGCTGGCACTGCTCGCGGCAGTCAAGAGGCGAGCCGAGCAACGACAAGCGGAGGAGATCATGACCGACCAGCCGGAATTCGTCTACGTGATCTACATTCGGGCCACTCCGGCGCGGGTGTGGGAGGCGCTGACCGACCCCGAGTTGAGTGGGCAGTACTGGGGTCACCGCAACGTCTCGGACTGGCAACCGGGGTCTCGCTGGGAGCACCAGCGGACCGACGGGAGCGGCCAATCCGATGTGGTGGGCCTGGTGCTGGAGAGTTCACCGCCGACTCGGCTGGTCACCACCTGGTCCGAACCGGGATCGGACGCTGGGGCGGATGCGGTCGGGGAGGCCAACCGGGTCACCTTCGACATCGAACCGTACGGTGACATCGTCCGCCTGACGGTGACGAGTCAGAACTTCGTCGACGAGGCGGATCGGGCCGAGAACGCGGCCGGGTGGCCGGCAGTGCTGTCGAACCTGAAGTCGCTGCTGGAGACCGGGGCGGTGCTACCGAGTGTGCCGTGGGAGATGCCGCACTGAACCGCGGCGCCCGGCGCCGGTGCACCCCTAGGCTGAGGCCGTGGCTGAACTCGAACCGGTCGATGAGTCCTGGCAGCGGGCCCTCTGTGTGGTGGCCCACCCCGACGATTTGGAGTTCGGGACGGCGGCTGCCATCGCGCGGTGGACGGATCAGGGCAAGACGGTGATCTACGCCATGGTGACCAGTGGTGAGGCGGGCATCGACGCACTGGATCCGGTCGAGTGCCGGACTCTCCGGGAGCGCGAGCAGATCGAGTCGGCCCGGATCGTGGGTGTCGAAGTCGTCGACTTCCTCGGGCTGCCGGACGGCATCCTCGAGTACGGGGTGCCGCTGCGCAGAGCCATCTGTGCGGTCGTGCGGCGGCACCGTCCGGAGATCGTGATCACCAACAATTTCCGCGACACCTGGGGCGGCAAGAACCTCAACCAGGCCGATCACATCGCCGTCGGGAAGGCCAGTCTCGACGCGGTCCGCGACGCGGGCAATCGCTGGGTGTTCCCCGAGCAACTGGGGAGTGGCATAGAGCCGTGGGGTGGGGTCACCGCGGTCTGGGCGGCCAGTTCGCCGCGGTCCGAACACGCCGTCGACACGACGGCCACCTTCGACCGGGGGGTCGCCTCCCTCGAAGCTCACGGGGCCTACATCGAAGGATTGGGCTGGGAGTTCTTCGACCCGCGCGAGTTCCTGGAGGGCGCCGCGCGACCGACCGGCACCCGCCTCGGCGTACCGCTGGCGACCGCCTTCGAGGTCTTCCCGATGGGCTGGGGGAGCTGACTCCGACCCGCCAGGGGATCCGGGCTTGACGAACTGTCGGTAGGCCGATGTACAGTGGTCTTGGTTCGAACGAGCGTTCGATTCGGCACTTGGGGAAGGGCCCGGAACGCGATAGTTCGAGCTTCGGCGCAGTGCTCGCGGCACGCGTCGCGAGCGAGCCTCGGTGCGGATGGACTCGACCCCCATCCGCGCCGGGGCGGCCATCGCCTCGGATCGTCGGCGGCTGCGCGCTCGATCCTCACCCGTCCCCCAGTGGCTGGAGCCTGCCGTGCGCCGTTACAACGAACCCATCGAGGTCAAGCCGGGACTGGTGGCGGGGCAGGAGGCCCCGGCCCAGTTCCTCTGGCGCAACCGGCTCTGGCTGGTCCGGGCGATCGAGGATCGCTGGCTGGAGACGGGGGACTGGTGGGACGGCCGGGCCGCCCGGGCCGTCCGCGGTGAGGACTCAGATCCCGGTCCACGCGGCGACCTGCTCGCCGAGCAGGAAGTCTGGCGGGTGGTCGCTGCTCCGGGGCGGTCCGCGGATCACGGCGTCTGCGAATTGGCCCATGCCTCGGGCGAATGGCGGTTGCGGACCGTCATCGACTGACGCGCCGTCGACCTAGCGAGCTCTGTTCGTGAGCGATCCATTCGTCCACCTGCGAGTCGCCTCGGCCTACTCGCTGCGCTACGGCGCCTCGCCGCCCGAGATCCTCGCCGAACGCGCCGCCGAATACGAGATGGACCTGCTCGGGCTGACCGATCGGGACGGCCTGTACGGGGCGGTGCGCTTCGTCCAGGCGTGCCGGCGGTTCCGGATCGGGCCCATCGTCGGGGTCGATCTCGCCCTGGCCACGCCGGGAGCACCCGGCCGAAGCCGGTCCACAGGGCTTCGCACGCCCGTACGGGGTGGTGCCCGCCGGGAGAGCGGCGGGCCCCGGGTTTGCGTACTGGCGCAAGACGGCCAGGGTTGGGCCCTGCTTTGCCGGCTGATATCCGCCAGCCACCTGGGCGGTGATCGGGGACACCCGGCGGCCACGCCGGAGAGCATCGCCGAGGCGGCCGCGCACGGGCACCTGCGTGTCCTGCTCGGCGCCGATTCCGATCTGGGCGCCGCCGTCGCGTCGGGTCGACTGGACCGGGCGGAGGTCGCGATCCGGCGCTGGACCACATTGGTCGACCCCGGCCGACTCGTGGTCGCGATCACCCACCAGCGCCGAGGCGGTGTTGGCGCCGGATCCCTGACCCAGGCGGCCCGGATGTTGGCCTTGGCCGACCGGTGTGGAGTGCCCGCGGTGCTGAGCAACGCCGTCCGGATGGCTGATCGCTGGCTCGCTCCGACCGTCGACGTGCTCGATGCATCCCGCCGGCTGGTCGCCCTGGACCGCCGGCACGTCGACCAGGGCAACGCCGAGGCCTACCTGAAGTCCGGCAAGGAGATGCAGTTGCTCGCCGACGAGGTGGCCCAGCGCTCGGGCCGGGGGGAGCGAGGAGGTCGCCGGCTGATCGCGGCGACCCGCGCGGTCGCGCTGAGCTGCGTGCTGGATCCCGAAGCGGATCTCGGCCTGGGCTTTCCCCATTTGCCGGAACTGATGGTGTCCGGCGGGCAGGGCCGAATGCTGGGTCAGCACACGGCCGAGGGCCGGGCGGCGTCGATGGCGGTGCTTCGGGAACGCTGCGAGCTCGGCGTGCAGCGCCGATACGGCGATCTCGAACGCGGCGCCGCTGCCCGGCGACGCGCCGAACGTCTCGGTGAGGAGCTGGCCGTCGTCGATCGGCTCGGGTTCGCCTCGTACTTCCTCACCGTGGCCGACATCGTCGATCTCATCGCCGCGCGCGGCATCCGCTGTGCCGCCCGCGGCTCCGGGGCCGGCAGCTTGATCAACTATGTCCTCGGGATTTCCCACGTCGAGCCGTTGGAGCTCGGCCTGCTGATGGAACGGTTCTTGTCGGTCCACCGGCGGACCTTGCCCGACATCGACCTGGACGTGGAGTCCGAACGCCGGACCGAGGTCTACGAGACGATCTTGGCGCGGTTCGGCGGCCGGCGGGTGGCGTGCGTCGCCATGCTCGAAACCTACCGGGTCCGGCACGCCGTCCGTGACGTCGGGGCCGCGCTCAGTCTGCCGCCGTCGGAGATCGACGCCATCGCCAAGGCCTTTCCGCACCTGCGGGCCCGCGACGCCCGCCGCGCCCTGCGAGACCTGCCGGAACTGCGGTCGATGGGTCTCGCCGAGCGCCGGTTGGATCTGCTGTTCGACCTGGTGGAGTCCCTGGACGGGCTGCCCCGTCACATCGCCCTGCATCCGTGCGGAGTGCTGCTCAGCGACCTGACCCTGCTTGATCGCACCCCGGTGGAGGCGAGCTTCGCCGGCTTCCCGATGAGTCAGTTCGACAAGGACGACGTCGAGGTGTTGGGGCTGCTCAAGCTCGACGTGCTCGGGATCCGGATGCAGTCGGCCATGGCCCATGCGCTGGCCGAGATCCGCCGGACCGAGGACGCCGTGATCGAACTGGAGACCCTGCCGCTGCGGGATGAACCGACCTTCGAGTTGATCCGGCGGGCGCAGACGCTGGGCTGTTTCCAGATCGAGTCGCCGGGTCAACGGGAGCTGGTCGGCAAGTTCGCTCCCGAGACGTTCAACGACCTGGTGATCGACATCTCGCTCTTCCGGCCCGGGCCGGTGCAGAGTGACATGATCGTGCCGTTCCTGGAGGCCCGGCACGGGTGGGCGGTGCGTAGGTCCCTGCCGCCGAGGCTTGCTCAGCATGTCGCCGAGACCTCTGGGGTGGTCGTCTTCCACGAGCAGGTCATCCGCATCATCGCAACCCTGACCGGCCGGTCGGCCGATGAGGCCGAGGAGCTGCGGCGCGCACTCGGCGACCGCGAGCGGGCCGACGAGGTCGCCGGCTGGATCCGGTCTCGGGCCGACGAGCAGGACTTCGAGCCGGCCGAGGTCGAGCAGAGCATGGCGGTGCTGCGAGCCTTCGCCTCCTTCGGCTTCTGCAAGGCCCACGCCGCCGCCTTCGCCCTCACGACCTTCCAGTCGGCTTGGCTCAAGGCGCACTATCCGGCCCACTTCCTGGCCGGTGTCCTGACCCACGATCCGGGGATGTATCCGAAGCGGCTGATCCTGGACGAGGCTCGGCGCTTCGGGGTTGGCGTGCGGGGGCTGGACGTGAACGCCAGTCGAGCCGCGTACGCGGTGGAGCGGGAGGCCGGTGCGAGCGAGGGGAGCGGCTACGGTATCCGGCTGTCGCTCTCCGACGTGCGCGGCATCAGCCAGACGGAGATCGCCCGCATCGTCGCCGGGCAGCCCTACCAGTCGTTGCCCGACTTCTGGAGCCGCGCCCGGGTCTCCCAGCCCATCGCCGAGCGACTGATCCTCGCGGGGGCCTTCGACGCCATCTACGACCTCAGCCCCGATCGCTCGACCCTGTCCTCTCGCGGCCGGCTCACCACCCGGGATCTGCTGCTGGCCGTCGCGGATCTCGGCCGAGCCGACCGGGTCGAGCGACGCGTCGCGGCCCGGGGCCGAGCGGGGGGCCCGAAGCGCAACTCCGAGCAGGTCGATCCTCGCGACCAGGCTCGGGCCCAGGCGGCTACGCCCCAGCAGCCGAAGGCTCCGGAGATCCAGCTCCCGCTGGATATCGGCCTCACCGGTGACGGCGAACTGGTGGCCACCGGTCTGCCGGAATTGAGCGTCACCGAACGGGTCCGCAGCGAACTCGACATCCTGGGCCTCGACGCGAGCGAACACATCGTCGGCGACTACCTGCCGCTGCTGCGGGCCCTGGGGGTCACGTTCTCCGCCGAGTTGCTGCGCCGCCGCAGCCGGAGCGAGCTGCTGGTCGCCGGAGTGAAGGTGGCCACCCAGACCCCACCGGTGCGGTCCGGCCGCCGGGTCATCTTTCTCACCCTCGACGACAGCACCGGTCCGGTCGACGCGACGTTCTTCGACAGCGTCCAGGGTCCCTACGCCGGCACCGTCTTCGACTGCTGGTTGCTCCTGGTGCGCGGAATCCTGCGCCGGACGGGACCACGAGGCGTCTCGCTGCGGGCCACCGGAGCCTGGGATCTGGCCGGGTTGCTGGACCGCTGGCGCACCGCGCTGGACGCGACCGGTCGTCCGGAGGATGCCCTGGCCGCGGTTCGGGCGGCCATCGTCGACCCGCCCTCGACCGACACCGGGCCGGGTCCGACCCGCGTGCTGGTGCACCCGAGCGGTTTCCGTCAGTCGCCGTACGCCGACGTACGCCCGCCCGACCCGGTCGGCAAGCTGTGGCACACCAGCCCGGGCAGCTCGGGCCGCTAGCGGTAGCGTCGCATCTGCTTGGGCCGAGGAGTTGCGGGAGGTGAGGATGGCCGAGGTGCGCCGGCGCCGCTCGATCTCCGCCACCTTGCTGCGTGAACTGCTGAGCCGCCAACTGACGGATTTAGCCGCCGGTCGGTCCCTGGATGTCGCGGATGTAGGCGGCGGTACCGGCGTCCTGGCCACCGAACTGGCGGCCCTCGGCCATCGGGTCACGGTCGTCGATCCGAGTCCGGACGCGCTCGCTTCGCTGGACCGGCGCACCGCCGAGGCTGGAGTGGCCGGTCAGATCGCGGCCCGCCAGGGTGACGCCGCCGGCCTGGTGGACATCGTCGGTCCGGCCGCGATCGATGTCGTGGTCTGCCACCGGGTGCTCGAGGTGGTCGATTCGCCGCCGGCGGCGCTGGCCGCCATGGCGACCGCGCTGAGGCCGGGCGGCCTGATCAGTCTGCTCGTGTCCCAACGACAGGCCACCGTGCTGGTGCAGGCCCTCCTCGGTCACATCGACCAGGCCCGTCGCACGTACGCGACCGACACCTTCGACCAGGAACGGATCCTCGCCCTGGTCGCCGGCGCCGGCTTCGTGGTCCGCGAGTTGCACGGGATCGGGGCGGTCGCCGATCACGTTCCCTCGGCGGTGGTCGACGCCGACGCCCGGGCCCACGACGAACTCCTCGCGCTCGAGCGCGAGATCAGCACCGATGTCGCCTTCCGGGCGATGGCTCCGCAACTGCACGTGTGGGCGGAGCGGTCCTAGCCCGGGGCATCGAACACATGTACGATTATGACGTGCCCGAGCCCCTTCCGCGCGTCGTCATGCACGTGGACATGGACGCCTTCTACGTCTCGGTCGAATTGCGCAACCGGCCGGAGTTGAGGGGGACTCCGGTGATCGTCGGCGGCTCCCCGCGGGGGGTGGTGCTCTCGGCCAGCTACGAGGCGCGAGCCGCCGGGGTCCGATCGGGCATCTCCTCGACCCAGGCGCGCCGGCTCGCCCCCAGGGCCACCTTCCTGCGGCCGGATTTCGACGCCTACACCGCGGTGTCCAAAGGCATCGTCGAGGTGTTCCGGTCGATCTCCTCGGTGGTCGAGGCGGCCTCCATCGACGAGGCGTACCTGGACGTCACCGGCTCGGTCCGGATGTTCGGACCCCCGGCCATGATCGGCGAGTACGTACGGGCGGTGGTAGCCGACGAACAGCAGATCACGTGCTCGGTCGGCATCGGGCCCAACAAGTTCATCGCCAAGATCGCCTCCCGTCAGGCGAAACCGGACGGATTGGTCGAGGTGCCGGCGTCCGGGGTCGTCGAGTTCCTGCATCCGTTGCCTGTGCAGGCGATGTTCGGCGTCGGACCGGCCACCACCGAGCGGCTCAACCGGCTGGGGCTGTTCACGGTGGGGGATCTGGCCCACACCCCACGCAACACCTTGCGCCGCGCGTTCGGGCCGCACGCCGGCTCGGGCCTGCACCACCTCGCCTGGGGACGGGACGGCCAGCGCGTGGTCAACTCCGAACCGGAGCACAGCGTGGGCTCGCAGGAGACCTTCGGCCGGGACACCGACGACCCCCAGGTGGTCCGCCGGGAACTGCTCCGGATGGCCGATCGCACCGCCCGGCGGATGCGGAAGCAGCGGATGGTCGGACGCACGATCACCCTGTCCGTACGCTTCGCCGACTTCACCGAGCTGACCCGTTCGGCCACCCTGCCCACGGCGACCGACGTGACCGACGAGATCTACGCCGGCGCACTCGCCCTGTACGAACGGCTCGGTCTGGACCGGGCCCGGATCCGCCGGGTCGGGGTACGGGTCGAGGGACTGGTCGGCATCGAACGCGCGTACCGGCAGCCCCGGCTGACCGACCCCGAACGTGGCTGGCCGGAGGCTGAGCAGGCCGTCGACACTGCGGTCGGCCGCTTCGGGCCGGCCGCCGTCCAGCGGGCGATCCTGACTCGGCGCACCTAGGGCGCCGTCCACAGGAGGACCCTCCGTTCGTTATCCAGCTCAGGCTGCAGGACACGCCGAGAAGGCGCCTCCAGGCTCGCGTCACACCGCTCGAGATGGGAAACGCACGGGTCGGGTGTGCCCAGCGAGGGCCGTTCCGGGGTGTCGCCGGGTGAACATCGAAGGTGCTGTGGATAACGAGTCGGGGATCTTTGACAACTTTGGGTTTCTTCTGGCACGGCGTCCGCCTAGACTGAGCGCAGATCGCCCACCCAGGGCGAGATCAGTGACGTGCGAATCTGCTGTACGAGGCTGTCATCACCGGGGTGGCGCAATCTCACAGACGACAGCCGTTGCCGGTCGCCGGAAACACGACATTGCGGGGAGGTGGCCAGTGGCCCTCTCAGACGAGGAGCAACGGCTTCTCGAGCAGATGGAAGCAGCGCTCGCCGCCGAAGATCCGAAGCTTGTCAACACGCTTCGCGGCACAGGTGTCCGGCGCGTCCATCGCCGCCGGGCAGCAATTGCCGGTGTCGGCTTCTTCGTCGGTCTCGCGCTCTTGATCGCCGGGATGTCGACCTACCTCTTCCTGAGTGTGGTTGGTTTCGTGATCATGGTGGCCGCGGCGGTCACCGCCATCTACTCCTGGCAGCACGTCGGTACCGGCCCCGACGCGAAGAAGCCGCCCAGCCGGCCCCGTGCGCCGCAGTCCTCCGGCGGAACCGACGGCCAAGGCTTCATGGACAAAATGGAAGAGCGCTGGAAGCGGCGCCGGGACGAATCCGGCTTCTGAACCCCGCTGCACGAGCGCCCCAGTCAGCCCTTGCGGCGGAAGACGCTACGCCAGAACGGTCGGGGGAACACCGACCGCGGGAAGACCACGGCCCGTATCCGACGCCATCGAGAGCGCGGGGCAGCGATGCCCCGGCGGATGTCGCTGGTCATCGTCGGCAGGTCGGTGCCGGTCTCGGACAACTCGACCGAACGGGCGTAGCGGGAGCGCTCGACCAGCGTGGCGATCTGACCCATGCTGACCGATTCCGGTTGTTCGAGCCCGTCGGCGACCTCGGAGCCGATCGCCCGGGGTGACCCAGCGGGCCACGACCCGCCGTAGTCCACCACGGTGTCCCGGATCTCGGCCCACGCCGACTCCACCTGCTCTGCGGGTTCCCCTTCGGCGTTGAGCCGGGAGCTGCGCCGCCGGACCCGGATCGTCGCGGGGGCCGCCAGGATCATGAGGACCAACAGTCCGATCGCGGTGACGACCAAGGTCCGGACCCAGTCGATGCCGGTGCCCGCCGCACCGTCGGTCGGTCCCGCACTCGGGAGAGCCGACGGGGCCGCCGAGACGGATGGGTCAGCGGCACTCGGCAGGTCGGACGGGGCGTCGGACGGCGTATCGTCCGGCGAGTCGTCAGCCGGGACGGTCCACGAGGGCGCGGTCCCGGTCACCCCGGACGGGGTCGGCTCGAACCGGACCCAGCCGTAGCCGGCGAAGTAGAGCTCCGGCCAGGCGTGCATGTCACGGATCGACACCTCCCAGGTGTCCCCCCGCCGCTCCCCGGGCAGGAAGCCGACGGCCACCCGGGACGGGATCTTGAGGACCCGGGCCATCGCGGCCATCGCCCCGGCGAACTGCTCGCAGTAGCCGCGCCGATCCTCGATCAGGAAGTTCTCCAGGGCCTGGAAACCGCTGCCGGGCAGTGGTTCCGTGCTGTACGTGAAGGCCCGACTGCGCAGAAAGGCCTGAATGAGTGCTGCCTTGCGCATCGGCGTGTCGCCATCGGCGGTCACCCGCTCGGTCAAAGCGGTGATCGACTCCGGGAACCCCTGCGGGATGACGTTGGTGATCCCCACATCGGCCGGGTTGCCGGCCAGGGCGTTGGTCAGATCCACCGGATCCGGGGCGATGTCGACGCTTTGGACCGAATAGGTCAGGTTGCGGATGGCGTTGGTGCGGCCGCCACCAGCCCCGGCCAGCACGACCAGCGAGTTGGGGTCGTACGCCCACTCTCCGGGTGCGGAGAAGCTGCGCGGGGCGTAGGGGAGCGGCAGGTACTCCGAGCGGAAATCGAGCACCCGGATGGTGCTCTCCCGCCGCTCACTCGGTTCGCCGTCCAGGCCCGGGATGGCCGGGAGCGTGCCGCCGCTGGACAGCTGCATCGGTACGTTGCGCCAGCCCGAGGCGTTCAGCTCGGGCAACGAAGCCATCCGCAGATACATGCCGCCGGGCTGATCGGTTTGGTACTGGATGACCACGGCGTCGCTCGGCTGGTTCAGATTGCGGCGCAGATCCAGCGTCGGGTCGGTCAGCTGCAGCCGCCCCCCGCCGCCGGGTCCGCTCCCGAAGCCGAAACCGGGGAGCGCGAGCGTGGGCAGGGCGAGACCGAGGATCAGGGTGCCGACCAGCGCCGGTAGTCCGATCAGGGCCGCCGAGCGCCACACGACTGCGCCGCCAGCGCCCGGCCCAGCTCCGGAATCTCGGGAGAGGCCTCGCGTCCAACGGGCCGTCGAGTTCAGACCCTGAGCGATCAGGATCCCGAGGTAACCCAAAGCGATGGCGAGGAAGCTCGCCACGCCGGTGTCGGTACCCAACCCGATCGCCGGCACCAGGAAGAGGGTCAGCGGCGGTGCGATGCCCCACATCGGTCGGGCCAGGCCCGACACCAGCAGGTCGGTGATGATCATGATCACCCCGATCACGCTCACGAGGATCACCGTGATGCCGTCGTTGGGCTCCATCGGCGCAGCCTGGGTCTGCATGTGTTCGATGCCCTGCTGCCAGAGCGTGACGTATTGGGCGAACCAGGGCTCATCGGAGGAGGAGGGCATGCTGGTGCTCAGCGCGAACAGGAAGCCGGCGAGAATCACCAGCTGAACCAGCAGCACCGAGCCGGCGCCGAAGCGGAGCCGACGCAGCCCGAAGGCGACGGCCGCCAAGAGCGCGATCAGCAACCAGCTGGTCCCCAGGAAACCGCCGTCGCTGGTCAGCGGCGTGAGGGTGAAGGTGGCCAGGAAAACTGCGACCACCGAAGCGACGATCAGCCGGTCACTGGCTCGCATCAGGCCGCCGCTCCCAACTGGTCCAGCCCGATCCAGGCTTCGGCGACACTCATCCCCCGGGTCACCTCGATGACCCGCCACTGGTTGTCGCGAAGGATCTTGGTGGCGAGCTCGTGCTGGGCGCGGACCCGCTCACCGACGGGCTCGTCGGCGAAGGAGTCCACGTCGAGCACGAAAGCCAGGCCCTGGGCCCGATTGCGTCGAACCCGCAGCAGGGAGTCAGCATCCTGTGGAGTCAGCCGCCCCAGGACCGCCACCACCAGCTGGCCGGGCCGGTCGATGGAAGCCGTCTCTACGGCGTAGTGCAGCGTGGTCGTGGTCCGCGCTCGAAGATCGGTCAGCCGGTTGACGACGAGCTCGGCCGAGGTGGAACTGTGCTGGCCGGAGCTGCCGCTGATGTGCAGCGGCCCGTCGGCTTCGTAGATCTCCACGCTGAAACCGTCCTCCAGGAAATGCAGGGCGACGGACGCAGCCGCAGAGATGGCCCATTCGATCGAGTTGTGCATCCCGCGGCCGGCGTGCGCGGACACCCGGGAATCCAAGATCAGACTTGCGCTCGGATCCCAGGCCTGCTCCTCCCGGCGGACCATCAGATCGCCCATCCGAGCGGTGGACCGCCAGTGGATGCGCCGCCGGTCGTCGCCGCTGCGGTACTCCCGGACCAGGGCGTCGTCCTGCCCGACGACGCCGATCCGGTGCGGGCGGGCCTCACCGGTACTGCCGGCTCCGCCGGCGGACCGCATGGTCGGGAGTGGCTCGATCCGCGGAGTGACCATGACTTCGGAGGTGGCCACGAAGCGCCGGTCCAGTCGGACCAGTCCGAACGGATCGGTGGTCCGCACCATCAGCGGGCCGGTCCGGAACCGTCCGCGGACCCGGCCGAGCAGGGGATACTCGATCTCGCGGCGCCAACTGGTCGACGTACGGTCCACGACGAACCGCGGGCGGTTGCCCAGGTCGTGGGGTACGGCGTCCTCCAGCAGCAAGATCGCGGCCGGCAGCAATCCGTCCTGGCCGAGGGTGATCCGGCCGCGCATCGGTGAACCGAGCGGCACCCGAGCCGGCTCCACCGCCCGCTCGCAGGTCATCCGCAGCCGGGCCCGGGCCACCAGGATCGCGGCGACCACCGGGAGGATCGCCAGCAGCAAGCCGATCCGCATCACGTCGCGTTGCCCGGCCGACATGGCGATCAGCAGAACCGCGAGGCCACCGAGGAGGAAGAACCGGCCACGGCCGGTGAACAGCTGCCAGATCGCTCGCACGTCGGCCTACCGGCGGTCAGGGATATGGACCGAGGACACCGCCGCCCCCACGATCTCGCTCACCGTGCGCCGCGCCAGCTGAGCGTCGGTCGACGGCAGCACCCGGTGGGCGAGGACGAACGGGGCCAGCATGGAGATGTCGTCGGGGCTGACGTAATCACGCCCGGCCAGCGCTGCGTGGGCCCGGCCCGCACGGAGCAACTGCAGGGTGGCCCGCGGCGACGCGCCCAGCCGCAGGTCGCGCGAGTTCCGGGTCGCGTTGACCACCTGAACCAGGTAGTGCTTCACGGCCGGGCTGACGTAGACCGTTTTCACCGCCTCGATCAGGCCTCCGATGGTCTCGCCGTCGGTTACCGGCTCGAGGTCGTTCAGCGGGTCGGACGAACCGTGGGACTCGAGCATGTCCAACTCGGCGTTGGGCGTCGGATAGCCCATCTCGATCCGGGCCATGAATCGGTCGCGTTGCGCCTCGGGGAGGGGATAGGTGCCCTCCATCTCGATCGGGTTCTGGGTGGCCACCACCATGAACGGAGCCTCGAGCACGTACGTGGTGCCATCGACGCTGACCTGGCGTTCCTCCATCGACTCCAGCATCGCCGACTGCGTCTTGGGAGACGCCCGGTTGATCTCGTCTCCGACCACGATGTTGGCGAAGATGCCGCCTGGCTTGAAGTCGAAGTCGCGGGTCTCCTGGTTGAACACCGAGACACCCGTGATGTCGGAGGGAAGCAGGTCAGGAGTGAACTGGATCCGGCGCACGGAGCAGGCGATCGACCGCCCCAGGGACTTGGCCAGCATGGTCTTTCCGACTCCGGGAACGTCCTCGACGAGGAGGTGGCCTTCGGCGAGCAGCACGGTCAGGGCGAGATCGATCGAGTCGCGCTTGCCCTCGATCACACTCTCGATGGCTTGGCGGACCTTGCCCATGATCTGCACCACGTCACCGAGCGAGTAGCTCGTGGCCACGCCGGCCTGATACCTCAGACTCAACTGTCCCTCCGTGTCCAGACCGCGACTCCGATGCGGCCCGGTCGGCGCGCAGGAGTTGGCCCTTACCCTACGTGCTCCGCCCGAACCCCCGCCCTCGATCTGCCCCGTCATTCCGCCGGCGCCCTGGGGCCCCCGAGGTCGGACGCCCAAACCGCCGAAGAAGTGACGGGTTAGGGGGAGTTTCGGAGGGCGGGTGGGGGAAAGTGGAGTACAGTGGCGGAAAGTGGAGCAATCGGGAACACTAGGGGTGGAAAGTGCGGCGAGACGGGAGGTGGGCAGATGTTTCTGGGCACCCACACCCCGCGGCTGGACGAGAAGGGTCGGTTGATCCTGCCGGCGAAGTTCCGCGACGAGTTGGCGGAGGGCCTGGTGATCACCAGAGGTCAGGACCGCTGTCTGGCCATCTGGCCGCTGGCCGCCTTCGTGGAGCAGACGCAGGCCCTGCGCAACGCGCCGTCGAGCAACAAGCAGGTCCGCGACTACCAGCGGATGTTGGCGTCGGGGGCCTCGGACGAGATCCCCGACAAGCAGGGCCGGATCACCATCCCCCCGCATCTGCGGGGCTACGCCGGCCTGGACAAGGACTGCGTCGTGGTCGGGGCCATCAACCGCGTCGAGGTCTGGGACGCAGCGTCCTGGCACGCGTACTCCGTACGGCAGGAGTCGGCGTTCGCCGAGATGAACGACGAGGGCTTTCCCGGCCTGTGAGGGCAGGCCCAGAACGTACGACAACCACACGGCAATCACGACTCGTGCGGTGAGGCTTCAACCCGCAGGTCCGGCTCCCTGGCACACCTTCCCCGGTGCCAGGTAGGCGAAGACGAGGATCTCGGGTTGAAACCTGGCGGCGCGAGTCCCGCTGAACAAAGGGTCGAGACATGCCACTCCGAGTCACAGCATCGGGATCGATGTGACCGGCGCCGAGCGACACGTCCCGGTCATGCTCGACCGGATCGTAGGACTGCTGGCCCCGGCCCTCGAGCCCGGGCCCCCCGACGGCGACAGCGTGCTGGTCGACGGCACGCTGGGTCTGGGCGGGCACGCCGAGGCCCTGTTGCGAGCCTGCCCATCGGTTCGGCTGATCGGTTTGGACCGCGACCCGCAAGCCATCGCCGCAGCGCGGCAGCGACTGGACCCCTACGCGGACCGAATCACCCTGGTGGAAGCGGTCTACGACGAGCTTCCCGACGTGTTGGCCCGGCTGGGGCGAGCCAAGGTGCAGGGCGTGCTGCTCGACCTCGGCCTGTCGTCGCTGCAGATCGACGATCGGCGCCGGGGATTCGCCTACGCCGTGGATGCGCCGCTCGACATGCGGATGGACGGCAAGCAAGCGCTCACGGCAGCGGAGGTCGTCAACACCTATTCCGCGGCCGCGTTGACGTCGATCCTGCGCCGGTACGGCGAGGAACGCTTCGCCGACCGGATCGCGCGGCGGATCGTCGCCGAGCGGGAGCGGGCTCCGTACGAGACATCGGCCCGGCTCGTCGCCACCCTCGAGGCGGCCATTCCGGCGGCCACCCGGGCGTCCGGCGGACACCCGGCCAAGCGCACCTTCCAGGCGCTGCGGATCGAGGTCAACGGCGAGCTCGCCGCCTTGGAGTCGGTCCTGCCGCACGCCATCGCCGCCCTGAGTGTGGGTGGCCGGATCGCCGTGCTGGCCTACCACTCGCTGGAGGACCGGCTGGTCAAGCAGGTGCTGGCGGCCGGCGCCCGGGACAGCGCGCCCCGCAATCTGCCCGTCGTGCCGGAGGGGTACGAGCCGCAACTCCGGTTGTTGACCCGCGGGGCCGAGCGCCCCGAAGCAGACGAGGTCGCCGGTAATCGCCGCGCCGCGTCGGCCCGGCTCCGGGCCGCCGTCCGGATCGCCGATCCCCGAGACAGAAGTCGAACCGGACAACGAAAAGGGAAGAGAGTCGCGTGAGTGCACTGTGGGCGCCGTCTCCCGGTGGACCCGACACGGAGGGCCGCCCGCGGGCCCTCCGCCGCCGGCCAGGACTCAAGGTGGTGCCGCGACCGCCGGCCCGGTTGTCCCGGATCCCGTTCATCGCGGTGCTGATCGCGTTGTTCGGGGTCGGCATGGCGGGCTTGTTGTTGCTCAACACGACGTTGCAGAACCAGGCCTTCGAAGCGCGCGGGCTGTCTCGGCAGGCCAACGAACTGGTGTACGGGCAGGCCGAGCTGGAGAGCGCAATCAGCCGTCGCTCGTCACCCCGGGAGCTCGCCCGGCGGGCCTCGGCGTTGGGCATGCGGCCCAATCCGCACCCGGCCTTCGTGGTCGTGCCGTCGGGGAAGGTGATCGGCAAGCCGACGCGAGTGTCCGGACGGGAAGTCCCATCCCTGGTCGTCAAGACCCCGCAGCAACTGGCCCAGGCGCGGGCCGCCGCGGAGGCGAAGCGGAAAGCGGCGGCCGTCGAGAAGGCCGCCCGGGAGCGGAGTGAACAGCTCGCCGCCGCTCGGCGGGCGGCCGAGCAGCAGGCCAGTGCGGCGCAACAGGCTGCGGCGGCCCGGCTCGCGGCCGCGGAGAAGGCAGCGGCTCAACAGGCGGCCCGCGAGCGGGCGCTGGCCCCGCTCCCGGCACCCGGCGGGAACGGCTGATGACGGCCAGCAAGTCCGGCTCCACGACGCGCACGGTCCGCAAGCTCAGGCCGGGTGCGGCTGCCCGGACCAAGCCGGCTCGGCCCCGCAAGAGCGGCTCGCGGCGGCGGCGCAAGCCGATCCGGATCCCGCTGGCGCACACGGCACGCCGGCTGCACGTCGTGCTGGTGGTGATCGCCATCGCGTTGTCCCTCTGCGCCGGGCGGCTGGTGCAGCTGCAGGGCTTCGATTCTTCGGCGTACGCGGCGGTGTCGGCCGAGGCCCTGGTCCGGAAGCTGCCGTTGCTGCCCTCCCGAGGCGAGCTCACCGACCGCAACGGGGTGCTACTCGCCGCTACCGAACCGGCTGTGGCCGTGACCGCCGATCCGACGTTGACCCGCCAGCGGGCAAACGAGTTCGCTGACGTGGTCGGACGGCATCTCGGCGTCGCCCCGGCCACCCTTTTGCCGCTGCTGATGAAGCCGAGCGGCCGATTCGTGTACCTGAAGAAGAAGGTGCCGGCCATGACGTACAGCCGATTGGCCAGCGAGCTGGCCGAACGCGACCTGTACGGCGTCTTTCGGGAAAGCGACCCCATCCGGACCTACCCCGGCGGCCCGCTCGCCGGAGCGGTGGTCGGCTTCGTGAGCAGCCAGGGCCAGGGCCAGGCGGGGATCGAGATGAAACTGAACTCTTCGCTGGCCGGGGTCGAGGGCAAGGAGATCTACGAGAGCTCGCCCAGCGGGGGCAAGATCCCCCTCGGCACGAGCACGGTGACCCCAGCGCAGAACGGGCTCAACTACCAGCTGAGCATCGATTCCGAATTGCAATGGGTCGCCGAGCAGCGGTTGGCCAAGCAGGTCGCATCGTCCAAGGCCGACTCCGGCTTCACGATCACCATGGACGTCAAGACCGGGCAGGTGCTGGCCCTGGCCCAGGTCCCCACGGTGGACGCGTCCAACCCCGCCGCGACGCCACCCGGCCTGCGGGGAGTCCCGGCGGTCAGCGATCCCTACGAACCCGGCAGCGTGCAGAAGCTGCTGACCGCGGCGGCCATCGTCGACTCCGGTACCGCCGACGCCGAGTCCCGGCTCCTGGTGCCGAACCGGCTGCGGACGGACGGGCGGGCGCTGAAGGACCACTTCGAACACAAAGAGCTGAAACTCAACATGCGCGGCGTGGTTGCCCTCTCCTCCAACATCGGGATGGTCCTGCTGTCGAGGCAGATGCCCAAGGCGCAGATGGTCGACTATCTGCGGAGTTTCGGCCTAGGCAGCAAGACCGGGATCGAGCTCCCGTCGGAATCCTCCGGGATCGTCCCCGGCCGCGACCTGAAGAACATCACCCGGGATCAGATGGCGTTCGGCCAGTCGATCGCCGTCACCGGCATCCAGGAGATCTCGGCCCTGGCCGGTCTCATCAACGGCGGCATCTACAACCCGCCGACGCTGATCAAGGGGGCGACCACCTCCGACGGTGCCACGGCCCCGTTGCCGGCCAAGAAGCCGCGCCGAATCGTCTCGGCCGAGACCTCGGGGGTGATCCGGGACCTGATGGCAGCCGTGGTCGACACCCCGAACGGGCAGACGAACCTCCGCCTCACCGACTACCAGAGCGGCGGCAAGACCGGCACCGCGCAGCGGGTGGATCCCAAGTGCGGCTGTTACCGGGGTTACATCACGTCGTACGTGGGTTACGCGCCGCTGGACGATCCTCAGCTGCTCACCTACGTGGTGTTGAACAATCCGAGGAAGGGGGACACCGGAACCGGCGTGGCGGCCCCGGTCTTTCAAGACATCATGCACTTCGCCCTGCCCCGCTACTCCGTGCCGCCGAACACACGGCAGCCCGAGCCGAAGCGGATCAGGTGGGGCAAGGCTGAATAAGACCGTTGAGTTGAGATTTCCGCTCGGAAACCGAATCGATCGGTAGCGTCGTCGAGTGCCCGCCGAGCAAGCCGCCCCCAGCCCACTGGCCCCGGCGCCGCTCCGCCCACGGCGTGCGCGTCGGTCGCGACTGTCGGAACTCCTTCCCGAACTCCGCGGCACCGCCCCCGGTGTCGAGGTCGAGATCAGCGGGATCACCCTCGACTCGCGGCTGGTCCGTCCAGGAGACCTGTACGTGGCCCTGCCGGGCGCCATTCGGCACGGCGCGGAGTTTGCCGGAGCCGCCGCCGCCGCGGGGGCCGCCGCGGTGCTGACCGACCGGGCCGGGGCGGAGCGGCTCGCTTCTCCCGAGATGCGGCTGCCCGTGATCGAACGAGCCGATCCGCGCCGGCAGCTCGGCGCTCTCGCGGCGGCGGTGTACGGCCACCCCAGCGCCGGCCGGCTGATGTTCGGCATCACCGGCACGAACGGGAAGACCACCACCAGTTTCCTGTTGGAGGCGGCGCTCCGGAGCGCCGGTCTGAGCACCGGCGTGGTCGGCACCCTCGGCTTCAGTCTGGACGGGACGGCCCTGACCGGCGCCCGAACCACCATCACCACCCCGGAAGCCCCGGAGCTGCAGGCCGTGCTCGCGGTGCTGGCCGAACGCGGCGCGGAGGCGATCGTGATGGAGGTGTCGTCACACGCCCTCGCGTTGGGCCGGGCCGACGCCATCGCCTTCGACGTCGTCGCCTTCACCAACTTCGGTCGGGATCACCTCGACTTCCACGGTGACGAACAGACCTACTTCGAGGCCAAGGCCCAACTGTTCACCCCGGATCGGGCCCGTCGGGCGGTGCTGAACGTGGACGATCCGCGCGGGCGCGAACTCGCAGAGCGGGCGCGCGCCACCGGTCAGCTCGAGGTGGCCGGCGTCAGCCTGCGTCCCGGGGAGGCGGAGTACTCGGTCATGTCGAGCCGGCTGGCCGCTGACGGCCGGGTCCTCGTGCGCGCCCGTGCGCCCGACCGGGAGTTCGCGTTCCGTCTCGCCCTGCCTGGCGAGTTCAACGTCCGCAACGCCCTGACCGCTCTGGCCATGGCCGACCAGGCCGGCGTCGACCTGGACCGCGCGGCGGCTGGTCTGGCCGAGGCCGGGGTGCCGGGTCGGATGCAACGGGTGGCGTTGGAACCTCCCGGCCCCGCGGTGTTCGTCGACTTCGCGCACACGCCGCAGGCGGTGGCGGCCGTGTTGGACGCGCTCGAAGGCCGGCGCCGGGTGGTGGTGCTGGGTTGCGGAGGGGACCGGGATCCCGACAAGCGGGAACCCATGGGCGCGGCCGCGGTGACGGGCGCGGAGGTTGTCGTGGTCACCGACGACAACCCGCGCTCCGAGGATCCGGCGGCGATCCGGGCCGAGGTCCTGGCGGGCGCACACGCCGAGCAGCACCGGCAACGTGGTCTGGGGCGGGAGGTGGCCGTCGTCGACGGCGGCGACCGGCGTGCAGCCATCGAGCTCGGATTGACCCGAGCCGGACGCGCCGACGTGCTGGCGGTGCTGGGCAAGGGCCACGAATCCGGTCAGGAGGTCGCGGGGCGGATCTTGCCGTTCGACGACGTCGAGGTGCTCCGTACGGTCTGGTCCGCGCTGTCCCGACGCTCGGCCGCCGCGGTTCAGCCTCCCCCCGATCCTGGCGGCGGAACGTGATCGAGCTGACCGTCGCCGAAGTGGCCCAGGTGGTCGGTGCCGGGCTCGCGGGCGGCGGCGGAGACACCCGGGTCACCGGTCTTGTCGTCGATTCGCGGCTGGTCGGACCCGGGTCACTCTTCGTGGCGCTGCCCGGCGAGCGGGCGGACGGCCACGCGTTCGTCGCCCAGGCCTTCGCGGCCGGCGCGGTCGCAGCTCTCACCGCGCACCCCGTACCCGACGCCCCCGGTCCGTGTCTGGTCGTCCGGGATCCGCTGCTGGCGCTCGGCCGCCTCGCCCGCGGACTCGTCGACCGGGGCACCGCGGGCGGGCTCCGAGTCGCCGCGGTGACCGGGTCGCAGGGCAAGACGTCGACCAAGGATCTGCTGGCCCAGGTGCTCGAGGCAGCCGGCCCGACGGTGGCTCCCTACGGGAACTTCAACAACGAAGTCGGTCTGCCGCTCACGATCGCCAGGATCGGCTCGGACACCCGGTACCTGGTGGCCGAGATGGGGGCGCGGGGAATCGGACACATCGCGTACCTGTGCCGGATCGCCCCGCCGGAGATCGGGATGGTGCTCAACGTCGGGACGGCCCACCTCGGCGAGTTCGGCTCGGTGGCCGCCATCGCCGCGGCCAAGGGGGAACTGGTCGAGGCCCTGCCGACGACCGGGGTGGCGGTGCTCAACGCCGACGACCGCGCCGCGTGGGCCATGCGGTCTCGGACCCGCGCGCGGATCGTGGGCTACAGCGCGATCGGACCGCCCGCGGCCGAGGACGCCATCTGGGCCGAGCGGGTCAGGCCGGATCCGACCGGCTGCTGTGCGTTCCGGGTGTGCAGCGGGGACCGATCTGATCCTGAGGTCGAGGTGCAGCTTCAGGTGTCCGGTCGGCACCAGGTCGGGAACGCCTTGGCGGCCATCGCCGCGGCCCGGGCGCTGGGCCTCGGGCTCGAGCAGATCGCCGAGGCCCTGAGCCGGGCGCAGCCCCGATCCCGGTGGCGGATGGAGATGCGCCGCCGCTCCGGCGGAGGACTGGTCATCAACGACGCGTACAACGCCAATCCTGAGTCGATGCGGGCCGCATTGGACACGCTGGTCGACATCGGCCGAGCAGCGGGCGGGGCCCGCACCTGGGCCGTACTGGGGGACATGCTCGAACTCGGGTCAGACGCCGAGTCGGCGCACCGGTCGCTGGGCCGTTACGCCGCCGACCGGGGGGTGAACCGTCTGGTCGTCCTCGGGGATTTCGCCGGCGCGATCGCGGCCGGGGCGGCGGAGGCGGCCACGGCCGGCGTGGGCGGGCCGGGGCCGGAGATCACCCGGGTGACGAATCGCGCCGCGGCCGTCGCGGCGGTGTTGCCCGAGTTGGGCGTCGACGACATCGTTCTGGTGAAGGCCTCGCGTGGCTTAGCCTTGGACACCGTGGCCGAGGAGATCAGCGGCGCCGGTCCCGGCCCGCCGACTCCTTCGGAGCCCGCCGACCAGCCAGCCGACCAGCCGAACAGACCGAGTGGGGACCGCGCGTGAGAACAATCGTTTTCGCGGGCAGTATCGCCCTGCTCGGGACACTGCTGGGGACCCGGTTGGCCATTCGGATCCTGGTCCGGCGGGGTTACGGCCAGCTGATCCGCGACGACGGACCGACGTCCCACCACGTCAAGCGGGGCACTCCGACCATGGGTGGGCTGGTCATCATCGCCACGGTGCTGGTCGCCTACTTCGGGGCTCATCTGATTGTGATGACCCCGCCGTCGGCCTCCGGACTGTTGATCCTGTTCCTCTTCGTAGGGCTGGGGGCCGTCGGTTTCCTCGACGACTACATCAAGATCCGCAACCAGCGTTCGCTGGGTCTGCGGAGCAAGGCCAAGATCGCCGGCCAGTCCATCGTGGCCATCGCCTTCGCGTTGTTGTCGCTCCAGTTCCCCGACGAGCGCGGCATCACGCCGGCCTCGCAGTACGTCTCGTTCCTGCGGGACATCGAGCCGCTCAAACTCCCGGTCATCCTGGTCGTGCTCTGGGTGATGTTCCTCATCGCGGCCTCCAGCAACGGCGTCAATCTCACCGACGGGCTGGACGGGCTGGCTGCCGGGGCCTGCGTGATGATCTTCGGGGCGTACATGCTGGTCAATCTCTGGCAATACAACCAGTCCTGCGCCTACACCGGCTCCGCCGGACCCAAGTGCTACGAGGTGCGCGACCCGTACGACCTGGCGGTGGTGGCCGTGGCCCTCGCCGGGGCCTGCTTCGGCTTCCTGTGGTGGAACGCCGAACCGGCCAAGATCTTCATGGGGGACACCGGGTCGCTCTCGCTGGGCGGGGCGCTCGCCGGGATGGCCATCTTCTCCCGCACCGAGATCCTGCTGGTCATCCTCGGCGGTCTGCTGGTCGTCGAGGTCATGTCGGTGATTCTGCAGACCGGCTTCTTCAAGCTGACCAAGGGCCGACGATTGTTCAAGATGTCACCGCTCCACCACCACTTCGAGATGCTGAACTGGGCCCAGGTCACCATCGTGATGCGGTTCTGGATCATCTGCGGACTGTTCGTGACGGCTGCGCTCGGCCTCTTCTACGCCGAATGGGTGAGCGGCCGGTGACCCGTGCTGTCCGGCTCGCTAACGACGCTCGCCGGGGAGCGGCGCGCGGAGCGCGACCATGACGCGGGCGTGGCTCGCGGCCGCGGACGGTGCCTCGCCGTGGGAGCAGGCCACGGTCGTGGTTGCCGGTCTCGGGGTCTCCGGCTTCGCGGCGGCCGACGGACTGCTGGAATTCGGGGCGACGGTCGTGGTCGTCGACGATGCGTTGGACGAGCGCACCTCCGACAACGGCCGGCTGCTGGAGACCCTCGGCGCGACGGTCCGCCTCGGCCGCGGTTCGAGCGCGGCCTTACCGCCGGGGGCCGACCTGGTGATCACCACGGGCTGGAGCCCGGCTCATCCGTTGCTGGTCGAGGCCGCCGCGCGCTCGGTGCCGGTCTGGAGCGAGGTGGAGCTGGCCTGGCGGCTGGCCCGGCCGACGAAGAACATCCCCTGGCTGGGCGTGACCGGGACGAACGGCAAGACGACCACCACCCAGATGCTGGAGGCGATGCTGCGCGCCGCCGGACTGCGGACCGCGGCGGTGGGCAACATCGGTCGACCGGTGATGGAGACCGTCCTCGACCCGGAGCCTTACGACGTGCTGGCCGTCGAGCTCTCCAGTCACCAGCTGCACTGGTCGAACTCCCTGGCGCTGCATTCGGCCGCCGTCCTCAACCTGCACGCCGATCATCTGGAGTGGCACGGCAGCTTCGACGACTACCGGGCCGCCAAGGCCAAGATCTACACCGGCGTCGCGGCCGCCTGCGTCTACAACGTGGCCGACCCGGCGACGGAGCGGCTGGTCGAGGAGGCCGAGGTGGTCGAGGGGGCCCGGGCCATCGGGTTCACCTTGGGCACCCCGGCGATGTCGATGCTCGGCGTCGTCGACGACCTGTTGGTGGATCGGGCGTTCATCGAGCAGCGCAAGGACTCTGCGCTCGAGCTGGCCAAGATCAGCGACGTGCGGCCCGCCGCGCCCCACAACATCGAGAACGCGCTCGCTGCGGCGGCGCTGGCCCGCTCCTTCGGCGTGCCGGCGACGGCCGTGCGGGAGGGGTTGCAGCGTGTCGTGCTGGGAGGACACAAGATCGAGACCGTGTCCGAGCGGGACGGCGTACGTTTCGTCGACGACTCCAAGGCCACCAATCCGCACGCCGCAGACGCTGCCCTCCGGGCGTTCGAGTCGGTGGTGTGGATCGCCGGCGGTCAGGCCAAGGGCACCGACTTCGACGACCTGGTGCAGCGCCATCGAAGCCGGCTCCGGGGAGCCGTGCTGCTGGGCGTTGATCGCGCCGTGATCGCCGAATCGCTGGCCAGACACGCACCCGAGGTCCCGGTCAAACTGATCGAGGCGGTCGAAACTAGAGCCATGGTTCAGGCCGTCGCCGCGGCCGTCTCGCTGGCTGCGGCCGGCGACGTCGTACTGCTGGCGCCGGGTTGCGCCAGCAAGGACATGTACAGCGACTATGCCGCCCGCGGCGACGCGTTCGTCGCGGCCGTCGAGGGCCTCGACGACTCGACCGGGAACCCGGCGCACGGAGATCGAGAGGAGTGAGCCGCGTGGTCACGGTGATCCCCGGCCGAACCGGCAGAGGAGATCCGAGCGGATCGGGCGTCGGCTCGCGAAAGGGCTCGACGAAGGGGAAGGGCTCATCTGGCAAGAGCGCGGCCTGGGTGCGGGCGGTCCTCGACCGACCGATGACCAGCTACCAACTCGTGTTGGCGGCCGCCGGTCTCCTGGTCACCTTGGGCGTGCTGATGGTGCTCTCCGCGTCCAGTGTGGCGGCGTACGTGGACTACTCGGACGCGTACTGGTACTTCAAGCGGCAGATCTTCTTCCTGGTCGTGGGGGTGATCGGTGTGGTGGTGGTCGTCAAGCTGCCCCGCCGAGCGCTGCGGGTGCTGGGTTGGGTCGGGCTCGCGGGCGCCGTCTCGTTGTTGATCTTGACCTACACCCCGCTGGGGGTCACGTATCAGGGCAATCGGAACTGGCTCGACATCGGCCCGATCCGGCTGCAGCCCTCCGAGTTCGCCAAGCTGGCCCTGGTCATCTGGGGAGCCGACGTGCTGGCCCGGAAGCAGAAGCTGCTCGACCAGCCGAAGCACCTGCTGGTGCCGTATCTGCCGGTCGCGGCCCTGATCATCTTGCTGATCGTCTTCCAAGGTGACGCAGGCACCGCGGCCGTGGTGATCGGCATGGTGGCCGGTGTGCTGTGGATGGTCGGAGCGCCGATGCGGGTCTTCGGCGCGCTGTTCCTCACCGGCACGGTCGGCCTGGCTGCGTTGGTCCTGACCAGCCCGAACCGGCTGAGTCGCTTCGAGGCGTTCCTGAACCCGACCCTGGACATCGAGGGCATCAACCGGCAGGCGACCATCGGGATGTATGCCATCGCCTCGGGCGGTTGGTGGGGCGTTGGGCTGGGCGCCAGCCGGCAGAAGTGGGGCACGTTGCCGGAGGCGCATTCGGACTTCATCTTCGCGGTGATCGGCGAAGAGCTGGGCTTGTTCGGCAGTCTGGTGTTGTTGATCATGTTTCTGGTCCTGGCCTACGCCGGGATCCGCATCGCCCTGCGCTCCGACGACATGTTCTGCCGGTACGCGGCGGCGGGTGTCACCGTTTGGCTCACCGTTCAGGCCCTGATCAACCTCGGCTGCGTGCTGCGCCTGCTGCCCATCGCGGGGGTGCCTCTGCCGTTGGTCTCCTACGGCGGTTCGGCGCTGCTGGCGGCCCTGGCCGGGGTCGGGGTTCTGCTGGTCTCCGCCCGGAACGAACCGGAGGCCCGAGCGCTGCTCGCGGCCAAGAAGGCCCGGCCGCGACCGCGGATGACCACGGTAATCGGTTCCCGCCGGACCCGCGGGTGAGCACGGGATGACAGGGGTCAGCGTGGTGCTGGCCGGGGGTGGCACGGCCGGCCACACCTCGCCGCTGATCGCGACCGCGGCCGAACTGACCCGGCTGCACCCCGACGTCGCCCTGACCGCGGTCGGCACCCCCCGCGGACTGGAGAACGTGGTGGTGCCGGCCGCGGGACTCCGGCTGGAACTCATTCCGCCGGTGCCGATGCCGCGGCGGCCGGGCAAGGATCTGGCCCTGGTGCCGAGCCGGCTGTGGCGATCGGTGGGGGAAGCGGGACGGATCCTCGTCGCCGCCCGGGCCGATGTGCTGCTCGGCTTCGGCGGCTACGTCTCCGCGCCGGCGTACCTGGCCGCCCGGCGACACCGGGTACCGGTGGTCATCCACGAACAGAATGTGTTGCCCGGTCTGGCCAATCGTCTGGCCGCGCGATTCGCCGCTGGGGTCTACACCGCCTTTCCTGACACTCGGCTGTCACGGGCCCGTTTCATCGGGTTGCCGCTGCGCCGAGCCATCACCGACCTGGATCGCCACGCCGAATCCGCTGCCGCGCGTACCCGATTCGGATTCCGCCCCCATCTGCCCACCCTGCTGGTCAGCGGCGGATCGCAGGGTGCGGTCAGCATCAACACTGCGGTGCGCGGCGCCCGAACCCGGCTGTTGAGCGCCGGGGTGCAGATCCTGCACGTGCTGGGTCCGAAGAACTTCACCGACGAGATCCGCGAGACCGACCCCGAATCGGGGGCCGCGTATCTGCCGGTGGCTTACGTTGAAGCAATGGAGGATGCGTACGCGGCGGCCGACCTGATGCTGGCCCGGTGCGGGGCGAGCACCGTGTTGGAGACGGCTGCTGTCGGATTGCCGGCCGTCTTCGTGCCCTATCCGCACGGCAACGGCGAGCAGGAGCGAAACGCCGCAGTCGTGGTCACCTCCGGGGGCGGACGGCTGCTGCCCGACGCCGACTGCACGGCCGCTCGGGTGACCGACGAGGTGCTCCGGCTGATCATGGACCCGGAACGGCTCGCCGGAATGGAACGGGCCCTGACCGGCGTTGGCTCCCGAGACGCAGCGACCGTCCTGGCCCAGGAGACCTGGGCGATCGCCACCCGGGACTCGGCTGCGGGAGCGGGGGAGGTGACCGACTGATGCCGCTGATCGACATCGTCGACCCGCCGGAGCTCGCCGACCTCGGTCCCGTCCACTTCATCGGCATCGGTGGATCCGGGATGAACAGCGTCGCGGCGACTCTGCTGCAGTTGGGCTTCTCCGTCAGCGGCAGCGATCGACAGGACTCGAAGTACCTGCAGGCGCTGGCGGCCCGGGGTGCGCGGGTCTACGTCGGGCACCGGGCCGAGCAGCTGGGGGACGCGCAGACAGTCATCACCACCCAGGCGATCCGCGACACCAACCCGGAACTCGCCGAGGCCAGATCCCGTGGACTCCGCATCATCCACCGCAGCGCGGCGAGTGCGGCCGTGATGCGGGGCCGTCGCGGTGTGGCCGTGGCCGGGACGCACGGCAAGACGACCACCACGGCGATGCTCGCCCAGGTCCTGACCGGCTGTGGCTTCGATCCGTCGTACCTCATCGGCGGCGCGCTGACCGGCATGGACACCGGCGGCCACCTCGGCAGCGGGGACATCTTGGTCGTCGAGGCGGACGAGAGCGACGGGACCTTTCTGCAGTACCCCCGGGAAGTGGCCGTGGTGACCAACGTCGATCCCGACCACCTGGTGAACTGGGGGACACCGGAAAATTACGCCGACGGGTTCTATCGCTTCGCCACCGAAGGCGGCGTGCGCGCCGTCGTCGTCAGCGCCGACGATCCCGGGGCGGTGGCTCTGACCAAGCGACTCCGCGACCGCGACGATCCGCCCGAGATCATCACCTTCGGGGAGACCGAGGGCAGTGACGTGCGGATCACCGACGTGGCCCTGGCCGGCACCGGCTCCGCTTTCGCCCTGAACGGTGGTCAGGTGGCGCTCTCGGTCCCCGGTCACTACAACGTGCTGAACGCAGCCACGAGTTACGCCGTCGCCCGCTGGTTCGACCTGCCCGAGGAGGCGAGCCGGAGTGTCCTCAGCGGTTACGTCGGCACCTACCGGCGGTTTCAGTTGGTCGGTCTGGCCAACGGGGTCCGCGTGTTCGACGACTACGGGCACCACCCCACCGAGGTGGCCAACACCGTACGCGCGGCCCGGGTGGCGGCCGGCGACGGTCGAGTAGTGGTCTGCTTCCAACCCCACCTCTACACCCGCACCCGAGACTTCTGGCGCGAACTGGCTCTGGCGGTGGAGCCGGCCGACGAGGTGGTGGTGATGGACGTCTGCGGCGACCGGGAGGACCCGCTGCCGGGCGTCGATGGGCGGCTGGTGAGCGACGCGGTACGACCAGGCCACGCTGTAGTCACCTACGAGCCGGAATGGGACCAGGCGGCGCCGACGGTCGCCGAGATCGCCCGACCCGGTGATCTGGTCATCACCGTCGGCTGCGGCGACGTGACCAAGGTCGCCCCACGGATCGTGGCCGAACTGCGAGCCCAGGAGAGCCGAGCGGGGACGGAGGGCTGATGGCCAGCACCACGCTCGACCGGCGCGCCGCACGGGGTGGCTCGCCGGGGCCGGCGACTCGCCCTCGGCGGCGTCGTCGCTGGTTGCGCTGGCTGATCGCCTTTCTGGTCCTGGCCCTGCTCGGGACCGCTGTCTGGTTGCTCGGGTTCTCGTCCGTGTTCGCCACCCAGCGCGTGAACGTGACCGGCGCCAAGGTTCTCAGCACCGCCCAGGTCCGCGACGCCGCCCGGATACCGCTGGGGCTGCCGCTGGCGCGACAAGACCTCGATGCGGTAGCGGCCCGAGTGGCCACCCTGGTGCCGGTCGAATCCGTCACCGTGGACCGGGCCTGGCCCGATCAGGTGGACATCCGGATCGCCGAGCGGACCCCGGTCCTGGCGGTGCAGGACCCCAGCGGATATCGGCTGATCGACCGGGCGGGTGTGGCCTTCGACTCCGCCGTACAGGTACCGACCGGCATCGTCTTGGCCGAGGCCCAGCTGAGCGATGCGGCGCTGCTCGTGCAGATCGGCATCGTCGCCCGGTCGCTGCCGGAGGACGTACGGACGAACGTATCCAGGATCAAGGCCAGCAGTCCGACCGAGCTCATGGTGGTGCTCGACTCCGGAGTGTCGGTCAACTGGGGCACCGCCGACCAGTCCCCCCTGAAGGCTGAGATCGTCACCGCCCTGCTCGAACGCAAACCCCGCTCCATCGACGTCTCCTCCCCCCACAATCCCGCCATCCGCTGACGGGCCAATCGGCCGACGGCGCCGGCTCAACGTGAAGTGCAGGTCCAGCAAACTAAGGGATTTTCCAACTGATGGGCGTGTCACCGACCCGTCGGTGGACACCCCAAGTGCTCGGCTCATAACGTTATGAACGCAGCGTCCGATCCCTCGCCCTTCCCCCTCGACCTGAGGTAAAGACTCAGCAACACCCGCGTCCCCAGGAGATAGGTAGGAACCGTGGTTTCGGCTTCACAGAACTATTTGGCCATCATCAAGGTTGTCGGCGTCGGCGGCGGCGGCGTGAACGCCGTGAACCGAATGATCGAAGCCGGCTTGCGCGGAGTCGAGTTCATCGCCGTGAATACGGACGCTCAGGCTCTGCTGATGAGCGATGCCGACGTCAAGCTCGACATCGGTCGGGAACTCACCCGTGGTCTCGGCGCCGGCGCCGATCCCGACAAGGGCCGTCAGGCCGCGGAGGACCACGCCCAAGACATCGAGGACGCCCTGAAGGGCGCCGACATGGTGTTCGTGACGGCCGGTGAGGGCGGCGGAACCGGCACGGGCGGGGCTCCGGTGGTGGCTCGGATCGCCCGCGCCCTCGGCGCCCTGACCATCGGTGTGGTCACGCGGCCCTTCTCCTTCGAAGGCAAGCGCCGTGCCACCCAGGCCGAGACCGGCATCGCGGACCTGCGGGAAGAGGTCGACACCCTCATCGTCATCCCGAACGACAAGCTGCTGCAGATGATCGACCACCAGATCGCGATCCTGGACGCGTTCAAGCAGGCCGACCAGGTGCTGATGCAGGGCGTGTCCGGCATCACCGACCTGATCACTACCCCGGGACTGATCAACCTGGACTTCGCCGACGTCAAAGCGGTGATGTCCAACGCCGGCTCGGCGTTGATGGGGATCGGCAACGCCCGCGGCGAGGACCGGGCCCGGGCGGCGGCCGAGATGGCGGTCTCCTCGCCACTGCTCGAGGCCAGCATCGACGGCGCCCACGGCGTGCTGCTGTCCATCGCCGGTGGATCCGACCTCGGCCTCTTCGAGGTATCGGACGCGGCCAACCTGATCCAGAATGCGGCCCACGAGGACGCGAACATCATCTTCGGCACCGTCATCGACGACGCCCTCGGCGACGAGGTACGGGTGACCGTGATCGCGGCCGGCTTCGAAGGCGGCCAGCCGCCCCGGCGGCAACCGGGCATCGCTCGAGCCAGCGACCTGCGATCGGCGCAGCGACCTCCGGCGCCTGCGCCGGTCCCGGCCGGGGCCATGGTCGGAGCCGGACCGGCTTCCTCGAACGGCCCCGCTGCCCCCGCCCCGGTCGGACCTTCCGGAGCGCCCGCCGTTCCGGTCCCCGGAGGCTCGGGACAGCGTCCGGCCGCGGCCGACGACGACGATCTGGACATACCCGACTTCTTGAAGTAGTCAAGAACGTAAGGGTTTCGGCGCGTCCGCGTGTCGCAGCCTCGGCTGCGCAGGATCGCCTGCGCCGAGCGGTACTGTCATCCAAAAGCGCTGCGGGTTGAGTCATCATCAGCCACGTCAGCCGGTGCAGCGAGATGAGGGCGAGCAAATGGCGGAACGACTGAAGCGCGCGGCGGCTTGGCTCGGTCTGGTGACCGACGACCGCTACGGCGAAGACGACGAGCGCAACGACAGCCTCGAGCAGACCGAAGGTCTGAGCCGGGACGAGCTCGTCGCGCAGTCACCGCAGACCTCGGCGAAGGTCACCACGTTGGAGAGCAAGCGCACCACGAACGGCAGCCCCAACGGTCACACGAACGGCAGCACGGCGGTGACCCATAGCCCCGCTTCGAGCCCCCGGATGGCTGACATGTCTCGGATCATCACGGTTCACCCCCGGACCTACAACGAGGCCCGGACCATCGGGGAGCACTTCCGAGACGGTGTCCCGGTCATCATGAACCTCTCCGAGATGGAGGATGTCGACGCCAAACGCCTGGTCGACTTCGCGGCTGGCCTCATCTTTGGTCTGCGTGGCACTATCGAACGTGTCACGAGCAAGGTGTTCTTGTTGTCCCCGCACAACGTGAACGTCGCCGCCGAGGACAAAGAGCGCATCGCGGGTGGTTTCTTCAACCAGAGTTGAGGCGGCGAACCGGGCTCTGCGCCTGAACAGGAATGACGCAGCTGAGCCAGAGCACGGGGAGAACATGTTTGTCGTCGGAATGATCATCGACTGGGTGTTGTGGATCTTCCTGCTGATCTTGTTCGCCCGGATGATCTTGTCCTGGATCCCGGTGCTGGTCCGTGAGTGGGAGCCGCGTGGGCCCATGCTGGTGGTCGCCGAGATCGTCTACTCCATCACCGATCCCCCGCTCCGGGCCCTGCGCAAGGTGCTCAAGCCGGTACGGATCGGGAATATCATGCTCGATCTGGCCTTCATCGGACTTTTCATCGGCGTCAGCATCCTGATGCGGGTCAACGCCGTCGTCCTACTCCGCTGAGTCCGCGGGCGGCTGGCCGGTTCGTCGGGTTTGTGCTCCCCCGTCCCGAATTGGGTACGGTGGTCCGGACGGGTGGCAGCAAGCCTGCTGGGTAGGCACAGAAGATGCGCGGAAATAGCCGAGGTGAACGATGACGCTGACGTTGGACGATGTGCGGAACAAGCGGTTCAGGATGGCCCGCAAGTCCGGGTACGAGGTGCTGGAGGTCGACGAGTTCGTCGACCAGGTGGAGGCCGCTTTCGAGCAGCTCGCCGACGAGAACCAGAACTTGAAGAAGCAGATCGAATCGTTGAAGGCCGGGGGAGCGATCCCGGCACCGAACGCCTCCGCTCCCGGCCCCGAGGCTGCGCCCAAGACCCCGCAGCCGGCCCCCCAGACGATCGTGGTGACGACCGCCAAGGAAGCCAGTCCGGCCGTCGTCCGGCTGGTCGAGTTGACGACCGAACAGTCCGAGCGCCTGGTCGCGGAGGCGACCGAGGACGCCAACCGGATCCGCCAAGAGGCCAACCGCAGCGCCCAGCAACTGACGTCGGATGCGCAGACCCGCGCGGAGCGGATCGAATCCGAGGCGCGCGTCAATGCCGAACGAGTCCAGGGTGACGCGCTGAGCCGCGCAGAAGCATTGGATCGTGATATCGACACGCGCCGAGTCGAGATGTTCGGTGAGCTGGAGCAGCAGCGGGATCAGTTGAGCACGACCGTCGACGACCTACGCAGCTTCGAGGCCGCGTACCGACAGAATCTGGCGGCCCAGCTGCGCGACCAGATCAAGACGCTGGAGACGACGAGAGCCGAGCCCGACGAAGTGCCCGACGCGGCTCAGCCGTCCGCGGTCGGACCCGAGGCGAGCAAGCCCAATGAGAACCCCACCGACCCGGACGACGACGGTCCGCCCACGTTGGGCGGGGGGTCCACGAGCGACACCCCTCGACTCGACGCACTCCTCGGCGACCAGCGGTAAGCGCCGCGATCGACGACGAAAGAGGTTGAGGGCCGGCGCGCTCACACCGCGGGCTCATTAACTCAGGGAATTATCAGCGGTGGTCGTTGAACAACGCCACAATGCGTCCTAGTGTCTCTGCGTCACTCCACACCCATGAGGGGGCAGCATGACCACCACCAGGGCGAACGTCGCTGGTCAGGGCTCGAAGCGGGCCAGTACGGTCGACGTCTCAACGCTGCCCGTTCGCGAGGGCGAGGAGCCGTGGACCACCGCAGAACTGGACGAGGTGAAGGCAGCGCTGGAAGAGGACGTGGTCCGCTTCGAGAGCCAGATCGAGGTATCGACGGCGGAGTTGAACGGCCTGCTGCGGGACGGAAACGAAGGCGCCGGGCGGGATCCCGCTGACGTCGGTTCCGCAAACTTCGAGCGTGACGCCGAGATGTCGTTGGCCAACAACGCCCGCGAGATGCTCGACCAGTCCAAGCTGGCTCTTCGGCACATCGCGCTCGGCACGTACGGGAGCTGCGACAACTGCGGCAAGCCGGTCGGCAAGGGCCGTCTCCAGGCGTTCCCTCGGGCCACGCTCTGCGTTTCGTGCAAACAGCGCGAGGAGCGCCGATAACCGTTTCGCCTGCGTCGGGGACCTCCGGTCTGAATTCCGCGGAGCGCCGCAGGTTCCGCTGGTTGTTCGCCGGAGTCGCTATCGCCGGCGTGACGGCTGACGTGCTCAGCAAGATCCTCGTGGTCCGGCGGCTCGATCCGCGGCAACCGATCGAGCTGCTGAACGGTCTGCTGACCCTGCGGCTGATCCGCAACCCCGGAGCGGCGTTCAGCCTCGGCGAGCGGTTCACGGTCGTCTTCGCGGTTCTGGCCCTGCTGGTGGTCGGGTTCGTGATCGTTCGGCTGGTGCCGCGGCTCGGTCATCCCGGGTGGGCGGTGGCCCTCGGCCTGCTGTGTGCCGGCGTCCTGGGAAACCTCGTCGACCGCATCTTCCGCAGTCCGGGTCCCTTCCGGGGGCACGTCGTCGACTTCCTCCAGCTGCCGTACTGGCCCATCTTCAATGTCGCCGACATGTGCATCAGCGCCGCCGCCGTCCTGATCATGATTCTTGCGGTCGTACGCGGGGTCGGCATCGGCGGCGAGCGCTACACCAAACCGACCGCCGAATCGGTCCAGCCGACGAACGAGGGCTAGTGGCCGACCTCAAGGTGATGCTCGTGCCCGAGGGTCTCGACGGCGAACGCGTCGACGCGGCCATGGCCCGGCTCCTCGGGTTGTCCCGCCAGCGTGCGGCTGACCTGATCGGCCGTGCACTGGTCCGCCTGGACGGCCGCGATGTGGCGAAGTCGGATCGCGTCCGGGCCGGGGCCATGCTCGAAGTAGAGCTGGACGGAGAGCCGCGGACCGCGACGGTCGTACCGCAGGAGGTCGAGGGCCTCACCGTCCTTCACGACGACGACGACATCTTGGTGATCGACAAGCCGGTCGGGGTGGCGGCCCACCCGAGCGTGGGTTGGAGCGGGCCTTCCGTGCTCGGACACCTCGCCGGGGCCGGCTTCCGCATCTCCACCTCGGGGGTGCCCGAGCGGCAGGGAATCGTGCAGCGTCTCGACGTCGGCACCTCGGGCCTGATGGTCGTCGCGAAGAGCGAGATCGCCTACACGGTTCTCAAGCAGGCCTTCCGTTCCCGCACCGTGGACAAGACGTACCACGCTTTGGTGCAGGGTCATCCCGATCCGTTTCGGGGCACGATCGAGGCGCCGATCGGCCGGCATCCCACCGCCGAGTACAAGATGGCCATCACCGCCTCCGGCCGGCACAGCGTGACCCACTACGAGATGCTCGAGGCCCATCTCGGCACCACCTTGCTCGAGGTGTCACTGGAGACGGGCCGAACCCACCAGATCCGCGTGCATCTGGCGGCCATCCGACATCCCTGTGTCGGGGACCCGATGTACGGCTCCGATCCGACTCTGGCCGCGCGACTCGGGTTGAACCGCCAGTGGCTGCACGCCGTTCGACTGGGGTTCGTGCATCCCACCAGCGGCGAAGGACTGGTGTTCACCTCCCCGTACCCCGACGATCTGAGACACGCGCTCGACCTCGTCGACGATCCGCACACCGGACGGTCACCGGTAACGCGGCGGTAAGACGACTTCGCTAGGGTGCGACTCGTGCGTAGAGCAAAGATCGTGTGCACGCTGGGGCCCGCGTCGTCGGCGCCGGAGCGCCTCTCCGAGCTGGTGGCCGCCGGGATGGACGTGGCCCGACTGAACATGAGTCACGGCGACTACTCGGCTCATCAGCAGAACCTGGACAACGTACGAGCGGCGGCCGCAGCGTCGGGCCGCCCGGTCGGTGTGTTGGCGGACCTGCAAGGACCCAAGATCCGGCTCGGGCGCTTCGCGTCCGGCAAGGAGGTCTTGGTCAACGGGGCCACATTCACCATCACCATCGACGACATTTCCGGTACCGCGGAGCGTTGCTCCACCACGTTCAAAGGACTGCCCCTCGATGTCAAGCGGGGTGACGCGATCCTGATCGACGACGGCCGGCTCCAGTTGGAGGCCACCGAGGTCACCGACACCGACGTGGTGACCAGGGTTGTCGTGGGCGGCGATGTCAGCAACAACAAGGGCATCAACCTGCCGGGAGTCGCCGTCAGTGTGCCCGCTATGAGTGATAAGGACACCGAGGACCTGCGCTGGGCCCTCCGGGCCGGCGTCGACATGATCGCACTGTCGTTCGTCCGGAGCGCGAAGGACATCGAGCTCGTGCATGCGGTGATGGACGAGGAGGGCCGCCGGATCCCCGTGATCGCCAAGATCGAGAAGCCGCAGGCCGTGGACAACCTGGACGAGATCATCGATGCCTTCGACGCCTTCATGGTGGCCCGCGGAGATCTCGGGGTGGAACTCCCGCTGGAGGAGGTTCCCCTGGTCCAGAAGAACATCGTGACCGCTGCCCGACGCTGGGCGAAGCCGGTCATCGTGGCCACCCAGATGCTGGAATCGATGATTTCCGCGCCGCGGCCCACCCGCGCCGAGGCCTCCGACGTGGCCAACGCCATCCTCGACGGAGCGGACGCGGTGATGCTCTCCGGCGAGACCAGCGTCGGGGAGTACCCGGTGCGGGCCGTGGCGACCATGGCCCGGATCGTCGAGAACACCGAATCGCACGGCATGGATCGCATGCAGGCCATGGACTGGGATCCGCACACCACCAGCGGCGTGATCACCAAGGCTGCGGCCGAAGTGGGTGAGCGCGTCGGCGCCAAGTTCCTGGTCGCCTTCACCTTCTCCGGTGATGCCGCCCGGCGGCTGTCGCGGCTCCGCTCATCGATTCCCGTGTTGGCCTTCACCCCGAACGAGGCGGCCCGGGCCGCGCTGACCCTCACCTGGGGAGTCGAGTCGTACCTGACGCCGACGGTGGCGCACACCGACGACATGATCCGGCAGGTCGACGAGGCCCTCAGCGAAAGCGGTCGGGTGGCTGACGGTGACCGGGTGATCATCGTCGCCGGCTCGCCCCCCGGGGTCGCCGGCCACACCAACATGATCCGCGTCCGCCGCCTCGGTGCGCCGCTGTAACACCGCTCCGCTTCGCTCGAGGCAGCCTCGAACGGCTTGAATTCATGTTTCCCAACTCAAGTGGGTTGACGCGCCGATGGAGGGCCGTAGTCGGCGTGTCAGCCGAGTTGAGATGGATAACGACCGCGGCCCATCCGGAGGAGTTGCGGGTCTGGTCACCCGGTCCGCGGCCGAAGCGGAGCCACGCCAGGGGTACACAGTGCCGGGAAGGGGAGTCGAACCCCTATGTCCTTGTGGGACAGACGGGTTTGAGCCGTCCGCGTATACCATTCCGCCACCCCGGCAGGGCTCGGCCCTGGGCCCGGAACCGGGCCCGGAACATTGTGCCACAGGGCGATTCCGGTGCGTCCAGGACGCGAACTTTGCTGTAACACCGAATGGCTACAGTGTCCTCCGTGACCGAGACAGAGACCCAGAGCAACGTCGCCGGGCCAGCCACTCGGGTCGTGGTGGCTGAGGACGAAGTTCTCATTCGCCTCGACCTGGTGGAGATGTTGACCGAGGAAGGGTACGACGTCGTCGGCCAGGCCGGGGACGGTGAGGCGGCCGTGGAGCTGGCCGTCGATCTGAAGCCCGATCTGGTCGTGTTGGACGTCAAGATGCCCAAGCTGGACGGGATTACGGCTGCCGAACAGATCACCAGCAAGCGCCTGGCCCCCGTGGTGATGCTGACGGCATTCAGCCAGCGCGAGCTGGTCGATCGGGCCAGCCAGGCCGGCGCGATGGCGTACGTGGTCAAGCCCTTCGGCAAGGCCGATCTCATCCCGGCGATCGAAATCGCGCGGGCTCGCTACGCCGAGATCCAGGCGGTGGAAGCCGAGGTCAGCGACCTCACCGAGCGCCTCGAGTCGCGCAAGGCCGTGGATCGGGCCAAAGGCATGTTGCAGTCCGGTTTGGGGCTGAGCGAGCCGGAAGCGTTCCGCTGGATTCAGAAGACGGCGATGGACCTTCGCAAGTCGATGCGCGAAGTTGCCGAAGGTGTCATCGAGCACGGCTCCGCCAGCAAGAAAAAGTAGCGTCTCGAGGGTCGAGCGACTCTCATTCGTGTAACAAACTGGCAACACGAACCTAAAGCTTGACTATTCGGCACATGGTGAACGTAGGGTGCGTGATGCTCGGGATCGCTGTCAGGTTGGCCCCTTCCCTCTGACGCGCGCCTCCAGAGCACCAAGAATTTGAGTCAATCAGGAGGAATAGTGCGAAACAAACGGCTTGTGATCGCGGGGGCGACCATGCTGGCCGCCAGTCTTGCCTTCTCGGCCTGCGGTCAACGCAGTACGAGCGGCGAGAACACTGGCGGGAACACCGAGACCAAGACCGCCAAAATCGGAGTCATCGCGCCACTCTCGGGTGACCTCTCCGCCCTGGGGCTGGGAATCAGGAACTCGGTCGACCTGGCCATCCAGCAGGCGAACGAGTCGAACGCCATTCCGGGCTGGAAGCTCGAGCTCGCCGCGGAAGACGACGAGGCCAAGCCTGACGTCGGCAAGAACGCCGCTACCAAGCTGGCCGGCGACAACGACGTGGTCGGCGTCGTGGGCACCTTGAACTCATCGGTTGCCCAATCCGTCCAGCCGGTGTTGAGCAGCGCGAACATCACGCAGGTGTCGCCGGCCAACACCAATCCGACACTGACCCAGGGTGCCGACCCGGCGGCGAAATCGCGTCCGTACAAGACGTACTTCCGGACCTGCACCACTGACGCGATTCAAGGTCCGTTCGCGGCGCGCTACCTCTACACCACCGCGGGCCTCAAGAAGGTCGCCACGATTCACGACAAGAAGGCCTACGGGCAGGGGCTGGTCGAGGCGTTCAGCGCCGAGTTCAAGACCCTCGGTGGCCAGATCGCCGCGGCCGAGACCATCAACCCGGATGACAAGGACTACGGGTCCGTCATCACGCAGGTCAAGAGTGCCGATCCAGAAGCGCTCTACTACGGTGGCGAGTTCCCGCAGTCCGGACCGCTGAGCCAGCAAGCCAAGGCCGCCGGTCTGACCGTCCCGCTGATGGGAGGCGACGGGATGTACTCACCGAACTTCATCAAGCTGGCCGGCAAGACGTCTGAGGGCGACCTGGCCACCTCGGTGGGAGCGCCGACCGACACCCTGCCCAGCGCCAAGGCCTTCTTGGAGGACTACGAAGCGGCCGGGTTCAAGGAACCGTACGAGGCCTACGGCGCCTACTCCTTCGACGCCGCCAACGCCATCATCAACGCCCTCAAGGTTTCCCTGAAGGACGCAGCGGACGTCAAGTCGGCGCGGCAGCCCACGGTGGACGCCATGGCGAGCGTGACCTTCGACGGGGCCACCGGCAAGGTCGCCTTCGACGAGTTCGGCGACACCACCACCAAGGTGCTGACCGTCTACAAGGTCGAGGGTGGCAAGTGGGTTCCGGCCAAGACCGAGGAGTTCAAGTAATCTCGTTGCCGCCCGCCTCGCGGCGGCACTGATTCCGTTACAGTCGGGGGGGCAGACATGGTCTGTCCCCCCGACTTTTCCGTCTTCATACTTTTCCGTTTTCATATAGTGCCGGCTTGATCGGAAGAGGTGTCTGTGGATCTGTTCCTCCAGCAGCTGGTCAACGGGCTTTCCCTCGGGGCGCTGTACGCCCTGATCGCCGTCGGCTACACCGTCGTGTACGGCATCGTTCAGCTGATCAACTTCGCCCACGGTGAGATCTTCATGGTCGGCGCATTCGGAGCGCTGTCCACCTGGCTGATCCTGGCGGGCAGCTCGGGGTCGTTGTCTCTGGTCCTGCTCCTCCCGATGCTGCTCGGCGGCATGGCGGTGTCGGTGGGGGTTGCCCTGTTGACCGAACGATTTGCGTATCGCCCGCTTCGCAACGCGCCGCGCCTGGCGCCGCTGATCACCGCTATCGGGGTTTCGATCTTCCTGCAGGAGTTCGTCCGGTTGTTCTACGGCCGGATTCCCGGGTTCCCCGACGCCAAGCTGGCTATTCCCTTCCCGCAGATCCAAGTCGTGACGGGACCCGCAATCGACATCGGCGGCGTCCTGGTGCAACGGGCTGCCCTCTTCACCTTGGTGGCCTTGGCCATCTGCACAGTGTTCATGTTCTTCTTCGTCAACCGCACTCGGCTCGGCCGGGCCATGCAGGCGACCTCTCAGGACCCCGACACCTCGCGATTGATGGGCATCAACGTCGACAAGATCATCATGGTCGCCTTCGCGCTGGGGGCCGCGCTGGCTGCCGTGGCCGGACTCGCCCACGGTCTGCGTTACACCAACATCGACTTCCGGATGGGCTTCCTCGCCGGTCTCAAGGCCTTCACCGCCGCCGTGTTGGGCGGTATCGGCAATATCAACGGCGCGGTCGTCGGGGGGCTGGTGCTGGGGGTCATCGAGGTGATGGCCACCAGTTACATTCCCGGTCAGTTCGGTGGCTCGGCCTGGAAGGACGTCTGGGCCTTCGTCTTGTTGATCCTGGTCTTGGTCTTCCGACCACAAGGCCTGCTCGGAGCAAGGGTGGTGGACCGGGCATGACGCGCTTCAATTTCGTTACTCCCGAGCTGCAGCGGCGCGCTCATCGCCCGGCGCGGATCGTCGCGCTGGTGGGCGGCGCCTTGCTGGTCCTTGCACCGTTCCTGCCGTGGGCCTATGGGTCCGAAGCCTTGGACGACATGACGTTCCTGGGCTCCCCCTCGCCGTTGCAGATTCTGGGACTCGTGCTGGGCCTGCTGGTCGTGGGTCTGGTCGCCGGCAGCATGCTGGCGGCCCCCAGGAAGTGGCGCTACAAACCGGCCTGGATCCGGGGGGCCAAGGCGGCCGGCATCGGCTCCCTGGTCTACATCGGATTGGTCGTGTTCTCGATCTCCGCCGAACTCGGCGGCTCGATCAATGTCGAGTACGGTGGCTGGATCGCTCTGGCCGGGGCGCTACTCGCCTTCGCCGGCACGCTGCTGATGGTTCCGGATCGGCCCGCCACACTCGACCGGGGCCAGCTGCCCGCGCCGGTCGAGATCTTGTTCGTCGCGGTCTCGATGCTCGCCGCATTCATCTCGGCGGCGTATGCGCTCGGCATCGAGGACGGCGGCGCCTTCGTAATCTTCCTCGCCTTCCTCGGCGCCGGAATCGCGATCTTGTTCCGGGTCGGGGCGATGGGCTTCCTGTCCGCCGTTTCCCAACGGCACCGGCGCGTGTTGATCTTCTCGGCGTTCTTTGTGGCGTTCTTGTTCCCCTTCACCCAGGGCGGATCGGACGCCAACATGTCCATCGCTACTCAGGTGATCATCTTTGCGGCCACCGCGATGGGGCTCAACATCGTGGTCGGTCTGGCCGGCTTGCTCGACCTCGGCTATATCGCTTTCCTGGGGGCCGGCGCCTTCACCGCGGCGATCTTGTCGAACTCGGCGTTCTCCACCGTTGGCTGGCATCCGCCGTTCCTCGTGGTGGTGGCTATCAGCGGATTGGTCGCCGCTACCCTGGGTCTGCTCATCGGCTCGCCGACCCTGCGCGTCTCGGGCGACTATCTGGCCATCGTCACCCTGGCCTTCGGCGAGATCTTCCGCATCACCATGAATAATCTGGACGGCACGGACGGGCCACTGCTCACTCGGGGATCCAACGGCATCCCGGCCATTCCCGATCTGACCCTGTTCGGCTTCGAGTTCGGCGAGCCGCACGAGGTGTTCGGCATCGAACTCGGCCGGTTCTCCGCGTACTACTTCCTGCTGCTGATTCTCATCGGCTTCGTCATCCTCGTCTTCGTCCGGCTCAACAACAGTCGGATCGGCCGCGGCTGGGTCGCCATCCGAGAGGACGAGAAGGCCGCGGAGGCGATGGGTGTCAACGTCTTCGGACTCAAGCTCTTCGCCTTTGCCGGTGGCGCCTTCCTGGCTGGGGTGGCCGGTTCGGTCAAGGCTCACGTCGATGTTTCGGTCACCCCCGACCAGTACGTGTTCCTGGAGTCGGCCTTCCTGCTGGCGGCCATCGTGCTGGGCGGCATGGGCAGCGTGCTCGGGGTGCTGATCGGGGCGACGCTGCTGAAGCTGATGCCCGAGAAGTTGCGCTTCGTGTCCGAGTACCGGTTGTTGATCTTCGGCCTGCTGCTGGTGATCATGATGCGGTTCCGCCCGGAGGGTCTGGTGGCCAATCAGCGTCGGCAGCTGGAGTTCCACGAAGATGACGAAGAGCTCGCCGAGCGGATCACGGAGATCCACGAGGCCGGGTCGGTGGAGGGAGGATCGAGATGACCACAGCCCAGGCAGAACCCGCCTCGAGCGCCGCGCGGGGGGAGTCGATCCTGGTCGCCGAGAACGTGACCATGCGCTTCGGGGGGCTCACGGCCGTCGACTCGGTCAACTTCCGGGTCCAGCGTGGGGAGATCATGGGTTTGATCGGCCCGAACGGGGCCGGCAAGACCACGTTCTTCAACTGCTTGACCGGGTTGTATCTGCCCACCACGGGCCGGGTGGTCTTCGATGGCGCGGTGCTGCCTCCGAAACCCGGCAAGGTCGTGAAGGCCGGGGTGGCCCGGACGTTCCAGAATATTCGGTTGTTCGACAACATGACCGCACTCGAGAACGTGATGGTGGGCCGGTATTGCCGAACCACCACGGGTCCCCTCACCTCGATTCTCCGCGGCCCGAAATTCCACCGCGATGAAGCGGCCGTCCGGCTCCGCTCCCAGGAGCTGCTCGATTTCGTCGGCCTCGGCGAGACCACCGACAATCTGGCTCGCAACCTCTCGTACGGGGATCAGCGGCGGCTGGAGATCGCCCGCGCGCTGGCCACCGACCCGAAGTTGATCTTGCTGGACGAGCCGACCGCGGGGATGAATCCGCAAGAGACCCGGCAGGCCGAGGACCTGATCTTCCGCATCCGGGATCTCGGATTGGCCGTGGTCGTGATCGAGCACGACATGCGCTTCATCTTCAACCTCTGTGACCGCGTGCTGTGTCTGGTGCAGGGGAAGGCGTTGATCGAGGGAACTCCGACGGAGGTGCAGTCGGATCCTCGCGTGATCGAGGCCTACATCGGAACCGGTCCAGAAGACGCCGCCGCGTTGGAATCCGAACTGGAGCGGGGGGATTCCGATGCTTGAGGTCAAGGATCTGCAGGTCGCCTACGGACGGGTCCGAGCTGTCAAGGGGATCAGCTTCAGCGTGGAGCAGGGCCAGGTCGTGACCCTGGTGGGCACCAACGGAGCCGGCAAGACGACCACCCTGCGAACGATCTCCGGACTGATCCGACCCGAGGCCGGTGAGATCTGGTTCGAGGGCCAGCGGATCGACGCCACGCCGGCGCATGAGGTGACGATGCGCGGACTGGCGCACTCACCTGAAGGGCGCCGGATCTTCCCGCGACTCACCGTCGAGGACAACCTGCGCCTCGGGGCCTTCGCCCGCAAGGACAAGAACGTCAATGCTGATCTCGAGCGGGCGTTCGCCCTGTTTCCGATCTTGAAGGACCGCCGCTCGCAGCCGGCGGGTACGTTCTCGGGTGGCGAGCAGCAGATGCTGGCCATCGGGCGCGCGATGATGAGCCGACCGAAGTTGTTGATGCTGGACGAGCCGTCCATGGGCCTGTCGCCCCTCATGATGCAACGGATCATGAGCACCATCACCGAACTGCAGTCCGAGGGTGTGACCATCCTGCTGGTCGAGCAGAATGCCCAGGCGGCCCTATCCCTCGCCGACTACGGCTACGTCCTCGAGGTCGGCAAGATCGTGCTCGAGGACACCGGCAAGAAGTTGCTGACCGACGAAAACGTCCGCAAAGCGTATCTCGGCGAGGACTAGCCGGCCGGCCCGCGCTCGGCGTCGGCGAACCGAGCCTCGACTACCATCCGCCAGGCCTGTACTGAGCCCGTCGATTGGCCTATCCACCCAGGACGTCGACCGGCGTGGGGCGGGGTGGCGCGAGCTGGCAGGTGACGCGGGCGGTGCAGAGCCGGGCGCCGGCGTCATCGAGGAGGACGACCTCGTACGAGGCGACGGTGCGGCCTAAGCGGAGGGCGGTGGCAGTGCCGGTGACCCAGCCGGCGGAGGCGGAGCGGTGGTGGGTGGCGTTGATGTCGACGCCGAACGCGAGCCGATCCGGTCGAGCGTGGGCCATGGCCCCGATGGAGGCGAGCGTCTCGGCCAGGACGCATGACGCGCCGCCGTGCCAGAGACCCATCGGCTGGGTGTTGCCGGCCACGGGCATCCGCCCGACAACTCGTTCAGGGGTCAGGTCGAGCACCTCGAAACCCATCTTGGCGTCGAGCGCACTCGTGGCCGTCGAGAACCATTCGGGCACGCTCATCGGGTCAGCGTATTGGCTGTCGTGGACGACGCCCAGCGTGAAGTCGTTCAGGTGCCTCGCGGTAGTCGAGGAAGTGCCGGCGGACCCCTGATCACCCCTGTCGCCCAGGCCGCGCTCGAAGCGGTGGAAGAACGGTTATTCATGGTGCGCAACAGCGCTGCTCATGCGCCCCTGGCCGGCCGGTGGCCAGGGGAATCCGCCGACAAGCCCAGGGTCTGGTCGGCCTCGTCGGCGATCCGGTCGGCGATGGCCAGCGAGGCGGTCGCGGCCGGGCTCGGCGCGTTCAGTACGTGCAGGCTCTGAGGCGTCGAGGCCAGGACGAAATCGTCGACGAGCGACCCGTCGGGGCCCACGGCCTGGGCGCGCACGCCAGAGGGCCCGAACGTCAGATGGCCCGGTTGGACGGCGGGTACGTAGCGCTGCAGGTCGCGCACGAACGCCCTCTTCACGACATCGCGCCACACCTCCGCCGCCCCCGTTCGCCAGTAGGTCTTGGCCAGCCGAGCGAAGCCGGAGTAGCGAACCGTCTCGAGCAGATCGCGACGGTTCACGTCTCGGCGGCGATATCCCTCGCGGGCGGTGGCGAGCACAGCGTTCGGCCCGGCCCATACCTCCCCGCCGATCCGCTTGGTGAAGTGCACGCCCAGGAACGGCAGGGACGGATCCGGCACCGGGTAGATGAGCCCCCGACATAGGTGCCGCGCCTCTGGCCTCAGCGTGTAGTAGTCGCCGCGGAACGGGATGATCTGCAGGTCGGGGTCCGTGTCCAACCGGGCGACCCGATCGGAGTGCAGACCGGCGCAGCTGATCATCCGGCGGGTCGTCAGGTCCGGACCGCTGGTGCGCAGCACGGTGTCCCCGGCCCGACGTTCGGTGGCCAGAACCTCGGTGTCGAAGAAGAAGTCGACGCCCCGCTCGGCGAGCAACTGCTGCAGCGTGGCGGTCACCTGGGCGAAATCGATGATGCCCGTACCAGGAACGTGCAGCGCCCGGATCCCCGCCGCGTGCGGCTCGATCTCGCGGAGTTCGTCGGCGCCGATCATCCGCAGCCCGGGCACGCCGTTGGCCCGGCCGCGGGTCTCAAGGTCGGCCAGCCGGTCCAGTTCACTCTCGTCGAGAGCGACGATGACCTTGCCGCACGTTTCGTACGCGATGCCGTGCTCGGCCGCGAAGCGCTCCATCCGCGCCTTGCCGTTCACGCACAGCTTCGCCTTGAGCGAGCCGGGCTTGTAGTAGACGCCGGCGTGCAGCACACCGCTGTTGTGGCCGCTCTGGTGCCGACCCGCCGTGCGCTCCTTCTCGACCACCGCAATCCGCTGGTCTGGGTGCCGCGTGTGGATCTCGCGTGCCGTCGCCAGGCCGACTATGCCGGCGCCGACGACAACGATGTCATATGTCGTGCGCAAAACTCCCTCCGGAGAACGTTCTTCGCCCATGCGAGCAGTTGGCCGTCCGCCGACGGCGCGCGAGCGTTCGCGGTACCCGCATTCTCAACCTAAACATGTCGAGGGCCGGATTCGCCACCAAGTCGACCAGGAAGAGGCATCCCCGCTGTGATCTCGGTGGTTTCGGTCACAGCGCTGAAATGCGGATCAACATCCTGTGTGCCCCGGTCAACCCCGACAGACCGGTGAGTGGTGGGATCAGGCGTGGGTCCGCTGTCGCCGCCCGCGGCTAGAGTCGGGCTCGTGGCGACCGCGACCGTTCCTGCGCCCACCCGTCCGAAGCTGCTGCTCATCGACGGCCACTCGGTGGCCTATCGTGCCTTCTTCGCCCTGCCGGTGGAGAATTTCTCGACCCAGACCGGGCAGCACACCAACGGGGTCTTCGGCTTCACGTCGATGCTCATCAACGTCCTCCGCGACGAGCAGCCGACCCATATCGGTGTCGCTTTCGACGTTTCCCGACAGACCTTCCGCGCCGAGATCTACGTGGAATACAAGGCAAATCGGTCCAAGACCCCCGACGAGTTCCGGGGTCAGCTCGATCTGGTCAAGGAAGTGCTGGATGCGCTGAACATCAGGCACGTAGAGAAGCCGGGTTACGAGGCGGACGACGTGATCGCGACCCTGGCCACCCAGGCGGAGCAGGACGGCTTCGACGTCTTGATCTGCACCGGCGATCGGGACGCGTTCCAGCTGGTCACCGAGCACGTCACCGTCCTCTACCCGCGGCGCGGCGTCAGCGACCTGGCCCGGATGACTCCTGAGTTGGTGAAGGAGCGGTATTTCGCCACCCCGGCCCGCTACCCCGAGCTGGCTGCCTTGGTGGGGGAGTCCAGCGACAACCTGCCGGGCGTGCCCGGGGTCGGCCCGAAGACGGCGGCCAAGTGGTTGGACACCTACGACGGGCTCGAGAACCTGGTCATGCACGCAGGCGAGCTGAAGGGCAAGGCCGCCGAGGCGTTCCAGACCCGCACGGAGGACGTACTGCGGAACCGCAAGGTCAACGCCTTGATCCGCGATCTGGATCTCGATCTGTCGGTGGAGGATCTCAAGCGCCAGGCCTGGAACCGCGAGGCGACCCACCAGCTCTTCGACGGTCTGGAGTTCCGGGTCCTGCGGGATCGGCTGCTGGAGAGCCTGCCCAATGAAGATCTGGTGCCGGAGGGCGGCTTCGAACTCTCCGGAGAGATCCTCGAGCCGGGCGCCCTCGTGTCCTGGCTGGCCGAGCACGCGACCGGTGAACGGACCGGGATCGACGTGATCGGCCATTGGGGATCGGGTACCGGCGACATCCGGGCGCTCGCGCTGGCCGCCGGAGACGGCTCCGCGGCCTATGTCGACGCCACGGGATTGTCGCCCGAGGACGAGACGGCGCTCGCCGGATGGCTGGCCGATCCGGCCCGCCACAAGGCGATGCACGACGCGAAGGGGCCACTACTGGCCATCTGGGCGCGGGGCTGGGAACTGGCCGGACTGACCTCCGACACCCAGCTCGCCGCGTACTTGACCCGCCCCGACCAGCGGACCTTCGATCTGGCCGACCTCACGATCCGCTATCTCAAGCGGGAACTGAAGGTCGACGCCGGCGACGTCGAGGCCGCCACCGATCAGCTGGCCTTGGACTTCGGGGACGACGACTCCGGGGCACAGCTGGCGGCCGAGGCGGCCATGGTCCGGGCCCGGGCGGTGATCGATCTCGCCGACGCCCTCGATGTCGACATCGAGGACCGGAACGGGACCAGCTTGCTGTACGGGGTGGAGCTGCCGCTGCAGGCCACCCTGGCCCGGATGGAGAAGACCGGCGTGGCCGTCGACGTGGAACATCTGGAGGCCTTGGAGTCTGAGTTCAACGTCACCGTGAACGCCGCCGCCGACGAGGCGTACCGGGTGCTCGGCAAGCAGATCAACCTCGGCTCGCCCAAGCAGCTGCAAGTCGTGCTGTTCGACGAGCTGAGGATGCCCAAGACGCGCCGGACTCGGACCGGCTACACCACCGACGCCGACGCGCTGCAGTCGTTGTACGTGAAGACCGAGCACCCCTTCCTGGCCCAGCTCCTGATCCACCGGGACGCGATCCGGCTCAAGCAGACCGTCGAGGGGCTGCTCAAGTCGATCGCGGACGACGGTCGCATCCACACCACCTACGGGCAGACCATCGCCGCCACCGGCCGGCTGTCCAGCACCGATCCGAACCTGCAGAACATCCCCATCCGGACCAACGAAGGCCGCCGGATCCGGGAAGCGTTCGTCGTCGGCCCGGGGTACGAGTCGCTGATGTCGGCCGACTACTCCCAGATCGAGATGCGGATCATGGCGCACGTGAGCGCGGACGCCAGCCTCATCGAGGCCTTCAAGTCCGGCATGGACTTCCACACCGTGACGGCCTCACGCGTCTTCGGAGTAGCCCCCGAAGACGTCTCGCCGGCCGAGCGGGCCAAGATCAAGGCGATGAACTACGGGCTGGCCTACGGACTCAGCGCCTTCGGGCTCAGCCAGCAGCTCACCATCGACACGTCCGAGGCCAAGGCGCTGATGGACGAGTACTTCGAGCGTTTCGGCGGGGTCCGGGACTACCTGCGCTCGCTCGTGGTCGACGCCCGTCGGACGGAGTACACCGAGACCATTCTGGGGCGGCGCCGTTACCTGCCGGATCTGATGAGCGACAACCGGCAGCGCCGAGAAATGGCGGAGCGGATGGCGCTGAACGCTCCCATTCAGGGATCGGCGGCCGACATCATCAAGGTGGCGATGTTGGACGTCGAGAAGGCCCTCACCGATGGCGGAATGAGCAGTCGGATGTTGCTTCAGGTGCACGACGAACTTGTGTTCGAGGTGGCCCCGGGCGAGGCGGCCGAATTGGACCTGTTGGTCCGCGACAAGATGGGCCACGCCGTTGAACTCGAGGTGCCTCTCGACGTCTCGGTCGGCCTGGGCCGATCCTGGCACGCCGCCGCCCACTGAGAGCAGGCCGGCTATCGCCCGACCGGTTTCCAGGCGAACGCCTCCGCCCACCAGCCATCCCCGGCCGCCCACGAGCGCAGGATGTCGAAGACGGCATCGGCGTTGCGGGCCGTCGTTGCGACCAGGCCGCCGGCGGTCCGATCGCTCACGACGACCCGCCAGGCGCCCGGCTCTGAGCGCCGCGCCTCGCCGAAGTACTCCGTATTGCTGCGCCGGTCCTCGACCCGGACGAAACTCTCGGTCTCGTTGAGCAACTGCTGCAGGGTCTCCGGGGTCAGCTCCTCGACGATTCGGCCCGAGCCGCTCACGCCGCGGAATCCGGTCATGCCGCCATCGTCCCGCGCGCCCGGCGCCCCGGCCAGCCGTGCGGGCTTTCGAGGTTGAGAGAATGTGGGCATGAATCGTTCACGCCTCGCCGCGGCGGTCGCCGCCGTCGCCTTGCTGCTGGCCACGTTGACCGGCTGCCCGGTCCAGGCGGATGACGACGATGACGAAGGCGGCGAGGAGGACTACATCACGTTCACGTTGACCGGGTAGGTCCCTTCACGCTGGGCCCATCAAATTGACCGGGCTTCTCAGCGCTAGGTATCCTTGTATGTCGCTGTGGCCTGCGCGACTTCGGACAGAGTAGGTCACGCTCGTACGGGTCGGGTTGTCGTTCGCAGCTTCGTTGATCCTCGTTGTACGGACCGGGCTGCAGCACACCACCACGAGTCATCCCTATCGGAGCACTACTACATGACGTCCTCCCTCGAGGCACCACCCCAGGTCGCAGTCGACGACTTTGATTCACCCGAGGCCTTTCTGCAGGCCATCGACGACACCATCAAGTACTTCAACGACGGCGACATCGTCACCGGAACCGTCGTCAAGGTCGACCGGGACGAGGTCCTGCTCGACATCGGTTACAAGACCGAAGGGGTCATCCCCTCCAAAGAACTTTCGATCAAGCACGACGTGGACCCGTTCGACGTGGTCACCGTCGGGGACGAGGTCGAGGCCCTGGTCCAGCAGAAAGAGGACAAGGAGGGCCGGCTGATCCTGTCCAAGAAGCGGGCTCAGTACGAGCGCGCCTGGGGCACGATCGAGAAGATCAAGGACGAGGACGGCGTCGTCACCGGTCAGGTGATCGAGGTCGTCAAGGGTGGTCTCATCATCGACATCGGTCTGCGCGGCTTCCTGCCGGCGTCGCTGGTGGAGATGCGGCGCGTCCGCGACCTGCAGCCCTACGTGGGCCAGGAACTGGAAGCCAAGATCATCGAGCTGGACAAGAACCGCAACAATGTGGTGCTGTCCCGCCGCGCTTGGCTCGAGCAGACCCAATCCGAGGTCCGGCAGAACTTCCTCACCCAGTTGCAGAAGGGCCAGATCCGCAAGGGTGTCGTGTCCTCGATCGTCAACTTCGGTGCCTTCGTCGACCTCGGCGGCGTCGACGGCCTGGTGCACGTCTCCGAGCTGTCCTGGAAGCACATCGACCACCCCTCGCAGGTCGTCGAGGTCGGCCAGGAGGTCACCGTCGAGGTGCTCGACGTGGACATGGACCGCGAGCGGGTGTCTCTGTCGCTCAAGGCGACTCAGGAAGATCCGTGGCAGGCCTTCGCCCGGACGCACCAGATCGGCCAGATCGTGCCCGGCAAGGTCACCAAGTTGGTTCCGTTCGGTGCGTTCGTCCGGGTCGAGGAGGGCATCGAGGGTCTGGTGCACGTCTCCGAGCTGGCCGAGCGACACGTGGAGATCCCGGAGCAGGTCGTCCAGGTCAACGACGATGTGATGGTCAAGATCATTGACATCGATTTGGAGCGCCGTCGGATCTCGCTGTCTCTGAAGCAGGCCAACGAGGGTGTCGACGCGCACGCCGACGACTTCGACCCGACGCTGTACGGGATGAGCGCGTCGTACGACGACCAGGGCAACTACCTGTACCCGGACGGGTTCGACCCGGAGACCGGCGAGTGGCTCGAAGGCTACGACGAGCAGCGGGCCGCCTGGGAACAGCAGTACGCCGAGGCCCACGCGCGCTGGGAAGCCCACAAGAAGCAGGTCGAAGAGGCCGAGGATGCCCACACGGCGGCCGCCGGTGCGGGCAGCAATTCCACCTCGTACTCCTCGAGCACCGAGCCGGCCACGCCGGCCGCCACCGCCACCGCCGCTCCCGAGGGCTCGCTCGCCTCTGATGAGGCGCTGCAGGCTCTGCGGGACAAGCTCACCGGGAACAACTGAGGCTGATTAGTCCTGCTCGCGCCCGGGCGGACGCTCAACGCTTCGGTCTTCCTCCCGCGCTCGAACGGCCCCCGTTCGACGGCAGTGCTGTGTCGTCGAGCGGGGCCGTTCTCGGCTGGTCGTCCAGACCGACCGGCGTCCGCCCGACCCGACGCTCACAGCGAGAAGCCCAGCTGGCTGGCGGTGCCGGTTCCCCTAGGGTGTGACAGTGCTACGGGTGGGGCTGACCGGGGGGATCGCGTCGGGTAAGTCGCTGGTCGCAGCCGAGCTGGCGAAGCGGGGGGCGGTGATCATCGATGCCGACGTGCTGGCACGCGACGTGGTCGAGCCGGGCACTCCCGGCCTGGCGGCGATCATCGACCGTTTCGGTGCCGACGTCCTCCTCAACGGCCGCCTGGACCGGAAGGCGCTGGGCAAGATCGTCTTCGCGGACGAGGCGGCCCGTCAGGACCTCGAGGCGATCGTGCACCCCGCCGTTCGCCGCCGGGCGGCCGAGCTGGAGGCGGCCGCCCCCGACGACGCCGTGGTCGTCCACGTCATCCCACTTCTCGTGGAGACCGGCCAACAGGACGCCTTCGACGTCTGCTTGGTCGTCGATGTCGATCAAGAAACGCAACTCCGGCGGCTGCGAATCCGCGATCGCCTGGGCGAGGCTGAGATCAGGGCGCGGCTCGCCGCCCAGGTCTCCCGAGAACGCCGACTCGCGGCCGCCGACGTCGTTCTCGACAATTCCGGCAGCCGCACCGATTTGAGTGATCAGATCGACCGGCTCTGGGCCGAACTCGGCCCGCGGGCCAGGTCAGAATGACATACTCTCATTGCTCGCTTCGCTGACTACGCGTCCGCCCCGGGACGCGGATTTCGGTCGGGACCGAGTCCCGACGGTACCGAGGAGGCCGGTCGTTGAACTGTCCACGCTGCGCTGCTGATCTTCCCGAGGTCGCACACTTCTGCCACGTTTGTGGCCAAGATCTGCGTTCCGCGGATCAGGCCCGCAGGCGTTCGTTCGCGGTCAAGCCGGATGAGCCGGTCGCGTCGTTCGCGCTGATCTCGACGATCATGCCGCGGGGTGCCGCGCAGCAGCCCCAGACCTACCGGATCGCGTTGGCCATCGCCATGGTGGTGGCGTTGGTGGCGGCCATCTTCGGGGCGCTGCCCATCGCCATTCTGGTCGCCGCGTTCGCCGTTCCCATCGTCTACATCGTCTACCTCTACGACGTGAACCTGTGGGACGACGAACCCCTTCCGGTCACTGGACTGGCGTTCGGCCTGACCGGGGTTCTGACCATCGTGTTCATGATCATCGTCGAGATGCTCCTCGGCCCGACCATTCCTACCGCTTCGCTGGACGGCACCACGCTGGCCGCGCCCAGCGTGTGGACGTTCTTGCTGCTGGCCGTTCTGGTGCCCGTCGTCGGGGAGGCCATCCGGGAGGTCGGGCCGCTGGTGCTCGCCAGCCGGCCCGAGTTCGACGATCTGATGGACGGGTTGACCTTTGGCGTCATCAGCGGCGTGTCCTACGCCTGCTTCGACACGATCATCCGCTACTGGGATCTCCTCACGGGCGGACTCGTCGAGCAGGATCCCGGCCTGTGGGTGTCGTTGATCTTTCTGCACGGATTCGTGAAGCCGCTGCTGATCGGCACCGCCACCGGCATCGCCTGTGCCGAGTACTCCGGGCTGGGCCGCGGTTACGACGGCTTCACCCCGCGTTACTACCGGGGCCTCGCCCTGGCCATTGGGGTCAACATCGCTTTCCAGGCGGCGGTGTACCTGTTCTCCTTCGTCGGTGACGACACCCTGGCTGTCATCCTCAGCCTGGGTTGGGGTTTGCTGCTGCTGGGGATCGTGATCTTGCGGATGCGTACGGTCCTGCACGTCGGACTGATGGAAGCGGCGCTGGAGCGAACGGCGCGAGCCGGTGGGATCGGCGCAGACGGAGAACCCGAGGTGTGTGGCCGCTGCGAACTGCCGTTGCAAGATCACGCCGCGTTCTGCAATGCCTGTGGCACCGCAGTCCGAGTGCAGAACAAGGCGCACCGAGCGAAGGTTCCGGTGGCTGCCACCTCAGGACCGACGTCGGGAGCAAACTCGGGACCGGCAGCCGGGCCTTGGCCTGCCGGCTCGGCCGCTGAGGATTCCACGATCCTGCCCACGTCCCCAGAGCCCGGGATCTCGCCACCGTCCACCGCGAGCCCGGACCACGGGAGCGAGCCCGGCGATCACGAGGGAGGCCGAGCATGAGCCAGACTCCTCCTCCTCCCCAGCAGCCCGGCCGGCCGCAGTCGGGCGGGTATGGTCAGCAGCCGCCCCAGGGTTACCCACCACAGCAGCCTGGCTACGGGCCGCCGGCCCAGGGCGGTTACCCTCCGCAACCCGGTGGCTACCCGCCGCCCGGTGGTTTCCCACCGCAGGGCGGTTACCCTCCGCAGGCCGGTTACCCGACGCCACCCATGGGCGGGCAGCCCCCGCCACAGCAGCCGGGCGGCTACCCGCCCCAAGGTGTGGGTGGCTACGGGCAGCAGCCTCCGACGCCGCCACGACAGCCCGGAAAGAAGAGCCCGGCGCTGATCATCGGCATCGTGGTCGCGGCGGTGGTGGTGCTGGCCGCGGTCGGCGGCATCATCATCGCCCTCACTCGCGGAAGCGCCGAGCCGGTGACCACGGTGAGCCCCTCGGCGCCGACGACCGAGCCCACGGCCGACCCGACCACCGAACCGACGACTGAACCGACCTCCAGCCCGACCGAACCCAGTCCCACCACTGAGCCGAGCCAGCCGACTCAGGCTCCGACCCGCGAGCCGACTCAGGCGCCCACGCCGCCGAATGCGGTCAATCTCGGCAGCGGCGTCAGCCTGACGCCGGCCTCCGGTTACACGGTCCGGAGCCAGAAGAAGGGAGCCGCGCAGCTGAGTAACGGCCGCGAGGTGTTCGTGGGTGTGGCGGCTCAGTTGGAGGCTGGCAGCAACCCGGCGCAGACCTGCGACGCGTACCACCGGGCACTGGCCAAGGACTACACCAACGGCAAATTCGAGGACGCCAAGTCGGTAGACCTGAACACGAGCAAGCTCGACGCCGCGACCTGCCTGGCGCAGGTGACGGTCACCAACGGTGGCAGTTCGACCAACGTCCTCATCTACTCACTGGTCTCGATCCGGACCGATGGTCTCGGTGTCGTCGGTTCGATCTACTTCACCAAGAACTCCGACATCCAGCAGGTCAACAAGGACTTCGCCGCCATGGTGAACTCGATGCTCCGCGGTCAGGTCGCCGGCGGCTAGCTCATGCGATCGTCGCAAGGCGAAGCGCCTGATGGAGGTCGCGAGCGGCTCGGATAGGCCTGTCGGCGGTCGGACGTAGTCTCGTCCCATGCGTCCCATCGCCGATCTGCAGCGCACGGTCGCCCCGTTTCGGGTCGAGAGTGACTTCTCGCCGTCCGGTGATCAGCCCACCGCGATCGCGGAGTTGGAGGCTCGGATCAGTGCCGGCGAGCAGGACGTGGTCCTCCTCGGCGCCACCGGTACCGGCAAGACGGCGACCGTGGCCTGGCTGGCCGAGCGGGTCCAACGTCCGATTCTGGTCATGCAACCGAACAAGACACTGGCGGCTCAGTTCGCGAATGAGCTCCGCCAGTTCTTCCCCAAGAACGCTGTGGAGTACTTCGTCTCCTACTACGACTACTACCAACCCGAGGCGTACGTCCCGCAGACGGACACCTACATCGAGAAGGACTCCTCACTCAACGAGGAAGTGGAGCGGTTGCGCCACTCGGCCACCAACTCCCTGCTCACCCGCCGCGACGTGATCGTGGTGGCGACCGTCTCGGCGATCTACGGTCTCGGTACCCCCCAGGAGTATGTCGATCGGATGGTCAGGCTGCGCGTCGGCGACGAGATGGAGCGCGACGTTCTGTTGCGGCGGCTGGTCGGCATCCAGTACGCGCGAAACGACCTGGCCGGGACGCGCGGCACCTTCCGGGTTCGGGGCGACACCCTCGAAGTCTTCCCGATGTACGAGGAGCTCGCCGTCCGGGTCGAGTTCTTCGGTGACGAGATCGAGAAGCTGAGCACCCTGCATCCGCTGACGGGCGAAGTGGTCACCGAGGACGACGAGGTCTACCTGTTCCCGGCCAGCCACTACGTGGCCGGACCGGCCCGGATGGAGCGGGCCATCGCCGGGATCGAGGCGGAGCTGGGGGAGCGTCTCGGTGAGCTGGAGCGGCACCACAAGCTGCTCGAGGCGCAGCGCCTGCGGATGCGGACGAGCTATGACATCGAGATGATGCGGCAGATCGGGACCTGTTCCGGCATTGAGAACTACTCCCGCCACATCGACGGTCGAGGACCAGGTACCGCCCCCAACTGTCTGCTCGATTACTTCCCCGAGGACTTCTTGCTGGTCATCGACGAGTCGCACGTCAGCGTGCCGCAGATCGGCGGGATGTACGAGGGGGACATGTCCCGCAAACGCACCCTGGTCGACCACGGCTTTCGGCTCCCGAGTGCCATGGACAACCGACCACTGCGCTTCGAGGAGTTCACCGAGCGGATCGGCCAGACGATCTATCTGTCCGCCACTCCGGGCAGTTACGAGTTGGCGAAATCCAATGGATTCGTCGAGCAGCTGATCCGACCGACCGGATTGATCGACCCGGAGGTGATCATCAAGCCGACGTCGGGCCAGATCGACGACCTGATGACCGAGATCCGGGTGCGCGCCGAGCGCGAGGAGCGGGTGCTCGTCACCACACTGACGAAGAAGATGGCCGAAGACCTCACCGACTATCTGCTCGAGAACCAGATCCGCACCCGCTATCTGCACTCGGAGGTGGACACGCTGCAGCGGATCCAGCTGCTGCGTGAACTGCGGATGGGCAGCTACGACGTCTTGGTCGGGATCAACCTGCTCCGGGAAGGTCTGGACCTGCCGGAGGTTTCGCTGGTTTCCATCCTCGACGCCGACAAGGAAGGTTTCCTCCGCAGCGCGAAGAGCCTCATCCAGACCATCGGGCGGGCGGCCCGGAACGTGTCCGGCCAGGTTCACATGTACGCGGACAAGATCACCGATTCGATGGCGGCCGCGATCGACGAGACGAACCGGCGGCGGGAGAAGCAGGTGGCCTACAACCAGGCCAACGGCATCGACCCGACGCCCCTCCGGAAGAAGATCGCCGACATCACCGACATGCTGGCCCGCGAGGACGCTGATACCGAGGAGCTGTTCTCGGGTCGCAACGGACGGCGGCAGAAGACCATGGTTCCCGCGCTGGGTCGGGAGACCGCGGCCAGTGCGCGCAAGCTCGCCGGCATCCCGGCCGGGGATCTCGCCGATCTGATCCAGGACCTCACGACCCAGATGCACGGAGCGGCGGCCGATCTGCAGTTCGAGCTGGCAGCGCGGCTGCGGGACGAGATCTCCGATCTCAAGAAGGAGCTCCGGCAGATGGTCGAAGCGAGCAAATAGGGCACATCGCTCATAGAGCTCTAGATGCCGGGCCCGCTCACACGAGGGGCCCGGGATCGTAGGGGCACGGATTTCAGCATCGGGCGATCCACTGGGATACTTCTGGGCGGAGGGGAGTATTCCCCCGCGTCGGCATCGTCATCACGGATAGGGTCTGTGGCCTTCGAGCAGAGGGTCACGTCGGGCTCACCCGGTGTCACGGCTAGCGTTGTCGCTAGCGGAAGAGACCTCCGAGACCGACGATTCTCGGAAACCTTTGTCTCGGAAGGGGCACCCCAGCCCATGGACGTTCATCTGTACGCATGGATCATCACCGTCGTGGTGATGTGTGCGATCCTCGCCGTCGACGTCTTCATCATCGGCCGGCGGCCGCACGAGCCGTCGATGAAGGAAGCCGGCATCTTCATCGGTATTTTCGTCGCGCTGGCGATCCTTTTCGGGCTCGGCATCTGGGCGATCTACGGTCCACGGTACGCAGGTGAGTTCTACGCGGGGTGGCTGACGGAATACAGCCTGTCGATCGACAACCTCTTTATCTTCGTCATCATCATGGGCACCCTCAAGGTGCCTCGGCATCTGCAGCAGTTCGCGCTGATGATCGGCATCATCCTGGCCCTGATCTTCCGCGGCATTTTCATTGCCATCGGCGCGGCGGCCATCGCCCGTTTCTCCTGGGTCTTCTTCATTTTCGGTGCATTTCTCATCTACACGGCCGTCAAGTTGGTCATCGACTACAAGCATCACGACGATCACGGCGACGAGGCACCCGACAACGCGGCGTTGCGGTTCGTGAAGAGGCGGTTCCCCTCCACCGACGATTTCCGCGGCACGAAGCTGACCGTGGTGGAGAACGGCAAGCGGCTCATCACCCCGATGCTGATCGTCATCATCGCGCTCGGCAGCACCGATCTGCTGTTCGCGTTGGATTCGATCCCGGCGATCTACGGGCTGACCGAGGAGGCCTACCTGGTCTTCACCGCCAACGTCTTTGCGTTGATGGGTCTACGCCAGCTCTACTTCCTGATCGGTGGGTTGCTGCGCAGGCTGGTCTACCTGTCGATCGGGCTCTCGGTCATCCTGGCCTTCATCGGCGTGAAGCTGATCCTCGAGGCCCTGCACGCCTATCACTTGGCCGACTGGGCTCCCTTCGATGGTGAGATTCCGATCTGGTTGTCGCTGCTGGTCATCATCGGCACCCTGATCATCACCACCGTGGCGAGTCTGATCAAGAGCCGGTACGACGAGGACAACGCCCCGGCAGAAGCCGCGGTGCTCGACGCCGATCCCGACCCGGAGCCGGCCGACAAGCCGCCGGCCGGCTAGGGGGTTCAGGCGGCGTGTTGTGCAGAGCCCGCGGCGGTGACGGGCTCGATGGCTTGAGCCACCAGGTCGGCGACATCGGCGGTGAGCGCTACGTCGATCGTCGCCAGCACCTCGGCCGGCACATCGTCCAGGTCGGGCTCGTTCCGCTTGGGCAGGAAGATGGTCGTGAGACCGGCCCGCTGAGCCGCGAGCAGTTTCTGCTTCACCCCGCCGATCGGCAGCACCCGGCCGTTGAGGGTCACCTCTCCGGTCATGCCCACCTCGGACCGCACGGGACGGCCGAGAGCCATCGAGGTCAGCGCCGTCACCATGGTGACACCCGCCGACGGGCCGTCCTTCGGGATGGCACCGGCCGGCACGTGGACGTGGATCTGCCGGTCCAGCACGGACGGATCGGTGATCCCGAGTTGTTCGGCGTGGCCTCGGACGTAGGAGAGCGCGATCTGGGCCGATTCCTTCATCACGTCCCCGAGCTGACCGGTTAGGGTCAGGCTGCCGCTCCCTGAGCCTGGCGACGTGTCCGCCACGGCAGTGGCCTCGACGAACAGCACGTCGCCGCCCAGCCCGGTGACCGCCAATCCGGTGGCCACGCCGGGCACGGAGGTGCGCTCGTGGGCTTCCGGGGTAAAGCGCGGCCGACCGAGAAAGTCGCGCAGGTTGCCCGGAGCGATGTCCAGCCGTTCCGGTGCATCCGCCCTGGTCAGCTTCGTGGCCGCCTTGCGCAACGCCTTGGCCAGCAGCCGTTCGAGCTGCCGAACGCCCGGTTCACGGGTGTAGTTCGCCGCGATCTCGCGCAACGCCTCGTCGGCGAAGCCGATCTCCTCGGTCGTGAGGGCAGCCCGCTCCAACTGGCGCGGCAGCAAGAAATCACGCGCGATGGCGACCTTGTCGTCCTCGGTGTATCCGTCGAGGCTGACCAGCTCCATCCGGTCCAGCAGGGCCTGCGGGATGGTCTCGACGACGTTCGCCGTGGCCAGGAACAAGACGTCGGACAGGTCGAGATCGACCTCCAGGTAGTGATCTCGGAAGGTGTGGTTCTGGGCGGGGTCGAGGACCTCGAGCAGGGCCGCCGCGGGATCGCCGCGGTAGTCGGCGCCGACCTTGTCGATCTCGTCCAGCAGCACGACCGGGTTCATCGAACCGGCCTCGGTGATGGCCCGGACGATGCGGCCGGGCAGGGCGCCGACGTAGGTCCGACGGTGGCCGCGGATCTCGGCTTCGTCGCGGACGCCGCCGAGGGCGACGCGGACGAACTTGCGGCCGAGCGATCGGGCGACCGACTCGCCGAGCGAGGTTTTGCCGACGCCGGGTGGGCCGACGAGCGCCAGCACCGCGCCGGAGCCGCGACCGCCGACGATCTCTAGTCCGCGCGATGCGCGGCGCGCCCGCACGGCGAGGTATTCGACCATCCGGTCCTTGACGTCGTCCAGACCGTGGTGGTCGGCATCGAGGATCTCGCGCGCCGCGTCGATATCGGTCGAGTCGGTGGTGCGGGTGCCCCACGGCAGATCGAGAATTGTGTCCAGCCAGGTGCGGAGATAGCCCGCCTCCGGGCTCTGGTCGCTGCCTCGTTCGAGCTTGCCGACCTCACGCAACGCCGCCTTGCGGACGTCGTCGGGGAGTTCGGCCTCCTCGACTCGGGAGCGGTAGTCCTGCGCACCGTCGGGTTCGTCCTCGCCGAGCTCCTTGCGGATGGCGTTGAGCTGCTGGCGCAGCAGGAATTCCCGTTGGCTCTTTTCCATACCGTCGCGGACGTCATCGGCGATCTTGTCGTTGACCTCCGTCTCGGCGATGTGCTCCTTGGTCCACTCGATCAGGACGGTGAGCCGCTCCGCGACGTCCGGGGTCTCCAGCAACTGCCGCTTCTGAGCATCGCTGAGGTAGGGGGCGTAGCCGGCCAGGTCGGCCAGTGTCGAGGGATCGGTGACGCGATTGACGGTGTCGATGATCTGCCACGCGTCCCGGCGCTGCAAGGTGGCGACCACCAGGGCACGGTAGTCGTGCATCAGCTCCTTGACGTGCTCGGGATCTGTGACGGTTTCCGGCAGTTCCTCGGCCTCGACCCATAGGGCCGAACCGGGCCCGGACACGCCCGAGCCGATCCGGACCCGGCGTTCGGCGCGGAGCACGGCAGCGGGTTCCCCGGTGGCCAAGCGACCGGTTTGGACGATCGAGGCCACAACACCGTACGCGGCGTAGCGGTCCTCTAGTCGGGGGGCGACGAGAAGCTCGCCGTCGCTGCTGGCCCTGGCCGTGTCGATGGCGGGCCGGGTGGCTTCGTCGAGTTCGATCGGCACGACCATTCCGGGCAGAGCCACAAGGTCGTTCAGGAACAAGACGGGCAATTGAGTGGTGGTCATGTTGAGCCTCTCGCGTTCGGCGTTCGGCGCTCGTCGAGAGTTGAGCGCACTAGGCTCAAGGACTTCGGGGCCGGATTTGTTCCCCGTTCGCCGACAGCGGACACGGCTGAACCGTGGGATCTCGGTCAACTTGTCGTTTGTCTCATTAACTTGTCGTCGGCGTGTCGTTGTCTCGTTTGTCGGTGCCGTGACCATGAGGCATGGCGGATGATCGCCTGTTGCGGTGCGAGGCTCGCTACCTTGACGAGGTAGTCCACCGAGGCCGCCGTCGCCACGGTCAGAGCCTGCTCACTCCGGCGCCGTGGAGTTCGTTGATGGTGGCGGCGGTTCGTCCTGTCAGCAACAGCAGAAGGGCGATTGCTGAGCCGGTGATCTCGGGCCCGGTGCCGACTGTCCAGTCTGTGTCGGTCGCGGTCAGCCGCAGTCCGGCCAGTTTCTTGGGCGCGTTGAACGGCCAGCCCATTGCCCAGACGCGATCGAGCCCTGCGCGGGTGGAGTCGACCGGTATGGCGAGCGTCCGACCGAGTGGCCGGGCGATGTCTTGGCTGTGGACCACGACGTCGAAGAGGGAGTCGGCGACGTTGAGCACTCGGGCGGTTGTGCGGTCGGCGGCGTGCTGACGAAGCTTGGTGACGATCTTCTGCGTGGGCGTGGATCCGGCGCGCTGTGCCATGAGCGTGTTCATGCGGTGCATGTTGAACCCGGCTCGTGGTGCCACAGCGAGCAGCTGCCAGGTGGTGATCGTGGGCACCAGGGCGACGTGGCCGGCCACGTCGCGCACTCGCCACTGTGTGCACAAGGACTGGGTTTCCCACTCCTCAGCACTCAAGGTGTCCAGCAGGTCGGCTATTTGTAGCCGTACGCTCCGTACCGCCGACCAGTATTCCTCGCCCACGACTACCCCCTGAATTGGTCCGATTCGCTGACCATACTAGTACGAAATTCGGACATATGTCACCATGGATCCATGACTGACGAGTCAGACCGGCAGCTAAACCTCGGCGTGCTCCTGTTCATCCCCTTCCGGTTCATGGAGCAGGCCGTGCTCGACGAGTTGAAAGCACACGGTCACGATCTGCCGCTCAATCAGGCGCGCGTCTTCGCGCGCATCGCGCCACAGGGCTCGCGTCTGGTCGACCTGGCCCGAGCCGCTCAGGTGAGTAAGCAAACGATCGGCACGATCATCGATCAGCTCCAACACGCCGGCTACGTCGAGCGCCGACCTGACCCGCTGGACGGACGCTCGCGACTCGTGGTGATCACCGAACGCGGACAGCAACTCCTCGAACTCACCGCGCCGGTCATCCAGCGCATCGAGGCAGCCTGGGAGGCGCACCTCGGCAAACACCGCGCACGGCAACTCCGAGAGGCCCTGACCGCGCTACGGCAGATCACCGATCCCTTCGCCTGAAACCCTCAGCCTGCGTTCGCGACGGCCCCTAGAAAGTGATCGGGCCTCGGGGAACCACCAGGCCTCGAACCTCGAACTCCTCGATCCGCGGCGGCGCAGCCCGCGATGCCCCGTCATCGGCATCCGCGACCATCGAAGCGACCACCTCACGATTGAAGTGGTCGAACATCTCCTTCGACTCCCAGACCTCGATCACCTGAAACCCGTCCCCTTCGGGGCAACCGACATGCACCAGCAGGCTCTCCATCGCAGTATCGGGGGCAGCCGCCAGGAAGCGGGCGTGGACTGCGTCGTATGCCTCGATCGGAGCCGCCACGTGAGTGATTACGCCATACGCCATCTTGTCCTCCTCATTCCGAGTGGGTCGCTCGGGCGAGCAGGCGGATGCTCGCCAGCAGTCTGCCGCTCAGTGATCCGAGTTTGAACTGAGATCCTCGACCAAGGTAGTCCGCAAAATTGACTAATGTCAATGCGAAAAGCAGCTGGTTCGGGAGCATTCCGCAAGCGCACCAGCCCGCCCGATCCGACTGGAATGAAGACGATGTCCGCACATCGTCATCGACCTCGACTCGACCTCGCGCGCACACGTTCGCGGCGTTCCTGCGCGACAACGTCTGGGGGCCCGGCAACTCGCCCGTGCTTGTGGGTTCGCCGACGACGTGTTCTGGTGAAGGCAGCCGACTCACGTCGACGACCAGGCGATGGAACAGCGGGCCGGAACGACCCTGAAGGCCGGTCGACCGTGCAGGTCCTCTGCCTCGTTCCCGACGGGGGCTTCCGGCACGGGTGGCGATTCAGGGGATCCGTGGCGAGCGGCCCTCGCTGGATAATTTCTCATGGGACTCATACCTGTCGGCAGTGCGGAGCGGTTCGTCGCTGTCGACGGCGGACAGGTCCGGCTACTGACCTCGACCCAGCACCCGGGGCCCCAAGCCCGGCAGTTGCTGCTCGTCCATGGCGGCGGCAGCGATAGTTCGGCGATTTCTTGGTACGAGCTGTTCGAAGCCCTGGGTCGTGAACACCGGCTGGTCGCGGTCGATCTCCCTGGGTTCGGCGCGACCACCGTGCCCCCGGTCGGGGGGGCCGAAGACATGGCCGACTTCGTGGCCCGGACCGTTGATCGGGTCGGGATCAGCAGGGCCGTTGGGGTCGGCGTTTCGATGGGTGGCGACGTGGCTTTGCACCTCGCGCTGCAGCATCCGGCTTTGGTCGAGGCGCTGGTGTTGATTGCGCCGGGCGGGCTGGTACCGGTCTTCCGCAATCGCGCCGTCAACCTGGCAGCGTGGCTAGGTGCCCAACTTCCCGACGTACTACTGCGTCCCCTGGCCCGACTCGCCAACCAGTACGCCGACGGCGCGGTGCGGGCCATGGTGAAACATCCGGAGCGGCTACCGCCTGAGGTGCTCGTGGAGTTCGCCCGCGAAGCCCGCAAACCCGATGCGTGGATGGGATATGCCCGCTACAACCAGGCCAGTCTCGGACCTTGGTCGATGCGCAACAACCTCCTGCCTCAGGTGCACCGGATCGAGGTGCCGACACTGTTCTTCCATGGTGCCGACGACCAGCTCGTGAACCCGGTCGGCTCCATCCGGGCAGCGACCGAGCTGATGCCGGCCGCCCGCGTCGTGCTGGTACCGGACTGTGGTCACTGGGCACAGCTCGAGGCCCGAGACCGCTTCCTCTTCGAGTTGCGTGCCTTCCTCGCCTCGACTTGACGCCCTCTCGGCAGTGTCGCTACGTCTTGACGTTGAGGACCCCGAATCGTTGTTGACTCCACAGCGCACGGGAGCGCTCCTCCGGGTAAGCAACGAGCACCGGCTCCGGGCGCTAGACGCGGGTGTTGGGCTGGTGTGCTGCGAACCGAGTCCAGCCAGGGTCGCCGGTGGACGCAAAGGTCACGTGTTCGGCTCGGATCAGGTGTGACAGCTCCTCGGTTGCTACGACGGCATCCGGACCGACCGCCGTGACCTCACCGGCCAAGTCAGTTGTCCCGAACATGAGCAACATGTCGAGACCGTGCGACGCCCCGTGCGATCCAAATCCCCAGCACAGCTCGTAGAGCCAGACGCGGGCTCCGCCCGAGTCGGCGGCCTCGGCGAGGTGGAGGGCGGGCATCCGATACAGCCAGTCCGACAACGCCGTCTCGCGGAGCTGCTCCGGCGTGGCCGACGGGTAGGCCGCGCGGTAGCGCTCCGCCCCCGGGATGGGTGAGAGCCCGTCGATCAGGAAGTCCAGCTGTGCTTCGTCCAGGTCGGGGAGTTGGGCGGCGAGCAGGCTGACGGTCACCGTCCGGTTCGCGGCGACCAAGTCGTCCGGGGCTACGTCGGCGAGGTCGGCGATCGAGCCGGCCCCGGCCGACTGGTCGAGCACCGTGACGTTGTCAGGATCACCTCCGAAACAGGCAATGTTGTCCTGCACCCAGCGCAGCGCGGCGAGCTGATCGAGGAGAGCCCGGTTCTCAGGTGCCCCCTCAAGGTGCGCGAAGCCCTCGAATCCGCTCCGGCAGTTCGCACTGACCACCACCGCGCCGGCTGTGGCCACCGCTGCACCCGTCAGGTAAGGGTCGGCGGTGTCGCAGTTGAGGGATCCGCCACCACTGATCCACATCACGACCGGAAGTCCGGCTCGACCCGGGTCAGGAGTCCACACGGCCAGATTCAGCCAGTCGTTGCCCTCGGTGTCCCGGGCCGGTTGCGGCGGAGCCGGCCCGAAACGGCTCGCATCACGATCCAGCGGCCGGCTCCAAAACCCACTGCGCGAAGTCGTCCGCGCCAACGTTGCTTCCGCAGAGGATCGTGGCGACGCGCCGTCCGGCGAACCGGTCCTGATGTTCGAGGACGGCGGCCACGCCGAGTGCGGCGGATGGCTCGGCGACGAGCCCCGCGTGCTCGTACAGCGCGCGCATGCCGGCCTTGATCGAGTCCTCTCCGACCAGTAACACGTCATCGAGCACCATGAGCAGGTCGTCCAGGACTTCGGGAATCGGGCAGCGGCCGGCAACGCCGTCGGCGATCGTGTCGATGCGGTCGGTCTGGACGACGGATCCCTGCCGCCACGACAGGGCCATCGCGGGCGCACCGACGGGCTGGATGCCGATCACCTCCATCCGGTCGGCGAGCGAGTGGAGAACGTAACCGACGCCGCTGGCCAACGCCCCGCCACCGAGAGCAACGAGAACGACCTCGAGATCCGGATCGTCTCGGACGAGTTCGAGCCCGATCGTCGCGGCTCCCTCGCATGTGGCGAGGTCAAGGCTGTCCTCGACGAGGTATGCCCCGTTCGCCTGTGCGATCCCCCGCGCAAGGATCCTGGCGTCCTCGATGTCTTCGCCTTCAAGCAGAACGGTGGCGCCGAGGGCCGTGATCTGGCGCACCTTGAGCGGGTTGGCGGATCTTGCCGCCACCACGGTGACCTCCAGGCCCCGGTGCGCGCCGCTGTAGGCGAGGGCTTGGCCGAGATTGCCGGCGCTCGCACAGATCATCCGCGTCGCCCGGTGCTGCTGGGCCACGGCGGCGACCGTCTCTGTGCCGCGGCCTTTGAAGCTCCGGACGGGGTTGAGTGTCTCGATCTTGAGCGTCATCGAGCAGCCAAGCGCTGCACCGAGCGGCGCGCATCTCAGCATCGGCGTGTCGAGGAACACCGGATCGATCTCGCCCACGGTGCCGCGGATCCGATCGAGCCGGAGTCGGACGCTGCCGAGCCCGCTCGTCGACGGTGCGCCCACGGATCCGTCCTACCACCTGATCCGACCGAACACGGCGGGACGGCCCGAGGCGTCGTCAGGCCCACTCGTAGGGCCGAGCGACCCCACGTGGTTCGGCGTCACCCGGAAGCGATCTAGGCCACCGCTCTCTTCACCAGCGCGCCGATCCTCTCCTCCTCGGCGGCGGTCCACTCCGTCAAGGCAAACGCGGTCGGCCACATGCCGCCGTCGTCGAGCTTCGCCTGGTCATCGAATCCCAAGGTCGCATAACGCGACTTGAACTTCACCGCAGGCTGGAAGAAGCAGACGATCTTGCCGTTCTTGGCGTAGGCCGGCATCCCGTACCAGAGCTTGGGGGACAGTTCCGGTGCGGTCGCTTTGATCAGCGCATGCAGCCGCTCGGCCAACACACGATCCGGCTCCGGCATCTCGGCGATCTTCGCGAGCACGTCACCCTCGGCATCCGCCTGGTTCGCGCGCCCGCGGCGCTTGGCCGCCTTCAGCTCGTGGGCTCGCTCCTTGATGGCCGCCCGTTCTTCGTCCGTGAACCGCTCCGGCGTCTCGTCGGTCTCGGTGGTGCTCTGGTCAGACTCGTTGCCCTTCACTTCGGCCCCTCTCTGGAGATCAACTATTGTTCTGCATTCTCCCCAAAGCTGTCGGCCCGACGCTTCTCGGAAACTGATCGAAAAGTCGGACGCGTCCAACAAAGGGCGCGCCGTGGTCGTATTGAAGCTTGTGCGCCTCAGGGTCAGCGGGGTCTTGCCCTGCGCCGTCCGGGCTGACGAGGGTGGTGACCGTGGACTTCACCGCAGATCGCCTGATTCTGGTGTCCGCTTGGGGCAGTTCCTCGCCCGGGCCACGAGCCGACCCGGGCCCGCAGGTCACCGACGCCGAAAATCAGTCAGGCCGAGCTGTCGATCTCGTCGGGTCCCGTTTGTCTTAGAAATAGCCAACCCACCCGAGGAGGATGTGATGAAGTACATGCTGCTGATCCACCACGGCGACGACCCAGAGGCGTGGCAACGCCTCTCCCAAGACGAGCAGCAGGCGGTCGCCGCCGACTATCAGGCGATCAATCGGGTGTGACCCCGGGGCTGTACCATCGCCGCCGGCCGGTGGCCAAGGGATGGGACCCCGGCCAACCCGGGCGCCTGGCTGATCACCACGGCACGGAACCGGGCGATCAACCGCATCCGCCGTGAGCGAACCTTCGCCGATAAGAGCCGGCTGCTCGAGGTGCAGCGGGCCGGCCTGGGAGGACGAGGTGGACCAGATGGACGACGCCACCTTCCCCGACGAGCGTCTTCGGCTCCTCTTCACCTGCTGTCATCACGCGCTCGCCTTGGAAGCGCAGGTCGCCTTGACTCTGCGAACGCTCGGGGCTGAGCAGGAACGAGATCGCGCACGCGTTCCTGGTTCCGGAGCCGACGATGGCTCAGCGCCTGGTTCGCGCCAAGCGGAAGATCAAAACCTCGGGATCCCGGTCTGGGTGCCGGCCGACCCCAAGTTGCCCGACCGGTTGGCCGCGGTGCTCGCGGTCGTCTACCTGATCTTCAACGAGGGGTACACGAGCGGAGTGGGCATCGCGGCCGACGCGATCCGGCTCGGACGGGCGCTGATCGAGCTCATGCCCGATGAGGCGGAGGCGCACGGCCTGCTGGCCCTCATGCTGCTGCACGACTCCCGTCGCCAGGCACGCTTCCACGGTGACGATCTGATCCTGCTCGCCATCCAGGACCGCTCGCTGTGGAACGGCGCCGAGATCGCCGAAGGCCGCCGGATCCTGTCCCGGGCCCGAATTCTGGCGCGCGAGGGCAGCGGCCAGTACGTGATCCAAGCTGCGATCGCCGCGCTGCACACTGCCGCGCCCGTCGACTGGCCAGAGATCGCCCCCTTCGAGAATTCCACTATCTGCATGCCGCACGTGGCGACCTACTACGCCGGGCCGGCCGCACGCTTGAAGCCCGCATCGCCTATCAACGCGCCCTCACCCTCGTCCACAACGACGCTGAGCGGCGGCTTCTCGAGCGACGGCTCGCCGAGCTCGCCTAACGATCGGCCAGGGAAACGCCTAGATCTCGCTATTGACAAATTCTTCTTTCAATTTAGGCTTGTGACGTGTTGGACCTCGAGGTGATCGACGAGCCGCAGACCGCGATGGCGATGCTCGACCCACTGCGGGCCAAGATCCTGGCGGTTCTGGTCGAGCCCGGGTCCGCGTCGACGCTCGCGGCCGCCCTCGGGGTGTCACGCCAGAAGGTCAACTACCACCTGCACGCGCTCGAGGAGCACGGTCTCGTCGAGCTGGTGGAGGAGAGACCCCGGCGGGGTTTGACCGAACGGGTGATGGTCGCATCGGCCCGGTCCTACGTGGTCTCGACCGACGTTCTCGGCGACAGCGCGGCCAGGCCTGAGCGCACGGACGTGCTCTCGACCCGGTACCTGATCGCCGTCGCAGCCCGCATGGTCCGTGAGGTCGCCGACCTGGCTCGGCGGGCAGATGAGGCCAGCCGGCCGCTGGCCACGCTGGCGATCGACAGCGAGATCCGCTTCGCGTCGGCCGCCGACCGCGCCGCCTTCACCGCCGAGCTGGGCGACGTCGTCACGTCACTCGCCGCCCGCTACCACGACGAATCGGCTCCCAACGGCCGCTGGCACCGGCTTCTGGTCGCTGCCCATCCCCGCCCCACCCTCGCTTCCTCACCGACGAAAGAGGCATGACCAGTGTCCGACGACCGCTCCATCGAGCTCGAGATCGAGGTTCCCGGTACGCCCGAGGAGGTCTGGCGAGCAATAGCCACCGGCCCCGGGATCTCCTCCTGGTACGTGCCCCATAAGGTCGAGGAGCGCGCAGGGGGAGCGGCGACCGCCTCGTTCGGAGCTTCCCCGGAGATGCAGGTCCCCGGTCGCGTTGCGGCATGGGAACCCCCGCACCGGGTGGTCTTCGACGGCGGCGAGGCCGGCGCCGGGCTCGCGTTCGAGTGGCTTGTCGAGGCGCGCGATGGCGGTAGCTGTGTCGTGCGCCTCGTCAACTCCGGCTTCGGATCCGGCGACGAGTGGGACGCGCAGTACGACGGCTTGACCGAGGGGTGGCCGCTGTTCCTGCTCAACCTGAAGTTGCACCTGACTCACTTCGCCGGGCAGACGGCTACGGCGATGCTGCCCATGGCCATGTGGAATGGCCCCCGGGAACAGACGTGGGCCGAGCTCACGGCCGCGCTGAGCCTGCCCGCGGCGCCCGCGGTGGGTGAGCAGGTGTCGGTCGGCTCGGACGGCGCGCCCGCGATGGCGGGCACGGTCGCCGACGTTGCACCGTCGCGACTCGCCCTCATAGTGGACGAACCGGCTCCGGGCACGGCCCTGGTCGCCGTCGAGGGCACCGGTGACCAGGTCAGCGTCTCGATCTGGGGCTACCTCTACGGTCCCGAGGGAGCGGCGGCGGCGGACCGCGACGGACCCCGGTGGCAGCAGTGGCTCGACCAACGAGCGGGTTCTGCCGGGTGACCCGGCCCGTGCCCACGGCTCGCCAGGCTTCCGGTCGCCGAATTCGGTCAGGACCTCGCGAGTCGCCCGAGCCATGGGCACACGGGTACGGACGTTGACCGCGCCCGGTTTCCCGTTTCCCGCTGGACCGGCGTTACAGTTCCCGGCGTGATCACGTTTGCCCTGGTGGGCAGCGGCTGGCGGGCGCGGATGTTCCGTGAGGTCGCGCGCGAACTGGGGAAGATTCGCTGTGGCGGAGTGGTGGTGCGGACACCACGTTCCTTCGAGGTGCCGACGTTCACGTCCCTGGACGCTTGTCTGCGGGAGGTCCGCCCGGACTTCGTCCTCGTCGCAACACCGCGGTCGGTGACGCCGGGCGTCATTGCCGACGCCGTCGATCGGGGGGTGCCGGTGCTGGCTGAGACTCCGCCGGCCGCCGACCTGGACGGACTCCGGAGGCTGTGGTCGAGGGTGGGAGCCGCCGGGCTGGTTCAGGTGGCGGAGCAGTACCTGATGATGCCCTCGCACGCTGCGCGAGCGGCACTGGTGGCTACCGGCGCAATCGGCTCACCGACCCAGGTGCAGGTCTCCTCGACCCAGGAGTACCACGCGGTCTCACTGATTCGCGGCCTCCTCGGGGCCGGTCGCGGAGCGGTTTCGGTACGGGCGACGCGGCTCACCTCGCCGCTGGTCAATCCGTTGGATCGCGGCGGCTGGACCGACGACCAGACGACGCATCCGACCACCAACACGATCGCCACGCTCGACTTCGGGGACGGGCGTTCGGGGGTGTACGACTACACGGAGCGACAGACGCGCAACCAGCTGCGGTCGCGGCGACTCACCGTGCGCGGATCGGAGGGTGAGCTCCACGACGATCAGGTGGTGCGAATGACGGGCCCCCGCACCTTGGTCCGGACACCGTTGCTGCGCCGGCAGTCCGGCTATGACCTCGATCTGGTCGGTTACGACACCGAGCACATCACCTTCGGCTCCGAGGTGTTGTATCGCAACCCCTACGTCGGTCGGCGCTGGATGGACGAGGAGATCGCCATGGCCACCCTGCTGGAGCGCACCACGGACTGGGTGCGAGGCGAAGGTCCGCCGCCCTACCCGCTGGCCGAGGGGGCGCAGGATCAGCAGATCGCGCTGGCCATCGAGGAGGCGGCCGACCACGACACCACCGTGCTCACCACCCGGCAGCCGTGGAGCTGAGCGGCACCCGGCTGATCCGCCGCGTGGACGACGGTCGAGGTCGAGCACTCACCCTGAGCGACCCAGCTGCGATGTCGCGTGAGCAGACAAGCCACCGTCATCGGGGCGGATCGGCGCCGGACGGTTCCAGAATCGGCGGTCGAAGACCAGTAGGCAGAGGGCGACCAAGCACCAGACGAGGCTGTACAGCCAGGTCATCCGCTCGGTGTCGGCGACGGCCGACCACAGCACGCTGGTTTCGATGGTCCCCTCGGTGGCGTGGGCGATGAGGGTCAGCAGTGAGCTGCCAGAGGCGTGATTGAACAACCAGGCGTACCAGAACGTGACGGCGATGGTGGCCAGCGCTTCGATCGGGCTCGATCCGAATTGGGGCATGACAAAGACCGGGATGTGCCAGACGGTGACTCCGATGGCCATCAAGACGGTGGCCGCCAGTGGTGTCCGGGTCGCCTGCAGCTTCGGCTGGGCCCAGCCGCGGAAGCTCGCCTCCTCCGGGAGTTGGGCGTTCTGCGGATTGATGATGTTGATCGCGATCGCCATCGGCAGGGCGTACCAGATGTTGAACTCCGCGATCTCCGGAGCGGGTGCGCCGAGCGCACTGTTCAGGCCCATCGACGCGAACTTCACCCCCAGCGGAACGGCGATCGCGAGCGCGTACCAGACCCAACTGACCCGCCAGCGGATCAACCGCAACCCCATCGCTTTCAACCCGGGCAGGCCCTCGGTCAGGGAGACCACGATCAGCGCCGCGATCAAGACCCCCGGCGCGAAGAAGCTCTGCCAGAAGATCGCCGGCCAGCAGATGACGTAGGAGAGCAGGAAGAAGGTGACGACGGGATGTCGGCGGATGACGGACATGACAGCCTTTCGGTCCTCAGGCCCTTGTCGACCCGATCTCACGATGGCGGCCGGAAGCCGGGAGCCACAGCGGGCAGACCCCACAGTCCGTGGGCGGTTTTCTCCCCGTTTCTCCCCGTCTTGCGGTCGCGATGATGACCGATCCGCGCTGTGCCCGGAGTCTGGCGACGAGCCCGCGGTGTTGGTCACCTTTGACGAGCGCCAAGATCGGCGCGTGACCCTGGCTGTCCCGGGGTGAGCCGCGGCGACGGTGGGCGTAGCGTCGAGGACCGTGAGCGATCAAGTCTTGGCCAACGGTCCCGCCTCTGACGAACCCGAGGACGACGTGGCAGACGGATGGTTCCCCGAGTCCGTGGCCGCCGACTACGACACCCCAGGCGGTGCCAACATGCCCGAGGCGATCAAACCCGCGGTAGACGTTCTCGAAGAGCTGGCCGCCGGCGGCCCCGTCCTCGAATTTGCCGTCGGGACCGGGCGGATCGCCGCCCCGCTGGCTGAGCGTGGCCTACCGGTGAGCGGAATCGAACTGAGCCGGGCCATGGCGGCGAGGATCGCGAGTAAACCGGGCGGCGGTGCGGTGGCCGTCACGATCGGCGACATGACGGCCACGCGGGTGGCCGGCGAGTTCTCGTTGGTCTACCTGGTGTTCAACACGATCAGCAACGTGACGACGCAAGACGGGCAGGTCAACGTCTTTCGCAATGCGGCGGCGCATCTCCGGCCGGGAGGTCTCTTCCTCATCGAGGTCGGTCTGCCGGACCTGCGTCGTCTACCGCCCGGTCAGGACACCGTCCCCTTCAGCGTGCGGCCCGACGGTGAAGGCGGCGGATACGTGGGCTTCGACCAGTACAACCTCGTGACGCAGGAATTCACGTCGAACCACGTGACTGTTTCCGGGAACGGATCCGGGCGGTTCCGCCGCATCCCGTTCCGCTACGCCTGGCCGGCCGAGATGGACCTGATGGCGCGCATGGCCGGGCTGAGGCTGCAGTTCCGGTGGGCGGACTGGGACCGATCGGAGCTGACGGCGGAGAGCATCAAGCACGTGTCGGTCTGGACCAAGGCCTGAGCAAGCCCCGATGATGTTGATCATCGGCGTCCTCGTCGTCGGTGATCATCCCCCGACTGTTCCCGCGCTACCGGTCCCAGACCATGCGGCTTCGACGCCGCCCCACCGACGAGATGCCGCGGCGGCGAGGGCCCCGTGACGGTGACGGCCTGGCGAGGCCGCCGCCGGAGGCTTGGGCGGGATCCGGGGCGGGCGCGGCGATCCGCGGCAGTAGCGGCCAAGGCGCGCTGGCCCCTACTGGACTGCACAAGCCGAGTTCTTCTGGCTGGGCAGGCGCCTGACGGCGAAGTCCTCGTTGAGCTGGATCTGATTGCCCTCGGGGTCGGCGACGGTGACAAAGAGCCCGACGCCGGGGAGTTCGACGGGCTGGCCGAGGACCGAGCCGCCGGCAGCTTCAACCTTTGCGACGGCCCTCGGCGACCGGGTTCATGACTTCGCGCCGGGAGACGAGGTGTGTGGAATGACCGGAGCCCGGATGGGCGCCCACGCCGATTACGTCGACGGCGTTGTTCTTCCTGCGGGAAGGCGTCTGTACGGCCGGGCAGGTCGGTGCTCGTCAATGGTGCGTCGGGGGCGGTCGGCACCAATGCGGTCCAACTGGCCAAGCACTTCGGCGCGACCGTCACGGCGGTCACCAGCGCGACGAACGCCGGGCTCGCCGGCTTCGGGGGACACCGTCCGCGCCCGCGGGAACGTCGTCGTCGGTCCGGTCAACCCGACCTCACCGGCCACGAAGAGGGCGACACGGTCCTCGAAAAGTAGGTCTTCCTGGGTGCAGACGCCTTGAAACCGGGAGAACCTACTTGCCGTCGGTGTCGTTTGCCGAGGATCACCAAATCGTCGTGAGGAATGAGCTAACGGCCCAACAACTGAGCCGCGTACGCGTGCGGTTCGAGCCTGCGTCGCGAGGCATCGCGGCGGAGTGTCTCACGGGCGTGGTCGGGGTGGTGACCTCGGCCGATGAGCACGCCGAGGGCTCGGTTGATGGTTGACAGCTCGTATAGCCCCGTCGTGCCGGAGACCAGAGTGCTCGGCGGCAGGTCGGCATCGAGGATGATTCGTTCAGCGTCGTCCCGGAGGACATAGCTGAGATCGGCGGCGAGGTCGACGAGGGCCCCGGCGGTGGCGCTGTACAGGGTGATTCGGCTCTCCGGGTCGGATCCGGGGTGCAATGCGGTGAGCGGCAGTCGCAGCGAGGTGTGAGCCGCTCGATCGGTGGCGATCCGGGTCACGGTCACCGCGTGATCGTGTTCGACGATCGTGAGTTGCAGACCCAGGTAGGTCGGAACAGCGACCTCGAGGGCGGTCGTGAAGTGGCGCAGCGACCCCTCTAGGGTGGCGTCGCCGGAGTCGAGATCGTCACCGACGTCGAGATCCGCAAAGAGATCCCTCGAGAAATCTGTGCAGAGATCTCTGAAGAGATCACTGTGAAGTTGGGGAAGATCTTGACTGACGAGAACTGTGGTGACTTCCACAGCGATGCTCCGAAAGGCGGATCTCTCCACCGAAGAATTCTGCCTGGGCGGTCCGTGAGGACCGAGGACATCGCGGGCGCAACGGACAGAGGTGATCATCGGCCGTGCCGCGCTGCCTTCGAGGCTACGCCGGGGCTGCCTGTGGACCTAATCTGTCGGCAGAAGTGGCATTTGCCGGCTCGGTGGTGTGGCTGATCGAGGACTTCCGTCCTCCGACGCTCGCGGGTTTATGTTGTAAGCTGGCATCGCTGCTTATAGCAGTCGGCCTGGGGCCGGAGGACGCCGCATTTGCGTGCCGCGACTCTCGAGCGAGTACTGCTGCCGCCCGGGCATCGACCGGGAACGTCGTCTCGAACGGCCCTTCCTTGTGAGTTCTTTGCTCCTTCCGAAGTCAAATACCGCTGCGGTGGCCGTTCCGTCTGCTCGCCGCGCACGCAGCCCGTCCGCCGCTGTCGCGCAGAATCCCGACGCGACTGGGAAGCCCGGTAGCTCCTTCACGGCGCTGACCCGCGCCGTGCACGACATGGGCCTGATGCGTCGCCGGTACGGCTACTACTGGGCCAAGCTGATCGGGTCCGTGCTGCTCCTCGCCGCCTGGGTGGCGGTCTTCGTCTGGATCGGTGATTCGTGGTGGCAGCTGGTGAATGCCGCGGTGCTCGCTGTGACGATGACCCAGATCGCGTTTCTCGGCCACGATGCGGCCCACCGGCAGATGTTCAAGTCCGGCCGCTGGAACGACTGGGTCAGCCTGATTGTCGCGAATCTGCTGGTCGGGATCAGCTACGGCTGGTGGCAGAGCAAGCACACCCGGCACCACGCCAACCCGAACAAGGAGGGCACCGACCCCGATATCGCTTTGAAGGCGATCGCGATGACTCCGGCCATGGCGACCCGGCACCACAGCCCGCTGCTGCGGTGGCTGGTCGCTCACCAGGGATGGTACTTCTTCCCGATGCTGCTGCTCGAGGGCCTGTCCCTGCACGCCGAGGGCTTGAAACGTGTCTTGGGCCGGGGTGAGGTCGGGCGCCGCTGGGTCGAAATCGCCTTCCTCACTGTCCGCCTGGGCGGGTTCGCAGCTCTGGTTCTCGCGGTGCTGCCGCCTGGGAAGGCGCTGGCCTTCCTCGCCGTGCAGGTCGCAGTGTTCGGTCTCTACATGGGATCGTCGTTCGCGCCGAACCACATCGGCATGCCGCTGGTATCGCCGAAGCTCAAGCTGGACTTCCTGCGGCGGCAGGTACTGATGAGCCGGAACGTCACCGGCGGACGGTTGATGTCGATCTTCATGGGGGGCTTGAACTACCAGGTCGAACACCACCTGTTCCCCTCCATGGCGCGACCTCATCTCCGCAAGATCCAACCTCTGGTGGCCGCCTACTGCGCCGCCGAAGGGGTCCCCTACACGCAGACCACCCTCTGGCAGTCGTACCGGATCGTCATCGGGTACCTCAACACCGTCGGGCTCAAGGGCAAAGACCCCTTCCTCTGCCCGCTCGTCGCCCAGCGCCGCGCCCTCTAGCGCGACTCGTCGATCAGTCGGTGCCGGACTCGATCGCGGCCCGATCGAGGCTGACAGGATCACCGGCGCTGTCGCCCTCGAGGGGCTCGGTGCTCTCGGCCGACCCGACCTCTAGGTGCGCGACGAGTCTGGGCTCGGCCGGCAGCGGCCCACGGGCGGCGTAGCCCTCGAGTTTCGTCCGGGTGTCTGCGATGTCCAGGTTACGCATGGTGAGCTGGCCGATTCGGTCCGTGGGACCGAACGCCGAGTCGTGACGGCGCTCCATGGACAGGCGCTCCGGATGGTAGCTGAGCTGGGGACCCGCTGTGTCCAGGATCGAGTAGTCCTGACCGCGGCGCAGCCGCAGGGTCACCTGCCCGCTGACGGCGCCGCCGACCCAGCGTTGCAGGCTCTCGCGCAGCATCAGAGCCTGTGGGTCGAACCAGCGCCCCTCGTAGAGCAGCCGGCCCAGGCGACGGCCCTCGCCGTGGTAAGTGGCGATCGTGTCCTCGTTGTGAATGGCGTTGACCAGCCGCTCGTAGGCGATCGACAGCAGGGCCATGCCCGGGGCCTCGTAGATCCCTCGACTCTTGGCCTCGATGATCCTGTTCTCGATCTGGTCCGACATACCCAGCCCATGCCGTCCGCCGACGGCGTTGGCGGCCACGACCAGTTCGATGTCGGAGTCGAAGCCGAGGCCGTTGATGGCCACCGGGTGACCGGCCTCGAAGGTTAAGGTGACGTCCTCGGCGTCGATGGTGGCGGCGGGATCCCAGAACGGAACCCCCATGATCGGGGTCACGATCTCCAGCGACGCGTCGAGTTGCTCGAGCTGTTTGGCTTCGTGGGTGGCACCCCAGATGTTGGCGTCGGTGGAGTACGCCTTGTCGGCGGAGTCGCGGTAAGGCAGGTCGCGAGAGGCCAGCCAGGCCGACATCTCGGCCCGTCCACCGAGCTCGCGGACGAAGCGCTCGTCCAGCCACGGCTTGTAGATCCGCAGGGCCGGGTTCGCCAGCAGCCCGTAGCGATAGAAGCGTTCGATGTCGTTGCCCTTGAAGGTCGAGCCGTCACCCCAGATCGAGACCTCATCCTCGAGCATCGAGCGGACCAGCAACGTACCCGTCACGGCGCGGCCCAGCGGAGTGGTGTTGAAGTAGGTCTGGCCGGCCGAGCGGATGTGGAACGCCCCGCAGGCCAGCGCCGCCAGACCTTCTTGCACCAGCGCCGCCCGGCAGTCGACCAGGCGTGCCTTCTCCGCCCCGTACCGGTAGGCCCGGTCCGGAATATCTTGCAGGTCCGGCTCGTCATACTGCCCCAGGTCTGCGGTGTAGGCGTACGGAGTCGCCCCGCCGTCCCGCATCCACGCGACGGCCACCGAGGTGTCAAGACCGCCAGAGAAGGCGATGCCGACCCGACTGCCGACCGGGAGATCGGTCAAGACCTTGGACATGGACGAACGCTATCGGTCTTGCCTCTTTACTCGGGCGTCAGATCGGGCTAATCTACAACCAAATGGTTGTAGATGAGTTGGCGGCCGACACGGTGGACGGCCTCTTCCACGCCCTGGCCGACAGCACCCGACGAGACATCCTCCGCCGCTCCGTTCGCGGAGGACTCTCGGTGTCCCGTTTGGCCGAGATCTACCCGATGAGCTTCGCCGCCGTGCAGAAACATGTCGCGGTGCTGGAACGCGCCGGTTTGATCAGCAAGCAGCGGCGGGGGCGGGAGCAACTGGTGCGGACCGAACGGAACGCCGTCCATCGGGCGCAACGGGCGCTTGATCAACTAGAGGCGGCCTGGCAGGAGCGGCTGGACCGGATGTCCGATCTGCTCGCTCAGGCCTCCGGGCCAGAACCGGAAGGACGCGGAACATGAGCGTGATCAGCATCGACAAGAACTTCGACAATCTGAGCCTCGATCTCGTGGCCGAGTTCGACGCTCCGGTCGAACGGGTCTGGCAGCTGTGGGCGGACCCGAGACTGCTGGAACGCTGGTGGGGACCGCCCACTTATCCGGCCACATTCGAGGACCACGACCTCACGCCGGGCGGCGAAGTGACGTACTTCATGACCGGCCCCGACGGGGAGAAGTCTCGCGGCTGGTGGCAGGTAACGTCGGTGGAGGCCCCGAACTCGTTGGATTTCACCGACGGCTTCGCCGACCCGGACGGAGCCAAGGCCGTCGACATGCCGATCACCTCGGTGCAGATGCGACTCAGGGAGCACGAAGGCGGCACCCGGATGGAGCTGCATTCGATCTTCGATTCGCAGGAGCAGATGGAGCAGCTCATGACCATGGGGATGAGTGAGGGGCTGCAGCAGTCGGTTGCTCAGATGGACGCCCTGCTCGCGGCCTGACCCCCATCGGCTGCGATCAGAGTCGGCGGCAGAACTCGACGATCTCGTCGAGTTGTGGACGCCAGCCGTCCGTGGTGTCGACGTCCAGAGTGGGGACATCGACGCGGAGCGGGTCGAACGTCCGCGGTGTCGCGAAGTGTTCGGCGTCCGCGTGGGCGGCGCGCGTTGGCTGGGTGGCCAGGCGAGCCAGAGCGCGTCTCCGGGCAACATCGTCGGGCAGTCGGCAGCGGATGATCTTGAAGGACGCGAGGTCGGTCAACGGCTCGAGCCCCCGCCACCACACTCCGTGCTGGAACCCGGCCTCGGCGACCAGGGTGACCTCGGCCTGCAGGCACAGGGTGATCAACTCGAAGAACAACGCGTACGTGCGCAGGGTGAGCGGGTCGCTGGTCGTGGCCACAAATCCCGGGTTGGAGGCGACCATGCCTTCTTTGATCTCGTCACGGCACAGTGCGGGACAGCCGAATGCGGCGGCCAACCGATGAGCCAGCGTGGTTTTGCCCGAACCACCCGGCCCCGAGACGATGATCAACGTCGGGATGCCCATCGACTCGACCTTACGTCGAGCCGGACCGCCCCTGCGGAGGTGAGACGAGCTCGGCCAGCAACTCCAGGTCGCGCCGATCAACCGCGCGCAGATCGTAGCCCTGGTGGAAACGCAGCTGTTGTTCGCGGGACAGGCAAGCCACCTCCATGTCACCCAGGACTCCGGTGCCGAAGGCGTCAAGCGGGTAGTCGAAATACCCGCCTCCGAGGGCGGCCTGACGTCCGTGCCCAGACGCCTCGAAGATCACCGGATGGAGGTCGACCCAGCCGCGCGAGTCCGACACCAGTTCCACCCGGACCGGCCGCCAGTCGGTTTGGATGCGATAGCCCCGCCGCTCGAGCACTGTCACGACGACGGTTTGCGCTGTGGCGTCCACCGCGAGATCGAGGTCTCGATGCTCGCGCGTCTGCCGCCCCACTAACGCATCGATTCCCCAGCCGCCGGCCACCCATACCGAACAGCCTGCCTCGGTCAAGTCCGCGAGGACCCCGAGCACCTCGCTGAGATCGGTCCCCCGGCTCTCACTGCTGATCATCACGAAGCGCTTTCGTCCGTGCCACGGAATCCCGCCGGCCCGGAGGTGGCGAAGGCACCGATGGACGACACCGCCGGTTAGTTTCGGTCGTGGCAGGCACGCTCGAATCCTTGCAGAGCCGGTGGCAGGGTGGGGCCATGGCGGGGCGAGGCGTTCGAGCGCGCAGGGTTGCCGATCAGCTGCCGGCCGCCCCGACTGGCCGGTCCGCGTGATCACGATTCGCCAGAGTGTCCTCGCGGACGGGCCGGAGCTGGCCCGGATCGATCTCGCCACCTGGACCGCGCAGGTCTCACCGGCGCCACCGCCGTCCGATCCGTCCACCTACGCGTTCTTCTCCGAGCACACCCTGCCCGGCGACACCCTGGTGGCGTCGCGGGACGGCGTACTCGCGGGGTACCTCAAGATGCGCCCCGCGCCGCTGCCCGCCCGCGCTCACGTGTTCGACATCTGTGGGTTGGCCGTGGACCCGGCGTCCCAAGGTCACGGCGTCGGCTGCCGACTGATCGAGGCGGCCGTCGAGCATGCGATCCGTCGCGGAGCCCGCAAGCTCAGCCTGCGCGTGCTCGGGCCGAATCGCAGAGCCCGCCGGCTCTACGAGGGGTGCGGCTTCGTGGTCGAAGGCGTGCTCAGCGACGAGTTCTGGCTCGACGGCCGCTTTGTCGACGACGTCGTGATGGCTCGCACCCTGTCGTGACCGATATTGACAGTAGGCTGTCGTCGGGCCATAATGACAGTGCACTGTCAACTAGGTAGGAGATCTCATGCTCGACGTCATCCTGTACGCCACCGACACCATGGCCGATTGGGAGTACGGCTATCTGACCACCGGCCTGGCGATGGCAGACGAGGAGCAGCCGGGACGATTCCGCCTGCGCATTCTGGCCGACGGGCGCGACGAGGTGACCACGGCCGGGAGGCTGCGGCTACACACGGACGGTGACATCGGCGAGGTGGCTCCGGAGCGGACGGCGGCCCTTGTGCTGCCCGGCGCCGACACCTGGTTCGAGGGCCACGAACGAGTGCTCAGTCTGGCCCGGACCCTGCTGGAGCAGCGCATACCGGTGGCGGCGATCTGCGGCGCCACCTACGGCCTGGCGCGAGCGGGATTGCTGGAGGACCGGGGTCACACCAGCAACGCCAGGGACTTCCTGACGGCCTCGGGGTACGCCGGAGCTGATCACTACCTGGACGAGAGGGCGGTGGACGACGACGGCTTGATCACCGCCCCGGCGTACGCGCCGATCGACTTCAGCGCCGCGATCTTCCGCCGACTCGACCTCTTCCCACCGGCGATCACCGACGCGTGGTACGGGCTCTACACCACCGGCGAGCGCCACTACTTCGACACCCTCGTCGGAGCCGAGTCGGCCTGAGGTCGGCCGAAGGCGGAGCGAGATGGACACACGACGCACGCCGGCCGGAGACGCGCTGACCGAGTTGGTGCTGCCGGCCTTCGAACTGAACGGTGAGTTCCTCGCCGCCGCGGAGATGATGACTCGCCCGGTCGGTCTCACGCCAGCCTGGTGGCAGGTCCTGGGAGCCACGCTGGATGAGGCGTTGCCGGTCGCCGAGATCGCACGGCGGGTCGGGCTGGGACTGGCCCGGCAGAGTGTGCAGCGGGTGGCCGATCTGCTGGTCGACCGGCAGTGGGCGGTCTACCGGGACAACCCTGCCCACCGGCGGGCCAAGCTCCTGGAGCCGACTGCGGAGGGGCGGCGGACGCTCAACCGACTCACCGCCGCTCAGCGCCACTGGGCGGACGCGGTGGGCTCCCAGGTCGGGGAGGCCGACCTGCGGCAAACACTTGCGGTGCTGCGTCGGATCATCGACGCCTCTCGGAGCTATCGAGCCCCGGACGGCGCGAAGTCGTGCCGCGCCTCAGCTGAACCGCGGGTCCACGCTGGCCAGCACGACGGTGCCGCCGACGGTTCGGCCTGAGAGACTGGTCGGATGGCGGACGAGCGGAACGTTCTGGGCGGTGAGCTGCAGTCCTGCGGCACGGACCCGCTGACCGGCTTCTATCGCGACGGCTGCTGCACGTCCGGCCCGAACGAAGCCGTACATCTGGTCTGTGCGGTTGCCACCACGGAATTCCTGGCCCACCAGCGCACGGTCGGGAACGACTTGAGCACACCGCGGCCCGAGTACGGCTTCGCCGGACTGACCCCGGGCGATCGCTGGTGCGTCGTCGCCCAACGCTGGCTCCAGGCCTTCGAGGCCGGGGTCGCGCCGCCGGTCGTCCTGGCAGCCACCAACGCACGGGCGCTGGAGGTGATCGACCTGGCGGCGCTGCAGCAGCACGCCGTCGACGTCCCCTCCGACATCAGCTCCCTCGAGTGATCCTCACAGACTGGTCTCCGCTTCCCAGCCGGCCTCGATCGAATCACGGCAGCGGGCCGGCTCGTCGCCGGTCGCGATGAAGAGGGCGCCGGCCAGATCGTCGAAGCTGACCGCAGTACCCCCGAACGTTGCGCGGTAGCCAACCGAGCGGCGGCTGATCATGCTCAGCGCGTCCGGGAGCCAGATCGGGTTGAGGACGGCCAGCAGCGCCTGGCGCTGCGACGGACCGATCATCGGGGCCGCCTGGTGGTACCGCTCGGGCGGCAGCCCGAGGTACCCGTCCAGACCGAGCGGCGTCGCCACCTCATCGGCGAAGAATCGCCCGACCGAACGTCCGGTGACTGCCAGGACCAGACCGCCCAGGATGAAGCCGTACGTCACCCCGTGGTAACCGTTTCGGCGGCCGGGCGGCCACCACGGTTTCCGTCGCTCGATCATCCGCAGCACCGGATCCAGGGCCGCCGCCTGATCGTTGCTCACCGGCTCGTCGAGGGCAGCAACGCCGGACCGGTGGGACAGTACCAGGCGGACCGTGATGTCCTGCTTCTCCCGCTGTCCGAAGGCCGGTCAGTAGCGGGCAACCGGCTCGTCCAGGTCGATCGGGGCCTCGCTCGACCAAGATCAACACCGCCGTCGAGGCCAGCGCCTTGCTGGTGGAGGCGATCGGTGTCACCGTCCGCTCACCCCAGCGGATCCCGCGATCCGGATCGGCCCACCCACCCCAGATGTCGACCACCGGACACCCGTCGACGTCGACACCGACGGACGCACCGATGTCGGCCCGCCGCGCCAGGTTGGCCGCCAGCGCGTCGGCCACCGGGCCGAAGCCCGTCGCGCACCGGCCCTGCTCGAGTTCACCGGTCATCGACGAGCGCCGGGCAAGGAGCGAAGATCTCATGGACCGCCTCCACGCTGGTTCGAGCACCGGCGGGCGGCGAGCGGGAAGATGTTGGCGGTCAGAATCCACGGCCCGTCGGCCAGGTCCCCCCGCAGATCGAGGACGACGTCCGGACTGGCAAGGGGTACAGCGGTCTGGTCGACCAAGATCATGCTGCTGGCCAGCGTCATCCCGATCAGGGGCGAGCCACATCTTCTCGGTGGCCAGTTGGCCTCCCACCGCCATGGACGCGACGCTATCCGAGGTCGAGTCGCCCGGTAAGGCTTCCGGTCTGAGAACCTGACGTCGCCCACGTCCGAGCATCGCCGACGCACAATGGCGGAGTGCCTGACGATGGGTCCAGCGACGTACGCGGCGGAAGCCCGCCCCGCGTGAGGCGGGGGATCTTTCGCCGAGCGGGCCGGAGGACCAATGTAGCGCTGCTGATCATGCTCAGCGGAGCGTTCATCAGCGGCTGGGTCGCCTTCGCCAGTGGACCGCCGAGCACGGCCACGTTGACCACCGCCGGACACGGACTTTTCGGGGTGGCCGTGGTGGCGCTGCTGCCGTGGAAGAGCATGATCATCACCCGGGCGGCCCGAATGCGGTCCGCCAGCCTCGTCCTGCTGATCATCCTGATCACCTGTCTGGCGGCCGGCTTCGTCGAACTGTTCGTCGGCTACGCCATCGTCGCCGGGGTGACGCCGATCCAAGTGCACGTCGGCGCCGCCGTGGTCGGCGTGCCGTTCTTCCTGTGGCATCTGATCCGCCACCGGCGACAACGGCTGCAGCCTGCGGATCTCTCTCGCCGCGTCCTGCTCCGGGGTGCCGTGTTGGCGGCGGGCATCGGCGGCGGCTACGCGCTACTGGCCGGCGCCGCCCGGTGGACCGGCCCGACGCGACCGCGCGCGGCGACCGGCTCTCGGCCCGTTGATGCTGATGCGATCCCGGCCACCATCTGGTTGTTCGATCGGGTGCCGACGCTCGATGCGCGCCATCAGGTGGATGTCGCCGGCGTGCCTGTGAGCGTGTCGGATCTGGTCGCGCGTGCCGAGACCATCAGCGCCCGGCTGGATTGCACCAACGGCTGGTATGCCGACGCCACCTGGGGTGCGGTTCGTCTTGCCGACTTGATTCCGTCGGACACGCTGGCCACCGCCGCGAGTCTGGAGGTCCGCAGTGCGACAGGGTACGTTCGGTCCTTCCCGGCGACGGAAGCCCATTCACTCTGGCTCGCGGTCACCTGCCGGGGTCGACTGCTTACGCCCGGAACCGGCGCACCGATCCGCTTGGTCGCCCCGGGACGCCGTGGATTCTGGTGGGTCAAATGGGTGGCATCGGTCCGAGTCAGCGGCACGCCCAGTTGGCAGCAACTGCCTTTCCCGGCCCAGTAGTCAGCGCAGCCCGGGACGTGTCGGCGCCGCGGGATAGCTTCGCTGGATGGACGCTGCAGGTTCGGCGGATGACCGTACATGGGGGATGCTCGGCGTCCCCACGAGCGCCGCCGCCCACTGGCCCGGTCTCGAGAAGGGTCCGGCCGCGCTGCGTGGTGCGGCCTGGCCGGCGGGCTGCGATCCGCCGGCCTCGAGGTGGTCGATTACGGGGATCGGCCGGTTTCACGCTGGGCCGCGAACCGCTCCGGTCAACAACCCAATAACCTGCGTGCAGCGGTCGAGGTCCTGCGCGACGCCCGGCACGCGGGCGCTGGCCGCCCTGGGTGATCACGACCAACTCGTGCTGCATCTGGACGTCGACGTGCTCGATGCCCTGGACCTGCCGCTGGCCGACATCGCCACCTACGGGACGGGTCTTGGGCTCGAGCATTTGGTCCCACTCCTGGCCGTCGTGCTGGCCGATCCGCGCGTGGGCGGCATGACCGTCGTGGGGCCAATCCGGACCACGACACCCACGACGGCGAATCGGCGCGCAGGCTGGTCGCCGCGTTGATTCAATACTTCAGCACGCGGTAGCGCACATAAGTGACGCCATCGGAGGCGATGGAGCGAATCTGCTCCAGGTTGATCGGATCGGTGCCGAGCTGATCGAACAGCCGCACCCCAGAGCCGAGCAGGACCGGTGCGATGCTGACCTGAATCTCGTCCATCCGCCCTAGTTTCAGAACCTGCTGGGTCACGTCCGCCCCGCAGACGGAAGCGATCGTGTCTCCGGCCGCCTCCTGGGCCCGATCGAGCGCCCCTCGCGACCCCGGTCACGAACGAGACCTGGGGACTTCACTCACCCTCGGTCGGCGGCTCGTGGGTCAGGACGAAGATCGGCGCGTCGATGGGGTGACCGCCCTTCCAGCCGTTCGCGATGGAGTGTCACCCGAGATGCCGGCGCGCGAAACCGGCGTTCGCGTACGAACCTTCGCGTGCGGACCTTGGTTTCGCGCGCCGGAACGGTCGAAGGGTGGCCTCGCTGGGTTCAGCCCGCCAGTGCCCAGCGCAACGTACGCAACGCGGCTCGGGTGATCGAGCGGGTCACGAGTCGGTCGGTGATCGGGAAGGTCGGCAGCCGCAACTCGGTTCGCACCCACACCGGGAGTAGTGAAACGGCGCCCGCGGCCAGTGCGGCGTAGCCGACACGCTCGAAGCCGACCAACGGCGGGTGGTGCAGGAGCAGATCCGCGGTCTCCCGAGCGGGCGCGCTACTGGTCAGGACGGGCCGGAACGCAGCGAGCTGATCATGGAGCTCGACTGTGGTCTGGGGCGGATCGAGCACGCCGAGCTTGCTGGCCACCACGCTGGACTGCGACACGTACGCATCCGCTTCGACGGGATCCAATCGCGGAGTGGCCAACGCCTGGTAGGCCGCCAAGAAGCTGTCGACCTCGGCCAGATGAATCCACGACAACAGCTCGGGGTCATTCGCGCGATAGGCGACCCCGCTCGGTGTCCGACCGCGGACCCGTCCGTGGATGGCGTTGACGATGGCGATGCTGCGTTCGCCGTCGGCGATCGTCCCGAACGTTGTGGTGGCGAGGAAGTGGCTGGTCCGGTGCAGACGGCCCCACGGGTCGCCACGGAAGCCGGAGTGGGCGCTGACCGCCGCCATCGCCACCGGGTGCAGCGACTGCAGGAGCAGGGCCCGGATCCCGCCGACGAACATGGAGACGTCGTTGTGCACCCGCCAGATGGCGTCCTGTTCGGTGAACCAACGGGGCCCGGCGGTATGCCAGATCCGCTGATGAGCGGTCTCGAAATCGGACCCGGCGATCCGCTGCCGGATCGAAGAGGCCAAACGGGCCCGAGGTACGTCGAGCAGCGCCAGCGACATCGTCGAAGCCTAGTCGTCGGCGAAGCCGGCACGCTTTGCCCTGTAGGAGTCGCGATTCAGCTCGAGTCGGGAAACGAGTGGTGCTCGTGGCACACCAGCCAGCGACCGTTCGCTCGACGCAGACCGATCGTCAGACGTAGCCGGTTGGCCGGATTCGCGGCGAACTCCTCGGCCGTGCCGCAGCGCAGCAGGGCGTACGCAAAGGCCACGTCTCCGCCGGTTTCGACGTGCAGCGAGTCGATCTCGAACACCGCGCCCTGAGCCTGCCAGGTGAAGAACGGGGGCCAAGTCTCCGCGTACGCATCGAGGCCGCGGACACCCTCGTAGGGCGGCGGCACATCGAACATCACGATGTCGGCGGCGTGATCAGCGAGGACCGTCTCCAGGTCACCGTCGTGGACTGCTGCGGCCCAGCGCTGGATCAGACCCCGAACGGCAGCTTCGTCGTCGTTCATGACCGTTGAGACCGGACAACCGCCGCAAACTGACCGGGTCTCACCAACCGCGGGCGCGCCACTCCGGAATCTGACCCCGCTCCACTCCGAGCGTGGTGTCGTCCCCGTGCCCCGGATGGACGACCGTCTGATCATCGAAGCGGGCGAAGATCTTGGCCTCCAGGTCGTCCATCAAGGTGCCGAAGTCCTTGGCCGACCAAGTCTTGCCAGGACCGCCCGGGAACAGGCTGTCCCCGGTGAACAGGTGCGTGCGGCCGTCGTCACCGGTGTAGACCAGGGTGATGGAACCGGGCGTATGGCCGACGAGGCCGATCACCTCGAGCGACTCGTCGCCGATGGCGATCGAGTCGCCGTCCCAGACGCCGACCAGACCCTTCACGCCGGCGCCGGTGGCGATCGCGTCCAGGTCCGGTCGTCCGCAGATCAGCTGCGCCCCGGTCGCTCCGGCCACCGCCGGCAACGCCTGCCAGTGATCACCATGTCGGTGGGTCGTGACAACGGCGGCGACGGCGCGGCCACCGATGAGCGCCAGGATCTCCTCGGCGTCGTCCGCGGCGTCGATCAAGACACCGCCTGAGCCGCTCTCGAGCAGGTAGGCGTTGTTATCCATTCCGCCGACCGAGATCTTGCTCAGGGTGACGGTCGACGAGAGCTTCTCGACCAGCGCGGGGCCGCCCCGGACGACGTGACCGACTCCGTTCATCACTGCACTCCTTCCCCTAGGAACAACCGCGCTTGCCCAGCAGCATCGATCATGCTCAGAAAGACGGCATGGTGAGGCCCGACGCCCCGTCGACCGTCGACGCGTCGGACCGGCTGGTGAGCCAGCCAAGCAGTCGAGCGTTGGTCCCGCGGACGGTGATCGGTTGCCCGGAGCTGCCGACCGAGATGGTGAGTCCGGACGTCGACTTCAGCTCCAGCCGCGGGAACTCGTCGCGATGGCGGAGCCGGTAGGCCGACCACTCCAGCAACCAGGCGGCGGTGGTCTCATCGATGTCGTCTACCCCGAACCCGACATCCAGGTCGACGTGGTGGACGACCACCTCGGTCAGCCGGGACAGCGGGAGGAGCCGCGCCGACACGTGCAGTCCGCCACGGAGTTCCACCTCGGCGTCCCAGGCCCCGGCATGGTCGAGGGTGGCGAAGGCGTCCTCCAACTGACCCGCACTGGTGTCCAGGTCGATCTGCAGTTCCAGCCCAGGGCGCTGTGCGCCGGCCTCGATCTCGTCGTCGCGTTGCTGCGGCGAGACGTACATCTCCTCCCGCTCGCCGGTCACGGCCCACCGGCTGAGCCGCCGCACCGCATCGGCGTGACGGGCCAGATGAGTCGCCACATGTGCCCGACTCCAGTGGGGGAGCCGACTCGGAGCCCGCCAGTCCTCGTCGGGCACGGCGATCGTGTCACCCAAGAGTCGGGAGGTCGCGGTCCGGACCAGCTCGCGCACCACGCCCAGGTGCTCCACCTCAGGGGCATGCGCACGAACTTCTGCGTCGGGCTGGGTCATGCCCTCAAACCTAGTGCCGTCCCGCCGTCAGGCCGTTCTGGGCTGTCAGTCGCCGGACATAGCATGTCCGACGTGGCTGACCGTCTCGTCGTTCGTGGTGCCCGAGAGCACAATCTGCGCAACATCTCTCTCGAACTCCCGCGAGACGCACTCATCGTCTTCACCGGCCTGTCGGGTTCGGGGAAGTCGAGCCTGGCCTTCGACACCATCTTCGCCGAGGGTCAGCGACGCTACGTCGAATCCCTCTCGGCTTACGCCCGACAGTTCCTCGGTCAGATGGACAAGCCGGACGTCGACTTCATCGAGGGCCTGTCGCCGGCCGTGTCGATCGACCAGAAATCCACCAGTCGCAATCCCCGTTCTACGGTCGGCACCATCACGGAGGTCTACGACTACCTCCGCCTGCTGTACGCCCGGGCCGGCCGCCCGCACTGCCCGATCTGCGGCGAGCCGATCAGCCGGCAGTCGCCGCAACAGATCGTCGATCGGCTGCTGGCTCTCGAGCCGGGCACCCGCTTCCAGATCCTGGCTCCGGTCGTGCGGGGTCGCAAAGGGGAGTACGTCGAGGTCTTCCGCCAGCTGGCCGGGGCCGGCTTCAGCCGGGCTCGAGTCGACGGCGAGATCATCTCCCTCACCGAGCCACCGACCCTGGACAAGAAGTACAAGCACTCCATCGACGTGGTCGTGGATCGACTGGCGGTGAAACCGACGGTCAAGCAGCGCCTCACGGACTCCGTCGAGACCGCGCTGGGCCTGGCCCAGGGGATTGTGACCATCGACTTCGTCGACCTCGACGCCAAGGATCCGCTGCGCGAGCGGAGCTACTCGGAGAAGCTGGCCTGCCCCAACGGTCATGACATCGCCATCGAAGAACTCGAGCCACGGCAGTTCTCGTTCAACGGCCCGTGGGGGGCCTGTCCGGTCTGCTCCGGCCTGGGCACGCGGATGGAAGTCGACCCGGAGCTGGTCGTGCCGGACGACGACAAGACGCTGGCCGAGGGTGCTATCGCGCCGTGGGCGTCGGCCCAGGTGGCCGACTACTTCTACCGGCTGATCGCGTCATTGGCCGATACGTCCGGCTTCAGCACCTCGGTGCCGTGGCATTCGCTGCCCGCATCGGCCAAGAAGCTGCTGCTGTACGGGGTGCCTGGTCAGGTGCACGTCCGCTACCGCAACCGGTACGGACGGGAGCGCAGCTACAACGCAAAGTACGAAGGGGTCGTCTCCTACATCGAGCGACGGCACGCCGAGGCGGAGACCGACACCTCTCGGGAGCGTTTTGCCGGCTACATGCGAGAGGTGCCGTGCACCGCCTGCCACGGCGCCCGGCTGAAACCGACCTCGCTGGCCGTCACCATCGGCGGCAAGAACATCTCCGAGGTCGCGGACATGTCGATCGACGGCGCCGCCGGATTCCTCGGCGGACTCGAGCTCACCGACCGAGAGCGCCAGATCGCGGAACGGGTGCTCAAGGAGATCAACGAGCGCCTCAGGTTCCTGCTCGACGTCGGCTTGGACTACCTCTCGCTGAGCCGACCGACCGGCAGCCTCTCCGGCGGCGAGGCACAGCGGATCCGGCTCGCTACCCAGATCGGCTCCGGCCTGGTCGGGGTGCTCTACGTCTTGGACGAGCCGAGCATCGGCCTGCACCAGCGGGACAACCGCCGGCTGATCGAGACCCTCATCCGGCTGCGCAACCTCGGCAACACCCTCATCGTGGTGGAGCATGACGAGGACACGATCAAGACCGCGGACTGGGCCGTCGACATCGGCCCGGGAGCGGGTGAGCACGGCGGCTACGTGGTGCACTCCGGGACCGTGCAGGAGTTGCTGGAGCACCCCGACTCGCTGACCGGGGCGTACCTCTCCGGGCGTCGGACGATCCCGCTGCCGTCCCGTCGGCGTCCCCGGACCCGGGGCCGCGAGGTCACCGTCCACCGAGCGGTCGAGCACAATCTTCGCGACGTCACCGTCACCTTCCCGCTGGGTCAGCTGATCGCCGTCACGGGCGTCTCCGGCTCCGGGAAGTCGACCTTGGTGAACAGCATCCTCTACACCGCGCTGGCCAAGCGGATCTACAACGCCCGCGACGTCCCGGGCCGGCACAAGTCGATCACGGGCGCCGACGAGATCGACAAGGTCATCCACGTGGACCAGTCGCCGATCGGCCGCACGCCGCGCTCCAACCCCGCCACCTACACCGGGGTGTACGACCACGTACGGAGGCTGTTCGCCGAGACGCCCGAAGCGAAGGTCCGCGGCTACCAGCCCGGCCGGTTCTCCTTCAACGTGAAGGGCGGCCGGTGCGAGAACTGCACCGGCGACGGCACGATCAAGATCGAGATGAACTTCCTGCCCGACGTCTATGTGCCCTGCGAGGTCTGCCACGGGGCCCGGTACAACCGGGAGACGCTCGAAGTGCACTACAAAGGCAAGACGATCTCCGACATCTTGAACATGGCGATCGAGGAGGCGGCGACGTTCTTCGCCGCCATCCCGGCCATCGCCCGACACCTGAAGACCTTGAACGAGGTCGGGCTCGGCTACGTCCGGCTCGGTCAGCCGGCGCCCACCCTGTCGGGCGGTGAGGCGCAGCGGGTCAAGCTGGCCAGTGAGCTGCAGAAACGGTCCACCGGCCGGACGTTGTACGTGCTGGACGAGCCGACGACCGGGCTGCACTTCGAGGACATCCGCAAGTTGCTGGGCGTCCTCGGTGCCCTGGTCGACAACGGCAACACCGTGGTCGTGATCGAGCACAATCTCGACGTGATCAAGACGGCCGACTGGCTGATCGACATGGGACCCGAGGGCGGCACCCGCGGCGGGATGGTGGTCGCCGAGGGGACCCCCGAGCAGATCGCCCTCGACCCCGACTCCTACACCGGCGAATATCTGCGCCCGCTGTTGGCGGGCCGGGAGGTGCCGGTGGGTGACGCCCAACCCGTCCTGGTCGCGGATCCGGTCAGGAACGGCAAGCGCGGTCAGAAGGCCGTGAAGAAGACCGTCCGCAAGGAAACCAAGACCGCTACCGCAAAGACCAAGACCGAACGAGATCTCGCCGCTCGCGCCAGCTGATCCGCCCCACCATTTTCCTCCCCGGCTGCGGACGGGCAGCCTCCCCGCGCGCGAAACCGGCGTTCGCAACCGATACTTCGTGCGCGAATCCCGGGATCCCGCGCGGGAAGGTGCATTCCGGTTCACAGGTTGAGCACAGGATCAGATGCTTGAATCGTCATCCGTTCCTCGCTCGGTGTCATCGCCCCACCCTGGAGCCCGTCATGTCGAACCACCTCTCCGGTCGTGAAGTACCCCCCTCCGACGAGCCGGCATTGTCGCGCACCCCGGATCGCCGGACCGTCCTGCGTGCGGCGGGCCTGGTCGCGCTGAGCGGGGGGGCGGTCTCCGGCCTCGCTGCGTGCGCCAGTGGGACGACGACCCCGGCCGCCACCACGGCTCCGAGCTCCGCAGCCCCTTCGTCCGCAGCCCCTTCGTCCGCAGCCCCTTCGTCAGCCTCGCCGTCGTCGGCGGCCCCGTCCGAGTCCGCCAGCGCGGCGGCGGCCCCCAAGGGCCCCAGCGTGACCGCCGCGGACGTGCCGGTGGGTAGTGGGGTCATCCTGGAGGAGCCGGCCGACTACGTGGTCACCCAGCCGACCAAGGGCGAATTCAAGGCGTTCACCGCCATCTGCACCCACCAGCAGTGCCGCGTGACCGAGCTGCGCGACGACGTCATCTTCTGTGCCTGTCACCAGAGTGAGTTCTCGATCAAGGACGGCTCGGTCGTCCAGGATCCGGCGCCGGCACCGCTCGCCGAGTTCCAGGTGACGGTGAGCGGCGGGAAGGTCTACGTCGAGGAGTAGCCGTCCGGGGATGTCCGGCTGGGCGCCTACGCTGGCGTCGTGACGGCCGTCTCTTATCGCCCCGCCTCCGGGTCGATTCCGGACCAGCCCGGGGTGTACCGGTTCTCCGATCCGCACGGCCAGGTCATCTACGTCGGCAAGGCCAAGAGTCTGCGCTCGCGGCTCAACTCCTATTTCGCCGATCCGCTGTCGCTGCACAGCCGGACCCGGTCGATGGTGGAGACGGCGGCCAAAGTTGACTGGACGGTGGTCCAGAATGAAGTCGAGGCACTCCAGCTCGAGTACTCCTGGATCAAGGAGTTCGACCCGCGGTTCAACGTCAAGTACCGCGACGACAAGTCCTACCCCTGGCTGTGTGTGACGCTGTCCGAGGAGTACCCCCGGGTCATGGTGGGGCGGGGTCCGAAACGGAAAGGCAACCGGTATTTCGGGCCGTACTCGCACGCCTGGGCGATCCGCGAAACGGTGGATCTGGTGCTCCGAGTGTTCCCGATGCGCTCCTGCCGACCCGGGGTGTTCAAGAACCACAAGCAGATCGGTCGACCGTGTCTGCTCGGTTACATCGGCAAATGCTCGGCTCCGTGCGTGGGCCGGGTGGACGCCGACGAACACCGTCAGATCGTTCTTGACTTCGTCCAGTTCATGTCGGGGCACGCGGCGCCGTTGATCAAGCGGCTCGAGGCCGAGATGAAGCAGGCGAGTGCCGAATTGGAGTTCGAGCGGGCGGCCCGGCTGAGGGACGATGTCGGGGCGCTGCAGCAGGCGATGGCCAAGAACGCCGTCGTGCTCAAGGACGGTACGGACGCCGACGTGATCGCCCTGGCCGAGGACCCGCTCGAGGTGGCAGTGCAGATCTTCCACGTGCGGGGCGGCCGCATCCGCGGGGAGCGGGGTTGGGTGGCGGACCGGGTGGACGACGCCGGGACCCAGGAGCTGATCGAACAGTTCCTGCTCCAGCTGTACGCCGACGTCGATCCCGCCGATCCAGACTCCGGCACCGTGCCCCGGGAGGTGTTGGTGCCGGTGAATCCGCCCGAGTCGGAGGCCCTCAGCACCCTGTTGTCGGAGCTGCGCGGCTCGAACGTCCGCATCTACGTGCCGCAGCGCGGCGACAAGCGCACCCTGCTCGACACCGTGGGCCGCAACGCCAGCGAGACCCTGGTCCGGCACAAGACGACCCGAGCCGGTGACCTCTCCACCCGAAACCGTGCCCTGGAGGAGCTTCAGGACGCCCTCGAGCTGCCGACCGCCCCGTTGCGGATCGAGTGCTACGACATCTCCAACCTCCAGGGCACCGAGGTGGTCGCCTCCATGGTGGTGTTCGAGGACGGGCTGCCGCGCAAGAGCGAGTACCGACGGTTCGTCATCCGCGGCGTCGACGGCCAGAACGACGTGGCCGCCATGCACGAGGTGATCACACGCCGGTTCAAGCGGCTGCTCGACGATCGCGGATCGATGAGCCAGGCCATCAACGGCAACGGTCACGACGATGTCGATCCGGACGGCCCGCTCCTCATCGATCCGACCACCGGCGCACCGCGCAAGTTCGCGTACGCGCCCGCCCTGGTCGTGGTGGACGGTGGCCCGCCGCAGGTCGCGGCCGCGGCCCGGGCCCTGGACGAGCTCGGAGTCGACGACGTCGCGCTCTGCGGCCTGGCCAAGCGTCTGGAGGAGGTCTGGCTACCCGACAGCGATGTGCCGGTGATCTTGCCCCGATCCAGTGAGGGCCTGTATTTGCTGCAGCGGTTGCGGGACGAGGCGCACCGCTTCGCGATCACGCACCACCGCAACCGGCGGAGTAAGTCCATGGTGGAGTCCCTGCTGGACGAGGTGCCGGGGTTGGGCGAGGTCCGGCGGAAGGCACTGATCCGCCACTTCGGCTCGCTCAGGAAGCTCCGGGCCGCCACCATCGAGGAGATCGCGGCCGTTCCGGGCTTCGGGCGGGTGACGGCGACCGCGATCAAGCAGCAGCTGGACCGCCAGCCCGCGGCCGAGTCGATCAACACCGCCACCGGCGAGATCCTCAGCTGAACCTCGTCGACGGTCGGTCCGGGCACGGACGTGCACACCGAGGACGGTGGATACCGCGATAATGACGAAGTGAGCAGCGAGACCGTACCCGCACCTCCGGCGGTGGACGCGGAGAAGTCGCCGCTGCGACTGGTGGTCGTGACGGGCATGTCCGGTGCCGGCCGGTCCACCGCGGCGAATACGTTGGAAGACCTCGGTTGGTACGTGGTCGACAACCTGCCCCCGACCGTGCTGCCGGAGGTCTGCCGGCAGGCCCGCCATTCCGGGATCACCCGGCTGGCGGTCGTGCTGGACGTCCGCACCCGGTCGTTCTTCGAGCAGCTGCCCACCATGTTCTCCGATCTGACCGCTTCCGGGACCATGCCGGAGATCCTGTTCCTGGAGGCCAGCGACGATGTGATCGTCCGCCGCCAGGAGTCGGTCCGCCGCCCGCATCCGCTCCAAGGCGACGGCCGGTTGCTGGATGGCATCACCGCCGAACGGGCCACCCTGGCCACCCTCCGGGCAGCCGCTGACCTGGTCATCGACACCTCGTCGATCAACATCCATCAGCTGAGTTCCCGGGTGTCGCACGCCTACGGCGGTTCGACCAACGATCAGCTGCGGGTGACCCTGGTCAGCTTCGGGTTCAAGAACGGCATTCCGGTCGACGCCGATCTGGTGGTGGACGTCCGCTTCCTGCCCAATCCGCACTGGGTTCCGGAACTGCGTCCGCAGACGGGACTGAGCAAGCCGGTACGCGAATACGTGTTGGCCCAGGAAGGCGCCGAGGAGTTCCTGCAACGGCTGCAGGATCTGCTGGCGGTGATGGCCACCGGCTACATCCAGGAAGGCAAACGCTTCGTCACCATCGCGCTCGGGTGCACAGGCGGTAAGCATCGCAGTACGGCCATCGCCGAGGAGTTCGGTCGGCGGCTCCGCGAAGTCGGGATGCCGACCAAGGTGCTGCATCGGGACGTGGGACGGGAATGATCATGGCCGACCGTCGGCCCGGACAACTGCCCCGCGTTGTCGCCTTCGGCGGCGGCCACGGCCTGGCAGCCTCGCTCAGCGCCCTGCGCCGGATCACCGACCGGCTCACGGCGATCGTCACCGTAGCCGACGACGGCGGCTCCTCGGGCCGGCTGCGGGCGGAGCTCAACTGCCTCCCGCCGGGCGACCTCCGGATGGCTCTGGCGGCTCTGTGTGGTGACGACGAATCGGGCCGGACCTGGGCGGATGTGCTCCAGTACCGCTTTCCCGGCGCTGGGCCGCTGGCCGACCACGCCATCGGCAACCTGCTCATCGTTGGCCTGTGGGAACGTCTCGGTGACCCGGTAGCCGGTCTGGACATGGTGGCCCGGCTCCTGGGTGCGGAGGGCCGGGTGCTGCCGATGGCTGCCGTCCCGCTGGAGATCGAAGCCGAGGTGCTCGGGCTCGATCCGCTGAACCCGGACGAGTTGTCGGTGATCCGGGGTCAGGCCGAGGTGGCCAAGACCACCGCCGAGGTTCGGGCGGTGAACCTGGTCCCCACCGACCCGCCCGCCTGCCCCCAGTCGATCGAGGTGGTGCTGGAGGCGGACTGGATCGTGCTCGGTCCGGGATCGTGGTTCACCTCGGTCATCCCGCACCTGCTGGTGCCCAAACTGGCCCACGCCATCCATGCCACCTCGGCCCGCCGACTGCTCACCCTCAACCTGGAGCCGGCGCACGAAACCGCCGGCTTCAGCGCCGCCCGGCACGTCGAATTGTTGGCCGAGCACGCTCCCGACATCCGGCTCGACGCGGTGCTGGCCGATCAGCGTTTCGCCGCGGACGACGTGCACCTGGCCGACTGGGCCGCTGCCCTGGGCGCGGAGCTCGTGGTCGCGGACCTCGCGGCCCGAGACGGCTCGCCCCGCCACGATCCCCTCCGGCTCGCGTCGGCCTACGCCGAGATCATGGGGATCTGAGCTGTCTCCTACCTGCTGCGTGGAATGATGCACGGATGGCGATGACGGCGCAGGTCAAGTCCGAACTGGCGACCATCAAGACGACCAAACCCTGTGACCGAAAGTCCGAGGTCGCCGCCACGCTCCGTTTCGCCGGCGGGCTGCACATCGTCAGTGGCCGGATCGTGATCGAGGCCGAACTGGACACCGGGGCCGCGGCCCGCCGGTTGCGCACCGAGATCAGCGAGGTCTTCGGACATCCGAGCGAGATGGTCATCGTCAACGGCTCGGGAATCCGGCGCGGGACCCGCTATGTGGTCCGGGTGATCAAGGACGGCGAGGCGTTGGCCCGGCAGACCGGGCTCATCGATTCCCGGGGGCGCCCGGCCCGCGGCCTGCCGTCCCAGGTGGTCAGCGGTGGACTCTGCGACTGTGTCGCCGCGTGGCGGGGGGCGTTCCTGGCGCACGGGTCGCTGACCGAACCAGGCCGCTCGATGGCCCTCGAGGTGACCTGCCCCGGGCCCGAGGCGGCCCTGGCCTTGGTGGGGGCGGCCCGCCGACTGGGTATCTCGGCCAAGGCTCGCGAGGTGCGCAGCGTGGATCGGGTGGTCATCCGCGACGGCGATGCGATCGGCGCCCTGCTGACCAGACTCGGGGCGCACGAGTCGGTGTTGGCCTGGGAGGAGCGTCGAATGCGGCGCGAGGTGCGCGCGTCGGCCAACCGGCTGGCCAATTTCGACGATGCCAATCTGCGCCGCTCGGCCCGGGCCGCCGTGGCGGCCGGCGCGCGGGTCGAGCGGGCTCTGGAGATCCTGGGTGACGACGTGCCCGAACACCTCAAGGCCGCCGGTCTGCTGCGGATCGAGAACAAGCAGGCGAGCCTGGAGGAGCTGGGTCAACTCCACAACCCGCAGCTGACCAAGGACGCCGTGGCCGGTCGGATTCGCCGACTGTTGGCCACCGCCGACAAGCGGGCCTCCGAGCTCGGAATTCCCGGGACCGAGGCAGGTCTGAGCGCAGATCTGCTCGACGAGCCGGAATAGTCGAGCCCAGACAGGCGAACCGATCAGGCGAGCCCAGTGGGCCGGTGGTATGACCCGCATTCCGCAGACAGAGCAGCCGAAAGCCGGCGCCGGCCGGTTGGCTAGGGTGTGAGCTGGCTTCACGCCCCGGTTCGGCACCAACCAGAGGAGAACGCAGCATGACCGTACGAGTTGGCATCAATGGTTTCGGCCGGATCGGCCGCAACTTCTACCGCGCCGCGATCGCCGCGGGCGCAGACATCGAGGTGGTCGCCGTCAACGACCTGACCGATAACGCGAGCCTGGGCCACCTGCTGAAGTACGACTCGATCCTGGGGCGGCTGGACGGCGATGTGGTGGCCACCGCCGACGACATCACCGTCAACGGCAACTCGATCAAGGTCTTCGAGGAGCGCGACCCGGCCGCGTTGCCGTGGAGCGATGTCGGCGCCGACGTGGTGATTGAGTCGACCGGAATCTTTACCGACGCCACCAAGGCGCAGGCCCACATCGACGGCGGAGCCAAGAAGGTGATCATCTCCGCGCCGGCCAAGAACGAGGATTTGACGATCGTGCTGGGCGTGAACGACGACCAGTACGACCCGACATCGCACCACATCATCTCCAACGCCTCCTGCACCACCAACTGCCTGGCGCCGATGGCGAAGGCCCTGAACGACGAATTCACCATCGTCAAAGGCCTGATGACCACCATCCACGCCTACACCCAGGATCAGAACCTTCAGGACGGGCCGCACAACGACCTCCGGCGGGCCCGGGCTGCGGCGCTCAACATCGTGCCCACCTCGACCGGTGCCGCGAAGGCCATCGGCCTGGTGTTGCCGGAGCTGAAGGGAAAGCTGGACGGTTACGCGCTGCGGGTCCCGGTCGCCACCGGCTCCGCCACCGACCTGACCTTCGAGGCCGGTCGGGAGACGTCGGTGGAGGAGGTCAACGCGGCGGTGAAGGCCGCCGCCGAGGGTCCGTTGAAGGGATATCTCAAGTACACCGAGGACCCGATCGTGTCCACCGACATCGTCACCGACCCGAGTTCCTGCATCTTCGACTCCGGTCTGACCAAGGTGCTCGGCAATCAGGTCAAGGTCGTCGGCTGGTACGACAACGAGTGGGGGTACTCCAACCGGCTGGTCGACCTCGTCGCCCTGGTCGGCAAGTCGCTGTAGTCGGTCTCCCGAGCGAGCGGGGAGGCTTCGCGCGGCGCAGTGGGGAACGAACGGTTCGACCTGCTCTTGTCGTTCGACGTGAGCTTGTCGAACGAAGCGCGACGACTGCTGCGTCCTGAGCGAATCACGTAGCGAGAGGAAGAACATTGAAGTCCATCGTCGATCTCGGTGATCTGCGCGGTAAGAAGGTGCTGATCCGCTGCGATCTGAACGTGCCACTCGACGGGGACCAGATCACCGACGACGGCCGGATCCGGGCCTCGTTGCCGACCCTCAACTCGCTGCGGGACGCCGGCGCCAGAGTGATCGTGCTGGCTCACCTCGGCCGGCCCAAGGGGGAGGTCAACCCGAAGTACTCCCTCGCTCCGGCGGCCCGAAGGCTTTCCGATCTGCTGGGTGCCGACGTGAAGCTGGCGTCCGACGTGGTCGGCGACTCGGCCCGCGAGGTCACGGCCGGGTTGGCCGACGGCGATGTCGCGATGCTGGAGAACGTGCGGTACGAGCCGGGAGAGGAGTCCAAGGACGAGACCGAGCGTGGCGCTCTGGCCGACCAGTACGCCGCGCTGGGTGACGTGTTCGTCTCCGACGGCTTCGGCGTCGTGCATCGCAAGCAGGCCTCGGTCTACGACCTGGCCAGCCGGCTGCCGAGCGCGGCCGGTTCCTTGGTCGAAGCCGAGGTCGAGGTGCTGAAGCAGCTCACCGAAAATCCTCGGCGTCCCTACGTGGTGGTGTTGGGGGGTGCGAAGGTTTCCGACAAGCTGGCGGTGATCGCCAATCTGATCAAGGCCGCGGACACCCTGGTCGTCGGCGGCGGGATGGTTTTCACCTTCTTGGCCGCCCAGGGCCACGGGGTGGGAAAGAGCCTGCTCGAAGAGGATCAGATCGAGACGGTCAAGGGTTACCTGAACGCTGCCGCGTCCGGAGGGAAGCAGATCGTGCTGCCGTCCGACATCGTCGTGGCGCCGGAGTTCACCGCAGACTCACCGCCCAGCGTCGTCTCCGCCGGCGCGATTCCAGAGAATCAACTGGGATTGGACATCGGGCCTGAATCGGCGCGGGTGTTCGCGGCCGTCATCGCGCGGGCCAAGACCGTGTTCTGGAACGGTCCAATGGGGGTCGCGGAGTGGGAGAGCTTCGCGGGAGGCACCAAGGCCGTCGCCCAGGCGCTGTCGGAGGTCGACGGCCTCTCGGTCGTCGGTGGCGGCGACTCGGCCGCAGCCGTACGCGATCTGGGTTTCGCCGACGACGACTTCGGGCACATCTCGACCGGCGGCGGTGCGAGCCTGGAGTACCTCGAGGGAAAGACCCTGCCGGGTCTCGCCGTCCTCGAATCCGATGACACCAAGAATGGAATTTGAGCGTGCCCCGTAAACCCTTGATGGCCGGCAACTGGAAGATGAACCTCAACCATGTCGAGGCCGTGGGTCTCGTGCAGAAGCTGACCTGGACGCTGGAGGACAAGCGGCACGACCCGGCCAAGTCCGAGGTCGTGGTGCTGCCACCGTTCACGGATCTGCGCACCGTACAGACGCTGGTGGAGGGCGACCGGCTGAACCTCGGCTACGGGGCCCAAGACCTGTCGCCGTTCGACAACGGGGCCTACACCGGCGACGTCTCGGCGTCGATGCTGATCAAGCTGGGCTGCCGGTATGTGGTCGTGGGGCACTCCGAGCGTCGTCGGTTCCACGGCGAGGACGACAACATGGTCAACGCCAAGACCATCAAGGCGGTCGTGGCGGGACTCACCCCGATCGTCTGCGTCGGTGAGGGACTAGCCGTGCGGCAGGAGCTCCGCCAGGTGCCCTTCACCCTCGCCCACGTCGAAGGGGCGCTGACCGGACTCAGCGCCGACCAGGTCAAGGGTCTCGTCATCGCCTACGAGCCGGTGTGGGCCATCGGAACCGGACGGGTCGCCACCCCCGAGGACGCTCAGGAGGTATGCTCCGCCATCCGTGGCTGGGTCCACGCCCAGCACGGGTCGGCAGTGGCCGAGGAGATCCGCATCCTCTACGGCGGTTCGGTCAACGCCGGCAACGTGGCCGCGTTGATGGCCGAGGCCGATATCGACGGCTGCCTGGTCGGCAACGCGAGCCTGGACGTGGAGCAGTTCGCGGCCATCGCCCGCTTCTATGACCTGCCAAGGCTCTAGCCGAGATATCGGACATGGCGCTCGGGTGAGTTAGGCTACGTCCGTGATTTTTGGGCCGTTTCCGTTGATGACGACACCGATCTTGATCTTCTCGATCGTGCTGTGCGTCACCAGCGTCGCGTTGGCCCTGTTCGTGCTGATGCACAAGGGCAGGGGCGGCGGCCTCTCCGATCTGTTCGGCGGCGGCATCTCCACCTCGATGGGTGGCACGTCGGTCGCCGAGCGAAACCTCGACCGACTGACGATCATCGTGGCCGTGGTCTGGCTGGCCTGCATCGTGGCTCTCGGTCTGCTCTACAAGCTGGGCGCCTAGCCCTCCCCAGAACGCTTTCGTTTCAAATGGTTCGTCAGACGAGGAGATCAGCGTGACTGGAGGAAGTGCCATCCGAGGCAGTCGGGTCGGCGCCGGACCGATGGGCGAAGCCGAACGCGGTGACGCAGCCCCCCGGCTGTACGTGTCGTACTTCTGCGCCCATGGGCACGAGACGAGACCGGCCTTCGCCGCGGATGCCCAGGTGCCGGAGACCTGGGACTGCCCCCGGTGTGGGCTGCCGTCGAACCTCGATTCGACCAATCCGCCGCCGCCGCCGAAGATCGAGCCGTACAAGACGCACCTGGCTTACGTAAAGGAGCGGCGGACCGACGCCGAAGCGGCAGACATCCTCAGTGAGGCCCTGCAGGCCCTTCGAGCCCGCCGCGACCGGGGCGAAGTCATCTACTGAGGTTCGCCAGCTCAGGGCGTTCGGGAGATCAGGGAGCTCGGCTAGATCAGGCCGCGCGGCAGCAGGTCGGGTGGCAGCTGGCTCGCCGCGGCCCGGTCGATCAGCCACAGGGTTCGCTGGGCGCCCGTTACACCGGCGGCCGGGACCTGGACAGGGCCCGTGCCCAGCAACGCCATCTTGGCGGCCGTGGCCTTGTCCTCACCGCTGACCAAGAACCACACCTCGGCTGAGGCGTTGATCACCGGCAGCGTGACACTGATCCGCTCGGGCGGCGGCTTGGGCGAGGACCGTACGGCGATCACCCGGCCCGGTGCGTACGACGACGGATGCTCGGGGAAGATCGAGGCCACGTGCCCGTCCGGGCCCATGCCCAGCAGGCAGATGTCGAACGTGGTCTCACCGAGTTCGTCGGCGTATGCCTCCGCGGCGTCGTCCAGACCGAGGTCACCGTCCCGGCTCGGCATGGGGTGCAGGCGGCGGGCGGTCAGCGGCAGTGCGGGAGCGAGCAGGTTCAAGGCCTGCTTCGCGTTTCGCTCGTCGTCGTCGGCGGCCACGAAGCGTTCGTCACCCCACCAGAGTTCGACCCGGCTCCAGTCGACCGCAGATTTGCGGCCTTCGGCGGCCAGCCGGGTGTAGGCCTGGGTCGCGATCCGGCCTCCGGTCAAGGCAACGTTCGGAGTTCGGAAGTCACGCTGAAGTTCGGTGATCCGAGCCAGCAGCCGCGCCGTCAGGGCTTCGGCCACGTCCGCAGCGCCGGCGTGGACCAGTATCTCGGGGTGCCCCTGCACCGTCAGCTCACTTTCTCCCGTTCGCTTTTGGTGGTCCGGGTCTTGCGCCGATCCGACCTCAGCAATGACTTGACGGTGTTCTCATACACCTCGTCGTCGTCGAGCCGGCGCAGCTCCTCGCTGATCAGGTCGGTGATCTCCCGGCGCTTCAAGGCGACCAGGCGCTCCGGCTGCCCCGGCACGGCGTACGAGGCCAGCAGGCCGTCGGGTCGGGTGATTGCGATGTCGCCCGCCGCGGTGGTCATCCGGACGGCGGTGATCCCCGGGCCGTCGCTGATCTGCGAACGCACCGGAACCTTCAACCGGTTCTGCAGCCACGCCGACAGCAACTCCGCCGAAGGGTTGCCGCGCTCCGCCTCGACGGTGACCGACTTGACCCGTGCCGGGTACTGGTCCAACGCGGCGGCCAACAGTCCCCGCCACCGGGTGAGCCGGGTCCAGGCCAGGTCGGTGTCGCCCGGCAGGTAGGTCCTGGCTCGGTCGAGCAGGGCCGCGTGCGGCCGCGAGACAGCAGCGGCGTCGGTGAGCCGCCGGACCGCCAGTTGCGCCAGTTCGTCGTTGGCGATCCTGCTCGGGTAGCTGCCCGGCCACCAGATCACCACGGGGGAGTCAGGCAGCAACAGGGGTCGGATGACCGACGCTGGATGGGCACCGACAGGTCCGCGCATCCTCAGCACCACCACCTCGCCCGGTGTCCCATCGCCGATCCGGACCTCGGCGTCGAGTGCGGACTTGCGACCACCGGCGGTGACGACCAGCAGGATCCGCGCCGGATGCTCCCGCCCGGCGCGGGTGCTGGCCGCGAGCGCCTCCTCGTAGTCCTTCTCGTCGCAGACAATGATCATGGTCAAGACCATGCCCATCGAAGGACTGCCCGCGTTGCGCCGGGCCTTGAGCAGGGCGGCCGAGATCTGGCCCGACGTCGTGTCGGTGAGGATGATGCTCATGGCCGCCGCCAGCTGAAACCGTCACGGGCCAGCATCTCGTCCGAACCGTCTGGACCCCACGATCCCGGCTCGTACGGTTCCGGCATGTTCTTCAGCCCGGCCCAATAGTCCAGGATCGGGTCGAGGATCTCCCAGGAGAGCTCGACCTCCTCGTGCTGGGGGAACAGCGGCGGATCGCCCAGCAGCACGTCCAAGATCAACCGCTCGTACGCCTCGGGCGAGGACTCGGTGAACGAGCCACCGTACGCGAAGTCCATGTTGACTTCGCGGATCTCCATCTGGGTCCCCGGCACCTTGGCTCCGAAACGCAGCGTGACGCCCTCGTCGGGCTGGATGCGCAGCACCAGGGCGTTGTAGCCGAGTTCCTCGGTGTCGGTCGCCGCGAAAGGGAGGTGCGGTGCGCGCTTGAAACCCAGGGCGATCTCGGTAACCCGTTTCGGCAGCCGCTTGCCGGCCCGCAGGTAGAACGGGACGCCGGCCCAGCGCCGGTTGTCGATGTCGACCCGGAACGCGGCGTAGGTCTCGGTCTTGGAATCGGCCGGGATGCCTTTCTCCTCGAGGTAGCCGATGACCTTCTCACCGCCGGCCCAGCCGCCGGCGTACTGACCGCGCGCGGTGTACCGATCCATCTGGACCGGAGGTCGGGCGGCGGCCAGCACCTTCTGCTTCTCGGCCCGGAGTTGGGCGGCATCGAACGAGGTGGGTTCCTCCATCGCCGTGAGCGCCAGCAACTGGAGCAGGTGGTTCTGGATCACGTCACGAGCGGCGCCGATGCCGTCGTAGTAGCCGGCGCGACCACCGATGCCGATGTCCTCGGCCATCGTGATCTGCACGTGGTCGACATACTTGTTGTTCCACACCGGCTCGAACAGCTGGTTCGCGAACCGCAGCGCCATCATGTTCTGGACGGTTTCCTTGCCCAGATAGTGATCGATTCGGAACACCGACGGGGCGGGGAAGACACTCGAGACGATGCGGTTCAACTCTCGCGCGCTGCCCAGGTCGTGTCCGAACGGCTTCTCGATCACGACCCGGCTCCAGCGGCCGGGCTGCTCGTCGGCCAGGCCCTGCTCTCGAAGCTGGTCGACCACGGTCTGGAACAGACCGGGCGGGATGGACAGATAGAAGGCGTGGTTGCCGCTGGTCCCGCGCGCCTCGTCCAGTTCCGAGATCGTCTCGCTCAAGCGGACGAACGAGTCATGATCACCGATCTGGCCGGGCACGAACCGGATGCCCTCGGAGAGCTGCCGCCAGACCTCCTCCCGGAAGGGAGTTCGGGCGTGCTTCTTGACCGCATCGTGCACGATCTTCGCGAAGTCCTGATGCGCCCAGTCCCGACGAGCGAAACCGACCAGGGCGAAACCGGGAGGCAGCAGCCCACGGTTGGCCAGGTCGTAGACCGCCGGCATCAACTTCTTGGAGGACAGGTCCCCGGTCACGCCGAAGATCACCAGCACACAGGGGCCGGCGATCCGCGGCAGCCGCCGATCCCTGGGATCCCGGAGGGGATTGGGGCGGGCGAGCACAGTCACGCGTCCTGCCGTGCCTCTTCTTTGTCCCGCCCTTCGAGCGCTGCGCGAACGGTGTCGACCAGCTCGTCCCAAGACTTCACGAACTTGTCGACGCCCTCCGTCTCCAGTACGGCGACCACGTCGTCGTAGGCGATTCCGAGCGCCTCGATGGCGTCGAGAGTCTGTTGTGCCTCCACCTCCCGGCCGCTCACGGTGTCGCCGGTCACCTCACCGTGGTCCGCGAAAGCGTCCATGGTCTTTTCCGGCATGGTGTTGACGGTGTTGGCCACCACCAGCTCGGAGACGTACATCGTGTCGGAGTAGGCGGGATCCTTGACGCCGGTCGAGGCCCACAGCGGCCGCTGCCGGTTGGCGCCCTTGGCTTCGAGTTCGGCCCACCGATCGGTGGCGAACGCGCGGTCGTACAAGGCGTAGGCGAGTCGGGCGTTGGCGATCGCCGCCTTGCCCTTGAGCGCTTTCGCCTCGTCGGTACCGATCGCGTCCAGCCGCTTGTCCACTTCGCTGTCGACGCGGGAGACGAAGAACGAGGCCACGCTGTGGATCGAGCTGAGGTCGTGACCGTTCGCGGCCGCCTGCTCGAGTCCGTTCAGGTACGCATCGATCACGCCCTGGTAGCGCTCCAGGGCGAAGATCAACGTCACATTGACGCTGATGCCTTCGCCGATCGTCTTGGTGATCGCGGGCAGCCCAGGCTCGGTGGCCGGGATCTTGATCAGGGTGTTGGGCCGGTCCACCGTCTTCCACAGGTCCGCGGCCTCGGCGATGGTGCCGTCGGTGTCCATGGCCAGCCCCGGGCTGACCTCGATGGAGACCCGGCCGTCCCTGCCGTCGGTGGCCCGGTACGTCTCGCTCATCACGTCACAGGCGTTGCGGACATCGTCGGTGGTCAAGGCCCGGATCGCGTCGTGCACGGAGGCGCCGCGCGCGGCCAACTCCTGCACCTGGGCGTCGTACGCCGCACCCTTGCTCAAGGCCGCGGCGAAGATCGTCGGATTGGTGGTGACGCCCGACACCGACTTCTCCTTGACCAGACTGGCCAGGTTGCCGGAATCGAGCCGTTCGCGAGACAAGTCGTCGAGCCAGATCGACACTCCGGCGTCGGCGAGCTTCTTCAGTCGGTCACTCATGTTCGGTCCTCCTGTGCGGTGGTGGTACTCGGCAGCCGAATCAGCTGATGGTGACGCCTGGATTCTCCTCCAGGTCCGCCGTGGACTTCGGTCCGCTCGCGGCCGCGTGCACCGGGGCGCCCTCCAGGGAAGCCGCCTGGATGCTCTCCTTGGCCGCGGCGGCGACGGTGTCCGCGCTGAATCCGAACTCCTGGAACAGGATGGTCGCGCTGGCGCTGGCGCCGTAGTGGTTGATGCTGATGATGCGGCCCGCGTCGCCGACGATGTCTCGCCAGCCGCCGGTCACTCCGGCCTCGACACTGACGCGCGCCTTGACGTCCGGCGGGATCACCGAGTTGCGGTACTCCTCGTCCTGCTCGTCGAACCACTCCCGGCAGGGCATCGACACCACCCGGGCCGAAATGTCTTCGGCGGCGAGGGACTCGGCCGCGGCGACGGCATACTGCACCTCCGAGCCGGTACCGACCAAGATCACGTCCGGGGTGCCGTCGGTGTCCTTCAAGATGTACGCGCCCTTGCCCACGTCGCTGGTGTCGGCGTAGCCGTCGGCGCCACGGGGCACGATCGGCAGCGCCTGCCGGCTCAGCAGCAGGCCGGCCGGGCGGTCGGAGTTCCGCAGGATCTGCACCCAGCAGGCCGTGGTCTCGTTGGCGTCCATCGGCCGCACGACGTCGAATCCGGGAATGGTCCGCAACGCCGAGATGTGCTCGATCGGCTGGTGGGTGGGCCCGTCCTCTCCGAGCCCGATGGAGTCGTGCGTCCACACGAAGGTGACCGGAATGCGCATCAGGGCGGCGAGCCGCACCGGCGGCCGCATGTAGTCGCTGAAGGTCAGGAACGTGCCTCCGTACGGCCGGGTCCCGCCGTGCACCTTGATGCCGTTCATGATCGAGCCCATGGCGTGCTCCCGGATACCGAAGTGCATGGTCCGGCCGTACGGGTTGCCCGGGAACATCTTCGACTGTCGATCGGTGGGCAGGAAGCTCGGCTCGCCCTCCATGGTCGTGTTGTTCGATTCGGCCAGGTCGGCGGAGCCACCCCACAATTCAGGCAGCCTGTCGGCCAGGGCCTCGAGTATCTTCCCCGAGGCGGCCCGGGTGGCGATGCCCTTCGGATCGGCGTCCCAGCTGGGCAGCCCGGTATCCCACCCGGGAGTCAGTTCGTTCTGGACCATCCGGTCGTAGAGCGCCTTGGCGTCGGCGTTGCTTCCGGCCCACGTGTCGAAGGCCCGTTGCCACTCCTCCTGGGCCTGGGCGCCCCGGTCGAGCAGTGTCCGGGTGTGGGCGATCACGTCGTCGGCCACCTCGAAGGTCTGGTCGGGGTCGAAACCGAGGATCTTCTTCGTGGCGGCCACCTCGTCGGCGCCCAGCGCGCTGCCGTGGGCCTTGCCGGTGTTCTGCTTGGTCGGTGCCGGCCAGCCGATGATCGTGCGCAGGCTGATGAAGCTGGGCCGGTCGGTGACCTTCCGGGCCTCCTCGAGCGCCCCCAGCAGCGCGGGAATGTTCTCCTCGTACTGGGTGCCGTCGTTGGTCCAGTCGATGCTCTGAACGTGCCAGCCGTACGCCTCGTAGCGGGCGGCGGTGTCCTCGGACAGCGCGATGTTCGTGTCGTCCTCGATGGATATGTGATTGTGGTCGTAGATGACGGTGAGGTTGCCCAGTCGTTGGGTGCCGGCCAGCGACGACGACTCGGAGGTGACGCCCTCCTCGATGTCACCGTCGGAGGCGAGCACGTAGATCTGGTGGTCGAAGATCGACTGACCCTCGGCCGCGTCGGGATCGAGCAGTCCGCGCTCCCGGCGGGCGGCCATGGCCATCCCGACGCCGTTGGCCAGGCCTTGGCCGAGCGGGCCGGTGGTGATCTCCACGCCCTTGGTATGTCCGTACTCGGGGTGGCCCGGCGTCTTGGAACCCCACGTCCGCAGCGCCTTGAGGTCGTCCAGTTCGAGTCCCCAGCCACCCAGGTAGAGCTGGATGTAGAGGGTCAGGCAGGAGTGACCGCACGACAGCACGAACCGATCCCGGCCCGGCCAGTGGGGTTCGGCCGGATTGTGTCGCATCACCTTCTGGAACAGGGTGTACGCCACCGGGGCCAGGCTCATGGCCGTCCCGGGGTGGCCGTTGCCGACCTTCTGGACGGCGTCGGCCGCCAGTATCCGAACGGTGTCGATGGCACGAGCGTCCAAGTCCGTCCAGCCCTCAGGCAGCACGGGAGCGGTGGTTTGGGTGTCGGTCACGTCGTCTCTATCCTTCCGAGTTGATCCAGGGTGGATCCTCGCGCCGTCCGGGACAGTTCGAACCCTACCGGTGGGCGTCGGCCCCGAAAACGGGCCCCGAAAATCAGGCCCGCGTGGCGCTGGATACGCGGGACCATCACAAACCAGCACCGAAGCCGGACGGGCGTGTCGACGGACCGGGATGGCAATCGGGGAAACGAGCCATAGACTTCGGCGCGTGACGAGCATCGACGTGACGGGCCGGGTGTCGAATGACGACGCGCCCCACCTCGGTCCGCTCGATCTGACGCCGGTCGGATTGCGTGACGTCATGGCAGCGTACGTGGGCTTGACCAAGCCCCGGATCATCGAGTTGCTGCTGGTCACGACCGTGCCGGCCATGTTCCTCGCCGCCGGCGGTGTCCCTAGTCTCCGGCTGGTGGCTCTGACCATGATCGGCGGCTGTCTGGCCGCGGCCAGTGCGAACGCGATCAACTGCGTTCTCGACCGGGACATCGACGAGAGGATGCGGCGGACCCGGCGGCGGCCGCTGCCCCGGCACGCCATCGGCCCGCGCGCGGCCATGATCTTCGGGCTGGTCCTCGGGGTGGCCGCCACGTTGTGGCTCGGTTTCCTCGTCAACTGGCTGTCCGCCGGGCTGGCGTTGGCCGCGAACGCCTTCTACGTTTTCGTCTACACCCTATGGCTGAAGCGGCGGACATCGCAGAACATCGTGTGGGGCGGGATCGCCGGATGCTTCCCTCCCTTGATCGGCTGGACTGCGGTCACCGGCGCGGTGGCCTGGATTCCATTCGTCCTGTTCGCCATCGTTTTCTGCTGGACCCCGCCACACACCTGGGCGCTGGCGCTGCGCTACCGGGAGGATTACGCGTTGGCGGGGGTGCCGATGCTGCCGGTCGTGCGGTCCGCTCCGGCGGTGACCGGGAGGATGCTGGTGTGGTCGGTGATCACCGTCGCCGTGTCCTTGTCACTGTGGCCGATCGCCGGCACGGGCTGGCTATACCCGGTGGTGGCGGGGGTGGCGGGTGTCGCCCTGATCTCGGAGGCCGTCGCCCTCGCGAACCGTGCGCGCAGCGGGCTGATCGACGCGGCCCTTCGTCCGATGCGGCTCTTCCACTGGTCCAACTCCTACCTGGCGCTGGTCTTCGTCGCCGCGGCCGTGGATCCGCTGCTGCGCTGAGTCGAGCCGGCTCCCCTTCCAGACATGGCCCAGTCGGTCGAACTGCTGCTGGACTCCGCGGCGGACGCGATCATCAGAGGGCAGTGGGCCGCCCTGGCCGCGGCGGGCCTGCCGAGCGAGCAGCGGTCGCCGTCGGACCTCTTCCACCGCCCGCACGTGACCCTGTACGCCGCCGACCACATCAGCGCGGAGGCCGACTCGAGTCTGCCGGATGTGCTACCGAGAATCGACCTGTCGATCATGATCGGCGCGGTGTTGATCTTCGGTCCCCGGCACGGCCGCTGCATTCTGGTGCGCACCGTGGTGCCCAGCGAAGCCCTGCTCCGCCTGCAGGCCCGGGTCGCCGGACTGTGCGGCGCGGACCCGGAGGGACAGTTCAGTGGTGGTCGGTGGAGTCCGCACGTCACCGTGGCCCGGAGGGTACCGACTGATCAACTGGGCCGGGCGCTCGAGGTGCTCGGCAGCCGGATGACAATCGCGCGGATCGCCGGAGTTCGGCGCTGGGACGGCACCGTGAAACGGGCCTGGCTGCTGTGAGCGCTCAGCGCTCCGTACCCAGCATGCTCAACCAGGCGGCCGGTGCGTGGCCGGCATCGGCCTAGTCGACACCGGCGAGTTCGGCCGAGTCGTTGGCCGGCACCGCCGTCGAGCGGACCGACAGCAAGAGATTCGTGGCGGCCGCGACGGCGAGCGCTGCACCCAGCAGGTGCAGCCCGACCAGCACGACCGGCAGGCCCAGGTGGTACTGGGTCAGCCCGATGGCCGCCTGCACCAATTCGACGACGAGGAGCAGAATCGCGGCGCGGGTGCGCAACAGCCAGACGCACCCGATGGTCGCCCCGATGGCGACGTAGACCGCGGCCGCGTGCACGTGCGACACCAGAGCCGGGTCGAATCCGGTGCGGATCGAGTACTGGTCCCCGGAGTGCGGGCCGCTCCCGGTCACCACGGTGCCCAGCCAGACGGCCGCCCAGATGGCAATGAAGGTGACCGTGCTCAGGGTGCGAACCGGCCGGCCGGCCGGGCGGGCGGGCACCGACCACACCTTGCGGATCAGCCACACCGACATGGCGATCAAGATCATCGAGACGATGAAGTGCAGGGCGACCACGAACGGGTTCAGCTGCGTCCAGACACTGATCCCGCCGATCACCGCTTGCGCCGGGATGCCGAGGGCCAGTCCGGCGGCCAACCAGCGGAGGTCACGACGTTTCCCCTGGCCGTCGCGGTAACGGAGGGCCGCAACGAAAGTCAGCAGGGCGATGGCCACCAGGACGAAGGTGAGCAGCCGGTTGCCGAACTCGATGGCGCCGTGGACCCCGAGCTCGGGATGGCTGACGTAGGAGTCGTCGGTGCAGCGGGGCCACGTCGGGCACCCCATCCCCGAGCTGGTCAACCGAACCACGCCGCCGGTGACCACGATGCCGATGTTGGCCACCAGCGAGGCAACGGCACCGATCCGGAGGGCCCGCGCTCCCCGAACGAGGGGCGCCGTCGGCCGGGCGGTCAGGACGTCCATCGAAAACCCTTCCAGGCCGCGGCCGCGGCGCCGAGGCCCCAAGGGACCAGGACGAGCAGCGGCCAGCCGAGGACGACACCCTGGGCGGCGGAGCGCAGGAGTTCGCCGAGCGCGGCCGTCGGGAGCAGGGCCACGATCGGTTGTAGGACCGCGGGATAGCTGGTCAGCGGGATGACCAGACCACCCCCGACCAGCAGCACCACGTAGATCAAGTTGGCCAGCGCCAGGGTCAGCTCAGCCCGAACTCGGCCGGCCAGCGCCAAGGCCCAGCCGGCGAAGACCGCTCCGGCCAGCAGGGTCCCGATCGCTGCGGTGACCCAGCTCGACAGGGTCCACTCCGGTCGCCACCCCAGCGCCAGGGCCAGGCCGCTCAAGATCAGCAATTGTCCGAGGGCGACCGCCACGGTGGCCAGGCCCTTCCCGGCCAGCAACCCGCCCCGACCCAGCGGTGTGCAGGCCAGCCGCTCGAGCACGCCGTACCGTCGCTCGAAGCCGGTGGCGATGGCGAGCGAGGTGAACGCCGACGACCAGACAGCGAGAGCCAGCACCGACGGGGCCAGCTCCTTCAGACCGCCGAACCAGCCACCGGCCAGCCGCCCGACAACCAGAATGCCGGCGGGAATCACCAGAGCCAGCAGCAGTTGTTCGCCGTTGCGCAGCAGCAGCACGGCCTCGGTGCGAGCATGTGCGGCCACCCGGTTCAGGACCGGCGCGGCACCGGCGGCGGGGCGGAAGTCCAGTGCGGTCACGAGGCCAGCCGGAGTCGGGTGTGCGCCAGGAAGACGTCCTCGAGGCTGCGGCCGTCGCGCGTCAACTCCGGCACCGTGCCAGCCACGGTCACCCGACCGCGGTCGACGATATAGACCTGATCGGCCAGAACCTGAGCCTCGTCCATCGCGTGCGTGGTCAGGACAATGCTGAGCCCGGCGGCGCGCAGCTCCTCGAGCAATCGCCAGGTGGCGCGTCGCGCGTGCGGATCCATCCCGGCGGTCGGCTCGTCGAGGAAGACCAACTCCGGACGGCCGATCAGCGCCCCGGCCAGGTTGACCGCCTGCTGTTGTCCACCCGAGAGCCGCCGGTAGGGAAGGTGGGCAAAGTCCTGGAGGTCGCATCGCTCGATCAGCGCGCCGACATCGTGGGGATGGGCGTACAGAGACGCGAGGTACTTCAGCAGCTCGGCGGCCTTGATGCCCGACCAGGCTCCGGTGGACTGGGGCATCAGTCCGACCCGGGCCGCGGTGTCGGCCGTCCCCGCGGCACGACCGAGAACCGTGACGGTTCCGGAGCTTGGCCGCAGCAGCCCGGTGCAGCAGCGCAGCAGTGTCGTCTTGCCGGCACCATTCGGGCCGAGGATGGCGGTCAACCGGCCGCGGAGCGCTCGTAGGCAGAGTTCGTCGAGGGCCGCGGTCGGGCCGAAGCGCACCGTGATCCCGTCCACCTCGAGGGCAACCACAGAGGGACTGAGCTCCGGCATGGTCACCGGTGCAGTCTAGATGCGCTCCGGCCGCGATACCGGTCAGCTGACGAGGGCCAACCCTCCGGTCCAGCCGATCTTCTCGGCACCCGCCAAAGTGAGCTGCAGGAGGCCGACGGCCTCCAGTTCGCGAGCCCGGCGCAGGCTGCCCGCGTCCACGGCCTGCAGGCCGCCGGCGGTGACGGCTTCGATCAGCTCCGCCTTGGCGTCGGCGTCGTCACCGGCGACGAGCACGGTGGTCGGGTTCGAGCCGACCGATCCCTCCTCGAGCGTGGCGGCGAAGTTGGTGTTGAAGGCCTTCAGGACGCGGGACGACGGCAGAGCGGCGGCCAGTTCAGCCGCGGCTGAGCCATCGGCGGGTACGACCAGCGAGTCGAAGGTCTCGAAGTTCAGCGGGTTCGTGATGTCCACGACGATCTTTCCGGCCAGTTGGTCTGCGTACTGGCCGGCGATGGCCCGGAGGGCGGGATAGGGCACCGCCAGGATCACGAGATCGCCGGTCACCCTCGCTCGTTGGTCCGAACTGCTGTCGGAACTGGTGATGTGGTCGACGGTGGCCCCGCCGCTGGTGAGCACGCGGTCGAGGGCGGCGCCCATGTTGCCGTCGCCGAAGATGGTCACGGTGGTCATGAAGAACTCCCGAAGGTAGAGGTGTTGGTTGTACCTGCAACAAAATCATACGGCGGGTTGGTTGTAGGTGCAACTTTCGCTAAGCTCCGACCGTGACGGACACCAAGTGGTTGAGCGAGGCGGAGCGGACGACCTGGGTACGGTTGGCGGCCGTTCTCGAACTCCTGCCCGGCGTTCTCGACGCCCAGCTGACCCGCGACCAGCATCTCACCCACTTCGAGTACTTCAGTCTGGCCATGTTGTCGGAGGCCCCGGATCGGACTCTCCGGATGACCGCCCTCGCCCGCCGAACCAACGCCACGCTGCCCCGACTCTCGAGGGTCATCTCGAGGCTCGAGGGCGAGGGGCTCGTCGCCCGCGAGCCGTGCCCGCAGGATCGACGGGCCACCAACGTCACCCTGACGCCGGCCGGTTGGGACAAGGTCGTCCAGGCGGCTCCCGGCCATGTGGCGACGGTTCGGTCCAACGTTTTCGACCCCCTCACGGCGGCTCAGGCCGAACAGCTCGGGCGCATCTGTGCGCGGTTGCTCGACGAATTGGACCCGGAGGGCCTGATCTTCAATCGGCCAGCATCGTCCGATCGGCGACAATGAGCGGCATGCAACTGCCCGTGACGCCACCGGTCAAGCCGATGCTCGCGAAGTCGGTGCCCGTGATTCCGACCGGGCCCTTGTCGTTCGAGCCGAAGTGGGACGGCTTCCGATCCATCGTGTTCCGGGACGGCGACGAGGTCGAGATCGGTTCCCGCAACGAGAAGCCGATGACCCGTTACTTCCCCGAAGTGGTCGAGGCCGTCAAGTCCAGCCTGCCCGAGCGCTGTGTCGTGGACGGTGAGATTGTCGTGGTGGTCGGAGACCGACTCGAGTTCGAGGTTCTGCAGCAACGTATCCATCCGGCCGCCAGCCGGGTCAAACTCCTGTCCCAGCAGACTCCGGCCCGCTTCATCGCGTTCGACCTGCTCGCCCTGGACGACGTCGACTACACCAAGAAGCCGTTCGTGGAACGTCGCGCCGCCCTCGAGCAGGCCCTGGCCGCGTCCCGGCCGCCGATCCACCTGACGCCGGTCACTCTTGATCACGATCTGGCCCAGCAGTGGTTCTCCCAGTTCGAGGGCGCCGGACTGGACGGCGTCGTCGCCAAGCCGCTGGCCGGTACCTACCAGCCCGACAAGCGGACCATGTTCAAGATCAAACATCAGCGGACCGCCGACTGCGTGGTGGCCGGCTACCGGGTGCACAAGAGCGGTCCCGACAGCATCGGTTCGCTGCTCCTGGGCCTCTACAACGATGTCGGCGAACTGGCCAGCGTCGGCGTCATCGGTGCCTTTCCCGCCGCCCGGCGCAAGGAACTCTTCGCCGAGCTGCAGCCCCTCGTCACGACGTTCGACGACCACCCCTGGGCCTGGGCCAAACAAGAGGAGGGGGCCCGCACTCCGCGGAACTCGGAGTTCAGCCGGTGGAACAACGGCAAGGACCTGTCTTTCGTGCCGCTGCGTCCCGAGCTCGTGGTGGAAGTCCGCTACGAACACATGGAGGGTGTCCGTTTCCGCCACACCGCCCAGTTCAATCGCTGGCGACCGGACCGGGAGCCGCAGTCCTGCACGTACGAACAGCTCGAGGAACCCGTGAAGTTCGACCTCGCCGAGATCTTGTCCACCACCGCGGGATGAGCACCTCGGCATCCGTCGGACGACGCGCGCCGGAAGAGCCAATCGTGACCCCTCGTGCGCGGAAGCCCATCCATGACGACACCGATTCGGACAGCGATCCCGGATTGTTCGGGCCGGGTTCGGTGACCTGGCGGATCCACGGTGACCCGGCCATGCTGCTGGCCGGCTTCCGTGCCCTGCTGTTGCAGGCCGTGCATCCGCTCGTGATGGCGGGGTTCGACGACAACTCCTTCTTCCGCGGCGATCCTTGGGGGCGGCTGCGCCGGACGGGGGAGTGGATCGGCACCGTCACGTACGGGACGACCGCCCAGGCCGAGAGGGCCGGCGCACGACTGCGGAGGATTCATGCCCGGCTCGCACCGGGCATCGAACCGGAGTCGGGGGCCTCGTATCGGGTCGACGATCCCGCCCTGCTGCTCTGGGTGCACTGCACCGAAGTCGAATCCTTCCTCACCACCTTCCGGCGCAGTGGTGGCCGGCTCCGGCGCGGCGACGGTGACCGCTACGTCGAGGAGATGCGCGTCAGCGCCCGGCTGGTCGGTCTGGATCCGGAAGCGGTCCCGGCCACCGAGGCCGATATCGCCGATTACTACCGCGCGGTCCGACCTGACCTGCGGGTCACCGAAGTGGCCCTGCGCAACGTGTTGTGGGGGTTCGCGCCGCCGATGCCGCGTTGGGTCGCCATGGCCACCCCGGCCCGACCCGCGTGGGCCGGGATGGTCGCCTTGGCCGCGGCGATGCTGCCGCCGTGGACCCGCCGTCTGTACGGGCTGCCGGGCCTACCCACCACCGATCTCGGCGCGAGCCTCGGCGGCCGTATGGTGCGATCTTCCGCCTTGCTGCTGCCGGGCGGACTCATGCGCAGCCCGGCGCACCGAGCGGCGCAGCAGCGGGTCGCCTGACTTCCTTGGGGGCGGCATCGTGCTCATCTCGGTTTCGACCGACGGCAACCCCTGACCGGCAGTAAGGCTGTCCTTATTTGAACGGTTCCAATGAATAAGCGCACAATAGTGTTGTGAAAACCCCTGTGCGCGCAACCCCGGCCGCGCCCGCCCGGCCGGCGGGCGGTGAAACCGACGCCTCCACCCGTCAGCGGGTGGCTCGTTCCATCCTCGAGCACGGACCGTCGACCGCCGCCGAGCTGTCCGAGCGACTGGGCCTGACCGCGGCCGGGATCCGCCGGCACCTCGACGTGCTCGTCGAACAGGGCCGGCTGACTCCCCGGGAACGGCGCGTGTACGGCTCCCGCGGCCGCGGTCGCCCGGCCAAGGTGTTCGCCCTGACCGACGCCGGGCGGGGCACGTTCTACGCCGCCTACGACGAGCTGGCCGTGCGAGCCATCGAGTTCCTGGCCGCCGAAGGAGGCCCGGATGCGGTGAGCCGATTCGCAACTTCGCGGATCGAGGCGATGGAGACGCGCTACCGGGCGGCGCTGGAGGAAGACAGTTCGGACGGGTCTCCGGCCGAGGCGCTGGCCAGTGCACTGTCCGCCGAGGGGTACGCCGCCTCGGTCCTGCCCTCTGTCGCCGGCGAACAGCTCTGCCAGCACCACTGCCCGGTGGCCCACGTCGCCGAGCGGTTCCCGCAGCTCTGCGAGGCTGAAACTGAAGTCTTCTCCCGGCTGCTGGGTAAACACGTTCAACGACTGGCCACCATCGCGCACGGCGACGGTGTGTGCACGACTCACATCCCCCGCACGACCGGAACGACCACCTCGAAAGGTAAGTCGATATGACCCAGATCCAAGAGCCAGGCACGCGCATGGTCGGCACCGGACAGACCCAGGAGCAGCATCTCGACGCCTTGGGCCGTTACAAGTTCGGCTGGTCCGATTCCGACGCCGCCGGCTCGATCGCGCAACGCGGTCTCACCCCCGAGGTGGTCGCCAACATCTCCGGGCTGAAGAGCGAGCCGCAGTGGATGCTCGACCTGCGCTTGAAGGGTCACAAGCTGTTCGGCCGCAAGCCGATGCCGACCTGGGGCGCGGAGCTCGACGACATCGACTTCGACAACATCAAGTACTTCGTCCGCTCCACCGAGAAGCAGGCCACCAGCTGGGACGACCTTCCGGCCGACATCAAGAGCACCTACGACAAGCTCGGCATCCCGGAGGCGGAGAAGGCGCGTCTGGTCTCGGGCGTCGCGGCTCAGTACGAGTCCGAAGTGGTCTACCACAAGATCAACGAGGAGCTCGAGCGCCAGGGCGTCATCTTCCTCGATACCGACACCGCGCTGAAGGAGCATCCGGAACTCTTCCGGGAGTATTTCGGCACCGTCATCCCGGTGGGCGACAACAAGTTCGCCGCCCTGAACACGGCGGTCTGGTCCGGCGGCTCCTTCATCTACGTTCCGAAGGGCGTCCACGTGGAGATCCCGCTGCAGGCCTATTTCCGGATCAACACCGAGAACATGGGCCAGTTCGAGCGGACCTTGATCATCGTTGACGAGGACGCCTACGTGCATTACGTCGAGGGCTGCACAGCACCGATCTACAGCAGCGATTCGCTGCACTCGGCGGTGGTGGAGATCATCGTCAAGAAGGGGGCCCGCTGCCGGTACACGACCATCCAGAACTGGTCCAACAACGTGTACAACCTGGTCACCAAGCGCGCCACCTGCGAGGAGGGCGCGACGATGGAGTGGATCGACGGCAACATCGGCTCCAAGGTGACTATGAAGTACCCGGCGGTCTATCTCATGGGGGAGCACGCTCGCGGCGAAACCCTCTCCATCGCGTTCGCCGGCGAGGGCCAGCACCAAGACGCCGGCTCCAAGATGGTGCACTGCGCGCCGCACACCTCCAGCTCGATCATCTCCAAGTCGGTGGCGCGGGGCGGTGGTCGGACCTCGTACCGTGGTCTGGTCCAGGTCCAGGAGGGCGCGCACCACTCGGCCTCGATCGTGAAATGTGACGCGTTGCTGGTCGACCAGATCAGCCGCTCCGACACCTATCCGTACAACGACATCCGCGAGGATGACGTGTCCATGGCCCACGAGGCGACGGTCTCGAAGGTGAGCGACGATCAGCTCTTCTACCTGATGAGCCGGGGCATGGGCGAGGACGAGGCGATGGCCATGATCGTCCGCGGGTTCGTCGAGCCGATCGCCCGCGAGCTCCCGATGGAGTACGCGCTGGAACTCAACCGCCTGATCGAGCTGCAGATGGAGGGCGCGGTCGGTTGATCGCACTCACCTGATCACCACAACCCGAAAGAGAACCTTGTCTGTCGACATTCAGCCGAGCCCGATCGTGGTCGGCGAGCCGAACGTGGCCGCCGCCCTCGAGCGGCCGGCGTCGCATCTGCACCCGACGCCGTCCTACGACCTCGCCGACCACCCCAAACCGACCGGCCTGGAAGAGGTCTGGCGGTTCACCCCGCTCAAGCGGCTGAAAGGCCTGCTCGACGCGGAGGAGGGTGCGGTGTCCGGTCACCTCGAGTGGGCAGTATCCGCTCCGGACCAGGTCACCACCGGTGCGGTGAGCACCGTCGACGCGGTGGCCCTCGGCGGGCCGGCGCCGGTGGACCGGATCGCCGCGTTGGCCGTGGCCAACGGCGGCGACGCCGTACGGATCGACGTGCCCGCAAATGCCGAGCTCGACGCCCCGGTGGTCATCCAGCTGAGCGGCTCGGGTGTGGAGACACCGGTGTTCGGCCATCTGGTGATCACGATCGGAGCGCATGCCAAGGCGACTGTGGTGCTCGAACACCGCGGGGCGGCCAGGTTCGCCAGTTCGGTCCGGATCCTGGTCGGCGACGGCGCCCACGTGGATGTGGTCACGATGCAGCTCTGGGACGACGACGCGGTCCACGCCGGCCACGTCGGCTTCGAGATCGGTCGGGACGCCCAGGTCCGGTCGGTGGCCGTTTCGCTCGGCGGAAGCCTGGTCCGGATCAACGAGACCGCCGAGTACGCCGCCCCCGGCGGGAGCATCGAGCAGCTCGGCCTGTACTTCGTCGATGCCGGTCAGCACATCGAGCACCGGCTGTTCGTCGACCACAACGCGCCGCACACCCGCTCGAACGTCGACTACCGCGGGGCCCTGCAGGGCAAAGGTGCCCATTCGGTATGGATCGGAGACGTGTTGATCCGAAAGATCGCCGAAGGCATCGAGACGTACGAGTCGAACAAGAACCTGGTGCTGACCGACGGCTGTCGGGCCGACTCGGTCCCGAACCTGGAGATCGAGACCGGTGAGATCAAAGGCGCCGGGCACGCCTCCACCACCGGCCGATTCGACGACGAGCAGCTGTTCTACCTGCGCAGCCGCGGGATCGACGAGGTGGAGGCCCGCCGGCTGGTGGTGCACGGCTTCTTCGCCGACATCATCCGCCGGATCGGCATCCCGTCGATCGAGGACAAGCTGCTGGCCGCCGTCGAGGCCGAGCTGGCGGTCACCATCGGTACGCCGACCAGTTCGCGCCCTGACCCCTCGAGCAGCTCAGGAGAAGGGCCAGGTTCGTGAGCTTCCTTCCCGCCTGCGCCGTCGCAGATGTCGCACCGGAAACCGCCTTGGCGGTCGAGCTGGACGGCACCGACCTGGCCATCGTGAACTCGGGCGGCACGTTCTACGCCATCGCCGACGAGTGCTCGCACGCCGCCATCCCGCTGTCCGAGGGCGACGTCGAAGACGGCGAGATCGAGTGCTACCTCCACGGCTCGCGGTTCGACCTGCGGACCGGGCGCCCGCTCGGACTTCCGGCGACCCAGCCGGTCGCCGTCTACGCCTGCCGCGTGGACGACGACACCGTCGTCGTCGACGTCAGCGGCCCCCTCAACTCGAACACCCTTGATCAGGAGTACTGAACCAGATGTCCACTCTCGAAATCCGCGATCTTCACGTCTCCGTCGACACGGAGGCGGGCGAGAAGCAGATCCTCCGGGGCGTCGATCTGACGATCCGCAGCGGCGAAACGCACGCGATCATGGGTCCCAACGGTTCGGGCAAGTCGACCCTGGCCTACTCCATCGCCGGGCACCCGAAATACACCATCACCTCCGGCAGCGTGACCCTGGACGGTCAGGACCTGCTCGGCCTGACCGTCGACGCACGGGCCCGCGCCGGCCTGTTCCTGGCCATGCAGTACCCGGTCGAGGTGCCCGGGGTGTCCGTGGCCAACTTCCTCCGGACGGCCAAGACGGCGATCGACGGCGAGGCCCCGAAGCTCCGGACCTGGGTCAAGGACGTCAACGGTGCCATGGATCGGGTCGGCATGAGCACCGAGTTCGCCCAGCGCAACGTCAACGAGGGCTTCTCCGGTGGTGAGAAGAAGCGGCACGAGATCGTCCAGCTGGACCTGCTCAACCCGCGCTTCGCGATCTTGGACGAAACCGATTCCGGTCTGGACATCGACGCCTTGCGCGTGGTGGCCGAGGGCGTCAACCGATTCAGCGCCCAAGGCGATCGGGGTGTGTTGCTGATCACCCACTACACCCGGATCCTGCGCTACATCCAACCGGACTTCGTGCACGTGTTCGTGGCCGGCCGGATCGCCGAGGAGGGCGGTGCGGAACTGGCCGAGCGGCTGGAGGCCGAAGGCTACGACCGTTACGTCAAGGCTGCTGCCGCCGCCGGAGCGGAGTCATGACCCATGACGACTGAAGCAGATGCGGACCGGCGGCTACCGGAGTACCCGCTGACGGTCGCTGTTTCGGATGCACCTGAGGCGCCGCTCGCCGACGAGTCCATTCCGTTCGACGTGGAGCACATCCGCGCGGACTTCCCGATCCTGGAACGGACGTCCGACGGCCAGCCGCTGGTCTATCTCGACAGCGCCAACACGTCGCAGAAACCGCGGTGCGTGGTGGAGGCCATCGAGGATCACTACCTCAGCCACAACGCCAATGTGGCCCGGGCCATGCATTTGCTCGGGGCGGAGGCTACCGAGGCGTTCGAGGGCGCGCGGGCCACGCTCGCCCGGTTCGTCGGCGCGTCCCGGTCGGAGGAGATCGTCTTCACCAAGAACGCCTCCGAAGCCCTCAACCTGTGCGCCCACACCCTGGGTTCCCGGTTGCGTCCCGGAGACGAGATCGTCATCTCGGTGATGGAGCACCACTCCAACATCGTTCCCTGGCAGCTGCTCGCGGAGCGCACCGGCGCCACGCTGCGCTGGTTCGACGTGACCGAGGAGGGCCGGCTGGATCTGGCCGCGGCGGCTGAATCCGGGTTGCTGAACGAGCGGACCAAGATCGTCTCGCTGGCCTACGTGTCCAACGTGCTCGGCACCGTGAATCCCATCCCGGCGATCGCGGCGCAGGTTCACGCCGTCGGTGCCGTCCTCGTCGTCGACGCCTCCCAGGCGGTGCCGCAGATCCCCGTCGACGTCTCCACCCTCGGCGCGGATCTGGTGGCGTTCACCGGGCACAAGATGGTCGGCCCCACCGGAATCGGGGTGCTCTGGGGTCGCTACGACCTACTCGCCGAGCTGCCGCCCTTCCTCGGCGGCGGCGAGATGATCGAGGTGGTCAAGATGACGGGCTCGACGTACGCGCCTCCGCCGCACCGGTTCGAGGCCGGCACCCCGCCGATCGCCCAGGCGGTCGGTCTCGGTGCCGCGGCCAACTACCTGAGCGAGATCGGTCTGGCGACCATCGCCGCCCACGAGCAGGACATCACCGGGTATGCCTTGCAGGGCCTGGCCACCATCGACGGCCTGCGGATCCTCGGTCCGGCCGAACCCGTTGAACGCGGTGGGGCGGTCTCATTCACCCTGCCCGACATCCACCCCCACGACGTCAGCCAATTGCTGGACTCACGTGCGATCGCGGTGCGCGGCGGCCACCACTGCGCCCGGCCCCTGCACGAGCGGTTCGGGGTCCAGTCCTCGACCCGGGCGTCGTTCTACCTCTACACCACCCGGGCCGAGGTCGACGCCCTGGTCGACGGGCTCGGCTACGTCCAGCGCTTCTTCCGGGGTTCCCGGTGAAGGTCGAAGAGCTGTACCAGGAGATCATCCTGGATCACTACCGGGCCAAGCACCACAGCGGACTGCGGGAGCCGTACGAGGCCGAGGTCCATCACGTCAATCCCAGTTGTGGTGACGAGTTGACGTTGCGGGTCCACCTGGACTTCAGCGCGGAAGACGGCCAGGTCAGCGACGTCTCCTACGAGGGTGTCGGCTGCTCGATCTCCCAGGCCTCCACCTCGGTGATGACGGATCTGGTCATCGGCCGCGACATCGATTCCAGCCTGGAGCTGTACGACGAATTCCTGACCATGATGCAGGGCCAGGGCCGGGTCGAGCCGGACGAGGATCGGCTCGAGGACGGCATCGCTTTCGCCGGCGTGGCCAAGTTTCCGGCTCGCGTGAAATGCGCCCTGTTGGGCTGGGCGGCGTTCAAGGACGCCGTCCTGGTGGCCCAGACCAAGACGGCAAACAGACAAGAGGGAAGATCATGACCGACACCGATGTGAATACCACCGAAACGACCCGTCCGTCGGACCTGGTCCGCGACGATCTGCCGGAGGTCGCCCCGATCGACATGACGGCGGCCCCCACCCAGGATGACCTCTTCGAGGCCCTCAAGGATGTGGTCGACCCGGAGCTGGGGATCAACGTCGTCGACCTCGGACTGATCTACGACCTGCACCTGGAATCGGACCGGTCCGTCACGATCGACATGACACTGACCTCGGCGGCCTGCCCGCTGACCGACGTGATCGAGGATCAGGTCAATACCGCGCTCCAGGGGCTGGTTTCCTCGTTTGCGATCAACTGGGTCTGGATGCCCCCGTGGGGTCTGGAGATGATCACCGACGACGGGCGGGAACAGTTGCGGGCTCTCGGCTTCAACGTATAGCCGCGTGCTCCCCGCGGTGGTGGGCCCTGATTCGAGTTCCACCCACCTCGCTGCTTTCCGCTAGCGCTCCACTTCGCTCGGAACGCCCGACCACACCCGAACTCGTGTCAGGGCCCACCACCGCTCAGCCCGGTCCGTAGCCCATCGCGGTCCCGCCCGCGGGCCGCGATCAGTCCGACGGGGGCGCAGTCTTTGATGGCGGATCAATCGGCGTGGTGGCGGCGAGGCGCAACGAGGAAAGGGAACGAGGAAAGGGAACGAGGAAAGGGAACGAGGAAAGGACTGCAGTGATCACGGCTCGGGAGCTGGAGGTGCGCGCGGGTGCGCGTCTGCTGCTCGAGCGCGCGTCTTTCCAGGTGACGGCGGGGGACAAGATCGGGCTGGTCGGGCGGAACGGGGCCGGGAAGACGACGCTGACCCGAATCCTGGCGGGCGAGGCTCAGCCGGCGGCCGGATCGGTCAGTCGGGGCGGTCCGGTCGGTTATCTGCCGCAGGATCCGCGGACCGGGGATCTGGACGTGCTGGCCAAGAACCGGATCCTGGCCGCCCGGGGGTTGGATGCCGTGGTGGCCCGGTTGCGGAAGGCCGAACTGGCCATGGGCTCTGATTCGGACGCTGAACGGGACGCGGCGATGGCGTCGTACGCCCGGGCCGAGAACGAATTGGCCGCGGCGGGCGGCTACGCGGCCGAAGCGGAAGCGGCCCGAATCGCCAGCAACCTCGGGCTGCCGGAACGAGTTCTGCACCAGCCCCTTCGTACGCTCTCGGGCGGCCAGCGACGCCGGGTGGAACTGGCCCGGATCCTGTTCTCGGGGGCCGAGACGCTGCTGTTGGACGAGCCGACCAACCACCTCGACGCCGACTCGATCGTCTGGCTGAGGAGTTATCTCCAGGCCCACAACGGTGGGCTGGTGGTGATCAGCCACGACGCCGGTCTGCTGGAACACACCGTGACCAAAGTGTTCCACCTCGACGCTCAACGCGCCGAGCTCGACATCTACGCGATGAGCTGGCGCCGGTACCTCGAACAGCGCGAGACCGACGAGAAGCGTCGTCGGCGAGAACGACACAACGCCGAGCGCAAAGCGGACCGGCTCTTCGGTCAGGCCGACAAGATGCGGGCCAAGGCGACCAAAGCCACGGCGGCCCAGAACATGGCCCGTCGGGCGGAGCGCTTGCTGGCCGCCACGGAAGGAGAGCGCGCATCCGACAAGGTGGCCAAGATCAGGTTCCCGCAGCCTGCCCCCTGCGGGAAGACGCCCTTGACCGCGAGCGATCTCAGCAAGGGCTACGGGTCTCTGGAGGTCTTCACGGGCGTCGACCTGGCCATCGATCGGGGCAGCCAGGTCGTGGTCCTCGGCCTCAACGGGGCCGGCAAGACCACCCTGTTGCGGATTCTGGCGGGAGTGGAGGACGCCGACACCGGACAGGTGGTCGGCGGTCATGGTCTGCGCCTCGGCTACTACGCGCAGGAGCACGAAACCCTGGACACGGCCCGAACCGTGCTGGCCAACATGCGTACGGCGGCGCCGCAGCTCGGCGATACCGATGTACGGAAGGTCCTTGGCTCTTTTCTCTTCTCTGGCGACGATGTGGACAAACCGGCGGGCGTGCTGTCTGGCGGGGAGAAGACCCGGCTGGCCCTGGCCATGCTGGTGGTGTCGAGTGCCAACGTGCTGTTGTTGGACGAGCCGACCAACAACCTCGACCCGGCATCGCGAGCCGAGGTCCTGGCGGCGATCCGAACGTACGCCGGTGCCGTCGTCCTCGTCACGCACGACGAAGGGGCGGTGGCTGCTCTCGATCCCGACCGGGTCCTGCTGCTCCCCGACGGGGTCGAGGATCTCTGGACCCCGGAGTACGCCGACCTGATCTCGCTCGCCTGATCGGCCCCGGCCCCAGCCTGGGCCCGAGTTGATCAAAAGGGGGGAGAAATCCGCGGCGAAAAGTGCTAGAAAGAGAACGATCTTGGTTACCCCGCTCGAGGAGATCATGATCAGCCAGCCTTCATCGGGCGTTTGGCTCGGTGAACAATCTCTCGAGGAGATGCCGTGGCCAAAGCACTGGCAAAGGGTTCCCGCATCACTGGCCCGCAGCGCGACGCGCTCGCCAGCCAGTACGCCAAGCGGTATGCGGCGGGTGACAGTATTCGCAAGATCGCCGACGAGGGCGGACGATCCTTCGGCTTTGTCCACGGCGTGCTCAAGGAGGCGAAGGTCGCCCTCCGCGGTCGGGGCGGTGCCACCCGTGGCGCCCGAGCGGGAGCCGGCGCGGTGAAGAAGGTCGCCGCCGGACGGACGACCGCCAAGAAGACACCCACCGCGACGGCGAAGAAGTCGGCGACGAAGGCCGCGACCAAGGCGAGTAGCCGGGCGGCCACGGGCAAGACGGCTGCAGCGACGAAGGCCGCCAAGACGACGACCAAGAAGACCGCCAAGAGCACTCCAGCCAAGTCGACCGCGAAGTCGACGCCGGCCAAGGCGGCGAAGTCCACGGCCAAGTCCGCCGCGAAGAAGACGACCAAGAGCACCAGGTCTGCCGGCGCGGCCAAGAAATCGTCGACCCGGAAGAGTCCGGCCAAGATCTCGGCCAAGACTTCGGCCAAGAAGGCGGCCGGCAAGAAGGCCACGGCCAAGAAGAGCTGACACAACCTGAGCTGAAGGGCCCGACGCGACGAGCCTCCGGGTCCTGTCGCGGCTTGGATGAGGCGAGTACGTTCGTCGGTTGTTCGCGAAACCGAGAACAGGGGAACGCCGTGGCCGCGAGATCAGCATGTCGATGATGCGGGCGGCCGGCCCGATGATGCGCCGGATGGGGCAGGACCCCGAGATCGCGTCGCATTCGCTGTCGAAGGGTGTGCTTCGGCGCATTTTGGCGTTCGCTCGGCCGTACCGGGCCTTGATCAGCCTCTTCGTCGGCCTGGTCGCGATCGCGGCCGCGCTGGCCGTAGCTCCGCCGCTGCTGTTCAAGGTGTTGATCGACGACGGCGTCCTGCAGGGGAACCAGGCCCTGATCATCCAGGTCGCCCTGGTCGTTGCCGCTCTGGCCATCGCCCAGGCCGTCCTCGGACTGATCCAGCGCTGGTGTTCGTCGAAGATCGGCGAGGGTCTCATTTTCGACATGCGTACCCGGGTCTTCGATCACGTGCTGCAGATGCCGGTGGCCTTCTTCACCCGGACCCAGACCGGAAAGCTGGTGTCGCGGCTCAACTCCGACGTGATCGGGGCCCAGCAGGCGTTCACGTCGACCCTGTCCACGGTGTTGTCCAACCTGATCAGTTTGGTGCTGGTGCTGGCCGCCATGCTGGTGCTCAGTTGGCAGCTGACTCTGGCCGCGTTGATCATGCTGCCCGTCTTCCTGATCCCGGCCAAGATCGTCGGCCGCAAACTGGCGACGCTCACCCGGGAGCAGATGCAGCTCAACGGGGAGATGTCGGCGACCATGACCGAGCGCTTCAACGTCAGCGGGGCGCTGCTGGTCAAGCTTTTCGGGCGGTTGGACGACGAGCACCGGCAGTTCGCCCAGCGGGCCGGCGCGGTCCGCGACATCTCCGTCCGGATCGCCATGAACGGCCGCTTCTTCCTCACCTCGCTGGGGCTGGTGGCGGCCCTGGCCACGGCCCTGGTCTACGGGGTCGGTGGGGTCCTGACCGTCGAAGGTCTGCTCACGGTCGGGACCCTGACCGCGCTGGCTGGCCTGCTGGCTCAGCTCTACGGGCCGCTGACCCAGTTGACCAACCTCCGGATCGACATCATGAACGCCTTGGTCAGCTTCGACCGGGTGTTCGAGGTGCTCGATCTGGTGCCGGCCATCACCGACGCGCCCGCTGCCGTGACCAAGATCAAGGACGGCTCGGTGCGCTTCGAGCACGTCTCCTTCACCTATCCCGGGGCCGCCGAGGTGTCCCTGGCCAGCCTGGAATCGGTGGCCGCCCTCGACGCTCATCCCGATCGGCCGGTGCTGCACGACGTCTCCTTCGCCGTCGGGGCAGGACAGACCGTCGCGCTGGTCGGTCGCTCCGGCTCGGGCAAGACGACCATGACGCACCTGGTGGCTCGGCTCTACGACGTGCAGGACGGCACCGTCCGGGTGGGCGGCGTGGACGTCCGGGAGTTGAGTCTGGAAGCGCTGCGGCACGCGGTGGGTTACGTCACCCAGGACGCGCACATGTTCCACGACACGATCCGCGCCAATCTGACGTACGCCAAGCCAGGAGCGGACGACGAGGAGATGCAGGCGGTCCTGCGGGCGGCGCAGATCGGCGATCTGATCGAGCGGCTGCCGGACGGGCTGGACACCTTGGTGGGGGAGCGGGGTTATCGACTGTCGGGCGGGGAGCGGCAACGGTTGGCCATCGCCCGGTTGCTCCTCAAGGCGCCCCCGATCGTTGTGCTGGACGAGGCAACTGCGCACCTGGATTCGGAATCCGAAGCGGCGGTGCAGCGAGCCCTCGATCTGGCCATGGAGGGTCGGACCAGCATCGTGATCGCCCACCGGCTCTCGACCGTCCGCAACGCGGATCTGATCCTGGTCGTGGACGCCGGGCGGATCGTGCAGCGCGGACGACATCAGGAGCTGTTGGGTCAAGGTGGGCTCTACGCGGAGCTCTACGCCACCCAATTCGAGCAGCAGACGCCGGTGACCGTGGAAAGCGGCATCACCAGCAGGTGAAACCACCGTCCACGAGCAGGTCGATTCCGGTGCAGTAGCTGGCCGCGTCGCTGAGCAGGAAGACGGCCGGACCGACGAGTTCCTCGACTGTGGCCATCCGGCCCATCGGCGTCTCGGACTCGAATCGGCGCACCTGTTCGGCCACCTCGGGGCGGAGGTTCATCGGAGTCGCCGTGTAGCCGGGGCTGAGAGCGTTGACCCGGATGCCACGGTCACACCACTCGACCGCCAGACTCTTGGTGAGGTGGATGACGCCGGCCTTCGCGGCGTTGTAGTGCGCTTGGCGGAGTCCTCGATTCGCGATCGAGCCGGACATCGAGGCGATGTTCACGATCGACCCTCGGCCGTGCTCGAGCATGGCGCGCCCTTCGGCCTGACAGGACACGAAGACGCCGGTCAGATCGACGTCGACGACGCGCTGCCACTGATCGAGCGGCAGCTCCTCGGCGGGAGCGGCATTCGCGATGCCGGCGCTGTTCACGGCCAACGTGAGCGCGCCGAGCTCGGTCTCCGCCCGCCGGACCGCCTCGCCGATGCTCGCCGGGTCGGTGACGTCACCCGGAACCGACAGGGATCGCCGGCCCAGATCCTTGATCGCGCCGGATACCTCGTCCAGGCCGGTTCCGGGCCGGTCGAAGCAGGCGACGTCCGCGCCGACGGCGGCGAGGCCGATGGCGATGCCGCGGCCGATCCCGCTGGCCGCGCCGGTCACCAAGGCCGTGCGGCGGTCGAGGCGGAAGTCCGGGGCGTTCATGGTGCTTGGTTCGCGAGCTTTCGAGCGGCATCGGCAATGCCCTCCGGCGACATCCCGTAGCGATCCAGGAGGAAGCCGGCCGATCCCGTCGGGGCGAACTCGGGCACTCCGAGAATCGTGACCCGGGCAGGGTGATGCTGGACGACTGTCTCCGCGACGGCTCCCCCCAATCCGCCCGCGATGGTGCCTTCCTCGGCGGTCACGATGCCTGGGGTCTCCCGTGCGGCAGCAACGACGGCATCCACATCCAGGGGCTTGACGGTGGGCATCGAGATGACCCGGGCGCCGATGCCGTCGACAGCGAGCTGCTCGGCCGCGGCCAGGGCCCGCCACAGCACGGTGCCGTTGCTGATGATGGTCACGTCGTCGCCCTCGCGGAGGGTGATCGCTCGGCCGGGCACGAATTCGTAGTCGGCGGAATACACCTCCGGAACGCTCATCCGGCTGACCCGGATGAACGCCGGACCCTCCGTGGCCGCCGCCCAACGCAGCGCCGCCGCCGTCTCGGTCGGGTCAGCGGGCACGATGACGGTCATGTTGTCGATGGCCCGCAGCCAGGCGACGTCCTCGATGGAGTGGTGTGTCGGTCCCAGCTCCCCGTAGGCCATGCCGGGGCTCATGCCGCAGAGCTTGACGTTCCGGTTGGAGTAGGCGACGTCGGCCTTGATCTGCTCCAAGGCCCGCGCGGTGAGGAAGCAGGAGGCCGCGGACACGAAGGCGATCCGGCCGCCGTTGGCGAGGCCGGCCGCCACGCCGACCATGTCCTGCTCGGCGATGCCCACGTTGATCAGTCGGTCGGGGAAGGCCTTCTTGAACGCGTCGAGCTTGCTGGAGCCGACCGAGTCGTTGACGACACCGACGATCCGGTGATCGCGCTGGGCCAGGTCGGCCAGGGTTTCGACGTACGCGTTGCGGCAGTCGAACCGCGGCTGGTCGGCGATCGAAATCTGGGGGGACTTCCCGGGCGCCGAGATCGTGTCGGTCATGAGCGGCTTCCTCCAACGGTGGCGGGGGCTTCGAGCTCGTCGATGGCCTGCTGCAACTGCGCGGCCGATGGCACCTTGTGGTGCCAGGCCACGTTGTTGCTCATGTACGAGATGGGGTGGCCCTTGTGGGTGTGGGCGATCACGAAGGTGGGTTTGCCGGGCCGGAACGGCACCGAGGACAAGACGTCCAGCAACTCTCCGTGATCGTGGCCGTTCACCTCGACGACGGCGAAACCGAAAGCGGCCGCTTTGGCCTCCAGGGGGTCGAGGTCGTTGGTTTCTCTGGTGGTCGCGCCCTGTTGCAGTCGGTTGCGGTCGACGATGACGGTCAGCCGGTCCAGTTCGTACTGTGAGGCCGCCATCATCGCCTCCCAGTTGCTGCCCTCCTGGAGCTCGCCGTCACCGACCAGGACGTAGGTGCGGCGGCGGGAGACGTCGAGCTTGGCCGACAGCGCGTGGCCGACCGCGATCGGGAGACCGTGTCCGAGCGGACCGGTGTTGGCCTCGACCCCGCGGACCTTGTTGCGATTCGGGTGCCCGTTGAGCGCCGAGAGCGGCTTGAGGAAAGTGGCCAGTTCGGCGACGGGCAGGAACCCGAACGCGGCCAGAGTCGTGTAGAGGGCTCCGGCGACGTGACCCTTGCTGAGGATGAACCGGTCCCGTTCCGGGTCTTCGGCGGTCTCGGGGGTGACGTCGAGGACCGCACCGTAGAGGGTGGCCAGGACGTCGATGGCGGAGAAGTCGCCGCCGATATGGCCGGCGCCGGCGTAATGCACCAGCTTGAGATCCTGGATCCGGATCTGGCGCGCCGCCTCGGCGACGTGCGCGATCTGCTCGTCCCGGCCGGCGTGCGGCGAGAGACGGCCGAGGACCGGCATGGTGGCATGCTCGGCGGCTAGCGCGGTCACGCTTGGATCCCTTCTTTGTCTGCTGCGTCCTCGACCATCGAGGTCAGCAGCACCTGCTGGACGAGCCGCTGCGCCGCGAGGGCGTCGTGCCCGGCCTGCGCTGCGGCCAGCGCGTCCTCGTCGAGGGCGTCGAGGGCGCGATGAATGGCCTTCAGGAAACGGATAGCGGTCCTGGCCGCCTCCACGCTGTCCTCGCGGAACGGGAACTGGTCGAGTTGCCAGACGCCGTCCCAGTTGTTCCGCCGCAGGGTGTGAAAGAACTCGAACGTCTCCACCAGGTGCACCGAGCCGACCACCATGTCGTCGTCCCAGCCGCGGAAGTTGTCATTCACGTCGATGGCGAACAGCTTGCCGGCGTCGATGCAGAGCTGTGCGGCGTCCGCCGGGGTTTCCAAACCGTACAGGGAGTGCCCGAAGTCCAGCAGGATCCCGAGGTTGTCCAGGCCGACCTGCTGGATCGCCAGCAGGGTGCGCGCCGCGTTGGGGAAGATGATCTTGTTGCGCGGCTCCCGCGGCTTGTACTCGATCACGAACTTGATGTCGGCATGCGCACCCACGAGCTCCCGGAGTCCGTCGACGGCGAGCTTCCAGACGTCGTGGTAGTTGACCTGGAACGGGTAGTCCCAGCCATCCTGCCCGAACCAGAGCTTGACGTAGTCGCAGCCCAATTCCTTGGCCAGCTCGGCGGCCTCGTTGAGCAGTTTCAGGGCCTGGGCGCGGACGGCTGGATCCGGGTTCGTGATGGAGCCCTTCACATAATCCCGGTTGTAGATCTCCGGGGTGATCGCCACGGCCCGCAACCCGTTGCGGTTCAGCGCCTCCTTGACGTCGTCGAGGGTTCCCTCGAAACCGGCGAACGGCCAATTCAGGTCGACGACCGACAGTTCACCGACGGCGCCTGCTTTGTCGATCTGCTCGAGCAGACCGACCTCGGGTCCGTAGCCGTCGGTGGCGTAACGGTCCTTGTAGGTGGCGAAATGCCAGATCCCGGCACCGAAGAGGGGTTGGTCACTCATGATGGATCAAGCTCCGATTCTGTTCTGATCGAGGGGTGTGATCGAGGGCGGGTTGAGGCGGTCGTCACGTCGTCAGCCTTTGCTGGCGCCGGCGGTCAGGCCGCCGACGATCCACTTCTGCAACACGATGTAGGCGATCAGGATCGGCACGACAGCGATGAGGATGCCCGCGGCCAGTCCGGTGTTGTTGTTGGCGAACTGACCCTGGAAGTTCAACAGCCCGACCGGGATGGTCTTGTTGGCGTCGGAGTTCAGCAGGATCAGGGCGAACAGGAACTCGTTCCACGTCGCCACGGCGTCCAGGATGAAGACCGTGACCAGAGCCGGGGTCGACAACGGAAGAACCACGGTGAAGAAGATTCGCCACTCACCGGCGCCATCGATGCGGGCGGCCTCGAGAATCTCGTCGGGCAGCTGCCGGAAGAACGACTGCAGCACGAGCACCATGAACGGGATGCCGAACGCCAGGTACGGGCCGACCAGCCCCAACAGGCTGTCGGTCTGACCCACGCTGCGCAGCATCACGAACACGGGCACGATGGTGATGTAGATCGGGATGGTTAGCCCGAGGAACACGGTGTACATGATCGCGCTGCGGAACCTAATCCGCAGCTTGGCCAGCGCGAACGCCAGCATCGCCGACATCAGCACCCCGATCGGGGTCTTCAGCAGCAGCAGGATCATGCTGTTCTTGTAGGTGGTTCCGAAGTTCCCGATCGCCCAGGCGTCGGTGAAATTCTGCATCGTGAAGGTCTGCGGCCAGGTCAGCGGCCCGTTGGCGACGAAGTCAGACAGCGGCCGCACCGCAGTGATGACCAACAGCGCCAGCGGGGAGATCCAGAAGATCGCCACTACGGCGAGGATCGCGGTCGCGACGATGCCGCCCTTGGGCTTCGGCTTGCGGGCGAGCACGTCCTCTCCGGCAACGCCGGCATCGGGGAGGGCGGCGACGGGCGCCACCTCGGCTGATGAGCTCATGACGCGTGCTCCTTGGCCTGCGACCGGACATAGGGAATGCTGACCGCGACGGCGATGACCGTGATCACCACGGCGATGGCGGTGCCGTAGCCGGCCTGGTAGTACTGGAAGACGTTGGCGTACATCCAGGTGCCCATCACCTGGGTGGCGGTGCCGGGACCGCCGTAGGTCATCGCGTAGATCAGATCGAAGACCTTGAACGAGTCGATCAACGACAGGGCGAGCACGATGTAGTGCGCCGGCCGCAGGCTTGGCATGGTGATGTGCCAGAACTGCTGGGACTTGGTGGCCCCGTCGACGGTCGCCGCCTCGTACATCTCCTCCGGGATGCCCTGCAGCGCGGCTAAGTACAGCAACATCGGGAAGCCGACCCGCAGCCAGATCGCCGGGACCATGACGGCCGCGAGGGCCGTCGAATCCTGGCCCAGCCAGGGTTGGGCCAGGCCGCCCAGGCCGATCAGGCGGAGAAACTCGTTGATGGCCCCGTATTCCGGGTTGTACAGCCAGCCCCAGATCGAGGCGATCGAGATCAGCGGCAGCACCGCGGGGGTGTAGAAGATCAGCCGCAGGACCGGCTTGCCCCGCACCTTTCCGTTGAGCAGAATCGCCAACGCCAGTCCAATGATCACCGGGAAGACGATGGTGACGACGGTCCAGATGAGGTTGTTGATGATCGCCTGGATGACCACGGGGTCCGACGGCATCTTGGTGTAGTTGGCCAACCCGACGATGTTGTAGGAGGGGCTGAGGCCGTCCCAGTCGGTGAAGCTGAAGAACACCGACGACAGCGACGGATAGACCAAGAACACGAAGTAGACGATCAAGGCGGGAAGCGCGAACAGCCACGGCGTGAATCCGCCACCCCTGGTCTTGCGACGCTTCCTCACGTCGCCGGCGGCGGGTGCTGGCCCGACGCTCTGTACCGTTGCGCCACTCATCGCGGGCTACTACTGCTTCGCCCAGGCCGAGACGACGTCCTGCATCTTCTTGGCGGCCTCTTCGGGGGTGATCTTGCCCTGCAGGAGATCGCTCTGGATGGCGAAGTACTGGTCGGACTGCTGCTTGGGGAAGGCCTGGTCCTGGATGGTGTAGAACGGCTGCTGGCCGGGGCCCTGGGACCACTGATAGGCCAACGGCGCGGTCTTGGGGTCCGGTTCGGCGCCCTTGACGGTGGACGCGGAGATCTTCAGCGCCTTCTGGGTGTCGGCCTGGACGATGAAGTTCACCAACTCTGCGGCCTTGTCCACGTTGCCGGATTTGGCGTTGACCATGTAGCCCTCGACGAACCCGGAGTGGCGCTGGGGGGTCTGGTCAGTCGGCAGCTGAAAGACCCCGAATCCGGATTCCGGCTTCTTGGAGGTCTGGATGGCCTGGGCCTCGGTCCAGGGACCGGTGATCGTGTAGGCGGTCTTGCCCTGCACGTAGGTCGGCTCGATGTCGGCCGGATCCAAGCCCAGCGCACCCTCGGGGAGCCACTTCTCGTCCTGCCACTTCTTGAAGTTCGTGAATGCGGTCACCACCTCGGGGCGGTCCCACGACTCCTCGCCGATGAGCAGCTTGTCGTGCAGCTCGGGGCCGGCGGAGGTCTCCAGCAGGTACTCGAAGAGTCGCATGATGTCCCAGCCGTACTTGCCACCCAAAGCGGCGGGGGTGATGCCGGCCGCGACGAGTTTGGTGTTGGCTTCCTCCATCTCGGCGTAGCTGGCCGGCGGTTCGCTGATGCCGGCCTTCTCGAACGCCGCCTTGTTGTACCAGCAGCCGATGCCGAGGGAGATGAACGGAACGCCGGACTTCACACCCTCGAAGGTCATGCCCTCGATCGCCGCAGCGTTGATGGTGTTGGCCCAGCCGAACTTCTCGTAGTACGGGGTGAGGTCGAGGGCCTGCTTCGCCTTTGCGAACGGGGCGCCGATCTGGCCGCCCCAGATCCGCCACACGTCGGGCCCGGCACCGCCCAACAGCTCGGTGCGCAGCTTGTCGGGGTACTGGGCAGCTCCGGAGCCGGGCAGGCTGTTGACCGTGGTCTTGGTCCCGGCCTGCGCGTCGAACTTGGCGATCTGCTCCTTGAACAGCGGGATGGTCGTGTCGTCCTCGTAGGTGAACACGCGCAGCTCGTTCGTCGTCGGCTCCTGCGGTGCGCTGCTTCCGCCCGGGGCTGCGCCGGTACAGGCGCTGAGCCCGATTCCGGCCACGGCGGCGGCGGACAGGCCGAGGAAGCCTCGGCGGGTGTAGGACGTGCCAGTCATTCCAGTCTCCTTTATCTGATGGGCTTGTCTGATGGGCTTGTCTGATGGGCTTGTCTGATGGGGTTCGTTCAGGTGCGATTGCGGCCGAACTTGCGGATCTTGGCGAACATGTCTTCGAGCAGGAACCGGACGTCTATGGCTTCGACGACGCGGACCGGGTGCCCCGAACCGGGCAGGTAATGGCCCTCACGTCCGAAGCGGGGGGCCGGGACGACGCGGAAGTTTCCGCCCCGTGGATAGAGCATCAGGGAGATGGCCGGTGAGTCACCGAGGGAGCGCGACTCGATCGGCTCCGGGGAATAGGTGGCGTTCCAGTCGATCGTTTGGGTGATCAGGTAGTCAGCCAGCTTGCTGGTGCCGCCGATCCTCTCCTCGAGTTCGGTGTAGCCGACCGACACCATCGAGTAGACGTTGCTCGGGACCTGCCAGATGGCGATGCCCGAGTCGAAGACGACGTTGGCAGCGGCGATGTCGTTGCGGAGGTTGAACTCCACCCCTGGGTAGGTTTCGACCCCGCCGTATCCGACGCCGCCAATCCAGATCACGACGATGTGGCGGGCGACGATCTCCGGATCGAGCAAGATGGCCGACGCCATGTCGGTCAACGGACCGAGGAAGGCCACGAACAGTGGATCGTCAGGGCCGGCCAGCTTGCTCTCGTCGATGATCAGCTGGGCGCCGGGACTGTCCAATGGGGTCGTCTCGTCCGAGATGCCGGTCGGGGCGCCGTTGACCACCACGGTGTCTTCCAGATCCATCAGTTCCAGCAGCAGATCGATCTCCGCCCGTGAGTCCTCCAAGCTGCGATCACTTCGCTCCGCGCCGAAATGTGCGGCGATCAAACCGCGCACGTCCAAGGACGGCGACAGCAGCGTATGCACGATCGCGAATTGGTCGTCGGCCTCGTTCTTGGCGTCGGTGTTCACAACGACACGGCGCCTGGTGGGGCGATTGACGAGCTGGGGTGTCCGCAAGGCTGTTCACTCCTACAGGTAGACTATCCATTCAGTACCGTATAATCTATCAGTGCGTTGCGTTCGTCAACCCGGGGGACCAAGCTCGTGGTCCGAACGCAGCCGAGCCCACCCACAGAGAAACGAAGCGGAGGAGCCGATGGCCGCTGGCCGAACGCCGGTGATCTTGTCCATCGATCAGGGGACGACGAACACCAAGGCCGCTCTGGTCACCGCCGACGCCCGGTTGGTCAGCGTCGGCGCCGCACCCGTCGGCGTCTCGTCGCCGCAGTCGGGTTGGGTCGAGCAGGACGCGGAACGGATCTGGGAGAGCGTGCTCGAGGCCGTACGCGGGTGCCTCGCCAACGCGAAGCTCGCTGAACCACACGTTGTCGGCATGGCGCTGTCCACCCAACGCGAAACGGTGGTGGGTTGGCGCGCAAGCTCCGGTGAACCGCTCGGCCCAGCGATCGGCTGGCAGGATCGACGCACCGCCGCTTGGTGCGTCGAAGCGCTGGACGCCGCGGCCGGCGACCTGGTCCGCAGACGAACGGCTCAGCGAGTTGACGCCATGTTCTCGGCGCCCAAGATCCGCTGGATCCTCGACCATCTGCCCGCCGAGATTCCGCTCGTGGACGTCCGCGTCGGTACGGTCGACTCCTGGCTGATCTGGCAGTTGACCGGTGGTGTCGCGCATCTCTGCGAAGCCGGCAACGCGTCCAGAACCCTTTTGTACGACATCACCGAACTCGACTGGCAACCCGATCTCTTGGACACCTTCGGTGTTCCGCGGTCGGTCCTGCCGACACCGCTGGCGTCGGATCGAGGCTTCGGCACCGTCACCGGCCTGCCGGGAGTCCCGGATCAGACGCCCCTCCTCGCCGTACTCGCCGATTCCCATGCGGCGCTGTACGGACACGGCTGCACCGGGGTGGGACAGGCCAAGGCCACCTACGGAACCGGCTCATCGGTGATGACTCCCGTGGAAGCCGTCCCTGAGCAGGCCGCCGAAGTCTCCGCAACTCTTGCCTGGCTCCTCGGCGACACCCCGACGTATGCGCTCGAGGGGAACATCTTGTCCTCCGGCGCGACGCTGGCCTGGACCGCCGAGTTGCTCGCCCACGGCTCGGTCGCCGAGCTGGTCACCCAGGCCGAGTCCGTTGTCGACAGCTCGGGAGTGACCCTGGTGCCCGCCTTCTCCGGTCTCGGCGCACCGCACTGGGACCGGGACGCGCACGCGCTGATCTCTGGCCTGACCATGGCCAGCACCCGCGGGCACGTCGCCCGAGCCGCCGTGGATTCCATCGCCCACCAGATCTGCGACATCGTGGACCGGATCGAGCACATCGCGGGACCGCTCCGGACGTTCCGCGCCGACGGCGGGGCCACGGCATCGGATCTCGTCGTGCAAACCCAAGCCAACCTCTTGAACCGCGCCGTCGAGGTCAGCGATGTCGCCGAAGTTTCGGCTCTCGGGGCCGCCAAGCTCGCGTGGGCAGCTCTCGGCGAGGCCGTTCAGTGGCCGGCGACCAGCCCAACGCGTGTCTTCACCAGCCGACTCGACTCCGAGACCCGAGGTCGACAGCGTCGGCAGTGGAGGACGGAAGTGAACCGGGCCCGCTTCGACGACACTGCCCACGACGGTCGAACCCCAGCCAGTGAGGCCGTCCACCATGACCACCACTAGCCCGAACGGCCGGCCCGCGGACGAACTGCTGACGGCTCCGCAGTGGCGGGAGGTCCAGATCGAGTTCACCGGTCCCGGTGTCGGCCGGCCCTACCTCGACGTCGACGCCTGGGTCACCTTCACCCATGACACCGGTCAAGAGCTTCGTCGCCCCGTGTTCTGGGACGGGGGATCCAGCTACCGCGTCCGATTCGCCTCGCCGGTCGCCGACGGGAAATGGCACTGGCGGCTCGATTCTAACGGTAAGGGTAATAATAGCGTCGATCTCCGGCCGAGCAGCGGCACGCTGATCAGCAGCCGGACCGAGGGGTGGCACGCGCATCCGGCCCTCAACCACGGGCTGTTCCGCACTGCTCCCGGGAACCGGACGTTCTGCTGCGCCGACGGCACACCGGCGTTCTTCGTCATCGACACGGCCTGGGCGATGCCGTGGCGCGCCGAGTTGGGCGATGTAGCGCACTACGCCGCCGACCGCCAAGCGAAGGGCTTCAACGCGGTGCTGCTGATGACCGTTCAGCCCGACCTGAACACCCGTGGGCCGGAAGGTCGCAACGTCGACGAAGGCTTCGAGGTCGGATTTCGCGACCTGCCCAGCGGCCACGTGACGGAAATCAACACCGACTACTTCCAGTACTTCGACCAGATCATCGACGTGCTCGTCGAGCACGGCATCACCCCGGTCCTGCAGCCGCTGTTCCACGGCTTCGGCTGGAAGGGCCAACCGGTCGCCGGCCCGGCCGTGCCTACGGCGGAGTACGCCCGCTACTGCCGCTACCTGGTCGCGCGCTACGGGGCCCGACCGGCGATCTATCTCCCCGGCGCCGACGGCTCGGGCACCGAACCCCAGATCGAGGCCGGCGGGCGCGAGATCCACGTATGGGACGCCTACGGGCAACCCACCGGCATCCATTACCGGCCGCACGCCCGCAACGACGCCCACCAGGGCGCTGACTGGCTCGACTTCCAGTCGTGTCAGACCGGGCACATGGGTGACCATGTCCCCGATCGGCTGGCGACGATGTGGTCGGCGCAACCGGCCAAAGCGGTCATGAACGGCGAACCGACCTACGAACACTCCGGCCGGCCCGGAACCGGCGCGGGGTGGTGGCAGGGCCATGAGGCCTGGAGCAACCTGTGCGCCGGATCCACCATGGGCGTCGGTTACGGTGCGGCCAGCCTCTGGCAGTGGCGGCTGCACCCGAACGAACCGGGACACGAACCGTACTTCATCGCCAGGGACGCTGGGTGGCGCGAGGCTCTTGGCTACGAGGGAAGCCGCCACGTGGGACTGGTAGGAAAGATTCTCTCCGGACTCCCGATGGCCCACCTGAGTCCCTGCTGGGATGTCTCGACCAACAGCCGAGGCCTACTCGATCCCGGGGTTCTCTATATCGGCTACGCCGAGCACGGGGGGCCCTGGGCCTTCCTCGACGGTGACGGCAGGGTGCCGTCGCGGTATTGGCTCATCGACCTCCGCAGCGGTCAGGTCGTGAAGTCAGGACCCCGACCCCCCGACCGAACCCCGATCGACATCGACAGCTACGAGCCGAGCCTCCTCATCTGCGCCGAGGAGACCCCGGATTTCGTGAGATTGAGCCAATCTCGCGAATAGCCAACGCGCAAATGCATGGATATTCACACAATCGGACGGGCAGGACCGAGGATGGCAGGTAACAATCGACCTGTCCGAAGGGGCTTTCACGACGTGGCTTCGCCTCGCAGCTACCGCGCCACCACGAACGGTCAGCTCAGGCTGATCACCAAGGTCGCGCGGATGTACCACGAACGTGGCATTCGGCAGGTGGACATCGCCGAAAGCTTGCATCTGTCCCAGGCACGGGTCTCGCGGCTACTGAGGAGGGCTGCCGAGCTCGGCATCGTGCGGACCGTGGTGGTGGTGGCGCAGGGCGTGCACACCGACATCGAAGAGGCACTCGAGAACAGGTTCGGCTTGGCCGAAGCGGTCGTCGTCGACGTCGAAGGCACGGAGCGCGACATCATCGCGGGACTCGGCTCCGCCGGTGCCAGCTACCTTGAGGCCACGCTGACCGGGGGCGACCGGATCGGCATCTCCACCTGGAGCCAGACGCTGCTGTCGGCCGTCGACCGGATGCGTCCTTTCCGCACCACGGCCGCCGCAAGCGTCATGCAACTCATCGGTGGCATCGGTGCCCCTTCGGCTCAGGCCGAAGCCAATCGCCTCATCGGCGAGCTGGCCCAGCTGCTGGGGGCTACCGCCACCTTCGTGCCCGCACCCGGTCTGGTTGCGGACCGGAGCGTCCGCGACAGCCTCCTCCGCGACCCGGCGATGGAGTCCGTCGGTCGTGCGTGGGGCGAGCTCACCATGGCTCTCCTCGGCATCGGGAGTCTCCCGCCGTCCCAGCTGCTCGTTGAGAGCGGCAACGCCGTGGATCCGGCGGTGCAAGCCCAGCTGTTGTCGGCCGGCGCGGTCGGCGACGTCTGTCACCGCTTCTTCGATGTCGAAGGGAGGCTTGTAGCGAGTGACCTCGACAGCCGGGTCGTGGGCATCGACCCGGAAACTCTCCGCGCCGTTCCCCGTCGGATCGGCCTCGCCGGGGGGGCGAGCAAACACGAGGCCATCCGTGCCGCCCTCGTCGGCGGCTGGGTGAACGTCCTGCTCACCGATCTCGGGACGGCCAACGCCCTGCTCGTCGAGGCTGACGGGTCAGGGCCGGAGTTCGGCCAATAGCTGTCGTTCGTCGTCGTCGGTCAACCCGGCCCGTCGGGGTCGACGCTGATCCCGGGCCAGTTCCCAGGTGAGCGTGTCGGCCAAGGTGTCGGTCAACGGGCGGTTGAGCAGTCCGGCGGAGCGAGCCCGAGCGCCCCGGCGCGCCGTGATCCCCACCGAGTCGGGTGGCAGCCACAGCGGTAGCGACCGTTCACCCATCCACGGCTGGACGCCGCGCTCGGTCAACCACTCCGGAGACGCCGGGACCAGTGGCCCTTCGTGGCCGGCGACCAGCCGAGCAGTGGCCAGGTGGCTCTCGAGGGGCAGCTGCTCGCCGACCGTGTCGAAGGCACCGCTGATCCGGTCGTTGCCCGCATCGAGAAGGAACCGTGCCAGATCGCGGACGTCGATCATCGAGGTGATCAGGTCGGGAACGTCCGGCACCAGGACGGCCCCGTCGGATGCGGCCGGTCGCGCGAACCGCCAGGGCCAGTAGCCGCACCGGTCGAAGGGCTCCTCAGGACCGCCGATCAGGCCCGCCCGGGCGATCATCGCGCCCTCGCTCCCTCGGTCCTCGAGAACGCTCAGCTCGCAGGCCACCTTGCCCTCGCCGTAGGTCTCGGGCGTGGCCGGCTGGTCGACGGGCAACGGCTCGAGCAGCGGGTCGGACTCGTCGCCGTCCAGCCGGCTCGCGTCGGCGTACACGTTCCCGGTCGAGACGAACACCCAGTGCCTGGTCGCGGCGGACAGGGCGCCGAGGGCACCGCGCACGTGCGCCGGCCGTCTCGCGACGTCGACCACCGCATCCCAGCTCTGCCCGCTCACCACGTCGTACGCATCCGGCCGGTTGCGATCACCCACGACGAGGGCGGCGCCGGCCGGAACCGCTCCGGAGGTACCGCGAGCCAGGCACACCACGTCATGCCCCTCGGCCACCCCGAGCGCCGCGACCGTACGACCAAGCCAGGCCGTACCGCCCAGGATCAGGATCCGCACGGACCCAGTCTTGTCCAGACCCCGATCAGGCACGACACCGTGACCTCGAGTGGCCAATGAAGCCGGACGAGGCGACGGTCCAGCTCCACGGGCGTGAGGTGGAAGGCGTTGGGACCCATCAGTACGGCCGCGCGAGCGGTGGACGCGGACCAGGATCGGTGGACTCTGAACAGGTCCGCGGTGTCGGCGCGAAAGTGCCCGGCCAGGTTCGACGCGAGCCATCCGGTCTTGTCCGACTGCACGTCCAGCAGACCCAGGGGCTTCCGCAGCTCCACCAGGTGGTCGGGCGCCGGCACGACGGTGATCAGAGACCCACCCGGGGCGAGCACCCGGTGGAACTCGGCCGGATTCCTTGGGGCGAAGACGCTCAAGATCACATCGACCACGGCCTCGGCGACGGGTAGCGGTCGCCATGCGTCGGCCACGACGGCGGCCATCCGCTCGTGGGATCGGGCGGCGCGCCGGATCGCCGCGACGGAGATGTCCAGGGCCAGCGCCCGACGGTCGAGCGCTGCGTCCAGGAGCCGCGCGGCGTAGTAGCCGGTACCTGCCCCGCAATCCAAGACCGTCCGAGCCGCCGAGGGCACGGCGTCGACCAGGGCGTCGGCGACGGCGGCGAAGTGTCCGGCGCTGAGGAAGTCCGCCCGGGCCGACACCATCTCGGCGGTGTCGGCGTTGGCCGGTGGCGGTCCGCCACTCAGGTTCAGGTAGCCATGGCGCGCCACGTCGAAGGCATGACCGCTCGGACAGCGGACCGATCCAGGCTGCTGGGCCAGCGGCTGCCGGCACAGCGGGCAGACCAGCAGGTCCAGCCCGACGTCGAGGGCCACATCAACCTAGAGTGCGCGGAGGGCGCCGCCCTCGATCGGGATGACCGAGCCGGTGACGTACGAGGCGGCGGGGGAGAGCAGGAACGTCGCCACCCGGGCGAACTCGTCCGGCTGCCCGTACCGCCGCAACGGGATGGCCGCCTCCGCCGCGTCGCGAGCAGCCGCCGGATCGTCGGACAGCGAATCGAGATGCTGCACACGCTCGGTCTCGACCCGGCCCGGCATCAGCCCGAGCACGCGGATCCCACGTGGCCCGAGTTCGTCGGCCAGTTGCTTGATCAGCATCGCCAGACCGGGCCGGAAGCCGTTGGAGGCCGCCAGTCCGGCCACCGGCGACTTCGCCGAGGTCGACAGCACCCACGCAATGGCCAGATCGGCTGCCGTGCCGTGGCGCACCACGGCGTCGTTGACCCGGAGCCCGGCCAGAAATACCGACTCGAACGCCGAGCGCCATTGGTCCTCGCCCGTGTCGGCCACCGAGCCGGCCGGCGGGCCCCCAACGCTGATCAGCGCGCCATCCAATCGCCCCCAGGTGTGCAGCGCCATCTCGACCGCCCCTTCGGCGGTCGCCGGATCGCTCAGATCCCCGACGAACGCAGCGGCGTGGTCCTCACCCAGCATCCCGACCGCGGCGTCGAGCTCGGCGGCCCGGCGCGCCACCAGCACCACCCGGGCGCCTTCGGCTACCAGCGCCTCCGCCGTGGCCCGTCCCAGGCCGCTGCTGGCCGCGGTCACCAAGAAGACGCGTTCGTTGAGTCCAAGGTCCACGAGGTGATATTGGCACATGGTTCTTGACGCAAAATCGGCACGCACGGCTATTGAATCGATTAAGCAAAGGTCTTCCCGGGCGTGTGCGTCGTTTTTGCGTCACGCGCCGAGGGTGCCTGCCCGGTGGTCGGCTCCAGCTCAACGCCGGGTAGGGAGGTGATCCGCCTCCGAGGTGTCCTTCCCCTGCTCGACCGGCCACTCCGGCACCCCAGCCGGTGTGACTGTTCCAGCCTTCGCCAGCCGTCGATCCCGTACGTCTGCCCGGATGAAGACGACGATGCCCAAGATCCCGATGCCGGCGAACATGAACCACTGCAGGGCGTACCAGAAGTGCGGACCTTCGTTGATCTCGGGGGGCAGCAGGGGCACGAACCCACCGGACTGAGGCGGATTCATCGTCAGCACGCTCAGATAGCCGCTGGACACCGGGTAGGGCACGGCCGACTGCAGGGCATCGGAATTGATCAGCCGCACCTGGCCATTCTCCGGCTGAGTCGCGGCCCGGCTGCCTTGTTCGTTGCGGCGGACGTACCCCTCCACCGTGACCGTTCCGGTGGGCGGTGCGGGGGCCACGGCCGGGATCTGATTACCGCGGGGGAGGCTCACGAAACCGCGATCGACCAGCAGCGCTCCGGTGGAAGTCCGCAGCGGTGTCACCACCTGGTAGCCGTCCGCATCGCCGTTCTGCCGGTACCGGATCAGAAACTGGTGCTCGGCGTCGAAGGTGCCAATGGCGATCGCCTTCTTCCACTGATCGGAATCGGCGATGGGCCGGTTGAAGATGTCCTCGGCCGGTTCGGGCGCCGCCTGTTCGTTGCTGACGGTGGCCGCGTTTCGTTCGCGCCGCTGCTCCAACCGGTCCAACTGCCAGTCGCCGAGCTTGACGAACACGGTGCCGAGCACGGCAACGAAGACGATGAGCAGGGTCCATCGCACCCAGAGTCGGCGCACGGACCCAGGCTAGTCGGCGGTTCCGCTGCCTTCCGGCGGCGAGGCGGGATGGTGCAGTGCCAGCTCGGTCACCTGGGCGGCGGCGGCCCCGAGCGTCGCTCCGCGCCCTACGGCGACTCCGACCAGATAGGAGGTCAGGGGCGCCGCGATCCGCTCGATCTCGTGCGCCGAGTCACGGGCCAGATCGAGAAGGGTGTGAACGGTGTCGTTTGACAGGTCGACGTCGCCGAGTCCGAGCTCGGTCGCCACGGCCCGCAACCAGTCGTCGAGTTCCATCCCTGCCTCCGTCTCCGTCACCCAGGCGGGACGCAGTCGTCCGCCGCAGTTGTCGGCACCTGACAGGATGATGGCATGGGCCGAGTGACGCGTCGGCATGCGGTCGTGAAGATCGGGCCCGACTCGAAGATCCGGCGCGACGATCGGCTGGCGGTGGAGGAGCCGCTCGAGGTTCGGCTCGACGGCACGGTGTTCTCGGTGACCATGCGGACGCCTGGTCACGACATCGATCTGGTCCACGGACTGTTGCACGGCGAGCAGATCATCCACGCCGCATCCGACGTCGTACTGGCCCGCTACTGCGCGGGTGATGGACCGGATGGTCTCAACACCTACAACGTGCTCGACGTCACGCTGGCGGCGTCGGTGGCCCGGCCCGCTCCGGGACTGCAACGCAACGTGCTGACCACCAGCGCGTGCGGGATCTGCGGCGCCACGTCCATCGAGGCCGTCACCCGGGAGGCGCGCTACGAGCTGCCGCCCCTGCGGCTGCCGGCCGCCGCGCTGGGCCGGGGCCAAGCCCAGCTACGGGCCCAACAGCGGGTCTTCGCCCAGACCGGCGGGTTGCACGCGGCCGGGCTGATGGCGGCCAACGGTGAGGTGTTCTGTGTTCGTGAGGATGTGGGCCGGCACAATGCGGTCGACAAGGTGATCGGCTGGGGCCTCCGCGAGGACCGACTGCCGTTCTCGGCGGCCGCCCTGTGCGTGTCCGGCCGGGCGTCGTTCGAGCTGACGCAAAAAGCGGTACTGGCCGGGATTCCCGTCCTGGCTGCCGTGTCGGCTCCCAGTTCTCTGGCCGTCGAGCTGGCCGAACGGGCCGGATTGACCCTGGTCGGCTTCGTCCGGGGCGACACGATGAACGTCTACACCCATCCGGAACGGATCTGCTGATCAGTGGTCTCGGTAGTGCGGCCCGCCAAGATCCGTAGCGACTACCGAGCATTCGGACTCCCCCCATCGCTCTGAGAAGGGTCTGGGCACTGGGCCCCGACATCGACGCAGAGATGGATGGGGACATGGGCGAGTTCGCGCTGTTCGCCGGCTCCGCGGCCGCCGCGATCTTCATGGTCAGTCAGCTGCCGATGTTGATCAAAGCCGGTCGGACCAAGAACCTGGGCTCGTACAGCTTCGCCAACATCGCGCTCGCCAACGTCGGCAACGTGCTGTACGCGATCTACGTGTACAACCTGCCGGCCGGTCCGATCTGGGCCATGCACGCCTTCTATCTGTCGGCCACCGCGCTGATGTTGTTCTGGTATCTGCGCTACACCCGGCGGCGGGTGCAGCCCGCCATGGGGCCCGAGTCCTAGATCGGCCCTAGAATCTGGGGATGACGACCCTGCTGCCGATTCCTCGCCGCCGCGAGACGTCGGCGGGTGTGGTCTCGGCGGCAGGGATCGCAGAGCTCCGCGACGCGTACGGACGAGTGGCCACCGATCTCCGGGTCTCGCTCACCGACAAGTGCAATCTGCGGTGCACGTACTGTATGCCGGCCGAGGGCCTGCAGTGGCTGCCGAAGGCCGAGTTGCTCAGTGACGACGAACTGGTGCGGCTGATCGACATCGGAGTCAGCCGGCTCGGCATCACGACGGTTCGGCTCACCGGCGGTGAGCCCCTGTTGCGACCCGACCTCGAAGCCCTGGTCGCGCGGGTGGTCGCCCTGCGGCCCAGTCCCCAGGTCGCCCTGACCACCAACGGCATCGGCCTGGCCCGCCGGGCGGCCAAGCTGGCGACGGCGGGGCTGCGCCGGATCAATGTCTCGCTCGACACCCTGAACGCCGACACGTTCGCCCGGATGGCGCGGCGGGACCGGCTGAGCGACGTGCTCGCCGGGATCCGGGCGGCCCGGACGGCGGGCCTGGATCCGGTCAAGATCAACACGGTGTTGATGCGAGGGGTGAACGATCACGAAGCGCTGGACCTGCTGCGGTGGGCGATGGCCGAGGGGGTGCAGTTGCGGTTCATCGAGCAGATGCCTCTGGACGCCCAACACGCCTGGCGCCGGACCGAGATGGTCACCGCCGACGAGATCCGGGCCACCCTGCGGCAGGAGGTCGAGCTGGCCGAGGATCCGGCCGACGCGCTGCTGCGCGGCAGTGCGCCCGCCGAATTGTTCCGGGTGGCGGGCACCGACTATCGGGTCGGGATCATCGCCGCCGTGTCGAAGCCGTTCTGCGGATCCTGCGACCGAGTCCGGTTGACCGCCGACGGACAACTGCGCAACTGTCTGTTCGCCCGCGAGGAATCCGACCTGCGGGCGCCCCTGCGAAGCGGCGCCACCGACGAGGAACTGGCCGCCCGCTGGATCCAGGCGGTGGCCGGCAAGCGCCCCGGGCACGGCATCGACGATCCCAGCTTCCTGCAGCCCGATCGGCCGATGTCGGCCATCGGGGGCTGAGGTCGTGCGAGCGAACTTCGCGGCGAACCCGTACGCACTGCTGGGCGTGCTCCTCGAGGCGGCGCAACCGGGGGCCGGGCTGTCAGGTCCAGGCAGCGGGTCCTTCGGAGCCGGCCGGATAAGTGTCGAGCGGGGTGCGCTGCTCCCGCCACGCCTGCAGCACCGGATCGACGATCCGCCAGCATTCCACGGCGGTGTCACCGCGCACCGAGAGCAGCGGATCGGCGTCCAGGACCCCGGCCATGACCTCACCGTACGGCGGGAGTCGTCCCGCGGTGAGATCGTGGGTGAGGGCGACCCGCTCCAGCATGAAGGGATCGTCCGGGCTGTTCACGTTCATCTCCACGGCCATCCGATCCGGCGACAGAGTCAGGCGCAACTGGTCCGGTACGTCGATCCCGCGTAGCCCGCGGGGCAGGTGCGGTATCGGCTTGAACGTGATCAGCACCTCCTTACGGAGGTTCCGCAGCGCCTTTCCCGACCGCAGCCGAAACGGGACCCCCGCCCAACGCCAATTGTCGATCTGCACCGTGAGCTCGGCGAGCGTCTCGGTGTTGCGGGCCGGATCGACCCCGGGCTCGTCGGCGTAGTCGGGCACCTGATGGCCATCGGCGACCCCGGCGGTGTATCGGGCCCGACGGCCCGCCGCGACCGGGTCGTCGTCCCAGAGGCGGCAGGCCCGCAGCGCGGTCGCCTTGGCGTACCGGAGATCGATCGCGTTCACGTTGGCCGGCGGGTCCATCGCGATCAGGGCCAGGATCTGCAGTAGGTGGCTCTGGACCATGTCGGTCAGCGCGCCGGCGTGGTCGTAGTAGCGGGCGCGGTTCTCCAGAGCCAGCACTTCGTCGTAGGTGATGTCCACCCGTGCGATGTGCTCGTTGTTCCACAGCGGCTCGAACAGGCGATTGGCGAACCGAACGCCGAGCAGGTTCAGCACGCTGGAGCGGCCGAGGAAATGGTCGACCCGGAACACCTGCTCGTCCGGCACGAGCCCGGCCAGCAGTCCGTTCAGGCTCGCCGCGCTTTCGGCGTTGGTGCCGAACGGCTTCTCCAGCACGAGCGTGGTCCCGGTCGGAAGGTCGACCTTTTTCAGCTCTGTGCAAGCGATGACCGTGACGGCTGGCGGCAGGGCGAAGTACAGGGCCGGGGCGGCGGGTGCGGACTCGATCAGGCGGCGCAGGTCGTCGGCGTCGGTGACGTCGGCGCGGGTGTACCGGGTCCGATCCAGCACGGCCTGTGTCGTCTCGTCGGACACCTGGTTCGTCGCGAAGGATGCACGGACTCGCTCCTGCCAGGTGGCCTGATCCCAGTCCTCGGCTCCAGCGCCCAGGAGGACCAGGTCTCGACGCTGACTCTCCTCCTCAAGCAGCTCCCCCAGGGCCGGCAGCAGCAAACGCCCTGCGAGGTCCCCGCTCGCTCCGAGCAGCACCAACGATCCGATCGAACTCATCGTCCTCCTCTATTGGAGGCAACCTACTCAACGGGTGAGCCGGGTCAGGGAGCCTCAGTGAGCCTCAGGGAGACGTCAACTCCACCACGTCGCGGAGGAATCCGCGAGCGGAGAGGAAACCGCCCAGGGTCTCCCGGTGATCATGGCAGGCCACCCAGTGCTTGCGCCGATCCTCGGAGTGGATCTTGGGGTTGTTCCACTGCAGATCGAACTCGGCGGGCTTCCGGCAGCCTTTGGCCGAGCAGACGGCCAAGTCAGCGGTGGACGGCGAGGGCCCGGTCTCGCTAGGGGGAGCGGACATGATGCGCAGTCTCGTGCCGTTCGTCGGGCTCGACGAGCTGTCCGGAGATGACGTCCGGCTTTTCGGGTCCGGTCGTGAGCTGTTTGGCGTCCTCGGGGGCCGCCGTCTCGACGGCTCGGTCACTGCTCCGCTGGTGCGCCTGGTTGGCCAGGAGGACCGCGACGTAGGGCAGGAAGACCGCACAGGCGAACAAGATCCAGCGACCGACCCCGGGGACGAAGATCATGGCGATGAAACAGGCCGTCCGGAACGCCATGGTGATCGAGTAACGCTTGACCCGACCCGCCATCTCTTCGCTGGTAGCGATTCGGGCGTTGGTGATGACCGAGTAGTTCTGCCGGGTGTAGCCCGGGTCCCGTCCGCCGCTCGTCATCGTCCCCGCCACTTCGTCAGCCTACGCCTGTTTCTCGGCGCCGATCGCAGTCGGTAGCGTGACCTTCGTGACAGACAGTTCGGTCTCAACGTCGGCTCCTCAGATGGCTTCTGGGCGGGTTCCTCAGACTGCCCGGACGGTGCTGGTGACCGGCGGCAGCAAAGGCATCGGATGGGGCATCGCCGAGCGGCTCCAGGCCCACGGCCACCGGGTGGCGGCCACCTTCCGCAGCGGTGGCGTGCCGGACGGCGTGCTGGGGGTGAAGTGTGAGATCACCGACCCGGGCGACGTGGACGCGGCGTTCAGCGAGGTGGAGGCGGGACTGGGGCCGGTCGAGGTGGTGGTGGCCAATGCCGGCATCACCCGGGACACCTTGCTGATGCGGATGAGCGACGAGGACTGGGACACCGTTATCGCCACCAATCTGACCGGTTCGTTCCGGGTGGCGAAGCGAGCGGCGCGGCCGATGATCCGGGCCAAGTTCGGCCGGCTGATCTTCCTGTCCTCGGTGGTCGGTCAGCTGGGTTCGGCTGGTCAGGTGAATTACGCCGCCTCCAAATCCGGGTTGGTGGGGCTGGCCCGCTCGTTGGCTCGTGAATTGGGTTCGCGCGGAATCACCGCCAACGTCGTCGCCCCGGGCTTCATCCAGACCGACATGACGGCCGAGCTCAGTCAGGAGCTGACGGCGAAGTACGCGGCGCAGATTCCCCTCGGCCGGATGGGCCGGGTGGACGACATCGCCGCCTGCATCGAGTTCCTGGTCAGCGACAGCGCCGGATACATCACCGGAGCGCTCATCCCGGTCGACGGCGGGCTGGGAATGGGTCACTGATCAAATTCCGTACGTCCGCGGTCGGCGGATGCAGTGCGGCTTGTCGGGTCTCGAGCAATTGAGGAGTGCGGGTGGGAATTCTCGAAGGCAAGAACGTCCTGGTGGCGGGGGTCACTCTGGACACCTCGATCGCCTTCCATGTCGCCCGGATCGCTCAGGCCGAGGGAGCGACCGTGCTGGTGTCCAACTTCGGTCGGGCGATGAGTCTGACCAACCGGGTGATCAAGAAGCTGGACCCGGTGCCGGCCCTGCTCGAGGTCGACGTCACCAACTCCGAACACCTGGCCGGCCTGGCGGTGGCGGCGGGCGAGCACGTGGATCGACTGGACGGCTTGGTGCACTCGCTCGCCTTCGCCAATCCCGAGACCGCGTTGGGCGGCAAGTTCTTGTCTACGCCGTGGAGTGACGTCGGGACCGCGCTTCATGTCTCCGCGTACTCCCTCGCATCGTTGACCATGGCCTGCCGACCGCTGTTCGCCCGCTCGGCCTCGGTGGTGGGAATGACCTTCGACGCGACGGTGTCCTGGCCGGTCTACGACTGGATGGGGGTCGCGAAGTCGGCGTTGGAAAGCACCAGCCGGTATCTGGCGCGCTACCTCGGGCCCGAGGGCGTACGAGTCAATCTGGTCGCCGCAGGCCCACTGGAGACGTTGGCCAAGAAGGCGATCGGTGGGGCAAAAGAGTTCAACGAGGTCTGGGCCCAGCGGGCGCCGCTCGGCTGGGAACCCACGGACATGGAGCCGACGGCGCGGGCCGTGGTCGCGCTGCTGAGCGACTGGTTCCCGCGCACGACCGGGGAGATGGTGCACGTCGACGGCGGTGTACACGCCATGGGCGCCTAAGCTCATGACCGTACCGGTCTGTCGCGCTGCGCGCTCCGCGGTCACGAGCGCAGCAGCGTCTCGCTCGTTCGATCGCGATTCCGGACGACGAAAAGCGTGTCGCCCGGAATCACTCCTCACTCCCGAGAAGCTCCGCTCGTGACCGTACTTGTCTGTCGCGCTGCGCGCTCCGCGGTCACGAGCGCAGCAGCGTCTCGCTCGTTCGATCGCGATTCCGGACGACGAAAAGCGTGTCGCCCGGAATCACTCCTCACTCCCGAGAAGCTCCGCTCGTGACCGTACTTGTCTGTCGCGCTGCGCGCTCCGCGGTCACGAGCGCGAGCAGCGTCTCTGCTCGTTCGATCGCGATTCCGGACGACGAAAAGCGTGTCGCCCGGAATCACTCCTCACTCCCGAGAAGCTCCGCTCGTGACCGAGCCCTCATCCGGCACCGAATTCGACCACGCGCCGCCGGCGCTGATCGAGGTCAGACTCCTGGACGGTCCCAACCTGTACTTTCCGCGGCCCGCCGCCAAGGTCACGCTCCGCATCTCCGGGTTGTTGTCCGCACCCGTCGAGACCGCGCGGGGCTTCGCCGAGCAGCTGGGGATGCGCGACGTCCGCCCGGGCGAGCCCGGCTCGTCGTTCCGTCAGCGGTTCGCGGCTCGGGCCGTCACCCGGTTGGTCCGCAGGCTGGCGCTGGCCGGTGGCGTCAAGCGCCTCGCGGTCCGGTCCCGAACCGGCGTCGAGGTGGACCAGCTGGTCCTCGCGTACCCGTGGCGCAACTCCGGCCGGGCGGAGGTGCTGGCCGAAGGGGTGGCCCGGGCGCTGGAGGTGGTGGGCACGCCGCGACTGGCGGAGACGTTGGAGCGTGCCGCGGCTCGGCTGGCGACGGCCGAACCGGGCTTGGCGCCCGAGCTGATCCGGCCCACGATTCCGGTCGTGGCGGTCACCGGGACGAACGGAAAGACCACCACCTCCCGGATGCTGGGCTTCTGCTTCCAACGGGCCGGGTGGTCGGTGGGCTGGTCCAGTACAGACGGCATCTACCTCAACGGGGAGTTGGTCGAGGCCGGTGACTACTCGGGGCCGAGTGGAGCGAGTCGGGTACTGCGGCAGCCGGGCGTCCAGCTGGCCGTGACCGAAACGGCCCGTGGCGGGATCCTGCGACGGGGCGTCGGGGTCGCTTGGAACGACGTCTCGGTGGTGACGAACATCTCCGCGGACCATCTCGGGCTCGGAGGGATCGACACCCTGGACCAACTGGCCGAGGTGAAAGCGGTCATCACCAAGATCACCAAGGTGGACGGCTGGTGCGTGCTGAACGCCGACGACCCGCGGACCTTCGCCATGCGCCTCGGGACCAAGGCCCGGATCTGGGTGTTCAGTCGGGATCCCGACTCGCCGAACGGGCGCACCGTGCTCGACGGTGGCGGGCGGGTGAGCACCGTGGTGGACGGCTGGGTGGCGGTGCTCGAGGCGGGCGCCGATCCGCGGCCGGTGGTGCCCGTGGCCGATGTGCCGATGACCCTGGCCGGATTGAGCAGGGTCAACGTCGAGAACGTACTGGCGGCGACCAGCGCGGCCCTTGCACTGGGGTTGACCGTCGAGCAGGTTGCCGCCGGGCTGGTCGCGTTCCAACCCGCCGCCAACAATCCGGGGCGGATGAACATCTGGACTCTCGCATTGCCGGACGGCGCGGCCAGTGTGGTGGTCGACCTGGCCCACAATGAGGCCGGTCTCGAAGCGCTCCTGGAGATCATGAATGGGGTCCGGCCCGCGGGCGGCCGCCTGCTCCTCGGCGTCGGTACCGCGGGCGATCGCGGCGACGACGTCTTCGTCCGGCTGGGCGAGCTGGCCGGTCTCGGGGCGGACGTGGTCGAGATCGCGCACAAGAGCGAGTACCTGCGCGGCCGGCCGATGACCGAGCTCGGCGACCTGATCCGCGAGGGTGCGGCGCACGCCGGTACGGAGATCACAGCCGAGCACCCCGACGAGCTGAGCTGCCTCGAGTCCCTGGTGGCCCAGGCCCGGAACGGCGATGTGGTCGCCATCATGGCCCACCAGGATCGCGGCGAGATCGACGACTGGCTGCTGAGGTCGGGGGCGACCCAGGACTCGGCGGGAGACCTGCGCGCCAAGGTTCTCCGCGCTGGTAACACCTGATCAGCGGAGTCGATGGGCAGCGTTCGGCGCTGAATCACCACTGGGGCAACCACTAGCCGCCGAACAACGTCGAAGAGACGCTTCCGTTCAGCTTCGGGGCAGCAAGGTTCCGACCATCGCGTCGACGATGAATGGTCCGACCCGTTCCATCGGCCAGCCGCGTTGCAGGACGAGGATCTCGTACTGCTCCGGGGCGGTCAGCGTCCAGAGCACGTCCCGGGCCTCGTCGACCGTGAGGTCGCGCCGGAGAAAGCCGCGATCGGCCAGGTCCTTCGAGAACACGGCCATGCCGCGCAGCCGCTGGGCTTGGATGGTCTGCCAGACCCGGTGCGCGGTCGGTTCGACGGAGGCGGCCGCTCGGGCGATCAGCTGCACGGGCACCTGGCGCGGCCAGGAGGCCGTGATGGCTCGCCGTACAGCGCGAAGAGCTTGTGCGGATCCGACTCCGCCCGCATCCGGGCCACCAGTTCGCGACGGAGCATCGGCACGGGTTCGTCGTCGCCGACGATCGCCGCGTCGAGGACGGCCTTGAGGACGGCCGGCTTGTTGCCGATGGACTTGTAGATCGTCTCGACCGAGACGTTGGCCCGCTCCGCGACGGCTCTCATCGTGGTGCCGGCATAGCCGAGCTCCAAAAAAAGCATTCGGGCGTTGCCGAGGATGTCGTCGCGGTTGCGCCGGGCTTGCTCGTGACGGCCCGACGAGTCGTACGACCTGGCCGGCTTGACGGCTACCGACATTGAATACATACTCCTAGTAATGATTACAAGAGAAGTGTAATGGAATTGAGGGAGTCGGCGATGACCCACGCATACTTCTACGACGTGCCATCCACGCCGGAGATGTACGACACCATCACGAAGGAGATCGGCAGCGACAGGCCGGCGGGTCTGATCACGCACCTGGTGGTCCGGCACGAAGGCGGTCTTCGGCACTACGGCGTCTGGGCGAGCCGGGAGGACTGGGTCGAGTTCCGAGACCAGTACGTCCGGCCGGCCGTCGCCCGAGTGCTCGCTCGGTGGGGCCTTCCCGAGCCGCCGCTGCCGGTGGAGCACGAGCTCGACGTCGTCGGCATCGACACGCGCTGACCTCTCAGATCTGGGGCAGCGCCTCCTGCTGCGGGTGCTGGCCGTTGGCGTGGTAATCGGGATCCGCGATGCCGCGGGTGCGCTCGTTTTCGTGCCGCTGAGCGCCGGGTTGGGCCTGGCGGCCGTACGATTCCAGCTGCGACATCACCGCGGCGTGCTGGTCGACGCAGATCACGATCAGGTCGCCGGGGTTGGAGCGGGCGATGGCGTGCCGGGTGGCTTCCAATTCGTCCAGCACGATCTCGACCTGCTTGCAGCGGACCCCTTCACCCATGGCGCGTTGCACTCCCGCGGCGACCAGCCCGGCCACCTCCCCCCGCCGCCGGCCGCGCAAGCCGGTGTCCTCGCGGATGATCACGACGTCGAAGTGTTCCGCCGCCACCTCGCCGATCTCGCGCATGTCCTCGTCGCGCCGGTCGCCGGCCGTGGCCACCACCCCGATCCTGGAGATCTTGCCGATCTCGGTTGTGGCGTCGAGCGCGTCGCCGGTCTTGTCCACGAAATCGCCGAGCATCCGCATCGACGGCGGGTTGTGCGCGTAGTCGACGATCACCGTACGGCCCTCGACCTCGACCTCGTTCAGTCGGCCAGGGGCCAGGTAGTAGTTCGTGGAGAAGCTCCGCAGACCTCCCCGGATGTCGTGCAGCGAGGCGCCGGCGGCGAACGCGGCGGCCGCGGCGGCCATGGCGTTCTGCACGTTCATGGTGGCCCGGCCGTGGAACGTCGAGGGCAGCAGGTGGGTCCAGGCCAGCTGCATGGCCCGCTGCCCCTCTTTGACGATGATCATGTCGCCCAGGTCGCTGTGTTCCAGCACGACGGCCCGACCCCCGCGGCGGCAGTGATCATCGACCGATTCGCGGATCTCGCTGCCGGGTTGCGCCATGGTGAACCAGACAATGCGCCCGGAGCAGCGACGCCGCAGGCCGCGGACGAGCGGATCGTCAGCGTTCAGCACCGCATAACCGTTACGGGGAACGGCCTCCACGATCACGCCCTTGACGTCAGCCAGCTGCTCGAGCGTGTCGATTCCCCGCAGACCGAGGTGGTCGGGCTGCACGTTGAGTACCACCCCGACGTCGTTGCGCTCGTAGCCCAGACCCTCGCGCAGGATGCCGCCACGGGCGACCTCGAACACCGCCATGTCGACCCGTGGATTCTGCAGCACCATCTTCGCCGACCGCGGCCCCGACGCGTCCGCCCGGATGACCAGCCGCTCGTCGATGACCACGCCGTCGGTGGAGGTCATGCCGACCTTGCGCCCGATCCCCTTGAAGATGTGGGCGATCATCCGGGAGGTGGTGGTCTTCCCGTTGGTGCCGGTGATGGCAATGATCGGGATCCGGCTCGCCGTGCCGGGTGGGAACAGCATGTCCACGACCGGCTTGGCGATGTACTGCGGATCGCCGACGGTGGGGTGGGTGTGCATCCGGAAGCCCGGAGCCGCGTTCACCTCGCAGATCGCCCCACCCGTTTCTCGTACGGGCTGGGTGATGTCGGGGGCGATGAAATCGATCCCGGCGATGTCCAGGCCGACCACCTGGGCGGCCTCCTCGGCAATCTCGATGTTCTCCGGATGTGCCTCGAATGTGCGGTCGATGGAGATACCGCCGGTGGACATGTTGCCCGTCAAAGTGAGCAGGACCTGGGTGTCGACGGGAGGCACGTCGTCCATCGCGTAGCCCTGGGAACTGACCAGGTCGATCGCCGCGGCATCGATCTTGATCCTGGTCAGCACTTTCTCGTGGCCGACCCCGCGCCGGGGGTCGGCATTGGTCCGCTCCACCAGTTCGGCGATGGACGCTTGGCCGTCGCCGATCACGTGAGCCGGTACCCGTTCGGCGATCGCCGCAATCTTGCCGTCGATGACCAGGCAGCGGTAGTCCTTGCCGGTCACGTACGTTTCGACGATCACCCAGCCGTTGCGCGACTGGGCCTCGGCCGCGGCGAAACCGGATCGGACCTGCTCGTCGTCCTGCAGGTTCAAGATCACGCCCCGGCCGTGATTGCCATCCAGCGGCTTGACCACCACGGGATAGCCGATCCGTCGGGCCAATCGGATCGCCTCGTCGGCGTTGCGAACCGACTGTGACCGGGGGACCGGCAACCCGGCCGCCGACAACAGGTTCAGGGTGAGTTCCTTGTTGCTGGCGATGTCCACCGCCACCGAGGAGGTGTTGGAGGTCATGGTGGCCCGGATCCGCTTCTGATGGACACCCTGTCCGAGCTGTACCAGCGACGAGGTGTTGAGCCGGATGAAGGGGATATCCCGGCTCACCGCCTCGTCGACGATCGCTTGCGTCGACGGTCCGAAGGCGGAACGCTCTCCGCGGACGATGAAGCGCTCGAGCTCATCGTCGAAATCGAAGTCGGGATCGTGCTCGATCAGGTCGTTGACCAGTTTGACCGCCAGGGTCCCAGCGGCCAGTCCGACGCCCTCGTCCGCGTAGGCGTAGATCACGTTGTACCGGCCCCGCTCACCCTTCACCTGCCGCGTCTTGCCGCGGCGCATGTCGTGCCCGACCGACTGCTGCAGCTGCAGCGCCACGTGCTCGGCCACGTGGCCCAGCCAGGTGCCCTCGTGCAGCCGCTCGACGAACCCCCCGCGCCGGCCGCGACTGCAGCTGTGATTCTGCAGTCCGGGCAGCCGCTCCACCAGCGCGTCGGCGAACCCGGGGATCAGGTTGGTGGGGTAATCCTCCAACACACCAAGATCGACGACCAGCTGGATGGCCGGCTCGTAGTGCCAGACGTTCGGGCCCCGGTAGACCCTCTCGGACAGGATCCGGAGGTCGGGTCGGGGTGTCGCACTGGCTGGTTCGGTCACGCGAAACCTCCTCGATCATCGGTCGGTGCTGATCCTTCCACCCTTTCCGGGACCCCCGTCCACCTCTCTTGACATGTGACCAAATGGTCACATAATATCGGGTCATGGTCTCCGACCAGGATCTCGTTTTCAAGGCCCTCGCGGACTCCACGCGGCGCGCCGTCCTCGACACCCTCTTCGAGCGCGACGGACAGTCCGTCGGGGCGCTCTGTGATCGCTTCCCCGAGATGACGCGGTTCGGCGTGATGAAGCACCTGAAGGTCCTGGAAGCAGCAAACCTTGTCACCACGAGGCGCTCGGGCCGGACGACGACGCACTATCTCAATCCGGTGCCGATCGCTCAGATCGCGGACCGCTGGATCAGCAAGTACGCCGCCGCGTTCGCCGAGGCTCTGGTCGGACTCGATCACCAGGTTGGCCAGGCAGCACCGTGAGTCAGGAGGAAACGATGGCGCAGGACCTGCACGTCTACCAGATCTACATCGCGTCGCATCCCGACGAGGTGTGGGCGGCAATCACCCAGTCGGAGTGGACGAGCCGCTACTTTCACGCGACTTCGTACGTGGAGCCGCCGGTCGCCGGTCGCGCCTTTCGAACGGTGATCGCCGACGGCCGCGACGCGATCGAGGGCCTGATCGTCGAGATGAGTCCGCCGACGGAGGGACGACCGGGGCGTTTCGTGCAGACCTGGCACGTGCTGTACGACGCCGAGCTGGCCGCCGAAGCGCCGGGCACGGTGGAATGGACGGTCGAGTCCGCGGGGGAGGGGCTGACCCGTGTCCGCCTTGTCCACCGTGGTCTGGCCCAGAGCCCGAGGACCTCCGCCGAGGTCGAGGACGGCTGGGTCTGGGTGCTGGACAGCCTGAAGTCGGTGCTGGAGACCGGGACTGGCCTACCGAGTATCACTGCGCCGGAGGCGGCGCCGGTACGAACTGGGTGACACACCCTCGGCCGCAATCTCCTTGGCCAGCAACCGGAGATCGTGCTCGGCGGCCCTGGACTCGACGACCTCGGCGTCGGGAAGTTGCTCGTCATGGGTCAGCAACACCCGGTGGGCGAGATCGAATCGGCTACCCGATGGCAACACGTGGAGCGTTGCGCCCGAGACCAGCAGCGGAGCGGTCCGCTGCGCCAGGTACGCATTGGTCGTCAGGTGCCGGCCGTCGATCACGGTGACGGCGCCACGGCCGATCACCTCCAAAACAGAGCCAGGGCGAACAACCGCTGCGGTGTCCTCGTCGATACCGATTCCGAGCAGCGACGGCGACTGGGCGACCAGCGAGAGCAGCCGCCCGTACCGATTGCGCTGCTCGAAGTGCTGGTCGATCACCACTCCGGTCACCAGGCCGAGCCCAGCGGACAGCTGGCTCATTCGCTGCTTCGGCGTGGAGCCGCCACTGCCGAAAGCGATCATGTAATCGGCCAGGATGCTCGCGCCGGCCGAGGTACCGGCCACCACTACCCCGCGCTGGTGCGCGGCGTTGATGGCGGCGCCGAACGGGGTGCCGGTGATGAAGTTGCTGAGCTTCAGCTGGTTCCCGCCTGTCATGAAGATGGCACTGACGCCCTCCAGGGAGGTGGCCAGCGAGCCGTTCTGGGCCTCTGCCCGACTTGCCGGGCGCACCTCGATGACCTCGCCGGCGCCCAGCGAGGCGAACACGGCACGGTAGACCTCGACGACCTCCGGCCCGAGCGAGGAGGCGCTCGGGATCACCGCGATCCTGGCGTTCGTCCCGCCCGCCTCTGCCACGAAGGCACGCAGCACGCTCCGTCGCCGCAGTTTGGCCTCAGCCCCACCGATGGCGAAGATGGTCCCTGCTGGCTCCGGCATGCTGGACAGGATACGTAGTCTCCCTGCGCGGTCTGAGTGAACGACCGCTGCCGGCACAGCTTCTCCACGCAGGTCAGGCGACGTTCCCGCCACCACAAGTCGGTCCGCTGACCGAACACCGGCAGGTCTTTGATCCGCTGCACCGGCCGATCCCTGACCCGTCCGGTGATCCCGCCGCACGACGGAACGGCGCCACCACGACCGCCAGGATCGTCCCGCAGGCCGCGGAGGGTTTGGTGAACCATGTGATCGCGAACCGGGTGGGGTGGTGCGTCCATGCTCGGCACGTGCGTCAGCTGGCACGCGAACCAGATGGGAAACCTGATACGGCCCGAGATTCCGTTCTGGTTGACAGCGCTGGGGCGCGAGAGCACCGTGGGTGGTGGAGGCGATGGGGATGGCCGAGGAGTCAGGGAAGGCCGCGGAGGGGGCACCGGACCGCCAGTTGCGGTTCGAAGCAACGATTCACCAGGGCGCGAGGGAGCGGGCCCTGTCCAGGGTCGCGGACCTTGACCTGGATCGGGTGCCCGACCCGCACGGCGATGTGCGGCTACTCATCAACCCCGACGAGCTGGCTCGGCTGCTCGACGAGGGATACGAGGTCCGCTTGTACCGCACGGTGCGACCTCGGCCGCTTCGTGCGGACCTCGTCGTGGGCGACGACGAGGCGGTGCGATGGCTGGAGGAGCGGGTGGAGGGAATCCCGCGTCAGGAGGGATCCTGATGTATCGCACCGTCGCGCAGCTTGACTCGCTGAGCAACCAGCTGGCCACCTGGTTCCCGGGGTACTTCACCCGCTTCTCGTTGCCCGAGGCATCGGTGCAGGGCCGCCCGGTCTTCGCGTTGAGGCTGCGCGCCGGCGCAGGGGACGTGGAGCGCCGGGGCGTCCTGTTGGTTGGGGGCACCCACGCCCGGGAGCTGATGAACCCGGATGCCATCATCGAGCTGGCGGTGGACTTGTTCACCAGTCATGCCAACGGCACCGATCTCGTCTACGGGGGCAAGCGCTGGCCGGCATCCGACATCAAGCTGATCTTGGAGTCCCTCGACCTTTGGCTCGTGCCCTGCATGAACCCTGACGGGCGGGTGCATTCCATGACCGTGGAGGCCATGTGGCGCAAGAACCGCCGCGACAACCCCGGAACCCCCTGCGACGGGGTCGATCTCAACCGCAATTGCGACGTGTTGTGGGGTGTGACGCAGGGGCAGACCTCGTGTTCGCCGTGTAGTGATGTGTATGCCGGTGGGTCTGCCTTCAGCGAGCCGGAGACGCGCAACATCAAGCACCTGCTCGATACCCGGCGCATCGACTGCTTCGCCGACGTGCATTCCTACTCCGAGCTGATCCTCTGGCCCTGGGGCCACGCACCGAGCCAGACCGTCGACCCGAGTAAGCGGTTCACGACCCTGGCGAGCGGCACCTGTGCCGGCATCCCGGTCGCCGGCTACCAGGAGTACATCTCCACCCGTGACCAGCAGCGATTCCAGACCGTCGGATCACGGATCCGTGACGCCATCGCCGCCGTTCGGGGGCGCAGCTACACCAACCAACCGGGTGTGGCGCTGTACCCCACGACCGGAACGCAAAGCGACTACGCCTACAGCCGGCACATCGCGAACTCCAGCCTGCGCAAGACCTACGGCTACACCTTCGAGACCGGCCCCTTCACGGGGAGTGCCGAGTCGTCCTTTCAGCCAGCCGACCCGACGCTGATCAAGCGCGACGCCAAGTCGGGGATGATCGCCTTGATGCAGCAATGCATCTGCGCGATCGAGCTCATCGGCGGCCAGGTCTTCGGCGGCGACACGGAGGTGGAGGCGCTGCGCAGGGTGCGTGACGAGCTGCTGGCGACCACGGATGCCGGGCGTGAGTGGATCTCCCTGTTCGAGCGCGTGCAGACGCCTCTCCTGAGTGCCGTCATGGGGGATGAGAAGCTGCTCGCCGAGGCCGGCGAGCTCCTCGAACGGGCTGCCGCGGTCGCGAGCGATGATGCTGAGGTGCTCACCGACGCGGACGTCGACCGCGGCATCAGCGTCGTGCGCGCACTGGGACGGAAGCCCGAAGGGGCCGACGCGCGCCGCGATCTCAGGGCGGTGGAGGGCCAGCTGGAGTCGCTCCGGGGTCAGCGGATGCAGGGTGCGGTCGAGCGCCTGATGACCGAAAAACCGCATGCACGCGCGTCGACTGCCAAGAAGGCGGCCGCCAAGAAGACGGCCACGAAAAAGTCGGCGGCAGCGAAGCCGGCAACCAAGAAGTCGCCGGCACGGAGGCCCCGCAAGTCCACCTGACACCCGAATCATTGGTCTCGCCGTCTCAGCCCCCCGCGCTCAGTCTTCGTTTGACGATGCGGACCGGGGACGTTCAGGCATTCATTGGGTCGGCGCCCCAGCTAAACGTATTGGTTCCCGGGGTTGTGCGGGGTTGTGCTTCTGACGTGTAGAACGATGACCTGTCGTCGCTGGTGAGAGCGGGGAGGCCGCAGGACTTCCCATGCTTGACGAGTACGGTCCCCACGTCCTCTTCTGCCGGCCAGCGCAAGATTTCCGCGCGACTGGCCGGCGGACGTGGGCCTGTGCGGCGATACCTCGGCGCAGCTGCAGCGGCGAGCTCCCATCTTTCCCGTGGGATGCAAGTTCTGGCCACCCTCCATCGCCGACGAGGTCGAGTTCTTCCTCGCCACGATGGCTGCCATCGAGCCGCCGCCTCGCGACCCGGGGCAACAATCTGGCAACGAACAGCGTCTATCCAGCAGCGGCCGGGCCTAATTGCGGCATAGTCAGAAGGTTACCGGGGGACTCGGGGGGCGTGTGCGCCGTACCCCGCTCGTGTTGTCGTCATCCTCACCTGCCTCCGGCCGACAGCCAGCGGCGGCCGGCGCGAGGCCGTTGCCGCCCGACCGGGAGGACAGCCGTCATGTGGGTGTGCAGCAGGATAGCGGGGGCGCTGGCGGGGGCGTCCCTGGTGATGGCGTTGGGTGCGGTGTCGGCTGACGCCGCAGACTGGACGAATACGCGTTTCGACGTGACTCGCGTGCAATTGGTCAAACATGCAGATGCGGCACGGGTCCGTTTCACCGTGCAGTGCCACGCGGGGGCTTCCTTTTCCGTCAACGTGAGCGTCCATCAGGACGACGACGGAGTCAACGAGAAAACGGCATACTACGAAACTACCCGGCCCATAAGCGGCACTTGCTCGGGCTACGTACAGACTTACCAGGTGGTCGTCACTCCCGAGCCGTTGGGTTTGTATGCCCCGGCCGATGGAAGGCTCAACCCCGGCCCGGCCACGAACGTCATCTTCGGTGTCTACGATGATCAGGCCTTTGCCCAGGAGGACTCGGAGCCGGTCCGACCCCTCCCGCACTAATACGCCGGTCCGCGCGATTCATTCTGCCAGCAGAGCCCGGTTCGGTGCTCGGCAGGTGCTTCACCTGGGCACTCATCAAGGCGGAGCGGCGCCCTATCGGTCACCTCTTCAGCAAGGTTCGCGCGAGGAGCAGCCGGTTGATGCGGGAACATTCGGCCCTTCCAAGGCCGTTGCCACCGTGTCGAGGTCTCATGAAGCGCATGAACATGGACGAGACCCGCAGGTGCCAGGAGTTTGTTCTTTGATTTGTTCCAGATCTAGGGATGACCCCAGCTTAAAAGAGGAGAAGAAGCCTCCAGTTCGATCACGTCGTGGCGACAACATCAGCCGACGAAGGCTTCATCAAACGCGGAATTCGCGGTTGGGCTGGATACAGCCACGAGGTGTGGAAGCCGCCTCGACTGGCTGCTGTCACCGCCGCTGGCTGAGGTGGGCTATGAGGTGTACGCCTCGGCGGTGAGGCAGCGACTGTGAATGACGCCATTCTTGCCGGTGGCGCCGCTGATACGCCAGTAGGGCTGAATGGTGTGAGTGCCGGCGGGGACGTACATGACCACCATGTTGTGCCGGGTTTGCCAATATTCGGTGTGGCTCGCGAAGTTTTGAGCTCCGGGGGTGACGACGGACCCGCCGTCCACGCGGTACCCGAGCCGGATTTCGGCCGCGGTGTCGACGCCGGCGTCGGCGTTGAAGTTTACAACGACGTACCGGGCAGCAGTGCCGTTGTTGATTGTCACGACCGAGCTGGTCACCGGTTGCCAGCCGCTCGCCGCGGTATTGCTCAAAAGCGTCAAGGCACACGCCCTGCTGGACGCCGGAATCGCGTCGGCCGGGGATGTGACGGCGGCCGTGACCCCAACACCGGCGGCGAGCGCGACCGCCGCAGAAATCACTGCAGCGCGGTTGGGACGTGACATAGCAGAGGACATCTGTCCATCCTTCCTAAAGAAATGGCCGGGGTGCCATTTCAGCGAACGGATGCGCCACCCCGGGCGGCTGATACCGGCCGACCCAGATTTTTCCGAGCAGCGAAATACCCCTGCCCGGCGAGTACCGCGCCGGAACAATGACCATGGACGTGATGCGGTGACGGCGTGCCCAGGGCCAACCCCATGCCGATCATGGCGATGCCCATGTCCGACGTATGCCGTTAACGTGCGTCCCGATTCGTGTCTCCATCGCTCCCTCGCAGGGCACCATCCGATCTCCACGGCCAACGATTCCCACGAAGCCATGAGAGCCTGACCGTGCTCTCACTATCGAGAGGGCGTGACCGACAGCCTGTAGATGCTGTCTGAGCACCGCACTGTTGCGGCGTTCGCATCATGTCGGACTGCGATCTGAATTCCCCGGGCGCATGCAGACAGGACTGTTTGCGCACAAGGCTCGGCAACCTTGGCTTGTGCGATGTCCAGCCAGGTAGATTGTTGATCTTGCTCATGAATGGGCGGTCGCCAGTCCCTACGCGTGGTGTAGTTCGCGGGCTCGCCTGCTGGTCCCTATGTTTGGGATATGGCCGCCTCGCACCCGCCGATGCCGGGAAGTCCCGTCGGTCGTCGCGACGCTACCCAGCCGCGTCGGTGCCGCAGCCATCCTTCGATCACTTGGGCGTACCAGGTCCGGTGCGCTTGGAGGAACGGGGACGCGTCCGGCGGCGCGTCGATACCTGCGGTGAGGCAGTAGCCCAGCAGCAGCGCCAGAAGCCCGTCGATCAGGTCGGCGTCGGTTTGGGCAACCAGTCCGGATTCGCTGAGGATACGGTCGCCGTCAAGACCGTCACCGACCATGCTGATCGCCACCGTCAACGTGTCCACCCAGATCGGCCCGCTTGTGGGCCAATTCCAGTCGCAAACCCAGACTTCGCCGGTGTCAGCGAGAATCACGTTGTCGTCCCGCAGGTCCGAGTGGACCAACGTGTCGCCGCGCACCCTTTCGACAGCCGACATGCCGAGCTCACGCAGCGGGCCGGCAATGTCGGGCAGCAAGCCCCGCACCGTCAACGGGTCGAACAGACCAGGCGGATCGGGGAAGACGTCCGCGACGAAGCCATTCCACGGCCGGCCGCGCGGTGCCGGCGTCAAAGCGACGGATAGCGCCCGGACCGCGGCGAGGACACGGTCGGCTTGCTCCCACTTCCAGGGACGGGACGGCGGACGACCGGACACGTCATCGAAGATCAAGACCAGCCAGCCGGTGTCGCCGTCAGTGAGATCAAGCCGACGTCGTATCCGCGGAGCCGGGACCACGGCCGGGAGCAGCGCGAGATTTGCCGCCTCCAGCGCGTACGACTCGACGAGCCAGCTCCTGGCGCTGTTGGCCGCCTTCACAAACGCGGTTCGCCCGTCGGCCAACCACAGTCGAGAGGCGAAGCCTGGTGTGAACCCCGACCTTTGAGACTCCGCCTTGACGACGATTGAGCCGAGCCCCTCGACGACCGCGGCTCGCACTGTGGCGGGAAGCTCGCTCCACTCGGGCCGCTGCGCTGTAGCCCCCACCGGGATCGAGAGTGGCTGAAACACACCGTTAGCATGCCAACCCGACGTCGGGCTCGCACGGCCGTTCAGGATATGACGGCCCTCGGGTGCGTGTACTTGACCTGGCACGGAAAGACCGCGATTCCCATGGGCATTCCCCTACCAGAGGGCCCCGGCGTTCTGACCGCCACGGTAAACGCCAGGCTGCTGCCGTCGATGGCGCGACGACGGTCTCAGCGCCCGGGGGGGGGATCCGTTGATCGGGTGGACGCCGGTGAACATTCCGGAGGGGTCGACGCCGCTCGACCGGCTCAGTGCCGAGATCGTCCACATATATTGCCCGGGTGCGGTAGGCAGCACGATCGAACGTGCTTTGACTCGGTGTGAAACTTCGACCCTGTTCAGGATGCGCAGCTGCGTCGCTAGACTCCCCGGGTGCGGGATCGCGCGCTGCTGTCCGCCATGGTCGCGGCGCTGGGGATGCTCACCATCGACGTCACCGCCGTACGGGTCGCGCTTCCGGCGATCCAGGTCGAACTCGGGGCCACCGATGTGCAACAGGCCTGGGTGGTCAACGGCTATCTGCTCTCCCTCGGGGTGTTCGTGGTGGCCGGCGGTCGGGCCGGTGATCTGTTCGGCCGGCGCACCGTCTTCCTGGCCGGGTTGGCCCTGTTCACTGTGTGCTCGGCGCTGGCCGGTCTCGCGCCGAGCGCCGCGTTCCTGATCGGCGCACGGATCGTCCAGGGCATCGGCGCCGCGGTGATGACGCCGGGTATCTACGCGATCGTCACCGACGCCTTCGCCGGTCGCGATCTCGGCAAGGCGATGGGCGCGCTCACCGGCACCGCCGCCATCGGGTTGTCGATCGGGCCGCTGCTCGGCGGGCTGCTCGTCCAGGTGTTGGGGTGGGAGTGGATCTTCTTCATCAATGTCCCACTGGCGGTGTTCGCGGCGGCCGCGGTCTACCGGGCAGTCCCCGGAGGGCACCGGACCGTCGGTCCGCGGATCGATCTGCCCGGCCTGATCCTGCTCGCTCTCGCCCTCAGCCTGCTCGACATCGGTCTGCTGCAGGGCGGACCGGCGGGTTGGAACAATCCGCTCACGCTGACCCTGCTGAGCCTCGGCGTGGCCGGTCTAGTCGCGTTCTGGGCGGTCGAGTCACGAGTGCCCGAACCGCTGGTCGATCCGGCCGTGTTGCGGCGTCCCGAGATGGCCGCCGCTAACGCCGTGGGGTTCTGTATGCAGTTCGTGTCCACCGCGGTTACCGTGCTGGTGGCGATCTGGCTGCAGGAGGGTCTGCGCGTCTCAGCGCTCACAGCCGGCTTGGCCCTGCTACCCATGACCCTGCCGGTCACGGTCGCCGCCCCACTGGCCGGCCGGCTGGTGCCCCGGTTCGGGGCCCGGCGGCTCGTCATCGCCGGCACGGTCGCGGTGGCGGTGGGCACCGCCGCGATCGGGGCGGGTGCGTTGAGCGGACGCTACGGACCGGTGATCCCGGGGCTGGCCCTGTTCGGCTGCGGCTTCGCCACCGTGCTCACGGCCTTGACCACCGCGCTGATGGCCGGGGCGGGTGAGTTGGACCGCGGGATGGTCTCCGGTATCTACAACACCGCTCGAAACGTCGGTGCGTCGGTCGGCGTGGGGGTGACGAATTCGTTGCTGCTCACGCTCATGGTGTCGCAAGGCCTCGACCGGGCCTTTGCCACCACGATGTTCGTGACCGCGGGCGTGGCCGCACTCGGTGCCGGTGCGTCTCGGGCTTTGGCCCGGCCGTCCGGCGCGCCGACCGTGCCTCTGCCGATCGCCGGCCAGCACCCTAACTAGCCGGTCAGCAAGCCCGCGGGCACGACCAGTTCCCGGGGCACGTCGGCGGCCCGGCACACACCGGACAGCTGCATGGCGTTGCGCAACTCCTCGACGAACAGTTGCAGCATCTTGTGTACGCCGTCACCCCCGCCGGCCGCCAGACCCCAATAGATCGGTCGGCCGATCAGGACGCAGCGTGCGCCTAGCGCGAGGGCCTTGAGCACGTGGGTGCCCTGGCGGATCCCGCCGTCGAGCAGCACTTCCACCTCGTCGCCCACCTCGTCGACCACTTCACCGAGCACGTCCATGGTGGCCGGCTCGCCGTCGAGTTGCCGACCGCCCTGATTCGAGACCACCACCGCGCGACACCCGGCGTTCACGGCGTTGCGCGCCTCTGCGGCCGTCATCACTCCCTTGGCGATGACCGGCAGCGACGTGCGATCCACCAGCCAGGCGGCATCGTCCCAGGTGACGTCGCAAGCCATCTCCCGCCACAAGTAGGCCATCAGGTCCTCGCCGCTGGCCTTGCTCGGCAGGTCGACCCGGTCGTCGAGGTTCGCGATCCGCACGTCGCGGGGGAGATGGATGTGACTGCGCTTGTCGGCGGGCCGGATGCCGTAGTTCGGCGCGTCCACGGTCAGCACCAGACCGCGGTAGCCGGCGGCCTCCGCCCGCTCCTGCAGGCTCGTGGTCAAACCCCGATCTCTGTGGATCTGGAGCTGCAGGAAGCACGGGAGTCCTACTGCTCCCACCTCCTCCAGCGGTGTGCTGGACAGAGTGGACAACACCATCCCGGTGCCCAGGGCGTGAGCCGCGCCGGCGGAGGCCAGTTCCCCGCCGGGATGGACCACCTTGTGGAAGGCCGACGGTGCCAGCATGATCGGCACCTCGAGTCGCTGCCCGACCACCGTCACGCCCAGCTCGACCTCCGACACGTCCCGCATCACCCGCTTGCGGATCAGGTACCGGTCGTAGGCGCGGCGGTTCTCGTCCCGGGTCCAGTTCCGACCCGCTCCGGCGTTCAGGTGGTTGAAGATCGGCGCCGCCAAGGTGGCCTCGGCGTAGGCCTCGAAATCCTCGAACTCCTCGAAGCCGTCCAACTCACTCATCGGTCCCCTTCCGGATCTGGTCGATCAGCCCGCGCAGTCCGGCACCGGGCGGCTGAGAGGAGGTGTAGCCGGCGACCCGACCGCCGCGCACGACGAACTCGTCGGTGTGCGGCACCGTGCGCAGCACCCGGCCGGTGGGCTCCGGCAGATCGATGCCCGCGTCGGGCAGCCGGACCGGCCGGTCGTTGGTGGCCGTGATGTAGGCGACGCCCCGGACCCGGTCGGGAGCCAGCTCGGTCAATTCGACGATGTGGTGCCGGAGGTCCGGGAAGGAGCTCCGCAATCCTTGGTGGGCCTGCAGATAGGCGGTCCGGTCGATGGTGCTGCCGTCGATGTGCGCCGTCGCCCGGAAGTCGTCGGCCACCAAAGCCGCTGCCGCCTCGTCGTCGCCCTCGTCGAAGGCGTTCAGCAGGGCTCGTACGGTCTCGGCGGCGCTACCCGAGGTACTCACTTCGGTCCCAGCAGGAAAGCGGGCGTGAAGGTGGCTCCAGCGCTCACATTCGTCACCCCGGCGGCGCCCAGCCGGGCCAACATGCCCCCCATCCGACCCCGGAAGACGTACGGATCGTTGTCCACGACGAACCGCGCCGGCCGGTGGGTGGGCTCGTCGAGCGCGAACAACTCCGCGTGCGGGACAATCCGGAACTGCACGATCGTGTCCTCACCCAGTGACAGGGCCTCGTCCACGGCTTCGGTCCAGGTCGTCTCGTCACACTCGAAGCCGACGTGCACCCCGTGCCCGCCGTAGTCGTGCGCGGGTTTGAGCACGACCCGTTCTCGGTGCACCACCGCCCATTCCCGGGTGATGGTGTTGGCCCCCGGACCATGATCATCGGGCACGAGCAAGCGGGTCCACGGCACGTGGTTGAGTACGGCCGAGCGTTCGGCGGCAGTGAGCCCGAATTCACGCGCCCGCGTGGTCAGCAGGTCGAAAACCGATTTGTGCCCGAGCACGTCGGAGGCGAACGGGTTGACGATGCAGGCCGCGTTGGCCCGCGCCGCCTCCACCAGCACCCGGGTTTCCTGGGGCCGGGCGAGGATGTCCTGGATGATCAGGCGGCGGTACACCAGATCGATCGGTCGCCCGTCGCCGCCGCGCAGCCGGCCGCCGCTCAGGGTCAGATCTCGCGGATCGACGATCATGGCTTCGATCCCGGCGGCCAGCAGATCGTCCCGGATGATCTCGAACTCCGGCATCAACGGCACATCGGACCAGTCGACGATGGCGATCGCCGGATTGCCCGACCCGCCCCAGTCCCGGTAGGCGCTGAGCATGGCCTCACGCAGGCAGGGCAGCACCCACAGTGGCTCGAGCTCGAACTCCTCGGACACCCTCGCGTACGCGGCGGTCTCGGTGAATGCGCGGGCGGCCGCGTCGTGGAACCCCATCCCTCCCGGGGAGGCGCCCTGCACCTCGACGAAACCCAGGCGTTTGGAGAAGAACGCGTCGTAGCGGTCGTTGACGTCGGTATTGCTGAAGCCGGGTTCGATCGAGACCAGGTCCTGCTCGGCCGGGGTCAGTCCGAGCTCATCGAGCAGTTCGGGTGAGCTGTGCACCGCGGCCAGGGTCTTGGCCAGCGCCGAACCGATCAAGGACACGGCCAGTCGCTCGGCCTCCAGTCGCGGCCGGGTGACCAGGAAGGGCCGGGTCACCCGGCAGACCGGACGGCCGCCGTATCGCAACTCTCGCAGCCTCCGCCGACCCGGGTTGTCGGGATCGGTGTGCCGCACCGTCCGGTGCCAGAGGGCGACCGCTTCTCCGGTCAGCACCGCTTCGTCACTGGGCACGAGGGATCCTCTCCTGGGAAGTTCCGAGGTCTCGGAGCAGCGCACCGCAGCGGTCGAAGAGCCGTTGCGCCTCGCCGCGGTCGTCGCCGATCGCCGTTACCCCGACCCGACCGAGCGGTCCGAGCGCGGCCAGCATGTGCCAGACGACACCGGTCTGCCGCTCGCGATCCCAGCACAGTCCGGCGACCTCGGCGGCGGCCAGGAACCGTCCGACGTCGGTGCCGCGCGTGCTCGGGTGTTCGAGGTCGTCGGTCGCGACGTAGCAGCGCGGCTCACCCCGGGCCGTCGCGAAATGGGCCCCGGTCGGGTCACACCTTCCACCGGTGAGCAGATAGAGGGTGCCGAACGGGTGACTCGTGCCACCCTCGCGCAGGTTGATCTCGACCGCATACGCCGACCAGCGTCCCTCCCGGCGGACCACCACGAAATCGATGCCGAACCGGCCCACGACCCCTTCCGCGGCCAGCCGGCGTCGCACCTTCTCACCTTCGGCCACGATCAGCGGTGCATACGCCTCCCCGGCGGGGAACCGGCAGCCGATGAAGGCCTGGCCGTTGTCCCCACCCATCAGCTGGTCGTGCGTGCAGACCAGGCCGTCGGAACCGCCGGCCAGGATCCGCAGTTGCACGCTCGGGCTGATCACCTGCTCGCCCGTCACCATCTCCTCGACGATCCCGGGGTCGGCGGCGAGTCGGCGCAGGTAGTCGTCGTCGAGCGCGGTGTGCAGCAGGGCGCGCAGGGCGGCGTCCTCGCCGGGATCGCCTGGGTCGGGCAGACCCATCAGCGGCACCACCACATTGCCCAGGCCGTACACACTGTCGCCCAGCTTGACCACCACGGAGGCGAGATCGGGATCAGCGGCGCGCATCGCGGTCAGCGCCGCGACCAGGTCATCGACGCCGGCCATGTGCTCGGCGCCGGCGGGATGAGCCACGTGCTCCGCGGCGAACAGCTCCCGCCCACCGGACTTGGTGCCGTAGCCGTAGAAGCGGACGTCCGGGCCGTACAGCGGGACGCCGACGGCCAACGCGAGATCTCGCTCGGCGGGACCCACGTTGAACGGGGCGATGAAGGCGGCATGCGGATCACCGATGGCCTCAGTCAGTCGAGTGATCATCTCCGGTCGGTCGAGCAGCTTGGCCGCCAGCGGTCGGGGCGCGCTGTCCCCGAGCGAGAGCTGTGTCAGCCGCCGGCGGGCGTGCTCGGCATCCGGCAGCAGGCCCAGGTAGTAGTCGATCGTCTCCGGCGCCACGGGAACGGAGGTGACCAACACGATCCGCAGCTCCGGCTGCGCCAGACAGAGCAGCAGGTACAGGGTCCGTTCCTCGTACGCCGGCAGCGCCGGGTCCAGCAGGTGCAGTAACTCTGGAGCGATGTCGATCGACGGAATCATGACCAGAGTACGGAGTTCGGTGCTGCTTCCCGGCGCGCCGAGCGGGCGCAGGGTCGCCTGGAGGTCGGCGAGCCGGACGTCCTCGATCATCCACGCCCTTCCAGCCGAGACCTGCAGTCGGGACAGAAAGTAGCAGTCGGGAATCCGCACTGGCGAGCCCTTCGCCAGCCCCGGGCGGAGTCGCCGGAGGGCTCAGGATGCTGCGGTCGGCAACGGTCCGCTGACGGCGGAGACCAACGCGTCTCGCGCCGCCTCGCGGATCGCCTCGAGTTCTCGTCGGCGGACCGTCATCTCGTACGAGCTGAGGCTGGCCCCGTCGTGCTGCAGCGCGACGTCGGCGGCGAGCAGTAGCCGCGCCGCCCGGTCGGCTGCGACCCGGCGGCGGGCGGGATAGCCCCGCGCGGGGCCGAGGTCACCGGGCAGGTCGCCCGCGGGTCCGGGACCGCCGGCGACGTCCAGTTGGGCGAGGGTCCGCCCCGCACTCAGGATGGTCTCCCCGAGGGTTCGCTCCGCTTCGTACGATGACGGCGGCGCGGCCGGCGGCTCGGCCCGATAGAGCCGCCACTGCACAGCGGGCCCCACCGCCCGCGGCACCAGGGCCACCCCGGCAGTCAGGCCGACCACCGCGGCACCGGCGTCGATCGCCGCGCGGTTGAGGTTGGCCGGGCCGCGCAGTACGCCGAGCCGGCCGGGCGCCGGCAAGGCCAGCAGCCAGCCGTTCCGCTCCGATCCGATGATCTCCGGCAGCGCGTCGACCAGGGCGGTGGCGCGGGTCTGATCGAGGCCGCCGAGACCGTCGGGATCGAGCACGTGATGAGCCACGTCGGCACCGACGACGGCGGCGGCCGCCGGGCCGATCTCGGCCCGGTCGTGGATCATCGCGTTGAGCTGACGGACCAGCCGCACGCTCACGAGCAGCGTCACGAGGCGATGGTACGTGGCCTGTAGGTTGACCCCATGGCGGCAGTGGTGGACCTCGCAGGGGTGACCATCGTGCGTGGCGGCGCGGTGTTGATCGAGGACATCACCCTCCGTGTCGACGAGTCCGACCGCTGGGTCGTGATCGGCCCGAACGGGGCTGGGAAGACGACGCTGCTCCAGGTGTTGGCCGCTCAGATCCATCCCAGTGAGGGTGTGGCCGGGCTCCTCGGCGAGGTGCTGGGTACCGTCGACGTCTTCGAGTTGCGGCCCCGCATCGGTTTGACGTCCGCCGCGCTGGCGGAGCGGATCCCGCGGTCGGAGCGCGTCCACGACGTCGTGGTCTCTGCCTCGTACGCGGTGCTCGGGCGCTGGCGAGAGAGCTACGACGAGCTTGATCACGAGCGGGCCGACGAGCTGCTCGGCCAGCTGTCGATCCGCCGGTTGGCCGACCGCACCTTCGGCACCCTCAGTGAGGGTGAGCGAAAGCGGGTTCAGATCGCCCGGGCGCTGATGACCGATCCTGAGCTGCTGCTGCTCGACGAGCCGGCTGCCGGTCTCGATCTGGCCGGACGCGAGTCCCTCGTCCGTACCCTCGGCGACCTGGCCGAGGATCCGTACGCGCCCGCGTCCGTCCTCGTCACGCACCACGTCGAGGAGATCCCCGCCGGCATCACCCACGCCCTCCTGCTTCGCGAAGGCAAGTTGGTCGCCGCCGGGCCCCTCACCGAGACCCTCACTGCGGAAACCCTCTCGGCCGCCTTCGACCTGCCCCTGGCCCTGACCCACACCGACGGTCGCTTTGCCGCCCGCGCTAGGTGAGCCCTGGCAAACTTGGTGTAAGTGAACCTGGGCGTAAATGAACTTGGGTGTAAATGAACTTGGGTCTAGATGAACTTGACTGACTGGCTCGGCGACAATCCCTGGGCGCTCTGGTTGACCCTCACCATCTTGCTGGGGGTCGCCGAGGTGCTGTCGCTCGACCTGGTGTTGATCATGCTGGCCGTCGGCGCCTTGGCCGGCATGGTCACGGCCCTGATCGCGCCCGGCCTGTGGTGGTTGCAGATCCTGGTCGCCGCCGGGGTGTCGGTGGCCACTCTCGCCCTGCTGCGCCCGACGCTGCTGGCCAAGGTGCGAAGCCTGCCGGGGTATCAGTCCTCGACCGACAAGATGGTCGGGAGTTCGGGGGTGGCGGTTTCGGCGATCACTCGCGCCGGCGGGGAGGTCAAGGTCGACGGGCAGAGTTGGTCGGCCCGCCCGTACGAGCCGGATCAGGTGATCGAACAGGGCACCGAGATCGAAGTCTACGAGATCGACGGTGCCATCGCCGTCGTGTACCCGAAGCACGATGCCCTTCCCTGAGAACAGGAGCAACCGTGGACCCCATCGGCTTGATCGTCGGTCTCGTGATCTTCTTCGCGGTGGCCTTCTTCCTGGCCAGCTCGATCAAGGTCATCCGGCAGCGCCAGGTAGGAGTGGTGGAACGGCTCGGCAAGTTCAACCGGACGCTCGGACCCGGTCCACACCTGGTGGTGCCGATCGTGGACAAGGTTCGGTACAAACTGGACATGCGCGAGGCCGTGGTGCCGTTCCCACCGCAGGGCGTGATCACCGAGGACAACCTGATGGTGAGCATCGACTCGGTGATCTACTTCCAGATCCTCGACCCGGAACGAGCCGCGTACGAGGCCCAGGACTACATCAAGGCCATCGAGCAGCTCACTCAGACCACACTCCGCAACATCATCGGCGGGCTGGATCTCGAGCAGACCCTGACCAGCCGTGAGGAGATCAACCAGAAGCTCCGGGTGGTGTTGGACGAGGCCACCGGCAAGTGGGGGATCAAGGTCAACCGGGTGGAGCTGCGGGCCATCGATCCGCCCGCCACCATCCGGGACGCGATGGAGAAGGGGGCCCGGGCGGAGCGCGACAAGCGGGCCGCGATCCTGATCGCCGAGGGCCAGCGCCAGTCCTCGATCCTCAACGCGGGCGGTGAGAAGGAGTCCGCCATCCTGCGGGCGCAGGGTGATCGAGAGGCCGCGGTGCTGCGGGCCCAGGCCGATCGGCAGGCGAAGATGCTGCGTGCCGAGGGCGAGGCGCAGGCCATCTCCACCGTGTTCAGCGCCATTCACGCCGGGCAGCCCGACCAAGCCCTGCTGGCCTACCAGTACATGCAGATGCTTCCGTCGATCGCCCAGGGTGACGCCAACAAGGTGTGGGTCGTGCCCAGCGAGATCACCAAGGCGCTGGAGGGGCTGGGGAGTGCCGTCGGCTCGTTCAGCGCGGCCGTGCCGAATCAGGCCAAGGGTGAGTTCAGTGCTCCCGAGAAGATCGACGTCCAGGCCGAGATCGCGGAACTGAACGCCAAGGAGGCCGCGGCCGCGGACCGCACGGTGCAGGAGGCGATCGCCGCCGCCAAGGAGTTGGAGCGCACCGGCGGTTCGAGGCCCTCTTCGCTCCGGCTGCCCGAGCAGCCGCGGGAGATCAACGCCCGGCAGCAGCCGACGCCGGCTGAGGCGGAGCCGACGACCGCCGAGCTCCACTCGGCTCGGGACGCGCAACCCGCGGAGTGACCTGGCCTGAGCTCCTGCTCATCGCCTTGGCGGGCGTCGGCGCCGGCTTGATCAACACCGTGGTCGGCTCGGGGACCTTGATCACGTTCCCGACGCTGCTCGCGTTCGGCTTGCCGCCCGTGCTGGCCAACGTCTCCAACACTGTCGGGCTGACCCCTGGGTCGTTCTCGGGGGCGTGGGCCGGCCGCCCCGAGCTCGTGGGACAGCGGTCGCGCGTGCTGCGGCTCGGAGTCGGCTCGTTGCTCGGCGCCGTGATCGGCGCGCTGCTGCTGCTACGGCTGCCGGCCGCGGCCTTCGACGCCATCGTGCCCATCCTGATCGGGCTCGGTTGCGCGCTGGTGATCATCGGTCCCAGACTCTCGCGCTGGCTGGCCGATCGGCGCGAGCGGCTGGGCGCCGCCGCCGTGCCCGACCACGGGCAGCCCTGGCTCTGGTTCGCGATCTTGGCCACCGGGGTCTACGGCGGCTACTTCGGGGCCGCCCAAGGCGTGTTGCTGATCGCCATCCTCGGGGTCGGGTTGGCCGACCCGCTTCCTCGGATCAACGCCTTGAAGAACGTCCTGGCCGGCATCGCCAACGGCGTCGCCGGCGTCTTGTTCATCTTCATCTCCGAGGTCAACTGGTGGGCGGCCGGGGCGATCGCGGTCGGCTCGATCATCGGAGCCCAGGTCGGCGCACACGTGGGGCGCCGGCTGCCGCCGATGGTCTACCGGGTGGTCATCGTGATCGTCGGCGTGGTCGCCATCGTCAACCTTTTGGTGCGTTGACCTACGCAAACGTATGAAGATCAATCGCCGGTGCTGGACGGTGACCGCCGCAGGTCGCACACTGTGTCTCACCCCAAGCGGTCGCCGGTCGGCGCCCGGTCGGTCCCGAGGCCACGTTCGGCGACTCGATCGCGTCCGGCGACTTCGACAACGACGCTGTGCCGATCTTCGCTGGTGGCCGACACCTCCGGTGGACGGGGCTACGACGATCTTGCGATCGGCGTCCCCGCCGAGGGGTAGTGACGACCTACGCCGAGTTTGCGGAAGCTGTGCTCCAGGTGCTTCTCGATGGTGCGCGGCGAGCACCTGGGTTCCCGCGCGGCCGTGCGTGCTGCGCCCGTCCGCGATCAGTGTGAGCACCGCGAGTTCCCGTCCGGTCAGTTTCAGATCGACGCTCCGGTATGTGAATCCGTAGCCTCGATACAAGCACGGAGAGCTGAGGCTCCAGGATGTCCGGCGAGTTCGTCATCATCCCGAAGGTGGTTCGGTCCTCAAGCCCGTTCCAGCTGCAAACGTTGAAATCGAAGACGGTCGGCAGTCGCTGGGAATCAGGTTGGTGGGCATCGCGGTGACCGGCTCGCGGAGCCACTCGGGCACCTCGCTCATCCAGTCGGCGGCGCGTGTGCGTCGGTCATTCGGGCGTCAGCGCCAACGAGATCACTGCAGTGCCTTTCAGCCGCGCCAGCTCCGGCCCGGGCAGGGCGATCTTGCTGCCCCGGATGCCGCTGCCGATCACGACCCAGTCCGCGGCCGCGACCGCCTGGTCGACCAAGATCGGCCAGCCGTCCGGCAGCCCGATCGGGGTGATACCGCCGTACTCCATCGAGGTCTGAGCCACGGCCTCGGCCATCGGGGCGAACGAGATCTTGCGGACGTCGAGGTGCTTGCGGACGGTCTTGTTGACGTCGGCCCGATCGGTGGCCAACACCATGCAGGCTGCCAGCCTGGAGTGTTCACCCCGCCGCCCGGCCACGACAACGCAATTGGCGGACGCGGCCGGCGGAACCTCGTACGCGGCACAGAAGGCCGCTGTGTCAGCCAGGTCTGGGTCGATGGCGGCGACGAAGGCCGGAAGTGGATCGGCGTGCAGCGCCTCGAACACGCGATCGGCCAGCAGGTCCGGACGTTCCAGCGCAGGCAGCCAGGTCAGGGTGCCGAGGGTCGGTTGATCAGCCACGCTCAGACCCTAGGCGTCGAGCTCCCGTTATAGAAGGAGCCGTATATAAGATCCGCCGCGGCCATGCTCGGCGCCAAGAATCGCCCTGTGGAGGGCCAAGAGCTTATACAGCAGGTTGAATATAAGAAGCGATAAGAGACCGATACGCTGGATGTCGTGGTGAATCCGTACGCACCGGGCGCGGGGACCGAGCCCTACCGGCTGCCCGGACGGGCGGAAGCCCAGGTCTGGTGGCGGCGCTGCCTCACCGATCTGGAGGGCTTGGGCCACACACCGCTGCGGGGCCGGGTGTTCACCGGTGTACGGGGGGTGGGCAAGACCGCCCTGCTCCGTCACTTCGAGCGGGAGGCGGCGAAGCGAGGCTTCGGTGTCGTGGCCGTCCAGGCCGGCGGCGCCGATCCCGTTCGGGACTACTTGTCGGACGCCCTCACTCGGCTGGTGGCCGGGGACCCGAGTTTCACCGAGAAGCACGGACGCATCACCGAGGTCGGGATCAAAGCCGGTCCGGTCGAGGTCGCCGCAGCACGCGATCTGCCGGACGAGAAGCCCTCCGGACCGGTCGAGACCGCGTTCCTGCGCTTGGTCGCCGACACCGCGGGGACCTTCGCCGGCCGGGGGAGCGGGGTGATCGTGTTGGTCGACGAGGCGCAGGATTGCGATCTGCCTTCGCTGGTCAGTCTGTGCCGGATCGCCCACCAGCTGCGCAAACCAGCCTTCCAGCTCGTGCTGGCCGGGTTGCCGGAACTGGAGGACGCCGTCGACGAGGCCATCACCCACTCCGACCGTCTGTTCGAGTACCGGGAGCTCGGCAATCTGGATCCCGACGCCACCCGGGAGGCGCTGCTCGAGCCGGCCGCTGCACAGGGGGTTCGATGGACCGACGAGGCGGTGGCCTACGTCGCCGAACTCACCGACGGTTACCCGAGCTTCGTCCAGGAGTACGGCTACGCGGTGTGGGAGTCCCTGGGTCGGCAGACGCTGATCGACATCGACGTCGCCCGCGCCGGGGTGACCCAGGCCCGGCTCAATGTCGCTCGGCAGTACCGGTCGGTCTGGCGATCGGTGACCCCCGCCGGCCAGGACTACCTGCACGCCGTCGCCGGACTCGGCGGGGAAGCCAAAACGGCTGACGTCGCGACCGCCATGGGCCGTCGACCGAGCGAACTGACCATGACGTTGAAGATGCTGAAGGACCGCGGCGCACTGCGCACTCCGCGGCGAGGCTCGGTGGCTCTGTCCCGGCCGGGGATGGCGGAGTGGATCCGCGACGAGCTCAGCTGACTGTTCAAGACCAAGCGGTTCAGGAGGGCCAGGGCCGTGCAGATCGCGATCGAGCGAGCGGACGACGACCGGTTGGCCGACTATGTCCGGCTACGCGACGTCTCGCTCCGGCGGCACCTGGAGGCCGAACGGGGTCTGTTCATCGCCGAGGGGACGAAGGTCATCCGGCGGGCGCTGGCGGCGGGGTATCGACCGCGCTCGTTCCTCCTCGCGGAGCGCTGGCTCGCCGGGTTGGCTGATCTGCTCCAGCAGTGGCCGGACATCCCGGTCTTCGTGGTCAGCGAGACGTTGGCCGAGGAGGTCACCGGCTTCCACGTCCACCGGGGCGCCCTGGCTTCGCTCCACCGCGAAGACCGGCACACCGCGTCGGAGCTGCTGACCCGGGACCGGTTGGTGGTGATCGAGGACGTTGTCGATCACACCAACGTCGGCGCGATCCTCCGCAACGCCGCCGCTCTCGGCTGGGACGGCGTCCTGCTTGCTCCCCGGGCGGCCGACCCGCTCTACCGACGAGCGATCAAGGTGAGCATGGGCGCGGTGTTCTCGCTGCCCTGGGCGCGGCTACCTGACTGGGCGGCTACCCCTGAACAACTCAGGGCGGCCGGTCTCTACACGGTCGCCTTGGGGCTGGGCCCGGGGGCGGTGCCGATCGAGAGCGTCCGCGCCACGGTCGCCGGCGAGCGGCGCCGGGTCGCGGTGCTCCTCGGAACCGAGGGGGCGGGCCTGTCCGCCCGGTGGTCGGAGGGGGCCGACGTCACGGCCAAGATCGGCATGCACGCCGGGATCGATTCGTTAAACGTGGCCGCGGCGTCGGCGGTGGCCTGCTATGTGTTGGGTCCAGGAGTGCTCGGTCCGGCGGCGCCCGGTCAGGACGGGTCGTCGAGCCTGGGGGAGACCGGCCAGTCCTCGGGATAGAGGTCTTCCAGATCCTCGTGCAGGGCGTACAGCTTTTTGCGCGCCCGGCTCGAGAGACGGTCCCCGAACACGGTTCCGTTCAGGTGATCGGTCTCGTGCTGCAGGCAGCGCGCGAGCAGTCCGGTGCCGCTGATCTCGACCTCCGCGCCGGTCTCGTCCTGACCTCGACAGATCGCGTGGTCGGGTCGCGACAACTCTTGGTATGCCCCGGGCAGCGACAGGCAGCCCTCATCGGCGGTGTCGAGCACCCGGTCCTTGCCTTCCGGCAAGATCACTTCGGGATTGCACATCACCCCCGAGTGGCGCACGTGGTCGTCGTCGGGGCAGTCGTAGACGAAAACAGCGAGGTCCACCCCGACCTGGTTCGCGGCCAATCCGACGCCCTCGGCGGCCGCCATCGTTGCGAACATGTCCCGCACCAGGTCCTGCAGCGCCTCGTCGAAGCTGGTGACCCGGCGCGTCGGGGCGTGCATCACCGGATCCCCCCAGCGGGTGATCGGGCGAACGGTGCCGCCCGTACGCAGTTCGACCACCGTCACGATTCTTCCTCGACGGGCAGCAGCAGCACGCGCGCCGGGCTGGGCGAAACGATCTCGAACACCGGCTCGGTGGGCGGGAGCGGACTGATGCCGAAGACGCTGATCTCGTCGCTGCGCTCGTTGCACACCCACAACAAACCCTCGCGCACCGTCAGGTCCCGCGGCCAGGCGCCGCCGCAGTCGAACTCGGTGACCCGAGTGAGCCAACCGGTCGCCGCCTCCACGTCGAAGACCGCGATCGTGTCGGCGCCGCGGTTGGCAACGAAGACGCGGTTGTCGACGGCGACGATCCCGGACGGCTGGATGATGTCGGCGCCGCTGGCGGAGGTGGCGACCGTACGGATGTGCTCCCAATCGTCACCGGACCGGCGAGCGAACCACAGCTCGGCGCTGAGTTCGCAGGCCACGACCACGAAGTCGTCGACGAGAACGAGATGGCGAGGGCCGGACCCGTCCGGCAGTTGGATCGGGTCCTGTTGGCTCAGGGTTCCTTCCGCCGGATCGAGGTGCACGCGACGCACGACATCGGAGCCGAGATCGCAGACCAGCAGCTGCTCGCCGTCGACCACGATCTGGTGCGCGTGCGCTGATTCCTGGCGCTCGGTGTCGGGGCCGTGGCCGGCGAACTGCAGCAGATCGATCTGCTCCGTCAGCGTCCCGTCATCCCCGATCGCGAAGCTGGCGACCGAGCCGGAGCCGTAGTGGGCGACCAGGACGAAACGGCTGTCGGCGCTCAGCGCGAGATGGCAGGCACCCTCCCCACCGGTGGCCACGCTGGACAATCTGGTCAGCTTGCCGTCCCGGCCCACCGACATGCTCGTCAACGTGCTGGCGTCGGCCTCGGAGATCGCGAACGCCCACGGTCCCGCCGGATGGCCGATCAAGTAGGAGGGCGACGACAGGGACAGACCCTCCCGCTCGTCCAACGAGATCGTTCCGGTCCCGCCCGCCGTGTTCAGCAGGTGACGGACCCCGAGGGCCTTGCCGCCCCGGTCGGCGGTGAAGCCCCCGATGAGGACGTTGCGGATCTGCGGGGCGGGAGATGCGGACACGCCGTCTTGGATATCACGAGTCTCGCCCCCTCGGTGTGCCGCCTTGCGTACCGCCGTCGCCGAATCGATGGTGGGGGTGTGCCGGAGCCGGAAGACATCGATCAGGACGGGGAGCACGACGGGCAGCAAAACGGAGAGCAGAAGGGGGAACATGACGAGGAGCTGTCACCGACCTACCGCACACTTCTCGAGGACTACGTCCGGCACCTGGAGTCGCGGCGGGGTCTGTCCCCGCACACGGTGCGGGCCTACCGAGCCGACCTGTTCGGACTGCTGATCCATCTTCAGCGACTCGGCGTGACCAGCCTCGACCAGGCGAGCATCCGATCCTTCCGGAGCTGGCTGGCCCGGCAACAGTCGCTCGGCCGTTCGCGCAGCACGCTGCAACGGCGGGCAGCGGCCGCCCGGACTCTCTGTGCCTGGGCCGTGGAGTCGGGGCGGATAGTCAGCAACCCGGCCAGCACGCTGCGCTCCCCACGGCAGCGGCGGGCCTTGCCGCCGACCCTGGAGCGCGCGGACGCCGAAGCCATGCTGCAGCAGGTGCACCCCGCGCCCGGTGCCGGACCGACGGCGCTGCGGGACCTGGCCATGCTCGAGGTCCTCTACGCCGCCGGCCTGCGGGTGGCCGAACTGTGCGGACTCGATTGCACCGACCTGGATCTGGACCGCCGCACCGTACGGGTCTTCGGCAAGGGCGGGAAGGAGCGGGTCGTGCCGGTCGGCGGTCCGGCGTTGCTGGCGGTCGACGCGTGGCTCCGACTCGGTCGCGGTCGCCTGGTCACCGTCGAGTCCGGCAACGCGCTGTTCGTCGGGGAGCGGGGGGGACGGATCGATCCCCGGGTGGTGCGCCGGATCGTGCATCGCGCGCTTCGAGGAGTCGACGGCGCTCCCGATCTGGGTCCGCACGGGCTCCGGCACGCCATGGCCACTCATCTGCTGGAAGGAGGTGCCGACCTGCGCAGCGTGCAGGAGATGCTCGGGCACGCTTCCCTGGCGACCACCCAGATCTACACCCACGTCAGCAACGAACGGCTGCGCTCCGCGTTCGAGCAGGCGCATCCCCGGGCCTGACGCTCACAACCAACGCATCGGATCCATCAGCTGGCGGTCCAGCCACATCATCAGGTGCAGGTGGCAACCCGTGGAGTAGCCGGTGCTGCCGACGTAGCCGACCACCTGACCACGGCGGACGGTGGCGCCGACCCCGACGATGTAGCGACTGGCGTGGTTGTATCCGGTGGTCACGCGGCGTCCCGAGAGGGTGCCGTGGTCGATCATCAGCCGGTTCCCGTAGCCCGAGTTGAAGGAGCGGTTGGTCACCCGCCCCGACGCGGCCGCCCGGATCGGTGCCCCACAGGACGCCCCGAAGTCGGTCCCGTCGTGCAGCTTCCACACGTGCAGGATCGGGTGGAGGCGACGACCGTACGGCGAGGTGATCGGTCCGGACACCGGACGGCTGAAGCCGTGCCGACCGATCCGGGCGTCGAAGGGCGCAGGCACGCCCACGCCGCCGGCAGCCGCGGGCCGCCGGGCCGCCGCGAGACGCTCGGCGGCCCGTCTCTCGGCCACGGCGCGGGCCGCCGCCGGCAGCAGCCGAACGTCGGCGGCGCCGGTCACCAGGGACAGCGGGTCGCGATAAACCTCCCCTTCGAGCAGACCCCAGTGCAGGCACGACCGGCCCGCGCAGTGACCGCTCTGCTCCAGCCGGCCGATGATCGTGCCTGCCACGACGGTCGTCCCGACAGGGACTCCGGCCCGAACCGGCTCGTACGTCGTCCGGACCGCGCCGTGATCGACCACGACGACACCACGTCCCGCCAGCCGGGCCGCATAGGTGACGCGCCCGGCCGCGGCCGCCCGCACGAAATCTCCGATCTGTGCGGCCAGGTCAACGCCACGGTGACCGCGACCCCAGCGCTCGGCCGGCGGATCGAACGGCCGCAGCACCTGCGGAGGGCTCCCGACCGGCCAACCGCCCGGGGAGGGCAGCACGGCATCCGCGTGCGCGGCCGGCAGCCACGTCACCAGCAGGAGCAGCGCCGCCCCCAGTGCCGCCCACCCCGCGGGCGCGGATCGCATCAAGACCCTCATGCCATGACATTGCGGACGCCAGCGGGAAACGTTCGGACAGGCCGCAAGGCTGTGGACGAATCTCGAACGGACCCGGCGGGTGTGGACGACGCGACGCGGTCGTCGCCCGTGGTCGGGTCGGGTAGACTTCCGGTCGCAGTCCCGCAGGGGCTGACTTCGCATGTCCGCATCCCGGCCGAGTCCGGGGCGACACTCACCGGTCCCGTTTCGGGTTGAGTGGCGCGCGGGCGTCAGGCGGCGCCGAAACGCTCGGCGCCGGACAACCGTACGCCGGGCACCGCCTGCCCGGTAAGGAAGGAATGCGGCCATGGCCGTCGTCACCACCCGCCAACTCCTCGAGAGCGGCGTCCACTTCGGGCACCAGACCCGACGCTGGAACCCCAAGATGAAGCGCTTTATCTTCACCGAGCGCAACGGCATCTACATCATCGATCTGCAGCAGTCGCTGACCTACATCGACCGCGCGTACGCCTTCGTCAAGGACACCGTGGCCCGTGGCGGCCAGGTGCTCTTCGTGGGCACCAAGAAGCAGGCTCAAGAGGCCATCTCCGAGCAGGCCACCCGCGTCGGCATGCCGTACGTGAATCAGCGCTGGCTGGGCGGGATGCTCACCAACTTCTCGACGATCATCAAGCGGATCCAACGGCTCAAGGAGCTCGAAGGTACCGACTTCGAGGATGTGGCCGCCTCCGGCCTGACCAAGAAGGAACTGCTTGGGCTGCGTCGCGAGAAGGACAAGCTGGAGAAGACCCTGGGCGGCATCCGGGACATGACCCGCACCCCGCAGGCGGTGTGGATCGTCGACACCAAGAAGGAGCACCTGGCGGTCGACGAGGCGCGGAAGCTCAAGATCCCCGTTATCGGCATCCTGGACACCAACTGCGACCCGGACGAGGTCGACTTCGCCATCCCGGGCAACGACGACGCGATCCGCTCGGTGGCGCTGCTCACCCGGGTGCTGGCCGATGCGGTGGCCGACGGGCTGATGTCCCGCTCCGGCGGGACCCAGACCGGCGAGGAGATCGAGGTCGAGCCGATGCCGGACTGGGAGCGCGAACTGCTGGGGGCCCAGGAGGGTGCCGCGGAGGAAGCGACCGGGGAACCGGAGGGAATCCAGACCGTGGCCGAGGAGATCGAGGCTGTCACTGCGGCCGACGCGGCGCCGGTTCCGGCGGACGAGGTTCCCGCGGTCGTGGCCGCCGAGGCCGACGACGAGGCGCTGCCCACGCTGGCCGCGGAGCACGCCGAGGCCCAGGACGAAGACCGCCCCGAGGACCAGAACTGACCGGCACCACGCACACCGAGAACGAGGTTTGAGAAACGCATGGCTAACTTCAGCGCTGCTGATGTGAAGAAACTCCGTGACGCCACCGGCGCCGGGATGATGGACTGCAAGAACGCCCTGGTCCAGGCGGACGGCGATTTCGATCAGGCCATCGAAGTGCTCCGCGTGAGTGGGCAGGCCAAGGCCGCCAAGCGGGGGGCCGAGCGTGCCGCCACCAACGGCCTGGTGGCCTCCAACGACGGTGCCCTGCTCCAGCTCGGCGCCGAGACCGACTTCGTGGCCAAGAACGCCGAGTTCCAGAGCCTGGCCGAGGAGGCCGTGAGGGCCGCAGCGGCGAACAAGGCCGAAGACGTCGCCGCGGCCAACGCGGCGGCCCTGCCGTCGGGTCAGACCGTCGCGGAGGCGGTCGAGCAACTGGCGGTCAAGATCGGCGAGAAGCTCGAGATCAGCAATGCGGCCTACTTCGACGGTCAGACGGTCGTCTACCTGCACAAGCGCGCCTCGGACCTTCCGCCGCAGGTGGGCGTGCTGGTGGAGTACGAGGGCAGCGACGAGACCGCGGCGCGGACGGCAGCGATGCACATCGCCGCAATGAAGCCGCAGTTCCTCAGCCGCGACGACGTGCCGGCCGAGACCGTCGAGAACGAGCGCCGGATCGCCGAAGCGACAGCTCAGGAGCAGAACAAGCCGGCGCAGGCCTGGCCGAAGATCGTCGAAGGTCGGGTGAACTCCTATTTCAAGGACGTCACTCTGCTCGATCAGCTGTCGGTGACCGACAACAAGACTCCGGTCAGCAAAGTGCTCGATGCAGCCGGTATCAAGGTCAAAAGGTTCGTCCGCTTCGAGGCGGCCGGGTCCTGAGATCGAGCCGTCACTTCGGCTTCGACCCGCCGCCGCATGGCCGAATCTGGTGACGGGTCGGCGAGAACCCGGGGTGGTACGAGGGGAGCGACGGTGACCAGTCCGTACAAGCGAGTGCTGCTCAAGCTGTCCGGCGAGGTGTTCGGCGGCGGCAAGGTCGGCGTCGATCCCGACGTGGTGTCCGGCTTGGCCCGGCAGATCGCGACGGTCAACGCGACGGGGGTGCAGGTGGCGGTCGTGGTCGGCGGCGGCAACTTCTTCCGCGGGGCCGAATTGCAGCAGCGCGGGATGGAGCGGGACCGCGCCGACTACATGGGCATGCTGGGCACGGTGATGAACTGCCTGGCCCTGCAGGACTTCCTGGAGAAGCAAGGCGTCCAGACCCGCGTCCAGACCGCCATCACCATGGGTCAGGTCGCCGAGCCGTACGTGCCGCGTCGCGCCGAGCGGCACCTGGAGAAGGGCCGGGTCGTGATCTTCGGGGCCGGCTCGGGGATGCCGTACTTCTCCACCGACACCGTGGCCGCCCAGCGCGCGCTGGAGATCAGCGCCGAGGTGTTGCTGATGGGCAAGCAGGGGGTGGACGGGGTGTACGACGCCGATCCGCACGCCCACCCGGACGCGATCAAATTCGAGCACCTGAGCTACGACGAATATCTGGCGCGGGATCTGCGGATCGCCGACGCGACCGCGATCAGCATGGCTCGCGACTACGCCCTGCCGATGATCTTCTTCAGTCTCGACACCGAAGGCACCATCGTGGCCGTGGTGGCGGGTGAGAAGATCGGTACCACAGTTCACGCTTGAGAAGGGGGCGACGACGGTGATCTCCGACATCCTGAGCGACGCCGAGGACAACATGGAACTCGCGATCGAGTACGCCAAGGACGAGTTCGCCGCCATTCGTACCGGCCGTGCCCACCCGGCCATGTTCGCCAAGCTGACCGCCGAGTACTACGGCGCCCAGACACCGCTGCAGCAACTGGCGAGCTTCCAGGTGCCCGAGGCGCGGATGATCCTCATCACCCCGTACGACAAGTCCGCGATGACCGCCATCGAGAAGTCGATCCGCGACTCCGACCTCGGCGTCAACCCGTCCAACGACGGCCACCTGATCCGAGTCACCCTGCCGGAACTCACCCAGGAGCGCCGCAAGGAGTACATCAAGCTGGCTCGGCACAAGGCCGAGGACGCGCGGATCTCCATCCGGGGCCACCGGCGGGTCGCCAAGGAGGCCCTGGAGGCGATGGTGAAGAACAAGGAAGTCGGCGAGGACGACGTGGCTCGCGCCGAGAAGCAACTCGACGCGGCCACCAAGCGGCACACCGACGCCATCGACGATGTGCTCAAACACAAAGAGGCCGAACTCCTCGAGGTGTGAGGCAGAGGTCTGAGAATGATGAGCGAGGTTCCCGGCCCGGATCCGGTGCCCGCCCAGGTGAGCGAATCGGCCGCGCAGGCGCCGAAGAAGGACCACGGCCGAGCCGGTCGCAACCTTCCGGCCGCGATCGGTGTCGGTGTCGCCCTCGGCGGCTACCTCGTCGGCACCCTGATCTGGTTCAAGCCCGGCTTCGTGGCCCTTCTCGCGGTCGCGCTCGCCCTCGGCTCCATCGAGCTGTACAGCGCCCTGCGGCGGCACGGTCTGAACGCCCAGATCGTCCCGATCGTGATCGGCATCATTCCCATCACCGTCGGCTCCTACCTCGCCGGTCGAACGAACCCGGTGGTCTTCTCCACCACCAGCGTGCTGCTGGCCTCACTGGCCCTGACGGTGCTGGCCTGCCTGATCTGGCGCATCCCCAAGGGACCCAACGGTTACGTCACCGACGTGGCCGCGAGTCTGATGATCATCGGTTACGTACCCCTGCTCGGGTCGTTCGGCGCGTTGATGCTGGCGGGGGAGAACGGTTCCGCGCGGTTGGTGACCTTCCTGCTGGTCGTGGTGATGAGTGACACCGGCGGCTATGTGCTCGGGGCGCTGTTCGGCCGGCATCCGATGGTGCCCAGGATCAGCCCCAAGAAATCCTGGGAGGGGTTCGCCGGCTCGGTGCTGTTCGGCACCGTCGCCAGCGTCTTGATGACGGCGTACGTCCTCGGTCGGCCGGCGTGGGTCGGACTGATCCTCGGCGTCGCCCTGGTCGTGGTGGGCACCGCCGGGGATCTCATCGAGTCGATGATCAAACGGGACCTGGGGATCAAGGACATGAGCTCCTTCCTGCCCGGCCACGGCGGCGTGATGGATCGACTCGACTCGCTGCTGGTTGCGGCCCCGGTAGCCTGGCTCATCATGTATCTCCTGGTGCCCGGCGGATGAGTATCCCGCTGCCCTTGGTGTTCGAGGCCCCGAGACGCGGGCAGCCGCCTCGGCACTGGGCCGACCTGTCCCCGGCCCAGCGACGCGAGTCCGTCGAGGCCGCCGGCCAGCGCGCGTTCCGGGCTCGACAGTTGTCGGCGCATTATTTCGAGGGATTCCGCTCCGATCCGGCCGAGTGGACCGATCTACCGGTGTCCGTCCGGGAACTGCTGGCGGCGAAGTTCCTGCCCCTGCTGCTGGACCCCGTGCGCGAACTCAGCTGCGACGGTGGTGCCACGGTGAAGACCCTGTGGCGGCTGTTCGACGGCGCCACGGTCGAGTCGGTGCTGATGCGATACCCGGACCGGACGACCATGTGTGTGTCGAGTCAGGCCGGCTGCGGCATGGCGTGCCCGTTCTGTGCGACTGGTCAGGGCGGTCTCCAGCGCAACCTGAGCACGGCCGAGATCACCGATCAGGTGGTCGACGGTGCCCGGCGCCTGTCCCGGGGACAGATTCCCGGGGGACCCGGCCGGGTGAACAACGTGGTCTTCATGGGGATGGGCGAACCGCTGGCCAACTACAAGGCGGTGATCGGCGCCGTCCGGCAGCTCACCACGCCGGCCCCCGACGGACTCGGGTTGAGCGCTCGGGGGGTGACCGTGTCCACGGTCGGACTGGTGCCCAGGATGCAGCAGCTGGCCACCGAGGGAATCCCGGTCACGCTGGCGCTGTCCCTGCACGCCCCCGACGATGAGCTGCGGGACGAACTGGTTCCGGTCAACACTCGGTGGAACGTGGCCGAGGTGGTCGACGCCGCCTGGGAGTACGCCAAGCGCACCCGCCGCCGGGTCTCCATCGAGTACATCCTGATCCGCGACGTGAACGACCAGGCCTTCCGCGCCGACCTGCTGGCCCGGGTGCTCCGCCGTCGCGGCAACTGGGGCTGGGTCCACGTCAACCTGATCCCGCTGAACCCCACGCCGGGCTCCCGATGGACCGCGTCCCGGCGGCGGGACGAGGACGAGTTCGTCCGCCGCCTGGAGGCCAAGGGGGTGCCGGTCACGGTCCGCGACACCCGCGGGCGAGAGATCGACGGCGCCTGCGGGCAGCTCGCGGCGACCGAATAGTCGCCCGAGCTAGAACTCGCGCTTGAGCCCGGGAACCACCTGGCGGTACTCCTCGACCGGCACCAGCCGGACGCGGCCCTGCGAGGCGACGGTGAGCAGCCGCGCCGCCGAGGCATCATCAGGCTCCCCGTCCCATTCGAGCATGGTGCGGATCGCCGCCAAGAGATTCTCCGGATTGTCCAGCTGGGTGCGGGCCGGGTTGATCAGGTCGGGCCGGACGTACAGCGCGAGCAGCAGCAGGCCGTACACCGGCTGCAACCCGGGACCGAGCGATGCCTGGAAGTAGGGGACGTCGATGATCCGGGCGTCGAAGCGGCCGTAGAACCGGAGTCGGGCCAGCGGGTCCCCGTGCCGGGGATGGGCCTCGTGGTAGTCGGGGTGCTCCATCTCGGCCAGCACCAGACTGGGCTGCAGCTCCTCCACGATCCTCCTCAGCAGCGCGCGATACAGCCGACTGCCGAGCCCCGAGCCGCGCCGCCCCTCCCGGGTGGCCATTTGGCTGAGCAGCACGGCGCCGGAGGGCGGCAGATCCTTGGTCACGGCCGCGGCCACGATCTCGTTCTCGTCGAGAGCGATCCGCAGTTCGCTCCGCCCCTCGTCGAGTTGGGTTGCGAACTGCTCGAAGGGCTCCAGCTCGTCGAACGGGAAGCTCGGCGCCAGGACATGGTCGTAGGCGTCACGAACCTCGCCGCCTTCGGCCATCCGTACGTTCACCATGCGCGGTGTGCCTTTCGCCGACGGGATGCAGGTCGCGAGAAGCGTACGGTAACGGCGTCAGGCAGGATATCCGCGTGTCCGAATCACATCCGGTACTGGACCCGGCTCTCGTCGAACTCGCCGCCGCGTTCGACATTGCGACTGATTACTGGGACTGGCAGGGCCGGCATGTCGCGGTCTCGGCTGAGACGATCGTCAAGGTGCTGGCCGGTCTGGACGTGGACGCCGCTACGCCGGCGGCCGCGGGACAGGCCCTCGCGGCGCATGTCCACCAGCCGTGGACCCGGATGCTGCCGCCCTGTCTGGCGCTCCGGGAGCGGCGGACCGCGTCGGTCTGGGTGCACGTCACCCACGGTGACCCGGTGGATACCTGGATCGAGCTGGAGACCGGGGAGGTGCGCGGTGGTCTGCACCAGTTGGAGAACTGGACACCGCCTCGCGACGTCGAAGGCCGATGGGTCGGAGAGGCGTCGTTCGAGGTCCCGCCGGACCTTCCACTCGGGTATCACACCCTGCACGCCCGCAGCGGCGAGCGCAGCGCGACCATGCCTTTGATCATCACCCCCGACTGGCTGGGCCTGCCCGAGCGGATGGGGAACCGCCGAGGCTGGGGTCTGGCTGCCCAGCTCTACAGCGTCCGCTCGGCGCAGTCGTGGGCTGTCGGTGATCTCGCCGACCTGCAGGATCTGGCGGTCTGGTCCGCCGCCGAACACCAGGCGGATTACGTCTTGATCAATCCGCTGCACGCCGCGGAACCGAACGCGCCGATGGAGCCCTCGCCCTACCTGCCGACGACGCGGCGGTTCGCCAACCCGCTCTATCTGCGGCCGGAACGCATCCCGGAGTACGCCGAGGCCAGCGAGGTGCAGCGTTCCCGAGTGCAGGCGTGCCGGAGCGGACTCGATGACCGACCGGAGTTGGTCGAGCGGATCGACCGCGACATCGCCTGGGCGGCGAAACGAGCCGCTCTGGAGGTGCTCTACGCCGTCCCCCGGACCGCGGGCCGGGAGCGGTCGCTGGAGGCTTACCGCCGGCGGGAGGGGCAGGGACTGCTCGAATTCGCCACCTGGGCGGCGTTGTTCCAGAGCTACGGACCGGACCCGGCGAGCTGGCCCGACGATCTTCGTCATCCGGCCGGCCCAGGGATCGAGGCCTTCCGTGCCGCCCATTCGGAGGAGATCGATTTCCAGTGCTGGCTGCAGTGGCTGCTGGACGAGCAGCAGGCGGCGGCCCACCAGGCCGGGCTGCGAGCCGGGATGAGCCTGGGGGTGATGGCGGACCTGGCCGTCGGGGTGAACCGCGTCGGGGCCGACGCCTGGTCGCTGCAGGACAGCTTCGCCCGCGGCATCACGGTGGGGGCCCCGCCGGATCCGTACAACCAGAACGGCCAGAACTGGAACCAGCCTCCGTGGCGGCCCGATCGGTTGGCCGAGAGCGCGTACGAGCCGTTCCGTCGGATGGTGTCGACGATCCTCCGGCACGCCGGCGGGATCCGGGTCGACCACGTGATCGGGCTGTTCCGACTGTGGTGGATCCCCGACCAGGCCCTGCCCACCCAGGGCACCTACGTCCGCTACGACCACGAGGCGCTGATCGGGATCTTGGCGCTGGAAGCCCACCGCGCCGGGGCGGTGGTGGTCGGAGAGGATCTGGGCACGGTCGAGCCGTGGGTCCGACGCTATCTGCGGGAGCGCGGAATCCTCGGCACGTCGATCCTCTGGTTCGAGTTCGACTACGAATCTGATCAAGGCGGCGATCCGGCCCCGCTGGCCCCGGAGCGGTGGCGCGAGTACTGTCTGGCCTCGGTGACCACCCATGACCTGCCGCCGACCGCCGGCTACCTCGGCGGCGATCACGTCCGGTTACGGGACGAACTCGGAGTGCTGACCAGGTCTCTCGCCGAGGAGTTGGCGACTGACGAGGCCGAACGGCAAGCCTGGTTGGCCAACTTGCGTGTTCGCGGCGCCCTCCCCGCTGAGGCTGCTGGAACGCCACCAACAAGCGGTGAGGAGGAGACGGTGCAGGCCCTGCACCGGTACCTGACCTGGACCCCGTGCCGGCTGCTGGGTGTGGCCCTCACCGATGCCGTCGGTGACCGGCGGATACAGAACCAACCGGGCACGATCAACGAGTACCCGAACTGGCGGGTGCCGTTGTCCGGTCCGGACGGCCGCCCGCTGCTCCTCGAAGACGTCTTCGCGAGCCGCCGGGCGGCCGATCTGGCCGAAATCGTCCGACCAGCCGCCCCCTGAGCGTTTCGAAGGGCCCCTCGTCGTGCCAAGGGTCAGCGGTGCTCGCCCCCGCCGATCACGCCCTTCTCCACGGCCTTGGTGACGGCGTCGGCCTCGGCCTGGGTCAACGTGCCGTCCTTGACCGCGGCGTCGAGCCGATCCTTCAACGCCGCCGCTCGTTCGGCCTGATGCGCATCGCGGAGTTCGGTCAGTGCGGTGGCCACCTTGTCCTCGGCCAGACCCAGCTTCTCGGCCAGCGCCCTGGCCAACTCGGCGTCGCGCTCAGCCGGGTCCGGGCGATCGCTCGGTGAAGCGCTCGGATTCGGGCTCGGCCGGTTCGCCTTGCGCTCTTCATGGATGGCGCGCAGAGCCTCGCTGACTTTCGCCTCGGTGACGCCCAGTTTCTCGGCGAGTTGAGTCGCCGACTCGCTGCCGAAAAAGCCGCGTCCACCGGGCCGATCCTTGCCGCCGCCGGCGCGATCCGGGTCGGCGCTGGGCACGGCCGAGGAGGATCCCGGTGTCGGTGAGGGGGACGGCTCTGCCTGCGCCAGACCGGCGAGGCCCACGCCGGCGCCGAGGGTGAGGACACCGGCTGCGATGGCGACGCCGGTAGCTTTCTTGTTGACGGCCACTTCTGTGACTCCTTCTCGCCGTGTCGGCGACTGTTGGGAGCGCGAGCACGCGCTGACTGTCGAACAGCCTCGACCGCTGAGCTGGTGGACCGCTGGCAGGAACCTGGCAAGAACCTGAGAATGCCGTCACCGCGCCATACTGAAGCCCGTGGGCGGCAGCTCGGAATCAGAAGAGGTGCAGGAGTACCGCCGGGCGCCGCTTCTGCTCGGCAGACTTGTCCCGGCCACGGTCGGGTACGCCGGGACCGGGCTGGAGACACGGATCCACCGGGGCTTGCCGTCTCCGTATCTGACCTTCATCTTCTCCCTCGACGGTCCCGTGGTGACGGGGGAGACCGAAGACCAGGCCTTCGGGGCGGACGCGCAGCGGCACGACGTGCTGATCGGGGGACTGGCGTCTCGCCCGGCCTACGTGGTCCAGCCCGCGACCCAGGCCGGCGTCCAGTTGGCCGTGCATCCGTTGGCGGCCCGTGCGCTGTTCGGGATGCCGGCCCGCGAGCTGGACGTGTTGGCCGCGGACGGCCGCGACGTGCTCGGCCCGGAGGCCGGGCGCGTCGGGGAGCGGCTTCGATCGCTGGCGACTTGGGATGAGCGGTTCCGGTTGGTGCAGGCCTATCTCCGGAGTCGGGTCGGCGACCGGCGGCTCGGCCCGCCTCGACCGGACGTGATCGAGGCCTGGACCTGGATGGCCCGTTTCCGGGGCACGGGATCCATGGACGCCCTGTCGAAGCACGTTGGTCTCAGTTCACGGCAGCTGCGGTCGGTGTTCGGACGCGAACTCGGGATGAGCCCGAAGCAGGTCAGCCGGCTGATGCGTTTCGACCATGCCAAGCAGCTGATCACCGAGGTGGTGGGTCAGGGCGGGCGGGTCGATCTCACGTCGATCGCCCTGCAGGCCGGGTTCTATGATCACGCCCACCTCGACCGGGACTTCGCCGCACTCACCGGAACCAGCCCGACCGGCTGGCTGGCCGAGGAGCGCCGAAACATCCAAGCCGGCGGTCACCGCAGCTCGTCAGAATGTGAGGAATGAACACTGCGGCAGCCGCCGATTGACTTTCTGCAGGGTTTTCGGCTTCCTGCACGGTGTGTGCCCCATGCAAGGAGCCGGAGACCGTGCAGGAATCACCGAACCCGATTCGGCTCCTGCTGGCGCGACATCCAGCGGCGGAACGCTCGCCAGCCGCGGCGGATCCGGCTCAGGGCGAACCAGGCCACCACGATGCCGATGATCAACAGGATGCCGGCGATGACGGCAGCCGCGATCGGGAACAGCACGGCGAGCGACGCGACTCCGGCCACCGAGACGTCGCCGGCCAGCGACGCCCCGATGTTCGTCACCGGCTCCGGTGAGGTGTTGATCGCCAACCGCAGACTGCTCTTGACGAGGTGGCTGACCAGAGCGGTGGTCCCGCCGACGGCCGCCAGGGCCAGGGTCAGCAGATCACCGTTCGCGCCCGCGATGAGCGCGCCGATGACCGCGCCGGCCACGGGCCGGATGACGGTCGAGATCACGTCCCAGGCCGAGTCGACGTACGGGATCTTGTCCGCCACGAACTCCACCAGTGCGAGGATGCCGGCGACGACGAGCACATCGGTACGCTGCAATCCGGCCGGAACGTCCTCGAAGCCGCCGAACCGGCCCAGGAGGCCGAGGATCAGCACGGTCAAGTACGCATTGATGCCGCTCGTCCAGCCGCTGGCGAACGTGAGCGGCAGCAGCTCCATGCCGTTGATCGTAGACGCGCCAGGGGAACAGGTATCTGTGACGGGGAACCCGATCTCCTCGGATCGGTGGCGGAGCGACCGGTCCGGGTTCTACCGTGCGGTCATCGGCCGCCACACCGAGCGAGCCGAGGGGGGAATGCCATGACGCCGAGTCACAACGCAGGTCCGCCACACCGACCGACCGGGCGGCTCGACTACGATCCGCTGACCCGGCCCGTCGACCGCCAGCAGCTCGACGCCTTCATCACCGACTCCAAGGCCACGAACAAACCGTGGCACGTGATGACGACCGGTTTTCCACAGCCAGCGGCGAGCCAGGTCATCGCTCAGCTCCTCCCGGTCGTCATCCCGGTCGCGGGTTTGATCTTCGTCGCGGTCGTCGGCGGACCCGACCTGATCGCTGCCGTGTGGCGCTTCACGTTCGAGGCACCCTTCCCGCTGAATCTGGTGGTCGTCGGCTTCGTCGCGCTGATCTTGTTCGGGGTGGCCGTGGCACTGATCCGCCTCGTGTTCGTGATTCGCTCGCTCCTTGTTCCCCGCTGGTGGTGGGAGGCCGCGTACCGCCTCGTCGGCTTCGCCGGCACCAACGGACTGCGGTACGGCCACGACGAGACAGCGTCGTACCCGGGGGTGATCTTCGGCGCCGGAACCGACCGGACCGTCGAGCGGCGGCTGACCACGACGTCGGGCCGGACGGTGGAGATCGGCAACTACCGCTACGTCGTGCGTGGGCAGGACAACGATCACGTCCGGGTCTACGGATGGGGGTACGTCGCGATCCAGCTCGACCGCCGACTTCCCCACCTGCTGCTCGACGCGAAGGCCAACAATCGGAGCGTGTTCGGCATCCGGGCGTCCAATCTGCCGATCGACCTCGTCGGCGACCAGAAGCTGACGCTCGGCGGTGAGTTCGACACGGCATTCACCCTGTACGCGCCGAGCGACTACGGTCGGGACGCATTCCAGATCTTCGCCCCCGACCTGATGGCGCTGTTCATCGACCGCCTCGGCACCTTCGACGTGGAGATCATCGACGACACGATGTTCTGCTACGGGGCCCGTTTCGACCTGCTGAGTCCGGCCACCTACGAGTGGCTCCAGGAGCTGGTCGAGACCGTCATCGCCCGGACGGTTCGTCGTACCGCCCGGTACCGCGACGACTTCGCTCTGCTCGAATCCGACGCCACCAGCGGGTCCGCAACCTCCCGCCCGGGAACCGACGACCGGAACGCGGGCGCGGTCGAGACGCCGCGCCAGTCGGCGGAGTCCACCGGCTTCCAGTTGTTCCCCGGCTTCGTGTTGGGATCCGACGGTGCCGGCGCCCTGTCACCGGCCACACCACCCGCCCCGGCTCCCGCAGCGCCGCCCAGTCAGCCACCCGTGTTCGCCTTCGCCGGCGACGGAAAGCCGCAGACGGCCAGCAACACCGTGGCGGAGAAGGGCCGACGCCTGCGCCGTCGGACGTGGGGGTTCTGGTCGATCGTCGGCGTACTGCTCATCGCATTCTGGCTCTACAACTCGTGGATCGCACCGCTGTTCGGGTTGCCTCACCTCGACCGCTGAGTCGGCGCCGCTGCCTACGGTGGGTCCATGACCACCGCGCCCGACGTCTCCGAACGTGCCGCCCTGCTGCATTTCCTCGCCGCGAATCGCGCCGCCGCCCTCGCCGTCGTCGATGGAATGTCTGAGGCGGATGCGAAACGGGGTGTGGTGCCGAGTGCCTGGACGCCGTTCGACCTGATCGTCCATCTCAGTGGGGTCGAGCGGCACTGGTTCGTTTTCACCTTGGCGGGTGATCCCGCGCACACTCCGGTTCGGCCGGACGAGCCGGTGACGCTGGCCGAAGCCGTGGCGCTGTACCGCGCCGAATCCGACCGCTCGGATCGGATCTTGGCCGACTTCGACGTGAACGACCCGATCACGCTGCAGCCCGACGAGCTCCTGGGCGAGGTGACCACTGTCCGCGGCGTGCTGCTGCACGTGATCGAGGAGACCGCTCGGCACGCCGGACATCTCGATATCGCGCGCGAACTGATCGACGGCCGCACCGGGCTCGGTCCTCGTTGAGCCCCCCGCCTTCGGTGAGGGTAGGTGGCCCCGTCCACCGCCGGGATCGGGCTTCGGGAGGTGACGAGCCGTCAGCAGCCGCCGCGCAACTAGGGTGAACCGGATGAGTGACTCTGGGGTGCGCGACTTCGACCTCATCCTGGTCGGGGCAACCGGGTTCGTCGGCCGGCTCGCGGCCGCGCACCTGGCGCAGTACGCGCCGGCCGGGTTGCGCATCGGGCTTGCCGGACGATCGGCCGATCGGCTGGCCGCCGCTCGCGGCGAGCTTCCCAGCACGGTCCAGAACTGGCCGCTGATCACCGTCGAGGTCACCGACGCCACGGCGGCCCGCCGGTTGGCCGAACGCGCTCGGGTCGTCGTCTCCGCGGCCGGGCCCTACCTTCGTTGCGGTCTGCCCTTGGTCAGTGCCTGCGCCGAGGCCGGGACCCACTACGCCGATCTGAGCGGGGAAACCCTGTTCGTCCACCGGAGCATCGAGGCGGCCGACGAACGTGCGCAGCAGACCGGAGCCAAGATCGTCCACTCCTGCGGCTTCGACTCGGTCCCCTCCGATCTGGGAGTAGGGCTGATCGCGAGGCAGGCCGCTGCTGAGGGCGAGGGCGGATTGGTCGAGGCGGTCCTGCACGTCCGCAGCCTCCGGGGCGGTATCAGCGGCGGCACGATCGACTCCTTGCGTCAGCAGATCCTCGAGGGGGAGCAGGACGAAGCCGCTCGCGGGCTCACCTCGGACCCGCAGGCGCTGGTGGACGACCCCTCGGGACGGTTGTACGGATCCGAGCCCGGCACGAGTCGCGGACCGCTGGGCATCGGCCGCGACGGCCCCGACGATCCGTGGTCCGCACCGTTCGTGATGGGTGGTTACAACCGGCAGATCGTCATGCGCAGCAACTTCTTGGCGGACTGGTCGTACGGCCGGGAGTTCCGTTACCGGGAGGTGGTCGACAGCGGACGCGGGATCCCGGGACTGTTGCGGGCGACGAGTGTCGCCGTGGGTGGCGCTGCGTTGATGGCCGGCATGTGGTTCGGGCCGACCCGAGCGGTGCTCGACCGGCTACTGCCCGATCCAGGACAGGGGCCGAGCGCAAAAAGCCGGCAGGACGGCCGGTTCCGGGTCGAGATCGAGGCCACGACCACGACCGGTCGGGACTATCGTGCGACCATCGGTGCCGACCTCGACCCGGGCTACGACGGGACGGCGGTCATGCTCGGCGAGTCTGGTCTCTGCTTGGTCTGCGATGATCTTGGCGAGCGAGCCGGTGTGCTCACCCCGATGACTGCCCTCGGCCCCTCCTTGGCCGCCCGGCTCCGTACGCGAGGATTCACCGTGTCCGTCGAACGCAAGGAGTGAGATGCCCAAGACCACCAAGTCCGGCAAGCCCAAGAAAAGCGAACTGCCCAGCACCCTGCAGAACTCGGGCAAGAAGGCGCAACGCACCTTCGCCAAGGCGCACGACGCGGCGCTGAAGCAGTACGGCGACGCGCAACGTGCCCACCAGGTCGGATTCGCAGCCCTGAAGCACACCCACGAGAAGATCGGGGATCACTGGGAGAAGAAGGCCAAGGGCAAGAAGGGCCCCTCCGACGCGCAAGCCGAGGGCGGCCGGAACACCAACCGGAAGACGGCCGGCGGAGTCGACGCCAACGCGTCCAAGCAGCATCTGTACGAGGTAGCCAGGAAGCTCGATGTCGCCGGGCGCTCCAAGATGTCGAAGACCGAGCTCGTGTCGGCGATCCAGAAGGCGAACAATCGCGCATCGGCCAAGTCGCGCAAGAAGAAGTGATCAATCCTGCGATTGTCGCTTGACAGGCACCTAGCCAGAATTCGGTCGCAGCTCCAGGTCAGAGCGCGACCAGAGGCACGCCGGGCACCGGCTGGCGCAACTGCGCCAGGGATCCGACATGCAGCGGCGTCGTCCGCCAGTCCGCGACGAAGGTGTCGCCGGCCAGCGAGCAGTCGATCCGCAGCCGATGCGGCGTCTCCAGAAAGATCACCTCGGCGCGGAACGTCGTGGGCCCGATCCAGCCGCCACTGGCCGCCACGGTCACCCCGGCGCCGGTTTCGTCACCGTCACTGACCGACCAGGTGCCGTGTTCGAGGCGACAGGCGATCTTTCCCTCGGCCTCCAGGAGACGGAGGATCCAGTCGTCGCCGGATCGCTCGAGCGCCACCTCGTCGAGCGTGCGGAGTCCGACGACCCGTTGCTGCGGCGCGGCGAATCGCCGTCCGTCCCAGTCGGCCGCCTCGGCCGGATGAGGTTCGCCGCTCACGGCCGGCAGGGCCGCCGTGGTCAGTCGGTCGGCGAGCCGGTGATCGGCCGGGTTCGGCTCTCGAGCAGCACCTCCGATGGCCGGCAGGAGATGGGTCCAGATCGCATCCAAAACGCCCTGCATGTCGGCTGTGTCCGCCGTCGTGGCGATCACGGTGTCGTGCTCGGGCAGGATCACGCAGAACTGGCCGTACGCGCCATCCCCGCGGTAACCGTGCCGCGCCATCCAGAACTGGAAGCCGTACCCCTGGCGCCAGTCCGGGTTCGGCTCCTTCGGGTTGGCCACCTGGCGCCGGGTCGCCTCGCTGATCCACGGGTCGCTGAGCAGCCGCCGGCCGTTCCAGAAGCCCCGTTGGAGGTACAGGAGGCCGAGCTTGGCGATGGCGTCAGTGGTGGCGTGCAGACCACTGAAGCCGAGGTTGCGGCCGGGTGGATACTCCTGCCAGGCGTACGGGCCGATGCCGAGCGGCTCGAGCAACCGCGGCCGGAGAAACTCGACCAGGGTCTGCCCGGTGAGCCGCTGGACGATCGCGGCCAGGGCGTAGGTGCAGGGCTGGTTGTAGGCGAAGACGGTTCCCGGCTCGCGGTCCGGCGGAATGAGCAGGAACCCGCGAACCGGCTCCCGGGGATCCAGCCGCACGGCCCGCTCGAGAGTCTCCTCGGTGTGGCCGCTGGCCATCGCTGCGATGTGGCGGACCCGCATCGCGCGGCTGCGCGGATCGGTGATGTCGGCGTCGAACTCCGGGAAATGGGAGAGGACGGTTGCGTCCAGGTCCAGCAGGCCCTCGTCGACCGCGAAGCCCGCCGCCGTCGAGGTGAAGCTCTTGCTCAGCGAGTAGAGCAGGTGCACCCGATCAGGCCCGTACGGTGACCACCAGCCCTCGGCGACAACCTGCCCGTGGCGGATGATCATCAGGCTGTGCAGCTCGATGTCCGATGCCGCGTCGATGGCGTCCAGGAATGCGGTCACGCCGGCGGGGTCGATGCCCTGGGCGCTGGGCGTACTGCGGGGGAGCTGGGTGGTCACCGGTCGAGCCTAGGGCACGGAAATCTGCGACCTTTCGTAGTGTTCGCACCCCCGACGAGAGGGTGCAAGAAGGGCGAAGGGGAGCAAAGTTCCGCCGGCGAAAGGTCAGCCGGTCCGGGCGCCGCGTGCGAAGGCGCGGTCGAGACGCTGGCCGGGATTCAGGAGCCGGCCGTAGTTCACTCGGCCGTCGAACTCACCGAGCGTGCGTCGTTCCTCCCAACCGAAGTCGGCCCGCCCGACCAGTTCGCCCGTCGGACCGAAGACCTCGAATTGGGGTTGCGGCGGCGGTACGCCCTGCTGGTGGAAGACCACCCGACTGAAGGACTCGCCGGTACTCTCACTGCGACGATCGAGAAACGGTACGGCGCGGCGCGCCCGGCCGATGCCATGACGTCCCGACGAGCGCGCCAGCAGGGCCGCCAGTTCGACCGGGTCCAACCCTTGACGCAGCGCGGCATCTCCGATCGGAACAGACCGTTCCATCGGCAGTGAGCAGGCCAGATCCAGCACCGTCCGAGCGAGGCTCGTGACCCGGAAGCCGTCGACGGTGACGTCTTCCGCGGGAAGGGACGCGCCGTGCACCTTCGAGTAACGGCGCACCTTGCCGCCGCCGCGGCGGTCTCGGCTCACCTGGGCCCTGGACAGTTGGTCGTGCCAGATCGGGAGACCGTGCACGGCTACCCGTGCTCGATGAGCTCACGGCTGAGCAGGACGCGTGCCACCAGATCAGCTCACAAATGGATAGCCTTCCAGCACCACCGGCGCCGCGAAAGTTGTGGATGGCGCCCGCGCGCAGGGTGCACCGGGCCGCCGAACCTTGCGCCCCGTCGCAGGGTTTGCCCCCGTACGACAGGGCGCCAAACCTGCCACAGGGCGCCAACCTTGCGCACCGCCATCCGATGCCGGGAACCTGCGAGACTGGGCCGGTGCGGAACGTCGTCATCCTGGGCAGCACCGGATCCATCGGAACCCAGGCCATGGAGGTCATCGCGGATCGGCCGGACAAGTTCCGGGTCGTCGGGTTGGCCGCGGGCGGCGGGCAGGTCGAGCTGTTGGCCCAGCAGGTGCTGGACACCGAGGCCTCCGTCGTCGGGGTGACCCGGGCGACTGCGGTGCAGGACCTGCAACTCGCCCTGTACGCCGAGGCACAACGCCGCGGCTGGGCGTTCGGCCGGACCCGGCTGCCCCGCATCGTGGCCGGTCCGGACGCGGCCACCGAGGTGGCCGGGTTGGACTGCGACGTGGTCCTCAACGCGATCACCGGGTCGGCTGGGTTGTCGGCCACCCTCGCAGCCCTGGCGGCGGGCAGCGTGCTGGCCCTGGCCAACAAGGAGTCGCTGGTGGTCGGCGGTCCGCTGGTGGTCGGCGCCGCTCGGGAGGGGCAGTTGGTGGCCGTCGACTCCGAGCACTCCGCGTTGGCCCAGTGCCTACGAGGCGGCAGCGCCGCCGAGGTCGACCGGCTCATCCTGACCGCGAGCGGTGGTCCATTCCGGGGTCGGACCCGCGACGAGATGGCTGACGTCACACCGGAGCAGGCCCTCGCCCACCCCACCTGGGACATGGGTCGGGTGATCACCACCAACTCCGCCACCCTGGTCAACAAGGGCCTGGAGCTGCTGGAAGCGCACCTGCTCTACGGGGTGGAGCTCGACCGGATCGACGTGGTCGTTCATCCGCAGTCGATGGTGCACTCGATGGTGCAGTTCGTGGACGGCGCCACCCTGGCCCAATGCTCGCCGCCGGACATGAAGCTGCCCATCGCGCTCGGTCTCAGTTGGCCCGACCGGCTGGCGCAGGTGTCCCGACCCTGTGACTGGAGCGAAGCGTCGAGCTGGACGTTCGAGCCGCTGGACCACCAGGCGTTCCCGGCGGTCGAACTCGCCCGGAGCGCTGGCCGCTGGGGCGGGAGCGCTCCGGCGGTGTTCAACGCCGCCAACGAGGTCTGTGTCGACGCCTTCCACGACCGCGAGATCCGCTTCCTCGACATCCTCGACATCGTGGCAACCGTGCTGGACGAACACACGTCGGACCCTCTCGACAGGCTCAGGACACCGCCTGCGGCGAGCCCCGGGCCGATTACCGACGGCGACGTATCCTCACGGTTGGTCGCGAATGCCGATCTGGACCTCGAGCGGTTGCTGGCGGCCGATCGGTGGGCCCGCCGACGGGCCCGGGAGCTGGCACAGAGTCTGGTGGCGAAAGGGTAGGGCGTGGACATCCTGGTCTACCTCTCCGGGGCGGTGTTGTTCTTCGCCCTGGTGATGGCCTCCATCGCTCTGCACGAGATCGGTCATCTCGTTCCCGGCAAGCTCTTCAACGTCAAGACCACCCAGTACTTCGTCGGATTCGGCCGCACGCTGTGGTCGCGCCGGATCGGCGAAACCGAGTACGGCGTCAAGGCCATTCCGCTGGGCGGGTACGTCCGCCTGGTCGGCATGTACCCGCCGGCCCCGGATCATCCGGGGCAGGTGCGCGCGGCTCGCACCGGCATCTTCCAGTCGATGGCCGACAACGCCCGGTCAGCGGAGTGGGAGACCATCCAGCCCGAGGACGATGGGCGGCTGTTCTACCAGAAGAAGACCTGGCAGAAGCTGATCATCATGGCCGGCGGCCCGACCATGAACCTGCTGCTGGCGTTCGCGCTGCTGTTCGGGGTCACCGCGACGTACGGGGTGTATCGCTCCCAGCTGACGGTGAATCGGGTGCAGGAGTGCATCGTCGCCGCGGATGCGACCGACCGGAGTTGTGCCGGCAAGCCGAAGACGCCGGCGTACCTGTCGGGTATTCAACCCGGTGACACGGTGGTGGCCTTCAACGGGCGCCCGATCGACTCCTGGGAGCAGATGAGCGAGGCGATCCGCGGGAACCTGGACGGCCCCGCCCAGATCACCGTCGAGCGCGCCGGCCAGACCGTGCAACTGAATACCGTGAACACGGTCATCAACGGGGTGGTTGACCGCTGGGATCCGGGCAAGCGCGTCGCCGCCGGCTTCTTCGGGGTCGAGCCCGTGGTCGAGCGGGAGCGCGGCGGCCCGATCGTGGTCCTGCAGGACATGTGGGAGATGACGCAGCAGACGGCGCGGGCCCTGATCGCCTTCCCGGTCAAGGTGGTCAATACGGCGTACAACCTGATCACCGGGCAGCCGCGCGACATCTACGGACCGATGAGCATCGTGGGTGCGTCCCGAGCGGCCGGCGAGGTGGCGTCGACCGATCAGATCGAGAACACCAACAAGCTCGCCGTCGGTGTCACGCTCCTCGGCTCGGTGAACCTGTTCGTCGCGTTGTTCAACTTCGTCCCGCTGCTGCCGCTTGACGGAGGGCACATTGCCGGCGCTCTCTACGAGGGGCTGAAGCGCTGGCTGGCGAGGGTTTTCGGCCGCCCCGATCCGGGATACGTGGACACGGCCAAGATGTTGCCGGTCGCATACGCCGTCGGCGGCCTGATCTTGGTCTCCGGTGTGGTGTTGATTCTGGCCGACCTGATCGACCCGATCAAACTCTTCTAGCTCGATCGGAGCAGCTGCTCCTGGAACGTCGCCGCCAGCCAGTCCCGGAACTCGTCCACCGACCATCCGCAGCGGTGCACCAGCTGCCCGTACAGCGTCGGGTCGGTGTAGAGCCACAGCAGGTCCGCGGCCCGGGCCGCGGAAAGTCCTGGACGGAGCGAATCGGTCCCGCTGAGCCGGAGCATCGGGCATTCCATCGACGAACGGCGTTGGTCTTGGAGCGTCTCGAAGAGCTCGCGTGCTTCTGGATCGTCTTCCGCCGCCCCCTGCAGCACGCGATAGACCGTGGCGATCCGGCCGTTGATGGTGGTCACCAGTTCGGCGAAACCTGCCACCATCCGGTGCGGATCGGGCTCCGCCATCAACTGGCTGATCACCTCACGCTCCGCCAGGGGGATCGCCTCGTCATCCCCCGTGATGGCGAAGTCGTAGCCGAGCTTGACCAACTGCACCTTGCCGCCGACTGAATCGAAGATCGTTTTCCGGCTGACGCCCGCCGCCTCAGCGATAGCGCTGATCGTGGTGGATCCGAAGCCCCGGTCGGCGAACAGCACCAGGGCCGCCTCAACGACCTGCCGCCGAGTGCGTCGGGCCTGATCGGCCCGCACCGCTGACCCGTACCGGCGGGACGACGCAGCAGCGTTCATCCGGCCATCCTATTGACTTGTCTCTCGACGTATTGACTAAACTGATAGTCTAGTCAAATGGGTCGGGATGAGCAGACGGCCCAGCGTGGTTGGTTCGGCCGGACGGCCACATCGCTTGGCGCCTCGACCCCGGGTCACCTCGGAACGATGCCGATGCCTCGAGCCTGTGGGCCGAAGGACTTCTGCGCGATGCGCTGAAGCAAGCCACCGGCAGCTAGCCGCCGTCATCTGCTGCCGTTCCCTGCGGGCTACCCTGGACTGCCGGCAGTCAGTTGAGCCGGCCGTACACTCCAACCAGAATGGCCCCGATGAGTATCGATCTCGGCATCCCCCCGATGCCGCCGCCCACCCTCGCTGCGCGCCGACCGACGCGCAGGATCAAGGTCGGCAAGGTCGACGTCGGCGGCGACGCGCCGATCAGCGTGCAGTCGATGACCACCACACTGACGTCCGACATCAACGCGACGCTGCAGCAGATCGCCGAACTCACCGCGACCGGATGCGACATCGTGCGGGTGGCCGTGCCGAGTCAGGACGACGCCGAGGCCCTGCCGGCCATCGCGACCAAGTCGCAGATCCCGGTGATCGCCGATATCCACTTCCAGCCCAAGTACGTCTTCGCCGCGATCGACGCCGGCTGCGCGGCCGTACGGGTCAATCCCGGCAACATCCGGGCCTTCGACGACCAGGTCAAGGCGATCGCGCAGGCCGCCGCCGATCGCGGCACCTCCATCCGGATCGGGGTCAACGCCGGCTCGCTGGACAAGCGTCTGCTGGCCAAGTACGGGAAGGCGACGCCCGAGGCGCTGGTCGAGTCCGCGCTCTGGGAGGCCAGCTTGTTCGAAGAGCACGGCTTCCGCGACTTCAAGATCTCGGTCAAGCACAACGACCCCGTGGTCATGGTCCGCGCCTACGAATTGTTGAGCGAGGCTTGCGAGTATCCCCTGCACCTGGGGGTGACCGAAGCCGGACCCGCCTTCCAGGGAACGATCAAGTCGGCGGTCGCCTTCGGCGCTCTGCTCGCCAAGGGCATCGGGGACACCATCCGGGTCTCCTTGTCGGCGCCGCCGGTCGAAGAGGTCAAGGTCGGCATCAAGATTCTGGAGTCGCTCAACCTGCGACCACGCAAGCTGGAGATCGTCTCCTGCCCGTCCTGCGGGCGGGCTCAGGTCGACGTCTACACGCTGGCCGACGAGGTGACGGCCGGACTGGAAGGCCTCGAGGTCCCGCTGCGGGTCGCCGTGATGGGCTGCGTGGTCAACGGTCCCGGTGAGGCTCGCGAGGCCGACCTGGGAGTCGCCTCCGGTAACGGCAAGGGGCAGATCTTCGTCCGGGGCGAAGTGATCAAGACGGTCAAGGAGAGTGAGATCGTCGAGACGTTGATCGAAGAAGCCATGCGCCTGGCCGACGGGATGCCGGCTGGGGAAGGCGCCCCCGAAGTACGCGTCGGTTGACATGACGCAGGGTCACCGGGCCGGGGCGCTGACCCGTCGCCATCCCCGGGGAGTGCGCGTCCTGGACCGGGCCGACCTGCCCGCCGCGATGCGGGTGCTCGCCCTCAACCCGGTGGAGAACGTCTTCGTCAGCTCCCGGGTCCACAGCGCCGGCCTGGAGGCGGGCAGCCTGGGCTGCCCCGTCTGGGGTTTCGAGCGGGACGGTGTTCTGCGGTCGCTGTGTCACGCCGGGGCCAACCTCGTCCCGGTGAACGCCGACGCCGAAGCCATCGGCGCCTGGTCGGAGTTCGCCGGCCCGGAGCGGATGTGCTACTCGATCGTCGGGCCGTCGCAGGCCGCGTTGACGCTCTGGCGCACGCTGTCGAAGCGTTGGGGCACACCCTGGTCGACCGTACGCGACGTGCGGCCCCGGCAACCGGTGATGGCCGTCGACCGCACGCCACCCGTCGCCCCCGATCGCCGCGTACGGCGGGTCACCCTCGAGCACTGGGATGCTTACCACGAGGCCGCCGTCAAGATGTACACCGAAGAGGTCGGAGTCTCTCCGGAACAGGGCAAGCCGGCCGGCTACCGCTTCTACGTTCGGCAATTGATCACCTCAGGACGAGCCTTCGGGCTGATCGAAGGCGGCCGGGTGCTGTTCAAGGCGGACATCGGCTCCGTCGCCGGCTCGGTCTGCCAGGTACAGGGCGTCTGGCTGGATCCGGAACTGCGGGGCCAGGGCCGGGCCGCGTCAGCCATGGCGGCCGTGGTGGAGCTGGCTCGCCAGACCGCCCCCACCGTGTCGCTGTACGTGAACGACTTCAACCATCCGGCGGTGGCCACGTATCGCCGTGTCGGGTTCGTGGACGTGGGCGAGTTCGCCACCATCCACTACTGAGGCCGTCAGGATGGGCGCATGAGCGAACTCGAACGTACCGTCGATCAACTGATGCCGCAGCTGGTCGCCGACCTCAAGCAGCTGACGGCGATCCCCTCCATCGCCTTCGACGGCTTCGACAGGGCTCGGGTGATCGAGGCTCACGACCTCATCGTTGGTCTGCTGCACGACGCCGGTGTCGAGCAGATCGATCGTCTCGACCTCCCCGACACCTCCCCGATCATCATGGCGTCGGTGCCCGGGCCGCCCGGTGCTCCGACGGTCCTGCTCTACGCCCACTACGACGTGCAGCCGGCGGGCGACGAATCGCGGTGGCGGACCAAGCCGTTCGAGCCCACGGAGATCGACGGAATGATCTACGGCCGCGGGGTGGCCGACGACAAATCCAACGTGATCTCACAAGTCGGCGCGCTGAGGGCTCTTCGGAGCCTGGGGGTCGGCCGGCCGCCGGTAACCCTCAAGATCGTCTTCGAGGGCCAGGAGGAGTGGGGCAGCCCCTTCGACACCTATCCGGCCGATCACCCCGAGCTGTTCGGCTGCGACGCGATGGTGATCGCCGACATGGGCAACATCGAGCCGGGGGTTCCGACGTTCACGACTGCACTACGCGGCACCGCGGACGTCATCGTATCGCTGCGCACTCTCGCGGAACCCAAACACAGCGGCGAATACGGCGGCCCTGCCCCCGATGCCCTGATCGCCATGACGCAGGCTCTGGCCACGCTGCACGATGAGAACGGCGACGTCGCGGTGTCCGGATTGCGCGACGAGAGCTGGCCCGGGCCCGCGCCGATCGACGAGGCCGAGTTCAAGATCATGACTGGGATCGCCCCGGACACGCCGCTGTTCGGCAGCGGCTCGATCGCCGACCGGCTCTGGTCCGGTCCCGCGCTCACGGTCGTGGGCATGGACGTACCGGCCGTGGAGGGTGCGGTCAATGCGGTCGTCCCGTACGTGCGGGCCAAGATCAACCTGCGGGTCCATCCGCGCCAGGACGCCCGGGAAGCGCAGGACGCGTTGGTCCGCCATCTGGAGGCGCTCCGACCGTTTGGGCTGACGCTCACGGTGGAGCGCGGTGGGGTGGGAACCGGCTTCGAGGCCACCGCCGGAGGACCGGCTTACCGAGCCGCCCGGGCCGCGCTGACCGCCGCCTGGGGATCGGAGGCGATCGAGATCGGCAGCGGTGGAGCGATCCCGCTGGTCAACGGCCTGCACCGTGCGGTGCCCGATGCGGAGGTCCTCCTATTCGGTGCCGAGGACATGCAGTGCAATCTGCATGCCCCCAACGAGCGGGTGGTCATCGACGAGATCCGGCGCACCGTGATCGCCATGGTCGAGTTCTTCCACCGCTACGCGGCGGACCCACGGTGACGGCTCTCATCTGACCCGATCCCACCGACCGGCGTCGGCTCGCGTGCGGTGTCGTGTTGAGAGCTGCCGAGGGCCGCGTCGAGCGGATGGGCGACCTCGTCGGCCGGCATCCGCGCGACCAGGATCGTGATCACCGCCAGCAGCACCGGCACCAACCCGGCGACGAGGAACGCGGGAGTCAGCCCGGTGACCTCCGCGATCGGACCGGCCAGTGCCATCGAGACCGGCATCAGGGCCAAGGAGACGAAGAAGTCGAGGCTGGACACGCGGCCCAGCATGGCCAACGGCACCCGTCGCTGCAGCAGGGTTCCCCACAGCACTTGCCCACTCGAGAAGGCGAACCCGACCACGAACAACGCGGCCGCCATCACCCATAACTCCCCGGTGAGCCCGACCACGGCCAACGGCAAGGAGCCGGCCCCCCAGAACATCACCATCAGACTGAGGTAGCGCCGGGGCAGCGGCAGCGAGGCCACCACCAGTGAACCGATGGCTCCGCCCACGCCGAACGCGCCGATGGCGAGGGCGAATGCCCCGGGACCGCCGCCGGTCTGATCCCGGACGGCGAACGGCAGCAGCACCTCGATCGGACCCATGATCAACAACACCAGGACGGTGGCGAACAACAGCGTCCCGAGCAGCCACGGCGTCCGCACCAGGTAGCGGACACCATCGGCCAGATCGGTCACCGCCGCCCGGAGCGGGTGCGCCCGGGCGCCCGGGTCACCCCCCAGGTCCCGGCTCAGTGAGGTGGTCTTGAACACGAGCAGCCCGACCACGGCCAGCAGCTGGGCCCCCGCCACCAGCACCATGGCCAGGCCCGGCGAGCCGACCGCGATCACAGCGCTGGCCAGGGCCGGACCGGCGGCCTGCATGACCGTCGGCCGCAACATGCCCTCGATGCCGTTGGCCGCAAGCAGCTGGTCGGGGGGCAGCACCGAGGGCAACAGCGCGGAGTAGGCCGGGTAGAAGAATCCGTCCGCGATGCCGAGCACGAGCGACACCACGGCCAGGTGCCAGATCTGCACCGCGCCGGTACTGGCCAGCACTGCGGCCAGCCCGATGGCTATGGCCTTGGTGATCTCCGTCGCCACCAGAATGCGCTTCTGCGGGATGCGGTCAGCCGCGACGCCGCCGAACAGCACCGCCGCCACGAGCCCCAGACTGGCCCCCGTGGCGACCAGGGACAGATCCGCCGGCCCGCCATCGAGCTCGATGACCTGCCAGACGACCGCCACCAGCCACACCCCAGCGCCGAGCAGCGACATCGTCACCGCCAGCGCGAGGATCCGGAACTGATCGGACCCGAACGGCCGCAGCGCCCGGGGCCATCGCACGGTCTGCACTGCCACACCTCCTGTTGAGCAACTACCGCCCCAACGTCTCACGCAACACCGACAGACCGCCTCCGAATTCCGGTCCGGCGTCCAGCCGCCCGGTGGATATGGTGGGTCGTCGCAGCTGCGCCCTCTTCGCCCAGAACCAGACCAGAGCCCAGAAAGGTCCGCCGTGATCACCCGAATGTCGGAACTCTTCGTCCGCACGCTGCGCGACGATCCGACCGACGCCGAGGTCCCGTCCCATCGTTGGCTGGTCCGGGCCGGTTACATCCGGCGGGCGGCTCCAGGCATCTACAGCTGGCTGCCGCTCGGTTGGCGGGTGCTCCGAAACGTGGAGCGGATCGTCCGCGAGGAGATGGACGCGATCGGCGCTCAGGAAGTTCACTTCCCGGCGCTGCTGCCGAAGGAGCCGTACGACGCGACGGGGCGGTGGACGGAGTACGGCCCGAACATCTTCCGGCTGGCGGATCGCAAGGGGGCCGAGTACCTGCTCGGGCCCACCCACGAAGAGATGTTCACCCTGTTGGTGAAGGACCTGTATTCCTCGTACAAGGATCTGCCGCTCTCGCTGTACCAGATCCAGACCAAGTACCGCGACGAAGCCCGGCCACGCGCGGGCATCCTGCGCGGCCGCGAGTTCGTGATGAAGGACTCCTATTCCTTCGACATCGACGACGCCGGGCTGCAGAAGTCCTACGACCTGCACCGGGACGCCTACGTCAAGATCTTCAATCGGCTCGGGTTCGAGTACGTCATCGTGCACGCCGTGTCGGGCGCCATGGGCGGATCATCCAGCGAGGAGTTCCTCGCCGTTGCCGAGAACGGGGAGGACACCTTCGTCCGCTCGGCCGGGGGGTATGCGGCCAACGTCGAGGCGGTGCGGCTGGCGCCGCCCGAACCGGTGCCGTTCGACGACGCCCCGGCGGCTCACATCGAGGACACCCCGGACACGCCGACCATCACGACCCTGGTCGACTTCGCCAACGCGCACCACCCGCGGCCCGACCGGGCCTGGTCGGCGTCGGACACCCTCAAGAACGTAGTGGTGATCGTGCGCGCCGTGGACGGCAGCCGCAACCCGCTGGTCGTCGGACTGCCGGGTGATCGGGAGGTGGACCTGAAGCGGCTGGAGGCGCAGCTGGCCCCGGCCGAGGCCGAGCCGTTCACCGACGACGACTTCGCCGCGCACCCGCAGTTGGTCAAGGGCTACATCGGTCCAACGGCCCTGGGCGCGGAGTCGGAGTCGGGCATCCGCTATCTGGTCGACCCGCGGGTGGTGTCCGGCACGCGCTGGCTCACCGGGGCCAACCAACCGGGCCGGCACGTCTTCGAGTTGGTCTGCGGACGCGACTTCACACCCGACGGGACGCTCGATGTGGCCGAGATCCGCGAGGGTGATCTCGCCCCCGACGGCTCCGGAGCGCTGACCCTCGCCCGGGGCATCGAGATGGGTCACATCTTCCAGCTCGGCCGGAAGTTCTCCGAGGCGCTCGGACTCAAGGTGTTGGACCGAGAAGGGAAGCTGGTCACGGTGACCATGGGCTCCTACGGCATCGGGGTCTCGCGCGCGGTCGCCGCGGTGGCGGAGAACACCTGCGACGAGAAGGGTCTGTGCTGGCCGCGGGAGCTGGCGCCCTTCGACGTGCAACTGGTGGCCACCGGCAAGGACGAGGCGGTGCTGCTAGCCGCCCTCGAGCTGGGCCAGGAGCTCGACGACGCCGGAATTGCGGTACTGCTCGACGATCGCACGGCCAGCCCGGGGGTCAAGTTCGCGGATGCCGAGATCCTCGGGATGCCGACCATCGTCGTAGTCGGGCGCGGTCTGGCGGCCGGGCAGGTCGAGATCCGGGACCGCCGGTCCGGTGAGCGGACCGACGTCGATGTCGCCGAGGCGGCGGGCCGGATCGTGGCGATCGTGCACGGCCACTCGGACCTCGACGACGTCTAGGTGGACGGTCTGGACGTCGCGCCCTGGGTGGTGGCGATGCTGGTGCTCGCCGCCTTCAGTGCGGGGTGGGTCGACGCCGTGGTGGGCGGCGGGGGGTTGATCCAGCTGCCGGCTCTGCTCATCGCGTTGCCGCCCGACACGCCGCCGGCCGCGATCCTGGGCACGAACAAGGTTTCCTCGGTGTGGGGCACCGCCACCAGTTCGATCACGTACGCGATCAAGATCAAACCCGACTGGCGGACCGTGTTGCCGTTGGTGATCTCGGCGGCGGTCGGCTCGGCGCTGGGCGCGCAGCTGGCCAAGCTGTTGCCTCGGGAGTACTTCACCCCGATCGTGTTGGTGGCGCTGATCGGCGTCGGCATCTACACCTGGCGCCGACCCCAACTCGGCTTGATCAACGAGCGCAAACACGATGGACGCAAGCACTACGGCCTGACGGCACTGATCGGCCTGGGAGTCGGGGCGTACGACGGAATCCTCGGACCGGGCACCGGATCGTTCTTCGTGATCTTGCTCGTCGGGGTGTTGGGTTACGGATTCCTGGAGGCCAGCGCGAAGGCCAAGATGGCCAACCTGTGCACCAATCTGGCGGCCATCGTGGTGTTTGCCCAAGCGGGTTCGATCTTGTGGGTGCTCGGGCTCTTCATGGGCGCGGCCAACCTGGTCGGCGGCTTCCTCGGGGCCCGCACGGCGATCAGCCGGGGGAACGCTTTCGTCCGTCGGGTGTTCCTGCTGGTTCTGGCCGGTTTGGTGCTCAAGCTCGCCTACGACACGATCCGGCAATGGACCAGTTGATCAACTGCTCCAGCCGGGCCACGCCTGGATCGGGGCCCCCCAGCGGAGACTGGTCGCCACCGTGCCCGCCAAGGCCGAGAACGCGCGGCCGCGGTCGGAGCCGCTCGTCGCCGCGGCCAGCCAGAGTCCGCAGAACGGAGCCAGGGCGACCTCCATGGCTTTGATCAACCGGGCGGCCGAGGCCGTGCTCCGCGGATTCATGCTCGGTTCGTAGGCGGGCTCGGCGGCGGGTACGGCGGCCCCCCGGGAGACCAGCGACGACGTGATCGCGTCCAACAGGATCCGCTGCTCCCGAAGTCGAGCCGCGGCCACCGCGCGCGCGTTGCGGTCGGTCAGCCGCCCGATGGCCAGCTGGTAGCCGTAGACGATCGCGTGCAGCTGGCGGACGAGCTCCTGGGCAGCTTCCACGTCCGAGAGTTGCGGGTGCGGGACGTGCGGTCGGGGCTTGCGGACCGCGGTTGGCCGGGTGCTCTGCAGAGCGGCGGCGTAGCTGGATGCCGCCACCGACATGGATCCCCACAACAAGGAGCTCGTGCCGGTGGTGCCGAGGGCCGCTTTGCGGTGCCGTCCGGCCTGCTTCTGTTCGGCCACCCGCAGCCGCACGAACGCCGCCTCGAGCGTTGTCGCCTTGTCCGCCGGCTTGATCGGATCGGCGCCCGGGCCGGTTGGGCGGCTGGTGGGTTGGTCCCCCAACAGCGCGGTCGCGTGCTCGAGGTGACCAGCTTCGATGCCGACCAAGAGGGCCTTCCGCGAGCCGAGGCTGCGGCGCCAAGCCCCGGTGAGGAGTGCTGCCGCGAGCCCGGCCAGTCGCTGCTCGGTCTCGGCGGCCTGCGTCGAGCCCTCGAAAGTCGGCGAGGGCGACGGGCTGGGCTGATCGCCGGAAGTGCGGTCCTGGTCACTCCCCGGGGCGGCGGTACGTCCGGGAGCAACGATCCGGGGATCGGTGACACTGCAACCGGCGCCCGCAATCAGCGGCGCGGCCAACCCGACCCCCAGACCGAGAAAGCTCCGCCGATCCAGACCCGAGGTCACGATGCGCCCACTCGGTGCTGCTGAGCCACGCGCCGAACGTACCTCAACCGAGGGCATCAGCACGGCGTGGAAGAATACCGACACGCGGCCGAGGGCAATCGGTTCGCACGAGCACGAACAACCGCGGCACCCAACTGAATCGAGGCAAGGACATGCGGGAAAGCCAGATCGCCTCCTTGCTGGCGCCCGTCCTGACCCCGTTCGGACTGGAGCTGGAGACCGTGGAGGTGGTCCCGGCAGGTAAGCGCCGGCTGCTGCGGGTCGTGGTGGACGGAGACGGTCCCGACGGCCGCGGCCCCCTCCTCGACGACATCGCCGCCGCCACCAAGGCCATCTCGCTCGCGCTGGACGACGCTCCGGAGACCGGCAACGCTCCGTACACGTTGGAGGTCTCCTCGCGTGGAATCAGCCGCCCGTTGGAGCAGCCGCGGCACTGGCGACGCAACCGCGGCCGGCTGGTGGCCGTCACCACCACCGATGACCAAGCCGTGCTCGGGCGGGTGCTGAGCAGCGACGAGACAATCGGTGCTGCTCGACATCGACGGCACCGAGCGGCGGTTCGCACTGGCCGACATCGGCAAGGCCCTGGTCCAGGTCGAGTTCAATCGCCCCAGTAACGCCGACATCGCCGGCGGCGGCGCTGGTGACGGTGACGGTGTCGATGAAGAAGACGATGAAGCGAGGGAGGACTAGATGGACATCGACATCTCGGTGCTCCGCTTGATGGAGCGCGAGAAGGACCTGCCCTTCGAGCTGTTGGCCAAGGCCATCGAGGAGGCGCTGTTGACCGCGTACGAGAAGACCGACGGAGCGGTCGACGGGGCGCGTGTCGTCCTCAACCGCAAGTCAGGTCACGTGGTGGTGCTGGTGCCCGAACGCGACGACGAGGGCAATGTGCTCGGAGAGTACGACGCGACGCCGGAGGGTTTCGGCCGGGTCGCCGCCTCGACGGCCCGGCAGGTCATCATGCAGCGGCTGCGGGACGCCGAGGACGAGCAGAAGTACGGGCACTTCTCCGGCACCGAAGGTGACATCGTCTCGGGCGTCGTCCAACAGGGCCACGACTCCCGTACGGTGCTGGTCGATCTGGGCAAGATCGAGGCGATCATGCCGCTGGCCGAGCAGGTGCCCGGCGAGCGTTACGCGCACGGCACTCGGATCAAGGTCTACGTCGTAGCGGTGCGCAAGGAGTTGCGTGGGCCGCAGGTGATCGTGTCCCGCACTCACCCGGGGCTGGTGGAGAAGCTGTTCAAGCTGGAGGTGCCGGAGATCGAGGACGGCACGGTCGAGATCAAGGCGGTGGCCCGAGAGGCGGGGCATCGCAGCAAGATCGCCGTGGTCAGCCACAACTCCGACGTCAGCGCGAAAGGGGCCTGCATCGGGCCCATGGGTCAGCGGGTCCGGGCGGTCATGCACGAACTCAACGAGGAGAAGATCGACATCATCGACTGGTCACCCGACCCGGCCCGGTTCGTGGGGCAGGCGCTGTCCCCGGCGAAGGTCAACTCGGTCACCGTTGTCGACGAAGCCCTGCGCGCCGCCCGCGTCGTGGTCCCGGACTATCAGCTGTCGCTGGCCATCGGCCGCGAGGGCCAGAACGCCCGGCTCGCCGCCCGGCTCACCGGTTGGCGGATCGACATCCGGTCCGACACCGCCACGGAGTAGCGCTGGTGGGCTTCCGGCCAACCACCAGGTGCGTTTCCCATCTCAAGCGGGCTGGCGCGATCAGTTAGCCCGGACGTCGGCGCGCCGTCCGGGTTGAGCTGGACAACGCCCGGCGGCCGGGATCAGCCGAAGTGGCGGCGCCATTCGGGAGAGAACCGTCGCGGCACGCCGGGCGCACCGCAGTCGGTCAGGGCATCGCGTACGCGTTCGAGCGTGCGTTCCGGCTCGACGTAGATGCCTTCGCGGGTCACCACGACCAGTCGGTACCCCCCGCGGTCGAGCTCTTCTCGGCGGTCGATGTCGGTCACCCATTGCCGCGTGTCCTCGGCGTGTTGGGACCGTCGTACTCGACGACCAGCCGGAAGATCGGGTAGCACAGGTCGAATCGCCGCAGCCATTCGCCGTCGGGCCCGCGAACGATGACATTGACGGTCGGCTCGGGCAGACCCGCGAGGACGAGGAGCAGGCGCAGCCGAGTCTCCATCGGCGAATCGACACCCTCGCGGACCAGAGTCGCGGCGCGCCGAGCGAGGCGGTGCCCGTGGCCCGTCGCTTCCGATGCCGCGGGCTAAGAGCCGCTCGACCGACGTCGCTCTCGTCTTGACCAGACCGTCCCCGACGATCACGAGTTCCACCAGGGTCAAGCCCGCTGCCGCGAGATCCAGAAAGGTCTGCTCCGGAGTGGTGATGGGCAACCCGTGCCTGGTCGTGGTGGCCGGAGCCAGCCTGCGGTAGTGGGCCTGTACGCCTTGGCGTACCGAGCGGCCGCTCGCTGTGGGCTGCCGGACATGAACGGCCGAGGTGGCCGGCGGAACGGCTCCCCAGATCGCCGCGGCGGTGTGATGGCTGATGCAGGCACCAGCCGGCGAGACGTTGAGCGCCGCTCGAGCGCGCAGACGAAGATCGATCGGTATCCGGGCGGTGACGTACTGGTCGTAGAGCACCTTCTGGAACTCCCGTCCGAGCAGGGTTCGGAGCGGCACCCCGGCCGCACGTGCCGCGGCCCGGCTGTACAGCCTCGGCAGATCAGATCTGGACACAGGCCCGATCCTGGGCAGTCACGGCGCGACCCCGGCACTCTCTGGGAAGATCTGTGGATGAGTCGGAGGACATGGCTGAGGGCTCTGGCGGCCGGCTGATCGTACGTTTCCCGTCTCAAGCTGCCGGACGCCGTCCGGGAGCGGCGAACATGGCGTGTCGCCCCGCTTGAGACGGGGAACGTACGGATCGGCCGGGTGACGTGGCTGACGCGACTAAACTCGACCAGGTGAGCCCGGAACGCACCTGCATCGGGTGCCGCGGGCGCGCTGACAAGGCTGAGCTTCTCCGCCTGGTCTGGCGTGGGGTCGTTGTCGCCGACGAGGCCCAGGTCGAGCCTGGTCGGGGGGCATACCTCCATCCGGCCCAGAAGTGTCTGGACCTCGCCGTCCGGCGTCGGGCGCTGAGCAGGGCCCTGCGGGTCGAGGGCGTCGATCATGCGGCGGTCGCGACGGCGATGGGATCGAGGCTGGTGAAAACGGAGGTCTGATCGTCGCGGTCAGGTCGCTTAGGCGATTTGCGCCGCCTGGGCATACAGTTCTTACTCAGGTCTGTTCCGCTGCGGGACGGGTCGCACCAAGCTCCTGCCCTCGGGCGGGACGCCGAACCAGAAGGTGGGCACACGCTCATGAACCCTCGATGAGAACCGCTCAATGAGCATGCACAACAACTAACTGGTCCGCAGCGTCAACGCTCGGACCGCCAACAAGGAGAGCAGTGGCAAAGGTCCGAGTCTACGAGCTTGCGAAAGAGCTCGGAGTCGAAAGCAAGACCGTCCTCAGCATGCTGAAGGACATGGGGGAGTTCGTTCGATCGGCTTCCTCGACCGTCGAAGCGCCGGTGGAACGCCGGCTCAAGGAGAAGCTGGCGAGCGAACCGCCGCCGGCGAAGAAGACCGCCAGGAAGGTACCGGAGGCCCCGGCCAAACCAGCGGCCCCCGCAACCCCGGTCCCCACCGCTGTCGAGGCCCCGGCCGGCCCGAGCGTGCCGCCCACGCCCACAGCCTCGCCCGAGGCGAGCAGACCGGCTCCAGCTCCCACCGCTGCGCCGACCCCAGCTCCGGAGGCGCCCGTCGGCAACGGCCAGGGCACCGCTGTGGAATCCGCTTCCGTCGGCGATCTGACCAACGGTCGGCCGGCGGCTCCGCGTCCCGGCGTGCCCCGCCCCGGTTCGGTGCCGCGGGCACCGGGCCAGCAGGCGCCCGCGGCCCGGACCGAGCAACCGCCTCGGCCCGACGGTCCTGATCGGCCGGACCAACCCGGTCGCCCGGCACCGACACGGCCCGGCCAACCCGGACAGCCGGCACAACCGGGGCAGCCTGGTCCTCGTCCCCGGCCCGGGTCCAGCGGCGGCCTGCCCAGTGCGGGCCAGCAGCGACGTACGGGCACGCCCCGCCCGGGCAACAACCCGTTCGCCCCCTCCCAAGGCATGGGCACGTCTCGACCGGCGCGTCCGCCGGTGGATCCGAGTCGTCCAGGTGGCCCGCGGCCGCCCATGGGCGACCGCGCCCCGGGTGCCGCACCGGGGCGTTCGGGTGGCGTGCCGGGCATGCCCCGTCCCAACCCAGCGATGATGCCCCGGCAGAGTTCCGGTCAGCTCGGCGGTCCCGCCGGCGGCCCGCCCGGCGCCCGGGGCCGCGGCGCTCCGGCCCGCGGTCGTGGTGGCCCACCCAGCCGGGGCGGTCCCGGGGGTGGCCCCGGCGGTCCGCCACCCAGTGGTCGCGGAGGTCGCGGCGGTCGTGGCGGCACCCAGGGCGCGTTCGGACGCGCCGGTGGCCCGGCCCGCCGAGGCCGCAAGTCGAAGAAGCAGCGCCGTCAAGAGTTCGACCAGATGCAGGCCCCGGAGATCGGTGGCGTACGCGTACGCCAAGGCGACGGCCAGAAGGTCCGGCTCGCCCGGGGCGCCTCGCTGACCGACCTTGCCGAGAAGATCGGCGTCGATCCGGCTCAGCTGGTGCAGGTGCTGTTCCACCTCGGTGAAATGGTCACCGCGACCCAGTCGGTGAGCGAGGACACCCTGCAGGTGCTCGGCACGGAGCTCAACTACGACATCGAGGTCGTCTCGCCGGAGGACGAGGACCGGGAGTTGCTGGAGAGCTTCGACATCGAATTCGGCGAGGACGAGGGTGACGAGGGCGATCTCGCGGCCCGTCCGCCGGTCGTGACCGTGATGGGTCACGTCGACCACGGCAAGACGAAGCTGCTGGATGCGATTCGGAAAACCAACGTGGTGGCGCGGGAAGCGGGAGGCATCACCCAGGCCATCGGCGCCTACCAGGTCTCCACCGAGGTCGAAGATCAGGAACGCAAGATCACCTTCATCGACACCCCGGGCCACGAGGCGTTCACGGCCATGCGGGCCAGAGGTGCCAAGTCGACCGACATCGCCGTGCTGGTGGTGGCCGCCGACGACGGCACGATGCCGCAGACCATCGAGGCGCTGAACCACGCCCTCGCGGCCGACGTGCCGATCGTGGTCGCGGTCAACAAGATCGACAAGGAAGGTGCCGACCCGACCAAGGTCCGCGGCCAGCTGACCGAATACGGTCTGGTCCCCGAGGAGTACGGCGGCGACACCATGTTCGTCGACGTGTCCGCCATCTCCGGCCAGGGTCTGGACGACCTGCTCGAGGCAATCATCCTGACGGCTGATGCCGCGTTGGACCTCCGGGCCAATCCGGATATGGATGGGCAGGGGGTGGCCATCGAGGCGCACCTGGACAAGGGCCGCGGCGCCGTCGCGACGGTGCTGGTCCAACGGGGCACGCTGCATGTCGGCGACTCGATTGTGGCCGGACCGGCCCACGGCCGGGTTCGGGCGCTGCTCGACGACCACGGCGAGAACGTCACCGAGGCACCGCCTTCGTTCCCGGTCCAGGTGCTCGGCCTGACCGCGGTTCCCGGTGCCGGCGACAGCTTCCTGGTGGTCGACGACGACCGGATGGCCCGCCAGATCGCCGAGCGGCGGGCCGCCCGGCTGCGGATGGCGGCCCAGGCGGCCGGCACCCGACGGCGGACCCTCGACCAGTTGTTCGAGCAGCTCGAGAAGGGCGAGACCCAGGAGTTGCGTCTCATCCTCAAGGGCGACGGCTCGGGTTCGGTCGAGGCCCTGGAAGACGCACTGTCCAAGATCGACGTCGGCGACGAGGTGGCGTTGCGGGTCATCGATCGTGGGGTCGGTGCCATCACCGAGACCAACGTCAGCCTGGCGGCGGCCTCGGATGCAGTCATCGTCGGCTTCAACGTGCGCCCCCAGGGCAAAGCGACGGAGCTGGCCGACCGCGAGGGCGTGGACATCCGGTACTACTCGGTGATCTACGCGGCGATCGACGAGATCGAGGCGGCCCTGAAGGGCATGCTCAAGCCGATCTACGAGGAGGCCCAGCTCGGACACGCCGAGATCCGGGAGATCTTCCGTTCGTCGCGGGCGGGTATCATCGCCGGCTGCATGGTGCTCGACGGGACCATCCGGCGCAACGCCAAGGCTCGGCTGCTCCGCGAAGGGGTGGTCATCGCCGATACGACGATCGGCTCGCTCCGCCGGGAGAAGGACGACGTCACCGAGGTACGGGAGGGTTTCGAGTGCGGAATCACCCTCTCCAACTACTCCGATATCCGGATCGGCGATGTCATCGAGACGTACGAGATGCGGGAAAAAGCTCGTACCTGAGCAGTTGCGGGGGCGGGGCGCGGGGATCGACGCCCCGGCTCCGTCCAGCAGCGAGGTCAATCCGGTCTCCGTTCGGCGGAGCTCCTGGTCGACCTCGCGGCACTCCCGACCACCCCCGAGCGAGGCGTCGATCCCCGGCCCCTCGTCGGCGCCTCACCAGCGCATTCCCGGAAGGAGACTGCCCATGGCATCACCCCGAGTGTTGAAGTTGGCCGATCAGATCAAGGTGATCGTGGCGGAGATGCTGGAGCGGCGGATCAAAGATCCGCGGCTGGGGTTCGTAACCATCACCGACGTGCGGTTGACCGGTGACACCCAGAACGCGACGGTGTTCTACACCGTCTTCGGGTCGCCGGAGGAGCAGGCCGGGACGGCAGCGGCCCTCGAGTCGGCGAACGGCCTGATCCGTTCGCAGGTGGCCAAGCAGCTGGGGCTCCGGCACGCGCCGACGGTGGCTTTCCAGCCCGATGCGGTGCCGGAGAACGCGCGCCAGATCGACGAGCTGCTCGCCCAGGCGCGGTCGGGCGATGCGAAGGTGGCCGAGCAGGCGGCGTCCGCCTCCTACGCCGGAGAGCCGGACCCGTACAAGAAGCCCGACGACGAGCCGGAGGACTGACCATCGGAGCCGACTCCGGGGCCTCGGGTGTGTTGGTGATCGACAAACCCGCCGGCTGGACGTCGCACCAGGTGGTGGGGCGGATCCGGCGGCTGCTGGGGACCCGCAAGGTAGGTCACGCCGGCACCCTGGACCCGATGGCGACGGGAGTGCTGGTCGTGGGGGTCAACAGGGCCACCCGACTGCTCGGGCACCTGAGCCTGACGGACAAGACGTACCACGCCACCATCCGACTGGGCAGCTCGACCACCAGCGACGACGCCGAGGGTGAAGTCATCTCCCACGCCGATGCCAGTGGCACGACCGACGCCGCCATCGAGGAGCGGTTGACCCGACTGCGGGGACCGATCTCCCAGGTGCCGTCCGCGGTGTCGGCCATCAAGGTCGCCGGGGTGCGTTCGTACGCGCGCGTACGCGGCGGTGAAGACGTGGTCCTGGCCGCCCGGCCGGTGCTGGTCCACCGCTTCGAGGTGACTCGACGACGCGAGGTCGGAGACCAGATCGATCTCGACGTCGTCGTCGAGTGCAGCACCGGAACCTACGTACGGGCGCTGGCCCGGGACCTCGGTGCCGCCCTCGGGATCGGCGGCCACCTCGTCGCTCTCCGCCGCACAAAGGTCGGTCCGTTCTTCGTGGCGGAGGCCCAGCATCTCTCGGAGGGTCCGGGGCCCTGCTTGGAACTGATCGGCATGGCGGACGTGGCGCGGCGAATCTTCCCGACCCGCACCGTCGACGACCAGGAGGCTGATGCGGTGCGGCACGGCCGCCCTCTCGATGCGATGACCCTTCCGGCGGAGCAGACGGCCCTGTTCGACCGCAACGGGGTCTTCCTGGCCCTCTACCGGCGTACGGCCGCCGGCGCCAAAGCGGAATCCGTCTTCGATCCGCCCCAAGGTACCGAGAGAGCCCGAGGGCGGTCCGACTAATACCGGGGCGAGGGAGGGACGCGCGCCGCGCCGGTCCGCCAGGCCGCCGACCAGCCAGCGGGACAGGGCCGCCGCCAGCCCATGATCAACAGCACCAGGGCCGCGGTTCCGGAGTCGGTCAGCTGGGAGTGAAGGTGAGGAGCGCGCCCCCAGCCATGGTGACGCTGAACACCCACATCGAGCGGGGTCATCGAGCGAGATCGAGATGGCGAGGGCGCACCCGCCAATATCGGCTACCCGCTGTACGGCTGCCGTCGCTGAGCGGTGGTTAACTTCTCTGAGGCTTCCGGCGCCAGGGTGGTCCCGGGGCGAGGGAGGTCGGGGTCATGAGTGGGGGACCGGTCGTCGTGATCGGCAACTTCGACGGTGTGCATCGCGGGCACGTCGAACTGCTGCGTCACGCGCGCGGGTTCGACCCCGACGCGAAGCTGACCGCGGTGACCTTCTGGCCGCATCCGATGTCGGTGGTGCGGCCCGATCAGACTCCGGCGCTGTTGACCACGCTGAAGCATCGGATCGAACTGCTCAAGGCCGCCGGGGTGGACGACGTCGTCGTGGTCGAGTTCACCTCCGAGGTCGCCCAGTGGAGCCCCGCCGACTTCGTCGACCGGGTGCTGCGACCGCTCAACCCGTCGCGGATCGTCGTCGGAGAGAACTTTCGGTTCGGCTTCCGGGCCGCAGGATCGGTGGCAACGCTGGCCGAGCTCGCCCACGGCGACTTCGAGGTCGAAGCGGTGCCGCTGCTGACCGACGGCACCCAACCGAGCTCGTCGACGCTGATCCGGCATGCGGTGGCCGAGGGCGACTTCGGCCGGGTCCGCGAACTCAGTGATCAGGTGTTCCGCTTCACCGGCGTGGTGGTGGTCGGCGACCAGCGCGGGCGGGAAATGGGCTATCCCACCGCCAACGTTCCCGTCGCCGCGGGGATGGCGGTCCCCGCGGACGGGGTGTACGCCGGGTGGGTGACCCGGCTGGACATTCCGTCGCCACGCTGGCCGGCGGCGATCTCGGTCGGCACCAATCCCACCTTCGATGGTGTCGAACGCCGGGTCGAGGCGTACGTGCTGGATCGCGACGATCTCGAGCTGTACGGAGTCGAGATCGCCATCGATTTCTACGCCCGGCTCCGTGGTCAGGTGAAGTACACGGGGATGGAGGCGCTGATCAAGCAGATGCACCACGACGTCGAAGAAGTCAGGCACCTGCTGCACCAGATCTGATCGTCTCAGCTCTGAATGACGTCTACCTGACGGCGCAACGCGGTCACCGCAGCGGCGAGGAAACGACCGGGTCCGGGCACCAGCGCGTTGGCGGCTCCGGCGGCGACGGCCGTCCGCAGTCCGTCGATCAGTGCCGCGCCGCGGTCCAACTCGGTGAGCAGCCCGCCGAGGAAGGCGTCGCCACTGCCGACCGGATAGTGGCCGTGCACGTCGGGCAGGCTGGCCCGATAGGCGACGGAGCCATCAAGCGCCAAGGCTCCACGGTGCGCGTCGGTCAAGACGACCAGGCCGCAACTCAGTTCGGCCACGCCCTCGGCCAGCCGTCGGAGGTCGGTGTCGTGCGGCACCTCGAGCAGGTCGGCGGCCTCGTAGCGGTTGATCTTGACCAGCGCCGGCTCGGCCCGCACCGCCGCGGGGAGGGCTGGACCGTGGGTGTCGACGGCAACCCGTGCGCCGGTTCGACCACCGATCCGGACCAGGGTGGCGATGGCGTCGGTCGACAGTTCCCTGGGCGGTCCGCCCGAGATCGACAGCCAGCCCGATCGGCGTTCGACAGCAGCCGACACCACCACGACCAGCCGATCCCAAACCTCGAGCGGGATCGCGGGCGCGTATTCGTAAACCTCGGTGAGGCTGCCGTCGTCGGCTGCGGCGATCGACACGCAGGTGCGGGTCTCGGCGGGGGTGGTCACGACAGTGGTCGAAACTCCCTCCTCGACCAGGGTTCCGGCCAGGATGTCTCCGGTCGGTCCGCCCAGGACGGCGATCACCTCGACGTCAGCCCCGAGCGTTGCCGCCGACCGGGCCATGTTGAGCGGTTTTCCACCGGCGCAGCGAACCAGTTCGATCGGACGGTGGATCCGTCCGTGGTCGAGCCGGTCGACGAGATAGGTGAGGTCGAGCGACGGGGCCAGGGCCGCCACGGTGATCACTCCTGGAACCTAGCCCAAGGCGACTCTCAGGCCGGGCCGGCGCCGAACCGCTCGGGCGCGATCAACGGACGGATGCTCCGGCGAATATCGCCGGCACAGAACGCCCGGCGGACGATGTCGCCGCCGAATACGTTGCCGATCGACCCCATCACCATGGCCTGGTCCAGCGACAGGTAGCGCTCGGCCACCCGACCCGAGCCGACGGCTACGGCGTCGAAGAAGCCGCCGGGACCATACGAGTCGTGGTTGCGCTGCAGCTTGCGCAGGTTGTTGTACGCGTCCTGAGGCTCGTGGTGCATGGCCAGGAACAGGGCGTGCGGCGTCACCACGCCGTCGCCGAAGTCTGGGTTGGGGCTTGTGTTCGCGCGCTCCCCATAATCACCGGCGTCGTAGTTGCTGCGCTCCACGTCGGAGAAGTAGCCGTCCGGGTTCATCCCGATGGCGTCCACGCCGTACTCGCTGTAGCCGGGGTTCTTGGTCGGGTCACTGGCCGGAGAGAAGCCCCAGTAGCCGTAGCCGGCCTCCACCATCCCGTGCTCGCGGTGCGCCCACACGGTGAGGGGGTGGTTGACGCCCCACGCGTTCGGGGCCCACCGCTCCTCGGGCACGAACATGTTCGGCATCAGCGCCTCGAACATCGAGCCACCCCAGCCGCAAACGAGTCGCATCCCGCGGTACTCGTACGCGCCCTCGTAGACCTGGATCCCCTCGTAGGTTCGCGTTTCGCCGGTCGGCCGGCGTTCCTGGAAGTCGAAGCTGGGCGGGAACGCCCGATACGTCCCGAAATAATGCGCGGCCGGTACCTGGCGGCGGGCGATCGCGATGTAGGAGGCGATCCGCGTCTCCGAGACGGTGGTGTCGTAGTGAAATCCGGTGTAGTTCACGTCCGGTCCCACGCCGAGGAAGTTGCCGCGAACCGGCTCCTCCTGGGGCGGGAACGCGCCGTCCCAGAAGCCACCCTTCAGCAGCCCGATCTGGGCGTCGGGCCGCGGTTTGGGGTTGTAGTACACCTTGAAGTTCATCCGGCGGAGGATCCGGTCGGCCCGGTTGGCGTTGCCCGGGTCGGCGTTCTTCACCACGATCAGGGCGGCGGCCAGCCAGCCGTTGTCCACGCTGGACATGAACGGATACACCCTGTTGCCGTCGGTCGGCCAGGTGGTCAGCACCGTGCCGTCGGCCTCGTCGTACCAGTTGTAGTACATGCCGCTGGGCTCGTGATGCTCCATGTCCCGCAGCTTGACGAGGGTCTGTCTGATCCGGCCGCTGCACTCCCGCCGGGAGATCAGCCCCAGGTCCCGGGCCACAACGGCGCTCCACAGGTACCCACCGATGTTGGTCGGGGAGGTGTAGCCGCTGCGGACCGGCCGCCGGACCGAGGCGCCGATGTTGTCGGCGGTCAACCCGGTCTGCTCGTCGGTCATCGCCACCAGGCTGGCCCAGGTGTCCTGCGCCCAGCCCCTGATGCGCCGATCGAACGTGGGCCGGGCTCCGGGGCGCGGCCGTGCTTCGGCGTCGGCCGGCCAGGCGCCGCCGAGGGCACCGGCAGTCGCAGCACCGAGACCGCCGGCCAGCAGGTGACGGCGAGAAATGGGGGACATCGACGACCTCCGTCAGGGTAGGGAGCCCCTTGACGCTAGGCCGCCGATCTGTGGTCGTCAACGCCGGTCCGGGCCCGCCGGCGACGATTGGGGACAGTGACGATTGGGGACAGGGGGACACTCGCTGGTAACCTGAGGACGCCGTTCGAACGGCCGCGGACACGCAAGGGCTCCCTCCCACTCGTGGGACCTCGTCGGAGGACGTCGGGGGCGCCGCGCAACGGATACCGAGAGGAGAACAGTGTCGATCGACGCTGCCGAGAAGAGCAAGATCATATCTGAATACGCGACCAGCGAAGGTGACACGGGTTCTCCCGAGGTTCAGGTCGCGATCCTCACCAAGCGCATCGCGCACCTGACCGAGCACCTCAAGGAACACAAACACGACCACCACAGTCGTCGTGGCCTGATGCTCCTGGTCGGCCAACGCCGGCGGCTGCTGAATTACGTCGCCAAGACCGACATCGAGCGCTACCGATCGCTGATCGAGCGCCTGGGTCTGCGCCGCTGACCAACCGCGGGGCGGTGCTGGGCTCCTCCACAGCGAAGCCGAGTACCGCCCTGCGTCACAACTTCATACACACCAACAGCGATTGCATCCCACACATGCTCACCCCCCGCTCAGAGGTATGGATCGGTCTCCGGTAGTGGTTTTCGGAACGCCCGCACAGTCGGCGCGCCGAGGACCTCGATCGAAGACCGGCCGCCTGAGCCGGCTGGCGCAGAGTTCTCCGAGTGTGCGGGTGCAGTCCGTACCGGCGTCGCGATCGCGCGGCGTCAGAACAGGAGTACCCCGTGGAGGGACCCGACCTTCAGTTCGCTGAAGCCGTCATCGACAACGGAGCGCACGGCCGGCATGTCGTCCGCTTCGAGACCGGGCTGTTGGCCCGGCAGGCCGCCGGATCGGCGACCGTCTACCTGGACGACGACACCATGTTGTTGTCCGCCACCACCGCGCAGAGCAAGCCGCGCGACGCCATCGACTTCTTCCCACTGACGGTGGACGTCGAAGAACGGATGTACGCCGCGGGCCGGATCCCCGGCTCCTTCTTCCGGCGCGAGGGCCGCCCGTCGGAGGGTGCGATCCTCACCTGCCGGCTGATCGACCGGCCGCTGCGTCCCTGCTTCGTGAAGGGGCTGCGCAACGAGGTCCAGGTCGTCGTGACCGTGATGGCCCTGAACCCCAACAAGAGCTACGACGTGGTGGCCATCAACGCCGCCTCGTTGTCCACCCAGTTGGCCGGGCTGCCCTTCACCGGTCCGATCGGCGGCGTCCGCGTCGCCCTGATCGGTGACCAGTGGGTCGGATTTCCCGATGTCGACCAGCTCAAGGAATCCGCTTTCGACATGGTCGTGGCCGGCCGGGTGCTGCCCGATGGCGATGTCGCGATCATGATGGTCGAGGCCGAATCCACCGAGGCGACCTGGAACCTGGTGCGGGCGGGTCAGACCGCCCCGACCGAGCCGATCGTGGCCGCCGGGCTTGAGGCCGCCAAGCCCCACATCCTGGCGTTGTGCAACGCGCAGGCCGAACTGGCCGCCAAGTTCGGCAAGCCCACGGTCGAGTTCCCGATCTTCCTGGACTACCAGGACGACGCCTACGAGGCCGTGGCCGCCGCGACCTCGGACGAACTGTCCCAGGTGATGTCGATCGCGGACAAGCAGGAGCGCGAAGCGGCGACCGAGAACCTGAAGGCGAAGATCGTCGCTGAGCTCGCCGGCCAGTTCGAGGGCCGGGAAAAGGAGATCAGCGGCGCCTACCGGGCGCTGACCAAGAAGCTCGTGCGGCAGAAGATCCTCACCGACAAGGTCCGCATCGACGGGCGCGGGCTGACCGACATCCGGACGTTGTCGGCCGAGGTGGCCGTGCTGCCGCGGGTGCACGGTTCGGCCCTGTTCCAGCGTGGTGAGACCCAGATCCTGGGGGTTACCACCCTGAACATGCTGGGGATGGAGCAGAAGCTGGACACCCTGGCGCCGGAAACCTCCAAGCGCTACATGCACAACTACAACTTCCCGCCGTACTCCACCGGCGAGACCGGTCGGGTGGGTTCGCCGAAGCGGCGCGAGATCGGGCACGGGGCGCTGGCCGAGCGGGCCTTGATCCCGGTGCTCCCGACCCGGGAGGAGTTTCCGTACGCCATCCGGCAGGTGTCGGAGGCGCTGGGCTCCAACGGATCCACCTCCATGGGGTCGGTGTGTGCCTCCACCCTGGCCCTGCTGAACGCCGGAGTTCCGCTGCGGGCGCCGGTCGCGGGGATCGCCATGGGTCTGGTCTCCGACACCATCGACGGCCGGACCGAGTATGTGGCGCTGACCGACATCCTCGGCGCAGAGGACGCGTACGGCGACATGGACTTCAAGGTCGCCGGCACCAGTGAGTTCATCACGGCGCTGCAACTCGACACCAAGCTGGACGGAATTCCCGCGTCGGTTCTGGCGTCGGCGTTGGACCAGGCCAAAGACGCCCGGACCACCCTGCTCGAGGTGATGGGCGAAGCCATCGACGGGCCCGACGAGATGAGCTTGTACGCACCACGGATCATCACGATCACCATCCCCATCGACAAGATAGGCGAGGTCATCGGCCCCAAGGGCAAGGTGATCAACCAGATCCAGGACGACACCGGCGCGCAGATCAGCATCGAGGACGACGGCACGATCTACGTCGGTGCGGACAGTGGCGACAAGGCCGAAGCGGCGCGGAACATGATCAACGCCATCGCCAACCCGACGATGCCGGAGAAGGGCGAGCGCTACCTCGGCACCGTGGTCAAGATCACGGCGTTCGGCGCCTTCGTCTCGCTGCTCCCGGGCAAGGACGGTCTGTTGCACATCTCCAAGTTGCGTCCGCTCGCCGGCGGCGCACGGGTCGAGAATGTCGAAGACGTGGTCAGCGTCGGGCAGAAGATCCAGGTCGAGATCAACGAGGTCGACGACCGCGGCAAGCTCTCCTTGATCCCCGTGGTCACCGAAGAGGTCCCGGTCTGACTTCGAGCGATCCGCAGTGAGCGGACGACATCGGACCTCCCGGCCACCGCTGGTGGCCGGTGAGGTCCGGCGCGGCACCTTGGGCGACGGCCTCCGGGTGGTCACCGAGCAGGTGCCGGGTAGCCGGACGTTCAGCGTCGGCTTCTTCATTCCGGTCGGCTCGAGGCACGAGTCCCCCCGACTGGGTGGGGCTTCGCACTTCCTCGAGCACGTGCTGTTCAAGGGCACCCGTCGGCGGAGCGCCGAAGAGATCTCGATCGCCGTGGAGTCGGTCGGCGGAGATCTCAACGCCTACACCGCCAAGGAGCACACGTGCTTCTACGCCCGAGTGGTCGACGCCGACGCCGAGCTGGCCATCGACGTCCTGGCCGACATGATCACCTCCTCGTTGATCACCACCGCCGACGTGGGCTCGGAGCGCGCGGTGATCTTGGACGAGATCGCCATGCACGCCGACGATCCGGCCGAGGTCGCGCAGGAAATGATCATGACCGCGCTCTTCGGTGACTCCGGATTGGGGGCCCCCGTCATCGGGTCGGAGGAATCCATCCGGGCCATGACTCGGGCCCAGGTGGCCCGGCACTGGGCTCGGCACTACCGGCCGGAGACGATGGTGGTGGCGGCGACCGGACACCTGAACCATGATCGACTGCTGGATCAGCTCGGCGCGCTGGACGCCGGGCGGGAGCGGATTCTGGCTCGGCCGCCCAAACCTACGGTGATCGGTGAGCAGGGCCGGCTGCTGAGCGTCACTCGGGCCTTGGAACAGTCGACGGCGGTGCTGGCCTTTCCCGGTCCAGGGGTGTTCGACGAGCGGCGCTACGCGCTCGGGCTGCTGTCGCTGATCGTCGGTGGCGGGATGTCGTCCCGGTTGTTCCTCGAGGTGCGGGAGCGTCGCGGGCTGACCTACGCCATCGACGCGGGCGAGACCGCCTATAGCGACGCCGGACTGTGGACCGTCGACTGGCAGTGTGCTCCGGAGCGGCTGGAGGAGATCGCCACGATCGTGCGTTCGATCGTCCTCGAGGTCGCCGAAGCCGGCGTGGGCAATGACGAGCTGCTCCGGGCCAAGGGGCAGATGCGGGGGCAGACGATGCTCGGGTTCGAGGGACCGGTGAGCCGGATGAGCCGGCTCGGCGGCAACGCGCTCATCGGCGATGAGCGGACTCTCAACGACCTGCTCGACCGCTACGACGCGGTCACCGAGACCGACGTGCAGCGGGTCGCCGCTGAGTTGTTCACCCGGCCGCCGGTGATGGCTCTGGTCGGACCGCGGGTAACCACCCGTAGGTTGCGGCGGCTGTTAGCGGACTGGCCGAACTGAACAACCGGGGAGTTGGGGTCATGGTGCGGGTCGCGGTGTTCGGTTCCCGAGGACGGATGGGCGCCGAGGTCTGTCGCGCGGTCGAGACGACCGACGGTCTGGACCTGGTCGCCGCGCTGGACGTCGGCGACGACCGTACGGCAGCGGAGACCGCCGACGTCGCCGTCGACTTCACCCACCCGGATGCGGTGTTGGACAATCTGGCGTGGTGCATCGAGCACGACATCCACGCCGTGGTCGGCACGACTGGATTCGACGACGCCAAGCTCGACCGGGTCCGGAGCTGGCTGACTGAGCATGACCGGGTGGGGGTGATCATCGCCGCCAACTTCTCCATCGGTGCGGTGCTCATGATGCACTTCGCCGAACAGGCGGCGCGGTTCTACGAGAGCGTCGAGATCATCGAACTGCACCATCCCGACAAGGCCGACGCCCCGTCCGGCACCGCCGCGACGACCGCCCGTCGGATCGGTGCTGCCCGGGACCGCGCCGGCCTCGGGTCGCCCCCCGACGCCACGGTGCACGAACTGCCCGGCGCCCGCGGCGCCCGGGTGGCCGACATCAGGGTGCACGGAGTGCGTTTGCGCGGTCTGGTCGCGCATCAGGAGGTGCTGTTGGGCGCCGAGGGGGAAATCTTGACGATCCGGCACGATTCGTTCGATCGGGTGTCCTTCATGCCTGGTGTGGTGGCGGCCGTGCGGGCGGTGGGGGAGCGCCCCGGGCTCAGCTTGGGCATCGAGTCTTTGCTGGGCATCGGTAACCAATGACGACGGAGGGGCCGGCCGACCGCGTCGAACCACGCCGGCGTTCCCGGAAGGTCGGCCGCCTGCTCGTCGTATTGGTGGTCATGCTGGTCCTCGCGGGACTGTTCGTCGTCGCCGATCGGGGGGTCCAGCGGTTGGCCGAGGACCGCGTCGCGGCTCAGATCCAGACGCAGCTCGGTGTGCCGGGGAAGCCCGGCGTCGATCTGGGCCCGTTCCCGTTCCTCAACGAGATCGCCACCGGACACATCGATTCGGCCCGGGTGAGGATCGACGAAGTCGCGCTGCCGGACAGCAACGGAGCCACGGTCACCGGCGTGGACGCGACCTTCACCGGTATCACCGTGAGCGACCGGTTCTCCCGGATCGTCGCCGACCAGGGTCAGGCAAGCGGGTTGCTGTCCTATCCGAGTCTCAGTGTTCTGACCGGACTCGACGTGGCGTACGCCGGGACGGACCGGGTCCAGATCCGCTTCGAGAGCGTGATCGGTCGCTGGACGGTCTCCGGCACGGTCACGGGCCGGCCGGTGCTCGACGTGGAGAAGCAGAGCTTGGAGATCGCCGACGCTCAGGTCTCGGTCACGTCGGAGGGCGTCCCGCAACCTGTTGCGGACGCCGCGGGACAGTTCGTTCTGCGCCGGGTGCCGCTCGACGCTCTCCCGTACGAGCTCCGGCTGACCTCGATAGCCGTCCGGGAGGACGGGGTCCAGGTTGCGGCGACTGGACAGGATCTGCCGCTGCGGGGGTGACCCTCAGTCCGCTGAGGTCCCCAGCGAGGTGTGCAGCCGCACCTGCTTGAGCCGGACCGAGGCGTCATCGGTCCCGATCTCCCGGAAGGCGCCGTCGGCGGCCCAACCGGCGGCGGTCAGAAAGCGCCGCAGTTCATCATCCTGCGCCGGCACCCACGATCGGGCGCGGGTGAAGCCGTCGGCACCGAGGGTGTCCGCGCACGCGTTGAGCAGTCGCGAACCGTGGCCGCGACGGCGGGCCACCGGGTCGATGGCAAGCTCCTCGACGGCCCCGTCCGCCGCCGGGTCGGCGTCGGAGTCCGTGGACGGCGCGGTCGCGGCGAAGCCGACCACACGAGTGTCGGCCAGCGCGACGAGAACGCGGTAGCGCGCAGCCGGCGGTGCCAGAATGGCGCGGCTCCACAGCTCGGTCATGGCGTCGACGTCGAGCTCCTCGAGCAGCCGCCGCCCGGCGGACCCCCCAGATTCGGCGGCCCAGACGCGTCGCTGGACCTCGGCGATAGCGGCGGCTTCACCCGGCAGGGCGAGCCGGACGTGGTCGTTCGGGTGCGCTGTCGTCGTCATGAGGGGCTCACGAAGAGGTCACGAGGCAATCACGAGGGTGGATGCTACCGCGAGGGGCCCAAATCATGTCCCGGAGATAGTGAAGTCCGCACATACCTGCTCGGGGGTTCAGGTAAGTGCGGACTTCGTAAGTATTTTGGCCCATCCGACGGCAAAGCGGAACCCCACCGCACGTGATCTGTGTCACAAGCGTCCGGGGCGCCGAGCGAGGTGCTGATCAACCCCCCGAGACGCCTCAGTAGCCTGAGCGACGTGGCTGCCAGTGCTCTCCAGACTCCACCCCCGTTGGCGAGGGGCAAACTCCGGATCATCCCGCTCGGCGGCCTGGGGGACATCGGCCGCAACATGACGGTGTTCGAGTACGACGGGCAGCTGCTGTTGATCGACTGCGGGGTGCTGTTCCCCGAGGACAAGCACCCTGGCGTCGACCTGATCCTGCCCGGCTTCGACGCGATCGCCGACCGGCTGGACGACGTGGTGGGGCTGGTGTTGACTCATGGACACGAGGACCACATCGGAGCCGTGCCGTACCTGTTGCGCCAGCGTCCGGACATCGCGATCCTCGGCTCGAGGCTGACCCTGGCCCTGCTGGCGGAGAAGATTCGTGAGCACCGGATCCGCGGCACTCAGACCCGAACGGTGAGTGACGGAGAGAAGACTCGGCTCGGGCGCTTCGAGCTGGAGTTCTTGGCGGTGAACCACTCGATCCCTGACGCACTGGCGGTGGCCGTGACAACGCCGGCGGGGAAGCTGCTGCACACCGGCGACTTCAAGATGGACCAGCTCCCGTTGGACGGGCGGCTGACCGATCTGCGGGCCTTTGCCCGGCTCGGCGAGGCCGGGGTCGACGTCTTCCTGGTGGACTCCACCAACGCAGAGGTGCCCGGCTTCACCACTCCGGAGCGCGACATCGCTCCGGCGCTGGACCGGGTTTTCGCCCGGAGTCGCCAGCGGGTCATCGTTGCCTGCTTCGCGTCGCACGTCCACCGGGTCCAGCAGGTGCTCGACGCCGCGGTGGCGCACGGCCGCAAGGTGGTCTACGTCGGCCGCTCCATGCTGCGCAACATGGGGGTGGCTCGCGATCTCGGCTACCTCAAGGTGCCGGCGAACACGCTGATCGAGCTGCGGGACATCGACGAGCACCGGCCGCAGGACGTGGTCATCATCAGCACCGGTTCCCAGGGCGAACCGTTGTCCGCCCTGGCCCGGATGGCCGATCGGGAGCACCCGGTGATCTCGCTCCAGGCCGGCGACACCGTGGTGCTCGCCAGCTCGCTGATCCCCGGCAACGAAAGCGCGGTGTACCGGGTGATCAACGGGTTGAGCCGGCTGGGCACCCACGTGGTGCACCGGGGCAACGCGATGGTCCACGTCTCCGGGCACGCGAGCGCCGGGGAGTTGCTGTACGCGTACAACCTCGTCAAGCCCCGCAACGTGCTGCCCGTCCACGGCGAGGTCCGACACCTGCGGGCCAACGCCGATCTCGCTGTGGCGACCGGGGTGCCGCGGAATCAGGCGCTGGTGGTCGAGGACGGAACAGTGATCGACCTGGACCGGGGGCGGATCCAGGTCGTGGGCAAGATCGACTGCGGCTACATCTTCGTCGACGGAGCATCGGTCGGGGACATCTCCGAAGCTTCGCTGACCGACCGCCGGATCCTCGGTGAGGAGGGCTTCATCTCGGTCATCGTCGTGATCAACACGCACGCCGCCAGGATCGTCAGCGGACCGGACATCCACGCCCGCGGATTCATGGAGGCCGACTCGGCGTTCGACGACGTACGCCCGCTGATCGTCACCGCTCTCGAGGAGGCGCTGGCCGACGGCGTGGACGACACCCACCGGTTGCAGCAGGTGATCCGGCGGCGGATGGGCCGCTGGGTCAACGACACCCATCGGCGCCGGCCCATGATCGTCCCGGTCGTGATCTCCACCTGATCTCAGGTGGGGCCCGGACGAACAAAAGGACCCGCCGCGTGGGCGGGTCCTGCTCGGCGTACGAGGGTCTAGCGGCTGACCTTGCCCGCCTTGAGGCAGGAGGTGCAGACGTTCAAGCGCTTGGGGGTGCCGGCCACGACGGCACGGACCCGCTGGATGTTGGGGTTCCAGCGCCGCTTGGTCCTCTTCTTGGACCACGGGACATTGTGGCCGAAGCCCGGTCCCTTGGCGCAGACGTCACATACGGCAGCCACTGGAGTTCACTCCCACGAACGATGAGGACGATCAAGACGACAGATGCATGGAGCCCTTTCGGGCAACCGGTAGAGAATAGCCGAGGTGGTCTGCGCAACGCGAATCCGCGGTGCGGGGTCCCGGGCTGGCTAGGGTAGGGGCCATGTCGGGCGCGGTCTCCGCCGGCGCGCCGCCGAGTGCGACGCCGGAGATGCTGAGGCTGCCCGTGGTCGCCTGGCTGCAGCGCGCCCACGAGGTCATGGCCGCCTCGGCCGAGGTGCTGAACCAGCTGAACGTGTTCCCGATCTCGGACTCCGACACCGGCACCAACGTGCAGCTCACTCTGCACGGCATCCTCGCCTCCTTGCCGGCGTCCGGACCGGCCGGGGTCGCCGATCTGACCCAGGCAGCCGTCCTGTCCGCTCACGGCAACTCGGGCGCGATCCTGGCCGAGATGCTCATCAGCGTCAGCCGTCGATCGGGTCGGAGCGACTTCGACGGGCGCCCCGGAGCTGCGCTGGCCCAGTTACTCCGAGCGGCGGCCGGGGCGGCCACCCGAGCCGTCGCCCGACCGGTCGCCGGGACTGTCCTGACCGTGGCCGACGATGCCGCCGCGGCCGCCGAACGGGCCGCCGACGAGCGTCCCGACGACGAACGGGTCGTGCTCGACGCCGCCCGCCGGGCGGCCGCCGACAGCCTGGCCCGGACACCCGAGCTCCTCGAGGTGCTCGCCCAGGCGGGTGTGGTGGACGCCGGCGGTCAGGCCTACGTCCTGCTCCTCGACGTGCTGGCCGAACTGCTCGGCGGTGAGCCGGCGCAGCCCTTGACCCGCGCCGACCCCGGCAGCGGGACCCGGGTCCGTCCGCCGCTCGACGCCGACCTGGCGACGAGCGAGTACGAGGTGATGTACGCGCTCCGCGGCGCCCCACCCGACGCGCTGGACGCCCTGCGCGAAGAACTGTCGGCGGGCGGGAACAGTGTGGTGGTCGTGGGCGACCAGTCCGTCGCACAGGTGCACGTGCATCTGAGCGACGCCGGAGCGGCCGTGGAGGCCGGGCTGGCGCGCGGCGCGCTCAGCCAGTTGCGGATCACGGTGCTGCCCGCGGCCGCGACCCCGGCTCGGGAGCGAGAAGTGATCGCGGTCGTCGCGGGCGCCGGGCTGGCCCGGGCGGTGAACGATCTGGGCGGCATCCCGGTGCTGCCGTCGGGGGGCCATGTCACGCTCGAGGAGCTTTCCGGGGTGCTCGACGCCGCCTGCGGCGACGTGGTGATCCTGCCGAACGACATGGAGAGTCTCGAGCTGGCCAGTCACCTGGCGGCGTCCCGGCGCGGACCCGGACGTCGGGTGGCGGTCATCCCGACCACCGCCCAGGTGCAGGGGCTGGCCGCGCTGGCCGTGCACGAGCCGAGCACCGACTTCGACTCCGCCGTCGTGACAATGAGTGCCACCGCCGGGCACGCCCGGCACGGTGCGGTGACGGTGGCCGAGGGCCCGGCGATGACCATGGCCGGGCGCTGTGACGTGGGCGATGTGCTCGGGCTGGTGGACGGCGACTTCGTCGAGATCGGCACGTCGGTGCTCCAGGTGGCCCAGCAGGTGGTCGGCCGGCTCACCGTCGGTGGGGGCGACCTGTTGACCCTGATCGTCGGGGCCGACGCCGAGCCGGACTTGGCCGAACAACTGCGGCGGCGGGTGTCCAATCCGGGTCTGGAGATCGAGATCGTCGAAGGCGGGCAGCGCCGGTATCCGCTACTGATGGGAATCGAGTGACCGCGACAGCGCGGGCGTCGCCGCCGCCGTCCCCCGGTTGGCGGACCGAGATGTACACCCGACTGGGGCAGCGGCTGGAACGGGTGCTCGGCGACAAGGCCGCCAAGGCCTTCGAGCCGCTGAAGGTCCGTACGGTGGGCGACCTGTTGCTGCACCTGCCCCGGCGCTACCTGTCGGGCACGGAGCTGAGCGACCTGTCCGCGCTGCGCCCGGGGGAAGAGGTCGCGGTGATGGCCGAGGTGGTGGACAGTCGGACCTTCTTCCCGCAGGGTCAGGGCCGGGGCCGGGGCGGCCGGCCCGCGCGGCTGCAGGCCACCATCACCGACCACCGCGGCACCCTCACGCTGGCCTTCTTCGGTGCTGCGCACCTGATCGGCTACTGGGAGCAGCAACTCAATCGCGGTTCGCGCGGAATCTTCGCCGGCAAGGTGACCGAGTTCAACGGAACCCTGCAACTGGCCCACCCCGACTTCGTGATCCTCGATGCCGACGGGCGCATCGTCGGGGGCGCCAAACGCAACGCCGAACTGGCGGAGGTGTCCCAGGCGCCGCTGATCGGACTGTATCCCGCGGCCGGGAAGCTCCGGACCTGGACGATCGCCGCCTGCGTCGGAATGGCTCTGGAGAGTCTCGCCGGGGTGGACGACCCGCTGCCGACCCCCATCCGCCGCGAGGCCGGAGTACCTGACCTGCTCGGGGCGTGGCGGGCGGTGCACCAGCCGCAGACGCGCGGCGAGGTCGAGGCCGGTCTGCGCCGGCTGCAGTTCGACGAGGCGTTCGGCCTCCAGCTGACCATGGCCCACCGGCGGGCCGACGCCGCGCGGCACGGTGCGATACCCCGCCGTCCGGTGCCGGGGGGTCTCCTCGACGCTTTCGACGCGCGGCTGCCGTTCGAGCTCACCGCCGGCCAGCACGAGGTCGGCGACGAGATCATGGCCGAGCTGGCCGAACCGCATCCGATGCAGCGGCTGCTGCAGGGCGAGGTCGGTTCGGGCAAGACGGTGGTGGCGCTGCGGGCCATGCTCGCCGTCGTGGACGCCGGGGGCCAGGCGGCGTTGCTGGCCCCGACGGAGGTGCTGGCCGCCCAGCACTTCCGGACGGTGACCTCGATGCTGGGAGACCTGGCCGGCCGGGGCATCCTCGCCGCGGAGCAGAGCACCGACGTCGTCATGATCACCGGTTCGCTCGGCGCGGCGGCGCGGCGGTCGGCGACGGCCCGAGCGGGGTCCGGGGAGGCCGGCATCGTCATCGGCACCCACGCCCTGCTCAGCGCCGGGGTCGACTTCGCCGACCTCGGACTGGTCGTGGTCGACGAGCAGCACCGTTTCGGCGTCGAGCAGCGCGCCGCTCTCAGCGCAAAGGCGACCGCCCGCCCCCACGTGCTGGTGATGACCGCCACCCCGATCCCGCGATCGGTGGCCATGACCGTCTTCGGCGATCTGGAGACCTCGACGCTGCGGGAGATCCCGGCCGGCCGGGCCGAGGTGAGCACCGTGGTGGTGGACGCCGCCCGTAACCCGGGGTGGGTGCAGCGGGCCTGGAGCCGGATCGTCGAGGAGGTCGGTCAGGGCCGTCAGGCGTACGTCGTCGGGCCCCGGATCTCCAGTTCGACCACGACCGCCAGCGAGGGCGAGGACCTCGAATTGAGCTTCGCCGCCGAGGGCGACGACCACCCTCCCGCGGCCCCGCCCACCGCCGTCGAGGATCTGTTCGCCGAGCTGAGCAGCGGACCGCTGGCCGGAGTCAAGGTGGAGATGTTGCATGGGCGGTTGACCAGCGAGGAGAAGGACGCCGTGATGGGCCGGTTCGCCGCCGGGCAGACCGACGTGCTGGTGGCCACGACGGTGATCGAGGTCGGGGTGGACGTGCCCAACGCGTCGATGATGGTCATCTGTGACGCCGACCGCTTCGGCATCTCGCAGCTGCACCAGCTTCGGGGACGGATCGGGCGTGGCGGCCACCCCGGGGTCTGCCTGCTGTTGACTTCCGCCGAGCCCGACAGCAAGGCGCGGGAACGGCTCGAGGCCGTGGCCGGCACCCGTGATGGCTTCAAGCTCGCCGAGATCGACCTCGAGCAACGCCGCGAGGGCGACGTGCTGGGGGCCAGTCAGTCCGGGGTCCGGACCAGCCTGCGACTGCTGCGGGTGCTCAGCGACGCGGATCTGATCGGCCGGGCCCGGGCGATCGCCGACCGCTGCATCGCCGCCGACCCGGAGCTGAGCGATCCCGGCCTGGCGGACGCGGTCACCGCCGTGGAACTGCGGGCCGCGGGGGAGTGGCTGGAACGCTCGTGAGCCGGATCATCGCCGGCTCCCGCCGCGGCCGCCGGCTGGCCATGCCCCCCGGAGACCGGACGAGACCGACCACGGATCGGGTCCGGGAGGCGTTGTTCTCGGCGGTCACAGCCTGGGCCGGCCGGTCGTCTCTCGGCGCCGAGCATGCCCTGGACGGCCTGTCTTTCGCCGATCTGTACGCCGGCTCGGGCGCGGTGGGCCTGGAGGCGGCGAGCCGTGGGGCCGGACCCGTGCTGTTGGTGGAGGCGGCCCGGCGGACCGCGTCGATCGCTGGCCGGAACGCCAAGGACACCGAGCTGCAGGTCCAGATCGTGACCGGGCGCGTGGAGCGTTGGGCGCGCGAGCCGGCCGAACGTGCCTACGACGTGATCTTCGCCGACCCACCGTACGAGTTGGCGACCACGGAAGTTGAACACGTCGTGACCGATGTGCTGGACAACGGCTGGGTGGGCGAGGAAGGCCTGCTGATCGTGGAACGGTCCCGCCGGTCGGGCGCCCCGTCCTGGCCCGCCGTGCTGCGCCGGAGCTGGCAGCGTTCGTACGGCGAGACGATCCTGCACTTCGCGGAACGATAGCGTCAGCGCTCAGGTCGACGTCAGGGTCGCCGGGACAACCCGTACGAAGGAGGAACGTCGGTGGACTACAAGCTCGAGGTCATCGGAATCCCCGTATCCGATGTGGATCAGGCCAAGGCCTTCTACGGCGACGTGGTCGGTTTCGTGGTGGACCACGACGTCGCCCAGGTGCCGGGTATGCGCGTGGTACAGCTGACGCCGCCCGGATCGGCGTGCTCCATCGTCATCGGTGAAGGTCTCCCGCTCGGTGAGCCTGGGAGCACCAAGGGGGCCCAGTTGGTGGTCGACGACATCGACGCGGCCCGGGCTGAACTGATCGAACGGGGCCTGGCCATCACCGAGGTCCAGCAGCTGGGTCCCGAGGGCGCTCCGGGTTCCCGGTTCGCCTTCTTCGCCGACCCGGACGGCAACGGCTGGTCCGTCCAGGAGATCAAGCGTTGACGGCGAGGGACGTGGCGTGAGCCGAGCCGTCTGCCCCGGATCATTCGATCCCGTCACCCGTGGCCACCTGGACGTGATCACCCGCGCGGCTCAGCTCTTCGACGAGGTGATCGTGGCCGTCGGTGCCAATGTCGCCAAGAACGCCCTGTTCGCGCCGGACGAGCGGGTGGCCATGCTCACCGAAGCCTGCGCCGGTGTCACGGGGGTGCGGGTCGCATTGTTCGACGGGCTGCTGGTGAATTTCTGCCGGGACGCCGGGGCGCGCACGATCGTCAAGGGACTCCGCTTCGCCGCGGACTTCGACTACGAACAGCCGATGGCCCAGATGAATCGAACGCTGAGCGGAGTGGACACGGTGTTCCTGCCGAGCGCCCCCGAGTGGGCGTACGTGTCCAGCAGCCTGGTGCGGGAGGTGGCCGCCCTCGGTGGGGACGTCGCCGACTTCCTCCCCGAGACGGTGGCCGCCGAGACGGTCCGCCGGATGCTGCTGCGGCGGATGCCCAGCGCGTGATCGAGCAGTCGCGGCAGACCACCCCCCGGCGCCGCGCAGGGGAGATACGCTCGAATGTCGAACACGGGGGAACAGAAGAGCGAGGAGAGCATGGCTGAGCGCGAGACCGCAGAGGAAAAATTGGCTGCTCTGCGGGAGATGATCCTCTCGGCGCGATCGATGCCGATGTCGGCGTCCTGCGTGATCAACCGCAACGACGTCTTGTCGGCCATCGACGACGTGATCCAGCATCTGCCCGACGAGATCGCCGAGGCGCAGGACGTCCTCGACACGTCACGGGCCACGATCGCGGAAAGTCAGGACCAGGCGGCGCAGATCTTGGTCGAGGCGCGGGGTCAGGCGGCCGGCCTGGCCCGGCAGACCGAAGTCATCCGGGTCGCGGAGGCGGAGGCCGCCAAGATCCGTGCCGACGCCGAGGAGGAGGCGGCCGCCCTGCGTCGGGAGACCGACACCTTCATCGACGCCCGGATGGCCAGCTTCGAGTCAGTCCTGCACAAGACCACCAGCCAGGTGAGCACCGCTCGGCAACGGCTGGCGCAGCGGAGCGGGCTCGACGGCCGGAGCGCGGAGGCGGTCGCGGGAAACGACACGGAGAGCAAGACCGGGCACCGGCAGCCGGAGGCGGCCCACTCGACGAGGCGGCCCCCTGACAAGGCGGCCCACTGACAATGCGGCCCACTGACAAGGCGGCCCACTGACAAGGCGGCCCACTGACCACGCGGCGTTTGTGAGCCGCGGGATCTCCCCGGTAGGCTGGGACGTCGGTCACGGCGATGCCGCGGCCGTCTGTGTTGGAGGGGTTGCGATGAGGTCGCCGCATCGCCCGCTGGATGCCCGATCAGGGCTCGTTCTGGATACTCACGATCTTGGACGCCGGGCGGGCAGCATGAGGTCCGTTCGGACCACCGTTCCAGCACCGACGGACCTCGGGATCACCGTGATCGGGGTACCACCTGGATCACCGGTCGACCTCGATCTTCGGCTCGAGTCGGTCGTGGAGGGGGTGCTGGTCACTGGTACGGCGGTCGTCCAGCTGAGCGGGGAGTGCGTGCGCTGCCTGGTCGGGATCTCCGACGAGTTGGAGATCGATGTCCAGGAGCTGTTCACGTACGCCGAGAGTGACGCCAGCGAGGACGAAGCGTCGCGGCTGGAGGGTGATCTGATCGACCTCGAGCCTCTCCTCCGTGATCAGGTGGTGCTCGATCTGCCGTTCCAGCCGGTGTGCTCTCCGGATTGTGCAGGTTTGTGTCCGGTCTGCGGCGCGAACCTGAACGAGAATCCGGAGCACGAGCACAGCGACAGCGTCGACCCGAGGTGGGCAGAGCTCGCCCGCCTGCAGGTCGACGAGGACGACGAGCCCAGCAGTACCGACGGCACCAGCCGTCACTGAGGACGAGAACTGAGGAAGAGAGAAGAGAAGTGGCCGTTCCCAAGAGGCGGATGTCGCGCAGCAACACCCGGCACCGCCGTTCACAGTGGAAGGCGACGGTGCCGACCCTCGTGGTCTGCGCCAATCCGGCCTGCCGCGAGAAGCATCTGCCGCACACCGCCTGTCCGTCGTGCGGCCAGTACGGTCCGCGCAACGGACGTCGACAGGTCCTCGAGTCCTGACCCGCAGGTCTTGATCGAGTCGGAGCCGGCGCCGGTCCGGCTTTCCGCGGAGGCCCTCCTGGTCCAGCTCGGGATGCGTGTCGACCCCGGGCTCTTCGAGCATGCCCTGACCCACCGTTCGTACGCGTACGAGCAGGGTGGTCTGCCGACCAACGAGCGCCTCGAGTTCCTCGGCGACTCGGTGCTCGGCCTCGTCGTCACCGAGCACCTCTTCGACGCCTATCCGGATCATTCCGAAGGACAGCTGGCCAAGCTGCGGGCCGCGGTCGTCAACTCGCGGGCCCTGGCGGACGTCGCCCGGGACCTGGGTCTCGGGGCACTGGTCCGACTGGGGCGCGGCGAGGAGACGACCGGCGGCCGGGACAAGTCCTCGATCCTGGCCGACACCATGGAGGCCGTCATCGGAGCCGTCTTCCTCGAGCACGGCATCGATGCCGCCCGGGTCTTCGTGCACTTCCTCTTCGATGAACTGATGGCCGACGTGGCCACCCGGGGCGCCGGCCTGGACTGGAAGACGAGCCTGCAGGAGATCTCCTCGGTCGCCGGACTCGGGGTGCCGATCTACCAGATCGTGGAGTCCGGTCCTGATCACGCCAAGAGCTTTCAGGCCATGGTTGTCGTCGCCGAGTCCAGCTACGGCCCCGGGCAGGGCCGGAACAAGAAGGAAGCCGAGCAGAACGCCGCGGCCGTGGCTTTCGCTGCCCTGAAGAACACTGCCGTGTCGGATGCCGTGTCGGAGACAGCGCCGGCTCCGGTACCGGGCTCGACCGCCACCGACTAGATGCCGGAACTTCCGGAGGTCGAGGTGGTCCGGCGCGGTCTGGCCGCCGGAATCGCCGGCCGGACGATCGGCGAGGTCGAAGTCCTGCACGCGCGGCCCGTGCGCCGTCACCTGGCCGGCGCTGGGGACTTCGCCAGCGTCCTGGTCGGGCGGACGTTCGCCGAGCCGCGCCGGCGGGGGAAATACCTGTGGTTGCCGCTGACCGACGGAGACGCCCTGCTCGCCCACTTGGGCATGAGCGGGCAGTTCCGTCTCGAGCCGACCGGTACGCCGGATGCCGTCAACACCCGAATCCGGTTCCGGTTCACCGACGGTGGCGCCGAGCTGCGTTTCGTCGACCAGCGCATGTTCGGCGGCCTCTCCCTGTCACCCGGCGGCGCCGAGGTACCGGCGGAGGTGGCCCACATCGGCTTGGACCCCTTCGACTCCCTCTTCGACCTGGACCGGGCCGTCGGCGCCCTGCGGCGGAAGCGGACCGGGATCAAGCGGGCCCTGTTGGACCAGCAGCTCGTCTCGGGAATCGGCAACATCTACGCCGACGAGGCCCTGTGGCGGGCCCGGACCCACTACGCCCGGGCCACCGACACCATGACCAAGGCGGCGGCCGCCACGGTGCTGCGCAGCGCCGCCGAGGTGATGGAGGCTGCGCTGGGGGAGGGCGGCACCTCCTTCGACTCCCTGTACGTCAACGTCAATGGATCCAGCGGCTACTTCGAGCGTTCGCTGGCCGTGTACGGGCGGGAGGGCGAGCCCTGTCCACGCTGCGGCTCGCCGATCCGCCGCGAGCCCTTCATGAACCGCTCCTCCTACCGCTGTCCCCGCTGCCAGCGCGCACCGCGGCACGCCCGGTTCTAGGGCGTCTCCGCCGTCGGCCTGCCGGTCGGCCCCCTCAGGTGAAGATCCAGTACGCCGAGAGCGCCATCGGCAGAAGTCCGATGAGGATCAGCGGCGAGTACGGGTGACGCCGGTTGATCACCAGCACCGCGGCAGCCACCAGTAATCCTGCAACACCGGTCATGATCCACAGCCCGACAGTGCCGCTCTGGTCCGGACCGAAACTCAACGCAGCGTAGGCGGTCAGGCCGGCCGACAACGCGAGGCCGATCACGATCACGAGCGCCGACGCGACCACCCGCTGGACGAGGTCGAGGCTCTGTTCGTCCTCTTGGCGCTCGGACTCCGCAGAGTTGATGGGTGCGGGACTGGGCCGGCCGGGATCGGCGTTCTGGCGCCTGTGTTCTGCGTGTTGCTTGTTCATGACTGCACCTCCACGTGTGCTCCAGGGACGGTGGTACAGCGGTCGTCTGGTCGCTCGACGTGCAGTCGATGCTGTGCAGCTCGGCGGTCGCGTTGGGTGGGGCGCGGGCGATACCGCTTTCGAGAAAGTCTACTCGCCGATCAGCTCAAGGCCGAGCCGCCAGGAAGAGGAACGCCGCCAGCAGGACCAGGTGCACAGCCCCTTGCAGACGGGTCGCCCGACCGGGCACCACGGTCAGCACGCCGACGACGACGGTCACCGCCAGCAGCACCATCTGGGTGGGCCCGAGCCCGAGCAGCAGCGGCCCGGGCAACCAGATGGAGGCCAGTGCGATCGCCGGGATGGTCAGGCCGATGCTGGCGATCGCCGAGCCAAGGGCAAGGTTCAGACTGACCTGGATCATGTCCCGCCGGGCGGCGTTGGCGGCGGCCAGCGTCTCCGGGGCCAGCACCAGCAGGGCGATCACCACGCCGACGAACGACGGCGGCAGCCCCAACACGGCCACCCCGCCCTCGATCGTCGGCTGCTCCACCTTGGCCAGGCCCACGACCGCCACCAGGGCCACCAGCAGCAGGCCCAGACTGGCCAGCGCCGTCCGGTTGCTCGGCGGGCTGGCGTGTTGCTCGTCCATGACCGAGCCGTCGGCCGACAGCGGGAGGAAGAAGTCCCGGTGCCGCACGGTCTGGGTCAGCACGAACGCGGCATAGAGAACGAGGGAGGCCAGCGCCGCGAAAGCGAGCTGGCTGGGCGAGAACTCCGGGCCCGGTCGGCTCGTGGTGAAGGTCGGCAACACCAGCCCCAGCGTGGCCAGGGTCGCCACGGTGGCCAGCGCGGCACCGCTGCCCTCGGCGTTGAAGACCGTGATGTCCTTCCGGATGGCGCCGAGCAGCAGGCAGAGTCCGACGATCCCGTTGCAGGTGATCATGACGGCGGCGAAGACGGTGTCGCGGGCCAGGGTCGCGACCTCCGGCTTCCCGGAGCTCATCAGTGTCACGATGAGTCCGACCTCGATCACGGTGACCGCCACCGCCAACACCAGCGATCCGTAGGGTTCGCCGACCCGGTGGGCGATCACTTCGGCGTGGTGGACGGCCGCCAGGACCGCCGCCGCCAGCGCCACCGCCGCTACGGTCACCGCGACCGTGCCCACGGTCCGTCCCCAGGTGCCGATGAGCACCACGAGCGCAACCACTGGGGCGATGGTCGTCCATGACAGCCAACGGGTCCGGGTCGCATCCGCCATCTGCCAAGCCTGGCAGAGGGCTCGGCCCGTAGGGTCGTCGGTGTGCTCGTCGAGCCCGCCATGACCTATCGCACGTCCTACCTGTCGGCCCGCCAGGAAGACCCCCAGATCCCCCAGGCCTGGGTGGCCGACGGGCTGCACCTCGAGGTGGTGCCGGACTTCGCCGAGTTCATCCGCCGACTGCGCGCCGATGCCGATCCGGCCTTCCCCCGTCCACCCGGCTGGGTTCCCTGCACGACCTTGTGGTGGGTGGAGGAGGCAGAGTTCCTGGCGCGGGTCACCATCCGGCACGAACTGGTGGGCACCCTCCGGACGCTGGGCGGACACATCGGCTATTGGGTCCGTCCGTCGGTCCGCCGTCGCGGGATCGGCACGCGGGCCTTCCTCGCTTGCCTGCCGTATGCCTACGACCTCGGCATCGACCCGGCGCTGGTGACCTGTGACAGCGACAACGAGGGGTCGCGGCGGATCATCGAACGCGGCGGCGGACAGTTCGACAACGTGATCGGGATCAAGCGCCGCTACTGGGTGCCTACCCGTCCCACCGTGGCGGCGAGCGGCGTCGGCGCCGGCTGACCTTGTAAACTCGTGCGATCGTGCGCCCCCGTCTCGCGGAACGTCTCCGTCACTACGTCCTCGTCCGGCACGGTCAGAACTGGATTTTGTTGTTCCGGTTCGGCCTGGTCGGAGGCACCGGCGTTCTCGTGAACCTGCTGACGGTCATCCTGTGCAACAAGATCGGGCCCGACGCGTACGGCGTCGCGGTCGACCTCCCCTTCACCGACTTCAACATCCGCTGGTACCACGTCTTCTCCACGATCGCGTTCCTGGTGGCGAACCTGTGGAACTTCCAGCTCAACCGGCTGTGGACCTTCCGCAGTGCCGCCCACGCGTCATGGATCAAGGAATACCTGCCGTTCCTGGCGGTCGGCCTGCTCGGTCAGATCGTCGGACTCGGCATCCTCACCCTGTTGATGCACCCGGGCTCGGTGATCTCCCTGCCACCGCAGATCTTCGACAACTCCACCGGTTTCCGCACCCGGCTCTACTGGGCCCAGTTGATCACCATTGCCGTGGTGACGCCGCTGTCCTTCGTGCTGAACAAACTCTGGACGTTCTCTGCCGTTCGCGGCCGGCCGGTCAGCACCCCGGAGGACACGCCAGCCGTCATCCGGTGAAGTCCCCGTCGAGGTCGGCGGCCGACCGTAGAGTGACGGGGCAGCACGAGACGACTTGTTATCGAGAGGGTCCCGGGTGTACCTCAAGAGTCTGGCCCTGCGCGGCTTCAAGTCCTTCGCCTCCGCCACGCACCTGAACTTCGAGCCGGGCATCACCTGCGTGGTGGGCCCGAACGGATCCGGCAAGTCGAACGTGGTCGACGCGCTGAGCTGGGTGATGGGGGAGCAAGGGGCCAAGACGCTCCGCGGCGGCAAGATGGAGGACGTCATCTTCGCCGGCACCGCCCAACGCGCGCCGCTGGGCCGCGCCGAGGTCGTCCTCACGATCGACAACTCCGACGGCGCCCTGCCGATCGACTACTCCGAAGTGACCATCGCCCGGACCATGTTCCGCAACGGGGGGTCCGAGTACGCGATCAACGGGCGGACCGTACGGCTGCTGGACATCCAGGAACTCCTGAGCGACTCCGGTATCGGTCGGGAGATGCACGTCATCGTCGGCCAAGGGCAGCTCGACTCGATCCTGCAGGCCACCCCCGAGATCCGGCGGGGTTTCGTCGAGGAGGCCGCCGGGGTCCTCAAGCACCGGAAACGCAAGGAGAAGGCGCTCCGCAAACTCGAGGCGTGTGAGGGCAACCTGACCCGGCTCGCCGACCTGATCGCCGAGCTCAGGCGCCAGCTGAAGCCCCTGGGGCGGCAGGCCGAAGTGGCCCGCAAGGCGGCCGTGATCCAGGCGGCCCTGCGGGACGCGAAGGCGCGATTGATCGCCGACGACCTGGTGCAGGCCACCTTGGCGCTGGAGGCGGACCTGGCGGGCGAGGCCGAGACGAAGCGGCGGCGGCTCGAGCTGGAGCAGGCCCTGGACCGCGCCCGCGCGCTCGAAGTGCGGGCCGAAGAGGAGGTTAGGGGATGCGTGCCGCGGCTGAACGCCGCGCAGGAGAACTGGTACGCCCTGGCCGCACTCCGGGAGCGGGTCGGTTCCACTCTGTCGATCGCCCGGGAACGGATGCGGAACGCCGACGACGACCCCGGTGAGCACCGGGGCGGCCGAGATCCGGGCGATCTCGAGGCGGAGGCGGAGACCGTCGAGGCCGAGGAGCGCGAGCTCGGGGCCCGGGTGGCCGAGCTGGCCGTGCAACTGGAGCGGGCCACAGCGGCCCGGGCCGCGGCCGAAGCGGCGCATCGCGCCGAGGAGGACCGGCTGGCCGAGGTGCTGCGGGCCGCCGCCGACCGCCGCGAAGGGTTGGCCCGGCTGACCGGACAGGTCAATTCGCTCCGGACCCGCGCCGAGGCGGCCGACGCCGAGATCGGCCGGCTGACCGCCGCCCACGGGCAGGCCACCGATCGGGCCCAGCGAGCAACGCGGGCCTTCACCGGAGCCGAGTCCAAGGTGGCCGGGCTCGACGCCGGCGAGTTGGGGCTCGACACCGAACACGACGCGGCGGTGGAGATCTTGTCCGGGCTGGACGCCGAGCTGGCCGAGCTGCGGCGTGAAGAGCTCGCCGCGGCCCAATCCCGCGCGGCGCTGGCGGCCCGGGTGGAGGCCCTCCATATCGGTCTCCAGCGCCAGGATGCCTCGGCGGCCTTGCTGGCGGCCAGCGATCGCCTGGACGGCCTGCTCGGGTCGGTGGCGACGCTGGTCTCGGTGGAGTCGGGATACGAGACCGCGGTGGCCACCGCCCTCGGTTCGGTCGCCGATGCCGTGGCGGTGGCCGGTATCGACGCGGCGCTCGAGGCCTTCGACCACCTCAAGGCCGAAGATCTCGGTCGGGCGGGCATGCTGCTCGGCACCGCCTCGGGTGCCCCGTCGTCCCCCGAACTGACCGATGATGAGCAGTGGCCCACGCTGCCCGCAGCGGCGCGTTATGCCCTCGACGTGGTCAGCGTCAGTCCCGAGCTGCGTCCGGCCGTCCGGCGGGTGCTGTCCCGGGTCGCACTGGTCGAGGACCTGTCGGCCGCCCGGGCCCTGGTGGCGTCCCTGCCGGACCTGGTGGCGGTAACCCGCGACGGCGACGTGCTCAGCGCCCACTTCGCCTCCGGTGGCTCCTCCGCGCAGCCGAGTCTGATCGAGGTCCGGGCGGCGATCGACGACGCCGAGTCCCGGCTCGCCGACGCCAATCACACGTGCGAGCGACTCCGGTTCGCGCAGAGCGATCTGGAGGACCGACAGCGCGCCGCCTCGCAGGCGGTCGAGGTGACCCTCGCCCGGCTGCACGAATCAGACGCCAGCATGGCGGCACTGGCCGAAGAGCTGGCTCAGCTGAGCGCCGCCGCACGGTCGGCACACGACGAGGCGGCGCGGTTGTTGGAGGCGGTCGCTCAAGCCGAGCAGGCGCGAGATCGGGATCTGTCGGGGCTCGCGGACCTGGAACACCGGCTCGAACTGGCCAGCGAGACCGAGGACGAGACGGATTTGGATCCGGCCGAGCGCGACCGGCTGGAGGAGCTGGCGCGAGCGGCCCGCAGCGCCGAGATGGACGCCCGACTCGCCGTCCGCACCATGGAGGAGCGGGTCCGCGCGCTGGCCGGCCGCACCGAGGCACTCCGGGCGGCCGCAGAGCAGGAACGTCAAACGCGGGCCCGCGCGGTGGCCCGCTGGGAGCGGCTACGGCGTGAGGCGGCCACCGCGGCAGCCGTGTTCTCGGCGGGTGGATGGCTGGCCGAACGGGTCACGACCTCGCTGACGGCCGCCGCGGCCGAGCGTTCCGCCGCGGAGGTGGCCCGGACCGAGGCCGACGCTGCCCTGGGGGCGGCCCGGGCCCGGGTGCGCAGCCTCACCCTGGACTTCGAGGCCCTGGTGGATACGGCCCATCGGGACGAGGTGGCCCGGACCGAGCAGCGACTCCGAGTGGAGGGACTGACCGAGAAGGCCCGCGACGAATTGGGCCTCGGCCCCGAGTCGCTGATGACCGAATACGGCCCGGACGTCTCGGTGCCGGTGCTCACTCGACCCGACGGGGCAGCCCTCACCGAGGACGACGAGCAGCCCGAGCCGGTCGCCTACGTCCGCGAGGAGCAGCAGAAGCGGCTCCGGACCGCGGAGCGGGAATTGGCGGTGCTGGGCCGGATCAACCCACTCGCCCTGGAGGAGTTCGATGCGCTCGAGGAGCGGCACCGGTTCCTGTCCGAACAGTTCGACGACCTGAAGCGGACCCGGGCCGACCTGGCCGACATCATCAGCGAGGTCGACGAGCGGGTGCAGCAGGTCTTCGCCGAGGCGTACGAGGACGTCGCCAGCGCGTTCGAGCGCGTGTTCGCGCGCCTGTTCCCCGGCGGCGAGGGCCGGTTGATCCTGACCGAGCCGGGGGACTGGTTGACCACCGGTATCGACGTCGAGGCTCGCCCGCCCGGCAAGAAGGTGAAGCGGCTGTCGCTGTTGTCCGGCGGGGAGCGTTCGCTGGTGGCCGTGGCGTTCCTGGTATCGCTGTTCGTCGCCCGACCCAGCCCGTTCTACATCCTCGACGAGGTGGAGGCGGCGCTGGACGAGACAAATCTCGGTCGCCTGCTGGGCATCTACGAGGAACTGCGGGCCAACAGCCAGTTGCTGATCATCACCCACCAGAAGCGCACGATGGAGATCGCCGACGCGCTCTACGGGGTGACGATGCGCGGCGACGGCGTGTCGGCGGTGATCTCGCAGCGACTGCGGGAACCGACGGAGTCGGTGGCCTGAGGAGTTCACGCTGCGAGCGTCGACTGCGACGCCCGAGCAGCTCAGCAGCAGGCGATCGTAACGAAACCGAAAGCAGAAGTTAGCCTCCGGCTCACCGCTGCCGCCGCAGGGATTTGGAACACTGCTCGTACGGACGGCCCAATTCTGCGAAAGGCTCGGTCATGGTTCCCGTATTCGTCGCCATGGTGGTGATTTTGGTCATCGCTGCGGTGACGGCCGGCCTGGTCGTGATGGGCATGGAGGGTCGTGGTCGGCGACGGGCCCCCAAATTGGCGGGCACCATGGCCACGGCGGCCCGGAACCTGAACGGCGACGGCCGGCTCTCGCAGCGCGTGCGCGCTCGTTCCTGAAGTCACGCAGGGCTCCTGACGACGGGTCGGGCGGCTTCAGCAACGCCCTTAGGATGTCCGCGTGGACGCAATGACCATCTGGTTCATCGCCGGCGCCATCGTGCTGGCCGCCTTCGTGACGGTCGGGCTGGTCGCGGTGAACCGGCGCTCCATCCGGCGCGGCAGGCGAATGGACGAGCTGCCCGCCGAACCGGGGGAGCGTCGGGCGGGTGCCGACGACGGATCCGGATCGTCGGTCGATCTTGCCGAGCGTCCAGGGCCCACTCGCCCCCCGGCTGACCAGGCACCGTATCCCGAGATCGTCGTCGAGCCGGAGATCGAGCGGCCCGAGGCGCCGGCGAGTCGGCTGGCCCGGCTCCGCCGGCGCTTGGCGGGCTCGAACAGCGTGCTCAGCCGCGGCCTGTTGATGCTGCTGTCCCGGGACCGGATCGACGAGGACACCTGGGAGGACTTCGAGGACATCCTGATCACCTCCGATCTCGGGGTCGGGCCGACCACCGAGCTGGTGGACGTGCTCCGGACGCGCCTGCGGATCGAGGGCGTCGGCGACCCCGCCAAGGCCCGCGCCATTCTGCGTGAGGAACTGCTCAAGCTGGTTGACCCGACGCTCGACCGCGACCTGCAGACGACCCGGAACGAGCACCCCGCCGTGGTCATGGTCGTCGGGGTCAACGGCACCGGGAAGACGACGACGGTGGGCAAGCTGGCCCGGGTCCTGGTGGCCGAGGACAAGGATGTGCTGCTCGGTGCGGCGGACACCTTCCGCGCGGCCGCCGCCGACCAGCTGGAGACCTGGGGCAGCCGGGTGGGGGTGCCGACCGTGCGCGGCGCCGAGGGAGCCGACCCGGCCAGCGTGGCCTTCGAGGCCGTGAAGTCGGGGATCGAGCTCGAGGTCGACGTGGTGCTCATCGACACCGCCGGAAGACTGCACACCAAAACCGGGCTGATGGACGAGCTGGGCAAGGTCAAGCGGGTGGTGGAGCGGCAGGCCCCGGTCGGTGAGGTGCTGCTGGTGCTCGACGCCACCACCGGCCAGAACGGCCTCACCCAGGCCCGCATCTTCGCCGAGGTGGTGGCGGTGACCGGCATCGTGCTGACCAAACTCGACGGCTCGGCCAAGGGCGGCATCGTCGTCCAGGTGCAGCGTGAGCTCGGCGTGCCGGTCAAACTGGTCGGGCTCGGCGAGGGGGTGGACGACCTGGCACCGTTCGACGCCGAGGTGTTCGTCGACGCCCTACTCGAACCCGCGATATCTATCTAGCGCTGCTCGCGCATCGCAGGCTCTCGCCGACCGTCGTCTTCCTCCTGGTCGCGGACGGAAAAGCGTGTCCGCTCCTCGTCGTGCAGACGCCGGCCGGAGCCTGCGATCACCGACGCTCGCAGCTGCGCCTAAGCTGCGTCGGTGGAAGAACGCATACTCGGTCGCACTGAACGACCTGTCTCCGTGGTGGGACTCGGCACCTGGCAGCTGGGAGCGGACTGGGGCGAGGTCTCCGAAACCGAGGCTCTCGACATTCTGGCGGCGGCGGTGGAGGCCGGGGTCACTTTCTTCGACACCGCCGACGTGTACGGGGACGGCCGAAGCGAGCAGCTGATAGGGCGGTTCGTCAACGACAACCCCGATCTGGTGCTGACGGTGGCCACGAAGATGGGTCGCCGGGTGGATCAGGTGCCGGAGAACTACACGCTGGCCAACTTCCGGGCCTGGGCGGACCGGTCCCGGACGAATCTGAGCGTGGACCGGTTGGACCTGGTGCAACTGCACTGCCCGCCGTCCGCGGTGTACTCCACCGACCAGGTCTACGACGCCCTCGACGAACTGGTGCACGACGGAGTGATCGGGGCGTACGGGGTCAGTGTCGAGACCGTCGACGAGGCGCTCACGGCGATCGCCCGGCGCGGCACGGCGACCGTGCAGATCATCTTCAACGCGTTCCGGCACAAGCCGCTGGAGTTCGTGTTGCCCGCGGCCCGGGAGGCCGGGGTCGGGATCATCGCCCGGGTGCCGCTGGCCAGCGGCCTGCTCAGCGGGCGTTATACGACCTCGACGACCTTCGCCGAGAGCGATCACCGCAACTACAACCGCGGGGGAAGGGCGTTCGACGCCGGCGAGACGTTCTCCGGAGTGGATTACGACCGGGGTGTCGCGGCCGCCCAGGAGTTCGCCGAACTGGTCTGGGACCGGTTCCGCGGTGACGTCACCCCCGCCCAGGCGGCGCTGGCGTGGATCATCCAGACCGAGGGCGTCACCACCGTCATCCCCGGCGCCCGTTCGGTCGAGCAGGTGCGGGCCAACGCCGCTGCCGCCGACGTGGACGACTTGGGACCGGAGTTCCGACAGCAGGTCCAGGCGCTATACGACCGGGAGATCCGACCCGCGGTGCACAGCCGTTGGTGAAGCGGTCGCCCAGCCGAGTCAGCTCACCGCAGCCGGGCTGCTGGAGACACCGTGATTCACGGCCTCCAGCAGCGCGCTGTTGAAAGCCGGGAGGTCGCCGGGGTTGCGGCTGGTGATCAGGTTGCCGTCCACGACCACCGGCTCGTCCACCCAGGTGCCGCCCGCGTTGACGATGTCGGTTTTCAGGCTCGGCCAGGAGGTGAGCCGCCGATCCCGGACGACGTCGGCCTCGATCAAGGTCCAGGGTGCGTGGCAGATGGCCGCCACCGGTTTGCCGGAGGCCACGAAGTCGGCGATGAAGCCGACCGCGTCGGCGTCCATCCTGAGGTTGTCGGGGTTGGCCACGCCACCGGGGAGCACCAGGGCGTCATAGTCGCCGACCTGGGCGTCCCCCACCGCCACATCGACCTCTTGGGTGTCCGCCTTGTCGAGGTGTTCGAACAGCTGCACCTTGCCCGTCTCCGGACTCAGCAGTTCCGGAGCGTGTCCGGCGTCGGACACTGCCGCCCACGGCTCCACCAACTCGGCCTGCTCGATGCCTTCGGCCGCCACCAGGAATGCGATCTTCTTCGTCTCAGCCATATCCCCAATCTATCGCTTACGTCGTAAGCGGTTACCCGAGGGTGTGAGCGCCGTTGACCGTGATTCGTTGCCCGGTGACGAATCCGGCCGCGTCCGACGCGAGATAACCGACCAGTCCGGCGATGTCGTCCGGCGTCCCCATTCGGCCGAGGGGCACCTCGGAACGGTAGGCCCCGGTGTCGGCCCCCGTGTGCCGTTCCACCGGGATGAAGCCGGGCGCCACCAGGTTGACCGTCACCCCGTACGGGCCGAGCTCGCGGGCCCACACCTTGGTCAGACCCACTTGGGCCGCCTTGGCCGCGCTATAGGCCGACCACCCGGGTTTGGCGCGATCAACCATGTCCGAGCCGATCATGATCACCCGCCCGTGCCGGTGCTTCTTCATGGCCGGGAGCGCGGCCTGGACGAGCAGCGTGGGGCTCTTGACGAAGAACATCAGCTGATCCAGGTGGGCCTGCCAGGTCAGTTCCTCCACGGGGGTCGGTGGCTGTGGGCCGGTGGCGTTGGCCACCACGGCCAACACCGGCCCGAGTTCGTCACCGGCCCGCCTCACCAGCCGGCGGACGTCGGCTTCCTCGGTGACGTCGGCCGGATAGGCCGCCGCCCGCCCGCCCGAGGCCCGGATCTCGGCCACCACCTGCTCGGCGCTGTCGGAACCGGACCGGTAGTTGACCGCAACAGCCCAGCCCTGGCCCGCCAAGTGCCGCGCTAGCACTGCTCCGATCCCCCGGGAGGACCCGCTTACCACGGCGGTCCCCGTGCCGCCGTAGATTTCCACGTACTCACTCTATGGTCTGGGCCGGCGGGTCCGAGGAAGGCGGCCGATGCCCGAGGGCGACACCGTCTTCCTGCTGGCCCGGAGGCTGGACCGGTCCCTGCGGGGGCGCCGGCTCGAGCGCGGTGAGCTGCGGGTCCCGGCGCACGCCACAGCCGATCTGGCCGGGCGGACCATCCGGGAGCACGACACGTACGGCAAGCACCTGCTGACTCGTTTCGACGCCGGGCTGACTCTGCACACGCACCTGCGGATGGACGGCTCGTGGACGGTGGTCAGCTCCGGCAAACGTCTACCGGGCCACCTGATGCCCGATGTCCGGGTGCTGTTGGGCTGCGAGAACGGCCCGACCGCGTACGGGTTGTCGTTGCCGGTGGTCGAGCTGATGCCGACCGAGGACGAGAACGAGGCCGTCGGCTACCTGGGACCCGATCCGCTCCGCCCCGACTGGGACGCAGCCGTGGCGGCCACCAGGCTCGGGGCCGATCCGACCCGACCCCTCGCCGCGGCATTGCTGGACCAGCGCAACCTGGCCGGACTGGGCAACCTGTGGGCCAACGAGATCTCCTTCCTGCGCGGCTACAGCCCGTGGACCCCGATGGCCGACGTCGACATCCCGGCCACGGTGGCACTGGTGGCTCGCGCGCTCCGGCACTCGGCTTTGACGCCGGGTGCCCTCCAGGTGACGACCGGCAACAATCGGCGGGGCTCCGAGCACTGGGTCAGCGGCCGGGCCGGACAACCCTGCCGCCGTTGCGGCACCACCGTCCGGGTGGTGGCCGAGGTCTCCGGCGATCCCGAGCAACGCCGCACCTGGTGGTGCCCGCGTTGCCAGCCCGGTCCGTTCCCTGACCAGTGCTGAGCGCTCAGGGGAGTGCGACGATTCGCGTTTCGACCAGGGCGCCGTCCTCGATCCGGAGGAGCCCGAGGGTCCGCTCGGGCTGGCGGCGCTTGTCGGTGGGCGATCCCGGATTGAAGATTCGGAATCCCGGCTCGGCGACGTCCATCGGAATGTGGGAGTGGCCGAACACCACCAGGTCGGCGCTGGGGAAACGACGGCGCAGCCGAGTCACCCGGCCGGCCGCCGGACCGCTGTCGTGGATCATCGCCACCGCCAGCCCGGCCAGGTCCAGCGCGAGGGTTTCCGGTGCTCCCCAATCCACCACGTCCGGCCCGTCGTTGTTGCCCAACACCACCCTCACCCGGGCGAATCCCGAGAGTTCGTCCAGCACGTCCGCGGTGCAGACGTCGCCGGCGTGCAAGATCAACTCCACCCCCTCCAGGTGCCTGGCGACGGCAGGCGGACAGCCCTTCCAGAAGCGCGGGCTGTGGGTGTCGGAGAGGACCGCGACGTGCATGGCGTGATCTTGTCAGCCGAGGCGGAAGCAACACCCGCCCGGCGGTGTTGCAACGAGAAATGGTGACCCCGCCGCTCTTCCGCGCTACCGCGACCGGTGCGCAGCCCGACTTCGAGGCCTACACACCGACAGCCACCCGTCGGTGGCTGCCGAAGCGCGTGTTGATCACCGCGCCCGCCGCCGAGCAGCCGCACACCGCCGAGATCATCCGGCGCTGCGAGGCTGCCGGCGTCACCGATATCCAGACCCTGCCGAGCAACCGGTTGACCGGCTTGGTGGGAGCCAACGAGCGGGAGACGTACGCGCGGGCCAAGTCGACGCTGGCCGTGGTCGTGGCGTCGCCGAGCGCCCTGAAGCCGCAACCCATCCCGCCGAGCGCGGACTGGCGGATCGACCTGGCACGGGGCTGCCCGGCGCACTGCCAGTACTGCTATCTGGCCGGCTCCCTGAGCGGGCCGCCGGTGACCCGGGTCTATGGCAATCTCGACGAGGTGCTGGCCGGAATCGGGACTCACGCCGGGCGGGGTACGGTCACCACCCCGACGGTCGAACGTGGTCACGAAGGCACCACCTTCGAGTTGTCCTGCTACACCGATCCATTGGGCCTGGAACACCTCACCGGCTCGTTGGCCGCCGCGATCGGCCGGGTCGGGACGGGGGCGTTCGGCCCGGGCGTCTCACTGCGGTTCACCACCAAGTTCGACGCCGTCACCGAGCTCGTCAGCTTGGATCACGGCCGCCGGACCCGGGTGCGTTACTCCGTGAACGCCGCCGAGGTCGCAGCGCGTTTCGAGGGCGGGACGGCGCGGATGCCGGCCCGGCTGGCGGCGTTGCGAGCCACCGCTCGAGCCGGCTACCCCGTCGGTCTGACCATCGCGCCGGTGATGCCCATCCCGGACTGGCGGCAGGCGTACGGGCAGTTGCTCGACGACATCTCCGCCGCGCTGGCGGACGTCGACGACCTCGATCTGACGGTGGAGATCATCACGCACCGGTTCACGCCGGGGAGCAAGGACGTGCTGCTCAGTTGGTATCCCAACACCAAGCTGGAGATGGATGAGGACCAGCGCACCCAGAAACGGTCCAAGTTCGGCGGCGTCAAGTACGTGTACCCGCGGACCACCATGGCGGAAATGAAGTCCTGGTTCGCCGCCGAGCTGGAGCGTCGCCTGCCAGACGCCCGCCTGCTCTACTGGACCTGACTCGTACGATCACCGGGTGTCCGAAGCCGGGATGGGTCAGCGTTACTACGACCACGTAGCGGGCAGCTATGACGAGTCGGCGCGGCGGCCGGGAACGCGCGAAGGCCGCGGCCGAGGCCATCGCCGCGCCGGTCCCGCCCGGTGGACGCTGCGTCGATGTCGCCGGCGGCACGGTCACTTTCAGCGGGCGCAGCCCTTGGGGTTCGAGCTCCGAGGGCGATCCGATGTTCCGGCTGGCCGCCTTCCGTCGAGTCGACTGACTTTGCCGATTTCGGTATCGCTCCGTCCCCATCCCACTCAGAATGGGGACGAACAGGGGGAGTGATGACCGAAGAACAGAAGGTGTTGCAGCGGGTCCTGGACGAGACCGCGGGCTATCTCGAGGGACTGGGCGAGCGTTCGGTGGCGGCCCGCACCGACGTCGAGGGGGTAGCCGCCGCGCTGGGGGGTCCGCTGCCCGACGAGGGGACCGACGCGCTGACCGTGGTCGAGGAGTTGATCGCGGGAGCCGAGCCCGGGGTGGTGGCGATGCCGTCGGGTCGGTTCTTCGGCTGGGTGATCGGTGGGGCGCTGCCGGCTGCGTTGGCGGCGGACTGGTTGACCTCGACCTGGGATCAGAACGCGGGTCTGCTCGTCTCGTCTCCGGCCGCTGCCGGGGCGGAGCGGGTGGCCACCGGTTGGCTGCTGGACTTGCTCGGGTTGCCGGCCGACGCCGGGGTGGGCTACGTGACCGGGGCGATGATGGCCAACTTCACCTGTCTGGCCGCGGCCCGCACCGGGGTGCTGCGGCGGGCCGGCTGGGACGTGAACCGCGACGGCTTGGCCGGGGGTCCGCATCTGAATGTGGTCGTGGGTGCCGAACGACACGAGAGCATCGACCTGGCCGTCCGGTATCTCGGACTCGGTGAGGGTCGTCTCGTGGAGGTGGACGCCGACGATCAGGGCCGGCTCCGGCTGGCTGCGCTGGCCGAGGTGCTCGACGGTCTGGAGGCGGGTCCGACGATCGTCTGCCTCCAGGCCGGCAACGTGCACAGCGGAGCGTTCGATCCGCTGGGGCCCGCGATCGACCTGGCCCACCAGCACGATGCCTGGGTGCACGTCGACGGCGCGTTCGGGCTGTGGGCCGCGGCCACCCCGGCGTACCGGCAGCTCGTGGAAGGCGTCGCGCGAGCCGACTCGTGGACCACTGACGCGCACAAGACGTTGAACGTGCCGTACGACAATGGACTGGCGATCGTGGCGGACAGCGAGGCCCTGTACGACAGCATGGGGATGCACGCGGCGTACCTGATCCAGGACGAGCGCCCGGATCCGTTCGCCGGGGTGCCGGAATTCTCGCGCCGGGCGCGCGGGTTCACGGTCTGGGCCGCACTCCGCTCCCTGGGCCGGCGGGGGGTCGGCGATCTGGTCGAGCAGTTCTGCCGGCGCGCTCGTCAGTTCGCCGACGGCCTGACCGCGATCGAGGGTGTGAAGGTGGTCAACGACGTGGTCTTCACACAGGTGGTGGTCTCGTTCGGCTCCGACGACGTGACCCGCGAGGTGGCTTCGCGACTGCTGCGCGACGGGACGGCGTGGATGACGCCCTCCACCTGGCACGGCCGGGCGGTGCTGCGTATCTCGGTCTCCAACTGGCGCACCACCGACGAGGATGTCGACCGCACCGTGGCTGCTGTACGACGGGTGCTGGACGAGGTGCGTCAACGCGGCTGATTCAGCCCCGCTGGGTTCTGCTGGGTCGGCGGTCCGGGCACCGGCTGCCACGACCCGTACCCGCCGGGCTGCGGCCAGGTCCCTGGGGCCGCCGGCAGTTTGGGGGTTCGGTCCCGGTCGAGCCAGCGGGCCCACAGGTACAGCAGGATCATGGGCAGGAAGGCGAAGACGAACAGCAAGATCAGTGTGGCGACCAACAGGGGGATGTCGCGCATCAACTCGGGGTCGGTGAGCGCGAATGACACGTACAGCGCGGACGACAAGAGCCCGTAGGTCAGGCTGATGTAGAAGAAGACGCGCACGACCTTGGCGGCCGGGCGATGGACAGGAATCAGCAGGGCGCGCTTGATCACGTCGAGCCAGGCCCCGGTCGTGGTCGACGCCTCGTGGTCGGCGCTGGCCGACAACATCATGGTCTGGTAGGCGGTCTCGAGATCGCGGATCGCCCGCTCCCGGATGAACTGTTGCTGGGGCGATTCCGGCGACAACTTCTCGTGCGCGGACAGGTACGCATCGATGAAGCTCACCGTCTGCCCGGCGACCTCGATGTCTCGGGACCGCGAGTGCTGATCGCGCCGCCGGACCTGGATGCTCTTGATGGCGATGCCCGCGCCGGCCAACATGGCGGTGAAGACCGGTCCGATGAACGCCGCGATGATCTCCGGATCCATGTCCCTCCGTAGCTGCCGAGAGAGTGCGAGCGAGACCGGCCGCGGAGTCGAGCCTAGCGGCGGAGGTGCGGGCCTGCGGCTCGAAACGGCCGATTTCTCAACCGGTGTTCACCTCCACCCACAAGGCCCGGTGATCAGAAAGCAGCATCCGTGGCGCGCCGCTGCCGACGACCGCGCCGATCTCACCGCGCAGCAGAATGTGGTCGAGCTGACGGAGCGGCTCGTCGAGGGGGAAGGTCGGGTGAAACGCCAACGATCGGTAGCCGGTGATCTTCTCCGGGAGCGGGTCCACCATGTTGAGATCCCCCATGATCACGACCGGCTCCGGATTCGGAGCAAGATCACGGCGGATTCGCTGCAGTTGCAACCGTCGCCAGCCAAGCACGAACGAGAGGTGGGTGTTGGCAACGGTCAGCGGTCCGGCCGGTGTGTCGAACTGGCCGACGACGACGGCGCGCGGCTCTTCCTTGGCCACGATCCACTTCCGCGGATCGGGCAGCCAGAGCGGGAAGCGCGTTCTGATCCGGGGCAGCCGGAGCACCTGCCAGTGCCGGGCGGGATAGCGCGAGAGCAGGGAGATCCCGTACGTCGCCTGGCCGGGCGCTTCCCGTCCGGTCGCGGCGATCCAGGTCGCCCCGGGAGTCCCGGCCACCGCCGCCACGAACCGGTGACTGACGGCACCCATGGCCTCGGCGGCGACGGCGGTCAGATCCGCGAGATGGGAGCGGGGCTGGTCGCGGTCAACCTCCTGCAGGGCCAGGATGTCGGCGTCCAGGGCGCGGACGGCCGCCACCAGCCGTTCCGGATCGACGACCCCGTCGGCCGGCGTCCGCCCGTGCAAGAGGTTGAACGTCGCCAGCCGCATGCGGTAGAAGATAGCGATCATGAGCGCTGAGGAGTTGCCCGGTGAGCCCGAGGCCGACACCGTCCCCCTGAGGGAGGCGCTCAAACTGGCGGCGTCGGCGTTGAAGGCGGATCAAGTTCCCTTCGCTCTCGGTGGCGGCTACGGCCTGTGGGTGCACGGAGGCCCGGAGCCGGTCCACGACGTGGATTTCGTCGTTCCCGAGGAGGATGTGGAGGCAGCGGCACACAGCTTGGTCGCGGCGGGTCTGCGGGTGGAACGACCACCGGAGGACTGGCTGTTCAAGGCCTACCTCGACGACGCCATGGTCGACGTCCTGCACCGACTGCAGGGGCGGCCGGTCACCCGGGAACTCACGGGACGGGCAGCCGAGTTCGAGGTGTTGGGCATGCGGTTCCCGGTGCTGCCGCCGACCGAGATCATGGCCGCGAAGCTCGGCTCGTTGTCGGAGCACTATTGCGACTTCGCGGCCCTCCTTCCGGTGGTGCGCGCCGTCCGGGAACAGCTCGACTGGGCCCGTCTTCGTGCTGATGCGGAGGGTCAGCCGTTCGCCGAGGCGTTCCTGTTCCTGACCGACCGACTGTCGATCAGTCCTTCGTGAGTCATGGAGGATCCGGGGCTCGGCTTTGGTAGGTGTGTCCGGTGGGGGTGGTGATCTCGATCCTGTGGGGCCCAGTGAGTCGACCGGCCTGCAGTTGGCCCGGGGAGATGAGGGTGACCTGCCGGCCGGGCATTTCGCGGGCGAGGTTGCCTCGGGCGCAGGTGCCGCGGCCGTTGGTCAGGGTGGTCGGGCCGCCGTCGCTCCAGCGGTGGATGTGGTCGAGGTGGCGGATGGGGCTTCGCAGTAGGGGTCGCGGCAGTGTTGGTCGCGGAGCTTGACAAGTCGGCGAGCCAGCCGTCGAACCGGCGGCGGGCGGGGTCGCCGCCGATCACGGGTCCGGTTCCGGTCGTGCAGCAGGTGGGTGCGGTGAACAGCCGTCGCCACCATTTCCGGCCGCGGCTGGTGGTGATGAGCTCACGGGCGAGGTCGGCGGGCAGGGGTCCGTAGCCGGATAGGGTGGCGGTCCGCGTTCCGGTGGGGCTGCTGGGGTCGGTGAGAGGCATGGTCAGCTGGACGTTGACGTCGATGTCGCCGGCCCGAGTACGACCTGTCAGCAGTTCGACCATTGTGTCGGCCATGATCTGGTCGCGGCTCCGTCGATCGCCGGTGGCTACCTGGGCGTCGACCTGGCGGCGCTGCGCGACGTCCAGGTGCCGGGTTTCGGCGATGACGAGGTCGGTGACCTGTTCACTCAGAGTTCCGGCGGTCATAACGGCGTACGTCTGCGGCAGGTCGAACCACAAAGCCCGCGCGTTGGTGAGCCGTCGCGTGCCGGTGAACGGGGACAGATGACAGGCCAGGGCGATCTGGTCGGTGATGCCACGGCCGATCCGTTCCGGATCGACGTCGGCGGCGATCTGCTCGTGCACCTGGGATTGGGCAAACCGCACGCTCTCGGCGACCTGCCGAGCCGCCGTGGCGGCCCGCAGCTTCTCCAGCCCGGCGATCCGGTCGATCCGGGTCGCGTCGCTGAGCTGGCCGGGAGCTGACACTTATCGAACCTCATTCGAGGTCATTCCCCTCGGAGAGCCGAACCCTGCGACTAGCCTGTTTCGTCTGGCCGACCCGCTACGCGACTGGGAGGTCCTGATATGACCAGTAAGCTCACCGAGCTTGCGATCGACTGTGCCGATCCCGACGATCTCGCCCGGTTCTGGTGTTCAGTCCTTGACTACGAGGTGCAGAACAAAGACGACGGAGCTGTCACGATTGGCTCCCCTCTAGTGCCTGAAGGCAAGAACCACCATGGCCCGGTGCCACCGACCCTGACATTCGCACGGGTGCCCGAGAGCAAGACCGTCAAGAACAGGGTCCATCTCGACGTCAATCCAACCGACCGGGAGCAAGACGAAGAAGTCCGTCGCCTGCTCGATCTGGGTGCTCAACACGCCGACGTCGGTCAAGGCGATGAGAGCTGGGTCGTTCTTGCCGACCCGGAAGGGAACGAGTTCTGCGTCCTTGCGGGCCGCCGCCCTTGATCGGAGGCCGGACGCGGCTGGTGCGACACAAATTCAGTCCGGGCCCGACGAGACGGGTCTGCGGCGGGACTGAACAGCCGGTGCCCTGGTGAGCCCGGCCAGCTGCTCCAGTTCGTCAGCGGCGGTGCCCTCTCGCCCGGAGGCGGCGATCTCTGCGGCCAGCTCCATCGCGCGCCGCCGATAACGGTCGTCGTCCAAGATCTGCCGGACCGCGGCGACGATGAACTCCGGGCGCGGATGCTGCGTACGGAGATTGATGCCGACGCCGGAGTAGCCGACCCGGGCGCTGACCTCGATCTTGTCCTCGGTCTGACCGGCCGTCACGATCGGGACGCCCTCCGCCAGTGCCAGCTGTACCGCTCCGAAGCCGCCGTTGGTGACCAGCACGTCGACGTGGGGCAGCAACCGCTCGAACGGGACGAAGCGCTCGATCCGCGCGTTGTCCGGCACCAGCCCCAACTCGGCCGGATCCCGTCCCCCGGTGACCGCGACGACCAGTGCGTCCTCGCCGGCCAACCCTGTCAACGCCGGCTGCAGCAACTCGTGCGGCTGGGTCGCCACAGTGCCCTGGTTGACCAGAATCACCCGTCGCGCCGTCTCCAGCTCGGGCCACCAGGTCGGCGGCTGCCACCCGGGATCGCTCAGCGGCCGGGTCGGACCGACGAACCGTACGGAGGCGGGCAAGTCGTTCCGCGGGTACTCGAAACTCTCGGTGCCGAGCTGCAGGTACGCCGATCCGCGCATCGCGTAGTCGAAGACGAGGTCGGCGGTAGCCGCCAGACCGTGCTCGGCCCGGATCTGGTTGACCGCCTCGGTCATCGGTCGGAACACCACGCCGCGGGCGAATCGATGCAGCGCCGTGTTGCGAACCCGGCCCAGCGGACTCCTGGCCGGCCCCAGCCCGAGACCGAACGGGGCGAGATCTCGGCTCGGCATGCCGAGAACCGTGATGCCCAGGGCGGCGAACGGAGGCCCGCCGAGCTCCGTCACGATATGGCCGGCGATCAGCCCGGTGTCCCCGACCAGCAGATCCGCCGGCTCCTCCTCCAGCATGGCCAGGAGGTCCCGAACGTGGGTCCGGGTCGGCGCCGTGAAGCTCACCGCCATGTCGAACTTGAGCTTGGCCAACCCGGTCAGTTCGGCCCGAGCCGGGAAGAAGCGTTCGATGCCGACGATGCTGGAGTCGTGGTCGCTCATCGGGGCGTATTCGGCGCCGAGGGCGGCGATCCGCTCGGCGTGCTTGACCCCGGTGTACCACCGGATGGAGTGACCGCGGTCGATCAGGGCCCGAGCGATGGGTAGCGCGGGCAGGGTGTGGCCGTCGGCGGGAGTCGTGGCGAACAGGAATCGTGACATGTTCCTCAGCGTCGCGGCTCATGGCCAGGGCGGCATCCGTAACGGCTACGCAGATCGGCTCACGGCTACCGAGATGCGCTGAAACTCTTCGCGTCTCGGCGAGCCCGAGTCATTGAGTAGGCTGATTCCGCACCACAGCGCCACGGCGACGCATTAACCGGCGAAGGAAACTCGAAGGAAACTCGTGTTCGACACTCTGCAAGACCGCCTGTCCGCAACGTTCAAGCGGCTGCGCGGGAAGGGCCGACTCTCCGAGGCCGACATCGACGAGACGGCGCGCGAGATCCGTCGCGCCCTGCTCGAGGCCGACGTGAACCTGGCCGTGGTCAAGGACTTCGTGGCTGCCGTCAAGGAGCGAGCGCGGGGAACCGAGCTCTCCGGAGCGCTGAACCCCGGTCAGCAGATCATCAAGATCGTCAACGACGAACTCGTCTCCATCCTCGGCGGCGACACCCGGGTACTCCGGTTCGCCAAGCGACCGCCCACCATCATCATGCTGGCCGGCCTGCAGGGTTCCGGCAAAACGACGCTGGCCGGCAAGCTCGCGTACTGGCTGAAGGGCGAGGGTCACTCACCGTTGCTGGTGGCGGCGGACCTACAGCGTCCGAACGCCGTCAACCAGTTGCAGGTGGTGGGGCAGCGGGCCGGGGTGCACGTCTTCGCCCCTGAGCCGGGGAACGGGGTCGGCGATCCGATCGCGGTGGCCCGGACCTCGATCGCCGAGGCGGAGCGGCGACTCTACGACGTGGTCATCGTCGACACCGCGGGTCGGTTGGGCATCGACGCCGAGCTGATGCAGCAGGCGGCGGACATCCGCGATGCGGTTAACCCGGACGAGGTCCTGTTCGTGGTCGACGCCATGATCGGCCAGTCGGCGGTGGAGACGGCGAACGCGTTCGCCGAAGGCGTCGGCTTCGACGGCGTCGTGTTGACCAAGCTGGACGGCGATGCCCGGGGTGGCGCGGCCCTGTCCATCGCCCGGGTCACCGGCAAGCCGATCATGTTCGCCTCCAACGGCGAGCAGCTCAAGGACTTCGACGTCTTCCATCCCGACCGGATGGCCAGCCGCATCCTCGGCATGGGCGACATGCTGACCTTGATCGAACAGGCCGAGAAGAGCTTCGACGCGGAGCAGTCGGCCAAGGCCGTCGGCAAGCTCACCGGCCAGGGCGGCGAGTTCGGCCTCGCCGATTTCCTGCAGCAAATGCAAATGGTTCGCAAGATGGGTCCGCTGTCCAAGATCTTCGGGATGCTCCCGGGGATGGGCGAGATGAAGGACCAGATCAACAACATCGACGAGCGGGAGGTCGACCGGATCGAGGCGATCATCCACTCGATGACCCCCGCCGAACGGGACAACCCCAAGATCATCGACGGCTCCCGCCGGGCCCGGATCGCGCGTGGTTCCGGCACCGAGGTCTCCGACGTGAACGGGCTGGTGAACCGGTTCTTCGAAGCGCGGAAGATGATGACGGCGATGGCGTCGGGGAAGGTGCCCGGGATGGCGGGTCCGCCCGGAACTCCGGGTGGACCGCGCCGGCCCGCCAAGTCGAACAAGAAGAAGGCCGGCCGAGGGGTGTCCGGCAATCCGGCGAAACGGAACGCGCCGCGGCCCGATTCGGCGCCGGTCGACCCGGCGGCGGCCTTTGGCGCCAGTCCGGAGATGGATCCGGCGGCGTTGCAGAAGGCCATGGCCGAGTTCGAGCTACCCGCCAATCTGCGCGGTCGCCTCGGGCAGTAGGGCCTTCGACAGGCTCAGGGCAGATGAGGCTGCATCTACGTGGGGTGGTGCTGCCCGAGGGCGAGCAGCGCGACCTGTGGGTCGTCGACGGGCTGATCCGTTCAGAGCCCGTACGGGACGCCGAGACGCTCCTCAGCCACGGCTGGATCATGCCGGGGTTGGTCGACGCCCACTGCCACGTGGGGCTGGAATCGACGGGAGCCGTGCCCGCCGATCGGGCCGAGGAGCATGCGGTGGCGGACCGGGACGCCGGCGCCCTGCTGCTTCGGGATGCGGGCAGCCCGGCCGACACCCGGTGGATGGACGAGCGGGAGGACCTGCCCAAGATCATCCGTGCCGGCCGGCACATCGCGCGCCCGCTGCGCTACCTGCGCAACTACGGCGAAGAGGTGGAGCCGGAATCCCTGGTCGCGACGGTCGAGCAGCAGGCCCGGCGCGGCGACGGTTGGGTGAAGCTGGTGGGGGACTGGATCGATCGCGACCTGGGTGATCTTGCCCCCCTCTGGCCCGTCGACGTAGCAAGCGCAGCGATCGCCCGGGCGCACGAGCTCGGAGTCCGGGTCACCGCACACGTCTTCGGCGAACAGGCGCTGGCGGAGCTGGTCGAGGCTGGGATCGATGGCATCGAGCATGGCACCGGGATGACCGATGCGACCATCGCCATGATGGCGCAGCGGCGGGTCGCGCTCGTCCCCACGCTGCTGCAACTGGCCAAGTTCGAGTCCTACGCCGCAGCCGGGGAGGCCCGCTACCCGATGTACGCCAAGCACATGCGTCATCTCGCGCGGCGGCAGCAGGTGATCTTCGCGGCCGCATTCGAGGCCGGCGTGCCGATCTACGCCGGGACCGATGCGGGCGGTTACCTGCCGCACGGATTGATCGGCCCGGAGATCGCCGCCCTCGGTCGCTGGTGCCCACCGGAGTACGCCCTGGGAGCCGGCTCCTGGCGGGCCCGTCGGTGGCTCGGGCGGCCCGACACCCTGGTCGACGGCGCCCCGGCCGATCTGGTGGTCTTCGATTCCGATCCTCGGCTGGATCTGGATGTGTTGCGCGCCCCGCGGCGGATTGTGTTGCGCGGCAAGCTTGTCGCGTGAAGCTGCGGTGGCGGGCCGGGATGGCGGCCGCCGCGGTGCTCGGGCTGGGCCTGATCGTGCCGTCGTCGGCGCCGGCGGCCGCCGAGGACGAAACGGTGATCGAGACGAGCTTCAACGTGCCGACCAAGGCGGAGGCGGACGGTCGGCCCGTCAACCTGGACACCTCCGTCCTGACCACCGATCCCGGCGCGGCGCGGCCGACCGTCGTGCTCGCCCACGGCTTCGGCGGCAGCAAGACCGACACAGCGGAGGTGGGCCGCACGCTGGCCCGCGACGGCTACACGGTGATCACCTACACCGCCCGCGGTTTCGGCCGGTCCGGAGGCCTGATCCACCTCGACAACCCCGCGTACGAGGGTGTGGATGCCCGACGCCTGATCGACTTCGCCGCCGAGCGACCGGAAGTGGCCAGGGCCGGCAACGACCCGGTGATCGGCTTCGCCGGCGCATCCTACGGCGGAGCCGCGTCGATCCTGGCGGCCGGTCTGGACCCGCGGGTGGACGCCATCGTGCCGGCGTTCACCTGGCACAGCCTCACTCAGGCCCTGGTTCCGCAGAACGCCGTCAACGGGACCCAGAGCTCGGCGGCGTACGTGAGTCCGACCGGCACGCCGGGGACCTTCAAGGAGCGCTGGGCGGCTCTGTTCTTCCGCTCCGGAGGCGGCAGCGAGAACGGCAGCCTCTGCGGACGCTTCGCCCCGGAGCTCTGTCGGGCCTACGTCCGGACGGCTCAGCAGGGGCGGCCGGCTCCCGGGCTGATCGCGTTGCTGAGCCAGTCGAGCATGGCCCCGGTGCTGAGCAAGATCACCGCGCCGACCATGATCGTCCAAGGCGAGCAGGACACTCTCTTCCCGTTGGACCAGGCGGACGCGAACTTCGGCGGACTGCCGGCCTCGACGACCAAGGCGATGGCCTGGACCGAAGGCGGACACGACGCGGAGATCGACCTCGACGCGCTCCTTCCGAAGCTGCAGAACTGGTTCAAGCAGCACCTGAAGAACGAGCCGGTCGAGGAAACCCCGGCCTTCAGCGTCAGCGTGCCGCAGACCCGACTGGTCGGCTCCAACGCCGGTCGCCGCCCACCCGAGATCCTGACCGGTCCGGAGTATCCGCTGGGTGACCGGCTGATCGCCCAGCGCCTCCCACTCGTCGGCAACCGGCAGACCCTGATCAATCCACCGGGCGGGGTGCCGGCCGCGCTGACCAGCCTGCCTGGCACCGGAGAGGCCCTCGGTGCCCTCAACCGGGTCGGCGGCTACCCGCTCGCGGTACTGCCCGGGCAGGCAGCCACCTTCACCACCGCGCCCCTCGCCGCCCCCCTCACCCTGGTGGGCAGCAGCCGGATCAACCTGTCGGTGACTTCGTCGACCCGCGAGGCGACGGTGTTCGCGTCGGTCTGGGACCTCGGGCCGGACGGGACCGGGGAACAGGCCGGGGTGCCCCAGACGGCGGTGCTGCCGCAGCAGACGGTCGCCCCGGTCCACCTGGCCAACCTCACGCCGCGCGAACCGGTCACCGTTCAGGTGGCCCTGCCGGCGGTGGTCCACCAGGTCCCGGTCGGGCATCGGTTGCGGGTGGTGATATCCAGCACCGACCAGGCGTACAGCGTTCCGGCCACGGCGGCGACCTACACCGTGGATCTCGACGGCGAACGCCAGCTGTCGATCCTGCCCCTGCCGTTGACGGCCGCAGGGTCTGCGCTGCGCGTTCCTCCGGTGCTGGTCGCGGTCGTGGGCGCCGTGGTCGCGGCGGGGATCGTCGGGTTGGTGGTGCTCTGGCGGATGCGCGGCCGCGCCCACTCCCGGCCCGACCTGTCCGCCACCCCCCTGGTGGTGGAAGGGCTGGTCAAGACCTACGCCGACGGCGTCCGGGCGGTGGACGGGGTCACGTTCCGGGCCGAACCTGGCCAGGTGGTCGGACTGCTGGGACCGAACGGAGCCGGCAAGACGACCACCATGCGAATGATCGTCGGCCTGATCCGGCCCGACCAGGGGGCCGTCTACGTCGGGGGCGAATCGGTGCACGCCGGGGCGGAAGTGCTCGCCGACGTCGGCGCCTTCATCGAGGGACCCGGCTTCCTGCCGCACCTCAGCGGCATGCAGAACCTCCGGGCCTACTGGGCGGCCACCGGACGTCCGACCGAAGATGCGCGACTGGACGAGGCACTCGAGATCGCCGGGCTCGGGTCGGCCGTCCACCGGCAGGTCCGCGGCTACAGCCACGGCATGCGGCAGCGCCTCGGCATCGCCCAGGCGATGCTCGGGATGCCGCCCCTGCTGCTGCTCGACGAACCGACCAACGGTCTCGATCCCCCCCAGATCCGGGCCATGCGGAGCGTACTGGCCGACTACGCGGCGGCCGGGCGCACCGTGGTCATCTCCAGCCATCTGCTCGCCGAGATCGAGTTGACCTGCAGCCACGTCGTCGTCATGCAGCACGGCCGGGTGATCTTGACGGGGGCCGTCTCCGAGCTGACCACCTCCGATTCGCTGACCATGATCGGTCTGGCCCCAGGAGCGGACACTTCCTCCGCCGTCCGCCTCCTCCGGAGTTGGGGGGCCGAGGCCCGGATGGACGGCGAGCTGATCCGGGTCGCCGGGACGCCCGCCCGCTCGGCGGTGGTGGCGGGCCTGGTCTCGGCCGGCTTCGAGATCGATTCCGTGGACGGCCGACAGCATCTGGAGGACGTGTTCATGAGCCTGGTCGGTTCGACCGGCCACGAGGTGGACACCCGTGGCTGATCCGACGCGCACGACGCCCCGGCCGCCCGGTACTCGGCCGCGCCGGCGGTCCCTGCCCTTGCGCGCCGAGATCGGGCGTCAGCTGAAGCGGCGGCGCACGATCGGGATCTTCTTGGTGCTGTTGGCGTTGCCGTTGATCTTGATCGCCGCCTTCGAGCTCGGCAGCAACGACGAACCCGGCACCGGTCCGCGGACCTTCGTCGACCTGGCGAAAGAGAGCGGGGCCAACCTCACCGTCTTCGCTCTGTTCGCGTCCACCGGATTCCTGCTGATCGTGGTGGTGGCCCTCTTCGCCGGCGACAGCGTCCCTTCGGAGGCCAGCTGGTCCAGCCTCCGCTACCTGCTGGCGGCCCCGGTCCCGCGGGAGCGCCTGATCCGGCAGAAATTGATCGTAGCCGGGCTGTTCTCGACGGTGGCGATGATCTTCCTGCCGGCCTGGACGGTGCTGGTCGGCGGGATTTCCTACGGATTCGGGCCGTACGTCGGCATCACCGGTGATCAGATCGGCTGGCCGGACTTCGCCGGCCGGCTGCTGCTCATCATCGGGTACCTGTTGGTCAGTCTGTTGGTGGTGGCGGCGTTCGCCTTCGCGTTCGGGGTCTGGACCGACGCCCCGCTCGGCGCCGTCGGTGGTGCGGTACTGCTGATGATCGTGGCGACGATCCTGGACACCATTCCGGCCCTGGGCGATCTCCGGCAAGCCCTGCCCGGGCACTACGCGTACGCCTGGGCCGACGCGCTGCAACCGGTGATCGACTATTCCGACATGGTGACCGGTGCGTTGTGGTCGATCGGCTACGCCGTCATTCTGGTTGCCGCCGCGGTGTGGCACTTTCTCCGCAAGGACATCACGAGCTGAGCGGGCTGTCGGCGGCCAGCTCGCGCCGGGCGACAAGGACCGGCACGACGGCGGCGGCCGACCAGGCCTGCGGCCGGCAGGCCATCGGGTAGGGTACGGGCCGACCCTCACCGGACCAGAGCTCCGGCAGGCGCTGGTCGAACGCCACTGAAGCCCTGAGGAGCCCCTCCACCAGGCCGGCGGCGTAGGACGTCAGGCCGCTCCGGACCAGTCCGGCGATGACGATGGCGGTGTCGTGCGGCCAGACCGAGCCGCAGTGGTAGCTGAGTGGTGCGTAGCCGCCGTCCGTCGCGGCCATGGTGCGCAGCCCGAGGCCCGAATCCAGCTCGGGGCCGCTGACCAGCTCGGCCACCAACCGCTCCTCGTCGGCGTCGAGCAGCCCGGTGCCCAGCAGGTGGCCGATGTTGCTGGTCAGCGAATCCACGCGTTGCTTGCTGCCGTCCAGAGCCAGCGCCGGAAAGCGCCGGCCGTCCCGCTCGCACCAGAACCGGGTCCGGAACCGCTCGGCCAGACCGCCGGCCCACTCCCGGTAACGCTCGCCTCCGGCCAATCCGAAGGCGTCCAGCAACGCGGCGCCGCCGGCGGCCGCCTCGTGGGCGTAGCCCTGTACCTCGCACAGGGCCACCGGTCCCACGGCTTGGCGACCGTCATGGAACCGGACGGCATCGGCGGAGTCTTTCCAACCCTGATTGGCCAATCCGTGTCCACTGGTGTCGAGGTACTCCAGGAAGCCGTCGCCGTCGGCGTCCCCGTAGTCGACCAGCCAGGCCAAGGCACCCTCGAGCACCGGCAGCAGGCCTTGGATGACCTCGTCGGGCATTCCCGCCCGCCAGGCGTCGTGCAGTAGGCAGATCCACAGCGGAGTGGCGTCGATCGTCCCGTAGTAGAGCGGAGGCAGGCTCACCTCCCCGAACGCGAAGGTGTCCCGTCGCATTTCGTGCATGATCTTGCCGGGCTGCTCGGCGGAGGGCGGGTCGACGGTACGACCCTGGCGGCGGGCGAGTGTCCGCAGGGTGCCGGCGGCGACGTCGACATCGAGGGCCAGCATCATCCGGGCGGCCCAGATGCTGTCGCGACCGAACAAGGTGAAGTACCACGGTGCCCCGGCCGCGTAGAAGGCCTGATCGGGTGCGTCGGCGGTGGCCATCCGGAGCGCGCCGAGATCGCCGAGCGAGTGCTCGACCCAGGGACGCAGGCGATGATCCCCGGTCGCGGCCGCTCCGGTCAGGCCGATGGCTCGTGCCAACACATCGTCGGCGGAGGCCGCGGTCCGGGGCGGCGACGACCACGGCGCCGGAGTCGGTGAGATCCAGCCCCCAGCCGACCGTTGCCGATCCGCGGCCCGGCACCGTGATGGCCCAGGAAAGCGTCAAGTCGTCCGGTCCGGCGACCGCCGTCGCGTCCGGGGCGCTCAGGGTCGCGGTCACCGGGCCGTTCGACCAGCTCCCGCCGTAGCTGGTGGCGCGCAGGGGCCGCGGCGTCCCCGAGCCACCGACCTTGATCAGCTCGACGGGCACGAGATCCGCGGCCAGCCGCACGGTCAGGGCGAGCTCGACCGGATGCTCCACCACCGAACTGACGGTCAGCTCCTCGCTGACCCGGCCCGCTCGGACGCGTCGGTCCCGGTCCAGCCGCAGCGGCGGATCGGCGCCCACGTACGGGATCTGCTCCAGCCCGCGGAGCAGGTAGCTGAACCGGACCCCGTCGCGACCCTGGGAGTCGAAGAGAGTGGCGATGTGTTCGACGGGCCGATCCTCAACCCGCAGCTGACAGGCGCTGAGCACCCGGATATCGGCGTGGAGCAGCCCCTGGGCACCGTGGGGATCGATGTCGCCGTGCCGGCCCGACCAGACCTGCGTCGGCGCCGCCACCAGCGAGACCAGATCGTGCAGGAACGGTTGGCGGGGTTGCGGCATGACAGCAGTGTGCTCCAGGGCTCAGCTGCTCGGTGCCCCGCGGCCGAGATGTTCGGCGAAGAAGCCCTCGATCCGCTGCCAGGCGTCACCGGCGGCGGCCGGATCAGGGCCGACGTGAGCGACCCGCGCCAGCGGACGGAATATCCGCGGCCCGTTGAGCTCGTCGTTCAGGAAACTGTGGCCTGCCGTCGGATAGGTCTTCAGGTCGTACGGAATGTCGTTCGCCACCAGCGCCGTCTCCAGCCGCGGAACCTGGGCGAACAGCCGATCGCGTTCGCCGTAGCTGGCCACCATCGGGCAGGAGTCCCGCAGCACCTCGTCGACGTCGACCGGAATCGGGCCGTAGTTGACCGACGCCGCGTCGAAGCCCCGGCCTGCGGTGAGTAGTGCGAAGCCGCCGCCCATGCAGAAGCCGATCACCCCGACCTTTCCCGTACAGCCGGGATCGGCCGCAAGATTCTTTCGCACGGTGTCGATCAGCTCGAACGGCCTGCCCTGCTGGGCGTTGAGGGCGCGGATCGTCGCGACGATGCACGCGAGCCGGAAACCCTCGCCCAGGAGGTCCGGGGCGTGGACGACGTATCCGTCCGCGGCCAGCCGAGCCGCCTGCCGACGCAGCACCGCGTCCAGGCTGAAGATCTCGTGCAACATCACCACCCCGGGCCATGGACCGACGTCGACGGGTTGCGCGACCACCGTCCGTCGACCGTCGATCGTCAGGTCTTCACTGCGCGTCTGCATGGGGACAAGGTAGTGACATGGAACTGTTCCAAGTCGCCCAGCACGCCGAGGATCTCGACCGGGCTCGGAGGTTCTACTCCAGACTGCTCCAGGCCGAGCCGGCCGGCATCTTCGACCCACCGGGTCTGCTGTTCTACATCGTCGGCAGCGTGCGCCTGCTGCTGGATCGGGAAGCCCCGACTGCACTCGTCTACCTGAAGGTTCCCGATGTCGCGGCGGTGGTGGAGCGCTGCCGGCAGGACGGGATCGAGATCCGCGCCGAACCGCACGTGATCTTCACCCATCACGACGACGCCCTGGGCCCGGTCGGGACCGAGGAGTGGATGGCCTTCATCCGCGACTCCGAAGGCAACACCGTCGGCCTGGTCAGCCACGCGCCTCCCACCTGATCGGCCGGACTCTTCCTTTCGGTAGGGCGTGAGTTCGCGGGAACGGACGCGGATCTGGCACACTATTGGGCGCGTCTGCAACGAGTGGTGCCCTCTCAACGCCGTTCCGTTCGGACTCATCGAGACTCCTCGCCGCGGTGTTCCCCACCAACGACGCAGAGCCTCACTTCGCACCACCGGGCAGGTCCCGGCACATCCAACAGGAGTAACCACACTCGTGGCTGTCAAGATTCGTCTCAAGCGGCTGGGCAAGATCCGCTCGCCGCACTACCGCATCGTCGTCGCCGACTCGCGCACCAAGCGCGACGGCCGGGCGATCGAGGAGATCGGCAAATACCACCCCAAGAACGACCCGTCGGTGATCGAGGTCGATTCCGAGCGCGCCCAGTACTGGCTGTCGGTCGGCGCCCAGCCCACCGAAGCCGTCGTCGCCTTGTTGAAGCGGACCGGTGACTGGCAGAAGTACTCCGGTGACACGTCGCCGTCCGGCGTGCTGCCGCAACCGGAGAAGAAGAACAAGACCGACGCCTTCAACGCGGCCCTGGCCGACGCGGGCAGCGAGCCGACCAGCGCGGCCATCTCCAGCCGGCGCAACGCGAGCAAGACGGCCGCCCCCCCCGAGGCCGAAGCGAGTTCGATCGAGGGCACGCCGGAGGAGGCGCAGGCCGCCGCCGACGCGGGCGTGGCCGACGCGAGTGCTCCGTCCGAGGCCTGATCGTGCTGGCTGACGCGCTGGAGCACCTGGTGCGGGGCATCGTCGCCAACCCCGACGAGGTGCGGGTGCGGGACAAGGATCTGCGCCGCGGGCGGATGCTCGAGGTCCGGGTCAGTCCCGACGACATCGGCAAGGTCATCGGCCGTTCAGGTCGCACCGCTACGGCGCTGCGGACCGTGATCGGAGCCCTGGCGGGCCGCGATCAGGTCCGAGTCGACTTCGTGGACGTGGACCGGCCCCGGACCGGCGGCACCCGCCGTCGCTGACGGCTCGCTCCCCGAGCCGTTGGGTGAGCCGGGACCAGCATCGGAGACCGTCGAGGTCGTGGTCGGCGTGATCGGCCGGCCGCACGGGGTGCGGGGCGAGGTGGCCGTGGCACCGCGCACGGATGAGCCGGAGCGCCGCTTCCACGTGGGGGCGGAGTTGCGCGGCGAAGGAACCGATCGGGTCCTGACCGTGGAATCGAGTCGCGCCCACTCCGGCCGGATGCTCGTCCGCTTCGTCGAGGCGCCCGACCGGTCCGCGGTCGAGTCGCTGAAGGGCGTTCGGCTCGTGGTCGACGTCGCGGTCGACGAGCGGCCGAGCGAACCCGAGGAATTCTACGACCGGCAGCTGGTCGGGCTGCGGGTGATCGATGCGGGCGGAGTCGCGGTCGGGCGCGTCGCGGTGGTGCTGCATCTGCCCGGTCAGGATCTGCTGGAGATCGACACCGAGCACGGGAGCCGGCTGGTGCCGTTCGTGAGCGCCCTGGTGCCCGAGGTCGACCTGGCGCACGGCGTGATCCGATTGGCTGACGTACCCGGACTGCTCAGCGACGAACCCAGCGAAGACGTACCCACAGCAGAGGAACCCACAGCAGAGGAACCCACAGCAGACGTACCCACAGGAGACGAAGCACCGTGATGCGGATCGACGTCATCAGCATCTTTCCCGACTACCTCCTGCCGCTGCGGCTGTCGCTGGTGGGGCGAGCCATCGATTCCGGCATCGTCGACCTGCGGGTGCACGACCTGCGGAACTGGACCCATGATCGGCACCGGACCGTTGACGACACCCCGTACGGGGGCGGCCCGGGCATGGTCATGCGGCCGGAGCCCTGGGGGGAGGCCCTGGACGAGGTGGCGGACGCTGCCACGCGCCTGCTCGTGTTCAGCCCCTCCGGGCGTCGTTTCACGCAGCCGCTGGCCGAGGAGTTGGCGACCGAATCGCACCTGATCCTGGGCTGTGGTCGCTACGAAGGCATCGACGCCCGGGTGCTCGAGCACGCGCGAACCCGGATGCGGACGGACGAGATGAGCATCGGTGACTACGTCCTGAACGGCGGGGAAGCGGCGGCTCTGGTCGTGACCGAGGCGGTCGTCCGGCTGCTGCCCGGCGTGATCGGGAATCCGGAGTCCCTCACCGAGGAGTCCCACTCCGTCGGCCAGGCCGGACTGCTGGAGTACCCGCTCTACACGAAACCCCCCTCCTGGCGCGGCTTGGACGTGCCCGAGATCTTGTTCTCCGGCCATCACGCCCAGATCGCCGGGTGGCGGCGAGAGCAGGCCCTGGCCAAGACGCGTGCCCTCCGCCCTGATCTGCTGCCCCGAGACGGCGGCTGAGGATGGGGGATGAGGATGAGTGAGCCGTGGGTTGCGGAGTCCGTTGACGAACTCGTGCGGGGGGCCACTGATCGCCGGTCGGTACGCAGCAGCGACGCGAAGTCCGGGGCGTTGTTCGAGACTTTGACCATCGGCGGTCGGGCGTGCTTCTTCAAGGTGCTCTCGGCCGACTCCGACTGGATCATGCGCTGCACCGGAAACCGCAACCACTGGGAGTTCACGGTCTGGCGGAGCGGGCTCTATCAGGACGTGCCCGCGGTGATCGACCCGGCGATGATCGGGATGGCCCTCGACCACACCCAGCCCGGCCGGCCGCGGCTGGCCATGCTGATGTTCGACTGCTCCGCCTATCTGGTCCCGGCCGGCGACGCGCCCATCTCCGCCGCGCAGCATGATCGGTTCCTCACCCATCTGGCGGCCATGCACTCCCATCAGCTGGGCTGGCACGACGACCTCGGACTGAGTTCGATGGAGCAGCGGCTGCTGTTCTTCGCTCCGGCCACCATCGCGCCGGAGCTCGTTCGGGAGCCGGTGCCGGGTCCGCTGCGGGTCGCTGCGCGGGGCTGGGCCCGGTTGCCGATCCTCGACCCCAACCTGCACGCCTTGGTCGCCAGCGTGCACGCCGATCCCGGGCGGTTGGCCGGCCTGATCGCCGAAACCCCCCGAACCTTCGTCGCCGGCGACTGGAAGCTCGGGAATCTCGGCAGCCGACCGGACGGGACCAGCATCGTGCTCGACTGGGCCTACCCCGGTGCCGCGCCGCCGTGCTGGGAGCTCGCCTGGTACCTGGCTCTCAACCGGGCTCGGCTGCCTGAGTCCAAGCGCGACGCCATCAGTCGCTACCGCGCGGCGCTGGAGGGCGCCGGGTGCCCGACGATGGGCTGGTGGCAACGACAACTGGATCTCTGCCTGATCGGCATCCTGGCCACATTTGCCTGGGAGAAGGCCGTCGGCGATCCCGGCGAGCTGGCCTGGTGGTCGGCGACCGCCCAGGAAGCGGCCTCCCGCTGCGGCTATTGAGCCGCCGGATCGAAGCCAGCGGACCGCCCGATGGTTCCGCGCGCCCTCGAGTCGATACGGGTGACGAGGGATCGGGGCGTTGCACCGGGCTGAGGTGCAGCGAGGCGGCGGAGCCGACGCCGTGGGCGGTTCGCGGAAGTGTGACCAGTATCAAAGGTGGCCTTACTTAGGTCCGGCGTACGCGGCGAACTACTGTGGCCTCGTGGCGGTTACCTCCTTAGCCCCGGCGCGCAGTGCGGCGCGCTCGACGGTCGCGCTCAAGGCAGTCATGGCGCTGTCCGGCTTGATCATGCTCGGTTACTTGATCTTGCACATGTACGGCAACCTCAAGGTCTTCGAGGGCCAGGCCAAGTTCGACGAATACGCCCACCATCTCCGCGTCATCGGTGAACCCGTGCTGCCGTACTCCGGCCTGCTATGGGTGGTCCGCGTCGTCCTCGTCGTCAGCGTGCTGGCCCACTTCTACGCTGCCGTGGTGTTGTGGCGGCGGGCCCGCATCGCCCGGGGCGGGACCAAGCGCTACTACAGCAGCAAGGCGAAGACCGGGGTGCAGCGCAGCTACGCCTCTTTCACGTTGCGCTGGGGCGGACTGACGATTCTGCTCTTCGTGATCTACCACCTGCTGCACCTGACCTGGAACGTCGTCGCCCCGGGCGGTGCGTCCGAGAGCCCGTACGAGCGGTTGGTGAACGGGTTCCAGATCTGGTGGGTGTTGCTCGCCTACGTGATCGCGATGGTCGCGGTCTGCTTCCACCTCCGCCACGGCACCTACAGCGCGCTCACCACCCTCGGGCTCAACACCAGCCGATCGGTGCGGCGTCGGCTCAACCTGCTCGCCTACGTGGTCGCCGGGGTGATCACGGTCGGCTTCCTGCTGCCCCCGTTCGCGATCTTCTTCGGATTGGTAGGGACATGACCGACAGCACGATCACCGAGAAGGAGCGCGACTCCCTCTCCATCGACGCCGATTCGATCTACGTCGAGGGATCCGACGTCGCCGACACCAAGGCGCCGGATGTCTCCATCGAACGCCGCTGGGACGAGCGCAAGTTCCAGGCCAAGCTGGTCAACCCGGCGAACCGGCGCAAGCTCAGCGTGATCATCGTCGGCACCGGACTGGCCGGCGCGTCCGCCGCCGCCACTCTGGGAGAGGCGGGCTACCAGGTCACCAGCTTCTGCTACCAGGACAGCCCGCGGCGGGCCCACTCGATCGCGGCCCAGGGCGGGATCAACGCGGCCAAGAACTACCGCAACGACGGCGACTCGATCTACCGGCTGTTCTATGACACGGTCAAGGGCGGCGACTTCCGCGCTCGCGAATCCAACGTCTACCGGCTGGCCCAGGTCAGCGTGCAGATCATCGACCAGTGCGTGGCCCAGGGGGTCCCGTTCGCCCGGGAGTACGGCGGTCTGCTGGACAACCGGTCCTTCGGCGGTGTGCAGGTCTCGCGCACTTTCTACGCCCGCGGCCAGACCGGGCAGCAACTGCTGATCGGCGCCTACCAGGCCCTGGAGCGGCAGATAGCGGCCGGCACCGTCGCGATGCACACGCGGCACGAGATGCTCGAACTGATCGTGGTGGACGGGCAGGCCCGCGGGGTGGTCATCCGGGACATGGTGACCGGGGAGATCAAGCCCTACTTCGCCGACGCCGTGGTGTTGGCCACCGGCGGATACGGCAACGTGTTCTTCCTCTCCACCAACGCCATGGGCTGCAACGTCACGGCGACCTGGCGGGCCCACCGCAAGGGTGCCTACTTCGCGAATCCCTGCTATACCCAGATCCACCCGACCTGCATCCCGGTGTCCGGTGATCATCAGTCGAAGCTCACCCTGATGAGCGAGTCGCTTCGCAACGACGGCCGGATCTGGGTGCCGAAGTCGGGGGAGGACAAACGCGACCCGCGCGAGATCGGCGAGAACGACCGCGACTACTACCTGGAGCGGATCTATCCCGCCTTCGGCAATCTGGTGCCGCGCGACATCGCCTCCCGGGCCGCCAAGAACGTCTGCGACGAGGGTCGCGGCGTCGGCCCGGGCGGGCTCGGGGTCTATTTGGACTTCGCGGACGCGATCAAGCGGCTGGGTCGCAATGCGGTCGAGGCCAAGTACGGCAACCTGTTCGACATGTACGCCCAGATCACCGGCGAGAACCCGTACGAGACGCCGATGCGGATCTACCCGGCCGTGCACTACACGATGGGCGGCCTGTGGGTGGACTACGACCTCCAATCGAGCATTCCGGGCCTTTTCGTGGCCGGTGAGGCCAATTTCTCGGATCACGGTGCGAACCGGCTGGGTGCCAGCGCCTTGATGCAGGGGCTGGCCGACGGCTACTTCGTGCTCCCCAACACGATCAACGACTATCTCGCGGCGGGGCCGTTCCCCAAGGTGGACGAATACCACCCCGAGGCGGCTCGGGCGGTGATCGCCGTGCGGCAGCGGATCGACAAGCTGCTGTCGATCAAGGGCACCCGGACGGTCGACTCGTTCCACCGCGAGCTCGGGCACCTGATGTGGGACTACTGCGGCATGGAGCGCTCGGAGGAGGGTCTGCGCAAGGCCATCACCCGGATTCGGGAGCTCAAGGCCGAATTCTGGTCCGACGTCAATGTGCTGGGTACCGGCGATGAGTTGAACCAGGCCCTGGAGCGGGCGGGACGGGTGGCGGACTTCTTCGAACTGGGTGAGCTGATGTGCATCGATGCGCTGGTTCGGCGGGAATCTTGCGGTGGGCACTTCCGGGTCGAGTCGCAGACCGAGGACGGCGAGGCCATGCGTCACGACGACGAATTCGCCTACGTGTCGGCCTGGGAGTTCGGCGGTGACTCGCCCAACGGCGGGAGCAAGCCGATTCTGCACAAAGAGCCCTTGGTCTACGAGTACGTCGAGCTGAAGCAGAGGTCCTATAAGTGAGCACCAAACTGGCACCGGATTGCGAGCGCGAGCGATCATGAACATCACCGTTCGGGTGTGGCGGCAGGCGGGTCCCCAGGCCAAGGGCCGGATGGTCGGTTATCTCGTGCCGGACATCAGCGAGAACATGTCGTTCCTGGAGATGCTCGACGTCTTGAACGAGCGGTTGACCGAGCGCGGCGAGGAACCGATCGCCTTTGACAGCGACTGCCGCGAGGGGATCTGCGGTCAGTGCGGACTGGTGATCGATGGGGTCCCACACGGACCGCAACAGACGACCACCTGCCAGTTGCACATGCGGTCGTTCGCCGACGGCGCCATGATCGACATCGAGCCCTGGCGGGCGGATCCGTTCCCGGTGATCAAGGACCTGGTCGTCAACCGTGGCGCCTTCGACCGGATCATCCAGGCCGGCGGTTACATCTCCGCTCCGACCGGTACGGCCCCCGACGCCCACGCCACCCCGGTCCCGAAGGTCAACGCCGATCACGCCTTCGACGCAGCCACGTGCATCGGCTGCGGGGCCTGCGTAGCCGCATGCCCGAACGGTTCGGCGATGTTGTTCACCGCCGCCAAGGTCACCCACCTGGCGCTGTTGCCGCAGGGCCAGCCGGAGCGGCACTCTCGGGTCCGCGGCATGGTGGCCCAGCAGGATGCCGAAGGCTTCGGCGGCTGCACCAACATCGGCGAGTGTGTCGCGGTCTGCCCCAAGGGCATCCCGATGGACACCATCAACCAGCTGAATCGGGACATGCTGAGCGCGTTGGCGCACCCGAACACGTGACACCCGCCGGCCCATGGCCGATGGCCCGGCCGGTCAGGGGGACAGCTGCGACAGCCCTGCCGCCACGGCGAAGCCCAGCACCGTGGCCAGTCCCGCCGCATCCCTGGCCCTTTCCCGCGCCTCGGGAATCATCGAGTCGGTCAGCATCACCAGCAGAGCACCGGTCCAGAGCAACACGATCGTCCGGCTGGCCCAGCCCGAGTCCTTCAGGTCCGACGCGGAAGCCACCGCTTCCGGCACTTCGAGACGAAGACGGCGGCCAGCAGAGCGATGCTGACGCCTTCACCGGAGGCCAGGCCGATGCCCAGTACGGCCTGCTCCGGGATGCCGTCGAGCAGGGCGCCGAGGGCCAGCGGGAGGCCCGAGGTCGCCCCGGCCGCGTGCCGGTCCAACCTCTCCACGGCCTTGCCGGCGGTGAAGAACGTCGCCGCTCCGAGCGCCAGACCGATGGCCACCGGCAATGGTCCCGCGAGCTCGACGCCCTTCTCGGCCAGCTCGAACGACACACTGGCAATCAGTGCGCCGGCGCCGAAGGCCAGCACGGCACCGACCATCCCGGCTCGCCAGGAGCGAGCCACCCCGAGCAGCGCACCCACGACCAGGGAGCAAGCAGCCAGTGCGCCCCAGCCCAGGCTGACGAGAAGATTCGTCAGCACCAGCCGACGACCTCTTCGCTCCTCATCGTGGAGCCTGGCGGAACGACTCCGCCGCCACCCAACGCCCGAAGACCTCCGGGCCGACAGCGGTGAACACGGAGCCCGTCTGGCTGGCCTGGTGCTGCAGCGCCTTCACCTTCCGGTCGAGTTCGGCGCCGCTCAGCACCAGTCGCAGCGCGATCTCGTCATCGGGCGCCACGGGCGGCCCCCCGTCCAGGTAGACGTCGAACATCTCGTTGATCGGTTGCGTCCGGATGACGTCCTCCGCGTTCACCACGGCCTGCAGCACCCTGACCGGTCGCGACGCCCGAGCTGCCGCCTCGGCTGCCCATCCGGCGACCGTCCGATGATCGGCATGCCCGGTGAAGCCGTCGGGTCCGAAGGTGAGAACGGTGTCGGCGGCCACCTCGTCGAGGAGTTCGGCCAACCGGGTGACAGCCTCAGCGGTGTCGACCGCGCGGAGTCCGCCGTCGGGGTAGTCGAGCCAGTGGTGCTCGGTCACGCCGAGCTCGGTGAGGGCGGCGGTCAGTTCGCGGGTCCGCAACTGGCCCAACGCCGACCGTTGCTCCGCGGTGCCGGTGCGGTCGAGCCCGTTGCCGCCGTCCCCGCGGGTGGCGGAGACACACACCACCCGGCGGCCACGGTCCCGCAGTGCGCCCATCACCCCGCCGGCGAGGTAGGTCTCGTCGTCCGGGTGGGCCCAGACCGAGACGGTGGTGCCGAGGGTCGAGAGGTCGAGGCGGACAGGCATGTCCCTATTTCATCCGACCGACCCTCGGACCGTCACGTCCGGTTGAGGGCCCTAGGCGGCCAGCTTCTCCGCCGACGACTCGATCAGGATGAGCTGGGGATGCAGCATTTCGCCCTCGGAACGGTCGAGCGTGACATTGAAGTCCATCCCGTAGTTGAGGAAGACGGTGATCATCAAGCGGTCCTTGACCTGGGTCAGCCCGACACTCTCCCAGAAGGCGCTTTCGTCGTCCTGATCGCCGGGCCGCTGGTACACCACTTCACTGAGCGTGGCGGATCCGCCGGCGACCTTGATGCTGCGGTTCGTGAAGCCGAGTGTGGTCAGCACCTTGTTCCCCTGCGCCTCCAGCGTCTTCGCGCAGCCGTCGAGCCAACCCGCGTACACCGCTTGTGCGCGTTTGGCTGCGGCGGCATCGGCGAACTGCAGGGCTTGGGTGTAGATCACCGGCTGGTTCTCCAGCGGACCGGGGTCGGGGGCGGCGTCCGGATCGATGATCTCGTAGCGGAAGTTCCGGGCCACCGTGGAGGTCACCCCCAGATCGGTACGTCCGCCTTTCGGCCAGCAGCTGGAGATCTCTCGCGCGGCCCGGCCGGCGGCGGGCTTCGCCACCGTCACTTCCAGCGTCTCCCGGTCCTCCAGCGGGACGTCATCGACGGTCAGCAGGTTCTTGGTGGTGACGGTCCGCGCCGGATCGACACTTGGTGGTTTCGAGGTCGGATCGGTGGGTGCTGGTTCCGTGCTGGCCGGGCCACTCGGGGTGGCGGCCACCGGCGGTAGGACCGTCTCGTCGCCGCCGCGCAGCAGTCCGGTGCCGGCGACGAGCACTCCGCCGGCCAGCACGACCGCGGCGATGGCCCCACCGGCGACCGCGGTGTAGCGCCGGCGCCGTCGCTGGTCACCCAGGTGGCGGACCTGATCGGCGGGTAGCGGCCGGGCAGCCTCCTCCCCGGCCCGGGCCAGTTGCGGCAGTTCCCGGATGTCCTCGGGCAGGTCCTCGTGCGGGTCCTTGTGGTCAGCCATGGGAGGTCTCCTCGGAGCTGGGGGTGGAAGTGTCGTCGGCGAGCAAGGTGGCCAGGGTCGCCCGGCCCCGGGACAGGCGCGCCTTGACCGTGCCGACCGGGGCACCGATCTCGCGGGCCACGTCGGCGACCGGCAGATCGCAGAGATGGTGCAGGACGATGACCCGCCGCTGCTCCAACGGCAGTTGGCGCAGCGCCCGGGCGAGGGCGATCCGGTCGAGCGCCGGCTCGCGCGGCGGGTCGGGCTGCTGGGAACGGTCGGCGGGTTGGAAGGCCCGGCGGCTGCGGCGCCAGCGACTGACCGCCAGCCGGTAGGCGACCGTCCGGACCCAGGCTTCGGGAGCCTGCTCGGTGTCGAGGGCCCGACGCCGATCCCAGGCCCGGATGAACGCTTCCTGGACGCAGTCGTGCGCCTCGGCGAGGTTGCCGCACATGGCGAAGATCTGGCCCACCACGCGCGGGAAGGAGACGGCGTAGAAGGCGTCGAATTCGTCGGGGCTCATCTCGGTCCCTCGGGTGCGGGTGTGCTGGCCCGATCCTGCCCCCACGAGGGCGGGCGGACCTAGCACCGGCGCCGCTAAGGTCGCGTGTCTCACAACCGTGCTACGCCTGAGCCGCGGAATTGGTTGCACGGCAGTTCCGCCCGCCGTCCCCGGCCGCGGACCATCTCGTCTCAGCCGCTGCGCAACTCCCGCTCGAGCGGGGTCGGGAAGGAAGGCACCACGGCGGCCCCGCCCAGCCGGTCCTGCAGTCCGGCCGCCGCGCGTCGCACCGCCTCGGCGGCCTCCGTCCCCCGATCGGTCAGTAACCGGACGACGACGCTGCCGTCGGGCCGGATGGCCCAGCCGCCGATCACTTCGCCGCCCCACCAGACCGTCGGACCGACGTTGCCGTTGCGGTCGTACAGCGCGGAGAAGTCGGGGGGCAGGAACCACTCCCGCTGCTTCCAGCCCATCGGGGTGGGATCCAGGGCGGGCAGGAGGGCGGCGACCGGCGGTGGCTCGGGTCCGCGACCGTCGTCGCCCGCGAGCACCAGCCCCGGGCCGCCGGTCAAAGCGACGGTGGCCGTGGCCGCGCCGGTGATCGCCGCCCGCGTCTGGCGCAGCGACCAGCCCGTCCACCAGGCGAGATCAGTCTCGGTGGCCGGCCCGAAGCGCCTCAGATATTCCTCGACGAGGCGGATCCGGGCCTCGGCGGGAGCCAGGGCCGGGACACCATCCGGCCACCAGAGCCGCGCCGATTCCCAGGTGTGCTGCCGGGAGGTCCAGCCGCCGCGCGGTCGCCCCCGCACCATGCGGCCTTCGGCACCCATCATGGTCAGCACCTGCGTGGTGATGTTCCGTTTCACGTCGTACGCCTTGTCGGTGGTCGGCAGGAACGCCGTCCGCAGCCGCGGCTCCGCCGACGACAGCTGCGCGCCCGTGGCCACCTCGAGCTCGTCCAGGGCGAGCTCGACATTGGCCTCCACGTCGGTCAGCCACTCCACTACCTGGGTAGGGACCGGCGGCTCGGTGGGCAAGGTGGTGAGTTGCGTGATCAGCCGCTTCCGGACGAAGGCGGCGATCTCGAGCGCGGCGCCGAAGTGCACCACGGGGACCAGGGCTCGAGGAACCACGAACAGCGTCCGGCGCATGGCCAGCAGCCGGACGAGGGAACGCTGTTCGTACAGGGCCTGGGAGACGTCGCCCAGGTCGGCCGAACCACACCGCGCGAGCACGGACAGATAGACAGTGGCGGGATCGGTGGCGTGCAGGACCACGACGGCCGTCGCCGCCTCGGCCGCGCCGGCGGCGTCACCGGCCAGATGATGGCGAGCCACCAGTCGAGCCCGCCGCTCGGCGTCGCTGAGCGAGGGGCGGGGTGCCGACATAAGTCATTGCTACCAAGAAGGTCCGACATCTACAGTCCTTACCCGTCGATCCGTTGGAGCACCATGCCGACCGCCGTGCCATCTCTCGTCCTGTCCCGCCTGAGCTACCGCTGGCCCAACGGCGAGCCCGTGTTCGCTGATCTCGACGCCGCCTTCGGCCCGGCGCGCACCGGGCTGATCGGCCGCAACGGCGCCGGCAAGTCGACCCTGCTGCGTTTGCTGGCCGGGGAGCTCGAACCGACCGGCGGATCGGTCACCGGTCCCGAGCAGATCGGGTATCTGCCGCAGAACCTGGCCCTCGAGAGTCACCGGTCCGTTGCCGGCGTGCTGGGGATCGAGGCGCCGCGGGCCGCGCTGGCTCGCATCACCGCCGGTTGCGGCGTCGCCGCGGACTTCGAGCTGATCGGCGACCGCTGGGATCTCGAGGAACGGATCGCCGCTGCGCTCGCCCAGTTCGGGTTCGAGAACCTGGAACTCGACCGCCGGATCGACTCACTCTCCGGTGGTGAGGTCGTGCTGCTCGCCTTGGCGGCCCTGCTGCTCGCCGAGCCGGATGTGCTGATCTTGGACGAACCGACCAACAATCTGGACCGGCGGGCGAGACGGCGGCTGTACGAGGCTCTGCAGGGTTGGCGCGGTCCGGCGATCCTGGTCAGCCACGATCGCGAACTGCTGGATCTGGTCGAGGAGATCGCCGAGTTGCGGGAGGGCGAGCTCCGCTTCTTCGGCGGCAACTTCACTGCGTTCACCGAAGCCTTGGCCGTCGAGCAGGAGGCGGCGGCCCGCACCGTACGGGTGGCGCAGGGAGACCTGCGACGACAGCAGCGCGAACTGGCGGAGATGCGGATCAAGCTCGATCGTCGCCAGCGTTACGCCCGCAGCCAGGCCGAGAAGGTGCCCAAGATCGTGGCCGGGGCCAAGAAACGCGCCGCTCAGGTTTCGGCCGGTAAGGTTCGGGGCGGACACGAGGCCGACGTCGCGCAGGCGCGACACGAACTCGCTTCGGCGGAGGAACGAGTCCGCGACGACGCTCTCATCCGGATCGATCTGACCGCCACGACGGTACCGGCCGGTCGGGACGTGTTGGTGGTCGACGGGCTCCGGCTCCGGAGCCAAGCCGACGGGTCCGCTCCGATCTGGCTGCACCTGCGGGGCCCCGAGCGGGTTGGCGTGGTTGGAGCCAACGGCTCCGGGAAGACGACCCTGATCAACACCCTGCTGGGCCGGGTGCCGCCCCGGTCGGGCACGGTAGCGGTGCGGGTGCCGACCCGGCTGCTGCCGCAGCGATTGCAACTGCTCGAGGAGGAGGACACGGTGCTGCGGGCCGTTTCCCGGCAGGCCCAGCACGTCGACGACAACGGATTGCGGGCCGAGCTGGCCCGATTCCTCCTGGACGCCGACACCGTCTCCCGGCCGGTGCGGACGTTGTCGGGTGGGGAACGCTTCCGGGCCACCCTGGCCGCGTTGCTGCTGGGTGATCCGCCGCCGCAGTTGTTGATCTTGGACGAGCCGACCAACAGTCTGGATCTGGACAGCGTGGCCCAACTCACCACCGCCCTGCGGGCCTACCGCGGCGCATTGCTGGTGGCCAGTCACGACCGCCCGTTCCTCGACGAGATCGGGCTGACCGGGGAGCTGGACCTGGACCGGGAGGACGAGCTGCGGGTGCGGTGACCCTGCGGGACATGGCCCGGGAAGTTCGCAGGGGAGTGTCGCGGACTCTTGTTGAGTCGTTGTTGAGGCGCTGTTGAGCGCAGCGTGAGCGAGCCGGGCATCCTGACCGTCAGGGGCAAGCACGAGCAGGAGCCGCAGGACATGAACGAACCCATCTCGACCTTCATCGACGGGCGCGACCCGATCTCCCAGGCGGGGGTGGTGAGCCAGCTGCGGACCCAACCGCTGATCCGGCTGGTGGACCGGGTCGACCAGGCCGATGTGGCGGTCGTGGTGGCCGATCACGTCGACGCGGACACCGCGCGTCAGCTCCGCAGTCTGCGCAAGGACGGGCGGCCGCAGCTGATGTTGGTGGCCACCGCCGTGGACGATGCGGCCCTCGTGCTGGCCGCGGAGGCCGGGGTGGCGGGGTTGCTGCGCCGCGAGGACGCGAATCCCGACACGCTTGTCCGCACCGTGCGGCGGGTGGCCGCCGGTCAGGGGGAGGTGCCGCCGGACCTGCTGGGTCGGCTGCTGGAGCAGGTCGGCCGGCTGCAGCGGCAGGTGTTGGCTCCGCGCGGCCTGACGTTCACCGGCTTGACGCCGCGCGAGACCGAGGTGCTGCGGTTGGTGGCCGACGGCCACGATACGTCCGAGATCGCACTGCAGATGTGCTACAGCGAACGCACGGTGAAGAACGTGTTGCACGATCTGACCACCCGGCTGCAGTTGCGAAACCGTACCCACGCGGTCGCCTACGCCGTCCGGGAAGGCCTCATCTAGAGCCGTCCAGCTCGCCCGGGTGCCCCAAAGGGCAACGCAGAATGCCCGGTCGACGGGTCCGAGCCCGCTGCCGCGATCGGCCGGGGCGCGCCACACTGCTGAGGTGATCCACGAAGTGGACTCGGCCCTGCGCGCGTTGATCGAACGCGATGCCCTCGGCACTCGCGACGTCGAGGTGGTGTTCGACGCTCCCACCCGGGAATGGGCTGGTCGACGGAACGCGCCGACGATCGATGTCTACCTGTACGACATCCGGGAGGATCTTCGGCGCCGCGAGCGCGGTCTGCTCAACGAGTACGACGACGTCCGGGTGATCGCCCGCCACCTCCCGCCACGCCACTTCAAGCTGTCCTATCTGGTCACGGCCTGGACTCAGCGCCCAGAAGACGAGCACCGGCTGCTGTCGTCGCTGCTGAGCTGCTTCCTGCGCTACGACGCCCTGCCGGCCGAACTGCTCAGCGGGCCGCTGGCCGAGCTCGAACGACCGGTGCCGGTGACCGTCGCACTGCCACCTCCGGAGGACCGTGCCTTCGCTGACGTGTGGTCGGCCCTCGGGGGGGAGTTGAAACCCTCGATCGACGTCGTGGTCAGCACCCCCATGGAGACCGGGCAGCGTTACGAGACCGGTCCGCCGGTCACCGTGCTCCCGGTGGTCGACATGGCCGGGAGTGCGGGTTGGCCGGCGGTCGAGCGCAGTGGCGGCGACGAGCGGGCCCGCCGGCGGACCGAATCGGCTGAGCCGACCACGTCGGTCAAGGCGACCGGGGCGACCGGGGCGGACCCGGCCGGAAAGCGCGTCACCATGCGTCGGCAGCGTCGCTCGCGGCCGACGTCGTGATCAGCCCGGCCGGCCCACACCTCGCCGCGGCGACGGACCCCAACCTGACCTACCTGCTGGCCCGCGCCGGCCGGGTGGAGGAACGGGTCCGCGCGTTGGTAGCGGAGCGCCGCGCCGACGATCCGGCGCCCGACGACCCGTTCCGCGGCCTGTACCTCAGCGACGAGACGGTCGACCGGTTGCTCGACGGCGCCGCGGCCCGGTCGGATCCGGTGCCGGCCGGGTCGATGTCGAACCCGAACGGGCGACCGGCCGTGGACGAACTGGGGGACCGGTTGGAGGCCGAGGGGGCGGAACTCCGGCTCCGCGCGCTGGCCCGGGCGGCCGGGCTCAGTGATGTCGATCTCGACCTGTTGGTGGTCGCGATGCTGCCGGACCTCGATCACCGGTTCGAGCGCCTGTACGGCTACCTGAACGACGATGTGAGCCGTCGGCGGGCCTCGGTCGGGTTGGCCCTCCAGCTGGCGGGCACGTCGCCGATGTCTGCGGCAGCCCGCGGCAGGCTGGAATCGAGTCGGCCGCTGATCGCCGAGGGCCTGCTCCTGGTGGAGGATCCCGACCGGCCACTCCTCACCCGCGCTCTTCGGGTACCCGACCGGGTCACTGCCCATCTTCTCGGCGACGACGTGCCCGACCCGTTGGTGGTCCCGCTTCTGGACAGCGTCGTGTCCTGGCCGGGTACCCTGACCGACCAGTTGGCCGCGGCGCTGAGGGCCGGGGTCACCTTCGTCTACCTGCACGAGCGGGTCACCGGCACCGGCGGTGCGGTGGCCGTCTGCGCGCTCGAGCGATCGGATCACGCAACCGTCGCGGTCGACCTGCGGCGACTGACCGCGGCCCACGACCCGATCCACTCGGTGGCAGCCACCGTGCGGGAAGCCGTGCTCTCCGGCGGCGGAGTGGTCGCCGGGCCGGTCACCGCTCTGGCCGAGGGCGCGCTCGACGCGGTCCGCCGGTTGGCGCACGCCCGGGTCCCGGTGGTGCTCACCGGGACGGCCACCTGGGATCCGCAGTGGTCGGCGATGGCCCCGCTGATCTTGGAGGTCCCCGCCTTGACCGGTCAAGAACGCCAGACGCTGTGGCAGCGGGAGATCGGTGCCCATGCCGCTGCTCTCGAAGCGGCGGAGTCGGCCGGGCATCTCGCCCTCGGGCCGACCCAGATCCGCTCGGCCGTCCAGGCGGCGGAGGCCTCCGCCCGCCTGACCGGCGGACCGGTCACCGCGGAGGACCTGCGCCGCGGCGTTCGGGCCCAGAATGCCGCGGGCCTGGAGCGGTTGGCCCGCCGGATCGAGCCGGAGGTGGCCTGGGACGATCTGGTGCTCGCCCCCGCTGTCCTCCGTGGTCTGCGGGACGTGGCTGCCCGGGCCCGTCATCGCGACACCGTCCTGACCGAGTGGCGGATGCGCCGCGGCGGCGGCCGCGGGCACGGTGTGACCGCACTGTTCGCCGGTGACTCCGGTACCGGCAAGACGATGTCGGCCGAGGTGATCGCCTCGGATCTGCGGCTCGACCTCTACACGGTCAACCTGGCCACGGTCGTGGACAAGTACGTCGGGGAGACCGAGAAGAATCTCGAGCGAATCTTCGCGGAGGCCGCAGGGGTCAACGCGGTGTTGTTCTTCGACGAAGCCGACGCGATCTTCGGCAAGCGCAGCGACGTCCGTGACGCCCATGACCGGTACGCCAACATCGAGAGCGCCTATCTCCTGCAGCGCCTGGAGACCTTCGACGGCTTGGCCGTGCTGGCCACCAACTTGCGGGCCAACATCGACGAGGCGTTCACCCGGCGGCTGGACGCGATCATCGACTTCCCCGCTCCCACTCCCGAGCTCCGCCATCAGCTGTGGGCGTCCTGCCTGGTCGATCCGCTGCCGGTGGCCGATGACGTCGACCTCGAGTTCCTGGCCGACGCGTTCGAGCTGGCCGGCGGCAACATCCGGTCGGCGTCGACCACCGCGGCCTATCTGGCCGCGGCGGCGGGCGGCCCGGTGACCATGTCGGAGTTGATCACCGCCGTGGAGCAGGAGTATCGCAAGCTCGGCCGGTTGGTCCTCGAGCGAGAGTTCGGCCGCTACTTCACGCTGCTGTAGGCAGTCGGTGGCTACTTCTTGATCACCTTGCCGGAGCCGCTGATCGACTGCTCGATCCGCGGATCGCCGGCGTAGGTGACCGAGCCGCTCCCGCTGATGTCGACCCGGAGCTCGCTGCTGACCGCCACGAGGATCTCGCCGCTGCCCGAGATCTCTGCGTTGACCTTCTGACTGGTCAACTGGGCGCCGTCGTAGCGGCCGGAACCCGAGACCCGAATGTCCTGCTCTTCGCCGGAGCCGCTGAGGTTGACCGTGCCCGAGCCGCTGATGTCGATGCGCACCGTGCGGATGGTGAGGTCCCGGCCGTTCATGGCGCCGGACCCTGACAGACTGATCCCGGTCAGGTCGGTCATCGTGACCCGGTAGCGGATCGGGTTCATCGTCCGGATCGTCGTCCCCTGCTTGGTGCCGAGCTTCAACGTTCCGTCCGAGACCTCGCTCGTCAGGGCGGGCAAGACGTTGTCGTCGGCTTCGATGGTGAGCGTTTCGCCGTCACCCGCCTCGATCGTCACCTCACCGTTTCCGTCCAGGTTGACCTGGGTGAATCCGCTGACCTGACGCGTTTCGGTCGTCACCCGACCCGAGCCGGTGACCACCGCGCAGCCGGCGGTGAGGACCCAGCAGGCCGCGACGGTGACCAGCAGCCGCATCCGCATCGGCCCCTCTTTCCGGCGCATCGCAGGATCACCCGATTCAACCACCGATCGAGAGACCGGGACCGAAGAGTGCCCGATCGGGCAACACAACGACCCCCTCGGCTCTGCCGCAGATCGGCCCAGCGTGTCAGAGTGCGAGTCAGACTGGGTACCAAGTGAGTACTCGAGTGAGTACAGGGTGACTGACAGCGTGGAAGCGGAGGTTCTGCCGTGCATGAGCATGAGTCCGATGTCTTGCGTGAGCTCTCCCGGCCCAAGGGCGACCGGATCAACGACGAGCTCGCCGACCACCTCGGTCGAGCCGCGGCCGAACGCCGTACCGAGGTGCTCGGGACCCAGGGCCTGCTGGGGCTGCAGCGGGTGGCCGGCAACGCCGGGGTGAGTGCCCTGCTGGAGGAGGATCGATCGCCGGTGCACGCCGTGGTCAACTCCGGTGGCCGAGAGCTGGAACCCGACGTCCGGGCCGACATGGAGACTCGACTCGGGGCGGACTTCGGTGACGTCCGCGTGCACGACGACGACACGGCGGCCGACTCGGCCAAGGCTGTCAATGCTCACGCCTACACGGTCGGATCCGACGTCGTCTTCCAGCCAGACAGCTACGATCCGTCCTCCCCCGAAGGGCGCACGACGTTGGCGCACGAGCTCACCCATGTGTTGCAACAGCGCAACGGACCGGTGGACGGGACCAGCGCGCCCGGCGGCATCAAGGTCAGCGACCCGGGTGACCGCTTCGAGCGCGAGGCGGCCGCCAACGCCGAACGGGCGATGGCCGCGCCGGCTCCGACCTCGACGGCGAATGCGATGAGCTCGGCCGGGCCGGCCGTCCAGCGTCAAGAGGACGAGGCCATCGAGCCCCCGGAGGAAGAAGAGCCCGTTCAGGGACTGTTCGTGCAGCGGCAGGACGAGGACGAAGAGCCAGCGGAAGAGTCAGCGGAGTAGCGGCTGCCCGGATCGCTGCCCGTAAAGGCACTCCGAGGTGCCCTCGGGTGAGTCCCTGAGGTCCTGTCCCGCGCCCGGTGGCGAGGCCACGCTTCTCCTAGGCCATCAATCATCGGTGCCAGGTGGGAAATAGGCGCCGATCCGCGGAACGCAAGGAGCCAGCATGCCGACCTATCAGTCACCCGGTGTCTTCGTCGAGGAAGCCCCCGCCGGTGCCCGGCCGCTCGAAGGCGTCGGCACGGCCGTCGCCGCCTTCATCGGCCTCGCCGAGGACGGCCCGTTCAACGTACCGACACTGGTCAGCAACTGGACTCAGTTCACGACCGTCTTCGGTGCGTTCGTGCCCGGGTCCTACCTCGCCCAGTCCGTCTACGGCTACTTCATGAACGGCGGTGGGAACTGCTACGTCGTACGAGTCGGGCAGAACGGGTCTGAGAGCGGACCGGCGCCGCGCAGCGCCCGCGCGAAGGAGCTGGCCGCCGCACCGCAGGCCCAGATCGGCCGCCTCAGGGTGAACGCGATCGACCCGGCGGTTCAGCCCGGCGAGGTGACGGTCGAGATCACCCCGCCGGGGGGCGACAGCCCGACCGAGGACATGTTCCGCATCGTGGTGAAGCGGAACGGGGAGATGGTGGAGGAGTTCGACCGGGCCTCCTTCGCCCGCGGCAAGCAGAACGTGGTCACCATGGTCAACGCCGCCTCGAAATTGATCAAGATCGAAGACACCGGCGCCGGCACCGTGGAGCGCCTGGCCGACGGTGAAACCGCACTCGTCGCGCCTGCTCCGCCGGCCGCCGTGCCCTCGCCCCGCTTGAGTGCCGATGACTACGTCGGCGACGTGGCCGACCGCACCGGTTTCGGTGGGCTGGAGGCGGTCGAAGAGGTCACCATGCTCTGTGTCCCCGATCTGATGAGCGCCTACCAGCAGGGATCGATCGACCTCGACACGGTGCAGGCGGTCCAGACCGCGATGATCGCCCACTGCGAACTGATGGGCGACCGGATCGCGATCCTGGATCCTCCTCCGGGCTTCAATGCTCAGCAGATCAAGGAGTGGCGGGTCGACAAGGCTCGGTACGACTCGGCCTACGCCGCCCTCTACTGGCCGTGGGTGAAGACCATGAACCCGGCCACCGGGCTGCTCTCCTACCTGCCTCCCTCGGGCCACATCGCGGGTGTGTGGGGTCGCAACGACGACACCCGCGGAGTGCACAAGGCGCCGGCCAACGAGATCGTCCGGGGGGCGATCGACATCGAGGTCAACATCACCAAGAACGAACACGATCTGTTGAATCCGGAGGGAATCAACGTGATCCGGGCCTTCCCGGGCCGGGGCATCCGGGTCTGGGGAGCCCGGACGTTGTCCTCCGACCCGGCGTGGCGCTACCTCAGCGTCCGGCGGTTGTTCAACTTCCTCGAGGAGTCGATCTTGAGCGGGACCAGTTGGATCGTCTTCGAGCCCAACGACCAGGCCCTGTGGGCCAAGATCAGGAGAACCATCGCGGCGTTCCTGGTCCTGCAGTGGCGGGCCGGGGCCTTGTTCGGCGCCACACCCGACGAGGCGTTCTACGTCAAGTGCGACTCCGAGACCAATCCCGCCGAGGCGATCGACGCCGGTCAGGTGCTCTGCGAGATCGGAGTGGCACCGGTCAAGCCCGCCGAGTTCGTGATCTTCCGGCTCGCGCAATTCTCCGGCGGCGCCAGCCTGGTCAGCGAATAGATCCCAGAAACCAGAGCCCAGAGAGGTAGTTGATCATGGCATTTCCCACCGGTGACAAGGGTGTCGGCCACTCGTTCGGCCTGGAGTTCGACGGCATCACGATCAAGTCCATCAATGAGGTCAGCGGGCTCAAGATGGAGCAGGACGTGGTGGAACTGAAGGAGAACGGTCCGGACGGCAAGTACGTCATCCGCAAGTTGCCGGGCCGGCCCAAGGTCCCCGACATCACCTTGACCAGAGGGCTCAGCGAGGACCAGAGCTTCGAGAAGTGGATCAAGGACAGCCAGTTCGGCAAGATGCCGGACGTCCGCAAGGGCGGCGCGATCATCGTGTACGACTACGAGGGATCACCGGTCAAGCGCTACAAGTTGACCAACGCCTGGCCGCGGAGCCTGGAGATCGGCTCGATGAAGGCCGGGGACACCAGCGTCCTGACCGAGAAGCTCGTGCTCACCTGCGAAATGATCGAGGTCGAGTAATGCGACGTGGGTCGCTGACGCTGCCCGACGCCGTCTCCGGCGAGGGAGGCGTCGATGCGGCCTCGGTCCCGGGCGAGGAGCTACGGACGGAGTTCTCCTTCCTGCTCCCCCGGGGCTACGTGGACGCCGCCGGGACGGTGCATCGGCACGGGGTGATGCGGCTGGCTACGGCCCGCGACGAGCTGGTACCGCTGCGGGACGACCGGGTTCGGGAGAACCAGGCCTACCTGACCGTGGTGCTGCTCGCCCGAGTGATCACCCGGCTCGGGACCATCGAAGACGTGCACGCCGGCATCGTGGAGAACCTTTTCGCCACCGATCTGGCCTTTCTGCAGGACCTGTACCGGCGGGTGAACACCGAGGGCCACACCCGGGCGGCGGTGACCTGTCCCGCGTGCGAGCATCAGTTCGCCGTCGACATTTCGGGTGGGCGCCTGGGGGAATCGTGACGTACGCGACCGACCGGCTCTACGCCGAGATCGCGTACGTGGCCTACTACCTGCATTGGGGGCGGGACGACATCCTCGACCTTGAGCATGCGGAGCGGCAGCGTTTCCTCACGGAGATCGGGTCACTGAACACCCGGATCTCGGAGGGATAGATGGCGGACCTACGGTTCTGGTCGGCGTTGCGGGCGGCGGCCCGGGGGGCCGGAATCTGGCCGGAGCGGAGAACGCGCCCTGAGGATGTTGTGGGGCCGCGTGTCCTGAGCTCGTCGAACGAGCGGCCGGAGGCCTGGGCGGTGTTGCCGGCCATCCAGCGGGCGCTGGCCGATCCGATCACTCCGACCGCCCCGCTCGACGCGTTCACGAGCGGGCTCGCCGGCCACCAGGACCCGAGCTTTCTCTCGCCGCTCACCCACGCGGTCGCCGCGGCCGCGAACGGAGGGCTGGTCAACGGGCTGGCCGACCTGGCGCCGGGTTCGCCGCAGGCCTATCTCGGCTCGACGGAGTTGACCGTGCGGACCGTACCACCGAAGCGGGGTCCGGGCGCGGCGGTGCAGCGCTCCCTGCCGAGGAGCGGTGTGACGTGGACATCGCTGCAAGATGGACCCGCCGATCCCGATGTGGTGCGGTGGGAGCACCCGAGCGCGTCCGAGGCGGCGGAATCGGCTGCGATCGAACTCTCCGGCACGGGATTTCCGGATTTGCCGCTGACGGTGGCGACTCCGCGTGCATCGGCTGCCTCGTCGGCGCTCCCCAGAACGGAGTCGCCACCGCTGCAGCGGGCTACGGCCGCTGCGTCGTCTCGGTCAGTGGAGGCATCCGCACCTCCGAAGTCAACCGATGAACCCGGCCCGTCGGAGGGAGCGTCCGGTCCACCCGAGGTCGCAGCGGCGGAGCGGACGCAGCCGGAAATCTCACCAGACCCGGAGATCGAGCCGTCCTCATCGGAATCCGTAACGGGATCCGTTTCGGGATCGGCACCTGGATCGCAGTCGGAGTCGGGATCGGAGTGGTCATCGCGGCTTGCATCGTCCGCGGCGCCCCTTCATCGCCCCACTTCCCCGGAGCTGGCCCCGCTGATCGTGGCGCGGACCGTGGTCAACCCCGCACGGACACCGACACGGTCGGCACCCGAGCCGATCGAGCCGCCACGCGAGCTGCCGGCATCGCGTCTGGCCGAGAGTGCGGCGCCGGCCGGAAGTCCGTCGACGGCGGACGAGCCGTCGGAGAAAGCGACCGCACCCTTGAGCGGCTTCGCCGCCGCGATCTCGACCCTGCAGGAGCCGCAGCCCTCATCGGGGGCACGGAATTTGCGCGCTGAGTCTGCCGTGTCGCGCGCTGAACTCCCCGGAGGGCCGACCCTGGTCGCCTCTACGCGCCCTTCTCCAGGATCAGGGCACGCGGGTTCCGGGCCCGGGGGTGCGGGGCACGAGGTGGGTTCCGGGCAGGCAGGTTCTGGGCACGAGGTGGGTTCTGGGCACGAGGCCGGTTCTGGGCACGAGTCGGGTTCCGGGCACGAGGCCGGTTCTGGGCAGGAGTCGGGTTCCGGACACGAGGCAGGTTCGGGGCACGAGTCGGGTTCCGGACACGAGGCAGGCTCAGGGCACGCGGGTTCCGGGCACGCGGGTTCCGGGCACGAGCTGGTGGTTCCGCAGGCTCAGCTGGTCGAAGGGCCAACTCTGGTTGCCCCCAGGGCCGCTTCGACAGGCCTAGGGCACGATGTGCTGGGGTCGGTTCACGACGGTGTGCAGCGGCTACCGGAGCTGCCGGTCGCGCGGTCGGCGGGATCGGTCGGATCGAGTGGGGTTCAGCTGGTCGCGGCTCAGGCCGGCCTTGTGGGCAGCCGGGGCTTGCGCACCCAGCTCGAGTCGCTCAGTTCCGCGGTTCCGGCGCCGCCGACCGCTCAGCGCGTCAGTTACTTCGATGTGACGCCGCGCTCGACGCCATCGGGTCATACGCCGCCGCCAGCCTCGCGCTCCGACGATCGAATCGGAACGATGCCGGTGACTCCCTCCGGCGCGTCGTCGCCTTCCGTCCAGCGCCTGGGGGTGACGAGCCAGCCCGGCCTCCGGGGCCTGACGATCCAGCCCGGCCTGCCCGAGGGGTCGTCCAGGGTGTCCCGCACCGCTGGCCAGGACCATCCCTCGAGTTGGGAGCCGAGGGTCAGTGCTTCTCCCCGGCCCGATCCGGTGACGGCACCGACGCACGGGCCTGCCGATGTCGCTGCCTCGGTCGACAACGCGCTGTTCACCGTCCCACCGGGCGAGGGCGAGGGGCAGCGCGAGTCGATGCACCGCGGCTCAAGTCGGCCATCGGACCTGCCGCGGCAGCTGGTGCGCCCCGATCCAAGCCCGCCGCCCGATGAATCTGGTCCGTTCGCTTCCCTGCCCGTCGCCCCGACACCGTTGGCCATCGTGCAACGAGAGGCCGCGGACCGGCCCGCCGACCACCCGTTGCCGCCGACCGAGGGCGTGTCGTTCGCGACCATGTTCGCTGACCCGGGAGCTTTCGCATCCGCCGCCCGCGGATACACCGCCGTGAACCTGCCCACCCCGCACCCGACGCCCAGCTCCGGCCAGGCCGCCCAGGTCCAGCGCCTCTCGCTGCCGAAGATCCCGGACCTTCCCCTGCCGAAAGCGCCCGCCATGCCGGCGGCCGCTGCCGATGCGCTGGAGAGAGCCGGAGCCGCCTCCGAGGCCATCACCGGAGCCGCCTCCGACGCAGTCACCGGAGCGTCGGACGCTGTCTCCGGAGTCACCGATGCCGGAGCCGCGGCCGCCCAATCTGCCGCACAATCTGCCGCTCGAGCCATCGCCGGGGCCGCCGGCGCGGCCGGAGCCCCCGGAGCGGCCGCCGCCGGTGCAGACCTGGACGAGATGGCGCGGCGCCTGTTCGAGCCGCTGTCGGCCCGGCTCCGGACCGAACTCTGGCTGGATCGGGAACGAGCGGGGTGGATGACCGATGCCCGACCCTGAGCCTTACGGCGGTGGCGACCGTGGCTGACCGGGGCGATCCGGCCCTCAGCATCTGCTACTCCGTGGCCGTCGACGGAGAGGACCTCGGCGCGTTCACCACCTGCGAGGGCCTGGGTTGCGAGGTCGTGCTCGAGCAGCGAGAGGAGGGTGGCAACAACGGTTTCGTCTGGCAGCTGCCCAGCCGGATCAAGTACAGCAACGTCAAGCTCACCCGACCGATCTGCAAGGACAGCGCGAATCTGACCAAGTGGCTGGCCGGCTTCGCGAGCGGAGTCAAAATGCGGACCGCGACCATCAACGCCCGCGGCAGCGACGGCGAGATCATCACCAGCTGGAGCCTCGACGGCGTACTGCCGGTGCGCTGGTCCGGCCCCAGCCTCAACCCGGATTCGCCCAAAGTGGCGATGGAGACCATTGAACTCGCGCACCATGGCTTCCTGCCCGGACGAGTGGCCGGTCAGGGCGGATCCTCCGGACAGGGGGGCCAGAATTGACCAAGCCGATCGCCCTGCTGACCGGTCAGCCCGGCAAGCTGCTGAAACCGGGCGAGCCGCACGAGCGAGCCGCCCCCGGGCGGGTCACCATGCAGAAGGCGACCCTCAAGCTGTACGCCGCCGAACCCGCGCCCGGTGGCAGCAAGACAGGAGCGCCGCTCGGGTTCCTGGAGTTCCAGTTCAACCCGAAGGAAGTCACGATCGCCAAGACGGCGAAGTGGGAACGCAAGCCGGCCAAGGCCGGAAAGACCGCCGGCCCACCCGAGTTCAGCGGTGCCGATCCCTGCAAGCTGACCGTGGAGATGTTCTTCGACGCCACCAGCACCCAGGACGGCGCGGTGGTCACGGCCGTAGAGCAACTGTTCGCCTGCTGCGTCCCCACCGAGCAGAGCCAGGGGCAGAAGAAGCCGACTCCGCCACTGGTGGTGCTGCACTGGGGCAAGGTCCGCAGCTTCGCGTCCTTCGTCACCTCGGTCAGCGCCAAGTACACCCTGTTCAGCGCGGACGGAATGCCGATCCGGGCCGTGTGCAGTGTGGCCATGGAGGAGATGCCGGGCGAGCCGTTCAAACAGAACCCCACCTCCGGCGGCTACGACGTGCGCCGGGTGCATCGCACCGTGGCCGGGGACTCGCTGGCCTCGATCGCCTTCGCCGAGTACGGCGCACCCACGAGTTGGCGGGCTCTCGCCGCCTACAACGGTATCGACGACCCGATGCGGCTGCCCGTCGGCACCACGCTGCTGCTGCCGACCCCGGAGGAGTTGGCCCGATGAACTCTACGATCTGTCGCGCTCCGCGCTCCACGATTCCCGGTCGCGCTCCGCCCGCTCCACGGCTCCCGAAAGGCTCCGCCGTTGACCCTGTCCAGCATGTGCCTGATCGAGATCGACGGTCGCGAGCTTCCCGCCGACGTCGCCCCGCAGTTGATCTCGGCCTATGTCGACGACAGCCAACGGCTGCCGGACATGTTCGTGCTGCGGTTCCGTGACCCAGCCCGGATGGTGCTGAGTAAGGCCCAGGCCAAGATCGGGGCCCAAGCGAAGGTCATGGTCCAGGTGGCGGGCAGCCAGGCCCCGGCGCCCCTGATCCAGGGCGAGATCACCGCGCTGGAGGCCGAGTTCGACAGCGGCGGCACCTTCACCGTGATCCGCGGCTACGACCAGACCCACCGGTTGTTCCGCGGCCGGCGGACCCGGAGCTTCATCCAGATGACCGCCTCCGACATCGCCGCCGAGGTAGCCGCGGGCGCTGGACTGAGGGTTGGAGAGATCACCTCGACCAGCACGGTCTTCCCGCACGTGACCCAGGCCGGCCAGACGGATTGGGAGCTGCTGGAACTCCTGGGCCGCGACAACGGATTCGAGATCGCGGTCCGGGAGGGATCGTTCTCCTTCACCGCCCCGACCACGGCCTCGGACGCACCCGACGCCGCCAAGGGCACCGATGCGCAGCCGTTGGTGTTGGAACTCGGTCAGGGTCTGTTGCGCTTCCGGTCGGTGCTGACCTCCGCCCAGCAGGTCGGCAGCGTCGAGGTTCGCGGCTGGGACATCGCCACCAAGCAGGCCCTGACCGCGACCGCACCGGCGCAGACCCGGAGCGCAGATCTCCCGACGGTGAAACCAGCGGACCTGGCCAAGACGTTCGGCGAGGCCGTCCATGTCGCCACCGACGTGCCCTATCGCACGCAGGCCGAGGTCGACGAAGCGGCCAGCTCGCTCGCGGACGAGGTGGCGGCCGGCTTCGCCGAGTTCGAAGGCGTCGCCCGCGGCAATCCGATGATCCGGGCCGGGGCAGCGATCACCGTCAGCGGACTCGGCGAGCCGTTCGACGGCAAGTACACGGTGACGACGTCTCGGCACCGGATCGAGCCGGGTACCGGTTACACCACGTCCTTCTCGGTCAGCGGCCGCCACGACCGCACCCTGCTCGGCCTGGCCTCCGGGGGATACCGGTCGGGCCACCGCCAGCCGGGGGTGGTGATCGCCCAGGTCAGCGACATCAACGATCCGGAGCAGGCCGGTCGACTGAAGCTGACGTTCCCGTGGCTCTCCGACGATTACGTCAGCGACTGGGCCCGTACGGTGCAACTCGGGGCCGGCAAGGATCGAGGCTGGACGGTGCTCCCCGAAGTGGGCGACGAGGTGCTGGTGGCCTTCGACCAGGGGGATTTCAGCCGGCCGACCGTCCTCGGTGGGCTGTACAACGGTGTCGACACCATGGCGGGTGGGCCCGTCGACCTCGTCGACGGCGGCTCGGGCGCCGTCAACCGGCGTTCGATGGTGTCACGGCTCGGACATCGGATCGACCTGCTGGACGCCGGCGGCAAGACCGAAGGGATCACCATCGCTACGAAGGACGACAAGTTGTTCCTCAAGCTCGATCAGGTCGGGACCATGATCACGGTGCATGCCGACGGCAAGGTTCTGGTCGAGGGGTCCCAGGGCATCACCCTGGACGCGGCGAGCGCGTCGATGGAACTCAAGGCCGGGCAGATCTCGCTTCAGGCCACCCGAGGGGTGAATGTCGACGGCGGCGGCGGTGCGGTGTCGGTCAAATCCGGCAGCCAGCTCAGCTTGTCAGGGGTACAGGCCAAGCTCGAGGGCAGTGGAACCACCGAGGTCAAGGGCGGCGCCCTGTGCTCGGTGTCGGCCGCCCTGGTCAAGATCAACTGAATCGGATCCGGAGGGAGGAGCACCATGCCGATGGCCGCTCGGGTCGGTGATCCGACGGGTCACCCCGGGGTGATCGGACCGCCGGGTGTGCCGACCGTGCTGATCGGCGGGATGCCTGCCGCCACCGTCGGCACCCCCCACATCTGCTCCTTCCCACCGCCGGCCGTCCACCCGCCGACCGCGATCGTGCCGCCCGGCTGTCCGACGGTGCTGATCGGCGGCCTGCCGGCCGCCCGGATGGGTGACCTGTCCGCCTGCGGCGCCCCGATCGTGATCGGGTGCCCGACGGTGCTGATCGGAGGTTGACATGAACAACGGGAAGATTCAGCCACGTGGTGTCGACTTCAACCTCGACTTCATCGGGGCCGGCTGGTCGTATCCGCTCGGCACCGACGCCACCGGCGGGGTGGCGCTGGTCACCCGCGAGCGGGAGATCGAGCAGGCGATGCGGCTGATCCTCGGTACCGCGTGCGGAGAGCGGCCGATGCGCCCGGACTTCGGCTGTCGGATCCACGACCATGTGTTCGGCCCGGCTGATTCTGCCACCGCCGGCCAGATCTCGTACGACGTCCGGGAGGCGCTGGAGCGCTGGGAGCCGCGGATCGACGTGACCGGCGTCGCCGTCGACTTCGACGCGGTCGACGCCGGTCGGCTCTATGTCGACGTGGCGTACGAGATCCGCGGTCTCAACGACCCGCGCAACCTCGTCTTCCCCTTCTACGTCATTCCCGACGAGGAACCTCAGCCGGCGCTGCCGGCGGGCCCGGGAGCCTAGGTCATGCTGCCCGCACCCAATCTGGACGATCGTCACTTCCAGGACCTGGTCGACGACGCCAAGCGACTGGTGCAGCAGCGCTGCCCGACCTGGACCGACCACAACGTGTCCGACCCCGGGGTGACGCTGATCGAGGCCTTCGCCCAGATGGTCGACCAGCTGATCTTCCGGTTGAACCGGGTTCCGGACCTGCACTACGTCAAGTTCCTCGAGCTGATCGGAGTCGAACTGCGACCGCCCGCGGCCGCCCAGGGTACGGCGACCTTCTGGCTGTCCGCACCCCAACCGCAGCCGGTTCTGGTACGAAGCGAGTGCCACGTCGCGACTCCGCGCACCGACGTCAGCGACCCCGTGGTGTTCAGCACCACCCGGGATCTGCGGATCGTGCCCTGTTCGTTCGCCCACGCCGGCACCCATCCGGCTGCGGGCACGCCGATGGACACCACCGCGGCCCTGGGGAGTGGGGGATTCGGCTGCTTCTCGACTCCGCCGGTGCCGGGAGACGCGCTGCTGGTCGGCCTATCCGATCCGGTTCCGAGCTGCGCGGTGCTGCTGCGGCTGAACTGCCGCGTGTCGGGTCGCGGTGTGGACCCCCGCCGCCCCCCGGTGGTCTGGGAGGCGTGGACCGATGCGGGCTGGGCGGCCTGCGACGTGGGCTCCGACCAGACAGGCGGGCTGAACACGCCGGGCGATGTGGTGCTGCACGTCCCCGAGGACCACACCAGTTCGATCATCGCCCGGCAGCGCGCGGGCTGGCTCCGCTGTCGGCTGATCGAGGCCCAGTCCGACCAACCGACCTACAGCGCGTCGCCGACCGTCGTCTCCATCGAAGCCATGACCATCGGCGGGACCGTGCCGACCGTCCATGCCGAAGTGGTGCGCCACGAGGTCATCGGCCGGTCGGACGGCACCCCCGGCCAACGCTTCACCCTGCAGCGGCATCCGGTGGTGGCGTCCGCGACCGCGCCCACGCTGACGGTGCTGTTCGGCGGCGACGAGGAGATCTGGCAGGAGGCCCCGGCCGGCCACTTCGCCCAATCTCGCGCCGACGACCGCCACTTCCGGATCGATCCGTACGAGGGTGAGGTGCAGTTCGGGCCGGCCGTCCGCTCGCCCGACGGCGGGGTGCGCAACTACGGCGCGATCCCACCCGCGGGAGCGGTGCTGCGGATCGACGCCTACCGAACCGGAGGCGGCCGGCGTGGCAACGTGGCGCAGGGGCAGGTGCGGGTGCTCAAGACGTCGATTCCGTACGTGTCGCGGGTGGAGAACCGCGCTCCTGCGGTCGGCGGGGCCGAGGCCGAGACGTTGAACGACGCCAAGGCGCGAGGGCCGTTGTTGCTCCGCTCCCGCGGGCGCGCCGTCACCGCCGAGGACTTCGAGCAGCTCGCCCACGACGTCGCCCCCGAAGCGGCTCGGGTCTGCTGTGTGTCGGATGCCGAACAGTCCGCCGGCGTCCGGGTGCTGGTCGTGCCCCACGTGGCCGGGGATGAGGTGGGCCGGATCCGGCGCGAGGACCTCAATCCGCACCCGGCCACCCTGGAGCGGATCAGCACCAGCCTGGACCGGCGCCGGCTGGTCGGGACCCGACTTTTGGTCCAGCCGCCGGACTACAGCTGGCTCACCGCCGTCGTCAGTCTGAGCGCCCGGCCCGGCTTCGACCGCGTCGAGGTGCGGACGCAAGTGCTGCGGGCGCTCTACCGGCTCTACGACCCGTTGTCGGGCGGGCCCGACGGAACCGGCTGGCCGTTCGGGCGCTCGGTCCAATCGCACGAGGTCCACGCCGCATTGGCCCGCCTTGCTGGGGTGGACATGTCGAGGGAGGTCCGGGTGTCGATCTTCCCGGCGGAGGCCGACACCGGACAGCGCGGCGAGGCTGTCCATCGTCTCGATCTGCCCCCCACCGGGCTCGTCTACTCCTTCGAGCACCAGGTGCGGGTCAACCGGTGAGGGGCCTACTGGAAGGGCTCAGGACGCCGTCACCGTTGGCGGGCACGTTGCCGTCGATGCTGCGCGAAGACCCGTTCGCGAGCCAGTTCTGCACCGGGCTCGACGAAGTGCTGGCCCCGGTCTGGCTCAGCCTGGACTCCTTCGCGGCCTATCTCGATCTCGGCACTACACCGGAGGACATGCTGCCGTGGCTGGCCCACTGGTTGGGGGTCAGTGTGGATCCCGCCTCCGAGCCCGCGAGCCAACGCGAGCTGTTGCAGGCAGCGCGCGAGCTGCACGCCATCCGGGGTACGCGGGACGGCATCGCCTTGGCCGTGCGCACCGCGCTGGGGGTCGAGGCCCAGGTCACCGAGACCGGCGCAGCGTCGTGGTCTGAGTCGGCCGGCGGCAACCTGCCCGGCGAGGCCGTGCCCCGAGTCGTGGTGGTTGTCCGCGCGCCGGCCGACCGTGAGCTCGATCTGGATCGCCTCGACGCCGTGATCACCTCCGCGCTGCCGGCCCACGTGCGCTACCGCGTGCAGGTCGACAACTGATCGGCGGCTGGTATCAGCGGCCCGGGTCGGCACTCCCTCAGTCAACGCGGTGACGCTAACCGAGCGCTGCGCGCTGATGACGGAACGGCAGGAGATGCGAGAAACTGCGAACGGGCACTTGCCAGCCGGAGAGGTCCGACGTGGTGAGGTCGCGACTCGAGGAGGCCGGTCGGCGATGGTGATCTGCAGCGAATGCGGCGAGCAGAACCAACCCGGGACCGAGTTCTGCGTCTACTGCCACGCTTTCCTCGCCTGGGACGATGCCGAACCGGGCGCGCAGCCGCAACGGAGATCCAGCGGCGGCGGGGCGTACCGCAGCGAACGCGGCTCGGCGCCGGGCCGCCCGAAGCCGGCCCCGCGCCCCCGATCAGATTCGGAGCAGAACTTCGAGACCCGGATGATGCCGAAGATCACCGAAGACAGCCCGCCGTTTCAGCCGGTCGGCCCGCCACCGACACCCGCTCCGCAGTCGGCGGAGGATGCCGTCGAGGGCCGGTTCCGGCTCGCGTCGGACCACCCGGAGGTCACCGTGCCGGCGACCGGGGAGCCGGCCGGCTTGACCGTACGGGTGACCAACACCTCCTCCATCGTCGACGGCTACACAGTTGTCGCCCCGGGCGCGCCGAGCTGGCTGATCCTGGAAGCGACGCAGGTCAGCCTGCTGCCGGGCGCCGAGGACGAGCTGCCGGTGCGGATGCGGGTGGTCGCCGACACCCTGGTGCCCGCGCAGCAGATCCGGCTCGTGTTGCGGATCAACTCGCTCAGCCAGGAACCGGCCCACCGGGATCTGCCGGTGCTGGTCACCGTGCCCGTCGTCGATGTTCCAGTCCGGTTGCGGGCCGAGCCGCGGCTGATCCGGGTCCGCGACCAGGACACCGCCGGGTGCACTGTGGTGGTCGACAACTCCAGCAGCAACCGGGTCGCCCGCCTCCAGTTCTCCGGTTCCGACCCGGAGTTGGCGGTGCAGTTCCGCTTCGAGCCGCCGATCCTCGAGGTCGGACCCGGGGCGACCGGATCGGTCCGCGTCACCGCGCGAGCGAGCGGACCCGAGCCGGGGCAGGAGGTTTCCCGGGCACTGACCCTGACGGCCCTGGACGGAACGCGGAGCGTCGAGACGCTGGTCACCCTCCAACAGTCGACCAGTGTCAGGGTCGAAGACCCGATGGTCACCCTCGAGGTCGTACCCGCGCTGATCCGGGTCCGCGACACGACCGTCGGCGAGGTCCGGCTGGTGGCGGACAACCGGCGCGGCACCGAGTGGGCCCACCTGCGGCTGCAGGCCAGCGATCCCGAACGGGCCGTCGCCGTGACCTGGTCCTCGGCCCAGCTGCACGTGCCTCCGGGCCGGACCGCGCAGGCCCAGGCTCGGTTCGAGGCACCGCTGCCCGAGCGCGGCACCGAGGCGAGTCGGACGGTCACCGTGGCCGCCACGGACGGGAGGCGGACGACGACGGCCAACGTCACATTCGTGCAGGTAGCGAGCGCGTCCCCGATGACGACGTTGTCGGTGCGGGCCGAGCCCAGCATCGTACGGGTTCAGGACGCCGACGGCGCCAACCTTCAGGTCGTGGTCGACAACCGGCGCGGACCGTCGGGAGTCCGGGTCTTCTTGCAGGGGAGCGATCCCGAGGGGGCGATGCGATTCACCTTCTCGCCGCCGGTGGTGGACCTGCCGGCCGGCCAGTATCAGCCCGTCGCGCTGCGGATCGACGCCTGGCGGCCACCGCCGGGACAGGAGTCGAATCGACCTTTCACGATCACGGCCGGAGACGGGCAGTCGAGCGTGGAAGCCTCGGGCTCCTTGGTGCAGGCGTCCTCGCGGGCCCCGATCGAACTGCTGTCGGTCCAGCTGGACCCCAGCGTGTTGCACCTGGGGACGCAGCGCCGCGCGCAGCTCAGGGCAGTGCTGGACAACCGCCGCGGCGTCGCGCCGGTCCGGGTCTCGATGCGAGGTGACGATCCGCAGAACATCGTGCGCTTCAGCTTCGCACCGACCGTGCTCGACGTCCCGCCCGGCTCGGTGACCACCGCCATGGTGACGGTCGAGGCGCCGCGGGCGCCGGACGGTCGGGAGCTGACCCGCCCCTTCAAGGTGGTGGCGACCGACGGCCGCTCCGAGACTCAACCCGCCGAGGGCAGCATCGTCCAGGCGACACCGGAGCGCAAACCGCGGGGCCGCTCGGTCGCGCGCGTGCTGTTCACCCTGTTCGGCGGCCTGCTGATGATCTTCGGGGCGCTGCGCCCCTTCGTCGCCGACGACGAGACGGGCGGCGGTTTCGACGTGAACGACGTCGCGGAAAGATTCGGTGGCCAAGCCCGGATTGGTGACACCAACCTCCACACCCTCATCACCGTCGGCGCGGTGGTCGTCGCTCTGGCGGTGCTGGTGATGTTCGGGCTGACGGGTCCGAAGGGCCGGTTGACCAGGCTGGCCGCCTTCCTCGCCGCCGTCCTGGTCGTCGGTCTGCTCGTCGCCCTGGCCTTGTTCGGCAGCGGCAGTTCCGCGGTTCTGATCGGTCCCGTACTCATCTTGATCGGTTGTGTTCTCGGCTACATCGGCGGTCTCCTCGCCCGCCGATAGTGCCCGCAGCCGCGTGCTCAGAGTCCGAGGGCGGCGCAGATCCGCTCATGATCGCGGCGGGTGACCGCGGCCGCGGTGAGGTCGCCGGCCCGCTCCAGCAGTTCGGCCAGCAGCGCCCAGGACTCGTCGTGGTAGGGATCCAGCTCTAGCGAGCGGCGGGCGGCCCGCGTCCCGATCGACCACTCGGCCAGCTCGAGGGCCAGCCGGGCGGCTTCGGCGCCGGCCCGGGCCGCCGCGGACCGAAGCCGGTCCCGCTCGGGCAGCACCCACTCGGCCGGCCCGGTCTCGGGGATCAGGTCCCCGCCGTAGAGATCGAGGGCGGCCAGCCGGTCGTCCAGGGCGACCCGCCGCCGTCCGCCCGTCTCGGCCCGGGCCGCTTCCCGGACCAAGCGCTCGAACTCTGCGACGTCGATCACAGCCTCGGGCAGGGACAGGGCGTACGCATCACCATGCCGTTGAACACCGTTGCCGCCGAGTCCTGCCCCCTCGAGGCACTGCCGGACACTGGAGACCGCGACCTGCAGGCTCCGCAACCCCGAAGCGAGGGAGGCGTCGGGCCACAGGTCGGCGATCAGCTCTTCGCGGTGCACGCCGCGGCCGTGCCGGAGGGCCAGCAACATCAACAACGAGCGCGCCCGCGGCCGCAAAGCGCGCCACGGCGCCGAAACGCCGTCGATCAGCACGTCGAAGCGGCCGAGACAGACCAGCTCGATCCGGCGCCCCGGTGCTTCGCCGCCCGCTCCTGCGGGCTTGACGGCGGGCGACAACGAGGATTTCTCTCCCTCCGCCCTCGGGCCCAACTGCCGGGCCCAACGCTGCAGTACGGGAGCGCCGAGGTGGCCCGCTGTCTGTTCGGCCTGACGCAGGAGCTGATCCGCGGCGGCGGCATCGACCGCTGCCCAGGCGCAGGCCGCTCCGACCGCCAGGGACACCAGACAGGAAGCCCAGCGGTCGCCTTGCCGATCACATTCCGCAACGAGATCGGTTGCGGAGCGAAGCCGCTCCGAACTCGGCCGTGCGGCCAATAACAGTGCGGCCTGCAACCCCCGAGCTACTCGGGCCAGCCACGGCAGACCCTCGACATCGGCGGCGAGCACGATCTGTTCGAGCTGGCCGTCATCGACCTGACCGTCATCGATGTGACCGCGCTGGACCTCGGCCAACAGGGCGGCCAGCCGCGCGGCCAGGATCTCCCAGCCGGCCCTGCCCGGCTCGGTGAGGACCCGCCCCAGCTCCTCGCCGGCGGCCCGCCGATCCCCGGCCAGCAACAGACCGACACCGCGTCCCAGCCCGGTGCTCAGCAGCTGCGGCTCGGCGACACTGCGGGTGAGTTGCCGCAGCTCGCGCGAGACGCGGACCTTCCGGTCCCGCACGGCGAGGTGGCGCTGATCAGGGAACGGGGACGCCGCGAGCCACTCGGCGGCAGCGTCCCGTTCGGAGCAGCAGCGTGCCCGGAAGTCGGGGTCGTCGAGCAACGATTCGGCCACCCGGAAGCCGTCGACGGCCTCGGCGATCCGGCCGGAGCGGAGCAGTCGGCGGGCGTTGGCCACCACCAGGCTCGGGTCGTCCCGGGCCAGACCCGGCACGGCCGCCATCCAAGGTGGTTCATCCATGGGCAGTGCCGACGAGGTGTGCTGCAACAAGCGGGCGACGGCTCCCCAGTCCTCGGCTCGGGCATGCGCCTTGAGCGCCGAGGTGGTGAGTCCGGCGCGTTCGAGCAGTTCGGCACTGCGGGCGTAGAGGGCCCGCGCCCGGGCCGAGCCCCAGTCGTCGACCAGGAGGACTTCGAGGTGGGTCTGCAAGACCTGGTGGTAGCGGTAGGTGGCGCCGTCGTCGCTGCTGCTGGTGAAGAACTGCTCCTGTTCGAGCTCGCGGAGCATCGCGGCGCTGTCCGTGCGGTCGAGGAGCTGATCACACAGAGAGGCGCTGAGTACGCCGAGGGTGCAGGTCTGGAGCAGGAACGACCGGCGCGCCGGACCCAGTCCGTCCAAGACGTTGCGCGCCAGATAGGAGCGGATCAACCGGGACCGACCGCTCAACTCCTCGACGGCACGCTCGCGTTCCAACCTGGTCATCCCGCCGGTGGCCAGGTGGAACAGCTGCAGCCCTGCCGCCCAGCCTCCCGTCCGGCGGGTCAAGGCGGCCGCTGTCTCGGGAGACAGCGGCTCCCGATACACCGTACGGAAGAGCTCCTCGACCTCCCAGGAGCGGAACCGGAGGTCTTCGGCATCGAGTTGGCCCAGTTCGCCTGAGACCAGCAACCGGGGGGTGTTGAGGGCCGGCGGCCGGCGGCTGCCCAGCAGCAGTCGGACCCGGCGCGGCCGCAACGCCACAAATCTTTCCAGGGCGGCCTCGGCGCTGGTTCCGGACAACTCGTGCAGATCGTCGACCACCAACTGGACCGGGTGGTTCGGTGACTGCTCGAGTGCCTTGACCAGGACGCTCAGCGAGCCGGTCCGGCTACTCGCGGCCACCGCCTCCGAGCCCAGGGCCGTCCCGAGCGCATACCCCACGTGAGCGACCAGGGACACCTCGTCGGCGTCCTCGGCGCCGGCACGGTACCAGGCCGAGGCGACGGGAGAGGCGGCGGCCACCCGGCTCAACAAGGTCGTCTTCCCGCTGCCCGCCGGGCCGAGCACCAGACCGACACTTGGCGCGAGCGGACCGGTCAGCGGCCGTTCGACCCGATCACGGGCCAGTCCGCCCGGATCGGGCGGACGCATCTTCTCCAGATAAACGATCGGAACCATCAAGAAACTTCCGCCGGGTTGCAAGTGAGGCTAGACCCCTGGGCGCTGACTTGTCACCGTTCTCTGGCGGCTGCCGAGGTGCAGCCGTTCGAAGTCAGCGATTTAGGGCCGGTTGCCCCGATATGGCAGACTTGCCCGCTGTTGCCCATACGTACCGTGACGCCTGCCACAGGGGGCCGTCGCGCCGGTCAGGGCACCTGCAACGCCCAAGCTGACAACTCGAGATCGGTGACCTGTGGCACGAGAGGAAAACCATGAACAAGCTCATCACCGAGCTGGATTCCGCATCACTGCGGACCGACGTACCCACCTTCCGACCCGGCGACACCGTCAAAGTGCACGTGAAGGTCGTCGAGGGCAACCGATCCCGCATCCAGGTCTTCACCGGGGTGGTCATCGCCCGGGCGGGCGACGGTCTGCGCGAAGCGTTCACCGTCCGCAAGGTCAGCTTCGGAGTCGGCGTGGAAAGAACGTTCCCGGTGCACAGCCCGATCATCGACAAGATCGAGGTCGAGCGGCGGGGCGACGTCCGCCGGGCCAAGCTGTACTACCTGCGCGGGCTGCGCGGCAAGGCCGCCAAGATCAAGGAGAAGCGTGACGCTCACTGAGCGTCCGGTACCCCGATGGCGGAACCCGACCTCCAACCCGAAGTCCAGGAGCGCCGGCCCGCAAAGATGAGCATGGCCCAGCACAGCTGGGCCTTCCTCAAGGAGCTGGCGGCGGTGGTCATCGGGGCCATCATCGTCTCGTCGATCTTACGGGCCTTCGTCGGTCAGATGTTTTTGATCCCGTCGGTATCGATGGAGAACACCCTGAAGGTCACCGACCGGGTGGTGGTCGAGAAGCTGACGGCGGTCCAACGCGGTCAGATCGTGGTGTTCGAAGACCCCGGTGGCTGGTTGGTCGGCACCACCACCCCCCAGCGCGGTCCGTTCGGTCAGCTGCTCGAGTTCGTCGGGGTGTTGCCCGACACCGGGACCGAACACCTGATCAAACGTCTGGTCGGGATGCCGGGGGATCGAGTCGTCTGCTGTGACCGGGGTGGCCGCGTCACCGTCAACGGCCAGCCGCTCGACGAGACCAGCTACCTGTACCGCAACACCAGCGGCCAGCAGGTCAAGCCGTCGGACATCAAGTTCGATGTGACCGTTCCGGCCGACCGGGTTTTTGTGCTGGGGGACAATCGCAACCAGAGTCGCGACTCGCGCTGCCACCTCAACGATGTGCAGGCGGGTTCGACGAAGGGGGAGAATGCATTCGTGTCCCTTGATCTGGTGGTCGGTCGCGCCATCGCGGTGGCCTGGCCGCTCGCCGACGCAGGGCAGCTGCCGACCCCCGGGGTCTTCGCGGGACTTCCGCCGGCCGGCCCCGCACCGGTGGCGCCGGTGATCTCGGCCGGACCCGAGGCGAGCTGTTGACCCGCGTCATTTCTGGCCGCGACACCGATCCCGAGACCAGGTCGTCGCCCGGCTGGCGGCGTTTCTCCTCCTTCCTCAGGGAACTGGTCTTTGTGGTGGTGGGCGCGCTGATCGTGTCGTCGCTGCTGCGTGCCTTCGTCGGTCAGATGTTCATCATCCCGTCGGAGTCGATGGAGAACACGTTGCTCGTCGGCGACCGGGTGGTGGTGCAGAAGATCACCGACTTCTCCCGCGGCGACATCGTCGTGTTCAGTGACCCTGGGGACTGGCTGGGCGGGGAGCCGCTGCCCGAACGCGGACCGTTGGACGCGGCGTTGGACTTCATCGGCTTCCCAACGGCCAGCAGTCCGGGGCACCTCATCAAGCGGGTGATCGGTCTGCCGGGCGACAAGGTGGTCTGTTGCGACCAGGAGGGCCGGATCACCGTGAACGGGGTGGCGCTCAACGAGACGAGCTATCTCTACACCGATCCGGACGGGGTGCAGGTAGCGCCGTCGGAGGTGCGCTTCGAGGTCGTCGTACCGGCGGGCCGGATCTTCGTGATGGGTGATCATCGCGACCTCAGCGCGGACTCGCGTTGCCACCTCTCGGATCAGTCCCTGGAGTACCGTGGATCTCCGGCCTTCGTGTCCGAGGACCTGGTCGTCGGTCCGGCGTTCGCGATCGCCGCGCCGTTCAATCGGGCCACCCTGCTGAAACGGCCGGTGACCTTCGAACGGGTTCCGGCTCCGAGTGAGCCGGCGCCAGCCGAAGCGGTGATCAAGCCGGCCACGGTGAACTGCTGATGACCGCCGAGCCGCTCGACCTGAGAGCCGAGTCGAAATCTGTGCAGGTCCGCCGCAACAGCGGGCTCTACGGCTACGAGCGGGCGCTGAAGCGGGTCGGGCTGGATCCGGTCGCCGGCGCGGACGAGGCCGGCCGCGGAGCGTGCGCGGGTCCCCTGGTGGCGGCGGCGACCGTCCTGTCGGACGCGAAGTCCCGGCAGATCTCGCTGCTGCGAGACTCCAAGCTGCTCTCGGCCCAGCAACGGGAGCGGGCGTACGCGGAGATCACCGCCAAGGCGCTGTCCTGGTCGGTGGTGGTCATCGAGCCGGAGGAGTGCGACCGCCTCGGCATGCACGTGGCGAACGTGCTGGCTCTGCGTCGTGCGCTGCTCCGGCTGGAAGTGCCGCCGACGTACGTGTTGACCGACGGGTTCGGGGTGGACGGGCTCGGTGTGCCTGGGTTGGCGATCTGGAAGGGCGACCGGGTGGCCGCCTGTGTTGCGGCCGCCTCGATCATCGCCAAGGTGACCCGGGACAAGATCATGGGGGAACTGGACCAGCGCTACCCCGAGTACGGTTTCGCGATCCACAAGGGCTACTGCACCGAACTGCACCAGGAGCGGCTGGACCACTTCGGTCCATCCGCCACCCACCGGATGCGGTTCGTCAACGTCTCCCGAACGACTAAGGTCGAAGCGCTATGAGCACCGAGGATCTGGAGCAGTACGAGAGTGAGCTGGAGCTCCAGCTCTACCGGGAGTACAAGGACGTCGTCGGGATCTTCACCTACGCCGTGGAGACCGAGCGCCGGTTCTACCTGTGCAACGCGGTCGATCTCAAGGTGCGGACCGAAGGCGGCGACGTCTACTACGAGGTTTCGATGGCCGACGCCTGGGTGTGGGACATGTACCGCCCGGCGCGTTTCGTGAAGAGTGCCAAGGTGCTCACCTTCCGCGACGTCTCGATCGAAGAGATCACCCACAGCGACCTCGAGGTGCCCAAGAGCGTCGGCTGAGGCTCCCGCAACGTTCGTCCGAATACCCCGTTTTCCACAGCCCGTGCGGTGGAGCTTCCACAGGCGCACGCTGCCGTGACACGAACAACGAGTTCGTCCGCAGAATCACGGCGGAGGTGAGCGGATGGGAACGGTGTCGACCCGGCGTCAGGTGGGGGAGCGGGGTGAGGATCTCGCCGCCGCAGAATTGCAGCGGCAGGGCATGGCAATCCTGACGCGGAACTGGCAATGCCGGCTCGGCGAGATCGACATCGTCGCCCAGGAACACCTCGACGAGGGCCGGACCGTCGTGTTCTGCGAGGTCAAGTGTCGGACCGGACTCGGGTTCGGCGACCCGCTCGAAGCCATCACCTACGCGAAGCTTCGCAGGCTTCGCCAACTCGCTGCGGAGTGGCTCTCGCAGCATCCGGACCCCGCCGCCGGAATCCGGATCGATGCGATCGGTGTCGTCCTGCTGCCAGGCCTCGCCCCTCGACTGACCCACGTCCGGGGCATCGGGTGAACCTGGCCAAGAGCTGGTCGGTGGCTCTGGTGGGTCTCGACGGTCGGCCGGTCGAGGTCGAGGCCCACATCGGCGGCGGGCTTCCCCGGACGGTCCTGGTGGGGCTGCCCGATGTCTCGCTGTACGAGGCGCGGGACCGGTGCAAGGCGGCGGTGGCCAACTCAGGTCATCAGTGGCCGTCGAGCCTGCTGACCATCAACCTCTCGCCGGCCACGCTGCCCAAGGCGGGCAGCGGCTACGACCTGGCGATCGTGGCCGCGGTGCTCGCGGCGGCGGACGTCGTGGGGCCGGCCGCGCTGGCCGGCTCGGTGCTGCTGGGCGAGCTGGGCCTCGACGGACGCGTCCGACCCGTGCGGGGAATCCTGCCCGCCGTCCTGGCGGCCGCTCAGGCGGGCTTTCGCCGAGCGGTCGTGCCGCTCCGTCAGTCGGCCGAGGCCCAGTTGGTGGAGGGCATCGAGATCGTGGGCGTGGCCTCCCTGCGGCACCTGATTGCCCTACTCCGGGGCGAGGGGCGGCCGGCCGCCGAGCCACCTGAGGAACCCCACGACGCGGACGGCGGGCCACTGCCGGCCGGCGTCGGTCGACTTGATCAGCCGGGCCGGAGCCTCGATCTTGCCGATGTCGTCGGTCAGGTCGAAGCCAAGTGGGCCCTCGAGGTCGCGGCGGCCGGGCGGCATCACCTGCTGTTCAGTGGCCCGCCGGGCGTCGGCAAGACGATGTTGGCCGAACGGCTGCCGGGCCTGCTGCCCGATCTCGAGGTCGCGGAGTCGCTCGAGGTGTCGGCCGTGCACTCGCTGGCCGGAGTCGACCTGTCCGGCGGATTGATCGTCCGCCCGCCGTACGCCGACCCGCACCATTCGGCCTCCGTGGCCAGCGTGGTGGGTGGAGGACCGCGGCTGGCCCGACCTGGGGCCATCTCCTGCGCCCACCGCGGGGTGTTGTTCCTCGACGAGGCCCCGGAGTTTCCCTCGCGGGTCCTGGAGGCGTTGCGGACCCCGCTGGAGTCGGGCGTCATCAGCCTTGGCCGCAGTGAGGCCCAGGCTCGCTATCCCGCGCGGTTCCAGCTCGTGCTGGCCGCGAATCCCTGCCCGTGCGGTCTGGCGGCAACCCCCGGCCTGCAGTGCACCTGCCCGCCGATGGCGATCCGTCGCTACGCCGAACGGATCTCGGGCCCGATCAGGGACCGGATCGACATCAACCAGACGTTCCGGCCGCTGCGCAAGACGTTCCTGCTCAAGGCCGCCCTGGTCGCGGCGGAATCCTCGGCTGTGGTCGCTGCGCGGGTGGCCGAGGCTCGCGCGCGTCAAGCGGCACGCTTGCGCGACACGGAGTGGCGGACCAACGGAGAGGTGCCCGGGCCCTACCTGCGCCGGCAGTTGCCCCTGCCGGACGGTCTGCACCTGGTCGACGAGGCCGTGCACCGGGGTCGGCTCAGTCCGCGCGGCGTCGACAAGGTGTTGCGGCTGGCCTGGTCGTTGGCCGACCTGGCCGGGAGTGCGGTGCCCGGTGCGGACGAGGTGGCCGCGGCGGTCGCGATGCGGCGCGGGGAACCGCCGACCGCCCAGATCCGGGTCGTGTCATGACGGGTTGGTCGGAGCGCAGTGCGCGGCTCGCCCTGGCCAGCGTGGTGGAGGGCGGGGAACCGGCCGTGAGCGAGGTGGCGGCGGTCGAGGGTGGCCGGGCCGCCTGGGATCGGGTGCTCGGCGGTGACTTCGGCGATCCGATGTCGATCCGGGCGGCGCAGGTCGACTTGCCGCAGATCCTGGCGGCCACGGAGGATTGCGGGGGCCGGTTCGTCATCCCGGGTGACGACGAGTGGCCGGACTCGCTGACCGCCTTGCGCCACTGTGACTCGGTGCAACGCCGGGGTGGGGTGCCGTTCGGTCTCTGGCTGCGCGGCTCGGAGTCATCTGGCCCGGGTGCTGGAGCGATCGGTGTCGATCGTCGGGTCACGGGCCTGCTCGGCGTACGGAAGCGGGCTGGCAGCCGACCTGGCCGCCGATCTGGCGGAGGCCGGAGTCGGGATCGTCTCCGGTGGGGCGTACGGCATCGACGTCGCCGCGCACCGCGGAGCGCTCGCCGTTCGCGGTCCGACGGTCTGTGTCCTGGCCAACGGGGTGGACGTGGGCTACCCGCGCGGCAACGCCGCGATCTTCGATCGGCTGGCCGCCGACGGGCTGCTGGTCGCCGAACTGCCGCCGAGGATGACCCCGACCCGGTTGCGCTTCCTGTCCCGGAACCGGCTCATCGCCGCCATGTCGCAGGGAACGGTGGTGGTCGAGGCCGCCCTTCGCTCCGGCGCGCGCAACACGGCCAGCTGGGCGCTGGGCTGCCACCGGGTGCTGATGGCCGTTCCTGGGCCGGTGCACTCGCCGCTGTCCGAGGCGCCGCACCTGTTGATCCGCAACGGTCAGGCCGTGCTGGTCACCAGTGCCGACGACATCTTGGAACTGGTGTCGCCGGCCGGCCAGCACCCGGCGCCGGCTCGCTCCGGTCCGACGCGAGCGACCGACGCCTTCGACACGACCAGGATGGCGGTGTACGAAGCCGTGCCGGCTCGACGGCCCGTCAGCGCCGGGGAGGTCGCCCTGGTCGCCGGCGTCTCGATGCCGATCTGTCTGGCCCAGCTCGCCGAGCTGGAACGGGCGGGTCTGGTCGAGGGCAGCGAGGACGGCTGGCGAATCACGGCCAAGCGGGTTGTCGCACAGGCGTCCTCGGAGGTCCATGGCTGATCGCGCGCCATGACCGGATCGTGTTTCGCCAGGTCGCTCACGGGATCCTCAGCCAGGACGAGGCAGTCGACGGGCTAACCCGCGACGGAAGACACCTGCGTGCGTGGCGGCGTGACCTCCGCCCCGCCCGGAAGAATCGCCACGATTCGGGGCTGCAACAGGATCTGGAGCCGGGCCACATGATCGAGATGGATGGTGGTCCACACGACGGCGCTAGGCGTGACGGTCCCAACCCCGCTCGGTGCGAGAGCCGCTGGGCTGCTTTCCCCGGTCAGCGCGGCCTTTGCCTGCTGCGGATGCTGGCCTACCCAGTGCAGTAATCGAGCCTCCAAGTCGGCATCCGGCGGGTCGGGAACCGTAACGGCATGCTGCGCCGAGGCGACGAATGCGTCCGCCAGGCAGTGCTCCCAATGCGTCAACTCGGCTGCGCGGCGGCGCACCAGGGCGATCAGTTCGGCGGGGGGCGCCGCTACGTGATCCTGCCCTCCTTCGAGTGAAGCAATCGCTTCGCCGCTCATCCTGAGCCGTTCCGCTCCGACGCACACCAGCATCAGATCGTCGGTCTGCTGCGACTTCCCGCCGCGATCAGCCAGGTATTGGCGCAGCGCATCATCCAGCCGAAGCGCAGCGCCTCGGACCTCCACAAGAGCCACCGGCTCCGATGCCGATCCAGATCCTGCGGGCGCGACAACTCGCGCCACGGCGTTGTCGAGCAGCCGCGCTCCGGCCCGGTAGGCCTCGGACATCGCTCGCCGGATCTCCGCCGCTGCCCCCCGAGGCCAAAGGAGCAACCCGACGACGACGCCCGTGATGGCGCCGAGCGCCACGTCTTCGATCCGGATCAGGCCGATCGGCGGGCTGCCGGGGGCCAGCAGCGCGAACAGCACCAACACGGCGGCCGAGAAGGCGCCTTGGCCGACGGCCAACGGCAGGGCTGCGGTCGCAAATCCGGCCAAGAACATGCCGATCGCGAGCGCAACCCAGAGGCCTGGCCCGTCGCCCAGCAGAATCAGGATCGGCGCCGACACGATGACCCCGACGGCGGTACCGATCACGGCCCGCATGGCGGTGGAGCCGGTGTTGGAGGCGGTGGTGCGCAGCACCGACAAGGTTCCGAGACCCACCCAGAATCCGTGCTGAACGTCGAGAAGTTGAGCGACGAGGACCGCCAGAGTCAGGCCCAGGGCACCCCGCAGACTGTTGTGGAACCACACCGAGCGCCAGCTGAGGTGATAGCGCGTGAGGCGTTCGATGGCCGATATCGGGCTGGCGGCGACGACCGTGGTGCCTCGACCCAACAGCTTGTCGAGAACCGGCCGGCCATCGGCGTCGATGGACGCCGCAACGTGACGCCCGACCTGATCGCTGGAGTAGGCCAGACCGTGTATCCGCTCGGTCGCTGCATCGCTCTGCGCCTGTTCTCGCGCTTGTCCTCCAACGAGCACCGAGCCGAGCCACGAGCTCAGCGCCTGCTCCCGGACCGTGCTCAAGGTGGTGATGCTGGCCTCGAGTCGGGCACGGCTGATCTCGGAAGGGGTGTCCAAGGCGTCGGCGGCGGCGTTCAGGACCTCGGCCGAACCTTCGACGACGGCCGCAACCTGCTTCGGGACCGCTGCGCCCTCGGTATCTCGCGTATCGCTGAACAGCGATTCCAGGTCGTTGATCGTCCGACCCAGCAGCCGGTCCCCGGCCGAGAGGCCCACGGGACGCGACGTGCTGGCGCGAAAGACTCTCCGCAGATCCTTCATCGCGTCCAGCGACCCCTGCTGGATCTGGTCAAGTTGTTGCGGATCCAGGGCGGAGGGAGCCGAGATGGCCCGTGCGATCGAGCGGCTGGCCCGGGTCACGGCTGCTCGCAGGCGGTCGAAGTCGCGGCGAGGCCAGAGGAACATGGACAGCGCGACCGACACCGCCCAACCGAGAATCCAGCCGAGGAGTCTTGGCAAGATGTCGGAGGGTGGTGCCGGAACCATGACCGGCAGCAGGAAGAGGAGTATCGCCGCCTTGCCGGCGGCGGCGGCGCCCGCGCTGAGCACTCCGGCGAAGAGGATCACAAAACCGAACACGGCCATCCCGGCGACGGACAGGACGAGGTTCGTGGAAGCCAAGGTGCCCAGACTGATGAGGATCAGGCCGACGATACCGAGCATGCTGTAGCCGGCCCACCGGGCCTGGCGGTTGCCGGGGAAATCGACGAACAACAGAGTGGCCACCGCGCCGAAGACGCCGATCAGGGAGATCTGCGGGTTACCGACCAGCGTGCCGAACGCCAGCATGACGGTCGCCGCGATCGCCGTCCGTGCGCCGCGGTACAGCCCGTAGCGCTCGGGGTCGTGTCGCTGCATCCAGCGACTCAAGGCGCCTTCGTTCACGATGACCTCGCGGGCTTGACCGACGCGACGGGGAACGCCCGCATCGTAGCGTCAGCGTGCGTCAGTGAGGAAGGTTCGCAGCAGTGGTCCGGCCGTCTTCGATCCCGACTCGCCCTCCTGTACGAACACCGCCACGGCCAGATCATCTTGGGCAGCGATCATCCAAGCGTGCGTGTCGCGCGGCTCATCGTCGCCGTATTCCGCGGTTCCGGTCTTCGCGATCACCGGTCCGCCGGGCAGATCGTCGAGCAGCCGGCCGCTGCCCCGCGTCACCACCGCGCGCATCATCGTCCGCAGTGCCTTGGCCTCAGCGGCCGTGAGCGGCTCGGCCTTGGACGTCGCCTTGGTTCCCTCGACCAGGTACGGCAGCACCGTACGTCCGCCGGCCACCGAACCGGCGACGGCCGCCATGGCCAGCGGGGAGGCCAGCACCTGCCCTTGTCCGATCATGGCGGCGGCCTCGGCTGGGCCGGTGTCGTTGCGGGGTACCGAACCGAAGTAGGACGAGAAGCCCACGTCGTAGTCGGTTCCCACTCCCAGTGAGCTGGCCGCGGCCAGCAGCGCACCGGGGGCGATCTTGCCGCGTTGTCCGATGAACGCGGTATTGCAGGACTGGGCGACTGCCGTCTCCAAATCGATCGCGCCGAGCGAACTGCTCGGATAGTCGCTGTAGTTGACGAACGGCTTTCCGTCGACGACCAGCCGCGGCGGGCAGGACACCCGGGACGCGGGCGTCAGCCCGGCCCTCAGCAGGGCGAGCGAGGTCGCCACCTTGAACGTCGATCCGGGTGGGGCCTGGCCAAGCGTCGCCACCGAGTATCCGTCAGTGCCTGCGTTGTTGGCGGCCGCGACGACCGCGCCGGTCGACGGGCGGATCGCCACCAGCGCCGCGGCCGATTCGGTGTCCTCGAGCATCCGTTCGGCGAGGGACTGCAGCGGAACACTGAGGGTGATCGTGAGGTCCTTGCCGGCCACCGGCTCGGCTTCGAACACCGTCACCGGCTCGCTCGCCGATGGGCTCGCCGATGGACTCGCGGATGGGCTGGCGGATGGGCTTGCGGAAGACGTCGGCTTCGGCGGGAGCAGTCGCACCTGAACCCCCGGGGTGCCGCGGAGGGGGACGTCGTAGCGGCGTTGCAGGCCGGACAGGCCCACCTGATCACCGGAGGCGACCGCGCCGCCGGAGGAGTCGACGATCTCTTCGGATGCCTCGCCGACCGTACCGAGGATCGGCCGGGCGAACGCGCGGGTCGGCGCCAGCACCTGGTCGCTCTCGAGGGGGAGGGCGCCCGGAATGGCCCGGACGGCTGAGTTCGCGGGGCGGTCCTCGTCCGTGGCGCGCAATACGATGGCTTCCACGAAGGCTTCGGGGCCGGCCTCGGCGACCTCCTTGACGTACCTCCGGACATCGATGTCGACCAGCCGGGCCAGCCGGGTGGCCGACGAGGTCAACTGCGCCGCCTCGACCTCGGTCTTGTCGATCCCGATCCGGACGACCGGTCGCGGAATCATGATCGCCTCACCGCGATCGCCCAGCAGTTCACCGCGCGGAGCGTTGACTCGACGCTGACTGAGGCGGTTGCTGCCGTCCAGCCGAGGGTGTAAGACGCCGGGGGCCCAACTGCTTCGCCACCGACCGTCCTCCCGCCGCAAGGCAGCGGTGCTGCGATACGTCCAGCGGGTGGGCACCCCGGGGAACGTCCAGGTGAAGTTCAGGCTCACGGTGGCTGCATCACCCTGCACGTCGACACCCGCCACGTTGACCGACGGCTTGAGCCGGGCCATCCCCGACACCAGTGGCTGGAACTCGGCGTTCACCGCTGAACCGGCGACGCCCGAGAACTCCACCGTGGTCAGATCCCGCTTGGCCAGTCCGGCGGCCAGCTCGGCGGCCGCGCGATTGGGGTCGTCGGTCGGATCCGGAGTCGGAAGAGTGCCTTCCCAGCTGCAACCAGCGAGCAGCAGGCCCGCGAAGCACATTGCGACCACGAGCCGGCGCCAGCGGCGCGCTGCGGCTGTGCGATGCATCTGCCCCATCCTGTCACGGGGGACCGATCGCCTGGCACAGTGCGAGCATGCGTTTCGCGCGGTGCGGAGTCATCGGGGCCGGCACGATGGGCACCGGGATCGCCTACGTCCTGGCGGCGGCCGGAGCCGAGGTGTATGTGGTCGAGCCCGACCACGAACAGCGCGAGCGCGCCCGGTCAGCGATCCGCGCCCGGCGCGACGCCGAGCTGACCGGCGACGCCGCGGCAGAACCACTGCGTCTGAACTGGAAACCCGACGTCGCGGCGCTACCGGAGCTGTTGGACCTCGTGGTCGAGGCGGTTCCGGAACGGCGGGAACTCAAACGTGAGGTGTTGCGGGCGGCCGAGGAGCGCCGCCCGGGCCTGTTGGGGACCAACACGAGCAGCATTCCGATCGTGGAGCTGGCCGCCGATCTGGGCGCACCGGCCCGACTGGTCGGGCTGCACTTCTTCAACCCGGTGTGGTCCATGCCGCTGATCGAGGTGGTCCGCAGCGCACGAGTCGATCCCGACGTGATCGCGTCGGCCGAGCTCCTGGCCCGCGAGCTCGGCAAGGAGGCCATCGTGGTCGCGGACGTTCCCGGGTTCGCCACCAGCCGACTGGGCGTCCTGCTCGGGCTGGAGGCGATGCGGATGGTGCAGGACGGGGTCGCGTCGGTCGAGGATCTGGACCGGGCCATGGAGCTGGGCTACCGGCACCCCATCGGGCCGCTGCGACTGACCGACCTGATCGGGCTGGACGTCCGGCTCGACATCGCGCGCCAGCTCCAGCGCGCCCACGGTGACCGGTTCGCGCCGCCGCAGATCCTGATCGACAAGGTGGAGCGCGGCGAGCTTGGCCGCAAGACCGGCCAGGGCTTCTACCACTGGGACGCCTCCATAGGGTCGCGCCCATGAACTTCTACGCACAGCGACCGGGGCGGTTGCTGGGTCAGCTGGCCGCGGATCTGTTCATGGTCGGCTGGATCGTGCTCTGGTGGTTCGCCGGCCGGGCGACCGAACGCGCCGTCGTGGCGGTCGCCGGTCCGGCCCGCGGTACCGGTGATGCGGCGCGGCGACTGTCCGAACAGGTCCGCCAGGCCGCCGACCAGACCGCTCGGGTACCCGGGCTCGGCGGCGAGCTCAGGAAGCCGTTCGACGAGGCCGCCGGCTCGTTGCAGGACCTCATCGCGGCCGCCGATCAGCAGGTGGCGAGCATCGAACGGCTCGGGCTGCTGCTCGGGTGGCTGGTGTTCGCAATCCCGGTGCTCATCCTGGTGGTCATCTGGCTGCCGGCCCGGATCCGGTTCTTCCTTCGCGCCCGAGCCGCCCAACGCTTCCTGGACGCCCAGGCCGATCTCGATCTGTTCGCCCTGCGCGCGATGGTGGCTCAGCCGATGCACGTGATCGCCAGGATCAGTGACGATCCGGTCGCGGCCTGGCGGCGCAATGACCGGCAGGTGATCAACGCCTTGGCCGCCGTCGAACTCCGTCGCAGCGGCCTCAAGCCCCCACCGCCGTCGGTGCTTCAGCCCTGAGGCCGACAGCGCCGGGCACGTCCCTGTGGGAAAAGCCGTCGGGGCCCCGACCGATGAGCCCGGCGACGAGGATGGCAAGGTGTGAAAGGTGAGGCGTCACCAGGTGGAGCTTCCGCTGGGCAGCGGTGTCGACCGCGCGCTGCACGTCGTCACCTACGGCCACTACGGTCGGCCCGTCCTGGTGTTCCCGAGCGAGGCCGGCCGAGCCTGGGACTTCGAGAACAACGGCATGGTCGACGCCGTGGGGGACCTGTTGACCGCCGGTCGGGTCAAGCTGTTCTGCGTCGATTCCCTCGACGGCGAAACCTGGTCCGACAAGGGCGCACCGATCGAGGAGCGGGCGCTGCGGCACGAGGTGTACACCCGCTGGCTCACCCACCACGTCATTCCCTACGTGCACGACGACACCGCCCCAGGCACCGAGTTGATCACCCTCGGCTGCAGCTTGGGGGCCTATCATGCCGTGCATTTCAGCCTGCAACGCGCCGACCTGGCGCCGCTGGCCATCGGGTTGTCCGGCAACTACGACGTGACCACCTGGGGATCCTGGGGTGACCGGGGCGACGCGACCTATTTCGCCAACCCCACCGACTACGTGCCCAACCTGCACGGTGATCATCTGGATTGGCTCCGGCGACAGGTGTCGATCTTGCTGGTCGTCGGCCAGGGCGCTTGGGAGACCCACCCCACCGGATCGCTCCCGTCGACGATCACCTTCGCCACTTTGTTGCAGGAGAAGGGCATCCGGTGCGAACTGGACCTGTGGGGCTTCGACGTGAGTCACGACTGGGTGTGGTGGCAGCGCCAGCTCGCCCACCATCTGCCACGCTTCTGCTGACGTCACGAGAGGGGATCGCCATGTCGGAGGAACGTCATCTGGTCGGGTTGCTGCTGGGGGCCGAGGAGGACTGGCCCCAGGCGTTCGAGGCCATCGTGCATCGCATCGGCGCCTTCGACTATGACGGTCATCAGCACGTGCTCGACACCGAACGCGTGCACATCTCGCCGTTCAATCTGCGCGACCCGGCGCGGCACCAGATCGTCATCGACCGGTTGGCGTACTGGTACTACCACCCGCGGGAGTGGCTGAAGAAGGTCGCCCTGATGGACGACGTCTACCTCCTCAATTCGCCCTTCACCTTCCAGTCCATGGAGAAGCATTCGGCGTACTGCGCCATGATGCGGCTGGGCATGCACATTCCCGACACGGTGCTGGTGCCGTACAAGAATCCGATCGACAACGTGCGTTGGGCGTACACGGCGGGCAACTACAACGATCCCTTCGACCTGCCGGGCATCGCCCGTGACATGGGCTACCCGCTGTTCATGAAGCCGTTCGACGGCGGCGGCTGGCGCGGCGTCTCCCGGATCAAGGACGAAGCCGCGCTGATGAGCGCCTACGACGACTCCGGAGAGATGCTGATGCACCTGCAGAAGGCGGTCGAGCCGTTCGACGTGTTCGCCCGCGCCCTGACCATCGGCCCCGAGTCGATGGTCATGCACTTCCGGCCCGACGAGCCGATGCACGACAGATACGCTGTTGATCATGACTTCCTGTCGCCGTCGGCGGGGCTGGAGGCCATCACCATCGCGCAGACCGTGAACGCCTTCTTCCGCTGGGAATTCAACTCCTGCGAGATGTTGGTGCAGGGCGACACGGTGCTGCCGATCGACTACGCGAACGCCTGTCCCGATGTGGCGGTGACCTCGCTGCACTATTACTTCCCCTGGGCGATGCGCACCCTCGTCAAATGGACGGCATTCTGTGCCGCCACGCGCCGGGCCGCCCGGCTGCACGTGGACCCGACCCCGTGGTTCACGATCGCCGACGATCCGGGTCTCGACTACGCCGCGAAGCTGCGGCATTATCAGCGGCTGGCCGACGAGCATTTCGAGAAGGAGCACTACCTGGAGTTCTGCGCCGCCGCCCTGCCCGACATCGACGAGATCGTCCTGGATTGGGTGTCGTCTCCGGACTTCGACAGGCTCTTGCAGCAGACGGTCGACGCGACCTATCCCGAGCACGAGCGGGAGCGGTTCCTGGCCCACTTCCGTGGGCTGGTCGACCTGTGGAAGACCGACGAGTCAGTGCGCATCCGCTAGGCCCTCGCTGCGCCGGTGAGCGACCACGAAGATCCGGCGGAAGGGCAGCACCGTGCCGAACGGCGTCGACGGGTAGGCCTGTCGCAACTGGGCCCGGTAGTCGACTTCGAACTCTCGGCGACGCTCGGCCGGCAGGGCTTGCAGCACCGGGCGAGCGCCGGTGCTGGACACCCAGTCGAAGACGGGATCGGTACCGGTCAGGACGTGCAGGTACGTCGTTTCCCAGGCGTCCACCACGCACCCGAGGGCCGCCAGATCCGCCAGGTAGTCCAGCGGCTCCGCCACGTCCGGCCAGGCCAGTTCGGCGGTGTGATCGCGGAAGCGCGGGTCTTGCGCCAGGGTGCGCAACAGAGTGTGGCTGGGCTCGCCGAAATTGGCGGGCACCTGAAATGCGAACCGCCCTCCGGGCCGCAACGCCGACAGGAATCGTGGGAGCAGGGCGCGATGACCGGGCACCCACTGCAGGGCGGCGTTGCTGACCACCACGTCCACGGGCTCGGGAGGAGTCCAATCGCGGAGGTCGGCCAGCTCGAAGCGCAGCCGCGGCCGCTCCAGCTGCCGGGCGGTCTCGATCATGGCCGGGGAGGAATCGAGTCCGAGCACCTCCGCCGCCGGCCAACGATCAGCCAGCCGCGACGTCAGGTGGCCGGGTCCGCAGCCGAGATCGACCACGCGCCGCGGATCCTGCGCCCCGACCCGGGTCAGCAGATCGGCGAAGGGTCGTGATCTTTCGTCGGCGTACTGCAGGTAGCGGTCAGGTTCCCAATCGGCCATGCCGACAGCCAAGCAGAAGCGGGACCGGGTCAGCGTTTCCGTCGCGGCTTCGACAACAAGGCTTGCACCTGGGCCTTGGCCGCGTCCGGCAGGATCGCGTTCACGGCGGCAGTCAGCTTGTTGAGCGGTGAGCCACCCACCACGCGTCGGCGACCCTTCAGCAGCGCGTCGAAGCCCTGCTGTGCCACCCGAGCCGGGTCGTCCTTCGGCACTTTGGCGATCGGGGTGTCATCCATCTGAGCTCGGGTGAAGAACGCGGTGTCGGTGATCCCGGGCATCAAGGCGGTGACCGTGACGGCGGAATCGTGCAATTCGTTCTGCAGGCCCAATACGAAGGACTGCAGGAAGGACTTCGAACCGTTGTAGGTGACCTGGTAGGCCCCCGGCATCGCGGCCACCATCGACGAGGTGATCAACATCCGCCCGGTGTTCCGGTCCACCATGTCGGTCAAGATCAACTTGGCCAGGTGGACGGTGCCCACGACATTGAGCCGGATGACGTCGAGGTGGTCGCTCAGATCGGTGTCGACGAAGGAGCCACCGCCCCGCCCGATGCCGGCGTTCAGCGCCGCCGCGGCGAGCGGACGACGGTCCGCCGTGACCGCGTCGTAGAGCTCTTCGACCCCGGCCGGCGTACGCAGATCGGCACGGACGGCGCGAACCTCGCCACCCAAGCGGCGCAGGTCCGCGGCGGCGGCCTCGATCGCCTCGTGGTCGGCACAGACGACAAGATCGAAGCCGTGCTGGGCGAACTGCCGGGCCAGTTCCAGGCCAATGCCCGACGAGGCGCCGGTGACCATAGCCAGGGGGCGGGCAGCAGCCATGTTGATTCCTTCTCCGGTCGGGAGGGTCGGAGATTCACTCCGAAGACGATGTCGTCGTAGTCGGCCCCGGAATGAACATATCCGGTTGCCCGGGCAACCAGACGCCGCCGTCGGTCTAGTGGCCGACGAGGGAGATCCCGGGCGGGCTGCCACAGTGGGGCTGACACAGTTGGACCGTGCCAGCCACCCAGCCCGTGCCGTCCCGTCGCCGATCCATCGTCGTGCTGGGCATGCTGTCGACCTTCGGCCCGATCTCCTTGGATCTCTACCTCCCGGCCCTGCCCCAGCTCGCGGCCGACCTGGACGCGAACCCATCCGGAGCCCAGCTGACCATTACTGCCTGTCTGCTCGGATTGGCCACCGGTCAGCTCGTGGCCGGACCGCTCTCGGACCGCTTCGGCCGCCGGCCGCCGTTGATCATCGGTTTGGTCCTCTATCTGCTGACCTCGTTGGCCTGCGCATTCGCGCCGACGATCGGAATCCTGATCGGACTCCGGTTGCTACAAGGTCTGAGCGGTGCCGCCGGATTGGTCATCGCCCGGGCCGTCGCCCGCGACCTGTACTCGGGCCGGGATCTGTTGATCTTCTTCTCGCGGCTGATCTTGATCTCGGGCCTGGCGCCGGTGATCGCGCCGGTGCTCGGCGGCCAGCTCAACCGGGTGATCGACTGGCGCGGCATCTTCGTCGTGCTGGCCGCCTTCGGTCTGGTGTTGCTGTTGGCCGGTTGGTTCGGCGTGCCCGAGACCCTACCGCCGGAGCGTCGCCGGGCCGGTGGTCTGCGCACAACCCTGGTCGGTTTCGCCGAGCTGGTGCGCGACCGACTCTTCGTCGGTTCGGCGCTGTCCTCCGGACTGGCCGGAGCCTCGATGTTCGCCTACATCGCCGGTGCCACCTTCGTGCTGCAACAGATCTACGGGCTGTCCCCGCAGGGTTTTTCGCTCGTCTTCGGCATCAACTCGCTGGGCATCATGGCCATGAGCTGGGTGGGCGGCCGGCTCGCGACCCGCTGGGCCCCGGTGGCCGTACTGGGCCTTGGCTTGAGTCTGAATCTGCTCGGTGCGCTCGGGGTGGCGGCGACCACCCTGTCCGGTGGGGGTCTGCCGTCGTTGATCGGCTCGTTGTTCGTGATGGTCAGCGCGATCGGGATGATCTTCCCGACCGCCACCACGCTGGCCCTGGCCGACTACCCCTATCAGGCCGGGAGCGCTTCGTCCTTGCTCGGTTTGGGTCAGTACGTGGTCGGCGCCGTCGCCGCACCGCTGGTCGGCATCGCGGGGGAGCGGACGGCAGTCCCACTGGGCCTGGTGACCCTGACCGCCAGTCTGGCGGCTATGGCGGTGTTCCTCATGCTGGTGGTGCCTGCTTTGCGGCGCCGCGGCTTCGGCGAGATCGACGGGACTGCCGAATCAGGTTGATCACGATGCCGACCAGCAGGGCGATCGAGATCCACCACGAATAGCGGGCGATGACTTCGACGACCTCGACGGCCGGTTGACCGAGCGCGGAGCCCAACCAGATGAAGAGGGCTCTGGTGACCAGGGCGCTGCCCGCGTCCCAGAGCAGGAATCGGCCCAGACTCATGCCGGTGGCCCCGATGGTGGCGTAGACGACAGCGCTCGGTAACGGGATGACGTACGTGGTGAAGATCGCCAACGGTCCGAACCGCCGGGCGAGCTTCTCGGCCCGGGCGGCGTTCCGGGCCGCCAGGGCGGAGCGACCGGCCACGATGTCGATCAGTCCGCGACCCCACAGTTTGCCCGCCCACCAGTACAGCGGGTCGAACTTGATCGAGCCGAAGACCCCGAGCAGCAGTCCCAGCGGCCACCAACCTTGGCCGGTCGCGGCCAGTGCGCCGATGGTGACCGCGGAGACCCGGGAACCTCCGAGAGCAGCGAGCAGGTAGGGGTTGGCGCCCAGCAGGATCGGGCGCAACGGCAACAGCACCAGGGCGTAGATTCCCGTCAGACTGAACCCGACCCAACACAGGATGTCGTTGCGACCCGGTTTGCCCTTCCAGGGCAGCCGCGGGTCGTCCCACCATTCCCGCTCTGGACTTACCTCTGGGCCTGTAGTCGGATCAACGCCTCGATCAGGTCCTTCAGCCACGCGCTTCCCGCCAGGTGGGGATCCGCGGTTTGACGGCCAGCCGCATGCCCGCCTCGCTGGGGGTCCGGTTGGCCTTGGCGTGATTGCACCGGGTGCAGGCGGCCACGGTGTTGAGCCACGAATTGCGGCCACCGCGCGACTGGGGCAGCAGATGGTCGACGGTGTCGGCCTTGCCCGAGCAGTAGGCGCAGCGATGGGCGTCTCGGCGCAGGACACCCCGCTTGGACCAGGCGGGGGAGCGGGCGTATTGGAACGCGGTCTTGACGTACCGGACGAGCCGCAGGACCCGGGGCCAGGGGAATGGACCGAAGTTACGGTCCTCGTGGGCTTCTTCGACGATGGCTACTTCGCGGATCAGCATCCGGATCGCGTGCTGGACCGAGACGGTGTGCAGGGCGGTGTCGTCGGTGTTCAACACGATGACACCGGACATCTCCCTCACTCCCTCCTGCTCGGACTCTCGCCCCTCGCATTATGACCACTCGAGTTGTGGCCACTCGATCGGGCAGGCGCACCGCAACCCAGCTCCCCGCAATGACGCGCCCCAAGTCTCAATCCTGTGTTCACACTGTGGCAACTCGGCGGTTGACGAGTTCGAACAGAAATTCGATTATTTACTTGTGCCCCCGTCCGCCGCCGCCAGCATCCGCGAACTCCAGCAGAGAGTACGTCGGATGGAAGGCACCGGCATGTCGCAAGACCTGCAGCTGCTGCCGGCGCTGGCCTCGGTTCTGTCGGTCCGCACGGGCACCGCCTGTTCGGTCGATACGCCAGGTCTGGCTCTCGCTCTGGCCGCAGGTCCGTCGCGGGCGGGAGCATGGGTCGGGATCGTGGGGCTGCCGGATCTCGGCTGGGAGGCTGCCTGCGGCCTGGGCCTCGAACTCGAGCGGACCATCGCCGTGCCCGAACCGGGCGAGCACTGGTTGAGCGTGACCGCCGGCCTGATCGACGTGACGACCGTGGTCGTGGTCCGTCCCCCAACCAGGGTGACTGAGGCTCAGGCGGCTCGCGTGGCCGCCCGACTGCGGCAGCGAGGATCGGTGTTGGTGGTGGAGGGTGGGTGGCCACGGTCCGCGCTCAGTCTGCAGACGGTCAGTAACCGTTGGTCCGGACTCGGTCGGGGTTTCGGGCACCTGAGCGACCGCGGGGTCACCGTCCAGATCCGTACGGGAGCCGCCGCGGTCCGCGAGGTGCAGCTGGGACTGTCGGCCGAGGAGCACACGCTGGTCTGCGTAGGCAGCGGCGCGGAAGCTGCCGCTGTGTTGGCTGGCTGACGTGATCGACATCGACCTGGCCGCGGAACACCTGGCCTCAGCCACCACACCCCCCGGCTCAGCCGGCACCAGGACGCGGGTAATGGTGGTGTGGTGCCCGGATTGGCCGGTGGTGGCCGCCAGCACCGAGCAGCGACTCTCCGATCTGGCGCCGGTCGCCGTGGTGCAAGCGGGGCAGGTTCTGGCCTGCTCACCTTCGGCCCGGCTGGAAGGGGTGCGACGCGGGATGCGTCGTCGCGACGCCTCAGCCACCTGCCCGGAACTGATCCTGGTGGAAGCCTCGGAGTCCCGCGATGTGCGGGCCTTCGAGACGGTGCTGGCCGCGGTGGAGGACGTCAGTGCGTCGGTGACTCCGATCCGCCCGGGACTGTGCGCCCTGGCGGCCCCTCGCCGTTTCTACGGGAGTGAGGCGCAAGCGGCCGCGGTGGTCGCCCAGCGTCTGGTGGCTGCCGGGGTGTGGGATTGTCGGCTCGGTATCGCCGAGGGGATCTTCGCGGCGGAACAGGCTGCGCGGCAGGCCGCCCCGCAGGAGTGGGTGATCGTGCCGGAGGGCAGGTCGGGGCCGTTCCTGGCTGATCTGCCCCTGGCTGCGCTGGGCGACGCCGAACTGGTCAGCCTGCTGCGTCGGCTGGGCCTGCGTACCATGGCCGATTTCACCGCCTTGTCGATCCGCGACGTCACCACCCGCTTCGGCCGACACGGCGCCTGGCTACACCGACTGGCGCGCGGAGCCGACGTGCGGATGGCCGCAGGCCGGACCGCACCGCAGGACCTCAGTGCCTCGATCAGTTTCGAACCGCCGCTGGGCAACATCGAGCCCATCGTCTTCAGCTCCCGCCAGACGGCTGAACGTTGTGTGGCCGAGTTGTCCCGACACGGGCTGGTCTGCACCACCATCCGGATCGAGGTGCTCGGTGATGCCGGAGCGAGCTCGGTACGGACCTGGGGGCATTCGCGTTGGTTCGGGGCCGCCGACATCGTCGACCGGCTCTACTGGCAACTGCAGGCCGATCCGCTGCCCGAGCCGGCTGGTCAGGTGCGCCTCGTTCCCGAGCTGGTGGAATCACTGGCCGATCACGGCGACGGCCTGTGGGGCAGTCCCCGTGATCAACGCGTAGAGCGGGGCGTGGCTCGGTTGCAGGGGATGCTTGGGCCCGAAGCCGTGGTGGCCCCCAGTCTCCAGGGTGGGCGTGGACCGCGCGAACGGCAGTGCACGGTGCCGTGGGGTGAGCGGTCCATCACGATGCGCAGCCGCACCTTGCCCTGGCCGGGCAGCATCCCACCCCCTGCCCCGACCCGCGTATACGCCCAACCATCCCCGGCCGCAGTGCTCGGTCCTGATCGCCAGGCGGTCGGGGTGTCACCGCGAGGATCAGTCACCGCGGAACCGACCCTGGTGCAAACGCAGCCGGACGGCGAATTCGTGGCCATCCAGGCCTGGGCCGGACCATGGCCCATCGACGAGCTGTGGTGGGATCCCGCCGGAGCCCGGCAGGTCGCCCGGTTCCAGATCGTCGGGATCGACGGCAGCGCCTGGTTGTTGTTGGTGGACAGCGGTCGATGGTGGACCGAGGCCCGCTATGACTGACATATCGGTGACTCATACATCGACCGAGGCAAATCGGGCATGAACTGGCACAACCCGCCCGTTTCCTGGTCGGAGCTCGAGGCTCGGATGTCCGGACGGACTACGGGCCGCGCGAGTCCCGAGCTGGACCGCAACGGCGACCCGATCCTCGACTGGATGCGCAAGGCGCCGTCAACTTCTCCACGCATCACGGCTCCCGCTGGCCATGTCGTCCCGTACGCGGAGTTGCACTGTCACAGCGATTTCAGCTTCCTGGACGGGGCCAGTGATCCCGAGCGGTTGATCGAGGAGGCGGTTCGGCTGGGTCTGTCCGGGCTGGCCATCACCGACCATGACGGCCTGTACGCCGCTTCCCGCTTCGCCGAGGCCGCGCTTGCGTACGAGTTGCCCACCCTCTACGGGGCCGAGTTGTCGCTGGGCCTGACCGCCCCGCAGAACGGCGCCGCGGACCCGGAGGGCAACCACTTGCTGGTGCTGGCCCGAGGGGTCGAGGGCTACCACCGATTGGCCGCAGCCATCACCGAAGCCCAACTGCGCGGCGACGAGAAGGGTCGGCCACTGTACGACCTGGACGAACTCGCGGATCAGGGTGCTGGACACTGGTTGATCCTGACCGGATGCCGCAAGGGCACGGTCCGTACCGCCCTCGCGAGAGGTGGTCGTGCCGCCGCGGCCGAGGCACTGGACGACCTGACCGTCCGCTTCGGACCCGAACAGGTCGTGGTCGAGTTGATCGACCACGGCCTGCCAACCGACTCGGTGGCGAATGATCAGCTGGCTCGGCTGGCCGCTGATCATGAGCTTCGCCTGGTGGCCTCCAACAACGTCCACTACGCCGCCCCCGCGCAGAGCCGGTTGGCATCGGTGATGGCGGCCGTCCGGGCCCGGCGCAGCCTCACCGAGATGGACGGCTGGTTGCCGCCGCCGACGGCACATCTGAGGTCGGGAGCCGAGATGTCGGCGAGGTTCCGCCGCTTCCCCGGGGTGGTCGAGCAGACCGTGCAGATCGCGTCCGAGTGCGCCTTCAATCTGCGCCTGGCCAAGCCGCGACTGCCCAAACTCGACGTGCCGGACGGTCACACCCCGATCAGCTGGCTCCGTGAACTGGCGGCCCAAGGTGCCGACGAGCTCTATCCGGACAACCGGGAGCAGGCCGAGACCCGACTGCGGCGGGAGTTGGCACTGATCGAGGACAAGGACTTCAGCGGGTACTTCCTGATCGTGCACGACATGGTGGCCTTCGCCCGGCACCGCGGGATCCTCTGTCAGGGCAGAGGTTCGGCCGCCAACTCGGTGGTCTGCTACGTCCTGCACATCACCGCGGTGGACCCGATCAAGTACGACCTGCCGTTCGAGCGCTTCTTGTCCCAGACCCGGGACGAAGAGCCGGACATCGACGTCGACTTCGACTCCGACCGCCGCGAAGAGGTGATCCAGGAGGTGTATCGGCGCTACGGGCGACGCAACGCCGCGCAGGTGGCCAATGTGATCAGCTACCGACCCAAGTCAGCGGTGCGGGACGTGGCCAAGGCGCTGGGCTATTCCACCGGCCAGCAGGATGCATGGTCGAAGCAGATCGACTCCTGGGGATCTCTGCCCACCAGCAGCGAACACGACCTGCCTGCGCCGGTGGTGGAACTGGCTGACGAACTCCTCGGATCGCCGCGGCATCTGGGCATCCATTCCGGCGGAATGGTGCTCACCGAGCGCCCGGTCGGCGAGGTCTGTCCGATCGAACGAGGCCGGATGGACGACCGCACGGTCCTGCAGTGGGACAAGGACAGTTGTGCCTGGATGGGGCTGGTCAAGTTCGACTTCTTGGGGTTGGGCATCCTCAGCGCCATCCAATACACCTTCGACCTGGTGGCCGACCGGCTGGGCGAGCGATGGACGTTGCAGTCCATCCCCAAGGAGGAGGCCGGCGTCTACGACATGCTGTGCCGGGCGGACTCCATCGGGGTCTTCCAGGTCGAAAGCCGGGCTCAGGTGGGGACCCTGCCCCGACTGTTGCCCCGTCGCTTCTACGACCTGGTCATCGAGGTGGCGTTGATCCGTCCCGGGCCCATCCAGGGCGGCGCCGTCCACCCCTACATCCGGCGGGCGACCGGTCGCGAAGAGGTCAGCTACCTGCACGAGGCGCTGATCCCGGTCCTGGAGCGGACCAAAGGGGTGCCGCTCTTCCAGGAGCAGCTGATGCAGATCGCGATGGCGGTCGGCGGGTGCTCCGGCGACGACGCCGACCTGCTCCGCCGGGCCATGGGCTCCAAGCGCGGCGTCGAGAAGATCGAGCGGCTCAAGGAAACCCTGTACGCCGGGATGGCCGATCACGGAATAGTCGGCGAGCTCGCCGACGACATCTACGCCAGGATCCAGGCGTTCGCCAACTTCGGGTTCGCCGAGAGCCACGCCATCAGCTTCGCTCTCCTGGTGTACGCGAGTTCCTGGCTCAAGCTGCACTATCCTGGCGCGTTCCTGGCCGGTCTGCTTCGAGCGCAACCGATGGGCTTCTATTCGCCCCAATCGCTGGTTGCCGATGCCCGTCGCCATGGCGTGGAGGTACGGCGACCCGACATCACCCGGTCGATGGCCGACGCCGGCCTGGAGCCCGTCGACCTGACCCTCGCGGTGAAGATAACTCGACCCACCGGACAGCCTGCGTGTCGACATCGAGAACAGCCTCCGGTCCCGGCGTTCCAGCGGAACGCCGCCGACCGGATGGACGAGCACCGCCGAGACGGTGAATGCGCAGTCCGCCTGGGACTGACCTCGGTCCAGGGCATCGGTCGGGATCTGGCCCTCCGCATCGTTGCGGAACGCAACCGCTCAGCCTTCCAGGACATGAACGACGTGGTCCGCCGGACCGGACTCTCCGTCGCCCAGACCGAGGCGCTGGCTACCGCCGGGGCCTTCGACGGCTTCGGGTTGAGTCGGCGGCAGGCGTTGTGGAACGCCGGATACGCCGACAATCAGCAGACCCTGCCGGGTAGCGCCATCGATGCTGCGCCTCCTGTCCTGCCCGGCATGAGCGCCGCGGAAGTGACCCTGGCCGATCTGTGGTCCACCAGGATCTCGCCGGATGATCATCCCGTCGGTCACCTTCGCGCTCTGCTCGGCGAACAAGACATCGTGGCCATCAGCGATCTCGGTCCCCACCACGACGGGCGGCGGGTCAAGGTCGCCGGATTGGTCACCCACCGGCAGCGTCCCGGCACTGCGGGTGGGGTCACCTTCTTGAACCTGGAGGACGAGACCGGAATGCTCAACATCGTTTGCAGCCAAGCCCTCTGGCAACGTCATCGCCGGGTCGGGCAACGGGCGAACGGGCTGATCATCCGCGGCAAGGTGGAGCATTCCGATGGGGTCACCAATCTCGTGGCTGACCGGCTGACTCCCTTGGCGGCGCTGGTGCCCGAGGCGATCGGCACGATTCCCGCTCGACACGCCTCGCGTGACTTCCACTGAGTGCTGACAATTCCGCCATCGCCTGAGTTCCGAAACAACGGGACTGGAATGGTCGACCCACGCGGGAACCGGCTGCGGCGTTCCGCGTTACCGGAGAATCTCGAGAATGGCTGGCCGTTGGTCCGTTCTGCTGCTCCTTTCCGGTCGTCTTTCTGTCTTCGGCGATCACACCCCTGGCTGTTGAGAAGTACAGTGCAGCCATGACCGCGGCGGATCAGCTGGCGCCTCCCCCCAGGGCCGAAATCCCGGACGCCAAGCCGGACAAGCCGACCGGCACCCTCCGTGCGATCGGAGTCGCCTATCGCACGACCTGGCGGCAACCACAGTTCTATGTCCTCACAGTGACCGCCGTGCAATTGGTGCTGGTGTTGGTCGCCGTGCCGTTGCTGCAGATGATGTATTCGCTGGTCCTGGTGGAAACCGGTTTGGGCAGTGTGGCGTACGACAGGATTGCCCACGTTCTGCAGAATCCGCTGGCCGATATCACCCTGCTGCTATTGGCGGGTCTCGCCGTCCTCATCGTGGCGGCCGAATTCACGACGCTCTTCGTTTTGGCCGCACACCACCAAGCTGGCGAATCCACCTCGTTCCGGTTGGTGTTACGCCAGGTGTGGATGACGGTCCGCAAACTCTTCCACCCGCAGGGTCTCCTGATTGTTGTCTACGTCTTGTTGTTGTTGCCCCTCGGCCACTTGGGACTGTCGTCGACCCTGACGAAGAAGATCGGTGTTCCACCGTTCGTTTCCGATGAGCTGATGAAGAGCACCACCAGCAGCCTGCTGTACAGCGGTTTCCTGCTGGTGTTGCTGTATCTCAACCTGCGGGTGATCCTCACCCTGCCGCTCCTGGCGACCACATCGGCCAGCGTGTGGCAATCGTTCGTCACCAGCTGGCGCCTGACCCGGTGGCGCACGCTTCGCATCGTCGGCATGTTGGTCCTGCTGGCGGCGAGTGTCGCCATCCCGGTGGGCATGTTCGCGGTGATGACCGTGTTGCCGACGGTCATCGCCGACTTCACCAACCCCGGGTTCTCGCCGGTGGCCGCGACTGTGGGTCTGAGCCTGTGGCAGATCGGTACGTTCATCGCGGCCGCGATGTTGAGCATCCTGGTCGTCCAAGGGCTGGTGGCGATGATGCGGGACTGGCTCGCCCGGCTGCCGGCCAAGCATCAGCTGGACGTACACGAGATCAGCTACTCCGCCTCGTCCTCGCTGACGGCGACTCGCCGCAAGCGGCTCTGGGTCGTCGCCGCCGCCGCGCTGGTGGTGGTGTTCGGCGCAGCTTCGCTGGTCAACTACGGCACGATGACGCGACTGTCGGCGGCGGATCAGACCTCAGTCATCGCCCACCGGGGGGTGATCGAAGACGGTGTGGAGAACACGCTGCCCGCCCTGCGGGCGGCCGACAAGGCCGGGTCGAACCGGGTGGAGTTCGACATCCTGCAGACCAAGGACCTCAAGTTCGTGGCCATGCACGACAGCAACCTGCAGCGGCTCGCCGGGATCGATGCCAACGTCAAGGATCTGACCCAAGCCCAGTTGATGGATATCACGGTGCGCTCCGACGGCATGGAGGCCAAGATCCCGTCGCTGGAGCAGTGGATCGCGGAGTCCAAGAAACTGGGGCTTCCACAACTCCTCGAAGTCAAGCTGCACGGCGGCGAGAGCCCCGACCTGCTTCCCCGGCTGCTGGCCGTGTTGGACGCGTACAAGGTCACCGACTGGTACACCTACCACTCGATCAGCCGCGACGTCGTGGAGGATCTAAAGCATCTCCGGCCGCAGCTCGTGGTCGGCTTCATCGTCCCGATCAATTTCGGCGGCGTGCCCAAGGTCAACGCCGACTTCCTGGTCATGGAACAGCAGTCCTACACCGACGACTTCCGTACGGAGGCGTGGGGCAAGGGCTACAAGTTGATTGTCTGGACGGTCAACGATGAGCAGGCGATGCGGAACTACATGCAGGACGACGTCAACGGCATCATCACCGACCTGCCGAAGGAGGCGGTCGCCGAGCGGGAAGACATCGAGAGCGACGAGGGGCTGTCCGGTCGGCTGGTGGACATGCTCGTCCGTTCCTCCTCTTTCTGAAGCGACTCAGGCGCTGAGGCCAGGTGCCTCACAGCGCCCCGCCGGAGCGGGGCGCTGTCGCGGCGATACCGCTCAGAGCCCGTTGGCCTGTCTGTGCCCGTTGGCCTTGACTACTTGGCTCTGGGACGAGGACACGCGGAGTCCGTTGGCGCTAGTGTCGTCGGTGGTCGAGCTGGTGGCGACCACGCCGCCGATCACCAACGCGAAGCCGGCAGCCGCAGCCGCGATGCGTCGCTTGATCATGGATTACCTCCCTTCGCGGTGTCGTCTGGCCCGAGCTCCAGGGTCCGTGCTGCCGACGGTGCCGAAGACTGGACGTCGTCCCCCCTCTAGCCGCCAGGTGCGCGGTACCACTTCGTCCGGTCCCCCGACCTCGCTCTCCAGCGATGACGCGCGAGTGATAACCCGTACGAAGCTGCTTGTGACTGACACAACGTGACGAGGTGGTCCGATGGACCTCTCCCGCTGATCAGATGGCGCTGCCGTGACCCCGAGCAGCTGGGGACAACGGTACACAGCAATCGGTGGGCGATCCAATCTGCTCAATGTTGCCCCAATTTTTCCGAAGACTTCGATTCCCGACATTTGATCCGTTACCGTACTAACTTTAGACCCGCGACCGCAGCTCCACCTGCGGTTCGCGGTTTTCGGGGACCTCGGGGAAGAAATACGTGCGTTCCGGCCTTGCGTGCCGTCTGTCGATCGGGTAGCCGGGTGGCCGCGAGCTTGTGTTCCGGGTCGGCTCGGCCGCTGCCCATTCTGGTGAACCGCACGGTGATGACGCCAGCACGCGGCCGAGGAGCTGGCCGGGATTTCGATGCACGAGATCGAGCGCCGGACGAGGACCAGCGCGCTCAAGATCAAAAAGGCCAGCGGTTTCGGCGCCCAGCGCACCAGCGAGCAGCGGGTTGTGCGCACGAGCTGGAGAGGACGATCGAAGAGCGCCTCGTTAGGCGTGAACTGCCTTCTTGAGCAGGGCACGACCACGGCGGACGAGCACCTGATAGTGGCCCCGCTTTCTTGGACGAGCTGTTGGGGCGCCGTTCTCGCGGCGCCACCCGGAGACAAACGACTCCGAAGGCAGGTCGGGACGTCGACCAGATCCCGCGACCGGGTGCTTGAACATGCGGTCCGATATCGGTCGGGCGCCGGCGCCGAGGGGCTGAGGCCTCCGATCGGCGACCCTCCGCACGGCATCAAGACCAGCGATCAACTCGACCCTCGCCACGTCCACTTTAGGACATGTCCTGAAGTTGCCAGCATTTCGCGTTGCGGTACCTCCGAGGCGCCCGTACCGTTGATCACAGTGTCGCAGGTGATGAACCCCCGAGCATTCCCTCCGACACTCCCTCCCTTTCAGCGTCGGCGCGGGACGTCCCAGCTGACGCAGGGGGTTCGCGGTGAGGGTGACCACAGCAGGCCCCTCTCCGCGAACGGGAGGTAGGCGAACACTCAGTCGTCCGATCGGAACACAACAGCGTCCGATCCTCGGTCGAGTCCGCCAGACACCCAACCCTGTCAGGTGCCCGGCAGACTCTTCCGTATTCTTCGCAGATCGCTGCCTCGAGCCGCGTCCGACATCTCACACAGGTCGGCTCAGCTCAAACAGCATGGCTTCGACCCCAGATCCCCCGATCGTCTGATCCTCGAACCCACAGCACAGCCCTACTACCCATAGCCGGGCTTAGCAACGCCCTTGTCCTCTTTCGGACATTGCCGATAGGTGACAAACAGGACTGGCGTCGCACGCCACTGCGTAGCCCTGCCTCGACGCCCGGGACCGGTTAGCACCCTTGACCCGCACGTACCGCGTGTGATTCGGACGGTGCCAGAGGGCGAGGCCACCGGTGGGGACGGTGACAACCACGGGGAATACCTCAGCCGAAAGGCACCTTCGACACCCAGCTCGACAACGCGCCGCCCCAACCGGACTGGTATGGCTCCACGGGTTGGCTTGGTGGCTCCCACTGAGACGCACCTACCCCATGACGATCCTCTCCTCTGAGGCTTACGAGGCTTCTCGGCTGGCTACCGGAGGCTCGCGTCGGCGGTGGCGCTGTCGGGCAGAGTGATCGCGTCGTGCTCGGCGGTGCCGGTCTTGGCGTAGCAGGCGATCCAGCGACCGGCCATGAGGTCCGCTCAGGCGCACGGTTTTGGTACAAGCCGGGCCGGAATGGATGGACCATGTCACTGAGACCTCAGAGCTCTTCGGTGGACTTGGAACCGGCCATTTAGCAGTCGATCGTCCCGGCGGACGTGCCGAGGATGATGGTCGTGCCCATCGATCAAGTTGATCGGAGCCCGTTCGCAGATTGGAGAAGCGTCACAACCTTGCATCTCGTTGATACTCCTTGTGTGTACTCAGAGGCATACACGGGACGACGCTCCGGCGGCGCTTGATGATCCGCCTGCCATTCAGACGCCATTGCCACGGGGGGCCATGAAGTAGAGGGTGGGTTCGTCATCTTGGAACTGCGCTCATGCCTCGTTGCTGTCGCCATCTTTGCGAAGTCGGCAGTCGTAACGCGGTCCCGGTGAGGGATCATCGTTGGATTGCTTCGGTCATTCCTATCCACTGCCCAACTCCTTCGTTCTTTGTTTGGGGCGGTGCCAGCTGCAGACATCGCCACAGGGCGACACGACTTCTCATCGATGGACGAGCATCTCCCAGCGCTAGGTGCGAGGTCGGAGACGAGATGACGTTCCGGGCTGCCGGCAACTTCATCGACTTAGTGCTCGAGCATTATGGAGGTCGGCCGCAACAGCTACAGCTTTCGGTTCAGGCCGAAGAATGAGAGATCGATTCGGCTTGAGCCGAAACTCGTCGCTGACGGTGGAACGTTGACCCCATAATGGGTCTGGTAGCCGATGGGAGCCAACAGCGTGAGGGCCACCTCAGCTGTCTCGTCTAGTATTGAAAGTTCAGAACGTAGCGGTGCCCAGGTTGGACCGGATGTGAGCGGCTCCCGGTGCTTACGATCGTGACGGCCCGCCGCTTGAATTGATCTTGAAAGTGGGCCGCATGCCTGTCTCGATCAGGATTCGTGTCGAAGACTTGGCGCGCGTCCGGATCGCTGACTTAGACCCGCTTGCCGAGGCGTCGGCGGCGGCCCACCGATACTTCAGTCCGAAGCGACCGCCTCAGGTCGAGCGATGGGCACAACAGACAAGGCCCGGCCTTGCCCGCTTGGACCGACGTATTTGCGGTCATGAGCAGCGCCGTGGTCCAGGTTGCGAACTTCGGTGCTGATCATTTCTCCGGGCCTCAGCGGTTCGACGACGCCTTGGATCAAGCACTATCTCAACCCAACAGACACTGGTCCAGCGATCTCGAGGAGTTGGCTCATTTCGGCCACGCACTGGAGCTCTCCGATTGCCTGCACTGCTGACAACACTAGACCGGTCAGCACGCCATTTCTTTGGAGCCGCTGTCGCACCGCACTGGCCAATGCTGCGCGCCCAAGCAGATCGCAGTAAGTCACTGGAGGACGATCCTGACCAAGCATGGAGTCGGAGCTCTGCTCAACGAGATCCATCCCAGCATCAGGTGGGCGCCGCCAATACTCACAGTCGAGTCGATCAGTTACTCCGGCACCTGTCCAAGAGGTTGCCCACACGCCGCCACACGGCGACGAGCAGAGCGCGGCTCCGACGACGACGGTTTCCAATATGTCGCCGTTACGGGGTTAGCTCTTGTTCCGTCCGTCTTCAGCTCGGCGTGTATCGTGGATGCCCACTTCCGCAATTCTAGGGTTGAGATAGATAGCCTTGTTGTACCTGTTCGGCGTCTCGCCCAACCTCTTCGGAAACACACTTTCTTCTCAGGGAGGGTCGCCCATTGAGCAGCTTCTCGGCATGACGGGGGCTTGTGTTCTCCTCGCAAGCGTCAACGAGGACTTGACAACGACAAGGTTGGCGAGCAGGGCAGGGATTTCAATATAGTCCGCGAGCGAACACGCGGGGATTCTCCGTGAAGCTGGCCTTCTGTCGTCGCGCCGGGACGGAAATGCTGTGGTGCACCGCGCTTCCGCTCTGGGTCAAGCGCTGGTAGAGAGTTGCCAAATCAACACCGAATTCGCGAGTGCACCAAGGTTGTCGACGCTTGGCAGTTCGATCATTCATAGCTTTTAGCCCGGCGGGTCAGCGTCGAGGGCTGTCTCCCGAATGGCTGGACCGGTGCCGGTGATGATCTTGGTCTGAGCGCCGGCAGCGCTGACCAACGAGCTGCGGGCTTTGATCGAACCAGTGCTGCCCTCGGACGAGGGTCGGCGGGGTCGGCGGTGGTCGGATCACCGCATGCTCTGGTGGAAGGTGTCGCGTGGCGGTATCGGGCACACAGTGAGGCCTACTCTGACCGCCAAGCTCGGCTAGGACGCTGTCACGGGCAACCTTGGCCGCCCCGTTTCCCGGCGTTGGGTGACCGCCGTACGGGGACCGCGGGAGCGGCGCGCCACCGTCGAGGCCGCCCGGCCGAGGAGGGCGCCGACGGTCGCGCCGACGAAGACGTCGCTGGGGTAGTGCACGCCGGTGTACACGCGGGAGAAGGCTATGACCGACGCTACGCCGAGTAGCGGAAACCTGAGCGCCGGCAGCAGGTCTCCCACGGCAACGGCGAACGCTGCGGCGGACGCGGAGTGACCGGACGGAAACGACGTCGACGACGGCATGGTGATCCATCGCTGCTGCGGGACGCCGAGACCGTCTCGATCGGGTCGAAGGCGTTCGCCGATGAGTTTCATGGGCTGGTTGACCACCAGGGATGCCGCTCCGATTGCCGCAACCCCGGTCAGCGCGGCACGCCGGCCACGAGGTCCGCCGAACACGGCAAGGAGGCTGGCGGTGATGAACCATGGCTTGGAGAAGTTGGCTAGGTCAGACACCCTCCTCAGCGGTTCGTCCAGCAGCGGCGTGGACAGCCGCGCCACCGAACCGTAGACGGCCCGGTCGTAGCTGCCCAGGCGTCGCAGCAGTGCTGTCGCCCAGGTGCGGGCGGCCGGCTCGTCAGCCCGGCCGGTACTGAGCTCGTCGGCCAGCTGTTCCTCGAACGGCTCCGTCCGGGGTGAGCCGGCACTCACCGGCCTCGGGTCGTCGGGCGGCGGGCGTTCAGGGGTGGCAAAGGTACCGGTCACCAGGTCAGCTCGACTTCGAGCTCACGCTCCTCGTCGCCGATCTCGATCTCGAGCTTGAAGTCGAGTTCGTCGGGCACGTGCACGGTGAAGCGAAGACCGCCGCGTTCGAACTCGACGTCGTTGTGCCGAGCGAGCGCGTCCGCGAGTGCGTGCAGGCGGGCAGCGGCGTCCTCACGGCTGAGCCGCTCCTTTTCTTTGATCTCCAACAGGTCCATTCTGGCCTCCTTAGTGATGATCCTTCGACGGTTTCTGGTCCCGGCCGATGGCGATTCGCACCAGTTCCACCACACCCTCGCCGATTCTCTCGGGGGCCATCGCCGAGGGCGAGGCGCCCGGATGCTGGCGGGCAACGCGCACCCGCAGGACCTTCGGTCGGATCCGGAACTCCAGCGGCCCATCGAGGACCAGGGCCTCGCCGTCGATACCGGCCGCGATCGGTTTGCCCGATCCGATCTCGAAGGTGGGTGACGACCACGAGCGCCACGGGCGCTGCAATGCGCGCCCTTCCTCGTCCTGCCAGGTAATCGCACCGAAGACGGTGATCCCGAGCAGGCCGTCGTCGATCCGGGGGCGCGTGCCCGAGCCGAGCGCGCTGCCGAGCCGGTAGGCGTTGTTGGACACGAGCACGGCAGCCCCCCCGCGGTGTTCGTGCCCGCCCGGGCCATGCCAGCGCAGATCGAGCTTGTCGCCGGTCGGGCCGAGGACCTCGGGCACGGTGTCCAGCACGGTGCGGATCTTCGCATCGCGATAGGACTCGTGCTGCACCGCCTCCGCATACAGACCGAGCGACACGTTGTTGACGAAGACCCGTCCGTTGACGTCGCCGAGGTCGACCCACCGCTCACCGCCATCGACAAACGCATCGAGGGCACCGACGACATCGTCGCGGTCGACGCCGAGATCGAGCGCGAAGTGGTTGCGCGTCCCGGCCGGTATGCAGGCGTACGGCAGCCCGAACTCGGCGGCGACCCCGGCGACGACGGCCTGCGAGCCGTCCCCGCCGGCCATGGCCAACCCGTCCGCGCCCCGCGCGACGGCGGCGCGAACCAGCGCCTCGAGGTCGCCCCCGCGCCGGAGCTCGACCGCCTCGAGCCCCCGCCGGCCGGCCTCCTGGGCTAGCGCGAAGCGCTCCGCTTTGCCGCCGCCTGACTTCGGGTTATAGAAGAGCACCGGTTGCCGCGGCGGCGACACGCTCGGCAGATCGACGTGCGCGGCGAACGCGGCACGCCCCGCAGCCAGCGATACCAGCAACCCCACGACGAGCAACACATCGACCAGCGGCGCCCCGCGGGTCACCAGGAGGACCAGTGCGCCCGCGAGCGCAAGGGCGGCAACGATCAGCCCGACGGCCCGTGCCGGCCCGAGCCGGAGCGCGCCGTACCAGGCAGCCACACCGGCGACGAGCACACAGCCCAGCAGCAGAACCCCCCGCGGGAACTCACCGACAGCGACCGCACCCGCAACCGTGATCGTGGCCGCTGCCACCAGCAGTGCGACGATTGCCAACAATCGCCGACTCATCCCGGCACCGCGGATCCAACATTGGCGATGCGACTCACCCGACTCAGACTCACCGCCCACTCCGCCGAGCGCAGGAGTCGCTGCGTCTGCCTGGTCACGCCACCTTCGAACAACGTCCGCGGGAGAGGCGCCGCCGCGAACGTGGCCTCGCCCGTCCCGCGCTCTCGGGTCGGTTTTGCTCGACTGGAGTAGCGATGTCACCTCCTCCGTGGCCTTCACCTGGCGGCGTCGGACGGGCTCAGTTGCCTACCGGCTGGAAGTAGTTCGCGGCCCCGTAGTTGGCGACGTTCCGGCCGAGCGCCTGGCCCTGCACGTCCGCGCTGCGATAGTGGAGGCCGGCCCAGATCCGTGCCTCGATGAGCTCGGCAAGTGGCTGCGTGAACGTGTCGAACGTCCGCACAGCAGGCCCTCCGGGATTCACGAAAGTGCTCGTGATCTGGAACGACCCACCGACGGGGTCGTCGCCGAAGAACATCCGCAGCACGGTGACGTGTGCCGCGTCGAGGCAGGTGTGACCCGAGGTCCATTCGGGATACGGCGCGGTGAGCAGCGCCGTCCAGGTCGCGTCCGGGGCAGTGGCCGGATTCCCATCCTCCAACGCTCGTGGAATCGCGTTCCACGGCCTCCAGAAATCGAAGTGGTACTTGTCGTTCCAGCAGTTGATCGCCGCGTCCGCTCCACTCAGGTTCTGCAGCGCGAGGAGCCTCGCGCTGTCGGTGGCGTCGAGATCGGTCCGTGCGATGAGCTGCCGGGCAACTTCGTTCCAACTCAGAATGGGTGCGCTTTGCCACCACCTGGCGATGTAGGTCTGCTCGTCAGTCCGGGTCGAGCCGGTGGCTCTGCCCAGGCTCTTGACCTCGTTGAACTCAGTCGCCCACTGCTGGCCGTCGAGCGCAGGGGGTGGCGCCGAACGGAACTGCGACGAGCTCTGGAGGAGGAACGGCCTCACGTTGCCCACCCACGGGGTGGGGTCGAGGACAGGTACGCCGCCAGAGAGGAGCGGTTGCCAGTGTCCGGGCGCGGGGTTCGATACCCACGGAGACGGCCCGAACCGCCCGTCGCCCACTCTCGCGTCGAGCATGGCCTCGGCCGCGGCGTGTCCCACCGCGATGCCCTGTGTCTTGAACGAGGCGTCGTCGATCGCATCGAGCGACGCAGCGTACGCGGAGGAGAGCGTGCTCAGGAGTGCCGCACGGCCAGGAAATGGCGCCCTCTCCGGTGCCGTCGAGACGAGACCTGAGAGCACGTCGTAGGCAGCGGTTGCCACCGCGGCGTCGATGGACGCCTTCGCACCGGTGCGCGCGTTGAGCAGATATGGCCGATGCTGCCTCGGCCCGATCGCGTTGACCGCGTCGTACACGGCGCCCTGCACCATGCCCATGTTTATCGAGAATGCGGGTGGGGCACCGCCGTTCGGACCCGGAACGGCGGCGAGCGTCGTCGCCGCGACTTGGTTCCAATGAATCACCTCGCTGGCGTCGGTCCGCACCGGTGGTGCAGCCGACGCGCTGGACACGCCGAGCGCACCTATGAGCGCACCGACTGCCACCGTGATGACCGCGAAAGATCGCCGACCCGACATCGTGTTCCCCTCTCCTAGCACCCCTCGAGTTGACACGTGCTGAGAAACATCGACCCGTCAAAGTTGGAGGGCGATCACCACAGGCGGGTGCTTGTGTACGGCGCCTTCCGAGGGCAAGTCAAACCCCAGCAGCTAGAGGCCCGGCTGCTTGTCGTACGTTCGGTGTCGTCGCAGCAGACACTCCGGCTGGGGCATCGTTCCTCCGTGACTTTCGTCAACCAACCACTTTGGCACTACGAGGTCGCCTCCGGAAGAGGGACGAAGGCCCGGGGTAGCGCCGGAGACTCTGTCATCTCGGACAGCAGACACGCCGCTGGCAGCGGGTAGCAGCCTGGACAGGGCCAGACAAGCGCTCCCACAGCAGAACGCCCGAACACAGGACTTCTCGGGTGCGTCATGGACTCCTTCCGGGCGACCATCGCCACCTCACAGAGGCGTCCGGAACTGAGGGCACTTCAGATGTTCGTCCCATGGCCGTACCGTGTGTAGGGGCCGGCAACCAACCTCACTCGGGGGGATCAAATGACCATCCGATCCATCTTGCGCCTCATGGCTGTGGCGGTCCTTGGCGTTGCGCTGAGCGTGCCGCTCGCGGCGGCTGCTCTGGCCCCGCCATTCCCGGATCGGATCGCCCTGCCGAACGGGTTCATGCCGGAGGGCATCACAATCGGCCCGGGGGCCAGGGCGTACCTCGGTTCCCGTGCCAACGGGGACATCGTTGTGGTGGACCTTCGCACGGGCGGTTTCGAGGTCATCTCCGGTCTTGGGCCGGTTCCGTCGGTCGGACTGAAGATCAGCAACCAGGACTATCTCTTTGTTGCCGGCGGCACGACTGGTACGGGCAGGGTGATCGACGTCCATACCCGGGAGATTGTCCAGACCTACGAGTTCACTGACGCTGGAAGCTTCGTCAACGACGTTGTGTTGACTCGCGACTTTGCCTGGTTCACCGACTCGCAGCAGGCCCAGTTATACGGCGTGCCGCTCGGCCCGAACGGGTCCCCCGGCGACGATTTCATCACGTTGCCTCTGACGGGTGATTGGCAGCAGGTTGATGGGTTCAATGCGAATGGCATAGCCGAGACTCCCGACCGCCAGGCCTTGCTTGTTGTCAACTCCACTGCCGGCCTGCTGTACCGGGTAGATCCCCAAACCGGTGATGCGACGGAGGTCGACCTGGGCGGCGCCTCGGTGACCTCCGGCGATGGCCTGCTGGTGCGGGGGAACACGCTCTACGTCGTGCGGAATCAGCTCAATCAGATTGCCGCGTTCAAGATCGATGCCGACGGCGCCCGTGGGGAGTTGGTGGACACCCTGACCGGCGATGATTTGGAGCCACCCGCAACCTTTGACGTGCCGACAACCGTGGCGGCGTTCGGGAACAGCCTGTACCTGCCCAACGCCCGTTTCGGGGTCTCCAGCCCCGAAACGGCCGAATACTGGATCACACGCGTCGATCGCCACTGAACCGCCGGTAGCGGCGACGGCCGACCCGCGCCGGCCCCCTCTGACCAAGAGCAACACTTGCAGACTTGTGTCCGGGGGGGACATCGACGTTTCCCCCACCAACTGCTGGTACCACCTCTCCTCCCGCCGTGAGCGCGACCCGCCGTCAGTTCACCTTCCGATCGGTCGATCGCGCAGGCCACCGGTTGAGCGTCCGCGACTACCCGGGGGCCGAGCCGGCCGTCGTCTTGTTGCACGGATTCCCCGACAACCAAGATCTCTACGACCGGCTGCTGCCCCATCTCGGCGGTCGTCGAGTGATCACCTTCGACTTCCTCGGCTGGGGTGACTCCGACAAGCCTGCCGACCATCGCTACACCGCCGCCGGCCAGACCGCCGACATCGACGCCGTCATCACCGCGCTGGGACTCGAACGGGTGGTGGTCGTGGCCCACGACGCCTCAGGCCCGCCCGCCATCGACTGGAGCCAGCAGCATCCCGACCGGATCGAGATGTTGGTAATGCTCAACACCTACTACGGCTGGACCGTTCGACTCCGACGGCCGCCGGCCATCGCTTTGTACTCAACTCCCGTCCTGCGCAGCCTCGGCCGGCTTGCCGCCACACGCTCGAACCGCTTCGACCGCTGGCTCTTCACCTGGCAGGTGGGCCGGTTCATCCGCGACCCGGCCGTACGCAGCGACTCGGTATCCAGGCTGTACGCGAAGTTCCCAGCAGCCCGGCCCGCCTTTTTCGGCCTGAACAACGACCTACTGCCAACCGTGGTCGCCAACCGACGCCACGTCGGTCTCCTGCGCCGCTTCGACCGGCCCGTCCGGATCATCTTCGGAGCGAACGACCGCTACCTGAACCCCGCCGTCGCACAGTCCTTCCGCCGCATCTTCACCCGTTCAGAACTACACCTCCTCCCTGACGCCGGTCACTACGTCCAGGTCGACGAACCGGTCCGGGTCGCTGAGCTCATCATGGCCAAGAGCGCTATGTAGACACGTAAGCCAAGGGGTCCAACGCCATCGACCCGACTTCGCCGAACCGCTGGGCGCCCACAGACGGGCGCCCGTCGCCTGGCTAGGCGGGATTCTTGTGCTGTTGGCAGTGGGGCGGACTCAGTGACTTGTGCGGACCCAAGGGGCTGAAATTCGCCTAGAGAGGCGTCCTCGTCCCTATACCAGACGGCAACCGGATGAGCGTGCTCCGGGCCGGCGAATCGTGCAAGGATCGCCCGGTGAAGATCAACCACAAGGTCGTCGTCCTCGATGCCGCTGACCTGTCCGACAAAAGCAGTTTTCGGGCTGGAGTGCTCGGTGGCACGGTCGACGCCGAGGCTGTGGCACATGGTGGTCGTCGACAATGAGCCGAGGGTAGGAGTCCAGCTGGCCCCCGGACACGTCCCGCCCGACTGGCCTGACGGTAGTCCGCCGCAGCAGATCCACCTTGACCTGTGCGTCGACGACTTTCAGGCGGCTCATGACGAAGTAATGTCACTGGGCGCCAAACTTCTGAAGGCGGCGGCCGAAGTCCAGTCTGACGACAATTTCAGGTCTACGCGGATCCGGCCGGGCATCCGTTCTGCCTGTGTTGGGTCAACAACGCCTAGCTCGTTTCGGGCCCGAACGGGCTCCACTGGAAGGTCGTTAGGGGTCACTAGGGTCACCAACGGCACCGCCAGACGCCAGAAACGGGCCGATCAACATGCAGTCGCATGTCTTCCAAGCTGAGAATGAGCCGCCATCGGCTACGGCCGGTGGCGAGTCTGGGGCGTCGCCTCCGGTCCGCGAGCTACCAGGTTCGCTCAGTGCTGATTGAAGGTCTGACTGGTACGCGATCCGCCATCCTTGTTGGCTCGGCGCAGCATGGCGGCGCCGACGGCCGCAAGCCAGAGTTGCGCGACGACGGAGGCCAAGACACCGTAGAGCAGGGCTCCTGCGAACAGCGACGGGCGCAGGTACAGGCTGACGGCGGCGGTCAGGGTTACAGCCCCGATGGCCGCGCCAACGATGCCCAGCCAGGCGGGATAACCCTCCAGCCGAATGGACAGCCCGATTAGCAGCAGCGTCGCCCCGATGAACAGCGCGATCGCCACGAGAGACGGACCATGAGTTGCGGCGGCGACTGCACGCGCAACTATGACGATGTCCGCGCGCTGGCCGGGATCGGCCTGCGCCGCAGACGCCAGCTCGGGCAACGCCAGCCCTTCGCTCGTGCTCTCGACACCGAAGATGGCGGTGCCGATAACGGCCGTCGTGGTTCCAGCGCGGCCAAGTAGCCAGGCCGAGGGGCGACTGAGCGAGCTGGCAAGAGCCATGATTCCGATCGCGATCGTCGCGGCAGCCAGTACCGCCACGATGTGGACGGCGGCGTAGGCCGGCCGGCCGGCGACGAAGGTTAGAGCGGCGTCGGCGTCGGCGGCGGGGGTGTCACCGTGCTGCAGCCGTGCCATGGCGAAGGCGAGCGTTCCGATCAGGAGGCAGGCTCCTCCGGTCTTCAGGCTCAGCGCCATCGCAGGAACCTGGTCTCCGACAATCTCGGCAGCCATGCGGTGCTCCTCTTCAGTTGCTCGGCCCGCCTCGGGACGCTGGTCGACCCATGGCTCAGGCGACGCCCTACTCAGTCGATGCCGAGTTCCCAGATTTGATCCCGGACTTCCCCAGCGATACACCAGTCACATCCGACCCATCACGGGACAACAGAAAGGCAAGCATCATGCTGGCCGACACCAAGGCCTACAGTGGCATCGCAGTGCACGATCTCGACCAAGCCCGGACGTTCTACCGCGACACTCTGGGACTGCGGACCTCCGAGGAGTACGGCCCGATGTCGCTGCACCTCGCGAGCGGTCGCGACACCCTGATCTACGAGCAGCCCGACGCTACGCCGGCGAGCTTCACCATCCTGAACTTCGAGGTCGACGACATCGACGAGGCTGTCGATGCGCTCACCGCGCGGGACAGTCCCTCGCGGTGTTCGGAGATGGGGGCAGGCTCATCTCCGTGGCGGTCGGCGCCCGGCCATAGTGCGCCCAGACCCGCCGCAGGTTCTCGAGGTGATCCTCCTCCGTCCACCGGTTGGCCATGGGCGAGTGGTGGAGCCCCGCAGCGGCGAGCGCGTCAGCGAACGATCCGAAGCGGTTACGGAGCACATTCATGCCGAGGATGTTCGAATGCCGTCGGACGTCGCCCTGCACGAGTGTGGTGGTACCGGCCAATCGGGCCACGCGCTGCAGCTCCGCGATGACCTCGTCATCGGTCAGCGCCCGTGGCCGCTGCGACCGCATCTTGTGCGACACCGACCGGCGACTGTACCGGTCACCGATACCGGCGCGGATGAGGACCTCACGCCACGAGCCAAACCGGCGCAGCATGGTCGCAACCGACGCCTTGGACCGCTCCGCGATGTGCGCCTCGGTGATTGGGCCCTCGGGTAGGCACGCAGCGATCCGCCGAATCTCAGAGAGCAAGTTTTCGTCGTCTTAGGCGCGCGAGAACGGCACCCGTCGCATGCTAGACCAGGCTTCAGCAGCAGTAGATGCTTTGAGACGAAGAGGTGCCTGAGACCCGCCGCCGCTCGTGTAGCAGCCAGCCCCCCTTCTGCGGGCATTTCATCGGGCGGGCCATCCGGGAAATCGAAGCGCCTCGTGCGCGCGCTGTCCAATGTTCACCAGACGATCCCAGTAGAACGGACGTCCCTCGGGCGCCCAGTCCCAGCCGGTGCAGCATGAATCTGGCCCTAAACCACATCGTCATCGGCCTGCTGCTGTGCCTCAGGATCAGCGGCATCCCGCTGGGCGTGGCCGACTTCGAGATGTCGGTCAGCCTGATGCCGCTCTGCAAGGGGGATCGTCACCAAGCCCGGGGTGGCGGGGGTTGACCTCGGGCTTGACGAAGGCGTCGATCGCCCCGGAGGCCGCATCCCTGCTGGTAGAGGGTGCCACACGAGGAGAGGGGAGCGGCTCAGCGCCGCGGTGTGGGTGTCGGACCGCCGCGCTCTCCGGGCGGGAGGTCGTCACGGTCCGAGCCGGCGGCCGGCGACGTCTCGAGCACCGCATACGTGACCGCAGCTGTGGGGGGCAGCCGGTAGCCGTACCCGAAACCGCGCACCGGGAACGGCACGGCCGCACTGTCCGGGCCGGGGTTGTAGTGACCCGTCACAGTGGTGCCGTCGGGCAGCACGCCGGTGGATACGACCAGCGACTCGTTCGGCGGCACCGGATCGTCGACCGCTGCGGAGTTCCGCAGGTTCAACTCGTGGACCGACCACCAGCTGAGCGAGGACGTTCCGGCGACCAGCCGCAGATATCGGGTGGTGGTCGTAGGCAGCGCAATGACCATCTCGCCGGTCAGGCTCGGACGTCCCGGTCCGCCGGCGATGTCGGTCCAGGTCACGCCGTCGGGCGAAGTCTGTACCGTGTAGCGGCGAAGAAAGTCCGCGCGGCTGCTGGCCGCGTCGAGCACGATCTCGGAGAAGGTCCGTTCCGCACCGAGGTCGACGGTCAGGCTGATGCCTTCTCGCTGGCCGACACCGCTGCTCCATCGAGTCGCCCGGTCGCCATCCAACATGTTGGCCAGCGGGTGCTCGGGCACGGTCACCGTTCCCTCCGCCGTCACCGACCAACCCGTGCGGGACAGCGCCGTGGCCGGGCCCGGCCGAACCAGCTCGGCCCCGTACGGCAACGAGTACGCCAGCCACTGCTCGCCGAGTTTGACCTGGGCCAGCGCACCGACCACCTCTGGACCGACGCTGGCCACCAGCCGCCCACCGGGCGTGCCGGATGGGCCGGGACCGTAGTCGAGATCGACCCAGCCGAGGTTGTCGACGGGCAGCACGCCGGTCGGCGCCCGCCAGCGATAAGTCGCCGCGGCGCCCGGGGCCAGCGCGGCCACGAAGTGCCCGTCGCCGAGCTGGACGTCGAACTCTAGTCTGCGGCTGGTGGCGTTGTGCGCGACCAACACCTGGGAGCCGTCGCTGTTGGTGAACGCTGCATTCGTCAACCCGCGCTCCGCGGTGTCGGCCCGCGCGGCGGACGGGTGCACCGAGGATCCGATCCGCACCGCGCCTGGCTTGACGAACCGGCTCGCGTGCCCGAGCGCCCAGTAGTCGGGCTCCTTCGTCACCGTGCCGTCGTCGTGCACGGTAACCACCCCGCGGCAGCTCGTGCAGCCGCCGATGAACGGCCCGTTGTTCTCGTCGAGGGCTAGGTTCCACAGCACCACCGACTGCCCCCAGTTGCGTGGTCCCCCAATCACGGACGCCATGGTCAGCTCGAACGCCGTCTGCTCGCTGCCCTGCCAGTCACCGCCGGAGCACTCGCTGTGGAAGGCCTGGGCGTGCGGGTAGTTGTTGTGTGACACCGACTGGGCCACGACTTCCCCGGCGTAACAGTGCCAGGCCGTGCCCGCCAGCTGGCCGGCCACCCGAGGGTCAGCGTAGAGCGCCTCGGGGTAGTCGGTGATCTCCCAGTTGTGGTCGTAGCCCAAGATCTTCACGTCGAGCCCCTCGCGGGCCAGCGTCGGTCCGAGGTGGCCAGCGATGAACGCTCCCGCCTGGTCCGGCAGCACTTCCATGCCCGGGTAGTCGGCCGGCTCGTACAGCGGCTCGTTCTGCATCGTGACGTAGTGGGTTGGGATGCCGGCCCGCCGGTACGCCTTGACAAATTTGGCGAAGTAGTCCGCGTACGCCTGGTGGTAGCGCGGCAGCAGCGAGCCGGTGATCATCGAGTCGGTGTCCTTCATCCACCCGGGGGCGCTCCACGGCGAGGCCATGAAGGTCAGCCGGGTGTTGAGCGCTCGTGCCTGGCGCAGGCGGGGCAGGATGTAGGCCCGGTCGTGGCGGATGCTGAACTCGGACAGGTCGGGGTCGGTCTTCCCCGCTGGTTGGTCGTCGTAGGAGTACGCCCGGCCCACGGCGAAATCGGAGGCGCCCATTGGCTGCCGCAGCACCGACAGCCCGATGCCGTCGACCGGGGAGAACAGCTCGCGCATGATCGCTCGCCGGACTCGGGGACGGAGTTTGGTCGACAGCACGTACGCCGCCGAGTCGGTCATCGACGCCCCGAATCCGGTCATCGCCTGGTACCGGCGCGTGGGGTCGACCACGATCGTGCTCTCCGGTCGGCCGGGCCCGACGCGCCAGCGGGTCCCAGGTTCCCGGGTGAGACGTTGGTCGGTGGTCAAGTCGGTGACCCAGGACTCGACGGTGCCGCGGGAGCCCGAAGCTGGCGTCCCGGTCGGCTTGACCACCACACCCAGACCGACTCCCAAGCTCAGGCAGGCGCCGACGGCAACGGTGAGCACAGCGATGCGTCGGGGGGACACGGCTCCTCATTTCCTCGCAGCTGGACCGGACACCGCGGTCCCGGTTGCCTCCCAACCGACCCTAAGTCACCGGGGACGGGCTTAGGACACCCTTCGACGGCTCACAGCTCCCCGGCATCTTCCCCGACCGCGCCGCCGTTATCCGCTCGTCGGCGCCGTCCTCGCCGAGCACGACGAGTGGGCCGAAGGCCGCCGCCACCTCGGCCTCGACATTCTCGCAAAAGACCGACTCACCAAGATCACAAACAAACCGAAAGCGCGGCCACGACACCCGCCGCACTCACCGCCCAGAGTGCCTACAACGGATCACCCGGTGACGTCTCCATCCACCACCACGGTCGCTTGAGTTTGTTGAGCCTGGTCGTCCGCCGGTTCGGCCCATCGGTTGACCGGCTGACGTGAAAGGCCTTATGCCTGGTTGTCTTGCCCTGTGAGCAGCTCCGACTCGATGACCGCTGGCTCTTCCGCCGACGGAGGGCTGTCAGGGGTGCTGGGTCGGTGGCGCCGGTCCGTCGTAGCCGCGTTCGTCGCCGGTGCCGGGGTCGGGCTGCTGGGCGGCATGATCGGCCTCGGTGGGGCAGAGTTTCGGCTGCCGCTGCTGATTGGCCTGTTCGGCTTCCTCGCCCTGCAGGCCGTCATCTTGAACAAGGCGATGAGCCTCGCCGTGGTCGTCACCGCCCTACCGGCCCGGCTGGCCGCGGTCCCGTTCGCCGCCCTCGCTCCACATTGGCCGATCGTGGTGAATCTCTTGGCGGGCAGCCTCGTCGGTGCCTGGACCGGTGCCTCCTGGGCCACCCGGATGCGGACCGCCACCTTGCACAAGGTCCTCGCCGCCTTACTGGTGGTGATGGCCGGTGCGCTGGTCTGGACCCACTTGTCGCCGGCCAGTCACAGCCTGAGCCTGAGCCTGCCCGGACCGGCCCTGGCGATCCTTGGGCTGGTCGCCGGCTTCGCCATCGGCGTCGTGGCCGCCGTCATGGGTGTCGCCGGTGGCGAGCTGCTGATCCCCACGATCGTGTTGCTCTACGGCATCGACATCAAGATCGCCGGCAGCCTCTCCCTCGCCGTGTCCCTGCCCACCATGATCGTCGCGTTCGCCCGCTACAGCCGCGACCAGGCCTTCACCGTCCTGCGCGGCAACGGCCGGTTCGTCATCGCCATGGCCGCCGGCTCCATCACCGGCACCCTGCTCGGCGCCCTCCTCCTCGGCGTCATTCCCAACCGGATCCTGATCCCCGCCCTCGCGCTGCTGCTGGTGGTCTCCGCCATTAAGCTCTGGCGCCACTGACCACACCCCAGGTGGAACGCGATTTCTCCGTCACCGTGGATTACGTAGCCGAAACTCACCCCGCCAACTCATAGGGCCAAGCTGGTCATCGTCTTGCTTCCTCCGCGGTCGAGCCAGCGCCGGGACGGCCGAGCACGCGGTCGGATCCCCGTCCAAGCAGCGCACGGCACTGGACGGCTTCAATATCTCCCGGGGCCACCTGCAGCGGCTTGCAACCCGGACCTAGGTACGGGTTTAGTGTGGGTGGCATGACCCCCCTCGATGTCAGCCAGGCGCCGGAGGCGTGCACGTTACCCACGGCTGAGCAGCCGCTGCGGGTCGCGGAGTTCGACCGGCTGTTCGTCCAGGCGTCGGCGACCGTGGAGCGGTTCAGCCTGCAGGAGGCACGCATCACCCTGCCGCCCAGCCCGAACATCGCGGCCGAGGCCGCCAGCCTGGTCGTCCGCGAAACCGAGTGCTGCTCGTTCTTCACCTTCTCCCTCACCGCGACCGGCGGACGGATACATCTCGACGTCGCCGTGCCCGAGAAGCAGACGTCCGTCCTGGACTCCGTGGTTAGCTGGGTCGAGCGGGTCGGGACCACATGACCACGGAGCTGCGGGTCGGTCAGGTTGCCTCGGCGGCCGGGGTCAAGCTGGAGACCGTCCGCTACTACGAGCGGCGAGGGCTGCTGGCCCGTCCCCAGCGCAGCCTGGGAGGGCACCGGCTATACCCGCCGGCGGCGATCACCCAACTCCGGGTGATCAAGACCGCGCAGCGACTCGGCTTCACCTTGACCGAGGTAGCCGACCTGCTTGAGCTGGGTACCCACCATCACCACCAGAACCAGCACGGCGGACACCAACGTCCGACCGGCCTTCAGGCACGCGCCGCAGACAAACTCGCCGAGGTCGAGCAGCGGATCGCTGACCTCGATGTCATTCGCACCACCCTGCGCCAAGCCCTGGACGCTGGCTGCGATGACCTGCTCGAGTGCGCCGGCCAACCGGGCTGCCCCCTTCCGTTCGCCGCACTCGTCACCGACGAAGACGACCAGCCATCTCCCTAGGCTGACCTTCATGGTGCTGAAGTCGATCCTGCTGTTCATCCTGGCTGCGCTCGCCGAGATCGGCGGCGCCTGGCTTGTTTGGCAAGGCGTCCGTGAACACAAGGGCTGGATCTGGATCGGCGCCGGCGTGATCGCCCTCGGCCTGTACGGCTTCGTCGCAACGCTGCAACCCGACGCCCACTTCGGCCGCATCCTCGCCGCCTACGGCGGCGTCTTCGTCGCCGGATCCCTGGCCTGGGGCATGGTGGCCGATGGCTTCCGACCCGACCGATGGGACATTGCCGGGGCCCTCATCTGCCTCGCCGGTGTCGGCGTGATCATGTACGCCCCCCGCGCAGACAACTAAATCCCCGAGACTTCACTCGGCCGTTCTCGCAAGACGGTGGTTGAAAGTCGAGTGTAAGACGCCGACCCCTCGCCTGCGGCCGTACGCAAGCCGGTCTTACGGCGAGTGCTGCAACTCAGTGGAAAGCTTCCAACTCCATCCGCTTCCATTGTTGGCTGCCGGCAGCTCCGTGAACCGTGGGCTTTGGGCGAGGTGGATGTATCAGCGCCTCCGTACCGGACTCCAGTAGCTGATGATCACCGAAGAAGGCCGCTAGCACCTCAGCGATTGTGGGCTGAACCCGCCCCAACACAACTCAAGGACTAAGGATGGCCCGTGCAGTCCGGCAGCCGTGGACGATTCCGCTGGTCAGCGTCTGGCTGCTGATCATCTGTTGTGCGCTGGCTCAGCCAGCGTTGGCGGCCCCTCGGGATTCGCATCCGAGCGTCCCCGACGAAACCATTGAGGTAACCCCAGCGGTGGGTCGCCAGGTCACGGCGCATTCCGGACTTGTGACCGAACTCGTCAACCGGAACACGGCGGGGCAGAAGGCCGCCGGCGGACCGAGCAACAAACCCTCGATGAGCCAGGACGGCCTGATCATCACCTTTTCGTCGCGGGCGACCAATCTGGTATCCGGCGACACCAATGGCGATCGGGACATCTTCGTGCGCTACCGCGGCATCCCACGGACTGTTCGAGCCAGCGTCGGCGACGGTGGCGCACAGGCCAACGACGACAGTGACCGCCCGTCGATCGACACCTTCGCCCAGTACGTGGCGTTCGAGTCCTTTGCGTCCAACCTGGTCGCCGGCGACAGCAATGGCGAGCGGGACATCTTCGTGCGCCACCTGCCCTCCTCCACGACGAGGCGGGTGAGTGTGAGCAGCAGCGGTACCCAGGGCAACGGATCGAGCGGCGGCCCGGAGGTGAGCGCTGACGGCCGTTATGTTGTGTTCACCTCGATCGCGTCGAACCTGGTGCCGGGCGACACCAACGGCGTCAACGACGTGTTCATTCGTGACCTCGTCGAGGGCACCACCCGGCGGGTCAGTGTCAGCAACGGCGGGGCACAGGCAAACGAGGACAGCTCGCTACCCTCCATCAGCGGCCGCCATGTGGCGTTCCAGTCCGATGCATCAAACCTCGTCGCGGGCGACACCAACGGCATCCGCGACGTGTTCGTCCGAGACCTCGTCAACGGCACCACCATCCGAGTCAGTGTGAGCAACACCGGGGCGCAGAGCAACCAGTCCAGCGACGACCCCGCCATCGGCGGCAACACGGTCGCGTTCACATCACGCGCGACGAACCTCGTGCCCGGCGACACCAACAGCGCCAGTGACGTGTTCGTGCACCTCCTGAATTCCCACGTCACAATGCGGATCAGTGTCAGCAGCACCGGTGCGCAGGGCAACACCGGCAGCAGCGATCCATCACTCGACGGCTCCGGGCGCTACATCGCCTTTCGCTCCGACGCGTCGAACCTGGTGTCCGGTGACACCAACCTCTTCGCCGACGTATTCCGACATGACCGCATACTCGCCCAGACGGAGCGCTGGAGCGTCGCCACCAACGGCGCTCAGGCGATCAACGGCACCGCAAGCGGCGAACCGGCAATCGCCGACACCGGCCACCGCATCGCCTATCGCTCCAATGCGACCAACCTGGTGCCCGGCGACACCCTGCTCACCGACGACATCTTCCTCACCACCGATCCCTAGAAGCAGAACGCCGCACGCCAATGAGCGACGGGCAGGCCGGATCGCAACTGCAGCCACGGAAAAGCCAAACGGAAACATGTAACGGAGCGGGCACCCAGATGGGAGTCGGAGCCCACCCTCGCTCAAACTGGCCGCTGGCCCCATCTGGCCAACGGCGCGGAGTGCTTCGAAAACGGGATACCAGCCTGCTGCGGAGCGCATCCATTCGAACGTGACCCAGACGAGGTACCGACTCCCACAAGCACAGCCCGGCGAAAACGCGAAGTGCTCTCGGAATCCCCCTCGAACCCCTTCCACTTCGGGACGTGTGGATGATGTGCCGATGAAGGGTCGCGTTGAGAAGAAGACCGCCGGAAACACCCTTTCCGTTACAGACCCTCGGCAGTACGCTGCCTAGCAGGGCTGGGGCCGGTCGGACAAGGGGTGGACCGTGAAGCGGGCACGGGCGTTTGTGATCGTCGTTGGTATCGCAATGACGGTATCGGCCGTGATCGGTCCGGTAACAGCCAGTGCTGCCGAGTCACTGAGGTGTCATGGACAAGCAGCTACCATCCTCGGCACTGAGGGCGCGGACGTGCGCAGTGGCACGAGTGGACACGACGTGGTGGTGCTTGGCGACGGAGCGGACTTCTTCGACGGGCTAGGCGGCGACGATGTTGTATGCGGCGAAGGTGGCCGTGATGTCCTGGTCGGCGGACCGGGCAGTGATCTGCTCGACGGCGGGCTGGGCATTGACCAGCTGCGTGGCGACGTCTTCGCCGCCAGTGGCGACGCGAGCGGCGACGGCGGAAACGACACGCTCATCTGCGGCGATGGCGGCGACGACCGGGCCAACGGCGACAACTTCGCCCTGAACGGAACCGCGTCAGGCGATGGCGGCGACGACGTACTCCTGGGCTGCGACCGCTCAACCGGAGACAACTTCGCACTGAACGGGCTGGCCTCGGGTGACGGCGGCGCCGACACGATCATTGGGGCCGAAGGCTCCGTCGGGGACAACAACGGCATCACCACCGCGGGTGTTGGAGGCGATGACAGCATCACCGGCACCAGCCGAGGCGATGCACCGATGATTGGGGACAATACCGGCGACGGTGGCGGCGGTAACGACCGAATCTCTGGCCGGCAAGGCCCAGATGACATGGACGGCGGCCCCGGCACCGATGACTGCGACGGCGGTTCGGGCAAGGACAATGCCGTGAACTGCGAGGTACTGGTGGCGATTCCATGAGAACAGCGGTAGCTGCTCCGCTGTCGGCACCGGTGCCATTTGGACGATCCTCTTAAGGTGACGATCTGTCTCGTAGCACCG
>CAVVTA010000010.1:0-13068 GCA_963751045.1 uncultured Actinomycetota bacterium
GACGTCGTAGGCGAGCCGGCCTTCCGGCCGCTGCAGGGAGCTATAGCTCATAGCTTTAAAGCTAGCACATCTAGCCAGAAGACACAGAAGCAGATCGGATCGTGGGGCCCCAAGTGAGCTAACGACCTAGGGCTCCCGGTTGCGCTGGTCAACGATCCGCTTCACCCCGTGCTCGACGACGATGCGGGCCAACTGGGTCCCGGGGACGAAGATGTTGACCGCTTCGACGCCGACATCGAGGAGGAACCGGGGATCCATCGCTTTGCCGAGATATTGCTCGAAGGTCGCGCCGCCGGACCGCGTGTCTCCGGTGAGGCCGTCGAACTCGATCACTGCCTCCTTGCCCGCGTGGCGGTAGCGGAAGGCATAGACCGGCCGGTAGACCAGGTCCACCACGTCGACGCTCACCCGCTCCTCCAGGATCCGGTCGGCCTCGATCTTGCCGATGGCGGCGGAGACCACCTCCCGGACCAGCCCGGATGCCTTGTTCTCCGGGGGCACGACAACGGTTCCGGCCTGGGCTGTGGCTTCCAGCATTTCGGCATTCACGAACGTTCCCGCGAACGTGAGGTACGCCATCAAGGCCGGGTTCTGTTGCCGCGTCAGGCCGTCGAAGAGGAACTCGCGCTCTGTCTCGTCTCGGCATTCTTCCAGCCCGGTCAGGCGGAACTGCCGCTGATCCACTGGCTTGATCTCGCCGGCGACCTGCACGCTACGGACTTCTGGGGCCACCGGCACCGAGTAGTTGCGAGTTCGCTCGTAGGCGGCTATCGCGCGGCAGTGTAGTCGCCAGAATGGCTGGAGCCGCCGCTCCCGGTAGAAGCACTCGTAGTCCTCCGAGCCGGAGCGGTTCAGCACGCCGCCGAGTCTGGCGACGGTGCCGAAGGCTTCGGCGCGCTTGGCCCAGGCGCGCCCTTCCGCGTGGTCGAGGTTGAAACGGTCGGCGAGCACGACGATGCGCTCTTCGGCGATCTCGACGTCCACTCCCGCTCCTCTCGACGTCAGCGCACCAGCCTAATGGGAAAGGGCCTTCGTCCGGTGAGCGCTGGATCGAACCGGATCAGCTCGCTGTCACTCTGAGAGACTTGCGAGCAAATACCGCGTCGGTGACGCCGATGCTGCGAGGCCCGAGGGGTGAGCATGCCGGATACCAAGGTGCAGGAACTGATGCCCGCAGCGTTTCTGGGCCACGGCAATCCGATGAACGCCCTGCAGGACAACCGGTACACCCGCGCCTGGCGAGCCTTTGGTGCTTCGACGCCGCGGCCACGCGCCATCCTGGTCATATCGGCTCACTGGTACATCAACGCCACCGCGGTGACGGCGATGCCCAAGCCGCGTACGATCCACGACTTCTACGGATTTCCGCAGCGGCTGTTCGACATCGACTACCCGGCGCCCGGACTGCCCGACCTCGCGGCCGAGGTGAGTGACGTGGTCAAGCCGACCTGGGTGGGCGCAGACATTGACAGCTGGGGCATCGATCACGGCACCTGGTCGGTGCTGCTCCATGCCTTTCCGGACGCCGACATCCCGGTCGTTCAGCTCAGTATCAATGCGAACAAGGACTTCGACTATCACCTGGAGCTGGGCGCGAAACTCGCTCCGCTTCGGGAACAGGGGGTCTTGATCGTCGGAAGCGGCAATGTCGTGCACAACCTCGGGGGGATGAGCAGCACACTCCCCGACAGCGGTTACGACTGGGCGCAACGCTTTGACGAGCAGGTCAAGGAGACCATGGCGGAGGATCCCGCCGATACTCCGGCCATCGACCGGCACCGCGACTTCCAGCACGCCGTACCGACTCCCGACCATTTCATCCCGCTGCTCTACCTAGCCGGGTTGGCGAGTGCCAGCAATCGGGGCACTGACGTCCTCATCGACGGCTATGCGTACGGCTCACTCTCGATGACCGCGTACACCCTCGATCTCCCCATCCACCTGGCAGTGCATGAGGCGACGCAACTTCCGGAGAACGTTCCACCCGAGAGCTCCAATATGTGAATCGGCGGGAGTTCTCTACATCAGAGCAGGCGATTCCGCGAGGTCTTCACGGCGTTGGCTGCGTTGACGATGCCCTTGCCGTACAAGCCGTTCTCGTCCGTGGTCCCGTCGCAGACCGCGTTCCAGTCGGCCGTCCGGCCTTCGTCGGTGTAGATCTCGACCCCGCCGGCCGGGCAGGCGTGATCGATGGCCGACTCCTCGAGGATCCGGCGGACGGTGGCCGGGTTGAGCGCCTTGCCCCGCCGAGTCGACCGGCCGTAGCGGTCGATGATCAGCGCCGCGACACCGGCTACGTGGGGCGAGGCCATCGAGGTGCCCTGCATGTAGGTGTAGAACCCGCAGACGCCGCGGGCGTTGCAGTAGCGGACGGGAAGTCGTCGACAGGCACGCCGTTCTCATCGGCCAACCCTTCCTCGATGGCGACATCCAGGGGGTAGGAGGACAAGATCTCGTTGCCCGGCACGCGATGCGCAGGGGTGCCGATGAAGTCACGGAACCAACCGCCCGGAGCGGACACCTCGGCGTCACCGAAGCCATAGTTGGAGTAGTCGGCTTTGGTAGTCGACGGACCGACCCCCGACAGCGAGATCACCTCGGGCGCCTCGGCCGGCAGATCGAGGCAGTTGTCGGTCACCGTCCGCTCCCGCTCGCTCCCCGGCGGATAGTCCGGACTCGTGTCGTCGAACCGGGTCGGAGTGGCGTAGTTCGTGTGCCCGTTCCCGGCGGAAGCCACCAAGGTGACCCCGCGGTCGTACGCGTCCGTCACGGCGTTCAACACCAGCCGGCGGACCGTCGCCTGCTCGGCGATCTCCTCGTCGGTGACGGCGCCGGAGACGTAGTCAGCGCGCGATTCGCAGTTGTACAGCCACGGATCGGTGTAGAAGCTCATGTTCACCACGTCGAGCCGGAGGTTGCCGGCCTCGACCAGTGCCGCCACGGTCTCGTAGAGGAAGAAGTAGCCCGAGTCCTGACCTGCGCGCAGGTTCACCAGCCTCGCATCCGGCGCGACGCCGCCGATCCCGAAGCGGTTGTCGTCCGCGGCCACGATCCCTGCGACATGCGTGCCGTGACCACCGTCGTCGGTGTTCGCCGGGTCGATGCAGGTCGGGTACTCGCACTCACCGTCGATGGCGGGAATGTCCTGGTGAAGTTCCGCGACCGCTTCCGATCGAATTTCCGCCTCAGATCGGGGTGAGTGGCATCGATTCCGGTGTCGATGATGCCGACATCGACACCACTGCCGGTGGCTCGCTTGTAAGCCTCCGCGACGTTCATCATCGCCATGTCCCATTTGCCGATCGGACAGCGGTTCGGTGCTCCGCTTCGCGCCCTTGGTCGCCTTGCCCGCCCGAGCGCCGACGGACTTGTCAACTCCGCTGGGCCGCTCTGCGGCGAACCGGTGCGGCATGCCCGGCTTGGCGACACCGACGGCGTGGTTGCGGACCACGCCCTTGATGCCGGCCGCGCGACGCGCCTTCGCGACGAAGCCACGATCGGTCGTGCTGACCTTCGCGATTTGGAGGTCGTCGTTGACGTCCACGACCCGACCCCCTGCCTTGCGGATCGTCGACTCGGCCGTCTTGGCTCCGCCGGTGTAGACCACGACGTACTCCTGTCCTGATGAGGAGCCACCGGGATCGGCCTCTGCGCCAAGTGGTGCCGTATCAGCGCATGGCCGCGGCCACCGTCAGCACCAAGAGCGTCCGAGCTCGTCTCATCCAAATCCCCCATCGTGGTAAACGCGGATCACCGTATCCATTTCGTTATCTAAGCGCCAGACCCGGTCCGGGGATTCAATGCTGACTGACTTCGGCGATCAGGTCGACCCATTGGGTACTGACGGCGTTCAGCGCGAACTTCTCCCCGGCCTCGTGTTGGGCTGCCGCGGAGGCGTTCTCCCACCCGTCAACTGCCAGGGCGGTGAGCGCATCGGCTACAACGGCAGGGGATGAATGGATCCAGCGCGAGTCGTAGATGGTCTCTGCGCCGGGCCAGGGGAGTAGGGCCGGGACGGCGCCGGACGCCATCCCTTCAGCGGGGGCGAGGTGGAAGCTCTCGTCGTCGCTGGTGGACAAGACGTATCCGATTCGGCGTAGCCACGATGCCACGTCGGGGCCGAACCGGTCGAACACCACGGCGCCGTCGACCAGCAGGTCGGTTTGGACCCGCCGCAGCACGGCGTCATAGTGGGCGCGCTCGGCCGGCTTGTTCCAGATCCACGCGTACTCCCAGGGCATCTTGGACTTGACCGAGAGCTGCCATCGCTGGTCGCGGGCGCGCAGCAGAGCCAGGACCTCGATGCCGAGGTCCAGTCGCTTGCGCGAGGGTGCAATGCCGATCATGCCCAGCCGGAACCGGGCCCCTGGCGCCTTCGGCCGATCGAGCTGGTCGATGTCGACCCAGTTGGGCACGGTGACGATCTTGTCCTCCGGCCAGCCGGTGCGCTCGGCAATCAGCTGGGCGTACGAAGCGCTCACGCTGACCACTCGGTCGACGGCGTCGATGTCGAGTTCGGCCGGCCAACCACTGTCGAGTTCGAACCGGTGCAACCGGACCACCAGACGGCTACCGGGTCGTTTGTGCCGGCTGAACCACACCGCCGCCGGTCCGCACCACTCCACGACGACGACGTCGGCCCACGCTGCAAGCTCGCTGCTTACCGACGGGTCATGATCGGCGAGTGCGCGCCACTCGTCGACCCGGAGCTCGACCTCCGGCAGCGCGGACAGGTGGTCAAGCAGTCGGGTGAAGAACTTCAGGTCGTGCCCGGCCACCAGTAGACGAAGCGGTCGAGTGCGGCCCGCGAGCGCTGGCGCACTCGGAAGGGCCCGATCGATGTAACACCGCAGCCGCGCAGCGGAGCGCGCCAGGGTGAACTGCTCCGTGTTGGTGCGGCAGCGTTGAGCCGCGGTCCGGTAGATCGTTGGGGATTCCACGGCACGGGCGATCACATCCGCCACCTCGGCGAGCCCGCCGGGCGGGTTGACAAACAGCGGATAGTCCGATCCCAGCAGGGCCTCGTGAGGCGGCGTCCGGTTGAGTACGACCGGCAGCCCGACGGCACCGAACTCGAGGAGCTTGGTGGACAGCTCGAGGCTCGCGTCGAGTTCGGGAGCACGCCAGCCGAGCCCGATGTCGCAGCCCGCGGCGATCCGCATCGCCTCCTGCCGGCGCTGGCCGCCATGGTGGACGACTCCGGAAGCGCTGCTCAACGCCTGGCCCATCTGGTCGTAGAAGTCGGGGCGGGCCGGATCGGAGTGAATCTTGTCGCCGACGGTGTGCAGCTCCGCGGCAACACCACGCGCCCTCAACGCCGTCGGCAGCTCGGTCATCTCCAGCGTGTTCCAGGCCGGGGCGAACTTGCCGGTGTAGACGAGCTGGACAGGATCTGAAACATGATCATGCGGATGGATCGGGAAGGTCGCCACCGGCACACTCGGCGGGTAGAGAACGCAGCGTCCACAAGCCTGCGGGATCCACGTCTCGAGCATGCTGCGCAGCTCCTCGGTCTGGCACAGCAGATAGCAGCTCGCTGCGGCGATGGCGCTCAGCTCCGTGATCGCGTCCCCGGTCATCTCGCGGGCGGACTGGGCCACGTCGGTCAAATACGTCCACATCCGGCCGCGGAAATGACCGTCGGCGGCGATCCGGCTGGCCATGCGCCGGCCGCGCACGATCAGCAGATCTGCGCGGCACTCCTCATCCAGGCAGGAGAGGATATGGCTGGCCTGGGCCGGCGACAGCGTGCGTGATAGGTCCGGCAGCCGGCGTTCCTCGAACGGCCGAATGACTTGGACGCCGGGAAGATCGACGATGGTGTCGAGCAGTCGGGTGGTGTGCACCGGCGCCTTCAACAGCAGGCGGGTATCGCACTCCGCGAGCGACAGCGCCTGGGCCATCGCCTGTGCCCAGATCGCGGAGCCATCGATCAGGTTGAGGTCCACGTCGCCGTACAACAGCGCCCGAGGTCTGCAGCTCACGGCGCGGCATCCCCCCGGATGCCGAGCAGCCGATAACCGCGGCGCGACCAGGCAGGGGCGGGCACATCGCTGTAGTGCAGCGACCGCCGAACCAAACCGGGATTGAGCGACGGGACGAAGACGAAGTCCCCCAGTCCGTCGTCGGTGCCGTCGGCGTCGACAAAGCCCACCGCGTCCGCATCGGTGCACTCCTGGGCGCAGACCAGATCGAGGAGGTAGGTCGGCGGTCGATCCCCGCCGAGGTCGGTCCAGTCGGAGATCCACGGTGCGGTGGGCATCGTGCCTACGGCAATGGCCACACCCGACGCAACCAACTCATCCAGCCCGTGGTCGGCGCGTGGCACGACGATCTCGACCGGGCGATGCTCCTGGCGGAGCACCTGCTCGACGAGCCTGGTCGCGTCGCGCGCGATCGTCGGGTCGGCGAGCACGGACACCCGGCGCTGGTCGATCGGATCCGTCGCTTCCGCGGCCCGAGCGATCGCCGAGAGCCGGACCCTGGTCGCATCATGGGTGAAGATCCGCCGCAGGGTCGCCCGGTTGGCGCCCGCGTACGCCGCCTCGGCCAGCACGGTGCCGGCGTCGAGATCAAGGACGGCGTCCCAGTCGAACTGCGCTAGGCAGGGAGCCCTCGAGATCGAGACGTCGCGCCACAAAAGGGCCCGCCGGCCGGCAGAGTGGGCCGCGCGGACGATGTCGTTGAGTCGGCGGTCTAGGTCCGGCGCGGCTCCGGTGCCGGTCAGCGCCCATGGCCCTCCGTCGGCGCAGGCGCTGACCTGGACTACCACCGCGTCCGGGTGCGAGTGCTCGACCAGGAGCCGGCCGTCGTGCGGCAGCAGCAGATTCACCACCGCGTCCACACGGAGTGCGTCGACGGTCCCGGGGCACAGGATCCCTGCGAGCGCCAGCCGGGGCGGGCCCACGGCGAGCGACCGGTAGGCCAAGTGCCGGGCATCCTCGGCGATGGTCGGATTGGGTCTCCGCGGGTTCTGGACCGGCGCCGGGTTGTGGACTGGGGCGCTCTTGTTGACCGGTGCGGCGTGCTGGACCGGGGCGGTCCGCGAGGCCGTCGTCGGGCCGCGGCCACGCCACAGTCCGTAGAGCGCATGCGGCAGCCTGGCCGTGCCGCGACCTGGGCGACGGGCAGCCGCCACCAGGGCACGCCCCACCTTCAGTGACGTCGATTCTTCGAGCATCGCGACCCGCGCCTCCAGCACGCCGACGCGATCCCGGGTGCGTTGGAGCGTCTGCGACGCAGCATCCCGTTCCCGGACAACGCGCGCGAGCTGGTGCTCGGCATGCTGCGCAGCGACGATGGCCGACTCCGCGTCTCGACCACGAGCCGCGGCTTCCTCGAGGTCCAGCAACCGGGCACGCAGACCGCGGGCAACGCAGTCCGCGAGCAGATACCCGTTCGCGAGGCGCGGATCAGTCGACTCCGTGGGCGCAGCGAGCAGTCCCACGGGCAGGTGCGTGTAGTCCAGCGAGGCGGCCGCGAGGACCTGACTCCGGGCCGCAACCAGGTCGTCGAGCATGCGGTGGTACGGCAACTCGGCGCTCGGGTAGCCCAGTGCGATCAGTGCGTGTGCCCCGGGCTGGAGCCGGCGCAGCGCGCGACGCAGATCGGTTTCCTCGCCGTGCAGCCGGCGGTCGGGGCCGAGCACGACAAGGGCAAGTGCACCAGGACCGATGTCGCCGTCACCATGATCGCGGATCAGGTCGACGTCGTCCGGCAGATGGAGGTAGGGCCGTAGGTCGAGCGTCCCGGTCGACGTATCGATCACTGTTCGGACGCCACTGACCCGCCCGACCAGATCGACCAGTCGCATCAGAAGCCCCTCGGGACGATGTCCGCCGTCTCAACCATGGCGTTCCAGCCACTGTCCGACGATCACCGCGATCCTCATCCCCGCCCTGCCGTCCCACAGCGGAGGAGGCTCAGCCGCAGGGCTGTCGCCGTTGAGGACCTTCCGCAGGATGGGAATCGCATCGGATGCCGACACCAGACGATTCGTGCCGTGACTGATCGTGATGGGCCGCTCGGTGTTCGGCCGCAGCGTCAGGCAGGGCACGCCGAGCATTGTGGTCTCCTCCTGGACGCCGCCGGAGTCGGTGATCACCGCGGCTGCGCCGCGAATCAGACTCATGAACTCGATATACCCGACCGGCTCGATCACGCGAATTGACCCGTCATGTCGGAGTCCCGCCCGCAGCAGCGCCGCCCGGCCGCGGGGATGCAGCGGGATGATCAGGTCGAGGCACTCGGCGGCCTCGTGCAGGACACGCACGCAGCGGGCGGCCGCCTCGGGGTCGTCGACATTGGCCGGACGGTGGAGCGTGACGACCGCATACCGTGCCGGGAGGCCGTACCCGGCCCGAGCCGCCTCCGGATCGAACCGATGCAGGTTGGCCAAAAGCGTGTCGATCATCGGGTTCCCCACGAAGTGGATCCGCTCGATGTCGATCCCCTCCCGGGCCAGGTGGCCGGTCGCCTCGGGACTGGTGACGAACAGAAGGTCGGCCAGCTGGTCGGTGAGGAGCCGGTTGATCTCCTCCGGCATGCTGCGATCGAAGCTGCGTAGGCCCGCCTCGACGTGTGCGAGCGGAATCTCGAGTTTGGCCGCCACCAGGGCTGCAGCGAGGGTTGAGTTGACATCGCCGTACGCCATCAGCAGGGCCGGTCTGCGGCTGGTCAACTCGCGCTCCAGCGCGAGCAACAGCGCCGCAGTCTGCTCAGCCTGACTTCCCGAGCCGACGCCAAGGTTGACGTCCGGCTCGGGCAGCTCGAGCTCGCGGAAGAAGACCTGCGACAAGCGTTCGTCATAGTGCTGGCCGGTGTGCACCACCGCCTGCGGCACTCCGGCCGTGCGCAGCGCGGACCAGACCGGTGCCGCCTTGACGAAGTTCGGCCGGGTGCCGACCACATGGACGACCATGGCGTTCAGCTGCGACACCTCCCCAAGACACCGCGCGGACACATTCACCCGTTAGCGTGCCATCGTGCTGTCGAAGTTGCAGGCAATGCCACTGGCGGTGTCGATATCATTTCGCCAGATCCTCGACAATCCGCGCCGGGCCGTAAATCTGGGCAAACGCATCGGCCTGCCGCGCTCTGCTCTCCGGGTTGCCAGTCGAGGTGCCAGATGGCTGGCTGGTGAGCCGACTGCAGCCGCGGTGGCCTGGCAGCAAGGCCGACTTGGGGATGCGATCGCCATCATCGCCTCGTCCAGCGGCCTCCCTGCCCGGCGTACCCGAAGGCTGCGTGAGCGGGCTCGCACTGAACTCCTCCATCCCACCTTTCCAGTCCCGGAACGAAGCACGAGCCGGGCCGTCCGCCGCCCAGCCGACATCGACCCCGTGCCAGGCCGGGTGCTGCACCTGGTCACGAACGCGCTGCCGACCACGTTCGCCGGCTACACGGTACGGACCCACGCCATCGTCCGCGCTCAGCGCGACATCGGGCTGGACCCACACGTGGCGACGCGCCTTGGCTTCCCGATCTCCAAGGGTGTGCTGGACGCAAGGCGCTGCGACAGGGTCGACGGCGTGCCCTACCACCGACTGTTGCCCGCCCTCATGCCGCGGGACGGGGAGGCTTCCCTGTGCCGACAGGTGGACCTGGCGGCCGCGCTGGTGGAACGGATCCGGCCGGCAGTCCTCCACGCCGCCACCGACCATCCGAACGGCCGCGTCGCCGTCGCGGTCGGCCGGCGGTACGGGTTGCCTATGGTGTATGAAGTCCGAGGCTTCCTCGAGGAGACCTGGCTGACCGCAGCACCCGGCCGGACCCCAGACTCCGAGTTCTACCGGACCCGGCGCAACCTCGAAACCTGGTGCATGCGCAACGCCGACCGGGTGCTCACGCTCGGGGCCACGATGAAGGCCGAAATCATCGCCCGGGGCGTACCGTCCGATCGAATCGTCGTCGTGCCGAATGCGGTGGACGATGAGTTCTTCGAGTTGCTCCCGGACGGCTCGGCACTGCGCTCCGAACTGGGCCTGAGGCCTGAGGACTTCGTCGTTGGAACCGTGGCAAGTCTCACGTCCTACGAGGGTCTTGACACCCTGCTCAGGGCCGGGGCCCTGATGCGGCGGCGCGGCATCCCCCTCCGGCTGCTCCTCGTCGGCGACGGCAAGGCTCGGCCGGCCCTCGAGCAAGAAGCGGCGCGACTGGGCCTGAACGACGGCACTGCGATCTTCACGGGCCGGGTGCCGCACGATCGGGTCCGCGCGTACTACGGGGTGCTCGACGTCTTCGCCATTCCACGAACCAACGAGCGCGTTTGCCACCTGGTGACGCCGCTGAAGCCGGTCGAAGCGATGGCCAGCGGACTTCCCGTCGCCGCCAGCAATGTCAAAGCCCTGGGCGAACTCATCGAACACGACGCGACCGGCCTACTCATTCCGGCTGAAGACGCCGAAGCATGGTCTGATTCTCTGGAATCTCTGTTCGACAGCCCCAGTCGGCGGCATGCGCTGGGTGCCGCAGCGCGGGCATCGATCGAGCACGATCGCACCTGGACCCACATCGCCGAGATCACCCGGACGGTCTATCGTACGCTCGGCGCCGCCTGACCACCCGTCTCGCGGGCGCCTCTTCATCACGTCGAGGGAGTGTGATGAGTTGTTGAACGTCGATCTTGCAGTGATCGGCCTCGGGTACGTGGGCCTGCCGTTGGCCAAGGAAGCCTGCGCCGTCGGGCTCTCGGTGGTCGGGTTCGACCTCAAGGCTGAGGTGGTTTCCGGACTCAACCACGGACGCTCACATGTCGACGACGTCTCCGACGCAGACGTCGGACAGATGCTGGCCACGGGTTTTCTGGCCAGCGATGACGAGTCGTGTCTGGCCGCAGCGGAGACCGTCGTTATCTGCGTGCCCACCCCGCTCGCGAGCGATGGGGGACCTGACCTCGGCGCCGTGGTTGCCGCGACTCACGCCGTCTCTCGCCAGCTCCGGTCCGGGTGCCTTGTCGTCTTGGAGTCGACCACCTATCCCGGGACGACCGACGAGGTGGTCCGCCCGATCCTCGAGCGGTCCGGGCTCTTGGCCGGCGACGACTTCGCGCTCGCCTTCTCTCCGGAGCGGATCGATCCAGGCAACACCAGCTTTTCGTTTCGCGACATTCCGAAGGTCGTCGGCGGTCACACCGGCACATGCGCGGCGCGCGCGTCGGCCTTCTACGGCAAGTTCGTCCACTCGGTGGTGCAGGCGCGAGGAACTCGAGAGGCCGAAATGGCCAAGCTGCTCGAGAACACATACCGTCACGTCAACATTGCCCTGGTCAACGAGCTTGCCGTGCTGTCCCACGAGCTTGGAGTCGACGTGTGGGATGCGATCAGGTGCGCCGCCACGAAACCCTTCGGGTTCCAAGCCTTCCGGCCCGGCGCCGGTGTCGGCGGTCACTGCATCCCGATAGACCCGCACTATCTGTCGTACAAGGTTCGCAGCCTGGGGCGAGAGTTCCGGTTCATCGAACTGGCCCGGGAGATCAACCACCGCATGCCGGAGTACGTGGTTCGCCGTGCACAGGACCAGTTGAATCATGCTGGTTTGCCGCTGCGCGGATCGCGCGTACTGATCCTCGGCGTCAGCTACAAACCGGACGTCAGTGATCAGCGAGAGACTCCGGCGGTGCCGGTAGGACGACTACTGCACCGGCACGGGGCAATGCTCAGCTTCCACGATCCGTTGGTGGGCTCATGGTGCCTTGATGGCGTCGACGTGCCGCGGGTCGATGATCTTGACCTCGCCCTCGCTGATCATGATCTCACGATCTTGCTCCAGGACCACAGCAGCTATGACTTGAACGCCATTGCCGACCGGGCGCGGCTGCTCTTCGACACCCGCGGCAGGCTCTTCCGTCCAGACGTCGAGGTCTTGTGATGCGGGTCCTGGTCGTCACCGTCGTGCACAACCCGGAGGATGCGCGGATCCTGCACCGAGAAATTGCTGCCCTTTGTGATCGGGGACACCGGGTGCGATACGCCGCGCCGTTTCAGGCGGTGGGGGTGCTGCCGCGGTCCGCCGTCGAAGGCATCGACCTGCCGCGGGCGGTCGGTCGCAACCGTTGGCGTGCCTTCGCCGAGGCCCGACGGCTGCTGGCGGACCAGGGCGCCGACGCAGATCTGGTGCTGCTGCATGACCCCGAGCTGCTGCTGACCCTGCCCGGGCTGGCCCGCGGCTGGCGTCGTCGGGGCCACGAGCCGCTCGTCGTCTGGGACGTACACGAGGACACCCCGGCCTCGATAGCGATGAAGCACTACGTGCCTCGACTGCTGCGACGTCCGTTGGAGGTTTCTGTGCGGTCGGTCGAACGAGTCGCCGAGCGCCGGTTGCCGTTGCTGCTCGCCGAGAATGCCTACCAGCAACGCTTCCGCCATACCCACCCGGTGGTGCCCAACCTGGTTCCGGTACCGCGCGAGGTCACGCTTCCGGGGGGCGATCGAGTGGTCTATCTCGGCCACCTCTCTCGCGCCCGTGGCGCCCTCGACCTGATCGACGTTGCCGGCCGCCTACCGGCTGGGCTGCGGATGGAGCTGATCGGCTCCGCCGACAGCGACGTGCGGGGCGCGCTCGCCGGCGCTCATCGCGAGGGACTGATCCGCTGGCACGGCTTCGTACCCAACGACCGAGCACTCGGCATGCTGCGCGGGGCGCTCGCTGGCCTCGCACTGCTGCACGACGAAGCGAACTACCGACACTCCAGACCGACCAAGATCGTCGAGTACATGGCCCAGGGCATCCCCGTCGTCACGACGCCCAATCCGCTCGCGGTCGAACTGGTCCAGCGGTACGACTGCGGCATCGTGGTGCCGTTCGAGGACCCGGATGTCACCGCGGCTGCGCTGTCTCGGTTGCGGGCAGAGCCGGCGCTACGAGTCGCTCTGGGGTGTCGCGGTCACGCCGCGGCCCTGGCCGATCTCAACTGGCGCGACCGGGCCGATGCCTTTGTAGACCAGTTGGAGGCATGGGTTCCGCCACGGCTCGACAACGAAGCGCAGAGGACTCCTGCGGCCTCCCGACTACGCCGCACGCTCGTGTCCGATGATGCCGAACGGCTCGAGGTCGGCGCTCCCTAGGGGT
>CAVVTA010000011.1:0-568803 GCA_963751045.1 uncultured Actinomycetota bacterium
TGGTCATCTACCGCTTCCAGGTGCTGAAACAGGCGGACGTGGTGTTGGCGCTGTTCCTGCAGGGTGACCATTTCCGACTCTCGGACAAGCTGGCCGACTTCGAGTACTACGACCCGATCACCACCGGTGACTCCACGCTGTCCGGGGTGGTGCAGTCGATCATCGCGGCCGAGGTGGGTTATCGAGAACTGGCCCTGCGCTACTTCCACAGCTCTTTGTTCGTGGATCTGGCCGACCTGCACGGGAATACCGCCGACGGAGTGCATGTGGCGTCCACCGGAGGTGTGTGGAACGCACTCGTGTACGGCTTCGGCGGCATGCGCGACTACCACGGCAACATCACCTTCGACCCGCGGCTACCCGAGAGCTGGCCGGAGTTGATTTTCCGGATCACCCTCCGGGGCACCCGGGTGCGGGTGAACCTGACCGCCGACGCGATCGAGTTCACCGTCGAGGACGGCGACCGTGCCTCGCTGACTGTCCATGATCACCACTTCACGGTTTCTGCTGACACGCCGGTCACGGTGCCGCTCGGTGGGCGTGGACCTCGGATGGAGGGCACTCCCGTGCTGCAGGCCGGCGACCGACGGGTCGACGGCAGTCTGATCACTGCCTCGGTCCCGCAATCGCGCATCGTCCGCCACTGATTTGATTGGCCTGTCTGCTCGCGCACGCTCCGCGCCTCAAGACTCGGTCTTCCTCCCTCGCTCGCAGACGGAAAGGCGTGTCTGCTCTCTCGGTCGTCCAGACCGAGCCGGCGCTCCGCTTGCCGACGCTCGCAGACGCGGGACATCTGTGTCCCGAGCGCGATGATCTACTTAAAGTCGCGGTCGGTGTCCAGGTCCTCGACATCGCGTACGTAGGTCTTGCGGCTGTAGATGGCCCGGTTGATCAACCAGGTGATGAACCACAGCACGACACCGATGCCGATAAGGATCCCGGCGACCGGGTACTGCGCCGGGGCTCGCCCCGTCCAGGGCCCGACCAGGTACGCACGGACAGCGCCCCGAGGACGGGCAGCGCGGTCGGCGCGACGAAGTGCTTGTGATCCACCGGGTCCCGGCGCAGTACGAGGCAGCAGATGTTGACCACGGTGAACACGGCCAACAGCAGTAGGGCGGTGGTCCCGCCGAGCACGCTGAGCTGGTCCACGAAGATCAACAGACCGAAGGCCAGGCCGGTAGTGAACAGGATTGCCACCCACGGGGTCCGCCGGACCTCGAGCACGCGGCCCAGCACCGGAGGCAGAACCCGCTGCCTGGCCATCCCGTACAGCAGCCGGCTGGCCATCATCATGTTGATCAACGCCGAGTTGGCCACCGCAAACATCGCGATCAGCGGGAAGATGTCGCCGATCGGTATGTCGGGCGCTCCGGCTTCGACGACCTTGGTCAAGGGCGCCTCGCCCTCACCGAGTTCGCCGGGCGGCACCAGGGCGATCGCGGTGATCGAGACCAGGATGTAGATCAAGCCGGTGATGCCCAGTCCGGTCAACATGATCCGGGGGAAGATCCTCTCCGGGTCTTTGGTCTCTTCGGCCATGTTCACCGAGTCCTCGAAACCGACCATGGCGAAGAAGGCGAGCGAGGTGCCGGCGGTGATCGCGATGAAGATCGACTTGTCCTCGGCGGTATCGAACATGACCACCCGAGAGAAGTCCGCCTTGCCTTGCGTGACGGCGAAGACGCCGACGAAGATCACGATGAGCAGGCCGCTGAGCTCCACGCTGGTGAGCACGATGTTGGCTTTGACACTCTCGGCGACGCCGCGCAAGTTGATCAGCGCGACGAGGGCGATGAAGCCGAGCGCGAGCGTCAAGGTCAGGCCGTCGCTGACCTCCACGTCAGCGCCTTGCCCTTGGACCACACCGGCGAAGGCAGCCAGATTGGCGGCAAAGGCCCGGGCCGCGGTCGAGGCCGAAGTGATTCCCGAACACATGACGGTGAAACAGACCAGGAAGGTCACGAAGTGCAGGCCGAAGGCCTTGTGCACATAGAGGGCGGCGCCCGCGGCCTGCGGGTACTTGGTCACCAGTTCCAGATACGAGAAGGCCGTGATCGTGGCCACGATGAACGCGACCAGGAAGGGCACCCAGACGGCGCCGCCCACTTCCTTGGCCACGTTTCCGGTCACGGCGTAGATGCCGGTGCCGAGGATGTCGCCGATGATGAACAGCAGTAGTAGCTTCGGGCCCATCACCCGCTTGAGCTCGGGCTCGTTGTGCTGTCGGTCAGCCGCCTCAGTCGTAGACGTGTCGGTCATCGGTCCTGCCTCCGTCCGGTCCTCGATCACCAGTGTCGATCCGTGGGATCGCGCAGCCCTGCACGTTGTGCTCACTCTGACTCACTGGTGATCGGTGGACAACCCCACCCCCCGTGATGAGTGGCGTCGGATGTGACGAGTCTCACGCAAGCTGTCAGCTTGCATCTGCTTGCAATTGCAAGCACAATGAGACATGCCGAAAATCAAGCCGCCGCTCGGCGACCAGCTCAACTCGGTCGGCGAGTTCATCGCTGCGCAGCGTCGCGCGGCGGAGCTGTCCCTTCGGCAGCTGGCCGAGCAGGCCGGTGTTTCCAACCCGTACCTGAGTCAGATCGAACGGGGGCTCCGGCGACCCTCGGCCGAGGTGTTGCAGCAGCTGGCGAAGGCCCTCCGAGTCTCGGCCGAGACCCTGTACGTGCGGGCGGGGATCCTGGATCCCGACGACCACCCCGCAACCACGGTCGAGATGGCGGTGCTCGCCGACCCGATCATCACCGAGCGTCAGAAGCGCGTGCTGATCGACGTCTACGGCTCCTTCGTGAAGGAGAACGCTCAGCCGAGCACGCCCGCGGACCAGGACACCAAGACCGAAACCGAGTCCGGGACCGAACCCAAGACCCGAACCAAGAACCGAGGAGAACGAGCATGACCACCACCACGCGCAAGCAGACCCCGGCGCAGGCCCGTAAGGCCGCCCTCGAATCCGATTACGCCCCCTTCTACGCCGTGGCCGGCCTCACCGAAGTCGTGGCCACCAGCCTGCAAGCGGCCGTGGCTGAGAGCGGCGAGAAGGCCGGCCGACGCCTCGCCGCTTGGCAAGGTGTGGGCGAAAAGCAGGCCAAGGACGCCACCCAGTTCGTTCGTTCGCTGCCCGAGCAGGTCAAGGCGCTGCCCGAGACCACCAAGGCCCAGCTGGCCGAATGGCAGAAGCAGGCTGAGGAGTTCGTCCGGGAGGCCAACGCTGCCTACGGGGACCTGGCCGGGCGCGGCAAGCGTGCGGTCGACGAAACGATCGTTTCCGCCCGGCAGCTGTCGGGACGGGCCGAGAAGCGTGCCGAGGAGGTAGTGGTCGACAAGGTCGACCCGGCTTTCGAGAAGGTCCAGGAGGGCGTGACCCAGGCACGCAGAAACGTGACCGGTCGGACCGCCACCGAGACGGTGACCCCGCGCAGCGCCCAGCGGAGCGCGGCCCGGAAGGCGACCGCCAAGAAGGCCGCGACGGGGAAGGCGACGGCCAAGAAGGCCTGACGATCGGCGAGCGTCTGCGCGAGCCGATCACATCAGGAACGGTAGACGACGACCCGGTCACCGATCCGGATCCGGTTGAACACGTAGCGCAGCTTCTGCTTGGCCCGGATGTTCACGCAGCCGTGGCTGCAGCCGGCATAACCGCGGGCCGCGAAGTCGGCCGAATAGTGCACGGCCTGGCCACCGCTGAAGAACATCGAGTACGGCATCGGCGTGTGATAAAGACTCGATACGGTGTAGCGCCGCTTCCTGAATACGTGGAATGTTCCTTCGCGGGTCCGGGTCCGGGCGCAACCGAACCGCGCGTCCATCGACTTGATGATCTTGCCGTTCCTCACGTAGTAAAGCTTGTCCAAGGTCTTGTCGATGCAGAGCACCCGACCCTTGATCTTGCATCGCTTCGCGATCCGCCGGGACGCCTTCGCCGTCAGCACGATCGATGCCGGAGCCGCCGAGACCTCGGAGACCGATGCCGCCTTCGCGCTGACCGGACCGGCCACCGATGCGGCCGCAATCACGCCGGTGACGGTCATGACACCGACCAGCATCCTGAGCCACTTCTTCATGTACTTCCCCTGACACTCGCGAGCCCGCAACTCTGCTCCAGCTCTCCTGTTACCGGAGCTTCGCCAGCGGGGGGAAGTACCGATGGCGCGAGAAGAGTATCGGAAGAAGACGGCGGAGGTTGTCGGTGGCCTTTTGCGAGCTCGGGCCTACGGTGCGACGGCAGCTTTGGCTCGGGAACGGGTCTTGGCGCGCTCGCCGGCCGATAACACCACCTTGCGAATGCGAACGGCCGCCGGCGTGACTTCGACGCACTCGTCACCGCGGCAAAACTCCAGCGCCTGCTCGAGATTCATCAGGTGCGGCGGAACAAGCCGTTCCAGTTCGTCACCGGTGGAGGAGCGGACGTTGGTCAGCTTCTTCTCCTTGGTGGGGTTCACGTCCATGTCGTCGGCGCGGGCATTCTCACCGACGATCATGCCCTCGTACACCGGAGTGCCCGGACCGACGAACAGGGTGCCGCGCTCCTGCAGATTGAACATCGCGTACGAAGTGACCGCCCCGAACCGGTCCGCCACCAGCGAGCCGCTCGGCCGGGTGCGCAGCTCGCCCGCCCACGGCTCGTAGTCCTCGAACACGTGGTGCATCAGCCCGGTACCCCGGGTCTCGGTGAGGAACTCGGTACGGAAGCCGATCAAGCCGCGAGCCGGCACCAGGTACTCCATCCGCACCCAGCCCGTGCCGTGATTCACCATCTGCTCCAGCCGGCCCCGGCGCAGGCCGAGGAGCTGGGTGACCACGCCGACGAATTCCTCGGGTGCGTCGATGGTCAGCCGTTCGACCGGCTCGTGCACCCGGCCGTCGATCTCCCGGGTCACCACCTGAGGCTTGCCGACGGTGAGTTCGAACCCCTCCCGGCGCATCATCTCCACCAGGATGGCCAGCTGCAGCTCCCCGCGGCCCTGCACCTCCCAGGTGTCGGGTCGCTCCGTGGGGAACACCCGGATGGAGACGTTGCCGATCAACTCCGCGTCCAGCCGGGCCTTGACCAGCCGGGCGGTCAGGTTCTTGCCCGACTGACCGGCCAGCGGCGAGGTGTTGATGCCGATGGTCATCGAGATCGACGGCTCGTCCACGCTGATCAAAGGCAGCGGCTTGGGGTCCTCCGGGTCGGAGAGGGTTTCGCCGATCGTGATGTCGGGGATGCCGGCGATGGCCACGATGTCACCGGGTCGGGCCAGCTCGGCGGGGACCCGGTCCAGCGCCTCGGTGATCAACATCTCCGACAATTTGATGTTCCTGACGGTGCCGTCGGACCTGCACCACGCGACGACCTGGTTGCGTCGCAGCTCCCCGGCGAAGACCCGGCACAGGGCCAGCCGGCCAAGATAGGGCGAGGCGTCCAGGTTGGTGACGTGGGCCTGTAACGTCGCGCCCTCGACGTAGCTCGGGGCCGGCACGTAATCGAGGATCGTGGCGAACAGGGGGGCCAGGTCCTTCGCCTCCGGCATGGCTCCGTTCTCGGGCGCAGTGAGCGAGGCTCGACCGGCCTTCGCGGAGGCGTACACCACCGGGAAGTTCAAGACGTCGGTCTCATCGTCCTCCAGCAGATCGAGGAACAGCTCGTACGTCTCCTCGACCACCTCGGCGATCCGGGCGTCGGTCCGGTCCACCTTGTTGACCACCACGACGATCGGCAGGTGCTTGGCCAGGGCCTTCCGGAGCACGAACCGGGTCTGGGGGAGCGGGCCCTCCGAGGCGTCCACGAGCAGCAGGACCCCGTCGACCATCTCCAGCCCGCGTTCGACCTCGCCACCGAAGTCGGCGTGACCCGGAGTGTCGATGATGTTGATGATGACGGTTTCGCCGCTGGGCGTGACGTGATTGACGGCGGTGTTCTTGGCCAGGATCGTGATGCCCTTTTCGCGTTCGAGATCCATCGAGTCCATGACTCGTTTCTCGACGTCCTGGCCGACCCGGAAGGCTCCGGATTGCCAGAGCATGGCGTCCACCAGGGTGGTCTTTCCGTGGTCGACGTGGGCGACGATCGCGACGTTGCGCAGGTCGTTGCGGATAGGCATGTAGATCTTCCTGGAGGTGGGTAGAACCAGGTGAGTCTACGCGGCCCGAGCGGGCCACTTACTACACTGAAGGCACTGTGGTCGGCAGGCGACCGCGTTGTCGAACCCCCGAGAGAGTGTGTACGTGCGAGTCACCGGCCTCGGCCACGCCGGCATGTTCATCGAGACGGCGTACGGTTCGATCCTCTGCGACCCCTGGGTTCACCCCGCGTTCTTCGGCTCCTGGTTTCCCTTCCCGGACAACCGTGGACTCGACTGGGAGCGGTACGGCAAGGCCGACTTCCTCTACGTGTCCCACCGCCACGCCGATCACTTCGACCCACGGCTGCTCCGCGAGGTCGTGCCGACCACGACCCGGGTGCTGTTGCCGGAGTACCCGACGACCGATCTCGAGGACGACCTGCGCACGCTCGGCTACACCAACGTCGTCTTCACCCGCGCCGGTGAGCCGTTCGAGCTCGACGGCCTCCGGATGATGATCACCCCGCTGCGCGGTCCCGGCGACGGACCGATCGGCGACTCCGCGTTGTCGGTCGACGATGGCACGGCCGTCCTGCTCAACCAGAACGACTCACACCCGCTGGACGTCGCCAAGATCCGCGAGTTCGGCGAAGTCGATCTGTACTTCACACAGTTCTCCGGCGCGATCTGGTGGCCGATGGTCTACGACCTGCCGGTCGCCGCGAAGCAGAAGTTCGCCGAGCTCAAGCGGGCGAGCCAGTCCAAGCGGACGGTCTACTACATCGACCAGGTGCAGCCGCGACACGTGTTCCCGATGGCCGGTCCGCCGGCGTTCTACGACCCCGAGCTCTTCGCCGCGAACGGGTGGGGCACCGACGACACGTCGATCTTCACCGATCAACGGCAGTTCCTCGGCGAGCTCGCCGTCGAGAGACCCGGGCTGCCGGGGCACCTCTTCCTCCCCGGGACGGTCGTCGATTCCGAGGGAAACCGTTGCTCGGTCGCGCAGGAGCTGTACGACGACGCCGCGATCGAGCGGGTCTTCGGTGACAAGTGGAGCTATCTGCGGGAGCAGCAGGGGCAGCGGATCGGTGAGGTGCAGGCCGAGCGGGCCGGCCGCGCCCCAGTCCCGGACGATCTGGGTGAGCAGCTGAAGCAATGGTGGGAGCCGCTCATGAAGCGGGCCCGGTACCTCTCGGACAGCATCGGCGCCCAGGTGCGCTTCACGATCGGTGAGGCGGCCGATCTTGTGCTCGACTTCCCGGCGAACGAGGTGCGACCGTACGACGGCGAGTCGGTGCGCTACTGGTTCACGACCGCGGCCGATCTCGTGGCCACCAACCTGGCTCGCCGCGAGATCGACTGGTCCAACAGCCTGTTCCTCTCGATGCGTTTCTCCGCCGCGCGGATCGGCAAGTTCAACGAATACCTGTACACATTCTTCAAGTGCCTCTCCACGGATCGGATCGACTACGTCGAGAACTGGTACTCCGAGCAGTCCGACACCGGCGAGGACATCGCGCTCGACGGGTGGATCGTGCAGCGGCGGTGCCCACACCTTCACGCCGACCTCGCGCAGTTCGGGTCGACCGACGGTGCGGTCCTCACCTGCGGGCTGCACAACTGGAAGTTCGACCTCAAGAACGGGCGGTGTCTGACCTCGCGCGGCCACGAGATCCGCGCCCGGCGTCAAGGGCAGGACCCGACAGCCGCCTGAGGGAACGGCTCCGGACTCCAGGGGTTTCCCGGATACTACGGATGCGCGATCTCAGGGACCCCGCCTCGTACGCTGGGTTCGATCACTCACCCGAGGGTCGACAGGCTCAGGAGGCCGGCGTGGACGACAAGAACTGGTTTCGGGACTCGTTCCGCCGGGAGTTCGACAAGCAGTCGGAGATGGTGGGGCGCTTCAACCTGGCCATCTTCGGCAAGACCGGCGTGGGAAAGTCCACCTTGATCAACGCGATCTTCGGTGAAGAGGTCGCCCGCACCGGCATCGGCGAACCGGTCACCCGCGGCAGCCACCTGTACCTGGACAAGGTCGGCTTCCTCGGACTGATCGACACCCAGGGGCTCGAAGTCGGCAAGGACGACAGGCAGATCATCAAGGAGCTGGATCAGGCGATCCGCGAGTCCCGCCGGTTGCCGATGTCGGAGTGGATCCACGTCGCCTGGTACTGCGTCCGCGGCATGGACCGACGGTTCGAGGAGACTGAGGCGGACTTCATCCGGCGGCTGTCCGAGCTCGGCCTCCCGGTGCTCCTGGTCATGACCCAGGTGCCGATGCGGGAGGGACAGGTGCATCCGGAGGCGCGGTTGCTGGCCGAGCAGATCATGGCCAAGCAGCTGCCCATCACCGGCGGCCGGCCGTACATGACGTACGCGAAGCCGGACGAGTTCACCGGCCAACCGGCGTACGGGTTGCAGGAAGTCCTCGATGCCACCTTTCGCGTTGCGCCCGAAGGCGTTCACGGAGCCCTCACCGCAGCGCAGGAGATTGATACCGATCGGAAGGCCAAAGAGGCGCTGAAGCACATCGGCATCGCCGCCGGCAGCGCCGCCGCCGCCGCCGCCAGCCCCATCCCGTTCTCCGACGCGACCCTGTTGGTGCCGATCCAGCTGGGCATGATGGCCCGGATCGCTCAGCTGTACAAGATCAAGTTCGACCGCGCCGCGTTGATGGCCATCGCCTCCACCACCGCCGCCACCCAGATCGGCCGCGCCACCTTCACCGGACTGCTCAAAATGGTCCCGGGCGCCGGCACGGTCGCCGGCGGGGTGATCGGGGCCGGCGTGGCGAGCACCTTCACGTTCGCCATGGGGCAGGCCTGGCTGACGGTCTGCCAGCGGGTGGCCTCCGGACGACTCACCGCCCTCAACGGCGCCATCGACAACGAGGCGGTCCGCGACGTGTTCACCGAGGAGTTCCGGAAGCGGCTCAAGCTCCGGCACAAGGACCCCTCGATCCCCGGCTGATCGAACAGCTGCGGGCGGGCGGATCGGTGATCCCGGCCCGGATCGCGGACGTTCCGCTACGCTGCTCGACTGATGAGCACTCCCGACGTTGCGGATCTCCTGTACGGCGAGCCCGTTCATGATCAGACCGTCTTCGAGGCCCGCCTCCGCCGGTACTGGCCGGATCTGTTGGCCGGGTTGACGGGCGCGTACCCCGATCACGCGGTCGAGATGGCCGAGCGGTGCGTGGAAATCGCCGCCAACAGCTTCCGGCAACGGTCGACCGACCTGCGCCTGCTCGATCTCCGCCGGCATGCCGATCCCCAGTGGTTCCAACATCCCCGGATGATCGGCTACGCCACCTACGCCGACCTGTTCGCCGGAGACCTGCGCGGGGTCGCGGACCGGGTCGGCTACCTGAGCGAGCTGGGCGTCACGTACCTGCATCTGATGCCGTTGCTCAAACCGCGGCCGGGCCAGAGCGACGGCGGCTACGCGGTGATGGACTATCGCGCCGTGCGGGAGGATCTCGGCACCATCGACGATCTTCGGCAGCTGGCCACCACCCTCCGAAACTCCGGCATCTCGCTGACCGTGGACCTGGTCCTCAACCACGTCGCCGCCGAGCACGACTGGGCCGTCAACGCCCGAGCCGGTGATCACATCTACCGGCGGTACTTCCACATGTTCCCGGACCGGGAGTTGCCGGACGCGTACGAGAAGTTCCTGCCGGAGGTGTTCCCGGATTTCGCCCCGGGCAACTTCACCTTCGACGACGAGAGCCAGGCGTGGGTCTGGACGACGTTCAACACCTGGCAGTGGGATCTCAACTGGGGCAATCCGGAGGTCTTCTACGAGTACGCGGACCTGATCTGCTGGCTGGCCAACCTGGGGGTGGAATGCATCCGGCTGGACGCTATCGCGTTCATCTTCAAGCGGATGGGCACTTCGTGCCAGAACCAACCCGAGGTACACGCCATCACCCAGGCGCTCCGCACCGTCGCCCGGATCGCCGCCCCCGCGTTGATCTTCAAGGCCGAGGCCATCGTGGGTCCCGCCGACCTGGCCCCGTACCTGGGTCTGGGGAAGCACGCCGGGCGGGTCAGCGACCTGGCCTACCAGAACTCCTTGATGGTGCAGATCTGGTCCGCGCTGGCGAGCCGGGACACCCGACTCTTCTGCGCGGCGATGAACCGGTTCCCGGCGAAGCCGCCGACCACGGTGTGGGGCACCTATCTGCGCTGCCACGACGACATCGGCTGGGCCATCGACGACACCGACGCCGCCTCGGTCGGCCTGAACGGGTACGAGCACCGCCGCTTCCTCGCCGACTTCTACGCCGGGTCGTACCCGATGAGCGACGCCCGGGGCCTGGTGTTCCAGGAGAACCTGGCCACCGGTGACCGGCGGATCAGCGGCACGGCCGCCTCCCTGGCCGGGATCGAGGCCGCCCTGACCAGCGGGGACGAGACGCACCTCGACCTGGCCATCCGGCGGCTGCTGCTCGCCTATCAGATCGTGCTCGGCTTCGGCGGCCTGCCGTTGATCTACATGGGCGACGAGCTGGGCCTGCGGAACTACTACGACTTCGCCGACGACCCCGAGCACGCCGACGACAACCGATGGGTGCACCGGCCGCCGATGCCGTGGCCCGTGGTCGATCGCCGGCACGACCCGAACGCGCTGGAGCACCGGATCTGGCACGGGATGCGGCACGCCATCGCCGTGCGAGGCGCGCTGCCCAGCATGGACGCGTCCGTGGAGAGCGAGGTGATGGATCCGGTCAACCCGGCCGTCCTGGTCCTCGTCCGCCGCTTCCCGACCCAGACCCTGGTCGGGGTCTACAACGTGACCCCGGAAGCTCAACGCCTGCCGCGCTGGGTAATCCCGCTGGGCAACTGGGCCACCGACGCGCTCAACGGCGGCAGCCCGCTCACCGACGGAGAACTGACCCTGCAGGCGTACCAGGCTCGCTGGATGGTGCAGGCGGCGTGAGGCCGTGACCGATGGACGAGCTCGTGCGATCGACGTCATCCGGGCCGCCCTGGGCGGGATGGAGCTGAGCTTTCAGGAGAGCAAGCCGGGCCTGTTCTCGGTCACCCTGCCCGGCACCCACAAGCTGGCGACCGAGTGTGCGCTCGAGGTCGGGGAGTACGCGGTGGCCGTCCGTGCGTTCGTCGCCCGGCGGCCGGACGAGAACCAGGCGGTGGTGTATCGCTGGCTGCTCGAGCGGAATCTCCGCAGCTACGGGGTGGCCTTCTCGTTGGACGCCCTCGGTGACATCCACCTCACCGGGAAACTGGCGCTCGCCGGCGTGACCACCGCCGAGATCGACCGCTGGCTGGGGTCGGTGGCCGAGATCGCCGACGACTCCTTCAACGTCATCCTCGAACTCGGCTTCGCCGACAGCATCCGGCGGGAATGGGTTTGGCGGCGCTCCCGGGGCGAATCCACGGCGAATCTGGCGGCTTTCCGCCACCTGGACCCCGAACGGCCCTGATCAGTCGCCGAGCCGGGCGGCGACGTCGGCCGGGAAGCCGCCCGTGGCGATCGGACCCCAGCGGGTGGGCGTGATCCGGATCAGCACCTTGTCCTGGAGCCGCATAGCTTCCCGGTACTCATCCCAGTCGGGGTGTTCACCGGAGATGCAACGGAAGTATGCGACCAGACCGTCCAGTGCCTCGGGCATGCCCAGGACCTCGGCGGTTCCGTCCACCTGTACCCAGGCACCGCCGAAGTCGTCGGAGAGCACACACACCGACACCTCCGGGCGCCGCTCGGCGTTCTTGCTCTTGGCCCGTCCCGGGTAGGAGGAGATCAGGATGCGTCCCTGGTCGTCCACCCCGCCGGTCACGGGGGACAGTTGCGGGCGCCCGTCGGTCCGGCTGGTGCTCAGCAGCAGGTGATGGCGCGGCCGGATGAAGTCCAGCAACGCTGCGCGGTCGACCGTACGGTTGGTGGCGATGCTTCGGGGCATGCTGTCGACCATAGACGGGCGCCGGCGGCCCGAGCGACTCCACTAGGCTCCCGCTATGAGCGCCTCCCTGATCCTGCTGCGCCACGGCGAGAGCACCTGGAACGCGAAGAACCTGTTCACCGGCTGGGTCGACGTCGATCTCAACGAGAAGGGCGAGACCGAGGCTCATCGGGGCGGGGAGCTACTGGTCGAGTCCGGTCTGTACCCCGACGTGGTGCACACCTCGCTGCTGCGCCGGGCCATCCGGACTGCGGAGATCTCACTCAACGTGGCCGACCGGCACTGGATCGAGACCAAGCGCTCATGGCGGCTCAACGAGCGGCACTACGGCGCCCTGCAGGGCAAGGACAAGGCGGCCACGTTGGCCGAGTACGGCGAGGAACAATTCATGATCTGGCGCCGCTCGTACGACACGCCGCCGCCACCCATCGACAACGCCGACCAGTACGCCAACTTCAACGACCCCCGCTACGCCGGTCTGCCCACCGAGGCTCGACCGCGCACGGAGTGCCTCAAGGACGTGCTCATCCGGGCGCTGCCGTACTGGTACGACGAGATCGTCCCCGACCTGCGCGCGGGGCGCGTGACTCTGGTCGCCGCCCACGGCAACTCGCTTCGGGCCATCGTGAAGCACCTGGACAAGATTTCGGACTCCGACGTGGTCTCCCTCAACATCCCCACCGGCATCCCGCTGCTGTACGAGTTGGACGACGATCTGAAGCCGATCTCTTCCGGTGGCCGCTATCTCGACCCGGAAGCCGCGCAGGCCTCGATCGAGGCGGTCAAGAACCAGGGCCGGAAGTAGGTAGTGCCCTCGGTAGCGCGCTTCGCTCCGCGGACGCTCAGGGCTGGGGCCAGAAGTCGGCCTCGGGGAACTCGCCGGTGACGACGTAGATGATTCGCCGACCCATCGAGGCGGCGTGGTCGGCGATCCGCTCGTAGTAGCGGCCGAGCAGGGCTACGTCGACGGCGGCTTCCACCCCGTAGGCCCAATCGTCGCTCAGCATCACCCGGAACTGGCTCTTGCGGAGCTCGTCCATCTCTTCGTCGCGGGCCCGGAGCTCCTGGGCCGATTCGATGTTGCGGTTGTTCAGGGTCTGTCCGGCGGTGACGACCATCTTCTCCGCCACGTCCCCCATCCGGACGAAGTTGAGCCGCAGCGCCTCGGGCACTGCGATGTCGGGGTACCGCAACCGAGCGATCTTGGCCACGTGCGCGGCCAGATCGCCCATTCGCTCCAGCTCGGTGACCATCCGCAGGGTGGCGACCAGGGTCCGCAGCTCGCCGGCCACCGGAGCTTGCCGGGCCAGCAGGCTGAAGGCCCGGGCTTCGATGTCGGCCTGCATCTCGTCGAGCTTGAGGTCCTGAGTGATGACCTGCTCGGCCAGGTGGATCTCCGCCTCGAGTAGAGCGGTAGTGCTGCTGCGGACGGCCGCCGAGACGGCCTGGCACATCTGCACCAGATCGGCCAGGATGTCGTCGAGCTGCTCCCGATAGGAGTCGCGCATGCCTCGTTCCACCTCACAAGTTGAGTCTCAGTAGTTTCAACCCTAAGCCCGACCACTACCCCGAGGAGAGGGTGATGTGAACGCCCGGTGAACAGCAGCGGAACGCTGAGCCGTCGGCCTGCGTGCGCGGTCGGTTCCGGGCGGCAGAAAGCGGCTGAGACTCTACTATCGCTGGTGTGAACCTGGCTGGTCTTGCGGTCCTCGCCGGGCTGCTGGGCATGGTCATCGGCTTCGTCGTGGCCTGGTCGCTGTTCCGGCGACAGGCTCCCGCCGACCCGGACATGGCGACCGTGCCCAACGCGCCCACCGTTCCGGACGGACTCTCTGACGTGCTGAACGCCCTCCGGGCGGCCGGAGCCGTGATCGGCCCGCACGACGAGGTGCTGCAGTCCACCCCGCTCGCCCAAACCCTGGGCGTGGTGCGCGGGAGCCGAGTGGCGGTGGCGCCGATCCTCGAGCTGGTCCGACAGGTCCGGCGCGAGCAACGCGGCCAGATCAGCGACCTGGAGCTTCCGCGTCCGGGCACCGCGAACGCGTACTTCCACGTCCGGGTTGTTCCGCTGCCCGATCAGCAGGTGCTGTTGCTGGCCGAGGACGAGACCGCGGCCCGCCGGATCGAGCAGACCCGCCGCGACTTCGTGGCCAACGTCAGCCACGAGCTCAAGACGCCGATCGGGGCGCTGTCGCTGCTCGCGGAGGCAGTCGAGGAGGCGGCCGACGACCCCCCGGCCGTCCGCCGATTCTCGGCGCGGATGGGGATCGAGTCCGCCCGGCTCACGGACCTGATCTCCCAGATCATCGATCTCTCCCGGCTGCAGGCCGACAACCCGTTGACCACCCCGGAGCTGGTCGAGATCGACGACGTATTGACCGATGCCGTCGATCGCTGCCGGGTGGATGCCGAAAGGCACGGCGTCGCGCTGACCATCGCCGGAGCCCAGGGCTGCCACGTGGTCGGCAACCTGCGGCAGCTCAGCATCGCGGTGGGCAACCTGGTGGAGAACGCTGTCGTCTACTCCGATCCCGATACCCGCGTGGTGGTCGCGGCGCATCGGCAGGTGCGTAGCGACGACGACTACGTCGAGATCACCGTGTCCGACAACGGCATCGGCATCCCGGAGCGGGAGCAGGCCCGCATCTTCGAGCGGTTCTATCGGGTGGACTATGCGCGGAGCCGCGCCAACGGCGGGACCGGGCTGGGTCTGGCCATCGTCAAGCACATCGCGGCCTCGCACAACGGCGAGGTGAGCGTTTGGAGCCAGCCAGGGCACGGTTCCACGTTCACCATCAGCCTGCCCGCTCACCAGCCGGTCGCCTCGCTCCCAGTCGACGGCGAGCTGAACAGCGGGCTCGAAACCCAGCCCGACAGCGCGACCCAGAGCTCGACCCAGAACCCAACCGAGAGCGGGCCCGTGCGGGAGGAACCTGTACGGCTGCAGCCCCGAAACTCGACGGCAGGAGTGGAGAAGTGACTCGAGCCCAATATCGCGCTCCGCGCTCCGCGATCAGGAGGTTGCTCCGCTCATGGGCGTATCGCCCGGTATCGCTCGTCACTCCCGAAAGGCTCCGCCCATGACCCGAGTGCTGGTCGTCGAGGACGAGGTTTCGTACCGCGAGGCGCTGGCGTACATGTTGCGCAAGGAGGGCTTCGACGTGCTCGAGGCCGCCGATGGGGCGGCGGGACTGGCCGAGTACGACCGTGCGGGCGCCGACATCGTGTTGCTGGATCTGATGATGCCCGGGATGCCCGGCACGGAGGTCTGTCGGCAGCTTCGCCAGCGGGGTCCGGTGCCCGTGATCATGGTGACCGCCCGGGATTCGGAGATTGACAAGGTCGTCGGGCTGGAACTGGGTGCCGACGACTACGTGACCAAGCCGTTCAGCCAGCGGGAGCTGGTGGCCCGGATCCGGGCCGTGCTGCGCCGCGGCCAAGACGTCGAGCTGCTGCCCGACATCGTGGAAGCGGCCGGGGTGCGGATGGACGTCGAGCGCCACGAGGTGTCGGTGAACGGAGAACGGATCAGACTGGCGCTCAAGGAGTTCGAGCTGCTCGAGATGCTGCTCCGCAACACGGGCCGGGTGATGACCCGCGGCCAGCTGATCGACCGGATCTGGGGAGCGGATTACGTGGGCGACACCAAGACCCTCGACGTCCACGTGAAGCGGCTCCGAACCAAGATCGAGACCGACCCGGCCAATCCGAAATTCCTGGTGACCGTCCGCGGCCTGGGTTACAAGTTCGAAGCCTGATTCTCCGCTCGCTACGGAATCCGCTCCTGACGCCGGCCGTCGTCCTCCTCGGCGACGGAAAAGCGTTGTCGCCTCGATCGTCCTCCGTCCGGCGCCGCGGATCCCTCCACTCGCTCGGGCCCTTCGCAGGCTCGGGGCGTCGTCGGTTGCCGTTAAGGTGGCCGCGTGACTGGTGAGATCACGGTGTTCTCCGGGTCGGCGCACCCGGAGTTTGCGGCCGAGATGTGCTCGACCCTGGGGGTGGAGTTGTCCCATGCTCGCACCAGCCGGTTCAGCAACGACTGCCTTCAGGTCCAGCTGCGGGCCAACTGCCGGCAGCGGGACGTCTACGTGGTTCAGCCGCTGGTGCCCCCGACGCAGGAGAACCTGTTCGAGCTGCTGATGATGCTGGACGCTGCGCGCGGCGCCTCGGCGGCGCACATCACGGCGGTGATCCCGCACTACGCGTACGCCCGCTCGGACAAGAAGGATGCGCCGCGGATCTCGATCGGGGCCCGGCTGGTCGCCGACATGCTGGCGGCGGCCGGTGCAACTCGGGTGTTGACCATGGCCCTGCACGCCCCGCAGGTGCACGGGTTCTTCTCGATCCCGGTCGATCACCTCAACGCCATCGACGTGTTGGCCGATCATTTCCGCAGCTACGACCTGAGCAACACGGTCGTGGTTTCACCGGATCTCGGGAACGCCAAGCTCGCGTCGGAGTTCGCCCGCCGGCTGGGCGTCCCGGTGGCCGCCGGCACCAAACAACGACTGGCCGATGACAGCGTGGTCATCGACCGGATCGTCGGCGACGTCCGCGGCCGGGACGTGATCGTCTTCGACGACGAGATCGCCACCGGCGGCTCGATCGTGGAGATCCTGGCGAAGCTGCGAGCCGAGGACGTCGGCCAGATCTCCTTGGCCTGTACTCACGGGCTGTTCACCGGGCCGGCGATCGAACGGCTCAAGCAGGAGCCGAACGTCGGAGAGATCGTGCTCACCAACACGGTCCCGCTGCCGTCGGAGAAGCGCTTGGCGACCATGGTCACCCGTTCGGTCGCGCCCCTGTTCGCCGAGGCCGTCAAGAGGATCCACTACGGCGAGTCGATCAGCGGCCTGTTCAGCGACGTCGACACCTACGGCTAGGACTGGGTGAACTAGGAGCTTGGCGAGGAGCTGGGCGTCGGGCTGATGCTGCGGTACGGCTGCTCGTCGGCATCGACCACGGGCACCCGGATGGTCACGTCGCCGGCGGTGCTGAACGACAGCTTCAACTCGGCCTCTCCGCCGATCTGCAGATCCGGGCTCTGCACCGTGACCAACGGCCGGTTGGTGAGGACCACGACTGCCTGGTTCGCCAGGGGCACGGGGGCGGGAAGCTGCACGGTCAGGGCCTTGCCGGCGGTGTAGTCCGGCTTGATCGGTGCCCCGGACACCGCGGTGAGGGAGTCCCGGCCGGCCGCGGTCAAGGTCGCGCTCAAGAAGCCGTCGCCCTCCTCCCGGCTCAGCACCATGAGATTGCGCACCTGCACGGCCGGACTGCCGACATCGACGTTGACGCCCTGGGCCGGGGTGTACGGCCGGTTCGTCTGCACGTCGAACCCGCAGGACGCCGCACCGAGCAGACCCACCGACAGCACCAGGGCGGCGGCGGCCCGGGCGGCGCGCCCGCCTCGAGCGATGCTTGAACCTGCGGTGCGAGCACGAGTTAGCGGCACGGTGGTCGGCTCCTGCCAGTCGATCGGGACGGTCCCCGGTGATACCTGGCAGCAGCCTAGCGACCCATGTCGACAGCTCGTAGCTGCCGCCCGGCACTATGACCTGCGGCACACCCGAGACATACGCCGGGCCTGTTTGTCAAGTCCGCTGGGTGGTCAATAGTGGCCTCTGGCTAGCCCAAACGCTGATAGGTGGGTCTGCGGAGCATGTTAGACTTGAGGTCGCGAAAGGGGCACATAACAATATGACCTTCACAGTCGGCGAGACGGTGGTTTACCCCAATCATGGGGCCGCCGTGATCGAGGACATCGAAACCCGTCAGATCAAAGGCGAAGACAAGCTCTATTTGGTGTTGAGGATCGTTGGACAAACCGACTTGGTGGTCCGGGTGCCGGCGTGCAACCTCGACCTGGTCGGGGTGCGCGACGTTGTCGACGCCGATGGCTTGGAGCGGGTGTTCGGCGTGCTGCGGGCACCGCACACCGAGGAGCCGACCAACTGGTCCCGTCGCTACAAGGCCAACCTGGAGAAGCTGCACTCCGGCAACGTGATGAAGGTTGCCGAGGTCGTCCGCGACCTGTGGCGCCGGGAGCGCGAGCGTGGCCTGTCCGCCGGCGAGAAGCGGATGCTGGCCAAGGCGCGTCAGATCCTCGTCTCGGAGCTGGCTCTGGCCGAGCGGGTCGACGAGGGCAAGGCGGAGATGCTGCTCGACGAGGTCCTCGCTTCCTGATCGCTGTTCCTCGATGAGTTCCCGTACGGGCATCGGGGTCGACGTTCATCGGCTGGTCTCGGGCCGGCCCATGATGATCGCGGGTTTGTTGTTCCCCGACGACGTGGGTCCGCACGGTCATTCCGACGGTGATGTGGTGGCGCACGCCGCCTGCGACGCGTTGCTGAGCGCGGCTGGCCTGGGTGACCTGGGCAGTAACTTCGGGACGTCGCGCCCCGAATGGTCGGCGGCCAACGGCCTCGCCTTCCTACGTGAGACCGCCGCTCGGGTGCAAGCCGCGGGATACGACATCGACAACGTCGCTGTCCAGCTGATCGGCAATCGACCCATGCTGGGGTCCCGGCGCGTCGAAGCGCAGGCCGTACTCTCCGAAGCCGTCGGCGCCCCGGTCAGCGTGTCCGGTACGACCACCGACGGCCTTGGGCTCACCGGACGCGGTGAAGGAGTGGCCGCGATCGCCACCGCCCTGATCACTCACTCCCGCTGAGGACGGGCGACGAGCCCGGGAGCCGCGCCGCGCGCGTCAGCGCACCAGCCGCCCGGGGGCGGAGAAGGTGTTGCACGTGCTGATGGCACTGTTGTTGAAGCCGGCGCTGCCCCAGTACACCCGGCTGCGAGCCAGACCGTGATTGCCGTCGACGCCTTCGTCACCGGTCAGCGTGTCGTCGCCGACCGCCTCCCAGGTCGCCTGGATGCCGGCCACGTCGGACTGCTGAATGCCCAAGGAACGCGACACCGACTGCATGAACTGGCCGGAGAAGCAGTCGGCCTGGGTCTCCAACCGCCGCAGCATCTGGTTCGACTCCGCCTTGGATTCGGTGTTCTGCGCCAGCGCGTGCGCACTGATGAGCATGCCGGTGCGGCCCTGGATGGCGTGCCCGAACTCGTGGGCCATTACGACGTCCGCGGCCCACTTGTCCCGCCGGACGATCGGCACCGACTGAGCCAGCAGATTGCTGAAGTAGATCTGTTGATCGGCCGAGCAGTAGAACGCGTTCACCCCCGACTTGCCGCACTTCGTACTGATCTCCTTGCCGTAGATCGTGACTGTGGGTCGGACGATGACGAAGTCTGCCGACGTCATGGGCGGCTGCCAGACCCTGACCAGACACACCATCAGGGCGTTGAAGTGGGCCTCGAGTCGCCGGTCGTCGGCGTCGGCGACGTTGATCGCGGCACTGTCGCAGCGGACGGGAACCGGCACCGACTGGGCGTACAGCGCGTTGTTGGTGAGCCAGTCCTCCGCCTCCCCGTACGTGGTGGGCTGCGGGAGCGGCGGCGGGTTCCGGTCGGGTGGCGGCACCTCGTAGTCGTCATTCTGGTACGCCGCCTGCGGGGTGCTGACGAACGCACTGGCCAGCGCCAGACCGGCGAGCGCCAACACCACCAGCACCACCATCCCCAACAGCACGGCGGCCAGGGGGTTGCGCCGCCTTGACGGCGGCAACTGGGGAGAGGACCCGTAATAGGGGACCGTGCTCTGCGGGCCGCCGAAGGACGGTCCGACGGGACCGTTGCGCGGCTGGCCGTACGGGGTCGCGCCGGGGGGTGGGGGCGGAAACGCCGGCTGACTGTACGACTGGCCCCAGCTCGGCTGCCCCCAGCCCGGAGTCGAGCCGGGTGGCGGGGTGCCGCCGGGACGCCCGCCACCGTACGGCTGTGATCCAGGTGGGTTGCTCCACGGCGGGGAAGTCACATCGGAAACCTTAGCTACCGGCCGCGCCATTTGCGGGTCGACCGTCGACGTCCGGCCCCTCCGATCACGAATCGTTGCCAAACAGTGCCGACAATGTCCTCCCGCATGCGGTGGGGAGCGCACCGGGAATGGGAGGCTTGGACTCGTGCTCTCTCACCCAGCCTCCTCGAGACGGCGACCGATCGCCCTTCTGGTCACGTTCCTGCTCGTCACCGCCGCCCTGTTGGCCGGACCGTTCGCCGATCGGGCACACGCCGAGGGAACCGCCGCCACCTTCGTGGTAGATGCCACCATGCGGGCAGACGGCCGGCTGGAGGTCGAGCAGACGATGACCTTCGCGGCGCCGGTGCCGGCCCAGGTGAGCCAACGGTTCGAAACGCGCCGGGATCTGGTCGGCGATCGGCGTCAGGTGTTCACCCTCAGCGACTTGGAGGCCACGGCTCAGGGCTCGGCGGTGCCCGTCGAGGTCATGGAGCAGGGACGCTTCACCACGGTGACCGTGCCGACGAACGGTGCGAACCGGGTCACCGTGCGCTACACCGTCGCCGGAGCCGTGGTGCCCACCGAAACCGGAACCGCGCTGCAGTGGCGGCTGCTGCAGGGTTTGAGCGCGCAGGTGGCCACCTTCACCGCGACCGTGCAGATCCCCGGAGCGTTCACCTACATCGACTGCGTTGCCGGTAGCCCGAACACCGAGGTGCCCTGCACCTATTCGGCGGCCGGTACCGAGGGTGGGCAGGTTCCGACCTTCCGCGACGGGCCGCGGGGGGAGGGCGAGGTCGTCGAGGTGGAGATCGGGTTCCCGCCCAACACCGTGGCCAGCAGCGCGAACATCCAGTTCGCCTGGACGGTCGGCCGTGCCTTCTCCGCCCGTCCGCTGCCCCTCAGTTTGGCTTTGGCGCTCCTGGTGCTGGGCGGTATCGCCCTGTTCGCGCTGCACCGACGGGCGGGAAGGGATGCGGCCGCCGGCGCGGCGGTCACCCGAGTGGCCGAGTTCGTCCCCACCGGCGCCGGACAGAGCGAATTCCGGGTTCTCGGGGAGATCCGTCCGGGTCACGTCGGCACAGTGGCCGACGAACGTGTCGACCCCATCGACATCAGCGCCACCCTGGTGGATCTCGCGGTCCACGGCCACATACGGATCACCGAGCTGCCGAGATCGAGCGAGTACGCCCCGACCGAATGGGAGCTGAGCCGACTCAGCACCTCCAGCGACTCTTTGTTGCCGTTCGAACGTGAGCTGCTGGAAGGCATCACCGCCGCCGGTCCGGTGACCGTGAGCGAGCTGCCGGGACGCGTTTCGGAGGTGATCGGCGGCGTACAGGACAAGCTGTACGACGATGTCGTGCGCAATGGCTGGTTCGAGCGCCGGCCGGACGCGATCCGGAGTCGCTGGACGCAGCTGGCGCTCGGCGCTTTGATCGGCGCGGTCGTTGTCACGCTCGTGCTGGCTGCATTCACCGGCTTCGGGCTGGTCGGGCTGGCCCTGATCGCGCTCGCACTCGGCTTGATGTTCGTGGCCCAGGAGTTGCCGGCGCGAACCCAGAAGGGGGCGGCGCTACTCGGTGGTTTGGGCGCCCTGCGTTCGGATCTGCTGAGCTACCCGACCAATCAGATGCCGCCGGGGCGCGAACTCAGCGAGCTGTCCGAGGTCCTGCCGTACGCGGTGGTGCTGGGCGGCACCGATCGCTGGCTGGACGCGATCGTGGCCTCCGACCTGGACGCGGACCCCGACCCCGATGCGCTGTCCTGGTATCACGGTCCACCCCACTGGCACCTGCGCGATCTTCCCGATTCCCTGCGCAATTTCCTGACGACGCTCTCCGGCACCCTGTTCAGCCGCTGATCTCGGCCGCGTTGCGGTTTGGTATCGGTCGGTCACGGGCCTTCCCCGATAAACCTCGGGTGTCGAAGAATTGGGGATTGGGGAAAGAATGCTGAACCGATATGTGGGGGAGCTGCCGTGTCATCGGCATCCGGGCACACCGCTGCGACACCGTTGGAGCCGGCCTCGTGGTCGCTGCTCCTCATCCCCGTGATCTTGTGCCTGGCCATGGTGATCGCGTCGGTCGTTCTCGACTCGGCCGCGGCGCCCAGTCCGGCGTCTGATCAGCAGGGCTCCTGCCGGCCGGTCGACTACCGCTCGGACTACTGCGATTCCTGACCTTGGTCCGATCCTTTCCGGACCCCCTTTTCTGACCGCTAGGCTGGCCCGGTGGCTGTCCGCCGTTGGCTGTTCGGCGATCAGCTCGGTCCTCACTTCCTCGATTCCGCCCGCGCCCCGGCGCTGCTGATCGAGTCGCGAGGAGTCTTCGAACGCCGGGTCTTCCACCGACAGAAGGCCCACCTGATCCTGTCGGCCATGCGGCATCGGGCCGCCGAACTGGGTGAGCGCTGCCGCTATGTGAAGGCGGCGACGTATCGGGCTGGGTTGGCCGACGTCGACGAGCCCCTGAGTGTGGTCCAGCCGACGAGTTGGAGCGCGCTGCGTTTCGTCGACCGGATCGCTACCGAGCGCGAGCTGGAGCGATTACCCGCTCGCGGCTTCGCCACCTCCCGCAGCGAGTTCGCCGCCTGGGCCGACGGACGGGGTCGGCGCCGGCTGTTGCTGGAGGACTTCTACCGTGACGCGCGGCGGCGGCTCGACATTCTCATGCAGCACGGGGAACCTGCCGCCGGGGCCTGGAACTACGACGCGGATAACCGGGAGCCGCCGCCGAAGGGCGCCGACCGGCTCGATGTGGCGGAACCGTGGTGGCCCGAGGAGGACGCGATCGACGCCGGAGTCCGGGCCGATCTGGACCGTTGGCAGACTGAAGGAGTCCGGTTCGTCGGCACGGATGGTCCGCGCCGGTTCGCGGCGACCCGCTCGGAGGCACTGGCGGCCCTGGCCCACTTCGTCGAACATCGACTGCCGACCTTCGGGCCGTACGAGGACGCGGTGTTGACCGGGGACCGATGGATGGCCCATTCCCTGTTGTCCGCGCCGCTGAACGTCGGCCTACTGGACCCGCTGGAGGTCGTGCGGGCGGCCGAGGACGCGTACGCCGAGGGGCACGCCGCGATCGGGTCAGTAGAGGGCTTCGTCCGGCAGATCATCGGCTGGCGGGACTACATCTGGCACCTTTACTGGCACCTGGGTGAGGACTACCGGACCCGCAACGAGCTGACCGCCGAGCAGCCGCTGCCGCAGTGGTTCATGGAGCTGGATCCGGAGGGAACCGACGCCAATTGCCTGAAGCACACTCTGGCGTCGGTTCGCGAGCAGGGCTGGACCCACCACATTCCGCGGCTGATGATCCTCGGCAACTACGGGATGCTGCACGGGTGGCAGCCGGAGGCCTTGACCGACTGGTTCCACCGCAGCTTCGTGGACGGCTACGACTGGGTGATGGTGCCGAATGTGGTGGGCATGTCGCAGCACGCGGACGGGGGGGTGCTGGCCACGAAGCCGTACGCGGCCGGTGGCAACTACCTGAACAAGATGACCGACTATTGCGGGGACTGCCGCTTCGACCCGAAGGTCCGGGTGGGGCCGGCCGCCTGCCCGTTCACCGCCGGCTACTGGCGTTTCCTGCACCGCCACCGGGATGCGGTTCGCCGCCAATCCGCGGATGTCCCGTGCGGTTCGCGGCCTCGAACGGCTCTCTGACCTCGACGCACTCCTCGCCGAAACCGAAGTCCCCACCTGATTCAGGCTCCGATGTTCTGGAGCTCGTAGCCGTTCTGCTGACAGCCGTCGACGATGAGCTTCTTGGCTTCGGCGGGCATGTCCTCAGGCTTGGACGACTCAAGGGTCTGGATGACGGCGACCAGCCAGGCCTGGGCCTCCGGGCCGAGCTGATTGGAGTCGCGGAGGGCCTTCAGTCCGGTCACGCTCACCTTGTTCACGATCGTGCCGCCGCCCAGAGCCGAATCGACGGCGGGGCAACCGATCTTGTACGCATCGGCGGCGGAGACCCCGGCTTGAGAGCAGGACGAGAAGGCGAGGGCAGCCACGGCGGTGGTTACAACTAGAGCGAATCGGCGCATGGCACCAGGGTAGGGAACCGCTGGCTATGAACCGACTGAGAAGCAGCCGCGCGGCAGAACCAGGCTAGAGGGGCCGATTGCCCCGCTCGTACTCCTCGATGGCCTGGCGCATCTCCCGCACGGCGTTCTCGTACTCGATCTCCATCCGCTCCTCGGCGCTGAGCCGGCGCACCGCCGGCTCCCAGTCGCCGAACAGGTTGTAGAGACCCATGGCCAGCACGAAGAGGGCGAAGACGATCATGACGATGGTCGTCACGGTCGTCGGTGCCATGTCGTTCGGGGTGGCCGGCCCGGGTTACAGCTCGAGTCCGGGGTATAGCGGATGACCGTCGAGGAGCTCCGCTGATGCCGCCTTCGTACGGTCGGCGATGCCGTCGGCCAGGGTGTACTTCGCCTTGCCCGGCTTGCCGCTGGAGGCCGTGACCGGCGTGGTGTTCTTCAGTACGTCGGCGGCCAGTTCGGCGACCTGGTCGAACTCAGCCGCGCCGAAGCCGCGCGTGGTCAGGGCGGGGGTGCCGAAGCGGACACCGGAGGTGTACCAGGCACCGTTCGGATCGCTCGGCACCGCGTTCCGGTTGGTCACGATGCCCGCGTCCAGCAGCGCCGATTCCGCCTGCCGACCGGTCAACCCGAAGCTTGTGACGTCCAGCAGGACGATGTGGTTGTCGGTCCCGCCGGTGACGAGCTTCGCGCCGCGACGCAGGAATCCCTCGGCCAGCGACTTCGCGTTGTCCGCGACGGCCTGCGCGTACGTCTGGAATTCCGGTCTCCGCGCCTCCGCGAGCGCTACCGCTTTGGCTGCCATCACGTGTCCCAGCGGACCGCCCAACACCATCGGGCAACCGCGGTCCACCGATGGTGCATAGTCCTCGGTGGCCAGGACCAGGCCGCCCCGCGGGCCGCGCAGCGACTTGTGCGTGGTCGTCGTCACGAGGTGGGCGTGGGGGACCGGATCCTCGTCGCCGGTGAAGACCTTGCCGGCCACCAGGCCCGCGAAGTGGGCCATGTCGACCAGGAACGTCGCCCCGACCTCGTCGGCGATCTCCCGCATCTTGGCGAAGTTCACCCGGCGCGGGTAAGCGGAGTAGCCGGCGATCAAGATCAGCGGCTGGAATTCGTGGGCGGCGGCCCGGACCGCGTCGTAGTCGAGCAGTTGGGTCTCGGGATCGGTTCCGTACGAGCGCTGGTGGAACATCTTGCCGGAGATGTTGGGTCGGAATCCGTGCGTGAGGTGGCCGCCCGCGTCCAGCGACATGCCCAGCGCCCGCTGGTTGCCGAACTTGTGCCGCAGAGTCTCCCACTGCTCCTCGGTCAGATCGTTGACCCCTTTGTGGCCGAGCTCGGCCAGCTCCGGGGTCTCGATCCGATGGGCGAGGATCGCCCAGAACGCCACCAGGTTGGCGTCGATTCCGGAGTGCGGCTGGGCGTAGGCATATTCGGCACCGAAAAGCTCGCGGGCGTGTTCGGCGGCCAGCTCCTCGACGGTGTCGATGTTCTGGCAGCCGGCGTAGAAGCGGTGTCCGATGGTGCCCTCGGCGTACTTGTCCGACAGCCAGGTGCCCATGGTCAGCAGCACGCCGGGCGAGGCGTAATTCTCCGAGGCGATGAGCTTCAGTGAGCTCCGCTGGTCGGCCAGTTCTTGCCGCACCGCCTCGGCCACTCGGGGTTCGATGCCTTCGATCACCTTCAGGGCGGCTCGGTAGGCCTCCGATTCGGGACCCGAGTAGTCGACGGAGGGCGTGCGGGCAAGAGTGTCGGTCACGAGACGCGACTTTACCCTCGGGTCGTGCCACTCGGCTGGCGAAGGCCACGGCAGGCCGGCTCGGGGAATGCGTCAACGCCGCACTGGGCCGTCATATCAGCGCCAGGGGACACTGACGGGACCAGCTCAGCACTCCTCGGCGGCGCCCGTGTCGATCGGTTCAACGCTCAGCTCCGACCAGCGTTTCCCGCTCCTCTTCGGACCCTCGCCCGTCCATCGACTCGAGCGGCTGACCCACCGGGGTGGCCAGCCGACCCTCGACGGCTACAGCGCCCTCGTCTCCTGATCGCGCCTCGACGACGCCGGGTCAGCGACGCGACTGCGCGATGAGGTAGAGCGCGATGCCCGTGGCCACCCCCGCGTTGAGGGACTCGACGTCGGCCCCGATGGGGATGGCCGCCAGGTGATCGCAGGCCTCGCGGACCAACCGGGACAGGCCCTCGCCCTCGCTGCCGACGACGAGGACCAGCGGTCCCGATATCTCGGTCAGCTCCGCCAGGTCGGTGTCCGCGGAGCCGTCCAGGCCGACGAGGGTGCAGCCCGCGTCCGCATACGCGCGAAGCGCGCGATTCAGATTGGTGGCCCGCGCGATCGGCAACCGGGCAGCGGCGCCGGCCGAGGTCTTCCAGGCGGCCGCGGTCATGCCCGCCGCTCGGCGTTCGGGGATCAGCACGCCGTGGGCTCCGAAGGCGGCGGCGGAGCGGACGATGGCGCCGAGGTTGCGGGGGTCGGTGACCGAATCGAGGGCCACGATGAGCGCCGGAGTGTCCGCATCCAGGGCGGCGGCGAGCAGATCGTCGGGATGGGCGTAGTCGTACGTCGGTAGCTGCAGCGCGGTTCCCTGATGAACGGCCCCGCCGGTGAGCCGGTCGAGCTGGGCTCGGGTCACCTCCAACAGCGGGGTGCTCCGGTTTGCGGCGAGCTTCAGGATGTCGCGCAGCCGGTCGTCCCGCTCGGCCCCCTCGGCGACGTACGCGGCCTTCACCGGGATCTGGGCCTCCAGCGCGTCCAACACGGCGTTCCGGCCGGCCACCCACTCCGGGCCGGTACCCGGCCGCCCGGTGCGAGCGGCGCGGGGCTTCGTCGGAGCCCCCTTCGCCGCTGCCTTCTTCCCGCGGTAGGCGACGTGATACGGGCGGTCTTCGGCCTTGGGCGTCGGCCCTTTGCCCTCGAGGCCCCGCCGCACCCGGCCGCCCGATCCGGCCGTGTTGCCTTTCCCCTTGTGACGGACCGCGCCCCTGCGCTGGCTGTTCCCGGGCATGGTCTAGTCCTCCGTCTGCGTGCGCTGGACCAGCGACCAGCGGGGTCCGTGCGGCGTGTCGGCGATCTCCACGCCCAACGCGGTGAGCGCATCGCGGACCGCGTCGGCGGTGGCGAAGTCTTTGCGGCTGCGGGCGGCCTCGCGCTGCTTGAGCAATTCGGTCACCAGCCCGTCGACCACGGCCGTGAGGTCCTCGGCGGCGTCGCCGGTCGACCAGACCGGGTCGGCCGGGTCGAGCCCGAGGATGGCCAGCATGCCGAGCACCTCCCCGAGCCGTGCCGCCACGTGATCTTGATCGCCGGCCGTGAGCGCGATGTTCCCCTCCCGGACGGCGTCGTAGACGACCGCCACCGCCCCCGGCGTACCGAGGTCGTCGTTCATCGCGGCCACGAAGGCGTCCGGCACCCGATAGGGGGCGCGGCCCACCAGGACGGTCGCCCGCTCGACGAACCCGTCGATCCGGGCCAGCGCGGCCGTGGCCTCCTCGAGTGAGGCGTCGCTGAACTCGATCGCCGAGCGGTAGTGCGGCTGGGCCAGGTAGAAGCGCACCGCCCGCGCCGGGTACTGCCGCGTCACCTCCGCGACCAGCGCCCCGTTACCCAGGGACTTGCTCATCTTCTCTCCGGCTGCGGTCACCCAGGCGTTGTGCATCCAGTAGCGTGCGAAGCGCTGGCCCGCGGCACTCGACTGGGCCAGTTCGTTCTCGTGGTGTGGGAAACGCAGGTCGATGCCACCGCCGTGGATGTCGAACTCGTCACCCAGATACTTTCCGGCCATGGCGGAGCACTCCAGGTGCCAGCCCGGGCGACCGCGCCCCCACGGCGAGAACCAGGACGCGGTTTCGGGTTCTTCCGGCTTGTGGCCCTTCCAGAGGGCGAAATCCCGCGGGTCCCGCTTGCCTCGCGGGTCGGCGTCGGCGGCCGCCTCCATCTCGTCGATCTTCTGCCGGGACAACGACCCGTACGACGGCCAGGAGCGGACGTCGAAGTAGACGTCGCCCGATCCGTCGGCGGCCGGGTAGGCGTGCCCCCGCTCGATCAAGATCTTGATCAGCTCGAGCATCTCCGGGATGTGCCCCGTGGCCCGCGGCTCGTACGTCGGCGGCAGGCAACCCAGCGCCGCGTACGCGTCGTGCAACTCCCGCTCGTACCGATAGGCGTGCGCGAACCAGGGCGTCCCCGCATCCGCCGACTTGATCAAGATCTTGTCGTCGATGTCGGTGACGTTGGCGATCACGGTGACCTCGAAGCCGCTCCAGGCGAGCCACCGGCGCAGAACGTCGAAAACCACCTCCTTGCGGATGTGGCCGACATGGGGCGGGGCCTGCACGGTCAACCCGCAGTGATAGATCGAGACCTTCCCCGGTTCGAGCGGCACGAAGTCGCACACCGCGCGGGTCGCGGTGTCGTAGAGGCGGAAAGTCACCGAGGCAGCTTATCCGCCGCAATCAGCCGCTGCATGACCTCGATCCCCTCGCGCAACGCCTTGATATCGCGCTTGGACAACCGCGCGAGATAGGGCTGGACGTTGTTGCCGAGGGTGCTGCGGAGTTCCGCCAACCGCTGGTGGCCGGCCGGGGTGAGGTCGATCATCCAGGCCCGCAGATCGTGGGGGTCGGTGGCCCGGGCCACCAGCCCGGCGGTCTCGAGCCGCTTGACGTGGTTGGTGATGGTGGGTTGAGAGCAGCGCTCCTGCGTGGCCAGGTCGCTGATCCGGGTAGGGCCGTTGTCCAGCAATCGCGCCAGCAGCCGGGTGGCCGCCAGGCTCAGGGTGAAACCGTCGGTCGGCATCCAGCGCACGATGCGGGCGGCCGTGGTGACCAGTTCCTCACCCAGCTGACGCAGATCGTTGTCCACTTTGGCAGCCTAATGGCCGGGCCCGCGTGCTTGTCGGGATGGGAGAACTCTGGGAGAACGATCGCCCACTCAGCGGCGACACCTGCACCCGATTCCCCGGTCCGCTATAGCGCTCGACATTTGCCGCCCTCTGGATCAACAATGGCATCCGAACAAATCGAAGCGACCATTTCGTTAACAGAAAACGGATTCAGACACATGCCGTGGTTTTGGCCGGCGCTCACGGGGGTTTCGCCGACGGTCGAGCACCCGCAGGTCACAGGACAGGAGCGGTACCGATGGTCTCTGCTGAGGCCCGACCCACCGGGGCCCCATCCCCACGCCGGGTCGTGTTCTATTCGCACGACACGGTCGGCCTCGGCCACATCCGGCGCAATATCGCCCTCGCCGCGGCACTGGTGAGAACCGATATCCAGACCGACGCCCTGCTCGTCACCGGGAATCCGGAGGCCGTAGCCCTGCCGCGGCCCGCCAACACCGACCTCGTCACCCTTCCTGCGGTCGCCAAAGACTCCGCGGGTCGCTACCGCAGCAGGTCACTGCGGGCAGCACTGGAACACGTGCTCGACACCCGTTCCGCGGTGATCCAGGCCGCGGTCCGCTCGTTCCGACCGGACCTGCTGGTGGTGGACAAGGTTCCGCTCGGCGTCGGGCGGGAGCTGTTGAGCACGCTCAACATGCTGCATGACGACCCGCAGCGCCGTACCTCGGTCGTTCTCGGGCTGCGCGAGATTCTGGACGACCCGGTAACGGCGGTCCGGGACTGGACTCGATCCCAGAGCACCCGAGTGATCGAGAACTACTACGACGCCATCTGGGTGTACGGCGACCGCCGGGTTTACGACCCCATCGTCGAGTACGGGCTGCCGTCCCAGGTCGCGAGCAAGGTCTCCTACACCGGGTACCTCGCCGACGACCGCGACGCGGGGCTGCTCGTGCCGAGCGACCCGCTGGTGCCTCCACCAGTACCGCCGAAGCAGCCCTACGTGCTCTGCATGGTGGGTGGAGGACAGGACGGGTTCGAGCTGTCCCACGCCTTCGTCCAGGCGGCACTGCCGTCTGGATACCTCGGTGTCGCGATCTGCGGGCCGTTCATGTCTCCCGACGAGCGGCGACAGGTCCATGCTGCCGCCGCCACACGATCGGGCATGATCGTGTACGACTTCGTCACCCCCGTCGAGTCCTTTCTCGACGGCGCCACCGCGGTGGTCTCGATGGCGGGATACAACAGCGCCTGCGAGGTCGTCGCCTCCGGTCGACGGGCCCTGCTCGTGCCGCGGACCTGGCCGCGGCTGGAACAGCGGATCCGGGCCGAACGCCTCGCCGAGCTGGGGCTGGTCGACGTCCTGGCCGCCGAGGAACTGGACGGAGAACGGCTTGCGCAATGGCTGTCGGCGGCCGTCGCCGAGCCGCGTACCGCACCCGCTGCCCGGGCCGAGATCGACACGGGCGGTCTGCACCGCGTACCCGGGCTCACCACGGAGCTGATCGCCCGTCGAACCGCCGACCGGCTGAACCATGCTGCCTGAATCCGGGCGGCCTCAATGCGGACCGCCGGAATCCGGACCGCCGGAATCCGGACCGCCTGAATCGGGACGGCTGGCCGGTCGCGTCGGCTACGTGCTGAAGATGTATCCGCGCTTCTCCGAGACCTTCGTGGTGACCGAGCTCCTGGCGATGCAGCGGCTCGGCGTCGACCTCGAGGTCTTCTCCCTCCGTCCCCCGACGGACGGACGCTTCCACGCCAGCCTGGCCGAGCTGCGGGCATCGGTGACCTACCTCCCGCACTCCACGCTGCGAGCCGGCGAGCTGTGGGAGTTGCTGCGGGAGACCGGCTCGACGTTCGACGACCTGGGCCGACACCTGCGCGAGCTGCTGAGCTCTGATGTACGCGACGCCGCCCAGGCGCTGGAGCTGGCCCGGCTGGTACGGCTGCGCGGGATCAGCCATCTGCACGCCCACTTCGCCTCGGTCTCGGCCGACGTGGCGCGGCTGGCGGCACGGATCGCCGGTATCACCTACAGCATCACGACCCACGCGAAAGACATCTTCCATGCCGACGTCGATGCCGCGGCGCTCCGCCGGAAGCTTCGCGACGCGAGTGACGTGATCACGGTCAGTGACTTCAACCTCTCGTTCCTGCGCAGCCACTACGGAGCTGACGCCTGGCGCGTCCGCCGCGTCTACAACGGCTTGAACCTGCCGGCCTTCCCGTGGAGCGATCCCGCGGACCGGGCGCCCGTGATCGCTGCCGTCGGGCGGCTGGTGGAGAAGAAGGGGTTCGCCGACCTGCTGCGCGCCGCGGCGCTGCTCCGCCGCTCCGGCTCCGACTTCAGGATCCGCATCGTCGGCACCGGCGAACAGGAGGCAGCGCTGCGCGCACTGCGCGACGAGCTTGGTCTGGGCGATCGGATCTGCTTCCTGGGTCCGCTGCCACAAGACGGGGTGATCTCCGTCGTACGCGGTGCGGCGGTACTCGCTGCTCCGTGCGTCGTGGGAACCGACGGGAACCGGGACGGGCTGCCGACGGTACTGCTCGAGGCCATGGCCCTGGGCACACCTTGCGTGGCCACGCCCGTCACCGGCATCCCGGAGGTGCTGGCCGACGGCCAGACCGGCCTGCTGGTCGGCGAGCATGAGCCCGAAGCGCTGGCGAAGGCGCTCGACCGCCTGCTCCGTGACGCCGAGTTGCGGACCCGACTGGCGCGCTCGGCACGGGCGCTCATCGAGGCCGAGTTCGACTCGAGCCGACAGGCGGCCCAGGTGGCGAAGTCTTTCGGGCAGGTGGGCCATCTCCGATCGCCCGATTTCCAGGAACGCGTGCCGGCATGAGGATCGCCTACGTGTGCACCGATCCGGGCATCCCCGTGTTCGGTCACAAGGGTGCCTCCGTCCACGCCCAAGCTGTGCTGGGCGAGCTATCCCGAGTTGGGCATGAGCTGCACCTGCTGACCCCGCGCCCCGGCGGGGAGGCGCGCGTACCCATCGAGGTGCACGAGCTGCCCACCGTTGGGGGCGGTGCAGCGCCTGATCGGGAGCGCGCTGCCCAGCGCTGCGACCAAGCGGTCGCCGCCGTGCTGGACGAGCTGTCCGCGGATCTGATCTACGAGCGTTACGCGCTGTGGGGACGTACCGCCACGGCTTGGGCCGCTCGCACGGGAACTCCGTCACTGCTCGAAGTCAACGCCCCCCTGGTCACCGAGCAGATCCGCTTCCGTGAGCTCGTCGACGTCGACCGGGCCCACGCGGTCAGCATCGCGGCTCTGGGCGCAGCGTCGGCAGTGGTCTGTGTGAGCGACGCCGTGGCCGACTGGGCTCGCTTCGTCAGCCCGCGACCGGAGCGCGTCTTCACGATTCCGAACGGAGTCGACGCAGAGCGGATCCGGCCAAGCAGCGCCCCGGTGACGCCCGCGACCGATGCGGCCTTCACGGTCGGCTTCGTCGGCTCGCTCAAGGCCTGGCACGGTGTCGAGACACTGCTCGAGGCATTCGCCCAACTCGCGATCGCCGGTGTCGGCTGGCGCCTGCTGGTGGTCGGGGACGGTCCGTTCCGCTCCGCCCTGGTGGCTCAGGCGGCGAACCTGGGACTGTCCCACCAGGTCGAGTTCACCGGAGCCATCCCGCCGGCCGAGGTGTCTGCCCAACTGCAGCGCATGGACGTCGCGTGCGCACCATACGGCCGAGATGAAGCCGCATATTTCTCCCCGCTCAAGGTGTATGAGTATCTGGCCGCAGGGCTGCCGGTGGTCGCAAGCGCCGTCGGCCAGCTGCGAACGGCCCTGGACCACGGTGACCTCGGGAGGCTGGTGCCGCCCGGAGACGTGAACGTGCTGGCTCGAACGCTGGCCGAGGTTCGCGCGGATCTGGCCTGGCGCGAGAGCATCCGCGCCCGGACGCGCGCGGCCGCAATCACCCGGCACAGCTGGCGTGGCGTCGTCGAGCAGTCGCTGGCGCTCGTGCGCCAGCCCGTGGCCAGGACCGCCTGATGGGCTCCCTCAACTCGCTGGCGAAGGCGTGGCCGGGCCTCCGGCGCACCGTCGGGCGGTTCCGGCCCTACATCCTGGCCGAGCGCAAGCTGCTCATCCTCGGCACGCTGGCGTTGTTCGCAGCGGCCGCGATGCAGCTGCTCGAGCCGTGGCCGCTGGCCTTCGTACTCGACGCGCTCGTGCCCGACCAGCGGACGGACGGGAGTGGGCCGCCGGCCGGTGCCGGAAATCTCGGCAGCCTGGTGGTGATCTGCGCCATCGCCTTGGTGGGAGTCGTGGTGCTGCGGGCGCTGGCCTCGTACCTGATGACGATCTGTTTCGCCCTCGCCGGGAATCGCGTGCTCACCCGGGTACGGGCGGAGATCTACCGCCACCTCAACACACTGTCGATGCGCTTCCACGATCGGCGCCGCACCGGGGATCTCGTCGCCCGCGTGACCGGCGACGTATCTCGCCTGCAAGACGCCCTGGTCACCGCGATCATCCCGCTGGTCGGTAACCTGCTCACCCTGCTCGCCATGGTGGTGGTGATCGCGATCATGGACTGGCAGCTGGCGCTGGTGGTGTTGCTGATCTTGCCGCTGTTCGCGCTGAGCAGTAAGAGACTGGCCACCAAGATCGTCGATGTGTCCCGCGGCCAGCGATCGGCCGAGGGGGCCTTGGCCTCGCTGGCCACCGAGACCCTCAGCTCGATGGCGGTGGTGCAGAGCTACTCGCTGGAGAACCGCCTGCAGGGGCGCTTCGCCGCGAGCAATCAGCGAAGCCTCTCCGACGGTGTCAAGGGCAAGAAGCTGACGGCCGGCCTGGAGCGGAAGACCGACGTGCTGGTGGGGATCGGGACCGCCCTGGTGCTGGCCTTCGGCGCGTTCCGCGTTCTGCAAGGCCAGCTGAGCATCGGTGAGTTGACCGTATTCCTCAGTTACCTGAGGACCACCTTCAAGCCTTTGCGCGACGTCGCCAAGTACACCGGGCGGATCGCGAAGGCGGCCGCCTCGGGCGAGCGGATTGTTGATGTGCTCGATGAAGACGTCGAGATCGCCGACGCACCGGACGCTCGCCCGGCCGAGCGGTTCGCCGGCGCCGTCGAGTTCCGCGATGTCGAGATGGCGTTCAAGCCGGGCCATCCGGTGCTGCGGGGCCTGAGCTTTGCCGTTCCGGCCGGGCGCCGGGTCGCCATTGTCGGACCGTCCGGCGCCGGGAAGTCGTCGCTGGTGAGCCTGCTCTGCCGGCTGCGCGACCCCGACGCCGGTGAGATCTGCATCGACCAGCAGCCACTGTCGGCGTTCACCGTCAGCTCGCTGCGAGCCCAGATCGCCATCGTGCTGCAGGACAGCGTGCTCTTCGCGGTCTCGATCGGTGACAACATCGCCCTGGGATCACCAGACCCCGTCACCGATGAACAGATCGTGGCCGCCGCCCGGCTGGCCGGAGCTCACGAGTTCATCAGCGCTCTGCCCCAGGGCTACGACACGATCGTGGGCGAACGCGGTTCCACGCTGTCCGGCGGTGAGCGGCAGCGCATCGCCATCGCCCGGGCCGCGATCCGGGATGCCCCCATCGTCGTCCTGGATGAGGCGATGACCGGGCTGGACTCCGACACCGAAGCCGAGGTGGCCGCGGCCCTCGAGCGGCTGACGGCCGGGCGGACGACGTTCGTCATCAGCCACGACCTCGACGCCGCCCGGAACTGCGAGCAGGTGATCTGGGTGGAGCGGGGCCGGGTCCTCCGGAGCGGCCACCCCGACCAGGTGTTGGGCCGCCCGTCCATCTGGAGCGTGCTGACGAGGAACGACGATCGCGGTCCCGGCCAATCGGCCCGCGCATCGTGAACCTGCCGTCGCGGGTCTCCGGGTTGGTGGTCGATCCGGGCGTGCAGGGCACCGCCGTGCTCACCGACGCCGATGCGCTGGCTGAGCTACTCCGAACTGTCGACGAGACGCTGCTTCGGCGGCCGTACCTGCGCTGGAAGCCCGGTACGAGCTGCGTCGCCGCCCTCGAGCTGGCCTCCGGCCCGGCGTACGCGGCCGCGTTCAGCATCGGCGCCGGTGGAAAGCTAGCCAAGACCCTCGAGCAGGCGCCGGCCGGATCCGTGCTGCTGGTCGAACGGCAACTGGGTGTCCTCGTCGCCCGGCCCTCGGCCGACCGGGACCTCCCGGCTCTTCGCGACCTTCCCGGCGCCTTCGCGCGCGCCGTGGCAGGCGCCCCGGCTGACCCGTCGGATGCGGTGCAGACGCTGGCGTACAAGCCGCTCCGACGCTGGGTCGGTACCTTGTCCCCCGGCCGAGCGGCAAACCCACCCGACGGTCGGCGGTACGTCCTTCGCGCCTATCGTCGAGGAGACCTGGAGCGGGCCCGGACCGGTCTCAAGACGGCACGAAGGCTGTTCGGCGGACTGGCTCCCGAACCGCTAGGACGTTCCCGCCGTCGGGGGCTCATCGTGCAGGCGTGGGTGCCGGGCGTGACGCTGGATCGGGCCCTGGCTTCCGGCTCCGCGCTGGCCGACACGTTGCCGACCGTCGGCCGCATCCTCGCCGGTGTGCACCAGCAACAGCCTCCACCCACCGCTGTCCGCGTCGCCGGCACACCGCCGGACGCCACCGCCGAACTGCTCGGAGCGCTCGATGAAGACCTGGGTCGCTGGGCGGTTCACCTCGCGGCGCGTCTGGACGGATGCCGCCCCACCGAGGTTGAAGAACGCGTCCTCGTGCACGGCGACTTCTCCGTAGACCAGGTCGTGCTCGGTCCGGACGGGCCGGTCTTCTTGGACTGGGACCGCGCTGGATCCGGCTCGCCTGCGCTGGACCTGGCCGGCCTCCGAGCCGCCGACCTGGACCCGGACAGCTGGCAGCGGGTTCTCGACGGCTACGACGAGGTACGCCCGCTCCCGCGCGATCTGGACTGGCACGTCGCCTCGGCCGTGCTGGAACGTGCCCCAGAACCCTTCCGCGCCGGGCACCGTGACTGGCTCAGCGAGACCAGGCGAAGGCTGGCCGACGTGCAGCAACTGCTGGCGTGACCGGCACGCTCGACGTCGTACGAGAGGCGGCGGCCGCCGCGAGCTTGCGGGTGCGACGGGCCTGGCCGCGCTCAACGGATCACCTACTGCTCGACCTGAGTGGTCCCGACGGGGCGGTCGCCGGCCAGTGGTTCAACGTCGCCGACCAGGCCGCGGCGGTCGCGGCCACGACGCCCGGCGCCCGGCTGCTCCTCACCGGCGACCAGCCGGCTCGTCTCGTACTCCAGCCGGCCGGCGCTGACCGCCGGCTACGGGCTCTGGCTGGCCTGCTGACCCGGCCGGCCCTGAAGCTGGTCAGCCACCGACCGGAGAGACGAGCGGTCGTCCAGCGCTCGGGCGAAGCCCCCGGCTACCTGAAGCTGGTGCCGCCCAGTCGACTGGCGAGGCTCGCGTCCCAGTCCGGGCGGGCCGAGCGGTTGCCCGTGGGCACCGCGCGGGTCATCGAGGTCGACGAGGCTCTTGGTGCTGTGGTCAGCGCGCCGATCCCCGGTCGGCCGCTGTCGGACTGGCTGGCCGGACCGTACGCCACCGAGGCGTGTCACCAGGTGGGCCGGACGTTGGCGGTGGTGCATTCACTCAGCGCCAGGGGGTTGCCCCCGCACGACGCCGCCGACGAGCGCGCCGTGACCGAGCGTTGGGAAGGCTGGGCTGCTGGCTGGGGTGTCGGTGACGCGACCGGCCGCGCGGACCTCCCCGAGCCACCGGCACCCTCCCAGCCCGTGCTCGTGCATCGTGACTTCCATGACGGCCAGGTGCTGGTGGATGAGTCGTGCGGCGTCGGGTTGATCGACTTCGACTTGATGGCGGCCGGGGACGCGGGAGTGGACGTGGCCAACTTCATCTGCCATCTGGAACTGCGCGAGCACCAGCGCGGGATTGCGGCGGCGCCGTTGGTCGACGCCTTCCTCGGCGGGTACGAGCCGTCCCGGGCCGTGCAGCAGGCGCTGCCGTTCTACCTTGCCAGCAGCGCTCGCCGCCTGAGGGCGGTGTATGCGTTCCGGGATGCCGACCTTGCCACCTGACCTGATGGACTGGCTCAACGCCGGACGGCCGCGAGCATCAATTTGGCCAACTCGCTGTACGCCGCGGCGTCGTCCAGGCCGGTGGCCGCACGAATCTCGCCGGAGGTGATGCGGCGCATCGTGGCCGTGGTGACCTCGGCGACGAAGACCGCCGACACCCGGCGGAACGCACCTTCGGCGATGCCGGCGTCGACGAGTTCGCGCACTCTTCCGGCCGCGGCGACGGTGTTCTGCTCGTACAGCTCACGGGCCGGCTCGAACCGGGACAGGTCCCGACGGAACGCCTCGCTGGCCGGACGCAGGGCCTCGGCGACAGCCTCGAGGTAGCGCGTGACGCGGGCGGCCGGCGCCCGGACGCGGGCGATCGCCGCCTCCACGTAGGCCGTCGCCCGCCGGAAGTAGCGGCGAACGGCGAGGGTGGCCAGTTGCTCCTTGCTCTCGGCCAGCACGTAGAGGGTGCGTTTGGAGCATCCGAGCCGGGCGGCGATGTCGTCGACGGTGAAGGAACTGAAACCCTCGGCCAGGAAGAGATCGACCAGGCTGTCGGCGAGCTCGAGCTGTCGACCAGTCCAATGCCGGTCCTCGATGGTGGCCCTCATAGCGGTACTAGCGTACACTCGCCAGTACCTTAGCCGTAAGGGGAGCCGTCATGACGGTCGATCGTTTGGTGCCCACGAGAGAGGGAGCGGAAATCATCGCCGTAGTGAGCGAGATCGCCCGGGAGAAGTTGGCGCCGCGTGCGGCTGCCGCGGAGGCGGCCGGGGAATTCCCGCGCGAGCTGTTCACGCTGCTCGGGCGGGCCGGCGTTCTCGGTCTCCCGTACCCCGAGGAGTACGGCGGTGGCGGGCAACCCTACGAGGTCTACCTGCAGGCGTTGGAGGAGATCGCCAGCGCCTGGATGAGTGTGGGCGTCGGGGTCTCGGTGCACGTCATGACCTGCTACGCACTCGCCCGCTACGGGACCGAACGGCAACGCGCCGCGTTCCTGCCCGGGATGATCGCCGGTGATCAACTCGGGGCGTACGCGCTGTCGGAACCGCAGGCCGGCTCAGACATCGCCGGTATCACCACCCGGGCCAAGACCGCCGACGACGGTTGGGCCATCACCGGGACCAAGGCCTGGGTGACCCACGGCTCGAAGGCTGACTTCTACACCACCTTCGCCCGCACCAGCGAGCACCGGACCCGCGGGCTCAGCTGTTTCCTGGTCCCCGGGGACGCGCCCGGGCTCACCTTCGGGGCGCCGGAGACCAAGATGGGACTCACCGGCTCGCCGACGACCGCGCTGTACTTCGACACCGTGCCCGTGGCCGAGGACCGCTGGATCGGCGCCGAGGGCGAGGGCATGAAGATCGCGCTGTCCGCGCTCGACTCGGGCCGACTGGGCATCGCCGCCTGCGCGACCGGACTGGCCCAGGCGGCGCTGGACTGTGCCGTCGACTACGCGGCCGGGCGGGAGCAGTTCGGGCAGCCGATCGCGGAGTTCCAGGGCATCCAGTTCATGTTGGCCGAGATGGCCGCGGCCGTCGACACGGCGCGAGCGACCTACCTGATGGCGGCCCGCAAACGGGACGCCGGTCGACCCTTCACCCGCGATGCGGCCGTCGCCAAGATGACGGCCACCGATACCGCCATGCGGGTCAGCAGCGACGCCGTGCAGGTCCTCGGCGGATACGGCTACACGAGGGACTTTCCGGCCGAGCGTTACCTCCGGGAGGCGAAGGTGACCCAGATCTTCGAAGGCACCAACCAGATCCAGCGGCTGGTCATCGCCCGGCAGCTGCTTCGTGGACCGCAGCGGTGAGGCTCGGTCGCGACGACGTCGTCCTGATCACCGGCGGAGCCTCCGGGCTGGGCGCCGCCACCGTCGCCGCCGTCGCGGCCGCGGGGGCCCGTGCCGTCGTGGTGGATCTCCCGGCCGCGCTGGAGCACGCCGAACCGAGCGTGCAGGTGCGCCTGGTCGCCGCCGACGTGCGGGACGAGGACGATGTCGCACGGGCGCTGGCGGTGGCCACCGACTTCGGCGTCCTGCGCGCGGCCGTCAACTGCGCGGGCGTCGCCACCCCGGGTCGAGTGGTCGGCAAGCGGGGAGTGCTGCCGCTGGAGGACTTCCGCCGGGTGATCGAGATCAACCTGGTCGGCACCTTCAACGTGCTCCGCCTGGCGGCGGCCGCCATGATCGACAACGATCCGGTCGACGGCGATCGGGGGGTGATCGTGATGACGGCCAGCGTCGCAGCCTACGACGGGCAGATCGGTCAGGCGGCGTACGCGGCCAGCAAGGGAGGCATTGTGTCGCTCACCCTGAGCGCGGCCCGGGATCTGGCGGACAAGGCCATCCGGGTGATGACCATCGCGCCCGGAGTGATGGAAACCCCGATGATGGCCGGGCTGCCGGGGGAGACCAAGACCGTCCTGGAGGCGCTGGTGCCGCATCCGGCCCGGTTGGGGCGCCCCGAGGAATACGCCGCTCTCGTCCAGCACATCCTCGCCAATCCGCTCCTCAACGGTGAAGTCATCCGCCTCGACGGCGCCCTCCGCATGCCGCCCAGGTGATCGATCGTCTTCGTGCGTCGCGCGAGAAAGACCGGAAACTGGTCAGTCCTCTTCGGCCGGGGTGGGCACGGCTTGGCCGCCGGGATCACCGGCCCGCTCGCCGGCGAGGTGGCCGGCGTCGTTGAAGGTCACCAGCGTCCACTCGGGTGGACCCTCCGCGGGGGACCGGTGGCGCCAGTGCGTGATGCTGGTGTTGAGCGGGGCGAACGCGGCGTGCTTGCTGGTCGGTCCGAGACCGAAGGCCAGAAAGAACGACGCCTCCAGTACCCCGCCGTGGCAGACCACCGCGACGGTCTCGTCCGGGTGCTCGTTGACGATCCCGCTCAGCGCGGCCCCGGCCCGGGCCAGGAACAGCGCCCAACTCTCTCCGCCGGGCGCGAACGGGTGGAAGGGACTGGCGGACAGTCCGCTCTCCAGCCCAGGAAAGCGGCTCTGCCACTCCGCGACGGTCAGACCGTCCGCCTCTCCGGGTCGAAGCTCCTGCAGGTCGTCGTCGGTCTCGATCGGCAGGTCCAGCGCTCGGGCGACATACTCGGCCGTCTCCATGGCCCGGGGGAGCGTGCTGGCGTAGAGCCGGTCGGCGCGCAGCCGCTGGTTCCGCAGCCGCTCCTCCAGGAGGGCCGCTTGTCTTCGACCACGTCCGGTCAACCCGGCGTCGCCGTTCATCCCGCCGATGATCGGTTCGACGTTGGCGACAGATTCGCCGTGGCGGATCAGAAAAAGGTCGGTCGGCATCGTGTGGTCAGCCCTTCGTCCGGGTTGAGCTCCGCCGTTCGGCTCAAGGCGCAGGCGTCGGCTTGGTGGCCCGAGTACGCAGCGAGGCGATGTCCAGGTACTCGGGGTGGGCCTCTTCGGTCTCCTCGGTGGTGTCCTCGTCCTCCCACGGGTCGTACGGTTTTTCCGCGAACTCGTCGACGAAACCCTGCGACGGGTCGTACGGGTTGGCGAGCGGCCCCATCGACTCGAGGGAGGAGACGGCCAGCGCCTCGTCGGGCAGCCCGCTCAGCACCGTGTCCATGTAGCTGCTCGCGGCATCGAAGATCGGGATCTCCCGATTGGCCCGCTCGCTCTCGAACCAGCGGTGTTCGAGGACTTCGTGATACAGCTCGGCCGGCTCGAGCTTGGACCGCAACTCGGCGGGCACCGAGCTCACCACCGGCTCGAACCGCTCGGTCAGCCACTGGTGGGCCACGATCGCCTCGTCGGCTCCCTGCTGATCGGTGCGGGCCCGGTAGTAGTCGAGGTCGTTGAGCAGCCGGCGGGCCTGGTTCTCTTCGGTGTCCAGTCCGGTGAGCCGGAGCAGCCGGCGCGAGTGGTGCCCCGCGTCGACCACCTTCGGCTGGATCCGGATGGTCGATCCGGCGAAGTCGGTGGTGATGTCCAGTTCGGCGACGTCGAACCCCAGGGCGTTGAGGCGCCGGACCCGCGATTCGATCCGGTGCATCTCGCTGCCGTCGAACTCCTCCGCGCCCGTGAGCTCGGACCACAGTTCGCGGTAACGGTTCTCGATCGTCTCCACCAGCACCAGGGGATCGAGGGCCTCGTCGAGCAGTCCGCCCGCCTCGAGGTCACAGAACTCACCGAACAGGTTGGTCCGGGCGATGGTCAGGTCGTGCTCGCGCTGGCCGTTGGTCAACTGCTCGTGCAGTTCGCCGGTCTCGGCGTCGACCAGGTACGCGGCGAAGGCCCCGGCGTCCCGGCGGAACAAGGTGTTGGAGAGCGAGACGTCTCCCCAGAGGAAGCCGATCAGGTGCAACCGGGCCAGCAGCACCACCATGGCGTCGACCAGCCGGTTGACGGTGTCCTGTCGGACGCCGCGGCTGAACAGCGACCGGTAGGGAAGGGAGAACTGCAGGTGGTCGGTGATGAGGACGGGATCCAACGGCAGCCCGCGCCGGTCGAGCCGGTTGGTGACCACCCCGACGGCCTCCACGGACGGCGTGTCCAGCCGGGTGAGATCCCGCAGCAACCGGTACTCGTGCAGAGCCAGGTGCTCGAGAACCTCCTTGCACGCGTACACCCGGTGTCCGACCCGGACGAAGCGGACCACGTGCCGAGAGATACCGCGCGGCAACGCGACCAGATTCTCCGCCGGCCACTCGGCTAGCGGGGTCTCCCACGGCAGGGTGATCAACCGGGTGTCGGGCTGGGCGGACAGGAACCGGGGCATTGGACCATCTTGTCAGCCGCTGCGGACGGTCCGGAAAAGCGTTCGGCCCTCCGCATCGTTGCGGAGGGCCGAAGCGGCTTGAATCAGCGAATGTCGGAGGCACGTCCCAAGACGTTGTCGGGGGAGATCCGGCTGCCGTCGGCCTGGGAGAACACGTGTACGTGCTCCGGGTCGATCTTGAGCCGAACGGTCGAGCCCCGCTCCGGTGGCGTCCGGGACGAGATGCGCGCGGTGATCTGTTGCGCGACGAGCCGTTCCTCGTCGCTCAGCCCGGTGACCGTCCCGTACAGGAAGGCGTCCGCGCCCAGCTCCTCGACCACGGCGACGTCGATCCCGATGCCGTCGTTGCCCTCACCCAGCTCGAAGTTCTCCGGCCGGATGCCCAGGGTGAGCCGCTTCTCGTTCGCCGCCTTGGCCAGCGTGTCGCGCGGCACCGGAACCACGTAGTCGCCGATGTGGATCCCGTCGGCGGCCACGTCACCCTCGATCAGGTTCATGGCCGGGGAGCCGATGAACCCGGCCACGAAGAGGTTCCGCGGCTTGTCGTACAGGTTCAACGGGGTGTCGCACTGCTGCAGCAGACCGTCTTTGAGCACCGCCACCCGGTCGCCCATGGTCATGGCTTCGACCTGATCGTGGGTCACGTAGACGGTGGTGACTCCGAGGCGGGTCTGCAGGGCCGCGATCTGCGTGCGGGTGGACACCCGCAGCTTGGCGTCGAGGTTCGACAGCGGCTCGTCCATCAAGAAGACCTGCGGGGAACGGACGATGGCCCGGCCCATGGCGACGCGCTGACGCTGGCCACCGGAGAGGGCCTTCGGCTTCCGGTTGAGGAAGTCCTCGAGACCGAGCAGGTGAGCGGCTTCTTGCACGCGCTGCTGGCGCTCGTCCTTGGGGACCCCGGCCATCTTGAGCGCGAAGCCCATGTTGTCACCCACGGTCATGTGGGGATAGAGCGCGTAATTCTGGAAGACCATGGCGATGTCACGGTCCTTCGGCGGCAGGTCGGTCACATCGCGGTCACCGATGAAGATGCTGCCGGAGTTGACCTCTTCCAGACCGGCGAGCATCCGGAGCGAAGTGGACTTGCCGCAACCGGAGGGTCCGACCAAGACCATGAATTCGCCGTCGCCGATGTCCAGATTGAGTTTGTCGACGGATGGGTGATCTGCACCCGGGTAGACGCGAGTTGCGTCACTGAAACTTACTGTGGCCACGCCACACTTCCTTTCCACGGGCAGGTACGTGCCCGACGATCCGTAGTGGAAATAACGAGGTAAGACTCGCATGCCGAGCCCGTCCCAGCAAGGACGGGCCCTCCGGCCGGCCGTTTCAGCGGCTCGGATGGCGCCGTCGAGCTGCCACACGTTTCCCAGCTTGAGCTGGCTGACACGAGCCGAAACCCGGAAAATCGGCGTGTCTGGCCGCTCGAGCTGGGAGACGCTCAGGCCGACCGGTGGGCTGCCGGGCTCAGCGCAGTTCGGTGAGCGTCTCCGCGTCGTCGAGGGCGAACTCGTCGACGACAGCGGTGACCTCGAGGGTGTCGAGCTGCGTGGCCGGGCCGTAGCTCGTGAGGAAGGCCGTGTCGGCGGCGTCGCGCCCCGTGGCGACCCGGAGCAGGCTCTGCCGAGGGGCCAGCCGGGTCGCATCGACCACCCACCACCGGTCGTCGACCAGCGCCTCGGCGACCGCGTGCATCTCCATCGGACTCAACCCGGGGGCGTAGACGGCGGCCATCCGCGCCGGCACGTTGAGCGCCCGGAGTAAAGCGATGGACAGGTGGGCGAAGTCCCGGCACACCCCCTGCCGCCCCAGGAGCGTACGGACGGCGCCGTCGGTCGGCAGGCTGGAACCGGTGACGTAGGTGAGTTTCTCGTTGACCCACCGGACGACGGCGTCCAGCAGGTCATGCCCGTGGAGACCCGCGAACTCGCTGGCCGCGGTGGGCCCCAGACTGTCGGACTCGCAGTACCGGCTCGGCCGCAGGTAGGTGATGGGGTCGATGTCGTTGACCGACGCCGGGTCGGCCATGCCGTCGACGACGCCTCGGTAGACCAGCGTCAGCTGGCTGCCCTCCGCCCGTACGGCGTGCAGCCGGGTGCCGTGCCCGTCACGGATCTCCGTCGGCTCCTGCCGACGGCCGTCGATCGTGATGTCGAGTCGCTCGTCCGTCAGCGGCAGGCAAGCGGCCCCCGCGACGCTGAAGATCAGCCGCGTAGATCCCGACAACGTCAAGTCGATCCGAGTGCCGACGGTGCGTTTCACGGCCGACATGCTGTCATGGCCGTCGCCGCGGCTTGGCCGGCGTCTCGGAAGCGCTCAGCCCTCAAGCAGGCTCAGGGCACCGCGCACACTCAGCACTCGACGATGTTCACCGCGAGTCCGCCGCGCGCGGTCTCCTTGTATTTGACCTTCATGTCGGCCCCGGTCTCCATCATGGTCTTGATCACCTGGTCCAGGCTGACGGTGTGCCGGCCGTCGCCGTAGAGGGCCAGCCGCGCCGCGGTGATGGCCTTGACCGAGGCCACCGCGTTGCGCTCGATGCACGGGATCTGGACCAGACCGCCGACCGGATCGCAGGTCAGGCCGAGGTGGTGCTCCATCCCGATCTCGGCCGCGTTCTCCACCTGCTCCGGAGTCCCGCCGATGAGCTCCGCCAGGGCTCCGGCGGCCATCGAGCAGGCGGTGCCGACCTCGCCCTGGCAGCCGACCTCGGCCCCGGAGATCGAGGCCGTCTGCTGGTAGATGGACCCGAGCGCGCCGGCCACCAGGAGAAATCGGACGATGGCGTCGTCGTCGACGTGCGGTACGAACTGGACGGCGTAGTGCAGGACCGCCGGGATGATCCCCGCCGCCCCATTGGTCGGCGCCGTGACCACCCGACCTCCGGACGCGTTCTCCTCATTGACCGCCAGCGCCCAGAGGGTCACCCAATCCATGGCCGCGAGCGGATCGACCTGGTCTCGGAAGCGCCCGGCCCCGTTGATCAGCCGGGCGTTGAGTTCGGCGGCCCGGCGCCGCACCTTGAGCCCGCCCGGCAGAGTCCCCGTGGCGGCGCAGCCGTTCTGGACGCATTCCGTCATGACGGCCCAGATCCGGAGCAAACCGTCCCGGACCTCGTTCTCGGTGCGGCGGGCGCACTCGTTGGCCAGCGCGACATCGGAGATTCGGCCGTCGATCTGGTGGCAGCGGTCCAACAGTTCCCGGCCGGTGCTGAACGGGTAGGGAACCGGCGTCGGGTCGGGAACCACCACAGGATGGCCCTCGGTGTCGCTGCCGACGACGAACCCGCCGCCGATGGAGTAGTAGGTGCGTTCGGCTACGACCGCGTCGTCACTCCAGGCGGTGAAGACCATTCCGTTCGGGTGGTACGGCAAGGAGCGGCGGCGGTGCAGCACGAGGTCGGCGTCGGGATGGAAGGCGATCTGGTGTCGGCCCGCGAGCTTGATTCGGCCGCTTTCGCAGACTTCGGCGGCACGGAGCGGACCGAGCTTGGTGTCGACGGTGTCCGGATCCTCACCCTCGAGACCCCACAGCACCGCGTTGTAACTGCCGTGACCGTGCCCGGTCGCACCCAGCGAACCGAAGAGTTCGGCGCGGACCCGGGTGACCCGGTCGAGAACGGCGTCCTCCAAGCCGGTGACGAACATCCGGGCGGCCCGCATCGGGCCGACGGTGTGCGAGCTGGAAGGGCCGATGCCGATGCTGAAGAGGTCGAACACGCTGACCGTCACGTAGTCAGTGTGCTACCTCGAATGCCTCAGCACACGAGAACACCCTGCCGGCTCATACCCGGCAGGGCGCCAGAACAGCTGCCCTCAGTCTGCGCGAGGACCTCACTACCTATGGTGAGGACACGCCGTGACGGTCGAGTGTCTTGCGGGTTACGACTCGGTTCAGGGCTGCGCCGTAGGGTGGGTTGGGAAGCGGTCTGGCGCGGGCAAGAGAGGGGAGACAGGTGCTGGCGTTGGTGAAGTCGGCGCCGGTCGCGGGCCTGCAATTGGTCGACATCCCCGTTCCGCAGATCGGACCCGGTGACGTTCTGGTGAAGGTTTCCGCCACCGGCATCTGCGGGACGGACCTGCACATCGAAGCCTGGGACGCATGGGCCCAGAAAGCGGTCGCGGTGCCGGTCACGGTCGGCCACGAGTTCTCCGGTGTGGTGGCCGACGTCGGCTCCTCGGTGACCGAAGTGGCGATCGGGGACCGGGTCAGCGGCGAGGGCCACGTGGTCTGTGGCCGGTGCCGCAACTGCCGCGCGGGCCGCCGTCATCTGTGCATCCATACCCGAGCCATCGGAGTGCAGCTCGACGGAGCGTTCGCCGAGTACGTCGCCCTGCCGGCGGGGAACGTCTGGGTGCACAAGGACCCCGTGCCCAACGATGTCGCGGCGATCTTCGATCCCTTCGGCAACGCCGTCCACACCGCCTTGACCTTTCCGATGCTGGGCGAGGACGTGCTGGTCACCGGGGCCGGTCCGATCGGGATCATGGCCGCGATGGTGTGCAAGCACGCCGGGGCGCGGCACGTGGTGATCACGGACGTGAGCCAGGAGCGGCTCGCCCTGGCCGAGAAGTTGGGGGTCACCAAGGCCGTGGACATCACCCGGACCAGCCTCGCCGAGGCGCAACGCGATCTCGGTATGCGCGAGGGCTTCGACGTCGGGTTGGAGATGTCGGGCAGCCCGGCGGCGCTGCGGGACATGATCAGCCAGATGACCCACGGCGGTCGAATCGCGATGCTCGGTCTCCCGGCCGAGGAGATCAACGTCGACTTCGCCACGGTGGTGCTGAACATGTTGACGATCAAGGGAATCTACGGCCGGGAGATGTTCGAGACCTGGTACGCGATGTCGGTCCTGGTCCAGGGCGGCCTCGACATCTCCGGGGTGATCACCGACCGGTTCTCCTACCGCGACCACGTCGCGGCGTTCGCCACCGCCCGCGACGGGCACTCCGGCAAAGTGATCATGGACTGGGACGAGGGATGACATGTACGGCGTGATCAAGGACCAGTTGCGGGCCGATCTGGCGCAGCTGAAGACCGAAGGGTTGTACAAGTACGAGTCCGTGCTGACCACTCCGCAGGCAGCGGAGATCCGGGTCGCCGACGAGTCGGTGTTGAACTTCTGCGCCAACAACTATCTGGGGCTGGCCGATCATCCGGCCATGATCACCGCGGCCCAGCGGGCCCTGGATCGGTGGGGCTTCGGGATGGCGTCGGTGCGCTTCATCTGCGGCACCGCGGCGATCCACAAGGAGCTGGAGGGTCGGCTGGCCGAATTCCTCGGCACCGAGGACGTGATCTTGTACGGGTCCTGCTTCGACGCCAACGCCGGCCTGTTCGAGACCCTGCTCGGCCCGGAGGATGCGATCATCTCCGACGAGTTGAACCATGCCAGCATCATCGACGGCGTACGGCTGTGCAAGGCGGCCCGCTACCGGTACCGGAACCGGGACATGGCGGATCTGGAGGCCCAGCTGGAGGCAGCGGCCGGGGCGCGATACCGCATGATCGCCACTGACGGGGTGTTCTCGATGGACGGCTTCGTCGCCCCGCTCGACCGCATCGTCGAGCTGGCCGAAACCCACGACGCGTTGGTCATGGTCGACGACTCGCACGCCGTCGGTTTCGTGGGCCCGACCGGAGCCGGCACTCCGGAGCTGTTCGGCGTCCGCGACCGGGTGGACGTGGTCACCGGGACCCTGGGTAAGGCACTGGGTGGGGCGTCGGGCGGCTACACGGCCGCCCGCTCGGAGATGGTGGACATGCTGCGGCAGCGTTCCCGGCCGTACCTCTTCTCGAACTCGTTGGCTCCCTCCATCGCGGCGGCCGGCATCGCGACCTTGGACCTGCTGGAATCCTCCGGTGATCTGTTGGCCGCACTGCGGGACAACACGAGGTACTTCCGCCGGGAAATGACTGTGCGTGGCTTCGACATCCCGGAATCCGACCATGCGATCGTGCCGGTGATGGTCGGAGACGCGGTCGAGGCGGCGGCCATGGCCGATCGGTTGCTTGCGGACGGGATCTATGTACGGGCCTTCTCGTTTCCGGTGGTGCCGCGCGGAAAGGCTCGGATCCGCACCCAGATGTCGGCCGCCCACACCCGAGTCGACCTCGATCGCGCCATCGCCGCGTTCGAACGGGCCCGGACGACGCTGCCCTAGCTTGTCGAAGGGTCAGAGTTTGGGCACGATCTCCTTGCCGAGCGGCATCAGGGCGATCGGGATCAGCTTGAAGTTGGCGATGGCCATCGGGATGCCGATGATCGTGATGCACAGGGCGATTCCCGTCACGATGTGAGTGAGCGCGATCCACCAGCCGGCGATGACCAACCAGACGATGTTGCCCAGCAGCGCACCGAGGCCAGAGGTCGGCTTCTCGATGACTTGCCGCCCGAACGGCCATGCGGAGTAGTTCGCCATCCGGAACGAGGCGATCCCCCAGGGAATGGTGACGATGAGGATGCAACAGAGCACCCCGGCCAACATGTAGGCGAGCCATAGCCACAAACCGCTGAAGATGAACCAGATGATGTTGAGTAGGGTGCGCATGACTTCCATGGTTGTGGACACCACCACCGTGGACAAGGCCCGGCCGACCCTGGTCGGAACCTGAATTCGGGTCAGCCCGCTCTGCGGAAGGTGTCGTACGCCGCCCGGTCGAACAGCACGAAGACGACCTCGCGAACCTGTGTCTTCGCGCTTCGGACGGCCTCGTGGGCGATCCGGGCGGCGTCGTCCATCGGCCAGCGGTAGACCCCGGTTGAGATGGCCGGAAACGCGACCGTCTCCGCACCGAGCCGGTCAGCGACGGCGAGCGAGCTCAGATAGCACGAGGTGAGCAGCGGCGATTTGTCCTTCGTCTTCGCCCAGGTCGGACCGACTGTATGTATCACCCAGCGGGCCGGCAGGTGGCCGGCGGTGGTGGCGACGGCTTGCCCGACCGGGAGACCGTCGGGATAGTCGTGCTCTCGGATCGTCCGGCACTTGGTCAGGATCTCCTGGCCGCCCCGGCGGTGGATGGCCCCGTCCACGCCGCCGCCGCCCAGCAGGCTCGAGTTGGCGGCGTTGACGATCGCGTCGACCTGTTGCTCGGTGATGTCTCCCTGCACGTAGCTGATCTCGACCATCGACCCAGCCTGACAACCCAGGGCGATCCGGATCAAGCCGACTTGGGTGGTGACGCACAGCTCCGTGATCGGGCGGTCGCGATCCGCGGTTTGTTCGTGGCCCATCCCGGTCGATGAGATTACGATTCTCCTGCCGCCGTAAATTCGGCGCGGTCGAGTTGACAGCCTCCGGAAGGGGTCCGGCGTGGACGCGGAGTCGTCGGGACAGAATCGATCCGTCGGCGGTGACTCCGCACCGGCCGGCCGCAGCACCGGGGCAGCGAAGGCCACGGTGGTGATCGTCGATGATCACCCGTTCTTCCGGGACGGGCTGACTCGTGGCCTGCGCCAGAGCGGCTATCTCGATGTCGTCGGCGAGGCGGAGGGTGGCCACGAGGGGCTGGAGCTGATCCGCCGCGAACGGCCGGACGTGGCCGTTCTGGATTACCAGATGCCGGATCTCGACGGCCTGGCCATGGTGCAGGCGATCGTCCGGGACGGTCTCCCGACCAAGGCCCTGCTGCTGTCCGCCCTGACCGACAGTGCTCTGGTCTACCGGGCGCTGGAACTGGGCGCCAAGGGTTACCTGGCCAAGGATGCGCGTCGGGCCGAGATCGTCGACGCCGTCCTGCGGGTGGCCCGGGGCGGGACGGTGGTCCCGCCCGAGCTGGCCGTCGGTCTCGCCGATCAGATCCGGATGAGGGCCGAGGGGCCCGGCGTCGCGTTGAGCGAACGCGAGCAGCAGGTGTTGCGGGGTTTCGCCCGCGGACTGTCCATCCCCCAACTCGCCGGCGAACTGTTCCTCGGTGCCAGCACGGTCAAGACCCACACCCAGCGGCTGTACGAGAAACTCGGCGTCTCCGACCGAGCCGCAGCGGTGGCCGAAGGCATGCGCCGCGGTCTGCTCGAATGATCTCCCGAGAGGACCGTCGGCCGTGTCCGACGCCCGCCGTCCACTGACGCTGGTCGAGCTGGCGCGACAACCCCAGATCGGCGACGTGATCATCGATCACGCCTATCGCGGGGCCCGGGTGCAGCGGCTGCTGCGGTTGGTCCTGGTCGCCTTCCTGGCCGCGGTGCTGGTCTTCGAGCCTCCGATCGAGGATCTGGCCCTGTGTTGGGTGATCGTCGCGCTGTACGGGAGCTGGAGCGTGGTCGTCAGTGTCCTGGTCAGGGCCGGCGGCCGAAGGATGCTGCGGTACGTCTGGCTCGCCGTCCTCGTCGACGTCGTGGCGATCGCGGCGGTGACGCTGGTCGCCGCCGATGCCGACCCGCTGTCGTGGACGGCGTACCTGTTGATCAACGGGTTCTTCCTCCTTCCGGTGATCGCCGCCACCCAGCTGAGCCCGTGGGTCTGTGGGGCGGCGGTCGGGCCGGCCGTCGTGGTCTACCTGGTGGCGAGCCTGATCACCCGCGAATCGGAGATCGAACCGATCTCGTCACCGATTCTCCGCACCGCCCTGTTGGCGGGTGTCGGAATCGGCTGTGTCCTGCTGTCTCGTCTACAGCGTTCCCGGGTGCTGACCATCGGACAGCTGGCCGGCGATCGCGCCGAGCTGGTCGGGGAACTGTTGACGGTCGAGGAACGGGAGCAGCGTGACCTGGCCGAGGGACTTCACGACGGAGCGTTGCAGTACGTCCTGGCCGCGCGGCAGGATCTCGAGGACGTCCGGGGGGATCCCGGCAGCTCGGAGTCCTGGGACCGGATCGATTTTGCGCTGGCCGAATCATCTCGCCTGCTGCGCTCCACGATGGCTCAGCTGCATCCCGCGGTGGTCGAGTCGGCAGGCCTCGCGGCGGCGCTCCGAGACGTCGCGACGACTGCGGAGGGACGCGGCGACCTGATCGTCGATCTCGATGTCGATCAGTGGCCGGCGACGACACGGACTTCGGCCGATGCGCTGCTGTTGAACACCGCCCGCGAACTGATCACCAACGTCGTCAAGCACGCCGAGGCCGATCGAGCGGCGGTGAGTCTCAGGCTGGACGGTCAGACGGCCCGGTTGCGCGTCAGCGACAACGGCAAAGGCATGGCCGGTGTCGATCTTGATCGGCGGCTGGCCGCCAAGCATCTGGGCGTGGCCTCGCACCGGATCCGCCTCGAGGCGGCGGGCGGGCACCTCCGGTTCTCCGACGGCCAGCCGCACGGCACGGTCGTCGACGTCGACGTCCCCGCGATCCCTCAGCCCGCTCCGGTCTGAACGCGCGGACGCAGAACGGGCGAGGTGTCGCCCCCCCGCGACCCTCGCCCGCCTGTTGCCGGCCCGCCGTCCCCCTCGACGGGCCCGCTTGGAGCCGGCTCGCCGTTCCCCGTCGACGGGCCGTTCCCCGATGTCAGCTGTCCCCCGATCAGCTGGCGTCCCCTGATTGGCCTTCCGTCCCCCGGCGGCTGGCCTACCGCGCTGGCCCGCCGTCCCCCACGGCGAGCCACCGGCGATGGTCGGCTGATCCCCTCTCAGCCGCCATCTGACGGATGCCGGCGGGAGGATGATCCTGAAGCAACCATCGCGGCCAACATGCCGCCGACGGTCACCAGGCCGAGGACCATCATGACCACCACGGAGACCCCCGTATCGGTGTTGATCTTGTTGCTCTTCATCGACCTGACTCCTTGATCATCCTGTCCTGACGGATCTCGTTCCCGCCGACATCTCAACTATCCCGGCAGAGCGACGGCACCGGGGTCGGCCGATCAGCCGATCGAGCGGCTGAGATTCGATCCACCGATCGGTGGACACAGGAGTCGACCGGCACACCCGGCCGATCGATCGATGGCCGGGTGACGCGCTCGATGCGACCGTAGAGATGTCGCCGGCGCAGGGCCGACGCAGAACCGTTCGAAAGAAGTGAACAGTATGAGCACCATGATCAACGAGTCCCGCAGCTACCACGGCGGATCCGCGGGCACGGTGACGCCGACCAGCACGGACTCTGCCGCCCCGGCACTCATCACGAGAACCGCCAACTACCGGGCCGGCATCGACCAGATTCGGTTCTGGGTCGGCGCCGGTCTGACCGCCGCCATCGCGGCCATGTCCGCCTTGGTCGGGCTGTTGTTGATCCGCAGCGTGTTGGACATTCCGGTACTCGTCTCGAGCAGCCATCCGCTCGATGTGACGGCGTACGCGTTGGTCACCGCGGCCATCGTGATCGGCGCGTCCGCGCTCTACAACCTGATACTCCATGTCGCTCCGCACCCGACGACCTACTACGGCGCACTGGCCGCGGTCGGCACCGCTCTCGCTGTGCTGCTTCCGTTCACCGTGCCGGTCGCCATCGTCTCGCAGGCCGCCCTGGCCGCGCTCAACCTGCTGATCGGGCTGGTCATCGCCTTCCTCATCCCGATGGCGGCGGTGCGGGCGCGTCGCTGAAACCGGCAGCACGAACCATCTGGTGGTCTCTACGGAGATCACCAGATGGTTTCTGGTTGGCGGCGTTCTCGATCACGGACTCAGGAGCGTGTTCGTCGATTTGGCCGTCCCACCGAGGAGCCGTGACCGGGTTGGACCGCTACCGCCGGTTGATGGACGCAGACATCGACCACCAGCGTCGACACGCGCGGCGCTGGTCGCGTCCAGCGTCGTGGGCCTGGGGGCGCTACATTCTGAATCGCGTCGTGGCCCGAGCTGAAGGGAAAAATGATGGACTTCGGGGACTTTCTGTGGCTCCTGATCTGGAGCTTCTTCTTTGTGTGCTTCCTCATGTTGTTGTTCCAGATCTTCGGTGACCTGTTCCGAGACCCCGACCTGGGCGGAGGGGCGAAGGCGTTATGGGTGATCGGACTCATTCTGTTTCCGTGGCTGATGATCTTGATCTACCTGATCGCCCGAGGGAAGGGAATGGCGGAGCGGCACGCGGCCGCCCTGCGCGGCGCGCGTCAGTCCACCGACGAGTACATCCAGTCGGTGGCCGCTCGGAGCGCCCCCGCCGATCAGATCGCCTCCGCCAAGGCACTGCTGGACTCCGGGACGATCACTCAGGCCGAGTTCGACCAGCTGAAAGCGAAGGCCCTCGCCTAGGCAGACACCGTCTCAGCCGAGGACTCGGCTGAGAGTCACGAGCAAAGCTCAGCCTGGCTGCCCTATCGGGTTTGGGCGTACCAACGGGCGGTCGCGTTGGTGGCCAGCGCTGCCCACGCCTCCGTCTCACGGACTTCTTCTTGATGGCAACAGATATTGTCCGAGGCCGCCTTCGACCCGATGGGGTGCGACTCGCGGTCCTCGGGTGCGACAACGCCAGATCGGCCGTTGATCGGGCCAGCCCGGTTGCCCGCGGCAGCTGATTGCTCGTGGCTACCGCGTCCGCAACCGCTGGAGCAGCGCATGGGGACTGGTTTGCTCATTCATGACCATCTCTTTCACGTCCCGAGGCCGTGGACACTCGCGACGTCCGAGGCGCCGAAATGCTCGCTCCCGGGGAATATCTATTAAGTCACGGACTCAGTTATGTCAGAGATGGTGTCCAACCCGTCATTGCTATACAACGTAAATACGGCTTGAATGTTCGAGATACGCCGGTGGCTGGTCCCTGACCTTTGACTGAACGGAACCGGCCGTCTTCCTCCAGTCGAAGGGGTGGTCGTGCGCGCAGTACGTTTACTCGTCGCCGCGGCGGTGGTCCTCCTGCTGGCGATGGCCGGCTGCTCCAGGCCGTCGGACCAGCCGGATGACCCGAATGCCCTGACCGTCTGGACCACCGAGGATCAGGCCGACCGGGTCGCGGCTCAGAAAAAGATCATTGACGGTTGGGCAGCGCAGAACGGCGCCACCGTCGATCTGGTTGCCGTCGGTGAGGACCAGCTGGTGACCGTGCTGACCTCGGCCGCCGCCGCGGGCGATCTGCCCGACCTGATCGGGGCCCTGTCGTTGAACGGAATGAGCCAGCTGCTCACCGACGACCTGCTGAACACCGATGCGGCCGGGCAGATCGTGACCGACTTGGGCAGAGACACGTTCTCGTCTCGGGCCCTGGAGCTGACGAGTGAGGACGGGCGTCAATTGTCCGTGCCGAGTGACGGGTTCGCTCAGCTGTTGTTCTACCGCAAGGATCTCTTCGCCGCGGCCGGACTGCCCGAGCCGAAGACCTACGCCGACATCCAGAAGGCTGCCTCCGCGCTGCACAAGGGCCGCCAAGTCGGCTTCGTGGCCGGCACGGCCCCGTCCGACTCCTTCACCCAGCAGACCTTCGAGCAGATCGCTCTGGCCAACAACTGCGAGCTGGTCAACGAGCAGGCTGACATCACCTTGACCAGCCGAGAGTGCGAGGAGGCGTTCGGGTACTTTTCGAACCTGATCAAGACCACCTCCGCGCCGGGCAATCAGGATGCCGACACCACCCGGGCCAACTACTTCGCCGGTGAGGCGGCGATGGTCGTCTGGTCCTCGTTCCTGCTTGATGAACTGGCGGGGCTGCGCGACGACGCATTGCCCACCTGCGCGGAGTGCAAGAACGATCCCAAGTGGCTGGCCAAGAACACCGGCATCCTCACCACCATGGCGGGCCCGCTGAGTGAGACACCGGCGGCCTACGGCGAAATCGTGTCTTGGAACGTGATCCGGGACGCCTCACCGAGGGCCCAAGACCTGGTGAAGTACATGATGAGCGACGGCTATGTCGACTGGCTGGCGATCTCTCCGGAGGGCAAGGTGCCGGTGCGTGCCGGGAACGCCGACAACCCGACCGCCTACGCCGAGGCGTGGACGAAGCTTGATGCCGGCGTGGACCGGAAGGAGCCGCTGGCGAAGACGTATCCGCCCGAGGTGCTGGCGGCCATCGCCGCCAGCCCTGACTCGTTCCGCCGGTGGGGGTTCGACGTGGGCCAGGGGCAGCTGGCCGCTGTGGTGGCCGGGCAGTACATCGTCCCGCAGACCCTGGCCCTCATGATCAATTCCGACATCAGCACGTCGGATGCCACTGAGGAGGCACAGGTGGCGGCCGAGACCGTGAAGACCGACCTCGGCGTATAGCCCTTTCACCCGACGAAGGAGACCGAGCATGGCCGTGGCCGTAGAGAAACGTCGACGAGCGGTCGGCTCGACGGGCAAGCGCCGCACGCTTCGCCAGCGCGAGGCCCGCTTGGGTGGGTGGCTGATGTCCCCGACGCTGATCATCGTGCTGGTCATTGTGATCATCCCGCTGCTGTGGTCGATCTTGATCTCGTTTCAACGGCTGCGACTGATCGACGTGGGCACCGCCCCCCTGTTCCAGCCGCTGACGCTCGCCAACTATGAGCGGGTGCTCGGGTCCGGCGCTTTCTGGGCCAGCTTGGTCGTGACCTTCGTCTACACCGTCGGTTCGGTGGTCTTGGCCATCGGCCTCGGGCTGCTGGCCGCGATCGCGCTGCGCAAGCCGTTCCGCGGACGGACGTTCGTCCGCGCCGCCATGCTGCTGCCCTACGTCGCCCCGGTGGTCGCCGTCACCTTCATCTGGAAGACGATGCTCAATCCCCAGTTCGGCATCGTCAACGTGTTCGGGCAGCGCTTCCTCGGCTGGGAGCGGCCCGTTCCCTTCCTGTCTCAGGCCCGTGGAGAGGTGAGCCTGCTCGGCCTCGAAATTCCGGTGCCCACCGCATTGCTGACCGTGATCGTGTTCGAGGGCTGGCGCTACTTCCCGTTCGCGTTCTTGTTCTTGATGGCGCGGCTCGAGGCGATGTCGTACGAGCCGGAGGAGGCATCCCTGGTGGACGGGGCGACACCGTGGCAGAACTTCTGGCACATCGTCTTTCCCCAGCTGGTGCCGATCATCGGGTTGCTGGCCATGCTGCGCACGATCTGGACGTTCAACGAGTTCGACGACATCTTCCTACTGACCGGTGGTGCCGCCGGCACCGGCGTGGCCAGCGTGAAGATCTACACCTTCTTGACCGTGCAACGCAACGTGGGCACCGCCGCCGCCCAGTCGGTGATGATGGCGTTGGTGTTGGTGGCTCTGCTGGCGGTCTATCTGGTCATTCTGCGGCGCCGAGGAGAGAAGGCATGAGTACCTCGACCGTCAGCGCAACCGGCACCCAGCCCGTCAAGCCGCCGCCGAGAACCAAGCCGCCGGTGACCTGGGACCGGGTGCAGCGACGCGGTTTCGGCATCCTTCGCTGGGTGGTGATCGTCGGATTCCTGCTCGCAACGCTGGTGCCGTTCTACTACATGCTGCTGCTGAGCGTGAAACCCATCGAAGCGTTGCTGCAGGACCCGGGCTCACTCTGGGTCAGCCCGTCGGAGTTCACTTTGCAGACCTACGTCGACGTGCTGTCCTCCACGGAGAGCGGCGGCCAGGGCTTCGGCACCTTCCTGGCCAATAGCGGAATGGTTGCGTTGGCTTCGGTCGCGTTGGCGTTGCTGATCGGCATTCCCGGTGCGTACGCGATCGCCCGGCTGCCGTTCTTCGGTCGGCGACAGGTCAGTGGGATCTTCCTGGCGGCTTATCTGTTCCCGGCGATCTTGATGGCCATCCCGCTGTTCGTCGGCTTCACCCGGATCGGGCTGCGCGGCTCGCTGGTGGGCCTGGTGATCGTCTACACCGCCCAGACTGTGCCGGTGGCGATCTACATGCTGCGCAACTACTTCGAGACCGTGCCCGAATCGGTGGAGGAGGCCGGCATGGTGGACGGGCTGACGCGGCTCGGCGTGCTGGGCAGGATCAGTCTCCGGCTGGCCATGCCGTCGATCATGTCCACCGGCCTCTTCGTGTTCATGATCGCCTGGAACGAGTTCCTGTTCGCCCTGCTCTTCCTGGTCGACCGCCGAGAGCGTTGGACGGTGTCCCTCGGGCTGTCCCAGCTGTCGGGTAGCGTGGAGGTCCCCACAACGGTGCTGATGGCCGGATCGGTCGTGCTCACGCTGCCGATCATTATCATCTTCTTCGCCACCGAACGGTTGCTCACCGGCGGATTGACGGCGGGGGCCGAGAAGTAGTCCATGGCTTACCTCGTCCAACTCAATCAGCCATACCAGGTCGAGCTGCGCGACTACCCAGCCCCTCAGCCTGGTGCGGGTGAGGTGCGGGTGCGGACCCTGTACTCCGGAATCTCGGCAGGCACCGAGCTGACCACGTACCGCGGCAGCAACCCCTACCTGCAGAAGCAATGGGATCCCGAGGCTGGGCTGTTCCAGCCCGGTCAGGCCACCTTCTCCTATCCGGTTGACGTCTGGGGCTATTCCGAGGTCGGCGCCGTCGAAGCCCTCGGCACGGAGACCCACGGCATTGCCGTCGACGACATGGTGTGGGGCATCTGGGGCCACCGCTCCCATGCCGTGCTCCCCGCCGACCGGCTGGCCGGCCATCAGCTGCCCGCCGAGCTCGACCCGATCGTCGGCACCTTCGACCGCGTCGGAGCCGTAGCGCTCAACGCCGTACTGGCCACGGGGGCCTGCGTCGGGGAGAGCGTCGCGGTCTTCGGTCTCGGGGTGATCGGGCTGCTCGCCACCCAGCTGCTGGTCGCCCAGGGCAACGACGTGCTGGCCGTCGACACCATGCCGCACCGGCTGAAACTGGCCGAAGAGTTCGGCGCCAAGGCGTTTCCCGCGCAGGACGGAGACCTGGCCCTGCTGATGCGGGAGCAGACCGCCGGCCGCGGACCAGACCGAGTGATCGAGCTGACCGGCGCCTACCCCGCCCTGCACCAGGCCATCCGCGTGGCCGGGGTGGGCGGCATGGTGGTCGCCGCTGGGTTCTATCAGGGACCGGCATCCGCGCTGGCCCTCGGTGAGGAGTTTCACCACAACCGGATCACCATCGTCTCTTCTCAGATCGGGGCGGTCCCGCCGGGACTCAGCAGCCGCTGGACCAGGGAACGACTGCACGAGACAGTGATGAAGCTGTGTGCCACTGGCCGGATGGATCCCCTGCCCCTTGTCAGCCACGTGATTCCGGCTTTCGATGCCGCCGAGGCGTACCGCTTGATCGACCAGCCGCCTGGAGACCTGCTTCAGGTTGTTCTCGACTTTCGGGAGGCTGTGTGAGACACCAGATCCGCCTCTCGGTGCAGGAACAGTACCTGCAGGGAGACACCATGATCGCGAAGTGGGAGCACGCCCAGCGGCTCGGATTCGACGCCATCGAGCTCCGCGGGGCCGGTGACCTGAACTTCGAGGCGCGGCTACCCGATCTCAAGGCCGCGGCCGCCGCGGGAGTACCGATGCCCACCGTCTGCGTGGAGATGTTGCACTTCGTGTGCGATTTCGATGCCGACAAGCGAGCTGACGCCCTCAAGCAGATGGCTTCCCAGCTCAGCGTGATGGCCGAGATCGGCGGCCGGCTGGCCATGACCCCCGCCTCGTACGGCATGTTCAGCACCCGGCTGCCCCCGTTCGTCTCGCCCCGGTCCGGAGCCGAAGATCACGCCATCCTGGTCGACGCCTTCGGGCGGCTGGCCGAGCACGCCGCGCGCGAGGGGGTGGTGATCGCCCTGGAGCCGCTGAACCGTTACGAGAACCACATGATCAACACGCTGGGTCAGGCCCGGGCCCTCTGTGAGGAGATCGGCTCGGGGCATTTCGGCATCGCCGCCGACACCTACCACATGAACATCGAGGAGACCGACCCACTGAGGGCATTGGTCGACGCGGGGCCGTGGCTCAAGCACGTCCAGCTCAGCGACAGCAACCGGCTCGAACCCGGTGCTGGTCACTTGGACTGGTCGGCGCTGCTCCACACGATCTGGGCGCTCCCGTATACCGACGAGCAGGCGTTGGAGTGCCGTCTGTCGGGGCCGGTGGACGACGTGCTGCCGGTCGCGGTCACGCGTCTGAGGCAGCTGGCGTGGGCCTGAGCGTGGTCAGCGCGTACCCTGCTGTCGACCGAGAGCGGATGGTCGGTCAGGCGATCAAGGTGTTGATCAACAACTGGCGCGGTCATTCGACCGTACCCTCACGAGGACTTTATCCCCACCAGTGGAGCTGGGACTCCGCGTTCATCGCTCTGGGCCTGCAGCACTGCGTGCCGCGGCGGGGCGCGATCGAGCTCCTCAGCCTGTGCGGCGGCCAGTGGCTCGACGGCCGGATCCCGCACATCGTGTTCAACCCGGCGGTCCCCGATGAGGCGTATTTTCCGGGTCCTTCGTTTTGGCGGTCCTCCGCTCACGACGGGCATCCCCCGGTTGCCACCTCCGGGATCATCCAGCCTCCCGTGCACGCTCCTGCGGCCGCCGCGCTCACGCGACAACTGGGCGCTCGGGGACGGCCTTTCGCCGAGCGGATCTATCCGTTGCTGGTAGCCCAGAACAGCTACCTCCGGGAGCGCCGCGCCGTCGGGCCGCACGGCCTCGCCGCGGTCGTGCACCCATGGGAGACCGGGCTGGACAACTCACCCGCCTGGGACACTCCGTTGCGCGCCGTACCGGTTGATCTTGGTTTGTTCGAGACCCACACCCGCCGCGACGTGGCCCACGCGGGTGCCGGTGAGCGCCCCACCGACGAGGACTATGCACGCTACATCCGACTGGCTTCGGCCTACCGGGACCACGGCTACGACGACGACTGGGTCCGCGCGGAGGGCGAGTTCCTGGTCGTCGATCCCGGCTTCAACGCACTGTGGGCCTGGTCGGAGCTCGCGCTGGCCGAGATCGCCGAGCACTTAGGAGCCGACCCAGCACCGCATCGCACCGAAGCCGACCGCATCAGCGACGCGATGGTCGGCGCGCTGTGGCAGGACCAACGAGGAATCTTTTTCGCCAGGGATGCCCGCACGGGGCAGGCGCTCACTGAGCGGACCGTTGGAGGGCTGCTGCCTCTGGTGCTGCCCGGTCTGCCCGATTCGCTCGTGCGCACGCTCATCGCGACGTTGACCGGCGAGGCGTTCAGGGCTCAGGACGAGACAGTCCACGGGGTGCCAAGCTTCGATCTGACCGATGTTCGGTTCGACGCCCAGCGCTACTGGCGCGGCCCGACCTGGTTGAACACCACCTGGCTGGTCATCCAGGGACTGCGCACCCACGGCCGTGACGAGCTGGCCACGAAGCTTACCGACGATATGCTCCGACTCACCGACCGAGCAGGATTGCATGAGTACTTCAACCCCACCACCGGGTCTGGACACGGGACCGACGACTTCAGCTGGTCCGCCGCTCTGCTCATCGACTCCATAGTGGCGGTGCCGTAACAACGGGCGGGTAACCGGCACGTCGGGCAGTCACTGCCCCGGAACAGGCGCTGAGTCCGAGCCTGGATTCTCGCGAGCTTCAGCTGAGCCGATCCCGTGAACACAGCGCCGGCTGCGGCTGACGTCGCCGATGAGTTAGCTGACCGTTGGGGAACCGGATCGCTGTGGTGCGTTGGCAGCCTTGGCCTGCGTCCGGGCTGGGGCCAGTGCCCAGATGATGAGAAGATCGACAGTGATCACGCGCCGCATCCACCGACCTACGCCTCCGCGGGGAGGCGGCGGGGCTGGGTGTCAGGCCAGGGCCTTGGCTTTCAGGCGGTCGAACTCGGCCTGCGTGATCACTCCGGAGTCCAGCAGCTTTTTCGCGGAAGCGATCTGGTCGGCGGGCGCCCCGCGTCTTGCCACTGACTGGATGTACTGGTCCGTTGAATCACGTGCGCTGCGCATCTCCGCGGTGTGCCGCCTGGCCATTCCCTCCCCGCGCGCGAGCAAGTAGATCACCATGACGATGATGGGGAAGATGATCAGACCGATCACCCATGCGGCCTTTGCCCACCCGCTCAAGTCTCGGTCGCGGAACAGGTCGCCGAAGATCTGAAATAGCACCATGAGGTAGGCGACGAAGAAGAAACTCCAGATCAGGAGCCAAACGAAGTCCCAGAAGTTCACTGCCTGCATCCTGTCGGCCAGTGCGCGCCCCTCCTGACGCGACCCAAGCAGCGTTTCACGGCCCCTTCTCCGCGCGTCACATTTGGGTGCGTGTCGTAGGGCGGGTTGGACCACCAGGTCGGGATCGTCCACCGGCCACATTCCGCGTGCCCGTCGGGGTCTCAGGGCCGGCCACACCCGTATCGCAGCATGCCCGCCCGACCCGGCCGAGGTCGTCGCACTGCACCACCCGTATGCCGTGCAGCGTGCCATCTTGCAAGACCCCGGACGATCACCGGTATGGTTCGACGAGGAAGGTGCGCGCCGACCGCAGCCAGCGTGTGGTCACGCCCCTTCGGACCGGTCGGTCGAGCAGAAGTCAGGTGCGATGTTGTCCGAGGCAGACCGGAGCAAATCGTCGGCCGGTACAGGGCGGGTGCTGCTGCCGCTGGCGTTAGCACAGTTCATCTGCAGCTTCGCCGGCTCCAACATGAACGTGATGATCAACGACATCAGCGCCGACCTGGACACCACCGTGCAGGGCGTGCAGGTGGCCATCACCATTTTCCTGCTGGTGATGGCGGCGCTCATGATCCCTGGCGGCAAGCTCACCGACCGTTACGGCCGGAAGCGCTGCTTCATCGCCGGTCTGATCCTGTATGGGATCGGCGCCGTGATCAGCGCGCTGTCACCTGGGTTGGGCGTGCTCATCGTCGGTAACTCGATCTTGGAGGGGGTCGGCACCGCGCTGCTGATCCCCCCGGTCTACATCCTCACCACCCTGTTCTTCACTGACCTGACGTCCCGCGCCCGCGCGTTCGGGCTGATCAGCGCAGCCGGTGGCATCGGCGCTGCGGCCGGACCCCTGATCGGCGGACTGATCACCTCGGCGATCAGCTGGCGGGCCGCCTTCGGCTTCCAGGCCCTGGTTATCTTGATCATCGTCGTGCTGAGTTGGCGGATGAAAGATCCCCTTCCTCCGGACCCTGAGCGCTCGTTCGATAGCGGCGGCGCGGTCCTGTCTGCGGTCGGCCTCATCCTGATCGTGCTGGGCATCCTCGCGGCCGACAACAACGGCTGGGTGATGATCATCCTTATCGTCGCCGGCGCCGGGATCCTCGCCTTGTTCTTTCGCTCGATCCGGGCCAAGGAGCGGTCGGGTAGGGAGCCGCTCTTGTCATCAAGTTTGTTCCGCAACCGCACGTCCAACCTCGGCATGGTCACCCAGAACATCCAGTGGTTGCTGCTGATGGGCATCTCGTTCGTGGTCTCCGCCTACCTGCAGGTCGTGCGAGGCTACAACGCCATTGAGACCGGCATCATCTTCACGGCTGAGACGGTGGGCCTGCTCGCCGCATCGCTGGCCGCCGAGCGGCTGGCGAAGCGGCGTCCTCAGCGGTCCCTGATCATGACGGGCTTCGTGATACTGATCGTCGGCGTTGCAGCACTGCTGGCCATGGTCATCGGCTCGCCGAGCGCGTGGGCCTTCGCCCCGGGGCTGCTCCTGATCGGACTCGGGCTTGGCCTGATGCTGACCCCGTCAGTGAACGTCGTCCAGTCCAGCTTCCCCGAGAAGCTCCAGGGTGAGATTTCCGGACTGTCGCGAAGCGTGTCCAATCTAGGGTCCTCACTCGGCGCCGCGATCGCGGGCACCATCCTGGTGGCCGGCATCACGGTGACCCCCGAGCGGTCCTACGGGCTCGCGATGATCGTCCTCGCCGTCTTTGCCGTCGCCGGATTGGTCGCCGCGGCGCTGCTGCCCCGGCACATGGCGGCCGTAGGCTCCACCGGTCCACCGCCGACGTGAGCGACCGTGTCCTGCGCGGCGAGGTCGGCGGTGTCGGCCTGCGTGATCACTGAGTGGGACGTCCGGGGCGCTCTCGGCGAGGACCTCGCCGACCTCGGGCTCGGCCGAGGTGTCCTGATCGGCCCGGTCCGCCTCGCGTACGTTCTTCGGATGGGTTGCGGCGGGGTGCTGATCATCGCTGCGACCGTGCCGGATCAGCCGCGCCGGATAATCGTTTGCCCCCTACGAGCCGCTTTCCCTACCCTGAAAGAGGTCCGGCAGGGAGCCGGACCGAACAGCGAAGGGAGGTGTCCAACTACATGATCTTGAATCCGGCCAGCGATACGGGTGGAAGCACCACGCGTCCGACGCAGCTCGCCGCGGGCACTTCCCGCTGCGCACTCTGATCTGACCAGCGCCCACTCCACTTTCCTTGGCTGACGGCTGTCCGCCGTCGTCGCGTCCGCTCCGAACGCACGTGTCGGTACGCGCGGACTTGGGGCTGGCGTCGCCCGTGACGTCCTGCCCTCTTTCACCCAACCAAGAACGAACGAACAGGAAACGACCATGTACGCATCCGAACGTGAGGTCTACGGAATGTACTTCCTGACCGACGCGCGCGAGGTGAGCCGAAAGGCCGCCGAGCGATTCGCACAGTTCAAGGCCGCGGCTGGCCGCCGGCGCGAGCGCGCCAGCGGGAAGCGCCAAGCCCGTCGCGTGCGCCGGAGTGCCGCTGTCGCCGCCAGCGCGTGAGATGGTGACCGGCGCCGGACCACGCAAATCAGGCCGATCCGAATCCCTCCGACCAACATCCCCGGAGACCCACAAGGTCCCGGGGATGTCGGCGTTCTCGCCTATAGCGTGCACAAGCCCGGGAAGGTGACGGGTAATCCTGCGAAGCGGGGCAGCCAGTCAGCTCGAACGTCGAGGCTGCGGGCGTCAGTGGGGCGGCGGGGGAGCCCCGACTCGCGCCGGGCTAGGAGTGGTCAGGTCGCCGGCTGCCGGTGTGTCCCTCTACCTGGACAGTCGCCCGTAGCTTGCGACCTGGACTGCTGCCGGCAGCTTGCTTTGGCCACAGAGAAGCAGGCGCGGTGATTCGATCACTGCGGATTGGTGCGGCCGGGCGTAGTTTTGGGCGTAGTAATCGGCGGTCGCGTTGGTTGCCAGCACTGGAAGTGGCTGTGACAAGCGAGCTGGCGGGGGGACTCGAGCCCCCAACCACCTGTTTACCTGGCGGCTTTGATCACTCCTAGTGGCGTGTTAACGAAGTAAGGTTACGCTTGGGTGAGATCATGGGGCATGGCTGGTCCTGGTGCTCCGGCGTTGCTGCTGCGGGTCGGTGATCATGAACGGTTGACCGCTTTGGTGCGGTCGGGATCAGTCCGGGCGGCGCTGGCGCAGCGGGCGCGGATCGTGTTGTTGGCCTCGGAGGGCATGTTGAACGCCGAGATCGCTGACCGGGTCGGGGTGTCGCGGCCGACGGTGAACCGGTGGCGGAGTCGGTACGGCGAGGCCGGCATCCCAGGGCTGGCTGATGAGGACCGGCCGGGCCGGCCGCGGACCATTGATCCGCGCCGGATTGTGACGGCGACCCTGACTCCGCCGCCGGCGCGGTTGGGGGTGACGCATTGGTCGTCGCGGCTGCTGGCCGCAGAGTTGAAGGTGAATCATGTGACGATCTCGCAGGCGTGGCGGCAGTTCGGGGTCAGACCGTGGAAGGCGGAGACGTTCAAGTTCTCGACCGACCCGGAGTTGGCGGCCAAGATCACCGACGTGATCGGACTGTATCTGAAGCCGCCGGAGAACGCGATCGTGCTGTGCGTGGACGAGAAATCCCAGATCCAGGCCCTGAACCGGACCCAGAAGGTGCTGCCGATGCAGCCTGGACGCGCCGAGCAGCGCACCCACGACTACGTCCGGCACGGCACCACCACCTTGTTCGCCGCGCTGGAGATCGCCACCGGTAGAGTGACCGGGCTCGGCAAGAACCGGCATCGTCACCAGGAGTTCCTGGCCTTCCTCCAACACGTCGCGCGGGCCTACCCCGACCAGCAGCTGCACCTGGTGATGGACAACTACGCCACCCACAAGCGGCCCGAGGTGAACGCATGGCTCGCGGCCAACCCGCGGATCCAGGTGCACTTCACCCCGACCTCCGGCTCCTGGCTGAACCTGGTCGAGGTCTGGTTCGGCATCATCGAACGACAAGCGATCCGCCGCGGCGTCTTCCCCTCGGTCCGCGACCTGATGATCAAGATCCGAGCATTCATCGACGGCTGGAACCAACGGAAGCACCCATTCATCTGGACCAAGACACCAGACAAGATCCTCACCAAAATCAAACGTAAACAGACTTCGTCAGCGGCCCACTAGTCAACGCCGAGCATCTGCCGCCACTCTCATGCGAGCTGACAAGGGGTGATGCTCAGGGGATCCATCATTACAGTTCACAACGAACCAATGGAGCGCACGACTGGATCGGAACATTAATGGGTGACGGAGTGATCATGAACACCACGCTCGGTCACCCGAGCCCGCGGCCGGATCGCGTCGCTGGTCTGCGTGAACGAGCGCCGCGGGCACGACACCTCCAGACAGACCAGACGGCGTTTCCGCCACCACAGCTCCACCAGCTGCCCCGACGCCGGAAGATCCTGGACCCGACACAACGGCCGGTCCCGGACCCGGCCCGACCACACTCCGCAGGCCGGGCACGCCGCCTCCCGCGACCGCATCTCGATAAATGATCTGAACCTGCCCAGGACCGGTCCGGTCGACGCTGGTCACGTCGAACTCATCCTCGATCCCGAACAGCACTGCCGTAGCCTCAGGCACTCTCGTCAGATGGTCGTCGAACGCACCAAGACGATCAACGCTTTGACCGCGCTGGTCCGCAGCGTCGACCTCGGCTTGGACGCACGCAAGTCACTCACCCGCGCTCAGATCACCACCATCGCCGGGTGGCGGTCCCGAGCCGAAGATCCGGCCACCACGGCGTGTCGACGCGAAGCCATCGGTCTCGCCACCCGGATCCGCGTCCTCGAACACGACCTTGCCGCCAACCACGACGAGCTCCGCCAGTTCACCGCCGCTCAAGTCCCCGAGCTGCTCGCCCTTCCCGGCGTGGGACCAGTCGTGGCGGCCACCATTCTGACCGCCTGGTCACACCCTGGACGCGTCCGCTCCGAAGAGGCCTTCGCCTCCCTGGCCGGCACCTGCCCGATCCCTGCCTCCTCGGGAAAAACCACCCGGCATCGACTCAACCGCGGCGGAGACAGGCGGCTGAACCGGGTACTCACCACCATCGTGTTGGTGCGCATGCGACGCGACCAGGCAACCCGCGCTTACGTCGCCAGACGCAAAACCGAGGGACGTACCACCAAAGAGATCATGCGCGCCCTCAAGCGCTACATCACCCGCCAGATCTTCCGCACCCTCGCCCAGGCCCACCCCGCGCCGGCCACTTGACGAACATACAAGCATCAACAGCATGTCGAGGCCACGAGCCCAACTCAGTCAGGCGCCCCGCTCAAGATCGAAGAGCCACTTTCGCAACCCTCGCGCTCACCGCAATCGTATCGATCAAGCCGAAGCGATGATCGACTTCTACGACCCTTCGCGCTGTTCTCATACACGCATCGCCGACTCGACACGGCTCGAACGGGACTGACATGAGCACCCACGCCCTGCAGCTCCGGGGCAGGAGACGCCTGACCTCTGCCCCGTCGATCCACGGGTTGCGAAGTCCTTGAGATCAGTAGCCGATGGACTTCAGGTAAGCACGGGATTCGGCGATGCAGGTGACGGGGTCGCGTCCGTAGGTGTCGTCCTGCTCGATGAAGAAGTATTCGGCCCCTGCCGCCTCGCCGGCCGGCAGCAGCTCGGGCCAGTTCATGTTGCCCTGCCCGACCTCGGCGAATTGCACGAGGTTGGTGAAGACGTCGTAGAACTCTGCCTGGCCCATCTCATCGCGCCGGGCGAGGGCGTCGGCCGGGAAGGGCACCACTCGGAAGTCCTTGACGTGTATCAGCTTGCAGACCCCGGTGTAGGCCTGCAGCATGTCTAGTGGGGCCATGCCGCCACGCTGCACCCAGTGCAGGTCCACCTCGAAGTAGAGGGAGGGGGCCACCCGGCGGACGATGTCGAAGATGCGCTCCTCGCCGAACCGGATGAGGTCGACGTGGTGGTTGTGGTAGCACAGCGTGATGTCGTGCTCGGCCAGCTTGGCGGCGTAGGGCTCGACCTCGGCGGCCCACCCCTCGCAGGCCTCCTGGCTGACCATCGCTTCGAACGGCATCATGCCGATCCGCAGGAAGCGGCAGCCGGTCCGCCGGCAGGCCTCGACGGCGCGATCGAACTCGTCGGCCAGGATGAAGCCGTTGCCAGGGGCTTGCAGAGCCGCAGACATCGCGCCCACCTCTATGCCTAACTCCTTCGCCCCCCGTTCGAGGTCGGCGATCAACTGGTCGGTCATGGCGACCTGGGACACTTCGACCGCGTCCAGGTCGAGCTCCTTGACCTGCTCGAGGACGGCGAACATGCCGTCGGCCTCGATCCGGTCCCGCAGCATCATCAGCTGCACGCCGAGAACGGCCATGGTGGTCTCCCTCTTGATCGTGGTCGTGGTCGTGGTCGCTCAGGCCCTCGTAGGGAACTTGCCTTCGGCCGCGATGCGGGTGTTCAGCTCGGCGAGGTAGCGATCCTCGTCGAAGTCGGTGATCGAGACCTCCTGCCCCAGCCAGCTGGACAGGTGAATAGCGTTGGCCAGCCGGACGCCGTGGAGCCCCTCGCTGCCCGGAGCCAACAGTTCCTCCTCGCCCCGCACGGCAGCGGCGAAGTTGCGGAGCACCTCGGCGTGCTGAGCACCCCAGACACTGTCGTAGGTCTTCGTCTCGGTGCTGACGTACTCGGCCTGGTTCAGCTGGCCGGTGAACAGCCGACGTACAGCGTCGGGGTCCATGGAGTCGCTGATCTCCTGCTCGGGCTTGGCCAGCCGGCTGACGGTCACCTGCTGGGACCCGTCGACGACGACCTTGCCGCCGTCGCAGAGAATCTCCAGTCGGTCGGTGCCCACGAAGTCGTGGGTGCAGGTCGTGAGGATGCCGGTGGCGCCGTCGCCGAAGTCGAGCATCGCGTTCACCTCGTCCTCGACGGCGATGTCTCGTCGGAAGCCGTACGCACACTTCGCGAACACGTTCTTCGGCACGCCACAGATCCACTGCCACAAGTCGAGCTGGTGCGGCACCTGGTTGACCAGGACCCCGCCGCCCTCGCCGCCCCAGGTGGCGCGCCAGTCGGACTGGTCGTAGTAGCCCTGCGGCCGCCACCACGTGGTGATGATCCACGACGTGTGCCGCAGCGCGCCGAGCTCGCCCGATCCCAACAGCGCCTTGAGGTCTCGGTAGAGCTGGTTGGTGCGCTGGTTGAAGAAGACACCGAACGTGAGCTCCGGCTTGGTGGCCGCGACGTCGATGAGCTCGCGGGCCTGCCTGGTGTAGACGCCGACGGGCTTCTCCACGAGGGCGTGCACCCCGTGCTCGAGAGCGTAGATGCCCATCTCCGGATGCAGATAGTGAGGCACGGTGGTCACGACGGCGTCCACCTCGCCGGAGGTCACCAGGTCGGTGTAGTTGGGGTAGAACGGGACGCCGTAGGAGTCGGCGGCCTCCTTCTTCTCGGGAAGGACGTCGCAGATGGCCCCGAGGCGCATACCGGGCGCTCGGTCGTCGGCCAGCAGGGTGGCGTACAGGCCACCCTCCGCGCCGAGCCCGATGATCCCGAGCCGAACCGGATCGCTCCCCACCTCAGAACCGGCCCTGCTCGATGAGCTCGGAGCGTTCGTGCTGCAGCGCCGCGTCCCTCGGGTAGAACTTGTAGAACACGGTCCAGAAGATCGCGTTCAGCACGTACGGGATGGATACGAAGAGCACGAGCGTGAGTTGCAGGTTGCCGATCGCCTGCGAGATCGCGCCGGCGGCCAGGCTGTAGATGGCGGTGATCAGGCCCTGGACGAGCGAGAACAGCACGGCGAACGAGGTGGCCGCCAGCTGCTTGGGGCACACGCGCGACACCATGGGCAGCACGCACCCGGAGAAGCCCCACGAGAAGATCAGCCCGGTGATGAACACCACCACGTAGTACGGAACGCTCGGGGAGTTGGTGACGGCGTTGCCGGTCCCCGGCGCGACATCGGGGTCGAAGACCGAGGGCAGAGCGACCATAACGTAGGTGCTCGCGGCGAACAGCAACGCGTAGATTTGGAAGAGCATGATCCGGCCCTTGTCGCCGAACCGGCGGGCGAACAGGTCGCCGAGGAAGCCGCCGAGGAAGGCCGAGATCGTCATGCCGATTGTCATGACGGTGTAGAGGTAGGAGGCGTTGGTCACGCCGTAGCCGAGGTTGCGGGCCCAGTAGGTGCCGATGAAGCCGAACAGGATGAGCGAGGTGACGAAGAGCAGCATCGGGGCCATCAGCGCCAGCGTCGGGATCTTGAACAGCTTCGCCGCGTCGCTGAGCCGGAACATCCCGGCCTCGGCCTTCAACTCCTCGCCGGTCACCTGCGACACGTGCTTCGGCTCGTGCACGAACAGCAAGATCAACAAGCCGGAGAAGATGGACAGGCCGCCCATCACGAACATGGCCCAGCGCCAGCCGTCGGGGTTGCCGCCGAACTGGCCCAGCAGCGGGGTCAGCACGATGCCGATGGCGGAGGAGATGCCCCGCACCGTGCCGAACGCCTTGCCGCGCTCGCTGCTGTGGTAGAGCGAGCCGAGCAGACCGTTCAGGATCGGCTCTGACGCGACCGTGCCGATCAGCGCGATGCTGTAGAGGATTAGCAGTTGCGTCCAGCTCTGAGCGAAGCCGGTGGCGATCGTCCACAGACCCCACGCGCCGGTGACCAACAGCAGGATCCGCTTGCGGCCGAAGCGGTCCGCCGCGATGGCCCAGATCGGTCCGAACAACATGCGGGCGAAGAAGCCGATCGCGTTCAGCAGCCCGAGGGCGGCGTCGCCGACTCCGAAGGCCACCGTGATCTGGGGGAAGAACGTGCGTGAGACGCCACCCTCGGTGTTGTCGATGGACTGCGACACGCCCAGCGAGACGGTGGCCCCCAAGCGGCCCTTGGGTGGCTGGAAGTCGGCGTCCTCGTCATTGTGAACCACTACGGTGACGCCCAGCGGGCCGACGCCCGCCAGGTCATCGGTTTCGGGCACCCTTACCGCTGAGGGATCATGGTTCGGGTGGATCACCCCACCCGGGTCCGGCTGGTCACCTGTGACGTTCTTGTCCGGCATGGCTAGCCCTCCTTCAGTCGACGATCTGGCCGTTAGTTTCCGGTTGTCCCGATCGCCGCGTCCTACAGTTGCCGCTTGTTGCCTGGGGGCGCTCCTGTGACTCAAATCACACGATAGCGAGCCTGCCGTACGCACCACCAGTCGCCGTCCTCAAGTTAGTTCGTCGAAGGGCCGGGCTCGGCTCCGGTGTCTTGTCAGACCCCGGAGACGACGTACGCACGCTTCAGGATCTCCAGCGACTTCAGAGCCTCAGCGGGGCTGATCCAGAACGGCTCAGAGTCCTCCAGGCGGGCGTAGAAGTCGCGGATCAGCAGCTCGTGCGACACGCCCCAATAGGCGCGACCGCCGGACGGCACCGCGCGTTCCTCCCACTGCTGGGCCCGGCCGTCTGCCCACCTGACGGTGAGCCCGTCGCGGATCACGGCGAACGCTTGATCACACTGCAGCTCCAGTTCGACCGGACGGTGCCACGGCGCGGTCAACGTCGCGAAAAAGGTCGTCTCGACGCCGCCGACGTGGGTGAGGAGCAGCGTCGCGGTGTCCTCGACCTCGATCACGTCTCGGTACTTGTTCGTGGTCACGTGCCCGGTGAGGTCGACGACGTCACCCAGCAGCCACTGCACGAGATCGAGGGTATGGATGGCCTGGTTGATCAACACCCCGCCACCCGCCTGCTGCCACAGAGCCCGCCATGGCTTGTCTTGGTAGTAGCCGGGCGTCCGGGTCCAGACCACCGAGGCGAAGGCGCCACGGATCTTGCCCAGTTGCCCGCTGTCGAGCAGCTCGCGCAGCTTTTGGCATGACACGTTGTACCGGTTCTGGAAGCAGACGCCGACCCTCGCCGTCGAGGTCGCCACCACGTCGACCAGGCGCCGCCCCTCCTCGAGGTCTGCGGCCAGCGGCTTCTCCAACAGGACGTGCACCCCGTGCCCGAGGGCCGCCAGGGCCGGAGCTACGTGCTGGTCATGGGGCGTCGTCACGTGCACGACATCGGGACCTACCGCGTCCACGAGCTCGTCCACGGCCTCGAATGCGGGGACGCCACGCCGCTCGACCGCGTCCCGCCGTCGGTCCGCGTCGACGTCGACGACACCCACCAGCTCGGCGCCCTCGATGGCGGTGATCGCCTCGTCGTGGACGACGGCGACGTCACCCCAGCCGACGATGGCTGCCCTGATCATGTCCAGCTGATCTGCTGTTCGCGGAAGATGCCCGTGAGGGCGTGGTGCGCCTTGGTCCACAGGTCGGGTCCGCTGAGGCCGCCGAAGGCGTCGAAGTCGCCCAGGTGGGGCTCGAGAGAGAAGAAGCCGTCGTAGCCGGAGTCGTGCAGCGCGGCGACGACCTCGCGCACCTGTCCGTCGCCCTCGCCACACGGCACGACCTTGTTGAGGCCGCCCTGCATCTCGGTGGCGCTGGCGTCCTTGCAGTGCACGTAGTCGGTGTAGGGGCGTACGAGTGGGTAGGCCCCGTCGAACGGGCGAACCCCGCACTGCACGTAGTTGGCCGGGTCGAAGATCGCCCGGTAGTGAGGTGAGTCGATGGTGGTCATCAGGTCGACGACCCGCTCCGGGGTGTCGCCGTAGATGTCCTTCTCGTTCTCGTGCAGCATCGTCACCCCGCCGGCCTTGGCCAGTTCCACCAAAGCGCCGGTGCGCTCCATCACCTCGTTGCGATGGATTGCCGGGTCGACGTCCTCGGGCACGAAGAAGCTGAACATCCGGATGTTGGGCGCCTCGAAGTGGTGTGCGACCTCGACAGCGTGGACGGCGCGGTCGCGGTGTTCTGGGAACGGATCGGAGATATCAATCTTGCCGATGTCCGACCCCACCGAGGACACCTTGATGCCGGCCGCATCCAGCATCGACTTAGCCTGCCGGAGCTGCTCGTCGGTGAGGTCGAGCACCTTGACGCCCCACGCACTGCGGAACTCGACGTAGGTGACGCCGAGCTTGGTCAGAAGATCGATCTGCTCGGCGAGGTCGAGGCTGATCTCGTCAGCGAATCCGGTCAGGGTCCACACGGTCGCTCCTCCACGGTTTGACGGGTCGGCGGCAGCCTCACTGTATCGGCCACTGGCTTGAGGACACTCGGCGATCTCGACCGGCTCGGCAGACGGGGCGAGACCTTCAGGGACGACATCCGCCTCCACTTGGAGTTGATGAGCTCGCACACCACTCGTTCGGAGAGGCGGTGCCCAACGGCGGCGAGATGGTCCCTATCTCGCGCAGGGAGATGTGAGGTGAGCTGGCAGGCCCTGCCCATGCCGACCTGACCCCTGGCACAGTGGCTTCCGTGGCTACTACCCTCGCGCCGGAGCGGACCGAAAGTTACGGCACGGATCCGGGTGATCCGAGGCGAGCGCAACTCATTGGCGGGGTGGGAGAACGGCTCGCTCCCGGGGCCGTGACTGCATTCGTCACCGAGGCTCTGGCCGGCGCCGACCTGGACGGGAAGCGCGTCTGCCTCGTGGTCCCGGATGGCACCCGCACGTGTCCGCTGCCTCTGCTGCTGAGTGCCGCCCGCGCTGCCCTGGCGGGCCGGGCTGCGGCGGTCACGGTGCTCATCGCGCTCGGCACCCATCAGGGCATGAGCGAGGAGCACCTCGGCCGGCACCTGGGCTACGAGAGCGGCGGCTCCGAGGAGGTCTATCCCGGCTGGCGGGTCCTCAACCACGAGTTTTGGCTGCCCGACACCTTCGCCGATCTCGGCACGATTGGACCCGAGCGCCTGGGGGAGCTCACCGGTGGTCTGCTCACCGACACGGAGGTCCGGGTGCGGATTAACCGGCACGTGGCCGAGGCCGACGTGGCGATCGTCGTCGGTCCGGTGTTCCCGCACGAGGTGGTGGGCTTCTCGGGCGGTAACAAGTACTTCTTCCCCGGCGTCTCCGGCCAGGAGCTGATCGACCTTTCGCATTGGGTCGGCGCGTTGATCACCAGCGCGGAGATGATCGGCACCCGCGGCGTGACGCCCGTCCGCGCTTTGATCAACGAGGCCGCCACGATGATTCCGGCCGAGCGGCTCGCCCTGTGCCTGGTGGTCGCGTCAGGCACCGACACGTTGCACGCCGCGGCGTTCGGCACTCCGGAGGATGCCTGGGCGGCCTGCGCGGCCGTATCGGCGGAAACCCACGTCAGCTATCGCGAGGCGCCGGTGCGGCGGGTGCTGTCGATCATGCCGACGAAGTATGAGGACATTTGGACCGCAGCCAAGGGGTTCTACAAGCTGGAGCCGATCGTCGCCGACGGCGGCGAAGTGATCATCTACGCCCCGCACATCACCGAAATCTCGGTCATGCACCCGCAGATCGCCGAGATCGGCTATCACAACCGCGACTACTTCCTCGGTCAGTGGGACCGCTTCCGTGATGTTGCGTGGGGTGATCTCGCGCACTCCACCCACCTCCGCGGGCAGGGCACCTGGGACGCGGAGCGGGGCGAGCGCAACCGGGTGATCGTGACCCTGGCTACCGGCATCCCCGAGGACCTCGTACGCGCCGTGAACCTGAACTACCTCGACCCAGAGTCGGTTGACGTCGCCGAGTTCGAACGAGATCCCGACACCTTCGTGGAGCCGCACGCCGGAGAGGTGCTTCACCGGCTGCGACCCGGCGCTGCTGCCTCGGGCGAACCCGACGGCCGCCATCCCGCCCCGGAGGGCACCGACGGATGAGGGACGAATCGGGCGAGCAGCGCAAGACCGTCGTCGTGGTGATGGGCGTCGCGGGCTCGGGGAAGAGCACAGTCGGCCGGATGCTCGCTGACCGGCTCGGGTGGTCGTTCGCGGAGGCCGATGATTTCCACCCGGCCGACAACGTGGCGAAGATGACCGCCGGCGTGCCCCTTGACGATGAGGACCGGTGGCCCTGGTTGCAGCTGATCCTGGAGTGGATCGATGCCCATCCCAGCAGCGCGATCGTCACCTGCTCGGCCCTGCGGCGGAGCTACCGTGACGTGCTCCGCACGAGCTCGGCTGACGTGTGGTTCCTGCACCTCGACGGCACGGTCGAGGATTTGAGCAGCCGACTGATGACGCGCACCGACCACTTCATGTCGGCCGCCATGTTGCAATCGCAGCTCGCCGCCCTGGAGCGTCTCGAGGACGACGAGGAGGACGGCGCGGTCGTGCCGATCACGGGCTCCGCGCTGCACGTCACCGACGCGGCCCTTCGAGTTCTGCGTCTTCCGTGACGAGGTACATGCTCGCCTTGCGTTCCGGCGCGAGCGTGTCGGATGCAGCGGCTACGTATTCCCGAGTCCTGCCCATCTAAGCGAACCGGAACAACCTTGGGACCGTCGCAACCTCAACCGGGCCATCCGAACAGTATTGGACGGGGCGGGGTTCCCTTGGGCGGTTGGTCCCACCATGCGCCGCACGACGGCTACGCTTCTCCACCAGAGCGGTCAGGTGTCCCTTGTGGAGATCGCAGACCAGCTCGGCCATGCTGATCCCGCCATGACGATGCGCCGCTATCTGGGTCGCGACTTCGACGGCGACAAGAGCAGATTGGCGGCGATCCTGTGACGCCCGGCGAGCATAGTCGGTACATATATCGGGAACTCAGGAGCATCCCTCGGGCTTGCCTCTGCGTAGCTCCTAATGGGACTCGTAGCGGCATCCTTTGTGATGGATGCTGTTGTCCGAGCCGGTCGCCGGTGAGCACTGCAAACTCCTGGCCTCTTGAGGTCTATGACTAGATCGTGCCCCGGCGGTTGGTGAGGAGACCGGGAGTGCTAGTGGGATGTCGTGCCGATGGAGCACTGATCCATTAGGTCGTAGCAGGTCTTCTCCGGGCTCGTCTGTCGTTGATCATCGAGGAGGCGCGGATGTTGTTCATCGGAGACGATTGGGCCGAGGCCCACCATGATGTCGAGATCGAAGACGACGCCGGCAGGCTGTTGGTCAGGAAACGGGTGCCGGAGGGCCTGGCCGGTGTCACGATGTTGCACGAGCTGGTCGCTGAGCATCTCGACCCGGCCGGTGAGCCCGATCAGGTGATGGTCGGGATCGAGACCGAACGCGGGCCGTGGGTGCAGGCGCTGCTGGCCGCCGGTTATGTCGTGTTTGCGATCAACCCGTTGCAGGTGGCCCGCTATCGGGTACGCCATTCCCCGTCGGGGGCGAAGTCGGATCCCGCCGATGCGCATTTGCTAGCGGAGATCATCCGGCTGGACCGGGCCCATCACCGACCGGTCGCCGGGGATTCCGAGCTCGCCGAGCATCTCAAGGTCGCCGCCCGGGCTCATCAGACGATGATTTGGTCGCGGGTGCGGCAGGTGAACGCGTTGCGGTCGTTGCTGCGGGAGTACTACCCGGCCGCCCTGGTCGCGTTCGGCACCGACCTGGCCAGCCCGGATGCGTTGGCGGTGCTGGCCGCCGCCCCGACCCCGGAGCAGGGCCGGCGGCTGTCGCAGGCCCGGATCGAAACCCTGCTCCGCAAGGCCGGCCGGCAACGCAACCTCGCGACCACCGCGGCGAAGATCAAGACCGCGCTCGGCAGTGACCAGCTGAGCGCCCGGCCTGGCGTGGTGCCGGCCTATGCGGCGTCGGCGTCGGCGCTGGTGGCGGTGCTGATCACGATGGTGGCCCAGACCGAGGTGCTCGCCGGGCAGGTGGAGCAGGGTTTTGGCCGGCACCCGGACGTTGAGATCTACCTGAGCCAACCCGGTTTGGGAATGATCCTCGGCGCCCGGGTGCTGGCCGAGTTCGGCGACGATCCCGACCGCTACACCGACGCCAAAGCCCGCAGAAACTATTCCGGCATGTCACCGATCACCAAGGCCTCCGGCACCAAACGCGTGGTGCTCGCCCGCTACGCCCGGAACCGCCGGCTCGGCGACGCGCTGTTCCTGCAGGCCTACTCCGCGCTGCGGGTGTCACCCGGCGTCCGCGCCTGTTACGACCGACAGCGAGCCCGCGGCGCAACCCACTACCAAGCACTCCGGGCCGTCGCGAACCGGCTCGTCGGCATCCTCCACGGCTGCCTGCGCCACCACACCCCCTACGACGAACACCGCGCCTGGCACACCGAACACGAACAGCCCGCGGCCGCCTGAACCGGAGGCTCCCACCGCGGGATTCCTCCTGACCAGCCCATCCCGCCGGAGCGCAGCCGCGGTCAACCTCCCGGCCACCTGAGCATCGCACCCAAGGCTTGACCGCGGCGAGCACCGGCACACCATCAAACCCGGAGGAATCCCGCCCTTGACTCATCCAGACGTGGGATGTCTAGTCAGCTAGCATCTCAGAGCTGGCGGGGGGACTCGAACCCCCAACCACCTGTTTACAAGACAGGTGCGCTACCGATTGCGCCACGCCAGCAAGTGCATCATCTGCCCTGGTCAGAGGCCAGTCAGCCTCCGGGTCCGGGTGTCAGCTCAGGCGCCCACCCCCTCCGGTGTGTGCACCGTGTGCGCAATCAGGTTAGCGGCGCCGTTGACCGCGTCCGATGCGATAGTGCCGACCAGGTGCCCGTACACGTCGGAAGTGATCGCAATCGAGGCGTGGCCGAGCAACTTCGACACGACGGCGATATCCGCCCCCGAGGCCAGCATGAGCGACGCGGCGCAGTGTCGCAGCCCGTGAAACGACAGCGGCGGTAGCTCCTCAACGCCGGCCTTGCGCAGCGTCTGAAACAGCCGGGTGACGTAGGCCGGGTCCAGCGGCCGGCCATCCTCGAGGGTGAACACATGCCTTTCGGTCTGCCAAGCCGAGGCGGCCGCCTCAGCCTCCTGTGCCTGCCGCAGCTGCCATGCCAGCAGGGTGGCCACCGCAAAGTCTGACAACGGCAAGGTGCGCAGCCCGGCGCGGGTCTTGGTCGTCTCCTCGGACACGCAGCCATTGACCGTCACCCGGTTGCGTCGCACCACGATCTTGCGCGCCACCAGGTCTACATCGGGCCAGCGCAGCCCGCAGAGCTCGCCCCGGCGCAGCCCGGTGAGCACCGCCAACTCGAACACCGCGCCCAGCCGATGCCCGGCGCAGTAGCCCAGGAAGGTGCGGACGTGGCCTGGCTCCCACACGTGCACACCGTCGCCGACCACGGTCGGCCTGTCGGCGCCGGCGGTCGGGTTGCCGGGGATCAGCTCGTCGCGCACGGCGCTGGCCAGGATCGTTTGCAGCACCGCCAGGATGCGCCGCACCGTCACCCGGACTCCGGGCACCGAACTCCGCGCCACACGCGGCATCAGCATCGGCGCTCATCAACGCCTGCACAAACGCGGTCAGCATCGACCGCAGAACATCCGGCTCAGCCTGCTGCAACTGGCCGAGGACAGCAGGCACATCAATAGGGTTGGGGTTGGCGGTCATCGTGGTGATCTCTCCTTCGGCAGAGCTTGGCGGTTCTACGAAGGATCACTGCGGTGGCCGTCGACATCAGCTACGACACGCGGGCTTGGGGCTCAGGTCGTACACCACGTCCGTGGACTCATCTGGCGCGGGCGACCAGGTGCCGCTTGTCGACCCGCTTGCGGGCACGTGCCGGTGCGAACAACATGTCCAATGAAATCACCGTCAAAGAGTGGTCCGCGGGACTGTCGATCGAGAATCCTGCAGCGGCGGATCCGCGTCGGGCGGGGCGGACGATGGGATCTGTCAGCTGCTGGGATGCGGCTGTTCCTAGCGTCGTGGCGGTTGGGACGACACCACGAGGAGGTGGGTCGGTTGTCCGGCGATGGTCGGCGAACGGCACTTAATCTGAGCGCCTTGGAGGTTCGGGTCGCCCGCACTCAAAGGCTTGCAGCATCAGTGGGGCGACTCGCATGGGTGGGCGGCCAGCTCAGCGGTTAAGGAATTCATACCCAGAACGGCGCGACTTCTGCACCGAGCAACAGGGTCGAGTGTGTTTGGACGATCGAGGTGGCGATGGTGGATCCGATCACTGCGGCGCACATTCATGTGGCGCCGTCGTCGACGACGGGTCCGGTGGTTGTTCCGCTGACCCCATATTCAGGTGGGTGCACTGAGGTGAGTCGGGACCTGGCGCTGGCGCTGATCACTGACCCGGCGTCGTACTACGTCAATCTTCACAACGCGAAGTATCCGGCGGGCCGGCCAATACCGGTCACTCCGCGGTTCATCGGATGAACGTCTGGCTAGCCGGTGGGGATGCTCATCGGGCGTTCCGGTTGAGGCAGTGGAGACGCAGTGGCGGTCTTGCGGGCCTATGCCTTCGGGCAGACCGTCACCCCGGACGAGGTCGCTGAGGCCATGGTCAACAAGAGTTTGGATCCAGAAGCCGTTCTGGGTGCCTATTACCGCAACACCCGACTACTCGGAGGAGTCTGCAAGCGAACCGGGGAGACCCCCGGGTGTTGGCTGCACCTGATGGCCGCCTCGCCTACGACTTTCGGGTCCCGGCTTGGCTAGGCGGGCAGTCGAGGTTTTCCTATTTGGCTGCGACGCCGGCCGGTTGGAAGGGCGCGTGGGACGGCTGCGCGGCTTGCCGCCATCCCGTAGGCGCCGGTGAGAGTCATCAGGGCAAGCACACCGACATAGGCCCAGGTCCACGGATTGCCGGGCCGGACCTCGGCCCAGTGGTGCAGGGTGACGAGCAGCTGGAACCCGCCGAAGGCGGTGTAGGTGGCGGCCGGTACGAAGAGCCGGTCCAGATCCCGCTCGCGGATGCTGAGGCCGGCGGCGACGGCGAGCGCGATCAGCCAGGCGCCGACGACCTGTGCGCTGAGTGGACCGAGTGGCCACGGCCAGAAGGGAAGCGCCGAGGCCGAGAAGTGGTGGACGGTAGCTCCGCTCGCGTACAGCACCACTCCGACGATCAGCATGATCAGTCCTTGCCCCGCGAGCATCGCGGTCAGCCAGCCAGGCATGGGCCGGCGGTCGGGCTCGGGCGTATTGGGGGTTGCGTGTTGTCGCCCGACGGCGATCAGGCAGGCCACCGGCACGCCGAGGTAGATCATCAGCCAGAACCAGGCCGCGAAGCGGGCGATGACGTCATCCGAGGCCAGGTGGAGGTTGTGAAGGTGAAGCAGAGTGGGAATCAAGGTCAGCACCGTAAACGCCGTCACGGTGACGAGCGCGACGCGAACCCGGTCCCATCGGTCCTGGCGGAGGGCGAGCACCGACAGCACAAAGCCGGCGGCGTACGCGGAGCCGAAGAAGGCCGCGATCGGCTCGGCCGTGATGGTCCAGGCGAAGTACCGGTTCGTGTGGCCGGCGAGCGGCAGCAGCGCGGTGGCGGCGGCCAGTGTCAAGACGGCGAAGGTGAGAAAGACCATCCGCGTGCCCGCCCACATCCCGCCTGGGCTGGTGTGCACGACCCGTGGCGCGCCGACGACTGAGCATTGTGCGCCGTCATCTCCTGGTGTGACTTCGTCGCGGTGGCGGCCGCGGCCGAGCCGCGACTCCGTCGTTGATGACCTCACGGGCCGTACCTCGCTCTCTGCTGCCTGGAGCCGGACAACTGTCCGGACTGTCTGGCGTACCACCGTGAACCAGGCTCGTTACTACCCGGGCGGGTCGGTGTCTGAGGACGGCCGGAGCCGCCCTTGTGGTGTCACCTGCGCGTTGGCTTCATGTGGCATCATAGAGACAAACACGCACAAATGTAAACAAGTATTTGCAAATACGGGACGAACAAGGAGAAACACGCATGCTCGTGGCGCAGCGACGCGACCTTCTGATGGACCGGCTACGACGTGACGGCCGACTCGTCGCCAAAGACTTGGCCGTGGAGATGGGCGTCACCGAGGACAGCGTCCGTCGCGACCTGCGCGAACTAGCGGCCGCCGGCCTGTGCCAGCGGGTGTACGGCGGCGCGTTGCCCGTCTCCCCGGCCCTGGCCAACTACGCCACCCGAGCCGGGGTGGCGCCAGAGAGCAAGCAGCGGGTGGCGGCCGCGGCGACTCGGCTCGTTCAACCCGGCAGCACCCTGCTGCTGGACGGCGGCACCACCGCGGTCGCCGTCGCCCAAGCCCTTCCCCCGGGGCTGGCCGTCACCGTGGTCACTCACAGCCCCACGGTCGCCGTCGCACTCCTCGACCATCCGACAGCCGAGGTGTACCTGCTTGGCGGACGACTGTTCAAACATTCCGCCGTCACCTGCGGAGCCGCGGCTGCAGAAGCCGCCCAAGCCGTACAGGCCGACGTGTTCCTGCTCGGCGTCACCGGCGTCCACCATCAAGCCGGGCTGACCACCGGCGATCCTGACGAAGCGGCGATGAAACGCACCCTCGCCGGCCGGGCCGCGGACACCTACGTCCTGGGCAGCAGCGAGAAGATCGGCGCAGCGTCCCCCTTCACCGTCCTTCCGCTCGCCAGCATCAGCGGCATCATCACCGATGCTCCCGGGGACCACCCCGTCCTACAACAACTGGAGCGGATCGGCACACCCATCATCAGCGCGCGCTGACACAGGCGGGGTGGGTCGTTGGCGGTCAGCCTTCCGCATCGTCCACGGCAGCGCTCCGCCGGCCCACTGGGCGTCTTATCAGTGGATCTGGCCGACCAACCATGGCGACTCTCAGTCGATCCAGGCCAAGTTGAGGCGGCGTTGATCCTCAGAAGTCCGTTCTCGCTGGAGGGTGCCCGGGTTCGTGCGGTGATCGCAACACCTGACTGGAAGGTGTTGTCGGGTGCGGTTTTCTGAGCGCATGGTCCCGGAGGTGTTCCAGACGTTTTGGGCGGCGATGCAGCGCGGTGAGTTCATCACCGACGCAGCCGCTGAGGCCGGCACGTACCGCAAGAAGGGTGCGTGGTGGGTGGCGGAGGACGGCGGTGTCCGGCCACGGCGTGGCCGGGATGTGAAGGGCCGCTGTTTGACTTTGGCGCAGCGGGAGGAGATCGCGGTCGGCCGGGCCCGCGGTGATTCGGTCCGGGCCATCGCGGCGGCGATCGGTCGGTCGGCGTCGACGGTGTCGCGTGAGCTGCGCCGCAACGCTGATGGGCTGGGCCGATATCGCGCCACGTCGGCGCACGCGTTGGCGTAGGTGCGGGCGTCGCGGCCGAAGCCGGCCAAGCTCGCCACCAACGCCCGACTGCGTGGGATCGTGGAGGCTGACCTGGCCAAGAAGTACTCCCCGCAGCAGATCGCCGGCCGGTTGAAGATCCAGTTCCCGGACTCTCCGGAGATGCAGGTGTCGACCGAAACCATCTACCAGTCGTTGTATGTGCAGTCCCGCGGCCCCTTGAAACGGGACCTGACCAGGTATTTGAGGACCGGTCGAGCCGTCCGTAAGCCGTGCCGCAAACCCGGACAGCGGAAGAACCGGATCCCGGACATGATCAACGTTTCCGAACGGCCCGCCGAAGCCGACGACCGGGCCGTGCCCGGGCACTGGGAGGGAGACCTCATCATCGGCACCAAGAACCTGTCGGCGATCGGGACTCTGGTGGAGCGGACGACGAACTACACGATGCTGCTGCACCTTCCCGACGGCTATGCCCCCGAACAGGTCCGGGATGCATTGATCGCGAAGATCAAGACCCTGCCTGAAGTGTTGCGGGCGTCGTTGACCTGGGACCAAGGCCCGGAGATGGTGCGGTGGAAACAGGTCGCGGTCGACGCCGACATCGAGATCTTCTTCTGCGACCCGCACGCACCCTGGCAACGGGCCACGAATGAAAACACGAACGGGTTGCTGCGCCAGTATTTCCCGAAGAGCAGCGACCTCTCCATCCACACCGCCGAAGACCTGGACTGGGTCGCCGCCGAGCTCAACGACCGCCCCCGCAAACGACTAGGGTTCAGAAAACCGATCGAAGAGATCGGACCCCTGCTGTTGCGATGACCGCCAGGATCCGCCGGTGGTTGAGCGCGACATGCGACACGGCGACCGTTCATTGGGCGGTGCCCGCAAACCGGTCCTCGAGAGCGACTCATGGCGATGCCCGGACTTCAGATGGTGATGACGACTTTTCCCTGGGCGTTTCCTTGGCCCAGATATCGGACGGCGTCGGCGGCCCGACTCAGCGGGTAGCGCTTGTCGATGATCGGTGCTATCTGGCCGGTTTCGAGGAGTTCGCTCACCGTGGCCACCTCCTTGTTCGGTGTGCGCATCACCAGGCTCATTCGCTTGTTCCTAGTGATCGCCATCCCGGGCCCGATCAGCCGCACCTGCACTAACGCGGCCGTGGAGCCGCCGACAAGCACATAGCTGCCCCCCGGATTGAGGGCGCGTTCGTAGGCGAAGACCGAATGATGGGCGGCAACGTCTAGGATCAGGTCGTAACGGTGCCCCGTTCGGGTGAAGTCCTCTTCGGTGTAGTCGATGACGTGGTCCGCCCGGATCGACCGCACCATGGCCAGCTTCGCCGGGCTGTCCACACCGGTCACTTCCGCGCCGAACGACTTTGGCCATCTGGACGGCGAGGCTCCCCACTCCACCCCCGGCACCATTGATCAACACCGCGAGGCCCGGCCGAACGCCGCCCGAGCGCAGACCCTGCAGGGCGAGAACGGCCGCTTGCGGGACAGCGGCAGCCTCCTCAAACGACAGACCTGCAGGCTTCAACGCCAAAGCGCTCTGACCGGCCACGGCGTACTCGGCGAAACCTCCCCAACCACTACCCGAAATGTCTCCGAACACTTCATCGCCGGGCCGAAACTTGGTCTGTTCTCCGCCGACCGTTTCGACCATCCCCGCAATGTCGGCGCCCAAGATGTTGTACTGCGGTTTCCGCAACCCGCCAAGCCGCACCAACAGGGGTTTCCCCCTGACGAAATCCCAATCCCATTGATTCACCGACGCCGCGTGCACCCGCACCAGCACCTCACCGTCCTGCGCGACCGGCTTGTCGACTTCTCGGAGCTTCAGGAACCTCAGGCGGGCCGTACTCGTTGTAGACAACGGCCTTCATCGCAACGCCCTCAGCAATCATCCCGTACGGCTGGACTGGAGTTCAGCACTCTCGCACATCCAGCTGCCGTTCACGCAACGGGCGGGGCGTCCGGTCAACCTGCCACGCCTGTCAGCTAACGGCGAGCGTCATCTGCCGGTTCTCCATATCGAGGCCCTCAGCCTGCCGTTCCTCGATTTGGGCAGCACTGAGCGCACCCATGAGCCAGTCCGCTCTAAACAGCAGCCGCCCGGTCAACGGTGGGTGGTCGAAGCCAGGACGTGCGTTGGCCCTGCGCTACGGGTGGTCAGTTCATTCCGTTGAAAGGTAGGCGAGGTCATCGCCGGTTGGGCGCCGCCACCGGGAACGACCGAATGTCGTGCAAGAGGCGCAACTGGCCATCCGAGTCGAGCCGGAGTTCGAACCCCTCCGAGTAGGGGCCCAGGTACGGATCGACCGCAGCTCTGTCGACCGGTCTGGTCCGCGCGGCCAGCCGCGCCCTGGTCTCCGCGACGATCGGGACGGAGCTCGTCAAGAGCTCGGGCAAGCTGCCATTGAGGCCGAACAGCCGGCTCAGCAGGCTGCACTGAATCGAGAAGTTGAAGACGCCGGCGCTCGCCGGTGGTCGGAGCGGTCCTCACGGGCCAGGACATCGGCTGGCACGCCCCGTGTGACCGCACGCCTATCTACTCGAGGTCCCTACGGCAGCGAGTCGTCTCGCTCAACGGGTCCTCTTGCAGAACCTGAGCCGTCCGGGTATCCGACGCCATAAGACAACCTCGGCCGGGGGTGGCGGCCGATTCCGTTGCCTCCCGGTGCGTATGAGGGTGTGAGAGTCTCAGAGCGGAGGCTACCGGCGTGCCTCGAGGGATGAGTGTCACCGCACGTTGAGTCAGACGGCAGCGGCACGCAGGTCGAAGATCATCTGCTTTCTCAGCTCGGGTGGGACCCGACGCAGGTGCCGACGCCAGCGTGCCGCCGACCACAACGCGGGCAGAGCAGTGATCCGGTAGACGACGCGGGGAGGCAGAACCTACCGGGCGGCCGCGATCGCGGCGTCGAAACCGATCTGGTACTCACCGTGTTCGGCAGCGGGCCGCTGAGCGCGACCTTGCCCTCGGCCCGCCAGGCCTGGTTGAGGTGTCCCGCCGGCGTCGGCAGGGCGCCCTGCCCGGATGGGACCAGATGGAAGCGCTTGCCCTTTTCGATCTTCGCCGGTGCGGTCGTCGGCGTACGGTCCGAGCTCCAGGTGAACAGCGTCTTGCAGGTGAACTCGACTTTCCCACTAGACACCGTGTTCCGACCGGGTGGATCGCTGCTGGGCGCCCGGCGCAGCTCTTCTCACCCGATCAACACGACGGGCTGTGGGCTGTGCAAGAGCTGCCCATTTCCCGGGGACGATGTACGAGGTGCGTCGCGGCACGTCGATGCGAGAGTTCATGCGTCGACAGAGTGCCCCCCACGGTCCTGCTTACGAGCTGCGCCCAGATAGCGGATAGCCCCCGCCGGTGCCATCGGTGTTCTCACTCAATGGAGGGTCGCTAGCGGCACACCGCGCCTGGTAGGACGGGGGCCTGTGCGCGGCGCTATATCGACAAGCGACAACTGTGGCGATCCGAATCGAAGGTGTCGATGCGCATGGCGTAGGCCGCGCTTCCCCCATCACCGCTCCCCCACTGCGTCTCGTAGGACCGGGACCATGTGGGTCAGCGTATCCAGGTGCCTGGGCAGCAGTGTGTGCCATCGTTGGACGGTGGCCTACGCGTTCAGCGACGTCCAACTCGACCCGACGACGTACGAGCTGCGGCGCGCCGGACGCCGCGTCGCGCTGGAGCCTCAGGCCTTTGATGTCTTGACCTATCTTGTCGCGCATCGCGAGCGGGTGGTGGCCAAAGAGGAGCTGATGGACCAGGTGTGGGGTGGCCGGTTCGTCACCGAGTCGGCGGTGACCAGCCGGATCAAGCAGGCCCGCCGTGCCATCGGCGACACCGGTGATGCCCAACGGTTGATTCGCACCGTCCACGGCCGTGGCTACCACTTCGTGGCCACTGTGACCGAGACGCCCGACGGCGCTGCGTCGCCCTCGCCGGCCGGGGGTGACCGCGCCTCGGAAGCCGAGACGGGCGCCGACGGGGCGGAGGAGAGATCACCGGTTCGCTACACCGACAGCGATGGCCTGGCGATCGCCTATCAGGTGACCGGCGGTGGCAGCATCGACATTGTCTTGGTGGCCGGCTTCATCTCCCATCTCGAGCAGGATTGGGGTGACCCGCGACACGATCATTTCCTCCGCCGACTTGGTTCCTTCGGCCGGCTGATCCGGTTCGACAAGCGCGGCACCGGCATGTCGGATCGGCCCTCGGACGTGCCGGATCTGGAGACGCGGATCCACGACGTACTGGCCGTCCTCGACGCCGCCGGATCACAGCGGGCCTACCTGTTGGGTTACTCCGAGGGCGGCCCGATGGCCACCTTGTTCGCGGCGACGCACCCTGAGCGGGTAGCCGGCTTGATCTTGTACGGGGCGTCGGTGAAACGGACCCGCACCGAGGACTACCCGTGGGCGGCGACCGCGGATGAGCGGGCCGCTTACGCCGACAAGCTCGTCCGCGGGTGGGATTGGGAGGCGGACATGCGGCTGCGCTGCCCCTCCGCCGACGAGGCGATGACGCGGTGGTGGGCGCGGCGGTGCCGCGCCGCCGCCACCCCGACCACGGTGCGGGCGCTGATGCGGATGAACGACCTGGTCGACGTGCGGGACGCCCTGCCCGCCGTACGAGTGCCGACCCTGGTCGTGCACCGCCGCGGGGACCGGCTGATCCGTGTCGAGGAAGGGCGTTACCTGGCTCAGCACATCCAGGGCGCCCGGTTGGTCGAGCTCGACGGAGACGACCATTTCGTGTCCGGCGACCCGGACCAGATCCTCGATCCGATCGAAGCCTTCTTCACCGAGCGACCCTCGAACACGGTGACCACGTTGGCGTTGGCGGCCGTCGTCGCGCTGGTCGGCCCGGATGCGGAGACGTTGGCTCACCGTCTGGCCGACGACGGAGGCAGCCGTCGCCGCGCCGTCGCCGGGCAGCACCTCGTGCTGTTCGACGGCCCGGCCACCGCCGTCCGCGCCACCCAACGCCACCCAGCCGACGGGCTCGACGTGTCCGTGGGCGTGCAGGTGGCCGAGCTCGACCGGCAAGCACCGATTCTGGGCGGACCAGGTGTCAGCGCGGCCGTGCGGCTGGCCGAGGCAGCGCCGCCCGGCCGGGTCTGGGTCAGCGCGGTGGTCCGTGATCTCCTGGCCGGCTCGGGGATCGCCACGACGCCAGTCACCGATCCTGGGCCAGGCGTCGACCGGGCCCATGAGGTGGAGCCGTCGAACACGGCCGCCGGCCCCCACTGACTCGCACCGGGTCGATGTCTGGCCACCTCACCCGCAGGTGAGAACCTGCTCCGCCTGACCCGTGGTGCTGCTGGACCGACCGCCCGTAGCGCGCCAGCTCTGGAGCTGGTGACGGACCCGGCTGAACAGCCGGTGCCCAGCCGAGCCCTTCGCCGTGCCGGACTGGCGCTCCGACAGCGCCTGCAGCATCAGGTATCGCTCGGAGGCAGCCCGGCTCAAGTCCCGGTCTGCGGTGTTGCTGGGCGATGCGTAGAAGTACGACATCATGGTTCCCTTCTCGGTTCCGGCCGGTTATCCGGCACACCTCGACCCTGCCGGTCGGCGCGACTCGTGCCTTGGTGAGCAGCTGGAGAACAGGTGGAGATCCGGTGGCGAGAACACCGACCGCATGCCGTCGAGGGCATCAGCAGGGCGCACTCCCTTTTGTTGACCGAGTGGGGCTCTGTGAGGCAATGGAGCTGCGGTCCGGCTTGCGGGTGCTCGACCTCGGCTGCGGGCGCTGGCCATCGTCGATCTTCTGATTCAGCAAGTCTTCCTAGAGCGCCCGGTCGTGTAAGTCACCGACCTGAGCCTGGTCAGTGAGCGCAGGTCTCCAGCCGTTCTCCACCAGGCCGCCACACCGTCTCCAAGGAGCGCCGGCTGTTCTTCGCCATCGTCGTCTCATCGAAACCGCGCCGGAGCCGGCGACCAAGATCAGAGGAGAACTCGTGTCCGCGACATCTACTCACGAGGTGATCATCGCCGGGGCGCGCTGCGCCGGATCGGCGACGGCCCTGCTGCTCGCCCGAATGGGTCACGACGTAGCGCTGGTCGACCGGAGCGCGATGCCGCGCGACACGTTGTCCACTCACGCCATCGCCCGATCAGGGGTGGTCCAGTTGTCCCGCTGGGGCCTGTTGGACGACGTCCTGGCCAGCGGGGCACCGGCCATCCGAACGGTCGGATTCGGCACGGGCGGCGAGCTTACGCAGCGGACCATCAAACCGACGGCCGGCGTCGACCTGCTGATCGCACCCCGCCGGTACGTGCTGGACACCTTGTTGCGGGAGGCCGCGGTGGCCGCTGGAGCAACCCTCTACGCCCCGGCGACCGTCAAGGAGCTGACCCGCCACCCTTCGGGTCGGATCGCCGGAATGACGATTCGGGACCGGTCCGACCGCACAAAGTCGCTGGGTGCCCGGCTGGTGGTGGGCGCCGATGGCCTGCGGTCCACCGTGGCCGAGCAGGTGTCGGCGGCCCGCCGGACCTGGGCCACCTCCCCGAGCGGGACCTTCTACACCTACGTACGAGGTCTCGACGCGACCGGCTTCGAATTCCACCTCGCCCCCGGCGCCCTGGTCGGGGTGTTTCCCACCCACCACGGCGAGGCGTGTGTCTGGCTCTGCGCCCCCGACGAAACCTGGCGACCGCTCCTGCACGCAGGTAACGCCAAGACCTCGGTGCTGCTGACGATGATCGCGGACGCCACCCCGCAGCTGGCCGAACGGCTGCACTCGGCCGAGATCACCGCACCGGTACGAGGGGCCGTGAACCTGCCCAACCAGGTCCGCCGACCCACCGGCCCAGGCTGGGCCCTGGTCGGCGACGCCGGCTACCACCGCGACCCGATCACCGGCCACGGCATCAGCGACGCCTTCCGCGACGCCGAGCTCCTCGCCTCAGCCGTCGACGAACACCTCACCCATCAAGTGCCGTGGGCGGTGGCCGGCCGCGGCTACGACCGGGCCCGGACGACGGCCCTGCACGACATCTTCGCCATCACCCAAGCCTTGACCCGCTTCCCCCGGCAAAGCCGTTTCGTCGAGCTGCAGAAGCAGCTGAGCGACGCCATCGAACGGGAAGCCTTGCAGCTCGCCGCCCGCCCGACTCTCCCCTTCGCTGTGCCGGTCGCCTGAACCGGGACCACCCAGCCCCAGGAGGAAGGACTCCCATGATCAACGAACACAACCTGGCCGGCAACAAGGCGCTGGCCGTCGGCTGGCTGATGCACCTGAACGAGAAGCGGACGGCCGACTTGCTCCGCACCACCGCCGAGGACTGCCAGATGCACGGCGGGCCGCCCGGCCTTCCCACGGGACCGGACGGCATCCACGCCCTGATCGCGCACATCGGCCCGATCGAGCAGACCTGGACGACCGACGACGTCATCGCCGAAGGCGACCGGGTCGTCGTCGAGCCACCAACAGCTGCGTCCAGGAAAGCTTCCTCGGGGTGCCCGCCGCCGGCGTCCGCCAGCTCTTCACCGCAACCTTTACCTTCCGGATCTCCGACGGCCTCGTCCACGAGATCTGGCGCAACGCCGACGACCTTGGCCGTCTCATCCAACTCGGCGCGCTGCCGACTCCTCCACCCGCCGGACCGATCAAGCCCTGATCGGTTTACCCACGAATCGGGCGGCGCCGACCGGCTCCGCCACCAACGAAAGGAACACCACCATGACCACCACCACCACCGATCCGAGCGTCCGCAACGGGGTCGACACAACCGCCCTGTTCGCCACCCTCGACGCGGTCAACGCGCAACCCGAGCTGGCCAAGTTCCAGTTCCGGGCAACCAACACCTGGGTCAGCGGCACCCACAACGTCAGCACCATTGACGGCTACTACGGAGCCACCCAGGAGCTGAACCGGAACGGCGGCTTTACCTTCCCGGCCGACCACCCGCCGGTCCTGACCGGTTCCGACCACGGCCCCACCCCGGTGGAGTTTCTGCTGCACGCCCTGGCCGCCTGCCTGACCGCCGGACTGGCCAACATCGCCGCAGCCCGAGGGGTTCAGCTCACCTCGGTGAGTTCGACGGTCACCGGCGATATCGATCTGCTCGGGATCTTCGGATTGGACCGCGACGTCCGCAACGGCTACTCCGGCATCAAGATCGCTTTCACCATCGACGGCAACGCCACCCCGGAGGAACTGGCCGGACTGGTCGAGCGCTCCCGGCAGCGCTCCGCGGTGTACGACATGCTCACCAACGGCACCATCGTCGACATCGAGGTCACCACTCCCTGATCGGCATCGTGTGAAACCAGGAGGTGGCTCGGCGCCCGACGCCGGGCCACCTCCGGCTGCGCCGGACCAGCGACCGGCCTCTCCTCATGATCACCTGATCCTCTCCACGTTCTCGTTAAGTTCCAGCGGCAGCGCTCCGCCATCGTTGACGCAGATCGACATCCCACCCTCTCCCCCACTCACCCTCTTCCACTCTTGAAGGACATGCAGCATGGCCCAACTGAGCGCCGCGGTTCCCACCGAGACCGACAGCGGCCCCACGACCCGGCAGGCCCGACGGTGGGCGCTGGCCGACGCCGTTTCGGTGCTACCAGGCATGGCCCCCTTCGGCGCCATGCTCGGCGTCACCGTGATCACCACCGGTGAACGTGTGGAGCTTGTGGAGTGACCGGGTGGTCAGCCGTGTTCGACTCACCGACTTCGTTGTTGACCGATCGGGTTGGTTGACCAGGTCGTCCGAGGAGAGAACTGCTGTCAGGCCGGCTGGGTTGATCTGTGCACTTTCATGAGGTTGAACGCGGTGGCAGCTAGGTGAAGCTCGCTGGTCGCGTTGTCGACGCCCCGGCGTGCGAAGCGGTCCATGATCTTCTTCAGGTTGGCGATGCCTGGTTCCACCGTCGCGCCGCGCCTCTTGTAGAGGCTTCGCCCTTCTGGTGTCCGCAGCCGGTGGGCGTTCGCCTCGCGTGCGGTCGCGCCCGGTGGTGGTGATCCGTGTGCTGGTTCCTCGACCGCGATACGGGCATGGTCGCGTCCTTTGCCGCAGGCGATCAATCGGTCCGGTCCATCGACGTTCAGGTTTGCGTCACTGTTGTAACCGGCGTCGGCCAGCACAGTGCCGATGACGTGGTCGGCGTTCCCGGTAGCAGCGTGGATCCGTGCCGCTGCTTGCTGCGCGGCCCCCATCATCGGGGTGAAGCACCTCTGGTCATTGGGCGACTGTCCCACCTGAATAGCGACAATGAGCTGATCGCTCGTGACGGCGACCTGCACGTTGTAGCCCTGCACGAACCCACGCCGAGTCGGCATGATCCGCGACTGCGGATCGGTGGTGTTCGCCACCACCTTCGGCAACTCTTTGGCCGGCGCAGCTTGCTCGGCCGCGGCCGTCTTCTCCGCTGCCGCCGCGGCGTTGCGGACCACACCCTGAGCCCGCGCGATCCTGGTGCTGTCCTGCATCGCCACCGGCGGCCGACCCATCGGCTTTGCCCCGGCCGCGATCAGCGTGGCATAACGATCGAGCTTGGCCCGATGGATGGCGATTTCGCGAGCCAGGTGCGCGTGTGCCTCGGCAAGGCGGTGCGGACCGTCGGGGATGCGACCCACGACCGGCTGTCCCCCTTCCGAGCGGCGTGAGCAGGCCCGGCAGGAGAAGCTGATCTTCACCCGGCACGTGTTGGCCGCCGACATGATCGAAACCTGGCGGCTCTGGGCCACCGTCGACGCCTGGTGGCCGGCCATCGAGGTGCTCATCGTCACCGGCGTCACCAACGCCCGCACCGAGGCCGCGAACACCGGAATCAAGCAGATCCCAGTGATGGACTGGAGGGACCCGGCGGCCACGACGGCGGCCGCTTAGGGTCGGTGACCGTGGCCGGTCTGACTCCAAGTAGATCTTCCGACGGTCGCGGACCAGACCGCGACCTGTCTTTCGTTTGAAGTGTCGGCCGGACATGGTCACCGGGAGCCGTGCTGACTTGATGAGAGCGTCGATCACTCGACTGGGATGTGCGTCGCGCGGTTCCTCCACCACCGTATGTCAGGAGAGAGCCGCGTATGACAGACCTCATCACCATCGGTGTCGACCCGCATCGCAAGGTCTTCACCGCTTCGGCGCTGGACCAGCCCGGACGCCAGATCGAACATCGCCACTTCCCCAACAGCCGCAGTGGGCATGCGGCCATGTTCGAGTGGGCGTGCCGGCTGGGGACCGTGGATCGAATCGGGATCGAAGGTGCCAGCGGGCTCGGCCGGCCGCTGGCGGAGTTCCTCGTCAGCCGCCGCGTCGATGTCCGCGACGTTCCCCCACACAAGACGTCCCTGCGGCAACGCGGCCGGCACGAAGGCAAGAGTGATCGACTCGACGCTCATCGGGTGGCGATCGAGACGCACACCAACGACTCCCTGGCCCACGCGTTCAAGCAGTCCCAGCCCACCGCGCCAGACCAGCTGCGAGATCAAATTGCCTTGTGGCATAACGCTCGCACCTCGCTGCGCAAGATCCGGGTCCAGCTCATCGGTGAGCTCGACGCGATGATCCACGCCCTGCCGGAGGAGCTGCATGACCAGCTGCCCGACCGAACCACGGTCCGAGCCAAGATCAACGCGCTAGCCGACCTTGACACCAGCAGCGTCAACAACAACCCAGTCCACCGCCTGGCTCTGGACTTGATCGAGCACCGACGCACCATGCTCCGAGAGGTGCTGGCCCAAGACAAAGCCGCCGAAGTCGAACTTGCCAAACTCGTCAGTCAAAGTAGATCGACCCTGCCCACCATTCCCGGCATCGCCGCCCGCGCCGCCGCCGAGATCCTGCTCGAAGTCGGCGACGTCCGACGCTTCACCGAGGCCGGGTTCGCCCGCTTCACCGGAACCGCACCGATACCAGCCAGCTCCGGCGAAGCCGGCGGCAGACCGATCCGCCACCGACTGAACCGTGGCGGAAACCGTCGCCTGAACGCAGCCATTCACCAGCGCTGCCATGATCCAACTGCGGTGCGAACCACGAGCCCGACACCTACGCGACAACGCCATCCGACGTGGTCACACTCGCCGCGAGGCCATGCGGATCCTCAAACGTCACCTCTCCAATATCATCTACCGCACCATGCTCCGCGACCTTCAACCGCACGTCGCCTTGACATGAGAGCTTCAAGAGAACCGGTCGCGGCTACCGAAATCCAGCCCACTACCAAGCCCGTATTCTGCTCACCAGCGCCGCACGACGCGCGGCGTGAACCCATTGACCAGGCAGGGCACCACGGTCAACTGTGAATAGCCGGTATGGCAAGTTATCCGGCTCATCGGAGATTTGAGTGGGTGAGCTTTCCTGCGGCCAAGATCATCCGTAGTCGGTTGTTGGCGGGGTTGCGGAAGCCGCGGGCGATGCGGCGGTGGAGTTCGATGATCCCGTTGATCGCTTCGGTGCCGCCGTTGCTGGTCCGTGCGGTGGTGAAGTAGGCCAGGAACTGCTGCCGCCAGGCGGCCAGGGTTCGGCCCAGCCGGGCGATCTCGGGGATCGGCAGCTGGGGAACGACTCGACGATCGACAGCGCGATCTTGCGGCCCTCGGCCAGGTTGGTGGCGGCGAACGCCGCTCGGAGCCGTTGGTAGCGAGTCCAGATGGCTAATTCGAGTGCTTCCAGTGGCAGCTCGGGTGCGCAGGTGAGGCGCGAGCGCCCAGCCGAGGATCCGGCGGCTGAACACGTCGATCACCAGCGCGAGGTAGGCGAACCCGGCCCAGGTTCGGATGTAGTCAGGTCGAACACTCACAGCCGGTCCGGCCCGGCGGCGGAGAAGTCCCGGTTCACCAGATCCGTCGGGCGGTGAGCTGCGTCATCTCGTGGCGTGGTGCGCTTCAACTGGCCACGGCGGACCCCTGCCAATCCAAGCTCGCGCATCAGCCGCCCGGTCTGGTCCCGGCCGATCTCGACGCCGTCGCGGCGCAGCGCGGCGTGCATTTTCCGGACCCCGTAGACCTCGTCGTTCGCCTCGTGCACCGCAGCGATCCGCGGCTTGCGCTCGCTGTCGCGGACCGCCCGCCTTGACGGAGGCCTCCTCCGGTATGCGTAGTAGGTCGCGGGGGCGATCTGGAGCTGGTGCTCAGACAGCACCGCGCAGATCGGCTCGACTCCCCACCGCAGCCCACCATCGCAGCGGTCCTGGTGCTCGTCGACGAACCTCACGAGCGCTGCGGTGGCCGGTCGAGCTCGGCCCCGAAGAAGGGCTTGATATGCGGGTGATCACGATCTGCGAGTCCTGCACCTTCTTCGTCACCACCATCGAATTCCGACCCACCCTCCAAGCCCAACGCGACGACGCCGCCTCCAAGGGCCAGACCGGCCGGCAGAAGATCTCCGACGGCCTCCTCCAGCGGCTTGAAAACACCGGCACTTGACACCGATCACCCACATAAGCCGCCGCTGCCTTGAGGATCTCGTTCGCCCGGCGTAGCTCAGCGACCTCCGTTTGAGCCGCTTGACCTCCGCGTGCTCCTCGGTCATCCCCGGCCGCTGACCGGCGTCGATCTCGGCACGTCGCACCCACTTACGCACCGTCTCCGCCGACGCGCCGATCTTGGACGCGACCGACTCGATCGCCGCCCACTCCGACTCGTCCTGTGACCTCGCCTCAGCGACCAGCCGCACCGCCTTCGCCTTCTGCCCCGGCGAAAACCTCACCCCTGGCATGACACCACATCCTCACCGATCGGAGTCCCTACCGAAGTCAGGACGGTTCAACCGAAGCCCCGGCGTGCGATCCGGGGGCTCCGTAATGCGCATCCCGGTGGTGTGTGCACTTGTGTGTGCAGACTTCGCGGGACAGGGCGTGATCAGAAGTGACGACCACTGCCGAGCCAACAGCTATCTACGCTCAGCAAGGCATTCGCGGGCTCCGCAGGTGAGGGCAAGGGACAGGCCTCTGCTCATTACAAGACAGGTGCGCTGCAATTGCGCCACGCCAGCGGACGCGCGCCAGCGTACCCAAGGTCCGTCTCAGCCGGGGATAGACTGCTCCCAGCGGCTTAGGGCCCGGGCGACGGCCAGTGTGTCGGTCCACGGCACCAACGGTGACTCGAGCGCCCCGGCGCGCAAGCATCGCATGACCTCCTGGGCTTGGAAGGTGTAGCCACCGCCCGGCCACTGGGTCACGTAACGTTCCGGCTCGGCCTGACCGGACCGGACGACAGTCAACTCGGTGGGCAGGATGAACCTGTCGAAACTTAGCGATCCTCGTTCGCCGAAGACCTCCAGGCGGGCGGGCAGGTCGGTCACCAGCGAGCAGAGCAGGCTCGCGGTCGCGTCCGGCCGAGCGCTGCTCGCCCGATAGCTCAGGGTGGCCGCGGCGTGCACGTCGACTCCGGTACGTCCTCGGCTGCCGATACCCAGAAGTTGATCCGGTTCGCCGAGGAACAACTGCGCCAAGTGGACCGGATAGACGCCCAGGTCCAGGATCGCGCCCCCGGCTTGATCAGGATCCAGCAGTCGATGGGAGTCCTCGCCCTCGAAGGCGAAACCGAACGACACGGTGAGATGACGGACGGGCCCGATCGCATCCGACCGAACCAGCTCGACGCCTTGGCGGATGAGCGGATTCGTCCGAGTCCAGAGCGCTTCCATCAAGAACAGTCCGCGATCGCGGGCCAGATCGATCAGCGCCTCGGTATCCGCCACGGAGGGGGTCAGCGGTTTCTCCACCAACACCGCCTTGCCGGCCCGCAGACACAGCGCAGCCGACGCGAGATGGTCATTGTGGGTGGAGGCCACGTAGATCACGTCGAGGTCGGGATCGTCGGCCAACTCGGGGTACGAGCCATACGCGCGGTCGATGCCGTACTCGTCGGCGAACGCCTCGGCTTTGGCGAGACTGCGGGAACCGACCGCCCCTAGCTCGGCTTCTTCGGGCAACAGAGCCAGGTCGCGAGCGAAGACCGAGGCGATGTGCCCGGTACTGAGGATGCCCCAACGGACGGGGTGCAGGGTCGGGTTGCTCACCGCCCTCAGTCAACCGCATCGTCACCGGGGGGGAAGAATGACACCGGTGTGATTTGGCTCTAGCATGTGGCCCATGGATCCCGCCGTCGAGCAGACCTCTGGTTCGATCGGGCAGCTGAGTGACCGCGATGCCGACCTCCTCGCGTTCGAGCGCCAGTGGTGGAAGTTCGCCGGCGCGAAGGAACAGGCGATCCGCGACAAGTTCGGCATGTCGGCGACCCGGTACTACCAGGTTCTCAACGCCCTGATCGACAAGCCGGAGGCGTTGGCACAGGACCCGCTCCTGGTGAAACGGTTGCGCCGGCTCCGCGCCACCCGGCAACGCAATCGGTCCGCCAAGCGACTCGGAATCGACCTCACCATCGACGCCTGAACCCGGCGAATCGGGAGTAGAATTGCGGCCTCTTGAGCCGGCTCTCCCGTGGTGAGGAGGGAACGTGATCGATCTCGAGCAGCTCAGCTCGTGGCTGGTTGTCGTCCTCTTCTTCCTCGGAATCTCGATCCTGCTCACTCGACGACCGCGGCAGGGCCTCGCTGATCGGCTCGAGCGGCTGGCCGCCTGGTCGGCCCGGCGGGCCAGGTCCGACCCCGAGTTCGACGACGACCCGGCATACAACGCCGAGATGCGCGAAATCCTCCGCGACGAAAAACTGCGCGCCGATCTCGACCGGCTGCAGCACCTTCTGGCCACGGACGAGCACATGTCCGCCACTCGGCAGCTGGGCAACCGGTTGGCCTACGAGAAGCTCCTCGAGCAGATGGCGAGCCGGCGCTCCGATCTGCTCGCTCCCGTCGCGTCGGCTCAGCCGGTGACGAGTGATGCGATGGTCGGTCGCGAGGTCCACGGCCCCGAGTCGCTCGACCTCCGCTGGCGTTGACGGGCGCCGACTCCTCGGAGGGCTCCCGGCTGCCGACGTCGCACGCCACCCGCATCCGGCGTCTCTCCGAGCGACAGGTCACCGAGCGTTGGGTGCTGGACCAGATCCTCGACGCGGCCCTGGTGGCCCACGTCGGCTATGTCCGCGACGGACGTCCGGTGGTCCTGCCGTTCGCCTGCGCGCGTGACAGGGACTGGTTGCTACTACACGGCTCGACCGGGGCCGGACTGCTCCAGGCTTGTGCCGCGGGGGAGCCCATCTCGGCCGCGATCACCCACGTCGACGGGCTGGTGGTCGCCCGGTCGACCTTCGACAACTCGATGAACTACCGCAGCGCAGTGGTGTTCGGCGTACCCGAGATCTTGGCCGGTGCTGACCAACAGCGAGCGCTCGACGTGCTCGTCGATCACCTTTTGCCGGGGCGATCACAGGAAGTGCGCCCCTCGACGAGCAAGGAACTGGCGGCCACCCGGGTGCTGCGGCTGCCGCTGAACGAGGTCAGCGTCAAGGTGCGGGCCGGCGGTCCGACGGTCGCCGAGGACGATGGCGAGGACCGTTCGGCGTGGGCCGGTGTGCTGCCCCTGCGCCAGTCCGTGCAGCCGCCCGTCGCCCACCCGACAGTCGCTGATGATCAACCCGTACCGCAATCAGTGCGGTGGGCCGCTCGCCGATTCGGGTCTCCAGCCGACGAGCTTGCAGACCCGGCTCCCTAGATCACGGATCCCGTCGCTGACCGGCCGGGTGGGGTAGCGGCGATACCCCCCGAGTTCCAGGCCGGCCTGTCGCTCGAAGAAGTTGCCTGCCGCCTGATCACCCGTACGCAGCAGCGACCAGCCCATGCAGGCCGTGTACAGGGGGAAGAACGGCAGTCCGAGGCAGTAGAAATATTGCCAGCTGTGTCGCTCCTCGTGGCGCAACAGTCCGGGATACACCCTGAGATTCGCCTCCCAGCTGGATCCGGTGAGCAACACATTCCCCACCGTGAAAGCGCCGGCCATGGGGAACGCGAACCGGTAACCTTCACCGAGCACGAGTCCCCTCGGCCCGCGCCGCAACTTCGCCCCACCGGCGAGACCGATGACGAGGCCCAACGGCGTGCTGAGATTGACCGCATTGCCTACGGCGCGGATCCACTGCCTCGCGTTCTGTGGCCTGCCGGGAACAGTGGCCGCACTCACGAAATCACCGTACCCTTCGTCCAGCGTCTCAATTGCCGGACATCATTCCCAACATGCGGTACGGCAAGTGTGAAGCCGGCTGGGCGCAGCTTAGGCTGACGGCAGTTCATCCAGAGGGGACGAGGGACCGGCCCGCGGACTCCCCGGCAACCGACTGAGCAGAATCAGCCATGGTGCCAACTCCGGCGTGATCGAGAGTCGATCGCGACAGATGATGAAGGACTGATCATGACTGCGGTCACCTCCGAGCTCGCCCCGGTCGACTGTCGTCCCGGTGCGTTCGGCAACGCCACTCATCTCGTGTGCCGGGCCTGTGGCGCACACAGCCCATTAGGCCCGTTCTACGCCTGCCTGGAGTGTTTCGGCCCGCTGGAGGTCGGCTACGAATTCCCGGTGATCACTCGCGCCGAGCTCGTTGCCGGCCCGAAATCGATCTGGCGGTACGCACCGCTGCTGCCGGTGCCGAAGGACATCGCCTCGTTCCGCTCGACCGATCCCGGATTCACCCGGCTGATCGATGCGCGCAACCTGGCCGCTGATCTTGGACTGCGTTCCCTGTGGGTCAAGGACGACTCGGGAAATCCCACCCACTCCTTCAAGGACCGGGTGGTGGCCGTGGCGTTGTCGGCCGCTCGGGAACTCGGCCTGCAGGTGCTCGCCTGCCCCTCCACCGGCAACCTGGCCAACGCCGTGGCCGCGGCCGCAGCCCGGGCCGGAATCCGCTCGGTGGTCTTCGTGCCGAGCAATCTCGAGCAGCAGAAGATCATCGCGTCGGCGGTGTACGACACGACGCTGGTCGCCGTCGAGGGCACCTACGACGACGTCAACAAGCTGGCCAGCGAGATCGCCGCCGAGGAAGAAGGGTGGGCGTTCGTCAACGTGAACGTCCGGCCCTACTACGCCGAGGGTTCCAAGACCCTGGCGTACGAGATCGCGGAGCAGCTCGGCTGGCGGTTGCCCGACCAGGTGGTGGTGCCGGTGGCGTCCGGCTCCCAGCTGACCAAGATCGACAAGGGTTTCACCGAGTTGATCACCTTGGGTCTGGTCGAGGCGAAGCCGTACACGATCTTCGGCGCCCAGGCCACCGGTTGCTCACCGATCGCCCAGGCGTACCGGGCCGGCTATGACGTGGTCGCGCCGGTGAAGCCGGACACCATCGCCAAATCCCTGGCCATCGGCAACCCCGCCGACGGCCCGTACGTGCTGGACGTGGTCCGCCGGACCGGCGGGGTGGTCGCGGATGTGAGCGACGACGTGGTCGTCGCGGAAATCCAACGGCTGGCGCGGACCGAAGGCGTGTTCGCCGAGACCGCCGGGGGAGTCGTGGTCGGGGTGACCGCCCAGCTGATCGCCGATGGTCGGCTGGATCCGGCCGCGGAAACCGTGGTGATCAACTCCGGTGACGGCTTGAAGACCCTGGACGCGGTCGCCGATAAGGTCGGACCGAAAGTCACCATCCCGCCCCGGTACGAGGCGTTCACCGAATTCTGGAAGGGCTGATCGAGCAGATGAGCGCAACGGTCCGCATCCCTACGATCCTCCGCAGCTACACCGGCGGCTCGGGTGAGGTGTCGGCGGAGGGGTCGACCCTGGCGGAGGTCCTGGACTCGCTGGAAGCGAACCACCCGGGGATCCGGACCCGGGTGTTGGACGACACCGGGGCGCTCCGCCGCTTCGTCAACGTCTACGTGGGCGACGACGACGTGCGCTTCATCGGCGGGCTCGGCGCCACGATCGCCGACGGCACCAAGATTTCGATCATCCCCGCGGTCGCCGGCGGCTAGTTCCCGACCGGCCCACCCCGCCGCGCCGCCCCGTTCCCGCTCGCAGAACCGGGATTTGCTCGGCAAATTTCGCGTGCAAACCCTGGAAACGCGCGCGAGAATCTTGGGGCTCGGATATCCACAGCTGCGCTGATCGATGCGCGAAATGTCGGCCGGTACCGGCAGCATGGGGGCGTGCCCACCACCGCGAGCCCCGCTACCGAAGAATCGCTCCGTCGCATCATCACGGCCATGGCCGGACCCGAGGCGCAGCCGCGGCCGGACCAGGCCCAGGCGGTGTACGAGCTCGTCGAGGGCCGCCGGCGCGTGCTCGTCGTCCAGGCGACGGGGTGGGGCAAGTCGGCCGTCTACTGGGCGGCGACGGCGGCCCTGCGGGAACTCGGCGGCGGACCGACCCTGGTGGTCTCCCCGCTGCTCGCCCTGATGCGGGACCAGATCGCAGCGGCTGCGCGCGCCGGATTGAAGGCGGCGACGATCAACTCCACCAACGTCGAAGAGTGGCAGTCGGTCCTGGCCGACGTCCGGGCCGGTCGGGTCGATGTGCTGCTCATCTCGCCCGAACGGCTGGCCAATCCCTCCTTCGCGGCCCGGTTGCCCGATCTGCTCAGCTCTTGCGGGCTGCTGGTCATCGACGAGGCTCACTGCGTCTCCGACTGGGGCTTCGATTTCCGTCCCGACTATCAGCGACTGACCCGGACCCTGCTGGCTCTGGCGCCCGGCACCCCCGTGCTGGCCACCACCGCCACCGCCAACGAACGGGTCACCGCCGACGTCGCCGCCCAGTTGGGGGAAGACACCGTGACCCTGCGGGGTTCGCTGGCTCGATCGTCGCTCCGCCTGGCCGTGGTGCCAGGGCTGTCGCCGCTCGAGCGTTACGCCTGGGTCGCCGATGCCGTCCGGACGCTGCCCGGATCGGGCATCGTCTACGTACTGACCGTGGCCGAGACCGAGCGGGTCGCCGGGTTCCTGAGCAGTGTCGGCCTCGACGTGGCCGCGTACTCCGGCCGGACCGAGAACCGCGAGGCGCTGGAGGACCGGCTGCGCGACAACCAGATCAAGGTCCTGGTGGCGACGTCGGCGCTGGGGATGGGGTACGACAAGCCGGATCTGGCCTTCTGCATCCACCTCGGCTCGCCTGCGTCGCCGGTGGCCTACTACCAGCAGGTCGGCCGGGCCGGCCGCGCCCTGGACGACGCATTGGCCGTGCTCGTGCCGGCCGAGTCCGACGAAGGGATCTGGGACTACTTCGCCACCGCCGGAATCCCCGACGAAGCTCAGGTCGAGCAGATCCTCGACCTCCTCCGCGACGGCCCCCGGAGTGTCCCCAGCCTCGAGTCGGCGACCGGCATCCGGCGCACCCGACTCGAGGGTCTCCTCAAGATCCTGGCCGTCGACGGGGCGGCGGAGCGGCTGCCCGAAGGCTGGCTCGGCACCGGGCAGCCGTGGTACTTCGACCAGGAGAAATGGTCGGCCCTCCGCCGGGTCCGGGCCGCCGAGGCGGATCTGATGCGGCGGTACGCGTCCGGGTCAGGGTGTCTGATGGAGTTCCTGCAGCTGGCCCTCGACGACCCCGAGCCGCAGCCGTGTGGCCGCTGCTCGGTCTGCACCGGCACGCTGCCGAGCCCGGGCGCGCGAGCCGAGCCGAGCACGGTGGAGGAGGCAGGGCGATTCTTCCGGGGGCTCGACGTGGTCATCGAGGCTCGCAAGCAGTGGGCCAGCGGGTTGCCCGACCGCAAGGGCAAGATCACCTTCCTGGAGCCGGGTCGGGCGTTGGCCTTCGCCGACGATCCGGCCTGGAACGCCGACCTGGTCCGATTGTGGCAGGGCGACGAACCCGCCCCGCCGGAACTTCTCGCGGCCATGGTCGAGGTGCTCCGCCGCTGGTCCCGGTCGTGGCAGCGGCCGGTCGCGGTGGTGCCGATGCCATCCCGCCGCCATCCCCAACTCGTCCGGTCGGTGGCCGCCCACCTCGCCGAGGTCGGTCGGCTGCCGCTCGTCGACGCCCTGGAGGTCAGCGGTCCGCCGCCCGTATCGGACTCGGCTTCCTCGGCGCGAGCCAAGGATCTGCTCTACCGCACCCGGCTTTCCTCGGGCGTCGGCTTCGACGGGCCGGTGCTCCTGGTCGACGACACCGTACGGACCCGCTGGACGATGACCGTCGCGGGTGCTCTCCTCGCCGACGCAGGGGCCACCTCGGTGCTACCGCTCGCCATCCACCAACTACCGTGATCTCCGTCTATTCCGTTCCCCTAGGGTGTGGGCATGAAAATCCTGGTGGGTTACATCCCGACTTCGGAGGGGCTGGCGGCCGTCGACTGGGCGGTGGAGTACGCGCAGACGGTCGGCGGCGATCTGACCGTGCTCAACACGGGGAAAGACGGGGACTACTCCCATGAGCAGTTCGCCACGGCGCAAGACATCGATGCCCTCGATGCGCAGCTGACCAGGCAGGGGATCGTGCACGAGATCCGCCGGCCGACCGACGGCCTGTCGGCGTCGGACTCGATCTTGAGCACGGCTACCGAGATCGACGCCGACCTGATCGTGATCGGGCTGCGTCGCCGCTCTGCGGTCGGGAAGTTGATCACCGGGAGCTCGGCCCAGGCCATCCTGCTCGGGGCGGACTGCCCCGTAGTGGGGGTCAAGCCCAAGCGTTGAGCCGGTGTTAATCAGCGTCGGCTGCCGCCGGCTACCGGCGGTGCTCGCCAGGCCGTGGATGATCTTGCTGGCGGTGGTCCTCGGTGTTTGGTCGTCTGGTTGCGGCCTCAGCATCCCCACCGATCCGGACCAGACTCTGCAGCGAGTGCGGGGTGGCGTGTTGCGGGTCGGCGCCTCGCCTCATGAGCCCTGGATCGTGTGGTCTGCCGAATCCGAACCCACCGGCACCGAGGCTGCTGTGGTCGTCGCCTTCGCCGAAACTCTCGATGCCCGCGTCGAGTGGTCGCGCGGCGGGGAAGAGGCCCTGATCGGACGGCTCGAGCGAGGTGAACTCGACCTCGTCGTGGGCGGTTTGACCGCCAAGACGCCGTGGGTCAGCAAAGCCGCCATCACCAAGCCCTACCGCTCGGTGACGACGGCGGACGGCAAGACCGAGAAGCACGTACTCGCCGCACCACTCGGTGAGAACGCGTTCCTGGTCGCTCTCGAGCGCTTTCTGCTCAGTTCCGACCTGCCGGGGCAGCCGTGAGCATCTCTTTCGGGCGGACCGAACTTCCGTTGCATCAGCAAGAGACGCTGCGCAAGGCGATTCGGCTGGAGTGGATCACCATCATCTTCCTGATCTGCGGCATCACCTTGGTGGGTCTGGTCCTCGGTAACTCCCAAGCGATGAAGGCCGCCTGGATCGAGGACTGCCTCTCGTTGGCTCCGCCGATCGCCTTCCTGGTCGCGGTTCGCATCGTACGGAAACGGCCCTGGCCGGCCTGGCCGTACGGGTATCACCGGTCCATCGGGGTGGCTCATTTGGTGGCGGCCGTGGCGCTGGTGACCATGGGCACTTTCCTGATCATCGATTCGGCCATCGGATTGATCACCGCGGAGCACCCCAGCATCGGGACCGTGTCGCTGTTCGGCCAGGTGTTCTGGCTGGGCTGGCTGATGATCGCGGCCATGGTGGTGACCGGCGTACCGCCGGTGATCTTGGGTCACCTCAAGCTGCAGCTGGCCCGTGACCTCCACGACAAAGTCCTCTACGCCGATGCGGACATGAACAAGGCCGACTGGATGACGGCGGTCGGTTCGATCGTCGGCGTCACGGGCATCGGACTCGGCCTGTGGTGGCTGGATGCTGTCGCCGCCCTCTTCATCGCGGGCAACATCCTGCGGGACGGAGTCCGGAACACTCGGGCCGCCGTCACCGACCTGATGGACGCCCGAGCGACCACCTTCGACGATGCGCGCCCGCACCCCGTGATCGGTCAAGTCAACAGCTATCTGCGCGGGCTGGACTGGGTGGCCTCGGCCGGATCACGGGTACGCGACGAGGGCCACGTGTTCCACGTCGAAGCCTTCGTGGTTCCGCGGGCGGATCGGCTGGAGGTGGCAACCCTGGAGGCGGCGCGTGTGGCCTGCATCGATCTCGATTGGCGGCTGCAGGATGTCGTGCTGGTGCCGGTCGGTGACCTGCCGCCCGAGGTCGATGATCGTCAAGAGGGGGACTAGGCATCCATCAGCGTCTCGCCGGCCAGACTCAGCCCCAGCATCGCTCTGGCGGCGGTGATGAGCCGCGCGGTCGAGTCGCCGCCCGAATCAGCCGCGCAGGATTGCGTCCGCCAGCTCACGTAGCCGTCGGGCCGCACCAGCACCGCTCCCGCTGCGTCCGGACCGAACCGACCAAGCAGGTCTCCCGATGGATCGCCGATGTCGCGGCCGACGGTCACCGTGCGGCCGGGCAGACCAGCCCGCAGTTGGGAGGCGCCGGTCCGCGCCCACGCGGCGTCCGGGCCCGTCAGTACGGTCAGCTGCCCCTCGAACATCTCCAAGGTGGACAATCTGCGTCCCTGCCGGATGATTTACAGGTGCGGGGCTCGTGCTCCGGGACGCCCGTCCAGCACGGCCAACGTCACGTCGCCCGCGGGATCGTGTCCCGGTTCGACCTGCGGAACCGCGGCGGATCGGTAGACCGCGCAGAGATCGTCGGCCAGTCGCTGAGTCGGGCCGATCTCGGCGACGGCCATGGAGCGCTCGGCCACTCGGTGGGCGACAGGTCCGCGCTCGGCACGGTAGCTGTCCAACAGCGATTCCTGCGCCCAGCCGCGGACAACGTAGGCCAGCTTCCAGGCAAGATTGTGTGCGTCGGCGATCGCCACACTGGTGCCGGTCCCGCCGTTCGGCGTGGCCCGGTGGGCGGCATCGCCGACGAGGAAGACCCGGCCGGCGGAGAGCGCGCTCGCGGCCGCCGCTCCGAAGTCCCAGACGAAGGTCCGGTTCGATCGTGACCGCGGCGGCGGGCACGCCGGGCCGCGACCCCGACCCGCTGGACCCCCATCGGTCGTTAGTCCAACACGCGGACTCCGGACCGACGCAACGCGATGCCGGTTGCCAGCCCCGCCGGACCGGCACCCACCACGAGGACGTCGTACCGGCCTGGTCCCGGTCGGGAGGAAAGCGCGGCGACGTCGTGCACGATGCAACGATCCGGCGACGCGCAGTGGCAGCAATCCGTAGCGGTTACCGATTTTCACCGGCCGGCTACCGAGGGGGCGACTCAGCGTGGGAAGTCGGGGACCCTCAGCACTCGGAACTCGCCGTCCGCGTCGATGTAGCGAACGTCGAGGCCGACTGGTGGGGCCTCGACCGGTGGAACGGGTCGCTCCGGGTTTGTCGTCGGTTCGGGTGCCGCAGAGGGGGAGCTGGGCCCGGGGCCGGGCCCAGCCAGGTCGGGCTGGGGAGGCCCGACCAGGGCGCAGGCAGACATCGCGGAGATTAATGCGACCACCGCTATCACAGCCACGCGGGGGGGTGTGGCACGTCTGCTCCTGCGCCTCACCAGTCAAGCGTAAGTCCGCCGATCAAATCGCTGAGCGACCATCGGCGAGCTCGGTGAGCTGGGTGAGCAGGGGCCGGCATCGGTCCAAATCTTCGGCTCCGGTCAGGTCGGGCAGCGAGCAGAACACCGTGCTCACGCCCAGGCCGGCCAGCGCGCGATACCGCTCGGCGTGGTCGTGCGCTGGTCCGGCGTGGTGGCGTGCGGCGAAGGTCGCGGCCGGCGTCCGCCCCCGGAGCCGTTCGACCCGGGCCGCGGCGTCCTCACGGTCCCGGCCGATGATCGGCAGATCGAGCACCGTCACCGCCACCTCGGCCGGGTCCCGGCCCACCGCCGCACAGTGCCGGCGCAGGACGTCGATCTTGCCCGGCAACACCGCCGCATCGGAAGGCAGATTGCACCCGTCCGCCTGTTCGGCCGCGATGCGTAGCGTTCGTCGCTCGCCTGATCCGCCGACCAGGATGGGGACCGGCTGGACGGGCCGCGGATAGCAGGTGGTTTCCGGCAGTCTGGCGTATGACCCGGTGAACGCCTTCGTTCCCGGCGACCAGAGTGCGCGCAGGATGTCGATGCACCGCTGCAGCTGATCCAGACGCTCCTTCGGTGCCGGAAAATCCAGCCCGAATGCGTCGTGCTCCCGCGCCCACCAGCCGGCGCCCAGACCGCAGAAGGCTCGCCCGCCGCACAGGACGTCCAGCGTGGCCGCCGTCTTGGCGATGATGCCGGGGTCCCGGAAGGTCACGGGTGAGACCAGCGTGCCGAGTCGCAGGGGCAGGTCCAAGCCGGCGAGGAAGCCCAGGGTCACCCACGGCTCAGGGATCGGATCCCAGGCCCGGCCGACCTGGGGGATTTGGATCAGGTGGTCCATCAACGCGATGCCACTGAATCCGACCTCGGCGGCTGCTGTCGCGATCTCACGCAGCCAGGGACCGGGATGCTCCGCCCACGGGAACCGCGACACCTGCAAGATCACGTCGAGCCGTTCCGGAGCCGGGGTCGGCGGTTCCGGCATGATCGCGGCTGGATCAGGGGCGATGCGAACCGGCTCGGCGGGCGGCCCCACCCGGACGATCAGGTCCCAACCCTCGGTGTCGAACTCGGTGGCCAGCTCATTCAGTTTCCGCAGCTGGGTGGTTAACACCGACGTCGGCACGGCGCGATCTCGGCGCGCGTTGCGTTCGCGGCAGATCGCGGCCGGGGTGTCGAAGACGATCAGCACCGCCGGCAGGCCGGCCGCGCGGGCTCGGCTGAGGTAGGAGCGCCGTCGGGCGGTCTCCAGACCGAGTGTGTCGACGACCGTGGTCAGCCGTCGACCCGACCGGCCGGCCACGATCTGGTCCAGCAGGGTGAAGGCATCGGCGGTGGCGTCCAGGTCGGCCGGTCCGCTACCGACCATGGCTCGCAGTCCGTCGGACGACACGATCTCGGTGCGGCGGTACCGTTCGCCGGCCCAGACCGACTTGCCCGCTCCCGCGGCTCCGACCAGGACGATCAGCGCGGGATCCGGCACCCGCGCGTCCGGCCGCGGCTCGAACCCGGCGTCGGTCGACATGGGCGAAGTTTTGCATGCCACCCGGAGGGGGAGGAGTCGACCAGACGGGCCTCCCGGACGCAGTCCGGCGGAACGCGGCTGACAGCCTGGAGCCATGAACGAACCGAAATCGGTCCACTGCTGGTTGACCGACATGGATGGAGTGCTGGTCCACGAGCAGCGGGCGATCCCCGGCGCCAGCGACTTCATCGCGGCTCTGCAGCGCCATGGCCGACGGTTCCTGGTGCTGACCAACAACTCCATCTTCACCGCCAGGGATCTCCGGGCCCGACTGCTGGCCAGCGGCATCGACATCCCGGAGCAGTCGATCTGGACGTCCGCGCTGGCGACCGCCAAGTTCCTCGGCGACCAGAGCGATGGTGGCTCCGCGTACGTCATCGGAGAGGCCGGACTGACCTCTGCCCTGCACGATGCGGGCTTCGTGCTCACCGAGACCGACCCCGACTACGTGGTGCTGGGGGAGACGCGCACCTACTCCTTCACCGCCATCACCCGCGCCATCCGGCTGATCGAGAACGGCGCCCGGTTCATCGCCACCAATCCGGATGCGACCGGTCCCTCCCCGGACGGACCGCTGCCGGCCACCGGTTCGGTCGCGGCCCTGATCACGCGGGCCACCGGCATCGCTCCGTACTTCGTCGGCAAGCCGAATCCGCTGATGATGCGCTCCGCGTTGAACGCCATCGATGCCCACTCGGAGTCGACGGTGATGATCGGGGACCGGATGGACACCGACGTGGTCGCCGGGATCGAGGCCGGCATGCGCACCGTGCTCGTCATGACCGGCTCGACGCAGTCCAGCGCCATCGGCGCCTTTCCCTATCGACCCACTCGGGTGGTCGACTCGATCGCCGACGTGGTTCCGCTGGTCGGCGAGTTCGCCCCGGCGGGTGACGAGGAACTCAGCGCGGATTAGCGCACGAACTGGTCACGAACCGCTATGTAATCGTCGAGTTGGTCGCTGGCCGGCACGGCGGTCGGCCAATTGTGGCTGTTCCAGCCGCGCGGCCAACCACCCTCGTCTCCCCAGTTCCCGACCGGATAGCGCCGAGGGCCAGCCGAGCGGGTGCTCGCGACGGTGGCGGGGGTGACGACGACCTTGCGTGCCCCGAGCCCGGGAAACACCACGGACACCATGCGCACAGCCCTGGGCAGGGCGGGCAGCTTGGTCACCACGCTCACCCTCTGTCCCGCCGACCGGAGGGACCTCGCCCAGATTCGCAGGTCGCTGCACAGACACTCGACCGCACGGTCCGACGTCAGGGTGCTGCTCACCAGCCGGGCCCGTAGGATCTGCTCACCGACCCGCAGCTGCGGTCCGCTCGCGGCGATCGGGTTGTGGTTGACCGGACTGCCGGGATCGGCGAGTGGCGGCTGGTCGGCCTCCTCCAAGCCCGGACCGGAGCTCAGCGAGAGAATGAGCCAGCGCAGACTCGTGCCGGTGCGACTGGCGATCACCTGCTCCACCGCCACGCCGAAGCGCTGACCGGGAGCGGTCGGGTAGTCGAAAGCGAAACCGTTCCCCTGCCGGCTGATGGGCTCGGGTGCTCGGTTCAGGTCGGTCGGACCAACGGCGAGCGGGACCATACCGATCGGAGTCACCGGCACGGCCGAGAACGTAGGCACGGTGGACACGTCCACATCGACGGTGGTGGTGGCCGCGGGCAGCTCGGGATAGGTGATCTGGAGCAGCGAGGTGCGGCCGATCCGCAGACTTCGCTGGGCCCGCCAGATCGAGGTGCACAGGCAGCGGTGGGAGATGCTGCGGTGTACCAGCGGTCGATACAGCCGCGCTGTTCGCGTATCGACCAGGAAGACATCGGTGTTGCCCTCGTCGAAGCGATACAGACCCAGGTCCGCCGTCGCCGGCACCGGATCTCCCAACCCCAGTCCAGGAGCCCTGAGCGGAGTGACCGACCAGTCCAGCACGGTCGCACCCTTGATCCGTCGGACGGCGTGCACGGCGATCCGTACCGTGAGGGAGAGTCCCTCACCCGAGGTCCAGGTCTCATCGCCGACCACCGGCAGGTTCGGATTGGTTCGGAGGTAGCGGTCCCGGATCGGCGGCCACCGATCATCGGGCTCCTCGATCTCGATATCGGTGGGTTCGGGACCGCGACCGAACAGACCGGGCTCCTCCCGGCTGTAAGTGCAGCCCGTGAACAGGACACCGACCAGCAAGATGGCGCCGACCCGCACCACTCCAGGCCGGGTGCGGCGCGCCATCACCGCATCGTACGACCGCCTCTGGGCCGCTCCATGGTGTCGGCCGACCCGCCCCGGCCCGATTGACCCGATTGACACGATTCAAATCGTCCCGTACGGTCACGGTAAGCGTTTTCCATCCCCCGAAGGAGTCGCGACATGAAGCGTTCCCACCCCAGCCGCAAACGATCCCTTCTGGCCGTCGCCGCCGCGTTCACCGTGACTCTGGCCATGACCGGAGGAACCGCCGCCGCCGCGCCAGCGGGTCCGCGGACCCCCGGTGCCGACGGTCCCCGCCTCGAACGTCTCGACCGGGGCGTGGTGGCCACGGTCACGAATCAAGGGGTGTTCCTCAGCTGGCGCCTGCTCGGCAGCGAAGTCACCGGAAGCTCCGCAGCCGGGCTCGAAGGGCCCGCCTTCCGCGTCTACCGGGACCGCAGGTTGATCGCGACGGTCACCGACAGCACGAACTACCTCGACCCGTCGGGCGACGGGACCGCCAGCTATCGTGTTGCCCCGGTCGTACGGGGTCGGGAGCTCGCGAAGAGCACGCCGGTGTCACCCTGGTCCCAGAATTACACCGACCTGCCGCTGCGAAAGCCGGCCGATGGCGTCACCCCGAAAGGTGATCCGTACACCTACTCGGCCAACGACATGAGTGTCGGCGACGTCGACGGCGACGGAACGTACGAGTACGTGGTCAAGTGGGACCCGTCGAACTCCAAGGACGTCAGCCAGCGGGGCTTTACCGGTCCGGTCTACATCGACACCTACCGGGCCGACGGCACGCTGCTGCACCGGATCGATCTCGGCGTGAACATCCGCGCCGGGGCGCACTACACGCAATTCATGGTCTACGACTTCGACGGCGACGGCCGATCGGAGATGATGCTCAAGACGGCCCCCGGCACGAAGACCGTTCGTTACAACAGGGGCGGCCGCGCGACCTCGGAGCGTTATATCACCATGCCGCGTCGGGACCTGCGCGCCGGCTACCGGAACACCGACGACTACCGGTTGAGCGCAGCCGACTACTACCGGCACGTCGTGGAGATGTTTCGTGGCTGGCACGCCCATCCCGAGGTGGTCGCGGGGAACTGGCCCGACACGCTTGAGGAGGCCTTCGGGATCCAGCCGCGCTACAACTATCCGCTGTCCGAGACGGACGCCGAGGCATTGGCGACCCACTTCATCGACGTCTACGCCCCGAGCAGGAACATCAACAACAGGCTGCGGGAGTTCGAAGGCTTCATCATCGACGGGCCGGAATACCTCACCGTCTTCGACGGTCGCACCGGGCGCGAGCTGCAGACTGTCGACTACAAGCCCGGTCGGGGAGATGACGGCCTCATGTGGGGCGACTACGCGTACCCGCGAATCGAGCCGGCCAACCGGGTCGACCGCTTCCTGGCGGGCGTGGCCTATCTGGACGGCCGGAGACCGTCGGCGGTGTTCGCCCGCGGTTACTACACCCGCTCGACCCTTGTCGCCTACGACTGGGACGGCCGCCGGCTCCGCGAGCGCTGGTACGTCGACAGTGGCCATGTGCCCATGCCCAACCCGTTCAACGACACCCCGCACGGCCGGGACGGCACCGACCCGGAGTTCGACGACCTCACCAACCAGGGCTTCCACTCCCTGAGCGCCTCCGATGTCGACGGCGACGGCAAGCACGAGGTTGTCTACGGCGCGGCCACCATCGACCACGACGGCGATCTGCTGTACAGCTCGTTCGCCACCCTGCCGGCAGGCAGTGCGGCACCCGGCACCTCCGCGCGGCTCGGCCACGGCGACGCCATGCACGTCACCGACATAGATCCCGACCGGCCGGGCCTGGAGATCTTCACCGTGCACGAGAACGCCAGGTTGGCGCCGTACGGCATGGCGATGCGGAAGGCCGAGGATGGCGAAGTGATCTTCGGTAAGTATTCCGGCGTCGACACCGGGCGCGGCATGGTCGGCGATGTCCTACCGGCATCTCGGGGCCTGGAATCGTGGGCAAGCCTGCCGGGCGGCTCGGGGGCGCTGGGTATCTACACGCCGACCGGAACGCGGATCACCGGCGCCATCCCCGGGACGAACCAGAGCATCCGCTGGGCCGCCGATGGCACGACCCAGATCGTGAACGGATCCGGTAACCAGACCCCGACCATCGACGACTGGCAGCGGGGTACGCGGTTGACCGCGACCGGCACCCGCACGAACAACGGCACCAAGGGCAATCCGTCGCTGGTGGCCGACATCTTGGGGGACTGGCGTGAGGAGCTGCTGGTTCGCACCGAGGACAGCACCGCGATCCGCATCTATCTGAGCACCGAGGTGACCGATCGCAAGATGTACACCCTGATGCACGACCCGCAGTACCGCGCAGAGGTCGCCCGGCAGAACACCACCTACAACCAGCCGTCGTATCCCGGGTTCTATCTGGGGTCCGATGTGGACTGGTCACGAGTCCCGGTGCCAGGGAGGCGATAGCGCGCCGAGCCCGGACAGCGCCGGTCTCAGCCGGCGCTGTCGCGGAGCACGGCCCGACCGTCGATCCGAACCGGATCCTCAGCGGTCGGGTTGAGGGCGAGCTCGACCGCTTTCGCGCCGATCTCCTCCAAGGGGAGCCGCACCGTGGTGAGCGCAGGGGTGACGTCGCGCAGCGGGGGGATGTCGTCGAACCCGGCGACCTGGGCGTCCGCCGGTACCGAAAGCCCCAGGGAGCGCAGCCCCGCGATGGCACCGAGCGCCATGACGTCATTGACCGCGAGCAGGCAGACTCGTCTTCCCTGTCGCTTTGCCTCTCGATGGGCGTCGAGTTGCTCCCAACACTGGACCGCCGTGGCGAAACCGCCCTCGCGGTTGAACTCGCCGTACAAGACCGACAAAGGTTTCAGGCCGGCCCCGTCCAGAGCGTCGCGGTAGCCCTCGACGCGTTGCCGGGCGGTGTTCAGCTCCGCTGGGCCGCCGAGGATGGCGAATGCCGTCAACCCGCGGCCGATCAGGGCTTCGACCAGGTCGGCCGCCCCAGCCCGGTGCCTGATGTCCAGGTGCCGGGCCTTCGGAATGCTCGACGGTCCCAAGGTGACCACCCGGCCCCCGTTGTCGATGTAGCGGCCGAGCTCCGTCGCCAGCTCGACGTCGTGCCGGGCTCGGCGGGATCCCGCCAGGATGATCGCGTCGGTCCGGTAGGCGGCGAACGCCGTCACCGCCTTCAGCTCGGCCCGCTCGTCGCGTTCCGCTCCGGCCAGCAGGACCTGGCTCCGCTTTCCCTCGGCGTACCGCTGCGCACCGCGGGTGATGAAGGAGAAGTAGGGGTCGGCGATGTCGTGCACGACCAGGCCGACCAGGCCGGTGGCGGAGCGCGCCAGGGCCTGAGCTTGGGCGTTGGCCACGTAGCCGAGTTCGTGCGCAGCCTCGCGTACCCGTCGGGCGATGTCTTCGGCTGGCGTGCGAGCCGAACCGTTCAAGACGCGCGAGGCGGTGGCGAGAGAGACGCCCGCGTGCGAAGCGATGTCGGTCAGCGTGACGGCCGACCCGACCCGCCGCTCGCGAGGTCGCCGGTCCGGTCGGGGAACCGAGTCTGTGCCCACGAGCAGGCCTGAGTTCAGGTCCGAGCCCTCGGTTGACCCTGTCACGAGCTGGAGTCTACAGTGGAAAGCGATTTCCGGCGGCGATACCCGAGGTAGGAATTAACCGATGACTTCCCTTCAAATCGATTCCGACCGAGCCCTCCCTTTTCCGGCGGAACAGCGGAAGATCGCCCGGGAGATCTACGACGAGACATCGGGACTACCTCTCATCTGCATGCACGGCCACGTGGAACCGGAGGTCTTCGCCGACGACATCCCCTTCGCCGACCCGGCGCAGCTGCTGATCGTTCCTGATCACTACGTCTTTCGGATGCTGGCGTCCCAGGGCATCGATCCTTCTTCCCTGGGGGTGCCCCGGCCGGACGGGGGCGCAGTCGAGACCGACTCGCGCAAGATCTGGCGGACGTTCTGCGAGAACTGGAAGCTCTATCGGGGCACGCCGTCGCGTTACTGGCTGGAACACGAGCTGGTCGAGGTTTTCGGGGTCGACCTGGTCCCCAGCGCCGAGACGGCGGATGCCATCTACGACCAGATCGCCACCTGTGTGGCCGATCCCCAATTCCGTCCGCGCGCTCTGCTGGACCGCTTCAACATCGAGGTGATCTCCACGACGGACTCCGCCACGTCGGGGTTACCGCACCATGCCAAGCTGGCGGCGGACGGCCTCGGCGAGCGGGTTCTGCCCACCTTCCGGCCCGACGCGCTGGTCTACCTCGATCGGCCGACGTGGCGAGCCGACGTCGCCGAGTTGGCGAGGGTGTCGGGGATCGACACGGCGAGTTACAGCGGTTATCTGGACGCGCTCCGGCAGCGCCGGGCAGTCTTCGTCGAAGCGGGCGCACGGGCGACCGATCACGGCCATCTGCTGGCCGACACCACGCCGATGGATGCCAGCGCGGCCACCGAGCTGTACGCCCGCGTGCTCGGCGGGAAAGAGCCGAACCAGGCCGAGGTCGACGCGTTCGCGGCCAACATGCTGTTCCAGATGGCGGAGATGTCGTGCGAGGACGGCTTGGTGATGCAGATCCACCCCGGTGTGCTGCGGGACCACAGCACAGCGATCCTGCGCAAGCACGGGTCCGACAAGGGCTACGACATTCCGGTCCGCACGGAGTTCACCCGCGCCCTGCGACCGATGCTGGACAGGTTCGGCATCGATCCGCGGTTCCGGGTCATTCTCTTCACCGTCGACGAAACGGCCTACAGCCGCGAACTCGCGCCGATCGCCGGTACCTATCCCTCGGTTCGCCTGGGTGCTCCGTGGTGGTTCCTGGATTCCCCCGAGGGCATGCGCCGCTTCCGCGAGTCCGCCACCGAGACCGCGGGGTTCTACAACACGTCGGGCTTCGTCGACGACACGCGGGCGTACGCGTCCATCCCGGCTCGCCACGACCTTTCTCGGCGGGTGGATGCCGGTTTCCTCGCTCGCCTGGTCCTGGAGCACCGGCTCGGTGTCGACGAGGCCGTGGAGACCGCGGTCGATCTGGCCTACCGCCTGCCCAAGGAGTCGTACGCGCGCCGCTGATCCGGAGATCGGACCGGTCACCGTACAGCTGCTCGAGTTGCTCGACCTTGCTCGAGTTGCAACTCGAGCAGATGCGTGGAACCCGAGCAGCTGAGCAGCGAGGGGCTTCCGGCTACTGCGCGTACGGGGCGAACGGCTCCAGGTGCTTCACGAAGTGGTCGGCGATGACCTGGTAGTGCTCGTCCTCGTGCTCGTTCCACACCTGGTACATCCGCGGCCCGAACTCTTCGAGGATCGCGCCGTACCCGACGTGGAGGACCTGCCGTGAATCGACGACGTCCATCAACCTCCGCACCTCGTCGTCGCTCGGTCGGGTCGGGATCTTCGCGGGGTCGCAGGAGAGGTGGTAGCTCTTGCGGTTGGCCTCGAAACTCTCGAGAGCGAGCGTGAGGACCTGACGCATCAGGTCGGGGTCGTTGTTGGCGATCACGCGGAGCGCCTCGGCCCAACTCGTGCCCGCGGTCTTGAGATGCACCATCCCCTTGGTCGCCTCGGCGATGAGGGGATAGGTGGAGTACTTGTCGGAGCCGGAGTGCAAGGAGAGCTTGTACGGGCCGAGCGCCCGGGCCAGTTCGGCGTGGATCTCGAAGTCGCGCCGCAACCCGTCCAGGTCCCCGATGTATTCGACACCCTTCTCGAAGCGGCCGACGAAACGCGGCGCGAAGGACACAAAGTCCATGCCGAGGCGCTGCAACTCGCTGACCACCACGACGTGCTCGGCCGGCTTGGTCGGGAAATCGGTCTCGTCGACGGCGAACTCGACCTCGCAGTCGATGCCCTTCTCCATCAGGCGCCGGTACATGGCCATCGCATGACTCAAGGACGGGCCGTACTTCGCCAGCGCCCGCAGGACCGACTCCTCGTCCAGCTCGATCGCCTCGTGCTCGAGCTCGATGCGATGCCCGACGTACTTCTTCGTACTCGTGGCCAGATCTGAGTCCAGGCCGGCCCAGTCGAGCGCCTCGACCTTTCGCCGAATGGTGGTGGCGTCGGCGTGCTCCGCCTCGGGATCCACCTCGGCCTTCGGATCGAGGGTGTAGAACGCGAAGCCCGCCGCCACCGTATCGTCGATGTCGGTGAGCTCCTCGAGATGATCGGCGTCACCGCCGACGGGTTTCGTCCAGCCGGCCTGGAAGGCGCCCCAGGTCGCGTCGTCCAGCACATTGCGCGGAGTGCGATGGCAGCGTCCCATCTCCCGGATGGACTGCTGGGCGAAGACCGGGTTGATCGCGGCGTCCACCGCTTGCAGAGCGCGCACATGGCCGGGCGTGGCCAGTCCGAGCCGGTCGCCGAAGCCGGCGGAGGTGTGCAAGCCGAACCGGGATGGGGTGAGCCACGGCAGCGCCTTGCGCAGCGCGACGGCGTTGTCTGCCGAGGTTTCAGCGACGAGGCGAACCTGGTCGCCGACGGGTTCGGTGGTGCCCGCGAAACCGCCTAACGCCGACCCGGCGCCCGCCACGGCCACGAGTCGCTTGGCCCCGTCGGGGGATCGCTCCAGCCAGAAGGTCGCGCCCTCGTAGCTGACCTGCGACTCCGGGTAAGCGTGCGGCCCCAGCCAGCTCGCGGCGGCGGGGTCGAGCGGATCCGGTCCGGTATTCATGGTGGCGCCCTTCAGGTGGTGGGTTGGTGGGGTCCGTGCTCGGCCGCATGCAGTTGATCCTCGAGGTTGAACACCTCGGGGATCAGCTGCCAGGCCTCATCCGGGGGTCCATCGGAGGCGAACAGTTCCGCCATGGCCGCTTGCCAGCGAGCGTTCACGTCGGTGGCCGCCACCTCGGCCTGAGCGCGGTCGAGATCGTCGGCCTCGACGTAGCCGATCAGCAGACCGTCGTCGCGCAGGAAGAGGGAGTAGTTGTGCCAGCCCGCGTCACGAAGCGCTCGGAGTAGTTCCGGCCAAACGGCGGAGTGCACCCGACGGTAGTCCTCGATCCGCTGTGGATCGACGTGACCCAGTAGGCAGTACCGCCTCACGCCGTGGCCTCTGGTCCGGCTCGCCAACTGCCCATCCGGCCGGTCACCTCTTCCGTTCTGTCTGCCTCACCTGACGCGGGAAAGCGCTTTCTGGGTTACTATAGCCGCGGACCGCGGATCCGCGCAAAGCGTCGGCGACGCTGCGGCTCCCGGCACCACGGAGCGTCGTCAGAGACACGACGTGAGATAGGTGTACGTGCGCCGCGCGATGGGCAGCGGCAGCTCGGGGGAACACGGGTAGAGATCCTGCTCGACGATGCCGAAGACGTCCTGGGTCACCCCCTGCAATGCGGTGATGATCTCCCCGAAATCGGGCGTCCCGGTCGGTGGTTCGACCCAGATGTCGGACCGGACGGCATCGGAGAAGGAGATGTCTTCCGCGATCACCTTCGTGATGAGGTCCGGGTCCAACTGCTTGAAGTGCAGGTAGCCGATGCGCTCGGGATAGCGGGTGATCAGGTCGACGCAGTCGCCGCCGTAGTAGGCGATGTGCCCGGTATCCAGGCAGAGGTTGACGTACGCCGGATCGGTCGACTCCAGGAACCGTTCCAGATCGGCCTGATAGCCGACGTGACTGTCCGCGTGGGAGTGGAACTGGGATCGGACCCCAAACTCTTCCCACATCCGCCGGCCGAGTTCGTTGTGCCCGGTCGTCAGCGCGTGCCACTGCTCGGGTGTGAGGGTGCGGGCCTCCTTCTCCTGGCCCGTGAGGTCGTCGCGCCACAGCTCGGGGATGACGACCAGATGCTCGGCCTCCATCGCTCGGGTGAGCGCGGCGATCGGCGCCACGTGCTTCCAGGCTGTCTCCAGCGTGCCGGGATGCTGCAGACCGCGCGAAGGTCGTGCCTCCCGACACTTTGAGGCTGCGGGTCGCCAACTCCGTCCGAAGGTGCTCCGGGTCGGTCGGCAGGTAGCCGTACGCCCCGATCTCGATCCACTCATAACCCGCCTCGGCGACCTCGTCGAGGAATCGGCTGACGGGTGTCTGCTGCGGATCATCGGCGTACCAGATGCCCCAGGAGTCCGGCGCGCTGCCGATCGTGATCTTGCTCATGCAAGTCTCCTTCACCAGTGTCCCGGCTACCAGTCGACGGCGATGTACTTGCTCTCGGTGAACGCGAGCAGTCCCTCGACGCCGCCCTCCCGGCCGAGACCGCTCTCCTTGACCCCGCCGAACGGCGCCGCCGGGTCGGAGACGAGTCCACGGTTGAGGCCGACCATGCCGGCCTCGATCCGCTCGGCTACCCGCATGCCGCGGGCGAGATCGGCGGTGTAGACGTACGACACCAGGCCGTACTCGGTGTCGTTCGCCAGCCGTACGGCCTCGTCCTCGTCTGCGAAGGTGACGATCGGGGCGACCGGGCCGAAGATCTCGGTTCGCAGGATCTCCGCGTCCGGCGCCACCCCGGTCAAGACGGTGGGCGGATAGAAGTAGCCCGGTCCATCGGGCACCGATCCCCCGGTGTCCACCCGAGCGCCGGCCGTGACGGCCTGCTCGACGAGACCGGCGACCTTGTCGCGCGTGGCCGCGTTGACCAGCGGGCCGAGTGTCGTGCCGTCGTCGTAGCCGCGTCCCATGATCAGCTTCTCCATGGCCGTCGGTGAGCCGGCGGCCGAACTCGTCGGCGATCTCCTCGGCGACGAAGAAGCGGTTCGCGGCCGTGCACGCCTCGCCGCCGTTGCGCATCTTGGCGATCATTGCGCCGGAGATCACGGCGTCGAGATCGGCATCGGCGAAGACGACGAACGGGGCGTTTCCACCGAGCTCCATCGACGAGTTGACGATGTGTTCGTTGGCGATGTTGAGCAGCTTGCGACCGACCTCGGTCGAGCCGGTGAAGGAGAGCTTGCGGACGCGCGGGTCGGCCAGCATCGCGGCGACCACCTCGCCCGACTTCCGGCTCGGCAGCACGTTGACCACCCCGGCCGGCACACCGGCTTCCTCCATCAGGGCAGCGATGGCGAGGGCGGTCAGCGGCGTCTCGCCGGCCGGCTTGAGGATCGTCGTGCAGCCCGCGGCCAGGGCCGGGGCGATCTTGCGGGCCGCCATCGCGGCCGGGAAGTTCCACGGCGTGACGAGGACGGCGATGCCGACCGGCTGGCGGATCACGATGATCTTGTTGGCGCCGCTGGGTGCGGTCTGGATCTCCCCCCGGATCCGGACGGCCTCCTCGGCGTACCAGCGGAAGAACTCCGCCGAGTACACCACCTCGCCGCGGGCGTCGGGCAGGGCTTTGCCGTTCTCGGCGCTGATCAGCACGGCGAGGTCGTCGGCCCGCTCGATCATCAGCTGGTACGTCCGCGACAGGATCTCCGACCGCTTCCGCGGTGCGGTGGCGGCCCACTCCGCGGCGGCGTCGGCGGCCGCGTCCACACAGGCGAGCGCGTCGTCGACGGTCCCGCTGGCCACCGAGGTCAGCGCATCCCCGGTCGCCGGGTCGAGCACCTCGAAGGTGGCGCCGTCGGAGGCCGGACGATGCTTTCCGCCGATGATCAACCCGGTCGGTACGCCACGGACGACGTCGGCGACGTCAGCGGCCATGTTCGCGCTCACAGGTACAGCCTCTGTCCGGCGAGCTGCGCGTCGTACTCCGAGCGAGCCTGCTGCGTGCTGTCCAGTTCGGACACCTCCGGGACCGGTACGTCCCACCAGGCGCCGGAGCCGCCGAAGCGTCCCTTGGCGTCGACCTTGATGTAGATGACGACCGTGTTGTCGATCCCGGCCGCCTCGGCGAGGGCCTTCTTCAACTCTTCGGCGGTGGTTGCGGTCAAGACGTCGGCGCCGTAGCTGGCGGCGTTGGCGGCCAGATCGATGTCGATCCGCTCGTCGGAGAACTGGCCGTCCTCGCCGCGATGGTTGAACCGGCACGCGAACGCCTGGGATCCGCGGGTCTCCGACAGCGCGGCGATGGAGCCATAGCCGTAGTTGTCGACCAGCAGGACGGTGATCTTCAGGCCCTCCTGGACGGCGGTCATGATCTCCTGGCTGGACAGCAGGAAGGTGCCGTCCCCGATGAAGCAGAACACGTCCCGGCTGGGATCGGCCATCTTGGCGCCGACGGCACCGCCGACCTCGTAGCCCATGCAGGAGTTGCCGTACTCGAGGTCGTACGCCTTCGGGTCCGACGGCCGCCACAGCCGATGCAGGTCGCCCGGCATCGACCCGGCGGCGTTGACGACCACATGGTTGGGACCGGCCACGGCGTTGACCAGGCCGATCGCCTCGGCCTGGGACAGGGTGGGCGCATCCTGGACCTCGACGATGCGGTCGACCTCGGCCCGCCAGTCGTCGGCGGCCTGCTCGACCTTGCTCCGGTAGGTCGCCTCCACCGAGTAGTCGCCCAGCAGTTCGGCCAGCTCGGTGATCGACTCGCGGGCGTCGCCCACGACGGCGATCCCCGCCTCCTTGAGGGCGTCGAGCTCGGTGACGTTGAGGTTGACGAAGTGCACGTCCGGATTCGTGAACAAGGTGTTGGAGGCGGTGGTGAAGTCGGTGTAGCGGGTGCCGATGCCGATGATCACGTCCGCGTCGTTGGCCAGCTTGTTGGCGAACACCGAGCCGCTGGCGCCGAGGGCATTCACCATCTGCGGGTGGTCGTACGGGAGGCTGGCCTTGCCCGCCTGCGTGACGCCGACCGGAATGCCCGTCCTAGCGGCGAAGTCGGCCAGTTCGGCCGTCGCGGCGGAGTAGATGACGCCACCCCCGGCGATGATCATCGGACGCTTGGCCGCGGCGATGGTCTGAGCCGCCCGCCGCAGCGCCCCGCGGTCGGCGCGGGCGCGCGGGACGTACCAGGTCCGTTCCCGGAAGAGCCGCTCCGGGAAGTCCCAGGCCTCCGCCTGGACGTCCTGAGGCAGGCTGAGCGTCACCGCTCCCGTGTCGGCCGGGCTGGTCAGGGTGCGCATCGCCTCGAGCAGCGCGGTGGGCAGTTGGTCGGGTCGGTTGATCCGATCCCAGTATTTCGACACCGCCTTGAAGGCGTCGCTCGCCGAGTAGTCCCAGGAGAGGTTCGACTCCAGCTGCTGCAGCACCGGACCGGTGCGCCGGCTGGCGAAGATGTCGCTGGGCAGACACAGCACGGGCAGCCGATTGACGGTGGCGGTCGCCGCTCCCGTAATCATGTTGGTGGCGCCCGGTCCGATCGAGGTGGAGCAGGCCAGGGCTCCGAGCCGGTTCTTCATCTTGGCGTAGCCGGTGGCGATGTGAACCATGCCCTGTTCGTTGCGGCCCTGGTAGAGCCGGAAGTCCTTGCGGTACTGCAAAAAGGCCTGCCCGATGCCGGCCACGTTGCCGTGACCGAAGATGCCGAGGGCGCCGCCGAAGAACGGCGCCGACGCTCCGTCCCGTTCGACCTGTTGGGCCACGAGGAACCGGACGACGGCCTGTCCGACGGTGAGGCGAGTGGTGGGGTTGTTGGGCACGGGAGTTCCTTCCGCTGTGAAGGGATCAGTCACAGATGGCATCAGCTTCAGTGGGTGGGCGCCGGGTGGCGGGGGATCAATGGCAGTCTGGCGTCTAAGCCGGCCTGCGGCCAGTCCTCCTGCGCGGACTTGAGGCAGGGATCCTGGAAGGCCTGCAGGGTCCGCTTCGGCGCGGGACCGGCGAGCACGTTGAGATAGTAGAGATCCTGGCCATGGGCGGCCACCGTGGTGTGATATCCCCACGGGATGAGCAGCAGATCCCCGTCCCGTACCGGTTGGCTCAGTTCGAAGTCGCGGTCGGGACTGTAGACCCGCTGCAGCGCCCAGCCGTTCTCGGGATCTCGCAGCCGGTAGTAGTAGGTCTCCTCGAGCTCGGACTCGCCGTCCCGGTCCTGCTCGTGCTTGTGCGGCGGATAGCTGGACCAGTTGCCTCCCGGGGTCCAGACCTCGACCACGTGCAGGCGGTCGGCCGGGAAGTCGGGCAGCATCAAGCTGTTGACCTGGCGGGACGCGTTGCCGCCGCCGCGGAGTTCGATATCGGCGTCGTCGGGGCTGACGAGGACCGGCTCCAGCTTGTCCGTCGCCGGAGCCGCCGCGATTGCGATCTCCAGATCCTCCATCGCGGTCAGGGTCGCGGGGGTGTCCAGGGGGAGGTACAGGCACCAGCCCAGACCGTCGAAGACGGTGTGCCGGCCGCCGAAATTCCATTCGTCATCGGACACGCGGACCGAAGCGGTTCCGGACAGCGGTACGAGGGCACGCTCTTGACCGTCGTCGGCCAGGGACAGCGACTCACCGGCCGCCAGCGTCTCGACATCGAACGAGATGTAGGTCCAACCGGCGTCAGAGGGCCGGATGTCTTTCCATCCCCTGCTCAGGATCTTCGGTGTGCTCACACCACGAATGTATCGTCCACCGGACGAGTTGTCTATTTCATGGAATCGGATCTAGGCTTTCCGGACCGAGAAGAAATCAGGTGAGAACCATGACGCCCGACACTCCGCTACTCGAACGCCGGGATCAGCTGAGCGAGGCCGACCAGCGCGACTTGGCTGACTTGGCCCAGCGCGCTCGCTGGCTAGTGATCCAGACAGTGACCAACAGCAAGGCCGGCCACATCGGCGGACCGTTGTCGATGATGGATCTGCTGATCAGCCTGTACTTCGCTGAGTTGCGGATCCGCCCGGAGGATCCCGACTGGGCGGACCGGGACCGATTCGTCTTGTCGAAGGGCCATGCCGCGATCGGGCTGTACGCGGTGCTGGCGCTGCGTGGATTCTTCGAGGCCGACGAGTTGGCCACCTTCGACAAAGGCGACTCCCGGTTGCAGGGGCATCCGGATGTGACTCGGCTGCCGGGCGTGGACGCCTCCACCGGCTCGCTCGGGCAGGGTTTGTCCGCGGGTGTCGGGATGGCGCTCGGCGCCCGGCTGGCGGGCAGGGACTTCCACACGTTCGTCATGTTGGGGGACGGGGAGATCCAAGAGGGCATGGTGTGGGAGGCGGTGCAGGCCGCAGCTCGCTACCGGCTGACCAACCTGACCGCGATCGTTGACCGCAACGGCCTGCAGCAGTTCGGCTTGCCTTCGACCAGCGAGACGACCCTGACCGATCGGGGGGACCGGCGCGATCCGTGGTACGGCGTCGATCTGGCCGCGGTGTTCGGAGCGTTCGGGTGGCGGGTGATCGAGCTGAACGGCCACGACTATGACGGGATCGCCGCGGCGTTCGCGTTGGCTCGGGCCGGGGACTACTACGGCCGGCCGACCGTACTGGTCGCGCACACGGTGAAGGGCAAGGGCCTGTCCCTGGCCGAGGGCGTGCACACCTGGCACAGCATCGTCCCCACCGAGGAGGACCTCGAATTGGCCCGCCAGGAACTCGAACCCGAGGAGCGCGAGCTGCTGGACTCTTCTGTCACGAACGGAGCACAGGCATGAGTAAAGCCATGCGGGACGTATGGGGCGAGAAGCTCGTCGAGCTGGGCACGGGCGACCCGCGCACCGTGGTGCTGGACGGTGACCTGGCGAACTCCACGAAGGCGGACAAGTTCGCCAAGGCGCATCCGGACCGGTTCTTCCAGCTGGGCATCGCCGAGCAGAATCTGATCGGCGTGGCCGCCGGACTGGCCTCGACCGGGTTCGTGCCGTGGACGTCGTCGTTCACGGTGTTCTTCACCCATCGGGCTCTTGACCCGATCCGGATGCTGGTGGCGCAAAGTCACGCGAATGTAAAGATCGTGGGCTCTTACTCGGGGTTGTTGATCGGGGCCGTCGGCAAGACCCATTTGGATGTGCAGGACCTGGCGATCATGCGGGCCATGCCGGACATGACCGTACTGGCGCCGGCCGACGCGACCGAACTGGTCGCGATGATGGATTGGGCGCAGGACCATGACGGACCGGTCTACCTCCGAGTGGTCCGCGACGCCGTCCCCGACCTCTTCGGGCCCGACTACCGATTCACCCCGGGGGCCGTGCACACCCTCCGCACGGGACGTGACGTCGCGTTCGTCTCGACGGGCGCTCAGACCAGCCGGGTTGTCGCGGCCGTCGATCAACTGGCCGGCACCGGGATCTTGGCCACCGTCGTCCACGTACCGTCGATCAAGCCGCTGGACGCCGAGGCACTGGTCGCCGCCGTCGCCGACGTCCCCCTGGTGGTGACCGTCGAGGAGCACACGGTGCACGGGGGATTGGGCGGCCTCGTCGCCGAGACGCTGACCGCCGCCGGCGCAGCGCCGCGCATCGAGCGCATCGGCCTCGACGACACGTGGGGCGAGTCCGCCGGCAACGACTTCCTGCTCGAGAAGCACGGCCTATCCACGGTGCGCATAGCGGAACGTGTCAGTGCGTGCCTCGGTGCGGCAACACGGTGAGGATTCGATGAGCGAACCACTGCGGATCGGCGTTCTAGGCGCCGCCCGCATCAACGAACTCGCCCTTCTCGAGCCGGCCCGGATCACCGGGGCGCGGCTCGTCGCCGTAGCCGCACGTGACCGCTCTCGGGCCGAGATCTACGCGCAGCAGAACGGGTTCGATCGCGCGCTCGACAGCTATGACGCAGTGATCAACGACCCGCAGGTCGAGGCGATCTACAATCCGTTGCCCAACAGCCTGCACGCGCCCTGGAACCTCGCGGCGCTTCGAGCCGGCAAGCACGTACTGGCCGAGAAACCGTTCGCCAGCAACGCCGCGGAGGCACAGCGCGTGGCCGACGCGGCCCGCGGCACCGGTCTCGTCGTGTTCGAGGCCTTCCACTACGCATACCACCCGAGCTTCCGGCGATTCGTCGACATCATCTCCGACGGCACGATCGGCGAGCTACAACACCTCCACGTCGCCATGGTCTTTCCGTGCGAGGACCTCGACGACGTGCGCTGGTCGTGGCCGCTGTCCGGAGGTGCGTTGATGGATCTGGGCTGCTATTGCCTTCACGCCATCCGTACGGTGGCGACGAGGCAGGGCGGCGAGCCGACCTTGATCTCCATCGACACCGGCCGGAGAGGGGGCGCCCATCCGGATATCGACGCCTGGGCCAACGTGGAGTTCACGCTCCCCGGTGGGGCCCGGGCGACCGCCGAAGCCAACCTGAATGCACCGCGGAACAACTCGATGACCGCAACGGGCTCACGGGGTCGAGTCCACCTGGCCGACTTCATCAGTCCCCAGGCCGATGACCGGTTGATCATCTCTCGCGATGACGGCGAGACCGTCGAGCGGCAGAGTCGGCGGACCACGTACACCTACCAGCTCGAGGCCTTTGCGGGCGCCGTCCGTGAAGGTCGGCCATTCCCGACGACGACCGCCGATGCGCTGGCCAACATGTCGTTGATCGACGACTGCTACCGCGCAGCCGGAATGCCACTCCGGCAGTCCGGATCCTAGTCTCCGCTTGGTAGACTTCGTGTCCGTCCAGCGGTAGATTCAGGCGGTGAACAAGGCAGCGGTCGTAGACGTCGGCACCGGTCTTGAGTTGATCACCAAGGTCGACGCGTTGCTCACCGAGCTCGAGGCCGGCGGCGAAGTCAGCGCCGCAGAGCTGGCTGAGGCGACCAATGAGCCGCTGAGCTCGGTCTACCGTCTCCTCCAGAGTCTGAGCGCGATCGGCTGGGTCGATCGTGGTCGCCGCCGGGGCGCGTACCGACTCGGACTCAAGCTGATGGCAATCGCGGGTCTAGTCGAAGACCGCCTCGACATCCGGGAGTGCGCCCGGCCGGCTCTCCAACGCTTGCTCGACGTCATCGGGGTGACAAGCTTCCTGTGTCTTCGCCGCGGTGCCCGAGCCGTCTGCGTCGAGCGGCTGGAAGGTCAAGCCGTGCAGTCCCTGGCGATGCAGCTGGGCGGCTCGCTGCCCCTGTACGCCGGGGCGGCGCCACGGGCCCTGTTGGCATTCCTGCCGAACGTTGAGCGGGACGAAGTGCTGGCCGACGGAGCCGGCCTACCGGGCGATCCGATCCGCCCGAGCGCCCGGGCCGTTGCCGACGACATCGCAAGAGTCCAGAAGCAGGGGTACGCCGTCTCCGACCAGGATGTGACACCGGGTATCGCGGCGCTGGGCGCTCCGGTCTACAACCATCGTGGCGAACTCGCCGCGGCGATCTCTATCAGTGGGCTCCGCACACAGATCCTGGGTGCCGACGAATCACGCAACGTCGACCTCGTGCTCAGCTGTGCTGGCCAGGTCAGCGCTGCTCTGGGCTTCCGGAGCGCCGCGGCATGAGTGCCGACAAGCCGATGGCCATTCTGGCGAAGGCGGCGGACGTGACCGAACTCCTGGCCGCCCGTGGCCCCCTCGGTCCGGCCGACATCGCGGACGAGGTCAACATGCCGCGGTCGAGTGTCTACCGCCTCGCCGATGCGCTCGGCCAGGCCCAGCTGACCGAGACCATGACCGACTCCCGGGTCCGCCTCACCCTCCGTTGGCTCCGGCTCGCCGATGCCGCCCGAGCAAGTGTGACGGAGTGGACCGAGGCCAGAAGGGTGCTGGACGAGCTGGCGGAGACCACGGGACAGACGGCGTTCCTCAGCCTTCCGCGCGGCGACGAAGCCGTCTGCCTCGACTGGGCCCGCGGCCGGGCCATCAACGTGCTCATCCTGAAACCGGGCCGATCCTTGCCGCTGTACGCCGGGGCAGCCGGCCGCATCACCTTGGCCTTCCGCGACGAGGGGTCGGATGACTATCTGGCGCAGGCGCCCTTTCCCCAGCTGACGCCCGTCACTCTCACGACCGCTGCGCAGCTGAGGCGGGACGTCACGGAGACCCGGGATCGAGGGTTCAGCATCTCCGACGAGGACGTCACCATTGGGATCGGAGCCTTGGGGGCTCCGCTGCATTCCCGTGCCGGTCGTTTCAACGGGGCGCTGTCGATCGCCGGGCTGGCCGAGGACTTCCGGAGCGGGCGAGACGATCTCGCCGCCGCACTGCTCGCCTCAGCTCGAAGCTTGATCTCCCTGGACTGATCGCAAGCAGTCTTCCGTTCCTGAATGGCTTTCTGCTACCGGCATGGCGTGTGCACCAGGCAGATGCCTGCGAGCCATGCAGATCGAGCCGTAACGTTAGCTCGCCGTCGCCTTCACGACCAGGACCGGCATGTCGGCCTCGAGGATGAGGGTTTGCGTGACACTGCCGAGGATGAGTTTGCCGACCGGGGAGCGGCGCCGGGCGCCGATGACAAGCAGCTCGGCGCCCGCCCTCGTGGCAATGTGGAGGATTGACTCGGCGGTGTCGTCGGTGCCGGTGCCCGGGACCAGTTCGAGTTTCCAATCGACACTGCCGACTCCGGATTCACCGAGCACTGACGACACCTCGTCGGAAAGCCCCGCCGTGTGCGCGTCGGTGACGTCCAGATCGACGGCGTCGGTCACCTGGATGACCGTCATCGAGATGTTGCGCAACGCCGCCTCCCGAGCCGCCTCGCGGAGGACGAGATGGCCGGTGGCGGAGGGTTGGTGGGCGACGGCAACGGTCACGGCATTTCCTTTGCTGAGAAGTGAGTCGAGTGGTGGTCGGGCGTACTCAGTCGTGTGCACCCGGGACGTACTGGTCCCAGTCGATCACCGAGCCGGTCACGACGCCGCTCCGGTCGGAGAGCAGAAATACCACGAAGTCGGCGATCTCGTCGACCTGGCCGAGCTTGCCCAGGGGAACTTTTTCGGCCGCCTCAGCCAACCAGCGGTCGTCGACGTCATGGAACTGTCGCTGGATGAGGTCCTCGCCCTCGGTCTGCGTCCAACCGATGTTGAGCCCGTTGATCCTGATCTTGTCCCAGCGGTGCGCGAAGGCGGCGTTCCGCGTCAGCCCGGCGAGTCCGGCCTTGGCGGCCACGTAGGGCGCCAGATACGGCTGGCCACCATGCGAGGCCATGGAGATGATATTGACAATCGTGCCCGGCTCCTGCCGCGCGATCATGTCCCGTACGGCCGCCTGCATGGTGAAGAACGGCGCCCGCAGATTGATGGCGATGTGCTGCTCGAACAGGTCGGCGCTCGTGTCGAGCAGAGTCCCGCGCGTCGTCAGACCCGCCGAGTTGACGAGGCAGTCCACCCGGCCGAAGCGTTCCACCGTCCGCTCCACCGTCCCGGTGGCTTCACCGGCCTCGGCGAGATCGGCACGGATGAACGCGACCGACGCGTCGTCGGCCTCCAGGTCATCGACGAGGGACTGACCGGCCTCGGCTCGGCGGCCCGTGAAGGCCACCTGCGCGCCTTCGCGAACCGCCGCCCGGACGATCCCGGCGCCGACTCCCTGGGTGCCACCACTGACGAGGACGACCTTCTCCGCCAGAAGCGGCATGCTGCAATTCCCTTCTTGGCGGCTCAGCGTCCTTGGAGTTCGTGGGAGAGTTCGGTGAGTTCGTCGCCGCCGGCCATTTGGCGGGTGAGTTCGTCGAGGCCGACTTCGGAGCGTTTCTTGTCGAGGACGGCCTGGCCGAGTTTCAGGATGATGAAGTGGTTGCCGACCAGGTAGGCGTGGTGCGGGTTGTGGGTGATGAAGACCACGCCGAGGCCGGCGTCGCGGGCGGCGGCGGTGTATTTGAGCACGACCCCGGACTGTTTCACCCCGAGGGCGGCGGTGGGCTCGTCCAGGATGAGGACGCGGGCGCCGAAGTAGACCGCGCGGGCGATCGCGACGCATTGGCGTTGGCCGCCGGACAGGGTGCCGATGGGCTGGTCGATGTCTTTGACGACGATGCCCATTTTGCGGAGTTCCTCGTCGGCGATCTGTTTCATCGCCTTGATCTTCAACGGTGCCAGCGGGGCCTTGGAGGCGACCAGTTCGGAGCCGAGGAAAAAGTTGCGCCACACCTCCATCAGCGACACCACGGCCAGGTCCTGGTAGACCGTGGCGATGCCGTGCGCCAACGATTCCCGCGGGGACCCGAAGTGCACCTCTTGACCGTCGACCTTCAGGGTGCCCTCGTTGTGCGGGTGCAGCCCGGAAATGATTTTGATCAGGGTGGATTTGCCGGCGCCGTTGTCGCCCAATACACAGGTCACCTCGCCGGCGTTCACGGTCAAGTTGATGCCCCGCAACGCCCGGATCGCCCCGTAGGTTTTGCCGACGTCGGTCATCTCCACCAACGCCTCCCCCTTGTGCAAGCTGGTGTCGGCGTGCTCGGCGATCGTGTCCGTCATGGCGTTACCCGACCTTTCTGGTGGTGGAGAGTTTCTTGATGTACAGGTTGACCACGACGGCGAGCAGCAGCATGACGCCGAGGAAGGCCTTGAACCAGTTCGGGTCCCAGCCGGCGTAGACGATGCACAGGCTGGTCATGCCGAAGATGAACGCCCCGATCGCTACCCCGATCGCATTCCCGTAACCGCCGGTCAACAAGGTGCCGCCGACGACGGCGGCGATGATGTACAAGAACTCGTTGCCGACCCCGTTGCCGGCCTGCAACGTGTTGAACCGGTACAAGATGTGCATGCCGACGAACCAGCCCAAGAACGCCACCCCCATGAACAGGCCGACCTTCACCCGGGTCACCGGCACCCCGACCGCCCGGGCACTCGCGGCATTCCCGCCCACCGCATAAATCCAGTTGCCCAGCTTCGTCCGCTGCAAAATGTAGTTCGACAAGGCGACGAACAAGAACCAGTAGATGACGGTGTTCCACACCGTCACCGGCCCGATCTTGAACGAGCCGGCGAAGATCGCCGACATCACCCCATAGCCGTCCATCTGATTGATGTTCGGTGTCGACACTGCCCCGGTGATCAGCTTCGTCACCCCCAGGTTCGCCCCCTGCAACACAAAGAACGTGCCCAACGTGATCAAAAACGAGGGAATGCCGGTGCGCATCACCAGATAGCCGTTGACAAACCCGATCGCCAGGCAGAACACCAACGACACCACCGCCCCGACAATCAAATTGATCCCCAGGTAGTAACAGAACATGGCGTTCACCAAACCCGCCGTGGTCACGATCACCCCGGCCGACAGATCAAACTCGCCGCCGATCATCAACATGCCCACCGCGACCGCCACAATCCCGATCGTCGACGCCTGATACAACACGGTGAAAAACGACTCCGGCGTCCGAAACGCCGGCGCCACCACCAAAAAGAAAATCAAAATCACGATCGCGGCCACCGCCGCACCCACCTCAGGGCGGGCCAACAACCGATTCGACAAACCAAGCTTCACCCGGTTCGACGCCTCCGCCGGCGCCCCCACCGGTGCCGGCGTCTGCGTGGTCTGACTCATGATGAACTCCTATCAGTTCTCGTGGCGACTAGCGGGTGCCCTTGGCGGCGTACTGCGCGATGGCCTCGATGTTCGTCTTATCTACGAGCGACGGACCGGTCAAGACCGGCGTACCTCCGCCGAGATCGTTCCGGTTGGTGTTGTACAGCCAGAGCGAATCGATCGCCTCGTAGCCTTGCAGGTATGGCTGCTGGTCCACCGAGAACTGGATCTTGCCGTCCTGGATGGCCTTGACGGCGTCGGCGTTCAGATCGAAGGTGGCCAACTTCACCGAATCGGTCTTTTGCGTGCCCTCCATCGACTGCAGTGCGGCCATGGCGAAGGGAGCACCCAGGGTGACCACCCAGTCGATCGAGTCGTCCTGCTGCAGCTTCGACTGGATTGACGAGGTCACCGATGAGATGTCGGTTCCGGTCACCTGGATGTTCTCGGTGTTCGGGACGCCCTTCTTGACGCCGGCGCAGCGCTGCTCCAGGGCGATCTGGCCAGCCTCCATGATCACGCAGAGAACGTGCTTGCCGCCCTCGCTGGTGATCCGATTGCCGACCGTCTCACCGGCCAAGGACTCATCGGAGCCGAAGTGCATCATCGAGCCCACGTCCTTGTAGTTCTCGCTTCCGGAGTTGAACGACACGACCGGGATTTCGGCCGCCCGAGCTGCCTCAACGGCTCCCTTGAGGGCGTCGGGATTGGCCAAGGTCACGGCGATGCCGTCCACCTTGGAGTCGATCGCATTCTGGATCAGCACCGCCTGCTTGTCCGACTGAGGATCCGAGGAGTACTTGAGCTCGACGTTGTCCTTCTTCGCGGCCACCTGCGCACCGGAGCGGATCTTGTCCCAGAACGAATCACCCGGCGCCTCGTGAGTGATCATGGCGATCGTGAGGCGCTCGGTGTCGGCGACCTGGCCGCCCGCTCCACCTGAGTCCTGTGCTGGTGGCGCTCCGCCCCCACTGCAGGCCGCCAGGCTTACGGCGACGGCGAGGGCAGCCGCCCCGAGGGCGATCCGCTTTGGCTTGAGGTTCATGTTCTGCTGACCCTTTCGACGACGGTGTGAGGCAGGTGTCGGTCATCCCTAGCGCTACGAGGATGAGTTCTGCACTGGACGACTTGTTCGCTATATGAGAACAAGCTGAACGTACCCGCTGTTGGACGACTTGTCCAACGAGTGATATGAATGTATTGCCGAAGGCGCTGCTACCCACCGACAGACCCAGACACCGGAGCTCGAAATGCCTCTGCACGATGTCGTTCGAGAGCTTCCCGAGATCGGCGTAGCCATGATCGGCAGCGGCCTGATGGCCAAGTCGCACACCATGGGGTACCGCAACGTCGAGGGCGTCTACGGCACCACTCCGCTGCGACCGCGCTTCGAGATTCTCGCCGACGCCAAGGAGGAGTTGGCCAGATCCGGCGCGGAGTCGCTCGGCTACCGGCGCTGGACGACGGACTGGCGGGAGGCGGTGACCGACCTCCGGGTGGACGTGGTCGACATCGTCACTCCGAACTTCTTGCACCACGACATCGCGATGGCGGCGATCGCGGCCGGGAAGCACGTCTACTGCGAGAAGCCGCTTGCTCTCAGCGCGGCGGACGCGAAGGAGATGTACGAAGCCGCCGAGAAGGCCGGCGTGAAAACCCTGGTCGGCTTCAACTACCTCCGTAATCCGGCGATCGCCGAGGCCCGCCGGTTGATCCGCGAGGGCGCGCTCGGCGAGATCTGGAGCTTCCAGGGTCGATTCGTCCTGGACGCGTGCAGCGATCCGAACGTGCCGTTCACCTGGCGGTTCGAGCGGTCACTGGCCGGTAGCGGTGCGCTCGGGGACCTGGGCGCCCACATCATCTCGCTCGCCCAGGTGCTCGTCGGTCCGATCAGCTCGGTGGTGGGCCTGAGCCGGACCTTCATACCGTCTCGCCCGGAGCCCACCGGAGCCTTCGGCTACGGGAGTGGCGCTGATCTGAACGCGCCGCGGCACGACGTCGAGAACGACGACGCGACCACCTTCTTGCTGGAGTTCGGCTCGGGTGCAAGCGGGCACATCGAGGCCTCCCGGGTGGCCACCGGAAGCTCATGGAGACTGAGCCTCGAGGTGATCGGCAGTCTCGGTGCGCTGCAGTTCGTCCAGCAAGACATCCACACGCTGCGGGTGTACTTCAGCGGAGACCCGGACGAGCGCAAGGGCTATCGCGAGATCGAGATGGGTCCAACCCACGGCGACTACGGAGTGTTCTGGCCGCTGCCCGGGGTTCCGCTCGGCGTACACGAGTTGAAGACCATCGAGGTGCGCGAGCTGTTGAGCGCCATCGCCGAGGACCGACGACCCGACGGCGACTTCGAAGAGGGCTGGCGGGTCTCCGAAGTGCTGGACGCCGTCGAACGCTCAGCGGCCGAGCGCCGTTGGGTCGACGTCGCGGCCGGTTGATCCAGATCTGAGGTTGGGAGCCATCATGAGGTTGGGCTTGGTCGGGCTGGGCCGCATCGGGGCGTTCCACGCGGCGACGCTGCGTGGTCTGCCTCAGGTCTCTGGGTTGGTCGTGCACGACGTGGACGACGACGCCGTTGCCGCACAGGCCGAACACGACGGAGTAGAGGGAGCCCGCGACCTCGCCGAGCTCTTCGGCGCCGGCATCGACGGGCTGGTGATTGCGGCGGCCACCGATGTTCACGCCGATCTGATCCTGGCCGCGTTGGACGCCGGAGTTCCCTGTTTCTGCGAGAAGCCGCTGGCCCGGGATCCGCACGACGCGGTCCGCGTGCTGCGCCAGAGCGAGCGGAGCGATGTTCCGGTCCAGATCGGCTATCCCCGGCGGTTCGACGTGGCTTTCCAGGCCGCTCGCGAGGCCGTCGCATCGGGTGAGCTGGGTTGGGTCCACACCGTTCGCTCGACGACCCTGGACCCCGGACCGCCACCGGACAGCTACATCCGCTCTTCCGGCGGGATCTTCCGGGACTGCAGCGTGCACGACTTCGACGCCGTCCGCTACGTCACCGGTCAAGACGTCGTCGAGGTCTACGCCACCGGATCGAACCAAGGCGCCGCGGTCTTCGGCGAAGTCGGGGACGTGGACACGGCAGCCACCGTCCTGACCCTGGAGTCCGGCGCGCTGGCGGTGGTGTCGAACAGCCGTTACAACGCTCGCGGTCACGACGTACGCCTGGAAGTCCATGGCTCGCAGGACAGCGTGGGCGCCGGAATCGACCCAGGTTGGCCCATTCGGTCAACGCAACCGGGCGTCGACTTCCCGTCCGGTCAACCTCACCACTTCTTCATGGATCGCTTCGCCGACGCGTTTCGGCGTGAACTGGTCGCCTTCACCGAGGTAGTCGCGGGGGAGCGTGAGAGTCCGTGCACGGTCACCGACGGACTCGAGGCCAGCTGGATCGCCGAGGCGGCCACTCGCTCGCTCGCCGAGCGACGCGTTGTCACGCTGGAAGAGATCCGAACGCCGCTGCTTCAGTCGGTTGGACGCTGAGCCCCCTGTCGCTCCGGCGACTCAGGGCGTCAACGGCCGTCTCGGATACTTCTGGGCGTCAAGGGCCTCGAAAGCCTGCAGCGTGGTGTCGTAGGCCGCCCTCAACGCCTCCATAAGGGGAAGTTGACGGTGTTCCGACGACAAGATTTCGACCCCCCACGGTCCCAGGTAACCAATCTCGCGGATGGCGCCGATGAATCCGAGAACGTCCTGGTCTCCCTGGCCGACCAGGGTGCGGCGGTCCCGCGTGTCCTCGAACAGGGAGCCCACCACCTCCGAGCGCGCATCGCACAGCTCGATGCCGAATACGAACGTCGGATCCAGACAGTCCATCAGCTCGGGCAAGGAGGTGCCCGCACGGAACACGTGCCAGAAGTCGACCACCAATCCCGCCGAGGGGTGTCCCACCGCTCGGATCAGCTCGGCGCCCTGGGGCATCGATGCGACCAGCCCGAAGGGAAGCGGCTCGAGTGCCACGCGTGTTCCCGCTGAGGCTGCCTCGTCGGCGAGCCGGCGGAGCGGTCGGACGAAAGGCTCCAGGTCCTTGAGCGGATCCCCGAACTCGGTTCCGATCTTGATGAAGGACGCCTTCAACTCCAGCGCCGCCTGCAGGAGCAGACTCCAGCTTCCACGCCACGATCGGTCATTCTCGCGCCACCAGCCTGTGGCCAGCTCGACCTCAACGTGCGTCAATCCCGCGGCTTCGACCTCACGGCGAAGTGCTGCGAACCCGATCGTGTCCTGAATTACCTGCAGATCGTCGTGGACGAAACCCATGCCCATCCATCCGGTCGACGCGACGGCATGGATACGTTCGAGCACGGGAATCGGACTCATCTCCGGCGTGTCGAGAGGTCCGACGTTCCCGGCACTGGTCCAGCAGGTGGCTACCAGTTCGGGGGCACGCGCTTCTCCCCGGTGATCGTGCCGGCTGCGGTGATCTTCCTCGTTCATGAGATTGCGACACCTCCAACCTAGCGGACCATCGCCAGCATTATCGCTCAACGGACACATTGTACAGCAGGCGAGGTGGACTCGTGGGTGAGAGATCAATCTCGATCAGGAAGGCTCTGAGGCGGCGTCAGAAGCGGTGCTGGCGCAGGGTTTCGAGAATTGCCCTCAGAGCCGGGTTGTGCGCCTCCCGGGGCCAGAGCAGATGCAGTTCGACCGGCTGCGCCGGCAGCCCGACCAAACCGAGGAAACGGACGTCGGGGATCCCGAGCCGAGCGGCCGATTCCGGGACGAAGGCGATTCCTCGTCCGCCGGCGACGAGCCAGAGCACGGTCATGACCTGGCTGACGCTGTGCACGACGTTCTCGTCGGTGATGGGCATCAATCGGACGAGCAGGTCGTAGAAGTAGCGGGCCTCGACGGGTGAGTACATGATCAGCGGCTCGTTCGCCAGGTCCGCCGGCGCGACTTCGCGCCGCTGCGCCAGCCGATGCTCTCGTGGCACAGCCAGGATCAGGTCCTCGCGGTGCAGCAGGCGGGAAGCGAAGGCGGCGGTGTCGAACGGAGGCCGAGCCAGTCCCAGGTCGAGTTCGCCCCCGAGTAGGGCGGAGATCTGCTGCTTGGTGACCAGCTCGCGGAGCTCGAGATGCACGTCGGGGAACGAGGAGCCCAGAAAGTCCAGCAGTCGGGTCAGGATGCCGAAGGTGGACGTGGCGGTGAAGCCGATGCGGACAGTGCCCGCCGATCCGGCCTGGACCCGTCGCGCCTGCTCCACCGCGCTGTCGGCCAGACCCAGGAGTCGTCGCGCCTCGCTCAGGAAGACGGCGCCCGCCGTGGTCAACTCGACCCTGCGGTTGTCCCGCTCCAGCAGGTGGGCGCCGACGGCGCGCTCGAGCTTCTGGATCGAGCGGCTCAGCGGCGGCTGGGTCATCTGGAGCCGTTCAGCGGCGCGTCCGAAATGCAGTTCCTCGGCCACCGCCACAAAGCCGCGTAACTGCTCCAGCGTGAACATGCGCTTCACCCCGCCCTGGATCCGCCGAGAAGTAGCTCCTCCCGGTTTGGTGGCAGGACCAAGCGGGAAAACCTACTTCTCGACTCAGCTCAATACTTTCGGGGTATCAATCTATCCAATACAAGTGTTGGACGAGAATCGTCGACTCTCGTAATCTCATGGCTGTCGGTAGTCGAGCATCCCAAGGAGTCACAGCGTGAGCGCGTTCAGCCCCCAAGAAGTTGCTTCCCAGCTCGGCTCCGGACTGCTCTCCTTCCCGGTCACCCATTTCACCGACGATCTCCGGTTCGACGAGACGGCCTACCGGCAGAACATCGCCTGGTTGGCGCAGTACGACGCATCCGGGCTCTTCGCCGCCGGCGGCACGGGGGAGTTCTTCTCGCTGACCTTCGACGAGGTCGAGCAGGTGGTCACGGCTGCGGTCAAGGAGACCCCGGCGGAACTCCCGGTCGTCGCGCCGGTCGGGTACGGCACGGCGCTGGCCGTCGACCTGGCTCGGGCGGCCGAACGGGCGGGGGCGGACGCCATCCTGCTCTTGCCGCACTACCTGACGGAGGCGAGTCAGGCGGGCCTGGAGGCGCATGTCCGCGCGGTCTGCGGCTCCACCGATCTCGGCGTGATCATCTACAACCGGAGCAACGCCCGCTACGACGCCCCGACCGTCGAACGGTTGGCCGCGAACTGCCCGAATCTGATCGGCTTCAAGGACGGCATCGGCGACATCGAGCAGATGACGCGGGTCTACTCGCGGCTGGGCAATCGACTGCTCTATGTGGGTGGACTCCCCACCGCCGAGCTGTACGCGTTGCCGTATCTGAAGCTGGGTCTGACCACCTATTCCTCGGCGATCTTCAACTTCCTGCCGGCCTGGGCGCTGGACTTCTACGCCGCCGTTCGGCGCGGAGACGAGACGACAGTGTTCGCCGCCCTCAACGAGTTCGTGTTGCCATACTGCGACTTGCGCAACCGCACCCCGGGATACGCGGTGAGCATCGTCAAGGCGGGGATGAAGGTCATCGGCCGGCCAGCCGGGCCGGTGCGGCCGCCGCTGACCGACCTCGACCAGTCCGAGTTGGCCGAGCTGGCCACCCTCGTCGCAAAGGTCGGCTGACGTGTCGGCCCTGACCACCGAGTCGGATCTGCTGACTGGGAGCTCGCTGATCGGCGCGGCCGACGTGCGCCCCGAGGGCTCCACGTTCCGGGCGGTCGATCCCGCCACCGGGGCCGAACTGGACCCGCCGTACGGGGAGGCCGGCGCAGCGGAGGTCGAGCGAGCAGCCACCCTGGCCGACCAGGCCTTTGCGGACTACCGCCGGACCAACGCCGAGCAGCGGGCCGCCTTCCTGGAGAGCATCGCCGCCAACATCGAGGCGCTCGGCGGCACGCTGAGCGAGCGAGTGACGGCCGAGACCGGATTGCCGGCCGGGCGGGTGGCTGGCGAGACGGCTCGTACGGTGGGCCAGCTGCGCCTGTTCGCCGCACTGGTCCGCGACGGCGGCTGGCGGCAGGTGCGCATCGAGGAGGCTCGGCCCGACCGGACCCCGCTTCCGCGTCCCGACCTGCGGCAGCGGGCCGTTCCGCTCGGCCCGGTTGCGGTGTTCGGCGCCAGCAACTTCCCGCTCGCTTTCTCGGTGGCCGGTGGCGACACCGCCTCGGCCCTGGCCGCGGGTTGCCCCGTCATCGTGAAGGGCCACCCCGCGCACCCTGGAACATCCGAGCTGGTGGGTCGCGCGGTGCGAGACGCCGTTCTCGAGCACGATCTCCCCGAGGGGACGTTCTCCCTGCTGCAGGGCACCAGCCATGAGCTTGGACACGCCCTGGTCGGCGACCCGAGGATCAAGGCCGTCGCCTTCACCGGCTCCCGACCCGCCGGGCTGGCCCTCGTCGCCGCCGCCCAGCGACGGCCGGAGCCCATCCCGGTCTACGCCGAGATGTCCTCGGTGAACCCGGTCTTCGTGCTGCCCGGCGCCCTCGCCGAGCGGGCCGGAGCGATCGCCGAGGGCTACGTGGCCGCGGTGACCGGCAGCGCCGGACAGTTGTGCACCAAGCCGGGTCTGCTCTTTGTCCTCGAGGGCAACGGGACCGATGCGTTCCTTGACGCCGCCCGCGAGGCGGTGGCCGGGATTCCGGCCGTCCCGATGCTGACCGGCGGGATCCAGGACTCCTTCCGGCGGGGAACCGAGACGCGCGGCGCCAAGTCCGGCGTCACGCAGCTGGCAGTGGGATCCGCCGACGACTCCCTGGCCTCGCCCGGGGTGGCTCAGCTGTACATCACGTCCGGGCAGGTGTTCCTGGCCGAGCCGCGACTCGCGGACGAGATCTTCGGTCCGACGTCGCTGATCGTGCGGGTGCGCGACCAGGCCGAGCTCGGCGCGATCGTGGACGGTCTCGAAGGTCAGCTCACCGCCGCGGTTCACCTCGGCGAGTCCGACGCCGCGCTGGGGGAAGCCCTGGTTGGTCGTCTCGAACTCGTCGCCGGCCGGATCGTCGCCAACGGCTGGCCGACCGGGGTCGACGTCGGGCACGCCATGGTGCACGGCGGGCCGTACCCGGCGACCTCGGCACCGGCGACCACCTCGGTCGGCACCCGCGCCATCGAACGCTTCCTCCGCCCGGTCGTTTACCAGGACGTTCCGGCCGAGCTCCTGCCGCCCGAGCTGCGCCCGGACAACCCCGATGGCGTCCCCCGACTCGTTGACGGCGTCTGGCAGTCCTGACGCGCTTTACTTCTATCGGCAGAGAGGAAACCCCCACTATGACGACAATCACCCCAGCCCGGACCTCGGCTCCGAGTAGCGCCCTCTCCGGGCCCCAGGCGCCACGAATCGCCGCCTCGCCCGGAGCGTCCACGCTCGATCGGATCGTTCACCTCAAGGTCTCCTCGGTCACCTTGCCGCTGGCCACCCCGATCAGCGACGCCAAGGTGCTGACGGGACGGCAGAAGCCGATGACCGAAGTGGCTCTGCTCGTGGTGGAGGTGACCACCGCGGAGGGTCACTCCGGAGTCGGCTTCTCCTACTCCAAGCGAGCCGGCGGACCGGGCCAGTTCGCGCACGCCCAAGAGATCGCCCCGGTCCTCATCGGTGAGGATCCCAGCGACATCGGCAAGCTCTGGGTCAAGCTGTGCTGGGCCGGCGCGTCCGTGGGGCGGAGCGGGCTGGCGACACAGGCCATCGCCGCCTTCGACATCGCCCTGTGGGACCTCAAGGCCAAGCGCGCCGGACTCCCGCTGGCCAAGCTGCTGGGCTCCTACCGGGACTCGGTGCGGACCTACAACACGTCCGGTGGCTTCTTGCACACACCGATCGAACAGGTGCTGGAGAATGCCGCGTCGTCCCTGGAGGCCGGGATCGGCGGGATCAAGCTCAAGGTCGGCCAGCCGGACTGGCGCACCGACGTTGCCCGCGTCACGAAAGTACGCGACTTCCTCGACGACGACGTGCCGCTCATGGTCGACGCCAATCAGCAGTGGGACCGGGCCACGGCTCAGCGGATGGGACGCATCTTCGAGGAGTTCGGCTTGGTGTGGATCGAGGAGCCGCTGGACGCCTACGACGCGGAGGGACACGCGAACCTGGCCCGATCGCTGGACACACCCATCGCCACCGGCGAGATGCTGGCCAGCCTCGCAGAGCACGTCCGGATGATCGACGCGGGGGCGGCCGACATCGTCCAGCCCGACGCCCCACGCATCGGTGGGATCACCCAATTCCTCAAGTTGGCCACCTTGGCCGAGGCCAAGCAGCTCGAGATCGCGCCGCACTTCGCCATGGAGATCCACTGTCACCTGGCGGCCGCGTATCCGATCGAGCCGTGGGTCGAACACTTCGACTGGCTCGATCCGTTGTTCAACGAGCACCTGGAGATTAGGGACGGTCGGATGTGGGTCTCCGATCGGCCGGGACTCGGATTCACCCTCAGTGAGCAGGTGGATGCTTGGACGGTCGGCACCGCCGAGTTCGGCACTGGGTGAGGCCCACAGGCAGTCCTGGCGGCAACGCTGTGGCGAGCATGTCCCAAGTAGCGGCCGACTCACGTGCTCTGGGGCGCTGGCCGCAGCCAGCTGAGCCTGTGACCCGGTCCCGCAAGCTACGGGTAGGTGCCCTGAACCTTGATGACCGTCACCGGAACTTTGAACTTGCGTTCGACCTGGCGAGGGATGTCCAGACCCAGCCAGCGCGACACCCTCTTGGGCAGTGTCGACAAGGCTACTTCGTCGAAGTGTTCCCGCTGCATGACTTCCGTGATGGCCTTCGCGGGATTCGGGTCTCCGACGTCGCCGTGCACGGTGGCACCCAAGTCCCTCAAGATGCCAAGCCCGAATTCCAACCGGCTGCGGGCGAACTCGAAGTTGTCTTCCTTCTCATACTTCGGCGCCGGTCCCTCGAGCCCGCCGGCCAACCCGCTCGCAAGCCGAGACGCCGCCGGTTCGCGATCCCAACGGGGGGTGGCTGGCACGAGCAAGGTGAACTCGCACGGGCTCTTGGCCATCCTGGTCCGGACGTACGCCGAAACCTCCTCACTCGCGAGGGTCTTGTTGGCGACCAAGAGCACACGATCCATGGACCCGATACCTCCGATTGTGGTCAACGTGACACTCACTCCACCGCGCCCGATGGTGTCACCGGTCGGGCGGCCAGCCGACGCCTGTGGGCCGTCGACTCTCAGCGGCAGCGTACCGCCGTCGTGGGCCGGCCTGCCACGCCTCGCAGGCTCGTGGATCAATCTTTGTTGTCGGCGGGAAAAATCAGCTGGACGCCGACGACTCCGGCAGTCACGGGTGAGGTCTTCACAACTGATGCACAGTGTCGTGGCTCGAGCCAGAACAGATTCGAACGTTTCGGTTTGGTTTCGTTCCGGCGAGACATTGACACACCGGACGCCTGCAGCATAGGGTTCGGAAAACGCTTACCAATCAACGACGAAGGGGCAGATGATGGCCGTAAACCGGAGGCAGTTTCTGTTTGGAGCGGGAGGTTTGGCGGCTGCGGCCGCCACGATGGGGTTGACGGCGTGTGCCCCGGGAAGCGGCGGTACCACGCCCGGCGGCAACGCCGGTGGGGCCGTTGATCTCAAGTTCGCCTGGTGGGGCAACGAGCTCCGCAACAAGAACACGCAGGCGTCCATCGACGCGTACGTCAAGGCCAACCCCAACGTCAAGATCGCTCCGCAGCCCGGTGAGTTCGGCAGCTACTGGGACAAGCTCGCCACCCAGACTGCCGGCGGCCAGGCTCCGGACATCATCCAGATGGACATGAACTACATCTCCGAGTACGGCACCCGCCAGGCTCTCCTGGATCTGGCCAAGGTCGACGTCTCGAAGTTCTCCGAGGGCACGGTCGACTCGGGCAAGGTCAATGACACGCTGGTCGGGATCAATGCCGGTGTGAACAGTCCGATCATCTTCGCCAACACGGCGGTCTTCGAGAAGGCGAAGATGGATCTGCCGGACGACACGACCTGGACCTGGGATTCGATGATCGAGATCGGAGCGGAGGTGGCCGCCAAGGCAGGAGTGCCGTTCGGCGTGTGCAAGGTATTCGAAGCATCAGACGCTCTGTTCCAGGCGTTCGTGCGCCAGAACGGCCGCGCGCTGTTCAGCGCCGATGCCGTTACCTTCGAGGTCGGCGACGCCCAGGCGTGGTTCGATCTGATGGTCAAGGGCCAGAAGGCCAAGGCGATCGGCTCGCCGCAGCAGATCAGCGAGGAGGGCCCCAAGCCGCTCGACCAGAGCGCGGTTGTCGTCGGAAGCGCCGCTATGCAGGCCTACAACTCCAACCAGCTGCCAGCGGTCACCAAGGCCGCCGGGACCGAGATCGCGATCCTGCGGTTCCCGAGCCTGACCGGCAAGGCCACCGACCGCAAGGCCTGGTACAAGGCCTCCCAGCTGTTCTCGGCCTCGTCGAAAACCAAGAACCCCGACGCCGTGGTCGCGTTCATCGACTGGTATGTGAACTCCCCTGAGGCCGCCAACCTCAACCTCGCCGAGCGCGGTGTTCCGTGCAACGCCGAGATGCTGACCGAGATCACGCCCAAGCTGGACAAGGAGAATCAGGCGGTCGTCAAGTTCATCGAGGACATCAAGCCCGAGGTCACCGACACCCCGATCCCCCCGCCCCCCGGCGGCGGCACGACGATCGCCGCAACGTTGACCCGGTACGCGACCGATGTGCTGTTCGGGCGGGCCAGTACGGCCGACGCGGCACAGAAGTTCGTGGACGAGATGAAGTCGAACCTGCAGGGCTGATGAGATGAGCGCGATCTCTGAGCTTTCTAGTATCAAAGTCGACAAGGCCCAGACTCCGGAGGAGAAGCGGGCCCAGCGGAAGGAGGCGGGCCGGGACAACAAGGCCGGTTACCTGTTCCTCTTGCCGTGGCTGATCGGGCTCGTGGTGATTACCATCGGCCCCCTGCTGGCCTCGCTCTACCTGTCCTTCACCCGGTACAGCCTGATCCAGGCGCCGGAGTGGATCGGCATCGACAACTATCTCCGGATGCTCACCGACGCCCGATTGCACAAGTCGCTGCAGGTCACGTTCACCTACGTGATCATCGGGGTGCCGCTGCAGTTGATCGTGGCCTTGGCCATCGCCATCTTGTTGAACGAGGGCATGAAGGGACTGCCGTTCTACCGGTCGGTGTTCTACCTGCCGTCCATGCTGGGGGCCTCGGTCGCGATCGCGGTGTTGTGGCGGCAGATGTTCGGCGTCGACGGCCTCGTCAACCAGGTACTGCGGGCGGTCGGGATCAACTCACAGATCGGCTGGATCTCCGACCCGGACTGGGCGTTGTGGTCGCTGATCCTGTTGCACGTCTGGACCTTCGGCTCACCGATGGTGATCTTCCTGGCCGGATTGAGACAGATACCCGGGATGTACTACGAGGCGGCGTCGGTGGACGGCGCCACCAAGTGGACCCGGTTCACCAAGATCACCCTGCCGTTGCTGTCGCCGATCATCTTCTTCAATCTGGTGCTGCAGATCATCGGCGCGTTCCAGTCGTTTACCCAGGCCTTCGTGGTTTCGAACGGCACCGGTGGTCCGTCGGACTCGACCCTGTTCTTCGCCCTGTATCTGTACCAGCGCGGCTTCGGACAGTTCCAGATGGGTTACGCCGCGGCGATGGCCTGGTTGCTGGTCGTCATCGTCGGGGCCTTCACCGCCGTCAACTTCTTCCTCTCCAAGTATTGGGTGTTCTACGATGACTGAGCTCCAGACCCGTACCGGCTCCACGTCCGCGTCCACAGCGACCAGCACCCCCGAGCACGAGGCTATCCAGCGGCAGAAGCTGGTCCGCTCCCGCATCCGGTCGGTGTTGAAGCACGCGGCGCTGATCGCAGTCGGGCTGATCATGATCTATCCGCTGCTGTGGCTGGTGGTCAGCTCGTTCCGCCCCACCGAGGTCATCTTCCGCACCCCGGGCCTGTGGCTGAACGAGTTCTATATCCAGAACTACACCGAGGGTTGGTTCGCGCTCACCTATCCCTTCACGCAGTACATCGTCAACTCCGCCATCGTGGTGGTCGGCGCGGTCGCCGGGAACCTGTTCGCCTGCTCGTTGGCCGCCTACGCGTTCGCCCGGTTGAAGTTCCGGTTCAAGACCTTGTGGTTCGCCATCATGTTGATGACGATCATGCTGCCCGTTTACGTGATCGTGGTGCCGCAGTACATCGTGTTCAATGCGCTCGGCTGGGTGAACACGTTCATACCGCTGATCTTGCCGAAGTTCCTGGCCACCGACGCGTTCTTCGTGTTCTTGATGGTGCAGTTCATCCGGGGCATCCCCCGCGAACTGGACGAGGCGGCCCGGATCGACGGGTGCGGACACTGGCGGATCTTCAGCCGGGTGATGCTGCCGCTGATGGGCCCGGCGATCGCCACGACAGCGATCTTCACCTTCATCTGGACCTGGAGCGACTTCTTCACTCCGCTGATCTACTTGACCGATCCGATCAGCTACACCGTGCCCGTGGCGCTGCGCTCCTTCCTCGACTCCTCCGAGGGCAGCAACTGGGGTGCCATGTTCGCCATGTCGGTGGTCACCTTGATCCCGCTCTTCCTGGTGTTCCTCTTCGGCCAGCGATTCCTGGTCAAGGGCATCGCCACAACCGGCGGGAAGTGAGCGGCCGGTAACCCAAGCTCCTGAGCCTGTCGAAGGGTTGGTAGGCGTTCCTTCGACAGGGCTCAGGACCACACGCCAACAGCGTCCCTCCTGAGCTTGCCGAAGAGCTCAGGGGCGCATTCTCTCAACAAGGAAAGGCAATTCTGCGTGAACTCCAAACGACGCTACGTCGTGGTCGGCATCGGCCACCGCGTCCAGATGTACCTCGACGCGATGGTCGGCGACCATCGTGACGACGCCGAGCTGGTCGGGCTGATCGAGCCCAATGCCGGCCGGTTGGCCGTCCACCTCGGCTGGCTGGCCGAGGCCGGTCTCGACGTCGGCAAGATCGCGACCGGGAATCCGGAGGACTTGGAACGGATTGTCGAGCAGACCGGTGCTGAACGGGTGATCGTCACCGCGCCGGACTTCACCCACGCCGATTTCATCGTCCGCTCGATGCAGGCCGGCGCCGACGTGGTGGTCGAGAAACCGTTGACGATCGATCCGGAGGGCACCCGACGGATCGCCCAGGCGGTCGAGCAGACCGGCCGGAAGGTGGTGGTGACCCACAACTACCGCTATTCGCCACGGAACTCCGCTCTCAAGGATTTGATCAAGAGTGGGGGGATCGGCACTCCGCTGTCGGTCACGTTCGAGTGGGTGCTGGATACCGCGCACGGTGCGGACTACTTCCGTCGCTGGCATCGGGACAAGACGAAGTCGGGTGGGCTGCTGGTCCACAAGGCGGCGCACCATTTCGATCTCGTGAACTGGCTGCTGAGCGATGCGCCGGTGCAGGTGTACGCCCGCGGCGGCGTGCGCTTCTACGGTGCGGAGAACGCGGCGGCTCGCGGCATGCCCGCTCGCCCCGATCGTGGCACCCACGACGGAGAGCGCAGCCCCTGGGAACTGGATCTGCGCAAAGACGCCCGGCTCAAGGCGCTCTACCTCGACAACGAGTCGATCGACGGATACCGCCGTGACCAGGACGTCTTTGGTCCCGGCGTCACGACCGAGGACAACCTGGCGGTGATCGTCGACTACGAACGAGGGGCGACTCTCAGCTACGCCCTCAACGCCCACTCACCATGGGAGGGCTATCGCATCGCCGTCAACGGCGACCAGGGCCGAGCCGAACTCGAGGTGGTCGAACGGACCGCCGTACTGGTCGACGCGGACGGCAACGTCGTCCTCGACCCCAGTGCCCAACCAGAGTCGACCATGCGTGCCGGCGGTCAGCACCTGACCCTGCAGCGGCACTGGGAGGCGGCCCAAGACGTCAAGATCGAGGAAGGTACGGGGGGCCACGGCGGAGGCGACGCCCTATTGCTCGCCGACGTCTTCCGCGAGCCGGGGGATGACTGGCTCGAACGGCCCTCGGACTGGCTCGACGGGATCCGCGCCATCGCCGTCGGCATGGCCGGCAACGAATCGCTGCGCACCGGGCTGCCGGTCAAGATCGCCGAACTCGACCTGGGTGTCGATCTCTCCCGCTGACCGCGCCGGTGAACATCGCCAACCTCCTCTCCTCTTTTGCCGATCCGCCGCTCAGCGCGGCACCGATGCTGCGCTGGTGGTGGTTCGGTCCCTCGGTGCAGCGCGACGAGCTGGACCGCGAGCTGACCGAGATGGCCAGGGCCGGATTCGGTGGTGTGGAAGTGGCGTACGTCTACCCCGTGGCCACGGCGACGACGGAGTTTTTGTCCGAGCCGTTCCTGGCTGACCTCCGGTTCGCTGCGGAACGCGCACGGGATCTCGGCTTGCGCTTCGACTTGACCCTGGGCAGCGGTTGGTCCTTCGGGGGACCACACATCACCGGCGACCTGGCGGCTCGCCGACTGCACTGGGACCAGCGGGAGATCCATCCGGGAGCGCTCAACGTCCCGGTCACCACACCATGGCCGGGTGATGAGCTGGTTGGTGCCTACCTCGGGCCCGGCTCACACCAAGAAGCTCCCGATGCCTACGAGGCGCTGCCCATCGCGGACGGGATGATCAAGATCCCCGACGGGCGGGGTCCCCGGATCGTGCTGATGGCCTGGTCTCAGCGGACCGGCCAGAACGTCAAGCGGGCCGCGGTCGGCTCCGAAGGCCCGGTGCTCGACCACTACAGCGCGGCGGCCGTCGATGCTCACCTGCGCCGGGTCGGTGACCGGCTGCTCGACGCGGTCCCCTTCGGGCTGGTCGGCTCTGTCTTCTGCGACAGCCTCGAGGTGTACGGCGCGGACTGGACGCCTGAGTTGCCCCAGGAGTTCGCTCGGCGCCGCGGGTATCCGCTGCTTCCCCAGTTGCACTTGCTCGGGGTGCCCGGCCCGGACGCGACACGGATCCGGGCGGACTACCACCGCACCCTCGCCGAGCTCTATCAGGAGAACTTCGTCGCCCGGTGCCAGCGGTGGGCCGCCGGTCGCGGCGTACCGTTCCGGATCCAGAGCTACGGAGCGCCTCCCGCAACCCTGAGCAGCTACCGCTTCGCTGACCTCTTCGAGGGGGAGGGATGGGGATGGAAGGAGCTGACACCGAGTCGGTGGGCATCCTCGGCTGCCCATCTGTACGGCCGTGACGTGGCCTCGGCCGAGGTGTGGACCTGGGTCCACTCTCCGTCGTTCCGGGCCACCCCCCTCGACCTCAAGGGGGAGGCCCACGAGCACCTGCTCAACGGCGTCAACCAACTGATCGGGCACGGCTGGCCGTACTCGCCCACCGAGGCGCCGGGGCTGGGCTGGTTCTTTTACGCCGCCGGAGCCATCAACGACCGCAACCCCTGGTGGCCGGCGATGCCGGCGCTCAACGCTTACCTCCGCCGCCTGTGCTGGGTGCTCCGACAAGGTGACCCGGTGGCCGATGTTGCGGTCTACGTCCCCAACGAAGACCTGTTCGCCACCATGGGCCGGGCGGTCGGCGGCTCGCTGGACACCTGGCGGGAGGCGAACCGGCAGATCCCGGGCGAGATCCCGGCGACCATCCGGGCGGCCGGACTGGATTACGACCTGATCGACGACGACGGCGTCGACGTCACTCCGCCGGATCGTTACCGGGTTGTCGTGGTACCGGTGACGACCGCGCTGCCGGACGGAACCACGGCGTGGCTGGAGCGGGTGTCGGCCTCCGGGGGCAGTGTGATCACGGTCGACTCGGCCGTCGAGCTCCCCGGCTCGGTGCCGGCCACCCCTGGAGCGTTGGCCGCGGCGCTGTCCCGTACCGGCGAACCGGATCTGGAGCTCACGCCGGCCACGCCTGACATCGGATTCGTACATCGCCGCTGCGCCGACACCGATCTTTACGTCGTCGTCAACACCGGAGCCCAGCGGCGCGACGTCCGCATCACCGGCCGAGGAGGCGGACCCGGATATCAGGAGTGGGATCCCGCTAGCGGTCTCGTCCGGCGCAGCGGAGCGATCGGCGAAGGAAGCGGCGTAGGAATCGAACTCAGCCTTGATCCCTACGCTGCCACTGTGATCGTGCTCCATGACGGGCCGATCGATCGAGCCGCCTCCGAACGGCCGATCACCAGCGATGAGGATCGACGGGCCCTGGTCGGCGGCTGGCAGGTGAGGTTCCCGGACGAGCCGGCGCGGCCGGTCGATCTGCCGCATGTATGGGAGGACGAGCCTGGTCGCCGGCACTACTCGGGCGCCGCGACCTACACGACGAGGGTCGAGCTGGCCGAGGTAGACCCGGGCGCCGAAGTGCAGATTGACCTGGGCGAAAGCCTGCCGAGCTCGGCGGCCGCGGCGGGTGCCGCTGGACTCGTCGGGCCCTCGTACCGCGCCTGGGTGACGCCGCCGGTGGGGGAGATCGCCGCCGTTCGGGTCAACGAGGTGGACTGCGGGCTGGCCTGGGCGCCGCCGTACCGGCTCGACATCACGGCGGCGATCCGCGCCGGTCAGAACACGATTGAGATCACGGTTTACAACACCGCGGCCAACGCGTTGGCCGCCGAGGAGCACATCGAACGGTTGGCCGCCCAGAGCGAGGCGCAGTACGGGCGGCGATTTCGGATGCAGGAGCTAGACCTCGCTATGGCCACGGTCGGATCCGGGCTGCTTCAGGTTCCCGCACTGGTCGTGCGGCGCCGGCCGGACCGCTGATCCGAGGTCGTCGGTTCAACCGGTGCCGGCCAGGAAAGCCCACGCTTCCTCCTGCATCGCGGCGTCGAAGGCGTGCCCACCGGGGGTGAAGGAACCGCGGTATCGGTCGTTTCCGTGATGCCGCTGGAGCAGGTGCGCGTGTGCCGCCTCCATCCCGGCCAGCGGGAAGAGCTCATCGCCCGTGCGGTACTGGACCAGGAAGCGAGCCCGACCCAGGCCGGTCAGGTCCGGCCAGTCCATCAGCGACCACAGCCCGGGCACGTGGAGGAGCCAGGAATGGGTGTCGAGCCCGGCCGGCACCAGCGAGTCGAAGGTGGCCATCATGCAGCTCACCACGCAGGCCGCCACCCGGTGGTCCAACGCGGCCAACAGCAGGCCACGGCCGCCTCCGCCGGAGAAACCGAATGCTCCCAGGCGCTGGGCATCGACGCCGTCCGTACCGGCGAGCACGTCCAACGCCACGAGGTCGTCGGCCAGCACGGCGCCCGTGAAGGTCTGTCCCAGCGCCCCGGCCGCCTTGGCCAACGTGTCCTCATGAAAGCCGGACGCCACATCGAAGCGTTCGTCGAGCGTCGGAGCAAGACCCTGCTCACGCCAGAGGGCTTCTTGCGCCTCCATCCGGGATGCGAGTTGAGGAGTCGGATGGGAGAGATCGAACCGTCGGCTACCCCAGGAGAACGCGTCGTGCACGAGCACGACGTGCCCACGGCGAGCCAGGTCGTTCGCCGGAGCCCGATCCTCGTAGTACGCCGTGCGCAGCTGGACGGCCCGCGGGCTGGAGTCCGCACCGAGGTCGACCAACTGCTCGCCGCCTACCGAGCGCACTCCGCCGTGGCTGTGCAGGCCCAGGACACCCGGCAGCATCCCCGCTTCACCGGCCGGGCGCAGCAACCAGCCCTGCGTCTCGGGTCCGTACCCCACCGACCACCGCAATTGCTGGATGGCGACGTCGGCCCGGGTCCAGCGCCGCTCCACCCGCAGTCTGGCGGCGCCGGCGGGTCGCCGCAGGCCGAGCACCCGCGCCAGTCCGTTGGTCGCATCGTCGAGACCGCGGTAGGGCTCGGCCGAGCGAACGGCAGCCGGCCAGTCCTCGTAGCCGGCGATCGGGTTCGCCGGATCGCCGGGGTTCGAGCTGGTCATCTGATCATCCTGTCGTGTACGGTATCCGGAAAGCGCTTTCTCAGCATGTCATGAACTCAGTCGAAGAGGCCCACATGAACCTGCCCGGCACCAAAATCGGCCCTTCAGTGGAGACCGCCGGTCGATGAGCGAGGAACGCAGCGCGACCGCGGCGCCCGCCCGCGTGATCCTGGTCGGGGTCCGCGGCTTTGGAGAGGTCCACGCCGCCAACATCGAGCGGCTCGCCGGTCTTGGCCTGGTGCAACTGGTGGCCGCCGTCGATCCCGGCGTCGACTTGGAACCACCGACGATCTACGGGGCGGATCTCTACGCCGACTTGTCCGACGCGCTGGCGGCCGTCGGGCCAGTCGATGTCGTCGTCATTGCCGCCCCGATCAGCGAGCACTTCCCGCTTGCCGAGACCGCTCTCAGCGCCGGGGCGGACGTACTGCTGGAAAAGCCGCCGGTCGCCGCGCTGGAGGACTTCGGACGGCTGCTGGCCACCGAGCAGCGGAGCGGACGCGTCGTTCAGGTCGGCTTTCAGAGCCTCGGATCGGCGGGCGTCCCACTGCTGGAGTCCGGCGTCTCCGGCATCGGCCGAGTCGTCACGGTGAGTGCGGTCGGGGCATGGGCGCGGACCGTCGGCTACTGGAGTCGCTCGCCCTGGGCCGGCCGTCGGAGTTTGCGGGGCCGGGCAGTAGTCGACGGGGTGGCCACGAATGCGCTGGCGCACGCCGTGGTGACGGCCCTGGCCGTCGCCGGCTGCCGTACCTCGGAGGACGTCGAGTCGGTGGAGACTGATCTCTACCGGGCGAACGCCATCGACAGCGACGACACCTCGGTGATCCGCATCCGTACGGTCGACGGTCGGCAGGTGACCTGCGCCCTCAGTCTCTGCGCCTCAGAACAACGAGAGCCGCTGGTGCACCTCCAGGGCACTCACGGCCGCGCCACGTTCGGTTACACGGCCGATCGAGTCGAGATCGAGGCCGACGGCCAGACTCGAGTGGAAGCCACGTCTCGCACCAACTTGTTGGAGAACCTGCTGGCTCATCGGCGAGACGGAGCGCCGCTGCTCGTGCCGCTGGCGAGTACCGGAGCGTTCATGCGTGTTCTCGACGCGGTCGCTCAGTCCGAGGAGCCGGTCCGCATCGACCCGCGGGCCATCCGCTGGTCGGGTGAGGGTCAGGACCGGCGCGCGATCGTCGATGACATCGAGCACTGGCTGGAGCAGTCCGCCGCGACCGGGCGCACGTTCGCCGAACTCGGGGTCCCCTGGGCTCACGGCGGGCGGGACCAACCACTCGTTCGGCTCGACGCCGACGACATCGAAGTCGCGGTCTACCGTGACGGCGGCGGGACCATACCCACCTCCAGCCCGCGGCCGTACCTGCATCCCGTACGCAGTCGAGCCGGGGTGGTCGTCTCGGCGCACCATCCCGCGGATCACGACTGGCATCTCGGCGTCGGTGTCGCGATCCCCGATGCGAACGGCACCAGCTTCTGGGGTGGGGGGACCTACGTCCACGGGCAGGGCTATGTGCTCTTGGACAACCACGGCGCGATCGTCGGCGACGCTCCCGCGGTGCAGGGTGACTCGTTCACCCACCGGCTGCGGTGGCTCGGTCGCGACGGATCAGTCGTTCTCCAGGAGCAGCGGTCCGTGTCCTGGGCCGGCATCGACCAACGGTCCTGGCGGTTGACCTTCGACACCCGGCTGCGGGCCGACGCAGCTGTGACGGTCAACTCTCCCGGCAGCAAGGGTCGGCCCGACGGCGGATACGGCGGATTCTTCTGGCGCTTTCCCGCCTGCGACGGGGTGGACGTATTCACCGCGGAGGCACGAGGCGAGGCCGAGGTCCAGGGCACCGTGTCGCCCTGGTTGGCCTGGTCGGCCGACTTCGCCGCCGGACCAGGACTCAGCGGCCCCGCGACGATCATCCTCTCCGCACCCGACGCCGCCGCAGCGGGCGAGCCGTGGTTCGTACGGGTGGACAGCTACCCGGGTATCGGCTCGGCCCTCGCCTGGGATCGGCCGGCGGCGCTGCCCGCGGGCGCCGAGCTCCACCGCCGGTTCGACGCGGTGATCGCCGATGGCCGACTGACCGAGGCACAGACCCGGGACCTCGCCGCCACGCTGCTGGCCTGATCCGCCCCTGCCCTCACCTTGCTCGAGTTCCTCGCCGTTGCTCGAGTTCCTGGGGGTGCAGGGACGAGGAACTCGAGCAAGGAGGACGGGACGAACGCTTGACGGCGTTGAGAGCCCACAGGTAGGATGGAAAGCGTTTTCCAAGGAACCCGATCAGAGGAGAGACATGCCGGAGTCGACACCGAAGGTGCTGCGGATCGCCATGAACGGGGTAACCGGCCGGATGGGTTACCGGCAGCACCTGCTGCGTTCGATCCTGCCGATCCGGGACGCCGGCGGGATCGAACTGCCGGACGGCACCCGGGTCGCCGTCGAACCCGTCCTGGTCGGTCGCAACCAGCGCAAGATCGTCGAACTGGCCGAGCTGCACAAGGTCGAACACTGGGCCACGGACCTCGACGCGGTGCTGGCCGACCCCACCATCGACATCCTCTTCGACGCCTCGATGACCAGCCTTCGGGCGGCCACGCTCCGCAAGGCGATGGCGGCCGGCAAGCACATCTTCACCGAGAAGCCGACCGCCGAAACCCTGGCGGAGGCGGTGGAACTCGCCCGGATCGTCCGCGACACGGGGGTGACCGCCGGGGTGGTGCATGACAAGCTCTACCTGCCGGGCCTGGTCAAACTGCGCCGACTGGTCGACGAGGGCTTCTTCGGCCGGATCCTGTCGCTGCGTGGGGAGTTCGGCTACTGGGTGTTCGAGGGGGACAGCCAGCCCGCTCAGCGCCCGTCCTGGAACTATCGCAAGGAGGACGGCGGTGGCATGACCACCGACATGTTCTGCCACTGGAACTACGTGCTCGAGGGCATCATCGGCACCGTCAAGAGCGTCAACGCCAACGCGGTGACGCACATCCCGACCCGTTGGGACGAGCAGGGCCAGCCGTACGACGCGACGGCCGACGACGCCTCGTACGGACTGTTCGAGCTGGAGACACCGGCCGGTGACCCGGTGATCGCGCAAATCAACTCGTCCTGGGCCGTCCGCGTCTATCGCGACGAGCTGGTCGAGTTCCAGGTCGACGGCACCCACGGTTCGGCGGTTGCCGGCTTGACCAAGTGCGTCGCCCAGCAGCGGGCGCACACGCCGATGCCGGTGTGGAACCCCGATCTGCCGGTGACCGAGTCGTTCCGCTCCCAGTGGCTCGAGGTGCCGGCCAACGAGGATTTGGACAACGGTTTCAAGGCGCAGTGGGAGGAGTTCCTGCGCGATGTCGTGGCCGGACGGGAGCACCGGTTCGGCCTGCTGTCGGCGGCCCGCGGCGTTCAGCTCGCCGAACTCGGCCTGCGATCCTCGGCGGAGCGGCGGACCTTGGACATTCCGGAGATCGTGCTGTGACCACCGCGCTGCGTCTCCCGTCCACCGATGGGTCAGCGGTCTCGTACGAGCTCGGTGAGCCCGGCCCGTGGAGCCGCCCGGCCGCTCCGATAACGTCGCGGATCGCGTACGCCGCCGCGCACGTGATCCCGGTCGCCCTGGCCGACAACACCCCGGGCGCACCCGCGGTGGTCGACTGGGAGACCACGCTCGCGTACCGGCACGAGTTGTGGTCGTACGGGCTGGGCGTGGCCGACGCGATGGACACGGCGCAACGCGGCATGGGCTTGGACTGGGCCGCCACCCAGGAGTTGATCAAGCGCTCTGGAGCCGAGGCCGCCTCGGTCGGCGGGAGGTTGTCCTGCGGAGCCGGCACCGACCAACTCGACCTCGACACGCTGCTCGAAGGGCGGGCCGGGTTGGACCAGGTGCTCGAGGCGTACCGCGAGCAGGTCGAGATCGTCAGCGGAGCCGGAGCAACGGTCATCGTGATGGCCTCCCGCGCCCTCGCTCGGGTCGCCCGGACGCCCGACGACTACCGCTACGTCTACGCGGCGTTGCTGGCCGAAGTCACTGAGCCGGTCATTCTGCACTGGCTCGGTCCGATGTTCGATCCGGCGCTGGCCGGCTACTGGGGCAACGCTGATGTGGCCGGGGCCACGGAGGTGTTCACCGGTCTGGTGCGCGAGCACGCCGCCGTCGTCGACGGAGTGAAGGTATCGCTGCTGGACGCGGCCCACGAGACAGCGCTGCGAGCGGAACTGGCGCAGCTCCCCGGGAGGGTGCGGCTCTACACCGGCGACGACTTCAACTATCCGGAGCTGATCGACGGCGACGGCACCCACTACTCCGACGCCTTGCTGGGCATCTTCGCCGCCATCTATCCGGCCGCCTCGACCGCCCTACAGGCCTATGACCGCGGCCGCCCCGAGGAGGGCCGGGCGATCCTGGACTCGACCCGAGAGCTTGGCCGGCACCTGTTCGCGGCGCCCACGCTCTACTACAAGACCGGAGTGGCGTTCTTGTCCTGGCTCAACGGTCGGCAGCCCGCGTTCAGCATGGTCGGCGGTCTCCAGGCCGGTCGCTCGATACCGCACCTGGTGCAGGCGTTCCGGTTGGCCGATCGGGCCGGCCTACTCCTCGACCCGGAGCTGGCGGCCCGCCGGATGACGCAGTTGCTGGCCGTCCAGGGCTTCGAGGCCTGACGTGGGGGACTTCGACCGGCTCTCGTTGAACACGGCGACCACGAAGCGGCTCAACCTGCCGGAGGCGATCGAGGCCACCCGCCGCGCCGGACTCGCCCACATCGGACTGTGGCGGGACCGGGTGGCCGAGGTCGGTCCGTCCGCGGCCGCCCGGTTGATCGCCGAATCGGGCCTGACCGTCACCAGCCTCTGCCGCGGCGGATTCCTGACCGCCGCCGACGAGAACGGCCGGCAGGCGGCGCTCGCCGACAACCGCGCGGCCATCGTGGAGGCCGCGACACTCGGTACCCGCGAACTCATCATGGTGGTCGGCGGACTGGACGGCGGCGAGCGGAATCTGCGGTCCGCCCGTGACCGGGCGGCCCGCCGGATCGAGGAACTCGTGCCGTACGCCGAAGAGCACGACGTCCGGCTCGTGCTCGAACCCCTGCACCCGATGTACGCCGCCGACCGGGCCGTGTTGTCGACTCTGCGTCAGGCCTTGGACGTGGCGGCGCCCTACCCGGCGCGCACCGTGGGCGTGGTGGTCGACACCTTCCACGTCTGGTGGGATCCGGAACTGCCGGAGCAGATCGCGCGCGCCGGCGAGGAGGACCGGCTGGCGTCGTACCAGGTCTGCGACTTCAACCTGCCCATCGCCGCGGACGCCCTGCTGTCCCGCGGGATGATGGGCGACGGCGTGGTGGATTTCGAGAGCATCGGCCGCTGGGTGACCGCGGCCGGCTATGCCGGACCGGTCGAAGTGGAGATCTTCAACGCCGAGATCTGGGCGAGCGATCCCGACGAGGTGCTGGCCACCATGAAGGAGCGCTGGACCAAGCTCGTCCTGCCCTCGCTGACCTGACGGTCGCGGGATTCAGGAGTCGTCGGCCGGGCGGTCGCCGCGTGGCATCAGCAGCACGCCGAGCACCAGGACGAGGGCGGTAACCGCCACGCCGACGAAGACCTGGCCCAGCGCGTTGTCCAACACCGCGGGGGAGATGTCGGACGCGCTGGTCGGGCCCTCGGTTGCGAGTCGACCGGCCAACGCGGCGTTGGCGATCGCGCCGAAGACCGCGATGCCCAAGGCGCTGCCCATCGAGCGGGCGAACATCGTGGTGCCGGTGACGACACCCCGGTTCTCCCACTCGACCGCGTTCTGCGCCGCGACCAAGGTCGGGCTGGCGACCAGCCCCATCCCGAGTCCGATGACGAAACAGGTCGCGCCGATCTGCCAGACCGAGGTGGTCGGCGAGACCGCGATGAGCAGCACGGCGCCGGCCACGACCGGGATCGTGCCGATCAAGGCTGTGTTCCGGAACCCCAGGCGCAGGTAGACCCGTCCGGCCACGGACGCCGCGATCGGCCAGCCGAGGGTCAGACCGGCCAAGGCGAAACCGGCGACCAGCGCGCCGGTGCCGAGCACGCCTTGCACGTACAGCGGGACGTAGGAGGTCAGACCGATCAGGATGACGCCCACGGCCACACTGACGAGATTGGTGCTGTTGATCAGCCGGTGTCGAAATATCCAGCCCGGGAGCATCGGCTCGGCGGCGCGTCGCTCGACGAGCGCGAACACCGTGAGGAAAGCAGCACCCGACCCGATGATCAGCAGACTGGGCAGTGACAGCCAAGGCCACAGCAGGCCGCCCTCGAGCAGGGCGAAGATCACCAGCGTGCTGCCCAGGGTCAACAGCACGGCACCGGCGTAGTCGATCGTGTGCTTGGTCTGTTTCACCTCTTCGTGGAAGTGGCGGTGCAGCATCCAGGCCGCCAGCAGGCCCAACGGAATGTTGATGAAGAAGATCCAGCGCCAGTTGACGAAGTCGACGAACAAACCGCCCAGAGTCGGGCCGACGACGGAGGACATGGCCCAGACGCTGGCGACATAGCCCTGGACCTTCGCTCGCTCCACCACGCTGTACAGGTCACCGATGATGGTCATCGACGTGGGCTGGACCGCCCCGGCACCCAGCCCTTGCAGGGCCCGGAAGGCGATCAACGCCGGCATGCTCCAGGCCAGGCCGCAGAGCACCGAGGCGAGGACGAACACGGCGATCCCGATCAGCATGATCGGCTTGCGGCCCACCTGGTCGGAGAACTTGGCGTAGATCGGAACCGAGACCGCTTGGGCGAGCAGGAAGATGGAGAACAACCACGGGAACTGGCTGAAACCGCCGAGATCCTCGACGATCGACGGCACGGCGGTGGCCAGGATGGTGGCGTCGATGGCGATCAGGCCCACGCTGAGCATGATCGAGCCGAGCACCGGGCCCCGCTCCGAGCGAAGTCCGACGCCGGCGCGGGTTGTCTCGGATTGGACCATGACTAGCGGCAACCGCATTCAGCGGCTATCCATTCCCCCTCGATCGATTATCTCGAGCACCGAAATAGACGATCCGTTCCGATTCGGCACTGACACAATCTGCCCCAACGACCGGATCGTCGCCCACGCGGGAGGCCCCGGGCTGAGGACATCTCCTTGGCCACCGCGAAGGGGGCCGGCCGCGGCCATCAGCAGTCGCGTGCCTCGGGGTCGTTGAGATTGGCTCCGGCCCGATCCAGGAGGCGCAGCAACGCTCGGCGGTCGCGGTCGCTGAATCCGCTGACCGTCTCGCGACCCAGTTGCGCCCACGCGGCCGCGACCTGGGTCTCGGCCCGGCGGCCGGATCCGGTCAGGCTGACGAGGGTGATGCGTCCGTCGGAGGGTGAAGGCTGGCGCTGCACGAAACCCGCCCGCTGCAGACTGATCAGACTGCGATGTACGGTGGGCGGCTCGACTTCGAGCAAGGCCGCCAACTTGGCCTGGCTCTGCTCACCCTGCTCGGCCAAGATGCAGAGAATCGCTTCCTGTCCCGGGTGCAAGCCATGCCGACCGAGCAGCTGGCCGGCTCGATATCGGTGTCGGCGGGCGAGCCGGATGATGGCGGAATTGAGTTCGTCCGCCTCGGCGTCCATGCTTCGAGGATAGTCGTTAGCAGGCTAAGAAATAATCTGAGCATGCTAACGGTTTAGCGAGCATGACCGATTCTCCCGTTCTCGTCGTCGGCGCCACCGGCTATCTCGGCCGCAAGATCGTCGACGCTCTGCTGGCTCGCGGCAAGACCGTTCGAGCCCTGGTGCGCCTGGTGTTGAGTCTGTGGCCGCCGACCGTGCCGATCACCTTCGTGCTGAGCAGCGATGTCGCCGGCGCGCTCGCTGAGGCTGTCGACGGGCCGGTCCGGGACGGTGAGCACGTCGACCTGGGCTGGGATCGACCTCTCACGGTGAGCGACGTGGCGGAACTGACCGGGCACCCGCTCGGCCGGAGGATGAGGGTGCTCCGGGTGGCGCCGGTCGTCTCGACGGTTACCGGGCTCCTCGGTCGTATCAGGCCTGAGATCGCTGACGTCCGGGCCATGTTCGACTTCTTCGGCAGCGGCCGCTACGTCGCCGACACCCGTCGGCAGGCCGAGCTGTTCGGTCCCGTGCCGACCGCGGAAGCTGCGATCGCGCGCTGGGCGAGTCCTGCGGACTAGTACAGGTGTTTGCACTCACCAGGGTCGAGTGCTAAAACTGACTTAGCACTCACCACCGGAGAGTGCCACCTCACCAAGCGGTGAGCCCTGTCCAGGGCGTCCGTCGCGGGCATCGCTTTGAGGCGACAACGTTATTCACGCCAACTAGCCGGCCGGACCGACTGGCCGCCGGCACGCGGGAGGACTCGCGCAGAAATGCCCAAACTCATTCAGTTCAACACCGAGGCACGACGCGGTCTCGAGCGGGGGATGAATCAGCTCGCCGACGCCGTAAAGGTGACCTTGGGGCCCAAAGGCCGCAACGTCGTACTCGAAAAGAAGTGGGGTGCTCCCACCATCACCAATGACGGTGTGAGCATCGCCAAGGAGATCGAGCTCGAGGATCCGTACGAGAAGATCGGCGCCGAGCTCGTCAAGGAAGTTGCCAAGAAGACCGACGACGTCGCGGGCGACGGCACCACCACCGCCACCGTCCTGGCCCAGGCCATGGTCCGTGAGGGCCTTCGCAACGTGACCGCCGGGGCAAACCCGATGTCGCTGAAGCGCGGCATCGAGAAGACCGTCGAGGCTTTGGTCGCCGAATTGGCCGCCACCGCCAAGGACGTGGAGACCAAGGAGCAGATCGCCGCTACCGCGTCGATCTCCGCCGGTGACACCTCGGTCGGCGAGATCATCGCCGAGGCGATGGACAAGGTCGGCAAGGAAGGCGTCATCACGGTCGACGAGTCCAACACCTTCGGCCTGGAGCTCGAGCTCACCGAGGGCATGCGGTTCGACAAGGGCTACATCTCGCCCTACTTCGTGACCGACACCGAGCGCATGGAGACCGTGCTCGACGACCCGTACGTGCTGATCGTGAACTCCAAGATCAGCAACCTCAAGGACCTGCTCCCGGTGCTGGAAAAGGTCATGCAGTCCGGCAAACCGCTCGCGGTCATCGCCGAGGACGTCGACGGCGAGGCCCTGGCCGCGCTGATCGTCAACAAGATCCGTGGCACCTTCAAGTCCGTCGCCGTGAAGGCACCGGGCTTCGGTGATCGTCGCAAGGCCATGTTGACCGACATCGCCATCCTCACCGGCGGTCAGGTGATCTCCGAAGAGGTGGGCCTCAAGCTCGACGGGGTGGGCATCGAGCTGCTCGGCAAGGCCCGGCAGTTCGTGGTCACCAAGGACGAGACCACCATCATCGAGGGTGGCGGCGAGTCAGATCAGATCGCCGGCCGGGTCAACCAGATTCGCACCGAGATCGACAACTCCGACTCCGATTACGACCGGGAGAAGCTGCAGGAGCGGCTGGCCAAGTTGGCCGGTGGCGTCGCGGTGATCAAGGTCGGAGCGGCGACCGAGGTCGAGCTCAAGGAGCGCAAGCACCGCATCGAGGACGCCGTGCGCAACGCCAAGGCGGCCGTCGAAGAGGGCATCGTCGCCGGCGGCGGCGTGGCTCTGCTGCATGCGGCCCAGAACGTCAAGTTGGACCTCACCGGTGACGAGGCGATCGGTTCCCAGATCGTGCTCACCGCCGCCGAGGCCCCGCTGAAGCAGATCGCCATCAACGCCGGCCACGAGGGTGGCGTGGTGGCCGAGCGGGTCCGCAACCTGCCCAAGGCCGAGGGCCTGAACGCAGCCACCGGTGAGTATGAGGACCTCATCAAGGCCGGCGTCATCGACCCGGCCAAGGTGACCCGTTCGGCGCTGCAGAACGCAGCCTCGATCGCGGCTTTGTTCCTCACCACCGAGGCCGTCATCGCCGACAAGCCGGAGAAGGCTGCGCCCGCTCCGGGTGGCGATCCCGGCATGGGCGGGATGGACTTCTGAGTCCAGCTCCCGGCACGCACGCACACGAGGGCGGTCCCGATCGGGGCCGCCCTCGTGGCGTCTTCGACCGGGTACCGAGGCCTGAGCGGGAATTGGACCCATTCACAGTCTCGGCCCCCCAGCTGATGGTCCGGACGCGCGGATGGAGTTCGAACACGCCCGCCGCTTAGGGTTCGGGTTCTACGTTGGTGGGATGACCGAGACCGTGCCGCTGGACCGGGCCGCCCTGATCGTGAACACCGGCTCCCGGGCCGGTGCGAAGGCGTACGAGCCGGCCCGGGCCGCGTTGCTGGACCGGGGCGCGCGACTGATCCGGTCCGAGGCGGTCGACGATCCGAAGCAGATTCCGGACGTGGTCCGGCTCGCCGTCGGGGACGGATGCCGGCTGATCGTGATCGGCGGCGGTGACGGCACCATCGGCTGTGCCGCCGGCGTCTTGGCCAGGATCGAATCCGAGCGCTGCCCGGTGCTCGGCGTGCTTCCACTCGGCACTGCCAACGACTTCGCGCGGACCCTCGACATCCCGAACCAGATCGACGGCGCCGCCGACGTGTTGGCCGACGGCAAAATCGTCGACGTCGACCTCGGCTGGGGCAACGACCAGCCCTTCGTCAACGTCGCATCGCTCGGACTGTCGGTGGGATCGGCCAAAGCCCTCAGACCGGGATTGAAGAAGGCCCTCGGACCGCTGTCCTATCCCGTGTCCGCCGCCGTCGCGTACGCCCGGCACCAGCCGTTCGGGCTCCGGATCGAGTTCCCCGAGCACGACTTCGAGCCGCTCGAGCTCGACGACCTCTTACAGGTCTTCGTCGGCAACGGGCGCTACTACGGCGGGGGCCACGCCATTGCCCCCGACGCCGGCATCGACGATCACAAGCTCGACGTGTACGCCGTCAAGGCCGGCCGGCTGCGGGATCACGTCAGCCTGGCGGGGCTGCTCAAGGACGGCACCATCATCGATCACGAAGACGTCCAGCACCTGGTCACCCGGAGCCTGCGGCTGATGACCGACAGCGAGCAGGCGGTCAACCTCGACGGCGAGATCGCCACCCATAGCCCGGTCCACTTCCGGATCCAACGCAACGCGGTCGAGGTCGTGGTACCCCAGCATGTCACCCACGTCCGGCACGACTCGGCTCAGCGACGAGGCAGGGCGGTCAACTCCTCCACCAGCGACTCGTAGGCGGCGAACTGGTCAGGCTCGGGTACGGGAGTCGGCCAGTCGGCGGTCGACCAGCCCGGAGGCGGCCGGTCCGGCAGATAGCGCCACTTCCCCACGCGTACGGGCCGTGGCGGGGCGACGTGCGCGGCGCTGTCCGGCGCCCGATCGACCTTCAGCCGCCAGAGGGTGGTGGCTCCCGGCAGGACCACATCGGCCACTTTGACACCGGCCGGCAGGGCGGGATACACGGTGGTGACCGAGGCACGACCGCCGGCCTCGCGCAGCGCGGTGGCCCACAGGCCGATGTTCGTACACAGACAGTCGAGATACTTCCGACCAAGGACCTTGGCGGTCATCCACTGCGCGCCCACGGTCCTCCCAGCCGCGCTCAGCAGCGGTCCGCTGGCCGCGCCCGGAGTGAACGCCTCGACGCCGGACGGCAACTCTGCGGTGATCGGCGGGCCGGACGGCAGCAAACCGGAATTCGGTTGATCGGTGACCGAGCGGATCGTCCAGCGCAGCGACGTGAAGTGCTCGCCGGACTCGATGGCGTCGATCTGGATGCTCTGCACGCGGGGCGGTCCGCGGCGACCCCGGTCGGCGACATGGAACGGTGGAGCCAGCGGATCCGGCTCGTCCGGTTCGGCGCGCAGGTCAACCGGCTTCAAGGCCGTCGGGACCTGATTCTCGGGTGACACCGGCACGTGAGCGAAGACCGGCAGAGTGGTCAGGGAGACGTCGACGAACCGGGTGGCCGCGGGCAAGGCCGGAAAGGTCGCCTGCAGGAGGCGGGTCTCACCGATCCGCAGGTCCAACTGGGCCACCCAGAGCGGCGTACACAGACAGCGGTTGAATTCGCGGCGACTGCGATGCTGCAGGGGCCGGTACGCCTTCCCCGCCGTCGGGTCGATCAGCACGGCGTTCAGGTCACCGCCGGCGGCGCGACTCAAACCGAGATCGACCCAGGATGGGATCTTCTCACCTCGCTCCAGACCGGGCGAGGACAGCGGGGTGACCGACCAATCCAGCACGGTCGCCTTCCCGGTCCGCCGGATGGCGTGCACGGCGATCCGGGTGGTGAGCCGCAAACCCTCGCTGCTGGTCCACACCGCTGCGCCGGCCACCGGCAGCGCCGGGTTGGCGGGCTGCGGCAGGAACGGGGGCTCGGACGACTGCTCAACGGGCGCCCTGGTCCGGAACAGTCCGGGTTCGGAACTGGAGTAGGTGCACCCGGCCAGGACGAGGACGAAGATCAGTGCCCCGAGCAGCAGCGGCGGCCGCCGAGCCGGGTCTCGTCGCCCTCGACGGTCCGCCCGTGTCAGCAGTCCCAAACCTGGTCCCACGACCCGCGGTCGCATCCTGTGATCGTAATCCCGCGACCCAGGACCGGTACCGGGAATCGTGGTCGCCGGATGGGAGAGGATGGGGCCGTGGACCGGATCCCGATCGTCGACGGACACAATGATCTGCCGTGGGCCATGCGCCAAGTGGGGTACGACTTCAGTCGGATCGACATCGCCCAGGCGCAGCCCCAATTGCACACCGACCTCCTCCGGCTGCGAACGGGTGGGGTGGCCGGTCAGTTCTGGTCGGTGTTCGTGCCGTGCACGCTGCCCGGCGCCGAGGCGCTGACCGCAACGCTGGAACAGATCGACGCGGTTTACGACATGATCACCCGCTATCCCCATGACCTGGCGCTGGTGACCAGCGCCGAGGGCCTCGAGGTGACCGTCACCGCGGGCGGCCCCGTCGCCAGTCTGATGGGTGCCGAAGGCGGCCACTGTCTGGACAACTCCCTCGGCGCCCTGCGCACCCTGTATCGCCTCGGCGTCCGCTATCTGACCCTCACCCACAACCAGAACACCGCCTGGGCCGACTCGGCGACCGACGAACCCCGGGCGGGCGGACTGACCGAGTTCGGCCGTGAAGTGGTGCGGGAGATGAACCGCCTCGGCATGCTGGTGGACCTGTCCCACGTCTCGCCCGACACGATGCGCGACGCGCTGGACACCACGGCCGCGCCGGTGATCTTCTCCCACTCCTCGGCCCGTGCCGTCTGTGATCATCCGCGGAATGTGCCCGACGAGATCTTGGGCCGGTTGCCGGACAACGGCGGCGTCTGCCAGGTGACGTTCGTGCCCGCCTTCGTCAATTCCGCCGTCCGGGACTGGCAGCTCGAGCTCGAGGCCGCGGCCCTGCAGGCCGGGGTGGACATCCGGGACCTGGACGCCATGGGGCCCTTCGTGGCGTCCTTCCCCGGCACCCGGCCGACCGCGACGCTGGCCGACGTGGTGGAGCACTGCGAGCACGTACGCGGCGTTGCGGGCATCGACCACATCGGGCTGGGCGGTGACTACGACGGCGTCGACCAGCTGCCCGAGGGGCTGGGCGACGTGGCGGCGTACCCGGCTCTCATCGACGCGCTGGCCGAGCGGGGATGGAGCGAGGCGGAACTCACCAAGCTCGGCTGGCAGAACGTGCATCGCGCGCTGGCCGAGGCGGAAGTGGTGTCCGCCGAACTGCGGGACCGTTGCGGGCCGTCGCTGGCCCGGATCGAGCAGCTGGACGGCCCCTTCGACCAGCGCAGGACGCAACCTTCGACGGACGACGTCGAGTGAGCGGGTTGCTCGAGGTCTTGGCCCTGCATCCGGCGGACGCCGAGCGGGCGGAGGCGGGCGGCGCGGACCGGGTCTCCCTCGTCGGCTCCACCGAACACGACGGGCGGTCGCCGGAACCGGCCCTGGTCGGTCAGGTCCGCCGTGCCACGAGTCTGCCGATCCGGGTGCTGCTCCGGCTGCGGGAAGGCTACGGGACCGACGGAGGTGAAGTCGCCCGGCTCCGCGGGCTGGTCAGCAGCTATCGCTCGGTCGGTGCCGACGGGATGGTGCTCGGCTTCCTCAACGCCCACACCGAGGTGGACGCCGAGGTGGTCGCTGAGATCATCGGTGACGACCCGGACTTCGGGTGGACGTTCTCCCGGGCGGTCGACGCCTGCATCTCCAGCGACCGGGCCTGGCGCACCTTGCGCGGGTTTCCCGGTCTCGATCAGGTGCTGACGGCCGGCTCGGCGCGGGGGGTGAACGAGGGTCTGGACGACCTGCTGGCCCGGGCCGGCAGCAATCCGTTCGCACGCAAGGTGATCATGGCCGGGGGCGGGTTGCTCCCCGAACACGTCCCGTGGCTCGCCCGCGCCGGGATCGGCGCCTACCACCTGGACGTACAGGTGCGTCCCCTCCAGTCCTACAAGGCGTACCTCGATGCGGATCTGGTCCGCACCTGGCGCAGCTTGATCGATGACGCCGTGGCACGGTCCGGCACGCCGGCCGGGTGACGATCTTCGGTGACGGTTCCGGTGACGATCTTCATTGATCCGCCCACCTGGCCGGGCCACGGCCGACTGTGGTCCCACCTGATCAGCGACCACTCGTACGAGGAGTTGCACGCCTTCGCCGGTGCGCTGGGCATCCCGCTCCGGGCCTTCGATCGGGACCACTACGACGTGACGGAGGAACGGTTCGACCATGCCGTCCGGGCCGGGGCGGCCGTAGTCTCGAGTCGGGAGATCGTCGCTCGGCTCCACGCAGCCGGACTGCGGCGACGCAAGGTCTCCCGGCTCGCCGAACAGACGCCGTGAGGAGTGGAACCATGAGTTACGTCGACCACAACCAGCCGACCGGAACGCCGACCTGGATCGATCTGGGCATTCCCGATCTGCAGGAAGCCATGACTTTCTACGGCGCGCTGTTCGGCTGGGATTTCGAGGTGGGTCCAGCCGAGGCCGGCCACTACACCATGTGCCGGCTCCGCGGCCGCTCCGTCGCGGCCATCATGCCCAACCCCGACCCGGACGCCGAGGCCTACTGGTGGAACCTCTACTTCGCCACCGACGACTGTGACCGAACCGCGACGAGAATCCGGGCGGCCGGCGGTGAGCTGCTGACGGAGCCGATGGATGTGATGGGCCAGGGCCGGATGGCCATCGCTCGTGACCCGGTCGGCGCACAGTTCGGGCTCTGGCAGGGCGCGGCCCACATCGGTTGCGAGATCGTGAACGAACCGGGGTCGCTGGTCCGCAACGATCTGGTCACCGCGACACCCGAGCCGGCCCGTGCCTTCTACGCGTCCGTCTTCGACTTCACCCTGGACGGCAACCCCGACCTGCCCGCCTTCGACTTCACCTTTCTGCGCCGGCCGGACGGGCACGAGATCGGCGGCATCATGGGTGTCCCGGGTGCACCGTCGGCTTGGGCGACCACCTTCGAAGTGGCCGACACCGACCGCGTCCTCGCTACCGCCCGGAGCCACGGCGGGAGCACCGGCGAGCCGGAAGACTTCGTCTACGGTCGGATGGCCACCGTGACCGACCCGTTCGGAGCGGAATTCACGGTGATCACCCGGCCCCGCTGATCGCTTCACTCTGATCGGTGCGTTGCTGCTCCATGCCGCGGCGCCAACGCGCACAACCGCGCCTCTCGATGAGGTACCCGGGGTGAGCGAGCGCGGCGCCTGACCCCCGACTCGCGGATTTTGGGCCAGCAGCAGAAGATGGGAGCCGACGAAAGGAATCGCCGTGGCCACCTGTGCGCACCTGGAATCGCACCCGCTCACCGAAGTCGACTTCGCACCCGAGTGCTCGGAGTGCGTGGCCATCGGTGGGCGTTGGGTCCATCTGCGCCGCTGCCTGACCTGCAATCACATCGGATGTTGTGACGCCTCACCCGGCAAGCACGCCACGGCCCACGCCAGGAACGCTGATCACCCGGTGGTCACCTCGGCCGAACCGGGCGAGCGTTGGCGTTGGTGCTATGTCGACCGGGTCGGCGCGTGATCGAACGGGACGGCGACGCGCGTCCGGCCGTGGCTCGCGACACCGACTCCGGCGACGGGCCGAGAGCCGCGCGCCCGGTGCTGGTGACGGTCGACGACGATCCCTCGGTGTCCCGGGCCGTCGCCCGGGATCTGCGTCGCCGGTATGGATCGGAGTACCGGATCCTTCGGGCCAGCGCCGGCGAGGAGGCTCTGGACGCCATCAAGGAAGTGGTTCTCCGGGGTGACCAGGTGGCGGCGATCCTGGCCGATTACCGGATGCCGCGGATGAACGGGATCGAGTTCCTCGAGGCGGCGATGGACCTGGTGCCGCAGGCTCGCCGGGCCTTGCTGACCGCGTATGCCGACACCAACGCGGCCATCTCGGCGATCAACGTCGTCGACGTCGACCACTACCTGCTCAAGCCCTGGGAGCCGCCGGAGGAGAAGCTGTACCCGGTGGTGGACGACCTGCTGACATCCTGGCGGCGCGACGGCCGCGCACCGGTGCACAAGATCAAGATCCTCGGTCATCCCTGGTCGGCCGCGTCGTACGAGGTCCGGGATTTCCTGGCCCGCAATCAGGTGCCGTACCGGTGGTACCGGATCGACGAGCCCGACGGCCGAAGGTTGCTGGCGGCCGCGAATGCCCAGCCGTCCCAGGCGCCGGTCGTGATCACCGCAGACGGGACGCCGCTCGTGCAGCCGTCGCTCCCGGATCTCGCGGCGGCGGTCGGGCTGAGCACCACCCCGGGGATCGACTTCTACGACGTGATCATCATCGGCGGAGGGCCGGCCGGGCTGGGCGCGGCCGTGTACGCCGCGTCGGAGGGTCTTCGCACCGTCGTCATCGAACGCAGCGCGGCCGGCGGTCAGGCGGGGCAGAGTTCGCGGATCGAGAACTACCTGGGCTTTCCCGACGGGGTCTCGGGCGGCCAGCTGACCGATCGGGCCCGGCGGCAGGCGGTGCGTTTCGGCGCCGAGATCCTCACCGCGCGCGGGGCGGCCGGGCTCTCGGCCAAAGGATCTGCCCGCGAGGTGCAGTTGGACGACGGGACCGTCATCGCCGCCCACACCGTCGTGCTGGCCACCGGCGTGAGTTACCGCCACCTCGACGCTTCCGGCGTCGACGACCTGGTCGGGCGCGGGGTGTACTACGGATCCGCCGCCACCGAGGCCGCCGCCTGCGCCGATGATCATGTCCTGGTGGTGGGCGGGGCCAACTCGGCGGGCCAGGCGGCGGTCTTCTTCGCCCGGTACGCTCGGACCGTCACCCTGGTGGTTCGGGGGAGTTCCCTCGAGCGGTCGATGTCGTCCTACCTCGTCGAGCAGATCCGGGGCATCGACAACCTCACGGTGCGGCTCAACTCCTCGATCGGCAAATGTGACGGCCAAGATCATCTGCAGTGTGTGACGTTGATCGACAACCGCGACGGGACCCAGCAGGTCGTCGACGCCGGGCACCTGTTCATCTTCATCGGCGCGGCGCCGCTGACCGACTGGCTGCCCGCCGAAGTCGTCCGTGACCGCAGCGGATTCGTGCTGACCGGGCCCGACCTCGACGACCGGCAGGCGTTGCCGGGTTGGGATCTGGAGCGCGCACCATACCTGCTGGAGTCCAGCCTCCCTGGGGTCTTCGTCGCCGGCGATGTCCGGTCCCAATCGGTCAAGCGGGTCGCCTCGGCCGTCGGTGAAGGCGCGCTCGCCGTCACCCTTGTCCACCGCTACCTGGCCGAGCAGTAGGAGTTGATCATGACCACGACCCGCCTGACCGCCGACGAACTGCGGACTCTGTTCCTGTTCGAGAGACTGAATGATGATCAACTCCGATGGTTGAGTGAGCATGGCGTGGTCGAGACCCGGGCCGGGGGCCGGCCCGTGTACTCCGAGGGGGAGCCGGCCACCTGCTTCTTCGTCCTGCTGTCGGGCACCATGGCGATGTCCCGCCAAGTCGAGGGCACCGAGGTGGAGACGGCACGCACCGACCAGCGGGGGGTGTACTCCGGCGCGACGTCGGCCTTCCTGACCTCCGGAGAACAAATCAAGTATCCGGGGACCGCGACGGCGATAACCGACTGTGAGTTCTGGGTGATCGACGCCGGCGAGTTCGGGGACCGGATCCGCGAGTGGTTCCCGATGGCGATGCACATGCTCGAGGGCTTGGCGCTCGGCATGCGGGCCAGCCAGGCGATCGTCGGGCAGCGGGAACGGCTGTTGTCGCTCGGGCGAATGTCGGCCGGACTGACCCACGAGCTGAACAATCCCGCCGCCGCGGCCGTCCGGGCGACCGCCGCGCTTCGGGAGCGGGTCAGCAAGATGCGCCGCAAACTCGGGCACCTGGCCAACTCCGACGTCGATCCCAAGGCCCTGACCGTCCTCATGGAGGTCCAGGAGGCGGCCGTCGAACGGATGGCCAAGGCCGAGGAACTGACCCCGCTCCGGGTGGCCGAGGCCGAGGACGAGCTCGGCGAGTGGCTGGAGGAGCGCGGCGTCGACGACGCCTGGGACCTCGCCCCGGCGTTCGTGTCGGCCGGGGTCAAGGTGGGCTGGCTGGACGAGGTGGCCGCGACCGTGCCGGAGAACCTGTTGGCCGACGGGCTGCATTGGGTGGCATACGCACTGGATACCGAGCAGCTCATGAACGAGATCGAGGACTCCACCCACCGCATCTCGACGCTTGTCGGAGCGGCGCGGCAGTACTCCCAGCTGGACCGGGCCCCGCACCAGGAGATCGATGTCCGCGAGGGCCTGAAGAGCACCGTGACGATGCTGTGGCACAAGATCAAGTCGGCGGACATCCGCCTGGTCAAGGAATTCGCCGAGGGCCTGCCGTTGATTCCGGCCTATCCCGGCGAGCTCAATCAGGTCTGGACCAATCTGATCGACAACGCCGTCGCGGCCATGCCCGACGGCGGCACGCTGACCATCCGGACGGCCCTCGACGCCGACCACGTCCTGGTCGAGATCGGCGACACCGGCGCAGGGGTTCCACCGGAGCTGCAGGTCAAGATCTTCGAACCGTTCTTCACCACCAAACCGACCGGGGAGGGCACCGGCCTCGGTCTGGATATCTCCTACCGGGTCGTCACCCAACGCCACGGTGGCGATCTGCGAGTGATCTCCCGACCCGGCGACACCCGGTTCCAGGTACGCCTGCCGCTGGCCGAACCGCCCTCCGGCGTGGACTGAGCCGCGGTCAGGCCGCCAACGCGGCCGGCAGATCCCGGGCGTGAACGACGACGAGCGAGGTCACGGCTCGGGTCAGGCAGACGTACAGCCGGCGCAGTCCGGTGGTCGGGTCCGGCTCGCCGGCGACGATGTCCGCCGGCTCGGCAAGGACGACGTGGTCGAACTCGAGCCCCTTGGCCAGCGTGGCCGGCACCAGGTCGACCCGGGCCCGGAACCGCTGCTCCTCCTCGCCCAACAGGTCGTAGCCGATCTCGGCCGCCTCCAGCGCCGCGCGGGCCGCAGCGACGGCCGCGTCGGGCACGATCAGCCCGACCGTGCCCTCGTTGTCCAAGGCCTGCCGTACCCCGTTGATCAATGACCCGATGACCTCCGGCTCCCGCCGCAGATCGAGCTCGCCCCGGTGACGGCGCACCGAGTGCGGCGGAGTCAGGGCGGGGGCGATCTCCGGGAGCAGCCGCGCCGCGAAGTCGATCACGGCCCCGGGAACCCGGAAACCGGCCACCAACTCCTCGATCTCGGCCTCGCCGTGTCCCAGATGATCAAGGGATTCCTGCCACGAACGCGTGGCCCAGGGCGTGGTGGCCTGCGCGAGATCGCCCAGAACGGTCACGGAGCCGGTACTGGCCCGCCGGCCGACCGCTCGCAGCTGCATCGGGGACAGGTCCTGCGCCTCATCCAAGATCACATGCCCCAGGCTCGGCGTCCGCTCGATCAGGTCGGCGGCTTCGTCGATCAAGATCACGTCGGCCAGCGACCAGGGCGCCGTACGCACGGAGCGCGAGGGCTTGGACCACAACAGGGCCGCCTGTTCGTCCGGGTCCAGCAGCCCGTCCGCATGCTCAGCCAGGAACTCCGCGTCGGTCAGCAGTCGCAGCACCAGCTTCGCCGGGTCGAGCGCCGGCCAGAGGCCATCGGCGTACGCCCGGACCGGGCGGCTGCGAGCAACCGCGTTCTGGACCCGGTCGTCGGGGGAGTCGCCGGAGGCCTCCATCCGGAGCAGCACCCGGTGGGCGAGCCGCTGCGGCAGCATGGCCCGTCCCGCGCCGTAACGGACACCACGCTCCCGGAGTTCGGCGAGAATCTCCTCGACCAGATGACTGGCGACCCGCCACTGGTATGCGCCGCGAGGAACGACCAGGACTTCGGTCGGAGGTCGTACATGACTCCACACGGCCCGGCGGAGGACCTCCGCCAGCCGCGCGTCACCCTTGATCAGCGCCGCGGGGACCGGATCCCGTCCCCGGATCTGCTGGCCCGTGCTGGCCGTCACGAGCGAGGACACCGTCGCCTGGGTGGCGTCGATCTCACCGAGCGCCGGGAGCACGTCGCCGATGTAGGACAAGAAGCTGTCGTTGGGCCCCACCACCATGACCCCGGAACGGGAGAGTTGCTCGCGATAGGCGTAGAGCAGATAGGCCGCCCGGTGCAGGCCGACCGCCGTCTTTCCGGTGCCCGGGGCGCCCTGGATACACACCGAGCGGGACAACGCCGTCCGGACGATGCTGTCCTGTTCCGGCTGGATGGTGGCGACGATGTCGCGCATCGGGCCGGTACGCGGGCGCTCGATCTCCGACTCCAAGATCGCGGACGCGTCCTCTTGTTGGCCGGCGACCGGTCGAACCAAATCCTCGTCCTCGTACGCGGTCAGCTGCCCGGCGCTGAAACCGAACCGGCGCCGCCGACGGACGGCCATCGGGTCCCCCGGTCGCGCCTGGTAGAAGGGCAGCGACATCTGGGCCCGCCAGTCGATCACCATCGGCTCGCCCCCGGTCTCCCCGGTGACGTGGCGGCGGCCGATGTAGAGCGTTTCGTCCGCTTCGGCGCCCAATGCGGCCTCGTAGTCGAGCCGGCCGAAGAAGAGCGGGACGCTCGGGTCGTCCTCCAGCGCCTTCATCCGCCGATAGAGGGCCTGCTTGAGGTGTTCGGTCGAAACATGGTCGCCACCGATGGCGGTCAGTCCGGCCGTGTGCTCACGCATCCGGCGCAGCGCGGCCCGGGATTCGGCGAGATGGATCCGCTCCCGGACGAGCGGGTCATCCGTGCTCGTGGGGAGGGGGGCGGGCGACCCGGACACGGCGAGGCCTCCGATTGCTCGGGGTGGGAGAGGCGAGGAGCCACGTTACACCGCGCTGCCGCCGGTCCTCCAGCCGTTTCTGGCGCCCGCCGCCCCGGCCCGGCCGGGTGGCTGCGTAGGGTGAGCCGGGTGAGCTCCGACAGTGGCCGAGCCTTCACCATCCCCGACGACCCCCGGGACCGGCTGAGGAAGAGCCGGCGGACGGTCCGGGTGATCATGATCGATCCGGACCAGCGCACCTTGCTGTTCGAGGACAGCGATCCGGGCATCGAGGGCACGCGGTGGTGGGTCACCCCCGGCGGAGGCATCGATCCGGGGGAGACGGAGGCGATGGCCGCGGTCCGTGAGGTGGCCGAGGAGACCGGCTACGGACTGGGCGAGGACGAGTTGATCGGGCCGGTCGCCCGGCGTCACGTCGTGCACGGCTACTCCGACCAGGTCATCACCCAGGACGAAGCCTTCTACCTGGCCCGGGTGCGGGAGTTCGAGGTCGACATCGCCGCGCACACCGAGGAGGAGCAGCTGACGCTACAGCAGCATCAGTGGTGGAGTCGCCACGAGCTGGCCGAGACCGATGCCTGGATCTGGCCGGCGGAGTTGTTGGCGCTCTGGGACGTGATCGACCGGCCCGAGACCTGGCCGATCGAGCTGGGCGAGCAGGAGGAGTCCACCGTCCCGGCCGAGGCCTGAGTAAGGCGGCCAGGTTCCTGGTCCAGCGCGCCCGAGAGGGTCAGAATGGATCCAGCAACACCCTGCCTGGGAGGATCCATGCCTTCACATCTGGTCGTCGGCATCGACGGGTCGGACGAGAGCGCCACGGCCCTGGCCTGGGCGGTCGAAGACGCCCGTCGACGTCGACTCGAGCTGGAACTGGTCTACGGGCTGGCCATTCCGGTGGTCTCCGACGCGTACGGGATGGTCATGACCCGTCCCGACATCGACGAACTGTGCCGGTACTCCGAGAGCCTGTTGGAGGCGGCCCGAACCGCGGCCGAGAAGCTGGACCCAGACGTTCGGGTCCGGACGAGGTTACTCAACGGGCCACCGGCGGCGGTGCTGATCGAGGCCTCCAAAGAGGCCACCGGGCTCGTGGTCGGCAGTCGTGGGCTGGGGGCCATCAGCGGGCGGATGCTGGGTTCGGTGAGCGTCCGGGTGGCGGCCAAAGCCTGCTGCCCGGTCTACGTGATCCCCACCGGCTACGACCCGGCCGCGGCGGCCGGTGATCCGGTGATGGTCGGGGTCGACGGCTCGGCGTACGGCGACGCCGCGTTGCGGTTGGGCCTGGACGAGGCCCGCTGCCGCGACGCGAAGCTCACGGTCGTGGTGGCCCATCACATGCCCTGGCTCGCCCGCCCGGTGGAGCCGGCCCTGATCCGGGAATTCCAGGCCTCGGAGGTGCAGCTGGCGCGGCGCACGGCTGACGAGGCGTTGGCTCGCGTCTGTACCGGTTCCGACGCCGAGATCCCGGTCGAGGTCCGCCTGATGGAGTGTCACCCCGAAGAGGCGTTGATCCAGGCCGCCAAAACGGCCCAGCTGACCGTCGTCGGATCCCGCGGTCGAGCCGCCCTCAGTCGCGCGCTGCTCGGCTCCGTCAGCCGAGCCGTACTTCAAGAGGCCACCCGACCCGTCGCCGTGGTCCGCTTTCCCCCGAAGCGACGCTGATTCCGCTACCCGATCAGGGGTCGCGGATCAGCGGGCACGTCATGCAGTGGCTGCCGCCCCGGCCCCGGCCGAGTTCGGCGCCGACAACGGTGAGCACCTCGATGCCGGCCCGGCGCAGCAGGGTGTTGGTGTAGGTGTTCCGGTCGTACGCCAGCACGACGCCCGGCTCGAGTGCCACCAGATTGTTGCCGCTGTCCCACTGCTGGCGTTCGGTCTCGTACGCGTTGCCGCCGGTCTCGATGACCCGCAGTTTCCCTACGCCGAGGGCGTTGGCCACCACCTCCAGGAACGGCTTGTCCTCCTCGATGACCCGGAGCCCCGGCGGTTCGTCCGACGGAAGGAGGGTGAAGGGCACGATGTTGTCGACGATGTCGGGATAGACGGTGACACAGTCGTAGTCGGCGAAGGTGAACACCGTGTCCAGGTGCATGGCGGCCCGGAGCCGCGGCATGCCGGCGACGATCATCCGGTCGATGGCGTCGGCCTCGAAGAGCGTCACCGCCAGCTGGGTGATGGCCTGCCGTGACGTGCGTTGGCTCATCCCGACGATCACCGTGCGATCGCCGGGGACGAGGACGTCGCCACCCTCGAGGCTGGCCATCGCCCAGTGCCTCTCGGGGTCGCCCCACCAGATGTTGGCGCCGACGAAGTCGGGGTGGAAGCGATAGATCGCCTTCATCAGCAGGGTCTCGTCGAGGCGCGCCACGAAGAAGAGGGGATTGAGCGTCACTCCTCCGTAGATCCAGCACGTGGTGTCGCGGGTGTAGAGAGTGTTCGGCAGCGGCGGCATCAGGTACTCCCAGACGCCGCGGGCCTCCCGGGCGAGCCGTACGTAGTCGTGCCGGAAGTCTTTCGGCAGGTCGATCGTCGACAGCCCGCCGATCAGGTAGTCGGTGAGGGTGCGGGGATCCAGGGTGTCGAGGAACGCGCGGGTGTCCTCGACCAGGCCGATGCCGACCTCGTTCGGGATGATCTTCGCGTCCAACACCCAGGTCCTGGCCTCCGGAAGGCTGACCGTTTCGGTCAGCACGTCGTGCAACTCGACGACCTCGATGTCGCGGTCCACCATTTGAGCCCGGAAATCGGCGTGGTCTCGCTGGGCGTTCTCCACCCAGAGCACGTCGTCGAAGAGGAGCTCGTCGCAGTTCGAGGGCGTCAGCCGGGAATGCGCGAGTCCGGGCGCACAGACCAGCACCTTTCTCAGCTTGCCGACCTCGGAATGGACGCCGTAGTTCGCGGCCGGATGGTTGGCGTCGGTCATAGGGCCACTATGGCGTGGCGGCCTTCGGACCCGTCCGCGGGCCGCGGCTGCACCCTTTCCTCGTGCCGCGCACCGTCTGCAGGGGGTGCGACCCACGAGTGGGGGGTGCGGCCTCGATCTGGGGGCAGTCGGTGCACCCTTGCCTCGTGCCGCGCACCGTCTGCAGGGGGTGCGACCCACGAGTGGGGGGTGCGGCCCGGAGGTGGATCCGGGGTGTGGTGGGTTAGTCGGTCAGCGCATCGTCGGCGTCGAGGATGCGGTAGCCGTATCCCTGCTCGGCCAGGAAGCGTTGCCGGTGGGCGGCGAAATCGGTGTCCACGGTGTCCCGGGCCACGACGGCGTAGAAGCGCGCGGTCAGGCCGTCGGCTTTGGGTCGCAGCAGCCGGCCGAGCCGTTGCGCCTCCTCCTGGCGCGAGCCGAAGGCGCCCGACACCTGGATGGCCACCTGGGCCGAGGGCAGGTCGACGGAGAAGTTGGCCACCTTGCTGACCACCAGCAGGTCGATCTCGCCGGTCCGGAAGGCGTCGTACAGCTTCTCCCGCTGCCGGACCGTGGTCTCGCCCGTGATCACCGGCGCATCCAACCGCTCGGCCAGATCCAGTAACTGGTCGACGTACTGCCCGATCACCAGCGTCGGGGTGCCGCGGTGCTTGGCCACCAGGTCGATCACCACCTGGGATTTCGACTCCGCGCTGGCGGCCAGCCGGTACTTGACGTCCGGCTCCGCGACCGCATACGTCATCCGTTCGGCGTCGGTGAGCGTCACCCGGACCTCGATGCAGTCGGCAGGGGCGATGTAGCCCTGGGCCTCGATGTCCTTCCACGGGGCGTCGTACCGCTTCGGCCCGATCAGAGAGAACACGTCTCCTTCGCGACCGTCCTCGCGCACCAGCGTGGCCGTCAACCCGAGCCGCCGCCGGGCCTGCAGGTCGGCCGTCATCCGGAACACGGGAGCCGGCAGCAGGTGCACCTCGTCATAGATGATCAAGCCCCAGTCGCGAGCGTCGAACAGTTCCAGATGCGGGTGGATGCCGCCCCGCTTGGTGGTCACGACCTGGTAGGTGGCGATGGTGACCGGCCGGATCTCCTTCTTCGCGCCCGAGTACTCACCGATCTCGTCGGCGGTCAGCGATGTCCGGTGCAGCAGTTCGTCGCGCCACTGCCGGGCCGCCACGGTGTTGGTCACCAAGATCAACGTGGTCGCCTCGGCGAGGGCCATCGCCGCCGCCCCGACCAGGGTCTTGCCGGCCCCGCACGGCAGTACGACGACGCCGGAGCCACCGTGCCAGAACGAATCGGCGGCCATCTTCTGGTACGGCCGAAGGGTCCAGTCCTCCTGGGCCAGCGAGATCGGGTGGGCCTCGCCGTTCACGTAACCGGCGAGGTCCTCGGCCGGCCAACCCAGCTTGAGCAGGATCTGCTTGAGATGCCCACGCTCGGACGGATGCACCACCACCGTGTCGGCGTCGAGCCGGAGCCCGACCAGCCCCTTCACCTTGGCGCTGCGCAGCACCTCGGCCAGAACCGCCTGATCGGTGCTGACCAACACCAGACCTTGCGTCGGGTGCTTCTCCAGCCGAAGCCGTCCGTACCGGTCCATGGTGTCGGCGACATCGACGAGCAGCGACGACGGCACCGGATACCGGCTGTAGCTGAGTAGCACGTCGACGACCTGCTCGGCGTCGTGACCCGCGGCTCGGGCGTTCCACAGCCCGAGCGGGGTCAGCCGATAGGTGTGGACGTGTTCGGGGGCCCGCTCCAGTTCCGCGAACGGGGCGATGGCCATCCGGCAGGCGTCGGCGGCGGGGTGATCGACCTCGAGCAGCAAGGTGCGATCCGACTGGACGATCAACGGGCCGGCGTGGGCGGCCGGCATCAGTTGCTTCCGCCGTCGTCGGTGGAAGCGCTTGCCGACGGCGGGGCGGCGCGATCAGGCGTCGGAGTGGCCCTCGTCGTCGGCTCGGGGGGGCCCGCGGGCGTCGGGGTCGGCCTGGTCACCAACAACGGTTTTCCCGGCTCGCTCTCGTTCCCGGCCGCATCGACCGCCTGTACCAGCACCACGTGTTGTGTCCCGTCGTCGTTGAACCAGTCGAGGGTTGCCTCGGTGTCGCTGGTCGTCTGCACTTCGTAGCCGTCCAACCAGACCCGGTACCGCAGTATTCCGACGTCATCGGTGCCGGGGGCCCAGCCCAGGGTCAACTGATCCTCGGTCGCCGCACGCAATTCCAGGTCGGTCACCGGCTCCGGCGGGTTGTTGTCGTCTTCAGCCGCGGAGACGAAAGGGGAGGCTGGTCCTCGAGCGCTCGACCGGCTCGACTGCGGAGCCCGGGTCGCGACCGGCGACGACCGCTCCGCCCGCGGCACACTCGACCGATCTGCAGGCGCTTCCGACTTCGACTCTGTGGAGCTCCTCGGGAACCGTTCGCCGGTGGTGGGCGATTCCACGTACGTGGTCGTCGTGGTGGTGGCCGTCGGCAGCGGAGCGGGCGCCGACACCGTCGGCGTACTCACCGTCTGCGTCGGCCGAACCGAAGCCGGGTCCTCCGGCAACGCCGGGCGGCTGACCCGGTCGGGCGTCCGCGCCAGGCTGGGTACGAGATAGAGAGCGCCGATCCCGAGCAGACACACTCCATAGACCATCAATCTTCGAAGAGTGACGGCCCGCATCGCCTCAGTCTAGTTGTCCCGAATCCAACTCCGAGGCGAATACAACGCGGGCCAGAGGAATGGAGACGACTTGGGCGGTGGAAAGATCGACCCCTCGTAGCTGACCACCCACCAAGTCCAGCGGACTGAGTGTCCGCTCGGTCGCTTGTCCGTCAGCGGCCACCATCCGCAGTCGTACGGGCCGGGCGAGGCGCACCGCCGCATGCAGGCGGTGCAAAGTCTCGGCGGTGGAGGCGTCGTGGTCGTTCGTCCCGTCGGCTGCGCGGCTGGGCTCGCCGGCCGACTCGCCGGCCGACTCGCCGGCCGACTCGCCGGCCAACACCGTACGAGCGACGTCCTCGGCCGACGAAGGGTTGGGCCGGCCACGTTCGGGAACCGGGGCGCGTGGCGGCGCCAACGCCGGCACCCGGCGTGGATCCTGATCGGCGGCGGGATGGTGCCCGAGTCGCTGGAGGAAGGCCGTCACGTCCTCGGGCTGGGCACTGGCCACCAGGACGGCCGGTCCGACCTGACGTAGTCCGAGCGCCCTAGCTGCCGGGTCGGCGAGCAGAGCCGCTATCCGCACCGGATCCGCCACCGTCAGATAGGACTCAGCGGCGCCGACCCGGATGCTGCCGTGATGGCGGGCGACGTCGTCGATCAGATAGGACAGCGGTTGGGGGATGCCGGTGGTCGAGTGCTGTTCCAGCCAGCTCTGGACCCGCTGTGCCGACCAGCCCGCGTCGAAGGCTCGGCGCAACGAATCGCCACTGAACCGGTAGACCCCGCCGCCACCGCGCGACTCCTGATCGGCGAGAAGCCGCAGTTCCGCGGCCAGTTGGTGAGGCAGCGGCCCGGCGGCCACCGCGGTGAGATCGGCCTGGACGATGATCGTCTCTACCGGTTCCGGAAACAGGGCGCCGAGCGCCTCCGGGACCGGCGTTTGCGCGGAGGTCAGCGCGGTGGTCAACGACGACGTGGCCCCCAACGCGGTCAACCCGAGCCAGCCCGCCTCCGTCAGGATCCATTCGATCCCCTGCTCCAGGCGCAGCGGCACTCGACCGAGCCGTGGGCGGTGCCACCGCACCGCAGCGGCCAGATCGGCGAGCTCGGGCTCCACCCCGGCACCGGTCTCGAGCAGCAGCGTGACGACGAGCCGACGCAGGGTCGCGGCGTACGGAAGGTCGGCTTCTGGTCCGAGCGGATGACTGTCCGGTTGGGCCGAGCGGCTGAAGAGCCGGTCGGAGTCCAGCCAGGCGCGCGCCACCAACAGCCAACGCTCGACCGCCGGGCGGCGGATCCAGGCGTCGAACTCGCGGGTGGGCAACAGTTGTCCGTTCGGCGCCGGGGCCAGCACGGTGACGGCGCCGCACTCCAGCAGGAAGCACGTGTGAGCGGCATCGCCGTCGAACTCGCGGGCCAGCTGGGTGACGTCGCGCTGGCCCAGTCCGCCGTCGCGCAGCAGCCGGTGGGGTCGGTCCGCCACGACGTGCCCAACCTCTTCGAGATCGTGGACCAACCCGTATGCCGCCCCGGCCGCCGCTCGGTCGATCAGCTCCGGTCGACGCGACCGGCCCGAGATCGGCGGTGGCTCCGGGTGGATCGGTTGTCGGGCGAATCGGCCGCCCCGCACGTGCCAGGCCACCTCGCGCGGCAGGATGACGGTCTCGGCGTTGAGGGGCTGCAGCAATCGGCGAGCCAGCAATTGCTCCACCGGACCCCGGGCGGCCTCCGCCGACACATCCCGGTCGGCTCCGGTGAGGGAGCCGGTGGGCGACCAGGCCAGCCGATCCAGCACCGCGTCGACCCCCGGTCCGCACTCGGCCACCAGGGCCGCCACCCGCTCAGGCGACAGTGGCCGGACCGACGGCGGAGCCAGCGCTCCGGGGTACGGCCCGAACTGCTCGCGTACGGCGCGGACCAGATGCAGCCGTTGATCAGGGCCCCAGAGCAGCGCTCGCTGACGGAGGTCGTCCACGGCGCGCCGTACGGGTCCGAGATCGGCGCCCAGCAGTTCGGTGAGTGCGTCGACCGTGGCGGGATCGGGCAGCGCCGCCAGGCCCTCGGCCGCTTGCCGCTGCCAGGCGGTGAGACCGTCCAGGGCGCGGGCCACCGAGCGGGAGGTGGTGGCCTGGACGGTCAGGTCGGCCAGGTCGTGCGGGACCGGCTGGGCCAGATCCGGGCGCAGCCGGAGCAGCGTCACCACGCTGTCGGGCTGCGTGTGCCGCAGTGCCTCGGTCAACGTACGGATGCCGGACCCACGAGCGGGCTCGGTCACGGGCGGTTACCCCCAGTTGCTTCGTACGGGCGCGCCGCCGCCGCTTCGCAGGTCGCGATAGACCACGGCGGCGCCGACGACCAGCATGATCCAGGACAATGCCTGCGCCCACCGGGCCAGCAGCCCCCACCAGTCGCCGAAAACGCCGTCACCCAGCAGGATCGCGAACAGCAGGATGAACGTCAGCAGGCCCACCGCCACTCCGAACAGGGCCCGCGTGAGCGCACGTCCGGCGCGCATCCGGGCCGTCAGCGCGAAGGCGATCCCGAACGCGATCGGCGCGAGGAGCCAGACGATGCCGCCGATCGCCAGACAGATGATCAGCCCCGGAGTCAACGCCTGGGCCACCGCGGCCGGCCCGACCAAGACCGGCGCCGGCGGGGCCGGGAGCGGGGGAGGAGGAGCGAACCACTGAGTCGTTCCGGGTGCTGGGAAGGCGGTCGGTGCAGGCACCGGCGCCGCCGGGATCGGCATCGTCGGCACGGGCCCGCCGGGGCTCGACCCAGCCAGAATGGGGCCGGGCCCGCCGGAGATCGGGCCCGGGTGGTCCAGGGGTGGCCACGGGGCCGTCGTCGCGCGGTGATCAGGAAGTGCGGGCGGAGTGGTCGGCGGAGCCGGCCGGGTGGTTTGGCTCCAATGCGCCGCGCTCCAGGCCGACGTCGCCTCGGTCAAGGTGCTGGACACCACGTCGAAGGGCTCGGCGGGGTCCCGCGGATCGGCCAGGGGCGGAACGAGAGTCTCGAGGGCGGCCACCGGGACATCCGGCTGGTCGAAGTGGGGGCGGTCGATCGGCGTGGGCGTGGGCGGCTCCGGCGCTGCCACGATGGCCAGGGGCGCCACCCCGGCCGCGGTGAAGTGGTCCGGTCGGGTGATCGGCGCATACTCCGGGCCGTCCTCCCACGTCGCCATGCCGCCCAGCTTAGTGCGGCTGAGGCTGTGCCCTGAGCCTGTCGAAGGGGCCGACCCCGATGACACCCGGCCGGGATCGGGGCCACGATCGCAGGCTCAGGAGTGCACGATGTGCAGCGGGGACCGGCCCGAGGAGCGGTGCAGATCCATCTCGAGGTGCAGGTGCGACTGACGGGCCATGGCCATCCCCGAGGTGACGGCCATCAGGGCCACCACACCGCCGCAGAGGAACATGCTCGGGCGCGCGCCGAAGTGGTCGATCAGCCAACCGACGGTCGGTCCGCCGATCGCCTGCCCACCGAGCAGCACCAGGATGTAGACACTCATCACGCGTCCGCGAACCGACGGCGCGGAGCTGGTCTGCACCAGGGCGTTGGCCCCGGTGAGGAACAGCAGCGTCAGCAGACCGACCGCCACCAGCACGGCGCCGAACAGCCAGCTGAACGGCGCCAGCGACGCCAGCATCAAAGCGCCGCCGAAGCCGGTGAGAATGCTCACCAACGTGCGCAGCCGCAGCGTCTGGGTACGGCGTGCGGACAGGATCGCCCCGGTCAGGGCGCCCAGGGCGGTCAACGAGTTGAAGAGGCTGTAGCCGCCGATGCCGATCCGGAACTCGTCGTCGGCGAAGGCCGCCAAGATCACCGGCAGGTTGAGTCCGAACACTCCGACGGTGGCCACCAGCACGATCGACCAGGCCACCTCGGACGTGTGCTTGATGTAGTGCAGTCCCGCGCGCAACTGCCCCTTGGCGCGCGCGGCGACAGCGACCGGCGCACCGTTCGTCCGCAGGATGATCAACATCAGCACGACCAGCAGGCAGGAGGCGGCATTGATCAGGAACGACCAGCCCTGACCGACGGCTTGGATCAGCAGGCCGGACAGGGCCGGACCGATCAGGGCACCGAACTGGAACACCGAGGAGTTGAGGCTGACGGCGTTCTGGATGTGCCGGGGGCCGACCAGTTCGGAGACGAAGACCTGGCGGGTGGGGTTGTCGACCACGGTCACGAAGCCGAGTGCGGCGGCCACGAGATAGACGTGCCAGGCCTGGACGGCACCGCTCAAGGCCAGCGCGCCGAGGGTGAGGGCCAGTGCGGCCAGCACCGACTGGGTGACCATCAGGATCAGTCGCTTGGGGTACCGGTCCGCGACCACGCCACCGAGCAGGCCGAACAGCAGCACCGGTAAGAACTGGAGGGCTACAGCGACGCCGACGGCGGTGACGCTCCCCGTCAGCTCGAGGACCAGCCAGTCCTGCGCGATGCGCTGCATCCACAGGCCGGTGGTGGCCACCACCTGCGAACTCAGGTACAGCCGGTAATTGGGCACCGCGAGCGCTGCCACGGTCCGAGGCCAGCGCCGTCTACGGACGGCGGCCTCACCGGTGGTCGGGGTGGACGGCAACGGACGCGGCGCAACGGAGCAATCGGGCGAGGCCGACAAGAGAACGACACCTACGATTCGGACGAGATTCTTGAGCCGGGCGGCAGTCCCGCACCCAGCTTGCGGAAGATGATCAACGGCTCGTCGTCGAACCGGACCGTCCTCACTCTACGGCGACAGCACCACATTGCCTCGGAGTATTCCACCTATATGTACCATTCGAAATCGTAATGACGACGGATCGGAGCGCGGATGGCGGAGCAGAAGAACTTCGATCCACTCCTGTTGCGGACCTTCCTCGCAGTGGCGAACGGGCTGAGCTTCACCCGGGCCGCCGAGCAGCTCGGCATCAGTCAGCCGACGGTGTCCCAGCACATCCGGCGGCTGGAGGAGACCGCCGGTCGTCAGCTCGTCCAGCGGGACACGCGTACGGTCTCCCTCACCGACAACGGCGAGGCGATGGCCGGCTTCGCCCGCACCATCCTGGCGGCCAACGACGAAGCCGTCTCCTATTTCACCGGTTCGGCCATGAGCGGGCGGCTCCGGTTCGGCGCGGCCGACGAACTGGCGCTGAGTGAGCTGCCGACGATCCTGCGGGAGTTCCGCCAGCTCTATCCGCGGATCAACCTGGAACTCACGGTCACCCAGAGCGGCACCCTGGCTCGACGGCTCGCGGCGAACTCGCTCGATCTGATCTTCATCAACCAACCGGCCGATTCCGAGCGCGGGCGGTTGGTCCGCCGCGACCGGCTCGTCTGGGTGGGCATCGACCGGGTCCGGATCGAGTCCGAGCAACCGGTCCCGGTCATCACCTACCACGCCCCGAGCCTCAGCCGATCGGCCGCGATCACCGCCCTGGAGGCCGCCGGCCGGACGTGGCGGATCACCTGCAACACCCGGGAGATCAACGGTGTGCTGGCGGCGGCCCGGGCCGGCATCGGCGTCTGCGTGCTGGCGTCGAGCCGCGTGCCGGGCGATCTGCGGGTGCTGACCGAGCGGTTCGCGCTGCCGCCGCTGCCCGACGTCGAGATGGCGCTGATCGCCAACCCCCGTTCGGCACACGCTCCGGTGGAGGCGCTCAGCCAGGCGATCGTCAACCTGCCGCTGGCCCCGCTGCGACCGTGACGGACGGTCGCCGGGCCGGAGCCGCAATCGGGTTGGGGACGGCACGCCGACAGGACTACGCTTGGGCCGCCGAATGAGCGGCGCCGGTAGCGGTCAGGGATGACGACAGTTCGAGTGAGGGTGGCAGTGCCAGTAGGCAAGGTGAGGTTCTACGACGCCGAGAAGGGTTTCGGCTTCTTGACCAAGGACGAGGGCGGCGACGTCTACGTCCGATCCAACGCGCTTCCGTCCGGGGTCACGACGCTCAAGGCCGGCCAGAAAGTCGAGTTCGGAGTGGTGGAGGGTCGCAAGGGAGAGCAGGCCCTGTCCCTTCGGCTGCTCGAGACGCCGCCGTCGCTGTCCAAGGCCCACCGCAAGCCGCCCGAGCAGATGACCGTCATCGTGGAGGATCTGATCAAGATGCTCGACGGGGTGGGCAACACCTACCGCCGTGGCCGCCATCCGGACGGCCGCACCGGCGGCAAGGTCGCCACCGTGCTGCGTGCGGTTGCCGACGAGCTGGAGCTCTGAGTGGTGGCCACCGTGGCTCGAGCCCGAGCGGTCAAGCCCGATCAGGCCGGTGCTGAGGCGGTCGAGTTGGCCCGCGAGGCCGCCGTCGAGGCCGCCGGCGAGATCGGGGTGGGGGAGCATCTCGGCGTCCTGGCCGAAGCCGACCGGGTCGTGCACCACCTCTTCGCCTGCCCACATTCCGGGTATCGCGGCTGGACCTGGTCGGTGACCCTGGTGCGCGCGGCCCGAGCCAAGATGCCGACCGTCAACGAGGTCGTACTGCTCCCCGGTCCTGAGTCGTTGCGGGCCGGAGCCTGGATTCCCTGGGCGGAGCGGATCCAGCCCGGTGACGCGACGGCTGGTCTGCTGATGCCCACTCCGGTCGAGGACCCTCGACTCGAGCCGGGCTACACCGGTGGCGATGAGGCTGCCGACCGGGATCCAGCCGAAGCCGGCATGCTGCGCGTGGTGGTGGCCGAGCTCGGGCTCGGCCGTGAACGTGTTCTGTCGCGGTTCGGTCGTGACGAGACCGCTGAGCGGTGGTTGCGCGGTCCGAGTGGTCCCGACAATCACCTCACCCGGCAGGCGCCCGACGTCTGCGAGACCTGCGGCTTCTTCGTCCGGCTCCGCGGCGGACTGGGCAACGAGTTCGGCGTCTGCACGAACACGTTCTCGCCCTCGGATTCCTCGGTCGTCAGCGTCGATCACGGCTGCGGCGCGCATTCCTCCGTGGTCGCCGAGGACAAGGCGGACGAGCTGCCGCCCCCGGTCTGGGAGACCATCGTCTGGGACGAACCCGACTCGCTCTTCGACTGAACCTCGATGCCCAAGAAGGCGGCGCCGCGCAGTGAGGTCGACGAGGTGCGCGAGGCGGTCGCGACCTACGTCGCCGCCGGCGCCGACGAGTCGGTCCAACGCGTGGTCACCGCCGTGCACCGGGTCTCCCGCCGGCTGAACCAGTGGTACGACCAGCAGCTCGTCGACATCGATGTGAGCAGCGGCGAATGGGCGGTGCTGAGCGCGTTGGCCCGGGCCGGCGGAGGCGGACTGACCCCGTCGCAGCTGGCCGACTGCGCGCACGTGGCGCCCTCCTCGATGACCCATCGGTTGGACCGGATGGAGGCGCGGTCGTTGATCAGCCGTCAGGTGAACCCGGCCAACCGGACCCGCATCCTGGTCCGGCTGACCGATGACGGCTGGCAGCTGTACGCATCGGTCATCCGCGAATCGAGCATCGTGGAGGCCGACCTGATGGCCGGCCTGACCGAGCGCCAGGTCCACGAGCTGGCCGATCTGCTCGAGAGGATGCTGGCGGGCCTGGACTCCTCCGATCTCTGAACGGGCCCTGCGAACCGTCGAGCCCTGAGCCCTTCGACACGCTCAAGGAGAACCCAGCCGTCAGCGGTCGCCTCCTACGATGCGGACATGGTGACCAAATCGCCCAAGGGCTCCACCCGGGCCCGGGACCAGGGCCGACCGATCGGCCCGATCGACTCCTACTTCGGTATCACGGCGCGAGGTTCCACCCTCGCCCGGGAGATCCGCGGCGGTCTGGTGACGTTCTTCACGATGGCCTACATCATCGCGCTCAACCCGTTGATCATCGGAACGGCGCCCGACGGGTCCGGGAATCTGCTGGGCGGTCTGCCGTACAAGGACGCCGCCGGCGCGGTGATCGACGCCAACGTCGATTCGGCCATCACCATGGTCGCGGCGGCCACGGCGCTGGTGGCCGGGGTGATGACGATCTTGATGGGCGTGATCGGCAAGTTCCCGCTGGGGATCGCTACCGGATTGGGTCTGAACGCCCTGCTGGCCTTCGCGATCGCACCACGGATGACCTGGCCGCAGGCGATGGGTTTGATCGTGATCGAAGGGATCCTGATCGCCGTCTTGGTCCTGACCGGTTTCCGCACCGCTGTGTTCAAGGCCGTACCGCGATCTCTGCGGACCGGCATCTCGGTGGGCATCGGCCTGTTCATCACTTTCGTCGGCCTCGTGGACGGCGGCATCGTACGGAAGCCGGCCGGTGCCCCGCCGGTCGAGCTCGGTATCGGCGGTTCGCTGATCGGCTGGCCGATGCTCGTCTTCGTCGTCGGCCTGTTCACGGTGGCGATCTTGCACGTGAAGCGGGTGAAGGGTGCCATGCTGATCTCCATCGCGGCGGCCACCGTGCTCAGCGTGATCATCGAAGCCGTCGCCCGGATCGGACCGAAGGTCGGCGACGAGAACCCGACCGGCTGGGTGCTCAACGTGCCCCAACTCAATCAGGTCGTCGCCTGGCCCGATCTCGGCCTGGTGGGCGACGTCGACGTGTTCGGCGCCTTCGGCCCTGCGTTCGACGGCGGCTTCCGGGCCGAGCTCTTCCTGCCCCTGGCGCTGCTGATCTTCTCGCTGCTGCTGGCCGACTTCTTCGACACCATGGGCACCGTCGTCGCCGTCGGCGCCCAGGGCAATCTTCTCGACGACCGCGGGCACCCGCCGAACGTGACCCGGATCCTGATGGTGGATTCGGTCGCCGCCGCGGCCGGTGGGATCGGCTCGGTGTCCTCCAACACCTCCTACATCGAATCGGCTTCGGGGGTGAGCGAGGGCGCCCGCACCGGTCTGGCGTCGGTGGTCACCGGCGTCGGTTTCCTGCTGGCCATGTTCATCGCGCCGTTGATCAACATCGTGCCGTCCGAGGCCGCCACTCCGGCCTTGGTCTTCGTCGGTTTCTTGATGATGAGCCAGGTGACGAAGGTCGACTGGGAGGACCTCGAGGAGGGCCTGCCCGCCTTCTTGACGATGGCCCTGGTTCCCTTCACGTTCTCGATCACCATCGGGATCGGTGCCGGGTTCATCACCTATGTCGTGCTCAAGATCGCCCGCGGCAGAGCCCGCCGGGTACATCCGCTGATGTACGTGGTGGCCGGGCTGTTCGTCGTCTACTTCGTCCAGGGGCTGCTGATCCGGGTCTTCGGCTGACCGCCGTCAGCGCGAGGGGGACGATCCATAGTGCTTGTATTTAGCATTGCTAAGGATTACACTCCGACCGGTGAGGATCGAGACCGCCGAGACAGCCGCTGCCGAGACCGCCGCTGCCGAGACTGCGGCGCTGGCTGCCGCTCTCCGTCCGGCTGTACTCCGGCTCGCGCGGCGGCTGCGGCAGATGCGCGACGAGTCGGTGGAACTCACCGCGAGTCAGTCCTCCGCCATGGGCATTCTGCTGAATCGAGGCGACCTCACGATGGGAGAGCTGGCGGCCGAGGAGAAGGTGCGTCCGCCCACGATCACCCGGGTGGTGAACGGGCTGGAAGCCCGAGGCCTGGTCCAGCGCACCCCGGCTCCCCACGACGGGCGGCAGAACCTGGTCGGACTGACCGAAGCCGGTCGCGCCGTGCTGCTGGCCAACCGGCGCCGCCGGAACGAGTGGTTGGCGGTCCGGCTGGGCGAATTCCAGCCTGACGAACGCGAGCTGCTTCGGGCCGCCATCCCGCTCTTGGAGAGGGTGAACCACGCTTGAGCCTCGACGCCAAGGGCCCGGCGGTCACCGACTCGTCGATCGAGCCAACTGCTCGACCCCTCCGCGGCGGCATGTTCGCGGCCCTGCGGCTCCCCAACTACCGGATCTATCTCAGCGGCTCGTTCGTCTCCAACATCGGCACCTGGATGCAGCGGGTGGCCCAGGACTGGCTGGTCCTCGAGCTGTCCGGCGGCTCCGGTGTCGCGGTCGGCATCACCACGGCCCTACAGTTCCTGCCGATGCTGGTGTTGTCCGCGTACGGCGGGCTGATCGCCGACCGCTTCGACAAGCGGCTCATCCTCAAGATCACCCAGGGCTGGCTGGCGCTCTGTGCGGCGGTCCTCGGGTTGCTGGCGGTGACCGGGATCGCCGTCACCTGGCACGTGTATCTGTTGGCCCTGCTGTTCGGCATCGGCACCGCCTTCGACAATCCCGCACGGCAGTCGTTCGTCCCCGAACTGGTCGGGCCGGAACGACTGCCGAACGCGATCGGACTGAACTCGGCCACCTTCCACGCGGCCCGCATCGTGGGTCCGGCGCTGGCCGGCTTCGTGATCGCCTGGTTCGGCACCGGCTGGGCCATCTTGTCCAACGCCGTCACCTATCTCGCCTTCATCGCCGGGCTGGTGCTGCTCGACGCCGCGCGGCTGCGCATCGGGCCTCGAACCGGACGAGGCGGCCACCAGATCCGCGAAGGACTCGCCTACGTGCTGAGCCACCGCGAAATCCTGCTCGTGCTCTGCGTCGTGTTCTGTGTCGGTACGTTCGGGATGAACTTCCAGCTCACGTCGGCCCTGATGGCCCAGCAGGAGTTCGGGCTGGGTCCGCAGGAGTACGGACTGCTCGGCACCTTCATGGCGGTCGGATCGCTGGCCGGAGCGCTGGTGGCGGCCCGGCGCGGACGGGCCCCGAGTGGGCGCTTCGTGGTCGGTATGGCGCTGGTCTTCGGCGCCATCGAGATCGGCGCCGGTCTGATGCCGACGTACTGGAGCTTCGCCGCGATCCTTCCGCTGCTGGGCTTGGCCGCCCTGCTGACCCTGACGGCGGCGAACGCAACGGTCCAGCTCGGCGTCGACCCGGCTCTGCGGGGTCGGGTCATGGCGCTGTACGCCATGGTGCTGATGGGCGGAACCCCGGTCGGAGCGCCGCTGATCGGCTGGGTCGGTCAGACTTTCGGACCCCGCTGGACCTTGATCGGCGGCGGGGCACTCACCATGGTTGGAGTGGCGCTGGCCCTGGTCTGGCTCGCGTGGCTGGCGCGGCGCCGACGTGCGCTGGAAGGATGAAGGCCTGGCCCGGTTGAAGGGAGTGGTCGGCGTGTGCCGGTGGCTTGGCTATCTCGGCGGCCCGATCGCCCCGGAGGAGTTGCTTTACCAGCCCCAACGCTCCCTGATCGAGCAGAGCCGGCGGCACGCGCCGAACACGCCGGTGCCGAACGGCGATGGAACCGGCGTCGGCTGGTACGGCAATCGCGACGTACCGGCGCTGTTCCGCAGCGCCGATCCGGCGTGGGGCGACGACAATCTCCGTGAGCTGGCCGCGGAAGTGCGGACCGGTCTGTTTCTGGCTCACGTCCGGGCGGGGACCGGCACCCCTGTGCAGGAGACCAACTGCCACCCGTTCCGGTACGGCAACTGGATCTTCGTGCACAACGGCTACATCGCCGATTTCGCCCAGGTCAGGCGCGAACTGCTGTTCGCCGTCGATCCGCGACTGTTCGGCAACATCGCCGGTTCCACCGACTCGGAGCTGATGTTCCACCTCGCCTTGACATTCGGACTCCGGGAGGACCCGTTGGGGGGTCTGGAGCGCATGGCCGGTTTCGTCGAGGCGGTCGGCTCGACCGCCGGTGTCGTCGATCCCCTGCAGATGACGGTCGGGGTCAGCGACGGCAGACAGATCTACGCCGCTCGCTACGCCAGCCGGGGCGAGGTCAACACCTTGTTCGTCAGCGAGGATGTGGCCTCGATCCGATTGCTCTACCCGGAGAACGAACGCTTCGCCCACTTCTCCGACGAGGCCCGCGTCGTGTTGTCCGAGCCCTTGGTCGACCTACCCGGGGTCTGGCGGGAGATCCCATCCGGGACGGGGTTGGTGGTCGGCGACGGACTGCAGGAGAAACCCTTCGCTCCGCGGGAGCCGACATGAGCGACGTACCCGCGGTCACCGTGCGCGGCGAGGCCCGGCTCGAGGCCCCACCGGATCTGGCCACGTTCTCGGTGACCGTGCACAGCACGGGCCCCTCGGCCGACGCCGTCCGCGACGAGTTGGCCCGGGTCTCCGCCCAGGTCCGCGTCGTGCTCGATACCCAGAGTGCCGCGGTGTCGAAGTTCAGCACCAGCGGTCTGCACGTTGCCCCGGTGTTCGGGCACAAGTCGGGAACCAAGATCACCGGCTACCGCGGCAGCTTCAGCACCTCGGTGGAGGTGCACGCCTTCGACGCCCTCTCCGACATCGTGTTCGCCCTGACGCCCCTGCCGAACAGCCAGGTCGACGGGCCGTGGTGGTCGCTGCGGCCGGAGAACCCCGTCTATCGCGAGGTCCGGCTCGCCGCCATCACCGACGCCCGGCGTCGGGCCGACGACTACGCCGCGGCCGTTCAGCTGACCGTCGGCAGGCTGATCGAGATCTCGGACCTCGACGGCGGCGGCAGCGGACCCGGGTTGATGCGATCCCGCGCCTTCGCCCTGGACGCGGCCGAGTCGGCACCGGCGTTCGACTTCGAGCCGGCGGTGCAGACGGTCTCCGGTCAGGTCACCGTACGGTTCGCGCTGTCGGAGCCCGATCTCGGCTGAATGGGCTGTGTATCGGGCCGGTAACACGCGCCCGATAGATTCGCGACCATGTTCACCAAGGTGCTGGTGGCCAATCGCGGTGAGATCGCCGTTCGGGCCTTTCGCGCGGCGTACGAGCTCGGTGCGCAGACCGTAGCCGTCTTCCCGTACGAGGATCGCAACGCGGTTCATCGGATCAAGGCCGACGAGGCGTACCAGATCGGCGAGCGCGGACATCCGGTGCGCGCCTATCTCGACGTGGCCGAGATCATCCGGGCCGCCCAGGTGGCCGGTGCCGACGCCATCTATCCCGGCTACGGATTCTTGAGCGAGAACCCCGACCTGGCCCTCGCCTGCCAGGAGGCCGGCATCATCTTCATCGGACCGCCGGCGGACGTGCTCGAGTTGGCCGGCAACAAGGTCCGGGCGCTCGGCGCCGCCAAGGCCGCCGGGATCCCCACCCTCAAGTCGACCCCACCGTCGTCCGACCCGGACGCCTTGTTGGCCGGCGCGGAGGAGATCGGCTTCCCCGTCTTCGTCAAGGCTGTCGCCGGCGGCGGGGGCCGCGGCATGCGCCGGGTGGGTTCGCCCGCCGAGCTGCCGGAGTCTTTGAACGCGGCCATGCGCGAGGCCGAAGGCGCCTTCGGCGATCCGACGGTGTTCATCGAGCAGGCGGTGGGCCGGCCGCGACACATCGAGGTGCAGATCCTGGCCGATACCCAGGGCAACGTCATGCACCTGTTCGAGCGGGACTGCTCGATTCAGCGTCGCCACCAGAAGGTGGTGGAGATCGCTCCCGCCCCCAACATCACCCAGGAGCTGCGCGAGGCGTTGTGCGCCGACGCGGTGACTTTCGCCAGGTCACTCAACTATTCCTGCGCCGGCACGGTGGAGTTCCTGGTAGAGACCGAGGGCGAACGGGCCGGCCAGCACGTCTTCATCGAGATGAACCCGCGGATCCAGGTCGAGCACACCGTCACCGAGGAGATCACCGACGTCGACCTGGTGCAGTCCCAGATGCGGATCGCGTCCGGGGAATCGCTGGCTGATCTCGGCCTCTCCCAGGACATGGTGCGGATCAACGGTGCGGCCCTGCAGTGCCGGATCACCACCGAGGACCCCGCCAACGGCTTCCGTCCCGACACCGGCACCATCACCGCCTACCGCACCGCGGGAGGCGCCGGTGTCCGGCTGGACGGCGGCACCGCCGACACCGGCGTCGAGGTCAGTGCCCATTTCGACTCGATGCTGGTGAAGCTGACCTGCCGCGGTCGAACCTTCCAGTTGGCGGTGCAACGGGCCAGACGGGCCCTGGCCGAGTTCCGGATCCGCGGTGTGAGCACCAACATTCCCTTCCTGCAGGCGGTTCTGGAGGATCCTGACTTCATCGCCGGCGACGTCTCGACCGCCTTCATCGAGCAGCGACCGGGGCTGCTGACCACTCACGCGCCCGCCGACCGCGGCACCCGGCTGCTTCGCTGGCTGGCGGAGGTGACGGTCAACAAGCCATACGGGGAGCCGCCGACCCTGCTCGACCCGGGCGAGAAGCGACCGGCCGGGGTGGACCTGACCCAGCGGTCACCGGCGGGATCGCGGCAGCGGTTGCTCGACCTCGGACCCGCCGGCTTCGCCGCCGAGCTGCGTTCGCGGACGAGCGTGGAGGTCACCGACACGACCTTCCGCGACGCTCACCAGTCCCTGCTGGCCACGCGGGTGCGTACCAAGGATCTGCTGCGGATCGCGCCTTACGTGGGTCGGATGACCCCGCAGCTGCTGTCCGTGGAGTGCTGGGGCGGGGCGACGTACGATGTCGCCCTGCGGTTCCTGCAGGAGGACCCGTGGGAACGGCTGGCGGCCCTGCGCTACAACATGCCGGGACTGTGCCTGCAGATGCTGCTGCGCGGGCGCAACACCGTCGGCTACACGCCGTATCCGACCAAAGTGACCACCTCGTTCGTGGCCGAGGCGGCCGAGGTCGGCATCGACATCTTCCGGATCTTCGACGCGCTGAACGACGTCGAACAGATGCGGCCGGCCATCGAGGCGGTGCTGGAGACCGACTCCACCATCGCCGAGGTGGCGCTCTGCTACACGGCGGACCTGTCGAATCCGAACGAGAAGCTCTACACCCTCGACTACTACCTGCGGCTCGCCGAGCAGATCGTCGACGCCGGGGCGCATATCCTCGCCATCAAGGACATGGCCGGGCTGCTGCGTCCGCCCGCCGCCCGCACGCTCGTCTCAGCGCTCCGGGATCGGTTCGATCTTCCGGTCCACCTGCACACCCATGACACCGCCGGTGGACAACTGGCCACCCTCCTGTCCGCGGTGGACGCCGGCGTGGACGCGGTCGACGTGGCCAGCGCACCGATGGCGGCCACGACCTCGCAACCTCCGGCGTCGGCCCTGGTGGCGGCACTCGCCAACACCGAGCGGGCGACGAATCTGGATCTGCGCGCGGTGATGGACCTCGAGCCGTACTGGGAGGCGATGCGCAAGGTCTACGCCCCCTTCGAGTCGGGCCTGCCCAGTCCGACCGGACGCGTCTACGACCACGAGATCCCCGGCGGACAGCTCTCCAATCTCCGACAGCAGGCCATCGCCCTCGGACTGGGAGAGAAGTTCGAGGCGATCGAGGCGATGTACGCCGCCGCCAGCAACATCCTCGGCCGGCCCACCAAGGTGACCCCGTCGTCGAAGGTGGTGGGCGACCTGGCGCTGCAGCTGGTGGCGGCCGGGGCGGACCCCGAGGATTTCGCCGAGAACCCGCAGAACTACGACATCCCCGACTCGGTGATCGGGTTTCTCAGCGGTGAACTCGGTGACCCGCCCGGCGGCTGGCCCGAGCCGTTCCGGACCAAGGCCCTCGCCGGCCGCGCGGTGCCCAAGCGTGACGTGGAGCTGTCCGAGGAGGATTCGGCCGCTCTGGACGACAAGGGCCGGACCCGCCAGATGACGTTGAACCGGCTGCTCTTCCCCGGGCCGACCAAGGAGTTCACCGCCGCTCGGGAGACCTATGGGGACATCGGGCGGCTGAGCACGCTCGACTACCTGTACGGGCTCCGGCCCGGCGATGAGCACACCGTCCGGATCGGCAAGGGCGTGAGTCTGATCCTGGGCGTGGAGGCGATCGGTCGGGTCGACGAACGCGGCATGCGGACCGTCATGTGCACCATCAACGGGCAGCTGCGTCCGATCCGGGTCCGGGACAAATCGGTCACCGTGGACGTGAAGGCCGCGGAGAAGGCCGACTCGGGCAATCCGGGACACGTCGCGGCCCCATTCGCGGGTGTGGTGACGGTGACCGTGGCCGAGGGCGACGAGATCGAGGCCGGAGCCACCGTGGCCACCATCGAGGCGATGAAGATGGAGGCGGCGATCACCGCACCGATCGCCGGCACCGTCCAGCGGCTCGCCCTCGGCTCCATCCAGCAGGTCGAAGGCGGCGATCTGGTCCTGGTCGTGACGCCCTGAGGTCGGTGCGGTGAATCCGTGACGCAATCCTGGCGAGCACGGGTCGAGGAAGCCGCATTCGGCAGCATGAGAGGCGTGCGAACCAGATTTGCGTCACGGTGCAGGACGAACCCATTCGGAGTCGTCCACAGATCGGCGCGACCGGGTCCCTGAAGTGCTCCCCGCTGGCTCAGAGTCGTGCTCATGTTGGCCCGCCGGGAGATCGAGCGCCAACTCGATCACCATGCAGTCTTTACGGCTCGCCGTCGGCCCGAACTCCGCCGCACCGCTGAGCGGATGGTTCGCGAAGGCGTGCTGCGCTCGCTGGCTCCGGGCGTCTTCTGCCGATGGCAGCACGCCGCGACTCCGGAGGTGCGCATCCGGGCCGCGTCGGAGTGGATTCCCGATGGTGTTCTTACCGGCCGCTCGGCTGCCCGACTCACCTTCTGGCCCGAGATTGCGGTTCCGGTCGTGTCCATGTCCGTCTCAACCGGTCGCTCCTCACGACCTGGCTTCGCTCTGACCCGGGAGCGACTGTGCCCGGAACTTGTTGCCGACCTCGACAACCTCCGGGTCACCGTGCCGGCGTTGACGGCACTCGATCTCGTGCCGGCGGTCGGTGGCGAGGGCATTGATCGCGTCCTCAGACTTCGGCTGGCCAGCCTGGACGAGATGGCCGAGGCCCTTCGGCTGACGTCAAAGCGGCCGGGTAACCACGCGCGCCGGGCGATGCTCGCCGACTCACGTGACGAGCCCTGGTCGGAAGCGGAGCGGGAGGGCCACCGGCTGCTACGCGATGCCGGCATCACGGGCTGGCGCGGAAATGTTCCCGTGCGGTGCGGTGCGGCGCTCTACTTCGTCGACGTCGGATTCGAGGCGCTCAAACTCGGCATCGAGATCGACGGTCGCGAGGTGCACAGGGCCGAGAACAGGCCGCAGTTCAATCACGACCGGCGCAAGTGGACGAGTCTGCAGAACGCGGGCTGGGCACTGCTGCACTTCGGAGCCGATCACGTCTTCGACGAGCCCGACTGGTTCATCGACAGTGTGCGATCCGGGCTCATCCTGCGGCGCCGGCAAGCGGGCTGAAGGCAGTCAGAGCGTGAACGTGCGGACCTCACCAGCCAGCCCAGAAACCGACCAGGTCCGGTGTCGGTCGTCGCAGGCTGACGGCGACCTGGGCCCAGGGCACGAAACCGTCGAGCCAGGTGACCAGGCCCGAGATCATCTCTTGCTGTTCCCGGGACTTGATCTGGGGCATGGCGGTCCGGTACGCCCCGGCCATGGCCAACGCCTGGTCATAGCTGTGCCAACCGACCGTCAGCCCCTCGACGGGCAGGAGCGTCACGCCGGTGGAGCGATCGAGCAGGTGCCGCAGACCGACCGATGAGGAGACCCCTCCGCGAGCGAGGGCGAAGTCCAGGTCGTCCAGTGCTTGCGTGGTCAGCGCCATCTTGGTGGAACCCCAGGCCCGGGAGTGGACCAGCGACTCCAAGACCCGCCAGGTCGCCCCCATCCGGTCGTGAGCGATGTAGGCGCCGGCCAGCAGAGCATCGACGTCTTGTGGTTCAGGTTGGGTCGGCGAGATCACCGGCGCCGCGGGCGGCCGCCGGAAGATGGGCCCGAGTTTGCCGATCAGACCCGTCCGAGCCGGCGGCTGCTCCGGCTCGAAGGCGCGCCACGCCGCGGTGCGCAAGGCGTCGACGTGTTCGGGATCGGCCCCGATGATGCCGCGCATTTCGTCGATCCCGATCGCGTACAGCCGGAGTTCGCCGGTCGCCGACTCCATGGGGAACACGGTAGTGGGCCGCCTGGTCCGCGCGGCCTATCCTGAGCTGGTGAACCCCCGGGCGCGTCGACTGATCGTCTCCGGCGTCCTGGTGGGGTTGGTGGTGATCGTGGTCGTGGCCGCGCTCTGGGGGGAGCTCGGCTAGCCCCAGACGGCGAAAGAGCCGGCGTGGCCGATGCGCACGACCTGGACGGTGCACACGATGGCCATCGCCACCGTGAGCACCGCGCCCGCAATCAAGGCGACCCGGCCGCGCGGCTTCTCCTGGTCGATCAGGCGCTGAGCCAGCATCAGCACTACCGTGCCCACGAAGAGCAGGATCACCCACAACAGCAACTGGGTCCCGATCGAGGCGTGGAACTCCAATGCTGCCGATCGCTGCTGCAGGCTGTTGTAGAGGTTTTGGCCAGCGAGCTGGGCGACGTAGGTGCTCACCGCCGCACCGAAGGCGCCGACCACAACCAGCGATCCGTAGCGCTTTCTGGCCCAGGTCAGTAACGAGATGGCGATCCCGCCGAGGGCCGCGAGCGGGACCAGGACCACGACCGCGTGGATGATCAGCGGATGAAGGGGCAGACCCAGGATCTCCATCGTTGAATGCTAAACGAGCTTTCTGTGGATGGCATGTGAAAGTCGTCCCGGCCAGGTTGATCGCGTAATCTCCGTTCGGGCCGGTTCGTGCGCCCCGAAGGAGGATCCCTGTCATGATCGTGACGCGCCCGTTGCCGGTGCGCGTGCTCGCCGTGCTGCTGGCGGCCCTCGCGGCGCTGTGGCTCCCGGCCTACGCCGCCGCCGCGGACGAGGTCGCCTTCACGATCACGGACCGGCGGATCACCGAGTCGTCGGGATTGGCGACCGACACCACCGGCAAGCTCTACTGGACCGTCAACGACTCCGGTTCCTCCGGTGTCGCGTACGGGATCAACGGCAAGGGGGACACCAAGGGGACCGTACGTTTCCTGGCCGATCCCGTCGACATCGAGGCGTTGGCGATGGACGACAACCGGCTCTTCCTGGCCGACATCGGAGACAACGGAAAGCGGCGGGACTCCATCACGGTGTTCGCCATCGACAATCCCGAGCCGAACGACGACACCCGCTCCTACCGGAGCTACGACTTCAGCTACCCCGACGGGGCGCACGACGCCGAGACGATGCTGATCGACGGTCGCGGCCGGCTCTACTTCGTCACCAAGGAAGTCAGGGGCGGGATCTATCGAGCGCCCGTCAACTTGTCCCGGAGCGGTGTCAACGAACTCCGACGGGTCGGCAACGCGCCGGCGTTCGTCACCGACGGGACATTCCTGCCCGACGGCGAAAGGATCGCGCTGCGCACGTACGTCTCGGTGGAGATGCTCGACGCGGACTCCTACGACGTCGTGGCGCAGGCGCCGCTGCCGCTGCAACCGCAGGGCGAGACGATCACGATGGACCTCGACGGCGATCACCTGCTGGTTGGCAGCGAAGGCCTCCGCTCGAAGGTCTACCGGATCCCCGTGCCCACGTCGGTTCTGGACACCCCCACCCCGAGCGCCTCGCCTCCGCCGACGCCGACTCCGACGCCCTCCCCCAGTGCCGAACCCGGGGGCGGCGAGGACATCGACGCGCCGATCGCCCCCGAGAATCCTCAAGGCACCCTGGTGGCGGTCGGTCTGGCCGCCGGCGTGGCCGTGCTGGCCGCTGCGGCCGTGATCCTGCTCGGCAGGCGGTGAGCTCGGGCTACCTCAGAGCCGTTCGACGACCCAGTCGATACAGGCGATCAGAGCGCTGATGTCGTCGGGTTCGATGTTGGGGAACATCCCGATCCGCAGTTGGTTGCGCCCGAGCTTGCGGTAGGGCTCGGTGTCCACCACCCCGTTGGCCCGCAGCGTTCGGGCGATCGCGGCGGCGTCGACGTCGACGAAGTCGATGGTCGCCACCACCGGCGAGCGGCTGTCCGCGTCGGCGACGAACGGCACGGCGACCTCTGAAGCCTCCGCCCAGGTGTAGATCCGCCGGGCCGATTCGGCGGTCCGGGCGGCCGCGAAATCGAGCCCGCCCTGGCCGTTCAGCCAGTCCAACTGGGCGTGCAGCAGGTAAAGCGTGGCGATCGCCGGCGTGTTCATGGTCTGGTTCTGCCGGGAGTTGGTCACGGCGACGGACAGGCTCAACGAGTCCGGGATCCAGCGGTCCGAGGCCCGGAGCCGCTCCGCTCGTTCCAGGGCGGCGGGGGACAGCAGGGCCAGCCACAGGCCGCCGTCGGAGCCGAGGCTCTTCTGCGGCGCGAAGTAGTACGCGTCGGTCTGGCCCACGTCGACCGCGACCCCACCAGCCGCCGACGTGCCGTCGACGACCATCAGGGCACCCTCGTCGACTCCGGCGATCCGCCGCACGGGGGCGAGGGCACCGGTCGAGGTCTCGTTGTGCGCCCAGGCGTACGTGTCCGCGCCGGCCACGGCGGCCGGGAGTACCGCCGACCCCACCGGAGCCGTCACCAGGTCCGGGGCGTCCAGATGGGGTGCCGCCCCGGCGGCCGCAGCGAACTTGGCCGAGAACTCTCCGAAGCTGGCGTGCGCGCTACGGCGCTCGATCAACGAACACACCGCCAGATCCCAGAACAGCGACGAGCCGCCGTTGCCGAGCGCGACCTCGTACCCCTCGGGGAGGGAGAAGAGATCCGCGATTCCGTCGCGTACCGCTCCGACGAGATTCTTCACGGGGGCCTGGCGGTGTGAGGTCCCGAGCAGTCGCGACCCGTCCGAGGCGAGCGCCGCGACCGCGTCTTGCCGGATCTTGGCCGGTCCACAGCCGAACCGCCCGTCGGTCGGCAGCAGGTCGGCGGGGATCTCCAGGGTGGTCACGCCGACCGATTCTTCCATCCGTACCCCGACTGTCAGACTGCGCTCATGCCCGACCTGCCCAGCGAACGCGTCGACTACGACGGAGAGCACCTGCTCGAGGAGTTGGCGCCAGCGGACCCGTACGCGTTGTTCGACAGCTGGTTGGGGGAGGCTTTCGCCGCCAAGGAGCGCGGCGTGCTGCCCGAGCCGACCGCGATGGTGGTGGCCACGTCGATCGGGGTCCGACCGAGCGCACGTACCGTGCTGCTGAAGGGCTTCGACCGGACCGGATTCGTCTTCTTCACCAACTATGACTCGCGCAAGGGAGAGGAGCTGGCGCGCAACCCGTACGCGGCGCTGCTCTTCGGCTGGTATCCGCTGCAGCGTCAGGTCCGGGTCGAGGGGTCGGCCCGGCGAGTGTCCCGGGAGGAGTCGGAGGCCTACTTCGCCTCTCGCCCGCGCGGATCCCAGGTGGGCGCCTGGGCGTCCGCCCAGTCCAGCGTGGTGGCCTCGCTCGAAGCCCTGACCGACTCCTATCGGGCCGCCGAGCAACGCTTCGAGGGCAGCGACGTGCCTTGCCCGGAACACTGGGGCGGTTATCTCGTCGAGCCCGACCTGATCGAGTTCTGGCAGGGCCAGCCGAGCCGGATGCACGATCGGCTCGCGTACCGGCGGCAGGACGCCGGCTGGTCGGTCACTCGGCTCGCGCCCTGAGCATCAGGCCGAAGCGTTCAGCCTGATGCGGACGGCGAGGAACTGATCGGGGGTGGCGGAGAGCACCGCGAGCCGTGGATCAGGCACCGACAGCACCCGAGGCAGGACCAGGGCGCGCAGCGGTTCGAGACGCGGATCGGCCAAGACCTGGCGGAGGCCCGCCTTGTCGCCCCCGGTCACGAGGGCCGCCAACTCGGCGGCTCGAGGAAGCAGAATGCGCGCGGCCACGTCGGCGGCGTCCTCGTAGGCTCCGCGCGCCTGGTTGGCCCGACGCCGGGCGAAGCGCTGCTGGGACCATCCGCCGGCCTTGCTGCGTCCTTGCACGTAGCTCGAGCCGACCTTCGATTCCGCGAGCTCCCGACCGACGAACCGACCGACGGCATATCCGCCGCGGCGGACGAGCAGCACCCCGACGGTACGGTCAGACCCCACGTGTGCGAGGAGATCGGCCGACGAGCCGGCGCCCGCAGCCAACGGGGGAAACGGCACCTCGACGGTAGCTACGGCGCCGTCGGGGGCCTCGAGTTCGACGGTCTGCCCGTCCTCGTTCGACGAGACCGACGGCTCCCCGTGGCGCTCGGCGAACCGCGCGAGCCATCCCGGCAAGCGTTCGGGCGGGACCTCGACCAGGCGTTGTTCCGAAGGGTCGGGCACGAACGTCAGGCTACGGGCCACCAGCAGCGGCCGGACATGGACGAACCCGCGAACGGGCACGTCGTTCCAAACGATTTGGGCAGACGAGGCCGGGGGACAAGTCCGGCGTTCGCGGGTTCGGGTGTTGGCTGTGGATTAGCCGGCCGTTACGACCGAGTAGTCCCAGGAACGGCTAGCTGGCCGCCACCTCACAAGTCCATAAATCACTCATATCCTTGGACCACCTCCTTCCCGTGTGCCTCAAAGCTATGCGCGGATCCGTCGCTGGTCAACGGTGTTTCCACGTCGTGGTCGCAGCCAGTCGGCTCAGGGTCTGCTCCGCCAGATCGACCGAGCCGAATGGTGCTATGTTCGGCCACCATGATCGGGTCGGACGAGCGGCTGCTCCGATGTGAACGGCTGGTCACCGGAACCGAGGTGCTCACCGACGCCACGGTGCGGGTGCGCGGCGGCCGGCTCCTGGCCGTCGGCACCGAGCTCACCGGTACGCCCGACGACGAGCTGTCGGGCTGGGTGGTCCCGGGTTTCGTGGACACCCACTGCCACGGCGGCGGGGGCGGGGACTACACCGATCGGGACCCGGAGTCTGTGCTGACCGGGCGGGCCTTTCACCTGCGCGGGGGTACCACCACGAGCTTCGCCAGTCTGGTCACCGCCGAGGTCGACGTTCTGTGCGAGCAAATCCGCACGCTCCGCCCGCTCGTCCGGGACGGCCACTTCGCCGGCATCCATCTCGAGGGCCCGTTCCTCTCCCCGGAGAAGGCCGGCGCCCACGATCCGCGGCTGCTGCGCCCGCCGGACGGTGCCAGTGTTGATCAACTGCTGGCGGCGGCGGAGGGAACGTTGGCCATGATCACCATGGCCCCCGAACTCCCTGGTGCCGATGCCGCCCTGGCCCGGTTCACCGCGGCGGGGGTGACGGTGGCCTTCGGACACAGCGATGCCGATGCCACGATCGCCGCCGACGCTGTGGCGGGCGGTGCCAGCGTGGTCACCCACCTCTTCAACGCCATGCGTCCGATCCACCATCGCGATCCGGGTCCGATCCCGCGCCTGCTCACCGATCCGGGCCCGGTGCTGGAAATGATCAGCGACGGCTTCCACCTGCATCCCGACGTTCTGCTCATGATCATCGCGACCGCCGGACCGGATCGGGTCGCGTTGATCACCGATGCGTTCGTCGGGGCCGGGATGCCCGACGGCGAGTTCCGGCTCGGCGCTCTGCGGGTCGCGCTACGGGACGGCCAAGCCCGCTTGATCAACACCGACGGATCGCTCGGAGCGATCGCCAGCTCGACGCTCACCATGGCGGGGGCCGTGCGGTTCCTGGTCGGCCAGGGGGTGCCCGTTCCGGACGTCGCGCGGATGGCGGCCACCACGCCGGCTCGCGGACACCGGTTGATCGGCGCGGGGGTGGTGGAGCCGGGCGCCTGGGCCGATCTCTGTGTGCTCGACGACCAGGGGGATCTGCAATTGGTCATGCACCGCGGGGAGTGGGTGGCCCGCTGATGTTGGCCCGGCTCACCGAGCTGTTGGTGCCGGCCGCCTCGGCGGGCCGCGCGGTCGGGGCCTTCAATGTGTTCAGCCTGGAACACGCCGAGGCGATCGTCGCCGGCGCCGAACGGGTGGGGCTCCCTGTCGTCCTGCAGATTTCCCAGAACGCGGTTCGCTACCACGGCACGCTGGAGCCGATCCTGGGCGCCACCCTGGCCCTGGCCCGGGCCGCGGCGGTGCCGGCCGTGGTGCACCTCGATCACTCCACCGAGGTGGATCTGATCCGACACGCGGTCGAACTGGGCGTCACCTCCACGATGTTCGACGCCTCGGCGCTGCCGTACGAGGAGAACCTGGCCGCCACGGTCGCGATGGCCGCGTACTGCCATGATCATGACGTCGACCTGGAGGCCGAGCTGGGCGAGGTCGGAGGCAAGGACGGGGTGCACGCCCCTGGGGCTCGCACTGATCCGGACCAGGCGGCAGAGTTCGCAGCCCGTACCGGAGTCGACGCCCTGGCCGTGGCCGTGGGCAGCTCGCACGCCATGATCGTGCCGACCGCCGAGCTGGACCTGGAGCTGATCGTCGCCCTGCGCGCCGCAGTCGACGTTCCGCTGGTCCTGCACGGAGCCTCCGGCGTGCCCGACGACGACCTGGTCCGCGCCGCCCGCGCCGGCCTGGCCAAGATCAACATCGCCACCCAGCTGAATGTCGCCTTCACGAAGGCGCTCCGGGCCGCCCTCGACCATGATCACGACGTGGTCGACTCCCGCAGGTACCTCGCCCCCGCCCGAGACGCCGTCGCCGACGAAGTGGCCCGGTTGTTGAAACTCCTTTTCTTGAGTTCGCTCGCGAACTGAGTGCGATTCCAAAGCGAACTCAAACAATCAGTCCCGCGTGACCTCGTAGCGGCGCAAGGCCTCCTTGCGCTCGTCGGCGTGATCCACGATGGGCTTCGGGTAATCGGTAGGCGGCCCGTCCGGGGCGTTCCACGGCTCGTGCAGGTGCTCGGCGGGCAGATCGGCGAGCTCGGGGACGTACCGCTTGATGTAGCTCCCGTCCTGGTCGAACTTCTGGGCCTGGCCGGTCGGGTTGAACACCCGGAAGAAGGGGGCGGCGTCGGTGCCACAGCCGGCCACCCACTGCCAGTTGAGCTGGTTCTGGGCGATGTCGCCGTCGTGCAGCTGCTCCATGAACCAGTCCGCTCCGTGCCACCAGCCGATGTGCAGGTCCTTGATCAAGAACGAGGCGACCACCATCCGGACCCGATTGTGCATCCAGTTCTCGGCCAGCAGCTGCCGCATGCCGGCGTCGACCAGCGGATAGCCGGTTCTCCCTTCCTGCCAGGCTTTGAGCCGCTCGGCGGCCGTGGGACTGTCGTCGGGTTCGTCGGACGTCATCCGCTTGTATTCCGGTTTGACCGGCTCGCTGACCGCATCCGGCCGATGGAAGAGCACGTCGGCGAAGAAGTCCCGCCAGGCGATCTGTCGGGCCAACGCCAGCGCCCCCTTGGACCGCTTCGCGGAGAGGTCGTGCAACACCGTGCGGGGATGAACATGTCCCCAGCGCAGGGCCTTGGACAGATGCGAGGTGGCGTCCGGTCCGGGGAAGTTGTTCATCTTCTGGTAGTCGCTCGCCCCGTTGCGGTCCCGGTCCAGCCATTCGTGCCAGGTCCGGAGCGCCACGGTTTCGCCGACGACCTTGATCAGATCGGCGCCGGCCGCCGGGACCTCGACCCGGTTCTCGGCTGCGATCCAGTCCACGGTCGTCGCGCGGACATCCGGAGCCGGCTGGTGGACCCCGTGTTCCATCCAGGTCCGGTGAAAGGGGCTGAAGACCTGGAAGGGCCCACCCGACTTGTTGAACAGGGTCCCGGGGGCGACCGCGTACGGCGATCCGGTGGTGATCAGCTCGCAACCCTGTTCGGCCAGGGCGTCGGCGACCTGCCGGTCACGGCGCAATCCGTACGGCGCGAAGTCGGCAGCGACGTGGACGGAGGTGGCCTGGACCGCCTTCGCGACGCGCGGCACCGCGGACGAGGGCCGGCCGCGGACCACACTGAGTCCGGGACCACCGGCGCTGCGCAGTTCGTCGTCGAGGACGTGCAGGGCGGCCATCAGCCAGGCCCGCCGCGCGGTACCGGCCGAGGCGAGCAGTGTCGGGTCGAGCACGAACAACGGCAGCACACCCTCACCGTCGTCGATGGCGCGGCGGAGGGCGGGGTTGTCGCCCAGACGCAGGTCGCGACGCATCCACCAGATCGCAGGGCCGGGTGCTGCACTCATGTTCTAATCTTGCACGGGGCCCCAACGAGGCGGAGACGCCCCGGGCGGCACCCGCGGAGGAGAGAGAAGAGATAGCGTGAGCGACCTGATCGACACGACGGAGATGTACCTTCGCACCATCTACGAGCTCGAGGAGGAGGGCATCGTCCCGCTCCGGGCTCGGATCGCCGAGCGACTGCACCAGAGCGGCCCGACCGTTTCGCAGACGGTGGCGCGGATGGAGCGTGACAATCTCGTCCATGTGCAAGGCGATCGTCATCTGGAATTGACCGACGAAGGCCGGAGCCGGGCGACTCGGGTCATGCGCAAGCACCGGCTGGCCGAACGGCTGCTGATCGACGTGATCGGGCTCGACTGGGAGAAGGTCCACGATGAGGCCTGCCGGTGGGAGCACGTCATCTCCGAGGACGTCGAGCGGCGCCTGGTCGTCCTGCTGAACGCACCGACCGAATCGCCGTACGGAAACCCCATCCCGGGTCTGGCCGAATTGGGCGTGGCCGGAGCGCCCGAGGACTTCCGGGCCGGCAACGAGCAGTTGGACGAGGCGGTGCGAACCGGCGGGGTGGCTCCGGTCCGCCTCGTGATCCAGCGGATGAGTGAAGAGATCCAGAAGGACGTGGACATGATGGGCACCTTGCGGCAGGCCGGAGTGCAGCCCGGGGTCTCCGTGGCGGCCGAGCCGGGTGGCCTCGGCGTCCGGCTGCTCGTGGATGGATCACCGGGGTGCGAGATCGATCGCGAGGCCGCTTCCCACTTGTTCGTGACCCGGGTCTGATCTGACATCGCGGTGAGCGATGCCGGTCTGGTCTGGCGCCCGTATCTGGCGACGTTCCATCGCGAACGGGCCGGGGTGATCGAGGCCGTCTTGTCGCGCTCCTTCGCCGGGGAGCACTCTCATTCTCCGTACCGGTGGCTCGCCCGAGCGGTCTCGCCCGGGTCGGGTGTGGTGCTCGACGTGGCCTGCGGCTCGGGGCCGATGTCGCGGGAACTCGTACAGCCCGGTCGGATGGTGATCGGCCTCGACCTGTCCGCCGAGGAACTGCGGCTCGCGGCCGAGCGGGGCCCCGGGCCCTGGGTGCGGGCCGACGCCTTGAGCCTGCCCTTCGCCGACCGGTCGGTGGACGCCGTGACCAGCTCGATCGGGCTCGTGGTGGTCCAGCCGTTGGACCGGGTCATCTCCGAGATCAGCCGGGTGCTGCGGCCCGGCGGGGTGCTCGCCGCCATCGCTCCGGCGTTGCGTCCCCTGGCTCCTCGGGATCTGCGGGTGCTCTCACGGATCAACGCTCGGCTCCGGACCAAGCCACAGTTTCCGGGCCCAGTGGAGCTGACCGGGTTCGCACGGACGCTGCTCGCCCACGGCATGAGGCGCGTCGAGGACGCCCGTGAGCGCTACAGCTTCACCGTCGCCACCCGCGCCGACGCCGAGCTGATGTTGTCGGCGTTGTATCTGCCACAAACCCGTCACTCGCGGATTCTGGCGGCGACCGAGCTGCTCGAGGATCGGGTCAAGCGGCGCGGTCCGGTCGAGGTGGCGATTCCGATGCGTCGGCTCGTCGCGATCAAGTAGTCCTGAGGATCGAGAAGTTGCCGTTGCCCGGGTACGCCGCGCGGAACCCAAGAGTCTACTTGTCGACTGAGCTCTCCGGCGAAGGGAATATCACCGCGCCAATTGCGGTTGAAGGGACCAATTGTTCACCTGACCGACAACGCCTAGAGGACTGACATGGCCACCCTGAATATCGACTCCGCGAGCTTCGAGGAGACCGTCACCAGTAACGACATCGTGCTGGTCGACTTCTGGGCCGATTGGTGTGGTCCCTGTAAGCGTTTCGCCCCGATCTATGAGAAGGCCTCGGAGGAGTACTCCGACATCACCTTCGCCAAGTTGGACACCGATGCCAATCAGCAGCTCTCCGGCCAGCTGGGCATCGAGGGCATCCCTACCCTGATGGCCTTCCGCGAGGGCGTGCTCGTCTTCAACCAGGCCGGCGCCCTTCCGGGCCCGGCCCTCAAGCAGGTCGTCGAGGCGGTCAAGGAGCTCGACATGGAGGTTGTCCATGCCGAGGTCGCCAAGCTCCAGAAAGAGCACGAGTCGCACTGAACCGGGCTGAAACATCGAGGGGTGCACCAGACGGTGCAGTGAACGGCGGGCCGCTAGCCTGGTCGGCGGCCCCCATAGCTCAGGGGATAGAGCAAAGGTTTCCTAAACCTTGTGTCGCAGGTTCGAATCCTGCTGGGGGCGCCGAGTCCTTTGGCCTGGTCCGACACCGAGTCACCTCGCGAGGTTGAGGTCGTTCTCGCTTCGTGTATCAACTTGCGGTAACGGCCGCGCGGAGAACCGGCAGGGCAGCCTGGTACCGCTGCATGAAAGTGTTGAACCCGGACACGTCGTCCGGCTCCGGCTGGACGGTGTGCGGTGCGGCGCCCGTGAACACCTGAGTGGAGAGGTAGGCCGCCAGGCTTTGCTCGTCGCCTCGGCGGGCCCGGAAAGCGGCAAGCACCGCGATACCCCACGCGCCGCCTTCGGCGGCCAGGTCGCCGACCGAGACCGGGGTGTCGATCGCGGCGGCGAGGAAGCGCTGGGACACGCCCTTGGTCTTGAACAGCCCGCCGTGGGCGAACATCACGTCCAGGCCGACGCGCTCTTCGTGTTGCAGCACGTCCATTCCGATGCGGAGGGTGGCGAGCGCGGAATACAACTGGGTGCGGACGAAGGTGCCGAGGTCGAGGGTGCTGTCCGGTGAGCGGAAGAACAGTGGCCGTCCTTCTTCGCAGTTGGTGATCGGTTCCCCGGACAGGTAGTTGAAAGCCATCAACCCGCCGCCGTCGGGGGCACCGTCCAGCGCGGCGGTGACGAGGGTCTCGAAGACCGTGGCCCTGTTCGCGTCGGTGCCAAGGGCCGTGGCGAAGTCCGCGAAAAGGCCGGCCCAGGCGTTCAACTCGCTCGCTCCGTTGTTGCAGTGCACCATCGCGACCGGGTCGCCCGCCGGCGTAGTCACCAGGTCGAGCTCGCGATGTACCTCACTCAGCGCGTGCTCCAGGACGACCATCGCGAAAATACTTGTGCCGGCGGAGACGTTCCCGGTTCGGGGCGCGACCGAGTTGGTCGCCACCATGCCCGTGCCGGCGTCGCCCTCGGGTGGGCACAGCGGTATGCCCGGTTGCAGCCTGCCGGTCGGGTCCAGTAGCCGCGCACCGGCCTCGGTGAGCTCACCCGCCGGATCTCCGGCCAGCTTGATCGCGGGCAGCAGCGCGGACAGGGTGAGGTTGACGCCGCTCTCGGCCGCGAGCCGGTTGAAGGTATCGAGCATTGTCGCGTCGTAGTTACGGATGCCGATGTCGATGGGGAACATGCCGCTGGCGTCACCGATGCCGAGTACCTGGTCGCCGCTGAGCTGCCAGTGAACCCAGCCGGCCAAGGTGGTCAAACGGTCCAGCCGCTCGACATGGTCTTCCCGGTCCAGGATCGCCTGGTAGAGGTGCGCAACGCTCCACCGGTGCGGAATGTTGTGCCCGAACTCGGCGCTCAAGCGCTCGGCAGCGTCGCCGGTGTTCGTGTTACGCCAGGTCCTGAACGGCGTGAGCAGCTCACCGTCGGCGTCGAGAGCCAAGTAGCCGTGCATCATGGCCGACACGCCGAGCACTCCGACGGTGGTCAGCTCGACGCCGTGACGCTGCTGCACGTCGGACGCCAGCTTGGCGTAGCAGGCCTGCAAACCGGACCGGACCGCGTCCATCGAGTATGTCCACGATCGGTCGACCAGCTGGTTCTCCCAGTCATGGTTGCCGACCGCCAACGGTTGGTGGTCCGGGCCGATCAGAACGGCCTTGATTCGAGTGGAGCCGAACTCGATCCCGAGCGCTGTGCGACCATCGACGACGGTGTCGCGAGCATGATCGGCCATCGCCTAGAAGCCCTGCGCCAGTCGGTAGTAGGCCTGGTTCCAGCGGATCCGGTCGGCGAAGTCCCGCCGGTCGGTGGCACCGTCGATGATCAGCAGTTCGACGCCGAGCAGGTTGGCGAAGTCGACCAGCTGATCGGTGCTGACAGCGGTGGACAGCACCGTGTGGTGAGGTCCTCCCGCGCTGATCCAGGACTCGGCGGAGGTGGCGAGGTCGGGACGTGGCGCCCAGACCGCACGGGCGACGGGCAGCGCGGGCAGCGGCTCGTCGGGCGGCACCACGTCGACCTCGTTGAGCACGAGCCGGAAGCGATCGCCGAGATCGCAGATCCCGAGCACCGTGGCGAAGCCGGCAGCGGCGTCGAACACGAGCCGGACCGGATCCTCCCGATTGCCGATGCCGAGCGGGTGGATTTCGACCCGGGGCTCGTCGGCGGCGATGCTGGGGCAGACCTCCAGCATGTGGGCGCCCAGGATCTTCGGGGTGCCCGGGCCGAAATGGTAGGTGTAGTCCTCCATGAACGACGTGCCGCCTGCGCCGCCCTCGCCTATCGCTTTGATGGTGTGCACCATCACCGAGGTCATCCAGTCCCCCTCGCCGCCAAACCCGTAGCCCTCAGCCATCAGCCGCTGGCAGGCCAGTCCTGGCAGTTGTCGGAGCCCGCCGAGATCCTGGAAGTTGGTGGTGAACGCACCGAAGCCGCCCTCGGTGAGGAAGGAGCGAAGGCCGCCTTCGATCTTGGCGCCGTAGCGGAGTGACTCGTGCCGGTCGCCGCCGGGCAGCAGATCCGGTGCGATGTCGTACGCATCCTCGTACTGCGCCAGCAGGTCGCCCACCTCGGCCTCGGTCACTGCGTCGACCCGCTCGACCAGGTCGTTCACGCCGTAGGTGTTCACCGAGACCCCGAACCGCAGCTCAGCCTCGACCTTGCTGCCCTCGGTGTCGGCGACGTCGCGCATGTTGTCGCCGAACCTGGCGAGCTTGAGACTGCGAGTCGCGGCGACGCCGCGTGCGGCTCGCTGCCAGTCGGCGATCCGGGCCTGGATCGTCGGGTCGGAGACGTGGCCGGCAATCGTCGTCCGGGGGACGCCGAGCCGGGTCTGGATGTAGCCGAACTCCCGGTCGCCGTGCGCGGCCTGGTTGAGATTCATGAAGTCCATGTCGATCGAGGCCCACGGCAGTGACACGTTCGCCTGCGTGTGCAGATGCAGGAACGGTGTCTTCAGGGCGTCGAGCCCGGTGATCCACATCTTGGCCGGGGAGAACGTGTGCATCCAGGCGATCAGGCCGACGCAGTCCGGGTCTGCGTTGGCGGCCAGAATGATCTTGCGGATGGCGCTGGAGTCGGTCAACACCGGCTGCCAGGTCACGCTCATGGGAAGCGTCCCTGCCGCGTTCAGCTGATCGACGATCGCGCGTGACTGCTGCTCGACCTGGTCGAGGGTCTCCGGGCCGTAGAGGCCCTGGCTCCCCGTGAGGAACCAGACGCCGGCAGTGTTTCTCATGATCATCTCTTCTCGGTGGTCTGGCCGTAGACGTTCTGGTAGCGGGCGTACAGGGAGTCGATGTCCGTCTGCGCGATGGCGAGCGGCTCGCCGAGCTGGCGGGCTATGTGCACCGTTCGTGCGACCTCCTCGCACATCACGGCGGCCTTCACCGCGTCCCTGGCCGTAGGCCCGATGGTGAACGGCCCGTGGTTCTTCATCAACACGGCGGGCGAGCGATGGGCGCGTAGGGTCTGCACGATGCCCCGACCGATGGATTCGTCGCCGATCAGCGCGAACGGGCCGATCGGGATCTCTCCTCCGAACTCGTCGCCCATCATCGTCAGCACGCATGGGATGGCCTCGCCGCGGGCGGCCCAGGCCGTCGCGTAGGTCGAGTGGGTGTGCACGACCCCGCCGACCTCGGGCATGTGAGCGTATACGTACGCATGTGCGGCGGTGTCGGAGGAGGGCGACCGCTCACCGTCGACGAGTCGGCCCTCCAGGTCGGTGACGACCATCGCCTCCGGGCTGAGCTCGTGGTAGCCGATGCCGGAGGGCTTGATCACCAGCAGATCGTGGCCCGGAACCCGGGCCGACACGTTGCCGGCGGTCCACACCACCAATCCCCAGCGCGGAAGTTCGGCGTGCAATGCCGCGACCTCAGCGCGTAGCGAGGCGACGGTGTCGGCGATGCCTGACGTGATGGTCACGGTGACGATCCGTTCGTGTCGGAGGAGCTGCACCTCGGACGAGTAGCGCGAGGTGTATCGCGGTCGCAGCGGGAATGGCCCATCCCTCCGGACCAGGTCGAAAGCTCACCATGGTGGACCAGGGGGACCGTGCCAGGGAGCGTTCAGCGGTTGAGTCTTCGAGGCGGCGCGGCTGTAGAACTCGAGTGTCGACGATGAGCCAGTAGTCCGTCGAACCAGAACATTGTAGGTCCCGGCGACCGCGGGCTGCGGCCGGAGCGGCTGCCGTGTCACGACGGCAGTGGCGGAGACGACGATCGGGGTCGTCGTCGAGCAATGACCCCAGACGCTGGTCAGCCGTCGCCCTCGACAGCACATCGCTGCGGGCTGGTTGATCGCCGGCTCCCCGATCAACTGATCCACCCGCTTGCACTGGTGGTTGCCTCGTCATTTCATGGCTGGGCGTCCGATGGGAGGGAGCGGCGAGCAGAGCGCAGCTGGCCTTGGTGAGGACTACTGAGTCGGGATCCAGACGCGCATGGCACCCTCCTCACGGTTCCCCCAGACGAAGTAGGGAACGGCCGACAGGGCGGTGGTGGGGGAGTCCGGGGGCGCCCCACTGACCGATCCTTCCGAGCTGTACGGCCACCAACTTGCGTCCGGCCGAGAACGCTGACGGCCCTGGACCCGAATGGTGGTCACGCCACCGAGCAGGTTCTCCTGATGCTCGACCACCGGCGCACTGCTCGTGTCGATGACGGTGTCGTCGAATCGCTGGCCGGGGTTGTCGACCGCCTCGAGGCAGTAGACGAGCGGGCCGCGTTCCATAGCGATCGAGCCGCGAGTTGCGTCCACGCGGGGGTCGGCGTGGGTGAAGCGGACGTCGAGCGGCAGGGAGAGCGCGAGCGTGTCTCCTGCGGCCCAGTTCCGGGTCACGGTCAGCCAGCCTTCTTTGGATTCGGTGGTCGACGGCTGTCCGTTGACCTGAACGGACGCGGCGCTCGCCCAGTGTGGAACGCGTACGCCGAGTCCCCACTCCTCACCGGGTGCGGAGTCGATGCGGATACGGACCTGCCCCTCCCACGGATACTCGGTGGAGACGCTCAACGTGGCGTCGCCGCCGGCGACGGCGGCCGTGTAGGTGCCGGGGATGTATTGATGGACCCGGATCTCGGTGTCGTTGCTGAGCATGACGTAGTGCTCCAGCGAGGCTAGCGTCCGCATCACGTTGGGCGGGCAGCAGGCACAGTGGAACCACGTCTTACGCGCATAGTCCGAGTCCCCGTTGTGGCCGCCGGCCATGTGGCCGTCGCGGACCTGCAGCGGGTTGGCGTAGATGAACTTGGTCCCGTCCAGGGAGAGTCCGCCGAGGAAGCCGTTGTAGAGCGTCCGTTCGATCAAGTCGGCGTAGCGGGCCTCGCCGGTGATCATCAGCATCCGCCAGGAGAACATCACCGATGCGATGGCGGCACAGGTCTCGCAATAGCTGCGCTCATTGGGCAGCTCGTAGGGGTCGCCGAATGCTTCGTCGCTGTGGTGGGCACCGATGCCGCCGGTCAGATAGGTCTTGGTGGCGACCATCTCACTCCACAACCTCATCGCTGCCTCCCGCAGCGTGTCGTCACCGGTCTCGGTGTACACGTCGGCAACCCCGGCCAGGAGGTACAGCTGACGGACCGAATGACCTTCGACCGAAAAGGCCTCGCGGATCGGAAGATGGTCTTGCCAGTAGTGCAAGCCGTAGCGGTCGGGGCCGAGCAGGCCGTGGCCGCGGCGGTCGATGAAGTACTGCGCCGTGGTGAGGTAGGCCCGCTCGCCGGTCTCGCGGAACAACTCGACCAGTGCCGTCTCGATCTCGGGATGGCCGCAGACACCGTCGACCTGGCCGTGTTCGGTCCCGAACGTCCTCGTGACGAGGTCGGCCGCTCTACGGGCGACGTCGAGGAGCCGCGCATCGGACGTGGTGCGGTGCACGGCGACCGCCGCTTGGATCAGGTGTCCGATGCAGTAGAGCTCGTGACCCCACTGGAGTTGTTGGAACTGCTCGCCGGGGAACCGCACCTGGAAATGTGAGTCCAGGTAGCCGTCGTCCTCCTGAACTTTGGTCAGCAGGTCGTGCGAGGCGTGCAGGAACTCACTCAACCGGACCTCGCCCGATTCGGTCAGTTCGGGGTCGGCCAGGGCCCATCCGACCGCCTCGAGCCACTTGTAGAGATCGCTGTCCAGGAACGGCAGGTTGTTGACGTATTCGCCGGTGCTCAGGCCGGCCGCGAGTTCGAGGTTGTGGATGTTGCCGGCGTCGCGGAGATGGTCCCAACCCTCGGGCACGCTGACGTCGCGATTCACCCGGCGTCGCTCGGCCCACAGGCCGGCCGAGATCGATCCATCCGTGGCCGGCCGGAACGCCACTCGACTGTTCCCGGTCAAACGGACAGGTCCCGGCCGGGCCGGACGGTGATCGGTCATGAACACTCCTTCGATCCGCTGATCCAGCACGGCGCCGACTGTTGCCGTCGAGAGGTTCGGCAGGCAACGGCGTCTTCTCCGAGCGCACCGAGCCCATTTTCTCCCTCCAGGTACCGGCGGTTTCGCTGGGCCGGCCGCTCACTGAAACAGCGGGATCAGGACCTGGTCCACGAGGTCCACGATGTACGCGTCCGACACAGTGCCCTGAGCCAGGAACTGGTGACGCACCAGCGCCGGACCAGTGGCCCGCTGCAGCGGCGTCACCGCCGCGGCGTGGAGTTGGCCGCGCGAGTCGGCGCGTTGGATCACCCGGTCGACGAGCTGCGCACTGCGTCCGTCTGACCGCTGTCGAAAGCCCGACGCAGGCGGAGCGCTCCAGGTCTCGGCGAGTAGGCCGCGCAGCGCGGCCCCCGCCGGTCCGCTGAGCTGTGCCGCGATCAATCGGAACACCACGAGCAGGTCCTCGCGAAGCGACCCGGTGTCGGGCAGGGCGACCGGATCCGGCCGCAACATCTCGACGGCGGCGGTGACCAGTTCCGATTTTCCGGGCCATCGCCGGTACAGCGAGGCTTTGCTGACCCGGGCCCGGGAGGCGACTGAGTCCATGCGGAACTCCGACCATCCACCGGCCTCGAGCTCCACCAGGGCGGCGGTCAGGATGGCGACCTCGAGCGACTCGCCACGCCGGCGAGGATTCCGCCGGTGATCGACCGCCGTCACCGGGAGTTCTCTTCGGCCCGTACGCGTCCGGTCGTGCCGTCCACGGTGACTCGCTGGCCGTCCTGCAGCCTCTTCGTGCCGTTCCCCGTGCCCATCACGGCCGGGATGCCGTATTCGCGGGCGACGATGGCGGCGTGGGAGCCGACTCCGCCGGTATCGACGACGACGCCGGCGGCCACCTGGAACAGCAGTGTCCAGGACGGATTGGTGTAGGGGCAGACCAAGATCTCCCCGGGCTGCAACCGACCGAACTCTTCGGGTCCGAGAACCAGGCGGACGGCGCCGCTTGCCCGGCCGCCACCGACCGGGGTACCCGCGGCAAGGAATGTGGTCGAGGCGGGCCGGTAAAGGCTCGCCGGAGAGATCAAGGGTGCCCCGGCCAGCTCAGCTCGGGCCCGCTGACGTTGCTCGACGGTGCTGCGCAGCACCTCCCGCTGGGCCGCGTCGACGGCGTCCGGATCCGGGATGGCGGTGACTTCGGTGAGCCGCAGGTGCAGGATGTCGTCACGGCTCTCGAGGACCCCGGCCCGCGCGAGACGGCTGCCGGCTTCCAGCAGCGAGCGGCGCACGATCGGCAGCGCTCGCACGGCGTGGAAGTGAGTGTCTTCCCGAAAGACGATCGCGCTCCGCGCGGCTTGGATGGCGGCCGAGAGCCGCCCGCCGGTTCGGCTCCAGCGGACACGGCGGGTGGCCAGAATGCGGCGCTCGGTTTCCTCAGCAGGCGACGTCCTCGGTGAGGCGGGTCGCCGGATCCGTGCCTGCAGGGTGCTCAGCAACAGCTCAAGGTCCTCCCCCCAGGTGGGGGCCGACATCAAGAAGGCGCTGGTGGTCTCCCGGTGGCCGAACTCCTCGGTGTAGTCGTGCAGCGCGGAACGAAGTCCGCTGAACGTCTTGTCGTGGTCGAGGCGGTCGGCCAACGCCGGGAGCGGTTGATCGAGGAAGTCCTGCCGCCGGGCCGCGTCGTGTCGGATGAGGTCCGCCAGTTCGTCCAGCCGACGGTTGGCGTCAGCGGTTCGGGTGTGCCCCGCCGCGATCAGATCTCCGGACGCACCGTTGAGTCCGAGCACCATGAGCCAAACTCGCAGCCGGACCAGGTCCACCCCCATCCTCGGTAGATAGTCGACGCGCAGATCGATCAGCCCCTCGAGCGCCGCGAATGCCTGATCCGGCAGCCGGAGCAGCTCGGACCAGGTCAGGCTTTCCAGGGCCGCGGCCTTCAGATCGGTGATGGCTTGCTCGTACGCGGCGAAGCGAGTATCGCTCGTCCACCCGTCAGGGCGGAACCGGCGGATGCGGGACCGCATCCGTAGCGGTGTGCTCAGCGTGCGCCAGGTGGGTCTGACCCTGGGTGGGATGAGCTGTTGCACGACCCCATCCACTTCGGGAAGCATCTGCCGGACGTCGACGGTGAGGGCGGGAATCTCCGCCAGCATGCGAACGAGAATCCGCCCGTGTCCGCGCGTGGTCCAGGTCGTCATGTCCATGGGGAACGGCCGGACCGGCAGCAGTTCAGCCAAGACGCTGCCGTACGTCCGTTGGAGCCGGTTGAGGTGGAGCGGGGGCGGCGGCAGTGCGGTCATCGGTCGGGACTGCACGATCCACAGCGTTCCGGCCGCGTACGCCCACTCGATGTCCTGCGGCCGGCCGAAGTGTTCCGCGATGGCGCTGCCGGTCTGCGCCAGTTGCTGCAGCACCTCGGTGTCCAGCGCGGCGATGGTCAGATCCTGCGGCAGCGGGTGTGGCGCGTCCGGGCCCTGCCCGGCACGCCTCCCGGGCCGTCGGTCCAGCACCCGCCCGGCGCTGTCGAGGACCACGTGTTCCGGTGTGATCGAGCCCGAGACGACGGCTTCGCCCAGCCCCGGCGCGGCGTCGATCACCAGCAGTCCGCGATCCCCGGTGACGGGGTCAGCGGTGAACATCACCCCCGCGAACTCGGCGTCGACCATCCGCTGCACGACGACCGCCAGCTGGACGGCTCGATCGTCGAACCCGAGCCGGCTGCGGTACGCCATGGCGCGCTCCGTCCACAACGACGCCCAGCAGCGCCGGACGGCATCGACCACCTCCGTCGCTCCGGACACGTTCAAGAAGGTGTCCTGCTGTCCGGCGAAGGCCGCGCCGGGCAAGTCCTCTGCGGTCGCGCTCGACCGCACCGCCACCAGCTCCGCGCCGAGCGCTCGGTAGCCGGCGGCGATCGCGTCCACGACCGCGGCCGCCACGGGCGCCGACTCCAGCAGCCGGCCAAGCTCTTCCGGCGCCGTTACGGCGTGGTCGAGCTGGGGAGCGACGGCACCGGGGAGGGCCGCGAGAGCGTCCGCGTAGGCGTCGGTGGTCACCACGAAGCCCGGCGGCACTCGCACTCCGGCCCGAAACAGCTCCCCCAGGTTCGCGCCCTTGCCGCCCACGAGACCGAGATCGCCCGAGGCGACCTCGTCCAGTCTGACCACGAACTGCCGACTCATCCTCCTCCTGCCACTAGAGAACGTACCGTACTCTAATTCTGATCTACCGGTCAGGAACCGGCCGATACTTCTCGGGTGCTGAACGATCGACACGAGGTGTTTCAGACGAGTGTGATGAGCGCGCTCCTCGACGGCGTCTACGACGGCGAAATGACTATCGAAGAGTTGCTCTCGCACGGTGACTTCGGGCTTGGCACGTTCAACGCTCTCGACGGCGAACTTCTCATTCTCGACGGTGTTGCGCACCAGCTGACCGCCGACGGTGGCGCCCGGCGGGCCACACGGGGTCAGCGCACACCCTTCGCCGTCGTCACCGCGTTCGTGCCGCACGTGCGTCTGATGCCACCGCGGCGAGCATCGCGGGCGGAGATCGCGGCGCTGACCATGGCCTCCGTGCCGTCTCACAATTTGCTTTACGGGGTGCGGATGTCAGGTCGCTTCGAGCGGGTAGTGACCCGCACCGTGGTCCGCCAGTCCCAGCCGCACCGACTGCTCGTGGAGGTGGCTCGGGGTGAACCTGTGGTCGAGCACCTCGACGTCGAGGGCTATGTCACCGGTTTTCGCACCCCGGCGTACGAAGGCGGATCGGTGTGCCCGGCGGGCACGTCCACTTCATCGACGCCCAGAATCGTCGCGGCGGTCACGTCCTGGACTTCGTCACGCGCGAGGTAAGGGTCGAGATCTGTATCGGCACCGATCTCCATCTCAGCCTGCCGTTGACGGCGTCGTTCGCGCGCGCTCATCTAGATCCGGTTGACGCGGGGGCCCAGATCCGTGCCACCGAGAGGCAGCGCTGGCCCAACGTCGTAAGGGAGGACCGGTGAATTCACGGCTCGCCGGAGACGGTCGGGGCTGGAACCCTTGCCAGCTTCGGCTATAAGCTGACATCGCTGCTCCAACAGCCGGTCTGGGAAATCGAGGGGCCGCTGGCGGCCGCCGCTCACGACCATCGACAGCGGATGTCGGCGGTCGCGACGTCCGATCGGGCGAGAGGAGGTCTCGGGTGAGCTGGTACCACTACGCGGCCTGCCAGGCTCACGATCCAGAGCTGTTCTTCCCGATCGGGTCTACGGGGCCGGCACTTCGTCAGCTCAAGGAGGCCAAGCGGGTGTGCGCCGGATGTCCGGTGCAGAGTCTCTGCCTCGAGTGGGCCTTTCTGGCCGGGATAGACCACGGCGTCTGGGGCGGTATGAGCGAGGACGAGCGACGCCTCCTGCGATCGCGCGCCAGCAAGGTGCGCGGGCCCAGGGCGCAACCCAGCTTCAGCTGACGCCGAATCAGCGACGCAGGAGTCGTGCCGCGTACACGTGCGCTTCGACGCCCGCGGATGCCGCTCGGCGTCGCAGAACGGCATGGGCCCGCTCGGGGTGGTGCCCTTTGGCGACCAGGATCCCGACGGCACGGTTGATGATGGAGAGCTCCTCGAGACCGGTCATGCCAGAGAGCAGCGTCGCCGGAGGGAGGTCGGAGTCCAACAACATCGGCCGATGCCCGTCTGCTCCGGTGGATGGGGACCGACCGCCGAGGTGACCGCTCCAGGCAGGTGGCTCAGGCTCATCCAGAGAGCCGATCTGTGTTTGCAGGAGGTAATCCAGGTCGGCGGCGAGATCGACAAATGCACCGGGCGTCGCCGCGTAGAACACGATCCGGCTCCCCGGATCGGACCTCGGAACCAGCGAGGAGACGGGTATCCGCAGCGAGGCGGTGACCGCCTCGCCGTCCTCGGGCGGGACGAACGCGGTCACTCTCACCGGGTGGTCATGGTGCACCAGGGTGAGAGACATCCCCCGGTAGGAAGGAACGGCCGCCCGCAGAGTCGTGACGACGACCGTCAGCCGTTTGTCGATTGCTTGGCCGTCGTTTCCGTCAGTGCTGCTGAGCTGCAGGAGATCACGGAGAAGGGCTGTGGGCAACTCCACAGTAACGCTCCGAGAAAGCGGATCCGCCCGCTGATTATGGATCCCTTGGTCGGTCCAGCAAAGCGCTGTGCCGATGACTGCAGCCCTAACGGACCGGGTGGGTGAAGCCGCGTCAACTCCGATCGTACGCCGACCACCGACAACCCGGATTCGGGCGGTCGGGGCGCGATCGTCAATCGCCTTGGTGGCGGGCCTGCGCCCGGCGAACCGCTTCCTGAACGATGTGCTCCGCGACGATCGCGAGCTTCTGGTGCTCGTGTTGGCTCAACGCTCGTAACCGGTCGAGGGCCTCGCCCTCCGTGCCACCGGACCGGCTCATCATGATCCCGATCGCCCGATCGATGATCCCCCGGGTCTCCAGCGCTTTTTCCAGCTGCACCGCCAAACGCTGGGTCTGCGCCAGTACCTGCGCGTTCTGCACGGCGACGGCAGCCGGGACGGCGTAGATCTCACCGAGTTCGGCGGCCCGCTCGTCGAAGGCGTGCCGGTCCTTCGCGTACACGTTCATGGCGCCAACCACACCATCCGACGTGATCAACGGCAACGACAGCACACTGTGCACGCCGAGTCGGGCGACCGTGCCACCGAACTTCCGCCAGCGTGGGTCGCCGCCCAGAGAACCGGACGTCACCGTTCGACCCTCGCGGGCCGCGGTGATACAGGGACCCTGGCCGATCGAGTACTGGATGTCGTCGATCTCACTGACGAAATCTGCCGTGGCGACGAGGGTGTCGGCCCGGTCCTCTTCGAGCAACGTGAGACCGGCCCCATCCGCGCCCGGAATCGCCTTGACCGCATAGGTCGCCACCCGGGTCAGCAGCTCTTCCAACCCCAGTCGGCTGGTCAGCTGGGACAATCCGGCCAGGCTCTGGCGGAGGTCGTCGTCCTCGACCGACCGCTGATTCGCCTTCCCGCGCTCGGCGTCATGGTCCAAGCCACCCAACCCGGAATGGCCCGCGGGAGTTTCGTCGGCGTCCATGATCCTCTTCGTACGCACTCGCACTGGCAGGCCTGCCTGCCTGTTCAGCTTACCGCCGCTGTGCCGAGAGCTCAGCCTCTGGGCGACCAGGAATTGTCCATCTTTGCGGGTCGGTGGGCTTCACGCGATCCACGGCTCAGCCCGTTGGCTTGCTTTCCGGCGTCGATGTCACTTCGCGATAGGGCGCGGCCGCCGGCAGCGACAACTCACCAAGGCGCACGTTGATTGCTTCGGCGACGATGTTGTGCTCGGCGTCCGAAACCGAAGAACGACCCGTCAGATGGGCCGCGATGACCGACCCCCTGACGTCTTCGCCGAGTGCCGCCGTCCGGTCCGAGAGGTCATCGAGCGTGGTTCGGCATGCTACGAAGGCGGCGAACATGCTTTCACCCTCCGGCACGCTGGGAGCGGTCAACGGCGTGGGGAGCGGGGAGTCGCTGCGGGCAGCAGCGGGATGCGGTTTGTCCATGGCCATAGCCAGACCTTCAGTATTGGACTGCCCTATTGATGCTCCGGCGGTGAACTGGGAGAGCGGCTCAAGAAGGCGGCGACCTCCGACCCGAAGTCGGCTGTTTCTTCAGCGATTCTCAGTATACTACGTATACTGCGCCGCGCAGCGCGGCGATCCGGTCTCTCGGGATGGCTCGATTCTGGCCGGGCGTCACGGTTAGCTGGTTTTGCTGCTCCACAGCCGGACTGGAAGTCGAATCGCCGCGGCCGCCGTGGTTTGATGCGCCTCAGCGCAATCGCCAGCACTCTCAGACGACGAACGAGTGGAGCCGGCGATCTCCTCGAATCCGTCTCGCCTGTATGAGACAGTGCGTGGGTCGAACCACCTACCCGTGCAAGGAAATCATTCGCCCCGTGAGCGTGATCCTGAACCGATCCTGGTCGGTCAGTTCTCGTGGGACGTTCGCTCCCAACGCTGGTCCTGGTCCGACGAGATGTACCGGATCCACGGCTACCGCCCCGTCGAAGTCACTCCCAGCATCGAGCTGATCCTGAGCCACAAGACCCCCAGGATCGAGACCGGGCGGCCGTAATCCGGCGGGCCCGGGCCGGCCGGATCCTTCAGCCTGTATCACCACTTGTTGACCGCCGACGCGCGTCAGCGCGCCGTCCTGTCGGTGGGCTGCTTCCACAGGGTCGCCGACGCGTTGGTGTGCACGGGATTCATGGCGGATCTCACGGCGTCCGAACGCGCAGCAGGTACGGAGGCCGTTCTGGCGGCCGCCAGGCACCGCGAGGCAATTAATCAGGCGCAGGGCGCCCTCATCGCGGTTTACGGACTCGACCCGACGGCCAGCCTGGCCTTGCTGATGAGGTTCTCCCAGAACTACAACATGAAGCTGGCCACGTCGCCGCCCGCGTCGTTCGGACTCTCGTCGCGCACCGTGACGGACCGCCCAGCCGAGCGGACATGGACCAACTTCTGCTCGACCAGAGTCGACTTCGGCTCGCGAGTGAGTGGTAGGCCGGGTCCTGGAACGCTCGCAACCGGCGGCTGCATGTCCAAACGAGATGAAGCGCCGGCCATCGGCCGGCGCTTCATCACTTGGGGTCTGGGTGGATCAGATAACGCTGACCTTCTCCGCCTGCGGGCCCTTCTGACCTTGGGTGGTCTCGAACTGCACCCGCTGACCTTCATCGAGTGAACGGAAGCCGCTGGACTCGATCGCGCTGTAGTGCACGAACACGTCGGCGCCTCCGCCATCAACCTCGATGAAACCGAAGCCTTTTTCGGCGTTGAACCACTTGACGGTTCCTTGGGACATGAGCCTTCTCCTACATCTCGAGGCCGCACCTCACGGCTCTCGACTGCTGTCGGACGTCAACCTGCTCACGCCCACGCATAGTTCCGGGAACGCAGCATTGACCACGACTCAAGACCTGCAACAGCAATGACAGTCTGCCACACTTCGGGCGGCGCGCGTGACAGGGCGGCCCCGCCGGGAAATGATCACCGATCGCTTTAGTGCCCGCCGTCACTTCGGATGAACATCAGACATATCTCCCTACACTCGATCCATGTCGCAGCCGGGAGCCACCAGCCGCACGGTGCTCGGCCTGATCTGGGTGCCGGTCGGATTGGCGATGATCGGCGTCCCGGGGTGGGTCGCGTGGACCCGCCCTGGTGCGATGCTGGCCAGTCATCCGGCGACGATTGCCATCTTCGCCGCTGTGGCCATCCTGGGAGTGCTGGCGCTGGCCTGGGCCGTCCTCGCCCTGGTCCAGGGTGGCCGGTTCGACCGGTACGGTGATCCGGATCACCCGCGGTACCGAGGCCCAGCCGAGCAGCGACGCCGTGCCGAACTGCGGCTGGCGCTGTCGGTGCCGGCTCTGGTGGTCTGCTTGATGCTCGTCGTAGGGGTGGTGTACGCCCGGCCGTTGGAGGCGGCTCCCGTGGCGCTAAGCGGGCTTCGCTCGAATGGACAGGTCGAGGTCGGCGAGCGTTTGACCTGGTATGAGATGAGGCCGGGGAAACGGAACACCTCCGGCGACTTGGTCCAGCCGATCGGCGGACTGATCTTCGTCCCCGGGGCGCGCGTCGACCCGCGGGCGTACGCGCGGATCCTGCGCCCGGTCGCCGCCGCCGGGTACCTGGTCGTCGTCCTCCGGAAACCGCTGAACTTCGCGCTGCCCAACAGCACCCACCCCGAAGCTGTGCTGGGGGTTCACCCCAACGTCCGGTATTGGGCGGTCGGCGGTCACTCGCTCGGGGGAGTCAACGCAGCCTCGTACGCGGACCGCGACACGCGAATCTCCGGACTGCTCCTGTACGCCTCGTATCCGGCGGCTGCCCTCAACCGCACCGATATGAAGGTGATGTCGATCTCCGGCGATCAGGACGGGCTGGCGACCCCGGCGGACATCGCCGCGGCCAAACCGAAGCTGCCCGTCCGCACCAAATACGTGGTGATCAAGGGTGGCATCCATGGGTTCTTCGGCGACTACGGGGAGCAGCCCGGGGACGGCACCCCGGGGGTCGATCGTCAGGTCGCTCAAGCCGAGATCGCGGCGAACACCATCGGATTGATGGCGTCGCTTCCCCCGCCGCCGAGGAAGCGCTGAGCTGTAGCCCCGACGATCCGGCCGAATGGGGTTCCCTAGGATCGCAGCCATGAGTGCCCATGGACTCGAATTGGCGCAGGCGAAGATGGCGGCGGCTGGTGTGCATGCCGAAGCGATCGAGGTCTTCAGCCACTACTACGCGCAGCTGGAGGAAGGGGTCACCGGAGTCATCCCGGAAGATTCAATCGAGCCGCTGACCGATCCGGACCTGCTGGCCGCTGTCACCATCAGCGCAGAGGCGGCGGTCGAGGCCCTGCGGCAGACGGCGATCATCAAGCTCAACGGCGGACTGGGTACGTCGATGGGGATGGACAAGGCCAAGTCACTGCTGCCCGTGCGGGACGGCAAGTCCTTCCTGGATCTGATCGTGGACCAGGTGATGAGCGCTCGCCGGACCCATGGCGTGCCGTTGCCGTTGATCTTCATGAACAGTTTCCGGACCCGCGACGACACCCTGGCGGCGCTGGCGCGGTACTCCGACCTGGCCGTCGAGGGCTTGGACCTGGACTTCCTGCAAAATTCCGAGCCCAAGTTGCTGGCCAGCGATCTGACCCCGGTCGAGTGGCCGGCCGACCCGACCTTGGAGTGGTGCCCGCCCGGACACGGGGATCTCTACACGGCGCTCAACGGTTCCGGAGTGCTTGATCGCCTGCTGCGGCAGGGCTACCGCTATGCCTCCGTGTCCAACTCCGACAATCTCGGAGCTGCTCCGGACGCGAAGATCGCCGGGTGGTTCGCCGCCAGCGGAGCCCCGTACGCGGCCGAGATCTGCCAGCGCACGCCCGCCGATCGCAAGGGCGGCCACCTGGCCATCCGCAAGGCCGACCAGCAGCTCATCCTTCGCGATACCGCACAGACTGCGCCGGACGAGCTGCACTACTTCACCGATGAGCACCGCCACCCGTACTTCCACACCAACAACCTCTGGTTCGACCTTGAGGTGCTGGCGCGCACGCTGGAGCAACGCAAGTCCGTGCTCGGATTGCCGCTGATCAAGAACGAGAAGACGGTCGACCCGGCGGATCCGTCCTCGCCGGCGGTGATCCAGATCGAGTCGGCGATGGGCGCGGCGATCGAGGTGTTCGAGGGGGCGACGGCCATCGGCGTGGGCCGCGATCGCTTCCTGCCGGTCAAGACGACCAGCGATCTGCTGTTGCTACGCTCCGACGTCTACGAGGTCAGCCCCGATGGTCGGCTGAATCGAGTGACCGATCCGGCGCCGTTGGTCGATTTGGACTCGAAGTACTACAAGACGATTGCCGCCTTCGAGCAGCGGATTCCCGACGAGGCCCCGTCGCTGAAGCAAGCGCGCGGATTGACAGTCAAGGGCGATTGGACCTTCGAGCCCGACGTGGTGGTACGCGGCTCCGCCGTGCTCGTCGACGAGGGCGGTCCGAGGACGGTGCCGTCCGGCACCGTCCTCGAGTGAGGCACGGTTCTACGCGGCCGTGACGACCTCGTCGTAGTCCAACCGCGGGAGCCGCGGGCGGTAGGAGGTGTCGGTGGGCTGCCCGATGTTGACCACGAGCATGGCCTGGTGCCGTCCGTCCGGGAAGAACCGGCGGCTGATCGCGTCGGCGTCGAACCCGGCCATCGGACCGGCGGCCAGTCCAGCCGCCCGGATCCCGACCAGGAAGTAGCCAGCCTGGAGGGCGGCGTTGAAGCCGGCGGCTTGAGCCCGCTGGTCGTCATCCGTGAACGCCTCGCGAGCGCCGGGGAAGACCGGAAAGACGCGCGGCAGTTCGTCGTGGAAGTCGTGGTCGGCCGCCAGGACGGCGACCAGTGGGGCGGCCTCGGTCTTGGCCCGGTTGCCCTCGGCCATCATGTCCAGGAGGTCGGCTCGGGCCTCTGGGGTCCGGACCAGGACCACTCGCAACGGCTGGCTGTTCATGGCCGTGGGGGCCCACTTGACCAGGTCGAACACGGCACGCATCTGGTCGTCCGAGACGGGGGTATCCGCGAAGCTGTTTGCGGTCGCGGCGCCGCGGAAGAGCAGGTCCTGCGCCGCGTCGGAGAGCTGCAGCGTCGTCGCGGGGATGTCTGTATCGATCAGTGAGGGGTCAAGAGGAGGGCGGTCTGTCAAGGGGGGATTGTCAGTCAGTGTGCTCATAGTTAGTTGAACTATCAACAACGCGGTCTTGTTCCCACGCATCCCGGCGGGGCCCGCTCCTGGCGTTAAGCTGCGGCGGTGCCTGACACAGGCGAACCCGCCCCGCCCCGCTGGCATGCTGCGCTCAGCCACGCCGTGCTGGGTCAGGTGCCCGACGGACTGCCGGAATCGAGCCGCGTCGATGTCGTCGAACTGGCTCGAGAACTCGAGCACCGCTGGCCCGGCGGATTGCCGGCCCTCCAGGAGGAGGTGGCTCGTCAGCGAGCAACCGGTCGGTGGCCGCATCCGGTGCCCGAAGAATTGACGGCGGGGTTGGGACCGGCACAATTCGGCAGCGCGCTAGCCGCGTTCCGGCGCGTTCTTCGGCTCGACGAACCGGTGCCCCGGGTTCCGGCGAGTCGCGCCCTTGATGCGGACGAAAGCCGACTTCGAGCCGAGGTCCCACCACACCACGGTTCCTGATTGGTCGCTCAGGCCCGCCGGTTCTGCTCGCGCAGCAGGTCCCGGATCTCCGCCAACAGGTCTTCGCTGGACGCGGCGACCTCGGGCTCGTCCTTCGTGGTGATTTCAGAGAACTTGTTGTAGGGCACGATCACCAGGAAGTACACGACTGTCGCCGTCAGCACGAAGGTCAGCAGCGCCGACAGGAAGGCGCCGACCGCAATCCCTCCGACCGAAACGCTACTGAAGTCGGGCACGCCGCCGAACTTCCCGATCACGTCCATGATCATGTCCGTGAACGCCTTGACCACCGCGGCGAAGACCGTGCCCATGATCACGGCCGTCGCGAGCTCGACCAGATTGCCCCGCAAGAGGAACTCTCGGAAACCCTTCATAGGACGACCCCAATTCGCTCGAATCCGACAGGCGGGAACAGGAGTGCGCGAGGTTATCAGAGCGTCGTTACCGCCAGACGACACTGAGCTGGGAGGCCACCGAAGCCTGAGCCAGCGTGGTCGCGGTCGCTCGATCGACTTCCACGAGCACCAGCCCGCCGCCCGCCGATGACGAAGGGTCACGAGCCGCCGCAGGAACGGCCACCACGCGAACCCGCGCGGCCACCACCCCGGCCTTGCCGCTCTGCTCGTCGGCTCCGACCACGTCGATCAGGTCGCCGTCGGAGAGCAGGGCCGCCACCTCAGCGTCGGCCAGGCGGAGCGGGAAAATGACCAGCCCGGACGTCTGGGATCGCCGGCCGCCGACCAGGTCGGCGGCGGCGACGATCTGGCCGGCGGGCATCCTTCCGGCGAGGGTCCGGCCGACCGCGGCTCCGGGCTCGGCGAGGGCCCCCGCCGGAAGGGCTTCAACGGGCAGCTGGTCGACGCGAAGATCGGCGGTCTGCAACACGGTGCCGCCGAGCAGGTCGGTCCTGGCGCGCACCACCGGCACGGTGGGCGGCCGGGGTGGGGCCAGTGCGGTCAACCCGGTGAGCACCGCCGCGACGGCGCAAAGCACGGCCAGCTTGCGTCGATGCCACGACGCCGCCCGGACCAGAGGACGCAACCTCGCCCGCAACCCGATCTTCCGGCCTGGAGTGCGCGCCGCCGGCGTGCCGGGTGGTGCGACGCCACGGTGGAGCACGCCGGTCTGGGACGGATGACTGCCGCTCACGTCCAGACACTAAGGACGCCACTCGTTTCTGGGCTGGGCGTCCACAGCCCCGAAGCTCAGCCGCGCGAGCCTGTGGATGAAGCAGTGGCGGAGCCGCTGCCAGCCCCTGCGGGTTGCTTGGACTTGACCGCCGGAGCCGCGTTGCTCGAGCCCTTCGCCGCTGTCTTCTCCCCGTTCTTCTCGGCGTTCTTGTCGCCGGACTTGTCCCCCGACTTCTTCTCCGAGCCCTGACCGTTACCCTCCGACTTGCCGTCCGACTTCCCATCCGTCGAGCCCGAATCCCTGGCGGAGCCGTTGGGACCGGCGGCCGCACGACTGTCGGTTCGGTAGAACCCGCTGCCCTTGAAGACGACCCCCACGGCGTTGAAGACCTTGCGCAGCGAGCCACTACAGGCAGGGCAGACGGTCAGCGCAGGATCGGTGAACTTCTGCACGGCCTCGAGATTGTTGCCGCACTCGGTACACCGGTACTGGTATGTAGGCATCTGCTGCTCTCTGCTGGTCTCTGCTGCGTGATCGCGCGTGGCGACCCAAATCGTCAGGAACTAGCACTCAAGCATACCGACTGCTAACCAGATAGCGAACGCACGCGTGCCGGCCCACCTCGGACGGCGGGAACCCCTCGCATGTCCGTGCCGGCGCGCCATCCGACTTAGGCTTGGCCGGTGCGCCGCCTGCCCCGTTGGCTGATCTTCACCGCCATTGTCGTGGCGGTGACCCTCGGCGCGCTCGCCAGTGTGGTCGTCGGCACCGTGCGGCGGCCGTTTCCGCAGCTGTCCGGGGAGATCTCGGTGCCGGGGCTGTCCGCGCAGGTCGAGGTCTTCCGAGACGAGTACGGCGTCCCGCAGATCTACGCCGACAACGCCGAGGACCTCTTCGAGGCGCAGGGCTTCGTCCACGCCCAGGACCGCTTCTACGAGATGGACGTCCGACGACACATCACCGCGGGTCGACTCTCGGAGCTCTTCGGCGTTTCGCAGGTCGAGACGGACACCTACATCCGCACGCTCGGCTGGCGCCGGGTCGCCGAGCAGGAGCTGGGGCTCCTGTCGGCCAGCACGCGTCGCTATCTCGATGCTTACGCGGCCGGTGTCAACGCGTACGTGCGCAGCCGATCCACCGCCGACCTGTCCCTGGCGTACAGCCTGCTCGCCCTGCAGGGTCGAAACGAACGACCCGCGGACTGGACGGCCGTGGATTCCCTCAGCTGGCTGAAGGCGATGGCGTGGGACCTCGGCTCCAACATCGACTCCGAGATCGAGCGGGCGCGGATGAGCGCTCGGGTGGGTAGGGAGCGAGCAGCGGAGCTGCAACCCGACCACCCCATTCACGATTTCGAGCCCATCGTCGGGCATGGGGCCGTACGTGATCAGGCTTTCGACCCGGACGCAGCACCGGGATCCGGACGCACGGCACCGGCGGGTCTGAGCGCGCCGCAGCTCAGGGCGGCCGACGCCGCGTGGGCGGCGACCGCTCGGGTCCGCCGAGCCATCCCGCCGCTGCTCGGGGACTCGGAGAGGTCCGCCCTGGGCTCCAACTCGTGGGTGCTGTCCGGCTCACGCACCACGACCGGCGAGCCGCTGCTGGCCAACGACCCGCACCTGGCCACGTCGATTCCGTCGATCTTCGCCCAGGTCGGGCTGCACTGCCGCGCGGTCACCCAGAGATGCCCGTTCGACGTCACCGGATTCAGTTTCGCCGGCCTACCGGGAGTGGTGATCGGGAAGAACATCTCGCTCGCCTGGGGGATGACCACGAGCTACGCCGACGTCCAGGATCTCTACCTCGAACAGGTGCGCGGCGACACGGTGCGGGTGGGCGACCGGTTCGTAGCGCTGCAGGTTCGGAAGGAGGAGATCACCGTGGCCGGCGAGGAAGAGCCGCGGACGATCACGGTTCGCGCCTCGCGCCACGGGCCCTTGCTGTCCGATGCCGATGCCGACCTGGCCGATGTCGGACGCCCGGCGAACGCCTCGGAACCCGGGCCGTTCGGTGTCTCGCTGGCCTGGACGGCGCTCACCCCGAATCGCACCATGGACGCCTTGCTGCGACTCAACGCCGCCCGCGACTTCTCGGAGTTCCGAGCGGCCGCCAAACTGCTGGGGGCTCCGTCGCAGAACCTCGTGTACGCCGACACAAAGGGCAACATCGGGTACCAGCTGCCCGGTGCCCTGCCCGTCCGAAAAGAAGGCGACGGGGTTCGGCCCTCTCCAGGATGGGACGCACGGTACGACTGGAACGGCACCATCCCGTTCGAGCAGCTCCCGTACGTCTACAACCCGAGCAGCGGCTACATCGTGACGGCCAACAACCAGGTGATCAGCGACGGCTATCGCTACCGGATCGGGTCGGAGTACTCCTACGGTTGGCGCAGTCAGGAGATCATCGACACCCTCGAACGGACGCCGCGCTGGAGTGTGGCTGACAGCAGCCGGCTGCAAGCCGACGACACGATACGGTTCGCCGCCGATCTGGTCCCGACGCTGCTCAAGGTCAAGATCGCCGACCCGTGGGTGGGCGAGGGCCAGCGGACCCTGGTCGGCTGGGATTACAGCAGCGCGGCGGAATCGGCGGCGGCGGCGTACTTCTTCGTCGTGGTCCACAACATCGTGGAGCGGACGTTCCGCGACGAGATGCCCGAGGATCTGTGGCCGGCCACCGGTGACCGTTGGTTCGCCGTGGTGTCGAATCTGATCAAGGATCCGGAGAACCGGTGGTGGGACGACACCGCGACGCCCGACCTGGTCGAGAAACGGGACGACATCTTGGTCCAAGCGATGACCGACGCCCGCAAGGAGCTCACCTCGCTGATGGCGCGGGATACCGATGAATGGGCCTGGGGACGTATTCACCGGGTGACCCTCCGCAACCAGACGCTCGGTCGGAGCGGCGTCGGCGCAGTCGAGCGGCTGTTCAATCGTGGGGACTTCGCGATCGGTGGTGCGGGCGGGGTGATCAACGCCATGGGCTTCGACGACCGGACCGGCTACGCCGTCGTCTCCGGTCCCACGATGCGGATGACCGTCGACTTGTCCGACCTGGACCAGTCCGTCTGGGTGAACCAGAGCGGGGTGTCGGGCCATCCGTACGCGGGGAATTACGACGACCAGACGGCGCTCTGGGCCACGAACCAGACCTGGCCGTTCGTGACCAGCCGGGCCGCCGTGGAGGCCCGGACCCGAAGCCGGCTGTTGCTGCTTCCCGCCGGATGAAGCCGGCAGAGCGGAAAAGGTGGCGGCCGGAATGACCGCCCGGCGATAAGCTTGTCCGACAGGCAATGATCCGGCCATCACCGGTGAGCCTCCGGAAGAACGAGCCGATCGCGCAGCACGGCTCTACTAGAACCGGACGGGTGGGCCCGTCATAGCCCGGAACGAGCGGTCGGATCGCCTCGGCGGGGTCCGGCAAGCGAGGTGGTACCGCGGTGGTGACATCGTCCTCGTGCAGATGACCGGCACGAACGACGAGAGATCAGCAGCGATGACGTATCCGAAGACCACCACCGGAGCTCCGACCAGCCCAGGCCGTTCGACTGGTTCAGGGACCGTGCCCGCCAGCCCGAGCTTCCCCGCGATCGAGGAGCGCGTACTCGCGTACTGGAAGGCTGACGACACCTTCCGCGCCTCGGTCGAGCGGAACCCGGCCGGCGATAACGGATCCAACGAGTTCGTCTTCTACGACGGGCCACCGTTCGCCAACGGGCTGCCGCACTACGGACACCTGCTCACCGGCTACGTCAAGGACGTCATCCCCCGCTTCCAGACGATGCGCGGCCGCCACGTGGAGCGCCGCTTCGGCTGGGACTGCCACGGGCTGCCCGCCGAGCTGGAGGCCATGTCGCAGCTGGGGCTGAAGACGAAGGACGACATCGAGGAGATGGGTGTCGAGAGGTTCAACGAGGCCTGCCGGGCGTCGGTACTGCGCTACACGGCGGAGTGGCAGGACTACGTCACCCGGCAGGCTCGCTGGGTCGATTTCGATCATGACTACAAGACCCTCGAACCGGAGTACATGCAGTCGGTCCTGTGGGCCTTCAAGACCTTGTACGACAAGGGACTCGTGTACGAAGGGATGCGCGTCCTGCCGTACTGCTGGAGCGACGAAACGCCGCTGTCCAGCCACGAGCTCCGGATGGACCCCGACGTCTACCAGCAGCGGCAGGACCCGGCCGTCACCGTCGGGTTCCGGCTGGAGACCGGCGAGCTGGCGCTGATCTGGACCACCACGCCCTGGACGCTGCCGAGCAATCAGGGGCTCGCGGTCGGCGTCGACATCGACTACGTCGTGGTCGAGCACGGCCCTGATGACGAACGGACCGAGCGCTACCTGCTGGCCGAGGCGCTGCTGCCGCGCTACACCCGAGAGCTCGGGGCCGACGCCGCGGACCGGATCGTCGAACGGCTCAAGGGTTCACAGCTGCTCGGTCGGCGTTACACCCCGCCGTTCAGCTACTTCCTCGGCAATCCGAACGCGCACGTCGTGCTGCCCGCGGACCATGTCACCACCGGTGAAGGCACCGGGCTGGTGCACATGTCGCCCGCCTTCGGCGAGGAGGACAAGATCGTCACCGACGCGGTCGGGATCGTCGCCGTCGTACCGGTTGACGTCAAGGGCCTGTTCACCGAGCAGGTCCCGGACTACGCCGGCGTACACGTCTTCGACGCCAACCTGCAGATCGTCGACGACCTCAAGGCCGCCACTCGCGGGGAGCAGGCGGGTTCGGTCACACCAGGCACCGTGCTGCTCCGTCAGGAGACCTACGACCACCCCTATCCCCACTGCTGGCGCTGCCGGAACCCGCTCATCTACAGGGCCGTCTCCAGCTGGTTCGTCGAGGTGTCGAAGTTCCGGGACCGGATGGTCGAGCTCAACCAGGCGATCAACTGGGTACCGGAGCACGTCAAGGACGGCCAGTTCGGCAAGTGGCTGTCGGGGGCCCGGGACTGGTCGATCAGCCGGAACCGCTACTGGGGCACGCCGATCCCGATCTGGAAGTCCGATGACCCGGCTCATCCGCGGGTCGACGTCTACGGCTCGATCGCCGAACTGGAAGCGGACTTCGGCGTGCCGGTGCCCGACCTTCACCGGCCGTTCATCGATGAACTGACGCGGCCGAACCCGGACGACCCGACCGGACGTTCCACCATGCGCCGCATCGGTGACGTGCTGGACGTCTGGTTCGACTCCGGCTCGATGCCGTACGCGCAGGTGCACTACCCGTACCGGAACGCCGACTGGTTCGAGCACCACTACCCAGGCGACTTCATCGTGGAGTACCTCGGACAGACCCGCGGCTGGTTCTACACCATGCACGTGCTGGCCACCGCCTTGTTCGACCGGCCAGCGTTCAGCAACTGCCTGTCCCACGGATTCGTGCTCGGCAGCGACGGCCAGAAGATGAGCAAGTCGCTGCGCAATTACCCGGACGTGTCCGAGGTGTTCGACCGGGACGGCGCCGACGCGATGCGGTGGTTCCTCATGTCGTCGCCGATCCTGCGCGGCGGAAACCTGATCGTCACCGAGCAGGCCATCCGGGAGGGTGTGCGTCAGGTGCAGATCCCACTGTGGAACGCGTACTACTTCTTCACCCTGTACGCCAACGCGGCTCGGGGCGGCGGGGGCTACGACGCCCGCGTCGTCACCGAGGCCGAGGACGTGCTGGACCGCTACATCCTGGCCAAGCTGAACGAGTTCGCGGGCTCGGTCGGCTCGGCGCTGGACGCGTTCAATATCGCGACTGCCTGCGAGGCGACCCAGGACTTCCTGGAGACCCTCTCCAATTGGTACATCCGCCGATCTCGGCACCGCTTCTGGGAGGGAGAATCCGACGATGCCCGCGCGGCCTTCGACACCTTGTTCACGGTGTTGGAGACGACCACCCGAGTGGTCGCCCCCCTGCTCCCCCTGACCAGTGAGGAGATCTGGCGGGGCCTGACGGGCGGTCGTTCGGTCCACCTGCAGGACTGGCCCGGACCTGGCGAAGGTGGAGACGTCGGGCTGGTCACCGCCATGGATCGGGTGCGCGACGTCTGCTCGACCGGCTCAGCCCTGCGCAAGGCCGAGGGGCTCCGGGTCCGGCTCCCGTTGCGCTCGCTGACCGTCGTGGCCGACGACGCCGAGGCTCTCAGTGCCTTCGCGGAGCTGATCCGCGACGAACTCAACGTTCGTGAGGTCCGGCTCACCGATCTGGCCGGTGCCGACGCTGGGACCTTCGGCGTCCGCCAGGTCCTGCAGGTCAACGCCCGGATCGCGGGCCCGCGGTTGGGGCGCGACGTCCAAGCGGCGATCAAGGGCAGTAAGAGCGGCGACTGGTCCGCCGTCGACGGCCGGGTGACGGCCGGCGGGGTGGAGTTGGCCGAGGGCGAGTACGTGCTCGAGACGGTGGTGGCTGATGCCGATCCCGCCGACCAGCGCGCGGTCAGCATGCTGCCGGGCGGCGGGTTCCTGATCTTGGACACCGCCGTGACTCCGGAACTCGCGGCCGAGGGGTTGGCGCGAGACGTCGTGCGCGCGGTCCAGAAAGGCCGGCGCGACGCCGACCTGGATGTGAGTGACCGGATCGCGCTGGTCATCAGCGGCACCCCGGCCGCCGTGGCCGCGGCCCGGCGGCACGCCGATCTGATCAAGGCCGAGACGCTGGCTACCGCGCTCACGGTGACCGACGATCCGGTCGAGGGCGGCTCCGAAGCCGGTCTCGGCGATCAGCAGTCGGTGGTGTTCGCCCTAGCCCGGCTCTGAAGTCGCAGGTCCGTCGTGTTGGGCCGGTGGTGCGCATGATCCGACGCAGGGTGGTGGCGCGGGGGCGAGTCCAGGGAGTTTTCTACCGCGACAGCTGCCGCCGGCTGGCCCAACGGCGAGGAGTGGCCGGCTGGGTGAGAAACCGCCCGGACGGTGCAGTCGAGGCGGTCTTCGAGGGACCGGAAACCGACGTCGACGCCATGGTCGACTGGGCGCGGCAGGGACCGCGGAAGGCTGTTGTGGATGAGTTGGCCGTCATGTCGGAGAAGCCCGTCGGGGAATCCGGTTTCGAAGTCCGCTGAGCGCGCATCGACCGAGCGTGTAGAGGTCCGCGTCGACTACGAGCCGGAGGGTTACCCACAGACGATCGGCAGTCCAGTCCACAGCGGTGCAACCGTCCGGAAACGATTTCGCCCCGCCGCCACAGAATCTCGGCGTGCATGCGCGAATCGATCCCAGTGCCGAGCTGCTGAGTCTCGCTGCGTTGCAAGCCGGGGTGGTCACCGCGGAGCAGGCCGCCGCTTTCGATATCACCCGGGGTCCGGTGACCCGGCTGATCCGGGACGGGCGATGGCGCCGCGTCACGAAAGGGCTCTACTACGCCTCGGAGCGCACCCCGGACTGGAACGCTCTGGCTTGGAGCGGCATCTTGCTCGGTGGGCCGGAGGCCCGCTTGGGCGGGGAAGCGGCCGGCCACCTGTTCGGACTCAACAAGCCCCCGAGGCTCATCGAGGTCATGGTGCCCTGGACGTCGGTGCTGAAAGAGCGCGAGTCGTGGCGGTTCGTCCGGGAGCGGCCCGGAGTGCGTTCCGCGCGCTCGGTGGGCTGTCCACCGCGGCTCTCGGTCGAGGACACGGTGATCGATCTTGCGGAGCGAGCGACAGATGAGCAGGTGATCGCTCTGGTCACGGGGGCTGTCCAGAACCGGCTGACCACGGCCGGCCGGCTGCGTCGCACGGTCGCCGCACGGTCCCGACTTCGTCACAGACATCTGTTGGGGACCTGCTGACGGACGTCGCCGCCGGGGTGCACAGCCCCTTGGAGCTCAACTACGCCCGAGACGTCGAGCGAGCACACGGCCTGCCTCGAGGCAAGCGCCAGCTTCGCTCCCGACGCGGTTCGTACTACCGCGACGTGACGTACGAGGAGTTCCAGCTCATCGTCGAACTCGACGGACGTCTCGGCCACGACGGCCTAGGCCGGTTTCGAGACATGCGCCGCGACAACCTCGCCATCCTCATGGGTCAGCTCACGCTCCGCTACGGGTGGTTCGATGTCGTGGACAGGCCCTGCCAGGTCGCCTGGGAGGTCGCCGCGGTGCTGGCCGCGCGCGGCTGGACGGCAGTCCCGAGCCGCTGTCACCGGTGCCGCCATGCCGTCGACCTGGCTAGCGTGTAGCGATTCGACTCGACGTCGACGCACCGGCTTACACGATGTTCGGTCCAGCTTGCTCCTGGTGGCAAAGCAGGAATCTGGTTGGGGTGAGGAGGGCGTCCACCGGGCGGTCCCAATCGGCGGTCGGGACGACGGGCAACACCTCGTCGTCGTTCAGCAGGACCCACGTGGGCGAATCGGTGGCGGCCAGCACTCGGTCGTACCATCCGCCGCCACGACCAAGTCGATCACCGCCCTCGGTGCCCGCCAGAGCGGGGCAGATGATCAACTCGACCTCGGCCATGGCCGACTCTGGCAGAACTTCTCCGGTCGGCTCGACGATGCCGGCCCGCCCGGTCCGGAGGGCATCTGGACCCTGATATTGAGCCCACGCCGGATCCGGTCGCCACCGGCCGTCATCGTGGGTCAGGACCGGCAGCAGGATCGGGCGATCGTGGGCGGCCAGCCACGAAATGATCGGCAGGGTTCCGGGCTCGCTACCGGCCGACAGGTAAGCGGCGACGGTGGCCGGTGGACCGGCGGGGAACTGGGCCTGGATCCGGCCCACCCGAGCAAGATCATCGGCTCGGCGGTGCCCAACCGGGCGAGCATCGCGGCGAAGTCGGATGGCGTTGCGCAGCACCCGTTTCGCGGCTGCGACGGCAGCGGCGTCGGTGGCCGACACGTGATTATCGTAGATCTGCCACATTGTGACCAGAGACACCATGCGCGGAGCGCGAATGGTTTGACGCAGTGAATCCGTGCTTCCTAGGCTTGTCTGATCGCTGTCGTTCCGACACAACGAGCCCCAACCCGGTTTTCGAGGATTCTGCCTGCCATGACCCAGCAACTCAGTGTTTCTGCCGATGCCCAACTGGACGCCAACTGGTGGCGCCAGGCGGTGGTCTACCAGGTGTATCCGCGGAGCTTCGCCGACAGCAACGGAGACGGGATCGGTGACCTCGCCGGTCTCACCTCGCGCGTGGCCTACCTGGCCGAGCTGGGGATCGACGCGATCTGGCTGAGCCCGTTCTACCCGTCCGCCCTGGCCGACGGCGGCTATGACGTCGCTGATTACCGCGACGTCCACCCACAGCTGGGCACTCTCGACGACTTCGACGAGCTGGTGGACGCGGCGCATGCCGCCGGCCTCCGGGTGATCGTCGACATCGTCCCGAATCACACCTCGAACCTGCATCCGTGGTTCGTCGAAGCTCTGGCTTCCGAGCCCGGCTCGGCCGCACGGGCCCGGTACATCTTTCGCGACGGCACCGGTCCCGACGGCTCCGAACCTCCGTCGGACTGGGTCTCGCACTTCGGTGGACCAGCCTGGACCCGGATTCCCGACGGTCAGTGGTACTGCCACCTGTTCGCCCGGGAGCAGCCGGACCTCAACTGGGACAACCGCGAAGTCCGCGACGATTTTCTGACGACGCTGCGGTTCTGGGCCGATCGCGGTGTCGACGGCTTCCGGGTCGACGTCGCCCACGCACTGGCCAAGGACCTCTCGGAGCCGCTGCGCAGCAAGCCAGTCCTCGAGGACGTGCCCTTGGATGGATCCGACCCGTTGTACGACCGGAACGAGGTGCACGAGATCTACGCCGAGTGGCGGCAGCTCTTTGACTCCTACGATCCGCCGCGGACCGCGGTCGCGGAGGCGTGCGCGCCGTCCCAGCGGCGTGCCCTGTACGCCCGGCCGAGCGGTCTGGGCCAGGCCTTCAATTTCGATCTGCTCAAGGCGGACTACTCGGCCGCCGCCTTCCACGACGCCATCACCTTCTGCCTGAACGAGGCGATCAAGACGGGTTCGTCCTCGACCTGGGTGCTGTCCAACCACGACGTGGTCCGGCATGCCACCCGGTACGCGCTGCCCGCCGGGCTGGACTTGGATGCCTGGCTGATGAGCGACGGCGCGTTGCCGGTCGCCGACGAGGCGCGGGGGCTGCGACGGGCGCGGGCCGCCACGTTGCTGATGTTGGCCCTGCCGGGGTCGTCCTACCTCTATCAGGGCGAGGAGCTCGGCCTGCACGAGGTGGCGGACCTGCCGCCGACGTCCCTGCAGGACCCGATCTGGGAGCGGACGCTCAACGCCAAGAAGGGTCGCGACGGCTGCCGGGTGCCGCTGCCCTGGTCGGGTGACGGCGCTTCGTACGGCTTCGGCGTGGCACACGCCTGGCTGCCGCAGCCCGCCGGATTCTCGGGATCGGCGGTAGCTGCCCAGCAGAGCCGGCCCGACTCGACGCTGCGGCTGTACCGGGAGGCGCTGCAGGTCCGGCACGCCCTTCAGACCGGCGAGGAGCTCAGCTGGATCGCGACCGGCGACCCGGAGGTGCTGCACTTCGTCCGCCCGGGTGGCTGGCACTGCATGAGCAACTTCGGCGCCGATCCGGTGCTCTTGCCCGACGGTGTGATCCGGGTGAGCAGTGTGCCTCACGAGGCTGGTGTTCTGGCCGGTGAGAGCACGGTCTGGTTCACGGAGTCGCCCGCCTGAGGCGAGACCAGGTTCAGCGAAGCGTGACGGTCCGATCCTTCGGGTCTGCCACCAATTCGCTGCTGCCGTCCTTCAGGCCGGTGACGATCAGGTCAAGCACCTCGTCGACGTCGTGGCCCGGCGGCATTCGCGGCGGGTCGCCGGCCAATGACCGGTCGGCCAGGCCGGTTTCCAGGTGCGGCAGTCGAGCGTCCAAGACGGTGATCTTGTCCCGCCGCAGTTCGCGCCGGATGGCGGTCAGGTAGGCCGATATGGCGGCCTTGCTGGCCGAATAGCCCGCCATTCCGGCGGTCGGCCTGTCGGCCAGGATCGCGGTCAGTACCGCGACGGCTCCACCCTTGTCGAAGTGGCGGAGGGCGGCCCGGACGGCGGCGATCGGGCCGAAGGTGTTCACCGCGAACAGTTCCTCGATCACCACGTCGCTTTCCGTTCGGGCCGAGCCGAACGCCGCGACTCCGGAAGCGACGATCAGCGCGTCGAGGCCACCGAGCCGCTCGGCGGCGGCATCCACGGCGGCCGCGACGGCGTCCAGGTCGACCAGGTCGAGGGTGATCCGGTGCTCCGCGGGGGTCTCTTGCGCCACCGCGGCCAGCCGGGGAGCATTCCGGCCCGTGATCACCAGTCGGGCACCGGCCGAGCCCAACCGTCGGGCCAGCCGGCCACCCAACACTCCGGTACCACCGATGAGGAGGATGCGGGCGTTGTCGAGATCCACGCGCCGACCCTACGCGCGGGGCTCCTAGGGTGAAACCCATGGACTTGATCAAGCTCGGCCACACTGGACTCGACGTCTCTCCGATCTGCATCGGCTGCATGAGTTTCGGCGACCCGGACCGCGGATCGCACCCGTGGTCGCTGTCGGAGGAGCAGTCACGGCCGCTGATCCGCTCGGCGGTCGAGGCGGGGATCAACTTCTTCGACACCGCGAACGTGTACTCCGCCGGATCCAGCGAGGAGATCGTCGGCCGGGCCCTGGCCGACTACGGTCGGCGTGACGAGCTCGTGGTGGCGACCAAGGTGCACGGCCGGATGGGCGACGGCGCCAACCTGGCCGGTCTGTCCCGGAAGGCGATCTTCACTGAGGTGGACGCCAGCCTGCGCCGACTGGGCATGGACTACATCGATCTCTATCAGATCCATCGCTGGGATGCGACCACCCCGATCGAGGAGACCCTGCAGGCGCTGCACGATCTCGTGCGGAGCGGCAAGGTCCGGTATCTCGGAGCTTCCTCCATGTACGCGTGGCAGTTCAGCAAAGCGCTCTACTTGCAGCGCGAGCACGGTTGGACCCGTTTCGTCACGATGCAGGACCACTACAACCTCATCAACCGCGAGGAGGAGCGCGAGATGTACCCATTGTGTGCCGATCAGGCCATCGGCGTTCTGCCGTGGAGCCCGCTGGCGCGGGGGAAGCTCACGCGGGACTGGGACGTGCAGACCGACCGGTCCGAGACGGACACCTTCGGCAAGAGTCTGTACGACGAATCAGCCGATCGGGTCATCGTCGATCGGGTCGCGGAGGTAGCTCGGGAGCGCAACGTCTCGCGGGCGCAGGTGGCGCTGGCCTGGGTGGCGAAGAACCCCGTGGTGACTGCGCCCATCGTGGGCGTGGGGCGCCAGAGCCACCTCGACGACGCCATCGCGTCGGCGAGCCTGCAGCTCAGCGACGACGAGATCGCGAGGCTCGAGGAGCCGTACCGGCCGCACCCCGTCGTGGGGTTCTGACCCGGGGTCTCGCGACCGTACCGAGCCCGCGACACGTCTCCGAGCTGGTGATCGCGTCGGTTCGGCCGACCGGCCGTACGCCTAGGGTGGGGTCATGCCCTTGTTCGGCCGGAAGAAACCCGAGGAGCCGGCGGCGGTCCGCCAGGCCTGGGAACCGTTGCCGACGCCACCCGAGCCGCGGGCCGACGGGATGCGGTCCTTCGCGGACCACCGGTCCTATCTGCTCGACTGCGTGGAGGAGCTGCCGCCGTTCGGCCAGCAGATCCTGGATGCCGTCGATCTGGCCATCTGCGAGGACGTGACCTCGACGGTGAGCCTGCCCGGATTCGACAACTCGGCGATGGACGGCTATGCCGCCCGGGTGCAGGACATCGCCGCCGCCGAGGCCGACCGCCCGGTGCGGCTGCCGGTGGTGGGGGAGGTCGCCGCCGGACAGCCGGCCCCGCACCCACTGTCCCCCGGGACGGCCATGAAGATCATGACCGGCGCCGCCCTGCCGGCCGGTGCGGACACCATCGTCCCGTACGAGTCGACCGATCGCGGGGCCGACGAGGTGATGGTCTTCGCCCCGAGTGCGCCGGGTCAGCATGTGCGTCGGGCCGGCGAGGACGTGGAGGCCGGCACCGTTGTGCTGCATGCCGGCGATCAGTTGAGCCCGCGCAGCATCGGGTTGCTGGCCGGGATCGGTCGGGACAAGGTGCTGGTCCGTCCACGGCCCCGGGTGGTGGTGATCGCCACCGGCTCGGAACTGGTGAATCCGGGTCTGCCGCTACCCAGCGCGGAGATGATCTACGACTCGAACTCTTTCCTGCTGGCCGCTGCCGCCCGGGCCGCCGGGGCCCAGGTGTTCCGGGTGGGGCTGGTCAGCGACGACCCCGACAAGGTCAAACAGTTGATCAACGATCAGTTGGTCAGGGCGGATTTGATCTTGACCACCGGTGGAGTCAGCCAGGGGGACTACGACGTGGTCAAGGCGGTGCTGCCCGAACTGGGGGCCACCGATTTCGCCTCGGTGGCTATGCAGCCGGGCAAGCCGCAGGGCTTCGGGCTGATCGGCGACGACCGGGTTCCGATGTTGATGCTGCCCGGCAACCCGGTCAGCTCCTTCGTCTCGTTCGAGGCGTTCGCGCGCCCGGTGTTGCGCAAGCTGATGGGGGCGACCCCGTACGAGCGCACCGCGGTCCGTTGCCAGGCCACCCGGGCGATGACCTCGATCCCGGGCAAGCGGCAGCTGGCGCGCGGCATCGTGACCGCCTCGGGTTCCGGGACCCGGCAGGTCGAGTTGGCCGGTGGGCACGGCTCGCATCTGCTGGCCGATCTGGCGCGCGCCAACGCCTTGGTGATCTTGCCCGAGGAGGTCGAGTTCGTGGCGGCCGGTGACGACGTCGAGGTCTGGCTGCTCGGCGAGCAGGTCTAGTTGATGAGCGCCTCGCCCTTTCCCCACCTTTCGCCTGGTGGTGACGCGCGGATGGTCGACGTGTCGGGTAAGGACGTCACGGCGCGGACCGCCACCGCGGCGGCCGCCGTGCGCTTGAGCCCCGAGTGTGTGCAGGCCCTGCGGGACGGCTCCGTGCCGAAGGGCGACGCCTTGGCGGTGGCACGGATCGCCGGGATCCAGGGTGCCAAGCGGACCTCGGAGTTGATTCCTCTCTGTCATCCGATCGGACTCTCGGGCATCGACGTGGTGGTGGACGTCGTCGACACGGGCGTCGAGATAAGCGCCACCGTGCGAACCAACGAGCGGACCGGCGTCGAAATGGAAGCGCTCACCGCGGTCAGTGTGGCCGGGCTGGCAGTCGTGGACATGATCAAGGCCGTGGACCGTGCGGCGGTGATCACCGACATCCGCGTGCTGAGCAAGTCCGGCGGTCGGAGTGGTGATTGGCGGCGCGCGGAAATGAACGAGCGCGCGCCATGAGCGACTCGGCTCTGGTGATCACGGTGTCGACCCGAGCGGCGGCCGGCGTGTACGAGGATCTGTCCGGTCCCGTCGTCGCCGCTGGCCTGACCGACCTGGGTTTCTCGGTCAGCGGTCCCGTTGTGGTCCCGGACGGTGACCGCGTCGGCGACACCCTACGGGTCGCGGTGGCCGACCGGCACGCGGTGATCATCACCACCGGGGGCACCGGGTTGAGCCCGAGCGACCACACGCCGGAACAGACGCGCCTGGTGCTCGAACGGGAAATCCCGCTGCTGGTCGCAGCCATCGCCAGATACGGGGTTGATCACGGCGTACCGACCGCGGCGCTCAGTCGCGCCACGGCAGGGGTCGCCGGCCAAAGCTTGATCATCAACCTGCCGGGCTCCCAAGGCGGCGCCCGGGACGGCATGGCGGTGCTGGCTCCGCTGCTGAGGCACGCCGTCGATCAGGTGCGCGGCGGAGACCACCGACCGCGATGAAACCCGGATCAGGTCGTTTCGCCCAGCGTTGGCCGGTGACTCTGCGGCACGGTCGGGTCGAGCTCGGCCCGATGCGTTATCGCCATCGCGGCGAGTGGGAGCGGGTGCGGCGCGCGAATCTGGCTTGGCTGAAGCCGTGGGAGGCCACGCTCCCGCCGGGTTCGCCGCCCGGCCCGTCGAGCTTTTCGGGTCTGGTGCGGGAACTCAACCGGCAGGCCCGCCGCGGCCGCATGCTGCCGTGGCTGGTGTTCTACACCGAGCCGGGTGGTCGACCTCGGTTGGCGGGTCAGCTGACGGTCAGCGGGATCGTCGGCGGGTCGGCCGGTTGGGGACAGATCGGCTACTGGGTCGACCAGCAGCTGGCCGGGCGGGGCATCATTCCCACGGCCGTCGCGCTTGCGGTCGACTACTGCTTCGGATCGGTGGGTCTGCACCGGATCGAGATCACGGTCCGTCCCGAGAATGAGCGCAGCCTGCGGGTTGCGCAGAAGCTGGGCTTCCGCTCGGAAGGGCTGCGTCCCCGCTACCTGCACATCGACCATGATTGGCGTGATCATCTGGTCTTCGCCTTGAACGCCGAAGAGGTTCCCGGGGGTCTGCTGCAACGATATCTGCGCTCTACGTCGGCCAGCGAGCAGCAACGGAACCCTCCTTTCTGACGACACACCGATCCGGTTGGAGAGCCGGAGCGTATTGGCCGCATACGGTGCCGATGTGGGCACCACGGGATTGATCTTCGCCGCTATCGCGGTGGCTTGGCTGGCTTATCTGGTGCCGCACTTCGTCCGGCGGCGGGACGACGACCCCGTCGAGTCGACCGATCCGGCCGACCGGTTCTCCGATTCGGTGCGCATCGTCGAGCACGGCACCGCACCCCTGCTTGATCAAGATCTGTCTGAGATCGCCAGCTACGAGGTCTCGACGCCGATGACGCGTCGGGCGGCCATCAATGATCTTCGTCGGCTAGAGCGGCTGGCCGCGGTCCGGCGACGTCGGGTGCTGCTCGGCCTGCTGGCGTTGCTCAGCGCCCTGGTGGGCTTGGCGGCCGTGGAGCTGGTGCCCTGGTGGGCGGTTGCGGCATCCGGCGGTTTGGTCGTCGGATTCTTCGTGGTTTCCCGGATCAGCGTCTTGGTGATGCGCCGAAGCCTCGATCGTCGTCACGCCGAGATCTCGCAGGGCGGCGGCGAGGTCACGCTGTTCCTGACCCGCCCCGGACAGTCGGCCAAGGCTGATCGCACGTCCGTGGACGTGAACGGCTCGTCCTCCACGAAGACCAGTGAGAACGGTCTGTGGGATCCGATCCCGGTCACTGTGCCGACCTACGTGTCCAAGCCGCTGGCCCCCCGAACCGTACGAACCATCGACCTGTCAGGTCCACCCCTCACCTCGACCGCGGTGGCGCAACCGCCGGTCGTCGCCGACGCCCCGGAGACCGTGCCGGAGTCTGCGTCGGAGCCCCAACAGCAGCGCAGCGACGACGTCGACGCCAACGGTCTTCGAAAAAGCGCCACTGCCTGACGGTGGTAAAGTCTGCGTGCTGATCCGCCTGCACGAGGATCGGCCGTTTGTCCACTGGGGCTATGGCGCAGTTGGTAGCGCGTCTCGTTCGCAACGAGAAGGTCAGGGGTTCGAATCCCCTTAGCTCCACCAAAAGTGCATAGTTCGAACCATCGACAAGCTCGATGCCATCAGAACCGCCGGACCCCGAGTCCTGGCGGTTTTTTGTACCTTCGACACGGCCGTCTGCAGGCTGTCGTCGCGCCGCGCGGTCAGGACGTGGAGTACTTCGGTGCGGCGGGCGCTGACCACCGCAACCGTCTGGTCGTCGTCGACATCGATGTCCAGGCCCTCGAACCAGGCGTGGTCGTAGTCGCGTCGGCCCTTGTCGTCGCTGCGGGCGTACGCCGGACCACAGCGGTCGAGCAGGGTCATCAGCGCTTCGATCGTGGCTTTGTGGCTGTCGCTGACCTCCGTCAGCCGCTCCAGCGCCCCTTCAGCAGTCAGTAGCTGGTCGGCGAGCTGCAGCTGCTTCTCGCGGGCGATGTCGCTGGGCACACTGCCGTCCATCGCCTTATCCGCCCACTTGTAGCGCTCACGCCGTAGGAGGTGACCCACCGCGGTCCTCGCCTGCGCCAAACACTTCGCCGGTTACTCCGACAATCAGGGCGGACGAGACGCCAATGAAGCAGACATCAGCCGGCGGAAGCTGCGGTCCTGGTTCCTGCCGCCGTTCGAGGTTGGGGCCCGCTCAGGAATCCGGACCTTCATGCTTGGTTACCAATCGATGGACGGTGTTCCGATCACGGCCAACCGGGCTCGGTCTCTTCGAGGATCCCCGCTCACCTGACGCACCGCCAAACCGCGGTGATCGGTTGCGCGGCGCACCAGAACCTGAATCTCGATGTGGCTCGTCACGGACTCGTTCCGCCGCGGAACAACGGGACGCTTCCGTTGGCGGGCGGGTTGACGGCTGGCCCGGATGGACGAGCGCAGACTGGTGCCGGGCCCGCGGACCGTAGCTCTGATTGACCCAACGCTGACGACCCCCAAACCATGCTCGGGGACTGGGCCGGAGCGTCCGGACAGGTCGACTGGCTGCCCGACGGGCAGCCGCGGCAGGGAATCAGACTGTCCCGACGGTTTCGCGGCCGTCGCGCCAACCGATTGGACCATCACCCACAGCTGTGGCGCCGGCCCCGGCAGGTTGCTTCCCGACCCTGCCGGGGCCGGGTTTCCGGACGGGCAACCTCGTCCTCCGATCTTCTCCCCGGCCGCGGCCGATCCGGCGATGATCGGCGAGGCCGCGCGGACCGCTCAAGCCGCCGACTGGGTGGTCGTGGTGGTGGGGGACACCGTCGCGCTGACGGGCGAAGGATGCTCAACCGCCACCCTCGAATTCCAAGGCGGCCAACAGCGCCTCCTCGACGCCGTCGCCGCGACCGGCACCCCCATGATTGTGGTCCTCGTCCAATCCAAACCCAGCACGCTTCCCGAATCAGCGCTGAACGCTGCCGCCGTCATCGAAGCCTTCAACCCGGTATGCGCGGCGGCCAAGCCATCGCCGGCGCGGCACAGCCGAGCCGACCCGGCCGGTGTTCTTGGTTCAGCTCGCCTTCTTCGCCGCGTACAGCGGACTGGATCTTCGCAACGGTCGCCGGCAAGCCAGGCTGCGGCGTGAGTGACCGCCGAATGTGCGATCAGCGGGAGAGTTCCGCGTCGGCCTGATAGCTATACGCCGCCTCGCGTACCGCCTCGTCGGTTTCCAGGCCCGCACCCAGTGCACCGCCCACGGTGGCGACTGACGTCGCCAGCCACGCCAGCCCGGCCATGCTGGCGACGCTGGCGTTGTGGCCCAACGCATCGGCGAGTGTCTGGCGGGGAACGAGCAGGAATGCGCCGACCAGGTTGAGCACCAGAAGGGTCCCGTACAACGCGAGCACCCCGATGACCACGGTGGCAAGCGTCACAAGGTTGAACATGATGACCTGTTCCCGGGCCGAGCCGGTGCGCGGCGGGTGTTCCCACAGACCCGCGCCGAGGACGATCGTGAGTACCACGGCGGCCACGGAGCCGACCGTCAGCAGGGCCAGGCGGGTTGGCCCGAGCCCGTCGGCAAGACGCCAGATGTCGCTGGTGACAAGGGCGAAGACCGCCGCCGTCAGCGCGGCCACCAAGGCTCGGGACAGACGGATCGCAAGCCGCCAGGGCCGGTTGGCCCGCAGCATGCCGAGGAGGAGGCGCACGTTGCCGGTGATGACTCCGGCGACCAGGCCGAACCCGTTACTGTCGGGCGCTACCGCATCGCCGAGTTCCTGTAGCCGCCGGGTGACCGCGCCGCGGCGACGCTGCACGCCGGCGTGGGCCCGACCACGGGTGCCGGTCGAGGGGTGCGCATCGAGGTTTGCCCGATCGGCGTCCCCAACCAGCGCCGCGACCAGCCGGACGAGCGCATCCGCCGCGCGCCGGGTCACGCCGACGGCGCCGAGCGCGGGCAACGACAGCACAGCGACACCGTGAGTCATGCTCGCGTGCGCCACCACCGGTCGCCGAGCGGTCTGCAACGGAAGATCGGTCACACACACGGTCAGGTGCCACTGCTCATCGATCAGCCGCAGACGGGCCGCGCCGATGAGCTGCGAAAGATCGGCTGGCCCTTCGACAAGTCGATCGGAGACGAACCGAACCACCCAGCGAACGCCCGGTAGCCGCGCACCGATCCGCTCACTGAGATCGGGTCGGAGCCGCTCGGTGAGTTCCGTGGAGGTTCCTGGTGCGGAGATCACTCCGATGATCACGGTGCGCGGCTCCGCCGCCGCCTCACTTGAGGCCGGTGCCGGTGGATCGGATTCTGGCATGTGGCGAGTCTCCCGCGACGCGTCGGCTGGTGTCGGGCGCTGCGCTGGGCTGGGCCAGCTTGAAGGCGCCAGCGCGACCGGCTCTCGACGGTCGCGACCTGCATCCAGCGCAACGCCGCCGGGCACGCAGACGAACCGCCGACTGCACCCGACGTTTCATCGTCGGCCTGCAGCGAGGCCCGGTCAGCCGTCGGATGCTTCTCGCAGCAGCATCTCCTCCGGCACGTTCAGGATGACTATGTCGCCCTTAACCGGGTCGTCCTCCACCCGATCGATTTCGGACGCGGCAGCGTAGACATCGCGGGCAAACAGTCCTTTGCGGTCGACCTTGATATAGCCGATGCGAAGCAGTCGGTCGGCAAACGGCGGCGGAACGTTCGGCCTCGCGCCTTCATCCTGGCCCCTGGTTGTCACTGCGTCGGGATCACCCATCTTCGCGAAGTCGACTTTGCCGATCTCCTTGCCGTTGGCATCGACCACCCGCATCCCCTCGAAGACCTTCTCGATCGGTCCGACCTGGTCGATGGAACCGCGGAAGTCGTCGTGCCGCTGTACGTCGGTACTCCCGTTGTCCAAAAGGATCCGTCGGGCACGCTCAACCTCGTCCTCCATACCGTGGACCACAACCAAGTAGTTGCCGGTCGCGACCAGGCGTTCATACTTCGGCAGCCTCTCCTTGGCCACAAAGTGACCCAGCACGGCGCCGACCGCCCCACCGAGGAGCGCCCCCTGAGCGGCGCCGAGAGCCCCGGTCGCCAGCGGACCGAGCACGATGAGTGGACCAGCACCCGGCACGAAGAGCAATGCCGCACCGCTCAGGAGGCCGAACAGGCCTCCTACCCACGCGCCGGTCGCTGCGCTGGGCCCGGCGATGTCGCCCATAGTTACGAACCCGTTGACACGGAGTTCGCTTTGCAGGTCCTTTCCGATGATCGAGACGCGGTCTATCGGGAAGCCCTCGTCGGCGAGCTTCAAAATAGCCCGCTGGACAGTCTCGAGATCGTCAAACACCGCGATGACGGCACGATCATCGACGCCGACCGGACGGGATTCGGGGGCGACGGTGCCGATGGTCTGACCGCTGTCGGCCTGCGTAGGTAGTGTGCTGGTCACCGTGTCGGTAGCTGTGGTGGAGTCGGTCATGATCTCTCCGATCTGTCCCTAGGTTTGGCCCAACGCTTGCCCACGACGGGTCGAGCCGTTGACGACAACCTTGCCAGCGGCTACCGCGCAGAGAAACGACGCCCGCGAAGAGTTCGGCCGCCCAAACATCCAAATAACGAAACACCCTCCCTCGATCGGTTCGCGGTGAAGGAAATAGGTCCAGATGCATCGGCTAGTGAGCTCCTTACTGCTATGACGCCTGCGAGCAGCTCCACATCAGACCGGATATGGCTGCACTCCTGCGGCGCCTGGTGGATGCCGCTGTCGTGGGGTTCTCCGGGGCGGCGCATGCGTGTGTCACGTTGTCGGGCCGGGGCGGCCCGTCGACGGTTGTGTTCTCCGACGACCTCGCGCTGACGATCGACTGCCGGCAGTACGAATCCGGTCAGAGCCCATGCCCGGCTGGGCGGTAGCAGATGGCAACGACCGACGCCGAAGTCCGGTCCTCAGGGGATGCCTGGTCTTGTCCCGTTGGGAGTCGAGGTCGGGTTCGGCTGGAGCTCTGACGATGAGGTCCGGGTGCTGCCGCTACGCTGGGACCTGGTGGCTGAGCATGCGGCTGCGATGACCGGCACCGTGGCCGCCGACCTGCGGCTCCAAGACGTCCGGTTAGCCTCAGCGGCCATGGCCCGGCACTGGGAGGCGACCCTCGACTATGTCGACCGGCAACTCGACACACCGCATTCGGCCTTGGCCTTCCCGCTGGTCCGAACTCAAGTCCTCGCGACCCTGGCAGCGTCGGCGCTGGCAGCATTCTCGAACACCACAATGACCACGGCAGAGGTCCGTGGACCTGGGGCGGTGGCGCCGAGCGCACTACGCCGGGCCGTCGCCTATCTGGAGGCGATCCCCAGCCACACCCTCAGCCGATGACGCGTCCGGTGGGGTGAGATTCGATGAGGCTGACGCCGCGACATGACGACACCAGCACAGTAGCGGTCGACATCCGCGGTCCCGGTCCGGTCGAGTCCTTCGAGTTCGCCACGCGCGATCGAGATGAGGCCTATGACTTCCTCACCCGGGCCTACGCGAACTACCATCAGCGGTTGGCCGCACCCAAGAAGACCTATCTGCTGCAGTTGACCCGGACGAGCGGGGGCTCGTTCTGGATCGACACCGTGCGACATACCGCACGGAGCCGCTACAAAGTCGCACCACTCGGCTGCGTCCTGGTCTATCGCGTGATCTCCGGCCGGCTTGAGCGGGAAGCGAAGGGGACCGTTGAACGGCTTGGTCCTGGTGCTGTCGGGGTGACCGCTGATCCGCACGACGCCTACGACGGGTATCTCGAGGACGTGTCTACCCAGCTTGTCGGGTTACAGCTGCCGATCCTTGCGCAGGTCGCCGCACGCGATCCCGACGACCACGGTGCCTCGGTACGGTTCACCGGTCTGCTGCCCGTCTCTGCAGCGGTCGCCCTGCATTGGGAGTCCGCCGTGAAGTACGCCGGCACGGTACTGAACAACCCGGAGGCTGCCGCCAGCCCACTGCTCCTGGGAACGACAGCCCGAACCCTCGCCGCGGCGGCGCTCACAGCCTTCCCCAACACCACCTGGGACGAAGACGCGGCAGCCCGGGAACACACCAAGCCAGCACCCGACAGGGTGCGCCTCGCGGTGGCCTACATCGATACCCATGCCGGCGAGGACCTCACCCTGCTCGACATCGCTCGCGCCGTCTCCATCACCCCTCGCGCGCTGCAGTATGCGTTCCGCCGCCACCTCGAAACGACCCCACTCGGCTATGTGCGCCTCGTGAGGCTTGATCGAGCCCACACCGACCTGCTCAACGCCGACCCAACCCGAGGCGACACAGTGGGCGGCATCGCGATGCGCTGGGGCTTTCTGCACCAAGGAAACTTCGCCGCCGCCTACCGCGAGGCCTACGGGACCACGCCTCGACAAACGCTCCGCTCCTAAGCAGAAAGGCTGGATGCGGTGCGTTGCGGGGTTCGCGAATGAGATGCAAGCGGGGCGTATGGACAAATCCCGGGTTCAGCCCGCCGCGCGCCACGCACCGGCAGAGAGAAGCCATCGAAACCGTGTTCCGCACAGTAGGCAAGGGACCGCTCGAGCAGTTCCTCCCCTCCACGTACCAAGCGAACTCGAGGGCGGCCACCGTGGACAGGCTGACCGACGCCCGCGTTGCAGGATTGACCAGGCGCAGATTTGCCAATCCCTGCCTCGCCGGCAACCAGCGCGATGCGACCGCGGTTCGCACTATCTCGCAGGAAGCTGCTGAGGAGCTTCAACGCTTCGGGGCGTTCCTCCCGCTCCGTCCCTCGATGGTCGGGTTGATCCAGACAGGCCCAGTCGTACTCAGCGCTTCAGACTGCTCGAACAGATGCTCGTAAACAAGGCGGACCGCCATGGCGCCTTCGCCGACCGCCGAGGCCATTCGTTTGATCGAGCCTCGGCGGACGTCCCCGGCCGCGAACACGCCTGGTCTGCTGGTTTCCAGCACCAGCGGCGGACGCGACACGTGCCGCCACACGTCCTCGACGCGGAACTCGTCGGCATCGGTGCCGGTGAGCACGAAGCCGTCTTTGTCCAGCGCCACCGTGCCGGACAGCCACGTGGTGTGGGGAGAGGCCCCGATGAAGACAAAGAGCGCTCGGGCGGGGAGCTTGCGAAGCTGCCCAGTCTGGTTGTTCTCGACGAAAACGGCTTCGAGGGTCTTGCGGCCGTCCAGTTCACGTACTTCGGTGCACCTGAGCACCTCGATGTTGGGATGGCGTTCGACCTGGTCGACGAGATAGCGAGACATGTTCTCGGTCAGGTCGCGCCCGCGCACCAGGAGGTAGACATGAGACGTGTCCGCCAGGAACACAGCCGCCTGACCCGCCGAGTTGCCGCCGCCCACCACGGCCAATGGTTCGGACCGGCATTCCCGTGCCTCGTGCAGGGTTGCGGCGTAGTAGACGCTGATCCCTTCGAACCGTTCGATACGGGGTACGGCAAGGCGGCGGTATCGGGCGCCCGTGGCGATGACCACCGCACGCGAGATGACCTCGGTGCCGTCCTCGAGACCGACGACATAGTTCCCGTCGTGTGGCTGCATCGACCTCGCCCCGGACGGCACGGTGATCCGGACGCCGAACTTGTCCGCCTGGATGACCGAACGCTCGGCCAGCTCGCTACCGGAAATCCCGGTTGGAAAGCCGAGATAGTTCTCGATGCGTGATGTCGTCCCGGCCTGGCCTCCAGTGGCCAGGGCCTCGACTGCGAAGACTGCCAACCCGTCCGAGGCGCCGTACACAGCAGCGGCGAGACCTGCCGGTCCGGCCCCCACCACGAGCAGGTCGTAGACACCACGCTCGGGTTCGGGGCGGCGCAGGCCGAGCCTCTTGGCAAGCTCGGCAGTGTCCGGGTTCCGCAGCACCTCGGCCTCGCGCAGCACCACGACGGGCGTGTCCTCGGGGGCGACACCGAGCTGATGCAGTAATTCCTCTGCCTGGCTGTCCTTGTCGAGATCGTTGAACCGGTGCGGCAGCCGGTTTCGGGCCGCGAACTCGAGCAGCCGTTTGGTGTCCGGGGAATAACACGAGCCGACGATACGGAACCCGCTGCCGAGTTTGATCAGCAGCGACCGCCGCATGAGGTACGCCCGAAGGATCAGGTCACCGAGCACTGGATCGCCGAGGACGAGCTGCCGCAGTGACTCGATGGGAACGACCAGTACCTCGCCCGGCTCGGCGACAACTGCGCCGACATAGGCAGGCTGTCCCGCGAGAAGGCCCAGTTCACCGAGAAACCGGCGAGGCCCGTGAACTCCGACTATCTTCTCCTCGTCTGCGAAGCCCTCGACGATGGCGACCAAACCCTCCAGAACCACGAAGAAGTCCGACGTCGGCTCGCCTTGGGCATACAGCGCCTCGCCCGGCTGCGTCCGACGGCGTTCGCCTACGCGGGAGAGCGTTTCCACCTGTTCGTCGCCGAGTCGGGGAAACGCACCGTGCGCGTCGGGGGTTTCGGTCAGCCCGGACGACAGCGTTCCGCTCGTTCGACGGCCGTCGTTGCCTTCGTCCAACTGCTCCCCGTCCGAGCGGGTCATGTCCCGGCTTTCTTCGCCGCCGCGTCGCCCGAGGCCAGCGCCCGGTCAAGCCACTCGCGCAGCACGTTGGCGGGTGCCGCGCCCGTCTGCCGTGCAATGACCTCACCTCCGTGCAGCACGATCAGGGTGGGGATGGCCTGCACGTCGTAGCGCTGAGACAGCATGGGAGCGCGGTCGACGTCCACCTTCACCAGCTTCACCTGCCCGGCCCGTTCCCGCGCCAGCCGGGCAAGAGCTGGGCTGACCTGGCGGCACGGGCCGCACCATTCGGCCCACAGATCGACAAGCACGGGGACCGAGGCCTGCTGGGCGATCTCGGTGAAATCCGCGTCTCCGGCGTTGACGATCCAGGGCAGCGGCTGTTGGCAGTTCCCGCATCTCGGTGTGCCGTTTGCTGCGGCGGGCAGCCGGTTCTTCTTACCGCAGTGTTCGCAGACAACGACCGTGTTCTTCATGCCGCAACCCGGTCTCGGTCGGCTGCGTAGGTGACAACGAGCTCCCCGTCCTTGGCGTCCACGGTGATCACTATCCCCTCGGCAACCTCGCCGCGGAGCAGCGCCCGGCCGATCTTGGTCTCCACCTCGTGAGAGATGTACCGGCGCAACGGACGGGCGCCGTAGACCGGGTCGAAACCGTGTCGCGCGATGGCCTCTCGGGCGGCCTCGGTGAGCTCGACACTCATCCGCTGCTCCGCCAACCGCTTGCGGAGCTGTTCGAACTGGAGGTCGACGACCCGTTCGATCTCCCTCAGCGACAACGGGGTGAACAGCACGATGTCGTCGATGCGGTTGAGGAACTCCGGCCGGAAGTGTTGCCGTAGTTCGGCCATGACGGCGCTGCGCGCCTCGGGCTTGATCTCCCCGTAGGGGGTGACTCCGTCGAGCAGGTGGTGCGATCCGACGTTGGAGGTCATGATGATCACCGTGTTGCGGAAGTCGACGGTCCGGCCCTGCGCGTCGGTGATCCGTCCGTCGTCCAGCACCTGCAAGAAGGTGTTGAAGACATCTGGATGTGCCTTCTCGATCTCGTCGAACAACACGACCGAGTACGGCTTGCGGCGGACGGCCTCCGTGAGCTGCCCGCCCTCGTCGTAGCCGATGTATCCCGGTGGCGCGCCCAGCAACCTGCTGACCGTATGGCGCTCCTGGTACTCGCTCATGTCGAGCCGAACCATGTTGTCCTCGCTGTCGAACAGCGCGGCGGCGAGGGTCTTGGCCAGTTCGGTCTTCCCCACTCCGGTGGGACCCAGGAAGATGAACGAGCCGATCGGCTTCCGCGGATCCCTGATGCCCGAACGCGCACGAATGACGGCGTCGGCCACCAACTGCACTGCCTCGTCCTGACCGACGACGCGTTCGTGCAGGATTTCATCCAGCCGCAGCAGCTTTTCCCGCTCGCCCTCCTGCAGCCGGGCAACCGGGATACCGGTCCACGCTGCGACAATCTCGGCGATCTCATCCTCGGTGACGACCTCCCGGAGCAGCCGCGACTTTCCCTGCTTGCTGGCAAGCTGCTCCTCCTCGGCGGCCAGCCGCCGCTCGACTTCGCGGATCTCGCCGTAGCGCAACTCCGCGGCGCGGTTGAGGTCGTAGTTCCGTTCGGCCTTCTCAGCCTCGTGGCGGAGCTGTTCCAGTCTGGATCGCAGCTCCTGCACCCGGCGGATCGCCTGCCGTTCGGCTTCCCACTGAGCCATCTTGGCGTCCGCCTCGGCGCGAAGGTCACTGAGGTCCTTGCGTAGCTCCTCCAGCCGGGCCTTGCTCGCCGGGTCGGTCTCCTTGGCGAGCGCGGTTTCCTCGATCTCCAGCCGCGTGGCCCGCCGGGTGAGCTCGTCGAGCTCGGCCGGCATCGAATCGATCTCGGTCCGCAGCCGCGCGCAGGCCTCGTCGACGAGGTCGATGGCCTTGTCCGGGAGGAACCGGTCGCTAATGTAACGGTGGGACAGGGTCGTGGCAGCGACCAGTGCGCTGTCGGTGATCTTCACTCCGTGGAACACCTCGAACCGCTCCCGCAGTCCGCGGAGGATCGAGATGGTGTCCTCAACAGACGGCTCGTCCACCAGCACCGGTTGGAAACGGCGCTCCAGCGCCGCGTCGGACTCGATGTGCTTGCGATACTCGTCGAGGGTCGTAGCACCGATCATGTGCAGCTCACCGCGGGCCAGCATCGGTTTCAGCATGTTGCCTGCGTCCATCGCGCCTTCGGTGGCCCCGGCTCCGACCACGGTGTGCAGCTCGTCGACGAAGAGCAGGATGCGACCCTCCTCGGCTTTGACTTCGGCCAGTACGGACTTGAGCCGCTCCTCGAACTCGCCGCGGTACTTGGCGCCGGCCACGAGGGCGCCCATGTCCAGGGAGAAGATCGTCTTGTCCCGCAGCCCTTCGGGCACGTCACCGCGGACGATCCGCTGCGCAAGCCCTTCGACGATCGCGGTCTTGCCCACGCCAGGGTCGCCGATCAACACGGGGTTGTTCTTGGACTTGCGTGACAGGATCTGGATCACCCGGCGGATCTCGGCGTCCCGGCCGATGACCGGGTCGAGCGTGCCGGCTCTGGCATCAGCCACAAGGTCGACGCCGTACTTCTCCAGCGCCTCGTAGGTGCCCTCGGGTGTGGCGGAGGTGATCCGCTGGTTGCCGCGGATCTTGGTCAGCGCGCTCAGGAACGACTCCGTGGTGACGCCGAACTCGGCGAGACGTCGCCCGGCCGCCGTCCGTGAGCCTTCGTCGGCCAGGGCGAGAAGGAGGTGTTCGACGGAGACGTAGGAGTCCTTGAGCCGGTCGGCCTCCCGCTGGGCGATATCGAGGAGTCCGGCCAGCCGCTGGGTGAGGAACACCTGACCCGGGGCGGCACCTGGACCGCTGACCCGAGGACGGCGCGCCAGTTCGGAGTCGACGGCTGCCCGAAGCCCCTCAACGTCCGCGCCGGCCTGCTCCAGCAGCCTGGGCATCAGCCCGTCAGGCTGGTCGAGCAGTGCCAACAGCAGGTGCTCTCCGTCGGTCTCGGTGTGGCCTCGGCGTACGGCCTCGCTCTGCGCCTGCTGCAGCGCCTCTTGTGACTTCTGCGTCAGCTTGCTCATGTCCATGGCTGTCGGCTCCTGACCTGTGCTTCGAGAACGTGGATGCGATCCAGCAGGTCCATCACCAGACCGATCGCCGCGTAGTTCAGCGAAAGCTCTGAGCGCAGCCGCTGAACCCGGGCGAGGGTGGCCATCGTGGATGGCTCGAACCAGAGCTGCCCGCTCGCGTCGCTGGTGCAGTCCAGCAGGCCCAGTGCAACGAGACGGCGGATCAGGGCCGGATGTAGTCCACTACGCCGGGCCACGGTGTCGAGGCTGAGGCGGGTCGGACGGACGAGCTGGTATCGGCTCATGAGCCGCGCCGGGGGTCGAAATCGGAGACCGCCGCAAGCTCTTCGAAAAGCTCACGTTCGCGCCTGCTCAGCGTCTTCGGCAGCATGACGCGCACCTCCGCATACAGATCGCCCGGCTTGCCCTTCGGATTGGGCATGCCCTCGCCCCGCAGCCGCAATCGCCTGCCGCTCGACGAGCCGGGAGCGACCTGCACCTTGACCTCGCCGTCGAGGGTTCGAAAGGGGATGGTCGCGCCCAGCGCGGCCTCCCATGGAGACACGGGGAGCTCTACGTGGATGTCTCGGCCCGAAAGCTTGTAGCGCGGATGCGGTCTGATCCGAACAACCAGGTAAAGGTCCCCGGGCGCGGCGTTGCCGGAGCCCCTTCCACCCTGCCTGGCGAGCCTGATCCGCTGGCCGTCCACCACACCTGGCGGGATGGTCACGTCGTAGCCGCCTTCCCCCCCGGCAAAGGTCAGATGCTTGCGTCCGCCCCGATAGGCCTCCTCCAGGGTCAACTCGAGCTCGGCCTCCTGATCCGCGCCCGGGATCGGGCCGCCGCCGCCCCGGACCCCGCCCCGGCCGCCGAACATGCCGCCGAGCAGGTCCTCGAGGTCGACTTCCTCGAACCCTTGGAAACCACCGAAGCCTCCACCGCCTCCACCGCCGGCCGGCTGACGGACGCGCCGCCCTGGTCCCCCGGCGTAGACCCTTTCGTCGAAGTCGTCAGCAACCCGGCGGAAGTCCTCGCCGAAACGGTCATACTTCTTCCGTTGGTCCGGATCGGACAGCACCTGGTAGGCCTCACCGATCTGTTTGAACCTCTCGGCCGCAGCTGGATCCGGGTTGACGTCCGGGTGGTACTTGCGGGCCAGCTTCCGGTACGCCTGCTGGATCTCCTCGCTGCTCGCGCTCCGTCCAACCCCGAGCGCCTCGTAGAAGTCGGTCGCCACCGGGGCTCAATCCGCCCGAGGCCTGCTGACAACAACAGCCCCCGGCCGCAGCTCGTGTCCGGCCGTTCCGTACCCGGGCCGAATCACCCGGGTCACGGTGTTGGGTTCGGCGTCCGCATTCTCGACGACAGCGACGACCTCGTGGCGGGTGGGGTCGAACCGGACCCCGGTCTCCTCATCGCGCGGATAGCCCAGCGCAGCCAGGGTCTGCACAGCTTGGTCCCGCGTGGCGAGCACGCCCTGCACGATGGCCGCCGGGTCGGCCTCGGCGTGGGCGAGGGCCAGTTCCAGATTGTCGAGCACTGGAAGCAAACTGGCAGCGACCCGGGCTCGCTCGGCCTCACGCTCCCTCCGGAGCTCGGCCGCATGACGCTTCCGCAGGTTGTCGATGTCGGCCCTCGCCCGCAGCAACCGATCCTCCAGTTCCGCGAGGTTCGACTCCGGCGACTCCTCGCCGGCCTCAGCACCGGGCGCCTCGGATGAGTTCGATCGCGCGCCTGCGCCGGCATCCCTCGCGGGGCCGTTCACATTCCCGCCCCATTCCGCTCAGTCGCCACAGTTCTCATGCCCGTTCGAAGTCCGCGTCGATCACATCCTCGTCGGCCTGATCCTGGGTGGCGCCATCGCCGCTGGGTCCACTAGGGCCGCTCTGGCCGGTGGGGCCGGCGCGGGGCGAACTGAGTGCGGCGTACACCTGCTGCAACTCCGAGGTCAGCGAACGAACCCGGTCCAGGGGTGCCTGAGACCTCACTGCCTCGCGTGCCTCCTCGATGAGCATCTCCGCACGCGCCTTCTCATGCGGTGGCGTGTCGTCGGCGAGCGCCCGTTCGACCTGGTACGCGACCGAGTCGAGCAGGTTTCTCGCTTCGACCTCCTCACGCAACCGCTGGTCCTCCGCCCGATTGCGTTCCGACTCGGCAATCATCCGTTCGACCTCGGCCTTGTCGAGGTTGGAGCTCTCGCTGATGGTGATTCCCTGCTCGGCGCCGGTGTCCTTGTCCCGAGCGGTGACGTGGAGGATGCCGTTGGCGTCGACGTCGAAGGTGACTTCGACCTGGGGCTCCCCGCGTGGCGCCGGCCGGATGTTGGTGAGCTGGAAGCGCCCGAGTACACGGTTGTCGGCCGCACGTTCCCGTTCACCCTGCAGCACCACAATGTCGACGGCAGGCTGGTTGTCCTCGGCCGTCGAGAACACCTCGGTCCGCCGGGCCGGAATCGTGGTATTGCGTTCGATGATCTTCGTCATCACGCCGCCCCGGGTTTCGACACCCAGCGACAACGGTATGACGTCGAGCAGCAGCACGTCCTTGACCTCGCCCTTGAGCACCCCGGCCTGGACCGCCGCGCCGAGCGCGACGACCTCGTCGGGATTGACGCTCATGTTCGGTTCCTTGCCGCCGGTCAGCCGGCGGACCAGGCTCTGCACGGCTGGTATCCGGGTCGAACCACCGACCAGGATGACCTCATCGATGTCATTCGCCGTCACCTTCGCATCCGCCATCGCCTGCTTGACCGGATCGAGGCACCGCTCGATCAGGTCGGCAGTGATCTGCTCGAACACCGACCGCATCAAGGTGGTGGTGAGGTGCTTGGGGCCGTTCCGGTCCGCAGTGATGAAGGGAAGGTTCACGCTGGTCTGGCTCACCGAGCTGAGCTCGACCTTCGCCTTCTCGGCGGCTTCGAAGAGCCGCTGCAGCGCTTGCGGGTCCGCCCGCAGGTCGATTCCGTCCTCCTTCTGGAACTGGTCGGCGAGGTAGTCCACGATCCGGCGGTCGAAGTCATCGCCGCCGAGGTGGGTGTCGCCAGCCGTGGCTCGGACCTCGACAACGCCGTCGCCGACCTCGAGCAGACTCACATCGAATGTGCCGCCGCCGAGGTCGAAGACAAGAATCGTCTCGTGCTTCCGGGAGTCGAGCCCGTATGCCAATGCGGCTGCGGTGGGTTCGTTGATGATCCGAAGCACCTCGAGACCGGCGATCCTGCCGGCGTCCTTGGTGGCCTGACGCTGGGCGTCGTTGAAGTACGCCGGCACGGTGATCACCGCTTCGGTCACCCGCTCACCGAGGAACTTGCCCGCGTCGTCAGCCAGTTTGCGGAGGATCTGTGCGCTGATCTCCTCCGGCGAATAGAGCTTGTCGCGGACCTTGAACCGGACGACGCCGCCCTCGCCCTCGACAACGTCGAAGCCAACCGCCTTGATCTCGTCCTGCACCTCGTCGTACATGCGGCCGATGAACCGCTTCGCAGAACTGATGGTGCCCTTCGGATTGAGGATGGCCTGCCTCCGGGCGAGCTGCCCCACCAGCCGTTCCCCGCTGTCGGTGAACGCCACCACCGACGGTGTGGTCCGGGAGCCTTCAGCGTTGGGAATGACTCTGGGCTCGCCGCCCTCCCACGCCGCGATCACCGAGTTCGTCGTACCCAGGTCGATACCTACGGCCTTCGGCATTACGCCACTCCCCTCATCGTCGCCAGCAGGTTCTTTGCCTGATCGGCCACCGCGTCTCCCAGGTCAAGTCGTTCGAACCGACGACCGGAGTTCCAGCTGCCGTTTCCGGGCATGGGCCCTGACCGGATTCGTACTGCCGGCAGTCGATCGTCAGCGCGAGGTCGTCGGAGAACACAACCGTCGACGGGCCGCCCCGGCCCGACAACGTGACGCATGCATCCGGCGCCCCGGAGAACCCCACGACAGCGGCATCCACCAGGCGCCGCAGGTGTGCAGCGATGTCCGGTGCACTCTCTAGTCTCGCGCGGTGAGGTGGCCAGGCGCTGCGCCGGGCCGACAGACGCTACGTGTGACACCCACACTCCTCCCGCCGCACAGCAGGACCACGTCAAGACCAGAGAAGGGGGAACCTTCCCAGTGACTGGTCGACGTCATTACAGACAACCCTGGCAGCGGCCACCACCTAGCGAAATCACGCCCGCGAAGAGTTCGGCCGCAAACATCCAAATAGCGAAACCACTTCCCATTTGCCGTTGCCGAACATCGGACTGGAGGCGCCGCGAAGAACCACCAACATCCGTCGCCGCGGATAGCCTCGGCCAGGAGGCCTGCGAGGGTGAAGTCGTCGCCACCTGGCCGGGCGGAAAAGGCCCGCGCGAACCCAGCGAGCAAGATCAGTCGCCTGGACGCCAGCCTCAACGCCATCACAACGCGATCAGCGTTGATCGTGGGAGCCGGCTAGGTCGGCCTGGAGATGGGCCGAAGCCGCCACCCTAGTTGACCCCACCTCGCTTCCGACACCACCCTCGCTGTCGTTTCAACGGCGGTGACACCAAGATCATCAGCCGCATCTCCCGGTCGGCTTGCGGGACTGTCGAGGGTGGGCTTCCTTCGACGGGTGGCGGCTGGCGAGCCCTGACTAGGCGCTGATAGCGTCGACTTCGAGAACATTGCTCGTCAGGTAGTTGTCCTGAACCGCCGCGTCCAGTTCAGCGGCGATCCGGCTCAGGCATGGACACAGACCATTCCCCTTGAGGAGCCTCGATGGCTGGTCGGATCTTGTCGGCCCGCCGTGCCCTCGCCTGCGTCGCGTTGGGGGCTGTAGCCGGCATCGTCGCAGCAGTAGCCGTCGTCCCCCGCCTCGGGCCCCTCGTCGCCTGGTGCACGGCCGGCCTGGTCGCGCTGGTGTGGGTCTGGCGCATCTGCTGGCCGCAGGACTCCGCAGGCACCGAGCGCCTGGCGCGCGAGGAGTCGTCATCCCGTGTCACCGACGACGCCATCATCACGGGCTGTCTAGCGAGCATCGGCGCCGTGGTCGTCGCCTTGATCCAGTCCAGGAACCAGACTGACGCGACCTCGGTCGCGCTGGTCATCCTCGGCGTTCTCGGCACCATGGTGGCCTGGGCGCTGGTGAACACGGTGTACGCCTTCAAGTACGCCCGCATGTACTTCCTCGACCACCGAGAGGGCGGGTTCGACTTCAATCAGGAGAGTCCACCGACGTACAGCGACTTCGCCTACCTCGCGTTCACCATAGGGATGTCATACACCGTCGCCGACATCGAACCGACCAGCAGCGACGTCCGTCGCAAGGCTCTGCCGCACACCCTCCTGTCCTATCTGTTCGGAACGGTCCTGATCGCCGTCGCCATCAACCTCGTCACCAACCTCGGCCAAAACTGATGAGGACCATCCACGTAGGGCTGGTGGCTGACCCGGCCTCGCCCACCGAGATCGCCCGCCCGATGAGCGACCTGGAATCGCCGGGCGGGGAGGATCGGGATGCCTGGGACATCGAGTGGTGTGCGTGGCTCAGAGGCGGGCAAGCGACATCACAACGACGCAAGGCAAGCCGGAGTCGGCGTAGGTCCCAGGCTGTACGCGTCTGATTTCAGCGTCGTGTCTCTCCCACGGCCTCCTCAACGGCACACCTGCCCGTCGGAGTGCCTGCCGCACCGTCTCGGCGTTGCAGTGGGTATCTCGTCGCGTCGGCAGGCTTGCAGAGCGGATTTGATCTTGACAGATTGACACGTACGTGTCAGAACAGACGATCTCGAGCAGGCCACACACCGACGACACCGCTGGAGCAATCAGCACGGCCATGGTTGCCGCGGTGGAGAAGACCTGGGCCTGCTGGCCGCCGCCGCCACCCGGACGTACCCGCGGCGGTCGTGTCGGTAGGGCAGGGGATGACCGCCAAGGAGCCAAACTCGGCCACTTCGCTGCCGGCGCCTGGCAGCACGGCGAGGACCAGGTATCCGAGTTGTTCCTGGGCGGGGAGAACCTGCAAGCCGACGTATCCACGGTGCTGGTCACGGTGCTGCACGAGGCTGCGCACGGGATTGCCCACACCCGGCAGATCAAGGACACCTCGAGGCAGGGCCGCTACCACAACCACAGATACCGGACCCTGGCCGTTGAGGTCGGGCTCGAGGTCACCCAGCACTCACAGTTCGGCTGGACCCTGCACAACGCTCTACCTGAGACCACCGCCACGCGCTACCGGACCGACTTGACCCGACTCGCCGCCGCCCTGGTGGCGCACCGCCGCACGTTCAGCCGCGCCGCCTCCGATGGCCGCAAGGACAACGACAACGGCATCACCGCCACGTGCGGATGTCCACGCAAGATCCGGAGCTCAGGCACCAGCTGGGCCGCTGGCCCCATCCTCCGCGGCGTCTGCGGCCAGCCGTTCCACACCGACGACGACTAGCCCGACCCGGTACACGCTCCGTGTGCGGTGAGTACTTTCCTTACTCCGTCAAGCGCGGCACGTCCGCGGTGTGTGCCTCCCGGCGGCTACGTGTCCTCGCTGCGCTGCGGTCATCGCCGCCGGGAGGCACAACTGCCGAAGTGGTCCTGCTCCTGATCAGATGGCGCGCAGAGTCTCCCGAAGGCAACCTTTCGAGCCGGCGAACCTGCTGCGGATCATTTCCAGATCGTTGTTGCCGCTCCCGGCGTGTTCGTCTCCCTGATCGCGCAGACTAAGGATGGCCGAGCGCGACGTCGGAAGGTCGAGGTGGAGCAGCATTCGATCACCTTTGTTCGTCGCGGCGCCGCGACGAGACTGTGATCACACAAGCTGATCTCCGCGCGATCACGGCCAGCGCACTTCAGATAGCAGAAAGAAGGACGGCATGCCTGACCAGATCTCACGTGAGACGCTGCCCATCCCTCACCGACCGTTCGACGGGACCCTGCCCTTTGATGCAAGGGACCCGGAGGCGCGGTTTCGGCCGATCGAGCCGCTACGACCACCGGCCGGGGCACCGAATGTGCTGGTCATCCTGCTCGATGATGTCGGTTTCGGCGCCTCGAGCGCGTTCGGCGGGCCCTGCCAAACGCCGACTGCAGAGCGACTGGCCGCGGGTGGGCTGAAGTATAACCGCTTCCACACCACGGCGCTGTGTGCACCAACGCGCGCGGCGCTACTCACCGGCCGCAACCACCACACGGTGGGGATGGGGGTGATCACCGAGCTGGCGACCTCGGCACCGGGCTACAGCTCGATCCGGCCGAACACCTGCGCCCCGCTAGCACAGACGCTGCGGCTTAACGGCTATTCAACGGCGCAGTTCGGCAAGTGCCATGAGGTCCCGGTCTGGCAGACGAGCCCGATGGGACCCTTCGACGCCTGGCCGACCGGTGGCGGCGGGTTCGAGTACTTCTACGGCTTTATCGGCGGCGAGACCAACCAGTACTACCCGGCGATCTACGAGGGCACCACGCCGGTGGAGCCGGAGAAGACCCCCGAGCAGGGCTACCACTTTACCGCCGACATGACGGACAAGGCGATCAGTTGGGTTCGCCAGCAGAAGTCGCTGATGCCCGACAAGCCGTTCCTTGTCTACTACGCACCTGGGGCGACGCATGCACCCCACCATGTTCCGACGGAGTGGTCGGAGAGGTACCGCGGCCGTTTCGACGGGGGCTGGGACGCGCTCCGGGAGGAGATCTTGGCTCGGCAGAAGGTACTCGGCGTTGTGCCTCCTGACACCGAGCTGACCGGCCGGCACCAGGAGATCCCGGCTTGGGCGGAGATGCCCGACGAGCTCAAGCCGGTGCTGGCTCGCCAGATGGAGGTGTACGCCGGCTTCCTTGAGCACACGGATCACCACATCGGCCGGCTGGTCGACGCACTGGCCGACCTCGGCGTCCTCGACGACACCCTCGTTTACTACATCATCGGCGACAACGGGGCGTCGGCCGAGGGCACCGTCAACGGCTCGTTCAACGAGACATTCATCTTCAATGGCGCGAGCGCGCTCGAGACGCCCGAGTTCGTGACTTCGCGGATCGACGAGTTCGGCACCCCGACCGCGTACAACCATTACGCGGTCGGTTGGGCGCACGCGATGGATACGCCCTACCAGTGGACGAAGCAAGTCGCCTCACACTGGGGCGGCACCCGCAACGGCACCATTGTGCACTGGCCACGCGGTTTCACCGCCCGGGGTGAGGTGAGGGCGCAGTTCCACCACGTCATCGACGTCGCCCCGACCGTGCTCGAGGCCGCCGGCCTGCCGGAACCGGCCGTGGTCGACGGGGTCCCGCAGCAGCCGATGGAGGGTGTCAGCATGGGGTATTCGTTCGACGGGGCCGATGCTGCCGACCGTCGCGAGACCCAGTACTTCGAGATGTTCTGCAACCGGGGCATCTACCACCAGGGCTGGACCGCGGTCACCCGACATTCCACCCCCTGGGTGATGGAGCCGCTTCCGGCGCTCGAAAACGACCAGTGGGAGCTGTACAACACAAACACGGACTGGAGCCAGGTTCGCGACCTGGCCGCCGAAATGCCGGAGAGGCTTGCGGAATTGCAGCAGCTCTGGCTGGAGGAGGCGCGGAAATACAAGGTGCTACCGCTGGACGACCGACGCATCGAACGCTTCAGCCCGAATCTCGCCGGCCGACCGGTCCTGGTCAGGGGGAATTCCCAGCTGCTCTTCGGCGGCATGGGCCGGCTGACCGAGGCCTCGCTGCTCGACATCAAGAACAAGTCCCACGCCGTGACGGCGGAGGTGGTGGTGCCCGAGTCCGGTGCCGACGGCGTGATCATCGCCCAGGGCGGTGCCTTCGCCGGCTGGAGCCTTTACGCGAAGGATGGCAGGCTGAGGTACTGCTACAACCTGCTCGGCCTGCAGCGCTTCACCATCGGCAGTGACGTGGCGATGCCGACCGGTACCTGCCAGGTGCGGATGGAATTCGGCTACGACGGCGGAGGTCTCGGTAAGGGCGGCACCATCACGCTCTACATCGACGGGAACCCGGTCGGTGAGGGACGCGTCGAGGCGACCGTCCCGCTGATTTTCTCCTCCGATGAGACCGCCGACGTCGGCCGCGACACCGCATCCCCGGTCAGCGAGGACTACACCGGCCAGAACAGCGTCTTCACCGGCGGCGTCAACTGGGTGCAGATCGACCTCGGCGAGGACGCCGAAGACGCCGACCATCTGATCACCCCCGAGGAAAGGCTACGAATCGCAATGGCGCGCCAATAGCACTGTCACTCGGTAGTCCGACGGCGGGGTCGGCCCGGCCGCCCGCCGCCCATACGAGACAGCCGCGAGCCACGCTCGGCCTGTCAGCGTTGGATGTCTCGGTTCTTCGTCGAGCACATGCACGTGCACCGAGTCGAAACGACAGGCTGGGCGAGCGCTGGGGTCTGCCGGGATGACCTCGGGCGGCCGAGCCCACTCGGCCTCGGGCAAGGCGGGCCTGAAGCCGATGCTGGGCCTCCTGACGAGCTCCCTGCTTCTGCTCAGGCCGTCGGACGTGGGGGAGCGGCACGGCGGGCAGTGGTCTCGACCCGCCGCGCCTGCGACGTGTCGCGGGGTACCACCACGGTACGGCGTGTCCTCCCAGTACCCGATCGGCGGCCTATCACTCGATCGAGATGAGATCGGGCGGGCAGCAGTTGCTCAACGGTGGCATCTGACTCTACGGTGACCATCGAACAACCGGTTGTACACCGTCGCTCGGGACCGGGGGGTCAGCTGCCATGTCGAAGAACGCGTACGCCGTTCCGCAAGGACCGCCGTCGGTCCACGACCATGCTGAGGATTCGCTCGCCCAAAGCCTTAGCGAGCTGGCCAGAGACCTGCAGGCCGCCGACAGCGTGGAGGATGTCGTGGCCGAAGTGGTCGGTGCGGCGGTTGCCCTCATCCCCGGTGCGGACGAAGCGTCGATCAGCGTGGTTACTGGTCGTCGGCTCGTCACCCCTCAGACTCCGTCGGGTGGCCTGCCCGACCGCCTCGACCGGCTGCAGACCGAGCTCGGTGAAGGACCATGCCTCGACGCAGCCTTCGACCACGAGACGGTCCGCGTGCCTGACATGGCCAACGATCCACGCTGGCCTCGGTTCGCGCCCCGAGCGGTCGAGATGGGCGCGGCCAGCATGCTGTCGATCCGGCTCTACATCGAAGGCGACAAGCTCGGCGCCTTGAACCTGTACGCCCACCAGGTCGATGCCTTCGGCGACGAATCCGAACACGTCGGTTTGCTGTTCGCCAGTCAGGCCGCGGTCGCTTTCGCCGACGCTCAGACGATCGCGCAGCTCGAGCAGAAGGCCGCCACCCGTGATCTGATCGGCCAGGCCAAGGGCATCTTGATGGAGCGACACCACGTCACCGCCGACCAAGCATTCACCGTGCTCACCCGCTACAGCCGCGACAACAACCGCAAATTGCGCGACGTGGCTGCCGACCTGGTCACCAACCGCCGTCTGCCCGACCGGCCATCCACCCCAACGCCGTTGACGGCCCAAACGCCTCCGAGACCGCGGAACGCTCGATCAAGCGACCGACCGTGCATCCCGGCAATAACCGTCGATCGGGAGACCGCCGGTCGCTCCCCCAGCACGGCCAGCACGACGAGTTGACGGTGGGCGGCGGAGCTTAGGGTCGTGTCGCATGGGTGCTCGGATACTCTCGACCACGATGACGGCCCGCAACGGCAGCCTTCGATGTGTCACCTTCAACGTGCTCAGCCCGGACAATCGTGGGTGGGATCATCGACAACCGGTGATCCGCGACGCACTGGGCGGGCTCGACGCCGATGTGGTGGCACTGCAGGAAGTTCGCCCTGGCGATGTCGAGGATCTGCTTGGGTCGGGGTACTGCGTCACTCCGTTCTCGGCCGTGAGCGAGAACGGCGTCGGCGCGGCGCTGGCCACCCGGGGCTTCCCATCGGGTGCTGGAAGAGATAGACCAGCGCGCCGCCGAACACGGTGCTGACCTGCCGTGGTGCGCAACCTTGATCGTGGAGCTCGAGGCATCCTTCGGTCGGCTGGTTGTGGCGCACCACAAGCCGAACTGGCCGTTCCCGCTCGAGGCCGAGCGGGAACAGCAGGCGCTGCGCGCTGCGCTTGCTGTCGAGCGGTATGCCGCTCAAGGGCCGGCGGTCGTCCTCGGCGACTTCGACGCCACCCCTGACGCAGCCGGTGTGTTGTTCTGGCGTGGCCGCCGTTCTCTGTACGGGGTCAGTGTGTGCTACCAAGACGCTTGGGAGACGCTCCACCCAACGGAGCCGGGACTGACTTTCAGGCCGAGAACCCCTGGTCAGGGCCGGGGAGGTCGCCACCGCAATCTCTCGCCGCATCGACTACGTGCTCGTGATTGCCGGGCGACACGGAGCGTTGCTCCAAATTCTGCGTTGTGACCGGCTGCTTGACCAGCCTGTCGGGAGCATCTGGGCCAGCGACCACTACGGGGTCGTCGCCGATCTCGCTGAGCCCTCGCACTCGCCCGGCACCTGGGCCAGGGCCGGCTAACTCCCGGCAGCGCGCCGATGCGTCGACGCGGGGCCGCGGTCGGGATGGATGTCGGGTAGGCGCGACGTCTTGTCCGTCTTGGCTCACCAGCATGGTCAGCCGTGCTGGAGCCACTTCGCAGCGAGCTCCTCACTCGCGTTCCACAGCAATTTCCGGCGGTCCTGTCGGCGTGCCCGATCGGGCACCGGTCGGGACTTGCGGCGCGGGCCGAAGAATCTGCCGGTCACATCCGCGGCCTCTGGCGCGCTGGCCAGCCAAGCCGGCGTGTCGGCGGCGACATCCGGCGGAAGCCCGAAACGGTCGGCCAGACCGCCCAGCAGTGCCGCAAGGGGACGCGATAGACCGGTGGCATGGCGGAACAAGTTGTCGCGCACCACTCCCGGAAACACACAGGACACCACAACCGCAGTGTCATGCCAGCGCTCGGCGAGCTCGACGGCGAGCAGGTCGTCGGCGAACTGGGTTCGCGACGCCACCCGTAGACCCGGGCGTCCTCACCGATACTGCAGGTCCTCGAAGTCGAGTGTGTCCGGGTAGTTGCCGGCGTTGGCCACGAGCACCAGTCGTCCCGAGGACGCCTGGGCCAGCAATGGCCCGAGCCGCCTCGCCAACAGGAATCGACTCAGATAGTTCAGCACCAACGAGCGCTCGAGCCCTTCGCCGGTCCACTCCGGACGCAGCGCAAAGTTGCCCGCACAGCAGACCAGGGCGTCCAGCCGACTGGTGGAATCTCCAACTCGATCCGCCAGTCCGGCGGTCTCGGCCAGCAAGGACAGATCGGCTTCCAGGAACCCGTGTTCGGTAGCCGGTTGAGCCGCCAGTGCTTGGGTGGCACGCATCGCGTTCACCTGCGCTGTTCCGCGGTTGAGGTCGCGGCCGACCACCAGCACTCGGAAACCGTCGAGCGCCAGCCGCGAGGCCACCGCTCGACCGATGCCGTCGGTGCCGCCCGTCACCAGGGCGGTCGGAACGTCCGCGGCGGCGCTTTCTGGTGTCACGGTGCAGTCATCCCCACAGAGCCTTGTCCCGTCCTCGGCGTGGCCCAGTTATTGTGCCGCAGTGGGACCGTCAACCGAGCTCCTCGGTCGAGCGCCGCAGGCGGGACATTGGAATGTGATCCTGATCCTTATGCGTCGGTTCCCGATAGCACCTGGCGGGTCCGATCGATGTCGTCGGTGGTGTTGTACAAATGCGGCGAGATCCGAATGGCGCCTACCCGTTGCGCGACGTCGACGCCGGCGTCCTTCAGCCGTCGGGGCGCCTGCTCGGTCTGCGCTGGAGTCGCGCCCTTCAGAAATACCAACGTCGAGCGCTTGTCGCGGTCAGAGGGACTGAGCAGCGACCACCCGTCGGAGAGACCATCGATCAAGCGCTGCACGAGAGCCTGGTTGTGGTCCTCGATCCTTGCTGCGCCCAGAACCAGAAGCAGGTCCAGCGCCTCCTGCCAGACGGGGAAGGTGGAGAGATTAGCGGTGCAGAATACGTCGAACGCGGCTCCACCGAGATCGTCGCGGAGGTCGTAGTCGGCGGGAGGCTGGCTGATCTCATCGACCTGCGCCAGCCAGTAGCCCTGAGCGAACTCAAGGTTGTCGAGCACATGTGGGCGAGCCAGGTGAACCCACCCGCGTCCGGGGGTGAGCGCCCGCCGGAGGTCCTCTGGGTACGGGGCACCAGTCGGAGCCGGCACCGTGCGCACCTGGACTGCGCCGCAGTAGTCGCGGGGCCTCGAAGAAGACCTCATCGTCGATGAGCCGTGGATCGGCTTTCTGTGCCGCAGCCCTGTGCGCGGCGTGCACAGCGACCCTCGGCATCGGCCCCTGATGCGCCGCGTTGAGCCAAGCCCGCCCACCGAAGTCTCCGAAGTCCCCCATTCAGCCATGGCTAATCACCAAGGCCAGAGACTCGTGTGCTATTTGCCTGCGCCACCAGCAAGCCGACCGTCATGCGGAAACGGTGATGACTCCGATGGTGGTGTCAGTCTGACTCCTCGCGGGCGCGCTCGTAGCGCTCGTAGATCACGCGGGAGCCGAACGTCCTGGTCTCGATCAGGTTCAGCCGAACGTCTCCGGTGACCGGCGGCAGAAGGGGCGTGCCGCCACCGACGACGACCGGATTGCGGAACATACGCAACTCATCGACGAGGCCGAGCTCGATCGCGGCCGCGGCCAGACCGGCTCCGCCGATCGCGAGGTCCTGGTCGGTCGCGCCGCGCCGCCGCAGCGGCCTCATCGGCCACCGACGCCTCAGCGAGCCGCGCGTTGCCTTGAACGCTGTCGAGAGTGCGACTGAAGATGATCTTCGGGATGGCGCACCAGACGTCGGCGAACGCAGCCCCGAGCTCGTTGTCACGCATCGACGGATCCGTGTCCCACGGCAGCATGGTCTCGTACAGCCTGCGGCCGCACAGAAAGCCGCCGAGCTCGCGTGTCTGCTCGATATGGAAACGAAACTGCTCCTCGCTAGGGACTGTCCACCCGAATGCCCCGTCACGGTCGGCGATGAAGCCGTCCACCGAGACGCCCATCGAGTAGATCAGCATGGCTTCAAGCGCATCGCACCGGAGCGACAGGCGATGATCGAGATGCTCTTCACCATCGAGCTTGCCATCGGGACCCTTCCTCCTGCTGTGCCGCTGTGCCACTGATTAGTGACCGCGAGACGAATCTCATCGTCGTCGGCGGTTCCAGCGATCGTACGGCCATTACCGTCGCCGCACCGAGAGCTCACATTCCCATCCCTGATCCCCGGCCAGCCACCGGGAACTGCCCGCTCTGGTGGCGCCGGGCGCTGCGAATGTTGCTCAGCGATGGTCAGACCGCCTGGGGAACGAGAAGACGAGCGGCCACCTCGGCATGTAGTCGCACCAGCATCTCTATCTGGGATTCGGCGCGCAGTCTCAGTTTGTCGATCTCGGTCGGGTCGATCCGTTGCTGCTGGAGGAGGTCTGGCTCGGCCGCCAGCAGGGCATGCCATCCGGCCCACTTGGCCCGCACCGCGTCGAGCAGTCCTTCAATCTCGATCAGGTCACTCAACGGTGCACGGGAAAGGATGCGTCCGTTCGGCTTCAATCGGGCGAGCCGTTCGCCGGCCCGCATCGCCACCCCGAGAAGCAGGTCGGTGTTGATTCCCGCCCGCGACATGATGGCCCGCAGCCGCCGGAGGTCTTCGTTCACGTCGGAGGCGAGTTTCGCCAGTTCTGCGGCGTCTGGCCGGGAACGCTGGTTCTCCGCCACCCGCCGGAACAGATCGCGACCGGCTTGCGCAGCAGCCTCGTGGTTGCGTAGGTAGATTTCCAATGCGGACGCCATGAGGTGACGGTACCGTCGCAGCCGTTCGGCCTCACGACGCCTTATCGGGGGCGCAGGGATCAGCTTGGATCGCTCTTGCCTGGCGGCCGTCAATCAGACGCGCGACCGGTGAGTCGTTCCTGTCTTCCTACGTGGTGCTCTCGGGTCTGTTCTTGGCCTGTCGGATGGTCTGGTGTTGGGCGCGGATCCGGGTGTTGTCGTCTTGGAGGTCGAGGACCATGGCGATGCCGGCGAGGTTGAGGCCGGCGTCGAGGAGGTCGGTGATGCGCTGCAATCGGAGGACGTCGTTGGCGCTGTAGAGCCGGGTTCCGCCGGCCGACCTGGTTGGACGGAGGAGGCCTTTGCGTTCGTACAGGCGCAGGTTCTGGATGCCGGTGCCGGCCAGGTCGGCCGCGACGGAGATGCCGTAGACGCCGCGGTCCGCATCGGCGGCTGACGACCGAGATTTTTCTGTTGCCACGCTTGCATCGTATGGGTCGCAGCTGCTATATACAATGTGTATCAGCCACCATAGATCGTGGCCCTGGCGCATCCGACCAGTCAATGACCCAGGAGGTGGAACCATGTTGATGCGCACCGACCCCTTCCGTGACCTGGACCGGCTCACCCAGCAGGTATTCGGCACCGCCGCCCGACCGGCCATGATGGTGATGGATGCCTGGCGGGAGAACGACTCCTTCGTGGTCGAGTTCGACCTGCCCGGGATCGACGTCAGCTCGATCGATCTCGACGTGGAACGCAACGTGCTCACCGTGCGAGCCGACCGCCCCGCCAAGGAAGGCATCGAGGAACTGATCGCGGCCGAACGACCCCGCGGTGTGTTCAGCCGGCAGCTGATCCTCGGCGACAACCTCGACACCGAGAAGATTGCCGCCAACTACCAGGGCGGGGTGTTGCGGTTGGAGATCCCGGTGGCCGAGAAGGCGAAGCCGCGCAAGATCGCCATCAGCGGCGCCGACGACCACAAGGTCATCAACGCCTGAGGCTCGGCCCGCTGAGCAGCCGCCTGTCCTGCGGCAACGATCCGTACCATCCACGTGCCGCTGGCCCGTCCTAAAGGACGGACGGGCCAGTGGCCCATACACGTTGCTCGGACTGCGGACCGCCGGCCGCGGGCCGGTGACCGGAGCGCAGCCTCGACCGAAACACGAACCGCCATCTTGGAGTGAGAGCCGTGGATACCACGTTGTTGAGCTACGACCAGCCCCCCCATGGGCCATCGCGGACCCGGCGGCGCCCCACCAGGGCACATGCTCAGCCGACAAATGGTCACCAGACAAATGGCCACCTACGAAATCGTTACTTGGAGAGTCCAGCGGAAGCACTCGACGCCTTGGCAGCATGTACACCCGCCGACGCCTTGATCTGGTTCACCCACTACCTCCGGCGCCGGGACCGAGTCGTCGACGACATAGCGGGCGAGGAGTTCGCCTCTGTGCTCGACACCCTCGCCGCCGACTTCCGCACCGAGGCGGGTGCTGAACCGACCAGCCCACACGCCGCCGGCCTGTACCTGGCGGCTGCCGTGATCTCGGACACCGCCACCATGATCCGCGTCAACGAACGCCGGGATGCACCCTGAATCACGATGTTGCGGCGTGGCGCGCGTTCGACCCGAGCACACTGCCACCCCACCCGGTGCTCCGCAAGCGGCCCGCACCCGCAGACGGTCCCAACGACTCCGACCACGTTGACAGGTCAGTGGCGGCGAACGCTGCACCGGGTCGCTGAACGAGCGTCAGCGGTATCAACGGAGATGCGCCTGGGGGTCAGCCAGCGCTGATTCAGCCTGCTGTCTCGTGACCTCTCGTGTCCGGCCGCAGGCCGTGCACTCGTCGAAGTGTCGAGTTCCGGCGGGGATGAGCGGGATGAAGAAGAGCGACACTTTCCTTACGCGCTTGTAGACGTGGTGCACTGCCCGGCTACCGCATTCCTCGCAGTGGAACAGCAGCTGCCCCAGAGAAACCTCTCGCTCACCCACGCCGAAGATGAATAGCACCTGCCCGCCCCCTCAGGCCGCTTGCTTGAACGGATACAGCCGCTGCCAGACCCCAGGGGCGACGGCGGGCCGCTGCTGCTCTCCGGCGTACGCGGTCACCACGACCAACGCCCCCGTATCGGCGGGCACGGCCCACTGCAACGCCTTGAACTGCTGCTGCACCTTGGCGACGTCGGACGGCGTCGCCTCGGTCGGCTCGGTGCCAGAGGTGACGGGGACATCGGGCTTCTCCGACACCTTGGGCCCGAGCAGCCGGCTGTACCCGGAGATCGCCAAGGCGGAAACGGTGAGCGCGGTCTTGACGCTGCTCATCGCCGCGACGCCTTCCTGACCAGCCACTCGGCCGGTGTTGCCTCTCAGCTGGCCTACCGCGCCAATGAAGGGCGCGCCGAAGCCGATGTCGAGAGCGCGAGACGGGAAATTGAGAGCCATGAGTTCCTTTTCGAAGTTGTGTCCTACTGCGGGCCTACATACCCCGGTCTGGTTGGCGGAATCCCGGGCAGGAAATCGGCACAGTGGCGTTCCTCGGTGGCGGGCACCTGGAGCTGGAGGCCAGCAAGGGGTAGACCGCGTTCAGGAAGGTCTTCCGGGAGTGCTGTCGGAGCCAGCTGTGTCCGAACCTTCGTCTTGCTGGGCGGCGAGGCCGGCGAGGAGAAGGTCGAGGCCGTAATCGAGTTCGGCGGCGCCGTCGAAGTTGGCGATGTCGGTGGCGAGGCCGCGCAACAGCGGGAACTCACGGGCCGGGAGCCGGTTGAGGCCGAGGCGCAGGAGATCCTCGGTTTCGTCGGGGTAGACGACCATGTCCTGTAGTTCGGCGAGGACGTGACCGTACAGGAAGCCGACGTAAGCGCGGTTGATGCGGAGCGCCTGGGAGGGGCTGAACCCGGCGGTGGTCAGCATGTGGAGGAAATGTTCGAGGGGTCGCAGGGTGGCGAGGGGCCGAAGCCCGAGAGGCGTGGCGGCCGGACGGGTCAAGAGCAGGTTCACGACGTGTGGATGGCTCAGAGCGAGCTGGCGGAAGTTGTGGGCGCTGCGGCGGAGTTGGGTTTGCCAGTCCTCGCCGTCGTCGGGAAGTTCGAGTTCGTTGAGGACCAGTTCGACGATGCCGTCCAGCAGCGCGGCTTGGTCGGGGGCGTACCGGTAGAGGGCCATCGCGTCCCGGCCGAGTTCGCGGGCGAGCCGGCGGCGGGTGAGTGCGTCGAGCCCTTCGGCGTCGACCAGTTGAAGTGCCGCCGACAGCACTCGTTCCCGGGTGAGCGGGACGCGATGCCCATCGGGTCCTTCGGTGACAGGGGTCATGGGTCACCTACCGGATCTGGATCCCGCTGGCCGGTTCGGGCCGCATCTGTCGATTTGCATGGCACGGAGTCTACGCGTACTGTCTACAGTGTATTTACACCGTAAACGTACAGTGTAAAAGGGCGCCGGATTCACCGGCGTTCGGGGGATGTGGCCACCGCGGTCACCCAAACGTCCAGGAGTTTCTTTTGACCAGCACAACGTCCCACCAGGACACCTACGATACCGGGATCAGCCGTCGTAGCCCGGAGACGAAGTCGGCGTTCAAGACCACCGAGTTCATCTTCTACATCGTCTCGGTGGTCGGTGTCCTCATCGCCTCTGCGGTGATCGACGCCAGCAACGCCGGCAACGCCAACGCCGACGGGTTCAGCGCCCAGCAGGCCTGGTTCCTGATCACCCTGCTGACCATCGGATACATGATCAGCCGTGGGCTGGCCAAGTCCGGCAGCCGCGACAACGCGTAATCAGCCGCGCACTGGGTAACGCAAACCTGAGCCCCAGCAGCCCTGAGCCCCGTCAGCACGGTCTGGCGGGGCTCAGGCCTGTCTGTCGCTGCCGGAATGTGCGAGGGCGTGAACCGCGGCGGCGGCCGCGTCTGTGCCACCTGCGGTGCCGAAGTGCCTCGAGGCGAACCGCTGCGAGCCGCAATCCGCACCGTCACGCCCAGCAGCATCCAGCCCGCCACTGCCCCGGCCCCACCGCCGGTCCCGCCCAGCACCAGCCGCCGCGATCTTCGCACCATGCCTGTCCCCGAGGAAATCCACCCCGTCGACTCCGAGGATTCTCTTGACTTCGACACCGGTTTCGACATCCGGCCCCTCCGGCGGCTGCCTCATGACCTTCGGTCCCCGGCGGTCCCGGTTCTTCTAGCGCAGGCACCTAGGGTCTGTTCACCGCCTCCCCGACACCGTGTGGTCAGTAAGCGTCCGCAAACGCGATAACCTGAGGAGGTGGAGTTCAAGCGACCGGCTCTGTGAACCCCGAGGTCGCCAGCCGGAGACTCCATGTTGGCCCATCTGACTTCACCCCTTTCTCGATCGATGGCGACGGTGGCCAGCAGCCTCGACGGTCCAGTGGATGTCGGTGAGCTCCTTCATCTCATCTGCCTGGCGGCTATCGACGCAGTCCAAGGCGCCGACTACGCCGGCATCACCATCGCCGACCGTCACGGCAAGCTCGAAACCCCCGCGGCAACAGACCCGCTCGTGCACCAGGTCGATGCGCTGCAATACCAGTTCAAGCAGGGCCCCTGTGTCGACGCGGTCCGCGGGCAGTGGCAAGCACGATCAGACGACCTGAGCGTTGATATCCGGTGGCCGGAGTATGGCCCGCTGGCCGCCGACCTCGGCATCGCCTCGCAGATGGGGATCGAACTCTTCGACGAGCCAGGCATGGTCGCCGGACTGAACCTCTACTCCTCGAAGGTCGGCGCTTTCCACGATGACACCGCTGAGGCCGCCATGCTGTTCGCAATCCAGGCCACTCACGCCCTCGGCCGCATAATGACACAAAAGCAGCTCACTGACGCCATGACCACGAGTACCACCATCGGACGGGCAACCGGAGTGGTTATGCAGCGGTTCCAACTGAGCGCGGATCGAGCGTTCGAACTCCTCACCCGCCTGTCACGCATCCACGACGTGACGCTCGAGGTTCTCGCCGACCAAATTCTCGAAGAGATCACCAACGGATCCCTGCGCGCGTCCGACGAGCGCGCCAGCTAAATTGCTGTCGACACAATCCGCTGCTCCCGATCCAGACGCCGTCGCGCGCCCGACGAAGTCCACCCAGACGGTGCGTCCCAAGGGCAAGAACCACTGTTGTCATGGGAAGGTCATCGAGCCGGGGTTAGCAAGCTGAACGGCATCGCCGGTCAAGCTAAGGACGGACGTGTCATAGAAATGCTCAGGGCAAACCAGGGCTGCCCGCCTCGGAGGTCATAGATGAAGCCGGCCCGCTCGAGCATGCTGCGGGTGCCGCTGTGGAGGAAGGTGCCGGAGACCTTCTTGCCGGCGACGTCGTACGGGTAGCACTCCGTGACTCCACCACCGGAGGCCGCGATCAGCTTCACGGCGCCGTTGAGGGCGGCAGCGGCCACGCCCTTGCGGCGGTGCCGCCGGTCGACGAAGAAGCACGTCAGCCGATAGTCAGGCAGCGTCGAGCTTGCGGATTCGACCTCCGCGCGGTGGGTGATGCCGGGCAGCTCGTGGGGGCTGCCGTACTGACACCAACCCAGCGCGGTCTCTCCGTCGAACACAAGGGCGGCATGTGCCCGACCCTGGCGTACAAGTCGCTCCTTGTAGCCGCGCCAATCATCGCCTCCGAAGGCGCGCCGATCGGCCGAGGTCACGTTGTGAAACCAACAACACAGCACCCGCCCATCCCGGCGCCGTTATTCCGTTCACCCAGATCGGCGAACGCGTCCCACGTATTGCTCGTCAAGGCCTTGATCTCGTACCCACCCACCACGCCGGCCCTCTCCCTACATTCGTCACGCTCCCTGTGAACAGCGTCACACAGACGGCCGGCACTCCTTAAGGCTTGGGCGGTCCGACGAGACCAGCGGCGTGCCGGGCGAGGACCGGCCGACCGAGCGCACCCAGCCAGCCGGTGACAGCGGGCGCGGCTGGGAATATGATTTTCGGTGGGTTCGCCGGTAGTTCGCCGCATGGTCCGGCACACGATCTGCTCGGCCTGTCCCGCTGGAGTGCGCCGGGGAGGAGAGTCGGTGGATCGGCCGGTGCGGGTGGACAGCTTGAAGGAGCTGTCGAAGTACGAGGACCATGTCCTTGACGCCATCGCGCGCACGCCGCACGGGGCGTTGCTCTTCTTGTCCGATCCGGCACGCTTCCTCAAGGAAGCCGGGTTTGTCGTCGGGAAGGATCTGTTGACCGAGCTGAGCGATCTGCCTGGTCTGAAGGAGAGTTCCCCCGGTGGCTACGAGGACGTTCGTTCCGGCAAGGGTCGGGCCGCCACCTGGAGGGTCCAGATCAGGTCTCTGGGGCTCAGGTCCGGGAGGCTCGATGAGCTGAAACGCGACGTTCGACGATGAACCCCTACACCGGGGGTTACGACCTCTGCCTCGAGGTGAGCGAGGACGTGCTGTCGGCCTTCGTCGCTGCCGGCGTAGGTGGCCGGGAACTCTTCATCCCCGTGCAGTTCGCGGGTGTCACGGGTCTAGTGCATCTCCTCGTTGAGCGGGCTGAGCTGGCCATCGATCCGGGACGGGAGACCAGTGCCCTCGTCACCATCAGCTTCCGGGATTCCTCGCTGCAATTGGCGCTGCCGGGCTCGATCGGCCCGGTGGGTCCCCTCGCCGGCGAGCTGATCATCGGCGTCCCGTTCGGTCTGGGTCCGGTCGTCAATGATCCCGACCTCGGAGATGTGCGCGGGATCCAGGTCGATCTGTCCCTCCCACTCGATCCCGCCGATCCCGATCCCGTCACCGTCGACGTGCTGCCCAACCCTGCCTCCCTGGTGCTGCTGAACCAGCTGCTGGCGCCCGCGGGGCTCGGCTTCGCAGCCTCGGCGCCGCTGATTTCCGCGGCCGTGCGGGCGGAGATCGCGCTCCAATTCGGTGCCGTGCCACTCGGCGATCTGAAGATTCCGGTCATCGTCGGCGGCGACGGCACCTTGGGCGTCAGCCTCAGCGGTCCCCCTGCGCAGGCCAGATTCGGGCGGCTGGAACTGGCCAGCGTCGGACCCGACGACGACGGCCGTCCCGGGGTGTTGGCCGTACTCGCAGCCGTGAACGCCTCGGCCGAGGGACTGCACAGAGAAGCCAAGACACGAACCGCGACTGCACCAGGACAAAGGGCCGGTCTAGTGCTGTCCGCTGATGCCTTCCGCCGACATGTCTTCTGCCCGCTGCTCACCGAGGCTTTGGACAACACCGATTTCCCGGTCCCGCCCCCATGCGGAGTGACCTCGGACGGCCTGCTCCGGGTCGCTCGGGACCGGTTCGTGTCGGGAGCGATCGTGTTCGAGTTCCGGGCCGGCACCGAAGGCACCGGATGGAGCGCACGAGCCAGCATCTCCGCAACCCTGTCTATCGAGTTGGCCAACGGAGTTCTGGTGCCTCGAGTGCGCCCGCGACCCGCCGACATCGACCTGGACATCGACACCTGGCTGGAGGTGCTCGGGGCGATCTTTGCCGCGCCCCTGCTGATCGCGGCTGAAGCCGCAGTCGTCGCCGCTGAAGGCACCTTGCGAACCCTTGTTGATCGGGCGATCGGGGAGGCCCTGAAGGGCGTTGCCGAACAGATCCAGTCCACTCTGAACGCCGCCGTGTTGTCCGTCGGTCTCGACAATCTGCAACTGACCGGAGTAGCTATCAACCGGCACGGCATCGTGGTGCAGATCCACGTGACGACGCCCCCAGCTACGCGGCTCAACCCGATCTTGGGCATTCAGGTCGACCGACAAGTGTCCGACCTCGGCCTCGTGGGCAGCGGCACCCAGACCAATCTGACCTGCAGTCCCGGCACCACCTACGCCTACCAGGATCGGCACCGCTGGACGACGGCCACCCTGGTCGCCGTGCCGCAGGACCTGGGCGACCAGGTGAGCTACGAATGGACCGTGAACGGCGACGACGTCGACCCGGGGACGAGCGAGCAGTTCATCCCAGCCAGGACCTACGACGGATCCGAGCTGCCCCAGCCCGGACGAATTCAGCGGATCCTCGGCGCCAACGGGGCCCAGCTGAGAATCAACCATTCCCCGCCGGAGGGCAACCTCAACCTGTTCGTGTACTGCGTTGCCCGCAATGCCTCGGGCCGCGAGGCCGCCCGCGGCATGGTGCTGACAATCACCGACCATCAACGGCTGTTTGAGAGCAGCTACAGCGAGGATCTCGCTGCCTGCATTCGGCGCCGGCTGGACGAGCTCGGCCGAGGCCCGATCCGCTGGCCGCCAGACCCCGGTGACCCGGTGGCCTGGCGGAATCGGCTGATCCGCGACCACCTCGGGCCCCTCGTTCATCGAGACTTCGTCAGCCGCGCGGACGCCGTTCAACTGAGTAGTCGCGTCGCACTTCTCACGCCCACGAACGGTCGAGCACCGTGGCTGGAACGGCTGCGACCCAACCTGAGCGGCGCCCTGAGCACCGGCCGTCGACGGCCCGGCCCGCGCACGTAGGTCCAGAACTCAGGCGGACCCGTCGACGGAGGTCGAGCAGTGTGTCGGCGAATGCCTTAATCCACGTATTCCATGGAGAGTGAACGGTGTCGAGCTACGAGCAACGTCCCGACAGCCGCCGCAACCGTACTCGGCGGGACACGTCGGCAGGGCTTCCTGATCACCACAATCCGCTGAGGGGGGTAGGCGGCGCGGCACCGGCGCTGAGTGCGCTCCGTCTCCGGCTCGTATTGGCCGGTGTCGGCGGAGTCTTCGCCATCGTCGGTGCGATCGGGGTCGGTTCGGTCGGCGCGCCATGGTGGATAGTGCTGATCTTGGTTCTCGTTGCTGTCAGCGCCGTCGTCGACATCGCTGTGATCATGCGCCGGCTGCGCCGGGGCGAGCCTGGATGATAGGTGTGCCAGCGTGGCTGCGGCAGACGACGGCTGGTCGTGGACTGTGCCGGCCTTGGTCCCAGCGGTGACGTGATGACTTGGGGTTGATCGGTACCGCGCTTGGGGCGGTGTGAGACCTCCTACTCTCAACCGGCATGCGGCTCCGCAACTAGCGTCAGCTCATCTGCGGTTGACACGATGGTGCACATGGCTCTCGAGCTGCGCCCTAATTGCGAGGGCTGCGACATCGATCTGCCGCCCGCTACGGCTGATGCGATGATTTGCAGCTATGAATGCACCTGGTGCACCGCCTGCGTTGACCGGCTGCGGAACGTCTGCCCGAATTGCGGCGGGGGGTTCATGCCGCGCCCCGTCAGACCGGCTGGTGAATGGCGACCGGGATTGTCGTTGGAGAAGCGCCCGGCATCGACCACGCGGATCCACATGAGCTGCAGCTGGGCCGAAGCAGCCGAACTGAGTGCCGCGTTGGCTGGCACTTCGCCATTCAACCGCTGAACCTGGTCCAATGCCGACGCTGGCCACGATCTTGATCTACGCAGCCGTGTGGTCTTCAAGCAGACCGCGATACTGACCGTGCTTACGAACCGCGTCGTCCGGCTGGCGTCGGGAGTATGAGCAGTAGAGGGTGGTGACATGGATCTCGGCGCGTTGGTGCTGATCTTGGGAGCGATCGTCGTATGGGGCATGTTCTCCGCGCGGGCGGCCGCCATCTCAACGCCGATCTTCTTCGTAGCCACGGGTGTCGTCATGGCCCAGGGTCTCAAGCTGCTGGATACCGCGCCGGATCCTCACGTGATCAAAATTGTGGCCGAGGTCACGCTGGTTTGGGTGTTGTTCGCGGACGCCAGCCGAGTACGGATTGCCGATTTTCGCGCGGACCGCGGCAGATACCTCCGGCTGCTGGCGCTCGGCCTTCCGCTCACCATAGCCTTGGGCGCCGTTGCGGCCGTAGCCGTGCTGGGAGTGAGTCCGTGGTACGCCCTCCTGCTGGGGGCCGCCCTGGCCCCGACCGACGCGGCCCTCGGCTCCGCGGTCATGTCGGACCGACGGGTACCTCGGCGGGTTCGCCAAACCCTCAACGTGGAGAGTGGGCTGAACGACGGCATCGCCACCCCGTTCGTCACGCTGGCGATCGCCGGCATTGCCGCCGCAGCAGGCCTGGACCATGAAGGTCCCGGGCATGTCCTCATCGGTCTCCTTCTCGGAGGGGCGGTCGGTGTGGCGGTTGGCGCCGGAGGCGGCACCCTGCTCCGGATCGCACGGCGACGCGGCTGGAGCTCGGACGAGCTCGCCGGCCCAGCGGTGCTGGCCCTCGCACTTCTTGCCTATCTCGGCGCCGTCGCCATCGGCGCCAACGGCTTCGTCGCCGCCTTTGTCGCCGGCAGCGCCTACGGCGCCTTCTGTGGGCGCGGAGGGGACAGGGAGGTCTACTACGTCGAGCAGACCTGCGGCCTGGCGTCCATGATCGCCTGGTTCGCCTTCGGTGCCCTCGCCATCCCGGCCCTGGCGGCTGGCTGGACCTGGCAGATCGCGATCTACGGACTCCTCAGCCTGACGTTGGTTCGCATGCTTCCCGTCGCGCTCGTGCTCCTCGGCTCACGAATGGACCGGGCCACAGTGCTGTTTGTCGGCTGGTTCGGACCTCGTGGCCTGGCGTCAGTAGTGTTTGCGCTCATCGCTCTGGAGGACCTCCACGACGTAGCGGGTCCGGTCAATGAGGTGGTCGGTGTGATCGGTCTCACCGTACTGCTCAGTGTGATCGCTCACGGCCTGACCGCACGACCACTCGCCGGTCGTTACGCGGCCAGCCTCAGTGACCAGCTCGACGAGTCGCAACACCCCGACCCAGCCGTCCGACGGCTCGTCAGCCACCCGTCGGGTCGGCATGACGGTCAGTGAACCATCCGCATGGCACCGCGCGCGAGCTCGGCCTGACGCATCCGCGGGGTCACCCGCTGCGGCTGTGCCATCGGGCACTCGAGAGAGCCTGCGATCCGTCGATCTCGGGTGCACGGCCGGCTGGCTGCCGATCCCGATCGGAGATTGTTACGGGCCGACAGCGCGGGGATGGTGGGTGCCGCGATGGATCTCGTAGGCCCGCGAGTGGCCCGGTGAATTGGGGTCGTCGGTGATCGGCTTGTCGCTCATGAAGAGGCGGATGATGTGGGCCAGCTCCCCTGGGTGACTGAAGTTGATGGCGTGCGCCGCTCCCTCGATGACCACCAGCAGCACGTGGCTATCGGTCTGACTAGCCACCTCGCGGATACGGGCCGGGCTGGGCATGAGCGGGTCCCGGTCGCCGAGGACCACCAGAGTCGGTACCTTCAGGTCCAGCAGCCGTTCCAGGGAGGGATACTGGGTCAGCGCTCGGAACATTTTGAACGTGCTGGGCACCCCGAACCGGAGATAGTCCGGTACTGCTACAGACAGCATCCGGGTCGGCTCACGGACTCCGTCGCGAGCCAGCTGCCGGACAGCGCGGTGCAACGGCTGGTTGTGCAGACCACCAGCTGGTGACACGAGCACCGCGCGTTCGAGACGCTCTGGATACAGGTGCGCGAACTCGCAGATGACCGGGCAGCCCATCGAGTTGCCGACCAGCGTCACCGACTCGACGCCACGGTCGTCGAGGAACCGGGCGGCTGCGTGCGCGAGATCGGGCACGTCAAGAGCAATGGCGTTCCCGCTGCGTCCGAACCCCGGAAGGTCCGGGACGAAGGTGTGGAACTCACCAGCCAGCCGGTCAGCCGTTGGCACCAGATACTGGCCGGACAGGCCGAACCCGTGCAGGTGCATCATGACGGCAGCGTCTGGCGTTTTCGTTGACTCCCGGTAGAAGACCATGACGTCATCGACGGTGGTCCAACGATTAGAGAGACTTGACGCCGGGCGTTTCCGACGCCGCGCCAGGCCACGTCGTGACCTTCCCGGTCGTGAGTCCGAACTCGGTCTCGTCCGATGACGCCTTGGCATCCCACCTCCTGACGTCATGACCGTCACTCGAGCTCAGTGGCATCTGCGACTGGCAGCGGAGCCGGTCAATCGAAGCCCACACCCAGGGTGCCGTTCAACCCAGCGTGTCAGCCGTTGCCCCACACAGCATCACCCAGATCGGGTGAAGGGGACCAGATGGGGCTACGGCTTCACCGGATTCGGCACAGACGAATGGAGCGGCGGGTGCGCCAGTAGTTGGCGGTGAGCAGGGGTGTCCCGGTTGTCATGTCGCCCGGCTTTTTGACATGCAACCTCCTGGGGTTGCCGGGGTCGCGCCGGCCATGTTCTGGTTGGGTGGTTGTTGGGTGGGGCTGGTTAGGCGTAGAGGATTTTGCCTTTTTGGGCTTCGAATTCGGCGTCGCTGAGGATTCCGGCGTCGCGGAGTTCGCCGAGTTGTTTGAGTTGGGCCAGTTTGTCGTCCATGCCGCCGGGGGGCGGCTCGGCCTGGGCCGGTTCGGCGTAGGTGGGCGGGGCCGGCTGGGCGTAGCCGGGTGGTGGGGCTTGTTCGGCGGCGGCTTGTTGTTCTTGTTGGGCCCAGCGTCCTTGTTGGCGGCGTTGGACGCGTCCGGAGACGGCGGTGGCGGTTCCGGCGACGACGGCGGTGCGGGCGACCCCGCGAAGCAGACCAGGCATGGGGGGTGAACCTTTCGGTGGTTGGGAGGGGGTGAGGGTTTCAGACCGCGGACGCGGCGTCGGCCTCGATCTTGTCGAGTTTGGCCAGGATCGCCTGGACCGGGATGCGGCCGCTGGCCACCAGCTGCGCCCCGCCGCGGCGCAGGGCCCGGGCGAAGGGTGCGGCCCACACGTTTTCGTAGACCAGGATGCCGGCGGAGCTGCCCGGTTCGATCACCGAGGTTGCCTCGTCGACGTCGTCGGGTCCCAACAGGCCGGAGGCGGCGCCTTCGAACACGGCCAGATCCAGCTGCCCGTCATCGTCGAAGTCGGTGATCTCGATCGCCTTGATCGAGCCGTCGAGTTCGCGTTTGACGAAGATCAGGTCGAGGATCCGGATGATGCCGGCGTCCACCAGGTCGACCAGTAGCGGCAGCCCCTCGCCGGTCATCTTGCTGCCCGGAAACTCGACCACCAGGTAGTCGATCGGACCGGATTCTTCCAACTCGGTGCTCACGTGAGCCCTCCTCTGGTCGGGTGTGCTGGTCGGGTGTGCTGGTCGGGTGTGCTGGTCGGGTGTGCTGGTCGGGTGTGTGACTCGGTGGAGGTCGGCGCTGGGTGGGCGGTGGTGCTCCAGCCGCGGGCCGGGCGCGCCGGTGCACCCATCATGTAGGTCAGTGTGTGGGTATCGGCCTGCGGGTGCGTCACCCACGACGGGTGAACGCCTATCCGGGCGGCGGCGGTGACGTCGCGCCGGGTGGTGTCGGGCCACCGGGTGGTGTCGGGCCACCGGGTGGTGTGGCGGCTGAGCGTTGGCCCGGCCGGGCTGAGCGTTGGCCCGGCCGTGGGGGCGGCCTGCCCGGGTGGTCTCATCTGGTGGCGCGTCACCCGCTGCGGGTGAGCCGGATCGATGCGGCTCGATTCAGGGTGTAGCCAACGGGCCCGGGGAGGAGGCGAGAGCTTCGATGGCGACGGTGAGTTACACGATCCGGGTCACCGGCCCGATGCGTCCGGGGCTGGTCGATGATTTCGACGGTGTCCGCGAGGTCGAGCAGGCGCCCCACACCATGCTGCATGCCGACCTGGCGGATGCGGCGGCGTTGCACGGCCTGCTGCACGCGTTGCGCCGGGCGGGACTGGAGCTGCTCGAGGTCCGACGCGAACCCACCCGCTAACCGGGAAGCGCGCCGCGGCCCGCGGGTTGGTCGGGTGCGCGGCCTTTCCGGGTGCGGCGGCCGTCCGGGTGCGGCCGCCTGTCCGGGTGCGGCCGCCTGTCCGGGTGAGGCCGCCTGTCCGGGTGGGGCTGGTTTTTGGGGTGGGGCTGGTCCGCTCACCCGCCCGGGGTGAATCGTTGCGGCCGATTAGCGGGCAGATTCGACTCATGCTTGCCCTGCTGCCCGATCGACGTCCGGCGGTCTATGAGATCCGGCTCGGGCTTCCCGCACGACTTCGGGGCGAGATTCCACCCGGCCTGCGGGAACGGTTCCCCACCCTGAGGATCCACCGCAGCCGGGTCGAGACCGTCTTGTCGCGTGACGTCGCTGATTTGGCCGAGTTGGATGTGTTGTTGGAGCAGTTGCAGTCGCTGGGAGTCGTGCTCTTAGAGATTCGTGGATCACCCGCCGCCGGCCCGTCCCCCTCCGGCCCGTCCCGATCCGGCAGGTCTTCGTCCGGCAGGTCTGCGTCCGGCAGGTCTTCGTCCGGCAGGTCTGCGTCCGGCAGGTCTTCGTCCGGCAGGTCTGCGTCCGGCAGGTCTTCATTCGGCATGTCGCCGGGGGGCACGGTGGCTGACCGGGGGTTCGGGTCAGCGGCCGAGGAGGGCGGTAGCCCGGTGGTTCGGTGGTATGAGGTGCGGGTGGAGGGTCGGCTCGGGGCCGCGTTGTTGCACCATCTGGGTTGGTCGTCGCGGGTCCAGCTCGATCAGGGTGTGGTTGGGCTCTCATCGTGCCCGGATGATCTGGCCGCGTTTCTCACCGGCTGCGCGGATTACGGGCTGGCCGTGGACCGGGTCACTCGTGTTGATCCGGTCTCGGTCCCGGGGGACGATGATCGGCACGGGGCCGGTCGGGGCCGGCGGGTGTGAGGGTCTGGGCGTGAGGGTCTGGGTATGAGGGTCTGGGTGTGAGGGTCTGGGTATGAGCGTGGTGGCGTGGATCATTTTGGCGGTGATTGTGGTGCCGATGGTCGGGTTGTTGGTGTGGGTGGTGTTGGGTGCCTCGTTGGTGCGGATCGGCCCGGGGCGGTTGGGTTTGGTGTTGGTGCGGGGCCGGGCCACCGATACCGCGTTGTTGCCGGGTGCGCATTTCGTGTTCGCGTTGCGGCGGCGGATGGTGGTGGAGTATCCGTCGGTGGAGTTGACCTATCGGGCCGGTGCCGCGGAGCAGACGCCGGGGTCGGGGTGGGAGCGGTCGGGGTTGGAGCGGTCGGGGCCGGCGTTGCGGTTGACGTTGGGGGATCGGACGCTGGCCACGGTGGCCTACACGGTCCGGTTCCGCTTGCAGGTCGACGATTTGCGGCGGGTGCATGAACGGTTCGGCCCGGACGGTATTTACGGCATTGTCCGGGATCAGAGTTGTCGCTCGGTCATCACCGCGTTGGGGGATCGCTCGGTCGGGGTGGAGGACCTGTTCGGCCCGGCCCGGGAGAAGTGCCAGGAGGCGGTGGCGGCGGCGGTGGAGGCGGCGCTGGGCGAGGTCGGGATCGTGCTGGCCGGTTTCGTGTTGGGGGCGGTGGATCTGGGCCGGACCGGTGAGGTGATTCAGGCCACCGCCCGGGCCCGGCACGAGCTGGACCAGGAGCAGGCCGAGGCCGCCACCCGGGCCGCCCGGGCCGTCAACGACGCCGATCTCCAGGCCCGCGGCGGCCCGGCCACCGAGGCGTGGCGGTACCGGGAGAACGATCTTCTGCTCGACCTGGCCCAGCGCACCGAGGCGTTGCAGGTCGCGCTGCGCGGGGCCGGGATCGTCGGCATCGGCTACCCGACCGAACCCGGCCCCGACCAACCACCCGACCAGCCGCCCTACCAGCAGCGATGACCACCTCGATGACCAATCCGATGACGAGTCCGATGACCACCTCGGTGCGGGGCAGACCGGCCCGCGACGAGCAGGCCTCGATGCCGTTCGCTGACCGGCTGATCGAGTTGATCGCCGTCGTGTTGTTGGGCATCACCACCATCGGCACCGCCTGGTGCGGATACCAGGCCGCCCAATGGGGCAGCCGCAGCGGCGACCTGGCCCAGACCGCCTCCGACCAACACGTCGAAGGCGCCCGGCTGTTCGGGGCGGCCGTGCAACGGGTCGCCTACGACAGCACCATCGTCGCCCAATACGCCGCGGCCAGGGCCGCCGGCAACGACCGGCTGGTGGCGTTCTACCGCACCAGCATCGTCCGGCCCGCCTTCCTGCCCCTGCTGAACCGCTGGGAGGCCGACGTACGGGCCGGCAAGGCACCGACCGGCCTCACCGAAGATCCCGCCTACCTGGCCGACCAGTTCGCCGCCTACCAAGCCAGCGTCACCGCCGCCGAACAGGCCACCCAGGCCAGCCAGGCCGCCACCGAAAACGCCAGCGGCTACATCGCCACCACCATCCTGCTCGCCGTCGCCCTCTTCTTCGCCGGCGTCACCTCCTCCTTCCACTACCGACCCGCCCGGATCATCCTGGTCATCGCCACCCTCGGAACCGTCGCCATCGCCGCCACCCGACTCGCCGACCTCCCCATCATCCAATGACCCGATCGAGATTCGCTTGCGGCAACCAGGCGGGGCCGGGGCCCCGACGTCCCCCCGTTCGTTGGCGCCGGCTTATCAGACTTCCGAGGAAACCGGTTCACGCCTTCGGTGTGCTTGTACGTCAACCTGACGTATCGGCAGCAATGGTTGCTCAAGGCAGCAGCGGAAACGATGACTGAGACACGTGTCAAAGCGGCACTGAGGTTGACCAATAGGGATAGCTCCACTCAGGCCCAAGGGGGCGCGACACGACCGACGAGCTGTCGGCCGCCTTGGGCGTGAAGGAGCAACTTCGCCGGCTGCTGAAGCCACCAGTGTCGAACAGGCCCGGCGCGAGAAGATGATCTTCACTCGTTACGTGCTGGCCGCCGACATGGTCGAAACGTGGCGGCTGTGGGCCACCGTCGACGCCTGGTGGCCGGCCATCGAAGTGCTCATCAGACCGGGGTCACCATCCGCGCGCATCCTCAGTCTCGCGCACCACCACCGTCCAACCACCAAGAAACGCCGCTAGGAGGTCGACTCGGCCACGGCTCTCTGCGCTTGATGAATCAAAAGACGTTCGGCCGCGAACTGTGAGGCGACGGTGCCGATCGCGCCCGCGAGGGCCCAGCTGATCCACCATACCCAATGAGCTTTGCTATCCGTGAGGCTTGGTGGCTTCCTGCCGGTGACGAGCTTCCAGGTCACTTTCAACAGCTTGTGAGCTACGAGACTGGTGACAGCTCCAACGGAGACGATGTAAACCCGGGAGATCAACTTCTCCGCTGCTGCCATCTCGAACCCGCTCCCGCCGACGGTACACGCTGTCCAGCCTGAGCGTACCGTGCAAGCGCTGTCACGGCAGTTGACCGGGTCGAAGACCCAACGGTTCCGCGCTCGTCCCTCATTTCGCGCACCACCACCGTGCAACGACCTCTTGACCCGCCGCACTAGCGTCTGTTCGCGACAGCCGACGGCGGTGGTCGTGACGACGGCCACCAGGTCGCGCTGGAAAGGTGGGCTGCCGGGCTACCTCGCTATTGACGGGCCATCGCGATCCGGAGACGTTCGTCGGGGTCGATGAAGTGGTCGTTGTCGTCATCGCCTAGGTCGATCTGCACCCAGTTGATCTTGCCCGTGAACCGGCTGCTGCCGGCAGCGTAGTCGGGGGTGACGGTGGTGCCGGATTCGTAGCCGATGTCGGTGGTCTCATCGGCGGAGAAGACCATGGGCTGGGTGGCTCCGACCCGACCGGTGCCGACCGCGGTCCCGTCGTAGTACAGGGTCACGTTGCCTCCCTTGGCTAGTCCGCCGCCGTCGTAGGCGAACTCCATTCGCAGCTGGTGCTTGCCCTTGGGGATCGGCGTCGTTGCCTCGGTGGCGAACTCCTGGATGCCGAGAACGTTATAGACGAACTTGGCCTTGCCCGCTTTCGTGTAGAGGGACCAGCCGCCGAACCGGCCGCCCTGGGCGATGATCACACCCTCCGCACCGCCATCAGGGACGGTCAACTCGGATGTGACGGAGAAGGACTTGTTCTTGATGCTCACCACACTGTTCTCCGACAGGCGTCCCATGCCGGGGAAGAACAACTGGGAGTTTCCGCGGATCAGCGACGGCCTCCCGGCCATCGACGGTTCGAGCCGTTCGGAGGTGCGGTCGTCCATCGGAAGCACGTTGTACTTGGCGGCCTCGAGCAGCCAGAGCCGTTGCAGCTTGGCCAGCATCTCAGGGTGCTCGGCGACGAGGTTTCGAGCTTGGCTGTAGTCGCTGCTGCCGTCGTAAAGCTCCCACACGTCGTCGTCGAACGCCGGGAGGTCACCGCCGACCATGACCCAAGGGGTGCGGTGTTTGGTGACCGCGCTCCACCCCTTGTGGTAGATGCCGCGGTTGGCGAACATCTCGAAGTACTGAAGGTCATGGCGTTCCCGGTCGGCGGCGTCGTTAAAGGTGTACAGCATGCTGGTGCCTTCCATCGGGGACTGCTGCACACCGTTCACCATCGTCGGTTCCGGTAGACCGGCCGCCTCCAGGATGGTCGGGGCCAGGTCGATGACGTGAGTGAACTGCGAACGCAGTCCGCCACGCTCTTCGATCCCGTTGGGCCAGTGCACGATGGTGCCGTTGCGGGTGCCGCCCCAATGCGAGGCCACTTGCTTGGTCCACTGGAATGGAGTGCACATTGCCCAGGCCCAGCCCACGGCGTAGTGGTTGTAGGAGGTCGGCGAGCCGAACTCGTCCATCTTGCTGATCATGAATTCGGGGGTTTCGAGGGCGGCCATCCCGTTGAAGTTCGCCATTTCGTTGAAGGCGCCGTTCAGGGTGCCCTCAGCGGAGGCGCCGTTGTCGCCGATGATGTAGTAGATGATGGTGTTGTCCAGGACCCCGAGGTCGTCGATCGCGTCGATCAACCGGCCGACGTGATGATCGGTGTGCTCGAGGAACCCGGCGTATACCTCCATCTCCCGGGCCAGCACAGGTTTGAGTTCTTCGGGCATCTGTTCCCAGGCAGGGATCTCGGCGTGGCGCGGTGTCAGGTCAGCTTCGGCGGGGATGACTCCGAGCTCCTTCTGTCGCGCGAATGTGCGTTCCCGCTGGGCGTCCCAGCCGTTGTCGAACTCGCCCTTGTACTTGTCGGCCCATTCTTTGTGGACGTGGTGTGGGGCGTGGGTGGCTCCAGGGGCGAAGTACACGAAGAACGGCTTGTCCGGCATCAGCGCCTTCTGCTGCCGGATCCAGTTGACGGCCCGATCGGCCAGGTCCTCGGTCAGGTGGTACCCCTCTTCTGAGGTGGCCGGCGGCTCAACTGGGGTAGTGCCGTCGTAGAGCGCCGGGTCCCATTGGTTGTTCTCGCCGCCGATGAAGCCGTAGAACGTCTCGAATCCGCCACCGGCCGACGGCCAAGCGTCGAACGGACCCATGGGCGAGGACTGCCAGACCGGCACCTCGTGGCACTTGCCGAATTGCGCCGTCGAGTAGCCGTTGAGCTTCAAGGTCATCGGCAACGGCGCCTTTGTGTTCGGCCGCAACGAACTGTTGCCGGGAGCCGACGTCGCCGTCTCGGTGATGCTGCCCATGCCAACCGAATGATGGTTGCGGCCCGACAGCAACGCGGCCCGGGTTGGCGCACACAGTGCCGTGGTGTGGAAGCGGTTGTACCGAAGTCCACCAGCGGCAAGCCGATCCGCAGTCGGCGTGCGACACGGCCCGCCGAATGTGCTCGACGCACCGAAGCCCACATCGTCGAGCAGGATGATCACCACGTTCGGCGCGCCATCAGGTGGCAGCAATGGCTCGATGGGAGGGAACGCAGTTTCAGGGTCCTTCGCGTCATACGTCGTCAGACCTGGCGACTGACGGTCCGGGATCGGCAACATGATGCGTGCATGACGGTCAGTGCCCATAAGTTCCTCAGTTCGGCTGCGTCGACAAAGTGGGTGCTGGTAGCTGAGAAACTAGGCAGCCGGGCTCTGGAAGTCATCACCCGATCCGGGTGGTCCTCAAGGCCTTGTGGGTGGCTGCGTCCGTCACTTGGGGGAGGTTAGCTGGCGGTGAGCTGGCCGGAGAAGAACTCCAGGGCCTTGCGGGTTTTGGGCTCTTGAGCGCCGGTCAGGTCGACGCCGCGCTGGCGCAGATAGCCTCGGAGTTGCGCGGCGAACTGGAAGCCTTCCGCCGGTAGACACTTCGCCGACAGTTCCAGGATCCTTGATCCGTCCGGGTAGAGCCACAGTTCGGTCACGAGGCGGTGATCCAGCACCTCGGGCTCCATCCTCAACTTCAACACGAAGATGGGGCCGAGGATGGAAAGATCATCCAGGGACAGACCGGCTGGGGCGTGCTGTGTGTAGAGCCGACGCTGCTCTTTGGAGAACAACTTTCGGATGGGTCGGCCCTCTTGGATGGTGCCGCGTACATCCTTGGCGACACCCTTGAGCGAGCCGGAGCAGACGTAGCGGCCGCCCGGCATCGCGTCGACCTCGACACCGAATGCCGCAGAGGCGCGCAGGTCGTCGGGCAGCGCCTCGGGATCGACGGGGCGGAGCTTGATCACGGTGTCGTCGCTGCGGCCCTGCACGCGCCGGGCTCGTACCACGACCCCGCTGCCGTACAGGGCGAGTTCTGGAGTGTCGAAGAAGAACACTTGCCGGATCTGGGCTTCGAGCGGATCCATGTCCAGGGCCCGGACCACCGCGGCGTGGTGGGTATCGGTGATCGTCGCCTTCAGCTCCACGGTGTCGGCCGACCCCATCACCGCGAGCAACTCCACCAGCTCGTCGTCGGACAACGACGAGGCAACCGTCGAACTCGACTCCATCGAGGTTTCCCTTCGTCTCGGGTCGAGAGTAATTCACCGGCGCGGGACGAGGCATCACCCGCACCGGGTGACGTGGCCTGCGACCAGGCGCCGTCGGATCGTCGGATTCATGCGGAATCGGAACCTCAGCGAACCAGCCGTGCGGTCCACAGATCCTCGACCGGCCAGCTCCTCGCCCACTCTGCCGTGGCGATGTCGTAGTAGTCGGGGGTGCTCGCGTTGCCGGCGGCATACAACTCGTGCAGGGCTTCGACCAGAAATCCACTCGCGCGGAGAATGCGAATCCACTCGCCGTGACTGGGATGAAACTCGACCCCACCACCGGGCCACTCCACTCGGGACAAACCGTTCTGTGGGCGCAGCAGGCGTTCCCCGGCGTGTCCCCCCTCTTCCGGTACGCACAGGGTCACCTGAACACTGTTGGTCAGGAAGACAAGTCTGCCGCCGGGCCTGAGAAGCCGCGCTGCCTCGGGAAGCCAACGTTCGGGGTCACACCAGACACAAGCGCCGTACTCGCTGATTGCCAGATCGAAGGACTCGTCTGGCAAGGGGACATCTTCAGCGCTGGCCTCAATGAGCGGGAACGACAAACCATAGTGCTGTTGGCACCGGCGGGCGGTGTCGAGCTGCGCCGGCGTCACGTCTACCCCCACAGGTCGCGCACCGAGCCTGGCGAGTTGCGCGGATACGAAGGCGGTGCCGCAGCCGAGCTCGATGACATCGAGGTCGGCGACGTGGCCCAGCGCAGCAAGCTGCTGCTCTTGATTGTTGAACAGACCCCAGACAACGTCTCTGGGGGCCCAGGCATCGTAGGCGTGAGCATCGGTGTACTGCCTGTTCACCACTGTCCACAGAGCACGATTGACGGCAACGTCGTTAGCGGGATCGCTCATCGTGCAGTCCACCTTTCAGCTTGGAGCACCCACCAGGCACCTCGTGCGTCAGCAGACCGGCCGTTGCCAGTAGACATCGTGTTCGCTGCCGAAGTCCATGGCCTCTGCACCTGTCGGACGCTCCGGGTTCGTTCACCGGGTCTCGAGTGGTGAATCATCACATCTCACCAGGGTGAGATGTGGCCGTGGGTGAGGCCGACACAGTTGGTCGTGCGGCCGAATGGTCGGTGTGAAGAGAAGTCACATCGGGGAGGATCGATGAGCCAGGCCCTGAGTCCCGCCACTGTCCAGGTCGCCGCCGCAGCTGGTTCCCCCCCGTCGTTGGGAGTACCTGAACTGAACGGCGGCGTGATCGCCCGGCCGCGACTCGAACGGCAACTGCGGGCTGCCGGAAACAACGCACTGGTCGTGGTCGAGGGCCCGATGGGCTCCGGCAAGACGTTGGGCGTCGCCCGCTGGGCCGCCGATGAGAGTGATGCCGACGGAGTTCTTTGGCTCGATGCCGGCCGGCTGGATGCCGGGCGAGGAGCTGACGATCGGGAGCAGTTCTGGAGTCGGCTGCGGTCCGGCCTGACTCTTCTGGGGGTCGGTCCGATTGCCGCGATGCCCACGTCATCGGCAGCTCTCCTTTGGGCGCGCTGGTTGGCCGCCCTGGCCGATGCCATCAACGGTGCTGGCCGCTGGTTGCTTGTCTTGGACGATTTTCCGACCGGACCCGTCGGGTCGTTCGGACGTCAGATTGCGGCTCTGCTGGCCCAGACGACCGGACTTCAACTGGTGATCACCTGCAACGGTGCTCCCGCGCTTGATCTTGCTCGATTCAGGGCGGCCCGACGTTGTGCGCGTATCGGGTTCGAGGCGCTGCGGATGGCTGCGGATGAGGTGCTGGAAATGCTCGTCCGCCGCGGTCTGGCGGCAGACGGGACGACCGTCGCCTCCGTGCGGACCATTACGGACGGTTGGGCGCTCGGAGTCGATCTTGCGGCACGCATGCTGACGACGCCCGCCGATACGGCCGAGGTCCTGTCGGGCCTCGAGGGCACGCTCAGCGATGTGATCGAGGCGGAGGTCTTGACCCAATTGCCGGCCGCGGCTCGCGAGTTGATCGTCCGCACCAGCGTTGTTTCCGAGGTTGCTGCCGGTGTGAGCCTCGCCATCATGGGTGAGGATGTGGCCGGGCCAGAACCATGGATCGGCGACGCGCGTGGCTTGGTCGAGCTCTTGGGACAGGGCGGCTGGCGCTGCCACCCGTTGCTTCGGCGTGCTGCTCGAAGACGCCTCGATGATGACTGGCCCGCGCTGTCCCGGCAGGCTCGGCGAGCTGCGGCCCAATGGCATGTCGAGTACGGCGACCGCTCTGCCGGGATCGCGCTCGCCGCCGAAGTCGAGGATTGGGAGTGGGTCACTCGAGCACTGGTGCGATCGCTAGCCGTGCCCACCTTCCTGTTCGGTACGCCGGATTCGGCTCTGGCTGACGTCGTCAGTCAGGTCCAGATCAAGGCCAGCGAGCCCCTGATTGTGGCCGCCGCAGCGGTCGCCGAGAATCAACCGGACATCGCCGAAGCCGCCTTGTCCTCCCCCCGCGAAACGATTGTGGCCGGCCCGGACTCTCTCCCGTACGCCCTCACAGAGGCAATCATCCGAATGGCTATCGCCCGTGCGCGGGCCGACGCCCAGGATGGTCTGGCCTGGGTGAACGAATGCCGGCGTCTCGCCGCCGAGCTTTCTCCGAGGCAACGCGAGTCGGCAGCGGAGTTGTCCGATGTTCTCGCTGCTCATGAGGCGGCGTTCTTGATCACGTACGGTGACCTCGCCCAGGCGGTGAGGGTGGTCGGGCCGGCTGAGTTTTCGGCGATCGAAAAGGGCAAGGACGGAGTCGCCGGCAGCGAGCGTATCGGCCTGCTGGCGTGGCTGTGCGCCCTGCGCGGGGAGCTCACGGCCGCCGGCCGTCGAGCGGCCGAGGTATTGAGGATCCGTCCTGCCGACAGTGACGAGGTTGGGGTCGGATATGCCCAGCTCGCGACCGCTTGGGTGCATCTCGAGCGTGGCGAGCTGGATCAGGCTGGGCAGCGCCTCGATCACAGTATGTGTTTCGCCTCAAGTGTTCGTGACCCGTGGCTGGTCGCGGCTCAGTGGCTCGCCACCGCACGCCTTTCAATACACAAAGGTGAGCCAGAGGTTGCCGTGCGGCTGCTGACTGATGTCAGGCGCACATCGCCGGCCGCCAAGGCGGGGTGGCTCGCCGACCGATGCACCGTGGCGCTGGCCGAGGCGCATCTGGCGGTTGGCGACGCCCAGCGAGCCTTGGCCGTGTTGACTCCCGAACCTCGTCACACGTTGGTCGAAGCGCGCGTTGTGGCTGCCGGGGCCCGGCACGCCATTGGCGATCGTCGTGGGGCCAGAGCCCTGCTGAGCGCGATCCGCGACGCGCTGGCCGACGCCCCCCTGCCAGCGGCGGTGCAGGTCTGGTGCCTCGAAGCGCAGCTGATTTCGGATGCGGGTGAAGCTGAGCGGGCGCACGGCCTGGTGTCCATGGGCCTGCGAACTGCGGAGCGGGAGGGGCTCCGCTCAGCGCTGGCGCCGGTCAGCCATTGGCTGTTGGTGTACGTGAATCGCCACCCAGACCTGTGGCGGAGGCATCGCGAGTTCTTGTCGTCGCCAATGACGTCGATGCGGAATCCGTCAGCGGCCGACGTGGCCGAGCCTTCGACTCCGGCGCTGCTCGAGCCGCTGACCGAGCGCGAGCTCCAAGTGCTGGAACGGATGGCACAATTCTTCACTACCGAGGAGATCGCCGGGAACCTGTACGTTTCGGTCAACACTGTGAAGACCCACATCAAGAGCCTGTTCCTCAAGCTGTCAGTCAACCGCCGGGCGGATGCTGTACGCCGTGGTCGGCGGCTAGGACTTTGTTGACGGGTTCTCAAGAGAAGCAGCATTGGGGCTGCCGACCGCAGCTGACGCCTCGGCGAAGCGCTCGCGGAGGCCCGACCGCGGGGTGGCGGCCCAGCCGTGTGCCCGCCTCGGACAACGCAGTGGCGTGCCGTCGGGTTAGCTGGCGGTGAGCTGGCCGGAGAAGAACTCCAGGGCCTTGCGGGTTTTGGGCTCTTGAGCGCCGGTCAGGTCGACGCCGCGCTGGCGCAGATAGCCTCGGAGTTGCGCGGCGAACTGGAAGCCTTCCGCCGGTAGACACTTCGCCGACAGTTCCAGGATCCTTGATCCGTCCGGGTAGAGCCACAGTTCGGTCACGAGGCGGTGATCCAGCACCTCGGGCTCCATCCTCAACTTCAACACGAAGATGGGGCCGAGGATGGAAAGATCATCCAGGGACAGACCGGCTGGGGCGTGCTGTGTGTAGAGCCGACGCTGCTCTTTGGAGAACAACTTTCGGATGGGTCGGCCCTCTTGGATGGTGCCGCGTACATCCTTGGCGACACCCTTGAGCGAGCCGGAGCAGACGTAGCGGCCGCCCGGCATCGCGTCGACCTCGACACCGAATGCCGCAGAGGCGCGCAGGTCGTCGGGCAGCGCCTCGGGATCGACGGGGCGGAGCTTGATCACGGTGTCGTCGCTGCGGCCCTGCACGCGCCGGGCTCGTACCACGACCCCGCTGCCGTACAGGGCGAGTTCTGGAGTGTCGAAGAAGAACACTTGCCGGATCTGGGCTTCGAGCGGATCCATGTCCAGGGCCCGGACCACCGCGGCGTGGTGGGTATCGGTGATCGTCGCCTTCAGCTCCACGGTGTCGGCCGACCCCATCACCGCGAGCAACTCCACCAGCTCGTCGTCGGACAACGACGAGGCAACCGTCGAACTCGACTCCATCGAGGTTTCCCTTCGTCTCGGGTCGAGAGTAATTCACCGGCGCGGGACGAGGCATCACCCGCACCGGGTGACGTGGCCTCATGCGCGGCTGATGCAGCGGAATCCCAGATGGGACGTTGAGGTGTCGATTGCTTGCGGCATGCGGGCGGCCGGCCGATAGCGGCGGCAGTAGTTCGGCGCGCAGAGATGCGAGCCGCCTTTCATGACTCGCCGAGGGATGCCGATGTTGGGCATCGACGGATCGAAGCTGGCCTCGCGGATCCCGCCTTGGGGATTATCGATCGTGCAGCAACTCTGCGATTGTGCCGCATGGACCTGGTACCAGTCGGTCGTCCATTCCCAGACGTTGCCTGTCATGTCGAGCAGGCCGTAGCCGTTGGGAGGGTAGCTACCGACGGGTGCAGTGCCGTGATGGCCGTCTTGGCCCGTATTGCGGACCGGAAATTGCCCCTGCCAAGTGTTGGCCATCCAGCGGCCTCCTGGCGTGAGCTGGTCGCCCCAGGAATAGGTAGCACCGTCCAGGCCACCTCGGGCAGCAAACTCCCATTCAGCCTCGGTTGGCAGCTCCTTGTCTGCCCAATTGGCGTAGGCCTCGACGTCTTCCCAGGCAACGTGCACGACCGGGTGGTCCAGCCGTTGGTTCAACGAACTGCCGGGCCCCTGCGGATGGCGCCAGTCGGCACCCGGCACGTAAACCCACCAGTGATACGGATTGTCAAGGGCGACCGGCCGCCCGGGCTGCCGAAAAACGCTGGACGCGGGAACGAGCAGATCCGCTTGGGCGTCCGGGTAGTCGGCAGGGTTCGGTGCGCGCTCGGCGAGGGTGATGTACCGGGTCCGTTCGACGAACCGGGAGAAGTGCCGGTTCGTCACCGTGTGTTCATCCATCCAGAAGCCGGCGACGGTCACTTTGTGGGCTGGGGCCTCCTCCGGATAATGGTCGTCCGAGCCCATCCAGAAGGTTCCACCAGGAATCCACTTCATGCCCGGCCGTGCATTTCGACGATCGGCATTGGCGACCGGAGATTCCGTCGCCGCGGGCTTCCCCGACGCTGCCGGCACGTCCATGCCTCCCCCTGCCTTCTGAGCCGAACTAGTTTCCTTGCCGGGCGAGCGGCCGCGATCAGGTCCGTAGGACAATAGACTTCCTCGGCCCTCGTGCCGGTGCATCACCCGTGACGGGTGACGGACCCAGCCCGAGAAGCAGCTGGTCGGTGACCACGGAGGAGCCGTGCAGCGGACGCGGTCATGTCGGTGGGGAGCACCAGGGGCGACTGGGTTCCTGGAGTCATCACCCGACCCGGCCGGCCAGTCCGGTGATGATGGGCTGCTGCAGCGCCGGCGTATCACGAGGTGGAGCGACGGTCAGAAGCGAGACTTGCCGCGCGGATAGAGCCCGTTTTCAGATCAGGGAATGTCGGCGCCCGATGCGGACCGCATCCGATCGCGACGTGGCCCCCAGTTTGCGGTAGACCGCTTGGGCATGCGTCTTCACCGTGTTGCGGGACAGGTAGAGCTCCGAGGCAATCTCCGTGAGGTTCAACGAGCTCTGCAGAAGGCGGAGTACGTCCAGCTCACGGCCGGTCAACGGTTCGAGGACGGGCTCGGCCGCGGAGCGGCGGCGCAGCGTCACCCGCGCGGCCGAGAGCCGAGCACGCATGGCCTCCATCCCGGCGGGAAACCGCGACATCAGCTGGCTGGCTTCGTCGAGCAGCTGTTCGGCTCTACCGAGATCACCGACGATGGTGGCGACTCGACCCATCGCCAGCAGGTGGTAGATCGTGGGCCATGGACTCAAGCCCGGGATCTTGCGGCGCAGGATCAGCCCTTCCTCCAGGGTGATCATCCCGCCCGTCAGATCTCCACAGGCGGCCTGACTTTCGCCCAGCGCCGTAAACGCCATCGATGCCTGCGGCATAGCCTGCATCGAATGCTCTTCGACAACCTTCATCGCAGCCGCCGCGTGCGCGGCGGCCGTCTCGGTACGGCCCTCTTCCGCCGCCATCATGGACAGCAACGAAAACGAGAGCGTTCTGATGATCGCGGTCGCTGCACCGCTGTAAGCGGCCTTCGGTAGGACGCTGGCGGCGGCCTCGAGGTCCCCCGAAATGTACAGCGCATTGCCCAGAGCGAGGTTCGCAAACGCGAACCACGGTGAGTTCCCGTCGGTCTCCAGCTCCACGGCGCGCTCCGCCGAGGAAAGCATCTCCACTGGCCCGCCGAACCCGGGCAGGCCCCGAAGGATGGCGACCGCGGACTCGACCGATCTGGTGCCGTCGGGTAGCTGAGCATCGTCGGGGACGTCGGCGAGCGAGTCCAGTAGCCCGGTCAGCGACTCTTGGTCACCTGTCACAACGGCGATCCAGGCGGCGGTCACCAAGGCCGCCGGGTCAGCCCCCGCCTCGGGGATCCGCAGGGCCTTCAGCCAGCCCTGAACCGTCGCGGCCCGCCCGGCGTCGACATAGCGCACCCAATTGGCCTGCACCAGCTGCGAGGCACGGGCTGTCGCGCCCGCCGCGATGGCGTGCCGAATTGCGTCGTCGGCGAAGTCATGCCTGGCGAACCAATCGGCGGCGCGCTCGTGCAAACGTTGCGCCCGGTCCGCGTCCTCGGCTTCGAGCTGGTTCCGCGCGACGGCGGCGAACAAGTGATGAAAGCGGAACCACTTGCGTTCGGGGTCGAGGGGCACGAGGAAGAGATTCGACCTCACCAGGTTGCGAAGCCTTGCGCCCGCATCAGAACTGGCCAGCACGTAGTCACACAGCGGTGCGCAGAACCGATCGAAGATTGAGGAGCTGATGATGAACGAACGGATTGTGGCCGGTTGTCGAGACAGGACCTCCTCGATCAAATAGTCGCCGATGAAGTGGTTGTCGCCGCTGAACCGGTGCACGAAGGCATCGGCGTCGTCTCGGCCGGCCAGCGACAAGGTGGCCAGATAGAGTGCCGCCGGCCAGCCCTCCGTTCGGCCGATGAGTTCGGCAACCGACGTGTCGGAGAGCCGCACGCCTTCGCTGGCAAACAACGACGACGCTTCGGAATCGTCAAAAGAGAGCCGGTCGGCGCGGATCTCGGCCAATTGCCCGGAGACCCGCAAGCGGCCGAGTCGCAGCGCCGGGTCGGCTCGGGTGATGATCATCATCCCGGCGGATCGAGGGAGATGCTCGATCAAGTAGTCGATCTGTTCGAGGCAAGCCCCTGCCTGGACGAAATGGAAATCGTCGAGGATCAATACGATCCGGTGGTCCAACGCGCCCAACGCCCTGATGATCGAAGGCAGCACGACCGTCACGATCTTGGATTGGTGCATGGCCACCAGACCGGAGATGTTGTCGCCGATACGGCACCCGGCGCGGTCGAGCGCGGTGGCGATGTGGGTCCACAAACGCACCGGATCGTTGTCGCCCACGTCCAGCGCCACCCAAACGGCCGAATGTGTATTCAGCTGACTGATCCATTGAGCGGCCACCGTCGTCTTTCCGTACCCCGCCGGTGCGGCGACCAAAGTCAACGGCGAGTCGGCCGCGCGGTCCAACGCCGAGAGCAGTCGGGCGCGCGGGACCCATTTGCTTCGCGTCGTCGGGGGGTGGAGCTTCGCCTCCAAGAACGCGTCTGGAACCAGCCCCTGGGCGCTGGGTCTCAAGACCCGAAGCTCCATTCCCTGACATGTCCTGAAACGTGGCGTCGGCACGTTGAATGATCGAGCTTCGGGGGAGTGTGTGTTGCGGTTGACTCAGCAGTCGAACAGTCGGCGGCAGAAGCAGCGGATGTCAACCTCAATGCCCCTTCGATACCGCAGAGTCGCTGATGCTACCTGGGCGGCGGCACATCCTTGCGGAGCCGCGGCTGGAACGACGAATCTGACACCCAGGGCCGCTGTGTGGGCAGCACGTCGATGCTAGCCGAGATCGTCCAGGGCCACTTCGATTACGCGGACGCGGATCCAGGTGCCCGCTGATCCGCCACGCCGCGCACCGGCCAACGCCTGCGGCTCGAGGCGTGTGACTCTCCGAGCGACGATCTGCGTATTCGAATTTCGTTGCCGGCGACACCGGCACCGTCACCGTCACCCCCTCCGGGTGATGTCGTTACCCGTCGGGATGGGATTTCATCGGACTCGGCAATCGGGCCGGGAGGAAACGTGACCGACGATCTCTCCAGTTTGCGTGACGGACGGACCAAGCAGTCGATCCTCGACTTCGTCGCCCACACCGCTGGCGAGCACGGATCGACGCCCGTCCCGCCGGAGGAACGCATTGCGGTGTTCGACAACGACGGCACGTTGTGGTGCGAGAAGCCGATGCCCATTCAGCTGGACTTCATCCTTCGCCGCCTCGGCGAGTTGGTGGCGGCGGAGCCGGCGCTCGCTACGCAGCAGCCCTGGAAAGCCGTGTCGGAACGCGACCATGGTTGGTTCAGCGCCCTGATGGAGGAGCACTATGCGGGTGACGACACCAAGGGCAGGCTGCTCGCCCGGGAATCATCGCCGCCTACGCGGGGATTAGCGTCGAAGACTTCGAGGAATCCGCCGACCGCTTCCTGCGCACAGCTCAGCATCCCACGCTCGGCCGCAGCTACCCGGCGCCCGTTGCTCGCGGTCGGAACTCCGACGGGGACGCGGAGATGCTGGAATTTACCTACCGCCCCGACAACTCGACGCTCCGGCTCCTTGTCGCACACGATGACGCCGAGCGCGAGTTCGACTACACCGGTGGTGCTGAGCGAGCGCTGCGACAAGCGGAGGCGGACGGGTGGACCGTCGTGAGCATCAAGAACGACTGGATCACCGTCTTCGCCTGACCGGCTCCCACTCTGCGGACCACAGTCCAGGGAAGCCTCCGATCAGCAGCTAGCTCCGATGCGGTTTCGGTTCCGCTTAGGCCGCTTGTCGCCGGTGAGAAACGGCCCGGCTCGTTGCAGCTCGATGGCTGTACCAGCCGTAGGCAAGCAGTGCACAGGCGACGCCTATGACGAGGCCGACAGCAATGTCGCTCAGGTGGTGCATCCCCCGGTAGAGGCGCGCGAAGCCGACCAGCAACGGAACCGTCACGCAGCCGAGGATGACCATCCATCGCGGTCCGACGCGTGCGATGCGGACCACGATCAGAATGATGGTGACGTAGAGGGCCGTCGCGGCACCCACGTGTCCGCTCGGGAAACTGGTCATCGGGGGCAAGACGTCCAGTTTGTCGACCGAGGGCCGCGCTCGGCTGATCAGCGCGGTGATCGTCAGATAGATGGCGAGCTGAAGCAGGATCGCGATCGCCGGCACGGCAGCCAACCGCCAGTCGTGTGTTCGCCACAGCACGACGGCAGAAAAAAGGAGGCAGACCCCGACGACGACCTCCGTGCTGCCCAAGTACGACCACACCAGGGTGATCGTGTCCCAGGGGGCGGTGCGCCTGGCGGCCAGGCCCGCGTTCAGGGCGTCCTCGGCGTCCAACGGGCCCGACAGCGGCCCGGCCACGGCCAAACCGAGACCCAGGATCAGAGCACAGAGCGCTACCGCGGGCCCGATGGCTCGGATGAGGAGGTCACGGCCGTCCGCCCAACGAACCCGATCCATGACGAGAACGTAATGCAACAACCCAGCACGTAGCCCGCCAGGACGTCAGAAGGGAAGTGAACCCCCAGAAAGATCCGATCCAATCCAACGGCCAGCACGACGAGGGCGGCCAGTACGACGGCCAGCACGCGCCTGATGGCGCCGAGCAACGGCCACAGCAACAGCAACATGACGCTGGTGGCCACCGTGATGTTGAGAGCGTGTCCCGAGGGGAACGAGTAGCCGCCCGGGTGAGACATCGGCGAATCCAGATCCGGTCGTACCCGCTGGACGATCAGCTTCATGATCTCACCCACCACCCATCCGACCATCATGGTGCTGAACGCCCAAATCGCGCGGCCCCTGAACCCTTTGGCCACCCAGGTCCAGGCCACCACCGAGGTCGCCGCGGTGTAGACGACGAACGGATGGCTTATCGCCTGCAGGAAGATCAACGCGGAGGCCAGCCCCCAGTTGCGGGTAAGACCGGTTGCCGTTGCGATCACGGTGTCGTCGATCGCGAGCATGGGCTCGAAACCCTGGCGTATGGCGAACGCGAGCAGCAAGACCGGGAAGCCGAACACCACGACCAGGAGGGCCGCCCGGACGAGCCGGCGACCCCGCGACCGGACTACTGCGCTAGCACTTGTGCCCTCCACTCAGGCACGGTAACCAACCGTCGAAACCGGCCGACGTCGAGCCTGCGCGTTCGGCGGCAGGACAACGGGACCGCGACGATGTCGACCCGCAGCCGGACGCTGCGCGTCGGCGTAGCACCGGAGATGCGGGGCGGATCCGTGTCGGATCCATTCTTATGTGAAGGTGGGCAGATGGAGGAGGTCGCGGGCGTGCGCCGGGTGGTATCTACCACGTTGGAGACAGCGCACGGAACGTACGAGGCTCATGGTTACCTGAGTGCCGCTGGTTACGAGCATCTCGCGCTGACGATGGGTGACCTCACCGCCGCTCGGCTGGCTGACCAGGTTCCCGTGGTGCGGGTTCACTCGGAGTGCCTCACGGGGGACGCCTTGACCTCGCTGCTCTGCGATTGCGGCGATCAGCTGCGGGCAGCTCTCAGCGAAATCGCCCGGCAGGAGTGCGGGGTCTTGATCTATCTGCGAGGGCATGAAGGTCGTGGTATCGGGTTGACCGCCAAGCTGCAGGCGTACGCATTGCAACGCGGCGGTCTGGACACGGTGGACGCGAACGTGGAACTGGGGCTGCCGGTCGATGCGCGGGACTACGCCGTGGCCGCCGCGATGCTGCTTGATCTTGGGGTCCCGCGGGTGCGTCTGCTGTCGGGCAACGGCACGAAGGGCGAGCAGCTACGGGCTGCCGGCATCGACGTCGTATCCCGCCATCATCTCCGGATCGCCGAGCGGCCGGAGAACGCCTTCTATCTGCGGACGAAGCGGCTCCGCATGGGCCATGACGATGCCGGCAGCCTGCCGGACGTGTGGCGTGACCTGATCCGTGGGCGGGTGGCGGACCGCACCGCGGCGGGCCCAGATCTCACGTTGCTCGATAGGTACGCTCCGCTGGTTCAGGCAGGCCCGACGCTCACTATCGCCCAGCTGGCCCAAAGCGCCGACGGCTTCATCGCCTCCCGAACCGGTGATGCGGAGTTCGTCTCGGGCTCCGAGGACCGCGAGCATTTGCATCGGCTTCGGGCCCTCGTCGATGCGGTGGTGGTGGGCGCGAGCACCGTCGTCAGCGACGACCCGCGGCTCACCACCCGAGCCGTCGCCGGTACCTCGCCAGTCCGCGTGGTGCTCGACCCGACAGCCCGGATCCCTCGATCGGCTCGGGTGTTGTGCGACGATTCCGCCCCCACGTTGTGGTGCGTGAACTCCGGCGCTGCGCCAGCCGAACGGCTCGCGTCACACGTTCGGGTGGTCCCGATGACACCGGGCCCCGATGGTTTCGAGCCGCAGGCCGTGCTGGACCTCCTGCGGGAAGCTGAGCTGGGCAGGGTGTTGGTGGAGGGCGGGGGGCGCACGGTGTCCCGGTTCTTGGCCGCCGGGGTGCTGGAGCGGCTCTATCTGACCACGGCCCCTATGTTGATCGGGGACGGCGTTCCGGGGCTTCGGTTCAACGGTGCTGAGCGGCTCGCGGATGCGGTCTCTGCGCCGACCCAACGATTCGCCCTCGGTCGGGACATGTGCACGGTTTTCGACCTACGGGCTGTCGGGCGCCGACCGGACCGCTAGCGGGGAATGATCAACAGATCGCGATGCCCGACGCTGATCGTGAGGGAACGATCGGCCAGTTGGGCGAGCCGTCGCTCCAGCCACTTCCCACTGACCGAGCTCAGACTCGGCTCCTGTTCGGTGGCTGCCGCTACCCGGTCATGCAGGAATTGGCTGACGAACTCAGCGTCGTCGTCTCGCCCGACCAGCCAGGGTGTTTCCGCGGTCCACACCGAGAAATGAGCCTCATCGAGTAGCTGCGTCAGCGCTTGGGAGGCGTCTGGTCCGGCTCGTCCGCCGTGGCGCTGATGCTCGTTGAAGGCCTCGAGCAGTGCGGAGTCGAGTGGGTCGGGCGGCGACAATTCCATCGCGCCGGTCACCGTCAGACTCAACAAGGCGGGCGCTCGAGCCAGGGCCGCTCCGAGAGATTCGAGTTCGGCCCTGGTGAGCAGATCGAGCAGGGCCGAGCAGGTTACGAGCCGGGCGCCGCCGGGCTCGCTCAAGATCGATTCCAGGACGCCGACATCGGCGGTCAAACGCTTCGTCGAGGGAGGTACGGGGTGGCGTTGCAGTGTTGGATCTTGATCGACCCAGAGCCAGTGTTGAACGAAGGGAAGTCTCGGCTCGAGCCACCGCTGGTTGGCGCCGGTGCCAGAACCGAGGTCGATGACCTCCAGCCCGCGTTCCGCCCCGCTGGTGCCGAGGTGTTCGATGAGACGCGGCAACAGCGTGTCCGTCGTTGCCGCTCGGGCGGTGTTGTCGGCTGCAACTCTGAGCGCCAGCCAACGATCGTCGATGCGGGGCGTGCTGGAGGCCGGACGAAGCGAGTCGCCGCCATTGTCGGACACCATGGCCGGAGCGTACCGATCAGTCGCTGACGGTCACGGTGTACCCGGCCCAGGCCTGGGGATGCTCGCGCAGCGTCACGTCGAGGCGAGCGATGCCGCGACCCAGCACCCGCCGGGCCACCCTTTCGGCCACGAGACGGGCGACCGCCTCCGTGGTGGTCATGACGCCGTTGAGGCCTGGATGCTCGTCGAGGTTTCGATAGCGCAGATCCGCCAGCTCGTCGGCCAAGATCATCGACAGCTCCCCGATGTCGATCACCGTGCCTTGCGTGGTCAAATCCTGACGCCAGAGCTGCAGCTCGACGACATAGGTCGCGCCGTGGAGCTTTTGGGCCGGGCCGAACGACGGATCAGGCAGGCTGTGGGCGATCATGATGTGGTCGCAGACGGTCAGGTGGAACACGTCGACTCCTCGTCGGTCAGGCCGTAGTAAATGACGTGGCACACGGGTGTGATGGCGCCGGTGAAGATCGACTCCATCGTTTCCGGTAGTGACGAGAAAGGCGAGGATCCAGACAGCAGCGCGTCGAAAACCGGATCTTCGAGGCGAGTGACAGCGAGGGCCAGCCGGTCTTGGGTGGTTCGGCGAGGACGACGCGCGCGGGCCACGGCGCCGACCTGGCTGGCCCGGATGGTGAGCCGACGGGAGTGAAACGCCTCGCCGAGGGCGATGGCCGGTCGGTTTGCCCCGTACCAGGACAGCTCGATCACTTCGCCCTCCTCGCCGAGCAGCTCCAGACACCGGTTGAGCCCGGGCTCACTTGCCGAACAGTGGAAGACGACGTCGTTGTCCGGCAGGGCCGATTCGGGCGTGGCGAACGGGACGTTCAAGGCGGTCGCCAGCTGGATGCGGGTGGAATCGTTGTCGATGAGCTGGAGCCGGCCGAGCGGGAAGGTGCGCAACAACGCGGCCAGGCTGGCGCCGATCATGCCCGCGCCGAGGACAGCGACCCGATCGCCGATCCTGGGCGCTGCCTCCCACAAGGCGTTGATCGCGGTCTCGACGGATCCTGCCAACACCGCCCTGCGGCTCGGAACACCATCGGGTATCGGGATGACCGCGGATGCGGGGACGACGTAGTGATCCTGGTGCGGGAACAGGCAGAACACCCGCCGACCCAACAGATCCGGCTGACCTGCCTCTACGACACCCACCGACAAGTAGCCGTACTTCACCGGGGCCGGCCACTCGCCAACCTGGAACGGTGCCCGCATCGAGCCGGCGACGGCCGCCGGGACGCTGCCCGCGTGCACAAGCATCTCCGTGCCGCGGCTCACCCCGGAGTAGAGGGTGCGCACCAGCACTTCGCCGACGCCCGGATCCCTCGCCGGCTCCGTACGCAAAACTCCGTGCCGCGGTCTCACCGTCCAGTACGCGGTCCAGTCAGCCGCCATGCCCGACAGTCTCGCGCACCAGCGGTGTTGATGCGGGACCAAGGATGGGGACGGGCGTTGACGACCGAGCCAGTGCCGGCTCAGCGCGAAGCAACCGCGGGCACCAAGGCGGAGCGATCGAAGACTGCGTCGACTCGGCCTCGGTCGGTCCGGCCGGGCCCGGCTCGCTATTTGGCTTGGCCCCTTGACTGAGTGAGTACTCACTACTTTATAGTGGGTGCTCACTCAGTTTGCCAGAGGAGTTTCCGTGGCCCGCCCCTCTACTCGAACCGCAATCCTGGATTCTGCGGAGCAGCTGGTCCGCGCCGTCGGGCTGGTGCGAGTCACGACCAAAGCCGTCGCCAGTGCCGCCGACTGCTCTGAAGCGAGCATCTACTACCACTTCCACGACCGCGCTGATCTGCTGGCCGAGGTGGTTGCCCGGCGCTTGGGGCAGCTCAACACCGAGTTGGCGGCGATGCGGCTTCCCGAGGGGAGCGACACATCGACCCGGCTGGCCACTCTGATCACAGCAGTGGCCGCCGCGTACTCACAACTGATCGCCTTGTCCAGCCCGCTGCTGGCCGATCCCGAGGTGCTCAGCCGGTTCCGGGCGGTGCTCGAGAAGCACTCGCTGTCCTTGCATGGGATGCAGGCCATCCTCGCCGACCATCTGGAGGCCGAGCAGCAGGGAGGGCGACTCCGCAGTGACGTCGACCCGCAGACGGTCGCGCTGATTATCGCCGGCACTTGTCATGAGATCGCTTTGGAGGGCCACCTGGCCGGCCACAACCAAGACAGCAACAATCGCGACTTCCTTACCGACAGTCCCGATCCTGGCCGTCCTGACCCTGGCTCCACTCACGGCTCCAGCACAGTCGGCCTCGCCGTGCATGCACTGGGCACGACGCTCAGCACCATGCTGGAGCCGTCATGAGGACCCGCCGTCGTCATCGCCGCGGTTCCATATCTTCGGCCCCGGATAGCGCCTACTGGACCACGGCTTGCTCCGCAGCAGCTAGCAATCTTCACTCGAAGGGACTCACGATGCCTCATCCCAGCGGCGCGGCAACCCTCAACGCCCGCAGCACCACCCGCCCTGCCACGCTTGGCCGCCGCTGGCGGCGCTTCGCCAAGCATCTGCTCCTGATGCTGGCTGCGATGTACGTCGGCATGTTGACGCTCTACCCGGCGTACGGCTTTCTCGCTGGCCGGATGGGATACGCCGACCCCGCCCGGGACCTCCCCATGCTGTCGGCGCTCATGATGGCGGTCTCCATGACTTTGCCAATGGCAGTCCTCATGCACCACCAGCGGCACGGCTGGCGCCCGACCGCCGAGATGGCTGGCGCCATGACCGTCCCCGCCCTCGCCGCTGCTCTCAGCTACTCGATCGGCATCATCCCGGCCGACGCGGTCATGAGCATCGGCCACAGCATCATGATCCCCGCCATGCTGGCCGTCATGCTGTTGCGTTTCGACCACTACGCCGGACAGGCGAAGGGCACTGGCGCCAATCTCGGAGGGCCATGGAGGTCCGAATGACCAATCAATCAGTAGTTGATCGGGGTGCAGCACTGCGACTGGCTGCCGTACTGCTGCTCGTTGGCGTTCTCGTTGCGGCAATTGCCGGCTCCCTCCACGCCGAGGGGCCCGATCCGAACAACCATCGAGAGATCTTCGCCATCTACGCAGCCAACCAGTTCTGGACTCTGGTGCATCTCGGCCAGTTCGTCGGCATGGCCGTCATCACGGTCGGTTTGGCCGCCCTGTTCTTTGCCATCGACGCGCGCCATGGCGCCGCGCTGTGGCTCAACCGGTTGGCCCTGCTGTGGGCTGGGTCCGCGATCTCGGTCTACGCCGTGTTGCAGGCGGTGGATGGAGTGGGCTTGAAGCAGGCCGTGAATGCGTGGGCCTCCGCCGAGACCGCTGAGAAGGTGATGCGTTTCGAAGCCGCCGAGACGGTTCGCTGGCTCGAATGGGCCGTGCGGAGCTACCACAGCTTCCTGTTCGGGTTCGCCTTGATTCTGTTCGGCGCCGCCATAGCTTTGGTCGGCCCGATGCCAAGGCCGATCGGCTACCTGATGGCGCTCTCCGGTCTGTGCTACCTCGCGCAGGGATGGATCATCGGCATCAGCGGCTTTTCCCAGGCGAACGCGATTCCGACTCTTCTCGGCATCGTCGTGACCGTCGTCTGGACCGTGTGGCTCCTGATCGCCGCCCTTCGGAGAAGGAGCCCCGACGCCGTGTAGAGCAGAGCGCCTCATCGAGCAGTTGGCTGAGGCCTCCAGCTCAATCCGTGGCCCCGTGTCGCGTCACCTTGCGGGTATGCGGTAGACGCGACGCGCGGTCCCGCCGAAGAACTGCGCCTGGTCGGCGTCCGAGTACCCGCGCAGGATCGTCCGCACAGTGTCCACCATCTCGCCCGCGGTCCACAGCAGCCGGTCGACGGGGAAATGTGATGCGAACATGCAGCGGCCCGCACCAAAGATCTCCAAAGCTCTTCGGACCCACGGCTCGATCGCAGTCCGGGACGGACCGAAGATCAGGGCAAGGCCCTGAAGCTTGAGGCTGACGTTGGGATAAGCGCTGATGAAGTGCAGCCGCTCCTCCCAGCGTCGGAATCCGTCCGCCGATTGATCAAGCGGCCAGCCGATCGCCTCCAACACGATCGGGGTCTCAGGGTAGGTCTCCAGCAATGTCTGTGTCGCCAGAATCTGTTCGTCATACACGAGCAAGTCCCACGCAAACCCTCCGGCTGCCACCTGCTCAAAGCCTTTGAGCCATCGAGGGTCGGTCAGGAAATCTGGGCGGGCTCCGAGCCGTCTCAGCGGGTCCGCTGCCCAATACAGCGGCTGCCGGACCGCACGGACCACGGGCATATCGCGGTAGCGCGCGAGGGTCTGCGGCAACGAGGATGAGGTGAGATCGATTCCGGCGATGAACGCGTCTGGCCCTGCCTCCGCGTCAGCGCAGCGCTGGATCCATTCGGCTTCCAGAAGGCTGTCCTTGGCGCCGAACTCGCAGGCCACGGTCGTTCCGATGTTCTGTCCGGCGACATCGGAACCGTAATCGTCGTGTTCGTAGCGGCGGGCTGCCTCGTAGTAGTTGGGTAGCAGGGCCTCCAGCAGCGGACTACGCGCTTGGATCCACGGATAGTCGAGTTGGCCGGGGACGAGCAGGTGGCAGTGGGCGTCGACCAAATCCGGATCGACTCCGTCTCCGCTCACGACAAGAGACACTAACGGGTCGGGCTCGGACACAGCGCCCGGCTACAAATCGGGACGGTCCTGGGCAGACAGAACGGTCAACGACTTCGTGTCATGTCACATTTCCCACGACATGTACGTCTCCCCTCCAGTAGGACGAATTCAGGAATCATCCCCACGACCCAGAGGAGACAATCCCATGAAGCGTTTCTCGAAGAGCGGCGTGCTGTCGCTCGCCCTTCTCGTCGCATCAGCGCTGGGGCTCAATGCCTCGGTCGCGGCCCACACCGACGGCTCATCCTGGACCGCGCCCGCTCCGGCTGCCAGCACCGACGGATCCACTTGGACCTAGCACACAGTGCGCTGGCTTGAAAGCCCGCGAGCTCGGAGCCATCGCTGACCACGACCACCGAGGGGCGGACCCAAGGCTGGAAGGCAGGGTCAGCAGCACGATCCATCGTCGGTCCAGTTGCGGTTCGTGAGACCCTGGACCCCCGGGGGGCTCGGTGTAGGGCCGGACGCGGTGGGGGTTGGGTTGACCGCACGATCAAGCGGCGGTGAGGGGTTGGAGATCGAGCCCATATCGGGCCAGGATCTTGACGCTGAGTTCATGTCGTTGCGGCCCAGGCTCGTCCGGTTCGCCGCGAGTCTCACAAGATCAAAGTCCGACGCCGAGGATGTGGTGCAGGAGGTGTGGCTTCGGTGGCGCCGTCACCGGCATACGGTCGCTTCTCCCCCGGCCTGGCTGCGAGCTGTCACCCGGAGGGTCGTGCTTGACATGCGCGCGACTCCGGCTGGTTCGACAGCCGTTGACGTCGAAACACTTGCTGCCCCAAGCGACCTCGCACCCCCTCGCGTGGAAGCTGAGACCGACATTCTTCCGGCGCTCGAGGTCGTGTTGGCCTTGCTGTCCCCGTTGGAGCGAGCGGTGTTCGTCCTGCGTCAGGGCCTGGAGTGGTCGAACGCCGATATCGCGCGACTGCTCGGGCGCGCCGAGCCGGCGATTCGGCAGTTGCATCGTCGAGCACGGGCCCATATGGCTGTGGGCGCGACACGATACGACGTGTCACCGGACACCCTCTCGGCCGTTGCCGCCGCCTACGCCAGTGTCAGCGACGGAGCCGACATTGTTGTGCTGCTGGACGTTCTTGCGCCAGGTTTGGCCTTTCCCAGGCCGAGATTTCGACATCGCGGACGCGAAGTTTTACATGACACTGCTGGCGTTGTGCTGGCTCAGGGGGACCGGCTCTTGTTGTGCCATCGCAGAGTCGAGCTCCGCTGGTATCCAGGGGTGTGGGATGTCGCCGGTGCTCATCTGCGACACGGGGAGCCCCCAGCAGCGTGCGCGGTCCGGGCGGCCCGGGACGAGCTCGGCATCACAATATTTGGTCCCGAACAGCTACTTGAACACACCGAGGACGACTTTCGGCTGACACTCTTCCTGGTGACAAGCTGGGAGGGCGAAATCCGCAACGCATCAACCGCCCAGCACGATCAGGTCCGGCTTCTGACCAGAGAGCAGGCGACGTCTCTAAAGCTCGCCGACAAGCGGTACCTGTCGCTCTTCGATCACATCGCCGCCTGACGAGCGCTGCTGCCCAAATCTGAGGGTCGGGTCCGGAGAAAAGGGTGGCCGCCACACCGTGGGCGGCGTTCGACGCCGATACCGTCTGCCGCGAATAGGGACTACGCCTCACTGACCATTCGATCCGATCGAATCTGATTCCGGTCAAGCTGAATCCGGTCAAAGCTGAATCCGATCGAAGCGGAGACGGTCTCATCCGGGCGCCTTGATCTTCTTCGCGGCCTCGCTCAGTACGTGAGGGACCAGGCGGCGGTGGAGCGTGGACAGAGGTCGCCACACGACGTGTCCGAGGTTGCGGTCGTACCGCACGAAGGTCGTCAGCGAGACCCGACTCTCCGAAGTTTGGACGAGGAGGTTGCCGGTCAGGAACCAAGACGCAGCTTCAAGCCGGATCCAATCAGCGCCCCGAGCGGTGATCCGCCAGCCGGCGACGGTAGCCGGCGACCGTTCTCTCGTGAGCTTGAGTCCAAGAAGACCTCGCCAGATAAGAACTTCTGCGCGGTTCGGGACATTTCCGAACATCGCCCGGGCCCACTGCTCGGGTGTCGCAACTGCGTCGGTCGGGAGTGTGAACCGGTCGGCGTAGTCGGGGTCTGTCATCGAGCCCAGGGCGCGCACAGCATGCGGAACCAGATCCGTCCCGACGGAACCAATCACTGAGCTGGTTGTCATTACGTCCACCAATCGGTCGCCTCGACTGCGTCGCCAGGGGCCTGCGCGCGGCCAGGAGACACGTCGACGTACAGACGTTGTCACCATCCCGGGTGTGACATCCGTGCTGGCCATCAACCCGGAGGGAACTCCGCGGCTCGGCTGGGCGCCTCGGCGGAGGTCCGCGTCGTTGATCTTGCCCGCGTCCTCGATGGGCAACCGAAGGCAGGCCACTGGCCCCGGCGCCGACTGGTCAGGGTTGCGGCCGGATGCGCTCCTGGAGGCGCGGATCACGACCTCGTAGCCGGTGATGTCCTCACGGATGCACCGCGTGATCAAGAACCGGCGTAGCCGCCGATCGTCTTGCGACGCCGGTCAGTTCCGCGACGAGATAGCGCCGCCGCTCGCGGACGTCCGCAGAACCTTCTCCATCGGTTTTCCCTTGGCGAGCTCGTCGACGAGCTTGTCCAGGTAACGGATCTTCTGCATGAGGGGATCTTCGATGGCTTCCACGCGCACTCCACACACCACGCCGGTGATGGCTGAAGCATTCGGGTTGAGTCGCGATCCGGCGAAAAAGTCTTCGAAGGTCGTGCCTGCAGCGAGGTGACGACTCAACTCGGACTCGTCGAAGCCGGTGAGCCAGGCAATGACCTGATCCAGGTCAGCCTTGGTGCGCCCCTTTTTCTCCACCTTGGTCAGGTAGTGGGGATAGACAGAGGCGAAGCTGGTGGAGAAGATCCTGCTCACGTTCGCAAGCGTAATGCGCCGGGATGGCCTCGGAACATTCCCCTCGGGACCTTGATGCGAGCGTCCGACGTCGCCACCGGTCAGTGGATGCTGGCTACAGGTTCGCTATCAGCGGCCCTTCCGGATCGGCGCCGCTGCACCCGGGCAGTTCCGGGGAGCTCGTGCACACCACTCGAATCGGCCGCCGCGACTGCTCAGATCTGAACCGGCACGCGGCCTCGGGTGGTTGCGATCCATTCAGAGAAACCGACGAGTGAGGGGTTGAGCTCCCTGGCGACTGCGACATGGCGCCGACTGCCGTAGCCGTTGTCCTCGGCAACGAATTGGAACATGTTCGCGGCGAGGTCGGCGCCGGGGAACGGCAGCTCTCGGAAGACCTCCGCCGGCACGTGCTGGTAGCGCACCGGCTCGCCGAATACGTCCGAGAGCCCGGCGGCCAGCTGAGCGCCGGTCGTGTGCTCGCCGGCGATGCCGACCGTCTCACCGACGAACCGTGCCGGGTCCCGAAAGATCGGGTAGGCGCAACGGCCGATGTCCTCGGCGGCGATGCCTGGCAGCAGGGCGTCGCCCAGCGGCATGGCAATGGTGAGCACGCCGTCGGGAGCCGGTTGCGGCGCGCCGAGCCCGAAGACGAACGCCTCCCAATGGAATGGCGTCAACAGATAGGTGGTGGGAACCCCGGCCGCGGCGAAGAAGTGGTCGCCCTCGCCTTTGCCATCCCAGTTCGGCACCTTGTAGCCGCCGTGCAACGTGGGCATCCCCTCGTCCTCGAGCGAATACCACTTTCGGGTGTCTTCGGCCGTGGACCAGATGGCGTGACGCACGCCGGCTGCCGCCGCCGCACGCGCCAGGTTTGCCGCCTGCTCCGCTTCCTGCTGGGCGGAAAAGGTCACGAAGTAGTTGGTCATGCAGAACGCGCCGTACGCGCCGTCGAAGGCACGCACCAAACTGTCGTAGTCGTCCAGATCGGCCCTGACTACCGTGGCGCCTTGGTCGGCCAGCGCACGGGCCGCCTCCGACCCGGGATCCCGGGTGATGGCCCGGCACGCGTAGCCGCCGTCCGGATCGGACAGGATCGCGCGCGCGAGTCCGCCCGCGGTGGCTCCGGTAGCACCGACAACGGCGATGGTCTTGGTGACGGACATCGTGCTCCCTTTTGTTAGAGTAATACTTTAATCGATAGAGTGATACTCTATCGACATGCCGGGAGTGTCAAGGGCAATCTCAGCGGGGACTCGGGCCTATGTCTCCCCGAAGCGAGAGGAACAGGCGAAAGCAACCCGGAGGGCGATCCTGGAGGCGGCGCAGCAGCTCTTCGCCAGGAACGGGTACGGCGCCACCAGCATCCGCGCGATCGCCGAGGAAGCCGGCGTCGCCGTGCAGACCGTGTACGCGGTGTTCGGGAACAAGCGCCAGCTCGTCATCGAGTTGATCGAGATCGCGGTCAAGGGGGACGACGAGCCGGCATCGGTGACCGAACGCCCCGAGGCACAGGCGATCCGAGCTGAGCCCAGCGCGCGCCGTCGCGCCGAGATGGACGCAGCGCTGAGTCGCAAAGTCGTCGAGCGCGTCCTCCCGGTCTTCAAGATCACCTCCGATGCTGCGGCCGCCGACCCCGACTTCGCCGAACTCAACCGAGCGATGATCGCGCGGCGTCGGGCGGAAATGGACGAATCCGCCGTTCTGCTCGCCGGGGACGGGGGACTCCGCGTCAGCTTCGAGGAGGCGGCGGCCAGCCTCTTCGTGCTGTACAGCCCGCACGTTGCTCAAATCCTCACCGAGAATGTCGGGTGGTCTTTCGACCGCTACGAAAAATGGCTCGCTGACGCCATCGAGCGACTCGTGCTCAACGACTGAGTGCCGACGCCGACCGAAGGCGTCTGGGGCCCGCCACGCGACCCCAGGCAGATATGGTGCGCTCGTGGCGATGTACGTCCTCATTCACGGAGCAGGCGACGGGGGCTGGTACTGGCACCGAGTAGAGATGGAGCTGAGAGCGCGTGGGCACGAGACGTTCGCGCCCGACCTCCCCGACGCCGACGACGAGCTGACGTTGACGGACTACCGAGATGCCGTGCTGGAAGCGATCGGTGCTCCCAGCGAGCCGGCGACGACGTTGGCTGTCGTTGGTCAGTCTTTCGGCGCATTCACGGCCCCTTTGGTCGCCGAGCGGCTGCGCGCCGACGTCCTTGTCTTCGTGGCCGGCATGATCCCCAAGCCGGGTGAAGCGCCGGATGACTGGTGGGACCAGGTGGGATTTGCGGAGGCGGTTTCGGAGCAGGCGGCTCGCGACGGTGGCCAAACCGGCAGTGGGGATCCCCTCGTTGGGTTCTATCACGACGTTCCTCGGGCACTGGCCGAGGAGGCACTACGCCGGGAGCGATCCCATCCATCGCCAGCCGCAGGGTCGGCTCCGTGGCCTCTGGCTTCCTGGCCTGGCGTGGCTCTGAAGTCGGTTGTCTGCACACAGGATCGCTTTCTGCCGCCGGACCTGCAGCGGCGCCTCGCTCGCGAACGGCTCGGGGTCGAACCGGACGAGCTCGACAGCGGGCACTGCGTCGCCCTGAGCCGCCCGGCTGAGCTCGCTCTCCTGCTGCAGAGCTACACGAGCGAGGAGCCTGCTGGGGCGACGCAATGAGCCGACCGAACCCGTCGCGAACCGACCGGCACCGGTGGTAGGCCAGGTAACTTGGAGGGCGGCGACGGCGACTGTCGGAGACGCCGCAACTCACCTGCTGAGGTGTCGCAACGGTGGACAAGAAGGAAATCAGGCTCACGATTCTCGCTTCGGCCATTCTGGTCGGAGTGCCGCTGATCGCCAACGCGATCCTTGACCACGTTTCTGGCCGTCGGGACGAGTACCTCAGCCGAGGGCGTCCCTCAGAGCCTCCCGACGCCGCCGCGGCGGCGCCCCACCTGAGGGGAAGGCCGATCGAACAGCTGGCCGCTGATCTCCGCCGGCTGCGGACGGCGGTGGCGAACGATCAGCAGCGTTCAGCGACTCATCAGCTCGCGAACCGGGTCGCCTACGACCATCTGTTGATGCAAGCCTGCGAGATGCTGAACATCCAGCACGGCCTTGGGATGACGACGGCCGGCCCGGAGCGCGACATCGAGCGGATCCGGGTTGAGGCAGAGCTGGAACGAGCCGGCATCGTGCTCTCCACCGCCAGTCGATCAACTGACTAGGGATCACTGCCCGACACCGCCAAGCCGTGCAGGATCGGCGTGGTGCCCTCGCCGGTGCTCAGGATGCTTGCAGAACCGCACTCAACGGAACGTACTTCAAGTTGGAGGTGCGGCCATCGGTGTTGGACTCGTCATGAACCACCAGGAGACCTTCCGTGAATCCCGGGCCGGCGTTCTGTGCGGTGACATCGAGACCGTCGGTGCCCGTGACGGCGTCGATGCTGCCCTCGCCGGTGATTCTGACGCGCTTGACGAAGGGATTGCCGTCGCCTCGCCCGTAGACGGCGATCGTCGAGTCGCCTTGGCTGGACACGATCAAGAAACCCGAGCCCTCGGCCCCGTAGGCGATGGACATACCCTCGACGTCCGCGACGAGGTGACCACGCCCCACCTTGTCAACGGCGACGCGAGCGGACGAGCTGCGCGGTTCCGCCCCGTACTTCCAGATCGCGACCTCCTCCTGTCCCACATAGAGCTTGCCCTTGTCGTCGTCCGCGACGCAGCCCTCCGCCGTACTGCTGATCGGAAGCCTTCTGACCAGCTTGCCGTCGATCAGGCCGGAAGCTCGGGGGACCAGCTCGAACTGCTGAATGAAGCCTTTCTCCTCCGGAGTCACGAAGGCGTAGAACTTGCCACTGATCTTGCTGTGATAGAGGCAGAAGCCATAGTTGGATGCCGTCGTCTCGATGCTCGGATCATCCACGCTGGAAAGACGTCTGGTCTTTGGGTCGAGCGTCCACAGGCTCAGAGTGTTCGTTGACCGGTTGTTTGCACCGACCAGAACGACGGGCCCTTTCCCGCCCGGAAACCCGGTGCGAAGATCGACGTTGCCGATCCTTCCCTCCGCCTTGAACTGGATGAGCCTTCCGTTCATCCCGAAGACACCGATGCCACCGCCGGAGTCGGCCTTGTTGTCGGCAATCACCACGCTTCTTCGTGGATTGGCCGAGTCGACCCAGATGGCAGCATCGTCCGAGATGTCGCCGGAGCCGGAGAACCCGACATTCTCCACCCGGGGTCGGATGCCAAGAACCCGTGATTCCACGGCGGTCGCCTTCAACGTGGGAAGGGCGGGCGTGGTGGAACCAGTCGACGGAGCGGCGGAGGCGCGGGCCTTGGTCGGTGGAGGCGTTGTGGGACTGGTCGACGGCGCGTTGGATGCGGGGGCAACGGTTGGTGATGGCGTCGTCGGACCAGTCGACAATGCGCCGGATCCGGGGCTCTGTGTGCGGACGGCCAGAAAGACCAGGACCAAAATCGCCAACAGTGCGGAACCCAGGAGTGCGACCGACTTGCTGATCTTCATTGGGAACGTCTCCTGCCGTCCGTGAGGTGGACGCCTCTCGAGCCATTTCCGCGGACGCCCATCCTAGAGCCGGTAACCCGCCACAGCCTTGAACGGCCCGGAGGCGCCGCAGCCGTTCGTGCTGAACGGGCAGGCGCACAGGCAGACGTGCGACGGTGCAGCGCCTTGCGGACAAGATTCATAACGCAAGGAGACTTGCCACCCCCGCGTGATACGAGGGGTCCGAGACGTCGAGTCGGGATCGCGGTGGCGATCGGGTCGCCGGCCCGGCCATTCGACCTGGTGCCGAATGACAGTCAGACCAACAGCTGAAGTCCGGAACGCCGACGAGAACATGTGCAGGTGATGGTCCGGGGAGTCCTGCGAGGTCGGGTCGTCAAAGCCCGACCGCACCATGCCCTTCCGAGGGTGCCTTCCCGGGTCCAGACTGGTGGAAAGGCCAGCGAAGGGAGTAGCCATGCACGCGGTCGCCGGTGATCGTCTTCATTTTCCGGGCAAGACGGTGGGGGTCCCTGACCACACCGCGATCATCATCGAGACTCGTGGTGAGAATGGCGCACCACCGTATTTCGTCCGCCGGGACAACGGGCACGAGACACTTGTCTTCCCCGGGGCAGACGTCTGGGTGGAGCACGTCGGTCCAGGACACGCCACCGACTAGCTTCTCTGGCTCCGTGCCGTCAGGACCGGCTCAACTCTCAAGTCAATGGTCGACGGTGTACTCCAGCGCAACGGTGCCGGAGCCGTACACGCGGTGACCCGTGAGTCGTAGTCTGGTGCGCACGGCGGGAGTCGGGAGGAGGGGCACGCCGCCCCCGAGCAGCACGGGGATCACGGCCACCTCGACCGTGTCGACCAAGCCTTCTGCGAGCAGGCTGCGGAAAAGCTCACCTCCACCGAAGAGCCAAATGTCCTTGCCGGGTTGGCGCTTGAGTTCGTCGAGCACGTCGCCCGCTCGATCGTCCACGAGCGTGACCTGGGGATGGTCGGCCTGCCGCAGCGTGCGTGAGAACACGTACATCCTCGTGCCTGATGAACCAGCGCCGCCTGGCATCGCCTCGTACGTCTTCCGACCCAGGAGGAAGGTGTCGAACTGCTCGAAGTACGCGCCGAAGTCGATGTCGGGATCCATGATGATCCAATCGGCGTCACCCTCTGGGCTCGCGATGTAGCCGTCGAGGCTCATCGCGACGGAGAAGCGGACCCTTCGTGTCATCAAGCGGAGGCCTCCTCGAACGAGTCTGGCGTTCAGGACTCTGCTTGCAGCCCTCGATCGGACGGACGCTGCCCACCTTCCAGGGATCGCCCCGACCAGCGTCTGCCGCGATTGATCCAGGATTCCGGGCCGGCGGCCACGCCGCAAGGGACCGTCTCGCGACCAGGCCGCATCGAGCGGGCCAACCCGGTCACATGACCGTTGTGGCCTCCCGTAGATTCGGCAGTGATCTGCCGTCCGGGGTTCGTCTGGTCGCCCGGACCACGTGCTCGGCCCAAGGAAGGACTCCCTGTGACGACCTACAAGGTGGGCTATTTCGTCGGCAGCCTCTCGTCGACGTCGATCAATCGGATCCTGTCCAAGGCAGTCGTCCGCCTCGCGCCCGAAAACCTCGAATTCAGCGAGATTCGCATCGACAACCTGCCGCTCTACAGCCCTGACTACGATGCCGATTACCCGCCGGAGGCTCGAGCCTTGAAGGAGGCGATCGACCGAGCCGACGCCATCCTCTTCGTCACCCCGGAATACAACCGCTCCATCCCGGGAGCGTTGAAGAACGCCATCGACTGGGCCTCCCGACCGTGGGGCCAGAACGCGTTCGATCACATTCCGGCGGCCGTGATCGGTGCCTCCATCGGTCAGATCGGCACCGCACTGGCCCAGCAGAGCCTGCGCGCCGTCCTGAGCTTCTGCAACGCCCGGCAGATGACCGCGCCCGAGGCCTACGTACAGTACTCGGCCGACGTGTTCGCCGCCGACGGTGAGGTCACCGACGAGTCCACTGCGGATTTCCTGCGCGGTTTCATGCGCGAGTTCGGCGATCACATCGCCCGCGTCTTGACGGTGCTTCCTCGTCAGGAGAAGTAGCGGGGCCAGCCAGGAAATGCTTCACGGGCTCCCTCTGATGCTCGAGTGTCAATCCAGACGGCGAATTGAGGCGACGACATGCATGACAAAGTTGCGTTCATCAGTGGTGGCGGATCGGGCATCGGTCAGGCCGCGGCCAAGTTGCTGGCCCGGCGCGGTGCCAAAGTCGCGTTGGCAGGACGAACTACGGATGAACTCGTCGAGGTTGCCGAGGCGATCGGCCGCGAGGGCGGCACCGCCATTGCCGTGACCTGCGACGTGAGCGACGAGGACTCCGTGCGGTCGGCGATCGCCACGACGGTGGAGACGTGGGGACAGCTCGACGTGGTGGTGGCCAACGCCGGAGTCAACGGCACGTGGGCCGGAATCGACGCTCTCACCGTGGACGACTTCCGATCCACCCTCGATATCAACCTCGTAGGCACCTTCACCACGATCAAATACGCAGTGCCGCACCTGAGGCGCCGAGGCGGCTCGGTGATCGTCACCTCCTCGGTCAACGGCACTCGGATCTTCTCCAATTCCGGAGCGTCGGCCTACTCGAGCAGCAAGGCAGGGCAGGTCGCTCTCGCCAAGATGCTGGCGGTGGAACTCGGACCCGACCAGATCCGGGTGAACGTGATCTGTCCGGGTGCGATCGATACTGAGATCGCCGACAACACCGACGCCGAGAACGAGGACGTCAAGATTCCCGTCGAGTATCCCGAAGGCAATATTCCGCTCACCGGCGGTAAGTCAGGCTCGGCCGAGCAGGTCGGCGAGCTGATTGCCTTCCTGGCTTCCGATGAGGCCAAACACATCAGCGGAACCGAGATGTGGATCGACGGAGCCCAATCACTGTTGCAGGGCTGAACCCGCGGTGGATACCCGGGCCCGGAGGGGCCTTCGTGCTGGCGCGCGATCACCCAACTGGCTGGGCCTTGGCGGTGTGCTCGAGTAGCCAGTCGACGATGTAGGCCGTGATCTCGTCGCGGTTGGTCTCGTTGAAGATCTCGTGTCGGGCACCGGGGAACAGCTGAACCGTCACGTCGGTGACGCCGGCATCCCGGTACCGCTGCCCGAGAACCTCCACCAGTCGTCCACCGCCCGCGAGGGGGTCGGCGTCACCGGACACGAGGAGGATCGGTAGATCGGAGCGGATGCTGGAGAGCTCCTCGGGGTCCCCGAGCCTGGCGGCCGACCCGAACAAGGCAGGAATCGTGTCGGGCTCCAGGTCGAAACCGCTCAGCGGGTCGGCGACGTACTTGTCGACCTCGGCTTCGTCGCGACTGAGCCATTCATAGCCGGTCCGGTGATCGAAGCCGGCGTTGAACGCGGTCAGGTCGACACCGTCCCCACCTGCCTCGGCGAGTCCGGCCGTGAACAGGTCGAGGGCCGTTGAGCCGGAAAGGACAGCGCCAGCGTAGGCGTCGGAGTGGTCCAGAATTGCCTCCTGGAGTGCGAACGACCCCATGGAATGCCCGAGCATGAACAACGGGAGGTCGGGTTGTTCGGTCCGAATCTGATCACCGACCGCAACAAGGTCGGACACCAAGGCCTTCCATCCAGCCGGACCGAACCCACCCAGGGCAACCTGGTCGCTGATCGAGGTGCCGTGGCCGCGATGGTCGTGCGCGGACACGGCGTAGTCGGCGGCGGTCAGAGCCGTGGCCAGTCGGTCGTACCGCAGAGCGTGTTCGGCCACACCGTGAGAGATTTGCACCATTGCGCGGGGCTGGTGCGGCGGCCGCCACCTGTACATCGTGATCGGCGTGCCGTCGATCTTCGATGTCCGCGATTCCGTGGTGTATGTCGTCATGCAGTCATTGTGCTCGAGGGGCTAGCTCCACCAAGGGAGAGTCCCGGACCCGCCTCATAGGCGGAGACTGGTCATGCCGCCATCCACCCGAAGCACGGCGCCAGTGGTCGAGGCAGCGGCCGGGGAGGCCAGGGAGGCGATGGCGAATGCGACCTCGGGGGCGGTGACCAGGCGGCCGATCGGCTGCCGAGCCCGCAGATTCTCGGCCGCGACCTCGGGCGATTCAGCCTGCTGCACCAGCCGATCGACCCACGGGGTGGCGGCAGTGCCCGGCGCGACCGCGTTGACCCGAATGCCGTCTTGTACGTGGTCGGCGGCCATGGCCAGCGTCAGCGCCGCCACCGCTCCCTTGCTCGCGCTGTAAAGGGCCCGCGAGCGTACGCCGAGGAAGCTCACGGCGGAGCAGACGTTGACGACGGCGGCGTGATCGGAGCGTTGGAGGTGCGGAAGGGCAGCCCGGGTCACCCGAGCCATGCCGACGACGTTGACGTCGAGGACGCGGAGCCACTCCTCGTCGGAGTTGTCGGCGACGGTGCCGGTAGCCCCGATGCCCGCATTGTTGACGAGGACGTCGAGGCCGCCGAGACGTTCGGCCACCTCGCGAACCGCGGCCTCCACGGCTGCCCTGTCGGTCACGTCGGCGGACACGGCGACCACCCCGGCCGGAGCACCACCGGTGTCGCGGTCCAGCACGGCGACCCGGGCGCCGCGGTCGCGGAGCAGCTCGGCCGTCGCGGCGCCGATCCCGCTGGCGCCGCCGGTGACCAGGGCGACGAGGTCGTCGAATTCGCTCATGACGCTCCTTCCTCCAGTCGAGTTCTCACTCGCCGGCGCCTACTAGTGGGACTCCCGGGCGACCTGGTCTCCGCTGGCGCCCACGAGGAAGTCGAGGTCGGCCCCGGTGTCGGCCTGCTGGACGTGGTCGACGTAGAGCCGCTCCCACCCGCGTCGTGGTCGGGCGAAGCCGTCGACGGTGGCGGGGTTGGGCCGGCGTTCGGCCAACACCTTCCCGGCCACCTCGAGGGTCAGGGTCCGGCCGGGAACGTCGAGCGCTACGAAGTCGCCGGTCTGCACCAGCCCGAGCGGACCGCCGGCGGCCGCCTCCGGGGCGACGTGCAACACGACCGTGCCGTAGGCGGTGCCGCTCATCCGGCCGTCGCAGATCCGGACCATGTCGCGCACACCTTGGGCGAGCAGCTTCTTCGGCAACGGCATGTTGGCCACCTCGGGCATCCCGGGATACCCCTTCGGTCCACAGCCGCGCAGCACGAGCACCGCGTCCTCGTCGACCGCAAGCTCCGGGTCGTCGATGCGCGCGTGGAAGTCCTCGACGCTGTCGAAGACGACGGCGCGGCCCCGATGCCGGATCAGGTGCGCCGAGGCCGCGGCGGGCTTGATGATGGCCCCGTTCGGAGCCAGGTTGCCGCGGAGCACCGCGATGCCACCCTCGGACAACAGCGGCCGGCGGCGCAGCCGGATCACCTCGGGGTCCCAGATCGAGGCATCGCCGAGGTGGTCGACCAAGGGCCGACCGGTCACCGTGATGGCCGTGGGGTCGAGGAGGTCCCGCACCTCGCGGAGGACCGCCGACAGCCCGCCGGCGCGGAAGAAGTCGTCCATGAGAAACCGGCCGGCCGGCTGCAGGTCGACCAACAGCGGCACTCGGGAGCCGATCCGGTCGAAGTCGTCGAGGGTCAGCTCCACGCCGAGGCGCCCGGCGATCGCCAGCAGGTGGACTACGGCGTTGGTGGAACCGCCGATGGCGGCCAACGCGACGATCGCGTTGTGGAACGAGGCCCGGTTGATGATCGTGCTGGGCCGCAGGTCCGTCCTGACGAGTTCGACGGCCAGCCGGCCGGTGCGGTGGGCGCCCTCGAGAAGCCGGCTGTCGGAGGCCGGAGTTCCGGCCAAGCCCGGGACGACGGTGCCCAGCGCCTCGGCGACCAACGCCATCGTGGACGCGGTGCCCATGGTGTTGCAGTGCCCGCGGCTCCTGATCATCGAGGATTCCGACCGCACGAAGTCGGCCTGGCTGAGGGTGCCGCCGCGCACCTCTTCACTGAGCCGCCAGACGTCCGTGCCGCACCCCAGCGCCAGCCCGCGGAAGGTTCCGGTGAGCATCGGCCCGCCCGGCACGACGACGGCCGGCAGGTCGACCGAGGCGGCGGCCATGAGCAGCGAGGGGATGGTCTTGTCGCAGCCGCCGAGCAGCACGACCCCATCGATCGGATTGGCCCGGAGCATCTCCTCGGTGGCCATCGCGGCCATGTTGCGCCACAGCATGGCGGTCGGCCGCACCTGCGTCTCCCCGAGCGAGACCACCGGCAGCTGCAACGGGATTCCTCCGGCCTCGAGGACGCCGTCGCGGACCGACGCGGCCACCTCGTCGAGATGGCTGTTGCAGGGCGTCAGGTCCGAGGCGGTGTTGGCGATCGCGATCTGGGGCCGGCCCGCGAACGCGTCCGTGGGGATGCCGCGCCGCATCCAGGCTCGATGGATGTAGGCGTTGCGGTCCTCACCGGCGTACCACTGGGCACTCCGCAGGGGCATCGCTCACCGCCTACCATTCGGAACATCCGAGATCCTAATCTGTCCGATGATCAACCAGTCGTCCGTGCTCGGGGCGGCTGGGGGTCACCGACCGTCACCCCTGGCCTGATCGAGCGCGGCACGCCGCCGAAAACGCCATGAGGACGCTCGTCCTCACCGGACCGCGACAGGCGGAGATCCGGGACGTTCCGACGCCGATTCCCGAGACGGGTGAGGTGCTCATCGACGTGGCTCGCGTCGGCGTCTGCGGCACCGACGTCGAGTTCTTCACCGGAACGATGCCGTATCTCGTCGATGGACGCAGCCGGTATCCGCTCCGGCCGGGCCACGAATGGTGCGGCACCGTCACGGCTGTCGGGGACGGGACGGATTCGCAGTGGGTCGGCCGCCGCGTCACCGGCGACACGATGCTGGGGTGCCGCCAATGCCGCCGTTGCCGCGCCGGGCTCCAGCACGTCTGCGCCTTCCGCACCGAGATCGGTGTCCGCAACGACCGTCCGGGAGCACTGGCCGAGCAGCTTGCCGTGCCCGTGAGCGCCCTGCACCCCCTTCCCGACGGAATCGACGACACCGTCGGCGCCCTGGTCGAGCCGGGCGGCAACGCCCTCCGGGCCGTGCAGGCGGCGAACCTGAGGCCTGGAGACCGCCTGCTGATCCTGGGGCCCGGCACCATCGGACTGCTGGTCGCCGGATTTGCCCGAGCCGGCGGCGTCGAAGTCCACCTGATCGGATTGCCCGGTCCGTCGCTGGCTTTCGCCTCCAGCCTCGGCTTCACGAACGTTTGGACCGCCGAGCAGCTGCCCGAATTGCCATTCGACGCGATAGTCGACGCCTCCAACGCGCCGAGCCTGCCAGCCCTCGCCCTGGACCGGGTGGAACCGGGCAAGCGGGTCGTGTACATCGGCCTGTCCGGCAGCCCGAGCCTGGTGGACACCCGCACGATTGTCCTCAAGGACCTCACGGTGGTCGGGGTCCTGGGCGCCTCTCAGGGCCTGACCGGCGCGATCGAGCGCTACGCGACGAGGGACGTCGACCCGACACCTCTGGTCGCCGCCACCGTAGGGCTCGAGCAGACGGCGGAGGTGCTCGCCGGTTGGCGGCCGGCCAACGCCGGACCCGGTCCCAAGATCCACGTCGACCCTCGTCGCTGAACCGACCCGGGACCAGCTTTCCGCCCGGCTTCCAGACCCGACTCAATTTGTTCACAAGTCAGGAAATTTTCGGTATCGGTCGGCGGATTGTGGTCTGCTTCCTCCCATGCAGATTCACCGAGGCCATATCTTCCACATCGCCGGCGACCCGTCGGTGACTGACAGTCCACAGGCGCTGGCCTCGTGGCCGGACGGCGCGCTCGCGGTCGACGACCGGGGAAGCATCGTCTTCTGCGGCTCGTTCGCCGATCTCCCCTCGCAGCATCAGGGTGCGCCGATCGTCGACCATCGTCCCGGCTTCTTGTTGCCCGGCTTCATCGATACCCATGTGCATTTCCCCCAGACCTTCAGCGGGGATGCGTACGGAGGTGGACAGCTGCTCGAATGGCTGAATAGCTGCATGTTCCCGTCCGAGTCGCGGTTCGCCGAGATTGAATTCGCCGAAATGGCGGCAACGGAATTCTGTAACCGTCGAATCGCCGCCGGGACCACTGCGGCCATGGTCTTCGGATCCGCTTTCCCCTCGGCCCAGGATGCCCTGTTCAGCGAAACGCAGCGACGAGGACTCCGCATCGTCTCCGGGCGGGGGATCCAGACCAGGGGACCGGAGTCGGCCGCCGAGCTGATCACCACGGAAGAAGAAGCGCTACGGCTGACCAGCGAGGAGATCGACAAATGGCACGGCGCCGACACCGGCGACGTGGCGACCGCCCTGCTGCACGTCGCGATCGTGCCGCGCTTCTCGCTGTCGGTCACGCCGCGGACCCTGGAGAGCCTGGGGGAGCTGTATGACTCGGTCCGGGACCGCGGGGTCTACTTCCACAGCCACCTCAACGAGAACAACCGTCCGGGAACCGGCGAAGTGGCGACCACACTGGCGGACTACCAGGTCGAGACCTACCTGGACACCTACGACGGCAAGTTCCTTCCCGGCTCCGCCGTGGGTGGCAAGACCCTGCTCGGGCCGCGCAGCATCCTGGCCCACTCGGTGCACTGCCAGGACAGTGAGCTGGCCCGCATGGCTGAGACCGGCACCTCGATCGCGCACTGCCCCGTATCCCAGCAGTTCCTCGGGTCGGGGACGATGCCCTGGAAGCGCACGGTGGCCTCCGGGGTCAACGTGGCGATCGGCACCGACTTCGGTGGCGGTGACGAATGGCTGATTCCGCAGGTCCTTGCGGATTGCTTCAAGGTGCACATCTCCGAGCCCGGCAGTGCCGGGGTGTCGCTGCATCCGGCCGAGCTGCTGTTCACCGGCACCCTCGCCGGGGCTCGCGCGCTGGACATCGAAGACCGTACCGGCAATTTCGACACCGGTAAGGAAGCGGATTTCGTCGTGGTCGATCCACGGGACTGGCCACCGCTGGCCGCGGCCATCGAGCAGGGGACGCGCTCGGAGGACCCGGTCATGGCTCGTGATCAGATCCTGTTCGCCCTGCTGATGACGATGCGCGAGCCGGCCATCGCCGAGGTCTACGTGCAGGGCCGACGGATCGACTCCTGATCATGACGTCGCCGGGTCCTCGACTCGTCGGCCGTGACGTCGAGACCGGCGGCGCCACGGCAATTTCCAGCTTCGAACATGCTGACGCCCGAGAGGTCTTCGCCGCCTGGTCGACCCGGCTCCATGAGGCCGCCCGGGCAGCGCCCGGATTCGTGTCCGGTCGGGTCGGTGTCGTCGAGGCGGGGGAGTTCGACTGGTCGATCTCCTACACCTTCGACACCGAAGAGGAACTGCATCGCTGGCTGGACGGAAGCGATCTCCGACAGTTGCTCGCCGAAGGCCGTTCGATCGGGATCCATCGGGTGAGTCCGGACGTGGTCGTCACCAACGGGCATCCACCGGGCACCGGCATCGCCCTGTTCACGCACGCGGTGGTGGCCGGGAAGGAGGCCGATTTCATCGCGACGGAACGTCGTCTCGTCGCGCTGAGCGCCTCCTTCTCCGGATTTGAAGGAGCGACGCTGCTCGCACCCGGCAGGGGTCAGGAGCGATGGCTCTCGATGCTTCGATTCCGCACCGATCATCAACTGCAGGCCTGGATGAACTCAACGGAGCGGCAGCGAGCCCTCCCCGATCTCCGAGCCCAGTTGAACGATGATTTCTCGGTCGTCACGCGAAGCACGCCGTTCGGCTCGATCCTGCGGGTCGAGGACGGCGCAACGAAGATGACGCCGAACTGGAAATCGGCGATGCTCGTGCTGCTGGTGCTGTATCCGACCGTCATGACGCTGTCCAGATTCCTCGGTCCGGTCCTCGACGGCGCGGGTGCCCAGCCGTGGCTCTCGATGTGGCTCAGTCAGATCGTCAGCGTCGGGCTGATGACCTGGATCTTCATGCCGGTGGTCACCGGCTGGTTCCGCCGCTGGCTCGACCCGATCCAGGGAGCCGGGTTGCGCGTCACCCTCGTCGGCGCCCTCGTGGTGGTCGTCGCGTACGCGGCCACGTTGACGTTGTTCGCCTCGGTGACCTTCCTGCAGTTCTGGCAACACCCCAACTGACCGGGGCGCCGAGTCATGCGCCGACTCGGTACCTCCGCATCGGCGGCGCCTTTAGTACCGTTCGGCTGTGTCCGTTCCCGATTCGCCCCCGCGCCGCCGTCCCATCTGGCAACTGGTCATCGGCGGCGTCGCCCTGGCCGTCGGGATCTTCTCCTTCATCCGCGCGGCTTCGGATCCCAACATCGACGGGCTGCGGTGGTTCACCACCTGGCTCTGGTTGTTGGTCGGTGCGTTCTGGATCGTGCAATGGCGCAAAGCCGTCGCCCGTTTCGATCGAAAGTCCTGAAGGTCCTGACGGGAACCTCGTCTTCGGGGCCGGACCACCCTAGGAGAGGTGTCGGCCCAGGAGACTCAGATCGGCCGGGCTCAGCCGATCGCCGGACGTGTTGGCCTGATGCCAGTACGGGTAGCGCAGCGGCTGGGCGCTGACCTCGTCCAGCCGGGACATCTCCTCGGTCGACAGGGTGAGTTCGGCCGCCGCCAGGTTGTCGGCCAGCTGTTCTTCGGTCCGAGCCCCGACGATCAACGACGTCACCGCCGGCTTGGCCAACGTGTAGGCCAGGGCCACCTGGGCTGCGGACACACCGTGGTCCGATCCGATCTCCACCAGCAGCTCGATCGTGTCGTACAGCTGATCTTCGTCGTACACCGGCGGCTCGCTCCACTCGGTGAGGTGCCGACTGCCGGCCGGGGCCTCGACCCCGCGCCGGTACTTGCCCGACAGCAGTCCGCCGGCGATCGGGCTCCAAACCAGGATGCCGAGACCTTGATCGAGTGAGACCGGCACCAGTTCGTTCTCGGCGTCCCGGGCCTGCAGGGAGTAGTAAATCTGCTGACTGACGAAGCGTGCGAGGTTGCGCCGGTCCGAGATCCACAGCGCCTTCATCAGATGCCAGGCCGCGTAGTTGGAGGCGCCGAGATAGCGCACCTTACCGGACTGCACCAGCGAATCGAGTGCACTCAACGTCTCTTCCAGCGGCGTCTGGCCGTCCCACTCGTGCACCTGGTACAGGTCGATGTAGTCGGTGTTCAGCCGGCGCAGGCTGGCCTCGGCCGCTCGGATGATGTGGTGCCGGGACAAGCCCGCGTCGTTCGGTCCGTCGCCCATCGGCATCCGGACCTTGGTGGCGATCAGCACCTCGTCGCGATCGTCACCCAGGGCTCGGCCCAGGATCTCTTCCGACGTCCCACTGGAGTACACGTCCGCTGTATCGATGAGGTTCACTCCGGCGTCGCGGGCCATCCCGATCTGACGCCTGGCCCCTTCGACGTCGATCTGGCCGACGGGCTGCGCCCATCCGGTCCCCCCGAAGCCCATGGTGCCCAGGGTGATGGTCGAGACCCGCAGGCCCGAATGTCCGAGTTGGCGATACTCCATGGCGCGGAGTTTAGATCAGCCACATCGACGAGATCCGGGGCCGGCAGCAGAATGGATTCAACATGCAATGGGTAGCGAAGCTCGCGGATTTCGGCCGAACCGACGTGGCGCATGCCGGCGGCAAGGCGGCCAACCTCGGTGAGCTGGTCCGGGCGGGACTGCCGGTGCCGGAGGGCTTCGTCGTCACCACGGGTGCCTACCGGCACTTCGTGGAGCAGAACGATCTGGGTTCGCGGATCCTCTCCGCCGCTCGCGAGGCGTCCGGGGAGGAGCAGGCCCGCATGGCGGCGAGGCGGATCTCCGAGCTGTTCCGCTCCCAGGGTGTGGATCCGGATCTGCGGGCGGAGATCGTCGGAGCCTACGAGCGGCTCGGCGGGCCGGCCGTTGCCGTGCGTTCGTCCGCGACGGCCGAGGACCTGGCGGAGGCGAGCTTCGCCGGACAACAGGACAGCTACCTCAATGTGCAGGGACCCGCCGCGTTGCTCGCCGCTGTGGTCGACTGCTGGGCCTCGCTGTGGACGTCCCGAGCTCTGGCGTATCGCCAGCGCCAAGGCATCGAACCAGAAGGCGTGAGTCTGGCCGTGGTCGTGCAGACTCTGGTCGCGGCCGATGCGTCCGGGGTGCTGTTCACCGCGAATCCGGCCAACGGCCGCCGCGGCGAAGCGGTGATCAGCGGGGCGTGGGGGCTCGGGGAGGCGATCGTCGGCGGGCTGGTCGACACCGACCAGGTCGTGGTCGACAAGGAGTCCGGGCGTTTGGTGACCCGGCATACGGCGGAGAAGTCGATCATGACGGTCCGTACCGCGGCCGGCACCGAGGAACGCCCGGTGCCGATCCCGATGCGCTCACAGCCCGTGCTGGACGATCCGACCGCCCAGCACCTGGTTGAACTCGGGTCGCGGATCGAGAAGTTGTTCGGCGTGCCTCAGGACATCGAGTGGGCTCGGACGGGGTCGGCCCTGTTCGTCCTGCAATCCCGGGCCATCACCGCCCTGCCACCGGCGGAGGCAGCTCCGCCCACGACGTGGGTGTTGCCCGAACCGCAGTCGCTCTACTTCCGAGCCAGCATCGTCGAGCAGCTGCCGGATCCGTTGTCGCCGCTGTTCGCCGAGCTGATCGACGGTTCGGTCACCCGGTCGGTCGACGCGGTGATCGCCGAGCTGCTCGGCGGCAGCGTGCTGCGGGACGGTGACGTCGGGATGCCGACGATCAACGGCTACGCCTACTACGCCTACACGCGCAGCGGCCTGCTGCGGTTGACCATCAACAGCCCGCGGGGCCTGCGACTGCTGTGGGGCGGCGGCCGGCTCAACGCGCAGGTGCGCTGGCGCACGTACTCGCACCCGAGGTACGCCGAGACCGTGCGCGCCTGGCGGCAACGCGACGCTGGATCGTTGTCTGCCGTAGAGCTGTTGGCGGGCGCCCGTGAGTTGCTCGATGCCGGCACGGAGTACTACACGTCCGTGCAGACCATCATCCCCATCGCCGTCACCAACGAAGTGGTCTTCGCGAGGTTCTATGACCTCATGGTTCGGCGGCCCGGCGATCCCGCCGCGACGATCTTCCTGCTCGGCTACGACAGTGTGCCGATCCTGGCGGAGAAGTCGTTGTTCGATCTTGCTCGTTGGGCCCAGCAACAGCCGAACGTACGGGAATGGTTGCAGGACACGGCGGTCGACCAGATCGTGGCCCGACTCGACGAACTCAGCGACGACGACGGGTCCGAGCTCGGTCAGTTGGCCCGGAGGTTTGCCGAGCACCTCGAGCAGTACGGTCACACGGTCTACAACCTCGACTTCGTGAACGCCGTCCCGGCCGACGACCCGGCCCCCCTCGTCGACACCCTCAAGCTCTACCTGCGGGGCGAGGGGTCCGACCCGTACGAGCGGCAGCGACGCACGGTCCAGCGGCGCGAGGACGCCACGGTGAAGATCAGCTCTCGGCTCGACCCCGTACGCAAGGCCGCGTTCGGCCGGTTGCTGCAGCAAGCGCAGAGCGTCGCACCACTCCGGGAGGATGCGCTGGCCGATGTCGGGTTGGCCTGGCCGACGTTGCGGCGGCTGGTTCTCGAGCTGGGGCGGCGCTTGCAGACGTCGCACCGCCTTCACCGCCCCGACGACGTCTTCTGGTGCACCACGGCCGAAATCGCCGCTCACCTGCCCGAACCGGTGGACGGCCCGACGGGGGACCTGGCCGAGGCCGTGGAACGACGGAAAGAGATCTGGCGGGGGCAGCGCCGCGTCACGCCGCCACAGATGCTGCCCCAAACCAGCTGGCTGCACCTGCTCGACAAGATGATGCCCGCCAGCGCGACCGAGCAGGCCGGAGACGTCCTTCAGGGCATCGGCGCGAGTGGCGGCCGAATCACCGCGGTCGCTCGGATTCTGCGCGGACCGGAGGACTTCGCCGGGCTGGGCGTCGGTGAGGTGCTGGTCGCCAGCATCACGACCCCGGCCTGGACCCCACTGTTCGCCCGCGCCGCCGCCGTCGTGACCGACATCGGCGGGCCGCTCAGTCACAGCTCCATCGTGGCCAGGGAGTACGGGATTCCGGCCGTGCTCGGCACGGGTGTCGCGACCCGTCGGATCGAGCACGGGCAGCGGATCACCGTGGACGGTGACCGGGGCCGGGTGTGGCTCGGACCTGACTCCCCCGACCAGGTCGAGCAGACCGTGCCGACCGGCGCCGACCGCCGACGCCGATTGGTGATGGCGTTGGTGCTGGGTGTCGGGGGATCCTTGGTCGTGCGCTCTTTCATCCGCCGGCACCTCCGACCCAGAGGCCGCTCCGCTGCGCCGAGCCGTCAATCCCGTCGTGACACGCCGCCGAAGGCACAGCTGAAGTGACGGGTCGCGCGCTTGGACGGCGGCGTAGCCCGGTGTTGCTCGAGCTCGACCTCACCGAGCGGCTCGCGACGGCGGAGGGCGACGATCCCGTCTCGCGGCTCCAGCTTCGGGGCCGCCGCCCGTTGCGGCCGATCCTGCGTGCCCTGCACGAGGGCGGTGCGGACCGAAATGTAGCGGGCCTGATCGCCAAGATCGGCGGTCTGCCGTGGGCCGTCGCGCAGGAACTGCGGCTCGGGGTGCAGGCCTTCGCGAAGAGCGGCAAACCGACGGTCGCGTGGGCCGAAACGCTCGGGGAGAGTTCCCAGGACCTGGCCGGCTACGTGCTGGCCACCGCGTTCCGCGAGATCTGGCTCCAGCCCACCGGCTCTCTGGGCACCCTCGGGGTGGGCATCGAGACGACGTTTCTCCGCGGGACGCTGGACAAGCTCGGGGTCGAACCGCAGCTGGAGCAGCGCCACGAGTACAAGAACGCGGCGGATCGCCTGACCCGCACCGAGCTCACACCCGCGCACCGGGCATCCCTGGAGCAGCTCGCCGCCTCGGTCTTCGACGATGCCGTCATGGCCGTCGCGGCGGGCCGCGGGCTCGAACCTGACCGGGTCCGGATGATCATCGACGCCGGGCCGCACCAGGCCGCGGAAGCCCGCGAGTTCGGGCTGGTGGACCAGCTGGGCTACCGCGACCAGGTGTACCAGGCCCTGCGGGACCGGACCTCGACTGAGGCGGCGCTGCTGTACGCGGACCGTTGGCATCCTCGATTTCGGCTGCACGCGCCGCGGCGACGTCGGAGGCACGTGGCGCTGGTGAGCGTGCGGGGGCCGATCGTCTCGGGTCGTACCCGTCTGGGGGCGGCCGGGCGGCAATCCGGCAGCGATTCGGTCTGCGCCGAGCTGCGGGCGGCGGCGAGCAGCGATCGGGCCCAGGCCGTGGTGCTGCAGGTCGACTCACCGGGCGGTTCCGTGGTGGCCTCCGACGCGATCTGGCGCGAGGTGTGCCGCGTGCGGGACACCGGCAAGCCGGTCGTGGTGTCGATGGGGGAGGCGGCCGCATCGGGCGGCTATTACATCGCCTGTCCGGCGGACGTGATCGTGGCCCTGCCGGCCACCCTGACCGGATCCATCGGTGTGTTCGGCGGGAAGCTGGTCCTCGAAGGTCTGCTGGAGAGGCTGGGGGTCCGCACTGGCACGGTGCAGCAGGGGGCCCACGCCTTGATGTACTCGCCCCGTCAGCCGTTCTCCGACGCGGAGCGGGAACGGTTCGCCGCCATCATCGACGCGATCTACAACGATTTCGTGGCCAAGGTCGCGAGCGGACGCAGTCGATCCATCACCCAGATCGAAGGGGTAGCTCGGGGTCGGGTGTGGACCGGACGCGACGCCGTCCGGGCCGGCCTGGTGGACGAGCTGGGCGGCCTGCGGGACGCGGTCCGGATCGCCCGCGCCCGCGCCGGCCTGGCCGACGACGCTCCTGTCGTACGCCCACTGCGCGTGCCTCCGCTGGCCCGGCTCGGCTCGCCGAAGAACAGCGAGGACCCGCGGGCCCGAGCCGGCGGCTGGCCGAGCCTGGCCGATGCGGCCGGCGCTCTCGGCCTACCCGCTGACGCGTGGCTGCGGATGCCGCCCATCCGCCTGAGCTGAGCGCCGCCGATCGATCAGTACGCCAACCGATCAGAACAGCAAACCGATCAGGGCAGGGCTACAAGGTCGACGGGGAGCTGATCGGCCAGCGTCGCAGCAACGGGAGTACTGGAGTCAACTTGCGTCCCGGCGGCTTCTTGATCGTCGAGCGGTGATCGTCGGCACGACCTGACTCCGGTCGAGCCCGTCGGAGGGGTGACCGGCTGGCGTTCTGAGCCTTTCGACGGGCGATGTACGGCACGCCATCAGCGCGTCGACGGGCTGATGAACGATAGTTTTCCCCTTGTCTTCTTGACTTTCCGGGCAGCTGCGGCTTGCATTCGAATATCTGTTCGAGTAGACTAGGGCCATGTCGGAGACCTGCATTCCCGAGCCGGACACCGGCTCGGGAATCGGCACGGTGTTGGGTTTGATCAACCGGCTCGACGAGGATCTGGACGTGCTGCGGGCGGCGGTAACCCGCGAGGAGCTGGACCCCGACACCCTGGTGATCGTGGCGCAACGGTTGGAGGCGTTCCGGAACCGGCTCAGTGTGGTCGACCACCGAATCGTCGGCCAGATCGACCGGTCGGGGCTGGCCGAGAAACACTGCGTGGCCACGGTGCCGAAACTGCTGGTGCAGCTGCTGCGGATCTCTGCCGGCGAAGCCGCACGCCGGGTCCGGGCCGCCGAAGCGGTCGGGTCGACAACGTCGATGTTCGGGGAGGAGCTGCCGGCCCGGTTCCCGGTGCTGGCGGCGGCGCAGGCCGCCGGGGAGGTGAACCCGGACCAGGTCAACCTGGTCGAACGGGCGCTGCACCGAGTCGACATCATCCACTGCGCGTTGCTGAAGGAGGCGGAGGCGACCCTGGTCGACTACGCCCGGCTGTTCGCGCCATCCGAGCTGGGCCGGGTGTGCACCCAACTGGTCGACGCCATCGACCCCGACGGCACCCGGCCCGACGACGCGGTGCACGCCGAGCAACGCTTCCTCACCCTCGGCTCCTGCCGGGACGGGATGAGCACACTCACCGGCCGGCTCACCCCCGCCGCCGCCGCCCAGCTGGCCGCGGTGCTCGGACCGCTCGCCAAACCGAAACAAACCATCGAGATCGGCCCGCGGGGCGGGGAACGCCAGATCCCCGACCCCCGCGCCCATGAGCAGCGGCTGCACGACGCCCTCGAGGACGCCTGCGCCCGGCTGCTCCGCACCCCCGGCCTACCGGACTCCGGCGGCATCCCCGCCACCGTGATCATCACCATGACCGACGACCAACTCGCGTCGAAGACCGGGCACGCCGACACCAGCACCGGCCAAAACTTGACCATCCCCGAAGCGCTGCGGATCGCCGACCAGGCCCAGATCATCCCCACCGTCCTCACCGGTCGCGGGCAACCCCTTTGGTTGGGCCGAACCCGCCGGCTCGCCACGCAAGCCCAAACCTGTGCGCTGATCGCCCGCGACGGCGGCTGCTCCTTTCCCGGCTGCAGCACGCGACCCGAGTGGTGCGACAGGCACCATGTCATCGACTGGCTGTCCGGCGGCCGAACCGACATCAACAATCTGACGCTCCTCTGCCGCTATCACCACACGCACTACCTGACCGCCGGCTGGACCTGCCGGATCACCCCCGACGGACTCCCCGGATGGGCCCCACCCCGCTGGCGCGACCCCGACCAGAACTATCTGATCCACCACCGCATCCGCGACCGACACCGAACCCGCGAATAGCCCGCGAGCTTCCCCGGCCCTTCGACAGGCTCAGGGCGCGCGAACAACTGTCCCCCCGACAGGCTCAGGGGGCGCGACCACGCGGAGGGCTAAGCCTCCGAAGCATTCAGTGAGGGCCAGCGCACGTTGGCCCATGCCGCCCAGCTTGTCGAACCTTCCGGCGGCCCATCGGACATGCCTCACCTTCGCGCATCACCGAGGCGCTCGGTCGGCCCGCTGACGGTCCGTCGGCGAAGGGCGACCAAAGGTTCAGATCCAGGACCTGAACCACATCCGGGCCCGCCATTCCGGATAGGGCAGCACCTGATCGGCCAGGATCGGATACAGATAAGCGAAGTTGGCCCCCACCAGGGCCACGAACGATCCGGCCACGATAGTGCCGATCATCCTTCGATCTCCGGTTCGGGCGTCCCCGATGAGCTTGCCCAGGCAGAGCGTGATGGCCATCACCGTGAAGGGCACGATCGCGATGGCGTAGAAGTAGAAGATCGGCCGGTCGGAGTAGGAGAACCAGGGTAGCCAGACCGACAGCACCCCGACCACGGGAATGCCGAACCGCCAATCGCGGGCCCCGATCCACAAGATCGCAGCGGCGATCAGCGCGATCACCCCACCCCACCACAGTGCCGGCGTACCGATGGCCAGCACGACCGAGATGCAGTTGTCCGCCCCGGTGCAGCCGGCCGTACCGGGCTTGATGTCGTTGGCGACATACATGCTCAGCGGCCGCGCGATGATCAACCAACCCACCGGCTTGGCGTCGTAGGAGTGGGTGGCGTTGTTGATGAAGTCACCGGTGTGGAAGTCCAAGATCGCCTTGTGGAACCGCAGCAGCGAAGCCAAGCCCTCACCGAGCAGACGCACCGACCAGGCGTCGGGATTGTTCCGGCCCCAGTCGCGGTGGTAACCGCCCGACGATGCCAACCAGCTGGCCCAGCTCGACACGTAGACCACCGCCGACAAGATCACCAGAGATACGAACGCTGGAATTCCGTCCCGTAACAACCGTCCGAGCCGGAAACTGCCGGATCCGGCCAGGCGACGAGCCCCGACGTCCCAGGCCAAGGACAGCAGGGCAAAGGCCGCGATCACGTAGACGGCGTTCCACTTGCTCCCCAGAGCCAGTCCGAAACATACTCCGGCGGCGAGCCGCCAGGGCCGCACCAGCAGAGCCGGCCCGAACCGGCCCCCCAGATCGGGTTGCCCGAACCGCACCAGATGGTCAGCGAGTCGGTTCCGGAACCAGTCGCGGTCGGCCGCCAGGCAGGCGACCGCGGACACCAGGAAGAACGCCAGGAAGATGTCCAACAGGGCCGTCCGGGACAAGACGAACGCGAGCCCGTCGAGGGACAGCAGAAGACCCGCGAGCCCTCCGATCATGGTGGACCGGGAGACCCGGCGCACGAGCCGGATGACGACCAGCACCAACAGCGTGCCGGCGATCAACGGTCCGACCCGCCAACCGACGGAGTTCATGCCGAATGCATACTCACCGGCCGCGATCAGCCACTTGCCCAGCTGCGGGTGGACGATGAACGACGCGGAATCCTGCAGCACGTCCGGATTCCCGGCGATGATCGAGGCGTCCGCGTTCTTGGGCCAGGTTCGCTCGTATCCGAACTTGAGCAGCGAATACGCGTCCTTGGCGTAGTACGTCTCATCGAAGATCAACGCGTTCGGTTGGCCGATCCGGTACGCCCGGATGGCGAACGCGATCGCCGTGATCACCAGCGTGACCAGCCATCCGGCGAGTCGGTCAGTCATCGGCGGCACCCTCAGCCGCTCGACCGTGGTCGGTACGGGCGCAGCGGGGCGATCCTTGATCGCTTCGGCCGGCAGTGGCGCCGGCGGGTCCGCCGCCAGGGCCGGCTGGGTCACCGGGCCATGATAGGTGAGCAACCCTGTGAGCCCGGTCTGACAGGCTGGGCCCATGGTCGAAGCCGAGCCGACTGGCGTGGTGGTGTTGGCGGCGACGCCGATCGGCGACGTGGACGACGCGACGCCCGCCCTGCGGCGGGAGTTGGGCCGCGCCGACCTCATCGCCGCCGAGGACACCCGCCGGCTGCGGCGGCTGCTGGAGCGTCTCGGGCTCACTCCGGCGGGCCGGATCACGTCCTACTTCGAGGGCAACGAACTTGCCCGCACGGCGGAACTGCTGTCCGAACTCCAACGGGGCTCGCGGGTCGTGGTGGTCACCGACGCCGGGATGCCGTCGGTGTCCGATCCGGGTTATCGGCTGGTCTCCGCGGCCGTCGAGCACGGCATCCGCGTCACTGCGGTCCCCGGCCCGTCTGCGGTCCTGACGGCGCTGGCGGTGTCCGGGTTGCCGGTGGATCGTTTTTGTTTCGAGGGTTTCCTGCCGCGCAAGGCCGGTGAGCGGCGCCGACGGCTGCAGGAGCTGGCCGCCGAGGAGCGGACCATGGTGTTCTTCGAGGCACCCCACCGGACAGCCGAGACGCTCACGGCCATGGCTGATGCGTTCGGGGACTCCCGCCGGGCGGTTGTCTGTCGAGAGCTGACCAAGACCTACGAGGAGATCCGTCGAGACGACCTGGTCGGTTTGGCGGCGTGGGCGGCCGACGGTCTCCGCGGCGAGGTGACGCTGGTCGTCGCGGGTGCCGACGTCGCCGAGCCGGACCTCCCCACGGCCATCGCCGAAGTGCAGCGGCGAATGGCTGACGGTGGTCGGCTGCGCCGAACCGTAGCGGCCGTGGCCGACGAACACGGGCTGCGCAAGAACGCCCTGTACGAGGCGGTGGTTCGGGGCGGTCTGCCAGGCTTGCGACCGTGACTTTCCCCGATCCGCCCGAACCGTTGCCGGGTCCGGTGGTCGATTCGCATTGTCACCTGGACGTCGCCGCGCAGCTGACCGGACTGAGCCCCGAAGACGCGTTGGCTCAGGCGGCCGAGGTGGGGGTCCGGCGCGTCGTGCAGATCGGCTGTGACCTGGAGAGCTCACGCTGGGCGGTCGCCGCGGCCCAGCGGTGGCCCACGGTCGTCGCCGGAGTGGCTCTGCATCCCAACGACGCGGCCCGGATGCCGACCGAGGAGTTGGACGCCGCTCTCACCGAGATCGGTAGGTTGGCGGGCCGGCCCGGTGTCCGGGCGGTCGGGGAGACCGGCCTGGATTTCTACCGCACCAGAAGCCCGGAGGGCCACGAGCAGCAGCGGATCTCCTTCGCCGCCCATATCGAATTGGCGAAGCGCCACGACCAAACCCTGGTCATTCACGATCGCGATGCGCACGCCGAGGTCCTGACCGTGTTGGACCGGGAAGGTCCGCCGGCCCGCATCGTCATGCACTGCTTCTCCGGCGACGCCGCTTTTGCCCGGGAATGCCTCGACCGGGGCGCCTTCCTGTCCTTTGCCGGCACCGTGACCTTCAAGAACAATCCGCAGCTGCGTGAGGCGCTCGCGGCCGCTCCGCTCGACCGGATCCTGACCGAGACCGACGCACCCTTCCTCACCCCTGAGCCGTATCGGGGGCGACCCAACGCGTCGTATCTGATCCCGTACACGACGCGACGGATGGCCGACGTACTCGGGATGGGCCTGCCCCGGTTGTGCCGGGCTCTGGACGACAACGCCGTGGCCGCGTTCGGCGGGACCTGGGGAGCGGACTGAGCATGGAACTGGTCGAGGTCTTGCGGCGGCGACGGATGGTCCGCCGGTACGACCCCCTGCGACCGGTCCCCCCTGCGGACCTGGAGGCGGTTCTTGACGCCGCCCTACGAGCGCCATCGGCCGGCTTCACCCAGGCCGTCAGCTACTTGGTGCTGACCGGCGACCAGGTCCCGGACTACTGGTCGGCCACCGCCGACCCGCGGCCGGACGACCGTTGGCTGTCCGGGCTTCGTACCGCGCCGGTGCTGATCTTGGTCTGGACCGACCAGCAGGCCTATCTCGATCGCTACGCCCAGCCGGACAAGGGCTGGACCGATCGCGATCCGGCTCGCTGGTCGGCGCCCTACTGGTTCGTCGACGCCGGCATGGGGGTGATGGCGGCCTTGCTCGCGGCGGTCGATCGTGGACTCGGTGCCTGTTTCTTCGGTGTGCCGCCGGACCGAGCCGCTGCGGTGCGTCGTCTCTTCCGGGTTCCGTCTGGCCATGCATCGGTCGGCGTGATCAGCCTCGGTTACACCGCTTCGGGTCCCCGCGCCCGCCCTCGGCGGCGGCGGGATCGCACGGAGCTCGTGCACCGGGGCGTATGGGCCATGCCGGTTCCGGATCACGTTTCGACCTGAACCCAGCGTTTCGACTGCATTTGGTCGAGTGTCGAACGCGTCGTTATGCTTTCGTGACCAAAGAGCCCGGCCGGTCCGGCCGATCCATGAGGACGAGACAGAGATCCGCCGGTTCGCGGCGGCAGGAGCAAAATCAGTGCGCAAGATCATCCCAGCCGCGGTCGCGGGCGCGGCCGCGTTGGCCGTCGCCGGCACGACGTTCGGCTACGTCACCCTCGACAAGGACGTCCAGCTATCGGTCGACGGTGCGTCCACCGGCGTCAGCACCATGGCCAGCACGGTCGGGGAGGTCTTGGAGAGCAAGGGCATCGAGCTCGGAGCGCACGATGTGGTGGCTCCGGCGCCGGAGACGAAGCTGGTGGACGGCACCCGGATCGCCGTTCAGTACGGCCGGCAGATCAAGGTCACCGTCGACGGCAAGCCGCAGACGTACTGGACGACGGCCACCAACGTCGATCAGGCGCTGGCCTCGCTGAACATCAAGTCCACCGGCGCCCAGCTGTCCACGAGCCGCAGCGCCGCGATCGGAAGGGACGGGCTGTCGTTCAATCTGGCCACTCTGAAGACGATCACTGTCGACCACGCCGGCACGAAGCGCCGAATCAAGACGACGGCGCAGACCGTTGGCGCCGCCTTGGCCGCGGCGAAGATCAGAGTGGACGCGGACGACAAGGTGAGCGTCAATGAGGCCACCAGCCTCTCCGACGGCGCGAGCTTCTCCGTCACCCGGGTCGATGTGACGACGGTGACGAAGAAGAAGAAGGTGGACTACTCGACCCGATACGAGAACTCCGACGACCTCGACAAGGGCGACACCAGGGTCGAGACCGAAGGCAAGCCCGGCGTCCGGACCATCACCTACACCGAGGTCCGCCACAACGGGAAGCTGCAGAGCCGCGAGAAGACCAGGTCCAAGGTCAGCAAGGCCCCGCGCGCGGAAGTGGTGCTGCGCGGGACGAAAGAACCGGAGCCCGAGCCGCAGGACGATTCGGCCAACAACTCGTCCAACGGCAACAAGGACAACAACGACCACAAAGAAAACAACGACAACGGCAACGACGGCGACAACAACTCCTCGACTCCCGCGAGCGGCACGGTCTGGGACCGCCTCGCCCAGTGCGAGTCCGGTCAGCAGTGGGACATCAACACCGGGAACGGCTACTACGGCGGCCTGCAGTTCTCCGCTCAGACCTGGCGCGCCTACGGCGGGAGCGGGATGGCCAACAACGCCAGCCGCGCGGAACAGATCCGGATCGCCAAGAAGGTTCTCGCCGACGTCGGCTGGCAGGCCTGGCCGGCGTGTAGTAGCAAGCTCGGGCTGCGCTGAACGCTCAACGGGGCGGGCTGCTTGATCCGTCCACTGTTCGTGGGTTGGCGGCGCGACTCGGCCTGCGACCCACCAAACAGCGCGGCCAGAACTTCGTCATCGACGCCAACACGGTCAGGCGCATCGTCGCGCTGGCCGACGTCTCCACCACGGACGTGGTGCTCGAGATCGGCCCGGGCCTCGGTTCGCTGACCCTGGGGCTGCTCGAGGCCGCCGATCGGGTGATCGCGGTCGAGATCGATCCGCTGTTGGCTGCCGCCCTGCCGGGAACCGTCGCCGATAGAGCACCCGACCGATCGGCAGCCCTGACCGTGCTCGAGGCCGACGCCCTCCGCCTCGACGAGCTGCCAACGCCACCCACCGTCGTGGTGGCCAACCTCCCGTACAACGTCTCGGTGCCGGTCCTGCTGCACCTGCTGGCCCGGTTCCCCTCCTGGTCCCGTGGGCTGGTGATGGTGCAGTCGGAGGTGGCCGATCGACTCGTCGCCGGTCCGGGGTCGAAGATCTACGGCGTGCCCTCGGTGAAGACGGCTTGGTACGCCTCGGCCAGCCGGGTCGGAACGGTGGCGCCCTCGGTGTTCTGGCCGGTCCCCAATGTCGACTCGGGGCTGGTGGCCATCAAGCGCCGGCCGCCCCCGGAGACGTCGGCCAGCCGAGAGACGGTCTTCAGAGTGGTCGACGCGGCGTTCGGCCAGCGTCGCAAGATGCTGCGCTCCGCCCTGGCCGGGTTGCTGGGCTCCCGTGCGCGAGCCAGCGAAATCCTGACCGTGGCCGAGGTCGACCCGCAGGCCCGCGGCGAGGTCCTCGACGTCGCCGCCTTTGCCCGGATCGCCGTGGCCTGGGAGGCCACCGGCTGAATCAATCTACAAGACATATTGCACAAGCGTTCTTGTACGTATAGATTCGGCCTTGTGAACGCGCCCGACCCGACTCGCCCCGGCGCCGACCGGCCGGATGTCCGGACGGTCACCGACGCGCAGGCCCTGTCGGCCATGGCCAATCCGTGGCGCTCCCGGATCCTTGATGTGCTCGCCGTCGACGGTCCGGCCACGGCCTCGCAGCTGGCCGAGCGCACGGGCCTCGCGGTGGGGAGTGCGAGCCACCACCTCAAGGTCCTCGACCAGGCCGGACTGGTCGAGGAGGCGCGCGATCTCGCGCGCGACAAGCGCGAGCGTTGGTGGCGGCTGGTCTCCCGAAGCACACGATGGTCCCGATCGGAGTTCGCCGACGACGCCGGAGCGGTCACCGCTGCCCTCGCTGCGGAGTCGCTGGCGCTCCAACGGCAATACGAGCGCGCGCGCGACTGGCTGGGTGCCGGTGGAGACAACCCCGAGTGGGAGGCGGCGGCCTTCGCCACCCAGACCTGGCTGAAGCTCAGTCCGGAGGAGCTGGCAGACCTTTCGCGGGAGGTGCTCGCCTTGATCGACCGTTGGCGTGAGCGCCTCGACGCCGATGCCGATCGACCGGACCGGCGCCCAATCCTGATATTCACCAGGGGCTTCCCCGCCGACCCCTGAGGCCGACCCGCTGATCACTCGCTGATCACTCGCTGACGTTCATCGACCGTCGGCTCTGTTTGGCCTGCCCGGCCCGTTCGGCCTGCCCAGGACCGGCGGAGGCCCGCCCACGACCACTGACGAGGAGTTCACCATGCCCATCAGCTCGCCGACGACGCACCCTGCGCCCTCGACCGCCCGGGTCAACTTCTACCGCTTCTGGGTGGGGGAAGGGGTGAGCCTGTTCGGAACCGCAACCTCCTCGGTTCTGCTCCCCCTGCTGGCGATCGAGGAGCTGGGTGCTGGGCCGCAATGGATGGGACTGCTCAGCGCCGCCGCCTGGTTGCCCTGGTTGCTCATCGGCCTACCAGCCGGGGCGTGGGTCGACCGGTGGCCGCCACGGCTCGTCATGATCGTCGCCAATCTGGTCGCGGCCGCGGCCCTGGCCTCCATCCCGGCGGCGTGGCGGTTCGACGTCCTTTCCCTCGTGCAACTCGCGCTGGTGGCGCTGGCGGTCGGCACCACCGCGGTGTTCTTCCGCACTGCCTACCAGCGGCTGCTGCCGACCCTGGTGCCGCCCGGACAACTGGAAAACGCCAACGCCCGCATCTTCGGCACCGAGTCGGCGATGCAGGTCGCTGGCCCCGGGTTCGGCGGACTGCTCACCCAATGGGGGACGGCAGCGCTGGGCATCGTCGTGGACGCCTTCAGCTACATCGTCTCGGCGTGCTGCCTCTGGCGCATCCGGTTGCCGCGCTCCGTGACTCGCACAACCGAGCACGATCCCGAGGAGGGACTGCTCGACCGCATCCGCGCGGGCGTCCGATTCGTCGTCCGCGATCAGAACCTGCGTGTCCTGCTGGTCATCGGCGGTGTGTCCAACTTCGGGCTGACCGGGTACGCGGCGTTGCTGGTGCTCTTTCTCGTCAGCGATCTGGCCCTGCCCGCAGGCATCGTCGGTACGGTGCTCATGATCGGCAGTCTCGGCGGCGTCCTCGGCGCCGGGCTCGCTGGACCGTTGAGCCGTCGGATCGGAAGCGGGCGTGCGTCGACGGTGTTGCTGCTGATCGCGGGGCCTTCTGCCCTGCTGGTCGGACTGCCGACGACATCCGGGCAGGTGTGGCTGACGGCGGCCGGTCTCGTGCTCGTCGGGGCCGCCGTCGTGGCGGGCAACGTGATCCGCGGCGCCTGGCGGATGCGTTACGTCCCGGACACACTGCTGGGCCGGGTCGTCACCAGCACCCACATGATCAACTACGGCACGATGCCGTTCGCCGGCCTGCTGGCCGGCTGGCTGGGGGCGCAGGTCGGCGTCCGAGTCACGATCCTGATCATGGCCGGCGTTGTCGCCGTCGCCTCGTCCAGTGTGCTCCTGACGGGGTTCGGCCGACGTAAGGAGCTGCCAGAGCCGGTTTGTGCTCATGGCGCTTCCGAGAGTGGGTCCCGGGGGTCGAGAACGCCCAGCGGGGTGAGCGCATAGCCTCGATGCGTGGCTTCACCCCAACCGCCGACCACTGTCGGCGTACGAGTGCGGGTGCCGGCCAAGATCAATCTCGCCCTCAAGGTGGGGCGGCCGCGGCGTGACGGCTTCCATCCGCTGGCCACGGTCTACCAGGCCATTTCGCTCTACGACGAGGTGCACGCGGCGTGGGCCGAGCCGGAGGAGTTCGCCGTCAGGGTCAGCGGCGAGGGCGCGGAGCTGGTGCCGCCCGACGAAGACAATCTGGCGGTCCGCGCGGCGCGGCTGCTGGCCGAGACGCACGGACCGCACGACTCGCTCGGCGCCCAGCTGACGATCAGGAAGGAGATCCCGGTGGCCGGGGGTCTGGCCGGCGGGTCCTCGAACGCCGCTGCCGCCCTGCTCGCCTGCTCGGTGCTGTGGGATCTCGATGTGCCGCCCGAAGCGATGCGGAGGCTGGCGGCCCAACTGGGCAGCGACGTCCCGTTCGCCCTGCTCGGGGGGACGGCGGTGGGCCGTGGACGCGGAGAAGAGGTGATGCCGGCGCTGGCCCGGGGGAGTTATCACTGGGTCCTCGCGTTTGCCCACCACGGGCTCTCCACGCCGGCGGTCTACCGGCACTTCGACCAGCTCAACCCGCGGGCGCCCCAGCCGGTGGTGCCGGACGACCTGATGAACGCTCTGCGCTCCGGTGATCCCGCGCTCCTGGGTGCCGCCCTGAGCAATGACCTCGAATCTGCGGCACTGGATCTGCAGCCCCAGTTGCGCCGGACGCTCGAGACCGGCCGCGACTACGGCGCGCTCGGCGCGTTGGTGTCCGGGTCGGGCCCCACCTGCGTTTTCCTGGTCGGATCGGAGTCGGCGGCGGTCGATCTGAGCGTGACCTTGAGTGCCGAAGGTGTCTGCCGGGCCGTCCGGCGTGCCACCGGACCGGTCAGCGGCGCCCGACTCATCCCCTAGGTCCGCCGACCCGGTTCACTGATGTCGCAGCCGCATCGTCATAGGGAATGAGCAACTGCCGCAGGGCGGCGGCTAGGAGCTCGTAGCGTTCTACCGGCAGACTGGCCAAGATCCGCCGCTCGGCCTCCATCAGGTCCGCCAGAGCGGCGTCGACGGCCTCGCGTCCGGTGTCGGTCAGCCGAACCAGGACGACGCGGCGGTCGTCGGGATTACCTTCACGAAGCACCAGCCCGCGCGCGGCCAACCGGTCGACCCGGTTGGTCATGGTGCCGGAGGTGACCATGGTTTCCTTGATCAACTGGCCGGGAGACAACCGGGCCGAGCGGCCCGCGCGGCGGAGGGCCGCCAAGACGTCGAACTCCCAGATCTCCAGTCCGTGGGCGGCAAAGGCCGCGCTGCGCTCCCGGTCGAGATGACGGGCCAGCCGGGTGACGCGGGACAGGACTTCCATCGGGGCGACGTCGAGCTCGGGCCGCTCCCGCCCCCATGCCTCCACGAGGCGGTCGACCTCATCCCGTACGGCTTCGGGCCGGCCGTCCTGGATCACACGCCGCAGTCTAGGGACCGGCGCCGTACCCACTCAGCCCTCCCGGGCGGTCTCGAGATCAGCGTCGCTCTTCGGCATGGTCAGGGCCAGCGCCACGATGCCGGCACAGAGCAGAGCGGGCACGATCATGGCGTGTTGGATACCCAGTTGGCTGACCAGCGTCCCGACGATCGCCGGCCCCATCAGGAAGGCCGCGTAGCCGAAGGTGACCACCACGGCCAGGACCCGGCCGCCTCCGAGGTGCCCGGCGACCGCGTAGACCTGAGGCGCGATCATCCCGACGCCGAAGCCCACCAGGGCCCAACCCGCCACGAGCAGCGGCAGGCTGTCGACGAAGGCGACTGTCGTATAGCCCAGGGCCGCGACGACGCCGCCGAACCGGACGACGGTGCGCCGGCCGAAGCGGGCGACCAGCCGATCCCCGAGCAGCCGGATCAACACCATGAAGCCACTGACCGCGATCAGGCCGAGGGAGCCCATGGTCGAGTCGACCTGCGCGACGTCGGTCACGTGCAACGCCGACCAGTCGACCGCCGTCCCCTCGGAGAGCCCGAACGCGAGGGCCATCGCCCCGAGCAACCACGCCATCCGCGGGATCTTCGTCCGTACGCCGTCCACCGAGTGGGAGATGATCTCCGCCTCCGGGGTGATCCGCAGGAGCAGGACGAGGACAGCGGTGGCCACCACGGCGAGGGTGATCATCAGCGGCAACACGATTCCGGCACCGGAGATGCCGGCCAGCGTGGCGATCACCAACACCGCGCCGGCTCCGACGAAGTTGCCGACCGAGAAGAAGGCGTGGAAGAAACTCATGATCGGCTTGCGACGGGCCTGCTCCACCTGGACGCCCAGGGCGTTCATGGCGACGTCCATGGCGCCGTTACCGAAACCCATCAACATGCCGCCCGCGATGGCGACACCGTACGTGGGGGCGAACGCCAGCACGACCGCTGCCGCGATCAGGATCGGCAATCCGCTCAGCGCGATCCGGCGGGCGCCCAGGGCGTCGGCGAGCCGGCCCCCGATCTGCATCGAGGTGATGGCGGCCAGGCCACCTGCGAAAAGCATGATCGCGATCTGGGCGGCACTCAGATCGAGCCGTTCGCGCAGCGAGGGCAGCGATCCACCGAAACCGCCGAGCAGCATGCCGTTCACGGCGAACATGACGGTGACCGCTACGGCGGCTCGGCGAGTGCCGAGAGCGGAGAAGGGGCGGGTGGCGACGGAGGTAGTCATCAACGGCTTCTGTATCGATTTAGTAGAACGATACAGATCGTATCGAGACTCCCCGTGGGGGCACAAATCGGCCGAGCAAGGCTGATCCCGATCTGCTCGAGTTCCTCGTTCCTGCTCGAGTTGCAACCCGAGCAGGAACGTGGGACTCGAGCAGCTGGCGTCGAGGCGAGGAGAACCGCTCCGTACGACCCAAGCTCAGCGCCCGGTGGTGATCAGCGTCGGTTTGGGGTCGAGGTGGCTGAGCCCGTTCCAGGCCAGGTTGACCAGGTGAGCCGCCACTTCCGGCTTCTTGGGCTTCTTGGCGTCCAACCACCACTGTCCGGTCAGCGCCACCATCCCGACCAGCATCTGGGCGTACATCGGGGCCGTCTTGGGATCGAGGCCCTGCCGTTTGAAGGCACCGGCCAGGATGCCCTCCACGCGGGACGCGACGTCGCTCAGGATGCTGGCGAACGAGCCGGTGCTGCTGCCAACCGACGAGTCCCGAGCCAGGATTCGAAAGCCGTCGGTGTTGGAATCGACGTAGTCCAGCAACGCCAAGGTGGCCCGTTCGATCAGTTCGCGCGGTCGGCCCTCGGTGAGCGAACCCTGGATACTTTCCAGCAGCGTCCGTACCTCGCGGTCCACCACCACGGCGTACAGGCCTTCCTTGCCGCCGAAGTGCTCGTAGACGACGGGCTTGCTGACCTGGGCCTGAGCCGCGATCTCCTCGACGGACGTGCCCTCGAATCCGCGCTCGGCGAACAACGACCGGGCCACCCCGATGAGTTGCTCGCGGCGCGCCGCGCTGGTCATCCGGATCCGGCCGGCCCGACGGGCGCGGGACGATTCGCGATCATCGGGGCGAGCGGCCATGATCTCCAGTGTGACGTACCCAGGGCAGTAAGCCGTGCGTACGCTAGTCACCGCAATCCCCGGTTGGTCTGCCGGCAGGGCCCGCCTGACTTTGAATCAGGACTAGCGACGTAGGTTCGACTCCTACCCGGGGAGCGGATTCACTGAGTTAAGCGCAGGTGAGAGCCAAAGCCTCCGTCGAGGAGAACTCGGCAGACGTTGGTTGACCTGCCGGTCCGGCCGAGAGTCTGGCCGCGGTCGTTGCCTTGTGGAAGGATCTTGGCGTGTCCAGCGGTGGGGTGACCGGCAGGACTGGTGCTCGCCCGGAACGCCCGCCGTACGCGTGCTCTGTCGAGGAAGTTGTGCAGGCTCGGGGCTCCGACGCCGAGCGCGGCTTGTCCGAATCGGAGGCGGCCGCACGGCTCTCCACCTTCGGGAAGAACGAGATCCTGGGCGAGAAGCCCCCGTCGGTCGTCGCGGTCGCGCTTGCTCAGCTACGGGATCCGATGAATCTGATGTTGGTGGCGGTGACCGTCGTCAGCCTGCTGATCGGCGAGATCCCGACCGGTGTCATCGTCGGGTTGTTGATCTTGCTGAACATTGTGCTCGGAACCCGCCAGGAGCTCAAGGCCCGGGCCAGTGTGGACGCGCTGGCCAAGCTCCAGGTGCCTCAGGCCCGGGTCATTCGCGACGGAGCGGTCGAACTCCGTCCCGCCACCGAGATCGTTCCCGGGGACGTCGTTGCCGTCGAGGCCGGCGACCTCGTCCCCGCCGATGGCCGGATCCTGCGATCCGCGACGCTGGAGACCCAAGAAGCTGCGCTGACGGGAGAAAGCGCTCCGATACCCAAGGACGCGAATCCACTCGACTCGACAGACGTCGGGCTCGGCGACCAGTCGAACATGCTCTTCCAGAACACCTCGGTCACCCGGGGCACGGGCGCGATGGTCGTGACCACGACGGGGATGAAGACCCAGATGGGTCAGATCGCCACCATGTTGACCTCGGTCAAGCGCACCCGTTCTCCGCTGCAGAAGGAGCTGGACTCGCTGACCAAGGTGCTCGGGCTGATCGCCTGGGGTGCCGTCGCGGTGATCATCCTGGTCGGCCTGCTCCGAGGCACTCCGGCCGAGGACCTGTTGCTGCTGGGCACGGCGATGGCGATCTCGGCCATTCCGACCGGTATGCCGGCCTTCGTGTCGGGGCTGCTGTCGATGGGCTCCAACCAGCTGGCCGAAGCCAAGGCCGTGGTCAAGAACCTCACCGATGTTGAGACGCTCGGGGCGACGAGTGCCATCAACACCGACAAGACCGGCACGCTCACGATGAACGAGATGATGGTCTCCACCCTGTACGTCGGTGGCACCTGGTTCAACGTGGAGGGTGAGGGCTATCGCAAGTCGGGCGCCATCACGTCGGTGGCGGGGGCGCCCGCCCCGGACTTCAGTCGGTTGGCGCTGGGGCTCGCTCTGGACACCGACGCGGTAGTCGGTGACGACGGATCGGTGATCGGTGATCCGACCGAAGCAGCTCTGGTCGTCCTGGCCGCCAAGCTGGGCGTGGACGCGGTCGAGACTCGTCGCGCCTTCCCGCGGCTGGCCGAAGTGCCCTTCGACTCCGACTACAAGTTCATGGCCACCTTCCACCGTATTCCGGTGGACGGGGTCGAATATCTGGTGGAACTGGTCAAAGGGGCCCCGGACGTGGTCCTTGCTCGGTGCAGTCAGTCCGGCGGACCGCTGAGCGGGTCGCAGATCCCCATCAGCGAGGCCAGGGCTGGGATCGCGGCAGCCAACCAGCGGATGGGGGAAGACGGCCTTCGGGTGCTCGCCTTCGCCATCCGGCTGATCGAGGGCGACGACGCGCTCGCGCTGATGCGGTCTGATCCGATGTCTCTGACCCGCGACCTGGCCTTCATCGGCATGGCCGGGATCATCGATCCCCTACGAGCCGAGGCCCACGGGGCCGTCAAGGTCGCTCTGGCCGCCGGTATCGACGTGCGGATGATCACCGGCGATCATGCCGTGACGGCGCAGGCGATCGGGAGGTCGCTCGGACTCGGGCCGGGCGCGATCAGCGGTGCTGAGCTTCGCAAGCTGTCCGACGACGAGTTGCGACAGCGGTTACCGGAGCTCCACGTCTTCGGCCGGGTCTCCCCGGAGGACAAGCTACGACTGGCCAGGACCATGCAGGCACAGGGTTTGATCGTCGCCATGACCGGCGACGCTGTCAACGACGCAGCCGCGTTGAAGCAGGCAGACATCGGTGTGGCCATGGGCAGCGGCAGCGAGGTGACCAAGCAGGCGGCTCGGATGATCCTCACCGACGACAACTTCGGGACTCTCGTCCATGCCGTCGACATCGGTCGCCGGGTCTACGACAAGATCGTGTCCTACGTGCGCTACCAGATGACGCAGCTGCTGACTCTCATCATGCTGTTCCTCGCCGCCACGGTGTTCAACATCAACGACGGTGTGGCGTTGACGCCACCCATGGTCCTGTACCTGCTCTTCTTCGCCACGGCGCTGGGTGTGGTGATCATCGCAGTGGATCCAGGGGATCCCGACGTCATGCACCGGCCGCCGCGCGATCCGTCGAAGCCCATCACCAATCGGGGCGCGGTTCTGCTGTGGATCCTGTACGCGGTCGCTTTCTTCGTCGGCGCGCTGATCCCGCTTCTCGCGGGCCCGGACCGGCCGAGCACCGAGCAGCCCAGCGTGTCCCTGACGATGACCTTCGTCGTGATGGGCCTGGGCACAGTGTTCAACGCCATCGTCAACCGGAGGGACCCCGCCAGCGGCCTCACGCCACCGATCCTGAAGTCCGTGGCCATCGGGGTCGTGCCACTCGGCATGGTGTTCCTCGGCACCCAGCTGCCGACCCTTCAACAGGCCCTGCTCACCACCAGCCTGACGCCCACCCAATGGCTGGTCTGTCTGGGACTCGCCGCGCTGCTCCCGCTGACGGTCGAGATCAGCAAGGCGGTCCGGCGACGCAACGGAGCCATACGCTCGGGCGGGGACGTGCAGCGAGTGGTCAGTCCGGAGCGTGCCGTCCAGACCCGCCCGATGGCCCCGGCCCGGCACGATCCTCTCTGATGCAGAGAGGTCTGGAGAGAGGTCTGGTCGTGCCGCCGGCACGATCAACCTTGCGGCGGCGACGGATCCCTTCGGCCTGAGCCGAATCGGTCGATGAGCAGGCCGTGCCGGAGGCCATGATCGCTGACCGTGATTGAGTCGCGTCCCAGCTTGTCCATGATCGTCCGGACGATGCATGCGCCGGCGAGAATGACCTCGGCACGCGCTGTCTGCAAGCCGATGATCGAGCGGCGTCCGGCGGCGTCGATGCTGCGATAACGGTCGATCTGTCGATCGATCTCGGCCCGATCGAGGACCGTCCCTTGGACGACGTCGGGATCGTACGTCGCCAACCCGTGCTTGACCGCGGCGAGGTTGGTCACCGCGCCACCCATGGCCACGATCCCGTCGGGCGGCGGTCGGCCGTCGAGCAGTGACAGCTCGGCTGCGATCGCGGCCATGGCCTCGGCGACGACTCCGGGCGGAACGGCCTCGGCCAGCCCGAACCGCTCGGTGAACCCGACGGCACCGACGGGCACGCTGAACCGCTCATCGACGCTCGACCCGTGGCCGAATGTGAACTGGGAGCTGCCACCGCCCGTGTCGAAGGCGACGACGGCCCCGTCACCGAGACCCACGCCCGCCGCGACGGCGAGATACGCCAGCCGGCCCTCGTCCTCACCCGAGATCACCTCGAGCGCCAGCCCGGATCGGGCTCGAACCGTCGCCACGAGGTCGGCCCGGTTGCGCGCCAGCCGGGCGCCCGCCGTACCGACGGCGGCGATGCCCTGAACGTCGAGGAGGCGAGCCTCGTCCGCCATCTCGCTGATCACTCGCACGGTCCGCTCGAGCGGCTTGGCGCCGATCTCACCGGTCGCCTCGAGCTCCTCGCCGAGGCGGGTCACCACCGCCCGATCGACGACCGTGCGCCACGGGCCCCGCCCGTTCGCGTCGAGCTCGGCGACGTGGAACTTGATCGAGTTCGTGCCGGCATCGATGACGGCGTAGCGCTCGGGCACCTGATCGATGAGCAACCGCAGGCCGGTCGGAACGTCGACGTTGACGTAGTCGCCCAGGCCGAGTTCCGCCACTGCGGCCGCGACCGCCGCGGGATCGGTCGACTCGACCGCGATCGACGTCTTCTGATGCCCTCCGGATGCGAGGGTGGAGCGCTCAGCCTGGCAGCCGCCGACGGTGTACCGAGCGCGCCGCTTGTGCATCGCCACGGCGCGCGGACCATCGGTCGCTCCGACCTGGGCCGCAGCCATGAATGCATCGAGGCCCAGTCCGTCCGACGGGATTTCTGGACACGCCCGCCGCAGGCTCGCGAATACGGTGTGTGCTGCCTCGACGTCGATCGGGAAGGGCACCTTCAGGATCGGTTCCCAGCGCTGCAGCCCGGCGGAGTCGGTCTCACGCAGGACCTTGATGTCCATCAGCTGGTCCCGGATCTTCACGTTGTCACCGTCCTGCGTGAGCAGGTAGAGATCGTCACTCTCCTCGACGGAGGTCGGCGTCATGGCGTCGAGGATCGTGTCCGCCTGCGAGGCGGTGTGGGCGAACGTACGCCACTCCCAACGCGGGACGACGTCGGCCATCTTCCCTCCTGACCCGTCCTCGCGGCTGCGCCGGGGCGGCGTGGCTCGAGCGAATGGTACCCCCGACTGCGTGCACGAGGGCTTCGGCGGAGAGTGCACGATCTCGAAGGGGTGACCGCTCCCCCGATCAGCGACCGTTCACCCGGCGGGACCGGTGCCCGGATCGGGAGGGCGGGGCGCGGGTCTCTCGGCCAGGTGAGCGTTGACGGCCTGATCGATGTTGCCGTACAGGTTGTCGACGCCCATCCGATCGAGAACTCCCTCTCGATCCAGGGTGTCCTGGATCGAAGGTTTCACCCGGGCCAGTCGCAGGACGAGGCCGGCTTCGTCCGCCAGGGTGACGATCTCGGATATCTTCGCCGCGCCCTGAGAGTCGATGAAGTCGATCCCCTCGCAGTCGAGCACCAAACCGGTGAGGGTCGGGTCGGCTTGCACGAGAGTTCGGATCCGATCTTCGAGGGCGTCGGCGGTCGCGAAGAACAGACCGCCGTCGAGTCCGATCACGAGCACGCCCGAGACCAGTTCGTCGTCAGGATGAGCGGACAGGTCACGGTAGACCGGGGTGCCGGGCTGTCGCCCGAGCCGGGGCATGTTGGGGTGGGTGCTCACGGCGATCAGCCAGATCAGCGAGAGTGCGATGCCGATGATCACTCCCGCCAGCACTCCGACCAGCAGGGTGGCCGCGAGCGCGGCCAGGGCGATCCAGAAGTCGAAGCGCTGGACGCGGGCCAGCCGGCGCATCTCTGGCACGTTCATCATGCCCATGACCACGGCCTCGATGATCAGGGCACCCAGGACCGCCTTCGGCAAGTTGGAAAACAGCGGAGCGAGGAACACCAACGTGAGCAGCACCGTCGCCCCGGAGACGATGGAGGACAGCTGCGTCTTCGCCCCGGAGTGATCGTTGAGCGAGCTGGCCGACAGGCTGGTGGAGACCGGCATCCCCTGCACGAGGCCGGCGCCGGTGTTGGCAACCGCTTGGGCCACCGACTCCTGGTCGACATCGATCTGGTAGCGGTGCTTGGCGGCGAACGCGCGGGCGTCGCCTGCGGTTTGGGAGAATCCGATCAGCAGCAACGCCACCGCGGCCGTCAGCACGGTTCCGGCGTGTTCCCAGAGCAGAGCGAGGTTGGGAACCGCGACCGAGGGCAGGCCGCTCGGGATGTCACCGACCAGGGCCACTCCCCGTGCGCCGAGGCCGAAGAGCCACGTCGACAGCAGGCCACCGACCACGAGCACCAGGGCGCCGGGGATCCGAGGGGCCACGGTGCGCAGCCCGAACACGACGACCAGAGCGACCACACCAACGACCAGCGTCGCCGCGTGCACGTCACGCAAGCCGCCGATCCACGACCACAGCTCCTGCAGCGAGTTCGAGCCCGAGGCGTCCGTGCCGGTGATCTTCGGCAGCTCGCCGATCACCACATCGATTCCGGCTCCGAAGAGAAAACCGGTGACCACCGCCCGGGACAAGAACTGCGCGATCCACCCCATCCGGAGCACCGCCAGAACAAGGAACAGGACTCCGGAGACGAGGGTGATGCCCGCAACGAAAGTGGCAGCATCTGCTTCGTCGGCGATCCCTGCGACCAGCACCGCACTGGCGGCGACCGCGGCCAGCCCGGAGCTCGGGCCCATCGAGATCTGACGACACGTTCCGAAGATCGCGTACAGGATGGCTCCTGCGGCCGCCGCGTAGAGCCCGTTTTGCAACGGTATGCCGGCGATTCCGGCATAACCGAGGTTCTTCGGGATGATCAGGGCCGCCACCGCACAGCCGGCGATGAGATCCCCCCGCAGCCACGAGCGGTCGTAGGTCCGAAGCCAGCCGAGAATCGGCAACAGGCTCCCCTTGGACGGTCTCGGGTCCGGCGTGCGCGAGACCACCTCACGACCCCGCGGCTGGATGATGCACGTCCCCAGCTTTCCGCCTCGACCGGCACCCGTCCAGCACACAGGTTAGGGGCGCTGGGGTCCCGGTGAGCCGGCTCCACGCCTTCGGCACGATCACCGCCGACCTGCACGAGGCCGGGGACGCCTGCGTGGACACGGGTGACGACTCAGCTCGCGATCCACGTAAAGGCGTTTCGCGACGCGGTTCAGCGTTCGGCGTCCCGGCTCGGGCAGACGGCAGCGAACCGAGCCGAACTCAACAACACCGCTCCCGCGTGGGACACTCGTGAACGAGTCCTCGGACCACGGCGGCGCGAAAACCTTCGAATCAGGACCAGCGACGTAGGTTCGACTCCTACCCGGGGAGCGGAGCCGTCCCAGAACTACAGGAGAACACCGTTGTCCGAGACTCCGTCCGCCGTTTCCACCTCGGCGGCGTCTCCACCTCCCGCGGCGGTGATCATCCTCGCCGCCGGTGAGGGCACCCGGATGAAGTCGGCCCGTTCCAAGCTGCTGCACGAACTGGCGGGCCAGTCGTTGCTGAGTTACGCGGTCAGCGCCGCCACCGAGATCCAGCCGGAAAGGATCGTGGTCGTCATCGGCCACGGCGCCGACCAGGTTCAGGGCCACCTGGACGAGATCGCCCCGCACGCGCAGACCGTGTTGCAGGGGACGGAGGCGTACGGGACCGGGTATGCCGTGCAGTGCGCCTTGGCCGCCTTGGACGAACTGCGTGGCGACGTCCTGGTCACCATGGGTGACGTCCCGATGCTCGGGGCCGAGACGTTGAGCCGCCTGCTCGCCGCCCACCGGTCCCGGGCGGCGGCCGTCACGCTCCTCACGGCCGATGTGGCCGACCCGGGCGGTTACGGGCGCATCGTCCGCGGGACCGACGATCTGGTCGAGGCGATCGTCGAGCACAAGGACGCCAGCGCGGAGCAGCTCTCCATCACCGAGATCAACGCCGGCATCTACGTCTTCGACGCGGAAACGTTGCGGACCGGTCTGACCGAGATCACCGCCGACAACGCGGCCGGCGAGCTGCTGCTGACCGACGTGATCGCGGTGGCGCGCCGCCGGGGCCGGACGGTCGGGGCCTATCTGACCGACGATCTGTGGCAGACCGAAGGCATCAACGACCGGGTGCAACTGGCCCGGATGAACGCCGAGATGAACCGCCGGATCGTCGAGGGCTGGATGCGGGCCGGAGTCACGGTGCTCGACCCGGCCAGCACCTGGATTCACGCTTCGGTCGACCTTGGGCGCGACGTCACTCTGCTCCCCGGAACCTCGCTCGAGGGGGCGACCTCGGTCGGTGCGGGCGCGACGATCGGTCCGGAGACCACCCTCGTCGATGTCGAGGTAGGGGCGCGGGCGACGGTCACCCGGGCCCACGGCTCGCTCAGCATCATCGGAGCGGGCGCCAACGTCGGGCCGTACGCCTACTTGCGCCCGGGGACTCAGCTGGGCCGCGACGGCAAGATCGGTACGTTCGTGGAGACCAAGAACTCACAGATCGGCGACAGAGCCAAGGTTCCGCACCAGAGTTACGTCGGGGACGCCGAGATCGGTCCCGACGCGAACGTTTCCGCTGGGGTGATCATCGCCAATTACGACGGCGTCACCAAGTCGAGGACCGTGATCGGGACCGCCAGCTTCGTCGGTAGCAACGCGGTGCTGGCCGCACCGGTCGTGATCGCCGACGGTGCCTTTGTCGCGGCGGGGTCGACGATCACCGGTGACGTCGGTCCGGGCGAACTCGGCGTGGCACGCGGTCGGCAGCGCAACATCCCCGGTTGGGTGGCGCGCAAGCGAGCGGGGACGAAGCTGGCCCGAGCGGCCGCGGCCGCCCAGCAGCGCGAGCAGGAGCGAGAACGAGCGTCCGGCGACCCGGTGGGGGAAGAGGATCACGCGTGAGCAGTGTGACCGGAGTCAAGAAGCCGAACGACAAGCACCTGATGCTCTTCTCGGGCCGGGCCTATCCGGCACTGGCCGACGAGATCGCAGAGCTGATCGGGGTCGGGCTGGTCCCGACCCGAGCCTTGAACTACGCCAACTCGGAGATCTACGTCCGCTTCGAGGAGTCCGTGCGCGGCTCGGATGCGTTCGTCATCCAGAGTCATGCGGCCCCGGTGAACGAGTGGGTGATGGAACAGTTGATCATGGTCGACGCGTTGAAACGGGCCTCGGCCAAGCGGATCACGGTGGTCGCCCCCTTCTATCCGTACGCAAGGCAGGACAAGAAGCACCGTGGCCGCGAACCGATCTCGGCCCGGCTGATCGCCGATCTGTTTCGTACCGCGGGCGCGAACCGGTTGATGTCGGTGGATCTGCACGCTGCGCAGATCCAGGGCTTCTTCGACGGCCCGGTCGACCATCTGTGGGCACTGCCCGTGCTGGCCGACTATGTGGTGGCTCGGTACGAGACCTCGGAGATGACCGTGGTCTCACCCGACGCCGGCCGAGTGCGGTTGGCCGACATGTGGACCGACCGGCTCAACAGCCGGCTGGCCATCATCCACAAGCGCCGCGATCAAGATGTGGCCAATCAGGTCGCCGTACACGAAGTGGTGGGCGAGGTCGAGGGCCGGGTCTGCCTGCTGGTGGACGACATGATCGACACGGCCGGCACCATCTGCCAGGCCGCCGAGGCCCTGATGGATCGGGGGGCGAAGTCGGTCATCGCCGCGGCGACCCACCCGGTCCTTTCGGGCCCGGCCGTGGACCGGCTGCAGCAGTCCGCGTTCGAGGAGGTGATCGTCACCAACACCCTGCCCATCCCAGCCGGTCGACGGTTCGACAATCTGACGGTGCTGTCCATCGGCCCGTTGATCGCCCGAGCGATCAAGGAAGTCTTCGAAGACGGATCGGTGACGAAACTCTTCGGGGGGAACACCTGACCCGTTGCGTGCTCGCCTGCGGCCGGCTCGCTGTGACAAGCCTTGCCCCCTTGGGCTAGGGTTAGGCGGTTGCCTGGGCGAGGGTCGCTGCCGACCGTTATCGACAAGGTCGAAGCTTCTCGACGCCCTGTGGTGCAGCAGACACAGATTTCACACCATGACCAAGATCGAGGAGTTCGTTCGTGCCCGAGGTAAAGCTGACCGCTGAACTGCGAACAGAGTTCGGCAAGGGTGCAGCCCGCCGGATCCGCCGCGCCGACAAGGTTCCCGCCGTGCTCTACGGCCACGGCACGGATCCGATCCACATCTCGCTGCCCGGCCACGAGACCCTCCTGGCCCTGCGCGCGGCCAACGCGCTGCTGTCGATCGACGTGAACGGCGACTCCCAGCTGGCGCTGCCCAAGCAGGTGCAACGCGATCCGCTGAGGCACACCATCGAGCACGTGGACCTGGTCATCGTCCGGCGTGGTGAGAAGGTGACGGTCGACATTCCGCTGCTGGTCGAAGGCGAGGCGGCGAGCGAAACCCTCGTTGTGGTCGACCAGAACTCCATCTCGGTCGAAGCCGAGGCGACCCACATCCCGCAGCAGATCACCGTCTCGGTCGAGGGACTCCCGGCCGGTACCCAGATCCTGGCCAGTCAGCTCAGCCTGCCGGCCGGCGTCACGCTCGCGATCGACCCGGAGATCCTCGTCGTCAACGTGACCGCGGCCCAGACCGAGGAGCAGGCCGAGGCCGAGCTGGCCGAGGCGGAGGCCGAAGCCGGGATCGAGCCGACCGTGGCCGAGGATTCCGCGGGTGACGCCGCCGGCGGCGAAGCGGCTGAGTCGAGCGAGGACGCCGAGCAGTCCTGAGCCTGCGGGCCACAGTTCGCGAGATGTCCACCTGGCTAGTGGTCGGACTCGGCAACCCCGGTCCCTCCTACGCCCGGCACCGGCACAACCTCGGCTTCTTGGTCGTCGAGGAGTTGTCGGTCCGGGTGGGCGTCCGGTTCGCCCCCGGCAAAGGCATGCGGGCCGAGATCGCCGAGGGCCGGCTCGGGCCGCCCGGAGCGATCGACGTGCCGAGGATGACCCTGGTGAAGCCGCGTACGTACATGAACGACAGCGGGTCCGCAGTGGCTCGGCTGCTCGCGTACTACAAGATCGGCCCGGACCAGCTGGTTGCCGTGCACGACGAGTTGGACATCGACCCCGGGCAGATCCGGGTCAAGTTCGGCGGCGGGGACAACGGCCACAACGGGCTCCGTTCGCTGCGCTCGTCGTTGGGCAGCGGCGACTTCTATCGGGTCCGGGTCGGCATCGGCCGCCCGCCGGGTCGACAGGATCCCGCTGACTTCCTGCTGAGCGACTTCTCCGCGGCGGAGCGTACGACGCTGGGACCCGAGGTGGTGCGCGCCGCCGACGCCGTGGAGTCGTTGCTGATCGACGGCCTCGAACGCACCCAGACTCGCTTCAATTCCTGAGCCACCACCCCTTCCTTCCAGCTGCGCGGGTTGCAGGCAGCTGCTCGAGTTACATCTCGAGCAGCTGCGACGAATTCGAGCAGCTGTGGAGACCTGGCGTGGAGCGAAGGCTGTCGTGGCTGGGTTGTAGGTTGTCTCGGTGACCCTCACGGGACTCGTTGACCTCTTCACCACCGACCCCACCATCGCCGAAACCGTCGGTGATGCACGCTCCCGCGCGCTCTCGGCGCTCGACCTGACATCGCCCCCCTCGATGCGGCCGATGATCGCCGCCGCGGTCGCCGCCGATCGGGACCGGGGCGGAGCCGGACGGCCGGTGCTGGTCGTCACATCGACGTTTCGCGAGGCCGAAGCCGTGACCGCCGCACTCGACTCGTTGGTGGGCGAGGACCAGGTCGCGTACTACCCGGCCTGGGAGACGCTGCCGCACGAACGGTTGAGTCCCCGCTCCGACACCGTCGGCCGCCGGCTCGCCGTGTTGCGCCGGCTGGCCGCCAAGACCGACCAGCCGCCGCCGCGCATCATCGTGGCCCCGGTACGCAGCGTGCTGCAGCCGCAGGTCAAGGGGTTGGCCGACCTCACCCCGGTGCGGCTGGCCGTCGGGGCGGAGTACGACCTGGATCAACTCGCCCACGACCTGGTCAACGCCGCCTACATCCGGGTCGACCTGGTCGAGCGCCGCGGCGAGTTCGCGGTGCGGGGCGGCATCGTGGACGTGTTCCCGCCGACCGAGGAGCACCCGGTCCGGGTGGATTTCTTCGGCGACGAGATCGACGAGATCCGTTACTTCACCGTCGCCGACCAGCGCTCGACCGACGTCACTCTCACCGACGTGGTGGCCTCGCCCTGCCGGGAGCTGCTGCTCACCGACGCCGTACGTCGGCGCGCGTTCGACCTGTCCCAGGAGCATCCCGAGCTGATCGAGATGCTGGACAAGATCGCCCAGGGTCATGCCGTGGACGGGATGGAGGCGCTGTCGCCCGCCCTGGTCGATGGGATGGAGCTGCTGATCGACCTGCTGCCCCCGGACACCCACGTCTTGATCTGCGACCCGGAACTCGTCCGCGGTCGCGCCATCGATCTGGTCAAGGTCAGCGAGGAGTTCCTGCAGGCCTCCTGGGCCGCCGCCGCCGGCGGCGGGAAGGCACCGATCGATCTGGGCGCCTCCTCGTACCGGCCGCTGGCCGACGTACGTCAACGTGCCCTGGATCGCGGCCTGGCGTGGTGGACCCTTTCGCCCTTCAGCGCCGGCCCCAGTGACGACCCTTCGACATCCGGAGGGCCCGTCCGGACCGAGGACGGCGAGCTCGTCGACTTCTCCGCCGCCGTGAGCACGGTCGGGGTCGAAACGCGCACGGTGTCCGGCCGGACCGGAGAGCGCTACCGGGGAGACACCGAGGCGGCCGCGGTCGACATCGGCGATCGGCTCAAGGCCGGCTGGCGGGTCGTGCTGACCGCCGAAGGGCGGGGGATGAGCGACCGGATGGCCGAGGTACTCACCGAGCACGAGTACGCCGTCCGCGTGGTCGACCGGCTCGAGGATGTGCCGCCACAGGGGTTGGCCACCATCGTCTGCGCCGAGCTGGAGCACGGCTTCCTGGCCGAGGGCATCGAGCTGGCCGTGTTCACCACCGGTGACCTGTCGGGTCAGCGAACGGCCGACAAGGCAAGCCGCAGGATGCCGGTGCGCCGCAAGAACCAGATCGACCCGCTCGAGCTGGAGTCCGGCGACGCCGTCGTGCACAGCCAACACGGGGTGGGTCGCTACGTCGAGATGACCCAGCGCACCGTGGCCGGCGCGACCCGGGAATACCTGGTGATCGAGTACGCCCCGTCGAAACGCAACCAGCCTGGCGATCGGCTCTACGTACCGATGGACGCGCTCGACCAGGTCACCCGCTACGTCGGCGGGGAAAGCCCCACCCTGGACAAGATGGGCGGCGGAGACTGGGCCAAGCGCAAGGGCCGGGCCCGCAAGGCGGTACGTGAGATCGCGGCTGAGTTGATCAAGCTCTACGCTGCCCGGCAGGCCACCCGCGGCCACGCCTTCTCACCCGACACCACCTGGCAGCGCGAGCTCGAGGACGCGTTCAGCTTCGTGGAAACCCCGGACCAGCTAGCCGCAGTCGACGAGGTCAAGCGGGACATGGAACAGATCGTGCCGATGGACCGGCTGATCTGCGGCGACGTCGGCTACGGCAAGACCGAGATCGCCGTGCGGGCGGCGTTCAAGGCGGTACAGGACGGCAAGCAGGCGGCGATCCTGGTCCCCACCACCTTGCTCGTCCAACAGCACCACGCAACCTTCGCCGACCGGTACGCCGGCTTCCCCGTCAACGTCGCCCCTCTCAGCCGCTTCCAGACCGACGCGGAGACCCGCGCGACGCTGGAAGGCCTCAAGGACGGCAAGGTCGACGTGGTGGTGGGCACCCACCGGCTGCTCAGCTCGGAGGTCGAGTTCGCCGATCTCGGCTTGGTGGTCATCGACGAGGAGCAGCGGTTCGGGGTCGAGCACAAAGAGCAGCTCAAGCGGCTGCGGACGGCCGTGGACGTGCTGGCGATGTCGGCCACTCCGATCCCGCGGACCCTGGAGATGGCCATCACCGGGATCCGGGAGATGAGCACCATCGCCACCCCGCCGGAGGAGCGGCATCCGGTGCTGACCTTCGCCGGACCGTACGACGAGGCGCAGCTGACTGCGGCCATCCGCCGCGAACTGCTGCGCGAGGGCCAGGTCTTCTACATCCACAACCGGGTGCAGAGCATCGACAAGACGGCTCGCCGGATCGCCGACCTGGTGCCCGAGGCCCGGGTGGTCACCGCCCACGGCCAGATGGGGGAGCAGCGGCTCGAGCAGGTCATGGTCGACTTCTGGGAACGCCGGGCCGACGTGCTCGTCTGCACCACCATCGTCGAGGCGGGCCTGGACATCTCGACCGCCAACACGTTGTTGATCGAGCGATCGGACCTGATGGGGCTGTCCCAGTTGCACCAGCTGCGCGGCCGGGTGGGACGGTCGCGGGAGCGCGGCTACGCGTACTTCTTCTATCCGCCGGACAAGCCGCTGACCGAGACCGCATACGACCGGCTGGCCACCATCGCCGCGCACACCGATCTGGGGGCCGGCATGGCGGTAGCCATGAAGGATCTCGAGATTCGCGGGGCCGGCAACATGTTGGGCGGCGAGCAGTCCGGCCACATCGCCGACGTCGGCTTCGACCTCTACATCCGGCTGGTCGGTGAGGCGGTCGCGGACTTCCGCGGCGAGAGCACCGAGCCCGAACCGGAGATGCGGATCGAACTCTCGGTCGACGCCCACCTGCCCAGGGACTACGTGGAGTCGGAGCGGCTGCGGCTGGAGATGTACAAGCGGCTGGCCGAGGTCCGCTCGGCCGACGACATCGACGCGGTGGTCGAGGAACTGACCGACCGCTACGGCGAGCCGCCGCCGGAAGTGCGCAGTCTGCTGGCGGTCGCGGCCTTCCGACTACACGCCCGCCGGGCCGGTCTGACCGAGATCGTCACCTCCGGCAACTTCATCCGGTTCGCGCCCGCCGTACTGCCTGACTCGCGCGTACTGCGGCTCCAGCGGCTCTACCCGGGCAGCGTGGTGAAGGCGGCGGCCAAGATGATCCTCGTGCCACGACCCCGCTCGGCCACGATCGGCGGCGAGCCGCCCCGCGATACCGAGCTACTCGACTGGTGCGGACAGGTCGTCACGGACGTTTTCGGCGAGTGAACCCCGCCGTGCCACAATCCGGCGCTATGAGGAAATCAACACGGGGCGTGTGGTGCGGCACCCGGAACGTCAACACCGTACGGATCCTCGCCGCGGCCGGGTTCGATTGGCTGGTCCTGGACGCCCAGCACGGCGACATCGACCGGGCCGCCCTGATCGAGCTCGGCCGGGCGTTGACCGACGCCGGCCACGAGTTCGGGGTGCGGGTGGCGGGCGCCGATTTCACGCTGATCGGGGCCGCCCTGGACGCCGGGGCGACGACCATCATCGTGCCCCAGGTCGACACGGCGGATGAGGCGCGTCGGGTGGTGGCGGCGACCTTCTATCCGCCGCGGGGGTCCCGCAGCCACGGCCAGTTCAGCGCCCTGTGGGCCGGGCGGTACCGACCGCCGGCGGAGGCGAACGAGGCCGTCACCTGTGCGGTGATGATCGAGTCGGCCGAGGCGTTGCGCAACGTCGAGGAGATCGCCGCGGTGCCGGGTCTGAGCATGTTGTTCGTCGGACCGTTCGATCTCTCCCTCAGCCTGGGCGTCGATCTCGAGCGGCTCACGGAGAAGGACGGCCCGATGGCCACGATTCGGGCGGCGGCGGCCCGTCACGGCCTGGGTTTCGGTGCGTTCGCCGGGAACGTCGAGCGCGCCAACACGTTCCGCGCCGCGGGGGTCGAGTTCTTGGTCGTCGCGAACGAAGCCAGCGTGCTCAACGCGGGAGCGGCGGCCGTGCTGGCCGCGGCCCTTTGATTGAGCTGCTCGCAGCTGAGCGGTCACGTAGGATCTCCGGGCGTGCACGAGAACGGCTGAGAGGCGGAGATGACGAGGCGAACGGCGACACTCAAGCGGGTGATCGGGCTGGCCCTGGCCACCGCCGTCACGGTGGTCGCGGCGGCGGGCTGCAGCGGTTTCCGCGGCGGAACCGTGGCCTACGTCGGCGACCGAGCCATCTCCCAAGAACAGCTCGACTCGGCCGTCGGCGGGGTCTCGGAGACGCTGGAGGATGGGCAGCAGGTCGCGACGGAGGCGGTCGTCAACGTCTTGATCCACGGCGACATCGCCGAGCAGATCGCGGCGACCCGTCGGATCACCGTCACCGATGCCGAGCGCGACAAGGTCCTGTCGACGTCCAATCTGGCCAACCTGCTCGAGGTGCCGGCGGCCAAGGCGGTGGCCTATGACGTGGCCACGCAGCAGATCGTGGCGACCAAGGTGGGAGCCCGCGGCTACCTCGAGGAGATGGCCAAGATCCCGGTCACGCTCAATCCTCGTTTCGGCGTCCTGAACACGACCGAGAAGACCATCATCGAGGGGTTGTCGTCGTCGCTGTCCCAGCCCGCTTGAGCGACCCAGAGACCGGACCCAGCCGGCACCCGGAGGTCGACCGGTTGATCACGGTGATGGACACCCTGCGGGCGGAGTGCCCGTGGGACCGGGTGCAAACCCACCGGTCGCTCGTGCCGTACCTCGTCGAGGAGACCTGCGAAACGGTCGAGGCGATCGAGGCCGGCGACCCGGAGCACCTGCGCGAGGAACTGGGCGACTTGTTGCTGCAGACGGTCTTTCACGCGAAGGTCGCCAGCGAAGCCGTCGACGGCTTCGACATCGACGACGTGGCGGCAGGTATCGCCGACAAACTCATCGCGCGCCATCCGCACGTCTTCACCGCCGCAGATCCGCCGGAGGACCTGCACGGCGTCTGGGAGCAGCGCAAGGCGGTCGAGAAGCGGCGCACGTCGGCTCTGGAAGGCATCCCCGAGCAGTTGTCCGCGCTCTCGCGAGCCAGCAAGATCATCGGGCGGGCCCGGTCGCACCGAGTGCCGCTCGACTTCCCGGCCGAGGAGATCAGCGCTCCGGACCTGGGGACCGAGATTCTCACCTTGGTGGCTCGAGCCCAGGCTCACGGAATCGACGCCGAGCAGGCCGTCCGGGACGTGGTGCGGGATTTGGAGGCCGACATTCGGGCGGCCGAGCAGCAGTCCTGAGCCGCCTGGCGTCGGCTACTCGCAGGCGGCCACGATGGTGCGGGCCACGGCCCGGTCGACCACGTCGAGCACCTGATCCGGGGTGCGGCCAGGGGCGTCGTTCCAGGCGGTCAAGCCCTGCAGCCGCGCCCTGCGTTCGGCCTGTGGGTACGCCCGCCCGGGCGGGAAGGAATGGTGGCCCAGTTGCTCGTGCATGGCTTCGTACAGTTCGTCGACACAGCCCCAGACGTCGGCGAGGGTGGGAACCTGGTCGGGGTCGTCGGCCATCCGCAACAGGGTTCCGACCAAGCAGGCGTTGGCCACCGACGCCTGTGGCCCGACCAGACCGAAGGCCTCGTTCGCGGTGGCCCTGCGGAACAAGCCGGGGGACTGTTCGACGGTGAACCAGGCGCCGCTGGTCCAGCCGTCACGGACGAGCGCCGCACGGGCGCTCTCGAGCGCATAGCGCACGCGGCCCAATTGACGCAGCCACAGCTCGCGTCCGTCGGTGGGTTCGTCCACCGAGTAATCGGGGACCGGTGGGATGCGCAGCGAAGCCCAGGCTCGAGCGAGCACGCGGCCGAGCGTGCTCTGCGTGCCCGGAGACGGATCGGTCTCAGCCATGGGGAGCCCCTTCCCGGCGACCGGCCCGGAGCGGTGAAGCGCCCGGCCGGTGTGTCTGGGTCGAGCATGCATCGGCGGAGAGACCTGCACAAGATCGATCGAGTCGGTGTTGACGGGAGGAGAATGGGTCTCGAAATCACAGGGGATCGGCGAGCGCTACTGATGTCGGCCTCAGGGTCACGGGGCATGGTCGGGTTCAGCAGCAGAACTGATCAGCGAAAGGCCCGCGCCATGACTTCACTGCACCTGAACCGCACGGTCCGCGTCCGGCGGCCCGCCGCCGACGTCTTCGGCTACGCGGCGGACTTCGGTCGTGCCAAAGAGTGGCGGGAGGAGGTCATCGAGTCCAGCATGAGTCCGGCCGGGCCGATGCGCACCGGATCGGTGCTGCACGAGGTGGCGCGGGTGGCCGGACGCACCGTCGTGACCGATTCGCTGGTCGCGGACTACGACGAACCGCATCGGTACACATTCACCCATCTTCGTGGCCCGCTTTCGGTCAGCGGTGAATACCGGGTTACCGGCAGCGGGGAGGCCTCCGAACTGCATTACCGCGTGAACGTCGACCTCCGTGGCGGTTGGGCCCTGCTGGCGCCGATTCTGCGCCTCAGCGGTCCGCGGGTGATGGCGCGCTCGCTCGACGAATTCCGGTTCCGATTGGAGGCCGCCGCCCGGCCGCGGACGGCGGCGTCGACGAAGCACTGACCGACAGCTGTTCGAGCCGCCACCGCCATCCAGTAACAATCCGGAAGTTTCTGGACGAGTCTCTGCATGCCCTTGACAAGCCGGGGTATACCGCAGTTGCCTTACGTTGTAAACGTGCCTTACGTTGTAAACGTTGCAACCCGACCGGGCTGCAACAAGGGAAAGAGCGGAGACTGTTGTGACCAATCCAACCGGAGGATCTGATCCGTACCGGACGACCCCGGCCCCGGGAGAACCGGCGACCGGTGACTACGCGAGCGAAGGTACCCCTTCGTCAGACTACGTCGCTGGCGACTACCCAGCCGGCGCCGGCATCGGCGTGACGTCGACCGAGACCACCGCCACCTGGCCGCCGACCGACGGCAGCGACACCGGCACCAGTTCGTCCACCAGGGACGTGGCCAAGGGCGAGGCGGCGAACGTCAAGGACACCGCCGTCGACGCCGGCAAGAATGTCGCCGCCACCGCCAAGGGCGAGGCGGCCAATGTGGTGCAGGAAACCAAGCAGCAGGCGCAGAGTTTGCTCAGCACCGTCAGCTCGGAAGTGCGGGACCAGGGCCGGAACCAGCAGCAGCGGATCGCCGGCGCGGCGCATTCGCTGTCCAAGGAGCTCGGCGGCATGGCCTCCTCGACCGATGAGTCCGGGCCGCTGACCGATCTGGCCCGGCAGGGTTCGCAGAAGCTCGGCGAGATCGGGCACTGGCTGGAGAACAGCGAGCCCAGCGACGTCCTCGAAGAGGTCAAGCGGTTCGCACGCCGTCGTCCGGTGGCGTTCCTCGGCATCTGCACGCTGGCCGGAATCGTCGTCGGGCGGTTGGCTCGTGGCGCCGTCGCCGCGAACACCAGCTTGGACACCCCGGACTCGGGCACCTCCGGGACGCCCGCGCTGACCGCCCAGACGTACCCGTCGAACTACGAGTCCACCTACACCTCGACGTACCCCACCAGCTACCCCACGACTGGGGCGCCGTTGGGCACCGAGTCGAAGCCGATGTCGGTCGACGACCTGCCGGCAACCTACTCGGATACGCCGTCGACCTACCCGGCCGCACAGCCCGTCTACGATGATCCGGCCCGGCCGGACCTCACCCGATGAGCGGGTCTTCCACCCTTCCTCCGACGGATCCCCAGGGAGGGGGTTCGCTGGTCGATGCCGCGAAGGAGGGGTACGCGGCCCAACGGTCGGCCCTGGAGGCCGAGGACGGACGCAGTCTGGGCGAAATGCTGTCCGCCGTCACCGCCAACGTCTCGACCCTCATGCAGCAAGAGATGGCGTTGGCCAAGGCCGAGCTGAAGCAGTCCGGAACGCGAGCGGGCAAGGGCATCGGCTTGTTCGCCGGAGCGGCCGCGGCCGGCATGTTGTTCCTGGTCTTCCTCTCGGTCAGCGCGTGGTGGGGCCTGGGTCAGTTCATCGAGAACCAGTGGTCGGCGCTGGTGGTGGCCGTCATCTGGGCCATCGTGGCCGGCGTGCTGGCGATGGTGGGCAAGAAGGAGTTCGACCGGATCCGCGGCATCCCGCAGACCACCGAAACTCTGAGCAAGGTACCGAACGCATTGAAGGGCCACGAAGAGGAGAACCGATGACCACGAGCGATTACCCGGCCAGCAGCCAGCCGGCCAGCGACGATCCGGACGCCATCCGGGCCGACATCGAGCGCACCCGCGCCGAATTGAGCTACAACGTCGACGCGCTGGCCGACACGGCAAACCCCAAGAAGATCGCGGAGCGGCAGGTTGACAAGGTCAAAGGGGCCGCTATCAGCGTGAAGGAGCGAATCATGGGTTCGGACGACCCGTACGACGAGGGCAAGATCGGCGACGCCAAGGCTGCGGTTTCGGACCGCGTCTCGGCCGTCCAGGGCGGAGTTCAGCAAGGGGTGGCGAGCGTTCAGGACAAGGCGTCCTCCGTCGGCGACGCCGTCGCCTCGGCCCCTCGCCGGGCCAAGCAGGGCACGCGAGGCAACCCGCTGGCCGCGGGTCTGATCGCCTTCGGCGTCGGGCTCCTGATCTCCGGTGCGATCCCCTCTTCGCAGAAGGAGCAGCGGGCGGTCTCAAACCTGCAGGAGAAGCACCTCGAGCCGCTGAAGGAGAAGGCGACCGAGGCGGCCAAGGAGATGGCCGACAATCTGAAGGTGCCGGCCCAGCAGGCGGCGGAGTCGGTCAAGGCCACCGCGACCGATGCAGTTCAGAACGTCAAGGATGAGGGCGCCGTAGCGAAGGACCAGGTCCAGGGCCAGGTGCAGGACTCCAAGGACACCGTCAAGGACCAAGCCTCCAGCTGAGTACCCGGTTTATTCGACGGACGCGCCCACCGGCGCAGCAGCAGAAGGAGCTGAACCGATGGTCGCAACCGACCGTCCCACCGGAAATGCGAAGCAGGACAGCAAGCACGACGGGGTCAAGCAGGAGAGCACGAACGGGAAGCGGAACAACGGTGGGGTGCCCGGCGGCGACGCCGAGCGCCCCACCGACATCCCCGCCAAGGGCTGGTTCCAGATCCTCAAACGGGGGATGGCCGAGGCAAAGGCCGACCAGGTGCCGTTGCTGGCGGCCGGGGTCGCGTTCTTCGCCTTCCTCGCCATTTTCCCGGCGCTGATCGCTCTGGTCTCGCTGTACGGGTTCTTCGCCGACCCGGCGCAGATCGCCACCCAGGTCAACAGCTTGGCCGGAGCCCTGCCGGACGATGTCCGCAAGCTGCTCACCGACCAGATCACCACGTTGACCAGCCAGAAGGCGACCCTGGGGATCGGCGCCATCGTGGCGATCCTGGTCTCCCTGTTCAGCGCCTCCGGCGGCATGCAGAATCTGATGACCGCGGTCAACTTCGCCTACGACGAGGAGGAGAAGCGGGGGGCGATCAAGAAACGGTTGATCGCTCTGGCCCTGACGCTGGCGGGCATTGTGTTCATGGTCATCGTGCTGGGCGTCGTGGCGGTTGTGCCGCCTTTGCTCGAACGGCTTCTCGGTGGCTCGGGTATCACCTATTGGCTCCTGTTGATCGGCCGCTTCGTGTTTCTAGCCCTCCTGGTCGCGGTGGCCCTCGCTGTGTTGTACCGGGTGGCTCCGGACCGGGACGCCCCCAAGATCCGCTGGGTCCAGATCGGGGCCGTCATGGCCACAGTCCTGTGGCTCGTCGCCTCGGTCGGGTTCTCGCTGTACGTCAACGTGCTGGGCAACTACGCCAAGACATACGGAGCGCTGGCCGGCATCGTCGTGCTCCTGTTCTGGTTGTGGATCACCGCGTACGCCATCCTGCTCGGCGCCGAGATCAACGCCGAGACCGAGCAGCAGACGGTGAAAGACACCACCAAGGGTCCCGCACAGCCGATCGGCCAGCGTGACGCGGTGAAGGCCGACTCGACTCCGGAGCAGGAAGCCGAGACGTCGCGGACCAAGTGATCCCCCGACCACCCGCTTCCCCCTAGTGAAGGAGAACCGATCATGCAGATCGACAAGCAGCAGATCCTCGACCTGTTGAAGCAACAGGGCAACCACGACCAGGCCGCCCAAGCGGACAGTGAACTGCCTGACCAGGTCGACACGGACCGCGATCAAGGGCTCTTGGGCAAGTTCGGCATCGATCTGGGCAGTCTGCTGCCCGGCGGTCTGGGCAACATCGGTAAGCAGTTCGGCATCTGATCTTGGGCTATCTCAGCGCGGCCCGGCTTGCCGGGCCGCGCTGCTGCGTCCCAGGAACACCGGGAGCAGCCCGATCCCGATGATCAACACCAGCATGCCCGTCGCGGCCCACGCGGCGGGCCGGAATCCGACCGCCACGTCGAAGATCAGCAAGACCGTACCGATCAGGACGAGTCCGACGCCGACCAGGGTGCAGCGGAGGATCAGGTGCGCTGTCTGCACCAGCAACTTCTTGCGGTGTCGCCGAAAGAGTCCGCGGTGCATGCTCACCGGGGTGAGGGCCAGTGCCGTGGTGACGGCGGCCAGGACCACCAAGATGAGATAGACGGTGCGCTGGAAGTCGGTCAGATCGACGAATCTCGGTTGGAACGCGATCGCCAGCAGGAACCCGCTGAGAATCTGGGTTCCGGTCTGGGTGACCCGCAACTCCTGCAGGATCTCGTCCCAGTTGCGATCCATCCGCTCGGCTTCGCTCTCGTCACGTCCATCGTGCGGATCGGCCTCGACCGTCTTGCTCCGGTCGCGTCGTTTGCGTGATTCGCTCATCAGGTAACCTCCCTCGCGCTCGCGCGAGGATCATACGGCGCCGACCACCGCGAGGCTGCGCTCCACGGCTCGGCGCCGAAGGAGAAAGAGCACGCGCCCGCAGCGCCGCCGTGCCAAAATGCTCAGCCGTGAGGGTCGTCTCCGTCAACCGGAGCCCGGTACACCGCTTCAGCAAAGAGCCGGTGCCCGCGGTCCGCCTGCTCGAAGGACTCGGACTGGAGGGTGACGCGCACGCCGGGGCCACCGTGCAGCACCGGTCACGGGTCGCGCGCGATCCGTCGTTGCCCAATCTCCGCCAGGTACATCTCCTGCACGCTGAGCTGTTGGACGTCCTGGCCGAGCGTGGTCACCAGGTCCGGGCCGGCGATCTCGGCGAGAACATCACCACTGTCGGCATCGACCTGCTCGGGTTGCCGGTCGGCACGCAACTGGAACTGGGCGATCGCGCCGTCGTCACGGTCACCGGACTGCGAAATCCCTGCGTTCAGATCGAGTCGTTCCGCTCCGGGCTGCTAGCCGAGGTCGTGCGCCGGGCGGAGGACGGGTCGATCGTCCGGTTGGCCGGCATTATGGGGGTGGTGAGCGCAGGGGGGATCGTACGAGCCGGAGATCCCATCGCCGTTCGCTATCCGGCCCTGCCGCACCGGCCGCTCGATCGCGTCTGAGCGAGGATGTCCCGGCGGCGATTACGCTGGCCACATGACCCAGCCGTACGATCCAGCCGCCCGGCAACGGGCTGCGGAAGCGGCCTCGTACGAAACCCGGCGCGAGACCGAGGCGGCGCTGGCGGCGCGGATGGAGCTGGGTCCGGAGTACTCCGAACACATCGCGGCCGGGCTGGCTGAACGCGTCGAGCAGCTGGCCGCCCTGCGGACGGCGGAACTGCGTGAACAGAGCCGGGAGAGCGCGGCCCAGGAGTCCCTGGAGCGGACCGCCCAGCACCAGCGGTTCGTCCTGGGCATCATCTCGCTGGGCGCGGGGGTGCCGATCACGGCCATCAGCGCGAGCACGGTGGAACCGGGCTTGCTCGGCCTGATCGCCGCCTGGGCCGGCATCGTCGGGGTGAACGTGGCCAACGCCCTCGCCAGCCGCCCCCGTCGCTGACCGCACAGACCGCCGGACGCTGACCCGGAAACTGGGCCACTTTCCTTACCGGCCCGGCCCGTGCCTCGGCGGCGAGTTCCAGGCGCGCCGATAGTGTGGTCGGCAGTGAGATGAGACATGACCGCAGCGGCTCCCGGATGTCCTCTGGGACGGGCAAGGAAAGGCAGCGTCCAAACGTGGCAAGTATCGAGTTCATCGGGGCGCGGGAGATTCTCGACTCCCGCGGGAATCCGACCGTCGAGGTCGAGGTGATCTTGGACGACGGGTCTGAGGGCCGCGCGGCGGTGCCGTCGGGCGCCTCCACCGGGGCGTTCGAGGCCGTAGAGCTGAGGGACGGAGATTCCCGGTACGGGGGCAAGGGTGTGGCCAAGGCCGTGCTCGGGGTGATCGACCAACTCGGTCCCGAGCTGGTCGGCTTCGACGCGAGCGAGCAGCGGCTGGTGGATCAGGCGATGCTGGACCTGGACGCGACGGAGAACAAGGCCAAGTTGGGCGCCAACGCCATCCTCGGCGTGTCTTTGGCAGTGGCGCACGCCGCGGCGACGTCGGCGGAGCTGCCGCTGTACCGTTACGTCGGCGGCCCCAACGCCCACGTCTTGCCGGTGCCGATGATGAACATCGTCAACGGCGGCGCCCATGCCGACTCCGACGTCGACGTCCAGGAGTTCATGATCGCCCCGATCGGCGCCTCGACGTTCCGTGACGCTCTCGAGCAGGGCGCGGCCGTCTATCACTCGCTCAAGTCCGTGCTGAAGAAGCAGGGCCTGTCCACCGGCCTGGGGGACGAGGGGGGCTTCGCACCCAACCTGCCGGCCAACGTCGCGGCGCTCGAGCTCATCTCGACGGCCGTGGAGCAGACCGGTCTCAGCCTCGGCACCGACGTCGCCATGGCGCTGGACGTGGCCAGCACCGAATTCTTCGATGACGGCACCTACACCTGGGAGGGCGGCCCCAAGTCGGCGGCGGAGATGACGGCCATCTACGAGCAGTGGATCACCGACTTCCCGATCGTTTCCATCGAGGATCCCCTGGCCGAGGACGACTGGGCCGGCTGGAGCGCGTTGATGAGCCGGATCGGAGACAAGGTGCAAGTGGTCGGTGACGACCTGTTTGTCACCAACGTGAGCCGACTCCGCCGCGGTATCGAGGAGAAGGCGGCCAGTGCGCTCTTGGTGAAGGTGAACCAGATCGGCTCGCTCAGTGAGACCCTGGATGCGGTGGACCTCGCGCACCGGGCCGGGTTCCGCTGCATGATGAGCCACCGGTCGGGCGAGACCGAGGACACCACCATCGCCGACCTGGCCGTGGCCACGAACTGCGGGCAGATCAAATCCGGGGCGCCGGCGCGGACGGATCGGGTGGCCAAGTACAACCAGCTGCTGCGGATCGAAGAAGATCTCGACGACGCAGCCCGGTACGCCGGCACCTCCGCTTTCCCGCGGTTCTCTGCCTGATGCCGTCCGGTTCGCGGCCCGCTTCTCGTCCTGGCCCCGGGCCCGGACGAGGCCGGAGCCGCGCCCGGACCCGCCCCCGTTCGGCCGGCTCCGACCCGGAGGTCGGTGCCCGGCCGGCGCTGGAGGGGAAGCAGATCCGCCCTGGGGCCGCTGAGGTCACGACCGACCGGGCGAGCCCTGCCGCCCGCGGCCGCCGGGCCAGTCTGACCACCCGCGCGATCGCCCTCGCCGTGGTGTTGTTGATCTTGACGATTTCGTACGCGAGCTCGCTGCGGATCTATTTCGCGCAGGCGGAGAAGATCTCGGCCACCCGCGCCGAGATCGTCGAACGCCAGGAAACGATCGGCGCGCTGAGGTCCAAGCTCGACCTGTGGAACGATCCGGCCTACGTCCGGTTGCAGGCCCGCGACCGGCTGGGGTGGGTGGTCCCCGGCGAGATCGGCTTCCGCGTCATCGGTCCGGACGGAGAGCCGCTGGGCGGGGGAGCGCAGATCAGCCGCGCCAACCCCCCGGCCGACGAGTCGCCGGACGCTTGGTGGTTGAGGTTGCGCGATTCGGTGGCAGCGGCCGATCGCCCCGTGACCGCGGCGCCGACCAAGGCGCCATCGCGGAAACCGATCACCGAGAACACCACGCCGAGTCCCCGGTCCAGTCCGAGCGCGTCCCCCTCAGGGCGCTGACCTGCCCGTCTTACGATCCAGCAACGCAAAGATCACGATCACCGGCGTGAGGATCAAGCCGGCAGTGGCCAGGGCCACCGACGGGGACGTCCGGGTGGCGAGCCAACCCAACGGTGGCCCGCCCACCACCTGACCGATCGCGTTGGCCTGACTGTCGATCGACAACGCCGTGGCCCGGATGGCTGAGGGCAGCTGACGGTTCAACCAGACCCCGAGGACCGGCGCGGCCACCGCGGCGGCGGCTCCTTTGACCCACACGGCAGCCAGCGCGGCCCAGAGAGACCCGAAGAGCGCCAGGCCGAGGATGCCCAGCACGTCGACGGCGGCCAACACCGCCAGCACCCGACCCGGCCGCTGATCGTGGAGGCGGTGGCGGCCCAGCCGCCCGACCAGCACCGAGGCGACCAGACTGATCAGGCTGCCGATCAGGGCGAAGAGGGCAAACCAGGTGCCGGGATTGTCTCGACCGAGCAAGGTCGGCAGGCCGAAGTCGTCGAGCAGCCGCACCTGCCAGAGCCGGTCGAAGGCCTCACCGGCCAATCCGGTGACGAGGCTGATCAACAGCAGTCCCCGCACGACGGTGTTGCGTCGGGCCAGCGCCAGGCCGGCCCGAGCGGTTCGCAGCATGTGACCGAATGTCTCCTGGCGTTCGATCGGCGTGGGTCGGAAGCCCTGCTCGGGCATCCGCCAGGCCAGGAAGGCAACCAGCAACAGGAAGCCGAGGCCCGCGAGCAGGATGGGAAGCCGGATGTCGATCAGGCTCAGCGCTCCGGCGCTGACCGTGCCGAGGAGCCCGGCCACCAACTGGATCCGGACCTCGAGGGTGAACACGACCGCGATGGCGTCCTCGCCGACCTCGTCGGTGATCCAGGCCTGGGTCGCTCCGGAGGTGAAGGTGGAGCCCAGTCCCCAGAGCACTTGCGCGCCGAGCACGGCCAGGAAAGTCGGCACGAAGCCCTGCAGCAGAAAGCCAAGACCGATCAAGGCGAAACCGATCATGATCGACAGCCGACGACTCCGCAGATCCGCGACGATGCCGGTCGGCACCTCACAGACGAAACAGGTGATCTCCAGCACGGTCCCGACCAGGACCAGTTGCAGAGGGTTCAGGCCCACGACCGTGGCCATGTAGATCACGCTGACCGTGAAGCAGAGGGCGTAGCAGAAGGCCGCGACGCCCTGCATCGCGTAGTAGATACGCGCCGGATCCGCGTCGGGGGGCAGCCGGGGCGCTGACCCGGACGTCATGCCGACGATTGTTTCGCGTTCGTCGCTGCCAGACTGAGCCCGTGCTGAACCCGCTGACGAAGAACGACGAGCGGGCGGTCACCGCTCAGTTGGGCCGCCCACCCCGGGACGCGGCGGGCGTGGCGTGCCGGTGCCCGTGCGGGCTGCCCGCCGTGGTGGCCACCCGACCCCGCCTGTCCGACGGAACACCCTTCCCGACCACCTACTATCTGACCTGCCCGAACGCGGTGACGCAGTGTTCCCGACTGGAGGCGAACGGAGTGATGACCGAGATGAACCGGCGGCTCAACGACGACGACGACCTGGCTCAGCGGTACGCGGCCGCGCACGAGGCCTATCTGGCGGATCGGGCGGTGCTCGGCGACGTACCTGAAATCGCCGGTGTCAGTGCCGGCGGGATGCCCGATCGGGTCAAATGCCTGCACGCGCTGGTCGGTCACGCCCTCGCGGCCGGTCCCGGCGTCAACCCGCTCGGCGACGCGGCGCTGGCCGACATCGGGGCGTTCTGGGCCAGCCCCTGTCGGGCGGACGTGCGATGAGCCCGGCGGTGGCGGCGATCGACTGTGGCACCAATTCGATCCGGCTGCTGATCGCCGAAGCCGGCGCCCAGGGCGGCCTGCGGGAGCTGGACCGGCGGATGGAGATCGTACGACTCGGTCAGGGCGTGGACGCCACCGGCGAGTTCCATCCGGACGCCTTGGCGCGGACGTTCGCCGCGACCGACCAGTACGCCGAGGCGATCAGGGCCGCCGGCGTGCCGGCGGAGCGGATTCGGTTCGTCGCCACGTCGGCCTCCCGGGACGCCCGGAACCGGGACGAGTTCTTCGATGGGGTTGTGCAGCGGCTGGGGGTCACTCCGGACATCGTCAGCGGTGACGTCGAGGCACGGCTGTCCTTCGCCGGAGCACTGAGCGGCGTGCCCGGTCACGAGGGATCTTCCCTGGTGATGGACATCGGGGGTGGCTCGACCGAGCTGATCCTCGGGCATGGCGATGACCTCATCGATCAGGCCATCTCCCTCGACGTCGGCTCGGTCCGGCTCACCGAGCGCTTTCTGAAGACCAACCCCACCCCGCCCGAATCGCGGGCGGCGGCGGAAGCGTACGTCGACCAGCTGTTGGACGAGTCCGGTATCGATCTCGCCCGTGCGACCACGTGGATCGGCGTGGCCGGGACGATGACCACCCTGGCGGGTGTCTACCTGGGTCTGGAGACCTACGACCGGACGCAGGTGCACGGGGCGGTCCTGTCGGTGGCCGGTCTGACCGGGCTGCTTGATCAACTGGCGGCGATGACGGTGGACGAGATCAAATCCATCCCGTCCATGCATCCCGGTCGGGCCGACGTGATCACCGCCGGGGCACTGGTCGCCACACGGGTGGCTCGGCGCGTCTCGGTGGAGCACCTGACGATCAGCGAGTCCGACATGCTGGACGGAATCGCCCTGGAGCTGTTGCGGTGACCGTTCTGGCCATCACGGTGCTGGGCCACGATCGACCCGGCATCATCGCCCGGACGGCGGAGGCTCTGGCCGGCTGTGGCATGAACCTCGAGGACTCCTCGATGACCCTGCTCCGGCGCCACTTCGCCATGACCTTGATCTGCGCGGGCGACGCCGGCGCGACCGAAGTCGAGCAGGCCTTGGCACCTCTCGCCGACGGATCGCTCATCGTCGACGTCCGTGAACTGCCGCCGGAGCCGGACCACCCGACGCTCGGATCGGAGTACCTGATCACCGTGCACGGGGCCGACCGGCTGGGCATCGTCGCCCGGCTGGCCGGAGTGATCGCGGACGCGGGCGGCAACATCACCGATCTCACCACCCGGCTGTCGGGTGACCTCTACGTGCTGGCGGCCGAGGTCGAACTGCCGCCGACCAGCGACGCGACTGCGCTGTCCGGCGCGCTGGCGTTCGCGGCCGGCGAACTCGGCGTCGATGTCACCCTGCGGCCCATCGAGCGCGACGAACTGTGACGGAAGCGACCGCCGGGCCGGTCCTGCCGGCCCTGCCCCCCGGGCGCGTCCGGCCGGTGGTCAGGGCCCCGGCGGCCGTGCTGGGTCGGGCCGGCTCGCGGCTGGAACCGACCGAGGCCGAAACCATCCAGCTGTGTGCGGATCTCGTGGCCACCATGCGGGTCTCGCCCGGATGCGTCGGACTCGCGGCCGCGCAGATCGGGGTGGCCGCCCGGGCGTTCTGCGTCGACGTGACGGGCCACGCCAAGGCCCATACCCAGCACGGACTCCTGGTGTTGCTGAACGCGGACGTGGTCGAGGCGAGCCGGAACGAAAGATCTCGGGAGGGCTGCATGTCCGTCCCGGAACTGACCGGGGACGTGAAGCGAGCCACCCGGATCGTGGTCCGCGGCGAGATGCCGGTGACCGGCGAGCCGGTCCGGGTGACGACCGACGCCTTCGAGGCCCGGGCCCTGCAGCACGAGATCGACCATTGCGCCGGCCTGCTGTTCCTCGACCGGGTCGCCGGCGCTCACGCCATCCACCCGCGCAAGGTCTATCTCCCCCCTCCGGTTCCGGGTGCGGATCGATAGGGTGCAGAGAACGTCCGCGCTCTCGTGGTGCCGCCGTTGCGTCCCATAGCGCCCCCGTAGCGCGCCCCCGTAGCCCAATGGCAGAGGCAGGCGGCTTAAACCCGCTCCAGTATGGGTTCGACTCCCATCGGGGGCACTCTTAGCTCATTCCAAGCTTCGGAAGATCGGGCGCGGGTTTGTTGTTGGATATCATGTGTGTCTGCACCAGTGTGGTGCGGAACGTCAGGAGGACATCCATGTTGCGTAGTTCGAACCCGATCCTGTCCAAGCAGGATGCGTTCACACCCGCAGCGCCCCAATCCGGTCAACAGCAGTACAGCCAATACAACCCCTACGGACAGCCGGCAGGTGTTCAGGACCCGTACCCGTCCTACGGCCAGCCGCCGCAGGGCTACGGTCGGCCGCCGGCTCCGACTCAGGCGCCCGAAGGGCGGATGACGCTGGACGACGTCGTCACCAAGACGGCCCTCACCATCGGCACCTTGATCATCTTCGCCGCCCTGGCCTGGATGCTGGTGCCGCCGGCGCTCTACTTCCCCGGTTTGATCTTGTCGGGCATCGTCGGGTTCGTCGCGGTGCTGCTCGTCTCGTTCCGCCGAAATGTCTCACCGCCGCTGGTGTTGGCGTACGCGGCCATCGAGGGCATCTTCATCGGCTTGATCAGCAGCTTGTACAACGCCCGTTTCGACGGGATCGTCGTGCAGGCGGTGATCGGCACCTTCGTCGCGGCTGGGGTGACCCTGGCGGCGTACAAGTTCTTCAACATCCGGGTCACGCCGAAATTCCAGAAGGTCGTGGTGCTGGCCACCATCGCCTTCGCGGCCTTGATGCTCGGCAACCTCGTGTTCAGCATCTTCACCGGCGGTCTCGGCCTCCGTGGCGGTTTGCTCGGCATCGGGGTCTCGGCCCTGGCCATCGTGTTGGCCGTGTTGAACCTGGTGCTCGACTTCGACTACATCGAGAAGGGCGTCCAGATGGGCGCTCCGGCCAGTGAATCCTGGCGGGGTGCGTTCGGTCTGACCGTCACCATGGTGTGGCTGTACATCGAGCTGTTGCATCTGCTGTCCCTGCTTCGGGGTCAGTAGTCCCCATCGCCACGAGGGCCGTCCCCACTTCGGTGGGGGCGGCCCTCGCCGTTTCCGCTCACCCTTGCGAGCACAATGTGCTCGTGGAGTACGTCAACTCGCTCATCGACCTGGTCGGCAACACCCCCCTGATGCGGCTGTCCCGGGTCACCGAGGGCCGCCAACCGCTGATCCTGGCCAAGATCGAATATCTGAATCCTGGTGGCTCGGTCAAGGACCGGATCGCGGTGAAGATGGTCGACGCGGCCGAGCGCGAGGGGCTGCTCAAGCCGGGCGGCACCATCGTCGAACCGACCAGCGGCAACACCGGCGTCGGGCTGGCCATCGTGGCCCAGGCCCGGGGATACCACTGCGTGTTCGTCTGCCCTGACAAGGTCAGCGAGGACAAACGGAACGTTCTGGCCGCCTACGGAGCCGAGGTCGTCGTCTGCCCCACGGCCGTCGAACCCGACCACCCTGACTCCTACTACTCGACGTCGGACCGTCTGGTGCGGGAGATCGACGGAGCCTGGAAGCCCGACCAGTACTCGAATCCGAACAATCCGGCCAGCCACTACGAAACCACCGGACCCGAGATCTGGCGACAGACCGACGGGCGGATCACGCACTTCGTGGCCGGTATAGGCACCGGTGGAACCATCAGTGGAGCCGGCCGCTATCTCAAGGAGGTATCGGGAGGGCGCGTCCAAGTGGTCGGAGCCGACCCGAGCGGCTCCGTCTATTCCGGCGGCACCGGCCGGCCCTATCTGGTGGAAGGGGTCGGGGAGGACTTCTGGCCGGCCAACTACGATCCGAAGATCTGTGACCGGATCATCGAAGTCTCCGACGCCGATTCGTTCGAGATGACCCGTCGGCTCGCCCGGGAGGAGGCCCTCCTGGTGGGCGGCTCCTGCGGGATGGCGACCGCGGCCGCCCTGCGCCTGGCCGACGAGCTCGGCCCCGACGATGTCGTAGTGGTGCTACTCCCCGACTCGGGCCGCGGCTATCTCACCAAGGTCTTCAGCGACGCCTGGCTGACCCGGTACGGCTTCGCGTCCCGATCCGACGCCTCGGTCCGGGTCATCGGTGACGTGCTCCGGGAGAAGTCGGGGGAGTTGCCCTCGCTGGTACACACCCACCCGAACGAGACGATCGCCGAAGCCGTGTCGATCTTGCGCGAGTACGGCGTGTCCCAGATGCCGGTGGTCCGGGCCGAACCACCGGTGATGGCCGCGGAGGTGGTCGGCTCGGTGAGCGAACGAGGCCTGCTCGGTGCCTTGTTCGGCCGCCGGGCCGGTCCGGCCGATGCCGTCGAGCGCGTGATGGAGTCCCCGCTGCCGGTGCTCGGGGCCAGCGAGCCCGTGTCCGGCGCGGTCGGGCTGCTGGTCGACGCCGACGCGCTGCTGGTGTTGGACGACGGCAAACCGGTCGGGGTGTTGACCCGTCAGGACCTGCTGAGCGACATCGGCTAGCTAGCCGCCATAGCGCTGCGCCAGGACTGCTCGCCAGCCCGGGGTCCAGTTCAGGCTGGCCCAGTCGGCCAGCGGCACCCACCGAGCGTCCGCTGTGGTTCCCTCGGCGTCCAGGACCTGCGGAGCGGACGGTTCCGGACAGGTGGCGGCGTAGATCAGCCGGACCGCGTGAAAGTCCTCCAGCTCTCCGAGCGGGTTGCGGCCGATCCAATGCGAGGTCTGCACCGTTTCCAGATCGGCCAGCACGACTGTTTGAGCGGTTTCTTCGTGTACCTCCCGAAGGACGGCGGCCACCGGTTCCTCGTGCTCGTCGAGTCCGCCCCCAGGCATGCCCCAGCGGCCGTCGACGGCCGTCCGAGCCGAATACTGCGTTGCCAGCAGTCCCCAGCCGGAGGACACCACGGCGTACGCCGCCACCCGCTGCCGCGGCCACGGTCGCTCGCTCGGATCGTCGACAAGACCCCGATCACGCCCGGGTCCTCCTCGCGCCGGTGGGCGTTCACCGTCGCGGGGCCGCACCCGCACGGTCAGTTCCAGCGTCCCGTCGGAGCCCAGCCCGGCCGCGACCGGTTCGAGCATGAGGTATCCGGCGGCGAAGGCCACCGCCTCGGGCGTCCCTCCGTGCGGCAACGCAGCGGCGAAGGCCACGCGATCCTCGGCGTCCCTACCGACGATCCGCATCGCCCGCGCTACCCCGCCCGAACGGCGGTGACGACCCAGATCCCGCTCGCCAGCGGTACGCCCGCTCCGTCATGCCGCTCCCGGGCCATGATCGACAACGCCGCACGTACATCGTCGACCACAGCGGCCGGCTGACCCTCCAGCACGTACTCGACCGCATGGCTGCGCAGGGCCGTTTCGACCGCGTGATCGGGCTCCCCGGGTCCGCCGAGATACAGCGGGCGATGGTCCGGGATGCAGGCGACGTCCGACCAGCCCGCCGCGGCCACCATCGCGCGTACGGCGGATTCGTCACTGAGACTGAACGCCCCGGCGTCCTCGGGCGGGGGTGGACGATGGGTCACGCCCCGCTCGGCGAGAGTCGACAGCACCACGTCCAACGGCACGGTGAAACAACTCACCGCGGAACGGCGCTGCCAGACCGTGACGACCAGCCGACCGGCGGGCCGGCAGGCTCGGGCGAGGTTCGCAAAGGCTGCTCCCGGATCGGAGAAGAACATCACGCCGAACCGCGAGATGACCGCGTCACAGGATGCGGCACCGAAGTCGTGCGTCTGCGCGTCGGCGACCAGCCAGTCGATGGCCTGACGGGGATACCGCTTCCGGGCGGCGGCGATCATGGCCGGCGAGATGTCCGTACCCAGGACCCGACCGGTTTCCTCCAATCCAGCTGGGTGCCCGCCGACCTCGGGCGCCACCGAAGCGGCCGCACGAGCGGTGGTGGCCCCGGAGCCACAGCCGACGTCGAGCACGCGTTCACCCGGAATGAGCTGGGCATGGTCGAAGAGGGCGTCGGAGATGGTCTCGAGTTGTCGTTCCCGGGCTTCGATGTTCTCCAGCCAGAGCCGGGAGCGGGATTCGTCCCAGCCGGCGCTCGAACCGTCGCGTTCCGCCATGAGCCTCATCATCCTCCGGGCACCGATCCGGGTACCGGCTAGGTTGGCAGCTGTGATCTTCGGCCTCGCGGTGGTCGTCATGGTGCTCGCCGGGACGGCCGTGCTGTGGGGCCTCCTCACGGCCGTGCTGAACCGGCCACCCGGCAAGGCTCAGTTGATCTTCGCGGCTGCGCTGGAACTGGTCACGCTCGTCCAGTCCGTCGTCGCATTCATCTTCTTGGGCCAGGGCTTTCGCCCCGCAGAATTCGGCACCACCATCGGCTATCTGATCGTGGTGGTGTTGATCATCCCGTTGGCGTGGCTCTGGGCCAACAGCGAACGGACGCGTTATTCGGGGGTCGTGCTGGCCGTGGCGGCGGCGGGAGTGCTGGTCATGACGTCGCGGTTACTCAGCCTCTGGGTCCCGGCGGCGTGACGGCGGGGCGGCCGCGTCGGACGAACACGGGACCGGGCAAGGTGCTGGTGGCGGTCTACGCCGTCTTCGCCATCGCCGCCACGGCGCGGGCCGGGCTCCAGCTGGCCACCCGCTACGCCGAGGCACCCACGGCGTATCTCTTGTCGGCCTTCGCGGCGCTGATCTACGTCGTCGCCACGGTGACGCTCGCGCTCGGAACGCGGGCCTCACGACCTGTCGCCTGGGCCGCCATCGGGATCGAGCTGATCGGCGTTCTCGGTGTCGGCACTTTGAGCCTGCTCGATCCGGCCGCCTTTCCGCGGGCGACCGTCTGGTCCTCGTACGGCATGGGGTACGGGTTCGTGCCGCTGGTGCTGCCGATCCTGGGGCTGATCTGGCTGTGGCGCACGCGTCCCGCACGGTGACTCAACGCTTGCCCCAACTCCAGACCGGCCCTTCCAGAGCACCCTGACCGGCGATCCGGGTCTCGCCGAGTTCCTTGATCAACTCGACCGTGGACACCGTCGAGGCCCGGCGGAGAGCGTCGACGAGGGCGGATGCGTGGGTGATGATCAGCACCTGGCTGCGTTCGGCGGCGGTCACCATGAGCCGGGCCAACGGGGCCAACAACTCCGGATGCAGACTGGTCTCCGGCTCGTTGAGCACCATCAATCCGGGCGGTCGGGGGCTCAGCAGAGCGGCGATCAGCAGCAGATACCGCAACGTGCCGTCGGACAGGTCGGCGGTCGACAGCGGCCGGAGCAGTCCGCTGCCGTGGAACCGGAGATCGAAGCGGCCCGCATGGACCTCGATGGTCAGCCGCGACCCGGTAAAGGCGTCGTCGACCAGGGCCGCCAACATCTCCTCGTCGCCGACCTCGCGGATGGTCTGCAGAGTGGCGGCCAGGTCCCGCCCCTCATGGTCGAGGACGGGGCTCCGGGTGCCGATCTGGAGCTGCCGCGCCGGAGCGAGAGTGTCGGTCCGGAAATGGTCGTAGAACCGCCACGACCGGATGAGATCCCTGAGAGCAAGGAGTTCGGGGGCCTGTCGGAGATCACTGACCTCGGTGAGCATGCTCTCGTACCTGAGGAGATCCGCCGTCATCGGTTTCCAGCCACCACCCGAGTCGTCCGAGCGGACCTGCACCAACGGCCCGTCCCGCTTCACCAGGATCGTGGCCGGTCGCATGGTCTCGCCCGCCCAGACCAGCTCCCGCTTGATCTCCGGATCGAGATCGAAGGCAGACCCGGCGCTCGGCGGTACCCCCAGGTCGATCAGATAGGAGAAGTCGTCCGAGGCGAAGCCGAGTTGCAGATTGACCGGACGGGCGCGCGTCGTGCCCTGGACCGGGTGTTCGCCCCGTCGCACGGCGCCACTCAACACCTCCGGCCCCGCCCAGAGCGCTGACGGCAGGCCGCCTTCTCGGGCCAACGAGGCGATCACCTGCCGCTCCGCGCACGCGGAGAGCAGGCGAAGTGCGCGGTACACGTTGGACTTGCCGCTGCCGTTGGCGCCGGTGACCACAGTCAATGGCCCGAGGGAGACCCGGAAGTCGTGCAGAGATCGGTAGTTCTGGACCGCAATCGTCGTGAGCACCGCTCAGCGTCCACTTCGTCCTGAAGTCGAGCGTTCGGCGGCGACCGCCTCCCGGACACCCGGAGCCACCTCGGCGGCGAACCGGGCAAGATCATCGCCATCGTCCGAGCCGAGGATGAAGGTGCTCATGCCGTGGGTCAGGACCAGTCCGCTCAGTTGCTCGACCCACTGCGTCGCCGGCCCGCGGAGGAAACCCTCGGAGCGATCCGAGAAGGTCCCGTTGATGTTGTACAACCGCCGGATGGACCGCGGCTCGCGCCCGGCGCCGCGGGCCGCCTCGTCGATCGTCGCGAGCGCCGGGGCCAACTGCTCGGGTGGAAGGTGGCCCATCGACGGCAGCCAGCCGTCGGCTTCCCGACCGATCAGCCGAAGCATCCGCGGTTTGTACCCGCCGAGCCAGATCTCCATCGGATGCGCCGGAGCCGGGCCGCGTTTCGCCCCGGTGACCGGGTAGAAGTCGCCGTCGAGCCGTACGCCGCCTCGGGTATCGGTGTCCCAGAGGGTCCGGATGACGCTGATCGCCTCGGTCAGTGCGCTGATGCTCTCGCCGGGAGTGCGGCGCGGAGCGCCCATCGCCACCATGGCGTCCCAGAAGGCGCCGGCGCCGAGGGCCAGGTCGAAGCGACCGCCGCTGAGCAGATCCAGCCCCGCGGCCGCCCGGGCCACCACCGCGGGCGGGCGCAGCGGCAGATTCAGCACGTTGGGCGCCAGCCGGATGCGCTCGGTGCGCGCCGCAACGTAGGACAGCAGGGTCCAGGCGTCCAGCAGCGCGGGCTGGTAGGGATGATCTTGGAAAGTGACCAGATCCAGGCCCAGTTCTTCGGAACGTTCTGCCAACGCGACCACCTGGTGAGGATCGGCGCTGGTCTGGATCAGGAACGATCCGAACCGCAATTCGGGTCCGTAGTCGCTCACGCGCCCGGCCCGTCAGCCCCGGTAGCCCTCGTCGACCAGGTCCGCGTAATCGGGATGGCCCTTGATCCAGGAGCGCATGAACGTGCAGCGCGGATGGACCCGCAACCCGCGGGCGCGGGCGTCGTCGAGGGCGAACCGGGCCAGCTTCCCGCCGATCCCCTGACCTCCATGGTCGGGGTCGACCTCGGTATGGGTGAAGGTCACCACGTCCCCGGTCAACCGGTACGCCGCCACGCCCGCCACCGCACCGTCCAGCGTGGCCTCGTAGCGGCTCTCGTCCGGGTGGTCGGCGACCTCCACCGCATCGCTCATCCTCGGTCTCCTAGTCCGGCCAGCAGTTGCTCGAAGTCAACCACTTCATCGGTCGAGTCGGGACGCGCGGGGCGGTCACCCGCCACGATCAGGGCGGCCAGCTCGCCGACGGCTCGAGTGACGCGGGCGCTCAGTTGGCCATCGCTGCCCCAGTCCTCCGGCGCGGCGTACACCCCGGTCGGCAGGACGACGGCCTGCAGATAGCTGAAGAGCGGCCGCAGCGCATGATCCAGCACGAGCGAGTGCCGAGCGGTGCCACCCGTGGCGGCGATGACCACCGGCTTGCCCGCCAGGGCGCCGGGCTCGAGTACGTCGAAGAAGGTCTTGAACAGTCCGCTGTACGAACCGCTGAAGATCGGCGAGACCGCGATCAGCGCATCGGCGGCCGTCACGTCGTCGAGCAGCCTCGACAGATGTCCACTGGGGAAGCCGGTCAGCAGGTGGTTGGTGAGGTCCCGGGCGTACTCGCGCAACTCGACGATCTCGATCGTGGCGTCGGCGAGCTGCTCGCCGGCGGTCGCCGCCAACCGGTCGGCCAGCAGCCGACTCGAGGAAGGCTGGCGCAGCCCGGCGGTGATCACCATGATCTTCGCGCCCTGAGTCTGTTGACGAGCCTGGGCCTGTCGAAGGGTCACGACGCGCTCCCCACGAGCTCGCGCCCTGAGCCCGTCGAAGGGCGGTCTTCGACAAGCTCAGATCGCTTGTCGGCCAGCAAGGTGGCGTGGGTGGGTGCTCTAGGCACATCGGCCGGACGGAGGGCTTCCAGTTCTCGGCGCAACACCGGGACGACCTGCTCGCCGAGGAGATCGAGCTGCTCCAGCACCGTCTTCAGCGGCAAACCGGCGTGGTCGACCAGGAACAGCTGGCGCTGGTAGTCACCGAAGTGCTCGCGGAAGCTCAGCGTCTTCTCGATCACCTCTTGCGGGCTGCCAACGGTCAGCGGGGTCTGCTCGGTGAACTCCTCCAACGACGGGCCATGCCCGTACACCGGGGCATTGTCGAAGTACGGCCGGAACTCCCGCCAGGCGTCCTGGCTGTTCGGCCGGATGAAGGCCTGACCGCCCAGTCCGACGATCGCCTGGTCGGCGCGCCCGTGGCCGTAGTGCTCGAATCGGCGCCGGTACAGGTTGATCAACCGCTGGAAGTGGTAGGTGGGCCAGAAGATGTGGTTGGCGAAGAACCCGTCGCCGTAGTACGCGGCCTGCTCGGCGATTTCGGGGCTGCGGATCGAGCCGTGCCAGACGAACGGCGGTACGCCGTCGAGTGGTCGCGGGGTGGAGGTGAAGCCCTGCAGCGGCGTCCGGAACTTCCCCTCCCAGTCGACGACGTCCTCGGTCCAAAGCCGGTGCAGCAGGTGATAGTTCTCGATGGCCAGCTCGATCCCGTTGCGGATGTCCTGACCGAACCACGGGTAGACCGGCCCCGTGTTGCCGCGGCCCATCATCAGATCGACCCGGCCGTCGGCCAGGTGTTGCAACATCGCGTAATCCTCCGCGATCTTCACCGGGTCGTTGGTCGTGATCAGCGTGGTGGAGGTCGACAACAGCAGCCGCTCGGTCCGGGCGGCGATGTAGCCGAGCATGGTCGTCGGCGACGACGGCACGAACGGCGGGTTGTGGTGCTCGCCGGTCGCGAAGACGTCCAGCCCAACCTCCTCGGCTTTGAGGGCGATGGTGACCATCGCCTTGATCCGCTCCGCCTCGGTGGGCGCACGCCCGGTGGTCGGATCGGGGGTGACGTCGCCGACGGTGAAGATCCCGAATTGCATTCTCACTCCAAGAAAGTTGAGCTTTCAACTAATGGTCGTGTAGCGCCGTCCGGTCGAAATCTATTCCGGCGAAACCCGGCGCTTCGCCAACGACGTCACTTTGGGCGTCGTCGCGGTCGACGAGACTCGATCGATTCGCCCGTTGACTCAGGTGCTCTCAGCTAGGCTCGCGGCAGATCCGACGTCCGGTCGGTGTGCCGAGGAGGGCACTGAGGTGAAGTACCGCGATTCGGCGCAGCTCGACCCGTCCCAGATGGGCGGTGGCCGGAGCGGTGGCACCGGCGGCAAGATCGCGCTGGGGGGCGGTGCCGGGCTGGTGGTCTTGGTCCTCGCCCTGTTGCTGGGCTTGAACCCGAACGACATTCTGGGGTCTCCCGGCACCCAGGCCGGTCCGGGATCGTCGAGCGGCTCGACCCCGTTCGTCCAGTGCCGGCAGGGTTCCGACATCGGCAAGGATCGTGACTGCCGGTTCGTGGCTTACACCAATTCGATCCAGGCCTACTGGTCGACGGAGCTGCAGGGTTACCAAGAGATCGACGTCAAGCCGTTCACCGGCCGCGTGAGCACGGCCTGTGGTACCGCCACTTCCGCCGTCGGCCCGTTCTACTGCCCGGGGGACACCACCGTGTATCTCGATCTGGGCTTCTTCGACCAATTGGAGACCGAGCTCGGGGCCAAGGGCGGTGACGCCGCCGAGGCGTACGTGTTTGCCCACGAGTTCGGGCACCACATCCAGAACCTGACGGGCACCATGCGGCAGGTGCAGTCCCAGGGCCAGACCACCGGGCCGAAGTCGCCGGCCGTACGCCTGGAACTGCAGGCCGACTGCTACGCCGGGGTCTGGTTCTCCCAGGCCACCAGGGACCCGAGATCTCCCATCGCCGAGGTCAGCCGGACAGATCTCGAGAACGCCCTGGACGCGGCCGCAGCGGTCGGTGACGACCGGATCCAGGAGCGGGCGCGCGGCCAGGTGTCGCCGGAGAGCTGGACCCACGGTTCCTCTGCCCTGCGGCAGAAGTGGGTGGACCAGGGTTTCCGGAGCGGCGACCCGAACACGTGCGACACATTCGCCCGCGACGCCCTCTGACGCACGGAGGGCGTTCGGATCGTTGACCGGTCAAGCACCCCGGTAGGTGTCGATCCGCGATCGGGACCGAAAGGTGAACACCAGAGTCAGAATCCCGGCGGCCAGCAACGGCACCCAGCCGACGAGGATCTGTACGTCCACCTGGACCGCCCGGAGCAGCAGCCAGCCGATGATCAAGGCGAAGGTGCCCAGGCTCAGGATCCACCCCGCGAGATGCAGCGGCCACCACAAGAACTTGTTGATCTCGTCCATGAACAGGCCCCAGGCGGTCAGCACGGCCATCACCAGACCGACCTGGTGGGCGTGCGCTCCGAGGCTCATCAGGTCCACGCCGCGTTGCAGCTGGTCGAGGCTTTCGGCGGCCGAGGGGAGATACGTGAGGTTGAGCACGCTCAGCAGGCCAGCGGCCGGCCACAAGGGGTAGGTCGCACGGACCACCTCCGACGTGTAGTTCTCGTAGACCAGGAACAGGTAGGGCAAGAAAGCGCCCGTGATCCCCACAGCGACGATGGCCACGACCTGGGCGATGCGTCCTCGGGTGAAGGCGAACGGTCCCCGCCGCCTATTCGGCCCCTGCCTATATCCAGCCCCGCCGCCGTCAGGCACCGGCGACAAACAGATCGAAGACGTGGCCCACCGGGTCCGTCATGACGCGCACCCCGTCTTGAGGTTGATAGTCGGCCTGCTGGGCGCCCAGTGCCTCGGCGCGCGCCACCGCGGCGTCCAGGTCCTCGACGAGAATGTCCAGGTGGACCTGCATCTGCTGCCGGTCGGTACGGCTGGGCCAGGTCGGCGGTTGGAAGTTCGGCTCGCGCTGGAACGACAGCCCGGGCCGACCGCCGTCGTTCGGTCCGATCCGCGCCCAGTCCTGCTCGGCCTCGAAGGTGGTCCATCCGAGCAGTTCGGCGTAGAAGGCGGCCAACTCGCCGGCGTGGGGGGCGTCGAGCACGGTCGCCGCCAGCCGGGCGGAGGGTTCGGTGCCCGGCTGGCGGACCGCATCAGTTGCAGGTGACTCCGGTGGCATGCACGGGACAGTAACCGAAAGGGTTCTTGTCCAGGTACTGCTGGTGGTAGTCCTCGGCGTAGAAGAAGTCTGGAGTGGCCCTGATCTCGGTGGTGATGTCACCGAAGCCGGACCGATGGAACGCGGTCTGGTACTCCTCGCGCACCCGTACCGCCGTCTCGGCCTGCTCGGGCGTGGTGGTGTAGATCGCCGACCGATATTGGGTACCGACGTCGTTGCCCTGCCGCATGCCCTGCGTCGGGTCATGGTTCTCGAAGAAGATCTTCAGCAACTGCTCGTAACTGATCTTGTTCGGGTCGTAGCTCACCTTGACGATCTCGGTGTGCCCGGTCTTGGCGCTGCACACCTCTTCGTAGGTGGGGTTCGGGGTGAAGCCACCGGCGTACCCCACCGCGGTGTTGGTGACACCGGGCGCTTGCCAGTACAACTTCTCGGCCCCCCAGAAACAACCGAGCGCGAGGTAGGCGACCTCGGATCCGGCGGGAACGGTCTGGACCGGGATGCCGAAGATCTCGTGGAAGGTCGGCTCCGGCAATACCGGGCGGTCCCGGCCGCGCAGGGCCCGGTCCGGCTCGACCATGGTGACTTTCTGGCGCGAGAACAACATCTTCTGAGTCTGCTCCTTCTGGTGCGATGTTCTGCTGCGTGCAACACGACCCGGATTCACTCTGTTCCCGGTGGATAACCTCGACAGATGAGCGATTCACCGGGTTTCTCCACCCGAGCCATCCATGCCGGCCAGGCGCCAGACCCGACCACGGGCTCCGTGGTGCCGCCGATCTACGCGACCTCGACCTTCGCCCAGGACGGAGTCGGTGGTCTGCGCGGCGGATACGAGTACTCACGCTCGGCCAATCCGACCCGGACGGCGCTGGAGGAGTGCCTGGCGGCGTTGGAGGGTGGGAGTCGAGGTTTCGCCTTCGCGAGCGGACTGGCCGCGGAGGACACCTTGCTGCGCACGATCGGGCGACCGGGCGGACATCTGGTGCTGCCCAACGACGCCTACGGGGGGTCATTCCGGCTGTTCGCCCGCGCGTACGAGAAATGGGGGCTCAAGGTCGACTCGGTCTCGCTGGTCGACCTTGCCGCGGTCGAGGCGGCCATCATGCCGGGGGAGACCATCGCCGTGTGGGTCGAGACACCGACCAACCCGCTGCTCAACATCGCCGACATCGCGGCCATCGCCGAGCTGGCGCACGCCCGGGGCGCGTTGGTGGTGGTCGACAACACGTTCGCCTCGCCCTATCTGCAACAGCCGTTGGAGTTGGGAGCCGACCTGGTGGTCCACTCGACCACCAAGTACTGCGGTGGCCATTCCGACGTGGTCGGCGGCGCGCTGGTGGTCGCGGATGCGGCGCTCGGTGAACAGATCGCGTTCCACCACAATGCGCTGGGCGCGGTGGCCAGCCCGTTCGACTCCTGGCTGGTGCTGCGGGGGCTGAGAACGCTGGCCGTACGGATGGAACGGCACAGCGACAACGCGGAGCAGGTGGCCGCCTATCTCACTGAGCACGAAGCGGTGACCGAGGTCTACTACCCAGGCCTGGTCAGCCATCCGGGCCACGACCTGGCCAAGCGCCAGATGCGCCGCTCGGGCGGCATCGTGAGCTTCCGGGTGCGTGGCGGTGAAGCAGCCGCACTGGAGGTGTGCGCCAAGACGAAGGTGATCATCCTCGGGGAGTCCCTGGGCGGGGTCGAGTCGCTGATCGAACACCCCGGCCGGATGACCCATGCCTCGGTCGCCGGAACCGAACTCGAGGTGCCTCCGGATCTGATCCGGCTCAGCGTCGGCATCGAGGACGCCGACGACCTCATCACCGACCTCGACCAGGCGCTCGCGTCCTGAGCTCGTCGAAGGGTCAATCCACCTGGTGCTCAGAGCGCCGGGTGCGCGAGGCGCCAGTCGATCGGGTCGGCACCGGTCCGGACGAGGTGCTCGTTGGCCCGGCTGAAGGGGCGTGATCCGAAGAAGCCGCTGCGGGCCGACAGCGGCGAGGGGTGTGCGCTCGCCAGATAGGGAACATCGCCGAGCAGCGGGACGAGGTTCTGGGCGTCGCGACCCCACAGGATGGCGACCAGCGGGCCGCCGCGGGCCGCCAGTACCTCGATGGCCCGCTGCGTGACCTGCTCCCAACCCCGTCCGCGGTGGGAGCCGGACTTCCCGGGTTGGACGGTCAGCACGCGGTTCAACAGCAGCACCCCTTGCTCGAACCAGCCACTCAGGTCGCCGTGCGGACACGGCTCGATGCCGAGGTCGTCCTGCAGCTCGCGATAGACATTGGCGAGGCTGCGCGGAATCGGTCGCACCTCGGGTGCCACCGAGAACGACAGCCCGACCGGATGTCCCGGGGTCGGGTAAGGGTCTTGGCCGACGATCAGCACCCGCACCTCGGAGAGCGGCCGGCTGAACGCCCGCAGCACCTGGGGTCCCGCCGGCAGATAGCCACGCCCGGCCGCCAGCTCGGCGCGGAGGAACCGTCCCGCCTCGGTCACCGCCGGCTGGACCGGGGCCAGGGCCTCGGCCCAGTCCGGGGCGACCAGTTCAGTCAACGGCCGTGCGGTCATTGTCGGTCACCTCCGCCCGGCCGACGATGCCCGACGGCATCCGTAGCGCGTACACGGCCGCCAGCAACACCAGACCGGCGGACACGCCGAACGCCGCTCCATAGGAGAACTGGTCGGCCAGCAGCCCCGCCACGACCGGGCCGACGATCGCCCCCACGTCGGAGCACATGGAGAACACCGCGACCGCCGTCCCCCCGCGGCCGCCGGCGGCGTCGCCGACCGCGGCGGCGGGCGCCGTGCCGAGAAACGCCGACGCCACCCCGAAGACGCAGAGTGCAACGGTCAACACCACCACGTTCGGGGCGAACGGCACCACCAGGATCGAAGTCCCGGCCAGGAGACCGCCCCCCACCATGGCCGGCCGTCGTCCGACCGAATCGACGAACGCTCCGGCCGGTCCGATCGCGATGGTCTGAGTCACCGCCGCGCAGGCGAAGGCGATGCCGGTCCACGAGGGAGGCCGGTTCAACACCTCGACGACCAAGACCGGAACGAGCGCGGAGCGGACCCCTTGGGACGTCCAGCCCGAGGCCAGATTGGTCAGGCAAGCCGCCTGGAAACGGGAATCCCGAACCACCTCCCGGAGCGGCCGGACCCCCGGCTGGCCGTCGGCCGGAGCGGCCGAGCGGCCACGGCTGAGCAGCAGCAGCCCCACCGAACCGGCCACCACCAGCGTGCCGGCGTAGAAGAAGAACGGCGCGGTCAGCGAGATCAAGGCCAGCAGAGCCCCGACCGCGGGCCCGGTCATCCCGCCCAACAGGAAACCGCCCTGAAACACACCCATCGCCCGCCCACGTCGGCCTGGATCCACCGAACCGAGCAGCAGGGTCATCGCCGACACCGTGAACATCGCCGAGCCGACGCCGCCGACCCCGCGCAGCACCAGCAGCTGGGCGTAACTCTGGGCTATCCCCGCCAAGCCGCTGGAGGCGGCCACGATGAAGATGCCGGTAGCCAGGATCGTGCGCTCGCCGGTCCAAGCGATCAGCCGGCCGCAGAGCGGGCTGGCCACCAGGCGCATCAAGGCGAACATCGAGATCACGGCGCCGACGGCGACGTTCCCGACGCCGAAGGTCCGGGCGAAGACCGGCAACACCGGCACCAGCACCCCGAACCCGACCGCCACGCAGAAGGCGATCACGCCGAGGACCAGGACGTCGCGGGGGAGAGCGGTCCGACCGCGGAGCCACTGTCGCGCCCGCGCCGATCTCGCCACCGGCCTAGTGTGCCGTCGCAGCCCAACAGAGCCGGAACCACCCGTTACGGTTGAGACGTCCGCTCGGCGTTGAAGGAGGTTCGGGTGGCGATCGCGAAGAAGATCACGGACCGATCGGTTGCCGATGGGCCCGGAACGGTCGACGACCCGGCGGATCCACCGATCGACCCGTCGCTGAAACATCCCGAGAACAGGGCTGCTCCGGTCGTCCAGGTGACCCAGACCAACTCCCGGGCCTTCGACCGCGACGTTCCCCGCGGACTTCAGATCGCGGCCAGCTGGTCGTGGCGGGTGCTGCTGATCGCGGCACTGGCGTTGGCTCTCGGCTGGCTGTTGCGTTACCTGTCGGAGGTCGTCGTCCCGGTAGCGGTGGCCACCTTGCTGGCGGCGATGCTGTTCCCCGTCGCGAAGCGTCTCACCTCGTGGGGACTGCCGCGGGCGGCGGCCGCCGCCATCTCGGTCCTCGGGGGCCTGACCTTGATCGTCGGAGCGCTTGCCCTGATCGGCACCCAGATCGCCCGCCAGGCCCCGGCGTTGTCGTCCAATGTGGTGGCCGGTTTCAACACATTGATGACCTGGTTGCGGGAAGGTCCGCTACCGATCGACGAGAGCTGGATGAGCCTCGGCGAATGGGTGCCGCGCATCCAGGAATTCCTGGCCAGCAGTCAGAGCACCATCGCCATGTGGGTTCAGACCATCGGCAGCCAGGTGGGGCATTTCCTGGCCGGGGTGGCCATCACCTTGTTCGCCGTCTTCTACTTCCTGTACGACGGGCGCGGCATCTGGACGTTCCTGCTCCGGTTCTTCCCGGCCCACACGCGTCTGCGGGTCGACACGGCCGCGCTGGGCGGCTGGCAGGCACTGTCCGCCTTCGTCCGGGCCACCATCCTGGTCGCTTTGGTCGATGCCGTCGGGGTGCTGATCGTGGCTCTCATCCTCGGCGTGCCGCTGGCCCCGGCCCTGGCCGCTTTGGTGTTCATCGGCGCCTTCATTCCGCTCGTCGGTGCTTTCGTGTCCGGTTTCGTGGCCGTGGTGGTGGCCCTGGTCGCCCTCGGCTGGGTCCAGGCGCTGATCATGCTGGCCGGGATCATCGTGGTGATGCAGCTGGAGGGCCACATCCTGCAGCCCTTGCTGCTGGGCCGGGCGGTCAAGCTGCACCCGCTGGCGGTGCTCCTCGGCATCGCGGTCGGCATCATCGTCGGTGGCATCGTCGGAGCGTTGGTGTCGATCCCGATCCTGGCGTTCACCAAGGCCTTCATCCAGGAACTGCGGCAGCTACCGGCCGACCAGCCGGTGCTGCTCCCGGCGTCGGAGGCCCGTCCGGGTCAGCCCGCCGGTTAGAGAGCCGAACCCTCCTTGAACTGGGCGTAGGAGATGTCCCAATCGGCGTAGCCGTTGCCCTGCTCCATTCCCTTGCTGCTACCGGTGGTGATCACCGGGTCGCCGCTGCGGACCTTGTTGTACAGCCAGATCGCGTTGGACGTGCTCATCCCGACGCAGCCGTGGCTGCCGTTGGAGTTGCCGAAGCGACTCGCGTTCCACGGCGCGGCGTGCAGGTATTCACCGCTGGCGGTGATCCGCATGGCATAACGGACCTTGAGGTCGAAGTCCTCCGACGAACCTTCCCTGATCCCGATCGAGACTCCGGTCATCCGCACCAGCGGCCGCTTGTCCATGATCAGCTTCACGCCACTCCGGGTGGCGAAGCCGGGCTTGCCGGCGCTGATCGGGATGGTGCGCGCCTTCTTGCCGTCGATGTACACCTTCGCCACGTGCGTCTTCAGGTTGACCCGGGTCAGCAGCGTCCTCTTGGACACGGTGAAGTCGGTCGCGACCGCGCGCTGTCCGTAGATGCCGTTCCCGGCGGCGACCCCGTTGATGTCGGCGGAAACCTTGACCCTGGTGCCCGGCTTCCACCAGTTCTTGGGGCGGTACCGCACCTCGGTGTCGGACAGCCAGCTCCACGTACCCTCTTGGGCCGGCGTGGATTGGACCCGCAACTGCTTCTCGAACGCCGCCCGGTCCGCGACCGGCAGGTCGAAGGTGATGATGACGGGCATGCCCATCCCGACCGGATCGCTGTCCGGAGCGGGGGAGATCGTGGCGTAGGTCTCTTCGTCGGCCGTCAGTTGCGCGGTCCGGAAGGACGACCTGTCGGTCTCGGAGTCGCCTTCTGCGTTCTCGCCCGTGGTTGTCAGCGTGTACGTGGACGAGGGCTCCAGGCGCTCGGTCGCGGTCCAGCTCGCCTTGTCCTTGGCGAGGGCACCGTCGACGGTGCCGGTGATCTGCTTCCCCGCCCGGGTGACACCGCGGTAGCTCAAGGCCACCTTCTGCAGGGTGCCGTTCTTGGCTTTGACACTGACCAGGGTGCTGACCTTGACCTTGCCCTTGCCGTCTTCGACGTTGCTGACGAAGGTGACGGGCTCGGCAGCCGGCGGCTCGGACGGGCTCGGCGTCGCCTTCTGGGTGGGGCTCGCTGACCCGCTTCCGGTTGCGTCGGGGACCGGCGCGCTAGCAGCCGGCCGCTCGCCGCCTGCCGCCGGGGTAGGGATGGCCCCGCAGCCGACCAGGGTCGTGCTGAGCGTTAGGGTCAGAAGCACCGCGGCAGCCCCCGCTGCGGTTGATCTGGTGGCCCACCTGGTCATCGCGTCCTCGGTCTCGTGAATGCTCGGCCTGGAATTGGCAAATACTCGTCCGATAGTAATCGGCAGTGACGCAGGAGTCCGAATTCCGCGCCGCACAGTTGTCAGAGCTTGACGGCGCCGACCGGCTCGGCGACCGGCTCGGCGACTGGCCTCTGGGTCGCGGGTGGCTCAGCCGACAGACGGGTGGCCAGCGGCTTCTCGCGCATGGTCAGCGCGATCAGGAAGCCGACGGCCATGAACGGGACAGCGACCAGAAACACGTCGTCCATCGCTGCGGTGAAGGCGGTCAGGACCCAGGTCTTGACGGGCTCGGCCAGGGACTGGATGGCGCTGACATCGTTGGCCGAGGCCGCCACACTGCCCAGCTGGCCGGCCGCCGCGGGCGGCACGATCTGCTCCAGGTAGTGCCCGAGCCGGATGTTCAAGATCGCGCCGAACAGGGCGGTGCCGATCGCACCACCCATGGTCCGGAAGAAGGCCACCGCCGCGGTGGCGGCGCCCATGTTGCGACGGTCCACGCTGTTCTGCACCGCGGTCACCACGACCTGCATGGTCAGGCCGAGCCCGGCACCGAAGAAGAACATGATCACCGCCAGCATCAGGTACGACGTGTCGAGCTCGAGCTGGGAGAGGGCAACGAGGGCACCGCCTACCACCAGGGAACCGGTGATCGGCATCCACTTGTACCGACCGGTGCGGGCCATGATCTGACCGCCGCCGATCGAGGTGGCGAAGATACCCACCATCAGCGGCAACATGGCCAGGCCGGACTCCGTGGCCGACATCCCTTTCACCGCCTGCAGATAGATCGGCAGGTAGATCAACCCACCGAACATGCCAACGCCCATGATCATGGCGAACAGGATGTTGGAGACGAACGTCCAGTGCCGGAACAGCTCCGGCGGCAGGATCGGTTCCTTGGCGCGGGTTTCGACGAAGGCGAACAGGAGGGCGCAGCCCACCGCGGTCACGAGCAGCCCGATCCCGAGCGCGGACGTCCAGCCCAGATCGGGACCGGCCCAGCTCAGGTACAGGATGAGGCTGGTCACCGACACGACGATCGTCGCGGCCCCGAGGTAGTCGACCGACGCCTCGCGTCGGACATGGTGCAGCTTCAACGCCAGTGAGGTGACGACCAGGGCGGCGATCCCGATCGGGATGTTGATCAAGAAGATCCATTGCCAGCCGAGCGTGTCGGTGAACAGGCCACCCAGCAGCGGTCCGGCCACCGAGGAAACCCCGAACACGGCCCCGAAGAGTCCTTGGTACTTCCCGCGCTCGCGCGGCGGGATGACGTCGCCGATCACGGCAAGGGCCAGCGACATCAGACCGCCGCCGCCCAGTCCCTGAACGGCACGCCCGAGGATCATCACCTCGATGTTGCCGGCGAAGGCGCAGATCAACGACCCGATCAAGAAGACCACGATGGCGGCCTGGAAGACCGGTCGCCGGCCCCGCAGATCGGAGATCTTGCCCCACAGCGGAGTGGCCGCCGTAGAGGTCAACAGGTACGCGGTCACGACCCACGACAACTTGTCCAGGCCACCCAGCTCGGACGTGATCTTGGGCAACGCGACGCCGACGATGCTCTGGTCCAGGGCGGCCAGGAACATTCCGGCCATCAGGCCGCTCATCACCACCAGGATCTGCCGGTGGCTCAGGTAGTCCCCGGTCGCGGGCGGGCTCGTCGCCTTCGACTTGCTCATGGTTGAGGTTCTTCCTTCTTCGGGGTGCTGGATTCGATGGCCCGCGCGAACTTGTTCAGCAGTCGCTCGAACTCGGCGAGGTCGTGGGGGTCCCAGTCGGCCAGACTGCGGGCCAGCAGTTCCCGGCGCCGGGCGAACGCGGCCTCGAGCTGTTGTCGACCCTCGGCGCTGACGGCGACCAGTTGGGCCCGACCGTCGTCGGGGTCCGGGGTGCGGTCGATCAGACCGGAGCGCTCCATCTGCGAGAGGTGCCGGGACACGGTCGACGGGTCGAGGTTGACGGAGCTGGCGACCTCGGTCACCCGCAGGGGACCGGACGACGCCATCGTCTTCAGCAGCCAGAAGGTGCCGGGGTCGAGAGAATCCTGCGCGCCACCCTGCCGGAACATCCGTCCGACGCTGAGCAGTCCGTGCAACACCGTCTCGACCGCATGGGAATCTGGTGTTTGCATAACACAAACATATGACTATGTGCATGGTCCATGCAAGTGACGGTTCCCACAGTGAGCCAGAGCGTAGTGGATCTCGTTCTCTCTACGGTTTCACCCTGACTCGGCCCCGAAATGAGAAACCGGGACTTATCAATAGTGAAAAGCGGGATTAGGGTTCGAGGCATGAGCCCGCAACCTGATCTCACCGCGATCCTGGAGGAATTGGCCTCCGGACGGATCGACGCCGCCGAGGCCGCCCGGCGCATCGACGCCCTCAAGGCGACCGCCGCCCAGCCCTCGCCCGTCGCTGAATCCTCCACGAACGAGCCGAGCAACGAACAGCTCGCCCGCGAGAGGGGCGAGGGCGACACGGAGGATGCATGGGCCTCGGCCACCGACCGGCCGCAGTACACCAGCTTCACCAAGGAGAGCTTCCACAGCGAACCCGGCCCGGCGGAGGCTCCGCCCGAGCCGTCCCGCCGCAAGGTCAACACCGGCGGCGTGGAGCGGATCACCGTCCGGGCCGTCGGCCGCCGGGTCCGGATCGTGGGTGAGACCTCGGTCGCGACCCTGTCTGCCGACGGACCCCACGTCCTCCGTCGGAACGGCGTCGTTCTCGAGGTGTCCAGCGACGGCGAGGTCGGCTCGTCCATCGACGGCTTCAGCATCCTGCGCGCCCCCCGGAGTCTGGACGACTTCCGCTCGCTGGGTCTCGGCAAGGAGCTGTTCCTGCGGGTCAACCCGAACATCATCGTCGATGTGGAGGTGACGGCCGGCAGCCTCAACACCGAGCGGCTGCCGCATCTCGGCAAGGTCCGCGTGACCGCCGGCGGCGCGAAGTTGCTCGACGTCCAGGAGATCAACGACGTGTTGGTGCAGGCCGGTCAGGCCACCATCAAGGGTGCGATCAAGACCGGGCGCTCCCGGATCCGGGCCGAGTCCGGCTCGCTCAATCTGGAGCTGGCCGACGACTCCAACGTCACGATCAAAGGCGATGCGCAGCTGGGCAAGATCAGTTGGACCGGCGGCCACAACGGTCTCGGGGACGAGGTCGTGATGGGCAACGGCAGCGCCCGGCTCGACGTCGAGGTCGTGATGGGTTACGCCCAGGTGCGGGTCGGCTCGGACCGCGTCGCCGCCGACGAGCCCGCGTGACCGAGCGACCCCGGCGTCCGGTCGACCCCGAGCGGCACGGACACCGCGCCCCCAGTGACTGTCCGGTGTGCGGCGATCACCTCGCCGTCACCCGGCTGGGGTGCCGTTCCTGCGGTAGTGAATTGGCCGGCGTCTTCACGGTCTGCCCGTTCTGCTCCCTCGACGACGCCGACGCCACGATGCTCCGGGTGTTCCTACGCTCCCGCGGCAACATGCGGGAGGTCGAGAAGCACCTCGGCGTCTCATACCCGACGGCTCGGCTGCGGGTGGGCCAACTGCTGGACAAGCTCGGCCTGTCCGGCGAACCGGAGCCCGCGCCGCTGAACCGGGAGCAGATCCTGTCCGAGGTGGCCGCCGGGGCGTTGGCCCCGGCGGAGGCGCAGCGACTGCTGGCCGATCTGCCTGACTCGTCGGGCTAGGGCCGGAAGGGCTGGACGTCGACGATGGTGACGTTGATCGATGTGCCGTTCGGCGCGGCGTAGGAGGCTTCGTCGCCCTTCCGCTTGCCCAGGATGGCCGCGCCGAGCGGCGACTGCGGACTGTAGACGTTGGTTTCGTCGACCGCGCCGTCCAGTCCGAGCAGTTCCCGGCTACCCAGCACGAAGGTGTCGGTGTCGGACGTGTCGCCGTCGAAAGCGATCGTGATCTGCGTTCCGGGGGCGACCTCGTCGGGGTCGGCCGAGGCCTCACCCACCTCGGCACGCCGGAGCATGTCCTGCAGCTGGCGGATCCGGGCCTCCTGCTGGCCCTGCTCCTCCCGGGCCGCGTGGTAACCGCCGTTCTCCCGCAGGTCACCCTCGTCCCGCGCTTGCGCGATCTTGGCCGTCACCTCGGCTCGCCCCGGACCGGACAGCTGGTCCAGCTCGGACTTCAGCTTGTCGTAGGCCTCTTGGGTCAACCAGACCGCCTGGCGCACGTTCTCAGACATCCGACCAGCTTAGCAATTTCGGTCCGAGCCGTCAGATCAATGAGCAGTCCTTGACCACGGCCGTGGTGGCCCGGCGCAGGGTCGTCAGCTCGACCTGGACGTCGACGACCCGGTACGGCGAGGCCGGGATCCGGACCAGCTCCTCGGCCACCGGCTGATAGTCGACAGCTTGGGACAGCACCCGACAGGCGACCGGCCGGGAAGGATCGGGCCGATCCACGGTCAGCGTGGCGGTGATCCGCGTGTCCGACACGACGGTGTACGCCGTGATCCTGGCCGCGACCGGGGGTGCGGAACGGACACTGGCCACCCAGATCAGCCAGCCGCCGGCGACAAGCACGCCGACGGCGACGAGCGCGACGAGCAGCGGTCGGGGCAGCCGCGGTCGGGGGTACCGAAGGCGCAGGCGTTCGGCGTCGGCCGCCGACAGTCCAGCGTCTGCTCCGGTCTGCACCACTCATCCATTGTGATGGCAAAATCGGCGGCTATGAACCTGCGCACACCTCGGACCGACGCCTCGGGCGAGCGGTTGCGGTTGCTGCACGTCCATGCGCATCCCGACGACGAGTCCAGCAAGGGTGCGGCCACGACCGCCAAGTACGTAGCCGAAGGGGTCGAGGTGGTGGTGGCCACCTGCACCGGCGGCGAGCGGGGTTCGATCCTCAACCCGGCCATGGACCGGCCCGACGTGTTGGCCAACATCGCCGAGATCCGGCGAGCCGAGATGGACCGCGCGCGGCAGATTCTCGGCATCGAACAGGTCTGGCTCGGCTTCGTCGACTCCGGGCTGCCCGAAGGGGATCCGGTGCCGCCACTTCCCGCGGGATCGTTCGCCACCTTGGACGTGTCCGAGGCGAGTCTCCCGCTGATCAAACTGATCCGATCCTTCCGGCCGCACGTGATGACCACGTACGACGAGAACGGCGGCTACCCGCACCCCGACCACATCATGTGCCACCAGGTCAGTGTCGCGGCCTACGACGCGGCCGCCGATCCCGACGCCCATCCCGAGCTGGGCTCCCCGTGGGCCGTGCCGAAGCTCTACTACCAGTTCGGCTTCCACTACGACCGGACGGTCGCGCTGAACGAGGCCATGATCGCCGCCGGGTTCGAGGGGCCGTACGCCGAGCGGTTGGCCACCTGGAAGATCGATCCGAAGCACGCCGAGCGGATGACCACACGGGTGGAGTGTGCAGAGTACTTCCCCATCCGGGACCAGGCCCTGCTGGCGCACGCGACCCAGGTCGATCCGGAGGGTTCCTGGTTCTCGGTCCCGTTGCATATCCACCGCCGCGCCTGGTCCACCGAGGACTGGGAACTGGCGCGGACCCGGGTGGCCGTCAGCCTGCCGGAGGACGACTTGTTCGCCGGAATCGCCGTGCCGGCCGGAGCGGATCGCGCGAGTACAGTGCAGGTATGACCGCTCCGAGCACCTTCCTGGGGGTTCTGCTCGAGGTCGAGCCCAACATCGATCCCAACATCGTCAAGCCCGGCTGGACCCCACTGTTGATCACCGTGCTGCTGCTCGTGGCGTTGGTGTTCCTGTTCTTGAGCATGCAGCGGCAGATGCGGAAGATCCGTACCCCGGACGACATCGAGGCCGAGCGCGCGGCGGAAGCCGAGGATTCCAGCCCCGAGACCGGTCGCGCCGACTCCCGCTGAGGTGATTCCCGCCAATCGGCTGGCGGGCTCGACCAGCCCGTACCTGTTGCAGCACGCCGACAATCCCGTCGCCTGGCAGCCGTGGTCGGACGACGCCTTCGCGGAGGCCGACCGTCGTGGGGTGCCGGTGTTCCTCAGTGTTGGCTACGCCGCGTGCCATTGGTGTCACGTGATGGCGCACGAATCCTTCGAGGACCCGGCGACGGCCGAGCTGATCAACGCCCGCTTCGTGCCCGTCAAGGTGGACCGGGAGGAGCGGCCCGACGTCGACGCGGTCTACATGACGGCGACCCAGGCGCTGACCGGTCAGGGCGGGTGGCCCATGAGTGTCTTCCTGACCCCGGATCGGCGGCCGTTCTACGCCGGCACCTACTTCCCGCCCAGCCCGCGGCACGGTCTGCCGTCTTTCGGGCAGGTTCTCGACGCCGTCAGCTCGGCCTGGACCGAGCGTCGGTCCGAGGTCTTGACCAGCGCCGACGCGATCGAGACCGAGCTGGCCGGCCGGCGGTTCGCCCTGGCCGCGCACACCATCAGTGACGCGGATTGTGCGGCAGCGGTCACCTTGCTTCGCCGGGACTTCGACCAGACCTACGCCGGTTTCGGTGGCGCCCCCAAGTTCCCGCCGTCGATGCTCCTCGAGGCGCTGCTGCGGATCGGCGACGACGGCGATCACCCGGCAGCGCTGACGATGGCCGCCGGCACCCTGGCGGCGATGGCCCGGGGCGGCATCTACGACCAGCTGGCCGGCGGCTTCGCCCGTTACAGCGTCGATCGCGCCTGGGTGGTGCCGCACTTCGAAAAGATGTTGTACGACAACGCGCTCTTGCTCGGCCCGTACACGCACCTCTGGCGGCTCACCGAAGACCCGCTGGCGGCCCGGGTGGTCGAGGAGACGGTGGCTTGGCTCCGGACCGAGATGCAATCGGCCGAGGGCGGGTTCGCGGCCAGCCTGGACGCTGACTCCGCCGACGAGGACGGCCGGCTCACCGAAGGGGCGTTCTACGCCTGGTCACCGGCACAGTTGTCCGAGGTGCTCGGCGAGGTGGATGGCCGCTGGGCTGCCGAGGTCGCCTCGGTGACCGAGGCCGGAACCTTCGAACACGGCCTGTCCACCCTGCAGTACCGCACCGACGTCGATCCAGAACGCTGGGCCGCGATCCGGAACAAACTCCGCGCCGCCCGCGAGCGGCGCGCGCGACCAGGCCGGGACGACAAGATCGTCGCCGCCTGGAACGGGTGGCTGATCGACTCCCTCGTGCAGGCGGGCACAGTGTTCGACCGGCCGGACTGGCTGGCGATGGCGGCCGAAGCGGCGGCGTTGTTGTGGCGAGTCCACTGGGTTGGGGACCGGTTGCGGAGGACGTCCCGAGACGGCGTCGTGGGCGCGGCGTCCGGCACGCTGGAGGACTATGCCGCGCTGGCCTTGGGGTTCACCCGGCTGGCTGCGGCGACCGCCGACCCGGTGCTCGTCCGCCGTGCCGAACAGCTGATCGCGGTCGTCGTCGGGGAGTTCGACGACGGGGCAGGCGGCTTCTACGACACTGCCGCCGACGCGGAGGCGCTGTACACCCGGCCCATGGATCCGACCGACAACGCCACTCCCTCAGGCTTGAGCACGGCCGTGCACGCGCTGGCGCTGCTGGCCGAGCTCACCGGGAAGGGTGAGTACGCCGACCGGGCGGAGGCGGCCGAACGGAGCGCCGGGGCCCTGATCCGGCAGGCTCCGCGCTTCGCCGGCTGGTTACTGGCCCACGCGGTCAGCCGGATCCGACGGCCCCCCGTACAGGTGGCCGTCGTGGGCGGGGTGGACGACCCGCGCCGGGCGGCGCTGGCGCGGGCGGCTCATCGGGCGGCACCGGCCGGCTCGGTGGTGGTGGTCGGGGAGCCGGATCAGCCCGAGATACCGCTGTTGGCCGACCGACCCCTGCTCGGCGGACTCCCGACCGCATACGTCTGCCGAAGTTTCGTCTGCCGACTCCCCGTCACTGACGTCGACGCCCTGCTCGCTCAACTCGCCTGAGCTGCTCGAGTTCCTCGTTCGTGCTTTAGTTGCAACTCGAGCAGGAACGAGGATCTCGAGCAGCGGGGAGGGTGAGGGTCCTAGCCGGCGTAGGTGAGCAGCGAGATTGCGATGTAGTGGGCGACGAAGGCCAAGATCGTGAAGCTGTGGAAGATCTCGTGGAACCCGAACCAGGTCGGCCAGGGATTCGGGCGTTTGCGTCCGTAGACGATCGCGCCGGCCGTGTAGAGCAGCCCGCCCGCGATGATCAGGTAGAAGACCGCCGGTCCACCGTTGGCGTAGATCTGAGGCAGCCAGCCGACGGCCGCCCACCCCATCAGCAGGTACAGCGCCGTGTAGAGCCAGCGCGGGGCGCCCAGCCAGATCAGCCGGAAGCCGAGCCCGATCAGCGCGGCGGTCCAGATCAGCACCAGCAGCACGTTGCGTGATGCGGGCGGCAGAGCCAGCAACGCCAGCGGGGTGTAGGTCGCGGCGATGAAGACGTAGATGTTGGCGTGGTCCATCCGGCGGAGCAGGGCCTCGCCGCGCGGGCCCCAGCTGAGCCGGTGGTACAGGGCGCTCGTGCCGAACAGCATCAGCGAGGCGGCCAGGAAGACCGCGCCACCGACCTTGCCGGGGCTGGTCGGCGCGAGGACCACGAGCACGGTGCCGGCCGCCGCGGCGAGCGGCGCCGTCACCGCATGCAGCCAGCCGCGCAGCCGAGGCTTGACCTGGGCGATGACGACATCCAGGCCCTCATCGCGCGCATCGCTCTCGGCCGCCAACGGCGGATCGACTGGTCGCTTCATGGCCAGACGTTCCATACCCATCCTCGTTCTCGAATAACTTGACTCAGCGTAACCTACGGTATCGTAACCAGCCGGAGACCCGCCCCCCGATTCGCCAGCTACGGGACTACGCTGCCGATCATGGCCCGACTGGAGCGGTTTCGGGAGTTCTTGGACCGGCTGCACCCCTCGGGTCTGCTGTACGCCACCTACGAGCACCGCCTCATCGCAGAACTCGACCGAGCCCGGCTCCCGCGCCATGTCGCCGTCCTGGCCGACGGGAACCGACGCTGGGCGCGGGCGAATGCGCCCGGCCAGCCGCTGGTCGCGGGCTACCAGGCCGGCGCGGACAAGCTTAAGGACTTCGTGGAGTGGTGTGACGAGATCGGCATTCCCGTGGTGACGCTCTGGGTCCTCTCCACCGACAACTTCTCCCGGATCCACGCCGGCGAACTGGGCCCGCTGCTGGGAGTGATCGAGAAGATGGTTTCCGATCTGGCTGCCACCCAGCGTTGGCGGGTGCATCCCGTCGGAGCCCTCGACCTGCTGCCCGGCGATTCGGCCAAGGTCTTGAAGCAGGCCGACCGAGACACCGCCGACCTGCCGGGGATGGTGGTCAACGTCGCGGTGTCCTACGGAGGCCGGCACGAATTGCGCGACGCCGTCCGGTCCCTGTTGGCCGAGGAGGCGCGGAACGGGACACCGATCGAGGAACTGGCCCAGTCGCTGGACATCGAGCACATCGCCGAGCACCTCTACACCAAGGGTCAGCCCGATCCGGATCTGATCATCCGCACCTCCGGCGAACAGCGGCTCTCCGGCTTCTTGATGTGGCAGTCCGCCCACAGTGAGTTCTACTTCTGCGAGGCCCTGTGGCCCGACTTCCGCAAGGTCGACTTCATCCGGGCCCTGCGTTCCTACGGTCAGCGCGAGCGCCGCTTCGGCCGCTGAGCCTCGGCCTGCCCCCGCGGACCGACGCGGGATCGCGTTTCGACCGGATGTCGATCTGGCGAAGATCCGGCGTGGCACGAGGTGCAGCCGCGACCCAGGACGTACGTTTCCCGTACGGGTCGTAAGCCGCGGCTCGTACGGGAGGCGATCGATGCACCGTCCTTCGACGGGCAGAACCGGGCCCTCACGGGACCGGGCATCCCGGCCAGCCACTTAGCCGTGGGGCCGGGCGCGGGCGGTCACTGACGCCTCGCAGCGGTCTCGCAGAAGGACAGCCGCGTGTCTACTGCTTCCCCGAGTCCCGCCATCCCCAGTACCGATTTCCCCGGAACTGGTCCTTCGAGTCGGTCCGGCCGCCGGACCTACGTCATCGACACCTCGGTGCTGCTCAGCGACCCGCACGCCCTGCGCCGGTTCGCCGAGCACGACGTGATCCTGCCCGTCGTGGTGATCTCTGAGTTGGAGGCCAAGCGGCATCATGCCGAGCTCGGCTACTTCGCCCGCGCGGCCCTGCGCCATCTGGACGATCTGCGTCTTGCCCACGGGAGACTGGACGCCCCGATCCCGGTGAACGACACCGGCGGCACGGTTCACGTCGAGCTGAATCACGCCGACCCGTCGGCTCTGCCCGACGGATTCCGACTCGGTGACAACGATTCGCGCATCCTCGCGGTGGCGTTGAACTTCGCCGCCGAGGGCCACGACGTCAGTTTGGTGTCGAAGGACCTGCCGATGCGGGTCAAGGCCTCGGCGGTGGGCCTGGCCGCCGAAGAGTATCTGGCCGAGCTGGCGGTGGAGTCGGGTTGGACGGGGATGACCGAGCTGGAGGTGCCCAGCGCCTCGATCGACGAGCTGTACGAGACGGGCACGCTGGACCTACCCGTCGCCGCCGACCTGCCCTGTCACACCGGAGTCGTGCTGCTGGGCGGCAGCAGCACCGCCCTGGCCCGCGTGACCCCGACCAAGGAACTGCGGCTGATCAAGGCTGAGCGGGACGCCTTCGGATTGCACGGCCGGTCGGCCGAACAGCGGGTGGCCCTCGACCTGCTGCTCGATCCGGGAATCGGCATCGTCTCGCTGGGTGGGCGGGCCGGCACCGGGAAGTCCGCCCTGGCGCTGTGCGCCGGGCTCGAGGCGGTTCTGGAGCGTCGGCAGCACGCCAAGGTCGTGGTCTTCCGGCCCCTGTATGCGGTGGGCGGGCAGGAGTTGGGCTACCTGCCCGGCACCGAGGGCGAGAAGATGGCGCCCTGGGCTCAAGCCGTCTTCGACACCCTGGGTGCGGTGACCTCCCGGGTGGTGATCGAGGAGGTACTGGAACGCGGTCTGCTCGAGGTCCTCCCGCTCACCCACATCCGGGGCCGGTCGTTGCACGACGCGTTCGTGATCGTGGACGAGGCGCAGTCGCTGGAGCGCAACGTGCTGCTCACCGTCCTGAGCCGGATCGGTCAGGACTCCCGGGTGGTGCTGACCCATGACGTCGCCCAGCGGGACAACCTGCGCGTCGGCCGCCACGACGGCGTGGTGGCCGTGGTGGAGAAGCTCAAGGGCCACCCGCTGTTCGCCCACGTCACCCTGCACCGCTCCGAGCGCTCCCCGATCGCCGCCCTGGTCACCGAGATGCTGGAGGACGTCTCGCTGGTCTAGGAAGGGGCAGCTCAGGATAGCTGCGAGCGTCGTCAGCGCAGCGCCGGCTAGGTCTGGACGACCGAGTGAGCAGACATGCTTTTCGTCTGCGAGGAAGGAAGAAGACCGAGTCTGAGGCGCGAAGGGTCCGCGAGCAGCTCTGAATCAAAGGGGCCGGCGGGTCATCGCCAGGACGTCGAGCGCGGCGTCCAGCTGCTCCTCGGTCAGCAGTCCCTGCTCGACGTAGCCGGACTCGATCACGACCTGCCGGATGGTCTTGTTCTCCTTCAACGCGGTCTTGGCCACGGCCGCGGCGTTCTCGTAGCCGAGGTAGCGGTTCAGCGGGGTGACGATGGACGGCGACGACTCGGCCAGCTGCCGGCAGTGTTCGACCTGCGCCACGATCCCGGCCACGCAGCGGTCGGCCAGCAGCCGGCTGACGTTGGCCAGCAGCCGGCTCGACTCGAGCACGTTCCGGGCGATCACGGGCAGCATGACGTTCAGCTCGAAGTTGCCGGAGGCGCCGGCGATGGCCACCGCGGTGTCGTTGCCGACCACCTGGGCACACACCATCATCGCCGCCTCGCACATCACCGGATTGACCTTGCCCGGCATGATCGAGGAGCCGGGCTGCAGGTCGGGCAGCAGGATCTCGCCCAGACCGGCGGTGGGACCGGAGCCCATCCACCGCAGGTCGTTCGCGATCTTGTTCAGACTCACCGCGATGGTGCGGAGCACGCCGGAGGCCTCGACCAAGCCGTCACGGGCGCCCTGGGCCTCGAAGTGGTCGCGGGCTTCCGTGAACGGCAGCCGGGTTTCCTCCGCCAGCAGGTCGATGACGGCCGCGGCGAAGCCGGGCGGGGTGTTGATGCCCGTTCCGACGGCGGTCCCACCCAGCGGCAATTCGGCTACCCGGGGCAGGGCGGCCTCGATCCGCTCGACGCCGTAGCGGATCTGCGCCGCGTATCCCCCGAACTCCTGGCCCAGTGTCACCGGGGTGGCGTCCATCAGGTGCGTCCGGCCGCTCTTGACGACGGTGGCGAACTGCGAGGCCTTGGTGGCGAGGGTGAGTTCGAGATGCCGCAGACTGGGGACCAGGCTGTTGACGAGGCTGTCGGTGGTGGCGATGTGGATGGCGCTGGGAAAGACGTCGTTGCTCGACTGCGAGGCGTTGACGTGATCGTTCGGGTGCACGGGCGACGCGAGGTTGTCGGCCGCCAGAGAGGCCAGTACCTCGTTGGCGTTCATGTTGCTCGAGGTTCCCGAACCGGTCTGGAAGACGTCGAGTGGGAAGTGGTGGTCGTGACGCCCGCCGGCCACCTCCTGGGCCGCGCCGTGGATCGCGTCCGCGATCCCGCGGTCGAGCACGCCCAGATCGGCGTTGATCCGCGCCGCTGCGCCCTTGATCAGGCCCAGGGCGCGGATCAGGGCCGGATCGATCGGGACTCCTGAGATCGGGAAGTTGTCGATCGCCCGCTGCGTCTGTGCCTGGTACAGGGCTTCGGCAGGGACCCGTACCTCGCCCATGGTGTCGCGTTCGATCCGAAAGTCACCCGTCAACTCAACAGACATGGCGCTCATTGTTGCCTACGGAACCGAGGTCCGCTGCACCGTGTAGATCGCGTACGACCACTCCCGCTCGCCCCGCCGTACTCGATGCCGATACCGACCTGGGCTCGGCCCGAGCGCGTTGAGGGTGGCCAGCAGGGCGGGGCTCGGTCCTTGGCACCAGATGGCCAGCAGCCCGCTCGGTGTCAGCCGCTCGTACGCCGAACGCAGTCCCCTCGAGGAGTACAAGCCGGCGTTCTGCTGATGGATGAGGAAGTCTGGACCGTTGTCGACGTCGAGAATGATCGCGTCCCAAGTGGCGCCGTCCGCCCGGACGAGCACCGTGGCGATGTCGGCGACCGTCAGGCGGACCCGGGGATCATCGGCGATCCGACCCAACCCGACGGTCAGACGCTGCCGGGCCCAGGCGACCAGGGCCGGCTCGATCTCCACGATCTCCAGGGTCGCGACATCGGCATCGAGCAGTTCGTTCGCCGTGTAGCCGAGCCCGAGCCCCCCGAGCAACACCCGGGCGCCGGAGAACGGAAACGGCAATCGGCCCAGGGCGCGCTCCGAGCTGGTCTCGGCGCTGTCCATGGCGAAGGAGCCGTTGACGATCAACTCGTCGACGAATTCGTCGGGAGCAGAGTCTCCGTGGCTGTCCCCACCGAACCGGCGTCGCAGCACCACCTCCCCGTACGGTCCGTCGGCCCGGGCGAGGGTGACCAACTCGTCCACGTGGCGACCGGCTCAGACCTGGAGACAAATGGTCACCGGGGTTTGCTGCCGGCCTTGACCGGCCGGGTTGTCGGCGAAGAGGGCGGCGAAGAACTCGTCGTCTCGATCGCTGTCCTGCCCGAGCACGTTGCGGCCCAGGTCGTTGGCGTCGATGATCGTCACCCCGCTGAGCCGGGCGCCGATGTCCTCTGGGACCAACGCGACGATGGCCCGGCGGATCTGGCCCGACGCCCGGTCCGGGTCCTTGGGCGCCAGCTTCGCCGACACGTTCGCGGGATAGACGTTGGTTTCGGCCGGTCCGTCGATGGCGTTCACGTTGTGCCCGGCAACTCGGTAGAACCAGCCCCGCTTGCCGAGCAGCTTGCCGACGGCGCTGGCCCCGGCGGCCACCAGGATGCGGGGGAGTCCCGCCTCCTGGATGGCGAGCTGCATGGTCCATGGGGTGCCGAGGCCGATCCCCGTGGGCAGCTTGACCACGAACCGGCTCAGCGTGCGCGCCCACCAACCCGGCTTGATGTCCCACAGGAAATACGACCGCCCCTGTGCGATGGCGATGATCTTCTCGCTCGACACCACGTACCAGGGGCGTGCCAGCCCGGGCGCCAACTCCGGGTCGGCCAGGATCGGCTCGATGGCCGCGGAGACGTAGTCCGCGATCAACGCCGCGAAGTCTTCACCGGCTGCGAAGGCGTGGGTCTGCAACGGAATCCGGGCCCACCGTTGGCCGTCGACGTCGATGACCCGCTGCTTGCCCTCGTTCGGAGTGAGCAGCTCCTTGGGTGGCGGCGGGCCGTGCTGACCAGAACCCGGGGTCGGTGTCTGGTCGGGGAGCGGGCTGGAGTCGGGCATGGCAGATCACTGTAGCGGGGAGAATCTGGCCGGCGTTTAGCCAACGGCTGGAACAATGGCCCGGTGGCCACCAAGAGACAGCCGACCGCCGGCGACATGGTGCGGTCCCTGGTCGTCATCTTGATCCCGTTGGTGATCATTTCGGTGTTGTTCACGCGGAACCTCTCCGACCACCCGGTCCAGGTGGTCAGCTACCAGGTCACGTTGACCAAGGCCCGCGCCGAGGCGCCGTACCCCGTGCTCGCCCCGACCGGTCTGCCGCCGAGCTGGCGGGCCACTCGGGCCGAGTGGGTTCCGAAGGGCGTCCCTTACCTCAACGACGAGCCGTCGGTCCGCAATCTATGGCAACTCGGTTTCCTTGCACCGAACGACACCTTCATCGCCCTCAACCAGGGCGACGCCCTGCCCGAACAGTTCGTCGCGGACTACACCCGCGAGGGGCTGCCCGACGGCACCAGCCAGATCTCCGGACAACCGTGGGAGCGCCGGGTCAGTCCGGACGAGCGCACTCGCTCCTTGGTCCGGACCACTCCGGCGGTGACCACGGTGGTCGTGGGTGACACCTCGTACGAGGCCCTCGAAGCCTTCGCGGCCACCCTCAGCGCCGAGTGAGCCGCTGGGCGAGCTGCGCCGCGTCGCGCAATTCGCGGTCGACCCGGAAGTCGTCGAGTTCGCTCGGCAGTCCGGTGCGGTGCGCGGGGCGGTTTTGGGCCCGCCGGTGAGCCGGAATCAGGGCCACGGCGAGGAGGACGACCAGCGCGGTGAAAATCAGTAAACCCGTCATGGCAGTAATCTTGCCCTCGTAAGCTACCGGCCAATAGTGGCATAACTGTCGTGGTACAAAAGAAAACTGCCACTATGCTGGGATCATGCCCCTGAAGCAAGTGAGTGTCATCCTCCTCGAGCCGGTGGCCGTCTTCGAGTTCGGGGTGGCGGTGGAGGTCTTCGGCCTGGACCGCACCGACGACGGGATTGCCAACCTCGACTTCCGGGTCTGCTCGCCTGAGCCGGGCCGGCCGCACGCGACCAAGAATCTGGCCGGTTTCACCATCACTCCGGATCGCGGTCTGGACGCGGTGCCGGGCAGCGATCTGGTCATCGTCGCGCCGACCACGCCACGCCTCGACGAGGAGTATCCGCCCGATGTTCTCCGGGTCATCCGTGAGGCACATACTGCCGGCTCGACTCTGCTGAGCCTGTGCTCCGCATCATTCGCGCTCGGAGCGGCCGGCCTGCTCGACGGCCGGCGCTGCACGACGCACTGGATGTACGCCGCGGAGCTGCAGCGGCGATTCCCGACGGCCCGGGTCGACCCTCGGGGGTTGTACCAGGAGGACGACAACATCGTCACCAGCGCGGGAACCGCAGCCGCGGTCGACGCCAGCCTGCACCTGGTACGCCGCGAATTGGGCACGGCTGTCGCGACCAAGATCGCGCGCCGGATGGTGGTGCCCCCGCAACGCGACGGCGGTCAGCAGCAGTACGTGGCCATGCCGATCCCGGAGTGCACGGCCGACAGTCTGGCCCCGGTGCTCAGCTGGGTGCTGGACCGTCTCGCCGAGCCGCACACCGCGTCCTCGCTGGCCAAGCAGGCGATGATGAGCGACCGAACATTCGCCCGGAGGTTCGCCGCCGAGACGGGCACCTCGCCGCACAAGTGGTTGACCCAGCAGCGGATCCTGGCCGCGCGCAGCCTGCTGGAGGAATCCGACCTCGGCGTCGAGCAGATCGCCAGCCGGGTCGGCTTCAACTCCGGCGTGGTCCTGCGGGAACACTTCCGGCGCGAGATCGGGGTGTCGCCCCAGGCCTACCGCAGCCGGTTCGGCTGTGTGGAGGAGGCCGCCCTGTCGGCCTGATCAGCCGTCGGATCCGCCGGCCCCGGATGGATCGGCGGTTGGCCGTCGGGCCGCGTCGATCTTGGCCTGGGCGCCGTCCAGCCGGTCCTGGCACAGGGCTGCGAGGCGCTCGCCGCGTTCCCACAAGGACAACGACTCGGCGAGCGGGGTCCCGCCGGATTCGAGCTGCTGGACGACCCGGATCAGTTCCTCCCGGGCCTGCTCGTACGTCAGCTGCTCGTCGGGGGTCGGCTCCGTCATCACGGTGCTCCGGGGAGGCCGGCGGTGATGTCGGTCACGGCGAGGCGCAACCGTCCGTCGGTGAGGTAGGCGGCGAGTTCCTCGCCTCGGGTCACTTCGGCGACCGAGTTCACGCCCGTGCCGTCACCGCTCACCAAGATCGCGTAGCCGCGCTCCAGCGTGGCCTTCGGAGACATCGCCCGGACCCGAGCCAGCGTGTGCTCGACGGCGCTGGACTCGTGCGCCAGCCGCACGGTGACGGCCCGTTCGGCCCGGGCGGCCAACCCGGAGATCTCGCTGCGCCGGATGGCGAAGCTAGCGGTGGGATCGGCCAGCACCGGCCGGGAACGCAGGGCCCCCAGCCATTCGCGCTGTCGACGGATGCCGGCCCGGGCGGCCAGCCGGAGGCGCTCCCTCGCCTGCGCCAACCGGCTGATCTCGTCGGCGACATCGGGGACCACCCGCTTGGCCGCATCGGTGGGGGTGGACGCCCGATGGTCGGCGACCAGATCGAGCAGCGGAGTGTCGGACTCGTGCCCGATCGCACTCACCACGGGCGTCCTGCAGGCGGATACGGCCCGGACCAGGCCCTCGTCGGAGAACGGCAGCAGATCTTCCAGCGAACCGCCTCCCCGGGCGATGACGATCACCTCCACCCGCGGATCGCGGTCCAACTCAGCCACCGCCGCCATCACCTGTTCGGCTGCCTGCGGGCCCTGGACCAGCGCGTGCCGGACCCGGATCCTCAGTCCCGCCCAGCGACGGCGCGCGTTCTCGACCACATCCCGCTCGGCGGCGCTGTCGACACCGGTGATCAGCCCGACCTCCGCGGGCAGGAAGGGCAGCCGCTTCTTCCGCGTCGGATCGAACAGTCCCTCGGCCTGCAGCAGTCGTTTGGTCTGCTCGAGGCGGGCCAGCAATTGGCCCTCGCCCACGAGGGAGATCGCATCGCAGTAGAACGAGAAGCGGCCGGCGGTTTCGTAGTAGGACGGCTTGAGCCGGGCCACGACGGTGGCGCCCTCGGTCAGCGGACCGGCCTCCTCCAGCGTGCTGGTTGAGGCGGCGATGCTGGCCGACACGTTGGCCAGCGGATCGCGCATGGTCATGAACACGGTCCGGCCGGTCGGTCGCCTGCTGATCTCGATCAACTGGCCTTCGACCCAGACCGCTCCCAGCCGGTCGATCCAGCCGCGGACGGCGGCGGTGACCCGGCGCAGCGGCTGCGGATGCTCCCGGGAGGATTCCATGCCCACACCCACGACCCTAGCCAGCGGAGCCGACGGTCCGGCCTCCGGTGCGCAGGCCACCTAGACTCGACCGCGTGATGTCCCAGAACGGAGCCGAGAAACGGGTGGTGGTGGCCGCCCCGCGTGGATACTGCGCGGGAGTCGACCGGGCCGTGATCACCGTGGAGAAGGCGCTGGACGCCTACGGGTCTCCGGTCTATGTCCGCAAGCAGATCGTGCACAACCGTCACGTGGTCGAGGACCTGGAGCGGCGGGGCGCGATCTTCGTCGACGAACTCGACGCCGTCCCGGAGGGATCGACCGTGGTGTTCTCCGCCCATGGCGTCTCGCCCGCGGTGCACGCCGAGGCCAAGGACCGCTCGCTCAAGACCATCGACGCCACCTGCCCGCTCGTGACCAAGGTGCATCAAGAGGCGAAGCGCTTCGCCCGCGAGGGTCTGGAGATCATGCTGATCGGCCACGCCGGTCACGAAGAGGTAGAGGGCACCGCCGGGGAGGCGCCGGAGAACATCACGCTCGTCCAGTCGCCGGCCGATGTGGAGGCGATAGCGGTCAGCGATCCGAGCAAGGTGGCGTGGCTCAGCCAGACCACCTTGAGCGTCGACGAGACCTTGGAGACGGTGGACCGGCTGCGGGAGAAGTTCCCGCTTTTGATCAGTCCGCCCAGCGACGACATCTGCTACGCAACGTCCAATCGGCAGCTGGCGGTCAAGCAGATCGCCGCTCACAGCGACCTCGTGATCGTGGTCGGCTCGGCGAACTCCTCCAATTCGGTCCGGCTCGTCGAGGTGGCTTTGGAGGCCGGGGCCCGAGCGGCGTACCGGGTCGACAACGCCGGGGAGATCGACGAAGCCTGGTTGACCGGGGTGGCGGCGGTGGGAGTGACCAGCGGAGCCTCGGTGCCCGACGACCTGGTCGCCGGAGTGCTGGACTTCCTGGTCGAGCGAGGTTTCCCGCCCGCCGTCGAGGAGCGGCTGGCCGAGGAATCCCTGGTGTTCGCCCTTCCGCCAGAGCTGCGCCGCGATCTGCGCACGGCTCCCTAGGACCAGCCCGCCTCCTGTTGATCAGCTGCTCGAGTTCGTCCCAGCCGCTCGAGTTGCTTGCCCGTGTAGAGCGAGCCGGTGGTACCAACCCGAGCAGCTGACGAAGCTTGGGTACGGACCGCCGATCAGGCGGAGGCGCCGGTGTAGTGGCGGAGGGCGAACAGCCAGAACACTCGGGCGGCGACGAAGAACACCACCGCGACTCCGATCGCCAGGAGCCCCGTGCCGAGATCCAGTTGGCCGGTGAGCGCCTGCGCCGGCACGGTGACCGCAAACGCCACGGGTACGGCGAAGGTCAGAAAGGCCCGCAGCCAACCCGGGAAGATGGTGACCGGCCACCGACCGGCGTTGCCGAACAGAGCCTGGAAGATGACCAGGATGTTGTCCAGCTTGACGAACCAGAACGCACAGGTGGACAGCAACAGCAAGAAGCTGTAGACGATCACGAGCCCGGCCACCAGCATGATCAAGAACAGCCCGAGATCGGCCAGGCTGAGGGTGACGCCCAGCTGGCTGACTCCGTATCCGATCACGCCCAGGCCGACGACCACGTCGGTGACGGCCTGCGGGGCCATCACCTGCGCGCTGGCCAATAGCTGGGAATCAGCGGGTTTGGTCAGCAGGAAGTCGAACGTGCCGAGCCGGATGCCTTCCATCAGGGCCTCCATCGAGGGCCGCATCACGATCCCGATCAAGCCCGTGAGGAAGAAGTGGATGCCGATCAGCACGAGGAGGTCGTTCGAAGTCCATCCCATCAGGTCCGAGGTCTGGTTGAAGATCACCGACAGGGCGAAGATCTGGGTGAGCAGGTTGATCCCGGCGTTGAGTAGGGAGATGAAGAATTCGGCGCGGTACTGGACGAGATTCAGCAGACCCAGACCGAAGAAGGCCCGCAGCACGTCCAGCCCGTGCCTGAGCCCACCCACGTTCTTGACCAGCCCCGGGGACCTCGGCTCCCTCATTCAGGCTCCCACCGCGGAGTAGCGGCGGGTGGCCCGCCGCCACAACAGCCACAGTGCGAGCAGCGCGACAGCGATCCACGCCGACTGGACCAGGTAGCCCAGCCAGATGTCGGCTCCGGTCCGCCGACCGAGAAACACCTCGACCGGAAAGGCAAGGCTCCAGGGAAACGGGGTCCAGGCGGCGATGGTCTGCATCCAGCCGGGCAGTACCGACAAGGGCGCGAACTGACCGCCGAAGAAGGAGAACATCGCGAAGAACATGGCGTTGATGGCGGTGACTCTGGTCAGCCAGAAGGCGGCCAGGGCCAGGCACCACTCGACCAGGAAGCGCAGCGCCATGGCCAGGACGAGGGCCGGTACGAAGGCGGCGACGCTCGCCACGGAGGTGCCGCCGAAGTCGGCCGTGAAGATCACGGCGAGGACGGCCGCGGCGGGCAACACCCCCACCAGACCCACGATCTTGTAGCTGAGGTTCTCGCAGATGTCGTGATGGATGGGATGCACCGGGCGCAGGAGGAGCGGGGAGAACGCTCCGGTGCGGATCCGCCACTCGAACTCCCACATGTGCCAGATGAAGGTGAGGTGGTCGACCACCATCATCACCAAGAAGTACGCCACGAATTGGCTGCCGGTGTAGCCGCCGGTGGAGCCGGACCCCGCAACGGTGGTCCAGACCACGATGAAGACCAACGGCTGGATGACGGTGGTGAAGACCCAGATCCCCACTGCCCCCCGGTAGGCCAGGTTGATCGCCAGCGAGGAGGCGAGCTGGCGGCGGTAGTACTCGACGAGCGCCCGCGGCGAGAAGCGCCCGTACGCAGGACGCGGACCGGGCCGATGAGTCAGGTCAGTTCGGATATCACTCACCGCGGACCTCCGACTGGTTTGTCGGACGGCTGAATCCCGGTCGGCTGAGCGCGCGAGGGTCGCGCGAAGACGTCCTCGATCACCTGCTCGACCGGCGGCTCCTCGATGGTCAGGTCGGCCACCGGGAGACCCGCGAGCAGCCGGCCGGCCACCGCCGGAGTGTGTGCGCGTGGGACGTGGACGGTGAAGCCGACCGCGGTCTGCCCGACATGACCTGCGACCGAGACCGCACGGAGCAGCGCGTTCACCCCCTCGCGCGTGACCGCCGCACCCTCCTCGAGCTCGACGGTGATGATCTTGTGCGGAGCGAATCGCTCGACCAGCCCGGTCAGGTCGCCGTCGTAGAGCAGGCGGCCCTGGTGGATGACGATCACCCGGCGGCAGAGCGCCTCGACGTCGGCCATGTAGTGACTGGTCAACATCACGCAGGCGCCGGTTCGCGCGTTGTACTCGGCCACGAAGGAGCGGATGCGGCGCTGCATGGCGACATCCAGGCCGATCGTCGGCTCGTCGAGGAAGAGCACGGCGGGGTAGTGCAGCAGCGAGCCGGCGATCTCGCACTTCATCCGTTCCCCGAGGCTGAGGTTGCGGACCGGCTTGCGCAGCAGGTCGCCCAGCTCGAGAAGATCCACCAGCTCGTCCAGCCGGGTCCGGAAATCGGCACCCGGGATCCGGAAGATGGCCTGGTTGAGCCGGAACGAATCCAGTACCGGGATGTCCCACTGCAGCTGGTTGCGCTGACCCATGATCAGCGCCATCCGGCCCAGGTAGTCGGGGCTGCGCTGCCACGGCGTGAAGCCCAGCACCTGCGCCGATCCGGCCGTCGGATGCAGGAGCCCAGCCAGCATCTTCAGGGTCGTGGTCTTGCCCGCTCCGTTGGGTCCGAGGAAGCCGACTATCTCACCCGGCTCTACGCTGAAGTCGACTTGGCTGACCGCGACGACGTCGCGGGTGCGCCGGCGGAGAAGGGCGGACAGCGCCGCCCGGACTCCTCCCTCGCGTTCGGGCACCACATACGTCTTGCCGAGCCCGTTGACCTGGATCGCGGTCATGTTCGCTGTCGCCTTCTCACGTGCCAGCCTCGTTTGCAGCACCACCATCCTGACAAACACCGCCGACATCCGACTTGGACATTTGGGCGCTGGGCGACCGGCCGTTCCCCTAGGTCGACACCGTCGGGGACGGCCTCAGGATGAGCGGCGGTCCTCGTCGTCGACCGGCACGGCTTCGTCCGCGACCAGCTCGAGCAGATCGGGATCCGGGCGGACCAGCTCGTCGCGCTCCGGGATGGCCGCCGCCCGGCGTCTCCGATTGCGGCCCACGATCGTGTCGACCGTGACGGCATCCTCCACCAGCTCGGGTGCTTGGATCTGCCGCACGGGCTCCTCGACCGGGCTGGGGGAGGTGAGCTCCCGCTCGCTGACCTTCAGGTCGCGGAAGCGCCGGGCCCGGACCAGCACGGTGCCCTCCACGGTGGCGATGGACTCGTTGTAGGCGTTGACCGACGACCGCAGAGCCCGTCCGAGCTTGTCGAGCTTGTTGCCCATCAGGCCGAGCTTGTCGTGCAGTTCCCGGCCCAGCCGGAACACCTCGCCTGCGCTCTCCGCCAACGCGGCCTGTTTCCACCCGTACGCCACCGCCCGGAGCATCCCGATCAAGGTGGTGGGGGTGGCGAGCACGACATCCCGAGACGCCGCATAGTCGTAGAGATCGGGTACCTGATCGAGAGCGGCGGCGAAGAAGGCTTCGCTGGGCAGGAACAGCACCACGAACTCAGGGGTGTCCAGGGCCTTCCAGTACTGCTTGGACGAAAGTTGATCGACGTGGGACCGGACGTTCTTGGCGTACTTCTCCAGGTATTCGGCCCGGAGTCGCTCGTCCTCGGTCTCCATCGCCTCCAAGAAGGCGCTCAGCGGCACCTTGGAGTCGACGAAGATGTGCCGGCCTTCAGCAAGATTGACCCGCATGTCGGGCCGCAGCACCCGCTCCTCGTCCCGTGTCGTGCGTTGCAGCTCGAAGTCGCAGCGTGCCAGCATCCCGGCCATCTCCGCGACGCGCTTGAGCTGCGTCTCACCCCACGAGCCACGGATCTGGGGCTTGCGCAGGGCGGTGATCAGAGCCGCCGTCTCCCGGCGCAAGGATTCGCCGGTCTGCTGGACAGCGTGCACCTGGCCGCGCAGATCGGTGCTCATCTGCACCCGTTCCTTCTCCACCTCGGTCAACCGGGCGTTGAAGGCGTCCAGACTCTGTCGCACCGGAACCATCAGCTGCTCGGTCGCCTTGAGCCGGGCCTCCGCCTGGGCGTCGACGGTCTTGCCCTGCTTCTCGATCGTCTCGCTGGACAGCACCTTGAACTGGTTCACCAGAGCGTCCCGGTCGGCAGCGAGCTGCTTGGCTCGCTCGACCGCCGCGTCCCGTTCGGCGGTGGCCTTGGCCACCGCGGCCGACACCTCCGCGGCCTCGGCCTGAGCGGCAGCGGCCTCCGCGCGGGCGCCCGCAGTGGCCTCACGGGCGACCGCGATCTCGGTCCTGGCCTGGGCGGCCTCCGAGCGGGCGTCGGCGGCCTCCGATCGAGCGTTCGCCGCCAGGACGTGCGCATGCGACAGTTCCGCTCGCGATTGGGCGTCGCCGGCTTCGGAGCGGGCGACGCCCGCATCTCGGCGCGCACGGGCGACCACGAGGCTGACCATCCAGCCGAGCAGCAGCCCGATTCCCAACCCACCGAGCAGGGCGATGACCGATGCCGAATCCATGCCCCGCATCTTGCCTGCGGCGCCTGACAATCGGCGCAGGCGCACCGATGACGCAGCCCGAACCTGAGGCCTCACGCCGAAGGCTGATCGATGCCAACCGCAGTGAGGGCTCGGGTCCGTCGACGGCGGAGCGCGACTCGAGTGAGCAGCGGGTCGAGGAACAACAACAGCGTGGCCCAGATCCCGACGCCGGGGATCCAGCACACCACGAGTGCCAACGCCGTCAGGACCGGATTCGACCACCAACCGGCCACCCAGACCTGCATCTGTTCCGCTGTCCCGCCGTCGCGCCACATCGCGGGCCGCCGGCTCAGGTGTCGGGCCTGCAGAGCCAGGCACGTCACGTTGATCAGCAACGTGCTGATGTAAACGGCCGCCACCGATCGGGTGTTTCCCAATTCACCGAGCAGTTCGGTGGGGAAGGGCAGGAATACGACCGTCAGCAACCAGACCAATGTGGTGACGAGGATCCACGGGTCGCCCCGAGCGAGCCGTTCGCCCGTGTTGTGATGCGAAAGCCAGAGTCGGGCGATGATCACGAAGCTCAGCACGAACATCGCAAACTGTGAACCGTGGTTCGCCCAGATCTCCGATACGGAGGTCGACGTGGCTTCACCCGGGATGTCGAGCAACGGGAGCACGAGCAACGTGATGGCGATGGCGACCACCGCATCGGCGAAGGCCATCAGCCGGGCTGTCCCCTCGGCACTCAGCACGTCAGTCAGTGTGCCAGTTTCACCCCGCAGATAGGGCCGAGATGCGATTGGATGACGATCACCGAAAAGGGAGGCCTCCGGTGAGTTATCTGGTGGGATTCTCTTTGGATTCTCTTTGGATTCTCGTCGGGAACGTCGATGTCCGGCTGGCGATGGTGATCGTGCTGGCCGGCGATGATCACCAGCACTACGACGGAGCCGGCCACTTGATCAGGATGGGTGACTCCCCGACCGACGCCCGATGGATCGACGGCAACCTGCTCGGCGGCACCTGGGAGGACCGGGCCGCTGCCCAGCTCGACGCCACCCGGCGAGTGCTCGGCTTCCTGTCACCGACTCTCGTGTCCTCGGGCAGGCTTGAAGATCACGTCGGCCGAAGTCCGCGCGATCGTCGCCTTGGCGCTCGGTCTGTTCTGCGTGCAGGTCGACTTCTGCGCGCTCAGCCTCGCTCTGCCCAGGATGGCCGTCGAGTTGAGCGAGTCCACGACCAACGTGCACTGGGTTCTGAGCGCGCACATGATCGCCATCGGGGCCGCGATGATTCCGGCCGGTCGGTTCGGCGATCTGCGCGGCCATCGTCGGGTGGTGGTAGCCGCCCTGGTGATCTTCGGCGGATCATCACTGGTCTGTGGTCTGTCATCGTCGTTCGCGGTCTTGATCGTCCTCCGTTCTCTCCAGGGATTGGGCGCTGCGGCCCCGCTCACCGTCAGTGTCGCCGCGATCAGCAACGCCGTGGCCAGTGATCGTCGGGCGGCGGCCATCGGCGCCCGCTTCGGAGCCGCGAACGTGGGGACGGCGCATGGTGCCTTCCTGGGTGGATGGCTGACCGAACAACTGAGCTGACGATCGCGAACGTCGTCTACGCGGTGACGGTGCTGAGCACCACGATCTACCTGCAGGAGGGCCATGGACTCAGCCCGCTTCTCGCCGGGTCGTCTTCTTGGCGCCCTCGGTGGCCGTCGCCCTCTCGCTCCCCTGGCCGGCAAGCTGCCAGCCTGGAAGCCGGTCCCGGTGCTCATCCCGACCATTCTCAAGTTCGGCGGAGCGAGCCTGCTGGCGGTGTCGGCGGTCGATGCCTGGGGCTTGTACGGTCCGCTGATCGGGCTGACCGGTTTGCGCCGGGGCTGGGCTGGACGCTGCCCAACATCGGCACCCAGGCCGTCCTGGACCCCGCCCGGGCCGGTGAGGCCTTCGGGGTCAGCCTGGCCGCGATGGTGACCATCGGCGGGGTTGGCCGTCGCCGTGGCCGGCGCCCCGATCGAACTCGGCGGCGCCGGTTCGGCCGACATCTCGGCCGCGACCAAGGGCCTGCTGCGGATGGCCGGGGATCTCTCGATCGTTGCCGGCGCAGTAATCCTGATCACGACCCTGGCCGGCGCACGAGAGGCTCGGCACCCGCATAGGGTCGATGCGTGAGCGATGCCCTGGAGAAACCGGCAGACCACCTAGCCGACCTGGCCGCCTTCGTCACGGCCTCCCCCTCCTCCTTTCATGCGGCCGCCGAGGTCGCTCGGCGGCTCCGCGCTGCGGGCTTCGTCGACCAGGTCGAACGAGAACGCCTGAACGTCTCCGCCGGCGGTCACGTGCTTCTCCGCGACGGAGCCGTCCTGGCCTGGCGGATACCGGAAGGCGCCGGGCCGACCACCGGCTTCCGGATCATCGGCGCGCACACGGACTCGCCAGGGTTCGTGCTCAAACCGAACGCGGACGTTGACACGGCCGGCTGGCCCCAACTGAACACCGAGATCTACGGTGGCCCGCTGCTGAACAGCTGGCTGGATCGCGAGTTGGGCCTGGCTGGACGTTTGATCCTGGCCGACGGTGAGCAGCGACTGGTGCGGACCGGCGCAATCATGCGGATTCCGCAACTGGCCATCCATCTCGATCGGGGCGTCAACGACGATGGACTGAAGCTGGATCGGCAGTTCCAAACGGCGCCGGTCTGGGGGACCTCACCGCGCACCGGCGGCGTGCTGGACCATGTCGCCGAAGTCGCTGATTGCCGGCCCAGCGACATCCTCGGCCTCGAACTGGGCACCTTCGACACCGCGCCACCGACGATCTTCGGCCCGGAGGGAGAGTTCTTCGCTTCCGGCCGACTCGACAACCTGAGTAGCGTGCACGCCGCTCTGACCGCCCTGATCGACCAGACCGACGGTCCTCTGATCACGGTGCTGGCCGCTTTCGATCACGAGGAAGTCGGTAGTGCCTCGCGTTCAGGCGCCTCGGGGCCGGCACTGGCCGACCTGCTGCAGCGGATCACGGCCGGATTCGGCGGGGACTTCGAGGCGCACTGCCGGGCGCGGGCGGCGTCGGTCTGCCTGTCCTCGGACACCGGGCACGCCGTCCATCCCAACTACGTGGACCGGCACGATCCCACCAATCGTCCGCTGCTGAACGCCGGCCCGCTGCTCAAGATCAACGCCAACCAGCGCTACGCCACCAATGCGGTCGGGGCGGCCCTATGGCGGCGGGCCTGCCGCGCGGCTGGTGTCGAGACCCAGGAGTTCGTGTCGCACAACGACGTACCTTGTGGGTCGACGATCGGACCGCTGACGGCCACCCGGCTCGGGATCGTCACGGTGGACGTCGGGCCGCCGTTGCTGTCGATGCATTCCGTCCGGGAGTTGGCCGGCACCCAGGATCTGCCCGATCTGGCTGCGGCCATGACCGCCTTCCTGGGGGCGGAGCTTTAGCCGTCCCTCTAGGCTGCTCCTTCGTGGCTCTCTCCATCGGCATCGTCGGACTGCCCAACGCGGGCAAGTCCACCCTCTTCAACGCTCTCACCCGAAACGACGTCCTGGCCGCGAACTACCCGTTCGCGACCATCGAACCCAACGTCGGAGTGGTCGGTGTGCCCGATGCGCGACTGGACGTCCTGGCCCACCTCTTCTCCTCCGAACGGACGGTTCCGGCCACTGTGAGTTTCGTCGACATCGCGGGGATCGTCCGGGGAGCCAGCACCGGCGAGGGCATGGGGAACGCGTTCCTGTCCCACATCAGGGAGGCGGATGCGATCGCCCAGGTGACGCGGGTGTTCTCCGACCCCGACGTCAGCCACGTGGACGGCGCGGTCAACCCGGCCGGCGACATCGAAACGATCAACACCGAATTGATCTTGGCGGACCTGCAGACGATCGATCGGGTGCTGCCCCGACTCGAGAAGGAGGCCCGCCTGCACAAGGATCGTGCCGCCGCCCTCGACGCCGTACGCGAGGCCCAGGCCGTACTCGACGAGGGCCGGACGGTCTTCGCCGCCGGATTGGACCGGGGACCGTTGCGGGAGCTGTTCCTGCTCACCGCCAAACCGTTCCTGTACGTGTTCAACTGCGACGCCGACGAGTTGGCCGACGCCGACCTGCTGGATCGGATGCGGGCCTCGGTGGCACCGGCGGAGGCGATCTTCCTGGACGCCAAGATCGAATCCGAACTCACCGAGATGAGCACCGACGAGGCGCACGAGTTCCTGGCCGACATGGGCCTGAGCGAGTCCGGGCTCGAGGTGCTGGCCCGGGTCGGTTTCGACACGCTCGGACTCCAGACCTACCTGACCGCCGGACCGAAGGAGTCCCGGGCCTGGACGATCCCTCGCGGCGCCACGGCCCCGCAGGCGGCAGGCGTCATCCACACCGACTTCCAGAAGGGCTTCATCAAGGCCGAGGTGGTGTCCTTCGACGACCTGGTCGCCGCCGGCTCCATCGCGGGGGCCCGCGCCAAGGGGCAGGTCCGGTTGGAGGGCAAGGACTACGTCATGGCCGACGGCGACGTGGTGGAGTTCCGCTTCAACGTATGACCCCTCTGTATGACCCCTCTGTATGACCTCGACCGTCAGGCATAAAAAGCGCCATCATCTGATGCTATTCTCAATGCATGCGGACGACGTTGAATCTCGATGACGAACTCGTTCGGCGCGCCTCGGAGCTAACTGGGCGAACGGAGAAGGCGACGTTGGTGAGGCTTGGTCTCGAAGCGCTGATCACCCAGGAGAGTTCGCGTCGTCTGGCTGCCCTCGGTGGCAGTGATCCGCAGGCGTCGGCGCCCCCGCGTCATCGCCGCCCGGCATGATCCTGGTCGACACCTCGATCTGGATCGACCATCTCCACCGCTCAGACGACGCACTGTCCGTGCTCCTCAACCAGGCACAGGTGTGTACCCACCCGATGATCATCGGCGAGTTGGCGCTCGGGTCCCTGCGAGATCGCAAGACGATCTTGGGGTTGCTGTCGGACCTACCGAGCACCGCGGTGGCGACTCATGCCGAGGTGCTTTCCTTCATCGAGTTGCACGCCCTGTACGGCATCGGCCTGAGCTTGGTCGACGTCCATCTCTTGGCAGCGCTACGGCTGAGTGCACGCGACCGCCTATGGACGCGCGACCAGAGCCTCCGTCTGGCAGCGGACAAGCTCGGGGTCTCAATCGACCGACCCGGGTGACAGGGTCCGCCACCAAGAGTCGATCGGTGCCGCGATGCGGTGAAGGTCCGCTGGAACGTCTGAATCTCGGTCGGAATTGTGTTGTGAGGTTGGACCGGACCCGATGACTTCCGGGGTGGTTCAGGGTTGACCGTGACAACTGCAGAGAAGGGAACAACCCATGCCGAGGACGACCGCCTGCCTCTGGTTCGACACCCAGGGCGAGGACGCCGCCAACTTCTATGTCTCGCTCTTTCCGAGCTCCACGATCGACAACGTCTCCCACGACGATGCCGCGGGACCCCGACCCGAAGGCAGCGTCATGACCGTGGAATTCACGCTCGACGGCGCACCATTCGTGGCCCTGAACGGTGGGCCGGAGTTCACTTTCACCGAGGCCGTCTCCTTCCAGATCGACTGCGCAGACCAGGATGAGGTCGACTATTACTGAAACGCGTTCGCCGACGGCGGTGAGCCCGGCCCCTGCGGCTGGATCAAGGACCGGTTCGGCCTCTCCTGGCAGGTCATCCCGCGGGCCCTTCCGGCGTTGCTGGCCGATCCGGACCCGGCACGCGCCCGCCGAGCGACCGAAGCCATGCTCAGCATGGGCAAGATCGACGTCGCCGTACTCCACCGCGCGGCCGACGGAACTCCGGCGGGCTAGCGACCCTTCGACTGGCTCAGGGCTCGGGGCTTCAGAAGTAGTCGCGGATGTGGAACTGCCGGCCGGCGAACAGGGCATCCAGGAGCTCGTCGTCGGCTGGCGTCCCGCCGTTCAGCAATCCGGCGAAGCGGAGATTCGCCGTCGACTGCACCCCCGCGTAAAGCAACGCCAGCCCCCGCGCTTCGAGGACCGGACCTCTCGACTCCTCGCGCCGGCAGGAAGCGCGCCCGTCCTCGACCACCAGCCGATACTCGCCGTTGACGCGGGCCAGGAAATGACCTGCGACCCGAAACCCCAGGTCCGCCCGCAGCCCGGGCGCAAACCTTCTCGCCTCGATGGCCTTTGCGACATCCAGCAGGCTCAGCATGTACGGATCCGAGGCGGTCACAGCCCAACGCAGGACGGGGAGGAACAGCCGCGCCACGTCGTCACCAGAGGTGTCGATCCTGGTGTGCCCGGTGACGCTGCTGAAGCTGCCGAGGGCCCGCAGCAGCGCGCGGTAGCCGTCCGCACTGAGGGCCAGCAGATCCGACACCTCCAGATTCGCGTCCGACCGGTACCCCTGCCCGCGGTCCCAGGAGGCGAAGCCGACCACCTGCCCGGCGCCGTCGCTCGCCAGGGTCACCGCATCGAAACTGGCGATGTACTCCTCGGCGGTGGCCGGGAACGACACCCCGTGCCGGGTCAGCGGCCCGTTCTGCGCCGCCGCCCAGGTGGCATAGATCGCATCGATCGCCTCGAAGTCGGCCGCGCCGGCTCGGCGCAGAACGATCTCGGTGGTGGGTGGGGCCACCCCGGTCAGCAGCTCGGTGGGTACCTGGATGGTGGCGTAATCCCCGACCAGCTCGTAGGAGAAGCGCCGGTAGATCCGGGGAGCGCTCGGGAACAGGGTGGAGATCACCGCCCCGCGTTTCGAGGCTGCCTCCAGCGCGGCGGCGAACAGCGGTGTGAGCGCGCCACGACCTCGATGCTCCATCGCCACGGTCACCCCGGCGATCCCCGCGGTCGGCACCTCAACCCCGCCGAACCAGGAGTGGTAGTCCCGGTCGGCCAGCTTCGCGACCAGTCGGGCGCCGTCGAACGCTCCCCAGAAGTTCCGACCCGGTGCCTCCAGTGTGGCGGCCTCGGTCGGGGGCGCCGTGGGCATGCCGAATGCCTCGAAGCCGAGTCGGCGGGACGCTTCGGCATCGTCGGCCCCCAGGGGGCGAACGGTCAGCGCGGGGCGAGTGCTCACCCGACCATCCTCTAGCCTCACCGCTATGAAGCGGCCACCACCCAGCCTGAGGGTCGGACTCGGTCACGACCTGCACCGGCTGGTGGCCGGCGGTCGGCTGGTGCTCGGTGGGGTTGTCATCCCGGCCGACGTCGGTTTCGACACGCACTCCGACGGCGACGTCTTGAGCCACGCGGTGATCGACGCCATGGCCGGCGCGATCGCCGACGGTGACCTCGGCACTCACTTCCCCGAAGATGATCCCGATGCCGAAGATGCTCGCAGCCTCGACTTCGTGAGTTCGTTCGCCGCCACCGTCACCGGGCACGGTTACCGGGTCAACAATGTGGACAGCTTCGTGGTCCTGGGAACCATCCGACTCCGGCCGTACCTGGCCACCATGCGGACCAACCTGGCCGACGCCTTGGGCGTCGAACCCGAGAGGATCTCGGTCAAGGCCCGATCCAACGACGGCGTCGGACCGGAGGGCGAGGGCCTCGCGGCGAGCGCCAGCGCGGTGGTCCTGTTGGAACCACCCGCAGGCGCCGGAGGTCGCCGCTAAGGTTGGACGTCGTGCCCGCGACCGACACCAAAGTTCCCAGCTTGCAGCGAAGCGAAGCCGAAAAGCGCGGCCGTCAACTTCGCGTCGTGCACACGGCCATCGAACTGGACCTGACGGATCCCGGGCCCACGTTCAGCTCCCAGACGACGATCACCTTCGGCACGTCCGAGCCTGGCAGTGCGACCTTCCTGGAGTTCGCCGGCGCCGAGCTGGAAGCGATCGAACTCAACGGACAACCCGTGGATCCGGCGACCTGGGTAGCTGGGCGGATCCCGCTTCCCCACCTCGAGCCAGACAACTCGGTCACGGTCCGGGGTCGGATGGCCTATTCCGACGACGGTGAGGGCCTGCATCGCCATGTCGACCCGGTCGACGGCCGCAGCTACCTCTACGCCATGTCCTTCCTGAACGCCGGGCCGCGTTGGTTCGCCTGCTTCGACCAACCCGACCTCAAGTCTGCGTACGAGCTGAGGGTGCACGCGCCGCAGGACTGGACCGTGCTGGGAAACGGGCCCAGCACCCGGACCGGACCGGGTCGCTGGCGGATCATCCCCGCCGCCCCGTTGTCGACGTACTTCGTCACCCTGGTGGCCGGTCCGTACGCCTCGAAGTTCGACCGGCACTCGGTCAACGGGATGGACATCCCGCTCGGCCTGCACGTGCGAGCCTCACTCGCTGAGCATCTCGACACGGAGGCGGCGGACCTGTTCGACGTCACCAAGGCGAGCTTCGACTACTACCACCGGGTCTTCGGGATCTCCTACCCATTCGGGGAGTATCACCAGGCCTTCGTGCCCGACTTCAACGCCGGCGCGATGGAGAACCCCGGGTGCGTCACGCTACGAGATCAGTTCATCTACCGGTCGCGCGCCACTGCCGCCGACCGGGCCGCCCGGGCCGGCGTGGTCGCCCACGAGATGGCCCACATGTGGTTCGGAGACCTGGTCACCATGAGGTGGTGGGACGATCTGTGGCTCAACGAATCGTTCGCCGAATACCTGGCCCACCGCTGTTGCGAGGAAGCCACCCGCTATCCGTTGTGGACCGAATTCGGCATCCTGCGCAAGGACTGGGGTTCAGTCGCCGATCAGGCCCCGTCCACGCACCCCGTGGCCGGCAACGGTGCCGTGGACGCGCTCGCGGCCCTCCAGGACTTCGACGGCATCTCCTACGCCAAGGGCGCCGCGGTGTTGAAACAGCTAGCGGCCCATGTGGGGGATGCGACATTCTTCGCCGGACTGCGCGACTACTTCAAAGTCCACAGCTACGGAAACGCATCTTTCGCCGACCTGATTGCGGCCTGGACCCGGGCGGGAGCGGTGGATCTCGACGCCTGGGCCGACGCGTGGCTGCGCACGTCCGGAATGGACACCCTCACGGTGGCCGGGTCGGAACTGCGTCGCGCCCCCCACTCCGGTCCATTGCGCCCGCACACCGTGCAGGTCGGGAGCTTCGACGCGACCGGGCAGGGGCTCGGGCTGAGCACCGTCACCATCACCGAGCCGGTGGCGGCGGTCGATGTCCACCCGGAGGCCGCGCTGGCCGTACCGGACGCCGAGGACGAGACCTGGGCCAAGATCCGCTTCGCTGACCGAACCTGGCCGCAGATCTTCGCCGTGGCGCGCCGCATCAACTCGTCCGCGACCCGGGTGGTGATCGCCAACGCAACCCGGGACGCGGTCCGCGACGGCGACCTGGACCCTCGGCTGGCTCTGACCGGGCTGCTGGATCTGGTGCAGTCGGAAACGGCCGAGGTCGTGGTCCGCTCCCTGCTTCGATTCGCCGTCGAAGAGCTGTGCGGCCCGTTCACGGCCCCGGACGAGCGGGCGCCGACACTGGCTCGGGTTCGGCTCGCCGCAGACCGCCTGCTGGACGACGCGGAGGCCGGCTCGGACCGGCAACTGGCGGTCTTCCGGTTCGCCATCGCCGCCGGGGTGGATGTCGGCGAGCTGTCGGCGTGGCTCGATCGGCGAGGGCTTCCGTCCGGCTTGGTGCTGGACACCGAACTCGCCTGGGCCATCGTCCACCGGCTGGCAGTGCTGGGCGGCGATCCAGGCGTGGTCGAGGAGCAGCTTCGGCGGGACCCTTCGGCAGCCGGTCGGACTCATGCTGCCGAGGCTCGCGCCGCCCGACCCGAGCCGCAGGCCAAGGAGGCCGCCTGGCGGTCTTTGATGAAACCGTCGGAGCTGAGCGCGTACGAGTTGTACGCCAGCGCGCGAGGTTTCTTTCAGCCCTCACAGCCCGATCTGTGCGCCACGTACGCCGAACGCTATTTCGACGAGATCCCCGCCACCGAAGCTTTCCGCTCCGGTTGGGCGTTGGGCCAGGTCGCCCTCTTCGCCTACCCGCTGCCGCACTCTGAACCGGAGATCTTGGCCCGGGCCGAGGAGTGCCTGGCGGCCACCGATCTGGCCGCTCCGGTCCGCCGATCGATCGTCGACGGCACGGACAAGCTACGTCGGGCGGTGCACAGCCGGGCTCGATTCGCCGGGAGCGGCCTCGCCGAATCTTGAGTCAGACGCAACGGATGCTATGCCAACCCGGTTCAGGTCACAATCATGTTGCGTGTTAGCCGGGCCGGTCGCCAAGAGTTGCGGTTGTTAGTTCGATGACCTAGAACTGTGTAACTGCCTTACTTGTGGGCGGACGTATGCGCTTGCTCACAGTCAACGCGCTCGGCCGTTTCGGGCGCAACCCCTTGGAGGAGGACTTTTATGCGAGGAAAAGCTCGCGCAACCCTCGCCGCCGGACTTACGACGATCGCTCTGGTGGCGACCGCGTGCGGCGGCGGCGGAACCCCCACGCCGGCCACCTCGGAAGGTGGCCAGACCGGTGGCGAGGTCACGGTCGCCGGCTGTACGCCGGAGAACCCGCTCGTCCCCGGCAACACGGCTGAGGTCTGCGGCGGCGACATCGTCGACGCGATGACGTCGAAGCTGATCGAGTACAACACCGAGAACGCGGCTCCGTCGAACGATATCGCCGAGTCGATCGAGTCCAGCGACAACAAGGTCTTCACCGTGAAGCTGAAGCCGTACAAGTTCCACGACGGCACCGAGGTGACCGCCAAGAGCTTCGTCGACGCCTGGAACTACACCGCCTACGGACCCAACGGTCAAGAAGGCAGCTATTTCATGGGCCCGATCGCGGGCTACGCCGCCACCCAGTGCCCCGACGCCGACTGCAAGGAGCAGCCCAAGGCCAAGACCATGTCCGGGCTGAAGGTCGTCGACGACAAGACCTTCACCATCACGACCTCCGAGCCGGTGTCCAACCTCCCGGTGCGGCTGGGCTACTCGGCCTACTCACCGCTGCCGGAATCCTTCTTCAAGGACCCGAAGGCCTTCGAGAAGAAGCCGGTCGGCGCTGGGCAGTTCAAGGTCGACTCGATCAGCAACACCGAGATCGTCCTCTCAAAGTTCGCCGAGTTCTCCGGCGCGAACAAGGCCAACGTCGACAAACTGACCTTCCGGGTCTACCAGGACCCGGCAGCGGCTTACGCGGACGCCGTGGCCGGCAGCCTGGACTACATCGACGACAGCAACATCCCGTCGGACCAGCTCGTCGGTGAGGCGTACAAGAACGACTTCCCGGACCGGACCTCGCAGAAGGAGTCGCTGGTCAATGGCTGGATCACGTTCTCGCCCAACGATCCGCAGTTGGCGGGGAAAGAGAACGTCGAGAAGCGTAAGGCCATCTCCCGAGCCATCGACCGGGATCTGATCGTCAAGCAGATCTTCAGCGGCACCCGCACCCCGGCCACCGGCTGGGTCTCTCCCGCCGTTGATGGCTACAAGGCCGACGTCTGCGGTGACTCCTGCAAGTTCGACAAGGACGCGGCCAAGCAGGCCTTTGACGCGGCCGGTGGCTACCAGGGCACCTTGACCATGACCTACAACGCCGACGCGCCCAACAAGGCATGGTCGGAGGCGGTCTGCAACCAGATCAAGAACAACCTCGGCATCAACTGTGTGGCCGTGCCCACCGTCGACTTCGCGACCTTCAACAAGAAGTTGGACGCCAACGAGATCAAGGGCATCTTCCGCAGCGGTTGGCAGGCGGACTACCCGTCGATCGAGAACTATCTGTCGCCGCTCTACGCCAAGGGTGCCTTCCCCCCGCAAGGCTCGAACTACTCCAAGTTCGACAACCCGGAGTTCGAGAAGCTCCTGGCTCAAGCGGCGGCGGCGCCGACCCTCGATGAGGCCAACGTGATTTACCAGCAGGCCGAGGCAGTGCTCGCCACGGAGTTCCCGACGGCCCCGCTGTGGTACAACAAGACCACGTCGGCCTGGTCGGATCGGGTGACCGACGTGCAGGTCACGGCCTTCGGCGTCCTGGACTTCGCCGCGATCAAGGTCAAGTGATCGAGTCGGACGGAAATCAGTAGCTGATGAGGTGATGATGTCGGCCCGCCGGAGAAATTCCGGCGGGCCGACGCTATGTTCACATCAGATAGCTCTTCCGCATCGGACGAGAGGAGTTCCGGGTGGGCAAGTACATCATCCGCCGCCTGCTGCAGATGGTCCCGGTCATCATCGGCGTCACCTTCATCATCTTTGCTGCGGTGTTCGCACTCGGTGATCCGACCGTCGGTCGCTGCGGGGAGCGGCCGTGTCCGCCGGGCTACATCGCGGCCTTCCGCAAGGAGTACAATCTCGACCAGCCGCTGATCGTGCAATACCTGCTCTACATGGGCGGCCTGATCCAGGGCGACCTCGGCACCAACTTCTTCGGCAACAAGGTGTCGGACGAGCTGCTGGCCCGCTTTCCCACCACGCTGAAGCTGGGTTTCATGGCCCTCATCATCGAAAGTGTCATCGGGATCACGGCAGGGGTCCTGGCCGGCATCCGGCGGGGAAAGTTCATTGACAACCTGGTCACCGTCAGCACACTCTTCTTGATCTCCATTCCGATCTTCGTGATCGGCAGCGTGGCCCAACTCATCTTCGGCGTGCGGCTCGGGTGGTTTCCGGTCACCGCCACCCAGGGGACCTGGTACCAGCTGATCATGCCGGCCTTTGTGTTGGCCTCGGCCTCGGTCGCCTACATCGCCCGGCTGATGCGGGCGAACCTGTCCGAGAACCTCCGGACGGATTACGTACGCACGGCGAAGGCCAAGGGCTTGACCAACCGGCGCACGGTTGGCGTGCACACCTTACGGAACTCGCTCATTCCGGTCGTCACCTACATCGGCATCGACATCGGAGCGTTGATGGGTGGCGCCATCGTCACCGAACGCATCTTCAACATCAACGGGATCGGCAACTTCCTCTTCCGCAGTATCGGCCAGAAGGACGGCACGTCCGTGGTCGCCACCATCACGGTGCTGGTGCTGATCTACCTGATCGTCAACCTGTTGGTCGACGTCTTGTACGGCTTCCTTGACCCGAGGATCTCTCATGACTGAGACCTCCCGGGAACCTGCGATGAGCACCGATTCGGTCGTTCCGGTCACCATCGACCCGACCGGCGGACCGGAGGGCGCGCTCGCGCCGCCCGAGAAGGGCGAAAAGGCGCGCTCCCTCGGCAGCGACGCCTGGAACGAACTTCGCCGTCGGCCGATGTTCTGGATCTCGGCGGCGCTCATCGTTCTGTTCGTGCTGATGGCGGCGGTACCACAACTCTTCACCAGCACCGATCCCTACTACGCCGATCTGTCGAAGGCCCGCGAGGCACCGTCCGCCGACGCCTGGTTCGGTCGCGACAACCAGGGCTACGACGTCTACGCGAGAACCATTTACGGGGCGCGGGCCTCGATTCTGGTCGGCGTCTTAGCCACCATGTTCACCCTCATCCTCGGATCCTTCGTCGGCATCATCGCCGGGTATCGCGGTGGCTGGGTCGATTCCGTCTTCAGCCGGGTCGGCGAGATCTTTCTCGGTATTCCGCTGCTGCTCGGCGGGATCTTGTTCCTGTACGTGTTCCCGAGCGACCTCGAGACGCCCTTCATCATCGTGGTCGGCAAGGTGGCCCTCGTGCTGGGCCTGCTCGGCTGGCCGGCGATCATGCGCCTGATGCGCTCCAGTGTGCTCCAGGTGAAACCGAATGACTATGTCCAGGCGGCCCGGGCGCTCGGCGCGACGCCGACCCGGATCATCACCTCGCACATCCTGCCCAACTCATTGGCGTCGGTCATCGTGGTCTCCACCATCAACCTGGGGGCCTACATCTCTGTCGAAGCCACCTTGTCCTTCCTCGGCATCGGGCTGCAACCACCCGCGATCTCGTGGGGCATTCAGATCTCCGAGGCTTCCGGCATCGGCCTGATCCGCGTCGCCCCGCACATGCTGATCTTCCCGAGCATCTTCTTGTCGGCCACCGTTCTCGCGTTCATCATGCTCGGTGACGTGATCCGCGACGCTCTCGATCCGAAACTGCGCTGAGGAGGAACGAGGGATGCCCACGAACACGTCCCAGATGGAGACCCTGACGTCGAGCAGTAGCTGGCAGGCCCAGGACGGACTGCTGTTGGAGGTCGACGAGCTGTTCGTCGAGTTCCGTACCCGTTACGGCGTGGCCAAGGCCATCAACGGGGTGAACCTCACCCTGCGGCAGGGCGAGACCGTCGCCGTGCTGGGGGAGTCCGGCTCCGGGAAGTCCGTGACGGCGCAGGCGATCATGGGCATTCTCGACACACCACCCGGCTTCATCACCGGCGGTGAGATCCGCTATTGCGGGACCGACATCCTGAAGATCTCCGAGGAGAGGCGCCGGGAGATCCGTGGCCCGGAGATCTCGATGATCTTCCAGGACGCCCTCAGTTCGCTGAATCCGGTGTTCCCGGTCGGTTGGCAAATCGCGGAGATGTTCCGCACGCACCGTGGCATGAACAAGTCCGATTCGCTCGAGCGGGCCGTGCGGCTGATGGAGCGGGTGCAGATTCCGGCCGCGAAGCAACGGGTGAAGTCCTTCCCGCATCAGTTCTCCGGCGGCATGCGCCAGCGGATCATGATCGCCATGGCCATCGCGCTCGATCCGGCCGTGCTGATCGCGGATGAACCCACCACCGCCTTGGACGTCACGGTGCAGGCCCAGGTGATGAAGCTGCTCAAGGAGCTCCAGGACGAGCGGCAGATGGGGCTGATTCTGATCACCCACGATCTGGGCGTCGTGGCCGATGTGGCCGATCGGATCGCCGTGATGTATGCCGGGCGGATCGTCGAGCAGGGCGACATCTTCCCGCTCTACGCCAACCCGGCCCACCCGTACACCAAGGGGCTGCTGGAATCGATCCCCCGGCTGGACCAGAAGGGCCAGCAGCTGGCCGCCATCGGTGGCCTGCCGCCCAACCTGACGAGGATCCCGCCGGGCTGTCCGTTCAACCCGCGCTGCAAGTACGCCCAGGACGTGTGCCAACACGATCCGCCGCCTCCGCTGCGGGAGGTCGCGCACCATCGGATGGCGGCCTGTCACTTCTCCGAGCAGGTGATGGCCGGCGAGGCGGCCGTGACGCACGAGATCGATCCTTTGGCGGAGACGGACGACTTCTACGGACCGGCGCAGGTCGGCCCGATCGTCGAGGACACGGGACCGATGGGACCGGATATCGCAGCGACTGGATTAGGCGGCAGTGCTGGTGGTGATGGCTCATGAGCGGTGAGGTGATCCTGCAGGCCGAGAACCTGGTCAAGTACTACCCGATCAAGGCGGGCATCCTCCGCCGCACCGTGGGCCACGTGAAGGCGCTGGACGGAGTGTCCTTCGACCTGCACAGGGGCGAGACGCTCGGGATCGTCGGCGAATCCGGCTGTGGCAAGTCGACCCTGGGCCGGATGCTGATGCGGCTGGAGGAGCCGACGGCGGGCAAGCTGACCTTCGACGGCGTCGACGTCTACAGCCAGAAGGGCGCCCCGATGCGCAAGTTGCGCCGGGACATCCAGATCGTGTTCCAAGACCCGTACACCTCGCTCAATCCGCGGAAGACGGTGGGCGACATCATCGGCGAACCCTACGAGATTCACACCGACGTGCTGCCGAAGGGCGGCCGGCGTCGGCGGGTGGAGGAGCTGCTCGAGCTGGTCGGGCTCAACCCGGAGCACATCAACCGCTATCCGCACCAGTTCTCCGGCGGTCAGCGGCAGCGGATCGGGATCGCTCGGGGGTTGGCTCTCAACCCGAAGGTGATCGTCTGCGATGAGCCGGTATCGGCCCTGGACGTCTCGGTGCAGGCCCAGGTCGTGAACCTCCTCGCGGATCTCCAGCAGGAGTTCGGGTTGGCGTACGTCTTCATCGCCCATGACCTGTCGGTGGTCCGGCACATCTCCGATCGGGTCGGGGTGATGTACCTCGGAAAGATGGTCGAGCTGGGGGACGAGGACCAGATCTACGGCCGACCGACACACCCGTACACCCAGGCGCTGCTCTCCGCGGTACCCGTACCCGATCCGACGTTGCGCGAGGCCCGAGAGCAGATTGTCCTCACCGGGGACGTGCCGAGCCCGGCCAACCCGCCCAGCGGCTGCCGTTTCCACACCCGCTGCTGGAAGGCCCAGCAGCTCTGCACCGACGAGGAACCCCTGCTCGTCCCGCGAGACGACGGGCGCGGCGATCATCCGTCGGCCTGCCACTTCGCGGAGCCGCGGGTCGTGGTGTGACAGGGAAGTAAGCTCGCCGCTGTGAATTCGAAAGACGACGCTGTCGGCGGCCGCCGTCTGCTGCTGGTGCACGCGCATCCCGACGACGAATCCATCGGCAACGGTGCGACCATGGCGCGCTACGTGGCCGAGGGCGCGGCGGTCACGCTGGTGACCTGCACCCTGGGGGAGGAGGGGGAGGTGCTCGTCGACGACCTCACCCATCTCGCCGCCGAGGCTTCCGACGAGCTCGGACAGCATCGGCTCGGTGAGTTGAAGTTGGCCATGGAGCACCTCGGGGTCACCGACTTCCTCCGGCTGGGTGGGGACGGGCACTATCGCGATTCGGGGATGGCGTGGAGCGAGACCCGCCAGGCGATTCCCCGGGATGTACTGCGGGCCGGCATCTTCTGGACTGCGGATCTGCTGGAGGCCGCCAACGAACTGGTGCCGGTGATCCGTTCCCGGCGCCCTCAGGTGCTGATCACCTACGACGAGTTCGGTGGCTACGGGCATCCCGACCACGTGCAGGCCCACCGGGTGGCCATGTACGGCTATCTGCTGGCCGGAGTCCGTAGCTACCGACCCGATCTGGGCGAAGCCTGGACCGTGTCGCGGGTGTTGTGGAACACCAGTAGCGCGTCCCGGACGCGGGACGGAATCAGGGCGCTTCGGGCCGCCGGGGACACCAAGACCTTCGAAGGCTTCGATCCGGACGGCGAGATGCCACCGATGGTGTCGGAGGATTCGGCCATCGACGCCGAGATCGACGGCTCCGGTTGGGTGCTGCAGAAGCTGGCCGCGATGCGGGCGCACGCCACCCAGATCACCCCGGACGGATTCTTCTTCGCCGCGGAGCCGATCCTGGGGGATCAGATGTGGTCGCACGAGTACTACCGTCTCGCCGCCGGGGAGCCGTTTCCCGCTGCGGACGGGTGGGCCGACGACCTCTTCGCCGGCCTGTCGGGACCGTGACCGCCGAGTCGATCGCCGACGGAGTACCCGGGACCGCGGAGGCCCTGCGACACGCCATGGGCCATTTCTCCAGCAGCGTCACCGTGGTGACGGCGATCAGCGGGGGGCAGGCCCACGCCATGACGGCCACCGCGGTGTCCTCGGTCTCGCTGGAGCCGCCCCTGATCCTGGTCTGTGTCGCTCACGCCAGCCGGTTCCACGACGCGGTGCTGGCGGCGGGCAGCTGGGCGGTGTCGATTCTCGCCGCCGACCAGGAGCCGCTGGCCCGACACTTCTCCCGGCGTGGGCGCTCCTTGCTGACGCAGTTCGACGGCGTTGCCCACGTTCCGGCGCCAAAATCCGGGGCTCCGGTGTTGACCGGCTGCCTGGTCTGGATGGATTGCCGGACCTTCGCGGCCTACGACGGCGGTGATCACACCATCTTGGTCGGCGAGCTGGTAGCTACCAGTCGGATAGCTGCGCAGAAGCCGCCGCTGTCGTACTATCAGGGCTCCTACAACGTGGGCAGCACACCACGTGACGCACTCGATTCAGGACTGTTCTCGTGAGTGAGACCGAACCCACCAGCTCGAACTGGCAGCCCGGCTTCCTTGAACTGGCCGCGATCTTCGTGTCGGGATTCGTGCTGGTCGCCGGAGTCGCGGCGTACCTGATCGGGTACTTCATGGCCGGGGACCGATTGCCCAAGGACGCGGTGGTCGCCGGCATCGCGGTGGGCGGACTTCCCTCCGCGGAGGCTGAGCGCAAGCTCGACTCGATCCTCGGTCCGCGTGCCGAAGCGCCGGTCGTGATCACAGTCAACGGCAAGACGGTCGAGATCGATCCGGTAGACGCCGGACTGGGTGTCGATGTGCCGGCCAGTGTGGCCAACGCCGGCGGCGGCCGGAGCTTCGATCCGCGGCACATCTGGCTGGTCCTGACCGGCGGGACCTCGGTGGATGCCGTGATCACCGTCGACCAACCCCGGCTCGAAGCGGCGATCGCGGCGTTGGCCACCAGGGTCGACGAGAAGCCCCAGGACGCGACGTTGAGCTACCGCGGGGAGAAGGTCGTGCAGACCAAGGCCGCGGACGGGGTCCAGCTCGACCAACCCGAGACCGTGGACCGGGTCCGGGCCGGCTTCCTGCGCACGGCGGGACCGATCGAGGCGGCGGCGTCGATCACGGAGCCGGAGATCAGCACGGCCGAGGTCGACAAGGTGGTGGAGAACTTCGCGGCTCCCGCCGTCTCGGGTCCGGTCACCCTGACGGCGTCGGAGTCCGAGTCGTTCGAGGTGACACCGGAGATGATCGCCGGAGCGCTCACGTTCACCCCCCGGGACGGCACCCTGACGCCGCAACTGAACGCCGCCAAACTGCACGAGGCCGCCGAGCCGGTGCTGGACGACGCCAATCTCACCGTGCCGAAGGACGCCAGGATCACCATCGTGGACGGTCGGCCCAAGATCAAGCCCGGAGTCAACGGGGTGACCGTCACCGAGGCCAACCTCGCGGCCGCCGTCGAGCCGGTCCTGCCCGAGCGGGGCGCAGACCGGAAAGCCACGGTCGAAGCCACCACCGAGAAGCCCGAGTTCACCACTGCCGACGCGCGGGCGCTGGGTGTCGAGGAGGTGACCGGCAAGTTCAGCACCCGCTTCCCGTACGCGGCCTACCGCAACCACAACATCGGACGCGCCGCCGAGCTGATCAACAACACGCTGGTCATGCCGGGAAAGACGTTCTCGCTGAACAAGGTCCTGGGCGAGCGGACCCGGAAGAACGGCTACGTCAAGGGATACATCATCCGAGACGGCCGCTTCCGGATGGAGCTGGGTGGCGGGGTGTCCCAGAGTGCCACCACGACGTTCAACGCCGCGTTCTTCGCCGGCTTGGAGGACGTCGAGCATCGCCCCCACGGCCTCTACATCGACCGGTATCCCCCGGGCCGGGAGGCGACACTGTTCTGGCCCGACCTGGATCTGAAGTTCAAGAACGACACGGAGTACGGCGTGCTGGTGCAGGCCCGGATGGTCGAGGCCACTCCGCAGCGGCAGGGCAGGATCACCGTCCGGATGTGGTCGACCAAGACGTACGACAAGGTTGAATCCTCGAAGCTTCGGCGGTCCAACTTCACCTCCGGTCCGGTCATCCGGGACAGCGAGCCCGACTGCGAGCCCCAGGAGGCGGTCGAGGGCTTCGACGTCAACTACGAGCGGTTGTTCTACGAGGGCGACAAGGTGGTCAAGACCGAGAAGTTCTTCTGGCGCTACAAGCCCACCAGCGAAGTCGTCTGCGTCTGACTCCTACTCGGGCGACGCGAGGTAGTTGTAGCGATGGTGCGGGCGCAAACCCATCGCCTCGTACGCGCGGAGCGCCTCGGTGTTGGCCGCGGCGACCTGTAGGTAAACGTGCCGGGCGCCTTGCCGGGCCCCCCAGTGGCCCAGGGCCAGCATGATCCTCCGACCCCAGCCCAGCCGGCGCAGCTCGGGCCGGGTCCAGATCGACGCCAGACCGAGCCAGCCCCGGTTGAGGTGGCCCCGGCCGATCGTGAAAAGCCCGTCGGGCGTTCCGGCCCCGGCGAAGGCCCGCGGCGGTCGCCCCTCCAAGATCATCCCCAGCAGGTCGGGGTCGGCCTGATTCGGCCTGCTCTCGTCGTAGGCTCGCCGCCAGCGGCGGTCCAGCTGCTCGCTGACCTGCACCCTAGGGTCCGGTTGCGTGTCGGCCAGTAACTCCGCCAGGCGCACCGCCAGCACCTCGACCTGGACGTAGACGGGCTGCCAGCCCAGTTGCTCCAGTGCGTGCTCCTCCTCGGAACCGGACACGACCTGAGCCCACGCCGGAATGCCGTGCTCCACGGCGTATCGGCGGATGCGCGCCGCGGCCTTGTCGGACGGCATCCCGGGGTCCCCGACGGCGAGACAGGAGTTGGCTCGGCCGGTGAAGCCGCCGGCCGCCCGCAGCGTCCACTCGCCGAGGGGCTCGGAGATCGCCAGCCATCCGGGAAGCGCAATCTGCTCCAGATCCGCCGGTGAGGTGCGCAGCGGATCGCCCCCGCCTGCGGCGGCCGGTGCTCGCCGGGCCAGCACGATGTCGGCCAGCGCGAGCCGCTCGAGCCCCGAACCGATGCTGCGGATCGCGATCTCGTGATCGTTCACCCTCTCGATCCAGCCGATCACGTCGGTCGCCGATCCGTCCGGCAACCGGTGGCGGATCACCCAGCGCTCGCCGACGCGGGCATCCTCCCGAATGCGGCGAGCGGGGGATCGGTCCATGGCTGAGGGGCCTTCGCAGGGTGAGGGGTGCAGGCGCGATACTAGAAGAAGGTCGAGAGAGCACGAAAAAGAGAACTGAAAGATTGAGGAGCAACCGCTGTGACGTACGTCATCGCTCAGCCGTGTGTGGATCTGAAGGATCGGGCCTGCGTCGAGGAATGCCCAGTCGATTGCATCTACGAAGGCAAGCGGATGCTCTACATCCATCCCGACGAGTGTGTCGACTGCGGTGCCTGCGAACCCGTCTGTCCCGTCGAGGCGATCTTCTATGAAGACGACACCCCGGAGGAGTGGAAGGAGTACTACAACGCCAATGTGGACTTCTTCGACGATTTGGGATCGCCCGGTGGCGCCGCCAAGCTCGGAGTGATCGACAAGGATCACCCGCTGGTCGCGGCTCTGCCTCCTCAAGAGCACGACGAATGAGGAGCGAGGCCGGACCCTGAGCCGGTCGAAGGTCCCCCGAGCGGGTTGGAGGAACCGCGGGGCCGGTCGAAGGACGATCGAGGCGACACCCTTTTCGTCGCCGAGGAGGACGACGGTCGGCGTCAAGAGCGGTTCCGAAGCGAGCGGACAATACCTCGCCCTGAGCTCGTCGAAGGGCCGTCGGTGAGCAGCCTGGCCCGCTCCCTTCCCGACTTCCCGTGGGACACGTTGCTGGCGGCCCGCCGGCGAGCCGAGGCCCATCCCGACGGGTTGGTCGACCTCTCCATCGGAACCCCGGTCGACCCGACACCCCAGATCGCTCTCGACGAACTCGCGGTCTCGGCGAACAGCCCCGGGTATCCCCAGACCGCCGGCACCCCCCAGCTGCGCGCCGCGATCGCCGCCTACCTCCGCGATCGCTGGGAGGTGGTCGTCGATGCCGACGCCACGCTCCCGGTCATCGGGACCAAGGAGTTGGTCGCCTGGCTACCCACTCTGCTCGGCCTCGGTTCGTCCGACACGGTGGTCTACCCGGCAGCCGCCTATCCGACCTATGCCGTCGGGGCACGAGTGGCCGGCTGCCAGACGGTCAGTGCGTCAGATCCCGATCAACTCGCAGACCTGCATCCGGCGCTGATCTGGATCAATTCCCCGTCGAATCCAACTGGCCAGATCTTGTCCGTCGAAGGCCTGCGGCGCTGGGTCGACTGGGCCCGCGACAGGGGTGCGGTGCTGGCCTCCGACGAGTGCTACGGCGAATTCGGCTGGGAGACCGAGCCCGCGTCGGTGTTGCACCCGTCGGTGTGTGGTGGTGAGCACACCGGACTGCTCGCGGTGCTATCGCTGTCCAAGCGGTCGAATCTGGCCGGCTACCGGGCCGGCTTCGTGTCCGGTGATCCGGAGCTGGTCGGCGGTCTGCTCGCGGTCCGCAAGCACCTCGGCATGATCGTCCCGAGACCGGTCCAGGAGGCGATGCGGGTCCTGCTTGCCGACTCGGCTCACGTGGCCGAGCAGCGGGGTCGATATCTTTCCCGGCGGACGATGCTGCGGCCCGGTCTGCAGGCGGCCGGTTTTCGGATCGAGCACTCCGAGGGCGGACTCTATCTGTGGGCGACCCGCGACGAACCGGGTCGCGACTCGGTCGCCCAGCTGGCCGAGCTGGGGATCCTGGTCGCGCCCGGCGACTTCTACGGCGAGGCCGCGGTGAACCACGTACGGGTGGCCCTGACCGCTACGGACGAGCGGATCGGCGCCGCCGCCGAGCGTCTGCTCAGCGGACCGTGATCTTGACCTGATCCTTGGCCACAGCGGCGTCGGCGACGCCCCACGTGGCCAAGCTCGAGCCGTCGATCCGGAGCACCCGGTCGCCGACCAACACCTCGACGGTGCCATACCGGGACGAGTTGGCCACCGCGAACTGTGCGTACGCCCAGGCCTGTTTGGCCGACTCGGCGGTGACCAGCAACGTCTTCCCGGAGACGTCGATGTCCACCAGGCCCAGGGTCTTCCGCAGGGCAGAGCGCAGGCCGGCGGGATCGCCCGCGGCGCCGGCTCGCTCCAAGCAGGTCAGCCCGGCCGGGGAGTTGCCGGTGAATACGCTGGCCAGCACCCGGGCGTCGGCCTCGTGGTCTTTGTAGGCCTCCGGGAATCCGCTGCGCTGGACCTTCTGGGCGACGTCGTTGATGTCACCCCGCCGCCACCCCTCCACCTTGACCAAGGCGTCGTAGAACCTGCCGGTCGAGTAGTAGGGGTCCATGATCTGCTGGGCCGTGCCCCAGTCCATCGACGGCCGCTGCTGGAACAGGCCGACCGAGTCCCGGTCGCCGTAGTCGAGGTTGCGGATCCCGGTCTCCTGGTACACCGTGGCCATCGCGATCGAGGCGGCGCGGGCCGGCAGGCCGCGCCGGACCGACAGCCCGGTGATGATCGAGGTGTAGTGCGCCTGATCCAGATCCAGCACCACCGAGCGCTCGCCGGCCGTGGCCACGCACCGCTGCTGGCCGGGAAGGGGAGCCGCCGCTCCTTGCTGGCGCAACCAGATGAAGCCGCCGACCACCAGGGTGATCAACAGCACCAGGACGACGAGCAGTCCGCCGACCGCGCGGGTGGTGGCCGACATCCCGGTGACCTGTCAGTTCGTGTGCAGGGCGGCGTTGAGCTCGACCGACTTGCCCTGCCGGCGCCGGACCTCGATGGCCCCGGTGACCGAGTTGCGGATGAACAGCAGACCGTTCTGGCCGGACAGCTCGAGGGCCTTGACCACCTGCCCGCCCGGCAGGCTGACCTTGGTGGAGGACGTGACGTAGAGGCCCGCTTCGACCACACAGTCGTCGCCGAGGGAGATGCCGATGCCGGCGTTGGCGCCGAGCAGGCAGCGTTCGCCGACGCTGATCACTTGACTGCCACCCCCGGACAGGGTGCCCATGATCGAGGCCCCGCCGCCGATGTCGGAGTCCGCACCGACGACGACGCCCGCGGAGATGCGTCCCTCGACCATGGACGTGCCGAGAGTGCCGGCGTTGTAGTTCACGAAACCTTCGTGCATCACGGTGGTGCCCTCGGCCAGGTGGGCGCCGAGCCGCACCCGGTCGGCGTCGGCGATCCGGATCCCGCTGGGCAGCACGTAGTCCACCATCCGCGGGAACTTGTCCACGCCGAACACGGTCAGGTGCGTGCGGGCGCGCAAACCGACCCGCACCTTCTCGAAGTCGGCCACGGCACACGGCCCGGCCGAGGTCCAGACGACATTGGGCAGGACCCCGAAGATCCCCTCCAGATTGATCGTCCGGGGCGCGGCCAGCCGCGAGCTCAGCAGATGGAGCCGGAGGTAGGCGTCGGCGGTGTCGGCGGGCGGCGCGTCCAGGTCGATGATCGTGCGCACCACTCGGGTCCGGACACCTCGCACCCGGTCCTCGGTCTCGGCCGCCGCCAACTCCGGGGGGGCGGTGCCGGCGTCGGGTCCGCCGAGCTGGGGAGCGGGAAAGTAGGTGTCCAGGGTTCCGGTCGGGTGGATCGTCGCGAGCCCCCAGCCCCAGGCGGCACGGGCCTCAGTCATGCCGGAAGCCTAGTCGGTAGGGTGCCGGGCATGCCTGAGCCGCTGCGCCCGGACGGCGATGTCGTCGACCTTCTCCGCCGCCTGATCGACGTCGAATCGGTCAGTGGTCAGGAGCAGGAGATCGCCGATCTGGTCGAGCGTTCCCTCGAACCGTACGGGCACCTGGAGCTGATCCGCGACGGCAACGTGATCGTCGCCCGCACCGCGCTGGACCGAGCGGAGCGGGTGGTCATCGCCGGTCACCTCGACACCGTTCCGATCGCGGACAATGTGCCGAGCCGGGTCACGGGGGACGGCGACGGGCTGATGGTCTGGGGTCGCGGGGCCTGCGACATGAAGGCCGGAGTGGCGGTCCAACTCTCGGTCGCGGCGGCGGTCGCCGAGCCCACCCGGGACGTCAGCTGGATCTTCTACGACAACGAGGAGGTCTCGGCCGATCTGAACGGGCTGGGCCGGATCGCGCGGGAACGCCCGGAACTCCTGGTCGGGGACTTCGCGGTCCTCTGCGAACCGTCCAACGCCCGGATCGAGGGTGGCTGTCAGGGAACCATGCGGGTGGAGATCGACCTCGACGGCCGGGCCGCCCACTCGGCCCGCTCGTGGATGGGGCACAACGCCATCCACGACGCCGGGCCGCTGCTGCAGATCCTGCGCGAATATTCCGCCCGAGAGGTAGAGGTCGATGGGCTGCTCTACCGGGAAGGGCTGAACGTCGTGCAGATCGCCGGGGGAATCGCCGGCAACATCATCCCGGACCGGTGTCACCTCGAGATCAACTACCGGTTCGCGCCCGACAAGGATGCGGCTAGCGGCCGAGGCCTACGTCCGCGAGGTGCTCGACGGCTACGAGCTGCGGGTGACCGATGTCGCTGCCGGCGCCCGCCCAGGGCTGGACCAGCCTGCGGCGGCCGAGTTCCTGGCGGCCGTCGGCGGAGAGGCCAGTGCCAAATTCGGCTGGACCGACGTGGCCCGGTTCGCGGAGATGGGGATTCCGGCGGTCAACTTCGGGCCCGGCAATCCCAGCAAGGCCCACGCCGACGACGAGTTCTGCCCGGCCGCAGAGGTGTACACCTGCCGGGACGCCCTGCTCCGTTGGCTCTCGACGGGCTAGACCCGACACGTAGGGTCGAGCAGTGACGACGAGGGATCGGAGGCACCGGACCGTCCAGGGGCCGGTGGTCCGCAGTGAGGACCACACGCCGGCCAGCACCACCGACCAGCGGTTGCTGGACAGCCGCGGGCCGACCGATTGGGTCCACACCGATCCCTGGCGGGTGCTGCGGATCCAGACGGAGTTCGTCGAAGGCTTCGGCACCCTGGCCGAACTCGGGCCGGCGGTCAGTGTCTTCGGCTCCGCGCGAACCACACCTGATCACCCGCACTATGCGGCCGCGGTACGTCTCGGCGGCGAACTGGCCCGGGCCGGTCTGACCGTGATCACCGGCGGTGGTCCGGGGATCATGGAAGCGGCCAACAAGGGCGCGATGGAAGCCGGTGGCGAATCCGTGGGACTGGGTATCGAGCTACCGTTCGAGCAGGGGATCAACCCCTACGTGACGTTGGGCATCAACTTCCGCTACTTCTTCGCCCGCAAGACCATGTTCGTGAAGTACGCACAGGGCTTCATCGTCCTGCCCGGCGGCTTCGGCACCTTCGACGAACTCTTCGAGGCGCTGGTCCTGGTCCAGACCCAGAAGGTCACCTCGTTCCCGGTCGTGCTCTTCGGCCGCGCGTACTGGCAGGGCTTGATCGACTGGTTGTCCGACGCGGTGCTGGCGGAGGGCTACATCTCCGCGCCCGATCTGATCCTGCTCAAGATCACCGACGACGTCGACGAGGCCGTCCAGGTCATGGTGGAGAGCCGAGCCCGGCGAACCGCGGCCAGGCGTCCGGAGTGAGCGCCCGGCGGCCGTGGCACGATTCGGTGCGTGGAGTGGTTCATAGCCGTGGTCGTGGTGGCCGCATTGGGGGTGGCGGCGGTGGCGGCCGCCGGCCGCCTGGGGCAGATGAACGCCGAACCGATCCGGGACGTCTACCGCCAAGATCTTCCCGAGGACCGACCGCTGACGGCGGCGGACCTGGAGGCCGTGCAGTTCGCCGTCACGTTTCGGGGCTACGCGATGGCGCAGGTCGACGATCTGCTGGAGCGGTTGGGTCGCGAGGCCGCCGAACGGGACCGGCTCATCGACGAACTGCGCCGGCCCCCCGACGTCGCTGACGCATGAGTGTCCGGTTGACGGTGATCGGGCACGCTCCTGTGCCGCCGATCAAGGTCTGGGCGGAGCTGATCGATTGGGATGGCCAGCGTCGCTGGATCCCCTTCACCACCGTCCGGGTTTGACCTCCTCGCGCGTCGGCCTGGGCGTCCGGGCGGAGGCGCTATCGGGCTTCTGGGCGGGCCCGCTGCCGGTCGGCCTGCTGGACCGGTTCGTGGTCACCGGCTGGACCCCGCCGATCCCCGGATCGCCGGCGGCCGCGGAGTTGGAGATCCTGCACCTCGGCCCGTACTTCACCGGTCCGGGTGTCTTCCGGCTCGAGCGGGAAGGCGATGGTGGGACCCTGATCTCCTGCACCGAGCTGTTCGACCTGCCCGCGGGCACGGTCACCGAGACCCTGGCTCGTCTGGCGCTGCCCGTGCTGCGCTCCGGATTCCGACACAGCCTTAACCGGCTGGCGGCCGTCGCCGCTGAGACTGTTCATGAGTGACGCCCGGGTCGGCCCGGACGGTCGGTATCGCTGCCCGTGGGCGCTGTCCGCACCGGAGTACATCGCCTACCACGACGACGAGTGGGGGTGGCCGGTCCGCACCGTCGTGGGCCTCTACGAGCGCCTGACCTTGGAGGCCTTTCAGTCCGGGCTCAGCTGGTTGACGGTGCTCCGGAAGCGGGAGAACTTCCGGCGCGCCTTCGACGGCTTCGATCCGACCCGCGTGTCGGGGTACGGGCCCGCGGACGTCGAGCGGCTGCTGATCGACCCCGGGATCATCCGCAACCGCAGCAAGATCGACGCGGCGATCCACAATGCCGGCGTGGTGGCCGGGCTCGGGGACGACTTCGCGGCCATCTTTCACCGGTTCGCCCAACCGGACCGGCCACGACCCGCCACCCTCGTCGAGGTTCCGGCGACGACACCGGAATCGGTTGCCTTGGCCAAGGAGCTCAAGGTTCGCGGCATCCGCTTCGTGGGTCCCACCACGGCGTACGCGTTGATGCAGGCGGTCGGGCTGGTCGATGATCATCTCCAGGACTGCGAGACCGCCCCGCTGTAGTTGGGATCAGTTGGCGCCGGTGAAAGTCGGTCGGTGCTTGCCCAGGAACGCCTCGACGGCCGAGCGATGATCAGCCGAGGAACCCGTCTCCTGCATCAGCTGCGCTTCGAGGGCCAACGCGTCGGTCAGCGGCCGGCCGGCGGAATAGGCCACGGCGCGCCGGATGGCGGCATAGGCCAACGTCGGCCCGGCGGCCAACTCCCGGGCCACCGCGGTGACCCGTGCGGTGAACTCCTCCCGCGGGACCACTTCGGTCGCCAGCCCGAGCTCGAAGGCTTCTGCCGCCGACACCGTACGAGGACGGAACAGCAGATCGATCGCCTTGGTGGCTCCGATCAGCCGGGGCAGGGTCCAGGAGCTGCCGGTGTCACAGGACAGACCCACGCCCGTGAAGGCCAGGTTGAAGCCCGCGTCCTCACTGAGCAGCCGCAGATCGGCCAGGAACGCGATCGAGGCGCCCGCGCCGGCGGCCACCCCGTTGACGGCGGCGATCACCGGTTTGGGCAGCTGCTGAAGTGTTTCGGCGATCGGGTTGTAGTGCTCGGGCACAGTGGACCAGACCTGCTCGGGACCCTGGCCGGCCAGCCGGTCGGCGTGCTCGCGAAGGTCCTGACCGACACAGAACGCGCGACCGGCTCCGGTGAGCACGACACAACGGGCCCGCCGGTCACCGCCGACGTGCCGCAGTGCGGCGAGCAGTGCCACCTTGGTGGACTCGTCCAAGGCGTTCATCGCCTCCGGACGGTTCAGGGTGACCGTAGCCACCCCGTCTTCGACCACCGCGGTCACGTTCTCCTCGGCCATGGCCGGACTCTAGCCGCGAGGCACTAGTGGGTCCCACCCGCATGGCTTCCCGCGAATGCGGAATACTTTCCCCTGCACGACTTACGCGAACAAGAGATGAGGACGCACGATGGCTGCAATGAAGCCGCGGACGGGTGACGGGCCGATGGAGGTCACCAAGGAAGGCCGCGGGATCGTCATGCGAGTGCCGCTGGAGGGCGGCGGTCGACTCGTGGTCGAACTCAATGCGGACGAGGCAGCCGAGCTGGCGGGTGCTCTGCGAGAGGTCGTCGGCTGACCGCCAACCGTTCTGCCGCCAGGCCCCACCGCTGATGCGCGTGGGGCCTTGTGCTGTTCGCCGAACGCGTCAGCCGTGACCGCTGATCATCCGGCCTGCCGGGCGGTGGACGCGATCCTGGCCGATGCCGGAATGCCCGGGCGGGTTCGCATCCTGCCGGAGCCGGCTCCGACGGCCCAGGCGGCGGCTTCTCAACTCGGCTGCCCGGTCGGGGCGATTGCGAACTCGCTGATCTTCACCACCGACGACGCTGCTCCCCTGCTGGTCATGACCAGCGGTGCCCATCGGGTCGACACCGACCGACTCGGGACCCTCCTGGGCAGCCGCATCATCCGGGCGACCGCCGCGTTCGTCCGCGAGCACACCTCGCAACCCATCGGCGGGGTCGCACCCGTCGGTCATCCGCGCCCGATCCGTACCGTCGTCGACGTGGACCTCGCCCAGTACGACGAGTTGTGGGCCGCGGGCGGCATCCCGCACGCGGTCTTCCCGCTGAGCTACGCGGATCTGGTCCGGCTCACCGGCGGCACCGAATTGTCGGTCGCCTAGTCCACTTGGAGCAATCGTCGCACCTCGTCGTCGCTGACCTGCTCGAAGTCGTCGTACGCCTGCCCGACCGCGATGAACGGCTGCGGGGTCCGAGGGCAGACGACGCGGGCATAGGGCGTCACCAGCTCCAGGGCCTGGCGGGCCGCGACCGGCACGGCCACGGTGATGGTGGCCGGCGAGAGTCCGCTCAGGAGCCGGACAGCGGCCACCATGGTCGCACCGGTGGCCAACCCGTCGTCGACCACGATCAGGTGACGGTTGGCGAGTTCAGGCGGCTGACCGAAGCGGGACACTCGCCGCGCCAACTCCTTCACCTCTCGATCCCGGATGGCGGCGAAGGCCTCGTCGTCCACGCCGAGCTGCCGCACCAGCGACTCGTTGCGGAACAGTTCCACCCGATCACCGACCGAGGCGACCGCCCCCATGGCCAGCTCCCGTCGATCCGGAGCGCCCAGTTTCCGTACGGTGAGGACCGCCAGCGGAATCTGCCATCGCTCGGCGATCGGCGCCGCCACCGGTACGCCGCCCCGAGGGAGCGCGAGCACCACGGCCGGCCGACCTTCCGGCTCCACCTGCTGAGCCAGCAACCGCCCGGCGTGCTCGCGATCGCGGTAGCGCTCCGGTCCCGCGTCACGCCACCTCATGCCTGACCGCCGCTGCGGTTCAGCTCCCGTGAACGGCGATCGCCCGGCGATAGACGTCGACGGTCTCCGCGGCGATCTTGGACCAACTGAACTCGTCGATGCAGCGTTGCCGCCCGGCCCGACCGAAGGCGGCCGCCTGGCCAGGGTCGCGGGTGAGCTGGTTGATCTTGTCGGCCAGCCCGCGCTCGAACTCCGCCACCGCCACCGGATCGTCGGCCTGCGCCGGGTCGTAGGGCACGAGATAACCGGTCTGGCCATCCACCACGACCTCGGGGATTCCGCCGACGGCCGAGGCGACCACAGCCGTCTCGCAGGCCATGGCCTCCAGGTTGACGATGCCGAGCGGCTCGTAGACCGACGGGCAGGCGAAGACCGTGGCGTGCGACAGAACCTGGCGCACCTGGGCGCGGGGCAACATCTGCTCGATCCAGATGACGTTCCCGCGGGTCTCCCGGACGCGGGCGAAGGCGTCGCCGATCTGCTGGGCGATCTCCGGCGTGTCCGGGGCCCCGGCGAGCAGCACGAGTTGGGTCTTCGGGTCCAGGTGCTCGGCTGCCCGGACGAGGTGGATCAGGCCCTTCTGTCGGGTGATCCGGCCGACGAAGACCACCGAGGGCCGGTCGAGATCCATCCCGAGCTGGGTGACCACATCTGTGCCGTGATCGGGGGAGAACTCATCGGGGTCGATGCCGTTCTTGACCACGTGGGTCTTGGCCGGGTCCAGATCGGGATAGGACGCCAGAATGTCCGTGCGCATCCCGGCGCTCACCGCGATCACGGCGTCGGCGGCCTCGAACGACATCTGCTCGGTCCAGGACGACAACCGGTAGCCGCCGCCGAGCTGCTCGGCCTTCCACGGACGGTGGGGTTCCAGCGAGTGGGCGGTGACGACGTGTGGCACGTCTTGAAGCAGACCGGTGAGATGACCGGCCAGATTCGCGTACCAGGTGTGCGAGTGCACCAGATCCACCGCCGGCGCGGCCGCCGTCATGGCCAGATCGGCCCCGAACACCCGCAGGGCGGCGTTCGCCCCGTCCGGATAGTTCTCGGGATGTGCGGTGGCCCCATCGCGTGGCTCACCCATGCACTGCACGTCGACGTCGATCAACGCGCGGAGCTGGGGTACCAGTTGGGCCACGTGGACGCCGGCGCCCCCGTAGATCGAGGGCGGGTACTCACGTGTGAAGAGCGAGATTCGGAGCCGATCACCGATGGCGGGCATGACACGCATCGTTGCACGGCTGAGACAGGGTTGTCGCGCCCGGCTCCCACACCCTAGGTTTCGACCATGGAGCGTCCCAGAGTCCTGTCCATCGTCCTGGCCGGCGGCGAAGGGAAGCGGTTGATGCCGCTGACCATGGATCGCGCCAAGCCTGCCGTTCCGTTCGGCGGCACGTACCGGTTGATCGACTACGTGCTGTCGAATCTCGCGAACGCCGGCATGCGCCAGATCGCCGTCCTCACCCAGTACAAATCCCACTCGCTGGACCGGCACATCTCGTTGACCTGGCGGATGTCGACGCTGCTCGGCAACTACGTCACCCCGGTGCCGGCGCAACAGCGACTCGGCCCCCGCTGGTACCAGGGCAGCGCCGACGCGATCTACCAGTCGATGAACTTGATCATCGACGAGGATCCCGACTACGTCGTCGTGTTCGGTGCGGACAACATCTACCGGATGGACGTGTCGCAGATGTTGGACGCCCACATCGAGGGCGGGCGGGCTTGCACGGTAGCCGGCATCCGGGTCCCGCGCAGCCAGGCCACGGCCTTCGGGGTGATCGACGCAGCGGCGGACAACAAGATCAAGGAATTCTTGGAGAAGCCGGCCGAACCACCGGGCCTGCCCGATGATCCCGAGTCCTCGTTCGCCTCGATGGGCAACTACATCTTCACCTGCGCGGATCTCAAGGCGGCACTGAAGACGGACGCCGACAACATGGACTCCCGGCACGACATGGGCGGCGACATCATTCCCGACTTCGTCAGCCGCGGCGACGCGCAGGTCTATGACTTCACGCTGAACTCTGTGCCCGGTACCCAGGAGCGGGACAAGGCCTATTGGCGCGACGTCGGAACGATCGACGCGTACCACGAGGCCCACATGGATCTCGTCTCGGTCGACCCGGTGTTCAATCTCTACAACCTCGACTGGCCGATCTGGACCTATCCGGTGCAGGCCCCCGGGGCCAAGTTCACCCTCGACGGAACGGCCACCGACTCCGTGGTCAGCCCGGGGTGCATCATCTCCGGCGGGATCATCGACGATTCGGTGCTCTCACCGAACGTTCGGGTGCGGGAGAAGGCACGCGTCAACCAGTCGGTTCTCCTGACCAGTGTCCGCGTCGGCCGGGGTGCCCGGATCGAGCGGGCGATCTTGGACAAGAACGTGGAGGTGCCCGACGGCGCGGAGGTCGGCGTTGATCATGAAGCCGACCTCGCGCGCGGCTACACCGTCTCGGAGGGAGGCATCACCGTGGTCGGCAAGGGAGTGGTCGTCACCCCGACCTGAGGGGATCCTTGCCGTCAGCCCTTCACCGCGGCCAGCAGCCCGTCGCCCACCGGCAGCAACACGGACACGAGATCCTCGTTCTCCGTGACCAGGGCCAGGGCCTCCCGGATGGCGACGGTCTCGTCGTCGGTGTTGCCCGGGTCGGCCACCCGGTCGTGCCACAGCGAGTTGTCCATCACCAGCACCCCTCCGTGCCGGAGCAGCCGCACCGCCTGCTCCACGTACGCCGGGTACTCGAGCTTGTCGGCGTCGATGAAGACCAGGTCGTATGCGCCGTCACTGAGCTTGGGCAACACGTTCAGCGCCGAACCCGCGATCAACCGGAACCGCTGGGTGGGGATGCCTTCGGCCACGAAGGACGATCGGGCAGCCCGCTGATGATCAGCTTCGATGTCGACGCTCGTCAACACCCCGTCCGGTTGCATGCCGGCGAACAGGGCCAGCCCGGACACTCCGGATCCGGTGCCGATCTCGACCACCGCTTTGGCCCCGACCGCTTTGGCCAAGAAGGTCAAGGTGGCGGCGCCGCCACGACCCAGCGGAGCCACGCCGAGCGGTTGGGCGTTGGCCCGCGCCGCAGCGGCGTTCTCGGTTTCGGGAACGAAATTCTCGGCGTACGCCCACGACAATGCTTTGGGTGCGGCTTTGGCTGAGGTCCTGGCAGGCGCTGTCACGGGGTCAGCCTAGCGAAACGGGTCGGAATACCATGTCGCCATGAGCCATACCGTCGTCGCAGAGCTGGTAGCGGCTGTCCTCAAGGTCGAGGTCGACGTCGGTGATCGGGTGGCGGCGGACGATCCGGTGGTGATCTTGGAGTCCATGAAGATGGAGATCCCCGTCCTCGCCGAGGTGGCAGGTCACGTCAGCGAGGTGATCGTCTCGGACGGGGATGTCGTCAACGACGGGGATCCCTTGGTGGTGATCACGACCCGCGAACGCTGAGTCGGCTGACGCCCATCCGTCGCAGCTGCTCGATCTTCTCGCCTCTGCACCCTCAGGAACTCGAGCGCATCCGAGGAACCCGAGCAGCTGACCGAATCGACCGGTGTCCTGAGCTCGTCGAAGGGCTACTCAGTCCTTCAGCAACCCGGCCGCTCGCAGCACGGCGGCCAGCGCGGCGACCTGATCGTCGGTGGCCTGGACGTAGGGCAGTCGAACGGTACGGTGCACCATCACGCCGAGGACCTGGAGGGCGGCCTTGGACATGATGGCGCCCTGGGAATGCGGAGTCATGATGGCCTGCACGACCGGGATCAACGCGGCGTTCAGCCGGCGCGCTTCGGCGAGATCACCGGCGTCGACGGCCGCGACCATGTCCGCGTACCGCGCAGCGGCGACGTGGGCCACCACCGACACGACGCCCGCGGCACCCACCGCCAACCAAGGCAGATTGATGCTGTCGTCACCGGAGTAGAGCGCCAAGCCGGTCTGGTCCAACAGCCAGGCTCCGGCGGCGAGATCGCCGGTGGCGTCCTTGACGGCCACAATGTTCTCGTGACCGGCCAGGGCCAGATAGCTCTCGGCGGCGATCCGCACCCCGGCGCGGCCGGGGATGTCGTACAGCATCACGGGTAGTTCCCCGGCATCGGCGACGGTCGCGAAGTGCTGAATGAGGCCGGCCTGGGGCGGCTTGTTGTAGTACGGGGAGACGATCAGCGTGCCGTGCGCGCCCGCGGCGGCCGCCTGACGGGCCAGCCGCACCGAGGCCTGGGTGTCGTTGTTGCCCACCCCGGCAACCACGCAGGCGCGGTCGCCCACGGCCTCGAGGACCGCGGCGAGCAGGCGCCCGTCTTCGTCAGGGTTGGTGGTGGGCGATTCGCCGGTCGTGCCGCTGACGACCAGCCCGTCACTGCCGGAGTCGACCAGGAAACTGGCCACCTTCTGTGCGGTGTCGAGATCGAGCGCTCCATCGGCGTCGAACGGGGTCACCATAGCGGTCAGTACCCGGCCGAACGGAGCCGCCGTCGTGGCGAGTGGGGAGGTCATACCGAGAGGCTAACGCCTACGAGCGGCGCTCCGGGAACGTGAGGGAACGACGATGCAGCCCCCGGCGTTGCTCCTAGTGGAACCCGCCCACAGCTTCCTGACAGGTTCTGTTCAGGGGTTTGCCAGGAACGTCCTACACAATGATCTCGACACACTGGCGGTTTGATGCTGCGATTCAAGCGCGTGAGGAGGGACGAGATGACAGCCTGGGCTGCTCCCGACCCGTCCGCGTGGAAGCCGCCCGCCGAAGCTGCCTGGGTGCCGCCGACCTGGGAAGAGATCGTGCGCGACCACAGTGCACGGGTCTTCCGGCTGGCCTACCGCCTGACCGGAAACCCCCACGACGCCGAGGATCTCACCCAGGACGTCTTCGTCCGGGTGTTTCGGTCCCTGCACCGCTTCCAGCCCGGCACCTTCGAGGGCTGGTTGCACCGGATCACGACGAATCTGTTCCTCGACTCGGCTCGCCGGAAGCAGAAGATCCGCTTCGACGGCCTCGCGGAGGGCTCCGCCGACCGGCTGCCCAGCAAACTGCCCTCACCGTCGGAGCAGTTGGCCGACGCGGGTCTCGACCACGACGTCGCCGCTGCCCTCGCGTCGCTGCCCCCGGAGTTCCGGGCTGCCGTCGTGCTCTGCGACATCGAGGGGCTGACCTACGAGGAGATCGCTGCCGTCCTCGAGGTCAAGATCGGCACCATCCGCAGCAGGATCCACCGCGGCCGAGCCCAGCTGCGTACCGCGCTGGCCCATCGACGTCCTACGGCTGATCGTGAGCGTTACCTCGGTGTGGAGGTCGAAGGTGCGCTCGCCGGAGTCGGAAGTCCGGAGCCCGCGAGGCCGGCGTGATCCGGCGGGCTGGCTGCGCCGAATTGGCGGAACTCCGCTCCGCCTACGTCGACGGCGCGTTGGCCGATCGAGACCGCGAGCGACTGCTCTCTCACCTGGTGGACTGTGCCGACTGCCGCGCGGACGTCGACGACCTGCGGCGGGTTCGCCGCCTGCTGGCCGCACCGCAGGATCCGGTCGGCGCGCCGCAGGCGCTGTCTGCTCGTCTCATGTCGATCGCCCATGACGGACCCGCCCCCCGCCGGCGAAGAATTCCACGCCGGGCGCTGACGGCCCTGGCCGCCACCGCGACCGGACTGGCCACCATGGGCATGATCGGATTCCTGGCGGCCCCGCCGGTCAACGCCCGTACGGTCAGCGACCCGAGCGCGGAGGCCGTCAGTGAGTACGGCGGCATGCTGGCTTCGCTGCCGTTGACCAATCAGTCCGTCGACGCGGTCGCGGCCATCCAGCCGACCAGGATGATCGTCTCGCCCTCGCGTCGCCCGATGATCACCAGTGGGGTCGCCCGCCAGCTCTCCGCCCAACAGGCTCGCGACCGACTGGACCGGGCTGCGGTGAGCGCGAGCCGGGTCAGTTTCTCCGGAACGCAGAGCTACCAGGCCGTGCGGGGCGACCAACAGGTATCGGCGACCGTGCAGCTGGTCAACGTGGCCCGCCAGGGGATGCAGCTGGTGGTCCACGACCAGCGCGGGCGTCAGGTGAGTTCACGGTTCGTCCGGTCCACCTCGGCTTCCAGGTTGTCCGAACGCACTCTGGTCTCTCAGCTGGCGGTGCACTACCGCTTGATCGGGTGGCCCGGTTCGGAGGTGGCAGGAAGGCGGGCCACGATTATCGAGGCGCGTCCGGCCGGTGCCGCGGCCGACTCCGAAGCGGTGGCCCGCTGGTGGGTCGACGACAGCACCGGGCTGCTGTTGTGGCAGGAGACCTACGACGCGGGGGGCACGCTGCAGAGCGCCGCCGGGTTCCGTAGCCTGCGGGTGGGCAACGTGTCGTTCATGAGCCACATCCCACAGACCGCTGTGCCGCGCACCACCACCTCGCTGACGCTGGCCAGGACCAGCGATCTCGCCGCGCAGGGCTGGTCGCCGCCCCGCAACCTCGCCGGTCTTCCGCTGGTGAGGCTGCGGAGTGATCGGGCCAACGACCCGGAAGCACTTCACTTGGTGTACAGCGACGGACTCTCGGTGGTGTCGGTGTTCGAACAGCGGGGCAGCCTGGACGGCGCCCCGGCGGGCAGCGCCTGGGACGACGGCATGGGTGCCTTCGTCCGGTGGGGGAGTGCCAGTACGGCGAGCTGGGAGTCCGGGGACACCGTCCTCACCGTGGTCAGCAACGGCTCGCCACAGCTGCTGGCCGAGGCGGTTCGGTCTTTGCCGCATGAGGAGATCCCGCAGCGAACTACCATGGATCGCGTTCTGGCGGGGTGGGACCGGATTCTCGGTTCTCGCTAGCTCCTCCTCCGGCGAAGACAGGACTCAGACGACCGATGGCAGACGAGGACCGTCCCCGCGAGCCGGCCGACCAGCCGGGACATCAGCCCGCTGAGTTTGGCGACGCCCGATACTTCGGTCCTTTCTTCAACGGTCCTGGCTCTTCGGAGTACCCGGCGCCGCCGGGCGTCCAACCTCTTCAGCCGTTGCCCCCCGAGCCGCCGTCGGGCTCTGCTCCCCGATCGCGCGGCAGGACCGGCGCGGCTCTGCTGATCACCGCGGCCCTGCTGGCGCTCGTTATCGGCGGAGCGGCCGGATTCGGAGGAGCCCGGTTGGCGGCCCGGACGGCGACGCCCGGCCCAGTTGGCCCAACGAGTGGGAACGCCCCCTCGAGCGAGCCTCCCTCGACCACGGCCTCCACCCCCGTCGAGCGGCCCCCCGACTCCACCGCACCGCCGCCGGACCCGAACCGGCCGCGGCAGATCGACACCGTCACGGTCGCACGCAAGGTCCTGCCCGGCACGGTGATGATCCGAGCCGGCGGCAGCGGTTCCAGCGGCTCGACCGGCTCCGGTTTCGTGCTCGACACCTCGGGCCGGATCATGACCAACAATCACGTTGTGGCGCGGGCCGCCGACCGTGGCCGGATCACCGTCACCTTCGCCGACGGCCGCCGCGCGGTGGCCAGCCTGGTCGGCCGCAGTCCCAGCTACGACGTCGCGGTGATCAAGGTCGCCCCGGGTCGCCGTCTCGAGCCCATCCCCATCGGGAACTCGGATGCCAGTCAAGTGGGGGAACCCGTCGTCGCGGTGGGCTCGCCCCTCGGACTGCCCGGCACCGTCACCCAGGGCATCATCAGCGCCAAGAACCGCCCGGTCGTGGTCAGCGCCGGCAGCGAGGCCGATGCTCCGACCGCCTACATCAACGGGATTCAGACCGATGCACCGATCAATCCGGGCAATTCCGGCGGCCCGTTGATCGACGCCGGGGGCCGAGTGATCGGTGTCAACTCTGCGATCCTGACCCTGACCGGGAGCGAAACCCAGTCCGGCAACATCGGACTTGGCTTCGCGATTCCGATCCGGCAGGCGGTGCAGGTCGGTCGGCTGCTGATCCGCGACGGCAAGGCGACCTACCCGATCATCGGCGCCAACATCGGCAACGAGACCAGTGGTGGCGTCGAGCTCAGCTCGATCGAATCCGGCGGCCCCGCCGACCGCGCCGGGCTGCGGGTCGGAGATCTCGTGACGAGTATCGACCGGCAGCCGGTGTCGAGCCTGGAGGAGCTCATCGTGGCCATCCGGACCCATCGCCCGGGGGAATCGGTCACCTTGGCCTACGAGCGTGGTGCCACCCGGGGTCGCGCCGTGGTGACGCTGGGAAGCAGGGAAGGCTAGCGTGAAGCCATGTTCGACGTAGGAGCTCCGGAACTCCTGGTGCTGGTCGTGATCGCGGTGATCTTGTTCGGTCCGGAGAAGCTGCCGGAGTTCGCCCGCAAGGCGGCTCGGTTGATCAAGTATCTCCGCACCATGGCCGGGAACGCGCAATCCCAGCTGAGCAAAGAACTCGGACCAGGTTTCGAGGACGTCGACGTGCGCGATCTGAATCCCAAGGCTTTCATCCAGAAACACCTGCTCGATGACGTCGAACCGGTCATCGCCGATGTGAAGAAGGAGATCACCGCCGCCACCACCATCGGAGGCGCGGCGGCCGCCGACGTGACGGCGGCCGTGAACGGGGCGGCAGATCCCAGCAGCAACCGAGCCGCGGCCAACGCAGCCGGCACGAACGGATCGAGCACGAACGGATCGAGCACGAACGGCCAGGCGCAGGAAGCGCGGGTCTTGACCCCCTTCGACCCGGACGCGACCTAGCGGCCCACCGGTGCCAGCCCCAGTGGTCGGCCGCGTAGTCCGCGGCCTCGCTTGGCCAACACGTCCGCCACCGAGGCCAGCGCCTGGGCGGCGGGACTGTCGGGGCTCGACGTGATGAGCGGCACGCCGATGTCGCCGCCGACCCTCAGCTCCGGGTCCAGAGGCACCTGACCGAGCAGCTTCACCGGATATCCGAGCCGAGCCGCCAGCTTGTCGGCAACGTCCTGCCCACCACCCGAACCGAACACCTCGTACCGGTGTTCCTGGCCGCAGCGCGGGCACCGGGCGGCGAGATAGGACATGTTCTCGACGACGCCGAGCACCCGCTGATTCATCATGGATGCCATGGTGCCGGCCCGCTCGGCCACCTCGGCCGCGGCGCTTTGGGGCGTGGTGACGACCAGCACCTCGGCGTTGGGAAGTTTCTGACCAAGGGAGATGGCGACATCGCCGGTGCCTGGCGGCAGATCGAGCAGGAGAAAGTCCAGATCGCCCCAGTAGACGTCGGCGAGCATCTGGGTGAGGGCCCGATCAAGGATCGGCCCGCGCCAGGCCACCACCTGATCGCGCTTGGGCTTCAGCATGCCGATCGACATCACCTTGAGGCCGTTGGTCGGCACCGGCATGATCATGTCCTCGACCGACGTCGGCCGGGCGTCGGCCACCCCGAGCATGGCCGGGATCGAGTGGCCGTAGATGTCGGCGTCCAGCACCCCGACGGTCCGGCCGGCACCGGCCAGGGCCATGGCCAGATTCGCAGTCACCGAGGACTTGCCGACGCCGCCCTTTCCGGAGGCGATGGCGATGACCTGGGTCAGGGAGTCGGGCCGGCTGAACGGGATCTCTCGTTCGACCTGGCCGCCACGCAGCTGGTCCCGCAGCGCCACGCGTTGCTGATCGGACATGACTCCGAGGTCGACCCGAACCGAGGTCACCCCGGGTACGGCGATCGCCGCGGCCGTCACGTCGCGTTCCAAGGTTGACTTGAGCGGGCAGCCGGCGATGGTCAACAACACCTCGACCCTGATCTGACCGGCGTCGAGTTCCTCCACGGCAGCCACCATGCCCAGCTCGGTGATCGGGCGTTTGATCTCGGGATCGTCGACGCCGGCCAGGGCTGTGCGGACCTGGTCAAGCAGGGTTGAAGGCACCGATCCAGCCTAGTGACGCGACGAAACGCCGGTGGGTGGCGCGTCGTCGCCGTCCAGTTCGGCCAGGATGGCGCGAAGCTCGTTGCGGAGCTCGGAACGGACGTAATCCCGGGTGGCCAGCTCACCGACCGACATCCGCAGGCCGGCGATCTCCCGGGCCACGTAATCCATGTCCGCGCGGCTCTGCGCCGCCTGTTCCCGGTCCCGCTCCACAGAGACCCGTTCGCGGGCCTCCTGTCGGTTTTGGGCCAGCAGGATGAGCGGGGCGGCGTAGCTCGCCTGGGTCGAGAAGAACAGGTTCAACAGGATGAACGGGTACGGATCCCACCGGTAACCGAAGAGCCCGACCACGTTGAGGGTGATCCACGCGATCACGAAGACCGTCATGTAGGCCAGGAACCGGGCCGTGCCCATGAAGCGGGCGAACCCTTCGGCGAACTCGCCGAACGCGTCCCGCTTCAGCTTGAAGCGGGGCATGATGGTCCGGCCTCGTCCCGGGGTGTTCAGGCGCTCCGGTTCGCGATCCTGGGCCCTAGCCATCAGCGCTCGCCGCGCTCAGGTTGTCCAGTTGGGTGCCTCGCCAGTCCTCGGGCAGGACGTGATCGAGCACGTCGTCCACCGTCACGGCGCCGATCAGCCGGTGCTCACCGTCGACGACCGGCGCATTGACCAGGTTGTACGTCGCGAAGTAGCGGCTGACGGCGTTCAATCCGGCACCGTCGGTCAGCGGCTCCAGGTCGGTGTCCACCAACGCCGACACCAGCGTCGACGGGGGTTCTCGCAGCAGCCGCTGAAAGTGCACCGCACCGACGAACCGGCCCGTGGGTGTCTCCAGCGGCGACCGGCAGATGTAGACCATGCAGGCCAGGGCCGGAGTCAGCTCCGAATCGCGGATCGCGGCCAACGCCTCGGCGACCGTCGCGCCGGGGGGAAGGATGACCGGCTCCGTGGTCATCATGCCGCCCGCGGTGAACTCCGCATAGGTGAGCAGCCGGCGCAGATCCTTGGCCTCGTCCGGCTCCATCCGCTCCAGCAGCCGCTCTGCGATGTCCGGCGCCAGATCGGAGATCAGGTCGGCCGCATCGTCGGGGTCCATCTCCTCCAACACGTCCGCCGCGCGTTCGGGATCCAAACCCTGGATCAGCTGCACCTGCTCGTCCTCGGGCAGTTCCTCGATGGCCTCGGCCAGCTTCTGGTCGTCCAGCGCGGAGACCACCTCGGCCCGCCGCCGTGGGGACAGCTCGTGCAGCTCGCGGGCCACGTCGGCGGCCTTCATGTCCGCCATCTGGGCGACCAGCTGGTCGATGCCCTGCGTCGACTCGTCGACCCGCAAGAAGTTGATCTCCGACCAGTCGACGATCGTGATGTGCCCCCGACGACCGAACGGCCTGGTCCGCCCTTCCTGGAGTGCGACCTCGGACAGCTCCCACTCGTGCAGTCGCGCCGGGCGCATGGCGACGTCGAAGATCACCACTGACCCGGGATGCCCGGACCGCTCCACCGTACGGTCGAACAGATCGTCGATCACCAACAACTCGGAGTCGCGGCGTTCGAAGCGCCGGGTGTTGACCACCCCGGAGATGACGACCTGGACCGCGTCGATGCTGCGCACCCGGGCCATCGGTACGAAGATGCGGTGCCGGGCGAACAACTCGACCAACAGGCCCTTCACCCGGGGCGCCCGACCGTCGGCTCGGCGTTGAATGACGGAATCGCGGACCTTGCCCACCTGGTCGCCGGACACGTCGAGCACCGGAAGGTTCCGGATGCGCGAGATGAAGACCGAGGTCGTCGACGAGGCCACGACGAGAGGGTATCCCCGTGTCTGCTGGCTCGCGCACGCTCCGCGCCCCAGGACTCGGTCTTCTCCGTCGCTCGCCGAGTGCGTGTCGGCTCCCTCGGTCGTCCAGACCTCGGCCGCCCAGGATTTCTCGACGCTCGCAGCCCACGTAGGGTGAACGTATGAGCGAATTTGCCTCCGAAACGTCCCAAGCCGCCCAGGAAGAGGTCGAGCAGATCGGTGCCACCCCCGAGGCCGCCGATCCCTTGGTGAAAGACCCTTCCGCGTGGGTCAGCGGCGACGATCCGATCACCGAGTCGCAGCGTTCCTACCTCGACACACTGGCCCGGCAGGCCGGCGAGACCCTACCGGCCGACATGTCCAAGGCCGATGCCTCGCAGCACATCGATCGGCTGAAGGCCCAGCTGGATCTCAAGACGTGAGCCGGTGAGTGGAGGGGTGAGCCGAGTGGGGACCGCGTTCAAGGACCTGTGCCTCGACGTCAACTCCGCAGCGCCGATGGCCCAATTCTGGGCGACGGCGCTCGGTCTCATCGCCGAGCCCCACGGCCGGAATTACCTGCTGACCGATGGCACCGACGAGCACGCGCTGTGGCTCAACGAAGTCCCGGAGGTGAAGAGCGTCAAGCACCGGGTCCACCTCGACATCCACGTCGCAGCCGTCGACGAACTCATCCACGCCGGCGCGCGGGTGCTCGACGACACCCAGCCCTGGACCGTGCTGGTCGATCCCGAGGGCGGTGAATTCTGCGCGTTCGTCCGGCCACCCGATCGGCTACCGCGGTACCGGCTGTATGAGTTGGTGATCGATGCGGGGGACCCGGAGCAGATCGCGGGGTGGTGGGCGGACCGATTCGGGACCGTTGCCCGCAGCGAACCGGGCGACGGCTGCTGGCGGCTCGAGGGAGCCGGCCTGCCGGGGGAGCTGATCTTCACATCGGTACCGGAGCCGAAGACGGTCAAGAACCGGGTGCACTGGGACGTCTGGGGCAGCACGGCGGAGTTGCTGGACGCCGGCGCCCGGCTCCTTGCCCCCCGCACTCCAGACACCCCGTGGGACGTACTCGCGGACCCGGAGGCTAACGAGTTCTGCGTGTTCGCCCGAGATTGAGGTCGGCACTCGCCGACACGTCTTCCCGGTGCTCCGAGCGCGGTAGATTGGGTTCAGTTCCCTCCCTGAAAGGCCTGTTCATGTCCATGCCACGCCCGCAGACCGGCTCGTTGTTCGAGCTGGAGTTCCCGCAGTCGGTGGGCATCTACAACAGCTACGCCGAGGCGCAGAAGGCCGTCGATTTCCTGTCCGACCAGAAGTTCGCCGTGCAGAATCTGGCCATCGTCGGGACCGACCTGAAATCCGTCGAACGGGTGCTCGGCCGGCGCAACTGGGGCACCGTGGTCGCGCAGGGTGTGCAGACCGGCATCTCCACCGGACTGCTGGTGGGCTTGGTCGTGCTGATCTTCGCCCCACCGGGCAACATTCTGCTGCTGCTGCTGACCGCCCTGCTGATCGGCATCGCCCTCGGCATCGCGGTCAACGCGATCGGTTACGCGATGACGCAGGGTCGGCGCGACTTCATGTCCGTCACCCAGACGGTCGCCACCAAGTACGAGGTGCTCTGCGAGCACAAGGTCGCGGCCCAGGCGCGGGAACTGCTGCTGCAACTCCCGGGCGCCCGAGCCGCCGCATTCGAATAGACCCCGCTTACAACCATTTGTTGCGTTTGAAGCCGATGTACAGGCCTATCATGATCGCCGCGATCAGAACGAGCACCGCGAAGTAGCCGAACTCCCAGCGCAGCTCGGGCATGTTGTCGAAGTTCATGCCGTAGATGCCGGCGATCATGGTCGGCACGGCGACGATGGCCACCCACGCCGAGATCTTGCGCAGGTCGACGTTGTCGGCCACCGAGGCGCGGGTCAGCGACGCCTGCAGGATGGAGGAAAGGACCTCGTCGAAGGAGGCCACTGCCTCGCGGGCTTCAGTGTGGTGGTCGGCCAGTTCGCGGAAGTAGGCCCGGGTGGAGGCGGGGATGACCGGTAGGTCGCGGGTGGCCAGTCGCAGCAGGGGAGCACCCAGCGGCATCACGGAGCGCTTGAACTCGATCAGTTCCCGCTTGAGCTGGTAGACCCGGTCCACCTCGTATTGGCCCTGCCGGGAGAACACCCTGGTCTCGACCTCGTCCAGATCCTTTTCGAACTCGGCGACGACCTCGAGGTAGTCGTCGATGATCTTGTCCGCGACCGCGTAGAGCACCTCCGACGGTCCCCGGGCCAATCGTTCCGGGTGCGCCTCCAGCTGCCGGCGCAGTCCGCTCAACTGGGCGTGCTCGCCACGCCGGACCGTGATCACGAAGTGGTTGCCGAGGAAGACCATCATCTGCCCGGTAGCGACGATCTCGGAGGTCTCGGTCAGCTCCTCGTGTTCGACGTAGGCCACCGTGGAGATGACCATGAAGAGGTCGTCACCGAACATCTCCAGTTTCGACCGGGTATGTCCGTGCACGGCGTCTTCGATGGCCAGGGGATGGAGATCGAACTGCGGCGACAGCGCCTGAAGATCAGCATCGGTGGGATCTTTGAGCCCCAGCCACACGAAACCACGACCGGCCCTTGCGTGCCGGGCGGCGCTGGCCAGGTCCTCGCACGGGTGGCGAACACCACCGACGTACCAGGCCCAGGCGACGACCGAGCTCGGCGGTGGCGTCGGCACGGGCCCCGGAGTCACCGGACGCCGAGCGAGGTTCTTGAGCCCGGGCAGGTACCGGCGGTACGGCGAGGTGCTCACGACTTCAGCCGCTCGGCCATCCAGGTCTCGATGTCGGCGCTGGTCCGCGGCAAGCCGACCGACAGGATCTCGTTGCCGTCCTCGGTGATCAAGACATCGTCCTCGATCCGCACACCGATGCCGCGGAAACGCTCCGGCACCAGCTCGTCGTCGGACTTGAAGTAGAGCCCAGGCTCGACGGTGATGATCATGCCCGGCTGAAGGGTGCCCTCGCGGTAGTTCTCCACCCGGGCCTGCGCGCAGTCGTGAACGTCGATCCCCAGGTGGTGTGAGGTGCCGTGCACCATCCAACGCCGGTGCAGACCACCCTCCTCGGCAAGCGACTCCTCCGCGGAGATGGGCAACATCCCCCAGTCGGCCAGGCGCCGCGCGATCACCTCGATGGCGGCCTTGTGCACGTCGGCGAACTTCGCTCCGGCCCGGGCGGCCTCGATTCCGGCCTGCTGCGCCTCCAGCACCGCCTCGTACACCTCGCGCTGGTCGTCGCTGAAACGACCGTCGACCGGCAGGGTGCGGGTCACGTCCGCGGTGTACAGGGTGTCCAGTTCGATCCCGGCGTCCAGCAGCAAGAGATCACCTTCGGTGAGCTCACCATCGTTGCGGATCCAGTGCAGGGTGCAGGCATGATCACCGGAGGCCACGATCGAGTCGTAGCCGACGGCGTTGCCGACGTGGCGGGCATGCAAACCGAACACGCCCTCGATCCAGCGCTCGCCACGTCCCCGGCGGACCGCCTCGGGCAGACTCGCCGCCACCTCGCCGAACGTTTCGACGGTACGCGCGCAGGCCTCGCGCATCTGCTCGATCTCGAACTCGTCCTTGACGAGCCGGAGTTCGCTCAGCGTCGTCACGAACTCGGCGTCGGCGGTCCGGTCCTCCTCGGTGCGCTCGGCGTCGCGCAACTCGTCCACCTGGGCAGTGAGTGCGGCGTCGGTGTCGCGGACGATCCGAATCGCCGTCTCGGCGGCGTTCTTGGCCAGTTCGCTGGGCAGGTCCTCGATGGAGGAGCAGCGCAGCCCGCACAACGCGCTCATCTCGTCCAGCGACGGGCGCCGGCCCACCCACATCTCCCCATAGCGCGCGTCGGCGTAGAACTCGGCGGAATCGCGCGGGGCCCGCGGCTTGAAGAACAGCGTCGCGTCGTGGCCGTCGTCACTCGGTTCCATGATCAACACCGCATCAGGTTCCCGATCGGTGCCGAGACCGGTCAGGTGCGCGAACGCCGAATGGGGCCGGAACCGGTAGTCGGTGTCGTTGGAGCGGACCTTCAGGCCGCCGGCGGGAACGACGAGCCGAACGCCCGGATACAACTCGCTCATGCGTTGCCGCCGCTCCACCGCGGCCTCCGACGCCGGCAATCGCTCGGGCAGGTCGGTGGGGTAGGGGGCCCAGCCTTCGGCGATGAAGGCCCGGAACGCGTCCGAGAACGGTGTTTGCCGGTTGGGCAGTTCGGACTGGCGCTCACTCATACCTCGCATTGTTGCACTCGGCGCCGGCCCGGCCAGGGCATCGTAAGGTGGCCCTTGTGCTGGACGTGGAGCGACGGCTGACCGCGCCCGACCTACCCCGCCGGTTGACGCGGTTGGGTCTCCGCCCCGACGACCAGGCGGACGCGCTGGCCGCGGTGCGTGCGGTGATCGCCGCCGGTGACGAAGACCGGGTGGCCACGCTCAGTGAGCGGCTCCGCCCGGCCATCGGTGACCTGGAGGATCGGTACGACACCGATCCCTGGGCCTGCGAAGCCGCACGCGCCGAACCGTACGGCCCCGGGGTTCTGCCCATGATCGCGCTGGTCGCCACCGCCGACGAGGTCGTCGCCTGGCAAGGGCGCCGTGGCATCCCGGCGGAGGTCAGCTGGGCCTCCTTGGCGGATCTCGGCCAGCAGGCCTGGGTGCACCGGATGACCTTCGGAGCGTTCGGGCTGCACACCCACGACTGGCTGCGTCTGGTCTGGTCCGGGGCGTTCGCCTGGCTCGGCCGGCTGCAGTTCAATCTGCAGCGCGATGGCAGCGAGTGGGTGCTGTCCACCCACATCCCGCAAATCGGTCCGCTCACCCCGGAAGCCGTCGACGCTTCGTTCCGCGCGGCCCAGGCGTTCTTCGCCCGGCATTTCCCGGAATTCCCGACCACCGAACTGCACTGTGGCAGTTGGCTGCTTGACCCGCACCTCGCGGAGGCGCTGCCAGGGGATTCCAACATCGCCAGGTTCGCGCGGCGGTGGCGGCTCTACGGAGAGCCGATGGCCGGCGACGAGGACGCGTTGTTCTTCACCTTCCACCGCCGAGGGCAAGTCGATTTGAGCAAGCTGCCCCGCGACACAACCCTGGAACGGGTGATCGTCGATCGGCTCCGGGCCGGTCGGCACTGGCAGCTGTGGCACGGCCGCTGTCCGCAACCACAAGCCCAGGAGGCGCAGCTATGACCGAGGTCTACCTGATTCGTCACGGAGAGACGGCTTGGAGCCGGTCGGGACAGCACACCTCGGTCACGGACCTGCCGCTGACCGACAACGGGATCCGGCAGGCCGAGTCGCTCCGCGGCCACCTACAGCCCGCCGAGTTCGGGTTGGTGCTCAGCAGCCCCCGGGTCCGAGCGATCCGGACCGCCGAACTCGCCGGGTTCACCGGAGAGTTCGAACCGCAACTGGACGACGACCTCGTCGAATGGAACTACGGCGACTACGAGGGTCTCACCAGTCCCCAGATCCACGAGACGGCAGCGGGGTGGGACATTTTCACCAGCCTCACCCCGGGTGGAGAAACCCACGACCAGGTGACGGCTCGCCTGGACCGGGTGGTCGCGAGATTGCAGGACTCCGGCGTCGATCGGGCCATCTGCTTCGGACACGGGCACGCGCTGCGAGCGCTCACCCTGCGCTGGCTGCACTTCGATGTCTCGCTGGGAGTGCACTTTCCGCTGGACACCGGAACCGTTTCCATCCTGGGTGAGGAGAAGGGTCAGCCGGCCCTGGAGCGGTGGAACTCCCGCCCCTGACGAGGACTGGTAGAAAGGGTTCGAATCGGCAGTCGCCGGATCGGTGGAGGGAGACGATCATTCAGGCAGACCCCGCGGTGCAGCTACGCCTGCTCGCTCTGCAAGAAGTCGACTCGGCGATCGCTCAGTTGTCCCATCGGCGGCGCACCCTGCCCGTGCACGCCGAGCTGGAGAGACTGCGGGTCGACGCGGCCAGGCTGAGTGCGGCGCAGGTGGCGGCCGAGACGGCGGTGAGCGACCTGGAGGCCGATCAGGCCCGGGCCGAGGCGGATCTGGAGCCGGTCCGTGAGCGGTTGGCCCGGAACCAACGCCGGATCGCCGACGGTACCGTGCCCGATCCCAAGGCCTTAAACTCCATGGTCGAAGAGATCGAGCACCTGAAGAAGCGGATCGGCGCCTTGGAGGACGCCGAACTCGAGGTGATGGAGCAGCTCGAGTCCGCGATGACCGATCGGGACGCTCTGCGCACGCAAGCCGGAACCTTGCAGGACACCATCGACGAGGTCACCGCCCGACGCGACAGCGAAGTATCGCTGCTGGACGCCAAGGTGGCCGACGCCCGCCACGAGCGCGCTGGGTTGGCGCCGAACATCCCGGCGAATCTGATGGCGTTGTACGACAAGCTGGCGGCCTCCCATGGCGGGGTCGGCGCGGCGGAGCTGCGGCATGGTCGTTGCACTGGCTGTCAACTGATGGTCAACGCCGCCGATCTTCGGGTCATCGCGGCGGCGCCGCCCGACGAGGTCATGCGTTGCGAGGAATGCGGCCGGATTCTGATTCGCACACCATCGTAGGCTGGCGATCATGCCTGCTCGTAAGGTCGGGTTGCCCACTGATGTGCCTGACGACCTGGCCCGAGGCCTGGCCGCCATCCGCGAGCGCTTGTCCATGCCTACGGACTTCCCGGCTGATGTGCTGGCGGCGGCCGACCGCGCCGCGGCCCAGCCGCGACTCGTTGATCATGATCGGACCGACCTGGAGTTGATCACGATCGATCCACCCGAAGCGCGCGATCTCGATCAGGCGCTGCACATCGGGCGGACCGACGACGGCTTCGTCATCTCCTACGCGATTGCGGATGTGGCCGCCTTCGTCTCGGGCGGGGATCTCCTTGATCACGAGGCGCACCGGCGGGGGATGACGATGTACGCCCCGGACCGACGCATCCCGCTCTATCCGCCCGTGCTCAGCGAGGGGGCCGCGAGTCTGCTGCCGGATCAGGTGCGGCCGGCCCTGCTGTGGACCATTCGGCTGGATGCGCACGGTCAGATGGTCGACGCCGACGTGGTCCGGGCCCGGGTCCGCAGTCGGGAGCAGCTCAGCTACGAGCAGGCGCAGGCCGAGCTCGACGGAGGAGAGCCGAGGGAGGTGTTGCGGCTGCTGGCCGAGGTCGGCGCCTGGCGGGAGTCCCGCGAGCGGGATCGCGGCGGCGTGAGTCTGCAGATTCCGGACCAGGAGGTTCGCCCGTCCGCAGCCGGATGGACGCTGGGCTATCGCGCCAATCTGGCGGTGGAGGGCTGGAACGCCCAGATCTCGTTGCTCACCGGGATGGCGGCGGCCCACCTGATGTTGTACGGGCAGGTCGGGATCCTGCGGACGCTGCCGCCCGCCGATCACCTCGCGCTGCGCCGGCTGCACTCCACCGCGAAGGCACTCCGGGTGCCGTGGCCGGCTGAATTGGACTATCCCGAGTTCGTCCGCAGCCTCGATCCGTCCCGACCCGATCACGCCGCCATGCTCAACGCCTGCGCTTCGCTGTTTCGTGGCGCGGCGTACAAGGCCTTCAGTGGCGGCATCCCCGAGGAGGCTGAGCACGCCGCCTTGGCCATCGACTATGCCCACGTCACGGCTCCGCTGCGGCGACTGGTGGATCGCTACGCCGGTGAGGTCTGTGTGTCCCTGTGCGCCGATCAGCCCGCGCCGGACTGGGTGCTCCAGGCGCTCGATCACCTCCCGGACGAGATGGCGCGCGCCGAGCGACTGGCGAAGTCGTACGAGCGGGCGGTGATCGACCTGGTCGAGGTGTTGCTCCTCCGTGATCGCGTGGGGGAGACACTCGTCGGCACGGTGGTCGACGTCGAGGAGAAGGGAAAGCGCGGCGAGGTGATGATCAAGGAGCCGGCGATCGCTGCACGAGTGCGCGGTGATCATCTGCCCCTCGGACACGAGGTGGCCGTGAAGCTCATCTCGGCGGACACCGATAAGGGCTCGGTGGAGTTTGCGCTGGCGTAACCGGGGTGAGGGACGAGTCGGTCTGTAAGCCGGATTCTGTACCCACCGACGATGCGGTGGGCGGCGATCATCCATCTGCGACCGCCGTTGCCAGCGGCCTGGTGCGATCTACCCGGAAGCTCGGGCGAGCAGCCCTCAGGCGCTTCCGCCGGTGCGCGGACGCACCGTTCTTGATCTTGCTCCGGGTGGGGTTTACCGAGCCACCCCAGTCGCCTGGGGTGCTGGTGGTCTCTTACACCACCGTTTCACCCTTACCTCCGGCTCCTTGCGGAACCGGCGGCGGTCTGCTTTCTGTGGCACTGTCCCGCGGGTCGCCCCGGGTGGGCGTTACCCACCACCCTGCTCTACGGAGTCCGGACTTTCCTCGGTGCGCCCCTTTCAACCCTTGGGCGGGCGCACCGCGATCGCCCGACCGACTCGTCCACCGACCAGGCTAGCGGTTCCGGGCGCGGTCTAGCATGCGGCCTATGTTCGTGCGCCCCGAGGCTCGCTCGTGCAATTGATCACGGGTACGGTCCAGCCCTACCCCTGGGGATCGACGACCGCCATCCCCGAGTTCTTGGGCCAGGTCGCCGACGGTCGACCCCAGGCCGAGTACTGGCTGGGCGCGCACCCTGCGGCCCCATCGCGCGTGGGGGAGGAAACCTTGACGTCGCTGATCTCGGCCGATCCGGTCGGCGTCCTGGGGTCGGGACTCGTCGATCAGTTCGGCCCGAAGCTGCCGTACCTGCTCAAGGTGCTGGCCGCGGACCAGCCGCTCTCGCTGCAGGCTCATCCGTCCCGGGTCGAGGCCGACGCCGGCTACGCCGCCGAGAACCGGGCCGGGATCGCCCTGGACGATCCGCGTCGGGTGTTTCGCGACGACTGGCCGAAACCGGAGATGATGGTCGCGTTGACCACGGTCGACGCGCTCTGCGGATTTCGGGATCCGGCGGAGACCTATGCCCTGTTCGCCCAGCTGGCGGTCGACGATGCCCTCCGGTTGGTCGCACCGTTGCAGGACGGTGATTCGGTCGGGCTCCGGGAGGTCTTCGGACGGTTGTTGCGGCTGAGTGAGTCCGAGCGCTCGCTGGTCGCCCACGTCATCGCGGCGGCGGCCGAGCTGACCCCGGTCGATCCGGCCCTGGCCTCCTTCGTGGCGACGGCGCTGGAACTGGACGGGTCTTATCCAGGTGATCCCGGAGTGCTGGCCGCCCTGTTGCTGAACCGGCTGCGGCTGGCTCCGGGTGATGCTCTCTTCCTGCCGGCGGGCAACCTGCATGCGTATCTACGCGGGTTCGGCGTCGAGATCATGGCGAATTCCGACAACACGATCCGCGGCGGTCTGACCAGCAAACAGGTAGCGCTCGACGTGCTGTTGGACATCTTGGACTTCTCGGCTGAGGCGCCGCCGCGGGTGGAGGCGGCCGTCGAGGCACCGGGACTGTTGAGATATCTGACCCCGGCTCCGGAGTTCACTCTCTGGCGGCTTCAACCCGAAGGTCTCGGCACGGTTCCGGCCGCGGGCTCTCCGCGGGTGCTACTGGTGACCGAAGGCGAGCTGGTGCTGGACAGCGAGAACGACGCGCTGACCTTGGCTCGTGGTCAGGCCGCCTTCGCCTTCCCCGGCGACGACCTGCGGGTGAGCGGCGCCGGCGTGGCGTTCGTGGCCGGACCGGGCTCCCGCTAGTCGGCGAAGAGCTCGGCGAACCAGTCGAGTTGCGCCTCGACCTGGTACGCACCGCCGCCCTCGTGGCCGTTGTGGGGGTAGACGTTGATCTGCTTGCCCGGCTCCGCCGCCGATCCGTACTCGTTGAAGGCCGCGAACACCGTCGACGGCGGGCAGATCGCGTCCATCAAGGCGACGGAGAACAGGGCCGGCGTGGTGGCGTAGCGGCCGAGAATCGCGGTATCGAAGTAGGACAAGGTCCGATACGCCGTCTCGGTGTGGTCGCGCCAACCGGCCAGGTACTCGGTGATCTCCACGTATGGATGCTCGTCGGTGATCTCGACGGCGCGGCGGAAATGACAGAGGAACGGTACGTCGGGCGCCGCCCCGAGCAGCGGAACACCGAACAGCCCGGCGAGACCGGCCACGGCGAGCGTGAGGCCGCCACCCTGGCTGACCCCGGTCACGATCACCCGGTCGGGATCGGTGACGGCCAGGCCCGCGGCCACGTCCAGCATCCGCATCGCGTCGCCGTAGACGCGCCGGTAGTAGAAGGTCTCCGGATCGGTGATGCCGACGGTGAGAAAACCGGGCGGATGGTTGAGCCCGGCCTCAGCGGCCCAGTCGGGGGTCATGCTCGGCCCACCCATGCGCCAACCCTGCCCGCGCGTGTCCATGATCAGATGCGCCCAGCCCGCCTGTGCCCACACCGTGTGCTCGTGCGGGAACCCGCGGCCGCCGGAGTAGCCGTAATAGGAGACGACGGTGGGAAGTGGTCCCGTACTGCCGGCCGGCACGTGCAGCCAGGCCCGTACCGGAGTTCCCGCCCACCCGGCGAACGTCACGTCGAAGGTGTCGATGACGGTCAGCTTGTTCGCCACCGGCTGCACCGAGAGTTGGAGGTCGCGCGCCCGGGTTTCGGTCAGGCTCCGCCGCCAGAACTCTTCCAGATCCTCGGGCTCGTCGAGCTCGGGACGGTAACTCTCGAGTTCCGCCAACGGCAGGTCGAACATCGGCACGGAACAGGAGTCTAGGGCTCAGCCGAACGCGGCCTCCGCCCAGAGGGCGAACACGGCATAGCTCCGCCAGGGCCGCCAACCCTCCGCCATCCGCGTGACCTCGACCGCGGGGAGGCCTCCGAGAGCCCGACGCAGCACCAGGTCGCCCGCCGGGAGCGCGTCCCGATCACCAAGCAGGCGCAACTGCAGATAGGCCACGGTCCACGGCCCGACGCCGGGGAGCGCCGCCAGATTCTCGGCGCAGTGGTCGCGACGGGCGGCCGTCAGCGGGCTCGGTTCGGCCAGTCGGGGATTCTCGGCGAAGGCCTGGGCGGTCGCCAGCAGGGAACGGGCTCGGGCGCCGGTCACCCCGACCACCGACTGCAGTTCCGCGGCCGAGGTGCTCGCCAACCGGTCGGCGCTCGGGAACCGCTGCAGATCGGCCGGGCCCGGCTCGCCGTAGCGAGCCGCCAGCCGGCCCGCGAAGGTTCGGCCGGCGGCCAGGGAAACCTGTTGGCCGAGGATGGTCAACAGCACCGCCTCGAACGCGGCAGGGTAGCCGACCCGCCGGATGCCCGGTCGGCGAGCGATGAGCGGCCCCACCACGGGATCGGCCCGCAGCGGGCTCAGTGTCGCCGGGTCATGGTCGAGATCCAGCCAGTGTCGCAACCCGGCTACGACCTCCTCGGCCACGGCCGCCTCCGGATGGTGGACGAGTACCCGCGGCGGGGTGTCGGTGCGCAGTTGGATCGCGACGGGCCCGACCGTGGTCGACACCAGCCGGGCGTACGTTCCCGCGGCGAGGTCGAGGCGTTCGGTGCCGGGAACGGTGTGTGCACCGATCATCCGCAGGGTGAGGTGCCAGTCGTACGGCTCGACGGTGTGCAGCAGTCGAATGATCGTCATCACGCGACCTCACGTTCGCTCCGCGGCCGGCGTCTACAAGATGTGAGCATGAAGCCGTTCGAGCAGGTGGTGACCGAGCACGGCGCCACGGTACTGCGCGTCTGTCGAGCGGTGCTGGGTCCCGTCGACGCGGAGGATGCCTGGTCGGAGACGTTCCTCTCGGCGCTCGGCGCCTACCCGCGCTTGGAACCGGCGGCGAACGTCCGGGCCTGGCTGATCACCATCGCCCACCGCAAGGCGATCGACGTCATCCGCCGGCGGGCCCGTCTGCCCGTTCCGATCGCCGTGCTGCCCGAGCCGCCGACGTGGGACGAGGACGGCGCCGACCCGGATCTCATCTCCGCGGTGCGAGCGCTGCCCGACCGACAACGGCAGGCGGTCGCCTACCACTACGTCGGCGGGATTGCGTACGCGGAACTGGCCCGGATCATCGGCGGCACGCCAGACGCGGCCCGGCGGGCAGCCGCCGACGGGATCAAGAAGCTCCGCCTGACCTACCCGAACCTCGAAAGGAACACACCATGACGACCTCGGCCCTCGAACAGAAGACCCTCGATCGGCTCCGACTGCGGCTGGCGGCCGACGCCGAACGGGACGGCCTGCTCGATCTCGCCTACCGCACTGTCGACAGCCCGCTCGGCACCCTGCTGGTGGCCGCCAGCCCGGCCGGCCTGCTGCGCGTAGCCTTCGACTCCGAGGGCCATGAGCAGGTGCTCGAAGCGCTCAGCGAGCGAGTCAGCCCGAGAATCCTTCGGGCGCCGGATCGCCTGGATGAGGTAGCTCGTCAACTCGACGACTACTTCGGGGGTCGGCGGCGGGCCTTCGCCCTACCGCTCGATCTCCGGCTGTCCACCGGTTTCCGTCGGGAGGTGCTGCGCCACCTGACCGACATCGGCTATGGCCAGACCGAGAGCTACACCCAGGTCGCGGCGGCCACCGGGCGACCGTCGGCGGTCCGAGCGGTCGGCTCGGCGTGCGCGACGAATCCCGTACCGGTGGTCGTGCCGTGTCACCGCGTCCTCCGCTCCGACGGCTCGCTTGGGGGCTACCGCGGTGGTCTGCCGGCCAAGCGGACCTTGCTGGACCTGGAGTCGGGCGAGTGAAGGAGGATCGGCAGACCTATCGCCTGATCGGCCGGGACCGCCGATCATACGAGAGCACCACGCCGGGCCGGTTCGGCGGCAACCGATCGACCAGGATCTACGGCCGGCTCGACTGCCGGGGCGCCCGGCGGGTGATCGAGCGAGGTGGCTATGTCGCCAATCGGGTCTTCTTCGCCGACGAGGAGATCGCGATCGCCGCGGGCTTTCGACCGTGTGCCGTCTGCCTGCCGGAGGAGTACCGTCGTTGGAAACTCACGGCAGGGTGAGGATTTCGGCGCCCTGCTCGGTGACGACCAGTGAATGCTCGAACTGGGCACAGCGACTCCCGTCGGCGGTCAGCACCGTCCACTCGTCGTCCCACAGCACCGATTCCGGTGCGCCCAGCGTGATCATCGGCTCGATGGTGAAGGTCATACCTGCTTCGATCACCGTGTCGTGGCGCGGGTCGTCGACGTGCGGGATCACCAATCCGGAATGGAAGGTCGAGTGCACGCCGTGCCCGGTGTAGTCGGCGACCACCCCGTAGCCGAAGCGGCGGGCGAAGCTCTCGACGACCCGGCCGATGACGTTGGCCCGACGCCCTGGCTTCACGGCACGGATGGCCCTCTCGAGCGCTTCCTCAGTGCGCTCGGTGAGCCGCCGAGAGTCCTCTGGCACGTCGCCGCAGAAGAACGTGGCGCAGTTGTCCCCATGCACCCCGTTGACGAAGGCCGTCACGTCGATCTTGACCAGGTCCCCGTCCTGCAACGGTCGCGCGTCGGGGATGCCGTGGCAGATCACCTCGTTGACCGACGTGCAGCACGACTTCGGGAATCCCCGGTATCCGAGAGTCGACGGATATGCGCCGTGGGCCAGCAGATAGTCGTGCACGATCTGGTCGAGGTCGTCGGTGGTGACGCCGGGCGCGACGGCCGCGCCCGCGGCCCGCATGGCCCGGGCGGCGAGCTGGCCCGCGATCCGCATCCGGGCGATCGTCTCCGCACTCTGAACGTGGCTGCCTCGGTAGGGCGTTGGCGCGGGCCGTCCGACGTACTCCGGCCGGGGAATGGACATCGGCACCGGTCGAGGCGGCGACAGCGCCGCCGGACGGATGCTGGTCATTCGCCGATCGTAGGGGAGTAGCGTCGGATCAGACTCAGGCGAGTCAGACAGGAAGGAAGACCAGATGGCCGACCAGGACTGGTGGTACGACCTGAAGACCCACGAGGCGGTCCAGGACAGCAAGAACTCCGCCAAGGCGGTTGATCGGCTCGGCCCGTACGCGACCCGCGAAGAAGCCCAGCGCGCGCTCGAGAAAGTTGAGGAGCGCAACGAGGCGTGGGACAACGATCCCAAGTGGAAGGACGACTGAGAGCGCTTCAGGAAACGGTCAGTCCGTCCCGACTGCGAGTGGCGACGGCGCTCAGCGCACGGTCGCCGATCGGCACCGCACTGAAGAAGAAGCCCCAGTCATCGCCGTCAGGTACCACGATCATGAACACGTGATCGCCCGGGAACGGAAGGCCGTCGACCGCGACCCGGATGTCGGTTTCGAGCAGCCAGCCGCGCCGACCGTCGACGCTGATGGCGCTGGAGCGCCGGTCCGCGCGGACCGGGACGTACGGCTCGTACATGTTGCTGGTGATGGTGCAGCGGATGGCCTGTTCGGCGACCCGTTGTGCGGTGGTGCCGAATCCGTCGGCCGCGCGGAGCTGTCCCACCGCGAGTTGCGCGAGCCAGCCGGGCCGGGTGTGCACGACTTCGACCTGCTGGGTGACGTCCCAGGCGAAGCTGAATCTGGCCTCCGGGGCGGCCGGGTCGAGTTCCGGCGCGGCCGGGAACGAGAGGTTGCCGCCATGGACGCGCCCGTCCTGCGCGTGGGGGGCGCGGGTATTGGGTTGGCCCGACGCGCACGGACCGACGCTTTCTGGTGGTCGTGAGGGGGAGGAGTCGTCGCCGCCGCTCACGCTGGAGGTCGGCAGCGGATCGTCGGTGTAGGGGCGCCCGCCGTTCGACCGGTCGAGGAACCACCCGGCGAACACGAGGGCGATGGCCACGGCGGCGATCACTCCGAGGAGGAGCGCGCGGCGACTGCGGGCAGGCCCGGGCGGAGGTGGGGGGCCGGGTTCGGGCGACGTCTGGTCGGACCACGCGCTTCCGTCCCAGTAGCGGTACCGGTCGGGCGCACCGCCCGGATCCGGATACCAACCGGACAACGCTCGGACCTAGAGTTGCGGTCCGACGTCTCTGGACAGCATCGGGGACGGCTCCTTGGTCAACTCCGATCGCCCTTCGCGCCAGCCGTTGGTGATCGGCAGCCGGCGATCCCGTCCGAAGGCCTTGAAACTGATCTTGGTACCCGGCGGATACTGCCGGCGCTTGTACTCAGCGAGATCCACCAAGCGCATCACCTTGTCGACCGTGGCGGCATCAAAGCCCATCGCCAAGATCTCGTCGCGACCCCTGTCGCCTTCGACATAGTCGTCGAGGATGTCGTCGAGCACCTCGTACGGCGGAAGCGAATCGGAATCCTTCTGTCCCGGACGGAGCTCCGCGCTCGGTTCCTTGATGATCGTATTCTCCGGGATCGGGGGGGTCTCGCCTTGGGCCACCGCGTATTCGTTGCGCCAGCGGGCAAGCCGCCACACCCAGGTCTTGGAGACGTCCTTGATCGGCGCGAACCCACCGACGGCGTCGCCGTAGATGGTGCTGTAGCCCACGGACAGCTCGCTCTTGTTGCCGCAGGCCAACACGATGGATGGGCCGTGCTGGTTGGATTCGGCCATCCAGAGGACTCCACGGATCCGCGCCTGCAGGTTCTCCGCGGCGATCCCGTCGATGTCGATGCCGGCGTGGAACGCGTCGACCATCGGTGCGATGGGGACGGTCTGGAAATTGAGTCCCGTCCGCTCCGCGAGGTCGGCTGCGTCGGTCCTCGAGTGTTCGGAGGAGTAGGAGCTCGGGTTGGAGATGCCGTACACATTCTCCGGACCGATGGCGTCGCAGGCCAGCGTAGCCACGACGGTCGAGTCGATCCCACCGGAGAGACCGAGGAAGACCTTCTCGATCTTGTTCTTGTGGCAATAGTCCCGAAGCCCCATCACCAGCGCGGACCAGACCTCCTGGAGGGCCGGCATCCGTTCGGTGATCACCGGGCTGATCATCTCCGACGGGGAATCGCCGGCCTCGCTGATCATGGTGCGATGGATCGTCATCCCGCTCAGGCCCAGCGGCGCGACGCTCCCGAGATCTTCGGTGGCCGCGCCCAACTCGAGGTCGGCGAAGATCAACTCCTCGGCGAACTGCGGACCGCGCACCAGGATCGTGCCGGTGCCGTCACTGATCATGGAGTCGCCGTCGAACACGAGTTCGTCCTGGCCCCCGACGAGGTTGACGTAGGCCAGTGGGCAACCGGCCTCGCCGGCGCGGCGGGACACCAGGTCGCCGCGGGTGTCGTCCTTGTCCCGCTCGTACGGGCTCGCGTTCGGGACCACCAGTAGGCCGGCGCCCGCTTCGGCGGTCGCAGCCACCGGTCCGCCGTCCTGCCACAGGTCCTCACAGATTGCGATGGAGACGTCCACGCCGCGGACCCGGACGACCTCGAGTTGATCACCTGGCTTGAAGTAGCGGAACTCGTCGAAGACCCCGTAATTGGGTAGGTGGTGCTTGGCGTACGTGGTGACCACCTGACCGCGGTGCAGGACGGCCGCAACGTTCTGCGGACGACCACCCTTGGGATGGGTCGGGTCGTCGGTCCGGCTCAGAAATCCCACCACCGCCACCAGGTCGCCGACGCCTCGCTCGACGAGGCGGGCGGCGAGGCGTTGGATCGACGTCCGCGAGGCCTCCACGAAACTCTGCCGGAGAGCGAGATCCTCGACGGGGTAGCCGGTGAGCACCATCTCGGGAAACAGCACCAGGTGCGCACCACCCTCGTGCGCCTTCACGGCCCACTCCGTCACAAGGTCGGCGTTGGCCGAGATGTCACCGACGGTCGCGTTCAGCTGGGCCAGAGCAATACGCAGGTGTGGCATGCGGCGAGCCTAGCCCCGGCTGCGTTCGGGTCTGGAGCCCGTCGCAACGCGACTGACAGGCCTTGTCGAGCGGTCCTGAGCGCTGACCCGGGTCGCCGTGCCAGGGGTAGCGGCAGTGCGCCGCCAGCAGCTCGGAATCGTTCGCTGGCCGCCCAAATCAGGCTTGTCCACAGATTCGGATTTCAGGGGTGACAGGCGATTCCGTCGTATGTCAAGGTCGTGGCTTCGAGTCGGAAAGACGGGGGTTCAGGTGCGGCGAGGAGTGCTGACTTCGCTCGGCGTGCTCGCTGCTGTCTGTGCCCTCGGCACCGGCTGCGTACCGTCCGCCGCGCCCGTGCCCAGCCCGTCTCCCCCCAGCCCGGCGCCACCCAGCGCGTCGCCTGTGCCCACGCCCACTGAGAACGCGCAGGAGCGCGAGGAGCGGATTGCCTATGAACAAGCCGAGGCAGCCTACCGCGCGTTCGGCGCTGAGTACGACCGCCTCGCAGCCGCTGGAGGCACCTTGACGCCGACAGCGACGATGAGGCGATATGCCGGCGGTCCATTCCTGAAGGCCTATACCAAGAAGTCTTCGGCAGCAGAAGGAGATTGGAGCGCGTCGTTCACGGTCGAGTGCGAATCGCCTACATCAAGCCGGCAGGGGTACTCACCTGCCAGTCTCCTGCTGCTCTACATGCGAGGACGGCTCTGGTATTCGCATCATTGGAGCGAATGGCAAGCACTTGGGTCGTGGCGTCATGGCGAAGCTCGCACTCACAGCGAGGAAGCAGGCGGCAATTGGTTGATCTGGAGAGTCAAGGAAAAGAAGGTCAAATCGTGCTGAAACGGATCGCTCGCATTGGGTGTCGTGCCTGCTCGCCGGTTGCTCGTTTAGTTACAACCCGAGCGCTAATGCTGATGAACGATCCGGACGAAGAGCAGCGAACTGGTGATCATCCGAGGCAACTCAGTAGTATCGGGAAATCTTGGCGGACCGAGCGGTCGACGCAGCGTTCGAACCGTTCAGAAATCGATGCCAGCGATGGGAACAGCTCAGGTGGTGCGAGCGGGTCGTCGTCGAGTTCCGCAAACGGCGGCCCGAGCGGTGCGGAGGCGCGCAGGCAAGCGGAGCAGGCGGAGCGGCAGGTAAGGGCATATGAGGCGGCCTTCAGACAGTTCGAAGCTTGCATGGCTGCCGAGCAGACGTCGTGTCGACCTCCAGCACCCATGAACCGAGGTTCTTTCACGGCTGCCCAAGCCCCTGCCGGGGCGGCACCGGGCGCGCCGGTGGTGACGATCACTCCGCAGACGGCAGCCCACATGGCGATGGCCAGGCTCACCCTCACCGCGCCGACGCCGGGGATCGGACCACCACCCAAGATCAACGAATGGAAGATGGCGGCCGTGGGGTATCCGCTGTGGCTGTGGGGCGAGGGCGAACTGGATCCCGGACCGGTCAGCGATGCCGTCGCGGGACTCTCGGTGCGGCTGGACCCACGTGTCGCCAAGATCGTCTTCACGATGGGGGACGGCGAGTCCGTCACCTGCCGGAATGCGGGAACCGTGTGGACCCGGGCGGTCGAGCCGGGGGCCGAATCACCCACCTGCGGCTACCGGTACCAGAAGCCGTCACTGCCCAAGGGCAACTACACGGTGACGGCGCGCACGCACTGGGCGGTCGACTGGTCGATTAACGGGGCGACCGGCTCGCTGCCGATGGTGCAGGAGACCACGACTGAGCTTCCGGTGGGGGAGCTCCAAGCCCTCGTCCGCTGACCGGGGCCGACTGGCAGTGGATTACACGACCACAAGGTGAACCTTCCAGCTTGGTAGTCCAGGTCGAAAGGTTCACGCTGTCGCTCGATGGGTCGCAGGTCAGGCCGTTGTTGCGAATTGGCCACCCACCACCACCGTTTGGTTGACACAGGTCCAGCGGTTGAGAGTGTCCGAGCTCAGAGTCAGGAATCTGGCATTCGGGAAGCAACTGCAGTGCCTGATGTCCCTGGCCGAGGCTCCCGATCTCCCGTGACGGCCCGGAAGATTCGGGTGAATCATGGGGGCGTGCGCCCGACCGTTGGTCCCCGAGCGCTGCGGCTGGTACCGGCCGTGGTCGCCGTGGTGTCGATCGTCGTCGCATTCGTCGGGTTCGTGTTGTTCGACACGGACGCCTCTATCTGGCGTTATCGGCTGTGGCTGGTGAAGGAGGTGCTGCCGGGCGCGATCGTGTTCTCCCTCGCCGGAGCGGTTCTTATCGGCTATCGCCAGGCCCGCGCCGTCGGAGCGTACTGCTCGCCTGCGGTTGTGTCGGCTCGCTGTACCTGTTGACGTGCGGTCTCTGGTACTGGGAGACCTATAACGTCCCGCCATGGGGCTACTCGCAACTGCTGATGACCATCGCGTTCATCGTCTTGGGCAACGCGTTCTTCGTTCTCATGCTGGTCGTGCTCCCGCAGGTGTTTCCCGACGGGCTGATCCCCGGCCGAGGCTGGGTTGCGGTCCTCGTCGCCTCGCTGGCCGTTCAGGTCCCGACGGTCGCGGACTGGGCCTGGTTCGAGTATTGGTTCGACCTTTTCTCGTTCGCGGCTTTGAACGTTCCGGCCGTGGACTACGGGATCGACCTGGTGATGCCCCAGACCTGGGAGGTGGTGCTGTGGAACGCCCCCTCTGGATCGCCGGCCTGGTCGCGGTGGGCACGCTGCTGGTGCGTTGGAAACGCGGCACGAGGCTGATCCGGCAGCAGATCGGCTGGCTGCTGGCCACCGGTCTGATCACCGCGGTGTTGGCGGCGATGGGCTACACCGGTCACGAGTGGATCGTCCCTTTGGGGGCCATCGTGTGGCCGCTCGCCATGGTTGTGCTGATCTCCTTCGCGGTGCGGCAACACCACCTCTTCGACATCCGGGTCGTGGTCCGGCGGGTCGTGGTCCACAGCGCCTTGACCGGCTTGATCACGCTGCTCTTCGTCGGTGTGTACTCAGCCGTGCTGGCCGCTGCCTCCACGCGGCCGGGTGACGTGTGGGTCCGGTGGGTAGCCGGGGTGGCCGCGGCGGCGGGGGTCGTGCTGCTGGCCGAGCCGGCCCGCCGACGGCTCGCCGCCCTGCTGGAAGCGCGGTTCCTCGGCGCCCGCCACGACCCGTTGGGGGCGGCGTTGGCGCGGCTGCAGGAACGAGTCGTGGACGGCGCCGCGGGCGACACCGCGGTCCTGCAGGCCGTCGCGGAGACGGTCGCCGGCGCTGTGCGCTCGCCCTCGGTTGCCGTCGCGGTCCACCGCCGGCACCCGGCGATCAGGGGAGCGTGCAGCTGATCGCGATCGGTGAGTCGTCCCATCCGTACCGGCTCTGCTTCGTGCTCCCTCCCACCAGCCGGGACGACATCGTCCTCGAGCTGGGGATCGACGCCGGGGGGCACGAACCGTCGGTCTTCGCCGGGGGGATGTGAGCACCGGTGCGCCCCTCGTAACGTCGTCGTTACAGCTCTACCGGCAGACTAAGCCGGGTGGACAAGCAGACCGACTTCGTGTTGCGGGCCATTGAAGAGCGAGACGTCCGCTTCGTTCGGATGTGGTTCACCGACGTCCTCGGGTTTCTGAAGTCGGTGGCCATCGCCCCCGCCGAACTCGAAGGCGCATTCGCCGAGGGCATCGGGTTCGACGGATCAGCCGTGGAGGGCTTCGCCCGGGTCTACGAATCGGACATGGTGGCCCGGCCCGACCCGTCCACGTTCCAGGTGCTGCCGTGGCGGGACACCAGCCCGGCGACGGCCCGGATGTTCTGCGACATCGCTATGCCGGACGGCTCGCCGTCCTACGCCGACCCCCGGTACGTGCTCAAGAGGGCCCTGAAGAAGGCCGCCGATCTCGGCTTCACCTTCTACACCCATCCCGAGGTCGAGTTCTTCCTCTTCAAGGATCCGATGATCCCGGGTGAACTGCCCGTCCCGGTAGACCAGTCCGGCTACTTCGACCACACACCGCAGAGCACCAGCAACGACTTCCGCCGCCGCGCGATCACGATGCTCGAACAGATGGGCATCTCGGTGGAGTTCTCTCACCACGAAGGTGCCCCCGGCCAACAGGAGATCGATCTCCGATACGCGGATGCGCTCTCCACCGCCGACAACCTGATGACCTTCAAGGTCGTGGTCAAGGAAGTGGCTCTCTCCCAAGGCATCAACGCCTCGTTCATGCCCAAGCCGTTCACGGATTTCGCCGGATCGGGCATGCACACCCACATGTCGCTGTTCGAGGGCGACAGCAACGCCTTCTACGACGCCAGCGCCGAGCACCACCTCTCCAAGGTCGCGCGCTACTTCATCGCCGGGCTGCTCAAGCACGCCGCCGAGATCACCGCCGTCACCAATCAGTGGGTCAACTCGTACAAGCGGCTCGCCGGCGGCGGCGAGGCCCCCAGCTACATCTGCTGGGGCCGCAACAACCGCTCAGCGCTGGTCCGGGTACCGATGTACAAGCCCAACAAGGGATCCTCCGCGCGGGTGGAACTGCGCTCGATCGACTCCGGCGCCAACCCGTACCTCTCCTTCGCGTTGATCCTGGCTGCAGGTCTGGCCGGCATCGAGGGACAGTACGAGCTGCCCGAAGGCGCCGAGGACGACGTCTGGTCGCTCACCGAACGGGAGCGCCAGGCCCTCGGTATTTCGCCGCTGCCCCGTAACCTCGACGAGGCCATCCGGATCATGGAGCATTCCGACCTGGCTGCCGAGACCCTCGGTGAACACGTCTTCGACTTCTTCCTGCGGAACAAGCGGGCCGAGTTCGAGGAGTACCGGCGCCAGGTCACCCCCTTCGAGTTGACCAGGCTGCTCCCCGTCCTCTGATCGCAGCAGGTTCTCAGGGCCACCACGGAAGGGCCGGGGACAGGTCGGCGCGCCGTCCCGAGGCGTGTACGAGTCCCGCCGCGACCGTCTCGGCCCAGCTGACCCGGCCGGTCGCCAGCCGGAAGAACGTCACCGGCGAGCACTCGACCACGTTCGGCGGGGTGCCCCGGGTGTGGGTGGGGCCCGGATCACCGATCCCACACTGCACGGCCGCGTACGGGGGGACGCGGACCTCGACCGAACGGCCGGGATACCGCGCGGCCAACCGCGCCGCCAGGGCCCGGCTGCACTCGGCCAGAGCCGCCCGCACCAACGCGATCGGCTCCCGTTCCGGTAGCGAACGGGAAAGGTCGTCGGCGGCAACGATCACGTCGACGATTCCCCCGGACCCGGACAGATCAAGCCGAGCCGCCAACGTGCGCACGCTGGCTCCCGGCAACACCGACGGCCGGTCGAGATCGTCTTCGGTCAACCCGTCAAGCCACCCGCGAACGGCCGCGGCCTGCTCGGCGAGGGCCTCAGCCGGCGTGGGGCGACGGCGAATCATCGCCCCATCCTGCCCGTTGCTGCGTAGCATTCCTCGGTGTGACCAGGATCGAGACCACCCAGGGCGCGCTCGCCCGCCGCGGTTTCACCGACGCGGCCCGGGCGATGAGCACCATCGGCGCCTGGGACGCTCGGCGGGACCAGTTGGTCAACCTGCTCAGCGCGGCGGCGGATCCTGATCTCGCCCTCGGCGCTCTCGATCGGCTGGCCGGCGCGGTCCCGAGCCTGTATGACCGGCTCGAGGCGTCGACGGACTTCGCCCGCCACCTGATTCTCATTCTCGGCTCCAGCGCGGCTCTCGGACAGCATCTGATCGCCTACCCTGCGCATCTCGACATCCTCGACGACGAGTTGGGTCAGCGGACCGCCGGCGAGCTGAGAACTCAGCTGCTGGAGGCGGTGGGAGCCGATCCGCACGCTCCGCTGCCGGTGGCCACCGACCTCAGCGGGGACAGCCTGCGGTTGGTCTACCGAGCGATGATCTTGCGGATCGCGGCGCGTGACCTCCGTGCACCGGAGCCGATCGAGGCGATGCCGCAGGTCGCGGACGAACTGTCCGATCTGGCCGACGCGACCCTCGAGGCAGCCCTGGCCATCGGCCGGGCCAAGGTCGGTGAGAACGCACTCCGCACCCGACTTGCCGTAGTCGGGTTGGGCAAGAGCGGTGCGCAGGAACTCAACTACGTCTCTGACGTCGACGTGCTCTACGTGGCCGAACCGGCGCTGGACGACGAGGGCCAGCCGATGCTCTCCACCGACGCCGCCATCACCGCGGCCACCCGGATGGCTGCCGAGCTGACCAGGATCTGTTCGGCCCACACCAAAGCCGGGACGATCTGGGAGGTCGACGCCGCCCTGCGCCCAGAAGGCAAGTCCGGACAGCTCGTCCGCACCCTGGCCAGCCACCAGATCTACTACCAGAAATGGGCCAAGACCTGGGAATTCCAGGCCATGCTGAAGGCCAGGCCCAGCGCCGGTGACCTCGAGCTGGGGCAGGCGTTCGTCGACATGGTCGCGCCGATGGTGTGGACGTGCGCCGAACGTGAGAACTTCGTCTCCGACATGCAGGAGATGCGTAAACGGGTCGTCGCGCACATCCCGGCGCGAGACGCCGGACGGGAACTCAAGCTGGGGGAGGGCGGCCTCCGCGACGTGGAATTCTCGGTCCAGTTGCTGCAGCTGGTGCACGGTCGCGTCGACGAGCGGTTGCGACGGCGTGCGACGCTGGACGGGTTGAAGCAACTGATCGACGGCGGCTATGTCGGTCGCGAGGATGGCAAGGGGTTCGGGCTTGCCTACCAGTTCCTCCGTACGCTCGAGCACCGGATCCAGTTGTTCCGCCTCCGGCGGACACACGTGCTCCCAACCGCCGAGGAGGATCTGCGGCGGCTCGGCCGATCGCTCGGCTACGCCGATCCGGCCAAGCAGTTGCTGGACATCTGGCGATCGTGCTCGGCCCAGGTTCGGAGGCTGCACGAGCGGCTGTTCTACTCTCCGCTGCTCGACGCCGTCGCGCGGATCTCGACGCAAGAGCTGCGGCTCACCACCGGGGCGGCCCAGGACCGCTTGAAGGCGCTCGGCTATGCGGATCCGCAGGCCTCGCTGCGCCACATGGGCGCTCTCAGCCAAGGGGTGACCCGGCAGGCCGAGATCCAACGCCAGCTGCTTCCCGCCATGCTGGGCTGGTTCGCCCGGGCCCCCAATCCGGACGCGGGACTGCTGGCTTTCCGGCAGGTGTCGGACGCTTTGGGGGCCACGCCGTGGTACCTACGTGCCCTCCGCGACGAGGGCACCATGGCGGAACGGCTCGCCCGCATCCTGGCTTCCAGCCGGTACGCGGTGGAACTGCTCAAGCGGGCGCCACAGACCGTACAGATGCTGGCCGACGACGCCGATCTGGTGCCTCGGCCGTTGGCCGACTTGGACAGCGAGATGCAGGCGGCGGCGGGCCGCCAGGAGGACGCCATCACCGGTGTGGAAGCGATCCGGGCCATCCGCAGGCGCGAACTCTTCCGGGTCGCCGCCGGCGACATCCTGGGATTGAACGACGTGTTCGGTGTGGGTGAGGCGCTGTCCGACCTCGCCTCGGCGACGATCGACGCCACCTTGTCGGTCGTCCGGCAGGCCTCGGACGCCGAAGTCGTGCCGGAGATCGCGGTCATCGCGATGGGACGTTGGGGCGGTCGCGAATTGTCCTACGCCTCGGACGCCGACGCCATGTTCGTGATGGACGACGAGGGTGAGGGCGACCGCACCAAGATCGCCGGCGCCGTCATCACCGAGATGCGTCGCCTCCTGATTCGGCCCAGCGCCGACCCGCCCCTCAGCGTCGATGCCGACCTGCGCCCGGAGGGCAAGGGCGGCGCACTGATCCGATCCCTGTCCGCCTATCGCAACTACTACCGCCGGTGGTCCTCGACCTGGGAACTGCAGGCTCTGGTTCGCGCCGACGCGCTGGCCGGCGACTCCAGGCTGGGTGCCGCGTTGATGGCCGAGATCGACGCTCGGCGCTGGCCCGAGGACGGACTGAGCAGCAGTCAGCTGAACGAGATCCGCAAGCTCAAGGCCAGGGTCGAGGCCGAACGGCTGCCCCGCGGGGCCAACCCGGCCAAGCACACCAAGCTCGGCCCGGGCGGGCTGGCCGACGTGGAGTGGACAGTCCAGATGTTGCAGCTGCAGCACGCCCACGCCGTACCGGAACTCCGCTCGACCCGGACGATCACCGCGTTGCGCGCGGCCCGGGACGCCGGGATCCTCGACCCGCAGGACGCGGGACACCTCGAGGCCGCCTGGGTCTTCGCCAGCCGGATCCGCAACCAGATCATGCTCGTCCGCGGTCGCGGCTCCGACTCGTTCCCGACCGACAACCGGGAGCTGGCCGCGGTCGCGGAACTGCTCGGCTACGGCGCCGGCGAATCCTCACATCTGCTGGCCGACTACCGCCGCGTCACACGGCGCGCCCGCGGGGTGGTGGACCGGGTGTTCTGGGGCTTGGAGCGCTGAGCCCGAGGGCAAAACTCACGACCATGGCGACGACGGAGCTCCGGACGATCACGACCTGTCGCGGGAGGATCGACGCAGCGGAGGACATCGCTACCCCGCTCACCGCAGTGGAGGCACAGGCGCCGCGCGAGTAACCTCGATCACATGACCCGTGCCACGCCGACTCCGGCTTCGACGGTCATCCGGGTGACCCTCGCCGTGCTCGGTGGGGTAGGTCTGCTCACCGGCACGATCGCCGTGTTCGGTACGGCCAACCAGGCCGGGGCTGTGGTGCTGCTGCTCGGTGGGGTGCTGTTCGTGCTCGCCGCCATCGCGTACCCGTCGACGTCGACGACCTGGTTCGCCGGGTGGGGACGCCGGGCCGGGACCAGCACGGTAGCGACTCTGCTCCGGTCGCCGTCCCCCCAGGTCCGCCTGGCCGCCGCCGAGGCCGTGTTGGGGCCGGAGACCCATACTGCCCGGCGTTACACCTCGGCGCATCTGCGGGAGCTGGCTCTTGACGTGCTGCTGAACCGGGATCTGGTCCGTCGGCTGGCGGATCTGCTGCGACGCGGCGGATACACCGTCATCGCCGCCGACTCGGTCGACGCCGCACTCGGCGATCCCGCCGCCAACGTCGTGGTCAGGGTCGACAAGCCAGCACGCCAGCTCGCCGTGCCGATCACGGTCAACAACGACGCCCAGCCCGACGTGCCGCGCGTGGTGTCCATGCTCGCCATCGCCGCCGGACGGTTCGACACCCGGAGCGCGGTGGCGATCTTCACCGACCAGCACGACGCCGCGGTCCCGCTGAGCAGTATCACCCCGGTTGGCGAGATCCGCATCTTCACGGTCTTCTCGCCGCGGCTCGGTGACGAGCAATCAGTCTTGGCGGCGGTGGCCCAAGCCATCGACGTCGCCGGCGCGTCCTCGTCGATCAGTGCTCCTGGGCCGGGTGTCGAAGCAGCCCCGGCACCCAGTCCGAACGGATCGACGGCGCACGAGGCGATCGAGCGTCCGATCGAGCCGGCGGAGGAACACCACTCCGGCTAGCGCGAGGCCGCCTGGTATGCCCGTAACGTGGCGGCCGCAGTGTTGTCCCAGCTGAAGCGGGACGCATGCGCGGCGCCGTTGGCCCCGAGCCAGGTCGCCGCATCCTCATCGTCGAGGACGGCCGAGAGCGCGCGCGCCCACTCCTCGGCGCCGTGGTCATGAACCAGGATTCCGGTATGCCCGTCCTCCACGGCGTGCCGGAGTCCGCCCACATCGGTCGCCACCACCGGGCGTCCGCAGGCCTGGGCCTCCAGGGCCACCAATCCGAAGGACTCGTTGTGGGACGGGACCCCGACCACGTCGGATGCGCAGTACCAGCGGAACAACTCCGCGCGGGGTGAGTGCGGCCGGAACTCGACCACGTCATCGATCCCGAGAGATCGCGCCAGGCCGGGCAGGGTGGTGGACCAAAGGGCCTCGGGTCCGCTCGGGCTGCCGATGATGATCAACCGAAGCCGGTCGCGCCGCTCCGGGTGCGCGTTGACAAGGTGGGCGACGGCTTCGATCAAGACGTCCGGCGCCTTGAGCGGTTGGATCCGACCGACGAACAAGATCACCTGGGCGTCCTGCGCGATGCCCAGATGGGCTCGCGACTTCGGCTGGTCACACGGGTGAAAGGTGTGCAGGTCGACCCCGGGCGGGACCACCACCAGCTGCTCCGCGCGGGCCGCGTAATGGTGCTGCAACTCGGCGGCCTCGTCGACGGTGTTGGCCGTCAGGATCGAGGCATCAGTGACGATGCGGGCTTCACCCTCCTCACGAACATCCGGTTCGGACTGCTGGCCGTTGCCCAGCGCCTGGTTCTTGACCTTGGCCATCGTGTGCATGGTGTGGACCAACGGAATGCCATGCCGACGGGTGAGTTCGCTACCGACCATGCCGGACAGCCAGTAGTGGGAGTGGACGACCTGGTAGTCGTCGATGACGGGGTCCAGCGCGGCAGCGAACTCCGGGACCAGCGTGGGCACGTCCTCCTTGGCTACGGGCTCCGGTGGTCCGGCGAGGATGTGGATCACCCGGGCGTGCTCATTCAGCTCGACGGTTCCCGCTGCCTCGGTCGAATCCTGGCGGGTGAACACGTCGACCTTGAGGCCACGCTCGCCCAGCCGGCGCGCCACCTCGTACACGTAGACGTTGAGCCCGCCCGCGTCTCCGACCCCCGGAATGGCCAGGGGTGAGGTGTGCATGCTGACCATCGCCACGCGATGCGGGTAGCGAGTACGCGTCGGGGCCACCTCCTGACGATAGTCCAGCGGTGGTCAGCTGGCGCCATGACGGACCCACGAAGCTCAGACCCTTCAACGCCGGTTCCTGGTATCGGCGAACTTCGCCATCGGAGCGCAGAGCTGGGCAGCACCGCCGCAGGTGATCACCCGGGCGCGCATCCTAGCCGCCGAACGCGGATTCACGGGACAACCGGAGGCCGCACTCACCGGAGGCTAGGGAGCGGCCTCCATCCGGCTGGGCGGTGTCTCCTGGCGGCTGGATCCCAGCTTCAACCGGAGCGCGGGCAACTCCACGAAGCGGTAGGTCAGGGCGGAGAGCACGCCGGTCACCATCAGCACCATGGCCAGGTTGGTGACAAAGCCGATGCGTCCGTCGAAGGTAAGTCCGGATTCCCGCAGCGCGAGGATCAACGGGTAGTGCCAGAGGAAGATGCTGTACGAGACGACGCCGACCGCAACGAACGGCCGGGTCTCCAACACCTCGACCAGCCGGGAGGACCCAGGTTCGGCCAGCACGACCAGAGCCAGCAGAAGGGCGCAGGAAAGGGCCATCACGGTGTTGTACGGCGAGTAGGTCAGCTGGGCCTCCTGCCAGCTCACCCGCGATGCGGCGAGGTAGCCGAGTAGCGCGATCACGACCGCCGCGGGCCGCCAGTGCCTCGGCAACCGAAGCGATCCCTCCCGGCCGAGGGCGTACAGCACCGCGAGGGCCATCCCGAAGCTGAACAGGTCGGCCTGACCTAGGAAACTCTTGTCCAGCACCGAATGCCAGTCTGCGTTCCAGCCCTCCCAGATGTGATCGGCCGGCACCACGAACGCGCTCAGCGCTTTGCCGATCAGGCCCACGACCAGCAGCAGCACGGCGGGAAGGAAGGCGATCATGATCCGTTGGCCGCGCCGCCGACCCCGTCCGAGCCGGAACGCCGCCCAGGCCAGCAGCGGCAGGAGCAGATAGAAGACGACCTCGACGGCGAGCGACCAGGCGGGCCCGATGCCGGTCAGGAACGTACGCGGATCGTAGTTCTGCACGAAGACCGCCGTCCGGGCGAGGAGGCCCACGTCGGTGATCCGGCCCACGGCAAGCTGACCGCCCTCCCGGTAGAGCAGCCCTCCGACCAGCAAAGAGCACACCAGCAGGACGACCCAGTACGCCGGGAGGATCCGGAGCACCCGGTTCCGCAGGTACTTTGTGATGGCCGGCCGCTCCCCATCGCGCAGCAGCGCGGCCGCGAAGGGCCGATAGAGCAGAAACCCGGACAACGAGAAGAAGAGCGTGACGCCGTAGGACAAGTCACCGATGTGGTGGTCGATCAGCCGTCCGAAGCTTGGGCGGGCCGTCGGACTTGCCTCACTCCAGGTATGCAGGACGAGGATGGTGACAGCGGCGACCGCGCGTAACCCCTCGATGCCGAGAATACGACCGCGGGCAGCCGTCACGAGCCGGCTCATGAACCCCCCGAGGATCGTCGAGCCATGGTGAAGGCCGTCCACCCGGACGGCCTCCACGCAGCGTAACCGCAAACCCGGCGCCTCGCTCCGCTTCGCCGAGATCCATCGCAGGGCCGGCTGATCCTCGGGATCAGTGCAAACCTACGACCTACACGTCGTAGTAGAGCTCGAAGTGCTCCCGCGTAGCTGGCAGCGTTTGCTCTTGACGGCTAGTGCGCTCTGACAAGGGGCGACAGTCATAAGGCCGTTGGTTTCTGGTGGAAAGCGCTGAACTTGTTGCGGACTATCTGCGGACTGAACCAAGATCATTTAAACCCGGCGCAGCGGACTACTCCACCGCGGCGAGTTGATGCCCGTCCAGATCCTCCACCGTAGAGTTTTCGCTCATTCCTTTCCGTCAGGTCTTGACCGTGACCGGCCCGGTCATGCGTTGTGCCTCCCTACGTTGTTCGCTGGGAAGACGATCGGGTCAACCCATCATCACCTGGATCGAATTGAGGTCCTGAACCGCGTCGCCGCCGAGGTGGGCGCCACCCCCGCTCAGCTCGCGCTGGTCTGGCTCCTGCGGGTACGGGGATGACTGAGCTGACTTCGGTGGCGTCGTGGACGAAACCACGCTGATCCCCACGCTGGCCAAGACCCGGCCCAGCAGCTACACCGACCCCGACGAGGCCTCGATCGGATACTCGACTTCGATGACTTGTTGATCTATTGGCGGGCTCTGCTGGCCGATGCCGCCACCGGTGACCGGCTCCGGGCCCGGTGGGACTGGGTGCTGGTCGATGAGTACCAGGACGTGAACCGGATCCAGGTCGATATTGTCCGACTGCTGCGTCCGGACGGCGAGGGGCTCACGGTCGTGGGCGACGACGCGCAGGCGATCTACGGCTTCCGCGGCGCCGACGCCGCTCATCTTCTCGATCTGCACATGGAGCTGCCGGGGTCACGGTTGGTGCGGCTGGACCGCAACTACCGCTCCACCCAGGAGATCCTCGACGTCGCCAACCTGGTGCGACCGGGTGAGCTGGAGCTGAGGCTGGTGGCGGATCGGGAAGACCGGGTCGGCCGGCCGGTGCTGGTGGCCTGCGACAGCGCCGACGCCGAGGCCCGGCTGGCGGCGGACGCGGTGCTGGCCGCCCACCGCGACGGTCTCCCCTGCGTGACCAGGCGGTGTTGATGCGGGCCGCCAGTCACAGCCATCAGCTCGAGATCGAGCTGAGTGTGCGCAAGATCCCGTTCCGCAAGTTCGGCGGGATCGCCTACACGAACACCGCGCACGTTCGTGATCTGCTCGCCGCGCTGCGGCTCGCGCTCAACCCGGCCGACGAGCTCGCCTGGTATCGGCTGCTGACCCGACACCGGGCGGTCGGCAAGGCGACCGCCCGGCAGCTGACGACCCTGCTGATGGGAGATCCCGGTGCGGGTTACGCCGAGGTGGTGGCCGCGGCTCCTGCCAAGGCCCGATCCGCCCTGCACGCCACCTTCGCCGGCCTGGCCCTGGCCCAGGCCGATAGCGCACCGGTCCGGGTGGCCGGGCACTGCCTGACGACGGTGCGGCCGCTGATCAAGGCGGCCTATCCGGACTGGCCCCGTCGGCTGGAGGACGTCGAAAGGCTCGCGGCGACCGCGGCGGCGCAGCGGGACCTGCGGGCCATCGTCGCCGAGCTGAGCATCGACCCGCCATCGTCCAGCGCCGACTACGCCGACCGGCCGCACCTGGACGAGGACTACCTGAGCCTCTCGACAATCCACTCGGCCAAGGGGATGGAGTGGAGCACGGTGCACCTCCTGAACGCCGTCGATGGTGCGCTTCCCTCCGACCTGGCGCTGGCCGGCGACGACGGCCTGGAGGAGGAGCAGCGGCTGTGCTATGTCGCTCTCACCCGCGCGCGGGACACCCTCCGGGTCTACACGCCGGCGCGGATGCCGACCCACCCGACCAGCTTCGGCGCAAGGCACATCCTCGCCAAGCCGAGCCGCTTCCTCCATCGATGGACTCGACACAGCTATCCGGGCGTCAGAGTTCCCCGGTGTGGTGGTCGTCCGTCACGCCGGCGCCATCGTCTTCAGTGAGGCCTACGGGTACGCCACTCCTCGCTGGCAGATCCCCAACACCGTCGACACCCGCTTCGACACGGCGTCGATCACCAAGCTGTTCACCAGCGTGGCCGTGCTGCAGCAGGTCGGTGCCGGCCGCCTCGACCTGGACACCTCGATCCACTCCTACGTCGACCTGTCGGGGACAACTATCTCCGACACCGTCACCCTGCGACACTTGCTCACCCACACCAGCGGGATCGCCGACGACGCCGATGAAGAAGCTGGTGAGGTCTACGCCGACCTGTTCGTGAACAGGCCGTGCTACGCGGTGATGGAGACCGCCGACTTCCTCCCGCAGTTCGCCCACAAGCCGGCGCTGGCCGAGCCCGGTACACAAGCCCGGTACTGCAACGCCAGCTACGTGCTGGCCGGGCTCGCGCTGGAACGGGTCGTCGACGAGTCCTACCGGTCGTACGTGACCCGAGATGTCTTCCAGCGGGCAGGCATGACCACGGCCGGCTTCTTCGACCGCCGAGACGCCGTGCCGGGGGTCGCCGAGGGCTGGGATCTGGTCGATGGCGGGTGGCGCTCGAACATCTTCAGCTATCCGCCGATCGGATCGCCCGACGGCGGGGCCCACGCCTCGGCCGCTGATCTCTTTCACTTCCTCGATGCGGTCCGTGCCGGGCGGCTCCTGACGCCCGAGCTCACGCAGGCGTACCTGACCCCCCAGGTCGCACGGGACGACCAGATCCGGTATGGCTTCGGCCTGGAGTTCCGCCGATCAACGCTCTACAAGGAAGGCAGCAACGCCGGGGTCAGTGCCCTGCTCACCCGGTACGGCGAGGCTGACGTCGATGCCGTCGTGCTCTCGAACACCGACGGCGCCGCGTGGCCGGTGATGGCGGAACTCAACCGACGCTACGAGTCCTGAAAGCCCAGCCTCAACACCGGACGCCCGCGGCAACAGTCATCCCGCAGGAGGGTCCTCCTATGGTGACCGTGCGTCTCGCACGACCGACGCCTTGCGGATATCTCGACTCGGCCTTGGATGGCTGGGCGGCTCGGCTGATCGGCGTCGGTGGGAAATTCAGTGTTCGGGGGTGACAGCAGGGCACGCCTGTGCCCCACAGCATCATGTACACCAGTATCGACGACGGAAGGCTCGACCGACATGACCAGCCCGACCGGGGCGACCAGACTGTTCCCGATCATCGGTGACCCCATCAAGTACGTGGAGTCCCCAAGTCGGCTCACCCGCACCCTCCACGAACGCGACTATGACGGCATCTGCGTCCCGATGCAGGTACCGGGCGACGACCTGGACACGGTGATGACCGGCCTGGCCGCTACCCAGAACGTGGGCGGCATCTTGGTCACCATGCCGCACAAGTTCACGGCTTTCGGCTACTGCACGACCAGCTCCGAGCGGGCCCAGATGTTGAAGGTCGTGTCCGTGATCCGTCGCAACACTGACGGCAGCTGGCACGGCGACATGCTCGACGGGCTCGCGTTCGTGAAGGCCCAAATCGACCACGGAGCCCAACCCGGTGGAGCGCGGGCCCTGCTGCTCGGCGCCGGAGGCGCGGGCAGCGCGATCGCCATCGCCCTCCTCGAAGCCGGCGTCAGCGAGCTCGTTATCCACGACACCGACGACACGCGCGCCGCGGCGCTGGTTGACCTGGTCTCCGACCTCAGGCCAGGACAGGTGAGCGCCGGGCCGGCCGATCCCAGCGACTGTGACCTGGTCTGCAACGCCACTCCCCTCGGTATGGAGGAGGGCGACCCCCTGCCTGTCGACCCTGCCCTGCTCGCCTCGACGATGTTCGTTGGCGACGTCATCGCCGGGCACGGCCTCACGCCGCTTCTCGAGGCTGCTCAGTCCGCCGGCTGCAGGACAGCGAACGGTGGACACATGGTCGAAGCCGCCCAAGACGTCATGGCAGATTTCCTGCTGCAGACGGACAACCGGGCCTAGTGACAGAGCGCGCCGTTCCCACGTCAACGGGTCCCCCTCCGGCGAGGGCGTTTCGCAAGCCCGAGGGCTTCCGGTACGCCGCAGCTGCCGCGGACTAGGACGCTGATCGATTGCAGCACCGCCAAGGTTGCCGCACCAACCCCGCGCATAGCCGGAACAAGCACTCCAACGGCCAGCAAGGTGAGACTCACGCAGATGCCTAACCGGAAGAAGCCTCGCCGTCGCTCGGACAGAGGACCAACTCGCCCGACTGTCGCATCCCCAGCCCGACTTACCATCATCACCATTGGTGATGTCGATCAAGATCCCGAGGCGCCCAGGTCCGTTGACCTTCGGCGTGAGGTTGAGCTTGTCAAAGCCGGCCTGCTCTACGGCGACCGCGTCGAACTCCTGAGCTGGGCCTACGTTTTCCTGCGCTTGATGGAACCGCCCACAACAAGACCCAATCCCGGCTTCTGTGAGTTTCTCGCTACTGCTCACGACGACGTCTTGTCACAGCTTGTTGACGACGAGAACAAGAGTTTCGTCCTTTCCACCGCTCAACGTCTCTACCGAAGAATGGACGAGTCCGCCTACTACGAGCTGATTGCCACACTCAAAAGTGATCAACTGGCCGAGTACCGAGCCGTCTTCGACCGTCTCCACGATAAGTCGCAGGTGAGTGCACTCGATCTCGCCTCCGATCGCAAGTTGCTCCGCCACAGCAGGCTGGTAGGCGAGGAGGATCCGGCCAAACACTCGATCTCTACTACGGCGAGGTCAAGAGATACCTCGAGGACCCGACGAGGTTCGTCCTACTGGACGCCGACACTGCCGAGCTGGCGATGAGCATGATTGATCACGGTGTGGTGATCCCGCCGAAGCGGTCAGAGGTCAACGCTGGCGAGGCCGCCCTCGGCGCGGGCTTCGTGAGCAGGCTTCCACTCCTTCCGAACGCCTCGATGGAAGACGTCATCCAAGTGCGACAGGACCTAAGCGATCCCTTGATTCGCTATCGCGCAAAGATCGCCGGTCTCCGCGAGCGCCTGCAGATCCAGCCGTTCGACAAGAACATCGGAGCCGAGGTGGATGCGGCGTGGCGAAGCGACGTCGAGCCGGCCCTGCTAGAGATCCGTGAAGCCATGAGCGATCACACGCTGGCCAAGGAGCTGCTCACCTCCGTCGGGACTGACCTCGGCAGCTTCCTGAAAGGCAGCGGCTTGCCAGCCGGCATAACGGTCCTTACGGCACAGGCACTAGACGTTGGCGGAGCACTCATGGCTGCATCAACTGCGGCGGCCGCCGCCGCACCACCGGTGATGAAGGCAGCCATCGCCAAGAGGAAAGCCCTAACGCAATCCAAGCGCCACGACCTCTACTACCTCTATGAGGTTGATCGGAGACTCGCCTGACCGCACCGGGTCTGTCGGAGGCTCTCATTCCAAGGAAGGATGAGGCTGCGACTGCCCGGGCGTGGGCGACGAGCCTGCTTGAGGGTGCCGGTCCAAGTCGGCGGGTTCTGGTGTGCGGTGAACTTCAACGACACACCTGAGGCGGCGGCCACCACCTAGATTTCGCCGGGACCGCCCGGATCCCAGCTCGGCACCGGCGGCTTCTCCCGGCCCGACCGTGGCGACGCCGACAGGCTGTGGAACTTGGCTCCGGCGATGCCCGGGGGTAACCCTGAACCGGCGAAGATCCGGCGAGCTGGTCCCGCATCAACAAAGGGGTGCCGGAACTCATCGACCCGATTTGGTCTCACACGCCTTGATTGGCGTGCTCGACAGCACCGAAGCGGTGGCCATGGACGGTGTCCGCAGCATCACGGACGATCCGGCCTCCCTCAGCGGCATGACAGCCCCCTCGGACCACCGACCGGTGATCGCCCGCTTCATCCTGTAGCTGCCGAATACGTTCGAGCCCTGCCGGTGGAGCCTGTCGCCTGGTTCCATCAGCCCTCGACGCGCCGCTCCTGTCAGGACCGATGGTTCTGGTGACTGTCACGCGGGTCCCCTTGATCAGTTCAGGTCGTGACGTAGTCAGCGCACATCGTCAACATCGCCGTTCGGGATAGGATCGTCCGGCGACGGTCACAGGCGGAGGATCACGATCGACAAGATGGGTGATCGACCGCCCTGGATGACGCCGATTCACATCTTGATCAATTTCGACACCTCGCGGAGGGCCTAACTGCGGCACTTGTCATCGAGCGCGCTGCAGGCAGATCTGTGCCGTCACCGCGGTGCCCGGACTCGCCTGACCGATGAGCCAGAGCAAGAGTGACGTCGCGATGGCTGCTGCGAAGACCAGCAATCCACTGGGGCCGTCGCCACCATGGGCACCAGCGACTGCAAACATCACACTCGCGGGTAATGCGCCCAATGCCGCTGCCAGCACCGTCCTGCCGACGCCCAGCCGAGACGCGCCGGCTGCCACCATGATCGTTTCGGCGAGTACGGGAATCGGACGACTCGCAGCAACGGCTATCACTCCCCAGCGGTGCACCAACCTGTTGGCCCGCGCCCGCTCCGCGTCCGAGCACACCCTTGCGAGCAGCACGGGACCCACCCAACGCCCCAAGAGGTAGCCGACCAGCGCCGCGCCGACCGAGCCGAGCAGACTAAGTAGCGAGCCGGTGAATGCCCCAAAAAGTCCGCCGAAGGCAATCATGACGAGACTGGACGGAACAGGCAGAGCCACGTCACCAATCAGCAGCCCGACACCGAGGACGGCACCGAGGAAATCAGGACTCACCAACGGGACGGGATCGTCCAACACCGCCACGGGCAGCAACCGCAGCACAACGAAGATCGCCAGAAACACCACCAGGACCCCGACCAACACCAGCAGATATCGAATCGGCGTGCCGGGTCTGAGACTTAGGGATGGCGCAGTGCGCTTCATCGCACGACCGGGTTGCGTGCGCGGCGTGGATCGCACCGATGTAGTGTCGCTGATGCACCCAGAAGGCGGCAACCCACCTCGACGCAGGAACCCGTTATGAGTCTCGCTGAGTTCAGAGTCGAAAAAGGTCGGCAGATCGACACGCGCGAAGAGTTACTGCTGGCGCTTTCGATTGCGGCCGAGCTCGAGCATTCCTTGCTCGTCCAGTATCTATTCAGCTCATACTCGATGCGCAAACGGCCCGGAAACGGCATCGACATTTCCCAAGTCGAACTCGTCCGCGACTGGGAAGCAGCAATACTTACCGTAGCGCGCGACGAGATGGTCCACTTCGCAACCGTAACGAAGATCGCGGTAGCCGTCGGAGGGACACCCCACCTTAATCGGGCGACCTTCCCGCAGCCAGAAGGTGCTGTGTTTCCGTTCGAGCTTCGTTTGCATCGCTTCAGTCTTGAGGAAGTCGCTCGTTTCGTGCGTTTCGAGACACCCGCCGACGCGTCTGCGGCTGAGCGTTCCGGCTCGCGCCGCAGGTGCCCGAGTTTGAGTATCTGGGCGAGCTTTACGGTCAGATCAAAGGTGCCATCATCAGGCTGGCCGAGCGGCACGGTGAGGACTGGCTCCTTGTCGGACCTCCGGAGTTACGAGAGGAGGAGGATTGGGGGTTGCGACACGTGGTCCGCCCTATCAGGTCCTCTGCAGAAGCCGTCGCCGCGGTCCAGGAGATAATTGACGAAGGTGAGGGCGGTGAACACGATGTCGAGAACTCGCATTGGCAACGCTTCGTCCAAATTCAGTCGACGTTAGGTGCAGAGCTGAGGAAGGATCCTGGCTTCGAACCGGCACATCCCGTCGTCACCAATCCCGTGACTCGGCCCCATCCTGGCGGAACGCTGCTCGAAGGCCCCGCCCGGGAGGTCGCCGAGCTGTTCAACCACCTCTACACCACCGTCCTCATGCTGCTTGGCCAGTTCTACGCACCGGTCGGCGAGACGGCTGTGCAGCGTGACGCTCTGCAGGCGACAGCCCGCCGATCGATGAGTGCGGTTCTGCGGCCAATCGCGGAGATCCTCGGCGAGATCCCGGTCGCCCAGGGCTGCGCCGGAGCGCCGTTCGAAACCTATGCACCGATTGTGTTGGCGTCGAGCACCGCGGCGCGGTGGGCCGTACTCAGCGAACGCCTTCAGCGCGCCCGCGTCGAGGCGGAGCGGCTCGCCGAGAGCGGAATCCAGCGCCTGTCTTTCATTGCCGAGAACGTTGGGCTGATGCAGGAAGCGATCGAGCGGATCGCGGCCGGACAGGAGGTGGGCGTTGCTCGACCTCGTGTTTGAGGGCTGGGCCCAGTGCCGGCTCGCGACGGATCCGGACCCGTCGGATGAACCGCGCGGTGTGAGTGGCTGGACGTTTGCCGTGGCCGGCGAGCCGGATCTCGACCGAGTGCTGCGGCTCCAACCCGACGGCGCCACCGAACGCTCCCCTGGACCGACCATCGGTGTGCGCGTCACAAACGCCCAACCCGGTACGCCACTGCACGGCGCCCGCGTCTTGCTCCTTGACAATCCCGTCTTCGACGGACGAAACGGGCTGGCAAACGAAGATACCCGCGAACCCATCGTCCCCATTCATCTGCGGATCGAGGGTGACGGCGTCGCCCTCGAGCGGCGACACGTCGACGCATCAGGACGGCCGCTGAGCACCTTACCCGTCGGGCTAACAGCGCCGCCTACCCAAGCAGCCCAAGACATCGGCGTTCGCACGCCTCCGGATCGAACCCGGTTCCGCAACAAGCGGGCCGAGGCACTTCGAGTAGCGCTCAGGTCGGCGAGCTCCGATATCGAGAAGGCGGCACTCAAGCGTCGCCTGAGACCGTTCGATCAGGAAGAAGCGGATCCATCATCCACTTCAATCCAAACGACAATGCTCGGCGTAGCCCTCAAGTACGAATACACGCTCACCAACTCCGATGGCCTCATCGAGGACCCGTCCAGCACCCTCGGCCCGCTGGATAACCACTCCCCGTGGCAGCTTGGACTGACTGTAGGGATATGGGACGCAGACGCCCTCTGCGCCTGGATCCATGGGACCCTGCACATTCCGTAGCTCAAAGTCCCGGCCCAACAGCTGCTGGGTCGACGGTCGGCATCCTGTCCCGTGCGCGCGACAGCCCCTCAAGATCGAACAGCCCGGTTGAGTGGCTTCTGGGGCAGCGCAAGCGGGTGGTTGAGCGTCTTGTCTGAGACACCGGCACGTTGCTGGCGACTGTGCGTAAGACGGTCCTCTTGCGACGACGGCCTCGTCGTGCAGGCGCACCTACATGTCGACAAAATGAATTGGCTCGGCGTCGCAAGACCGACGGCTAAAGGACCCGAGTGGACCAAACACTAGGACCGACACTCGGCGCGATCGGCAGCTTGGCGTCGGGCCAGCTGTCGACGAACAGGTCGTTCTCCTGGGCCAGACGCGGCGGTTCAATTCTGCTGACGCAGGCGGTTCACGCTCTCTGCAAAGTCTTCGTAGCGACGCAGCGCCGTAACTTTGACATCGACGAACTGACCCATCTCCACCATGATCGGAAGAGTCAGCAAGATCTCGTCGAGAGCGTCGTGACTGTCGACATCGACAATGGCGATGACGCGCCGTTCACCGGCGCACTTCCACAAGTCGACAACGACGCCGCCCTTCTTGGCATCCAGCGCTGCTACGGCTTCACGCGACCAGGTACCGAAAAGGTCCTGCTGGCTCATGGCGGCGCCGTACTCCACATGAAAGTCAAGATGGAACAGCATCGCGGTCTCCGCAGCGGCTTGGTCGGATCACGGCACTGTACTGCTGCCAGGAGTGGCCGGTCCAGCGTCGTGCACGCACAGTATTCGAGTCCTAGAGAGCGAGAGAACCGGCAGCCGGACAGCGGGAAATCACCAGGGATCCGAAGTCAGGTCTTACGGTTGGACCAGCATCCGATACCACCGGTCTGGAACTTCTGACATCATTGCTGGCTGGACGTCCGTCGAGGCGTCGAAGCCGGCTCCAGATCGGTTGCTCAGTGCACTCCGCACAAGGGTCCCTTGCGGCGACGGTCGGTCGTGTGCGGACCTTCGTGCTCATCCCGGGCGCCGGCGGATCGGCCTGGATCTGGAGTCGGGTGGCTGGGCTTTTGAACGAAGCCGGCCACGAAGCAATCACGGTCGATCTGCCCGGCGACGACGACACCGCTGACCTGTCCCACTACGCCCAGCTGGTGACCGACGCGATCGGTTCACGCTCCGAGGTCGTGCTTGTCGCTGGATCCCTCGGAGGCTTCACCGCCCCGCTGGTCTGCGCGCAGGTGCCCGTCGCTGAATTGGTGCTGGTGAACGCGATGATTCCCATACCTGGTGAGACCGCAGGCGAGTGGTGGACCCATACGGGTGCCCTCGAGGCCCAAGATGAGGCGGCGCGAGCTGGCGGCTACGGCCCCTTCAATGAGACGACCTATTTTCTGCACGATGTCGACGCCGACATCGCCGCCGAAGGTCAGCCGTACCAACGCGCCGAGGCTGCAGTCGTCTTCAGGTCGGTATGTGACTTCAGATCATGGCCAGCCACTGAGATCCGAGTTCTAGCCGGCGACGACGACCGCTTCTTCCCAGTTGAATTCCAGCGCCGGGTCGCGCATGACCGTCTCGGTGTTGCGGTCGACGTGCTACCGGGCGGACACCTGCTGCCACTCGTACAGCCGCGACTGGTGGCTGACTACCTACTAAAGAGACAACTCGCTTGATGGCCGCTCTAAAGCCCGTCCCCATGCCAGCTTTGTGGTGACGGGACCGATTCGTCGGCCGGAGAAGCGCGATTCGCAAGACGGGCCGCTTCCTGCACCGCTTCCCCATCCCGTCGAACCGAGGGCTAACGACATTGACACATGAGTTGCGGCTGACCCGTCAGCTCCCGAAGACCTCGGCCGGATGAGTATCCTGCGAAATACCCTGCTGTGCGTCTATGGTCGAGGCCGCCCAAGAGCGTCCTCAGCCAACCTCACGTCAAGGGCCCGCTGGTAGGTTCGATGAACGTACGCGCTGGTAAGGGTGCTATATGTTGACTCCGCCTCCTGCCTGAAGGTGCCGCCTGGAACGCCGCGCCGGCGACCTGACGTTCGCTGCGGCGCTGCGAACCGGGACGTGCTCCTGCTGTGTCACCCAGCTGCCATAGGTTCGCCAGGTGGACATCGCCTGGCTGACCGAATTGGCTGCAGAGTTCGGTGGTAGCGGTGAGCTGAGGACGGCCGAATCACCCTCTGGTGCCGAGATCGCGTGCGCAGGGGCGGTCGTGGTCAAGGTGCACCATCCGCGCACCGACCCGACTGTGCTGGAAGCGCGTCTGCGAGCGGCCGCGGACCTCAGGTTGGCGGACGTGTTGGTGGTTCCGCTTAGCACCACCGTTTACCCGACCCCGGACGGCCGATCGGCCACGATTTGGCCGTGCCTGGAGGTTCTCCGCCCGACGGCCCACCAGCCACCGTGGGCGGCCGCCGGACGGTTGCTGGCGATGTTGCACCGAGTCGATCCCGAGCCGATCGTGACGCTCCCCGCCGTGCATCCCGTCGCCCGGCTCGAGCGGGCGCTCCGCCGGGTCCCGTCGTCAGCGCACGCTGCGCCCTTGCTGCTGCGGGTCGGCTCCTGTGTCATGACGGAGGCCACGACGGCGCACGCCGATCGCCGGCTGGTGCACGGAGACTGGCATCTGGGTCAGCTGGGTCGCCGTACCGGTCGAGCGTGGCGGCTCCTCGACGTCGACGACCTCGGAATGGGGGATCCGGCCTGGGACCTCGCGCGCCCAGCCGGTTTCTGGGCAGCCGGGCTTCTCTCCGATTCCGAGTGGCACGGGTTCCTGACGGCCTACCGAGGTGCCGGTGGGCCGGCCGTGCCACCCGACGGCGATCCCTGGGGCCGCTTGGACCTTCCCGCCCGCGCTGCCGTCGTGGCGGCGGCCTGCCGCGCGGCGACGCGGCCGGAGACCGACGAGCAGGACATCGCCGAGGCGCTGTTCGAGGCCTGTCGCCAGATGTGAGGATGGCCCCCATGACACAGCAACCGCCGCCCTTTCCTGGCACTGCACCCGGGGGAGGCATGCCGACGTACACCTGTCCGAAGTGCCACGGAACCATGCGCACCTTCGACCGCAACGGCGTGCATGTCGAGCAGTGCGGCAGCTGCCGCGGGATCTTCCTCGACTTCGGTGAGCTCGAGCACATCGGTCAGCTGGAAGCCAACTTCGTCCGACACCCGCCGGCACAGTCTTACGGGCCTGGTTGGGGCAAGCACGGTGATCATCGGTACCGCAAGCGCGGCTTCGGCAGCATGTTCTTCTCCAGCTGACCGTCGTCGACGACCAGCGGCGATTCGAGAGCTGACGAGCGCCTACGGCCACATCGCTTCAGGTATTCCGCGACGACCCTGCACGAAGTTCGGTCCACTGGTAGTCCCACAACGCGCGGCAGGTTGAGCAACATGACGCCGCGCCGATGTGCGGCACAGGTCGTGCACGGCGTTGACGGCTCTGGTCGAGGTGCCGGTGTCGCTGGCTACGAAAGGAGCGCTCGCCTGGTCGCCGACGACCCCGACGCCTTGTTGGCGATCCACCGGGAGCCGGTCGTGCACCGCATCAGGGTCGGTATACGGCACCCGCCGGGCGACCGGATGGCCGACGGCTCGCGGAACACTTCGGCGCAGAGGTAGGGCGGCCTGACGGTCACCTCGCAGCGTGTACGAGATGGCGACTCAGCCCGGCCAGCTCGGGGAAGAGCTTCGCACGGACGCGGTCGCCGGTCATTCGCCCAAACTCATCGATCTGTCGAGAAGCACGGTGCGATCGGGCCTATGTGCGGGACGATGCTACGGGCCCAATCAACGTGCGCGTGTGTGGCCTCCTGACATGGCTGGAACCCGAATGGGACGGGCATCGATGGGTGACCAGGCACTTAGGTGATCATCGAGATGTACGGTAGGTCGACGTCAGCCAGGCGGCTTACGCACCATGCTTCTTATAACCCGCTGCCGCCAGCGAAGCCCGAGGCATAGCCGGTGCCATTCGGATCGTTCGGCGGGTCGGTGTTCTCGAACCTCGACCCGCCCACACTGGTTATCTGGCAGCGTGTACACACCTGAACCGTCCGGGGCGGTTCGTTGCGATCCATCTGCCGTTGCTCACGTGTCCAATGGTGTCTACCCAAGCGGCACGCCAGCGACTTGCTCATGTCTTCGACGCTACAGCTGGCCGGCTTGTCCGACAACGAAGAAGGGTCCAGGACGACCATCGGGATGCCATCGGTGAAATGATCGCATGGTGGCCGCAAGTGGGCATGTCGAGCTGGGGCGTGCCGCGTTGCGCGTGGGCGATGGGGCCGGCGCGAGGGCACAGTTCGAGCAAGGCGACCTCACGCCTGAGGTGCTCGAGGGTCTGGCCGCGGCGTCGTATGTGCTGTTGGAGTATCCGCGGGCGATCGCGGAGTTCGAGCGTGCCTACGCCGGCTACCGCCAACAAGGTGACGGGGCGGGTTCGGCGCGCGTGGCGCGGACCTTGGGCTACATGTACGGAACGACGGCTGGCGACTGGGCGGTGGCCGGCGGGTGGATCGCCCGGGCGAAGACCCTGCTGAGCGAGCTGCCGAAGTCGAGCGAACGGGGATGGGTGGCGCTGACCGAGGGCATGTTCGCCGAGGCCCGGGCCAAGAAGGAGACCGCCTTCTGCACCGCGATCGAGATCGGGCGGATGACGGGGGACCCGCACCTGACGTTCGCGACCATGTCTTACCTCGGCGCCAGCCTGGTGCACGGCGACCGCACCGAGGAGGGGATGACCTTGCTCGACGAGGCGCTGGCAGCGGTGGCCGGCGGCGAGGTGGAGGACTTCATCATCATCGAGGAAATCTTCTGCCAGCTGTTCTCCGCCTGCGAGCACGTCCAGGACGTCCAACGAGCCGAGCAGTGGATCCGGGTCGGCGAGCAGATCGCCGAGCGGCGCAAGCTGCCGGCGGTGAGCGCGTATTGCCGCACCCACTACGGCGGCATCCTCACCGCCGCCGGCAGGTGGTCCGAGGCCGATGCGGCGTTGACCGAGGCGGTGCGGTTGTGGGCCCTGGGCAAGCGCTCGCTGAAGGCCGGTGCGCTGATCCGACTGGCCGACTTGAGGATCAAGCAGGGCCGCTACGACGAGGCCGCGAGCCTGCTGGAGAACCAGACCGACGGCGAGGCCGTGCTGCCGCGGGCCGCGCTGCACCTCGCACGAGGTGAGCCGATGGTTGCCCTGGATCTACTGGAGCGCGCTGCCCAGAAGGCTGACCCGGGCAGCGGTGCGCGCATCCCGTTGCTGGCGCAGCTCGTCGAGGCTCAGCTGGCCTGCGGCCAGGACCCGCAGCAGACGATCGCCGATCTCGCGGCCTGTGCCGAGCTGCACCGAACGCCGTACACGGCTGCCCTGGTCGCGCTGGCCCGAGGCCACGCCGAGCAGGGCGATCCGCGGGAGTGGCTGCGTGATGCGCTGGACGGCTTCAGCCAGACGCAGCTGCCCTTCGAGATGTCGTTGTGCCGCCTCGACCTCGCCCGGGCGTGTAGCCGGGAGACTCCGGAGGTGGCGGTGGCGGAGGCGCGCGCCGCGCTGGCAGCGTTCGAGAAGCTCAAGGCGGCACGATACGTCGACGCCACTGCAGCGGTGCTGCGCGAACTGGGCCAGAAGGTCGCACCGCCGCGATCCGCTCGCCAGGTGCTCACTGGGCGCGAGGCCGAGGTGCTGCAGTTGCTGGGGGAAGGGCTCTCCAATCCAGAGATCGCCGAGCGACTGTTCATCAGCCGCAAGACCGTGGAACACCACGTCGGCAACCTGCTGGCCAAGCTCAGCCTGCGCAACCGCGCCGAGGCCACCGCCTACGCCGTGCGCCGAGAACCAGCCCGCAATTAGGGGAGTTCCCCGATACCGGCCTCTCTTCGACCCGCGACTGTTATGTCGAGGGTCGCTTTCGCACCTCTACGCCTGGGTCGAGGAGAAATCATGAACTACGACGCCATCGTCATCGGAGCCCGCGCCGCGGGGTCACCGACCGCCATGCTGCTTGCCCGCCATGGCTACGCCGTGCTCGCTGTCGACCGCGCGCATTTCCCCAGCGACACCCTTTCGACGCATGTCCTCCACGCGCCGGGCGTGGCCGCGCTCCAGCGGTGGGGACTGCTCGACGGGGTGCTCGAGTCGGGCTGCCCGGCGATCACCGGGTACCGGCTCGACTTCGGCCCGGTCATCATCAGCGGCACCACTCAACCGGTGGAGGGCATCACGACGGCGTACGCCCCGCGTCGGACCGTGCTCGACGCGGCCCTCGTGGCGGGTGCCCGTGAAGCCGGGGTCGATGTCCGCGAGGACTACAACGTCGACGAGGTCCTCGTCGAGGGTGGCAGGGTCGTCGGGATTCGACGTGGCGAACACGAGGATCGCGCCCGGATCGTCATCGGCGCAGACGGCCGTCACAGTCTTGTGGCCAAGGCCGTCCACGCCGTGGAATACAACACCAAGCCGCGGCTGCAGTACTCCTACTACAGTTACTTCAGCGGCCTGCCGACCCACCAGTTCGAGACGTTCGTCCGACCCGACCGAGGGTTCGCGTGCGCACCGACGAACGACGGCCTGACGATGGTCGTCGCCGGTTGGCCATACGCCGAGGCGCAGGCCTACAAGGCCGATGTCGAGGGCAACTTCTTCCAGACTCTTCAACTGGCACCCGACTTCGCGGACCGCGTGGCGACGGCGAAACGAGAAGCGCCGTTCCTCGGCGGAGCGATACCGAGCTGGTTCCGCAAGCCCTACGGCGAGGGCTGGGCGCTCGTCGGAGATGCCGGCTACAACAAGGACCCGATCACCGCGCAGGGCATCAGCGACGCCTTCCTCGATGCCGAACGGTGCACCGACGCGGTCCACCGGTGGCTCGGCGACGGCCGCCAGTTCGACGACGTGATGGGCGCCTGGCATCAGGAGCGCGACGCCAAGGACATGCCCATCTATGAGTTCACCGCGCAGCTCGCCACCCTCGAGGCGCCGCCACCGGAGATGCAGCAGCTCCTCGCGGCCGTGCAGGGAAATCAGCAGGCCATGGACGCCTTCGTCAGTGTCATCTCCGGAGTAGTGTCGCCGGCCGACTACTTCTCCCAGGAGAACGTCGGCAGCATCTTCGCCGCCGCCGCCGCAGCAGCCGCGGCCGCTGCCGCTCCGACGCTCGCAAGCAGCGACCGATGAGCCTCTTTGCCGTCACTCGCGAAGCCGGTCCGGCCTGGACGGATGGGAAGAGCGCCTTCGAGCAACCGGGCGCGGACCAACACGTGGCGTTCATGAGCAGCCTCGCGGACAAGGGCTCCGTGCTATTCGCCGGGCCGCTGGCCGGGAGCGAAAGCGGTCGCATCCGCATCCTGCTCATCGCCGAAGCGGCCAGCGCGGCCGACGTCCGTCACCATCTGTCTGATGACCCCTGGGAAACCAGCCAGCAGCTCGTCATCACGAGCATCGAGCATGGGACCTCTTCGTCGGCGAAGCGCGGCTGCTGGCAACCCCCGCCAGGTGAGAACCTGAGGCTGATCACCAGCCTCCGACATCTCCTTGGGCGCTTCTCCGGACATCGTCGAAGCAATCAAGGGCGTACCCCGTCAACGTTCTTCTGCGGGACCTCCAGGTAGGCCGTGGTTGAGCGCAGCTTGTGAGACGGCCACTGCCGTACCCGTACCCGTCATGCCGGTGGTCGAGCGCACCGTCCTAGGCGAGACGGCTCAGCACTCGGTTCCCGTACGTCGGTCGGCAACTGCGTGCTCCGCACGACGGTCGGCAACTGCGTGCTCCGCACGACGGTCCGCTCGCGGCGCGCTGGAATCGCTGCCGCAGCGATCACGGAACGGGCCGGCGTTTGGTCCGACTACTTGACGAGCCGGCGGCTCACCAGTGATCTACTGCATCTGTGGCTGGTCGACCGTCGGTGGTGTTACTGCACGGCGTCCAGTCCAGCCGGCTGACCTGGTGGCGTAACGCTCAGGACCTCACTGATCTCGGTTGGGAGGTTCACCGGCTCGACCTGTTGGGCCACGGCGACCGCGCGGCGCTGGGTCCGGAGCCGCTGTCGATGCAGGCTCTCGCCGCCGATGTCGTCGATCAGGTGCCCGGACCGGTGGACTTGGTGGTCGGGCACTCGCTGGGATCGATAGTCGCGCTCACGGCGCTCGGACTCGCACCGGACTATTGCACGGCCGTGGTCGCGGAGGATCCACCCGGCCTTGCCGGACCGGGCAGCCTGGGCGACGTGGCCGACAGGATCGTGAGCGTGGTCGAAGAGACCCGGGCCGACCCGCCCGCCGCCCGTCGGGCGGCTTTGGCCGAGAATCCGGGCTGGTCGCTCGTCGACGCCGAGAACTCGGTGCAGAACCGCCTCAAGCTCGACGTGGAGCGGGTGACGACGCTGCTTCGCACCGATCCCTGGGATCTGCCCGCCCTGGTTGCTCAGTGCCCGGTCCCGGTGCACCTCCTGATCGCCACCCGTGACAGCGCTCTGCTCGAGCCGGCTCGCACGGCGGTGCTGGAGCTGCTCCCCGATGATCAGGTCGAGCTCATCCACGGTGGGCACGACCTCCACCGCGATCGGCCAGGACTGTGGCTCCACACGTTTCTCGAACTCGCCCGGCGCTACGTACAGCGCGCTACGCCAGCCGAGACCCAGCGGTAGACCAGGAGCCGAGCGCGAGCATGACTCAGCAGGACGGCTCGTGGTGAGCAGCCTCACGCCGCGGCGCCCAGGAGTCCCAGAGCACAGTCCACCTTCGGCAGGCAGTCGGCGCCTCGGTTGACGGTCGCTTTGCGTGCTCCGCACGACGGTCCCCACACGGAACACCGCCAAGGCAGTGGCGAAGCCGAACGCTCCCTCAAGCTGGTTAAGGAAACGACAAGATAACAAGAATCGGTCGACTTTGCGGATTGTCACTCCCCTGGTCAGCGCAACCTGCCGACGACACATTCGGCGGAAAACGTACAAGGCCGCCAGCTTGGCCGCTCGGTCACACGAACCACAAGCCGGTCAGGTCAGCACCTACCTGCGGGGTCATGTAGGACTTCACCACCGGTAGGCCTTCCCACGTCGGTGCGGGTTCTACTGGAGGCCAGATGATCTGCGTCTCGTCGATCAGTAGGTGCTTCGGCTGCAGCGGCGGGGGCAGATAAACGACGGTGACGACCAGATCTGCGATACGGATGTTCACGACGTGCACACGCGCCTGCAGGCTGCGAAGCCGCTCAGCGTTGAGGTGCGGCGGAAAAATGCCGTAGGCCAACCCGCGCTGGACCCAATCGACGACGCCTGACCCCGTCCCCGGTACGGGCGAGGGCGACGACCGTACGCGGCGGGACTCCATGACGGAGCGCGTGGCGTTCCGTCGCCGGACAGAGCAGCCGGTACGGCATGGATACGTTCAGCGCGATGCTGGTCCGGGTGAACCAGCGGGCGACCACCTCCGCCTCAGCCCGGCGATCGGTCCCCTGAACTGGGTTCGGGTCAGCAGGGGGCGTGCTTGAACTTCGAGCTGGGACAGCCACTCGTTGTTGCAGGCCGCGCAGATCTTGACGGTGGCGCTCTTCAGAGTCATCGGAGGCCGCTGCGACAGCACCTCACCAGCTCCCAGGAGGCCGGCACGGTACGGCTCGACCACTTCACGCTCGATTCCGTAGTGGCGCTGGAGCCAGCCGGGGAACAGGTGCTCCTTGTCACGGCGTCCGGAGGTGCGCTCACAGAACCAGCAGTATGGGACGGGCTCGGCGACCCGGGCCTCGAGGTCCGCGCCGGCGCGCAGCAGGTTGGTGTCGAACGGCCTGCGCGGTCGCGTCAACTTCTTCTGCTGATCGTTCACGAGGACGCCAACCGTTCTTCTCAGCGGTCGCCGGGCCCTGCCGGCGAAGTACATCACCCCCGACCTCACTTCACGCGTCACCGTACGGGACCGGAGCCGGGATGATCCAGGCGTCGCCGGGCCTGCTAACCGATCGAGCAGCCACGACGAACCCAGGGCGCTACCACGAGTTTCGGCCCCTCGTCGGTGAGCCCGCCTGGGCCGGCAGTCGCACAGCCGCACTCACCTCAGTCTCGATCGACGGTCACATTACGGCGATGCCACCCGTCGCGACCAAATCGCGAACACCACTCTCTCCCCGGCTTGGCCTGAGGGAAACGACAAGATACCGAGAATCGGTCGGCGTTCCTAAGCTGTCACTCTGAACCGCCCCGGCGAGTCCGGAGACTTTCTAGTTTGAGACTCCGACCGGTTGTCGGGGTCTGGTGGTGAGCGTAGTGAGCCTGCTCTGCTTCGACGGGTGTGAGGTCGTCGCAGTACTCGAACGGGCGGCGGTGGTTGAACCAGTCGACCCATTCGGCGGTGGCGATCTCGAGGTCGTCGAGACCCTTCCATGGCCTGCGCGGCTTGATCAGCTCGGTCTTGTAGAGCCCGATCACCGACTCCGCCAGCGCGTTGTCATGCGACGAACCAACGGCCCCGGTCGAGGGCTTGATCCCTGCGGTGGCCAGGTGCTCGGAGTAGGCCACGGAGAGGTACTGGACTGCCGTGGTCGTGATGGGCGACCAGCCCGGCCAGGTCCCTGCCTTCACGGCCGCGGGTCCAGATGGCCTGCTCGACCGCGTCGACGACGAACTGGCTGGTCATCGTGGTGGCCACCGACCAGCCCAGGATCCGGCGTGCGTAGGCGTCGATGACGAACGCGGTGTAGCACCAGCCCGACCACGTCGAGACATAGGTGAAGTCAGCAACCCACAAGCGATCCGGCGCGAGCGGCCGGAAGTTGCGGTCGACCAGATCCAATGGCTTCGGGGTCCTCGGGTCGCTGATCGTGGTGCGCTTGACCTTGCCCCGCACCGCGCCCGCCAGCCCAAGCTCACTCATGAGCCGCTCGACGGTGCAGCGGGCGATCGGCGGCAGCGTCTGCTGGCCGTTCCCGGTTCAGCGTCAACCACACCTTCCGAGCGCCGTAGACGCCGTAGTTCGACGCATGTGCCGCAGCGATCTTGGGCTTCAGGTCCTCGTCGCGCTGCTCGCGGGCGGTCGGCTTGCGGCCGCGGTGTTCGTAGTAGGTCGCAGGGGCGATCTTGACGCCGAGCTCGGTGAGCCCGGCGCAGATCGACTCGACACCCCAACGTAGACCTTGCCCGTCGGCGTCCTCGTGGCGCTCACCGACGTGCTCGTCGATGTAGCGCACGATCAGCGCTGTGGCCGGTCGAGTTCGGCCGCGAAGAAAGCCGACGCACTCCGCAAGATCGCGTTGGCACGCTTGAGCTCGGCGTTCTCCCGCTTCAACCGCTTCAGCTCAGCGGCCTCCTCGGTGCTCACGCCGGGACGCTTCCCGGCATCGACCTGGGCCTGCCGGCACCACTTGCGCACCGTCTCCGGCGTCCCGACCCCGAGCAGCTGCGCGACCTGGGTCATCGCGGCCCACTCCGACTCGTGATCGGACCGGATCTCGGCGACCATCCGGACCGCCCGCTCACGCAGCTCGACCGGGTACCTCTTCGACGTTCTCCCTGACATGACTCCATCCTTCCCAAGGAACGGAGTCTCCGGACTTGCCGGGGCGGTTCACTCTCATGTGTGGACATGCTCACGGCGCCGGTGTGAACCGGCGCCGTGAGCGGCTGTTGTCCTTCGGCTCGAGGTTCGCTGTTGTCTAGCAGCTGGACTTGTAGATGGCGTCTGAGGTGTCCGCGTTCTCTTTGGTGATGATGGAGAAGCCGGTCTGGACGGTCTTGGTCACCTGTCCACCGTCGAGGGCGGCGACCGCCTGGCCGAGGCCGACCTGGCCGATGTAGCCGGGTTGCTGGGCGACCAGAGCCTGCACGGTCCCGTCTTTCAGCTGCTTGACCTGGTCGGGTCCGGCGTCGAAGCCGACCACCTGTGACCTGTCCCCTCTTGCCGGCCTGCTGGACGCCGGTGGAGGTGCCTTGGGCGGCGAAGATGTTCGTCGCGAACACCCCGACGATGTCGGGATCCTTTTGCAGGGCGGCGGTCACGAGCTGAGCTGCGGTGGCCGGGTCGTTGTGGGAGTACTGGACGCCGAGGTAGGGGTACTTCGGGTCGCTTTGCGGCCGCCTCTTGGAAGCCTTTGATCCGGGCATCGACGGTGGAGATGCCCGGGATCGGTGGAGATGACGAGCACTTTGCCGCCCGCCGGTGCGAGCTGGCTGATCGCATCGAAGGCCGCGGCTCCGCCGCCCTCGTTGTCGGAGGAGACGACCGACACCGCATAGGAGGGGTCGACGGTGGTGGTGTCGACCAGTACGACCTTGACGCCGGCGCTGGCCGCTGCGGCCAGGGGTGCTTGCATCGCTGTGGACGTCGGTGGGGGCGATCAGGATGGCGTCGGGTTTGCCGTTGACGGCTGAGTCCAGGATCGGTTTCTGCAGGGTGGGGTCGAACTTCTGCGGGCCCTGGGTGTTGACGGTGACTCCGAGCTTGGCCGCTTCGGCGTCGATGCCGCATTGCATGGTGATGTAGAAGTCGTCGCCTTGGACGCCTTGGATGAACGTCACCTTGTAGTCCTTGGACGCCTTGGTGGGCGCCGGGATCGCTCTGGGTGGCCGACGCGGACGGGGCGACGCTGACGGAGCCACCCGGTGTCGCCTCGGTGGGCTTGGTGGAGCTGCACCCGGCCAAGGCGACGAGGGGGACGGCGGCGGCGATCGAGACGGTGCGGAGGACGGTGGAGTACCTCATGTTGTTTTCCTTTCCGTTACTTGTTTCGGCGGAACTTCGCGAAGATGCCGCCTGATTTGGCTCCGCGCAGTGCGGCTGCGCGGCGGGTCTGGTCGATGTAGACGGCGGCCACCAAGACGACGCCGATGGCGACGCCTTGCCAGAACGGGTCGACGCCGATGATCACGAATCCAGATTGCAAGACGGCCGGGATGAACAGTCCGACCATGGTGCCGAACATCGAGCCGTACCCGCCGAAGATCGACGTGCCGCCGATCACCACGGCGGCGATCACGTTCAGGTTGGTCAGCGACAGGCCGGCGATGGTGGTGGTTCCGAACTGGGCGAGGTACATCACCGCACCCACGCCGGCCAAGAGTCCGGTCAGGGCGTAGATGATGATCAGGTGCCGGTCGACCTTGATGCCGACGCGACGGGCTGCTTCCTCGTTGGACCCGATCGCGTAGGTGTAGCGGCCGAACTTGGTGCGATGCAGCACGATGCCACCGATGACGACGATGACGAGGGTGAGGACCGGCAAGGCCGGTAGGCCGAGGATCCTGGTGTAGATCCCGAAATCGGTCAGCGATGTCGCACTGACGGAGGTGTTCACTCCGGCGCTGATCACGTAGGCCAGGCCGAGGGCGGCCGACAGGGTGCCGAGGGTGACGATGAGCGCCGGAATTTTGGCCTTGGCGATCAGGAATCCGTTCAGCATGCCCCAGGCTACGCCGGTCGACCATGGCCGCCAGCACGCCGAGCAGCACGACGCCTGGTCCGTCACCGCCGACGGCCTCCATCAGCTTCGCGGAGACGACCGAGGAGAACACCAGCACCGAGCCGATCGACAGGTCGATGCCGGAGGTGATGATGACGAAGGTCATGCCGACTCCGAGCACGGCGAGCACGGCGAGGTTCTGGCTCATCAGCGAGAAGTTGCCGACCGAGAGGAAGCGGCTGCCGCCGCTGATGGCGAAGAACGCGACGATGACGACGCAGCACCCCGAGGATCCACACCGACTTGGGTTCCGGCGAGCCGCTTCCCGAGGCTGACGTGGGCTTCCTCCTCGGCGACTTGTGTTGTCGGGGTGGTCTGTGGTGGTGCTCATGCTGCGCTCTCCTTGTCGTGGAAGTCGAGTGCGCCGGTCATGGCGCCGACCAGCTCCTCGACGTTGGTCTGACTGGCTTGGTAGGTGGTGACGCGACGGCCGAGGCGCAAGACCTGGATGCGGTCGGCGACGCCCAGCACTTCCGGCATGGAGTGCGAGATGAGCACGATGGCGATTCCGCGGTCCCGGACCCGTTTGATCGAATCTAGGACGTTGCGGGTCTGCACCACGCCGAGCGCGGCGGTCGGCTCGTCGAGGAAGACCATCTTGTTGGCCCAGGCGATGGCCCGGGCGATGGCGATCTGCTGGCGTTGGCCACCGGACATCGCTCCCACCGGCGAGTTCATCGCCCGTACGGTGCCGCCCAGGTCCAGGAAGCCCTGGCGGGCGCGCTCCCGCATGGCCTTGTTGTCCAGGAAGCCGAACCAGCCGAGCGGTCCCTTGGCGGGGATTTCGCGGCCGAGGAACATGTTTTGGGCCGGGTCGAGGTGCGGGGCCAGGGCCAGGTCTTGGTAGACGACCTCGATCCCGAGTTTGCTCGCGGTGCTCGGTGAGTCCAGTGTCACCGGGACGCCTTCGAAGGTGATGGTGCCCGAGTCCAGGGCCAGGTTGCCCGACAGGGCCTTGACCAGTGTCGATTTGCCCGCGCCGTTGTCGCCGATCAGGGCGACGACCTCACCGGGTTCGATGTCGAAGTCTGCGCCGTCGAGTGCTTGCACGTGGCCGAATGCTCTCGTCAGCCCCTCTGCCTTGAGTACAGCCGTCACGAGTTCTCACCAAACTTTCTTGTAGGTCCGGGCCGTTGCGGCCCGGTCGGTTGCTATTCACCCGGGCCGAAGTCGGGTCCGGGTCCGCTCGGCGGAGCCCCGAGTGGTCTGGGGGAGGTAGCCGATCAGTCGGGTCGGCCGGCACTTCGCCCCGGCCGCCGAGGTCGAGCGTCGCGTCAGACGACAGCATCTGGGCTTCACCCGGCTTCTCGCCCGGGTGTCACGGTCTTCTCGATCACGGCTGGTTCTCTCGGGTTCAGCTTCACCGAGGCGGAACGGGGACAACAGCCGCTGCGTCAACGAAGCACTGATCTTGGGGATTTAGGGCCACCTGAATCCAAAAGCTCCGGGGGATCGGTGACCTTTTGAGGACTCTACGGGCTTCATGTCACCGGTGTCAATAGCTGGTGAGCGAGCCGATCATGTCACCGGTGACAAACGCGCACCGGTGCCCTAGGATCAAGCCATCCGTCGGACCCGACCGCCCAGCGCCTTCTCAGGGGGCTGAACCCTTCAACGTTGGAAGCGAGTGATCATCTTCATGACTGACCTCAACGGGCGCACCATCCTGGTCACCGGTGCCAGCGGCGGGATCGGTGGCGAGACCGTCCGTCAGCTCGTCTCGGCCGGCGCAGACGTCATCGCCAGCGGCCGGTCGTCCGAAGCGCTCGAGGCGCTCGCGGTTGAGACCGGCGCCAAGGTGCTGCCCTTCGACCTGACCTCCGAGAAGAGCGTCCGCGACGCCCTCGACGGCCTCGACGTCTACGGGGTGGTCAACTCCGGCGGCTTCGGCGGCGAGATCGCCAGCCCGATGGACACCGACATAGAGGTCTTTGACAAGGTCATCATGATCAACACCCGCGGTGCACTCCTGGTGACCAAGTACACCGCCCGCTCGATGATACGGCTCGGCCGCGGCGGCGCCATTGTGAACGTCTCCAGCCAGGCCAGCCTGGTCGCGCTCAGCGGACACATCTCGTACGGCTCGTCGAAGGCCGCGTTGGACAACATCACCCGCGTGTCCGCTCTTGAGCTCGGTCGGTACAACATCCGGGTCAACGGGGTGAACCCCACGGTGGTGATGACCCCGATGTCGGCGTGGTACTGGGGCCGTGACGACATCCAGGGGCCGTTCCTGGACCAGATGCCCCTCGGCCGCTGGGCCACCGAGGCCGAGATCGCCGCACCGATCGTGTTCCTGCTCAGTGACGGTGCCTCGATGATCTCGGGGGTCTCGTTGGCCATCGACGGCGGCTACTCGATCCGCTGATCCGACGGTGGACCAGACGATGACCCGCGGCGAGACCCGACTCCCGCCACGTCGGGTGGGCCTCAACCGCTGGAGGCGAGGAGGATGGCATCCGGACCAGCACCCCAAGGAATCCGATGACCGGCATGCGTGATGTCGCCGCGCTGGCCAAGGTCAGCGCCAAGACGGTGTCCCGCGTGTTCAACGGCGACTCCCACGTCGCACCCGAGACCCGGGAACGCGTGGAGGCCGCGCTGCGGGAGCTCAACTACGTACCCAACTCGTTGGCGACGACGTTCCGCGCGGGCCGGTCGCCGGTCATCGGTATCGCCGTCCCCGATCTGGTCGACCCGTTCTTCGGCTCGATCGCGAAAGCTGTCGGCCGGCTGGCCACGGAGAACGGGATGTCGATCGTCGTCACGGACCTCGGTGACGACCAGGCACGGGAGCGGGTCATCGTGGAGTCGCTGCTGCGCCAGTCGCTCAGCGGCCTCATCATCGCCCCGATCAGCCACGACCAGTCCTACCTTGCGGCCTGGACCAGCCGTACGCCGGTCGTCTTCGTCGACCGAGCCCCTAACCGGGTGCAAGCCGACTCCTTCGTCGAGGACGACCACGCCGGCGCTTACCTTGCGACCGAGCATCTCATCGGGCACGGGCACCAGCGCATCGCGTTCTTGGGTGACACCATCGACATCCCGACCACCAGCAACCGGTACGCCGGTTACCGTGCCGCCCTCGCCGCCCACCACATCACCTTCGATCCCGCGCTGGTGGCGCTCGGGGCGAGGGACCGCGTCGGTGCGGCCGCCGCGCTGGCTCGGCTCGAGGTCGTGCAAGGGCGGCCGACGGCGTTGTTCTCCTCGAACGCGCGTTGCACCATGGCGCTGGTTCCCGCGCTGGCGCACGGCAACCTGGCCGTCGCCGCCTTCGGCGACTTTCCGATGGCGGACATGCTCAGTCCTGCCATCACGGTGATCGACCAGGACCCAATTCTCGTTGGACATCTCGCGGGGCAGCGGATCATCGACCGCGGCACCCACCCGGGCCGGCGCTACCGCCGCCGCACCGTGCTTCCCGTCAGCTTGATCGAACGTCAGTCCTGCCGGGTCACCGATCCCGACACCCAGCCCTCGCGGCCGTCCCCGGTCCACGACGCGCAAGGCCGGCTGAAGATCAAGGTGCAGGGCTGGACGAGGCCCGCGGGATGAGGCTCACATCGAAGACCGTACGGCGAGGAAGCGTGTTTTGCGTCTGGTCGAGTCGCTGGAAAGCGCGTTCGGCGGCAGCCTGGCCCAGCCGAAGCGGATTCTGGTCGATGACGGTGACCGAGGGGTTGAGCGAACCGGCCATCGGGAAATCCCCGAAGCTCACCAAGGCCAGGTCCGTGCGCCCGAGCTCCTGCAACGTCGGGATGATCTCAAGCGAGGTCCGCGAGTTGGACGAGAAGACCGCCGTAGGTGGGTCCGACGCCGTGACGGCCTGCGCGAACAGCTGACCCACCTGCTGCGGGCCGGCGAACAGGATGAGCTCGTCATCGACGTGGATACCGGTGGCCCGGTGTGCCTGCCGGTAGCCCTCCAGCCGGCGCTCCGTCGTCACCACCGCGTCGTTCGCCCCCAGGAACGCGATCCTTCGGTGGCCGAGTGCGATCAGATGTTGGACCGCCAACGCGGCGCCGCCCCGGTCGTCCTCCAGGAAGACGTCGCCGTCGATCCCGGTCGGCTCACGGTCGATGAAGACGATCGGTGCCTGCTCAAGCCACGGCTTCAGATATGACTGGTCGCGCGCGATCGGAGCAATCAGCAGCCCGCTGATCTGGCGGCGCAGGAGCGCCTCCACAACAGGTCGTTCACGTCCGGGTTCGCTGCCCAGACTCGTGACTGCGATAGCGTGATCGCGAGTCGCGGCGAACGCATCGGCCGCCTCGATGATGGCCGCGAAGAAGGGGTCGGCGATGCTGGGCACGGCGATCCCGAGAATAGAGGCCCTGCCCTCCCGAAAGGTTCTGGCCAGCATGTTGGGAACGAAGTTCAGCTCGTGCATCGCCATGGTCACCCGCTGACGCACCGCTTCGGAGACGTACTGCTCGTTGCGGAACACGCGCGAAACCGTCTTCGAACTGACCCCGGCCCGATCGGCGACGTCGCGCATTGTGACCATGCCAACCCTCCTTGTCGAGTTCATCTGCACGGCGCCGTCGACGCACACGAACACCGTAGAGCCGTGGCGAAGGTCCAGGTGACGGTCACGGTTTGTGAGTATGTCATCGATGACATAGCTCTAGACCTACCGAACCGCATCCAGCACCAGGAGTGCCCGCAAAATGACGACCACGACCCAAAGATCCGCCTTGAAGACCCTCGCCGACATCGCCAACCCAGACGGGGTCTTCTCAATCATCGCCATGGACCAGCGCAACACCCTGCGCCGGATGTTCACCGCGGTCGGCCTCGAAGGCACCGACGAGGAGCTCCGAGACTCCAAGGTCGCGGTCGCCCGCGCGCTCACCCCCTATGCCAGCGGCATCCTTTTCGACCCGACCTACGGCGTCCCCGCCACCACCGAGGCCGGCGCGCTCGCCTCGACGTGCGGACTGCTCGTCGCTGCCGAGCCGGCCGAGCGTGGCACCTTCAACGGTGAGCCCCGCACCCACCGCGACCCACAGCTGAACGCGCAATGGGTGCTCGACCAGGGCGGGGACGCGGTCAAGTTCTTCGTGCAACTGCGCGCTGACCGACCGGCCACCAAGGCCGGTGAACCCGACCTGGCCGCCGACGTCCTGCAGGTCACGCGCGAGGTCGTCGAGGACTGCCAGCGCAGCGGCGTCCCGGCGGTCATCGAGAACCTGATCTACACCCTCCCCGGTGAGGAGCTGACCGCGCAGCGGCGAGAGGACGCCATCATCGAGGCCGCCCGCGCCCTCAACGACGTGGACGGGGTCGACCTGCTGAAGCTGGAGTACCCGGGCTCGGTCGAGGGCACGCGGCGGCTCGCCTCGGTTCTGACCCGGCCCTGGGCGGTCCTCTCCGCCGGCGTGCCGTTCGAACACTTCACCGAGGTCCTGCAGGTCGCGTTCGACGAGGGCGGCGCGTCCGGCTTCATCGCCGGCCGCTCGGTCTGGAAGGAGTCGATCGGGCTGACCGGTACCGACCGGGAGAAATTCCTGACCGACGTGGCGCGGCCCCGGCTGGACCGCCTGGTCACCTTCGCCTCCGAGCGGGCCACCCCGTGGACGACAGTCGCGGCTCGCTGAGCCCGGTCGAGCCCGGTAGAACTGAAGAGGCTCGCTCAGCGATGGAGGACATTGTGATGGCTTCGGATAGGGCCGAAGCGATCGTCGTATGTGGAGTGCCGGCCAGCGGCAAGACGACATTTGCCCGCGACCTGGCCCGGAAGCTGCGGTGGCCGCTGCTCGACTTGGACACATTGACAAATCCGTTGTTCGAGTACGCCGGCGGCGAGTTCCTCGTCGACGTACCCAGCGCGCATCCGACGGAGCGGGCCAGCGTCAACGACATCCGCTACACCTGCCTGATTGACACGGCCACAGAGAACCTGGCCCTCGGGATCAATGTGATCATGGTGGCTCCGTTCACTTCCGAACGAACCTTCCCGGCGGCGTGGGCCCGGCTGGTGGAGCGGCTCGGGCTTCCCGACCATCACGTGCACCTCACCTGGCTCGACACGCCGCCGCACCGAGGTGGTGCAACGCATGCAGCATCGCGGCGCAGCCCGCGATCTGGAGAAAGCGAAGGACGCGCACCGATTCCTCACCCCCGACGTGACCCGCCCGCCGGCCGTCGAGCACATCCGGGTCAACGGCCTGCTCACACCGGGAGCGCAGCTCGCGGAGTTCTTGTCGAAGTTCTCACCCCACTCCGTTCTGGTGTCTTGAGCACACTCGACACCGAGGGATGTTGAATGACTGACTTCAACGGCCGGCCGGTGCTCGTCACCGGTGCCGCCGGCGGAATCGGCGGCGCCACCGTACGCCAGCTTGTGCTCGCGGGGGCGGACGTGATCGCTAGCGACCGCACGGCCGAATCCCTGGCCCAGTTGGACGCCCGCGGCGACGTCCAAACTCTGCCATTCGAGCTCACCAACGAGGACAGCATCCGCGCCGCGATGGCTGGTCGCGACGTCTGGGGCGTAGTCAACTGCGCCGGGTGGGGCGGCGTTGTCGCCCCCACGACCGAAGCAGACATCGACGTCTTCGACCAGGTGATGGCCATCAACACCCGAGGCGCCCTACTGGTGACCAAGTACGCTGCCGTCTCCATGATCAGAGCCGGACTCGGCGGGGCCATCGTCAACGTGTCCAGCCAGGCCGCCCTGGTCGCCCTCGGCGGCCACATCTCGTACGGCGCCTCGAAGGCCGCCCTGGACAACATCACCCGGGTGTCCGCCCTCGAGCTGGGCCGGCACAACATCAGGGTGAACTCAGTGAACCCCGCCGTGGTCATGACGCCGATGTCGGCTGGGTACTGGGGACAACCGCACATCCGAGATCCGTTCCTGGCGATGATGCCGCTCGGCCGCTGGGCCACCGAGGACGAGATTGCCGCCCCCATCGTCTTTCTGCTCAGCGATGACGCCTCCATGATCAGCGGCGTCACGCTGCCCGTAGACGGCGGATACACCTGCCGCTAGCCAGTCCCGACGGCGCGATGCTGAAGTGACGCCACAGCAACGCCTCAACCTTGTCTGGTCGATGGTCATGCACTCGTGACCAGAGCTGCTCCCAGCGACCGCGGCAGCAGCCACAGCGACGGATCTGGCCCGCCGGCCAGGTTGCTCCCAGATCACGCAGCGTCCGGCGCAGGGTCCGTAGCGCATGCGCGCGAGGATGTCGGGTCCGACGGTGCAGATCCCGGCGGCACCGTGAAATGCCAGGCTGGCGGTGTCCCCTGCGAAGATGGCGGACTGAATGGTCGAAATCCCGGCGGCATCGGTGGACTAGCAGGATGCTCCGAGAGGGCCGTCGGTCCTCCCTGAGCGCCGCCGTGGCCTCGCCAGCGAAAGGGACGACCACCATGACCCGACAAGCCATCTCCACCGATCGAGCCCCGGCCGCCCTCGGCCCGTACAGCCAAGCGGTCGTCGCAAAAGGTTGGGTCTTCTGCTCCGGGATGGCCGGGATAGACCCGGCCACCGGCGCTGCTCCGGAAGGCATCGAGGCGCAAACCGAGCAGGCGTTGATCAACCTGGCGGCAGTTCTCGAGGCGGCCGGGGTGTCAATGCGCGACATCGTCAAGACGACGATCTTCTATGCCGACGTCAACGACTTCAGCCGGCTCAACGAGGTCTACGCACGGCACATGCCGGAGCCCGCTCCGGCGCGGTCGGCGCCTGCCAACGTGCGGTTGCCCCGGGGTCTGCTGATCTCGATCGACGCCGTCGCCGTGTCGCCCACCACCTAACTGCGCACCATGGGCACTGCGGTGGTCTCGTGCTGTCAATGTCCCGCTGGACGGTCCTCTTGTGACGACGGCCTCGTCTCGCTGCGCGGGCGCACCGACATGCCGACAAATGATTTGGCTCGGCGTCAGATGCGGACACCTTGCGACACCCGAGCAGCCACGGAGGAGGAATCGCCGGAGACCAGGGTGGGTCGCGCCCACGTCTTTAGACCTGTTCGGTAGCGTCCGGCCATGCAGCAGGCCCGCGCACCGCAGACCCAACGGTTCGGCCCCGAGGCGTTCCAGCCGACAAACCAAACCGTGCTGCGGTGGCTCGGCATGGCCGGTTTCCTGCTGAACTCTCGTGGTACCACGGTGATGATCGATCCGCTGCTCGGCGGGTTCGACATGCCGGTGCTGATCGATTTCCCGATCGCCGCGGAGGCGGTGCCCCGGCTCGACGCGGTCCTGGTCACCCACAGCGACAACGACCACTACAGCGTGCCGACCTGCCGTCAGCTGGCACCGGTCACCGGCGCGTTCCACTCCACCCGCTACGTCGACACGTTGATGCATGCCGAAGGCTTGCATTCGACCGGCCACGACATCGGCGACCGCTTCGCCGTCAACCAGATCGAGGTCGAGGTGACGCCGGCCGATCATGCCTGGCAGAACGACGTGCCTGGCGCTGCGGACCGGGTCTTCCAACCCGAAGACTGCTGCGGCTTCTGGCTTCACACGCCGGACGGGAACCTGTGGGCTCCGGGTGACTCCCGACTTATCGAAGACCATCATCTGCACATGCCGACGCCGGACGCGATGCTGTTTGACTTCTCCGACAGCGACTGGCACTTCGGCCTCGATGGAGCGGTCGCGATGGCCAACGTCTACCCGGACACCCCGCTGCTGCTGCACCACTGGGGCTGCGTCGACGCCCCCGACTTCGCCCCGTTCAACGCCGACCCCGCCACCTTGCCCGGCCGGGTCGTCAACCCGGAGCGGATCATCGTGCTGGCCCCAGGCCAGCCGTACCAGTTGCGCCGGTTGACCGCCTGATCGTCGACATGGGCCAACCCTGGCCTGCGAAGTGATCGAAGAACCCGGAAAGCTAGGGCTCCGGGCCGGAAGGAGCTGTTGTGAATCACCGCCTGCTTGGACGCACCGGCGTCTCGGTCAGCCGGATGTGCCTGGGCGCGATGATGTTCGGCGCCTTGGGGAAACACCGATCACGACGAGTCGATCCGCAGCATCCACGCCGCCCTTGACGCCGGCATCACCTTCGTCGACACCGCCGACGTCTACGCCCAAGGCGAGTCGGAACAGATCGTCGGCAAGACCCTCAAGGGGGGTTCGGCTGACATCGGCGAGGAGTTAGCTGACCGTTGGGGAACCGACCCGCTGAGGTGCGTTGGCCGCCTTGGCGTGCGCCCGGGCTGAGGCCAGGGCCCAGATGATGAGAAGGTCGACAGCGATCACCAGGATGGCCCAGAGCGGTGAGTAGGGCAGCCAGGTGAAGTTGAGCAGAGCCGATATCGCGGCGGCGACGATGCCAGCGACCCGCGCCCACCCTTGACCGAGCAGCAGGCAGATGCCGATCACCACCAACGCCAATCCGATCAGCAGGTGGATCCAACCCCACGCCGTCAAGTCGAAGGTGTAGATGTAGTTCGGTGTCACGACCAGGTACTCGTCCTTGACGATGGCCGCGACTGCCTCAATGGATTGGAAGCCGCCGCCGACGATCAACAGCAGCCCGGCGACGAGGCTGATGTCGGCTGCCCGCGCGGGCGACATGTAATCACTTGTGGCCATGCGGGCTACGCTCCCACAACGCGGAATCTATCAACCTGCTCCGGGTGACGTGTCGGACGGGAAACCGAAGATCTCGGCGAGCCGCGAACGTTATTCGCGCCTCCGAAACCTGCACCAGGACAGCAATGTTCGTGAGGTGCGGCTCGTCCCTGGTGATGCTCTCGCGTGGTGGCCAATGGCTGCCTGGAGGTCGTCGACCGCGTCAAGGGCAGGTGATCGCGCGGTATGACGGTGGCACCCCGGCTCCCAGGCCACAGAGCTTACGGTTCACGCTCGTCGGGTTGTCAGTCGCCGTCGTCGCCGGATTGGGTGGATCTTCGCCGTTCGAGGCGCCAGTGGATTGCGTGGGTGCTGGGATGTCGCCTCTCGCGGATCCGGTACTCGAATCTCGTGAGCAGCACGATCGGAATCGGATCCGGGGATGCCGGAGCGACCGCGCCGACCACGATCTTGGCGTCGGTGGGGATGAACGGGGACTGGGCGGGGACCGGTGCGGTGATGATCTCCACGGGCTCCCCGTAGGGGCGCGCCATGACCAGAGCTTAGCAGTCAGAAGTTCAGTGTTCTATTATAGTCGCCATATAGAAACCTCATAGAGTCGCGATAGAGTACACGGCAGTGCCCGGCCTTCGGGGGAGCCGGGCATCCAACCATCACCCCACCAGGAAGTAGGACCACCAGATGCACCGCAGCACCATGATCGCGGCCGGGATCGCCGCGCTCACCGCCACCGCCCTCATCGCCTCGGCCACCGCCGCCCACGCCAGCGTCACCATCAACGCCGACGGCAAGGGCTTCGTCGGCAAGGGCGACGTCCAAACCGCGCTCGGCTTCAACAACGCGGCGCTGCAGAAGGCCGTCGACGCCAAGAGCCTGGTGTTCACCGCCCAGCAGCCCACCACGCAGACGCTGGCGCAGGACGCCGTGCAGGCCGGCTCGCAGGCCGGCTCGCAGGCCGGCACCCAGGCCGGCAGCCAGAGTGGCAAACAGTCCGCCACCCAGGCCCTGTCGCAGGATCTGACCTGCACGTTCACCAACGGCAACGGCACCAAGACCTTCCACCGTGACGGTGTGCGTGACGGCGAGCGCGACGGCATCCGCGAGGGCAGCCGGACCGGCACCCGCGACGGCAACCGGGACGCCGCACGGGAGGGCAGCAGGACCGGCAGCCGCTCCGGCGTCCTCGCCGGCAGCCTCGACTACGACCTCGACGTCGAGGCCCGCAAGGCCAACCAGTACACCGGCTTCATCCTGAAGGGCTGGAAGGGCGAGCCGACCTACAAGGCGGGCGCCACCGACTGGAGCAACCCGACGTTCGGCGACTGGTCGTTCGGCGACTGGACCTACGATGCCTACGACTTCGGTGCCTACGACTTCGGTGCCTACCAGTTCGGCGCCTACCAATTCGAAGACGCGGCCGACGCCGAGTGGGGCGAGTGGGACGCGGCCCCGGGCGAGAACCCCGACGACTGCCTGCGCTCCCAAAACGCCGACAAGATCACCGCCCTCAGCAACGTGATCACCCCCGGTGATGTCACCGACGGCGACATCACCGACGGCGCGATCGTCGACGGCAACATCACCAACGGCGCGATCACCGAAGCCGGCATCACCGAGGGCAGCATCGAATACGACGACCACCTCGTATCCGGCACCGTCACCCCCACCGGACCGGCCAAGGTGTCAGTCAACGGCATTGCTCTCCCCAACACTCCCGCCGCGTGATCCATGAGGACACTTGCCGCCGGTGCGGCCGTCGCGATGATCATGATCGAGGCCGCCCTCCGCCCCGCGCCGGCCGCCCCGAGTCCGCCGGGCAGTCCCACAACCGAAGGTTCTAGAGATGCGCCAAACGAAACCTCTGGTGCTTGATCCTCCACGCGCACCTCGCAACCCCAACATCGCAGAACACTCACGTGATCAAACCAAGACCAGCTCGACAGGACAAAGCACACGATGACCATCCCCGCACCGCAACCGGGACCGCTGATGGCCCCGCCCAGGCCTCGAAGAAGGGTCTGTCCGGCGGCAAGATCGCGCTCATAATCGTGGGCGGGGCGGTCGGTTCCCTGATTCTCATGGTGCCGCATGCTCAGCCGTGCTGGGCACCGTGGCGACGCCCGGGCCCGGCAACGCTACGGTCCCCAGCCCCGCCCAGCAGTGCCCAGACGACCGAGCCAGCCCCGACACCCGAGCTGGAGACCACGCAGGAGCCGCCGCCCGCACCGCCCGTTGCAAGCCGTACAAGGCGAAGGCGTCGGACTGGAAGATCAAGCTCAAGATCAAGTCAGCGCAGTGCTACGGCTCAGCTGGCTGCCACGTTACATACGAAGCCAAGGTGTCCCGGACCGGCGGGCAGGCGCTGCCCGACTCGGGCATCGTCGCGCTCACCTACCAGGTCCGTGGCGACGAGTCCGGCACCATCACCGACCGTGGACATCGATGTGTCCGATGGGACGTACCAGTCGTCCGACGGCTACGCCTCAACGCCGAGCAAGGGCACCAAACTCAAGGCCCGAGTGATCGAAGCCGAATACTCGGAATTCTAAGGAATATCTACCGAGCGTCAGGACAGATGAGCTTGTCGTCGATGTCGAGGTCGGCGATTGGGCCCAGGGGTTAGTCCTCGGCGAAGACCTCGCGCAGCTTGGCCTCTTGATCGGCGGTGAGGTTGCTGGCGATCAGTTCGGCCTTGGTGCCGCCCAGCTGGGCCTTGACCCGGTCCTCAACGGCGCCGGAGGTGAGCAGGAACAGGGCCGACGTGCCCGGTGTGACACGCTGCTTGACCCCGTCAATGAACTTGTCGTCGATGCCGACGTCGGCCAGTGACCCGGTAAGAGCCCCGATGCCGGCGCCGATCGCCGCCCCCAGCAACGGAACGAAGAACAACAGGCCGAACAGCATGCCCCAGAAGGCGCCGCCCAGCGCCCCGGCCCCGGCGAGATTGTTCAACTGGCGGGTCTTCGGCTTCTTCTTGCCGACCTCCCAGCTGACCACGGCAGCGTCATGGATAGTAATCAGCTGCTGGGACTGGAGCGCCTTGAGCTTTTCGACGGTGGCCTCGGCATCGCCGACGCCCGGAAACGCCCATGCAGTCAGGGTCGCCATTGGTTGATCCTTCCTTTGAGTGGACAGACAAACGGACGCCGCACAAGGCGCCCACATGTCCCGGACAATACGGCCTCACACATAGACGGTGCCAAGCAGGTTCTGCCAGTCAAGACTCCGGACATCGCCGAAGCCGTCAGGGTCGAAGTCCCCGCGTCGCTCGTGGGCTTCGTTCGCGACACGATGACCACGATCACCACCATGATCGTCACGAGAGGAGCCGATCCCGCGAAAAGCTTCTCTGATCATCGCGAGAGCAAGCGACAACTCGCCGCCGCAATCACCCAACGCCGCTTTTGGCTACGGCACTCGAGACACCCGGCGAGAGCTGTCGCCGTCTCTCTCCCCGAACGCCGCGTCTAGGGGGACTGTCCGATGAACGGTGTAAGTGGCGGTTTCCATGATCATCGTTCTCCGGCGGCCGGCATCCGGTCGGCGAAGGTGACGGCGAAGGCGTTGAGAGCTGGTTTCCACCTGGTCACCCATCGTGTCTGACCGGTGCCCTTCGGGTCCAGGGACCGGGTGACCAGATACAGCGTCTTCATCGCCGACTGCTCGTTGGGGAAGTGGCCCGCGGGCCCGCACGGCCCGGCGGTAGCGGGCGTTCAACGACTCGATCGCGTTCGTCGAGCAGAGCACTTTGCGGATCTCGACGTCGTAGTCCAGGAAGGGGATGAACTCCTCCCAGGCGTTCTCCCACAACCGTTTGATCGCCGGATAGGGGGTGCCCCACTTCTCGGCGAACTCCTCGAACCGATACTTGGCGTCGGCGGCGGTGGGGGCGGTGTAGATCGGCCGCAGGTCGTGGCTGATCTGGTCCCAGTACTTGCGGGAGGCGTAGCGGAACGTGTTCCGGATCAAGTGGATGATGCAGGTCTGCACCGTGGCGAGCGGGAACACCGCGGCCACGCTGTCGGGCAGGCCCTTCAAGCCGTCGCAGACAAGGAAGAAGATGTCCTTCACGCCACGGTTGCGGAGTTCGGTGAGCACGGCGAGCCAGAACTTCGCCGACTCCCCGTCTCCGTCGCCGGCCCACATGCCGAGGATGTCCTTGTGGCCATCCAGATCCACCCCGATCGCGGCGTAGATCGGCCGGTTGCGGACCTGGCCGTCGCGGATCTTCACCACGATCGCATCGATAAAGACCGCGGCGTACACCTTCTCCAGCGGCCGGTGTCCACCACGCCTGCATCTCCTCGATCACCCGGTCGGTGATCCGGCTGACGGTGTCCTTGGACACCGAGGCGCCGTAGACGTCGGCGAAATGGGCCGAGATCTCCCCGGTGGTCAATCCCTTCGCATACAAGCTGAGGACGACCTCGTCGACGTCGGACAGCCGCCGTTGCCGCTTCTTGACCAGCTGCGGTTCGAAGCTGCCGTCGCGGTCCCGCGGCACCTCGACCTCGATCTCGCCGCAGCGTCGGTGAGCACCGTCTTGGCCGTTTGCCGTTGCGGGAGTTGCCCCGGTTGCGGCCCTCCGGGGCGTGTTTGTCGTAGCCGAGATGATCGGCCATCTCCTCATCCAACGCCGCCTCGATAACGGTCTTGTTCAACGCCTTCAGAAGACCCGTCGGGCCGGTCAAGGCAACGCCTTGCTCCCGGGCCTGGCGGACCAGGCCCTCGATCGCCGCCAGCTCCGCTGCTGACGGCTCCCGCTCGGGAAAATCACCGGACCCTGCCGGCTCCAATGTGGGTGGGCTCACGCCCACCAGTGTGTCGGTCATCATGACCCTTCCTGCCCATCCGGGCGGTCGAGCCACTTACACCGTTCGTGCGATAGACCCCGTCTAGGTCGTGGGAACTGTGGTGCCGTGCCAATGGGGCATCGTTTGCGGAGGTGTCGCCTTCGGCCGGGGAGCGTTGGCTGCACATCGGGACGGGGGGATCGTGGATCTGTTGACTGCGCCTCAGACGGTGGAGGCTCGGTGTCGTTGTCGGGTGTGGGTGTTGGATCGGGAATTGTTGCTCGGCGGCGAGGTCGGCGTGGCGGCGGGACTCGTGTGCGCCGGGCTGCCAATTCCGGCGGCGCTGGGCCTCCGGGATGGTTCCGGCGTCCAGGCACCAGACAGCCCCCGGCCTCAGTTCGGTTCCGGTCGCAAACGTGTGGATCGTGTGGATGAGCTCCACACCCGGGGGATGGGAATCTGGGTGGCGAAGCGATCTGCTAAGCGTGAAACGACGACAACTTCACTCGCGCGATAGGGCAAACACAGTTGGGGGGTGTGGAGATCTCCACATCTCCACGGGTCGGGCGATCACCGACGGACCAGCCTGATCACGACGCTTGTCCTACCGGCGTCAGTGGCGGTGACCATTCCCTGATCGCCGAGCGCGTCGAGCACGACACTGGCGGCCGACCGGTCGCTCCCAGCTAAGTTGTTCAGCAGCCGACGGCGGGTGAACTGGTGATCGGGCGCCTCCTCGAGTCGCCTCAGGACTCGGTTGGCGATCACGGCCGCCGATGTTTATCTAGCTCGTCCGGCGGTGCGGACCGCACCTTTGGCTTGTCGAGTGTGTTGGGCGGCGTCGCGGCGGTTCCGATCGGCCGAAATCGCGGCCTGCCACGGACCACTCGGGCAGCCATCATGTGGCACAAATCGGGGCTGGGCTGCTGCCTTTGCGTTGGGACGTCGTAATCGGCGTCGTAGTGGTCCACGGCCGGCAGCGGGGGGGGCCTTGGAAGTCGCTCTGACTAGGGGTGGAGCCAACGGGACTCGAACCCGTAACCCCCTGCTTGCAAAGCAGGTGCGCTACCAATTGCGCCATGGCCCCTCGATCAGCCGAGGACAGATCTTACGCTGGGACCAACTGACCCGCATGCCTAGCTGGTGACCTCACGCGTGACGGTGACCATGATCGAGGCGGAGTTGTCCAAGAGGTCGAGTTCGGGACCGGCGGCGATCGAGCCGGAAAGCGAGATGCCCTCTTCGAAGCCGTTGACCGTGGTCCTCAGAACCAGTGTGGCCTGGCCGTTGGCCGGGATGCCGGACAACTTTCCGATGACATCGACCCGGTTGGGCTCCACCGCGTACGACCCGCGGCTTCCGCTGACAACCGAGACCGCCTTCGAGGCGCGCAGCCGGAGAAGGTCAGCGGCCCGGCCCACCGGGTTCGTCGTCCGATCAACCGAGAAGGTCGTCGAGGAGTTCAGTCTGATCAACGAATCAGCCATCGTTACGAGCAGCTTGTCGCCCGCGACCACGGCCAGCCGTGGCGGCGACACCGCCGAACCAGCGCCGACGAAGACAACGCCGAGTCGCGCGTCGAAGGACGTGTCCGCCGATCCGTCTGGACGCACGATCGCCACGAACGTCTTCGGCACGTCGTGATCGTCATCGCCCTGCTCCTCGGCCTTGTAGATCCCCGCGACAGCAACGCGGCCGTCGGAGAGCTGGTCGAGCGCTGTCACCGTGTATCCGCCAGGGCTCTTCCCGGTGGCGAGCCGGACCATCCCGTCGCTGCCGAAGCTGTCGTCCATTGAGCCGTCGGGGAGCAGGCGCAAGAGCGCGGGCTCGGTCTCACCGCCCGGGGCGTCGACGGCACCCGCCACAACGATCCGGCCGTCCACGTCGACGAGCATCTGCTGCCCGGCATCGGACCCGGTGCCGAAGTCGACCACCGCCGAACCCTCGAAGCCGAACGAGTTGTCCTGCGCCCAGTCCGCTCCGTACCGAGCCACCAGCATGTCGAAGCCCGTGTCTGGCAAACCGGTCGCGCCGGCAACAAGTACGCGGCCGTCGGGGCCGAAGCCCGCCGCCGTGATCCGAGCCTTGACGCCGGGCAACGTGTGCTGCAGCTTGCCTTCGTCCCCGAATGTGCGGTCGCGGCCGCCGTTCGGCAGGTACCGGGCGACGCACAACTGGGAGTCGTCGCGGAACCCCACCATGAGGATCTTCTTGTCCGGCTGGAAGAGGATCGCGGTCAAGAAGAGGAATTTGGGCTGGTCGGGAAAGGAGACGACGAGCCGCCCGTCTCCGCTGAACGAGGAGTCGGGGTCACCGTTAGCGGTCAGCCGAGTGAGCACCCACTGCTGGCTCTGACCGGCCTTCACCGCGACACCCATCAGGATCCGCCCGTCCGGCTGCACGACGGCCCGGACGTTCGGAGCCGTCGCGGTCGTCGGCCCCGGGCCGAAGACGGCGATACCGCCGACCCCGAAGCCTGCGTCAGGTCGTCCGTCAGCGCCGAACATGCCGACCGCCTGACGCAAGTCGTCGGAGCCCGAGCGGACGTAGCCGGCGACCATCAGCCGTCCGTCCGGCAGCCGACAACTGTCGGACTTGTAGAAGAACGACGGCGCGAAGCCGGCCACGACGCCGCCGACGCCGAAGGAGGTGTCGAACGGGATGAACGTCCCCGGAGGCGGCGGCTGGCCCTGCGGCTGACGCGAATCGGGACGGGTGGCTGAGGTCGCGGTCTTCGGCATGGCAGCAGTGTGTTCGGGCCAGGCGTGGAACCGCGTCAGTAGGACGTACCGAAATTCGCGGGCTCAGTACGGAGGCTCAGGGCGCGGGGTGGCCCTTCGACAAGCTCAGGGCGCGGGGTCGACAAACTCAGGGCGCGGGGTGGCCCCTCGACAGGCTCAGGGCGCCGGCAGGCGTGAAACGGCCCACATCGCCCGCGTACTACACGCTCGCCAACTCGCGAGCGCCGGATCGGCCAACTACCATCGATGTCCATGTGGTCGCAGCGGGAGGTCATCGACTATGCGCTGCAGCGTCGCTCCACGCTGGAGGCGCTGCGGCGTCCCGGTCGTCGACTCGCCAAGCTGGACGCCTGCGATGCCGACCCTATGCTGCTGCGCGCGGCGAAGCACCACGGGGAGCCGGCGCAGGGACCCTGCCCGATCTGCGGCTGCGGCGACATGCTGCTGTTGCACTACACCTTCGGCGACCAACTGGGGCAGTACTCCGGCCGGATCAAGCGGACCACCGAGCTGGAAGAGATGGCCCACCAGTTCGGCGAGTTCAAGGTCGTCGTGGTGGAGGTGTGCCCGGCCTGCAGCTGGAACCACATGATCATGAGCTATCTGCTGGGTGACGGCAAGAAGCGCAAACCGCCCCGTCGCCAACAGACCGTCGAGGACATTTATGGCTGACCCCCGCCACGGGGATCCTGCAGCGGGTGGAGACGTACCGAATTGGGACGTTTCCGCACGCCCGGGAACCGCTCCGCTCAAACGCCGCACGGTGGCCAAACGCATCACGCTGGCCGTCGTCGGTTTCCTGCTGCTCGGACTCGTCAGCGTCACCGCCGTCGTCGGGGTCGGCTACGCCACCACCACCCGGCCGGATCCGAACGCCGACTTCCAGACCGCCGTCACCGACGTCTACTACAACGACGGCAAGAAGCGGCTCGGCACGTTCCAGGTCCAGAACCGCACAGCCGCTGACCTTCGCCGAGATGCCGAAGAGCATCAAGGACGCCGTGGTCGCCGCCGAGAACCGGACGTTCTGGACCGACCAAGGCATCTCGATCCGCGGCATGTTCCGCGCCGCCTGGGTGATCCTGAACGGCGGCGACGTGCAGGGCGGCTCCACGATCACCCAGCAGTACATCAAGATCCTCTACCTCAACTCCTCGCAGACGCTCACCCGCAAGTTCAAAGAGCTCTTCCTGGCCTACAAGATCAACTCCGAGCTGAGCAAGGAGCAGATCCTCGAGGGCTACCTCAACACGATCTACTTCGGCCGCGGCGCGTACGGGATCCAAGCGGCGAGTCAGGCCTACTTCGACGTGAACGCCGAGGAACTGAGCGTCCCGCAGGCCGCCGTGCTGGCGAGCGTGCTCAACAACCCGGCGCTGCTCGACCCTGGCGCCGACGACGCCAACGTGCCTCGGCTCAAGGAGCGCTACAGCTACGTGCTCGCCTCCATGGCCGAGACCGGCGCGATCACCCCGGCCCAGGCCGCCAGCTACGGTCGGGCGCTGCCGGCCTTCCCCAAGATCGAGACCAACGAGCGGTACGGCGGACCCAAGGGCTTCCTGCTCAAGATGGTGGAGCGCGAGCTGGTCGCCGCCGGCTTCGACGAGTCCCAGATCCAGGGCGGCGGGCTCAAGATCACCACCACCTTCGACAAGCAGGCGCAGAACGCGGCCGTCAGGGCGGCCCAGCGCAACACCCGGCAAGCCGCCGAGGCCGCCGACAAGAAGGCCTCCGACCTGCACGCCGCCGTGGCCTCCGTGGAGGTCGGCACGGGCGAGGTGCTGGCCCTGTACGGCGGGCCGGACTTCGTCAAGAACTCCCGCAACTGGGCGACGACGCCGCGGCCCACCGCGTCCACCTTCAAGACGTACGCGCTTGGCCGCCGGACTGGACGACGGCTTCAGCCTGCGGTCCACCTTCATGGGCAACACGTTCACGCCGCCCGGCGATTCGACCTCGGTGCGGAACGAGTTCTCCAACCAGTACGGGCAGAACGTCCCGCTGCTGCGGGCCACCGCGGACTCGATCAACACCGCCTTCGTCGACATGACCGGGGAGATGAAGGGCGACGGCCCCGAGAAGATCATGAAGATGGCCGAGGCGGTCGGAGCTCCGAAGGGGGCCGGCTGGGACGCCAGCTCCCGGGTCGCGCTCGGCACCGCGGAGGTCAGCCCGCTGGCCCAGGCCGGGGCGTACGCGACCTTCGCCAACGAGGGCACCCACGTCGCCAATCACGTGGTCCGCGAGGTGCGGGATGCGAACGACCAGATCATCTACCAGGCCGCCCCGGAGGAGAAACGCGCCGTCAGCGAGGACATCTCCCGCGACGTGAACTATGCGCTGTCCAACGTGGTCGAGCAGGGCACGGGCGGCACCGTGCGTACCCTCAACCGACCGGTGGCCGGCAAGACCGGGACCAAGGACGTCAAGGACGACATCGTCTCGGCCTGGTTCGTGGCCTACACCCCGCAGATCTCCACCGCCGTGATGTACGTGGCCGGGGAGGACGGCAACGGCGACCTCGACGGCTTCGCCCGGCCGGGCGACAGCACCTTCTTCGGCGGCACCTACCCGGCGCTGACCTGGGCGGACTACATGCAGACCGCCATGAAGGGTCTGCCGGTCGAGGACTTCGACGAGCCGGCGTACGTCAACCGCGACGCCGACGACTTCGAGCCGCAGACCTCCGCGCCCCAAAATGTTCCGGAGCCGACCCCGACCGACGAGCCGAGCGAGAGCGAGGAGCCGTCGGAGGAGCCGTCGGAATCTGAGAGCCCGGAAGCGGGCGAGACGAGCGAATCGGCTGACCCGTCGGAGTCGGAGAGTGAGGAATCGAGCGAGGAGTCGGGCGAGGACTCGAGAGCTCATCATCCCAGGAGCCGGAGGAGAACCCGGACGGCGATCGATGAGTTCGCTCGGCGGTGAGCTCCGGCCGCAGGCCGATCAACCGTCGCGAACGGACCGCTTCGTCCGCACCGTCAGTCAACGTCTCGGCGGACCCGTCGGCCGGCACGGGGCTCCCGGCTCGAGCTGGTGGAATCCGCTGCGGATCGCCCTGCTGACGGCGACGGCGGTCTACCTGGTCGGCGTGCTCTTCCGGCTGCCGTGCCGGCAGACGGTGGCCGGCCAGGTCCCCAACCTGTACCAGAACCTCTGCTACTCCGACATCGGCATCCTGTACGGCGCTCGCGGGCTGCTGGAGGGCAACACCCCGTACCTGGACGCGGGCAACTATCCGGTGCTGGAGTATCCGGTGCTGACCGGTGCCTTCCTCGAACTGGAGCGGTTGATCACCGTAGCCCTCGGCGCGCCGACCGGCCCGGGACTGAGTGATCAACAACGGGTCGACGCCACCTTGGTCTTCGTCGACGTGAACACGGTGCTGCTCGGCGCGTGTTTGCTGATCACGGTCTGGGCTCAGCTGCGGTCCGTACCGCACCGGCCGTGGGACGCGATGATGGTCGCCGCGTCCCCCTGCGTGGCGGCGGCGGCGTTGATCAACTGGGATCTGCTGGCCATCGCGCTGACCGCCGTCGGCGTGCTCTGCTGGTCGCGCCGGCAGCCCGGTTGGGCGGGCGTGTTCTGGGGTCTCGGGATGGCGGCGAAGCTCTATCCGCTGCTTCTTGCTCGGCCCGCTGTTGCTGCTCTGTCTGCGCTCGGGCCGGCTGCGGGCGTTCGGGACGATGCTCGTGGGCTTCGTGGTCAGCTGGGCGCTGGTGAACCTGCCGGTGATGATCTTGGCGCCGGACGGCTGGCTCAGCTTCTGGCGCTACAACTCCGGGCGGGGCGGTGATCTCGGCTCGATCTGGTACGTCCTCTCGCTGGCCGGCCGGCAGATCGGCAACGTCAACCTGCTCGCGCTGGGCCTCTTCGGGCTGGGATGCCTCGCCATCGCGGCGTTGATCGTGTTCGCGCCGCGGCGGCCGCGGCTGGGGGCGGTGATGTTCCTCGTCATGGCGGCGTTTCTGCTGACCAACAAGGTCTATTCGCCGCAGTACATGCTGTGGCTGTTGCCCTTCGTGGTGCTCGCCCGGCCGGTGTGGCGGGACTGGTTGATCTTCACCGCCGGCGAGTTGTTCTACTTCGTCGCGATCTGGTGGCATCTCGGTGGCCTGCTGGCCCCGGGTGCCGGCGACGCCGACCGGGTCTACTGGTTGGCCGTGCTGGTCCGGATGGCCACCCAGACCTGGCTGGTGATCGTGGTGATTCGCGACGCGTGGCGACCGGAGCACGACGTGGTGCGCCGAGATGGACTCGAGCGGGGAATCGAGGGGGGTTACGACGACCCGACCGGAGGGGTCCTGGACGGCGCGCCGGACGCCGGCTGGTTCGGTGCCCGGCAACCGTCGAGCCGTCGGTGACAGCCACCACCCTGCCTCGAGTGCAGATGAACGGCGGGCGCGCCGTCGCCCAGGCCTGGGTGGCGAGCCGAGGACTGATCATGGTCGTCGCCCTGCTGTTGACCATCACGCAGCATCAGGAGTTCGGCCGGGTCGTTTCGCAGTGGGACGTGGAGCACTTCACCGATCTGGCTGTCGGGGGGTACCTCTACCGAGCCGACGGCACCCTGATGGCGTTCTTCCCCGGGTTGCCGATGCTGCTCCGGTTCGGCCTGTGGGTCGGCCTCCCGGTGGCCATCACCGGCGTGATCTTGGCGGCCCTCGGCTCGGCGGCGGCCGCCGCCGCTCTGCTCCGACTCGGGGGTCCCTGGGCGGCCGTCGCCTGGTTGTTCGCCCCCACCGCCGTATTCACCCTGGTGCCCTACACCGAGGCGTTGTTCTGTGCGGCCGCCTTCTGGGCCTGGGAACGGGCCCGCGCCGATCGCTGGGCGGCCGCCGCCCTGTTGGCCGCCGCGGCGTGCACGATCCGGGTCTCCGGCCTGTTCCTGGTCGGGGCGCTGCTCGTCCTCGTCCTGACCACCCGCCCCCGGCGGCTGTGGGGGCGGGCGCTGTGGCTGGTGCTGCCGGTGGGCGTGATCGCGGCGTTCGTGCTCTATCTGTACGGGCTGACCGGGAGTTGGACGGCTTGGTACACCGCTCAGGCGGCAGGTTGGGAACGGGAGTTCACCGTGCCGTGGGACTCGTTCTGGCACACCTACGACTCCGCCCAGCCGGACGCCTTCCCCGATCGACCCTTGTGGTGGCCCGTGTTCGCCGCCGAGATCGTGTCCATGGCGGTCGGGGTGCTGGTGGTCGGCTGGTGCCTGGGCCGCCGACTCTGGGCCGAAGCCAGCTGGGTGGGAATCCAGGTGCTGGCCTTCTCCGTCTCGTACTGGTTCTTCTCGGTCAACCGGGCGATCCTGCTCTGGTTCCCGCTGTGGATGATGATCGGGGAGTTGGTGAGCTGGCGCCCCGAACGACCGGCAGTCCGGGTGGCCCACCGGATCGCCGTCGTCCTCGGCTTCGTCGCGTCGGCGCTGCTCATGCTGGCCTGGAGCTGGCTCTACTTCACCGGCAATTGGGCCAGCTGACCTCGCACCGTCGACGATCGATGCGACCAATCGTCACCCGAGGCGCTCGGGATTCGTCAGATCGGGCTCGGGGAGCCCACCTAAACTGACCGGGTGCGTCGGATGTGGATCGAAATGGACGGGTTGGCCAACCTTCGAGACGTGGGAGCCATCCCGACCACCGACGGAGGAGCGATCCAGCCAGGCCGGTTGCTCCGCTCCGACAACCTGCAGACACTCACCGACGGTGACATCGACACACTGCTCGAGCTCGGACTCACCGACGTCATCGATCTGCGCAGCGACTTCGAGGTGACCGCCGAAGGTCCCGGCCCGCTCACCGACCACGACGGCATCACCATCCACCAGCATTCGCTCTTCCGGGAGTGGCGCGAGGGAGTCGGCGAGGACAAACCCGACGTCCGACCGGAGGTGTTGCCCGAGGAAGCGCTGCCCTGGGTGGACCTCACACCGTCGGTCCAGCTCGATCATCCGGTGGCCTCGCACTACATGTCGTACCTGGTCGACCGGCCCGACTCCGTGTTGGCCGCCCTCAGGGCCATCGGCGCCGCACCCGGTGCCGCCCTGGTGCACTGTGCCGCCGGCAAGGACCGCACCGGCACCGTCGTCGCCCTGGCGCTGTTGGTGGCCGGCGCGGACCGGGAGGCCGTGATCGAGGATTACGCGGCGAGTACCGAACGGATGGAGGCCATCGTCGGTCGGCTGATGAGCAGTGACACGTACGCCGAGAACCTTCGCGACCGCCCGGTCGCGGCCAACAACACCCATCCCGAGACCATGCAGGTGTTCCTCGATCACGTCGACGAGGAGTACGGCGGCGTGGCGCGTCTGCTCGGCCGGCTCGGCTGGACGGCCGAGGACAATGCCCGACTGTGGGCCAAGCTGCGCGGCTGACGGACCGCTGACGGCTGAGGGGCCGTGGGGGCGACGGATCGTCAGCCTCGGATTCGGTGGGCGAAGCCCTCGTAGTCAACCACCAAGCCGTCCTCGTCGACGGTCAGGACGAAGGCCCCGTGGCGGTCGTCGCTGTACTGCCAGCGCTGGGATTCCAGCCGGAGGTACGTCTGGTCGACGCGGCTGACGCCGAGAGCCGGTACGTCGACCCAGGCGATCGGGGTGGTCGACGACGCGCCCGGCTTCAGCGCGGCCAGCCTCCGGATGGGGAAGGTGTTGGTCAGTGGAGTGGCGGCCACGTCGACATCGAGGCAGCCGTCGAGCTCCGGCAGGTGCACCCCGTCGCGCCACCACCGCTGCTCGGTGTCCACCCGCAGCGAGAGCGCCCGAGTACCGTCCCAGGAGACGCTCGAGACGTCCACCTCGCGGGTCCGCCACTGCGAGTCGACGACCACGTGGAGCGAGCAGGACAGCGTCGCCTCCGGCCCGACCACCACTTCGGTGGCGTCGAACCGCCATCCACCGGCGAGCCGCTGTCTTCGGGCCAGGCTGTGACCCGCGTTCACGTCGGCCCGCTGCCACGCCACCAGCCGGACGTTCCTCTCGTCGCCGGTCACGACCCCGTTCCCGAGTCGACTTCGACCAGGTGGTCCACGACGGCGGTGTTCAGCCGGAGCCGCACGGGCACCTCGTCGCCGATGGCCGGCGGGGCGACTGAGCGAGGCAGGAAGATCAGGCTGGACTGCATGTGGGGCGGCTCGATGAACCAGCGCTTCTTCCCGGCGACCGTGTACGGGCTGAGGGCCCAGCCGGCCGCCTCCATCGACCCGGAGGCCACCGAGATCGCCCGCTGCCGCAGCGAAGACGCGGCGGTGGGCGCCTCCATCCCGATCCCCTGCGACGTGCCCCCGGCCATCACGATGATCCAGCCGTCGGCCAGGCAGCGGCGCTGCCGATAGCCGACCCGCTGTCCCCGGACCACCGGATGGACGTCCAGCACCGTCGCCATCGGCCAGTGGGTGTTCGCACCGCCGCTCCACAGCATCGTGCCCAGCCGCAATCTCACCGGCGCCGCTGCCCCGCCGGTGCCGAGCCGGTCGGCGACCTCGCGGGTCTCCGCGGCCGAGAGGTGGGAGAACCACAACGGTCCCGGCGCCGCCGCCAGCGCCGCCCGGCCGAGCTGCTCGGCTTCCAGCGACCCGATCGGTGCCCGAGATCGGCAGGTGGATCGTCCACCCGCGGAAGTCGACGCGGTCGAGCCAGGTCGGCACCCGGGAGAGTTCGGTGTGGGTGATGCCGTAGCGACGCATGGAGGTGAGAACCTCGACCAGCACCGGCGGCCGCTCGGCACGCTCACCCACGGCGGCCAAATCCTCCAACCGCGACACGGTGGTCACCAGGTTGGGGTCAGCCAAGAGTCCGGTGGCGACCGCGTCGTCGGGCCGCCACGGAGTCAGCACCACGAGATCCGCGGTGAAGTGATCGCGGACCAGGGCGACCTCGTCGGCCAGGCCGACCGCCATCGAGTCGGACTCCATCCGGGCCGCCTCCTGGGCCAACCGGACCAGCCCGTAGCCGTACCCGTTCCCCTTGTTCACGGGCACCAGCCCAGGGGTCTCGGCCCGCACCCGCCGCAGGTGTTCCCGCCAGCGGGGGACGTCGACCCGCAAGATGATCCGCTCATCGTCGGGACCTTCCTCACCCGTGACGCCGCTTCATGTACAGGTCGAACGCGGCGTACAGGATCGCGTTGAGAGGCAGATCCCACTCGCCGACGTACTCGACCGCCTCGCCGCCGGTGCCGACCTTGAACTGGATCAGACCGAGGTGCGGATCGTCGGCCTCCAGGCCCTCGGTGATCCCGCGCAGGTCGTACACGCGTCGCTCCGGCCGCCAACGCGTCGGTCATCATCCGCCACTGGGTCGCGTTCGAGCCGCGAACCTCACGCTTGGCGGTGGAGGAGGCGCCGTACGTGTACCAGGCGTGCTCGCCGACCCGGACCCAGGTGGTGGCCGCCACCAGGTCGCCGTCGTGCCGGGCCAGATAGAGCCGGATCCGATCCGGGTCCTCCTCCTGCAGCGCGGCGAACATGGTCTGGAAGTAGCTCAGCGGCCGCGCCGTGAAGCCGTCCCGCTCGGCGGTCTCCACGTACAGCGCGTGGAACTCGGGCAGGTCCCCGACGTCGCCCTGTTCGACGCTGACGCCGGACTTGTCGGCCTTCTTGATGTTGCGGCGCCACAACTGGTTCATGCCGGTCAGCAACTCGGCGGGAGTCTTGCCGCCGATCGGCAGCTGGAAGACGAACCGGGGCTGGCCGGCGGCGAACCCGTCCTCGTCCGGGGGCGGACGCCAGCCGAGTTCGCGGAGCTGGTTGCGCAGCCGGCTGGCGTCGTGGTCGACCACGTCCGGCATGGCCTGGCTGAGTCGACCGACCCGGTCGTCGGCGATGGCGGCCTTGATCGTCTCGCTGCGCCAGCGTCGGGCGACCAGGGGCGCCCCGATCCGGACACCGAACGCGCCTTGGCGTTTGAGGTGGTCGGCCAGCGGAGTCAGCCAGTCCCCGATGTCCTCGTCCGCCCAGTTGATCACCGGGCCCTCCGGCAGGTAGGCCAGGTAGCGCTTGATCCGCGGCAGCTGCCGGTACAGCACCAGGCCGGCGCCGATCTGGCGTGCCCGTCGGCGTCGAACCAGCCGAGCGACTCGGACTGCCACTCCGACTTGACCGCCGCCCAGGCCGGGGTCTGCAGGAAGCTCACCGACGGCTGGCTGCGGTTGAAGGCGACGTGCTCCGCCGCCGTGATCGTCCGAACCGTATGCGCCACGGATAGACCCTAACGGTGAGGGAAGTTCCCGATCCTGAGCGTTACAGTGACCGCCATGTCCGTGGAGCTGACCGAGGCCGAGTTGCGCGAGGGTCTCACCGCCTGCCTGGCGGTGCCCCGGTGGGTCGAGGAGGTCGTGGCGGCGGGCCCGTACTCGTCGCTGGACCAGCTGGTCGCCCAGGCCCGGAGTTCGGCGACCCCGCTGGCTCCGGCCGAGATCGACCAGGCGCTGGCCGATCATCCGCGGATCGGCGAACGGGCGGCGGGCCGTGGGCAGGCCCAGAGCTTCTCGCACGCCGAGCAGGCCTCCAGTGCCTCCGACGACGAGCAGCTGGCCGCTGCGCTGGCCGAGGGGAACCGGGCGTACGAGGAGAAGTTCGGCCGCATCTTCTTGATCCGCGCGGCCGGTCGCAGTCGGCCGGAGATCCTGGCCGAGCTCCGACGACGCCTGGAACTGGATCCGGCTGAGGAGCTCGCAGCAGGTCGGGGCCGAGCTTCGCGACATCGCGTTGCTCCGCATCCCGCAACTGTTCAGTCACCTCGACGCCCATTCCGGCTACGACGAGAGCGAGGCCGCCCGATGAGTGCGCACCCGTCGGAGCCCCTCCGGACTCAGGCGCAGCCGCATCACCACCCACGTGCTGGACGCCACTCTGGGCCGGCCGGCGGTTGGAGTTCCGGCCCGGCTGGAGGCGCTCCGCGGCGAGACCTGGGAGGTGTTGGCCGAGAGTCGCACCGACGCCGACGGCCGGATCGGCCGAGTTCGGCCCGGTCGATCTCGATCCCGGCACCTATCGCGTCTGGTTCGGCGTCGACGCCTACTTCGCTCGAGACCGGCCAGGCCAGCTTCTACCCGGAGGTCTCGATCTCCTTCAGCCTGAACGATCCCGCGCAGCACTACCACGTCCCCCTGCTGCTGAGCCCGTACGCCTACTCGACCTACCGCGGCAGCTGACCTTCGCGCTCGAGGGCCGACGCCGGGGTCGCGAGCGGAGCGAGGCAGCCTCCAGCGGTCACGCACCGTACTCACCCCGATCCCGCGCGCGATTCCGGCGGACAGCTCGCGAATAGTCCTGCGCGGATCCCGGTTTCCCGCCGCGCGAAGCAAGAAGGGGCCGATTGCACCCTAGATCCTCCCGGTTCACGGAGGCCCGCGCCGGGTGCCTCGTCCACGAGGATTCTGAATCAGACACCTCGAGAGCCCGGGATAGGCCTCCACACAGGGGATAACCTGTCCGCGCGGGGAACACGAACAGGTTGAATGCTTTGGCCTATCCCGGGGGTCTAAGGTCGCCCCCCGACATTCCGCAACGCTACTCGACAACCGGGCGCCGCGCGTCCGGGAGGGTAAACCTCGCGTGACGAGTGCGCGAAACCCTTCCAGCGGTAGACGAGCTGGCCAGGACGACCAGGTCTCGCCCGACAACTCCGGGGCCCAAGTCGATCGCGATGGGGCTGATGCTGCTCCTGAAGGTCGCCGGGGACGTGCCTTCATGCAACACGGCCCGGGTGTCATCCGTGTTACTGGATCGTAAGGATCGCGGTGTGACTGTCGCCGAAACGACGGGCTCAGGCCCCGATGATCACGTAACCTCGCGGGATGCCGGTGTTGACTCGTCGTGGCCTGGGAGCGGCTGCGCTCAGCCTCGCCTTGTTGGCGGGCTGCGCCAACCTCACCTCCAGTCCCCTCAGCCCCGGAGCCGGTACGCCGAGCAGCGCCGATCCGGTGACCCCCGCAGCTCCGACGAGCGCCGCCTCGACCCCTTCGCCCACGCCGAGCGCGACAAGGACGCCCAAGGCCGCGTCGGCGCCCACCCGGCCGCCAGGACCGACGGTCAAGCCGCAGCCCAAGTCCACCCCGTCGAAGGCGACATCGCCGAAGCCGACCCCGGAACCCGAGTCGACCCCGAAACCCGAGCCGAAGCCGAAGCCAACACCGAAGTCGACACCGAAGTCGGAGCCCACACCGAAGCCAAAGTCGGAGTCCGATCCGCCGGCGAAGTCGTCCAACGGCAAGCGCGTCGTGTACCTGACCTTCGACGACGGTCCGAGCGGATACACCCAGCAGGTGCTCGACATCTTGAACCGCTACCAGGCGAAGGCCACGTTCTTCGTGCTCGGCGCCAACGTGGTCGACAATCCCTCCCTGGTCCGGGCAGCGGCCCGGGACGGCATGTCGATCCAGAACCACTCCTGGGATCATCCCGATCTGACCACCAGATCGAACGACGAGATCCGCTCGCAGATCCGGCGCACCGACAACGCCATCCGCAACGCCGGCGGCGGCAACTCGACCTGCGTGCGGCCTCCGTACGGCGCGACGAACTCGCGGGTGCGCTCCGTACTGCGGGACATGGGGAAGCGGCAACTGCTGTGGAGCATCGATACCTCCGACTATCAGCGGCCGGGCGCGTCCGTGATCTATCGGCGAGTAGTGGATGAGGTCGGCCGCGGGTCGATCGTGTTGGCTCACGACGGAGGAGGAGTGCGCACCCAAACCGTGGCGGCCCTCCCCCGAATCCTCGACAACCTCAAGGACCGGGGCTACCGGTTCGGCACCCTCTGTCAGTAAGCGTTGTCAGTAAGCGTTGTCAGTAAGCGTTGTCAGCAAGCCCGTGGAGGATTGCGGCCATGAGTGATCTCAAGGACGAGTTGCTGCGCAAACTGCAGGCACAGCGCGCCGATCTGCTCGGCCAACTCGACGGCCTGTCCGAATACGACCTGCGGCGGCCGCTGACGCCTACCGGGACCAACCTGCTGGGACTGGTGAAACACCTGGCCGGCAACGAGTACGGCTATCTCGGCGAGTCGCTCGGCCGGCCCGCGCCAGAGAAGTTGGCCTGGATCGAGGACGGCTCGATCTGGGACGGTGCCGACATGTGGGCGCGGGCCGACGAGGACAGCAACGAGATCATCGCGCTCTATCGGCGCGCGTGTGCCCACAGTGACCGGACCGTGGCCGAGCTGGAGCTGGATTCGCCGGCGGAGGTCCCGCACTGGCCGGAGGAGCGCCGGCACACCACGTTGAGCGTGCTGCTGGTTCGGATGGTGGCCGAGACGGCCCGGCACGCCGGCCACGCCGACATCGTGCGGGAGCTCATCGACGGCCGCGGCGGCCCGGATGCCGACATGCTGGACGAGGAGGGTTGGCGGGCCTACGTCGAAACCATCGAGCAGGCCGCCCACGCTGCCGACAAGTAAGCTCTCCCGGTTGTCCCCCGCGCCAAAGCGGGACGGCCTACTTCTCGCGACGTCTTGCGACATCACGCGACAGAATCCGTCAGTCGACGACGTCCAGGAGCACCTTCCCCACGGTGCCCTCCTCGACACCGGCGTGGGCGGCGGCGGCCTCGGCCAGCGGGTAGTGGTGGAGCGGCAGGCCGACGTCGTCGCCGACCCGGGCGGCCTGTTCGAAGACGGCCGCATTCACGTCCTCCACCGCACGGGCCTTCGCCGCGTCCGGGGCGGTGTAGAGCAGCACGAACTGGATCCGAGCATTCGGCATCATCAACGGCCGGATCGGGAGGGTGAACTCGTCCCCGCCGTTGTTGGCGTAGATCGCCACCGTGCCGCCGGTGGCGAGGACGGCCGCGTCGATCGCCGCGTTCTGCGCCGGCGCGACCTCGGCCACGACATTGACCCCGTCCGGGACGATCTTGCGGACCTCGGCGACCACGTCCATCTCGCGGTAGTCGATCACGTGGTCTGCGCCCGCCGCCGCCGCGAGCCGGGCCTTGGCCGGACTGCTGACCGTGGTGATCACCGTCGCGTCGGACCATCGCGCCAACTGGATGGCGGCGTTCCCGACCGCCCCGGCGCCGCCGGCGATCAGCACCGTGCGCCCCTCCAGCGTGCCCGGGCCGAGGTGGAGCGGCCCGTCCTCGGCCACGGTCAGGCAGCGGTGGGCGGTGATGAAGGGAACGCCGAGGGCCGCCCCCAGGTCGAACGAGGCGACGTCGGGCAGCGGAACGACCAGCCGGGCCGGCACGAGGGAATACTCCGCCGCCGTGCCGTACGGGTTCTGGAAGGCGGCCTCCCACACCCAGACCCGCAATCCGAGCAGAGCAGCCTCCACCCCGTCTCCGACGGCGTCCACGACGCCGGCCCCGTCCTGGCCCGGGGTCTGCGGCGGGTCGACGGACAGGCCCGGCTCGGCGCCGCGGCGTGACTTCCAGTCGGTCGGGTTGACCCCCGCACGGTGAATCCGGACCCGCACCTGCCCCGGTCCCGGGTCGGGCACCGGCTCCTCGGCGAGGTTCAGCACGTCGGGATCCCCGGTCTCGCGATAGACGACGCGTCGCATACCTGTTGTCTATCCCACCGGGCGGCGGAGTTGTTCAGCCCCGCCGGACGTCCCAGATCGCGACCAGCAAGGCACCGGTCAGGATCACCAGCGAGCAGCCCAGGGCGATCTCGGCGGCCAGGGCCGCGTTGCCGGTCCGGGCGAGGACCAGCTGGTACGCCGTGACGAGGACCGCCGCTCCGAGGGCGCTCCCGATGCGTTGCCCGGTCTGCAGGGCTGCCCCCGCGGCGCCACCCATCTGAGGTGGCACCTCGTTGAGGGACAGGGTCTGGTTCGGGGAGATGACCGCGCCACTACCGAGACCGGCCACCAGCATCGGGAGCACCAGCCACGGCCACGCCAACGCCTCCGGCCGGTCCGGCATGGCGAAGGCCAGCGCCACCACGCCGGTCAGCATCACGCCCAGAGCAACGACGGTGATCCGCCGCCCCAGCCGCGACACCAGTCGCCCGGCGATCGGCGACATCACCGCGGCGCCGACCGCGAACGGCGTGAGCAGCAGCCCGGCCTGCAGCGCCGGGTAGCCGGCACCCTGCTGCAAGAAGATCGAGAGAACCAGGAAGATGCCGGTGAATCCGGTGAAGTAGACGGTGCCGACGGCGATGCCCGACGCGTACCCCGGGGTGCGGCGCAGCAACTCGATGTCCAGCAGCGGTGCCCGACCGGCGCGGAGCAGGCGCCGTTCCCAGAGCACGAAGGCCGCCGCGAAGACCGGAGCACCCAGCGCCAGCAGCCAGAGCAGCCCACCGCCACTTTGGCCCTCGACGGTGGGCAGCAGCACGCAGAGCACCGCAGCCCCCAGCAACGCGGCTCCGGCCAGGTCGAGGTGCCGTTCGGCGGCGGACCCCCGGTCCGTCCGGGGTCGCTTCGGCACCCAGAGCCAGACCAGGACCATGGCCGCCAGACCGATCGGCACGTTGATCCCGAAGATGTAGCGCCAGCCGTCGTCAGGACCGAACAGGGCGATCAGCGCACCGCCGAGGATCGGTCCGATCGCACTGGCCACCGCGACCGTGGTGCCGAAATAGCCGAACGCCACGCCCCGCTCGGCCCCGGAGAACAGCTGTTGGATCAGGCCGGAGCTCTGGGGCGTCAGCAGGCCGGCCGCCAGGCCCTGGACGAGGCGGGCGAACACCACCCATTCGGCGGTCGGGGCGAGACCGACGGCGGCACTGGAGACGATGAAGGCGGACAGGCCGATCAACAGCATGATCCGGCGTCCGTGGACATCGCCGAGCCGACCGCCCGCCACCAGCACCAGGCCGAAGCTGAGCGCATAGCCCGACACGACCCACTGCACGGTCTGCGGCGTCGTGTCGAGTCCCGCTTGCATCGACGGGATCGCCACGTTGACGATGGTGACGTCCAGCAGCGCCATGAAGCCGACGATCAGGGTGACGGCGAGAATCCTCCAGCGGTGCGGATTCGGCGCCGCCTGCTGCCGTCCCGGGTCGGCTTCGATGAAGGTCACGCCCCCCGGTTACCCAACTGGAAACGGGGTGGCGCCCTCTCGGCTGCTCACCGAGTGATGATCTTTCCCGGATTGAGGTTGCGGCCCGGGTCGACGGCGGTGAACAGACCGTCCATCATGGCCACGCCGGCGGTGGAGATGTCCTGTTCCAGCCAGGGTGCGTGCTCGGTGCCGACGGCGTGATGGTGCGACAGCGTGCCGCCGTTGTCGACGAAGCTCTGTTGGATGGCGGACTTCACGACGTCGTACTGGCCCAGGTGGTCGTCGCCGGTGAACCGGAAGGCGAAGGTGAAGTACAGGCAGGCGCCGGAGTGGTAGGAGTGCGACAGGTGGCACATGATCCACCCGGTCACCCCGATCTGGTCGAACGCGGCGTTGGCGGCGGCGACCGTACGCGTGTAGAGCTCGTGCAGCCTCGACCACGGTGCCGCGGTCTCCGACACGTCGCCAGCCGCACCGCGGTCGAGCAGGAAGTCCCGCAGGTACGGGGTGTCGAACTTCTTCTGGTCGTACAGCTGACCCGGACCCTTGCCCAGCACGATCCCGCCGTGCTTGGCCACGATGCCGCGGACGATGCTCTTCTCCCGCGCCACGTGAGACTTGCCGCCCTCGTAGCCGACGAAGGACAGGCAGACCGCCTTGAGGTCCCAGCCTCGCTTCTCCAGCACCTTCATCAGGCCCTTGCTGACCAGGGAGGAGATCGAGACGCCGTTGGACTTCTTCCTGGTGGCGAAGGAGAACCGGGTTTCGCGGGCGTCGGAGACCCGGGTCACCGACGGATGCGCGTCGCTGGTCGAGATGTCGTGCATGGCCGCCAGCCCGGCTTCCCAGGACGGGAAGAGATAGCCGAGGATGAGCCGCTCCTCCGGGAGCCGGTGCACCTGGACCGTGACCTCGGTGATCACGCCCAACCGTCCCTCGCTGCCCAGGATCATCTCGCGGACGCTGGGTCCGGTGGCGGTGCTGGGCAGCGGCCGGATGACCAGCATCTTTCCCGGCACGGCCACCCGGAAGCCGCGGGTGATGTCGGCGATGTCGCCGTACTTGTCGGACTGCATCCCCGACGAGCGGGTGGCCACCCAGCCGCCGAGCGTGCTGTGGGTGAAGCTGTCCGGGAAGTGCCCCATGGTCCAGCCCTTGGCCCCGAGCTGCCGCTCGATGTCGGGTCCGAGGGTGCCGGCCTGGATCCGGGCCAGCCCGGACTCCTCGTCGATGTCGATCAACCGGTTGAGCCGGCCGAGATCCACCGACACCACGGGACGGGGCTCCTCCGGCGGGGCCTCCAGGCTGCCGGAGATGTTGCTGCCGCCGCCGAACGGGATGAGCACCGCGTCCTCAGCCACGGCCACGTCGACGATCCGCTGCACCTCGCCCTCGTCGGCGGGGTACAGCACGACGTCGGGGATCCGCGGGATGTCGGCGGTGCGGAGCCGGACCAGGTCGCGCAGGCTCTTGCCGTACGTGTGCACGATCCGGGTGTGGGGATCGGTGTGCAGGTGCCCGTGGCCGACGATGTCGGTCAAGGCGCCCTGCAGGTCCTCGCCGAGTTTCGGTTCAGGGATCGGCAGCGCGGCCAGGTCATGGGGAACGACCGGCGCGATGTTGATGTCGAGGTCCACCGCTTCGGCCACGAAAGGCGCGAACCCGGGCTTGTTCTCGTGCTGGAACCCGACCCCTTCCACACCCCAGCCCCACCACTTCATGTGGGCGACATTCTCCGACTGGACCTCAGCTCGGGTCGCATCCGGCTGGGTCGGATTCGGCTCGGTGGTCGTCATCCCTGGTCTCTCTGTTGTTGCTCGCGATAGTCCATCGCGTAGTCGATCAAGCCGGTGACCTCCTTGGCGATCCGGTCCGAGAAGGTGACGGCGTTCTCGCCGTCGTCGGGCCGCATCGGATCACCGAAAGCGAGATAGATCGGGTGGCCGGCCGCGGTCCGGCCAGTTCTTGCCGCGCGGCATGGCGGTTTCTGCCCCGACGATGCCGATCGGTAGGCAGGGGACGTCGCGGCTGATGCACAGGGCCGCGGCACCCGGTTTGAACGACCCCATCTCGCCGGTCCGAGACCGGGTGCCCTCCGGGAACAGCAGCAGCGGTACGCCGTCGTCGAGCAGGCTGGTGGCCATGCCGCGCTTGCCTCGGAGCCCGGTCCGGTCGACGGGGAACGCGTTGAAGAACAGCGCGGTCAGACCGCGCCGCCACCAGACGTCGAAGAAGTAGTCGGCGGCGGCCCCTGCGGCAACGTAGCGCGCCAGCCGACGGGGCAGGGCGCCGATGATGAGCGGGGCGTCCAGATGACTGGTGTGGTTGGACACGACCACGAACGGACCACGCAGATCGGCCAGGCGCTCCCGACCGAGGACGGTCACGGTGGCCAACCGCCAGACCAGTGGTTTGAGCATCAACCGCTGGGCGACGAAACGAGCACTCGCGTGGAGAGGCGAGGTGTAGCGACTGCGGCCTGGCACGAAGACACCGTATCGCGCTGCCCGCAATCCTCCGGCTCCCTCCGGTGTCGTCGCCCCTTACCGGCCTGTAACCCGCCCGCCGCGGGCCCGTCATGTTGACTTCGCAGACTGGCTCGATGACGACTGAACGCATCTGGCTGATCACCGGCGCAAGCAGCGGCTTCGGGCGGGCTCTCGCCGACGCGGCGGTGACCGCCGGTGACCGGGTGATCGGGGCCGCTCGGCGCCCCGATGCGCTCTCGGACCTCGCGGTCAAGCATCCCGACGCGGTCGAGTCCGTCCAACTGGACGTCACCGATGCCGGCGCGATCGCCACGCTGGTCACCGAGATCGAAGACCGATACGGCCGGATCGACGTGCTGGTCAACAACGCCGGGCACGGCCAGGTCGGAGCCGTCGAGGAGACCACGGACGCGGAACTGCGAGACCTGTTCGAGCTGCACCTGTTCGGGCCGGTCGAGCTGATCAAGGCGGTCCTCCCCGGCATGCGCTCCCGAGGCCGCGGCGCCATCGTCCAGATGTCATCGATGGGCGGTCAGATCGGGGTGGCCGGGTTCTCGTCCTACAGCGCCACCAAGTTCGCCCTCGAAGGACTCTCGGAGTCGTTGGCCGCGGAGGTGGCGCCTTTCGGCATCCGGGTGCTGGTGGTGGAGCCCGGTGCTTTCCGGACCTCGTTCTCCGGTGGCGGGCTGCTGGAGAGCGAGCCCATGGGCGCCTACGCCGAGACGGTGGGCGCGACTCGACAGATGATCAAAGGGATGGACGGTCAGCAACCGGGCGATCCCGAGAAGGCCGCCGAGGCGATCCTCGCGGCCCTCGCCGCCGCCGACGCACCGCTCCGACTTCCGCTGGGGTCAGATGCGGTGGACGGGATCAAGCAACACGGCGAAGGAGTGTTGGACGAGGTGCGCGCGTGGGAGAAGACCGCCCGAGGCACCGCCTTCGCGGACGCGAAGGACTGAACGACTTTGGGTTGATCCCACCCGGGCATCCGGGTGGGATCCCACGACGTCGGGGGCTCAGGCCTCCGACATGACCTCGGTCTCCTGTTGCGCCCGGGCGGCCAGTGCGGCCTCCCGATCGGCCCGGCGCTGGGCCACCACCGCGTACGCCTTGTCGGCGAACTCGGGGTCGAGCGGGGCGCTGTCGACCTTGGGCTGCGGGTGGAGGGCGTCGATGTAGCTGCCCAAGTCTTCGCCGGACTCCCACGAGGTGATCAGGCAGTAGCGGGGCTCGTCGCCCTGGTGCCAGACGGCGTGCCACAGCCGCTGGGTGTCGATGATCACCTGGGTGCCGGCCGGTAGCGGGATCCGGGTTTCGGTGGCCGGATCGTCCCGGTCCTCGCGGAGGATCATCACCGAATCCGGGTTGTCGGTCAGATTGAAGAACCCGCGCACGATCCAGCCCGTGCCCTCCGGGTTCAGCCGGTTGTTGTCGTCGCGGTGCAGGTTGTAGATGCAGTCGGAGTACTCGTTCGGCTGCAGCTCGATGACCCGGCACCGACCGATGTTGGCGCCCGGCTCCTTGGCGCGATCCACCAGCTTCGGCGCCTTGTCGGCGTTCTCGGGCACCCAGACGCCGTCCTTGTCGGTCTTCGGTGGGTCGTGATGCCAGAAGCCGTTGCACTCCAGGTCGCCGTACGCGCTGGCGAGCGGGGCGAAGCGGGTGACGCCGGAGGAGCGCCAGTCGACGTACTCTATGTCGAGCCACTCCTGCGGATCGGCGGACTGGTCGTAGTTGTCGAGGACGACGTATCCGGTTTCTTCGAGGACGGGCAGGCGTACGTAACTCAACTCTCCAAGCCTTTCGTTTAGGTCAAGACGCCAGCACGGTAGCACGATAAGTCAGGGCACCCTAAGTTGCCACGCTGGCCGGACGCCTCAATGGCGACTGGCAGAGAGCCGGGCCGACACCGTACGGATCAACGACCGCGGCGCATGGGCGGCGGCCAGCATCATGGCCGCGTACCGCCGGGAGGGGATCGAGACGATCTTGCCTCGATCGTTGTCGCGCAGGCCCTCGGCGGCCACATCGTCGGGGTCGAGCCACATCCATTCGGGGATAGAGGTGACGCCGATCTCGGCCCGCTGGTGGAACTCGGTCCGCACCCAGCCTGGACAGACGGCGGTCACTCGCACACCCGATCCGGCCAGCTCACATGCCAGACCCTCGCTGAAGATGCGCACCCATGCCTTGGTGGCGGAGTAGCTGTTCATAGTGATGAAGCCCGACGTGCTGGACACGTTGATGATCGATCCCTCGCCGCGCACCTTCATCGTCCGGGCAGCGGCCCCCGACAACAGCAGCACCGCCCGGATCATGACGTCGATGCCGAGCTCGTGGGGGCTCAGGTCCTCGGCGGTGAGCCGGGTGCGAATGCCGAAGCCGGCGTTGTTGACCAGCCGGTCGATCGGTGCGTTGGGGTCGGCCAGCCGGGCGGCCACCTTCTCCACGTCCGAGTGCTCGCCGAGGTCGGCGGTCATGGTCTCCACCGCGATCCGGTGTTGGGCGGTCAGCTCGGCCGCGGTGTTCGCGAGCCGTTCGCTGTCGCGCGCCACCAGGACCAGATCGTGACCCTGAGCCGCCAGGGCCCGCGCGAAGGCGGCCCCGATCCCGGAGGTTCCACCGGTCACCATCGCCGTCGTCATGCCGCCCACCCTAGGCCCGGCCGACCGCCCCGCTGATCCCGGCTGGCGAGAGACCGTGTAGCGATTTGACTCGACTACGAGGCCTTTCGCCACACGATCTCGGCGGACCCGAGCGCGGGGGCGCGGACACCCGGCAGACTCTCCCTGTGCTCCTGCTGGCGTTGAAGTTGTTGTTGGCTCCGGCGCTCGTGGTGCTCTCCTCCTTGGCCGCCCGCCGTTGGGGGGCGCGCCTCGGGGGGATCCTGGTCACCATCCCGATCGTGGCCGGACCGATCTTGCTGATCATCTACCTGGAACACGGGGGACGGTTCGCAGCCGTTGCGGCCACGGCGGCCACCCTTGCCAATGTCGCGCTCGCGGTCTTCGCCCTCGCGCTCATCCTGCTGGTGGACCGGGTTCCCTGGTGGCTGGCGATGCTCATCTCCTGGGTCATGGTGCTGCTCACCGATCTGGGCTTGGCCCGAGTGCAGGTTCCGGCGTGGCTGGCGCTGGCCGTCGCCGTGCTGGCCCTCCACGTCGTGCAGTTCGTGCTGCGGAAGCAGCCCAGCGACCGGGTCACCGCGATCCGGCTGCCCTGGTGGGACCTGCCGCTCCGCGCGGTGGCGACGGCGGTGCTGGTCTTGCTCGTCACCGCCGCCGCCGAGGCAATGGGTCCGGCGCTGGCAGGTGTGTTCGCCCCCTTCCCCATCGCCTTGAGTGTGGTCTGCGCGTTCGCCGCGGCCCACTCCGGCCACCCCGGGGTCATCGCGTTGCTCCGCGGCATCGTTCCGGGTCTGGACGGGTTCGCTCTGTTCTGCTTCATCGTGGCCATCACCATCGAAGGCTGGTCGGCGGTCGCCGCCTTCGGCTTGGCGACGGCGGTGGCGGTGGGCTTCGCGTTGATCTTGATCGCCGTCGGCAATCGTCAGGCCGGCCGGTCGAGTTCCCCGGACATCCAGGCGACGTAGCGGTTCGCGGACCGCATCCGGGCCGGCCGCGGAGGCGGCGGTCAGCGCGACGGCATGTAGGTCAGTTCCACCCGCCGGTTGAGCTTGCGATTCGGCTCCGACGTGTTCGGCACCGCCGGATCCGCCTCCCCGCGACCGACCACGGTGAACGGATACCGAGCGACCGGCAGGAGTGGGCGCAGGACCCCAGCGACGGCGGCCGCCCGCTGCCGGGAGAGGACCCGCCCGCGCGCTTTACTGCCGAGATCGTCGGTGTACCCCACGAGGCGCACCTGGCCCGGTCCGCGCCGCTGTAGATCGGTCGCGACCTCCCGCAGCTGACTCCGGGCACTCGCGCGCAGTCTTGCGCTGTCTTTCGGGAAGTAGGTTTCGGCGTCGAGCGTGACGTCGACGCGGCGAGCAGGCCGGTCCCGACAACGACGGGCAGCCGGCTACGTGACCGGGACATGCGGGATCGCTCCGAACCGGGGGAGGTTGAACTCCAATTCCGTCACGCCGGCCGGCGTGGCGGCGAAGGTGGCGTAGAAGCTGTGGGTCTCGCCCGGCTTCGGGTTCACGGCGTCGAGGTCGTTGGAGCACAGGCAGCGACCGCTGGTCTCGCTGGCCACCAGATAAGCCTTGCGGTTCTTGGGGTCGACGAGCTGCGCCCCCAACATCTGGGTGCCGGAGGCCACGACGGCATCAAGAGCACCCATCCGGCGCAGCACCTCGAGCCCCCGTCCCCCTCACGTCGATCTTGTATCCGCCGGTCACCAGCGCTGGTGCCCGCTCCACGATGGTCGTCGAGTTCCCGTATCGGTTCAGCCAATGGGCGAGGGTCAATCCGGCGGGGCCTGCCCCGGAGATCAAGATGTCCATCAAACCATCCGTCGTCAACCAGCCGCGTCCGGCGCGACCAGCGCCAATGCCTGACGAGCGATCGCCAGCTCCTCGTTGGTGGGCACCACCATCACCGTGACCGACGATTCGTCACTGGAGATGATCCGGGCCTCCCGCGACGCCGCCTCGTTGCGCTCGGGGTGACGACGATGCCCAGCACCGGCAGATCGGCCAGCACCGCGGCGCGCAGCCGGGCGTTGTTCTCGCCCACGCCGGCGGTGAATACGACCAGATCCAGCCGGCCGAGGATCGCCGCGTACGCCCCGAGATAGTGCCTCAGCCGGTGGACGTACACGTCGATCGCCAACTGTGCGGCCTCGTCGCCTTCACTTCGCAGTCGTTCGAGCTCGCGGAAGTCGTTGACCCCGCTCAGGCCTTTGAGTCCGGACTGCTTGTTCAACAAGGCGTCGATGTCGGCGATGGTCATCCCGAGTTCGTTGTGCAGGAAGGTGTGCAGCCCGGGGTCGACGTCCCCCGAACGGGTCCCCATGACCAGGCCCTGCAAAGGGGTGAGACCCATGGAGGTGTCCACGGCCTGGCCGCCGCGGATGGCCGACGCCGAACAGCCGTTGCCGAGATGGAGCACGATCTGGTTGACCTCGGTCAGGTCGCGGCCGACGGTTTCGGCGGCGGTCCGGGACACGTAGGCGTGCGAAGTGCCATGGAATCCGTACCGGCGGATCCGGTTCTGTTCCGCCAGTTCGCGGGGGATCGCGTACGTCCGGGCCTCCGCGGGCAGGCCGGTGAAGAAGGCCGTATCGAAAACGGCCACCTGCGGCACGGGGAACTGCTCGCGCGCCGCCTCGATCCCGGCCACCGCGGCCGGATTGTGCAGCGGCGCGAGTGGACTGAGGTCGCGGATCTCGGCCAGGACCGCATTGTCGATGATCACCGGATCGGAGAAGTCCGGTCCGCCGTGGACCACCCGGTGACCGACGGCGACGATGCCCACGGCCGCCAGATCCGGTCCGTGCTCGACGAATTGATCTTCGACCGCGACCAGGGCGGCGCCATGATCAGCAAAAGGCCGCTCGGCGCTCGCGCTGCCGTCCGGGGTCTGGTGAGTGATCACTCCCGACGGCTCGCCGATCCGTTCGACCGTGCCCGAGGCCAGCACCTCGGCGGTGGTCGCCCGGACGAGTTGGTACTTCAGGGACGACGACCCCGAGTTGAGCACCAGGACCGGCCCGGGCCCTTCGCCAGCCTCAGGGCGCGTTGTCATGCGTCCAGCGCCTGGGCCTGGATGGCGGTGATGGCCACCGTGTTGACGATGTCGTCCACCAGGGCCCCGCGCGACAGGTCGTTCACCGGTTTCCGCAGCCCCTGCAGCACCGGTCCGATGGCGACCGCCCGGGCGCTGCGTTGTACGGCTTTGTAGGTGTTGTTGCCCGTGTTCAGGTCCGGGAAGATGAACACGGTCGCCCGGCCGGCCACCTGCGACTCCGGCAACTTGGTCCGGGCCACGTCCGGGTCGACGGCGGCGTCGTATTGGATCGGGCCCTCCAGCAGCAGATCCGGATCCCGCTCGGCGACCAGGGCGGTCGCGGCCCGGACCTTCTCCACCTCGGCGCCCGAGCCCGAGGCCCCGGTCGAATAGGAGAGCATCGCGACCCGCGGATCGATGCCGAACTGCCGCGCCGTCTCGCGCCGAGGAGATGGCGATGTCGGCCAACTGCTCGGTAGTCGGCTCGGGGATCACTGCGCAGTCCCCGTACACCAGCACCCCGTCGGCCAGACACATCAAGAACACGCTCGACACCGTGCCGACGCCCGGCCGCGTCTTCACGAACTCCAAGGCCGGCCGGATCGTGTGGGCGGTGGTGTTGACGGCGCCGGAGACCATCCCGTCGGCCATCCCGAGGTGCACCATCATGGTCCCGAAGTAGGACACGTCGGTGACCACGGTGCGGGCCTGCTCGAGGGTCATGCCCTTGTGCGCCCGGGCCTCGGCGTAGGCCGCCGCGAACCGCTCGACGAGCTCCGGATCGTTGGGGGAGACGACGGCGGCCTGGTCGATGTCCAACGCGAGGGCGGAGGCCCGGGCTCGGACCAGGTTCTCGTCGCCGAGCAGGGTCAACTGGGCGACGCCCCGCCGGAGCAGGATGGCGGCGGCCTCGAGAATCCGGTCGTCGGTGCTCTCGGGCAACACGATGTGCTTCCGGGACGAGCGGGCTCGCTCCATCAGCTGGAACTCGAACATCAGCGGCGTACGTACGGTCGATCCGGAGATGTTGATCGCGCCGAGCAGGGCGTCTTGGTCGACGTGCTCGGAGAACAACCGCCGCGCCACCTCGAGCTTCTTGGTTGAGGACTTGAGCATGGGGCCGGGCACTCGGGTCAGCCGCTCGGCGGTCTTGTAGGTGCCGAGGTCGGTGGAGACGATGGGCAGGTCGTTCAGCACCCCTTCGGAGAGCCGAACGATCGATTCGGGGATCGGGTAGCCGCCGGTCAGCACGATCCCGGCCAATCGCGGGAACGTGCCGGACTGGTGCGCCAACATCAGGCCGGGGATCAATTCGGCCCGGTCGCCGGCCGCGATCACCGTGACGTCGGAGCGCAATCGGGGCAGCACGTTGGGCAGGCTCATGGCGGCGATGATCAAGCCGAGCGACTCGTGGTCCAGCCAGCTGTCGGTGCCCAGCACCAGCGGCGCATCGATGGCCTCGGCCAGGGCCCGTACGGTCGGGGCGGACAGGATCGGGTCGTCCGGGACGGCCGCCACCACATCGATGCCCAGGGTCTGCAGATCCTTGACGATCTGATCCTGATCCTCCAGCCGGACCCGGTTGGCGATCAGGGCCACGGTTTGGGCGTGATGGGCTCGGAGTTCATTGATCGCGCCGTCGGCGGCCGCGCGGATGTCGTCGGGACTGCGGTCTCGCCCGTGCACGACCAGCAACACCGGCGATCCCAGGTTGGCCGCGATCCGAGCGTTCACACTCAACTCGGTGCCGGTGGAGATGTCGGTGTAGTCCGAACCGAGGATGATCACCGCCTCGTACCGCTCGGTCAGCTGTCCGAATCGCTCGACGATGGTGTGCATGGCTTCGTCAAGGTTCTGCCGGGCCTCGTCGTAGGTGACGCCCAAGGCGTCCTCGTAGCTCTGCTGGACGCCGGGTTGGGAGACCATCAGGTCGACGATGAGATCCTCGCCGGCGGAGTGCGTGAGGGGACGGAAGACCCCGACCGATCCGACCTCGCGGGTCGAGGGCATCGAGGAGCCGACCGCGATCGCCGACTTGCCGGTCAGCCCCTCGGGCGACGCGATGTAGACGCTCCGAGTCACAGGGGGAGGGTATCGGCTGAGTCGTTCCGGGGACACGGCCGTCGTTGGTTTGGCTCACGCACGCCGACTTGATAATGCTGAGATCGGTGGGAAATACCGGAATGGTTCCGGACCAGATCGCACGCCGGGCACGTCGTATCTTGGGAAGCGTGATAACGGCGCACCCCGAGATCCTGGGGCTGACGGATTGGCGTCCGTTGGCTCGAGGTGGGTTCGCCACGGTGTGGCAGGCGCGGCAAGAAACCCTCAACCGGTTGGTGGCGGTGAAGGTGGACCAGCGCACTCTGGACGCCGACAAGGAGCAGCGCCGCTTCCTGCGTGAAGCCGGGGCAGCCGGGCGGATGTCCGGGCACCCGGGCATCGTCACCGTCCACGACGCGGGCATCCTGGCGGACGGTCGGCCCTACCTGGTGATGGAGCTGTGCCCGGGCGGATCCCTGACCAAGTGGCTCAAACCCGATCATCGGCCCACCCAGGAACAGGTCCGCGAGGTGGGCATCCGGATCGCCGACGCGCTGGCGTCGGCGCACGAGCACGGGGTCCTGCACCGCGACGTGAAGCCGGCCAACATCATGATCGACTCGTACGGGAATCCGGGGCTGGTCGATTTCGGCCTGGCGGCCATGCCGCAGCCGGGTCAGGACCTGTCGGTGACCATGGAGGCATTGACTCCGGCGTACGCGCCGAAGGAGGTGCTGTACCAGCGGCCGCCGAGCGAGTTCGGCGACGTGTTCTCCCTGGCCGCCACCCTGTACGCGCTGTTGGACGGGAAGCCGCCGCGCTGGCCGGACGAGGGCTCCCCGAGTCTGCCGGAGATCTTCGAGCTGCAGAGCAAGCCGGTGGAGCGGCTCCAGGACGTCAATCCGCAGCTGATGAACGTACTGATGAACGCCCTGGCTGACGACGCCACCGCACGTCCCAGCGCCGCAGAGTTCCGCGATCAGCTGAAGGCGGTCGATCTCGCGGCCGCACCGAGTGAACGACCGCCGATCGGGCCCCCGCCCCCGACCCCGGCAAGCCCCGCCCGGCCTGAGCGCGGGTACCGCCGCCGACGGCTGCCGCTGCTGATCGGACTGGTGGCCGCGCTGCTGGCCGCGGTGGTCGTCGGGGGCATGGCCCTCGGGGCGCTCCGACAACCCGGCGGCGCGGTGACCCCGCCGGCAGTGCCGCCCACACCCACGCCGGCGGCGTCGAGCACCGAGCCCGCGCCGAGTCCCAGTCCGAGTCCTACGTCACCGACAGGTCTCCCGCTGCCGCCGGGTTTCTTGGACTGCAGTTCGCTGTTAGGAGAGGGCGTTTTCTGCCCGACCGAACCCGAGTGTTGGATTCAGTACACCTCGACCAACGACTTCCCCGCCGTGGCCAATCCAACCAGCTGCGAGGACCTGCATCAGAACGAGACCTTCGCCGCCGGGCGGCTGGGGTATCCGATTCGCTTGCAGTCCCAGCTCCAAGCGGACCGGTTCGTCAAGCGGCTCTGCCGGCTTGCTTCGGTGCGCAAGGTCGTCGTCGGTGAGCGGGTGGAGGGGGATTGGGGCGTGGAGCCCTATCCTCCCCAACTAGGCGGTCCGGAGGGCTTCTTCCGGTGCCTGGTCACCACCGGTGAGAATCGCGACTCTCCGTTGGAGTTCCGCGAGCCGTAGCTGTGGAGGGCCCGCCGACACAGGCCCCTTCGACAAGGCCTCAGGGACGGTCCTTGAATTCAAGTTGACTTTAAGTTGAACACTTGGATCCTCACCTCAGGAGGATTCATGCCCAACGCCATCATCACCGGCGCATCGACCGGACTCGGGCGCGCATTGGCGCGTGCTCTCGCCGACCGCGGATACTCGTTGACGGTCGACGCCCGTCGCGCTCACCCACTGGATGTCGCCCGCCGGGCCATGGCCGCCACCGGACTCGGTCAGGTGACCGCAGTGGCCGGCGATGTGACCGACCCGGAACACCGGACAGCACTCATCCAGGCTGCCGCCCGCTTCGGCCCGGTCGATCTGCTGGTCAACAACGCCAGCGAACTCGGCGGGAGTCCCCAACCCACGCTCCGCGGTCTCGACCCGGCCGTTTTCGAGCCGGTGTGGCGCACCAACGTGGACGCACCTCTGCAACTGATCCGCGCCGCTCTCCCGCACCTGGCCGTAGGAGCGGTGATCATCAACGTCTCATCCGATGCGGCGGTCGAGCACTATCCCGGCTGGGGCGGCTACGCGGCCAGCAAGGCCGCGCTCGATCATCTGACCCTCACCTGGGCGGGCGAGGAACCGAACTTCCGCTGGTACGCCGTCGATCCGGGCGACATGAGGACGGCGATGCATCAGGCCGCGTTCCCCGGCGAGGACATCTCCGACCGGCCAGCGCCGGACGCCGTCGTACCGCGGTTGCTCACCCTGATCGGCTCCGGACGGCCGAGCGGACGCTACCGGGCGGCGGAGTTCGACCCGGCCGAACCGACGCCTGTCCTGGCTGCGGTGACGGGATGACATCGATCGACGTCCGGGCGCTCCCCGCCAGACCGCGGACGACGTTCGCTCCGCCGGCCGATCTCACCGCACCCGAGCCGCCGGAGTCCCGAGGTCTGCGGCGCGACGGCGTACGGCTGTTGCTCGCCGACGCTCAATCGGTGACGCACGCCCGTTTCGATCAGCTGGCCGAGCAGTTGCGGGCCGGGGACGTGCTCGTGATCAATACGTCCGGTACGGTTCCGGGCCAGCTCGACGGGACTCGCCGTGGTCAGCCGGTGGTGGTACACGTGGCCAATCGGTTGCCGGACGGCAGCCGCGTCGTCGAGCTCCGCAGCGCCCCGCGGGCCGCCGAGCCGCTGCTCGACGGTCGGCGCGGTGAACTCATCGAGCTGCCTGGCAACGGTCGGGTCGAGCTGATCGCCGAGTACCCGGAGGCGGGCTCCTCCCCCACCGGTTCCGGCAACCGCCTGTGGCGGGGTCGGCTCCACGCCAACGGCTCGGCGTACGAGTTCCTGCACCGCTACGCGCGGCCGATCAGCTACGGCTACCTGGACCGCTCGTACCCGCTCGAGAACTACCAGACCGTGTTCGCGCTACACCCGGGCAGCGCCGAGATGCCGAGCGCCGGGCGGCCGTTCACGCCCGAGCTCGCTACCCGACTGGTAGCCCAGGGCGTCGTGTTCGCGCCGATCACCCTGCACACCGGCGTCTCGTCCCAGACCGCCGGCGAAGCGCCGCAGGAGGAGTGGTTCGCGGTACCGGCGACCACGGCGGACCTGGTGAACGACGTCCGCCGCCGAGGCGGACGCGTCGTGGCCGTCGGGACCACGGCGACCCGGGCGCTGGAGTCGGCGGCCGAACCGGATGGCACCGTCCTTCCCAGCTCGGGTTGGACCGATCTGGTCATCTCGCCGGAGCGACCGGTGCGCGTGGTGGGCGGGTTGATCACCGGCTGGCACGATCCGGACGCCTCGCACCTGCTGCTGGTCGAGTCGGTGGCCGGGCCCGAGCTGACCCAGCGCGCGTACGACGCGGCCTCGGCGAAGGGCTATCGCTGGCACGAGTTCGGCGACTCGGGGCTGCTCCTGCCGTGACCTCGGACCCTCGGTGGGTGGTCCCAACCGCGCTGCGGGGGCGATGATCGGAGCATCCGCGCGAAAGGATGGCTGAGGTGGCGCAGGATCTGCGGAGTCTTCTTGGGATCGAGCTACCGCTCAGTTTCCGGCCCGCCGCGGTTTCGTTCCACCTCGGCTTGTCGGCCGACCTCGTCGCCCGGGCGCACGACGCTGGGGTGTTGTGGATACAACAGGTGATGTCGCGGCCCCAGGCGGAAGAAGCGTTGGCGGCGGGAGCCGATGTGTTGATCGCCCAGGGCGGGGAGTCGGGTGGCAACGGTGGCTGGGTGAGCACCATGGTGTTGGTTCCGCAGGTCGTGGACGTGGCCGGCGACGTACCGGTGGTCGCCTCCGGCGGTATCGCGGACGGTCGTGGGGTGGCGGCCGCCTTCGCCCTCGGCGCCACCGGGGTGAGCCTGGGTACCCGGTTCCTCGCCTCGATCGAGATGGGCATCGCGGCCGAATGGAAGCAACGCATCGTCGACGCCGATGCTCTCGACGCGGTCAAGGTCGAGCACAGCGAGGTCGTGCTGCCGGCACCCGGCCGTGGTGCCTGGCCATCCCAGCCGCGGGCTCTGCGAACGGCCCTCGTCGACCAACTTGCCGAACAGCCCGACGCCCTCGATCCGGCCGAGGTCAAACAGCGACTGAGGACCGCGCTCCGGGAGGGCCGCGGCCATGAACTCCTGCCCTTCACGGGACAGTCCGCCGGCCTCATCGGCGACGTGCTCCCCGCGGCGGAGATCGTCCGGCGCCTCTTCACTGAGGCCGGCCAAGCGCTGCACGATGCGCAGAGGGCGTTCGGGTCAAGCGGATCGGCCGCGCCGGAGTAATGCGCGAACGACGTGGCCGGCCGAGGACCACCGCTGGGCCGAGTTTCGGCAGATCCTGCGTACGTTTCCCAACTCAAGCTGAAGGACACGGGGCCGGAGTGAACGCGTCGGCGAGTCCGGCCGCTCAAGATGGATAACGCCCGACCCCGGGCCCCATCACCGCCGCCGGAAACCGACGATCAGCCGCCCGGCTTGAGCAACGGGAACAGGATCGTCTCCCGGATGCCGGCGCCGGTGAAGATCATCAGCAACCGGTCCAGGCCCAGGCCGAGGCCACCCATCGGCGGCGCCCCGAACTCCAAGGCCGCCAGAAACTCCTCGTCCAGTTGCATGGCCTCCGGGTCTCCGGCCGCGGCGGCCAGCGACTGTGCGGTCAGCCGCTCGCGTTGGATCACCGGGTCGATCAGTTCCGAGAACCCGGTGCCGCACTCCACCCCGCCGATGATCAGATCCCAGGCCTCGATGAGATGCGGGTCGCTGCGGTGCGGCCGAGCGAGCGGTTGGGCCGACGGCGGGTAGTCGCAGACGAACGTCGGCTGCAGCAGGGTCGGCTCGACCAGTTCGCCGAACAATTCCATGATCAACTTCTCGGCGGACCAGTCGGGTTGGACCGCGACCTGGTGCCGTTCGGCCAGCGTGTGCAGCACCTCGGCGTCGGTGTCCGGCGTGACCTCCTCCCCGACGGCCGCCGACAGGCCCGGATAGACGCCGAGCCATCGCCATTCGCCGTCGAGGTCGATCGGGCCGGCCGGAGTCTGGATCTGCCGGGAGCCGACGGCGTCGGCCGCGTCGATGATCATCCGCTGCATCAGCGCCGCGATGGAGCGTTGGTCTCCCCACGCCTGGTAGACCTCGAGCATCGTGAACTCGGCGCTGTGGGTGGAGTCGATGCCCTCGTTGCGGAACGTCCGGCCGATCTCGTAGACCCGTTCCACCCCGCCGACCACGGCCCGCTTCAGGAACAGCTCCAGGGCGATGCGCAGCGTCATCGTCGGTGTCGAAGGCGTTCAGGTGCGTACGGAACGGCCGGGCCCGGGCGCCGCCGTGGACCAGCTGCAGGATCGGGGTCTCGACCTCGAGGTAGCCCTCGGCGTGCAGGGTCTCCCGCAGGCTCCGGGTCACCAGGGCGCGGGTCCGGACCATGTCCCGGGCCGCCTCCCGTACGGTCAGGTCGGCGTAGCGCTGCCGGACCCGGACCTCGTCGGACAGCTCGGTGTGCAGATTCGGCATCGGGCGGAGAGCCTTGGAGGCCAGCTGCCAGGCCGACGCCAGCACGGACAGCTCGCCGCGCTTCGAGCTGATCACCCGACCGGTGACGCTGACGAAGTCGCCCGAGGTCGACGTCGGCCTTCCAGGCCGCCAGCGGCTCCTCGCCCACCTCGGCCAGCGACAGCATCGACCTGCAGCCGGACGCCGGAATCGTTCAGCGACAGCCCCTCCTGCAGGGTGGCGAAGCAGAGCTTGCCGGTGTTGCGGATGAACACCACCCGGCCGGTGACCGAGACCACCGTGTCGGTCTCCTCCCCGGCCGCAGCTCGCCCAGGTCCGCGCACTCGCGAGGCTGTGGCTGCGCGCACGCTCGGCGATAGGGCCGTGGGTCCGCGGGAACCGGCTGCACCGGAGGTAGGTCGGTGGTCGGCCGCACCGGACTCAGCCAGCGATCCGCCGTCCCGCTTGTCGAGCCGGACGGCCTGGGCCGACGCCGTGGATCTGCTCGGGGCCGTGACCTCATCGGTCGTAGCGGGTGACCGTGGCGAATTCGGCGGGCGACCAGCCGATCCCGGTGAACTCCGACATTCGCCTCGGCGGACGGCTGACACGACGCTAGCATCCGCCTGGTCGCGGTCGCCTGGTCGCCGGCCTGGCGAGTAACGGGCCAGCTGCCGACCAGTACGCTGCGCGCCTATGAGTGACGTCCTCGCGAGCTATCACCCCGGTGCCGCGTACGACGAGATGATCGACGCCGAGGGCGAGGTGCGACCCGCCTACACGGCCGTGCACGGCACCGCTGGGGCGGGCCAAGCCGGCCGAGCTGCGCACGATCGCCGAATCGCTGGCCAACAACTACTTCCAGGCCGGCGTGACCTTCGACGTCGGCGGGGTCGAGCGTCCCTTCCCGCTCGACCTGGTCCCGCGGGTGATCGCCGCCGAGGAATGGGACGTGATCGAAACGGGAGTCGCGCAGCGGGTCCGGGCGCTGGAGGCGTTCCTCTCCGACGTGTACGCCGAGGCCCGGGTGATCACCGACGGGGTCATCCCGCGACAGCTGGTCTCCTCCTCGACCCACTACCACCGCGCGGTCTGGGGCATCCAGCCCGCCAACGGGGTCCGGGTCCACGTGGCCGGCGTCGATCTGATCCGAACCCCGCCGGGGACGTCCGGGTGCTGGAGGACAACGTCCGGGTGCCGAGCGGCGTCTCGTACGTCATGACCAACCGCAGCGCCATGATCACCGCGATGCCGGACGCGTTCAGCCACCAGGCGATCCGTCCGGTGGCCGGCTACCCGCAACGGCTGCTGGCCGCGCTGCGAGCCGCGGCGCCCAGCGGTGTCGACGACCCGACCGTGGTGGTGCTGACCCCGGGCGTCTTCAACTCCGCCTACTTCGAGCACACCCTGCTGGCCCGCACCATGGGCGTGGAGCTGGTCGAGGGCCGCGACCTGGAGTGCCGCCGCGGCAAGGTGTTCATGCGCACCACGGGCGGGCTGCAGCGGGTCGACGTGATCTATCGACGGATCGACGACGAATTCATCGACCCGGTGCACTTCCGCGGCGACTCGATGCTCGGCGTGCCCGGGCTGGTGAACGCCGTCCGTACCGGTGGGGTGGGGCTGGCCAACGCCATCGGCAACGGGGTGGCCGACGACAAGTTGATCTACACCTACGTGCCGGACCTGATCCGCTACTACCTGCACCAGGAGCCGATCATCGCCAACGTCGACACCTGGCGGCTGGAGGAGGACGAGGCCCGCGAGGAGGTGCTGGACCGGCTCGACGAGCTGGTCGTCAAGCCCGTCGACGGATCCGGCGGCAAGGGGATCGTGATCGGGCCCCGCGCGACGGCCGCGGAACTGGACGCGCTCCGCCGCCGGGTCACCACCGACCCCCGCGGCTGGATCGCCCAGCCGGTGGTGCAGCTGTCGACCGTGCCGACCCTGATCGAGGGTGCCGGGAAAGACGAGCCGCGAGTCCGACCATCGACTGGAACCTCGGCACGTGGACCTGCGCCCGTTCGCGGTGAACAGCGGCGACGACATCTGGGTGCTGCCCGGCGGGTTGACCCGCGTCGCCCTGCCGGCTGGTGAACTGGTGGTCAACAGCAGCCAGGGCGGCGGCAGCAAGGACACCTGGGTGCTCGGGCCGCCGGTGTCGTTGCCGACCACCGACGAGGAGGAGCCGGCCGACGAGGAGATGGCCCTCGCGCAGGATCCGGAGGTGGAAGCCGAGGTCGCTCCCGCGCCCACGCCGGAGCCCCAGCCCGAGCCGTCCCGAGCTCCCGAGCCGGCGTCCGTGCTGCCGCTGCCACCGCTCCCGCCCCTGGCGCCCTTGACGAAGCTGCCGCCGCTGCCGAGCGCCGTACCCCTCACCGTCGGCCGAACCCCGGGGGCCACGGGCGGCGTCCAACACAGCAGGAGCAGCAGCAGCAAGATCTCGGGAGTGCGCGAATGCTGAGCCGGATCGCGGAATCGCTGTTCTGGATCGGCCGGTACGTCGAACGCTCCGACGACACCGCCCGACTGCTGCAGACCCACCTGCGGATGCTGAGCGAGGACAATTCCCAGGCCGAGTCGGACGCCTGCCACAACCTGCTCGCCCTGATGAGCGTCGACGGTGTCGAGCAGCCGCACGCGGGGGACCTGTTGCGCTTCCTCTGCTACGACCGAGCGGCGCCGACCTCGATCTTCGCCACCTGGGCGGCGGCCCGGGACAACGCCCGACGGGCCCGCGAGGTGATTCCGCTGGAGCTGTGGGAGTGCATCAACACCACCTGGCAGCGGCTGCCCGACGGGCACTTCAACACCGCCCGCACCTATCCGTTCCTGGACTGGGTACGGCAGCGCAGTGCCCTGTTCACCGGGATCGCCCGGAGCACGATGGTGCGCGACGACGGCTGGCAGTTCCTGCTGCTCGGCCGCAGTGTCGAGCAGGCCGACATGACCTCGCGGATGGTCGCCTCCGCCGCCTTGACCACGGGCAGCACCAACTGGCCGTCGGTGCTGCGCGGCGCGGGCGGCTACGACGCCTTCCTCCGCACCCATCGCGGGCTGCACACCGACCGGGATGCGGCCCGGTTCCTGATCGTCGACGCCCGGTTCCCGCGATCGATCATGCACGGCCTACGGGCGGCCTCGGAATGCCTGGAGAAGCTGGCGCTGGCCAATCCCACCGGCGCCGACCGGGTCGCCGATGGCGTACGGATGCTCGGGCGGCAACGCGCGCGACTGGAGTACACCGCGATCGAGGAACTGCTCGGGGACCTGGGGGAGGAGATGACCGCGCGTGCAGACCGTCTGTGCCGAGGTGACCGCACTGGTGTCGGCGACGTTCTTCGCCGCCGCCGACCCGAAGGCCTGGATCACCGAGGGGACACGCTGAGATGCGGCTCAACATCAACCACAAGACCGGCTTCCGGTACGCGTCGCGGGTCGCTGCCTCCTACAACGAGGCGCGGATGACGCCGGCCAGCACCGGCGACCAGACGGGTGTGGAGCAGCCGGGTCAGCATCGATCCCGCGGCCTGGAGCTTCTCCTACACCGACTACTGGGGCACCGCGGTGACCACGTTCGAGGTGCACGAGCGGCACGAACGGCTGACGGTGCAGGCCCAGGCGGTCGTGGAGACCCGCGGCGACGATCTCGCCTGGGACACGGAGCGCCGGGTGGCCGAGAACGACCTCGGCTGGCCGGCCCTGCACGACCGCGGAGTCACCGACTCCATGTCGGAGTTCCTGACCGTCGGTTGGCGAACCCGCCCGCCGGAGGAATTGCTCGGCGCTGGCCCAGGCGGCGGCCGATCAGCCCCCGCGACTGGCCGCGCTCGACATCTGTGCCCTGGTGGGCGAGCACGTCAGCTACGAGCAGGGCTCCACCAACGTGACCAGTGCGGCGGCCGACGTGTGGGAGGGCGGGCAGGGGGTGTGCCAGGACTACTCCCACCTGGTCATCGGCGCGCTCCGGTCGATCGGCATCCCGGCCCGGTACGTGTCGGGATATCTGCACCCCGCCCGGCACGCCGAAGCCAACGCCACGGTGACCGGCGAATCACACTCCTGGGTGGAATGGTGGTGTGGCAGCTGGGTCGCCTATGACCCGACGTTGCGGCAGCGGATGTCGGAGCAGTACGTGCGGGTCGGGCACGGCCGGGACTACGGCGATGTGGCCCCGTTGCGCGGCACGTACTCCGGCGGCGCCAGCTCGGAGATGTTCGTGACCGTGGAGATGACCCAGCTCGGCTGACGACCGGACTATCGTTGAGGTCATGAGCAACTACGGCCAGCAGCCGCCCTATGGGCAGAACCCGTACGGGCGCCCGCCGCAGCAGCCGGGTTACGGCCAGCCGGGACAGAATCCGTACGGTCAGCCGCCCGCGCAGAACCCGTACGGTCAGCCTCCGCAGCAGCCGGGATACGGACAACCGGCCCCGAATCCGTACGGGCAGCCGCAACCCGGGTACGGGCAGGCTCCAGCCGCAGCCGGGCTACCCGCCGCAGCAACCCGGGCAGGGACAGTGGGTGGCCCAGAACACGCGCAAACCGTCCGTGGTGGTCCGCTCGATCCCGGTCGTGACCCTTGACGCGTTGCCGGGAAGGGAGATCGCCGAGGTGGTCGGCGACGTGGTCGGCATCGTGGCCCGGAGCCGTGAGCTGCCGCCTGAACTGCGGTCCGGCAGCGCCCAGGACGGCTACGCCATCATGCTGACCGACTCCCGCCAGGCGGCCGTGGCCAAGATGACGTCGATGGCCGAGGCGGCCGGCGCCGACGCGGTGCTCGGCCTCCGCTTCGACTGCAGTGAGATCACCCAGGCGATGAGCGAGGTTGCGGCCTACGGCACGGCGGTCAGACTCGAGCCGATCGACGAGGTCGCCGACACCTCGGGCGATGAGCAGTCTGCCGCACCTGAGGAGGACGGCTCGGTCGACCAAGGGTCGGACCAGGAGGCTCCGTGGCAGCCGCCCCAGTCGCCCAGCTCACAGGGGACTCCCGCACAGTCCTGGCCGCCACCGCCGTCCCAATGGCCCCAGCAGAGCTGAGCTTTACGCCGACTGTGCAGTATCCGGCCCACTACCCTGCTGGCGGACGGGCCGCAACTGCACAGGAACGAGTAGGGAAGGATGGGCACATGACCGGCAAAGGCTCGAAGAAGTCCGACCCGAAGGCTGAGGACGAGACCAAGCGGAAGTTCCGCGAGGCGCTGGCGGCGAAGCAGGACCGCCGCACCGGCGAGGCGCACCTCGACGGCGGCAAGGATTCCAGCCAGCCGCACGGCCCGGTGGAGAGCAAACGGGTCTTCCGCCGCAAGACCGGCTGAGCCCGCGGCGCGTCCGAGCAGCCGCGCGACTCAAGAGGGCTGCGTGGACACCTGGATGAGACCGTCGTCCGCAACGCGAAAGCGCACGTGCGAGAGGTCCGGCACGATGGCGTCGGCGTCCAGCTCGTCCTCCGGTGTGGTGGTGACCACGGCCAGCGTGATGCAGCCGGCTTCGCGAGCAGAGGAGAGTCCCGCCGGCGCGTCTTCGACGACCAGGCAACGGCCCGGGTCCACGCCCAGCCGCGCCGCCGCCTCGAGGTAGGGGTCGGGTGCCGGTTTGCCTCGCGGTACGTCGTCGGCAGTGACCAGGACCGATGGGGGAACCAGGTCGGCGGCCTCGATCCGGGCCTTGGCCAACGGGATGGTGCACGAGGTGGCGATGGCGTTCTTGGCGTCCCGCAACGCGCTCAACGCGTCGACGGCGCCGGGCAGCACCACGATGTCACCGACGTCGGCCAGCTCGAGTTCGTTGATGCGTTGGATGGCGCTGGCCTGCCGGTCCTCCGCGAGCACCAGCCGGACGACCCCGGCCGAGGGGATGCCGTGGTGCTGCAGCAATTCGGCGGGGGTGACGTCGTGTTCGATGGCCCAGGTCTTCCAGGAGCGCAGCACCGCCGGGGTGGAATCGATCAAGGTGCCGTCCATGTCGAAGATCACCGCTTCGAACGATCGGTCTGCCAATGAGCCCAGCCCCACGGTCCACTCCTGCTTGTCGCTTGTCGGACCCATACTCTAATCGAACTCGGGCCCTTGTTGAGTGAGTGCTCACTCATTACACTCGGGCCATGCCACGCGCCACCCCACTGCCCGCTGACGAACGGCGGGCCGCGATCCTCGCGGCCACCGAGCCGTTGCTGCAGCGTTGGGGCCGCGAGGTGAGCACCCGCCAGATCGCCGAGGCCGCCGGCATCGCGGAGGGCACGATCTTCCGGGTGTTCGCGACCAAGGAGGAGCTGATCGACACCGTGGTGGCCGACGCGTTCGACATGCGCCGCACCTGCCTGGAGATCGGCCGGATCGATCGGGGGCTGGAGCTCGAGCAGCGTCTCGAGCAGGCGGTGGCGATCCTCCAGCACCGGATGCGCCGCGTGTTCGCCCTGTTCCACGCTCTGCGCTACCGTCCACAACCCGACGACGCCTCGCACCTGAAGCACACCGAGGACAATCGGCTCCTCAACGCCACCCTGACGGCGCTCATCCGCCCGGACTCCGATCGGCTCTGTGTGCCCCCCAAGGAGGCGGCCGATCTGCTCCGCTGCCTGACCTTCGCCGTCACCCATCCCATGCTGTCTGTTCGCCCCCCGTACGAGCCTGCTGTGCTGGTTCGGGTGCTGCTGCACGGGAGTCGGTCGACCAGCCTCGACTGTTCCGACCCTTCGACAGGCTCAGGGCACGGACATGCTGATCCGCCTGCTGCGGCAGTACCTGGCGCCGTACCGTTCGATGATCATCGGCACGGTGCTGTTGTCCCTGGTCGGGACGATGGCCGCGCTGTACCTGCCGAGCCTGAATGCGTCGATCATCGACGACGGGGTGGCCCAGGGCGACACCGCACTGATCTGGTCCCTCGGCGGGATCATGCTCGCCGTCAGCGCGGTGCAGATCATCTGCTCGATCGGCTCGGTCTACTTCGGCGCCAAGACCGCGATGGCCTTCGGGCGGGACGTGCGCGGGGCGATCTTCGAGCGGGTGCTGACCTTCTCGGCCCGTGAGCTCAACTCGTACGGGGCCCCGTCGTTGATCACCCGGAACACCAACGACGTCCAGCAGGTCCAGATGCTCGTGGTGATGTCGGCCACCGTCATCCTGTCGGCCCCGATCACCATGGTCGGCGGCATCTTCATGGCTCTGCAGGAGGACGTCGGACTGTCCTGGCTGGTGGCGGTGGCCGTGCCGGCCCTCGCCCTCTCCATCCTCGCGGTCGTTCGCGGACTGCCGCCGCTGTTCCGGCTGATGCAGGGCCGGATCGACGTGGTCAACCGGATCCTGCGCGAGCAGATCGGCGGCATCCGGGTCGTGCGGGCCTTCGTGCGCGAACCGTACGAGACCGAGCGGTTCGCCCGGGCCAGCGGCGAACTGACCAGCACCCAGCTGGCGGTCGGCCGGCGGCTGGCGATCATGTTCCCGCTGGTCATGTTGATCTTGAACGTGTTCAGCGTCGCGGTGCTGTGGTTCGGCGCCATGCGGGTGGACAGCGGCCAGATGCAGATCGGCTCACTGACCGCGTTCTTGACCTATCTGGTGCAGATCCTGATGGCCGTGATGATGGCCACCTTCTTGTTGATGCTGGCCCCGCGGGCCATCGTGTGCGCGGAGCGGATCGGCGAGGTGCTCGACACGGCCTCGACCGTGGTCACCGCGCCGAACCCGGTGACGAGCCTGCCGACCTCGTCGGTGGTCCGGCTGGAGGACGCCGGGTTCACCTATCCGGGCGCGGACTTCCCGGTCCTGTGCAACGTGACGTTCACCGCCAAGCCGGGCGAGACGACCGCCATCATCGGCTCCACCGGGGCCGGCAAGACCACGCTGATCTCGCTGCTTCCGCGGCTGTTCGACGCCACTGCCGGCCGGGTGCTGGTCGATGAGGTGGACGTCCGGGAGCTGGAGCCGGAGTTGCTGTGGAGCCGGATCGGACTCGTACCGCAGAAGCCGTTCCTGTTCACCGGCACGGTGGCCAGCAACCTCCGGTACGGCAACCCGGACGCGACCGACGACGAACTGTGGCACGCCCTGCGGGTGGCCCAGGCCGACGACTTCGTGGCGCAGATGGCCGGCCAGTTGGAGGCGCCCATCGCCCAGGGCGGCACCAACGTGTCCGGGGGTCAGCGGCAGCGGCTCTCGATCGCCCGCGCTCTGGTCAAGAAGCCGGAGATCTACATCTTCGACGACTCGTTCTCCGCCCTGGACGTCGCCACCGACGCGCGGCTCCGGGCGGCGCTGAAACGGGAGACCACCGACGCCTGCGTGATCATCGTCGGCCAGCGGGTGGCCACCATCGCCGAGGCCGACAAGATCCTGGTCCTCGAGGACGGGCGGGTGGTCGGCTCCGGCACCCACGTCGAGCTGCTCGAGCAGCTGCCCCACGTACGCCGAGATCGTCGACTCCCAGCTCAGCGCCGAGGAGGCGGCACGCATGAGGAGCGGCACCGGACACCGGCATGTGTGCGATGAGCGAGCTCGGAGACGGCCCCCGACGAACCCGGCGACCCTTCGACAAGCTCAGGGCACGAGGAGGGCGTGCTGAACAAGGCGCCGGAACGCCCGAAGTACCAGCCGTCGCAGGTCTCCCGGTTCCCGGGCGCCCCGATCGCGGCCGAGAAGTCGTTGAACTTCGGGCCGTCGCTGCGGCGGCTGCTCTCCCATCTGTCGCCCGAGCGCTGGATCCTGATCGTCTGCGTCGCCCTGGCGACCGTCGGCATCGTGTTCAGCGTGATCGGCCCGATCATCCTCGGCTGGGCCACGAACGTGATCTTCACCGGGCGTGATCGGCAAGCAGTTCGCCGCCGGGCAGAGCAAGGCGCAGGTGGTCGAACAGCTGCGGGCCAGCGGTCAGGGCACCTTCGCCGACCTGGTGGAGCGGCTGGACATCACGCCCGGACAGGGCATCGACTTCGCCGCGCTCGGCAATCTGCTGCATGATCGCCCTCGCGCTCTACGTGGTCAGCTCGCTGCTGCTCTGGCTCCAGGGTTATCTGCTGAACGGGGCGGTGCAGCGCTCGATCTTCACCATGCGCAACCGGGTCCAGGCCAAGCTCAACCGGCTGCCGTTGAGCTACTTCGACCGATCGCCGCGCGGAGAGCTGCTGAGCCGGGTCACCAACGACATCGACAACATCGCCCAGGCCCTGCAGCAGACCCTGAGCCAGCTGCTGACCTCGTTGCTCACCGTGGTCGGCGTCCTGATCATGATGTTCGTGGTCTCCCCGACCCTGGCCCTGATCGCCCTGGTCACCATCCCGGCCACCGTGCTGGTCGCCGGCGTCATCGGCAAGCGGTCGCAGAAGCTGTTCGTGGCCCAGTGGAAGGCGACGGGCGAGCTCAACGCCCACATCGAGGAGGCCTTCACCGGCCAGTCGCTGGTCAAGGTGTTCGGCCGCCGGCAGGAGGTCGAGGCCGCCTTCGCGGAGCACAACGCGAATCTCTTCCGAGTCCAGCTTCGGGGCCCAGTTCGTCTCCGGCATCATCATGCCGGCGGTGTTCTTCCTCGGGAACCTCAACTACGTGATCATCGCGGTGGTCGGCGGGCTGCGGGTGGCCACCGGCACCATGAACCTCGGCGACGTACAGGCCTTCATCCAGTACAGCCGGATGTTCACCCAGCCGCTGACCCAGCTGGCCTCGATGGCCAACCTGCTGCAGTCCGGGGTGGCCTCGGCGGAGCGGGTGTTCGAGGTCCTCGACGTCGAGGAGGAGCACGCCGACGAGCCGGGCCGGCTGAACCCGACCCGCGGCCGGGTGGCGTTCGAGCACGTCTCCTTCGCGTACGTGCCGAGCAAGCCGCTGATCACCGACCTGTCGCTGGTGGCCGAGCCGGGGCAGACGGTGGCCATCGTCGGTCCGACCGGGGCCGGCAAGACCACCCTGGTGAACCTGATCATGCGCTTCTACGAGCTGGACGCCGGCCGGATCACCCTGGACGGGGTGGACATCGCGACCGTGCCGCGGCCGCTGCTGCGGGCGCAGATCGGCATGGTGCTGCAGGACACCTGGCTGTTCCACGGCACCATCCGGGACAACATCGCGTACGGACGGCCGGAGGCCAGCGAGGACGAGATCCAGGCCGCCGCCGAGGCCACCTACGTCGACCGGTTCGTGCACTCCCTGCCGGACGGCTACGACACGGTGATCGACGAGGAGGGCAGCAACATCAGTGCCGGCGAGAAGCAGTTGATCACCATCGCCCGCGCCTTCCTGGCCGATCCGGCGCTGTTGATCTTGGACGAGGCGACCAGCTCGGTCGACACCCGGACCGAGGTGCTGGTGCAGCGAGCCATGGCCGCGCTGCGTTCCGACCGCACCAGCTTCGTCATCGCGCACCGGCTCTCCACCATCCGCGACGCCGACGTGATCTTGGTGATGGAGTCGGGCGCGATCGTCGAGCAGGGCTCCCACTACGAGCTGCTGGAGGCCCGCGGCGCCTACTGGGAGCTGTACAACTCCCAGTTCACCGCCGCCATCGAGGACGGGACGACGTGCCGAGGAACCAGGCCCTCGGATCGGGCGCTGCAGCTCCGGCCGCAGACGGTCGGGCCGAGCCGCCGAGTGAGCTTCAGGCGTTGCTGTCGTGGTTGAGGCCCATGTTGAAGGCGGCCAGGGTGTGCATCGGCATGGTGCCGATCACCTTGATCAACTCCGGATCCTGCAGCAGGGGCGGGGTGCCGTTGCTGGTGAGCAGGGCGCGGCCGCGCTCGTCGGCCAGCCACTCGTGCAGCGTGGAGTCGCCGTCCAGCGCGCGCTGCCGCGCGACGGCGCCTCGAGCGTGATCACCTCGCGCAGCGGCAGGTCCCGGGAGGACGAGCCGACCGCGATCTCGAACTCGCCGCTCTCCACCACCCAGTCGTCGCTCGCGGGTCGACCAGAACGCGAACGACCGCTCGTCCAGCTCGACGTCGACCGGTCGAACTCTCGCCGGGCTCCAGGAACACCTTGGCGAAGCCCTTCAACTCCCGTACGGGCCGGGCGGCGCTGCGACTCCCGATCGCCGACGTAGACCTGGACCACCTCGCCGCCGGCGACCGCACCGGTGTTGGTGACCGTAGCCCGCACGCGCACGGAGAGATCCCCGTCGGCCACCGACCCGCTGACCTCGACCTCGAGATCGCTCTGCTCGAAGGTCGAGTAGGACAGGCCGAAGCCGAACGGGAAGCTGACCTCCTGGTCGGCCCGGTCGTACGCCCGGTAGCCGACGAAGAGGCCCTCGCCGTAGCGGACGATCCCGTGAGTCACCCGGGAAGTTGAAGTACGACGAGTTGTCCTCCAGCCGCAGCGGCACCGTCTCGGCCAGCTTCCCCGACGGGTTGGCGGCGCCGGTGATCAGATCGGCGGCGGCTCCGCCGGCGGCCTGACCGCCCAGCCAGCACTCCAGGATCGCGGCGGCGTGCTGCTGCCAGGTCGACATCCGCACCACCGAGCCGTTGGCCAGCACCACGATCAGCCGGTCGTGGACGGCCGCCAGGGCCTCGACCAGCGCCAGCTGGTTGGCCGGCAGATCCAGATGTGGTCCGGTCGAAGCCCTCGGACTCGTCGCTGGCCGGCAGGCCCAGGAAGACCAGCACGTGGTCGGCCGTCCGGGCGGCCGTCGACCGCCTCGGCGGCCAGCTGCTCGTCGTCCTCGGTCGTCCCCGACGCCGAAGCCGGCGGCTGAAACTCACGTTGACCCCCTCGCCGCAGGCCGCGCCGAGCTCGTCGAGCGCGACGTCGACCCGGGTCGGGTTCACCTGGGAGCTGCCGGCGCCCTGGTAGCGCGGGGTCCGGGCGAACTCACCGATCACCGCGACGGTGCTGCCCGGCTCGGGGCGCAGCGGCAGCACGCCGCCGTCGTTCTTGAGCAGCACCGCCGACTCGGCGGCCGCCCGGCGGGCCAGCGCGTGGTGCGCGTCGAAGTCCACGGTCGCCGGTTCGGCCAGGGCGGGCTGCGCACTGCTCGACCAGCCGCAGCATCCGCCGGACGGTCTCGTCCAGCACCGCCTCGTCCAGCTCGCCGGACCGGACGGCCGCGATCACCGCGGCGTCGCTGACGCCCGAGATTGGGCGGCATCTCCAGGTCCAGACCGGCGGCCAGGGCCGCGACCCGGTCGTGCACCGCGCCCCAGTCCGACACCACCACGCCGTCGAAGCCCCACTCGTCGCGTAGCACCTCGGTCAGCAGCCAGCGGTGCTCGGAGGCGTACGTGCCGTTGATCTTGTTGTAGGCGCACATCACCGTCCAGGGCTGCGAGTCCTTGACCACCGCCTCGAAGGCCGGCAGGTAGATCTCGCGCAGGGTCCGCTCGTCCACCTCGGCGCTGACCCGGAGCCGGTCGTCCTCCTGGTTGTTGGCCGCGAAGTGCTTGACCGACGTGCCGACGCCCTGGCTCTGGATGCCGTTGACCATGGCGGTGGCCAGGGCGCCCGACAGGTAGGGGTCCTCCGAGACGTACTCGAAGTTGCGCCCGCACAGCGGTGACCGCTTGATGTTGATGCCGGGTCCGAGGATGACCGAGATCTTGAGCCGGCTGGCTTCCCGGCCGAGCGCCTCACCCACCTCGGCGAGCAGGTCCCGGTTCCACGATGAGCCGATGCCCGACGCGGTCGGGAAGCAGGTGGCGGGTTCGCTGCCGGACAGGCCGACGTGGTCGGCCTCCTTCAGTTGAGCCCGCAGCCCGTGCGGCCCGTCGGAGACCATGATCTCGCCGATGCCGAGCCGCTCCACCGCCGCCGTGCGCCAGAAGTCCGGACCGAGGCACAACGAGGCCTTCTCTTCCAGGGTCAGCTCGGTCAGCAGGGTATCGATGTCGGTCATTCCAACTCCTCCGGTGGCTACCCGGTCTGTCTAGCACTTCGACTGATGGGCACCGCTAGGCGGGTGCGAAGTGCCGGAAGGTGAGGTTCATCCTCGGACCGACGGGCCGGGCGGTCTTCGGGACCGCGTGCAGGTAGTCGCGCTGCGATTCCCCGGACATGACCAGCAGGTCTCCCGCGCCCAGCTCCCAGGTCCAGCGCTCGCTTGGTGGTCCGATGCCGGATCGCGAACCGCCGCCGCGCGCCCAGGCTGAGCGAGGCGATCACGGGCGCGGACCGAGCTCCGGCTCGTCGTCGGCGTGGTAGCCCATCGAGTCGCGTGCCGTCGCGGTACAGGTTGGCCAGGCAGGAGTTGAACCCGACGCCGAGCTCGGCGCTCAGCCGGTCGCGCAGCGCGGCCAGCGCCACCGGCCACGGCTGCGGCTCGTTGATCAGCCCGGAGTAGCGGTAGGCGTGTCGCCCATCCACGCGGTCAGCCGCGGGGTCGGCAGGTGCGGCCGTGGATCCGGATGGCGTGCTGCTCCCAGCCGATCTGGGCCTGCAGCTCGGTGAAGACCGCGTCCGGATCGTCGATCCAGCCCCGGCGGTAGGCGACACAGGACGGGGTTTCCATGGGTCACTAGCTTCCCGCTCGAGCCAAGCTGTGATTTCACCGTGTGAGGCAAGATTGACGTCGTGCAGCGCAGCCGGACCGATCGGCCTGGCCCGGCTGGCCGGTGTCGTTGGCGGCCTGACCGGCCTGGCGATCGCGGACCTCGCCTCCTGGTTCCTGGCTCCGGCGGCCGCCCCGCTGACCGCGGTCGGTTCGACCATCATCGACCTGCTGCCGGCGCCGTTGGTCAACTGGGGCAAGGAAACCCTCGGGACGGCCGACAAGCCCGTCCTGCTCGATGATCATCGCGGTAGCGGTGCTCACCTTGTGCGCCATCGCCGGCCAGATGGAACTTCGCCGGCGGTACAGCCGGGGCCGCTCGTGTTCGCCGCGGTCGCCGCTGGTCGGCATCGCTGCCGTGCTCAGCCGGCTGCCCGGGCAGATCCAGGCGGTGCTGCCGACCATGATCGGTCTGGTCGCGGGTTACTCTGTGCTGCATCTGCTGATCAAACGGTTGCGTCCGTTCCGTACGGGCGGCGTCCGAGCTCGCTCAACCCGAGCCGCCGACCCGCCCCGCTCAAGATCCGACCGGTGACCGAGCCGCCGGCGCCCGAACTGTGCGGTCCGGTCGTGGTGCAGCGGCGCAGCTTCCTGCGCGCCACGGTGCTGATCGGGGCGGCGGCCGCCGTCGCGGCGGTGGCCGGCCGGGCTCTCGTCAGCGCCGCGGCCAAGATCGCCGAGGCACGAGCCAGGATCCAGCTCCCCGGCGCCGTCAGGCCCGGCAAGCCGATCCCGGCCGGAGCGGACCTGCGCGTGCCGGGCCTGAGTCCGTACGTGACCCCGAACGGGGACGTTCTACCGGATCGACACCGCGCTGCAGCTGCCGGTGATCGACCCCGACGAGTGGACGCTCAAGGTCACCGGGATGGTCGAGCAGGAGATCACCATCAGCTTCGCCGAGCTGCTGGCCCGGCCGCTGACCGAGCACATGACCACCCTGACCTGTGTCTCGAATCAGGTCGGCGGCAATCTCGTCGGCAACGCCACCTGGCTCGGTCTGCCGATCCGGGAGCTGCTCGCCGAGGCTCGCCCGCGGCGCGGACGCCGACATGGTGTTGTCCCGGAGTCATGACGGGTGGACGGCGGGCACGCCGCTCAGCGTGCTGCTGGACGACGACCGCCAATCGCTGCTGGCCGTGGGCATGAATGGTAAGCCGCTTCCGGTCGAGCACGGCTTTCCGGTCCGGATGGTGGTGCCCGGGCTGTACGGCTACGTGTCGGCGACCAAGTGGGTGACCGAGCTCAAGGTGACCACGTTCGCCGCCGACCAGGGCTATTGGACGCCGCTCGGCTGGTCCGCCCGGGGTCCGATCAAGCTGGCCTCCCGGATCGACGTGCCGGCAGACCCGACCGTCGAGGTCGGTCGGGTCGTGGTCGCCGGGGTGGCCTGGGCGCAGCACACCGGGATCGCCAAGGTGCAGGTCCGGGTCGACGACGGCGAGTGGCAGGACGCAGAACTGGCCGCGGTCACCGGGCCGGACACCTGGCGGCAATGGCGCTTCGACTGGGACGCCGAGCCGGGCGCCGCACGAGTTGACCGTGCGGGCGGTCGACGCGGACGGTGAGGTGCAGACCGACGCGGTCGCGCCGCCCGCCCCTGACGGCGCCACGGGCTGGCACCGGATCCCCGTCCGGGTGCGCGAGGCCTGACCGGTTGGGTTCTAGAGCTCGACGTAGCCCTCGATCCGGGTGATCGTGCCGCCGCCGACCCAGATCTCTGTCTCGTTGATCTCTGTTCTCGTCTCTGTCTCGTCTCTTCTCGTTCGTGCTGGCGTCCGCGGTGATGTGCACCAGACCCGAGCGGCCGAGAACGGTGCCCTGCCGGGCGACGTACGGGGCGGTGAGGCGGCCGGAGCCGAGCAACCACTGGGCCAGGGCGGCGTTCAGGCTCCCCGTGACCGGATCCTCGGCCGTGGATCCCCCGACCGGGAAGAAGGCGCGGACTTCGAGACTCTCCGGCGAGCCCGGCGGGTAGAGGCCGGCGATCCCGATGTCGGCGTCGACCACGCCCGGGCGGACACCGAGGACCGCCTCGGCACCGTCCAGCAACACGCCGATCCACTCCGGCCCGTTGACCAGCCACGAGGCGTCGACGATCGCGGTCCGGTCCAGATTCAGCATCCCGGCCACGTGTCGCAGCAGGTCCTCGTCCACCGGTCCGGAGCGTTGCAGTGGTGGTGCAGCGAAGGCCAGACCGATCTCGGTCCGGCGTAGGCGCACGAGACCGGCACCGCACTCCTGAACGATCTCGGCCGCGCTCCTGGGCGTCGCGCCGTCCGTCAGCCAGGCGTGGCCGCTGCCCAAGGTGGGGTGGCCCGCGAACGGCAACTCCTGGGTGGGGGTGAAGATCCGGACCCGGTAGTCGGCGCGAGGGTCCTGGGGCGCCAGCAGAAAGGTCGTCTCCGACAGGTTCGTCCACGCCGCGAATCGCTGCATGGCCTCGGTGTCCAGATCCTCGGCGTCATGCACCACGGCGAGTGGATTGCCGCCGTACGGAACGGCGGAGAAGACATCGACCTGGCTGAAGCGGCGGTTGCGCACCTCCTCATCCTGGCAGGCTGATCTTCCACTGACTCGAGGCACGGGTAACGGCGAGGTCGGCGCGGCCGATGGCGCCAGGTGGGCTAAGTTCGGCGGGTGCGTATCGCCATCCGGAGAGAAACCGTTCCGGGTGAGACGCGAGTGGCGCTGACCCCCGAGCTGGTCGCTCGGCTGGTGCGAGCGGGCTACGAGGTGGCGGTCGAACCAGGCTGTGGGACGGCAGCGTTGTTCACCGACGCGGCGTACGCGGCAGCGGGCGCGACCGTGGACCCGGCGCGCTGTTGCAGGCGCCGGATTGGTGCTGAGCGTGCAGCCGGTGCCGACCGCCGAGCTGGAGCCGGCCGCGGCCGACGTCGCCACCTGTTCGTTCTTCCCGACCGGAGCCCAGCCAGCCGAGGTGGCGGCCCGGCGAGACCGCGGGGTGACGACCTTCGCGATGGAACTGGTGCCGCGGATCTCCCGCGCCCAACCGATGGACGCCCTGAGTTCGCAGGCCATGGTGGTCGGGTACCGCGGTGCGGTGGTCGCGGCCGGGCGGCTGCGACAGTTCTTCCCGCTGAGCATGACCGCCGCCGGCACCGTACGTCCGGCCGAGGTCCTGGTCCTCGGCGCCGGGGTCGCGGGGCTGCAGGCCATCGCCACCGCGAAACGGCTGGGGGCCGTGGTCCGGGGCTACGACGTGCGGGCGGCGGCCGCCGAGGAGATCGCCTCCCTCGGAGCGGTGCCGATCGACCTGGCCCTGCCCACGCTGGAGGGCGCCGGCGGTTACGCCCGGGAGATGAGCGAGGAACGTGCGCAGCGTCAGCGGGAGCTGCTCGCCCCGTACGTCGCCGCGGCCGACGCCCTCATCACGACCGCGGCGGTGCCCGGTCGGACGCGCACCGATTCTGGTCACGGCCGAGATGGTGGCGGCGATGAAGCCCGGCTCGGTGGTGGTCGACCTGGCGGCGGACTCCGGCGGGCAACGTCGAGGGCGTCGTGGCCGGCCGGGCGATGATGGCCGGGTCGGTGCAGCTCTGGGGCGGCAGCAACGTGGCCAGTCAGATGCCGAACCCGGCCAGCCGGCTCTACGCCCAGAACGTCTGGCAGGTGATCAATCTGATGACCGGCCCGGACGGCTTCGCGCCGGACTTCGACGACGAGATCGTGGCGGCCATGTGCGTCACCCGGGGCGGATCGAGTCACCCACACCGACGGCGCCGGAGTCCGTCGCGGGTGACCGAAGGAGGAGGGGCCGATGGGTGAGGCGATCACCTGGTTGACGATCTTCGTGTTGGCCGCCTTCGTGGGCGTCGAGGTGATCTCCAAGGTGTCCTCGACCCTGCATACGCCGCTGATGTCCGGCGCCAACGCCATCCACGGGGTGATCCTGGTCGGGGCCATCGCGGTGGCCGGCACGGCCGAGTCCACCCCGGTGCTCGCGCTGAGCCTGGTCGCGGTGGTGCTGGCGGCGATCAACATGGCCGGCGGGTTCGTGGTCACCGACCGGATGCTGCAGATGTTCACCCGGAGACCGCTACGCGGTCCCGCCGAAGAGCGTGGAGCGCTTCGCGCGCGTTCTGCTGGTTCCGTCAAATCAAGCCCTCCTTCGTCGGGACGATTCGACGGTCGGACTTCGTCCGAAACCTCGGCGCAGCCGGTGATTGAGCCGCGGAGCGAGGGGTGACGCCGGTGTGGGCCCAGCTGGGCTATCTGGCGGCGGCGGTCTGCTTCATCGTGGCGCTCAAGGGGCTGTCGTCTCCCCGTACGGCCCGGCGCGGCAATCTCATCGGCGCGATCGGCGCGGTGCTGGCCTGCGTGATCGTCTTCCTGGCCAGCGATCTCGATCATCTCGTCTGGATCCTGGTCGCGGTCGGGGTCGGCACGGTGATCGGGGTCGCTCGGCGCCTACCGGGTGCGGATGACCCAGATGCCGCAGCTGGTCGCCCTCTTCAACGGCGTGGGTGGCGCGGCGGCGGCGATCGTGGCGCTGGTCGAGCTCGAGGCGGTGGCCCGGGTCGGGTCGGCCCCGGTCTTCGACCTGGTCGCCACGGCCTTCACCATCGTGGTCGGATCGGTCAGTTTCACCGGGTCGGTGGTCACGTTCTTGAAGTTGCAGGAGCTGATGACCGGGCGGCCGATCACCTTCGCCGGCTACCCGATCCTGTACGGCGTTCGCGCTGGTCTCGGCGGTCGGCTTCGCGCATCGGCCTCGTGCTGGTCCCGTCGCTGGTACTCGGTCTGGCGCTGGCCTTGATCGGGGCGGGGGTCGGCGTGCTGCTCGTGCTGCCGGTCGGCGGCGCGGACGTGCCGATCGTCATCTCGCTGCTCAACGCGTTCACGGGTTTGTCGGTGGCGGCGAGCGGATACGTGCTGGGCAACCCGTTGCTGCTGGTGGCCGGCACGCTGGTCGGGCGCGGCCGGCACCCTGCTGACCAAGCTGATGGCCACCGCCATGGGCCGACCGCTGGGGGCCACGCTGTTCGGGGCGCTGCGCGGCGGTTCCACCCTGGGGGCCGGCGAGGCGAGCGACCGGCCGGTCAAGTCGGTCAGCCCGGCCGACGTGGCCATCCTGCTGGCGTACGCGAACCGGGTGATCATCGTGCCGGGGTACGGTCTGGCGGTCGCTCAGGCGCAGCACACACTGCGCCAACTGGTCGACGTGCTGACCGAGCGGGGGATCCAGGTGGACTACGCGATCCACCCCATCGCCGGCCGGATGCCGGGACACATGAACGTGCTGCTGGCGGAGGCGCAGGTGCCGTACGAGCAGCTCAGGGAAGCCGAAGAGATCGACCCGGAGTTCCGGCAGGCCGACGTCGCGCTGGTGGTCGGCGCCAACGACGTGGTCAATCCGGCCGCCGAGACCACGCCGGGGGCGCCGATCTACGGGATGCCGATCCTGCACGCCAACGCCGCCCGCCAGGTCGTGTTCCTCAAGCGCTCGATGCGGCCCGGTTTCGCCGGCATCGAGAACGAGCTCCTCTTCGAGCCGGGCACCACCCTGCTCTTCGGCGACGCCAAGGACACCCTCGGCCAGCTGCTCGCCGAGGTGAAGGACCTCAAGGTCTCCTGACCTGGCTCAGAGCCGCGAGCGTCGGTGGGATCGCGCTCCGGCGCGCTGAGGAGGAGAGAGCCGACACGCTTTTCCGTCGGCGAATGACGACGAAGGAGCCGGGACCCAGCGCGACTCCGGCGCGAGCGGCTCAATGAAAATGGTCACAGACGGCACCCCCCAACGGCCTCTGGCTGCCGTCTGTGACCAGTTCGGGGATGGTGCGGTCCTACGGGGAACACGTAGGGGTTGGTGCGGGTGCCGGCCATGACGTACCAGGAGGTCGCGCCGACGTGCAGGTGCTGGTAGTAGCCGAAGCCGAAGCCGGTGTTCAGCGGTGACGATGCGGCCACGATGCCGCCGGGGATCGGTCTTGCCGTTGTAGGTCTGGCCCGCGCCCAGGTTCCCCTGGGCCCAACGATGGCGGCCATCAACTCCTCTGCGTCGGCACGGTCGCTGCGCCGATCGCGGTCCCGAAGGGCCAACGCCAGCTGGGCGGTGCCCTCGAACCAGACCGCTGCCGGTGTCGGGATTGCCGTGGTAGGCATCGATCGGCGTCTCGGTGTCCGCCTTGAGGGAGCCGCTGCCGAACGCGACCCCGGTGACCTTCTGGTTGCCGGTGAGTGTCCGAGTTCGTCCGTTGCGGCGTGTCGGTGACGGCCAAATTGGTGCGCGCCCAGTCCAGCGCCTCGGCGTATCGCGACTCGGCGAGCGGCCAGCCAGAACCAGGTCTGAACGTCCAGCGGTCGCTGCGTCGGCGACTTGTTGATCGTGGCGCCGTCGTTGGACCCGGTCCAGAAGTAGCCGTCCTCGGCGTTCCACATCCGGGCCACGAAGTCCCACGCGTGCTCGGGCTCGCCGGTACGCCAGATCGGCTGGTCGGTGAGATCGGCCATCAGCAGGAAGAAGCGCGTAGACGTCGATGTTGTGCTCGGCCGACTTGAAGCCCGCCAGCCCTGCGGTCTCCCCGAAGTCGTAGCCACCCAGTCCGGTGTCGGTGAAGGTCTCGCTGTGGATCCACTGCGCGATCCGCCGGGCCGCGGTGAGGTAGCTGCTCTGCCGGGTACGACGAGCCAGCTGTGCCAGCGCGATCCCCGACCAGGCCATGTCGCCGACCGCCGTGCCGACGAGGCTGTACTGCGTAACCGAAGTGCGCCGTGCCGTTCGGGTGGACGAAGTCGTTGGCGTGGTAGGCCTGCCGCAGCCGGCCGTCGGTGTCTCTCGTCGTTGTTCTGGGCGTAGAGCAAGGCGTCCCCGATGGCGCGGGCACGCGTCACGTCCCCGCCGGCCAGCAGCGCGATGATCGTCAGCGCGTTGTCGTAGATGAAGCCGATGTCGGTCAGCCCGGATCCGTCGTAGTAGCTCTGCACGAGCCGCATGCCGGTCGGGCGGTAGGCGTCGGTCACGCCCTGCAGGAAGCGGACCGCGGAACGCACCGAGTCCCGAGGCGCACCGCCGTCGCGGTGTCGGCTGAGCGGCGGCGGCCTGCACTCCTAGACCGGCCAGGCCCACCCCTAGTGCGGCGCCGCCGCCCAGCAGCCATCGCCGGCTCAGAG
>CAVVTA010000012.1:0-392813 GCA_963751045.1 uncultured Actinomycetota bacterium
GACGAGGACATCGCCACCGTCCGGGAACGTGCCCGGATCGATGAGATCGTGGGTTCGTACCTCACGTTGCGCAACGCAGGCGGCGGGTCGATGAAAGGCCTGTGCCCGTTCCACGACGAGAAGACGCCGAGCTTCCAGGTCACCCCCGCCCGCGGCTTCTTCTACTGCTTCGGCTGCGGCGAGGGGGGCGATGTCATCACCTTCGTGCAGAAAATCGACAACCTGTCCTTCGCCGAAGCGGTGGAGCGGCTGGCCGACCGGGTGGGGGTGCAGCTGCGGTACACCAACGATGGGGGGGCCGACGGGGGAGCGCGACCCGAACCGGGCGTCCGGGTGCGATTGATGGAAGCGCACCAGTCGGCGGCAGAGTTCTACAGCGAGCAGTTGGGAAGCGCGGAGGCCATCTCCGGTCGCCAATTCCTCGACGCCCGCGGCTTCGACCGGAGCGCCGCCGAACGGTTCTCGGTGGGGTATGCCCCGTCGGACGGGAAAGCTCTCCGACGGCACCTCAACGGACGTGGCTTTCGTGATGCGGAGCTGGTGGCGGGTGGTCTGATCCGGGAATCGGGTTGGGATTTCTTCCAGGGCCGCCTGCTGTGGCCGATCCGGGATTCCGGGCGGCAGGTTGTCGGTTTCGGGGCCCGTCGGCTCTACGACGACGACCGGATGCCCGCAAAGTACCTCAACACTCCGGAAACCACGCTGTACAAGAAATCTCAGGTGCTCTACGGGCTGGATCTGGCCCGGCAGCAGATCGGCCGCAAGTCCCAAGCCGTGGTGGTGGAGGGTTACACCGACGTGATGGCGGCCCACCTCGCCGGGGTGGACACCGCGGTGGCCTCCTGCGGTACCGCCTTCGGCGACGATCACGCCCGGCTGTTGCGGCGGCTGATGGGCAACCACGACGCGTTCCGCGGCGAGGTGATCTTCACCTTCGACGGGGACGCCGCCGGCCAGGCTGCTGCCCTCAAGGTGTTCTCCGGTGACCAAAACTTCATCGCCCAGACGTACGTGGCCATCGAACCCACCGGGTTGGACCCCTGTGATCTACGCCTGCAGCACGGGGACGCCGCGGTCCGTGAACTCGTCGCCCGCCGCGTCCCGCTCTATCGCTTCGTGATGGCGAACGTGCTGCAACGCCACGACCTGGATCGGGCCGACGGCCGCCTGGCGGCGCTCCGCGAAGCTTCGCCGTTGGTCGCGAGCATCCGTGACTCCGCCCTGGTGGGCGGCTACGTCCGCGAACTGTCCGGCATGCTCGGGATGGACATCGAGGAGGTCCGGCTCGAGGTGGCCCGGGCCGCGTCTCGGTCGCGTCACCGAGCAGCCGCTCCTGCCGCCGGCTCAGCTGGCGCACCGCCGACCGAGCCCGAGGGCGAACCGGGGCGCTCGCTGCTACCGGATCCGCACGACCGGATGCTCGCCACCGAACGCGAGACGGGCAAGCTGCTTATCCAGGCCCCGCAGCTTTTCGAGCCGCCATGGGACGGGCTGACGGCTCAAGACTTCACCCATCCGGCCTATGCGGCGGTGTTCTCCAGCGTCGACAAGGCCAATACCGAGCACAACCTCGAGGACTCCAGCGGGAGCTGGGTCCATCGGGTCACCGCTGCCGCGGAGAACGACCTGGTCCGCTCGCTGGTCGCCGCTCTCGCGGTGGAGCCGCTGGCGTGGACGGGCACTGTGCCGGCGCGTTATGTGGTGGCCAATTCGGCCAAGCTCCAGCTGCTCACCGCGACCCGGGCGGTGCAGCAGTTGAAGTCGAAGCTGCAGCGCACCAACCCCGTCGAACATCCCACCAAGTACAACCAGATGTTTTCCGAGCTCGTCGTGCTCGAGGCTCGTGTGAGGAAGCTGCAGGAGCGCTATATCGGAGCCGAGGACTGAGCTGGTCCAACGCGCCGTCCACAGATCGGCGCCGACCCGTTCCCTCGACGCGGCGCGTCCAGTCATCGTGAGGCATGCACAACGTCGCTGGGGTTGGGGCAGGTCCTGCGCTGCTGACCGCCGAGCAGGAGCGGCAGCTCGCCGCCGAGATTGAGGCCGGATTGTTCGCCGGTGAGGCGCTTCGCAGCGGTAGTCGTCCCGACGGCGCCACCGTCGCGGAGCTGCAGCAACTGGTCACCGAGGGCCAGTCAGCCCAGCGTCGCTTCACCGAGGCCAATCTGCGGCTGGTCCGGATGGTGTCCCACCAGTTCGCGGCCCGCAGTGGCGCGAACGAAGCTGACGTCTTCCAGGAGGGGTGCCTGGGATTGCTGACGGCGGTGATGCGCTTCGATCACCGGCGCGGCCTGCGATTCGCGACCTACGCGCTGTTCTGGATCCGCGCGTACGCCGGTTCGGCGGCGGCGCGGATGCTCGGCGATCTCAACCTCCCCACGAGTCGAGCCACTCAGCTCCGGGCCGTCCGCGGGGTCGAAGCGGCGTTGACCCAGACGTTGGGGCGTGCGGCGACCACCCGGGACATCGCGGTCGCCGTGGGGCGGTCCGAGCTGTGGACGGCCGACTTGCTCGCCCACCTGCCACCCACCTCGTTGAGTGCGGTCGAGACAGACGCCCAGTCGTGGGCGGTCACCGACGATCCGGGGCCGAGTAACGAGCCGTCCGTCCTGCTGCACCGGCTGCGTACGTTGGATCGCCAGGTCCTCGAGCTCAGACTGGGATTCGTGACGGGTGGACCGCTCAGCTACGCCGAGGTGGCCGGCCGGCTCGGCATCGCAGTCAGCCGCGTCCGCCGGATCGAGCAGGCTGCGCTCGAGGAGTTGCGCCTGCTGTGTCCGTACGATGCGGCCTGGTCCTAGCTGGCTCCCCCGGTTGGACTCGAACCAACAACCCTTCGGTTAACAGCCGAATGCTCTGCCAATTGAGCTACAGGGGATCGCAGATGGTGCGGATAGAGACCTTATCAAGGAACCTGGCCGGGATCCCATTCCGCGCGGAGCTCCGCCATGGCCATGTCGACGGTCTCCTGCAGCCCAGCCGTGCGCCACGTCAAGCCACGTCCGAGGCTGGCATGCCAGGTGATCAGTGGGCGGGCCGCGCCGAGGTCTCGGCGCCCGTTGACCACCACGCCCCGGTCGCCCGAGATCGGCACGAACCGCTCCACCACGATGCTGGCGGCGACGCGCTCCCGGAACAGTTCCGGGAGTCGCCCCGGGCCGGTCAGTTCGACCGAGCCGCGCCGGCCGCCGTACTCGGACCAGCTGAGCTTGCGGGTCTCGGCGTTCCAGCCGCCCCGTTCCATTTCGTGCCAGCCGGTGTGCCGCCACTCGGTGTCCGAACCCGATCGCACCGACAACACGGCGGTACTGCCGATCACGTAGCCACCCCGCGTCTCGGCCCAGGCCAACACCTGTGTTGGCCGCGTCGGCACCGTGCGGAGCGATTCCAGCCATGAGTCGTACGTCGCGCGGGGCAAGCCGCGGGTCTTGCTCCACCAACCGCTCACGCCCCGCGCACTCCGCTCACTTCCCGCTCACTGGGTGGGCAGCGCGCAGACGCAGAATTCGTTGCCCTCCGGATCGTTCAGCACCACGTAGTCGTCGTCGGGGTCCTCGTGATGGCGGACGAACGTCGCGCCCAGGGCCAACAACCGCGAGACTTCCTCGGATTGCTCGCGGGTGTACAGGTCAAGATGCATCTGGTCTCGGGCGGTCACGGGCGTCCGGGCGACCTGGAGCGACAGCTGGACGATGTCGCCGGCGAGGGTCCGGAAGTCGCCGTCGGGAGAGGCCGGCCCCACCCGAAGGTCGAGCGCGGCGGCCCAAAAGGCGGTCATCACCTCCAGATTGGCGCAATTGATCACCACGCTGCCCAGGCGGAGTGTCACGAGTCGTCGATCCCGTCGCCGACGAGGTCGCGGAGGAAGTCCGACGCCCAGCGGTCGATGTCGTGCTCGAGAACGTGCCGGCGCATGATGCGCATCCGGCGCGCTTTGTTGCGGTCGGAATCATTCATGGCCAACAGCAGGGCTGCCTTCAGCCCGTTGATGTCGTGCGGGTTCACGAGGTAGGCCTGCCGCAACTCCTTGGCCGCGCCGGCGAATTCGCTGAGCACCAGCGCACCCGTGTCACCGTCGCGGCTGGCGATGAACTCCTTGGCCACCAGGTTCATCCCGTCGCGGAGAGGGGTGACGACCATGACGTCGGCCTCGCGGAAGAGCGCGGCCATCTCCTCCCGGGGATAGGAGGTGTGCAGATAGGTGATGGGAGGCCGGCCCAGCCGGCCGATGTCACCGTTGATCCGCCCGACCAGGCGATCGATGTCGTCGCGTAGCCTGCGGTACTGGTCGACCCGTTCCCGCGAGGGAGTGGCGACCTGGACGAAGACCGCGTCCTCGGGGTCGATCGAGCCCTCGGCCACCAGTTCGCCGTACGCGCGGATCCGCTCGGGCATTCCCTTGGTGTAGTCCAGCCGGTCCACCCCCAGGAACAACACCTTCGGATCGCCGAGATCATGCCGGATCTGCTTGCCGCGCGCCTTGATCTCCTCGGTCATGGCCAGTTCGTGCAGCTGTTGCCCGTCGATGGAGATCGGGTACGCGCGAGCGAGCACGTTGCGCCCGTCCGGGGTGCGGATGCGGTCCCGCCGGGTCTCGAAGTTGAGCCGCTGCCGGACCAGCCGAACGAAGTTCTGGGCGCCGCCGGGCAACTGGAACCCCACCAGATCGGCGCCCAACAGGCCTTCGAGGATCTGATTGCGCCACGGCAACTGTTGGAAGAGTTCGGTCGGCGGGAAGGGAATGTGCAGGAAGTAGCCGATCCGCAGGTCCGCTCGGAGGTTGCGCAACATCTGCGGCACCAGCTGCAGCTGGTAATCCTGCACCCAGACCACGCCGCCATGATCAGCAACCTCGGCGGCCGCCTCGGCGAAGCGCCGGTTCACGGCGACGTAGGAGTCCCACCACTCCCGGTGATACACCGGGGTGGCGATGACGTCGTGGTACAGGGGCCACAAGGTGGCATTCGAGAACCCCTCGTAGTACTCCTCGATCTCGAGCGCCGACACCGGGACCGGCACCAGCTCGAGATCGTTGTGCCGGAAGGGTGCCAGCTCTTCGTCCGCTGCGCCGTGCCAGCCGACCCACGCTCCCTGCCGCATGCGCATCACCGGCTCGAAGGCGGTGACCAGGCCGCCAGGGGAGGTGCGCCAGTCCACAGACCCGTCCGGGTTCTCGACGCGGTCGACCGGCAGCCGATTGGCCACGACCACGAACGAGGCGGTCGATATCTCCACCGTGTTCGCTCGTGGGTTCGACCGCTTCTTCGGCGTGTCCGGACTCATGACGTCGTGCCTCCCAACGGCGTACGTAGCACCCTATCCGTTGACAGCTGTGCCGATGCGCCCGCCGTGCGGATACCCGATGTCTTCGGCTCGACGCTATCTGCAAGGCTCGCCCTATGACCCCTACGGGACCGGTCTCCGACGCAGGAATTTCGGCCATGCAAGCGATCATGTCCCGGCCCCGCGAGACGATGATCGGGATGGACTTCGACGGCACCTTGGCGCCGATCATCGAGGATCCTGAGCACGCGTACGCCGACTCGGCGGCCGTGAACGCGTTGGCCGAACTCGGCCCGTTGGTCGGGTCGATCGTGGTGATCACGGGGCGGCCCGCGCAGACGGCGGTTCGGCTCGGACGGTTCGCCGGCCGGCCCGGCCTGGAGTCGATGGTGGTGCTGGGTCAGTACGGGGTCGAACGCTGGGACGCGGCCAGCGGGGACTTCTCCGTGCCGCCTGATCCCGAGGAGATCACCCGGGTGGCGGAGGAGTTGCCGTCGGTGCTGGCTTCGCTGGGCCTGGAGGGCGTCCGAATCGAACACAAAGGTCGGGCTATCGGAATCCACACCCGCCAACTCGACGACCCAGCCGGGGCGTTCGACCGGTTGCTGTCGCCGTTGACCGAGCTCGCCCAGCGGTATTCGCTGCAGATCGAGCCCGGCAAGAATGTGTTGGAGATCCGCGGGCACGGCATCGACAAGGGGGATGCGCTCCGGCAGATCGTGAGCGAGAAGGGGGCTCGACAGGTGATCTTCGCCGGTGACGACCTCGGGGACCTGCCGGCCTTTCGCGCGGTCGAGCAGCTGCGGACAGAAGGAATCGAGGGCCTGCTGGTGTGCTCCGCTTCCCACGAGGAGGATGCCCTCACGGCCATGTCGGATCTGATCTTGGACGGACCGCCGGGCGTGGCCGAGTGGTTGACCCGGCTCGCTCAGAGCCTGTCCCGGGTTGGACAGGAGCGGACGGCGTAGGTGCGCGGAGCACGCTCATCGGGTACACCAGATCGATGATCCTGGTCGTGGCCGCGGCCCTGGTCGACGACCTCACGGCTCCCACGAAGGTCCTGGCGGCCCGCCGGAGGATCCCGGCTGAACTCGCCGGCCAATGGGAGTTTCCGGGCGGCAAGGTCAATCCGGGGGAGTCCCCGCTGGCCGCCCTGCGTCGAGAGTTGGCCGAGGAACTCGGGGTCGCCATCGTCGTCGACGAGGAACTGCGGAATCCGGAGGGCCGCTGTTGGCCGATCTCGGACGACTACGAGATGCGGCTGTGGTTGGGCAGGATCACCGACGGCACGCCGCGCCCGGGACCGGCGCACGACGCGCTGTCCTGGCGTCGGCGCGGTGACCTCGATGCGCTTGCCTGGCTGGGTCCAGACGTTCTCATCCTGCCCGTCTTGAGCGACCGGCTCAAAGGGCCCCTCGACCCGTATCGCCGACCGGGATGGGCGTCAGGCGGGCGACCTCCACCGGCTCGGCCAACAGGCCGTCGAGGTCGATGTTGAGCTGTCGGACGGCTGGCGAGGAGCCGTGGTCGTCCAGTTCGGCGACCGACGCCCACTTCTCGATCATGACGATGGAGCCGTCGGGGGCGTCATGGATGGCGTACAGCAGGCAGCCCGGTTCGGTGTGTACGCCCTCGATGGCCGGCCGCAGTGCGGCCAAGACCCGTTCGCGGGTCTCGGCGCGGGGGCGGAAGTACGCGGTGACGACGACGGCATCGGACATGAGACTCCTTCGAACGGTGTTTATCCCGACCCTAGGGCCCTCAGGCCATTGGCGGACGGGCGGTCGGGGCCGTCGTCGTGGGATACTCCCCAGGCACCGTTTGGACCCTCGACGAGTCCGGTGGTGCCTGGGGCGGTAGCTCAGCCGGTCAGAGCAAGGGACTCATAATCCCTGGGTCGTGGGTTCGAGCCCCACCCGCCCCACTTAGGCGTAAGTACAGGCCTCAAGTTCCCTCAGAACACGGACATCTTCGGTCAGCGGCATCCTTGAGATGTAGCGGAACACTGCCCGGTAGGAACTGGCCCGGGCTCATCTCGGCGCTCGACCGGTACCTCTGAGTCACAGCTGAACGGTCCGACGATCGACCTGCGCACATCGCGCGCGGGCGGTCTCATCCCACATCAAGGGGTACTCCTCGGAAGAGGTACTCCTCGGGCTCCGGGATCGTAGGGACGGGCCGGCAGGTCACGGTCGGTCAGGGTTGCGGTTGGATCTTGATTGAGCCGACGTTGGTGCGGACCTCGATGCGGTGGGCTGATTTGGAATCGGTATCGACGCTGACGCTGCTTTGGCCGACTGAGGTTTGGACATCGACGTCATAGGCTGTGGTGCCCGGGACCCGGAGTTCTACGGCTCCGAGGCCGGTGGTGGCCCGGACCAGGGTTGGCGCCTCGGTGAATTCCAGGGACGCCGCTCCGGCTTCGGTCGTGACAGCTACCTCGGCGCTAGTAAGGGCGCGGCCTTCCACGGCACCGGCTGCGGTAGTGACCTCAAGGTCGCCGGCCAGGCCGTTGACCTTTACCGCGCCGGCCTGCGCGGTGATCTCGGCCGAGATGGCTTTGGGCATCCGGATCCGGTAGCCGATGTCGCAGCGTATTTGATTGTCCCCGCAGCCGGATTCGGTGAGCCGCAGCGTCTGGCCCTCTACCTCGTGGGTCGTTGTGGGCTTGTTTCCGGAATAGCTGTGCTCTTCGGTGACGCTGACCGGGCCGTCGCCAACCTCAATGGCGACGCTCGCGGCCCGAGCGGCGACCACAAGAGCGGAAACGGGCTGGTCGACCTGGTAGCTGAGCTCTTCGGTGGTGGTCGGCGCGCCGGAACAAGCGGTGAGAGGGAGGATCGCGAGTGCGGTCAAGGCGGCCGCGGTGCGTCGTCTCATGGTGGTCACCTGTCGCTGCTTCGGGCCTTCGTGAGCACGATCATGGTCTCATGGCTGGTGCTCGGGCTGAAGCATTGGGCCTGACCCGCGGACCGGTCCGAACGCGGCAACCCGGAAACCGAACTCAACGCGAAGAACTCCAGTGACGTAGGCGTCTCGATCGAATTCGGACGAGGAAGAGGGGGGTCGCGTCGAGCTGGCCGGCGATGCGTGGGCGTGTTGGGTCTGAGCGCCCTGCGCTATCAGGGCAACGCCGCCAATCCTGCCCGCGAGTGGTGACCCGTCAGTAGTCCCGCTTCCCCCCACGCGCGCGCAAGGGATGGTGTCGATCGGGGAGGCGATGCGCTCCAAGAGCATGTCACGTCAGTCTGCGGTCAGTCTGCCCGAGACGAGCGAACGGAGGAGGTCGTCCAACTGACCCTCGGTGCCCTCTGACAGGTCCTCGGGCCGCGCGTCGTCCAAGGCTCGGGCGATCAGAACCCGCTTCGCTTGACAGTCGTCAATGATGCGCTGTGGCGACCAATAATCGATGAAGTCCTCCTGTGCCTCGGTCAACCCCGACTCCGACGGCAGGCTTGCCCACCCCAGATTCCGAGGTGCGGTCGGCCCTGCCACGACAGCCATTTTCTCGAGGCGATCGAGTTCCGCCTCTACAAACTGCCTGAGTGCGTTACGTGCGCTCTGCCGCGCGGAGACCACAGTCGAAGGATTATCGCCATACATAATTTTCCAATTCCGGAACATTTTAGTGTGATCATTTCAGTGTGATCACTGGGCGCTCGACCGGTTGACGGCCTGTCAAAAGGCAGGGGCGGCTGCACCAACCGATACGACCTAGTGCAGCTCAGAATCCAAGCTGTGCCAGGCTGTCGGAAGGGGCCGCCCGAATCAATTCCCCCAATCAACTGGGCGGAGCCTCCACAGCCCATCCTCACACACCACTGCGGACCTGCGTGCACATGAAAATCAACCCTCAACACCACGTCAAGGGCGACCCGAGTGCAGACTCAGGGCCGGATGTTGACGCTGAACCGTCGTCGGCGGGTAACGACAGCCTTCCCTCACCGGGCGGTGGCTGAGCCGCTCGCTGGCGTCAGGGACGACAGCCGGACGATCGGAAGCGTCCGTCGGGGGGCGAAGGAGCCGCAGCTCGGCATCTACACCAGCTCCGGTAGCCACCGAGACACCGTGGACTTCTCGATACCGGTTCCTCTGATGACCATCGCCGCCGTGACCTCGGGTTGCGTCAGTGCTTGTCAGGCGAGGGAAATATCAATGGTCAACCTAGTGGCGCGTAGCTGAAATACGTTTACGTTTTCGGTCAATCTTGGCGAGGATTTGCTCGGGCGTCTTGGTCCAGATGAAGGGGTGCTGGCGGGCGTTCCAGCCGATGATGAACGCGCGGATCTTGATCATCAGGTCACGCACCGAGGGGAAGGATCCGCGGGGGATGGCTTGGCGTTCGATGATGCCGAACCAGACCTCGACCAGGTTCAGCCAGGATCCCGAGGTGGGGGTGAAGTGGACGTGGATGCGGGAGTGCGCCACCAGCCAAGCCCTCACGTTCGGGTGCTGGTGGGCGGCGTGGGTGTCCATGATCAGATGCAGCTCGCGGTCTGGGTAGGCCCGCGCGAGATGTTTGAGGAAGGCGAGGCGTTGTTGCGGTGTCGGTTCTTGCACCGCCCGGTCACCTGGCCGGTGGCGACCTCCAGGGCAGCGACCAAGGTGGTGGTGCCGTGCTCGAGGTAGGCGTGGGTGCGCTGCACGGGGTTGGGCTCTGCCTGACCGGGCCGCATCGGCAGGGTCTTCGGGGTCCGGTTCAACGCCTGGATCTGGCCTTTCTCGTCGACACCGAGAACGAGCGCATTCTCGGGTGGGTTCAGATACAGCCCGACGATGTCGGTCACCTTGGCCGCCAGCTGCGGATCAGTGCAGAACTTGAACGTCTCGGCCTTCCCCGGCTGGACCCCACAGTCCTGCCAAATCGCGGCGACGGTGGAGTGCTCCAACCCGAGCCGGGCGGCCAGCAGCCGCGACGACCAATGCGTCACCCCCAGACTCCCCGGCGGCGGAGTCAACGTGGACGTGATCACCGCCGCCCGGTCCACCGTCCGCGGACGACCCGGCCGCTTCTCGGTGTGCAGCCCGGCCAGACCTCGCTCGGCGTAGCGGGACCGCCACCGGTTCACCGTCGGACGCCTCACACCGACCCGATCGGCGATCTCCTAGTTCGCCACACCGTCAGCGGCCAACAGCACACTCGAGCACGCTGCGCCCATGCCGCCGGCGCCGTGCTCGACCTCACCAAAGCCTCCAGCCCAGCCCGGTCATCATCCCTCAACACCAACGCGGAAGCCGTCTTGTTCGCCACACCCCATGACCCACACAACCGTAAAACTACTTCCAGGACGCGCCACTAGTGCGCATCGCCAAGTCGGACGACGCTCCGATGTCGCTTCGTGTTGTGCCACCGGTGAGTGTCGAATTCTGAGGTCGGTTTCGAGTAGGAGTGAAGCACCGTCAGGTGATTCGCGAGGCCACGCTCGCTGCCACGATGGTTGCGGGAGCTTACCGCCGAGCGGGGCATCCCGCGATCGGGATGATGCCCACCTCAGCTCTGTTTGACAACGGCGTAGACGATCCGCTCGGCGACGTCGACCACAGCCTCGCCGATCCGCGAGGAGCGGCGGTATAGCTCGCGGCGCGTGATCCGCTCCGTGCGGTCCTCGACGCCGATCAGGGCCACCATCCCGGCGTAATAGGCTGTCTCGAGTTCGCGCTGGGCGGCGATGGCCGCATCCGCGGACGCGGTCGCCTGGTCACCGTCGGTCCCGAGTGTCGACAGCGCGTCGTCGAGGTGACGCAGCGCGTCGCCGAGCAGGCCGGCCATCGTGGCGATCCCCTCGTCGGGCGGGGAGGCCATCGCCTCGGACTCCTTCACGAGGTCAGCGACGTAGTCGAGGATGCGGTCAATCCCGCGCGAGAGCGCGAACAGGTCCTCGGGCTCGATGGGGGTCACGAACGCTTCCCGGAGCGCGCTCAGCAGGTCGCGCTTGGCGACATCGCCCTGGCGCTCGGCGTCGCGCACGGCCTGGGCGGCCGCCGCGTCGCCGCCCGCCCAGCGCGCGAACGCGTCCACACCGTCGATCGCGACCGCCATCTGGCGGCGCAGCATCCCGAGCACGTCCGGGGTATCGGGCAGGAACCAGCGCTTGCGGGTCAAGTCACCAGCCGCCACAGCTCGAGCGCCACGACACCGAGCGCCGCGGACACGGGCATGGTGATCAGCCACGCCAGGCCCATGTTGCGCACGACCGACCAGTGCACGTGGTGCCAGCGGCGCCGGCCGACGCCGATCCCCACCACCGACGACGCGACCACCTGCGTGGTGGAGACGGGCGCTCCCAGTAGCGAGGACCCGAAGATCACGGCGGCCGACGCGGTCTGGCTGGACAGGCCTTCCTCCGGGCGGATGCGGTAGATGCGGCGGCCCACGGTGGCAATGATCCGCCATCCGCCAAGCGCCGTGCCGGCGGTCAGCGCCGCGGCGCACACGACCTTCGCCCACGTCGGCGCCGCGAGCGTGTCGATCCGCGCCCCGGCGAGCAGCAGCGCCGCGATCACGCCGATCGACTTCTGGGCGTCGTTGGCGCCGTGGCTGAAAGCGAGCGCGGCCGACATCCCCCACTCCCCGGCCCCCACCGGCGCCCGCCAGCGCCGGGTGGCCCGGTGCGCGACGGCGCGCGCCGCGCGGATGAGCAGCAGCGCCGCGACCGCGCCGAGGACCGGGGACAGCGCGAGCGCGATCAGGATCCCGAACACGCCGACGGGCCGCCAGTGCTCGATCCCGCCCCAGTTGATCGCGTGCACGCCGCCCTCGATGACGGCGGCGCCGACCAACCCGCCGACGAGGGCGTGCCCGGAGCTCGACGGCAGGCCGAGCCGCCATGTGACGAGGTTCCAGGTCACCGCCGCGGCCAGGCCGGCGCCAATCACCTCGACCGTTACATCCGGCGGAACGGTGACGATGCCGCCGATCGTGTCGGCGACGGCTGCGCCGAGGAACAGCGGGCCGAGCAGGTTGAACACCGACGCGAGCAGGATCGCCTGCAGCGGCGTCGCGGCCCTCGTGGCGACCAACGTCGCGATCGCGTTGGACGCATCGTGGAGCCCGTTCGTGACGGCGAACCCGATCGCGAGCAGCACCGCGACCAGGAGCTGTGCATCCACGGACGGACTATACGGGCCGCCGTCAGGCGGGTTTCGTCAGTGCCCGCAGGCGCACGTCCGGGCGGGCCGGTGCAGCCACCAGGCGGCCGGTCGTGAGGAGCGGCAGGATTGCACGAGCCTCAGGCGCATGAGCAGCGCGTCGAGCAGCACCGCGATGCCCAGGATGCGCGCCATCTCCTTCCGCGAGGGGCGGCCCGGACAGCGAACGTGAGGAAAACGGCGACCGTCACGGCGCGGCGGCGAAGATCGCGCGGCCTGAGTGGGAAGGCGCCCGTTCCAAGGACGCCAAGACTTCACCTCATCGCGAATCGAATGCGGGGCATACGTAGCCGACGATGCGTCATGTCATCCTGACTTTAGAGGGGGCTCCGTTGAGGCCGCAGAAGAAGGGCGTGGTTGTCGTCGGCCTGTTGGTCAGCTTCGGCGTGCGTCCGGTCATCAAGAGTTCCAATGAGAACGGTCAAGCTGGCTCAAGTTCGTAGAGCCCCCAAATCCCGATGAGCCGGTTTGGGCAGGTCAACAGGCCGTCCCCGTACGTTCAAGCCGGTGAAGGCACCGACGTCTCAGGGGAGCCCCGGCGCTGAGGGTGCGAGGTGCTCGCGCAGGGGCGCTGGGCTGGGAACGGGGCTTCAGGCCGCGGACCTCGCTCGGCGTGGGTGGCCAGCCTGGTGGCGCACGCGGGCAGAGGGGTGCCGGCTGAGCGCGTCGCGGTGCCTCTCAAGTGTCACCTCGGCGTTTGGGCCAGCAAGAAGTTCGTGCAGCTCGAGCCGGGTTGGGCTCTCGTGCAGGCCGTTGACGTTGGCGGTGAAGGCGCGCGCTGCGACCTCGAGGTCTTCGGTCCACAGTGGGTGAGAGCTCGGGGTCTGCAGCTGCGTCATAGCCGCTGCCACATCGGGGAGGACGCCGTCGGGAATTTCGTGGGCGAGGCGGCTCAGGACCTGTACGGCTGGGGCCAATTGGGCGGCGTGCGCGTGGGGTCGCGCAGCAGTTCGAGCAGGCTTGGCAGTCGGCGGCTTCGGGGTGGTAGACGGTCAGCGGAACCCCGTACATCTCGGTGAACAGGGCCACCAGAAACGCCGTGAACCACCCATGACCCGCCAGTCGCGGTCGCTCCGTGGGTGGAAGAAGCTGGCGGCGAACAGCACGAATAGGCCGGTGTTGATGATCACCAAGGGCCACAACCCGTAGGAGACGCCGGGGTCTATGTCGCGCTACCGGAGCGGAGGTCTGGCGGTGTCAGAGACGAGGCGCAGCGACCGAACGTATTCCTCCTCGGTGATCTCACCTCGAGCGAAACGCTCCGCCAGCAACTGCTGCGGCCCCACCCCTCCAGCAGGAGAGCCGCCCGAGGAGTCCGTGCGGAGATAGCGGACCGCCACGACCGCGCAGAGGATGAGCACCGTCCAGAAGACCACGTTCCCGAAGATCATCAGAGCCATCATCCAGCCGCCCATGCCCGGCCCGTAGTACATCATCGCGGCCTCCTGGCGATGCTGTCGTCGCGGCCTCGGGTCGCCCAATGGTTCCGCTCCTGCCGGGCTGGCCGATGGTTCTGGGTATTCCCGCCGCCGTGGCTACCCATGAACAGCATCATCACCGGACAGGCCAAGACCAGCGCCGCGAGCAGTACCGTCGACGGCCGAACCCCCACCACGACGAGCCCGACGGCGACGACCGCCAGCCCAGCCGCGCACCACCTCCACCGATCACCTGTCATGCCGACTCCTCCGAGATGGCCGACGGCGACGCGCCGTCGCCCACCGGCTCCAGTGTTCCGCCCATCCGAGCACGACGGGATAGGCCTTTGGTCCTGCCATTGGGAGACCATGGTGGGGAGGCTGGCTGGCGCCGGACAGGGACGCAGCCGGTCGGGTCTGCGGGCACCGCCGGCTACCGAATAAGGGAGTGCAGATGGACGTGTCGATGCTGGCTCGAGTCCTGTCGCTGCGGCGACGGCTGCGGCACGAGCCGTGGACCCGGGACGACCTGCTCCGTCGTCAAAGCGCCGATCTGGCGGTGCAGACCTACCTGGAGGGCCACAATGGCTCTGCCGAGACGCCGGCGACGACCCCAGTTGGACCTGGGTGGGAAAGCCGCCGCTCTCCGCGCTGACCCAGCCGGTGCGGGAACTCGGCCGGAGGGCCACGGATCTAGTCTTGAAGCACTTCGCTGATCCGGGTCATCTGCTCGAGGACCGGGTGCTGCCGTAGTCCGTGGCCGCGCCTGGTTGGGCGGCCCCGGTGCCCGTCTCTCACCCGGGCCGGGCGCAACCTCGGGGTGTCACTCGATACCACCTCCTGCTCGGAAGGACCACCATGGTCAGCAGGCCCCTTCGCACCGCCGTCGTTGGCGGCGGTGTCCTTGGCGTATCGACCGCCACCCAGCTGGTCCGGGCCGGCGCCGATGTGGTGCTGATGACCGAGGGCGAGCTGACCAGCAACGCCTCCGGTCGGTCGCTGTCCTGGCTGAACTCCGCAGGGGTGCGCGCCGACGCGTACCACCGGCTGCGGATGGCCGGCATCGACCGGTACCGCACGCTGGCCGCGCAGCACCCGGTGAACGACTGGCTCCGCTTTGACGGCGGCCTCGCCTGGACGACGGCCGCGGAGGCCGAGCGGATGCGGCACTGGCACCGCTCCGAGCGGGCCCGTGGCTACGAGAGTCACCTGCTCGGACCTGACCAGGTCGCGAGGCGGGTTGCCGGCGTCGATCCGAACGTCATCCCGGCGACTGGCGCGGTCTGGAACCCGGGCGAGGGCTGGGTGGATCTGCCCAGCCTCGTCCGCTTCCTGATCAAGGACTTCCTCGCGCAGGGTGGCGAGCTGGTCACCCGGGCCGGGAGCTGTCGGGTCTCGATGATCTCCGGGCGAGTGGACGCCGTGATCGCAGCGACTGGCAATCGGTGGGCGGTCGACGCCGTGGTCTTGGCCACCGGTGCCGCCGTACCGGCGATGGCCGCGGAGCTGGGCGTGATCATCCCCGACGCCACGCCTGTCTCGCTGCTGGTGGGCACCGCGCCGCTGGCGCACGACCTGACCGCGGTGCTCAATACCCCACGGGTCGCGCTGCGCCCAGGCCCCGGCGGAACCCTCTCCGTGGACTCGGACTGGGCCAGCGAGAAGATCATTCCGGTCGAGGGAGGCGGCTACGCCGTGCCAGACGGCGTGGTCCCGGCGCTGCTGGCTGAAGCAACTGCGGTGCTGGCCGGCCACCCTCAACTGAAGCCCTCATGGTCCGGGATCGGTCCAAAGCCGATCCCCGGAGACGGCAACCCGGTGCTGGGTCGGGTCGACGCGGTCTCGGGACTGTCCGTGGCTTTCACCCACAGCGGGGCGACCCTGGGCCTGATCGCCGGCGAGCTGATCGCCTCTGAGATCAGCAACGATGAAGCACACGCCTTGCTGGCGGAGTTCAACGTGCGCCGCTTCGGCTGAGGCCTCCCGCTGAGCCTGACTTTGTCAACCCCAAGCCGTCGGCTCTGCGGATCGGACACGTCGCCGCGGACCGTGCTACGCAACGGCATCCTCGCCATAGCTTGTGAGGGGGCCGGTCATGCGGTGCGGATCCACCGGGTGATCGGGGGCCCGTTGCATGGTTTCATCGTTCTGTCCCGATCCTGCCGGTCTCTCCGAGAGGCCTACGAGGTGATCAACCCACTCAGTGACAACCCCGTCGCCGGCGAATACCCCGGCCCTGAGGAGTTCACGTGACCCGTCGGGCCTGGGTGCGGCTCGACAACGCCTCCAACATTTTCCTCGCCGCCCGGAGCGACGCCGATCCCAAAGTGTTCCGCATCAGCGCCGAGATGGATCACGACGTGGAACCCCAGCTGTTGCAGGAGGCCTTGGACGCGACGTATGACCGGTACCGGCTCTACCACGCGGTGCTGCGAAGCGGTGTGTTTTGGTACTACCTGCAGGACAGCGACCTGCGCCCGCTCGCCACCGCGGAGAAGCAGCACACCTGCGCCCCCATCTACCAGGCGGATCGGCGCAGCCTGCTGTTCCGAGTGATGCACCATCGCCAGCGGATCATCCTCGAGGTATTCCACGCGCTGTCCGACGGCACCGGTGCGCTGGGGTTCCTCTCCGACCTGGTGACGGCTTACATCCGGCTGCGGCATCCCGAGCAGAAGCGTCCGTTCGAGGACACCAGCGGGGCCAACGACTTACAGCCCGATCGCGGTCGGCCTGACGCCAGTACCCAGCCCGGCGACGACGCGGCCGAGCCGGCGCATGAACTGACCGCCGACAGCTTCGCGCACTACTTCCGCCGACGCCGTCGGCACCAAGCGTCTGCCTCCGAGTCCGCCTTCAGCCGCGCGGCCGCGCCGGCTGCGCTCACCGTCGAGGTCAACGCACAGTCGTCGCCCAGCGCGCCCCGGGAAATCGGCCGGTTGCGCCGCCCGTCGCGGAAGAAGGTGCACCGGGTCAGGGGAACCCGCACCCCGGACAACCGCACCCGCGCCGTCGAGCTCACCATGCCCATCGAGGAGGTGCTTGCCCTCGCGCGGGCCGAGGGTGTCGCGCTCACGATGTATCTGATCGCATTGTTCTTCGAGTCCATTCGCAGGTCCTCGGGTGGCCTGAGCAAGACCCGCACCATAGCGGCGTCGGTGCCGGTGAATCTGCGCCAGTTCTTCCCTTCGACGTCGCCGCGGAACTTCTTCGCGACCATCCGGGTGGAACACACCTACGGCGTGGGTGCAGACGACCTCGGCTCTATCTGCCGGCAGCTTGAGAGCCAGTTCCGCCCGAAGGCCACTCCGGAAGCGCTGGAGAAGAAGCTGCGAAGGTTCATCCGGTTCGAGCGGATGCCCGTGCTGAGGATCGTGCCGCGACCGCTCAAGGACGTGATCTTGAAGCTGGTCAACTGGGGCAGCAACCGCGGCTTGAGCATCGCGGTCTCGAATCTGGGCCGCGTGAGCCTGCCCGAGCCGGCCGATTCACACGTGGGGCGAATGCTGTTCCACGTCTCCGCAGCCCGCCCGCAACTCTGCGCCATGTCCCACGCTGGTCTGCTCACGATTAGCTTCACCTCGCCGTTCACGGAGACCGGCCACATCAAGGAATTCGCTCGGCTGCTCACCGCCAGCGGGATCGACGTGACGGTCGCCGCGGCGCGAGTGACCGAGGCGGAACTCGCGGAGAGGGAACCATGAGGCGCTGCACCGAGTGCGCCGTCGACATCGAGGGCACCTGGACCCGTTGCCCACTGTGCACGGCCCCCGTCGCGGGTGAGGCGATTGCGAGTCCGTTACCGGCAGTGCCCCTCAGATTCTCTAGACGGCGGGTGTTGAGGGTGCTGTTCCTCACCTCGATCGCGGTGATCCTGGCGTCTTTCGTCGCCCAGCTGCTGTTCAGCCGAAGCCTCGCCGGCATCGGAGTCCTTCGCTCCGTTTGGCTAGGGGTGATCACCATGTGGCTGGTGGTGTTGATGGCAGTGCGCAAACGGCGCAACGTCGCCAAGGGCACCGTGTACCTCGTCGTCCTGGTCGGCCTGGTCTGCGTGTACTGGGACTATCTCACCGGCTGGCGAGGTTGGTCGCTGACGTACGCGGTGCCCATCGTCAACGCCTGCTCCGTCGTTGCCTTGCTGATCACGGTCCGGGTGATGCGCATCGAGGTGGGGGAGCACATCCTCTACAGCGGGTTGACGGTGCTGCTGGGTCTGGCACCCATCGGATTCCTCGCTATCGGCTGGGTGACCAACCCGCTGCCGTCGGGGATCTGCGGCGCTCTCAGCTTCTTTGCTCTGGTGCTGATGCAGCTCGCCCGGGGCCCGGAGGTGCGCCACGAACTCTCTAAACGCCTGCACCTGTAGGCGCTGCGCTGTCTGGCCTCATCGCCGCGGCAGTTCGTGAACCGATCCGGTGCCGGACACATTCGGGCAGGCTAGAGACTGGTGCCCCATAGCGGACGGCTCTGCGGGAACAGAGCGACCGGACCAGGTCCGCTGAAAAGCCCCGCAGGGAAGCACGTGGTCCGCCGACGGCAAGGTGCTCGTCGCGGTTCCTGCGCACGCAGCTGATGGCCACGCCCTTCAAGCGGCGGTCGACGCGGAAGTGACGCAACTCCGCCCCTTCGGTGCACGGACCCGTCCGGCAGACGTTTCGCTCAACGGTCCGCGTACGGGCACGCCTCCCGAGCGCAAGAGCGAGGTTGAACGAGCGTTGGGGGCCACCTGCCTCACCACTCCATCCTTTCGGGCGACCGGGGCAGGGTGCCGACCGGCTCCCAACTCGCGATGCTTCACCGCGGCCAGCTCGTCCGACCCGTCCGGCCCAACCCTTACAGAGTTGGGGTCCGGAGGCCGACTGCGTGCTGGCCGATCGGCCATCCCGTCACCGTTTCTGAATGCGCCAGACCTGCTCGGAGGGGAAGCGCTTGGCCCAGTCGGCGGTCACTGTGCCGTTCCTGCCGGACGCGGACGCGGGTGCCTGAATCTCGACGTAGTCGACGATATCGAAGCCGATGTGGTGGAACAGTCGCATCCACGACGAGATCGGCAGGTTGAACTCGATGCCGCCCGGCTCGTCGATGGCGTCGCGCCAGTCCAGTCGGCCCAGATCGAAGTAGGGACGTTCCAGGCGTTCGGTGACTGGCAGCGAACCGTCGATCGGTGAGCACACCATCGCCAGCGGATGGTTCCCAAGGAACACCAGCTCGCCACCGGGTCGGAGGAGCCGGTGCACCTCGGTGATCCAGCTAGCCGGTTCACACCAGATCGCCGCGCCGTACTCGCTGATCGCGAAGTCGAACGAGCCGTCCGGCTGAGCGACCATCTCGGCGTTGCCATGCACCCATTCGATGTCGTCGAGTCCATGCAGAACGCTCAGGCGCCGCGCCGTGGACAACTGGGCTTCGGAGTTGTCGATGGCGTAGACCGACGCGCCGCGACGCCGCATCCACGCCGACACGTACCCGGTCCCACATCCGAGTTCGATCGCCCGCTGTCCCTGCATCTCATCGGCGAGCAGAGGGAGCTCCGTGTTCGGGATCCCCCATTCCCCCCAGCGCGCCTCGTGTTCCCACGCCCGCTCGCCGAGGATGACCCAGTCGTCGGCCATGGCATCCCAATAGCGGCGGTTCTCGGCCACGTGCTCGGACAAGTTGTCGCTCATGTGGTGAGCGTAGGTCGCCCGCATCGGCTCACGGACGCACCGCATATCTGGGCGTTGGCGAGCCGGCGCCGACACAGGTGTTCCACAAGGAATACGGTCGATAGAAAGACATCGACAATGGCTCGCGATGCTCGCCGTTCTCCGTCAACGCAGCCCGGCGGCGATTCTCGAGTGCCTGGCGACCGGGATCAAGAAAGTGTCAAAAAACTGGCTTACGACAAGACGTGGGCCTCTATCAGTGCACGGACGTCTCACGGAGCATCGCTCACGGACCCATCTGATTGGGTTCTGACGGTCGATGATGGAGGCAACCTGCTGGCGCACCCACAGCCCGCGAGGTTCATCCCGGTCAGTGAAAGGGAGACTTGACTGTGGCTTGTGACTTCGACTTCTCCGAGTTTCCGACGCTCGCCGGCGAGCGCACCGTGCTGCGCGAGCTCGATAACGCTGACGCCGCTGACTTGTTCGCCTTCCGGAGCGACCCGGAGGTCCAGCGGTACAACTCCGCCCTGATGCAAGACCTGGCGGAGGCCTCCGCGCTGATCGATGAATTGCGAGCAGAGTACACGGCGCACCATGCCGTCCACTGGGCTGTCACGTTGCGCGGCGACTCCCATGTTCTGGGGCTGATGGGACTTGTCGCATGGGAGAAGTACCACGCCCGAGCAGAGATCGGGTATGACCTGCGACGCGACCACTGGGGCCGAGGACTTGCGGCCGACGCGGTTCGGGCGATCTTGACCTTCGGCTTCACCAGACTGGATCTTCAGCGCGTCGAGGCTCAGACCATCATCGACAACCACGCTTCGGTTCGGCTCTTGCGGCGGTTGGGCTTCCAGCTGGAAGGAGTTCGCCGGAAATATTCCTGGGAAGAGGATGGCACCTTCCACGACGGCGCCATCTACGGTCTGCTCCGACACGAGTTCGGCTGACTGGGATGGCGGCAGCCTTGATCGCTGAGGGATCGGCATGCGGCGGCATGTGCGTTCTCAGGCAGGGGTCCCGTTGAGGCACCTTGAGTCTGATTCATCGGGCGCCAAAAGCCGCTGGCACCTGCCCGCCAGCGGGTCGCCTTTCGGCGATCGGCTCCGCAGCTGGCTCGAGCGATTGTCGACGGGGACGGTTCGAAAGTGGCCACAGAGTGGGACGGCTTGTGGGAGGGGTCTTCGCTACTGTGCTTTGGGCGCAGATCGAAGGAAGGAGGTCCATGGCCACCGAGTTCCAGGTCGCGATCGATTGCCGCGACGAGGAGCGCCAGATCGAGTTTTGGACCCAGGCTCTTGGCTATGTGCGGCAGCCGCCTCCGCCGGGGTTCGCGAGCTATCGCGACTACTGGCTCTCCCTCGGCATCCCGGAGGCTGACCTGGGCGACAGCACCGCCAGTAACGCCATCGTCGACCCGGACGGCGTTGGTCCGCGGATCTGCTTCCTGCCGGTACCCGAGGGCAAGCAGAGCGTGAAGAACAGGTTGCACCTTGACCTGCGGATCACCGACCGGCTGGCGACGCCGTATGCCGAGCGGCGCCGGTTGATCGACGCCGAGGTCGAGCGGCTTCTCACGCTGGGGGCGACGCACGCCTGGACGAACGCGCCGGACGCCGCCGACTTCTACGGCGTCACCATGCGCGATCCGGAGGGCAACGAGTTCTGCGTGACGTGAGTACCGGTCAACTCGGTTGCTTGCCGCGCAGCCGTCCTTTCGCCTTCGCCACCTTCATGCCCTCGCGGGTGCGCATGCTGATCAGATCCGGCTTCGAACTCCGCCACCATCGCCAACACGTTGAACAGCAACCGACTCCCGGGTCGGTCGGAAGCGCACCCAGTTATGGACGCAGCACAGCCGAGACGTGCCCGGTCGCGCGGAGCAGGAGGACGAATTCGGCTGGTCGCTTGCCGTCGGCAACTTCGGCCGTGGCCGGCACGACGGCCTGGCGATCGATGTGGGGGGTGAGAAGACGGCGGTCAGTGATTCGGGCGCTGTGATCGTCTTGTACGGCTCCCCGCGAGGCGTCGTCGGGTCCGGAAGCCCGCTCTGGACCAGCAGCACGCCGGGTGTTCCGGGTGTTGGTGAGGACTTCGAGCAGTTCGGCGCCGCTCTGGCCGCGGGCCGCTTCTCGGCCAGCGGCTACGACGATCTGGGGATCGGTGTTCCGTCCCGGACGATCGGTCGGTACCAGGTCGCCGGCGCCGTCGTCGTCCTCCGTGGCTCGCGGTCAGGCCTGACAACCCGCGGCAGCCAGTTGTGGACTCAAGATAGCCCCGGCGTCCGGGGACGAGCCCAAGTTGACGACGCCTTCGGCGACAGCCTGGCCGTTGGACAGTTCGGTCGAGGGCCTGAAGAGGACTTGGCGATCGGTGCACCCTCGGAGAGAGTCGCCGGCCAGGAGGGCGCCGGAGCGGTCAAACGTCTTGTACTGGTCGGCCGGAGGACTGTCGGCGGCGGGCAACCAGATATGGACCCAGAAGGGACGCGGTGTTGCGGGTATCCCAGAAATTGACGACCACTTCGGACAGGCACTCGTCTCGGCCAACCTCGGATACGACCGAAACGACACTGCCCTCGATGACCTGGCGATCTCCGTCGACGAATCGGTGCACGGTGTCCACCGCGCCGGCCAGGTTCACGTCCTGTTTGGTCGGGAGAACGGTCTGTCCACGAAGAACAGCCAGTTCCTGATCACCTCGACCTCCGGCCTCGTGGGCAGCCGGCGGATGAACGGCGAGTTCGGCGCAGGACTGGCGACCGGAGAGTTCGGCTCACCGACTTCTGGGCCCAGGTACTCAGATCTGGTCGCTCGCATGTTCGTCGACGACGAGACGATGGCGTCAAGTGCTGGCATCCAGATCGTGTACGGCGGCCCCCGCGGACCGGGCTCGCTAGGGGCGCAGTTGTGGACTCCACAGCTGGCGGGAAAGCGCGAGCCGACCCGATGGGTATACGAACTCGGTGGGCAGGACTCGGATAGGTCCTACTGAGCCCAAGGGCCTCGATTCACCGCCCTTGGCTTTGGCACCCGCCCGGGATTCGGATCGAGCAGCACGAACATCTGAGTAACCTGGCCGAACCCTCTCTATCGCTACGCCGAGGCCGCATGGCGGCTGTACGTCGACCTGGACGTGCTCGGACGGGAGCCCACTGCCCAAGCATCCAAAGTGGCTGACCCACTGCAGCTAGTCGTCGTATGACGGCCCTTTCTGCCTCCGTTCGTAGGCTGCCTGCGCCCAGCACAACTCAACCTCATGGCGGGCAGATTGCTGGTAGTGGGGAAGGCGTACGACCTCACTTCCAGTCGTGGCGGCCGATCCAGTCAGTCAGCGAAACAGGGGAGACGGAGAACTCCGACCTGGATGACTCCATATTCACCTCGCCGCTGCCCAAGTCGATGATGCAACGGACTTGAGACGCGACCTCACGCGCCACCGTGGGACCAAAGACCGGTACCAGCGACTGCTCGTAGTAATCCGGAGTGATCGATACAAACTGCACGGGCCGTTCCAATGCTGCCGCGAAGCCGGCCGCGAGATCATCACCGGTCAGTGCCTCCGGACCACCGATGTCGAACTCGCGACCCACCATGTCGGGTCGATCCAAGGCAGCGACAGCGTAGCCGGCGGTTTCCGCCGCGCTGATCCACGACATCGGGAAGTCAGCCGGCAACGGGAACGCGACGATCCCATCGTTGACGATGGCAGGTCGAATCCACGGACCTAACAAAATCTCCATGTAGAACGTGGGCCGGAACACCACACTGGGCACGCCGCTTGCGTGGAGGTAGTCGATCACCACTTGCCGCGCCTGGTAGGCGTGCACTTGGGTGTTCTCGATCACTTGTGCGCTGGTATTGAACACCAGCAGATCGACGTCGGCACTCTTCGCGGCATCGACGGCGTTGCGCCCGTAGGTCTCGTGCAGGTCGAAGTCATACTGCAACGGCAACTGCAAGACGACCCGCGAGACGCCGGCGTTGGCTGTCGCCAAACTGTCAGGGTCTCCCAGATCAGCGACCACGATGTCGGCCCCGCGGGATCGCCAATGCTCGGCTCGGGCTGCGTGGCGCGTCAGGACCCGCACCTTCTGCCCTGCACTCAGCAACCGCTCGACCACCGGCGTACCCTGCGTGCCCGTTCCGCCATACACCAGCACAAGATCGTCGTTCACGTGCGCCCCCGTATCGTCTGGCCACCCGGCCATTTCAGGCGGACATCTGCTCACATCCTCCACCCCCAGCCTCCAACGCGCGCCGTCGGAAAGAAACTGATGACGCAGCGTTGCTCAGCATCGCGTCTTGCACTGGATGGACAACAACCCGGTCGCCGGCTGATCGGCCAGCACGTCGACCGCTCCCAAGCCATGCCAACAGGTGGACGGAGGAGGATCACCTCGAGAACCTGCGGCGGGTCTGGGCGCACTATGGCCGAGCGCCGACCGCAAAGGAGATGAGCCTGCCCCCAGCTCGGATCACCGCGACCAGCTATCGGCACCGGTTCGGATTATGGGAGGCAGGGGTCAATCGCTTGACCGCGACATCAGACTGATCGACTTTCAGGGTAACTATTTCGCATCGAGTCCGAACCGGTATCGTCATGCCGCGGCTCACGTGGTTCCGTCCCGAACATGCAGTAAGCAGCTGTGCCTCAGGTGTCATCGTAATCACATCCTGTTCACCAAACGTCTGCAAGGGTGGGAGGCCTACTACAACTACCACCGTCCCCACGGCGCTCTCGGCGGCCAAAACGCCCTACGAACGCCTCCGACAGAAAACCCAAGACCACTGTCATAGACCTTCGTCAGTTGCACAGCCCTCCACCCAGGCGTTCTTGCTTACCTATCTGGCCACCGGTAAGGGCTGGTTGTACCTGTGCGCGGTCCGGAACGGGTGCCTCCCGGCCTGTGCTGAGCTGGTTGGTTCAAGATCATCTGCGTGCCCACCTCGTCAATCACGCTCTCACCATGGCCCGCCTTCTCATCGGCCTGATCCTTCGATGCGGTGCTCGAGCGGCCCTGAGAGCATTGAGCTGGCCGCCTCGATTTCTAGCAAGGCAAGGGCGCCAGCGTGCCCGGACAGCTCGCCTGGCAGTTTCAACAGATGCGACCGTAAGCCGATTGCGAGGGGTTGTCCTAGGTATGCTGCCGATAGGTGCTTCTAGCTGCCTTGGGGGGCACCTCGCTGAGCCGGCAGGGTCGTTCCCGTTATGGCTCAGCGAAGGTCGGCAGCAGCAGCCGAGTCGGCGCGCCTTCGCGGCGATCCCCATCCCCACGTCAAGGAGCGCCGACCGGTTCGCCGGACCCTTAGCTGTTGGCCCTCAGCTGTTGGAGGGTGCCGAGGAGATTGCCTCCACCAGGTCGCCGATCTTGTGGTCGGGCAGGTTCCGGGCAACGTCGGCTTGGCTGACGATGCCGATCAGGTCATGCCCGTCGATCACCGGGAGGCGGCGGACGCCGTGGTTCTTCATGGTCGTTAGGGTTTCCTCCACCGAGTCGTCCGCGCCGATGGTGACCGGCTTCCCCTCGGCCAGCGCCGACACCGTGGTGGAGGCGGGGTCTCGTCCGTCGGCGATGCATTTGATGACAATGTCGCGGTCGGTCAGCATGCCCTTGAGGCGGTTGTCCTCACCGCAGATCGGGATCGCACCGACGTCGAGATCGCGTAACCTTCTCGCGGCGTCGGCCAGCGTGTCGTTGACCGAGACGCACTCCGCACCGCCGGTCATGATGTCTCGTGCGGTTGCCCCTCGCCGGTGCTGCTGGTAGGTGGCTTGGTCGGCGTCGGTGGACTTCTTCGCCGTCGTCGCGGCGGCGACGGCGCCGGCCGCTGCCGCCGCCACGCCCACCCCGGCCGCCACGGCGGCCCCAGAAACACCGGCCTTGCCGGCATCACCCCGCGACGCTGCCGCGGCCTCGACGCCCGGACTCCCCACCGGGGCATCCTCGTTGACCGAGCCGCGCCACGCGCCGGCGGCGTAGCCCTCCGCTTCGATGAAGGCCTTGAACCGCTCGAGATCCTTCTCGGCCTGGTTCTGCACCACGTTCAGTTTGTCGCCGACCTTCTCCAACAAACCCTCCGGCTCGTACTCCAGGGACAACCGCACCGATGTCTGACCACCACCGACATCCTCGAAGGTCACCGCACCGGCGTTGGTCGCGCCCTCGGTCGCCGCCCAGGCCACCTTTCGGTCCGGCACCTGCTCCAAGATCTTGGCCGTCCACTGCCGGCGGACACCAGCGATCTCCGCGACCCACTCCAAACGATCGTCGCTGAGCTGGGTCACCCTCTTGACTCCACCCATGAACTGGGGGAAATCCTCGAACTGCGTCCACTGGTTGTACGCCGTGCTCACCGGCACGTTCACCAGCACTGACTTTTCAACCTTGGTCGTCACCGTGTCTCCTCATCGAGATCAAGCCATCACCGGGGTTCGTCGCCCCGCTTCCCCAGAGCCAATACCCGGAACCACGTGAGGCAATCACCCCTCATGACCACCAGGGCGCAACGCCTTCCGGGGAGCTTGCGCGCGAGCGGCTAGGTGGCCGCCAGCTCTGCAGCTGCCCCCCGGGACGCGGCTCGCCACGTCATCTCAGCCGCGCCGGCGGCCACCTGCCGTTTACATTGTAAACCCCCCGGTCCCCAAGCTAACCAGCAGGAAACGTCCCGGGGCAGACGCGCGTGCCGGCGGATCACGACCGCGACAACAACGCAGACGTGTCAGTAGCGCAATCGGAAGTTAGATGCACACGCAATTTTAGGAAGTAGACCTCTCCGCAGGTTTGGTGCAAAAGAATATCTGATCCTGGCGTTTCAAGACATACTTCTTCACCCCTTCTGCCCCCAATTCCTTGGCGTAGCGATGGATGTCGACAGAAAAGCCGGCGCGCTCTAGCCGATCTTTGAAATCCTGGCCATAGATGCGGACGTGATCGTCCTGACCGAAGACCTGTTCTCGCTCCTCTGGTTCCACGACACTGATGTCCTCGAACGTGTCGGCCCGGTCCGGTTCCAGGGGCACCATGAGCACCGCCCAACCGCCCGGCTTGAGTACTCGGTACAGTTCGCGCATCGCCTTTTGATCATCCGGAACGTGTTCCAGGACATGGCTGCACAAGATGGCATCAAACGTCCCGACCTCTTCAGGGATAGCCGTAATGTCAATCGTCAGCATCGCCCGTCCCGGCTCGAGATCCGCAGTCACATAATCTAGATTGGGGAGTGCGGCAAAGGTGGCGTGAAAGCAGAACTCGGGTGCAAAGTGCAACACTCGCAGAGTATCCGTGAACAAGTTCGTGCGGTCGCGCAGAAAAAGCCACAGAAGGCGATGACGTTTTTTTGAGCCGCAGTTTGGGCACTTTGTGTTGGGTCGTCCGCGCAGGCGCGACGGCCCGAATTGTGCGAACTTTCCATCGCAACAAGGACAAGTGACCGTATCGGCAACCTGTTGATCGATCGTCAATGAGCTCTCGGTCGTTGTCAATGGCGTCCTCTCAGGCCAAAACTTGCCCTTACGCCCCGATCCAGGGGTGATTGTATCAAGGCTCGGTCAGCGCGACATTGCGGTCACTGCTGTCGATCGAGTGAGTGGACCGAATCTGAGGTTGTTCGCCGGTGCGCTTTCGTCAGAAGCTGATCGGAGGTCTCGGTCCGGTCAGGGGCTGGCAGCGGTCGTGTCAGCCGTTGATGAAGGTGCGGATTTGATCATCAGGTCGCGGACCGAGGCGAAGGTGTCGCGGCGTCCGACGCGGAGAAAAGATCAATCGGGTGCCCATCCGGACGGCCAGCCAGCGGGGACGGTCTGCCGAAACCCGCGGCGGGCGGCGGACGAACTCGTCGAGCATCCGCCGCGGCACCGTTGGTGAGAGCAGGGCGTTGCCGGCGGCCACGGTGGGCACCGCTTGTGCGACCTAGTGTGGCCGTTCCATGTCAGGATTTACTCGACGAGGTGATCACCGGTGGGGCCTGTCTTCCTGGGTGCGGTCGCTGCACGGTGCGCGCCGGATAGCCACGCCACCGTTGCGGCTGGTCGAGGTGATCAGGTTCAGCGAGGTCTTCGCGACCTGCGCTGCGAGGCGGCGCGCGGCTGAGCCAGCGGGTCAGACGGAGATGGCCCGAACTGAGCTGATTCGCCCGCGAACCGAGCCAGGGACCCGTACCGTTGCGGTATGGGCGAGACGCCCCTACTGCGTCGGATCCGCGAGTCGGTGATCGGCGACGACCAGGTGATGCACGGCCCGTACGGACCGCGCCGGGTCACCTACGCGGACTACACCGCGAGCGGTCGGGCGCTGGGCTTCCTGGAGGACTTCATCCGCGAGGAAGTGCTGCCTCGATACGCCAATACGCACACCGAGTCGAGTGGAACCGGTCTGCAGACCACTCGACTGCGGGAGGACGCCCGGCAGATAATCCGGGAGGGTCTCGGCGCTGACGACGACGTCGCAGTCATCTTCTGCGGCTCCGGGTCGACCGGCGCCGTCGACAAGATCGTCGGGTTACTCAACATCCGGATCCCGGCTGGCCTGGACGACCAGTTCAACCTGTCGGCCGGCATCCCGGAAGAGCGGCGCCCGGTGGTCTTCGTTGGGCCGTTCGAGCACCACTCCAACGAGCTTCCTTGGCGGGAGTCGATCTGCGACGTAATAACGATTCCCGAGGATGCCGACGGCCACATCGACCTCGGTGCGCTGGAACACAACCTGCTGGCCCACGCCGACCGGCCGCTGAAGATCGGCTCCTTCTCGGCGGCCTCGAACGTGACCGGAATCGTCACCGACACCCATCGGGTGGCCGACCTGCTGCACCGCCACGGCGCGTTGTCGTTCTGGGACTGCGCCGCGGCCGCCCCGCACGTCGGGATAGAGATGAACCCGGCTTGCGACGAGCACGCCGACTGCTCCAAGGACGCCGTGTTCGTGTCCCCGCACAAGTTCATCGGCGGCCCGGGCACGCCTGGGGTGCTGGCCGTTCGCCGTCGGCTGTTGAGCAACCGGGTGCCGGTGGTGCCGGGTGGGGGGACCGTCGCGTACGTGAACCCGCTCGAGCACCGCTACCTAGACGACCCCGAGCATCGCGAGGAGGGCGGCACGCCGGCCATCGTGGAGTCGATCAGGGCCGGATTGGTGTTCCAGCTCAAGGCGGCGGTCGGGCTGGAGACGATCCGCGCTCGGGAGGACGCGATGCTGCGGCGAGTCGTGACGACCTGGCTGCGGGTGCCGACGATTGACATCCTCGGCAACCTCGCCTCCGAGCGGCTCTCCATCGTCTCCTTCGTCGTCCGCCGCGCCGGGTCGGACCGGCAACCGGGGCGCTATCTGCATCACAACTTCGTCGTCGCGCTGCTCAACGACCTTTTCGGCATCCAGTCCCGCGGCGGGTGCTCCTGCGCCGGCCCATACGGGCACCGGCTGCTCGGCATAGATTTGGACCGCTCACACGCCTTTGAGCGGGAAATCTCCGCCGGCTGTGAGGGGATCAAGCCGGGCTGGGTCCGGGTGAGCTTCAACTACTTCCTCTCCGACGCGGTGGTCGACTATCTCATCCGGGCAGTGACTTTCGTCGCGGAGCACGGTTGGCGGCTGCTCGACGACTACCGGTTCGACCCGGCCTCTGGCCGCTGGCGGCACCGCACCGGTCCAATCGAGCCGCCGCTCAGGCTGCATCAGGTCGGGTACGACTCCGACACCGGTGAGATGCGCTATGTCCGCCACGACGAGCCGGTACCGGAGTCGGCGCTGGAGGGATACCTCGACGAGGCGAGGCGGATTGTCGACGCCCATCCACCGCCTACCGAGCCGGACGGTGTGGCGGAGAGCTTCGCCGTGTCGGTCGGTTTCGAGAAGCTGCGTTGGTTCGAGTTGCCGCCGGTTTGTCTGCGCCGCTGACGACCGTGCCAGCAGTCCCCCGCCCAGGTCGCCCAGACTCGGTGATCAGGCGGCGGTGGCGGACAGCGCAAAGGCGAGGCCGCCGCGAAGCCCCTGCCGCTCGACTCAACTGCGTTAGGTAGTGCAGCGCTCGAGACCGAGGTACATCGGTCGAGTCCGCAACCCACATGGGCGTCTCACTGACTGTCCAGATCCGGGCAAGCCGCTGTGCCTGCGCTAACTCCGGGCGTCCCGGATCCCTTCCCGCCGTTCGTCGCAGTGGAGGCGGCTTCTGCGGTACGCCGTATTGCTGGTAGCAGTACGACGGGAGGGAGGCGAAGGCTCCTGTTCAGGAGTGAACGCCGGCTTTCCGACCACAGGTCGACAGGCCGGCAGGGGCCTTGTAATGGTCCGAACTGGACTTCGTGAGCCACACAGCCTGGTGGGAGACTGCCGCAGTGGCGGTTCAGATCCGTGCGGCGTGCACGGGCGAGCATGACCAGTTGCTCGCGATCTGGCGCGCGGCTGTGGAGGCGAGTCACGGCTTTCTGGCGCCAGCGGACATCGACTGGTACGAGGGCGTGGTTTCTGGCTACTTGCCGCAGATGCGCGATGTTCGGGTCGCTGTGCAGGGTGATGGCCTCCTGGTTGGGTTCATTGCCCAAGACGCAGGCGAGATCTACATGCTGTTCGTCGCCCCGCATGCCCAGGGCAGTGGCGTGGGTAGTGCGCTGCTCGGAGACGTCGCCTATGAGTACGCGGAACTGCGCGTCGACGTCAACGAGCAGAATCCAACCGCCCGGGCCTTCTATACGGCCAAGGGGTTCGTGCAAGTCGGGCGATCAGATACCGACGGCCAGGGCCGGCCCTTCCCTCTCCTCCACCTCAAACGCGTCCAACCGTCCCACTAAATCAGCCACACGCAGCTGGAGTCTGGGACGACGTGCTGTTGATGGTGTCCGGTTCGGTGCGCTGGTCGAGGCTGGCGCGGATTCTGGCGGACGCATGGACGGACCCGAATCGATAGTCATGGGATGGCTGGTATCTCCTGGAAGTGGAGGACCAGGGCCCGGCCACGCCCCGTGACGTGGTGTAGTTCCACGTGCTTGAGTCAGTGTTGTTGATCATGCCGTGAGTGCGGCGGGTTTGGCTACCTCCTCGTCGTGAGATCTGGGTTCGGTGAGTAGGGCTCACCCCATGTGACGGACACGCGGTCAGGCGGCTTGTGCGTCTGGGTGTGATGCTGGCTTCGGACAGGTAGCGGAGTGATCATGGCGATCGAGGAGTGACGGCTCAGTCGGTCGTAGCGATCTTCGACCAGGCACCGACGGCCTGTTGGGCTTCGGCCTTGGTGGGCCAGTGGCGGCGGGTGTAGAACTCGGTTTTCAGGGTGGACCAGGACGATTCCGCGGCGGCGTTGTCCCAGCACACCCCGGTGCGTCCCATCGAGCGCAGCACGGGCAGGTCGGTGCAGGCGTCGGCGAGCTGTTGGGAGGTGAACTGCCTGGGTTCAACCGGTCGTTGCAACACCAGGCTGCTGTTGCAGTAACCGTAGCTGCTCATCGAGGGCTTCGGCCGGGGTCTTCCAGCCGAGGATCTTGCGCGGTCTGCTGTTGATGGCAGCTTGGACGGCTTGGAGTGTCTTCAAGGCTCCAGCGGGACAGGTCAGTGCCTTTGGGGAAGTACTGGCGCAGCAGTCCGTTGGTGTTCTCGTTGGTGCCGCGCTGCCAGGGCGAGTGCGGGTCAGCGAAGTAGACGGCGATGCCGGTGTCGATCTTGAACTGGGCGTGCGCCGACAACTCCTTGCCGCGGTCCCAGGTCAACGAGCGGAGCAACTCTGCCGGCATCGAGGTCATGGTCGCCTGGAGAGCGTCCTTCATCGCGACGGCGCCGTAGCCGCCGAGGGCGGGTCCGTTCTTGACCGGCGGCACGACGCCATAGCCATCCAGGCGGGGCAGGTGAACGAGCAGGGTGTAGCGGCTGGTGCGCTCGACGACGGTGCCGATGGCGGACCGGCGTCAGCCCGATCATGAGATCGCCTTCCCAGTGCCCGGGGACCGCCCGGTCCTCCACCTCGGCGGGACGCTCACTGAGGACGACATCGGCGGTGACGTGTCCCTGTGGCCGGTTGCGTGAACGCTCTCGAGGCTTGCGGAGGGCGCGTCCGGTCCGCAGGCAGGCCACCAGCTCGCGCTTGAGCGCGCCACGTCCCTGAATGTAGAGCGCCTGGTAGATCGCCTCGTGACTGATGCGCATGTCTTCATCGTCGGGGAAGTGGACCACGAGGCGCCGGCGAGATCTGCTCAGGGCTCCAGGCTGTCGCCCACCGCCGGTCCGCCCGGTGCGGCTTGTTCAAGCCCTTCCACGTCGTTGACGGTCCCGATGCGACGGTGCCGTCGGGTCGCTGCAGCTGCCCGCTGAGCCGTGTCTGCACGTACTCCCACAGACGCGGGTTGGTCACCAGCTTCGCCGACTTCGGACGCCGGGCGGCGGTCTGCGCCTTCCACTGCGCGACCGTCGCCCGGAACCGGGCTTGCCGCCGCGGGTGGCAGCGTTGCGCCGCAGCTCCCGCGAGACCGTTCCCGGGATCGCGGTCGAGCTCACCAGCGATCGCACGGACGCCGTAGCCCCGCGCCTTCAGCAGCGCCAGCTCCTCACGCGCGTGGAAGGACAAGTAGCGACCGGAGGGCTCAGCCAGACTCAGCGGCGGCATGCCGCCAGCGTGACGAAACCAGCGCACCCCTACCGGCGCCGACACGCCGACCTCGAGCGCGGCGACCTCGCTGCTCTTGCCCTGCGCGATCAAACGCCAGAACTCGCGCTCCACATGCCGGGCCGGGATCGGACGACCTGGCGACCGCATCGCCGGCCGAAGAGCCCGATCCGCTGCTTGCTGTCGACGTGCCATCGCACACCACCGTGATCGAGGTGTTGCGACGACCGGTTGAATCCGCCTTGCGTGCCGCGGTCGGCGTGAAAGATGACCTTGGCCGGCAGTTCACCTCTCAGCGTGACCGCTCGCGGAACGCGACCTCGACTCGAGGTCGGGCGCAGGGATCCTCGACACCATCCGACAGTTTGGAGATGCCGGCGTCGATGGCGAAGGTAAGCCAGCCTGCCCGAGGGCTAGATAGGTGATGTCGGAGGTCGTCAGACCGTTAGCTGACGCGGTCGAAGCGGCGCCCGTGCAGGTAGGCCTCCGGCTGCGGATCCGGTCCGGGCTGGGTGGTGAGGGCACGAAGCCGCAGGGATGATCACTGCGAACAACGCCTGCCGCATCGACTCGCCGCCGGCTTGGCCGAGATCTGCTCCAGCAACGAGGGGAAGAACGACCCGCGACCGCAGCTTCGGGATCGACGGAGCTTGATGACTTGGCGGTCAGGTCGCTGCGGCGCTGTTGGGCCGGGCTCGGCCCCGCCGCCTGACGTTGGGCCCAGTCGTAGTAGCTCGACCGAGACACCTCCAACAGCCTGGCCAGGCGGGCGACCTCGAATCCATCAACGTTGTTGGGGGTGGCCTTCTCCGCCTCCATCAGCCGGTAGGCCTCTACCGGTTCTGATTCTCGGTGACGAAGAAGGCCGCTGCTTTTTTCAGGAACTCCAGATCCACCGCAGCTCGGCGTTCTCGACGCAACCGGGTCAGCTGGGCCCGCTCGTCGACATCCAACGCGTCTGCCGGCAGTTCGTTCCTCGCCCGTTCGGTGGCGTCCCAGCGGCCCAGCAGCGCCGATCACCGACCTGATCAACTTGGCGACGTGATCGATCAACGCCGGTGATAGATCCAGATGGGCCGCCTCGCGGCGGTAGGCCGGGGTGTAGTTGATCCGCTTCATCAACCCCGACATGCGGACTTCCTCTCCGGGAACGCAGGTTCCGCGAGTAAGGGTCAGTCAACGTGGTGAACCCCAAGAGTCATCGGGACGTCGTGCTGTTGATGGTTCCGGTTCGGTGCGCTGGTCGAGGTGGCGCGGATTCTGGCGGACGCATGGACGGAGCGAATCGATAGTCATGGGATGGCTGGATCTCCTGGAAGCGGAGGACCAGGGCCCTTCTTGCGGGTGAGTGCGCCGCAGAGTTACAGCTGCCGAGGTTCGGTTAGCGTTCGTGCGGTGTGGCTGATGGGCGGCCATCGTAGGGACGGGTGAGGCGATGATCAGTGATCAACCGGAGTTGTCGATCCGGCACGCGAACGATGGCGACGCTGCCCACATGGAGGACGTGCGGCGTGCAGCGTTTGCCCCGGTGTTTGCATCGTTCCGTGCGATTCTTGGCGAGGAGATTTCTCAGGTGACGCAGGCCCGTGACGATCAGGCGCAGGCTGAATACCTGACCTCACTTCTCGAACCCGACTCCGGCTGGGAGCTCTACGTTGCTGAGCAGGCTGGCGAAGTGGTGGGATTTGTGTCGGTCCAGCTCAACGAGCTGACGTCGATCGGCGAGATCGGTCTGAATGCTGTCCATCCGGATCGTGCGGGCGCCGGTATCGGTACCGCGATGTACAAGGTCGCACTCGAGCGACTGCGCCTTGCGGGGATGCGTGTGGCGACGGTGTCGACAGGTGGAGATGCCAGCCACGCCCCGGCCCGCCGCGCCTACCAAAAGGCTGGCTTCAAGGTCGGCATCCCAAGCATCTGGTTGTGTCAGGCGTTGTAGGTCTGCGCCGGCGATCCCCGAGCAAGCCCTGGTGTGGGGGTAGGGCCCTGGAGCACCCCGTCCCCTGAGACGGCTGGCCGTGTCGCAAGCCGACCGTGCGTCGACACAGGATCGGACCACCGTGACGGTGGCGTCCCCCGATCGGTGGAGGAACAGGTCCCCCGCTGGACCCCCCGCTCAGACGACAGCACCGACCGACGTCGAGGCAACACTGGTCAATGACAGACCAACACCGACACGACAGCCCGACAAACACAGGAAGTGGACACAGTGATGGCAGACACGCAGGCGCCGACCGCAAAGGCGACACGGACACCAGGACGAATACCGGCCCGGGCAGCGGTACTGATTTCAGCCCGGGCGGCGGCTGCGACCGACGGTCCATCCGACGCCCTGCTCCAGGCCTTGACCGACACGCCTACCCCAACATTCATAAGAGGAGCACCCAAACCACGCTTCTCCACCACACAACTCATTGCGAACCTACGCAACATCCTGCGGGCCGTCGCAAATCGGACCGCCCTAACAACCTGCGGACCTGAAATGCCTTATGTGGCCTGGACCCACCACAGCGCCTACCCGAGACGCCGCCGATAAGCCGTCAGACAAGTCACCCCACATTCCCGATACCGACACCCACCTTGACCTGGCAGAAGCGTCACCTGAAGATCGAGAAGTTGACGTAGACATCCGAGACACATGACAAGCAAGCTGATCCATCGGGCGGGCGCGAGCGACGCCAACCGCACAGAAACACCTCGGCTGCCGACCGTTAACCCTTGGCCGTCGTCGACACCCCTTCTCCGCCGCAGCCCGTGGGCAGTGCGCCTCCAGCAGCGGCCAGGACGGCCGACCTCATGGCGTCGCTCTCGTCGTTAGCGCACGCGACCAGGCGCTGGAAGAACAAGACTTGTCCATCGGGCCCAGGTTGAAAACCGTGCCACAACATGTCGGTCATCCGACGACCGGCGTCACCTTGTTCAGGCTGGCTCATCTCCGATGAGCCAGTTTCACTGTGCCGCCGATGGCACCCGCAATCCATCGGCCGGACAGGATCTGCCGGCTGATCTGTTTGTCCCCCGAATGGTGGACCGGGAGATCACCTACGTCGCCCTCCGATTGATCGACAGCCTCTGTCCTCGTTGAGCCGCAGAGTTGAGGTGTCGGCCGGAGCCGAATCAATACCCGAGAAGGACAACCCAGATTGGAGATCATCATGAAGACCAACTACGCCACCAAGCTCGCCACAGCGAAGCCCATGACAAAGCCGGCGCCACCCCGAAAGCCCGTTGCACCGATCGTGACCGCGATCGTGGCCGGCGCGATCGCGATCGGCGGTATCTTCGCCGCCCTCGTGCTCGCCTACGGCACAGTGAACATGAATCCGGCCGACGGCAAGTTCCCCAGCGGCGGCAAGATCATGGCGCACCCCTCGGACGAAGTGAAGCACCTGCAGGAGGCACTGGCCCGGCTCAACTACTACGACGGCCCGATTGATGGCTTCCGCAATCACCAGACGAAGCAGGCGATCACCGATCTACAGCGCGAGGTGGGCCTTCAACAAACCGGTCACATGGACTTGGCGAGCTGGAGTGCGCTGACCACGATGCTGGTCGAGGGCAACAACCAAAGGAACACCTGACCAATCAGCCACTGACCCAGATGAGCAGCTGGAGGGTGAAGCCCGCCATCGCCCGTGGGGCAGCTATCCGGGGACTCCATCCAATCGATACGGGCAGCCGACTGTGGTCGGCTGGCCAGGAGTGGGACAGGTGTTTGGGGGCCCCATCTGGAGATGCGGGTGGGTCAGCTTCGCAGGGGCAAGATCCCCGCGGTCGGGATTGCTGAGTTGCGGAAGCCAGGCAGCGACGCGGGCCAAGCTGCCGTGCAGCGACGTGGTGGGCGATCTCGAACATCCAACACGACGATGCGTCCGCCGCTCGGAGGCCCGTCGGCTCGAGGTGGACTGGCCCACCGTTTGGACGGCCATCAACCCGCTGCTCAGGGAGTTGGTCGACGGCCCGGCCTGGCTGACCAGCGTTGACACCGCCACCGGAACGGGCATTCACACCGCACGATACGACTCCGCCGACCCCGATCGAGACCACCGGACAGCGCCGTAGATCGTCGCCCTTGCGGGACGCTGGACACGCGGCATCAGCTATCTCGACCGCATGCCGACGGTCTGGCGGAGAGGCTGCCAACCAGACAGCACGACGTACGGCATCGACCAACAGCGAGACGCATACCGACCACCGCCAAGCGCATCGCTTCGCGGTCATTCTCGTGCTTCATGCACCGACACCGCCTTCAAGATCCCGAGTGAGCACGGTGGTCGCAATGCCCGTCGAAACCAGTCGCAGCTGTTCGGATTCTTGCCAGTGGCATCGACGGTAGAACCCGACGGCTTCGCCGCCTGTCGCCACCCAGACGCGCGAGTGGCCATGTCGGGCGGCGAGACGCTCCAACGCGGTGACCAGCATGCGGCCAACGCCGCGGTGACGGTCCTGCTGTCGCACGACCAGGCCGAGCAACCACGGTGACCGACCGTCCCGCTCGACGACGTTCATCGCGTTGTCGCTGTCGCCGAGGGCCACCGCTCCGACAGCCTCACCCGACCTACTCACGGCAACGAGCGTGACCGGTAGTCGATCACGTCCAGCCTCGGCTGCGGTCACACCGATCCAAGACTGCGGGTCCGGCTCCCCGTAGCCCCATTCCTGCCACCGCAGGGCACCAACCTGGTCAATCAGATCAGGTCGATCCGCCAAGACCTGTACCTCGATAGACGGCGAAGACATCAGCCCTCAATCTACGGTCGTCCTTCGGTCGTCGGAGCCAGGCCGATAGTTGTCGGACTCGCGGGGACGCTGTGCACACGGCATCAGCCGTTTTGACCGCAATTCGACCGGAATGCGGCAGGCCCCGGAGCTGTGTGACTGTCCCGTGACTCAGGCTCAGGGGCCCGCAACGGACTGTTGGCTGAGAACCTCGCCATGCTTGGCCGCGGCCGAATCTGAGTCGGCGCGTCTGGATCCCTGGCGACGTACGGAATCGTTGCTTCAGGGACCAGAGTGCTGCGCGGCTCGCTTCGACGCGCGGTCTGCAAGAAACTCCGGTGGGGGCGGTAGAAAAGATGCAGCGGCACAGTTCTGCTCGTAGCCGGCAGTGCCGTACCACCGCTCCTCACGGGTCCCGCTCCCGAGCCGGGGCGGCCAGCCGTCCACCGACCGTTCTCACCGCGATCAGAATTCGCTCGCAAGGTGCTCCGGGCGGCGCGCGCTCCTGCCTCCGCCCCCATGTCGACCGATCATCATCGGTTAGTTCTTCTTCAGCTCCTGGGCGAGCATCACGATGATGCCGCTGGGGCCACGGACATAGGTGAGCTTGTAGACGTCACCGTAGGTGCCGACGCCGCGCAGCGGGTGGCAGCCGTGACTGGCGGCGATCTGAAGGGCTTCGTCGATGTCGTCGACTGAGAAGGCGACGCGATGCATGCCGATCTCGTTGGGCCGGGTGGGAGTCGTCTCGATCGCATCGGGGTGGATGTACTCGAAGAGCTCGATGCGTCCATGGCCGTCTGGCGTCTGGAGCATGGCGATGTTGGCGTGATTGCCGTCCAGGCCGACGGCGGTGTCGGTCCAGTCTCCGCTGACGGTGTCACGGCCAAGGACGGTCAGACCGAGGTCGGTGAAGAAGGCGATGGCCGCTTCGAGGTCGCGAACGGCGATGCCGACGTTCTCGAGTTTGGTGGGCATGCGAGCACGTTACCGAGACGCGCGACTGGTTCCGGATCGCGGCTTCCGGTCAGAACTCAGCCGTGCAATGGACCATCAAGCAGACCGATCCGTTGTGCGGGCTTCCGATAGCCACGACTGGTGGTCAGCATCCGTGTTGCAGGCCGTCTCTCGTCAGCTCAGCCTGGCCGCAAATAGATCCTCCACCGGCACAGCTGGGGCACCCGCGAAGAGATCGCGCCCCCATGTTGTGGTTCATCATCCCCGGCGCCGGGTTCGTCATCGGTGTCGCGCTCCCCGTCGACGGCGGCTACCCCGCCCAATAGGGTAGACGCGGGAGTCCTGAGCATGACCGTTCGATTCGACGACACTGGGCACGTGGCCATGATCACCGGAGCCAGCGGGGGATGGGACTGGCGGCCGCACGGGCATTCGCCCGGGCCGGGGCTGCAACCCGCCCTCGACGCGGACGCCTCTGCGGCGGCCTCCGTCATCCCGCGGCCGGGACGAGCCGAGGAGGTCGCCGAGGCCGTGCTGTGGCTTGCAGCAGGAGCGCCTCCGACGTCACCGGTGTCGCCCTACCCGACGACGGAGGCCTGGCCGCCGGCTGACCTGGCACAACCGCACAGCTCGACTCAGATACGGCAGACGAGGAGGCAGAAGTGAAGATCACTCACAGCGGTGGGCAGACCGGACGGGGACCAGCCGACTGGTTCACCGGCGACGTTTATATCGACCCGATCAGCAACCCGGGCGACCAGTCCGCGATCGGCTGCGCACACGTCCGCTTCACCCCGGGGGCCCGCACTGCTTGGCACTCCCATCCCAAGGGTCAGACGCTGTACGTCACCGACGGCATCGGGCTCGTGTCGTATCGCGGCGGAGGAGCCGTCGAGATCCGGCCCGGCGACGTGGTGCACATCGAACCCGGCGAGGAGCACTGGCATGGAGCCACACCGGACCGCTTCATGGCCCACGTGGCGATGCAGGAATCCGACGATCAAGGCCAGGTCGTGACCTGGCTCGAGCACGTCACCGATCAGGAATACAGCGCGACCTAGCCCGTCCCAGCCAGCCGCTGCTCGCACCGTCCGGCGCTAGACGGAATGTCGGCGTCGCCCCCGCACCCGTCCTGTCGGCGGCACCGGAATCAGCCCTACAGGATCAGCCCACGGTCGAAGGCCAGCGCGCCCACGCCAACGAAGCGACGCAGAGCCGCCGTCAACAGCCGCAAGATTCACCAGTGATGAGCTCCGTTGTGAACACCTCATGACCGGTCGGCCGATCGGGTCGCAGGACGGTCGCGACGGCGGCCTTAGCCATCTCGTCGATCGGCTGGCGGCTGGTAGTCAGGGATGGCCAGGTGAAGTTGGCTTCCTCGGTGCCATCGAAACTCGCCAACGCCAGATCTTCGGGAACGCGCAGCCCTCGCTCCCGGGCGGCTCGTAGCAGCCCGACAGCCTGCAGATCAGAGCCAGTGACGACAGCAGTCGGCCGCTCTGGTCGTTCTAGTAGCCGCAGTCCGGCCTCATAGCCGCCAACTCGGGTGAACGGGGCGCGTTCGACGACCCCGGGTGAGCGCCGGTTCCGAGCATGGGCCTTCAGCCATCCGGCTTCTCTTCCGTCGATCTCGATATCCACGGTGTCGCCGATGATCAAAGAGACAGTTCGGTGATGGTGGACGCACAGGAGGTGGTCGGTTGCCGTGTCGATCCCGTCGGCAGCGTCGGGACCGATGGTGTTGTGCCCGGGATAGGAGGCGGCGGAATCGATCAGCACGACCGGAGTGCGCACGCCGCGTCGATCAAGCTCGCCAACCCCACCGGTTCCGGTCCCGCGCGCCAGGATCAGTCCGTCGATCTGGCGGTCACACAGATCAACCACGCCGCGCAGCTCGACGCTCGGATCGGAGCCGGTGCTGATCGTCAACAACGCGTAGCCAAGATCAGCAGCTGCACGTTGGATCGCCACGGAGTACTCGGCATAAAAGGGGTTCGTGGTATCAGGAACCACGAGACCGAGCGTTTTCGTGCTGCCGAGGGCGAGGGCACGGGCGGTGCTGTTGGGCCGGTAGCCCAGCACCTCGATCGCGTCTCGCACGCGGGTTGTCGTTGCTTCCGACACCGACTTCGGCCCGCCGTTGACAACCCAACTCACCACGGCGTCACTCACCCCGGCATAGCGGGCGACATCCGCTCGGGTAACGGCACGACTTCGCCCGACCGTCCTCGTCGACTTCGGGGCCATCAGCTTCCTTCCGCCCGCACGGCACGCTGGCCATCGCTTGCCACTTCGATGGTAACGCGTAGTTACTCCATCAACCGCACTGGAACGTGGACTCCAGTAATCCCGAGGTTTGCGGCTTGCGCTCGCGCTGGTAACGCGGATAACCTCGTGTGCTGCCGGCCGAGAGGTGATCGCACTCGTCGCGCGACAGATCCCCATGTGGCGATCGAACAATCACGATCTGAGGAACGGAGCCATCGTTATGCGCGGCGTCATCTTGCCCGGCGATTCGACCACCGACATTCGCGAGCTTCCCGATCCCCAGCCCGGACCGGGCCAGGTCCTGCTCGCCATGCGAGCGTCGACCATCTGCGGCTCTGACATCCGCGCGATCTATCGGGAGCACGCGCAGGGCGACCCGGCGGAGATGTACCAGGGCGTGGTAGCCGGCCACGAGCCCGCCGGTGAGGTCGCGGCAGTCGGACCGGGAGCCCTGCGGCTGGCGGTCGGTGACCGGGTCTGCGTGTATCACATCAGCGGCTGCGGACAGTGCGACTCGTGCGTCCGCGGCTACCAGATCAGCTGCTCCTCGCCCCACCGGGCCGCGTACGGCTGGCAGCGCGACGGTGGACACGCCGATCTGATTCTCGCCGAGGAGCGGGACTGCATCGTGTTGCCCGACTTCGTCACCTTCCTCGACGGCGCCTGCGTCGCTTGCGGCTTCGGCACCGCGTACGAGGGCCTGATCCGGGCCCAGGTCAGCGGTCGCGACGCCCTCGCCGTGGTCGGCCTCGGCCCGGTCGGACTGGCCGCCGGCTTGCTCGGCGGCAAGCTCGGCGCCGTGCCTCGCGTCGGCCTGGATCCCAGCCCCGAACGTCGCGAGCTCGCCTTGCGGCTGGGCGCCGTGGACGCCGCCTTCGCACCGGACGAGGTGGCGGCTGCGCGTGCCGTCAGTGGTGGTGGCGCGGATGTGGCCATCGATTGCTCCGGCAGCGAGCCCGGCCGCGGCGCCGCGATCGCGCTGGTGCGTGAGCTCGGTCGGGTCGTGCTGGTCGGCGAAGGCAACGGGCTGACGGTGCCGGACGTCAGTCCGACCCTGATCCATCCGTCGATCACCATCATCGGGTCGTGGGTGACCAGCATCGAGCACATGCGCGAACTCGTCGCTCGGCTGCCGTACTGGAACCTGCACCCCGAGATCATCGTCTCGGATTCCTTCCCCCTGGCGCAGGCCGGCGAGGCCTATCAACTCGCTGACGCCGGCCGCTCGGGCAAGATCGCCCTCACGCCGTGAGTCGGGATGAGAATCCGTAGAGACGACGGACCGGGCGGCGGACTGAGCGGCCGACCGGTGTTCGCCCTTCGCATTGGCCTCGGTCCGGTTCCGGCAACCATGGACGATGTGCGCTGGGAAATCGGCAATCGCCTCGACGCGTTCGAACCGCGACTTTCGCAGAGGAAGGCGGATCTCGAGCTTTCACTCACCATCGCGGCGGCTGACCTCTGGGTGGCCGTCTTGTTGGCCATGTCGGCCGTCACCGGCACGGGATATCCGGTGGTACGGCTCGACGCCCAGCCGGCAGCACAGTCAGCCGATCAAGCTACCGTCGCCGCCGACATGGTCTAGTACGTCTGGGTCATCACCTCGCGAGTTCGCCGGATAAGTCGGATCTGGCGACTCATCTTTTGCGCCGAGCACTCGCGATGACGCTTTCCGCAAGACGTCCGTCCTCCGTGACGGGAGAGTGGTGCCGAAGACGGTTCCGCCGGCGTCAAGGAACACAGATCCGGGCCGGGAGCGAAACTCGCTGGCCGTGGCGGGCAGTACTCCTTAACCTGCGCGTATGTCCGTGCACTTGGAATTCCTGACGGATGCGAAGGAGTTCCTCGCCGCCGCGGGTCAGCACCTTGGACGCGATCCAGTCCGCAACACAGTGGTCGCGACGGTCGCTGAGCGGTTCTCCGCGGGTGAGAATGGTGAGCCGGACGACTGGTGGCTGGTGGTGCGCACCGGCCGCGTGGTGGTCGGCGTCGGCATGCGGACCGCGCCGTTCCCACCGCGGCCCGCGTTCCTGCTGACGATGCCGGAGGAGGCTGCGCTGCTGCTGGCGCGCACTCTGTTCGAGCGTGGAGAGGCACTGGGTGGGCTCAACGGTGCACTGCCGAGCGTACGGGTCTGTGCCGAGGAGTCGGCCCGACTGACCGGCGGCACGGTGAAGGTGGCGATCCACACCCGGCTCTTCGAGGTTCGCGAAGTGATCAAGCCGGCCCGTGCAGAAGGACATTTACGGCCCGGGTCCGTTGAGGATGCCGAACTGGCGCTCGCGTGGTTCGCGGCGTTCATGGCCGACGCCGACGAGCAAGCCGGTCGGCCGCCGGGCTCGAATGTGCACGAAACACCCGACCGGGAGGCGATGCTGATGCGGATCGAGGACGGCTGGCTGTGGTTCTGGGTGGACGGTGCCGGCAAGCCGGTCCACCTCACGTCGGTGAATCCGGTGAGCTTCGGAGCCGCCCGGCTCGGGCCGGTCTACACCCCGCCTGAGCATCGCGGCCGAGGCTACGCGAGCGCCGCCGTGGCCGAGATCTCCCAGCGCATCCTCGACCGGGGCGCCCGGCCCTGCCTGTTCACCGATCAGGCCAATCCCACCTCGAATCGGATCTACCAGGCCCTCGGATACCGACCCGTCACGGACATGGCCAACCTCCTGATCCAGTAGCTCAGCGGAGGTGAACGCCAGCGTGTGGCCGATCGAGGGGCAGCAGGATGTCCCCTCGCGGCTTGTTGGGCTCCGGCTCGATGGCGAAACGCGGGACGACTTGGCGTCAGGCGGGAGTTGTGTGGGGCTGTTGCTGCGGGTGCGTCACCAGACCCGCGTCCGATGTGAGCCCGCCCGCAGAGTGGTGATCGGTCCTGCGGCGTAGGCCTGGGCGGCGTTCTTCTGCTCGCCGGTCAGGTCGGTGTCGAGTGCTACCGCCGATCCGTCGGGGTTTTCGAAGTCTGCGTCGACGAAGCGGACCGGTGGCAGATCGGCCCCGGTGACGACCTCGACTGTCGCGTTGCCGAACGCGTCGGGCAGCCGGGTTTCGAGCGCAACCTCTGGGCCGTCGTCAACGATCCGGACGGTGACGTCGTCGTTGCTGAGAACGAGTGCGCCTTTCTCCCCTTCGAACGGCTCGGCGTCGCCGAAGTAGACGTTGTCGCGGATGTAGACGGGCTGCTTCACGTGGATGAAGCGTTCGTGGTCACCACGGGTGGGGTCGGCGGTGAGTGCGCGGTAGTCCTCCATCGAGCCCGGGTGGCCGTTGTATACCGCTGTCCCATAGCCGGCGGTGATACCGGCTCGAGATGTTGGACCGTAGGCCAGCGACGCGTCGCCGCCGAGGAAGATGTTGCCAACGTAGCGGTCGTCTCCGCCGTGGATAGCTGCGTAGCCGGCTACCTGAGTGCTGTGGGGGGCGTGGTACGGGGTGGGCCGTTCCAGGACAGGTTGCAGGAAGACCGTGCCGCACACCAAGTTGTTGACGAAGGCGCCGCCTTGGCTGAACGACTCCAGTGACGCCTTCGAGCCGAGGATGTTGTGGTCGACGATGTATGGTCCGTGGCTCACTTCGACGAACAGGTCACGCGTGTTGTCGTAGTACAGGTTCCGCGAGACGCGGGTTCCCTGGGTTTGCCAGTCCAGCCACGTGCCGAGGGTGCAGTCGTGGATCCGGTTGTGGCGGATGACGACGTCGAGAGCCGCGTGCAGCTTGATACCGGCGATCTCGTAGCCGTAGTACTCCCGTTTGATCGCGATGTTGTAGATGTGGTTGTCCTCGATGGTGGAGAACACGCAACCCAGGTGCCCCACGATGCCGTTCTGACCGCAGTCGAAGATGGTGTTGCGTCGGATGATGTGGGATCCGACGTGCTCTTTGTCCCAGCCGTACTGGTAGGCCGTGAACACCGACTCGAGCTGGTATTGGTAGCCGGGTTTGTCGCCGCGGACGGTGGCGTAGTTGTGGCCGGTGGAGGCTTCTTTGCCGATGGAGATGGCGGAGCACTTGGCGTCGTGGATGACGTTGTCCTCAATGATCCAGCCTTTGGCCCAGTTCGGGCCGATGAGTCCCGGTTGGTCGGCGGTCGGCGGGGTCCACGGGGTCGCCGCCTGGGCAAATTCGAATCCGCGGACGGTGATGTAGTCGATGTGGGTTTCCGTCGGGTAGAAGACCGACCGGCGCACGTTGATCTCGACGAGCTCGGTGTTGGGGTCTGCGCCCTGGAAGTTCGCCCAGATCGTCGTCTGGTCGTGGCCGACTTCGGCGTACCACACGTGCCGTGTTTGCTCGGGCGTACGGACCCGGTCAGGAACTGCGGTCCAGTCGTCGATCATCGTGGTCCGCAGCGGCGGATCCGCCACGTCGGCGCCGAAGGCAACCTCATAGAAGCTCGTCCCGTTGAGGTACACATCGCCGAGGTGCTTCTTGGGAGTGGTCGGATCTTTGTAGACGATCCAGTCCCCGTTGATCTCTTCGGCGTAGGGGTTGAAGGAGCCGAATACGTCATTCGGGACACCCACCTTCCACACCGTCCCTTCTACGTTCTCCCAGCCAGTCACCTGCTCGGAACCCTTGACGACGACGTGCTCCCCGGCGGCGGCGGTGTAGGTGATCCGGCGACGATCGCTGAGCCCAGAGTGTCGCGGCTGGACCCACTCGCGGTACACACCACCATGGACAACGACTGAGTCTCCGGGTTGGGCGAGCCAGGCCGCGCGGCTGATGGTCTGAAACGGCTGTTGCTCGGACCCGTCGGCTTGGTCAGACCCGGTTGGTGCGACGTGGAGTTCTCCTGTCATGTGCCTTTTCGACCCTTCGTTGGTGGTGCTCGCGTTGGTGTGATGGTGGAAGATTGGAGATTAGACCTGCGGCGGTGCTGTGTCTCCACCCGTATCTCGGGTTCCGCGTCCGTTGGGTCGTTGAGAAGCGTCCGTCCCGCCTGGGTACGGAAACCGACACCTGACCTACCGGCCCGATCAGTCGTGGCGCATCGTGCCTTCCGTTGGGGGACGGTCGTCGGCGGCCATGCGCCGGCGGGTCATTCGCCAAAGCCGGCGGTGGGACCGCTGAGCAACTGGCGTCGACCGACCACATACAGCACGAGAATCGGCAAGGTCGACAGCACGACGGCTGCCAGCACGCAGGGACGTTGACGCTGTACTCGCCTTGGAAGGCCCCCAGGGCCAGCGGCATGACTCGCTTGTCTGGGCTTCGGGTCAAGATCAGCGGGAACGGGCAACCGTTCCACACGTTCAGCCCGGTGAAGATGGCGACGGTGACGATTGCGGGCCGGGTGAGTGGGAGGGCGAGCCGCCAAGCCATCTGCTCGCGGTGCAACCGTCCATCCGCATCGACTCGAACAGCTCCCGCGGCACATCGCGGAGGAACGTGCTCAAGATCAATATGTGCCGCAAGTGGACCGGGTTTCGGGACCAGTTCGATGCCGTGCCCATCGTTACCGCGGTCGCAACCTTCGGCACCGGCTCCCGTCCTGAACCCCTGTTCGACGCCGAGGCAGGGCACGTTCGCGGGATCGCGGCAAGCCGAGTAGCACAAGCATTTGTCAGCACTGATCGGGCAACGATGGCCAGCGCTCTGAGGCCCACTGCGACCAGGTCGCATGCCCTGGCGGAACCGGGGGGATCTGGGCGCCTTGCACTTCCTCCTGGTCCGGCGCTTGGAACTGCACCTGCCACTGCTTCAGTTCGGCGTCGCTCATCTGGAATTGAGCTGGCTCGGTCTCGTACCGACTGGCGATGCGTCTGCGCTGCCCCTCGTAGTCGATCGGCAGATAGACGACCTGGGCGCGGACGCCCAGCTTGTCTGCGATCCAACGGAGCGCTGAGCGTTCATCCTTGCCCCAGAGGCCGAAGTCGAAGACGACGTTGATGCCCAACCGGGCAGCCCGCATCCCGATCTCCACGAGTTTGCCTTCGATCCGGTCACGCTGATCCGCGCGGTCCTTCGTCCGCCATCGCGTGGGGTTGTCACCATGGAAGATCGCGAACAACCAGTCGTCGGGGGTCAGTCGGAGGGCTGACTCGCTGAGCTCCAACTCCTTGGCTCGCGTGGTCTTGCCAGCCCCGGGCAGGCCGACGATGAGATAGATGGTCACTCGTTGACGGTAGGCCTCTTGCCCAGACAGGGCCCGCTTATTGCCCGCGTGAGCCGTCCGCATTTCGCGACCCCGAATCGGGTCCAGCAACTCCAGCGGGGCCGACACCAAGTCCGATTCGACACCATCGACTGGCAGCACCACGAACAACCGTCAGCATCCGGAGAGGGAACTGACGTGCGGGAATTCGGTTGGTCCCCGGTCAAGCTTTGGTTACGGTCTTCGACTGTGACGGGTCCGGATTTCGACTCCTATCTGATCTGCGCGACGCCCCGCTCGGGAAGTACGTTGCTGTGCGGTCTGCTGGAGTCGTCTGGGGTTGCTGGCCACCCAGCCTCCTACTTCAACAATAAGAGTCTGGATGCGTACGCCGACGACTGGCGTATCGCCCGACCGCGTGATGGACGAATCGACGAAGTGTTCGTGCAGGCGGCGCTGGCCGCCGGCAAGACTTCGAATGGGGTCTTTGCCGCGCGGATCATGGCGGAGACGCTGCCGGAACTGATCAGTGGCCTTGCCCCCGCCGCATCTGGACCAGCGGTGACGGATGCGGACCTGTTGGGCGCCCAATTCGGTCGACTCCGATTCGTTCACCTGCGGCGATGCGATGTGGTGGCTCAGGCGGTGTCGTGGGCAAGGTCACTGCAAACCCATTTCTGGCATCCGGGTGAGGCCGTCGCGCCCGGAGGTCAGGATCCTCATTACGACCAGGAACTGATTGGTCGGCTTGTCGCCACGATCGAGAGATTTGAGGCGGACTGGACAGTCTGGTTCGCCAACCACAGCATCGTGCCGTGCGAGGTGATGTATGAGGAGTTGGCGGCAGATCCGCCCCGCACTGCACATAAGGTGCTCGACTATCTCGGGCTCGATGTTCCGCCGGATCGGCAACTGGTGGTCCGGCATCGTCGACAGGCCGATCACCTCAACGCAGACTGGATTGCGAGATTCAAGTCGCACTGAAGCGTCTGTTCCACCCGCTCTCGGCAAGCCTTCGGTACTACAGGCGAGGCGATCGCCGCAAGCGGACGCTGACCGAACTTGCTCGATTGCGGTGACGCCTCACGAAGGTCGGTTGGCTGAATCATGGCGCCACGTTGGTGGTATCCGGGACGTCGTGCAGTTGCTGCGTGATCAGGACCCGCGACCCACACGGTAGCGAAGGTGGGTCGCGTCCCGCCCGTGTACCGTGCGCATCAGCTCCAGTTCGACGGGCTCGTCGAGGTCACCGAGGTGGTCGAAAAGCCTGCGCCCGGCGCCGAGCAGGACGGGCACGAGGTGCACCTCGATCTCGTCGAGCTCTCCGGCGCGGATCAGCGCCTGACCGGCGCCGGCGCCGTGAACCATCACGTCCTTGTCGCCCGCCCCCGCCCTGGCGTCGGCGGCGCAAGCCAGCACGTCGGTGTAGAACCGGGCACTGCCGGGCGGCACGTCGCCGTCGTCCACGTGACTGGTCAGCACCAGGATCGGGACGCCCCCGTGGTGGTCGCCGTTCCAGCGGCCCGCCAGCTCGAAGGTGCGGCGACCGGTGATGATCGCGCCGGTGGCCATGCTGTCGGCGAAAACGTTCCCGTTGGGGCCGGGCTCTTCGCGGTCGTCCAGCCAGTTGAACAACCGAAAGCCGCCGCGACCCATCTCCTGGCCGGGTCGGTCGTCGGGGCCGGTGACGAATCCGTCGAGCGACATCGTCATATCAAGGCGGATCGAGCTCATTTCGCTCCTTCCCATCTCGGGAACTGTGTGTCAGGACGCGTCATGGGCGAGAACATCGCGGGGCATGCCGACCATTGACCAAGCGCCAGCATCGCCAGCCGCATACCCGCATCCACCTGCAGCTGGCCGACGACCTCATGGCCGAGGACGCCGTAGAACGCCAGCGACGCATCGACGTCGCTCACCCCGCAACGCACGCGGTGTCTTCACGTTGACTACTGACCCGTTGCACGAGCGCAATTCATCGGTGCCCCAGCAGATGTGTGTCGGAGTGAAATCACCAGGTTGAGCCACCTGGTAGGCGGGACGCGGCCGATGCGAGACCGGTACACCCAGGTTCGCAAGCCCGTCGCCCTGGCGGGACGCTCCGCACACGGCATCAGCCGTATTGACCGCAAGCCGACGTCCCACGAGGACGCTGGAGTTTCTGCTCTGCGGGAAGGCCACAGGTCCGGCTGGCAGACGCGTGGGGTGTCGGAGACTCATCGAGCTTCCTCGTCGATCCGGGTCATGGGTCTGTGCTGGTAGGCGAACACTTCGTTGGCGGTAATGCCGGTCAGCTGTACGCCGTCTTGATATATGCCCCCGATTCCGCGCACGCCCCAAATGCCACCGAGGCCGACTTAGAGACTTGTGATGAGCATGCCGAGGAGTTGGTGAGCACCGACGCGATGCTGGTTGCGTACGCGCTGACCCCGCGAGACATGGCCACCTCGCTGCGTGCCGGGTCGGTCACCGACGGGCCGTTCGTCGACGCGAAGGAGATTGTCGCCGGCTTGTACATCATCGAGGCCCCAGATTTGGACGCCGCGCTCGCGATCGCCGGGACCAACCCGGTACTGCGGGAGGGCGGCGGGGTGGAAGTCCGGCCCGTGCACAGCGGCGGCGTCATCCGCCAACCCAGCGAGTGACCGAGCAGCCACGCGAGCCAGCCCCACCGGGCCCCACAAAGCCGGGTCGGGCACAGCCAGGTCGGGTGGAGTCGGTGTTGGCAGCAGGGAGACGGTTCGGAAGAGTCAGCGCTCCGGAGAGCGCTGTTCGCGATCGGCGGCACTCTGAGCGGCACGACGTGGCCGAGCTGGCCGGTCTGGTACCTGCTGACAGGCCGCAGCGTTTCCAGAAGCGCACTCGGCGGACCCTGATCTTTCATTCTCGACTCCGAATGGGTCAGGGCCAGATCCTTGCCGAATCGGACCGTCAAGCGGGCGGGATCGTCCGATCAGCTAGTAGTGATCGCTCACCGGTCCGCGGAGCTCACCGCACGGATCGTGTCGATCACGACGTCGGGGCGTTGGTTCTGGATGTGGTGCGAGGTACCGGGCACACTCTTGGATGTCGCCCCTGGGATGCTGGCCGCGAACTTGGCGCGCGCCTTCGGCAACAACGGCTCGAAAACGGCGACAACCTCGCCAGGGGGCCCCGGGCTGGATCTCCGGGGCGGTCAGCATGACCACAGTCTGTCGCGGAAGCGGCGCTGCGTCATCGATCTGTTGCAGCAGCCGGTCGAGGTCGTAGGCCTCCACGACGTAGCCCTCGATCGGGCTCGCCGGCCTCCGGACCGGGTCGACCATGAGCTCCTTCCACTGCCGGGAAGTCATCAACCGTTTGAGCGGGGCGGTGGGGTGCTGTCGACCACGACCAGCCCCGACACCTGCTCGGGATAGGTCTGGGCGTAAAGCAGGTTGAACAGCCCGCCCAGGGAGTGACCGGTCAGCACGTACGGCCCCGGCACCGATGCGGCAGCCAGCAGATCGTGCAATTCCGTGACGACGTCGGAGCCGGTTCTAGGCATGGGCGCCGGGTCGCTCCGAGCGGGCAGCGGCTCGTCGCCAGGCACACCCTTGTCGTCCAGCACCCGTGTCGAGCCTGGCCGGTCGTAGGCACAGACGCGGGTGAAGGTGGCAGTCCGGGGCATGACCGGAGGAGGCTTCGCTTCGGTGGCGGCCCAGATATCGCCGGCATTGCCGAATCCCGACTGGAGGATGACCGTCGGGCTGCCCTCGCCATGGCACTCCAGGTAGATGTTGCGGCCGTTGACGTTGATCAACCCTGCAAAGTCCCCGGATGTCGCTGAGGAAGGAGGCCATGGGTGTCGATGGAGCCATTCCTTGCGGCGTCGGGGTCGAGCAACCCACCAATGCCATGATCAGCACCGCGAGACCGACGCCCGGCGCGGCCGACCGGAAGCGCCGTGCAGGAGCGAGCGACGGAACGCGCATCGAACCTCCCGAACTGCAGCGGCTGACATGAGGCTACGGCAGATGGCATCCCAACCGGTCGCCTACAGCCAACCCACAAATGCGCTCAGCCCGACACCGACACCGTGCGACCGATCATGGAGCCCTGTTCCACGAGGTCGGCGTGCACGCGGGCCACCCCACGGCGCGACACCTTGCGTCGGCGCCTGCTCCCGTCGGTCGAGACGAAGTGATCGTCAGAGTCGTCGTCGCTGAGGTACACCGGCTGCACGATGGTCCAGTCCAGCCCGGAACCGCGCAGCACGCCCTCCTGGACGGCGGTATCGCCGATCTGCGGGGCGATCAGGAGGGCGAACAGCAGCCGGTCCATGACGCCGAGCAGCTCGCGCGTCTCGCCGACGCCGTAGGAGGACTGCACAACGATGCGGCGGATGCCGGCGCGCTGCGCGGCCGCAACGACCGCCGCGGTACCGCGTGAACGCACGTCAATGGGGGTGTGTTGCGCACCCCGTACGCGCACGCGCAACGTGGGCTCCGAGATGCCGAGCGTGATGACCACCGCGACGTGACCCGGCATCACCCGATCGAGTAGGTCCGCGTCCGTGGCGTCGCCGTCGATCGGATTGAGGCCCGGGCGTGGGGAGAGTGACGAGGCGTGGCGGGCGAGGGCGGTCACGCGGTGGCCGCGCTCCAGCAGCGCGTCCACGACAGCGCGGCCGGATCCGCCCGTCGCGCCGATCGCGAGGATGTCCATGAGGTGCTCCGTTCCTAGGGTGAGTCGCGCTCGATGGAGCGCACTTCGACTCTCGCAGGAAGGTGTTGGATGATCTATCCTCAGAAGTACAGAAACCTTGATCGATCATCCGGGAGAGCCATGGCCATGACCATGCCGTGGGAGCACGCGGATCCGCTCACGGAGGCCCTGTACCAGGTGCGCATGCGCGGGGCGTTCTACTCGTGGACCGAGGCCTCCGGTTCGGGCTCGGTCGAGATGCCGCAGCTGTCCGACACGCTGACCTTCCACATCGTGGCGCGCGGAACCGCCTACCTCGAGGTCGACGGCGAGGATGCCGTCACACTCCCGGCGGGACAGCTCGCCCTCGTGCCTCGTGGTATCGGCCATCGCGTGTCCACGGCGCCGCACGCGCCACTGCTGGGGCGCGCCGATCTGCTGCCACAGACAATGCTGGGTGAGTCGTTCTCGGTTCTGCGGTTCGGCCCAGCGGACGAAGAGGCACCGCTAGCCATGCTCTGCGGCGTGGTCGCTTTCGACTCGTCCGCCGTGCACGATGTGCTCGCGGTGCTGCCGCCGATCATCCGCGTCGACTCGGCCGCCCACCCGATGATGGCGGCGCTGCTGCCGCTGCTGGTCAGCGAGCTGCGGGAGCCGCGTCCCGGCGGCGACGCCGTCGCGACGCGGCTCGCCGACGTGCTCGTGGTGGAGACGGTGCGCGCCTGGCTCGCCGAGCAGGAAGACGCGGCGACGGGATGGCTGGCGGCCCTCCGCGATCCTCAGCTCGGCCCAGCGATCGCGGCCGTGCACCGAACCCCCGGGCATCCCTGGACCCTCCGCGCGCTGGCCGTGCGAGCGACGATGTCGCGGTCGGGGTTCGCCGCGCGTTTCACCGAAACGGTCGGCACGCCGCCGATGTCGTACGTCGCAGCGACGCGGATGCGCGCGGCGCGTGCGATGCTCGCCGACGGCGCGACCGTTGCCACCGTCGCCGGCGAGTTCGGATACGGCTCGGAAGCCGCCTTCAGCCGTGCATTCTCCCGGATCACCGGGCAGACGCCCGGGCGCGTCCGGCGTGCTGCCTGACGATGCGCTCACCGGCGTCACCGGGCGGGGCCCCGGTTATGGCAGCACTGTCAAGGCTTGGCGGAGCACCTGGAGGCTTCGATCCCACGCAACGGCCTCCTGCTCGTCCATCCTCGGGCGAAGTGGCTTATCCGCACCCTCCGGGCCGAGCACGCATGGCAAACTGGCGCAGAGCCGCTCGGCAACGCGGACCGAAACTGGAACGATCCGGCCGTGGTCTCGGACGATGCTGCGGACCAGGGCCGCGACCGTGAGTCCGATCGCGTCCCAAGTCGAGCCCTTGAGTTCACGCACTCGATATGCGGCAGTTCGCACTGTTTCGGCAATCGTGGTCAGCCGCTCCACCGACAAGTCGACGCCGGTCTGCGATGCGAACTCCTCCAAGGTGAGGCCGGCGATGGTTGCCGAACTGAAAAGCAGCACCGCGGAGTCGCCGTGCTCGCCCACGACCCACGCGTGCACCGCAGCCGGATGGACCCGGCAGACCGCGGACAGCTCCCCGCGAAGCCGCCAGGTGTCGAGCGAGGTTCCGGAGCCGATCACATTGACTGCTCGTCCCTCCCAGCGCCGGGTGAGGTACTCGGTGAGGACATCGAGCGGGCTGGTCGCCACGAGGCAGACGCGAGGAAGTCCACCCGCCTCGACATGCCCGGCGATTTCTGCACAGATAGCGAGGTTCGCCTGTGTCAGGTCGAGGCGGGTCTGACCGGCAGTGGTATGACCACCGAAGGCCATAACAAGTACATCTTCGGGTTCGACGGCAGTCAGGGGTCGTCCGCGAATCTCACACGGCTCGAGCATCGGCAACGCGTGACTGAGATCGAGCGCCTCCCCCTGGGCGTGACCCTCGGTCCGGTCATAGATCGTCAATCGCGTGACTAGTCCGTCACGAACGATTGCCCGCGCACACGATGCCCCAACGCGGCCTGCGCCGATAACCCCAACAGTGGTCATGGCTCAGAAAACCACCCAGACCCACCGTCCGTCGATGCGTGGGCCACGGATCGGAGTCTCGTACAACCGCACCATCTGCCACTGCATCAGGAATTGGAGTTCACGGTCCCCTTCGACCTGGATCGACTTGGTCTGCAATGACTCCGACGGGCCGGACCGCCGCGCCGGACCTCACGGTGCACAAATCACGGCAAGGCAGCGAACACTTCGCCTGCCGCGGGCGGCTGACGTTCATATCGTGACAACCGAGTCACTGCGGATGATCTTGACCACCGTCTCAGCAGTCTGCTGATGGGTTCGGCCGAGTGGACGCAGTCCACCTCCTCGACCTCGCGATCATCAGATCATGGTCGCTTAGTGCAGTGTCGCCACGGGCCCTCCCGCCTATTCTCGCGGTGTGACGTCGCGGTCGGCCGGCCTGCTGACCGCTCTCGTCGTGCTGGTGCCGGTCGCCCTTCTCCTCGCGGTCGCGTGCCGGGCCAGCCACGAGTCGGCCCCAGGGTCCCCGTTCACGGTGTTGCAGATGAACCTCTGTCTGTCCGGTCGCGCTGGCTGCTCTCCGCGCGTTCAGTACCCGCTCGGCGTCCGCGCGGCCGTAGGGGTGATCCGGACCAGTGGAGTCGACGCAGTGACGCTCAACGAGGTCTGCCGAGGTGACATCGACAAGATCGCGACCGAGACCGGCTACCAGGCCCGGTTCGCCGCTGTGCCGTCCTACGTCTCGGGCGACGACTGCATCAACCCCGGCGAGCGCGGTGTGTTCGGGATCGCGGTGCTCACGAGGTCGAGAATCACGGCATCACTCGACGGCTCGTACGAGGCTCAGGACCCAAATATGGAGCAACGCCACTGGCTGTGTGTGAACACCGACGAGGCGCGAGTCTGCACCACTCATCTCGAGACCCGTGGCACCAACCGGCTCGATCGGGTGAACGACGCGCAATGTGCCGAGCTCGCAAGGATGCTCATCCGACTCGAGGGCGAGGGCCCGCTGCTCGTCGGCGGCGATCTGAACCGGGACGAGCCTTGCGCTACATCGGGCATGTGGGTTCGGACGGACATCGATGCGGTCCAGGCGCCGGGGAAGCAGCACGTCTATGGCACCTCCCAGCTCATGGATCCGCAAGTCAGGATGGTGCCGATGCGGTACAGCGACCATGACGCCGTGCTGGTGAGCAGCCGACTCGAGCAGTGACCGCCAGGGTGTCGATCAGGCCGTCGGTCGACTCGGGCCTGCTCCTACCCGGTCGTTGCGCCCTGTGCGTGTAGCTGCCCGGGGCCGTCCGCGCTCCGTCGCCTGCGCGCGGTACTCGAGGGTGCCAGGGCGTTGGCCACAGCATGCGGTGGGGTCGCTGACTACTGTCCCGTGCGGTGCGTCAGCCAACCGTCAGCGCAGCGACAGTGCCGGGCTCGAAGCTTGCCTCATGACGGCGAACGACTCCGACAGGCTGGCTCGACGACTCATCGACGTTGAAACCGCGGCGACGCGGCTCGATCCCGGCGTACCCGGGCTGCTCCACCCGAGGAGCCGACCTGGCCCGGACAACCCGGAAGCGTCAACTCGTCGCGATCGTCGCTGGTGCACCACGACCCAGCGCATCCGTCATACCCGGAGCCGACTCCAACCCGACAGTCGGCGCCATCCCGGCCGCCGCCACTTCGAAGGACACGGCATGAGCAGAACTCCGCAGCAAGTCATCTTCGGCACCGGCGCGATCGGCCTCGCCACCCTGGATGCCCTGCTGCGTCGCGGGCGAAGCTGTGCGGATGGTCAACCGGTCCGGCTCTGCCCGCGTGCCGGACGACGTGGAGGTGGTGGCCGGGGACGCCGCCGACCCCAAGTTCACGATCGACGTCAGCCGGGGCGCCCGGGTGGTCCACCACACGCTCAACCCCCCGTATGCGCGCTGGGTGGAGGAGTTCCCCGGTCTGCAGGCCGGGGTGCTCGCTGCCGCCGAAGCTCATGGTGCCCGGCTGGTCAGCGTGGAGAACGTCTACATGTACGGCCGCCCGGCGGGTCGTCCGCTGACCGAAGCGCGCGATTACGCCGCCCACACCAAGAAGGGACAGCTACGCGGCCGGATGGCCCAAGAGCTGTTCACCGTCCACCGCGCCGGACGGGTTTCAGTCGCCATCGGACGCGCCTCGGACTACTTCGGGCGACGTGGAGGCGCGCAGTCCAACCTCGGCGATCGCCTCTTTCCGGCCGCCCTCGCCGGCAAGACCGCCAGCGTTCTCGGCGACCCCGACCAGCTGCACACCTACACCTATTCCCCGACATCGGTGAGGGGCTGGCTGTCCTCGGCGAGCACCCGGACGCGGCCGGGCAGGTGTGGCATCTTCCCAACCACCCCGACACCCGCACCACCCGGGAACTGGTCGATGTCGTGTTACATCTCGCCGGGCAGCCACGTACCCGGCTCCGCCAGATGCCGCCCTTGCTGCTCCGGACGGCTTCGCTGACCAACAGCACGCTGCGTGAACTGCTGGAGATGCAGTGCCAGTTCCAGGAACCCTTCATGGTGGACAGCAGCAAGATCTCCACCGCTCTCGGCACCGAAGCCACACCCATCGAGCAGGCCCTGGCCGACACCCTTGGCGCCTACCGCTCCGAGAGCGACCCGAGGTCCGATCCCAGCCACGCCTGAAGTCCCGCAGTACCGTTCGTGTAGTGCGGCGAAGACCTCTTAGCCACCCGGAAGTCCGCCGACAGCGCTCACGAAAAGCAGAACGGCGCAGACGCATACCGGGATGATCAGCAGGCTCCACTCCCCGTCGACCTCACTTCCGCCGGCCGGTTGGCTGTCGTCATGATCGTTTGCTGCCGGGCCAGCATCGGGCCGCCGGCGCACTTCGGTGGCACGCGAGTCCGAAGGCCGACTCCGGCCGCCGGCTGGTTGGTCATGCCTCGGGGGACGGGTGAGATGCCCAAGACGACGATCGACGAATCCACCTGGCTTGTCGAGGATGGCCTTTCCGCGGCTCCGTAGAATCTCACCGACAGCAAGCGAGCCAAGAGCGACCACGAAGATCCAAAACACCGCCATGGCTGCTCCTCGCGCTCACCGATACATCTGAGCGAGAAGAGCAGGAGCCGGAGGGCTTGATACAGACCGCGGTTTTCGTGGACTGATCTACAGGCGCCTTACCCAACGGCCGGAGCGAACAGTTCCAGCTGGATGTTGTCGGGATCTCGGAAGACGAGCACCGAAGCGTAGGGTTCGTCAGCGATCGGCGACTGGGTGAGTGGCTTGTCGGCGATGTCGGTGCGCTCCACGCCGTTGGTCTCCAGGTGATCTTGCCAAAGTTCCAGGTCGCGGCGGGATGGCACCGCGAATCCGCCGTGGTCGAGCCCGGTCGTGGCTTCGGTGAAGAGACGGCCGTCGTTGGCGTCGTGTCGGTGCAACGCGATCATGAGTTGTCGATCGGTATCGGCCAGAATCCGTCCGAGCCCCCCGGGATGCGGGGCGTCGAGAACGGGGTGGACATCGAAAACCGATTCGTACCACCGGACGCTGGCGTCGAGGTCGGTGACGGTGATCGCCAGATGGTGGAGGCGAGGCTGGGCGACGATGGGCATGACCTTCCCTTTGGTTGGATCGGGCCGAGTTCGAACCGGCGCAAGGATGGGGGACAGGTGGTGTTGTTGATCACCCGGCCGATTGTTCGCTAGCGGAGTACGCGAGAAACATGGCGACCGCATCGTCAATGAGCCGGATCCATCGGTCTCCGCCACGGTCGTTGGAGATCTGCTGATCAACGAGGCCAGTCATGAGGGCAGTCCAGAGATCCAGGTGTCGGGGGTCCCGCACTCCCGCACGCTCGATCAGCTGCCTCGCACTCTCGAGAGCGCGGACGGCCGGCGCGTACGACTCCGGTGACGGGCTGAATCCGGGAAGCGAATGCTGGAACAGCAATTGGTACCGAGCGACGTCGGATATGCAGAAAGACGCGAAGCGTTGGGCGTGAGCCAACAGCTGCTGCTGCGGGGTTCCTTCGGCCAGGGGCTGGGCGTTGCTCTGCGCGAAGCTCTCGGCGCCCTCCCGAAACATCGCATCCAGAATCGCGTTCTTCGACTCGAAGTAGGCGTACACGGTCGGCGTGGTCGTCCCCGCGCGGCCGGCCAGCTTCCGTAGCGACAACGCGCCCAGCCCACCCTCACGCACCATCTCCCAGGCGGCCGCCAGCAGATCGGCGCGGGCGTTCTGTCGGCGGGCCTCCCGCCAGGTCAACTCGGCCTCTACCTTTGACATCGTTAACCATTGTTATACGGTGTATAAGTCGGAGTCAAGGTCAGGGCTGCCACGGCTTCGCCAGAGACAGCCCGGCGAGAAGACGCAATGAGCATTCACATATCAAGCCCAGCCGATGACGTCGTGGCACTCACCGATGTAGCGCCGATCCCCGGCCTCGGCTTCCTGCCCGTCAATGCCTACGTCGTACGGGCCGAGCAGCCGCTGCTGGTCGACACTGGCGTTCCCACGTCCAGGCCCGATTTCCTGCCGGCACTGTGGTCTCAGATCGAGCCAGCTGATCTGCGGTGGATCTATCTGACCCATCCGGACCGGGACCACACCGGTAGCCTGCCGGAAATTCTCGAGGCGGCGCCGGCCGCTCGGTTGATCACAACATTTCTGGGCTTGGGGATTTTGTCGCTGGAATACCAGATCAGCCTTGACCGAATCTTCCTGCTCAACCCTGGACCATCGCTCGACCTCGGCGACCGTCGCTTCGGCGCCTTCCGTCCGCCGCTGTATGACAGTCCCGCAACGACCGGCTGCTACGACCAGCGCACCGGAACCTGCTTCACATCCGACTGCTTCGGCTCCCCTGTCGCGTCTGCGGACCAAGCGCGCGTCGACAACATTGCTGGGGTACCCGCTGATGATCTGCTGGCGGGACAGCTCTTGTGGGCGACCGTCGATCGTCCATGGGTCAGCACTGTCGACCGAACCGCGTTTCGGGCTTCGCTCCAGCCCTTGCGCAAGCTCGACCCATCAGTCGTGCTTTGCACACACCTGCCGCCAGCGCATGCCGCGACGGCGCGGCTGCTTGACACCCCGAGACCACACCCGACGCCGATCCGTTCATGGGTCCTGACCAGGCCGTACTGGTGTAGCTTCTCGCCGAGATGGAGCCCCGAGGCCCCGAACCGCAGCCAGTGGCGGATCTGGTTCTGGACGGAGTGGCCGGTCCCTAGCCGTCAAGGATGACCGGCAGCGTCATCACGGGTTGGGAGAAGCGCGGTGAGGTGGTCGACGAGGTGGTGGTCGGCTCGTCGCCCTTACTGATGGGCGTCGTGAGGGGTCGCGGTTCGCGCATTACCCCGCTGTCCGTCGATGGGCGAGATGATGACGATGACTTTTGCCCGGGCGTGGTCAGTCTCGAGGTACCGGATGGCTTCGGCGCCATCGCTCAAGGGGAAGGTCTTGTCGATAACCGGTTTGACGGCCCCGGAATCCACCAGCGTCGCGAGTTCCCCCAGGAGCTCCTTGGTGGGCTTCGCCTGGGGGATGACGATCCGCGGCCCGGGCAGGCGGGCCATCAGCTGTGCCCGGACGAGAAGTCCCAGCGGTCCGACGAAACGCCCTTTACCGGACACGCCGCCGCCGGACAGGATCAGCGTGCCGGCTGGATGAACAAGTCCCCGGAGCTCACGCACCGACCGGTTCCCGACGAGATCCAAGACCATGTCAAAGCGTTCTGGCGTGGCACAGAAGTCTCTGAGGTTGTAATCGATTACGTCCGCGCCCAGTGAATCGGCAAGTTCGGCGTTGCGTGCGCTGCAGACGGCGGTCACCTGGAGTCCCATGGTCTTGGCGATCTGCAGCGCGAACGTGCCGACACCCCCGGATGCTCCGTTGATCAAGAGGCGATCGCCGGGTCGGGGGCCGCCGGCGCGCAAGCATGTCAGGGCGGTGTTGCCGGCCAGGGGGAGTGCGGCGGCCTGTTCGAAGCTCGTGCCCGTCGGGATCTGAGTCACCACGTCCTGGGATGCGACGACGTACTCCGCGAGCGCCGCGCCGGCTTCGCCGAACACCGGGTCGCCTGTTCGCCAGCGGGTCACGTCGGCCCCTACGGCGTCGATGGTGCCGGCGAAGTCGGTGCCCCGGATACGGATCCGTGGTGCGGTGCGCCCGAAGGTCGCGCGATCCAGGAGACGAGCCAGCCGGGGTTCGCCACGCATCACGTGCCAGTCGCGAGCGTTGACCGAGGAGGCCACGACCCGGATGCGCACCTGTCCCGCGACCGGAGTCGGCACCGGTACGTCCGCGACCGTGAGGACGTCTGGGGACCCGTACAGGTGTTGGACGAGCGCTCGCATCGTCGCGGGGGATTTCGGCTGAGACAGCTCCTGGCGTCGCATGGTCATTTCACCTCCGAGCGCAAGAGGTTACGGCCGGTCATCGCCACCGGTCTCCGGTGGCGCGTACATAGTTGCGCCAAACGTAGCGCCACGGGGTGACCGCGAGGATGACAACGACCAGGGAGCAGCTGATCAGAGTCTCGACCGTGGCCGCGTCCAGGTCACCGGTGATGGCCTTGGGGAGGGCGACCAGGGAGAGCCACAGGAGCTTCCACGCCGACTCGAACAAAAGCACGGGCAGCAGCTTGACCGGGTGGCGGAGACCCACGATGGCCAGAAGTGACATGGCGGTGAGAAGGCAAAGAGTCACGCCCTCGTAAATCGGCAGAGAGGCAGCGTCGGGTAGGAGCGGCCACTTCACGATGGCAAGTCCGACAGCCATGAGCAGGTAACCGGCGCGCATCAGGTGCAGCCGGGCGAGCGATAGTTCCGCCCGGGTGGTGGGTGGGAAAGCTGTGGTGGTGGACATGGGTATCTCCTGTACGGGCTGACGGTCGGGGTACACGGTTCGGCCTCCGGGCTCCTGGGTCGCGAGCTCCGAGATCTGGTCCTCATTGCGGTGCACCCGAACGTATGGCGCCGTGTGGCGATCGGGCGTCACCACATGTGGTGACTGACGATGTGATCGTGCCCCGGCAGCTGCCGTAGGTTCGGCGGGATTCCTGTTGACAATTCCGGGCACAGCGAAGGTGAACTACTCTCGCGTGACGCCATGCCTTGGCCTCTATCCTCCGATGATGGTGTCGGCTCCGGTTCTGGCCACCAAGCTGTTCGTGCCGGCTCGGCGCCCGCAGCTCGTCGCCCGACCCCGAATCGCTGAGCGGCTCGACACAACCCTCGATGCAGGCCAGCGGCTGACTCTCGTCTCCGCACCAGCCGGCTTCGGCAAGACCACTGTGCTCGCGGGCTGGCTTGCCGATCTCGACCAACGGCACGGACATACCCGCGTCGGGTGGCTGTCCCTCGATGACGGCGACAACGACCTCGTCCGCTTCATGGCACACCTCGTGGCCGCCCTCCAGAGCGCCGGACTCGATGTCGAAGCGGACGTCCTCGAGTCGTTGTCCGATGCCCCGGCGACCGCCGCGATGACCCCGCTCGTCAACGACATCGCTCGAGCAGGTGCACACGAGCCGGGGACGCAGTGGATTGTCGTGCTCGACGACTATCACGCGATCGAAGCAATCGAGGTCCACCAGGCGGTGACCTTCCTGCTCGACCACCTTCCGGATCATCTGCATCTGGTTGTGGCCACCCGGTCCGATCCACCGTTGCCGCTGGCCAGGTTGCGTAGTCGCGGGCAGCTCAGCGAACTGCGCGCCGCCGACCTCCGCTTCACCCCACCGGAGGGGCAGGAATTCCTCCATCGGGTGATGGGGCTGGAGCTCACCGAGGCCGACGTGGAGGCGCTGGAGGAGCGTACGGAGGGTTGGATCGCCGGCCTGCAGCTGGCCGCACTCTCCCTGCGCGGCATCGCCGACCGGGACGAGGTCGCCGGCTTCATCTCGGCGTTCACCGGGAGCGACCGGTTCGTCATCGACTACCTGGCCGACGAGGTCCTCGCGCGGCAACCCGCGCAGGTTCGCGACTTCTTACTCCGCACTGCCGTCCTCGACCGACTCCACGGTGCGCTGTGCGACGCCGTCGTTGGTGGCACCGGGGGCGCGCGAATGTTGGGTGACCTCGAGCGGGGCAACCTCTTCGTTGTACCGCTCGACACCGAGCGCTCGTGGTACCGCTACCACCACCTCTTCGCCGACGTGCTTCGGGCGCGTCTGCTCGCCGAGCACCCCGAACTGGTGCCGGATCTGCATGAGCGCGCCAGCGCCTGGTTCGCCGCTAGCGGCCTCGTCGAGGACGCGGTCCGGCACGCGCTCGCCGCCGAGAATGTCGATCGTGCTGCATACCTCATGGAGGAGGCGCTGCCGCAGATTCGCCCCACCCGGCAGGATGGCCTGCTGATCAGCTGGGTGCGGTCCCTGCCGGAGTCGGTAGTGCACCGAAGTCCGGTCCTCTGCATCCTGTCCAGCTGGTCGCTGATGATGTCCGGCGACCTCGATGAGGCCGGATCGCGGCTCGATGACGCCGAAGCGGCGCTCGCCGCCGGCGCTGAGGACCCGGATCTCGCGGCACGGTGGGCGGATACAGACGATCTGCGGACGGCTCCGGCGACGGTCTCGGTCTACCGTGCGGCGCTGGCCCAAGCTCGCGGCGATGTCGCCGGCACCGTACGCCACGCCCGCCACGTCCTGGACCTGGCCGGACCAGAGGACCACTTCCTGCGGGGCGCCGGCGGCGGTTACCTCGGCCTGGCCGCCTGGGCCTCCGGGAACATCGAAGAGGCTCTCTCCACGTTCTCCGAAGCGGTTCGCAGTCTGCACGCCGCAGGCAACTTCGTCGACGAGCTGGACAGCACGATCGTGCTCGCCGACATGTGGGTCGCCGCCGGCCGGCCCGCCCGCGCCCGCCGGCTGTACGAGCGGGCGCTGCAGACCGCCACCGCAGGCGGTCCGCCGTACCCCCGAGCAACGGCTGACCTGCACGTCGGTCTGGCCGAGCTCGACCGTGAGCTGGACGACCTTGGCGGGGCAGAGGAACACCTCGAGTCGTCCCGGGTTCTCGGTGAACGGGCCTCGATCACTGAGAACCGACACCGCTGGTACGTCGTCATGGCGCAGGTTCGCGCCGCCCGAGGCGACCACGCCACCGCGACGCAGCTGCTCGACCAGGCCGAGACGCTCTACCGGCACGGCTTCTACCCCGACGTACGCCCCATCGGCGCGCTGAGGGCCCGGGTCCAGGTCGCCGCCGGGGACCTGTCGGCGGCGCGGGAATGGGCCGAGGATCGAGCGGTCCGCCTTGTGGACGACGCCGCCTACCTGCGTGAGTACGAGCACCTGACCCTGATCCGGCTCCTGCTCGCCGAGCATCAGGCCGATCCACCCATTGATGGGCCAGCCGGTGCCTCGCCGGGTGCTGCGGTGCTTGGTCTTCTCGACCGGCTGCATGCCGCGGCGGTGGAGGCTGGGCGAGCCGGCAGTGTGCGAGAGATTCGGGTCCTGCAGGCCCTGGGACACCATGCCCTTGGTGACCTCCCACAGGCGCTCGCCGCCCTCCGCCGAAGCTTCGACACGCCGGAGCCGGATAGCCACGTGCGGCTGTACCTGGACGAGGGCGCCCCGATGCTGGCCCTGCTGCACGACGCTGCACGTGACTACCCCGAGGCCGGGCGACTCCTCGAGCGTGCGACGACCTCGGTCGTCGGCGCGGTCGAGCCCCGGCAGAGCCTGGACGACCCGTTGAGCCACCGCGAGCTGGAGGTGCTCCGGCTTCTTGACAGCGAGCTCAGCGGACCGGAGATCGCCCGCCAGCTATTCGTCACGCTCAACACTCTGCGCACCCATACCAAGCGCATCTTCACCAAGCTCGACGTGAGCACCCGGGCAGCTGCCGTGCGCCGCGCCCACGAACGAGGGCTCCTCTAGCCCGTCACCTGTCACATCGTCATTCACATCATGTGGTGACGCGCAGGCAGGCGCTCGCTTCCTAGGTTGCAGATATCCCCGCGGCGACCGCCACGGACCAACCCGATAGGGAAGCGAACATGGCCATCACACCGACAACCCTCACCCGGGCGGCAGCCGTTGCCGCCATTGCCGCCGGAGTGATCTTCATCGGCGTCCAGATCAACCATCCCCACGCCGACGTCACCTCCGTCACAACCACCGAGTGGGCCGTGCGCAACTCCCTGAAGGTCCTGATGGCCGCCTTGGCACTGGCCGGCATCACCGGCATGTATCTCCGCCAGGTGAAGCAGATCGGCGTCCTGGGCCTGCTCGGATACCTACTGTTCAGTGCCGGCTACCTGCTCATCACGAGCACCGCCTCGATCTCCGGCTTCGTCCTCCCTGCGCTCGCTGACTCCAACCCCGGCTACGTCAACGACGTTCTCGCCGCGGCGACCAATGGCACGGTCCACGGCGACATCGGTCTGCTGCAGACCGTCATCAAGGTCCAGGGCTTCGCCTGGCTGGCCGGCGGACTCGTCTTCGGTATCGCGCTGTTCCGGTCCCGTGTACTCGCGCGCTGGGCGGCCGTGCTCCTCGCCGTCGGCAGCGTGGTCACCGTCTTGCTCGCCGTGATGCCGGATGCCTTCTATCGATTCCTGGCCGTCCCGAACGGCATCGCCATGGTCGGCCTCGGGTATGCGCTGTGGCGTACCGTGCGCACCGACACCACGACGCTGCCGACCGCGGTCGACGGCTCGCGGGTTGTCACCACGGCAGGTGCCGAATGACTCAGCTCACGGTTGCGCACACCCGACCGGCGGCCCGGCGCCGGCCGGGTGGCAGTGGCGGATCGAGCTGGCAGGTTCCGTTGGCGCTGGTGGTCCTCAGCCTCATCCCCGTCGTCGCCGGGTCCCTGCGGCTCCTGGAGATCGCCGGCGGCCCGCAGCTGCTGCCGACCAACCCGCGCATCGACGCCTCCCCAGCGCCCGTGGTCGTGCACGTACTCGCCGCGGCTGTCTACGCCCTCTTCGGCGCGTTCCAGTTCTCCGCCCGGCTGCGTCGCCGCCATCCGGGGTGGCACCGCAGAACCGGCCGGTTACTGGTCGGGGCTGGTCTGGCCGTCGCCGGCTCCGCGCTGTGGATGACGCTGTTCTACCCCGGCGCACCTGGCGGAGACCTGCTGTGGGGCATCCGGCTCTTGGTCGGCTCCGCGATGGCCGCCAGCATCGTTCTGGGCGTCACCGCCATCCGCCGTCGAGACATCCCTGCCCACCGCGCCTGGATGATGCGGGCCTTTGCACTCGGCCTCGGCGCCGGCACCCAGGCCATCACTGAAGGCATCGGCGTGGCTGCCTTCGGCACCACCGATCTGACCAAGGCCATTTCCCTCGGGTCCGGCTGGGTCATCAACGTGCTCATCGCCGAACTGGTGATCCGACGTCCGGCCGCTCGCCGGGTCGGCCGTGCCCGACGGACCGCGCGTGTCCGCACCCGTGCAGCGTTGGCGGGATCACGATGAACGCCCGACCCGGCCCGCATGCGCCGGCCCAGTACGAACTCCGGATCGAGGGACACCTCGACGAGCACTGGTCGACATGGTTCGGAGAACTGACCCTCACCCGCGAAGAGGACGGCACCACCACCCTGCGTGGCTTGGTCATCGACCAAGCTGAGCTGCACGGCCTGCTCGCCAAGGTGCGGGACCTCGGTACCACCTTGATCTCGGTCAAGACCATCGATGCTCCCGGGCGACCTCAGGTCGGATGAGTGCCCGATTCAAAGCTGGAGCTCATGGATTGAAGCGGTGGAAGATTCGGCCGAAGTGCGATCCAACCGGGACCATTGTGGTGGAGCCGGTGACCAGCACGTCCCATTCCGGGCCGCCGGCGAAGGTGGAGAGTCGGTCGGTCCAGCGGCCGGGCAACGGGAAGGGAACCTCGACGGCTTGCTCCAACTCGGAGAAGTTGAGCACGACAACGACGTTCTCAGTGCCGCCGGGACGCGACGCCCAGCGGTGGTAGATCACGAGCTGGCGCTCCAGGTCGACGCCGACACCGGCAGGGTTGAAACGGGTCTGCCAGGTCTCCCACTCGTGCGGATACATCGACGGCGAACGAAGCGCAGGATGATCGCGACGCAGCCGGGCGAGTCGGCCGTGCAGCGCGGTGAGTGTGATGCCGATCGAGTCGCCGCGGAGCTTCCAGCGCAACGGGCGTCCGGTGACCCTCCGCCCGGTGCCTTGGTCGTTCTCCGGGATGACCGTTTCCTCACCGAACTCGTCGCCGTTGCGGATCAGGGGCACCGCCGTTGAGGTGAACAGGGCGATCAGGTAGGGCTGGAGCCGCCACCACGTACCGACCGCGCCGATGCCCTCCCGAGATCCGGTGAGCCACGCCACGTGCGAATGGTCGTGGTTGCTCAGATACAGCGTCGGCACCTTCCCTGCAGAAAGATATCGGCGGTTGTTGAGGGCGTTGAGGAATGAGCTGTCGACTCGTCCGTTCCACTGCCCATCGAAGGTCTTGGTCTTCTGATAGAGGGAGTCGTCCCAAAAGCTGGTGGCAGCCGTGTCGTTGGTGACAGTCGCAGCGGAGATGTCGATGTGCTCCAGGGTGAGGGAGAAGTTCTCCTCCCCCTGGTCGGCGATGTGGGCCTCGACGTCGGAAAGGATCTCTGGGAGCCCTCGCAGGTCACCCGGGATGTGGAAGTTCACCGTGTTGTCCAGCCGGATGCCGTCGATGCCGAAAGTATCGATCCAGTAGTGGCAGATCTCGGCGACGAACTGTCCGGTGATCGGTTCACCGAAGTTCAGGTCCTGCAGGCCGGGAAACGTTCCATCGAACGACTTTCCGGTGAAGGGGCAGTCGGTCGGATTCTGATAGAGCCGCGGGTAGGGGAAGTCGTAGCTGACGTGGTTGAAGACGCCATCCATGATCACGTGGATGCCGCGGTCGTGGCAGGCGCTGATCAGCTGCTTCAGCCAGGAGAGCTTTTCCTCGGCTTGGTCGAGATGGTTCGCGTATCGCGCCTCGACGGCGAAGTACTGGACAGGTTCGTAGCCCCAGTCGAACTCCTGGTGCTTCCAGGCGGTCCAGGGCATGAACTCCACGGCGGTGACCCCAAGATCGCGGAGTTCGTCGAGCCGATCAACGACGGCCTCCAGTGGGGCCCGGCCGCGGCGGTACTCGGCCGTGAAGTCGTCGATCATGAGTTCGTAGATCGTCAGGTCACTCAGTGGCTGGCGGCCGCCGACCAGCGGGCGGACCTGATTGGCGGCGGGGGTGCTGCCGCCCACGACGACACCGGAATTCTGGTCGCTCAGTCCGCCGTAGCGGGCGCAGGGATCAGTGACCTTTCTCGAGGTGCCGTCCTCGAAGTCGACTTGGTACTTGTACTGGTAGAAGTCCGCCGGCAACTCGACCTGGGTGCGGACCGACCAGAACACTCCCCGGGGATCATGGCCAGGTTGCACCGTGAGCGGCAACCCGCCGGTGAAGTCCCAGTTCTGACCGCCGAGTATCTGCTGGAAGTCACCGCTCACGCGGATGGCTGCCACGTGAGGGTCTGCCCCGGCCGGGAAGAAGACCCGGAATTCCAGTCCACCGCCCGACTCGTCGCCCCCGAACTGCCAGGCACCGCATCGCTCATCCAGGAAGACCATCGACTACCCCTTGGTACGGAAGGTTCAGAAGGGAGTCCACTCCGTCGTGGCCGCTTGGTGTCCAGCTTCCTCGCCGGTCAGGTCGCTGTACAGCGAGATTCCGAGTGCTACCAATCTGGGTCGGCGGGAGTCGTCGCGGTGCCGTCCTCAGCGTTGGTGCAGTGAGGCTCGGCGTCGAGCTGCTCTGCTCCCCTCAGACACGGCGCTCCGAGCTCGGGCCGGATACGCATCTGACCGCGATCCGGACTCCAGATCAGCGTCTCGGCATCTTCGCGGGCCTACTCGGTGGCCAAGCGGGCGCCGAAGGCGACAAGGACAGCTCCGGCCACTGCGTCGATGAACCTCTTGACGGGGTCGCGGAGGAACAGTTCGCGGATCCGGTTGAGCACGAAGACGTAGCCGGAAAGCCAGACGAACGTCATCAGGCAGAAGATGCTGCCCAGGAGCAATGACCCGGCCAGGCTGCCTGCACCGGCGGGAACGAACTGCGGCAGCAAGCTGAGAAAGAATGCCGCCATCTTCGGATTGGCCAGATTGCTGAGGAGACCTTGGCGAAACGCCCGGCCCGGAGAGAGCTCGGCCGGGACCTGCTGACGCTCGTTGGCGGCTGAGCCAGACAGTGGGGGAGAACGACGCACTGCCGACCACAGTGATCGAAGCCCGAGGAAGATCAGGTATGCGGCGCCGGCCCACCGAACGGCCTGGAATGCTGGCGCCGACGCGAGGAGTAGGCCGGCGATCCCGAGGCTGGCGGCGACGGTCCAGGCCAGCTGCCCGGTGGCGACGCCGGCCGCGGTCGAGATTCCGCCTCGTCGACGTCCGGCCAGCGTGTTGCGGACCGTCAATGCGGTATCGGGCCCGGGAACGCAGATCACGACGGCGGCGATGCCGAGAAAGGCCAGGAACTGTCCGGACACCACCCAGGTGTAGCAGATCCGAGTCTGGCGGGTTTCGAGGTGCTTGGCGATCGGTTGGTCAGGTCGCGGGCAGCACTTCACCGAGCAGGCGTTCGATGGGGCTGCGGATCTGGTCACGGACGCGCCGTACGGTGTCGAGGTCGTGGCCAGCTGGCTCGTCGAGAACCCCATGCACCGGTGACCTGACCACGCAGATCGGACTATCCCGGCCGACCGTTTCGCGCCACCTGAGAATCCTCGTCGAGGCGGGCCTTCGACTCGCGACCAGCGAGGGGAACGGGTCCACTACCGGTTCTTCGACGGCACCCTCGAGGATCTGTCCCACGCAAATCCTCGCCCCGCTGCGGGTGGGTGAACTGCGGCCTGCTTGGCCGAGTCGTTCGCTGCCGCCGACGGACCGGGTAGCCATTAGTTCGACGGTTCTCAGGGCCCCAAAAGATGAGATTTTTTTCATCTGCACGTCACGCCGATTCCCATATTGGCGTGGCTCAATGGTCACATGACGACGCAGCTGTCACCGGTCTTCAGGTCACGATCCGTCAGGTCTGTGGGTGCCGGAGCCTTTCACGCCCCCGGCGAGCTGGCCGCGCTGCACGCTCACTTGGCCCGGCGCTTCCGGTCAATGGTTACCGAACACCGCCCGGGATGCGCCTTCGTTGCGCCGTATCCGAGCAACCAAGATCTCTCGCCCAGCGAGATCCTCGTCATTCCCTTCCGCAGCGAAGCGGCCATGTTCAGTATCGCCTTCCAGCCCTGCGAGCGCACGGTCATGATGATTCGTATCGGTGAGTACGGCGTCTGGGAATGCATGGAAGGGGATCGACCGACCCCGTCGCTCGCCGCCACGGCCGAACACCTGTTCGAGATCGCGCTGTCCGGACGCTACCGCGAGAACGTCTGGACCCACACCGTCACGGGTCGATGCGAAGGCGGTCAGGGTTACTTCCTGAACGACTCACAGGACTGGCAGGACCTCAGTCCTCGCGGGAAGCCCGCTCCGCCTCAATCGTTCTGGCACTGGCTCACCGTGCAGGACCGCCGGTACGAGCCTTACTGATCACGCTCCCGACGTCCCTGCTTCGCACGCTTCTACATCCTGCTCCCCACGCTCCTACATCCTGCTTCCCAACCTGACCAATCGACCCGGAGTGAGAATCATGACCCCGAAACGGCGCCTGGCGGCCCTGTCCGTCGTGTCGTGCGCGACTTTTGTTGCTCATCGGATGCGGCACGGACCCCGCCCCGTTGTCCTCGGGCCAGGGGTGGTGACTCCGGCATCCAGTCCTTCTGAGTCCTCGAACACGACCGAAGAGCCCAGCGCATCCGCCAGCAGCTCGCCCACCCGCCAGGTTCGAATCCCTATCCCCTCTCCGTCCCGAACCGCCTCCCGGACGCCGTCCCCGACCCCCCCGACGAAGTCTCCGGCCCTCGACCCCGACGCTGCCTGCGGAGCCGTTGGCCCCGGTTCCAACAATGGCCCTAAAACCGCTCCGAGGCGGATCCGCGATGACGATGCGGAGATAGATGCTGAGGACCAACGCGGGAATGGTCGCACCGTGTGACGTGGAGGACGTGCAGCTCTCGCAGATCGGACGGGTTCGTCGCGGTGTGCTGGCTGGATCAGCGTCGACTGTTGGGCTCGGTTCGGATTCCCGATCGAACGATGATCGTGCCGTCCGGATCACTCTCGACGAGCGAATACCCGAACGATCAAGCTCCTTCTTGTCCTGTACGCCGACAATGGCGACGGGCGGCTCGATGGAGCGACCGATCGATTCGTATCCGACGAGGATTACGAAGATGTAGATGATCTCGAGGCGGAAGACCTCACCTACCGATACACTGGCTGATGGCTTCCGCGCTTCCCAGCTGGGCGGATCCCGCCGAGACCGACGCGCATTCGCTCAGCGTCGCATCCGGATCGTCGGGTCTCTGGTCGCTCTTCGTTGCGGTGGCTCTGGGCATTTCGGTCACCGCCAGCTACTTCATTGCGCTAGATCGTCTCGACCGACGCATCGACGACGAGCTGACCCAAGAGGTCTAAGAAGGTCGTCGCGTTCGCGGGGGCCGGTAGGGATCCGCTCACCGGTCAGACCATTCACGGACGTGAGACGGTTACTCACCGCCAGTATCGCAACGAAATGTGGTGGGTAAGAACGAGGCCATGATCACCTTGGTCGACGGACAACCGTTCCGCCACGACGATCACGAACCACCATTGCGACTGGATGAACAACCGACGTCGTGGCGCGTTTCGCCGATTCCGCCAGCGCTCGAACTCGGCACGGTCGACACGGCTCAAGGCAAGGTGCGCTACGGCGTTGTGCCCATGCAGGTCGCCGGATCCCCGGAGGTCGGGGTATTCGTGATCGCTGTTTTCCGGGACTTGGAACTGGCCGAGATCAACAGCTCGACGTGGACGTTCGCCGCGGTGGCCTTCGGCACGCTCGCCCTCGCAGCGGTCGCTGCGTTCCTGGTAGCCGGACGCGTCCTCCGTCCGATCCGCCTGGTGCGGCAGACCGCCCAGCAGATCTCGGCCACGGACCTGTCGCAACGCATTCCGGTGGAGGGCAACGACGACCTGGCCGAGCTGGCTCGCACCTTCAACGGCATGCTCGATCGACTGCAGACCACCTTCGAGGCGCAGCGACAGTTCCTCAATGACGCCAGCCACGAGCTCCGCACGCCGATCACCATCGTGCAGGGCCATCTCGAGCTGCTCGAGACCGACCCCAACGGCCGGGCCGAATCGCTGGCCATCGCGATGGACGAGCTCGAACGGATGCGCCGCATGGTCGAGGATCTGCTCATGCTCGCCCGCTCGGACAACCCGAACTTCCTGCGGCTGAGCGAGGTCGACCTGGAGCCGTTCATCGATGAGGTGCTCGACAAGGCGCGCACGCTCGCGCCCCGAAAGTGGTACCTCGATCACCGAGCCGAAGGAGTCGCCATTCTGGACCGTCAGCGCATCACCCAGGCGATGCTGCAGCTGGCGCTGAATGCAACCCAGCACACCACGGTGGATCAGGAGATTCACCTCGGCACGGAGATCCGTGACGATCAGCTTCACCTGTGGGTGCGCGACACCGGTTCAGGAATACCGCCGGCCGACCGCGAGCGGGTCTTCGACAGATTCGATCGCGGCGGCAGTCCCAACGGCAACGGCCCGGGCACCGGCCTCGGCTTGGCCATCGTCCGCGCTATCGCTCGCGGCCACGGCGGCAGGATAGTCTTGACGCATCCACCCTCTGGAGGAGCACAGTTCAGCCTGGAACTGCCACTGCATACACCAGTTGCAGATCTGGCGGCTGTCCCGCAGGAGACCATGCGGAGTTGATGCGGTGAGCCGAATCTTGATCGCCGAAGATGAGGCCCGGATCTCCTCCTTCATCGAGCGGGGGCTGCGAGCCAACGGCCTCACCACGACCGTCGTGGCCAGTGGTGTTCAAGCTCTAGCTCTCGCTCGGAGCGGCGAGTTCGACTTGATGATCTTGGACATCGGGCTTCCCGATCTCGACGGCTTCACCGTGTTGCACGCCCTGCGCAGTGGGTCAGCCGACATTCCCGTCCTCATTCTCACTGCTCGCGACGGGATCGACGACACCGTCGCGGGACTGGTCGGTGGCGCCGACGACTATATGTCCAAGCCGTTCCACTTCGATGAGCTGTTGGCGCGCATTCATCGCCGACTGCGCACCCCAAGCCGGTCCGTTGACACCAACACTCTCACTCACAACGGCGTCAGCTTGGACTTGCACACCAGACGGCTGCACTGCGATGGCACCGCCACGGACCTCACCGCCCGCGAGTTCGCACTGGTCCAGATGTTCTTGACTCACCCGGGTCAGGTTCTATCCAGGGAGCAACTACTCAGCCGCGTCTGGGGCTATGATTACGAGCCGGGCAGCAACATCGTCGAAACCTACGTCCGATATTTGCGCAGGAAACTCGGCCCAGACCGCATCGAGACCGTTCGCGGCATGGGCTACCGGCTTCGCGACTGAGAAGATACAACATTCTCGTAACAATTGAACAACGTTTGCCAAGCAAGGTCGGCGCAAGCCGATCCGCGCTGGGGGGCCGCCAGGCGGCGGGTGCCAATCCGACGTCCAGGCTGGGTCGGCACGGATCGAAAACCCCTTTCGCGCGACACCGGCAAGCACCATACTGAAAGTTCTCGGTCACAACGAGCCTGGGTCGGGTGGCCGCTAGCTGGGGGTCACGACGGAGTCGCGCGGAAGGAACTGCATCGTGGTAGGGGCAATTCGAGTAGGAATTGTGGGGGTCGGCAATTGCGCGTCCTCACTCGTTCAAGGTGTTCATTACTATCGCGACGCAGTGGTCGACGACCGCGTCCCCGGGCTCATGCACGTTAAGTTCGGGGATTACCACGTGCGTGATATCGAGTTCGTGACGGCCTTCGATGTCGATGCCAAGAAGGTCGGGCTCGACCTGTCTGACGCGATCGGTGCCAGCGAGAACAACACCATTAAGTTCGCCGACGTTCCGCTGCTCGGCGTCCCGGTCCTGCGTGGGCACACGTTTGATGGCTTGGGCGAGTATTACCGAGAAACCATAGCCGAAGCAGAAGATGAGCCGGTGGACGTCGTCGCATCGCTGCGTGAGCATCGCGTCGACGTGCTGGTCTCCTACCTGCCCGTCGGTTCGGAACAGGCCGACAAGTTCTACGCCCAGTGCGCGATCGACGCCGGCGTGGGCTTCGTTAACGCCTTGCCCGTCTTCATCGCCTCCGACCCCGTCTGGGCCCAGAAGTTCACGGACGCGGGCGTGCCCATCGTCGGCGACGACATCAAGAGCCAAGTGGGGGCCACGATCACCCACCGGGTGCTGGCGAAGCTGTTCGAGGACCGCGGCGTGAAGCTCGAGCGCACATACCAGTTGAACTTCGGCGGCAACATGGACTTCAAGAACATGCTGGAGCGTTCCCGGTTGAAGTCGAAGAAGATCTCAAAGACCCAAGCCGTCACGTCCCAGATCCCGCACGAGATGCGCGACGCCGACGTCCATATCGGTCCGAGCGACTTTGTCCCGTTCCTTGATGACCAAAAGCATGCGCTGGTCCGACTCGAGGGCCGCGGTTTCGGTGATATCCCGATCCGCTTGGAGTACAAGCTCGAGGTCTGGGATTCCCCCAACTCGGCCGGCATCATTATCGATGCCCTGCGGGCGTGCAAGATTGCCATGGACCGCGGCTTGGGCGGACCCGTTCTGAGCGCGAGTTCTTACTTCATGAAGAGCCCACCCGTGCAGTACGACGACTCAACCGCGCGCGAGGAAGTCGAGCGCTTTCTTCGAGGCTGATCTGCTACGACGCGCGTCGAGCTAGTTCCAAAGTTTGTTCGACGTTAATATTTCGTTTACCCGCACGTCGCCCTGTGCTAGCGTCAGGCATCGCAGTAAACGCCGCGCTGCCAATGCGGGCCCGTTCCTCAGTTTGGGGAGCATAGCGGGGCGATCTTTGTATCGGCGGATGGGGATCATGCCAGGGCTGGTGGGGGAGTCGACCGCGCGTGCGGCCATCGACATGTTCGTCGGACATCAGCGCGATGTCTGCGGGACCCAACGGGTCGGTGCGGCTAACGGTCGCGCGGACGCAGTCCACCTGGCAACTCCCGGTCACCGTGTTCATCGACGCGGTGCGGTCAGTGCTGGTTTTCGCGGTGTTGTATCACGGGCCAACTCCAGGACATCTCCTCTTTACCGCTCTACCACCGCAACGCGAAGGATCGTGGACTGATGAGTCGAGCTTTGGTCACTGGTGCAGCTGGCTTCATCGGAAGTCATCTGTGCGAGACCCTGCTTTCTCAGGGCTGGACCGTACGAGGTGTCGACAGCTTCAACGAGTTCTACGACCCGGCGAGCAAGCACCGCAACATCGCAGCGGCCCTTGATCATCCCGCTTTCGAGTTGATCTCCGCTGACGTCTCTGATCTCCGGTTGGACGATGTCCTCGACGGCGTCGATGCCGTGGCGCACCTGGCGGGTGAGCCGGGTGTCACCACGTCCTGGGGTCCTGCGTTCGAGCGCTACGTCGAGCGGAACGTCATGGCTACCCAGCGCCTGCTCGAGGCGGTGGCCAGGTCGGGTCCGCGGCCGTTCGTCTACGCGTCCAGCTCATCGGTCTACGGCAGCGGCACCGACGCGTTGCGAGCCCGCGGCGAACCGAGACCGACCAGCCCTTACGGAGTCAGCAAGTTGGCCGCCGAAGCGCTGGTGGGTGCGTATTCCAGTTCATTCGGCATACCTACAGTTTCGCTGCGCTACTTCTCGGTTTACGGACCCCGGCAACGACCCGATATGGCTGCTCACCGCTTCATCGAGTCGCTGCTCGATGGGCGGCCCGTCACGGTCTTCGGCGATGGCAGTCAGGTCAGGGACTACTCCTATGTCGGGGATGTCGTCGATGCCACGATTCGCTCGTTGTCGGCCGATCTGCCGCTGGCAGCCGTTCTCGACATCGCCAGTGGCAACCCGGTGGACGTTCGAACGCTGATTGACCACCTCCAGGAGTTGCTTCCTCTCGACGAGGTGACCGTCGAGCGTCACAAAGAGCGTCGAGGCGATGTGCAGCGCACGGCGGGACGCATCGACCTGGCGCAGGAACGGCTGGGGTGGCGCCCCACCATGGATCTGCCGTCGGGCCTGGCTCAGCAGGTCTCCTGGCATCTCGGTCTGCGACGGGAACAACCCGTCGACGACGCATCGCTGGCCTCTTTGTCGGGTAGCCCCGCATGAGTGGGTCGGGAGCGCCGCGGCTGGTCGTCTACTCCCAAGACGGACTTGGTCTGGGGCATCAGCGACGAACCACTCTCCTCGCGAGCGAGTTCCTGGCTGCCGAGGCTGGAGCCAGCGTGCTCACGATCTCGGACTCGCCGCTGGGCCAGTTCTTTCCGACCAGCGTGGGTCATGACTATCTGAAGCTGCCTTCGATCCAAAAAGTCGGGCCCGGTGACTGGCGACCACTGTCGTTGTCCCTGTCCTTCCCCGAGGTCCTCGAGGTTCGGCGCGAGATCATTCGATCGGCGGTGCTGAAGTTCGCTCCAGACGTCGTGCTGGTCGATCACATGCCCCACGGCGCCATGGGTGAGCTCATCCCGACGCTGGAGGCATTACAGGGCAGCCCGACCCGGATCGTTCTCGGCCTTCGCGACATCTTGGACGCACCCGCGGTTGTTCGCCGGCGGTGGCGGCTGGAGGGCGCGTACGACGCGGTGGAGCGGTACTTCTCGGACGTACTGGTCTACGGATCCAGGGACGTCTTCGATGTGGCGGAGGAGTACGACTTCCCGGAAGGGGTCAGCCGGCAGTTGCGCTACTGCGGCTACGTCTGCTCGCCACCCGCCTCGCCGTCGGTCGCCGCCTCGGTGCGCCGGCGCTACCTGCGCAATGGCAGTGGTGACCGCGACCTCATCGTCGCCATGGCGGGCGGGGGTGCCGACGCGGATGCGCTCTTCACCACTCTGCTGAGCGCTGCGCCGGAGATCAACGCCAAGCGTCCGTGCGTGATCGTGATCGTGACCGGTCCGTTCCTCCCGCGCAGCGAGCATCGGCGGCTGTTGCGGGCGGCCCGCGGCCTCCCCGTCCATGTCATCCGCAGCGTGCACGACTCGCTGACCTACCTCAATGCCGCGGACCTGGTGATCGCGATGGCCGGCTACAACACGACGGCAGAGATCTTGACGCTGGAGAAGCCGGCGTTGCTGGTGCCGCGGCCAGGCCCCAGTGCCGAGCAGCAAATGCGAGCCAGGCTGTTCGCCGAACGCGGATGGGTCAGCTGGCTGCCGCCCGAGGAGGTGTCGTCCGATGCGCTGGCCACGGCCGCCCTGACGGCGCTGACCACCCACCGACACCGGCTCTACCAACCTGATCTCAGGGGTCGCTATGCCGCCGCGCAGCACCTACTGAGCCGGGTCGATCACGAGAGCTATCCCAGCATCGAGCCGGCCGAGGTGGCCACCATCCAGCTTCCCCGTGCCCACCTCCGCGGCTCGGGCTGACGCACCAGTGCAGAAACAACAACTTCGCAACGGTGATTCGGTTCCTCGCCGGACTGACCTTAACCTTGCCGAAGTGCTGGACGGTGGGCTCGGGGCTGATGGTGTGGGCGATCTGGTGCATCACCCGATGCAACATGGCCTGGCCAGCCTGCTCAATCAGTGCCTTCCCGGTCGGGAGCAGCTCACGACGACGACGCTGCTGCGAACGAAGTTCAAGCCGGGACGCAAGCTCACTGCGTACTACCGGCTGCAGGTCGGCGCGGAGGTCAGGCCGATTGCGCTTTCTTGGTTCGCGGAGCTGCCCGCCGACAATATGGGCTCCGCCGAACTTCAAGATCGTGGGGCGTCCCGACAGCTGGTCGCACCTTTCGCACGCCTCAGCGCGCGGACGGAAGGAGGTCTGATCGCACTCTTGATCGCCCCGACCGATCCGCAGATGCCCCAGCTCATGCGGCTGAGCGATCACTCGTACCTGACTGGCCTGCTCGCGACCTTGCACGCGGATTCGGCCCTGCGATCGGAGGCACGCCGAACTCAGGCGGTCCGCTACCGGCCCGGTCAACGTCACGTGCTTCGTGTCTCGGCTGGCGCTGGTCCTGATCAACAAGCTGCGTATCTCAAGATCGACCGCGACGATCACGGGGCTCGGGCCGTCCGGTTCGCTCGGGCGGTGGGGCCGCTACTCGCTGAGCGTTCTCCCGGGGCCAGGCTCGTCGAGCCACTCGGCTACGGCGCCGAGGACCAGGTGGCCGTCTGGCGTGGGCTGGCCGGCACGGCCATGTCGGAGGAGATCCGCGATCCTTCCCGAGCCTCGCGACTGCTGGCGTCGATCGGCGAGGCGGTCCGCGTCCTGCACGATATCGGCGAACAGACCGCGGATAACGCCTTGACCGCAGACCAGCGGTCGGCGCCGCACTCGGCCCGCTCGGAGCTCCCCTCGGTGCTCGGCGCCGGCCAGTACCTGAGCGTCCTGCTGCCCGAGGTCGCAGTCCGATATCGCGTCCTCGCGATGGAGGTGCTGGAACGGCTCGAGGATCTGCCTTCGGAGGACCCTCGGCTGGGCCATGGTGACCTCAAGTGCGACAACATTCTGGTCGCCGAGAATCGGGTTCACCTGCTCGATCTGGACCGAACCGGCCTAGCGGAGCCGGCCATGGACCTGGGGAAGTTCCTCGCCGACCTGGCCTGGTGGGGACACCGCCACGGCGTTGACGTCGCGGGACCGGTCCGAGACTTCCTCGAGGCGTACGGGCCGTGCGACCCGGCTCGTCTCTCCCGGGCGCGCCTGATTGCCGTGTTGTATCGCCTGAAGCTCGCCGCACGGCGGACCCCAGTTCACGACCCGAACTGGTACAGCCAGGTGGAACGTCAAGTCGATGAGGCGGCCGTCGATCTGCGAGCGACCACGCCATGATCGCCGCGATGGAGGGTCTGGACCTGGCCGCAGCCACATGGCTGGCGGAACGCGATCCCGCCTTGGTGCAGCTTCCGGCGGCGGTGGCGGCGACCGAGCCGGACTCGAACCTGCACGATGTGCAGTGGACACCGGGACAGGGCTGCCGGCTCGCCTATCGGATGGATGTGGAGGGAGCCGAGGGGGCGACGTTCGTTGCCGTCGATCTCAATGCGACGAGCTGGTCCCGACACGACTTCCGCAGCGATCCGGCGCTGCCTGGGCTGTCGGTTGCTTCCGACCCCGCCCAGGTGGTGCAGCGGTTGACTCCGGTCGTCCACGAATCGATCCTGGACTGTCGGGTGCGACCGGTCCGGTACCGACCAGGTGCGCGGTGCGTTCTCCGGTACGAGGTGCGGACCGCTTCCGGTTCCGTCCGGTACTACGCGAAGGTGTTCCCGAAGTCGGTGTATCCGGATGTGTCGGGACGGGCGACGCGGGTCGCGGCCGCGGCCCGGTCCGCGCGCGTGCGGGTCGGCAGCGTTGTGGCCGAGTGGCCTGGGTTGTCGACCACGGTGGCCAGGGCGGCCGAGGGGCGATCCGCCTCCGCCATGATGCGCGACGCAACGGTGTCGGTCCGGAGCCGAATCGACCTGACCCGTCGTCTCGGCAGACTTCTGGCTGAGTTCCACACTCTGCGTGGCGTGTCGCTTCCGAGACGTACCGCGTCGGACCACCTGCGTGCCGTCACCGATCTGATCCCAGCGGTGGCACTCATGGATGCGGAACTCGCCGATCGGCTGAGGAGACTGGTCGACCGGCTCGGCCGCCATCTTCCTGGCAGTGACGGCCCGCAGGTACTGATCCACGGGGGGTTCCGACTCGGCCAAGTCGTCGTGGACGCGCAAGGGTCGGGATGCCTGATCGACCTGGACGGAGTAAGCAACGGTGCTGCGGGCCAGGATCTCGGGAACGCGTTGAGTCACCTGTCGTGGCAGGCGATCAAACAGCCGAGCCAAGACGTCGAGTTGGAACTGATCGGCGAGGCTCTGGTCGCGGGCTACGAATCATCCGGTGTGGGTGTCGAATCGGGGCCACTGGCCTGGTGGCAAGCCGCCTCCGCCGCGCAGCTCGCCGGGCGGCGCTTTCGTCGACTGGAGATCGCTGACTGGGCGCTGGTTCCGGCACTGATCGACGTCGCGGAAAGCCGTCTCGGCGGCTCGGCCACGCGGGCAAATTGCGAGTCGCGATGATGCAGATTGATCAGCTGCCGCGCCTGCGGGCGACGGAGTTGCTAAGTCAGGCGCTGGCCGGGCGTAATCCGGGGGCGCAGCTCAGCGTGATCTCCACCGAGGATCTGGGCTCGGCGGCCGGCCGCCGGCGCGTGGTCCGCTACACCGTCGAAGGACTCGACCCATCGGGTCCCGTGCGGCTCATCGCCAAGACCTTCAGCGAGCCCCGTCGCGCTCAGCTGTTGTCCGCGCATCTCGAGACCCTGTCCAGAGGGCCGTTCGTGGCCGGAAGGTTTCGCGTCCCTCGGCTCCTCGCCTTCGTTCCGGAGGAGAATCTGGTCCTCTTCCAGGAGTGCACCGGCACGCCCTTGGACCAACTCGTCGATCATCCGGATTCCCTTGACGGAGTCCGTGATGCTGCGCGGTGGCTGGCGCAGCTCCACCTTTCGTCGGTGCAGCTGCCGCGGACCTTCGACACGGGACAGGAGGTCACGAGCACTCACGCCTGGGCGGCTGCGGTAGGGCGATACAGCCCGCAATTATTGAAGCCCGCCCAGCGGCTGGCGTCCCTGTGGGCAACGATCGGCCCTCCCTCGCCTCCGGGTGCGCAGGTGCCGATCCACAAGGACTACCATGCCGGCCACCTGATGATCGACGACCACGTCTGGGTCATCGACCTCGATGAGGCCAGACACGGTGATCGAGCCTTCGACCTGGCGCACTTCTGTGCTTACCTGGATTTCCTAGGGGACAGCCGAGGCACCCGTCGGGAAAACTTCCTGAGCGAATACGCCCGCTGCACCGGCTGGTCTGACGACGGCTCCTTTGCCCGGTATTCCGCCTACACCTGGTTGAAGATAGCCAAGCAGCTGGCGCTGCGCAGCGGTCCGGGCCGAACTCCGGTTCAGGACCGCGGCCGAGCGGTCGGCGCCGCCGTGGCGAAGGGGATGGCATGCCTGGCCCGGTGATCTATCTGGTTCGCAGTTGGCCTCGGCTCTCCCAGACCTTCATCGTGAACGAGGTTCTGGCGCTGGAACGGCGCGGAGTCGATCTTGTCCTGTTCAGCATGGTGCGATCGGGTGAGTCGGTCATCCAGCCCCAGGTCAGCGAGGTCCGGACCACCGTGCGCTATCTGGAAGATCGCGGGCCCGTCCGGCAGCGGGTCGGCGAACATCTCGCCGTCTTCCTCGCCAACCCCCGGCGCTACGCGAGGACGACAGTGTTCGCTTGGCGCCGAGGCGACCTGGCCAAGGGTTACGCGACGACCACAACCTGGGGTTGCTTCCAGCACGCCGTTCACGTCGCGGCCACCATCATTCGGCTCCGGAAGGCGGGCAATGCGCCGGCGCACCTGCACGCCCACTTCGCCCATGACCCGGCGCTCGTCGCCTTGCTGGTCCGACGGCTCACCCGACTGCCGTACAGCTTCACCGCACATGCGCGGGATCTTGTCCAGATCCCGCCGTCCAGTCTGGCCGCGCGCGCCGAGGAGGCAACGGCCCTGATCACCTGCTGCGAGGCCAACAACGAATACATCGCCTCGACCGTGCCGGCCAGCCTGCCCGCGGTCAGAGTCATCCGACACGGCGTGGAGCTCGACCGGTTCAAGCCACGGCCTCGGCCGACTGCGGAGGTCGACGCCCGGGTTGCGGACGTACAGATCGTCACCGTCGGACGTCTCGTGGCGAAGAAGGGCTTTCCCGATCTCCTGCAGGCGCTCAGCAGGCTGCGGGGCTCGGGACGCCACCTCAAGTGCCAGGTGTACGGCGACGGACCCTTGTTGGGAGCCCTCACGGAGCTGCGGGACTCACTCGGACTGACCGACGCCGTCCACTTTGCCGGGGAGCGCAGCCGCGAAGCGATCATCTCCGCTCTCCACGGCGCAGACGTGTTCGTGCTCACTCCGACCGTCGGCGATGACGGCGACCGGGACGGGATCCCGAACGTCCTTGTGGAGGCTATGGCGTGTGGACTACCCGTCGTCAGCACGTCGGCCGGTGGCATTCCCGAGCTGGTCACCCACGGTGAGAACGGGTTTCTCACCGCTCCCGGCGACGTGACCGGCATCGAGCACCACCTGGCCACGCTGCTGGATGATCCGGAACTGCGCCAGCAGATGGGGGAGGCCGCCCGACGAACCGTCGAGTCGGGATACGACGTCAACTCGGCCGCCGAGCAGCTCCACGAGATCTTCCTGTCCGAGCACAGCGTCAGAGCAGCCTCGTGAACCGCCCGAGTGACGCCCAACGGTTCGGCGCCGCCCTCGAGGCCCATCTGATGGGACCTCGACTCTCGTCTGCCCTACGTACCAGCCCGCGGCCCTGCCACGTCCTCGACGCCAAGTACGAACCGGGCATCCGAGCCAGCGTGCTGTACCAACACGGAACCGACCTCGTCCGCGGTGACCTGCTGGCGTCCGACGGCCCGTCGGCCGGCCAGCGGGTGGTGACCGGGTGGCCGGGGATGGCGCTGTCGGTGTACCCCGATGACCCTGACCTGCCGACCCTTCCGATGGCTCTCACCGCCTCCGTGATGGGGCCGAGGATCGCCGAACTCTCCCCGAACCTCGCTCCGATCCAGCGCCGAGCCTTCTCTCGGCGCTGCCGAGTCACCTTGTTGCGCTACCGGTTGGGCAAGCGAGCCACCGTGCGATTCGGCACGCCGGTCTCCGAGGCCAGCTACGTGGCGAAGGTCTACCACGATCCGGCCAAGGCGGCTGCCGTCGCGCGGGAAGCGCAGTCCTTGGCTCGGATCGGCAGCCAAGGCGGCGGCCTCCGGTTGGCGCCCACCGTCGGGCATCTGCCCGAATTCTCCATCGTCGTGCAGCAGTCGATCTTCGGGCAACCACTCGATTCTCTGCTGCAGGCCACCGGGACGCAGGGAACGGCCGCCGCCGGAGCGGTCCGCCTCGCGGCCTCGGCGCTCGCCCAACTACATCGCGGCCCCATGATCAGCAAGCGCATGCGCCCGGTGGAGAAGGAACTGCACCGGTTTCGGGAACGCGCGTTACGCATTTCTGCCGTCGACTCCCAGGTCGGTGATTCGTTGCTGGGTGTGGCCGAGCGCCTGCTGCAGACCTTCGCGTGGCTCTCGGTGAGCTCGCCGGGAGTCGTCCACGGCGACTGCAAGCCCGGTCAGTTCGTCCTGCCGGGCGACGGCACGGTCTACTTGCTCGACTTCGACCATTGCGGCGTCTCTGACCAGGCCGGCGACGCGGGCACCTTCGTCGCGTCGTTGCGCCAGCTCGCGTTGCGGCGGACCATGGCCGGCGCCCCCCCGGTAACGATCGCGACGTTTGAGGCACTCGCCGAAGAATTCATCAGGACGTACGCCGCATCGGTGGAGCATGATGTAGCCACACGGATCCGATGGCACGAGGTCGTCGCACTCCAACGTAAGGCGCTCAGGGCGTTCGCCCGGTCGCCGAAGTCACCGTTACCCATAGCACTTGCCCAGGAAAGTCACCGGTGTCTGGACCGCGTGACTCAGGAGTTGTCGTGAAAGCTTTGGATAAAGCACCGTTGAGTTGGCCGGACGGGTGGCGGCCTCCAGGCCGGCGCGGTGAGGTGATCACCGCGCCACCCGAGAACACGCCACCCGAGAACACGCCACCCGAGAACACGCCGCCCGAGAACGCGCCACCCGAGAACGCGCCACCTGAGGACGCGCCGCCCAAGGACGCGCCGCCCAAGGACGCGCCGCCCAAGAAACCGAGCGACTTTCGGCGTACCGTCCGACTGTTCCGCCGGTTCGCCGGTAGCCCCAAGCCGTACGTGGTCGGCATCCTGCTGCTGATCTTCGAGGCGCTGACCTCCATCATCGAGCCGTACCCAATCGCGTACCTCGTCGACTTCCTGACCGCAAAACGTCCGAATCTCAGCGAGCTGGGCTTCCCGTCGCTGGTGGACTCCCCGCAGATCAACACGTTGATTCTGCTCACCGTGGCGATCGTCGGCATCGCCGCAGTCAACAGTGCTGCCGACTCCCTGACCGAGGTCGCCATGGCCCGGGGCGGACGAAGGCTCGGGTACAGCATCCGGGTGGCCATGTACTCCCACCTGCAGCGGCTGTCGTTGAGCTATCACGACAAGAAGCGGACCGGAGACGTGCTCACCCGGGTCACCGGAGACGTGCTCGTGGTCGAAGAGTTCGTGGTGCAGTCGGTCAGCAACGTCCTCGGCAGCCTGTTGGTGCTCGGCGGCAGTCTGGCCCTCCTGTTCTGGCAATCCTGGAATGTGGCGCTGGTGGCCGTGGTCGTGGTGCCGATGCTCGCCTTCGTCTCGAACTTCTACTCGAGCCGGATCAAGGCGGCGTCGAAGACTCAGCGCAGCAGAGAGGGTGAGCTGGCCTCCACCGCCCAGGAGATGCTCACCTCGATCCGGTTGGTGCAGAGCTATGGCCGTGGTCGGGTCGACCTCGAGCAGTTCTCCTCGCAGACCGAGAAGAGCATGCGGGCCTCTTTGGGGGCAGCGAATATCCAGGCCCAGTTCAGCTTCGTCGTAGCGCTGATGGAGGCTCTCGCCATCTGTGCCGTCGTCTGGTTGGGGTGGTGGCTTGTCGGTGGCGGCGCCATCACGGTCGGCACGCTCGTGTTGTTCATCCTGCTGCTGCAGAACATGTTCAAGCCGGCCCGCAAGATCGTGAGCGAGTGGTACAAGATCGGCAAGGTCTTCGCCAGCGTCGAGCGGATCGATGACCTCCTCGACCGGGAGGTGGTGGTCCAGGACGAACCGGGCGCGGAGGCGGCTCCCACCCTCACGGGCGCGCTGAGCTTCGATCACGTCAGCTTCGCCTACCCGGCCGAGCACGAGGACGGCTCCGTGGCATCGCAGCGGCCGAAGGTGCTGCACGACATCGACTTCGAGGTCGCACCGGGCGAGGTGGTCTCCCTGGTGGGATCCAGCGGTGCCGGCAAGAGCACCATCGCCCAACTGGTGCCCCGGCTCTACGACCCCGACGAAGGCGCCGTGTTGGTCGACGGGATCAATCTCCGTGGACTGACGTTGAGCTCCCTGCGCAGTCAGGTGAGCCTGGTGCTGCAGGACACGGTGCTGCTGAGCGGAAGTGTCGCGGAGAACATCGGCTACGGGATCGCCGATGCGACGCCGGAGCGGATCGAGGCTGCGGCTCGGATGGCCAACGCGCACTCGTTCATCATGGACATGCCCGACGGCTATGACACTCAGCTCGGAGAGCGGGGCTCGATGCTCTCCGGTGGTCAACGGCAGCGCATCGCCATCGCCCGCGCCTTCATTCGCGAAACGCCCATCCTGATCCTCGACGAGCCGACGACCGGCTTGGATCTGGAATCGACTCAACTCGTCCTGACGGCCCTGCGCAAGCTGATGCTGGGCAAGACCACGATCATCATCTCCCACGATCCCGGCTTGATCCGCTGCGCGGACCGGATCATGGTGATCGCCGCCGGGCGCATCGCCGAGAGCGGTCAGCACGCGGAACTGATCGGTGCGCGGGGGCTTTACGCCGAGCTCTACCTGCGCGAACTCGACCATGGCACGCCGGACGCCAGCGGCAACGGGAGCGACCTCGGCGCCGGTACGGAGGGCCGGAACGGCAACGAATCTGAATTCGTGACCGTCACCCGAAGGGGATCCGTTTGATGATCTCTCGCCGAGACGGGGGCAGGCATGGCCCTCGACGCACGCGTGGCCACGCGTGAGCTCCGGATGACGGACGGGTATCGCGGTGCCGGAGATCTGCTGACACCACTGGCAGCGAGGGTGCCTGGCCTGACGACCGCGCTGGACCTCGAACTCGCGGCCAGCCAGATCGAGCGCACGCTGCTACACCCCGGCGGCAAGGTCCACCAGGTCACGCCGGGCACGCTGTGGTATCAGCCGGACGGCTCCTGCTCGCTGCGCTATCGGGTCGCCGTCTCGGCGGGTACCGGTGAGGTCAGCGAGCACACCGTCGTCGCGCGGGTGTATCCGCACGACGGTGCGGGCGGCCGCACGCTGGATACCGAAGCACGTCAATTGGCGCCCGCAGGCAACGCCCCGGTCCCCTGGGGGCGATGGACCGCCATGATCACCGATTCGGATGTGGCGCTCTCGCTCTCCCCGGTCGATCCTGCCCTGCCGACGCTGGCGGCGGCCATGAACCTGGCTGGCCTGCAGGACGAGGGCTGGCCCAGCACCAACACCACGCCCGTTTCTGTGGACCTGGTGAACCACCGCCGGAGCGGGGCAGCGGTGCTGCGCTACGGAGTGCGCCGAACCCGCCCATTCACCGCGACGTTTGCCGATCATATCTACGGGAAGGTCTACCCGGACGGGACGACCGGTGACCGGGTACACGGTTTCTTGAGTTCGTTGTCCGACCGCGGGATGCCGGAGATTCCGGTGTCGCTCGGTTATGCACCCGGGTTGCGTCTTGGCCTGACCGCGGCGCTCCCCGGACGGCCCATCCTCCCGAGCATGGTGCGGGCCGCTGTGCTCACCGGTGCAGATTCACCGGCGTCAGCAACCGACGGTGCCGCGGCTGAGGCGTTGCGTTCGGCCGGCCGGACGTTGGCCGCCCTGCACCAAACCCGGCAAGCGACGGCTCCCGTACGGACCGTCGATGATCTCGGGCGCGAATTGGACGTCGAGATCGAGGTCGTCCAGCAGGTCTGGCCGCGAATCGCTGACCAGGTTCGCTCTCTGCTGGACCGAGCCGCTACTGAAGACGATGGCCACGGTCAGGTGCTGTGTCACGGGGACTTCACCCCGTCGCAGGTCCTTCTCACGGGCCGCACCGTCTCTGGGATCGTTGATTTCGACACGGTCTGCTGGAGCGACTCAGCCATGGACCTTGGCCGGTTCCTCGCCCACCTGGATCTGCTCGTCACCAAGGACGCCGGCCGGTCGGCTGAACCCGTTCGCAAGCAGCTGGGCGACATTTTCATGGACGGCTACCGCGAGGCGATGGGCCGCGGCATCTCGGACCGGCCGTTCTTGGAGCGTGTTTCCGTGTTCCGGGGGGTCTCCCTGGCGTCGACCGCCCTGCACGCCTGCCGCCAGCTCAAGGAGCGACGTATGAGCCTGGCCCTGTCCCTCCTCAGTCCCGCCGGCCTCCGTCCCGCCAACCGAAGTCCCGCCTCCGTCGGTCCCGCCCATCTCAGTCGCGCCCATCTCAGTACCGCCACCAACCGGATTGGAACAACTGCTCATGAAGACATGGTTTGACCGCGAGACGGTGATCGCGCCCCTGGACACCTTTGCGACCTTGCCGGACTGGCTCGCAGCCGGGATGGATGGTGAGCGCGTCAAGGAGTCGCTCGAGCGGCAGGTGCCGGAGCTCATCACCGGGCGTACTCGCCTGCTTTCGTGCACCCCGGAGCGCCTCCGAGCCAAGGGTGAGGAATGGCTTGCGCGCTATCGATTGACCGTCGCGGACGAGGGCGCCGAGACGCGAAACGTTGTCGTGGTCGGCAACTTGTACGGCCCCCTGGTGGCCGTGCCGTCAAGTGACGAACTCGGTTCCGGCGACGGGCCCGGTGGCGCCGCACAATTCGGAGACGCGGGATGGACCTGCTGGCTGGAAGATCTCCGACTTCGGCTCCAGGTAGAAACGGCGGATCCCGCTCTTCCCGCCCTGCAGGACATCATCGACCCGGTCGCAGCCCGCGACCTCCTGCAGCAAGTCATTGTCGAGGCCGGCTACGGTGAGGCCGTCGTCAGTGCCTGCCGGCCGGAGGTGGTCCGGTACAAGCCGGGCAGTCGTTGCACAGTCGTCGTGGGCGTGGATTACGACCGCACGAACGGAAACCAACCCGGCCCGGACCCGATCGTCATCAAGACCCATCAGGGCGACAAAGGACAAACTGCTTGGGCGGCGATGACAGCTCTGTGGCAGTCGCCGCTGGCCCAGCAAGGCGTCGTCACGCTCGCCGAGCCGCTTGGATACGATCCGGAACGCCGCATCCTGTTCCAAGGCCCGATCCCGGAAGACTGCACGCTCAAGGAGCTGGCCCGGAACGCCATCGCTGACGGGAGTGCGAGCCAACTCGATCGTTTGCGTGAGGAACTCGCCAAGACGGGCTATGCGCTGGCTGCTCTGCACCAGTCGTCGACGGCGTACGGGGAGACGGCGACCCTGGACGGCGAGCTGGCGGAACTCCGCGAGGTCGTCGGCCGGCTCTCGTTCAGCGTCCCGCCCCTGGAGGCCGCGGCGGAGCCGCTGCTGAGTCGTTTGGAGGATCTGTCGGTCGAGTACCCGGCCGAGGGGAGCGTTCCCTCCCACCACGATTTCCGGCCGGCACAGGTGCTGGTTCACAGCGGAAAGGTGGGCTTCATCGACTTCGACGGCGCCTCGATGGCGGAGCCGGCGCTGGACCTCGGCAGGTTCCGGGCGAAGCTGCGCGACATCGGTATCAGCGTGCTCTCCGCAAGCGGACAACCTCTGTCCGGCCCGCCGCTGGAGCAGAATCTCGCCCTCATGGATGGCCTTTGCGAGCATTTCTTGGAGGCGTACAGCGAGAAGGCAAAGGTATCCACGGAGCGCGTGTTGCTGTGGGAGACGTGCGACCTTCTCACCGCCATGTTGCACGCTTGGACCAAGGTTCGCTTGGCCCGTATTCATCCCCGGCTGACCGTCTTGAACCACCACCTCCACGAACACGCCATCGTGGAATAGCTTTGTGGAATCGGTCGGAATAGGAGGGGCGCAAGCGCATCACTCGCCGAGGCGCCACTCAGGTCTGCCACGATGTTCCTCGTGGCCGAACGCGTGTGGTTTGCGAGTACGAGTGGACCTCGGCTGGCCGGCCTGATCGACCATCCGGCGGGAACCGTCAGGGGTTGGGGAGTTTTCGCTCACGGATTCACCCTTGGGAAGGACTCTCCTGCGGCAAGCCGCATCTGCAAGCAGCTGGCCGGTGACGGCATCGGCATGCTCCGCTTCGACAACCTCGGCCTTGGCGACTCGGAGGGCGACTGGGGCGACGGCTCGTTCTCCCACAAAGTGGACGACACGGCTCAAGCGGTGCGCTTCATGGAGGGGTCCGGACGTCACGTCCGGCTCCTGGTCGGGCACTCCTTCGGCGGTGCCGCGGTCATCGCCGCTGCGCACCTGGTCGACACCGTACGGGCCGTAGCGAGCATCGGTGCGCCGTACGAGCCGGCACACGTCGAACACAACTACGACGCTCTGGTGGAACGGATCCTCGGAGACGGAGAGGCGCCGTTCCTGATCGGCGGCAAGGCGCTCACGCTCAGGCGGCACTTCATAGAGGACGTGCGCGCGGCAGATCTGCGGGAGCGGATCCGCACCCTGCGCCGGGCGTTGCTCGTGATGCACTCACCCACCGACAACACGGTCGGCATCGCGAACGCCAGCCAGATCTTCAGGGCCGCACGGCACCCGCGCAGCTTCGTGTCGCTGGAGGGCGCCGACCATCTGCTGACCCAAAGAAACCAGGCCAAACGGGCTGCCCGGATCATCAGCGCCTGGGCCGATCCCTATCTGACGTAGGGCTTGACCCGATTCTCGCGTACGAATCAGGGTCGGGGATGCGCCGGCCCCATCCGGCGGCGTCATCAGCGGGAGACCGAACGGGTCGGACTAATGTGCCGGCATGATCAAAACGACTGCTCCGGACAGACGCTCAGACCGTCGCGGGCCAGCCATGATCGGTCTGGCCGGAGCCGCCCTGACGGCAATCGGTGACGTACTCATCCTCGGCCGCAACTGTTCAGGTCCCGACTTCGATCAAGCTTTCGGTGTGCTCCCAAGCCACATCGTCGTGGAGCGCCGATGGCAATCGTTGTGGAACGGTGCCCTCCTCTCGCCGCGCCGCATCCGCCTCGGGACAATCGCTGGGCTGGTCGGGATCGGAGTCCTGGAATGGGCAGGCATGCATGGGATCACCCGAACGATCGACCCTGGAAGGTTGCGGGGCCTCGCCGCGGTGTCGGCTGCGGCGTTCGCGGTGTCGGGTGTCCTCACCCACCTGGCCTGCGGAACGGTGGTCCTGGCCTACCGGCAAGCGGCGCTGAGCGAAGCCGCACCAATCGTCGGCTTGCGGCCCTCGCCCCGCTCCGCCACGAGCCTGCTCGCGGTGAGCGCGCTGGCCTCGCTGGCCTCGCTGACGGGCTTCAGTGTCGGCCTGTCGGCCGCGGCCCGGCGAGGTCCCAGCAACGCGGCATCCTTCTCGCCGGTCTGCACGCCGTTGCCGTGTGTGCTGGCAACTCTGCTGACGTTCGGCGTGCTTCCGGCGCCCGTGGGCGGGTACGCCCGGCCGGCGTCCATCAGCATCGGCTTGATGGTGTTCTTCACCCTCGTCGGCGCGTCGCTGGAGCGACCGCGTCCGCCGCAGCCAACCGTGACAGGCTGAGCGCATGCCCGATCGACCCGTGCTGGACCCGGTCGAGCAGCGCGTACTGGGCGCCTTGATGGAAAAGCAGCGAACGGTCCCCGACACGTACCCGCTCTCTCTCAACGCTCTCCGAACCGCGTGCAACCAGTCCACCAGCCGCGATCCGATCGTCACCTACGACGACGCAACCCTCGTCGAGTCATTGGGGCGGCTCCGCAACCGCGAGCTCGTCCGGTTCGTGAAGCGCACGGGCATCAGGGTGGTGAAGTACCACCAGCGCCTCGAGGAGCATCTTGAACTGGACGAGGAGCGGTCCGCGCTGCTCACCGTCTTGCTGCTTCGCGGGCCCCAGACCCCTGGCGAGTTACTCCCGCGCACCGAACGGTTGCTGGTCTTCGCCGATCGAGAGGGTGTCGAGGAGGTCCTCCGCGAGATGGCTGCGCTCGACCCGCCGCTGGTCCGTGAACTCGAACGGCAACCCGGTCAGCGCGACCGGCGCTGGGTCCATCTGCTCGGCGCCGAGCAGCCTGAGGCTGCCGAGCCGCTTCCGCCGGTGGACCGGGAGCAGGTATTGGCAGACGGGGCACCGGCCCGGGACCGCAAGGTCGCGGCGGAGTACGACCGTCTCGCCGATGCCTATACCGCAGCGTTGGCCGATGAGCTCGACGGCAAGCCGTTCGACCGCTGGTTCCTGGACCGACTTGCGGCCGACACCGTCGGGGACCAGGGCCTCGACGTGGGGTGCGGACCCGGCCAGGTCGCTGGATTCCTGGCTGATCGCGGCGTCGCCATGACCGGGCTCGATCTGTCTCCGGACATGGTCAGCCGAGCCCGTGAGCAGCACCCCGACGTCCAGTTCGTTCAGGGCAGTTTCGTCGTGCCACCGATGCCGCGAGGTGGCGATCCGCGAGATCCCGGTTGGGGATTGGTCACCGCCTGGTACGCATTCGTCCACCTCGCTTCGTCCGAGTTGGTCCCCACGATGGCCGCACTGATCCGAGTACTGCGCCGTGATGGCGTACTCGCCCTGGCCACCCACATCGGTCACGAGGTGAATCACCCGGGCTCCTTGTGGGGAGTCGCCACCGACCTCGATTTCGTGCTTCACGACCAGGACGCGATCGTCGCGGCGGTGGAGCAGGCCGGGCTTGTCGATATCGAGTGGTACCGGAGGAGCCCGCTGCCCCAAGAGGCGCCGACGCAACGGCTATACCTGATGGGCCGCCGCCCGGACGGCCCCCGGACGGGAGGCTAGACAGATGCGGGCCGTGCGCATCCACGCCAAGCATGACATGCGGACCGACCAGGTTCCGAGCCCCGAACCTGGCGCCGGCGAAGTACGGCTCCGGGTGGGATATGTCGGGATCTGCGGATCCGACCTGCACTATTACGCGAACGGCGCGACGGGCATGTTCACCATCCGTGAGCCACTGATCCCCGGCCACGAAATCTCCGGCGTGGTTGACCTCGATCCGGCGGGCAGCCTCGAGCCCGGCACCCCGGTGACGGTGCACCCGGCCACCTGGGGTGCCGCGCAGCCAGATCTGACCGACGAGCAGCGCCACCTGTGGCCCGGTGGCGGCTATCTGGGCAGTGCGTCGACGTGGCCTCACACGTCCGGCGGCCTCGCCGACCAGCTGGTCGTACGCCGCGATCAGATCCGCCGGCTGCCCCCCTCGCTGCCGGTCAAGCGTGCCGTGCTGGCCGAGCCGTTGGCCGTCGGCCTGCACGCGCTTGCGGTCGGCGGTGGCATCCGGGGCCAGCGCGTGCTCATCTCGGGATCGGGACCGATCGGGCTACTGACGGCTGCAGCTGCGGCCGCTGAGGGCGCCTCCGAGGTGGTCTGTGCCGACCTTCTGCCGGGTCCGCTGCAGCGCGCCCGGTCCCTCGGCGAAGCCGGCCCGGTGCCGATCACAACCGTACAGATCGGCATCGAGAAGCTCCCGGACTCGCACTTCGACGTGACGCTGGAATGCGCTGGGGTGCCTCAGGCACTGCACGCACTACTCCTGGCGACCCGCCGGGCCGGCGTGCTGGTCCAGGTCGGCAACCTTCCCGACGAGACTCGACCGGTGAACCTGGCACCCCTGGTGTCCAAGGAGATCCAGCTGCGAGGAACCTTTCGCTTCAACACCGAGATCGACACCGCCATCAAGCTGCTCGACCAGAATCCGCAGATCGAGCAGGTGATCACTCACGTACTGCCGATCGGGGACGTCGACGAAGCATTCGCGATCGCGGCAGACTCTGCGGTCTCCGGCAAGGTCTTGGTGGAGATCAATGCCCTCTGACTCATCGGTAGGAGAATGCGGAACAGTCCGGTGAGACGGAGATCGATCATGGAAGAACCCAGCACCGCCCGAACCGCGGCACGTGGTCAACGGCTCTTGATGGCGGCGGCCGTCGTGGTCGCGATCGCCGCCGGAATCGTGGGGGCCATCATGCTGATCGCCCCGACCTCGACCGGCACCTACTTCGCGTGGCCGCTGGGGCCGCCCGGTCTCGCGGCGCTCGTGGGAGGGTTCTACGTCGTGTCGGCCCCGGTCTTCGGATACGCCGGAACGCGACCGGCTGTGGAGGTGCGCGGTCTGGCCGCAGCCGTCCTCGCCTTCACGGTGCCGACCGTGGTGGCGACCTACCTGCACCGCGACATCTTCGACTTCAGCCGCCTGATGGCGATGGCCTGGGTGGTCCTGTTCATCGCCTCTCCGATCACGTTCGCGCTGCTGTTGTGGTCCGGCCGACACGCTGCCGCCCCGCCCAACGATCCCCGTCTCAACCCCGCCGCGCGCGTCGTCCTGGGCGTTCTGGCTCTCGCGTTCGCCGCCCTCGCCATCTGGTTCTGGGTCACCACCGACGGTCCCGTGCCCTTCGGGGTGGCGCCGCTCGGTGCCCGCTTTCTGGCCGCCTGGCTCGCCTTCTTCGCCATCCTTGCCGCCTGGCCGGCCCTACGGCCCACCCGCTCCGAGGCCAGAGTGCCGCTGGTGTCGCTTCTCGCGTACGGCTTGGGTGGACTGCTCGCAGCCGCCGTCCACCCTGGACAGCTCGAAGCCGGAGCCTCGGGCTATCTGGCTGCCCTCATCGGCGTCATCGCCATCGCCAGCCTTGCGCTGATCCGCGGTTTCGGACCCGTCTGATCATGTCTGGGGGCACCGAAACGGGCCCGGCGGTCACCGCCTCCATCGGTACGAGAGCGGGACAGGCCGATTCGGGCGCCGTCGCCGCCCCGGCCGCCGGCGGCGGGGGAGCTCCCTCGATCAGATCCTGCCCGATTGAAACGGGAACTCCGGGGGCGTCGGTCGCGGCCGAAGCGCGTGTCAGCAGCCGCGCCGGCGCGCGGGTGAGCTCTCGCCGGCCGAGTAGCGTGAATGATCGCTTTGAGATGTCCGGATCGGCGCCGCAGCTCCGACGTCCCCATCGAAGCGACGCCTGTGGGGCGTCCCATGAGACCAAGGAGTCAGCCGTGAAGTACATGATCTTGAGCTACGCCTCGCAGCGGGACTATGACGAGATGTCCGGGAAGCCGTCCGAGGCGCCCGTCTGGACGCCGGAGGACTTCGCGGCCATGGGTGCGTTCATGGAGGCGTTCAACACCCAACTGGCCGAGTCCGGCGAACTGGTGGAGACCCGGGCCCTGGCGGCGCCGGTGCACACGCGTCGCGTATCCGCCGGCTCCGACGGGAATCCCGTCGTCACCGATGGTCCGTACGCCGAGGCCCAGGAGGTCCTGGCCGGCTACTGGATCGTGGACTGCGAGAGCTTCGACCGGGCGACCGAACTCGCGGCGAAGCTGGCGGCATGCCCGGCACCGGAGTCGGTGGCGGCGACTGCGGTGGCCGACGTGCGCCCGATCATGGAATCGGCCGACGACCTGGCCGTCTGACACCAGGGATCCGAGAGCGCGTTGATCATGCCGGATGCGACGGCCGAGGACCTGCTTCGGGAACTCTCGCCGCAGGTGCTCGGTGCCGTCGTCCGGCGTTACGGCCACTTCGACTTCGCCGAGGACGCGGTGCAGGAGGCCCTACTCGCCGCGACGCGACAGTGGCCGCGTGAAGGTCTCCCCGACCAGCCCAAGAACTGGTTGATCACCGTCGCGAGTCGACGGCTCACTGACCTGCTCCGAGCCGAGCAGGCGCGCCAGCACCGCGAGAACGAGGCAGCCCGTCAGGTCCAGCCGGCTCAGTGGTCGGCGCCCGCCGCAGACCATCCCCCGTCGGGCGAGGCCGACGACACGTTGATCTTGCTGTTCTTGTGCTGTCACCCGTCGCTGTCAGCGGCCTCTCAGATCGCCTTGACCCTGCGCGCGGTGGGTGGGCTTACGACAGCGGAGATCGCCCGGGCGTTTCTGGTCTCGGAACCGACCATGACCCGACGGATCACCCGGGCGAAGCAGTCGATCAAGAACTCCGGACTGCCGTTCGGGCTGCCCCCGGACGCCGAACGCGGCGAGCGGTTGACGATCGTTCTGCATGTCCTCTATCTGATCTTCAACGAGGGATACGTGGCGACGTCGGGTGAGCGTCTGTACCGAGCGGAGCTGTCCCGGGAGGCTATTCGGCTGGGGCGCCTCGTACACCGGCTGTTGCCCGGGGATGGGGAAGTGGCGGGACTACTGGCCTTGATGCTGCTCACCGACGCCCGCCGGCCGGCCCGCACCACGGTCGCCGGCGAACTCGTCCCGATGGCGGAACAAGATCGAAGTCTCTGGAACGAAGCGAACATCGCCGAGGGTGTCGCCTTGATCACGGCCGCCCTGCCGCGCGGCGTACCGGGGCCCTACCAGTTCCAGGCCGCCATCACCGCGCTGCACTCCGAGGCCAGGACCGCCGAAGATACCGACTGGCCGCAGATCGCCGCGCTGTACGGGCGGCTGCTGGAGATCTCCGACAACCCCGTCGTGGCGTTGAATCGAGCGGTCGCGGTGGCGATGGTGCACGGGCCGCAGGCCGGACTGTCGTTGGTCGAGCGGCTGGCCGATGACGAGAGGATGGCGAGTGATCACCGCGTGGACGCGGTGGCCGCCCACCTGCTCGAGCGGGCCGGCGACCACGCCCGGGCGGCGGAGCGGTACCGGAAGGCGGCTGAACGCACGTTGAGCCTGCCCCAGCAGCGCTATCTGCGGGGTCGAGCGGCGCGCTTGGAGCGTCCCGGCGGGCGTAGGGTCCAGTCCATGAGCGAAGCCGACACCGAACGAATCTCCGAACGCGCCGATCTGCTGCCCGAGGAGCTGGCAGCCGGCAGCGACAATCCGGAGGCTCAGGCGGAGGCGATCCTGGCCGACTCGGATCGACGCACCGACCAGCCCGAACAGACTCGGGACGAGTCGCCGCAGACCCCCAGCTGATGGCGGATCTGATCCGGGCCCAGTTCCTGGTACTGGACGAGCGGTTCCAAGGCACCGGGGGCGACCGCTGGCTGGAGCGTGCGTTCACCGGCGGTCGCTGGCTGGAGGGTCCCGCGTACTCCGCGGCGGGACGGTACCTGCTGTTCAGTGACATCCCGAACGACCGGGTGCTTCGTTACGACGAGATCAGCGGCCGCACCGACGTCTTCACCGCGCCAGCGGACTTCGCGAACGGCCGGACCACCGATCGGCAGGGCCGGTTCGTTAGCTGCGAGCACGGGGCACGGCGGGTCACCCGGCGCGAACACGACGGCTCCGTGCGCGTGCTGGCCGACCGCTACCAGGGCCGCAGGTTCAACAGTCCCAACGACGTGGTCGTCGCCGCCGACGGCGGGATCTGGTTCACCGATCCCAGCTACGGGATTCGCAGCGATTACGAGGGTCACCAGGCCGACGAGGAGATCGGCGGCCGCTTCGTCTACCGGCTCGATCCCGATGGCGCGCTGAACGCGGTCATGCAGGACCTCCGCCAGCCGAACGGTCTGGCTTTCTCTGCCGACGAAACCCGGTTGTTCGTGGTGGACAGCGAACAGCACCAGATCTGGGTGTACGACGTGGACGGAACGACGCTGAGCGGTGGCCGGTTGTTCGCCGCCGACGACCTCGGCTACGACGGGATCCGCTTCGACTCCGGGGGCCGGTTGTGGGCGGCGGCACACGACGGGGTGCACTGCTACGAGTCCGACGGCACGCTCAGCGGAAAGCTGCTGGTACCAGAGGTCACGGCCAACCTGACCTTCGGCGGTCGGCAGGGCAACCAGCTGTACCTCACCGCCACCACCTCGCTCTACACGATCCGGGTGAACTTCCGCGGCGCTCGGTACCCCGGCTGACTCAGGGCACGCCGAGCGAGGACCACGCTGCTGATCAGCAGCGCGACACCCAACATGGCCGTCACCGACGCCAGCGCATGTTGGTCCGGCCTCCACCGCAACTCCAGGTCGGCCCCGTTGGGCAGGATCCGGTACGGCGAGACGACCACCCAGCCGACGAAGAGCCAACCCAGAACCAAGAACCACACCGGTGCCGCCCGTAGTCGGATCCGTCCCAGCTCCACCAGGCACAGGGCGAGCGGGACGACCCAGACGAAGTGGTGCAGCCAGGACACCGGCGAGGCCAGCAGGCTGGCCACCCCACACAGACTGATCGCCATCCGGACCTGTCCGATCCGGTGCCACCCCATCGCCGCCCACACGCCGAGGCCGGCGACCAACGCCGACAGCACCAGGCCGATCGGTGCGGCGTACGGGGCCAGCCGGAAGACCCGGACCACGTCGGCGAACACCGACTGGTTCGTGTAATAGATGAGACTGTGGCCGAGGCCCGTTTCACCAGTTGCGAGGCGGGTCCAGAACTGCCAGGAGGCCTGCGGCAGCAGGAGCGCACTCAGGGCGGTCAGTGTGGCTCCGGTGATCATCGCGACGACTGCGGCCCGCCGTTTCCCGACCGCGAGCAGATAGACCACGAAGATTGCCGGGGTGAGTTTGATGGCCGCGGCCACCGCCGTCAGCACGCCCTCGGCCAGCAGCCGCCGGCCGGGAAGCGCCCGCGGTCCGGGCGCCAGATCCAGCACCACCAAGGCCACCAACACGATGCCGAGCTGACCGAAGGCCAGGGTTTGGCTGACGGGCTGCACGACGTACACGACCGCGGCCGCGGCCAGACTCAGCGGCCAACCGGTGAGTCCGAATCGGTGCATGATCGCGACGATCATCAAGATGCCGGCCACGGTCCAACCGAGCTGGACCACCGAGATCGGGGCCAGCGCCAACGGGACGGCCAACAGCGCGGCGAACGGCGGATAGAGGAACTGGAGCGGCCCGGGCAGCCGGTAGAAATCGCCGCCGCCGACGACTACCCGCCCGGCCTCGGTGTAGACGTCGAGATCGACCATGACGGGGTGCCAGGGGATCAACGTGCCCCCGGGGAACGTGGTCGACGCGACAGACAGGCCGACGATCAGCGGCAGGACGCAGATACCTGCGCCGTAAAGCAGTCTGCGGACCACGGCGTCACCCACCGACCGTCAGGACAGCCAACGCGAGATGGTTCGGCCGACACCGGAGTCGGTGTTGCTCGGCACGGTCGGAAAGCCGAGCTCAAGCAGGAACGGGTGCGCGTTGGCCACGATGTACGGTCGCCCCGCCCAGGTGAGCATGTCGACATCATTCGGCATGTCCCCGAAGGCGGCAACGTCTCGGGGGGCCACACCGAGCCGGCCGCAGACTCGGGCCAACATGGCCCCCTTGTTGACGCCCGGAGCACTCACCTCGACCAGGCCGTAGTCCCGGGTTGCGGAGTGGGTGGCGGTGGCCATCTCGCCCAGGGTGGCCCGCACCCGGTCCAGCAATTCGTCGGCCAGCACGGTCTTGCTCTGCACCAGCAGCTTGACGAACTCCTCGCCGCGTGAGATCTCCTCGACCGATCCCGAGAAGATCGCCGGATCCTCGCTGGCGTCCGGGGACCAGGTGGTGTAGCTGGGCTCGTACCCGAAGCGGGTGCCGGACTCGAACGCGAAACTGACGTCGGGGACGACCCGTCGGATCCGGTCAACCGCCTCCAATGCCGACGCGGCCTCCAGGCAGATGCGGTCCAGCACCTTCCCGGCTCCGAGGTCGTACAGCACCGCACCGTTGCTGGCGATCACCGTCGGATGAGCGCCCGGCAGGTCCTGGATGACGTCGAGCCAGCGCACCGGCCGTCCGGTCACGAAGACGACGTACGTCCCCGCTTCCTGGGCGGCCTGTACCGCCGCCCGGTTTTGGTCACTGACGGTGCCGTCGGGGGAGAGGAACGTGCCGTCCAGGTCGGTGGCCACCAGCCGGGGTCGGCGGGTCACGTCCTCCTCGGTCGAGCTCACAGCCGGGATCCCGGCGAGCTGTTGCCCGGCTCACCGGTCGCCGACGGCGTCGGTTGTCCACCACCGGACTCCGTGCCGCTGGGCGACGCAGAGCCCGATCCGGAGGGCGACGGTGACCCCGACGGCGAGCCCGACTGCGAACCCGACGGGGACCCCGACGCAGACCCCGACGGAGACCCAGACTGGGGCGACCCCGACTGTGGCGATCCGGATTGCGGCGACGCTGACGCCGACGGCGGCGGGGTGCCCGATCCGCCCGTGGGCGTGGGGGGCGTCTGCGGCGGTTGGTTGCGGAAGATCAAGATCGCGATCAACACGGCCAGTGCGGCGATCAGCAGCATCAACAGCCAGGACACCAAGATCGTGCGCCACCCCGCATGGTCGTATCGACCGGGCCAGGGCAACGGCCACAGGCGCGCGAGTCCGGGCCGCACCTTGTCGATCCAGTAATGGGTGTAGTCGGGTCCCGATGGTGCTCCCTGGGGGGACACCGCGGCCAGCTGAACCTCGTCGAGGATCCGCTTCGATTCGGCCGCCGCCCGCGGCGATCCGTCGTACGCCAGCGCGACCCAGGGGGCCAGCATCCGGTCGTCCGGGGCGACGGGATCGTCCTTCTCGGCTTGGTACTTCCGGCCGAGCCGGCCGAAATCCTGACCGTGACCGCCGCGGGCCAACACCGTGTCGATGTGCAGCCGGTTGACCACGCCCGCCAGCCGATCGCGCGCGGCGGCATCCGCGGCAGCCCCTTGCGAAAGCAAGATCACCATCGCGGTTCGGCCCCGCTCGTCGTGGCCGGTGAACGCCACCCCGGACGGGGTCGCGCCGATTCGAGCGTCCAGCCAGAAGTCGCCGACCTTGGGTGGGTCGTCGTCGAGCACCGGGCTGACCGGCACGTACTCCGGCATCTCCGGGGGCTCGGTCGGCGGGGTCGACATGGCTCTTCTCTCGCTGCGGGTTCTCTGGCGACGGGCGTACCCGGCGGTGAACCGGGCGGAGGGAAGTCTATTCGCGCCCGGCAGCGCCTGACCGGCCTTGGGTTGGCCTGCGACCGGGTACCTTCGTTGGGTGGCCGATTCCCCGGAGACGGTGACCCGGAACAGCAATCAGCACAGGAGCAATGAGTGACCAGTTCGAGCTACGGGCAGTCGAGCACGGCGACGGCCGGCCAGCCGCCGGCCAGTTCGACGTCCGCCACCCAAGAGGCGGCCCGACTGCTGGGCGAAGCCATCTCCCAGGTGCAGCGGGTCATCGTCGGCCAGGAGCACATGGTCGAACAGTTGATGGTGGCGTTGCTGGCCAAGGGTCACTGTCTGCTCGAGGGCGTGCCCGGGGTGGCCAAGACCCTGGCGGTGCGCAGCTTCGCCACCGTGGTCGGCGGCGACTTCGCGCGCATTCAGTTCACCCCGGACATGGTGCCCTCCGACATCGTCGGTACCCGCATCTACAAAGCCAGCCAGGAGGGTTTCGACGTCGAGTTGGGCCCGGTGTTCGTCAACTTCATCCTGGCCGACGAGATCAACCGGGCCCCCGCCAAGGTGCAGGCCGCGATGCTCGAGCTGATGGCCGAGAAGCAGGTGTCCATCGGGGGACAGACGTATCCGATGCCGCAGCCGTTCATCGTGATCGCCACCCAGAACCCGATCGAATCCGAGGGTGTCTACCCGCTCCCGGAGGCGCAGCGGGACCGCTTCCTGCTGAAGGTCGACGTCCCGTACCCGCGCGGCAACGAGGAGTTCGAGATCCTGCGCCGGATGAGTGTGGATCCGCCGACCTCCCAGCCCGTGCTGGACCCGCAGCGAATCCTGCAACTGCAAAGGCTCGCCTCGGACGTCTTCGTGCACAACCTGGTTGCGGAGTACATCGTCCGGCTGGTCCTGGCCACCCGGACACCGGCCGAGTTCAACCTGCCGGACCTGACATCGGTGATCCAGATCGGTTGCAGTCCGCGCGCCACCCTCGGGTTGGTCGCCGCCGCCCGGGCCCTGGCCCTGATCCACGGTCGCGATTACGTGCTGCCGACCGACGTGCAAGCCGTGGCGCGAGATGTCATGTCGCACCGCATGGTGCTCGGCTTCGACGCCGTGGCCGACAACATCTCGCCCGCTCAGGTCATCGAGCGCATCGTCGCCATGGTTCCGCCCCCGACGCCGGTGTGGAACCCCCCATCGCAGCCGACCGGAAACTCCCATCCCGGTGTGCAGCGACCGGGGGCCCAACCGGACTTCTCCTGAGGGCCCGGACCGTGTCCTCCTACCCGCCGCCCATCGGGCCACCGGTGCAGTTCGCGGCGCCCGTGCCGGCCCCGGGCAGCGCGGCCGGCTCGGTGGTCGGTGCGGCACCGCGGATCACCATCCCGCTGAACAAGCTGGCCCCGGAAGCGGCGCTCCGCCGGCTGGAGTTGACCATCGTCCGCCGGCTGGAGGGCTTCCTGCACGGTGATCACCTGGGCCTGCTCCCCGGACCCGGTTCGGAGATCAACGAGGCCCGCGTGTACCAGCCGGGCGAGGACGACGTCCGCCGGATCGACTGGGCGGTGACGGCCCGAACGTTGGTGCCGCACGTACGCGACACCATGGCCGACCGCGAGCTCGAGGTGTGGGCCCTGCTGGACGTCACGCCCTCGATGAACTGGGGCACCGAGGGGGTCACGAAGCGCGACCTCGGGATCGCCGCCATCGCGACCATCGGATTCCTCAGCCAGAAGATGGGGGACCGGTTCGGCGGCTATGTCTTGCGGCCCGCCTCCCTGCGTCGGCTGCCGGCCCGCTCCGGGCGTTCGGCGCTGTACGCACTGTTGCGCTCGATGCTGACCGAACCGTTCGTCCCCGACCACGCGACCGGATCCGTGGATCTGGCCTCCGCGGTCGAGCAGTTGTCCCGCACCCAGCGTCGGCGAGGACTGCGGGTCGTGGTCTCCGATTTCCTCACTCCCGGTGATCACGAACTCGACCCGAACGTCGAACCGGAGTGGGAACGCTCGATGCGCCGGCTGGGAGTCCGCAATCAAGTCCTGGCCATCGAGGTGGTGGATCGGCGGGAGATCGAATTCCCCGATGTCGGCGACATGTTGATCCGGGACCCGGAGACCAACTTCGAACGCTACGTCAACACCGCCGATCCAGGTGCCCGAAGCCGGATGGACGCCGCCAGCGCCGCCCAGCGGGAACGAATCCGGATCGCACTTCGTCGTGCTGGTGTAGGCCACATCCAACTGCGTACTGATCGGGACTGGGTGCACGACATCGCCCGGTTCGTCCTCGCGTACCGGCGGGTGGCCAGCATGTTGCACGCACCACCCCAGGGAGTGACGAAGTGAACCTCCTCCTCCTGGTGGCCCAACTGGCGTTCCTGTCACCGGAGCGGCTGCTGATCTTGCTCGTCATCCCGCTGTTGGTTGCGGCGTACATCTTCGCCACCCTGCGCAAGAACCGCCGGGGAATGCGGTTCACCAACACCTCGATGCTCGACGTGGTGGTGCCCAAGCAGTCCCAGTGGCGCCGTCATGTCGCGGTGGCCCTGTCTCTGCTGAGCCTGGTCACCTTGACGGCGGCGTTCGCCCGGCCGAAGACCGAGGTGGATGTGCCGCGGGAACGCGCCACCGTGGTCATCGTCGTCGACGCGTCCCTTTCCATGCAGGCCACCGACGTCAAGCCCAACCGGTTCGAGGCGGCGAAGGCAGCCGCTATCGAGTTCGTCCGGGAGCTGCCGGACAAGTACAACGTGTCGGTGGTCTCGATGGCCGGCAGCGCCTCGATCCTGGTCCCCCCGACGTTGGCCCACAACACGGTCGAGAATGCGATCAACGGCATCCAACTGCAGGACTCCACGGCGATCGGTGAAGGCATCTTCACCGCCTTGCGGGCCCTCGGCCAGGCCCCGAAAGATCCCAACGACCCAGACTCGGTGGCCCCGGGGGCGATCGTCCTGCTCAGCGACGGGTCGAACACCGTCGGCCGGGCACCGCAGCAGGGCGCCGCACTGGCGCGTCAGGCCAAGGTGCCCGTCTACACCATCGCGTACGGGACCGAGAACGGTTTCGTAGACCTCGAGGGCAAGCGCGAACCGGTACCGGTGGACCACACCGCGATGAAGCAGATCGCCCGGATCAGCAACGGGCGGTACTTCGCCGCGGCCACCGCCGAGCAGCTCAAGACCGTCTACGAGAACATCGGCTCCGAGGTCGGCTATGAGAAGGCCGACCGCGAGGTGACTTCCCGCTTCGCCGGTTACGGCCTCGCGTTCGCCGTTCTCGCTGCCCTCGGAGCCATCTCGCTGGGGGCGAAATGGCCGTGATCTTGACCTCGATGTCGACCCTGGCGTCAACATCGACCCTGACTCCGACACTGACTCCGACACTGACTCCGATGCTGACCCCGATGCTGACTCCGATGCTCCAGTTCCTCGCTCCGGAGCGGTTGTGGCTGCTGCTGCTCATCCCCACGTTGGTCGGCGGCTACCTGCTCCTGGTGCGCAAGCGGCTCAACCGGAGCAAGTCGGTCGGCCAGACGATGTTCGACCTGGTCATTCCGCGTGATCGCACCTGGGTTCGGCACCTGGCGGTCGGATTGTCGATCCTGAGCCTGCTCACCTTGACCCTGGCCTTCGCCAAGCCCAAGGACCAGGTCTCGGTTCCGCGGGAACGCGCCACCGTCGTCATCACCATCGACGTGTCGCTGTCGATGGAAGCGGAGGACGTCGAGCCCAACCGGCTGGAGGCGGCCAAGACGGCCGCCGCGGCTTTCGCGAACTCGCTGCCGCCGAAGTTCAACGTCTCCCTGGTGACCTTCGCCGGTACCGCCACGACCGTCGTTCCGCCGACCTTGGATCGGGGTGCGGTGACGGCAGCCATCGGTGCGCTGCAGCCGCAGCCCTCGACGGCGATCGGTGAGGGCATCTACACCTCGCTGGCCGCCCTGACCCAGGTGCCGCCCGACCCGGACGATCCGAAGGCGGTCGTCCCGGCCCGGATCGTGTTGCTCAGTGACGGGAAGACCCAGGTCGGTCGGCCCTCGGATCAGGCGGCGCGGTCGGCGCGCGACCAGAAGGTGCCCATCTACACCATCGCGTACGGCACCGCCGACGGTTACATCGAGGTGAGCGGGCGCCGCGAGCCGGTGCCCGTGGATCGGGCCGAACTCCAGCGCGTCTCCAAGATCTCCGGCGGCGAGGCGTACACCGCCACCTCTGCCGGTGAGCTGAAGGACGTCTACCGAGACATCGGCACGTCCGTCGGCACCGAGAAGGTCGACCGCGAAGTCACCTCCCGGTACGCAGGCTTCGGACTCGCCTTCGCCATCCTCGCCGCACTGGGCATGATCTCGCTCGGAGCCCGCTGGCCGTAGGGGTTGAGTCTGGGTCGGTTCGGTCTGTGGGGGTCGACCCTCGGCGGCCGACTCTGCGCCCTTTCGTTCGGCTGGCGCCCTGTCGTAGGAGTGCGAACCGTGCGAAACGGCGCAAAGCTTGGATCTAGGGTGGGCAGGTGGGGGTTGCGGAGAATCTGAGGGTCGTGCGGGGGCGGATCGCGGCAGCGTGTGCGGCGGCCGGGCGGGATCCGGATGAGGTCCGGTTGATGCCGGTGAGCAAGACTCACGGGCCGGAGCGGATCCGCGAGGCGTACGACGCCGGTGTCCGGCTGTTCGGTGAGAACAAGGTGCAGGAGGCGGCCGAGAAGGCCGAGATCTTCGCCGACGTCGAGGATCTTCGCTGGGCGATCATCGGGCACCTGCAGACCAACAAGGCCAAGCTGGTCGCCGGCTTCGCCAGTGAGTTCCACGCCCTCGACTCGGTCAAGGTCGCGACCGCCCTCGACCGCCGGCTGCACGACAGCGGTCGTGCGCTCGACGTGTTCGTTCAGGTCAACTCCTCCGGTGAGGAGTCCAAGTTCGGGTTGCCTCCCGAGGAGGTGGAGTCCTTCGTCGGGGAGCTTCGCCCCCACGGCAGTCTTCGGATCCGCGGATTGATGACCCTGGCCGTGTTCTCCGATGACCAGGAGCAGGTCAAGGCCTGCTTCGTCCGGATGCGGGAGCTGCAGCAGAGGCTCCGACATCTCGGCACCGCTCCGGGAAGCTATGACGAGCTGTCCATGGGCATGTCGAACGATTATGAACTGGCCATCGCCCACGGCGCCACGACGGTGCGGGTCGGCGAGGCGATCTTCGGAGCGCGGTTGAAGCCACAGGACTACTGGCCCGGTGAATGAGGTCTACTCGGGGGCCTTGCTCTCCGTGGTTGTGTCCGTGGTTGGGTCCGTGGTTGGGTCCGTCGTTGGGTCTAGGCCCCGCCGCACCCGTACGGATCGGTCGATCAACGTGCGCAACACCTCGAGGTCGACGTCGGCCAGGCGTTTGAGGTAGAGGCAGCCCTTGCCCGTCTTGTGCGGACCGAGTTTCTTCATCTGGGCGGCGTGCCGATCGTCGAAGCCGCCGACCAGGTAGACGACGAGCTGCTGCTTGCGGGGCGCGAAGCTGGCGAGCGCGGAATCGCCCTCGTGACCGCTGGCGTAGCGGTAGTGGTAACGGCCGAACCCGATCATGGTCGGTCCCCACATCACCGGCGGCTCCCCGGTCACGTCGCTCATGATCTTGCACAGCTTCTGGGCGTCGGATCGCCGTTCCGGGTTCTCCAGGCCGGCGATGTAGTCCTCGACGCTCGGGTGGTGGCCGTCGGGCTGGGTCGCCATGCCGTCCACGGTGTCAGCGACCCGCTCCCCGGTCAACGCGTCGGCAGGTTCTCGATCTCGATCGCGGGCAGATCGTCAGCCGGCGTGAAGCCCAGCACGGCGGCGAGGAAGGACAGCTCCGCTTGGGTCGCTGCCTGGATCGTCTCCCGTCGCCGGAATCCGTGACCCTCGCCCTCGAACACGATCAGAGCGACCGGCAGTCCCTTCTGCCGGACGGCGTCGGCCATCAGCTCCGCCTGGGACATCGGCACCACAGCATCCTCGGACCCTTGGAGCAGCAGGATCGGCGCAGTCAGCCGATCGACGTGATAGATCGGGGACCGGTCACGGTACAGGTCTCGGGCCGCCGGATACGGTCCGACCAGGCCGTCGAGATACCGCGACTCGAACTTGTGCGTGTCTTGGGCCAGGGACTCCAGGTCGGCGATGCCGTACGAACTCAGGCCCGCCGCGAACACGGTGCTCGTCGTCAGGGCGCGCAGGGTGGTGTAGCCGCCGGCACTGCCACCGCTGATCACCAGGCGATCAGGATCGGCAAGTCCCCGTTCCGCCATGGCGCGGGCCCCGTCGACGCAGTCGGCCGCGTCGACGACACCCCAATTCGAGTTCAGTCGCTCCCGGTAGGCACGGCCGTAGCCGGAGCTGCCGCCGTAGTTGACGTCCAGCAGAGCGAAGCCGCGGGACGTCCAGTATTGGTGTTCGGTGGAGAAGTTCCGACCCGCCAGCGCGGTCGGACCACCGTGGGAGAGCACGATCAGCGGCGGCAGTTCGTCGACCGGGGCCGTCACCGCCGGATTCACCGGCGGGTAGTACCAGCCGTGCACCGGACCCAGATCGCTGTCCCAGGTGACCGCCGCGCCGACCGAGATCCAGGCCGGATCAAGCCGGGCTCCGCCGGAACTCCGGATCGTCTGCCACGTTCGCGTCGTCAGGTCACAGCAGGCCACCCGGTTCGGCTGGGTCGGTGAGCCCAGCACCGTAGCCAGCCGGCCCGCCCGCCTCGACCCACTGGCGACGATCGACTCGACGGCCACCGCATCCTCGCTCACCGACGTGACTTCACCGGTCTCGAGGTCCACCAAAGCACTCGTCACGATTCCGTCGAGGATGCGGAGGCCGGCCAACCGCCGGTCGTCCACCCAAGCGTACGGATGGGCACGCAACCGCCATGGCGGTCCGCAGAAGTCCACCGACTCGGGAGCCAGCGCCGTCGTCTCCTCCCCGTTCCAGGCGTAGAGATTCCACCAGCCGGTCCGTTCGGAGAGGAAGATCAAGCGCCCGTCGGGCGCCCAGCCGGGCTGCGCCGCCGCCTCCGAAGGGCCACCGGCCACCTGATGGACCTGCTCGACCGAGCCACCGGCCGGGTCCGGTGAGAGTCGCCCGACCATGATCGCGGTGGCCTCCCACGGCATGTTGGGGTGGTTCCACTCCGTCCACGCGAGGCGGTCGTCGAGGGACAGCTCCGGGCTGGCGTAGAAGTCAGCTCCCGAGCAGAGCACCCGGCCGCCCTCGGCGTTGTCACCCGCCAGATCGAGAGCCACGAGGGTGGTCACCGGCTCGCCCGGGGGACGATGGTCCTCCCGTACGGCCAGCACCAAAGAGCGATCGACGTGCAGCCGGAGATCGGCGAACCTCAACGCTGCCGCCGGGGTGAGCGGCTGCGGATCGCCGCCGTCGCGGATCACGTACAGCCGGCCGTCGCTGAGTTCGGAGAAGACCACCACGCCACCGGCCACGGCGTATTCCCCGCCGCCGTACTCGTTGACCCGGCTCCGCACATTCCACGGCTGCGGCGTGACCTGCTCGGGGTCGCCATGTTGGCCCTCCCGCCACAGACTGGTTCGACCCCCCTCGTCGGGGCGCGCTTCCAGCCAGTACAGCCGGCTACCGTCGAACGTCGGCGCCGACAGCCCGACCACCGCGGCCGTGAGCATCTCGACACTCACCGGGGAGGGCCAGCTGCCGTAGGAGATCTCGCTCACCTGGGCCACCCTACGGCTCTGAAGCGTGGTGCTGTTGTGACCGATGGTGCACAATAGAACTGATCGCTCCACCTGATCCAGAGTCGAGGCTGTCGGGGAAGGCAGGCTCTCGCTGTCTGGTCATCAGGAGGATCGATGAGCACGAACCACGTTACAAGAGGTGTCTTGTACGTGCACTCCGCGCCGTCTGCGCTGTGTCCCCACATCGAGTGGGCGGTGGGCGGTGTCTTCGGCGCGCCTGTTCGCCTGGACTGGATCCCTCAACCGGCGGAACGGGCGGCGTATCGCACCGAGTACATCTGGGTCGGTCCGGTCGGCTCGGCGGCCAAGCTGACCAGCACGCTGAAGGGCTGGCAGAAGCTCCGCTTCGAGGCGACTGAGGAGGCCACCCCCACGACGGAATCGCACCGCTACGCCTACACCCCGACGCTCGGGGTGTTCCATGCCGTCACCGGACTGCACGGCGACATCATGGTCGGGGAGGAGCGGCTCAAACACGCCATGAACTCCGCGGCGCTCGGCATCCGTGATCTTGCCGACGGCATCGACGACCTGCTCGGCCGCTCCTGGGACTCCGAACTGGAGCCGTTCCGCTACGCCGGCGAGGGCGCCCCCGTGCGCTGGCTCCACAAGGTGGTCTGAAGGTCTCGCGAGCGCAACCTGGCCACCCCTGCGAGCGTCGGGTGGCGGAGCGCCCGGTCCGGTCTGGACGAGCGAGCGAGCAACACGTTTTCGTTGCGAGCGGGGGAGGAAGACCGGACCGTGAGGGCGCAGCGAGCGCGAGCAAGATTACAAGGGTATGTTCGTGTGTTGCCCGCGGTGGCCGTGGTCAGCCTCGCCGATCGCCATGGCAAGTGCGGAACGGGTCGCCTGCGGGGTGACGATCTCGTCCACCACCCCGATCTCGACGGCCTTGGCGACTCCGCCGGCGATGCGTTCGTGTTCCGTCGCGAGTTCGGCTTCCACCTGTGGGCGTACGTCGTCGGCCACCCCGGCGAGTTTGCGCCGATGGAGAATCCGGACGGCGGCGATCGGACCCATCACGGCAACCTCGGCACCCGGCCATGCGAACACCTTGGTGGCGCCGAGGGAACGGGCGTTCATGGCGATGTAGGCACCGCCGTACGCCTTGCGCGTGACCAGAGTGACGCGGGGTACGACCGCGTCACCGAAGGCGTGCAGCAGCTTCGCCCCCCGGCGCACTACGCCGTCCCACTCCTGCCCGACGCCCGGGAGATAACCGGGCACGTCGACCAGGACGACGAGCGGAACCCCGAAGGCGTCGCACATCCGGACGAACCGGGCGGCCTTCTCGGCGCTGAGGGAGTCCAGGCAGCCGCCGAGTCGGAGCGGATTGTTGGCGATCACGCCGACGGTCCGACCACCCAGCCGGCCCAGTGCGATCGTGACGTTGGGGGCCCAGCGGGCGTGCAGCTCGACCACGGTGTCGTCGTCGAGCAGACCGTTGATCAGTGGATGTACGTCGTAGGCCCGCTTGGGCGATTCCGGCAGCAGCGACGCGAGATCGAGATCCTCGACCCGATCGCTGATCGAGCCCTGGCTGGCGAGCAGGACCGTGAGCTGCTGCCCCCGACGGAGGGCGTCGGCCTCATCGTCGGCCACCACGTGCACCACGCCGGACCGGCGGCCGTGGGTGTCCGGTCCGCCGAGGCGCAGCATGTCCACGTCCTCGCCGGTCACCGATCGCACGACGTCGGGACCGGTCACGAAGATGCGGCCCTCGGGGGCCAGGATCACCAGGTCGGTCAGGGCGGGACCGTAGGCCGCACCGCCGGCCGCAAAACCCAGCACGATGGAGATCTGGGGGATCTTGCCCGAGGCCTGGGTCATCGAGTGGAAGATCCGTCCCACCGCGTGCAGGGACAGCACGCCTTCCGCCAGCCGGGCTCCCCCGGAGTGCCAGATCCCGAGGATCGGCACCCGATCGGCCATCGCCCGCTCGTAGGCGCGGACCACGACGTCACAGCCCTGAACGCCCATCGCACCGCCCATGACGGTGGCGTCAGAGCAGAAGGCCACCACTCGGCAGCCCCCGATGGTGCCGACGGCGGCGAGCATGCCCGAGTCGTCGTCGGGGGTGATCAACTCGACCGAACCCTCGTCGAGCAGCGCTTCGAGCCGGTAGTTCGGATTCCGCGGGTCCAGCTCGCGCGGGAGCTTCTCCTTGACCTGTTTCTCCTTGACCTGCTGCGGAGGAGACGGGGCCGCGGGGGCCGGCGCCGTGTGTTGGTCAGCCGGAACGGTTGCGGTCATCTTCATGCTCCTGAGGTCGCGTACTGGTTGGTGAACGCGACGGCCACGTTGTGACCGCCGAAGCCGAACGAGTTGTTGATGCCGGCCAGATCGCCGGCCGGCAAGTCCCGCACGGTGGTGGCGATGTCGATTCCCAGTCCGGAATCGGGATGTTCGAGGTTGATGGTGGGCGGCACCCGCCGGTGGTGGAGCGCCAACAGGGTGGCCAACGACTCCAGGGCTCCGGCGCCGCCGAGCAGGTGGCCGGTCATGGACTTGGTTCCGGTGACGATCACATCGGTGTCTTGGCCCAGCGCCATCCGGATCGAGACCGCCTCGGTCTGGTCGCCCTGCGGGGTCGAGGTGGCGTGGGCGTTCACATGCTTGATGTCGGTGGTGGCGAGCTCGGATTCCCGGAGCGCGCGGGACATGGCCCGGGCCTGGGTCTCCCCACTCGGATTGGGCTGCACCATGTCGTGGGCGTCGGCGGTGATGCCGGCACCGGCCAGCTCGCCGTAGATACGGGCGCCGCGCGCTCGAGCGTGTTCCAGGGTCTCGATCACCAGCATCGCCGCACCCTCGCCGAGGACGAAGCCGTCGCGGTCGACGTCCCAGGGTCGGGACGCGCGCTCGGGCTCGTCGTTGCGGCGGCTCATGGCCTGCATCTGCGCGAAGCTGGCGATAGGCAATGGGTGGATGACCGCCTCCGTCCCACCGACCACCACGACGTCGGCCCGGCCGAGCCGGATCATGTCGATACCGAGGGAGATCGACTCGTTGCTGGACGCGCAGGCCGAAACCGGCGTGTGCACGCCGGCCTGCGCGCCCAGGCGGAGACTCACGTTGGCGGCGGTCGCGTTGGCCATCAGCATCGGGATGGCCAACGGGCTGACCCGTCGGGCTCCCTTCTCCTTCTGGATGTCCCAGTTGCTGAGCAGCGTGTGCAGACCGCCGATCCCGGTGGCGATGGCCACCCCGAGCCGTTCGCGATCGACCGGATTGTCCTCCTTCAGCCCGAAACCGGCGTCCGCCCAGGCCTGCATGGCGGCCACGACGCCCAACTGCGCCGAGCGGTCCAGCCGGCGGGCTTCGACCCGCTCCAGGACCTCGGTCGGATCGACCGCCGCATGTGCGGCGATCCGTACCGCCAGGTCGTCGGCCCAGCCCTCTTCGATCTTGCTCACTCCGGAGCGACCGGCGAGCAGGCCCTCCCAGGTGCTGGTCACGTCACCGCCCAGGGGAGTGGTGGCGCCGAGACCAGTGACGACGATCGGGGTCTTACTCATTCCGGGGACCTCTCCTGGGTGAGGATGCGGCAATCAGGAAGCGGCGCGCTCGATGTAGGCGACGGCGTCGCCGACGGTCTTGAGGTTCTTCGCCTCCTCGTCGGGGATGCTGACACCGAACTTCTCCTCGGCGGCGTAGATGATCTCGACCATGGACAGCGAGTCGACGTCGAGGTCATCGGTGAACGACTTGTCCAACTGGACGTCGTCGGTCGGCACACCGGCGACCTCGTTGACGATCTCGGCCAGATCGGTACGGACTTCTTCAGTGGTGGGCATGGGTGAGGTTTCTCCTGGTGACGAAGCGTTGGCAGAGGTAGGCGTTTCGGACTGCGGGTCGACTCAGGGCAGCAGGATCACCTGCCCGGCGTAGACGAGGCCGGCTCCGAAGCCGATGATCAAACAGGTCTGCCCGCTACGAGCCTCACCGGATTCCAGCAGCGCCTCGATGGCGAGCGGGATGGACGCTGCCGAGGTGTTGCCCTGGGTGGCGATGTCGCGGCCGACGACCACCGACGAGGGCAGCTTCAGGGCGCGGAACATGGCGTCGGTGATGCGCATGTTGGCCTGATGGGGAACGAAGACCTCGAGGTCCTCGGCCCGGACTCCGGCCCGGTCGAGGGCTTCGGCGGCGGTCTTGGCCATGGTGTAGGAGGCCCACTTGAAGACCGGGTTGCCCTCCATCCGCAGGACCGGCCACTGGGGCGGCTCGTCCTCGGCTTGTTGATTCCACGCCTCGTTCCACGGCTCGCTCTGGCTGATCAGGTCCGCCTGGTCACCGTCCGAGCCCCAGACCACCGGGCCGATGCCGGGAGTGTCGCTCGGGCCGATCACGGCGGCGCCGGCCCCGTCGGCGAAGAGGAACGCGGTCGAGCGATCATGCCGGTTGGTCATGTCGCTCAACCGCTCGACCCCGATGATCAACACGTACCTCGACGTGCCCGTACGGACGAACGAGTCGGCCATCGCGGCGGCGTAGCAGAATCCGGCGCAGGCAGCGGAGATGTCGAACGCGGCCGCGCTCTTGGCCCCGAGCTCGCTGGCGATGGTCGCTGCGGCCGAGGGGGTCTGGTAGAGGTGGGTGACGGTGGACACGATCACGGTGTCGATCTGACCGACGTCGATACCGGCTCGCTCGACGGCCTTGCGGGCCGCGGCCAGTGACATCATCTCGATGGTCTCGTCCTCGCCGGCCCAGCGGCGTTCCCGGATGCCCGACCGGGTCTGGATCCACTCGTCGGAGGAGTCGATCATGGTGACGATCTCGGCGTTGTCGACCACCCGGCGCGGGCGATAGCCGCCGATACCGAGGATGGCGGAGCACTTGGCGCCGGAGACGATCTGCAGGGTCATCGGGTCACCTCGGTCGCCTCGGCGCTCTCGACGGTCGGATGAAGGCGGAGGAGGGGCTGGCCCGGAGCCACGGGATCACCGTTCTCGACCAGCCACTCCACCACGATCCCGCCGTGTGGTGCGCCGACGGGAATCTCGTCGCGCAGGTTCTTCACCACGCCGACGGTGCTGTCGATGGGCAGAATCGAATCCGCCTCGATGTCCTCGGTCCGCAGGAACTGTCCCTTGCCGGGGGAGACCACCAGCCGCCAGGTCGGATTGCCCGCGATCGGCGTGGAGGAGGCAGCGCCGCCGTGTTTGCGAACGAAGTCCATCGCCTCCGGCAGCTGGTCCGGAGTGTTCAGCGCGAACAGCTCGACACCCTTGAGATTGCGCTTGGCGATGCCGGTCAGGGTGCCGGCCGGCGGCATCTCGAGCAGGCCCGTGACGCCGAGATCGGCCATCGCGGCCAGGCACAGATCCCAGCGGACGGGGGAGGCGACCTGGGCCACCAGCCGACGCAGCACGTCCCGGCCGTCGTGCACAACCTGCCCGTCGGCGTTGGAGAGCAGCCGGGTGCGCGGGTCGTGGGTGGAGATCGATCGGGCCAGCGCGGCGAGCTCGGCCACCGCAGGAGCCATGTGCACGGTATGGAAGGCGCCGGCGACACTCAATTCGATCAGCCGCGCTCTGGGCGGGGGAGCGGCCGCGAAAGCGGCGAGTTGTTCCCGGGTGCCGGCCGCGACAATCTGACCAGAGCCGTTGATGTTCGCGGCGGTGAGCCCGTGGCCGGCGATGCTCTCCAGCACCTCCTCGGTTTGGCCGCCGATCACCGCCGTCATCGACGTCGGGGTGGCCGCGCTGGCGGCGGCCATGGCGCGGCCGCGCTCGCGCACGAAGACCATGGCCTGCTCCGCCGACAGCACACCGACCCCCGCCGCGGCCGTGATCTCCCCCACGGAGTGACCGGCCGCGACCCCGATGAAGGGGAAGGCGTCCGCCGGATGGGGGAACAGTTCGAGCGCGGCCAGCAGCCCGGAGGCGACGAGCAAGGGCTGGGCGATGGCGGTGTCGCGGATCGTCTCGGCGTCGGCCTCGGTGCCGTAATGCTTCAGGTCAACCGCGGACACAGCGGACAACCAGGTCAGGCGATCGGCGAACGTCTGTTCGGTCAACCACGGCGCCAGGAATCCGGGAGTCTGTGCCCCTTGGCCGGGAGCGACGATGGCGAGCACGTCTTTACTATTTCGTGACCCGGGGGGGTACGTCGTGCGACGACACGACGAAACTAGGGCGTCCTATTTGTCAGTTCCCCACAAGTTGTCCCAGTTCGCTCGCCGGTAGGTGTCAGCCCGACCCGTCCGCGCCGTCGTCAGCCGTACGAGGTTTGAGCAAGCGGCCCAGGGTCAGGGCGAGCCGCAGGGCGTACGCGTCGCGCGCGTCGGTGGGACTGTATCCGCTGACCTCCTCGATCCGGCGGAGTCGGTAGCGGACGGTGTTCGCATGGATGTAGAGGGCCCGGCCGGTGGCCTCCACCGAGGAGCCGGAGTCGAGGAACGTGACCAGGGTCTCCAGCAGCCCGCCGCCGGCGTTGCGCACCGGGTCGTACAACTCCCGCGCCAGGGCCCGGCGTGCGTGCCCGTCGCCGGCCAGCGCCCGTTCGGGCAGCAGGTCGTGGGAGCTGACCGGCCGCGGCGCTTCGGGCCAGCCCTGGGCGGCCCGATACCCGGAGAGCGCCTCGCGGGTGCTGGCGGCTCCCTCCATCAAATGTTCGACCGGGGGCCCGATCACGACCGGCCCCGGTGCGAAGGCGCGGACGAATCGGCCGACCAGAGCGGTCGTCCATACGGGGGACTCGAGTTCCGCCCCGCCCAAGACGACGATCATCCGGTCTCCCTGCACCGCGCCGAGCATGTCGATACCGGCGATGGCGGCCGTGTGCCGGATGGCTTCCAGTTCGGTGTTCGGGTCCTCCTGCGGGGCTCCACCGACGACGACCACGACCGTGGTCGAGGAGGTCCAGCCCAGAGTGGAGGCGCGGGAGAGGACGGTCTCGTCGGTTTCGCCGCGGAGGACAGCGTCGACCACCAACGCCTCCAGCCGGGCGTCCCAGGCGCCGCGGACCTCGGCGGCCCGGGCGTATATCTCGGCGGCGCCGAACGCCACTTCCCGGCTGTACTGGACGATGGCGGCGTGCAGGATGGGCCGGTCGGGCCGCGGCATCACCTCGTCGATCTGGGTCTCGACCACGTCGATGGTGGTGCGGACCAGTTCCACGGTCTGGTGCAGGGAGATCTTCCGGGCCAGTTCGCGCGGCGCCGAACCGAAGACGTCGGAGGTCGTCGGCGGGGCCGGCTCGGGATCGGCGAACCAGCTCACGAATCCGTCGATGCCGGCCCGGGCCACCAGATTGATCCACGACCGGTGTTCGGCGTCCAGCCGCCGGAACCAGTGGTGCCGGGCTTCCATCTCGGCGATGGTGGCCGTGGTCATGTCGCCGGTCTTGGCCCCGAGCCGCTTCGCGATGCTCGCTCGAGTCTTGGCCGACGGCAGCAGCGACTTGCTGATTCCCCGTGCCGTCGCCGCCATAGGCTGAGCGTAGTGGTGGCGGCGTGGCGACGGAGTCGAGAGAGTGGTCGTGGGAGTGGTCGAGTGAATCCGGTATCGGCACTGCGAGAGATCGGTTTCCTGCTGGAGCGCGTACGGTCCGAGACGCACCGGGTCAAGGCGTACCGCAACGCCGCCGACGTCGTCGCGGCGATGTCGGTGACCGAGCGCGATGATCACCAGCGGCAACGCAGCTGGGCCAGCGTGACCGGCATCGGACCCAAGACGGCGCTGGTGATCAGCCAGGCGATGGCCGGCGAAGTGCCCGACTACCTGCAGAAGCTCCGCGACGAGAAGGAACCTCTGGTCGAGGGCGGCACGGCGATGCGGAAGATGATCAAAGGTGACCTGCACTGCCACTCCCTGTGGTCCGACGGCGGCAGTCCGCTGGAGGAGATGATGATCACTGCGCAGAGCCTGGGTCACTCCTACTGCGCGATCACCGACCATTCCCCTCGGCTCAAGGTCGCCCGCGGCTTGACCGCCGAGCGGTTGCGCGAGCAGCAGGAGGTGATCACCGATCTGAACGAGGTGCTGGCGCCGTTCCGGGTACTGCGTGGCATCGAGGTCGACATCCTCGAGGACGGATCGCTGGACCAGGAAGACGCCTTGCTGGGCGAGCTCGACGTGGTCGTGGCCAGCGTGCATTCCAAGCTGCGTTCGGATTCCGAGACCATGACCCATCGGATGGTGGGAGCGATCGCCAACCCGCGGACCAACGTGCTCGGTCACTGCACCGGCCGGTTGATCGAGGGGGAGCGCGGTCTCCGGCCCCAGTCGACGTTCGACCCCGAGGTCGTCTTCGAAGCCTGCCGTAGCTTCGGTGTGGCTGTGGAGATCAACTCCAGACCGGAGCGCCGGGACCCGCCGACCAGGTTGCTGCAGCTGGCGATGGACATGGACTGTCTGTTCTCCATCGACACAGACGCCCACGCGCCCGGGCAGCTCGAGTTCCAGATCTACGGCTGCGAGCGGGCCGAGACGCTCGGACTGGATCCGGAGCGGGTGATCAACACCTGGCCGGTGGAGCGCTTGTTGTCCTGGTGCGCCAAGGCTTGATCGGGTCACCGGCCGGGCCACGTTCAGGTTAGGGTCGAGTGTGGACGACGAGACCCTGGCCGCCAGCCTCGTCCGAGAGGCCGGGGCGCTGGCCGCCACCATGTTGGCCGACGGCTTGGATACCGAGTACAAGACATCCGTCTCCGATGTGGTGTCCGCTGCCGATCATGCGGCCGAGGAGCTCGTGGTCCGCCGATTGGACGAGGAGCGTCCGGCCGACGGTTTGGTCGGCGAGGAGGGGTCGGCCCGACCGGGCGAGCGCACGTGGTACATCGATCCGGTCGACGGGACGTACAACTTCTTGTCCGGCATTCCCTACTGGTGCTCGGCGGTCGGGCTGGTGGACGCCGACGGCCCGGTGTTGGGGGCGGTGTTCTATCCGGCCCTGAACCAGCTCTGGGTCGGTGGCCGCAATCGGCCCACCACCTTGAACGACCAGCCGGTCCCGGCCATCGCCGATGTCGCCCTCGCGGAGATCTCCGTGGCCACGTACTTCCATCCGCGGCGCCTCCGCGACTCCGATCAGGTCGCCTCCTGGCGGGCGGCGGTGTCGGCGGCCGCCACGGTCCGGATGCTCGGCTCGGCCTCGATCGACCTGGCCGGCGTGGCCAGTGGACGACTCGGGGTCTTCCTGCAGGCCAACCTCCACCCGTGGGACTGGTACCCCGGCGCCGCGCTGGTGATCGGCGCGGGCGGTGTCGCCGAGGTCGTCCGGCACGAGGGCAACGACTGGCAGATCGCAGGGAACGCCCGAGCCGTCGCCGAGACCGCCGCCGCACTGCGCAGTGCGGCCGATCGATGAAGCCGCGCAATCCCTCGCCGTGGGGTTCCCCCATCGGAGTGCCTCTGGCAGGCTTTCCCACAGATGACCCGAGGAGGCACATCGGGCAGAGCAGGGGAGGCGGGGCGTGAGCGCGATGGCAGGGCCACCGGAGCAATCGACTGCGGTGGGCGACAAGCTCGGAATGAGCCGCGGCCTGGTGGTGCAGGAGCTGGGCTGGGACACCGACGTCGACGACGATCTGCGGATCGCCATCGAGGATTCCATCGACGCCGAGCTCGTCGAAGACGCCATGGAGGCTGTCGACATGGTGGTCCTCTGGTGGCGCGACGACGACGGCGACCTGGTCGACGGGTTGGTGGAGGCGATGACCGACCTGACGGCGAACGGCCAGATCTGGTTGATGACCCCGAAGATCGGTCGGACCGGCTACGTCGATGCCGCCGACATCTCCGAGGCTGCGGTCACCGCGGGCCTTTCGCTGACCAACGGGGCGGCGATCTCGGCCGACTGGTCGGCCAACAAACTGGTTCGGCCCCGGAGCTCGCGCCGGTGACTCTGCGGGCTGGTGATGTAGCCCCCGACTTTGCGACGAGGAATCAACACGGCCAACCGGTCGATCTGGCGGACCTGCGCGGGCGCCCGGCCGTTGTGGTCTTCTATCCGTGGGCTTTCAGCGGCATCTGTACGGGGGAATTGAGCGGTCTGCGCGATGCCGCACGACAGTTCGAGGCCGCCGACGTCCGGATCGTTGCCATCTCCTGCGACGCCATGTTCTCCCTCCGGGTCTTCGCCGACACCGAAGGGTTGCCGTTCGACCTGCTCACCGACCATTGGCCGCACGGCGAGATCGCCCGGGCGTACGGGGTGTTCGACGAGCAGGCGGGGTGTGCTCTGCGCGGTTCGTTCCTGCTGGACGCCGACGGCCTGATCACCTGGAGCGTGGTCAACCAGATCGGGGAGGCGCGCGACATCGCCGCCCATCTGGGGGCGGTGCAGCCAGCCGGTTGATCAGCCGGGTGAATCCGGAGGGGTGAAACCAGGCGTGAATCCAGAGGGCTGTATCGAAGGGTGGGAGTTGCAGGGTGGGAGCAGAGGGACTCGAACCCCCGGCCCCTTCCTTGTAAGGGAAGTGCTCTAACCAGCTGAGCTATGCTCCCGAGCCCGGCCGATCAGATTAGTGCCATTTCAGGTGACGCGCCAACAGCAGCCGCCCCAGGGCTCCGCCGCGGACTAGCATGGATCGATGCCAGACGACGAAGTGGCTGCCCTGACCGAGACGTTGACGTCGCATCGCGAGATGCTGATCGGCGCAATCCGGACCTACCCCGAGCTGGATCTCGAGCGCGCCCTGGAGGTGCACGCCGGGCTCGGCGACCTCATGACCCGTTGGACGCACTTCACCGCCGACCAGCAGCGCGAGATCGTGCGGACGATCGAGTACCTGATCAACAACGAGGATGCCGTTCCCGATCTCCGCAGCCCCGACGGCTTCCGCGACGACCTGGCCCAGTTCCATCAGCTGCAAGCGTTCCTGAGTTAGGTTTGGCCCACGCACAGGCGGTCGGCGGGAGTGGTGATGGTGAACAAGAACGTGACTCTGGGTCTCGGTGTTCTCGCCGGAATCGTCGGTTTCATCGCCATGGTCCGGTTGATCGCCGGCGCTGGTCTCAATTCCGTGTTCGCCTGGGTCTTTCTGCTGCTCGCCATGGTGCCCTGGATCGCCTACTGCGGCTGGCGGGCTCGGCACGGCCACCTCGGCCCGACGGGTGCCCTCGGCGTCGTCGCCCTCTGCGCGGCGGGGTTGGTCAGCGTGTGGCTGTTCACTCTCGGCCCGGTGCTCGCGCTGGCCTGTTCGCTGGCCGCGTTCGTGATCATCTGGATCCACGACTGGCCGCCGCGGCGTGAGAAAGGCGAGGACCAGTTCGTACGGGTCGAGGAGTTGACCTCTGAGGAACCCCGAACCGCGGCCTGATCGCTCGCCGGTCGCTGCTGCCCTGTCCGTACGCGGCCTGGGAAAGTCGTTCTCAGGTCGCCCCATCCTGCGGCAGCTGGACCTGGACGCCGCGACCGGGGAGATCGTGGCGGTCAGCGGCCCGTCGGGCGCGGGCAAGACCACGCTGCTCCGAGTGATCAGCGGCGACGAGTCCGCTGACACCGGGACGATCGAGATCTCCGGTCGGATCATGCTCGACGATCGGATCGACCTGGGCTCGACCAGGCGACCGGTCGCGTCGGTGGCCCAAGGCGCCCCGCTCATGGAGGACCGCAACGTCAGCACGAACGTCGCGTTCGGCCTGCCCAGACGGGAGCGCAGCCGGCGCACGGGGGCGGCCCGGGTGGCTGAGATGTTCGATCTCCTCGAGCTGCCGACGGCGTTGGCCGATCGCCGACCCGCGGAGCTGTCGGTCAGCGAGCGGCAACGTGTAGCGGTCGCCCGCGCGCTCGTGGGACGCCCCGCGCTGCTGCTGCTCGACGAGCCCTTCTACGCCTTCGATCCGCAGACCCGTCGTCGCATCCGCGCCGAGTTGGGGCGCGTGCTCCGGGCGGCGGGAACCGCCACCGTCCTGGTCAGCCACCATGCCAGTGATCTCGCCGAGCTCGCCGACCGGCATCTCCGGCTGCAGGACGGTCGCCTGCGAACACCGGACCCCTGACACCGGACTCCGGGCACCCGGCTCCTTCGCTACGTTGGGTTGGTGCTGCCCGATCAACCCGCCGCCGGCCTGGATCCGGCGGTCCTCGCTGCCGAGACCGATCGCCTCCTCGACTTCGGTGTCAACTTTCCGCATCCCGCCGGCGGTTCCGCCTGGTTGGGCGATAGCGGGCAGCCGGACCTTGGCCGCCCGGTCTTCACCTACATCACCGCCCGGATGGCCCACGTCTACGCTCTGGGCGTCGGCCTGGGCCGACCCGGTGCCACCCGGTTGACCGACGCGGCGCTACGCGGATTGACCGGGCGGCTGCGCGACACCGAACACGGTGGTTGGTTCAGCGCGATCAATCCGGACGGCAGCATCGACGGCACCAAGGAGTGCTACGCCCACGCCTTCGTGGTGCTGGCCGCGGCCTCGGCCTCGCTGGCTGGTCGAACTGGCGCGGACGAACTCCTGGTGGAGGCGCTGACCCTGTGGCAGGACCGCTTCTTCGACGCCGACGCGGGCCTGTTCGTGGACGCCTGGGATCGGGCGTTCAGCACCCTCGATCCATATCGGGGAGCGAACGCGAACATGCACGCCGTCGAAGCCCTCCTGGCCGCCGGCGACGCCACCGCCGACCCCGCCCTGCACGATCAGGCCCTGGCCATCGCCGAGCGGATCGTCGTCGAGTTCGCCGAGCCGCGTCAGTGGCGCATACCCGAACACTTCACGCCCGCCTGGGAGCCGCTGCTCGAATACCACCGCGACCAGCCGGACCATCCCTTTCAGCCGTACGGGGCCACGGTCGGTCACGGGCTGGAGTGGTCCCGGCTGCTCCTGCATCTGGAGGCGTCGCGCGGCGGCTCGGCGCCGGCGTGGCTGCTGCCCGCCGCCGCGAGCCTGTTCGACCGGGCGGCCGCCGACGGCTGGTTCGCCGACGGACGGCCCGGCTTCGTGTACACGACCGACTGGGCCGGGGTGCCGGTCGTCGCCGACCGGATGCACTGGGTCACCGCCGAGGCCGTGTCGGCGGCCGCGGCTCTGTACCGGCGGACCGGCGAAACCCGGTTCGCCGAGCAGGCGCGGACCTGGTGGGCTTTCGCCGAGGAGTATCACATCGACCGCGAACGAGGTTCCTGGATCCATCAACTCGACGCCGCCAACCACCCGACGGATACGGTCTGGCCGGGCAAACCCGACCTGTACCACGCCGTCCAGACGACACTGATCCCGCGCCAGCCGCTCACTCCCTGCCTGAGCGCGAGCCTCAACGCGGCACGGGTCAGATCGGGTGAGGGTTAGAGTGAACGATTGTGGCTGGTCCAGATTTCCCCGTTGCCTTGGCGGAGCTCGACAAGGCCTTGACCTCGATCACGGCCGTGCTCGATCCGGAGCGTACGCGGGCTGAGGTCGCCGAGCTGTCCGAGCAGGTGTCGGCACCGAACCTGTGGGACGACCCCGACCATGCGCAGCGGGTGACCTCGCGGCTGTCGGTGCTGCAGTCAGAGCTGGACCGGCTTGCGAGTCTGCGTTCGCGGCTGGACGATCTGGGTGTGCTGGTCCAACTGGCGCAGGAGGAGCGGGATCCGGCCAGCATCGCCGAGGCCGAGACCGAGCTCGTCGCGCTCCGAGAGGCGATCGAGGCCCTGGAGGTACGGACACTGCTCTCCGGTGAATACGACCCGCGGGAAGCGCTGGTGACGATCCGGTCGGAGGCCGGGGGGGTGGATGCGGCCGACTTCGCCGCCATGCTGTTGCGGATGTACCTCCGCTGGGCGGAACGGCATCGCTACCCGACGGAGGTTTACGACACCTCCTATGCGGAAGAGGCCGGCATCAAATCGGCGACCTTCCAGGTGAAGGCTCCGTTCGCGTACGGGACGTTGTCGGTCGAGCAGGGCACGCACCGGCTCGTCCGGATCTCACCCTTCGACAACCAGGGCCGTCGGCAGACCTCCTTCGCCGGAGTCGAGGTGCTGCCGGTCACCGAGGAGGCCGACCACATCGACATCCCCGAGTCCGATCTGCGGATCGATGTCTTCCGTTCCTCCGGCCCGGGTGGTCAGAGTGTCAACACCACCGACTCCGCCGTCCGGATCACTCATCTGCCCACCGGGATCGTCGTCTCCTGCCAGAACGAGAAGTCGCAGCTGCAGAACAAGGCCGCCGCGCTGCGGGTGCTGCAATCCAGGCTGCTCGAGAAGGCCCGCCAGGACCGGGAGGCGGAGATGAGCGCGTTGAAGGGCGATGGCAGCAACAGCTGGGGGTCGCAGATGCGTTCCTACGTGCTGCATCCGTACCAGATGGTCAAGGACCTGCGGACCGACTACGAAGAATCCAGCCCGGACGCGGTGTTCGACGGTGACCTGGACGGCTTCATCGACTCCGGTATTCGCTGGCGCAAGACCGGCGAATCCGTCCTCCGCTGAGTCGGGCCGGCGGAGCCGAGGTGCACGACGTCGAACCGACCGACCTGGTCTCGATGTCCGCGCACGAGCTGTTGCGCGGGTACGCCGCCGCCCAGTTCACGCCGGAGGAGGTGCTGGAGGCGGTCCAACGCCGGATGGACGAGCAGGAGCCGATCCTCAACGCGTTCTACGTCCGCGAGCACGAGTTGGCGTCGATGCAGGCCAAGGCCAGCTCGGAACGCTGGCGGACCGGACCGGCATCGCCCGGGGGTGCGTTCGGGCGGGGCGTGATAGACGGCGTACCGATCACGTGCAAGGAGAACATCGCCACGCTGGGCACGCCCTGTCCGGCCGGGAGCGCCGCATACGCCGACGCCGGGCCGGCACACACCGACGCACCGGTCGCCACCCTGGTGAGCGCGGCCGGTGGGGTCCGCCTCGGCAAGACCGTCATGCCCGATCTCGGGATGCTGTCCAGTGGCGTCTCGAGTCTGCACGGGGTGTGCCGAAGCCCGTGGAACCCGAAGTGGACGCCGGGCGGTTCCAGCGCCGGCGCCGGGGCCGCCGGGGCCGCCCGCCTCGGCCCGCTGCAGATCGGCAGTGACATCGGAGGTTCGGTCCGGCTGCCCGCCGGATGGACGGGACTTGCCTCATTGAAGCCGAGCTTCGGTACCGTCCCGGTCGACCCGCCGTATCAGGGCCGAGCGATCGGCCCGCTGGCCCGGTCCGTCGACGACGTCGCGCTCCTCATGCAGGTGCTGGCCCGCGAGGATCCGTTGCACCGGGACTACACCTATCTGCACCGACCCGAACAGCCGTGGGCCATCGTCTGGCAGCAGCCGCTCACCGACGCCGGAGTCAAGCAACTCCGGGTCGGCGTGCACACCGACGCCGGGAGCGGAATGGCTACCGACCCCGAGGTGGTTGCGGTCGTCGACCGGGTCGCCGAACTCTTCGCCGAGGCCGGCGCCGCCGTCGAGCAGGTCCAGCCCTTCTTTTCGCCTGATTTGCTGGCACAGCTGGATACGTTCTGGCGAGCGCGAGCGTGGCAAGTGTTGGAGGCGCTGCCGGAGTCTTCGCGGGCGATGGTGCTGCGGTATCTGGTCGACTGGGCGGCCACGGCCGCCGAGCTGTCGGGCTCCGCTGTCATCGAGGCCCACCATGCCGTGCAGGACATCCGGCGGGTCACCTTGGCCGCGACCCACGGCTTCGACGTCGTCCTGTCACCCGTGGCGCCGGTCGCGGCGTTTCCGGCCGAGTGGCACGGACCGACCAACGATCCGGGCACCGCGATGGCGCACATCGCCTACACCGCCCCGTACAACTTCTCCGAGCAGCCGGCCGCGACGGTCAACGCGGGCAGCACCGGTGACGGCCGGCCGATCGGCGTCCAGTTCGCCGGCCGACGCTTCGGCGACGTCGCGTTGCTGCGGGTCTGCCGCTGGTACGAGTCGGCTCGGCCGGACGACGCCCGCCCGAGGTGGCCGGCCTGATCCCGCCACGCGCGGCCTTTTCGTGACCCCGGGAATCACCAGTCGTTCACTTACACTCGATGCTGGCCGTCCCTGGTGCCGTGGGCACGCGCGGAGTTGTCTATCCGGCCGAGGCTTGAGAAGTGATTCGATTCGAAGATGTGTCCAAGATCTACGACGGGCAGCGCCGAGCCGCGTTGGCTGATGTCGACGTCGAGATCGAGAAGGGCGAATTCGTCTTCCTGGTCGGCGCATCGGGCTCCGGCAAGTCCACCTTCCTCCGTTTGATCCTGCGCGAACAACGGCCGACCAAGGGCAAGGTGTTCGTGGCTGGGCGCGAGCTGAACAAGCTGCACAGCTGGAAGATCCCCAGCATGCGTCGCCAGATCGGCACCGTCTTCCAGGACTTCCGGCTGTTGCCCAACAAGACGGTGACCGAAAACGTCGCCTTCGCGCTGCAGGTGATCGGCAAGCCGGCCGCCACCATCCGGCGAGTCGTCCCCGAGGTGCTGGATCTCGTCGGTCTGGACGGAAAGGGCGGCCGGCTGCCCGAGGAGCTCAGCGGCGGCGAACAGCAGCGGGTCGCCATCGCTCGAGCGTTCGTCAACCGGCCGATGATCCTCATCGCCGACGAGCCGACGGGGAACCTGGACCCCGCGACCAGCGTCGGCATCATGAAGCTGCTGGACCGCATCAACCGGGCGGACACCACCGTCTTGATGGCCACCCACGACTCGACGATCGTGGATCAGATGCGCAAACGGGTGATCGAACTGGACGACGGCGAAGTGGTCCGGGACCAGAGCCGCGGCGTCTACGGATACCAGTGACCGGCGCCCGAGTGAACGACACCGAGGACTGCTAGAGCATGCGTTTTCGCCACATCTTCTCCGAGACCTTCAGCGGTCTGCGTCAGAACCTGACCATGACGCTGGCCGTGGTGATGACCATGTGGGTTTCACTGTCGCTGTTCGGCGCGGGCCTGTTGGCCAATCAGCAGGTCGAGCTGATGAAGGGTCGGTGGTACGACAAGATCGAGATCTCCGTCTTCTTGTGCACAGCCGTCACGCGTGGTGAGCAGTGTGAACCGGGTCAGGGCGTGACTCAGGCCCAGAAGAACGCGATCCAGGCCACGCTGGAGGCGAACCCCGAGGTGGCACCCGGTGGGGTGTTCTTCGAGAGCAAACAACAGGCGTACGAGGAGTTCCAGAAGGCCTACGAAGGCAATCCCATTCAGGACTCGCTCACCGTGGACGAGATGCAGGAATCGTTCCGCGTCAAGCTCAAGAACCCCGAGGAATACGAGGGCGTGGTCAGCTCGGTGGTCGGGCTGAAGGGCGTGCAGACCGTGCAGGACCTGCGGCGCTATCTGGATCCGTTCTTCAGCTGGCTGAATCTGCTGCAGTGGGGGACGATCATCGCGTCCGCACTGCTGCTGTTCGCGGCGGCCCTGCAGATCGGCAACACCATCCGGCTCGCCGCCTTCGCTCGTCGCCGGGAGATAGGCATCATGCGCCTGGTCGGAGCGAGCAACCTCTACATCACGTTGCCGTTCCTTTTCGAGGCCGTCATCGCTGCTCTCATCGGAGCCTTGCTCGCATGCGCCACATTGGCCTCTGGCGTTTACTTTGTCATCAAGCGTAAGGCTGAAGTCTCGATTCAGTCTTTACCTTGGATCGGGTGGAATCAGACCATGTTGGCCATGTTGGGGGTTGCGGTGGTCGGACTTGTTCTGTCTATCATTCCGACGCTGATAACCACCAGGAAGTACTTGAGGGTGTGATGCAGAGAGTGTGAATCTCGATCGCATGATGAGGTCCCAAACCTGGGTTTGAGGCTCAAAATTGATTGGGGAAAGCTGTGGTTCCGGATCTTCCCTACGTCCGAAAGGACGTTCCGGACGACAGCGAAGGACCTGATACGACCGGTCGCTTCGCGAAGATGGGCAGGAGTTCCGAACTCCGAGAACCATCGACGTCCGAAGGTAATGCTGTGCGGCCTCTGCCGGCCAGAACCGCGGTCGGTATCGGTGCCCGCCGCGCGCTGCGCACGTTGGCGGCGGTCGCCCTCTGCACGGCGGTCAGTCTCTCGCTGACCGGACAACTCGCGGCCGCCGACGACCTGACCGACCGGCGCAAGGATCTCAAGGCGCAGATCGCCAGCACCCGTAACAGCCTGAACGAGTCGTCCACGGCGCTGCGCCGCGCTGCGGTGGCCGTGGACCGCACGCAGTCCCAGCTGCAGGCGGCCAAGGCCGCATTGGCCGAGACACGTCGTGCGCTCGCGGCGGCCGCCGAGCGGGATCGGCTGATGGCCGCCAAGCTCACGAGGGCCCGGGCCGAGCTGGCCCGCGCCAAGGCCGCGGTCGTCGTGGGCCAGCAGAAGCTCGACGCCCAGGATGCCTTGGCGGGCGAGATGGTCCGCGACCAGTACCAGCAGCAAACCAATCTGTTGCCGCTCGCGCTCCTGGTCGAGAGTCGCTCCACCACCGATCTGCAGACTCGGTTGCAGTGGTCAACCACCTTGTTCGACACTGCGGCCCACGAGATCGATCGGTTGACGGTGTTGCGGCGCCAGCTGGAAGTGGCTCGAGCCAAGGCGGCGGCCCTTGAACGGCAGATTGCGGCGGACCGCAAGGTTGCCGCCGACAACCTGTCCGCAACGAGGGTCTTGGAGCGCCGGGCGGCGACTCAGACCGCTACCGTGACCCGGCTGCTGAATCAGCGACGTGCGATCCGTGCGGCTGCCGCCGACGACGTCGCCAGCGACCGTCGCCGCTACGCCCAGCTGGACGCCGAACGAGTCTCGGTAGAGCAGCGGATCGCCGCGCGGATCGCGGCCGCCAAGGCCGCTGCCGCTCGCCGCGTCGCGGCCGCCAAGGCCGCCGCCGCTCGCCGAGCCGCGGCAGCACGAGCGGAGGCCGTACGGGCCCGCGTCGCCGCGGAGCGAGCCGCGGATAGGGCCAGGGACAAGGCCCGGGCGGTGCGTCGCGCCCGAGCCACGGCGGCGCGGCTCCGGGCGGAGCGCGCACAGCGGGAGGCGGCCGCGGAGGCTCGCCGCGCCGAGGCGAAGGCCAAGCGGGCCCAGTCCAGGGCGGCCCGGGCCGACCGGTCGGAGTCCAACGCGTCCGATGATCGCGAGCCGACCAAGGCAAAGAAGAGCAGCAAGCCCAAGCAGATGGCCGCCCGGGTGAAGAAGCGCAGCAGTTCAGGCGGATCCAGCAGCGGCTCAAGCGCCTCGCACGGCTTCTCCTACCCTGTCCGGGCCAACGTCACCTCTCCGTACGGGATGCGGTTCCATCCGATCCTGAAGTACTGGAAGCTGCACGACGGGACCGACTTCGGCGCCTCCTGCGGTACCCCGCTGCGGGCTCCGTACAAGGGGCGGGTGGCCGAGCGCTACTTCAACTCCGGCTACGGCAACCGGCTGATGATCGACCACGGCACGGTCGATGGCCGCTTCGTCACCACCGGGTTCAATCACGCCAGCCGTTATACGGTGAGCGTCGGTGAGCGGGTCAGCAAGGGCGAGATCATCGGGTACGTCGGCAGCACCGGATACTCCACCGGCTGCCACCTGCATCTGATGGTCTGGCTGGACGGCGCCCGTACCAACCCGATGTCCTGGTTCTGAATATCCCCGGTCGCACCGAATAGCCCCGTGCCGGGAGAAGATTGAGCCATGCGTGAGGAGAAGAGTCGCAAAGTCGTGGCCCAGAATCGCAAAGCTCGCCATGACTTCCACATTCACGAGACGTTCGAGGCCGGCATCGCGCTCAGTGGGACCGAGGTGAAGTCCCTGCGCGAGGGCCGCGCCACGCTCGCGGACGCCTTCGCCACGGTCGATGATGGCGAAGTCTGGCTTCGTGCGGCCCATATCCCTGAATACAGCCATGGCACCTGGACCAACCACACGGCCCGGCGCACCCGCAAACTGCTGCTGCATCGCCGCGAGATCGACAAGATCGCCCGGGAACTCGACACCAAGGGCAGCACGCTCGTTCCGCTTGCCCTCTACTTCGTCGACGGGCGCGCGAAGGTGGAGCTGGCGGTGGCCACCGGCAAGCGGGAGTACGACAAGCGGCAGTCGCTGGCCCAGCGGGAAGCCAAGCGGGAGGCGGAGCGGGCTCTGGCCAGTCGGAACCGTGGCGCCTGAGGTGACGCGCACTTCACGCACGCGGGCGCTGCGCCTCCTCCTCGCGCTCTGCTTCGGACTGGCCTTCGTCGTCGGAATCGAGATGGCTGGGCCGGCCAAGGCCTGGGCGGCCGGCGATCAGATCGACTCCTTCACCATCGACTACGAGATGACGCCCGAAGGCGTGCTGCGGGCCAGGGAAACGATCGTGTACCGCTTCGGGGACGACTCCGGCCGGCACGGTATCGAGCGCTACTTCGTCACCCGGGAGCCGTACGACCAGACCCAGGACGCCGTCTACTCGATCACCAACATCACGGTGGAGGCCTCCGACGGCGTCGCCGACCAGTTCAGCTCCAACACGTCCGAGGCCAAGGGGGGACGCGAGGAGCAACTACGGCTGCGAATCGGCGATCCGGACGAGACCATCTCCGCACCTACCGCGACCTACGTGATCAGCTACGAGGTACGCGGGGCCATGCGCTCCTTCCCGGACTACGACGAGTTCTACTGGGACGCCACCGGATTCGACTGGAAGGCCACCATCGACCGGGTGGACATCAGCGCCCGGGTGCCCGGCGGCGCTCAGGAAGTGAGTTGCTTCGTCGGGGCGCCCCAGAGCACGCAGACCTGCACCGGCCGGATCAACGCCGACGAGATCGCCCAGTTCAGCGCCACCGACGTGCCGCCGGGCGAGGGGGTCACGATCGGAGTCAAGATCTCCTCGGGCCTGGTCTCCGACAACAAGCCCCACCTCGAACCGGACGGCTCTCAGTTGAGCGCCGCCGAGCGGACGGGGCTGATCGTCCTGGGCGTCGGTGCCGTCGCCCTCACCGTCGGATCCCCGGTCGTCGGCTTCTTGTGGTGGCGCAAGAACGGCCGCGATGAGCGTTACGCAGGACTGGCGCCGGGGACCACTCCGCTGGCGGGACAGCCGGCCCACGTGGTGGCCAACGATCCTGACATCGAGATTCCGGTCGCCTTCTCCCCTCCCCGCATCCCGGTGGCCGAAGCGGGGCTGGTCATCGACGGCCAGGTCGACGTCCGGGAGACCGCCGCCACAATCATCGATCTGGCGGTGCGCGGGGCGTTGACCGTGCAGAGCACGGGAGAGAACGACTTCCGGGTGACCCTGGTCGACCCCGACCGGGCCGCTGCTCCGCACGAGATGGTGCTGCTGAATGCGTTGTTCTACGGCGAGCCGCCCGGCGCCGTCGCCAATCTCTCTGCCCAAGGAAGTCTGACCACGGCGCACAAGCTCCTGCAGACCTCGGTGCAGAACCAGGTCGCCAGCCGCGGCTGGTTCCGCAAGGTGCCGTCGGCCACCACTGCCGGCGGGGTCGGTTTTGGAGCCATCGCCTTCGCGGTGTTCGGCATCTTCGCGGTCGGGGCCTGGCTCTTGTTGTTCCTGTTGCCGTTGCTGCCGGTGATCATCACCTGGCTGGTCATCCGGTTCAAACTGCGGCGTGGTCAGCGAACGGCCGACGGTCGCGCGGTGACCGACCAGGTGGAGGGTTTCCGCATCTACCTGGCTACCGCCGAGGCGGATCAGCTGCGCTTCGAGGAGGGCGAAGACATCTTCTCGAAGTACCTGCCGTGGGCGATCGTGTTCGAACTGGCCGACCGTTGGGCGAAGATCTGCGGCGATCTCGTGGCCATGGGACGGCTGCCGGACGTGGTGCCCTACTGGTACATCGGCAACTACCACCTGGGCGCGTTCAACACCTCGTTCCTGACCAGCAGTCTGACCTCGGCCGCTACGCCTGCTCCTTCCGCGGGGAGCAGCGGCTCAGGGTTCGGCGGGGGCAGCTCGTTCGGCGGCGGCGGGTTTTCCGGAGGTGGTGGCGGCGGCGGGGGCGGCGGCAGCTGGTAGGTCGCCCTGAGCCTGCGATGGCAACGGAGGACGACTACCGGACGTCCACCAGATCCACCACGAAGATCAAGGTTTCGCCTGGCTTGATCACTCCTCCCGCACCACGGTCCCCGTAGGCCAGATGCGGCGGGATGACGAGCTGGCGACGCCCACCGACTTTCATCCCGGCCACCCCGGAGTCCCAGCCCTGGATGACCCGCCCGGCCCCCAGCGGGAAGTCCAACGGCGTGCCGCGGTTGTAGGAGGAGTCGAACTCTTCGCCCGTGCTGTGCGCCACGCCCACGTAGTGCACGCTCACCTGCGCACCCGGGGTCGCTTCGGCGCCATCCCCGACCGTCAGATCGCTCATCTGGAGTTCGGTCGGCGGCGGGAAGTCGGGGAAGTCCACTTCTGGTTTCTCGGTCATGGGCGGAGCCTCTCGGGAGTGAGGTCGAACGCGCGGGATGCTGCTCCGCCCGCGACCCGGGAGCGCAGAGCGCGAAAGAGCAGCACGGTCATGGCGACCCAACCTAACCCTCCGAGGTCGGGGTCTGGAGGTCGGCTCCGGGTGACGCCGGGGGATCGCCTGATGGTGGGTGGCCGAAGAAGCGACGATGCTGGTCGCCATGACCGCCACCTATGAGCACCCGAGCCTGCGCCTTCCTGTCACACCCGAGCAACGCGAGCGGGCCGAGAATTGGCTCCAGGAGGCCTACGCCGACGGCCGCATCAGCGAATCAGAGTTCGATGCACGGATCGGTCAGGTCATCTCGGCCAGCACCCGCAAGGAACTCAACGAAGCCTTCTTCGGCCTGGTGCAGGTGGCTGCGCCGTCGCAAGCACTCGGGGTACATCCCGCCTATCAGCCTCTCCTCCGTCCGGAGACCCGGATCCAGGCTGGGCGTGGGGTGGCGGCGGTCGCTCACTTTTCCCCGTTCGTCTTGTGGTTGCTCGGCCCGCTCCTCGTCTTCGCCCTGACACAGCCGGGAAGCTACCCCCGCCGAGAGGCCGCGAAGGCCTTCAACTTCCAACTCATCTCCACGGTGGCCGGCATCGGCACCATCATTGCCGCGGGGATCACGGACCTGACGATCTTCGAGTTGATGGTGCCATTGATGTTCGTCGGCTGGCTGGTGTTGACCATCGTCGGCGGAGCCAAGGCGCTGCAGGGCGAGAACTGGAAGAACCCGGTCAAGCACGTGATCAAGGTCGAGGCCCTGTCGGAGCGCTGAACGCGCCGCCGCCTTCGACCAGCGCGGCGAGCTTGCTCATCGACATCTGCCAGCCGACTTCGTTCTGCTCGGGATCCACACCACGGGGCAGGTTCTCGTGGCGGCCGACGACCACGGTGCTGCTCTCGGTGCTGTCTTCGAGGTCGGTCAGTTCGTAGCTGATCCGCATCACCCCCTGCAGGTCGGGGGTCTCCGTCTCGAACTCGACCAGCTGGACCACCTTGGTGTCGGGCACCAGCTCGTCGAAGATGCCGTGGAACGTGTCAGTACGCTCGCTCGTCTTGCCCGCACCTCCGTCGTCGTAGGTCAGGGAGATCCGGAACCGACCGCCGATCCGCGCATCGAAGCTGTGAATCTCGCTGGTCATGCCCGCGGGGACCATCCACTGTCGGACCGCCTCCGGATCCAGCAGCGTTTGGTAGACGCGGCTCCGGGGAGCCCGAACGATGAGGGACGAGCTGGTGGTCGTCACTCGGTCAACCTAACGCCCACCGGGAAGAATGCGCGCGCTGTCGGAGTTGGCATACGCGATAGAGTGGGAAAGCTGTACAACTCAACAGGGGGTGATCGGTTTCGACTCGGGTCGATAGACCCAGGAGAAGCGGGCCGAGGATCCAAGGTCAACTCGTAAACGATCCCTTGGAAACCAATAAGTGCCAACTCTAAGCGCACTGCATTCGCTCTCGCTGCCTGAGCAGCCAGAGTGAAGGTCAGCCCGGGCGTGCCTCCGTCCCGGATTCTGGCCTCATCTAGGAGGCTCACCTGTTAGGAGCCGTCTCAGGGCCTAACGGGAACATCAACTGAGACTGGGCCTGTCTGCGACGTGCTGGCGCGAGCGCAGGGGCCGAGAAAACGCCTGGTCAGCTGCGCCCGGAGAAGTCCTGGATCGTCGCTCGAGGACGCGGGTTCGATTCCCGCCACCTCCACTCCTGACCACGACCCTGCTCGAGTTCGAGCAGGGTCGTGGTGTTTACGGTTTCTGTCGTCCTCGGAACGACAGCGGTACGGGCGGGCGGTTTGATGATCGATGCCGATGGCACCCGCCGATGCGGATCCACGACTCCCTCAATCGATGGGAATAGGAATCACCGTCGGTGAGGTTTCAGCTGCGATGACCTCCTCGATTCAGCTCGACGAGCCGGCGGCCCCGGCTCCGATGCGGCCGCTCCGCCTGTCTGTCCTCGACCTCATTCCCGTCCGCGCCGGTCAGAGCACTGGGGACGCGCTGGCCGCGACCTTGGCTCTGGCGCGGCGGGCCGACGCGGCCGGCGTGCATCGGTACTGGGTCGCCGAGCACCACAACATGGCGGCCATCGCCTCGACGAACCCCCCGGTACTGATCGCCATGATCGCCGCGGCCACCGAGAAGATGCGGGTCGGCTCAGGTGGGGTGATGCTCCCCAACCATGCCCCGCTGGTCGTCGCGGAGCAGTTCGCCCTGCTCGAGGCGGCTCACCCGGGCCGGATCGACCTCGGGCTCGGGCGGGCCCCCGGCAGCGATCCGGTGACCAACTGGGCCCTTCGGCACGGCGGACCGGAGACGGCGGATGCCTCCCGCTTCGACGTCCATGTGGCCGAGCTGGTGGCCATGCTCAGCCCGCAGGGGGTCGGGCTTCAGGTGCAGGGCGACAGTTATCTGCTCCGATCCACCCCACAGGCGAGCAGCGTGCCGCAGGTCTGGCTGTTGGGTTCCTCCGACTACTCGGCTCGGGTGGCCGCAGATCAGGGGCTCCCCTACGTGTTCGCCCACCACTTCTCCGGACGCGGCACGGCTGAGGCCCTCGAGCTGTACCGGAAAACATTCCGGGCGTCGGAACAGCTGCTCGAACCGGAGACGTTCCTGACCGTGAACGTGGCCGCGGCCGAGTCCGATGAGGCCGCCCAACGTTCCGTCCGGCCCCAGCTGTTGGCCATGGTCGCGCTACGCACCGGCGGCGCCCTGGGACCTGGCCTCACGGTCGAAGAAGCCGCCGAGGTCGTGCTGCCGGCGGCGCACGAGGAATTAGCGGGCGAGATGCTGCGCAACTGGGTGGTCGGCACGCCGGAGTCGGTGGCGGCTCGACTGACCGAGCTCGCCGACACCTACGAGGTGGACGAGGTCATGATCAACCCGATCGCCGGACCCGCGGCCGATGACCCGATCGACCGGATGCCCGGGCGCGAGCGGACGGTCGAGCTAGTCGCTGCGCTGCTCCGCACGACCCGGCACTGAAGGGTTCAGCAACTAGCGGCGACGCGCATTCGTGATCGTCAGGGTTGTGCCTGCGGCCAGTAACAGCGCCGCACCGAGGAGGACCATCAGGCCCGGGCCGCCGCTGTCGGCCAGACCGGTCGACGGTGCAGGGGTCGAAACCGGGTCGATCGGCGCGATCGTGGTCTCGGTGGCGCTGGGAAGGCTGGTCGGAGTTGGTGTCGGCGTCGGGGTGGGCGTCGGGGTGGGCGTCGGGGTGGGCGTCGGTGTGAGAGTTGGGGTTGGCGTTGGGGTTGGCGTTGGGGTTGGCGTGGGAGTTGGTGTCGGCGTTGGGGTGGTCAGCGGTAGGGCGAAGTTCAGACCGCCTACGTCGCTGTTGTCGATGGTGAACGTCAGCGGGGGAATTGATCGGTAACCGGCCCGCGGTACCACGGCTGCGGTCCATCCGGAGGCCGGCGTCAGTCTGGCGGCCCGCCAGTTGCCTTTCTCGTCTGTCGCAACCGTCCTTCTGATACCGGTGATCGGATTCGTGATGGTCACCTTGACGTCGGCCAACGCTTTGCCGGCGCCATCAGTTACCGCGCCCGACGCGCTGAATGTCCTCGGCCCCGGGAAATCGATCACGAAGTTCAGGTCGTCGCGCGGGCCACGCCGGTCCGGAACCGTGAAGCTGCGGGACGTACGGCCGTTCGCCTTGGCCCCGCCCGGAACGGTGACTCGTGCGGTGTAGTCGCCGGGAGGGAGCCCGGTCAGTTCCCAGCTTCCGGCAACGTCGGTGCGGACCAGAGACGCCACAGCGCCATGGCCACGACCGGTAAGGGTGATGAGCGCGCCGGGCAGCGGGTCTCCGCCGCGGGTCGACCTGGTCACCTGTCCAGACGCCGAGCCCGTGGGATTGGCGGCGACGACGAAGTCGAGTCCTCGGACGGGTGTCTCGGAGACGTTGAAGCCCTTCGCCGGCGAGACCGTCGTGCCAGGCGGGCGGGTCGCGATCACCCGATAGCCGACACCGACCGGCAGACCGTCGAAGAGGTAGTCGCCGACGGCGTCCGTGACGGTGGTGCGGTCGATGCCACCGGGTCCGGTCAGAGTCAGCGTCACGCCCGGCACCGGTTGCCCGTCGTCGTCGAGAACGGCGCCACCAGCACCATTCGGCCTGGTCGTTCGAAGCGCGAAGTCGGCTCTCTGACTGGTGGCGCTCAGGTCGACGGACCGGGTCAGAGGGACGTCCGAGCTGAGGTCGGTGGGTCGCACCAGCGCGATGCGGTACCCGCCGTAGGTGGCCAGACTCGGGAAGCTGTAGTTACCCTTCCGGTCGGTCTTGGTCTCACCGACCTTGTTGTCCTCTGGGTCGTAGAGCTTCAGGGTGACACCGGCACGTGCCGCTCCCGGCGCCTCGACCGTGCCGCTCAGGCTGCGAGCCAGGGCCGAGAACCACGTCTGATACACCGGGAACCCCGCGCGGCGCTCGAACTCGAAAGTCAGACTGGTCAACGCAACGGTCGGTTCGAACCAGGCGGACGCGCCCACCGTTTCGTTGGCTTCCGCGTTACCACGAAGAACCCCGGTGGTTGAATCCCAAGAAGGTACGTCCCGGTCGGAACTGCTGTAATTGAATGCCGACCGGAATCCGAAATGACTCGCATCCACGGCTCGACGATCGCGGTCGGTACCCGTGATCGTCACCTGATCGGCGTCCACGTCCCCCAGCACGAACGTCCATCCGGTCGCGGGAGTCGGTCTGTCGAACGTGTAGGTGGTGGTTGAACCGCCCGGCACGCCCGAGCCGTTCTGGGTGTTGGGCCGGAGGGCGAGGTAAGGCCTGTTCCGACTGCTGCCGTACCGCTGACCTACGGCGCTCGACGCCGGCAGGAACGTGGACGGGTCGGACTGCCGTCCCACACTGCCGCCGGCGGAGTCGCTGACGACGCTTGCCTGGGGAAAGCCAGTGGGCTGCTGAGTGATGATCCCGACGTAGTTGCTGGGTCGGCCAGAGAAGCTGAGGTCGGCCCACCCGCCTCGAGCGGCGTGAGCCGGCGCTACGGCAGACAGCATCACGCCGAGTCCGAGCACGGCCACGACCAGCGGGACGACCGAACGGCGGGGCATGGCGACCCCTTCCGAGACTGTGCCAGTGAACATTCAAGATCGCTGGCTCGGGGAAGAACACGATCGGAGTAAATGTACGAAGGTTCTTCTCCTGCTGGCAAGTTTTCTTCGAATATCGGGTGGAGATGATGGCGCGTTCTGCACTCATTTCTGAGTGAATCGGTCGAAACCTTGTTGAAACTCGAGCGGAATGTGGACGTATTCGACGTGCGCGACAGTGATCGCGAAGCCCTGCGTGGGGGCGACGGCTGCCACAGGAGGAAACCATGTCGAACGAGATCACCACGGAGATAAGTCACGAGCATCACTCTCTGGTGGGCAGTCAGGCGACCAAGGAGACGCTGGAGGACTACACCCTCCGGTTCGCGCCGAGGCACTATCGCCGATGGTCTCCTGGCGTGGTGGCGATCTCGGCACTGGGCGGTATCGCGTATCTGGCCGACTTTGCCATCGGCGCCAACATCGGCATCGCCTACGGCACGACCAACGCGCTGTGGGGCATCGCCATCTTCACCGTGGTGATCTTCCTGACCGGGTTTCCACTGGCCTACTACGCGGCCCGGTACAACCTCGATCTCGATCTGATCACCCGCGGCAGTGGCTTCGGCTACTACGGCTCCGTGGTGACCAACGTCATCTTCGCCACGTTCACCTTCATCTTCTTCGCGCTCGAAGGGTCGATCATGGCTCAGGGTCTGCTGCTCGGGCTCGGGGTGCCGTTGTGGGCCGGTTACGCGGTATCGACGATCATCATCTTCCCGCTCGTCATCTACGGCATGAAGGTGCTCTCGAAGCTGCAACTGTGGACCACCCCGTTGTGGCTGTTGCTGATGGTCATCCCCTTCGCCTACCTGCTGTTCAGCCACCCGGAGTCGGTCGGCACCTTCTTCTCCTATCAGGGCGAGAACGGCAACGGCGCCACGAATCTGGGCTCCATCATGTTGGCCGCCGGTGTCTGCCTGTCCTTGATCGCACAGATTGCCGAACAGATCGACTACCTGCGCTTCATGCCACCCCGCACGCCGGAGAACAAGCGGCGCTGGTGGACGGCGATGATCTTGGCCGGACCCGGTTGGGTCTTCTTCGGCGCGATCAAGCAGGTCATCGGTCTGTTCCTGGCCGTCTACATCATCTCGACCGTCGCCGACGGGGCCGAGGTGGCGAACCAGCCCGTCTACCAGTTCCTGGAGATCTACCAGGACATGATGCCGGTCTGGTTGGCGGTGACCCTGGCCGTGATCTTGGTCGTGATCAGCCAGATCAAGATCAACGTGACCAACGCCTACTCGGGGTCGCTGGCCTGGACCAACTCGTTCACCCGGATCACCAAGCGCTACCCGGGGCGGATAGTGTTCCTGGCGGTCAATCTGTTGATCGCGTTGGTGTTGATGGAAGCCAACATGTTTGATTTCCTGAACACCATTCTCGGCTTCTACGCCAACTGCGGCATGGCGTGGATCGTGGTGGTGGCCTCCGACATCACCTTCAACAAATACCTGTTCAAGCTGTCGCCGCTGCAGCCGGAGTTCCGGCGCGGCATGCTGTACGCCGTCAACCCGGTCGGATTCGGATCGATGCTGGTGGCGGCCGGAGTGTCGATCATGGCCTTCTTCGGAGCGCTGGGCCCCGCCATCCAGCCGTACTCGCCGCTGGTCGCAATCGGCCTGGCTCTGGTGCTGCCGCCTGGGCTGGCCTTCGCCACGCAGGGCAGGTTCTACCTGCGCCGGACCGACGACGGGATCGACCTGCCGATGTACGACGAGCACGGGAACCCGTCGGATCACGTACTGACCTGCCACGTCTGCCGGCAGGAGTACGAACGCCCGGACATGACCGCCTGTGAGACCCACGACTCGGTGGTCTGCTCGCTCTGCCTGAGCACGGACAAACTTATGGACCACGTGCTGCCGGCACAGGCCCGGACTGCGGAGCCGGCGCCCGTGCGGTAGGTCAGACTGGCGGCGTGATCGCCCTCCCGCCGCTCGCCAGTCCACGGCGCTCGATCGGCCGGCGCCGGTTCGACTTCTCTCGCCAGATCGTCGTGATGGGCATCGTCAACCGGACCGCGGACTCGTTCTACGACGCGGGTCGCACCCTTGCCCTCACGGCGGCGGTCGATGCCGCCTTGGCCGCGGCGACGGCCGGAGCGGGCTGGGTCGACATCGGCGGGGTGCCGTTCTCCCCGGACGCCGCCCGCGTAACCGAGGCGGAGGAGATCGGTCGGGTCGTACCGGTGGTCGAGGCGGTCGTGGCCGTCAGCGACGTCGTGGTTTCGGTCGACACGACCCGGGCCGCGGTGGCCGCGGCCAGTCTGGCCGCGGGAGCGTCGGTGATCAACGACACGAGCGGCCTGCACGATCGAGCGCTCGGCGAGGTGGTCGCCGCTGCCGATGCGACGCTGGTGATCACCCACAGCCTGGCGGAACCGCAGCAGCACCTCAGCCGACCGGCTTACCTCGACATCGTCACCGACGTGCGCGATCGGCTGACGCAACGAGTCGAATTGGCACTGTCCCTCGGCATCGGCGAGGAGAGAATCGTGATCGACCCCGGCCACGACCTCAACAAGAACACCCGGCACTCCCTGGAGCTGACGCGCCGCCTCGACGAGATCGCCGCACTCGGGCTTCCGCTCCTGGCGGCGGTCTCGAACAAGGACTTCGTCGGAGAGGCCACCGGTCTCAGCAAGCCGGACCGCGGGTCGGCCTCGATCGCCGCCGCGACGGTGTGTGCTCTGCAGGGTGCACGGATCCTGCGGATGCACGACGTGCCCAGCGCCGTCCGAGCCGCCACCATGGTCGAGGCCATCCTGGGGTTCCGCGAGTCCGCCTATCTATCCCACAATCGTTGAAGCCCCACAATCGTTGAAGCCCCACAATCGTTTGAAGCACTGTGTCGCAAGCTGCGAGCGTCGAGTGGATAGGCCGAAGGCGTCCGAGCCGCGCGAGCAGCTCCTCAAATATCAGCCGACTAGTCGATGCCGCGGCGCAGCAGCTTCCCGTGGGGTGTGTTGTAGTCCACCTCGGTCCCGCGAACAAAGGTGCGGCGGACCACGCCGGACACGACCTCGCCCTCGTACGGGGTGATCGCGTTCTTGTGGTGCAGCTTCCCGGCGTCCACCACGTAGGCCTGGTCCGGTGCGAACACGGCCAGATCGGCGTCATAGCCCACGGCGATCCGCCCCTTCGAACGCAGTCGGAGCCGGTCGGCCGGGCGGGACGCCATCCAGTCGATCACCTGGCCGAGCTCGAGTCCCCGTCGGCGAGCCTCGGTCCAGACCAGGGACAGACCGAGTTGGACGGAAGCGATCCCGCCCCAGGCGAGACTGAAGTCGCCGTTGTCGAGGTCCTTCAGATCGAGCGTGCAGGGGGAGTGGTCGGAGGCGATGTAGTCGATGGTTCCGTCCAGCAGCCCGGCCCAGAGTGCTTCCCGATTCCCGATCTCCCGGATGGGGGGACAGCACTTGTACGCCGTCGCGCCGTTGGGAATGGACTCGGCCATCAGGGTCAGGTAGTGCGGACAGGTCTCGACGGTCAGATTCAGTCCGTCCGCCTTGGCGGTGTGCAGCATGGGCAGGGCGTCGGCCGAGGAGAGATGCAGGATGTGGGTGCGGGCACCCGTCCAGCGGGTGCGTTCGATCACCTCGGCGATGGCCAGGTTCTCCGCTCCGCGAGGCCGCGACGACAGGAAGCGCCCGTAACTGTCGCCCTCGGGATTCGGCGCCCGGTCGATGGCCCGCGAATCCTCGGCGTGCACGATCATCAACGCGTCATAGGACCGCAGGATTTCGAGATACTCCTCGAGCTGGTCGGGATCGAGCTGGGGGAACTCGTCCACCCCGGAGTGCAGCAGGAAACACTTGAAGCCGAACACTCCGTCGTCGTGCAACTCGCGGAGATAACCCTTGTTGCCGGGCACCGCACCGCCCCAGAAACCCACGTCGACGAAGACCTGGGGTGCCGCGACCAGCTGTTTGAGTTCCAGGGCGGGACCGTTGACCGTGGACGGGATCGAGTTCAACGGCATGTCGAGGATCGTCGTGACCCCACCGGCCGCCGCCGCTCGGGTGGCGGACGCGAAGCCCTCCCATTCGGTGCGACCGGGCTCGTTGACGTGCACGTGGGCGTCCACCAGGCCGGGGATCAAGACCTCGTCCTCGGCCAGCTCCACCACCACGGGCGCGGTCAGACCGGCACCAAGTGGTTCCATGGCGGTGATCTTGCCGCGCGTGATCCCCAGCTCCCGGCCGGCGGGGCCGGCCGTCGTCATGATCTTGGGCCCGCGGACCACCAACTCGAATCCGGTCCCGACCGGATCGCCGCCCAGTCGCGAATCCGGTTCGCGAAGGCCACCATCCTGGGCGCGCAACGCGGCGATCTGCCGGCGGATGACGGCCGGCTCGTTCACCGCGGCGAGCTGTCCGCTATGGGCGTGGCTGCTCATGGGTTCAGTCTGGTCAGGTCGCCCGGTCCGCCCTCGGCCGGGTGGGCCAGCCGGCGTCCCAGGTCGGCGCCCAGGTCGGCTCCCAGCTGCGTCAACAGCGCCGCGGCCTGCGCCATGCTCCGGGCCGGATCCGGCTCGCGGTCGGACAAGGCGTGGATCGCGTCGAAGCCGGCGGCTTCTCCTTCCTCAGCCGAGATCAGCGACCGACCGCACACCGCCAGCACGAGCGGCACGTCATGGGCCCGGGCCCGCCGCGCCACCCCGATCGGAGTCTTGCCGCCGAGACTCTGCGCATCCAGGCTGCCTTCGCCGGTGATCACGACATCGGCGCCGGGAAGCCGTTCGTCCAACCGTACGAGATCGAGGACGACATCGATCCCCGGTCGCCGGTCGGCCTGCAACACCGCCAGGGCGGCGAACCCGACGCCACCGGCCGCACCGGCGCCCTCGGCCTCGACCAGGGCCGCGACGTCGGTACGGAGGGTGTCGGCGACCAGCCGGGCGTAGTGGCCCAGGGCCTGATCAAGGATCGCCACGTCGTCGGGACCGGCACCCTTCTGTGGGCCGAAAACGGCGGCGGCCCCGGTGGCTCCGAGCAGGGGATTGGTGACGTCGGCGGCGAGGACGAAGCGGGTGCCGGCCAGACGCGGATCCAGGCCGTCGAGCGACACCGACGCCAGTTCGCGCAGTCCACCCCCGCCGGGACGTACGGCCTCACCGTGCTCGTCGAGGAGGCGGGCGCCGAGCGCCGTCAAGAGACCAGCGCCGCCGTCGGTGTTGGCACTGCCGCCGACCCCCAGGACGATCTCGGTGGCGCCGGCGTCCAGGGCCGCGGTGATCAGTTGACCGGTGCCCGCGCTGGACGCTCGCAACGCGTCCAGCTGCGGTCGGCCGTCGGCGGCCACCGGTAAGGCACCCAAGCCCGAGGCGGCCGCCATTTCGATCACGGCCAGCGACCCGCGGAGACCGATGGTGGCCCGCACGGGGTTTCCGACCGGCCCCTCCACCGCCACCTCGAGCGCCTCGAAGCCGCTGTTCAGCGCGGCCTCGACGGTGCCCTCGCCGCCGTCGGCGACGGGAATCTGCTCGATCTCGGCGTCGGGAAGCTCCCTGGTCAGACCGGCCGCCAGGGCGGCCGCGACCTCGGCCGCCTCCAGGGATCCCTTGAACTTGTCGGGGGCGATGACGAAACGCATACCTGACGATCTCAGAGGGCGACCTCAGAGAGCGATCCCGTCGTCCATCACGGAGATGGCGGTGGGGGCATCGGTGCCCGAGAGAGCCAGCGGCTCGAACTCGTTCACCGCATCCAGTCCCGCCGCGCCCATGGAGATGTTGGTGACCTTCTCCAGGATCACCTCGACCACCACCGGCAGACGGTGCTCGCGGGCCATCTCCTGCGCCTTGGTCAAAGCGGCGCCCAGGTCGTCTGGGTGGTGTACCCGGATCGCCTTGCAGCCGAAGCCTTCGGTCACCTTGACGTGATCGACCCCGTAGCCCTGCAGATCGGGGGAGTTGACGTTGTCGAAGCCGAGTGAGACGTGGTAGTCCATCTCGAAGTTGCGCTGCGCCTGCCGGATGAGCCCCAGGTAGGAGTTGTTCACCAGCACGTGCACGTAGCCGATTCCGTGCTGGGCCGCGACCGCCAGCTCCTCGATCAGGAACTGGAAGTCGTAGTCCCCCGAGAGCGCCACCACGGTCTTGTCGGGCCGGGCCGTGGCCACCCCCAGGGCAGCGGGCATGGTCCAGCCGAGCGGTCCGGCCTGGCCGCAGTTGATCCAGTGCCGCGGTTGGTAGACGTGCAGCAGCTGGGCGCCGGCGATCTGCGACAACCCGATGGTGGACACGTAGACGCTGTCCCGGTCGAATGCCCGGTTCATCTCCTCGTACACCCGCTGCGGCTTGATCGGCACGTTGTCGAAGTGGGTCTTGCGCTGCAGCGATGCCTTGCGCTGCGCACAGTCCTTGGCCCACACGGCGAAGTCGGGCAGCTCCACGGCCTCCTTGCGCCGGTGCGCCTCGACCAGCAGGGCGTCCAGCGCGGCTCCCGCGTCGGAGACCACTCCGTAGTCCGGGGCGAACACCCGACCGATCTGGGTCGGCTCGATGTCGATGTGCACGAAAGTCCGGTCCCGGGTGTACACGTCCAGCGCGCCGGTGTGCCGGTTGGCCCAGCGGTTGCCGATTCCCAACACGAAGTCGGACTCGAGCATGGTGGCGTTGCCGTACCGGTGAGAGGTCTGGATCCCCACCATGCCGGCGTGCAGGGGGTGGTCATCGGGGATGGTGCCCCACCCCATCAGGGTCGGGATGACCGGCACCCCCAACAGCTCGGCCAGTTCGACCAGCCGGTCGGCGGCGTCGGCGTTGATGATGCCGCCCCCGGCCACGATCACCGGGTGCTCGGCCGCGGTCAGCAGGTCGATGATCTTCGCCGCCTGGGCGGGTGTGGCCGCCGGTCGGGCCACCGGCAGCGGCTCGTAGGTGTCGATGTCGAACTCGATCTCGGTCAGTTGCACGTCGATCGGCAGATCGAGCAGCACCGGGCCGGGCCGGCCCTCGCGCATCAACCAGAAGGCCTTCTGGAACGCGCCGGGGATCTGCGCGGCCTCCTTGACGGTGACCGCCCACTTGGCCACCGGGGCCGCGATGGAGGCGATGTCGACGGCTTGGAAGTCTTCCTTGTCGAGTTTGGCCACCGGGGCCTGACCGGTGATGCACAGGATGGGGATGGAGTCCGCCGACGCGGAGTAGAGGCCGGTGATCATGTCGGTGCCGGCCGGTCCAGAGGTGCCGATGCAGATGCCGATGTTGCCGGCGACGGCCCGGGTGTAGCCCTCCGCCATGTGGGACGCGGCCTCGACGTGCCGAGCCAGCACGTGCCGGATGCCGCCGTGACGTCTCATCGCGGCGTAGAAAGGATTGATCGCGGCGCCGGGCAGCCCGAAGGCCTGGGTGGCGCCCTCTTTCTCCAAGATCAGCACGGCCGCTTCGGCCGCCTTCATCCTTGCCATGTCAGTTCTCTTTCCGTGAATGTACTTCGGTGTTGCGGCCGGACAGCTGCTCGACTTGAAGCAGCAGGGCCGAGTGGTCCAGGTCGCCGTGGCCCAACTGGCGCAGCGACTGCATCAGCTGGGCGGTATGGCTGCCGAGTGGGATCGCGACGCCGGCCTCGCGGGCGGCGGCCAGGATGATCCCCATGTCCTTGTGGTGCAGATCGACCCGGAATCCGGGGGCGAATTCGCGCTTGCTCATCGAGCTGGCCTTGCGGTCGAGGATGCGGTTGCCCGCGAGCCCGCCCGCCAGCACCTCGATCGCGGCCGCGGTGTCGACGCCGTACGCCTCCAGGAAGATCAGGGCCTCAGCGACCAGTTCGATGGTGCCGGCCACGATCAGTTGATTGGCCGCCTTGACGGTCTGCCCAGAGCCGCTCGGACCGACGTGGACGATGGTCTGGCCGACGGCTTCCAGGACCGGCCGCACGGCCTCGACGTCACCGGCCTCGCCGCCCACCATGATCGACAGCGTGCCCTCGACGGCACCCTGTTCGCCGCCGGAGACCGGGGCGTCGACGGCCTTGACACCGGCGTCGGTGGCCGCCTTGGCGACGGCCACCGCGACGTCAGGTCGGATCGTGGAGCAGTCGACCCAGGTGGCGCCGGACTTGGCGTGGGCGATCAAGCCGTCGTCGCCGAACGCGACACCTTCGACGTCGGGAGAATCGGGCACCATCGTGATGATCACGTCGGCGTCCTGGACGGCCTCGGCAATGGAAGCCGCTCCGCGGCCGCCCGCGGCGACCAGAGCGTCCACCCTGGCTCTGCTGCGGTTGTAGCCCACCACGTCGTAGCCGGCCTTGACCAGATTGCCGGCCATCGGGCCGCCCATGATGCCGAGGCCGATGACGGCAACGGTTTGGCTCGATGGGGTCTGATTCGATGGGGTCTGGTTGGCGGGAGTCGGGGTGTCGTGCGTCGTCATGTGCATCCTCTATCAGTTCGTGGGCTGAGATCGTGAGGTCAGGAGGCGCTGCGCGCTTCGCGGGAGAGCCAGGAGAAGGGGTCGGCGTCGGTGGACTTGTACTCCAACCCCACCCAGCCGTCGTACCCGGCGCCCTCGGCGTCGCGAATCCACTGCTCGAGCGGCAACTCGCCACTCCCGGGCTGGCCGCGCCCGGGGGCGTCGGCGATCTGAACGTGTCCGAAGTCGGGGGCGTGGTCCCGGATGACGGCGTCGACGTCGTCACCATTGACGGACAGGTGGTAGAAGTCGGCCAGCAGGGCGATGTTGTCGACACCGTGCGCCGATCCGACCTGCTCGATCACCGCAAGGACGTCGGTCGCCGTCTTCAGCGGGTAGGCGTCGGCGCCGGAGACCGGCTCGAGGAGGACGGTGCCGTCGAACCGCTGCACGGCCCGGCCGGCGCGGGCCAGGTTCTCGGCCGCGAGGGCGTCGGCTTCCGCTGCGCTCACCTCGTCGTTGCGGAGGCCGTACAGCGCATTGAAGGCGCGACAGCCGAGTCGCTCCCCGATGCCGACGACCACGTCGAGGTTGTCGACGAACTCGCCGGCTCGACTCTTCCAGCTGACCAGCCCGCGGTCTCCACCGGCCATGTCACCCGCGAAGAAGTTCAGCCCGGTCAACTGCACCCCGGCCTGCTGGACGGCCGCGACGAAGGCGTCGACATCGCGGTCCGACGGAACGGCCTGGGGGAACGGCCACCAGAACTCCAACGCGTCGAATCCGGCCCGCTTGACCGCATCCGGCCGTTCCAGCAGCGGCAGCTCGGTCAACAGGATGGAGGCGTTCACGGTGTAGCGGGGCATAGCTGCCGACTCTCTTCCGTAGCGTGGAAAACAATTGCTGTCTGGTGGAAACCGTACCGGAGGTGAGCCGGGCCGGTCAACTCGCCGGCGACCCGCTTGGACCCGCCCGCATGGCCTCCGCGGACATTGCCTTCTGTATGGTGGAATCCCGCCTATCCTCGACCCGTGCCGGGCCGACGAGAGGGATGCCCATGACCGAACTAGCCGCCGAGCCCCGTTCGGGGACTGTCCAATCGATCGAGCGGGTCTTCGAACTGCTCGAAGCCATCGCCGACGCGGGCGGGGAGATCTCGCTGAGCGACCTGGCCAACGCCTCCGAGCTGCCGATGCCCACGATCCACAGGCTGCTGCGGACGTGCGTGACGTTGGGCTACGCCCGGCAACTGCCGTCGCGGCGCTACGCCCTGGGTGCCCGACTCATTCCCCTCGGTGAGCTCGCCGGTCAACAGCTGGGCCGGGTGGCCCAACCGCAGCTCCAACTGCTCGTCCGGCAACTGGGGGAGACCGCCAACATGGCCCTTCTCGAAGGGGACCAGGTCGTCTACGTGGCGCAGCAACCGTCGCCGCACGCGATGCGAATGTTCACCGAAGTGGGTCGCCGCGCCAACCTTCACGACACCGGGGTGGGTAAGGCGATCCTGGCGACGCTGTCGGACGCCGACATCCGCGGCATCGTGGGCCGAGTGGGGTTGCCGACGCCGACGCCCAAGAGTCACGGAACCGTCGAGTCGCTGCTCGCCGACGTCGCCCAGATTAGAGAACGGGGCTATTCGATCGACGACGAAGAGCAGGAGCTCGGCGTCCGTTGCTACGCAGTCAGTGTGCCGGACGCTCCCTCGCCGATGGCCCTGTCGGTGTCCGGACCGCTGTCCCGTGTCGATGAGGCATTCGGCGAGCGCGCCGTTCCGGTGTTGCAGAGTGTCGCTGCGGCGATCGGCGCCGCCCTCCGCAATTAGCGCCGGCTCACGGGGTCAGGGGCCAGCCGCTGATCCGCTTCGGCCGCGGCTTGCTCGACGATGGCCTCGACGGCGCGCGCCGGATCAGATTCCAGCTCGTGTACGGGGATCCCGCTGGACCGCACCGATGCGCACCGCCGGTCGAGTCCGGCCAGCAACAACCGGTCTTGGATCATCGGTACGGCGCGATCCCGGGTCGCGACCACCGAGTAGCGGTGTCCCAGGTACAGCGCCAGCCCCGCGGCCGCTTCGGTGATGTCCACCACCGGCACGTCGAGCACCTCCTGGAGACCCTCGCGCCCGTGCTCCCCGTAGCCGGCCTGGATGACGGCGTCGTACGGCTCGTCGTACGTGGTCACTCGGTCCATGACGGCCACCGCCGCCAGGTAGCTCTCGAAGTTTCCCTCCACCGACTCGGCCCCGAAGCGCGGCGTCAGCGGGACGATGTCGGTGCCGGCCGTGGCCGCCCGGCGCGCCTGGGCGGCGATGGAGGCGGTCATGGACATCGTGGTGTTGACGTTGACGACGAGTATCCGCATGGGTCCTTCCGTATGATGGAATCCTGTGTCCGCTTGACGGAACTAGACGGCCGGCGATAGCCTCGGAACCACATCCACCCAACACGTCCACCCAATAGGGAGCGCAGATGGCCAGTCCCAGCCCGGGATATTCGATCACGCTACGGGTGGAGGTCAGCTCCTCCTACAGCGCCACCACCGAACTCGCCTCGGCTGTGGCCGCCACCGGGGCCGCGGTGACCGCGCTCGACATCGTCGAATCCCGGCACGACGGGATCGTGGTCGACGTCACCTGCAACACCACCGGCGAAAAGCACGCCCAGGAGATCGCCGACGCCCTCAACGCTCGCGACGGTGTCACCGTGCGCAAGGTCAGCGACCGCACCTTCTTGTTGCACCTGGGCGGCAAGCTCTCGGTCGAGCCCAAGGTCCAACTCCGCAACCGCGACGATCTCTCCCGGGCCTACACTCCGGGGGTGGCCCGGGTCTGTCTGGCCATCGCCGCCAACCCGGAGGACGCCCGCCGGCTGACCATCAAGCGCAACACGGTCGCGGTGGTCACCGACGGCACAGCGGTCCTGGGTCTCGGCGACATAGGGCCGGCCGCCGCCCTGCCGGTGATGGAGGGCAAGGCCGCGCTCTTCAAACAGTTCGGCGGCGTCGACGCCTGGCCGGTCTGCCTCGACACCAAAGACACCGAGGAGATCATCTCCATCGTCAAGGCGATGGCTCCGGTTTACGGCGGCATCAACCTGGAGGACATCGCCGCGCCGCGCTGTTTCGAGATCGAGCGCCGATTGCGCGACGAGTTGGACATCCCCGTCTTTCACGATGATCAGCACGGCACGGCGATCGTGGTGCTGGCGGCGTTGATCAACGCCCTGCGAGTGGTGGACAAGAAGATCGCCGACGTGCAGATCGCGATCTCCGGGGTCGGGGCCGCCGGCCACGCGATCATCCAGCTCCTGCAGGCCCAGGGGGCCGGGCACATCGTCGCCTGTTCTCGCTCTGGCGCCATCCACCGCGGCGGGACCTACACCGACGAACACCGGCAGTGGATCGCCGAGAACACCAACGAGGCGGGCTTCTCCGGCAGCCTGCCCGAAGCCCTGGTCGGAGCGGACGTGTTCATCGGCGTCTCCGCCCCCAATCTGATCACCGCCGACGACGTCGCCGAGATGGCTCCCGACGCGATCGTGTTGGCGCTGGCCAACCCCGATCCGGAGATCCACCCTGCCGAAGCCGCGAAGCACGCTGCTGTCGTGGCGACCGGTCGGAGCGACTTCCCCAATCAGATCAACAACGTGCTGGCCTTCCCCGGGTTGTTCCGGGGTCTGCTGGACGCGGCGGCGCGCGAGATCAACAACCCGATGCTGGTGGCCGCCGCGGAGGCGATCGCCAACTGCGTGTCGGCCGACGAGTTGAACGCCAGCTATATCGTTCCCAGCGTCTTCGACGCCCGGGTGGCGCCCGCAGTGGCCGCGGCGGTCGAGGCGACGGCAGCCGCGACGGTGAAAGCATGAGTGTCGAACTCACCGACCCCCGGCCCACCGGCCGCGCGGAGGAGATCCTCACTGACGACGCGCTCGCCTTCGTGGTGGAGTTGCACCAACGCTTCGCCACCCGACGCGAGGAGTTGCTCGCCGCCCGGGCCGCGCGCCGGGAGCAGGCGGCGTCCGCGAAGGCCATGGATTTTCTCGCCGACACGAAGGACGCACGCGATGGGGATTGGATCGTCGCTCCGGCGCCGCCCGCACTGACCGACCGGCGGGTCGAGATGACCGGCCCGGCCACACCGGCCAAGATGGCGATCAACGCCCTCAATTCGGGTGCGAAGGTGTGGCTGGCCGACATGGAGGACGCCAGCTGTCCCACCTGGGCCAATGTGGTCGGCGCGCTGCTGAACCTCCGGGACGCGGCCCGCGGGACGCTGTCGTTCACCCAGGACGACGGTCGCGAGTACCGGTTGCGGACCGATCAGCCGCTCGCGGTCGTCGTCATGCGGCCCCGTGGGTGGCATTTGTCCGAGGCGCACCTGCTGATCGATGGACAGCGTGCAGTCGGCGGCCTGGTCGACTTCGGTCTGCACTTCTACCATCTCGCCCAGCAACTGCTCGACAACGGGCACGGGCCCTACTACTACCTGCCCAAGCTGGAGAGCCACCTCGAGGCCCGGCTCTGGAACGACGTCTTCAGTTACGCCGAGGAGCGGCTCAGGATCCCGTACGGCACGATCCGGGCCACGGTGCTGATCGAGACCATCCCGGCGGCGTTCGAGATGGAAGAGATCCTCTACGAGTTGCGCGACCATGCGTCGGGGCTGAACGCCGGTCGCTGGGACTACCTGTTCAGCATCATCAAGTACTTCCGGGACGCGGGGCCGGACTTCGTGCTGGTCGACCGGGCCGACATCACCATGACGGCGCCGTTCATGCGCGCCTACACCGAGTTGTTGGTGCGCACCTGCCACAAGCGGGGCGCGTTCGCAATGGGTGGGATGGCGGCATTCATCCCCAGTCGCAAGGACGAGGAGATCAACCGGGTGGCCTTCGCCAAGGTCACCGCGGACAAGACCCGGGAGGCCGAGGACGGCTTCGACGGCTCCTGGGTGGCCCATCCCGATCTGGTGCCGGTGTGTCGGGAGGTGTTCGATCGCGTGCTGGGGGAGAAGCCGAATCAGGTGGATCGTCGCCGGGACGAGGTCGAGGTCCGGCCCGCGCAATTGCTGGATGTGAGTTCCGCCCAGGGCGAGAACACCGAGCAGGGCCTGCGCAACAACCTCTACGTCGCAGTGGCCTATACCGCGGTCTGGCTGTCCGGCAACGGTGCCGTCGGCATCCACAATCTGATGGAAGACGCGGCCACCGCCGAGATCTCGCGATCCCAGGTCTGGCAGGAGATCCGGAACCAGGTGAGATTGTCCGATACCGGCGAGACGGTCACCCGCGAACTGGTCGCGAGGCTGATCGACGAGGAGACGGAGCGGCTGCGCGGTGAGGTATCCACGGAGCAGTTCGAGCGCTTCTATGTCCCGGCCAAGGATCTGATCGCCGAACTCTGCCTGAGTGAGGACTTCACGGACTTCCTCACCCTTCCCGCCTACGAACGGGTGATCTCCGCGTGATCACCCAGGCCGGCTCGCGGGTCCGTCTCACCGGTGCACTGCTCGACCGGGTGGACGAGAGCTTGGCCGAGACCGACGCGTTCTTGGCCTCGACCTATCCCGGCGAGGACGGCCGCCGGCAGCCGGTGCACACGGTCTACATCCCGGCCGACACCTACACCGCCGATCTGCCGGAACGCTGGGGCCGTGCGGCCGCCGAACTCGTCTCCGAGCACGGTGGGCTGGCGGCGCTGTGCCGTTCGCTGGGTCTGAGCGAGCAACTCAGTGAGGCAGTGGCTCCGCGGGTCGAGGCCAAGCTCGCCACTGAACCGATCGAGGACCTCCGGCTCGACTTCGAGGACGGCTACGGGGATCGCGGTGATGCGAGCGAGGACGCCGAAGCCGTCCGCGCCGCGGGTGAACTCGCCCGGGCGAGCTCCGCTGGGCGGGCTCCGGCCTTCGTGGGCCTGCGGTTCAAATGCTTCGAGGCGCCCACGCGGCGACGGGGCCTGCGGACCCTGGACCTGTTCTTGTCGACCCTGCTCGACCACGGCGGGCTCCCGGACAACCTGGTCCTCACCTTCCCGAAGGTCAGCACCGTCAGCCAGGTCGAGGCCATGGTGGCGGTCTGCGAGGCCTACGAAACCGCGGCCGACTTGCCGGCGGGCCGGCTCGGCTTCGAGATCCAGGTGGAGACCCCGCAGCTCGTCGTCGGTTCCGATGGTCGGCTCCCCGTGGCCGCCGCCATCGCAGCTGGGGCGGGTCGAGTCACCGCCCTGCACTACGGGACCTACGACTACAGCGCGTCGGTCGGGGTGTCCGCGGAGTACCAGTCGCTGGCGCATCCCGCCGCCGACTTCGCCAAGGAAGTCATGCAGGTGGCCGCCGCCGGTACCGGCGTTCACCTCGCGGACGGGTCAACCAACGTGCTGCCCGTCGGATCGATCGCCGAGGTGCACGCGGCCTGGCGGCTGCACCACGATCTGGTTCGCCGCTGTTTGGAGCGGGCCTATTACCAGGGCTGGGACATGCATCCGGGTCACCTGCCGACCCGGTACATCGCCAACTTCGCCTTCTACCGCGAGGGCTTTGCGCGGGCGGCCGGCCGCTTGTCGGCGTACGTGCACCGGAACGCGACCGGCATCCTCGACGAACCGGCCACGGCGAGGGCGCTGGCCCGCTACCTGTACCGCGGGTATGTCTGCGGCGCCGTGGACTCGGCTGAGCTGGAGGCCGGCACCGGGCTGGACGCGACGCAGATCGAGCTTCTAGCCCGACCGAGGTCCGACACCGAAAGTGTGGCTGCCCAACCCAGTTGAGCAGCTCTGGGCGCTGTCTTCCAGCGCGGCGCCCCTCATCGATTCACCGACGTCACGAAGGAGTGGCAAAGGAGCACGAAGTGACCACCAGCTATTACGCACCGCACGGCGGGTTACCTCCGCAGAGCGACCTGTTGACCGACCGCGCCATGTTCACCGAGGCGTACGCGGTCATCCCGCGCGGCACCATGCGGGACATCGTGACCAGCTCGCTGCCGTTCTGGACCGAGACCCGACTCTGGGTGATCGCCCGGCCGCTGTCCGGGTTCGCCGAGACATTCTCCCAGTACATCGTCGAGGTCGGCCCGGACGGCGGCAGCGACCGACCCGAGCTCGACCCGACCGCCGAGGGCGTGATCTTCGTCGTGGAGGGCGATCTGCGGATCAACATCAACGACGAGGAGCACAAACTCGAACCGGGCGGCTACGCGTTCCTGCCCCCCGGGACCTCGTGGCGGCTGCACAACCACGCGACGTTGCCGGCCCGGTTCCACTGGATCCGCAAGGCGTACGAGGGGGTCGATGGCCTCGAGGTTCCGGAATCGTTCGTGGTCAACGAGGGCGACATCGTGCCGACGCCGATGCCCGGCACGGACGGTCGCTGGGTGACCACGCGGTTCGTCGATCCGTCCGATCTCCGGCACGACATGCACGTCAACATCGTCACCTTCGAACCCGGGGCAGTGATCCCCTTCGCGGAGACCCACGTCATGGAGCACGGGCTGTACGTGCTGGAGGGCAAGGCCGTCTACCGGCTCAACCAGGACTGGGTGGAGGTGCAGGAGGGCGACTTCATGTGGCTCCGCGCCTTCTGCCCGCAGGCCTGCTACGCCGGTGGTCCCGACCGGTTTCGATACCTGTTGTACAAGGACGTCAACCGGCACGCCAAGCTGAGCCGCCAGTTCCTCTAGCGCCCTCCGCCGCCATGCCCGAAGAAGGCGCGGAGGTCGCCGACCAACAGCTCGGGGACCTCCAGCGCGGCGTAGTGCCCGCCGCGGTCGAACTCCGACCAGGCGACGATGTTCGTGTTGTCGCGCTCGGCCAGCGGCCGGAGGGTCCGGGAAGTCGTCGGCGAACACGGCGACTCCCGTGCGGCCGTGACTGATCTTCGGTTCGGCTCCGGAGTGCCCCTCGGCGAAGTGGTAGCGGACGGCGGTGGCCGAGGTGTTGGTCAACCAGTCCAGCGATACCTGGGTCAGCACCTGATCCTGCGACACCAGGCTGGTGCCGTTACCGAAGTTCTCGAACAATTCGTTGTAAGCCAACTGGCCGACGGGCGAATCCGACAGGGCGGCGGCGATGGTCTGCGGCCGGGTGCCGTTCATCTGGTTGTAGCCGCCCACCGACTGCGGCCACCGGAATCGCCGGTATCGAGGAGACCAGCACCCGAGCATTGGCCAAGTTGGAACAGGTGCTGCCGCACCGGTTGCGCCGCCAGGTGGACGCGCTCCGCCACGCCATGATCAGCGGACCGGAGAACACGGGCTCGAACGTCGAGGATCCACTGGTCGACGCCGCGCTGCTGACGGCGGTGGCGGGGGCAATCCGTGATCATGAAGAGATTCGGTTCGACTACCGCGATGACGAGCGATGTCAGGAGGAGCCGTACCGGCTGATCAGTTGGCAGCGTCGCTGGTACCTCGTCACCCGGGAACCCCGGACCGACACCTGGTGGCCGCGTCGGCTGGACTGGATGAGGTTGCGGACCCCGGGAGGGCGGCGGTTCCGCCCGGTCGAGCTGCCGGGCGGCGACTACCCGGCGTTCGTGCTACGGGCGGTGGCGAGCACCGGCTGGAATGTGCACGCCCGGATCTCCATCGACGCACCGGCCGAGGAGGTGCTGGCGAGAATCAACCCGACGGTCGGGGTGGTGGAGACGATCGACGAGCACTCCTGCGTGCTGGTCACCGGCGCCGACAGCGTCGAGATCGTGGCGGTCTACGTCGGCATGCTCGGTTTCGACTTTCACGTTACGGACCCACCCGAGTTGGTTGCGCACCTGGCGTTGCTGGGGGAGCGGTACCGACGATCGGTCCCGGCCCGACCGCATGATCAGGTCTGATCGCTGCGGGACAACCGGATCCACCGGTAACCCCAGCCATGGAGCGCCAACTGGGCCAGCTTCGGCCCGGGCGCCTCGTACGGACCATCGACGAGCAGGTCGTACGGTTCGCCGACCATGCCCTTCAGGGGCCCGATATCGAGCGTGACCTCGGCGTCGGCGAGATTGTGCAGCAGCAAGATGGCCCCGGACTCGGCATCGAACCGGTGGGCGAGCACGGACCGGGGGAGCGGCACGTCCACGATCGAACAGACTCCGGTGCCGATCTCGGGAGCGGTGCGCAGGGTGTGAGTCAGATTCTCGAACCAGCGCAGCAGTGAGTTGGGATCACGCTGCTGGCCGCGCACGTTGACCTTCTTCGCTCCGTAGGTACCGCGGATCGCCACCGGCCGGACCCACTGCTCGGGCGGCGCGGTCGAGAAGCCACCGCCCGGGCCGTCATCCCACTGCATCGGTGTTCGGACGGCCTCGCGTCCGTCGAGGGCCAGATTCTCACCCATGCCGATCTCCTCGCCGTAGCGGAGAGCCGGGGTTCCCGGCATGGCGAACTGCAGGGCGTAGGCGAGTTCAATCCGCCGTTGATCACCTTTCAGCATCGGGGCCAGCCGCCGGCGGATGCCGCGGCCGTAGAGCCTCATGTCCGCTCGCGGGGCGAAGGCCCGGAACGCATCCCCGCGCTGCTCGTCGGTGAGCCGGCTCAGATCCAGTTCGTCGTGGTTGCGGAGGAAGCTGACCCATTGCGCTCCCGGCGGCAGTCGGACCGCGCTGGTCAGACCCTCGATGAGCGGCTCCGCGTCCTGGCGGGCCAGCGCCAGCCACATCCGGGGGTTGAGCAGGAAGTCGAACATCATCTGCGCCCGATCACTCGGCGCGTCCGGGCGACTGCCGGCGAAGGCCGTGACGTCGCTTGGCGGCACATTTGCCTCACACAGCAGGACCGAATCGCCGACCTGCCACTGGGTTTCCGAACGCCAGGAATCCAAGATCGTGAAGTCCTTGGGCCCGGGATCCACCCCGGGCGCCACCTCCTCGATCACGAACGGCGCGGCGTCGATCCGGAAGCCGGACACTCCCAGTTGCAGCCAGAAGCCCATGATCTTGGCGATCTCCGCCCGGACGTCCGGGTGGCTCCAGTTGAGGTCGGGCTGGAAGTCGTAGAAGCGGTGGAAGTACCAGGCGCCGGCCACCGGGTCGTGAGTCCAGGTCTCGGTCTGCTCCCCGGGGAACACGGTGCCCTGGTGCTTGTTGGGTGGCTCCTCGGTACTCCAGACATACCACTCCCGGAAGGGTGAATCGGGACTGCTGCGAGCCGATTGGAACCACGGATGCTCGTCGGACGTGTGATTCACCACCAGGTCCAAGACGATCTTGATGCCTCGCTCGTGGGCTCGTCGGGCCAGCTCGGCGAAGTCACCGAGACTGCCCAGCCGGGGATCGATCCCGTAGAAGTCGGCTACGTCGTAGCCGTTGTCCCGTAGCGGGCTGGGGTGGATGGGGTTCAGCCACAGACAGGTGATGCCCAGCCGGCCCAGGTAGTCGAGGCGGCTGATCAGCCCGCGGAGGTCACCACGGCCGTCCCCGTCGGAGTCCTGGAACGACGCGACTTCGACGCAGTAGATGACCGCTTCCTGGTACCACCTGGCGCTCATCTCGACCCCTTCCGTCGGTTCGGCTTGCCCAATCGAAGCACGCTGCCCGAGATCGTCACTACCCGCCCGAGGCTGTTGTCGCGGTGCGAACATTAGTTCTCGAAATGTGGAATCGGGCCTTGTGGTTCGCAATCTCGTCGTGCTACTCCTAGGCCCAACCTCCATTCACGGAGGCCCCTGGATCAGCAGACAGGCACCACTGAGCTGGCACCCGATCGGGAGCCGCTCGCCCGGCTCCCTCCTTCTACTAGGTTGGAGCTGAAGCCATGTCCGATCGCGCGACCCGCCTTTGGGTGAGGAACCCGATGGCGATCTTCACGGCCAATGGCCTCGACGCCTCGGGCGGGGTGGTCGTCGAGGGTTCCCGGATCGTGGAGCTCATCGGGGCCGGACGTCGGCCACAATACGGCTACGACGAGACGTATGAGGCCGCTGGGCACGTCGTGACGCCGGGGTTGATCAACACTCATCACCACTTCTATCAGACGCTGACGCGGGCATGGGCGCCCGTGGTGAATGTGCCGCTCTTCCCGTGGCTGAAAAACCTGTATCCGGTCTGGGCCCGACTCTCGGCGCACGACCTGGAGCTCGCGACGACGGTGGCTTTGGCGGAGCTGCTGCTGTCGGGTTGTACGACGGCCGCCGACCATCACTACCTGTTCCCGGCCGGACTGGATCAGGCCATCGACGTCCAGGTCGACGTGGTGCGTCGGCTCGGGGTCCGCGCCCTGCTGACTCGAGGATCCATGACGCTGGGTCAGGACGACGGCGGGCTCCCTCCGCAAACCACGGTCCAAGATCCCGAAGTGATCCTGGCCGACAGCGAACGGCTCATCGCGAGCTATCACGAACGCGGCGAGGGGGCCGTGATCCAGATCGGGCTGGCACCCTGCTCGCCGTTCTCGGTCACGCAGTCGATCATGCGGGACAGCGCCCAACTGGCCCAAGAGCACGACGTGCGGCTGCACACCCACCTGGCCGAGACCTTCGACGAGGAGGCCTTCTGCTTGGACAGGTTCGGCTTGCGCACCGTCGACTACCTTGAAAGCGTCGGCTGGCTCACGTCACGAACCTGGCTGGGGCACGGCATCCACTTCAACGACGAGGAGGTGTCCCGACTGGGCACGGCCGGCACCGCCATCGCCCACTGCCCGAGCTCGAACATGCGGCTTGCCTCCGGCATCGCCCGGGCGGTCGAGCTGGAAGACGCCGGAGCACCGGTCGGCCTAGGCGTGGACGGTTCGGCCTCCAACGACGCCTCGAACATGATCCTCGAAGTGCGGCAAGCCCTATATCTGCAGCGGCTGAAGTACGGCGCCGAGTTGGTCACCCCAGAGCGTGCCCTCGGTTGGGCCACCAAGGGTTCGGCCCGCGCTCTCGGTCGCGACGACGTCGGAGAGATCGCTCCCGGGAAGCAGGCCGATCTGGCGTTCTTCCGCTTGGACGGGCTGCGCTTCTCAGGATCGCACGACCCGTTGTCGGCCCTGCTGCTCTGCGGAGCTGACCAGGCCGACCGAGTGATGATCGGCGGGGTTTGGCGCGTCGTCGATGCGGCGATCATCGGCCTCGACATCGCAGCCCTGATTGCCGAGCATTCCGCGGCCGCCCGCCGACTGCTCGGCTCCGATTCTTGACTGTTACGTCGCCGTAGCCAACGTCGTGTCCGCGATTGCTTGAGTTGACGTCCATGGAGAGTGCCACTATATTCCACTCAACGAAAACTCTATTCCATTTAATGGAAGGATGATCGGAGGTTCTCATGGCCCAGAACGGCACAAAGACGGCTAAGCATCCCGTCGACGAGGTGCTGCCCTTCGGGCAGATGTTCGTGTACGGCCTGCAACACGTCATGAGCATGTACGCCGGCGTCGTGGCCGTCCCCTTGATCGTGGGCAACGCTTTCGGCTTGACCCCGGGAGACATCACGTTCTTGATCTCCGCCGGCCTGTTGATGTCGGGGCTCGCCACGATCTTGCAGACCGTCGGGATCTGGAAGCTCGGAGCCCGGCAGCCGATCGTGCAGGGGACCTCGTTCGCCGCCGTGTCGACGATCCTGGCCGTCGGCGCCACCACGGGCGGCGGCGCGGTCGCACTGCGCGAGGTCTACGGCGCGATCATCGTGGCGGGCCTCGTCGCCTTCCTGATCGCACCGTTCTTCACCATGCTGTTGCGGTTCTTTCCCGAGGTCGTCACGGGCGTGGTCATCACCGTCATCGGCATCTCCCTGCTGCCGGTAGCGATGCGCTGGGCCGGCGGCGGCAACCCGGCCGCCGAGAACTTCGCGTCTCCGCAGAACATCGCCCTCGCCTTCGCCACGGTGTTGATCATCGTTTTGATCTACCGGTTCCTCCCCGGCGGGTTCGGCCGGGTCGCCATCCTGCTCGGCCTGGTCCTGGGCACGGTGGTGGCGATCCCCTTCGGCATGACGAACTTCAGCCGGATCGGTGACGCCAACATCTTCCAGCTCACGCTGCCGTTCCACTTCGGCCTGCCGACCTTCGCCATCGGGGCGATCGTGTCCATGTTCGTGGTGATGTTGGTGACGATGGTCGAGACGACGGCCGACATCCTGGCCATCGGCAAGATCATCGACCAGCCGGCCACCCGGCAGCAGGTGACGAACGGCCTGCGCGCCGACATGTTGTCCTCCTCGGTGTCAGCGGTGTTCAACGGCTTCACGGTGAGCGCCTTTGCGCAGAACGTCGGACTGGTCGCCATCACGGGCATCAAGAGCCGCTTCGTGGTCGCCGTCGGCGGTGGGATCCTCGTCTTCCTCGGCCTCTTCCCGATCCTCGGTGCGCTGGTCGCCCTCGTCCCCTTCCCGGTGTTGGGCGGCGCCGGTCTGGCCCTGTTCGGAACGGTGGCGGCGAGTGGCATCCGGACCCTGTCGACGGTCAAGTTCGAAGGCAACTCCAATCTCGTCATCGTCGCGTTGTCGATCGCGGTCGGCGTCATCCCGATCGCCGTGCCGACGTTCTGGGACAAGTTCCCGGAGTGGTTCCAGGTCATCTTCGACAGCGGCATCACCTCGGCCGCCGTCATGGCTGTCACCTTGAACATCATCTTCAACATCGTCGGCCGCCCACCGGAGGACGAGGCGCCCATCTTCGCGGAGGGGCCCGCCATCTCCGCGATCAGCGACGAGGACGAGGCCCGGTTGACCGAACACAACCGACCCGAGCGGCCCGGTACCGAGCAGCACGGCACCGAGCGGCCCGGCACGGAGCAGCACGGAACCGAGCAGCACGGCACGGAGCAGCGGGCCGCTGGGCCCAGGCGTTCGGCGCCGGAGCAGAAGTCCTGAGCTCTCCTCCTACCTCCCTCGTAGCACCTCTCCCGCTGAAAGGACTCCCATGACCGACGTCATCCTCGCTGCCAACCAGTACGGCAAGGCCGAGAACCGCGTGGTGCGGGTCACCCGCGACACCGCCCGGCACGAGGTCACCGACCTCAACGTCACCAGCCAATTGCGCGGTGACTTCGCGGCAGCGCACATCGACGGCGACAACTCCCACGTCGTAGCGACCGACACCCAGAAAAACACGATCTTCGCCTTCGCCAAGGACGGGATCTCCTCACCGGAGGAGTTTCTCCTGCGGCTGGCCGAGCACTTCACCGGCAGCTTCGACTGGGTGAGTGGTGGCCGCTGGGCGGCGGACCAGTTCGGCTGGACGCGCATCGACGACCACGACCACGCCTTCTACCGCGGCTCCCCGGAGGTGCGGACAGCCGTGCTCGTCCGGGACGGCGACACCGACACTCTGCTGTCGGGCTTCTACGGGCTCACCGTGATGAAGACGACCGAGTCCGGGTTCGTCGGCTACCCGAAGGACCGGTACACGACGTTGAAGGAGACCACGGATCGGATCCTGGCCACCGACATCGCGACCAAGTGGCGCTACAACACGACAGATTTGGATTTCAACGCGACGTACGACAGCGTCAAGCAGACCATCCTCGGCAGATTCTCGCAGGGTTACTCCAAGGCGCTGCAGCAAGACCTGTACAAGATGGCGGAGGCCGTCATCTCGACTCACGACGTCATCGATGAGATCAAGTTCTCCTGCCCGAACAAGCACCACTTCCTCTCCGACCTGTCACCGTTCGGGCTGGAGAACCCGAACGAGGTGTTCTACGCCGCCGACCGCCCGTACGGCCTGATCGAGGCGACCATCCAGCGCAAGGGCAGCCCGACCGCGGACTCGGCCTGGGTCGGGGTGGCCGGTTTCTGCTGAGCCACCCCGCCCCCTTTTCGAGTTCGCTCGCACACGCTGGCGCTCAAGACCGGCTCGTCGTCGCTCCTCGCCGACGGAAAGACGTGTCCGCTCATCGCTTCTCCTCGTCGGCCGCGCCGGCTAACGATGCTCGCGAACGTTTTCGAGTTCGCTGGCACAGGCTGGCGCTCAAGACCGGCTCGTCGTCGCTGCTCGCCGACGGAAAGACGTGTCCGCTCATCGCTTCTCCTCGCCGGCCGCGCCGGCTAACGATGCTCGCGAACTAGTGCTGAGCGCGGGCCGCTAGGCTCGGAAGCGTGGCGCGGTCACCCCCGGCGCCGCTGGACGAGCCAGACAACGAATGGAGGGCGTGTCCGCATGACCGACACCTTGAACAACAGGTCTACCGACTCCACGGCCGATCCCGAGGAGACCAACGAGTGGATCGAATCGTTCGATCAGTTGGTGGCCAGTCGCGGTCCCGACCGGGCGGCCGACATCCTGCGGACCCTGCAAGCACGGGCCGGAACGGCGGGCGTGGCCACGCCGGCGCGACTCGTCACCGACTACGTCAACACCATCCCGACCGCTCAGGAGCCCGATTTCGCCGGTGACGAGGAGATCGAGCGCAGGTTCCGCCGGCTGGTCCGCTGGAACGCGGCCGTCCTGGTCCACCGCGCCCAGCGCTCCGACATCGGCGTGGGCGGACACATCTCCACCTACGCCGGCGCGGCCACCCTGTACGAGGTCGGGCTGAACCACTTCTTCCGTGGACCCGACCATCCCGGCGGCGGCGACCAGATCTTCTACCAGGGCCATGCGTCGCCGGGCATGTACGCCCGCGCGTACCTGGAAGGACGGCTCAGCGAGGAGGACCTGAACGGCTTCCGGCAAGAGAAGTCGAAGGCGCCGCACGGACTCTCCTCCTACCCGCACCCACGGCTCATGCCGGACTTCTGGCAGTTCCCCACCGTGTCGATGGGCATCGGCCCGATGAACGCGATCTACCAGGCCCAGTTCAACCGCTACTTGCGTGACCGGGGCATCAAGGACACCACCGACCAGCACGTCTGGGCCTTCCTCGGTGACGGCGAAATGGACGAGCCCGAGTCGCGCGGGCTGTTGCAACTGGCCGCCAACGAGGGTCTGGACAACCTCACGTTCGTGATCAACTGCAACCTGCAGCGGCTGGACGGCCCGGTTCGGGGCAACGGCAAGATCGTCCAGGAGCTGGAGGCGTTCTTCCGCGGCGCCGGCTGGAATGTGATCAAGGTGCTGTGGGGCCGGGAGTGGGACAAGCTGTTCGCCCGCGACACCACCGGCGATCTGGTCAAGATCATGAACGAGACCCCGGACGGTGACTTCCAGACCTACAAGGGCGAATCGGGCAGCTACGTGCGGGACAACTTCTTCGGCAAGACCGCGGCCACCAAGTTGTTGGTCAAGGACATGACCGACGACCAGATCTGGAGCATGAAGCGTGGCGGGCATGACTACCGCAAGGTCTATGCGGCCTACCACGCCGCGAACCTGCGCGACGGCCAGCCGACGGTGGTGTTGGCGAAGACGGTGAAGGGTTACGGGCTGGGGGCGAACTTCGAGGCCCGCAACGCCACCCACCAGATGAAGAAGTTGACCATCGAGGACCTGAAGCAGTTCCGGGACCAGATGGACATCCCGATCACCGACGAGCAGCTCGACAAGAGCCTGTACGAGGTGCCGTACTACCACCCGGGGGCTGACTCCGCCGAAATCCAGTACATCCTGGAGCGGCGGCGCAAGCTGGGGGGCTTCACCCCCGAGCGGCGCAACACCCCCAAGCCGCTGGAGCTGCCGGGCGACGCGACGTACGCCGGGGCCAAGCGCGGGTCGGGCAAGCAGATGGCCGCCACCACGATGGCGTTCGTGCGATTGCTGCGGGACCTGATCCGGGACAAGGGCATGGGCGAGCGGATCGTGCCGATCATCCCGGACGAGGCCCGGACGTTCGGCATGGATTCGTTCTTCCCGACCGCCAAGATCTACAACCCCAGGGGGCAGCGCTACACCTCGGTCGACCGCGAGCTCTTCTTGGCCTACAAGGAATCCGAGCACGGCCAGATCCTGCACGCGGGAATCAACGAGGCCGGTTCGATGGCGGCCTTCACCGCGGCCGGCACCAGCTACGCCACTCACGGCGAGCCGATGATCCCGGTTTACGTGTTCTACTCGATGTTCGGATTCCAGCGGACCGGCGACTCGATGTGGGCCGCCATGGACCAGATGGCCCGCGGGTTCATCATCGGGGCCACCGCCGGGCGGACCACCCTGACCGGGGAAGGTCTGCAGCACGCCGACGGCCATTCGCCGATCCTGGCGGCGACGAATCCGGCCATGAAGATCTACGACCCGGCGTACGGGTACGAGATCGCTCATATCGTTCGGGCCGGCATCGAGCAGATGTACGGCGCCGACTCGGCGGATCCGAACGTCATGTACTACCTGACGGTCTACAACGAGCCGATGCAGCAGCCGGCCGAGCCGGACGACAGCGACGTCGAGGGCATGGTCCGCGGCCTGCACCGGATCAGCACCGGCGGGGACTCCGGCCCGAAGGTGCAGCTGCTCGGCTCAGGTGTCTCCGTGCCCTGGGCTCAGGAAGCGGCGATGATCTTGGGTTCGGAGTGGGGGGTCAGTGCCGACGTCTGGTCGGTGACGTCATGGACGGAGCTTCGCCGGGACGGGCTGGCCGCGCTCGAGCACAACTTCCTGCATCCCGGGGACGAGGCCCGAACACCGTACGTGACCAGCAAGCTCGCCGACGCCGCCGGTCCGATCGTGGCCTCGACCGACTATGTGTCCGATGTGCCCGATCAGATCCGGCAGTTCCTCCCGAACCCCTTCGCGACCCTGGGGGCCAACGACCATGGCTTCTCCGACACCCGAGCGGCGGCACGGCGGTACTTCCACATCGACGCCCACTCGATCGTGGTCCGGGCCCTGCAGATGCTGGCCGAGCGCGGCGAGGTCGATGCGGGGGCACCGAGCCAGGCCGCCGAGAGGTATCAGCTCCTCGACGTCCGCGCCGGCACCACGGGCAACGCGGGCGGGGAGAGCTGAATCAGATCAGCGGCGAGTGTCGCGCTCGAGATGGCGAGCAGCCGGAAAGGATCAACGCACGCCGCCCATCAGCCTCTTGACCATAGGGGTGAGCAAGATGAGCACCACTCCGACGGCAATCGCGATTCCGCCGAGGATGCCGAAGTACGGCACCTGCGTCTGATCGCTGTAGTACTCGGCCAGCACTCCGGCCATGGCGGTGCCCAGGGCGATGGACAAGAACAGCAGCGCCACCATCTGGGTCTTGAAGATCTCCGGCGCCAGCTTCGTGGACAGCGACAGGCTGATCGGGGACAGCAACAGCTCGGCGATGGTGAATACGAAGATCACTCCGATCAGACCGAGCAGCGGTGCCGAGTTGGGAACCGTGCTGGCCATCGGGATGAAGAGCAGGAAGGCGACCCCCATGACGATGGTGCCGAGCGCGAACTTGATCGGGCTCGAGGGCTGCCGGTCGCCGAGCTTGGTCCACAGCGCTGCGAAGGCCAGCGACAAGATCATGATGAAGATGGGGTTGATCGACTGCACCCAGGCAACCGGCATCTGCCAACCGAAGAGGTCCCGGTTGAGTTGTTTGTCGGAGTAGACGGTGAGCACCGTGAACTGCTGCTGATACAGCGACCAGAAGACGGCGCTGGTGATGAACATGGGAATGAAGGAGACCACCCGGCGGCGCTCGACGGGCGTGATCCGCTTGCTGCTGAGGATCACGACGAAGTACGCGATGGAGCTCACGACGGTGATCGCCACGACGGTCGTGGCCAGGGCGTCGGCCGCCAGCACTCCGCTGAGGACCAGGGCGACGATCAGCACCACGGCGGCCAGGGCGATCAAGATCATCACTCGCCGGCGTTCGGGTGGCAGCGGGTTCGGCACCTCGTTGGCGATCTCGGGCAGGTTCTTGCGACCCAGGGAGTAGATCACCAGACCGAAGGCCATGCCGATCGCTGCCAACGCGAAGCCCCACTTGAAGCCGAGGCTGGTCTGCATCAGTCCGGTCAGCAGCGGCCCGAAGAAAGCACCCAGATTGATACCGAGGTAGTAGATCGAGAATCCTGCGTCCCGCCGCAGGTCGTCGGGCGCGTACAGGGTGCCGACGATGGAGGTGGCGTTGGCCTTCACCCCGCCGCTGCCCAGGGCGATCAGCACCAGGCCGACGCCCACCCCGAGCAGGCCCGGCAGAGCCGACAGCGCGATGTGTCCCGCCATGACCATGATCGCGGAGATGAAGAGGGTGCGCTCGGCGCCGAGCAGCCGGTCCGAGATCCAGGCAAACAAGATGGTGGAGAGGTAGACCAGACCGCCGTAGGCCCCGACGATGCTCGTGGCCGCCACTTCGTTGATACCGAGGCCACCCTCGGCCGCGCTGTAGTAGAGGTAGATGAGCAGGATGCCCTGCATGCCGTAGAAGGAGAATCTCTCCCACATCTCGACCGAGAAGATCGTGGCCAGTTCACGAGGTTGACCGAGGAAGGTCTTCTGCGGCCTCCCAGGGGAAGTGGCCGGCTTGGCTTCGGCAGTCGTCACGAGCCATAGCGTTGCACTTCGAACACGGTGCGTACAGGAACCTCGAGGACAGTGATCGATAACGATCAGGGCTCCGAACCGGCGGGGCGCCGTCCGTGGTGCCAATTACGCTTCAGGTCGTGTCCGTTTCATCCGTTGCGCCGTCCACCCGGGCGGAGCTCCGTCGCTTGCGGGTACGGGACGGGCTGGAGGAGCTGGACCGCTGGTTGACCGATCAGATTCGCACCGGCCTCGCACCGTTGCCCCGGTTGGGCTATCCCCACTTCGATGCCATCGCCGCCCGGATGATCGACGCCCAGGCCCCGGGGGTGGCCGGCGTCTTGCGCGCGCTCCCCGGCGAGCTGGAGGAGAAGAATTGGCCCGAACACCTGCTGCACGAGCTGGCCGGCGTACATCTGCTCAGTCGTGCGCATGGCCGGCTGGACGAGTTGCCCGTCGATCTCGCGGCCACGGTGCGCAGCCGCATCGGCTACCCGGTCGCGAAGGCCGACGTGCTGGCCGGACCGGCGATCACGGATTCCTGGTGGGCGGTCGGCGCCGTCGACGTGGTCGACTCGACACTGCGGCGGCGCCGGGTCTGGTTGCGCGGAGCGACCAGCGGGCGTTGGGCGGTGTGGCTCGCATTCGCCCCGCCGGGGCAGGCGTTCGATGATTCCGTGCTGCCGGGCATGGCGATCACCGGAGATCTGCACTTCTATCCGGGCGCCGGCCAGCAGCGCGCGCTCGTCGGCCGACGGGCCGACGAGACGCCGTCCCGATTGGACGTGGGAGGGGTGTCTCAAGCCGAGGCGCGGCGGCAGTTCGCGGATCTGGTCGCGGCGGACCCGTGGGCCAGCCGGATGCCGGTGGCGTTGCGGGCCCGACCCATCCGCGGTGACGACGGCGACTGGTGGCTGCGGGACGCCGCGGGGACCGGCTGCCCCATGCTGGGGCTCGACGGGCAACCCTGGCCGCTACTGGCGCAATCGGGCGGCGAGCCCTTGACCGTGTTCGGCGAGTGGACCGGGTCCGGGCTGCGACCGCTCAGTGTCCTTCCCGATGATCATGGGCGGACCCTCGAACTGGAGATCTGCGGGTGATCGGCGCGAACGCGGGATACGACACCGCATGGTCCGAGCTCGTCACCACCGCTCTGCTGGGCACCGGCCGGCGCCCTGTCCCCAACGCGATGCCGGCGGCCTGGGCGCCGCCGGAAGACGGGCACACCGACCCGGCCGTCCGGGTGCTGGACCTTGCCGCTCGGCACCGGGCCCTGGCGCGATCCGCGGCCCCGATGGCCACGGTGGACTTCCCGGCCGACGCTGATCGCCCCGTCCCGGCGGACGACCGTCCGCCGCCGCCGGCGGAAGCGTCGGTGGTGCTGAGCCAGCTGCTGGTGCAGCCCTCACCCGGACTGATCAACTTCTGGCTGGCCTGTGCCGCCGACCAAGGCTGCGGCGTCCCGGCCCGGCACTGGACCCGGCTGGCGCGCCTGGCGGCCCACTCGACGGCGTACGACCGGGCACGTCTGGGCCGGGTGCTCGGCGGGCGGGGGCGGTGGTTCTTGGAGCAGAACCCGGATTGGCGTCGTCTGGCCGCGGACTGTGTGGCCGGGAGTGAGCGTGTCGGTGACCCTCCGGCCCTTCGACCGGCTCAGGGCGCGTCGCTGGAGGCCGTCCGCGCTCGGCCGGCCGCAATCTTCGACGAGCCAGATCCCTGGCCCGCCGAGCTGGTCGCGGTGGCGTATGCCGTGATCGGCTCTGGCGCCTCCGGGCGCAAGGCTCGGGACTTTGCGGCTCGCGTCGGGGCCCGGCTGCCGATCGAGTTGTACACGACGCTCGGACCGGCGGCCGAGTACTACCTGCAGGCGCCGGAGGCGACGCCGGCGCGGCGACGGCAGATCCGGGAGGCTTTCGTGATCATGGAATGGACCGCGGCCCGGCGGGTGGAGGTCGCCCGGGCGTTCTCGGTGTCCTCGGCCGCGCTGGTCGCCCTTCGACGGTTGGAGATCCCTGGTGTCTGAGCCGCCGGTGCCCGAAGCCTCGCTGCTCCGACCGCACGCCGAGGCGGCCGACGCCGCCGAGTTGGAGGCGCTGGGACGGCTGGATGACAAGCCGCGGCCGCCGCACTGGCGGCTCTCGCCCTGGGCGGTGCTCACCTACGTGATGGGCGGAACGCTGTCCGACGGCACCGTGGTCCAGCCGAAGTACATCGGCTCCCGGCGGTTGATGGAGGTGGCGGTGGCCACCCTGGCCACTGACCGGGCGCTGTTACTGCTCGGGGTGCCCGGCACCGCCAAGTCCTGGGTGTCCGAACACCTCGCGGCCGCGATCTCCGGCCGCTCCACGCTGCTGGTCCAGGGCACCTCCGGGACCCCCGAAGAGGCCATCCGTTACGGCTGGAACTACGCCAGGCTCCTGGCCGAGGGGCCGAGCGCGAACGCCTTGGTGCCATCACCGGTGTTCACCGCGATGCAGCAAGGCAGCATCGTGCGCGTCGAGGAGCTCACCCGGATTCCCAGCGACGTCCAGGATGCGCTGATCACGATCCTGTCGGAGAAGACGCTGCCCATCCCCGAGCTGGGTCAGGAGATCCAGGCCACGAAGGGATTCAATCTGATCGCCACCGCCAACGACCGGGACAAGGGGGTCAACGAACTGTCCTCGGCGCTCCGCCGGCGGTTCAACACCGTGGTGCTGCCGCTCCCGGCGGACCCCGAGGATGAGGTCCGGATCGTCTCGGCCCGGGTGGCTCAACTGGCTGGTGCTCTCGAACTGCCGCACGTGCCGACGGCCGTCGAAGAGATCCAGCGCGTGGTCACCGTCTTCCGTGAGCTGCGCTCCGGGGTCACCAGCGACGGACGGACCTCGGTCAAGATCCCGTCCGGCACCTTGTCCGCCGCGGAGGCCATCTCGGTGATCACCAGCGGGATCGCGCTGTCCGCTCACTTCGGCGACGGGACGCTGCGGCCGGCCGACGTGGCCGCGGGCATCGAGGGGGCGGTGATCAAGGATCCGCTCGGGGACCGAATCGCTTGGACGGAGTATCTCGAAGTGGTGGTGCGCGACCGACCGGAATGGACGGAGTTCTACGACGCGTGTCGGGACCTGGCGTGACCGCCCCGTCGGTCTCGGAGGCGACCGCGCTCGAGATCTTCGGCATCCGGCACCACGGTCCCGGATCCGCCCGATCTCTGGTGGCGGCCCTCGAGAACTTCGCGCCCGACGTCGTCCTGATCGAGGGCCCGGCGGACGCCGACCCGCTGATCGCCTGGGCGGCGTCGGCTCAGACGATCCCGCCGGTGGCCCTGCTGGCCTACGTCGCGGACCAACCGAGCCGGGCAGCGTTCTGGCCGTTCGCGGTCTTCTCCCCCGAATGGCAGGCCCTGACCTGGGCGGCGCAGCACGACGTGGCGGTCGCGTTCTGCGACCTGCCCGCGGCCGCGATGCTGGCCGGGGGCGACACCGATCAGGCTGCCCTCCCGGAGCCAGCGGAGCCGACCAGCGAGCGTCGGGCCGTCCACGAGGATCCGTTGGCGCGGCTGGCCGCCGCGGCCGGGTATGACGATCCCGAGCGCTGGTGGGACGACGTGATCGAATCCCGCCGCGGCGAAGAGTCGCCGTTCCCCGATCTGCTCGACGCGATGGTCGAACTCCGTCGCGAGCTGCCCGACGTCGATCCCGCCGTGGCGAGGCACGAGGCCCAGCGCGAGGCGTACATGCGGCAAACCATCCGATCGGCACTGAAAGCCGGCCGACGCCGGGTGGCGGTCGTCTGCGGTGCCTGGCACGCGCCGGAGCTGACCCGACCGCTGCCCCCAGCTTCCGCCGACGTCAAGCTGTTGCGGGGGCTGCCCCGTCGCAAGGTCCGGACCACCTGGGTGCCGTGGACCCATTCCCGGCTCGTCTACGCCAGCGGGTACGGCGCCGGCATCGCGTCCCCGGGGTGGTACAGCCATCTGTGGAACGCCCCCGATCAGCCGATCACCCGCTGGCTGACGAAGGTGGCCGGAGCGCTGCGCACCAGGGACCTGCCGGTGTCCAGCGCCCATGTGATCGAGTCGGTCCGGCTGGCCGAAACCCTGGCCACCTTGCGGGGTCGTCCCCTCGCCGGCCTGAGCGAAGTTCAAGACGCCACCCGGGCCGTGCTCTGCGACGGGAACGAGCGGATGCTCGATTTCGTCACCGCTGAGCTGGTGGTCGGTCAGGCCCTCGGCAGGGTCGACCCGGATGTCCCGATGGTGCCCCTGGAGGCCGACCTGATCCGGCAGTGCCGAACCCTGCGGCTCAGGCGGGACGCCGCCCCTCGGCGGCATGACCTCGATCTCCGCAAGGCGACCGACCGAGCCCGGTCGGTGTTGTTCCATCGGCTTCGCCTGCTCGGACTGCCCTGGATCCGTCCGGCGGACAGCGAGATCCAGGGACGCGGCACCTTCCGGGAGACGTGGCAGTCGCAGTGGCGACCCGAGTACGCGGTGGCTCTGATCGAGGCCGCCACCTGGGGGACGACGGTGCCGGCGGCGGCCACAGCCAAGGTCCTCGACCTGAGCGCCAACGCCGGCTTGATCGAGCAGACCGAGGCGGTCGAACGATGCCTGCTCGCCGAGCTGCCGGAAGCCATGGACCGGCTGTTGACGGCGCTGGCCCGACAGGCCGCGTTGGACGCCGACATCGTCCACCTGATGGAGGCGCTGCCTGGGCTGGCCCGCGCCCAGCGGTATGGGGACGTGCGCGACACCGACACGTCCGCGCTCACCAAGGTCAGCGAAACCCTGGTGGTCCGGATCTGTGCGGCCCTGAAGCCGGCGGTCATCGGGTTGGACGACGACAGCGCCCGCGCGATGCGATCTCGGCTCGATCGGGTCCACGCAGCCGTGAATCTGCTGCCGTCCTCCTCCGAGCGGTGGCTGGACAGCCTGTCCGGACTGATGAGCTCCGAAGGCGTACCTCCGGAGCTCGCCGGTCGCGTCGTGCGGATCCTGTCCGACGCCGAGCGGCTGAGCGACGTGCCCGATCGGCTGCACCGCGCGCTCTCCCACGGCGCACCGGCCGCCGCGAAGGCAGCCTGGGTCGACGGCTTCTTCTCCGACGGTGCGTTGCTCCTCATCCACGATGCCGAGCTGCGCGCCTTGGTCGACGAATGGCTGACCGGGCTCCACGACGACGACTTCGTCGACGTACTTCCCCTGATCCGACGTACGTTCGGAACGTTCACCGCGCCGGAACGCCGTTTGATCGCCGAGCGGCTGGATCGGGAGTACGGCTCCGTCGGTCGGGTCGAGCCGTCCGCCCCCGCCGAGTCGTTCGACCTGGAGTTGGCTCGACCCGCGCTGGCCACGGTCGAGACGATCCTGGGTCCACGCCCGTGACCGACGACGCGTCGGATCGACGCCGGCGCTGGCGGCTGGTGCTGGGGGAGGCGGCCCAAGAACCCCTTGACGTCAGCCTCGAACCGGCCGAGGAAGACATGGACGAGACCCTCGCCGCGCTCTACGACGCCCGACCGGGCGAGGGCTCGGGCCAGCTCGGTCCACGGGTCGGCGGACTCGGTTCCTCGGCGCCGCAGGTCGCCCGCTGGCTCGGTGACATCCGCAGCTACTTCCCGACGAGCGTCGTGCAGGTCATGCAACGAGATGCGATCGAGCGCCTCGGCCTCGTCTCGATGCTGTTGGAGCCCGAGTTGCTCAGCGTGGTTCAGCCCGACGTCCACCTGGTCAGCACGCTGGTCGGTCTGAACAAGGTGATGCCGGAGACCACCCGGAGCACCGCCCGCGCGGTGGTGGCCAAAGTCGTCGCGGAGATCGAACGCCGCATCGCCCAGCAGACCCGATCGGCGGTGACCGGGGCGGTGAATCGGGCCTCCCGGAGCCGGCGCCCACGCCGCTCCGACATCGACTGGGCCGCAACCATCGCCCGCAACCTCGACCACTACCTGCCGGAGTACGGCACGGTGATCCCGGAGCGACTGGTCGGTCACCACCGGCATGCCCGCAGCTTCGCAGCCGACGTGATCGTGGCCATCGACCAATCCGGTTCGATGGCCGAATCGGTGGTCTACGCGGCCGTCTTCGCGGCCGTGTTGGCCTCCTTGAACTCGGTGCGCACCTCCCTGGTGGCGTTCGACACTGCCGTGATCGACCTCTCCGACCTGCTGGACGACCCCGTGGACGTGTTGTTCGGCTGCCAACTGGGCGGCGGCACCGACATCAACCAGGCGGTGGCGTACTGCGCGGGGTTGGTCAGCCGCCCGACTGAAACCGTCTTCGTCTTGATCTCCGATCTGTACGAGGGGGGCATCGCCGAGGACCTGCTGCGGCGGGTGGCGGACCTGGTCCGGAGCGGGGTGACGATCATCGTCCTGCTGGCCCTCTCGGACTCTGGTGCTCCGGCCTACGACCGCGAGCATGCCGCCGCTCTGGCGGCCCTCGGAGTCCCGGTCTTCGCCTGCACTCCCGATTCCTTCCCCGAGCTGCTGGCCGTCGCGCTGACCCGCGGGGACGTTGCCGCGTGGGCCGCCGCCCAAGCGGCCGCCGGTGGTGCCGGTACGGCGCAGCTGGCGGATCCGGCGATGGCTCCGAGCACCGTGAGAGGATCACACTCGTGAGTGCTGTCCCGTCGGTTTCATATTCGATCACTGTCCGGTTGGAGGTTCCCGCGGGCGGCGCGGCGGTCAGCCAGTTGACGACCGCTGTCGAGGATGCCGGAGGGGCCATCACCGCGTTGGACGTCACCGCGTCCGGCCACGAGCGGCTGCGCATCGACGTCACCTGCGCGGCCCGCGACACCGATCATGCCGACCAGCTGGTCGACAAGATGCGGTCGGTTCCGGGCGTGGTGATCGGCCGGGTGTCCGACCGCACCTTCTTGATGCACCTTGGCGGCAAGATCGAGATGCAGACCAAGCACCCGATCCGGAACCGCGACGATCTGTCGATGATCTACACGCCCGGGGTCGCCCGGGTCTGCCTGGCCATCGCCAAGAACCCGGAGGATGCCCGGCGCTTGACGGTCAAGCGGAACAGCATCGCGGTGATCACCGATGGATCGGCCGTACTGGGGCTGGGCAACATCGGCCCGAAGGCGGCCCTCCCGGTGATGGAGGGCAAGGCGGCATTGTTCAAGCGGTTCGCCGGCATCGACGCCTGGCCGTTGTGTCTCGACACCCAGGACGTGGACGAGATCATCGCGGTCGTGCGGGCGGTGGCGCCGGGGTTCGCGGGGATCAACCTGGAGGACATCTCCGCGCCGCGTTGCTTCGAGGTGGAAGCGCGGTTGCGCGAGCAATTGGACATCCCGGTCTTCCACGACGATCAACACGGCACGGCGATCGTGGTCCTGGCCGCGCTCTACAACGCGCTGCGAGTGGTTCACAAGGCGCTGCCCGAGGTGAAGATCGTGATGTCGGGGGCCGGGGCCGCCGGCACGGCCATCATCCAGTTGCTGCTGGCGGCCGGGGCGCGGCACGTGGTGGTGGCCGATATCGCGGGTGTGGTGCACCGGGGCCGGGAGGGCCTTGAGGGCCAGTTGCTGTGGCTGGCCGAGCACACCAACGAACTCGGCGTGACCGGAACGCTGAAGGAGGCCGTCGTCGGAGCAGACGTGTTCATCGGGGTATCGGCCCCGGGCGTGCTCTCGACGTCGGATGTGGCCGCGATGGCCGATCAGGCGGTGGTGTTCGCGCTCGCCAATCCCGAGCCGGAGATCGACCCGGCCGACGCCCTCAAACACGCGGCGGTGGTGGCCACCGGACGGTCCGATTTTCCGAACCAGATCAACAACGTCCTCGCCTTCCCAGGCGTCTTCCGCGGGCTGCTCGACGCCCAGTCCGCCGAGATCACGCCGGCCATGCTGTTGGCCGCGGCGAAGGCGCTGGCCTCCGTGGTGACCGACGACGAGTTGAACGCCGCCTACATCACGCCCAGCGTCTTCCACGCCGATGTGCACCATCGTGTTGCCGCCGCCGTACGCACCGCAGCCGGTGGACCGGCGGAACTCCCGACCGACACCGAAGTCTTGTCCTAGATCGATGTCGGCTTCGCCACCGACGACCACCACGAGCCGGTTGAGCTGGGGGCCGGTCCTCCTCACGGGGAGCGTGCTGACCACGCTGGTCCAGCTGTACGGGCTCTACCGACCGGCGGGACCGCCGCAGCCGACCTGGTTCCCGCAGGCGGACAAGGTGCTGCACCTGCTCGGTTTCGCCCTGCCGGTCCTCTTCGTGCTGCTCAGCCTGGCCTGGTTCTCGGCCCGCCGGCGGACCGAACTGACCAACCAGAGGATCGCGGCGGTGCTCGCCGTGTTCGCCGGGCATGCAGTGATCAGCGAGATCATTCAGGACCGCTTCTACGCCAGCCGTGCCGGGGATCCGGCCGACCTGCTCGCGGACTGCCTCGGCGTGGCGCTCGGCGCAGGAGCGTTCGTCGCGGTCCGGCCCGGCCTGCTCCGCCGGGCCGAACCGGGGCGGGCGGACCACCGGTGAGGGTCGAACGCGATCCGGTGCCCGGCGACCTGCTCGTGGCCAGCGTGCTGCTGGCCGACGGGGTCTTCAACCAGACCGTCGTCCTGGTGCTGGACGCCGACGAGGACGGCGCGCTCGGGGTGATCTTGAACGAGGTGTCGCAGACCCCGCTGGACGCGGTGCTGCCGGACTGGGTCGGAGCGGTCTCGGAGCCCCGACTGCTATTCCACGGTGGCCCGGTGTCGCCCAACGGGGCCATCTGCCTGGCCAGCGTCGCCACCCTGGGCGAGGAGCCACCCGGCTGGCGGCCGCTGTTCGACACCGTCGGGTTGCTGCACCTGGACACCCCGATCGAGATCGTCTCCGGTGCGTACCGGGATCTGCGCATCTTCGCCGGCTACGCCGGCTGGGCGGCCGGCCAGCTCCAAGGTGAGCTGGCCGAGGGGATGTGGCACGTCCTCCGCGCCGACTACAACGATGTGTTCGGCCGGCGACCCACTCGCCTCTGGCGTACCGTCCTGCGTCGGCAGTCCACTTCCCTGGCCTGGTTCTCGACCTGGGTCGAAGACCCGGACCTCAACTAGAAGGAGATCCGCTCGGTGCTGTCGGCGCGCAATACGGACTCCTGCTGGAACGCCTTCTTGTAGGCCGTACGGATCTCTTCGATCTCTCGGTTCGCGTCGGCGTCGTCGGTCGGATACAGCAGGATGATCAGGAACGACTGCTCCTCGATGATCACCCCGGAAGAGGACCGGAACTGACCGTAGCCCTCGAGCTGGGTCAGACCGTCGGGGAACCGCGGGGTCACGACACCGTTGACGAACCGGTCGAATTGGCGGTCGGTCACGTCGGGACGCTCCCCGGGACGGTCGGTGCCGAAGTAGAGCTCCGTCCGCAGGAACCGGTCAGCGGGGGTCGGCTCAGGGGCTGCTGAGGTCGCGGTCGGCTCCGGTCGGACGGCCGTTGCCGCGGTCGGCTGCGGTGCAGTCAGTGTTCCCGTCGCCGAACTGCCGTTGGCGCCGACCAAGCCGATGAGGCCGGTGACCGCGGCGGCCGCGACCAGTACGGTGACTGCCCGACCCAGTCGGCGTCGGTGATCGGTTGTGTTCAACATGGTGGTCCTCCCCCAGATCGTGATCGTTCGCACCACGATGACCGCACCGAGCCCAGTTGGTGATCCGTAGTCGCTACCGAGTTCCTGGGTCCGGCTACCGATCTGCGGCATGGCCTGCTGCGATCACAGCCGACCGGCCGCGACTCGGCGTGTCGACGGCCGGATCGGAGGTGCGGCGATCGTCAACGACTGCCGTCGGCGCAGCGGACCGAGCACCGCGACCGAGCCCTCGGTGATCAGTAGGGCGTGATCGGTTTCGGCGACTCGGCGACCGGCCAACCCGGAATCAGGGGTGGAGATTGCCCCGCCGCATAGGATGAACTCCCAGGGTGGGGAGCGAGAAGGGATCGAGCGTGTCCGAGGCCTCAAGGAATTCGGCCGGACGAGGCAAGGTGTTGGTGGTCGATGACGACGCCGCCCTGGCCGAGATGCTGTCGCTCGTCCTGCGCAACGAGGGCTTCGAAGCGATCTGGTGCGGGCACGGCGACAAGGCGATGGGGGCGTTCCGCGATTCTCGACCGGATCTGGTGTTGCTGGATGTGATGCTGCCCGGGCTCAACGGCGTCGAAGTCTGCCGAGAGATCCGATCCGAATCCCTGGTACCCATCGTGATGCTCACCGCCAAGTCGGACACCATCGACGTGGTGGCGGGGCTGGAGGCCGGGGCCGATGATTACGTCGCGAAGCCGTTCAAGGCCAAGGAACTGGTGGCCCGGATCCGGACCCGACTGCGGCGGACGCCGGAGGAGGCCGATCTGGAGACGCTGCGCATCGGTGATCTGACGATCAGCGTGGACGGACACTCGGTCAAGCGCAACGGAGTGCCGATCCAGTTGACACCACTGGAATTCGATCTGCTGCTCGCATTGGCCCGGCGTCCCTGGCAGGTCTTCAGCCGCGAGGTGTTGCTGGAGGAGGTCTGGGGGTACCGGCACGCGGCCGATACCCGATTGGTCAACGTGCACGTGCAGCGCCTGCGGTCCAAGATCGAACGCGATCCGGAGCGCCCCGAGATCGTGGTCACCGTGCGGGGCATCGGGTACAAGGCCGGCGAGATCAGTCCATGATCGGTTTCGTGCATCGGATGTGTGTGAGGCGATCCTGAATGTCCGGCCTGGCGGGAGCTGCGCCGCCTCGACGACGGGCCTGGTGGCGGTACGGCATCGACTGGTGGTGGCGTTCGCTCCCCCTGCGCGTGATCGCGTCGGTGTTCGGAGCGTCGGTGCTGGTGTTGGTGCTGGGCGGCTTCCTGCTCATGCAGCAGGCGACCAACGGCGTGATGGCCGGCAAGGACGCCTCGGTCCGCAGCGAGGCTCGGCAGGCCCTCGACACCACGCAGCAACAACTCAACTCGGCCGACCTGACCGGGAATCCCAATCCCGACAAGACGCTCACTGAACTGGCATTGCGCTTCGCGAACGGCAGTGGGGGTAGCGATCAGTACGACGTGATCATCGTCTCCGGTGGGCAGACCATCACCGCCGGGGACGTCAACGCCAACAGTATTCCCGAGGTGCTGAAGAGTCGAGTGGCCGACAGCAACGACCTGCTGGTGACGCCCACCCAGGTGTTCTTCCGGGACGACCGGCCGCCTGTGGCCGGACTGGCCGCCGGCTCCAAGCTCACCCTGCCCGGAACCACCGGTCGGTACGAGATCTACTTCATCTTCCCGCTGACCCAGCAGGTCACCACCTTGGCCGTGCTGCAGGCGGCAGTGATCACCACAGGCTCGATCCTGGTGATCTTGCTGACCTTCATCGCCGCCATGGTGGCGCGCCAGGTTGTGACCCCGGTCCGGGCCGCCCGGCGGGCCGCCGAAAGCCTGGCCTCGGGCAACCTGGATGACCGGATGCAGGTCCGGGGCCAAGACGACATTGCGCGGATGGCGGCCTCCATGAACTACATGGCGGCCGAACTGCAGAAGCAGATCAAGCAGCTCGAGGATCTGTCCGCCTTCCAGCAGCGGTTCGTCTCCGACGTCTCGCACGAGTTGCGTACCCCCCTGACCACCGTGCGGATGGCGGCGGAGGTGCTGCACGAGGCTCGCGGGGACTTCGACCCGGTGGCCGCTCGCTCCGCCGAGCTGTTGCAGAACGAGCTGGACCGTTTCGAGGCCCTGCTCACCGACCTGCTGGAGATCTCGCGCTTCGACGCCGGTGCCGCGTTGCTGTCGCTCAGTGAGGTGGATCTGGTCGAGCTGGTCAACCGCATGGTCGAGGTACACCAGCCGTTCGCCGACGCGACCGGAACCCAGGTTCGGGTCCACGCGTCCGGTCCTTGCCTGGCCGAGGTCGACGCCCGGCGGATCGAGCGGATCCTGCGCAATCTGCTGATCAACGCTATCGAGCACGGCGAGGGCCACCCGGTCGACGTCTACGTCGAAGCCGGGGAGAACGCGGTAGCCGTCGCCGTCCGTGATCACGGCGTCGGCTTCCAGGCTGATCAGGCCCGGCGAGTGTTCCACCGGTTCTGGCGGGCCGACCCAGCCCGGGCCCGCACGGTCGGCGGAACCGGCCTCGGACTGGCCATTTCGATGGAGGACGCCAACCTGCACCACGGCTGGCTGACGGCGTGGGGTCGACCGGGCCTGGGAGCCCAGTTCCGGCTCACCGTGCCACGTCGCTCCGGCCAGATCCTCGAATCCTCGCCACTGCCCATGGTGCCCCGAGACCTGGTCACCGCGCCGCTGCCGAGCGAGACCGCGGAAGGCACCCATCCGCTGCCCGTCTCGGCACCCTCCGGCGCCGTGCCGACCGACGCCGCCCGGGCCGGCCGGTGAGCGTCCGCTGCTGGCGGCCCGCCCTGGCCGTGATGACCGTGCTGCTGGTGGTGGCCGGCTGTGTCGCGATGCCCACGAGCGGACCCGTGGAAAGGATCGAGGGCGGGTTGCCCGAGTGCACCAACTGCGTCAACGTCGATGTGGCTCCGCCGGCCTTCGCGGACAGTCCGCAACAGATCGTCGAGGGTTACCTGCGGGCCAACTCCAACTTCCAGCCCGCCTATTCGGTGGCCCGCCAGTTCCTCACCGAGGCCGCCGCCGGACGCTGGAGCCCCGAGGCCGGTGCGCGGATCTACCGCGGCAACACCCAGGCTGATGGAGACCGGGTCACACTCAACGGCCGGCTGGTCGGCTTGCTCGGCTCCGACCGCACCTACGATCCGCAGGATCGGGCCTTGCGGGTGGATTTCGGTCTGGTGAAGGAGAACGGGCAGTGGCGGATCAGCAGGCCTCCGAACGGTTTGCTGGTGGCCGATTTCGCATTCGACTCGTTCTACCTGCCGTTCAACCTGTACTTCGTCGGGAACGGTCGCAGCCTCGTCCCCGACCCGATCTACCTGCCCACCGTGCAAAGTCCGGCCGGTCTGGCCTCGGTGCTGATGCGCGCCCTGCTCGGCGGTGCGTCGGACTGGCTCAAGCCTGCGGTGACCACGGCGATCCCGGCCGACACCGCCCTGAGTGTCGACTCTGTCACGGTGTCCGGCGGGGTGGCCGAGATACCGCTCAACGACGTCGTGTTGCCGCTGAATGACGCCCAGCGCAGCCTGATGGCGGCGCAGGTCGCCTACACGCTGGAGTCGGCCGGGATCGGCATCCGCGCCGTCCGCTTCACCGTCAACGGGCAGCCCTACCCGATCCCGGGGGGTGATCCGGACACCTTCGAGGTGTCACGGGAGGCGAACTTCGGCGATCTCAACCCGATCCCCGTGGTGGCCGGTGATCAGCTGTACGCCATGCGCAGCCGCGGCGTCGAGCAGGTCAATCCGGGCACCGACATGCCGGACGCGAAGCCTCTTCCGGGAGACTTCGGCCGACCGGGAATCTCGGTCCAGAGCATGGGGGTCTCGCTCGGCGGGACGGACCTGGTGGCGGTCACCGACAACGGAACCGTGCTGCGTCGGGGGACGACCGCGGGCGGCCCGGTCACCAATGTGGAGCTCGGCGCCACCGGGTTGATCCGGCCGCAGTTCAGCCGTTTCGGTGAGATCTGGGCCATCGGCCAGAGGGCGGGTCGGCAACGACTCTGGGTGATCGTGGGAGGCAAACGGACCGAGGTCGCCGCCAAGGTGCTGAACGAGGGTCGGGTCGTCGCGTTCAAGGTCAGCCCGGACGGATCGCGGATCGGCCTGCTCCGGGAGATCAACGGCAAGACCGAGTTGGGTCTGCTGCGGATCGTGCGCTCCGATCGCGTCACGGTCGACGGCTGGCGTCCGCTTGCCATCAATCGAACGAGTGCCCCCAAGACGAGTACCCCCAATCTGACGCGCGTCGTGGACGTCGCTTGGGCCGACGCGACCGATCTGATCGTGCTGGCCGGGCCGTCGGGGAACGTGCCGCTGGCTCCGTACCGGATCAGTCAGGACGCCTTCAAGGTCATCGCCGAGGGCGAGGCCAACAACTGGGACGCGGTCGGGCTCACCGTCTCGTTGGCGGCCGAGGCGTCGATCGTGGTCGGTCGGGACCGCCAGACCTGGCGCGACACCGGCTCCCAGTGGGTGGCCTACCTCGACGATGTCCGAGCGATCGCCTACCCGGGCTGACGTTCCAGCCGTCGGCTGAGTCAGCTGTCCACAGATGGCTGACGGTGGGCGGTGCCCGGTCGCGGAACCGGGAAGACTCCGTTCCATGACGCCCATCCGGTGGGTGGCCGCGGCCGCCGATCTCCTGCTAGGAGCCTGCTGCGCGGGGTGCGGCCGGCCGTGGTGGGGAGCCTGCCCCAGCTGTCGGGAGCTGATTCTCGGTCGGGTCCCTGGACCGACCCTCCCGGACCCCACGCCACCGGGGTTCCCGCCGACGGTGACCGCCGGACCGTACGACGACGTGCTGCGCGGACTGATCACGGCCTACAAGGAGGAGCAGGCACTCCAACTCACCGGCGTGTTGGCCCAGCTGCTCGCGGGCTGCGTGCGGCTCCTGGCCGGGACGGCCGGGCTGACCGGAGACGATCGGCTCGTGCTGGTCGGCGTCCCGTCGGCCGCGGCCACGCTGCGCCGGCGCGGCTTCGACGCCAACTCCGCGCTGGGTCGACGGACAGCGCGAGAGCTCCGCCCCGCGTACGAGCGAGTGCGGGTGCTCGACCTGCTGACGCAGCGCCGAGGAACCCAGGACCAGGCCGGACTGACCGCCTCGGCCCGGTTGGCCAACCTGAGCCAGAGTGTGCGCCTCAAGCCCCTGCGGCGGCGGCCGGAGGAATCGGTCATCCTGTTCGACGACGTGGTCACCACCGGCGCCAGCCTGACCGAGGCGGCCCGGGTGCTGCGCGGGTCGGGGGTACCGCTGATCGGGGCCTGCACAGTGGCGGCGACCCAACGCCGGCGCGGCCAACCACCGCTGGCGGCACGACTGAGAACTGATTGAGGATCGACGGCCCCCGGTAGCAATGGCGAATGCGGGGGACTAGCGTCTGTGTATGGCGCACCCGCCGATCGTTTGGCCCGGTTCGATTTGGGCTAGATCAGGTGAGGGCGCCGTTGTCGTTTCCCCAACCATCGGAGGCAGACATGGATGTTGTCGTCAAGGCCCGGCACTGCTCGGTGTCGGATCAGTTCCGCTCCTACATCGACGAGAAGATCATCCGACTCGAGAAGCTTGACGACCGGGCCATCCGTGTCGAGGTCGAAATCTCGGCGGAACGGAACAAGCGACAACACGACCAAGCCAGCCGGGTTGAGATCACCCTGCACAGCAAGGGTCCCGTGATCCGTGCCGAAGCGGCCGCAGAGGACAAGCCGGCGGCTTTCGACCTGGCCCTCGACAAGCTGATGGCGCAGCTTCGCAAGGCGGCCGACCGGAAACGCGTCCACCGGGGCAATCGCACCCCGATGTCCCTGCAGGCGGCCGCCGCCGGTGGATCCGCCGATCAGCCGACTCTCGACGAGCCGTCGCCGGAACTCAACGGAGTGGGCAAACACAAGGTCGCCGGCATCGAGGTCGACGGCGACGGACCCCTGGTGGTCCGGGAGAAGACCCACGCCGCCGTCCCGATGACCCTCGACCAGGCCCTGCATGAGATGGAACTGGTCGGCCACGACTTCTTCTTGTTCATCGACGCCGAGCACGACGCGCCGAGCGTGGTCTACCGGCGCCGCGCGTACGACTATGGGGTGATCAGGCTCGCCTCCTGACTGCGTCCGGCTCGGGCGCCGGGCGTTACCAGGTCGATGTCGGTGCCCGCCGTTACGGTGGCGTCATGCCTCGGGAACGGATCAGTCGGGCGGCGGCCCGTCGGATCGCCCTCGCCGCCCAGGGTTTCGGTGGCGAGCGGGCCCAGCGGCCCCCGAATATGCGGGACGTCCAGTCGCTCGTCAACCGCCTGGGCCAGTTCCAGATCGACTCGATCAACGTGGTCACCCGGGCCCAGTTCATGCCCCTGTACTCCCGCCTCGGCGCCTATGACGTCGACCTTCTCGCCCGCGCCGCCCACCGCCCGCCTCGTCGGCTCTTCGAATACTGGGGACACGCGGCGAGTCTGATCGACGTCAACCTCCAGCCGGCGTTGCGCTTCCGGATGCGGGAAGGCTTCCGAGACGTCTGGGCCGGCGTGCAGCGGGTGGCGCAGGAGAACCCCGATCTGGTCGAGTTCGTGCGCGAGGAGGTCGCCGCCCGCGGCCCGATCAGTGCCCGCCAACTCGAGGTCGAGGAGGTGCGGGACCGCAGCAACTGGGGCTGGAACTGGTCGTCGGTGAAGACCGCGCTGGAGTGGTTGTTCTACCTCGGTGAGGTCTCCTCCGCGTACCGCAACACCCAGTTCGAGCGCGTCTACGATCTGCCTGAGCGGGTGCTGCCTCGGGCCGTTCTCAACCGGCCGACGCCCAGTCCGGAGGAGTCGGTGCGGGTGCTGGTCCGGCGGGCCGCCTCGGCGCTCGGCGTGGCCGGCGAGTTCTGTCTGCGCGACTACTTCCGGACCCGTCTCGACATGACCAGGACGGCGATCGCCGAGTTGGTCGAAGCCGGTGAGCTGCTGCCGGTCACGGTCGAGGGGTGGGGGAGCAAGCCCACCTACCTGTGGCACCAGGCCCGCCACCCGCGCACGGTCCGGGCTCGAGCCCTGCTCAGTCCGTTCGATTCGATGATCTTCGAGCGCGCCCGGCTGGAGAAGCTGTTCGACTTCTTCTACCGGATCGAGATCTACGTGCCGGAGCCGAAGCGGATCCATGGCTACTACGTCTACCCGTTCCTGCTCGGGGACCGTTTCGTCGCCCGCGTCGACCTCAAGGCTGATCGCGCTCGCGGAGTGCTGAGAGTCAACTCAGCCTGGCTCGAGCCCGGGGCCGATGCCAACGAGACCGCCGTTGAACTCGGGGCTGAGCTGGCGACCATGGCCGGCTGGCTCGGGCTGTCCGGAGTCGAGATCCTGCCGCGGGGCGATCTGGCCCCGGCACTCTCCTCCGCACGCCTAGGCGAAACGGGCTGAGGGGCGATTCAGCCGAACAGAGTGGTACTCCGGCCGGCCCGCGGCTCGAGCACAGCGCTGTAGTAGCGCAGCGACTCGTCCAGGTCCAGCACCTGCAGCGACAAGTGATCGAGCATGAGCCCTCTCCTCAGTCTCGCTTTCTCTCCGCCCGTTCTTCTCCGCCCTCCGTCGCCGCTGCGATTCTGTGCCGGAGGTCCCGCGTTGTCCTCGGTACGTCGCAGACGACCCGGACCTACCTTTCTCTCTGGCCTACGATGGGAGACGCGCCCCATGGACGACGCGCAACTGACATCGCGCGCACGCGGCCCGTCGCGCGGAAGACGACTAGGTGAGGGAGCCAGTTCTCGTGGCTTTGATGGACAGGCTGCTGCGTTTCGGCGAGGGCAAGATCCTCAAGCAGCTCAAGGGCATCACCCAGCAGGTGAACTCGATCGAGGAGGACTTCGTCGCGATGAGCGACGACGAGCTTCGTGGTCAGACCGGCGACTTCCGTGCACGGTTCGAGAAGGGGGAGACGCTCGAGTCGCTGCTGCCCGAAGCCTTCGCGACCGTGCGGGAGGCGACTCAGAGGGTCCTCGACAAGCGGCACTACGACGTCCAGATCATGGGCGGCGCGGCGCTGCACATGGGCAACATCGCCGAGATGAAGACCGGCGAGGGCAAGACCCAGGTCGCCCTGCTGCCGTGTTATCTGAACGCGCTCACCGGCCGGGGTGTGCACGTGGTCACGGTCAATGACTACCTCGCCAAGCGGGACTCCGAGTGGATGGGCCGCGTGCACCATTTCCTCGGCCTCGACGTCGGCGCCATCTTGACCCAGCTGGACCCCGCGGAGCGGCGGAAGGCCTACAACGCCGACATCACCTACGGCACCAACAACGAGTTCGGCTTCGACTATCTGCGCGACAACATGGCCCTCAGTCTCGAGGACTGCGTGCAGCGCGACCATCACTTCGCCATCGTGGACGAGGTCGACTCGATCCTGATCGACGAGGCGCGGACGCCCTTGATCATTTCCGGTCCGGCGGAGGACTCCCACGCCTGGTACCCGACCTTTGCCAAGCTCGTCGACCGCCTCAAGCGGGATGAGCACTACGAGGTCGACGAGAAGAAGAAGACTGTCGCCATCCTCGAGAACGGCATCGACGTCGTCGAGGATCGGCTGGGCATCGACAACCTCTACGAGTCGGCCAACACGCCGCTGATTTCCTACCTGAACAACGCGATCAAAGCCAAGGAGCTGTTCAAGCTCGACCGGGACTACGTGAATCTGGACGGCGAGATCTTGATCGTCGACGAGCACACCGGCCGGACTCTGATCGGCCGTCGCTACAACGAGGGCCTGCACCAGGCCATCGAGGCCAAGGAGAAGGTGCAGATCCGCGAGGAGTACCAGACCCTGGCCACCATCACCCTGCAGAACTACTTCCGGATGTACGAGAAGTTGTCCGGGATGACCGGCACGGCGATGACGGAGGCCAGCGAGTTCCAGAAGATCTACGGCCTCGGAGTGGTGCCGATCCCGACCAACAAGGACATGATCCGCGGCGACCAGCGGGACCTGATCTACCGCACGGAGGAGGCGAAGTTCACCGCCGTCGTGGCCGACGTCGCCGAGCGGTTCGAGAAAGGGCAGCCGGTGCTGATCGGCACCGCATCGGTGGCCAAGTCGGAGATCCTCTCGCGGATGCTCAAGCAGGCAGGGGTCCGGCACGAAGTGCTGAACGCCAAGCAGCACGAGCGCGAGGCGGCGATCATCGCGATGGCGGGCGCCAAGGGTTCGGTCACGGTCGCCACCAACATGGCCGGCCGCGGCACCGACATCATCCTTGGTGGCAACCCCGAGTTCCTGGCCGACAAGAAGCTGCACGACCAAGGGATCGATGCCCTCGAGAATTCCGAGGAGTACGAGAGGCTGTACCCCGAGGTGTTGCGAGAGTTCGAGGAGCTGGTCGCGACCGAGCACGAGGAGGTCATCAAGCTCGGTGGGCTGTATGTGGTCGGCTCGGAGCGGCACGAGTCCCGCCGGATCGACAACCAGCTGCGGGGCCGTTCCGGCCGCCAGGGCGACCCGGGAGAGAGCCGGTTCTACCTGTCCCTCGGCGACGACCTGATGCGGTTGTTCAAGTCCGACATCGTGGAGTGGGTGCTGCAGGCGCTCAAGGTCCCTGACGACCAGCCGATCGAGAACAAGCGGGTGTCTTCCTCCATCGCCAGTGCCCAGAGTCAGGTCGAAGCCCAGAACTTCGAGATCCGCAAGAACATCCTCAAGTACGACGACGTGATGAACCGGCAGCGGCATGCCGTCTACGGCGACCGCCGCAAGGTGCTCGAAGGTGCCGACGTCGAGGCCCGCCTCCGGCAGACGGTCGACACCGTGGTCCGGCAGTACGTGGCGGGTGCCACCGAGGGATTTGCCGAGGACTGGGATCTGGAGCAGCTCTGGACCACCATGAACACGCTCTATCCGGTCGGGCTGGACCGGTCGGACTACGAGGAACAGGAAAACCTCGACCGCAACGAGCTGGCCGAGGCGTTCGTGGCCGACGCCGAGGCCGCGTACGACCGGCGCGAAGAACAGCTCGGGGCCGAGGTGATGCGAGAGCTGGAGCGGCGGGTGCTGCTCACCGTGCTGGACCGCAAGTGGCGCGAGCACCTGTACGAGATGGACTATCTCCGTGAAGGCATCGGTCTGCGGGCTATGGCGCAGCGTGATCCGCTGGTGGAATACCAGCGCGAGGGCGGCGACATGTTCAACCTCATGATGGAAGCCTTCATGGAAGAGGTGGTGGGCTTCGTCTTCCATCTCGACGTGCAGGTCGACGAAGCTCCGGCGGTCGGAGTGGTCACCGACGGTGCGGGCCGCCCCCTCACTGTCGGTGCGGCGACCACCAACGGCGAGGATCGAAGCGGCGAAGCGTCTCGGGAGAACGGCAAGCGGGACGGCCGGCGCGCGTCGCGGCTGATCGAGTCCGGCCCCGATCCGGACGGGCCGGGCGTGGAAACGCACGTTATCGACGACCCGCGGGTCGGGCCCGAGGACGTCGAGGCCGAGCCCGAGGAAGTCGAAGAGCTGGACACCGCCTTCCGTCGTCCGCAGGTCCGGGCCAAAGGTTTGAGTGGGTCGCCGCGCCGGGCGATGACCTACTCCGCACCAGGGGAGGACGGGGCCACCACCTCGACTCGGTCCGCCGCGGAGAAGGACGACTTCGCCGGGGTGGGTCGGAATGCCCCCTGTCCCTGCGGGTCGGGCAAGAAGTTCAAGATGTGTCACGGTCGGGCCGGGGCGCGCTAAGCCGGATCGAATCTCAGTCGAGGGCCGGACCCAGCTCTAGGGCGACGCACAACCAGCGGTCCCCGAGGCTTTCGAGGCGTGCGGCCACGGCGAGGGAGTGCCCGGCGACGCGGACGTGAGCCGACGCCTCGACGACGTAGGGAGTCGGACACTGGGCGCGGACCGACGCGACCCTGATGGGGGGCGTCCGGGACTTGCGGCGGCCCGCAGCGTGGCGGCGCTGGCGTCGGCGCATCAGGCCGCGGAGATCGGCCAGCAGCTGCTCGGTCATCCACCGGTCGAGCTGACCGACCGGGCGGAGTCCGTGAAGTGCCTGGGCCACGGCCAGCGCCAGCAGAGCCGTCCACTCGGCCGGATCGGGTAGACCGGGTGCCGGCCGCAACCTTCCCGGTCCGCCGCTGCGATAGCAGACCCCGGTCGGCCGTGGCGGTGGCGCGGTGAGGTCACCGTCCGGGAGGTCACCGTCCAGCAGGCTGGGTTGTGCCCATTCGACTCTCTCGACCAAGGCGCCTGGCCTCCAGCGATGCGCCGGCGGGCGGCTCTCCACTCCGGTCCGAATCCGTATTGCGACCGGAGAGCTCTCCTCGAGGACCGTCGTGGCATCGTTCATGGGCCAACCCTGCGATCACCAGATACCCGAACGGAACCGGTCGCGGCGAATCTGTGGATGGCGGGGTGTCCCGCTCGCGCACGCTCCGCCGCCTGAAGACTCGGGTCGTGCCCTCCTACACCACGAGATTGGACTGGATGCTGTAGTGGTCGGCGCGGTAGATGTGGCGGCCGAACTCCACGAACTGGCCGGTGTCGTCGTAGGCAATCCGGTCGACCGCGAGGCACGCCGCCGGGACCTCCTCGTCCAGCCAGCCGGCTTCCTCGTCAGTCAGCAGCCGGGCAGAGATGCGTTGATGGGCGATCCTGAGGTTCACCCCGAGGGCTTGCAGGCGCCCGTACAGACTCTGGTTTCGGGCGTCGTCCTCGGACACCGCGAATCGCGCCGGCAGGTGATTGGTGAGCACGGCCAGCGGCACGTCGTCGGCCAACCGTAGTCGCCGGATCCGGATGAACTCCGATCGGACCACATCGGCGGCGTCGAGGGCGTGGGCGACGTCGGCGTCCAGGGGACCGACGCTGTACTCGAGGAGTCGAGTGCTCGGCCGCCGACCGGCTCGGACCAGGTCCTCGTTCAGACTGGTCAGCCGTTCGTCGCGACTGAACTGCGAGCCCACCACCTGGGTGCCGACACCGCGTTTTCTGACCAGCAGACCCTTCTTCACGAGTTCCGAGATGGCTTGGCGCGCGGTCGGTCGGGACAGTCCGAGGCGAGTCGTGAGCGAGATCTCGTTCTCCAGCCGGTCGCCCGGAGCGAGTTCGCCGGCGTTGATCGCGTTCTCGATGGACTGGGCCAGCTGATGGTAGAGCGGCACCGGCGAATTGCGTTCCAGCGCGATGTCGAGCTGACGGAAGGTGGCCGGCTCGCTCATGCAGTTGATCCTAATGTGCAGACAAGGTCGGTGGGTGTATTCGACCAGGCCGGCCCTAGGGTGAGGAACTATCAGCCACTGTGAGGGGAACCCGCTATGAATCACGTATACGGCATCTCCGAGATCGTCGGAACGTCAACCGAGAGCCTGGACGCCGCCATCCGCAACGGAGTGGCGCGGGCCGCGGCCACAGTCCGGGATCTCGACTGGTTCGAGGTCACGGAGATCCGCGGCCATCTCGACGAGGGGGGCATCGACCACTTCCAGGTCGGTCTCAAGGTCGGCTTCCGGCTGGAGGATCCGCCGGCCGGGACGACCTGACCGCAAGCCGCCGACGGCGTTCACGGGGAGAAGAGCAGCACCAGGCCGGAGCAGGTGTAGAACACCATCACCACCAGCATCGGCCACTGACCCGCCAGCGCCCGATCGGGGGCGAGCAACGAAACCGACTTCTCGTGGGCGGCAACGATGCCGAGAATGTGGCCGCCGACGATGGCCAGCAGTTGGATCGCCGCGATCAGGGTCGGATGTTCGAAGATCCGGGCGTCCACGCCCGCTTCGGCCGTACCGAAGACGTTCCACCCCATGCCGAGCGGATCCGACAGCGCCAGGGCGGTCCGCTGACCCTCCACGACCAGCAGGGTGAAGTAGTGAGCGATCGCGTAGCCGATCACGATCGGTACCAACGAGCCCGCCATCATCCGCGGTAGTTCGACCGCGCCGGCTCGCTGATCAGGGTCAGGTCGATCGTGCGCCAGATAACGCCCCATCCAGGCGGCGGCCGCGCTGAAGGTGGTGAGAACGATCGAAATCATGATCAGCAGGCCCCCGGTCTCCCAGACCACGGGGGAGATATCGGAGTCCTGCACGGTCGAGATCCACCAGGTCGTGTTGGCGAAGCTGTCGAAGGCCGTGCTGCCCAGCAGGACGGCCACCACCGCCGGGGTGCCGGGAGGCGGATTCCAGGCGTTCAAGCCGGCCAACGGGTTGACCAATCGCAGCTGGCCCGACACGCGGTGCCAAGCGGACAACTGCGCCACGGTGGTGGCATAGGTCTCGAACGGGTCGGCGGCTCCGATCCAGCGCCGGCCGAAGATCACCCCGCCCAGAACCAAGATCAACAACCACGCGAGGATCCAGAGCCGCAAGACCGACAGCGTGGTCCGGTCGGGCTGCACGAGCTCCAGCCAGGCGAACGCGAACAGGCCGGCCGCCGCCGGCCAGACGCCGACCCGGCGCGGCAGGGATGCGAGACCGTCGTCTGGATCGACCCGGGCCAGGGACGTCAACCCCGCATGGATGGTCCGCAGCGGATTGGTCGCCCGCCAGATCGGCCCGAACAGCAACGACGCCGGCACCAGGCCGACCCAGACCCAGACGAACACGAAACCGAACGCCGGGTTGGTCAACCGATCCTGACCCGCGACCAGCGCCAGGCCGACCCAGAGGTAGAGCGCCAGGACCAGCAACGAGGCACCGAGTCGTACGCCGCGATCATCGACGACGCGCTGCAGCCCGGGCACCGGACGGCCACCCACCGCGGCGAAGCGGGGGCGGCGCCAGGCGAACAACAGCACCACGAAGGAGATGACCAGCGCGAGGGCGGCACCCGACACGACGAAAGAGAACGGCAACGGCAGGTCACCGCGGGACGCGATGCCGTGCATCGGCACTGTGCCGGGCAGGAGATCGCCCGAGAACGCACCGGAGAGAGGCTGCACGATCTCCTCAGCGGACGTTCAAGATCACGATGATCTTCCCGAGTTCGTGCGACTCCACGTCGAAACTGCCTGGCTCCTCAACGACGAACTTGCCGCTCTCGGGTTCCCCGGCGTTCACGCGAAGGCTGAAGTCATCGTCGCCGAGGTGCGCGTGGATCTCGTCGTCGATGTCGCTGGTGATCTGCAGCACCACAGTGGTCCCGAGCGGGACGTCGAGCTTGCGACCGCTGGGATCGACCTTGCCGTCGGAAATGCTGACGTCCAACCTCAGCTGATCCTTCGTGGGCTCCTGGGTGCTCGGCGAGCTGGTCGGCACACTCGCCTTGGGCGTCGGGGTGGCCGGGCGAGCGCTCGAGCTCGGGCTGGGCGCCGGGGTGGACGGCATCGCGGCCTGCGGGGCGGCGGGCGCCGAACAACCCACCACCAGGGCGGCCGTGAGTCCCGTCAGGACCATAACGACCACGGCAACCGGTTTCGACACCCTCAAGGCCCTGTTCCTCTCTTATCGTCGCTGCTGGACACGAATGGGCCTGTCGCGACGTTCCGATGCGCTCACTTCGTTCGCCGAAGCCTAGTTACCGACCGGTAGTACGGTAGACGCGCCGTCGGACCGGAGTCGGGAGAACACGATGCCACAGCGCCTGACCCCTCTGGAGGTGTCGCTCCTGGTGCTGGACACGGCCCACACCCCAGCCCAGATCGGTACCGTCGACATCTTCGATGCTGGTCCGGGCGGGTGGGACTACGAGCGTTTTCTCGGTCTCATCCGGGAACGGATCAGCTATGTGCCGCGCTACCGGCAGCGGGTGCGCGGGGTGCCGGCCCGACTCGCCGGCCCGGTCTGGGTGGACGACGAGAACTTCGATCTGACCTACCACGTCCGGCGCTCCGCGCTGCCGCGACCGGGCACGATGGAGCAGCTGCTGGAGTTCGTCGGCCGAGTACTGGCCCGCCGCCTGGATCGATCCCGCCCGCTGTGGGAGATCTATGTCGTCGAAGGGCTGGAGGACAACCGGTTCGCCGTCGTGGCCAAGTCCCACTTGAGCCTGGTCGACGGCATCGACACGGTCGACATCGGACAGGTCCTGTTCGACACCCAGCTCGACACCCAGCTCGACACCCACGTAACAGCGTCGGCTGCCGCGGCGGACACCTGGCACCCGCTACCCGAGCCCACCGAGGTCGAACTCATCGCCGGCGCACTGTGGGAGAGCGCCCAGGACCCGGCCCAGGCGTTGGTGAATCTGCGCGGCCTGCTGACCGGTGCCCTCGGAGTGGCCGTCGCCGTGGGTGAGGCGGTCGGCGGGGTCGGCGGCACCCTCGGCGAACTGGCCGAGGACGCTCTCCACGGTGGTCGACCGCGATCCCGGACCCCGGTCAGCGGCGTCGTTTCGCAGCAGCGCCGGGTGGCGACCGTCGCCATTCCGCTGGACGAGCTGAAGGCCATTCGCGGCGATCGTCGGCACACCGTCAACGACGTCATTCTCGCCGTGATCACCGGTGGGCTGCGTTCCTGGCTGCTCACCCGGGGCGAGTCGGTCACTACCGGCAGCGGTCTAATCGCGCTGGTGCCGATGAGTGTGCCCGAGGACGACGGAGTGCCCACGTCCCTGGGCAGTCAGGTAGCTCCACATCTGCAGGCGCTGCCGATCGGGGAACCGAACGCTTTGATGCGGCTGCATCAGGTCGGGTACGGGACGCAGGCCCACAAGGACACCGGCCGGTCGGTGGGGGCCCGGACCCTTTCCGACATCGCCGGCTTCGCTCCCACCACCTTGCACGCCCTGGGTGTGCGGGTGTCGACCGAGCTGATGCGCAAACAGCACGACATCTTGATCACGAACGTGCCGGGTCCGCAGGTGCCGCTCTTTGCGGCGGGGGAACGGCTGGTCGCGAGCTATCCGGTGCTGCCGTTGGAGCCAGGTCATCTGCTGGCCATCGGCGTGACCTCCTACAACGGCGAGGTGTTCGTCGGCCTGACCGGTGATCGGGACGCCCTGAGCGATCTCGACGTGCTGGCCGGGTGCCTTCGCGACGCGGTCGAAGAACTTGCGGACACGACCGTCCAGGCCGGCGGCTTCCGTCAACCGACGCGGAAGGCGTCCGCCGCCGCCAAACGCGCCGCCGCCAAGAAGGCAGCAGCTCGCCAGGAAGCCACCCATCGGGCGGCCGGACAACGCCGAGCCGCGGTACGCAATCTCGCCAACCGGGCCGTTGAGTTGGGCGCGGCCGCTCAGCAGGCCGCCAAGAAGACTCCCGCGGCACAGGTTCCCGCCCCGGAGGTCACCGCGAAGCAGGCCACCGCGAAGAAGGCCACCGCGAAGCAGCCCACCGCGAAGAGGACCCCCGCGAAGAAGACGCCGGCGCAGCAGATCCCGGCGGAGAACGCTCCCGCGAACGAGAGCGCAGCGAAGAAGGTGGCCCGGCAGGACCCCCGCGGCTGAGGCCTCCTTGGTCCCCACATTTCGGGGCGGGTTTCGGGCAGACTAGGGCCATGCCACGCTCAATCTGGAAGGGCGCCATCTCCTTCGGCCTGGTCACCATCCCGGTCAAGTTGTACTCGGCCACCGAGGAGAAGGACATCAGCTTCCGCCAGGTGCACCCTGAGGACGGCGGCCGGATCAAGTACAAGCGGGTGTGCGAGAAGTGCGGCAAAGAGATCCCGTACGCGGAGATCGCCAAGGGCTACGAACTTCCCGACGGCCGGATGGTGATCTTGGAGGCCGAGGACTTCGAGCAACTGCCGTTGGCCACCACCAAGGCCGTGGAGGTCGTCCAGTTCGTGGCCGAGGACGACGTCGATCCGACCTACTTCGCGAAGACCTACTTCCTGCAAGCCGATGGGCCCGGGGTCAAGCCGTACGTGTTGCTGAGGGACGCGCTGCTGAAGAGCGGGCAGTCAGCCGTGGTCAAGGTCGCCCTGCGCTCGCGGGAGGCGTTGGCCCTGATCCGCCCGGTGGACGGCGTGCTGCGGATGCACACCATGTTGTGGCCGGACGAGCTGCGCGACGGCTCCTTCGCTGCACCTCCCGCCGATGTCAAGGTCTCCGACGCCGAGGTGACCATGGCCCAGTCCTTCATCGAGGCACTCGCGGGTGAGTTCCGTCCCGAGGACTTCACCGACTCCTACCGGGAAGCGTTGGAGACTCTGGTCCGGTCCAAGGCCGAGGGGATCCCGCTGGCCGAGGAGCCTGAGGCGCCCAAAGAGGCCGAGGTCGTCGATCTGGTTGCGGCCCTCCGGGCCTCGGTCGAGGCGGCCAAGAAGCGCCGCGCCGACGCCGAAGCCCAAGCCGTCTAGCCCGCCAATGTCCAGCGGGGACGCTTTCGTCGGTCGGGCCGGGGAGCTGGCGGTCCTGGATCAAGAGTTGGCCCGCGCCCGGACGGGCGAGCCGCGGTTGGTGTGGCTGACCGGCGAGGCCGGCATCGGCAAGACCACGCTGCTGCGTCGGTTCTCCCGGCGGCTGCCCGGTGCCCAGCTTTTGTGGGCGAGTGGCGACGAGGACGAGGTGGACCTTCCGTACGGGGTGCTCGGCCAGCTGCTGACGAGTTTGCCGGCCGGGGCGAAGGCGCTGCGGAGCCTGGCTGCCGAGCTGTCCCCGGAGTCGGATCCGTTGGCGGTCGGGGCCGCGTTGCTGTCAGGATTCGGGGAGCTGCAGGCCGCCGGGCCGATCGTTCTGGTGGTCGACGACGCCCACTGGGCTGACGAACGATCCGTACAGGCGCTGGTCTTCGTGCTTCGCCGCTTGCGCAGCGACCAGATCCTGGTCCTGCTCAGTGCCCGGCTCGACCCGGCCCCTGGGTCGGCCGAGGCGTGGGAGCGGGCGTTGGCTCAACGCCAGCTCACCCGGCGCCTACCGCTCGGCGGGCTGAGTGCGGAGGATCTACGGCGGCTGTCACCCGAGCTGGACGGGGTGTCGATGTCACCGGAGGCCAGCCGGCGACTGCACGAGCACACCGGTGGCCATCCGCTGTACGCGCGGGCATTGCTGGAAGAGTTGCCCCCGGGGGCGCTGCTCGAGACGTCCGGGGTGTTGCCGGCCCCCCACTCGCTGGCCTCCCTGGTCTTGGTCCGGCTGGCGAAGTTGAGCCCGGCCGCACAGACCTTCGTGCTCGCCGCCGCGATCTTGGGATCGCGAGGGGGTCTGTCGGACGTGGTCATGGTGGCGGACGTACCGGATCCGGTGGTGGCCCTCGACGAGGCCGTCCGCGCCGGGTTGCTGATCGAAGCTCCGCCCGGGCATCCCCGGGACGTTGCCTTTCCGCACCAACTCGTCCGCAGCGCCATCTACGCCGACCTTGCGCCGGCCCGGCGGCATGACCTGCATCGCCGAGCCGCGAATGTGCTCGGCGGGCTGCCGTCGCTGGTCCACCGGGTGGCCGCGGCGGTGGGGCCGGACGAGGGCTTGGCCCAGGAACTCGAAGGCCTGAGCAGGACCGAACGCGAGCAGCAGAACTGGCGTTCCGCCGCCGACCACTTGCTCGCTGCCGCGGATCTCAGCACCAACGCGGAGGAGAAGGGGCGCCGGCTCGTCGATGCCGTTGCCGCGATGCTGGCCGGCGGGGACATCGCTCGGGCGATCCGCTTCGAGGCGTCGGTACTGGCCACGCCGGCGAGCGCCGGTCGGCACCGTGTGCTGGGCCAGCTCGCCGTGCTCTCGGGTCGCTTCGCCCGCGGCCGGGAGGAGCTCTCCGCCGCGCTCGCCCTGGAGCGGAACCAGTCCCGTCACCAGGCCATCATCGGCGCCTATTTGGGCCTGGTGGGCCTGGTCGAAGGCGATGCCGTACGGGCCGTCGAGCTCGCCACGGAAGCACTGGAGGCCGACCTGGGCAGCGAGTCCGACGCCGACGCAGCCCCGGTGGCCGGCTTCGTGCTGCTCCTCGGGCTGGCGGTGCAGGGCCGCCAGGAGGAGGCAACCCAACTCCTCGACCTCCTGGACGCCGATGCGGGGTCGGGAGCAGAACGGACCGCGCAGCGGGCCGGGCTGCGAGCGGTCCTGGCGTTGTGGTCCGACCGGGAGCGGGAGGCGGCCGCGGCCTTGACGGAGGTCCTCCGGGCCAGTCCGCCCGGTTTGCTGATGCAGGGGCGGGTGATGCTGCTCACGGCGCTGGCCGAGGCGCTGTATCGGGTCGGCGACTGGGACGGAGCGGCGACCAACGCGGAGCTCGCCACCTCCCTGGCGCAGGACGCCGGCATCCTGCTGGGTTACGGCATCACCCACGCGGTGTCCAGTTATCTGAGTGCGGGGCGGGGTCAGTGGGACGAGGCCGAGACTCGGCTGGCCGTCGCGCGGCAAGCCTCGGCGGCATTGCCGTGGTGGGCCAGTCGCGCCTACACCGCGACGGCTGCGGCCACCGTCGCGCAGGCCCGGGGCGACTGCGCCGGCATGCGCGCGGCGCTCCGCGCCTTCGACGACGCCGAGGTGCTCGGTCCGGTGGACGGGATCGGGTCACTCGCCTGGCGACTGTTGCTTGTTGAGGCCCTGCTCGGGTCGGGTGAACTCGACCAGGCGGAGGCGGACCTGAGGGCGGTGGAGGAGCGGACGGGGGGCCGGTTGCCGGGCTGGTCGGCCCTGGAGGCGGCCCGGCTCCGAGCCTCGCTCATCGAGGCTCGGGGGGCGCCGGATCAGACCCGCCGGGCCTACCAATCGGCCATGCGCTTGAGTGAAAACGTCCAAGCCGAGTTCAGCCGAGCCCGCCTCGAGACGGCGTACGGTCGCTTCTTACTCGACTCCGGCGAGCGGCGGCCGGCGCTCGACCTGCTGCGTTCCGCGCACGCCCGGCTGCAGCGGCTCGACGCGAAGCCGTACCTGGCCGTCTGCGACAACCTGCTGCACACCGCGGGGCTCCGACCACCCAGCGCGGGCGACGCCCTGGGCTTCACCGTGCAGGAGTTGGCGGTGGCCCGGCTGGTGGCGGCCGGCCGGACGAACTCGGAAGCCGGGCTGGAGTTGTTCATCACCAGCCGCACGGTCGCGTTCCACCTGACCAACATCTACGCCAAGGCCGGCATCAACTCGCGCCGCGAGCTCGCCGAGCGGCTCCCCCAATTGCTGTCCTAACCCAACCACGAACTGGAAGGTTTGCTGGAAGGACTGTCAGCGACGGGGCCGGTCCGGATCCGAGACAGTGAGGTGATGCGGGTGATCGTCGACGTGTACCGCGATCGGGACGGACGCCTCGAAGGCACGCTGCAGACCCCGGACGGACAACAAGACGGGTTTTCCAGCACCCTCGACCTGTTACGCGTCCTCGAAGGGCTGGATCTGCGCCGCCCTCGGGCCGACTCCGCCGATGAGCTCGGATACGAATCTGACGAGGAGGAGACCCATGGCTGAACCGTTGGCCGACGCTTCCGCCGGCCGGAAGCGGCGGCCCGCCATGGCGGACACCGTGAAGTACGCGAGGCTGTCCAGCGTGACCGGCATCATCTTCGCCGGCCTGCTCGCGCTGGCCTTGGTGTTCGTCCACTCGGCGCCGAACCTGAAGGCGTCCGATGCGGACTTCGCGGCGTTCTACGCCGGAAACAGCACGGTGCTGGTCACGGTCGGGCTCTACCTGGTGCCGTTCGCGGGTATCGCCTTCCTCTGGCACATGAACACCGTCCGGTTACTGATCCGCACCCGCACGCCGGAGCCCTCGGCCATTCCGGACGGACTCCAGTTGATGGCCGGGATCTTGTTCATCGCCTTGCTGTTCGCCGGCACGGCCGCCAGCGGCGGCATAGCTCTGCTGAAAGACCTGGGATCTGGCCCGCTGCCCTCGATGGACGTGGCGCGCGGGCTCCTGGCGGTCGGCTACAGCATGGTGTTCGTCTACTCCGTTCGCGGCGCCGGCATGTACGCGCTGACCACCACCACGCTGCTCGCGAACGCCGGAATCATGCCGCGGTGGCTGGCCGTGATCGGCTACTTGCTGGCAGCCTTCTTGCTGGTGAGCACGACGAGCAATCCCATCGTCATGCTGCTCCTGCCCACCTGGGCGGTCCTTGTCGGCCTCGTGATCCTCCTTCGTACCCGAAAGTTCGCCGAACCCAACGCCCCACAGGAGAAGACGTCATGAATACCACCACAACAGCTCCGACTGGACGCAGCGTTGACGAAATTCCCGGTCCGAAAGGCGTACCGGTCCTCGGCAACATGTTCGACGTCCCATCCGACCGCACAATTCAAACGGCGATGGAGCTGGTCCGTGAGTTCGGACCGATGGTCCGGCTGCGGACCCCGGTCGGCGACCGGTTCATCGCCTCCGGCCTGGACATGATCGACGATCTGTGCGACGACGATCGGTTCGACAAGCTGGTCGGTGACGGTCAGAAGGCCGTCCGGAAGTTCGGGTCGAGCGCCGGACTGTTCACGTCCGACACCGACGATCCGAACTGGTCGAAGGCGCACAACATCTTGCTGCCCAACTTCAGCACGCAGGCGATGCGGGACTACCTGCCCATGATGAACGACATCGCCGCCCAACTGATGCAGAAGTGGGAACGGCTGAACCCGGGAGACCCGGTCGATGTGACCGGCGACATGACCCGGCTGACCCTGGATACGATCGCGCTGTGTGGCTTCGGCTACCGCTTCAACTCCTTCTATCGCGACACCCAGCACCCGTTCGTCGACGCCATGATGGGCGTGTTGCTGGAGAGCCAGACCCGGAGCCGTGAGCTGCCCATCCAGACGAAGCTTCGGCGCGGAGCCCAGAAGAAGCTGGCGGAGAACTTCCGCTACATGGAGAGCGAGGTCCGCAAGATCCTCGACGAGCGCCGGCAGAGCGGCACCGCCGACGAGCACAAGGATCTGCTCAGCTGCATGCTCACCGGGGTGGACAAGCGCACGGGGGAAAGGCTGAGCGATGACAACATCATCGCCCAATGCCAGACCTTCTTGATCGCCGGGCACGAGACCACCAGCGGCCTGTTGTCGTTTGCCATCAGCTATCTGCTCAAGCACCCCGAGGTGGTTGCCCGCGCTCAGGAGGAGGTCGACCGGGTGCTCGGTACCGACACCTCGATCCTGCCGAGCTATCAGCAGGTGCAAGGGCTTACCTACATCACCCAGATCCTCAACGAAACCCTGCGGCTGTGGCCGACGGCCGCCGCCTTCACGCGCTATCCGTACAACGACGCGTCGGTCGGTGAGTACCTGATTCCGAAGGGCTCCTCGATCACCGCCTTGACGATCATGCTGCACCGCGACAAGTCGGTCTGGGGTTCTGACGCCGAGGAGTTCAACCCCGACCACTTCAAGCCGGAGACGAGGGCCTCGTTGCCCCCCAACGCCTTCAAGCCGTTCGGCTCGGGTCAGCGGGCCTGCATCGGCCGGCAGTTCGCCATGCAGGAGGCCGTGCTGGTGCTCGGCATGCTGGTGCAGCGGTTCGAGTTCGTGGACTCCTTCGACTATCGGCTCAAGATCAAGGAGAGCTTGACGATCAAGCCGGACGGCCTGAAGATCACCCTTCGGCTGCGTCCCGGCCGAACCACCGGTTCCCAGCCCATCACGAGAGCGGTCCCCGAGAGCCCCGCGACCGGTGGGGCCGCCGAGCAGTCGAAGTCGCATCCAGCCCGACCCGGAGAGGGTCACAACACACCGCTGATGGTGCTCTTCGGCTCCAACCTCGGCACCGCCGAGGGAATCGCGACCCGCATCGCCCAAGACGGGTCGGACCGCGGCTACGCCGTCACCCTCGGCGCCCTCGACGACCACACCGGAGAACTGCCGCGCGAGGGCGCTCTGGTGGTCGTCTGCGCGTCGTACAACGGAAAGCCGCCGGACAACGCCGAGCGCTTCTGCCGCTGGATCACCGACCCGGCCACCCCGACCGATGCCGGGGCCGGCCTGGCCTTCTCGGTCTTCGGCTGCGGCAACATGGACTGGGCATCGACCTACCAGGCTGTGCCCACCCTGGTCGACCTCCAGCTCGAGGCCCACGGAGCTGACCGCGTTCAGCCGCGGGGCGAGGGTGACGCGCGCGCCGACTTCGACGGCCAGTTCTCGGACTGGTATGCGAAGCTCTGGTCGAATCTGGCCGACAGGCTGACGCTGCCGGACGAAGCCCAGCAGGTATCCAGCACCGAGCCACGGCTGAGCCTCACCATGGTCAACCGGCAGACGACCAACCCCGTCGTGGTGTCCTACCGGGCCCAGCCGAGCACCTTGGTGGCCAACCGGGAGCTGCTGGGAGGCAATGGGCGGTCCGCCCGGCACGTCGAGCTCCGGCTGCCCGCCGGCGTGGAGTACGCGACCGGAGACCACCTCGGCGTGCTGCCGCGCAACAACGTCGACCTGATCCGGCGCGTGCTGGCCCACTTCAACCTCGATGCGGGGACCTACGTGACCATCAACCCGACCAGTGGCACCTACACCCACCTGCCCCTGAACGAGCCGGCACCGCTGCTCGGCATCCTGGGCAGCTGCGTAGAGCTCCAGGACATGGCCAGCCGTACCGATCTGGCCGTGCTGGCCCGCTACGCCAGCGACGCGGGTGAGAAGGCAGAGCTAGAGAGGATGTCCGCCCTCGATGACGAAGGCAAGGCGGCCTATCGCGAGCGGGTCGCGGCGCCCCGGCGCACCGTGCTGGATCTGCTTGATCATTATTCGAGTTGCGACCTGCCGTTCGAGGTCTACCTCGATCTGTTGCCACCGCTGAGGCCGCGCTACTACTCGATCTCCTCCTCGCCGGCCGCCACCAGCACCTGCGCCCTGACGGTCGGGGTGCTGCGCGGTCCGGCGCGCAGCGGCGACGGCGAGTACTGCGGGGTCGCGTCCGGTCATCTGGAGGGCAGCATCGAGGGCAGCACGGTGTTCACGTTCGTCCGCAAACCGACGATCCCCTTCCGGCCACCGGAGAACCCGCACATCCCGATGATCATGGTCGGCGCGGGCACCGGAATGGCCCCGTTCCGCGGCTTCCTGCAGGAGCGGGCTGACCTGAAGGACCGTGGCGCACCGATCGGGGAGTCCATCCTGTTCTTCGGCTGCCGGGACTCCGCGACAGATTACCTCTACGCCGATGAGCTCAAGGCTTTCGAGGAGTCCGGCGTCACCGAGTTGCAGGTCGCCTTCTCCCGGGAGCGCGATCAGCCGCGTACCTACGTCCAGGACTTGATCGAGCGCGAGCGGGATCACGTCTGGGACCTGCTGGCGGCGGGCGCCGTGATCTACGTCTGCGGCAACGCCAGCACCATGGCTCCCGGAGTACGGGCGGCCTTGATGGATATGTATAAGGCAAAGACCGGAGGGTCCGACGAGGCGGCAGAGCAGTGGCTCGCCGGGCTGCGGGCCTCCGACCGCTACCTCGAGGACATCTGGGGTGAGATGGCGGTGGCGCTTTGACCGACCGAGCCAGCAGCGAGGAGACCATCGGCCTGGAGGACCTGCCCGGGCCCAAGGGAGTGCCCGTGCTGGGCAACATCTTCGACATCGATCTCCACAATCCGATTCAGGCCTTGATCACGATGGCGAAGGAGTACGGGCCGATCTTCAAGCTGAGTGCACCCGCCGGCACCCAGGTCATCGTCAGCGGACCCGAACTGGTCAACGAAGTCTGTGACGATGCCCGGTTCGACAAGCTCCTCGGGCGCGGGTTGGTCGAGATGGCCAAGGGCGTGGCGGGACACGGGCTGTTCACCTCCGGGACCGAAGATCCGCGGTGGCAGCGCGCCCACGCGATCTTGATGGCGCCGTTCAGCATGCAGGCCATGGAACAGTACGTGCCGAAGATGCAGGACATTGCGGACCAGCTGATCAACAAGTGGGACCGCCTCAACCCGGGTGACTCCGTCGACGTGCCCGCCGACATGACCAACCTCACCTTGGACACCATCGCCCTCTGCGGGTTCGGCTATCGGTTCAACTCGTTCTACCGGGAGACGCCGCACCCCTTCGTGTCGGCCATGGTGCGGACGTTGCTCGAGTCCCAGACCCGGGGACGCGAGATGCCCATCAAGACGCGGCTTCGGGTGCGGGCCAAGCGCCAACTCGACGACGACCAGGCCTACATGGAGGGCCTCGTCAATGCGATCATCGTCGAGCGCAAGCAACAAGGCGTTGCCGCGGACAACACCGACCTGCTGGGCCGGATGCTCCAAGGCCGCGATCCCCAGACCGGTGAGGGGCTCGACGACGAGAACATCCGCAACCAGTGCATCACCTTCCTCATCGCGGGCCACGAGACCACGAGCGGGCTGCTGTCCTTTGCGATCTACTTCCTGCTGAAGAACCCCGACGTGCTCCGGCGGGCCAGAGCTGAGGTGGACGAGGTGCTGGGCGGGACGCTCGCACCGACGTTCGACCAGATTCACCGACTGACCTACGTGACGCAGGTCCTCAACGAGGCCCTTCGGCTGTGGCCAACCGCCGCCGGGTTCAACCGGTACCCCCGAGAAGACACCGTGATCGGCGGCCGGTACCGACTGCCGGCCGGGACCCCACTGATCGTCATGGCCCCCGCTCTGCACCGCGACCAGTCAGTCTGGGGACCCGACGCGGAGGACTACAACCCCGATCACGTCGCCCCGGACAAGCTCGGCGCGCTGCCGCCCAACGCCTTCAAGCCGTTCGGCACCGGCCAGCGCGCGTGCATCGGCCGAGCCTTCGCCATGCAGGAGGCGATCCTGGTGCTCGGTCTGCTGCTGCAGCGCTTCGACTTCGTCGACGCCTTCGACTACGAGCTGAAAATCAAGACGACGCTGACCATCAAGCCCGACGAGATGCGGATCCAAGTCGTTCCCCGACCCGACCGGCACCTGGACGCCGCGACGACGCGAGCAGCCGCCGAGCCGACGGCCGAGGAAGTGGCACCGATCCTCGCCCCCGCGGACCGGCACGACACCCCCCTTCGGGTGCTCTACGGCTCCGACCTCGGCACGGCGGAGGGCATCGCGACTCGGCTGGCCCAGGAGGGCACCGAACGCGGCTACGCGGTGGTCGTGGGCGCCCTCGATGATCATGTCGGCGACCTGCCCTCGGATGGGGCGAGCATCCTGGTCAGCTCGTCGTACAACGGCGCGCCGCCGGCCAACGCCAAGCAGTTCTGCTCGTGGCTGAACGACCCGCCCGCCGATCAACGACCATCGGATGCGCCCTACACCGTCTTCGGCTGCGGCAACACCGAGTGGGCGGCCACCTATCAGGCCGTGCCGATCCTGATCGACACCGCGCTCGCCGAGCTCGGCGCCAAACGAATCCATCCGCGCGGCGAGGGTGATGTCCGGTCGGATTTCGATGCGGCCTACCGGACCTGGCACGACACCTTGTGGTCCGACCTGGCGACCGCCTTCGACCTGCCGGCCGGCGCCGTCGATCCGGCGGCAACCGGACCTCGGCTCAGCATCACCATCGTCAACCGGCAGAAGAGCAACCCGGTGATCATGTCGTACGAGGCGGCGCCGGCGTTCATCCGGGTCAATCGGGAGTTGGCCACGGCCCGCGACGACCAGCCGCCGGAGCGGTCCACCCGGCACGTCGAGGTCGCCCTCCCGGACGGCATGAGGTATCAGACGGGTGATCATCTTGGCGTGCTGCCGCGCAACAACGCCGAACTCGTGCGCCGGGTGATGTTCCGCTTCGGTCTCGACGCCGGGCAGTATCTGACGATCGTCGCCCGATCGGGCTCGCACACCCACCTGCCGATCGACGAACCGACCCCGTTGCTGGGCGTGCTCGGCAGCTGCGTCGAGCTGCAAGACGTCGCCAAACGGTCCGACATCGAAACCATGGTGAGCTACACGGCTGATCCTGATCAGCGCGCCGGGTTGGAACAACTCATCGGTGACGACCCCGAGGCCTCGGCACGGTATCGCGAGCAGGTCTTCCTGCCCAACCGGTCGCTGCTCGACCTGCTCGAGCAGTACCCCGCATGTGTCCTCCCCTTCGAGGTCTACCTGGACCTGCTGTCGCCGCTGCGACCGCGCTACTACTCGATTTCATCATCACCCCTGGCGAGCGAGCGGGTCTGCAGCATCACCACCGGCGTGCTGCGCGGACCAGCCCGCTCGGGCAAGGGAGAATTCGCCGGAATCTGCTCCAATCACCTCGCGACCAGTCCAAGCAACAGCACGGCGTTCGTCTTCGTACGTGACCCGGGTATCGGCTTCCGGCCACCCGAGAACCCCCGCGTCCCGATGATCATGGTCGGGGCCGGGACCGGGCTGGCGCCGTACCGGGGCTTCCTGCAGGAACGAGCGACCCTGAAGCAGCGCGGGGTCCCGGTCACGGAGTCACTGTTGTTCTTCGGCTGCCGGAATCCGAACGCCGACTACCTCTACGCCGAGGAGCTGGCGGACTTCGAGGCTCAAGGCATCGTCCGGGTCGAGACGGCCTTCTCGCGAGTCCCGGGTCAGCCGAGGCAGTACGTCCAGGACTCGATCCAAGATCACGGCGACGACGTCTGGTCCCTGCTCGAGCAAGGTGCGCACGTCTTCGTGTGCGGCAACGCCCGCACCATCGCGCCGGCCGTGCGCGCCGCGCTCACCGCCATCCACCATCAGCACGCCGGCGGTCCGATGTCCGACAGCGAGGCCTGGCTGGCCGGTCTGCGCTCCGAGCATCGGTACGTGGAGGACATCTGGGGCGGCTAGCCAACTCCTGTTCCTTCCCGCTGCCTCAGCCGCCCGAGCGGGAGCCGGTGCCCGGTTCCCTCGCCTTTGGGGGCTCGCGGGCCGTGTTTCACTGCGATATCTCCAAGATTCCGCCCAAGGAAGCCGATCCCGAGTCGCCCCGGACGAGGAGAATGAAGGTCGTGGACGCCATCACCACCGTGCCGCTGCCGGTCAACGAGCCGAATCTGAGCTATGCCCCTGGGAGCGCCGAGCGGGCCAGCCTCGAGGCCCGGCTCAAGGAACTGGCCGAAGCCGACGCGATCGAGCTGACCGCTGCGGTCGGCGGCATTCGGGAGCCGGCCGGCGGGGAGCCCTTCGACGTCACCATGCCCTCGGACCACGCCCACGTCCTCGGCCACGCGTCCCACGCGACCAGCCGCGACGCCGAGGCGGCCGTCGACGCCGCCTTGGCGGCGGCCCCGGACTGGGCGGGGATGGCTTTCGACGACCGAGCCGCCATCTTCCTCCGGGCCGCAGACCTGCTCGCCGGACCGTGGCGGGACACCCTCAACGCCGCGACGATGCTGGGCCAGGGCAAGACCGTGCAGCAGGCCGAGATCGACTCCGCGTGCGAGTTGATCGACTTCTGGCGGTTCAACGTCGCGTTCGCCCGGGACATGCTGGAGAATCAGCCGATCTCCGCGGCCGGCGTCTGGAATCGGACCGACTATCGGCCACTGGACGGCTTCGTCTACGCGGTCACCCCCTTCAATTTCACCGCCATCGCCGGCAATCTCCCCACCGCCCCCGCCCTACTCGGGAACACGGTGATCTGGAAGCCCAGCCCGACCCAGCAGTTCGCAGCACACTTCACCTACGACCTGTTGGTCGCGGCCGGGTTGCCGCCCGGCGTCATCAACTTGCTGCCCGGGGACGGGATCGCCGTCTCCGACGTCGTGCTGGCACATCCCGGCCTGGCCGGCATCCACTTCACTGGTTCCACCGCCACCTTCCAGCACCTGTGGCAGGAGGTGGGCCGCAACCTGACCCGGTACCGGGGCTACCCGCGCCTGGTCGGGGAGACTGGGGGCAAGGACTTCATCCTGGCCCACCCGAGTGCCGATCCCGACCTGGTGCGGACGGCCCTGATCCGCGGCTCCTTCGAGTACTCCGGGCAGAAGTGCTCGGCGTCCTCCCGGGCGTACCTGCCGCGCAGCCTCTGGAATCGGCTCGGGGCCGAGCTCGTCGAGCAGACCGAGGCGCTGCGGGTCGGAGACGTACGCGATCTGTCCAACTTCACCTCGGCGGTGATCGATGCGCGCGCCTTCGCCAAGCACCGGGATGCGATCGCGCGGGCCGAGGCCTCGAACGAGACCACGATCGTCGCCGGCGGCGGGACCGACGACCGAACCGGCTGGTACGTCCGGCCGACGATCATCACCAGCGACAACCCCCGGAACGAAGTGCTCACCACCGAGTACTTCGGCCCGATCCTCGGAGTCTTCGTCTACGACGACGGCGACTTCGACCAGACCCTGACGGAAGTCGATCAGGCCACTCCGTATGGCCTGACCGGGGCGATTCTGTCCGAAGACCGGGCCGCTCTCACTCGGGCGGCCGAAGCGTTGCGCTTCGCCGCCGGAAACTTCTACCTGAACGACAAACCGACCGGAGCCGTGGTCGGGCAGCAACCGTTCGGAGGGTCCCGGGCGTCGGGCACCAACGACAAGGCCGGCTCACTGTGGAACCTGATCCGCTGGACCAGTCCCCGCTCGATCAAGGAAACCCTGGTCGCGCCCCGTAGCCACGGTTACCCGCACATGGGGTGACGGCGGCGCGGCGAGAAGTAGGGTCTCCCGATTTTCCTCGCTCGGGAAGCGGGAGAGGATACTTGTCGAGGAATCCGCGCTGTGGATAGGGGTACACGAGGCGCTGGCGAGGCTCAGAGTGAGCACCGTGAGCAGGTTCCTGCGGGAGTTGCCGTCCACGGTGCGACCGGTGTCGGCGGCGGAGCTTGTCCGCCGTGGGCACTCGAAGCACGTGCTCGACGGTCCGCGGTGGCGCCGCACGACGCGCGGCTTCGACGTGCCGGCCGGGATCTCCTCGACTCCCACCCAGCGCGTCGTCGAGGGGGCAGCCGTCGCTCCGGTCGGAGCGGTGCTCGGCGGCTGGGCCGCGGCGTTCGCGCTGGGGAGTGATCTGTTGGACGGGCTCGACGATCACACCACGCGGCCGATCCCCGTTTCGGTGATACTTCCACCCCGGCTGCATCGTGCATCGGTGCCCGGGATCTTCGACCGGGCCGGAAGATTCCTCGGCGTGCCGGACCTGCTCGACGTCGATGCGGGACTGGTGCTGGAGTACGACGGCGGCTCCTGGAACAGCACCCGGACTCCGGGCGGTCATCGGGATCGCGATCAGCATCGCGAGGACAACGCCCGCGAGGAGCTGTTCGAGCGGGCCGGCCTTCTCGTGGTCCGAGCCGACAAGGGCGACCTGTCCCGTTACCGCCGGCGTCTCCGGGACCGACTGACTGCCGCACGATGCGACGGCCTGCGCCGCGACCGAAGCCGGGACGGGTGGACCCTCCAGCCACCCGACCACGGGTATGGGATGCCGGCCTAGGCGACTCGAAAAGTAGACTGTCCCGGTTTTCGGCCGCCGATGAGCGGGAGAGACTACTTCTCGGCGTCAGTCGGCGCTGTGGATGGCCCAGTTGAAGGGTGGAGCGTCCCAACCGCGGGCGGCGCCGATCCGGAGCCAGATGGCCATCATCATCTCGGTAGCGGCCGCCGCCTCGATGCCGCCGAGGTCGAGCAGCTGCGGTTCTCGCCAGCCGAAGGCGTGCAGGAGCTCCCGCACCTGATCTTTGGCGGCAGCGCTATCGCCCGCCAAGAACACCAGATGATCACCGGGAATGAGCTCCGGATGAATCATCACCGCGTTGTTCATGGTGTTCAGGGCCTTGACCACCTCGGCCTCGGGAAAGGCCTGCTGGATCCGCAGTCCCAACGAGTTTTCGGGGGAGGCCCCCGGGACCACGGCTCCTGTCTCGGCGCGGTGCAACTCGTTGGCCAGGTCCAAGATCACCTTGCCCCGAAGATTGTCGGCACCCGCGGCCTGCAGCGCGTCGAGGGAGACGTTGCCGTTCGTGGCGTTCACCACCAGCGGCGCCGACCGGGCCGCGTCCGCGAACGTCCCGGTGGTGATCCCCTCCCGGCCCGCGAAGGGAGCCAGGCTCGCCGAGTCCGCGGTGCGGGCCCCGACCAGGACTTGGTAGCCGACCTCGGCGGCACGCCCGGCGATCGCCTGCCCCACCGCCCCGGTCCCGATGACCCCGAGCGCCGGCATGGTCAGATCCGGGCCAACCAGTCGTTCCCCACCTGCTGCTGAGTCCGGAATCCGGCCAGCACCGCCGGGGCCGACGACTGCTCGAGTTTCTTGCCCAGCAGGGGAATCGCGACCTTGAGCGCCCCCGTCAGTTCGGCGACCGTGCCCGGGCCCCCGGCGTACAGCTTCATCTCGCCTCGCATGGTGACCGGCTGACCCGGGATGCTCAGATCCACCTGGCCGGTCCGCGTCCCGTCCCCGGCCGCCGAATCCCAGGTGATCTCCTCGACCACCGTCAATTCGGGACCGGTGAAGCGAGCCGCCGCTTCAGGGGAGGGCAGCCGCCGGGAGGTCCGGGTCGTCGTGCCCGCCACGGTGGCCTCGTAGTTGAGTGCGCGACTCGCCTTGCAGACCTCCTCCAGGTACGCCTGGTCGGTCATCATGGCGAATACCGTCTCGACCGGCGCCGCGAACTCGATCCGGGAAGAGATGTCCATGGCGGCCATCATGGCATGGCGACGTGACGTGGTGACGGAGCCACCGCGACCGGATCCGGAGGGTTAAAGTCGGTGATATCGGGGCACGACGTGGTGCGCCGCCGCGGAGCAGATGGGCTGGATCGTGACGACATTCGAGGCTGAACTCGAGCAGGAGAAGTCGGAGAAGATCGCTGCGGTCGCCGCCCGTGGCGCCGCCATCGCCGACGAGCTCGGCCAGGAACCGGAGAAGGTGCGGGCGTTCCTCCGGCACTACTTCCGGCACGTGGACGCCGCCGACGTCGACGAGCGCAGCATCGAGGATCTGCTCGGCCTCGTGGAGAGTCATTACCGGCTGGCGCTTCGGCGGCCGGCCGCGCGTGCCACCATCGACATCCAGACGCCGGTGGCCGCCGACGACGGCTGGTCGGCCGGCGGGGCCACCGTCATCCAGATCGTTACCGACGATCGGCCCTTCCTGGTCGATTCGGTGACGATGGAGATGCTCCGCCAGGGGTGGAGCATCCGCGAGATCTTTCATCCCCAGTTCCTGGTTCGTCGCGATCTCGACGGCGTCCTGGAATCCATCCTCACCACCGAGGAGGCGCAGAACGACCCGGCCAGTACGCCCGAGTCCTGGATGCACGTCGAGGTGCTGCCGCCCATCCGAACCGAGGGTCCGAACCCGGAAGAACTCGGCGCCGATCTCGAGTCCGGACTGATCGAGGTGCTGCGGCTCGTCGAAGAGGCGGTGTCGGACTGGGCCAAAATGCGGACCCGGGCCCACGAGACCATCGGCTTGTTGAACGACCCGAGTCTGGTCGGCGGGCGGTTCGAGGAGGCGGCCCGGGCTCGGCTGTTGCTGGAGTGGCTGATCGACAACCACTTCACCTTCCTCGGTTACCGCGAGTACGAGCTGGTGGAGACCGACGGCACGCCGTCCGCGGTTCCGGTGCCCGGCACCGGCCTGGGCATGTTGCGTGCCGACCAGGACGCCCCGGGCGCCTTCCACGCCTTGCCCAAGGCCGGGGCCGACGGGGCTCGGCACGACCTGATGGTGATCACCAAGGACAACTACAAGTCCCGGATCCATCGCCCGGCCTACCTGGATTACCTCGGCTTCCGCCAGTTCGACGCCAACGGTCGGGTCTCAGGGGAACGCCGATTCCTCGGCCTGTTCGCCTCCTCGGCCTACTCCGAGGCCGTGAGCCGGATCCCGTTGCTGCGGGACAAGGCCGCCGAGATCCTCCAACTCTCCGGCTACGAGGAGAGCAGCCACGGCGGCAAAGCGATCATGGACGTGCTGGACACCTATCCACGGGACGAGCTGTTCCAGACCCGGGTGCACGAGCTGGCCCCGACCGTGGAGAAGGTCGCCCATCTCAAGGAACGCCGGCAGGTCCGGCTCTTCGTCCGGCGCGAACCGTACGGTCGCTACCTGTCCTGCCTGGTCTTCCTGCCCCGCGACCGCTACACCACCGCGGTCCGGAACCGGATGGAGGAGATCTTGCTGCGCCAGCTCGGCGGCGCGTCGATCGACTACACCGCGCGAGTGAGCGAATCGGTGCTGGCCCGGCTGCATTTCGTGGTGCGAATGCCGGTGGGGGAGTCGATGGGCACCATCGACGTCCGGGCCCTGGAGCGCGAGCTGACCCAGGCCACCCGATCCTGGAACGACGAGTTCGCCGAGATCCTCACCAGCAGCGAGCATCCCGAAACACTCGGCATCCTGGTCGGCGGGCTCCCGGAGGGGTACAAGGAGGACTACACGGCGCGGCAGGGCATCCTCGACCTGCAGGCGTTGGAAGGCTTGCGGGACGAGTCGGACATGGCGATGGCCATGTACCGGCCGGACCGGCCCGACGACGAGGCCGACCTGCGGCTCAAGATCTTCCGCCGCAGCGAGCCGCTCTCGTTGTCCAAGATCATGCCGCACCTATCGCTGCTCGGTGTGGACGTCGTCGACGAGCGTCCGTACGAGCTGCAGCTCGGCCCCGACCGGCGGGCCTTCATCTACGACTTCGGGGTGACCGTGCCGGGGGGTGGGCAGGCGGTCGAGAGTCGATGGCCGACGGAGGCCCGGGAGCGGTTCATCGACGCCTTCTCCGCTTCCTACCGCGGTCTGAGCGAGCCGGACGGGTTCAACGCGCTCGTGATGGCGGCCGAACTGTCGTGGCGCCAGGTCAGCATCCTGCGGGCCATCGGCCGCTACCTCCGCCAGGGCGGGGCCACCTATTCCCAGAGCTACATCGCCCACGCCCTGACCGCCAACGTGGACCTGGCCCGGCAGCTGGTGGTCTTGTTCGACACCAAGTTCAACCCGCAGCGGCGCGGCTCGCTCAAGGACCGCAAGGAGACCCTCGAGGAGCTCCGGGACAAGATCAAAGTCGGGCTGGACGACGTCGCCAGTCTTGATCACGACAAGATCATCAGGGCCTACCTGGCCGCGATGGACGCCACCGTCCGGACCAACGTCTATCAGTCCGGCCGGGAGGCCACGGCCTTCAAGCTGCTACCGAAAAAGATCCCGGACCTGCCCGAGCCGAAGCCCGCGTACGAGATCTTCGTCTACTCGCCCCGGGTGGAGGGGCTGCACCTCCGTTTCGGCGCCGTCGCCCGCGGCGGGTTGCGCTGGTCGGATCGTGCCGAGGACTTCCGAACCGAGATCCTCGGCCTGGTGAAAGCCCAGATGGTCAAGAACACCGTCATCGTGCCGGTCGGCGCGAAGGGCGGGTTCCACGCCAAGCGGCTACCCGATCCGTCCATCGACCGCGAGGCCTGGCTGGCCGAAGGCGTCGCGTGCTACCGGCTCTTCATCTCCAGCCTGCTCGACGTCACCGACAACATCATCGAGGGCCACGTCGCTCCGCCGACCGACGTGATCCGCTACGACGGCGACGACCCTTACCTGGTGGTCGCCGCCGACAAGGGGACCGCGACCTTCTCCGATACCGCCAACGCCATTTCGATGGGGGCCGGCTTCTGGCTCGGGGACGCCTTCGCCTCGGGGGGTTCGGCCGGCTACGACCACAAGGCGATGGGCATCACGGCCCGCGGCGCCTGGCAGTCGGTGATCCGACATTTCCGGGAGATGGGGCTGGATCCCCGGACCGACGACTTCACCTGTGTCGGCATCGGGGACATGAGCGGCGACGTGTTCGGCAACGGCATGGTGATCAGCAAGCACACCAAATTGGTGGCGGCTTTCGACCACCGGCACATCTTCATCGACCCCGATCCGGATCCGAGCGCCAGCTGGGACGAGCGACAACGCCTGTACGCCCTGCCACGCTCGAGCTGGGCCAATTACGACGAGAGTCTGATCTCCGCCGGCGGTGGAATCTTCCCGCGAACCCTGAAGTCCATCCGCGTCACGAGCGAGATGCACGCCGCCTTGGGCATCCCCTCCTCGGTGCAGGCCCTCTCCCCGGCGGAGTTGATCACCGCCTGCTTGACCGCGCCGGTGGACCTGCTCTGGAACGGCGGCATCGGCACCTACGTCAAGGCGACCTCGGAAAGCAACGCCCAGGTGGGCGACAAGGCCAACGACGGCGTCCGGGTCAACGGGGCGCAGCTCCGGGCGAGATGCGTCGGGGAGGGTGGCAACCTGGGGCTCACCCAGCGGGGACGGATCGAGTACGACACCTGCGGCGGTCGGATCAACACCGACTTCATCGACAACTCGGCCGGGGTGGACACATCCGACTACGAGGTCAACATCAAGATCTTGCTGGCCGGCGAAGTGGCGGCCGGCCGACTGTCGACGACAGATCGCGACGAACTGCTCGCCTCCATGACCGACGAGGTGGCGGACCTGGTGCTCGCCCACAACTACGATCAGAACCTCGCCCTGGCCAACGGGGTGTTCCAGGCCGCGTCGATGGCCGGGGTGCACGAGGACTGGATGGAGCGGCTATCGGACCGCCGGCTGCTCGACCGCGAGATCGAATTCCTGCCCAGCACCGAGGAGATGGAGGTGCGACGCAGCGAGAACCGTGGGCTGACCGCTCCGGAGCTGGCCGTGCTGATGGCCTACACCAAGATCGTCCTCAAGACCGAGATCCTCGCCTCGGACCTCCCGGACGACCCGTACCTGGCCGATCGCTTGATCAACTACTTCCCGACGGCGCTGCGGGAACGCTACGCCGAGGCGATTCGGGCCCACCGGCTGAGCCGGGAGATCATCACCACGGTGGTGGTCAACCGCTTCGTCAACGCCTCGGGCATCACCTGCTTCCACCGGCTCTCCTCCGAGACCGGAGCGAGTGCCGCCGACGTGATCCGGGCCCACATCGCGGCCCGGGAGATCTTCGGCGCCCACGAGCACGAAGCGAAGATCGTCGCCCTCGACCATCAGGTCGACGCTCAGGTCCAGACCGCGCTGCGGATCGAAGTTCGTACCCTGATCGAACGGGCCACCCGCTGGCTGGTCAACAACCGACGTCGGCCCGTCGCCATCACGCCCGCCGTCGAGCAGTTCACCGCGGGCGTTCGCACGGTCCAGCAGGCGCTGCCGAGCCTGCTGGCCAGCCGGGAGAAGGAGACCTACGACAAGCGAATGCGCAGCTACGTAGGGGCCGGGGTGCCGGAGGACCTGGCCAGCGCGACCGCGGCCCTGCCGGCGGCCTACGCGGCCCTGACCATTGTGCAGACCGCCCAGGCGGACGACATCGACGTCGAACGGGTCGCGTCCGTGCACTTCGCCTTCGGTCAGCGACTCGGCCTGGACCGGCTGCTGGCCCGCATCGTCGAACTGCCTCGCGACGATCGCTGGCAGACCATGGCCCGCGCGGCGCTCCGGGACGACCTGCACACCGTGCACTCCCAGCTGGTGGCCGAGGTGATGGCCGCGACCGGCGGCGAAGGGTCGGCCAAGGAGCAGGTGGCGACGTGGGAGAAGGCGACGCCGGCGGCCTCCGACGCCATCCGGACGCTCAAGCTCATCTGTGAAGCCAAACCGGATCTGGCCCGGGTCTCGGTCGGACTGCGTTTCGCCCGGGCCCTGCTGAACCGCGGCTGACCTTACTGCAAGCTGCTCGCGCGTCTCGGGCGCCCCGGACCGGACTCTTCGTCCTCGGTCGTCGACGGGAAGCGTTGTCGACTCCTCGTCGTCAGAGCCCGGCCGCGCCTGAGACACCCGACACTCGCAGCTTGGTGCGCGTGAAAGGCTTGGTGGCATGCGGATCGATCTGCACACGCACTCCTCGGTGTCCGACGGCACCGACAGCCCGACGGAGCTGGTCGCCGCCGCGGCCCGGGCCGGACTCGACGTGGTGGCGCTTACCGATCATGACGCATTCGACGGTTTGGACGAGGCCGAGACCGCCGGTGTCGAGCGGGGCGTGACGGTCCTCCGAGGGATGGAGCTGTCCTGCGCCCGTCAACACCAAAGTGTCCATCTGCTCGCCTACGGAGCCGACCCGGGACACCCGACGCTGACGGCGGAGCTGGCCCGGGTCCAGGGCGGCCGGCTCGGCCGGCTGCTACCCGTGCTGGCCAGGCTGGAGGAGCTGGGGGCGCCGGTGTCGGAGGCGGCGGTGATGGCCCAGGTCGGGTCGAGTCCGTCGGTCGGTCGCCCCCACATCGCCGACGCCATGGTCGCGGCGGGCCACGTCCGAAATCGTACGGAGGCCTTCGACCGCTACCTCGCCGACGGCGGGCCCGCTCACGTACCGCGGTACGCGATCGAGATCGGTCGCGGTGTCGATTTGGTGCATGCGGCGGGCGGGGTGGCGGTGATCGCCCACCCGTGGGGTCGCGGCCGGGAACGTCTGTTGCCGCCGGAGGTACTCGAGCAGCTGGTCGCCGAGCATTCCTTGGACGGAATCGAGGTGGACCACCAGGATCACGACGCCGACACCCGGAGTCGGCTGCGTGCCCTGGCTGACCGACTGGGCGTGCTGATCACCGGCTCGAGTGACTACCACGGCACCGGCAAGACCGATCATGATCTCGGCTGCAACACCACCGACGAGCAGGTCTATCGCGAGCTGACCCGGCGGCTGGGCGTGCCCGCGTGACAAGTCGGGTGCCGGCTCGCCGGGCCTGGGTGATCGCCGTCGCCAACCAGAAGGGCGGGGTGGCCAAGACCACGACGGTCAGCTCACTGGGCGCGGCCCTTGCGGCGCTCGGTCAACAGGTGTTGCTGGTCGATCTCGATCCGCAGGCCTGTCTGACGTTCTCCCTGGGTCACGACCCCGAGACGATCGGTGAGTCCGTACACCAGGTACTGCTCGGCACGGCGCAGGCCGCCGACGTGATCCGGTCCGCCGAGGAGGATGTCGACGTGTTGCCGGCCACCATCGAGCTGGCGACCGCCGAACAGGTGCTGCTGACCCGCACCGGACGCGAGCAGCTGCTGAGGACGGCCCTCGCACCTGTCGCGAAGCGCTACGACGTGATCCTGCTCGACTGCCCGCCATCCCTCGGCATCCTGACCACCCTGGCTCTGACCGCCGCCCACGGCGTGCTGATCCCGCTGCAGTGCGAAACCCTCAGCCATCGTGGAGTGGGTCAATTGCTGGACACCATCTACGACGTGAAGCGGATGACCAACCGCCGGCTCACGGTGGTGGGAGTGCTGCCCACCTTGTTCGACGCTCGCACCAGCCACGGGCAACTCGTGCTGGAGCGGATCGGTTCGGACTACGGAGTGCCCGTGCTCGACCCTCCGATCCCCAAGTCGATCCGGTTCGCCGAGGCCCCCGCCCTCGGCCGCTCCGTCCTCAGCACCGCGCGCCGATCCAAGGGCGCGGCCGCCTACCGCGACGTCGCGGAGAAGCTGCTGGCGGCCCGCCCCTGATCGGCTCCGCGGAGTTCCACCGCTGACCAATCCATCCCGGCGACCGTTACGGATTGTGGATAGCGGCCACACGGCTCGGTCTTCGGTGCGATATTTGATGGCCAGGGTTCAGGGCCGAGGGTTTTACATTCTTGGGGGTTCTTGTGTTGGGACGACGCTCGCTCCGTACCGCCGTTCTGTTGTCGGCAGCTGCGCTGATCGGCGCCGGTGTGCTGGCCGCACCCAGCGAGGCCGCCGACTCCGCCGACATCTATCTGGTGCAGGGTCTGACGACCGCCACCGTGGACATCCGGGTGGACGGCAAGGAGGTGGAGAAGGGCCTGAAGGCCACCGCCGTGGCGGGCCCGTTCAAGGTCAAGGCCGGCGACCATTCGGTGTCGGTCAGTTCCAGCGGCAAGACGTTGGCCGAGGCCACCGTGACGGTCGGCGCGGGCAGCAGCTGGGATGTGGTGGCCCACCTGCCGGCGCCCGAGGACACCAAGCCGACCATGACCGCCTACCGCAATGACCTGAAGGCGGTCCCCAAGGACAAGTCGTCGCTGACCGTGGCGCACACCGCCTCCGTACCGCCGGCCGACATCCGGGTGAACGGCGACGTGCTCTTCGAGGATGTGGAGAACGGAGAGTCGCTCAACCTGGTGGTCCCCGTCGACACGTACGCAGTGGACATCGTGCCCACCGGAGAGACGTCACCGGTGTTCCTGGGTCCGCTCAAGTTGACGGTGCAGGGCGGGGCGTTGAACCGGGTGTACGCGGTGGGTGACCCGACCAAGAAGACCATGAACGTGGCCGTCCACGTGCTGAAGGTCAAGACGACCGGTACCGATCGTCCGAAGAAGGTGGACACCGGAACCGGTGGGCAGGCGGTCGGGGCGGAGTCCGGCCTCCAGGTCGATCTGGTTCGGTGATTCCGGCTCGATCACGAATCGCCGCCGCGCTGGTTTCCCTGCTGGTGACGGCGGCCGTGGTCGGTTGCGCACCCGCGGACACGATCGCCGGCCTGCCGGCACCGGCCGGGGCGGCATCCGGGGACCCGAGCGCCGCCACTGCGCCGGGCGACGAGCCGTCACAGATCAGCCGGGCCCGAGAGGGTCGACCGGCCGCGAGCACTCGGATTCGGTTCCGGCCCGAGCAACTGGCGCTGGCGGAGGGTGGCGAGGCTGCTGTCGAGCCGGCGGCGACCGTCGACGGTGAGCTGAAGGTTCCCGAGAACGTCCGGCACCTCGGCTGGTGGGACGGTAGCGCCTTCGCCGGCGACCCGTTCGGATCGACGGTGATCGCGGGTCATGTCGACTCGCGGACCCAGGGGTTGGGCTTCTTCGTTAGGTTGCTGCGGGCCGACGTCGGCGACCGCGTGACGTTGAGCGGCGACGGACATCGCGCGGTGTATCGGGTGACCGCGGTCCGGACCATCACCAAGGAGGCACTCGCGGCCGATGGCCGGGCCTTCGACCAGGCCGGTGAGCACCGGCTGGTGTTGATCACCTGTACCGGCGACTACCGACCCGACCAGGGAGGCTACGACAGCAACCTGGTGATCTTCGCCGAGCCGGTGGGCCGCGCCCGCTGAGAGCACTGGATCCGACCCGGGGGTCAGTCCTCGGTGCTGACCTTCTCCTCAGCCCGGGATCGGGTGCGACGCCGCTTGCGACGCGGGGTCGACTCGTCGCGGGCGGCATCCGCCGCGAATACCACGGACGAGCCGTCGGCTTGCTCGCCCGGGCGCTCCACCGGCACCCCGTTGCGCAGCCGTTGCCGGCTGCGGGAACGCGGTGGCCGGCTGCCGGACCGCTTTGTGGATCGTTCGGCTGACCGCTCGCCCCGCCCGTGGTCAGGCTGCGGACGGGCTGAGCGTTCCGCCGGCTCGGCGTCGACGATCCGGCCTTTGGCGCTGGGGTCGATACCCAGGTCGTGGAACAGATTCGGCGAAGTCGAGTAGGTTTCCTGCGGCTCCTCGAAGGGCAGCCCCAACACGTTGTTGATCACCTTCCAGCGGGTCCGGTCGGCCCAGTCCACGAAGGTGATGGCGATCCCGGACGCGCCGGCCCGCCCGGTCCGGCCGATCCGGTGCACGTAGGTCTTGTCGTCGTCGGGGCACTCGTAGTTGATCACGTGCGTGACGCCCTCGACGTCGATGCCGCGGGCGGCAACGTCGGTCGCGACCAGGACGTCGATGGTGCCGGATCGAAATCGCTTCAGCGCCTTCTCCCTGGCGATCTGGTTCAGATCACCGTGGATCGCGGTGGCGGCGAAGCCCCGCTCGGCCAGATCGTCGGCCACCCGCTGCGCGGCGCGCTTGGTCCGGCAGAAGATCATCACCCGGTCACGGTTCTCGGCCTGCAGGATGCGGGCCACCACTTCCGGCTTGTCCAGGTCGTGGGCCTGGTAGACGAACTGCGCGGTGGTCGGCACCGTGGTGGTTTCGTGACCGGACTCGGCGCGGATGTTGACCGGGTGCCGAAGGTGCCGTCGGGCCAGGTTGACGATGGCCGACGGCATCGTCGCCGAGAACAGCATGGTCTGGCGGAGCTCGGGCGTCTTGGCCAGGATTCGCTCCACGTCCGGGAGGAACCCGAGGTCGAGCATCTCGTCGGCCTCGTCGAGCACCAACACCTTGATGTGGCTCAGATCGAGGATCCGGCGGTCGGCCAGGTCGAGCAGCCGGCCGGGAGTGCCGACCACCACTTCGACCCCGCTCTTGAGCTGTTCCAGCTGGGTCTCGTAGCCGACTCCGCCGTACACGGTGAGTACCCGCGCCTGGCGTCGCCGCGCGGCCGTGCTCAGATCGGCGCTCACCTGGCTGGCCAGTTCCCGGGTGGGCGTGACCACCAGGCTCTGCGGGGCTCCCGGCTTGGCCAGGGTGTCGTAGTCCCGCTCGTGCGGCGCCACGATCCGCTGCAGCAGCGTGATGCCGAAGGCCAGTGTCTTGCCGGTGCCGGTGCGGGCCTGACCGATCATGTCGGTGCCGGTCAGGGCGATCGGGATCGCCATGGACTGAATGGGGAAGGGGTGCACGATGCCCACGTCGGACAAGGCGTCGACGATGTCGGGCAGCACGCCGAGGTCGCGGAACGTCTGGGCCGGCGCTGGATCTCCGTCAGTGTCGGGATCGCTAGCGGGGGCGTCGCCAGTCATGGGGTGAATTGGGGTGTCGGCCTCCGCTAGAGGAGGGGCCGTTTCGTTGCTCAGTTGTCTGCCTTTTGTCGGGTACTCGGCCGAGTCTAGCCGAGTCCGGTCCGATCACCGATCTGCCGGCACGCCGCTGGCTAGGCTGAAGACCATGACCGAGCCTGCTGTCGAGCCTGCTCCCGGTTCTGGTGCCGACGCCGAGTACCGGGCCGGGGCCGTCGATCTGCTCGGCATCTTGGCCTACGGCGCGCTCACCGCGTTCGAGCGGCTGGCCGAGGACGCCGGCGGTGCCCCGACGCTGGCGGACCGGGTGTTGATGTCCACCCTGGCCGCCCGCCAGATGGATCACTTCGAACGGGTGCGGGGCTTCCTCGCCACCTTCGACGCCGATGTGCTGTCGGCCATGGGCCCGTTCCACGCGCCGTTCGACGCATTCCACGGGCACACCAAACCGAAGGATTGGCTGGAGGGCCTGGTCAAGGCGTACGTCGGAGACGGCTTCGCGGCCGACTTCTATCGCGAGGTGGCCGCCTTCGTGGACGCCGACACCCGCAATCTGGTCCACGAAGTGCTCGCCGACGAAGGCCACGACGCGTACGTGATCGAGCGGGTGCGGGCCGCGACCGCGGCTGACGCGAAGGTTGCCGGCCGGCTGGCGCTGTGGGGCAGGCGCCTGGTCGGCGAAGCGCTCAGCCAGGCGCAGCGGGTCGCGGCCGACCGGGATGCGCTGACCAGTCTGCTCACCGGTTCGGTGGATCGGCCCGGCATGGATCTCGCGGCCATCAGCCGGATGTTCAGCCGACTCGTCGCCAACCACACGCAGCGGATGGCTCAGCTCGGGTTGAGCGCTTGAGGTCAGACCGAGCCGAAACCGACGTGCCGAGCGTTCTCCTCGCCGACGTCGACGTAGCCGATCGCGGTGGCCGGGATCAACACCTTCCGGCCTCGCTGATCGATCAGGCTCAACAGACCGCCGTCGGCCATCGCCTTGGCGAACGCCTTCTCGATGGCGTCGGCACTCTCGGAGCTGTCCACGATGATCTCGCGGTTGACGTGCTGGATGCCGACCTTGATCTCCACAAGTTCCTCCTGGAACTGACGTACGAGCAGTACAGCCAACCGTGCCACACCGCCCACACAGGGTAGTCGAGCGGCTGCGGGCCGCGGGCTGCGTCTTCGCCGAGGAGGAAGCGACCCTGCTGCTGGAGGCAGCCGATCGGTCCGCCGAGCTCGAGGCGCTGCTCCAGCGCCGGCTGAGCGGCGTCCCGTTGGAGCACGTGCTGGGCTGGGCCGAGTTCGCCGGTCTCCGGATCTCCCTCGACCCGGGAGTCTTCGTCCCGCGGCGCCGATCAGAGCTCCTGGTCGTCGAGGCGGTGGCCCGGTCCGCGGCCGACGCTGTGGTCGTCGACCTCTGCTGCGGATCGGGGGCGCTCGGTGCGGCAGTGGCGAACCGGCGGAGCGACCTGAGCGTGTATGCGGCCGATCTGGATCCGCTCGCGGTCGCCTGCGCTCGCCGGAACCTGCCTGCTGACCGCGTCTTCCAAGGGGACCTGTTCGACGCCCTGCCCGACCGGTTGCGGGGACACGTCGGCGTGCTGCTCGTCAACGCTCCATACGTTCCGAGCGCGGAGCTGGCGTTCATGCCGCGGGAGGCTCGAGACTTCGAGTCGCCCGTGGCCTTGGACGGTGGTCCCGACGGCCTCGGCGTCCAACGCCGGGTGATCGCCGACGCGCCCGACTGGCTGGGCGCCTCCGGGCACCTGATCATGGAAACCAGTCGTGCCCAGGCGCCGTCTCTGCTCGAAGCGTTCAGCGCCGGAGGTCTCACCGGCTCGCTCCGTCAGTCCGCGGACCTGGATGCGGTGGTGGCGATCGCCAGCCGAAGCGCCGGTCCGGTCAGCTGAGCTCCGCCTTCTCCTCCTCGGTCGCCTCCCTGATGACCAGCCGGGTCCAGGCGCCGACGTAGACCCGGTCGTCCGCGTCGAGCTCGTGTTTGCTGCCGACCGCGATCGGGTCGTCCGGCAGCGCCCCGCTGGCGGGTCCGATGAAGGTTCCGTTGGCCGAGTCGAGGTCTTCGACGAACCAGCGGCGGCCGTCGGTCGTCAGCTGCGCCTGGCGACGGCTGACGCCGGAGTCGGTGCCGCAGTCGATGTCGGGATTGATGTTGCGGCTGGCCGACTTGCGGCCCACGAGCACTGAGGTGTTACGCAACGGTACGACGTCCGGCAGGCCCGGGGAGGGCAGCGGATCCGGACTGTCCTGCGCTTCGTACCACGCCGGGTCGATCCACACCTCCGCAACCCAGTCGAACTCCGTGTTGGGAGTCACACTGGCCGAATCACCGGCGACCGGGCTGAGCGGAGTTGCATCCTCCGGTTGATCCTCCCCCGATTTGTCGGCCTCCGGCTGGGCACCTTCTGGCTGGGCCCCATGTGACTGGGCCGCTTCAGGTTGAGCGGCTGCCGGCTGGGCAGCCGAGCGAGGCAGGCTGCCGGTGGTGAAGTCGTATCCGCACGCCTCGCAGAACAGAGCCTCGGTGGCGTTCTCCGTGCCACAGTGCGGGCAGGGCTGGCCGACCGCGGTCGCGACGGGCGACTCGGCCGGCAGGTCCGTCGGTGGCGGGGGTGAGGCCGGTGCCGGCGCGGATGCGTCGATCGGCATCCCACAGACGTCGCAATAGTCCTCGGCCTCCGAGGTGTGCCCGGCGGGGCAGATCACGGTCATGAGCGAAGCCTCTCGGGAGTGAGGCGCGGAGCGTGCGTGAGCCGGACAATACCGCTCATGGGCGGACTCTCGTGGTCTTGGTGGAGGCGGTATCGAGGGCCATCTCGTCCGCCTTGTCGATCGACCGCTTCAGCCGGACGGTGCCGGTTTCGACGTTGTCGATGTCGACCACCTTGCGGAGCCGCGTGGTGACCTCCTCGTTGCCGGTCTGCGCGGCCAACTGGACGGCTCGACCCAGCTTGGTCGTGGCCCCGGCGTCATCTCCGGCAGCCTTGGCCGCCAGGCCCTCCTGGATCGCCTCGGCCAATTCGGTCTGACCCGTGTAGTGGGCCACCTCCGGGTTGATCCGGGTCGTCAAACCCTCGTCGCTGGACCACTTGGCCTTCACCAGGCCCTGGGCCTGGACGGCACCGCCGACCGCCAGCTGGACCCGGGCGGCCAACTGCTCCTGCCCGATCCCCTTCGCCGACAGACGGACACTGACGTGGTAGTCGCGCGACTCGTCCGCCCACGACCCGGTGGGGTAACCACCCGTGAGCGGGTTCACCTCGACCCGGCGTTGGGTCAGATCCTCCACGCTGGGGGAGACCTGGCGGACGAACATGACCTGCGACCCCTGCGGCGCCCAGACCCGCAACTCGGCGTCGGCCACGCCCCGGCTCATCGACTGCTGCATCAACGCGTCGAACACTTCGGCCATCTTGTCCGCGGAGGGGATGATGTCGACGGTGCCCAACAGGGCTTGGGCGATCCGGCGCACCTCGGCGACCTGCCAGTCCACGCCGACGCCGCGGCAATCGCACTGGAACTTGCCCGTGACCGCATGGATGGCGCTGGTCAACTGTTCGGCGGACTCGTTGTGGTTCTCGCCGTCGGTCAGCAGAATCGCGTGTCGCTGCGCCAGCAACGGGATCGAGTCGAACAGTCGCCCGGCCAGCACCAGCCAGGTTCCCATCGCTGTCCCGCCGTCGGAGCGGAACATCTGAACGGCCTGTTGCGCCTCGAACCGGGTCTGACGATCCATCCTGACCATGCCGGCTCCGGCCCGCGCCGGCGGGTAGGCCAGATAGGCGGTGTGGGTGCCGGCCACGACCGCGAACCAGGTGCCGTCCAGGATCTGGTCGAGGGCGGCCGACGCGGCCTGTTTGGCAGCTTCGATCTTGGTCCGACCCATCGACCCCGAGGTGTCGACGATGATGATCTCCCCGGCATCGCCGGCCCCGCTGCGCCCGGCCTCGCCGGCCCCCGTGCAGGTGATCGTGACGATCGCGTTGACGTCGGTGCCACCCTCGGGCAGGAACTCGTTCTGGTAGACGGTGGCGGTGAACTCGGCCATGTCCTCGATCCTTTTCGGTCTTGATCTCGGTCTTGATCTCAATGCTGGATATCTGGGCGGCCGATCAGCAACGAGCCAGGGCCACCGAGATGTTGTCCTTGCCGCCCTGCTCGTTCGACCAGCGGACCATCGCCTCGGCCAGGGGGAGCGGTCCGGTGCCGACCGAGCCGCTGAGTCGGGCGATCAGATCCTGCAGGTGTCCGGGTTCTGAGGCGTAGTTCCAGAGCCCGTCGGAGCAGACCAGCAGCCAGCCCGGCCCTGCGACGGTGATCGACCCGGTTCTCGGGGTGTGATCGGGGGCGTCGCGGCCGAGCCACTTGGTGATGGCGTGGGCCTGGGGGCCGCGCTCGGCTTCGTCTCGCGACACTCCGGAGTCGATCCGCAGCTGGGCCACGGAATCGTCGAGGGACAGCAGCACCGGCTCGGCCCCGCCGGGATCGGGTATCCAGTAGGCCCGGCTGTCCCCGACGTTGGCGTAGACGCAGAGATTCCCGTCCAGCACTGCACCGGCAAACGTGGCCGCGGCGGCGTTCTTGCTGTCGGGTCGGGTGTTCGTGATCACTGCGTCGTTGGCGGCGTCGACGGCCCGCTCGAAAGCACCGGCGAGGGCCGCCGCCCGGCTTTCCGGGAGTCCGAGTCCATTGGGCTGGGATGCCACGAGCAGGTCGCGGGCGGCGCGGGCGGCCGCCAGGCTGGCGACGTCGGAGTCCTCGGAGGTCGACACTCCGTCACAGACGATGAGGACGGCCCGGGACCCCGCGGCCGCTTCGGCAGCGATGGCGGTGGCGTCCTCGTTGCGGTGGTGGCGAATGCCGCGGTCGCAGCAGGCCGCCACCCACGAAGCGGGCTGCTCCACGTAGTGATCGCGTTGACTGGGTGCCTTCGTGCCGCAGGTCTCGCAGTAGCCGTCGGCCCCGACCACCCCACCACAGCTCAGGCACGGTCGGCGCATCGACAAGGTGGGTTCGTTATCGGTATTGCGGCCGGTCGGGCGCACCGGCTGGGACAGGGTGATCGGTGACTCGTTCGCGGGGGGTGGCTCGGGCCGGACCGAGGGGATCAGCGCCGCCCCGCAGGCCTCGCAGAACTGCTCGCTCGGCGCTACTTCCGCGCCGCATTGCGGGCACAGCGCGGCCGCGATGGGGGCCGGCGGAACCGGTGGGGGGAGACCGCTCATGTCAGGGTCCACCTTCGCACGCCGTTGGCTTTGTCCACCATCGCGTAGCGTTCGGCTTCGGTCGGGGCCGCTCCCGCCAGCGCCCGGTAGGTCTGCTCCAACCCGTCCCGCAACGAGGCGTCGTCGGCCTGGTAGCTCCCGATTTTGACCTGGGCGTTGGGGCCGGCGGTGTGGACCAGATGCAGCGCCCGCTCGAGGATCTGCCCGGTCAGTTCAGCCTTCTCCACCTGATCGAGCCGTACGCCGTCTATGCTGCTCATCGCCTGGGACAGCACGGGCAGCGAGTCCGCCGACTCGTACAGATGCAGAGCGCGCAGTCGTCGGGCCTCGGTGAAGCTGCGACTGGTGGGGGGCACCAGATCCAGTGCCGCGACAGCTCCCCCGACGTCCCCCCGCGCGGCCCGGACCCGGGCCATGCCGAAGGCGGCGGGGGCCACGTAGTTGGCGTCGGTGCTCGCACAGGTCTGGTAGAGGCCTTCGGCGAGATCTGCCTCGCCGCCCAATTCACAGGCCAGCCCGAGGGCCAGCTTGGGCGCGAGCTCGCCGGGCACCTGGCCGTAGACGGCATTGAAAGCTTGTTGAGAGGCGCGGTAGTTCTGAGCCTGCATCGCCGCCAGGCCGCTCACCCAGACCGCCCGCCACTCCCACGGATCAGCGGCCAGCATCTCTTTGACCACCTGCTCGACCTGGGCACGGTCACCGAGCTCCAGAGCGGTCATGGCTCGGGCCAACCCGACCTCCGGAGTCACCTCGGGCGCCGCGGCCAGCGCCGTCAAGCGCTCGCGGGGGTCGTCGGCCGACACGTTGCTGAGCCAGGCGTACTGGGCGTCGCTGGTGTCGGGCCGCAGCGCCGGCAGTTCGTCCCAGGTCAAGGCGTCGCTGCTGATCGCCGGGGCCTCGAACAGCACCGAGGCCGCCGAGGTCAACGCCGTTCCGCTCGTTTTGGCGGCCACCACCTCCCTCAGCACGCCGAGCAATTGGACCCGCAATTCATCGACCGAGGCGAACCGGTCGGCCGGGTCCGGCGCGCACGCCTTCACGATCAGCCGGTAGAGCGAGTCGTGCTCGGAGAACAGAGGGGTCTCCTCGACACTGGGCAGGCTGGCGACGTAACGGGTCTGGTAGCCGCGGAACTCCATCATGCAGACCAGCAGCGTGCGGCCGATCGTGTAGATGTCGGAGGCGACGCTGGTGCCTACCTGGGCCACCTCGGGGGCCTGATAGCCGACGGTGCCGTAGATGGCGGACTCGTCGTCGTCGAGCCGCCGGACCCCGCCCAGGTCGATGAGCTTGACCCCGTCCCCGATCTGGATCAGATTGTCCGGCTTGAAGTCGCAGTACACCAGACCAAGATCATGCAGATAGGTGAAGGCCGGCAGCACCTCCAAGATGTAGGCCAGGGCCTGGTCCACGGGCAGGGGATCGTAGGCGCCGGCCGCCTCCCGCATCCGGTTCTTGAGGATCTGCTTCAGCGAGGTGCCGCCCACGTACTCCATCACGATGTAACCGGCCTTCACCCCATCACCGCTGTCGTGGGTGACGAAGTTGTAGATCTCCACGATCAGCGGGTGTTCCACCTGGGCCAGGAACTGCCGCTCGGCGATGGCCACCGCCAGGGCGTCGGCGTCGCCGGTGTTCAGCAGGCCCTTGAGGACCACCCAGCGGTCGGAGACGTTTTTGTCCCGGGCCAGGTAGATCCAACCCAGGCCGCCGTGGGCCAGGCATCCGGCCACCTCGTACTGGCCCGCGACGAGGTCGCCGGGCTTGAGCTTGGGGGTGAAGGAGAACCGGTTGCCACACTTGGGGCAGAAGCCTTCTGGTCGTCCGGGCCGCCCGTCTCGGGTCCGGCCCACCGGCGAGCCGCAGACCGGGCAGTTGCGCTTGTTCTCCGGCACCTCGGGGTTGACCATGATCGCGTTCTCGGCGTCAACCACCGGGGCGGGCGGCACGCGGGTCAGACCGGCGCCCAGGCGCGCCGTACGGAGTCGCACGGAGCCGGAGTTCACCCGTTGGGTGATGGTTGATCCCCGGCCCAGGCGTTGCGACCCGAACGCGGTCGACCCGAGCCGGCTCGATCCACGGGTGACCGTGGACAGCGGTGCGTCGGTACCGGCGGCCGCCTCCGGCCTGGGGGCGGCGCCGGCGGAGGGACTGGCGGAGGGGCTGGCCGAGGGGCGGCGGGCGCCTCGACCTCGGCGGGCGACCCGCAGACGTCGCAGTATCCGTCGACGATGGTGCCTGGGCAGCCCGGCTGGGTGCAGCGGACGCCGCCGGCGGAACTCGGGGCCGCGGTCTGAGCAGCAGGGACGGCGGTCGCCCCGGTCACCGGCCCGGGACTGCCGCAGATGTCGCAGTAGCCGTCGACGATGGACCCGGGACACCCCGGTTGGCTGCAGGCGGTCATGTCAGGAAACCTCCGACCTCGGGGAGACGGTTCGCAGATAGGTCTGGTAAAGCGTCACCAACTGGTCGGCGATGGCCATCTGGGTGGGTCGACGCCGTAGGGCTTCTACGGCCAGCGAATAGGCGCGCGCGACGTCGGGGTGACTCGCCAGCCCAATGGCTTCGGCCTTCGCCCGGTACGCCTCGAGGCGCTGCACCAGTTCGCTGTGTCGATCCAAGGCGTCGGCGTAGGCCTGCTGAACCATCGACAGAGCCCGGTCGATGCGGTTCAGCCGGATCAGGTAGTCCTCGAGGGCGGCCAGCGTGTTGGGGACCGGCCCGATGGCGTCGACGTCGGGTACGGCGTAGCGGGGCGCCGGGTCGACGGTGGCCAGGGCGCGGTCGACCAGGGAGCGCAGGTCCGTTGCCCGCCGGTCCAGCTCGGTGCGCAGCCGCCGGGCCTCCGTGACCTTGGCGCCCGCCTCGCGGCGCCGAGCGCTGTCGACGATGAGGTCCCGCTCGAAAGTGGTGGCGTCGATCTCCAGCGGTTCGAGCACACCGCCGACGTCGCCGCCCCGCTCGGCCTTCTCGGTCAGATCGCGGAGTCGGCGGGCGAGTCCGGACTGCCGCTGGGCGGCCTGCTGGTGCCGCGTGCCGGCCGGCTCGAGATTGATCTGCTCGCGGATCCGCTCCAGTTGGGCGCGCAACGATCGGAGCCGGGCGGTCGTCTCGGCACCGGACAGCTCCAGACCGAGCCGCACCCGGAGCTGACCGGCCAGCGCATCCGACAGCCGGCAGGCCTCGGGCAGGGACATGTTCAGACCCGAGGCGTACAGGTTCGCCGAGTCGAGCCGGCCCCAGATCAGAGTCGACAGTCGTTCTCGCTCCGCGGGACCCACCCGACCGGAATCCCACACCACCTTGAGCTGCTCGTAGCGGTCGGAGGCGGCCTTCCACAGCGTCATGGACAACGCGATGTCACTGGTCACCTCCCTGGTCACCTCGCGTCCTGGATGACCGGCGGCTGAGTCGAGGGCCGTCTGGTCCAGCAGCTGGAGCTCTGCGGAGCGGGCGTCTCGCCACTCGCCCAGCGCGGCCAGGTAGGTGAGCGTGGCGCCCGGCTCGACAGGTTGCCCCAGTCGGCCGGGTGCCGCCGGCGCGCTGACCCACCCACTCGTGCCGCTCGTCACGTCGTCCGGCCGTACTCCGCTCGGGGCGGGTCCGGCGCCGGACCGAGGGCCGAGCGCAGCCAGCGATTGTAGATGGCGGTCCACTCCCCGTTCTCGCGCATCTGGGCCAACCGGGCATTGACGAAGCGGACCAGGTCGACCTGTCGGGCGTTCATCCCCAGCCCGTACGGCTCGTCGGTGAAGGCTTGCTGCTCCGGCACCACCGCGTACGGGTCCTGAGCGGCCAATCCGGCGAGCACGGTGTCGTCCCCGGTGATCGCATCGACGTCGCCGGCCTGGAAGAGCACCAGACAACCGGTGTGGTTGTCGGCGCCGACTGCGATGGCCTTGGGCGAGCGCTTCTTCAGGTTGTCCATGCTCGAGGTGGCGTTGGGGGCGCACACCCGTTGCCCCGCCAGGCCCTCGATCGTGGTCACCTTGGACCCGCGGCGGACCAGGATCTTCTGTCCCGAGCGGTAGTACTCGCTGGAGAAGGCGATCTGGCGCCATCGTTCGCAGTTGATGGTCATGTTGCGGGCCACCAGGTCGATGGTTCCCTCCTGCAGCGACGGGATGCGCTGGGCGGCGGTGATCACCCGCAACTCGTACGCGTTCTCGTTGCCGAAGATCGCCTTCGCCATGGCCTTGACCAGGTCGATGTCGAACCCCTCGATCTGGCCGTTGAAGGGGTTCCGGGATCCGAGCAGGTAGGTGTCGGCCGAGACGCCGGCGATCAACCGGCCTCGTTGCTGGATCTTGGCCATGGTGGAGCCCGCCGGCATCTGTCCCTCGGTGGGCAGCGGTCCGTCCGGAGCGTAGGACTGCAGCGCCGTCGCGCTGTCGCACGCCGGTCCGGTCGGCGCCGGTGCCGCGCTCGGCGTCGACGCGGGCGGTGGAGTCGGCAGGGGGGTCGCCGCGTACGGCAGCAGTGAGCACCCGGTGAGCGCCAAGAGCCACACCAGGATCAGCGCCAGGATCGACGCCAGACGGACGGGACCGCTCCCACGCTGCAAAGTCCGAACGGCGTTCGTCGGCCGCGCCACTATCGGTACTCCCGCAGTCTGGCTTCGACACCGCGCCGGGCGAGGACGGCGGCGGCCAGACCGGCCAGCAGACTCAAGCCCGCGCCGATGATCAACCCGACCCGAGAACCACCGAGGCCTTGCTCCGTGTCGCGGGTGACCTCCTCGAGATAGACCGATGACTGCTCGTCGAACCCGGCGAAGGTCGCGTTGGCCGATCCGGCGCCCGTCCCGGTGGCCAGGCGCACGGCCTGGTCCCATTTGCCGGCGTCGTCGAGGCCTCGGATCTGTTTGTGGACGTCGGCGTAGGCGTTCCACTGCGCGCTCACATCCGGAGCGCGGCCGCTCAGGCTGCCGGTCACCTCTGCCGCCGACTCCGCCCAGGCCTTTTCGAAGGCACCACCGGAACCACGGGCGATCAAGGTGAGGCTTTCGTTGGACTTGGCGTTGAAGCCCTGAATCCGGGCAGTGGCCACGGCGTTGACGTCGGCGAAGGACCCCTCTTCGATCCGTTCGACGGCGGCCGCGACGGTCCCGGTCGCGACCAGACCGATGACCCAGGTCAGCAGCACGAGGGCGGTAGCGGCCACCACACCGGGATTCAATCGGCGCCGGAATCGCCGGGCCAACCAAAGTTGTGCCAGGACCAGTCCCGCCAACGCAAGCAGTCCGGCCACGGCGAGGACGGCGATGGGCCAGCCGCTCATCTGGCTGGCCGCCCGCTGGGCGTTGGCCGAGACGAGGTTGTCCAGCAGGGGGAGGGCGTCGGCACGAAGGGTGGCGCTGGCCGTCCGTTGGTACTGGGCACCGACGGGGAAGCCCTGGCGGTTGTTGGTTCGCGCGTCCTCGATCAACGCTACGTAGCCGACGAGTTGCTGGTTCAGCGCCGAGAGCGCCTGCTGATCGGCCGGCTCCGCCTCCGCCGCCGCCGCGATACCGGTCGTCGCAGCGGTGATGGCCGCCTCGTAGGCCTGCCGCTGCGCCGGCGGCTCCAGCCCACCCACCAGGAAGGCGTTCGTAGCGGTCGCGTCGGCCGCCAACAGGTTGGTCTGGATCTGCTGGACCCGGATCAGCTGGGCGGTGGACGCACTCGCCCTGCTGAGCGCAGCCGCCAGCAGCACGAAGGTGACGGCCGCCAACAATCCGAAGACGACGCCCAGCACGGTCAGACCCGTCGCCAGCCGACGAAGGCGTCGGGGCGTCGAGATGGCAACGGCCGTGGTCGGTTGACTGGCCCGGGCCGGGACGACCTGGCCGCCGGGCCCGGCGGCGTCGGCAACCGGAACGGGGGGCGAGCCGCCGACCGGTGAGGTCTGCAGTTGGCTCACGTCGGATCCTCCAGATCGTCGGCGGTCAGCTCGCGCAGCTGCTGCAGCGTCGGCTCCGCGACGTCGCGGAGCCGCCACGCGTGTCGCCCGATCGCCGCCTCGAGCTGATTCCTCGCGAACCGGCCGTTGCCGAAGGTCGGACCGCGCGGAGTCACGGCGAGCACGGTCTCGAAGCGGCGTCGGCAGTCCTCGGTCACGTCGTAGTCTGCACTTTTCGCCAGGCCGAGGAAGATCTCGACCAGCTCGGTGTCGGAGTAATCGGCGAACTCGATCGTGGTACGGAATCGGCTCGCCAGTCCGGGATTCTGGGCGATGAAGACGGCCATCGGATCCGGATAACCAGCCACGATCAGCACCAGGTCGTCGCGCCGGTCTTCCATCTCCTTGACCAAGGTGTCGACGGCCTCGGTGCCGTACTGGTCGCCGGCCAGACTGTAGGCCTCGTCGATGAACAGCACCCCGCCGGCAGCTGAGGAGACGACCTCGGCGGTCTTCATGGCGGTCTGACCGAGGTACCCGGCGACCAGTTCGGAGCGGTCGACCTCGACCAGTTGCCCCTTGCTGAGCAGGCCGAGTGCCCGATAGATGCCGCCGACCAGTCGCGCCACCGTGGTCTTCCCGGTGCCGGGGTTCCCCACGAACACCAGGTGGCGGGTGATGGTCGGGGCAGCCAGGCCCGCCTTGATCCGCAGGGCCTCGATCCGCAACACCGCCACCTGCCGGTGGATCTCGGCCTTGACCTCGGTCAGCCCCGTGAGGCCGTCCAGTTCGGCCAGCAATTCCTCGAGTGACTTGGGGTTGGGCTCGGGCGGTACGGATTCCGCGGAGTCGGGCGCCGGCTCGGCCACGGCGGTCGGCTCGGAAGGTGAACGATCCTGCCTGGTGTACCCGGCCGAGACGTTCACACTGCTTTCGGGATTGGGATCGGCATCGGGCTCAGGACCCGGGTCGTCGTTGCCGATTCCGGGAAAACGGCCGGGTGCCGAGGGGTCCAGATGGCTGAGGTCGAGCAGTCCGGATGTCCGCGGGTCGGCGCGGCTGATCCCGTCGACATCGGCGCGTTCGCGGGCCACCTTGTCGACGGCGTCGGCCAGCGCCTTCATGGCGTTGCGAGCCCACTCTGCTCGCTCGGTCACGGCAGGTCCAGACTGCTGCGCGGTCCGGTCGACGGCTCGTCGGCGGGATCTGGCCGCAATGGAGGGGCCGGAGCATGCCCGAACTTGTCCTGCAGGAACCGTCCGTGTGCGATCAGGGCGTCGGCGTCCACCCGTACGACGGCGTCGAAGATCCGGTCCATGGTCGCGGACAACAGATCCAGCTGGTCGATCAGCAACATCAGCGAGGTCTTGCCGGCCTCGATGGGCCGGGAGTCCGCCCACTGCCGCGGCAGCCGCAGATAGCCGCCGATGGCCTCCGGAAGGTAGTCGGTGGCCGTGGCCATCACCGAGTAGGCCTGCGGGCTGCCCAGGCCGAGATTGCGCAGTCGCGGCATCGTCTCGCGTACGGTGCGGCTGACGCGTTTCACCCGGGACTGAACTGGGGCCGGCACCACCCCGCCGGACACCATGGCCTCGGCCCGATCCAAAGCGGCGAGGATGTCGGCCTCGGTCGGTGCCGACGGCTGCACCTCGACCGGTGCCGCAACGGCGGCGGGTCGGCCGGTGATCCTGGCCACCCAATCCTTGAAACCCATGGATCTGCTCCGGACGGCAGTGCGGGCTCAGCGCAGACCGCCCGGCGTCCCACCCTCGAGCGGACGGTCGATGTTGAGGTCACCCGACGCGAGGCGTTGGTCGGAGCGGGACACCCGGTCGAGGTACTCGCGGGACTTGGACACCTCGGTCTCCAGCGTCCCGATGGTCGCGGCCATGGTGTCCAGGGCCTGGAGCTTGAAGTTGTCGATGGAGTCCATGGTCGCGTAGATGTTGGCAAAGGCAGCCTGCAGTTGCGGCAGGCCGATGGTGGCCGAGGCCGCCTGCTGCTGGATGGCCGCCGAGTTGTCGCGCATCATCTCCGAGGTGCGCTGGATCAGATCCGAGGTCGTCGTATTGAGTGCGGTGATCTGGTCGAGGACCAGTTTCTGATTGCCCAGCGCCTGGGCGACGATCACGGCCGTCCGCAGCGCGGAGACCGTCGTGGTGGACGCCCGGTCCACTCCCTTGATCAACTCGATGTTGTTCTTGATGATGATGTCGATGGCCAGGTAGCTCTGGATCGAGACCGCGAGCTGGGTGAGCAGATCCTGGTGCTTCTGCCGGACGTAGAACAGCACGTCCTGATTGAGCGCCTTCGCCCGGTCGGGATCGGATAGTTCCAGTTCGGCGATGGTGGCCGAGAGCCGCGCGTCCAGCCGCTCGGCGACGTAGACGTACTGGTTGAGACGACCCATCGCCGCCCACAGATTCTGCTTCTCCATGTTCAGCGCGACGTTGTCCTTGCTGAGCTCGTCCTGGCCGTTCCGCAGACTGTGCAGGATGCCGTTCAGGTGGCTCTGAGCGCTCTGGTACTTGCGGAAGTAGTCAGTGACCTTCTCCCCGAACGGCAGAAAGCCCAGCAACTTGCGGGTGCCGGTGGCCTGACTGGGATCGAGATCCTCGACCGTGCGGCGGAGCTCGAGCAACGTGTTGCCCACCTTCGAGCCTTCGGCGAGCCCGCCTTCCTTGAGGGCGCGGACCGGCGTCTGTAGCAGCCGGTTCGAGGTCTCGGCCGCCTTGCGGATGTCGCTGTCGCCCATCGTGCGCACGTTGTTGGCCTGGGCCGTGAACTCCGGGGAGCGGGTCTGCGTGGTGGTCAGCGCCTGGAGGAATCCGTCGACCCGTGCATCCAACGCCGGCACCGCCTGCGGGTCGACCTGGGGGGCGATCGACGGAGCCTGAGTGGCGGCCACGGGTTGCGGCGGGGGCGGCGCGGTCAGGGTCAGAGTGTCGCCGTCGGGGGGCGTCAGGGGGCTTGGTGCCGCCGCGGCTCCGGACGGGTTGGCCTCGGTCATCAGACTCTCCTTCGTTCCACCGGACAGGCGTGAGCAAATCTACCCGGCAGCCGGGTCTCGTGACCGCTCGTTCTCGTCGGCGGCGTCAACCCGGCAGACCCCATCGGTCAGCTCGGGTCACTCCGGTGGGGAGATCTCCCCGGAGCCGCGCACCAGCAGCGTGGTGGGCACCACGATGGTCTCGGCGGGGGAGTTGTCGCCATCCATCCGGGCGAACACCCGCTCGGCGGCGATGGTGCCGATCCGGGAGGGGTCCTGGGCCATCACGGTGACCCCCGGATCCAGGACGTCGCCCAACAAGACGTCGTCGAAGCCGACCATCGCCACGGCATGCTGGAGGCGGAGTTCGTGCAGGGCCCGGACGGCCCCGATCGTGATCATGTTCTGGCTGGTGAACAGCGCGGTCGGTGGCCGTGCGGACGCCATCAACTCCCGCACCGCCGCATGCGCCGCCTGCTGCGTGCGCAGGTCGTCGACGTACACGGCCTCCCTGCTCAGCCCCGCTCGGTCCATGGCGTCGGCGAACCCGCGGCGGCGTTCGCGGGCCGTCGAGATGGTCAGCTCGTCACTCAGGTGGGCGATCCGTCGATGCCCGCGCCAGATCAGATGCCGGGTGGCGGCGGCGGCGGATTCGTGGTTGTCGCTCACCACGGTGTCGGCCAGCACGCCGTTCGGCAGCCGGTCCACGAACACGATTGGGGTCCCCTGATCCTTCTCGATCGTCAGATAGCTCTGATCCGGGCTGAACGGGGTCAGGATCAAGCCGTCCACCCGTCGGCGGGTGAAGGCCGAGATCAGCCGACGTTCGCGTTGCGGGTCGTCGTCGAAGCTGGCGGCGAACACGGCCGTATCGCGTTGCGACGCCACGTTCTCCACGGCCCGGTTGATGGCGGCCGAGAAGGGGTTGTCCACCGCATCGAGCAACAACCCGATGGTGAGGGTCTTGCGGTCACCGCGACGTAACGCCCCCGCACCGAGGTGAGGCTGGAAGTTCAGGGCGAGGATCGCGCGTTGGACACGTTCGCGGGTTTGTGCGGAGACATTCGCCTCATCGTTGATGACTCGCGATACGGTCTTGATGCCTACCCCGGCCAAGGCGGCGACATCGCGGATGGTGGCCCGTGGTCGGTGGGCCACCGGGGTGGTTGCAGATGACAACGTTGTCTCCTCTTAATTTGAAGGGAGCATACCGCTTGGACAACGGTTTGGCGCGCTGCCTTGACGAATTTCTGAGAATGCCTTAGACATCTCTTATGACACCGTTGTCACGATGACAGCGGACACTGTAGTCCGACTCTCGGAGGCTTTTCATGCAACGACGCACCAGACTTGCTCACCGGGCGATCGTCTCGATCGCGATGATGAGCACAGCCGCCCTGGCCCTCTCGGCGTGCGGGGGTGGCGGCGCCGCACCCGGAGGGGAGGCGACCGGTGGCGGCGGGGGCGATCAGCCCATCGCGGTCACGCTCATCACCAAGACCAGCACCAACCCGTTCTTCATCGCGATGCAGAAGGGGGCGGAGGAGGCCGGCAAGGCCAACAACGTCACCATCACCACCGCGGCCGGCAAGGCGGACGGTGACGAGGCCACCCAGATCCAGGCGATCGAGGCCGCAACGGCTCGTGGGGACGCCGGAATCCTGATCACCCCGGCCACCGACGGCGTCAATCCGGCCATCGAGGCGGCGCGGGCTGCCGGCCTGTACGTCATCGCGCTGGACACCCCGCCCAATCCACCGGACACGGTCGACATCACCTTCGCCACCGACAACTTCAAGGCCGGTGAGCTGATCGGCAAGTGGGCGGCGTCGACCATGGACGGCAAGAAGGCGACGATCGCCCTGCTCGACCTGTTCAACGACAAGGTCGCCAGTGTCGACTACAACCGCGATCAGGGCTTCCTGACCGGCATGGGCATCGACGTCGCCGACAAGACCAAGAACGGGGATGAGGCCAAGACCGGCAAGTACACGGGCGGCAAGGGCGGCGACTACGAGATCGTCTGCAACGAGCCGACCCAGGGCGCCCAGGACCAGGGCCGCACCGCCATGGAGACCTGCCTGGCCAAGTCCAAGGACATCAACCTCGTCTACTCGATCAATGAGCCCGCGGGCGTCGGAGCTTCGGAGGCGCTCAAGGCGGCCGGGGTCACCGCCACCATCGTCTCGGTGGACGGTGGCTGCGACCCGGGGATCACGGCGGTGAAGGCCGGCACGATCGGCGCGACCTCCCAGCAGTACCCGGTCAAGATGGCTGAGCTGGGCGTCGAGGCGATCGCCAAGTTCAAGCGCACGGGCGAGAAGCCAGCGGTGACTCCCGGGCTCGACTTCTTCGATACCGGTGTGGCGCTGGTAACCGACAAGCCGGTCTCCGGGGTGGAGAGCATCGACACCGCCGAGGCCGAGAAGATCTGCTGGGGCAAGTGAGCAAGCGACCCAAGACCGTAGAACCGGCTCCACGCACAGCCTCTCAGCCAGCGTGGAGTCGGTACGCGGTCCTCGACCTCTCGATCCGACCTACGGCAAGGAAGCCTTATGAGCGTTGATACTCACGCGCCGGCCACTGCGGCCGAGCAGTTCGCGATGCGCCAGCAGTCCCCGTTGCAGCGGATTCAGCATCTGTTGCATGCCCATCCGGCCCTCAGCCCCTTGATGGTGTTGATCGTGGCCTGCATCGTTTTCACCATCATCAATCCGCGGTTCGCCCAGCCGGGAACCATTTCTCTGATCTTGCAGCAGACGGCGGTGATCGCGGCGTTGGCCATCGGTCAGACGTTGATCGTGCTGACGGCCGGTATCGATCTGGCGGTCGGGGCCATCTCGATCTTGTCCATGTTGGTGATGGCCAAGTTGGCCGCCGAGAACGGGGTGCCGGGCTTTTTGGCGCTGCTGATCGGTATCGGCGTCGGTACGGCCGCCGGGTTCCTCAACGGGCTTCTGGTCACCCGGCTGAATCTGCCACCGTTCATCGTGACTTTGGGCACGTTGAGCATCTTCACCGCCATCGGGTTGCTGTATTCCGGTGGCGCCAGCGTGCCGCGGGCCCGGATGCCGGCCATCTTGAATGTGATGGGGACCCGGTTCTCGATCGGGCCGTTCAACTTCACCCTGGGCGTGATCGTGGTGGTCCTACTGGCGCTGGTCGTGGCGTTCGTGCTGAGTCAGACGGCGTGGGGTCGGCATGTGTATGCGGTCGGGGACGACCCGGAGGCGGCCCGGCTGGTGGGCATCCGGGTGGACCGGTTGCTGCTCAGTGTCTACACGGTGGCCGGGTTGATCTACGGTTTCACCGCCTGGGTGTTGATCGGTCGGGCCGGTACGGCCAGCCCGAACGCCATCGTCGGGGCCAACCTGGAGACCATCACCGCGGTGGTGATCGGCGGAACCAGCCTGTTCGGTGGCCGGGGCGGCATCATCGGCACCATTTTGGGGGCGTTGATCGTGTACGCGTTCAACATCGGTCTCGCGTTGGCCGGGGTGGACGACCAGTTGCGCATCCTCGCCATCGGGGTATTGATCATCGTGGCGGTCTCCATCGACCAGTGGATCAGAAAGGTCAAGGCCTGAGATGAGCGAAACATCTACCGTGCGTAACGAGCCGTCGGGTGACACCGTCGGACTGGGCTCACCCCCGCTGCTGGCCGATCCGAAGGACACCGTGGTGTCGGCGCGGAAGTTGATCAAGACCTTCGGGAAGGTGGTCGGTCTGGACGGGGTCGATGTCGACCTGTTCCCCGGCGAGGTGTTGGCGGTCATCGGCGACAACGGGGCCGGGAAGTCGACCTTGATCAAGGCGATGACCGGCGCGATCATCCCCGACTCCGGCCAGGTCTACCTGGACGGCACCGAGGTGCACTTCCGGTCGCCGCAGGACGCCCGGTCGGCCGGGATCGAGACCGTCTACCAGACGCTGGCGGTGGCGCCGGCGTTGGACATCTCGGCCAACATGTTCCTGGGCCGGGAGCGGCGCCGGTCGGGGCCGCTCGGCTCGGTCTTGCGGATGCTGGACAAGCAGGGCATGAAGGATGACGCCGCCAAGTCGATGGCCAACCTGGGCATCGCCACCGTGCAGAACATGGGCCAGGCGGTGGAAACCCTGTCGGGTGGTCAGCGGCAGGCGGTGGCGGTGGCCCGGGCGGCGACGTTCGCCACCAAGTTCGTGGTGTTGGACGAGCCGACCGCGGCGCTGGGGGTGAAGGAGACCGGCCAGGTATTGAACCTGATCCACCAGATCAGGGACAAGGGCCTGCCGGTGATCCTGATCAGCCACAACATGCCGAACGTCTTCGAGGTGGCCAACCGGATCCACATCGCCCGCTTGGGCGGCTGTGCCGGGGTGATCACTCCGCAGTCCCACACGCCCACCGAGGCCGTGGCGGTCATGACCGGTGCGACCACCCTCGCCAAGGGGTAAGGACCAGCGAGAGGGGCTGCACCGCCGAGACCGAGGCAGTGGCGACTATGACCGGTCCCGTCGTCAGACGGGGCAGCAGGCGGTCGCCACTGTCTCTCTTTCTGTCTCTCTGGTCTCTATTCTTTTTTTTCTCTCGTTTCTGTTTCTCTCGTTTCTGTCTTCTCGTTTTGTCGCTTCGTTTCGTGTCGGTCCAACCGTCACATCATCGGCGGTTCGGCCGGCGAGTCGGCGCTGAGGTGACGGCTCACGGGATCCACCGACGCCCCCTGCCGCAGGCCCTGCTGTCCGGCGGCTCGCACCGCCGCGGACAACACCGCGGCCTGCGGTCGGTCCAGCCGGGCCGCGGCTGCGACGACCCAGTCGAACTCGGGTGTGGCCTGCACGATCACGCCGCCTCGATGGGCAACCTTGATCATCACCGGTGCGCCGTCGACTTCGACCTCCACCCAGCCGCGAGACAGCGCGTACTTGTCCACCCGACGCTCGCGGAGGCCGAACGTGGACGTCTCGGCGAAGATCAGGTCGCGCATCGCCGCCACCGCCGTGGGTGGGCACAGCACCGAGAGGGTGTACGCGGGACGGCCCTTCTTCATCACGATCGGCACCAGCCAGGCGTCTGACGCGCCCGCCGCCAGCAGCACGCTCAGCACCCCCGGCCACAACCTCGGATCCAGGTCGTCGACGTTGGCTTCGAGCAGTACCGCTGCTTCGCCGTCGGGGTCGCCCGGGGCCGTCGTGGCAGTCGAACGGCTCGTGTCGGTCTTGTGTGGGATATCACCGATCACCACCCGAGTGACGTTGGCCCGGTCGGGGAAGTCCAGGCTGCCCGCACCGCTGCCGGTAACCGAGACCAGCAGCTCCGGCAGGTCCTCGCACGCGCTGGCCAGCTCGACGACGAGGGCCATTCCGGTGGGTGTCGCCAACTCTCCGCGGCCACCGCTTCGGACCCGCCAGCTGCGGGCCAGTTCGACAACGGCCGGGACGGGCACGCCCACCTCGCCGTGCGCCATGGTGACCCGGCCGGCTCCCACCGCGACCGTGCCGGCGCTGACCGTCGCAACCCCCAGGTCGTCGAGGGCGGCGCAGACTCCGACGACGTCGGCGATCGAGTCCAGGGCGCCGACCTCGTGGAAGTGGACCTCCTCGGCGGCGATCCCGTGGACCGCGCCCTCGGCCTGGGCCAGCCGGGCGAAGACGGCCATGGCGCGCGCCCGGACCGAGGACGTCAGGGCTGCGTCGGTCAGCAGGCCGCGGACATCCCGCCAGGACCGGTGCGGTTGGTCGGCCGCGGTCAAGGCCACCTCCGCCTTGGTCGCCCGGAGACCGGCGCGGTTCACCTCCGCCACGCCGACCTGGACCGATCCCGGGATCACGGCGTCGACCGCTTCCTGCACGGCAGTCAGCGAAGCCCCGGCGTCCAGCAGGGCGCCCAGCAGCATGTCACCCGCCACGCCCGCCGAAGCATCGATCCAGGCGTGTCGACCTCCGGTGATCATCCGGGAGCGGCGATCTGGGCGGCGAGGTGGCCGGCGCCGTAGCCGTTGTCGATGTTGACCACCGCCACGCCGGGCGCGCAGGAGTTCAGCATGGCCAGCAGCGGGGCCAAGCCGCCGAAGGCCGCGCCGTATCCGACCGACGTCGGCAGCGCGACGACCGGCGCCGAGACCAGGCCGGCGACCACACTGGGCAGCGCGCCGTCCATCCCGGCCGCCACGATGATCACCCGGGCTCGACGGAGCAACGGCAGCCGCTCCAGCACCCGATGCAGACCGGCCACGCCGACGTCCACCACGAGCTCGGTGGGCCGACCCAGGTACCGGGCGGTGAGCAGCGCCTCCCGGGCCATCGGCAGGTCGGACGTTCCCGCGGTCAGGACGGCCACCAGTCCACCCGTCGGAGGCGGCGGCTCGGCCGGCCAGGCCAGCAGACCCGCCTCGATGTCGACGAAGGCGTTGGGGAGCTCGGTCAGGATGGCCTTGGCCTGCTCCGGGGTGGCTCGGGTGAACAGGTTGACGGCCCCCGTGTGGTCGCGGAGCGCAGCGGCGATCGCGGCCAACTGCTCCACGGACTTGTGGGTGCAATAGACCGCTTCGGGGTAGCCGCGGCGCGTCGACCGGGCCAGGTCCAGATCGGCGATCTGAGCGAGTTCGGGGGGGTCCGGCGTGAGGTTCTGCTCAGCCACGCCGCTCCTGGAGCACGCTCAGGGTGAAACGACCGGACTGCAGGCCGGCGAGGTCGATGGTGACCTGACTGAAACCGGCCTCGAGCACCGCCGGCTTCGACCTCGCCGCGAAGCGGTTCGGTCGTCGCGGCAGCGAGATCCGCAGGTGCCAGTTCGATCCGGGCCAGGTCCCCGTGGTGGCGCACCCGGAACTCGCCCAGGCCGAGATCGGCGAGCGCCGCTTCGGCCCGGTCGATCTGCCGCAGTTTCTCCGGCGTCACCGGTTCGAAGTGCGGGATCCGCGACGCCAGGCACGGAGCGGCCGGCTTGTCGGCGCACGGCAGCCGCATGGCCCGCGCCAGGGCCCGTACGTCGGTCTTGGTCAGACCGAGCTCGGCCAGCGGCCGCAGCACCCGGTGCTCGACGGCGGCCCGCGCACCCGGCCGGTCGATGCGCCTCGCGTCGTCGGCGTTCTCGCCGTATGCGACCGCGGTCAATCTCTGAGCGACGACCAGCTCGTCGTCGATGCGGCTGAACAGCTCGTCCTTGCAGTGGAAGCAGCGGTCGACCCCGTTGGCTCGATAGGCCGGGTCCTCGCCTTCACGGGTGACCACCTCGATCACCGGCACCCCGATGAACCGGGCCACCGCGTGGGCATCGTCCCGCTCCCGGGTGGCGAGGCTGGCCGACACCCCGAGGACGGCGATCACCCGGGTCGGGCCCAGGGCCCGTACGGCCAACGCGAGCAGGACCGCCGAGTCGACTCCGCCCGAGAACGCCACCCCCAGGCGGTCCACGCCTCGCAGCAGGTCGGCGATCCCCCGGGTCGTGACCTCGAGAAGGTCGGTCGGGTCGAGCTGGCTCATGAGTCTCCTTCGGGTGCTGACGGAGCCATTCTGCCGGGCGCTTCTTATAGTCACACCCGTGGGCGACCCAGGGCAGCCGTCGACGACGACGCGGTCCGCCGAGCGTCGGGATCTCCCAGCACTCACCGAGATCTACAACCACTACGTCGAGCGCACCGTCACCACGTTCGATCTCGAGCCGTTCAACGTGGAGTCCCGCTCGGCGTGGTTCGACCATTACGCCGCCACGGGACCCCACCGGCTGTTGGTGTCCGAATGCGATCACGAGGTGATCGGCTACGCCACCAGTACCCGCTTCCGCCGCAAGGCGGCCTACGACCAGTCGGTGGAGACCTCGGTGTATCTGCGGCCGGACCGCACGGGGCGCGGGCACGGTCAGGCGCTCTACCTGGCCTTGTTCGCCGCCCTCGCCGACGAGCCGGTGCACCGTGCGTTCGCCGGGGTGGCGCTGCCCAACGACGCCTCGGTCCGGCTGCACGAGCGTCTCGGGTTCACCTCGGTGGCCATCTTCAGCCACGCGGGCTTCAAGTTCGGCCGCTACGTCGACGTGCGGTGGTTCGAACGGGCTCTCCCCTGAGTTCAGTGCTCGGTCAGCGGGAAGCCTCGGATGCCGCGCCACGCGAGCCGGCTGACCAGCTGCTTGGCCTCGGCCAGATCGACGTGCCCGCGGCCGTTCGACACCCACCACCGGGCGCTGACCTGAGCCGTACCGACCAGCGAGATGGCAAGTAGTTTCGCCTGGTCCGCGGCCAGTCCGGTGTCGGAGACAATCACCTCGGCGATGGCGTCGGCGATCTCGTTGTTGACCCGCCAGAGCCGCTGCTGCACCTGTCCGTCCCCGGTCAGGTCGGACTCGAAGACGAAGCGGAACTCCCCGCTGGCCGAGGAGACGAACTCGTAGAAGGCGCCCATGGTCGCGACCACCCGGTCGGCGTTGTCCTCGGTGGAGTCCAGCGCCTCGCGGACCACCTCGACCAGCCGGTCGCAGCTGGTGTCCAGCAGGGCGAGATAGAGATCGAGCTTGGACGGAAAGTGCTGGTACAGGACCGGCTTCGATATCCCGGCCGCATCCGCGATGTCGTCCATGGCGGCCGCGTGGTAACCCTTCGAGGTGAAGACGTCATTGGCGGCGTCCAGCAGCTGCGCACGACGCTGGTCCCGAGGTAGCCGGGTCACCCGAGGCGCTTCGGAGACTTCGGTTCCGCGGTCGGTCATCTGCTCACCCTAGGCGAAACGGCGATCGCGGGTGGGCCGCCCGGCTCAAGCCTCCGGGAGCGGTGGTCGGTCGTGGGTCAGCAGGTCGGCGGCCAGGTCACCCGACTCTGCCACCCGTTGCAGGACCTGGTCGGGGCTGAAGCGGAGATCGTCGGGGCCCTGGACAGCGCCGACCTCCTCCCAGGTCACCGGGGTCGCCACGGCGGGCCGCTCGCGCCCGCGCATCGAATAGGGCGCGATGGTGTTCCGGGCGGCCAGGTTCTGGTTGTAGTCGACGTAGATCCGCCCCCTCCGTTGGGCGATGCTCATGGTGGCGACGAAGAAGTCCGGTTGTCTCCTGGCCAGCGCCGCACCCAGCCGCTTGACGTAGGCCCAGACGTCCTTGCTCCGACTGGGCTGCACCGCGGCGTACACCTGGATCCCCTTGCTGCCCGAGGTTTGCGGCGTGGGCAGCAGGCCGTCATCGGCCAGCTGCTGCGCCACCACCAGCGCCGCATGGGCGGTGTCGAGAATGGTCATCCCCTCACCGGGATCGAGGTCGACCACGACACGGTCGGCGAGCGGTTCCCCAGGCCCCGGCTCCGAGCCCGGCAGCAGTATCGTCCCGCCGGGCCCCGGCGTGGCCGAGGCCAGGGTCCATTGCGGGACGTGCAGCTCCAGGGCGGCCAGATTCGCCAACCAGACCAGCGTTTCGACGTCGTCGCACACCGCGTACGTGATCATGCCGTCGGAGGTGTCGACCTGAGCGGTGCGCACCCAGCTCGGCGTACCCATCGGGGCGTTCTTCTCATAGAAGCTGGGCGAATTGACGCCGTCCGGAAACCGCACCCGGGTCAGCGGCCGGTCGGAGACGTAGGGCAGCAGCGTGTCGGCGATCGCCGAGTAGTACGCGATCACCTCGGCTTTGGTGAATCCGACGCTGGGGTAGAGCACCTTGTCCAGGTTGGTCAAGGTGAGCTCCCGGTGGCCGACCCGGGTGCGGACGGCCGGCTGAGCTGCCATCCCGCGATTGTGCCGCAGGTGGTGAGGCCTCAGAGCTGACGGTAGTGGGTGCGCTCGGCGAGACCGAGCTTCTCAATGGCCAGGCGGAGCGCCGGACGCGGCATGGTGGCAGCGTGCTCGCTGAGGAATCGGTGCAGGGCCTCGGCGTCTCGGGCTCCGGCGTGTTTGAGGAAGATCCCGACCGCGCTGTGCACCACCGCTACGGGATCGGCGGCGAGCCGGGCGGCTATCGCAAAGCCACCGGCCAAGTCGTCCTCGCTGCCGGATCGGGTGAAGAACAGCGGCGCGGTGATGGCCGTCCGGCGACGCAGCGGATCGGGCGTCCGCGCGAGTCGGTGTAGCGGCTCGAGGTCCCGCCCCGCCAGATAGCCGCCGACGACGCGTGGGGCGGCACGATCGACCATGTCCCAGGCGGTGATCCGGTCGTGCCGCCGCAGGTAGATCTCGTACAGCTCGCGCCGCTGGTCCTCGGCCAGCGGGCGCTGCGCCTTGAAGTCGATGATGCAGAACGCCGCCATGCGCGGCTCGTAGGCGACCTCGTCCAGCAGGAGCTCGACCTCGGTCAGCGGGAGGTCGCGATGGGCCCTGGCGACGGCGAAGAGATCACCCATCCGCAACCCGATGGCCGCCTCGCCCTCGGGCAACCTCTTGCGGAGTTTCGCGAGCTCGGTCTCGCTGGCGAGGCGCAGGAGATCGTGGACGACCTGACTCGCGGCCATGGTGTGAGCCTAGAGTGGTCGGAAAGGGCTGCGTCAACTTCGGTTGACAATCGGCGGCTGTGTCAATGTAGGTTGACAGCATGACGGAGATTCCGAACGCTCGAAGTCTCGTGACCTCGCTCGAGGATGCCGATCCGCTGCGGGCTTTGCAGGCGGTTGCGGCCTTGAACGCCGAAGCGGACCGGATCGCGGCCGTTCTCGTACGCCGGGCGCGCAACGCCGGCTGCACATGGGCGCAGGTGGCCGAGGCGCTGGGGGTCAGCCGGCAGGCCGTGCACAAGAGGTACGGACGATGACGGACCGCGACTCGCCTGCGCCATCGAACCTTGCGACAGGTTCAGGACTGGAGGAGCCGCCGCCAGAAGGCCAGCGGGCGCCGCTGTCCGCCCTCTGGCCGTACCTGCGTCCGCACTGGCGGGTGCTGGGCGTCGTCGTGGTCGTCTCGCTGCTCTCGGCGGGCTTGTTCTTGGCCCAACCCGCGGTCGTCTCCATGATCATCACCAGGGTGAGCGAGTCGCGTCCCTTGGATGGGGCCGTGCTGCTGCTGGTCGGCCTGGTGATGGGCGGGGCGGTGCTGTCCGGGCTGCAGCAGTACTTGTTGCAACGAGCCGCCGAGGCGGTGGTCCTGGAGACCCGGCGGTCCATGACCCAGCGGCTGCTGCGGCTCCCGATTCACGAGTACGACACCCGCCGCACCGGGGACCTGGTGTCTCGGGTGGGCTCGGACACCACTTTGTTGCGCTCGGTGGTGACCTCCGGACTGGTCGACGCGGTGGCCGGTGTGGTGGTCGTCGTCGGTTCGGTGGTGGCCATGGCGCTGCTGGACCCACTGCTGCTCGGAATCACGCTGCTGGTGGTGGTCCTCGCGGCGGTCGTGGTGATCACCCTCGGCGGTCGGATCCAGAAGCTGACCGTACAGGCCCAGACCCAGGTCGGGGCGCTGGCGGCGGCCGTGGCCCGGGCGATCCCGGGGATCAGGACGATCCGGGCGGCGGGCGCGACCGCTCGGGAGGTCCGGGCCCTGGACGAACTGGCCGGAGACGCGTACGGCACGGGCATCCGGCTGGCCAAGGTGATGGCGCTGATCGCGCCGATCATGGGCATCGCGTTCCAGGCGGCCTTCATCGGCGTCCTCGGCCTCGGCGGCTACCGGGTGGCGAGCGGGCAGATGACGGTGGCCACCCTCGTGGCCTTCCTGCTCTACCTGTTCATGATGATCATGCCCCTGGGCGGGATCTTCAACGCCTACACCGCGGTGCAGAATGCCCTGGGCGCGATCATCCGGATCCGCGAGATCACCGATCTGGCCGAGGAAGATGATCAGTACAAAGAACATGACGGCGGAGCCGCGCCGGTCGGGCTCGCGCCGGTGAACATCCCGGATGGGCAGGCCCTGCTCGAGTTCGATGGGGTCAGCTTCGGTTACCGGGACACGCCGGTCCTCGATCGGGTCAGCTTTCGCGTTCCGGCCGGGAGTCGGATCGCCATCGTCGGACCCTCCGGGGCGGGCAAGTCGACGATCTTGGCGCTGATCGAACGGTTCTACGACCCGACCGATGGCCGGATCCTGCTCGGCGGGCTGGACACCAGGTTGCTGTCGCGGGCGGAGGTTCGCTCCTGGCTGGGCTACGTCGAACAGGACTCGCCGGTGCTCGCGGGGACGATCCGGCAGAACCTGCTGCTGGGGGCACCCGACGCCGACGATGCGGACTGTCGGCGGGTGCTGGCCGACGTCAACCTCACGGGCATCCTGCTCCGTGATCGGTTGGGCCTGGACGCCCAGGTCGGTGAGGACGGCATCCTGCTGTCCGGCGGCGAACGGCAACGCCTGGCCATCGCCCGGGCACTGCTGGCGGCGCCGCGGCTGTTGCTGCTGGACGAACCGACCGCGAGTCTGGACAGCCGCAACGAACAGGCGCTGCGGGAGGCGATCAAGAACGTGGCCGAGGCGGCCGACCGGCGCACCCTGGTGATCGTGGCGCACCGGCTGGCCACCGTCGCCGACGCCGATCAGATTCTGGTCCTCGAGGACGGCCACATCCAAGCGGTCGGCACCCACACCGAGCTGCTCGACCGTAGCGCTCTGTATCGCGAGCTCGCGGAGCATCAGTTGCTGGTCTAGCGTGGCCGGGTGGCCAAGCCGTCGGCGGTGGAGATCCCGGCGGCGTTCCGCGCCCGGGCGGCCAGTCAGGCCCACTGGTCGGACTGGTTCGCGGATCTGCCGGCCCTGCTCGAGACCCTGCTGACCGAATGGGAGTTGCGACCCGACGGGTCGACACTTTCGGGCTACTGCGCGGTCGTGGTTCCGGTCTCGATGATCGACGGGCGGGCCGCCGTTCTGAAGGTCGGCTGGCCACACTGGGAGGCCGAGTACGAGCACCTCGCGTTGCGGGCCTGGGATGGCGACGGCGCGATTCGGCTGTTCCGGGCCGACCCCCGCCGCTTCGCCCTGTTGCTGGAACGGGCCGACGCCAGCCGGGATCTGAATTCTCTTCCTGTACTCGACGCCTGTGAACGGATCGCGGAGCTCTACCCCCGGTTACACCGCCCGGCGCTGCCGCAGCTCAAACGATTGTCCGACCTGTGCGTGGATTGGTCCGGCCGGCTGCCGAAGCTGGCCGCGTCCGGGCTGATGCCGCGCCGGTTGGTCGCCCAGGCCCTCTCGTCGTTGCGTGAGCTGAGCGGTGGCGCTGAGATAGATGCGGCCCTGATCCACACCGACCTGCACTTCTTCAACGTGTTGGGCGCCGAGCGCGAGAACTGGTTGGCCATCGATCCCAAGCCGCTGGCCGGGGACCCGGCGTACGAGGTGGCGCCGCTGCTGTGGAATCGCTGGGAAGAGGCTCACGCGACCGGCAACCTGCGGCAGGCGTTACTGGCCAAGATGTTCACCATGATCGACGCCGCGGGTCTGGACGAGGATCGAGTGCGAGCCTGGATCCTGATCCGCGAGGTACTCAACGCGTTGTGGGACTACGAGAACTCGCTGCTGGGCGCGGCCCTCGACCGGGACTGGATCACCCGATCGACCACCATCGCCAAGGCGGTCCAGAAGTGAAGGCGGCCTGAAGAAGGCACGCCGAGCGACCTACGCTGGCGCGATGGCCATCACGGCGAAATACGCGACCACCTGCGGTCTGTGCTCGGCACCGATCGCCCCAGGTGAGCGGATCGAGTCGCTACCCAGCGGGGGCGGGGCTGGGAGCAAAGCCCGCCGCTGGGCCCACGAACGCTGTGCCCCGGATGCGCTGCTGGACGCGCCGGACTTCGATGTGGTGCCCGCGTCCGCGGCGGGGGCCACCGAGGTGTGGACCGATGGCGCCTGCTCCGGCAACCCCGGTCCGGGTGGGTGGGCCTGGGCCACGAGGGACGGCCGGCAGGCCAGTGGCGGCGCCGCCCACACCACCAACCAGCGGATGGAAATCCAGGCGGCTCTCGAGGCGGTGACGGCGCTGGACGGGCCGTTGGTCGTGGTCAGCGACTCCACGTACGTGGTGAATTGTTTCCGGGACGATTGGTGGCGCGGCTGGCTGGCCCGCGGCTGGACCACGTCGGCCAAGAAGCCCGTGGCCAACCGTGATCTGTGGGAGCCGCTGGTCACCGCCGTGCGGGACCGAGGATCGGTCACCTTCCGCTGGGTCAAGGGACACTCCGGCGATGCGATGAACGACTTGGTCGACCAGTTGGCAGTCGAGGCAGCGCGTACGGTCGGTGAGACGCGCGTCCGCACTCTGGAATAGCGCACTGGCGCCCTCGGTTGTAGGAAAGATCCAAGCAAGCGCATAGGTATGGAGGAGTTGTGGCTTTACCGCCGCTGGTCGAACCCGCCGAGGAACTGACGGTCGAGGAGGTTCGCCGCTACAGCCGGCACCTGATCATCCCCGACGTCGGGATGGCCGGGCAGAAGCGTCTGAAGAATGCTCGTGTGCTGGTCATCGGTGCCGGCGGGCTGGGTAGCCCGGCCCTGCTCTACTTGGCGGCCGCCGGGGTCGGGACGCTCGGCATCGTCGAGTTCGACACGGTGGACGAATCCAATCTGCAGCGCCAGATCATCCACGGTCAATCCGACATCGGGAAGTCCAAGGCGCTCTCGGCGAAGGAGTCGATCGCCGAGGTCAACCCGCTGGTCAACGTGGTCGTCCACGACGTCCGGCTGGACAACGACAACGTGATGGACATCTTCGCCCAGTACGACCTCATCCTGGACGGCACCGACAACTTCGCCACCCGCTACCTGGTGAACGACGCCGCCGTGCTGTCGAACAAGCCCTACGTGTGGGGTTCGATCTTCCGCTTCGAGGGTCAGGTCAGTGTGTTCTGGGCCGAGCATGGTCCGCAGTACCGCGACCTCTACCCGGAGCCACCGCCACCCGGGATGGTGCCCTCGTGCGCGGAGGGCGGCGTTCTGGGCGTGCTGTGCGCCTCGATCGGTTCGATCATGGTGACCGAGGCGATCAAGTTGATCACCGGCATCGGTGATCCGCTGATCGGTCGGCTGATGGTCTACGACGCGTTGGAAATGAGCTACAAGACCCTCAATCTGCGAAGGGATCCGGCCGGTGAGCCGATCACCGGGCTGATCGACTACGACGACTTCTGCGGAGCGATCACCGACGAGGCGGCCGAGGCTGCGGCCGGGCACACCGTGGGTGTCAAGCAGCTGGAAGAGTGGCTGGCGGCCCGCGAGTCGGGCGACAAGGATTTCCTGCTCGTCGACGTCCGGGAGCAGGTGGAGCGGGAGATCAACGCCATCCCGGGTTCGGTCCTGATTCCCAAGGGTGACTTCCAGAGCGGGGCTGCGCTCGGTGACCTGCCGCAGGACAAGCAGGTGGTGCTCTACTGCAAGACGGGGGTGCGATCAGCCGAGGTGCTGGCCCTGGTCCACGGGGCCGGCCTGGCCGACGCCGTGCATGTCGGCGGTGGCGTGTCGGCGTGGGTGAACCAGATCGACCCCTCGCAACCCGCGTACTGACGGCGCGCTGGATCGGCCCTGCTGGTTCCTCGTCCTGCCTCGCGCTTCGGCGTACGTTTCCCGGCTCGGGCTGGATGGCGCGGCGGGGGAGTCGTGATGTCGGCGTGTCAGCCCGCACGGGCTGGATAACGTGCGGTCGGCGGCTCACGATCGGGCTACGGCCTCGAGGGTGGCGCTTCGGCGTACGTTTCCCCGCTCGGGCCGGATGGCGCGCCGAGGGGTCGCGGGTGTCGGCGTGTCAGCCCGCTCGAGCTGGATAACGTGCAGGCGGCGGCTCACGATCCACCTGGGCGGGCCTCGGGAAGACGACCCGGGGAAGACAAAGCCCCCGCACTTTCGTACGGGGGCTTTGACCTCGTGTCCTCAGATCGCGTGCACCTGGTCGGCCTGCGGACCTTTCGGGCCCTGGGTGGTCTGGAACTCCACCCGCTGCCCCTCATCGAGGGTCCGGAAACCCGTCGACTCGATCGCACTGTAATGGACGAAAACGTCCGGACCGCCGCCGTCCACGGCGATGAAGCCGTAGCCCTTCTCGGCGTTGAACCACTTGACGGTTCCCTGCGCCATGAAACTCTCCTACATCTGCGCTCATCGTCGCCGCACCTCACGGCTCCGAATGCTGCCGAGCGCCAGGGAGCGGATCCGCGACGCCCACGCAAGAATCTGGGGGCGTAGCACGTACCACGACACAGACTTGCAACAGCAGGAATAGCTTTCCACACCTTCACAGGCGTTGGGAACCCAACCAATTATTGCGAGCGCCAGAGTTCTCGGGATCGCAATTGATTCAGCTATGAGTTCAGCCACCGTCAACTCCTCCGAATCTCCACCGCGCCGACCGCAGGTCGACCCGATCGCCCCGGACCGCGGTCCCCTCGGACCGGAGGCGACCCAGCGCCTCGGCCTCCAGCCCGGCTGCCGGTCGCCCGTCGGCCCGAACGACCCGCCACCAGGCGACGGCTCCGCCGTGCCGGGCCATGACGTGCCCGACCTGGCGGGGCCCGCCGGTGCCGACGAATTCAGCGATGTCGCCGTAGCTGGCGACCCGTCCGGGCGGCACCTGGTCCACCGCTGACAACACGGCGTCCGCGTAGTCGGAGAGTTCGCCGGCCACCGGCTCATCCGTGGTCATGACCGGCTCCCCGAGCGGGGCGACGCTCCGAAGCGCCTATCGCACGCAAATCCATGGATATCCCCTGGTCAGCACCTATTGTGAGGCGCAACGCACCGGCGAGACCTGTGCGCCTGGCATTGCCTTCCCCCATTTCCTGTCCCCAACACGATCCGCTCGTACGACAAGGACACGCATGCCACGTCCGGTTGGTCATGAAACTACGTATCTGCCCGGGCTCGATGGTATTCGCGCCATCGCTGTGGCGGCCGTCGTCGCCTACCACCTGGGCGCACCGTGGATGCCGGGCGGTCTCCTGGGGGTCGGGGTCTTCTTCACCCTGAGCGGGTTTTTGATCACCACGATCCTGCTCTCCACCTGGGATCGGGCCGGAAACCTGGATCTGAAGCACTTCTGGCTCCGACGGGCCCGACGGCTGCTGCCGGCCGTTGTCCTGGTGCTCCTGGTCGTTCTGGTGGCCACCGCGATCGTGGATCCGGCCGCTCTCGCCACCCGAGCCAGCGAAGCGCTGGCTGCATTGTTCTACGTCGCCAACTGGACCACCATCGCCGCGGGCGTCTCCTACTTCGATCGTTTCCAGGGCCCGGGCCCGCTGGATCATCTCTGGTCCTTGGCCGTGGAGGAGCAGTTCTATCTGCTCTGGCCGTTGCTGCTGTTGGGCCTACTCAAACTCTTCCGGGGCAAGCTCGGCCGGGTCGCGTTGGTGACGCTGGCCCTGGCGGCGGTGTCCTTTGCGGTGATGTGGTGGCTGGCCGTACCCGGTTTCGACAACACCCGCGCGTACGAGGGGACCGACACCCGTGCCGGCGGCCTGCTCATCGGCGCCGCTATGGCGATGCTGTGGCGCCCGGCCCAATTGGCCAAGAGGGTTCCGGCCAGCGGCCGGCTGATCATCGACGCGGTCGGGGTCGGGTCGCTGCTCGTGATCATCGGAATGTTCGTGTTCACGAGCCAGTACTCGATGTCGCTGTACCACGGCGGGATCTTGTTGTTGTCGGTCGCCACCGCCTTGTTGGTCGGGGTGGCGGTACATCCGGCGGCGGTGTTCGGCAGCGCGCTCGGGGCAGCCCCGTTGCGGTGGATCGGCGAGCGCTCGTACGGGATCTATCTCTGGCATCTGCCGGTCATCGCCTTTCTGCCGGAACAGCTGCTGGCCGAGCAGCCCGCGTCGCGGGTCGCCCTGCAGATCGGCCTCACGCTCGGGTTCGCGGCGTTGAGCTGGACCCTGGTCGAGGACCCCATCCGCCGGTACGGACTGCTGGGTGCGCTGAGTCGCCGCCGTCGGGACGCCGACGGCCGGCGAGCGGTGCCGGCGGCCCCCGTGAACTGGAAGAGCGTGCCGGCCCTGCTCAGCGGCACCCTTGCCCTGATCTTGATCGCCACGGCCAGTCTGAGTGCCGCGGCGATGTTGCAGCCGCCGGGTACTGCGAAGACCAGCGGGCGTGACGCCCCGGTGTCGCTGGAGAATCCACCGCTGCCCCCGCCCGATCCCTCGGGTGACGAAGAGTCCGAGTCCTCGACGAGTGCGGCCCCGTCGCTGGCCACTTCGTGCCGGGACGTCGTGCACGTGGGTGATTCGACCTCCATCGGACTGATGAGTAAGGACTATCTGCCCAAGAAGAAGGACCGGATCGACGCGCAGTACCGCAAGGTCGGGGCCCAGGACGCGGAGACCGACATCTCCGGCGCCCGCTCGATTGTCGAGCGGTGGAAGGATCAGCCGAACGCGCAGGACGCCGTCAAGGCCAAGCTCGACAAGGGTTACGACGGCTGCTGGGTGCTCGCCATGGGCACCAACGAGGTGGCCAACCAGTCGGCGGGCGGGAACACGCCGTTGAGCAAGCGGATCGACCTGCTGATGGAGCCGATCGGCGACCATCCCGTGCTTTGGCTCACGATCAAGACTCTGCGCTCGAGCGGTCCGTACAGCAACAAGGAGAGCGAGAAGTGGACCAATGCGCTCGGCGACGCCTGCGCGCGGTACCCCAACATGCGGGTGTACGACTGGGCCAGTGAGGTGAAGGACTCCTGGTACGTCGACGACGGCATCCACTTCACCACCAAGGGCTACAAGGAGCGCGGCAAACGGACCGCGCGGGCGCTGGCCACCGCGTTCCCCAAGGGTGTCGCCCCTCCGCCCGGCTGCCTGATGGTGCCGAGCTAGCCGACCCCCGTGACGAAGATCACCAGTGGTTGGTGCCGGGCGCGCCTTTGAACGGTCCGGTCAGTTCCTTGGTGATCCAGCCGCCGTAGAAGCCGCCCGGCTGTGGAGTCACCGTTTCACCGTCCACGGTGCAGCGATCCATCCGATCCGCGTACAGAGCGACGTGGCCCACCAGCACTTCGAACCCCGGGCTGGGCGAGGGGTAGTGCCACGCGGCCGCCGGCGCCGTGTGTCCGCCGACCACGTCGAGATATCCGGCCGGCCCTTTCCACTCGCAGTACGAACCGCCGGCCGCCGGCCGCAACGCACCGTCGACGAAGGCCGAGCGCGGCAGGTAGTAGGTCGGAGGGTGGCTGGTCTCGAGCACCTGCCAGCCCTCCGGCGCGTCGCACACCACGACGCCGCCGAGGGTGATCTGCACGTGTCTCGTGATGCGCCGCAGCGCGGGTGGGCGCGGATAGGTCCAGACCGACTCCTGACCGGGTCCGGTCGGCTCGGGTCTGGGTCGGGAAGGCACGAGGTCCAGGGTAGGCGGGCGAACCGGCGCACTGGGTTGCAGGTTTAGGTTGGCCGGGTGAACACCGAGGTCCGGCGCTCCGCCGATCGCTTCGTCAGCCACGGTCTCGGGCTCACCTCGACGCACAGCTTCTCGTTCGGCGAACACTACGACCCAGCCAACGTCTCGTTCGGCCCGCTACTGGTGAGCAACGAGGACGTGGTCGAGGTGGCCCGCGGCTACGACGACCATCCGCACCAGGACGCCGAGATCGTCACCTGGGTTCTCTCCGGATCGCTGCAGCATGCCGACTCCCACGGTCACCGTGGGCTGGTCCATCCCCGGCTGGCGCAACGGATGAGCGCCGGCAGCGGAATCGTGCACGCCGAACGCAACGACGGTTACCGAATCGATCCCGACCAGCCGTTGGAACCCGTGCACTTCGTCCAGATGTGGCTGCGGCCCGACGCCCCCGGCGGCCCACCGGGTTACGCCCAGGCCGAAGTGTCCGCGGAGGCGTTGCGGGCGGGCTGGGTTCCGGTCGTGTCCGGCACCCATCCCGACCGGGCCGTCGGTCTCGGCACCGCTGGGGCCACGCTGTGGGTGACGTACGCGGGCCCGGGTGAGCGGCGGGGACTGCCGGAGGGTGCCCTGGTCCATGTTTTCGTGGCTCGCGGCGAGGTCGAGGTCGAGGCCGTCGGCCCGCTGGGCCCGGGAGACGCGGTCCGGGTTCACGGGCGGGCTGCCCTGGAGGTTAGGACGAGGACCGAGAGCGAGTTGTTGGTCTGGACGCTGGCGTAGGCTGGCGGCGCCCACAACAACCGCCCCCAGCGCTGACCGGGGATTCAGGGAGTTCGCATGCGCATTGCGGTGGCCCAAATCGTCAGTGGCGCAGATTCTCACGCCAATCTGGATCGGGTGGCCGAGCTCACGGCGACCGCGGCAGCTGACGGTGCCGAGCTGGTGGTCTTTCCCGAGGCGACCATGCGCTGCTTCGGCCGGTCGCTGGTCGAGGTGGCCGAGCCGGTGGACGGCCCCTGGTCGAAGGGCCTGATCAAGATCGCCGACCAGCACGGAGTCGTGCTGGTCGCGGGAATGTTCACCCCGGCCGAGGGCGGGCGGGTCGCCAACACGCTTCGGGTCGTGGGGCGCGGGATCGACGAGCAGTACGACAAGATGCACCTGTACGACGCCTTCGGCTTCACCGAATCGGAGACGGTGGCTCCGGGCACCGAGTTGCTGGTCGTGCGGGTCGGCGAGCTCGGCGTCGGCTTCGCCACCTGCTATGACCTCCGCTTCCCGGGCCTCTTCACCGCTCTCGCCGAACGCGGCGCGCAGCTGATCTGCGTACCGGCGTCCTGGGGGGCAGGGCCGGGCAAGCTCGAGCAGTGGCAACTGCTCCTCCGCGCCCGCGCGCTGGACTGCACCAGTTATCTGGCCGCGGCGGCCCAGGCCGACCCGACCACCGTGGGCCTCCCGGCGACCGGTTCAGCCCCGACCGGCGTCGGTCACAGTGGCGTCGTGAGCCCCGACGGAACTTTGTTGGCCGGATTGGGGGCCGAGCCGGGCCTCCTGGTGGTCGACATCGAGCCCGAGGTGGTGGCGGCCACCCGCCGGCAGATTCCGGTGCTGGTCAACCGACGGATCTGACCGTGGGCACCTCCGCCTTTTGACAGGATGTCCCCATGTCGACCTGGGGCCGCGCCGACGTGCCCCCGGCCGACGCCGAGCGCCCCTGGTCGCCGTATCCCGTACAGGATTGGCAGGCGCTGCCCGAGTCGTATTCCCCGGTGTCACCGGACTGGGGTCCGCCGCAACCACCCCGACCCGGCTGGCTGCCGTTCCTGGTCATCGGTCTGGTGGCATGCCTGATCGCCGGCGGTTTCTACGTCGCGGACCGCTTCGGCGAGCGCCGTTTCTCCCATGCCGCCCAAGCCTTCGTCCCCGCGGACGGCGCGGTGCGGTACTCGCGCCGGGAGACCGGGTCGAACGCACGGGAGGGCGTGGTGCATCTCGTCACCGAATCCGCGCGTTTCACGGGTGCCGCCCAGCTCACCGCCCTCGACTTCACCTTCGGGTCGAAAGTGCTCGGCACCCTCGAGTACGACGACCTACCCGGCACCCCGTTCTGGCGGACCACCAGCACCGAGCTCGGCCATCCCACGTCCAGCCAGCAGCTCATCCGGGTCTATCGGGCCGACGCGGCCGTCGAACTCGTCGGCGAGTCCGGGCCGGAGACGGCCTACGTCTACCGCCCGGCCCTGGTCGAACTGCCGGCCGACGTGGTCCCGGGACGCAGCTGGTCGAGCGCGGGGTCGGCCGGGGACGCCCTTGGCTACCGGAGCGAGTTCCGGGCCGCGGCCGGTGACGCCGGCTGTCTGCGGGTGACCGGGACCATCACCTACGCCGCCCTGAGCGGCCGGCCGGGAACCACCACGTCCGTGGACAAGACCTGGTGTCCCGCGGAAGGGATCACTGCTTCGGTCACGGTGACCGGTGACGCGACGACCACCGTGACCGGCGAAGCCGGCCCGGCGCCCGAACCGGGGTTGCGGATCGAGAGTGAACCGGTCGCCTGGCCAGCGCCGGAGTCCTGGCAGCACCGGGCCTTCACGTCGGTGTCCATCGACCAGAACTTCGGGCAGCAGATCATGACCGGCGCGCCGGCCTCGGTACCCCCGGTCCTCACCGCTTCGGGATTGATCATCCGGGCCGCGTCGAGCCAGGACCTGGTGGCTTTCACGCCGAAGACGCCGACGCAGTGGACCTCGCTCTGGCGGATGCACCCGGGCGGCACCGTGCTGAGCTTGACGGCGTTCGGCGACGTGGTGGTGGCGACGACCAGCGAGCGGCAGGTTGTCGCCTACTCCGATGCCGGTGTTCGGTTGTGGCACTCCGATCTCGACGAGCTCGCCTTCCGCGACCCGGTCCGGGTGAACCACGACTCGATCGCGCTGGTCGACAGCGGGGGCACAGTCCGGCTGCTCGACATCCGCAGCGGCGCCCAGCGTTGGCAGCGCGACGTCGGGGCCGAGGTCACCACGGCGCCGGTGGCGGACCCGCGCGCCGTGATCATCTTCGACGGCGGCGACACGGCGACCGCGTACGACCCCGCGACCGGAACAGAACTCTGGCGGCGGGAGCTGGACGTCGATCGCGCCACCGTGGTCGGCGACACCGTGGTCACCCACACCGCCGCGACCCTCACGGCGGTGGCGCTGGCCACCGGAAGGTCACGCTGGCTGCAGCCCGTCACCGGGACGGTGGACGCCCTGCGGGCGTTCGACGGCCGGATCGTGCTGGCCACCCAATTGGACACCACCATTCTCGACGAGGACGGCACCATAGCGGCGCGGCGGCCCCCGTACGAGGTGGTGACGGCGACCTCGCGGCACCTGGTGGGTTGGGGGATCAACGAGGCCGAAGTGATCGACCGGGACCTGACGACGGTGAGCACCCTGGACACGCCGGACCGCACGCTGAGCAGCAGCGGGTTGTATCCGCTCTGCGACCGATTCGGCGTGCTGCTCTTCGCCGGCGACTGGTCATTCGAAACCTGGAGCGACCAACCGTGACGGATCAGGTGACGGATCAGGAGATGGGTCGGGAGCCGCGACGACGGGCCGAGGTCGTCGCGGCCGGCCGGGCGGTGTGGCGCACCGCGGTCGCGGACAAGATCGCCCGAGGTCGGCTGCGGGACATCGACTGGCCGTACGGGCTGAACGCCGTCGTGGGGTTGGCGCTGGTGATGTGCGGCGTGGCGGCCGTCCTGGCTCTGCTGTCGGGCCCGCTGCGGGCCGGGTCGGATCTGCTGGTGCCCAACAGCCTCGTCTCCTCCACGCCGGTTGGGCTGACCTGGTTGGTCACCTTCTTGGTGGTCGTCGCGCTCTCGGTCTTCTCGTTGGCGGCACTGCACGGGCCATGGTGGCTCAAAGTCCTCGGCTTTGTGGTCGGCGCGGGCCTGCTGGCGGTGTGGGCGGTGTCGGGCGGGACCGGCACGGGGCGGTTGGCCCCGATCGTGCCGCCGATCGTCGGCGGGCTGCTCATCGTGATCCTGCTGGTGTTCTGGATCGTGCGCGGCCGGCGCTCCTTCGCCTGGTGGGAGTTTCCGGTGTTGTTGGGGGTGTTCGGTACGGGAATCGCCGTCACGCTGGGCACCCTGAGCCTGAACGCCCGCAACCTCGGGTTCGAGATCACGCCGCTGCTCTTGGAACAGACCGCCAGCCTGCTGGCCTTCCTCGTCCTCCCGGCCGCCCTGGTCGCCGGCGCCGCGGTGGCGGAGATCACGGTGGCCGCCACCGTCGGAGCGACCCGGCAGGCACAACAGTTCGCGCAGCATCGGTGGCCGTACGTGCTGCTCGGTCTGCTGGTGCTGCTGCGGCTGATCCAGACCGGTGGGCAGCTCGCCGACCTGGATCCGGTCGAGGAAGGATGGCTGGCCATCGTCCCGGCCCTGGGCATCGCCGCCGCGTTCGGCGGCCTGAGCTGGCTGTTGACCAAGATCAGCCGGGACGCCGGCGAGGTGCGCATCGACGCATTGCCCGACGACCTGGCCCGGGTGGGCATTCCGGTCGGGGTGGCCATGGTCTGCGTCCTGCTGCCCGTGCTGGCCTTCCTCTTCGGATATCAGATCCTGTTCGGGCTGAACCGGGAGGCGGCCCTCGCGATCGGCTTCGATCCCAGCCCGGTGGTGGACCGGATCACCGACGTGGTGCGCACCTTGCTCGGGCTGATCCTGATCGGCATCAGTGTGGTGCTGGCCCGCCGCCGGCGCCGCGGGATGGCCGTGGTCCTGGGCAGCGTCGGGGTGATGTTGCTGGCGCTGGGGATGCGGTTGCTGACGGGCTACCGGTGGGCGGTGTGGATCGATCCCGACTCGCTGAACCTGGTGGCCACCGCGGTCGTGCTGGCCGCCGTCGTCGTGCATCTGGCGCGGCGGAGCCTGACCCGGGCCCGGGCCGTCGCCCTGAGCAGCCTGTTGATCTTGTCGGCGCTCTTCTCCTACCGCGATTTCGTCTCCGACCCGGTCGGGGCGCTGCTGGGTTACTCCGGGGTGGCCCTGGTGCTGTTCGGTCTCACCTGGGACTTCCTCACCGGATCGGATTGGGCCAACGGGGAGAGCCGCCGCTTTCCGCGTCCGGTCCGGGTGCTGCTGGCCGTCACGTACACGTTGCTCACCGTCACCGTCCTCGCGTACTCCTCGCTGGTCCGGGCGGCCGACGAATACGCCGACCTGGACGACTTCGCCGAGCTGGGCGACCTGGTGCTCGGGACGGCGCTGCTGGCTGCCGCCTTCACCGCGGTGCTGCGTACCGTCCGTACCCAGCAGGCGGTGGAGTGAGCGGTACGTTCGGCGGCTCGCGGGTGCTTGGGTGACGCGGGTAGGTGAACGCGGGTGCGGGTGCGTGGGGTGAACGTTGTCCATCTTCAGTTGGACGACGCGACCCCGGAGCGCGTATCCGTTCGCGGTTCGCAGCCCGAGATGGGAAACGTCCGCGCACGGCAACCACCGACCGCGCGGGAATGCGAGCGTTGTCAGGTCGATCTGGTCCAATGACGATCTGGTGCAAATGACAGCACCGAACCACCGGCAGAGAGATGCATGTACACAGAGAGATGCATGTACACAGAGAGATGCATGTACACACTGAATCGCACCGCGCCGGACCGGGTCGTCGCGCCGACGCTGGACGGGTCACAGCAGGCGGTCGTGGACCACCCGGGAGGACCGCTGCTCGTGCTGGCGGGTCCGGGCACGGGCAAGACGACCACGCTCGTCGAATCGGTGGTCGACCGGGTGGAGCGTCGCGGCCTCACCCCCGACCAGATCCTGGTGCTGACCTTTTCCCGCAAGGCCGCGGCTGACCTGCGGCAGCGCATCGCCGGCCGGCTGGGCCGCTCGGTCGTGACGCCGATGGTGTTGACCTTCCATGCCTTCTGCTACGCCCTCGTACGCCGGTTCGGCGAGTTCGGCACCGACGGGGCGGCGATGCGCCTGCTCACGGCGCCCGAGCAGGAGTTCCGCCTGCGGGAGATGCTGGCGGGCAGCCGCGATACCGGCCGGGCCGGCTGGCCGGACAGCGTTGCGGCCGCCTTCAGCACGCGCGCCTTCGCCGGTGAGGTGCGGGCCGTGCTCGCGAAGGCGCGGCAACTGGGGATGGATCCCGATGACGTGGTGGCGGCCGGCGAGGCGGCCGAGCGACCGGAGTGGCAGGCCATCGGGGAGTTCTTCGACGAGTACCTCGACGTGCTCGACGCCGAGCAGGTCCTCGACTACGCGGAACTGGTTCACCGGAGCCGGATCCTGCTGGCCGACTCCGCGATCGCCGCCCAGCTCCGCGGCGAGATCGCCGCCGTCTTCGTCGACGAGTACCAAGACACCGATCCGGCCCAGGTCCGGCTGCTGCAGACCATCGCCGGCCAAGGCCGCGACGTGGTGGTCGTGGGCGACCCCGATCAATCGGTCTACGGGTTCCGCGGCGCGGAGGCGCGCGGCCTGCTCGACTTTCCTGAGCTGTTTCCGACCGCCACCGGAGCCCCCGCACCGATCATGGCCCTGGCCACCACACGACGCTTCGGGTCGGCCCTGCTGGCTGCGAGCCGCAACATCGCCGACCGGCTGAGTCTGCCGCGGGCGCTGCCGGCGCCAGTGATGGCGTCCTTCCGCCAACCCAGCACGGCGCCGGGCCTCGGTCGGGGCCGGGTGGAGGCGCTGACCTGTACCACGGCGGGGGCCGAGGCTGAGCAGATCGCCGAGCTACTCCGGGAGGCGCATCTGCGGGACGGGCTGGACTGGTCCGAGATGGCCGTCCTGGTCCGTTCGGGCAAACGGATGATCCCCGGGCTGAGCCGCGCACTGACTGCCGCCGAGATCCCGGTCGAGGTGGCCGGCGACGAGATTCCCCTCGCCGGGGAACCTGCGGTCCGCCCGCTCCTGCTCGCTCTGCAGATCGCCCTCCGCGGCTGCCGACCGGATCCGGACGAGGCGCGGGTGCTGCTGACCTCGGCCCTGTGCGGCTTGGACAGCATGGCTCTGCGGCGTCTGGGGCGCGGCCTGCGGCAGGCCGACCGGACCGAACTGGCGGGGGCGGCTCTCCCGCGCCTCTCGGGCGATCTGGTGGCGGCCGCCGTTCGCCATCCCGATCTGCTCGACGACCTCCGGCCCGAACCGGAGGTCGACGCGGCCGCCCGACTGGCCGACCTGCTCGCCCGCTGTTCGACGGCTATCCAGCAAGGCGCGACGGCGGAGGAAGCGCTGTGGGTGTTGTGGTCCGGCACGAGCTGGCCGGAGCGCCTGCGCCGGCAGGCCGCGCTGGGCGGGGAGGCCGGTCGGCGGGCCCATCGCGATCTGGACGCCGCCTGCGCGCTCTTCGACATCGCATCCCGCTCCGACCAGCTGGCCGGGCGTCGGGGGGTCTCGGGTTTCCTGGCCGAAGTCGAGGGACAGCAGATCCCGGCCGACACCATGCGCGAGTCCGATCTGCGCGGATCATCCGTACGCGTGCTCACCGCCCACCGCGCCAAGGGTTTGGAATGGGACCTCGTGGTGGTGGCCGGTGTGCAGGAAGGCGCCTGGCCGGATGTGCGCCGGCGTGGGTCGCTGCTGGAACCGGACCGTCTCAGTCCGGCCGGCTTGTCCGAACAACCCCCGACCGCCACCCGGATCGCCGAGGAACGCCGTCTCTTCTACGTGGCCTGCACCCGTGCGCGGCGTCGGCTGGTGGTCACCGCGGTCGCCGGCACCGAGGGGGAGGGCGACCAACCGTCCCGATTCCTCACCGAGCTCGGGGTGCCGGTCCGCCCGGTCCCGGGTCGACCGCGGCGGCCCCTGACCTTTCCGGCTCTGGTCGCCGAGCTACGCCGGACGGCGACCGACCCGGAGACCCCCCCGGCGCTGGTGGAGGCGGCGACGGCCCGGCTGGCCCGGCTGGCGGACCTCAGCGATGACCGGGGTGGTCCGCTGGTGCCCGGAGCCGATCCACAGCGGTGGTGGGGCATGGTGGAGCTGAGCGAAACCTCGCGCCCCGTGGTGGCGGCAGAGTCTGGAGTGCAGCTGTCGGGTAGCCAACTCGGCGGGGTGCTGGCCTGTCCGCGCCAGTGGTTCCTGGCCCGGCAGGCGCGGGGGGAATCGGTCCGCAACGCCGCAGCCACCTTCGGCTCGGTGGTGCACGTGCTGGCCGAGCACGGAGCGAGCCGACGTCCCGACGGCGACCGGTTGTCGGACCAGCTGGACACGGTATGGGACCAACTCAGTTTCGACGCCAAATGGTTGTCGGCGGTGGAGCGGGCCGAGGCTGAATCGGCGGTCGAGCGGTTCCTCGCCTGGCAGGAGGCCCGGACCCAGCAGGAGCTGCTGGGGACCGAAGTCGGTTTCCGCTGCGACATCGACCTGGGCGTCGAGCGCGTTCACCTGACCGGTACGGCGGACCGGGTGGAGCGCGACCCCGACGGCCGGATCCGGATCGTCGACTTCAAGACCTCCAAGACGGAACCCCGCGCCGCCGACGTGGCGATGCAGGACCAGCTCGGCGTCTACCAGCTCGCGGTGCAGGCCGGGGCGTTCGCGGAGGTGGCCGGACCCGACGCCCGCCCCGGCGGCGCCGAACTGGTCTATCTTCGCCTGCCCGACGCCGGCGGCCTGCTGCCGAAAGTCTTCGGTCAGGCCTCACTCGAGGACGTCGCGTTCCCGGCCTCCGAGGCCGACTCTCCCGCCGATCCGGTCCCAGCCGGTGCGGCCCCGCTCCGTTCCGACATGGCCGAGCAGCCGACCTGGGTGCACCGCCGGTTGCTCGCCGCCGCCCAACTCATCCGGGCTGAGCGATTCGACGCCCGGCTGGGGCCGGCGTGCCGCTACTGCCCGTTCCGCGGCAGTTGCCCAGCCCAATCGGCGGGCCGGCAGGTCGTGGCATGAGGGCCCCATGAGGAGTGCGTCGTGACTCTGCACGTGCTGCCCACCCGGGTCCGGGAGTTGCATCAGGTCGGGGACCTGACGGCGGCGTTGGGCATCGACTTCTCCGATCAGCAGCTCGAGGCGATCACGGCGCCGCTGGAGCCGGGGGTGATCATCGCCGGGGCCGGGTCGGGCAAGACCACCGTGATGGCGGCCCGGGTGGTCTGGTTGGTCGGCACGGGCGCCGTGCGGCCGGAGGAGGTCCTGGGCCTGACGTTCACCCGCAAGGCGGCGGCCGAACTGTCGGCCCGGGTTCGGGACGCGCTGCTGCGGGCCGGGGTCATCCCCGCCGCAGGGGTGGACGAGTCGGGCGAACAGTTGATCATGACGTACGACGCATTCGCGGCTCGGTTGGTGGCCGAGCACGGTCTCCGGATCGGGGTGGAGACGGACCCGGCCCTGATCAGTGGCGCCACCCGGTACCGGTTGGCCTCCCGGGTGGTGTCCGCGGCGGCCGGACCGTTCGAGTACATTTCGCGGCTCCGGCCGGCCACCATCACCGAACGCGTCCTCCGGCTGGACGCCGATCTGCAGACCCACCTGGTCTCCGCCGAGGCGCTGGATGCGCATGCGCGGGAGCACCTGCTGGGGCTCCAGTCCGCACCGACCAACAGTCGGGGCAACGTGTACGCCGATATCAAGCGGGCGATCGTCGCCGCGCAGGAGCGGTTGGAGCTGGCCAGTCTGGTGCAGGACTACCAGGCCCTCAAGGCGCGCCTGGGCGTAGTGGAGTTCGCCGATCAGATGGCCATCGCGGCCCGTCTCGCCTCTGTTGTTCCCGCAGTGTCGGTGGCGCTCCGGAACGCGTACCGAGTGGTGCTGCTGGACGAATACCAGGACACGTCGGCCGCCCAGGCGATCATGTTGCGCGGGCTTTTCGGTGGCTTTACGCCCAGCGAAGGCATGGGGCATCCCGTCACCGCGGTGGGTGATCCGTTCCAGGCGATCTACGGCTGGCGGGGAGCGGCGTCCAGCAACATCCTGCAGTTCGCCCAGGAGTTTCCGACCGCCCAAGGGCGGCCGGCGGCGCGCTATGCCCTCACCATCAATCGGCGGAGCGGCGGCACGATCCTCGACGTGGCCAATCGGCTCAGTGCGCCGCTGCGGAGCCGGACCCGACCTGGTGGGCAAACCGATGAGGAAGGGTTGGGGCTCTTGGAGCCCCCACCCGGAACCCCTCCCGGTACGGTCCGGGCCGCCACCTTTGCGACCTGGCCCGAGGAGGTCCGCTGGATCGCCGACCAGGTGGTGACGGCGCGGGAGGGCGGCGCGGCCGACCGCTGGGCCGACATCGCCGTGCTCACCCGGCGCAACGCCGACATCGCCCCGCTGTACGGCGAACTCACCTCCCGGGATGTGCCGGTGGAGATCGTCGGCCTGGGCGGTCTACTGCAGCTGCCGGAGGTCATGGACGTCACGGCGACGCTGCGCATGCTCGACGACGTCACCGCCAACCCCGACCTCCTCCGACTCCTGACCGGTCCCCGCTGGCGCATCGGGCCGCGTGATCTGGCTCTCCTGGGTCGCCGGGCGCGCGAACTGTCCACGTCGCGGCCCGAGCTGGCCGACCGCGTAGGGCCTGAGCCCGACGAAGCCCTTGGCCCGGCTCAGGGCGCCGGGTTGCTGGCGGACCTGGAGCAGGCGGTGGCCGAGGTCGACCCGACCGAGGTGGTCAGTCTGCTGGACGCGTTGGAAAGCCCGGGCGAGTTGCCCTACTCCGCGGCGGCCCTGGATCGCTTCGAGGCGCTCGCCGAGGAACTGCGAGAGCTGAGGCAACACACCGAGGAGCCGGTGCTCGATCTGACTCGTCGGGTGATCAGCACGACGGGCCTCGACGTGGAGTTGATGGCGACGCCCGAGTTCGCCCGGGCGAACCGGCGTGATCAACTCGGGGCGTTCGTGGACGCCGTCGCCGAGTACGTGGACGTGGACGGCGACGCGTCCCTGTCCGGGGTGTTGGCCTACCTGCAGGCGGAGATCGATCAGGGGGCCGGACTCGAGCAGGCCGTGCCGTCGAATCGTGAGGCGGTCAAGCTGCTGACCGTACACAAGGCGAAGGGTCTGGAATGGGAGGTCGTCTTCCTGCCGGCACTGATGACCGGCGTCTTTCCCAGTGACCGGGTGACCGACAACTGGGTGACCAACCCGGCCGTGCTGCCGGCCGATCTGCGCGGGGACGCGACCGCCATTCCCCAGCTGCATGACCACGACAATTCGGCTCTGGCCGCGTACAAGCGGGCCCTGACCGATCAGCAGTCGTTGGCCGAGGACCGGTTGGCCTACGTCGCCGCGACCCGGGCTCGACGGCTGCTGGTGGGCAGTGGGCACCAGTGGCGAGCCGAGTTGATCAACCCGCGGACACCGTCGACCTATCTACGGGTGATCACCGACGAGGCCGAGCGGCAAGGCGAGGTGGGCGCGATCGCCCCGACCCCGGGTCCGGCGAATCCGCTGACGGCCTCCGCCGAGCCGATCCCCTGGCCGGCTCCACTTGACCCGGCCGCCGCTGAGCGTCGCGCGTCGGCCGCCGCCGAGGTCCGCCGGCTCCGGGCCGGCAACGTGGCGGCCGACCCATCGGCGCCCCAGCCGGAGGAGACGGCAGAGCCGCTGCTGCTGGACGCCGAGGAAATCGTCGCCGGTTGGGACGCCGATATCGACCGGCTGCTCGCCGCCGCCCGGCAGGACCGCCGTGAGCGCTCCGCGGTCGACCTGCCGGCCAGTCTGTCGGCGTCGGCCGTGCTGCGACTGGGTGCAGACCCCCAGCGTTACGCCGCTGAACTGGCTCGCCCCATGCCCCGACCTCCCTCGCGCGCCGCCCGCTTCGGCACCCGATTCCACTCCTGGGCCGAGCGGTACCTGCTCGGGCTGGCCAGGGGTCAGCTCTCCCAACCCCCTCTGATCGACACCGAGGAGCTTGAGGAGCTCACTGAGCCGGCTGAGCGCAGCGACGCGGCATTGGCCACCGAAGCCGACTTGCGCGAGCTCTGTCAGGCCTTCGCCGCCGGTCGGTTCGCCACCGCCGTGCCGTGCGCGGTGGAGGCGCCCTTCACCCTGCTCATCGGAGGTCGCCTGATCCGGGGCCGGATCGATGCGGTCTACGACGTACGATCCACGCCGGAGAATGCCTACGCGTTCCGGGTGGTGGACTGGAAGACCGGCCGGGCCGATCATTCCGATCCGCTGCAGCTCGCCCTCTATCGGCAAGCCTGGGCCGATCTGTCCGGGGTGGGGACGGAGGACGTGGACGCCGTCTTCTACGACGTGCGCGGCGATGAGGTGATCCGGCCTTCGTTGCCCGACCGCGCTGAGATCGAGCGACTGCTGTGCTGATCACGGCTTCCGCCGGCTCGTCCGGACAGCAACCGGCGCACGCTTCCCGACGCGCACCGACGCGCACCGACGTCCTTGATCTACGCTGATCGAGTGGTCAATTGGGAGGTCAACTGGGCGGGGCCGAGTGACCTCGATCGCGTCGATCATCATCGGCGGTCGTGGGACTGGGTGGCCAACCTCTGGCGGGCCGACGACGCCAAACTGCTGAAGCTGGACGACCAGTCGCGTTTCACCACCAACAACGGCGGCACGAAGCTGCGGATGACGAAGCCGTTCGTGGATTTCGACAGCCAGCGACACCGACTGCTCGGGCTGCTGCACGGGGCCCCGATCTTCGCGGTGGAAACACTCACCGAGGGCGAGGTGCACGATCTGCGCGAGGTCGGCTTCCACCTGACCGACAGCGAACGCGACATCGCCGTCGCGGGGGCCGCGATCACCCACTGGCATCGCAACGAACCCTACTGCCCGAGGTGCGGCGGGAAGTCGACGGTGATCAACGGTGGCTTCGGGCGGCGATGCGTCGACTGCGACACCGAAACGTTCCCGCGCACCGATCCGGCCGTCATCGTCGCGGTGATCGACAGCGACGATCGGATCCTGCTCGGTGGCCAATCGAGCTGGGGCAACCGGGTGTCGGTGCTGGCCGGCTTCGTCGAGGTGGGGGAGTCACTCGAGCAGGCCATCCACCGCGAAATCACCGAGGAGTCCGACATCAGTCTCGGCGAGACGTACTACTTCGGCAGCCAGCCCTGGCCGTTCCCGCGATCGCTCATGGTCGCGTTCTTCGCCCGGGCGGCGACGACCAACATCTGCGTCGACGCCGACGAGCTCGCCCACGCCGACTGGTTCAGCCGGGACGACCTGCGCCGGAGGCTGGAGGCCGGCGAAGTCGGCTTGCCGAACCAGAGCTCGATCGCCTATCGGCTGATTCACGCCTGGCTGGACGGCAAAGCGCCGCTCTGACGCCTTTGAGGCTCATTGCAGGCGGCGCCGCAACCCGCTGGCTCGGTGGGCCGGACGGGTGATCGCCCGGCGAACCGCCTCCTCGCTGCCGAAGAGCTGGACGGTGTCGGTCGCCCGGGACACCGCTGTGTACAGCAGTTCACGGGTGAGCAGCGGCGAATCGGCCGGCGGAAGCAGGAACGACACACAGCCGAACTGACTGCCCTGAGACCGATGCACCGTCATGGCGTGCACGGTCTGTACCGCCGACAGCCGAACCGGTGCCCACAAGTGCGGCTCGGCCGGAGCACCGAAGGCCGCGCGTGGGCCGTCGTCGCCGGCGACGACCACACCCAGGTCCCCGTTGTAGAGACCGAGGTCGTAGTCGTTGGCGGTGATCAGCAGCGGCCGGCCCGCGTACCACTCGCCCTCTTCGCCGTACCCGGGTAGCGCGGCCGCCAGCCAACGCTCGAGCTCCAGACTCCACCGGGCCACCCCGTACGGCCCGCGCCGGTGAGCGCACAGCAGCCGATGTCGTTCCAGCCCGCCGAGGGCGACGTCGGCCTGCCCGGCGCGAGCGGAGCTCCAGGTCAACCGCCCCGCCCCGAGCACTTGGTCCAGCAGCGGTTCCAGCCCCTTCGGCTGAGCGGCCTCAAGATCGGTCTCGGTGAACTGCACGCTCGGGTCGCCGGCCCGGAGGACCGCGATCGCCGCATCGGCGTCCGCGGCCCGAACCGCGCGGGCCAGCTCGCCAATCGCCCCGCCGTACCGCCAGGTGTGACTCAGCCGGACCACCCCGCGGGCCGCCTCCTGCTCGGTCGTCGAGCCGGGGACCAGCGCGTCGGCGACGCCGGGCAGCTCGGCCAGTCGTCGTCGGAGGCGAGGATCGGGAGCGGTCGGTGCTCCGGCGATGTCGGCCAGCACCGCGCCGGCCTCGACCGAGGACAGTTGGTCGGCGTCGCCCACCAGGATCAACCGAGCCTCGGGTCGGACCGCTTCGAGCAGCCGAGCCATCAAGGTCAGCGAAACCATCGACATCTCGTCGACCACCACGATGTCGTGCGGCAGCCGGTTGCCGGCGTGGTGGCGGAAGCGGCTCCGACTGTCGGGTCGCCAGCCCAGCAGGCGATGCAGGGTGGAGGTGCTGAGATCGGCCAGCCGGGCCGCATCGGCGTCCGGCAGCCGGGTCGCGGCCTCCCGGATCGCCGCGCCGAGTCGAGCCGCCGCCTTGCCCGTCGGAGCGGCCAGCGCGATGCGGATGGGCAGCCCGGCCTGGTCGCGGAGCAGGGACAGCACCCGGGCCACCGTGGTGGTCTTGCCGGTGCCCGGCCCGCCAGCCAGCACGGTCACCCGACGCAACGCGCAGACCGCGGCCGCGAGCCTCTGCAGATCAGGCTCGCCGGGCCCGAGACCCTCACCGGGGAACAAGCGTTCCAGGGCGGCGGCCAGCACGCCCTGGTCGACCGTCGGCGGCTCGGCCTGGCCACGTTCCTGCAGTTGACGACGGAGCAGTTCTTCCTGCTGCCAATAACGCTCCAGGTACAGCAGGCCGTCCACCCACCGCAGCGGCCGGCCGACGTCGGTCTCGGCCCCGACGGCGATCATCGGGCTCCGGATGCATGCGGCGATCCAGGTGTCGAGATCCGGCCAGGTCAGGCTCGAGGCGTCGACGGCTTCCTCGCCGGTGTCGAAGACGTCGTCAGGTTGCCGCCCGAGTTCGAGGCACACCGAGCCCAAGCGGAGCGCGCGGACCGCCAGGGCCGCGGCCAACAGCACCGTCTCGTCGCTCTCTCCGACGATCCGGCCGAGGCCGCGGGCCGTATGGACGTCAGCCAGACCGAGGACTCCGGCGGCGTGGAATTCGGCGAGTGCGCCGGGCGGGAGGGTGGCCAGCAGACTCTCGCCCAAGTAGCGGGACGGGCTCACTGCGGCCCTCGCTCCAGCAGATCGGAACACTCGACCACCAGCTCCGGGGCCGGGCGCCAGCTGAACACCCCGCACGGGACGCCCTCGATCCGGGGGGTGTCCGCGCCGGCCATGCCGCGAACGAAGAGATACAGCACCCCGCCCAGCTGATGATCGGGACGGTAGTCCGGCTGCCGCCAGCGCAGCATCCGGTGCACGGCCACGGCGTACAGCAGGGCTTGCAGCGGGTAGTGGGCAGCCATCATGGCGCGAGCCATCCGGTCAGGGGTGTAGTCCGCCAGCCGCAGTTCCGGGCCGTCGACGGTGCCGAGCCAGTTGGTCTTGTAGTCGACCACCAGGTAGCGCGGCTCGCCGGAGGCGTCCCGGACCCGGAGAACGGCGTCGATGCTGCCCGTCAGATAGCCCCGCAGGCTCTGTTCGGCGAGCTCGGGATGAGCCAGCAGCTCCGGATACCCGGCCAGGGCGTCGTCCGGGGCCAGATGGCGGTGCAGCAGGGGGACGAGATCGCCCAATCGCACCTCGGCCGTCGTGGTCTCGCCACCGGCCAGGGGCAGCTCGAAGTTCAGCTCGGTCAGTCGATCGCGGAGACCTATGTCGACCAGTCGGCGGTCCCCGGCTAGTCCGCCGAGGGGCGTGTGCAACGCGCGCAGCAGGGCGCCGGCCAGCGTGCCGGGGTCAATCTCGCCGAGCTGAGTCCGGGCGAGGGCAGTGGCACAGATCTGCCGCAGTCGGGCGGCGAGATCCTCAGCCTGTGGATCGACTTCCTCCAGCACGGCGTGCACGACGGTGCCGAACAGCACGCCGCCCGGCAGATCCTGCATCGGTGACGACTGCTCCAGGCCGGGCGCCGAAGCCGCGTCGACCGCAGCCGCCGGTGCGGCCGGCGGCTGCTGGGCCTCGTCCTCCTCCCAGGCGACGTCCACCTCACTCCCGACCAGACTGCCGACCGACTGACCGAGAGAGCTGGTCAGGCTGGCCAGGCCGTGTGCGGCGGCGGTCAGTGCGGAGTAGGAGGTGCGCCGCCATTCCAGGTCCAGCGACCGGTGGAAGGTCCGCACGGTCAGATCGGTGGGGGAGCGGAGCAGGTTGCCCATCGGGCGCGGCGCTCGATCCTCGACGACCTCGACGGTGGCACCCGGGCACCTACGCAGCGCTTCGAGAGGCTCCGCGGGAACCGGGTAGGAAGACGCGAGCTCACCCTCCCGGGCGCCGCGGAACAGCAGCCGGTGCAACGGGGATCCGGTCGTGTTGCGAGCGGAGTCGGCCCACCAGGTGACCACCGAGCATTGCGCCCGGGTCAGGCCGACGTACAGCAGTCGTAGGTCCTCCCCCGCGTCCTCGCGCTGCTGGGCCAGGAGCCGCTCGGCCCGACCCGGTCCGTAGACTCCGCCGACGTCGAGCACGTTGGCGTTCTGCTCGTGCAGTCGCAGGACGCGGCCGTCGTCGACGTCAGCGGTGAAGGAGTCCCAGGCCTCGGGCAGGTAGACGATCGGGAACTCCAGTCCTTTGCTTCGGTGCAGCGTCAGGATCTGTACGGCCTCGGCGTCGGTCTCCAGCCGGCGGGTGCTGTCCGTGCGTGCCTCGACCCGGGCCTGGGCGATCTGATCACGAAGCCACTCGACCAACGCGGTGATCCCCAGCCGGTTCGTGGTCATCGCCGCATGCAGTGCCTGCCCGATGTGGCGCAGATCGGTCAAGGTCCGTTCGCCGTTCAGTTGCCCGAGCAGCGTCTCGGTCAACCGGGTCTCGGCCGCCGCCACCTCGAGCAGTGCCGCCACCCCGCGAGCCGCCAGTACCCGGCTCCAGTCCCGGATCTGCTGGGCCAGCCCGGTGAGGGCGCGTTCGTCGGCGTCCGCCAATTCGGCGAAGGTCCAGCCCAGGAAGCAGGTCAGGGCGGCACTCCGGGCCGACAGCTGCCGCGGCTGTTCGAGCGCGCTCAGCAACGTCAACCACTCGGCGGCCACGGGCGAGCAGAAGACCGACGTGGAGCCGAGCATGACCGCCGGCACCCCGGCCTCGATCAGGGCGTCGCGGATCGATTCGCCTCGCGCGTTCGTGCGGACCAGGACCGCGATGTCCGACGGGCACAGCGACCGTTCGCCTCGGGCCTGGCCACCGGGCGCGGCGTGAGCTCCGCCGGCCGTCAGGCCCTGAACCTGTCGATGCGGCGATCGCTTTCCCGCCCGGAGCGGAACCCGGACCTTGGGTGGTGCGGCCAGCAGCGCGGTCACGTCGGCGACCAGATCGCGCTCAATCGCCTGGCGAAGCTCCGCCACCCGGGCCGGAGGCTGGTCTGCCGGGCGCGGCGGAACGACGCGAAGCCGGAAGGGGTCGTGCAGCGTCGGCACGTCGCCCACCGCGGGTATGGCGGGCGTGGCCGCAGATCCGATCCGGCGTTGGAGGTGATAGCTGTGGACGGGGCGGACGATGATGGCCTTGTGACCCAGTGAGGCGCCCCCGGCCAGCTGCTCCAACGCTTCGGTGAGGGCCCGGTCGCTGCGCCAGTTCTGCTCCAAAGTCGCCACCTGATCGGCCCGGTCGACGGCGTCGAGGTAGCTGTAGACGTCGGCGCCCCGGAAGGCGTAGATGGCCTGCTTGGGGTCCCCGATCAAGATCAGGTCACTGTGACCGTGGAACGCCCGGCGGAGGATCTCCCACTGGATCACGTCGGTGTCCTGGAACTCGTCCACCAGCACGATGCGGTACCGCTGCCGAAGTCGCCGGGCCGCCGCCTCGCCGGTGTGGCGGTCGGCGAGGGCGTCACGTAGCCGGGTCAGCATGTCGTCGTAGCTGAACAGCCGAGCTCGCTGCTTTCGCCGCTGCACCTCGGCTCGTACCTCCAGGGCGAAGTCGACCTGGCGGGCCCATCCCGGCTCCTCGGTTTCGTGGTTGCCGTTCGCGCCCGCAGCTGGAGGGGAGGGCACCAGCCGGGTGTGCGGAGAGTCCACGACTGTGCTGGCCAGCCGTGACGCTTCCTCGAACGAGAACGGCGCGTCCCCCGCGGCGGCGTAACGCCGCAGATAGACGTCCCGGGCCGCCTCGGCAGTCAGATCGCCGAGCCATTCGCTGAAGACGGCGTCCGGCTCCCGGTTCCCGAGCACGCCGAGGCCGTCCAACATCCGTTGGCAGAATTCGTGCGTCGTGGCGATGGTCGCCGCGTCGAAGTCGGACAGGGCGCGGCGGATCCGGGCCCGTCGCCGCACCAGTTCCCCGACCTCGCCGGTGGTCAGCAGCCTGTTCACCTGATCCGCCTCGGCGGGCGGCCCCGGACCTTCGAGCACCCGGGTCAGTCCGTGTTCCAGCGACACCAACCGTTCGCGGACCCGCACCCGGAGCTCGTCCGTCGCCATCCGGCCGAAGGTGACGATCATCAACTCGCCGAGCTCGGCGTGACCTTCGGCCAGATAGCGCGCCACCAGGGCAGCGATCGTATACGTCTTCCCGGTGCCAGCACTGGCCTCCAGCACCGTGGTCCGGCGTGGCAGTTCACCGCCCAGGTCGAAGGCCGTCGGCGCCGTCACGTCAGCTCTTCCGCGCGGAGCAATGGTGAGAAGACCCGTCGAGCCAGCGTGCCGAATCGGCTCGGCTCGACCAACGTTCCCCGCTCCTCCGAAGCGCGTGACGGCTGCTCCATCAGTACGCTCAGTCCGGCCGCCGGCCCGAGAAAGCGTTCCCAGACGGTGTCCCGCTCCTGGTCCCAGACCGTCGCGATCTTCGTCTCGTAGAGCGCGAGCGAGCGATCCCGCAACCGCACCAGGGCGTATTCGGCCGAGGTTCGCGGGGCGAACGGCAACGGCTCTCGAAGCCCGGTGCGGTAGAGGTCGACCAGATCGGCCAGGACCCGTCCGGCCCAGTCCGGGTCGACGGGCCCCAGCACCGACCGGCCGCCGCGGCCGACGGTCACCGCGCTCCACTGCCGGTCGGGGTGGGCGGCGCTCAGGGTCAACAGGTGCAGCCAGGAGGCCAGCCGCTGGCGCACCGACAACCCGCCGTAGCCCACTCGGACCAAGGCGAGCCCGTACAGCGGCTGGACGGTGCCCGCCACCAGCCCGCCGCCGATGTCGACCCGGGCATCCAAGCTGCCGGGCTCGCCGGTGAGGTAGCCCCGGGCCTGTTCGGCGACCTCGCGTACGGTCGTCAGCACCTGGTCGAGGGCGGCCTGCCCGAAGGCCCGGGGAGGCAGGCTGCCGCGGCGCCACTCCGCCGCGGCGATCCGGTTCAGGTCGGCTCCCCGCAGGTGGCGCTCCAGCAGTCGTTCGCCGATGGCCCAGCGCTCCAGGCCGTCCAGCTCCACCGGCAGCTGATCACTGCTCGAGTCCCGGTCGTCGCCCTCGACCACGAGTCTCGCCCGCAGCCGGAGCAACGCCCGGGCAGGGTGGGAGAAGAAGCGCACCAGATCGGTCAACGCGATCACCTCGTCGAGCGGTGCCGGGCTGATCGGTCCCGAGCCGAAGGGGCCCGGGGCCGGTTGCCGTACCCGGGCCGCCGCCCGCGCCCCGCGGACGGCGGCCCGGTCGAAGCTGAACGGTCGGCCCCGCTCGGCGGCGAAGTTGCCCGGATCGAACGGCTGGAGAGGGTGGTGGCGGACCAGATGGTCGCGGACGCGCTGATCGTCGGGGGAGACCACGGTTGCGTCCAGCGCGTCAAGCAGCTCACCGATCGGCACCGCCGGAGGCCGTTCCGATCCCGTGCGCGGGTCGGCCCCCCCGTAGATGATCACCAGATGTTCCTGGGCGGCCATGATCGCATCGAGCAGGAGTTGCCGGTCCTCGCTGCGAGCGTCGCGATCGCCGATCCACTCCTCGGCGGCCAAGATGTCGTCCCCGACCGGGCGCATTCGTCGCGGAAAGACTCCGTCATCGACGCCAAGCAGACACACCACCCGGTGCGGAATGGAGCGCATCGGGTGCATGGTGCACATGGTCAGCGTGCCGGTCCGGAAGTTGGCCCGGCTCGGCCGGCCCCGGAACGCGTCACTGAGCAGCGCCTGCAGCTCGGCGCGGGACAGCAGCGTCTCCTCGGCCACACCGGCGGCATCGGTGAGACGAGCCAACTCCGCGTACGCCTGAGCGACCTGCCACCCGTCCGTGGGACCGGTCGCCGTCAGGCCCTCGATCACGGATCGGCCCAGCTGCGCCCACTCCGGCAACGTTCGGAGGGTGCCGGCGGCATCGACGAACACTCCGATCCGGGACACCAACTCGACCAGGCGGCCGACCAGATCGACGTCTGAGGAGTCGATGTCGTCCAACGGCAGCGCGGTTCCGATGAAGTGGTCGCCGTCCTCGTCCATCGCGACGCCCAGGATGAGCCGGTCCAGTCCGGCGGCCCAGGTTCCCTGGCCGAACGATTCCATCCCGTACGGCTGCCGGTGAGACGCGTCCAAGCCCCAGCGCACGCCGGCCGAGGTGACCAATGACTGCAGGCGGGCGGTGTCCTCTTCGGTGAACCCGAACTTTCGCGCCACCGGCGGAAACGCGGCCAGGTCGAGAACACTGGACGCCGTCACCCGGGACTCGGCCAGTTCGAGCATCCGGCTGAGCACCGAGACCAGCGGGTTCAGCTGGCGCAACGAGCGATCGGCGAGTCTGACCCGCAACGCGTGACCGGGGTGTTCGGCCCGGTCGGCGTCCGAGTCCAGGCCGAACGCCGCCGAGATCAAGGGTGCGAACCGCTCGATGTCCGGGCACATCACAACGATGTCGCGGGGCTCCAGGGTTTCGTCGTCGGCCAGGAGGCCGACGAGCACCTCACGCAGCACCTCAACCTGCCGATCGGGGCCGTAGCTCGCGTGGACGGCCACGCTGTCGTCGGTCCGGTCCAGCATCGGGCGGTCCTCGGTTTCCTCCGGGTCCCGATTGGCGGTCAGATCCGCCTGCAGCCGTCCCAACACGGTGTCGGGGGACCCGACGGGGGCGGGATGGTGCCGATCGACCGCGATCTCGGTCTGGGCGTGCAGCGCCACCTGAAGTTCGCGGAGATCGCGTCCGAGATAACTCAGGAGCGGATGCCCGACCAGGTTCGCCGTCCGGTCCGAGGTGCGCGGTCCGAGCGGCAACGGATCCGTGAGCTCCTTGACCACGGCGGTCCACAGGGCCGGCGACGGGTGCGGCAACCAGAGGTGGACGTCGCGGTGGTGGGCGAGCGCCGCCAACAGCTGAAGATGATCATGGTCGAGGCGGGTCGCTCCGAAGACCGACAGCCGGGCGGGCAGCTCCACCGCCTCCGGAGTGTGCTCGAGCCGGGCCACGGCCGTGGTCACCTCCTGCAGTGGACTCGGGGCATCGAGGCGTTCCCGCAGCCTCCGCCACAATCCGGCCTGCCAGGCCAGATCGGCGGGCAACGGGCGGCCGCGACCGTCGAGATCGCGGCCGGCGGCCCAGTGTTCGATCATGGTCGGGCGGCTGGTGGCGTAGCGGGAGAACAGTTCGGCCAGTTGGCGGGCCGTACGCCACCGGCGGCCGGTGGTCAGCGCAACGCCGGCGTCGGTGCGGTCGGGACCGGCCGGCGAGTGAGCCGACGAGTGGGTATCGGCTCCGGGGTGACCCGCCAGATAGGACCACAGCAGGTCGGCCCAAGGCTCGCTCCGGCAGTCGTCGATGACTGCGAGCAGCGGCCAGACCGCGTGATCGGGCGCCCAGGAACCACTGGACTGCAGTTGATCCGGTGACTGGGCCGAGGTGGTGGTGGCCCAAGTCATCAACGTCGCCAGCGACGGGAAGGTCACGCCTACGCAGATACCGTCGCGGCCGCCGGGAGAGGTGCCCAGCCGTTGTGACAGTCGTTGAGCCAGCCAACGCTCGACTCCCTGCGTCGGGACGCACACCACCTCGGTGGCGAACGGATCTTCGAGGGGCTCGCTGAGCAGATCGGCCAACGTGTCGACGAGGCGATCGGCGCGCTCGGCACGGTGGATCTGCAGGGTCATGACAGCACCCACCCTAGAGACGGGCAGTGACAGACCGGGCCGGGCTAGCCGGCGAGAGGGATGCCGATCTTGTCGGTGACCTGAGCGAGGCTCGGATTGGTCAGCGCCGAGCCGTCGGCGAAGACCAGGGTCGGGACCGTCTGGTTGCCGCCGTTGATGCGCTCCACCAGATCGGCCGAACCATGATGCTCTTCGATGTTGACTTCGTCGTAGCTGACGCCCGCCCGGGTCAGTTGGTTCTTGAGGCGCCGGCAATAGCCACACCAACTGGTGGTGTACATCGTCACATCGCTCATACATAGAGTAACTAATTAGATCCGATCGCCATTCCGTGATCCCGGTTACATCGACGGACGTCGGCAAGTCTGTGGGTGGATGCCTGGTTGGGAAGGGCGGCCCGGACGACCGCCGACCGCGACAGCGGGTCGTTTCACGTCTGTCACACTTCCGACACAGCCCGGTGAAACGCTCAGTCATGGCCGAACTCTCCGACCTGATGGTCTCCAGTTTGGGCGAGCCCCGGTTCGCGTCCCCGCTGGCCGACTTCGTGGCCGACCGGCGAACGAACGAACACTACGTCGACGAGGACGACCGGGTGGTCTACCACGACACGGTTTTTCAGTTGTCCGAGCTCGGGCAACCACCCACCGAACTGCCCAGTTTCGAGCCCGGCGGCCCCCGCCGTCAGCTCTTCTTCCCGTCGGGCGCGACCAAGGTCGGCGTGGTGACGTGCGGCGGACTCTGCCCGGGATTGAACGACGTGATCCGCGGCCTGGTCATGGAGTTGTGCAAGCACTACGGCATCGGGGAGGTGCTCGGGTTCCGGCACGGCTTCGCGGGTCTCGTGAAAGGCAGCGGACTCGACCCGATCCAGCTGACCCCGGCCCTGGTGCACGACATCAACACCCAGGGCGGCACCATGCTGGGGACGTCTCGCGGGGCCCAGGATCCGGACGAGATGGTCGACTGTCTGCTCAGCCACGGGGTCGATCTCCTGTTCGTCATCGGGGGGACGGCTCGATGCGCGGTGCCTCGCAAATTTCCGCGACGCTGCGGCAGCGAGGGCTGCCGATCGGGGTAGTCGGGATCCCCAAGACGATCGACAACGACATCCCCTTCATCGGGCAGAGCTTCGGGTTCGTCACCGCGTTCAGCGCGGCCGCCAAGGCCATCAACGCCGCCATGGTCGAGGCCCAGGCCGCGATCGGCGGCGTCGGGCTGGTCAAGCTGATGGGACGACACTCGGGTTTCATCGCCTGTTACGCGGCCTTGGCCAACCACGTGGCCGACTTCGTGCTGATCCCTGAGGCGCCTTTCCGCCTGGATGGTCCGCGCGGTTTCCTTTCGGCCCTGCACGACCGGGTGCAGGACCGGGGCAGCGCCGTCGTGGTGGTGGCCGAGGGCGCGGGGCAGGACGTGCTCGAGAGGAGTGACGCCACCGACGCCTCCGGCAACTCGCGGCTGGCCGACATCGGGGTGCACCTGCGGGATGAGATCACCCGTCATTTCGCGCAGCTGGGATCGCCGTTGACGTTGAAGTACATCGATCCCGGCTACGTGATCCGCTCGGTGCCGGCCGACCCGCACGACGCCGTCTACTGCGTACGGCTGGCCCAGGCCGCCGTCCACGCCGGCATGGCCGGACGGACCGACATGGTCGTGGGTCGCCGACACAACCGCTTCATTCATGTGCCGATCAAGCTGGTGGTCTCGGAGCGCAACCAGGTGGCCACCGACGGTGATCTGTGGTTGAGCGTGCTGGAGTCCACGGCCCAACCGATGCGGATGCTCTGAGCCGGAGAAATGCGGGTGGTGAGAACGCGCTCGGGCGGGCCACCATGAACTATGCGAGTCCGGCGAGCCGTCGACAGCGATTGGCGGGCGGTCCGAGAGCTCCGGCTGGAGGCTCTGCAGGACGCCCCGCTGGCCTTTGCGTCCACCTACGAGCGCGAGGCGGGCTTCAGCGACGATGTCTGGCGTCGTCGGATCGCCGACGCGGCTCTGTTCCTGGCCCTGGAGGGCGACGAAGTGATCGGTACGGCGACCGGTTACGTCGACAGCGCCGACCCGGTCACGGTGCGGCTGGTGGCCATGTATGTGAGACCGGAACACCGCGGGCAGGGCTACGCCGGCCAGTTGCTCGACGGGGTGGTCACCGACGCCCGGGAACGAGGCTTCCACCGGGTGCTGCTCGCCGTGGTGGACAGCAACACCCCGGCGCGCTGGTGCTATCTCCGCTACGGCTTCCGGCCGACCGGGGTCATCGCGCCACTGCCCCACGCGCCGCAGCACACCGAGACCGAGATGGTTCTGACCCTCCGCCGGTGATGGCCGTGCTTGATGGGCAGAGTTGCTTGATGGGCAGAGTTGCTTGATGGGCAGAGTTGATGGGCGGAGTTGTCGGCCCCGCTGGTTAGGGTGTGCCCATGCAGCGAACGGACGGCTCGACCATGTCCCCCGAAGCGCTGCTGGAGCGGTTGGACCCAGAGCAACGTGCCGTCGCCACCACGTTGAGCGGGCCGTTGGCTGTGATCGCCGGGGCCGGCACGGGCAAGACCCGCGCGATCACGCACCGCATTGCCTACGGTGTGGCCACCGGTCGCTATGTGCCGACCGCGGTGCTGGCCGTCACCTTCACCACCCGCGCCGCCGGTGAGCTCCGTGGGCGGTTGCAACAGTTAGGGGTGCGTGGTGTGCCGGCCCGCACGTTCCATTCCGCCGCGCTGCGGCAGGCCCAGTACTTCTGGCCGCGGGCCAACGGTGGCGAGTTGCCGGCCGTACTCGACAACCGGATGTCCTTGGTAGCCGAGTCGGCGCACCGGCTGCGGATCTCGGTCGACACCGCGCGGCTCCGCGATCTCGTTTCCGAGATCTCCTGGGCCAAGGTCAGCAATACCTCCGCGGAGGACTACCCGCGCATCGCCGCATCCAGCCAGCGGCGCATCGCATCGATGGATCCTGAGACGATCGCGCGCGTGTTCGCCGGTTACGAGACGCTCAAGCGCGATCGCGGTCGGATCGATTTCGAGGACATCCTGCTCTGCGCGGCCGGTCTGCTGGTCGACCACGCCGACATCCGGGCCGAGGTGCAGCGGACCTATCGCCATCTGGTGGTCGACGAGTATCAGGACGTGAGCCCGCTGCAACAGGCGCTGCTCGATCTGTGGGCCAGCGAGCGAAGCGATCTCTGTGTCGTGGGCGATCCGGCTCAGACGATCCACTCCTTCGCCGGGGCGCGCGCCGACTACCTGACCGGGTTCGCCCGCCGTCACCCGAGCGCCACCGTGGTGCGGCTGGTTCGAGACTACCGGTCGACCCCGCAGGTGGTGCGCAGTGCGAATGCGGTCATGGAACGGGCACCCGGTGGTGGCCTGACGGCCGTCACCCTGCAGGCTCAGCGGCCGGCCGGCCCGGATCCCACGTTGGCCGAGGCGCCGGACGAGGCGAGTGAAGCGGGTGCGGTGGCCGACTGGCTCGTCGGACTCGCTGCGGACGGTGTGGCGTACCGAGAGATGGCCGTGCTCTTCCGAATCAACGCCCAATCGCCGTCGGTGGAGCAGGCGTTGGCGGACCGCAAGATCCCGTACCTGGTGCGAGGCGGCGAGCGCTTCTACGAACGGGCCGAGGTTCGGCAGGCCCTGCACGCCCTCCGCGGACAGGTCCGGGCCACAGATCGAGAAGGGGATCAGGAGCGCAGCGGAACCGGGGTCGAGGAGATGCAGGCGGTGCTCGCCGGCCTGGGCTGGACGCCGCAGCCGCCGGACGGAGCCGGAGCGGTGCGGGAAAGGTGGGAATCCCTGGCCGCTTTGCTGAGCGTGGCCGAGGACCTCGCCGGACCCAGCGGAGTCCGGGGCTCCGCCGATCTGGTCGACGTGGTGGGCGAGCTCGAGCGTCGTGCCGAGGCGCAGCACGTACCGGTCGCCCAGGGCGTCACCGTGTCGACGTTGCACTCCGCGAAGGGACTGGAGTGGGATGCGGTCGCGCTCCTTGGCTGTCACGAGGGCAGTCTCCCGTTCGTGCTGGCCACCACGGCGGACCAGGTCGCCGAGGAGCGCCGGCTGCTGTACGTGGGCATCACCCGCGCCCGGGAGCAGCTGCGGATCTCCTGGTCGCGGACCCGGGGCGGTGGCTCGACGATCCGGAAACCCTCGCGATTCCTGGCGCCGCTGCTGCCCGAGTCCTCGCGGTCCGGGCCGACCGCAGCGAAGCCGGCACGCACTCGCGGGTCTCAGCTGTCGCTGCGCTGCCGCTCGTGCGGTCATCCGCTGGGAGATGCGGCGGAACGGAAGATCGGCCGGCATGCGGGCTGCCCGGCCACCTACGACGAGCAGACCATGATCATGTTGAAGGAGTGGCGCCGGCAACAGGCGGGGGAGGAGAACGTACCCGCGTACTGCGTGTTCACCGACGCCACGTTGGTCGCCCTCGCCGAAGCGCGTCCCCGCAGCTCCGTTGAGTTGATCAAGGTTCAAGGCCTTGGACCCGTCAAGGCCTCCAAATACGGCGACCAGGTGCTCGCCATCCTCGCTGCCGCCGAGCCCGCGACGTCCGCGGACCGCTCCAAGAAGCCGGCCGCCGTGAGACTCGTCGGGTAGGCCGGCGAGGGCGGGCACGCGATCGCGCGAGCAGAACAAGAGAAAGAAATGTATTTGCGCGGTCAGTCCCAGCTCTTCTACGCTAAACAAGGACCGGTTCAAATCGGCGTGCCCACCATCGGTGTGGACAGCGAGACCGAGGCAAGGAGGTGACGAGATGGAGATCAACACGTTGAGCAGCGTCGACGAAACGACGACCAGCGCGACCTCCATGATCGTTGCGTCCCTCGTCTCGCCGACTCAAGTCCGCTTCCGCACGCCCATTCGTAGCTCCATGCCTGGTGTGGGGGCGTATCGCGTTCCGGCGTCTTGGCTCGCCGCCCAGGTGGTCGATCCCGGTTGCGGAGACGTGATCGCCACCAAGCTCGACCCGCAAGATCCGCAGTTTTCGACCCACAAGTTTTCCACCCGTCAGGGACCACCTTCCTGTAGTCCACCGGTGTAGCGCATAGCACCGACCTCCAGGGCCGTGATCTCCGACAACCGGGAATCACGGCCTTCGTGATTCCCGGCCCACTACGAGCCCGCAGAGGTGGGCTCACGAAAGACAAGTTGGCTGAGATGAACAACCGAGCAGAAAATCTGGTGGCCGCACCGGCGGCTCCGGGTTCTGTGGCCGGGTGGGAGAAGCTGCCGTGCCGGTTGGGGGATCCGGATCTGTTCTTCGCCGAGTCACCGGCCGACGTTGAGGCGGCGAAGGCGCTGTGCCGCGACTGCCCATTGCTGGAGGAGTGCCTGGCCGGAGCTCTGGAGCGGCGCGAGCCGTGGGGTGTCTGGGGCGGCGAGCTGTTCGTCGGCGGCGTCGTCGTGGCACGTAAGCGCCCGCGTGGGCGTCCGCGGAAGCATCCGCTGCCGGAGCCGGTGGCAGCGTGACCGCTCAACGTGGCACGGAACGAATAGCGATCGGCGGCAGGGTCTTCCACGCTGTCCGGCTCTGGTTGGGCCGGGTGCTCGCCTGAGTGGGCAGCGTGGAACCCTCCGCCCATGCTGAGCTGGAGCCCTCAGTTCAAGGCGTAGCCGGGGAGAAACTCCTCCAGCACGGAGCCGAAGGCGGCCCGGACGTTCAGCTGGCACAGCACGGCGATTCCACCGGACCAGACCCGGTGGATGAGCAGGTAGCTGGGTGGCAGGTTCAATCGCCACCCGGCTCCGCCGGAGGTGCGCGGATCCTTGACCCGAATGAACTGTTCGCGCATCCATTCCCGATTGAACGCGAACTCCGGTACGGCAGCCGGTTCGACGAACGGGGCCAGGTATTCGAGCAGATTCTCGGCGTCGATGTCGTCGCCGACGAACCCCTCCGCCCGCAATCCGGCCAGTGTGGCCTCCGCGTCCCCGGTCTGGGCGATCCGAAGAATACGACCCATGGCAGTCGGCAGGCCGTCCGGAAGGTGGGCGACCAAACCGAAGTCGACGACCCCGAGCCGCCCGTCCTCGAGCACCTTGAAATTGCCTGGGTGCGGATCCGCATGCAGTAGACCCACCACGCTGGGACCGGCGAACAGAAAGCGCACGTACGCGAGCCCGATGCGGTTGCGCTCCGCCTCGGTCGCGACCTCGGCGGTGGCCGACAACGGGGTGCCATCAATCCACTCACTGACCAGGACCCGCGACGTGCTCGCGAGTACGGCGGGGATCGCGAACTCCGGATGGCCGGCGAATCCTTCCGCCGCCCGCTGCTGGGAGGCGGCCTCCAAGGTGTAGTCCAACTCTTCGCTGACCCGGGCTGTCAGCTCGTCGACCAGCGGTTTGACATCCATCCCCCCGGCAAGCGGAGCAAACACCTTCGACATCCGACCGATCTGCTTGAGGTCGCTGCGCATCGCTTCGTCGGCGCCCGGGTACTGGACCTTGACCGCCACGGTGCGGCCGTCAGCCCAGACGGCGCGGTGGACCTGGCCGATGGATGCCGCCGCCGCGGGTAGCGGTTCGAACGAGGAGAACGAGGACCGCCAGTCGGCTCCGAATTCCCTGGCCAGCACGGCGTGGACCCGCGAGGTGGGCATCGGGGGCGCCGAGTCCTGCAGTCTGGTCAGTTGCGCCCGATACGGAGCGGCCAGGTCTTCGGGCAGGACCGCCTCGAACAGGCTCAAGGCCTGACCGAACTTCATCGCGCCACCCTTGAGCTCCCCCAGCACCCGGAAGAGCTGCTCGGCGGCCCGCTGCTGCATCTCCTCGGTGACCGCGTCTGCGGATGAGCCCCCCAGCCGTTTGCCGAGGCCGATGGTGGCCCGGCCGGCGAAGCCGAGCGGCAAGGAGGCCAGGCGAGCCCCCCGCCGGAAGGCCGACCGGGCCAATGAATCCCGGTCTTCGGCCATGCTCACCATTGTGCAGTGCGGTCCCAATGGCATCCGCAGCCGGCGTGTGGTGGCCATGATCGCCACCGCATCACGTAGTCCGGAGCCGAAATCTCGACCGTGGAGCCGAGGGTCTCTGGTGTGCCCCGGGCCAAGAAGCTCAGCACCTGAGTGACCGCGATGCCGGCCGCCCAGGCGGTGACGACAGGGGCGACCGGGGCGATCCGCCGGGACAGCTGGCTGAGGAGGATCGGCCACGCGGGATCCGCGTCCCGGCGGGCCAGGTCGGCGCAGTTGAGGCACGAGGTTCGACCAGGTACGATCAGCGGCCCGACCACGGCGCCGAGCGCGGACGGTCGGACGATGAGATGCGGCGCGTCCGCCCTCATGAGGTCGGCGGTCACGCCACGGTCGGCTTCGAGCTCCGTCGCCGCGACGACCGTCACGGCCACTCCGCTCGTCTCCGGCTTCGTCCAGTGCGTAGTCACCCGGAGTGGGTCCGCTCTGGTCCCTGGCGCCAAGCCCAGCTGGCGGCGATGCTCCCGGAACCGCTCCGCCCGGGTGCCACCGCCGACCTCAGCCGGCCGATCGTCGACCACGTACAGGCGCTCGACGTCGCTGGCCAACAGCAGATCTCCCACGGCGACACCGAGGACGCCTACGCCGACCAGGCGAATGCGCCGGCGAATCGGAGAGTGGCCCAGCGCCGAGTCATGGTCGAGTTCGGCCAAGCCGGCGGCGGCGAGGCTCTGCACGACGCGGGTCAGCTCGACCGGCGCAATCAACTCGGCAGACTGATCGCAGATCGTGGACCACCGCCGACTTCCGTCGAGTTCGCGAACCACGCCGCGGAGCCGTCCCTGCCGGTCTGGGATGACCAACGTGGATGTGCCGTCCACGCCGACCTGGAATTCGTGCTGTCCTCTGCTCAGCACCACCGCCCCCGGACCGAGTCGGGGTCGAGCACCGCCGGCGATCTCGACCGAACATCCCGCTGGCGAACTCACCAGCTCAGTGTGCGGCGGCTTACCGGGGGTGAAATGACTATCCACAGCCCGGACGTCACACGCCGCAGAGACAGTTCAGGGGTGCCAGCCGAGCTGGCACCCCTCGACGACGGCTAGGAGTCAGGCTTTTCCGAGAATGCGATTCAGGTTGGTTCCACAGACCGGGCACTTGGCCTTGGCCATCCGGGTGCCCTTGTCGTTGACGTGCACCTCACCGGAAGCCTCCCGCTTCTCCTTGCATTTGACGCAGTAGAACTCGCCACTGTAGGTCTCGGCCATGTGATCTCCTCAGCTGTCGGCCCGGACTTCACGCCCGCACGCTTGGTCGCCGGTTACTCTACGGCAGATCCGAATCGCCGCCGTCCGACCCGCCGTCCGACCCGCCGACGGCCGGCCGAGCGTCCGGGGAAGGCGAAACCTCCAGGAACATCGGCGCCGCTTGCCTTCCCCTGCGAGCGGACCGACCATCTGGAGGTTTCGTGAGCCGAAGGTATTCCCTGCGCCGGTCCGCCGTCAACGCCGGTCGGGCCGGAGATGTCCACCGGTGTGGAAAACCTTGGGGAAACGTTGTGCACCTATCCCGTCGGAGTTGTGGAGCAACGGCGTTCAGATGGGGTTTTCCTATGGTCACGCGCCGTTAACCGTGTGGAAACCTCTCCCGGCACTGGTCTTATTTGTCTTGACTCGACAGGCGAGACAGTACGGCGTCGGTCCGGTCGATTATCTTGGCCCACGAAGATCTGGATCGCTCGGTCGTGCCCCGGAGCAATCCAGAGGAGCAATCCAGAGGGGCGATCCAGAGGGGCGATCCAGAGGGGCGACCCAGTGGGGATCGACAGGGGATCGAAGGGGGAGAGACCGATTCCTGGTGTGAGCGACGATGCCGAGCCGGCGTCGGCACCCAAGGTCGAGGTGCGACGCAGTGCCCGTCGGAGGCGAACCGTCACGGCCTACCGGGAGCGCGACACGATCGTGGTGCTCATCCCCGGCCGGATGTCGCGGGCCGAGGAGAAACGCTTCGTCGACGACATGGTGCGCCGGGTCCTGGACCGGGAATCACGAGCGGCACCACCCGCCGGAGATGCCGCCCTGCTCGATCGGGCGAACGCACTGGCCGGGAGCTACCTCGATCCGGAGTCGCCTCGACCGCGGCGTGTCTCATGGGTCCGAAATCAGCAGCAGCGCTGGGGATCGTGTACGCCGAGCACGGCTAACATCCGGCTCTCTCATCGACTTCAGGTCATGCCCGACTGGGTGGTGGATTACGTGCTGTTGCACGAAATCACTCACCTGGTCGAGCCGACCCATTCATCGAACTTCTGGGCGCTGGTGGATCGCTACCCGCAGGCCGAGCGGGCCCGCGGCTATCTCGAGGGCTACCTGGCGGGCCAATCCGGCGGAGCAGCGGAGGGTGGGGGACCGGAGGGTGGGGCCGCGGGTGCCTGACGTGCGGCGACTGGCCATCGTGCTGTCGCAGCTTCGGGCCGTTCCGCCGCCCGGCGTCGACACCGACTCGTTCGCGGCGGCCTGTCGCACCGACACCTACGAGGTGCTCGCCGGTCTGGAGGGCGTGACGTCGGGGATCGCCGGTTCGATCGGGGAAGCGGACCTGCTCTGGCCGGACTCGGTGCTCGTGCCGGAGTCGTCCATCCGCGGCGTGGCCGAGTGGGCCGCGGGCCGCTTCGGGGCCTTGGTCCTGGTTCCGGCCGACGCCCCGGACCTGCCGCAACTCGTCATCGCCAAGGTGTTCAAATCCCTGATCCGAGCGCAGTTGTGCTGGGCGCCCGAGCGTAACGGTTCGGGCGCGGTCGCCGTGGGGCTCCAGTTGCCCTGGCCTTCCTGGCTGCCGGAGGACCTGACACTCGACGACGACCATTATCAGGACCTGGCGGCCCGCGTACCGGATCGGCGGTGGCTCACCCGAGGGCCGGACTGGCACCGGCTCCGCACGCCCGCGTCGACCGATCGGCTCGACCCGCGCCTGGAGGGTTGGGAGGAGACTCGTGCCCTGCTGTCCGGCCGCCCCCTTGACGGAGGCGTGTGCGGGTGAGCAGCATCGGCTTCGACGCGGGTCGGACGCTGGCCGAGCGATTCCGCCGGCATGCTTTGGGCAGCACGCATCTGTACGGCTACGCGATGCGCGGCATGGCCGACGACTGGGAAGCCGGCGGACCCGTACGCCAGATCTGCCGGGGATACGAGGACACGTCGAGCGGGGCCGTCATCCAGCTGCGGCTGCTGGCCGGCGTCTTCCGGATCGTCCTCACCGGGCGGGCCGACCAGCTGGTGCCGTACTACCCGAATCTCGGCGGTTCCGCCCCACCGGCCGAGGCCTGGCCGGTGCTGCGGGAAGTGATCGCCGCCAACGTCGATGAGTTGCACCAGGCCCTGAAGATCGCCCCGCAGACCAATGAGGTCGGCCGGTCGGCCGCACTCCTGGCCGGGTTGCTCGACGTGCTGCCACGCGGGCACTACACCTCGGTGCGGCTGCTGGAGCTCGGTGCGAGTGCCGGTCTGAATCTGCTGATCGATCACTACGCCATCTACGGCCCGGGCTGGCGTTTCGGCCCGGCCGACTCGTCCGTGCAACTCCTGGACGCCATCCACGGCGATGTCGCCCTGCTGCCGCTGCAGATCGTCGAACGGGCCGGTTGCGACCTGCATCCAGTCGATGCCCGGTCGGCCTCGGGCCGCCTACTGCTCACCTCGTTCGTCTGGCCGTTCGATGTCCACCGGCACCAGCGGCTGGCCGACGCGCTGGCCGTCGCCGAGCGCGCAGAGCTCGTACGGGTCGATCGAGCTTCGGCTTCGGACTGGCTGGCCGATCAGCTGCCGAGAAATGCTCGACCCGATGTGCTGACGGTCATCTGGAACTCGATCACGCAGCAGTACTGGACGCCCGAGGAGATTCGCCGGGTGAACCACCTCGTAGACGACCACGGTCGGACCGCCCCACTGGCTCGGGTGGCGATGGAGTTCCGGCCGGAGACGCCCACGTACGAGCCGCCGGAGATCTGGACGACCTTTTGGCCGGGAGACGGCACCGCCGGATCACGCCGGCTGGTCGGCAAGACTCACGATCACGGAGTGCCGGTGGAGATCCTGGCTACTCGATCCGCTATCTGATCCACTACGTGATCCACTGGAGCCGGTGGGCTGCGGCGGACACGAGATCGTGCACCGACTCGTCAGTGGGTGGCAGGTCGTCGATGGCGAACCACCGCACATCGTGTGACTCGGGACCGAAAGTGGGAGCCCGCACGGAGCCGACACGGACGAGGTACTGGACGTCGAGGTGGAAGCACGGTGCGACCGGGCCGCAGGGCACTTCGTGCCGGGATAGGAGAAGAGGGTCGGGGTCGAGGGCGAGTTCCGGCAGCCCGCTTTCCTCTGCCGCCTCCCGGAGGGCCGCGGCCTCGAGCGAGTCGTCTTCGGTTTCGATGTGTCCGCCGGTCTGCAGCCAGCGACCCAGCTTCGCGTGCAGAGTCAACAGGACCTGACCGGCCTCAGGCGCGCAGATCAAGGCGCTGGCGGTCAGATGGGCTCCGGGGGTCGCGCGGGACCAGGCTTCGACCCCGCAGTCCAGGTGGTCCAAGAAATCTCGTCGCAGGTGCTGCTGCTCGGTGCCTGGCGGCGACCAGGCGACCAACGTCGCACGGCAGGAGCCAGTGAGGCGGTCCCTCACTCCGGGTGCGGGCCGCTCGACCCCTCACCGGACCTCTCACCGGACTCACCGCCGGCCTCGCCGCTCGAGTCGCCTGGCTCCCCCCCGGACCTCCCGCTCGACTTCCCGCCCCCCGGACGCTCCTGGTCGGCTTCGTCCAGGAGTTCGGCCAGGGCTGCGTCGAACTCGGCATCGGAGGTCGGCTTCTCCTTGGCGGCGGCCACGAACCCCAGCGGGTCATCGAGGTCGGTCGAGGTCGGCAGTAGATCTGGATGGGACCAGACAGCGTCCCGGCCGTCGGTTCCGCGCGCCTCCCGCAGGGCGGCCCAGAGGTTGGCCGCGTCCCGCAGCCGCCGGGGCCGAAGCTCCAACCCGACCAGGGTGGCGAAGGTCGCTTCGGCCGGTCCGCCGGTGGCCCGCTGGCGGCGTACGGTTTCGGCCAGGGCAGCGGCGGCCGGCATCCACGACGCGGTCGCCTGAGTCACCACATCGTCGACCCAGCCCTCGACCAGGGCCAGCATGGTCTCCAACCGCTCGAGTGTTGCCTGCTGCTCTGGCGTCTTCTGCGGCTCGAAAAGTCCACCCTCCAAGGTGGCGCCGAGTTCCTCGAGGTTCTGCGGATCGATCCTCCCGACGGCGTCTTCGAGGGCAGAGGTGTCGATCGTGATGCCGCTGGCGTACTGCTCGACGAGGGCCAGCATCTGCTCCCGGAGCCAGCCCGCCGAGGCGAACAACCGCTGCCGGGCGCATTCCCGCAACGCCAAGTACAGGGTGACGTCGGTATCGGACTGTTCAAGGCCCTCGCCGAAGGCGGTGACGTTGGTCGGCAGCAGCGCGACCCGACCGGGCTCGCTCAACGGCAGCCCGATGTCGGTGGCCCCCACGACCTCGGTCGACAACCGCCCAAGACCCTGCCCGAGTTGCAGGCCGAACATGCTGGCCCCGGACGTGCGCAGCATGGGCCGGAGCATCTGCTCCATGCCGGCCATCCCGGGCACACCGGCATCGTCGCCCTCACCGAATCGAAGCGCGCCTTCCATGGCGTCGGCGATATGGCTGGCCACGGGTTCCACCAGCCGCCGCCACACCGGCAGCGTCTGCTCGATCCACTCCGCCCGACTCCACGCCGACACGGTGCTGCTCACCCGTGGGAACGCCGTGGCCGGGTCCAGCCAGACCTCTGCGATCGAGGCCGCTTCGGTCAGCGCCCGCTGTTGGGCGGCCGACGGGGTGGGATCGGGACCCAAGCTGGCCGCCGTCTTGCGGGCCGTGTCCTTGGTGACCTCCCAGTTCACCCCCGACCCGGTGTCGGCCCCGGTTTGACCGAACAGTCCGCCGGAGCCACCGAGCATCGCGAAGGCGTTCTGCAGTTGGGCCATCAGAGCGTTCAGGTCGCCACCTCCGAGTTGGCTCATCATGGCCTCGAACGGGTTGCCTGGCGGGGTCGAGGGTCCCGACGGGGCGCTCGGCGACGGCTGGTCGCCGGACCGCTCGGCGGGCTGATCGCCGGTGTCCGATTCCTGCGCGGGCGGGAACGGGTCCGCCGGCATGGACTCGTCCTCCGGCGGACCGGCGGAGTCCGGATGCCGATCGTCGGCCATGGCACTCACTCCTGTTGGCTGGTCGTCCTCCAACCGTACGCGCGGACGCTGCCGGAGGCCTCGGTGGAGGACGACTGATCGCTGTGAGCGGAACGGCTGGGTAGGGTTTCGGTCATGTCCACGCAGCGACCGGAGCGGATCCGGCTGGCCCGGATCAGCGCCGACCCGCTGAGTGCGGACACCGTGTTGGCCCTGGTGAGTGATCGGGCGGTCGGGGGAGTCGGGCTGTTCGTCGGCGTGGTGCGGGACGTCGACGATGGCGCCGAGGTGGTCGCCCTGGACTACACCGCGCACCCCAGCGCGGAGGCCGGCCTGCTGTCCTGCGCGGAGCGCGTGGCCGGGCGGTACGACGTGCTGGCCGTCGCGGTCGAGCACCGAGTCGGACACCTCGAGGTCGGGGACCTGGCCGTGGTGGTCGCCGTCGGCGCCGTACATCGTGGTGCCGCGCTGGCGGCGTGCACCGAGTTGATCAACGAGATCAAGGCGCAGGTGCCGATCTGGAAGGAACAGGAGTTCGCCTCCGGCGGCACGGGCTGGGTCGGTCTGCCGTGACGGGGTGGGCGTGACACGGCAGACCTGGACCGCGTTCGTCGCCGCGGCCCTGTTCGTCACCCTCGCCGTGCTGCTGGCCGTGCTTCCGGTGCCGTTCGTCGCCTGGGGACCCGGCGGCACCGAGAACACGCTGGGGACGGTGAAGGATCAGCCGATCATCTCGGTGGACGGCACGCGCACCTACCCCACGACGGGGCGGCTGGATCTCACCATCGTCTCGGGTACGGCCGCGGACTCGCGGCTGACTCTGCCGGAAGCGCTCGCCGGGTACTGGCTGCCCAATCGGGACACCCTGCCGCGGGATTCGGTCTACCCGCCGGGGCAGTCAGCCGACGAGGTGGAGCGGGCCGAGACCCAGATGATGGATTCCTCGCAGAGCGACGCGGTGGTCTCGGCGCTCCGAGCAGCCGGGCAGCCGGTGACCAAGATGCCTGCGGTGGCCTCCGTCACGGTCGGCGGTCCGGCCCACAACCGGCTGTTGCCCGGCGACCTGATCCAGTCGGTGGACGGGGTCGCGACCCTCACGAACGAGTCGGTCGGCCGTCAGATCCGCACCCATCGTCCGCGCGAGGCGGTCCAGTTCTCCGTGCTGCGTGACAAGGTGCCGAAGCAGATCTCGGTCACATCGGTGGAGTCCAACACCCAGGAGGGCACCGCCGTCGTCGGCATCACGGTCGGGGACGGCTACCGATATGCCCCCACCATCCGCTTCGACCTCGGCCAGCAGTTGGGCGGCCCGAGTGCGGGTCTCGTGTTCGCGATGGCCATCTACGACAAGATCACCCCCGGGGACCTGCTCCGTGACCTGCACGTCGCCGGGACCGGTCAGATCTCGCCGAACGGTCAAGTGGGCGCTATTGGAGGCCTGCAGCAGAAGGTCGCCTCAGCGGCGGACGCCGGCGCCAGCGTCTTCCTGGTCCCGGCCGTCAACTGCGACGACCTCGCCGGCCTGGACACCGATCTCACCCTGGTCCGCGTGGGAACGCTTCAAGAGGCGATCGACGCGGTCGAGGCGCTGGCCGAAAACCGTTCCGCCGATACGCCCACCTGTCCGTGACGGCCGACTCGGTCGGTAGCGGGGCCAGCAGCGGGGGCGGCCCCGGCTCCGCCGCGCTGATCGCCGCCCTGCTGGAACTCGACCGGCACGTCGCCGCCCAGGGGTGGGAGCAGCCGCCGCGCCTCTTCGCGCTGGTCCGGACCGTCGAACTGCTGGCCGCCGAACCGGAGTTGGCCGGCCGACTCGGCCCGCCCCACGCCGCTTCCGCCGCGTTGGCCGACGCCCTGAGTGCGGTCGAGCAGGATGACTTCGCCTCGACCGACGACCTGATCGGCGACCTGGCCCGGATCAGCTGGCCGCCCATGGTGTCCGGCTGCGCCGTCAGCCTCGTCCGGTCCTTCCTGCCGAGCACGGTCGAGGCTGACGTCCCGGCCGAGGATGAGTCGGCGATCGCGTACGTGGCCGCCCATCCGGAACGTCAGGAGGTGCGGGTCGTCGTCGGGGTCGATCGTGACGGGCACCGGCACGGACTCGGTCGGTTGGCGTCACAACCCGATGAACTTCTGGCCGCCGAAGACCTCGTTCCGGGGTTGGCTCTGGTGCTCGCGCATACGCTGATCTGACAACATCCCGGTTGGACTGCCGAGCGACTCCGATGTCGGCGCGGTCGGGAGGGCCTGCGAACAGGCCCGCGAACGACAGGAGTGACCCGAGTGAGTACCCTCCGGATCCGCGGACGGCGTAGCGCGATCCTTCCGACCCTGGTGATCATCGCCGTTCTGGTCGTCGCCTTCGCGATCTTCGTCAACTTCTGGACCGACCGGCTGTGGTTCAACTCTTTCGACTACGGGCCGGTGTTCAGCACGATGCTGCTGACCCGGATCGGCTTGTTCGCGGCCTTCGGATTGATCATGGCCGCGGTCGTGGTGGCGAACGCCGCGATCGCCTACCGGATCCGCCCGCGGTTGCGTCCGGCCGGCGGCAGCAGCCAGCTGCTGGAGCGGTACCGGGAGCTGCTCGAGGCCCGGGCGATCTGGATCATGGTCGGACTCGGGGTGCTGGTCGGGTTGTTCGCCGGCGGTGCGGCGGCCGGTCAGGTCGAGACCTATCTGGCCTGGCGCAACGCGACCCCGTTCGGGGTTACCGACCCGCAGTTCGGCCTGGACGTCGGCTTCTTCGTCTTCGACTATCCGTGGTGGCGCTTCGTCTTGTCGTTCACGTTCGCCGTGCTCGGGTTCGCCGCCATCGTGGCCGCCATCGTGCACTACCTGACCGGGGCCCTCCGCTTCAGCGGGCCCGGGCGAGGCGGCAGTCCGGCCGCCCAGGCGCACCTGTCCATCCTCGTCGGCCTCGCGGTGCTGGTGAAGGGTGTCGACTACTGGTTCGACCAGTACGGCCTCGAAGTGGCCAGCGTGCCGATCTTCACCGGCATCAACTACACCGCCGCCAACGCCACCGTGGACGCCAAGGTGATCTTGGCGGTCATCGCCGTGATCTGCGCCCTGTTGTTCTTCGCCAACGCCGTGCTCCGGCGCTGGGTGGTGCCGACCATCGGCCTCACCCTGATGTTGCTGTCGGCCATCGTGCTCGGGGTCGTCTACCCCGGGGCCGTGCAGTACTTCAGTGTCCGCCCGAACGAGCCGGACAAGGAGCGGCCCTACATCGAGCGCAACATCGCCGCCACCCGCGCCGCGTACGGGGTGGACAAGGCGGTGATTCTCGACTACTCCGCCAAGACGACGGCGACCGCCGGCCAGCTGAAGGCCGACGCAGAAGCCCTTCCGGGGATCCGGCTGATCGACCCGGCCGTCGTCAGCCCGGCGTACGAGCAACTGCAACAGGTCCGTGGCTACTACTCGTTCCCGAAGACCCTCGACGTCGATCGCTACACCATCGACGGCACCGAGACCGACGCGGTGGTCGCGGTCCGGGAGATGGACCTGGCCGGCGTCGAAGGCAAGAACTGGAACAACCTCCGCACCGTCTACACCCACGGATACGGTGCGGTGGCGGCCTACGGCAACCGCCGGCAGAGCGGTGGGGAGCCGGAGTGGATCGCCAAGGACATCCCGCCCACCGGAAAGATCGGGGAGGCGGAGCCGCGGATCTACTTCGGTGAAGTGCACAACGACTACTCCATCGTCGGCGCGCCAGCAGACGCGCAACCGATCGAGCTCGACACTCCCGGAGGCGGGGAGGGGGGCAACCCGAAGACCTTCACCTATACCGGCACGGGCGGGGTGCCGATCGGAGGCCTGTTCAACCGGTTGCTCTACGCCGCCAAGTTCGCCGACGTGAACCTGCTCCTGTCGGACCGGGTGAACGAGGCGTCGAAGATCATCTACGACCGGACGCCGCGCGAGCGCGTGATGAAGGCGGCGCCCTGGCTGAGCGTTGACGGCGACGCCTATCCGGCCGTGGTCGAGGGCCGAATCGTGTGGATCATCGACGGGTACACCACCTCGAACTCCTACCCGTACAGCCAGCGCGTCGACCTGAATCAGGTCACCTCGGACTCGTTGACCAGCACCCAGGGCAACAACGTGGTGGCGCAGCCGGACACCAGCGTCAACTACATGCGCAACTCGGTGAAGGCCGTGGTCGACGCCTACGACGGTACGGTCAAGCTGTACGCCTGGGACGACCAGGACCCGGTCCTGCAGACCTGGCGGAAGGCATTCCCGGGGGTCGTGTTGAACAAGGACGAAATCTCCTCCGACCTCCTCAACCATCTGCGCTACCCGCAGGACCTGTTCAAGGTGCAGCGGGAGATCCTGGCTCGCTACCACATGACCGATCCCTACAACTGGTATCTGCAGTCGGGTCTGTGGGAGGTGCCCAAGGACCCGGTCGCCGGAGCGAACAGCAACGCCAAAGAGACCCCCTACTACCTGTCGGTCAAGTGGCCGAAGGATCAGCAGGCGATCTTCTCGCTGACCAGCGTCTACGTGCCCCGAGGTCGGCAGAACCTCGCCGCCTACATGGCGGTCAACGCGGACGCGGCCAGTCCCGACTACGGGCGAATGCGGATCCTGCGGATGTCGGACGCCACCCAGATCGACGGCCCTGGGCAGACCGCCAACGCCATGGTGACCAACGAGGTCGTGGCCGATCGGTTGAGACCGTTCCTGAACCAGGGCGCCGCCAGTGCGCAGTTCGGCAACCTGCTGACGTTGCCGGTCGGCGGCGGCCTGCTCTACGTGCAGCCGGTCTACACCCAGCGGCAGGGCAGCAGCGGCTCGTATCCGGCCCTCCGGTTCGTGATGGTCCGCTTCGGTCAGTCGGTGGGCATCGGAGACACCCTGAACCAAGCCCTCGACCAGGTCTTCGACGGTGATTCCGGCGCGGCGACCGGAGAGAACGACCCGCCCACCGAGCCGACCACGCCGACCACCCCGGACGGCAAGAGCAACCCGACGGCCGCGACCCAGGCCCTGAGTCAGGCGGAGAAGGCGTTCGCGGACGCCGACAAGGCACTCGCCGCCAAGGATCTGGCCACCTACCAGGCCAAGATGAAGGAGGCGGAGGCCGCCGTCCAACGGGCGCTGAAGGCGATGGGTCGGTGATGATTCGCTGACTCGGAAGCGAGCGTGCCCTTGAGCTGGTCGAAGGGCGTCAACTGGTGCGGTGGTCGATCCAGACGTTGGGTTCGACGTAGACGGCGTAGTCGTTCTCGACCGAGACGTGCACGGGGTTGAGGGCACCGTCCACCACGGTCAGCCCTGACTCAGCGAACGGCAGGGCGGTCCACTCCCGCCACTCGGCGAGGCTGCCGGCGATCAGCATGGCGGTATGGCAGATCTTGACCAACCGGCCGCCGATCCGGAGGTGGGTTCGCAGCCAGGGATCCGTGGCGCTGCCGTCGTCCCGGGTCCGGGCGACGTAGACCCCGATCGGGGTGAACGGTTCGAGATGCTTGCGGGTCGGCCGGATGGGGGCGAGCAGGTGTTCATGGCCCAGCCGACGTGCGTTGTCGCGGGCGGCCAGCAAGAGCTCGGCGCTGAGCCCCTGACCCGTGGCCTCGGGATGGATCCGGGCCTCGATCAAGCACACGGCGGTCGCCCCCGCAGGCATCTCCGGCCGGAAGGCCAGACTGAGGGCGGAGTCCCAACCGGTCTCGGGGAGGTCCGCGTCCTGTCCCGACCACGCGTACGGGACGGCGTTCAGCCGAGCCAGCACGCGGTCGCCGTCCACCGCCAGGATCTGGTACTCCGGATGGCGCTGCGGCATGAGGTCGTAGCCGAAGTCCGCCACGACATCCTGCAGCATGAATCGTGGCCAGGGATTCGGCAGTGCCCACATCTGATCAAGGAGGTCCGGTCGCTCCCCGAGGGTGACGTAGCGCAGCACCACGAGTCTCAGGCTACGGCTCATCGGTAGGGACCCGGCCGGTTTTGCGTAGCCGCTACGGATGGATGACCCGCTCGCCATCGGGATCGTGGGACGCATGCTGCACACCACCTCGGTCCTCTTCACCTCCCATCGTTTCGTCGGCGGGCTCCAGACCCGCCGCGATCCCGGACGACCGCAGCGCTGGCTGTTCTGCGGCCTGCCGGCCTACGGGCATCTCTTTCCACTCCTGCCGCTGGCGGCGGCAGCCAGGACGGCTGGACACGAGGTCCTCTTCGCGACCGGCTCGAGGTTCGTGCCGGTGCTGGAGGCTCAAGGATTCTCGGCCCGGGCGGCCGGGGCCGGCCCGCTCGAGGTGGCGCGGGAGATCTTCGCCGGGCCGGTGGCTCGGATGGCCGACGGCGGGCCGAATCGGGCCGCTCAGGCTGAATTGTTCCTCGACGCCTTGCCGCGTCGGAATGCTCCCGAACTGTTGTCCGTGTTCTCCGCATGGCCACCAGACCTGGTGATCTTCGAACAGACCGCGGTCGGCGCCGCGCTGGCCGCGGCGGCGGCCGGCATCCCCACCGTGGCCCACGGCATCGTCGCGGGCGACGCCGTCGAGACATTCGACCCCGCCGTATCGCCGACCCTTCCCGAGCTCCTGGCGGATTTCGGTCTGCCGTCCCGCGAAGACCTCCGGCCGGACCGGTTCCTGGATCCCTTCCCGTCTCGGCTGCACAGTGGGCCCGGGCTACCGGTCCCGGGAACCGCGATCCGACCTGTGCCGTGGCGTCAGTCCCGGGGTGAGACGCCACCCTGGTTGGCCGCGTCCCGTCGACCGGTCGTCTATCTGACCCTCGGTACGGTCTTCGCCACGGGCGCCACGATGCGGCTCGTCATCGACGCTCTCGCCGACTTCGACGTCGACGTGCTGTTGGCGCTCGGCCCGATCGACCCGGCGGAGCTCGGCCCGATCCCCGAACACATCCATCTCGAGTCTTTCCTCGACCAAGGTCGGATCCTGCCGCTGGTTGACCTCGTCGTTCACCACGGCGGCTCCGGGACCACTCTGGGCGCTGCGGCGTACGGGCTGCCGCAGTTGATCTTGCCGGTGGGTGCAGACCAGCAAGCCAACGGGCGGGCCGTCCGGGCGGCCGGGGTGGGTCAAATGATCACTCCCGATCAGCTGAGCGGGCGCCGGGTCGGAGACGCAGTTGCCGCCCTGCTCGCCGATCCGCACTACTCGGCGGCCGCCGAGCGGGTGCGGCGGCAGATCGCCGCCATGCCGTCACCGGAGGAGGTGGTGGCGGAGCTGGCCTCGACGCCGGTGGCCGCGTGACCGCTCAGCGCGCGGGGTCGAGGAAGGTGGCGGGGTGCTCGTGAACAGGATCTTCATCGCCACCCCATCTTGGCGTCAGCTGGCTGCGTTGCCAGCCGTCCACTGATGTCATTGGCTCCCGGGCCGGTCAGCCGTGGCAGGGCAACCAGCCGTCCGGCCAGGATCATCAGCAGGGCCTCGATCGGCGCCCGGACCTCGGGGCCCTCGCCGACCGCCCAGTCGGTATCGGTCGCCACCAGCCGGAAGCCCTGCAGCCGCTTCTGCGCCCGGAAGTATTTGGTGGACCAGCAGCGACTGGCCGCCTCGGCGGCGGCGTCGACCGGTAGGTCGAGACGGCGGTCGAGCGGGACCGCAATGTCCTGGCTATGGACCAGGATGTCGATCAGGGTTTCCCGACAGGTGACGACAGGAATGTGTCGCCGCGATCCCACCATGCCGCTGATCGACCCGATGATCTTGTCGAAGTCGGCCAGGTGCGCTGCCGAGCACTCTCCAGGATCTTGGTGTCCAGGTCGCCGCGGGTCTTGATCAGCATCAGTAGATTCGCCGATGCCGGCCTGCGCCATGGTCAGGTGCGCGGCGACATCGCGGACCGTCCAGCCCGGGCAGAGTGACGGGGTCCGCCACTCCTCGTCGGAGAGGTTGTCCAGCAGGTCGGTCAGGCGTAACCGGTGATCATCGATCGCCGACCAGATCGTGTTCTCGTCCATCACGTTCTCCTGTCGCGAGAGTAGGGATGAGGATGTCGATCAACGTGCGGATGCGTTCGTACGGGTCGAACGCGGGATCGGGATGGGAAAGCTGATGCAGCACCATCCCGTCGACCATCGCCATGATCATGTGGGCGTCGCGCTCGGGCGCCGCGGAGCCCACCGTGCGAAGCCAGTTGGTGGCCCAGATGTTGACTCGGTCGGCCCCCGGCGCAAGCAACCGTTGCCAGGACGGGTCCAGGGCGGCCTGGACGAGAAAGCCGTAGCGGGCCACCGTCACCGATCGGTGGACGCCGACGGCGCCGCGAGCCCATTCGGCCATCACGCCGCTGAATTCGGCGCCGCTGACGGGGTGCGAAAGGGCGGCGATGTCGTCCCAGTCGCCGCGTTCGAGCTCCGCAAAGTGCTCGATCACTGCGGTCAGAAGATTCTTCGCGAGTGCGGAAGTAGTTCGACGTCGAACCCAGAGGCAGCCCGGCGGCGGCGTCGACGGCCCGGTGGGTCATCCGGTGCAGACCCTGCTCGCCCGCGATCCTCAACGCGGAATCAAGGATGAGTTCGCGGCGTGCCGTCACGGGACTACACTACAAGTGTAGTGCCGGCAACTTCAAGAGTAGTTTCGACCTCAGTCGAAGATGTCGTCGAGGAAGGACCGCTTCTTGCGCTTCTGCTGGTAGCGGGGGTCGTAGTCCTTCCGGTAGCCCTGCTGGTACGGCTGGTCGTACTGCTGCTGGTAGCCGGGGTTGTACGGCTGCTGCGGATACCCGACCGACTCGGTGCGCGGATCGGGCGGCGGGCCGGAGGGGGCCGGCGATTCAGTCGCGGCCCGGTCGAGGATCTTGTCCAATTCGCCGCGGTCGAGCCATACCCCGCGGCAGGTGGGGCAGTAGTCGATCTCGACGCCACTGCGCTCCGACATCTGCAGGACAGTCTGGTCAACGGGACATTGCATGCTCAGACCCTAGCGGGGCCTCGCTCCAGCCCGACGAGTCGCGTCACGGTCGGTCGGTCCTGGGTTAGTACTCCCGCCGAGCCGAAGACCGTTGTTTGGCAGCTGGTCGCTGGTCCGGGGGCGAAAAGGCAACCACTGGCTGCCAACCTGCGCTGCGTTAGCGGGTGAGCGGAGCTCAGGACTCAGGATCTCCAGGTCCGCGAACCCTGAGTCACGGAGACCGTCGGCCAAGCTCTCGGCGTGACCGACCACCACCAGACTGAGGTCCTCCAGATCGACCACCGAGCGATAGGCGCTGGTCGCGGATGCCGGCGTCACCGCCCGCAGCTCCGCCAGACTCTGATCGACGTAACCGTCCGGCAGATCGGCCAGGACCTGGGTGGCGGCCTGATCGGCGACCCCGTCCGCGGTGGCGTAACGCAGGGGCGAAAGGCCGATGAAGAAGGACACCGCGGCCTCCACCTCCGCGGCGGTGAAGGGGGCGTCGGTCACGTCGAGCAACCGCCGGGCCTCCCGCACGGCGTCGACGAGCACCTCGGTCCGGAAGGATCCTTGGACCGCCCACGAGCCGCCGGTGCGCAGCGGTCCGAAATTGAGCCGCACGCCGTAGGTGTAGCCCTTCTCCTCGCGCAACACGGCGTTGAGGCGGGACAGGAAGGCGCCGCCCATCGCGTAGGAGGCCACGGTCAGGTCGGCCCAACGCGGATCCTTGCGGTCGGGGGCGAAGCCGCCCAGCCGGAGGTCGGCCTGGACCGCTCCGGGCCGGTCGATCAGCACGGACGTCTGCGGCGCCGGCCGGGCCGACTCGTGAGTGACGGCGACCTGTCCCTCGTTGTTCCAGCCACCCAGGTGGCGCTCGGCCATGGCCAACGGGTCGGAGGCGAACTCGCCGGCCAGCACCAAGGTGGCGCCCGACGGGCCGAAGTGATCGGCGTGGAACGCGCGGACCGCCTCGGGCGTGACCGCGGCCACCGTCTCGGGTTCACCCCCGCTCATCCGCGCCGCCCGCCGATCATCGGCGAACACGGCCCGGCGGAAGGCGATCGCTGCGGTCTGGGCCGAGTTGGCCTGGGCCTGCTCGATCTCGGCCAGGCGCAGCTGGACGTGACGATTCACGTCCTCGGCGCCGGAACGCCGGCTCCTGGATGGCCTCGGCGAACAGGGCGAACGCCGCGTCCAGCCGGCTGGCCGGTACGTCGAGCACCGTCTGCAGGCCGGAGAGGCTGACGTCGATGCCGAAGCCGGCCCCCTCGGTCTCGAGCAGCTCGGCGAACTCCTCGCCGCCGTGAGTCCGGGTGCCTTCGTCGAGGGTCCGGGCGCAGATCGTGGCCACGCCCTCGAGGTCCCGGTCCTCGGCGCTCAGCGGGCAGTCGAAGATCAGATGCGCCGCGATGACGTGCTGTCCGGGGAGATCGAAGACCAGCACGTCGATGCCGTTGCTCAACCGGGCCCGCTGCGGGGTCGGGAAGGTCCCAGTCCGGGGGCGGAGCGATCTCCGGCTGGGGCAGCCGAGCGGTCATCGGCCGGCTCGCCGGTAGACCAGGGTGGCCCGACGGTCGCTGCCCAACCAGGCGCCCATCGCCTCGGCCACCTGCTCCGCGGTGACCGACGCGACATCGACCGTGCGCGTGTTGATCAGGCGCGGGTCGCCGTGCAGGGTGGCGTACTCGCCCATGGCGTCGGCTCGGGAGTCGATCCGGGCCAGTTCGTGCAGCCAGTGCCGCTCGTACTGGGCCTTGGCCCGGCGCAACTCGATCGGGGTGGGTCCGTCGTTCGCCAACCGGTCGATCTCGGTGATCAGGGCCGCCTCCAGTTGTTCGGGACTGACCTGATCACGCGCCCGGGCGTAGGCGAAGCCGAAGGAGTTGCCGCCGATCAGACCCATGGTGCTGGCCGAGGAGGACTCGGCCAGCTCCAGGTTGCGGACCAGCGCCCGGTGCAGGCGGGACGTCTGGCCGCTGCCCAGCACGGTGAAGGCGAGGTCGAGCGCGTCGAACGCCGTGTTGGTGGTGGGGCTGCCGGTGGCCGGGAGCCGCCAGGTGAAGTAGACGGCGTGAGCCGGAACGTCGGCCGACGTCTCCTGACGAGGGTGGCCGGTCAGCGGGGCTAGTGGCGTCTCGTCGGGATCGGCCGGTTCCGCGCCCCGGGGCAGGGACCCGAAGTAGGTGGCCGCCTTGGCGAACGCGGTCTCCGGATCGACGTCACCGGCCAGGGTGAGGACGGCGTTGTTGGGCAGGTAGTGGGTGGCGAAGAAGCTGCGGACGTCTTCGAGAGTGGCCGCGTCCAGGTCCTCCATCGATCCGATCGTGCTGTGTCCGTACGGATGGTCGGTCGGGGAACGTGAGCTCGATCAGCCGGGGCATCACGTCGCCGTACGGGACGTTGTCGTAGCGCTGCCGCTTCTCCTCCTTGACCACCTCGCGCTGGTTGTCGAGATTCGCCTGGGTGAGCGCGTCCAGCAGCGTGCCCATCCGGTCCGCCTCGAGCCACAGCGCCAGATCCAGCCCGCCGGTGGGCAGGGTCTCGAAGTAGTTGGTCCGGTCGAACCAGGTGGTGGCGTTGACAGACGCGCCGGCCGCTTGCATCAAATTGATGTGCTGGCCGGAGGCCACGGACGCCGAACCCTGGAACATGACGTGCTCGAAGAGGTGGGCGAATCCGGTCCGCCCGGGCTCCTCGTGGCGGGAGCCGACGTCGTACCAGAGGTTGACCGCCACCGACGGAGTGCTGTGGTCCGGGCTGGAGATGACCCGCAAACCGTTGTCCAGCGTCTGTTCGACAAGCGGGTACGAGAGCGTGAGGGGGGCGGGTTCGGACCCGGATGCCATGCCCTATCTCAACACACCGCTGAATCGGCCGGTACGGTCGGTCCGTGTTGCTTGCCGAGGAGTTCTTGCTGCTGTGCCTGGACGACGAGTCGGGCAAGAAGACACTGTCGAGCGAGAAGCTGCCGCCGGCGCTTGGGGCCGCCATTCTGGTCGAGCTGGCCCTGATGGAACGGATCGGCGTCACGCCGCACGACACGGGCTGGCAGCGGCGCGGCCGGGTGAGGATCACCGACACCAAGCCCACCGACGACGCCGAACTGGACGCGGCGCTTGGCGGCGGTGGAGCAGCGAGAGGACGTCAAGGTCAAGGACTTGATCAGCGACATGTCGGGCAAGCGGATCACCAAGGGGTTGCAGGACCGGCTGGCCGGGCGACTGGTGGCGGCGGGCGCGCTGGGGGAGGAGCGCAGCAAGGTGCTGGGGCTCCGGCGGTGGCCGACCGCGGATCCCGGGCCCGAGCAGGAGGTCGTGGCCCGACTCCAGTCCAGCCTGGTCGGCGACGCGACGCCCACCGAGCGCACGGTCGCGCTGATCGCGTTGCTGCAGGCCACCGGGCAGCTCACCAAGGTGGTCTCGACCAGTGAGAGCAAGGAGGACCAGAAGGCCCTGAAGGCGCGGGCCAAGGCGCTCACCGAGGGGGACTGGGCGGCGGCTGCCGTCAAGCAGGCCATCGACGAGGTGTACGCGATGGTGGCCTCAATGGCGGCGGTCAGTGCCGGAGGCGGTGGGACCGGCGGGAGCTGAGCAGGGTCCGGACCGTTGTCGAGTTTCAGTCGGGCCGAGCTGGAGTCCTTCCGGGACGCCAGCGTGCCGGACCTGGTCGGCCCGGGATTGCGGCTGCTCTTCGTCGGGATCAACCCCGGCCTGTGGACCGCCGCCACGCAGACCCACTTCGCCCACCCCGGCAACCGCTTCTACCCGGCCCTGCGGTTGGCCGGCATCGTCGATCGCGAGCTGGACCGGGCCGGCGGCATGACCGACGACGACCGCGCCTACCTGGTGGGTCGGGGGATCGGGATCACCAATCTGGTCAACCGGGCCAGCATCCGGGCCGACGAGTTGAGCCGAGCCGAATTGCGCGCCGGGTCGGAGCGCTTGATCGCGTTCGTGGCCGAGCACCGGCCGCGGGTGGTCGCGGTGGCCGGCGTGACGGCGTACCGGACGGCGTTCGCCCGACCGAAGGCGCGCGCCGGTCGACAGCCGGAGTTGCTGGCGGGAGCCGAGTTGTGGGTGGTGCCCAACCCCAGCGGCCTCAACGCCCACGAGACCATCGGTTCCCTCGCCGCCGCTTACGCCGAGCCGGCCCGGGCGGCCGGCGTGCTGGCCTGAGCGTGTCGTGACGATCAGGATCGCCGCCCGGTCAGAATCTGCCGGGCGCGGTCGAGCGCGAAGACGCGAGCGCCGATCAGCGGAGCTTCCGGCCCGATCGCGGCCGGGCGGATCTCGATCTCTACGGCGCTCAGCTGCCGCATCTCGGCCCGGATCAAGGAGACAAACTCCGATTTCCCGCCCCAGGGCCCGCCCAGCACTATTCCACCAGGGTTGAGTAGGGCGGCGATCGAGGCCAGCGCCGTGGCGACACTGCGACTGATCGCCGTCCGGAGGCGAAGGTCGGCGGCCGTTCTTCCGGCCAGCACGGACATCACCCGCGGGACGTCTATGGCGTCGGTGTGGGGCTGAAGGAGATTCCATGCTGCGAAGCACTCCACCAGCCGGAGCGTGCGACCACCAGGACCGGACGTACGGACGTGCGCGATCTCGCCCGCGAATCCGCGATGTCCGCGGAGCAGCTCTCCGCCGACCATGATCGCACCGCCGAGACCGGCGCCGAGATAGCAGAAGAAGTAATCCTCCAGATCGCGGGCGTGACCTTGATCGTGCTCGGCCACGGCGGCCCAGTTGACGTCGTTGTCGATCTCGACCCGCACGCCCGTCGGCAGGTGGGCGAGGAGCACTCGGCGAGCCTCGAGTTCGTCGGTGAGGAAGGGGGAGTTGGGCAGATGGATGAGCCGACCCGAGCGCTGGTCGACCGGGCCGGCCAGGCTGATCGCGGCGGCGAGCACGGGACCGTGCGCAGCGGTCACCGCCCGGTCGAGGTCGTCGCTCAGGAGGGGCTCGAGAGCGACAGCGGAGACGGGCACCACCACCGGGCGACGGCTCGAGTGGACCGGCCGTCCCCGTACATCGACCAGGTCGACCAGAACGCCGTCGGGTCCCACCGAGACAGCGAGGGCGGAACCGACATCATCACGAATCCGGTAGAGGGCCCCGGCGGGCCCACGGCCGCTCGTACGCTCGCCCGAGTCGGCCACCGCACCAGCGTCCACGAGGCGTCGGACCGACTCCGAGATGGTGGGTTTGGAGATCCCAGTCTGCTGAGCCAGCTGCGCGCGCGTCAGCCCATCGGCGGTCAGAAGCTGTTCCAACACGTGCCGGTCGGTCAGCTCGCTCAACAAGCCGAGCGAGGGCAGTCGCTGTTCAGCCTTCTTCAGCACGGCGATCTCCAATGGTTAGGACTCCTTGCAGTTTAGGTCATGACGTCGTACGATGGCCACAGGCGCAAGTAAAGATCCCTTACTAAACACTTGGAGGACGACGATGACCCCAACCACGGACCGGACCACCGCAACCGGAGCGAACACGGACACCACCACGGTGCTCCCGCACTGGGAGACCATCCCGGACGACATCCCGGCGGCCATCGCGGAGATCAAGCGAGCACTTCGGGCGCAGATCGCCGCCTCGGGGCGAACGGTGGATGAGGTCATCGCCGAGATCGAGGAGTTCCTCCGGGTGGAGATCGCCGACATCGTCGCCACCCGGGAGCGAGGCGAAGAGGTGTGGCCGGTGATCGACTACGCAGACATCGAGGCGGGCACCGTAGGTCCGGAAACGTTGGCGTTGCTCAAGCGTCGCGGTTGCGCCGTCATCCGCGGGCATTTCGATCGAGCGCAGGCCGAGCGTTGGGACGCCCAGATCGTCGAGTACGTCGACTCCAACCACTTTTTCGAGCGCTACACCGGACCGGCCGACGACTTCTTCGGCACCCTGGAGATGTCCAAGCCGGAGATCTACCCCGTCTATTGGTCCAGCGCTCAGATGGAGGCTCGCCAACATCCGCGGATGGCGGCCGCGCAGGCCTTCCTCAACTCCCAGTGGATCTCGGAAAGCGACGGGGTCCGCTGGTTCGAGCCGGACCACGACAGCCTCTATCCCGATCGGATCCGGCGCCGGCCCCCGGGTGCGGATTCCGGCGGTCTGGGTACTCACCTGGATCCCGGCACGCTCGATCTGTGGATGACGGAGGGCTACCAGCGGCACTTCCGGCACCTGTTCGCCGGTGACTTCGCGGCGTACGACCCGTGGGACGCCTCGTACCGGACCAGTGCCGCGCAGTACCCGGGTTCGACGATGTGCTCAGCGTTCCGGACCTTCCAGGGCTGGACCGCGCTCAGCGAGATGCGCAACGACCAAGGAGTCCTGCACACGGTGCCGATTCCCAAGGTGATGGCGTACCTGATGTTGCGGCCGCTGCTGGACGACGTCGCTGACGACGACATGTGCGGCGTACAGATCAACCGCACCTTCCCGGTCAACGAACGGTTCCACCCGATTCTGACCGAGGCTCTGTCGGCGATCCCCAGCGTCCAGCCCGGCGACTCGGTCTGGTGGCACTGCGACATGATCCACGCCGTCGCGCCGGTGCAGAACCAGCAGGGCTGGGGCAACGTGATGTACATCCCCGCTGCCCCGTGGTGCCCGAAGAACGAGACCTACGCCGCGTCGGTCCGCGAGGCCTTCCTGGCCGGGAACAGCCCCTCGGACTTCCCCGAAGAGAACTATGAAGCCGATTGGCCGAATCGGTTCGCCGAGACCCAGCTGAACGAGATCGGCCGTCGGGGTTTGGGCCTGAACGCCTGACGAGCCGATCGCACGATCACCGGACCCGGATTCACGAGGTGAGTCCGGGTCCTCTGGTTGCGTTCTTACCCCGTTCGGCTCTCGAACTTGGGACCCGACGCTTCTGACCAAGCTCGGCGGGGTAGACCAGCTATGTGCAGCTCTTCACTTCCGCTGAGAAGTCTTCATGATGGCCCGTGCCGCGCCGAAGCCGGTGCCCACCTGGGCGGTGATCGCCGTGCTGTCCCTGGCGGGAACCACGGTCTCGTTGCAGCAAACGATGGTGGTTCCGCTGCTGCCGGGGTTCCAAGAGCTGCTGGGAGTCTCCGCCGACGACGTCTCCTGGTTGGTGACCGCAACGCTGTTGACCGCCGCGGTCGCCACCCCGGTGGTGACCAGGCTCGCGGACATGTACGGCAAGCGCCTGATGATGTTGGTATGCATCGTCTTGATGACCGCCGGTTCGCTGGTCTCAGCCCTCAGTGCCGGCACCTTCGTCGTCTTGGTGATCGGCCGATCCCTGCAGGGCTTCGCTGCGGCCTTGATCCCGGTCGGCATCAGCATCATGCGCGACGAGCTGCCGCGGGAGAAGGTCAGCTCGGGCATCGCCCTCATGAGTGCCACGTTGGGAATCGGCGGTGCCCTCGGTCTGCCGCTGGGTGGCATCTTGTTCGGTCAGTTCGGGTGGCAATCCGTCTTCTGGCTCTCTGTTGTCGTCGGTGTCGCCATCTTGGTTGCGGTAGTGACGGTCGTATCGGAGTCCCAGGTCAAGACGCGTGGCCGATTCGACGTCCTCGGCGCCATCTTGCTGTCCATTGCGCTGACGGCGTTGCTGCTGGTGATCTCGAAGGGCGGCAGTTGGGGGTGGGGCAGCGAACCCACCATCCTGCTGCTGGTGGTGGCCGGCGTGGTGCTGGCGTTCTGGGTCCCGTACTCGCTCAAGGTCAGCCAGCCGCTCGTCGATCTTCGAACGTCAGCGCGCCGGCCCATTCTGATGACCAACATCGCCTCGGTCCTGGTCGGGTTCGCCTTGATGGCCAACATGCTGATCAGCATCCAGCAGCTTCAGCAGCCGAGCGAGGCAAGCGGCTTCGGCCTCATGCCCGTCGCCGCCGGTCTGGCGATGGTCCCGTCGGGTCTGGCCATGGTGGCGTTCGCTCCGGTGTCGGGGTCCATGATCAACCGCCTGGGCGGACGGGTCACATTGATGGTCGGCAGTGGGATCATGGCCGTCGGCTATCTGGGGCGGGTGTTCTACGGTGACACCGTATTGGCGGTGATCCTCGGTTCCACGGTGGTCGGCATCGGTTCGGCCGTCGCGTACGCGGCGATGCCGAGTCTGATCATGGCCAATGTGCCGATCACCGAAACCGCCTCCGCCAACGGGTTGAACGCGTTGTTGCGGGCGCTCGGCACCTCAACGGCCAGCGCGGTGATCGCCGCGATGCTCTCCTTGGTGACAGTGACGGTGGGTACCGAGGAACTCCCGGCGCCGGCCGCTTTCGCCAACGTGTTCTGGCTCGCCGCGGTAGCCTCCCTGATCTCTTGCGGCGTGGCCTGGTTCGTGCCCACCCGGGTACCTGTCCGAGTGGCCGCCGAGGCGGCCGTCACGCCGGCGGGCGAAAGTGCCGAGCTGGTGGTCCGCGGACGGGTGGTGGAAGCCGCCGGCCGGCCCATCGGCCAGGCGGTCGTCACCGCGGTCAGACTTTCCGGTGAGCCGTTGGACTGGAGTCGGGCTGACAACGACGGGGCCTTTTCGCTGGCCCTGCCGGGCCTCGGGCGCTATCTCTTGATCATCAACGCAGACGGCTGGACCCCGCGGTCCGAGGTGGTGGACTTTGCGGATGCGAGCACCGATCATCGGATCCGGCTGACAGAGCCACTGATGCTCACCGGCCGGGTGCTGCGCAACGGAACGGGAGTGCCCGGTGTGATTGTCACACTCAGTGCTCGCACCGGAGAATTCATGGCCTCCACGACGACGAGCACCGGCGGCGCCTACCGGCTACGGCTGCCGCCACCGGGCCACCACATCCTCACGGTGCTGGTGCCCGAAACCCTGCAGGCGCGGTCGGTCAAGATCTTCACCACCACGCAGTCGGCCGTCAGCGATGTGGAGCTCGCGAGCAACCGGCCCGCTACCCAGCTGGCGTAGGCGGTCCGGCGACCGAGACAGGGTGCGGCCGACTTGCTAGCGTCGCGGCATGTCGTTCGGCCGGGCAGCCAGGCTCGTGGCGGTGATTCTCGGCGTCGTCGCCGTCGTCCTTGGAGTGATCTGCGGCGTGCTCGTCGTCCGCACCCAAGCCTTCCTGGCCGACAGCAGCATCGCCTCGGGCCAGGTGATCGGTCTCGTCTCGCGCCAGAGCTGCGACGAGGACGACGACGGTCATCGGACCTGTTCGACCGTGTACGCGCCGCGAGTGCGCTTCACCACCGCCGACGGACGGCAGGTGATCTTCGTGTCCGGAACAGCAAGCAACCCGCCGGAGCATGAGGAAGGGGACCGCATCGACGTCCGCTACCGCGCGAACGACCCGTCGGACGCCGTGATCGACTCGGTCACCGGTGTCTGGCTCGGTGCGATCATCACCGGGGGTATCGCAGCTCTCTTCGCCGTGTTCTGCGCTGTGTGGGTCGTACTGGCCGTCCGCTTCCGAGATGCTTGAGTGCGTCGATCAGGAACGCACAATCGATCACGTTGAGCGTCAGCTTCCGCTGCCGTACGGGCGAGTGATGATCTCCAGCCAGTGTCCGTCGGGGCCTTGCCAATACAGGCCGCGACCGCCGTCTTCGTGGTTGATCGCTCCCGGCTGTCGCTTGTGCGGGTCGGCCCACCACTGGCGACCCTGCTCCTTGAGTCGGTCCCAGATGGCGTCGAAGTCGTCTTCGCCGACCAGGAAGGCGTAGTGCTGGGCCTTGATCTCGCTTACGTCCTCGATGAAGTCGAGGGTGGCGCCGTTGTCGAATTGGAGCACCGCGAACGGGCCGTAGGATGAGGGCTCGGGGAGACCGAGTACGCCGCTCACCTCGCGCGCAGCGGCCCAGATGTCCTTCGCGTGGACAAGGGTGTGGTTGAAATCGATGCTCATCGTGACCTCCGGCGACTGGATCCGGTCCCACGCTACGGGCGAATCGGCTGTTCTGCGCCGCGAAACGACGACCGAAGCGGGCAGCCCTGAGCCTGGTGGAGACGAAGAACGAGTATGTGCTTGTACAAGCCACCGTTGGTGCACGCTGCTGGCGGAGGTGCTCGATGAGCGACGCTGCGAAGGCGGAAGACCGGACGTTCCATGCCCTGGCGGACCCGAACCGTCGCGCCATCCTGGCCATTGTGCGCGACAAGCGCTCCGCGGTCGGCGAGCTCGCGACTAGCTGGGGCTGTCGCGACAGATCGCTTCCCACCACCTGAAAGTGCTTCGTGCCGCCGTTCAGGCGACCGGCTCGCGGTCAGGTACCCGTGATCTGTTTGCCGTCCGCGTGGAGGGGCTCGCGGTTGGCAGGGGGTTCTTCTTCGACGGCTTCTGGCCCGAGCGGATGACGTCCGCTGCTTCGCCCGCGACGAGAACGTCGAGAGCGGCGGGAGCGCAAGCGAGCCTGTCAGTCGATCCGCTCGGGCAGGACACGAGGATTCCCGGCGTCAGAGGTCTATGGCGCGATTCACCCAGGTCGAGGTGACTCGCATCCCCACCTTCTCGTACAGGCCGAGCGCACCGGTCCGCGTATCGGTCGACAGTGCAGCGCCGGGGACGCCGCGTTCCCGGGCCGCGGCGAAGGAGTCGACGAGCAGGGCTTGGGCCAACCCGCGGCCGCGCTGGTCGGCGCGGGTGGCGAGACGCTCGACGAACGCGTCGCGCTGGTCGCCTTCCCCACTGCTCGCGATGACGGCGGCGGCGACGATCACCTGGTCGGGGTCGGTGACGACGCGTAGATTCCATGGCTCGAAGCCCGGACGATGCGGCACCTCGGCCAGGAAGTCCTCATACGGCTCGCGGGCACGCACCGACCACTCCAAGAACGCGTCCTCGAGGAGGGTCCAGCAGGCTCGGTAGTCCGCCTCGGTCGCCTCCCGTACGGCGTAGCCCTCGGGCAGCACCCGGCCGGGAATCCTCGCCTGATCCGGCAGCCGGAGCACCCAACTCGTCCAGCGCACTCGATATCCGAGGGACTCCAGCAGTCTGTCACCGGCCGAGCCCTGCGGCACAGGCATCCCGATCCGTTCGGTGCCTCGATCGTGGGCCTTCGCCTGCATCCATCGGGCCAGCCAGCCGCCGATCCCGCGGCCCCGGAACTCCGGAAGGACCGCGGCGTCGCCGCGATCCGCCGAGGAGACCTCTGCATAGGCAACCAACTGCTTGCCGGCGAACACTCCGACCGTGCACTCGCCGACATCGAACGAGGGCCGTTGCCAGTCGGCCACAATGTCGGCCTCGTCGACCACAACCTCGCCGACGTCGGCCAGCTCCTGGGCCGCCACCACCGCGAAGACGGCCCGGGAATCGGACCTGGCCAAGGGTCGGCTCGACATTCCCTCCGGAAGCGTCATCCCGCCATCCAACCGGCACTGACGGATCCACGACAACCTTCACAGCACCTGTCCAATCGGCCCAATCTCATCGCGACGCAGGCTGTTGCCCCAGCGGATGGGCCCTGCCAGCATGACGGGAACGGACCCGCGGTCTCGTCAAATGGGGGAAGACTCCATGGCAACGCCCGCCACTGCTCGGCTGCTCGGGGCGATCGCCGCCAGTCTGCTCGTCGGTCTGGCCACGCCTGCCTCCGGCCCTGGGCCCGCATCCGCTCACCAGGCTTCGACGCAGCTTGCGACCAGCGGTTGGATGCAGCGCCCGAAACCTTCAGTCCCGAGGCTCGGGATTCCGAAACTGAGGTGGCGCGATTGCGGCGGCGGTCTTCAGTGCGCCAAGCGAAGGTGCCGCTGGATTGTGACCGCCCGACGGGCCGGCAGATCACGTTGTCGTGGCTCCGCCTCCCCGGCGCCAACCGCCAGAACCGCATCGGGTCCTACTTCGTCAACACCGGTGGGCCGGGCAGCTCGCCGGTGCGGACGCTGCGAGACATCCCCACCTGTTCCCGGCTCAGGTCCGGGCTCGCTTCGACATCGTCGCGATGGATCCCCGCGGGTCAACGAAAGCACCCCGGTGCGCTGCTTCGACAGTTTCGAACCAGCCGAGCAATTGTTCCTGCAGACCGCGCCCGACAGCTGGGCGGCGCAGTTCCGGCAGAAGGCGGCGGCGGCCCGCGACTTCGCGCGCCGCTGCCTCGCCCGCAACGGTGACCTGTTGCGCCACCTGTCGACCGCCAACGTCGCCCGCGACCTCGATGTGCTGCGGCAGGCCGTCGGGGACAAGAAGCTGACCTTTGACGGATTCTCCTACGGCACCTATCTGGGGGCGACGTATGCGGCGCTGTCCCGCGCAACGTGCGGGCTCTGGTCCTCGACGGCAACGTCGCGGCCAACGAGTACCGCTCGGGCCCGGGCGTGACGTTCGTCCGGGAACACGGTGACGAGGGGGCGTCGGACACGCTGGACCAGTTCTTCCGGCTGTGTGTGGCCGCCGGCGGACGCTGCGCGTTCGCCGCCGGCGGCAAATCCCGCTGACAAGTTCGCCGAGCTGGTCGCGCGCCTGCGCCGGTCCCCCGTCACCCTGCCCGGCGGGCAGCGATTCGACTACGGGACGCTCCTCGTCACGACCTTCAGCGGCCTCTACTCCGCTCGCGAGTGGTCCGCCACGGCCGAGTTCCTGCAAGACCTTTACACCGCCGACACTGCCTCGGCGGTGCGCCGGCTTCGCGCAGCAGCCTGGCTCCGCCGGCTGAGGACTACAACAACACCTTCGACGCCCAGGCCGCGATCTTGTGCAGCGAGTCGGAGAACCCGCGGCGGCCGAGCCGATACCTGAGCGTCGCCGCCCGGGCCGACCGTCGTCATCCCTACGGCGGCACCTTCGCCACCTGGCTCAGCTTTCCCTGCGTGGCTTGGCCCGTTCGGGATGCCGACCGCTATCGCGGCTCGTTCCGTACGACACCCGCGCATCCCGCGCTGGTCATGAACACCCGCGATGACCCGATCACGCCGCGCCGCAATGCGGTCAGCAACGCCCGCCTGTTGCGCGGCAGCCAGGTGTTGATCACCGAGGGCTGGGGCCACACCACCATCTTGAACAGCGGCCCGTGCGACACCGGCTACCGCGAAAGCTATCTGATCAACCGGATCCTCCCGGCCCCCGGCACCACGTGCGCCGCCGGGGTGGTCCCGTTCACGTAGTAGATCGCGCCCGGGACGGCCGGAGTATCTCCAACATCGTGAGGTTCACCCGGAGGCCCCGGTCACGAGTCCTCAGATCGAACGGCCGCATCTGGTGCCTCCGGGGCGCCGATCTCGGCCCGGATCGCCGTGAGCATTTCCTCATTGTCCGCGTGCCGCGCATCGAACAGCCGACGCAGGTCGTCCTCAGCCGCGACGTAGCGCTCGAACGCGTCGAGAACGTCGGGAGTGGTGATTGCGGCCATGTCGTGAACGGCGATCGGCAGATCGACGGTCGAGCTCATCACCGTGGCGGCAGTTCGAAGGCTTGCGGCGGCGCTGCGCAGATTGTGAGCAACGTGCTCGTACACGGCCCGTTCCTGCACCGCAGCGGCATCGCCGAGGTCGAGCGCGCGCGTGTGGACCTCGAGGTTCCGCGCCATGTCTGCGGCCACGGCGGCCAGGCCAGCCGGTACAACCGCGCTCTGCGCCAGACCGCGCCCGCAGCTGGGCTCGTCTTCCACCGTCTGCTCCTCGCACTAGGAGATCCGCCGTCGCGCTGCAAGGCGCGCGGCCCGTTCTGCAAACGGTGACATCGTAGAGGTCACGGTCCTGAGGGCCCAGGTGCGACTGCCGGGCCAGCGGCCCGTTCGGGAACGTCCGGAGAGAATCGGCGGGTTGAGCTCGGCTGCGACCGATGAGATCGGCGCTGCGGTCAGGTCGAATCGAACGAAATCCAGAGAGAGGGGCCTGCGGCCATGAAATTGACGATCATCGCGCTGGTCTCCGTCCGCGGCGTGATGCAGCGGAGACACACATGAGCAAGGTCACCTGCCACCTATCCATCTCGGCCGACAGCTGCGCGGCTGGCCCCAACCAGACTGAGGAGCGTCCGTTCGGCGACGACGGTGGCGACGGCTGGGGCAACCGACTGCACGCCTGGATGTTCGACAACGCCGAGGAGAACCGGGCCGAGCTCGACCAGGGGACGGCTGCCCGGGCCTACATCATGGGGCGAAACATGTTCGGCCCAGTGCGTGGCGAGTGGGATCGGCCGTGGAAGGGCTGGTGGGGTGACGATCCGCCGTTCCACGCCCCGGACTTTGTGCTCACCCACGACGAGCGCGACCCGCAGCCGATGGACGGCGGCACCGCGTACCACCTCGTGACCGACGGTATCGAGTCGGCACTGGCTCAGGCGCGCGAAGCAGCCGGGGATGGGGATGTCTCTATGAGGGCGGCGCGAGCACCATCAACCAGTACCTCGCCGGTCGCCTGATCCACGAGCTGCGGCTGCACATCGTGCCGTTCACGCCCGGCGCCGGCGCCAGGCTCTTCGGCGGCGTCCCGCCACTGAATCTCGAGCAGGTGGATGCGCGCGCAACGAGCACGGTCACACACGTGACCTATCGCGTGATCTCCTGAGCGGCGGCGGGCGCTTCCAGGCGAACGGCACTTACGGCTGCAGCGGGGCCCGTCGCCGTGATCAAGTTGACCTGGCAGGCTCCGCCGCCCCATTTCCGTGAGCTCACCTAGACGCGGCCGAGGAAGTCGAGCACCCGGCGGGTGAGGAGGGCAGCCGCCTCCGGGTCGTGCGACGGCAACGAGCTGTCGGCGAAGTAGTGCTGATCACCGGGGTAGAGGAACAGTTCGGCGTCCTCGACGGTCGCAACGATCTCCCGCGCCGCGTCGATGTCTCCTTCCCCGACGAAGATCGGATCCGCATCCATGCCGTGGATCTGGACGGGAACTCCGTCGGGCCACGGCCCGAAGGCCCATTCACCGGTGATCGGGATGCAGGAGTAGAACAGCAACGCCCCCCGAGCCCCGGGACGGGTCTGCGCGAGCTTCTGCGCCGACATCTCCCCGAGCGAGAACCCGGCGTAGACCAGGTCGCTCCGCAGGTTGTCGGCGCTACGGATGTTCCGCTGCAGGATCTGGTCGAACCCGATCTCCCCGGCGTAGGCCATGCCCTCGTCCAGCGTGGCGAAGGTCCGACCGTCGTAAAAGTCGGGGACGACCACCGTGTGACCGGCTGCCCGCAGCTCGTCGGCGAAGGAGCGCACCCCCTCGGTCAGGCCCTGGGCGTGGTGGAACAACAGAACGTGGGTCATCGGCGACTCCGTCGGTCGAGAATCGAAGAATCGCTCAACCCTATGCGCCGCGGCTCGCGCCACCGCGCCTGCAGGCCGTACGACGGCATGAGGCGCACATACGACTCTGCCTCCGGATGTACGTAGCAGCGCTGACACCGAGTGCGACAAGTGGAGCCTGTCGAGGCCCCCGCCGTGATCAACCGCGCCAGACCCAGCCGAAGAATGCGCGTGTGGTGGGCCCCCAATCCACGAGGTTCGGACCCGCGACGTCGTAGTGCGCACGAACCGAGACCCGGACTCGGTCGGGGTCGCCGATACAGCTCCGGGGCACGCTGATCTTGACGGTGCGCGGGCCAGAGACGTCGGCGGCGGCGCGGAACCCGTCGCAGCGCATCCGCCGCCCGTCGTCGCCGAAGTTTCCGACCCGGAGCACGGAGAGGCCGTCGCTGTTGGGGTACACCTCAGTCTTGTATTCGGGGCCCGGGTTGTCGCTGTCGGTGTCGAGCCAGAAGGTGAAGTAGTCGCCGATGTCCATCTTGCCCACGTGCGCCTTGACCGCCACCCGGTGGTTGCTGTGGCTGACCTTGACCGTCGTCAGGTGGCCGCCCTTGTCGCGGAACGCGACCACGTCCGCGTGCGCCGGAGTCAGCGTGGCGGCAGAGGCCAGCAGCGCGAGAGTACCGGCGACGGCGGCGCGGGCGACAAAAGTGGGCATTGAGTGGACTCCTTCGAACGGCCGGGATGAGACTGGATCTGCTGGATCAGAGCCACCTCGTGGGGCGCGTGATACGGGTGGGGAGGTCGGCGCCGAGCGTCGTGGGCTCCCGCACTACCGCTGGATCAAGCATCTGCTCGAGGACGGCTACGTCGGTGAGCCATACCACGCCTACTTCACGTGGCCCACGGGTTGGTTTCCACCGCAGCTGGCGAATCCGTACTGGTGGGCCGATGTTCGTCGGCCGAAAGGCGCAGCGAATGAGCTGGGTTCACACATGATTGACCTGGCGCGGTGGTTCCTGGCTTACGTGGTCCGGGTGACCGCGAGTCTGCGTACGTTCGGCTCTCGGGTCCGACTGGACGGCAATCCGATGAACACGGCAAATGACTCGGCCATGCTGTTGCTCGACTTGGTTGGTGGCGCCCACGGGCTCTTGCACGTCGGCTCGCCGAACATCGCCGGAATCGGAAGCGGCACACCGGACAGACGGTGGTGGTGAGCGGCAGCGACGGAACGCTCGAGGCCCGCTGGGACGGCTTGACGCCGCCGGTCTCAGAGATCGTCGGCATCCGGCGCGGACAGACCACAGCCCAGGAGCTCGCGGTGCCTGACTGCTACTTTGACGGCGCCGACCGAAATCAGCCGTTCGGCGCCTTCTGTCGACACTCGGTCGGACCCCGCTTGTTCGTCGACGCCGTCCTCGAGGACATCGCGATCCGTCCAGATTTCCATGACGGTCACGCCGTCCAGTGCGTCGTCGAGGCTGCCTTCAGAGCCGAACGAACCTCCGCCACCCAGATCACAGAATTCTGCGGCCTCGACTAGCGCGCGGTCGAATCCCACTCAGCACCACCATCGTCGACGGTGCCGGACGCGGACGGCTCGAAATGACGGCTGGTTACGGCCGGTTGGCCAGAAACCCGACCTGCTTCAACGGTGGGCGGCCAGGCTAGTCGACGCTCGTGATCGAAGATCTCGAGCAAGGTTGGACCGGACTGACGTCCGCCCACTCGGATTAGCACCGCAATGCGCCGCGCGGTTTGGCTGGTGCCGTGCCGGGGTAGTTGCGGCAGACCTTGATTCCTCGACGGGCCAGTCCGGAACGCATGGCGCGCAGCGCCGATCCGTTGAATCCGTTCCACTGCATGTGCATCAGGACCGTGTGTCCGGGACGGGTGTTCCGCACGACGTAGCGGACAACTCGGGATCGGGACTTGCCTCGCCAGTCATTCGTATCGACATTCCACAACCAGATTCGCATGCCCTTGGCCCTGTATGCGGCCTTGACCCGGGCGTTTACCGCTCCGTACGGGGGTCGGCCATAGTTGGTCACCACGCCGGGGGAGGAGAGTTCCCGACGGATCGCCGCCGAGGACAGCCTGGTCAGGTCGGCGTGAGAGACGCTGTGGTTGAACACGTAGTGACCATGCCGCCGGGCATAGGCGACGCTGAACCGGCCGGCCCGCCGGCATTGACCGGTGGGGAACAACACGAGGCCGATATTCAGCCGCTCCGCTTGACGGACTACCCGGCGGAAGGCGGCGGAGGAGCGGGGACAGTCGTCGAAGCTCAGCACCGCGTAGGAAGAGGTGTTAGGTCCTCGCGAGGTGGAGTAACGGGCGGTCGGTACGGCAGCGGCCGCGGTCGGAGCACCGACAACCGTGTGCGGTGCACCACCCATGGGCACCAGGGCCAGCGTCACGGCGAGCAGGCATGCGATGAGCACACGGCTGGTCATTTGCTTCTTCAACGGATCACCACCGCTGACCGAGGGTTCGTCACCAATGATCATCTCCTGCTTGTCATTGCCCGACACCGGGCTAGGAGCGAATGTATTACAACCGGAGGACGCTCAAGCATCATGCGCTCAGATCCACCGAAACCGGCCTCCGCCGACCAGCTGTCTCACGGTCGCTCGGGGAGCACGCCGAGGAGGCGCCGAGACAAGGTGATCGATCCCTTTGGCTTTGCCGTTCCGGCCGGCGATCTACCGGAGCGCCCAGGCGAGTCTGTCCGCTACGAAGGGCTTGGCGCCGTCTGACAAGCAGGGTCCATGCGCCATGATCAGCCTGTCGAAGTCCCAGTCCATAACCCGTTCGACGCTGGCTCGCAGGGCCTTCCGGTCCCAGAATGATGCCTTGATGTCGCGCGAGGTGCCACCGTCGGGTGCGGCAATGCCACCGGCGCGCTTGATCGCGTTGCCGAAGACGTCCCCAGTGTGGAGTTCATGAACCTGGATGAGGTCACCGACGATCAACGTGCGCGAAGGCTTGTGGAAGAAGCAGGTCTCCTCGATGAACCTGCTTCCCTTGATCAATTCCTGCTCCAGATCCTCGGCCCATGCTGCGACGGGCTGTCCGGTCAACGTTCCCGCCATGGGCAAATCCTGGTGCTTGAGGGTTGTCCAGCTGGCGGGAGGTGCCCAAAGATCCACGCCCGGAAAAAGCTGATGCCACGGCTCGAGGCGCCAGACATGCCTGGGTGTGCTCGACACCAGACAGCTGACTGGTCCCAGATCAGTCAACTTCTTCAACGTCTCAAAGGAGACCGACACCGGCGACTCGATCCACAGCGACCCGTCTGCCAGCAGGGAGACCGTCATCCGGGTTGGAAACGACATCCCGAAGTCCCGGACGATAGGCCCCTCCACCACAATCAGCCTGTCCCCGAACTCACACCAAGTGCCCATGCCCATCCCTGGAGCCTAGGTAGCGGCGGCTGCCCGCTGCACGACCGATTGACCGCCGCTAAATCCGCCCGCGGCTCACGTACAGTCTTCACCACGCCTGCTGTTCGGAAACACTCCCGTGACTCCTCGCTGGCCGGGTCCGTAGCCGGACGGTCAGCCCGTCCTGGTGACGACAAAGGTGCTTTCGTAGCCGCCGCCAGAGGTCGACCGAAATCGGCCGGCACCGAAAGACACTCGCCGCGGGCGCAGCAAAGCAGTCCGATTACCTTTAGGTGGCTGAACCTAGCAGTCTGAGGAGGGTGATCAATGTGTCCATGGTGGTGTTGACCGGTGGTTCCGGGAAGTTGGGAAGCGCGTGCGTTGCGCATCTGGCGGAGAGCGGCTGGGAGGTGGTCGTCTTCGACCGTGTCGCCCCGACCGTCGACCAAGGTTCCGAAGTGATCTATTTGCCGGTGGACCTTACCGACTACGCGCAGGTGCTCGATGCCATGCTGGGCGTGGAGGAGCGGTACGAACGGGTGGACGCATTGGTGCATCTCGCCGCCGTGCCCGCGCCCGGCATCGTGCCGAACCACACCACGTTCGCGAACAACATGAGCGCCACCTGGAATGTGTTCAGTGCTGCTCGGCGGGCTGGCATCACCAACATCGTGTGGGCCTCTAGCGAGACCGTTCTCGGACTACCGTTTGACGTCCCACCGCCGTACGTGCCGGTCGATGAGGTCTACCCGCCGCGGCCGGAGTCGACGTATTCGCTGGTGAAGACCTTGGAGGAGACGATGGCCGCCCAGCTGTGCCGCTGGGATCCCGATCTCAAGATGATCGGACTCCGGTTCTCCAACGTCATGCGCCCCGAGGACTACGTGGCCTTCGCCGAGCACCAGGACGACGCCAGCAAACGCAAGTGGAACCTTTGGTCCTACATCGACGCCCGCGACGGAGCCCAAGCGGTGCGGCTCGCGCTCGAATCTGATCTCAGCGGGTGCGAGATCTTCGTGATCGCCAACGCCGACACGGTGATGACACGGCCGAACACCGAACTGCTCGCCGAGTGCTTCCCCGACGTCGAGGTGCGGGGTACCCCCGGAAAGCACGAAACACTGTTGTCGATCGACAAAGCCCGTCGGTTACTCGGATACGAACCGCGGCACAGCTGGCGGAACGAGATCGGTGCCCAGCTTTCGGAGTCCCCCCGGTAGTGCTCTGGGCTACCTGCGCACCCGCCAGGAGTCACTCAGGATTGACGCATCGCTGGCATGCATCTAAGCCTTCGCGAACTCCAGGAACGGCTGCGCGGCCAATCTGCGATCGAGGACCGGGACGTCGACGCAATTAGCTGTCGGCATCGGTCGTCAGCTAGTCAGGGCGTCAAAGCGCTGGGAAGTCGCGTCTCGAAGTCCAAGATATTGACCCATTCCGGCGCGATGCGAACCCGTCCCATGGGCTGACCGCGGAGTTGCGAAACCCAGGCTTTCCCCTGCTCCTGCCCCATGTAGCGTTCGGCTGCAACTGCGTACTCGGGGGCCACGTCCTCGAGCATCTCGAGCTCCGCTCGACCGCGTATGGATAAAACCCGGTAAGGAAAATCATTGGTGTCAATGGTCACTGCGACCTCGGGTCGGCTGCCCAGTACCTTCAGCTTCGGGGCTCTCGGTGGACTGGCCACTACGACGGCTTCACCGTCCCAGTGGAACCAGATGGGCACTACACGCGGCGTTCCATCAGTCCAGTTGTAGGCCAGTCTGGCCGGAGCAGTAGAAACGAGTAGCTGCTGAGCGATCGGGTCATTCAGAAGTGACAAACCATGGGTTGTCATGCTCATCTAGCGCCTCCTCGATTTCTCTTCGCCGAGGTTATCGCTGGAGAGAGGCTCTGGGAACTGCAGCTATCGACCTCATTCGTACGCTCGGGGCCTCCGGCACCTCGGCGAGACGTTCGATGCACGGCTCGTGTCGCCGGACCGGACGGCAGCCCTAGTGGTGGATCCCGACCGACGAGTTCGCGCTTCAGGAGAAGACTGCGACCAAGCCTGCCTGGAAGGCGGGGGCGACGATGGCGCAATGCGTGCTGTCCATCAGCTGGTGCGACACCTCGAGGCCTGCGTACTCCCGGTTGGCGAGAAGGTCGAGGAAACGCAGGAGATTTGGCACCTCTGGATCCGACTCCTCTATGACGACGTGGAGGCGAGCCGGCAGGCGGTCATGCTCCTGTGCGTACCTGGCCTCGTCGTCGAAGTTCGGGCCGGAGCTCGCGATGACGTACCTGTGGAAGACACGCGGATCTCGGAAAAGCGTGTAGAACGCGAACGTCGCCCCCCAGGAATGGGCCAACAGCGTCCGGTCACCGCGGTCAACCCGGTACTCCGACTCGATCAGCGGTACCAGCTCCTGGTGCAGGAACCTCCAGAACGCTGCTCCCTGCCCAGCCAGAGCCGGGCTGGCGACGGGGAAGCTCTGCTGGATGAACTCCTCGGCGTCCGGATCGCGGTCAGGGAGGAAGTCTCGCAATCGACTGTGCATCACCTCGTGCAGGATCGTCGATAGGGAACCTTCGACCGGGTAACCGATGCCGACGATGAAGGCGTCGGGTAGCTCATTGCAGAACTCGACCCGGATGTTCATCGCGCGGACCATATCCACGACCAGCCCGAAGTAGAGGTTGGCGTCCAGGACGTAGATGACCGGCCAGACCTTCTCAGATTGCCCATCGTAGTGATACGGCAGCGCGACCGAGATCTGGTAGTCGTGGTCTGTATTCGCCGAGTGGACAACCCGGACCTCCGTGGCCGGCAGGACCACCCCCGGTCGGCCCATGGTCCCTCCGTCGCTCAGCGCACGCGCGTTCCGTCATTCTTGGCCCTGGTCGAGTCAGGCGTCAACGGCTCACTGCAGCGACGGCGAGGAGAACGTCTGGTGATGACGTCAGTCGTACACCGAAGAGGGATCACCTGTGCGGGCCAGGCGGCGAGGAGATCACGGCCGGCATCGAGCGGCGTGGCCTTGTGGCAACCATGGGCGCCACTTGGTGGCAGTGGCTGACCTGTCGGACCTAAGACGCGCTCTGCGCAAGGAGAAGCGACATTCCTTGGTGCCCCTTCAGTGCGATCGGGAAGCTTCGGGTCTGGTCAACCACCGCGACGGTCCGGTCGGTGAACATGTCGATCACTGGGCTGCCGGTGGGCAGATGTTCCGACATCACTGCTCCGGCCTGCCAACTGCTGGAGAAGTTCAAGAGGGTGACCTGAATGCGTCCACTGCCCAGGAGATGAACCATGGCCAGCAGCGCCGGATTGTTCAGGACTGGCACATCAACCTGGGTGCCGGTGTCGATGCCGTAGCGCGCTCGGACGGCGAGGGTGCGATGAAGCCCCGCGACGAATGAGTTCACATCTTTGAGCTGCTCGGGCAGCGATCCGTACAGACTGATGCCGCGCGGCAGCTTCGACGATGTGGCCGCCCCACCCGGCGGGTAATCCACGAGGGCGTAGGCAGGGCGGTGAATCCAGCGGGTGTCGCCGGTCGCGATGAGCCTCGAGACCTGGGACCGATCCAGCGGGAGCATCCCGCACAGATCCCAGCCTGAGACGGCGAAAACGCCAGGCTGGAGTGCGTTGAACATGGTGAGCAGCAGGTGTGCCCGTCGGACCTGATCGACCGCCTCCGGATTCAACTCTGACAGGTCGGGAAAGCCGAGCGAGGCGGTGATCATGCTCGCTGTCGTGCAGGCGATCCCATTGGTTGTAAAGAGGGCGTTGTAGGGACCCGCGCTCCCGGTCAGCCGCTGGATGAGTTCCGCACGAATCGTGGCCGCCAGCTCCGCACCGGTCAAGTCGGTGCCGCGGAAGCGAAAGAGCTGGTCGGCGTAAGCACCGGCGAAATGCACGAGCTCATAGGTCAGCTCATCGTGGTTTTGCAGGGCATGCACAAGAGAGATCGGTTGCAGACCCTGCCGCAAGGCGATCGTCATCGTCAACCGCAGGAACTCGGTGTCGCCGGTGGCCAGGGCGTGGTGGTACGCCGGTCTGGTAACGAAGTCGTATGACAGGTCGGCCCCCCGCTCGGAGGTGTTCTTGATGTCGTCGATCGCCAGGTTCAATTCTTGGAAGGTGAAGCCGCCAGCCTTCCGGACCATGCTGGCGACCATCTGATTCGCGGCCTCCGACAGAGGATGCCCCTCCGACCACGCGGGAGCACCACCGTCGGCGCTCTTCTCCAAACCGAGGAATCCGTTGGCGTCCAGCCTCAACGCACTCGCACCAAGGTCCAGCAGCGAGTGCATCGCGTCCCCCATCACCAGACGCATTCCGGCGCTGGTGGGGTCGAGCCAGTTGATCGATGGCTGGCCATCCTTGAAGTAGTGCAGATACACCCAGCGTCGCTGCACGCCGTCCACGCCGGTAACCGCTGCAGTTGCGCTCCAGTTGGTGTCCTTGATGCCGGGTTCGTGGAAGATCACCCGCTGCATCCGGCCGACGATGTATCCGGCTTCCTCTAGCCGTGCCTCGGCGGCGGCATCCAGGTTCACCGAGTCCTTCCCGGGCGGCACAGCCGGCAGGAGATCCCAATCTTCGGGCGGGATTTCCGTCATTTGATAGATGCCCGGGTAATCATCCACCTTCATTTCGGCCAATCGAAAATCGGCGCCCTTGCCAGTATGACCAGGCACGATGTCATCGATAACGATTCCTCCATGCGCAGCGGCGACCTGACATAGTGTTCGAAATTCTGTTTCCGAGCCAAAAGCCTCGTCGATCCGAGTGCTGATCCGGTCGAAATGTCCGTCGACACTGGGGGTGACATCCCAGCCGGTGATCCCTCCCGCCAACTTGACCGGGCCAGTGTGGACCGCCTTGATTCCCACGACCTCAAAGACTTTCCACAGGTCCTCACCAGCGAGCGAACCCAGGTAGGACTCTCCGTCCTTGGTGATCATGGAACTCGGGTACGCCGTGAACCAGACAGAAGCCTTCTTGATCGCCGCCGCCGGATCGGAGTAGGCGAACGAGTTCTGCGACATGCCGGCCGAGCCTGCGAACTGCGCGGCCACTTCGCTGGCCCGCGCCAACATCGACTCGCGGTACAACCAGCCGACATAGCTGTCGTTCACCGGACCCCCCGACGCTGCGGATGGCACACCGAGCAGCCCTCCCACGCTAGTTCAGCCGCACAAAGCGGGGCGGCAAAGACGTGGGCTCAGGGCGGCGCCGAGCGCCGCTGCCACCTCGGAACCAGGTGCATGGTTCGCACCCGGGCCTCGCTTGCGCCAGGTAGCGCGGGCCAACCTCGCCGGCGGCGCCGAAGTCGACAATCGCCCGCGTGTCATCAGGCCTGCCCTCGGCTAGATCTATCACCACGGCACCTCATCTTGATCTTCACTTCGTCCCCGATTCCATGCGCAGCATCCGCGGCCGCTCTGAATCGCGGCCTCCGGGTGTGACCTCGACTGAGTCGATAGGGATGACCTGGGTGGCCCTCCGGATGCTGCTCGACAGACTCCACCTGTGAAGACTCCTCGACGTACCTGACATGACGCGTTCGCCAGCACCGGCTTCAACGCCGGGATCACGTAGAGCTGTCGGCTCGGTCCCAACGTCGTGGCAGCGTTCTTGCAGTCGGGTCAACACCTCGGCTCCGCCTGCGCAGGCGGGCACCTCCAGCCGCGTGGGGCTATGTCGCTGGTTCGGGTTGTTCGCTTGGTTCGGGTTGTTCGCTCGGTTCGGGTTGTTCGCTCGGTTCGGGTTCCTCGCTCGGTTCGGGTTCCTCGCTCGGTTCGGGTTCCTCGCTCGGTTCGGGTTCCTCGCTCGGCTCGGGTGGTTCGCTCGGCTCGGGTGGTTCGCTCGGCTCGGGTCGTTCGCTCGGCTCGGGTTCCTCGCTCGGCACCGCGGGAGGACTCGGTTCCGGGGGCTCGCTTGGTTCGGCGGGCTGGCCGGGCCGAGGTTTGCTTGACTGAGGCGGTTTGTTGCCGGTGCCTCTCGTCGAGGATCTGTCGGGCTGGTTGCGCTTCGCAGTCTTTGTTGCGGTTGTTTTCGGCTTGGAGTCGGCTCGGGATGCCGCCCGCCGCGACGACGCAGGCTTCGTTGCCCGCGCCGACCCAGCGGACGGCTCGCGGTCATTCCCCACCGGCACTATCTGTCTTGCTGGGGCAGGCCTGGAGCGGGATGCGAGGCGAGAGCCATCCGCGGGCCCACCGTTGGCCGAGGGGTCGCTGCCATCCTCTCGGTCTCTCCCGGCTGGCCGAGTCGATGGGCGGTCGCGTGGAGCCACCAGGGCACCCTTCCTGGACAGCGAGCCGATCGCTCCGGGGCCTGCGTTCGCCGAGTCCCGGGCCGCCGATGCGACCGGAGGGGTGCCTGAGCGTTCCACGCTCAGAGCGGCTAGGGGCACCAGGAGGCCAACCACCCCGGCGGCGACGAGGAGAATGCGGCGGCCGCGGGTCGGTCGGCGGGGCCGGTGGTGGTCCCTTTGGGGAGTGTTGGCAGCTTGGTCGGTTGGTCGGGTCCGGGCGGTTTCGGCGAGCAGACGGTGTAGGTCGGCCCGCATGGCGGCCGCGGTTGGGTAGCGTTCGTCGGGATGTTTGGCCAGGCCGCGGGCCAGGATGTCGTCGAAGGCGGTGCCGAGGCGGGGCCGCAGCCGGCTGGGGGGCGGCGGGGGGCTGGCCAGGTGTTGGTAGGCGAGTTCGGCGTAGTCGTCGCCGGCGAACGGTGGCTGGCCGACCAGTAGTTCGTAGAGCAGGCAGCCGGTGGAGTAGACGTCGCTGCGCCCATCCAGGGGATCTCTGCGGATCTGTTCGGGGGAGAGGTACTTGGCGGTGCCGAAGCCTTCGGCCCCGAGGGCGGCGTCGGACTCGGTGGGGACGAGGTGGCGGGCCAGACCGAAGTCCATCAGCTTGATCTGGCCGGTGCGGGTGACCATCACGTTGCCGGGTTTGATGTCGGCGTGGACGATGCCGGCGTCGTGGCAGCAGGTCACCGCCTCCAAGACCGCGATGGTCAGTTGCAGGGCTCGAGCCGGCTGCAGCGGGCCTTCGCGCCGCAGCAACCGCCCCAGGGTTTCGCCGGCGACGTATTCGGTGACGATGTAGGGCGTGGGTGCACCGGTGCTGGCGTCGGTGTCCTCTCCGCTGTCGAAGACGCGCACGATGGCGGGATGGTTCAGCTGGGCCGCGCACCGGGCCTCGGTGTCGAACAGTCGCCGCGCGGCCGGGTCGTCGAGGTATTTCGCGGCCAGTTGCTTGATCGCCACCGGCCGGCCCAGCCGGATGTCCAGGCCCAGGCTGACGGTGGCCATGCCGCCGCGACCCAGCGGCGGCCCCAGACGATAGCGGCCAGAAAGCACGGTCGGGTCGCTCACCAATCCCCCTCACCGCCGGACACAATCCCGGCGCTTCGCCGACCCCCGCCCAACGTTCGAACGGTCACATCGACCTGGCCAAATGGTAGGCCCTCAACGCTCCGCCGACATACCAGCAGGCCGAGTTATACCGAGAAGCCGGACGCGGCTTGGGTGATCGTGCCACCGACGGCCCGACCGGCGAGGCGCCGGTCTGGTCACAAGGTTGGGGTCGACGTGGCTCGTGGTCATGCTCGGGCCGCCCACCAATACGACTTCAAGATCAACTGATGGGAGCCTTCGAGAGTCGGCTTGGGTCGGGTCTGAACGGCCCGGCACGTTCGCGCCACGGAGCAGCCCAGATCGGCGTAACGTCAGGCAGAACAGGCGCACCAAGGAGTCCCCATGTTGTCGAGCTACACACCGGTCGCAACGCTGCCCGTCTCCGACATGACGAAGGCGCGCGACTTCTACGAAAGCACCCTCGGCCTCAAGGTCCATCGCGACGGGTCCGGCGGGGTGAGCTATACCTGCGGAAGCGGAAACCTGTTCGTCTACGCGTCGGCGTACGCCGGAACGAATAAGGGCACGGCAGTGTCCTTCGACGTGCCGGTATCGGACTTCGACAGTGAGGTGGACGAGCTCCGAGCGAAGGGCGTCGAATTCATGACCTTCGAGATCGATGGGTTCGAGTGGAACAACGGAGTCGCCACGATGGGCGAGGTGAAGACAGTCTGGTTCAGCGACCCGGACGGCAACATCCTCAACATCTCGGCCGGCGAGATGTAACCGTTCGTGAGCGGCTCCGATCCGAGCACCTGACAGCGGCAGCCGCGGTCAGGAATGCGGCTACCGGTTGTTGGCCGCCGCCGACGCTCGTGCACACCGCCATCCCGGCTGTGACCGGTGGTCCCGCTCTTTATCCCGTGGGTTCAGCGATCGTTGTGTCCTCCACGGGAGCGGGCACCCACCCGCCGACGTCGAATCGCCTCCAGGACCGGGGTTCCTTCATGGTTTCTCGACCTCCGCGTAGCGCGCCACGAGATGCCTCGCTACCACGGCGCAAAGCCTGTCAAGCTGGTCGCCGTACTCATCGGACCCCGGTTTCGGCACAGCGAGTAGCGGCATGTGCGGCAGCGCCTCCGTCAGCATCGCCGCCGTCTCGTCCGAACAGCGTGGCAGTGCGGCCTCGGCGAGGCGATGAGCCGCAGACAGCAGTCGGAGTGGGCCGTACTCCCGGGCTTCGTCGACCTGCGTCCGCGCCGCTGTGAAGAGGAACGCGAACAGGTCCAGTGATCTCCTCGTCGAGGACCCACGGTGACTCCATGCTGACAGTCTCGCGGCTAGTCGAATCGGCCAGACAACAACGGCGTGGCCACCGGGCGGGCGAACGCGCGACGTGCGTCCGAACTACGTCTCGGCCCGTCCGTGCGGGGTTTAACGAAGACGTCCCGCCAGGCCATCGCGGAGTGCGCCGTCGACGGCGCCCGAACCCGATCGACTATCGGACCAGCCCGATGGACCTGGTGCGCGATGGCTACCCGATCCCGCCCGGCTCGTGGCCCGCGGCTGGCGGACCGAGCGCTTCCCGGGCGACCCGCTGCGGCACGACCATCCGCCACGCGTCCAGCACCAACTCGCGCATCTCGTCCGCGTCGAGCGCGTCGAGCCACGCTTCAACCCAGTGGAAGCGCAGCTCCGACTCGCGCGGGAGGAAGAACACGTCGGGCCGCGCCGCCACCAGGGCGGCGCGTTCCTCCTTCGGGAAGGCAAACCCGATCTCGGTCTCGTCCTGGCTGAACGCGACGTACACGAGCTGACCAACACGGAACTTCACCCGATCGCGCACCAGCACTTCGCTGCTGCGCGGCAGCCCCGCCAGCACCGCTCGGACGTCGTCGACCGTGACCACGCATCCATCCTGGCCTCCGGTAACGACAGCACTCGACCCGCCACACCCCGCGGATGGCGCCTTCGCCGGCAGACACGGCCTGGATCTGATCGAGGATTGCCGAGGACCGTCAACGGAGACGGCTGACGCCTTGACGCCCGTCGATCCCTCGCCGGCGGTCCTGCGACTCTGCGCCCAGCAGCGCAGCGTGTGAGGCGCGCCGGCCCCGTGACCCACGACAAGCCTCTCATCGCCCGCTTCGATGCCGATCCGATGCTGGAGTGGCGCGTTGATGACACCGTTGACCTGGTCCGCTCCAAGCCCGCGGATTATGCACCGGATGCAAAGGTGGTTCACAGCTACTCGAACGACGTGCTTCTCGGCGTGGTCCTCGAGAAGGTGTCCGGGCAGTCGGTGACCGATCACCTCCGCACTCGGATCCTGGAACCTCTCGGGTTGACCGGCACCGCCTTCCCTACTGACGACCAACCCGGCGTGCCCGCCCCAGCTGCGGTCGGCTACCTGCCGGTGGAGGGAAGGGGACTGAACTCGATCGAATCAATCAACCCAGCCTTCGCTTGGACTTCCGGGCGATGATTTCCACAGCGCCGGATCTCGCCCGCTGGGCGGAAGAGATGACCCCAGGGCACCCTGATTTCCCCCGCGGCGGCTGCGCACGCGGCAGTTCACCGGAGTGGGCGTCGACTACGGATACGGCCTCGGCGTGATGAACACCAAGGACATGATCGGTCACGACGGCGGCATCGTCGGATCCGGGCGGTGATGTTCCGGTTTCCGGCGGCCGACGCAACCTTCGTGGTTCTGGTCAACCCCTCGTCCCACTTCGACAACGCGTCGCTCGACATTTACAGCGCCCTCCTTGGCGAGCCCTACCCCGACCAAGTCACCAAGCCCACTGGGCGCTGACCCGACACTCAGCCACCCTGGCGTCAGCCGGGCCGCTCACCCCCCGAAGTCATTACCCGGTGGTGGGGAAGCTGAAGCGCTGTCGATCATCGGCACGCAAGACAGCGGGTGCCCGTTCGGTCGTCCGCCTACCTGTTAGTACCGGCGGCGGTCGATCGGTCGCCGAACAGGCGATCCGGTGCAGCGATTCCTCGGCGCCATGAACCCCGTCATCGGAGCATGCTTAGCTCGTCACCGACCACGAACAGGCCCGGTGCGGCGACGGTAGCGCCGATAGCCAGGCAACTGTCGCGCTCGCGGTGGATGGCGCGCAGAACATCGAGGTCCTTTTCGATCGACCCACCGACGCCCACAGGCTGCGGCCGGGTGACCATGACGCAGCGTTCGATCCGCTCGCGGATGTCCAACTCTGCTTCGCCGAGGCGCACCCGGGAGCCGACGAGCGCGTCCTCGCCGCCTCCGTCCAAGATGACGTTGGCACGGAAGCGCCGCTGGGGCCAGCCTGCGATGGTCGCCAACGAGAGCAGCGAGACATTGGCTTGCCCGCTGTCGTGGAATGCCCCGGTGGAACCGTTGAAGGGCTCCCAGCGTGTGTCGTGCTCGAAATCCGCCGGGTTCTCGAACACCCGCTCTCCAGGCTCGGCCGCTGCCCGCAAAGTCACCGGCCGACCCAGCCAGTCCGACAGCACTCGGTCATCGTCGGCCGCAGTACCGTCCGGCAGGGTGATCGTCACACTACCGTTGTCGCGGTAGACCGCGACCGCGAACAGCAGTTGCGGTACCCGCCTGCCGGTCAACCCCAGGCCGGTTTGGGTATCGAAGATAGCGAACGCCCGGTCGCCGCGCAGTCCCTGCGGCTCGACCTCGGCCGCGTCCAGCCGCTCGCCCTGCATGGATTTGACTGGGAAGCGCCAGATCTCCTGGACCCTCACCGCTTTACCGTAAGGGACCGCTCAGCGGCTCGGGCGCAGGCTCGGCTTCGACCGGCCGGGGGCGGCCAGTCGCTCCGCCGCGACGGTGTGCCGGACGGGCCCGGCCGTCATGCTGACCGGGTCCGTGTGTTGCTTTCGGCGGTCACGATTTCTCGAACGGGCCGTCGTGAAATCGGCCTGATCTTCGTCGTGGTTAGCAGCCCGGGAGATTCGACGGCACTCCACCGATGACCGTTTTGGGCACCCAGCCTGTCCGGCTGTCGACCGCGATCCTGAACCAGATGGTGTTGTTGTCGACTTTGTCCAGTGGGACGGCGATGCGATCACCGGGCCCCACGCCATGCACGAACAGCGACGTCAGAGCGCCTCGCCTTGCACCACTAGACGTTCGAAACAAGGCGGTCAATCAAGCGGAACGCTCGATGCTGCCGTTCTGGCTTCGGTGTCACCGTCGCTGACCCGTTCAGTGCTGAAGTTGGCCAAGAACGGCGTCCCCGATGATGCTAGGGATGCGGCCGAGTGTGGCGACGAACGCGGACCGCAGTTGTTGGCGGGCAGCAGCGCCGGCGACGGTGACCTCGACGTACGTTCGGCGGCCTGCGGTCCGGCCTTGATTCGTTCGATCTCCGACCTCAAGCGCCTCCGAGAACTCGAAGAGCCGGCGATGTGAGCTGGATCGCATGCGGTGTCGGGGTTCATTCCAGGTGATCGATAGGAAGTCACTCGACGGTGACGAGAGCACTGCTTCCGCAAGTTCGTCATTGGCCGATTCGAACCCAATAGCCATTCTTGGCATTGCTCAGGTAGGCGCTGATTGCTATCCGGTTGTATTTGTCTGAATACAACAAAGAGCATCCAGTCTCGGTGCTCATTTCGAAATAACGCAGTCTGCGATGTTCGTCAAGTACCAATGGTCGAACCCAGGAGAGCGCATGACAGCAAGCGTGCTGAGGCACGAAATCGCTCAAGAGCAGAGCTCTGTCTCCCGACTGTACGAGGCGCTGGACCGCGCCCGTGCCCGCGCGAATGCCGAACTCCAAAGGGTGCACGGAGGTCCGACGACCGGCACTGAACAGGCGGCGTCCGAACGCGATTCCTTTGCCCGAACCTACGTGGGTCGAACAAAGCAATTGATGACCGTCGAACGCGGATTGTGCTTCGGCCGAATCGACACGGTCGACGGAGCGACGTTTCACGTCGGCCGGATCGGGCTCTTCGACGATGAGCACGAGCCGCTGCTGATCGATTGGCGCGCGCCGGTGACGCAACCGTTCTACCGGGCGACCGCGGCGGACCCGATGGGGGTGCTTCGGCGGCGCCACATCCGGCTGACCGGACGGACCGTCGTCGCCGTCGACGACGACATCCTCGACCTGACCGCGATGGACGATCGTGATCACGAGAGGTTGATCGGGAAGCCGCGCTGTTCGCCTCGCTGTCGGCCGACCGGACCGGTCGGATGTCGGAGATCGTCGCCACGATCCAGGCGGAGCAGGACGCTGTCATTCGCGCTGATCTGCCCGGTGTCTTGGTGGTCCAAGGTGGCCCGGGTTTCGGCAAGACCGTCGTGGCTTTGCACCGCGCCGCATACCTGCTCTACACCCACCGCGACCAGCTCGCCCGCCGCGGCGTACTGGTGGTCGGGCCGAACGCGACCTTCCTGCGCTACATCGAGCAGGTGCTCCCCTCACTCGGCGAGACCGAGGTGGTGCTGTCCACCATCAACCAGTTGCTCCCCGGCGTCGTAGGGACCGCGGCCGAATCGCCGGACGCAGGTCGGATCAAGGGCAAGCTGCAGATGGCCGATGTCATCGCCCGGGCTGTCCGAGCCGTCCGTGCTGTACGCCGAGAGCAAACGGGCATAGATAACGGGGGCGGGACATCACGCCCGAAGGTCTCCTCACTCTGCTCAGGTCGTCCCCGGAGCGACTGGCCGCCTCCGCACCGGAGCTCTCCGCCACTGAGCGCGCCGCCTTGTACCGCCGGCCCGAAACTCCCTGGACCCGGGCCGACGTGGCGCTGCTCGACGAGGCGGCCGAACTGCTCGGCGACACCGCGGCGCAAGTGCGGCGGCGACGCCGGGAGGAGGCAGGGCGCGCCCGTGCGGACGCCGAGCATCTGGCTTACACCCGCGAGGTGGTTCACAGCGGGGCTCGCCGCGGACCAGTTGACGATCGACCCGCTGGATGTCGAACCGTTCATCAGGCTGATGGCGGAGCGGACCCGGCATCGCGATGAACCGGGCACGATCGCCGAGCGCGCTGCGGCCGACCGCAGCTGGCAGTTCGGTCATGTGATCGTCGACGAGGCCCAGGAGTTGACCCCGATGGAGTGGCGGATGCTGATGCGTCGCTGCTGGCGCCGGTCGATGACGTTGGTCGGTGATCTTGACCAGGCCGGCAGGAATGGCGGTGTGCGGTCCTGGTCGGAACTGCTCGAGCATTACGCGCCTGGCCGCTGGTGTTCTGCGGAGCTCACTGTGAACTACCGGACGCCGGCGGAAGTCATGGCCGTAGCGGCCGACGTGCTGACCGCGATCAACCCGGCGGCCTCTCCACCAGTGTCGGCGCGGTCCACCGGAGTGGTGCCCTGGAGCCGATGCGTGTCCGCTGACCAGTTGAGTCAGGCTCTGGTCGAGGCCGTCGCGGCCGAACAAGCCCTGATCGGGGACGGACGCCTCGCTGTGATCGTGCCCGGGTCGCGGCACGCTGAACTCGCCGCCCTGGTGTCTGCTGCGCTGCCGGGAGTCGCACATGGATCGGACCCGGCGCTACTCGACGCGGCCACCGCGATCCTCGAAGTCGATCAGTCGAAGGGGCTTGAGTTTGATTCCGTCCTGATCGCCGACCCGGGCGCGATTCTGCGTGAGTCGCGCCGTGGCGGGTCGGATCTCTACGTCGCGGTGACCCGGGCGACCCAACGTCTCGGCGTGATCACGGACGGCTCGCTGCCGAATGTCCTGCACCGGCTCCGTGCAGTACGGAAGGAAGTGGGAAGCCGATGATGCCGGACAGCACGGGCCTACGTCTCGCAGCATGCAATCGGTGGGTTGTAACTCGGGACGTCGGCGCGATCGCCGATGCGTTCGCCGCAGCGCGGTCAAATCTCCTTGGCCCCTCTACCGCAGACTCAGTTGTCTTCGGGGGTGTTCAGTGGTTTGGACGGCCGCTGGGTGGTCCCTAGGTTGGCGTCGAGGGTGCGGGTGATGAGGCTGGCATACTCGCCTGCTGTCCAGCCGCAGTCGCGGGTTAGGCGTAGGAAAACGCCTACGTCGGTGGCTATCGCGTAGATCGTGTCGGCCGCCTTTTGTTCGCTGGTGTCGGGATTGAGCGCGCCGCGCCGTTTGAGTTCGGCGGCCAGCGCGCGGAGGTTCGCTCGCGTTTCGGCGTGGGCTCGCTCGCGGTGCACCGCAAGTTCGCTATCGGTAGCGGCGGCCGCCTCTCCGAGCGCGATCAGCTCAGCGGTCCGGGTCATGAGGTTTGCGTACTGGGCAGCGAACCGGGCGAAGAACTGATCGACCGGCCCGGCGAGGAGTTGCCGCCATTCGGGACGCTCGGACAGCGGTGTCTCCGCCTCGTCACCTTGAACACTGAGCTGGATGACCTGCCGCAGCAGTGTGGCCTTCGTCGCGAAGGCGAGGTACATCGTCTTCTCCGAGACACCGGCCGACTGTGCGATGGCTTTGATGCTCGTGCGAACGTAGCCGTCGCGCAGGAACAGCATCCTCGCCGCACTCAGGATCCGCGCGCGGGTGGCCGCAGCCCGCTGATCGCGCTTCGGAGTTGAATAGCGTCGGATCGGTTCCGACGCTGGTTCCGGTTGCTGAGGACTCACACACCTTCCTCGCGTCGGTCTCGGCACACTCACTACAGTGATACTGTAGCAATCGACGTACGCAGTTGATGCGCGGTCAGCGATCAGGTTGACCGGTGGGGCCGCGGCGTCTCCGAGGAGACCTTCATGACCACCGTGACGCCAGCCGATCCGGACCCGTCGCGCATCATGCAGTTGGGGGAGGGTTTCATGGCCTCCAAGACGCTGCTGTCCGCCATCGAGCTGGAACTGTTCACCGACCTGGGATCGACGGCGTTGACGGCGCACGAGATCGGGGACCGGTTGGGATTGCACCAGCGGGCCGTCCCGGACTTCCCCGACGCCTTGCTCGCGCTGGGGATGCTGAGCCGTGACGGCGACGGCCCAGAAGCTCGGTACGCCAACACGCCGGAGACCGCGGCGTTCCTCGACAAAGCCAGCCCGACCTACCTCGGCGGTGTTCTGGAGATGTGCAATGCGCGGCTCTACCGGTTCTGGGGCGACCTCACGGAGGCCCTCAGGACCGGCCAACCGCAGAATGAGGTCAAGATCAGCGGCCGGCCGATGTTCGACGAGCTGTACAGCGACCCCGCTCGTCTCCAACAGTTCATGGATGCCATGACGGGCGCATCGATGAGTGGGTTCTACGCGTTGGCCGAGGCATTCGATTTTGCCAGCCGTCAGACCCTATGCGACGTCGGAGGTGCCACGGGTCAACTGGCGGTGATCGTCGCCCGACGACATCCACACTTGCGCTGCACCACCTTCGACCTTCCGGTCGTCGAACCCTTGGCCAGGGACACCATCGAAGCGGCCCGGCTCACCGACCGCGTGACCACAGCTTCCGGGGACTTCTTCACCGATCCACTGCCCGCGGCGGAGGTGATCACGATGGGCATGATCCTCCACGACTGGAACCTCGACCAGAAGTTACACCTCATCCGGGCCGCCTACGACGCCCTGCCGCCCGGAGGTGCGTTCATCTGCGTAGAACCGCTCATCGACGACGCCCGCCGCTCGGACGCCTTCGCACTGTCGATGTCGCTCAACATGTTGATCGAGTTCGGCGACGCCTTCGGCTTCACCGCCAACGATTTCACCGACTGGTGCACAGACGTTGGCTTCGAACGGGTCGACGTACTGCCCCTTGCCGGGCCGATGACCGCCGGGATCGCCCACAAAGCCGCAGCATGAGCGAACAATCCGCCCACGAGATCATCTGGTCGTTGACCAACGCTGAGATCGCCTCCCGGTGTCTTCACGTGGTGGCCGAAATCGGGGTGGCGGACGCATTGGGAGACGAGCCGGTGACGGCGGCTGCGTTGGCGTCCGATCGTGGCGTCAATGCGGACGCGCTGCATCGAATCCTGTGCCTGCTGGCCGACCATGGCGTGTTCAGGCGCAACGGGGTTGGGTTCAGCCACACCCCGGCGTCGCAGCTGTTATGCACCGACCATCCCATGTCGATGCGTGCCTTCCCCCAGATGATGGGCCAACCGGTCTTCCTAGAGCTTTTCGCCCACCTCGAGCACTCGGTGCGCACCGGCGAAGCAGCCATCCAGACAGTCGAACCACAGGGCTTGTGGGCCTACTACCAGAGCCGGCCCGAGGAGGCGAAGATCTTCGGGCAAGCTATGACCGCGAAATCGGCTGGTGACATCGGCTCAATTCTGGGTTCATACGACTTCCGCCCGTTCGACATCATCGCCGACATCGGTGGCGGCCGAGGGCATCTGCTGCACGCCGTCTTGGACACGGTCCCAGATGCACGGGGTGTGCTGTTCGACCTTCCCGAAGTGACCGGCCAGCTCGACTTCGAACATGAACGGCTCACCGCGCAAGCTGGTGACTTCTTCGTCGACGCATTACCGGTGGCGGACGCCTATCTACTGATGGAGGTGCTCCACGACTGGCCCGACGCCCAAGCCATCGCGATCTTGAGCGCAGTCCGACGGGCGGCACCGGCGGGGGCGACCGTACTGGTGATTGAGAACGTGCTCCCCGACCAGGACCCCGACCCTCGCGGACATACCCTCGACATCATCATGCTCGCTGTCACCGGCGGAAGGGAACGCACACCATCCGAGCTGGCCAAGCTGTTCAATACTGCCGGCCTCAGCAACCCGATCATCACCACCACCGACGGCCCGCTCCGGATCGCCGAAGCACATCCTGCTTGATCATCGTGACATCAGCGATCCTCGAGGTGTGATGTCTAGGGAATGAATTTGTCGCGGTAGCTCGCCGAACGCGATATCGGCCTCCTGAAAAGCTGCATCTGGCCCAAGATCACAACATCTGCCTGTTGCTGACTCTCGTGGGCAGATAGCGGTCGAGCGCGGTCAACGCCCGGTCGATGACCTCCTCCAGTGCCCCAGGCTCGGGAAACAGGTGGGTCGCCCCGGGCACGATCTGCAGGTCAACGTCCGAGCTCATTCGCGATGCGGCGTCCCGGTTCAACCGGAGCACCTCTAGGTCGGCGCCGCCGACGATCAACAAAGTGGGCGCGACCACCCGGGACAGCGCGGCGCCGGCCAGATCGGGGCGACCGCCGCGCGATACGACCAGCCGAATCCTCTCCGGCCGGTCGGCGGCGGTGACCAGGGCAGCCGCGGCACCCGTGCTTGCCCCGAAGATCGCCAACGGAAGCGGCCCGGTGTCCTCCCGGGCCGCCAACCAGTCAGCCGCTCCGGTGAGCCGGCTGGCCAGCGTATCGATGTCGAAGCGCAACTCGCGCGTCTGCTGGTCAACCTTCTCCTCATCGGCGGTGAGCAGGTCCAGCAGCAACGTGGCGTAACCGGCTCGTTGGAAGGCCCCCGCCACCTGCCGGTTGCGCGGACTGCGCCGACTGCTGCCGCTGCCGTGCGCGAACAGAACGAAGCCACGGGCGCCAGCCGCGAGGGCCAGGTCTCCGGCCAGCTCCACCTTGCCGGCCGCCACCTGCTCGGCGTACTCGGTCACCACGTGCCTTGCCATACGCTAAGTCTCCTCCCCGGCCCCGGCCGCCTCATGAAGGCACGGAACGGCGATGCCGCCGGTCTACGCCGGTGCTGGCCACCCAGTTCGATTCGCTCGACCAGGCACCAGGTGTGGCGCAACCGGTGGACGTGGCCTCCGGGGGGCATGATCTCGCCATGGCTGGATGACTGAAGTAGCGGCGGTGTTCGTCGTGGTTGGCAGCCCGGGGTTCGGCGGCACTCCGCAGATGACCGTTCTGCGCACCCAGCCTGTCCGGCTGTCGACGCCGATCCTGAACGGCAGGTGCGGGGTGCTCATATCCCTTCCCGCGCCTCGATTCGTCCTGCGCTGATCGCCTCTCGAAAGGCTTGGTAGTCCAGATCGTTCTGATCCGCGTAGCGACTGGCGAAGTCAGCGATCGCCTTGTCGATCCGGTCGCCAGTGCCCAAGTACGCAGCGATGGCGATCGCATCTCCTGAGCGTGCGTGAGCACGCGCCAACGTCCAGCCACAGATCTTCGCGTAGAAGGTCATGCCGAACGGGATCATGGTCTCCACGACCGCCGCGCCCTTCATGTCACGGAGTTGGCGCCAGTAGTAGTAACGATCGTTTTCGGCACCCTCCGACCAACCGAGGAAGATGTCGGAGGCGGCCTGCATCATGTGCTGGCCTTGAACAACCCGCTCTCCGGGGGTGCTGAACACGCTGACTGGCAGATGCGCTTCCAGTACGGACCTCCTGGCTTCTTTCACCTGCAAGAACAGCGCGTCGTGTGGGTCACGGCCCTCCAACAGCACAACGAAGGCTCTGGTACCCACGGAGCCGACGCCTACTACCTTGCGGGCGATGTCAACGACTCGAAACCTCTCGATGAGCTGCCGGCGAGGGAAAGCGAGGCTGGCGCGATACTCGTCGAATTGTTTGGTGATGACGGCCTCCACTTCGTCGGCGGTCAGCCCGTACAGCCCTCCGAGCAGGCGAAGCGGGACGAGCACCGGAGGCTGGCTCCGGATACGCGGATGGTCATCGACCACCTCCGTGAGCTTCGAAAGGGCCTGAAGGCTCGTCCGGGTCTTGGCCTTGCGAACGGCGGCCGTCCCCCTTTCCGTCAACTGCGCCGCGTTCCTCGCTTCGGCGGCTCTGACGGTCTTACCGGCCTTCGCCACGGCGGCCAGCCGCGCTCGCGCGGCATGCTCCATGCCCTCGATCACATCCTGTTCGGACATCTTGCTGTACCAGAGATCCAGCGTGGCCATGTCAGCGAACCGGCTCATCGCTCGCCGATACGCCTTGACCACCGTGCGCGTGATCTTGCGAACTTCGGACTTAGAGAACCGGTTGTTGCGTGCCGCGATTGTGAAGCTCGCCGCCAGCCGCTTCAAGTCGTACTCGAAGGGGCCGGGCAGAGTCTCGTCGAAGTCGTTGAGGTCGAAGACCAACTGACGCTCGGGCGAGGCGTAGCCGCCGAAGTTGGAAAGGTGCGCATCGCCGCACAGCTGCACCTGAAGTCCGGCGGTCGGAGTGCCGGCCAGGTCCGCGGCCATCACCGTTGCCGTTCCACGGTAGAACGTGAAGGGCGACACCATCATCCGGCCGTGTCGAACCGGTACCAGGTCGGAGTCGCGTGACTCGTTCTGCGTCTCGAGCAGCTTTACCGGATCCGGTCGATCTGCCGGCGGAGCCCATACGGCGTGCTCGTCATGCGTCAGACGAGCCAAGGCCTCTTCGCCGAGCGCTCGCCGCTCACCGACACTCGAGTGCCCAGCCTTGCCGTGTTGTGGCATGACGGCTCCTCCCGTGGCTCAGCGGCCGACTGCGAGGTGGGACGCTCTCGCGTGGCCCGCCACTCACCATCCGCGCGTTGTCGGATGTCACGGCACTTGATCACTGGACAGACGGTAGACAGGCGCGGGAACCGATCGCATCACCTGCAACGGATGAGTCCACCGCGTGGCCCGGAAAACGTGTGCTCACGTCTCGGTGCGGAGCACCGTTGATGGCTCCTGCCTCCTGGAGAACGTTGCCGCCAGTTAGCGGCGGGGTGGAGACTCAAACCACCGAGCTTGCGGAGGTGTGTTACGCACTGGACTCGGCCAGGAGATGCGGACTACGACGACCGCCGCGCGGTGTTCAACGCAATGATCGACAACGGCCGAGGTTGATCGCCTCCTGCTCGAACGCCGCTGATGTCGGGTCTCGCTCTCGAACGGGCGAGGGCCGACGACCTGGCCGTGGCCGTCCGGTCAGGGGGTCATGCGGTGGCAGGGCAGTCGGTCAATGATGACGGGCTGGTTATCGATGTACGGCCGATGAAGATGATCACCGTCGATCCAGCGGCGCGGACGGCCAGGGTCGGCGCCGGATGCACCTGGCGGAATTCGATTGAGGCGGCCCACGCCCACGGGTTGGCAACCACCGGTGGACGGGTGTCGACCACAGGGATCAGTGGACTCACTCTCGGGGGTGGTTCCGGATGGTTGGAACGCCGGCACGGCCTGTCCTGTGACAGTTTGATCGCCGTTGAGATGGTTACGGCGGAGGGGCGGGTGCTACGTGCTGACGAGCACCACCACTCGGAGCTGTTGTGGGCCTGCAAGGGCGGTGGTGGCAACTTCGGCGTGGTCACCTCGCTAAAGTTCGTCTTGCATCCGGTGGGTCCTCTGATCTTGGTCGGCCTGTTGGCCTGGTCAGCTGAACGCGGTCCCGAGATCGCGCGACAGTACCGCCACATGGCGTTCGACGCACCCGCGGAGTTCGCTTCTGGGCTGGTTGTGTTGAGCGGACCACCGGAGCCGTTCTTTTCGGCGCGTCTGCACGGCCAGCCGATTGTGGCCATTGCCGTGGTGTGGACGGGGGACCACGCATCTGGAGCCGAGGTGATCCAGCCGCTCCGCGCTCTGGAGCCTGAGGTCGATCGGGTCGGACCGATTCCCTACCTGCAGATGCAGTCGATGCTCGACGATCCGCCCGGATTTCGGCAGTGCTGGAGCGGGGACTATCACGACGCGATGCCCGACGAGGCCGTCAATGTCTTCCTCGCCGCAGGCTCCGCGCGGCCCTCACCACTCACCCAGCACCTCATGTTCCCCCGGGGTGGTGCGGTGAGCTCGGTCGCGGAGGATGCGACGCCATTGAGCCGACGAAAGGCGGCCTGGGTTACGCATCCGTTCGCCACCTGGCTAAGCCCCGCCGACGACGCTGTGAACATCAATGGGTACGCGACTACCGGGCGGCGATCGCGCCGTACACCAACGGCGGTACCTACCTCAATTTCATCGGCGACGAAGGGCAGGAGCGGATCGCGGCCGCCTTCGGCCAGCGCAACCTGGACCGGCTGCGCGTGATCAAAGGCGAGTACGACCCGAACAATGTCTTCGCCGGCAACCAGAACATCCACCCACTCGTGCCGGCTTGAGTCACCATGCTCAGTGGTCCAAGCAAAGACCGGGACGCTGTGGCAGCAGGCTGTCCTTCCGTCACACGGTGACGGTGCTTGTGTGTTCAACGCGGAGACCATGCAAGTCTGCGGCGGTGCCCAAGTGATTGGTCTGCCTCCTCGTTGTCGTCCTCGGTTGACTTCGCGGCGAGGAGTTCGTCGAGGACGCTGAGCGGGTCCTGCAGCGGCACGGCGGCGGCTCGACGGTGGCCAGATAGGGCACCCGGACGGCGAGGTACAGGTCGTCGAGCCGCTCGTTGACCGCGCTGGCGAGCACGTCTTGTTGAGCGTCGCCGAGGGGGCTAGGCCGTGCAGGTAGGCCTCGATGTCGAAGGCGTCGCTGGTTCCGCCGAGGGCGAGGTGGCCGACCCCGAGCTGCTGGAACAACTGGTGGCGGAAGCTGGCCTCAGACTTGGTGCGATCGGCCCGCGCGGTCAGAGCGCCGGCCGCGGGGCCGGCCTACGTGCGTTGACGCCACCAGTTGCCGGGCGAGGTCGTGCAATCTGGTGTTGGAGCGTTGCGAGGCCGACACCAGCATCTGGAACGCGGACTGCTCGTCGTCTGCGCCCTGGGCGATCAGCACGCCTTTGGCCTGGCCGATGATGTCGCGGTTGTCCAGCGCCTGCGTCAGTTCCGCACTCAGTCGTCGCGCGTCGGACAGCGTCTGGGTGTTGGCCAACAGGATCGCTGCTTGCCGGGCGAACAGCTCCAGCAGCTGCTCGGCCCGCCGGTCGTAGGCGTTGGGCTGGCTGGAGTACACCTTGATCGCCCCGAGTCCGGCCCCCTGGGTGGTTGTCGCATCCTGGGCGAGCAGCGGGGCGCTGACGACGGCCCGGACACCCAGACCGGCAACCGCAGCGGTCCACTGCGGCCATCGGGTTTCGGAGTCGATGTCGTCGACGCGGACGCTCACCTGGTCCCGCCAGGCGGTCAGGCAGGGCCCGGAGTCGAACTGATACTGCAATTCATCAGCCTGCTCGACCAGCGGGTCGGAGGCGGCCGTGGTCCGCTTGCCTCGACCGTCGAGCAGGGTCACTCCGGCGCCGCTGGTCCCAGGGATCGTCCGAACGGCCAAAGTGGCGACCAGTTTGATGGTGGTGTCGATCGTCTCGGCGGCCAACACCACGGCACCCTGCTGCGCCAACACCGCCGTCAGTTCCGGCGCGGAGACCTGCGTCGGCTCGCGGCGCGGTGAGAAATCTGTCACGGCAGTCCTGTCCGAAGGGAGGCGCCGAGGTTCGAGGCAGGAACCCAGCTCCCCGCCCCACCGCGGCGGGGAGTCCCGCGACCACCGCTAGCCGCCTGTGCGGCGAAGGTCATCGTTCTGCGCTGGTGATCTTGGGCGGTGGTCCACTTCGGCAAACTCACCAGCTTGGCGGTGGCGTCGTCGCCCGGTGGGTCCTGTCCGTGCAGCCATTCCAGCGCCGTCGTGATCTCCTCCATCACGCCCCCGGATGGCTGCGGATCGAGCCAGTGCATCCAATGGAGCACCACTGCTTCCATCAGATCATTCGTCATGATCTCCGACTCAGCCCTGATGATAACGTCGACTTTTCAGTCACCGGACGGACCGCCGCGTCAAATACCATCTGTGGGTGGGCGGCGAGCGTCTCGTGAGCCGCGGCGCGTGGCGGCGGCTGCATTTCCCGGACCGGCTGTTGAAGCAGCGAGTCAACGATAACCAGGGTGTTCAAGCGGCGCCTCGAGGATCCGTCATCTGAGAGCCGACGTGGAACAAACCCGCCGGCCAGGCCGGCGTCGCCTGCCCACAGGCACAGGCGGCACACTGCGTCGGGCGGCAACACCGAACTTGCCCTCACTCGGACCTCGCCGGCCGCCGCCGGAGCTGCGAGCAAGACCGGGGAGCCCTGGGCAGAGCGTGCGGGGGCAAGGGCGGCGCGCTGGGTGTTGGTGTGAACACCGGCCGGTAAGCCCACTCGGTCTGCAGAGTTCGGATGAACCGTTCTGCCTAGCCGTTCTGCCTAGCCGTTCTGCCTAGCCGTTCTGCAGAGCATTGTCAGCGGCGGCTCGTTGGTCTCTACAGAGTTGTGCGTCTAAGTGTGTGTGCGGCGGCGCGCTGAACGGGGAGTGCGGCGCGGAACCGTTTGATGAACGTACAAAATCCGGCCACATCGATCGGCTTCGTCTCGACCGTCTCGAGAGCGCCGGCGAAAAACGTTGCTGATGAGATAGCCGTCCAACCGTTGGGTCGGTGTGCGCCTGGCCGTGAAGGCGGCGAGGACAGCAAGCCCCGTGCTCCACCTTGTGCGGCGATGTCGCCCACCGTCACCGGTGTGCCGAGTGCGGCGTCGAGGAAGCCTCGGGCGACGCCTTTGGCTTGAACAAGCCACCGTGGGCGAACATCAGATCGTGGGCCCGGAGTCGTCCTTCTGCAACACGTCCATCCCGATCCGAAGTGTTGCAAGCGAGCTGAACAGTTGGACCCGCACGAAGGTTCCCAGATCAAACCGGCAGCTGGGGTCTGCAACACGACCGGGGTGGCGACGAGGTCGAGTTCGCAATGGACTCGGCTGAGCGGCTGGTCCAGGACGACCATGGCAAAAGCTCGTAAGTCGTATGCCTCACCTGACCTAGGTTCACCGAGTGCCGTTCCTGTCAGGCTTCTAGCACAACCCGGACGTCCCAGGGGCCGAGGTCAAGGGTCTCAAGTGGTTCGGCGGTGTCGGTGAGCGCGTCGGCCATCGGCCGGGGGAGTTCCAGGCGTATCGCTTTCCAGTTCCAGTTGTGCACTATGTGGATACGGTCGCCGGCCGCGTTGGTGGCCGAGTGCACGGTGACTGATACCGGAAGGCCCCCCCACTGGTGCGGGCGGTCTGGTACCAGCCAACGGATCAGGTCAGCGGCGAGCGTCGCGTTGGGCAACGTGCCGACGGTGGTGATGCGGCCCCGGCCATGTTCGGTGGACACCATGGCTGGGAACCGGCCGAAGTGGGGATGGTCGTAGCAGAGGATTGTCTTGGCGGACTCACTGATCAGCCCGTCCACCCAGTCGATGGCAGCGGCCCCTTCCGAGATTCTGAGCCCGTCGCCCTCGGCGAGCACGCTTAGCGGTTCGTTCAGGTTAGAGAATTCCTGGTAGCGGACGCCGGCCACGTCGGCCAGGCGGCCGGGCTTGACCTCGACTCTGGCGCGACCTTCGCCGTCGCCGTATGCGGTGCGCGGGCCGATTACTAGGTGGCCGCCGGCGTCGGCGTAACTCCGCAGCCAGTCCAGCAGGGCGTTGTCGGCCACGAGCAGGCCCGGGACGATCAGCACTGGCAGGTCGGCGGCGAGTTCGGCCGGATCGATGATGGTCGTGCCGTCGGGGTCGACGAGTTGGATGTCGTGCAGCAGTCGTGCTGAGGCGTCTGCGTCGAAGGTGCCGCGATAGAAGGATTCGAAGATCCGGTGGTATGAGCGCTGATCCATGTCGTTGCGTGAGGTGGCGGCAGTGACGCCGGGCTTGCTGAACGGGGATTGGAAGGCGAGTCCCCATTTGGACCGGGCCGAGTAGAGCAACCCGACTTCCGCGTCGGGCCGCAGCCCGACGACCCGCCGGCCAGCTACGCGGAAGTCGGCGCCGAGCCGGCTGAGCTCGGTGTAGACCCGGCCGGGCTGCTGGTCGTGCGGCAGAATGCCCATCCAATAGGTTTCGGTACCGAAATGGTTTGTGTGCCAGTGCCAGTACTCGATCATCTCCGCGCCGCGGGCCACGAACGCCCAGGCCGCCTGCCGCCACTGCCCATCGTAGGCCGGAAAGTTCGACGACGGGCCGCCGATGGCCCCCGCGTTGGTTTCGGCGATCAGGAACGGCGCCTGCTTGCTGGCGTACATCCGGTCGGCGCTGAGGAAGAGGCTCCACGCGCCCGACGTCGCCCAGCCCTGCGCTACCTGGTGGGTGCTCGGTACCTCTAGGGCGTCCTGCATCCCGTAGTAGGGGTTTCCGGCGGTGACGTCGAGAGCCTTCGTCAGGTTGGCGTCGTCGACGGTCGGCCGCTCGTAGGCGATGCAAGTGGTGACGAACTGGTCTTCGCGGGCGTACTCGCGGGCGATGCCGGCCTGCCAAGCGATGAACTCGGTCGTCAACTTGGCCTGGAACGTTCGCCAGGCGAGGTCGTACTGGGGCTGCCAATTGCCGTCCGGCCGCCACAGGTCGCTCCACGTGCTGAGCTTGTGCGACCAGTAGACCAAACCCCACGCCTCGTTCAGAGTCTGGACGTCGCCGTAGGTGTGCCGCAGCTCGTCGACGAACCGTTGGAAGACGCCATGGTTGTGGAAGATCAGCATTCCGGGTTCGTTGTCAACCTGGAAACCAATCACGGCCGGGTGGTGTGCGTAGCGGGCGAGGATCGCCCGGATGACGCGCTCGGCGTGAAACCGGAACGCCGGATGCGTGTAGTCGATCTCTTGCCGTCCGCCCCACGGCACGGGCTGACCCGTTGCGGTTTCCCCGGCGATCTCGGGGTACCGGCGGGCAAGCCAAGGCGGTGCGGCGTAGGTCGGGGTGCCGAGGACAACCTTGATCCCGCGGCGGTGTGCGCCGTCCAAAACGGGTCGCAGCCAGTCGAGCTCGAAGCGGCCGTCTTCGGGCTCCCAGGTGGTCCACACCGACTCACCGACACGGATCACCGAGAAACCCGCCTCGACCATCAGGTCGAGGTCGATGTCCAGGCGGGGGGTGGGCTGGTACTCGTGGTAGTAGGCGGCGCCGAACAGCACCTGCTCGCGAGGCGAGACCATAGATCGAGCCCTTCTTTTGAGTTCCACGTCCTTTGTGAAGCGGGGTTGGGGATCAGGCTTTCACGCCGCCCGCAGAGAGGCCGGACTGCCAGTAGCGCTGGAGGAACAGAAACGCAATAACCAGCGGAATGATCGAGATCAACGATCCAGTGATCACCGTGGAAAACAGTGCCTGGGCCCCGGACCCGCCGGCGGCAGTGGCTTGCCACTGGGCCAGTCCGACCGGTAGGGGGAACAACTCCCCGGAGTTCAGCATCAGCAGAGGCAGGAAGTAGTTGTTCCAGGTCGACACCAAGGCGAACAGCAGGACCGTCACCGTGCCGGGCATCAGCAGCCGCAGGGCGACAGTGAAGAAGATCCGCAGCTCACCGACGCCGTCCACCCGAGCCGCCTCAATCAGCGTGGTGTCGACCGCGTCGGCGGCGTAAACACGCATCAAGAAGACGCCGAACGGACTGACCAGCGAAGGCAGAATGATCGCCCAGTACGTATCGGTGAGCTCGGCGCGGGCGAATAGCAGGTATGTGGGGATGGCCAGCGCCGTCGTGGGAACCATGATCGCGCCCAAGACGATGGCAAACAGGGCCTTTCCGCCGGGGAACTCGTACTTGGCGAAGGCGTAACCGGCCGCCGTGGCCAAGAATGCCGCGCCGACGCCGCTGACGACGGCGTACAGGATCGAGTTGAAGAACCACCGGACATAGATCGAGTCTTGGAAGGTGAAGACGGTCCTGACGTTCTCGATGAAGTTGAAGTCGGCGAACCAAAGGCCGAAGGAGCTGAACAGGTCGGCGTTAGACTTGGTGGAGGCGACCACCAGCCAGTAGAGCGGGAACAGGAAGTAGCAGGCGAGCAGGATCATCACGATGGTCAGAAGCCAGCTCTTCCGGCGCGGTCGATCGGAGCCGTGCCCGGTCTCGCGCACCTTCGGGCTCTTGGTGGGCGTTGCGGTCTCGATGGTGGTCACGAGCGCCGCTCCTTCCGTTGGGTGCTGAGCTGGACGACGTAGGAGATGATCATGATGGCGATGCCCAGTAGGAACGCCAGAGCGGCCGCGTAGTTGGCGTCTTGATTAATGAACGCGATGTTGTAGGCGTACAGGTTCGGAGTCCAGTCGGTGCCGATCACGGTCGGTGCGAGGATGCGCATCAGGGCGGGCTCATTGAAGAGCTGGAATGTGCCGATCACCGAGAAGATGACGGTCAGCATGATCGCCGGTCTGATCGAGGGGATTTTAATGGACAAGGCGATACGGATCTCGGAGGCACCGTCCACCCGGGCCGCCTCGTAGAGTTCGGTGGGGATCGAGCGGAGCGCGGCGTACATGATGATCATGTTGTAGCCGACGAACTCCCAGTTCACGATGTTGATGATTGAGAAGAAGATGCCGGTTTCGGTGAAGAAGGGCGGGGCGCCGAGCCCGACGGCCTCGGAAACCTGGGCGATCGGGCCGAAGTCGGGGCCGTAGATGTAACCCCACATCAGGGTGGCGATGACACTCGGCACCGCGTACGGCACGAAGATTCCGAGCCGGGCGAACTTGGCCAGCCGCATCATGCCGCTGTCCAGGGCGAGGGCGGCGAACAGGGACAGCACCAGCATGAGTGGGACCTGGACCAGGAGGAACAGGACCATCCGGCCGACACCAGTGAGGAAGCTGGGGTCGGTCAGAGCCCGCAGGTAGTTCTCGGCCCCAACGAACGAGGTGCCGCCCACCAGCTTCGTCTTGAAGAAGCTGAGATACCCGGAATAGACCAGGGGAACCACGATCATGGTCAGGAACAGGATGAGGAACGGCAGGATGAGAGCGTAGGCGGCGCCGATCTGGCGGCGCCGGGATGCCGTCAGCCGCCGGCGCGGGAGCGCGGAGAGCGGCGTGTGCGGTGCTGCCGTTGGGGCGCTGGGCATGCTGGTGGTCATGGATGTCCCTTCGGGATGGTGGGCGGACGGCCGACCAGCCGGCCGCCCGCCACGGGGTCAGGAAACCGTGAAGCCCTGGTCCTTGGCGTACTTGACGCAGCCGTCCTGCCAGGCCTGCAGGCCGGCGACAGGATCGGTCTTGTTGGCGAAGGCCTTACCCAGCGTTTCGTTGAAGTTTGAGTAGACGTACTCCATGAACGGCAGCCAGCCGAACTCGGTGCTAACCGTCTCGGAGATCTGGGCGAACAGCTCATTGACCTTCTGGCCCCCGTAGAACTCCGACTCTTGCCCAGTGAAGGCCGGATCTTCGAGTACCGAAGTCAGCGGCGGGAAGAGGAACTGCTCGTTGGCGAACCGCAGCATCGAGTCCTTGTCGGTGTTGATCCACAAGGCCAGCTGCGAGGCCGCGATCTGGTTCTTACTCAACTTCAGCACCGCGTCGGTGGAGCCCCCCCAGTTGCTGGAGACGTTTTCCCCGGCCTTCCACTGCGGCAGGGCGTTCGCCCGCCACTTGCCCGACGTCTTGCCGGCCGTGCCCTGTAGGAACACCGGGCCCCACGCGGCGATCGGCAGCGATGCCCACTTGCCGTTCGCCAGACCCTGGTACCAGGCGTCGTTGAAGTCCGCATCCGACGTGGCGAGGCCGTTGTTCACCAGATCGCCGAAGAACTTGACCACCGTCTTGGCCTGGTCGTTCGCCAGGTCGACCTTGACCGTCTCTTGGCCGTCGAAGCTGAACGGCCGGACGCCCGACTGCCACAGGTAGGCCACCATCTGGCCGGGCTGGTTTTGGGCCACATTGACCAGCCAACTCTTCGGATTCTTGGAGTGGTAGGTCTCAGCGGCGGCTCCGAAGTCGTCCCAGGTGGCCGGGGCCTCAATTCCGGCGTCGGAAAACAAATCCTCTCGGTACAGCAGGCCCATCGGACCGGTGTCCTGCGGAATGCCCCACAGTCCGTTGTTCACCTTGACCTGACCCCACACCCATTCCGGATACTGACTCTGAATGTCAGCCGGCACGAACGGTGTCAGGTCGAGCAGGCTGCCCTGGTCACCGAGCGTGAACGACGGGATGTACTGGTACTCCATCTGCGCCACGTCCGGGGCGCCCTGACCGGACTGGATCGCGGTCCGCAGCTTCTGATAGTGCGGTGCGCCCTGGCCGACATTGACGACGTTGACCTTGATCTTCGGGTACTTCGTGGTGAACATCTTCACCTGGTTGGTGATATCGGGCACCCAGGTCCAAAAGAGCAGGGTGGTCGGGGTGTCCAGGGCCTTGTCGATGTCGCTCTGCGCGACCTGGGAGGCCGCGGATTGACCCGGAGAGTCGCTGCCGCCGCCGCAGGCGGCGAGCAGCCACGCACTGGACGCCGCGGCCGCACTGGAGATCAGAAACTTGCGGCGAGTGAACGCTGACGAAGACATCGCTGTCCTTTCGAAGGTGGACTTGCTGTTGGTGGGCTCAAGCATCGAGCTTCAATTGCTGCAGGGAAGTGCGAATGGTGCAAGGGGGCGAGGTCGGGAAATTGAGAACTAGTCAGGATCGCGATGGCGGCCCCGTGGAGCCGCGGATCACCAGTCGCTCACCCTCAATGGTGATGGGACCGTCAGGTGGCGGTGCACCTTCGATCATGCTCAGAAGTTCTGCGAGAATCCGCCGCGCTGCGCCGACTGCATCGACGGCTACCGTGGTCAGCGGAACCATCTGAAACTCAGCCTCCGGAACATCATCGAATCCCACCACCGAGACGTCTCCGGGCACATCCCGATCCGCCTCGTAGAACGCCCGGAGCAGTCCCATCGCCATGCTGTCGTTGGCGGAGAACACCGCGGTTACGTCGGCTCGCGCGGCCAGACGCAGACCCGCACGGTACCCGGAGGCGGCCGTCCAGTCGCCATAGGCGATCCGGGGAACGCGGCGTTGACGCTTCCGCAGGGCGCGACGCCATCCGTCGAGCCGCTTCTGGGCGGCGTCCCAGTCGCGAGGGCCGGCCACATGCCAGACGGTTTCGTGTCCGAGATCCAGCAGGTAATGGGTGACCTCGGCTGATACATGTTCTTGATCGACGTCGATCACCGCCTGCGTCGGCAGACCAGCGATCAGGCCGGCGCTGGTCACGACCGGCACACCCTTGAGCACGGTCTGGTCAATCTCGAACAGGTGGGTCGGGACCTCGATCACCAGACCTTCGACGTTGCGTTCCAGCAGACTGTCCACTCCCAGGCAGACGCTCGCCGCCGACAGATCCGGCACCGACGCCAGAGCCAACCTCCACCCCCGGCGCCGCGCCTCGTGCTCAAGGGTGAACACGCGGCGAGACGGCCCGAACAACGGAGTGCCAAGAGCAAGCACACCGATCGTGTGGGTGCGTTCCCTCGCCAACGCCTGCGCTGCGCCATTGGGCCGGTAACCGAGTTCCTCGATGGCCCGATGCACTCGCTCCCGGACGTCGGGCCGCACGTAAGGAGCATCGTTGACCACCCGCGAAACGGTCTTCTGCGAAACCCCAGCCAGTCGAGCAACATCCATCATCACGACACCGCGAGCGCCAGCGGCGCCATCCAGATGTAGAGTCACTGTCATCCTTGACTACGCAGTCAGATCTGTCTGCGTAGTCAACACCCAGCCGATACGGTTGTCAACCTCCCATGTGCCTTAGCGCGATGATGTCCGGTCGGTGGGGCAACCCCGGTCCCTGAGGAATCGACCCCGATCATCCACCAGGCCCTCGAGGCCGTGCTCTCCGGCCGACGTTGCGTACGATACCCCTAGGGGGTATATGTGTCAACGGTTCGGCTCGACCAGGTGGGCGACCGCAGGCGCGACCGCGATGACGCGATCGACCGCCGTGGGGGGCTCGGTGGTCATCGGCTGGGCCGGGCGGGTTTTGGGTGCGGTCGAGTCCAGCAGCACCAGGCCGGCGACCTGGTCGGGGAACTGGGCAGCGAAGTTCAGCACGTACAGGCCGCCGAAGGAGTGACCGGCCAGGACGTAGCGCCGATCGACGTGGGCTTCGGTCAGCAGTGTGTGCAGGTCCGCTGCGATGTGGTCCCCGTCCTGCGGGCCCTCGACAGGATCGCTCCAGCCGCGACCGGCGCGGTCCTACACGCAGACTGTGGTGTCGCGGGCGACGACCGGTGCGATCCGACCCATGTCGGAGGAGGATGCGCCCAGACCCGGGTCAAGCTGCCCGCCTCCGTGGTCACCGTCTTCGACCGCGCTGCCGTGGTGGCGCGGCATCAGCGCGCGGCTGGTAAGGGTGTGCAGGTTCTCGAGCTGGATCATTACCTGGAGATCTTGCGGCGCAAGCCTGGCGCGCTGCCCGGCGCCACCGCCTTGGTCCAGGCACGGACGGCTAGGATTTTCACGCCGACGCATGACGCGTTTTGGGCTGCGGCCCGCAAGGCACTCGGCGATGGTGCAGGGACGCGGGCGCTGGTCGAGGTGCTGCTGCTGCACCGTCATCTCGAGCACGCCGACGGGCTCGCCGGAATCAGCGCCGCGCTGACGGTGGGGTCGGTCAACGTCGACGTGGTCGCGGTCGAAGCCCGCAAGGCAGCTCAGCAGCGCGGCGCCGCGTCGACACCGGTCGAGGCGGCGTCACGAGGTCGGCAAGTGGTGAGCCTGACCGAGCGCCGATTTGCAGAGCTGCCCGGCGATGACCGAGCGCTGCCGTCGGTCGATGCCTACGACGATCTACTCGGAAAGGCCAGCGCATGAGCGCAACGACGACGAAGACTGCCCCAGCCACTCGCCGTGGCGTGACCGAGCAGGCCGCGTTCGCGGCGATCGATTCGGGCACGCGGGTGTTGCGGCTACCAACTATCCGGGACCGGTTCGGCGAGATCGCCGCTGCGGCTGAGCGCGAGCAACTGTCCTACCTGGGGTTCTTACCGAGTTGGTGATGGCCGAGTGCGATGACCGGGACAAGCGTCGCGCCGCCCGGCGCATCCACGACGCGGGGTTCCTCCGAGACAAATGCATCGAGGAGTTCGACTTCGAAGGCAACAAATCAGTCAGCCCCGCGGTGATCCACCAGCTGAGCAGCTGCGCCTGGGTCAAGGCCGGGCACCCAAGGTGTTTGATCGGTGACTCCGGCAACGGGAAATCGCATCTGCTGATCGGCCTGGGCACCGCCGCCGCCGAGTCTGGCTATCGCGTGCGTTACACGCTGGCCTCGAAGCTGGTGAACGAACTGGTCGAGGCCGCCAATGACAAGCAGCTGTCCAAGACGATCGCGCGCTATGGCCGTGTCGATCTTCTCTACCTGGACGAGCTTGGATATATGGAACTTGACCGCCGCGGCGCCGAACTGCCGTTCCAGGTTTTGACGGAGAGAGAGGAGCGTTCGGCCGTCGCGATCGCCTCCAGCGAGCCGTTCTCCGGCTGGACGAAGACCTTTACCGATCCGCGGCTCTGCGCCGCGGTCGTCGACCGGCTGACCTTCGCCGGACAGATCATCGAAACCGGCACCACCAGCTACCGGCTCGCCCACGCCCGGACCCGCCACGCCGCCGGCTGACGAAGACGACCAGTCGGAAACCTGAACTGGGTCGCTAGAGTCCAGCAGGTGATGGTCACCGACCTGCACCACTTCCTCGACCTGCCCGACGACACCCCCGGCCCGGCCCGGCGACTGGCCGCACACCTGGGCGATATTGTCCGGGCCGCCACGGCAGGTGACGCCGGCACCGCCTGGGAAAGCGCGCTGCCGTGCCGACGCCGACCGGCCAACCGGGCCTGCCCGGGTCGGATGATCGTGCTGCGCACCGAGTCCGGGACGCCGATCCGATGGCAGTGCAGCGTCTGCGACGACACCGGCGTGATCAGCAACTGGGAGGACTCGCCGTTCGATCTGCGCCGCCGAGGGTTGACCGTCGCCGAGACCACCAGCGACATCGTCATCGCCAACGAGGTCGCGGCAGCGCTGCGCGATCTGCACCTGCTGGACCCCGAGTGCGAACGACTCGTGTTCCGCATCCGCGCCCAGCACGACGACGCCGTCTTGACTGCCACCGACGACGATCTGGAGGAGCTGATCGGGGCCGTGGCCGCCGAATCCAACCACGAACCCAACCGGCGCCGCCAACAGCGACTCGATGCCGCATTCGACGCGCTCAACGCCGCCGGCGGCTGGTAAGCCGAATGTCCCTACCAGAGTTGGATGTCGCACGAGTGCAACGCTGGTGGACCACCTTCCCGATCGCCCGATTGCGCTACACCGTCGCCGACAAGTTGTGGACGCTCTACTGGCGCGACCGCAATCTCCGCTTCCACATCTACGACCTACACGAACCCTCGAACCGAGTCGAGGACCTGCTCAGCGAACTCGACCGCGACCCCACCTGCATCTTCTGGGGCTGACCAACAAGCAAGGAAGCCCCGGACCCAAGCTCAGCTGGGGCCAGCCAGTTCCGTCACTGTGGGGCCACGTTGGGTTGACATCGCCACCCGGCGAGCAGACAGCTGGCGGACAGCGGTGTGAGGCTTCTTCTGCCTGTAGCGAAGGTGCCAGTTGACGTGAAGGGTTGGGATACGGTCCACGCATGCCCGTCAATCGGAAGCGAGTCGCGCCGAGCACGTTGGCCAGCGTCGCGCGCCTTCTACCTGATCGGGTAGCCGCCCACTACGGCGACGGCCAACGGGTGGAGTCGCTGCGGGACGCTCTGTTGCCATTCATAGCGGACGAGCGAGTCGTCAACGCGGAAAGCCTCGCCGAGCTGCAGGGTACAGCCAAGGAGGTCTTCCGACACCTCGACCTCAAGACCTCCGAAGGTCTCGACCCTCAGGCATGCAGTGCAGGTTGGCCGCCAGTCGACCCTGATGAGATTCGACAGCAAGGGGCCCAGGCAGGTCCCGTGATCCGTCACTCCAACGGAGTGGCGATTCTCGAGCTCAACGGCCTAGCCCCCGCACACGCCGCGACCCCGCTCCTAGCCGGAGCGTTCGCCCTATGCTCAGATGCTCGCCTGCTGGTGCTCGACCTCCGCCGCAACGGTGGCGGCGACCCGGCCACCGTCGCGGTGATAATCGATTGGCTAGCCGGCGGCCCCCCGCGCACCTGTTCGATGTCCGCTACAGAACCGTATCCGGCAAGGGTGGACCGCGGGCGCTCCGCTCGCGGCCGAACCTGGCCCCTCCGTGCTGGCCGTAATCGGGCCGTCGACCTACTCCTCGGGAGAAGCCCTCGCCTGGGCCTTGCAGCACGAACGGCTTGCCAAACTCGTCGGCCGTGCCACCCGGGGTGCCGCCGACCACGTCGTGCCCCTCGCCCTCACTCACGACGTCAGCGTCCTGATCCCCGAGGCGACTGTGATGCCCCGGATGGCGGGCGCACCTGGGAGGGGTCAGGTGTCCGACCTGACCATCCGCTCGGTCGGGGAGGACGAGCCGCTCGACCCGGAACTGCTCGATCGCATCAACGTCTTGAGGCCACATAGCTGAAATCCCGTTGGGGTAGCCGGCGGTGCCAACCCAACACGCGGGCCAGGAGCGACTCGCCGCGGCCGGTGCCGACGGTGCCGCTGAGCGGGTTGATCATCGGTGAATCGCCATCGATAGGTACCAGGTCACGAAGATCTGCTCGTCGAATACGATCACGACGATGCTGCCATTGCCGCATGAGGATGCCGAACCAGACGATGGCACCACCGCCTGGCCCAAGTGGGCGTGACGCTGGCGCTTTCATGCCGTCGCCTTCACGCCGTCGGCTACACACTCACCGACTGCCCGAGACCTAACGTCTTCCGGGAACTCGCACGTAGAGGAGACAATCTCTCCACCCAGAGCGGCGCTCGTGTGATGGCGAGACCATGATCGAGCGCCGAATCCGAACGAGCCTGGGAGGCTTAGTGCCCCCGGCAGCTCTTGATGAAGCGACGTATCACGCCGAGCTCCTTGAATCCACCGGGCGGATCGCGGAGATCCTGACAAGCGCCGAACCGGCTCTGCGGGTGACGACCTGTCCCGCCTGGACTCTCAGCGACTTGGCGCTTCACGTCGGACGCGGGCACCGCTGGGCCCAACGAATCACCGAGACAAGGGCTCAAAGGCCCATTGACAGGTCGGCCGTCGACCTGGGACTTCCGGCGACCCCATCCGGCTACGGAGCATGGCTTTGCTCCGGCGCCGCCGCCTTCTTCGCTGCGGTCCAAAGCGCGAACACACGGACACCGGTGTGTGGAGCTGGTCCGACGACCACAGCGTCGGCTTCTGGCTACGCAGGATCACCCACGACACAATCATCCACAGAATCGACGCTGAGCTCACGGTAGGTCTTCGTCCATCGCTTCCTCCGCACGGCGGCCGACGGCGTTGCCGACCTGTTGGCCGCGATCACCACTCTCTCGACCGCTGGCCATCCAGACCCGATCTTCGCGGGACTGCGAGGACTGGGGGAGACCCTGCAGCTGCAGGCCACGGACACCGCCGATGAGTGGTTCGTTACGCGAATGCCCGAAGGCGTGCGATGGAGGCCCCGGACGGGGCGGGGCCGATGCGATCGTACGAGGCAACGCCTTTGATCTGCTGCGCGCGCTCTACCGACGCGCACCGATCCATCTCGTCGATGTGAGAGGCAACGAATACTTGGTCGAGCACTGGATCGCTCACTGTTCGTTCTGAGCCCTGGTCCGCCGGAATCCCGGGCGGGCATCAGGACCTCGCTGTGGGCCTACGCCGGATCAGGTTCTTGAGTCTTTAGACCGTGCCGGCGCAGCGGAGCACCCGGGCCGATTTAAGGTTTGGGCGTGTCTGACCGTCACGACTCCTCCCGTTGTCTCCCACCGTCATGAAGTCATTTGTGGCGTCGAACGAGAGCCAAGTCATCGCCGCGTTGCTCACGAAACTTCGCGACGCAGGAGTCATACAAGATGTGGGTGGGGCACGGCTGATAACGGCCGGTATGCAGCATCTCGTCCTGGTCGTAAACGATGAGCTCATCGCACGCTTCCCAAGAAATGTGGACGCGCGGCGCGCGCTAAGGGAAGAGCATCGGGTCCTGTTGCACCTAAGCAAGTACGTGTCGGCTCCCCTGCCGCAATCGGTCGCCCGGTCTGAGGACTTCGTCGTCTATCGCATGCTGCGGGGGGAACCAGTCACCCGCGCGGCTCTGGCGCGTTTAGATCGTCGGCGGTGTGATCGGTTGATCGACGATGTCGCTGACTTCCTGGCCGCAATGCACACAGCGCCGCTTCCAGATGAGTTTCCGGCGAGCCCGGCCACCAAACCGCCGACAGCATGGCTTGCACTGCGCGATCGAGCCAATCTGGCAGTGAGACCGCTGCTTTGGCGCCACCAACGAGAATGGCTTGCCAGCCTGTTCCGCCCGATCGAAACGGGCGAGCTGTCGTTCGACTTTGCCCCCGCGATGATCCATGGTGACCTCGGGCCTTACCACCTACTGCACGACCCAGGCTCCGCTCTGCTCACCGGTGTCCTCGACTTCGGTGTCGCAGGACGCGGTGACCCTGCCGTGGACTTGGGCTGCCTGCTGTGTGTCTGGGGCGAGCGATGGGCGAGTGGATTGGTCCGTCGCTATCCGCAGCTGGCCCACCTCGCGGACCGAGCACGTTTTATCGCCGGTGCCTTGCCGGTCGAGTGGGCCGTCATCGGCCTGGAGCAGGACCAGCCTGGCATGCTGCTCGCTCACCTCGGTCACGCTGCTGTTGATGTAGGTGAGTTAGGCGCGCCCTTCTTATCCGCAGAACACACCGATCCACCGATCACGCCACACCAACGGCTCTAACAACCGCCCACGTCTGCCATATCTGTTGCCCGCCGGTCGCCGCACGGACCATGACTGCGTGCCGAGGGAGCGGAGGGACTACACCACGTCGGCTGGGGATCAGCAGTTCGGTGATGAGATGAGTCAAGGGATTTGGTGTACGAGGTGGGCACCGACATGATCAACCGACGTGATCGACGACGTGATCAACCGACGTGATCGACCGACGTGATCGACCGACGTGATCAATCGACGTGATCAATCGACGTGATCAACCGACATGATCAAGTTGTGAGCTAGCAAGACACAGCGGTGGCTGAGAATGGCGGATTTGGTCAACGGACCCGCCTGGCGAGCCGGTCGCTGCGGCGGCCTCGCTGCTCAGTCGGGCCGACAGCTGCCGGCGTGTCGATGTTCTGGCCGACGTGCCCCGGTCTTTGATGCCGGACGAGTGACAGGTCAGGCAAGTAGCCGTTGGGTTTGTCTGGCTGCTTTGCGGATGGCTCCGCGTTCGTCGAGCCAGCCGCCGGCGACGCCGACAACGGGCAGCTTGCCCAGCGTGCGTGCGACGAGGCCGCCGCGTGGACGCTTGTCGAACAGGTTCTGGAGATCGAGGAAGGTTCGGGCCAGGCGCCACAGAGTACGGACGACCCGCTGCGCACCTTGGGCGAGGGCGGCCATGCCGCTGGGCGGTTCCGTGGTGTCGCCGGCAGCGGTCTCCAACTGGTCGTCGGACTGCTGTGCGGTGGGCAGAGGGACGGGTGTCCCGGCGCTCAGATCACGGTCGAACAGTATCCGGGCCAGTAGAGGAACCCATTCGGCCGGGTCGGCGGTCCCGCGTTCGTGCGCGACGACACAGACGGCAAGCCCGGCCGCTGAGGCGCCGAGGGCGGCCTGCAGCGGTAGGCGGTCAGCGAGGGCGCCGGCGAACCGGGGCGCCGCCGCGGCGAGGGCGGCGCCGATCGCGATCCGCCGGAGCCACCAGTCAACGCGTTTCGACTCGGGCAGGGCTGCCCAGCCTGGTGAAGCGGGTGTGATGTCGCCGAGAGCGCGATCACGCAGTTCGTCCAGGATCCGGATCGGTAAGCCGGCCGTCAGGGGCGGGTCCTCGTCGACCCCCAGCCAGCGTTCGGGTTTCCTGAGCACCCGGCTGACCATGCCGGCGTACACACCTAAGACACGTGACAGGGCCGCGTCTGACACGAGGTTCTGGTGGGGCATTGACTCAGCTCCTAGGTCTGGTCGGGTTGGGGCAAGCGTTGACACCCTTACCCCGATTTCGGCTGCACCGGCAGATCGAGTCACTTCGGCAGTCGGATCGGGACGTCGTGAAATCGACCGCGCCGAGATCAAGGCACGTTGTCGCCCGCTCGGCAGGAGGATCCCTTGAGCAAGCCAGCCACAGGGTGAGACGTTGGGTGACGACCGAGGAAGGGGGTCTTCATGCCCAGGTTCTTGTTCGAAGCGTCGTACACGGTGGAGGGGGTCAAAGGTCTCCGCCGGCAGGGCGGAAGCGGTAGACGCGAAGCCGTGGCCAGAGCCGCCCACAGTCTGGGGGCCGACTCGAGCTGTTCTACTTCGCCGTCGGCGACCATGACGCTCTCGCCGTCGCGGACCCTCCCGACAACCAGAGCGCCTTCGCTTTCGCCCTTGCCGTTAGTGAGGCGGGCGGCGCAAGCGTACGGACAGTGGTGCTCTTGACGCCTGAAGAAGTCGATGCGGCCGCGAAGCACTCGGTCGAGTACCAGTCCCCAGCGAAATGGGCCGACCCGCGCCACTTCTGAGAAGTTGACCGGGCGCGCGAAACCTCATGCGGCCGCTCCTCTGCCGAACAGGCCCAGGACCAGCTGACTTGGCAAGTCGGAGTTTGCCCAGCACTCGCCACCCAGGTCGATCGGGATCGCTCGACGTCAGGTCGTTTGGCCGCGAGATCGGCGACCACCACGCTGGCGCCTTCTCAGCGAAACGCCAGGGCGGTGGCGCCGCCGATCCCGCCGCCAGCTCCGGTGACCAAGGCGCCCTTGCCGGCGAAGCGCCGATGCTCACTGGGCATGAGACGTCCTTCGTTGTTGCTCGCGAAACTGGTGGTTCATGACTCGAGGTATCTGCACCCGCTGCCCGGCCGACGTCAACTCGTCGGCGGTGGTCTGCAGCGCCGGTGGTTGACATCGGCGAGCCCGACCGCGCGCCGGCCAGGGCTAGACGGGTGTGGTGGCGACGCCGATGCCGGAGCTGGCGCCGGTGACGAGCGACCTGGCCGGTGACGAGCGACCTGGCCGGTGACGAAGGTCGGATTCATGGTTTCGGACCCGCCCTTCGGGAGGGAGGATCAGCGGCGGAGCAGCACCTTGATGGCCCGGCATTCGTCCATGGCCCGGTAGCCCTCGGCAGCCTGCCCGAGGGGCAGGCCGAGGTCGAAGACCAGACCGGGATTTGATCTGCCGGGTCCAGACCCGCTCAATCAGGTCGGGCAGGAACCGGCGGACGGGGCGGGCCGCCCTGGACATGGAGTGGGAGAAACTGCTCCTCGTTGTCACTTCTTGGTCTTGCTGTCCATTCTCTTCGCCTTACCTAGGGCTTCGGCTGCCGCCTCTTGCCCGACTTGGCGCTGGCCGCAGTGCGCACGGTCGTCGCTGGGTTCCTGCTCACGGACTTGCCGGAGACAGCACTTCGGGCCGCAGTCTGTGCGGCACGCTTGGTCTTGTGCACGGTGTGACTATCAGACCGGCTGGCGCCGGTGACTCGCCAAGGCTTTGTGCCCTCCACAGACTTGCGCAGGTCCATCAGGGACCTCGACGCGGTCAACCGGAGGCTCCTCTGGGGGCAGCGCCACGGCACGGATGAAAGCGGTTAGCCGCATGCCAGCGGCATTGGCCGGCTCCTCGATCTCGGCAGTTCAGAAGGCGAGAACCTGACCGAGATGATGACGCTTCGGGTTCCGGATGCACCCCCCGGGGCGGTGGTGACCACGTCGTGATCGCTTTCGTTCCGCGATAATGGCCGACATGAGCGAGGTCGAGGTCGTCGTCGCCCATGCCCAGCGCGCGACCTTGCGCGTCGGTGACGTGTTCCTGAAGATCGACTCTGATCAGACGCTCACCGACGTGGAGGTCGAGGCGATGGCGTTGGCGCCGATCCCGACTCCGGAGGTCCTGTGGCGGAAGCCGCCCGTGCTCGCACTCGCCGCCCTCCCTGGGACGGCACTCGGCCGCCTGGGCGAGCCGTCGACCGCGTCGTCGTCGGCGTGGACCTCTGCGGGTGCCGCGGCACGGATGCTGCACGACGCGCCGCTGCCACCATGGCCCGGTCGGAGCCTCGACGAGATGGCATCGCGACTCGACGGCGAATGCGAGTGGCTCGTCACGAACGGCGTCCTTCCTACGGACCTGGTTACGCGCAACCGGCGGATCGCGGAGGCCGCACTCCGGCCCTGGACACCAGTGTTCACCCACGGCGACCTGCAGGTCAGCCACGTATTCGTCGACGGTGACGAAATCACCGGCGTGGTCGACTGGTCCGAGGCGGGCCAGGGCGATGCCCTGTACGACCTCGCGACCTTGACGCTCGGACATCAGGAGCACCTTGGCGACGTCGTCGCCGGCTACGGCACCGACGCCGACCTGGTCGTGATCCGCGCGTGGTGGTCGTGGCGAAGCCTGGTGGCAGCGCGCTGGCTGATCGAGCACGGGTTCGATCCGTCCTCGCCGGGAGCCGAGTTCGACGTGCTGAGATCTCGGATGTGAGGCCGCACGGGCCCGAGGAACGATCGGCGGCCTCAGCAAGTAAGGCAGCGGTCTCGTCCCAACCGCGGTCGGGGAACGGGTACGGCCAACCTACTGACGCCACCGAACAGTCTCCAGATCGAGAGCCTGAGTGCCGCTACGCAAGCCGTCCCTCATGCGAGAACGGCTCATGTCTCCCGCCGTTGGGCTGGCGTACGGGCTAGCGAGCCGACCTGCCTTTGGTCGCGCTGGAGCGCCGCGCAAGCTGGTCCGATCCGGCAGAGAGCAGTCGGTACCGTCCAGTTGGTTGAGCGCCACGGTCGCCTGATCGTCGAGAAGCACATCACTGACCCTTCGCCCGCGACACGGAAGTGCTCGCTCTGCTAGCCCTTGCCTATCAGGGCCTACCGGTTGCCGAGCTCGTCGAGATCGGGCCGGCATCGATTCTCATGACGCTCATGCCCGGTGAACGCCTAGATAGCAGCACCGCTGACGTGCGACTAGACCGACTTCGCGCTCGGCACCCCTGCTGCGTCGGCTCGACGAGGTCCAGCCACCCCCTGGGCTGCCGCCGGCCCTCGATGACGCACTGATCGCCCCCGCTACCGCGACGCCGGTGGTCCTCCGCTGCCTCCGGTCATTCCGCCGGCTGGTCGCCCGGCTTTCTGCCACGGCGACTGGACCGACGCAAATCTGCTCGCAGTGGACAGCAGTATCACGGCGATCGGCGACTGGGAGGCGGCGCATCTTGGAGACCCTCTCAGAGAATTGTCGCGTGCCGCTTGGGGCGCTTCCCGGAAGGACCCACGATCGTTCGACGCTCTCGTTACAGGCTATGGCGCCGACCCGGCCGCCGTGCGCGCATGGCTGCCGATCCACGCCGCCGAGCTCTGGCTCTGGTTCTCCGAAGCCGGACCACCCGAGTACCTCCAGCAGCTCACCGAAGATCTGGTGGGGCCCGACTTCTGATAGCCGTCCCCTTCCGAAACGCGGTGATCATCGCTTTTCGGGAGCCAGCCATCGGCCCGGGCAACCTGAGCGGCTCTTGGCGCGGGCCAAGGAGCAGGGGAGTGAGCTGGTCGACCGGCACGGGTCAATTGGTTTCCGTCCTCCGCGGGGTGGCCGGCACGATCAGCTGGGCGAAGAAGACACCGAGCCTGCGAACGCGCTTCGTCAGGTGGTGCTGACTCCCCGGGAGTCAGCGCCGGCCGCGGCCGAGGAGCGTGCAGTGAAGCTGTTGCCGGTGTGCCGAAGCTCCTGACCGCCGGCGGCTGTTGAGGTCAGGGTTGGACGCCCCCGCCGGGGGTCGTGGGCTGTGGGTACTGGCCGGCTTTGCCTGCCGCTCTGATCGCGTCGGCCCGCGCCTGGTACGCCGCGGCGCCGGCCTGGTAGGCGCGTTGTTCGCCTCCACTGGCCATACCGGCGCCGCGAGCCTGGACGATCTTGCCTGGAATCGGGCGCATCAGGTCGTTCAGTTCCTTGAACTTGGGGTCGGAGGGGGCAGGAAGCGTCTGCGCGTTCAGGTCGGTCTGGGCATCCGCGACGGCCTTCTGGCAGAAGCGCTGGCCGTCCGTGGCGTGGAAATCCTCATGCACAAGTGTGAGGTCGCGGGCCCAGAACTTCGTGCGAGGTGGCGTGCCGCCTTGATTCGAAAGGTCAGGGGTGAGGTCATTGGCCACCTTGCCATAGTTCAGCTTTGTGATGTCGGAATCATTGGGCGACTCGATGTCGGTCTGGCCCCGTGGGCCCTTGTCGGAACAGACGAGAACCTGAATGTCGTTCTCGTAATCCACCCGAACGGTGTATTGCTTCTTTGAACTGCTATATCGGAATTCCTTGAAGTTCGGGTGAATGTGATTGCCGTTGGTTTGGCCGAAATCTCCGGGGGGCGGGGGTGTAGCGGGGTGTGTGACGGTCGGGGAGTAGTTCAGCGCGCCTGACACGGTGTCACCCTCGCAGTGCATATCGATCTCCGGATCCTCGGTCTGGTCGACAACCTCGGGCACCCCATCGATCGTCTGTTCCAAGGGAGGGACCGCGTTCGCCGACGGACCCTCGGTATCGCGGGAGACTGCGGGAATGGTCGCGGTGAGCGGCCAACTCACAGTTCGTGTCTTGATCGCAGTTGGAGATCCGCCGTCGGACGCCAGGAAGCCCTGTACGGCTCGATTGCCCGCTACTCGTTGCAAGTGCAGCAGCAGGGGCGCGCCCACAACTCTGGAGTGGGACCCGTAAGCGCGTCCGGCCCGTCGTCGGCCGTCCTGGAGCCGCTTGGTTTCCACCTCGGCGCATTCGGCGGCAAATTCCATATAGGGAGTCTAATCCGGTGACTCGCACCCGAAGGGGTACGAGCGCATGCCCGATCGGGCAGCCCGTGGGCCGGTCATTTCGTATCGGCCATCAGCCAAAGCCGTGGCGCGACGCCCGGTTGAGTTCTGCTGTTCCTGGATTACGATATCAAGATCTGCCTTGATCGTCTGAATCATCAACGCTATCGAATCGGTCAACGCCCGCTACGGCCGGGGCGGTCCGCCCGCGGCCACTTCGCCGCCCGACCAGGCCGGGATGGATTCAACCCCGTACTGAAATGCTTTAACCTCCTCACCCGATCCCTGGACCCGGCCGGCAAGGGCAAGGGGGCAACGGGCAGTGAGGTGGAAAACCGCCCGAAAACGCGTTCACCATTACCTTCGAGGCCGGATCCACGTGGCAGGAGGCTGATCATGCGACCAGATTAGATTCATCGTCTATCGACACTGGCCCGGGCCCGGTCGAAACTTTGGAATATGACCGGCGACACTCAGCTGTCGCGAAAGTTCCGTTTGAGATTGGCTGCGTGCCACCCAGCGTCGAGCATCAAGATCGGTGAGATCTCAGGAGTGCCTATGCACGAGGACCGTGATGCCTGTCGTTGTGTCGACGGCCGTTCTGGACAGTCGATGCGACCCCGACCTTCGTGACGGCGCGGGGGACCGGGCGGCACGTCGTGCGCCGAACCTTCGCGATAATTGCGTCCTGACGCTCGAGAGCCCGACGGGCAACGAGGCCTCGGAGAGCGAGCGGACGCGGTGCCTCCGCTCAGCCCGTCACCCGAACCAGCTTGCTCCTCCAGCGATACCAGCGGTGCGAGGCTTGCGACGAGGAAGTCCGTTGCGACGGATCGTGGCCTACCCAATCAGGAGTTGACCTACGGGCCGGGGTCATCTACGGGCATTTCACCGGGCCGGTTCTACGGCGACGGCGTTGATGCGGCATCGAGCGCAGCATGTCGTCGAGTGCTCGAAGGGCTGTGCCGGGGTTCGACGGACGGCCTATGGCACACCGCCCGAGGGGTGCCGTCCGGCTGGGTATGCCTTCAAGCAACTGAGCAACCGGCGTTCGATCCTCGGTGCCTGCCTGTTGAGTTACTCAGGTGGCGTGGGTCGGGTCACGAGGACGACAGTGCCGCTGAGGGTGTAGAGCGCGGCCGCGACGTAGAGCAGGTTTCCCGTGCCCAGTCCCTGGCCCGCAACTGCCGCCGCTCCTGCGCCGAGAGTCATGGTGGCAGCGTTCGTCGTGCTGAACGCACCGAAGACGCGGCCCAGATAGCGGTCGGCCACGTTGGTCTGCAGCAGCGTGTTGATGCTGGCACCCCAGATCGCCGCGAGGACACCGGCGAGCAGGGCGACGCACGCCAGGGCGAGCGGCATCCGGGGCACGGTGACGAATGCGGCGAACAACACCGTTGCCGATGGCGGTAGCACTCATCAGGTGCACCGGTGGAACTCGTCGAGCGATGGGAGCGGTTAGCAATCCCGCGAGTAGACCACCGATTCCTCGAGCTGCGGCGACTAGGCCGATGACCGCCGCGGCGTCGATGAAGTTCTGCGCGACGAAGGGCGCCAACAGTGCACTGAACACTGAGTCGCCCAGGAGGGCCAGTGCGGTAGCCACGAAGACCACCGCAACCAGCTTCGAGCGCCTGACCATACGGAGGCCGTCGACCCATTCAGCGATGGAGCTCACCGCTTGCGTCGCGTGAGGAGACGACTGCCCGTTGCGGATGGGTGTGCTGATCGGGCTGATTCGGATTAGCGCAACGAGCATTGCGGCACCTGCGTAGCAGGCCGCGTTGACGACGACGACACCAGCGAATCCGACGTAGGCGCCGATGAGCCCACCCAGCGCGGGGCCGGCGATCCGGGCGATGTTGTCGTTCGATGCGTTCAGTGAGTTCGCCACCATGAGGCGGTCGCGGCCCACGAGGGTGGGCAACAGGGAGTTCTCGGCCGGGGCGACGACGAGCCCGGCGAGAGAGCTGGCGATGACCGACAGGTAGACGATCCACAGACTCGCTGCTCCCGCCGCCGCTGTGGTGGGGATCAGCAGCGGGAGCGTAAGGACAGTCATCGCGAGGTTGGCCCGAACCAAGATCCGTCGACGGTCCCACCGGTCGACAAAGACCCCCGCCACCGATGACAACAACATCGGCGCGAACTTTGCGGTCAGCAGCGCCCCAGCGGCCAGGGTCGATCCGGTCTGCTCGAACACGAATAAGGGCAGCGCCACCAGCATCGCCCAGTCCCCGATGTACGAGGCCAAACCACCGAACCACAACAGTCCGAAGTTCCGCTGGAACAAGGTGGACCAGAAGCCGCCAGGTCGCGGCGGATGGTCACCAGCATCGAAACCCACCGGTCAGGCTTCGGCGCGAGAACGGCCGGACCGGATGATGGCCAGCTCTGAGGATCGCGTCGAACCCGACTCCGCGAATGTGCGCGACGCTCTTCGCATCCCAAGACCGGAGTAGGTGGCGGCAACCCTCACCCGGGTGAGCCGGTCGGGGCGCCGATCAATCGCCGGCCCGAACGATGGTTCTAGTTCACAGGGCGGCTTGCGATCATGCTCCATGTCGCGGGGCTCAGCCTTGGTAGAGCCAGATCCAGTTTCCGTCAGGGTCGGTGACGGCGCTGGTTCGGGGCATCCCCTCCTGGTCAGCTGGGGCGACGGCTTCGGCCGCGCCGGCGGCCAGCGCCCTCTGATGGGTCGCGTCGAGGTCGGGGACGAGGAAACCAATGGTGCTGCCGCGTGGTCGGTCGAAGTCGGACTCGTCAAGAAGGAACAGGAGGAAGAAGCCCGGTTGCCCGTAGTCGCCGAACTGGTAGCCGGGCATGTCCTCGTCTTCGGTGTGCCGGACAACCTGTTGGACGAGGCCTAATGCGTTCTCGTAGAAGCGTTCAGCTCGAGCCTTGTCGGTGACACCGAGCCGGCACTCCAGCTGTCCGTTGAACGGACGTCTTGTGGAGAGGTTGTTTGGACTGGCCTAGGCGGGTTGGTCGGCACGGGAGTGGCTGGGCAGGGTCCAGCTGGCGAGGAGGCGGAGGGAGTTCTTAGCCGCTGACCCGGGTTCTGCTGGGTAGGCCATCAAGGTCAGGGGATCGAGACGGGACGCTGGTCGCCCGGCGGTTGGGCTGACCAGCACCCAGGACGTGGTACGTGAAGAGGGCCAACCACACGTTGCGCTTGCCACAAGGGCGCAACGGGCTGGCAGCAGTGTCACGACCTGAACCAGCAGCCAGCTGCGACTAATGTGGCACGTACAGCTTCACGTCATCGATATGTGCCCGGCCCTCGTAGTAATTCAGATGCGGGTCCCCGATGAGGAGATAGTCGGGATAGGCAGATCCAGCAGGCCAGGTGTTGCTGTGCGTGTGCGTGCCACCAGCGCCGCTGTAGGTCCAAGTCGAGTTGAACCTGCCGTCGTACTCGGCCGCTTGCTGGTTGTAGTGCCAGATGGGAAGCCCGTCCTCGATGAACTTTCGGTGATATCGCAGCGTCGCCTGGCCGATGTAACGGAAGTTTCCGCTCATCTCCAACGTGTAGCCACCGTTGATCCGCTCAATGGCAAACCGATAGGGCTGCGCTGGGAGCAGTTCCGGGTTGAGGTCCGCCTGAGAGACGATGGCCCCGCTGGTGCGGAGGCCGCACTCCGACGGCATCAGGTACTGGTTGCCGGGCTGCTTGGCGTACCGACGGCTCGCGGTCATGAAAATTGCGTTAACTCCGTTGCCCGAGCCGCTGCTATAGGGCTGGTACGCCTTGGTTGACGGGTTGCAGTACACCGAACCGCTGCCAGTGTATTTGTAGCGGTTGTATCCGTCGATCGCAACTTTGCGGTGGGTGTGCATGAAGACATTGTTGTGCGGCGCAGGCCGGGCGTAGTCCATAACCGCGAGGTAGTAGAAGCCGTTGCTGTCAGTCCGAGCATCGGTCCAGTGGCACAGACTGCGGCTGAAGTCCCCGCTAGGTGCCCAGGGGAAGTTCGTCTTGCATCCGCTCGGGCCGTAGCCGTTGATCCGACCGTCGGAGTAGTCCCAAGTACCGCCTCGCATGCCGCCGAACTCCACGGTACGGAGAGTCACTTCCACGCGGTACTGCGCGGGAAGCGGTTGGCTCGACCGAAGAATCGCTCCGCCGCGATGATCGGGCTCGCTTAGCGCCAATGCGGACTCACCATTGACAAGGCTTGTCCGCATGGACGGAGCACCGTCGGGTTTCCCGTCGCGACTATTGTCCCGAGCGGCAAGCTCCGCGGTGAGCCAGCCGTTGGTTCCCATGGGAACAGCCTTGCGGTACTGCCAGAAGGTTCTCAGCTGTTTGCGGAAGGCAGCCCCTCCGACTGCGTCGAAGTACGCCCCGTCCTCGTCATAGGCATCGACGTGGTATCGGCTCGTCGAGCCGCCGTAGTCGCGAGACCACGGCACGGTGCTGTCACTGACCGAGGTGGTGAAGCTCTCGGAGTAGAGCAGCCGCCAGTTCGCCGTCGCAGACGGTGGGTTGACTTCGGCCCGGACAGGTCCACCAGACAAGGTGGAAGCCGCGAGAGCGGCCACGCCTACTACGGCCAGTGATAGACGCATCAGGAGGCGACCATGCGTTCTGATGCTCATCCGCTGTGCTCCAAGGAGGTGACCTGCAGGGAAAGTTGACCGCAGCATAATTTAGTCCCCCTCCTGGCAGAAAGCACGCGGCACGGGGGTTCACCCCGTTTGACGGAAACCTTGATCGCTGGACCTTCTGGTTTCGGCGGAGAGGATGTTTGCATATCGGGATCGAGGAAGAGGAAGAACTACACGCCGGCCTACCGTCGTGATGCGGCTCATCTGGTGATCGACACCGGTCGGCCGATCGCTGATGTGGCCAAGGAGATCGGGGTCGGTGAAGCGCTGCTGGGCCGCTGGGTGGCGACGGAGCGGCAAAGACCGACCGGCCGCCCGAAGCCTTCGTCATGCCCAACGCATTCCCGGTAGACCGAGGTTGAGCGCACCGCGTGAGACACCGACTGATCGCAGCTGGGTGCCCGCAAGTCGGTCCTCAATCGGAGCGGTGCCTGGCTCACAAGAGAGCAGCACGTACCCGATGCAGCAGTGTCGGCCAGGGTCGCGCGGTCAAGGTAGGTACACCGACTCGTTCGCACTCCAGCCGTAGCGCCTCACCGAGCAACCAGCTGACGTGCGCTCTGACGGTCATGTCGCCGCCGGTTTGCTCGCGCAGGCTGAGGTTGGCGGAGATCTGCTCCTCCTCGGGCTCGAAAAGGAAGACCCCACGCACCCGGCCAGCGGCCGGGATGATGCCGAACCGGTCCTGAGTCACCGATCGCGGCAAATCGTTCATCGGGTCCAGGGTCCTTTCCATGGTCGCCGAAGGAACCAGTGCGCAATAGCGGCTTCGTGCATCGATGCAAGTAGGGAGGCTCCGTAGCAGTACGCCCGAAGTGCTGATGGTCCTCCCGACCCTTCGGCACGCGCCATTCCAGACCTCATCCTGCCTCACCCACGAGGTCCGCTCTCCGACAGTTCGTATGGTCCGTGTCCGCAGACCGGTGGTTGAGCGCAGCTTGTGACACAGGCGCTGCCTGCCTACAGGTGACCGCATGCAGGTCCGCAAGCGGCACGGTCGAGTTGGGTCTTACGGCCAGACCTGGGCCAGGCGGGTGAAGGTGTCGGGGTCGCTGTGGACTGGGATGACGCAGAGCAGGTGACCGCCGGGGCTTGAAGGGTGTGGCATCCCTGCCAGGTGGTCACCGAGACCACCGGTCAAGGCGCTCCTGCGCCGCGTTCTCGGGTCCGCGCCGCTATCGCCGAGCGGCCCGACGGTGGCGATCCTGGACTTTCTCGGGGTCAGGCCCTCGCGGGTAAGGCTTGGAACTCCTCGAGCAACGACTGCAGCTGCTCGCCCAACTCCACCTGGGTGAGCAGGACGCCCACCGTCCCGTCGGGGTCGACGAAGAAGTTGGTGCCGAGCCCGCCGGACCAGCCGTAGCGACCTGTCCGAACACCCTCGGTCTCGACGGCGACCCCGAAGCCCCAGCCCGTGCCGTCCCAGAAGCCGGGGAAGAAGCTGTCTGGCGCCTTCGCCCGAGTGAGCACCTGATCGCTGGTCATCTGGTCGCTGTGCTCCGGCGACAGGATCTGCTGCCCGTCGATCCGACCTCCGTGGGCCAACAGGAGGGCGAAGCGCGCGTAGTCGTCGACGGTGGAGACGAGCTCGGCGTGGCTGACGTCGAAGGGTGGCGGACCGGCGTAGAAGCCGCCGCCCGCCGGCTCGACCTCGGTGAGCCCCGACTCGATGTGCCGGTAGCCGGCGGGTAGCCGGTCGAGCTTGTCCGCCGGCACCCAGAAGCCCGTGTCCTTCAGGCCGAGCGGCTCGAACAGGTCCTCGTTGAGGTGCTCCTGCAGGGGCCGACCGGTGATTCGCGCGAGCAGGATCCCGAGGATGCCGAACGAGTGGTGGTACCGCCAACCCTCGCCCGGCTGGAAGGCCAGCGGCAGCTCGGCCAACCGCCCGAGCCAGTCGTCGGCTCCGAGCGCGACGGGCTCGAGACCGGCCTCGGTGCCGTTGTCGGTCATCGCCTGCTGCAACGGGCACTCCACGAACACCATGCCGTAACCGGAGGTGTTGGTCAGCAGGTGCCGCAGCGTGATCGGCCGAGCGGCGGGGACGGTGTCGTCGAGCTCGGCCGTCGGACTGCGCAACACGTGACGGTCGAGGAGTTCCGGCAGCCACTGCCCCACCGCGTCGTCCAGCGCGAGCAATCCCCGCTCGACCAGGCGGAGGGCTGCGACCGTCGTGACGGCCTTGGTCATGGACTGGATCCGCATAATGGCGTCGGGACGCATCGGTGGACCGCCCACCGACATCGCGCCCGCCACCGCGACCTTTGGCTCGTCCGCTCCGAGGCTGGCGACGGCACCCGGCACGGTGCCGTGCTCGACGTGCCGGTCGATCAGGTCCTGAAGGTCGCTCATGCCTCGACTCTGTCAGACGAGTGCCTGCCCGGTCACCGCAGCACTCCGGTCGTGTACGCCAGCCGCCGGACCGGGCGCACAAGGGCGGCGGCAGCAAGGCCAGCCCGACCGCGATCAGGCGCCGACACCTGCCGTGGTTGCTGAGCTGGGCGCTCGAGATGAAGACTGTCGGAGTGGTTCTGCTCTGGTCTTCGCTGGCCTGAGCCGCTACGCACCGTCACCAAGCGGTCGCAGACGGTAGGACCTCATCGTCTATAGCGACGTTCTCACCACGCTAGGTTCGGGCGGGACGGCGGTCAACGCGTCAGTACTGCGACCCCGACGAGTACGCCCCAGCAGCCGACCGTGCCAGCGACCACGAGATTCAGCCACATCGGGAGCAGCCACGCGTACGAACCGACAACGAACAGCACGCCGACAGCGATCCCGACGGCGGTGACGGTTCGACGTGGCCCGGGTGAGCTGATCGGCACGGGCAGAGCAATCGCGACGACCGCCAGGGCGAGCAGGGTCAGATGAACGGCGTCGATCACCACGCTCGCGAGAAGCACGACCGTGTCTGCCGCCAGGTCTATGTCGACGACTGGATAGACCAACCGGCCCAGCGCGAGCAGGACGACCACGAAGGCGATGAGGGCAACGCCGACAGCCATGAGCGCGCTCGTGCGGCGCAACGGCGCGGCGGTGCCGCGGGCGAGGAGCACGCCTGCGGCGCCCGTTCCCCACGCGATGATCGCGAAGAACAAAAGCTCCCCCGCCCACGTGAGCTGAAACGCGCTGTCGACGACCCAGTCAGAGACCGCATCACCACCGGTGTGCAGCGGGGGCAGTGTCGCCAGCAGAGCCAGTGCCACGCTAGCGAGAAGCGCCCCGCGATCCACAGCCAGGCGAACGCAAAGGTGCCCCGATCCGTCACCCCGTAATCGGCGGCACGGGAACATCAGACATCGTGGCCCCGGTCACGGCCCAACCATAGTTTCCGGCCAGCGTTCAACCGATCGACCAAGAGATCGCGCTCGCCCCGCCCTAGCCCGCGCACCGCTGACCGTTTCGTGACGTGCGAGCGCGCTCCTGGCGATATCGCCAAACCTACCCGGGGGCTGATTGAGGGACCGTACGTCATCCGGTCGATCCACCGGTCGGCCGACGGTGCGGGTCGGCCCCGCGGGCGAACATTGAGTCATCCGGAACAGCTCCGGAACGTGATCAGTAGAAGAGAGATAATCATGAAGCGCAACATCTTGGCCATCGGTGCGGCGGCGAGCATTGCCGCTGTCAGCCTCATTGGGGTCGCGGCGGCGCCGGCCTCGGCCTCGACGACGACCGCCATCAACCCCAACAGTTTCATCTCTGCGCCCACGGGCCTGCACAACGCACCCTCCACCCAGGCGCCTGCCGTCAAGACCATCGCCGCCGGAACGCCGGTATACGCCATCTGCTTCGTCCCCGACGGGGAAAGCTACAAGAACAACACGAATTGGTTCCGAATCGCGGTCGACGATCATACCCGCGGCTGGGTGCCGCGGGCCGCCATCGGCGGGATGCCCGCGCTGCCGCACTGCTGATAAAGGGCGACGCACGGCGCGCGAAGCGGATCGCACGCCGTGCCTCGGCTCGTTCTCCGCGGCCGTCAGTCCAGTTCGTGGTCGAACCAGGTCTCCGCCGGCCGGTACCGTCGACGAGCAGCCCTCCAACCTCGGATCGTGCTGCCAAATCCCCGGTGCGGCTCCGCTGCGGGATCATCGATCGAACGGCAAGACGGCAGGATCGCCGATCTCTTGGGTGCTGGTCTTGACCGTGTTCCGGTTGATGTCATCGAATCGGGCCGGAACCGGCGCGAGATGGGCTTGCCGATCGGCGGCGGCAGGTTCAGCCCAGCAAGCACGACGATGGATTCATCACCGTCCCCACCTGCGTTGGACCTAAACGAGTTGCCGGGAGTCCTGCAGCGGTGACACAGGCAGGAGGAGCTGGTGCGGCGTGGTCACTAGCGCTACCCCCGTTCACAGGAAAGGGCCTGGACCGGTCGCCCTCTCTCGGGATCTTCGCGGCAGACCGGCTGCATTGCAAAGACAGCTTGTACGGAGCACCCGTGAGTTCATCTTGGTCGACATCAACCCGATGCTGAACGGAGAGCAACGGTCCGTCGCGCGCCGCCTCGGGTACGCTCAGCCCACCTGAGGAAGGGATTGCCTGTGCGCGCAGCACCCGCGGTGGTCGGTGGTCTGCTGAGTCTGTTCCGGTTGGCGTTGTCGGCGTGCCACATGCCGGCGCCGGCGGCGTCCGAAACGGGTGGCGGTCGCTCGTGGAGCACAGCGCCGAGCGGCGGATCGTCGTCGGCCGGTGGGCTGCTGCCCGCCCCGGTCCAGCCGGTACCGCCGCAATGGGATCGAGCCAAGATCGATAATGCCGTTGGCCAGCTCGACGGGATCGCGGCCGAGGCGTTGAAGGACACCGGCGTCCCGGGCGTGGCCGTGGCCGTGGTCTACCAGGACGAGGTCATCTACGCGAAGGGCTTCGGGGTCCGCAAGCCCGGCTCGCGAGAGCTGGTCGACCCCGACACGGTGTTCCAAGTCGCGTCGGTCTCCAAGCCGGTGGCGTCCACCGTCGTGGCCGGGGTGGTCGGACGCCAACAGGCTAGCTGGACCGATCCGATTTGCACGTACAACCCGGACTTCGCGCTCAAGGAGCCCTACGTCACGGCCAACGCCGACCTCGCGGACCTGTTCTCCCACCGCGCCGGACTGCACACCGGGGCCGGCGACCTGCTCGAGGACCTCGGTTGGGACCAGGAGTACATCCTCGGCAAGCTGAACCAGCAGCCGCTCAACCCGTTCCGCGAGAAGTACGAGTACAGCAACTTCGGCGTCACCGAGGGCGGTGTCGCTGCGGCCAAGGCGGCGGGAACGACCTGGGAGGACCTCGCCGACAAGACGCTGTTCGAGAAGATCGGCATGACCAGCTCGAGCTATCGTTACGCCGATTTCCGGGCCCGCACCAACAAGGCGCTGATCAGCGTGCCCGTCGGTCCGGCCGCGGACAAGAAGTGGGAGGCGAAGAACGTCCGCGACGCCGACGCCGAGGCGCCCGCCGGTGGACTGAGCAGCTCGGTCAACGACATGGCGAAGTTCATGCGGCTGCACTTGGCCAACGGGACGTTCGAGGGCCAGCAGATCATTGACCCGGCAGCACTGCAGGTCACCCGGGTGCCGCACATGGACCTCAACCAGCCCACCAATCCGGCGGTCCGGACCAACTTCTATGGTCTGGGTTGGAACGTCAGCTCCGACGACCAGGGCCGGGTCCGGATGAACCACTCGGGTGCCTTCGCCAGCGGCGCGAGCACCAATGTGGCACTGGTTCCCGGGGAGCAGGTGGGCATCGTCGCGCTGACCAACGGCCGACCGCAGGGCGTGCCGGAGGCGATCAACAACGCGTTCTTCGACGCGGTTCAGAACGGTCGGCCGACGGTGGCCTGGCTGCCGTTCTGGAAGGCCGTCTTCGCCGGTGTCGAGGAGCAGGACGCTCAGCCGTCACTGCCCTGGCGCACCCGGCTGGCCAACCCGGCCGCGCCGAGAACGCTCGTGACCTACGCCGGCACCTACGACAACAGTTACTACGGACCGCTGGTGGTGCGGGCCGGTGGCGGCAAGCTCACCATGAGCATGGGACCCGAGGCGTCCCCGACCACGTTCGCGCTCACGGCCTTCGACGGTGACACCTTCACCTTCGAGACCATCGGGGAGAACGCCAACGGGCCGGCCGGGGCGACCTTCGAGGTCCGGGGCGGCCGCGCCACCGCCGTGACCTTGTCGTACTACGACACCAGAGGGCTCGGCACCTTCACCCGCTGATCCGGCCGGGTCGGCGCCGCGGGCCCGGGGCGGGCGCCGGCTGGATGGGAACACTGGCAGACAGCTCGTGAATCGACTATGCGGCTAGAGACGGGCATCGAGCATGGCGGAAGACCGCCATCAACCGATCGGTTCAGGCGGATCCCCTATTGACGCTGCCGCCGGTCACGGCGACGGCGTCGCATGTCGACATCAACGATCGAACCGAGCTTTGATCAAGGGACGGCTTTGCGAAACCTCAGGGTTGAAGCGATTCCTGTGCCGAGAAGGTGGTTCGGAATCTTTCTAGGGCTTGTTCTGGGTCGCCTGACGCCCAGCCTTCGAGGGCGACGACGTCGGTGTAGCCGAGGCGGTCGAGTGCGGTCGCAATGGCCGGGTAGTGGATCTCCCCGGTGCCGGGCTCGCAACGGCCGGGGACGTCGGCGACTTGGATCTCCCCAACGAAGGGCAGGGCTCGTTCGACAAGTTCGACGAGGTTTCCTTCGCCGATTTGGGCGTGGTAGAGGTCCAGATTCAGTCGAAGGTGTGGGTTGTCGATCGCCTCGACGAGGGCGAGCGTGTCGGCGGCTTTGGCGAACGGGACTCCAGGATGGTCCACGGCGGTGTTCAAGTTTTCCAGGGTGAACACGCGACCTTCGCGTTCGCCGAGTTCGGCCAGCCGGGTCAAGGTCTTCGCCGCCGCCAGCCACATGGCCGGCGTCACGACCTTCGAGGCCAGCACCGGCAGGCCCTTGTCATCCAGACCGGTGCCGTGCACGTTCAGCCGGGGGCAGTCGAGCCGTTCAGCGACTCGCAGGCTCTCCTCCGCGGTCTGGAGTAGCTGCTCGGCGCCTGCTGGGTCGGCGAGGGTGCCGGAGACGTAGCCGGTCATGGAAGAGAAGCTCGCCCCGGTCTCGACCAGGGACTCGATGTCTTTCGCGGTCCAATCCCAAATCTCGACCTCGAACCCGAGGCCGGTGATCCGGCGAGCCCGCTCGGCGAACGGCAGCTGCACGAACATCATCTCCGCCGACACCGCCAGCCTGAACGAGCCGGCCCGACCGCTCCCGGCAGCCACCGCCCTCGGCGCCCGGTCCGTCACCGGTCGATCTCCGCGATCCGCACCGGACGCCCGTCCCGCACCGACTGTGCCGCCGCCAACGCAATCAGCAGGGCGGCGCGGGCGTCCTGTCCACCGACCGGCGCCGGATCGATACCCAGGACAGCGTCGACGAACGCAACCAGCTCGTCCACATAGGCGCCGGCCAGCAACGCCTGATCACTTGCCGACATCTGGGCCGTGCGACCGGCCCGACCAGAGAACACCATGCCGGTGACCCGGCCGTCCCCCATCGTGGCCATACCCCCCGACCCGAACACCTCTCCCCGCACGTCGTAGCCGTAGGCGGCCTCGAAACAGGCCTCCGCGACCCCGACGGCGCCGTTGTCGAACCGCACCGTCACGACCGCGGTGTCAAGCAGCCCACGGTCGCGCCACTCCGGTTCCACCAGCGCGTCCGCGACCGCATAGACCTGCACTGCCTCCGCCCCCGGGTTGAGAAACCGCATCGTGTCGAAATCGTGGATCAAGGTCTCGTTGAAGATCGTGTCCGGGGCCACCCGGGCCGGGTCGAACCCGCCCGGATCCCGCGTCACCGAACGCACCAGTCGCGGCTTCCCCAAAACGCCGTCGTCGAGCAGATTCCGGGCCGCCACCCAATCCGGCGCGAACCGCCGATTGAACCCCACCTGCAGGACCACTCCAGCGTCGCGAACAGCGGCCAGCGCCCCGTCCAGGTCGGCCAGGGTGAGCGCCGCCGGCTTCTCACAGAAGATCGCCTTCCCAGCCTGCGCAGCCGCCACAATCAATTCGGCGTGGAACCGCGCCGGTGCCGCAATCACCACAGCGTCGACCTCCGGATCGGTGAACACGTGCCCCGGATCGTCATAAGCCGACGCTGCACCCAAGTGTCCCGCCAGCGAGGCGGCGGCCCCCGGAGTCGGGTCCACTACCGCCACCAGTCGCACACCCTGAAGCCGATGCGCCAACGTCTCCCCATGAAACGAGCCCATCCGCCCCGACCCAATCAGCGCCACACCAATCGGCCGGTCCTTCGCCACACCACCCACGACAACTCCTTGACCAGGCCTAGAACGTTATAGACTTGGGATTATGTAGCCCGAACCTGCCGTAGGTCAAGCCGGTTCGATAGAACGTTCTAGGAGGGGCGTCTAGTCTGTGAGGCATGGCAGACTCATCGCGGTCGGTTCCGGATCGCCGGGTGACACTGGCGGACGTCGCCGCGCGGGCCGGGGTTTCGGTCCCCCTGGTCTCGATCGTGATGCGGGATGCGCCGGGGGCAAGCCCCGCGAACCGGGAACACGTACGACAGGTGGCCGAAGAGCTGGGATACCGACCCGACAGCCGAGCCCGGATGCTGCGCCGCAGCAGAAGCCGGCTGATCGGTGTCGTGTTCGGCGTCCAACACGCCTTCCACGGCGACCTCGTCAGCGGCCTATATACAGCCGCCGACGCCGCCGGCTACGAACTGGCGCTCAGTGCCGTCACACCGGCCCGCGACGAATACCGAGCCGTCACCAGCCTGCTCCACGACCGATGTGAGGCGATGATCCTGCTCGGCCCGCAACTGCCAACCTCCTATCTGGGGAATCTTGTCGCCGCCATGCCGGTCGTCGTGGTCGCACGGGCGATCCGCCACCACGCCGTCGACGTCGTCCGCACCAACGATGCCGCCGGCATCGGCGAAGCCGTCGACCACCTCATCGGCCTCGGCCACCGACGCATCGCCCACATCGACGGTGGACGCGCCCCCGGTGCTGCCGAACGCCGCCGCGGCTACCACTCAGCACTCCAGCGCCACGGACTCGCCGACACTGCTCAGATCCTGCCCGGCGGCCTCACCGAAGATGACGGCGCCGCCGCAGCCGAAACCCTTCTCCCCAGCACCACCCGACCCACCGCCGTCACTGTCTTCAACGACCGCTGCGCCACCGGAGTCCTCGACGTACTCCGCCGTGAAGGACTCAACGTGCCCGCCGACATATCCGTCACCGGCTACGACGACAGCCGACTCGCCCGCCTCTCCCAGATCGCACTAACCACCATTGGACAAGACACACCGACCATCACAACCGCCGCCATCACCCGCGCCATCAACCGACTCGACCACGCACCCATCAACGACCGTGAACTCGTGATAGCACCCAGCCTCATCATCCGCAAAACCACCGCACCGCCACCACGAGCCTAAACAGCGCCGCTCAAACGCTCACCAGACCGCAAAGCATGCTGCTCTCCTAGAACGGTGGTTGAGCGCAGCATGTGACCCAGCCGCCATCTGCCTCCTGGGTGCCCGCATGCCGGTCCTCTTGCGAGGACCGGCCAGCGTCGGCCGGATGCGACGACATGTCGACACGAGCGGTCCGGGCCCGCGTCGCGAGTGGGACGATGCTGACGGGCACAATCACCGTACGGATCCGTGGCGTCCTCGAGTCGCTGGAACCCGAGTGGGACGGGCACTGATGGGACCAGGCACTGAGGTAATCATCGAGATGCACGGCAGGTCGACGTCAGCCAGGCGGCTTACGCACCATGCTCCTTAGAGCCCGCTGCCGCCAGCGAAGCCCGAGGCATAGCCGGTGCCATTCGGATCGTTCGGCAGGTCGGTGTTCTCGACCCTCGACCCGCCCACACTGGTCGTCTGGCAGCGGGTACACACCTGAACCGTTCGGGGCGGTTCGTTGCGATCCATCTGCCGTTGCTCACGTGTCCATTGGTGTCTACCCAAGCGGCACGCCAGCGACTTGCTCATGTCTTCGACGCTACAGCTGGCCGGCTTGCCCGACAACGAAAGAGTCCGGACGACCGTCGGCCTACGGCACGCCTGGCCGTCCCGCGGGTCCGACTTTCTTGGGCAGTTCGACTCTCGTCCGTTTGCGACACGGGCAAATCTCGCGGAACGTTCGCGCGGGAACGTCACTGAGTCGGCGCTGCCTGATGCAGAATCGACCGGGACCCGAAGTATGGCCCCGGGATGGCAGTCTGCACACCTTGGACGGAACGAGGTGAGGACGGATGAGTCAGCGATTCAACACACCTCCGGGATGGCCGAAGCCCCAGAGGGATGGATTCCACCGCAGAACTGGACGCCTGATCCAGCTTGGCCGCCAGCACCCTCCGGCTGGCAACTCTGGGTCGACGCGACCCTCGCACCCCGGCCCCAGCCGCACCAGCCCCACCCCGTCACGACGTCTCAGCCGGCAAACCCGGCGGTGCCCTCGAAGCCTGCCGGAGGTGGGCTTTTCGGCGGCAAGAAGCGGCTGGAGGTCGAGAACGCTGAGTTGCGAGCCGCTCTTGAACGGGCCGGTGCGATGCCGGCGTACACGCTGGAGGAGGAACGCCAGCGCCTGGAGACCAGGGTCACCGACCTGCGACGCGAGGCGGACCATGTCGGCGAGCATCTGAATCGGCTGAGGGCAGGGGTTGTGCAGACCGAGGACATCGCCCTGCTGCAGGATGCGGGCATCTACCAGTACTCGCATCCGCTCGACACCGCCGCCGGCTATAAGAATCTGCTGGCCCGGATCCGCACCGACACCAAGGCGATGGCCAAGGACGGCCGGGCTGTGCACGCCACGTCGAGCTGGCAGATCAACGGATCGGTCGCACAAGGACGCGTCATGGTCCGCGACTTCTCGAAGCTGTTGCTGCGCGCCTACAACGCGGAGGCCGACAACTGCGTCCGAACCGTGAAGCCGTACCGGCTCGACGCCACCGTCGACCGGCTGACGAAGGCGGCCGAAACGATCGCTCGCCCGGCAAGACGATGGACATCCGCATCGCCGCCGAGTACCACAACCTCCGCGTTTACGAGATCAAGCTAACTGCGGACTATCTGGCCAAGGTTGAAGAAGAGAAGGAACGCACCCGGGCCGAGCGTGAGCGGCTCCGCGAGGAGGAAGCCGCCCGTCGCGACTTCGAGCGGGAGAAGGCCCGGCTGGCGAAGGAGCAGAGCCACTACGCGTCGGTTTTAGCGAAGCTGCAGGCCGGGGGTGGGTCACAGGACAAGGTGGATGAGGTGCTGGCAAGGCTGGGCGATATCGACCAAGCGATGAAGGCGGTCGTCAGCCGGGAAGCCAACATTCGCGCCGGGTACGTCTACGTGATCTCCAACCTCGGCGCGTTCGGCGAGCGGATGGTCGAAATCGGGCTGACCCGCCGGTTGGAGTCGATGGACCGGGTTCCCGAGCTCTGCGATGCGTCGGTGCCGTTCCGGTTCGATGTGCACGCTCTCGTGTTCAGCGACGACGCCGTCACCTTGGAGACGCAGCTGCACCAGCGGCTAGCCGATCGGAAGGTCAACCGATCAACAACGCCCGCGAGTTCTTCTACGCCACCCCCGCCGAGGTGCGTGACCTGCTCGCCGATGTCGCCGGCCAGCACCTGCTGGAGTACAACGAGATTGCGGAGGCTGCCGAGTGGCGCGCCAGCCACGCACTGGCGCCCGCGACCAGTGATCAGACCCGACCAGTGATCAGCAAGAGGCTGCTTCCACTTGGGCGTGACCGCCGTCAACCACTCCGCGGTGCCGCACGCGCATCCGCACCGGAACCCTCGGCAGCCATGCTCGGTCGTTCCATGACTCACGGATCGCCCCGAACCCACGCCTTCGAAAAGTCGCCGCCGTCTGCCCACCGACGTCGTTCAGCGCAACTATCCCTAGGCGCGCACCGAGTGCTGGCCATTATCGCTGCACGGTCGACGTTTGAGACATGATCACCGGCGTAAACGCCCGATCTGTGCAGGGCTGCCCGACCGAATATGGCGCAACCGTGCCGCTGCTCCGTTGCGCATCTGGGCTGCTAGCTACTTCAGGTTCGCGCAAAGAGCTCCACGAAGCGAGCAAGCAGGTTAGGGGTCTGGGTCACGCCGCTCGCTCGCGCGGCAGCCAGCACCGCGTCGGCTTGGTCTGGTGGAAAGTAACCGGCGTACCGATAGATCTGGATGCGGGTGGCCAACCCCGCCAGGTCGAGTTCGGGGTGGAACTGCGTTGCGTAGACCCGGCTGCCGATCCGGAAGGCCTGGACCGGACAGGCCGGTGAGGTGGCCAGCGCTACCGCATGCTGCGGCAACGCCCGGATCGCCTCCTTGTGGCCGCAGTACACGCCGAACGGCGAGCCGGCCACGTGGAGCAGGGGATCACGCCAGCCCGCAGACGTGAGCTCGATGAACGTGCCGCCGAGCGGTTCACCGTACGTCCGGTCGACGACCGCTCCTTGGTGGCGGCCCAGGGTCCCGATGCCGTAGCAGGCGCCCAGGAAGGGGAAGTCGAGCCGCACCACCCGGTCGAGCAATGCCGCTAGATCGGCCTCGACTCGGTGCTGCATCGCCGACTTCACGCTCTCCGGGTCGCTCACCTGAAACGGGCCGCCGCCGAGAATGATGCCGGACCAGTGGTCGAGATCCACCGGATCGAGCGACCCCCGCTCCAACCGGACCCGACGCAGCTGCCGTTCCGAGAGACCGCAACAGCGGAGCATCGCGGAGTACTCCTCCTCGGCTGCGACGTCCTCGGCCCTAATCGACAGGAACAGAAACGGCCTCACGGTCGCGACTCTATGTGTTCCCGCGGGCTGCGAGCAGACCATCAGCGGCCCCTGTGGCCCCTGGGACCAGGCGACACGCTCGGCGGATCTCCGCGCACGGCCCCCCCGGAACACCGGTCCTGAGGTGCCAACGCCGAGACGCCGTGCAGCTCTGAGCCTTCCCCATGGTGTACACACCACCCCGCTGGGCGGTCCCCTTAGAGGGCACCTTGAGGCTGGATTCCCGGGCACCCGCGAGCGGAGGGTCAGGCCCGCAAGCGGTTCCTGCAACGGACAGCTGTCGACCTCCTGGACACTTGGCCGAGCGCGCGCTAGCGCCTTAGTGGTACCGGTCCTTGAGGGCGTAGCTGCCTCGGCTGGCGTCTTTCAGGGTCGGTTGGGTGAGGAGCTGGTCCAGCATGCACCTGACACGGGCGTTGGCGTAGTGCCTGCGGTGGAGACGAGTGGGACGGGGATGTCGGGTCCGAGGTCGTAGACCAGGTGGGGCCGGTCGGCGTCGGCGTCGGTCATGTGAGGCCAGAGCTGTCGGAGGTCGGCGACGACCTGCACGGCGGCTACGCGGTTGACCTGGCGTAGCTGGCCGCCCAGCGGAACGCGAGCAGGTTGGGCGGTCGTTTCGGCCAGCCGTTACTGCCGCCATAAGGGTGAAAGTAGCGGCGTTGGTCGGTGACGTAGTCACGGAAGCTGATGCCGCCGAGCTCAGCGTTGGAAAGGACCACGCAGAAGACCCATTGATCTTCGTAGGGTCGGTGAGAGGTCGCAGTGCCCATATAAGTCTCCAGTTCGTCGAGCCAGACCCGCTCTCTTGCCCGAGCGTTCTTGTGTGCGTCACGGATAAGTCGGCGGATGGTGTCCCAGGGCTCGTGCCTGACCGGGATGCCGGCGATGTCGGTTCCGAGCGCGGTCATGGCCCAGGCCTTCGAGGAGTCCGACATGGTGACCAGGAGCCCCTCGAACCCGTTGAAGCGGCCGACGTACTTGGCGAGTGGGAGATCGTCGGGCACGATCCAGCCCCTGCTTGGCCTCGATGACGACCTTCCACGTCGACCCGGTGAGCTCGATGTCGGTTCGCCCCTGTTCATCGGCCGATTCCAACGCGACCGCTACTGACGTCGCCGCACCGTCGAGTTCGAGCAGCTTGAGCAGAGCCGTCATCAGCGCCGGCGACGCTGCCAGCGTCCAGCCGATCGCCGCGGTTAGATCGACCTCGCCGCGGCCAAGTAGGTCGAAGACGGAGGCAGCAGGGCGGCGATACCGGGTCAATTGGGGGTCATCGTCGGTCCAGGGGGACATGACCGGAGCCTAGGGCTCCTCGGCGGCTTCGTCCGGCATGCTCAATTGGGTGACGACGAGCGATCCGAGTGACGACCTCGCCGGGTGAAGCGCCTGGATGCCGTTCTCCCACGCAGCGGTCGAAGCGCCGCGGCTCCCCTGCGGTCGGACCGTGCGTTGTCGCACGACAGTCCTCCTACGGCGACGAGCTGTCCCGTTGAGCCGACCCTGACAGGTGCCGCCGCGATCAGGCTGGGAGACTTCCGAGCTCGGCTAAGCGCGCCACGCCGGGACCAAGGTAGCGGCCCAGCCGGCCGACGGTGTCGTCCAGCGCGGGGGAACCAGGGTATTCGGGCGGGATCCGTGCGGGGTTAACAGCGATCCGGTCGGTCCAAAGCTTGATGTCGGGCTCGGCGGAGAAGGCGGCTGTGTTGCGTGCACCCCGAACGTTCATCCGGGCCCAGTCGGTCAGCGAGTTCCCGTACGAGGACGGCGGGCAAAGCCGGTTCTTCTCGGCGTCGTCCACCCGGGTGGCCTCGACGTATCCGGCCAGAGCGGCCCCCAGGCAGGGGAAGCCGGCCCGGATTGGCTGCAGGGTGATCACGGTGGAGCGCCAGATGGGTACCAGCGGCGGGTTCTTCAGACCGTCGGCGGCACAGTTCACGACCAGCGCATCGTCGGCCAGCGCGACCGATCCCTCCTCCAGGTCTAGCCGGCCGGGCCGGACCACCCGGATGTGGCCGCGCCGGACGACGTGCGCGATGCTGCGCAGCAGGTCGAGCTCCCACAGCCCCAAGGTGGGCGCCTTGGCCATCGTCGGCGTCACCGATCGGTCGATCCGCAGCATGATCCCGGCGTCCTCCAGCTGCCCGAAGAGCTCCGGCAGCGACCGGGCCTCGGCCGCCAGGCGCATCATCTCGGCCACCATGCCCAGGTAGATGAGCGGGTCCGGCTGGATCAGCGACCGGTTCAACATCCACGGGTCGCGCGGCCGCACCCAGCAGATCGCGTCGGGATCGACGCCGCGGCCCAGCAGCCAGACGCAGCTGTCCGTCGCGGTCTTGCCCGAGCCCACGACGACGTACTGGCTGGTCGTCCCCTCCCACGCGGGAAGGTCGTTGACCGGAATGACGCGCGCGCCCTCGGCTACCTCGAACTTCGGCGGCGCCTCCGCCGGGATGTCGGGTGCGAGGTATCGGGCGTCCACCACCCGGCACCGGTCCGGCACTTCGAAGCGCTCGCCGGACTCTAGTGACACGAAGGCGCGACCGCCCACGAATTCGCAACCGGGAAAGAACTCGACGCGGCCGGAGCCGACCATCCGCTCAGCGAGCACCTGCTCGTAGTAGGCGCAGATGGTCTTCTTGTCAGCGCGCTCGTGCAGGCCAGCCTCCGGCCCCGTGGTCTGGAGCCGACCGTCGGCAAGCACACGCGAGGCGACGCCGTAAAAGGTCGATGACTGGTGCAGTCGCACGAAGGGGTACGCGTGGCGCCAGTGCCCGCCGACTCCGTCGCGCCGCTCGACCATGGCCACACGTACGTCCGCGTGGTCGATCAGCGCGTCGACAAAACCCATCCCCATCGCCCCTGCACCGACCACGAGGTAGTCGACGTCCACACGGCCGGGCACATCCCCACTCAAACACGGCCGCGGCGTCCTCGCCAGCCCGTGACGACGCGACAAGAGCTGAACCATGGATTGTCTGCTCGACTGGCGGGGTACGCCGCACGGCGTCAGTGAACGGACGATCTAGCAGGTCTTCAAGCTCACCTCAAGCCCATGATCACGGACTGCTGCTGTTCCCGAAGTTGAATACGCAGTTGCCGCCGCGGGGTGGGCCCTCGAGCATTATGTCGACACGGGTGGGATTGCACTCGGCGCCCTTTCGAGAGAACAGTTGGTTGGGATCGGGGTGGTCTTGCCACACCTTCGACCCGAGATTGCGTAGCTCGCGTTTCTCCATCAGCGCCATCCGGATCGATTCCGGCCCAACCTCGACAAGCTCGGGGACCGGTGTCTGGCATCCCGCCGTCCGCAAGAGACCGTCCGATCGACAACGAGATGCGAGTCGCTCAGTGTCGTTCAACCTGCGTCACGCTGGCACGCCGACAAGCGGTTCGCGGGAATTCGCCTCAACCGCCCTCGTACTGCGCGCCGCTTGCAGCAACCCGAGGCTAGCCGTCCACTCGGTGGCGCAGTACGGTCCGATGGAGGCCTCAGAAAGGGGAGTTCGATGAGTTCTGATTCGCAGTTCACCGCGCATGGACCGACGCAGATCGGGTTTCAATGCAACGGTGCGAACATCCGGGTGGGCGGGACCATGATCGGAACCGCGAACGGCGTTGAGGCCAGATGTGGAACCGCGCTCGGCACCAGCGGCGCGGCGGTCCATGCACAAAGCAATACGTTCGACGGCAACGGCGTCATCGCGGCGGCGCACAGCGGTTCGCGGGCGTACGCAATCTGGGCTGAATCCGCCGAGGGTTATGCCGGGTTCTTCCGGGGGAAGGTGCGCGTCATTGGTGACCTAAGCGTCACCGGTACGGTGTCGGACGCGGCCCGCGTCGCGGATGGTTCGCTTCGTCTCCTCCGCGCTATCGAGAGTCCAGAGAGCTGGTTCGAGGACTTCGGCTTCGGTCGGCTCAGGGAGGGCTACGCGCAGGTGGAGTTCGACGAAACGTTCGCCAGTCTGATCGCCGATGGTCCGTATCACGTCTTCCTGTCGCAGTACGACGGCGATGACGGGCTCTATGTGACCGAGCGGGAGGCGTCCGGCTTCGCCGTCCGCTCGTCGCGCTCGGCTGACGTGGAATGTGAGTTCAGTTACCGCGTGACCGCGAAGCGCAAGGATGCGGCCGACGTGCGCTTCGCAGAGGTGCAAGAGCCTGAGGGGAAGACCCTTCCGGAGCCGCTCGCAGACTCCGTGGAACAGAGCTGAGCACCGGCGCCCGCTCCACCAGTCCCAGGGACGATTCAGGCGGCGGATACTCACAACTTTCCGAGACGACCCCATCCGCACCCAAGTAATGGGGAGCTTTCGACACCCCAACGCTCATTCCGCTCCATCAAGACACTCGAGCCTGACTCTCAAAGAGCGCTGTGCTGCATGGAGCATTGGCCGTTGAGGAGCAGCGGATGGCAGACTCGTGTTCTGGCCGCGCGGGTCGAGCCTGGCCTTTCGACTGGGATCAGATTGCACAAGGAGAAGCCTTGCTTGAACTCGCGCCCCGTGGCGGCGTGTGGCGACCGGCCCGTTGGCTACTGCGGAACTTTTGGTGAGAAGGCGTCTCGAGCGGTATCGCCAGATCGGCGATGTCTTGACGCGGCACGGCCTGGACTTTCTGATCGGCGTCACGGGCCTCGGCCGTTGGATCCGGTCGTCGCAGGTAGTCGGCGGCGTCCAGGGGCGACGCTCACCGTATACGACGCCGGAGCGCCTCCGGTTGGCGCTTGAAGAGCTGGGCCCGACGTTTATCAAACTGGGACAGCTCTTTTCGACCCGATCCGACATCTTGCCCCCGGACTATTTACACGAACTGGCTAAGCTGCAAGACGCGGCTCCACCGGTTCCGGCCGCGACCATCCGCTCCTTGATCGAGGAGGAGTTGGGCTCCAGCCCCGACGAAATCTTCGCGAGTTTCGATACCGAACCGCTGGCCAGCGCCTCCATCGGGCAGGCCCATCGGGCGACCCTGCACGACGGCACGGCGGTCGTCGTCAAGGTTCGCCGGCCCAACGTCCACGCCGTAATCGAGACCGACCTCGACATTCTGCAGGATCTTGCCAACCGGGCGACCGGGCGATGGTCCGCGGCCGCGAACTACAACCTGCGCGGTCTGGCGTCGGAGTTTGCGGTGTCGTTGCGGCGAGAACTCGATTACGTGCTGGAAGGGCGGAACGCCGAACGATTCGCCGCCAACTTCGCGGCCAGCAGCGACGTCCACATTCCTCGCGTGTTCTGGTCCACCTCCACGTCGAAAGTCCTGACTCTGGAACGCATTGCCGGCATCAAGGTCGACGATGTCGAGGAACTCGATCGAGCCAGCGTTGATCGGCGCGCCCTAGCGACCAAGGCCGCCGGTGTGGCGGTGAGCATGGTCTTCGAGCACGGGTTCTTTCACGCCGACCCGCACCCCGGCAACCTGTTCATAGAGCCGGACTCCCGTATCGGGTTGATCGACTTTGGCATGGTGGGCGAGGTCAATGACGCGCTCCGGCGCCAACTGGGTACCCTTCTGGCCGCCCTGATCAGCCACGATGTCGAGCGGTTGGCGACCGCTTTACAGGAGCTGTCGGTTGTCAAGCACCCCACCGACCGCGAGCAGCTTCGAGTAGACCTGGTGGCTTTCGTCGGCCTCTACCGCGGCCGCCGGCTCGGCGAGGTGAACGTCGCGGCCCTGGTGTCGCAACTGCTGGCGCTCCTGCGCAAGCACCGCCTGCAACTGCCATCAGAGATGGCCGCCGTCCTCAAGGTTTTTTTGATGGTGGAAGGCATGGGTGTCCGGTTGGACCCCGACTTCAACCTGGGGGCGTTCCTCGGGCCGTACGCGCAGCGGCTGATGGTGGACCGGTACTCACCCGAGGCGCTGGTCAAGCAGCTGCTGAGCTCCGGTCAGGACGCCGCCGCCCTGGCGGTGGACTTGCCGGACAAAATGCGCCGGCTGCTGGATCTGCTCGACGCCCCGGGCGTCGTCGTGCAATTGCAGGGCAAGGACATCGAGCCCCTCGTCGGTAGGCTGGAGCGCGTCGGTGACCGGCTGGTGGCAGGCATCGTCGTGGCCGCCTTCATCCGGGCCGTCGGCGAGCTGGCTTCCGCGGACAAGGAACGCTGGGGCCGCTGGGAAGGGCCGTTGATGGGCATCGGGCTCGGGATGTCCGGCGCACTCGGCACCTACCTTGGCTGGACAGCGCGTCGGCTCAAGCGCAGATCCTGACAAACCCAGCACGGGGACGCGAAATGGTTCAACCCACCAGGAACTGCTGGCAATCAACGCTCACCCCGCAACGACGACCGCCCGCAGCCGCTTGCCGGCAGGGGCGAGGAGAACTCACAAGCTCCCAAAGCGAGACGACACCGACCGGGACTGAGCCCGCCCTCTCGCGCGCGAGACGGAGCGTCGATCGTGCACGTAATGGTGCCGCAGCCCTGGCCGGCGCCGCTCAGACACCGTGCGTATGATCCTCAGCTGTTGGAGGGTGCCGAGGAGATTGCCTCCACCAGGTCGCCGATCTTGTGGTCGGGCAGGTTCCGGGCAACGTCGGCTTGGCTGACGATGCCGATCAGGTCATGCCCGTCGATCACCGGGAGGCGGCGGACGCCGTGGTTCTTCATGGTCGTTAGGGTTTCCTCCACCGAGTCGTCCGCGCCGATGGTGACCGGCTTCCCCTCGGCCAGCGCCGACACCGTGGTGGAGGCGGGGTCTCGTCCGTCGGCGATGCATTTGATGACAATGTCGCGGTCGGTCAGCATGCCCTTGAGGCGGTTGTCCTCACCGCAGATCGGGATCGCACCGACGTCGAGATCGCGTAACCTTCTCGCGGCGTCGGCCAGCGTGTCGTTGACCGAGACGCACTCCGCACCGCCGGTCATGATGTCTCGTGCGGTTGCCCCTCGCCGGTGCTGCTGGTAGGTGGCTTGGTCGGCGTCGGTGGACTTCTTCGCCGTCGTCGCGGCGGCGACGGCGCCGGCCGCTGCCGCCGCCACGCCCACCCCGGCCGCCACGGCGGCCCCAGAAACACCGGCCTTGCCGGCATCACCCCGCGACGCTGCCGCGGCCTCGACGCCCGGACTCCCCACCGGGGCATCCTCGTTGACCGAGCCGCGCCACGCGCCGGCGGCGTAGCCCTCCGCTTCGATGAAGGCCTTGAACCGCTCGAGATCCTTCTCGGCCTGGTTCTGCACCACGTTCAGTTTGTCGCCGACCTTCTCCAACAAACCCTCCGGCTCGTACTCCAGGGACAACCGCACCGATGTCTGACCACCACCGACATCCTCGAAGGTCACCGCACCGGCGTTGGTCGCGCCCTCGGTCGCCGCCCAGGCCACCTTTCGGTCCGGCACCTGCTCCAAGATCTTGGCCGTCCACTGCCGGCGGACACCAGCGATCTCCGCGACCCACTCCAAACGATCGTCGCTGAGCTGGGTCACCCTCTTGACTCCACCCATGAACTGGGGGAAATCCTCGAACTGCGTCCACTGGTTGTACGCCGTGCTCACCGGCACGTTCACCAGCACTGACTTTTCAACCTTGGTCGTCACCGTGTCTCCTCATCGAGATCAAGCCATCACCGGGGTTCGTCGCCCCGCTTCCCCAGAGCCAATACCCGGAACCACGTGAGGCAATCACCCCTCACGACCACTAGGGCAACGCCAACGTGGGATTCCGCTACCCGCGGACCAGCGCACTGGCCGGACAGCTTCCCGTTAATTTCAGTCACCGCAGCACATCCGCTGAGCGCGCCAAGGAGGCGCCGATCAGCTTGGTCCGCCCGACGGCGCAGCACAATCCGTCCGCTCGGGCGCACCGCCTACTGACCTCCTGGCTGCCACTGGCTCAGTGGGTTGGTAGCAGAGGCCGCCACGACCACGAATGATCAGCGGTGCGACACCGTCATCGATAAACCGCATGGTAGTCGTTGACGAAGTTGAAGCCGGGCTCTGGCCGGCGGCGCGAGCCGGACACTCCAGCCTCCTCTTGTGCGGCTAGCTAGGTGACCGCCGGCCCTGCAGCTGCCCCCGGGACGCGGCTCGCCGCATCATCTCAGCCGCGCCGACGGCCACCCGCCGTTTACATCGTAAACCGTCCACCTTCCGCACAGTGATACAGATGCCTTGGGATGAAGAAGGGGGCCTCATTTGCTCCTGAGCGAACTGACCACTTGGATCGATGACAAGTCGACCTGGGCAGGTGCTCGGACCGGTCTTCGATGCATCGAGCTCGAGGAGGCGGCGCGCTGCAAGCCATTCTGGGAGCGCGCGATCCTTGACTTCAGATCCGCACTCTCGCCTCGGCCGTCGAGCGCAACGGTGACCGGGACTTGGAGGTGCAAGTCAACTCTTAGGACGGATGAGCCGCCGGCTGGCGCCACGTGATTCGTGGAGCCCGGATCGAGGCGGAGGGAAGACTTCGCCCCAAAGTTGGGACATCCGGCGCGAGGCTGCGTTGGTCGGCAAGCAGCCCCTGATCACCTTCGATGCATTCGCCACTGCAGCAGCAGCTGCGGCACGCCGATCCCTGTGGCCGCGGCAGCGACGCCGTCCGCAGACCGCCTGACGAGGAGTCCGGGCAACCGTCGCCGCCGCCGTATGGAGCGGGAGAAGTCCTGTTGACAGCGTGAGAGTGGTCCGAGGCCGCGAGCGGAGGATCTATCCCACGGCCCGGGGGCCAACGCAGCTGCAGCTGTCTCGTCGTCCACGGGTTGGAAGACCCGACGCGGCCCGCCCCCAAAGTCGAGTAGTGAATCCTGACTCGGCGGCTCCCAGCTGTTCGTCTCCATGAACACGTTTCGGTCTTGTACTGCATTCCGGCCGTGGCGGACACGCCAACGGTGCACCCAGACCTGTAAGACGCTCGCCGCCTCAGCTGAGGAGGGATGTGTAGACCTCGAGGTAGTCCTCAACCATCCGTTGAGCACTGAACCGACGCTCGGCGACCTGCCGGATATCCCCTCGATCCAGATCTGCAGTCGCGTCCACGGCGGCGGCGGCTCCGGCCGGGTCGGCGACCAGGAAGCCGGTTCGCCCATGGTCGATGATCTCCGGCATCGAGCCCTTGGGGTACGCCACAACTGGTGTCCCCGCGGCCATCGCTTCGACTACCGATAGGCCGAACGGCTCGTCGAACCCGATCGGATGCAGCAGCGCGCGTGCGGAGCCCAACAGGTCGGATCGTTGTTCGGGTCCCACTGATCCGAGGTAGCGGACCTGATCACCGTCGATGTGGGGCGCAACCAGCTCGTCGAAGTAGGTTTGATCTTGGATCGGGCCGGCGATGATCAACGCCCGCCCAGCGAGCCGGGCGATCTCAATCGCGGCCGCCGTGCCCTTGTCGGGATGAACGCGACCCAAGATCACCAAGTCGTCGCCGCCGACCGCAGAGAACGCGATCCCGCCCAGGTCAATCCCGTGATAGACGGTGGCGCGGTAATCAAGCTCCGGTGCACGGTCAGCGTCGGAGATCGAGACGTACGCCGAGGCGGCGCGTTGGTAAGCCGGCAGGATTTCCCGACCGGAGAACCCATGGATGGTCGTCAGCAAGGGAGCCCGGCAATGCGCTGAGAACGCCAGCGGTAGCCAGTCGAGATGGTTATGCACCAAATCAAACTCCCCAGATCGGGCCAACGCGTACGAAACGTGCATGGCCTCCCAAACCCGACCGTCGAGACTGGGATTGTCGGCGTAGCCGGCGGGAGCAACCCCGTCGAGCGCCGCCGACGTCTGGGAGTCCAGACTGGCGAAGAGGGTGACCTCCACTCCGTGCCGCACGAGACCCTCGGCCAACAGGCTCGTCACCTGTTCCCAGGGCCCATAATGCCGAGGCGGAGTCCGCCAGGCGATCGGCCCGAGCAAGGCGATTCTCATGACGACAGACTCTCACCGCAGACAGGGCCGCGAGATCGAGGAAGTGCCTACCCCGTCGGCGCCGAGATCGACGGAGCTGGCCAGGAAGCGCAACACCGGAAGCGGTTCGGGTTGAACCCAATCGCGGTCACCGCAAATAGACAGATGGGCCTTGTGCTGGGTTCCAGTCCCGTAGACGGTCCTCGGGGTTCAGACGATCCTCGCACCACTCCCGTCCCGCAGAGCCGACGGCTTACGAAGTGCCCTTAATCGCGATGGGTGACGTCGGACCTGACCGCGCCTCGCAGCGGGGACCGATCCACGAATGACTGGACCAGCGCGGCGACCTCGACGTCATTGGAAGACCGCGGCGTGAGCAGGACGGATGTCGGTATGGCCGCGCTCCGTCTGCCGAGCCATGGTCAGCGCGTTGAGAGCGAGCAAGGCCCCTCGAGCTCCACCACGAGATTTCGTCGGCCGCTCGCGACCCTCCAGTTGAGGTCTTGATAAGAGCTGCGCATGTTGCTCGACCCAGCATGTCGCCGGCCGATAAACTTCAATGCAAATCGATCGACAAGCCCACTTAGAGCCCGACGCGGGATTGACTTAGATTTTGGCAGGTGATGGCGATGCCCGGTTGGTCGCCCGAGGTTTGGGGCGCTCTAGGAACATGGCTTGGCGCTCTGGCAACTTGGTTTGGCTCGCTGGCTACTGCATCAGCCCTCGTGGCCGCAATCCTTGCATGGCGTGCCACGCGCGACCTAGTCAAAGTTGAATTAGCGCGCGATGGCGAGCGCCGAAGCGAGGAACGACAAGCTCAGGCGTCCCTGATCGCCGGCTGGCTGTCCCTATTCCGCCCAGGACGAAGGTAATCGGGTTTGGCTGCTGCCCATATCGACGGTCCGAAACGGCTCTACGCTGCCCGTATTCGACGTCCGTATGGAATACTGGGTCGCTGATCGCCGACTTGGGGAACTGAAATATGCGCTACTTCCTCCAAATCAACAGCCCGAGGTCATGCCACTAGATGCGCGGATGCTTCACTCTGAAGGGGAGGAGCTTTGGGCATGGAGTGATTGGAACTCTAACGAGCTGTTGGCTATTCGGATGGTCCTTTGCTTCAAGGACGCTGCGGCAATATGTTGGAGGCGCGACGCCTCAGGAGGGCTCGCCGAGGTGAAGGCTGGACACCAGTGAGGGCCTGGTGGTGTGGGGAACCGGATCCGGCTCCTCACACGACCCAGACTGATTCCAAAACCTGCGAGCCGCCGACCTAGCCGAGGTACAGATCCGGGCCAATCGGTTCCAAGCGCGCCCACATGAGGTCGTCGGGACCGAGCGTGATGAGCTGTGGAACAACATCGTCGCCCTAGGATTCGCTGGTGGACCGACCCGGAGGCTCCCCACCGTCCGACTCAGGCGATGCGCCGTCCGCGGAATCGGAGACGATCTTGGTCAGCGCCGTACTGGCCTGTCGCAACGCCGAGAAGTACCTCGCGCGGCAGTTGGAAGCGCTGGCTCGCCAATCCTGTCCAGCGCGGTGGGAGCTCGTCATCTCGGACAACGGTTCGACGGATCGGACCAGGTTGATCGCGGAGGAGTTCCGGTCTCGCTTTCCACGCATGGTGGTGATCGATTCCTCGGCTCAGATCGGTCCGGGTGCGGCACGCAACGCGGGGGTCCGGGTCGCGCAGGGTGACCGGATCCTCTTCTGCGATGCGGACGACGAGGTCGGGGCCGGGTGGCTGGCGGCGATGTCGGAGGCGCTGGATCACCACGGCTTGGTTGCCGCCCGGCTCGACCACGCGTTGTTGAACGAGCCGTGGTCGCGACCGGCCCGCAATCCCCAGCCGGGTCTGCTCGAGACCGATCCGCCGTTCCTCCCGTACACCTTCGGCGCTGCCCTCGGCGTGAGGCGATCGGTGCACGACAGCATCGGCGGTTTCGACGAGTCGTTCCACGAGGCGGGAGAGGACCGGGATTACTGTTACCGCGCTCAGTTGGCCGGTACGCCGCTGGTGCTCGTGCCGGACGCCGTAGTCCACTACCGCCACCGTCAGACCGCCCTGGGCATGTATCGGCAGGCCCGCGCGTACGCCCGCTCACACGTCAGGCTCTATCGGGATTACCGCCATCTCGGGCTCGGACGGCCACCGCCGGCAAGAGCGGTCGTCAGTTGGGCGTTGACGCCGGTGAAACTCCTCCTCGCGTTGACGGCGCGGGACCGCTTCGCGAGCTGGATGGCCCGGCTCGGTTGGCGCGTCGGACGACTCGAGGCGAGTATCCGCTACCGGGTCTGGGCGCTGTGAAGAACTGACGTCCTGTCGGTCGAGAACGATTCAGTCCTCGAGGCGCACCCGGAGGCCTGCGCCGATCTCCACCGTCGAGTCCGAGCGCCTTCTCCGTCGGCGGGCCGCGAGAGCCGGAGATACGACGGCGATCAAGGCGCCCAACCGCTCCCTGATCTGGAAGCCCGAACCGAGCAGGATCCTGGCGAAGTGTTTCCGCGACTGCCACCCGCCTCGGGCGAGGGAATCGGTGGCCACGCGGCGAGCCAGGTCACGTCGTTCCCGACCGATGGCCAGCCTCACGACCCGCCGCTCCGTCGGGGTCAGATCGCTCGCGCCTGCTGGCCCGCGACAACACCTCGAGACGGGCCCGTACGAGGTGGACGCGGTTCGAGCTGAGGCTGCCCGGAGTGAGCCGGTACCGAGCGAGGGGCTCGCTGACCAGCCCCACGCGCGAGCCGCTCGAGGATCAGCCGCAGCCAGAATTCCCAGTCAGCGGCGTACGCGAGCTGCGGGTCGAATCCTCCAGCTGCTTCCCAGCGGTCCCGCCGCACCGCGCAGATGCCGAGGACGAAGTTGCGGTCCAAGATCGCTACTCGCTGGTCCGACGACGGAAACGGCCATCCCGCGTGGTAGGCCCGACGGATCGGTGTGCCGTCGGCCTCGACGATCGCGTCCGTGACGAGGATGTCCAGGTCTGGATGATGCGCAGCGAGCCAGGCCAATGCCTCCAGTCGCCGTGGGAGGAACACGTCGTCGGCGTCCAGCACCACCACATAGTCTCCGTGGGCGTGACGAACGGCGAGGTTCTTCGCCGCCGCTTCCCCTTGATTGTCTTGGCGTAGCACGGTGATCGCTCCGCCGTAGCTGGCCAATACACCGGCGGTCCCGTCGGTCGAGCCGTCGTCGCACACGATGACCTCCAGAGCGGGATAAGTCTGTGTCAACGCCGAGCTGACGGCCTCAGCGATCGTCGCCTCGGCCTGGTAGGCGGCGATGACGACCGAGAACGTCGGCGGCGACCCGGGCGGCGATCGGGGTGACGAAGCGGGCACGACGACTGGCCACGAAGTGACGGGCGCAGAAGGCTTCTCGTTCCACCGGGTAAGGCGTCCTTACCGGTTGGGCTTCGCGAGGAGATTCTGTGGCGCGCCCGGCACTGATCGGGGCAGAACCCGTCGGACGACGCGTCGCACGGCCCGGCAAGGCTCGTGCCCTCGCTGCGGAGGGCCGCGACGATCCGTTGCAGTCGAGGGTGTCGGTAGGGCCACAGCTCGCGGCGCAGAAGACGACGGAGGGCTGCGTCCTCGACAGAGGTCCGTTGGAAATACTCGGTCAGCCACTCCAGGAAGTACCGGCGTGGAGCAGTCAACGAGTAGTCGTCCGCGTGCTCCCCGCGCGGATCCGGACCTCGCACATGGCGTCCGGATGGCGACGGTAGCGATCCCACGCCTGGCCCTCCACGTAGGCCGCCTCGACCAGCAGGAGCTTGAAGAAGAAGGCCTGGTCCTCGTACAGATCAGGGAAACGGGCGTCGAAACCCCCCACGGCCGCGATGGCGGCGCGGCGCACGAGGACGCCGCAGGTCGCCGGTGTGTCCGCGCGTCGCTCGAGGTAGGCCCGCACCAGCTCGCGGCGCCGGGACGAGGGACTCCGGTGATGACGCCCAAGGCGCCGGACGCTGTCGCGGTCCCGGTCGGCCTCATCACCGGTCCAGCTCCACCAGTGCAGCGTCGGTCCGAAGACCAGTCCGGCGTCAGGTTGGGCCCGGAGCACCTCGAGCTGGCGTTCGAGCTTCTCCGGCAGGAACACGTCGTCGGCGTCGAGGAACGCGACGAACTCTCCTCTTGCCGCGGCTATGCCGAGGTTCCGGGAGGCACTCATCCCCCGATGGCTTCGACCGGGGTGAGTCAAAAGCCTCATCCGCTCGGGATGGGCGGCGACGGCCCGTCGGGCGACGCTGTGGACTGTCGTCGGTCGAGCCGTCGTCGACGAGCAGCAGCTCCCAGCGGTCCTCGGTCTGGGCCAGGACGCTGGCGATCGCCTCCTCGAAGAAGCCGAGCGGTGCATTGCGGAAGATGGTGATGACCGACACCTGGGGTGACGCTTTCCGGCATCCTCCGCGGAGCCAGTCGCCACCAGATCGGCCATTGCTCAACTCACCTTGATCCCGGCGTAGCGCCAGAGTAGACGAGCAAATTCGGCGCCGTCCATGTCCTCGACGAACAGGCGGGGCAGCCGGTAGGGGTCGCTGCGGGCGCGAAGGCGCCCCGGGGTGGCGAGGTAGGCGCGTCCTGAATCCTGCGGCGCGAACCTGGCTCGGCCGCGGTGGGCCCGACATCGTCCGGACCGCCATGCGGGTAGGCGAAGGAGGTCACCGGCCGTGAGATGAACGCCTCGAGCGCCGACCGGCCGTCCTCGATCTCGCGCCGCTGGCGTGTCGGGCGAGAGCGCCGCCAGGCGAGGGTGGTTCGCGGTGTGCGCCCCGATCTCGATCAGTTCGTCGCTGGCCAACCGGTCGAGCTCGGCGGAGCGGAGCGTGCGGTGGGTGGCTCGGGCCTGCCGAGGAAGTCCAGCCCAGGCCAAGACCTCCTCGGCGAGGTCGTCGCGTTCGGCGGGAGGACGATCCCGTAGCGCCGCCCAGACCTGCCGGTGCACCTGGCGGCATCCTGGGTCGTGATCCGCCAATTCCCAGCGGTGCATTCGGTCGCCGATCTGCAGACTGAGCGTGCCCGACCCGCGCTCCGGACCGAGCATGGCCCGCGCCAGGGCGTCCCACCAGAACTCCCGGTCCCGATCGATCGCACCGGACACGACGAACATCGTCGCCGGGACTGCTGCCGCCTGCAAGTCGAGGGGCGACCTCGGACGCCAGATCGGCGTAACCGTCGTCGAACGTCACCACGGTGGTTCGCGGCGGAACGCGACTCGTCTCACGGGCACGCTGGAGGCCGGCCGACGTCGTCGGCCGGGTATGCGCGGCCAGGATCTCGAGGTGTTGGGACAGGTGGTCCGGTTGCACGGCAAGGCGCCACGGATCGACGGCATCGTGAGCCGCGCGATGGTAGAGCAGCGCCAGGGAGCCGTTCGGGACGAGGGCCGGCCGCCCGGCGGACGCGCCGGGCGGCCGCCGTCAGCCGCCGCGTCCGCATCAGCCCGTCGCGGCCATCCGGTCACGGTCGGCCTCCTTGACCGCGCGGATGCCCACGAAGACCGGATAGGCGGGGTCGTCGACGGCGAGTTCGCCCTCGGTCAGCTCGTGGCTCGCGAGCCCCTCCAGCAACGCGATCGCTGACAGCACGCAGCCGTGCTGCTCGATCGCGATGTCGTCTGCCGCGAATTGCTCCTCGAATGTCCGTCGGGCCGCTGCTGCCGTGAAGCTCCAGTACCAGGTGTCGCGACCATTCCCCGCGGTCGACCTGGCTGATGCCCGGCACGGTCGCGAGCAGCACGCCGCCCGGGGCCAGGATCCGGTGGAGGGTGGCGACGGCGGCCTGCACGTCGAAGATCAGGTGCAGCGTCTGGGTGAGGATGATGCAGTCGAAGGCGTCCGACGGAATGTGGTCGGCGTCAGCGAGGTCGGCCACGATCGTGGCCTGCGGGAGCGTCGGGGTCAACGTGCAGGACGTCGCTCCGGGTCACCCGATCTCCGCCGAAGCGCTGGGTGTACGTGGCGTCGCCCACCTCGAGGACGCGACCGCGCACATCCGCGGCCCGGTCGGCCAGGAAGCGCTCGATGTAGTAGCGGTCGATCGGTTGCCCGCGCTCCCAGCCGAAGTACGGATCGATCGGTCGCGTCCGGCGGAGGTCGCCGAAAGCCACCCGGCCCGGAACCGGCGTGGAATCGGGTTCCGGCAGCCTCAGCACCGAACGCGGCAGGAGTCGGCGAGCAGCGGAACCGCAGGCGGTCACGCAGAACTCGGAGCCGGCTCACAGCACCTCCAGCTGCAATCGGCAGGTGACGGCGCCGAACTCGGCGCCGGGGGTGACACCGAAGCCCACCGACTCGAACTCCACCACATCGAGGTCGAACGCCGGCTCCACGAGGTCGTAGCCGACCCCGACGACGTCGCCCGCCCAGAGGGACACGCTGTAGACCCCGGCCTGCACGTGTAGCTGCTCGATCGTCAGTCGCACGAGGTTCTCCCCGGCGGCCACCCGCAGCTCCATCCCCGACGCCAGGATGTCGGCGTTCACCAGCCTCGTCCCGTTTCGATCCGACAGCACGACCCCGAAGCTCGGCACCACGCTCGGCTCGTCGGCCTGCAGCTTCAGTTCGAACTCGAGCGGGCCGTCGGGGTACGGCCGGAAGCCGGTCTGATCGTTGCCGGAGGTGTAGCGGGCACCGACGAATCGCACCTGACCCGTGCCACGGCGAGCCGCGGCGGATACGTCGATCCAACTCTGGGGCCCGGAGGCCGCCGACTCGTCGTACAGGTACTTGGCGACGATCTGCCGCGTGGGTCCGGCGTCGACAAGCCGGCCGCCCTCCAGCAGGAGGCTACGGTCACAGAGCCGCTGGATCGCCCCCATGTTGTGGCTGACGACGAGTACCGTCCGGCCGTTGCGCTCGGCGATGTCGCTCATCTTCCCCAGACACTTGCGCTGGAAACGGGCGTCGCCCACCGCGAGCACCTCGTCGACCAGCAGGATGTCGGGCTCGAGGTGCGCAGCGACCGCGAAGGCGAGGCGGAGGTACATGCCGTCCGAGTAGTGCTTGACCGCGGTGGTGAGGAACCGGTCCACCTCGGCGAAGGCGACGATCTCATCCATCCGCCGCTCGATGTCTTGCCGCCGCATCCCGAGGATCGCGCCGTTCAGATAGATGTTCTCCCGCCCGGTCAGCTCGGGGTGGAAGCCGGTGCCCACCTCGAGCAGTGACCCCACGCGGCCGTGGACGACCGCTCGGCCCTCGGTCGGTTCGGTGATCCTGGAGAGGATCTTGAGCAGGGTGCTCTTGCCCGCCCCGTTGGCACCGACCACGCCGACGACCTGGCCCTGCTCGATCTCGAACGACACGTCGCGCAGCGCCCAGAACGGGTCCGCGACTCCAGGTCGCCGGTCGTCGGCTGAAGAGCCGGGGATGCCGCCGGACCGCCTGCGAGACGGCCTCCCGGAGGTCGCCGGGCGGGTCGGCGTCGCCCAGCACGTACTTCTTGCTGAGTCCCTCGACCTGAAGCGCGGCTCGTCATACGACGTCCGCGAAGGTGCCCTCGACCTGCCGGAAGTAGTAGAGCCCGCCGGCCAGGATGACGACCGCGGCCACCGACGAGACGGCGACGAGGGGGCCGGGGGCCGTGTCGGCGCCCAGCAGCGCCCACCGAATACCCTCCACGACGCCAACAGTCGGGTTGATCGCGTACAACGTGCGCCAGGGCTGGTCGATCAGGCTGCTCGGGTAGGCCACGGGGGTCAGGAACAGCCAGACCTGCAGAACGAACGGGACGACGTAGCGGATGTCGCGGTACCTCACGTTGAGGGCGGCGAACCAGAGACCCACGCCGAGCGCCGTGACGAGGTTGAGCAGCAGCAGCGGCACCACCAGCAACGCCGTGAGACCGGGACGCACGTCGTAGAACGACCATCATCCCGCCGAGGACGAGGCTGGCGAAGGCGAAGTCGACCAGACCGACGACGACGGCGGCGACCGGAAGGGCGAGCCGCGGGAAGTAGACCTTCTTCAGCAGATTCTGGTGACCGACCAGGCTGTTGGCGGCCAGGCTGACGCCCGTGACGAAGAGGGTCCACGGGAGCAGCGCGGTGTAGGAGAAGATCGGGATAGGGCAGGCCGTCCGACGCGATCCCGGCCAGCTGACCGAAGACGATGGAGAAGATGACCATGGTGACGAAGGGCTGCAGGATCGCCCAGAGGCCGCCGAGCACGGTTTGCCGGTAGCGCACCTTGATGTCGCGCCACACGAAGAAGTAGATGAGTTCGCGGTAAGACCACAGGGTCGCGATATCGAGGCCGGCGCGACCGCGGCGAGCGCGGATCACGTGGATCCTGGCAGTGCCCGGGCGCAGCGCCGTCACCGATTGCCCTCGCGAAACGTCTGGCTCCTTCGACTCGGCCATTCTCGAATCAGCCACTGTGCTGCCCCGGTCAGCACCGCAAGACTATAGACGACATCGGCGCTGGCGGCCTTCGGGTCGACAGAACAGCCGACGCACGGCGCGCTTCAGATGGCGCCCGACGTCCCAACCCATGCGACGCAGCATGTACGGGTCGCGCCGCGACCAGTACTTGATGTAGTAGGCACCCTGACCACGACCGTAGGCCCAGCGCAGAGGCAGGAGCGCCGCAGGCCGCCGCCAAGCTCGGTGCACGACGACGACGTCGGGATCGTAGACGATGTCGAATCCGGCTTCGAGCAGGCGAAACCCGAAGTCGTTGTCCTCCGAGGACGGGAACCGGGTGCCGACGCCCAGCCTCTCGTCGAATCCGCCGACCTCGGCAAAGGCAGTCCGGAAGAGCGCCATGTTCATCGGCAGCAGGACATCGCGGCCCGGTCGGCCGCGATACACCGTCGGGCGCGGGTCGAGGTGGAGGGACGGGGCGAAGGCCCCGGGCGACTCCGGCTGGCCCCCGACGGCACGACCGGTCACCACCGCCCTCTCCCCGCGCGCCGCAACAGCTCGTCGACGATCCGGCCGAACCATTCCGGGGGAACGAGGATGTCGTCGTCGATGAAGGCCAGGATCTCCCCGGTTGAGGCAGCGATGCCGGTGTTCCGTCCGAGGCTGAGACCGCGGGCAGGCTTCCACAGATAGCGCAGCGAACACCGCGAGTCGGCCACCCACGCCGAGAACTCGGGGTGCTGGACGTCGCTCTGGTCGACGACCACGATCTCGGTCGGAACCTCCTGACCGTCGAGAACCGCGCGAACGGCCGCCAGCGCGAACGCGGGCCGGTTCCGGGTGCTGAGGATCAGCGAGCTCGTGATGGCGGGACCGCTGTGCCCAGCACCCTGCGGGGACATCTGCTTGATCTCCTCATCGACTCAGGCGGCGGGCCAGGATCTCTTCGTACAGCTCTTCGTACGCCTGGGCCATCGACGCTACCGTGAACAGCCGCCGGGCACGATCGGCGGCGGCAGCACCGAGCCGGTGGCGCAGGCCCGGATCCCCCTCAACCGTCTCAGCGCGGCCGCGAGCGCCTCGGCATTGTCGACCGGGATCAGCAACCCCGTCTTCCCGTGCTGCAGGGCGTCAGGGATGCTGCCCACACCAGTGGCCACGATGGCACAACCGCACATCATGGCTTCGAGGAGAACGAGGGGGAGACCCTCGTAACGAGAAGGTATGGCTACCACATCGAAGGAAGACAGGCTGGCCGCAGCGGTCTCGGTCCACCCGGTCACGGTCAGCCGATCTCCGATGCCGAGGTCGGCGGCTTGGCGTTCCAAGGCCGTTCGCTCCTGGCCGTCCCCGAGCAGTACCAGATGTGCGCCGGGAAGCCGCGCGACCGCCCGGATCAACACATCAAAAGCCTTCTGGTGATCGAGCCGACCGACGGCACCGACGACGAAGTCGGCAGCAGGCGGTCGTCGGGAGGCTCCCTGCTGTGGAATGGGCACACCGTTAGGTACGGATCGGATCGAGCCCGCCCGCAGGCCGCTCAGCTGCTCAACTTCGCGCGCCGCCAGCGCGCCGACGGCGACATGCGCGGCGAGCCGAGGAGCCGTCAGGCGCTTGAGCAGCCGTAAACCCGGCGACGGGATCGCCATCGGAAGATGCTCGACCACGACGACGCGGGCCCGCGGTACCGTTAGCGCCGCCAGCACCGTGTAGGGCTCCGCGAAGGGAACCGGGAGGTTGATCTGCACGACGTCAGGCTCGGCGGCTGCGATCGCGCTCCGGTGGGCCCGGATAGCGCCCAGATCGCGCTTGCTTGCCACCCGAGGCACCAACGACCACGGCATGCCCGGCCGACGCGCGGCTATCCGGGCGACAACACCCGCGTCGACGCCCATCAAGGTTGGCCGCACGCGCTCGCTGAGGTTGGCAGAGGAGATGCCCCAAGACGATCTCGGCTCCGCCCCACTGGGTTGCCCCGGTGAAGGCGAGCAGTCGGATCTGCCGTGCCCTCGCCCTCACGCGACGGCTCGAGCCCACCGGCGCCGGTCTCGTCGCGAAGGTCGGTCCAGGTGAGAATCCTCGTTGTCGCCGATGAGTACCCATGGCCGACTCGGACTGGCTACCGGCAACGGCTTAGCTGGGTCCTGCGCACGCTGGCCGAGCACGGCGCGGTGGATTTCCTCGCTGCCGTCCTCGACGAAGGTCGCGCGACGGAGTCGCCGCCGGCCGATCTGCCCCTCACGCGCCGTGCCGTGCTGCGGGCCGGCGCACGGCCCGAACGACGAGTGTGGCGACTGGGACGCTGGGTGACGGGTAGGAATCCTCGCGCGCTGCTCTGGCGGGACTGGGCGGCTCCGAGGGCGTTGGTGGCGGAGTGGTCCGACGTAGGTTACGACCTGGTCTGGTTCAGCCACGCCCCGGCGTACTTTGCCCTTGCCGACCTGGTCGCCGCACCACACGTTGTCGATCTGGACAACCTCGACTCGTCGGTCTTGCGCCATCGCCGTCGGAGCTTGCTGCGCCCTCGGGCGAGAAATCATCGCCGTTTCGTCACTGCTTTGGCGCACGCTGCGGCTGACGCCGTCGATGAGCGCCGTTGGCGCCGTCTCGAGCATGAAATGGCGGACGGCGGTGCCTCGATCGTTGTCTGCAGCGAATTGGACCGTCGTCGGCTTGGCCGGGCGAACGTATGGGTGGTACCGAACGGGTACGAACGTGCACCGGGAACCCAGCCAACGGAACGTCCCGCTCGTCCGGCAGGTCCTGTGCTGACCATGGTTGGATTGCTCACGTACGAGCCCAATCGAGACGCGGGGGCCTATTTCGCGGCGGAGATCCTCCCCCGCGTTCGGCGACACTATGGCGACGCCCAGTTCCACGTGGTTGGGCGTTACGATTCCGAAACCGCAATCGCAATCGCCCCATGGCGAGCCCTTCCAGGAGTAAGCGTTTCGGGCGAGGCGGCCGATGTGGCCGCCGAGCTGACTGCGGCGGATATCGCGGTCGTGCCGATCCGGTTCGGCGGCGGCACGAGGATCAAGATTCTCGAGGCCTTCGCGCACCAGATTCCCGTGGTTTCGACCACAGTCGGATGCGAGGGTCTGGAGGTCGTCGACGGCGAACACCTCCTGATCGCCGATGATCCCGCGGCCTTCGCGGCCGCCTGTATCCGGCTGCACGAAAACGCAGATGTGCGTGTCCGATTGGTGGCTGCCGCAGCTCGGCTGTGGGAAACCCGGTATCGGTGGTCGGTGCTCGCCCCGGCGATCGCCGATGTCGTACGGGCCGCGCAAACCGGCGATCGACGAGGACCAGGTCATCCGGTCATCCAGGCCGACCAGGACGGTCCCAGAGCCGGGTTCGCCAACCAGTGAGAGCCGAGCCTCGCCAAATGTCCAAGGGGCGCGGCAGCAGAACCACCCAGCGCTCGGACCCGTGCGTCGGAGGACAGACCATGATGCAGCCAGCACAGGGTCACCACCCTGCCAACGGCGACGGGTGGAATTTGGAGAGCCGTTACGGCGGCACGAACCCAGCGAAAAAGCAGCGGGGAGTATCGCGAGTGGCCGGCGAACAGGTTCAGGGTGCGGTTGAGGTATGTATCTCGATCGGCTGGACCCTCGAGACGCGGCAATGCGTCGGCGAGGAAGTAGCAGAGGTCCCAGAGGGGCAGCCCCGCTGGCCGGGCGGATTCCCAGTCAATGGCCATGAAGGCTCGTCCGTCGCTGATCACATTCCAGCTTCCGAGGTCGTTGTGCTGCAGTACGGCCGGTAAGACCGGCAAGCGTTCGACCAGATCGGAAGGAGCACCCGAATGACGCCACGCGGGCAGCACTTCCCGGTCGAGCCGGAGACGCTCTGGTTGAAGCGCCGTTGCCGGGGCAGCCGTCGTCACACCCAGCTGCAGCACCCAGTCGGATACGCGATCAATCAGCTGGAGGTGCCGCTTCCCGAGCAGCTCCAGCAGCGGCCGACCTGGTGCGGCGGTCTCGACCGAGCAGCTCAGTCCGGCGACCTCGAAGCGGCCCAAGTGATCCGGCGCGTGGGCCGCGGTCACCCCACCGACAGATCGGATGAGGTTGAGACCCGCTTCGTCGCGAGCGAACGACGCGGCGGCACCCCCGACCCGGGTGAATTTCAGGACCCACTGTCGCCGACCCTGCTTGAGGAGGTGAAATGTCGCGCGTTGCAAGTCGTCTCCCGTGCCGAGCGCAAGCACCCAGTGGACGTCCTGAGGAATTCCCAGACTGTGGGCAGCCCGCACCATGGCGGGCACCAGGAACGGTCGGGCGCCCTCCGTCACGAGAGTGGCGAGCGCCGACGCGGGCATCAAGCGCTCAGCGGGGATTGGGGTGTGCGAAAGACCGACCAGGACTCGGTTGCGCAGGCGGCCGGTCACCGTCGGCGGACAGGACATGCCAGTCAGGTAGTAGCGCAGGGCATCCGGCGGAATGATCGGTACTACGGTCGTCGGGCGTGTGACAGCGCCTCGGATGAGCAAGGCCGTGTGCTGTCCACGAATCTGAGACAACACGCTCGAGCTGATCCGCCCGAGCAGCAGGTGCGCGCGGGCGGGTACGCGCAACGCCCGGCCGGCATCCTGCGCGGCGGCAATGACGAGGTCGCCGCTGTTCTTGGCGCGATCTTCCGGCCGACCGTGCGCGACCTGAACGCCGGCCGCCTCCAGGCCCAGCCTGAGCGCGTCAAGCGTCTTGTCACCTGTACGGGAAAGGAGCGTGGCTGTCTCGACCTGGTGCGGCACGACAAAGCGAAGGTCGGCGCTCCGTAGAGTCATGGCGCCAGCGGGGTGGTCGGGGGATCCTCGGGATTCGATGTCGTGGGAGGAGAGGTGCGCCGAAGCAACTTCACGAACAGGAGCGCCGACGCCACAACGTAGTACGCGCCGGCACCGATGAAACCGGCCGTCAGCAGCCAAGCGTTGCCGATCAACGGGCCAATGAACAAGAGACCGGTTTCGACCTCGATGGTGCCCGGTAAGCGGGCCAGGCGGTGCCGCCGAAGCCACCGCCCCAACGCTGACTCTCTGGGTGCCACGCTGGCAGAGTGGACGGGAGGATGGTCCAGGTCGTACAGGATCAACCAGAAGAGAATTAGGCAGCCAACCGTGCACGCCGCTGACAGCTCGAGCGGCACGCGGGCCGGGGCCCGACTCAGGTGCCAGCCCAGCGAACCCATGGCGCTGCTGATGAGCACAACGTCCATCGTGAGGTCGAGGAAAGCGCCCCGCGGCGACGTCACCCCGCGCACTCTCGCCAACTTCCCGTCGAGGCAATCGAAGAAGAACCGCAGCTCGAACAAGATGGCGCCGAGAACCAAGTGGCCCGTGCCAAAGCTGGCCACCGCCGCCACTCCGAGGGCAGCTCCCACGACAGTCAGCCGTATCGGGGTCACCCAGGAAAGTCGAGCCAACATGGCGAGGACGGGCAGGGCAAGCGGATCGATGACGAGAACGACCCACCAAGCGTCTCGCCTCTTCAGCGCCCGATGGCGGAACTCATCGTCAATCGGCAAGGTGCCAGTCATACCCACGGGGTAGCTCGGCAGTGAAGGGTCCCGACGAGACCATGCGTCACAACAGACTCCTCGACACTTCGCGCTCCTTTCGCGCGTCGACCAACCCCCGGTGTGCGGGAGTCTAGGTGTCTGGGTCAGTGATTTCGTGGACGAGGGAGCGCCGAAAGCCGCGATGCTCGACGGGCGTGGGCGTCTCTCGAGCGGACCAAGGGCTTCGTCCGCTTCAGCAGCCTCACCGAGTCTTGATCTCACCCGCTGTCAACCTCGACGGGGGAACCAACGGCACTCGCACTAATGACCGGCGTCGCTTCGTCGGGGAGGGCACGGCTCGGTCGCTCGCCGAGGCCGCAACAATACGATGAGGAGTGAGGTCGAACGTCCCCGGAGCGACACCAGCGAAGTGAGCGAGTGCTGGGATCGACCTACCTTGATCCGCTTTCCGGTGGCATCCGCAAACACTGTGGACCAGTCGAAGCGTTATGCGGGGCCTATTCCCTTTGAGAGGCACTGTTGTCGCAAGCCTGAGTCTGTGAGCCAAAGGAGCTTTCATGGCCGACGCGCGACAAGATCGTCAGGGTGGGGCAGTGCCCCGCCGGGTGGTGCGCATCCTAGGAAGCAGGCTCGCGGCCCAGCGCGGCCCGATCAGTGGCAAATCAGGGAGCTGGAGAACGCCTCGTTGCCTCTCGCGCGGCTTCGGCACCGCCACATCCAAGGTGCCCACCAGGGTGCGAGCTCGGTGCCGGTCGCCGTTGCGGCGGTTCGTCCGCCCCAGGTCACGGCTGCCGTACTCGGTGCCGCCCACGGCATCGGCCTGAGCCGACTACAAGGTGTTGACGAGCTGGCCAGCAGGTCCCGCAGCAGATCCGGGCTTGCCTGGGCCAGCTCCTCTTGCAGGAACCGGGCAGAGTCAATACTGGGATTGACGGTCATCGTGGTGGCTCCATTCGAGAGTGCTCTGGAAGGATCACCCGATGACCGTCACCTACCGGTTTAGCGACAGGGTCCCCGGCTGCTGGTACACCATTCTGCCGGAACTTAATTGACCAATTCCGCCCGCCCATGAGGGCGGTCACTTGCGAACGGCTCTCTTCGCGGTACCGGCCGGATCAGTTTCGGTCGCCACGACTCCGGCCACGCGCTCGAGGAGTCCTCCAGTCGTCAGCTCCGACGAAGCCTCTCGGGCACTCTCGAACTCGCACGGGCGGCCCACGGCCGGCGCACAGGTATGCGTCCAGAGGGTGCTAAAGCTGCATTCGGAGGCGCCTCGACGATGGCGGATATCTTCTTCCCGCAGGGCACGCCAGTTGCCCGGTAGGCAGCACCGGCCGAGCCGGCGTTCTCGCGGAACCCCTCCGTGAGCAGCGCCGGCTAAGATCATCGCTGTGCGCAGTGTCCCACCCGGCCGGCGACTGGGCCGCCTGACCGGTGAGGGTGCTCTTCGAGCGTCAGCTTGGCGGGTACGGCTCGCCAGGGCAGGTGATGACGAAGCTGATGTCCTTGGCGAAGTAGAGCGTCACCGGTGCGCCGGTGGTGTTGGTGTAGGCGGTGATCACCGTGCCGGTCTTGATGTAGACCGTGTCGCCGGGCTGGACAACATAGGACTTCGTCCCATCGACGTACTCCACCTTGGAGCAGTCTGTGCCGTAATACGCCGGGTCGTTGGGGTTGACCGCGGCGGATGCTGGGGCGGCAAGACCTGCCAGGGCCATGCCAGCCACCGCGCCAGTGATCAGTGCGTTACGGATGAGTGCCATTCTGTCCCCCCGAGGATCAGTGGATGGAAGCCTCGCGGCCGGCGGACGACAGGATCGTTGTCCGTCGCGCCCAGGGCTCGAGTTCGGGAGAACGTATCAGACTTCAACCCGGCATGGTGCCAATTCAGGAAACTTCGCGGTGCGATGCGAGGCGGCGACCGCCGGTGGCTCATCGGGGAGCACTGCTCTCTGAGTGGGCGGTGGGACTTGAATCCGCGATCCAGAGATCCACCGATCCCGTCGGCACCGTTCAGGACGCCGGATTTGTGCCTGCCGTAGCCGTACTGTCGTGTGGGTAGGGACCCCAGGCGTCCTTGCGGTGGGTGGA
>CAVVTA010000013.1:0-158982 GCA_963751045.1 uncultured Actinomycetota bacterium
GCCGGCGATAACGCTCGGTCAGCTCGTCCAGGGCCACGCCGTAGACGGCGATCTCGGAGCGCAGGGACCGCTTCCAGATTGCTGTGTAGCGTGCGCCGTCTTCGACGCCGTGGCCGCGGAGATGGAGCAGTCGCCAGCCCGCGGGCCACAAGTCGTTGTAGCGAGCCCGCAGCTCCGCTTGCGTCACCCCGAGGACGTACTGCTGATCGGCGGTGTTGCGTCGCAGCGTGGCGGCGTAGCGAACTCCGGGAGCGTCAACGGTCGGTGCGGCCTCGAGCTGCTGATCCAGGATGGTCATGGTTCTCCTCGGCTGACGGTTCGCGCGGGGGCGGCGCGGTGTACTCAGTCGACCGCAGGAGCCGGGGCTCAGAGATCCGTAGTCACTACTGAATCTGCGACCGGTGCGACTACGGAGGCCCGGCGAACTCATCGCCGACGCGGTCAGCCGATATCGAGGAGATCGACCAGCCGGGCGGTGTCGGCGAGGTGCCGGGGCGTGAGGTCCGGGTACTCCAGACACCACAACAGCTGGTGGATCAACGCCCGGTGGCTTGCCGCGCTGTCGGAAAGGAACGGGTCGGGGTACACGGCCCAGAAGCCAGGACCCGTCATGTCGTCCCAGAGCGACATCCGGGCCAGATCGGACTCGGGCGGTCCGGCCCAGGCCTTGTCCCAATCCAGGACCGCCGCGAGACGCCAGCCACCCTCCTCCGCTCGGAAGATCACGTTGTCGTGGTGGAGGTCGTCGTGACTCAGCGTCGCGGGCTGCGGCTCGGCGAAGTAGTGGGCGTCGCGAGCGAGGAGACGCTCGAACAGAGCCCGCGAACCCTCGTCGGTGATCCGCAGGCGGGCCCGGGTCCGGAGGGCGTCGAGCAGCGACTGCCCGCCCGGCCGTCCGGCACGGTCTATCTCTCCGAATGAGCCGAAGCTGAGCGACTGGAGGGCGTGTACCGCTTCGGCGAGCTGCCGCTGGGCCACCCGGATCTCGTCGGGTCCGAGTCGGGGACGCAGGAGGCGCCAGGCCATTCCGGCGATGTGGTCCTGGATGAGATACCGCCAGGGCCGCTCTCCAGAGAGGGTGCCGGCCGCCAGCACCTCAGCGGTCGGCACCCCGGCTGCCCGGGCCATCGCGCTGATCGTCAGGGTCCGTTCGTAGTCGATGCGGTGGTCCTCCGGGCCGCTGACCTTGACCACCACCCGCCGGGCGGGGGCCAGCGTGACCAGCAGGACCGCCGAATCGGGCCCTTCCTGCAGGCTCGTCACGTCGGCGACCCGGACGTCTGGGCCCAACGCCGAGGGGATCACCGACTCGGGCAGCTGGTCGAACACTGGACCACGGAATCACATCATGGTGCGGCACCTGCTGCGACCGACCCGTTGCCGATGTCCGGGTATGGGTCAGGACTTCGACTGCCCGCTCTTGGACTTGCCGTTCTTGGACTTGCCGTTCTTGGACTTGCCGTTCTTGGACTTACCGTTCTTGGACTTACCGGCCTTGGACTTACTGCCCTTGGATTTCGCACCCTTCCTGCCGAGTTCGGCCTGGGCGGCCGAGGACTTGCGGGGATTCGACTTCCCTTCCTTGGCAGCCTTCGCGTTCGCCTTCTGCGCGGTGGCGCTGCCCTTGCCCATCTTGTCTGCCATCGCTGGTCCTCTCACGTTGGTCGGAAGTCGTGGCATCGCGACGGACACAAACCGTCAGCCGCCGAAATCGCTCGCGGCCCGCCGGGCCTGGGCCAACCATTCGCGATAGGTGTCGGCCGACTCGGTGGCTTCGCCGGCGGCGACACTGTCGCCGCGGGCCGTTGCCTTGGCGGCCTTCTCCTCCAGGACGCTGATCTGCGCCTCCAGTTTGGCCGCGGTGTCTTCGGCGCGAGCACGGGCTTCGGGATTGTTGCGACGCCACCGATCCTCCTCGGCCTGCTTGACCGCCGACTCGACGGCCCGCAGCCTGGTGTCCAAGGGTTTGATCAGATCACGCGGAACCTTGCCGATCGCGGCCCAACGATTCAACACCTCGCGGAAGGCGCTCCGGGCGGCCCCCGGGTCGCGGACCGGTAGCAACCGCTCGGCCTCCACCAGCAACTGTTCCTTGGCCTCCGCGTTGGCCCGGAACTCCGTGTCCTGTTCGCTCTGAGCGGCCTGCCGGGCCCCGAAGAACGTGTCCTGGGCCGCGCGGAACCGCCGCCACAAGTCCTCGTCGACCGCGCGGGGAGCGGGCCCAGCGGCCTTCCACCGGGTCATCAGATCGCGGTAGGCGCCGGTCGTCGGCCCCCAGTCCGTCGATCCGGCCAGGGCTTCGGCCTCGACGACCAGCTGCTCCTTCGCGACCCGCGCGGTCTCCCGTTCCTCGGCCTGCTTGGCGAACTGGGACTTCCGCCGCCGGGTGTAGGTCGTCCGGGCCGCCGAGAAGCGGTGCCAGAGTTCGTCGTCGGTGGCCCGGTCCAGCCGGGGCAGGGCCTTCCACTCGTCGAGCAGGGCCCGGAACCGGTTGACGCCGCCTCGCCAGTCGGTGCCGGCGGCGAGCCGCTCGGCCTCCTCGACGAACCGGAGCTTGGTCGCCTTCGTCTCCTCCCCGAGCCGGGCTCGCTCGGCCCTGCGAGCGGCCCGCTGCTCCGCGACGATCGCCCCCAGAGCCTCCAGGCGAGCGCTCAGACCGTCCAGATCACCCACGGCGTGCGCGTCGGTCAGGGTCGCTCGTACGGTGCGGATCGACGAGGTGGCGTCGTCGGGGGACAGGGCGCCGGAACGGATCCTGCGCTCCAGCAGGGCGACCTCGAGCTCCAGCGCTTCGTAGCGGCGGGTGAAGAAGGCCAGCGCCTCCTCCGCCGGAACATCCGGCACCTGCCCCACGTTCCGCTCCCCGGCCGCGGTGCGCACCCAGACCGTTCCGTCGGGGTCCACCCGACCGAACGAGGCGGGCCCCGCGGCGTCGTTCATAGCGCAATCCTGCCCGATAGTCTCGCGATCATGTTCCTGGCCTCGTTTCCCGCCGGCCCGTGGCAGACCAACTGTTACGTGATCGCGGGGCAGACCCGGGGCGAGTGCGTGATCATCGACCCCGGGTACGAGGCGGCCTCCGGGGTCCGCGAGGTGATCGAGGACGCGCACCTCAAGCCGGTCGCGCTGATCCTGACCCACGGCCATCTGGACCACCTGTTCTCCGTCGCCCCGCTCTGCCGGTCCTACTCGTCCAGCTGCTGGATCCACCCCGACGATCGGATTCTGCTCACCGATCCCTGGCGGGCCATGAGTCCCGAGACCCGGGGCATGGTCGAGCAGCTGACCGGCGGCACTGCGACCTTCGTCGAGCCCGACGACGTGCGCGAGCTGACCGACGGGAGCACTGTCGAGGTCGCGGGTCTCAGCTTGGAGGCCCTGCACGCGCCGGGCCATACCCCGGGATCGGTGATGTATCGCAGCGACTATCCGGATGCGGACATCGACGGGGTGGTCTTCACCGGCGACGTACTGTTCGCGGGATCCATCGGTCGCACCGATTTGCCAGGGGGAAACCACGCCGACATGCTGAACAGTCTGCGTACGAAGGTGCTGCCGTTGCCCGACAACGCGGTGGTGCTGCCCGGTCACGGCCCTCAGACCACCGTCGCCCGGGAGCGGGTGCACAACCCGTACCTGCGCCTGACGTCGTGAACCGAACTCCAGGAGCTTTCCGTGAGTCGCCCCAAGCCGCTGTCCGGCTTCCCCGAGTACGCCCCGGACGCCCGGATCATCGAGCAGTACGTGATCGATCGGCTCCGGGAGACGTTCGAGCTGCACGGCTTCGCCTCCATCGAGACCCGTGCGGTCGAGCCCCTGGAACGGCTGGCGAAGCAGGGCGAGATCGACAAGGAGGTGTATGCCGTCTCCCGACTCCAGGCCGGCGACGCCGCCCGCGCCGAGCTCGGACTGCATTTCGACCTGACGGTGCCCTTTGCCCGCTACGTCCTCGAGCATGCCCACCTGTTGTCGTTTCCGTTCCGGCGCTACCAGATCCAGAAGGTGTGGCGCGGCGAACGGCCGCAGGAGGGACGGTTCCGGGAGTTCACCCAGGCCGACATCGACATCGTCGACGCGAGCTCTCTGGCCACCCACCACGACATCGAGCTGCCGTTGGTCACCCTGGCCGCGCTCGAGCGACTGCACGTCGACCTCGGTGTCCCACCGGTGCTGATGCGGGTCAGCAACCGGATGCTCGCCCAAGGGTTCTACGCCGGCCTCGGCATCGGCGACCCGCTGCCGGTGCTCCGGCACGTCGACAAGCTCGACAAGATCGGTGCCGACCGGGTGCACCTCCTCCTCACCGAAGAGGCGGGGCTGACCGGTGCCCAGGCGGACGCCTGCCTGGCGTTGGCCCGCATCTCCGCCCCGGACGAGTCGTTCGTGGACCGGGTGACTGCGCTGGGCGTCCAGCATCCGCTGCTCGAGGAGGGTCTGGTGTTGCTGGCCGAGCTGGTCCGGGTCGCGAATCGCAGCGTGCCCGGCCGGATCGTGGCCGACCTGCGGATCGCCCGGGGTCTCGACTACTACACCGGGACGGTGTACGAGACCGAGCTGGTGGGTTTCGAATCCTGGGGCGCGATCGCCTCGGGCGGCCGTTACGATGCGCTGGCCAGCGACGGCCGGACCAGCTATCCGGGCGTAGGGCTCTCCATCGGAGTGACCCGGCTCCTGGCCCCCCTGCTGGCCGGCAGGCTGCTGGTCGCCTCCCGGTCGGTGCCGACCGTCGTCCTGGTCGCGGTGGAGAACGAGGAGCACCGTGGCGACGCGGTCGCGGTGGCCGAGCAACTGCGGGCCCGGGGGATCGCCACCGAGGTTGCCCCGAAGGCCGACCGGTACGGGCGCCAGATCCGCTACGCCGACCGGCGCGGCATTCCGTACGTCTGGTTCGGGCGGGCACCCGACAGTGAGGTGAAGGACATCCGCACCGGCGAGCAGGTGCCGGCCGACGCCGGCTGGTGGACGCCGCCGACCCACGATCTCCGGCCCCAGGTGCACGCTGCGCCCGGGTCGCTGCCCGATCCACAGTCCCAAGCACGAGAGGATGCCTGACGTGAGCCGATTGTTGGTCCGCGCCCACAAGTCCCCGTTCCGGGTGGCGTCGGCGAAAAAGGTCCTGAACAAGAACCTGTTCGGCAGCAATGTCGGCAACCTCGTGTTCGCGCAAGCCGCGATCCGCTTGCTGTCGACCGCCTCCAGCACCGTGCGCACGTCGGGACTGATCGGCCAGTCCGCCCACTCGGTCAACGCTGATCATGACCACGTCGTCATTCCGCTGGCCAATGCGTTCCGACCCAACTACGCCCGCTCCCTCGACGGACTGTCGGATCTGATCGAGAGACTCAAGATCCCCGTCACGGTGGTCGGGGTCGGCGCCCAGGCCACCATCGAGGGCGAGTACACCAAGCGGGGCGAGCAGCTGGGTCCGACGGTGCAGCGGTTCGTCCGGGCGGTCCTGGAGCGGTCCCCGTCGATCGGCGTGCGCGGCGAGTTCACCCGCGACTACCTGGTCGGCCTGGGCTTCGGAGACAACGAGATCGACGTGATCGGCTGCCCGTCGATGTTCATGAACGGGCCGAACCTGGAGCCGACGCGGCAGGTGGCCGCTCTCGAGCCGCGCTCACCGATCGCCCTCAACATCTCGCCCTACCTGCCGCAGATGGGGCCGGTGTCGATCGACCTGGCCGAGCGCTTCCCGAACCTGGTGTACCTGCCGCAGGATCTGCGGACCCTCAATCTGATGGTGCGGGGCCATTTCCCGATGGAGAACCAGCGCGCCACGGTGGAGAGCGGCGTCCCGATCTACCTCGACCACCCGCTGATCAAGTCCGACCGGATCCGGTTCTGCCTCGATCCGAAGACCTGGTTCGATCACCTGGCCACCTACGATTTCTCGTTCGGCACCCGGATCCACGGCAACATCGCGGCCGTGCTCGCCGGCACCCCGGCTCTGGTGCTGGCCCACGATTCGCGAACGCTGGAACTGGCGACGTATCACAGCATCCCGCACCGGTTGCTGCCGGAACTGGAGGATCGCGTCGATCCCATCGAGCTGTACGCGGAAGCGGAATGGGATTCGATGCACCGCGAGCATCCGGCCCTGTGGGAGCGCTTCGCCGCGTTCCTCGGTCGGCACGGATTGCGCCACGTCTTCACGCCCGGCGAGAACCCGCAGGCGTTCACCGACCAACTGGCGGCCACCAAGTTCCCGCCGCCGGTCGGCACCTTGATGGGCCTGCCGCCGGCGGAGTTGTACGCGATGAAGAAGGAACTCGATTCGCTCCGCTCCCATTCGGTGCGACCGCAGGTCAGTGGTCTGCGGGACCGAATCCGCGGCATGGCGGCGAAGCTGCGCTGAGGTGGCCCCGTCGGCGTCGAGGTTCGCGAGGTCGGAGTTCGCGAGGTCGGAGTTCTCGAGGTCGGAGGTGCTCCGCCGGCGGCTGGCCACGCAGCGTCTGACCATCCCGGGCCCGGTCACCGCGGCCGAGGTGGTCGGCCTGCTGGGCTGCGTCCAATCGCAGGAGTGGGCGCACGGCTTCTGGTCATTGGGTCTGCGAACGTGGTCGCCGGAGCGGGCCCTGAACTACGCCGACGTGCAGCGGGAGTTCGACACAGGGGACTTTCTGCGGACCCACATCCTGCGGCCCACCTGGCACTACGTCACCCCCGAAGACATCGGGTGGATCCAGGCCACGACCTCGGCCCGGGTGCACCAGCGCAACGAGGGCATGTACCGCCAGACGGGGTTGGACCCGGCCACCCGGGACCGGACCGCGGCGGTGCTGCTTGAGGCGCTCGCGGGCGGCACGGCGCTGACCCGGCCGGAGCTGGGTGGTCTGCTGGCCGACCACGGCATCGAGGCGACCGGGTTGCGGCTGGCCTACATCCTGATGTCGGCCGAACTGGACGGCCTGGTCGCCAGCGGACCGCTTCGAGGCGCTCAACACACCTACCGGCGGCTGGACGAGCTCCTGGTCGGCCGCTCGGTACGCCGACCGGAGGATCCGACCGCGGAGCTGTTGATCCGGTTTCTGACCGGTCACGGACCGGCGACTCTCGCCGACTTCACCCGCTGGTCGTCGCTGACCTCGGCCGATGCCCAGGCGGCGGTCGAACGGCTTGCGGACCGGGTGCTGGCGGCCGACGTGGACGGTCTGACCGTCTGGTGGGCCGCCGGCGCACCCGAGCCGGCGCCGCGCGGCGATCAGGCCTGGCTGATCCCGCTCTACGACGAGCTGACCCTGAGCTATCCGAGGATCAACTTCTCACCGGCTGACGGCCACCCGCACCCGCCTGGCGAAGATCTTTTCCGCGGCTCGGTGATCATCGACGACCGCAACGTCGGTCTGTGGAAGCGCACCGTCTCCGGCCGGCGGGTCGCGGTCGAGCGGGAGCTCGCGTCGAGTTGCTCGGCGGCCGATCAGCGGGCGGCGCGGGCCGCCGCCGAACGCTTGGCCAACTTTCTCGGGCGGGATCTGGTCTGATGCGACCATGACCACAAGGCGTGCGCACGTCGTGCTGGCCAGCGCCGAGAGTGACGCGTTCGGCTCGCTGCGGCTCCGGCCCAGCTCGCGGTCGGAACGGTTCGCACTGGGCAAGGCGCTAAGGCAACAGGTGCCGCGCAAGTCGTTGGGCCATTGGGAACCCCCGGCCGACCGTCCCGACCCGATCGCACTGGTGCAGCAGTCGCACGAGGGACGACTGGACGAGCTGGTCCCGATCCGGGTCGGTCGCATGATCAACTCCCCGTACGGGTTCCTCCGCGGCACCGCGATCGTGATGGCGTCCGACGTCGCCGGACTACCGTCCACGGGGATCACTCCGGTGATCTGCGGCGACGCCCACCTCGGCAACTTCGGCTTCTACGCCTCGCCCGAGGGTGAGCTGGTGATCGATCTGAACGACTTCGACGAGGCGCATCCCGGTAGCTGGGAGTGGGATCTGCGCCGCCTCGTGGCGAGCATCTGGGTGGCGGGCCGGGAGAACTCCTCGAGCGAGGAACAGTGCGCGGCGGCCGTCAGGTCCTGCGTGGCGGCGTACCGAGACGAAGTCGACTTCCTGGCCGACCAGCCGCTGCTGATGCGTTCCTACAATCGGCTGGACGTCGACCGGCTGCACGAGACCGCGACCGAGAAGTCGCTGCGGGCCGAGATCGCACGGTCGGCCAAGCGGGCCCGGCACCGGACCAGCGACCGGGCGCTGCCCCGGTTCACCCGCGAGCACGAGGGCCGGCGGCAGATCGTCGACCAACCCCCGCTGATCACCCACATCCCGGAACGGGACGGCGACCTGATCGCGGCGGCACTGGACGACTACCTGGCCACCTTGGCGCCGCACTGGCGCCGGGTCCTCGGCGGTTACACGTTGGTCGACATCGCCCACAAGGTCGTGGGGGTGGGCAGCGTCGGACTGCGCGCGTACGTGGCGCTGCTGGAGGGCAGCAGTCCCGACGACGTGCTGTTCCTGCAACTCAAGCAGGCCCGGCGCTCGGTTCTGGCCCAGTACGTGCACGGTGACTCGGCCTGGCACGCACACCAGGGCCAGCGGGTGGTGGAGTACCAGCAGGCGTTGCAGACCGTGAGCGATCCGCTGCTCGGCTGGACCACGGTCGAGGACCGGCAGTACTACGTTCGGCAGTTCCGCAACATGAAGGGGACCATTCCCCTCGACGCCATCGACGCCGCGGCCCTGGCCGACTACGCCGGCATCGTCGGACACCTCCTGGCCAAGGGACACGCGCGGACCAGCGGCGCCTCCATGATCGCGGGCTACGCCGGCCACTCCGACAAGCTGGACCGGGCTCTCGGCCGCTTTGCGCGCGCCTACGCCGACCAGACCGAGGCCGATCATGCCGAGCTGGTCAAGGCCGTCCGGCGGGGCGCCCTGCCCGTCACCGACGGCGCCCTCGATCGGATCGGCTCGGCCTTCCGGCCCTGATGGTCTGGCCGCCGCGAGGCTCGGTCGTTAGCATGCTGGTGGCGGTTGCGGCATCGGGTCCGCGGGCGACGGCACTCATCGGGCGGGGTGAGAGGGCAGATGTGGACCAGACGAAGCTCGAGTTCGGGGACAAGCTCACCCCGTTGATCATCACGCCGGTCGGCCCGGCTCCGGTGCCCGTGGTGGGGACCGACCACCGCCGCCATCTGGCGTACGAGTTGACGATCTTCAACTCCGGTGCCCGGCCGGCCACGATCATCCAGCTCACGGCGCGGGCCGACGAGCCGTCCGGTGCGGTGCTCACCACGATGACCGCCGACGAGATCATCGCCAACTCGTTGCTGGTCGGCGAGTTCGCGGTGCCGCCTCAGCCGGTGGCGACCATCGCCTCGGGCAGCACCACGGTCGTGATCATGGACACGGTGCTGGCCGACGGTGCGGAGGTTCCGCGCCGGCTCGTGCACGAGGTCCGGGCCACGTTCGGTGAGGTCCGCCCGCAGCAGGCGGAGTACGCCCAGCAGTTCCCCCACGACATCGCTCAGCTGGGGGCGGTGACCGCCGTCGATCCGGCGGTACCGATCAAGATCGGCGCGCCGCTCACCGGTCCGCACTGGTTCGCCGCCAACGCCTGTGGTCCGATGAACGCGCACCGGGGCGCCGTCGTGCCGGTCGGCGGCCGGCTCAACCCGGCCGAGCGGTACGCGATCGACTGGGTGCGGATCGACCCGGAGACCCGTCCGCTCGCCGACGAGGCAACCGGGTTGCTGGCGACCTTCAACGGCGATCGGGGCGCCAACCAGAGCTACTACGCCTGGGATCAGCCGGTGCTGGCGGTTGGGGCCGGTGAGATCGTCAACGTGTTCGACGGGATGCCCGAAGCGACTCCGCAGGTGATGATGTCCGGCATCCCGTTCGACCGACTGGGCGGCAACCATGTGGTCCTCCGGCTGGCCGATGACGTGTACGCGTTCTACGCCCACCTGAGGCCCGGCACCATGCGGGTCCGCGTCGGGGATCATGTCCGACCCGGTCAGGAGCTGGCCCGAACGGGCAACAGCGGCAACACCAGCGAGGCGCACTTGCACTTCCACGTGATGGCGTCGCCGTTCCCGCTGGACGCGGACAATCTGCCGTTCGTCATCGACCAGTTCGGCTACGAGGGACAGTTCGCCGCGGACGGGGTCACCGGCCGGGCCGGCGAACGGCGCGGGCAACTTCCCCTGGTCAACAGCGTGATCGGCTTCCCGGACCGGGGAGACTGACGTTCACCCGCTCGCCGGGTGGGTGTCGAGCCACTGCTCCCGGCGTCGCCTCGACACCCGCGAAAGCCAGGCATCCTCGATCACCTCGGCCACCTCCGCCCGGGTCAGCTCACCGAGTCTGCTGGCCCGAACCAGCACCGAGGGATGGCCGTCGAAGTGCGGGGTGCTGAAGTACGGCGAATCGGGGTCCTGGACGAGCGCCTCCTTGTCGCCCTCACTCGGCACCCAGAAAACGATCACGTCGTCGTACCGCTCGCCGGTGACCAGATCGTGGGCGTCCGGCCGCGGCGTGCGGAAGAACACGAAGCTCTTCCCGCCCACCTGATACACCTTGTTGCCGCGCGGGCCGGTCTGCACCGTGACGTACGGCATCGCACCGGCGAACGCATGAACGTCCTCCACCCGGGCGGGGCGATCATCCGTCACGACGACAACGCTACCGATGGCACCGCCAGTGCGCGGTCCGCGCCGGCTGCGTACGTTTCCCATCTCTAGTGGCACGACACGGCGACGGAGCCAGCTCCGCGGCGCGTCGTCAAGCCAGAGATGGGAAACGTGCGGCCGGCTGCGGGGGGCTAGATCGGCACCCACCGACCGGCTCAGGGACTGCGGTTCCGGCCGGGCCGCCACAGGTAGCCGAGACCGATCGCGATCAGGGCCAGCAGGCCCAGACCGCCGATGCCGGCGATGATCAGGCCCCGAGTCAAGGTGGCGTCGGTCCCGGTTGCGCGTTCCTCGCGGTCGGAGGCGCCGGGCTGCGGCTCGGATCCGGCGCCCAGAATCTGGGGTGGCGAGGATGTGGGCAGGTTGCCGCTGCACACGGTCGTCCGGAGCCGGTATACAGCGCTGGAGCCGGTGCCCTCGACCGCATCGACGGCGAAGATCACCCAGTTGCTGCCCGGTTGGGGGGTCAATCCGCAGGCCGCGGGATCCGGGGCCGAGGCGACCACCTGTTCGGCGTACACCGTGCCCTTGAACACCCGCTGCACGGCGAACCGGATGTCGGCTCGGCGGCCGTCGCGAGAGCCGACCTCGTCGATCCGGAGCACCGTGCCGACGAAGGCCGCATCGGACTGCGCAAGCGCCCGCCGGGTGCTGATCCCGGTGCAGTCGCAGGCCAGCGCTCGCTGGGGATTGACCACGACCGACAGCACCACCAGCCCCAAGGCCAGCATGAGCAGGCACAGCCGACGCATACAACAGTTGTACCCGACAACCGATCCCCGCCTGGAAAAGAGCCTCACCGCGGCCGGTACGCCGCCGCCTGGATCCGGTACAGCTCGGCATAGCTCCCGCCCGCCGCCAGCAGCGCATCATGGCTGCCGACCTCGATCAACCGGGCCCCGTCCAAAACCAAGATCAAGTCCGCCGAGCGCACGGTGCTGAAGCGGTGCGAGACCAAGATCGTGATGCCACCCACCTCGGTGCTGCGGGCGGCGCCGGCGAAGCGCTCGAACAATTCGTGCTCGGTCTCCGCGTCCAGCGCCGCGGTCGGCTCGTCCAAGATCATCAAAAGCGGCTCGGTACGCATGTAGCCTCGGGCCAGCGCCAGCTTCTGCCACTGCCCGAAGCTCAGTTCCTGACCTCCGGGCCAGGTGGCCCCCAACTGGCTGGCCAGGCCGTCGGGCAGCCGCTCGACGACGTCGGCGGCCCCGGCGCGGCGGACGGCGCGACCGACCGCCGATTCGTCGTCCAATCCGGCCAGGTCACCCAGCCCGATACTGCGCTGGGCCGCGAACTCGAACCGGAAGAAGTCTTGGAACGCCCCGGTCAGCCGTGCTCGCCAATCGGCCGCCGACAACCGAGCGAGGGCTACGTCGTCGATCATGATGACGCCCTGCTGGGGCTCGTAGAGCTTGGCCAGCAGCTTCACCAGGGTGGATTTGCCGGCCCCGTTCTCCCCGACCAGGGCCACCACCGCACCGGCAGGGATCGTCACACTCACGTCGTCCAGCGCCAGCCGGTCCGACCCGGGGTAGCGGAACGACACGTGCTGGATGCGGATCCCGCGCTCCAACCGCTCCGGCACGATCGCGTCGGTCTCGGCTCGGCCCGTCGCGGCGTAATTCTCCAACCAGACGAGCCGTCGGGCACCGTCCATCCAGGTCCCCCGGAGGAAACCGATCTCGCCGATGGTCGCACCCACGTACGCCGAGAGGCGGGCGCCCGCAGCCAAGATCAACAAGACGGCCGTCGGCCCTGCCTGCAGGACGGCGGCCACGAAGATCACCGCGCCCACGTAGCCCGCACCGAACACCGCCCAGGCCACGGCGTGGGAGCCGGCCGTGATCCACCGCGCCCGCGAGACCGGTCGGTACCAGCGGTGCCATTCGACTCGACGCCGCCTGGCCAGGTTCGGCCCGACTCCGGCGACGCGCACCTCTTTGCCGGCCGCCGCGCTGGTACCGAGATCGAAGAGGTGGTCCGCCAGCCGCACGTGCCTGGCGTACCGTTCCTCGACCGAGCGCTCGACGGCCGGTCGCCACGTCGAACTGAGCACCGGGGGGGCGGCGAACAGCACGAGCAGGATCAGCCACGGCGACACACTCGCCAGCAGGACCACCGTCACCGCCACTCGGACGACCCAGCCGAGCGTGGTGAGCAGGGACAGGTACATGTGGTCCAGCACGAAGACCTGATTGCGCAGCACCGCGAGCCGGTCGAGATATTCGGTCCGTTCCTGGTGCTCCAGTCCCACCACCGAGGCCAGCAGCCGGGCGACGTGGGTCTCCAAGGCCACCGTCACCCGGTCCCGGAACCGTCGCGTGAGCCGATCCCGGCCGACGCCCAGCCACCAGGTCAAGGTGACCGAAACCGCCATCGCGATGACCACGGCCAACACCAGTGCGGCGTCGCCGGTCAACAGCCCGCCGCCGAGCAGGGCCAACCAGAGGGCGAACAACGAATCGGGGACCGCCTGGATCAGGGTCAGCGCCACGACGGCCGCCAGCAGCCGCGGTTCGTGGGTGTATCCGATCCGGCACAGCCGCCACATCGACGACCAGGCGGGCGGCAGGTCGTCCACAACGGGCGACGATGCGCGGCCCGAGCCTGTCGAAGGATCAGTCGAAGGGTCAGAGGACATCGAAGAGCACCCCATCGGAGTCCATGGTGGCGGCGAACCGGCGGGCCTGCAGCTCGAACATCGTCGCGTAGCGGCCGCCGTACGCGATCAGTTCGTCGTGGTGACCCAGCTCCACCAACCGGCCATCCTCGAGGACGCAGATCTGATCGGCGTGCCGCACCGTCGAGAAGCGGTGCGAGATCAAGATCGTGGTGACATGCGCGGTAGCGGCGAGCACCCGGTCGAACACCTCGGCCTCGCCGCGGACGTCCAGCTGGGCGGTCGGCTCGTCCAACAGCACCAGTTGGGCCCCTCCGCGGACGGCACACAGCGCGCGGGCCAGCGCCACTCGCTGCCACTGCCCGCCGGACAGATCGGTGCCACCGGGATAGCCCGTGGCCAGCACGGTGTCGAGATCGGCCACGGCCGTGGCGCCGGCGTCGGCGAGGGCCCCGCGTACGTCGTCGTCGGTGGCAAGCCCGGCCGGGTCCACGTTCTCGCGCAGACTCAACTCGAAGCGCACGAAATCCTGGAAGACGGCCGCCAACCGGCTCCGCCAGGCGACGAGGTCGAGGTTGCGGAGGTCGACGCCGTCCACTCGGATCGCCCCCGCATCCGGGTCGTACAGACGACACAGCAATTTGGCCAACGTGGTCTTCCCGGCCCCGTTCTGCCCGACGATGGCCAACGACGTACCCGCCGGCACCGCCAGGTCGAGACCGGAGAAGACCGGCCGCGAACTACCGAGATAGCGGAAGCCGACGTCGGCCAGTACCAGCTCCCGACGCAGGTTCGCCGCAGCGGCGGTGCCGGACGCCAACGCTCCGCGCGGAGCCATCGCCGCCGCCAGGCGCTCGACCGCGAGCACGGGAGCGGCCGCTCCGTCCAGGGCCCAGTTGAGCCCGCCGAACGCGATCAGGCTCACCCCGAACGCCACCTGGGCGAAGATCACCAGCTGCTCCAGGGAGAGCTGGCCGGCCCGCGCGGCCGCGCCCAGCGCACCGAAAACGGCCAGGTTGGCGAGCAACACGATGATGAGGCAGAGCGCGACGGAGCGCTCGCGCAACCGGGTGGCCCGATACTGCAGCTCGAAGAGTTCCTGGCGCCGCTCCCGGAAGCGTGCGATCACCCAGCCGGCGAGCCCGAACAGCCGCAGTTCTTTCGCCGGAGCCGGCTCCACCGCCAGTCCGTAGGCGTAGTCGGCGTGCCGCTGCGCCGCCCGAACCCCCGGCGTGTTGCGGTCCTTCCAGACGCCGCTGTCCCGCAACAGCCAGTGCGTCGACCCCCATGCCGACAGCAAGAGCACCGGGGCCCACCAGGCGAACCCGGCCAGCACGACCGCCGAGGCGAGTCCGGCCGCGATGCCGACGAGCCCGCTGGCCACGAAATCGACATTCAAAGACATCGGCGGCCCGGTTTGTCCCCGGTCGAACTCGCGGGCCACGGTGAGGTCCTCGGTCAGCTGGGCGTCCTCCAGGTGCCCGATCCCGCTCGGGGTGACGCAGGTCGTGATCAGCCGTTCGTTCAGCCAGGCCGAGACCCTGTTGCCCAGATTCAGACTGACCGCCGTCTGCACCGGGGTCACCACCTGCATCAGCACGAACACGACGCCGGTCAACACCAGCGGACCGCGGAGATCGCCGCCCGTCTGCACCACCCCGACGGTCACGCCGGTGGCCACGGCGAACAGGGCCGGCAGGATCCCGCTGGCCGCCAGCAGCAGCCACCAGGCGCCCGCGAGGAGCGGGGCGGCCCGGCCGAGGACCGCGAAGAACTTCAACTCGGGTCGATTCCGGAGGCGTCGCAGCACATCTTCACTCTGTCACCGGGGACGGGTGGCGGCCTTGGAGATTTCGGAGGGGAGATTTCGGAGGGGAGATTTCGGAGGGGGGATTTCGGAGGGGACATTTCGGATGGACCCTTCGGAGAGCTATTTCGGTGGGCTGCGCCAGGGCCGACCCGTAGGATCGTGGAGTTCAGCGCTCGGACACCGACCCAGGAGGAATTTCGTGATCCGCACCCACGGCGCCGGCACCCTGCGTGCCACCGACGCCGGTCAGTCCGTGACCCTCGCCGGCTGGGTTGCCCGGCGACGCGACCACGGCGGTGTGGCCTTCATCGATCTGCGCGACGCCTCCGGGATCGTCCAGGTCGTCATTCGCGATGAGATCCTGGCCGCGTCGGGGGCGCACGACCTGCGCAACGAATACTGCGTCGCCGTCAGCGGACGGGTCGAGTCGCGCCCCGAGGGCAACGCCAACCCGGACCTGCCGACCGGTGACGTCGAGGTGGTGGCCGACTCGATCGAGGTGCTCAATCCGGCCGCGCCGCTGCCCTTCCAGATCGACGAACGGGTGAATGTCGGCGAGGAGGTGCGGCTCAAGTACCGCTACCTGGACCTGCGCCGGCCCGGCCCGGCGGCAGCGATCCGGCTCCGCAGCGAGGTCAGCCGCGTCGCCCGTGCGGTGCTCGACGAACGTGGCTTCGTCGAGGTGGAGACACCGACGATGACCCGGTCGACCCCGGAGGGGGCCCGCGACTTCCTCGTGCCGGCGCGGCTGAGGCCCGGGACCTGGTACGCCCTGCCGCAGAGTCCGCAGTTGTTCAAGCAGTTGCTGATGGTGGCCGGCTTGGAGCGGTATTACCAGATTGCCCGCTGCTACCGCGACGAGGACTTCCGGGCCGACCGGCAGCCGGAGTTCACCCAGCTGGACGTCGAGATGAGCTTCGTCGACCAGGACGACATCATCGAGTTGACCGAGGCGCTGATCACCAAGATCTGGGCGCTGATCGGCCACACGGCCCGCACCCCGTTCCCGCGGATGACGTACGTAGAGGCGATGGAGCGCTTCGGCACCGACAAGCCCGACCTGCGTTTCGGTTTGGAGCTCACCGACTTGACCGGCTTCTTTGCCGAGACGCCGTTCCGGGTGTTCCAGGCCGCGTACGTCGGGGCGGTGGTGATGCCGGGCGGGGCGTCGCAGCCGCGGAAGCAACTCGACGCCTGGCAGGAGTTCGCGAAGCAGCGCGGACACCGGGGCCTGGCCTACGTTCTGGTCGGGGAGGACGGCGAGCTCGGCGGCCCGGTCGCGAAAAACCTGTCCGAGAGCGAGCGGGCCGGTCTGGCTGCGGCGGCCGGGGCCGAGTCCGGCGACTGCGTCTTCTTCGCCGCCGGGGGACGACGGGCCGCCCAGTCGCTGCTGGGGGCGACCCGGTTGGAAATCGGACGAAAGAACGGCCTGATCCCTTCGACGGGTTCAGTGGGCGAGCAGTCGTGGTCGTTCTTGTGGGTCGTGGATGCGCCGCTGTTCGAGTCCACCCTCGACGCCGAAGCGGCCGGGGACGTAGCGGTCGGATCGGGCGCCTGGACCGCCGTCCATCACGCCTTCACGTCGCCGAAGCTGGAGTCGATGGACACGTTCGACGCCGATCCCGGTTCTGCCCTCGCCTACGCCTACGACCTGGTCTGCAACGGCAACGAGATCGGCGGCGGCTCGATCCGTATCCACCGCCGGGACATCCAGGAGCGGGTATTCGGCGTGATGGGTCTGTCCCCGGAGGACGCGCAGGACAAGTTCGGCTTCCTGCTGGACGCGTTCACGTTCGGCGCTCCGCCGCACGGCGGCATCGCTTTCGGCTGGGACCGGATCTGCGCCTTGTTGTCCGGCACGGACTCGATCCGGGACGTGATCGCCTTCCCCAAGTCGGGAGGCGGGGTCGACCCCCTGACCGACGCTCCCGCGCCGATCACGCCCGCCCAACGCAAGGAAGCCGGGATCGACGCCCTCCCGGACTGACGGCCCCCGCTCGGTCACCAGCTGCTCGAGTCCCTCTTCCCTGCTCGAGTTTCTCATCGAGCAGGGACGAGCAACCCGAGCAACTGGCTCAGTGGTGGCGGCCGGGGTCAGGCCTCCGGGTCCGATTCCTCGTCGAGGATGTCGTCCAGTGCCTCCCGTACGGCTTGACGGGTGGCGAGCCGGGTCGACGCGGCTCGCTGCAGCTCGGCGTTGTCGGCGTCGCTGATCCGCTTCCGTTCGGTCCGTTCGGCCTCCAACGCCTGGTCCCGGGCGTACCGGATGCGCTCCCAGATGTCCAAACCCTCCGAACTGCCCGAGGCGTCCACGGCGCTCACTTCACCCTCCGGAGCACCCGCTTTGCGGTGTCCACCGCCTGGGCCGCAGCGTTGCCGGAGCTCTCCTCGGGCCGCATGACCGCATCCAGCAGACCGCCGGCGCCGCGCTGCTGCTCACCTTGAGCGGCACCCATCACGATCAGGGCGGCGGTCAAAGCCGGGATGGACCACTGGAGCACCTGCAGCTGCTTCTGTGCCGCGGCGAGTTCGTCACTGGCCGACGACGCCGGTTCGGTGGTTCCCACCGTGCCTTCGTGCTGGCGCTCGCTGATCTTGGCGCCCAGGACACCCGCGTACGCGGTCGCCCCGGCGGCGGCCACGGTGAGCACGAGCTTGATCACGGTGTTGGGGGTTGCCCCCGGCTGGAACTGCAGCCGCGAGCGGTTGCTCAGGATCAGCCCGAGGCCTCCGACGGCGTGCGCGCCGATGGCGGCGATCTGCACCGGCGTCCACTTCGCCCACCCGTAGCTGGAGAGGCGCAACCGTTCTTCCGGTTTCTCCGCTTCGGCGGTGGCCCCATTGAGGCCGATCGCGCCCATCAAGGAACCGCCGAACCAGGCGGCTACGCCGAGATCGTGCAACGAGCGCACCAATGTATTTCGTTCTGACATGTCTGTCCTTCTCATCCGAAGATCGGATTCGATGCATACCCAGCCGGGCCACGCCGAATCCGCACCGCCTCGCCCCGAGCTGCGCGCTACCCCGCGCACAATTCCCGCGTATCCCCCTCATATCTCCTCGGATGCGCTCGGATGCCCTCTTGTGCTCGGGCCGTCGGGGACGAAAAGGTAAGGCATGGCCAGCGCCGAACCGGGTGGGCGCGGCGAGCCAGCCTCGCCGGAGCAGATCCGCAACGTCGTGCTCGTCGGACCAGCCGGGGCTGGGAAGTCGGCCCTGTTCGAGCGGCTCGTCGCGGCCCGCACGCCCGCCCGTCACGCCCGCGGCGAGCCGACTCCGTCGCAGTCGCTGACTGCCGCGGTCGTCGCCAGCGGGACGGTTGTGGTGAACCTGCTCGACACCCCGGGCAATCCCGATTTCGTCGGGGAGGTGCGGGCCGGCCTGCGGGCCGCCGACGCGGTGCTCTTCGTGGTGCCGGCCAATGACGAGATCGACGACGCCACCCGGCTGTTGTGGCGGGAGTGCGAGGCGATGCACAAGCCGCGCGCCGTCGCGGTCACCAAGTTGGAGCAGGCGCGGGCCGATTTCGCCGAGACGGTCGCCCGCTGCCAGCGCACGTTCGGCGACGCCCAACCACTCGAGGTGCCGGTGCTGGGCAGCGACGGGAGCCTCACCAGCTGCATCAGCCTGCTGCGGCGCAGCGTGCTGGACTTCACCGGCGCCGAACCGACGTCACGGCCACCCGATCCCGACGAGGAGGCGGTGATCGAGGATCTGCGCGGACCGCTGATGGAGTCGATCATCGAGGAGTCCGAGGACGAGGACCTGCTGGAACGGCACCTCAACGGCGAGGAGATCACCGCCGACAGCGTCACCGACGATGTTCGGGCCGCCATCGCCACGGCTCGTTTCTTTCCGATCATCGGCACCCACGCGCCGAGCGGGCTGGGGGTCGATGGCCTTTACGACCTGTTCGAGCGGGGCTTTCCCTCACCGGCGGCCGCGGCCCTGCCGGCTGTCTACACCCCGGACGGCAAGCCGTACGGCGACCTGTCCTGTGACCCGGACGGACCGCTGGTGGCCGAGGTGGTGCGGACCACCAGCACTCCGTTCGTCGGCAGGCTCTGCCTGGTCCGGGTGTTCTCCGGCACTCTGCGGGCCGACACACCCCTGCACGTCTCGGGGCACCTGGCTCGTTTCGCCGGCCGAAACGTCGAGGGTCACCCCGACCACGACAGTGACGACGAGCGCGTGGGACCCTTGTCGGCACCGATCCTGGAGGATTCGCGGCCCAAGCCCTACGCCATCGCCGGTGATCTGGTGTTGGTGTCGAAGCTCGCGGGAGCCGAGACCTCGGACACCTTGTCGAGCAAGGCCAGGCCGGCTCTGGTCGAGCCGTGGCTGCTGCCCGAGCCGCTGTTGCCGGTCGCCATCCACGCGAGTTCGCGGGCCGACGAGGAGAAGCTCGCGTCCGCCCTGCAGCGCCTGGTCGCCGAGGACGTCACCATGCGGCTGGAACACAACGCCGAAACGCACCAGGTCGTGCTGTGGGCGATGGGTCCGGCCCACGTCGACAAGCTGCTCGGCGCTCTGCGGGACTCCTGGCATGTGGCCGTGGAGGTGGAGGAACTGCGAACGTCGCTGCGGGAGACCTTCGTCGGGCCGATGACCGTCCAGGGCCGGCTGGTCAAGCAGTCGGGTGGACACGGCCAGTACGCGGTGTGCCGGATCGACATCGAGCCGCTGGAGCGCGGTGCCGGCATTGAGTTCGCCGAGAAGGTGGTGGGCGGAGCCGTACCGCGGCAGTTCATCCCGTCGGTCGAGAAGGGCGCGCGACTGCAGCTGGCCAAGGGGGTGCTCAGCGGATATCCGGTGGTCGACGTCAAGATCACCCTGGTCGACGGCAAGGCCCACTCGGTCGACTCCTCCGACATGGCCTTCCAGACCGCGGCCGCGTTGGCCCTCCGGGAAGCGGCGAACGAGTCGACGGTGGCCATCCTGGAACCGATCGACGCCCTCGAGATCACCGTGGCCGACGACTCGGTGGGGTCGGTGCTGGCGGATCTGCGGGGCCGGCGGGGCCAGGTGCACGGCACGGAGACCGCCGAACTCGATGGGTACGCCGTCATCCATGCCGAGGTTCCGGCGCACGAGCTCTCCCGCTACCCGATCGAGCTGCGCTCGGTGTCCCACGGCACCGGAACCTTCACCCGGTCCTTCGTCCGTTACGACTACATGCCGGCCGCCCTGGCCCGAGAAGTCGCCCGCAATACCTGAGCTTCAGGCGAGCTGCAGGCGTCGACGGTGCGGTCCTTCCCGCGACTACCGGACCGTCCCGCGTGACCGGGTGAAACCTCGTTGAGTACTCCGGCTCGCGTAATGGTGCGCTCGTGGTGCCCCTAGTTTGGTGCTCATGAGCGAAGACCTGTTCGGCGGCGCCATCACCTCGCCCGGAGCCTCGCCGGCGGCAGGCGGCAGTCTCGCCGACATGAACCGGCAGGGACTGCCGCTCGCGGTCCGGATGCGACCGCGCACGCTGGCTGAGATCGTCGGCCAGTCCCACCTGATGGCGCCCGGTTCTCCGCTGCGGCGGCTGGCGGCCGGCGAACCCATGTCGGTTTTCCTCTGGGGTCCGCCCGGCACCGGCAAGACCACCATCGCCGCGGTGGTTTCCCGGCAGACCGACAGCCGGTTCGTGGAGATCTCCGCGGTCACCGCCGGAGTCAAGGAGGTGCGGGCCGTCCTGGACCAGGCCCGGCAGGAATTGCGAACCGGCCGGCCGACGGTGCTGTTCGTCGACGAGGTGCACCGGTTCTCCAAGACTCAGCAGGATGTGTTGCTGCCGGCGGTGGAGAACCGGCTGGTCACCCTGATCGCCGCGACGACGGAGAACCCCAGCTTCTCCGTCATCGCGCCGCTGCTGTCCCGGTCGCTGCTGCTCACCCTCAAGCCGTTGACCGATGACGACATCTCCGGCCTGCTCGACCGCGGACTCGCCGACGAGCGCGGGCTGGCCGGGGCCTACCTGCTGGCCGACGACGCCCGGACGACCCTGCTGCGGTTGAGTGGTGGCGACGCCCGGCGAGCGTTGACCTACCTGGAGGAATCCGCGGCCGGGGCTGCGGCCGTCGAGCGGGCCGAGATCACCACGGAGATCGTCGAGCAGGCGGTGGACAAAGCGGCCGTCCGCTACGACCGCGACGGCGACCAGCACTACGACGTGATCAGCGCGTTCATCAAGTCGATCCGCGGCTCCGACGTGCAGGCCGCCTTGCACTATCTGGCGAGAATGGTGGCGGCGGGGGAGGATCCCCGCTTCGTCGCCCGGCGGTTGGTGATCTTGGCCTCGGAGGACATCGGGCTGGCCGACCCGACTGCCCTGCAGACTGCCATCGCCGCGGCGCACGCAGTGAACTTCATCGGCATGCCGGAGGGCCGGATCAATCTCGCCCAAGCCGTGATCGCCCTGGCCCTCGCCCCCAAGTCCAATGCGGTCATCACCGGGATAGATGCTGCCCTGGCCGATGTCGAAGCGGGTCGGATCGGACTGGTGCCACCGCATCTCAGGGACGCGCACTACGCGGGCGCCAAGACCCACGGGCACGGGCAGGGCTACATCTACGCCCACGACGAGCCGCACGGGATCGCAGCCCAGCGGTATCTGCCCGACGAGCTCCTCGACGCGAGGTACTACCGGCCCACCGACAACGGCGCGGAAGCCGCACTGGGCACCCGGATGCGGCGGATCGAGGAACTGCTCGGCCGAGCCGCCGGGACCGACACCAGGACCCATACTGAGGCACACGCCGGGGCCGGAAGTGGGGATCAGAACGGCTGAGCGGCCCGGCACCCGACAGGGTAAGGTCGATGCGGTTCGATCCGAGGGAGTGAGATGTCAGTAGGGGAGATCGCCGGTCTGATCGCCGCCGTGGCGTTGGTTGCGCTGGTGGCCTTCATCGCCGTGCCGCTGCTGAAACTCGGCCGGGTGCTGGAGGAGATGCGGCTCGCCGTACACGACATCGGTCAAGAGTCGGTGCCGATCCTCACCGAACTCCAGGGCACTGTGCGGGCCACCAACGACGAGCTGTCCAAGCTCGCCGTGGTCACCGAGGACGTCGCCACCGTGAGCTCGCACGCCACCTCGGTGACCAAGAACGCCGCCCAGATGTCATCGCTGTTGACCATCACGTTCGGCGGCCCGATGATCAAGACCGCCGCCTTCACCGCCGGAGTCCGCAAGGTGCTGCGCCGCAACACCGCGACCGAGCTCGAGATCGCCGACGGGCATCATGATCTGGCCCCGCAACGCCGTTCGAAGCCGAGGAGTACGTGATGCGCCGGTTGTTCTGGATCGCGATCGGAGCGGGCGCGGCGATCTACGTCATGTCCAAGGTCCGCAACTATCTGGAGCACGCCAGTCCGGAGGCCGTCGGCAACCGAGTGGCCGAATCGGTGACCGCCGGGGTGCGTACGGCACAGGATTTCGTCGAACGGGTGCGAGCTGCCACGGCCGAGAGCGAGGCGGAGATCCGCACGTCCCTCGGCCTGCCCCAGGAGTAGCTCGCCCACCTGATCGTCCGGCTCACCAGCCGCAATGCCATCGAGGACAGACGCATGAAAACCGCCGAGATCCGGCGCCGCTTCCTGGAGTTCTTCGCCAGTCGCGGCCATACCGTGGTGCCGTCGGCGCCACTGCTCTACAACGACCCGACCCTGCTGTTCGTCAACGCCGGCATGGTGCCGTTCAAGCCGTACTTCGTCGGTGATGAGCCGGCCCCGTTCGACCGCGCCGCCAGTGTGCAGAAGTGCGTCCGCACCCTCGACATCGACGAGGTGGGCAAGACGACGCGGCACGGCACCTTCTTCCAGATGAACGGCAACTTCTCCTTCGGCGACTACTTCAAGGCCGAGGCCATCCGGTACGCGTGGGACCTGGTGACCAACTCGGCCGAGGGCGGCGGCTTCGGCTTCGACCCGGCCAAGGTGTGGGTGACCGTGCTGCACGACGACGACGAGGCGGCCTCGCTCTGGGCCAACATCGCCGACCTGCCGGAGGAACGGATCCAGCGCCGCGGACTGCTGGACAACTACTGGCACATGGGCATCCCCGGTCCCGGCGGTCCGTGCAGCGAGATCTACATCGACCGCGGCCCGGCGTACGGTCCCGACGGTGGTCCGGTGGTCGACGAGGACCGTTTCCTGGAGATCTGGAATCTGGTCTTCATGCAGGAGGAGTTGTCGACGGTCCGGGCCAAGGACGACTTCGACGTGCGGCGGCCGCTGCCCCGACCCAACATCGACACCGGCATGGGCTTGGAGCGGGTGGCGTACCTGCTCCAGGGCGTCGACAACCTGTACGAGATCGACGAGGTCTACCCCGTGATCGCGCGCGCGGCGGAACTGGCCGGCAAGCGCTACGGCGACGACCACGAGAGCGACGTCCGGCTGCGCGTGGTAGCCGATCACGTCCGGTCCAGTCTGATGTTGATCTCCGACGGGGTCAGCCCGGGTAACGAGGCACGCGGCTACGTGCTGCGCCGCTTGCTGCGCCGAGTGGTGCGTTCGATGCGACTGCTCGGGGTCGACGCGCCCAGCTTCGGCGAGCTGTTCCCCGTCAGCCGAGACGCCATGTCCGGGTCCTACTCGGAAGTGGCGGCTGATTTCGACCGGATCAGCGACATCGCGTACGGGGAGGAGGAGGCGTTCCGGCACACCCTGACCGCCGGCACCCACCTCTTCGACCGGGTCGTCTCCGACGTGCGCCGCGGGACCGAGACCGGTTCTCCCCTCGCGCTGCCCGGCGACCGGGCGTTCCAACTGCACGACACGTACGGCTTCCCGATCGAGTTGACCCTGGAGATGGCGGCCGAGCAAGGCCTGGCGGTCGACGAGGCCGGCTTCCGAGCGTTGATGACCGAACAGCGGGACCGGGCCAAGGCCGACGCCCGGGCCAAGAAGGGCAGCGGAGTCAACACCGACGTGTACGCCCGGGAGCGGGCCCGCGGCGAGACCCCGTTCACCGGCTTCGAGACGCTGGCCGGGGAGGGCGCGGTTCGGGCCATCGTGATCGACGGCGAGACCAGGCCTACCGCCGGCCCCGGCGACCATGTCGAACTGGTGCTGAGCGAGACCCCGTTCTATCCGGAGTCCGGAGGTCAAGCCGGCGACCGCGGCACCATCACGGCGGCGGACGGGACCCGGCTCGAGGTGTACGACGTGCAGCGGCCGGTGAAAGGGCTTGTGGTGCACAAGGCGAAGGTCGCCGAAGGTGAGCTGCGCCCGGACCAGGTCGTGCGGGCGGAGGTCGACAAGGCGTGGCGGATGGGCGCCTGTCAGGCCCATTCGGCCACCCACCTGATCCACGAGGCCCTGCACCAGATCCTCGGTCCGAGCGCCTTGCAGGCCGGCTCGTACAACCGCCCGGGGTATCTGCGGCTCGACTTCAGCTGGAATCACGCCGTCTCTGACGACCAACGTGGTCAGATCGAACTGCTGTCCAACGAGGCCATCCGTTCCGACCTCGGGGTGAACGCCGAACTCATGCCGCTGGCCGAGGCTAAGGCGTCCGGCGCAACGGCCCTGTTCGGCGAGGTCTACGGCGACGTGGTCCGAGTGGTCGACATCGGTGCCGGCTGGTCGCGTGAGCTGTGCGCCGGTACCCACGTCGCGTCGTCGTCGCAGGTCGGGCTGATGGCGGTGAACGCTGAGTCCTCGGTGGGTTCGGGGATCCGGCGGGTCGAGGCGTTCGTGGGGATGGAGGCGTTCTCCCAGCTGGCCAAGGAGCGCTCGCTGGTCATGGGTCTGGCCGACACGCTCAAAGTGCAACCGGACCAGCTCACCACCCGGGTATCCCGGCTGGTCGCCCAGCTGAAGGAGGCGGAGCGGGAGATCGCGGCACTGAAGGCGAAGAACCTGCTCAGCTCGATCGGCGCCATTCTGGCCGGGGCGGAAGAGGTGGGCGGGGTGTCGGTGATCAACCACCGCGCCGACGGCGTCGGGGCAGGGGACCTCCGCAATCTCGCCCTCGAACTACGCAACCGACTGACGGACCGGCCGGCCGTCATCACGGTTCTGGGCGGCACGGCCGACAAGCCCGCCGTCGTCGTGGCGACGACAGAGGGCGCCCGTCATCGCGGTCTCCGGGCCGGCGAGTTGGTCCGGACCGCCAGTGAGGCCCTCGGCGGACGCGGTGGCGGCAAGGACGACCTCGCCCAGGGCGGGGGGAGCGTGTTGGAGCCGGGCGGACGGCAGGCCCAGGCTGCGTTCGACGCGGTGTCCGGAGCGGTGTCAGCGGCAACGGGGTGACTCCGCGTTTTCGTCCGGGCGCGCGGATCGCCCTGGACTGGGGCGAGGTGCGGATCGGCGTCGCGGCCTGCGACCCAGCGGGCACGATGGCCTTTCCGGTGGCCACGGTCGCGGCCGGGCCGGCGGTGTACGGGACCATCCGTGACCTGATCCGCGAGTACGAACCGCTGGAGCTGATCGTCGGACTGCCGCTCTCGCTGTCGGGGGGCGAAGGACCGGCGGCGGCCCGGGTCCGTACGGCCGCGGCGGAGCTGGCGGGCCGACTGGTCGCTGACGGCAACACGCTGGCGGTGCGATTGGTGGACGAGCGGCTCAGTACGGTGACCGCCGCCCGGCAGCTCCGCACGGCCGGCCGAACGGCCCGAAAGCAGCGCGCGATCATCGATTCGGCCGCCGCGGTCGGGATCTTGGAGCACGCCCTGGCCGTTGAACGTGCCGGTGGAATGCCACCTGGGGAGTTAGTATCGCCTCCGGACGCGTCACCGTTGTGAACTGACGACGAGCCGCGAGGAGAACTGACGCGTGACATCGATGCTGGACCCGGAGGTCGAGCAGAGCCCGGCCAAGGAGATTGTCCACAAGGGCAAAGGGTGCCTGGCCGTGCTGCTCGCCGCCTCCATCCTCGCCTTCGGTGGGTACTTCGTGTGGGATCGGGCGTCGACCTTCCTGAGCGGATTCGGGGCGATCCCGGACTTCGAGGGTCCGGGCAAGACCGCGGTGACCATCACCATCCCCGCCGGGGCCAGCCTGAACCAGATCGGCGACATCCTCGTCGAGACGAAAGTGGTCAAGTCCACCGCAGCCTGGAACCAGGCGGCCCGCTCGGAGGATCGGGCGACCTCGGTGCAATCCGGGCGGTACAAGATGTTCACCGAGATGAAGGCCATCGACGCGCTGCGCCTGCTGATCAACCCGGGGGAGTCACGGGTCCGGGCCCAGTTCCGGATCCGCGAGGGTCAGCGGTTGAGCGTGCAGGTCAACGAGCTGGTCAAGGGCACGAAGATCTCGAAGAAAGCCTACGAGGCCGCCCTCGACAAGCCGAAGAGTCTGGGCCTGCCGTCGTGGGCCGACAACAAGCCGGAGGGCTTCCTCTTCCCGGACACCTACGAGCTCACGGCAAAGGCGACCGCCACCTCGACTCTGCGTCAAATGACGTCGCGGTTCGAGAGCGTCAGTGGGGAGTTGGGTCTGGAGGCCGCGGCCAAGAGGCTCAAGTACTCCCCGTACGACGTGGTGATCGTGGCCAGCCTCATCGAGCGCGAAGCCGGGCGGCCCGAGGACCGCTCCAAGATCGCCCGGGTCATCTACAACCGGCTGGCCAAGGATCGCAAGCTCGAGCTGGATTCGACCGTGACCTACGCCGAGAAGCTCAACACGGTCACGACCACGGCGAAGGATCGCGAATCCGACTCCCCGTACAACACCTACAAGTACGAGGGGCTACCGCCCGGCCCGATCGCCGCCCCCGGCCGCGCCGCGCTCGAGGCCGCGTTGGAGCCCGCGTCCGGCAAGTGGCTGTACTTCGTGGCGGTGAACCTGGACACCGGCGAGTCCAAGTTCGCCGAGACCTTCAGCGAACACAGCAAGAACGTGCGGCAGTTCCAGGCCTGGTGCCAGGCCAACAAGGGCCGCTGCACGTGAGGTGTGCCGTCCTGGGACGGCCGATCGCGCATTCGCTGTCCCCGGCGCTGCATCGTGCCGCCTACGCCGCGCTGGGTCTGCCCGAGTGGCGGTACGACCGGTTCGATGTCGGAGCCGAAGAGTTGCCCGCCTTCGTCGCAGACTGCGACGCGAGTTGGCGGGGCCTCAGCCTGACCATGCCGCTCAAGGAGGTGGCGCTCGGTTTGGGTGAGCCCGATGCGGTGGCCCTGGAAGTGCGAGCCGCCAACACGCTGATCTTCGGGTCCGAGGGCCGGCGGGTCTACAACACCGACGTCGAGGGACTGGTCACGGCGCTGCGGAGGTCGGGCCTCGAAGTGGCGCCGCGAGTCATCATCCTCGGCACCGGGGCGACGGCCCGGTCGGCGGTGGCGTCCGTACGGGCGCTGGACGCGCAACTGGTCACCGTGGTGGGGCGCAATCCGGAACGGACCCGTCCGGTGGCCGAACTGGCGCGGCACCTCGGGCTGGGCGTCTCGACCCGCGTGTGGGGCACCGAGCTGCCCGCCGCAGACCTGGTGATCTCCACCGTGACGGCCGGAGCGGTGACGGCGGACTCGACGCCGGCCGGCGCAGCCGCCGTCGCCGACGCCGCTGCCGTGATCTTCGACGCGGTGTACGACCCCTGGCCGACCCCGTTGGCTCAGGCGGCGGTGGATGCCGGCCGCGTGGTGGTCAACGGACTCGATCTGCTGATCGCCCAGGCGGAGCTCCAGATCCGGTTGATGACCGGGTCCGAGGTCGATCCGGATGTGTTGTATCTCGCCGGCCGGGCGGCGTTGTCCGACCCGGCGTACAAGGACGGTTCGTCGGTATCTGCGTGACAGACTGACCCCCGTGCTTCGCTGGCTGACCGCAGGAGAGTCCCACGGCCCCGCCCTGGTGGCGATCCTGGAGGGGATGCCGGCTCACGTACGAGTGAACAGCGGCGACATCGGCGAGGCACTGGCCCGCCGCCGGCTCGGCTTCGGTCGAGGCGCGCGGATGAAGTTCGAGGCCGACGCGGTCACCCTGATCGGGGGCATCCGGCACGGGCAGACCCAGGGCGGCCCGGTAGCCATCGAGATCGGCAACACCGAGTGGCCCAAGTGGGAGACGGTGATGGCGGCGGATCCGGTCGACGCCGCTGTGCTGGAGCGCCAGGCGCGCAACGCCCCACTGCTCCGCCCCCGCCCTGGGCACGCCGATCTGGTCGGCATGCAGAAATACGATTTCGACGAGGCGCGACCCATTCTCGAGCGGGCCAGCGCCCGCGAGACGGCGGCCCGGGTCGCCCTGGGCCGAGTGGCCACGAACTTCCTGCGGCAGGCGTACGGAGTCACCGTGCTCAGCCACGTCGTCGAACTGGGCACCGTCAGCTCCGCAGCGGGGCCGGTGCCAACGATCGACGACCTGACGGCGATCGACGCCGACCCGGTCCGCTGTTTCGACTCCGAGACCAGCGCCGCGATGATCGCGGAGGTCGAGGCCGCCCAGTCCGAGGGTGACACCCTCGGCGGGGTCGTGGAGGTGGTGGTCCGCGGCCTGCCGCCGGGGCTCGGTTCGCACGTGCACTGGGACCGGAGACTCGACGCCCAGCTGGCCGCCGCCCTGATGGGAATCCAGGCGATCAAGGGTGTGGAGGTCGGGGACGGCTTCGCCCTGGCTCGATCCCGCGGCAGCGCGGCCCACGACGAGATCGTTCCCGGTGCCGGTGGCATCGCCCGGGCGTCACACCGCGCGGGCGGGACCGAGGGAGGCATGAGCACCGGCGAGGTGTTGCGGGTCCGGGCCGCCATGAAGCCGATCGCGACCGTGCCGCGGGCGCTGCGGACCGTCGACGTGTCGACCGGTGAGGCCACAGTGGCCCACCACCAGCGCTCCGACGTCTGTGCGGCGCCGGCCGCCGGGGTGGTTGCCGAGGCGATGGTGGCGTTGGTCTTGGCCGATGCCGCCCTGGAGAAGTTCGGCGGCGATTCGGTGGGCGAAACCCGTCGCAACTGCGAGAGTTACCTGACCGACGTCGCTGCCCGTGGACTCCAGGTCCATGCGCCCTGAACCCGTGGAATCCCGCCCCGAGCCTGTCGAAGGGCAGGTGCCCACTCTCGTGCTGGTCGGCGCGCCAGGCGCCGGGAAGTCGACGGTCGGGGCGCTACTCGCCCGACGGCTCGGGCTGCCGTTCGCCGACGTGGACGAGGTGATCCGGGAAAGGGTAGGCAAGCCGGTGGCGGAGATCTTCGCCGACGACGGCGAGGCGGTGTTCCGGGCCTTCGAGGAGTCGACCACCGCCGAGTTGCTGGGCGCACCGGGGGTGCTGGCGCTCGGCGGCGGCGCGGTGCTGTCGGAGCAGACCCGGCAGGCACTGGCCGGCCACCGGGTCATCTGGCTGCAGGTCACCGTTCCGCACGCCGTGCGCCGGGTGGGTCTCAACGAGGCTCGGCCGCTGCTGCTGGGTAACGTCCGCGGCCGGCTGATCCAACTGCTGGCCGAACGCACCGCGCTCTACGCCGCCGTCGCCACCGAGACGGTCGACACCGACGGTCTGAGTGCCGAGCAGGTCGTGGAGTCGATTCTGACCCGCTCTCATGCCTGAACCCACGGTCATTCGCGTCGGCGGCGAGCACCCCTACGAGGTCGTGGTCGGTCACGGTCTGACCGATCGGCTACCGGACATTCTCGGAGACGCCGTGCAGCGGGTGGCGGTACTGCACCCGCCGCGGCTGATCGAGACCGCCGAGCGGCGGGCGGCCGAGTTGAGGCGGGCAGGGTTGGAGCCGTTACGGATCGACGTCCCTGACGCCGAAGCGGCCAAGACCGCCACCGTGGCCGCTCGCTGCTGGTCGGTGCTCGGCACCGCCGGCTTCACCCGGTCCGATGCCGTGGTGGGACTCGGTGGGGGAGCGACGACCGATCTGGCCGGCTTCGTCGCCGCCACCTGGTTGCGGGGGGTGAAACTGGTGACCATCCCGACCACGGTGCTCGGGATGGTGGACGCCGCGATCGGCGGCAAGACCGGCATCAACATCCCCGAAGGCAAGAATCTGGTCGGCAGTTTCCACGAGCCGGCAGGGGTGCTGTGCGATCTGGACTCGTTGGCGACCCTCCCGCAGGCCGATCTCCGGGCGGGTCTGGCGGAGGTCGTCAAGTGCGGCTTCATCGCCGACCCCGACATTTTGGACCTCGTCGAAACCGATCCACTGGCCTGTCTCCGCCCGGACGGTCCGCAACTGCGCGAGCTGATCGAGCGGTCGGTCGCGGTGAAGGCGGCGGTGGTAACGGCGGACCTGCGCGAGGCCACCTCGACCGGGACCCACGTGGGTCGGGAGGGGCTCAATTACGGCCACACCTTGGGTCACGCCATCGAGCGCCGCGAACAGTTCCGCTGGCGCCACGGCGAGGCGGTCAGTGTCGGGCTGGTGTTCGCCGCCGAACTGGCCCGGCACGCAGGCGAGTTGGGGGTCGAGGTCGCCGACCGGCACCGGCAGCTGTTGACCGCGTTGGGTCTGCCCGTCTCGTACGCCCCCTACGCCTTCGACGAGTTGCTCGCGGCCATGGCGGTGGACAAGAAGACCCGCGGCTCGACGCTGCGTTTCGTGATTCTGCGGGGACTGGCCCAGCCGGCCATCCTCGCCGGGCCGCCGGAGGACCTGCTGCGCCAGGCCTACGAAGCCGTCTCTGGGGGGCCCACACATACAGCGTGAACCCCTTGACCTGATAGTCCAGGGCAAGGAGTTCACGCTGTCAACAGATGGGCCTCAGGAACGCCGAGACAACGTGCGCAGCGGAGGAACGGCTCGCAATACCCGCGCTGCTCGAGGGCGAGGAATACCTGATAGGCAACGGCGCAGGCCCGATTGGTGACATCGAAGTAGCCGAACCGAAGAGTCAGTTCGGCGCGCAGCGCATGCCGATTGTCACGATTCATGTCGCGGAAGCGGCCCTCGCCCTCATGGCCGAGCCGGCCGTCGAGTTCGACGATCAAACCGAACCGCTTGTACCTGACGTCCTGCTGGTAGGGCAGGTCGGGATGCGAGGTCTGTCGATCTCCCTTGGGCAGCCCGTGTGGTCGCTCCACATCCCGGGCATAGCTCAGCTCGAGGTACGACTCCACGCCGCTGGCGACCTCTGCGAGCAGACCGCCGAGCAGCCGGCGGTGCCGTTGCCGGGCTCTGGAGTCCAGCAGACTCCGCAACCGGCCGGGAGTTGTCAGACCCCTCTGCACGGCCTTGGTGACCAACCCGACCACATCGCCCGCGGGGCGCAGGCCAACCAGGTCCAGCACCGTGCACTCCGGAGTCAGCCGTGGCGGCGAGCCGGGCGATCGGGCCGGCCGGACTCCGTCCCGCTCGCGAATGAATCGCCACGGACCCGGCATCCGGCAGGGCGTCGCGACTGGTACCAGCACGTCGATCGGTCGCGGCGCCTTCACCAGTCCGTAGAGATGGCCCGACGCCTCGGGCCCGAGCCGCGCGTGCGGCCCGCCCAGCAGCGTGCCTCCCCACGCCAGCCTTTCCCAGGACGGTGGCACCGACACGGTGGCGAACAGTCCGGGGCTGATCCGGAGCCAGATTCCGGAGTTCAGCAGCCGCTCCAGCATCTGGCGGGACACGCCGTGCCCGATGGCCTGCTCCCGCGTGACCAGATCGTCCTGCAGAGAAGCAAGTCGGAGAAGGGAAGCTGGGACCTCGCGACGCGGGTGCACGTCATTACCCTGCGGACGCCGGACCCCTTCGTTGGTCGGCCCCCGCAGGCTGTGGAAATCTCGGCGTGCGGAGTGTGGACTTCGTGACCGGGAGTACCGGGTCACGGAGTTCATACAGTTTCGGCCAGTGCCCACGCAGGCGAATGACGCCTCACACCGTGAGTGGAGTGACGCGGGGGCTCGCGGCCGCCGAGCGGTCAGCTCCTGCAGGCGCCGCGGGTCGAGGTCGGCCCAGGCCCGCAGCGCCTCGCGGGCCCGCAACTCGCCGAAGGTGTCGGTGCGGGCGTCGACCGCCGACCAGTAATCGGGCGGCCCGAGCCGCCGCCGAGACCGTTCATGACCGGGGTGATCAACGGCTCCGTCGACGGCAGCTCGCCCGGCTCGCGCACCAGGAAGTCAGCCGGCGCGTAGACGTCTCCCCGGTGCGCACACGGGTGGTGGGCAGCCAGACCAGCGGCCGATCGTCGGTGTAGGCCGATCCGGCCGGCAGGCCGAAGGTCCTCGACCACCCGGCCGAATGTGCTCAACGCGTTCTCGTAGTCTTCGATGATCCGGCCCGCGTCCATGATCATCAACGTAACCGGGACGCTGCCATCCGTCGGAAGGAGGCCGATGACCAACCTCGAGTTGGTGCGCATCGTCGAGGAACAGGGCCGAAGTCCGGTGGGCATCCCCGTCCTGCTCTTCACCGACCAGACGCTGGCGGCCACCGGGCCGGCTCCTGCGCTGGGGCTGGACCGGCTCGACGAGCCGGTCGACGGTCCCCGGATCGTGATCCGGTGGTACGACGGGTGGCGGGCCACCGCCCTGTTCAGGGCGGCGGCGTGCGCCGATCTCGGCATCCGGGCCTTCTTCTTCCCGATCACCCGACCGCAGGCGTCCGGGCGAGGCAGGCTGGCCCCTGGACGATCTCGCGCAGATCGCCACCGGACCCGAGATCGGGTTCCACACGGCGACCCACCGCAGTGCCCCGGCCATCACGGTCTCCAACGTGGCCGCGGTGGTCGACCGACCGCTCGCCGAACCGGAAGCGGCGACGGGACGCCGGCCCCGGATCGCAGCTTGGCTGCTCGGCTCCCGGTTCGACCCCGCCCTGGTGGCCAATCGCCGGCTTCGTGCGGCGGAGGTGGAGTTCATGATGTCGAACTGGTCGGTGGAGCGGATCCCATGACGGCTTCCGTGCGGGCCCAGCGGACGGAAGGGTAGGGAAGTCACGTGGAGCAGGGATACGCAACATTCGCCGAGGCGGCGCACGCTTACGCCGGTCTGGTCCGAGAGATTCCCGACGACGCCTGGGAGCGGCCGGGGCTGGGGGAGTGGACGGTGCGAGATCTCGTCGGTCACACCAGCCGATCCTTGATCACGGTGGAGACCTACCTAGACAGACCCGCGCAGAGCGAGGAGGTGTCTGGCCCGGCGGAGTACTACCGGCTGGCCGGCGCGGTCGATCCGGCATCGGTCGCCGAACGGGGACGCGAGGCGGGCCGCGCCCTCGGCTCGGAGCCGTCGGCCTTCGTCGACGACCTGGTCGTGCGGGTGTTGGCACTCGTGGCGGATGCCGCCGATCCGGTGATCAGTACCGCGCTGGGGGGTATGCGGCTCAGCCAGTATCTGCCGACCCGGACCTTCGAGCTGGTGGTTCATGCGCTGGACATCAGCTCAGCCACCAGACTCCCGGCCCCTGCGTACGGCGATGCCGTGCTGAACGAGGTGGTCACGCTCGCGGCGACGGCCGCGGTCCGGCAGGGTCGCGGATCGGAGGTCCTGCGCGCCCTGACCGGCCGCGGTTCCCTGCCGACGGGTTTCTCCGTGGTCTGACGCTTTTCCACCTGCTCTAGACTGGGCGGCTGCTCATCAAGGAGGGTGCACGCGCGTGGCGTCGACGAACGATCTGAAGAACGGCATGGTCCTCGACCTGGACGGTCAGCTCTGGTCCGTGGTGTGGTTCCAGCACCACAAGCCCGGCAAGGGCAACACGGTGGTGCGGACCAAGCTCAAGCACGTGTTGTCCGGCAAGGTCGTGGACCGAACCTTCAACTCCGACACCAAGGTGGACACCGCGAACGTCGATCGCCGCGAAATGCAGTACCTGTACCACGACGGCACCGGCTTCGTGTTCATGGACAACGGCACCTACGACCAGCTCTCCATCAATGACGAGGTGGTGGGGGAGGCCAAGAACTACCTGCTCGAGGGCCAGAACGCGACGGTGGCCCTGCACCAGGGCAATCCGCTCTATCTGGATCTGCCTGCCTCGGTCGAACTCGAAGTCACCTACACCGAGCCGGGCCTGCAGGGTGACCGCAGCACCGGCGGGACGAAGCCGGCCACGGTCGAGACCGGATTGCAGATCCAGGTGCCACTGTTCTTGACCACCGGCGAGAAGGTCAAGGTCGATACTCGAACCGGCGATTACCTCGGCCGGGTCGCTGGCTGAGCGTGGTCACCAAGACGACGTCGACCCGCAGCAAGGCCCGGAAACGAGCGTTGGACATCTTGTTCGAGGCCGAGCTCCGCGACGCCGACCCGCTCGCCACCCTTGGCGAGCGGGCCGAGGACGCCACCCCACCGGTGCGCGATTTCACCCGCGAGCTGGTCGAGGGCGTCACCGCGCACGCCTCCGAGATCGACCGCCGGATCATCGCCGCGCTGACCCCCGGCTGGACGCTGCCGCGAATGCCTCGGGTGGACCGCAACGCCATCCGGATCGCCGTCTACGAGATCGATCACACCCCCATCGCCGATGCGGTGGCCGTCTCGGAGGCGGTCCGGCTGGTCGCCGAACTCTCCACCGACGAGTCACCCGCCTTCGTCAACGGGGTCTTGGGGACCGTCGTCGCCAGCAAGACCGCTGCCTGAATCGACGAGGCCGCCCGGCCGAGAAGTAGCTGTTCCCGGTCTTCGGCGCCGAATAGGCGGGAAAGCCTACTTCTCGCCGTCGTGCGGTGAAATTGGTTGATGCAGTCCCGCGGAATCAGCACCACCACGGCATTCGTCGACGGGCAACCGATCGAATACCGGCTCCGACCGGGATCGGGGCCAGCGGTCGTCATCCTGCACGGCGCGCACATGTCGGCGCATTGTGCGTTCGGCGAGGCGAGACTGCTGCCGCCTGAAGCCTCTGTGCTGGTGCCGTCTCGCCCGGGCTACGGACGGACGCCGGTCGCGGCCGGCCCGTCGGTTCCCGAGTTCAGCATCCGGCTGGCCGCCCTCTGTCGCCGACTCGAACTGCGCTCGATCACCGTGGTCGGCATCTCGATGGGCGCTCGATCGGCGCTCACAATCGCAGCCCAGCACCCGCAACTGGTCTCTCGGGTGGTGTTGCTCAGCCCGGTCAGCTTCAGCCCATGGCCCGACCCCAAGACCCGCCGAGTCGCGTGGGCCATGTTCAACCCCGTCACCCAGGGCGCGGTCTGGGGCCTGGCCCACGGCTTGCTGCGGAACCGACCGGACGTCATCCTGCCGGCGGCGGTGCGCGGCTTGACGACGTTGCCGCCGCACGAGGCGCTGCGGCGGCTGGGCGGGGATCTCGACGACCTGGTGCGGTTCCTGGCCAGCTGCCGGTCGGATCGGGGCTTCTTCACCGACCTACGTCCGCCCGTCGACGTCATGATCGACGTCGTTCAGCCGACACTCGTGCTGGCGACTCGGAACGACGCCGCGGTCGGTTTCGACCATCCCGAGCGGCTGGCCGGCGGTCTGCGCCGGGGGCGCCTCAGGGAGATCGACAGTCCGAGCCATCTGCTCTGGCTCGGCGACGGATGGCGGCGGGTCCAGCTGGCGATGACGAGCTTCCTCGGCTGATACCCTCGGACGCGATTCACCACCCTTTAAGACCTGTCCGGTGAGGCAGGAAAGGACGGTCATGCTCGCTGCCCCCTCGGGCGCGCCCCAACGGCTGGCCCCACCGGCGATCCTCGTTCTGGAAGACGGCCGTACGTTCCGGGGCCGCGCCTTCGGGGCGGTCGGGGAGACGTTCGGGGAGGCGGTCTTCGCCACCGGTATGTCGGGCTACCAGGAGACCCTGACCGATCCGAGCTACCACCGGCAGGTGGTGGTGGCCACGGCGCCGCACATCGGCAATACCGGCTGGAACGACGAGGACGACGAGTCCGCGCAGATCTGGGTCGCCGGTTACGTGATCCGCGACCCGGCCCGGGTGCCGTCCAACTGGCGGTCCCGGCGCAGTCTTGAGGAGGAGCTGCGGGCGCAGGGCATCGTCGGGATGTGTGAGGTGGACACCCGCGCTCTGACCCGGCATCTGCGGGAGCGCGGAGCCATGCGGGTCGGCGTCTCCAGTCTGGACACGACCGCCTCCGTGTTGCTGGACAAGGTCCGGGCCACCCCCGCGATGACCGGGGCCCACCTGGCGGACGAGGTCAGCACCACCTCGGGGTACGTCGTACCCGCCCAGGGTGAGGTCCGATTCCGGGTGGTGGCCGTCGATCTGGGGATCAAGTCGATGACTCCGTACCGGATGGCCGAGCGCGGCATCGACGTCCACATCGTTCCGTCCACCGTGAGTTTCGAGGAGCTGACCGGCCTGGCACCGGACGGCGTGTTCTTCTCCAACGGACCGGGAGATCCCGAGGCCGCCGACGGACCGGTCCGGTTGTTGCGTGAGGTGCTGGAGGCCGGGATCCCCTTCTTCGGGATCTGCTTCGGCAACCAGCTCTTCGGCCGGGCCCTGGGCTTCGGCACCTACAAGCTCCCGTACGGACACCGGGGCATCAACCAGCCCGTGATGGACCTGACCACTCGGCGGGTCGAGATCACCGCACACAACCACGGATTCGCCGTCGGGGCCGCACCCGGCGAGCAGATTTCCACCCCGTACGGGATCGCCACCGTCAGTCACGTCGGCCTCAACGACCAGGTGGTCGAGGGGCTGGAACTCCGCGACGCCGACGGCGAGCTGCGGGCCTTCTCGGTGCAGTACCACCCAGAGGCCGCCGCCGGACCCCACGACGCCCGTTACCTTTTCGACCGGTTCATCGAGGTCATGGCTTTTCGACAGGCTCGGGGCACGTAATGCCGCGCCGCACCGACATCGCATCGGTCCTGGTCATCGGGTCCGGCCCCATCGTCATCGGGCAGGCCTGCGAGTTCGACTATTCGGGCACCCAGGCGTGCCGGGTCCTCCGGGCCGAGGGCTTCCGGGTGATCCTGGTCAACTCGAACCCGGCGACGATCATGACCGATCCGGAGTTCGCCGACGCCACGTACATCGAGCCGATCACCCCGGACTTCGTGGAGCAGGTGATCGCCATCGAACGTCCCGACGCCCTGCTGGCCACCCTCGGCGGGCAGACCGCCCTCAACGTCGCCGTCGCCCTGCACGAGAACGGCGTCCTGGACCGCTACGGTGTCGAGCTGATCGGCGCCTCGATCGACGCCATCCAGCGCGGCGAGAACCGCCAGCAGTTCAAGGCCATCGTGGAGGGTCTGAAGATCGAGGAAAGCGAGCTCGCCGGGGAGATCGGCGTGGCCCGCAGTGTCATCTGTCATTCGCTGGACGAGGTCCTGGCCGCCGCCGATGATCTGGGCTACCCGCTCGTGGTCCGACCCAGCTTCACGATGGGGGGCGTGGGGTCGGGCTTCGCCCACGACGAGAACGACCTGCGTCGCATCGCCGGTGCCGGACTGACCGCGAGTCCCACCACCGAGGTGCTGATCGAGGAGTCGATCCTCGGTTGGAAAGAGTACGAGCTCGAGGTGATGCGGGACCGGGCCGACAACGTGGTGATCGTCTGCTCGATCGAGAACCTCGATCCGATGGGCGTCCACACGGGAGACTCGATCACCGTCGCCCCGGCCATGACGCTCACCGATCGCGAGTACCAACGGATGCGAGACGTCGCCATCGGGATCATCCGAGCGGTCGGGGTCGACACCGGCGGCTGCAACATCCAGTTCGCCATCGAGCCGGACACGGGCCGGATGATCGTGATCGAGATGAATCCGCGCGTGTCCCGGTCCAGCGCCCTGGCGTCCAAGGCGACCGGTTTCCCGATCGCGAAGATCGCGGCCAAGGTGGCCATCGGCTACACCTTGGACGAGATCCCCAACGACATCACGGAGCAGACGCCGGCCAGTTTCGAGCCGACGCTGGACTACGTGGTGGTCAAGGTGCCCCGGTTCGCCTTCGAAAAGTTCCCGGCCGCCGACTCCACCCTGACCACCCACATGAAGAGCGTCGGCGAGGCGATGGCCATCGGCCGCAACTTCACCGAGGCGCTCGGCAAGGCGCTGCGCAGCCTGGAAGATCCGCGCGCCCCCTTCGACTACTCGTCCCCGATTCCCGATCCTTCGACAACCGCAGGGCACGTCGCTCGACTACTCGACGAGGCGGCCCGTCCGCACGACGGCCGGCTCGGCGTGGTCTTCCAAGCCCTGCGGGCGGGCGCCACGATCGAGCAGGTCTTCGCCGCCACCAAGATCGATCCGTGGTTCCTTGATCAACTCGCGCTCCTCCTGGAGGTCGCCGACGAGGTCAGGGACGCGCCGGAGTTGACGGCCGAGACCCTGCGGTTGGCCAAGCGCCACGGCTTCTCCGACGCACAGATCGCCAGCGTGCGGCACCTCTCGGAGGATGTGGTGCGCGGCGTTCGGTGGGCGCTCGGCGTGCGCCCGGTGTTCAAGACCGTTGATACCTGCGCGGCGGAGTTCGCCGCCCGGACCCCGTACCACTACAGCTCCTACGACGAGGAGACCGAGGTCGAGCCGCGGAACAGGCCCGCAGTGTTGATCTTGGGCAGCGGCCCGAACCGGATCGGGCAGGGGATCGAGTTCGACTACTCCTGCGTACACGCCGCGATGGCCCTGTCGGACGACGGCTACGAAACGATCATGGTCAACTGCAACCCGGAAACGGTGTCCACCGACTATGACACCGCAGATCGGCTCTACTTCGAGCCGCTCACCTGCGAGGACGTCCTCGAGGTGGTGCACGCCGAAAGGCAGGCGGGCCCGATTGCCGGAGTGATCGTCCAGCTCGGCGGTCAGACGCCGCTGCGGCTGGCTCAGGCCCTGAAGGATGCCGGCGTCCCGATCGTCGGCACCAGTCCCGAGGCCATCCACCTGGCCGAGGAGCGGGGGGCCTTCGGGCAGGTCCTGGCCCGGGCCAACCTGCCCGCCCCCCGGCACGGCATGGCCCGCTCCTTCGCCGAAGCGGAACGGATCGCGGACGACATCGGGTATCCGGTGCTGGTGCGGCCGAGCTACGTGCTGGGCGGGCGCGGGATGGAGATCGTCTACGACGTGAGCACCCTCGCGGCCTACATCGACCGGGCCACCGAGGTCTCGCCGGACCATCCGGTGCTGGTTGACCAGTTCCTCGACGATGCCGTGGAGATCGACGTCGACGCCATCTACGACGGCACGGAGCTGTATCTCGGCGGGGTGATGGAGCACATCGAGGAGGCGGGCATCCATTCCGGCGATTCCGCCTGTGCGCTGCCGCCGATCACGCTCGGCGCCGAGGTGGTGGAGCGGATCCGCACCTCCACCGAGGCCATCGCGCGCGGCGTCGGGGTGCAGGGCTTGATCAACATCCAGTTCGCTCTGGCTGGTGATCAACTCTTCGTGCTGGAGGCGAATCCGCGAGCGTCCCGGACGGTGCCGTTCGTCTCCAAGGCCACCGCCACCCCGCTGGCCAAGGCCGCGTCCCGGGTCATGATGGGTAGCTCGATCGCCGACCTGCGCGCCGAGGGCACGCTGCGGGCGGTCGGGGACGGCTCCAGTGAGAACGTGGCCGCGCCGATCGCGGTCAAGGAGGCGGTGATGCCGTTCAACCGCTTCCGTACCGTGGAAGGCATCTCGGTCGACATCATCCTCGGTCCGGAGATGAAGTCGACCGGCGAGGTGATGGGACTCGATGTCGGCTTCGGGACTGCGTTCGCCAAGTCCCAGGTAGCCGGCTTCGGACCGTTGCCGACCAAGGGGACCGTGTTCGTCTCGGTGGCCAACCGGGACAAGCGGTTCGTGATCTTCCCGGTGAAGCGACTCGCCGATCTCGGCTTCGAGATCCTGGCCACGGCTGGGACGGCGTCGATGCTGCGCCGGCACGGGGTCAAGGTCACCGCGGTGCGCAAGTTCAGCCAGGGCCCCGGGCCCGAGGGGGAGAAGACCGTGGTCCAGGCGATCCTGGACGGCGAGGTCGATCTGATCTTCAACACCCCGCACGGTCTGAGTCCGGACGGTCGGCCTCGCTTCGACGGCTACGAGATCCGGACGGCGGCGGTGCTGCGCAACATCCCCTGCGTGACGACGGTGCAGGGACTGGCCGCCGCCGTCCAGGGCATCGAGGCCATCCGTGGCGGCCACATCGGGGTGCGTTCCCTGCAATCGTGGGCCGCCGAGTTGACCCATCAAGATTCGAAGTGAGCTTCGCGTACGAGCGGCTGCTGCGGCCGCTGCTGTTCCGCGCTTACGGCGGCGACGCCGAGCGGGTGCACGAACGAACCCTCACCGCCCTCGCCCAGCTCGGGCGTACACCGCCCGCCCTGCGAGCCGTGGCCATGCTCTGCGCCCGGCACCGCACCCCGACCACCGTCGCCGGTATCGACTTCCCGGGCCTGGTCGGCCTCGCGGCGGGCATGGACAAGAACGGGGTCGGCCTACGGTTCTGGTCGGCGCTCGGCTTCGGCCACGTCGAGATCGGAACGGTCACTGCCCGTCCCCAGCCGGGCAACGACCGGCCCCGGCTGTTCCGGCTGCCCGCGAGCCGCGCGATCATCAACCGGATGGGCTTCAACAATCTCGGCGCCGAGGTGGTGGCCCAGACGCTGCGGGGCGCCGGCGTCCGCCGCGGCAACGCCCGCCTCGGCCTGCCCATCGGGGTCTCGATCGGCAAGACAAAGACTGTTCCGCTGGCCGAGGCCGCGGAGGACTACCTGACCTCGATGCGGCTGTTGGCGCCCTACGCGGACTATCTCGCCGTCAACGTCTCCAGTCCCAACACCCCCGGACTGCGCACCTTGCAGGACGCCGGCGCCCTGCGGGCCCTGCTGACAGCCATGATCGCCTCCACCCCGGTGCCCATCTTCGTCAAACTCGCGCCGGACCTCGGCGATGCGGCTCTGGAGGAGGCCGTGGCGGTCTGCGTCGAGGCCGGGGCCAGCGGTCTGATCGCCACGAACACCACCCTGTCGCGCGACGGGCTGGCCGCTGCTGATGAGCGGCTCGGGCAGGAAGCGGGCGGGCTCTCCGGGGCCCCGCTCACCCTCCGTGCTCGCCAGGTCGTGCGCTTCCTTGCCGACCGGACCGAGCTGCCGATCATCGGGGTCGGGGGCGTCATGACGGCCGACGACGGTCTCGCCCTGCTGGACGCCGGCGCGAGCCTCATCCAGGTCTACACCGGCCTCGTATACGGCGGTCCGGCGTTGATCGGCTCGCTGAATCGGGCGATCCCGGGTCGGCAAATCCAAAGGGAGGCACGGGTGACGTGAGAGAACCGTACGGTCAGCGGCTCGGGCGGGCCATCGCCGAGCGGGGCGCGCTGTGCGCCGGTGTCGATCCGCATCCGGGCCTGCTGCGGGCCTGGGGGCTGTCGGTCGACGCCGCCGGACTCGAGCGCTGCGCTAGGACGATGGTGGAGGCCCTGGGCGACGTGGTTCCGGTGTTCAAGCCGCAGTCCGCGTTCTTCGAGGCGTACGGATCGGCCGGGGTTGCCGTGTTGGAGCGGACGCTGGCCGACATCGCGGGCACCGGCGCGCTGGCCCTGCTCGACGTCAAACGCGGTGACATCGGCTCGACCATGGACGCCTACGCCGCGGCCTACCTCACCGACGGGTCGCCGCTGGCCGCCGACGCGATCACGCTCAGCCCGTATCTGGGGTTCGGGTCGCTGAGCGGGGCGATCGACCTGGCTCGGCGGCAGGGGCGCGGAGTGTACGTCCTCGCCCTGACCAGCAACCCCGAGGGGCCAGAGATCCAGTCGGCCCGCACCCCGGACGGGCGCACGGTCGCCGGGACGATCCTGGACGCGGCGGCGGCCGCTAACCGCGACTCCGATACCGGTCACGTCGGTCTGGTGGTCGGGGCGACGGTCGGCCGTACCGATCTCGACTTCACCCGGCTGCGCGGCTCGATCCTGGCGCCCGGTTTCGGGGCTCAAGGTGGCACGGTTGCTGATCTCGACGTGGTCTTCGGAGCGGCCATCGGGTCGGTGCTGCCCACGACCAGTCGTGAACTCATGTCGGCCGGACCCGATCCGGTGCGGATCCGCGAACGCGCGGTCGCGGTCCTGGGGCAGGTGGGGACGCTGGGGTCGAGAGCTCGCGTGGGGTAACGTCGCGCGCATCGCCTGGATGCGGGTCCGGCGGGCAAGACGGAGCAGATGGGTTGTGAGGGTGACCATTCCCCCGCTGAGCGATGAGCAGCGTTCTCAGGCTCGTCATGCGGCCACGGAGGCCCGGCGGCGCCGGGCCGACATGAAGCGGAGCCTGCGGTCCGGTGAACGCACCCTGGCCGATGTGCTCGAGCAGGCCGACGGGGACGACGTGATCGCTCACACCAAGGTCATCGATGTGCTGAAGGCGTTGCCGCGGGTCGGGGTGGTGCGAGCCAGCCGGGTGATGGACCGGCTGGACATCGCCGCGAACCGTCGGCTCCGTGGGCTGGGTCGGCATCAGGTTGCCGCGCTGGTGGCGGAGTTCGCGTCCGGGTCCGAGCATTCGGCCCGCCGGGACACGTGACCGCACCGGAACACGCACCGGCACCAGCCCTCCGCGACCGGGCCTCCGGCTCCGGTCCTCGCCTGACGGTCGTTTCCGGCCCGACCGCAGTCGGCAAGGGCACGGTCGTGACCCGGCTGCGCGCCGAGCATCCCGAGCTGTTCGTGTCGGTATCGGCCACCACCCGCCCGGCGCGTCCCGGAGAGATCGACGGCGTGCACTACCACTTCGTCACCGACGCCGAATTCGACGAACTCATCGCGACAGATGCCCTGCTGGAGTGGGCCACCGTGCACGGCAGCCATCGGTACGGCACACCGCGGGCTCCGGTCGAGGCCGCCCTGGCCGCCGGCCGGGACGCGATTCTGGAGATCGACCTGCAGGGAGCGCGGCAGGTCCGCGAGCGGATGCCCGAGGCCCGGTTGGTGTTTCTGGCCCCACCGTCCTGGGACGAACTGGTGCGGCGGCTGTCCGGCCGCGGCACCGAGTCGGAGACTCAACGGGCCCGCCGACTTCTGTCGGCCGAAGCCGAGCTTTCGGCACAAGCGGAGTTCGACGAGGTGATCGTCAACGTCGAGGTAGGCCAAGCCGTGGCGGACTTGGTAAGATTGCTGGGTCTGTAGCCACGCAGGCCGCTGTCGCCTGTCCGGGCGGTACCACATCACCCAGCCCCACGACACCAGCCCAACAACACCAGCCCCACAACACAGCAAGAAGGTTCTCCTTGTCTGCAAACATCATCGCCGAGGGCATCACCAATCCTCCGATCGACGAGTTGCTCACCAAATCCGACTCCAAGTACAAACTCGTGCTGTACGCCGCCAAGCGCGCCCGGCAGATCAACGCCTACTACTCGCAGCTGGGCGAAGGTCTGCTGGACCACGTAGGTCCGCTGGTCGAGACCAGCATCCAGGAAAAGCCGCTGTCGATCGCCCTGCGCGAGGTCAATGCGGGCGTTCTCACCTGCACCGACACCGATCCCGAGGCTGAGACCGACGAGGGCGGGTCCCCCAACGGCGACGGTTCTCTGGGCCACCCGGCCTGACCCGCGCGGGTTGCCCGGACTGATCTTGTCGAGCCGACGACTGATTCACCCATGAGCCGAGTCATCCTCGGAGTCGCCGGCGGCATCGCGGCGTACAAGGTGTGTGAGCTGCTGCGCCGGCTTCGGGCCGACGAGCACGAGATCACCGTCGTGCCGACCGAATCCGCCCTGCAGTTCGTCGGTGAGACGACTTGGGCGGCCCTGTCGGGGAACCCCGTACGGACGTCAGTCTTCGACGACGCTCACGAGGTGCCGCACGTGCGTCTGGGACAGGAAGCCGAGCTGGTGTTCGTGGCGCCGGCGACGGCCGATCTGCTGGCCCGGGCCGCCACCGGACGCGCCGACGATCTGCTGACCAATGTCCTGCTCACGGCTCGGTGCCCGATCGTGTACGCCCCCGCGATGCACACCGAGATGTGGCTCCACCCGGCGACCCAGGCCAACGTCGCCACGCTGCGCAGCCGGGGCGCCGTGGTGGTCGATCCGGATTCGGGGCGGTTGACCGGCTCCGACTCGGGGCCGGGGCGACTGCCCGATCCGGCCGAGCTGGCCGCCGTGGCGGCCGCTGTCCTCGCCGATCCGGGTCTCAGTGCCCGAGCGGCGCAACGCGACCTGGCCGGGCTCACCGTCGTTGTCAGTGCCGGTGGCACCCGCGAACACCTCGACCCGGTGCGCTTCCTCGGCAACTCCTCCTCGGGCCGGATGGGCTGGGCCCTGGCCCGGGCCGCGGTACTCCGCGGGGCCGACGTGCATCTGGTGGCGGCCAACGTCGCCCTGCCGGCGCCCCCGGGGGCAGAACTCGAACCGGTCGTCTCCACGGGCGACCTGGCGGAAACCATGGCGGCGGCGGCGAAGAGCGCCGATCTGGTGGTGATGGCCGCCGCCGCGGCCGACTTCACCCCGGCCCGGACCAGTCAGACCAAGATCAAGAAGTCCGGACCGGAGTCGGGCTTACACGTCGACCTGGTGCAGACCACCGACGTGCTCGCCTCCTTGGTGGCGGCCCGGACGGATCCCCGCCAGATCCTGGTCGGATTCGCGGCCGAGACGCCGACGCCGGGACATTCGCTGCTCGAGCTGGGCCAGGCCAAGCTGCTCCGGAAGGGCTGCGATCTGCTGGTCCTCAACGACGTCGGCGAGGGCAAGGCGTTCGGTCGGAACGACAACGAGATCGTCTTGCTCACCCCGCACGGGGTGACCGGTCCGATCGCCGGGCCGAAGGACACGCTGGCCCACGAAATCTGGGATGCAGCCCTCCTGCTGCGGTCTCAACGGTAGGTTTTCGACGCGAAAGCGTCGAAGCGAGGAAGAGGCAGATCAGCATGTCAGGAAGATTGTTCACGTCTGAATCCGTGACCGAGGGTCACCCGGACAAGATCGCGGACCAGATCAGCGACTCGGTCCTCGACGCGATGCTGGCGCAGGATCCCAACAGCCGGGTCGCGGTCGAGACCCTGGTGACCACGGGCCTGGTGGTGGTGGCCGGCGAAGTGACCACCGAGGCGTACGTGGAGATTCCCAGGATCGTCCGGCAGCGCATCCTCGACATCGGCTACGACTCCTCGACCAAGGGCTTCGACGGCGCCTCCTGTGGGGTGCAGGTCGCCATCGGACAGCAGTCGCCGGACATCGCACAGGGGGTGGACACGGCCGTCGAGAGCCGGACCGGGGAGTCCGCGGACTACCTGGACACCCAGGGCGCCGGCGATCAGGGCCTGATGTTCGGCTACGCGTGCAACGAGACCCGCAGCTTGATGCCGCTGCCGATCGAGCTGGCGCACCGGCTCGCGGAGCAGCTCTCCGCCGCTCGCAAAGAGGGCTCGATTCCCTATCTGCGGCCCGACGGCAAGACCCAGGTCACCATCGAATACCAGGGCGACCAGCCGATCCGCCTCGACACCGTCGTACTTTCCAGCCAGCACGCCGCCGACATCGACCTGGATGCGCTGCTCACGCCCGACGTCCGCAAGCACGTGGTCGAACCGGTGCTGGAGCGGTTCGAGCTGGACGCATCCGACTATCGGCTGCTGGTGAACCCCACCGGCCGGTTCGAGATCGGCGGTCCGATGGGCGACGCCGGACTCACCGGGCGCAAGATCATCGTCGACACCTACGGCGGCATGGCCCGGCACGGTGGCGGCGCGTTCTCCGGCAAGGATCCCTCGAAGGTGGACCGTTCGGCGGCGTACGCCATGCGCTGGGTGGCCAAGAACGTGGTGGCCGCCGGCCTGGCCGGCCGCTGTGAGGTTCAGGTGGCGTACGCGATCGGCAAGGCACACCCGGTCGGGTTCTATGTGGAGACGTTCGGCACCGAGACGGTGCCGGTGACCCAGATCCAGGCAGCGGTGCTCAGCACGTTCGATCTGCGCCCGGCGGCGATCATCCGTGATCTCGACCTGAAGCGGCCGATCTACGCTCAGGTGGCGGCGTACGGGCACTTCGGCCGCGAGATCGACGAGATCAGCTGGGAGAAGACCGACCGCGCCGACGCCCTCGCCGCTGCCGTCAAGGGTTGAGTTGTTCGAGCTAGCGCCCCGACGCTCGCAGCTGGGCCCAAAGCCTGTGTTGCGCTGTTACAGCAATTCCCGGGCCCGACGCCAGGTGGCCCGGATCGATTGCGCCGCAGCGGCCCCGAACAGCAGGCCCAGCGCGATCGCGGTGACCTGCTGCGCGATCGCGAAGCCGGTCGCGGCCAGGCCGTCGGCGTCGACCGCCAGTTGCGTCACCGAGAGCAACCCCAGGCTGCCGGGCACCAGGAGATAGAACGCGGGCAGGAAGACCACCATCCGCGGCAGTTTCGGTCGGATCATCTCCACCAACGCCGCGCCGAGCGTAGCGGCGCCCGCGCCCAGGAAGCCACCGAGCAGAGCACCGCCGAGCTGCTGACCCAGCGTCTGGACCAGGAACGAGACGGCGACGTTGAGGGTGATCCACAGCATCAGCCGCTCCCGGGCGCCCTGCATGAAACTGACGCCCACCCCGATCAGCAGTAATCCGATCGGCGCCGACCACCAGCCGAGGGTGTTGACGCGGACGTCGTTCAGCTCCTGGGGCGGCACCTGGAACAGAGCCACGGCGGCGACGATCCCGGCCGCGAACAGCAGCAGGCGCACCACGCCGTAGCCGATCCGTGACACCCCGGCCACCATCGCTCCGGCCGCCAGTTCACTGATGCCGATGACCAGGGCCGAACCGGGCAACAAGATGGCCAGTGGGGCCAGGATCGTGCGCAGCGGCGCATCGAGCAGTTGGTAGTGATCGGCGGTGAAGACCAGGCACGCCACCACGAATGCGGCCAGGGTGGGTAACACCTTGCGGACAAAGGCGATCCGCTGCGACACCCGGACCAGGATCCAGACGAGCACCGCACACACCGCGTTGACCGCGAGGCTGACCGGGTCGGGTTGCAGGATGAGCCCGATGCCCACCGAGAAGCCGACCCAGCCGAGTCCGACCAGCCAGGTGGGGTAGCGGGGCGGGCGGGCCGCCAGCTCATCCAACTCCCGCAGGGCTCCGGCCGGGCTGAGCCGGCGGGCGAGCAACCGGTGCAGCAGCACCCGTACCTCGTCGGCCTGGTCCAGCCCGAGCGCGGTGGCGACGTTCTGGAAGGTGGCCGGGTCGCCGGGCCTCAGGGAGACGGTCAGACCGGTCGGCTGAGCCGCGATCTGTGCCTCCGGCCAATTCATCCGGAGCGCGACCAGACGCAGTTCCTCCTCGACCTCGTGTACCGGCTGACCCGTGCCGACCATGGCGGCACCGAGCACGGCGAGCAGTCGGCGCGCCCGCCTCCGCGGCTCCGTCTCGATCATGATCGACACTCTGCCAATCAGCGGCGTCCAATTCCCGGCGACCCGCGAGCACGACGAGCGAATCGGAGGCGGATCCGTCGAGATCGGAGATGGCGGACATGTCGGACATGGATGTCAGCGCGCCATGTCTATCATCCGCATGTGCCCGAGCCGTCGTCCGCCGAGCGATCGGTCGAGTTGCCGGTCGCTCGGGTGGCGGTGGACATCTCACTGAGCCACCTGGACCGACCCTTCGACTACGCGGTCCCGGCCGATCAGGGCGCCGAGGCCGTCCCCGGCGCCCGGGTGCGGGTGCGCTTCGCCGGGAAACTCCGGAACGGGTTCATCCTCGAGCGCTGTGAACGCAGCGAGCACGGAGGCACCCTCGAGCCGCTGCACAAGGTGGTCTCGGCCGAACCGGTGCTGACCGCCGAGGTCGCGGCGTTGATCCGCCAGGTCGCCGACCATTACGCGAGCTGCTTCGCCGATGTGCTCCGACTGGCCGTGCCACCTCGACACGCGGCCACCGAACGGGCCGAACGGGCGCCCGGACCCGACCGTCCGGTCGAGCCGAACACCGAACCGGACCGGAGCGGCCCGTTCGCGTCCTACCCCTACGGTGCCGAGCTGCTGCGGGCCCTCGCCGCCGGGCAGAGTCCGCGCGCGTACTGGCAGCTGATTCCGAGTCACGACCCCAGCGGGGATTGGGCCTGGGGTCTGGCTTTGGCGGCGCGCGCGGCGGCGGACTCCGGCCGGGGAGCCGTACTGGTCGTACCCGATCAACATGACCTCGACCGGCTCGAACGGGCCTGTTGGAGGGTCCTCGGTCCGACTCGCTTCGTCAGCCTGACCGCCGAAACCGGACCGGCGGCCCGGTACCGTGCTTTCCTGCGTGCGCTGCGCGGCGACGTCCGGGTGGTCATCGGGAATCGGGCCAGCGCCTTCGCACCACTGCCGAATCTGGGACTGGTCGGTTTGTACGACGACGGCGACGATCTCCTCGCCGAGCCGCGCGCGCCGTACCCCCACGCCCGGACGGTGCTCAGCCTGCGGGCGGCCGCCGCGGGCGCCGCCGTGCTCTTCACCGGGTACGCCCGGACGGCGGAGATCGAACAGCTGATCAGCCGCCGGTGGCTGCGGGAGCTGGCGGTGGACCGGGTGACTCTGCGCCACACGGCCCCACACATCGCCGTCACTGCCGACTCCGACCTGGCTCTGGAGCGAGATCCGTACGCGCGGGCCGCCCGGCTGCCGCGCCAGGTGTTCGAATTGATCCGGGCCCGGCTGGCGCAGGGCCCCGTGCTCATCCAGGTCCCCCGGGCGGGCTACCTCCTCGCCCTGGTCTGCCAGGAGTGCCGGGAGCCCGTGCGCTGCCAGCACTGCGGCGGGCCGTTCCGGTCTGCGGCGGATACGGCGGACGGGCGGGGAGTCGTGAGCTGTGGGTGGTGTGGTCGCCCCAACGCCGACTGGACCTGCCCCATCTGCGGTTCCCGCCGCCTCCGGGCCCCCCGGGTTGGCGCCGAGCGGACCGCGGAAGAACTCGGCAAAGCCTTCCCGTTGACCGCAGTGCGCCAGTCCAGCGGCGGTCGCACCTTGGAGACGGTGCCGGACAGTCCGGCGCTCGTGATCGCCACGCCCGGCGCCGAACCGGCCGCGGAGGGCGGCTACGCCGGCGCGGTGCTGCTGGACACCGATGTGTTGTTGCTGCGAGCCGACCTTCGCGCGGCCGAAGAGGCCTTGCGGCGCTGGCTCAACGTGGTCGCCCTGGTCCGGCCGGGCAGCGCGGGGGGATCGGTGATCGCCGCCGGGGAGAGTTCCGATCGAGCGCTCCAGGCTCTGGTCCGCGTGGACCCGGCCGGATTCGCCGCGCGGGAGCTGGCCGAGCGGGCCGAGGCCCGTTTCCCCCCGGCAGCGAAGTTGATCACCGTCGAGGGCGGGGTGGAGGCTGTCGCCGAGTTCGCTGCCCTATGTCGACCACCGAGCCTCACCGAGAGTCTCGGCCCGGTCGACCTCCCCCCGAGTCCTGCGGACGAGAGCCGGCAGCGGCTCACTCTGCGTGCTCCCATCGGGGTGGGTGGCGAACTGGTTCGGGCGGTCAAGGAGGCCATGGGGGTACGGAGCGCCAGGAAGAGTGACGGCGCCCTGCGGATCAGAGTCGACCCCGAGGTGGTGAGCTGACGCCCGAGCCCAGCCGGGCACTACACTCGCGCGGTGCGATTGTTGTTCGTCGGTACGCCCGAGGTGGCACTGCCGTCGCTGGACGCGCTCGCAGCATCGGCGCACGAGGTGATCGCCGTGCTGACTCGCCCCGACGCCCCGGCGGGTCGGGGCCGGCGAGCGCACTCCAGCCCGGTCGCGGTCCGGGCCGAAGAGCTGGGACTGGAGGTGTTGCGGCCGGCCCGGCCGCGGGAGCCGGCCTTCGTGGCCCGGTTGACCGAGCTGGCGCCGGATTGCTGTCCGGTCGTGGCTTACGGTGCCCTGCTGCCGGCCTCGGTCCTGGAGATTCCGCCGGCAGGCTGGGTGAATCTCCACTTCTCCCGGTTGCCGGCCTGGCGGGGCGCCGCGCCGGTCCAGCACGCGCTGCTGGCCGGGGACCCGATGACGGGGGCCACCACCTTCCGGATCGTGGAGGAGCTCGACGCCGGACCGACGTACGCCACGGTGGATGAGCCGATCGGTCCGCATGACACCAGTGGTGACCTGCTCGCTCGGCTGGCTGTGCGGGGGGCGGAGCTGCTCGTGCAGACCTTGGACGGGATCGCCGACGGCTCGCTGACCGCGATCCCGCAGCCGACAGCGGGGGTCACCATCGCGCCGAAGATCACCGTGGCCGACGCCCGGATCGACTGGCAGGCCCGGGCGGAGCAGATCGATCGGCTGATCCGGGCCTGCGCACCGCACCCGGGCGCCTGGACCACCTTCCGCGGTGAGCGATTCAAGATCAACTCAGCGGTGCTGGTCGACGCCGACCCACCAGCGCCGGGCCGACTCGCGGTGACCAAGCGTTTCGTCCACGTCGGCACCGGAGACGGCGGGATCGAACTCGGCCAGGTCCAGGCCCAGGGCAAGAAGCCGATGCCGGCCGCCGACTGGGCGCGCGGTGTCACCTTCGCGGCCGACGAGTCGCTGGGCAGCTGATGCCCCGGCGGCGGGCCAGCGATCCGGCGCGCAGGGTCGCTTTCGATGCGCTCCGGCTGGTCCACGCCGAAGGCGCGTACGCCAATCTCGTGTTGCCGAAGCTGCTGGCCGAGCGGCGGATCTCGGCCCGAGACGCGGCCTTCGCCACCGAGCTGCTGGCCGGGACGTGTCGCCGCGAGGGAACCTACGACCTCATCCTCGCGGCCGCGGCCGGACGCGCGATCTCCTCGATGCAGCCCGCCGTGGTGGACGTGCTCCGCCTGGGCACGCACTCGTTGGTCGGGATGGCCATCCCCGCCCATGCGGCCGTCGCCGCCACCGTCGATCTCGGCGCCGCCACGGTGGGGGAGCGGGTCACGGGGCTGATCAACGCCGTCCTGCGCCGGGTTGCCGCCCGGTCCTGGGAGGAATGGGTCACGAGGCTCACCACCGGCCTCGTCGGGCAGGACCGCCTGGTGGTGACTACGGCGCATCCGCGGTGGATCGTCGATGCGTTCGCCGAAGTCCTGCCGGCCGACGAACTCGAAGCGGCGCTGTTGGCGAACAACGTGCCGGCCGAGGTGACCCTGGCCGTCCGGCCCGGTCTGACCGACGTCTCGGAACTGATCGCCGCCGGGGCCGGACCCGGCCGGCTGTCCCCGTTCGCCGCCACCTGGAGCGGGAACCCGGCCGACCTGCCGGCCGTGCGCTCGGGGCAGGTCGGCGTCCAGGACGAAGGATCGCAACTCGTGGCGTGGGGGCTGACTCGGCCGACGGCCCCGACGGGATGGTGGCTGGACGTGTGCGCCGGTCCCGGCGGCAAGACGGCACTGCTCAACGGGCTGGCGGCCCCCAAGAAGGATCTGCGCGGGGATCCGGTGCTGGCCGCCGACCTGACGCCCCATCGGGCCCGGCTGGTCCAGACCGCCGTCCGCGCCTATCCACGGCCCGCGACGGTCGTGGTGGCCGACGGCACCCGGCCGCCGTGGCCGGACGGGTCATTCAGCCGGGTGCTGGCCGACGTTCCCTGCACCGGTCTCGGTGCCCTCCGCCGGCGCCCCGAAGCGCGTTGGCGGCGGTCCGCCGAGTCGGTCGAGCAGTTGCACCAGCTGCAGACGGGGTTGCTGCGGGGCGCGCTGGCCGCGGTCCGACCCGGCGGCCTGGTCGCCTACGTCACCTGTTCGCCTCACCGCCGGGAAACCTCCGACGTGGTGGAGGAGGTACTGAGCGGTGAACCCGGAGTCTCGATCGTCGAGGCCTCGAGCGTGTTGCCCGAACTGGACGATGCGCGGCGGGGACCGTACCTGCAGCTCTGGCCGCACCGGCACGGGACCGACGCGATGTTCGCGGCCTATCTGCGCCGTACCGGCTGATCCCCGGCGTTCACCCCCTCACTAGAGTGCGGTGGTGGCCATGCGTGTGATGCCCAGTCTGCTCTCCGCCGACTTCGCCAACCTGCAGCAGTCCATCGAAGCGATCCCCAGTGCAGACGCCTTGCATGTCGATGTCATGGACTACCACTTCGTCCCCAATCTGACCCTCGGGCTGCCTGTGGTCCGCGCGCTCCGCAAGGTGACCCGGCGATTCCTCGACATCCACCTGATGATCGACAATCCCGACCGCTGGGCGCCGTCCTACGCCGAGGCGGGGGCGAATTCGGTGACGTTCCACGCCGAGGCCGCGCACGCCCCGATCCGGCTCGCCCGGGAGCTGCGCACCCACGGTTCCCGGGCGGGCATGGCGCTCAAGCCCGCCACGCCGATAGAGCCGTACGCCGACCTGCTCCCCGAGCTCGATCTGGTGTTGATCATGACTGTCGAGCCCGGATTCGGCGGCCAGAAGTTCCTGGACGTCTGCCTGCCCAAGATCGAGCGCACCCGCAAGCTGCTGGACAACGAGGAAGCCGACATCTGGCTGCAGGTCGACGGCGGCATCTCCGCCGAAACCATCGAACGCTGCGCCGCCGCCGGGGCAGACTCCTTCGTCGCCGGCTCCGCCGTCTTCCACGCCGAACACCCCGACGAGATGGTCAAGCACTTGCGCTCAAAGGTTGGCGCGGCTTAGCCGAGCCGGGTCTTGCAGGCTCGTTGGTCTGTGGGGATGGTGTGAGGGCGTGGAGGGTTCGGCGGGAGCCCGAGCTTGCGAGGGCGGATGGTAGCCCGAACATCATCCCCCCGACCCTGCCGATCGAGGAGCCGGTGATCAGTGGCCTTGGCGCCGACGCAGGTAGCGCTCGAATTCAGCGGCAATGGCGTCGCCACTCGCCTCTGGCAACTCGGTCGCGTCTTGTTGCTCTTCCAACTGCGTAACGTACTCGGCGACTTCCGAATCGTCCGAGGCCAGTTCGTCGACGCCGCGCTCCCAGGCTCGCGCCAATTCCGGCAGTTCGCCGAGATCCAGGGGGACGTCGATCAGCTTCTCGAGCGAACTGAGCAGGGCGAGGGTGGCCTTGGGGCAGGGCGGGTGGGAGACGTAGTGGGGGATGGCGGCCCAGAGAGAAACGGTCGGCACGGCGCTGCGGGCCAGCTGATCGGCCAGCACGCCGACGATGCCGGTCGGTCCCTCGTAGCTGGAGTCGAGCAGGCCGTACCTCTCGGAGAGCTCGGGGTCGCGACTGGTGATCGACACGGGTACGGGACGGGTGTGCGGCGTGTCGGCCAGCAGGGCACCGAGGCAAAAGACCTGCCGGGCCTGGGCCGATCGGAGCGCGGAGGTGATCAGGGTGCCGAACTGCCGCCACCGCATGTTCGGCTCGAGCCCGTGGACCAACACCAGATCCCGGCCGCTCGGCAGCTGCGCGGTCCTGATCTCGGTAGTGGGCCAGGTGATGATCCGTTCACCGTCCGGTCCGAAACCGACGTGGGGCCGGTTGACCTGATTGTCGTAGAAGTCGTCCGGGTCGATGGCGTACGCGAGTTCGGCGTCGTATGCCTCGGCGAGATGGTCGATCGCCGCACTGGCCGCGTTCCCCGCGTCGCTCCAGCCGGCGAACGCCGTGATGACCAGCGGGTCGACCAGACCGCGCAGGCCGGGGTTGCTCGCGTCGTCCATGGCTTCACTCTAATCACGCGACCGTCGACGATGGCGTCGAGCGCACAGCTGCCACATGGTGATTCAGCCCGGTTTCACGTCGGCCGAGGACTATTCTCGCGAGCGTGCCTGCCGACTTTCGCTCCACGCTCGCCCAACGCGTTGTCATCGCGGACGGGGCGATGGGGACGATGCTGCAGGGTTATGACCTGACTCTGGAGGACTTCGACCAACTCGAGGGCTGCAACGAGATCCTGAACGTGACCCGCCCCGACGTGGTGCGCGCCATCCACGACGCCTACTTCGACGCCGGCGTCGACGCCGTCGAGACCAACAGCTTCGGGACCAACCTCTCGGCGCTCGGTGAGTACGACATCGCCGACCGGATCACCGAACTGGCCACGGCCGCGGCCCGGATCGCTCGGGAGTCGGCCGACGCCCACAGCACGGCGGACCACCCCCGGTTCGTCCTGGGGAGCGTGGGACCGGGCACCAAGCTGCCGACCCTGGGCCACCTCCGCTTTGACCAGCTGCGGGACGCCTACCAGGAGCAGGTCGAAGGCATGCTGGCCGGCGGGATCGACGCGGTCTTGATCGAGACCGCCCAGGACCTGCTGCAGGCCAAGGCGGCCACCCTTGCCGCGCGGCGGGCGTTCGCGGCCACCGGCGCCGACGTACCGCTGATCGTCAACGTCACGGTGGAGACCACCGGCACCATGTTGTTGGGCTCCGAGATCGGCGCGGCTCTGACCACCCTCGAGCCGCTGGGCATCGATCTGATCGGACTGAACTGCGCCACCGGACCTGCCGAGATGAGTGAACATCTCAGACACCTCTCGCGGCACGCCTCCATCGGGCTGGCCTGCATGCCGAACGCGGGCCTGCCGCAGTTGACCTCGGACGGCGCCCACTACCCGCTCCAGCCCGTCGAGCTGGCCGACGCTCTGGAGCAGTTCGTCGGTGAGTTCGGGCTGGGGCTGGTCGGGGGGTGTTGCGGCACCTCGCCGGAACACCTGCGTGAGGTGGTCGAGCGGTTGCACGCGACCGAGGTCAAGCCGCGGACGCCCACCACGACGGCGGCCTCGGCCTCGCTGTACGCCGAGGTGCCGTTCCGTCAGGACACCAGCTACCTGTCGATCGGCGAGCGTACGAACGCCAACGGCTCCAAGGCATTCCGGGAGGCGCTGCTGGCGGAGCGCTGGGACGATTGTGTCGACATCGCCAAAGCGCAGATTCGCGACGGCGCGCATCTGCTGGACCTGAACATCGACTACGTCGGCCGCGACGGCCCCGCCGACATGCGCAACGTCGCCTTCCGCCTGGCCACCGCCTCCACGCTCCCGATCGTGATCGACTCGACCGAGCCGGATGTGCTGCGGGCCGGCCTGGAGTGCCTGGCCGGGCGGAGTGTGATCAACTCGGTGAACTACGAGGACGGGGACGGCCCGGACTCGCGGTTCGCGCGGATCATGCCGCTGGTCGTCGAGCACGGTGCGGCCGTGATCGCACTGACCATCGACGAGGAGGGTCAGGCCCGAACCGCGGAGTGGAAGGTCCGGGTCGCGACCCGGTTGATCGAGGATCTGACCGCCAATTGGGGCATGCGGACCCAAGACATCATCATCGACGCGCTCACCTTCCCGATCGCGACCGGTCAGGAGGAGACCCGACGCGACGGCATCGAGACCATCGAGGCCATCCGGGAGGTCAAGCGGCTGTACCCCGAGGTGCAGACGACGCTCGGGTTGTCCAACATCTCGTTCGGCCTCAACCCGGCCGCCCGGGTCGTGCTGAACTCGGTCTTCCTGAACGAGTGCATCGAGGCCGGGCTCGACTCGGCCATCGTGCACGCGGCCAAGATCGTCCCGATGGCGCGCATTCCCGACGACCAACGCGAATGCGCACTCGACATGGTCTACGACCGGCGACGGGAGGGCTACGACCCGCTGCAGGTCTTCCTCGAACTGTTCGAGGGCGTCACCACCGCCGACACCAAGGCGGAACGGGCCGCGGAGCTGGCCAAGCTGCCGGTCGCCGAACGGTTGCAACGCCGGATCGTCGACGGCGAGGGCAAGGGGCTGTCCGACGATCTGGAGCTCGCGCTACGCGACAAGCCGGCCCTGGAGATCATCAACACCGACCTACTGGCGGGGATGAAGGTCGTCGGGGAGCTGTTCGGGTCGGGCCAGATGCAGCTGCCGTTCGTGCTGCAATCCGCCGAAGTCATGAAGTCCGCGGTCGCCTACCTCGAGCCGCATCTGGAGAAGACGGACGCTGCCGGCAAAGGGACCATCGTGCTGGCCACCGTCAAGGGCGACGTGCACGACATCGGCAAGAACCTGGTCGACATCATCCTGACCAACAACGGCTACACCGTGGTCAACCTCGGGATCAAGCAGCCGATCACGACGATCCTCGAGGCCGCCGAAGAGCACCACGCCGATGCGATCGGGATGTCCGGCCTGCTGGTGAAGTCGACCGTGGTCATGAAAGAGAACCTCGCGGAGATGAACACCCGGGGGATCGCCGAGAAGTACCCGGTCTTCCTCGGCGGCGCCGCGCTGACCCGGGCCTACGTCGAGCAAGACCTCGGGGCCATGTTCGGCGGTGAGGTGCGCTACGCCCGGGACGCATTCGAGGGCCTCCGGCTGATGGATGCCCTGATGGCCATGAAGCGCGGGGAGGAGGGGGCGGCGTTGCCCGCCCCGCGAGAGCGTCGCGTGAAGTCGCGTCCCGGCCCTTCGGCAGACTCAGGGAACGTCGACGCGGCGATCCCGGCTCGCTCCGACGTCGCGGTGGACGTCGACGTACCGACACCACCGTTCTGGGGCGACCGGATCGTCAAAGGCATCGCGTTGGCCGACGTGGCGTCGTACCTGGATGAGCGCGCCACGTTCATGGGTCAATGGGGGCTCAAGGGTGCGCGAACCGGACCTACGTACGAGGAGTTGGTGGAGACCGAAGGACGGCCCCGTCTGCGGGACTGGCTCGGCCGGATCCAGACCGAGGGGATCGCCGAGTTCGCCGTGGTCTACGGATACTGGCCCTGCTACAGCGACGGCGACGACGTCGTCGTGCTCCGAACCGGCGGAGAGGTGTCCGATCCGGCCGCCGAGCAGTTCCGCTTCACCTTCCCCCGCCAGCGTCGAGGTCGCTACCTCTGCCTGGCCGATTTCTTCCGTGACCGCGAGCTGGCCCTGGCCAAGGGACCGGACGTGATCGCCTTCCACCTGGTGACGATGGGTGCGGCGGTGGCCAAGGCGACCGCCGTGCTGTTCGAGCAGAACGCCTACCGGGATTACCTCGAGCTGCACGGTCTGAGCGTCCAGCTGACCGAGGCCCTGGCCGAGATGTGGCACTCGCGCATCCGCGCCGACCTGGGGTTCGCGGACGCCGACGGTGCGATGGACGAGATGATCCGCGATCAGGCCTACCGGGGTTCACGCTATTCCTTCGGCTATCCCGCCTGCCCCGATCTGGAGGACCGGGCCAAGCTGGTCGCCCTGCTCCGCCCGGAGCGTATCGGCGTCGAGCTCTCCGAGGAGTTGCAGCTCCACCCCGAGCAGTCCACGGACGCGCTCGTTGTCCACCATCCCGAGGCGAAGTACTTCAACGCCCGCTGACGGACACGAGCAACGCTTTCCGTTTTCACGCCACCAGCTGACCGCTTCCGGTCGAAATCGCCGCGTGTCGCGCCGAATCGTCGGACTGGTGGCGCAAAGACGAATGTGGACACGCCGTCCAGCTCGTCCACAGCGCCGCTGCTGACGCGGCAGATCTGCTCGAGCGCCCGCAGGGTCCAGGCGTGGACGCGAACACTCACGAGATCGCCAGACTTCTCAGTCACGGCGGCGGAGTTATCGCTCGCCGAGACCACCCCCAGCTGGTCGAGGCACTTCGCCACGCCGTCCGGCGGGGGCGCCTGCACCCAGTGCTGCCGGGGGTCTACGCCGCTGCGCCACGGGCCGACGAATTCGGCATTCGACTACGCGCAGCCCAACTCTGGGAACCCAATGCCGTCGTCTTCGGACGAGCAGCGGCCAAGCTGACGTTCTGGCCGTCGCTGGCCGTCTCTCGGATCGACCTGGCGGTCGGCACCCGGAAGGGCGATCACAGGTCGCTCCTTCTCGTCCGTCGCACGATCCCAGCCGACCTGATCGTCGAAGTCCGTGGGATCCGGTGCACGTCACCGGCCCTCACGGCTCTGGACCTCTGTACCACGCTGGGCGGCAACGCCATCGACACCGTGCTCCGGACCCGGGCGGCGACGCTCGCCCAGCTGCATGAGGCACTCGTCCTGACCCCCGCTCGAGCCGGCAACCGCGATCGGCGGGCGCTGCTCCTCGACTCCCGCGACGAGCCCTGGTCGGAGGCCGAGCGGGAAACCCACCGTCTGCTCCGAGCGGCGGGCATCACGGGTTGGGAGACCAACTATCCGTTGGAGATGCACTCCGGCCGCTACTGGATCGATGTGGCCTTTCCCGCTCTCAAGCTGGCGATCGAGATCGACGGTCGCGAGTTCCACAACACCCCCGAGGCCTTCGAGTCCGATCGCTGGCGCCAGAATGACGTCGTCCTGGCCGGGTGGCGCGTGTTGCGCTTCACCGCCAACATGGTGCGCGACCATCCCCAGATCGTCCGGGCCACGATCGAGCGTGCCCTGGCCGCCTGACGTTTCGGCCCCAGCATCGCTGGGTAGCTCAGTCAGCCGTGTAACCACCAGATCGGAGCACCAGTGAACCCGAGGGATCCCTTCACCCCGGAGACGCCATCGTCACCGCCGGTGAATCCGGGATCGGAAGGGCGACGGCTGTGGCTCTGGCTGTGGCCGGGATGGACGTCGGAATCACCTGGTACACCGAGAAGCACGATGCCGAGGACACAGCCGAGGAGATCCGGTCCCACGGGCGCCGGGCTGTGCTGGCGCAGCTTGATGTCGGCGAACCGGATGCGGTCGGCGACGTCGTCGACCAGCTGATCGATGATCTCGGCGGGGTCGACGTGTTTGCCAACAACGCCGGTATGGGCATCACGACCCCTTTTCTGGAGGCGAAGTTCGACGACTGGCGGAGAATCCTGGCGGTCGATCTGGACGGGCCGTTCCTCTGCCTGCAGCGGGCGGCGGCCGCCATGGTCGAGCAGGGCCGCGGCGGCCGATTGATCGCCGTCACCAGCGTCCACGAACACCAACCAGGCGTCGGCGCCAGTGCATACGTCGCCGCCAAGCACGGTCTCGGCGGGCTGATGAAACCATCGCCGTGGAGCTGGCGCAGCACGCGATCACCGCGAACGCCGTCGCCCCCGGCGAGATCGCCACCCCGATGACGAACCAGAAGGACGTGGACCCCCACTCGGTCCATCGCCCGGGTGTGCCGCTCGGCCGCCCCGGCGACGCGCGCGAAGTGGCCGCCGTGATCGCCTTTCTGGCCTCGAGGGGGGCGGGCTATGTCACCGGTGCGTCCTGGGTCGTCGACGGCGGCATGCTGGCGATGGGACCGCAGGCCGGCTCGGTGCTGAACAGTGACCAGTGGCGCGGCGCCCGATCGGCTCGAGGCTCCGGCGTGGAGCGCGCGAGGCGTTGATTTCGCCGCCGTTGTTCCCGCTGGAAGAATGAGCGCGCAATGAACAATTCGACCGGTGTCCTCCAAGCGGCCCTTTGGGACTTCGACGGGACACTGGCCGACACCGAGCCCTTGTGGGTGGCCGCCGAATTCGACCTGGTCAACTCCCTCGGAGCCACCTGGTCCCAAGCCCACGCCGAACAGCTGGTCGGCAACTCACTGCTGGACTCCGGCGCCTACATCCTCAACGTCATCGGCCGGCACGATCTGAGTCCGGCGTGGGTGGTGGACCAGATGCTCGCCCGGGTACTCGCTGGATTCCGCAATGGGGATGTGTCGTGGCGTCCGGGCGCCCGTGAGCTGCTGGCCTCGCTCAGGGAGGCGGGCATTCCCTGTGCCCTGGTGTCCGCTTCGTACCGGGTCCTGCTCGACGCGGTCCTGGACCGCTTGCCGGCCAGCTCCTTCCAGGCGTCCGTAGCCGGCGACGAAGTGGTCTGGGGCAAGCCGCACCCCGAACCGTACGAGAAGGCCTGCCGGGCCTTGGACGTCGACGCCCGGCACTGCGTGGTGTTCGAAGACTCGGCCACGGGCGCCCGGTCGGCGAACGCGGCGGGCGCTCTGGTGGTCGCGGTACCCAACCTGGTCCCGGTGCCGGCCGCGCCGCGTCGAGTGCACTTCGAGTCCCTCGTCGAGTTGGACGTCGAGTCGGTCATCGCGTTGATGGGTCGCGCCGATGAGTTCGACTGACCGCGGGTCGGGATGGCTTGCGGCGGTTCTGGTCCTGCTGTCGCTGATTCTGGCGGGATGCCAGATGCAGGGTCCACCACCGGCCCCTCGTCCGGAACCGACGCCGACCCCGACCGAGACCCGGCCGTTCACGGTGCTGAGCACCGACCGGATCCGGACAGTGGACCCCGCGGCGGTGACCGAGGCCTCGTCGATGGTGGTGTCGCTCAACGTCTTCCAGCGGCTGATGAGCGCCGACCCGGGAGACTCGATGCTCAGGCCGGACGCCGCACGTGACTGCCTGTTCACCGCGGCCACGATCTACACCTGCACCCTCAATGACGAACTCTTCTTCCACAACGGGAACGAGCTCTCCTCGACGGACGTGAAGTTCAGCATCGAGCGGGCCCGGCGGCTGGCCGTTCCCGGTTCATCCGCCACGCTGCTCTCGGCCATCCGGCGGATCGAAACCCCCGACCCCCGGACCGTCCGGTTCGTGCTCAGCCGCGTCGACACCCAGATCGGTTGGGCCCTGGCCTCGCCGGCGGCATCGCTGGTCGACGCCGAGTCCTACGAGGCCGGCGCGGTTCGGTCTGCTGGCGAGCCCGTCATCGGTTCCGGTCCCTTTTCCGTGACCAGCTACACCCAGGACGTCTTGCAGCTGGAGCGCTTCGAGGAGTACGTCGGCCGCAACCCGCCGCAGACCGAAGTCTTGACGTACCGGACAGTTGCGGATTCCACCGCCATCGAGGAGGCGATGGCCAAGGGCACGGTCGACGTCGCTTGGCGGGGCCTCAGCGGCGCTGCCATCACCCGCTTCAGCCGGCAGACGGCCACCAACCCCAGCGACCTGACCGACGACGGGTACACGCTGCAGGTGCTGACCGGCACCCGGATCCGGATGCTGCAGTGGTCCGAAGCCGCGATCGCTCGGGTCGATCGTCCCGTACGTGAGGCGGTATCGGTCGCGGTGCAGGGGGAGCGCACTCTGGATTCGGTCGTGCCCGGCGGCGTCACCGGCCACGTGAGCGCGTTCCCGATGGGCGGCCGGGCTGAACCGAGGATCACCTGGGCCGATCGCATCCCGTTGACACTCTCCTATGACCCCACGATTCCCGACGGTCGTGACCAGGCCAATCTGGTCCGCAGCCGGCTGGAGGACACCGGGGGGTTCCGGGTCCGCCTCCAACCCGGCGTTCCCGACGCCGACCTGACGCTGGTGGATCTGAAGGCCTTTACCGCTACCGGACTGTCGTGGTTGCAGCCGTACCTGGCCACACCGTTGCCCGAAACCGCCGGCATCGTCAACATCTTGCAGCTGCGCTACCGAACGGTCACCCAGGAGACTCAGGCCCTTCGCGCGCTGGCGGCGCTACAACGGCAGGCCGCGTTGGACCTGGTCTTGATCCCGCTCACCCAGTCCGACGAGCACATCATCGCCCGCGAGGGCGTCACAGCGCCCGTGAGCTCGTTCGGCCCCGGCTGGCAGTTGGGGCTGTTCGGGATGCGGAGTGGCTGACCCGGTGACGCTCGGATCACCAGATCCGGCGGCGTTCTCCGGGGTCCGGACCGGTCCGCTGGCCGCAGGCGACCGGATCACCCTCACCGACCCCAAGGGCCGCCAGCACTCGGTGCTCCTCGCCGACGGCGGCGAGTTCCACACCGCCAAGGGTGGGATCGCGCACGACCACCTGATCGGCGGACCCGAGGGGGTCGTGGTGTCGTCGACCGGAGGGGTGTCGTACCTGGCGTTGCGGCCGCTGCTTCGCGACGTGACGGTGAAGATGCCGCGCGGGGCGGCCGTGGTCTATCCCAAGGACGCGGCCCAGATCCTCGTCGGCGCCGACATCTTTCCGGGTGCCACCGTGTTGGAGGCCGGGGTCGGCTCCGGTGCCCTGACGCTGTCCCTGCTCCGCGCGATCGGGCCGTCGGGTCGGTTGATCTCCTACGAGCGCCGAGACGATTTTGCCGAGATCGCCCGGCGCAATGTCGAGTCGTTCCTGGGCCGGAAGCACCCGGCCTGGGATCTCCGCGTCGGCGATCTGGTGGCTTCGCTGCAGACCGATCCGCTCGACGAAGCATCGATCGACCGGGTCGTGCTGGACATGCTGGCGCCCTGGGAGTGCGTTCCGGCGGTAGCCGACCTGTTGGCCCCCGGCGGGGTGTTCTGTAGTTACGTCGCCACCACCACCCAACTGGCCCGTACGGTCGAGACGCTGCGGGTTCACACCGGGTTCACCGAACCCGAGGCCGCCGAGACGATGCTGCGCAATTGGCAGGCCGAGGGCCTCGCCGTCCGACCCCAACACGCGATGATCGGCCACACCGGCTTCCTGATCTTTGCCCGCCGGTTGGCTCCAGGCGTTTCCACACCGTTACGCAAACGTCGCCCAGCCCCCGGCGCGTACGGCGAAGATTATCTCGGGCCCCGCTGATCAGCCGGGTACTGTTTTCGGCAAGGAGGTGTGTGCCATGACGGGATCAAGTGCCGATCGAGCCGGAGACGGCCGAGAGTTCACCCTGAGTCAGCTGCGAGACGAACTCGACCGGATGCGGGAGCGGATCGCCTCCCACCCGCATGACATCGCCATGCTCGAGCGCCGGCTGGCCGACGCGCGGCAGGAGACGCGCAACACGGCCGCCAACAACGAGCGGCTCGCGTCGACGCTACGTGAGGCCCGCGACCAGATCGTGTCCCTCAAGACCGAGGTCGACCGGCTCGCCCAGCCACCGGCGAGCTACGGGGTCTACATCGGCCCTGGCGACGACGGGACCGCGGACATCTGGACGTCGGGCCGCAAGATGCGAGTCAGCGTCAGCCCGGATGTCGATCTCGAAGGGCTGGAACCGGGCCGCGAGGTCATGGTCAACGAGGCCCTCAATCTGGTCGGCGTGTTCGACTTCGACGAGGTCGGCGAGGTCGTGCTCCTCAAGGAAGTGCTCGACGACGGTGTCCGTGCCTTGGTCGTCGGGCACGGGGACGAGGAGACCGTGGTGCGGCTGGCCTATCGACTCCGCCACCAGCCGATCCGCTCCGGTGACTCGCTGTTGATCGATCGCCGGATCCACTTCGCGTACGAGCGCGTGCCGAAGCTTGACGTCGAGGAGCTGGTGCTCGAAGAGGTGCCGGACATCGATTACACCGTGATCGGCGGCTTGGGCTCGCAGATCGAGGCGATTCGAGACGCCGTGGAACTGCCGTTCCTGCACCGCGAGCTGTTCGCCGAGCACGAGCTGAAAGCACCCAAGGGAATTCTGCTGTACGGGCCGCCCGGCTGTGGCAAGACCTTGATCGCCAAAGCCGTGGCGAACTCGCTGGCCAAGAAGGTCAGCGATCTCACCGGGCAGGAAGGTCGCAGTTTCTTCCTCAATATCAAGGGCCCTGAGCTGCTGAACAAGTACGTGGGGGAGACCGAGCGGCACATCCGTCTGGTTTTCCAACGGGCTCGTGAGAAGGCGTCCGACGGGATGCCGGTGATCGTCTTCTTCGACGAGATGGATTCGTTGTTCCGCACCCGCGGGTCGGGGGTCTCCTCCGACGTGGAGAACACCATCGTGCCCCAACTGCTGAGCGAGATCGACGGCGTCGAAGGTCTCGACAACGTGATCATCATTGGCGCCTCCAACCGCGAGGACATGATTGATCCGGCGATTCTGCGGCCCGGCCGGCTGGACGTCAAGATCAAGATCGAGCGACCGGACTTCGAGGCGGCCCGGGAGATCTTCAGCAAGTACCTCACCCCGACACTGCCGTTGCACAGCGAGGATCTGGCCGAATTCGATCACCTCCCGGAGGCCACCGTGCAGGGCATGATCGACCGGACCGTGGCCCGGATGTACGAGGAATCCGAGGAGAATCAATTCCTCGAAGTGACATATGCCGGCGGCGACAAGGAAGTCCTGTACTTCAAGGACTTCAACTCCGGCGCCATGATCCAGAACATCGTCGACCGGGCCAAGAAGATGGCGATCAAGGACCTGCTGGACACCGGTGTCCGCGGCATCCGGATCGGGCATCTGCTGCAGGCCTGCCTGGACGAGTTCGCCGAGAACGAGGATCTGCCCAACACCACCAACCCTGACGACTGGGCCAAGATCTCGGGCAAGAAGGGTGAACGCATCGTCTTCATCCGCACGCTGATCTCGTCGAAGAAGGGCACCACCCCCGGACGCTCCATCGACACGGTGACCAACACGGGGCAGTACCTGTAGGCGCCTGAGCTGGCGGATCGTCAACGCCACATCGGCCGTTCGTGGCTCAGGGAGCCGGGCGGACCGGGTCATGGCGCGGGGCGGTTTGGCCCTTCGACTTGGCCCTTCTACTTCCCCGGGCGCGAATCAGCGCCGCCAAACCGCGCCAGCCGAGCAGCAGCACGGCCAGGGTGATCGAGGCGACCACCACGAACGGCAGTTGAGCAGTGTCGCCGGTGAGCAACCGCAGAGCCATGCCTCCCGACACGGTGCAGACCCAGAGCACCGCCCCGACCCTGAGCGCCTCCGGGCGGCGCCAAGCTCGGCTGGCCAGTACGCCGAGCGCCCAACCGACCAAGAACGGCCAGGCGGTCTGGAGGACACCGGCAGCGGTGAGGGGCTCACTGTGACTTGCCCGCCCGACGCCGGCGAATATGCCGATCGCAGCCAGGTCGGCGAGTGCCGCGGCCCAGATCTTCATCCGGACAACACTACGCTGGGACACATGTCGTCCCCCGGCTCGAAAGCACCGCCCCGTGTTCTGGGCATTGAGACGGAGTACGGGATCAGCGCCCTCGGCGGTCCGGTCGAGGACGACCTGCATCCGATGCAGCTGTCGAATCACGTGGTCAAGGCGTACGGCTGGTCCACTCCCGGCCAGCCGGCGGGCTGGGACTACGAGACCGAGACCCCACTCCGCGACATCCGCGGGTACGAGATCTCCCGAACCTCTGCTCACCCCGATCAGCTCACCGACACCGATCTCGGCATGGCCAACGTGATCTTGACCAACGGGGCCCGCTTGTACGTCGATCACGCGCATCCGGAGTACTCCGGCCCTGAGGTCACCTCGGCCCTGGAAGCCGTCCGCTACGACCAGGCGGGTGACGCGGTGATGGCCATCGCGGGACAGCGGGCCAGCCAGAGTCTCGGCCGGTCGGTGCGGCTGTACAAGAACAACACCGACGGCAAGGGCGCGTCCTACGGGACCCACGAGAATTATCTGTTGGACCGGAGCACCCCGTTCGACCGGATCGTCAGCCAGTTCACCGGCTTCCTGGTGTCGCGACAGGTGATCATCGGCGCCGGCCGGGTCGGCATCGGACAGTCCAGTCAGCAGCCCGGCTACCAGATCAGCCAGCGCGCAGACTACTTCGAGGCCGAGGTGGGGCTGGAGACCACGCTCAACCGGCCGATCATCAACACCCGGGACGAGCCGCACGCCGACCCCAGCCGGCACAGACGGTTGCACATCATCACCGGCGACGCGAACCTGTCGGAGATCTCCACCTACCTGAAGGTGGGCAGCGCCGCCTGGGTGTTGCGGGTGATCGAGGCCGGCCTGTTGACGAGCGCGGTGCGGCTGGAAGCCCCAGTGGCGGCCATGCGCACGGTCAGCCACGACCCCACCTGCCGATCCGTGCTCGGCCTCGCCGACGGTCGGACGGCCACGGCCGTCGGTCTGCAGGAGCTTTATCTGGAGGCGAGCCGCAACTGCTACGAGCTGATCGCCGGAGATCTCACCGAGTCGGCGCGGATCGAGGCCAAGGACATCTTCAGCCGCTGGCAGGACTGCCTCGACGCGCTGCGCCGGGATCCGATGGAGCTGGCCGACCAGCTGGACTGGGTGGCCAAGCTTTCCTTGATGGAGTCGTACCGCAGTCGGGACGGACTCGGCTGGGACGCACCGAAGCTGGCGCTGATCGACCTGCAGTACTGCGACGTCGATCCGCGACGCAGCCTGTACGCCGCGCTCGTGGCCAAGGGCAAGATGCGCCGACTGCTGAACGACGACGAAGTGGAACGGGCGCGAACCCACCCGCCGGAGGACACCCGGGCCTACTTCCGCGGCCGGGTCACCGAGAAGTTCGGGTCGGCGGTGGTGGCCGCCTCATGGGACTCGGTGATCTTCGACGTCCCGGGCCGACCGGCGCTGCAGAGAATCCCGCTGCTCGACCCGCTGCGGGGCACTCGCCAGCAGGTGGGAGCGATGATCGACTCCTGCGCCGACGTCACGGAACTCTTCGCCGCCCTGGGCCGCTGAGTCGACTTCGCCCGCAGCGCGTCCGCGCACCCGCGCCCCTTGTACGTCTCCCAGCTCGGGCTGGCTGACGCACCGGCGAACGCTCCGCCGGACCGCGTGGGGCGACTTGAGCTGGCCAACGTACGTGCAGAGCCGGGACCGAGGACGTGCCGGCGCGAGCCGGCAGTGAAATGAGCCGGGGCCGTCCCCGCCGCTCGCTAGGCTTGACCTCTCAGAACCTGGCAAGCCCAGTTCGATCGGATGGAGCAGTCATGGCCGAATCAGAGCACAGCCGCAGCCGGACCCGGCGGACCGAGCAGGAGCCGGTCGAGGAGTTGGCGCCGGCCGACACCGCCCACAAGGCCGAGCTCGACTCGGAGGTCGACTCGCTGCTGGACGAGATCGACGACGTGCTGGAGGTCAACGCCGAGGAGTTCGTCCGCTCGTTCGTCCAGAAGGGTGGCCAGTGAGCGAACGCGGGATCGGGCTGCCGCACGCCTTCTTGCACGCCGGCACCTCCTCCTTCAGCGAATTCGTGGCTCAGGTCAGCCCGACCGAGCTGCCCACCTCCCGGACAGCGTCCCCGGGCCTGGGGGAGCTGGCGCCGCACGGAACGACGATCGTCGCGGCGACCTTCCCGGGTGGCGTGGTCGTGGCGGGTGATCGCCGGGCCACGATGGGCAACATGATCGCTCAGCGCGACATCGAAAAGGTCTTCCCGGCCGACGAGTTCTCCATCATTGGGATCGCCGGGGCCGCCGGCATCGCGGTGGAGATGGTGGGCCTCTTCCAGGTGGAACTGGAGCACTACGAGAAGATCGAGGGCGCTCCGCTGTCCCTGGTCGGCAAGGCGAACCGACTGGCGACCATGATCAGGCAGAACCTGGGTCTCGCCCTGCAGGGGCTGGTGGTGGTGCCGTTGTTCGCCGGCTGGGACGTGGCCAGCGACGAGGGTCGCATCTTCTCCTACGACGCGACCGGCGGCCGTTACGAGGAGCACGCCTTCTTCTCGGTGGGATCCGGCTCGGTCTTCGCCCGGGGCTCGTTGAAGAAGTTGTACCGGCCCGATCTGACCGCCGCCGAGGCGACCATGGCGGTCATCCAGGCGCTGTACGACGCCTCGGACGACGATTCGGCGACCGGTGGGCCCGATCTGACCCGCCGGATCTATCCGGTGGTGTTGATAGCCACCCACGACGGCGTCCAGCGGGTGGCCGACGACCAGATCGCGTCGATGGTCGGGGAGATGGTGGAAGGCCGGATGAGCCGTCCCGACGGACCGGGAGCGCCGCTGCTGTGAGCATGCCGTTCTACGTTGCGCCCGAACAGCAGATGAAGGATCGCGCGGACTTCGCCCGCAAGGGCATCGCCCGCGGCCGGTCGGTGGTGGTGATGCATTACGCCGACGGCATCTTGTTCGTGGCGGAGAACCGCCAGCAGGCTTTGCACAAGGTCAGCGAGATCTACGACCGGATCGGCTTCGCCGCGGTGGGTCGCTACAACGAATTCGAGAACCTCCGCACGGCCGGCATCCGGTACGCCGACCTCCGCGGATACAGCTATGACCGGACCGACGTCACCGGGCGCGGGCTCGCCAACGCGTACGCCCAGTTGCTCGGCACCATCTTTTCGGCCGGCGGCGAGAAGCCGTACGAGGTGGAGATCATCGTCGCCGAGCTGGGCGCCGTCATCGAGCAGGACCAGATCTATCGGCTGACCTACGACGGATCGGTCGGCGCCGAAGACGACTACGCCGTGATGGGGGGCTCCGCGGAGGTCATCAGCGACGCCATCGGCCGCGGCTACCAGGCCGACCTCGATCTGGCGGCGGCCATCCGACTGGCCGTGCAGGCATTGAGCTCCGACGCCGGCCCGAGCTCCACGCCACGCGAGGTGGGGGTGGACGCCCTCGAGGTGGCCATCCTGGACCGCACCCGGGCACTGCCGCGGAAGTTCCGGCGGATCAACGGGAGCCGGCTCGGCGCACTGCTGGCCGACTCGGTCGTTCCCCCCGATCCCGGGGTGGAGGCCCCGCCCGCCCTCGCGCCGGAGTCGGTGCCCGAAACCGATCTCTCCGCCGTCGACGGGTCGGCGCCTGACGACCCGACACCGGACAACCCGGCACCAGACGACACCGGGGAGTGACCACCGCCGCCGTGCCGCCCGCCCAGGGCCACTCCGGACGCTCGCGACCCGTCTTGATCACGGGCACCGGACTCATCGGGGCATCGATCGGCTGTGCGCTGACCGCCGACGGCTGGTCGGTCCATCTGCGCGACCGACGATCGAGTCACGCTCAGGTGGCCGAGAGTCTCGGTGCCGGCAGCACCACGGCTCCCGATCCCGCCGCGATCGGACTGGTCGTGGTGGCTGTGCCGCCGCGGGCCCTGCCCGACGTGATCGGTCGGGCGCTCCGCGACTTCCCGACCGCCGCGGTCACCGACGTCGGCTCGGTCAAGGCCGGAGTACTGGATTCCCTCTGGGCCGATCCTGGACTGGCGGCGGAGCTGGAACGGTATGTCGGCTCGCACCCGATGGCCGGCTCCCAGCACTCCGGGCCGGTGACCGCCCGGGCCGACCTCTTCCGTGATCGCACCTGGGTCATCACCCCCCATCGCCGCTCCGTTTCGTGGGCCGTCGACGCCGTCACCGAACTGGCGTCGGCCTGCGGAGCCCGGGCGGTGACCATGGATGTGGTCGACCACGATGCAGCGGTCGCCCGCGTGTCCCACCTGCCCCATCTGCTCGCGGTGCTGATGGCCGGGCATCTGAACAACGTGCCCGACGGGGACCTTCGGCTGGCCGGGCAGGGCCTGCGGGACGTGACCCGGGTGGCGGCCAGCGACCCCGAGCTCTGGGAGCAGATCATGACCGCCAATTCCGCGGCGGTGCTCGCGGAGCTGCGCTCGGTGCGCCACCAGCTGGATACGGTGATCACCGCCCTCGACCCCGGATCCGACGACGGCTCAGGCGACGCTCTGCGGGCCCAACTGGAGCGAGGGGTGGCGGGCAGTCGCCGCATCCCGGGGAAGCACGGCGCGCCGGCCACCGCGTACAGCGAGGTCGTGGTGGAGATTCCCGATGCGCCGGGCGCCCTGGGACGACTGTTCGCCGACATCGGCGACGCGGGCGTGAACGTCGAGGACATCTCGATCGAGCATGATCAAAACCGTCAGGTCGGCTACCTCTCGCTGGCCGTCGCCCCGGCCCACCTCGAGCGACTGGTGGCTCGGATGGTCGAACACGGCTGGGATGTTCAGCCCTGAGGCCGGCGAGTTTCGTCCAGACCCCTTGTTCGGGCCCCGGTACGCTGACCATCGTGCCTGCGCCCTCCGAGTCTCCCGACCGACTGGTGGTGGCCATCGACGGCCCGAGCGGTTCCGGCAAGTCCAGTACGGCGCGCGGGGTCGCCACCCGGCTGGGCCTGGAGTTCCTCGACACCGGGGCCATGTACCGGGCCGCCACCTGGCTGGCCCTGACAGAAGGGTTGCCCACCGACGACCAGAACGCGGTCGCCGAATTGGTCCGGGCATCAGCCATCGACGTCGACACCGATCCGGCTCAACCGCGGATCAGGATCAACGGCCACGACGTCACCGCCGCGATTCGCGAGCCGGCCGTCTCCGCGGTCGTGAGCCAGATCGCCACCAATCTCGAAGTGCGAGCCGACCTGATCGCTCGCCAGCGAGCCCTGATCGTCGGGTCGAAGCGCGGCATGGTGGCCGAGGGGCGGGACATCACCACGGTGGTCGCCCCGGACGCCGACGTACGGGTTCTCCTGGTCGCCGATCCGCAGGCCAGGGTTCGGCGCCGGCACGCCGAGCTCGGGGAGGCGGTCGACGCGGATTCGGTCACCGACCAGGTGATCCGGCGCGACACCGACGACTCGACTGTCGCCTCCTTCCACGAGGCCGCGCCCGGTGTGGTGCTGGTCGACTCCACCCACCTCGACCTCGACCAGGTGATCGACGAGATCTGCCTGCTGGTGCCCGATGCGGCCTCGTCGGCCGTTCGCGAGGTGAGCTGAATCATGGCCAAACCGCCGGCGCTGCCGCCGGTGAGCAATGAGGACACGGCCGAGGACGTTGCGGCGGCGGTGGAGATTCCTCCGGTGGTCGCCGTGGTGGGTCGTCCCAACGTGGGCAAGTCCACCTTGGTCAACCGGATGATCGGCCGCCGCGAGGCCGTGGTCCAAGACGTACCGGGCGTGACCCGGGATCGCGTGTCCTACGACGCGATCTGGAACGGCCGCCAGTTCGTGGTCGTCGACACCGGGGGCTGGGCGCCGGACGCGACGGGCATGGCGGCGCAGATCGCCGAGCAGGCGGAACTGGCCATCTCGACCGCGGACGCCGTGGTGTTCGTGGTCGATGCCACCGTGGGCACGCTGGACGCCGACGAGGCGGTGGTGCGGGTCCTGCGCCGCAGCCAGAAGCCGGTCGTGCTGGCCGCCAACAAGGTCGACGACCAGCGGACCGAGGCTGAGGCGGCGGCCATGTGGAATCTCGGACTGGGCGAGCCCTACCCGGTGTCCGCACTGCACGGGCGGGGGAGCGGTGATCTGCTCGACGCCATCCTGGATGCGCTGCCGGAGGCCCCGGTCGAGACCGACGGCACCGGTGGCGGACCGCGCCGGGTGGCCATCGTCGGCAAGCCGAACGTCGGCAAGTCGAGCCTGTTGAACAAGCTTGCCCGGGCTCAGCGCGTGGTCGTCGACGACGTCGCGGGGACGACCGTCGATCCCGTGGACGAGCTGGTCGAGGTGGACGGCGAAATCTTCCGGTTCATCGACACCGCCGGGATCCGGCGTCGCGTCAAAGAGGCGATCGGCCACGAGTACTACGCCAGTCTGCGCACCCACGGGGCGATCGAGCGGGCGGAAGTCTGCGTCGTGGTCATCGACGCCAGCGAGCCGGTGACCGAACAGGACCTGCGCATCCTCTCCTCGGTGGAGGAGGCCGGGCGGGCCCTGCTGATCGCCTTCAACAAGTGGGACCTGACCGACGACGAGCGGCGCCGCTATCTGACCCGCGAGATCGAACGTGATCTGGTGCAGTTCGCCTGGGCGGCCCGGGTGAACATCTCGGCCACCACCGGCCGGCACGTGGATCGGCTCCGGCCCGCGATCCAGGAGGCGCTGGACGGCTGGGAGACGAGGATCTCGACCGGAAAGCTGAACGCCTTTCTCGGCCGCATCGTCGCCGCCCACCCGCACCCGGTGCGGGGCGGGAAGCAGCCGCGGATCCTGTTCGCCACCCAGGCGCAGGTTGGTCCGCCGACTTTCGTCCTGTTCACCTCCGGTCAGATCGAGCCGGGATACCTGCGGTTCGTGGAACGCCGGCTCCGCGAGGAGTTCGGCTTCATCGGCACCCCGATCCACTTGCAGGTAAGGGCGCGGGAGAAGCGCGGCAAGCGCTGACCCAGTCGTCGGCGTGTCGTGACGAGATCTCGACCTGGCGGAACAGGTCGGGTCTGGGAGAGCAGCCGTAGTAGAGTTCCCCCTCGGTGCTCCGCCCGTTTCGGAGCCCGGCGGGCTGTGGCGCAGTTTGGTAGCGCACGTGACTGGGGGTCACGGGGTCGCAGGTTCAAATCCTGTCAGCCCGACAACTATCTCTCCTAGTGAGAGGCATATCCGGATCCGATCGGTGACTGCGCGTGACCCTCGCGTGCACCAACCGTAAGGAAGCAACCTATGTCCACCAACCCGACCGTCCGCATGCGCATCTGAGCGCGAAAACGTCAGGTCGGATCGTCCCGGACACCCTCTGACTGACCCGAATGGCGGTCGACAACGACGGTCAACTCACCCAACAACCCAACAGATCGAAGGAAAACCATGTCCACCACAACAGACGCACCCGAGCTTCAGCACATGGCCGGTTGCCGCTGCGCTGAGTACTGGGGCGCGATGAACGACAACGGCCCCGCGGACGACCCCGCCTTCTTCGTCGATGAGCGTCTCTGGGACGCCGCCGGCGGTGATGACCAAGCTCGACGCGCTCATGGCGAACTCGCTGCTGAGAGCGCTTCAGGACGCCGCAACGCGCGCCGGCGTGCCTTTTGCGAGGATCACCGAGAGGCGCTGGAACGAGCGAGGCGAGCCGATCGGCCCCCGGCTGGAAAGCCGGTCGTGCGAGATGATCGAGTACCGGATTCTCCGCGAACAGGTGTCGGTCCTGATCGAGAGCACGGCTCGGAGAATGGCTGATGCGAGGAGTGCGTCGGCCTAGCCATCATTGCCGAGCAACCCAGGGGCGTGAGATGCCACCGAAGGGTGTTTCATAAGGCTTCGGGAGATTGACCCGCGATCGCGAACTGATTGCATCGAGCGGGCACGGATGCCAAGGCGATCCGCCCTCGGGGCGCCCCGCTCATAGCCTGGCCGCGCACCTTGTCGCTTATCGGCAATGTCCGATACAGGACAAAGGACGTTGTTGACGGCGGGCTCAGGGTAGGACGGTCCTTGTGGGATCGACGATCGGAATGATCGGGGGATCTGCGGGTCGAAACCCTGCTGCCTGAGCTGAGCAGATTTGTAAAGGTCGCGGCGAGGGCCTCACCAGTCGCCCTCCGTAGGGAGTGTCGGAGGGAATGCTCAGGGGATCACCGCCTCCGACACTCCGTTTCAGAGTAAGAGCACTGGACTAGATCTGGAACAACGTCGACCTCCTGCCGCACCCGGGGTTCGCGACCACTCCGCCGGCGTCCGTGGCCGCCGGGATGCTCAACCCAGACATGGCGGACACGTGGGGCGTCGGGCGCGCGTAGACCTGTTTGGAGTCGTCGCGGAACCACTGGGGTCGGACGCAATCTCTCCGGAGGGCCTTCGCGAGGTGGAGCGTCCTCCTCAGGCGTGGGCTGCTGGGGTTGAGTCCCGCCGCGGTCAGCGCAGTCTGCCCCTTGCCGAACTGAAAGTTTGGAATCGGCCCGGGACGGGGGTGAAGTCTGCTAGGTTCCCCAAAACCGAGCCTTCGGCGGGACGGACATCGACTCCGGTCGTCCGCCGGCCGAGAGGCTTTCATCCACTGATCCTCGGGGGACAGAATGGCACTCATCCGTAAAGCACTGATCACTGGCGCGGTCGCTGGCATGGCCTTGGCCGGTCTTGCGGCCCCGGCGTCCGCCGCGGTGAACAACCCCAACAACCCGGCGTATTACGGCACTGACTGCTCCAAGGTGGAGTACGTCGATGGGACGAAATCCTACGTCGTGCAGCCCGGCGACACCGTGTACATCAAGACCGGCACGGTGATCACCGCCTACACCAACAACACCGCCGCACCGGTGACGCTCTACTTCGACAAGGACATCAGCTTCGTGATCACCTGCCCTGGCGAGCCGTACCCGCCGAGCTGACGCTCGAAGAGCGGCCTGACCGGTCAGCCGCCTGGCGCAGCGCGGTTCGGTCAGGCTCTCTCGGTTCAGCGCCTGAACCCCATTCATGCGGCGGTTCGGCCGAGCCACGGACCGCCGGCACCCGGTCTTGCTATCGCGTGGCGGATCGAGCGCCAGCCGTCGAGCCTCGCCGTCGGGTGGTCTGCGCAGGTTGCCGTGGTGTGGACACTCGACCGGCTCAGCGTCGAGTGGTCAGGAGAGGGGTTTGTTCAGATGGGGCGCGATCCCTGGCTGTGCAGCTCCCTGTCCTCTGTTGGCCATAGCCCACAGATGACTTGACTTGGCGGTCCGAAGACTGACACGCCGTGATGTTGACGCTCATGCGCACCAATCGCACAGCTAGGCTCCTGACACGGCGCCCGGCTGCTCTCGGGGGCGCCTTGGCGAGACGGAGGCCCCCGTAGGATCCGCCTCGTCTTGGTTGGCAGCGCCGGCCCGGGTCGGCGCCATCTCGCGAATGTACTTCCCTCCGACCGCGGGTGCGCCGGCCAAGGTCGGACGTCTGGTCTGCATCAGGGGAACCGAAGAAGTTGGTGGTGTCGGCCGGGCGCCAAGTCCGGTCAAACGAGCGTGGTTGCTCGGGCTTGGCTCTTGCGGCTACGGCCGTCCTTCGTTTGACTGGCATCAGCAGCCCTCAACCAAGAATCGCGCTCCGGGCTGTTGGGCTGCTGCGCTGTATCTCGTGGTGCGACATCGGGGGGTCATGGTGTGGAGGAGTAGGTTCGTGGTGCTCGCGCTCGTGAGCGTACTTGTGGGAGCTGGTCAGGCAGCCGCGGCTCATGACGCCATGGCCGGGCCGCAGGACGCGCCCGCCGGTCCGAAGACAGGCGGTCCCGTCGCTCAAAAGCCGGCCTCGGAAAATACCGTCGTTTTCCGCACCGACCAAAGCAGGTTCGATCCCCGCGTCAACAATCAGGGGTGGTGGGCGACGGGTGGAGATAATCTTGACGCTAACGACAACTATTTCGTCGGTAGCTTCCAGATCATCCCCTCCATCGACGCGGTTCATCGGAATTTTTTCACCTTCGATGTGAGCGACTTAGGCAAGCATGTGGTGTCGGCTACACTGCGCGTCAACAGCGGAACCGTCGCAAATCTTGCCGGTGCGGAAGTATTGCGGCTTTCTGACGTGTCGACCGACGCGGCAACACTGAACGAAAACAACGGACAAAACGCTGACATATTCCGCGACCTGGGCACCGGTACCGTCTACGGCGAATATCCCGTCGGCTCCTCGCAGGACAACCAAGTGCTTGCCCTTGAACTCAACAAGGAGGCAGTGCGCGATCTCAAGCACGCTCGCGGCGGCTTCTTCTCCGTCGGCGGAAGCCTGTTGAACGCAAGCCGGGAAACGTGGATCTTCGGGGGCACTGACGGGGTTCCCGTCGAACTGGTCGTCCAGACTCGCTGAGGCACGGGTTCCAGTCACAGGAGGCCAGAGGTGAGTCAACGGTCCACGCTGGAAGTCTTGAGGAGCGTGGCTCAGTCCTGCAGCGGCAAGTGCGGCTGGGAATGAGCCGAAGCGTTTGAGCAGCACCTTCGCGCCGAGGGTCTGGGTGCTCGCGGACGTCGTCCAGTACAAGCGTTGTGGTGCTGGCCGCGGCGGCGACCCGCTGCAGCTCGGCGATGATCTCGGTGTCCGTCAGGGTGCGTGACTCCAGTGACCGCATCTTCGGCGACACGGTTCGGCCACTGTAGCGGTCTGCGTGACCTGCGCGGGCGAGGACCACACTCCAGGGTCCGAACCGCCGGAGCAGCGTCATGGTGGACGTCATCGACGACATCTGCTTGAAGTGCTCCTGTGTTACCGGCCCGCTGCGGAAGGTGTCAAGGCCGGTGAGACAGTCGCGGTCTAGTTCGTCTGTATGAGCGCCTCCCAACTGGGTTGGTTGATCCAGGCCGCTTCGGGCAGCTTGGGCGGCTCGGGGCGACGGTGCCGGAACCGGACCGGGTTGGCTTGGTAGGCGGCCTGCAGGGTCTCGGCTCGACGGGCACGGATCTGGCCGGCGGTGCCGTGATGCACCGACGCCGGGGTGTGCAGGGCGATGCCGGAGTGGCGGTGCTCATGGTTGTAGTAGCCGAAGAAGCGCTGGCAGAAGGTCCGGGCGTCGGCCAACGACCCGAACCGGTCAGGGAAGACCGGCGCATACTTCAACGTCTTGAACTGCGCTTCGGAGTAAGGGTTGTCGTTGGAGACGTGCGGCCGGGAATGCGACCGTGCCACGCCGAGGTCCACCAGGAGCTGAGCGACCGGCTTGGAGGTCATCGAAGTGCCCCGGATGCTCTCCTGTGTGTCAAGGGTGTGCTGTCGGTTCCTCCGCTTCTGATCATGTGCCGGTGCTCGGCACGGTCAAGCCTTGATCGGCAAGGTCACGTTCGGCAGGCATGTTGACCGCGCCTGCGCGCCAGCGGAGTTGGCAGCGATGAAGGAACCGCAAGGTGCCAGGCCGGGTCAGGCGACCGTGACGGGTTCGTCGGCTGGTGCGTTAAGCAGGTAGAAGACCTCGCGGGCCAGGTAGCGCTTCAAGCAGCGGATGATCTCCAGCTTGGAGTGTCCCTCGGCGGTCTTCTTAGCAACGTAGGCCTGCGTTTTCTCATCGATCCGGATCCGGCTGATCACCGCGAGGTGCAGTGCGGAGTTGGCTTGTCGGTCCCCGCCACGGTTCAGCCGGTGACGCCGGGTCATCCCCGACGATGCGGGCAGCGGTGCGACACCGCACAGCATGGCAAAGCTGGCCTCGGAGCGGAGCCGGTCGCGGTTGTCCCCGGCGGTGACCAGCAGCTGACCGGCGACCTCGATCCCGATCCCCGCCCGGGCCAACAGCTGCGGCGCGAGGGCGGTGACCAAAGGCTTGATCAGTTCGTCGAGGGCGGCGATCTCATCGCCCAGCTCCAAGATGCGGCGGGTCAGGCTCTTCAACGCGATCCGGGTCGCAGCGACCGGGTCGGCAGCATTGGTGGTTTCGGGCCGCCACGCCGCGCAGGTGCGGATCAGCTGCATCCGAGTCAGGTTCCGGACCTGGTCACGCAGCTCTTCGGGGGCAGCGACGATGGTCATCCGCAGCAGCTGCAAGGCGTTGCGGCGGGCCCGGATCGCGGTCTGCCGGGTCACCCGCAGCACCCGCAGCGACTCCACCGCCCCGTCCTTGGATTTGGGGATGCTGACCCGGCGGCCGTGCAGGGCGGCCCGGGCGGCGCTGATCGCGTCCAGGTCGTCGTCCTTGCCTTTGCGGCGGCGGTCCGAACGGTCCGGGCGGTCAACCTCCAACACCTCGATGCCAACCTCGGTCAGGTGTCGGCAAATCCCGGCTCCGTAGCTGCCGGTGCCCTCCACCCCGATCCTGGCCACCTCCCCGAACGTGCGCAGCCACTTCACCAGGGCCCGGTAGCCGGCGCGGGTGGTGGAGAAGCTGTGCGTGGCCAACACCGTCTCGGCGGTGTCGATCACCGCCACCACATGTAGATCCTTGTGGGTGTCGATCCCACCCACCACCACCCGACTACTCATCGACGTCGGGTTCACCTGACTGGTTGGGTTTGGCATGCTTGCCATGTCGCTTCCTCCGGTCTGCTCGGACTGATAGGGACGGCGGCAACGCCGAGCCAGAACCGGTGGACAAGACAGTGATGAGCACCTGTTGGCGCAGGCTCTCCTTAGGTCACTCCGTCGGCGAGGCGAGGCGCCTCACCAGGTGTCCCGGGCAACCGACATATCCGAGGAAAGACACACGTCGTCAATCGGAAGGTGCGGGTCAGGATGCCCGGGGCAGCCTGGACACCAGCATCCTGACGGGTCCATCGGCGTGCGAGTCAGGAAACCCGGGAACACCAGCCCTCCCATACTCACTGTCGGCGTGCAGGCTGTCCGGTCGGCCATGCCCGGCGATCGCGTCGGCGATCAGCTGCGCGGCGATGTCGGCGGACTCGGTGGCGGCGGCGGTCCAGCCGACGACGTAGCGGGAGAAGATGTCCAAGATCACGTACAGGTCGTAGTAGACGCCACGGGTCGGCCCGCGGAGTTTGGTGATGTCCCAGCTCCACACGTGCAGCGGCGCGGTGGCCAGCAGCTCCGGTTTGACCCGAGGCGGATGGGTGGCTTGGTGGCGGCGTTCTCCTGCTTGCCCGGATCGGCGGAGCAGCCGGTGCATCGTCGACATCGAGCACAGGTAGGTGCCCTCGTCCAGCAGCGTCGCCCAACACTGGCCAACCGACTTGTCGACGAACCGGTGACTGTTCAGCTCCGCCAGCACCCGCTCACACTCCGCCGAGCTGAGCGCGTTGGACGGCGTCGGCCGTCGCTTCGCCGGCAGCGGGTCGGCCGGCGTCAACGCGCGGTAGTGGGTGGCCCGGGACCAACCCAACAGATCGCAGGCCCGCTTGATCGAGGTGTGCCCGGCCAGCTCCGCGACCGCCGGGGCGATCACCGCTTCGACCGCTTCTCGGTGTCCGCGCTCTCGGAGACCAGCTCCAAGAGCGCGTGTGCTTTTCCCACGACGTCGAGGGCCGCCTGGGTCTTGGCCAGCTCTCGCCGCAGCCGGTCGTTATCGCGCTGCAGCCGCTCGTTCTCGGCCTGCTCTGGGGTTCGCCCGCGGGCCGGGGGCTTGGCCGTCAAGCCGTCCAGCGCGCCCGCGTCGCGGGCCCGGCGCCACTCCACCACATGGGAGGAGTACAAGCCCTCCCGGCGAAGCAGCGCCCCCTTCTCGCCCGGCTCGGCGGCGTCGTACTCCGCCACGATCGCCAGCTTGTATCCAGCGGTGAACGTGCGGCGTTTCGGACGGTCAGCTCGTGGACTCACCAAACCATCATCGACCCGCACATCGGCCAGGGTCATCGTCATCGTGATCAACCTCGTCTCGCCCCGTGCAGAGGGAAGAACTACTACCTGAGGTGTCTCACGTCAGCCTGACGCACAGGGCTGGCACCTGCGCAACGACACGGCGGACTTCCTCCAGTAGCTCCTCGTCGTCGTGGGCGCGAGTGAACGTCACACCGACATACCGTAGCCTGGCCGCTACCCGGTGTTCTGACGATGTGCAGCCTATGTTGTTGTCACTTAACATTCATACAGTTAAGTTAATGGGCTTGTATCCCTTGTAGGGCGTCCTCGGTGAGGGTGGCGTGGTCGCTACGGTGGCCTGGGAGGGGTCCCCGGGTGTGTCGGTTTTCGGGTGAGCGTTCGGGCTCGTGAAAGAGATCGACGGCTTGGGGACCTGCCTCTCGGCCTGTGGTCCCGGTTGAAGGGAATTGGTGGGCTCGGGCTGGTCCGCGACGCGGCCGCCGGCTCGGGCAGGGCGCCGGATCACCCACAAGCGCGGGAGCGGGCGACTGCTCCTGCCGGTACTTGGGCGGGACGCTGCTGGGCGGGAGGTTTCGTCGGGCGTGCTCGAGGGTCCTCCCTGTTGGTGAGCAGGTCCTGTTTGTTCACTGGCCGGTGATCGGGGCCGTGCTCTTCGTCGATGCGAAGGGAGAACCCTCGTGCTTGTTCACAGTAGTGACCTCAGTGGTGAGCTGAGTCGTGAGCTGGGTAGTGGTCCGCCGCGGCTGGTGCGGGTCGGGATCGATGCGGCGATCGTGGCGCAGCACGAAGTGTGCATCCGGACGACCGGCCTGGATGGTCGGGTTCGGTCTGACCGGTTCCACGTCCAGCCCACCTTGGCGGGCTTGCGGACCTTGACCGCTCGGCTGGCCGAGACGCCGGGAGTGGTGGCGGTGGCGGAGCCGACGTCGATGACCTGGCTCGGGTTGTCGGTGGCGGCGCGGCAGGCGGGCTGTGAATTGTCGCTGCTCGGGGCGCGACATGCGGCCCGGCTGCGCGGCGGCGATCAGCGGGAAACACAAGAGCGACGTGATCGACGCCGACGTGTTGGCCCGGGCCGGGGAGGTGTTCGACCTGCACCCATTGCGGCCGGTCGAGCCGACCCAGTTGGCGATGCGTCGGGCCTGCACCCGCCGCGGGACGGCGGTGGTCGACGGCAATCGGCACCTGCGGCGGCTGATCTCCCTGGCCCGCTGGGCGTTCCCCGATGTGTGGAACGGGTTTCGTGGCTCGTTGCCGACCGCGGTTGCGGTGCTGACCCGCTGGCCGCACCTGGCCCAGCTCGCTGCGGCTCGCCGCTCCAGCCTGACGGCGGTGGTCGCCATGCATACCCGCGGCGTGCCGGACGTGCCCGCCCGGGTGGAGGCGATCCGGTCCGCCGCCGCAGCCTGGGCCCAGTTCTGGGACGGACATCTCGACCTGGACGGGCTGGCCTTCGACGTCGCCGAGCACCTGGCCGACCTGGCCGCTGCGAACGCTCGAACCGATCGGGCCACCGCCCAGGCGCAGCAGTACTGGCGGCGGCTCTACGGCGACGACGAGTTGTTGTTGTCGGTGCCCGGCACGGGTCCGATCACCGCCTGTGTGATCCGTGGCTTCCTCGGCGACGCCGACAGCTTCACCTCGGCGAAGGCGGCGGCCAACTATGTCGGGTTGAACCCGTCGACCTGGTCCTCGGGCACGGTGTCCCAGCCGAGCCGGGCGATCACCAAGGAAGGGCCGGCGGTGCTGCGGTTGGCGTTCTTCCAAGCCGCGAACGGCGCCCGCCGCACCGACCCGCAGCTCGCCCGGTTCTACCACCGGCTGATGACCGAACACGGCCACTGCCACACCCAGGCGACCATAGCGGTGGCACGGAAACTGGTCGAGCGGACCTGGACAGTCTTGACCCGCGGGCAGCCCTACCAGCTGCGAGACCTCGACGGCGACCCGATCAGTCACCTCGACGCCAAGAAGTTGATCAAGCAGCGGTGCACCGTGCCCGACACCGTTCGGATCAGGGCCCGAGCGCACAGCGCCGCCACCAACCGAGCCAAACTGACCCGCTGACCACGGCGACCACAAACCGCCCAATCTCCGATAGCTGCCCCACGGTCGGCGCTGAGGAGAGCTCAACGTGGAGCGCCCGCCCGACGGGCATCGAAGATGACCGTCGCAGGACGAACGACGTTGACCCCGACGAACGCCGACACACCATGACAGCAGCGGAGGACGGGCCCTGTCGCCATGCTCGCCTCCATCAAGATCAACAGGCTTGACAAACGTTAGGGAATCTCTACGAACTTGAGCGGGGTGTGACCCGTTCATGCTGCTGATCTCTGCGGTCGGGTGACCGCGATGTGGCTGAGGATACGGCGTTGGTAGTTGATCATGTTGCGGTATCCGCAGCCGATTAACCGGCCTTGGGGGTCGGGTCAAGCAAGTGGTCCGTTTGGCGTGTGGTGTTTCAGCCGGTCGACGTGTCGTTGGAGGCTGGTGATGAGTCGGGCATGGCGGACGACTTCGCTGTCCCATCCGCGTTCGAGGGCGTCGTCGTGCAGCGTGTGCGCGTCGGCGAGTTGATCTTGAAGTTGCGGTAGGAACTGGACGCTGGTCTGGTAGTTGTCGCAGTTCTCGCAGATGTTGGCGTAGGGGCAGGCTTCGGCGGCGAGGTGCCGGGAGCAGTAGCCGTGGGCGACCCGGGTCTTGATCATCTCGCTGTCCAGCCAGGCGATCCGGTCGGGGATGACCGGCTTGCCGGCGACGACGATGGGCAGCGGCCGTCGTTGGTGGACCTTGGCCATGGCGGTGTCGTAGGCGCCGCGGACGGTGCCGTTGGCGAGGGCGGCATAGCGCAGGGTCATCTGCGGACTGGTGTGCCCGAGCAGGGCCATCAGAGCTTGCAGGCTCATGCCGGCGTTGACCAGGGTGGTGGCGTAGGTGTGCCGCAGCTGGTGTGGGGTGATATGCAGCGGCTGCTCGGTCGGCGTGGCCAGCCCGGCGGTGTCGATGGCGTCGGCGATCCCGCGGCGGATCCGGTTCGGCCCGATCCGGGCGCCGGCGATGACGAACAAGAAGTCGGCGGGCCGGCCGTGGCGGGGGTGGGTCAGGGCCCGTTGGCGGCCGCGGACGGCCAGCCAGGCGTCGAGGGCGTCGAGGGTGTCGGCGTCGAGCGGGACGACGCGTTCGGTGTTCAGCTTGCCGAGGGGCACTTTCAGCCAGGTGCCGTGTCCGGGGAGTTCCCACAGGCAGTCCAGTTCCAGGTCGAGCAACTCGCCGAGCCGCAGCCCGGTGCCGCGGAGCAGCACGATCCCGGCGCGGGCGGCGGTGTCGTCGAGTTGGTGGACGGCGTGCATGAACGCCCGGTCGATGTCGGGCGACAGGGCCCGGGGCAGCGGGGCGGGGAGCCGGGGAATGTCGCCGCGGTGCAGCACCAGGGCGGGTGGCCGGTCGGCCCAGCCCCAGATGGTGATGTCGTCGAAGAACCCCCGCAGGTCACGGACGGCGCGGGCGTGATGGCTGACCGAGATGGTGCGGCCCGACCCGGCGACTTTGCCCTGGCAGGCCCGGGCGGCGTCGTAGGCGAGGAACTCCTCGAGATGGTGCCGCCGGAGCTGACTCAACGTGGTGATGCCGGGATGGTGCTGGTCGAGCCAGCCGCCGAACAGGGTCAGGCTGGCGGCGCGGGACTCGACCGTCTTGGGCCGAAGCGTGGTGGCGACGGTGCGTAGGTAGCGGACGAACGCGTCCCGAATGACGGGTTGGGTGAGCGGTGCCATCCGCTGCTCGATCGTCGTATGGCCGGCGTTGCCGTGCTCAGGCGGAACGTCGACCACGCCGAGTTGGTAGCAGACGGTGTGCAGGCTGTGCAGCAGGCCGCGTTGGGAGGCGCGGCAGCGCGGCAGCACAGCGATGGCCGCGTTGATGTCAGCGCGGACGACGGCGAAGTCGTCGAGGCCGATCTCGGTCAAAGTGGTCTGTCGGGTCATGCAGACCGTGCCGAGCGCGGTCACCGACACCCGGTCGACCCATTCGCTCACCCAGCCCATCGCCTGGGCCGTCTCAGCGACTCGCGCCACCTGGTCGGGATGCATCCGGGCCCAGGTGATGTAGTGCGCGCCTTTGGAGCGGGCGATGAGCAGCTCCACGTCGGGGCGCAGCTCACCGGCGGCGAAGCACCACGACAAGAACGGCCACGCATAGAGCCGGCGGGCTTCGGCGATCCGGTCCACGGTCGGCCGTTCCATCCACTCGGCCAGGTCCGGATGGCGCCGCAGCAGAGCTTGGGCACCGTTGCGTCGCAACCGTTTGGCTTGGTCGTGACACTTCAGGCCGGCCACGAAGGCTGCGTGCCTGTCCAATAGTGTCCCTCCGGCCACCGCCCTTGCAGCAGCCGATGCAGCAGCGGTCGAAGCAGTCTTTGGAGCAGCCGAGCTGACCGTCGCGAGCGCAGTCATCGGGCTTGCGCCTTCGCTCGGGCCTGTGCGTACTCGGCGCTGAGCGTTTCGATGCTGAGCTGGACGTAGCCGGCCGTGGTTTCGGGGCTGGCATGGCCCATCAGGTCCCGCAGAACCAACAGATCGATCCCGGCCGTGGCCAGCTCGGTGCCGTAGGTGTGCCGGAGCCGGTGCGGCCTCACCCGCGGGGTGCCGGCCAGATCGCGGTGGGTGCGGAAGATCCGCCGCAGCGCCGCCTCACCCATCGCCTGGCCGCGGGTGGGGCCGCGGAGCACCACGAAGCATTCCGGCGTCCCGCACCCCGTGGGCGTTCCTCCCGCAGATAGCGGCTGGTCTCGGCGAAGAAGTCGCCGTCGACCGGCACCACGCGTTCCTTGCCGCCCTTACCAATCACCCGGACCCGGCGCAGACCGAAGTCGATATCGACCAGCCGGAGTGACCGGATCTCCGCCGACCGCAAACCGCCCAGCAGCATGCCCAACGCCATCGCCCGGTCCCGGGCCGTTCCAAGATCAGCAACGAACACGGCCACCTCGCCGAGATCCAGCGACTCCGGCAGCCGCCGCGGCTGGACCACCAACCGGCCGCCGGTCTGCTTTCGGGAATTGCCGAGATGTCCCAGCAGCCCCCGGTGTCGGGCACCCGCCCGGACCCGGCGGCCCGCCGGAACCGGGTTGTCCGGCCGGACTCCGGCCAGCACCAGGTAGTCGAACAACGCCCGAAGTGCTGCGATGCGGCGGTTCTTCGTCGCCGGCGCCGGCTCACGGCGCAGCCGCACCACCACCTGACCGGCGTCCGGTCGAAACGTCCAGCCGAGATAGTCGAACACGTCGGTCGGGCGGACCTCGGCCAACGTCACCCCCACCTCGGCACCGAACCGCAGGAAGCTCAACAGGTCGAAGGCATAGGCGCGGCGAGTCGCCGCCGCGAAGTTGCGAGCGGCCAGATGGTCCAAGAACCGGTTGACCAGATCGACGTCGCCGACCCGGCCCGACGAGGCGGTAACCGTCGCTGCCGGCCGCCACCCGTAAGCTCCATCGGCGTTCCTCCCCGAGCACGCCCATCACTGTCATCATCGACCCGACGAGCACCCATCCCCGACACCTCGCCGACCCCGGCGATTCCCTGTCCGAGGGCCGGTTAACCGATACCCGCTTCACCTGTTTGATGATCCGGTTGAACCCCTCGGTGCGGGCGTTGGACACGTCCTCGGTGAGCGCGACCAGGACGGCCGGCCACCAGGTTTCGATGGTGCGGGCGAGCCGGGTCGCCTCCGGCAGCTGGGCGTCGATCGCGGCGTCGTAGAAGTCGGCCAGCCGCCACCGGATCTTCGACGGTTCTGGTTCGGCGAGCAGCATCCGGAGCCGTTCCTTGACACCCCAGGCGGCGCCGATCTCCCCGGTCGGGTCGCAGCGGTCCAACATGGCGTCAGCCGTCGCCACTGCTTGGTCGACAGGTGGTCCGCCCCGGTCAGCAGCAGCCGCCGGTTCACCCAGACCGGGTCGGCGACGGTGCCACGGCGACCGAGCAGGTCGCGGGTGACCCGTTGCCGAACCTCGGTCACCATCTGGTTGGCAAGGGCGACCAGATGCCACTTGTCGACCGCGATCGCCACCCCAGGGAGCGCGGCCCGGATCCCCGACGCATAACGGCGCCGACGGGTCGATCACCACGATCTTGATCGCGTCCCGAAACTGCTGGGTCTGCTCCGCGAGCCAGTCCCGGACGCAGCCGCCGGTGCGGCCAGGAGCCAACCCCAGCAACGATCCCGGCCCATCGGCCGAGCAGTCGACGAAGCTGGTCCGCCACGGATCCGACCGCTTCCAGGTGATCCCGTCGAGCACCCAGCGGACCGACCGGAACCGGGTCTCGTCGATCCCCAACCTGCTCGTCGGCTCCGGCTCCGGCAGCCAGCGGGCCGCTGCCGCGACCAGCGCCTTGTGCGCGGTCGGCCACGACACCCCGTACTCCCGCGCCACCTCGGCAACCGCCCGGTTGCTGCCGGCGGTCTGATTCCGAGGCGCGTGCGCAACCCGCTCCCGGAGCCGCTCGGTCACCCGAGCCCGCGGCCGGATCGCGTCGCTGGTCTGCGTGAACGAGCGCCGCGGGCACAACACCTCCAGACAGACCAGACGGCGTTTCCGCCACCACAGCTCCACCAGCTGCCCCGACACCGGAAGATCCTTGACCCGACACAACGGCCGGTCCCGGACCCGGCCCGACCACACCCCGCACACCGGGCACGCCGCCTCCCGCAACCGCATCCCGGTAGCCGGCGGCGAGCAGCGCCTGCACCCACGGCCCGCGTTCGGTCTCGATCCCCACCTGCACCTGGTCCGGCTCACCAGTTGGATCCAGATGCTCCGCGATCAGCTCATGCAGCATCGTCATATCAGCCAAGCCCTCCGGCAGACGCCGCCGAGTCAGCAGCCGACCCGAGTCATCTTCGAGCTCGATGTCGTGATGAGCCTCGGCCCAGTCGTCACCGATGAACAGCATGCCCTCTGGTCTCCTCCCGTTTCATGATCAACACGAGCCTCGAGAAGACCTGTTACGACCTAATGGATCAGTGCTCGACCCAGCACGACATTCCACCAGCACTCCCCGGCCTCCTCGCCAACCGCCGGGGCACGATCTAGTCATAGACCTCAAAGGCCAGGCGAAATGCAGTGCTCACCGGCGACCGGCTCAGACAACAGCATCCACCGTGACGAATGCCATTACGAGTCCCATTAGGGCAAATGTCCCTGTCAAGCGCCCGATGCTCAATGCCCGTGCACTAGGAGGCCCTCTTCCGCGGCGAGAGGAGCAGGAGCGCCGACTCCAGACCGCTGGTGATGAGCTTGAGGTCCTGCACCGGCTGACGACATGGATTCGCTGGACACGTTGCGACCCTTCGAGATGACGCCATCCGTCATGCCGAAGATGCGCGCAGCGCTGCCTTGAGAGCTGCGGTGTAGGCCCGGTAGCCGCGGGCAGTGGGATGGAACGCATCGGGACCATCGCCGTTGATGAACGGCGTTGTGCTGCCGAGGCCGTGGCCGGCGAATCGCGTGGTCACGTCGACGTAGGCGATGTCGACATCGGGAGTGCGAACGCTCGCTACCGCGGCCTCAATGGTGGTGTTGAGCGCCGCGGTGGCCTGGTTGATCGCCACGATGGTGGCCGCGTTCGGGTCTTCGGGGGCCGGCGTCTCGAACAGGTAGGGGTATCCGGTGACGAGGATGCGGGCGTTCGGGGCCGCCTGGGCGATCATCCCGTAGGCAATCGCGAGGCGGGTGCCTAGCACGCTGCCGCCGCCCGGCTGTGGGGTCAGGAGCGCGACGGCCTGCTCAATGGCGGCCTCGCACGCCGGACTTGGGCCGTTGACGCATGCCGCCGCGACGGCGGCCACATGGAGGTCGTTGCCACCGACGGTGAGGGTGACGAGCCTGGTGCCCCGGCCGACGGAGGCAAGTTGTGTCGCGACCACGTCAGCTGTGCTGGCCCCTGTGCAGGTTGCGTTCGCGCGCAGGTCGACCCGATGTGTCCGGTCCAACATCGCCGGATAGCCACGCCGACTCTGCAGGCAGTCGTTGAGATAACGGCCGGCGCCCTGCCCGGCGGCGTAGGAGTCGCCGAGGGCGACGTAGGACAGTGTCCTCGAATCGTGGGCCGAGGCTGGTGGGGCTCCGGTCACCAACCCGACCTGCGTCAACAGAAGAACTAGCAACAGTGCCGACATTCGAGTGCGGGCAGTCATGGGCTGAACCTAGTGCGCGCAGCGCCAACGTTGGAAGAGGGTCTGCCCAGACTTCAGTTGACGCCTTGCCTGTGACGGCTACTCCTCGCCGAACGGACCAGCATCGTTGCCACTCCGTGTCCGAAGGAGTTCCGAGCCTATGTGTTCGCGGTCGCTCGGGCCAGTGATACGTCCGGACTGGAATGGCCAGGAGTTTCGGGATCGTCACCCGCTCTCGGAACGCCCTGAATTCCCTGGACTTTCGCAGAAGTCACGAGCTCTGGGTCTCGCCAATGTAAGCTGACGCCGACTTGGGCGCGCCCGGTTTGGCTGCCTGAGGCCCCGACGTCGAATTTCAGGAGATAGCCGCATGATCCGGCTTGGGCGCAAAGTGCTATTGATCGGTATCGCGGGCCTGATGGCGACCCTGCTCGTCGGTCTGGATACCGCCGCCGCGCACCCGAACGATCCGCCGGCAGACGACAAGTCCCACGCCGCTCAAGACCTGGCAAGCGTGCCAGTGGAGATCATCGAGCAGACCACCCGCGCCAACGCGCTCAAGATCCAACAAGCCACGGGAGCGGCGCCCGGCGGTCGCAGCAGCAAGCAGCGGGTCGCCAACGATCGCGCGTCGATCCAGGTGGCCGCCGATCCGGGCCAAGGCGGTCACTGGGGCACGGTAAGGGCAACTCCGGTGGTTCCGGTTTTCCAGGCCGTCTTGCCCAACGGCAAGGTCTTGTTATGGGACTCGGTGGGTGACAAGTCGGTGCCGTCTTATCCGGACCATACGTTTACCCGCGCCGTGGTCTGGAATCCCACCACGAACACCTACAAGCAGGTGAACGTCTCTGGTTACAACATCTTCTGTGCCGGCTTTGTCCAGCTCGCCGATGGGCGCCTGTTCGTGGCGGGAGGCAACAAGAACCCGGCGTACGACGGGATTGTCCAAACCCACATCTTCGACTGGCGCACCGAAACCTGGTCACGCGGTCCGAACATGAGTGCCGCACGGTGGTACCCGTCGGTGGCCGCGCTCGGCAACGGAGAGGCGATGATCGTGGGCGGTGGCACCGGCACCGCGGAGGTCTACCAGACCAACCGTCAGCTGCGCCGGCTGACCGGATTCACCAGCTTCACCAAGAAGGACTACTACCCGTTTCTGGCGCCTCGCCCGGACGGTCAGGTCCAGCTGGTTGGTCCGGACAACAAGATGGACACGATGCGCACGAGCGGCGCCGGCGCGTTGACGGCGACCCGCTCCCGGGACGGCATCAATCGCACGTACGGCAGCTTCGCCACCTATGACATCGGCAAGGTGCTGGTTGCGGGCGGCGGAAGCGTGACCGAAGGTGGCCAGACAGCGGTCCCCACCAAGACCGCCAAGGTGGTCAACGTCAACGGCTCCACAACCAGCGTGAGTTCGACGGGCTCCATGTCCGTCGGCCGCCGCCTGTTCGACCTCACTGCCTTGGCTGACGGCAGCGTGCTGGCCACTGGTGGCCAAAGCAGGTCCGACGGCGGGTTCGTCGACCTGGTCAATCCCGTCTTCGCCGCCGAACGCTGGGATCCTGCCACCGGAGCCTGGACGGTGTTGTCGAGTGCCAGCCGAGTCCGGCAATACCACTCCGCGGCCGCCCTCCTGCCCGACGGCCGGGTGCTGACGGGGGGTGGCGGGATTTGCGCGGATTGCATGCGGTCGGGCTATCTCGAGAAGAACATCCAGTACTTCAGCCCGCCCTACCTGTACAAGAAGGACGGCAGCGGAGCTCTCGCCGCCAGGCCAGTGATCGACCAGGCACCAACCGCCAGTGGGTATGCCCAGCCGCTCAGGATCTCCTCCCGGCATGCTGGCACGATCAAGAAGGCGGGTCTGGTCCGGCTCGGTGCTCCGACGCACGGTGACGATCAAGGTCAGCGTTACGTGCCCCTGAAGTTCAGCGTGGCGGGATCGACCCTGACTGCCACCGCACCAGCTACTCCCAACGTCGCACCACCCGGGTACTACATGCTCTTCATCACCAACGACGCGGGAGTTCCCTCCGTGGCCAAGATCGTCAGGCTCGATCCGACGCTCAAACGGAAAGGGTCAACTCGCAACGACTACAACGGTGATTGGAAGTCCGACGTCGCCGTGTGGCGGCCGTCGACGGGCCAGTGGTGGGTTCGAGGCATCAGCACGACGACCTATGGGGTGTCCACCGATCAGCCGGTGCAAGCTGACTACAACGGTGACGCGAAGACCGATCTGGCCGTATGGCGGCCGTCCACCGGCCAGTGGTTCGTTCGGGGCATCAGCACGACGACCTATGGGGTGTCCACCGACAAGCCGGTCCCGGGTGACTACAACGGCGACGGCAAATCCGACCTTGCGGTGTGGCGGCCGTCCACCGGGCAGTGGTTCATCCGCGGGCAGGCCTCGGTGACGTACGGGATTGCTGGGGATATCCCAGTCCCCGCCGACTACAACGGCGACGGCAAGACGGATGTCGCCGTGTGGCGGCCGTCCACCGGACAGTGGTGGGTTCGCGGCATCAGCACGACGACCTATGGGGTGTCCACCGACAAGCCGGTCCAGGCTGACTACAACGGTGACGGCAAGGCCGATCTGGCCGTATGGCGGCCGTCCACCGGACAGTGGTGGGTTCGCGGCATCAGCACGACGACCTACGGCGTGTCCACCGACAAGCCGATCCCTGGTGACTACAACGGCGATGGCAAATACGATCTCGCCGTGTGGCGGCCGTCCACCGGACAGTGGTATGTGCGGGGAGGGGAAACAATCGTCTACGGACAGAATGGGGACATCCCCGTCTAGCCAAATGTCTGAGTCGGGGCCGCCAAGACGCATTTCCCGTTTGTTGCCTGGTTCGAGAGCACGAGGATTGGCTTCGCTGTCCTGCCGGTGGCTTCCCCGGCGGTCACGTGTCGGTGATCAAGGTGATCATGACATCGGTGACGGCGAGCGCCGCCCAAGAACGGGTTGGCTCATGGAATCTTCGTGCCAGCGGGAGACGACCGTACGAGAGGCGGCTCCGGAAGCGGCTCAGGACGAGCAGATAGCTCCCGTCCGTACCGTCAGGCCACGCGGAGGATTGCGGATCGAGGGTTGCGTGCCCGTGATCCGCGCGGCGCAGGAGTGGGCTCGGGATTTGGACAGATTTCGGCCGTCGAGCCAGATGTCCAGCCTGTACCGCGTGCCGGCCGGGGTCCTGTGACAGGCACCGCAGATGTCCTCCACGATGAAGTACTTCTGCCGATTCGGCAGGTAGAACCGCGTTCCTTTGGGAATGTCCAGACCGGCCGAGGTGTAGCCGACCGCCATCGTGATCGGATCCGCATAGGTTCCGACCCCACCGGCCGTGCGGTGCAACACCGGCCGGGCGATCGCGGCCGATCCCGGCGGACTGTTGTCCCACCAGGTGTAGCCGGTGACGAAGGTCGAGACGGCGCCGGTCGGCGTGGCGATCGGTGAGGCCGGCGGGGTCGGTGCCGAACCGGGCTGGACGAATGTCATCCGGCAGCCGCGGCGTCGATCGTTGCCGTCGCCCACCTCCACGACGATGCGCGATCTCCCCGGGCTGGAGATCGGGTTGCGCGGATTGCGACTCAGGTAGACCGTGCCTCGGGCGAAGGCGAAGCGCCGGTTCTGCCGACCCAGGGTCTGCACCAGGCGACCGTCGCCGTTGTACGTCTTGACCGTGTAGTCCACGGTGGTGGCGTCCGGGGCGGCGGAGGTGAAGGAGATGGAGTTGTTGCGTACACGCTTGCGACCCGACCGATCGGTGTAGACAGCACCCCAGACGGACCGGCCCTTCCAGCGGTGCCCACCCCCGTCGGTGCACGATGCGGTCTGGGTCGACGTCGCCGCTTGAGCGGTCGACCCGGCCGCCACGACCGAGCCCACAGCCAGGGCGAGGGCCGCAGAGGTCGCCACACCGGCCCGTCGCCACTGTCCGGGGCGCTGACTCGCACGCCTTTTGGAGCGCCGCGTCTGCGCGCCTGCGTCCCGATCATGGGAAACGGTGGAGTGCTCGTCTCGACGTCCGCACCTGATCATGAGGCGAGACTGTAGTCTCGATCGACTCTTGAGGCTACACAAACCTCAACAGTCTCTTGAGGCTCGCCACTCTCGACTTTGGATCGAGCGTTGCGTCTTCAGGCCGGCCTTCCTCCTTGAGATCGCCTGAGATAGTCAAGCGCCGAGGCGGCGGTTTGCGACCACGAGGGAAGTCGCGTTCGCCGCCGCAGAGCCTCCTCCCGCCAGGCCCTCTGCACGCTCGGATCGGTCAGCCAAGTACGCAGCATCCCCGCCAGCCCGGCTGCATCGCCGGGTGCGACAACCGTGCCCGCCTGCGGTCCGGCGATCGAGTCGCGTCCGGCAGCGAGCGCCTCGACGGCCCCGGTCCCGCTCACGACCACGGCGGGAACTCCATGTGCCAACGCCTCCAGCACCACGATCCCGTAGGTCTCCGACCACGACGGATGGACCAACAAGTCGGTGGCAAACCACTCGGCCGCCAGCTCCGCACCCACCAAGGGGCCGGTCACCGCCACCCGATCGGTGAGCCCGTGATCGGTGATGGCGGCCCGAACCCTGACGGTGTAGTCGGGGTCGACGGTGTCGCCGCCGACCAGACGGGCGGACCAGTCCAGATCCTTGATCCGCGAGAGCGCTGACACCAGACCCAGCTGGTTCTTGGTCGACGTCACGGATCCAAGCATCAGGAACCGAGCCCGCCCGACCGCCAGGCTGCCGCGACTGGGTTCGGTCCAAACCACCCCCGGCACGGCGACACCGGTGTCCACGAGTCCGTAGCGACGAGCGAGCTCGGCAGCGGCCCAGTGACTCGTACAGATGACTCCGGTGGCGGCCCCCAACGCGCGAGCCTCTGCCCCCGTGAAACGCGTACGCTCCGCCGCGCTGAGCTCGGGACGATCTGTACCGAAATGGTGCACCACGATGGTCACCGATCGGCCGGCATCGACGGCCGCCTCCACCAGCTCGGGCGCGTCGCCGGCCAACATCCCGTCGACCAAGGTGCGCGGCTCGGCGTTCAAGGCCGCCCAGAGGTCGGCCCGAGCATGCTCGTCCGCGCCCGGCCAATGGCCACCGATGCGACGCACGGCGACCTCGACGCCGAGGGCCCGCAGATTCTCGATCAACTTCCGGTCGTAGAGATTGCCACCACTCGGTGTATCGCTCACCCAGGTGGCGAAGCCCAACCGCATCAAGCCCCCGACCGCATCAGGCCCCCAAACCGCATCAGACCATTGTCTCCGATGAGCTCGATCGCGCCCGATCGCACCGCGATCGGCCGTGCCGCCCGGGACGATGGAATGCCGGTCGGTAGACTCGGCGATCCCCAGATCCAAAGGTCGTAGCCATGAGCAGCGCTGTCCCCAGCACCCGGGGGCCCGACGCCGCGACGCTGCGGCGGTGGCGCCAGTACCTCGCCGACGAACGGGCCGAGGCGGCCGTGTACCGCGAGCTCGCCGCCCGCAAGTCGGGCGAGGAACGCGTCATCCTGACGGCCCTGGCTGACGCCGAACGCCGCCACGAGCAACACTGGCTCGACCTGCTGGGTGATCGGGTGGGACAGCCGCGACCGACCAGTCTCCGGACCAGGTTGTTGATCTTCGGATCCCGACGCTTCGGCAGCATCTTCGTACTCGCCTTGATGCAACGTGCCGAAGGCCGCTCACCGTACGAGGACGACGCCGACGCGACCTCCACGATGGCCGCCGACGAACGCATTCACGGCGAGGTGCTGCGCGGGCTCTCGGCCCGCGGGCGCGAGCGCCTCTCCGGAACCTTCCGGGCCGCCGTCTTCGGGGCCAACGACGGACTGGTCAGCAACCTCGCCCTGGTCCTGGGCATCGGGGCCACCGGGGTCGACGTGCGGACCATCCTCTTCGCCGGGATCGCCGGACTGCTGGCCGGAGCCTTGTCGATGGGAGCGGGCGAGTACGTCTCGGTGCGCTCGCAGCGGGAGTTACTGGAGTCGACCCGTCCCGACCCGGCCTCCCAGACCGCCTTGCCGCATCTCGATGTGGACGAGAACGAGTTGGCCCTGGTCTATCGCGCCCGAGGTATGGAGCCGGCGGAGGCCGACGCCCACGCCCACGACGTCTTGAGCACTCTGCACCTGGACGTCGATGCGCCCGAGGCCGTCGGGGTGGATCCGCACGAGGCGGTCGGGTCGGCTTGGAGTGCGGCGATCTCGAGCTTCTGCTTCTTCGCCTCGGGGGCGTTGATTCCGGTGCTGCCGTACCTGTTGGGGGCCACCGGACCGCTGGCGGTGGCCATCGCCACCGTGCTCGTCGGGATCGCGCTGCTCTGTACCGGTGCCGTCGTCGGTGTGCTGTCGGGTGCCTCGCCGTTGCAGCGAGCGCTGCGTCAACTCGCCATCGGCTACGGTGCCGCCGCGGTCACCTACGCCCTCGGACGGCTGTTCGGCGCAGCCGGTCTCTGATGTCGTTCAGGACGGGTCGGAAACGGCACCGACCGCACTGAGGGCGAGTCCACCGCCGAGACCGACCATCATGACTCCGCCGGCTCCGCGCAGGTGCGTCAACCGTCGGGGTGCCTTGACGAACGAGTCCCGCACGGTGCCGGCGAGCACGGCCCAGACCGAGTCACCGAGCAGCGCGATCAGGGCGAACAGGCCACCAAGGATCAGCATCTGCAGCCCGACCGCACCGCCGTCCGGACTGACGAACTGGGGGAGGACCGCGACCAGGAACACCATGGCCTTCGGGTTGCTGACGCCGACCAGGAAACCCTGCCCAAGCAGATGACGGCGAGACGGTTCCGACTGCTCCAGCGGATCGGCCCCGACGCCGCGGTGTCGAACGGCCTGAACGCCGAGATAGATCAGATAGCCGGCGCCGGCCAGCTTGATCACCGTGAGCAACGGCGCGGAGGCGGCCACCAGCGCGCCGACGCCGACCGCCACGGCGATCAGGTGGGGGAGCAGACCCAGGGTGTTGCCCAGCACGCTCAACAGACCGCCGCGCCGCCCCAGGGTCAGTGAGCGACCGACGACGAAGAACACGCTGGGACCAGGGATGGCGACCAAGATCGCCGAGGCCAGGCAGAACGCCACCGTGTTCGCCCAAGCCACCATGCCCGCTCCTTTCTGCCGGCGTTCCCGCCGAGGTCCTGACCCACCGCGACAAGGCGCCCTTCCCCGCGTCAGGGCTCAAACCTAGACCCCGAGGCGTCCGGAGTCAGGCCGGTATTTCCCTGACCGGGCCCCGACTCTTCACAAATCGCTGCGAGGCCGCGCACTTCTGCTCCATCATGTCCGCAGGGGTTGGATCGGACCACAAGAGGGGGATTCGGAAAGAATGAAAAGCGTCTATCGAGTATTGGCCTACGTGATCGCCGCGCTCGTGGCCGTGCAGTCGGCGGTCGTCGTTTTCGCGATCTTCGGGCTGTTCGCGTGGGTCGACGCCGGCGGTGTGATGGACGCGTCTGCCCAGCAGACCGCCAGTTTCACCGGCGATATCGGCTTCATGTTGCACGGCATCGGCGGCCAGATCGTGGTGCCCTTCGTCGGTCTGCTGCTGGTGATCTCGTCGTTCTTCGCCAAGATTCCGGGCGGAATCAAGTGGGCTCTCTTCGTCTTCGCCTCGATCGTGTTGCAGGTGGCCATGGGCCTGTTCGCCTTCGGTGCTCCCGCGCTGGGCCTGCTGCACGGTTTGAACGCCATGGTCCTCTTCGGGCTGGCCGTCACCGCGGCCATGCGGGTGGGTCGCGCCACAGCGGGTGCGGATTCGGCCACTCGGACCGAGAGCGCCGCCGCGCCGGTTGTCTAGCGCATCTCCCCCGCAGAACCGAGCGCCGGCTCGTCCAGCGCCCGGGTCGCGCGGGGTGCGATGGTGGCTGCGGGTCGCGATCCCGCTGATCGCGACGGCGGCCATCGTGGCCCCGCTGGCCTGGTTCTGGCAGGCCAGCCGGGTGCCGGACGAGTTCTCCGTGATCGACATGGGATACCCGGACTACGGGGGCGGACCGGATTCTAACCACGGTGATCATGCCGGTGGCTCCCACAGCTCTCACCGGCCGGCGGTGTCGGTCGTCGATCTGACGGCCGACCCGGAACGCCGGGCGGATGCCCGTTTCACGTTGGTGACGCGCGCCGCGACGTTGAACATCGGCGCTCGAGCGATGGCGGGCTTCACCGTCAACAACACGTCTCCGGGACCGACGCTCACCGTCCGGCAGGGGCAGCTGATCGAGGTCCACGTCCGGAACGAGTCGGTCACCGCCGGGGTCTCGATGCACTGGCACGGCGTGAACGTGCCGAACGCGATGGACGGTGTTGCCGGCGTCACCCAGAACGCGATCGGCGTGGGACAGAGTTTCGTCTACCGCTTCGAGGTCGCCGACGCCGGCAGCTTCTGGTACCACTCGCACCAGGTGTCCAACACCCAAGTGCTGGGCGGCCTGTTCGGCGCGCTGGTGGTGCTGCCCCGTCGCGGCCCTCCGGCCGGGAACGTGGACGTGACGGCGGTCGCCCACACCTACACGGGGGTCCGCACGATCAACGGCGTGGCCGCCGACCTGCCGGTCGCCGCCCGACCCGGCCAAAGAGTCCGGCTCCGGGTGGTCAACACCGACAACGCGCCGATGGAGATCTGGTCCGGTGCCCCGTACCGGGTGCTGGCGATCGACGGGTCCGATATCCGGGGTCCGACGCCGGTGACCGGCGAGGCCACGACCCTTACCGCCGGTGGGCGGGCCGACGTCGAGGTCCGGATGCCGGCTGACGGTTCCGCCGTCCGGGTCCAACTCTCCCGGGCCACGGCCGTGGTGTTGGGCGCGGCGGGTCGCGACGCACCGGAACCGGCCCAGCCCGCGAAGCCCCTGGATCTCCTGCACTACGGAACCAAGGCGGCGATCGGGCTCGATCCGGCCCGAGCGGCACGACGGTTCGAGTACGTGATCGGCCGGGTTCCCGGTTTCGTCAAGGGCCGGCCGGGGCTGTGGTGGTCAGTCAACGGGCACCTGTATCCCGACGTGCCGATGTACATCGTCCGGCGGGGCGAGATAGCCACGATGCGGATCGAGAACCGCAGCGGCGAGGTCCACCCCATGCACCTGCATGGGCACCGCGCCGTCGTACTGTCCCGCAATGGGATCCCGGCCACGGGAAGTCCGTGGTGGGTGGACTCGCTCAACGTGCTGGACAAGGAGAGCTACGAGATCGCCTTCCGGGCCGACAATCCCGGAATCTGGATGGATCATTGTCACAACCTGCAGCATGCCGCCGAGGGGATGACCGCCCACTTGATGTACGAGGGTGTCGACACCCCGTACCGGATCGGCGGTGAGGTGGATAACGAACCAGAATAAGCACACCTATTGTGTGATCTTGGGATTTCAAGTTAGTGTCGCACGAAATTGTTGCCGGAGGGGGCGGCGTGGGTCCGACACTTCCCCAGGAGCCCCTATGAACGTCCGGCGACAGAGCTTCGTTCTCTTCCGGCCGGCCGGCACCAGGTGGGCCCGTCTCGCGGCACTCACGACTGCCGGAGCCATCGCCGTCACTGGGCTTTCAGGTGTTCCGAGCGCCACCGCGATCAGTTCACCAGCCGCCATTTCATCGGTGACCGCGGCCCCGGGGGCAGGGCCCAGCGAAATCGTCGTCTCGTGGCAGTCGTCCGGAGCGAACACCGACTACTTCCTGCTACAGACCGCGCACACCTCGTTCGACGCGGGTAGCTCGTCGGCGCGCGGCTTCACCTCCTTCCGCATCTCCGCCTCCCAGCGATCCTTCTTCATGAAGAAATCCGATACCCTGCGAGCCGGTGCCGTCGCCGGCACCGGACGGCATCTCTACTATCGGTTGGTCGCCGTGAACATCGAGGGCGACACCACTCGATCCCGGTTCTACCCGTACCTGCAGGCCGTGCTGCCTCAGGGAGAGCCGGCGAAGACTGATGGCACGCGAATGCGGGTGGCGACATTCAACGTCCGCACCGCCAAGGCCCGGAGTGACAAACGGCATTGGCAGGTGCGCAAGGATGAAGTGGCGCAGGAAATCGTCGACAGCGGCGCGAGTGTGGTCGCCATCCAGGAGATGTCGCCCGGTCGAGCCGACGGTAAGGACGGCTCCACCCTCAAGATCGGCCGGCAGACCACCACCCTGCTCACCGAGCTGGCGAAGATCGGGGCCAGCCGCTTCAAGTTGGTGCGGACCACCTCCTACCGCAAGTCGGGGGTCAAACACGGCAGCCAGGGGGCCCGCATCCTGTACGACTCCGAGCGCTACAAGCTGGTGAGTGACTGCCCGGAGAAGACCGGCAAGAAGTACTACAACGCCTCCTGCACGATCCAGATGCCGATCCTGTCCAACGACAGCGAGTCCCGCCGTCGCAAGGCCGCGTACGGATTGCTCGAAGATCGCAAGAGCGGGCAGCAGTTCTACGTGGTGTCAGCGCATCTGGACCAGCGGCACAGCGGCAGCGCGTCCAGCGAGCGTCGCTACAACCAACTGCGCGGTGATCAGGTGAGGGCCATCGTGGCGGGAATCGACATGATCAACACCCGCGGTCGGCCGGTGATCTTCGGGGGCGACATCAACTCATGGCAGAACAACAGGATCGGTCACGCGCCGCACGACGCGCTGATCGACAACGGGTACTACGACACCGCTTCGGCGGTCCTCCGCGTCAACTTCGACTATCCGACCATCAACCACTACAAGACCGAGCTGCCGAGGAGCGCTATGGGCATCGCCACCCGGATCGACGCGGTCCTGGTGCAGGGCAGTCGAGGCGCCGATCTGTACTGGAACAAGACCAAGGTGCGGGACACCACCCGGCCTTCGGACCACAACCTGGTCGCGGCCGACATCGTCCTCTAACTTCGCACGGCCCGTCGATTACGGTGCAGGCGGTCGAGCCGTACGCGAGCCCGGTCGAGCAGCCCGCTGACAGACGGGCGGGCCGAGTGTTCCCGTCGAATCCAGAGCCTGACCGACCCGGACTCGTCAGGATACAGTTTCGCCCGCATCTCCTGCCCCACCCCTGGCCCTGCGACGGTCAGCGAACGAGAGGCGGCCGGCAGTTTGTCGCCGGACGACGGCCATCCGAGCACGCTCTGCGCCAGCACGATGCCACCACCTCGAGCTTGTAGACGGAGGTCCCAGCGCTTGTCGCCGTCGGTTCGGTCGCCGGCTGGCCATATGTCGCCCGGCTCGACGGAGAATGTGACCTGCCCGTCCGAGGTCGGTGCGGCGGTGCCCACCTCAACCCAGCCGGTGCCACGCGTGTGGGCCTCCAGACAGACGCTCTCTACGGGTAGCCGAGTGGGCCGGAGATCGACCTGCAGCTCCAGACCGGACCGTACGGGGGAGATCCGCACGAGCCGGTGTTCGAGAGCGAAGGACTCGGTGGCCCGACGTTGCCGAGCGTCGAGCAGAGCGTTCAGATCTGAACCCAAGTCGTAGCAGAGCACGCCGTCGTCGACTCGGTAGCGCCAGCCACGGGCCAAGACCTTGTTCAGCATGAGAAGTTGATCAGCCGTCCCGACGGTAGCGGTCAGCAGCCTCAGCCGCGCGGCCGGCGCCGCGATCCGCAGCAACCGGCGGGACAGGTGCGGCAGCGCCTCGCGTCGCACGGCCGCGAGGAAGTCAGCCCGCTCGGCTTTCGAGGCGCGTGCGAAGATCACGTGCAGTGCGCCCGCCAACGTGCCGAGCAACACTCGGCGCAGCAGCGCATCGCGGCGACGACCGGGCTCGGTGTGGGCCAGAACCAACTGCGTCATCCGACAGCTGGTCAACTTCTTGTTGGTCAACGTCTGCATGACATTGGCCGACAGATTTCCCCTGTCCTCGCGGGAGCGCCGGTAGTAGAAGTCGTAGTCGCCCAGCATGCTGATCTTCCCCGCGGCGAACAGGCAGGTGGCCATGAAGACCTGGTCCTCGCCGAACACCATGTCCTCGGGAAACGTGAGGTCCAACCGCTCAATCAGGGAGCGACGAACCAGCTTGTGGGGGCTCAGGGATCGCCACGCGCCGTCGGTGACGAGGTCGGCGTCCAGCACCGTTCGGTTGCCCGGCCTGTGGTTGGTGGGTAGGCCGATGCGATGCACGTGCCCGATCACGACGTCGGATCTCTCCCGCTCGGCCGTCTCGACCAGCCGACGTAGCGCATCGGACCCCAGATAGTCGTCGGCGTCGTTGAAGAAGACATAGCGGCCCACGGCCTCGCGCAGCCCTCGATTCCGACCGGTGCTGGCCCTGCCGCTGTGCGGTTGACGGAAGATCTGCACGTTCTTTCGTTCGGCGGCAACCGCAGTGAGGTAATCCCAGGTGCCGTCGTTTGACCCGTCGTCCACCACGAGGACCTGGAGGGCCTCGGGGGAGAGCGTTTGCGCCGCGATGGCGTCGAGCGTCTCCGCGAGGTAGTCCCGGCTGTTGTAGGTCGGGATGATCACCGACACCAGAGGGGAGGAGGCGCCGGGAGCGGCTGCAATTAGTTCGGCCATCGCAAAGTTGAGCCTAGGGGACACAGCCACCGACGAGCGGCAATCGAGACCGAATCGCTATATAGGGTTGGCCAATGACGTCCGGGGCCTCGGCCGAGATCTCGGACGACAGGCAGGCCTCTCGGGCCGCGCGCCGGAACTGGCTGCTGTTGGCCGTACTGGCCGGGTCGGTGGCCTTCGCGGCCAGGTTGGTGCCGGTGCTTCGCGGCGGTGGCCTGGGCGGGCTCGGAAACTACGACGACGGGGTCTACTACGTCGCCGGCACGGCTTTGAGTCATGGCCTGCTGCCGTATCGGGATTTCCTCTTCCTCCATCCACCCGGTGTCGTTCTGGCTACCATGCCGTTCGGCCTGGTGAGCCGAGTGGTGGGCGACCCGGCCGGTCTGGCGGCCGCGCGGCTGACCTGGATGCTGCTCGGTGCGGTCAACACCGTGCTGGTCGCCCGGATCGTGCGGCCGCTCGGTCTGCTCCCGGCGGCCCTCGGGGCACTGATCTACGCGTTCTCCTATGCCGCCATCTACACCGAGTGGACGACGCTTCTGGTGGCGCCGGCCCAGACCTGCGTTCTGTTGGCCGTCCTGCTGCTGGCCGCGACCCCGACCCGCCCTCGATCCGCCCAACTGCTGACCCTGGTGGCGGGCGCCCTGCTCGGGGCGTCCGCCACCTTCAAGATCTGGGGGGTGGCGGCCGTGATCGCGGTCGTGGTCTGGCTTCTGGTATCTCGGGCCTGGCGCCGAGCCTTGACCGTGCTCGCCGGGTCAACGGTGGCGATCACCGTGATCTGCCTGCCGTTCTTCCTCGCCGCTCCGGGGGCGATGTGGCGAATGGTGGTGCTCTACCAACTGGGTCGGAACGTGGCCAGCACCCCGCCGGCCACCCGGCTGGCCGGCATCGTGGGTATGGGGCTCGACCAACCACGGGTCCACACCTTCACCCCGGTGCTCGTCGCCGTCTTGGGGCTGGCGCTGGTGCTGCTGATCCTCTCCGGTCTGGTCCGTGAGGCGCGGCTCTGCCTGGCGTTGACCGTAGCCTTGTCGGCCGTGTTGCTGCTGGGTCCGTCCTGGTTCCTGCACTACCCGGGGTTGGTGACCGGACCGCTGGCGGTGGCCCTGGCTTGTGGGGCGGCCAAGATCATCGGCTGGGCAGCCGGCCGCCGCCGCCTGCTCGGTGTCGGCGTGGCCGTCCTACTGGCCGTCCCGATCGTGGCCCAGGTCTACCGGCACCGCGATCTCGACCTGGGGCGGGAATTTCCGGGGCCCCGGCTGGCTCGAGTGGTCTCCGCAACTCCGGGTTGCGTGACGAGTGACGATCCGGCCTCGCTGGCGGCCATGAACGCGCTGACCCGAAACCTGCAGCGGAAGTGTCCGTTCGTTGCCGACTTCGGCGGTTACTCCTACCTGTTCGCCCACGACCGCGGCCGCTGGGTGAGTCGGCCCAGAGACCCGGCCTGGCAGCAGATGTACCTGGGCTACCTGCGCACCGGAACCGCGGCGATGTCTTGGCGTTATGCGCGCTCGGGTGCGCTGAGCCCGGCCACTCTGGAGACGATCGCCGACTGGCCGCGGATAAGGCGGATCGAGCGCTTCACGCTGCGCGCGCCGGACTGAGTCAGCCGCCAGCCACGGAGTCAACCGTTGCCGAGGGCGGCCGGTCCCTCCTCGCGGCGGATGTCGATGACGTGCCCAGTCTGACTGGACAGCAACACATCCAAGGATTGCCGCGCCACCGCCTCCGAGGACAGCAACGTCCCGGGCGGCTCGACTCCGAAGGCCTTGCTCCGCATCGGCGTTCCGGTGCGCTCGGGGTTGATGCAGTTGACCCGGACGCCGGAGCCGGCCCACTCGTCCGCCAGGGCCTGGGTGAGGTTCACCACCGCCGCCTTCGCCGAGGAGTACAGCGAGTAGCCGGAGCGGCCCCGGGTGTAGGACGACGAGGTGAACAGCAGCAGGGAGCCGCCGGACGCGACAAGATGGGGATAGAACTCCTGGGCGATGAAGATGGGCGCCAGGTAGTTCACCTCCGTCGCGGCGTAGATCGTCTCCTCGGAGGTGTCGGCCAGTTCACCGCGAGGCAGCGTTCCGGCCGTGTTGACCACGTAGTCGATCCGGCCGGTTTCGGCCTGCACCGCCTCCGCGGCCGCCGAGATGTCGCTGCGGCGTTCCACGTGCGTGTCGGTGGTCGAGCGGGCGAAGCTGCGTACCGTCGCCCCGTGCTCCCGAGCCAGCGCGGCGATGTCGCCGCCGATGCCGTACGACCCGCCGAAGACCACCACCGTCTTGCCCTCCAGCCGTTCGCGGTAGACCTCGTCGGACAGGCTCGTCGGGGTGTCGGCGCTAGTGAGTTGGAACAGCTTGTCCGCGATGTAGACGTCGATCGGCTCGGTGACCTTCATGTTGCGTTCATGCCCGGCCACCACGGCGATCGGCACATCGGGACGGTAGCGGAGCACCACAGTGCAGTCGTCAGTGGCGGTGAAGTTCGGGTCTTGCGCCGCCTTCTCGTACGCGGATCGGATGGTCGAGAGCCGGAAGGACTGCGGTGTCTGGCCCCGGCGCAACAGATGCCGCGGCAGCACGTCGGCCATGATGTCCGCGTCGCCATCCACCCGGATGACGGTGTCGGCGGAGGGGATCGCGGTATCGACCGCCTCGTAGGTCTCCAACGCGGCCACGTTGGCCGCGATGATCGTCTGCGAGACCAGCGGCCGGACCGCATCGTGCAGCAAGACGTTGCAGTCCTGTTCACCCAAGGCGTCCAGGGCCGCCCTGGTCGTGTCGTTGCGGGTGCCGGCTCCCTCCAGGATCTGGCTGACCTTGTCGTAGCCACCCTCCCGAACGATCGCCCGCACGTCATCCAGATGCCCCCGGGCCATCAAGACCAAGATCTCGTCCACCACCGGCGACTGCTGCATCGCCGCGATCGTGTGCTCGATGATCGGTTTGCCGGCGATCTTGATCAACTGTTTCGGGATGCTCAGGCCGACCCGCGTGCCCGTCCCGCCGGCCAGTACCACGGCCACGTTGCGCAGGCTCTTCACCATTCGCCCCAGATCGAATCCACGACCCGCTTGCTGGCGTGCCCGTCGTCCTGCGGGGCGTAGGTCTTGGAGAAGGCCGCGTATCGATCCCGGTAGGCGCGAGCCACTCCGTCGAGATCACGGAGAAAACCCACGACTTCGTCGGTGGTGTGGCAAACCGGTCCCGGTACGGTCTGCCCGAAGTCCAGGTAGAAACCGCGGGTCCGGTCCCGGTACTCAGCCAGATCGGGAGCCAGGAAGATCATCGGCTTACCGGTCACGCAGAAGTCGAACATCACCGACGAGTAGTCGGTGACCAGCACGTCGGCCGCGAGCATCAAGTCGTTGATGCTCGGATGCTCGGTCACGTTCAGCACTCCGCGCTGCACGGTGTCGGCGCTGGCTGCCGTGTTGCTGTGTCCCCGGAGCAAGACTGCGGCGCGACTGCCGAAGGCCGCATCAATCGCCCCGTAGTCGAGGTACTGCACCAGCGAGTAGGCACGAGCCGCGCTCGCCACGCTGTCGCGCCAGGTCGGCGCATACAAGATCGCGCACGCGGATGTACTGAGCCCGAGGCTGTTTCGTACCGCCAACCGACGGGCGGCCGAGTCGTCGGACAACAGGTCGTCATTGCGGGGATAGCCCTCGTTGAGCACCTGTCCCTCGAACTCGAACGCCGCCGGCAGCACGCGCGCGGCGAAATCGTTCTGCGCGAGCAGGTAGTCCCAGTATCGGGGTTCCCGCGTCATCAGCTGCCGATAAGGGAGCGAGAGATTCGCCAGCGGCATGTCGCGCCCGATCCTCTTGAGCGGGGTGCCGTGCCAGGTCTGCACGTACACCTGGCCTTCTCGCTTGCGGAAGTAGAACGGAAAATTGCTGTTGTTGACCAGGTAGCGAGCGCTGCCGAGGACCTCCATCCACCGCCGGGAATGGAGCAGCAGTGGCGTCGTCCCTTCGGGTACCGGCCGGCTCAGGTCATCGACAGTCCAATAGAGTTCCAGCGCGCTACCGCGGTCACGCAACTCGGTGCAGAGCGCCAGCGGGCTATCGGTGACCGACTTTCCGCTGAAGCTTTCGAAGACGATCGAGTCGCGCAGGGGATCGGTCATGCTCTGGTATCCGACATGCAACGTCCGCTGCGCCAGCCGTCCTCGCTCGTCGCTTCGATACGGGCGTCTGAGCAGGATCCACAAAGATCCAGAACCTTTGCGCCGAGAGAAGGTCGCGGCTACCCGGTCGTTACCCAGCTCGAGCGGGAACCGGGCCAGCAGCTCCGGTGCCAGTCGGACGCGACGCTCGATCGGCCACCATGCCGTCGCTGAGGGTCACGAAGACGCTGTACCCCTTGCGTTTGCTGGGGTTGCTGCGGGTGAGGTCGAGGCTCGCTCGGAAGGTCCCCGCTTCGGGATTCACCTCCATCGTGTCGAACGGCGTGCGGTGTGCCTCGTTCGACAGGACGGCAGAGTAGGTGGCCCCGGGTGGTCCGCTCAGCCGGCCGATCAGCACGAGCTCGTCGCCGTTGATCTCCACGTTCTCGGCGGCGCAGTTCCACGCGCGCTGCACGGCCAGCAGAGTGCCGTCAGCCCGCACCCGGAGCCGGACCTGGCCGTGGTTGGGCGAACCCGTCGCCAGATCCTTCGCGTCACCGGGGAAGACGAGCGGTTTGTGCTTTTCCCCCACGACGGCATGGAGGCGCCAACTGAATTCTCCTGGACCGCGACCGGTGACGGCCAACGGTGGCAGATCCAGATCCACGACGCGCGGCCGGTCGGGCTGCGTGGTCGCAACAACCCGTCGCCGCAGATCGGGGGCGCTGGCCTGCACGCGCAGGCTGTCGGTCCCCGCCGCTTCGCCGATAGTGATGCTGACCCGGTGGCCCGACACTGTGGCCGCCTGCACCGGAATCGCCGTGCTAGGACGGTGGCGGATGGTGATCTGGTCCAGCTTGCCCACCGACACGAGCCAGCGGCCCGCACCGTCGGCGCGTCGCACCGGGAGCAGACTGGCCCTGCCACCCAGGTCACGTTCACTCAACCGGCCCCGTCGACGCACGGAGCCATGGGTCACGGTGACCTCGAGCGTCCAGGGCTGGTCGGCGCTCAGCGATTCGAGCGGAACGACGGCACGGAAGGCGCTGAAGGCGTGGCTGTTCCACGAGTCGTTGGCCCGCTGATCGATTCGCGGTTCCCATGTGGTCGTCGTGGGGGCCTCAACGACCGCGCCCGAGGGTGCGGTGGCCGAGATCGAGATCGTCGTGAGGTCCGGCGTGGCGGTCAGGTTGGTCAGGGTGGCGGTGCCGGCCAGGAGTAGGCCGTCTGCTGTCCACTCCCAATCGGTGACCCGGGCTGTCAGCCGGATGTCCTGCGCAGCGTAGGCGAGCAGTTGGGTCGGCGGACGCAAGGCCAGGTCGGCCAAATACCGCTCGTCCAAACCCGGAACACCGTTCCTCATCACGCCCGGAAAGGACCATCCGTACTCGTCCCGCCGGGTGAGGTAGGCGATGACGTCCTCTCGATTGCCGGCCACCACGGCCAACGCCGGGATGCGATCCAGAATCGAGACCTGCCGCCAGATCTCGTCATCCATCCGCTCGGCCAGCCCCAGGACGCCGCGTCGCAGCTGATCCCAGAACTCGCGATCGGTTCGCGGAACCTGCTCGAAGTACGGGCGCAGGTCGAACCCGATCGCCTTGGCCATCCAGCTTTGAAAGGTGGAACGGCTGGCACCGGCAGCGATGATCTCCATGGTGCGCTGCTTCACCACAAGCCGGTCGGCAAGATCGTTGGGGTCGGCCTTCTGCTGGGTGAGCGATGTGCCGTCCTCGCGCTTGCGCCAGTTGTAGACCACAGCGCGCAGCACGTCGAACCGTCCCGCCACGTAGCCGCGAGCGGTTGCCTCCTGATCCTCGTACCGGATCCCTTCGGGGAACTCCTGGACTACCCGGGTGAAGAAGTCCCGGTCGTACAGCTTGTTCCAGGCGAAGACGTTGCGCAGAATGTCCGGAAATTCGTCGAGGGTGACGCCGAGCCGGTCTTGACTGTGGACCTCGGTCACCCACTGGAAGAGTCGACGCTTGCGGCCGACCAGACGGGCCAGGCTTCCGACGACGAAGTCCGATCCAGTCTGCTCCAGGGTGCGCACTTGAATCGACAACGCGTCGAGCGGCAACGTGTCGTCGGAATCCACGAAGCACAGGTACCGGCCACGGGCCACTGCGGTGCCGGCGTTGCGCGCCGCACCGAGGCCCCGGTTGGCCTGGCGAACGATCTTGATCCGCGGATCCCAGCGGGCAAACGAGCGAGCGATGGCCAGCGAGCCATCCCGGGAACCATCGTCGACGAGGATGATCTGGAGCCGCCGATAGGACTGCTGCACGATGCTCGTCAGGCACTCAGCCAGGTACTCCTCGACGTTGTAGAAGGGAATCACCACGCTGACCAGATGTCGCTGCGGACGGCGAGGACGGACGAAGATCCGCCGTAGGGTCGCCCGCGCGGCGGGATGCATGACGGCCTGCGCTCGCGCGAGGAGCATCTTTTTTCTGCGGCCGAGCACGGTGGTGGTCACTCCTGGGTTGGAGTTGGTTCTTGGGCGGGGTCTGGCCAGCATAGTCACGGCGGGTCTTGGGACCTGGTGTACACGCCTGTCGTGGGCACGCATCGCGAGGGTGGTTTCCGTACACTCGGCCTCGAGCCTGGCGGCGCCGGCCCGCCATCGAGTCCCGACCGGTGAGACCGGTGAAATGAGTAAGGAGTGCAGCCAATGACGGCAGGCAGGGCGCCCGAGGCTGGCGAGGCATCCGAGGCCGGCGAGGCGCCAGAGGCCGGCGAGGCGACAGAGGCAGGCGAGGCGACAGAGGCGGGCGATGCGCCTGAGGGCTCGCGTGGGCGTACTCGGGCCTGGAGCGCCTGGGCGGCGCTGTCGCGCACGATTCTGACCGCGCTCCTGCCGCCGCTCGGCATGGCGCTCACGCTGCTGGGCGGGCATCGATGGCCTGCTGCATCAATGCTTTTGGTCACGCTGATCGCCGTGGCGCTGTTGGCGGGGGACTCAGTCAACGGTCGGATCCCCGCCGCGGCCGGGGTGGCTGTCCGGCTGTGCGTGGTGGTGGCGGTGGTCGCCATGTTCGTGGGCACCTCCGGCTGGGTCGTTGCGGCGGCGGCGGGCCTGGTGGCGGGGCTGGCCATCCTCGCAGAGCCTCCACTGGTTCGGCTGAGCAGAGCCTTCGTGCCGTTCGTGTCGAATGTTCCAGGGGTTGCCCCGGCTCCCCCTGCAATAGAGCGTCGGCGGCTGTGGCTGGTGCTGAACGTGATCGGTCTTGGCGTGGGGGCGCTTGCCGGGGCACTGGCTCTACCCGCCTGGGTGTGGTTGCTGGCTGCGATGGCCTGCACCGTCTTCCCGGCCCTGACGCTGATCCTCGCGCTGCGCCGGCTGCTGGCGGGGCGTCGCATCCGGCGCTCGATGCGGGCGGCGGTCCTGGGTTACGCGCCCGAATTCGTGGTCTACACCTCGCGCCCCGACGAAGCTTCGTACCAGGTGTTGATGTGGCTGCCCTACCTGCGACGTACCGGTCGTCGATACCTCGTCGTGGCCCGGACGAATATCGCTGCCGCGGTGATCGCGGCCGGCACCGACGATCCGGTCGTGACCTGTCGACGACTCGCTGACCTCGACGACATCGTGCAGCCCTCGTTGCGGGCAGCGTTCTACGTCAATGCGTCCTCCGGGAATGGCGCGTTCGTTCGCTACCGACAACTCACTCACGTCTATCTGGGTCACGGGGACTCCGACAAGGCGCCGTCTTACAACCCCACGCACGCGATGTACGACCGGATCTTCGCCGCCGGGCCGGCGGCGGTCAAGCGATACGCAGCCCACGGGGTGGCTATCCCGGCCGAGAAATTCGAAGTCGTCGGTCGCCCCCAAGTGGAATCCGTGCAACGCGAAGAGCAGCCCGCACAGCTGCCCCGGACCGTGCTGTACGCCCCTACCTGGCGCGGCCACGTCACCGAAACCATGCTCTACTCGCTGCCGGTCGGAGAGCGCATCGTGGAAACCCTCCTGGCCCGCGGCCTCACGGTGATCTTCCGTCCGCACCCCTTCAGCTACGAGTTCGTCGAGGACGCCGCCGTGATCGAGCGGATCATCGCGCTGTTGCGGGCCGACGCTGCGACTTCTGGACGCCCGCATGTGTTCGGCGCCGCGGCCGAGACCGAATCCAGCATCATCGACTGCATCAACCTTTCCGACGCGATGATCTCTGACGTCTCGAGCGTGGTCTCCGACTATCTCTTCTCGGAGAAGCCGTTCGCCATGGTTGCCGTGCCGTGTCCTGCGGAGCAGTTTGCGCAGGAATACCCGATCGCGCGGGCGGCGTACACGGTGGACGGCAACCTCGCCAACCTCGAGGAGATACTCGACGACATGCTCGGCGCCGACCCACGGCGCAGCGACCGGCGGCATACCCGCGTGGAGTATCTCGGCAACTTCCCGGCCGAGGGCTATGCCGACCGATTCGTGGCGGCGTGCCGACGGGCCGTCGATGAAGCGCCGTCGGCGGAGGAAAAGGAGGACGTCGACGACACGCTCGACGAGTCGACCGGGCCGGTCTCCTTGCTCGAACACTTCCGTATCCAGTTCGCCACCTATGCGCGCGACCTCAGCGTGGCGACGCCTGCCCTGGTCGCGGCGCTCCTTTCCTCGGTGGTCGAGCCCACGCTGGCGGGTGGAATGGCTCTCGTCGTCATCCTCATCGTCTTGTTCGTCAGTCGGAAGGGGATCCGGGACCGGACGTCGCTGGATCGGTTGGTGGGCACGGTGATCAGTGCCCGCGTCCTTGCCGGGGTGGCCCTCCTAGCGGCCTTCGCCCGGGACGAATCGATCTCCGGGGCCGTGGCGGCCGGGCTTGTGGTGGTGCTCGCCATCGGGGAGATTCCCCTTCGATCCACTTGGACCACGCCAGGAAACGGTGTCCAGAACCTGCCAGGCTGCGTCGACCCGCCCCCGTCCCGGTTCCCCATCGGCGTGACCTACCTCGCCGGCATGCTCACCCTCATCGTGGGATGGCTTGTGTTGTTGCTCGACGGACCGACTTGGCTGCCGCTGGCACTCGCGCTGCTCGCAGTCGTGCCGTTCGCCTGCGCCGCCGTACTCGCTACCCGACGACTGAACCGGCTGGAGACGGCCATCGAGCACTTTTCGGCGGCGCTCAGCGCGTACGGTCCGCGCTTCGCGGTGTACTTCGGGTCCGGCATCGGCGCGGACTACCAGGTGGGAATGTGGCTCCCGTACTTCGAACGGATCGGCCACCCGTTCGTGCTGGTGACCCGCACCATCGCCATGCTCAGAGTGCTGGCTTCGATGACTTCCGCCGCGGTCGTCTATCGTCCAACGCTGCGAAGTCTGGAGGATGTCGTGGTGCCGGGCCTGACCACGGCGTTCTATGTCAACAACGGCGTCCGCAACACGCACTTCATCGAACGGCGCGAGCTGACCCACGTCTGGCTCAACCACGGTGACTCGGAGAAGCCAGCCTGTTACAACCCGGTCCACTCCATCTATGACCTGTTGTTTGTGGCCGGGCAGGCCGGCATCGACCGGTACGCCCGACACGGCGTCCACATACCACTGCAGAAGTTCGAGATCGTGGGACGACCGCAAGTGGAGCACATCACCCCGGCGCGTGGACCGATCGCGTCACTTTCGGACGTCACGGTGCTGTATGCGCCGACCTGGCGGGGACCGTACGCCGACACCAACGTGTACTCGCTCCCGCAAGGTCGCCGGATTGTGGCGGCTCTCCTGGAGGTCGGCGCGCGAGTCGTTTTCCGAGCCCACCCGTTCAACCAGAACTACCCGGAGTCGCGCGCCGCGATGAAAGCGGTCACAGACTTGTTGGCCGAGGACGTGCGTCGAACGGGCCGGGACCACATCTTCGGAGACCGGGCACAGCTGGAGTTGTCGGTGGAAGACTGTTTCAATGTCTCCGATGCGATGATCGCGGACGTCTCCGCGGTGGTGTCGGACTACCTGAAGTCGGACAAGCCGTTCTCGATCGTGTCGGTGGGCCGAACGCCGGAACAGCTGATCCGCGAGGCGCCGGCCGCTGCCGCGGCGTACGTGCTTCAGGAGGACCTGTCGAACCTTCCGGGAATGCTCGCCGACATGCTCGGGCCCGATCCTCTCGCCCCGGCCCGCCGCCGGATCCGCGCCTACTACCTCGGCGACTTCGACGAGGAGCACTACGCCGACGGATTTCTGACCGCCGCGCGCGCGGTGATCGACGCTCAGCACGCGCCGGTATAGGGGCCCAACAGGGTGCAAACCCCTCGGATAGCAGCAATCGGGGTTTCAGCGGCACATCGAGGGTGGGGGAGACTGCAGCCCGCAGTGTCGGGAGGCGTCGCGCTCTGCCCCGCTCGTCCAAAGTCCAGAAACCCCAGCCCGACCCGCTCAGTCCCAATCCGTGACGGGATCACCAACCCGCATCAACTTGCGGATAAGGTGCCTAACCCCGGTCTTTCATGAGGAATGGCGTCTGACCGGTTTGTTGATCTTGGTCGGGTCGGTGTGCTGGTGACGCTCAGTGGGTGTGGCGGGCCGCCGGGTGGCGCTCCGGTGGCGGTTTTCCGAGGGTTCCTGGTCGTGGTGGGCGGCGGGTCGTCGGCTCAGGTGGGGGCGGGGATGGCGGTGATCCGGGCGAACGCGGTGGCGATGGCGGCGGCCCAGGGCCAGGTGGTGGGGATCCGGAGCCGGCGCTGTCTGCCTCCTCGGGTCAATTGGGCGGGGACGTGGAGCATCCGGAACCGCAGCAGTTTCGGCTCGGCTCGGGCGAGGGCGGGCGCGTCGTGCACAGCGAGCAGCTGGAGCCAACAGGTCAGGTCGACGGCGATCGCGACGATCTGGACCCAGACGGCGTTGATGGTGAACTCCCGCGAGGGAGCCGGCCGAGCCCGGTGTCTTTCGCGGCCCGGATCCGATCCTCGACCCGGGCGTGGGCCCGGTGCCGGGCCTCCAAGAAGCCGAGCTGCCCGCTGGTGGTGTTGGTGGCGAACGCTTGGTAGCGCCATCCGTCGGCTTGCTCGAACAGGGTCAGCCCGGCGCCGGGGTGAGGCTTCTCCCGGCGGACGATCAGCCGCATCCCGACCGGCCACTTCGCCAGGTCGACCAGTCCGGTGATCTCGACCACGCCGGCGTGGTCGCGGGGGTTACCGTCGGTGTCCAGCGCGGTCTGCCACGCCGTCTCCGGCACCTGGCGGATCGCGTCGTGGACCGCGATCCCCTTGTGGACAGGAAACCCGATCGAGTAGTCCAGCGATCGTCCGTGGATCTGGTTCTGCGCGGACAGCCAGTCCAGAAGCTGATGGGTGGCGCCGGCGGTATCGGCCCGGACCAGCAGCCGACGCCGATACGCCGCTGGGACCTGAGCGACCGCCTCGCCGAGCACGGCGATGTGGTCACCGGCGTGGTTGGCGTTCGCGTTACCGGGCCGCAGCGCGACGGCGAGCATCTCCCCGGTGTGGTCACACCACGCGCCGAGCGGATGGAAGCCGAACCCGCCTTTGAAGTTCGCGGCGGCTCGTTCCTTCTCGGAGTGCGCGGTCACCAACGTGGCATCGATTCGATCACCACGGTCTCGCCCAGATGGGTGCCGGCGGCCGGGGAGGCGGGCAGTCCATCGGGGAGCTGAGCCCACACGAGCCGACGCACCCGCGCCCGGGCGGTGCCGATCCGGCCCAGCATGGCTGGGGTGGTCGCCGCCAGGGTTCGCCACACCGTGGCCGGGGACGCCACCGGACCCCACAGCGGTTCGTGCCGCAACGTGTCGATGTCAGCGATCGCCTCACCACCAGCCGCGAGCACGGTCGCCAGGTCGACCAGCACCTGGCCACGGTCGTGGACCGGGACGAAGGTGCGCCGGGTCAGCGCCGTCGACAACGCCGAGGTGAGCCCGATCCGATCGGCGAGCAGTCGCACCGCCGCCGACCCCGCCAACGCCACCACACCAGTCCCGTCGACGCTGACCGACAGGCCCCGAAACCACGCGTTACGCTGCATCTGAAAAGTGCTCCCGATCCTGGGCTGAACGTGCTCTGTCGCAAGACACATTCTCCCTGGTCAGGGGCACTTTTCACATGAACAACTCGCCTCCAAAGCAGAATGCTATGCACGATCCGGGCTAACCGGCGCGGAACCCGTGCAGCAGCGCTGATGCGACACGAGAACAACGCCATTGGCCGGACTTGGGTGTCAGCTGGTCGTGTCTAGTCATGCACGCGTGAGACTATTTGGTGGATCTTCGATGCCCACCCACAATGCGATCAGACGAGAGGAGCATTGGTGGCCCGTGGAAAGCTGCCCACCGCGCACGGGCGATCGGCTCGCAAGCGAGCAGTACGAATCGGCCGGGGGGTCTTCGACTTCATCAGAGGCGGCAATTCGGCTCCAACCGCCGAAGCGCCAGGCATACCTGCAGACCCCGACCCCGGCAGCCCTGACGCACAGGAACTCGGCGGTCTGCGAACGCTGCTTCCCTCGCTAGGTCTCTTTGGCGGCATCGAAGCGAATCACCTGAAAATCACCCTCGACGAGCCCTTGAAGGGGCTGCTGATCTCCCTGCCCGACGATCGGGCCGGCCGGCTGGATCTCCGTGGTGTTCAGCTCGCCAGCCAGGGGCGCCGCGTAGGAATCGCGTTAGAGGGGGTCCGCGCATGGCAAAGCAGCTATGCCAACGGAGCCATGGACGCTGAAGGCGCATTTTCGCTTCGGTCGATCCGCACCGAGAAGGAAGCAGGCGCCTGGTGGACGGCGTCATTCGATCCGCCCCTCCAAGTCGATGAGATCCGGGTGCTCAGTCGGATGGATGGCCGTGGCGTCAGCAGTCGTCGGCTCCGAGTGTCCGTGCGTGGTGACGATGGATGGCGGGTGATCGAGGACGCCTTCGGTGTCCACCACGTCACCGCAACGCTGGCGCTGTTAACCCGGTTGACGGATGTTCCGCTGCCCCCGACGGCACTGAAGACCGTCGCCTCGGCTCGAAACCTGCGGCCGAGGGTACTTGATGCTCTCGCCAGGAAGGCCCGGACGGCGCTACTGACCTCGGATGCGGAGGAGCAGCGCCTATTGCTCGCGCTGCTTCCGACTGTTCCATCGAAGCAGGTTCGTGCGTTGACAGATGACGAGTGGACACTCCTTGCCCACCTACTGGCTGCGGAGCGGAAGCGGGTGCACCGCAGCGCCACCTCCTTCCGGCTGTTCTCCCGCGTACTCACCTCTCGAGAATCTCTCGAACGTCTTCACCGTGAGTTGAATTGTGTAGGGCCCGTTCTGGGTCTCGGCCCGATGAGTCTCACTCGGCACGGCGTATGCGACTTGGGACAGCTTCGCCAGAAGGCAGAGATCCATATCTCCTTGATGATTCGAGTGCAGGACGAATTCGCTAAACTCGGATTACCGATCATGCTCGGCTACGGAACTCTGCTGGGTGCGGTGCGCGAGGGAGACTTCCTTGAAAATGACGACGATATCGATCTCCTGTACCCGGTCGAGGCGAAGTCCATAGCCGAAGCTCAGGCGCATACCGAAACCCTCTGCGAAAAACTGGCGGCCCGTGGCTTTCGAATCTGGCGCAACGAAAGCCGATCCGCTCTGAACTTCCATCTCACTGACCCCAAGACGGCTTGCCATGTCGACGTATTTCCTGTCCTTCTAGACGGTGACATAGCCACTCTGCATATGGAGCGGATGAAGCTGCGAGCAATTCCTCGTGCCTTGGTTGTTCCGGCTCGTCCCCTGACCTTTCGAGGCGCCGAGCTGCTCGGGCCCGCCGATCCTGAGGGCTTCCTGGCCGAGCGGTACGGCACGATGTGGACCGTGCCTGACCCTTATCACGACTGGATTTGGCCGCTATCCGATCCAGCATGAGATTCTTCGCAGTAGAAACAGCGAGAGTGGCGTCTCCAGACCACATGATGCCGCAGGGAGGTTTCTGCAGTTATCGTGAAAGCGACGTGCTCGAACACAAACTCCAAGGACATTGATGCCGGAGTCGCGAATCTGTCGGTGGAAGACGATGTCATTTCTGACCGCCGCGCGCGCGGTCATCGACCCGCCGCCCGCCCAACTCCCGACACCGCAGGAGGTTTCGAATCATGAGTGCAGCCAGCAGCGGGGTTCCACCCGAGATCGGCCCGGTCGGTGACACTGCTTCGGTGGAGTACGCGCGCCGACTGCAGGCCAAGCAATCCGTCTGGTGGAAGCGGCTGCTGAACGTCCAGGCGCCGTACCAATGGAATCTCCGCCGGCAAGGCCTCGGCCGGACGATCGACGTGGGCTGTGGCATCGGACGCAATTTAGAGACCCTCGCCGAGGGTTCCGTCGGCGTGGACCACAACGTGGCTTCGGTCAACCTGGCCAGGGAACGTGGGTTGACGGCCCTCACCGTTGCGGAGTGGCAGCAGAGCGAATTGCGACGTCCGGAGGCTTTCGACGGCATGCTGCTAGCCCACGTCATCGAGCACATGGATGCCGCGGCCGGAGTGGCCCTACTGCACGAGTACCTGCCGTACCTGCGGCCCGGCGGACGGGTCTTCTTCGTCTGTCCGCAAGAACGTGGCTATGCGAGCGACCCGACGCATGTCCGGTTCACGACCGGGGAGGACCTGGCCGAGCTGGCGAGCGAGGTCGGGCTCGAACCCGAGCCGTGGTTCAGCTTTCCGTTCCCGCGCTGGCTTGGCCGAGCGTTCATCTACAACGAGTTCTGCCTCAGGGCTCGACTCCCGGTGAGGGGCTAGGCCGAAGCCGGCGCCCGAGATACAGGTAGAGCAGACGCCGTTGCGCGGCACGTAGCGCCGCCATTGCGTCTCCGCGTCGGATATCCCAGGCCGAGAGCAAACCCGGTTGGGCAGTCGCCAGCTCGGAATGCATGGTGGCGACCGAGCGCGCCTGCTCGGATGCCAACCTCATGCTCCACTGGGTGGCGCTGATCCGGAAGGCGGCCAGGGGGCCGGGCACGGCGACCAGGTCGCCACGCAGCAGCATGCGCGCGTACGTGGCCTGGTCGATGACGTAACCGGGGTTTCCGTGCCAGCCGCCGATCTCGCGCAACATCCGGCGGTCGAGCAGCACGCAACACGGTTCGCCGAAGATGTTGGTCCCCCGCAGCACTGACCGGCGCAGTGCCCGTCGACCGTCGATGCGACCGGACAAGCCTCCGAGTCCCACGTTCGCGATAATCGGGCGGCCCGCCGCATCGACGATGTCCCGCGAGGACGCGACCATGACCAGGCCGTCACCGTGGCTGTCGAACGCCGCAACCTGCTGAGCCAGCAGATCCGGATATATGACGTCGTCACCGCAGACCAGCTTGATCAACTCACCTGAAGCGGCTTCGGTCACCCGGTTCCAGTTCCGTTCCGCACCCCCACCGGCGGGCGTGTGGATGACCCGCAACCGCGAGTCGGCGGCGAACTGCGATACCACCGCCGCAGTGTCGTCCGTCGAGGCGTGGTCCGCGACCACCAACTCGAAATCAGCGAAGGTCTGGCCGAGTATCGACTGCAGGGTGGCCCCGATGTAGGCCCCGTTGTTGTAGGCCGGCACCACGACCGACACACGTGGGGTCACGCAACCTCCGGAGGATGGGGGCGTCGGCGGAACGAGAACAGCTTGTGACCGAGATACGTGGTGATAACGGAAACGACCGTGGCGAGGACCTGGGCCAGGACGACCTCGAGCCCGACGACCTCAACGAAGATCGGCAGGAGTATTGCATTCGCCGCCAGCGCGCCTATGTTGACGAGTTCGAACCGACCGAGATCCAGCAGGAGCTGTCCGCGGACCCGGAACACGAAGCGACGATGCAGGAAAAAGGCACACAGCACCGAGCAGATGTGCGCCAGGACGAGAGCACCCATATAGCCCACAAATCGGCCAAGGGTGGCGTTGAAGAGGATGAACCAGAGCAGGCCGATCAAAGTGTTGATGCCGCCGACGAGCAGAAAGGCCACCCGTTGGTCACGCACGAGTCGCAGCAGCGGCCCGGGAGGGAGCGGTCGAGCTGGCGGCACCGGCTCGCTGACCACCACTGCCATCACTCCCGGTACTCGTCGAAGGCCGGATTTCCGGCGCCGCGCGTTCTCCTCGGTACGACCGGCCGCCCTGACTATAGTCGGGGCTCGTGACGGACCCGACTTTCCGAACTGGTGTCGACCACCTCATCTCGGTCGTCGTACCGGTGTACCAAGGTGAACGTCACCTCGCCGGGTTGCTGGCCGAGATCGAACCCTGGACGTCATCCTCCCGGTCGCCGGCGGGTCGCCCTTTCCGGGTTAGCGAGGTGATCCTGGTCTACGACTGCGGACCCGACGACTCGGCTCGGGTGATCCGGGAGCTGCAGGCCAAGTACGACTACGTGCGGACCATCTGGTTGAGCCGGAACTTCGGCCAGCATGCAGCAACCCTGGCCGGCATGGCCTCCTCGGGCGGTGACTGGATCGCCACAATGGACGAGGACGGGCAGCACGACCCGACATCTCTGGGGACGATGTTGGACACCGCGGTCCAAGAGGGCTCCTCGCTGGTGTACGCGAGACCCACGAATCCGCCACCCCACTCCGCGTTTCGCAACGCCACCAGCCGGATAGCGAAGCGGCTGGTGAACATTTTCAGCGGTGAAGCCGACGCGTCGCTGTTCCACAGCTACCGGCTGATGCTTGGTGAAGTCGGCCGGAGCGTCGCCGCCTACTCAGGGACAGGCGTCTATCTCGACATCGCGTTGGGCTGGGTCGCGGGACGTGCGGCAGTGGCTCCGGTCGCGATGCGGAACGAGGGGGAGCGGCGATCGGGCTACTCGCTTCGGTCCTTGCTCTCACACTTTTGGCGACTAGCGCTCACCGGCGGGACCCGAGGCCTGCGCGTGGTCAGCTGGCTCGGCTTGGCCTCTGGTGTGCTCGGGATCTTGGTCGCGATCTATCTGGTCGTGAACCGATTGACGGACGCAACGCTGATCGAGGGCTGGACTTCTCTTATCGTCGTCGTCCTGCTCTCCACGGGAGCGATCTTGTTTTCCCTGGGTGTTATCGCGGAATACATCGGAGTCGCCGTGAACATGGCAATGGGTAAGCCCCTCTATCTGATCACCAGCGATCCCGCCGACGGCCCGATGGGCCGCAGTCATGACCGCGACTGAGCCCCCACCGCTGACCTGGACGATCGGGTCCCGGGGCTTGCTCGGTCGGGCCGTCGCGCGCAACACGTCAGGCTCAGTGCCCGAGTTAGATCGGTTGGTCGTTCCGTGGTCTGACCCGGGCGCCGCGGTTGCCGTCTTGTCCTCGGCGGCGGTCGTGCTGCTCGGACAGCGCCGCCCCTGGCGGATCGTCTGGTGCGCAGGGGCTGGTGTGATCGGCACCACAGGGGCGCAACTTGAGGCCGAGGTGCGGATTTTGACCCGGTTCTTGGCCCAGCTTGAACTACACCTTTCCGACCGGACCGCAGACGGGTGTGTGTTCCTCGCTTCCTCGGCTGGTGGCATCTACGCCGGCGCCAGCGAACCTCCGTTTACTGAGACCACCGTGCCTAGACCCATTTCCCCCTACGGCCAGGCCAAGCTGAACACCGAACAGGTGGCCAGCGACTTCGCCCAGCGCACTCAGACGCCGCTTCTGATCGGTCGAATCGCCAATCTGTACGGCCCAGGCCAGGACCTGACCAAACCGCAGGGCCTGATCTCCCAACTGTGCCGGGCGCACCTGACCCGGCGGCCACTGTCGATCTATGTGCCGTTGGACGCCGGCCGGGACTACCTCTACGTCGATGACGCCGCTCGCCTCGTGTCTGCTGGGCTTGACTGGGTCAGCGAGCAGCGCGGTGTTCAGCTCAAAATCATGGCTAGTCAGCGTTCCACGACGGTGGCCGCGATCTTGGCCGAGCTCCGCAGGGTCAGCAAGCGTCGACCGGAAGTGATTCTGGGACGATCGCCCCTCGCCAAATACTCGGCGAGAGATCTCCGGTTCCGTTCCGTCGTGTGCACGAGGCTGGACGCCTCAGTACGCACTACGCTGGCCACCGGAATTGCAGCGACGCTGGCGTCGCGCAGTCTTGAACTCCGGCTCGGAAGGCTCACCTCGGGCTAGCTAGTTCCGAGGCGTCCACAGACCGAAGCGTGAACCGTCGACTGAGCGAGGTGAAGGTACGGCAATGTCAGCGCTCAGGGAGGTTGACACGCCACCGCCGGACGAGCGCTCGGCCGGCGACGCCGCTGCCGAGGAGCGTCCGCGCCAGGCCACCGGCCCGAAGCGCCCGGGGCGCCCGTCAACGCCCAACGAGCGAGTGAGATCACCACGTAAACCCGCGGCGGCGTGGATTGCGGCCCTGGTGGCCAGTGTCCTGGTCGCAGGCCTCCTTCCCATGCTGCGGACGCCGCGCTTCTACTTCTACGGCGACACTCAAGCTGGTGCCTACGGACAGTGGTTCCACCTTGGTCAACAGCTGCTGACCGGGCGTTGGCCGGTGCTCGATCTGCAGGCTTGGCGCGCGGGGAACTTCATCGCCGAGGGACAGTGGGGGTTGTTCAGCCCGCTCACGATGAGTGTCGCCTTGCTTTCGACGCAGGTTGCGAATGCTGTCCTCTTCGTTACCGCGGTGAAACTCGCCTTGTTGGTAACGGCTGCTCTCGGCACCTACCTCGTGGTCCGCTCCTACGCCGCCCCGCCCTGGGCCGGATATGTTGCGGGTCTCGCCGTCACCTTGGGTGGCGCCACCCGATACCTCGAGTCACCCTCCTGGGTGACGGGTCAGATGATCTGGGCGCTGCTGCCGCTGTTCTGGTGGGCGCTGCGCCGAATGATCGTTCTCAGGGCCAACCCAGCGCCCGCGCTGGCCTTCGGCTACCTGATCGTCACGGTCGGTTATGTCTACGGCTGCCTCTACATCGCGGTGGTAGTGATCGGCTGCTTGGTCGACGCGTGGCTGACGAGAGGACGATCAGCGGCTCTGCGCGTGCTGGGGGTGGGTCTTTGTTGTGCGGTCCTGTCGGTGACCGTATACCTTCCCGGCCTGCTGACCGCACCGGTCACGACCCGCGCGGGCTTTGAGATCTCCAGCGATGGGGACCTGAATGGCAGCCTGCTGGGGGTGATGACAGGGGTCTTGCCCTACCCCACGGCAGGCGTTTACGTGGCCTGGTTCATTCCGATGCTCGCATGGCTCGACCTGCGCCGAGTCGGCCGACTTCGGCGCTCGCTGGCCGGCGGAGTGGTCATCGTCGCTCTCGCCGCGGCGTGGGTGCTGGGACCCAATCAGATCGGACCAATTCGCTGGCCCGGACGGGTGATGCCCCTGCTGGTTCTGACTTCGGTCGTGATCATATGCGTACTGATCTCGCGCGCTCGGCTGCGGCCGGTGTCGGTGGGTCGGCTTGCCGCCAGCCTCGTGTGGGCGTGCGCCGCCGGGTGGCTGGTCGTCTCCCGCCGCTTGGACTCATCGGGCGCGATTCTGATCTGTCTTCTGACGGTGCTCATCGGATTGGCGGTCGCCTGGCTGCTGCTGCGTCCCGACGTCTGGCGGGCTCCCCCGACCGAGAAGGCTCACCGGACCTCCCGCCGCCTGGCCACGCGAACATCAGTGCTGGGCCTCTTCATCGGAACCTGGAGCATCGCGGTTGTGGCCGTGCAGTACTCCTACTTCCCGCAACCTCCCTCGGTGGACCGGAACATGCCCGCCAACCAGTCGGGCTACACCACCCAAGCTTCGGCGGCCCGAGGCGACGTAATGGTGGTCGGCAACGCAGAGAAGGCGGTGATCGCCGATCCGGCGGCAACTCAGGACTTCCTCATAGCCAGCTCATGGTTCCTGAGTCCCCAGACCGTGCAGAGCGCCTATAGCACCATTGGGTTCCGGGCCTACAACTCGCGTTATTGCATCCGATACAACGGCACCACATTGTGTCCTGAGACGCTGGCCAGACTGCTCAGTAGGGAACGTCGGACGAAAATGCGACGTGTAGATCTGCTGTCGATCAGCACCCTGCAGATCTTCCGTCCGGACTTCCCTGATAAACGACTGCTGAACCCACCCTCGGGCTGGCGCGTTAGGCACCAGAGCCGATACGCCGTGACCTGGGTCCGCAACCAACCGCTTCCCACGGCCGGGGGAGTGACCTGGTCCAGTCCGGGCTTGAAGGTGAGCACGATCTCCGCTGATACCCGGCGGCTGATCTTGCGGGTAGATGAAGTGCCCAGTGACGGCGGCACCCTGGTACTCAGTCGGCTGGCTTGGCCGGGCTACCGGACGACGGGCGCTAGTCTCGACGCCCCAACCGACGACTACCTGCTCACCATCAAGGTTCCGGCTAGCGCTCGGAACGGCACGGTGACCGTCGAGTACGATCCGCCCGGGTGGTTCGTAGAACAGCTCGCCCTGGTCGTGGCTCTGGGTGCGGCGATCGGCTGGTCACTCTGGTGCCTCGTCTGGAGCCGCTGGCTCAGGAGGAGGGACGGGTCGACGCATTTTGCGTCAGATCAGCGAATAAGCGGAGCGGTCCCAAGAGTGCTTGAAGTTAGGGTCGGGGTGTCGCCAACCCGGTCCATACAGACGCTCGAGGTAGAGCAACGGACTCCGCGGAAGCCGAACCGGCACGCCCAGCAGTGATCCATCCGACGGGGGGAACATGATCTGCCGGGTAAGGCTGCCGCGGGCTCCCGGATACCAGGAGATCGTCTCGCCCTCGAACAGACCCACGAAGACATCGACGCGCTTTCGTTCCTCCTGGGTTACCTGCCGATGCGCTGAGAAGTTACCCGTGACGGTGTAGCCGCGGGCGCGCAGGAAATTCTCCAGTCGGTGGAGACCACGCGGCAGGCTGTCGGCCTCAAACGTTTCAAACCCGATGATGAGATCTAGATCATCGTCGTGTGGGATCAGGTCACCATCGCGCACCGCGGCGAGCGCGGAGCCGAACCCGAAGCAGACGTTCGGGGTCAGCTCGGCCAGCACCTCAGTCAGCTCGGCGGTGAATTGGACATACCGCAGTTTCTCGGGCTCACTCCAGAACCTGAAGCACCGCTGCGGTCCATGGATGGTCCACTCCAGTCCTCGGTGGGCCAACAGCTCGGTGCTGATCACCGACCGAAACTGCTTGCGGTGGTCATTCGAAAGCGAGATGGCGTCGAAGGCTTCTCGGGCCTCTTTGTACCGGCCCGTCATCGTGAGAATCAGGATTCTCGCCAGAGCCTGCGGCTCGGGGCCATCCGGGGCTGGGAGGACCCGGGCCCACTCGTTGAGAACGCGCTCGAGTAGCTGGATCCGCCGCTGCTGGTCGTACAGCTCCGACCACTCGCCGGCTGAGTGGGAAAGCAAGCGGATCCCCGCCGCCCGAGGGGCCGTGTGGATCCCGACGTTGCGCAGCCATATTGCGCGGACGTGGATCGGTCGGGCGAAGCGAACCTCGACCCAAGCTGGGGTGTCCGCCTGGGTGTGCACGACGGTGCCGGTGGGCTGCGCGAAATCGAACAGCCGCTGCAGGCTGAATCGCTCGCCATAGGTTTCGTACCAGCTGCTCGCTTCGAGAGTGGCGATCCCCGACAGGTCCTCCACATCGCTGTCAATGGCAAGGGACTGTAGATGGAGAAACTGCCCGGGTGGCAGCTCGATGCGCAGCCGGTCCACGGCCGGTTGGTCCGTCGCGATCTGCAGAATTCCGCTCGGAGCTAGAAATTCCAGGTCGGAGAAGAGCGTTCGACCGGCCCGGATCAGCTGGACGAGCGGGTCGTCGGCTGCGGTGCCCGCTCCCATCAGCGCCGCGTGAAAACGGTCCGGGCCACGTACGCATCGTCTAGCTTGTACTTGGCAAAGCCGAAGCCCTCGACGGTGTAGGTGACCTCGAATCCTCGCGCCAGCGCCCGCGCTTGGAAGGTCGACGGCGTCACGAAGCGGCGATAGTGGCTGCCGGTCACCTTGGGGCCGCTCGAGTCTCGGATGGTGCGATATTCCACGGCCAGGAGGTCACCCGGTGAGGTGATCCTCGCGGCCAGATCGATGAAGCTGGCCTCCTCCTCGTCGGTGATGGCGTGGACGAAGAAGCGGGCGTAGACCAAATGCGGTCCCGCGGAACTGTCGGCCAATCGGCCGAAGAGGTCGTCGTCATCGACCTGAGCCGTCAAGAACGTGACCGGCTCGCCCAACTTGGCCGCCAGCGCGCGGCAGGCGTCCACCGCCGCCTCGGATCCATCAACTCCCGTGACGCTGTGTCCGTACGCCGAGAAGAACAGCGCATCACGACCACCGCCGCAACCAAACTCGATGACTCGGTACGGTTCGGTCAACTCGCCGGCCACGAAGGCGGCGAACTGGGACGGCAGCGGACGCCGATCCGTGGCGTGCTGGCTGTAGTAGGAATTCCAGTATCCCGACCGGGTGTTCGTCGTCGGGAGGTTGGACGTGGTTGTCATTGAGGGATCACCTGTTTGTTCGACTCTTTGAGCATGGTCAAGCGCGTGGCGCAGGGGTAACCCTAGACCAGGGCCTCAGCCCTACACTGCTCTGAGCCCCGCTGCTCGGCGGGTCCAAGGCAGGGAGAAACGTGGGAAGTCTGCTGAGTCGGCTGGCGCGGATATGGCGGACCAAACGTGCGCGCGGTCGAGAAGAAGGTGGGGGGGCCGGCGTCGCGCCGGTGGTGGTTGACGCTACGCCTGACTTCTTTTCCCGGTATGGCTCGTGGCTGCCCGACCGTCGCCGACGCCTCATAGTGGTCCTGGCCGATGAGCAGATCGGAGCAGACCTGGAGTCCTACCTGGCCAGGCATTCGACCGACCGGGTGGTCGTCATCGCTCCGGAGGCGCTTCCGGAGTGGCGTCTCGACCGACACGGCTCCCGCTTCCGACGAGCCAGCACACTCGTGGGCGTCAACGCAGCGCTCCGAACACTGGGCCCGGTGGACGTTCTGTACGACTTCAGCACCGGCACGGCGGAGGAGCACGACCTCAGCTGGCGCAGGCTGTTCTTCCATCTCCGTCCCGACGGTATGTACGCGTTGCGCCGCGAGTCGATCTCGGACGGTCGGGTTCCGGAGACGCTGGTCGAGACGACCAAGTGGATCGGTGTCGGGGCCCGGTCCCAGGCGCACCGTCGACCGGGATTCCGGGAGCTGGCGCTGGCCACTTCGCAGGTCAGCACCGCCACCGACTTCGTGCTGGCCATCAAGCGCAATCGGCACTTCCTCAAGGTCCGGGAAGCCGACGCCAGTCGTCTGCTCCCGACGCGCGAGCGCCGGCTGAAATTGCGCGAGCTCGAGACCCGTCCCGCCCTCACCTTTGAGTCCCGTGCACAGGTCACATCCCACGCCTCGAGCGAACCGGTGGCCAACCTGATCACCACCATCGAATGTCCCCCGCTTCGCGTCCGCCACTACTCGGGCCGCATCGCCATGGTCTCCAACGCCCTCCTGTACTCCGGCTACTCTGTGCTGCCCGACTCGTTCCGGCATCACCGGGCTCGCTCGCTGCACAATGTGCGGCTTGGTCACGTCAATGCCGACTTCGCTCGCGTCCCTGCCCACCTTGCGCCTCAGCGACGGCTGGCGGGCCATTATTACCACCTGGACGCCGAGAACTCCGGCCACTTCGGACACCTGATGACCGAGGTGCTGGGTCGGCTGTGGGGCTGGGACGCCGCGAAGCGAGAGATCCCCGACCTCAAGGCGATCTTCCGCGTGCGCTACCCGAATGAGCGCGTTCCGATCCTCGAGCAGCGGCTGTTCCAGGCGTACGGAATCGCCGCGGAGGACATCGTCTGGGTGGACGAGCCGGTGTGGTTGGAGTCGGTCGTCGCAGCCACGCCGATGTGGCACAACGCGATCCCGCACTATGTCCACCCCGATCTGCGGTCCGTGTGGGAACGGCTGCGGACGAGCCTTGCCGACCCGGCGGGTGGCCTGAGCGAGCGCATATTCGTCTCACGGCGCACCAAGAATCGCGTCTGCCGCAACGCCGGCGCCGTGGAATCCTACTTTGCGGCGCGCGGGTTCACGGTGATACAGCCCGAGTTGTACGACCTCGGTCAGCAGGCGGCGATCTTCGCCGACGCTCGCGTCGTCGCCGGCTTCGGGGGCTCGGGCATGTTCAACCTGCTCTACACCACCCAGCTCGACACGCTCATTTTGCTCAATCAGGAGGCGTACACCGCCCGGAACGAGCATCTCTACGCCTCGCTGCTTGGTGGTGACGTGCACTACTTCTGGAGCCGTCCGGACACCCCACATCCCGCGGGCGGCTGGAGCGAGGAGGCCTACTACTCCGACTGGGAGTTCGACTTCGCCCGCAACTCCTCCGACCTCGACGCCGTTCTTGACAGTCTCGACGGATCCTGACCATCCGCTCATGTGCCGATAAGGTGACCTGACCGCAGCCCGAAGGAGACAAGTTTGACCGTCAAGGTGAGTGTCGTCGTCCCGTTCTCGGAGTCCAGCGAGGCGATCGCCACCATTGTCCGGTCGCTGGACGCGCAGACCCTGACCTACGCGGAGTTCGAGACCATTTTCGTGAACCGCGGGAGCACCGACGGCACGGATCTGCGCCTGGCCAGGTTGGCCGGCCGGCGGCCGAACGTCACCATCGTCCAAGCCGAGGCGGCTCCCGTGGCCGACATCAGCGGCGAGTACGTGCTTCGACTCGCCCCGGATGATGATCTGTTCGACGACGGCTTATCCCGGCTCTACAGCCACGCGCAGAGCGCGGATGCGGCGGCGGTGCGCGGCCTCCGAGTCGGTGATCCGAGCATGACCGGATCAGTCGTGGCGTACCGCACGGCACTCTTGCGGGAGCACGACGTGGACATCACAGCCGACGACTTTCCCGAACGCATCGGCGCGCTCGGCATCGATGCATTGCTGCTCCGCGAGTCGCCTGTGCTGCGCGGTTCCGGGTCGGACCCGGCCGGGGACGATACGCGGCTGGTCGTTTATGCGGCCGACCTGGACTGGGATGCCGACTGCCTGTCAATACGATTCGAGGCCCAGGTCGGGCACACCGCCGACACCGAGTCGGAGCTGTCCGCTCGGCTGCTGGCGGAACACCGGCCATCCGGTCGGCAGGTGCAGCTTCCGGCCATCATTGCGACGGACGCGGTCGACGACGGCACGAGGCTGACGGGTCAGCTGAGGCTGACGTTCCCGAGTCAGGAAGACTGGATTCGGCCCGGTGGCACCTGGCATCTGCGACTCGAGGTCCTTCTCGGTGGGGAGGAGCAGCTCGTGGCACCCTTGCGCGCCAACCGACCGATCAGCGGGGTGATCGGAGCAGACATTGTCGGGCTTGAGGACAGTCGCCTAGGTCTCGGCCTCTATCGCGCCGCCGCCCGGACCCACTTCTTCGCTCCCGTTGCCGAGGACGCATCGTTTGTGGAGAGCGCGGCCGGCAACAAGCTGACCCTGCCACTCGCGCGGGTGCATGGTCACCGAGCGGAGGCGTTGGGCTACCTGGATATCGGATCCATCTCGGTGCCGGGCATCCTCACCGGTAACAACGGACACCTCGCGCTCGAGTCCTGGGTCAGTGGCATGGCCGGCTCATATCCGCTGGCCGCCCGCTTCGGGGGTCCCGCGGTGCCGTTGAACCTGCACCTGAAAGTGGGGCCGCTGGGGGAGCTGAGCCTTGTGACACCGCCACCACCGCCACCGCCGCCACGGCCGGCATCACCACCGCCACCACCGCGATCGGCACCACCACGATCGGCACCACCACGATCGGCGAGAAAGACGTCCAACCGAAAGCCGAAGAAGCGCCGCCGACCGCTGACGCGGCTACAGAAGTTGCGCCGGCGGCTGCCCGAACCGCTGGTTCGGCTGAGCCGCCGGATACCCGGACTCGAAGCGACCTACGGAAACCTCATTCGGCGCTCACGGGCTCGAGACTCGACGTAAAGGCGGCGCCCAGCGAGTTCCGGACGAGCACACCCAGGTCGTCCCGTAGCTGCGCCGGCGACGCGCCCCGGCGGTCTCGAAGGAGTTCGACTAGTCCAGACTCCAGAATGCGCTGAGGCGGCATCACGGTCAGACGGTCGAGGATGTCCTCTGGGACCTGCTGGGGGTCGGGCCGGCGGTACACCGAGAGGATCTCCTGAAAGTTGTCGGTGAGCACTCGGTTCGCGGGATCCAGTCCCACGACCAGCAACAGGCCGGTGGGCTGCGTATCGACGGGTAGGACGATGAGGTCGGGCCGATATTCGGAGAGAATCTCGAGGATCCAGAACACGTCACCGGTCCAGGCCTTGGTGTGCCGGTCCCGCGCCGCCTCGTCCACCGTTCTGGGAAGGACATCGTCGAACACGATGATGGAGGTCGCGGTCGCGTGTTGCTCGGCGTGAATGAAATCGCGGAATGCGAATTCCAAGATGTGCAGCCCGTCGATGAAGGACAGGTCAAAGGGGCGCCCGCCGGTGAGGGTCAGCGGATCGGGCCGGGCGAAGTACTCGTCACTCGTGGAGCGCACCAGGGCGAAATCCCCGTCGATGGCATGTTGGATGTGGAACAGCGGATCGATCCCAACCGAGCGGCATCGGGAAATCGCCAAGCTCTTGCCAAGGGCAACGCCAATCTCCAAGTAGGTCTCCGGAGCGAGCTTCTCATGCAGTGACTTGAGGAAGTTCAGGTAATACATGTCTCCGGACCCTACTCGACGGTGCGACGCCCGCCACGCAACTGGGGAGCCGTCAAGCCTTCGTGCAGCGCCCGGATTGCCAGCGCATACCCCGAGACGCCCAGGCCGACGATGATCCCCGCGGCCACCGGGGAAATGAAGGAGTGCTGCCGGAACTCCTCGCGGGCGTGCACGTTCGAGATGTGCACTTCGACGATGGTCAGGCCGGTACCCAAGATGGCGTCGGCCAGGGCAATGCTGGTGTGACCATAGGCGCCCGGGTTCAGCACCACTCCAATCAATTCCCCCGCCTGCTCGGCGCGGCCCGCCGCCTGCAGCCAGTCCACGAGTTCGCCCTCGTGGTTGCTCTGGCGGATCTCCACCTCGAGACCGAGTTCGCCGGCGACGGCGCGGCACAGGTCTCCAACGTCAGCTAGGCCGGAGGTCCCGTACAGGGCGGGCTCCCGGGCTCCGAGCAAGTTCAAATTCGGTCCGTTGAGGACGAGAACCCGATCCACGACGCCCTTCCTCCTCGAAGCGATCCGACGCGTGCCCACAAACTACGTCAACCAAAGCCCAGCCGTCGGCTCATTTCGGCCAGTTCCTCGAGCACGCCGGCCGGTGCAGCCATCCGGTGGTCGTCGACCTGGTCGACGAGGACCAGACCGCTGATGCTGCTCGTGCTGACCACGGCGCGGGCATCCCGCAGCTCGCCGGGAGCGACGTGCCCGATCCGGTACGGCCGGCCGAGATCGGTCCAGACCCGCAACAGCGCCCGGCGGGTCACCCCGGGCAGGACGTGCTCGTCCTCCGGCGGTGTACGCCACACGTCGTCCGAACCGAGGACGCAGAGATTGCCCCGGGACGTCTCGGCCAGGTGGCCGACGGGTGAGAGAAAGTACGGCCAGACCTGGTGGTCCGACGACGCGACCACCCCGATCAGGTCGGCCTCCCCGAGGGCGGTCCGCTCCGCCCACTTGTGCCGCCAGGACCAGGCCGGACGCGTCCGCCGTATCAGTCGCAGGCTTGTTGGCGGCGGGGGAGCGGCCCAGGCTTCGACGGTGATCCGCATCCTGCCGTCGCCCGGCACGGCCTGGACCCGCAGCCGGGTTCGATCTGCGCGGGGACCGTCGTCGGCCACCTGCTGCACGCGCGCCGCCAGATCCTCCGGGACAGACCACCCGTACAGCTCCCGGCACGACCGGTCGAGGCGGGCGAGGTGCGCGGCCAGCCGGAGGACGGTGCCGTCTCGACTCAGCAGAGTCTCGAACAGCCCGCGATCCCGGAGGGCGTCTGGGATCGGAGGCGGCGGCGAGCGAAGTTCGGCGGCGAGATCGGCATCGACCGCCTGCACCAGCGGTCGCGCCTTGTCGAGGCACTCGTACCACTCCCGCACCGGCGCACTGTCGACGGTGATCCCGCCGCCGACGCCGAGTTCGACCTGGCGCCCGGTCACCTCGAAGGTCCGGATGATCACGCTGAACTCGGCCCCGGCCGCCGGCGTGAGGAAGCCGAGAGCCCCGGTGTAGGCCCCCCGCGGCTCCGGTTCCAACGTGGCGATCCCGCCCTGGGCGCTGATCTTGGGGGCGCCGGTCACCGAACCGGGCGGGAAGGTGGCGTGCAGCAGGTCCGCCCGACTGGTACCCGCCATCAGCTCACCCGCCACAACCGATACCAGGTGCCAGACACCGGGATGGGCCTGCAGATCGAGCAGCCGTTCCACCCGGACGGTCCCGGGCCGGCACACGCGGGAAAGATCGTTGCGCATCAGATCAGTGATCATGATGTTCTCGGCGACGTCCTTGCGGGAGCGGGCCAAGCCCGATCCGTCGGGATCGTCCCGCGTCGGGCTGGTGCCCTTGATCGGCGCGGTCCGGACCTGATCACGGTGGACCTCCAAGAACAGCTCCGGACTGAAGCTGATCAAGGACGATCCGCCCCCGGAGTCGATCATGGCTCCGTACGTCGGTCGGAGTCGGTCGGCCCCTCTCGCGAAAACGGCGGGGACCGACCCGGACAGGTTGGCTCGCAGCCGGGTGCAGAGATTCAGCTGGTAGAAGTCGCCCCGCTCGATCCGCCCGATGACCTCCTCCACGCCGCGGAGATGTGTCTCCTGGGCGAGGGGAGAGCTGGTGAAGGGACTCAGCGCGAACGCGGGTCGGGAGCTCGTCGGTGCGGTGCTTGCCCCGGCGACCAGGGAGCGGGCGCGGTCCAGCGCTCGCTCCAGCTCGCCTTCCCTGCCCTCCAAACCCAGCGCTTCGAAGACCCAGCCCCGCGCCGGTTGCCAGCGCAACAGGTGGTCGAAGAAGCCGACGGCGGAATGGTGCGGGGCGTATCCCAGCTGGGCCAGCCAGCCGCCGGCGAGGAGTGTTTCGTCCATTCCGTCGCGGTCCAGTTCCGGCTCCACATCGACGTACGGGAACGCGTCCTCGGCGTATTCCGGAGTCACCCAGCAGAGCGGATCGCGCAACACAACGGCGCCGCCCCCGAACCATCGGCCCCACAACACCGCGAGCGGCAGCGGCGAACCCAGCCGGGCGATGATCTCCGACGGCTCCGGACCGGCTCCCAACGCGACGGCGTAGGGCCGACCGCGGCGGCCGACCAGGTGGGCGATGTCCTCAGCGGGCACCGGGGAAGCTGGCCAGGATCCGATCGGCGCTGCCGCCGAGGTCGAGCAGTTCGGCCAACTCGGCAAAGCGCTCCGGCTGCCGGGGCCGATCGGGGATTCTGAGCTCGTCGAGCGTGGTGGCAAGATCGAGATCGGTGGCGACGGCCACCACCGCGGGGGCGACCGCCAGATAGTCGATCGCCGCGGCGAGCTTGGCCCGCACCGATCCGCTGATCTTGGTCCGTGGGTTGCTGGCGGCGGCCAAGATCTGCTCCAGGCCGCCGTAGGAGTTGATCAAGGATGCCGCCGTCTTCTCACCGATGCCGGCGACTCCGGGCAACCCGTCCGACGGGTCGCCCCGGAGCACCGCGTAGTCGACGTAGTGCGCGGCCGGGATGCCGTACTTGGCCCGGACCCAGGCGTCGTCGACGCGTTCGTGCTTGCCGACGCCGCGGGCGGTGTAGAGCACCCGGACCTCGCGCTCGTCATCGACCACCTGGAACAGGTCGCGGTCACCGGTGACCACGTCGGTCGGCAGCGGCGCGGACGCGGCCAGGGTGCCGATCACGTCGTCGGCCTCGTACCCGTCGTGACCCACCACGGCGAACCCCAGCGCGTCCAGCACACCCAAGATCAACGGCACCTGGACGGCCAGATCGTCGGGAGCGGTTTCTCCGACCGTGCCGGGGGAGGAGGCCATCTCGGCAACGACGCTGTCGCCCGAGCCTGCCACCCGGTGCGCCTTGTAGCTCGGGATCAACTTCACCCGCCACGCCGGTCGCCAGTCGTTGTCCCAGCAGCAGGCCAGATGGGTCGGGGCGTAGACGTCGGTCAACCGGCTGATGAAGTCCAGCAGGCCGCGCACCGCGTTGACCGGCGTCCCGTCCAGGGCCCGAAAGGAGTCGGGTACGCCGAAGAAGGCCCGGAAGTACAACGACGCCGTATCAAGGAGCATCAAGCGGCGTGAATCCTGAGCAAGTCGTGGGGCCACGGACGAATACTGGCACGATAAGCGCATGGAAAAGCTGGACCAGGCCATCCTTTCGCTGCTCGCCCGGGACGGTCGGATGTCCTACACCGACATCGGCAAAGAGACCGGCTTGTCCACCTCCGCCGCCCAGCAGCGGGTGCGCCGGCTGGAACAGCGAGGCGTGATCAAGGGCTATCGGGCGGTCCTGGACCCCGAGCAGCTCAACCTGATGATCACGGCCTTCGTGGCCATCAAACCGTTTGATCCGAGCCAGCCCGACGATGCCCCGCAACGGCTCGAGCCGATCGACGAGGTGGTTTCCTGCTATTCGGTGGCCGGGGAGCCGAGCTACCTGCTCAAGGTGCAGGTCCCGACCATGGCGCAGCTCGAGACGCTGTTGGCCCGCATCCGCGCCGACGCCGGGGTGTCGACCCACACCACCACCGTGCTGTCGATCCCGTTCGAGGACCGAGCTCTGCTCTAGGTCTCGACCACTCACAATGGGGTCGTGACCCGCACTGCAGAGCTGGCGATCGTCGGGGCCACCCGTCTCTACCCCCCACCCGACCCGGCCGGAGACCATTCCGCGACCGCGTTGGTGATCAAGAACGGGACCGTGTCCCACATCGGCGACGAGGCGACGGCGCTGGCCCAGGTCGAGCGCGGCCGGACGATCGACCTGCGGCGCCTGGGTGCGGGTGAGGTGTTGATCACTCCGGCGTTTGTCGACGCCCACTTGCACACGGTCCAAGCCGGCCAGGTGCTGCTGGGCCTGGATCTGCACGGCGTGCGAAGTCGCGACGATCTGCTGGACCGACTGGCCCGCCAGGCCGCGGCCCGCCCGTACTCCCGGATCCTGATCGGGCAGGGCTGGGACGACCGCAGTTGGCCGGACCCGACCCCACCGACCCGCACCGAGCTGGACCGGGCCGGCGGTGGGGCCGCGGTCTACCTCGCGCGGGTCGACGTGCATTCCGCGGTCGTCTCGAGCGCGCTGCTCGATCAGCTTCCCGACGTCCGGGCGGCCGCCGGCTTCCGCGCGGACGGTCTGGTCTCCCGCGAGGCGCACCACCTCTGCCGTGGGGCGCTGGATCGCTTCTTCACCGACGGCGAGCGCCGCGAGGCGGCCCGGGTGGTCCTGCGACGCTGCGCCGATCTCGGCGTCGGCACCGTCCACGATCTCGGCGGGCCACACCTCGGACCGCTGGCGGATCTGCACCGCGTGCGGGAGACCGCCGCCGAGCTCGGGCTCCGGGTCGTGAGCTATTGGGGTGAGCTGGCCGACGGTCGCACGGTGGCGTTGGCCGCTGAGCATGCGATTCTCGGCCTGGCCGGGGACCTGTGCATCGACGGAGCGATCGGGTCGCGGACCGCCGCGCTGCGAGAGGGCTACGCCGACCAGGCCGACGCCTGGCGGGGGGTTCGTTACCTCGGCGATGACGAGATCCGGGACCACCTCGTCGCCTGCACGCGGGCCGGCCTTCAGGGCGGCTTCCACTGCATCGGCGACGATGCGGTGAGCGCCGCCGTGCAGGGCTTGCGCCGTGCGGCCGAGATCACCGGCCTGCCGGCCCTTCGGGCCGCCCGCCACCGCCTCGAGCATGTCGAGATGGTCGAAGTCCAGGATCTGTCGGCTCTGGCCGAACTGGGGGTCATCGCCAGTGTCCAACCGGCGTTCGATGCGGTCTGGGGTCCACCGGGAGAGTTGTACGAACAGCGACTGGGTCCGGCGAGGAGCGCCGGCATGAACCCGTTCGGCACCATGCATCGCGCAGGTGTGGCGCTGGCGTTCGGCACCGACGCACCGGTGACGCCGGTGGCCGGCTGGGCCATGGTGCAGGCGGCGGTCCAGCATTCCCGGGCGGAGGAGCGGTTGAGCGCGTCGGCTGCGTTTTCCGCCGCCACTCGAGGCGGTCACCGGGCGGCTCGGCAGCCCGAAGCCGGGACCCTCACCGTCGGGCAGCCCGCCTCGGTCGCCGTCTGGGACTGCTCGGGTTTTACGTTCGACTCGGCGGGGCTTCCCCGGCTCGAGGTCGGTCGGGAGCCCCGGTGTGTGGCCCTCGCGGTCGGAGATCGTCTGCCCCTACTCGCCGATGGTCTCGGGGAGCGCCTCGTCGGCGGGGCGGAGGGGGCGGATGTCACCGTCCCGAGCGGCTCAGCCGAGTAAGATCACCGGGTGTCCGCCGCCCCCACCGCACCGAATGTCGCCGGTGCCCAGGAGGGAACCAGACCCTTCCTCGCGGCCGGATGGTTCCGCTACTCGGCGGCCCTCATCGCCGGTCTGCTGACCGGTCTCAGCTGGCAGCCGTACGGGCTGTGGCCGTTCCTGCTGGTCGGGATCCCCGCGTTCACCCTGCTGGTGCGCGGCGTCCGCCGCCGTCGCGCGTTCGGCCTGGGCTATCTCTACGGCTCGGCCATGTTGGCGATCTCGATCAGCTGGGTCCATGTTCTCGGCGTCTGGATCGCGGTGTTGCTGATCGCGTTCGAGGCGCTGTTCTTCGCCCTGCTCGGGCTGATCCTCAACCTGGTGTCGAACCTGCGCTGGTGGCCGCTGGCCGCGGCGTGCTGTTGGGTGCTGATCGAGTCCGCCTACGCGCGGATCCCCTTCGGCGGCTTCGGGTGGGGGAAGCTGGCTTTCGCCGCCGTGGACACGCCGCTTTCCGGCTACTTTCCAATCATCGGGGTGGTGGGGGTGTCGTTCCTGGTGGCACTGGTCGGCCAACTCGTGGCCTACCTGGTGATGCGGCTCGCCCGGTCGGTGCGCGGACGGCGGCCGCCACTGCGCTCCTGGCTGCTGCCGACGGCGGTCGGCCTGGCCATCGTCCTCGCCGGGTTCGGCCTTGTGCAGGCTCGGGAGCGGGATCTCGGTGAGTCACCCACGCCGTCGTCGCCGACCGTCAACGTCGGCATCGTCCAGGGGAACGTGCCCGGGCGCGGCATCGAGGCCATGGGCCGGGCCCGTTCGGTGACCAACAACCACCTCGCCGAGACCGTCAACCTGACGGTGAAGGCCCGCATCGGAGAGGTCCCGCAGCCTGACTTCATCCTCTGGCCCGAGAACTCCACCGACATCGACCCGCTCCTGGACGCCACCACGCGGGCGACCGTGCAGACCGCGGCCGAGGTGGCCGAGCGACCCATCCTGGTCGGCGCCGTGCTGGAAGGCCCGGGGCCGAACCAGCGACAGACGGCCGCCTTGTGGTGGGATCCGGAACGGGGAGTCCTGGACCGCTACGTGAAGCGCAATCTCGTTCCGTTCGGGGAATGGATCCCCTTCCGCGAGCAGCTGTTGCCGCTGATCCCGCTGCTGGCCGAGGTCGGGGCGCAGTCCGTGCCCGGCACCGAGCCCGGCGTGCTGACCGTTCCGGTGGCCGGCCAGGAACTCCGGATCGGCGACATCATCTGCTTCGAGTTGGCTTACGACCAGACCGTGTACGACACGCTCACCAACGGCGCACAGCTCCTGGTGGTCCAGAGCAACAACGCCACCTACGGAGGCACCGGCCAGATCGAACAGCAGTTCGCGATCACCCGGGCTCGAGCCATGGAGTCCCGCCGGGAGATCGCTGTCGCCACCACCAACAGCGTTTCGGGCTATATCGACCGCGACGGCAAGGTGATCAGCCGGACCGCGGAGTTCACCGCCGCCTCGCTGGTGGTTCCGATGCCGCCACGAACCGGTTTGACCCCGGCGATCACACTCGCGCCCTGGGTGGAACGCGTCCTGGCTGTTGCCGGTCTGCTGGCCTGCCTGCTCGCCGTACAGCTCGGAGTTGTCGCCGTGGTCCGGGCCCGCCGTCGGCCTCCGCAGCCGCTCGAATCCACCGGGCCCGCTGACCCGCCCGCCGAAGAAACTCCGACCGACCGGGTCTCGGTGCCATGAGCTCGAGCCTGGGCAAGATCCTGGTCGTCATTCCCACTTACAACGAGGTCGAGAACATCACCCGGATCATCGCGCGGCTGCGGGCGGCGGTTCCGGAGGCGCATGTGTTGATCACCGACGACAACTCCCCGGACGGGACGGGCAGGGTGGCCGACGAGCTGGCCGCCGCCGACGATCACATCCACGTCCTGCATCGGCTCGGCAAAGAGGGCCTGGGCGCCGCCTACCTGGCGGGGTTCGGTTGGGGACTGGAGAACGGCTTCGAGGTCTTGGTGGAATGCGACGCCGACGGATCGCACCAACCCGAGCAGCTGCCGCGTCTGCTGGCCGCCTTGGAGCACGCCGACCTCGTAAAGGGGTCGCGCTGGGTCGAGGGCGGCTCGGTGGTCAACTGGCCGAAGTCCCGGGAGCTCCTGTCCCGTGGCGGCAGCCTGTGGACGCGGATGATGCTCGGCGTACCCCTGCGGGACGCCACCGGCGGCTACAACGCGTTCCGGGCCAGCACGCTGCGGGGGATCGGCCTGGACGACATCGCGTCCGCGGGCTACTGCTTCCAGATCGATCTCGGTTGGCGGGCCCTGAAGGCCGGTTTCCGGGTGGTGGAGGTGCCGATCACCTTCGTGGAACGCGAGTACGGTGACTCGAAGATGAGCCAGAAGATCGTGGTCGAGGCGCTACTGCGCACCACGGTGTGGGGCGTCGGCCACCGCGCCCGCCAACTGAAGGGCCTGGTCACCCGGCCGCGGAAGGAGCTGACGTGAGGACGCGCTCCGGCTGGCTCATGCCGCTGATCCTGGTGCTGCTCGTCGCGATCCCGATCCTGGAGGTGTGGGTCCTGATCCAGGTAGGACGGCAGATCGGGATCCTTCCGACGCTCGCCATCCTGATCGTCGAGGCGCTGCTGGGCGGCTGGCTGATGCGACGTGAGGGCAGCCGGGCCTGGGTGGCGCTCAACGAGGCCTTCAACAGCGGACGGATGCCCACCGGGGAACTGGCCGATGCCGCCCTGGTGTTGGTCGGCGGGGTCCTGCTGATGCTGCCTGGTTTCATCACCGACGTGGTCGGGTTCTTCTTCCTACTGCCGTTCACCCGTCCGTTGGCGAGGAAGCTGCTGACCTTCCTGGTCTCCCGTCGGCTGAGCCGGATGGGGATGGTCGGCGGACTATCGGTCCGCCGGGACGGAACCGTGATCGAGGGCGAAACCGTCGAGGGAGAAACCGTGTCGGATCGACCGCCCGGACCAGGACCGATCGTGATCTCCGGCGAGATCGAGGAGGGTCCCGGTGAAGGCGGCGAGGCCCGGCCCGGCCGCACTGGGTGATCCGATCGAGCTTCGACTGTGTCATCCGACGCGCTCCGTGGTTGGCCGGCTGAGAACACCGGTTTCGACGAGCGGCCGCCCGCTGACCGGACCTGCTCGAGTCGCTCGTTCCTGCTCGAGTTGCAACTCGAGCAGGAACCTGGGACTCGAGCAGCTGGCGTGCTGAGCGACTGGTGGAAACGCAACAACCGCCGCCCCTCACGGGCGGCGGTTGCGATGGGCGTTGTGCGAATCAGGCGGTCTTACGCGATCCGGTCTGACGGTAATTGGGACCCAGTTCTCCTGAGCGCAGCAGATCCAACCGCTCGGCCAGGAGTTCCTCCAGCTCGGCGATCGAGCGGCGCTCCCGCAGCATGTCCCAGTGCGTACGGGCCGGCTTCTCGTCCTTGGCCTCCGCGCGGTGACCGTCGGACCGAAGCGACTCGGCCCCGCAGCGCGGGCATTCCCACACCGCAGGAATCTCAGCCTCGGCCGCGAAGACCAGGCTGAAGTGATGCTGACGTGGACAGTCGAACCCGATTTCTTGCCGCGGCGCGAACTCAACGCCGGATTCGTCCTCGAAGCTCTTGGCTCCGAGTCCAGTTCCTCGCAACGATCGATCTGCCATCACGGCCTCCTGACCTATGTTTCCAAAGTAACGTTTTCCCACTTGGCATCATGTGAAACTCGCGGGCCGAGGCAAATGTTCCTCCGGCGCCTGCTCCCAAGCCCAGCTGCGACGTAACTCACGTCATACGCGTCACTGACCATCAGGTCTCGGCACCGGTTCACCCCGGCCCGCCGTCTATCAGACTCTTCGGCTGCCGCCATGGCGGCGGTTTCACCCTGCTCAACGCAATTGCCCCCGCGGCCAGCACCAGAGCGATCCCGACGATTCCGGCCCGGTCCGCGTTGAAGGCCGCGCTGAAGGCCGCGAACAGGGCCGGGGCCAAGAAGCTGACCGCCCGCCCGGTGGTGGCGTACAGCCCGAACATCTCACCCTCGCGGCCGACCGGCGCCAGCCGAGCCAGGTAGGCCCGAGAACTTGCTTGGGCCGGCCCGACCCACAGACACAGCAACAGCCCGAAGATCCAGAACATCGTCGGCCCGGAGGAGAACAGCAGGATCGTGGCGGTGCTGATCAGGCCGAGCAGCGACGTCATGATGACGGTCTTGGGCCCGATCCGGTCCTCGATCACCCCGCCGGCAAAGGCCCCGGCCGCGGCCACCACGTTGGCCGCCACCCCGAAGATGACGACCCCGCCGGCGGTGAGGCCGTACACACTGACGGCCAGCACGGCACCGAAGGTGAACACCGCGACCAACCCGTCGCGATAGATGGCGCTGGCGATGAGGAACCAGACGGCGTGGCGGTCGTTGCGGAACAAGGTTCGCACGTCGCGCCAGAGCACCCGGTACGACGCGAAGAATCCGACCTGGGCGATGTCGCGGTTGGGTTTGATCTCCGGGACCACGAGGAACAGGGGAACCGACCACGCCGCGAACCAGACGGCCACGACCAGCGCGAGCACCCGGAACCGCAGTCCGCCGGCGTCGGTCACCCCGAAGAGTCCGACCTCGGGCGCGACGAACAACACGTACGCCAAGAGCAGGACCACGATGCCGCCGAGGTAGCCGCAGGCCCAGCCGAAACCGGAGATCTTGCCGATGGTGCTCGGACTCGACACCTGCTGCAGCATCGCGTTGTAGGAGACGGCGGCGAACTCCATGAAGATGGCGCCGGCCGCCAGCAGGACCAGGCCGAGCCAGAGGAAGGACCACTCGTCGCGGACGAAGAACAACCCTAGCGTCGAGGCGATGACCAGCCCGGTCCAGACGGCCAGGCTGCGCTTGCGGCGGCCGCGCGCGTCGGAGCGCTGGCCGGTCACCGGAGCCACAGCGGCGACCAACAGGCCGCCCAGCGCGCTGGAGATGGCCAACCAGGTCGGCCCGCTCAAGGAGTCCGGCGGGCGATCGCGGGCGACCACATCGGTGAGGTACGGCGCGAAGACGAAGCTCACCACGATGGTGCTGTAGGCCGACGCACCGCAGTCCCACAGCGCCCACGCCAGTACCGACCGGCGGCGGATCGGTGCGCCGGCAGGCCGCGGCGGTTCGGGGGTGGTCGTCACCGGTCGCTAGCGATCGCAACCGGTCCACAGATCACGGTCCAGCAGGGTCTGCTTGAGGACGTCGATCCGATCCGTGAAGATGCCGTCCACTCCGGCGTCGATCAGCCGCTCCATCTCGACGCGGTCGTCGATCGTCCACACGTGCACGTGCTTGCCGGCTCGGTGCACCGCGTCGATCAGCCCACCGGTGAGCACCTCCAACCGCCGACCGAGGATCCGGCGATCCACCGGGAGTTGCAGTACCGGGGTCGGGGTGTTCAGAACGGCCGTCACCCACGGCACGAAACGGTTGACCGCGACGCCTACCGGGCTGGCCGCGCTGGCCACCCGGCCTCCGAGCAAGCGGCGGAGTCGATGCAGCCGCCGGGTGCCGAAAGAGCTGACGCAGACCCGTTCGTACGCGTCGTGGTCGGCGATGGCGGCCGCCAGCAGCTCGATCGACGCCGACGATTTGGCGTCTATGTTGAAGCAGGCGTCGGGGAAGGCCTGCAGCAGTTCCGACAGCGTGGGGATCGGGTCCCGGCCACCGATCCGAGCCTGGCGGATCTCCGCGTACGGTGTCCGCGCGATCATGCCAACGGAGTCGGTCACGCGGTCGAGCCGCGAGTCGTGGAACGCGATCAGGACCCCGTCGGAGGTGGCGTGGACGTCTGTCTCCAGGTAGCGATAGCCCAGCGCCACGGCCTCGGAGAAGGCGTGCAGGGTGTTCTCCCGGCCGACGTTGGGTGGATAGAGTGCGCCGCCGCGATGGGCGAAGGCGGCGAAGCGAACATCGAGAATCGCGAAGTCGGACGCCCGGACGATCCGCATAGTCACCTCATCGTCGCAGGGCACCCGATCGTTCTCCGGGAAGCGGAGCGCAAGTCGGCGAGATCAGACGCCGGGCAGTCTCTCCAGCAGGTCACGGGCGAAGTCGGGCACCCAGAACGGCACGCCCACGACGACGAGGAACGTGTAGAGCAGCGTCCCGCAAGCCAGGGTGAAAATCGCCCAAAACAGCACCTGCTGCCGTCGTGGCCAGTTCCGGTAGCGCTTGAGCTGGGCCTTGAACCAGTACATGAGTCGCTGCGCCCACTCGAACTCACTCGACCACACGGCGATCCCCAGCAGGACCAGGGGAATGCCGCCCGGCCCCGGCAGGGGACCGGTGAGGGCGCCGAGCATGACCAGGAGCACGCCGAGGAGGGCGACGCAGATCCGGTAGAAGAACAGCTTCCGCGGGTTCTCGCGGATCTTGCGCCGCCAGCGCCAGCGGTCCTCGTGCGCGTCGATCAGTAGATGATGATCATGAGGTTCGCTCGGCTCGGCCACCGGTTTCGGAGCCGGCGGATCGACCGACGGCGACGGCGGGCTCGTCGGGCGGGAGCGCGGTCGGGTCTCGAGGCGCTTGCTTCCCTCGACTCCGGCCGACATGGGACCACTGTAAGGTCTGGTGGCAACTCAGGCAGCCCGAATTATATCTAGTGGACCGAATTCAATTCGGTCCGTTCTCGTGTGTCGCGGTGCCACAATGACGCCCGTGACCTCGATCCTGTCCATCCAGTCCTCGGTCGCCTACGGGCACGTCGGCAACAGTGCGGCGACCTTCCCGCTGATGCGGTTGGGGGTCGAGGTGTGGCCAGTGCTGACCGTGCACTTCTCCAACCACACCGGGTACGGGCAGTGGCGCGGACCGCTGCTGAAGGCCAGCGACATCACCGATGTGGTCACCGGGATCGACGAACGGGGTGTGCTGGACCGCTGCGACGCCGTCCTCTCGGGGTACCAGGGAGGGGAGGACGTCGGATTGGCCATCCTCGACGCCGTCGCGCTGGTGAAGTCGCGGAATCCCGAAGCCGTCTATTGCTGCGACCCGGTGATGGGTGACGTCGGACGCGGCTTCTTCGTTCGGCCGGGTATTCCGGAACTGATGCGGGATGCGGTGGTTCCGGCGGCCCAGATCGTCACGCCGAACCAGTTCGAGCTCGAATTCTTGACCGGGTCGTCGAGCAAGACCCTGGCCGAGGTGCTGGTCGCCGCCGACACACTCCGGGCTCGCGGCCCGGACACGGTGCTGATCACCAGCGTGGTGCACGACGAGGCGGGTCCCGGGACCATCGACATGGTGGCCGTCACCGACACCGGTGCCTGGACCGTGACCACACCCCTGCTGCCCCAGGTCTTCACCGGGGCGGGAGACATCACGGCCGCGATCTTCCTGGCCAACCTGCTGCGCTCCGACGTGGCCACCGCGCTCGGCCGGACGGCGTCGGTGGTGTACGGCGTGCTGCGGGCCACGGTCGACTCCGGCGAGTCCGAGCTGCAACTCGTCGCCGCCCAGGACGAGATCGCCGCGCCGACGGCCGATTTCGAGGCACGGCAACTCCGCTGAGCCTCGGGACCTGGTCAAATCGAGGTTGGCACGTTGTCCGACCCGAGATGGGAGACACGCCGCGATTGGGCGTCTCGGGCCGCGTCATCCATCTCTGGATGGGAAACGTACGAGCCGTCGGTTCTGGCTGCGCGCGAGCACCCTTCACACGGTCAGAGCGTCGACCTCGGCCCCTTCGACAGGATCAGGCACCCTCAGTCGCGGAAGACCTCGATGTTGGCGCCGAGCGCGTTGAGCCGGTTGGCCAGATCCTCGTAGCCGCGGTTGATCACGTACACGTCCCGCAGCATCGACTCCCCGCGCGCGGCCAACATGCCGAGCAGGATGCAGACGGCGGGCCGCAGCGCCGGCGGACAGACCACCTGCTGGCCGCGCCACCGGGTGGGCCCCTCGACGATGACCCGGTGCGGGTCGAGCAGTTGGACGTGCGCGCCGAGCCGGTTGAGCTCGGTCAGATAGATGGCCCGGTTCTCGTAAACCCAGTCGTGGATGACCGTCTTGCCTTCGGCGGTGGCGGCGATGACGGCGAAGAACGGCAGGTTGTCGATGTTCAGACCGGGGAAGGGCATCGGATGGATCTTGTCGATGGGGGAGCGGAGCGCCGACGGCCGTACGGTCAGGTCAACCAGCCGGGTATGTCCGTTGGTGGCCACGTACTCCTGTCCGAGGCTGAAGTCCAGGCCCATCTCCTCCAGCACCGCCAACTCGATCTCGAGGAACTCGATCGGGACCCGGCGGATCGTCAATTCCGACTTGGTGACGATCGCCGCGGTCAGCAGGCTCATGGCCTCGATCGGATCCTCGGACGGGGTGAACTCGACATCGGTCTGGATCTGCTCCACGCCGCGGATGCGCAACGTGGTGGTGCCGATGCCGTCGATGTCCACGCCCAGGTGGGTGAGGAACACGGCCAGGTCCTGGACCATGTAGTTGGGGCTGGCGTTCCGGATGACGGTGACGCCGGGTGACAGGGCGGCGGCCAGAAGCGCATTCTCGGTCACCGTGTCGCCCCGCTCGGTGAGGGTGATCGGCCGGACGGGCTCGATCGAGGGGTCGACCTTGCAGTGATAGAAACCGTCGGTCGGCACCACCGAGAGCCCGAAGCGGCGCAGAACCTGCAGGTGGGGCTCGATGGTGCGCGCGCCCAGCTCGCAACCGCCCGCGTACGGCAGCTCGAACTCGCTGTAGGAGTGCAGCAGCGGACCGAGGAACATGATGACGCTGCGGGTGCGGCGAGCCGCCTCGAGGTTCATCGAGCCCAGATCGAGCTTCGCCGGTCGGATCAGTTCGAGATCTTGGCCGTCGGCCGACCAGGTGGCCTGAACGCCGATGCTGGTCAGCACCTCGAGGATCCGATTGACTTCCTCGATCTTGGCGATGTTGCGGAAGACGGTGCGGCCGCGATTCAACAGACTCGCGCAGAGCAGGGCCACTGCGGCGTTCTTGGAGGAACGCACCGAGATGGCTCCACGCAGTTTCGCGCCACCTTGCACTCGCAGGTGCAAGGGCTTGTTGGAGCCCACCGAGATCAGCGGGGAGTCCAGCGCCTCGGCGATCCGGGTCACCATTTCGAGACTGAGGTTCTGGTTGCCGGCTTCGATCCGGTGCACGGCGCTCTGACTTGTGCCCAGGACCTCAGCGAGCTGGGTCTGGGTCAGCCCGCGATGCTTGCGGGCGTCCCGGATCAGGCCGCCGATACGGTCGAGATAGGTGTCAGTCACCGCACGACGGTAACTCATATGTGAGATGTAGCCGGTTTTCGCCCGCGTGTCGGACCCGGCGTGGCGTCGAGGGCGGTCGGTGGCAGGCGGCGGCCGGCGCCTCCTAGAGTGGGGCGCATGAGTGATTATGACGTCGTCGTCCTCGGGGCCGGCCCCGGCGGTTACGTGGCCGCCATCCGCGCCGCCCAATTAGGTCTCTCGACCGCCATCATCGAGAAGAAGTACTGGGGCGGCGTCTGTCTGAACGTTGGCTGTATCCCCACCAAGGCGCTGCTCCGCAACGCGGAGCTCGCGCACCTCTTCCACAACGACGCCGAGACGTTCGGAATCCAGGGCGAGGTGACCTTCGACTTCGGTGCCGCCTACAAGCGCAGCCGGGCGGTCTCGGACCGGATGACCAAGGGCGTCCACTTTCTGATGAAGAAGAACAAGATCACCGAACTGGACGGTTGGGGCACCTTCACCGACGCTCACACGATCGAGGTCACCGGCGGCAAGAAGGAGCAGACCGTCACGTTCGATCACTGCATCATCGCCGCCGGGGCGACGACGCGCCTGCTGCCCGGCACGTCCCTCAGCGACCGGGTCGTCACCTACGAAGAGCAGATCATGACCGACGGCCTGCCGGAGTCGATCATCATCGCCGGCGCGGGGGCGATCGGGGTGGAGTTCGGGTACGTGATGACCAACTACGGCGTCGACGTGACGATCGTGGAGTTCCTCGATCGGATGGTGCCGTTGGAGGACGTCGAAGTCTCCAAAGAGCTGGCCCGGCAGTACAAGAAGCTCGGGGTCAAGGTCCTGACCGCGACGAAGGTGGAGGCGATCGACGACACCGGCGAGAAGGTCAAGGTCACCGTCTCACCGGCCGCCGGTGGCGCATCGCAGGTGCTCGAGGCCGACAAGGTGCTGCAGGCGATCGGCTTCGCTCCTCGTACGGAGGGCTACGGGCTCGACAAGACCGGCGTCGAGCTGACCGATCGCGGCGCCGTCAAGATCGACGACTACATGCGGACCTCCGTCCCGCACATCTTCGCGATCGGCGACTGCACGGCGAAGTTGATGTTGGCCCATCTCGCCGAGGCGCAGGGAATCGTCGCCGCGGAGACGATCGCCGGTGCCGAGACCATCGCCATCGACTACGACATGGTGCCGCGCGCGACATTCTGCCAGCCGCAGATCGGCTCCTTCGGCTACTCCGAGCAGCAGGCGCGGGACATGGGCTACGACGTCAAGACCGCCAAGTTCCCGTTCTCCGCCAACGGCAAAGCCCACGGGCTCGGCGACGCGACCGGCTTCGTGAAGATCATCGCCGACGCCAAGCACGGCGAGCTCCTCGGAGTGGCGATGATCGGACCCGACGTGACCGAACTCCTCCCGGAGCTCACCCTGGCGCAGCTCTGGGATCTCTCCGCCGAGGAGGTCGCTCGCAACATCCACCCCCACCCGACGCTCTCGGAAGCGATCAAGGAAGCCGCCCACGGCATCGCCGGCCACATGATCAATATCTGACCGGCGGGTCCCGGGCAGTCTCGTCCCGACGGGTGCGATCTTGCGCCCCGCGGGCGTTCGCTACGCGGTGTCGCGGATGACCAGCTCGGTGGGCAGGATGCTGGGGGATGCGGGCACGCGGCCGGCCAACAGTTCCAGCAGCATCTCGGCCATCTGCATGCCCATGGTCTCCGACGGCTGCCGCATCGTGGTCAGGTGCAGCTCCCCGGCCGTTGCGGCCGGACTGTCGTCGAATCCGACCACGGCGACATCACTGGGCACGGCACGTCCTCGCGCGACCAAGACCTCCAGTGCGCCGCGGGCCATCAGGTCGTTGGCGGCGAAGACGGCGTCCAGGTCGGGGTGCCGGTCCAACAGTGTGGCCATGGCGCGGGCCGCCCCGCGGCCGGTGAAATCGCCGTCGGCGACAGCGTCGTCGGCCATGTCCGCGCTGGCCATCACCTGCCGCCAGCCGGCCAGCCGGTCGATGGAGGCCGGCATGTCCGGTGGCCCGGTGATCGTGGCGATCCGACGGGCCCCGCGCGCGATGAGGTGCTGGGTGGCCTCCCGGGACCCCTCCAGATTGTCGACGTCGACGTAGTAGGAGTTGCTCAGCGCCTGGGCGGCGGGACGACCACCGAAGACCATGGGCACCGCCTCGTTGAGCTCGGTGAGATCCCGGTCGCTGGCGTGGTGGGAGACCACCAGCGCTCCGTCGACGCTGCCGCTGCGGAGGAACCGCCGAGTCTTCCGGGTCGGATCGGAGCTCGCCACCAGCAGGTTGAGGATGTAGTCGGTGGGCTCCAGCCGGGCGGTGATGCCCTTCACGATGGCGGCGAAATACGGATCGCCGAAGAAACGGGTGGTCTCCTCAGGCACCAGCAGGGCGATGGCGTACGTCTGCCGGCTGGCCAGCGAGCGCGCCGCCCGGTTCGGTACGTAGTTCATCCGGGCGATCGTGGCGTTGACCGTGTCGACCACATCGGGGCGGACCTTCGGCGAACCGTTGACGACCCGGGAGACGGTGGATCGGCTCACGCCGGCCTGAGCCGCGACCGTTTCCAAGGTAGGCAGCCCGCGGTTGGGATCGGAGCCGCCGCCCTCGGTGGCACCGGCCGAGGGGAGTGATCGGGACTGGTCGGACATAACGGCCTCACACGGAGCTGATGCTGGTCGAGGGGAGGCCCGAGTCCTGTGTGTTCTCGTCGCTCAGTTCCCGGGTGATGATCGCCCGCGAGTAGGCCCAGCCCGAATCCTTGACCGTCCGCCGCTGCGTCGGGTAATCAACCCGGATCAGCCCGAAGCGTTTGGCATATCCCCACGCCCACTCGAAGTTGTCGAGCAGGGACCAGTAGAAGTAGCCCTTGACCGGCACCCCGTCGTCGATGGCGTCCAGGATCGCGTCCAGATGCGCGTAGAGGAAGTCGCACCGGTCGACGTCACGCACGGATCCGTCGAATCCCGGCTGATCGTCGAAGGCGGCGCCGTTCTCGGTGACGTACACCTCGACACCGGCGGACCCGGTGTAGTCGCGGTGGACCCGGTTCAGCAGGTCGCGGAGTCCTTGGGGTTGGATCGGCCACCCCATGGCGGTGGTGGGCAGGCCGGGGGAATGGGGATAGACCCCGGTGACGGCCGGGAACGGCGAACCGGTCGGCCGACTGGTCGGGGCCTCGATCGCGACCCCGGATCCCGCTGGTTCGGCACTGACCAGGGCACCTTGGTAGTAGTTGACGCCCAGGGTGTCGATCGGCGTGGAGATGATCTCCAGGTCACCCGGTCTGATGTGCCGCTCGAGACCCAGCCCGGCGACATCGTTCAGGACGTCGGTGGGATAACTGCCGCGGAAGATCGGATCGAGGAAGATCCTGTTCAACTGGCCGTCGATCTTCCGGGCGGCCTCGACGTCGTCTGTGCGTTCAGGATTCACGGGGTACACGGGCGTGAGATTCAGCGTGAGGCCGAGCCGGAGTTTCGGATCGGCCGTCCGGAGGGCTTGCACAATGAGGCCGTGGCCGAGCAGCAGATGGTGCATCGCGGCCAGACCGGCGGCGGGATCCTGCACGCCGGGGGCGTGAGCGCCGGCGATGTAGCCGAGGAACGCCGCGCACCACGGCTCGTTCAACGTCGTCCAGACCGGCACACGGTCGCCCAGCCGATCGTGGACGGCCAGGGCGTAGTCCCGGAACCGGTAGGCCGTGTCCCGGTTCCGCCAGCCGCCCTCGTCCTCGATCGCCTGCGGCAGATCCCAGTGGTACAGCGTGAGCCACGGCATGATGTCGTGCTCGAGCAGTTCGTCGACCAACCGGGAGTAGAAACCCAGTCCCGCCGGGTTGACCGGGCCGCCGTCCGGCTGGACCCTCGACCACGAGGTGGAGAAGCGGTAGCTCTGGACCCCGAGCGCGGCCATCAGTTCGACGTCTTCGCGATAGCGGTGGTAATGGTCGCAGGCGACGGAGCCGTCGTCGCCGTTGATCACGGCGCCCTCCACCCGGCAGAACGCGTCCCAGATGCTGTCCCGGCGCCCGTCCTCGTACTGGGCACCTTCGATCTGGAAGGCCGCCGTGGCGGCGCCGAAGAGGAAGTCCGGGCCGAAGGGTCGGCGACGGAAACGAGGAGGCAACTCAGATCTCCGATCGTGGGCTTGAGAGCGCTCTCACCATATCCGGGGGGCGAGGGCCCCGGCTAGCGCCGGGTCAGGGTGTCAGCTCGTGACGTAGCCCTGCAGCTGGTCGCGCTCGAACTCCAGTTGGGTGATCGTCGACTTCACCACATCGCCGATGCTCACGATCCCGCACAGCCGTTGGTCCTCGGCCAGCACGGGCAGGTGCCGGACCCGCTGCTCGGTCATGACCCCCATCAACGACTCCACCGAATCGCTCACGCGACAGGTGTGCACGGTGCTCGACATGATCGTCGAGACCGGTTGGTCCAGGATCGCGGTGCCGTCGACCAGGTGCCGGATCACGTCGCGCTCGCTCACCAGCCCGGTGACCGCAGACCCGTTGTCGGAGACCACGACGGCCCCGAGATTGTGCCGGCTGAGCAGGGCAACCAGTTCCTCGACGGTTGCGGAAGGGCTGATGACGATCACGTCGGAGCCCTTGTGCCGGAGTATCTCGGAGACCCGCATGTCCACCCCCCTTGGTGGAAGGTTAGCGCCGGAGGTCGGCCGATGGGTAGGCCCCGAGAATGCCGCCGGACCGGTGGATACCCGCCAGTAGGGTGAGACGCATGGCCAAGTCCCTCCACCTCACCGGCGATGCCGCGGCTGACACCCTTCTCAGCGAAGACGCCAACGCCTTGTTGATCGGGATGGTGCTCGATCAACAGGTGCCGATGGAGAAGGCATTCGGTGGTCCCCTGGAGATCTCCCGCCGGATGGGCGGCCGCCTCGACATCGCCGCCATCGCGGCGTCCGACGAGGACCAGTTCGTGGCCCTGTGCTCCGAGCGCCCGGCGATCCACCGCTTTCCGGGGGCGATGGCCAAGCGGGTTCGGGCGGTGTGCACGGTGCTCGTCGAGCAGTACGACGGGCGGGCCGAGAACGTCTGGCGCGAGGCGCGCACCGGGGTCGACGTCGTCGCCGCCGTCTCGGCACTACCCGGCTTCGGGCCCGAGAAGGCGCAGATCTTCACGGCCCTGCTCGGCAAGCAGTACGGCGTGACCCCGCCGGGTTGGCGCGAGGCTGCCGGAGCGTACGGGGAGGACGCGGTCTACCGCTCCGTCGCCGATATCGTCGACCGGGACTCGCTGCTGCGGGTTCGGGAAACCAAGAAGGCCGTCAAGGCCGAGCGTCGGGCGTCGGCCGAGAAACCCGTCGGTGAACCAGCCGGCCGAGACGCCCATCAGTCCAGAGATCCCGCGCAGGCCTGACGGAGTGTTCGCGTCTCGAGCTCCGTTCCGGCTGGCGCCGCTGGGACCGGTCGAACAGCTGCGCGCGGGGCGGCTCGGCCGCCGGGTTCCGCAGCTGTTGATCGGTTTGTTCCTGTTCGGGTTCTCCATGGCCATGTTGATCGAGGCCGATCTGGGCCTGGACCCGTGGGATGTGTTGCACCAAGGCCTCACCCGCTACGTGCCGCTGAGTTTCGGCACGGTGACCATCCTGGTCAGCGCGGTCGTCCTGCTGTTGTGGATCCCGTTGCGGCAGAAGCCGGGGCTGGGCACCATCTGCAACGTTTTCGTGGTCGGGCTGTCCGCCGACTTCGGCCTCTGGCTGCTGCCCACGCCCGACCAGTGGGCGGTTCGGATCCCGTTGATGATCTTCGCGGTGGTGCTCAACGGGGTGGCCGGAGCCGTCTACATCGGCAGTCAGCTCGGGCCCGGTCCCCGCGACGGTCTGATGACCGGGCTGGTGTGGCGCACCGGAGGGAGTCTGCGGTTGATCCGCACCGGGATCGAAGCCGTCGTCCTGGTGGTCGGCTTCCTGCTCGGCGGCACCGTCGGGGCCGGCACCGTGCTGTACGCCGTCACCATCGGTCCGCTCGTGCAGTTCTTCCTTCCCTGGTTCGGTGTTCTTCTCGACCCGGTAGCTGCCGAACCCGTTGACGACCCCGGCTCGACGCGGTCAGATGAAGGGTGCGCGCAACCGAGGTGAAGAACCGCCGGGGCTACCAGGTTCTGGTCGGCGTCGGTCTGGTCAGCTACGGCGTCGTGCACGTCGTTCTGGCCTGGATCGCGATCCAGATCGCGCTGGGTGGCCGGGGGGACGCCTCCAGCTCGGGTGCCCTGCGGGAACTGGCCTCGCAGCCGTTCGGCTTCGCCCTCATGATCATCATGGCGGTGGGCCTGTTCACGCTGGTGTTGTGGCAGGGCTTCGAGGCCGCGATCGGCGGTCGAGGGACCGACGACAAGGACCGGCTCCGGCGGCGACTCCGCTCGGCGGGGCGCGCCGTCGTCTATCTGGTTCTCGGGGTTACGGCGGCCGCCATCGCCATCGGCGCAGGTGGAGGATCCGGCAACGCCGAGGAGACCGTCACCGCCCGCCTGCTCGCGTTGCCGTTCGGCCGCGTCCTGGTCGTGGCACTCGGAGCCGTCGTGGCCGGGATCGGCATCGGGCAGATCGTGCGGGGGGTCAAGAAGAAGTTCACCGAGGACCTGCGGAGCGGCGTGAGCCGGCCGGTTCAGGTGCTGGGCACCGTCGGCTATGTCGCCAAGGGGCTCGCACTGGTGATCATCGGGCTGCTGTTCGGCTGGGCGGCCTGGAGCTACAGCCCCGAGCGGGCCGGCGGCCTCGATGCGGCCCTGAGCACGGTGCGCGGCCAGCCGTTCGGATCTGTTCTGCTGCTGGCCATGGCCGCGGGCTTCGCCTGCTTCGGGCTGTTCTGCTTCGTCTGGGCCAAGAACGCCAAGCACTGAGTTGGGCCCTTGAGGCAGGCATCAGGCGGCAGTGCAGCGATCAATTCGGAGGCGGGACCCGGTGCCGCGTGGCCACCTCGACCAGTCGACGCAGGGCGGGGTCGTGGAGTTCGTCGACGGTAGCCACCTTGGCGTGCCGCATCAGTCGTCCCGTGCCCTGCAGCAGACCCGTGGGATCCGGGAGCTCAGCGCCGTAGTAGAACCCGAAGACCAGGTGCCGGCTGAAGGGCGCCAACCAACAGAAATGCTCAGTCATCTTCTTCGGCCCGGTCCCGTAGCCAGCCGTCCGCTGCCGCGGCCAGACGACCTCCACGGTTTGCGGCAAGACCGTGAAGATCAATTCTCGGGCCGCGACAGCCAGGTCGTGGATGCCCGGTGGCGAGCCGGCCACCATCGCGTGGAACGGCTGGCTGTCGTGGGTGACGATGCCCTCGGCCACGCCCCTAGGCTGGCACGAAGTGTCCACCGGTGGAAGACGTCGGCATCCGGGCCACCGCCCGCGGTCGGGGCGCCGGATCAGCGGGCCTAGGCTGAGCGCCTGCCGGTGAAGGGGTTGGTCGGGGACATGGTCTCGCGTGACGTCCGCATCGGGTGCACCTTCGTCCAGGTGGCCCAGGTGGACACGCCCGCCATCTTCCAGGTGGAACCCCTCCCCGACCAGGCTGCCGAGGTCTCGGAGGAAAACTGGGATCTCGAGCCCGAGTTAGGGTCCCGCAGCTACGCCGACCTGTACGGGAACCGGTGCCGCCGGCTGACCATTCCGAGCGGGCGGTCCGTGATCAGTTACCGGGCCATCGTCACCGTTCCCGACGCCACGGAAGACGTCGACCTCGCCGCTCCCGAGCTCCCGCCGGGCGAGCTGCCCGACGAGGTGTTGATCTACACCTTGCCCAGCCGTTACTGCCTGCCGGACGTGTTGGCCGACGAGGCGTGGTCCCGCTTCGGTGCGCTGACTCCGGGCTATCCGCGGGTCGCGGCCATCTGTACGTACGTGCATTCCCATCTCACGTTCCAGTACGGCAGCAGTACCGCCCAGAGCACCGCCGCCGACGTCTACCAGTCCCGGTACGGGGTGTGTCGGGACTTCACCCACTTGGCGGTGACGTTTTGTCGCGCGTTGAACATCCCCGCGCGATACGTCTTCGGGTACCTGCCCGAGATCGAGGTCGTCGAGCGCGATCAGCCGATGGACTTCGCCGCCTGGATGGAGGTCTGGCTCGGGGACCGCTGGTGGACGTTCGACCCGCGGAACTCCGAGCGGCGCAAGGGCCGGGTGCTGATCGGACGCGGCCGGGACGCCGCCGACGTGGCCATGACCACCGCCTTCGGCTCGCCCTACCTGGAGTCGATGACCGTCGTGGCCGAAGAGGTCAGCGCGACGCCGGGATGAAGCCGGGTCGGAAAAGGTATGAGGTGAGCAGGGTGGCCATCACCACGAACAGCACGCCGAGGAAGATGTGCCCGCCGGTGACGCCGGTCCGCACGAGGATGATCTGGGTGACTTCCACCACGGCGATGATGCCGACGGCGAGCAACGGCCACCTCGGCCCCCCGGAACGCTGGTAGAGGATCGCCACGATCAACAGACCCACGGTCACGGTGATCAGCAGGTAGGCGTTGATGCCGTGGACCACTCGGGCTCCGCGGGTGCCGGTCAGGAATCCGGCGGCCAGCCCGGCCTGCGCGATGGCGAGCGACATCAGGATCGTCGCGCCGACCTGCAGCGCGAGAAGGAGCGGGGGGCGACGAGCCGGCGCGGCGGGGGACATGCAGGTCATTATCGCCCCCGGCCGGCCGCGCCGTCAGGACCGCGTGGGCGCGTCGGAGACTCGACGAACGACTGGGTGGCGGCCAGCCGCTGCCGCCACAGGGCAGCGGTGGGAGTGTCGCCCGCCTCGGCCTGGTCCTCGAGGAGTTCTTGTCCGGGGACCCCGGGCAGCCATTGCAGTTGGAGCTGCGCAGTTTGGGACGAGACAATCCGGGGGAGGGGAGCTGGCCCGCCAGCTTGTCGTAGATCATCAATTCGCGGCGGCGGCGTAGCTCGGCATCGGGTCCGCGATAGCGCTTGATCACCCGCCGCCCGTCGGTCGAAGTATCGTTCGTGTAGCCATGCTTCAACCTTCGCCAGTCACCTCCACTCACCCTCGGCTCACCCTCCGTTCGTCCTCCGCCGGCCAGTCGCGACCCAGGCTAGGGTGACGAGGAGGCCGCAATCCCAGCGCGATGGTCTCGAGTGACGGAGGGAGAACATGGCCGACTGGATGACCGCCTTCCTTCCCTCCGAGCCGGACGCGATGTCACCCGGCGGCGTTTCCGAGATCCGGCACACGATCGGTCGCGAGTACGGCGATCTCACCCACGTGCGCGTACCGGCGGGAGGCGTGTCGGCGCCCGCCTGGTTGGACGGGGCCGAGTTCTTCTACGTCTGGGCCGGGCGAGGTCAACTCTGGCGGCAACGCGGGACCCACGACGATGTGGTCGATCTGTATCCGGGAACCTGCGCCGTGGTCCCGGCCGGTACGTCGTTCCAGTACCGGGCCCACGACGACACGGGCGTCGAGTCGGACCTGATCGTCGTACTTGCGGTCGTGCCGCACTGGCGGCTCGAGCTCTATCATCACGCAGACGTGGAGCCATACTGGTTGCCGACGCATCGGGAAGGGCCGCTCGATCGGCCGCCCGAGCCGGAGGATGATGATCTTGGTCCGGTCGGCCGACTCTCGCGGGAGGCCGACACCATTGCCCCGGACGGCTCGGAGATCAGACTGCTGCCGGCCATCGAGGCGGCCGGTCTCGCGCACTGTCAGTTGGCGCCGGGCATGATCACGACCGCGGTCCGGCATCGCACGGTCAGCGAGACCTGGTTCGTGTTGGACGGTGCCGGTGAACTGTGGCGGTCAGCCGACTCGAACCAAGATCAACACGATGAGGTCACGACGCTACGCCACGGGGTCGGGGTGGACATTCCGCTCGGCACCACGTTCCAGTTCCGGGCGACCAGCAAGGATCCGCTCCAGTTGCTGCTGCTCACCGCTCCCCGCTGGCCCGGTGCCGACGAGGCCGTCGTGGCCGCAGCGGCTCGTTGGCCGAGCTTGACCGACCTCTAGTCGTCTTCGTCGTGGTGGTTGACGATGTTGGCGACGTTGCCGTCCGGTGCACGCACGAAGAACCTGCGTACCCCCCACGGCTCGACGGTCAGTGGGTGAACGATCTCGAAGCCGCGTCGCTTGGCCTCCGCGTACGCCGCGTCGACCTGGTCACCGACGTGAACCGAGATCGCCGAGTCGACCGGTGCCGTGGCGTCCCGCGTCACCAGTTGGACGACCGCGCGGCCGTCCGGCGTACGGAGGTTGGCAACCCAACCCAGGTTGAATCCCTCAACGCTGAGACCGAGAAAGCCCGTGTAGAAGTCGCGAGCAACACTCAGATCCGCCACCGGAAGATTCGCGGTGATGCCAGTCGGGTGCATCGAGTGCCTCCTTAGTTAGACCGGACGGTTCATCCTCGCGCCGGTCCTCGGCGTCGGTCCAGGGTCGATGACGACTCGGTGGAGGACCAGTGACCTAGGCACCGCGGCCGGGACGTGACACGATTTCGGAGGTGACCAGTAGATCCTTGGCGGACCAGCAGTTGCGCGACCTCGCGCGGCTGCGGCGCGTCCGCGACCGGATCGACCGGGAGTACGCGCAGCCGCTGGATGTCGAGGCGCTCGCCCGCGGGGTGAACATGTCGGCCGGGCACCTCAGCCGCGAGTTCCGGGCCGCCTACGGCGAGCCGCCGTACGCCTATCTGATGACGCGGCGCGTGGAGCGAGCGATGACGCTCCTGCGGCGCGGCGACCTCAGCGTCACCGAGGTGTGCTTCGCGGTGGGCTGCTCCTCGCTGGGCACCTTCAGCACGCGCTTCACCGAACTCGTCGGCGTGTCGCCCGGCACCTACCGGCGCCACGCGACGGCCCCGACGGCGGGGATGCCGCCGTGCGTCGCAAAACAGGTCACCAGACCGGTCAGGAATCGAGAAGCCCCGGCCCACGAGCCGCAGCTAGCGTGACGGCATGGACATCACCATTCACCAGGCCTACCTGCCGCACACCGACCCGGACGCTTCGCTGGCCTTCTATCGCGACACCCTCGGTTTCGAGGTCCGCAACGACGTCGGCTACGAGGGGATGCGCTGGATCACGGTCGGCCCGGCCGACCAGCCCGACACGTCTATCGTCTTGCACCCGCCGGCCGTCGACCCCGGCATCACCGACGAGGAGCGCCGCACCATTGCCGAGATGATGGCCAAGGGCACCTTCGCCGGTATCAACCTGGCCACCAAGAACCTCGACGGCACCTTCGCGCAGCTTCAATCCGGCGACGCCGAGGTTGTCCAGGAGCCGACCGACCAGCCGTACGGCATTCGCGACTGCGCCTTTCGCGATCCGGCCGGCAACATGATCCGCATCTTCGAGGTGCGCTGAGCCGACGATGGTCTCTGGCTCTTGCCTGCAGCCGATGCAGCAACGGCTGCAGCGCGAGCGAGTCAGGAACAGCTCGTGACGCAGCGCTCAACGACCGAACTTCTGGTGCTGCATGCCATCCGTCTGCGCGGCATGAGTACGGCAGCGGAAGCCGCCGCCAGATTTGAACTCGATCCACCAGCGGTAGAAGAGCACCTGCTCGACCAACAGGCGTGCGGCTGGGTGACCTGGTCAGAGTTCGCCGGCACGGGTGGCTGGTCATTGACCGAACGGGGTCGCAAGGAGAACGAACGCGAACTCCAGGTCGAGTTGAACTCGGTTCCGGGCGCCCGGGCAACCGTTTCGGCTGTGTATGACGACTTCCTGCCACTCAACGTCAGGCTTCAGCAAGCGAGCACCGACTGGCAACTGCGACCTCGACCCGGTCAGCCGTTGGCGATGAACGACCACCGCGATGCGGACTGGGATCTGCGGGTCGTCGAGGAGTTCGGTCGGTTGTCGGTAGCGCTAGCGCCGCTCGTGAGCCGACTCGGCGCCGTCCTCGCCAGATTCCGCGGCTACGACGATCGGTTCGCCGCGGCACAACGGCGCGCCGTTGCCGGCGACCGATCCGCCCTGACCGGCGTCGGCCACGCATCGTGCCACGCGGTCTGGTTCGAACTGCACGAGGATCTGATCGCGACCCTCGGTCTCAGCCGGACGTCTTGATCGTCATGGGTGTTCTCGCTTCGACAAGCCAGTCCGATAAGCGACATTATGTCAACTCAGGCTTTGGGGCTTGGACCTGCCTACCCTCCCCTCCGTGTCCGTTGACATCCGATCTGTCAGTTTTGACATCCGATCTGTCAGTATCCGGATTTCGGTCGTTTTGACAATCCGATCTGTCAGTAGTTGCGGGCCTGGCGTCGAGGGTGTAGGCAGCTAGGAGCAGGTCCGGGTCGGCTCGCTGACGGGGGTTGAGGCGCATGCCTCGACAGCTGATCACCATCCCGCGGAACCTCTCCGCGGCGACCACCCGCGTCCTGTACGTCGACGCCGCCGGCGCGAGTCAGGTCGTCGATCTTTCCGCGGCCCTCGGCGCGGAGCCGATGGAAGCCAACCGTCCGGTGCGGGAGTTCTTCGCCTGGCCGGGCAAGCGCAACTATGAGGGCCTGTGGTGGTCCAGCACCACCGGCAGCATGATCCCCTTCGAGAGCCTGCTGGAACGGCAGGCCTTGACTGTTCTTGATCATGATGTGTCGGTGGTGGCGATCAGTGCGCAGCCCTTCGCGCTGCTCTGGCCCCGGTCCGCATCGGGACCGTCCTTCCATATTCCCGACTTCTTCATCCGGCTGGTCGACGGATCCGGCTGTGTCGTCGACGTCCGACCGGCGTCGCGGATCGACGCTCGGGCCGAGGAGCAGTTCACTCGGTCCCGAACAGAGGCCGGTCGAGCCGGCTGGGACTACCGGATCTTCAGCGGCCTCGAGCAGCCCGCGCTGGCGACGTTGACGTTCCTGGCCGGCTACCGCTTCGACCGCTGCCGGCCAGCCGCTAGCCTCGCCGACCGCCTCGCTTGCCGAGTTCGCACGGCCGACGCCGCTAGGTCGAGGTGCCGACGAGCTTGCCGCCAGGGAAAGCATGAAGCCGCCGGAGGTCCTGGTCGGGCTTTATTCGCTGCTGTGGCACCAGCGGCTGCGACTGGACCTCACCCGGCCGTTCAACCTCGGCGCGGACGTGTGGGCATGAGACGGGCCGTGCAGCTGTGGGACCGCGTTCGCGTCGCCGGTGAGGATTGGCAGGCTGTCGCCGTCGCCGGCGACATGGTCGCTCTCAAGTCAGCAGACGGGGCTCGACTGGAAACCTTCACTCAGGCCGAGTTGTTGACGACCGCCGAGATCACGACTCCGGGCCGGCCCTCCGCACCAGCCACCAACCAGCTGCGGATCATCGAGGAGTTGTCGGCCGAGGACCGTGAGCGGTTGCAGTTCCTGCAGGCCCACATCCTCGACCTGCTCGTCGATCCCCCGCCAGGTGCGCGGTCCGCTCGCTGGAACAACTCAGAGCCGGACCCTGCAGGAACGGGTCGAGGCGAAGGCGGCCGAGCTGTCGAGTTCGGGCCATCCGGTCACCGCCCGGTCGTTGTGGCGGCTGCTCGCCCGGTACCGGCAGCACGGCGTCGTCGGCCTGATCGACGGCCGGAGAACCGTAACCGCAACAGGGACGGGCCGGGTGGATCCGGCCATCGTCGCGCTCGCCGAGGCCGCCCTGGCCCAACAGACCGCAGAGTCGACCGGGACGCGGACTCGCATGATCACCAGCATCCGGGTCGAGGCTGCTCGGCTCGAGCTCCCCGTTCCCGCCGAACGCACTCTGTACCGGCTGTTGCAGACGTTGGACCGGCAGCGGCACTCCTTCGGGAACGCGACCACGCCGACGCAGCCAGGCGAACCGGCCCGAGCGGGCCTACGGGCGCCAGACGCCAAGTCGACCCGGCGAGCTGGTCGAGATGGACAGCAGCCCGTTGGACCTGATGGTGCTGTATCCCGACGGTGGCGCCGGCCGGGCCGACCTCACCATCGCCCTCGATGTCGCCACCCGCAGCCTTCCGGCCGCGATCCTGCGGCCGGTCGCGACCAAAGCGGTCGACGCCGCCGTGCTGCTGGCCCGGGCCATGACCCCACTGCCGGCGCAGCCGGGGTGGGCCGAGGGTCTCGAGTTCAGCCGGTCGCTGCTGCCCGCCGGCACCCTCGCCGGCCCCGACCAGTTGCAGCGGGACCTCGCCGAGCGGCCGATTATGGCCATCGAGTCGGTCACCGTCGACCGGGGACGGGTCTATCTGAGCGACACCTTCCTGGCCGCCTGCGAACAGCTGCACATCTCGGTGACCAAGGCGGCGCCGCGGTCCCCCACCGACAAGCCGCATGTGGAGCGGGTGTTCCGGTCGATCAACACCTTGTTCACCCAGTACCTGCCCGGCTACACCGGGCCCAACGTGGTTCACCGCGGCAGCGACCCGGCCGGCGACGCGCTGTGGCCCCTCGCCCAGGTCCAGGACCTGCTCGACCAGTGGATCGTGCAGGTGTGGCAGCGCCGCCCGCACGACGGGCTGCGGCTGCCCGCCATGCCCCGCCAAGACCTGGCCCCCAACGAAATGTTCCACGCCCTCACCCAAACCGCGCCGAGCGCGCCGTTGATCTTCGACGCCGATGACTACATCGCACTGCTGCCCTGCGCGTGGCGGACGATTCAGCGCTACGGCGTCAATCTCGGCGGCCTCACCTACGACTCCCCCGCCCTCGACCCCTACCGGGGCCGGCCCAGCGGCATCTCGCTGCCGCGGGCGGCCGGCAGCCGCTGGGAGATCCGCTACGACCCCTACCGGCTCAACCGCATCCACGTGCGTGATCACCACGCCGGCCGCTGGATCGAGGCGCCCTGGACGCTGGCGCAACAGACCCTCGCCCCGTTCTCCATCGACGTCCTGCACGCCGCCCGGCACGCCGTCGCCCAGCGCTCAGGGTGACCGGCCGGTGTTGGCCGATGCCCTGCTCAGCGAGATCACCCGTATCCAGTCCGGGAGGCAGTTGACCAACCGGGTCGAGCGCTCCGCGGCCCGCCGCACTCCCCTGCCAGCGCTTCCGAACACAGCGCCGGAACCGTCGCAGGGCGGCCGTTCTTGCCCTGCTGAGACCAGGGCCCGCGACGCCGGATCAGCCCGATTCGACGGTGGACAGCCATGCGGATGGAGGTCGAAACCGAGGCAGTCGGAAACGGAAGATCCGGCGGATCGTCTACGACGTCCCTACCCGCGCCGACGAAGGGCTGCTAGATGGCGGCCCCCGCGACCCTGGCCACGTGGCGCGAGTTCGTTACCCGGCCGGATCCGGTCCAGCCGCCGCGCCTCGATGCGGCCGAGGTGAAGCTGCTCACCTCCCGGCAGCGGGCCGCCTACAAGCGGGCCCGGTTGCAATGGCTGTCGGAGGACGCGGTCTTCGAGACCACCGACATCTTGACCCTGAACCACCTGACTCGGCGGACCGTGGTGCGGAACGGCGTCACCTCGGCCACCGCCCGCCGCGGATTGGCGATCTCGGGCCGCTCCACCCTCGGCAAGAGCACCGCCCTGCTGCACCTGGGCAAGAGCCACGAGATCCGGGTCCGTAAGCAGCGGCCGGGTCCGGATCTGCAGCCGGTCGCCTACGTGGTCATCCCGCCGGCGGCCACCCCGAAAACGCTGATGCTCACCTTCGCCCGGTTCCTCGGACTGCCGTTCACCGAACGCACCACCACCGATATCGTCGCCGACGCGGTCGTCGGCTGCCTCACCGACCTCGGCACCTCGATGGTGCTCGTCGACGAGATCCACAACCTGCACACCAACCGGGCCGCCGGGGCCGAGGCGGCCAGCGCACTGAAGCTGTTCAGCGAACGACTCGACGCGACCTTCCTCTACGCCGGCATCGACCTGCCCACCTCCGACCTGTTCACCAGCACCTTCGCCCGCCAGATCAAGGGCCGGATCGTGGTGCATGAGATGACGCCCTACCGGTTCGGCACCCGCAGCGAACAAGACGACTGGGAAGATCTCGTCGCCCTCTGCGACGAGCAGATCGTCCTCACCCGCTACCCACCCGGCGGCCTCACCGCCCACGCCGGCTACCTGTTCGACCGCACCGGCGGCTCCATCGGCACCCTGCGGGCCCTGCTCGCCGACGCCGCCACCGACGCCATCCTCACCGGCACCGAGCAGCTCACCCGCGCCGCCCTCGACGCCACCCCGACCGACCGGCAGGCCGAGGAACTCCGCAGCCAGCAGATCTCCCCACCCCAGCCCACCAAGGCGGCCCGGCCTCGTCGCTCGGCACGCCGCTGACCGCCGCTGATGAACCTGCCAGCTGTTGAATCTGCCGCCGCTGCCGGTCCGCACCCGGCTGTACGGCGGTGAGGACCTGCTCAGCTACGCCCACCGGCTCGCCGCCCGCAACCACACCACCGTCGCCGATCTCGAGGCCGCTGCCCGCGACCGCGGGCTCCTGCCCGACCATGCCCGACACGATCCGCAACGCCTCGACCTGTGGCGCCAACTCGGCGGGCTGCACCCCTCCGCGTTCACCGGCCCGACCCAGGTCAACGGCTGCTGGGTCACCAGCCGGCCCCTCTGCCTGGCCTGCACCCACGGCGACCCCGCCTACGGCCGGCGGCCCGGCATCGGACTGGTGTGCCTGCGCCACCACCGCTGGCTCGGCGACACCCAACACACCGTGCCTGGGCAGAGCCCTCTTCTGGCGGCCGAACGCAGCTTCCGGCGGCTCGCCGTCCGCGGCGTCCTGATCGACGGTCCGGTGATGATCTTCGCCCTCGACCTCGCCCAGCTGAGCGTGCCGCCGGGTTGGTCGGGTGGCCGGTTCAGCCGCTTCGGCGAGGGGCATTGTGAGCTGTACCCGGAGCAGGTCGCCTGGGCCCAGACGCTCACCGCACCCGGCTTCCTCCGCGCCCTCATCCACGCCACCGCGTCGCACGTACGCCGCGACGCGATCACCCGAGCCGCTGCCCGCGCCGCACCCGAGCACGAATGGCGGGTCACCAACCGGCTCTGGACACTCAGTAACCGCCTGCGGCGCGCCGCTGCCCTGGCCCGACAGTTCGATCTGCCCGGGCAGACCGCACGCACCGGCGACGAACTCAACCTGCTCCGGCTGATCGAGGAACCGGCCGACGTCACCACAGCAGCGTGGTCGGCACGGAGCGCCGTCTCAGCGGAGCGGCCGGCCGCCCGTCCGGCAACAGCAGCACGCGACCCACCAGGTGGCGGCGCAACGCGACCACCTCGGCGTCGTCGGGGCCGACCTCGAGCACAGTACGGTTGGGATCACGCGACTGCAGGCCCGCGAGCCGCCACACCCCGAGCACCCAGCCCGGTGGCATCAGCTCCCCGCGGGCGCGCTGCCCCACCACCAGCACGGCAACCGGCCACGGCACCTCACCGGTGAAGACCCGACCCACCCTGTCCGCTATCGAGGTCCAGGAGCTGCCGCCCGGCAGTTCCCGATAGGCAGCGAGGACGGCCGACGGTGTCGCCCGCAAGATCGCCGGCGCGTCGCGGATCGGCCTCACCGGCACGATCAACGCCGCCACATCCTCCGGCAGGCGGACCGTCTCGGCGAGCCTCACCCGCACGTAGTCCTCCACGTCCCACTCCCGCACGGGCGAGCTCCTGGCGTTCTGCCCCGGCTGGGTCCGCTCGTCGTCGAACTCGTACCGGTAGCCGTCCAACACCCGCGTCGCCGGCCGCAGGCCGAACAACAGCGCACAGAACCCCGCCGCCACCTCTGCGTTCAAGCCGGGCGGCTGCCGCGGCCCACCGAAGGTGACGATCCGCACCAGCGGCGCCACACCTCGAGCCCGCAGCTCCTCGATCCGCTCCGCCACCCCGTCCCGGCCTTCGTGCGCGACGTCCTCGTGCGCCTCCGGAGCGCCGAGGTCGAACAGCGCCTCCGGCATCCCCGCCTCGCCTGGCCCGTCGGTCAGCCAACCGACGTGGAACACGGTGCCCTCGGGATGCCGGGTCGGGCCGGTGGTCGGATCCACCAGCAGATAGACCAGCAGCCACTCCGACGCCGCTCCCCCGCCGGCCACCGCGCCCGCTACCCGTCGGTGTCGTCGACGTCGCGGTACACCGGGCCGAACAGTTCATCGAGCGACACCTCGAACGCCGGCGCCAGCCGCAGCCACGTGACGATGTCGCCGCGGTAGCGGCCGCCAGAGATGTTCAACAGCGTCTGCCGCGATACCCCGCTCCGCTCCGCCAACTGATCGAACGTCAACCCGCTCGCCCGGCGGCGATCGTTGAAGACCACCCGCAACCGATCCGGATCCGGTTCCCGCCGCGCCACCCGCCCAGCCCACGACGAACCCGCTCACAACACAGCCCAGCACCTTGTACTTTCGGTACAAGGGCTTGAACCCGGGGCCAGGCAAGGAAGACCAGCTCAGGCGGGATGTCGGCTGCGGCGGGCAAGATGGTCGCGTGACCAGTCATGGGCTGCTGCGGTCAGTTAGGTGCCGCCGATGAGCAAGCAGTCTCGCCGGCCGAATCGTCGAGGTGCTCAGCAGAAACGAGCATCGAACCCAGCAGCGGCTGTGGTCGCCCCTCGTGGACAGATGTCGCGAGAGGATCTCTTCGCCTCGTTGCGCTCGGGTGCCGCCAATGTCGCCGGTGTCAGCTACCAGATCGCGGTCACCGCCCTACTCCTTGCTACAGGTCGGGCTTGCGCCGACTCGGGGCCGCCAGTGATCACGGTGAGACCTGAGGGCTGGGAAGATGTTGATTGTGATCTTGAGGGCGGTGTTTCCCTGCTGGTGCAGACGAAGGA
>CAVVTA010000014.1:0-82850 GCA_963751045.1 uncultured Actinomycetota bacterium
AGGTCCTTGACGGGAACCGTGGGCGGCGCATGTCGGCCCCCGTGGAGGAGACGCGGCGCTCTCTGTGGGCTTGTGGTTGCCTGCTCCATCGCCGGTGCCCCGGCTGTCGGAGTTGCCCTCTGGGGTGTCAGTCCGTCCCTCGCCGCGGCCTGGCGGCATGGAGTGCGGTGCGACAGCACGATTGGCGGGGTCAATCGGCGCGGGGACCACGACAGCCTGCGGGTCATGACAACTGCAGTGCGCGGCGATGGAAGCCTCGCAACGCGTAGAAGGCCATTTCGATCAGCTCCCGCGCGGCGGCGACGGTGCCGATGTTGCGGCTGCGGCTGTCGCCGTAACCTGACGCGAATCCTCAACGTAAGGTTTACACTGTAAACGGAGTTTCCCGGATGAGTGCGACGTTGCCGCAGTGTCTCACGTAGAGTGCGTTCGCACGTGACGACCTCTCGGGGGCGAGGGTCGTTCGGTTCGGGGGCTTTGTCGTTTCACGCTGTCGTGCCGTTCGACCCTGCCAGGGTTGAAAGGCACAACGACGTGACGCTACTGGAGTACTTCGGCGCGCCTACTGTGATTCGCAGTGGGCCCGGTCGACTGCACGCGTTCTTTGAGAACAGTGTTGATCGTTCACCGGGGGCGATCGCCGTCCAGGATGGCCGGGTCGAGATTAGCTATGCCGAGTTGGAACGGCGCGCGAATCAACTGGCACACCATTTGCGCCGTCGAGGTCTGGGCCTGGGTTCCCGGATCGGTATTTTGCTGATGCGATCGGCGTTCACCTATGTGGCGCTGCTGGGTGTCGCCAAGTCCGGTGCGACGTTCGTGCCCATCGACCCGGCATCCCCAGTCGACCGCATCGCTTACATCGCAGAAGACGCAGCCCTCGATTTGCTCATCACCAGCACGGGCCTGGCGACCGGCTTGTCCGAGCTGCCCTGCGATGTTCTGGCGATCGATGCGGCGGCGAAAGATATTGCCGGTGAGCCAAGTTATCGAGTCGGCGAGGCTGTTGACGGTGCTGTTCCTGCCTTTCTCGACGACCAACAACAAAATCCGGTCGAGTGCTACGTCATGTACACGTCCGGTTCCAGCGGTCGACCCAAGGGGGTCGTGGTCTCCCAGCGAAGCATCTGCAACTTCATCAGCGTGGTCACGGATGTCTACGACGTTCGTTCCACGGACCGGGTCTACCAGGGGATGACAATCTCGTTCGACTTCTCCATCGAGGAGATCTGGCCCACGTTTTCCGCCGGAGCGACGCTCGTCGTCGGCCCCACCGACTCTCGTCGCCTGGGGGCGGAGCTCGCCGACTTCCTCGACCGGGAGCGGGTCACGGTGTTCTATTGCGTCCCCACGCTGCTGGCCACGATCCCGCGCGACCTGCCTTTGGTCCGTAGCCTGATGGTCGGCGGGGAAGCCTGCCCGGCGGGTCTGGTGGACCGGTGGAGCCGGCCGGGGCGCCGGATGCTAAACACGTATGGACCGACGGAATCGACGGTGACCGCCACTTGGGGTGAGCTGCACCCCGGTCGCCCGGTGACCATCGGACGCCCCCTTCCGACGTACTCAGTCGTGATCTTGGACGACAGTCAACATCGCGTTGCCGACGGCGGCGTGGGTGAGATCTGCGTGGGCGGGCCGGGGGTGGCGCTCAGGTATCTCAACCTGCCGGAGAAGACGGCGGAACGATTCCCCCACTACGACGGCGCACGCATCTATCGCACTGGCGACCTTGGACGCATCGATGGCAACGGGGACATCCACTATCTGGGCCGGGCCGACGACGAGGTCAAGATTCGCGGGCATCGTGTGGATCTTGGTGAGATCGAGAGCGTCCTGCTTGACGACCCCGAGGTGGAGAGCGCGGTCGCGGCCCTGATGGCGGTCGGCGGGGTTGATGAGCTCGTGGTCTACGTCACCCGGCAGGCCGTCGATCAGCCGGCTGAGGGCGCCGAGCTCGTTCTTCGGTTGCGCGACCTGCTGCGCGACCGGGTGCCGGATTACATGATCCCTGGATATCTGGACGTCCTGCCGGAGCTCCCCACCATGGTGAGCGGCAAGGTGGATCGTCGAAAGCTGCCCCTGCCGAGCGGGTCACGACTGCTCAGCGCCGCGGGGGAGGTCGTCGGGGCGGTCGGTGTGATGGAGGAGCAGGTTCGTGACGTGTGGGCGGCGACCTTCGGTTTGGAGCCCGGGGATCTCTCGGTCACAGCCGACTTCTTTCAAGACCTTGGGGGGCACTCGCTGCTCGCGGCCACCTGCGTCTCTCTGCTGCGGGAACGCGGGGTCGGCGTGAGCCCTGCTGTGCGAGACGTCTACAACAATCCCACGGTGCGCACGTTGGCCCGCCGGCTCAACGACAAGGCCGAGGGCCTGCAGCGCGCGGGAAAGTCGTCGACGCGCCCGTCCTCCGAGCGGCACAGCCGCGCCCGCTACAGCCGCGCCGGCGTCATCCAGTCCGCCATCTTGTACCTGATGCTCCTGGTCCTGACCCTGCCGGTCGCATCGATCTACGCCGCCAACGACGGCGAGATCTCCTTGGAGGTGCTGAGCAGCATCGCCGTGGCCGCGACAATTGTGTACCTGGTGCTGCGGTGGGTGGTTGCCCCGCTGCTGGTCCGTGCCCTCTCGTCTGGGATCCGCCCGGGCAGATATCCACTGTGGGGCCACATCTATTTGAGGGTCTGGGCGCTGGACCTCATGCTGGCTCTGTCCCCCATCCCAGTTCTCAGTGGCTCACCACTCTTGGCACCTTTCCTGCGCCTCCTGGGGGCACAAGTTGGTCGGAATGTTCATGTCGGCACGGCGATCGTGTCGATCCCGGCGCTTCTCCGGATCGGCGACGGGGCCAGCATCGGCTATGGAGTTGCCGTCCGGCCTTGGGTGGTGGAGGACGGGTACATCGTCATCCAGTCGATCATCATCGGAGCGAACGCCTACGTCGGGTCCGGCGCTGTGCTGGAGCCTGGGGCGAGGGTGGAGGCGGGCGCCATCGTCGGGGAGCAGTCGACGGTGGCGCACGGCCAGCGAGTCGGTGCCGGCGAGCAGTGGGGCGGGTCTCCGTCCGCCCGGCTCGACGACTCGGACGCGATCTTGTCGGAGCTGGCGTCGAAGCCGGTCGCTGGGGACTGGACCCGGTCACAGCGCACAGCGGTCGCGGCCGGGCTGATGCTGCTCGAGATGGTCCCCCTGCTTGCCTTGATCCCCACTCTGGCGCTCGTCTGGGGCGTGCTACTCAACACCGACCTGTTCACCGGGCTTATCGCTGCCGCCTTCGTCGGCCCAGTCTTCGTTGTCAGCGTCTGCCTCCTGGTCGCGGCCCTGCACAAGCTGGTGTTGCCCAGCACGCCGATAGGTGTGCTCCCCGCCCGCTCTTCGATCGGTGTCCGCAAGTGGCTGGCCGACAAGCTGCTGGAGATGAGTCTGACCTACACCAACTCCCTCTATGCCACGCTCTACACGGTGCCGTGGCTGCGGTCGCTGGGCGCACGGGTCGGTCGTGGCGCTGAAATCTCGACGGTGGCACATCTGGACCCCGATCTGCTAACCCTCGGCAAGGAGAGCTTCGTCGCCGATATGGCGACGGCCGGGGGCGCGACCTTCCACCACGGCTGGGTGTCCTTCCGCCGGACCGACATCGGCGACCGAGCGTTCGTCGGAAATTCCGCCATGCTGACCCCGGGCACCACCATGGGTTCCGGGTCGTTGATCGGTGTGGCCACCGTTCCTCCCCAGGGGGGCATCCCGACCGGCTCCGCCTGGCTCGGCTCGCCCGCCATGAATCTCCCGGCACGCCAAAACAGCGGTGACTTCCCGGAGAACCTGACCTACCGCCCGTCACGTTGGCGGGTGGCAGAACGGCTGGCCATCGAGTTTGTGCGGATCACCATGCCTGCGTCTCTCATCGCCGTTGCGGTCTACGTCTACCTGTGGTCGCTGTCCACCATGGCCGCGGTCGGCACCCCTTTTCACACCATGGCGCTGTTGGCGCCCGTGCTCGCGATCATGACGGCCATTTTGGTGGTGAGCGCGGTGGCCATCGCCAAATGGTTGGTCGTCGGTCGGTACCGGCCCCGGGTGGAACCGCTGTGGAGCCGGTTCGTGCGCCGCTCGGAACTCGTCACCGGCTTGTACGAGGCGGCGGCCGTACCTGCGCTCCTCTATATGCTCATCGGCACCCCGATGTTGCCGCCGATGCTGCGGCTCTTCGGTGCCCAAGTCGGGCGGCGCACCTGGATCGCCACCACCTACCTCACCGAGTTCGATCTGGTCGACATCGGTGACGACGCCATGATCGGCCGCGACGTCTCGCTCCAAACCCACCTCTTCGAGGACCGGGTGATGAAGATGTCCACGGTCCGGATTGGCGCCGGCGCCACCGTCGGAGACCGAGGGATCGTGCTATACGACGCGACGATCGGACCAGAAGCGGCCCTGCAGCCCTTGTCGCTGGTGATGAAGGGCGAGCACCTGCCCGCCCGCACCCGCTGGCGCGGCATCCCGGCTGAGGCCGCCGCGTGAGCGCGCCCCTCGCGCTGGTCTATCGGGGACCGGCGGCCCAACCCGGTGCCTGCTCCGACGCCGTGGCAAACCTGTTGCGCTCCTCACCGCGCCGCTTCGACGTGCGCTTCGTCGGCCCCCAGGGCGAACTGCCGCTGAAGCCGAAGACCCTGGCCCACGCGACGATCTACGCACAACCCGGCGGCGGTGAACTGGCCCCCGCCTACCGACGAATGCGCAAACACCGGTCAACCATCCGGCAGTACGTCGCCGACGGCGGACGATACCTCGGGTTCTGCCTCGGCGGCTACCTGGCCGGGGCCACTCCGGGGTTCGGCCTGCTACCAGGTGACACCGACCAGTACATCACCAGTCCCGACGCCACCATCCGCGGCACCCACGACACCATCACCGAGGTGCTCTGGCGCGGCCAGCGACGCCGGATGTTCTTCCAGGACGGACCAATCTTCCAACTCGATACCGATGCCGGCGTCACAGTGCTGGCGCACTACAGCAACAACGAGATCGCCGCGCTGGTCGCTCCATTCGGCAACGGGCGGGTAGCGGTCGTCGGACCACACCCCGAGGCCACCTCCGACTGGTTCGTCGACGCTGGACTGCGCCAGGAGCTGTCACTCGACCTCGGAAACGACCTCATTGAAACGGTGATGTACGCATGATCACACTGACCAAACCCCTGACCGCACCCGAAGCGGAACCCTTCCAGGCCGTGCCGGTGAACAGTGCAGATCAATGGTCACCTTCCAGTTCAGGCACCAAGAAGCACCGCCTGATCGGGATCGACGTGAGCCGCGGTCTGGCGTTGTTGGGCATGATGGCCGTGCACGCACTGATCCCCTTCGACGAAGACTTCAACCCCAACTGGGTGTCCCACATCGCCACCGGTAACGCGTCGGCCGTGTTCGCCCTACTGGCAGGAGTCGGTCTGTCGCTGACCAGCGGACGAGCAGCGGTACCGTGGTCGAAAGCTTCGACGACAGCGGCCAGCATCATGGGGCGCGCAGCGGCCATCGGCCTGATCGGGCTGCTGCTCGGATACACCGACGCCGGGATCGCGGGGGTCATCCTCCCCTATTACGCAGTGATGTTCCTGCTCGCGATCCCACTGGTGTTCCTCCGCACGCCCACGCTGGTCGTGGTCGGCATCTTCGCCGCGGTGGTCGTGCCCGTGCTCAGCCAACTGGTCAGACCCGCGTTGCCAAGGCCAACACTGGCCAACCCTAACTTCCCCTACCTCTTCCACCACCCCCTTGACCAGCTGTCTGAGCTGCTGCTGACCGGCGCCTATCCGGCATTGCCCTGGGTGTCATACATCTGCGCCGGCCTGATCGTCGGCAGGCTCGCCCTGTCCTCGTTGGCGGTCGCACGCCGGATGCTGATCTTCGGTGCTGCGCTCGCAGTCGCAGCCGCCAGCGCGTCCTGGTACCTGCTCGGCCCCCTCGGGGGGCGCGCTGCACTCCGGGTGGCCGCACCCGGACCGCTCAACCTCGACGGCGACACCGTCGATGATCTGCTCGTGTTCGGCTTCGACGGCACGACTCCTAGCGGAAGCTGGTGGTGGCTCGCCACCAGCGCACCGCACGCCGCCACACCCCTCGACCTGCTACGCACCATCGGGATCGCGGTCGCGGTCGTGGGCGCCATGCTGCTTCTCGGCCACATCACAGCCCCCACCCTGCAGCGGGTCATCCACCTCGTCACGGCCCCGCTGGCGGCGGCTGGGTCAATGACGCTGACCCTGTTCACCGCCCACATCGTCTTCATGAACTCTTCCCTCGATCAATTCGATCCAGTCGGCGGCTACCTGTTCCAGGTCGCAGCGGTTCTGTTATTCGCCCTGGGCTGGCGACAAGCTGTGGGTCGAGGCCCGCTGGAGACGGCCGTCACTGCCGCCGCCACCTGGGCTCGGGATAGGGCAGTACAGGGCACGGGCAAAACGCGCCCTTCGCCCTCGATCCCGGCACCGAGCAACGCAACTCCGGAACAGGAGACCTGGACTTGGTGGGACAAGTCTGAAGGTCTCACCTCCCGGGCTTCCCGGTCGGGAACTCCGCACCCTGCTCTGCGACCGGGACGACGGTGGCCCGCCTCGACGGCACCCGACCAGGACACCTGGTCGTGGTGGCCTGACGGCGCAAGAGATTCCTCCTCCGATTCCCTGCAGGTCGCCGGCACGAAGAACGTGTCCTCGGCCTCCGGCAGCCACCCAGAACTGTCACACCAAAGGCGTTCAGATGAACAAGACGCTGCTCGTGTCCGACGCTGATAACTTCAGCGTCGAATTCGAGATCAATCCCTACATGCATAAGGTTGACCAACCCGACTGGGATCTCGCCGTGGTCGAGCACGACGCAATAGTCGCCGCCCACGTCGACGCCGGCCGAGTGACCGAATACGTGCCGACCGTGTCCGGCTGCCCCGACATGGTTTACACCGCCAACGCCGCCCTGGTCCGCGGCGGTCAGGCCATGATTGCGCACCTGCCGCGGGAACGAGACCCGGAGCTTCCGCATTTCCGCCGCTGGTTCCTCGCGCACGGCTATTCGGTCATCGACGCGCCGTATCGGTTCAGTGGCCAGGGGGACGCGCTGGCGTTCGGTTCACGCCTTTTCGCCGGCTCCGGGTGGCGCACCGACATCGCAATGCATCCAATGATCGCCGACACGCTGGGCTACGACGTCGTTTCGGTGCAGACCATCAGCGACCGCTGGTACGACCTCGATCTGGCCATCGCCGTCATCACGCCCGAGACAGTCGCCTGGTGCCCTGAGGCATTCGACTGGCGCAGTCGGCGCATTATCCGCGAGCTGCCCGGCGTGGAGCTGATCGAGGTCGGGCTGGAGGAGGCCGAGCTCTTCGCGCTCAATCTCGTCTCGGACACCGTGACCGTGACCATGACCACCGGCGCACCCCGGCTCGCCCAAACCCTCCGCCACCGCGGCTACCGGGTAGTCGAGCTACCCACGGAGCAGCTGAAGAAGGGGGGCGGCGGCATCCGTTGCACCGCGCTGACTCTGGAGAACTGACGTTGCCGCTGAACCAGAGCAATGAGACCACAGCAGTCCAGGCAGGTCGCACAACCTACTCGGCACCGGGTGTGATGGCCCCTCGATGGCTGAAGCCCCCAACGCCGGCGCCCGGAAGGTGCACGATTTATCAGTCTCGGTTGCGGGATCTCCGAGACCAACACATCGCCTTGCTGGATTCGCGCGAGATGGAGCGGCGGTCCCGCCTCACGGTCCAGGACGACCGCGACCGATTCACACTGGGTGCCGTGCTCTTGCGCATCGCGGCTGCCCATTCGCTTGGAGGCGAGGGCTGGGCCACGGCAGTCAGCCGGACGTGTGATCGATGTGGTCGCCAACACGGTCGCCCGCGGCTTCCAGGAACGCCCCTGTACGCGTCCGTCTCGCATTCCAGCGACCTTGTCGTCGTCGCCACCACCGCCGCGGGACCCGTCGGGGTAGATGTTGAGCTGATCGGCGGTCCTCCCTGGCAACGCCTGCTGTCGTCGGTCTGCACGTTGGAGGAGCAGGCATGCGTGAGTACACCGACGGATTTTCTCACCTATTGGGTTCGGAAAGAGGCGATCGTGAAGGCAACCGGTGAGGGGCTGCGCAGGGAGCTGGCCGACGTGATGGTGGCGCCTCCCGACAGCTCCCCGTCGTTGCTGTCCATCGTGGGTCGCCCAACGCCAGCCTGTGCGATGGCGGCGATCAATGTCGACGGATACACCGGAGCCGTCGCCGTGCTGGGATCGCACGCGTCCGGTTCACCGTCATCGACGCGGGTGTCAGCCTTCTCGGGGCGTGAGCCGCTCCGATCTGGTCGGTTCCGAGCGGGTCAGCGGCTCACAGTTTCGGCGGGTAGCGTCGGGCCAATGCGCCGCCGTGTCCACCCCCCGGCTCTGGCGGCGCTGGCGTTGATCCTCGCGACCTGCTCGTGCACGACCCCTGGGACGCTCAAGGGCTCCCTGCCGAGCCCGAACGCTGTCGAGCCGTCAGCCAGCCCCTCGCCGGCTCCTCGTGTGCCGAGTCCGGCGACGGCGACGCCGAGCAGCCCCAGTGGCCGCGATGCCGGCGCTGCCGGGAGCGCCGGCTTCGGCGACCCGCGATATCCCCGCGGCGGCAACGGTGGGTACGACGTCGAGTCCTACGTACTCGACCTCACCTACGACCCCGGCAGCAACACCCTGCGGTCCACCGCGCACCTGAGAGCCACTATCACATCACCCGAAGCACTCAATCGCTTCAATCTCGACCTGCAGCCGACCATGAAGGTCTCGGCGGTCACTGTGAACGGCACAGCCGCCAGCTTCGTGCACAAGGAAGCCGAACTCGTCATCAAACCGGCCGCTCTCCTGGAGCCCAAGTCCACCTTGGTGGTCGATGTTCGCTACAGCGGTAAGCCAGCTGTCGTCCGTAGCGGTCGTCGGGGCCCTCCTGACGGCGGCTGGTATCGCACCAAGTCCGGCGGCGCCTTCGTCGCCGGCGAACCGATCAGCGCCTCCGCCTGGTACCCGGTCAACGAGCATCCGGGCGACACGGCGACCTTCGCCGTCACCGCGACCGTCGCGGATGGTTGGAAAGTCATCTCCAACGGCATTCCGCTGACCACGGATCTGCCAGATCCCGGCGAAGGTCGCTCCCTGTTCCGCTGGCAACTAAATCAACCGATCGCTAGCTATCTGACCACGATCTACATCGACAAGTTCACGACCGTCGAAGAACACCTTCCCAACGGAACGCCGATCGTGTCGGCCATCGGACCAAACGTTGAAGGTGCTCGAGAGCTGGCCACGCAGACAGACACCGTCATCGACGTGCTCGCCAGCTATCTCGGCCCCTATCCGTTCGGCGCTGCCGGTGGAATCTTCCCCGGGGAGTCCTCAACCCATATCGATCTGGAGACCGCCACTCGGCCCATCTACAGCGGCGGCACCGTGCACAGTGTGGACATCGTTGTGCACGAATTGGCGCACCAGTGGTTCGGCAACTCGGTCACGCTCAAGAGCTGGTCCGATATATGCATCAACGAGTGCTTCGCATCCTACGCGGTCTGGCTCTGGCACGAGAAGGTTGACGGGACAGACCTCGACGCCCGCTGGAAACGGCAGATGCGCCGCGCAGTCGCCGATCCTGAATTCTGGCGATCACCACTGGTGGCCATGCCATCCGGCGAGGAGTTCACCGCCGTCTACGACCGTGGACCGCTCGCCCTACAGGCGCTGCGGAACGAGATGGGCGATGACAGATTCTTTACACTGCTCAGGATGTGGCCAGCCACCTACGGTGGGAGACACGCATCGTTCGGTGAGTTTGAGGCGTTCGCGTCCCGGATCGCCGGCCGTGATCTCACGCCGTTCATCGACGCTTGGTACCGCGGGACGACACGGCCGCCCGAAAATCTGCGTTACCCCGGCAATCTGCGTCGGTAAAAGGAGGTCTCCAACACTCCCTGCGACGATGCCACCAGAGGGCGGAGAGCGACAGTGAGAGCGCGCCCCTCGGCCCAGGCGGGACAACCCGCGGAGGTGGCCCCCGCCTACGTCTTTTCTTCGCCTCCCAGGAATCCAGCTACATCACCACGGAGGTGCTTGCGGTCACCGTGGTGAACCGGTCACCTGACCGTGAGGGCAGCGCACCGGATTGGGCTCTTCGGAGCGCTTCGACTCGCTAGGGCCCGTCCTCGCAACCATTGCCAAGGTCCGAAGGCACGGGCGGCTGGCCCGAGGACACACGCCAGCCTCAACGCGCACCAAGCCTACCCTCACCGTTGGCAGGCCGTCGGTCCTGCGGGACAAAGCGACCCCGCAGTCTTTCGGTGGCTGACCCGTCCTTTCGAAACGAGTTAACGGGATTGATGGGGCTCGCGGCAGGGCGGTCGTTCGGCGCTCCAAGTCGACGGAGAACAGGCGTCCACGAGCGTCACTCGGTTTCCGGTCAATGACTACTTACGTGGTCGAATGGGCGTGTTCGATTCGGTGTACCCAGTCGAGAGGATCAAGATCAACGGCCACGATCTGTGCTCCCAACTGGTTGCTACCGATTTCGCGCTCAGGCGTGGGCAGGACGTCGGCGCGGACGCTCACGTCCTGCTTGTTCTTAACATCTCATAACCGCCGCGGGCCGTTCTCCAGCCTGAGCATTGAGTGGCAAGGTTCCCGATGCTGATCTCGCCGGCTGAAATCCGATCAAGATCATCGGAATGTAGCGGTGCCCGTGCTGTTGGGCGCCGCGGACCGTTAGACCCTTGTTCATGACCGCGCCCAGCGGGAGCTTGTGTCGACCGAGCCGATGAACACCGGCGAGCGTGTAGGCGTGCGAGACCGCTCGCTCAGGGCTCAGGTGCTGTTTGTCCATAGGATGGCGGTCGTTCTCAGTCTCTCGCCACTCACGAATTGACGTGCATGATGCGATTCGACAGGGTGACGACGCCTCGCCTCGTCCTGCGGCGATGGCAACTGGGAGATCTTGATCCGTTTGCCGCTCTGAACGCGGACCCTGAGGTGATGCGTCACTTTCCGTCGACCTACGACCGGGCGGCAACCGCGGCCATGATCACCTCCTGGGAGCCAAGATCGACCGCCAGGGCTTCGGACTGTGGGCGGTGGAGCGTGCCGAGGACTGCGCGCTGCTCGGAATGGCGGGACTGAACCCCGTTCCGGCATCATCACCGGTGAGGGACTCGAGGTCGGATGGCGTTTCGCCCGGCATGCCTGGGGACACGGCTACGCCACCGAGGCCGGTCGAGCCGCCATCGACGTTGCCCGTCGAATCGGTGCCCGGTCGATCTGGTCGTTCACCGCGGTGGGCAACCAACGCTCTCAGGCGGTGATGCGCCGCCTCGGGCTGCGCTTCGTGCGCAACTTCGATCATCCGAACATCCCCGACGGGGACTCGACGCGGCCGCACGTCCTCTACCTGATCGACCTCGCCGGGCCCGAGCCAAGATCAGAGCTCTGACACATCGCCCAGGCGACCGTGGTCAGCGGCCGTGCTGCATGCCTCCAGGCAGGGGTCGATCACGGGCCACAGGCGGACCGTCCTGCGGGACGGCGGGTTGGGTCAGCCTGGTGTTGTGGACTACGACTCTTGGCCCGTCTCGAACCGGGCTGCGGGCGAGATCTGCGCGGGCGCGGGAGTTCTCGGCTGTCTGGTTGGTTGGCTGCGCCTCGCGTCTGCGACGTTGCTGGCACGCCAGGTCTTGACACTTCCTTGTCTTGTCCAGGCGATCATGAGTGCAAAGCCGATCGTGAGGGCGGCCGTGCCGAGCCGGCCGACCTCCAACACCGTACGGAGCCCGGTCCAGTGGGCTGTCGACTGGTCGATCGGAGCGAGCACGAGAACTGATCCGGGGTGTGATCCGGTCGCGGTGACGCCGAAGACGAACGCCTGCATGCTCCGGCCCCATCGTCTGGGAACTCAACCCAGCATGAGTCGTGCCTCCACGGATTGATTCGACACCGCGAAGGCTGAGGTTTTCGCGTCACGAGGCCAGCGTCATCCGCTCGTCGGCGCCGTTCTCAACGACCTCCGCGACGAATGGCAAGTCTCCTGCTCAATCAACCTTCACATCTCCTGTCGCCACCTCGTCGAGGAGGCCCTCGCACGCTGCGGTCGAAGGCGACCTCGATTCCTCCACCGGCTCCTCGAAGCAGTGACAGCCTCGTACTATCAACGCCCCGGGCTTGACCGCGGTCCCGTCGCCGCCCCAGCCGACTTCAGCTACAGACCTTCTGCAGGATCTGAGCAGGGCTCATTCTCGGCAATGGTCTGATAGAGACCGCCCGTACGGGGAATGAAAGGAGGAGCGAGGTGTGTGGATGAGCGAACGCGAACATATGATCGCCGGCCGCTACCGCCTGATCTCACGGGTCGGCGCCGGTGGGATGGGCGTCGTCTGGGAGGCGTGGGACGAACGCCTGGAACGGCGGGTGGCGGCCAAGCGGCTGCGCGTGCCGCCGGGCCTAAGTGAGGTCGAGGCCGAGCTCGCCACCCAGCGGGCCATGCGCGAGGCGCGGACCACCGCCAAACTGCATCACCGGTACGCCGTATCGGTGTTCGACGTGGTGGACGACGACGGACAGCCCTGCATAATCATGCCGTTCGTACCCTCGGTCACTTTGGCGGCGGTCCTGCGGGAGGGCGGGCCGCTGCAAGTGCACGAAGCCGCCCAAGTTGGGGCCGAAGTGGCGTCGGCGTTGTCCGCCGCGCACGGGCTCGGGATCGTGCATCGCGACGTCAAGCCCGGCAACATCCTCATCGCCGACGACGGCAGCGCTCTGATCAGCGACTTCGGCATCTCGCGCGCGCTCGGCGACGCCACTCTCACCTCCACGGGCCTGGTGCACGGAACGCCCGCCTACCTTCCCCCGGAGGTGGCTCGGGGTGAGGAGGCTGACTTCGCCTCCGACGTGTTCTCCCTCGGTGCGACGCTGTACGCCGCGCTGGAGGGTGCTCCGCCGTTTGGCACCGACACGAACTCCCTCGCATTGCTGCATCGAGTGGCCGCCGGAAGGTTCGAGCCGCCGCGGCAGGCCGGCCCAATCACCCCCGTGTTGCTGCGCATGTTGTCCCGTGAACCACCGGCCCGCCCCCCGATGCGGGTGGTGGCGAGTACGTTAGCTGGGCTGACCTCGAGCGAGATTACCGGTTGGTCGATCCCGGCTCCCGTTGCGGCGGAGTCCCCGCCAGTGCAGTTGGTGCCGCCACCGCCGGTTATGGCTTCAGCCGGTCCGAACTGGTCGTTGACCGGGGAGGCTGCCTCGGTGCAGCCGCCCCCACGGCGCCGACGGACCGCGCTGTGGGCCGTCCCCGTCGTCGCGCTGGTCGCGGTGGGCATGCTAGTCGCTCTGCTCGGGATCCCGAGACTGGACGGGCCGGGTGCCGGGGCCGTCGTTCAGCCACCCGGCGATTCACGGACAACCGCAGCTCCTTCAATCCCGGCCCGCAGTCAGCAGCCAACGGCCAGCGGGCAACCGACGTCCGGTCAGCAGTCAACGGTCAGAGAGCAACCGACTTCCTCAAGGAGCGCCTTAGCACCTGTGCCGGCGCCTCGTCGTTCCGCCTCGCCCGATCCCACCCCAGCGAAGCGGTCGACCACCGAGAGTTCCGCGTCGCCGCAAGGATCATCGACTGCTCCGACGCGGAGGAGGTCACCCGAAGCGAACTCTTCCCGGGAGGCGCGGCTGAGGGAGGGCGTCACCCGCTACTACGCGCTGATGCCGGAGAACACCGCGGAGGGTTGGCCGCTGATGACGGCGTACTACAAGGCCAACACCGCTCGAAGTCGGCGGTCGTACGAGCGGTTCTGGAGCGATTTCGAGCGGGTCACGGTGCGAAGGCTGAGCGCGACTCCTCCCGATCGAGCCCGGGCCACCATCATCTACTACTACAAGGATGGTCGAGTCATGACCGAACTGACCTCGATCCGACTGGTGGAGGAGGACGGAATCTTCAAGCTCGACGATCACACGGTCCTCAGCAGCTCCACCCGATAGCTCCAACTGGATCGGTGAACTCCGCGCCGACATTTCGGCCGAGCACAAAAGCTCCGGACGAACCAAGTCGCTGCTCGTTTGAGCTGGAAGGTCTTCGACCGCCGCTACCTTCCCGAAGGCTCCATAGCCAAGATCAACCGAACAGCGATACTGGAACCGTCGCCGCAATCGAAGCCGGCGACCGACATCGAGAATCACTCGAAAGCCCACCGTTGGTTGCGGCAGGTCCGAGACGAGATTCCGACCCTGACTCGAGTTCGCGCCGGGAAGGCTGGCTTAGCTCGATGTCCGCACCGCGGTGATCACTGAGCGAAGCCAGCCGGCCGTGGCGGGACCCATGTCCTGGTCGAGCGGTGGCGCGCAGGCGGCGGCGATGGCCCGGTAGCTTAGGGCGTGGTGGAGGGCGCCAACGGCCTCCACTGCCCGCCAGGCGTCGGCTAGCCGAGCCGGCGATGCGTGGTCGGCCCAGGCGGACAGGTAGGCGTCTCGCAGTCGGGTGCGGGTCTCATCGAGCGGGGTTCGGTGGGTGGCGACATCCGGTATTGGGCCGTGCAGCACGGTGATCAGATCGAAGAACGGGTGTCCGATACAGGCGTCGGTCCAGTCGAACAGCAGCGGCCGCTTGTGCCCTGCCGCCACGTTGTTCATGTGCAGGTCACCGTGTAGGAGGGTGGGCGGCACCGGCCCGGCGGCCAGCTCCTGACAGAGCGCGACGAGACGCGGCAGCGCGGCCTGCAGCGTGGCCGATTCCTCCACCGTCAGCCAGGTCTGCGCATCAAGACCAGGGAGCTGCTCGGTGGAGTCCAGGTCCGATAGCCAGGCTGCGGCCTGCTCGGCCAGCCGGGCAGGTCCCCGGTCCACCAAGCCCACCGCCTGCAGCGCATTCAGTCGTTCGGCCGTGGCCGCCTGGAGCCTGGCGAAGTCGATCAACACCTGCTCCTGGGTCTCGACAGATGCCTCATGGTCCAAGCGGGTGTTGAACTCGTCGAGCAAGACCAGGTGACGGGCACCATCCCAGGCAAGTGGGGCCGGCACCTGCTCGGGGAACCAGTCGGCCAGGAGGGCCATGACCGCGCCTTCATCGGTGAACAGTGACGAGCCGGCCGAAGCCTTGAGCCAGACGGGGCCGGTGGCCGTCGGCGCTCGCATCAGGCTCGACAGCTCCCAACTGCGGCGCTGCTCGACTCGGCCGGTGACCGGCCGGCCCATGCCGGTCATCCGCTCCCGCAACCACCGGTCGGCGGCACGGAACCAGCCGGGCTCTTCCCACGGCGGACGTCCGGTGCGAACGACCCGCACCCCGGCCGGCACCAGGCTGTGCACCTCGTCGATCCCGACCCATCGGGTCGCTGCTGGTGCGAGAACCGAGTCGGTTCGAGGAGTGGCCATCATGGTTAGGTGCTGCACCCGAGTGTCATGGTCATCGACGAGGTCGCGACAACCGAGCAAGACGGCGTCGAGGCCGAGCTCGGCCAGAGCGCCGGTGAAGACGGGAGCATCACCAAGCCAGATTTCACCGGGCAACTCGGAGGAGGGTAAGAACGGCGGTTTGTCGGTGTCGATCACCAAGACCGCATCCCGGACTGGGTGCAGCACCACCCAGCTCACCTTGGTTCGCCATGGCGGCGCCAGGACAGCCCCTAGCCCGACGGCAACCCCGGTGTCGACCTGCAAAGCCATCCTCACACTTCGCCGCTCGGAATATCGGACCACCGAGTCTTCCTGCCAGGATCGCCTCACGGAGTGCTGAGCGGCAACAGAGTTTCGTTGGACACCACCCGCGACCGCCCAGGCAGTTGCCGAGCCCGACGAGCCGCGCACGCCCGCGGGCATTGGGTATACCGGTCGGCAGCGCGCAGTCGCCAACCTCTCGGGCTCGGGCACTTGGTCCTTCGGGAAACCGGTTTCGCCTTGGCGCCAAGCTCTTCTCGCCGATTCCGACTCAGGGGCGTCAAGGGAGCCGCTCTGGACCTGACCTCGTCATCCCCCGGGGACCCTTCACGCGGCCCCCAAACGCCGCCGCACCAGCAGAGCCTTGCGGTACGCCTCGGAGCGGGGGTTCGATCCCGGTAGCGGTCCCCGAAATGGGCCCAGCTCGACCGTCCTTGTCGACAGTCGCCAAGTTCGATTCGGTACGGCCGATCGCCGCAAGGGGACCGGCGATAGCGGAGGAGCTGCCGCTGTTGTCACGGGATCGCCGCGAGTGCCTCGCAGTTCAGAGCGTTGTCTTTGCCGGAACCGCCGTCGCAGTCATCGGTGCCGGGGCCGCCGTCGATGTCATCTGGGCCTTGCCGGCCGGAGATTCGGTCGTTTCCGCCGCCACCGTCGCCGGTGTTGTCCCCGATCATCGGAGCATCGCCTCGGCTGGTGCCGGTGATGCTGTCATCACCTCCGCCACCGGCGGTGGTGATGCCGTTGTTGTCCCCGACGGAGCCTTCGGCCCCAATGATCGTGTCATCGCCACCGGCACCCGAGGCCAGCCCGTTCAGGGCGAAATTGTCCCCGGTCGAGCGGTCACAGCCCAAAAGTACGTCGTCGCCGCCACTGCCTGACGCGGTTCCGTTCAGGGCGAAGTTGTCGCCGTTGGCCCGGTCGTCGCCGCCATCGCCGCAGATGATGGTGTCGTTTCCGCCGTCGCCGCTCGCGTCGCCGGTGGCGGCGAAGACGTCGCCACGCAGCTGGTCGATGCCCAGCCCGCCGTCGAGCAGATCATGTCCTGGTCCGCCGACCAGGACGTCACGGCCACCCTCGCCGCATACCACGTCGTCGCCGGCTAGCCCGTCGAAGAAGTCCGCTCCATCGCCAAGCAGCACCACGTCGTGTCCACTCGTGCCGCTGAGCACTTCCGCCCCGTCGGTGCCGAGGATGGTGGCTGCTTGTCCGTGACATGTCAGTGACTCGGCAGCGCTGGCTGTTATCGGAGAGAACAGGGCCGCGCTCGCCATTGCCATAGCGACGGCGATCAGGAACGCCCCTGCCCGCTTCACCGTCCGCCCCCATGTCCGACCGGCCCCAACGGCCGGACGTGAAGCCAGGGCTCGCTGAGGTCCAAGAACTCCGGGTCGCCAACCCAGAGGCTCCGCATCTGTTCCCGGTTCGCTCTCGCACGCGCTGGCAGCGCCTTCACCTCCCCCGCCCGAGCCTCCGCCTCGGAGGTGAAGTAGACCGCGATGGTGAAGCGGCCATCCGGTGTCACCATGGTCAGGTTGCCCAGAATGTCTGGCCGGTACTCCCGCCAATCCTCCAACAGTTCCTGACCCACCTGAAGCCGCAACGTCCACAGCTGTTCCGCGTCGGAGACTCGGCCACGGACTACCTGCACGAAGCCGGCCGAAGACAGGTCACCGGCGGCGGTGCGAAGCACGTTCTCCCAGTTCTCAAAGGTTGCCTGCCCCTCGAACAGCTTGGCGGTTTCGTGCCACCAGGCGTCTTGTTCCGGCCGCTGGTTGTTGCGCCGCGCCGCCTCGGCTGACTCAAACAAGACAACGGCAGCGAGGCGGCCATCGGTCGTGACCCCGCTGGTCGACTCCAGCCAACCCTCAGCATCCGGGGCGAGCTCGGTCAGCCACCGATCCCACTGGCCCCGCACGAGATCCGCATCCCGGACTCCGCCGGTGATCACTTGAGCAAACATGACCCCACCCCATCCGTCACGCCGCTCTGCCGGAGCGGCACTGAAAGCGTCATACCGGAATGAACTGGGACCGCAGTTCATCTGCTCCCGGCCCGGTCAGCTGGGGCAGTGCGGCCAGGCGACCGGTGAGGAGGAGCAGGATCGCGCCGATGGGCCCGCGAATCTTAGGGCCGTCTCCCTCGCACCAGGTTGCATCGGTGGCGGTGAACCTGAACCGTTGAGCGCCGACGTCGGTGAAGACCCGTCCGGTTCGCGTGCCGAGCTGTGATCGGACTCGGGATGCGGCAGTGACGCAGGCCGAGGTCGGCATCACCAGGTCACGCTTCAGGGCGATGGCGATGTCTTGGCCGTGGACGAGGATGTCGATCAGCGTCTCCAGGTTCGTGACGCCGATGTTGGATCGCCGGGATCCGACCGTCGCTCGGAGTTCGTCGATGAGCCGCTCAACCGGTTGTTCGGCTTTGTGCCGCGCCCATACCCGGATCATCCTGTTCATGTCGCCGAGGCTGCCAGGATGTCTGAGCACCATCGTCAACACGTCGCCGATCTGCAGCTGTTGCAGGGTCAGGTGAGCGACCACATCCCGCACCGTCCAGCCGGGGCACAGCGAGGGATGGCGCCACTCCTCCTCGGAGAGCTGTTCCAGCAGCTCTGCTGTGCAGCGCCTCTGGTCATCGATCGCCGACCACACCTCGGGGTCGTTCATCGGGTCGCCTCTCTGGCGTGTTCGTGGCCGGATCCGGCCGGAACAAGTACGATTATAGGACTAAAGTATTTCGATATTAGGACTAACGCAAGGGCCGTCATGTCAGAAAAACTTCACGTCGCCGTCTTGATGTTCATCGCCAGCCGCTCGGCGGAGAACCGGATCATCGCGGCCGCACGATCAGCCGGCTACACCGACTTCACCCTCGCCCAAGCACGGATCGCCGCCCGCATCGGGCCGCACGGCACCCGGCTGAGCGACTTGGCCGAGCAGGCGCAGGTATCGAAACAGACCGCCACCGCTCTGGTCGACCGCCTCGAATCGGCCGGATACGTCGAACGAGTTGTCGACCCGACCGACGCACGCGCCCGTCTCGTGCGGATTGCCCCTCGGGGCGAGAGACTGATCCCGATCGCGCGGCAGGAGGAAGCCCGAATCGACGCTGAATGGACAGCCCATCTCGGTCGACGCCGAATGGGCCAACTATGCGAGGCGCTCGAACTCCTACGTGAGATCACCGACCCCTACGGAAACGGAACCGAACACCGAAACCAAGACCCAAACCGCATCGAACCGGGTAATCACCGACGACCAGCAGCAAGCGCCACGACGACCAATTGAGTGAGCTGCGACAACAGCGACCCCGCCTACAGCGTCGTCGAGGTAACGGTGAACTCGTAGAGAGTCTCATCAAGCGTCCGTTCTGCGGGACGGGGGAGTTCCACCGCAAGGGGACCCTTGATGGACCAGGAACACAGTGGATCAACACGCTGATCCTTGCCGCCATGCCCGGGACGGGTGGCCAGGTGTGCAGGTGGCCTGCACGACGGCTCCGTCCTCGCCGGGCCACTGCGACGGGTGTCGCCATGCGTTCTCTGCGCAGCGCGCGAGGATGGCTCACCGAAAACGCCGTTCCGGTGAGGTCGTCCTCAGCCTGTTGGACGACCGGCGCAGTGTTCGGTATGCCGTCCTCTTATCGGGTGGCCAACTTCGGTCTTGACTGCAGCGGGTGACACTGGGCGCCCGGCAGGTTCTACGATGCACCCGATGGACAGCCCGGGATCGCCGATCCGACCCGAAGCGTCAGGCGGCCATCCCACTGGCGGTGGCGTTGCCGTGCCGCCAACCCCTCACACTTTGCCGTCCTCGCTGCTCCTTCACCTGGGGCCGGGCTTGGTGGTCGGTGCGGCCTACCTGGCACTGGTCCCCGCGGCCCGCGCCCTGGGGCTGCCGTCAGCAGCGGCCGTCGGCGCCCAGGCGCTGCTTGTCACCGGTCCGCTCATGATCGGCATCCTCACGGTTTCCTCCCGCCGACGGCCGCCCGGGGAGCCGACCATCGCGCTGCGTCGTGTTCCGACCCTTGCTGCGACCCTTGGATGGGCGACGCTGATCATCTGCGCCGCGGCCGCCGCATTCATACTCACACGACCGGTCACCGCGTGGCTCGAGCAAACGCTGTTCCGGGCCTGGCCCGATTCATGGAAACCCCAGCTAGGGACTACGGGCGGCTACGGCGACAGCGCGTTGCTGTGGACCGCGGTCCTGGTGCTCGTCGGGAGCGTTTTCATCGCACCGGTGGTGGAAGAGGCCTACTTCCGTGGGTTCCTGTTGCCCCGGATGCCGGCACGGCTGGGCCGCACCGCCCCACTCGCCCATGCGGTCCTTTTCGCGTTGTACCACGTGTGGACATTGTGGCTGACTCCGACCCGGATCCTCGCGGTTCTGCCGCTCACCTACATCACGCTCCGCACCCGGAGCATCCTGCCCGCAGTGGTCGCCCACATCGTCCTGAACCTGATCGACGTGGTGGTGATCATTGCGTTCGTCATCCGACCAAGCTGACCAGTCAAGGCGCCGGCGCATCCCGTCGCCGCGGACAAGGATGGCAGCCGAGGCCAACGGATCGCCGGCGAGCATCCGGGGGCAGGTTCTGCGAATTGTGAACATGACTGTCCACCTCCTCCTGCGACCACCATCTCGCCGGGTGCTGGAATGGCACAGGGCCGATCGCAGGTGCCGAGCGGGACGTTCGCCCCGGAATCGCGACGACGGCGCATCCATGTTTCAGCGGACTGCGGTGTTCGGGCAGGGCGTCCGCACCGGCTGGGTCGTTCGGCTCTGGGCGTCGCGACAACGACCTGGTTCGGTGGACATGTGTCACGCCAACTGACGCCTGCCCACACCAGGAGGCAACCGCATGGCCACTCCCTCACGGTCTTCTTCACCGTGGCGTTCGCGGTGTCTTGGTCGGCGTGGCTACCCGCCATCCTGAGCGTGGGCACATCCGGTGACCCGGCCACCGGTCTCACGCTGCTGGGGTCGTTCGGTCCGCTGCTGGCCGCGCTGCTGACGACGGCACTGTTCGATGGCCGCACCGGTTTCCGGGACCTGGGCCGACGGCTGCTGATCTGGCGGGTCCAGCCGTACTGGTACGCCGTCGTGTTGCTGTTGCCGGCCCTGCTGTCGCTGGCCGCCACGGCGGTGTCGGTGGCGCTGGGCGCGACGATCCCACGGCTCGACGATCCTCCGTTCCTCCAGACGTATCCGCTCCCCCAGGAAGTGATCGGCGCGGTGCCGTGGCTGACATTCCTGCCCATGGTGTTCGTCCAGCAGCTGCTGGTGGGCAGCTCGATGGGAGAGGAACCGGGTTGGCGCGGCTACGCCCTGCCGAGGATGCAGTGGAGTCACAGCGCATCGCGCGCCGGCGTGATGTTGGGCCTGCTCTGGGGCCTGTGGCATTTGCCGCTGTGGCTGTGGCGAGATCAGCTGCCCGTGGCAGAGATCGGCTGGGAGCTGCTCGGCATCATCGCAACGTCGGTGCTGTTCACCTGGGTGTTCAACCACACCGACGGCAGCCTTCTGCTCGCGCTGTTGTTCCATGCCTCGATCGCGACAACTGGCCTGTTCCTCGCCGAGTCCCGCCTCGGGCCCGCCGTAGACGTGGTCCTGGCCTGGTTGTTGGTCGCCGTCGTCACGGCAGCGGAGCGCCCTACGAGATCAACCGGAGAGAGACATCCGAGCCCTTGAGCCGCGAGGCTGGAGAGCTCCAAGACCCCGTGTATCATCACTCGGCCATGGATGCGCTTCGCTGACCCGTGGCTCAGCCGCAGACGTTTCGGTCAGGGCATCCGGGACTGCCGTCGATGCTCCGGTGGACGTTGGTCCGCGAACCGGACCGCGGGCGGAGGCCAAGCCGGCGGCATGTTGCTTCTCGTGCCTTCGGATCTGACCGGGCAGAGGATCGTTGCTCCAGGTGAGGACTGCCGGGTCACCGAGCACCACACTGCCACGTCGGGTTTCCGGGCCCGACTACGATCGAGGCGCGGATACCAGCGATGCCGCCCACGTCATCGGATCAGGCGCGGATCATGGCTCGTGGGCCTTTGGTCGAACTGGGACGAGACCTTTGCCTCTGGGATTGTCAGGCAGCACCCGTCTAGCGTCGGAGATGGCGGCACGCACAGGGATGTGCCCTCATGCCGCGGATGAGAGCGGGGTGTCGGAAGGTGTCTGCACAAAGGAGCTCACCGAGCCGAGTGCGGCGGCCTGCTGATCGTGCCGGTGTGGAGCATCGGCATGGCGTCTGGTGGGTCGTGCTCACCGTGGCTGTATGCGCACTGGCAGCGAGCCTCCTGGGTCTGCTGCTTGACGATGTGTACGTCGGTGACGTCGCGACCGCGGCGATGTTCCGCGGCTACGACGCGGTGACGCTGGCCGTCGTGGCACCGGCTCTGTTCGTAGCGTGGGGAAAGGGCCGCGGCGGGTCGGAGTGGGCGCGGCTGGTCGTGGCGAGCCTGCTGCTGTACCTGGCCTACACCTACGCCTACCACCTGTTCGGCACCGGGTTCAACGACCTCCTCCTGCTGCATGCGGTCGTCTTCTCCGGGTCCCTCGCCGGCTTGATCCTGTCTCTGGTCTCACTCGACACCACCCAACTGGCCGTCGGCTTCACGGCACGGACGCCGGTCCGAGCCGTCGCTACCGTGCTCGCAGTGTTGGCCGTCGCGCTCGGCGGAATGTGGCTGGCGGTCTGCGTCGACTACCTGGTCACCGGCTCGTTGCCGACAGGCAGCGCGCTGGTGGAGACCGAGACGGTGGTGCACCTCGGCATCGTGCTCGACCTCACCGTGCTCGTCCCCTTGTATCTGATCGCGGCGGTGTTGCTGTGGCGGCGGCGACCCTGGGGGTTCGTGCTCGCGACTCTGGCGCTGGTGTCGGGTGTGCTGCACCAGGTCAGCTACCTGGTCGCGCTGATCGTGCAGGACACCGCCAAGGTGCCCGGAGCGGTGGGCTTCGACCCGCTGGAGCCGGCGATCCTGCTGCTGTACATCGCGGCGACGGTCGGGTTGCTTGCGGGCCGACGCCGGGCTCCAGCATCCAGCGACGGTGGCTGACATCGTGGCTGTTATCACCGGCACCACGATCATCGGCCGTCCACCCCAGGTCGTGTTCGACTGCTTGACCGATCCGCGGCTTGAGCCCGCCTACAACCCGGTCGTGGTGTCGGCAGCCAAGCTCACCCCTGGGCCGATCGGGCCGGGAACCCGGTTCGTGCAACAGATGCGGCCGTTCCGCTTCACGGCACCGGTGCACATCGAGCTGCTCGAGTACGACCCGCCCAGCAGGTTGCGGTGGCACATCACCTCAACCGGGATGGACGTCCATGGAGACATTCGCGTCGGGCCATCGCTGGTGAACGGCTCGGACGGCAGCACGGTCGAATGGAGATGGCTGTTCCGGCCGCGCGGCTGGCTGCGGCTAGCCGGGCCGCTGGCCACATGGACCGGGGCACGCCTGGAGCGTGGCATATGGCGACGGCTCAAGACTTATCTGGAAGCCGACCACGACATCGGCGCAGCGGACCGGGCACCAACGGAGGCATCCTCGGTGCGACGGCGTGGTCGCGGCTTGAAGGCGGCGCTGGCACGGCTGTTCCCGCCCCAGAACTACGCGGCGCCTGTCCGATATCGCCGTCCCGCGCCCTGGTACCGGCAGCTGAACCGGCTGGTGGGTGTGCCGCTTACCTCGCTGGGACTGGCTCCGCGGGACGCGGTGACCCTCGAGGTACGGGGGCGTCGCAGCGGACGGCCACGGCGGACGCCCGTTCTGATAACCGAGTACCAAGGAGCCCGATACCTGGTCGCCTTGGCAGGCGAGTCGCACTGGGTCCGCAACGTGCGCGCCTCAAACGGTCACGCGGTGCTGCATCGCCGCGGCGCCAACCCAGTACGGCTGGAGGAGCTGCCAGTGCAGGAACGTCCTCCTGTGCTGGCGGCCTACCTGGCCGCCGCGCGTCGGCGCAGCGGCGACGACGTCGCGGACCAGGCGACCCGCGACTACTTCGGCCTGGACCATCCGACCCTCGACGACCTGACTGAGATCGCCGACCGCTATCCCGTGTTCCGGGTCGCCGAGATTGCGCCTGGCGTGTTCCGCGTCGGACCATGGGGGGCGGATACAGACGTGCGCGTACGCGGTTCGCACCGACGCGTCCTCGGTCCTGATCGACACCGGCTACGCCGGCGCGCCGCCCGGGTTCGTGCCGCCACCGAGAAGCTGGACCGTGGTGACCGACGGCGCATCGGGCCACTTGATCAAGACGAAGCCCAGTAGGTCCGCCGGATGGTGTAGCTCGACGGTGATCATGTCGGCAGCGGTGATCGCACCGTTGGCCAGGGTTCGTAGATCCGCACCGATGGAGGTACGAAGCCGCTGGGCTGACGCCATCATCGGCTTCGGGATCAGGTCGGAATCGTCGAGGAACCGCGCCACGCCTGCCCGACCCGACGGGATTGCTGGAGGGGGATGGTGATACCTCCCGCAAGCGCTCGCGACGCGAAGCGGAACACCTTACACGGTCACCCCTCACTGGGTGCCGCAACTCGGCTACCACAAATCTGACCCTGCTCTGCCGCTACCACCATCTGCACTTCGCCATCCGCGGCTGGACCTGCCAGATGAACACCGACCGACTCCCCGAGTGGCGGGCCCCCTACCCGCTCGACCCCCAACAACGACCGCTGATCAACACCCGCATCACCGGAGCCATCGCCGCCCACCGCCACCGCACCATGCGAACGTGACCGGATCACCTCTCATGCTTCACGTCCGATGCGCGGTTCGTTCTACTGGAGAGTAAGCCCGTCGGTGATGAGCCGGACCGTGAAACCGCCTGCCTGATGGAAAGGTCAGTCAATGCTGACGGTCGCCTGGGTACCGGCGATGCCTCGCCGCAGTAGGGGTGTTGGCCAGCAGAGTCGTTTGCAGGATGGCCTGCTGATCACCGCGAATCATGATCATCGCGGTCTCGCCTTGCAGAGGTCCACCGCTGTGCCTGCGGGTGCCTCCCGTTCGGCTCGCCATCGACGCAACCCCCGCCACCGATCGATCGGCAGCATTGGTCCGTCTTGACTCGACCGCATCCGCCTGGCGCGGACCGTGATCGACCCGGTGTTCCTGAACTCCTCGCAGTACGAGTGCGCACCCTTCCGGTGAGGTCCTTGATGAGTGTGACTTCCGCTGATCTCTTCCGCCTCGACGGTCGGGTGGCCCTGGTCACCGGCGCGTCTTCCGGACTCGGCGCTCGCTTCGCCGCGGTCCTCCATGCCGCCGGAGCCGAGGTCGTGCTCACCGCCCGTCGCGAGGACCGGCTGCAGCGGCTCGCCGCCTCGATCTTCGGGCTGGTGGGCTCACGGGCGCCGATGGCTGGGTACAACGCTTCCAAGGGTGCGCTGATTCAGTTCACCCGGCACCTGGCCGCGCAGTGGGGCGAGCACGGCGTACGGTGAACGCCCTGGCTCTCGGCTTCTTTCCCACCGAGCTCACCGGCGGGCTGGCCGACCCGGAGCAGAGAGCGCGAATCGAGCGGCGCAGCCTGCTCGGGCGGATCCCCGAGCTGGCGGAGATCGACGGACCGTTGCTGTTCCTTGCTTCGGCTGCATCCAGCTACCTCACCGGTCAGACCTTGACCGTCGACGGCGGTTGGACGGCCACCTAGTCCTGCTCGACCCGAATGACGCTCTGTGATGGTGTGGTCCGCTCGTTCCGGCGCTGGAGCTGACGGCAGCCATGACGCGGTCCAGATGGGAGAAACCCGCCCTCGAGTTGGCTGGTTCACCTGTTGGCGGTCCGATCCGGGATTTCGAAGCCTGGAGAACGGGTCGCAGCGGCCCGACGGGCACGCTCCGAGCTGTACAGCTGAGGCTTGGCGACCACGTTGAGCTTCATCACTGTGGAGGCCCTGACATGACCACCAGGTTCAGCGACCTTGAGAAGGCCGCAATCCTCCCGAGGGTCGTGCTCCTGCTGGTGGCGGTGGCGGCGGGTCTGGAATGACCCGGCCCAGCCTGGACAGCGCCCCAGGCAAGCGCGCAGGCGGGTCATGGCGGGCCAGCGTGCGTTCGTGATGACGGTCGGCCGGTCTGCCGTTCCTGCTCTCCTGGTGTTCTTGGTGTCGGCGATGGTCGATGCGGCCGAACCACCCGGCGGTTTCGGTGCGCCCTGTGGCCAGCCCTGACTCGACTCGCCCGAGTGTTTCCGCCGACGCAGGACCCGATGGAGACGGTGGGAGCGCTGGCGGCCATCGCCGTGGCCATCATTTTCTACAACGCTCGAGCCGAACTGCCTGACCCAGGCTCGAAGGAGGCCTCGGAAGAGGACTTCGAGCGAACCTCGACGATCTTGCGCACCAAGAGCGTCCTGCGCCTTGTGGCGCTGGTCATCGCGGTGGCTTGCTGGATGCTCCTCGTCGCCACCATCATCCAGATCCTCGACGGTGACCGCACCGTGTTCAACGCCGTCGAGTTCATCGCCCTGGCCACGTTGATCATGCTCAGCTGTAACTTCGTGACCTCCCAGCGCGAAGAGATCGCCCAACGCAGTCTGCTCGCGCTGGATGCGGCGATCAGCGCCTACGACGACACCCAGAAACGTCGCGCAGCCAACAACCTCGACCGGCTCTAACGGTCGCTGAAGCGGCGCTCGGTCGTCCTCGGCGCCCTCGTCTGCCTCTGGCTGGTGCTCAGCGTCGCATTCGCCCGGGAGCCGGTGGCCGCGGACACCGTGATCATCAACGCCATCCTCGCCGTCGTAGCGATCGTGCTGCACTTCACCGCGCTCGGCCTGGCCGGTGCGCTGCGCGTGCCCTGGCGGCGTGGCCCTCTGCTCATCTGGCTCAGCATCACAATGCTCCCGCTGGTCATCGCGTACGTCGCCCTCGTGGGGTTGATCCTGGTGCCGCCGGCGGCGCTACCAGATCCGCGAGACCGGGCGTTCTTCGCCGCAACCTTGGTGCTGTTCCTGTTGACCGCCATAGCGCTCTGGCCCGTAACCGAGATCGCCGCCACCAAGCAGGCCCGCAGCCTGCGGGACTACATCACATCCCGAGAATCGCACGCTCTGCTGCGGCGTTCCACCGTTCCGGACCGCTGGCCACCGCGCCCGTCTACCGCTTCGACCCTTCGATGATCACGCCGGAGCGACCGAGTCCCACGACTGATCCGCTCGAGGACCTTCTCACCACCACCAGGGTCAGCACGCAGAGTCCGCTCAGCACGAGGAGGGGCACAGCGTCCGACGTCCGGCTGGCGACGAACCCGCCGGCGACGGCACCCACGGTGGCGCCGGTGGCCCAGGCCAGGTTGACCAGACCCAGTGCCGGTCCCTGCTGGAGACCGGTGGCTTCGGCGTGGTCGGACAGCATGGCCATCGCGGGCGCCCAGAATGTGCCCAGCGCCATCGTGATCAGCACGAACCCGGCCGCGACCACCCACCCGACGACGGGCCAGGGGAGCGCTGCGATCAACACGGCGGCGGCCACCAGGCCGATCGTCACCGGAAGCAGTCGACCGCTGCGGTCCGACAGCCTCCCGACCACCGGGCTGACCAGAGCCTCACCACCCGCGGCGACGAGGAAGGTCCCGGCGATGACGAGCTGGGTCAGCCCCAGTTCGGCCAATCGCAAGGGCACCAGCACGCTGAGCGCCGACGCGCCCAGGGCGGGCAGCACGACCAACCAGGCGGCGAGCCGAACCGGCGGCGAGCCCAGAGCGCGGTGGACATCACCCAGGGTCTGCACATCTCCACGCGGTGGAGCGGTCGCGCGTAAGGCGAACAGTCCGAGGCCGACGGCGAGAGCGGCCACGCAGCTGAACGTGACCGCCTGTCCGGCGGCACTGGCCACCCCACCCAGCACCGGCCCGAGCAAGGCGCCCGCAATTGCCGAACCCACCGCGGTGCCGATCAGTTCGCCCCGGCGACTGGCCGGTGCTGCCTGGAGGAGCCAGGCCATGGCTCCAGCCCAGGAACACGCACCACCAATCCCTTGGGCGAATCGAGCAAGGTCGAGCACGACGATCTCGCGTACGAGTCCGAAGATCACCGAGGTCCCGGCCAGCAGACCCAAGCCGAGCAACAACACCCGGCGCGGTCCGATCCTGCTGGCCAGCAGTCCCATCGGGAGGGCCCCGGCCAGTGTGCCGGCCGCGTACGCCCCGGTCAGCACGCCGGCCTGCGCCTTGCTGAGACCGAGCTCCGCGCTGAGCTGCGGCAGCAGCGGCGCAACCACGGCATAGAACGCCGTATCGAGCAGGACGACCGCGCACACGAAGATCAGCAGTCGACGCAGCGGCACGAGAAGAGTCTCCTCTTCAGCGTGGTTCGCGGCGCGGCAGACCGGCCGCGGCGTAGCAGGCGTCGATCACCCGCATGGTGGCGATCGCGTCCGACACACTCGTGAGCACCGGTGCTCCTCGCAGCACCGCATCGGCGAAGGCGCGCAGCTGGTGGGTGTAGGTCGACGGTCTACGGGGAACGTACTCGGTCCGCTGCCGCCGCTGCCCCGTACGGAGAACGAGGCGATGCCAGACGTGCGGGAGGAACGGGTTCATCACGTCCATGGTCGCCGCGGAGCCGACGACCACGACTCGGGCGCTGAAGATCCGGCGTGACCACAGCGACGTGGTGATTCTCGCCGCTGTCCCGCTGGGAAACGTCAGCGCCGCCCTGAACACCCGGTCGACGTCGGGCCGACGCGTCTGCGCCTCCGCTGCGACCACCTCGGGCTCGGCGCCGGTCAGGGTGCGCAGAAGATGGATCGGATAGACACCGGCGTCCATCAGGGCGCCCCCGGCGAGCTCGTAACTCCACCTGATGTTTCCCGGGGGCGGGACCGGGAAACAGAAGGATGCTTCCAGGCGTTCGATCGTCCCGAGCTCACCCGACTCGATGATCTTGAGCATGCGCGCCGTCAGCGGGTGGTAGCGGTAGTGGAAGGCTTCCATGACCACCAGGTCCGCACGAGCAGCCACGAGTTCGGCGACCGTGGCCGCCTCCTCGGCGTTGGCGGCCAACGGCTTCTCACAGAGCACGTGTTTGCCGGCATCCAGGGCAGCGGCGATCCACTGTCCGTGCAACGCGTTCGGCAGGCCGATATAGACCGCGTCGATCGCCGGGTCGGTCAAGAGGTCGGCGTACGAGCCGTACGCCTGCGGGATCGCGTGCCGTGCCGCGAAGCGCTGGGCCCGAGAGAGCTCCCGGGCCGCGACCGCGGTGACCTCGACCTCAGGGTGCTTGCGGGCCGGATTGATCACGGCGAAGGGTGCGATGCGCGAGGCACCCAGAACGCCGATGCGGATCACGGTCACGTCGATTCCACCTCCCATCGAACCGTAGCTTCCAACGACGTCGGTGCGGCTACGGCGGCGGGAGCGTGACGCCGAAGGCGATCGCCGCCAGCCTGAGCAGCACCGGTCCAGGCGTGAGCAGGTCGGCGATCTTGGCCGCCGAGAGAAGTTCGAGTTCGCCGAGCCGTGTCGCGTACGCCGCCGGACCGTCGCCGCGGGCGGCCTGCAGCTGGGCGACGTTGAGCCACACCTTCGGCCGGGCCTCGCGCAGGAAGCGGCGTGAGCTGAGCCGGTGGAGCGGCTTGAGGAGCCGATCGAGCACGCTGCGCCGACCGTCGATCTCGATGTCCTCCGCGGCAACCCGCGACGCGAGGATCCGGTCGATCCGCTCGTGGTCGCGGCGGCGACGGTCCAGCAGCACCGAATCGGTGAACTCGCCGTCGTCGATAACTGAGAGTATCGCCGGCGGCAGGTCGTAGTTGATGTGTGCGTTCATGCCCAGCAGCAGGTGCGTGGGGCACGGGCAGGCTCGGATCGGCGGTGAACGCGAGCCGCCATGGGCGGGGCACCTCGCCGCCGGCGAGGTCGGCGTCGTGCGCGGCGAGGAAGATGTCGGCGAACGCGATGTCCCAGCGCGTCACCCACCCGGGATCCTCGAAGAACGCGTCAGCCACCGCAGCACCGATCGCCTCGGTGGTCGCCGGTACGTCTCGATGAACACTCGCCGATGCTCCAGCCCGGCCGGCAAGTCGTCGAGCCGTCGCTGCAGCGCATGAACCACTTCGTCGATGGCGCCCCTCGGCCGCCCATCGTGCTGCATGGCGCCCAGTCTTCACCCCGCAGTCTTCACCCCGCATCGTCGCCCGCAGTCTTCACCCCGCATCGTCGCCCGCCGTCTGTACCCCGCCGCCGAGAATACGGAAACATCGCAGCCATGAGCGGCAGGAGGCGGCGGTTTGAGTTCGACCCGGTGGCCGTGGGGCGGGCCGAAATGCGACGCGTGGGCGGCTTACTGTCGCCGCGACTGGCTGCGGATGTTGATCGGCACGTTCGGCCTGATCCGGTACGGGTTTGCGCTGGGGCTGATCGGTGACCTTGTCGGCGCCTGGCACGTGATGCTCGCCAACCGGGCCCGGGCGCCGTGGCCCGACAACGACCCGGGTGCGGCGCAGCGGCACATGACGCGCTTCTACGCCCTCGTCGATCGAGCCGGACGGATACACGTTGACCCGACCGTGGCCGCCCGTCTCGAGGTGGGCCGGTGGCGGGTGCATCGCGAGCACCAGCACGAGGCATCGGTCGACCGGGAGTTGCTGGTCAGCAGCCTGGTCCTGCTCTACGCCTACGTCTACGCGGCTGACCCCGCCGACGCACAGCGCGCGGCGGAGCTGCGGGTCGAGGCGATGGACCTCTCCGACGCCTGGGTCCGGAATGGGTGCGAGCTGGATGATCCGCTGCTCCGCCGGGAGCGGCTCGCTCTCGTCGCGTCGTTCACCGCGCTGCGCGAGGCCTCCGATCGGGTCGTCTGCGCTCCTCGTTCGGCTAGTCGCCGGCGCGGGTTGCTCGGGGGTCGAAGCCGAAGGGCAGCTCGAGCCGATGTGCCTTCATGGCAGCATCGTCGGTGAGCACGTCAAACGTGGGTCCGTCGGCGACGACGACACCGTCGGAGAGGACCACCGACCGTTCGCACAGTTCCAGGGCGTACGGCAGGTCGTGAGTGACCATCAGCACGGTCACACCGAGCGAGCGGAGGATGTCGGCGAACTCACGCCGGGACGCGGGGTCGAGGTTGGAGGACGGCTCATCCAGGACGAGGATCTCGGGCTCCATCGCCAGCACCGTCGCGACGGCGACCCGGCGACGCTGGCCGAAGCTGAGGTGGTGCGGGGGCCGGTCGGCGTACTCCGCCATGCCGACCATTTCCAGGGCCGTCATGACTCGATCGTTGAGCGCATCGCCCCGCAGGCCGAGATTGACCGGCCCGAAGGCAACGTCCTCGCGCACCCGGGGCATGAACAGCTGGTCGTCGGGGTCTTGGAAGACGATCCCGACGCGGCGGCGAATCTCGGCCAGGTTGGCCTTCTCGACCGGTAGCCCGGAGACCTCGACGGTGCCCGAGCCGGCGCGGAGGATCCCGTTGAGGTGCAGCACCAGGGTCGTCTTGCCGGCACCGTTGGGGCCGAGCAGCGCCACGCGTTCGCCGGTGTGCACATGCAGGCTCACGCCGAAAAGAGCCTGGTGGCCGTCGGGGTACGCGTAGGCCAGACCCCGGACGTCGAGGACGGGCGTCGTCATGAGCGGAGCAAACCCAGTCACGTACCCGGCGTCCGACCGGTGTAGCCGCGGGACAGCATCGCGAGGTGGACCCGTTCGCCGCGCTCGTAGCAGCGGATGAACAGCGCGCCGGCGGATCGCGCGAGGATCGGCCACTGCCGCGGGTCGCGGGCGGAGAACCCGCGCGACGCCAGGGCGATCTGTTGTCGGCGAAGGTCATCGCCGACCACCTCCAGATAGCGCACCATGAAGCTCATGATCTCCACCATGGTGTGGGGCAGCCGCAGTCGCTCGAGCCCCCGCACCATTTCTTGCGGTTCGGTGGTCGCGGCCAGGGTGAGGCCGCCGATCACGCCAAGAGTGGCCTTGGCGAGCAGCGTCCAGGCTGCGAACAGACCCGGGGCACTGACGGTCAGTCCGAGGAATTCCGTCCGCGGTCCGAGAGCCACGAAGGGCAGCAGTACCGCGAAGACGACAAACGGAACTTCCACGAACATTCGCGGCAGGAGATGAGCTGGGGGCACCCGCGCGAGGACCACCACGACAATCAGGAAGCCGAGGTACCCGGCGAACGCGGCGTACCAATAGCCCGGGGTGGCGACCACGATGATCATGAACCCCAGTAGGGCGACGATCTTGAGGTGGCCGGCGACTCGGTGCACGGGTGAGTCCGCGGCGTAGTACAGCGCGTGCCCGTGGCCATGTGCACCGCCCACGAGTCAGGCCTTCGGCCCGGCGACCGTCCGTCGTCGCCGCACCACCCAGGTCAGGCCACCGGCCAGCAGCAGCGTCACGAGCACGCCGATGATGCCCGCGAGGCCACCGGACAGTCGGGCATCCTCGACGCCCGACACGGCATAGTCGGCCAGCGGGCCGCCGGCGGCAGCGGAGTCCTGGGCGGTCTCGAGGAATCCGGTGGACTCGGCGACGAACTCCAGGCCGTCGGGGTGTCCGGACGCGTAGAAACTCAGCACGCCCGCGATGACGAGGGCCGCGGCCGCGAACACGAGCACGAACCGTCGCATACCGAGCCTCTTCGTCGTCGTCGTGCGGGTCGGCTGCTCGGTCATCCCGTCACTCCCGTTTCGCGGATCTCCAGTCGGGTGGTCTCGAGGACAGGGCGGGCGGCATACACCAGATCAGGTCGGGTGGCCACGACCGCACTGACCACCAGCCCGGTGATCACCGCCTCGCCGATGCCGATGAGGCTGTGCCACCCGACCATCGCGGTGAGCACAGCGCCGGCGGGGATCTCGGCAACACCTCCGGTGGCGAACAGGATCGTGAACGCGGTGGCGGCGGCGGGAACCGAGACGAGAGCGCCGATGGCAGCCGCAATCGGCACCGAGGCCACGCGCTTCGGCAGCAATCGGCGGACCGCCACGATCACCAGCCAGGCGACACCGGCGCCGACCAGTGCCATCAAGGTGATGTTGGTGCCGAGAGCCGTCAGCCCCCCGTCGGCGAAGAGGAGTGCTTGGACGAACAGCACGACGCTGATCACCAGTACGCCGGTCCACGGGCCGACCAGGGCAACCGCGAGCGCTCCGCCGAGGAGGTGCCCGCTGGTGCCCGCGCCAACCGGGAAGTTGATCATCTGGGTCGCGAACACGAATGCTGCGACGACTCCGGCCAGTGGTGCGGTGCGCTCGTCGAGCTCCTTGCGAGCCCCGCGCAGGGCCAGACCGACTCCGACCGCGGCGACCAAACCGGTCGCCAGCGAGGTGGGCACGTTGAGGAACCCGTCAGGTACGTGCACGTCGCCTCCGTCCGAGGGCTCTTACGGCTGGACTATTGCGAACCTCTTGCAACAAGCCAGCCTAAGTCAACCAGGTGTCCTTGAGTAGCGTTGACCGCAGTGCTCGACCGGATGCATCGGAGGGTCCGTCCGAGTAGTCCCGTACCCGCATTCGTCGAAGGCAGGACATGATGGGAGATCGAATGGCGACTCCGGAGTCTGGCCGAAGCTGGAAGACTGTACTGCGGGAGCAAGGTAACCGCCTCACGCCTCAACGCGAGGTGGTGCTGCAGGCCGTCGAGCAGCTGGGTCACGCGACGGCCGACGACATCCAACGGAGCCTTGCCGACGAGGCTCCCACTCTGAACCTGTCCACGATCTATCGCAGCCTGGCCCTCCTGGAAGAGCTCGGCGTGATCCAGCACGTCAATCTCGCCGACCGCAGTACGGTCTATCACTCCAAGGCGATCCCGGCGCATGTTCATCTGGCCTGCAGCCAGTGCGGACACGTCACAGACGCCCAACCCGACGACTTCGGAGCCCTTGCCCTCACCCTGATCCGCACCTACGGCTTCGACGCCGACCTCGACCGCCTCGTCGTGCATGGCACCTGTGGTGACTGCCGACGGGGGTGATCTGCTCCGAGGAGGCTGAGGTCCGATGTGCGTATCGTCTGGTCGCTGGATGTCTGGTTGCTGCCTCGACGACAGAGATCTTGGTCGAGATCGGTGCGGGGTGCCGGTCAGGTCGACCAAGACGATGATGGGCCGAGCCCGGTCGGGCTTGTTGTGAACTCGTCGCCGTGGTGGGCAGCTTCGGTGATGCCGAAGCGCGTGCCGTTGGCGGTGCCGCCGCCGTCGTCCATGGAGCGCATCCTGCCGCCCGCTGGGCCCGTCCCGTTGCCTGCAAGGCCCGCGCGGGATAGCGTCGCTGTTCTTGTCGGCACGGACGAGCTGACCCGTCGGGGCGGTGCGTGAGCCGATCGGAGATGCGGACCGATGACCTGCCACCTCGTTGCGCTCTGCTTCGAGGCGAACGACCCGTCGCGTCTCGCAGGCTTCTGGGCGGGCGTCCTGGGTTGGGTGGATGGCTGACGATGCGGGGGACGGCATCGCGCTTGTGCCGAGCGATGACACCGGATTCCGGATCCGATTTCTTCCGACCGAGAAACAGAAGACCGGCCAGAATCAGATGCACTTCGATCTGACGAGTACGTCTCCGGAGGACCAACGGCACACGGTGGCGACGTCACTCGAGCTCGGTGCCCGGTACATCGACATCGGTGAACGTCCTGAGGAGGGCCATGTGGTGCTCGCCGATCCCGAAGGCAACGAGTTCTGCGTCATCGAGCCGGGCAACAACTTCCTCGCTGACTGTGGATTCATCGGCGCACTGTCGTGCGATGGTTCTCAGGAGGTCGGGTACTTCTGGAGTGAAGCGCTCGGTTGGCCGTTGGTCTGGGCTCAGGATCAAGAGACCGCGATCCGCTCGCCGCTCGGCGGTCCGAAGATCACCTGGGGCGGTCCGCCACTGATGCCGAAGAGTCGGAAGGACCGGCTCCATTTCGACCTCGCTCCACCCGTCCACGGTGATCAACAAACCGAGGTCGACCGTCTCCTCTCCCTCGGGGCGACGCGCATCGATATCGGCCAGGGCCAGGTGAGCTGGGTGGTCATGGCCGATCCCGACGGTCACGAGTTCTGCGTGCTGACCCCCCGCTTGCGCGACCAGGTGGGACGCGGCCGGCGCGGGGCGGGCGTCCCCACCCAGCCGAACGCTCCATCATGCTGAACATGCCGGAATCGCGACTTGATCAGTGGGTGGCCGAGCGGTACGAGGCCCTGTGGCCGGAGCTCTTCGAGCCAGAGGCGGTCGAGCCGACCGCGACCTTCCTCGGTGATCTGGCCAAGAAAGGCCTGCGCTCGAGTTCGGGATCGGGACCGCCGGATAGCGCTTCCGGGTGCCTGCCTGATCCGGTCTGCCGCGGTGTTGGCTCGGGCCATCGACGTGCGCGGTGCGACACCAGCCGGCAATCCACGTCTCGGGGCCGTTGACCGACACCTGACGAGGCATCAACATGGGTCCGTGGCGGCGACCGTGCTCGAAGCGGACTATCTGGTGGTCGGCGCGGGTGCAGCGGGAATGGCCTTCACGGATGCCCTCGTCGACCAGGCGGACGTAAGCGTGATCATGGTCGACCGCCGACACGGAGTTGGCGGGCACTGGTTGAACGCGTACCCCTTCGTGCGCCTCCATCAGGCCTCCTCCTTCTATGGCGTGGCGTCGACCCTGCTCGGTGACCATCGGATTCAGGTCGACGGCCCGGAGGCCGGCCTGCACGAGAGGGCGAGCGCGCCGGAGATTTGTGCGTACTACGGTCGCGTGCTGCGCGAGCGCCTGCTCGCGTCCGGCCGGGTTTCCTTCTATCCCAATTGCGACTACGTAGGGGAGGGTCGATTCGTCTCGCACGTGTCCGGGCAGGGTTATCAGGTGCGCGGCCGGCGCCGGGTCGTCGACGCCCGCTACCTTTCGCCGATGATCCCGGCGACCACCCCAGCGCCGTTCGGCGTCGCGGACGGCGTACACGCGATCGCCGTCAACGATCTGGTCAACCTGGGGGAGGCGCCGTCGCAGTATGTGATCGCGGGTTCGGGGAAGACCGCCAGCGACGCCTGCATCTGGCTGCTCGACAACGGCGTCGATCCTGATGCGATCGTCTGGGTACGGCCCCGCGACCCTTGGATGCTCGACCGTGCGGTGGTTCAGCCGGATCCAATTGTGTTCTTGGGCACGGCGGCAGACATCATGGAGGCAGCGGCGGCGGCCAGAACTCCCGAGCATCTGTTCTTTCTCCTCGAGGAAGCGGGCTTGATGGTGCGGTTCGACCCGTCCGTGACACCGACGATGGCCAAGATTCCGACGCTCGCCCGGTGGGAGCTCGACCGGCTGCGCACCATCGAGCGCGTTGTGCGGCTCGGCCACGTCCGGCGCGTGGAGCCCGGCCGGTTGGTTCTCACCGAGGGCGAGGTCGCCATCGCCGCAAGCGCCGTAGTCGTTCACTGCGCCGCCTCGGGACTGCAGTACCCGCCGTTGGTGCCGATCTGGGGCCGCGAGGCGATCACACTCCAACCGATCCGGACCACCTTTCCCTGCTTCGGTGCCGCACTGGCCGGCCGCGTCGAGGCGACGCTCGGGGACGACGCCGAGAAGAACCGCCTGTGCCCGCCCGCACCGTTCTCCAACACACCGGCCGACTGGACACGCCAGCAGGTGCTCGGCGCTCGCGCGTCGTCCTTCAAATCGCATCCCCACATCAGGGATTGGGTCGACACGGTGTCGCTCAACCCGGCACGCGTCCCGCCCGAGCTGGCCGACTCCGCCGCCGTGACCGCGGCCAAGGAGCGTTTGAGCCGGCAGGTGGGCCCGGGGATGGCCAAGATGGCCGAGTTCGCCGGGATGTCCGCCGAGTAGCTCTCAGCGCTCGATGCGGATCGGTCCTCGGGCCGGTGGCAATTCTGCAGCGCCCCGATGTGTTGCGGACCAGGGACCGCTCACCGGTCAGGACTGGTGAGCGCGGTGGCGGTGGGCCGACCGGCCGTCGCGAGGACAGAGGTGGCGATCTCGTTGAGCATCAGGTTGTCGGTTCCGCGGCCCCAGTCGACAGCGGCAGGTTGGCTGCGCGACGACCAGCGCCGGCCCGAGAACCGACCACGGCGATCTCGGGCGCCTTCGAGGACCTCCAGCGCGTCCGCCGCGCGCGGGTCACCGACCCGATCGATTGCGGTGAGCAACCGCAGTCCCTGCAGGACGTCGTAGTGCCAATAGGGCGGGTAGTGCAGCACCGTCCACGACGGGTGGATCGGTTCTCGCGTCGAGGTCGACCGGAACAGCCGGTGCTCCAACAGCAACTCCGCGGTGCGCTCGGCGGCACGACGAGCGTCCGTGTCGCCGGTCGCGTCGGCGTAGGCGACGAGACCCAGGGCTGGAATCGCCGACTCATGAAACGACGAGCGCCAAGCGTCTGGGTGACGGTCGCAGTTCCAGCCGCCGTCGGGCCACTGCCAGTCGAGCAGTGCGTCGACCAGGCGCCGCGTACGCGGATCGTCGGGGTAACCCAGGCGGGACAACGCGTACACCGCATTGCCCTCGATCGAAGCATGCCGGCGAGCACGGCCGGCAACCCGCAGGACCCTGCCCGGTTCCAGCCCAGGGAGGAGCCAGCCAAGCTCTGCGTCTACGCCCGTCGCCAGCCGCTCCCTGGCGACCGGCATTCCGGAATCGGCGATCTCGACCAGTCGCCAGTGAGTCCCCGTCCACTTCGTGTACGGCTTGTCTGCGGGAAAGACGAGCAGCCGCTCGACCAGCTCCTGCTTGGAATTCACTGTCCAATCTTGCTGCGACATGAGGCACATCCGCCATGTGGTCGAATCAGGTGATTGCCATTCAGACGGGAGTCGCCATGGGTGGGTTGGCGAAGCAGAAGGAGAGCATCTGCGGCTGATCTGGCCTCAGTGGCAGGGTGGCGGCACGGCGAGCGTGCGCGAGCTGGCCGCAGAGTTCCCGTTCGATCTCGGTCGTCGCAGTTACGCGGTGGGATCGGCCGTGCTCGCAGCGGTGCTGCCCGATCATTCCGGGCCATCGGCCACCGTTCCGGTCTCCATGACCGACGAAGGTCTGGGAGAACGCGACGGGTTCGAAGCCAAGACGGTCATCCTTGTCCAGGACGGAATCGCTCTCGGTCATGATCAGCTCGCTGTCGGGAGTCGAGGGGTCGTGGCAACATGTCGTCCGGGCGTAATGCCTGTGCGAGGCCACGGAACGACCCGGCCAGTACAGCAGATACGGTGCGTTCGGTATTCACGCTGGTGAGGACCAAGATCGCGCTGCACTCGCGTCAGGTCTCGCGGACAGCCTTGATGTAGCGCCGGTACTGCCATGCCCCCACGGTGCGCAGGTACATCCGGGCCGGAAGGGGTAGGCGTGCGAACATCTCCTTGCGCTCCTCCGGCGTCGCGTCCTCGATCAGCATGCCGAACAGGATGGGCAGATCGGCCTTGTCGATCTCAGAGAACCCGTGCTGACCGACGGCCTCCCACTCCTGCGGCGACATCGAGCGGGCCGCGATCGGCAGAATGTGCTCCTCCTCGTCGTCGAGGTGCTCCAGCAGGGCAGCGCGCAACTCGTCGATGGTCGCCGCCAGCTCCTGGGTGACCGCAGGATCGGCACCTGGCCCCCACCGGTCGATGAGGCCGGACAACTGCTGGACGAGTTCCTCCACGCGCCCGTGCTGGGCCTCCATCCGTGGATCACGTCCGCCGACGGCGTGGCTCGTTCGAGCAGGACCGGCCAGAGCGTCGTCGAGGTGCTCCAGCGGCAGCAGCGCCAGTTCGCGCCGAAACGCATCTTCCACAGCTGCTCGGGTTCGATCGATCTGCTCGATGAGGAAGTAGCGCAGAGCCGTCGAACCCGAGCAGCTGTTGGAGGGAGGGGGCGCCTGGTCAGCCTAGGAGGGGCCGTCCGTGCTCAACAAACGACAAAGGCAAGGAGACGCTGCACTCCTTGCCACTTCCAACGTATAGCGCACCGGGGGGCTTGCGGCAAGACCCGGGTAGTGCTGCAGAATCCTTCTGCTGCTGCCAGAACCCACGGAAAAGTGGGATGTGAATCGGAGTTTCATGATCGACGTGATCCTTGCTGGGGGCGGACCGACCGGGATGATGCTGGCCAGCGAGCTGCGGCTGCACAGTGTGCAGGTCCTCGTGCTGGAGAAGGCGACGGAGCCGACCAGGCTCGTCCGCTCGCTCGGCCTGCACGCGCGCAGCATCGAAGTGATGGACCAGCGCGGATTGCTGGAGCGATTCCTCGCGCTCGGCCAGCAGTACCCGGTCGGCGGCTTCGCCGGCATCGCCAAGCCGCCGCCCGAGCGGCTGGACACCGCACACGCCTACATTCTCGGCATTCCGCAGACCACCACCGACCGCCTGCTGACCGAGCACGCAGGAGATCTCGGCGTCGAGATCCGGCGCGGCGTCGAGCTGGTCGGGCTGAGCCAGGACGACGACGCAGTGACCGCCGAGCTGGCCGACGGCACGCAACTCCGCTCGCGCTACCTCGTCGGCTGCGACGGCGGCCGGAGTACGGTGCGCCGGCTGCTCGGCGTCGGCTTCCCCGGCGAGCCCGCCACGACCGAGTGGCTGCTGGGTGAGATGGAGGTGTCCGTGCCGGCGGAGGAGCTGGCCGCCGTGGTGGCCGAGGTCCGGGAGTCCCAAAAGGGGTTCGGCGCCGGACCCCTCGAGGACGGGGTGTACCGCGTCGTCGTGCCCGCCGAGGGAGTTGCCGACGACCGCTCGGTCCCGCCGACCCTCGAGGAGGTGAAGCACCAGCTGCGGGTGTTCGCCGGGACCGACTTCGGTGTGCACTCGCCGCGCTGGCTGTCACGCTTCGGTGATGCCACCCGGCTGGCCGAGCGCTACCGCACCGGCCGAGTGCTGTTGGCTGGCGATGCGGCCCATATCCACGCGCCGCTGGGTGGGCAGGGGCTCAACCTCGGCATCCAGGATGCGTTCAACCTGGGCTGGAAACTGGCCGCGGCGGTCAACGGCTGGGCACCGGCGGGGCTGCTGGACAGCTACCACACCGAACGGCACCCGGTGGCCGCCGCGGTGCTGGACAGCACCCGCGTGCAGGCCGTGCTGATGTCTCTGCAGCCGGGTCCGCAGGCAGTGCGGCGGCTGATGACGGACCTGATGGACTTCGAGGACGTGAACCGGTACCTGGTCGAGCTCATCAGCGGCATCGGGATCCGCTACGACTTCGGCGAGGGCCATCACCTGCTCGGCCGGCGACTGCGGGACCTACGACTGCAGCGGGGACGGCTCTACGAGCTGACGCGTGCCGGCCGCGGCCTCCTGCTCGACCAGACCGGCCGGCTCTCGGTGGCGGGGTGGGCAGACCGGGTCGACCGCGTCGTCGACGTCAGCGAAGAACTGGACGTGGCCGCGGCGCTGCTGCGCCCAGACGGCCACGTGGCCTGGGTCGGCGAAGATCAACAAGATCTGCTCGGCCAGCTGCCGAAGTGGTTCGGTGCCGCCGCCAGCTGAACGCGTACTCATGGGTTCGAGCCGGCGGAAGCCGACTGGCGGCGCACAGCACAGCCGGCCCCGGAAAGGAAAGCGAGGAACCATCGTCCTGCACTACCGTTTCTGACATGGCCCGATCCGAATCAGGGCGCCGGCGGATCGGTGCGAGCGGATGATTCGAGTGATGAAGCCTCATGGGCGGCCGAGGCTTCGGTGAGCTGGAGCCGGGTCGCGCTGGCCGGGGTCGCGCTGCTGGGTTGGGCGGCGGCCGTCCAGCAGGCGCTCACCATTCGGGATCGGCGGTGTTACCCGGCGCCCGGCATGACGGTTGACGTCGATGGCAAACGCATGCACCTTCAGGTCAGCGGCGCCGACCGTGGTGGACCGACCGTCGTGCTCGAGGCGGGCATGGGGTCGTTCTCGCCGAACTGGTACTGGGTTCAGCAGGAGCTGGCCGGCACCGTCCGAACGGTGGCGTACGACCGGCCGGGACTGGGCTGGAGCGAATCCACGGGTCGAGCGCGGGACGCCTGGACGATCGCCGGTGATCTTCGACGTGCGCTGAGTGCGGCGAACCTCGAGCCGCCGTACGTGCTCGTCGGGCACTCCTTCGGTGGCCTCCCGGTTCGCGCCTTCGCCGACCGGTACCCCGAACTGACCGCCGGGCTCGCCCTGGTCGACGCCTCCCACCCCGATCAGTGGGCACGCTGGCCGGTGCCTTACGCGGACCGGATACTCGCCGGCTCACAGCAGGTCTTCGCGATTCTCGGCTGGTTCGGGGTCCTGCGGGCGCTGAACCTCGCGCGCGGGATCTCCGAGGGATTGCCGGCCCGACAGGTCGCCGAGCTTCGGGCGGGCGCCGCCCTTCCCGGGTTCGCGGCCACCGAGGCCGCACAGACCCGCGCTTGGCCTCGGAGCCGTGAACAGTTGGCGGCCGCCAGGCCGCTCGGCGATCTTCCGCTCGTCGTGCTCGCCGTGAGTGAGCAACCGGTCGGGGGTGAGCTCCTGACCGAGCTGCAGCTCGAGCTCTCCAGGCTGACCGAGGACGCCGAATTCCGCCTGGTGCAGGGCGCTGGCCACGAATCATTGATTTCCCACCGCGAGCACGCGCTGGTCGTCGCCGCGGCCATCCGTACGGTGGTGCAGGCGGCGCGGGATCGTCACCTGCCGCAGGCGCAGGAACCGTGATCCGCAGGTACCACTCGTACGGCCGGATCTGCACGGTTTTACGTCATCTGCATGGTGCACACGCCATGCAGGAAGCCGAAAGGCATCCAGGAGCCGGCGATGGCACCGGCCCGGTCGCTGCGTCGGAAGGTGAAGGCATCGAAGGGCACCAGCGCAAACCGCGCGCCTGGCTACGATCGGGGTTCATGAGCAATCGGGAGGCGGTGCCGCGCGAAACAGTCTGTCTCACCGGCTATGAGTGCGTGGGCGTCGAACTGCTCACGCCGCGAGACGTGCCGCTCGGCGGACCCCGAGCGATGAACGTGCGGCGCACCCTGCCACAACGCCGGCGCAGTCTGATCGGCGCTTGGTGTTTCCTCGACCATTACGGCCCGAACCGCGTCGCCGATGCCGGGGGAATGAACGTTGCCCGTCACCCGCATACCGGGCTGCAGACGGTCAGCTGGCTCTTCACCGGGGAGATCGAGCACCGTGACTCCGCCGGATTCCATGCCCTCGTGCGTCCCGGCGAAGTCAACCTGATGACTGCCGGCCGTGGGATCAGCCATTCGGAGTTCTCCACCCCCGACACCGAAGTCCTTCACGGTGCCCAGCTGTGGGTGGCCCTGCCGGACGACGCCCGGCACACGGCCCCCGACTTCGAGCACTACCGCCCCGAGCCGGTGCTCGGACCCGGTTGGGAACTGCGCGTCTTCCTCGGGTCGCGTGGCCGGGAGCGTCTCACCGGTGCGCACGCATAGCGACCTGGTGGGGGCTGAGCTGCTCCTGCAACCCGGAAGTGAGCTGCAGTTCACCATAGACCCGGGATTCGAACATGGTTTGCTCGTCGACTCCGGTGATGTCGTCCTCGACGGACACCGGGTCCCGGTGGACCATCTTGCGTACCTGCCCACCGGACACCGGGAGTTCGTCCTCGTGGCCCGGGACCGGCCCGTGCGGGCCCTCCTGATCGGCGGGGAGCCGCTCGACGAGCAGATCGTCATGTGGTGGAACTTCGTCGGCCGCAGCCACGATGAGATCGTGCGCTACCGCGCGGAGTGGATGGCCGAGATCGGGGCCGACGGATCCCCACCAGCGGTGATCACCACCGACCCGGCCCTCGTCGCCCGCGATGGAACGCCCCGGCCCAGGTTCGGGACTTTTCCGGCCGGGGAGCCAGACCCGCTGCCAGCCCCCTCGCTGCCCAACATTCGCATGCGCCCTCGAGGCTGACCTCGGCCGAGCCGCACCTCACGGTTGGGAACGGCTGTACCCCGCGCTGCCCTTGCGCAACGGCGAGCACGGCTACGGTGCCGTGACGAAGCTGCTGCACGGAGCGGATGCCGCTGCCGAGCGCGCGGAGGAAGCAGCCGATGCGCGGGAGGACGACCTCGCCGCAACAAACGGAGTACGTCGTCGGCCCCGGCGACCGGAGGGTGATGGCGATGCCGGATCCAAGTCGGGCGGCCACCTCCGTGATCAGCGGAGCAGTCGCTCAGCCTGACCCACGAATGTGGATAGCGCATCGGCGGGCGGGACAGGGGTCGGCCAGTCCTCCGAGCGCCAAGGTGGGCGGGGAGCGGACGGGTCCGGCCACCAGCTCGGCGGCGACCGCCGTGGCGCGGCTGGCTGCAGCCCCCGGTCGGCCGCGGCCGTCACCTCCGCTTGCATCGCCTCCAGTCCGGCGAACTCGACGCGAACCCGCTGAGTGCCCGGTGGCAGGGGGGAGTAGTTGGTGATCACGGTGGCGACCTTGTCCGGGCGCTCCAGTAGCTTCGCCCAGCCGCGCAGGTCGCTGCACAGGCACTCGCGAGCGCCACCGGAGCCGGTCACCATTCGGCTCCGCCGAAGGTTGCCGTCGCGCAACCGGAGTACCGGCCCGCTCGCGGTCACCGGATTGGCGACCACGACGGCCGTGTCCGGATCGGCGAACGGAGGCTCCGACGCATCGTCGACCCCGCCGCCGCCGGTCACGGAGACGATCGCCCACTCGAGACTCGTGAACGTCGCCCCGGCCAGCACCCGGCGCACCTGCAGGCGGAAGACCTGCTCGTCAACACCGTGCCGGAACATCGGCGAGGTGTTCTCGAGCGCGTCCATGCCGTTGGGCCGGGTGAGGTCGACCGCGCTGTCGGCGACCGGCACCTGCCCGGCCGCGGTCACCGGCACGCGACCGAATTGGGGCACCGTCGCCACGGCCACATCCACGATCCGGGTCCCGGCCGGCAGCGCCGGGAAGACGGTCTGTAGCAGCGAGGTCACCCCGATCCGGAGCTGGCGCTGGACGAGCCACATCGGGGTGCACAGACACCCGTCCCGTCCGTCGGCGGCGACCAGGGGTCGGTAGAGCCGGGCGGGACCGGCATCGACGATGGCGATGTCTGGTGCGCTCCGGCCGCGGCGGGACAACCCGAGGTCAATCGATCGGGGAACCAGGTCCCCGGCCTTCAGGTTGGGTGCGCGCAGCGGGGTGATCGACCAGTCGAGCACGGTCGCGGTCTCCAGCCTGCGGACCGCGTGGACGGCGATCCGGACCTCCAGGTTCACCCCGTCCGCCGACGTCCACACGTCCTCGCCCACGACCGGCAGCTCCGGGTTACTGGGCGGCAGCGTCGGCCTCGTCGGCCGCGGCGCCGGGAGTTCACTCACCTCGTGCGGCTCCGGGCCGGGCCGGCCGAACAGGCCCGGTTCCTGCTCGGCGTAGGTGCAGCCCGCGAGCACGACAGCGGTGAGCAACCCGCCCACCAGGGCACGTCGGGCCCTCGCCGGACCGCCTCCGGTCACCCTCGGATCGTACGTCCACCCGCGGCCGGTTATCGGTCAGCTGCGCAGGCCGCGGCACGCAGCGGTGTTCGGAACCGGCAGGCCTTGACTCACGGCCCGCGCCCGAGGTAGTCGCCGGGCATGCGCCCAGGTCCATGGCGGCGGCTCTCCGACGCTGGGAGTCTGGTGATATCCGGATCGTCCGCCGGTTTGCGATGCCCGACGGGAGCCTCCGAGTACGGTGTTCGCGTTGACGAATTCCGTCACTCACCGTGTCCGCGATATGTCGCCGCGGACGGCCGGGATGACACCGACGCAGCGTTTCGTCGGCCGTCGCCTTCTCGTTGCGACCGTGCTGGTGGCGGCCGCCTTGTTGGTGTCGGTGTACGTCGAGCCAGACCTCCCCGCCCCCTACGGCTACATGTCGGGGACGCGTGATCGAACGGCGCCAGATCACCCCACCGCCGCCAAGCCCCACGTCCTAGAATCGGCCGGACGGAATCCTGGAACGATCAACGAAGATTGAGCAGCTCACCCATGACGAATTTCAGCGGGCGGCCGATTCTGGTCACCGGTGCCAGCGGGGGTATCGGAGGAGCCACCGTGCGGCACCTGGTCGCCGCCGGCGCCGACGTGATCGCCAGCGGCCGGTCCGAGGAGGCGCTCGGCAAGCTGGCCGAGGAAACCGGTGTCCGTGTTCTGCCGTTCGACCTGACGTCTGAGGACAGCGTCCGCGACGCCCTCGACAAGCTCGACGTCTGGGGCGTCGTCAACTGCGGCGGGTACGGCGGTGAGATCGCGACCCCGATGGAGACCGACATCTCGGTCTTCGATCAAGTGATCGCCATCAACGCACGTGGTGCGCTGCTGGTCACGAAGTACGCCTCCCGGTCGATGATCCGGCTCGGCAACGGCGGTTCGATCGTCAACGTGTCCTCCCAAGCCGGGCTGGTCGCCCTGGGCGGCCACATCTCGTACGGCTCGTCCAAGGCTGCGTTGGACAACATCACTCGGGTCTCCGCCCTCGAGTTGGGGCAGTACAACATTCGCGTCAACAGCGTGAATCCGACGGTCGTCATGACGCCGATGTCGGCCTGGTACTGGGGTCGTCCCGACATCGAAGGCCCGTTCCTGTCGGCCATGCCGTTGGGCCGTTGGGCCACCGAGGACGAGATCGCGGCGCCGATCGTCTTCCTCCTCAGCGACGGCGCCTCCATGATCAGCGGGGTGTCCCTGCCCATCGACGGCGGATACACCTGCCGATGAGCCTCTCCGGACGCCTGGCCAGCGTCGACAAGCCAACGCTTCGGAGTCCCTCGGCGGGTTGATCTTCCCGCGTCGAGATCTTGTATAGGTTGATCGCCATGGTCGACCAGCGGGGGAGTCTCGGGCTATTGGCCCCTTTTCACCTTGTGGTGCACGAGGCTGTATCCGCCATGAGCGCCTCGCTGGCCGCGCATGGCGACGTCGAGCGGGCCCTGTCCACGCTCGATGCTGAGCTCAGCGGAACAGCGGCTCAGCAGATCATCGACCGCCTGCCGCGTTCGCGCTCGGAGCTTTTCGATTCGGTCCGTGAACAGCTCACGGAACAGAAGGTCTTGTTGGCGTCGAACCCGTTGAGCAACAGCGACCACGTGCGCATCCTGCTGCTGCACCAGATCGACGCCGCATGGTGGTCAGATGTCGCTCCCTACGAGAACCGGGAGGCCATTGACAGTGCGCCAGAACTCCTGAGTCTCCCCAAGCTCCAGAAGGCCGACGCTCTGCGCTTCAAATTCGCCGTCCAGCCTGACGGTTGGTGGGGCAGAGGGCGCGACTACGTCTTGAAGCGAGCGACGCCTCGGAGGCGACCGCGGGTCTCGGGCATGAAGTTCCTCGTTGCCCGTGCCGAGATCGTGGCGCTGCTCAATGAGATCGCGGATGCGCTGCGGGAACGCGCGCCGGCCGGCACCCCTCCATTGTGGGTGAACAGCATCGTGCGCAGCGTCGAACATCAACGCCATCTCGGTGACCTCGGCTACTTCGCCCTGCTTCCCAGTTCCCACTGTTCCGGCTATGGGGCCGATGTCGAGATGACCTGGTACGAAACCTTCGGGGCCGCCGAGGCGTTGCAGACGATTCTGTTGGAGTACCGCGACGGCGGCGTTCTCAACGTCATCGACGAAGGTCAGGCGTGGCACCTCTGCTTGAGCCCGGATCACCGGGCCGCCTACGCCGCCTCGGCGAGCGACCTGAGGGGCTGAGTCGTCGGTGTGTGGAATAGCGCTCTTGACGGGGCCCGACGCCCGAACCCACTACTCGAGCTTCGCCACCATGATGGCGGCCGTGGCCCCGCGGGGCGAGGTCGAGGAGACCCTGGCCGACGATGACGTGCTGATCGGCACCCATCGCCTCCGCATCGTCGACCGGGACCGTGCCGTACAGCCGTGGCTGTCGGCGGATGGCCGGTGGGCGCTCACGTACAACGGTGAGATCTTCAATTACGCCGAGTTGCGAGCACAGTTGATCGCCGAGGGCCGGCAGCTGCGCTCGTCGAGCGACACCGAAGTGGTCCTGGAAGCCATCCTCGCCTGGGGGGAGGATGCGCTGCTGCGTTTTCGGGGCGAATTCGCTTTCGCCCTGATCGACCGGCGGGTCCGCCGTGTCTTCCTGGCCCGCGACCCCGCCGGGGTCAAACCGCTGTACTGGGCGCTGTCGGACGGTCGGTTGGCCGTCACGTCGGAGATCAAGGGTTTGGTCGGGTCCGGTTTGATCGGGGCTGTGCAGTCGGGCGAGAGCGTCCACGAGCTCCCACCGGGACACTGCGGCTGGGCCGAGCCGGGGTCGGCGCCGCAAGTCCGCCCCTATGTGGATCTGCTTCGGCTAGGTGTTGGTCAATCGATGATCGATGGTCTGGAGGAGGCTCGCCGGCTCGTCCGGAACACCTACCGCGAGGCGATTCGGATGCGCGTCGACACCGATCTGCCCGTTGGCGTCATCCTCTCGGGTGGTCTGGACAGCTCGCTGACTCTGCTGCATGTGCACGAGATGCATCCCGACTGTGTCGCGTTCACGATCGGTACCGAGGACAGCGAGGATGTCGCCTTCGCGAGGCGCCTGGCTGCCGATCTCGGCGTACGGCATGAGGTCGTGACATTGCGTCCCGGCGACATCAGGCAAGCAGACGTCCGCGAGGCGATTCGCGTCAGCGAAGCGACCGAGTACGGCGACATCATCAACGCGGTCGTGTCGCTGAGACTGTTCCAACAGGTTCACCGCAGCGGCATCAAGATCGTCTTGACCGGCGACGGCTCGGATGAGCTGTTCGGCGGCTACACCATGTACGACGCCATCGATCCCGAGCAGTCCCGTGCTCTGTTCCTGCACAAGATCAGGCACCTGAGTCGTACCGAGCTGCAGCGGGTCGATCGCACCAGCATGGGGAACGGGGTCGAGGCCCGGGTGCCCTACCTCGACCTCGACATGCTCACGTTGGCGATGCGCATTCCCGTGTCGATGAAGATCCGCGACGGCTACGAGAAGTGGATCCTGCGCGACGCGTTCTCCGACGTCCTGCCCGACTACATTCTCCGACGACACAAGAATCCCATGTCACACTCCAGCGGACTGCACGAACGTATCCGGCTCTACCGGCCGCTGTTCGCGGGCATGTACCGCTCCTTCGGCTACGACGCGGCCGGACCGATCCGACGCAACTTCTCCGATGTGCTGCGCGACAGCAACCACGACCTGCCGCGTGCCGTCATCGCGGCCGATTCCCCGCGCGACTACACCGCCGTCGAGCACGGACGAGACTTCGCGGGTGCGCTGAAATGGAATGCCCTCGGCGGCCTTCGTGCTGCCCGACGCCGACTGACGCAGCGTGTTCGACCCGGCGGCTGACTCTACGAGCGACGAACGAGCGTCTCGCCGGCTGATCTCGGCGAGCGCGATCATGGTCGCGGGCACGCTCGTCTCCCGGGTGGTCGGCTTCGGCCGGTTCGTGCTGCTCGCGTACCTCTTCGGGATCGGCACTCGTCAGGCCGACATGTTCGCGGTCGCGAACACCGTGCCCAACAGCATGTACATCCTGCTGGCCGGGGGGTGCTGACCACCGTCCTCGTCCCGCAGATCGTGCGCGCCATCCGCAACGACCGCGACGGCGGAGCCGCCTACACCAACCGGATCCTCACCGGTGGTCTGATCGTCCTCTTCGTGATCACCCTCGCGCTGACGTTGGCGGTCCCGCTGATCATCGACCTGTACACCGCAAGCGGGTGGCGCCAGCCGCCGCTCGCCGCGCAGTACGCGTCGATGACCGCGCTGGCCTACTACTGCATGCCGCAGGTGTTCTTCTACGGCGTGTTCGTGCTGGTCGGCCAGGTGCTCAACGCGCGCGACCGGTTCGGACCGATGATGTGGGCACCGATCGCCAACAATCTCGTGTCGATCGTGGTGCTGCTGCTGTTCTGGGGGGTGTTCGGCCAGACGAACGCCGGCGCAGCCTTCACGGCCGGCCAGGAGCTGGTGCTCGGCATCGGGTCCACCCTCGGCATCGCGGTTCAGGCCGCCGTGCTCGTCCCGTACCTCCGCGCCGTCGGGTTCCGCTTCCAGCCACGGTTCGACTTCCGACACACCGGATTGGGCCAGACCGCTCGGCTCGCGAAGTGGGCCCTGGGCTTCGTCCTCGTCAATCAGGCCGGGCTGGTGATCATCAACAAGGTCGCCTCCGCCGCCACCGTGCAGGGATCGGGCGGGGGCGTCGCCGCCTACACCTACGCGTACGCGCTCTGGATCATCCCGCACTCGCTGATCACCGTTTCGCTGACGACCGCGATGCTGCCCAGCGCCGCCCGCCTGGCGCTGAGCGGCGACCGGGTCGGCACCGCGGCCGAGGTGACCCGGACGCTGCGGCTTGCCCTGACTGCCCTGCTGCCGGCGTCGGTCGGCCTGGTGATCTTCGGTCTCCCGATCGCCCGCCTCGTGTTCGGATTCGGTACGGGTCAGCGCGATGCCGACTTCGCCGGCTGGGCACTGATGGTGCTGGCGATCGGGCTGGTGCCGTTCACGTGTCAGTTCGTCTGCCAGCGTGCCTTCTACGCCATGGAGAACACGAAGACGCCATTCGTCCTCCAGGTGCTGATCACCGTCCTCAACGTCGCGCTGGGTGTCGCTCTGGCCGTTGTCGTCGACGTCGACGCCCTCGTGGCGGCCTGCCTGGCCGCGGGCTACACGCTCGCCTACGCGGTCGGGGCCGTCGTCTCGTTGCGCCGGCTGCAGCGGGATCTCCCCGCCCTGGCCCTGAGGCCGTTGGCGCAGCTGTCGGTGCGACTGGCCGCCGCAGTCGTTCCCGGGGCGGTGGTCGTCGGAGGGGCTGTCTGGTGGGTCGAGTCGTCGCAACCGAGCCAGCTCGTCCGGGCTGCCACTCTCGCGGTCGCCGGTGTGGTGGCGATCGGCGCCTTCGTCTTGCTCGCGCGGGCGATCGGGATCGGCGAGGTGACCGAGATCATGACGACACTTGGCCGGCGGCGGGATTGGTCGAACGGCGGCGGGGGGACAGCAGGTGAAGGAGCCCTGAGCAAACCGCCGCAGGAAAGAAAACCAGGCGGCAGGGGAGTGGCAGGGGGGAAGCAGCACTAGTTCTCGAGCTAGACCTGATCAACGACGACCCGGATGGTGCACCGGCCGACCCGGCTCGTCACTTCCCCGGTTCGTCCACGCGTTCGGCTGCGCCATCCAAGGGCACGGAGGTGGTGTTCGAGAAGTATATTCCTTGGAATATTTTCCTGATGAGGTTCCGTTGAGCGTGAATTTCTTCGACGTCTTGGTGCGGTACGAGACCGCGCGGTGGAACACGGTGGATCAGGAGCTGGCCCGGGAGGGACGATCGGTTTGGCCCACCTGCACGCTCTCAGGGTCGTGACCCTCGCCGCCGTCGCGGCCCTGGCGCTGGGGGTCTTCGTGCTCGGCACCGCGCGACTGCTAGCCTGTGCCGGATTTCGGAGTACTGACGGCGGTGGAGGCGTTCATCTCGGTAGTGCCAGCGCGCTGGCCGAGCAGGCCCGGGAGGTCGCCGGCGCCGCCTCCGCCGTCCTCGGCGTGGTCCAGGCGGTGGCGATTGCCGTATCCGCCCCACTCGCCAGCTCAGGCGGCGGTGTCCCCGCCGTCCCGATGATCGGGGTCATGATCGCCGGCGTGACCGAGTCGCTTCTCGCCGCTCTCCTCCTGGCTCGCCTGGGACCTTCCCCCTCGCATCCGACGCAAGTCGAGCGTCCCGCTGAGGTCACGACGCGGCCGCAGGGGCGCCAGCCGGGCACGAGGCGAAGGGCCACGTTCCGGCCGGCCGTGAAACCTGAATCCACCACCACCGACCGCAAACCACCGCGCCCCCCGAAAGGACAACGACATGCCCGGACCACAGTTGAAGACCATGACCGCCCCGGACGGAACCCACTTCCGTGATCTCGACCACGATCAGCAGATGGCACCGTTCGAGGACCCGCGCCTCGCACCGCCCGCCCGGGCCGATGACCTCGTTCGACGCCTCTCGCTGGCCGAAAAGGTCGGTCTGTTCTTCCACGACATCATCGAGGTCGGGCCGCACGGCAGCCTGATGGAAGGCGACGGTGTGGTCGCGCGCTCTTCCACCCGGCGACTCGTGGCCGACGAGTTGATCAACCACGTCAACGTGCATGCACTGCCCTCCGCCCTGGAGTCGGCGCAGTGGTCGAACGCGCTGCAACAGCTGGCGGCGACCACACCACATTCGATCCCGGTCACGGTGAGCTCCGACCCACGACACTCGTTCACGGAGAACTCCGGCGCAGCGTTCGCCGCCGGTGCCATGTCGGCCTGGCCCGAACCGTTGGGATTGGCGGCGCTGATGGATCCCGAACGGGTCCGGGAGTTCGCCGACGTCGCTCGTCAGGAGTACGTGGCGATCGGGATCCGATCCGCTCTGCACCCTCAGATCGATCTGGGAACCGAGCCTCGCTGGGGTCGGCAGTTTCACACGTTTGGCAACGACAGTGGCTTCGTCGCCGAGGTGGCGGCTGCCTACATCGAGGGCTTCCAGCTGGACGCTGGCCTCGGTCCGACCTCGGTCGCCACGATGGCCAAGCACTTCCCCGGAGCTGGTCCGCAGCTCGACGGTGAGGACCCCCATTTCCCGTACGGCCGGGAGCAGGTCTATCCGGGCGGTCGGTTCGCCGATCATCTAGCGCCGTTCAGGCGGGCCATCGCCGTCGGCACCTCGGCGCTGATGCCCTACTACGGCATGCCGATCGGGCTGGAACTGGACGGAGAAAAGATCGAGGAAGTCGGATTCGGCTACAACAAGCAGATACTCACGGGGCTGTTGCGTGGGCAACTGGGCTACGACGGCGTCATCTGCACCGACTGGGGATTGGTCAGCGGGACCGTCGTGTTCGGCAAACCCCTGCCGGCTCGCGCCTGGGGCGTGGAACACCTCAGCGAACTCGACCGGCTGGTCAAGGTCATCGACGCGGGTGCCGACCAGTTGGGCGGCGAGGCCCGAACCGATCTACTGCGGCAAGCCGTCGAACAGGGCCTCATCAGTCAACAACGACTCGACGAGTCGGCGCGCCGGCTGCTGATCGTCAAGTTCCAGCTGGGACTGTTCGACGACCCGTTCGTCGACGAAGACGCCGCTGCCGAGGTCCTCGGCCGAGCCGACTTCCGCCGGGCCGGTCACACGGCTCAGGCCGAGTCGATGGTGCTGCTGCGCAACGAGCCCGTCGACGGCGCCGCCGTCCTGCCGCTGCGACCGGGGTTGAAGGTGTACACCGAGGGCCTGCCTGCCGAGGATTCGGGTCGGCTGGGCGGGATCGTCGAAGACCCGGCCGCCGCCGACGTGGCCGTCATTCGACTGGCGGCACCGTTCGACATTCGTGACGACCTGTTCCTGGAAGGCGTCTTCCATCAGGGCTCCCTTGAATATCGGCCCGGATTGGTCGCCCGGCTGCGCGATATCGCCGCCGCGACCCCACTGGTGATCGTCGCGAACCTGGAACGGCCCGCCATCCTCACACCGTTCGTCGGGTTCGCCAGCGCCATCCTCACCGATGTCGGCGCATCCCCAGCGGCGTGTGTGGACATCGTCACCGGTGAAACCTCACCCTTGGGCCGTCTCCCGTTTGAGATACCTCGCTCAACCGGCGCGGTTCAAGATTCACAATCCGACGTAGCCAACGACACCTTGGACCCGCTCTACCCGTACGGAGCCGGCCTGAGCTACTGACTGCTCAGCAGAGGCCCGCCCCTGCATCGACCAGATCCACGGCACCATATGGCCATGGGGGACTCGACAACCGCAGCAGAGCCCGAGCCTGGCGCAGGCCCGACGGGCGAGCAGAGCGAGGCAGCACCGAAGCTGAGCTGGAAGCTGCTGCCGGCTGCGCTCCTCTCCACCTCGGCGTTCTTCCTCTTCGCGCTGCGGGACCCGTGGGTCGGGTACCCGCTGCTCATGGGCTCACTCGTGCTTGCCGTCGCCCTCGAGCGCGCCCTGGCCCAGGATCTGCTGCTGATCGGCATCGGGGTCGGGATCGTCTCACTGACCTCGGTTGAGGCGGACGTCAGCTGGCCAGCCTTCATCCGGATCGGCGTCACCCTGACTCTCGCCGTTTTAGTCCCATTCCTGGTCGACCGCTTCGTCTACAAGCGCCGGGCGGTGCGGTTTCCCTGGCGAAGCCGAAAAAAGAAGACCAAGGGTCAGCTCGCCTATCTGTTCCTCGTTCCGATCCTGGGCTGGGCGATCCTGCCGTTCTACTTCATCCGCTCGGGTGCGTATCTGAACTGGCCGCAGATCACCGACGGCTCCGAGCTTGCCCGGTTCTTCGTCGGCGTCAACGCGGTCGGGACCTGGGACGAGCTGTTCTTCGTGGCCACCTGCTTCGCGCTGTTGTGCCGGCACTTTCCGGTGTGGCAGGCCAACCTCTTGCAGGCGGTGATCTTCGTCTCGTTCCTGTGGGAACTGGGCTACCGGGTCTGGGGTCCGTTGCTCACCATCCCGTTCGCTCTGGTACAGGGTTACCTATTCTCGAGGACAAGGTCTCTCGGCTACGTGCTGATCGTCCACCTGCTCTTCGACGCCATCGTCTTCCTCGCCATTGTCCACGCACACAATCGCGACTGGTGGCCGATCTTCATCTACTGAATTCGTTACGGGGGCTTGTCTCGGTGGTTCGGTCGGTCAGCCGAGCGTGGCCGATGCACGCCGTCCAGCGCGGTAGAGCGGATGAGCGGCGGGATGCAGATCAGTCGTCGAACGGGATGCAGATCAGTCGTCGAAGACGTGCCAGCAGCTGGCGCCCCGGCGTTGTTGATCATCGAGCACACGTGCACGGACCGCGACCGGGATCTGCTGTCCTGGTCACGGGCGTTCCTCTCTACGGCCGCCGGACGCTGGGTTCTGCCGGCGGCGGAGGTCCGCCTCCTGGCCGACAAGGGTTCGCGGCTCGGCGTGCAGAACGGCCGCCATCCGAGCGAACCACAACGGATCGACAACCTCGTCCTCGGCACGCAATGTCGATGGGTCGTAGGTGGGATCGAGGCAGTTGATCTCGCCCTCGAACTCGTCGGGATCGTGGAACCGGACCGAGAGCATGGGCCCCAGGCGGCGGATGGCACCGCTCGAAGCGTCGACGGCGACCAACCGGTCGCGGAGGGTGGCCAGCGCCGCCTCGTCCGGCACGGTGAAGCCGAGGTGGTCGAGTCGTCCCCGTTCCAACATCGTTGGGCTGAGGCCGTGGACCGCCGGGGTCGTACCCCGGGACCTCGAAGACGTGAAGCATGACGTCCCCGGCGGCGAGCACCGCCTGTCGTCCGTGGCCAGGTCCCGCGCCGAGGACCACCGCGGTCTCGAGGCCGATCACGTCTCGCAGAACGCGCGGTAGGCGTCCAGATCACCAGTCACCACGGCGACGTGGCTGACCCCGCACGGCGTACCTCGCGTGCTTCTGTCCGTTCCGTCCGCCACACCCGGGAGGCGTTCATCGGCCCGGAACGAATCGTTCCACGGCAGTGAGCGCCCCCATAGGTCAGATCAACCGCATCAACCCGGGCCTCGAGTCCTCGGCCCGCCGCCGGGGGACCACCACCAGATCTATAACGTCTCGCCGCTGGCGCCTTAGCCTTCACCGACCGCAGAGTAAGGGGAACAAATTCCTGTCCTGCCAGGCGCCTCAGGCGGACGGGTCATCGGTGGTGTCCACTCGCCACGACAGTGCGGCCGACGGCGGCGGCAGGTAGAGGCATTCGTCGAGGACGACCAACGCCGGCGCGCAAGTCAGGAAAGTCTCGGCCAGCGATTCGAGGTGGTCCCATCGACGCACTTCGGCCGGGACGGTCAAGTCGCGGAATGGCTCGATGCCGAGCGAGCGGTGGACTCCGCGCCAGAGCTCCATCGGCTCCCGCCAGGTACGGTCGGCCTCGCCCCGCAAGACCCGCATGCCCGCTGCCCGCGCGATCACCGCTCCTTCGTCCACCAGTCGGGTCTTGCCGATACCGGCCTCGCCGACCACGAGCGTGATGCCGGGACGGCCCGATTGTGCGGTGTCGAGGGAGGCTTCGAGCAGCGCCAGCTCACGCTCCCGGCCGACCAGCGCCCCCGGAAGTCGGGCCGTCACCACTTCGTCCCGACTCCCCATGGTTCGATCGTGTCAGACGCCAACGCTTCCTGTGCTCGATCGGGCGCCGCCCTTCCGGTCGACGCTCCAACCAGTCTTCGTCGCCAGAGGTATTGGTGGTCACAGGTAGTCGGCTCCGGATCCCACCCACGTGTGCATGATCCGGAAGGCGTTGGCGAAGATCGTCAGCACGGGGTTCACGCCGCCGTTGGTCACGTGGAGCGAACCGTCGATCACCCGCAGGTTGGGATGACCCCAGACCCGGCCGTACGGATCGGTGACTGACGCGGCCGGTTCGGTCCCCATTCGGCAGGTTCCGGCCTGATGTTGGCCGCTGCTCGGGACTTCATTGACCGCCGGTGAACCGTAGGCGATGACGGTGCCGGCACCGGCGGCCCGCAGCCAGTCGGCGGCACGCTGCCCCAGCAGCCGCTGCACGTTGAGGTCGTTGCGGTGCAGCCGGCCGCTCAATCGGGCCACCGGAATGCCGAGGCTGTCGGTGATCGAGGGGTCGAGCCGAACCCGGGCGTCGGCGGACGTCACCTCCTGGATGGGACCGACCACGCGCTGCATCCGCGGCAACAGATGGCGCATTCCCGACTTGGCCGCCAGACCGTGTGGGCCGATCAGCCCTGCCTGCCGGAGGTAGCCGAAGCTGCTGACCGGAGTGGGGATGAATTCGTTCGCGATCATGCCGCCCCCGACCAGTCCGTCGTTGCCGTGCCGGAAGTCGTGGGTGGAGATCGACGGGCCCGGTCCCACCAGATCGTTGACCGGATCGTCGAAGATCCCGATCGCACCGCCGTAGAGGTGCCCCTGCAGATAGCGGCCGACCTGGTCGTGGCGGTTGCCGAGACCCTCGGATTCGGAGTCGCTGGCGCTGGTCAGCAGGAGCCGGGCGGACTCGATCGCACCGGCAGCGATGACCACGTCCTCAGCCCGCACCGAATGCCGCCAGCGTGAGCCGCCGGTACCTCCGATGAGGTCGACGCCACTGACCCGCCCGGTGACATCGGTGGTGATCCGTTCGGCGCGGGTTCGGAGCAGGATGCTGAGGTTCCCGGTCGCCGCCGCCTTCGCGAGCACGGTGTTGTCCGAGCCGTTCTTGGCCTCGATGGGGCAGGTGAAGCCGACGCACTGTCGGCAGCGGGCGCACCCTGCTCTCCCGCGGTAGGGCGCGGAATTGACCGCCAGCGGCACCGGAACGGTGCTCAGCCCGATCGCCTCGGCGCCGGCCAGCAACCGGCGGGCAGGCTCCGTGAGGGGCATCGGCACCATCGGGTACGGGCGGGACCGCCGGGTCGCTCCGGCGTGGGCTTCGGCGGAGCCGCAGACTCCGATCTCGTACTCGGCCTGGGTGTAGAAGGGTTCCAGCTCGTCGTAGCTGATCGGCCAGTCGGCCAGTGCGCTGCCCTCAGGTACGCCGTAGATGCTGGCCATGGCGAAGTCCTCCGGCATGAATCGCCAGGCCTGCGCCCCGTACACCCGGGTGCCGCCGCCGTACGTGTCGGCGTTGCTGCCGAAGCGGGGGTCCCACGCCGGCAAGATGACCGGGTGATCACCCAACAGCAGGGTGCGCGGATTCTCCGGAGACGAGCGCAGCGTCCGGTGGTCCAGTCCGCTGTCGGTGCGGGCGTTGCGCAGGTGATCGTGAGCCAGGTAGGCCGTGTCCGGGTAGCCGCCCCGCTCGACCAGCAGGACCGATCGGCCGGACTGCGCGAGCGCCCACGCCGCGACACCGCCACCAGCACCCGAACCCACCACCACGGCGTCATAGTGGGCGGCGATCTGGTCGGACCGGATGAATGCCCCGCGGTCCGGCACCCAAACGTCTTCGCCGGGCCATCCGCCGGCGGGTGCCGGGTCCCAGCCCAGCATGCGCCAGGACACGCCGTCGTCGTTGCCGCCGTTACCGGGATCGGCGTAGAACCCTGCGTTGACCAGATGGGCGAACCAGAGGTAATCGGGATCATCAACCAGGCTGTCGAGGACAGCCTGCCTGCCGGCGGCATTCAGCTCGGCGAATCTCCCGCCTGACTGGCGGTCGAGCAGGTCCAGCACCGCAATCACCCGCTCCGACCACTCCGGGCGCTCGGTCGCCGTGATCCGGTCCCAGAACCGCAGTCCACCGGCCTCGGAGGCCGACGGGAACGCATCGGCCGGCACGACAGCGTCGATCGCAGCCCTTAGTCGCTCAGTCTCGTCGCGCAACTGGCTCATCCAAGGCCCGGCCGCACCGGCTCAATTGCCACGAGAGGTTTCGGCCCTGATCCACGGCCCCGTTCGTCGCGGTGAAGGGATCCATCGACCTGTGTCACGAGACCATGATGAGCTCGCCACCCGGGAACGGTGTATTCGAGCTGACCCACGAGCACGTTGCCGACCAGGCAGGAGCCGGATCGTCCAGCAGAAGCAATATCGTCAGGAGAAGCAGTATCGTCCAGCAGAAGCAAGGGGAGAGCGCTTCCTTCGGCATGCGCAAGTCGCGCCGGTGGGACCGATTGCTTTTCAGACGGTCTGGCCGCCATCGACCACCATGGCGTGCCCGACGGCGAACGACGCTTCTTCGGAGCAAAGCCAAAGGACAGCCGCGGCAATCTCGTCAGGCCGGCCCATCCGGCCGACGGGCTCTTGATCGAGGACCGACTGGCGTCCCTCGGTGGTGTCGCCGAAGACCCGCTCGATCATGTGGGTGTCGATGATGCCGGGGCAGACGGCGTTGATCCGGATGCCGGAGCTGGCGTAGTCGAGGGCGGCGCACTTGGTCGCGCCGACGATGCCGAATTTCGACGCACCGTAGGCGGCTCCACCGGCGAAGCCCTTCACCCCGGCGCCCGATGAGGTGTTCACGATGGCGCCACCCCCACGCCGCAGGAGCAGGGGTATCTCGTGTTTCATCGCCAGAAACACCCCGCGCAGGTTGATGGCGATCACTCGATCCCAATCGTCTTCGCTGATGTCGGCAGCCGGCGCCGTCGGCTGCTCGACCCCAGCGTTGTTGAACGCCACGTCGAGGCCGCCGAATGTTTCGACGGTCGCGTTCATGGCGGATTGGAGGTCTCGGGCGCGGGTCACGTCGCAGCGGACGGCGATGACCTGCCCGCCCGCTGCCTCGATCAGGCGTGATGTCTCGGAGTTGGCCCGCTCGTCGACATCGGCGACCACCACGCTGGCTCCCTCACGCGCAAACGCGAGCGCAGTGGCACGGCCGATGCCTCCGGCGGCTCCGGACACGAAGGCCACCTTGTCGGCGAACCGCCGGTACTGGTCGGGCATGGGTCTCCTTTCGTCCCGGCCGCACTCCGGGATGCGCGGTTCTGCGGGCTCACTGTGCGGTGTATCCGCCGTCGACGGGAAGGGCGACCCCGGTGACGAATCTTGCGCCGCGGCTGGTGAGCCACAATACGGCGGCGGCGATCTCGTCGGCTCGTCCGAAGCGTGCGATGGGTGTGGCGGCGGTGGCTTGGGCGATATCGAGTTCGCCTTGGCGATCATGTCGGTGACCATCGGGTTTCGATGGTGCCGGGACAGATGGCGTTGATGTGGATCCCGCGGGGCGCGTACTCCAGGGCGGCGCTGGTCGTCAGGCCGATCACGCCGTGCTTGGAGGCGTGGTACGCGGCCCGGCCGGGCAGTCCGACCAGACCGCCCAGGGAGGAGCAGTTCACGATCGCGCCGCTGCCTTGGCTCCGCATCTGGGCGAGCTCATGTTTCATGCAGGCCCACGCGCCGCGCAGATTGATGGCATTGACCCGGTCGAAGATCTCGGCCGGTTCGTCGGCAGCGTCGGTGGGCGGGACCTGGATGCCAGCGTTGTTGAACGCCATGTCGCGCGGTATGGCCACAGGTCGGATCCGCAGATGCAGGTCGCCGACAGCCGGATGATCGCATCGGTGGGCTTCAGGATCTTCGGCTCCGGCCGGTCCTCGACCCGGACCTCGCCGGGTGCCGACATGACAGCAACACGCATGTACAGAACTCCTCGTCATCCATGAGCCGGTACGAAAGCCTGGTCATCGGGCCGACCCTCGGCGGCTGGTTGACTCCAGCCAACCTGGTCCGGCCGGTGGGTGGAAGGCTCTATCGAGAGGTGTACCGATAGGGCATCCCACCTCGCTGTAACTCGTCGTACCGTCGGGTCGTGGAGGAGAGGGACAACCGTGCCGAGGTTCGCGAGTTCCTGGTCTCGCGGCGGGCCAAGATCACTCCGCAGCAGGCGGGCGTGCCTGTGGCCGGCGCCCGCCGGGTTCCGGGACTGCGGCGCGGTGAGGTTGCCGCTCAGGCCGGGGTCAGCGTCGAGTACTACTCCAAGCTCGAACGTGGCGCGATCGCCGGCGTGTCGGCGTCCGTGCTGGAGGCCGTGGCCCGGGCGCTGCAACTCGACGACGCCGAACGAGCGCATCTGTTCCATCTCGCCCACGCCGCCGACGGCACCGTGAAGGGCATGCGACCCCGCCGACGTCCATCGAAGAGGTGGACGCCGCGACCATCGCTGCAGTGGGTGCTCGACCGGTTCGCTGCGCCCGCCATCGTTCGCAACGGCCGGATGGATCTCCTGACGGCCAACCATCTCGGCCGCGCCATGCACGCCTCGTTGTACGAGACCACCGCGGCTCAGGAGGTGCCGAACTTCGTCCGGTTCACCTTCTTGCATCTCGACGCTGCGCACGACTTCTACGCCGATTGGGATCTCGCTGCTGATACCTGTGTGGCGATCCTGCGCACGGAGGCTGGCCGCGACCCGCACGACAAGGACCTGCACGACTTGGTCGGGGAACTGTCCACCCGCAGCGACGAGTTTCGGCGACGGTGGGGTGCACATAACGTCCGCTACCACGGCGCCGGTACGAAACAGTTCCACCACCGCGACGTCGGCGACCTCGAGCTCGCCTACGAGAGCGTCGACATGATCTCCGACCCGGGTCTCACCCTCACCCTCTACGCCGCCGAACCGGCCTCACCGACCGCGGACGCCCTCGACTTGCTCGCCGCCTGGACCAGCGTGGCCACCGACACCACGGACACGCCAAACCCTTGATCAAGTTGTCGAGGGATCCACGCCGTTCGTGGCATGGCGCACCGGTTTACCACCGGTACGCTCACTCGGGCAAGAATTAAGGTCGCTACTTGAGCCTTGGGGGCGGTTGGTCGAGTCTGTTGATCGTGCTCAGATCACCGTGGAGCCCGCGTCGGCGGGGACTGCTCGCCGCGGTGGGTGTCACGGTCTGGTTGGCTTTCGGGTGTACGCCGGCCGCCCACGAGGAAGTACGGCCGAGCGAGACGCCGAGTGCGGCCGTTCCCACCACGGGCGCGTACGGGCTGCTCGCTTTCGTCTCCGACCGCGAGGGCACCGACGCGGTCTTCGTGATGCGCCCCGACGGCTCGGATGTCCGACGCCTCACCGGAGATCTGCCGCCCACGTCCCACCCGTCCTGGTCGCCCGACGGCCACCGGATCGCCTTCAACGCCGGCACCCCCTCGAACAGCAACATCTACGTGATCAACCTGGACGGATCTGGGCTGACCGAGCTGACGAACCAGTCCGCCGGAAACTTCTATCCGAGCTGGTCCCCCGATGGGTCCCGCCTGGCGTTCAGTTCGAACCGGGACGGCGACTGGGACATCTACGTCATGCAGGACAACGGGTCACAGGTCCGTCAACTCGTCGACGCACCCGGCCTGGACGACAAGCCCCGGTGGATACCCGACGGGTCCCGCGTGGCCTTCGCGACCACTCGCCACGGCTATCCGGAGTTGTTCGCCGTCGACCCGGCGACCCGAGAGGCGGGCCCTCTGTTGGCGCAACCGGTCCGGGGCATCAATCCTTCTTGGTCGCATGACGGGGACCAGCTGGCGTTCAACGTCGTGACGTCTCGGGGATTCGACATCGACGTCATGACCGCAGATGGCAAGGGACGGCGATCGGTGATCGCCGGCGCCGCTTCCGAGGAACGGCCGAGGTGGTCACCGGACGGCCGGCAACTGGCCTACTACTCCGACGCCGCCGGCTCGTGGGATGTCTATGTCGTCGACGTCGCCACCAGAGAGAGCCGGGCCTTGACCAACACCCCCGGCTTCGACGGCCAACCAGAGTTCCAGCCATCTTGAAGTGAGGAGGAGTTGGTGATCCGCCGCACCGATGTTCGGTCGCGACCGGGCGACAGCTCGTGATGGGATCCATCCTGCGTGGACCGCAGGACCGTCCGCCCGTCCACACCAGAAGGGAAGGTGTCAATCCGCATGACGACGGAACCCAACGCCCCACTGAGGATCGGCGTGGTCGGGTTCGGAGCGGGTGGCCTGCACTTCCACGCGCCATTCATCGAGGCCGCGGACGGAGTCGAGCTCGCCGGCGTGGTCACACAGAATCCTGAGCGACGGCGGATTCTGGCAGACCGCTTCCCCGGTGTGGCGGCCTACGACTCACTTGCGGACCTTGTGAAAGGAGAGCGTGCGGCCGGGGGCCTCGACGCGGTCACGATCACGACTCCACCTCAGACTCGACACGATCTGGTCGTCGAGGCGCTCAACTTGGGCTTGCACGTGGTCGCGGACAAGCCCTTCGCACCGACGGCCAAGGCGGCGGCCGCGTTGGACCAGGCAGCTGGCGATGCTGAGCGGGTCCTCGGGGTCTATCACAACCGGCGGTGGGATTCGGACATCTGCACGCTCCGCTCGGTGCTGGCGAGCGAAGCGCTCGGCCGGATCGAGCGATTCCATTCGCGGTTCGACCAGGACGATCCAGGAACTCTGGAAGGCGGACCGCACGGCGGGCTGCTGCGCGATCTCGGGAGCCACCTCGTCGACCAGGCACTGTGGCTCTTCGGGCCCGTCGAGCTGGTCTTCGCGCGGCTCCACGAGGCACCGACGGCGTCAGGCCCGACCGACGCCTCATTTCTCATCGTTCTCGGGCATTGTGATGGGACAACCAGCGAGCTGTCGGGGACGAAGCTTAACCACCTCACCGAACGCGAGTTGAGGGTCTACGGAGAGCACGGAAGTTACGTGGCCCGTGGCACCGACGTACAGGCTCAGGCGATCTTCGCCGGACAACGCCCCGTGGACGACCCTGGTGCCTGGGGACGGGAGCCGGAGTCTGCGTGGGGAACGCTCAACACTGCCGGCAGTCGGCGAGTTCCCGCTGAGGCGGGTAACTACGCCCGCTACTACGAGCTCTTCGCCGAAGCCGTCCGCACGGGCCGACCTCCACCCGTCACCGCCCGACAAGCTGTCGAGGTCCTGGCCGTGTTGGACGCTGCCCGGCAGAGCGCCGCCGACGGCCAGAGAGTGGCACCCGTCCTTCCCGGCCTCTAGGCCGGGAGATCCGTTCCGGCACGGCTGGCGCCTCGCAGCCGCGCGGCGTGGACGGACGTCTTGAACCTAATGGGGGTGCATCGGTCAGCCGCTGGCTGGCCGAGATCGTCCGGCTGGACCGGGCCCATCACCGGCCAGCCGCGGGCGATTCGACGGTCGCGGAGGCCGTGAGGTTGGCGGCGCGGGCGCACCAGACGATGATCTGGACCCGGCAACGCTCGACCAACACGCTGCGCTCGCTGCTGCGGGAGTGCTATCCCGCGGCCCTGGTGGCGTTCGCCGACGGCCTGACCGGCCGCGATGCCCTCGCGGTGCTCGCAGCCGCCCCTGACCCCGACCGGGGCCGTCGACTCACCCCGGCCCGGGTCGCGGCTCTGCTGCGGAAGGCAGGTCGGCAGCGCAACCTCGACCGCCGCGCCGTCGACATCGTGGCCGCGCTGCGGACCGAGCAGCTGGCTGTCCGGCCCGGGCTCGAAGCCGCCTACGCGGTCAGCGTGTCCGCGCTGGTCGCGGTGCTCACCACCATGGTCGAGCAGGTCGCGGTGCTGGAGGAGCAGGTGAAGCAGGGTTTTGGCCAGCACCCGGACGCTGAGATCTACCTGAGCCAGCCCGGGCTCGGGCCGGTCCTCGCCGCCCGGGTGCTCGCCGAGATGGGCGACGACCCCGAGCGCTACGCCGACGCCCGGGCCAGGAAGAACTACGCCGGCATGGCGCCGATCACCAAAGCCTCCGGCACCAAACGCGTCGTGCTGGCCCGCTGGGCCCGGAACCGGCGTCTCGCCGACACCCTCTACCAGCAAGCCTTCGCCGCCCTCACCGCCTCCCGTGGCGCCCGCGGCTACTACGACCGCCAACGCGCCCGCGGCGCTACCCACCACCAAGCCCTCCGCGCCCTCGCCAACCGGCTCGTCGCCATCCTGCACGGCTGCCTGCGCCACCACACCACCTACCACGAAGACACCGCCTGGCCGAGCGAGCACCGGCTCGCCGCTTGACACCTTCCAGCCGTGGGATGTCTAGAAGCTGGTGCGGTCGGCCAGGTCGATGAGGATACGCATCCTGCTCCCGGCGGCGGCCATCGCATCCCGGCCGCTGTCTGGGCCGGGGTCCACAGTGCCGAGCCGGATCAGGCCGGGCGGGGGGACGGTCTGGCCGAGGTCGTCGTAGAAGATCGCGATCATGGCTCGCTCGGGCACGTAGTAGATCCCGCCCGCATCGGGATCGGTGACGGACTCGGCACCGGGGTGGTCGATGGGGACCGGTAGCCGGCCGGACTTGGCTTGGCCCATCGGATCACGCAGGTCGAGGGTCAACGGCAGCTGCGCCGCGAACTGCCGCGCCTCCGCGGTGTCGGTCAGCGTGGCGGTGACCACCTCGGCATCGAACCTCAGCACGATCCGCGGGCCCGCCGAAACGATCGCAGCAGTCGAGACGCCGTGGCCCGGGGGATTGGCGGAACCGGGAATGCCGACCGAGCAACCGGCAACGGTCATTCCGACGAGCAGGGCAGCCGTGGCCGCTATCGCGGCGGCCGTCTTGAGACGCGGGAAGCTGGCAAGGGTCCGAGGAGTTCTGGTCACGTGTTCCAGGGAACCGGTGTCCACGACCGTGGAAAAGTCACTGTGGATGGGTGTATCGGCAGTGCATCGCTATCGGCCGATCGTCGCCGTAACCGTCGAGATCATGGACAACCGAAGCGAGGTGCGCGAGTTCCTCACGTCCCGCCGCGCCAAGATCAGCCCCGAGCAGGCCGGCCTGCCACCGGCGGGGCGGCGCCGCGTGCCCGGGCTGCGACGCAGCGAGGTCGCCGCCCTGGCCGGGATGAGTGTCGAGTACTACGCCAAGCTCGAACGCGGCACGCTGGCCGGAGTCTCCGCCGGCGTGCTCGACGCGCTCGCCCGCGCCCTGCAACTCAACGACGCCGAACGTGTTCACCTGCTGCGGCTCGCGCACGGGGCCGACGGCTCCACCCGGATCGTCCGCCGCCCCCGGCCGGAGCAGTGGACCGTGCGGCCCAGCCTGCAATGGACGCTGGACGCCATCACCACCGTCCCGGCGATCCTCGGCAACGATCGGCTGGACTTCCTGGCCGCCAACCACCTCGGCCGCGCCATGTACGCCGACCTACTCCTGGGCCCGACCATGCCGCCGAACTTCGCCCGCTACACGTTCCTCGACAACTCGGCTCGACGCTTCTATCTCAACTGGGACCTGGCCGCCGACACAAGTGTGGCCAACCTGCGCACTGCGGCCGGGAAGGACCCGCACGACAAGCGGCTGCACGCGCTGGTCGGCGAGCTGTCCACCCGCAGCGAGGAATTCCGGCGCCGCTGGCACGCCCACGATGTACGGATCCACGGCGCCGGAGTCAAGCACTTCCACCACCACGTCGTCGGGGACCTCGAACTGGCCTACGAGGGCCTCGGGCTCCAGTGCGCCGGCGCCGTCAGCGATCGAGCCACCTCGATTCTGGAGTCAGACCGGGACACCAACCGTCCGAGGTGACACTGCTGCTTCGGCTCGTTGGCGCTGGCGCGATGTGGCCGTGCAGTTCGCCGTCTCGTGACCAGTGGAGCGTCTCCTCGAGCCATGGGCGGTTGCGCAGGTATTGACGCTCAGCAACACGTTTGTGCACTTCGAAAGTTCTCAAGACTTCGTCGGCTATCCGGTGTAGTGCTGTCTTCATGGCGTCTCCTGTCTGAGCCGGATGCGGCTGGAGGATGTGAAACGTTCGCTCGGGATTTGTCCGCTCGGGGTTGTCGGCTGGAGGCGTGACACAGGTGGTGACGACGCCGCTGAGCACCATCCTCATGGCAGTCGGTTGCCCGCACAATTGGCTGGCATGTCGTGGTGCGAAAGATTCGTGCCAACAGCTGAGTGTGGGTTGTGATGGCCGTCGACGGCCGCGTTCACCGGCGAGGCGGCCCCGAACTGCGGGTTGCCGAGCGCGTGGTCGAAATGGCCATTCGGATTGACCAGCGCCTGCGTCGACGGCACCGAGATCGTGGGATTCGCGGCGCATGGCGGATGATCTTGATCCTGCTCATCGGTCCGCCGGCCGCACCGCCCTACATCGCAACCCCAGGTCGCCTTCCGGTCGACCTAGCCGTTGAAGTGCCGCATCCACAGGTACCGCCAGCTGATCACCAGCGTGACGGCGGTGACCAGCAATCCGTACCGGGTGAAGCAACGCTCGGCTAGCGGGTCGGGCGGCGACCAGCGAAGTTGGCGACGAGGCGTGCGATGAGCGTCACGAGGAAGATCTGGCCGCAGATCGCTTCGAGGGTCGCGACCGCCCGGCCGATGTCCGTGGCCGCCGTGACGTCGCCGTACCCCAAGGTCGTGAGGGTGGTGAACGAGAAGTACTGCCGCAGCGGGATGCTGGGCTCGGTGACCTGCACGAACAGTTGCTGGTGCCCGAGATCGGACAGGGCGCCGTACACCGCGCCGAACATCATGCCGAGGAGGAGGTACGCCGAGAGGGCGCCGCAGATCGTTTCCAGCGTCACCTCCTGATGGATCAGCACCCGACGGAGCACGGCGAGGAGGGTCATCAGGAAGACGACAACGAACCACAACTCGCCCAACCCGCGGGCAGTGCTGTCGGCCACGGCTTGGGTGATGACGACGACGGCGAGCAAGGCCGCGAGAAGCATCGCCGCCGCCCAGAGCCGCACCCGCGGACCCACCGCGGACGCATGAAGTGCCAGCCAGAGGGCGACGACCGCGGAGGATCCCTCCAGGATCCGCGGTGCCGAGCTGCCGCCGAGCGCCAGCACCAGGTAGCTGAAGATCAGCAACCCGAGCACAAGCCCGAAGCGGTCGACCCCAGGCACGAGCGGGGTGAGCGCGCGGCGCACCTCTGGCCTCATCGCTCGAAGGCGAGCGCGAGCGTCGCCGGCGGGGGCTCGCCGAGGTGGCCGTGCTCGACAGTCCGCCCGTGGGCCGTTGCGAAGCCTCTGACAGTCATGGGGTGAATTGTGACGTGCTTTAGGTCGGACGACCGTGAAATTGCCAGGTGGTGCGGACGTCAATCAACTCCGTCTTCGTACCTGTGCGGAACTATCAATCAATCCGGCTTGATCTATCTAAATCATTTGATGTAGTTTCGGTACGTGGGCATGACCCCGATATCGGTTGCATCGGCGGCGGCGCCGCCGCTGTTCCTGCGGCTGTCCGGGCACCCGGTGCGGTGGCGACTGCTGGCGGAGCTGGTGCGGAGCGATCGCCAGGTTCGGGAGCTCAGTAGGTTGATCGACGAGCGGCAGAGTCTGACCTCGTACCACCTGGGCCGGCTCCGCGCCGGGGGACTGGTGAGCATGCGGCGCAGCTCGGCCGACCGCCGTGACGCCTACTACAGCCTTGACCTCGCGGCCTGCCGAGAACGGCTCGCTGAGGCCGTCGGTGCCTTACACCCTGGCCTGCAATGGAGCGCGCCGCCGGTCAGCGGGCCGGTGTCGCGGGCGACGGACTCCCGACCTCGTGCGGCGAACCAGCGTCCGGTGCGGATGTTGTTCCTGTGCACCGGGAACAGCTCTCGTTCGCAGATGGCCGAGGCTCTCGTACAGCGGTTCGGTGGCGGCCAAATCGACGCCGCCAGCGCGGGCAGCCACCCCAAGGGCCTGCACCCGGGTGCGGTGCAGGTGATGGGGGAGCGGGGGATCGACATCGGTGGTCGGCGGTCCAAGCATCTGAGCGAGTTCACGAGTCAGCGATTCGACTACGTGATCAGCCTGTGCGACAAGCTGCGGGAAGTGTGTCCGGACTTCCCCGGCTCCCCCACGGTGGCGCACTGGAGCATCCCGGACCCGGCGGAGTCCGCCGACGACGGCTTATTGGCGTTCGTCCGGACCGCGGATGAGCTCACCACCCGGATCGAATTCTTGTTGTCCGCGATCGAGCACGAGCGGACCCATCAGAAGGAGGTTTTCCATGGTTGACGACGTCGCAGATCTGATCAGTGTCCGGTACATGGTGGATGACGTCGACGCGGCGGTCGCGTTCTACACCCAGCACCTCGGCTTCGCCGTCCGGATGAGTGCGGCGCCGGCGTTCGCCGACGTCCTGCGCGGGCGGTTGCGGCTCCTGCTCAGCGGGCCGCGCAGCTCAGCCGGCCGTCCGATGCCGGACGGCGCCGTCCCCGGGCCGGGCGGATGGAACCGAATCCACCTGCTCGTGCCCGACCTCGCGGCCGAGGTGGATCGGCTGAAGGCCGCCGGTGTCTCGTTCCGCAACGACATCGTCACCGGTCCCGGTGGCCAGCAGATCCTGGTGCTGGACCCGTCCGGCAACGTCGTGGAGCTGTTCCAACCCGCCGAGGGCGCCCGCTGACAAACGAGTTGTCAGTACCGGATGATCTTGATCGCTGTTAGTCGGTCGCCTCGTGCAACCTGGTCTTCGGAAGGTCTGCTCACGTCCCGACGGCCGTGTTTGCCTTGGTTGTGAGATTGAGGCCTCGCCCGAGAGAAAGAGACCATGTACACGGCCGTTCGGGCTTTCGCGTATGGGCCCCGCGCCGTGAGTCTCGAGCTCCAAAGATCAGACAGCCTCGTGATCAAGCGAGGAGGACAGGTCGCGGTGCGCGTCGGCCTGGGCCAGGAGGTCGCGAGCCTTCTGTTCGACGCCGGCGACGGCGTCGGCGCCGGCAATCCAACGCAACGGTGGCTTGTCGAGAGCGACGAGCTGAACCAGGGCGCGGCTGAGCTTGGCAGGATCACCGCCCTGCTTACCGTTCATGCTCTTCCACATCTCGATCGTGTGGGCGGTGCGCTCCGCGTAGTCCTCGATCGACAGCTCTGGCCAGATCGAGGAGGCGCCCTCGACGAGCAGCTCGGTACGAAAGAAGCCGGGCTCGACAATGGTCGTCGAGATGCCGTACGGCTCGACGTCGAAGTGCAGCGACTCCATCCAGCCTTCCAAGGCGAACTTCGATGCCGCGTAGGCCGAGGTGAACTCTCCGCCGACGATCCCCGCGGTCGAGGAGATGGTGACGATCTTGCCGCTCCGCTGCCGGCGCATCACGGGCAGGACCGCCCGGGTCACGTTGAGCGGCCCGAAGAAGTTGGTCTCCATCTGCGCCCGGAACTGGGCATCGCTGATCTCTTCGAAGTAGCCGGCGTAGAAGTTGCCGGCATTGTTTACGAGCGTGTCGATCCGTCCGAACCGCTCGACCGCCGAGTGAGCGGCGGCCTGAGCGGCGGACGAGTCCGTGATGTCGAGCGAGACGGCCAGAAGGTTGTCGTGCTTGCCGAGGGCTGCGGTCACCTTGGCGGCGTCGCGGGCGGTAGCGACGACATAGTGGCCCGCATCCAGAGCCGCCCTAGCCAGGTCGACGCCCATGCCGCGCGCGGCCCCGGTGATCAACCAGACAGTGCCGAGATCGGTCATGAGACGAGTGCCCTTCGTCGTGGCGATGCCCCCGAGCGAGGGCGCCGAAGCGTTCATGTCAGCAGCCGCCTTTGCCGAGGTGGCGATCCGAGCCTACGACGACCGGGCAACGCCGTAGAGGGACCCTGTTCCACACCTGTGTGGCGCTACACGTTCCTCCATCCCGGGGCCCGGACACTGTCCGACGATGGGACAACCAGTTCCGCCGGCCGCTGCCCGCTCGGCCTGCGATGAAGCACACGCCTCCGGGTTCAAGATCAGCCGGATCTCGCCGGAGGCGGCGCCCCAGGCGACACGAACGACCCGCGATCGCAGTGAGCCAGCGGCGCAAGGTAATGGCCGAGGAAACTTGGTTGATCTCGCCATACGAGAATCGGACCGCGCCACGCTCGTCAACGCCGAAGAAGTCTTGGGCAAGTAGCAGACCAGCTTCGGCTGCCGACCAAGCATCCGCCTCGAATTGCGGAGCACAACAGAGGGAATCTCCAGGCGTTGCCGCCTCGGCGATTGGGTAGTGTCGATCCTGGTGACCATCGCGAGCCGGAGTGAATCTGGCGCTTCTCGAGGGCGACCACCGATCGGGCTCTATCATCCGGGCATGCCGAGTGGTGAGGTACGGATCGGGCTGGTCGGGTACGGCTTCGGGGGTCGCTATTTTCACGCGCCGCTCATCGCGGGAGTTCCGGGTTGTGTGTTGGCCGGCGTGGTCACCCGGTCTCCGACGCGCCGGACTGAGGTGGCCAAGGCCTGTCCGGGCGTTCCGGTGTTCGACTCGGTCGCGGATCTGGTCGAGGCGGGCGTGGACGCTATCGCCGTGTGCACACCGGCGGCGACGCATACCACGGTGACGGACGATGTGGTTCAACGAGGGATACCGGTGGTCTGCGACAAACCGTTCGCGTTGAATGCCGAGGCCGCGCGACGCACGGTCGAGCGGGCCGAACGCACCGGAGTATTGGTTACCGCGTACCAGAACCGGCGGTGGGACTCCGATCTGCTTACCGTGCGCCGGTTGCTCGATGCTGGTGAGCTGGGCGAGGTTCGTCGGTTCGAGTCGGCCTTTGAGCGATGGGCCCCAGATCCGGTGCCACCCGCGTCCGGGGGCGGGCTGTTGCGTGATTTCGGAAGTCACCTGGTTGACCAGGCGCTGCATCTGTTCGGTCCGGTGCGGCGGGTGTACGCCGAGACCCACGAGCTGGAGCCGGAGCACGAGGACGACTTCCAGCTGCTGCTGGAGCACGCCGACGGGGTGCGCTCACGTTTGGCGGGGGCGTGGCGGCAGGCTGCTCCGGCGCCCCGCATCCGCGTCACCGGGAGCGAGGGCAGCTTTGTCACTACGGCGTCCATAGATGGCCAGGAGGCTGCGCTCATCGCTGGTCGCACTCCGGCCGGTGATGGCGTGGACTGGGGGCGCGAGCCGGAGACGGCGTGGGGAACGCTGGCCCGGGGCGCCGAGCGTACGAGCGTACCGAGCGAACGGGGCCGGTGGGACCTGTTCTACGAGCGGTTCACCGATGCGGTTCGGGGCGATGGTTCGGTTCCGGTGGATCCGTGGGAAGCCGTGGCCACGGCGACGGTCTTGGATGCGGCGCGGCGGAGCGCCGTCGAAGGTTCAAGCGTGGACGTGCCGGCTGCGGACCGGTGAGCATTTCGGGTGTGTTCGACGGCTGCGCGTTCCACCGGCATAGCTGTGACGAGTCGCCGGATAGGTTTCGAAGCCGGTCAGGGCCAGTTCGGGCCGGCTGTCCCGAGCACGGGTCGGTGAAGACCTTTGCGTCGAGCGCCAGCTCGAGCGAGCCGTGGGCAGGTCCTGCAAGGTCTGCGCGGTGTTCGACCACCGCGCGGCCGAGTACAGGCGCTCGAACGTGCTGCTCAGCAATCGTCCCGTAATCGAACCGTCGACGTCGGGGAGGGTGATCGGGGACCGGCGGACCTGCCGGAGACGCCATAGACCCAGGTCGATGGCGATCCACGGCACACCCTCTGCTGGCGGCGGTGCTCGGCCTCGTGCTGGTCGCCTCGGCGTGCAGGATGCCGGCCGTGGCCTCGGACGCGGGCAGCCCGTCGGCCGGACCGGCCGCCTCGGGAGACTTCGCGGGTCTGGTCGACGTGGGCGGTCATCAGGTTCACCTGGAGTGTCACGGCAGTGGCAGCCCAACCGTCATCCTGCAGTCGGGTTATCCCAACGCCGGCGACATCTGGACCGTTGCCGAGGCCCACCCCCCGCCGGTCGCCGAGGGACTGGCGGAGTTGACCCGGGTGTGCTCCTACGACCGTCCGGGCTCGCTGCGATCGACCGACGACCGTGGGCAACAAGTGTCCCAAGCCGTTGCCCGGCCGCAGCCAGACGGTGCCGGGGCCACGGACCGGCGCCGAGGTCGTCGCCGAGTTGCATGACCTGCTGGCCACCGCCGGCGTGCCAGTCCGTACGTGCTGGTCGGCCATTCGCTGGGCGGGTTGTTCAATCTGCTGTATGCCCGCACGCATCCCGATCAGGTGGCCGGGCTGGTCATGGTGGATGCCACCCCGCCGGCGTTGCCGGAGTTGATGACCGCTCAGGAGTGGGACATGGTGCTGGGGAAGCAAACCCTGGAACCGCAGAGCCCGATCGCGGGCTACGCCATGGAGTCCTACGACGTGCGGGCGATGATCGAGGAGATCAACGCGGCGCCGGCGTTGCCCCAGATGCCGACCGTGCTACTCGTCGCGGACAGGACGCAGCTCGGCGTGCCGAATGAGTTGGTGGCGGTGCTGGATCGCGTCACCGACGAGGCGCGCGCCCGCTTCGCCGCCAGCATCCCCGGTGCGCGGCTCACCCGGGTGCCGAACACGACCCACTACATCCATTTGCAGCGCCCCGATGCCGTGATCGAGACCACGACCTCGGTGATCGCCGAAGGTCGTTGATCTCGCCGTTGTGGACCTCGCTGTTCGACTCAGTCATCCCGGCGCCGAGAATCGCCCACCGAGATCCCCTGGTTCCAGTGTCGGTAGGCAGTGGTCTGAGAAGTGGCGACGTTGAGGGCGCCGCCGACCCCGACGTCCACGTGGTGCTGCACAGCTGGGCATGAGGTCACGGGGCACGGCGTCGACGGCCGGCTGCCCTCCTCGGTCGAGGGGACGGCCTACTCGGTGATCGCCGAGGGCCTCAACAACGCCGCCATCGCCCGCCGGCTCTGCATCACCGAGAAGACCGTCGTCGTGCACACCCCGGCATCTACGACGCGCTCGGCATTCCTGTGGACGGCGACGAGCACCGCCGGGTCTTGGCCGTCGTCCGCTACCTCGGTCGCTGATGTGGAGGTCTACGCCTGCGTGTGAACTACTTGCGCGAAGTTGCGGCACGCGGCGCGCCGCACCTGTTCTCGTCCTGACGAACTTCCGTGACCACCCGCCGAATCGCGGTTTTCACCAGGGCCAGCTGGTGCACCGAGCCACTCGCCGAGCTGATCGAGCTCGCTGGTGCGTTCGAAGCCTCCGATCAGCAGCCCGATAACGAAGGAAGCAGGCAGCACCATGTTGAGGAAGAGCTGGAAGGTTCCGAGGGCAACCAGATCGATCCCGAGCGCCCGAGCGAGGGTCGCGCTGGACGTCATCGCCACCAAGACCAGAGCACCGCATCCGTACACCGGCAGCAGGATCCGCCGATGCCGCCGGTCGGTAGCGACGAGCCGTGCGATCAACGCCGCACCGGTCAGTACCAAGATCACGAGGCCGGCGATGCCTTGAACTCGGTGCCCGAGCGCAACCAGGTCGGGGCGGTCGGCTACGAGCAGCACGGCCGGCTCCGACCACGAGGCGCCGAACAGGTACAGCGGCGCTTGCAACACCGAGGTGGTCACGTAGACGGCGATCGTCAGTGCGCGGGACGCCGTGGTCCGCAACCGCCCCGAAGGGTAGGCCAGTAATGCGTGCACGGCGAGCGCGGTGGGCAGGGTCTGGGTGACTGATCCGACGGCGATGAACGCCGGGATCGCGATGTTGACTGTGCCCGCGGCGAGCCAGACCAGTCCGCCGATGCACAGCAACGGCCCCATCCGGTTGGCCGGCCTACGGATCCACGCGAGGATTCCGGTCGCGGTATACACGCACCCCACGAGCGGGACCAGCACCAGCAACCCGAAGGGGGCCCCGGTGCCGTACGCGGCGAGCAGCGCGATCTCGCCCGCGGCGATGGCGGCGACCGCCACCGCGAGCAGAAGCAGCGCCGTCGACAGCTATCGCGAGCCACCTGGCCGGCCGCTGGTCGCCTGCACCTCTCCAGAGTCGCAGAAGTTGCGGGACGCAGGGCATGGGCCCAGGTCTATGGCGTCGGCTTTCGATGCTGGGAGTTCGGTGTTCATCCGCGGACCAGCCGCCGATTGGCGGGTCACGACGGGAGCCCGTGTTCAGGGTTTCTCTGCGACGATCGGGTCGCCAGGCGAGCGGAGCACAGGCCCCGGCCGCAGGGAGACCACCACCGCAGCGATGATCATCACGGTCGCTACGAGGATTCCGGCCTCACCGGTCCACAGCGCCGCATTCGCACCCGTGGTCGAGCGGTCGAACCCCTGCTGGATGATGCTGTTCCAGGCGGCGTGCAGGACGATGGCCGGCCAGACGCTTCCCGTCGCGAGCCGGAAGCGGGCGATGATGACGCCGATGCTGATCACAGTGACCATGAACAGCAGCACGGTCAGCAGTCGTGACTGGCCGGAGTCGGCGATGTAGACGCCGGCCACGATCAGCGGAACGTGCCACACTCCCCAGATCACTCCGCTGGCTAACACCGGGCGCGGGACCCCGGCGTCGATGAGCCGAGTCAGCAGATACCCCCGCCAGCCGATCTCCTCCCCGGCGGCGGTGATGATGCCGAGCACCGTTCCGACGGTGGCCACGAAGAGCAGCAGGAGGGGCAGGCCCTGCGCCGTTGGAGTGAACGTGGCCAGTCCGGTGATCCACGCGATGCCGTACGCGATGAATCCGACCATGAGCGGGAAGAGAACGGCGGCCGCGAGGTAGGCCAACGTGCGTCTCCCGCCGAGCCGGAAGGAGACATCACGGATGCCTTCCCGCAGGACGAGCCGGCAGATCAGCGAGGCGACCGCGACCGACCACATCAGCACCAAGATCCAGATGGCGTTGCCGGTCAGCACCGTCACGGTCGTCAGGACGACGTCGAAGGCGACGACGAGGATGAGGAACAGCACGACGCCCCGGCGGGCTCGGAGTCGGTCGGCGGGGGGGACGGCGGTGGACGGTGACTGCACACTCATGGCGCTACTCCTCCAGTGACCCTCAGGTGAACGGGATGACGCCGGCCGGGCACGTCGCTCCCCGTGCCGGCAGCTTGCGGTTGATGAGGTACCGCTCCCGATAGCCGGTGGTGCACGGGCCGCTGTTGAGGAGCGTGGTGTGGCCGTATCCCGCGGCGATGACGACGCGGCTTCCGACGATCAGGCGCGCGACCGTACGTGCGTTGCGCGGCGGCGTGATCGGATCGTAGCGGTTGTTGATCACCAGTGCGGGATACGCCGTCCTCGTCCGGAACGACCGGGTGAGGCGGTCGGCGTCGCGGGCGGTCCAGAACGTGCAGCCGAACGTCCACCAGGTGAGCCAGGTCCCGGCGTAAGGGTTGTTCCGGTCGGCCCGCTGGGCGATCCGCGGGTAGCGGCGCGGGTGATGCGGGTTGCTCGTCTCAGCGCACACGTTGGCCAGCTGACCGTCCTGCGTGTTGTCGTACGCCGCACCGGCCGGCGTCGGGGAGGACGACCGCAGCCGCTGCGCCGCCTCCTCAGGCCGAGCGGTGTAGAGGTTTTGCAGGAATTGAGCCCTGGCCGACCAATGATCCGCGACGTAGAGGCCCACGAGCGTGGTGAGCACCAGCGACCCGTACTCGACCACCTCGCCGTCGGGGAGCGTGATCGGCTGTCGACGGACGCGCGCCACGAGCTGAGCGAACTTCCGCTCCGGGTCCCCGCCGGTGGCGAAGGCGCAACGAGCGGGGCCGGCGGCGGCGCACAGCCGGAAGAACTGCCGCAACGTCGCCCAGCCGCCCTCCGCGCCATACGAACGGAGGAACGGCGTGCGCGCCGCGGCGCGGTAGGCCGGCGGGTCGAAGTTCCCGTCCAGCACCAGCGCGCGGACGTTCCCCGGGAACATGGCCGCATAGGTCGCCCCCAAGTACGTGCCGTAGGAGATGCCGTCGTAGGTCAGCCGCCGGTCACCGACCGCTCGACGCAGCAGATCCAGGTCGCGCGCGACGTTCGCAGTCGACACGTGCCGGAGCAGGTCGCCGTTGCGCTGCGCGCAGCGGCGGGCGAAGTCCCGGGCCGCCGCCACCCGCTGCCGGAACTGTCGCCGATCGCTGGGCGCCGTCCGGAGAAGGGTGCCCGCCTGTACCGACTGCTCCGTGGTGTCGAAGCACCGCACCGGAGTGCTCTGGCCGATCCCGCGCGGGTCCATCGCGACGATGTCGAAGCGTGTGCGCACCGCCGGCGAGTACAGGCTCTTGCCCATGTTCCGCACGAAACCGACGGCAGACGCGCCAGGGCCGCCGGGGTTGATGAACAGCGACCCGATCCGGCGCGAGGGGTCCGACGCCGGCAACCGGAGCAACGCCAGCCGGATCGTTCGGCCGCGGGGCCGGTCGTAGTCGAGCGGAACCCGCGCCGTAGCGCACTCGAAGCCGTTCCCGCAGTCGCGCCAGCGCAGCCGAGGCGCCGGCACGACATCGACCCCGCGTGGCACAGTGGCGGCTGCACGCGCCATGGCAGCGGCAGGCCGAGCCGGGGCAGGTGCTGCCGCCGTTGGGCCGGCAGGCGCCGTCGAGCTGAGCAGGACCGCCGCCAGCGCTCCTCCGATGGCCCGGGTGCGTAGGAGAGACATGACAGCTCCCGTCTGGGGTTCTCGGGCTGGGTTCTCGGGCTGGGGTTCCCGGGCCGGCGACCCGATCGGCCGTCCCAGGGTTGCATGCCGCGACGGCGGCGGCCATGGACCTGAGTCCATGGGCCGTGCGTCCCGGATCTGCGTGCGCTCTTACGACAGCCACCTGCGACGGTGCTTGCAGCCCGACGTGGGCGCGCGCAGGGGAAGGAGGAGGACGCGCCGTCGCAGAAGAAGAAGCAACAGCAGGGGATGAGGTGTCCCTGCCATCCGAGTTGTCAGTAGCGCTGCGCTCGGCTGACAGGTCGGTTGTCACAAATCCAGGCTCGAGTTGTGACAAATGAGTGTCAGTATCCGGTCAAGATGGATGTCGTGGCAACGACGATGGGCACCCACGAGCGGGAGCTGACGGCACCCGTCGACCTTGCGACGCCCGACGGGCGGCGGCTGCGCCCCGAGGCGGTTGGGTGGTCTAGGGTGCCGCTGCACCGGGCCAACCTGCGCGGCGGCTGGGGTCGGAACAAGCGGTGGGACTATTGGGCGATCCTGGCCGGCGACCTCGTCGTGTCCTGCGTCTACGCCGACGTCGACTATCTCGGCTTGGCCGACGTGTGGTGGGTCGACCTGGCGTCGGGCCGGACCGGCGGCCGGGGGATCGCCGCGCCGCTCGGTCTGGGCGTCGACCTGCCCGACGTGCCGGGGTCGGCGCCGCTGCGCGTCGAGCGACGGCGGTTCCGCCTCGACATCACCGACAGCATCACCGACAACGACGACGATGACGCCACCCGCATCACGGCGACGTGGCGGGAAAAGGACGGCGCCAAGGGAAGGCTCGACGCCACGATCGCCCTGCCTGTGGGGCACGAGTCGCTGAACGTCGTGATCCCCTGGTCGTCTCGGCGCTTCCAGTTCACCTCGAAGCACCAGGCCCGACCGGCCCGGGGCACCCTGGTAGTCGGCAACCGGACCTGGACCTTCGGCGGCGACGACGGCGAGCACGGCGACGCCTGGGGGGTGCTCGACGTCGGCCGAGGGCGGTGGCCCTACCGCACGACGTGGAACTGGGGCGGCGGCGCCGGTCGGATCGCCGATGGCCGGGTCGTCGGACTCCAGGTCGGCGGGCGGTGGACCGAGGGCACGGGCCACACTGAGAACGGCGTGCTCGTCGACGGTCGGCTCACCAAGCTCGGCCGGGAGCTGCGCTGGACCTACGACGGGGACCAGCCGCTGCGGCCGTGGCGGGTCGAGGACCCCGACGGCCGCCTGATGCTTGAGCTCAGCCCGCGCCACGTCAAACACACGAAAGCCAATGCATTGGTGCTGCGCACCGAGACCCAACAGGTCTTCGGCACCTGGTCGGGCTCCGTCACCACCGACGCCGGCGAAGTCCTCACCCTCGATGGCCTGCAGGGGTTCGCCGAGGAGTCCCACAGCCGCTGGTAGCCGACCTCAGATGCGACCGGAGTTCGGATCGAGGTCATCGACACGGTGCCTAGCGGCACTGAGCAGCAGCGGGTACCGGGCGTCGCTCTAACCGGAGGCGGATGGTGTGCTCGCACCGGCGTGCTCGCGCAGGAAGCGCAGCGTGACGGACAACACCTCCTGGGCTTCCGGCCGGTACAGGTCGAGCTGGAACTCGTGATCGACTCCCCGATACCACAGAGCCTCGTGCGGCACCCCGAGCTCGGCCAGCCGGGCGGCGAAGGCATGCGCCTGCGGGCTGAGCGAGTCCTTCTCGCCGGCGGTCAGCAGGGTGGCCGGGTAGGCCGCGGTCACGTGCGTGACCACGGAGGCCTGCTGCACCTGCGGCGCATCGAAGTCCTTGGTGCCCAGGTAAGCCCAGCCGACGGTGCGCGCGTACCAGCCTCGCCATCCCCGGTGCCGCAGCGCCGTCGCCGGGTCGTAGGGACCGCAGTGCAGCACGGTGCCGACGAGTTGGCTGCGGTCGATGGTGGGCTCGATGCCGACGTCGGCGGCGTACGCGTGGTCGCTCGCGATCGCCGCGTACTGGGCGGCGATCTGAGCACCGGCTGACGAGCCGGCCAGCACGACGCGGTCCGGAGCGAGTCCGTAGCTGGTCGCGTGCTCCGCCAACCAGGCCAAGGCCCGACCGGTCTGGCGGACAGGCTCGGGGTAGTTCGACTCGGGAGCGAGACCGTAGTTGATCGCCACGCAGGCGTAGCCCTCGACCGCCAGCAGGCGGAGGTAGAAGCCGATGTCGGACTTGTCACCGCCCACCCAAGCCCCACCATGGGCCCACACGACAACGGGTAGCGCCTGCTGGCCGTTCAGTGGCCGGTAGAGATCCAGCCGCTCGGTCGGTGCCGATCCGTAGGACAGGTCGAGGTGCTCCTCGACCTCGGGCACCGGATCGTGAGACGGCGCCAACCTGGCGATGACGTGTAGCACCGTGGTGATCAGCTGTACGCCCGGGTGCGGACCCCGGATCCAGGTCAGCGCTCGAGCCGCCGTAGCCTGGGCGGCCGGCCAGCCGCCTGGGCGCCGCTCAGCATTCACACGCGCCAGCGTACGAGGCCCGGCGTCTCCGATCTGCGGATGAGGAGGAATCACCTCCATGAATCGTCGAGGCCACTGGAGACCCGGACGGGTCCTCAACAAAGGCTGTCGACTAAGGCGTCAAGAGCTCCTCAGCACTTAGCCATAGCGCTCGAGACCAGCGCGTTCGACTTGGGCCCCGCGGCCAACGATTTCGGGTCGGGGCCACGACACGCTCCGGTCCTGGCCCGAGTCCTGTGCGTCAGGCTGACGTGAGACACCTCAGGTAGTTGTTCTCACCTCTGCAGGGGGCGAGACAAGGTTGATCACGATGGTGATTCGAGAATGGTCGGCCGCGACCAGAGGGCTCGGTGGCACGCCTCCGCAGCCGGCCCGATCGGACACCAAACGGCGCTCGGTCCAGAACAGGCGCACGGAGACGGCGCGGCGGGCGTCGAGTTCGTGGTCCGCTTGGAAAGACTTTGCCCATGGACTACGGCGATCCGGCGAAAGACGTCTACTTTGCCCTCTGGGCGTTCCTGATCTACGGCTTCTACGGCGTGGTCGTGGAGATGGTCTACTGCTACGCCTCACAGTACAAGGGCGTGATCGAGTCTCGGTGCGGACTGCTCTACCTGCCGTTGAGCCCGGTCTACGGTCTCGGCGGGGTCGCGGTCAGCGTCATGCTGATGCCCCTGGTCTCCGACCCGTTCGCGCTGTTCCTCCTGGCCATGGCCGCCTGCACGGTGCTCGAGTACGTCGCCAGCTTCGCCATGGAAAAGCTGTTCGGCACGCTTTTCTGGGACTACAGCAACAAGCCGCTCAACCTCCAGGGACGCATCTGTCTTCAATACTCCCTGTACTGGGGGCTCCTCGGTCTGCTGCTCATTTACGTCCTGGACCCCAGCACCGTGCGCATGGTCACGAGCTGGCCACTGCCCGGCGCGTTCTACGCGCTCGTCGTGCTGCTCCTCCTGACCACCGTGTCCGCCGTCTTGACCCTGCTGGCCTTCCGCCGCTTCGACCAGAAGGTCGCCTACCTGAAGGCGCAGCGCGACGGCCGACCACTGCCCACGATCGACACCCCAGTCGGCCGGCTGGTCGACCGGTTGGTGCCCGATGCGGTGATGATCAACACCTTTCCGCGGATGAGCCACATCGTGGAGTACCAGGAGCTGACGGGGGAGCATCGCAGACTGATCGTGGCCGACCTGCATCTCGGCACGCCGACGGAGCGGCAGCGCAAGCACGCCGAGGCGCTGGCGCGGGCCCAGGCCACCGAGGGCGTCGCCCAAGGCTGACCTCCGATGAGGCCACGGAGCAGTAGAAGAAGGTGTCCGTTGACATCCGAGTTGTCAGTGGCGCCGCGCTCAGCTGACAGATCGGATGTCACAGGTTCAGGGTGAAGTTGTGACAACTGAGTTGTCAGTGCCGGATGATCTTGATGGGTCCCGGGCCGCTGCGTGGCAGCCGTTGCAGACGACCAGATCCAGTGGCCGCTGTTTCTCCAAGGGTGGACTTCTGTTCTGGCCGTTCGCCTGACCGAGGCGCTCATGACGCGGCTTGTCAGTCTTGACACGCACGGATCGAGCTCCGGGTCCCATGAGTCGGACGCTACTCCCTGGCCGCCGCCGCTGATCACCGACGCGGCGGCCAGGCCCCTTGACGCACGTGAGACACCCTCGAGCGGGTGCCGGTATGCGGGCAGCGGTTCAGACCAGGTACGGCCCACCCGACGTGGTCCGGATCGCTGAGGCGGAGAAGCCGACCATCAAGGTCAACGAGGTGCTGGTCCAGGTTCATGCCACGACGGTGAATCGGACGGATTGCGCGTGCCGGGCTGCCAGGCCGTTCTTCATGAGGCTGTTCACCGGGCTCATCAGACCACGGGCGATGGTCTTGGGCAATGAGTATGCCGGGGTGGTCGACGCGGTCGGTAATAGTGTCACCGCGTTCTCGGTCGGCGAGAAGGTGTTCGGATACAACGCGGGCCCGTCGGCGCTCATGCCCAGTACCTGGCGGTTCGGGAGGACGGGTCGCTGACGACCATGCCGGCGAACGTGACTTTTGAGGAGGCCGCTCCCAGCACCGAGGGCGCGCACTATGCCCTCGCCCACATTTGAGCGGCAAAGATCACCAGGGGGCAGGACGTCCTCGTCGACGGCGCAACGGGAGCCATCGGCTCGGCGGCGGTCCAGTTGTTGAAGAGTCTCGGTGTCAACGTGACGGCAGTCTGCGGCACCGACAGCATGGACCTGGTCACGGGCCTGGGCGCTGATCGGGTCGTCGACTACACCGCCACGGATTTCACCCAGGACGATCAGACCTACGACGTGGTGTTGGACTCGGTGGGCAAAGCTCCTGCAGCCAATGCCGGCCGCTGCTGAAACCGGCGGGAATCTACATCTCCTCCGAGCTCGGTCCTCGCGCACAGAATCGTTCCTGGCGCTCATCGCTCCACTCCAGCGCGGACAAAGGGTCATGTTCCCGATTCCGAAGCATGACCAGAAGATGATGGGGTACTTCAGGGAACTGATCGAAACCGGAGAGTTCAAGCCGGTGATCGACAGAACGTATCCGCTGGACCGGATCGTCGAGGCGTACCGGTACGTCGAGACCGGGCAGAGGATCGGCAATGTGGTCATCACCGTCGATCATTCCCCCTAGCGATTGACCGCCCAGGGCACGCCGAGGCGAGCAGTTATCCGACCCTCCAAATCTCAGGGAGAGTATCGCGGGCAGGGACCAGGCGACACCGACCAGACCGAACTGCCAGACCCGCAACGGCGATCGCCCGCAAGAAATGCAACTGCGCCGCACGCCAGGCTAGGGCTGGGCCAGGGCTAGGCCGGGCCTGTTGCTGTGGCGCTCGCGCCGGTCCGAGGAGTGATACTGCGCGGTCGGCGGCGGAGTCTGCTGGGGCGGCGGATGACCCATTCCGCGACGGCGAGGTTGATGGCCCAGCCGGCGCCCTGGGCGAGGTCACCCTGGAGCTCGCCGGTGCCGAGCAGGGCGCCGCCGATCCCTTGGGTGAACGCCTGTGTGCCCGCGGCGAGGGCGATCGCGTAGGCGCGGATCATCCAGGCCCTGTGGGCGGGAATATTCCGGCGGCGGATGGCGGCGAAGCCGAGGATCAGGCAGGCGACCAGCGCGCACCCGAACACGAGCCGGAGGACGTACAGCAGGTCGCCCGTACCCGGCTTCGCGGCATACAGCAGGGTCATCCAGAGTGCCGAGGCCGCGACGAGCAGGCCGGCGACGATCAGAATCCGGCCGGCGCGGCGGTGCCAGGTCCGGTGCCGGCGCCGGAACTGCGGCACGAACTGGAGGGCCCCGAGGAGAACGTAGGTGGCGGCGCCGAGGATGTGCAGCGCAACGGGCAGCGGGAAGCCGGCGAACCGCTCCTCGGCCGGGATCAGCTCGGCGCCACCGGCGAGTTGAAGAAGCCGCAGCGTCCCGACGATCAGCGGGATGGCGCTGAGCGCCACCAGGGCGGCCGGGACCGGCCAGCCCAGTCGCGGAGTCTGCTGTCTCGTCCGATTCTGGGTGGTCATCGGACTGCGGCATAGTGCTGGTTGCGCGACAGGCTGGCGAGCGGGCCGGGTTCCGCGTCGACGGGCTCGTACGGGCCCTGGTCGAGACGGAAGGGCGGGTACTCGTCGTGCATGCAGGCGAGGTAGGTGAGGACGCGGTAGAGCCAGCGGTTGATGCCGACGAGCAGGTCGAACATGGCGCGGGGGTAGTGCCCGGTGATCAACAGGAAGAAGCCGGCGATGACGGCGAGCAGGTTGAGGACTGAGTAGCCGCCGATGGGCTGGAGGCCGGAGGACCAGTCGAGCTCGGTCCACCAGTAGGGGAGGATGGTGGAGGCGATGAGGCCTACGAAGATCAGGTGCGGGACGGCCAGCAGCCACTTGACCAGGACCAGGCCCCGGGAAGGATGTTCGGGAAAGGCGACCTCGATATCGGCCGGGTAGTCGGCCCGAGCCAAGGTGAACGGCGGGTAGCGGTCGGTGCCCAGGGCGGCGTAGACGTAGAACCCGACCCGCCAGTTCCAGCGCAGCACGCCGACATTGAAGTCGAACAGTGAGCGCGGATAGCGGCCGGTGAACACAATGGCGACTCCGGCAATCACGGTGGTGACCAGGAATGCGACCAGTAGGAACGCCAAGACGAGGTAGTGCGGGATGGCCAGGAACATCTTCACCAGCCAGAGCCAGCGGGAGAGGTTCGGGTCCAGCTCGCCGGTAAGACGGACCGGATAGCCGGCTGGCGAGATTGTCGATGTCATGTCGTTTGATCCTTTGTCTGTGGAGAAGTACGGGCCGCGGTGGGTCACGCCTCAGCCATCCGCCACCTCCGCAGCAACAGCGGACGGCCGAACGGAAATAGCGAGCTTGCCCCGTACGCGTCCCGCTTCGAGGTGGCGCACGGCGTCCGCCGATGCGCTCAAGGGGTAGGTGGCTTCGATGACCGGTGTGACTTTGCCGGCCTCGATCAGGTCCCTCAGCTGTTCGAGGTCTTGGCGGCTGCGCCTCGTGGTCAGTGGCCGCAGCGTCTGGCCGATGAACGCCGACAGGATGACGGCTCCGAGCATCCGGCCCATCGGGCCGATGACACGGCCGGGTGAGTCGCCGCTACTCAGGACCAGCCGGCCCGATGGAGTCAGGATCCGCCGGAACGCACCCGGCGATGTTGTTCCGCCAAGCTGAAAGATCAGGTCATACGTCGTGCCGCGACGGGTGACATCGTCCCGGGTGTAGTCGATCACGTGGTCGGCGCCGATTGACCGGACGAGCTCCACATTCTGGGTACTGCAGACACCGGTCACGGTGGCGCCGAAGGACTTGGCGATCTGAACCGCGAGGGTTCCGACTCCACCTGAGGCGCCGATGATCAAGACATGTTGTCCCGCGCGGATCTGGCCGACGTCACGGAGGCCCTGTAGGGCCGTCATGCCGGCGAGCGGAATGGTGGCGGCCTGCTCGTAGGTAAGGTTGGCGGGTTTCGGCCCGAGGAAATCCTTCGGGACGGAGACGTACTCGGCGAAGGCACCTGCCCCAACGAAGCCGAAGACTGCGTCACCGGGGTGGAACTGGGTGACGCCTGCGCCGACCGCCTCGACCTGGCCGGCGACATCGCTACCGAGGATGGTGTTCTT
>CAVVTA010000015.1:0-225481 GCA_963751045.1 uncultured Actinomycetota bacterium
CTCTGGTCGCACGGCTGGCGGCTCAAGCTCCTCAACGCCCATCCGGTCATCCTCGAAGCGGGGCCCGCCACCGGCTACACCGCCGCCTGGGAGCCCGGCCGGACCCCCGAGCGCCAGCTCTACGGCGCGTCCCACGACGAGTTCGAGAGCCGTCAGCGGGATCTGGTCAATCAGGGCTGGCGGCTGTCGTCCCTCGCGGTGCACACGGACACTCCGACCGAAACATTCGCCGCCGAGCCGCGCTACACGGCCGTCTGGCAACCGAGCGTGGTGCCCGAAATCGTCCGGTGCGGAATGAGCGAAGTGGTCTACCAGGACGAGTACGAGCGGCTCTGGGTCCAGGGTTGGCGCCTCAAGCTGTTGGCCCCGTACGCCGAACGCTGCCACCGCCGGTTCACCGCGGTCTGGTTCCGCTCACCGAGCCCGGAGATCCAGCTGCCGACGGCCACGGTTTCCGAGGTGGAGGACAGGTACCGGAGCTTGTGGCAGCAGGGCTGGCGACTCAGATTCCTCGAGCCGCACCCGTCCTGAGCCCGACCGGCGCCGCGCCACGACTGGTAGTCACAGCCTGGTGTCACAGTCTGGCTGCGTCACTGATTGACTCGATAGACGTCGAACACGGCCGGCACCTGACCCACGGCGCGGAGCACGTGGTCGAGGTGTGTCGGGTCGGCGGTCTCGAAGGTGAACCGGACCTTGCAGATTCGGTCCTTGGTGGTGTTCAGGGTGGCCGACAAGATGTTGACGTGCTGGTCGGACAGCGAGCGGGTGATGTCGGACAGCAACCGGTTCCGATCCAGGGCCTCCACCTGGATGGCGACCAGGAAGGAACTCTTCGCCGTCGGAGCCCAGCTGACCTCGACCAGCCGTTCGTGCTCGGCTTGCAGGTTGGCCGCGTTGACGCAGTCGGTCCGGTGTACCGAGACCCCCGCACCGCGGGTGACGAAGCCCAGGATCGGGTCACCGGGAACCGGCGTGCAGCACTTGGCCAGCTTGACCCAGAGGTCGCTGGCGCCGACCACCTCGATGCCGGAGTCGCCCGCGGCACTCTTGCGGCGCCGTCGACCGGTGACGACCTGGTCCTCGCTGGTTTCGTCGGCTGTGGCCTCGTCGCCCCCTTCGACGCTGATCAGCCGGTTGATTACTGCCTGGGCGCCGACGTTGCCCTCGCCGACCGCGGCGTACAGGGCCGAAACGTCCGGCAGCTTGAAATACCCCGCCACCGCCGTCAGGTGTTCCAGCGTCAGCAACCGTTGCAGCGGCAAACCGCCCTTCCGCATCTGCCGCGCCAGCGCCTCTTTGCCGTTCTCGATCGACTCCTCGCGCCGTTCCTTGGTGAAGTAGTGCCTGATCTTGTTCCGGGCCCGCGGGCTGCGGACGAAACTCAACCAGTCCCGGCTCGGTCCGGCGCCCTCGGACTTCGAGGTGAAGATCTCCACCACGTCACCGTTGCTCAGCTCCGACTCCAGCGGCACCAGCCGCCCGTTGACCCGGGCGCCGATGGTGGAGTTGCCGACCTCGGTGTGGATGGCGTAGGCGAAGTCGACGGCGGTAGATCCCTGCGGGAGGCTGAGAATGTCGCCGCGCGGGGTGAAGGCGTACACCTCGGTGGAGTTGATCTCGAACCGCAGCGAATCCAGGAACTCGCCCGGATCGGCGGTCTCCCGCTGCCAGTCCCAGAGTTGACGGACCCAGACCAGATCGCCGGCGTCGCTGCCCTTGGCGGTGACCGGAGCGCCCTTGCCTTCCTTGTACTTCCAGTGGGCCGCGACCCCGAACTCGGCGCGCCGGTGCATGTCATCGGTACGGATCTGCAGCTCGACCGGATTGCCCTGCGGGCCCAGCACGGTGGTGTGCAGCGACTGATACATGTTGAACTTCGGCATCGCGATGTAGTCCTTGAACCGCCCGGGCAGCGGGTTCCAGCGGACGTGCATGACGCCGAGAGCCGCATAACAGTCGCGGGGGGTCTCCACGAGGATCCGCAGGCCGACCAGATCGAAGATCTCGGCGAAGTCGCGGCCGCGAACCACCATCTTCTGGTAGATCGAATAGTAGTGCTTCGGCCGGCCGGTGACGGTGGCCTTGATCTTGGCGGCCTTGAGGTCGGTCTGGACCTGGTCGATGACCGTAGAGAGGAACTCGTCCCGTTCAGGCGCCGCCTCCGCCACCATCCGGACGATCTCGTCGTAAACCTTGGGGTGAAGGGTGGCGAAGGAAAGGTCCTCCAGTTCCCACTTGACCGCGTTCATACCCAGCCGGTGCGCGAGCGGGGCGAAGATCTCCAGCGTCTCCTGAGCGATCCGGGACTGCTTGTCGGGCCGCAGATAGTGCAGGGTCCGCATGTTGTGGAGCCGGTCGGCCAGCTTGATCACCAGGACCCGGATGTCCCGGGCCATGGCGATGACCATCTTGCGGATCGTCTCGGACTTGGCCGACTCGCCGTACTTGACCTTGTCCAGCTTGGTACAACCGTCGACCAGCAGCGCGATCTCTTCGCCGAAGTCGCGGGTCAGTTGCTGGAGGGTGTACGAGGTGTCCTCGACCGTGTCGTGCAACAGGGACGCGCACAGGGTCGTCTCGGTCATCCCCAACTCGGCCAGGATCGTGGTCACGGCAAGCGGATGGGTGATGTAGGCGTCGCCGCTCCGGCGGGTCTGACCCCGATGGTGCCTCTCAGCCGTCCGGTACGCCCGCTCGATCTGGGTCAGATCCGCCTTGGGGTGGTTGGCCCGGATGACGGTGAACAACGGGTCGAGAACCGGCGTCTGCGGTCGGCTGGTGCCGAAGCGGGCGATCCGCTGCCGCATCCGGACCCGGGGTTCGGGTACCTCCGCCGGCTCCGGCGGAGGACTGGGGGTGTGCCGCCCGACATCGGCGGCTCGGCTGGCTGCGGTGGCGCGGCGTCCCAGCGGCGCAGGCTGAAGCGGGGTCGGGCCGGCCGGCGGAGCGATCGCCGCGGCCCTCCTGGGCGCGGCCGTCGACTCCTCCGGCTGTGCCTCAGGCTGAGCTGGGCCCGAGCCGGGGGTATTGGTTCTGGTGGCTGTATCCGGCTCGGTCAAACCACTCCGCCCTCGTCAGACGCCCCTCGATCGGCGAGTTCACAGTCTAGCCGCAACCGCTTGCGCTTCCTGCCGGCGTCATCGGCGCCGGATTCGAACACACGCATCCGTACGGGGTCGACGCTACTCCCCTTCGTGGGCGTGGCGCACCACGACCACCTGGTCTCCGGTTTCCAGCTTGGCCACGGTGGGGTCGTAGAACCGGCGCAGGGTCTTGTTGCGAACCACGGCGATCACCCGATCGCCCCGGACCTCGTCGGGGGACTTGCCGACCTCGTCCCGGCTGACCTGCCGTTCGCCGACCTCCAGTCCCTCCTTGCTGGACAACAGGTCCTCGATCACGATGCCGAGGTTCGGGCTGATCGCCGACAGGCCGAGCAGGCGGCCGACCGCCTCCGACGAGGTGACCACCGCGTCGGCGCCCGACTGCCGGAGCAGGGAAGCGTTGTCGTCCTCGCGGACGGCCACGACCACGTGTGCGCTGGGGTTGAGTTGTCGCACGGTGAGGGTGACGAGGATGGCCGAGTCGTCCCGGTCCAAGGTGATGATCACTTCGCGAGCCTTGATGATCTCCGCCCGTCGCAGCACCTCCCGCCGGGTCGCATCCCCTTCGATGGCCGCGTAACCCCGGAGATTGGCTTCGCCGATGGAGCCCGGCCGGGAGTCGATGACCACGATCTGGGCCGGGTTGGTCCCGTTGTTCTGCAGTGTGTCGACCGCACTGCGGCCCTTGGTTCCGAAGCCGACGACCACCACGTGATTTCGCATGCGTTTCCTCCAACGGGTGTCGCGGATGATGCGGCGTCCCTCGTTGGCCAGCACCTCCAAGGTGGTGCCGACCAGCAGGACGAGGAACAGGATGCGGAGCGGGGTGACGATCAGCGCGTTGATCACTCGGGAGTGGGGCGCGATGGGTGTGATGTCGCCGTAGCCGGTGGTGGTGATCGTCACGGTCGCGTAGTACAACGCGTCGATCAGGTTGACCTGGCCGTCCCAGTTGTCGGTGTAGGCGTCGCGGTCGAAGTAGACCAGCGACACACAGATGACCAGCAACAGCAGAGCGAGGAGTGCCCGCTTGCCGAGCTCCCGGGCGGGTGACGACGTACGCGCGGGCAGGCTGACCAGTGCCTGACTGGTCCAGCTGCTGCGACCCCGGACCTCGCGGACCTGGATGGAGTTCGGCTCGCTCATGACGCCTGCAGCGTGAGCGCCGAGCGCACCTGCCGAACACCGGCCTCGGCCAGGCGTTGTCGCCCGCCGAGATAGTCGAGCTCGACCAACACACTGACGGCGATCAGTTCGGCGCCGACACGGTCCACCAGTTCGGCGGCCGCGGCGGCGGTTCCTCCGGTGGCCAGCACGTCGTCCACGATGAGCACTCGGGCCCCCCGTGGGATGGCATCAGCGTGGATGGCCAGCGTCTCGCTGCCGTACTCGAGGTCGTACCGCACCGACACCGTCTCCCGGGGAAGCTTGGCCGGCTTCCGTACGGGCACCAGGCCAGCCCCGAGAGCCAGGGCGACCGGGGCGGCGAAGATGAAGCCACGCGCCTCGATCCCCAGGACCGTGTCGACGGCGGTCGGCGAGATTTCCAACAGGGCGTCGATCCCGGCGGCCAGACCACCCGCCGATCCGATCAGGGGGGTGATGTCGCGGAACATCACCCCAGGTTCCGGAAAATCCGGCACATCCGTGATCAGGTCGGCAAGACGGCTCATGACCTCTTCCGCTGACTGCGTGGTTTGTGTTGCGGCTGGGGACGTTTGGCGGCACCGTCGCCGAGGGGACGCAGTGGTCCCACCGGGGCTGCCGACGAGACGGTGACTCGCGTCCGCGCTGCCTCGGCGGCCAGCTCCTCAGTGCTGGGTTCGGTCTTGCTGGATTCCGCACCGGACTCGTCCTGCGCGACATCGTCGGAGCGGGCCTCGACCACGGCCACCGAAGTGGAACCGGCGGCTCGGCGTGGGCCGACGGACACCGGAGCCGACGGTCGGGCCTGGTCGCCGCCTCGACCCGATCCCCGGCTGGATTCCTTGGCCCGTCGCGCCGCCACCCGTTTCGCCAGTTTCTTCATGTCCGGCTCCCGCTCCTTCAACTGGGCCAGCAGCGGGGTGGCGATGAAGATCGAGGAGTAGGCGCCGGCCATCATGCCGACGAACAGGGCCAGCGCGAGGTCCTTGAGGGGTCCCTCACCCAGGATGACGGCGCCGGCGAAGAGCAGGGCTGCCACCGGCAGGACGCCGATGATGGTGGTGTTGATCGATCGCACCAGCACCTGGTTCAGGGCGAGGTTGGCCGCCTCGCTGTAGGTCCGGGTCGCCGAAGACGTCAGATCCCGTACGTTCTCCCGGACCTTGTCGAACACCACCACCGTGTCGTACAGCGAATATCCGAGGATGGTGAGGACGCCGATCACCGTCGCCGGGGTCACGGTGAACCCGATCAGCGCGTAGATGCCGATGGTCAAGATCAAGTCGTGCAGCAGAGCGACCAGGGCCGCCAGCGACATCTTCCAGTTCCGGAAGTAGGCCCAGATCACCAAGGTGACCAACAGCAGGAACACTCCGAGCGCGATCAGGGCCCGCTCGGTGATCTGCGAGCCCCACGAGGCGCCGATCAGGCTGTAGGCCACCTCCTCGGTGGGCGTGCCGACCTCGTCGGCGATCGCGGCCCGGACCTTCGGCACCTCGGTGGTCGGGTTCAGGGAGCGCGTCTGCACCCGGACCTGGTTGTCGCCGATGGTGTTGATCGTCGCCTCGGCGAGGTCCGGCACGCCGGATTCGTCGAGTGCGGTCCGCATGTCATCGACCGTGGTGGCGGTCACCGTGGTGTTGGCCTTGAACTCCGCGCCGCCGGAGAACTCGATGCCCAGGGTGAACCCGCGCCCGAACATGGCGATCAGCGAGATGGCGATGAGGATCGAGGAGATGATGTACCACCGGCGTCTGCGGCCCACGAAGTCGTAGGACACCTCGCCGGTGTAGAGCTGGTGGCCGAAGCGGGCGAAGCGCGACATCAGACCCCTTTTCCTTCCGCCGGCACGGCGACCCGCGCGGGGGCGGCGGTCGGACCGACGGCGCCGCGCCGCGATCTCGTCCCCGGCAGTGCCTTGACGCCGAGGTGATTCGGATCCAGACCGGAGAGCGGATGTCCGCCCCCGAAGAACTTGGTGCGGGCCAGCAAGGTCATCAGCGGCTTGGTGAAACAGAAGACGACGATCACGTCGATGATGGTGGTGAGGCCGAGCGTGAACGCGAAGCCCTTGACCGAGCCGATGGCCAGGACGAACAAGATGATCGCCGACAGCATGGAGACCGCGTCGGCGATCAGCACCGTCTGTCGGGCCCGGCGCCAGCCGGTCTCCACCGCCGTGCGGAGACTTCGCCCGTCTCGGACCTCGTCCCGGATCCGTTCGAAGTAGATGACGAAGCTGTCGGCGGTGACCCCGATGGCCACGATGGCTCCGGCGATGCCGGGCAGGTTGAGCGCGAAGCCGACCGAGCTGCCGAGCAGCACCATCACCGCATAGGTGATCGCACCCGCGACGAGCAAGGAGGAGACCACCACGATGCCGAGGCCCCGGTAGTAGAGGAAGCAGAAGCCGACCACGAGGACCAGACCGATGATGCCGGCGATGATGCCCGCCTGCAGCTGCTCGCCGCCCAGGGTCGCCGACACGTTGGCCACCTCGGAGACCTCGAAGGCCAGCGGCAGGGCGCCGTACTTCAAGACGTTGGCCAGCTGGGTCGCCGACTCCTGGGTGAAGTTGCCCGAGATCTCGGCCCGCCCGCCGGGAATGGCCTGGCTCACCGACGGCGAGGAGATGACCTCGCCGTCAAGGACGATGGCGAACCGGTTCTGTGGTTCCGGACGCTGGGCGATCGCGCCCGTGGCGCTCTCGAAGGCCGCGGCTCCCTCGGCGTTGAACTCCAGGTTGACCACCCATTGGACCTGGTTCTGCGGAACACCCGCGGAGGCCGTGGTGAGCTGATCGCCCTCGATCAGGGTCGGTCCGAGCAGGTACTTCTCGGTCTTCTCCACATTGCAGGAGAAGAGGGGTTGGTCGGCGACGTCGGGGAACTCGGAACGGTTGGAGTCGCAGGTGTAGGTGGCGAAGTCGGCCTGATCGCGCTCGGTCGGCTGCCATTCGATGGCCTGGTCGGGCGGCGTGCCCTGGCCCGCGGCGGTCGGCCGCGGGGTCGCGGGGGCCGGGGGCGCGGTGGGCAGCTGCGGCGCCGGTCGGCGGTCACCGGTCGGACTGGCGCTCGGCTCCGGGCCGGCGCTGGGGTTCGTCGTAGGAGGTGCCGTACTCGGTGCCGCGCTCGGGTCCGAGCTCGGCTGGACGGGAGGTGTCACCGGCTCCACGGCGTAGAGCGCACGGAATCGCAGGACGGCGGTCTGACCGACCAGCTCCACCAGTTCGTCCTGCTGGACGTTCGGCACGCTGACGATGAGCTGGTTGTCGCCGGAGGTGGTGACCTCGCTCTCGCCGACCCCCAGCGAGTCGACCCTGGCCTGGATGATGCTCTGGGCCAGTTTCAGGCTGTTCGGATCGACCTGTCCGGTGCCGGTGGTGTTCTGGGCGGTCAGCGTGATGGTGGTGCCGCCCCGCAGGTCAAGACCCAGCTTCGGGGTCCAGTTGTTGGTCAGCGCCATCAGGCCGAACAGCGCGGCCACGATCACGCCGAGCACAATCAAGGTGCGGCCAGGATGGCCGCTTTGTGTTGCCAACTGAGGTCATTCCCTGCTCGAAGTAGGCCCGTTCGACGTCGGCTCGCTCCGGGTTGACTCGCTTCGGGTTACCTCCTGACGGGTCGGGTCGCTGACCGCCGGCTCGTTTCGGATGGGTCCGTCAGCCGGGTCGGTCACCGGCTTGGCCGGGAGGGTCGGCTCGCTGAGCGGGGCCTCCGGGGTGCCCTCAGCCACCGGAGCCGATTGCTCCGGCTCGTCGACCGCGTCCACGGGTTCGCTGTACTCATCACCGGGAGTGACGACCCGGGCAATGGCCTGTTTCAGGACGGTCATCTCGACACCAGGGGCGACCTCGAGGATGGCCTGCTTGCTGCCCACCCAGCTGACGGTGCCGAACAGACCGCTGCCGAGCAGCACCCGGGTGCCGGGAGTGAGCTCGCTCATCGTCTTCTGCTGGGCCTGCTGCCGCTTCTTCTGCGGCCGGATGATGAGGAAGTAGAACGCGACCACCATCAGCAGAATCAGGGCGATGGTGGTGAACGGCGAGTTGGTCATGGCTCCAGCATCCGGTTGGGTTCCGCCCGCGCTGACGCGGACACATCAGTCCGCCGGCACGTAGCCGACCGCCGTACTCTACCCAATCACCGAAGAAAACCCGTGAAAGAGCGTTCCGGACCCGCCCGCCGGGAGCGGGTCTGGACCCTCTCGGCGGGCCGGAGATGAGGAGGAGACCCGGTGCTGCGGGTCCCAAGCAGCGGAAAGGGTCCGCAGCTGGCCGGGGTGGCCGATGTGTTTGTGGGACTGATCGGTCAGCCGAACAGCGAGGGATCCTGCGGTCGACCCTCCCAGATTCCGCCCGGAGCCGGTGGCGGGGTCAACCCGAGGTGCTGCCAGGCGGCGGTCGTGGCCACTCGGCCTCGCGGCGTACGCATCAAGAAGCCCTGCCGAACCAGGAACGGCTCGGCGACGTCCTCGACGGTCTCGGTCTCCTCGGCCACGGAGATGGCCAGGGTCGACAACCCGACCGGGCCGCCCCCGAAGCGACGGCAGATCGCGTTCAGCACAGCCCGGTCCAGCCGGTCCAGTCCGAGTTCGTCGACTTCGAAGAGATCCAGGGCCGCCTGGGCCAGTCGTACGGTGATCCGACCGTCGGCGCGAACCTGGGCGTAATCCCGCACCCGACGCAGCAGCCGGTTGGCGATCCGTGGCGTGCCGCGTGCCCGCCGGGCGATTTCGGCGGCCCCGGCCCCGTCCAGGTCGGCCCCCAGTACGCCGGCCGAGCGCAACACGATCCGCTCCAGCGCCGCGCGGTCGTAGAAGTCGAGTTGGGCCGTGAATCCGAACCGGTCCCGCAACGGACCCGGGAGCAGACCGGATCGAGTGGTCGCGCCGACCAGGGTGAAGGGCGGGATCTCCAGTGGGATGGCGGTGGCTCCCGGGCCCTTGCCGACCACGACGTCGACCCGGAAGTCCTCCATGGCCAGGTAGAGCATCTCCTCCGCCGGCCGGGACATCCGGTGGATCTCGTCCAGGAACAAGACCTCACCCTCGCTGAGGCCGGACAGGATCGCGGCCAGATCGCCGGCGTGTTGGATGGCGGGGCCGCTGGAGATCCGCAGCTGGGCCGACATCTCGTTCGCGATGATCATGGCCAGGGTCGTCTTGCCCAGTCCCGGGGAGCCCGCCAGCAGGACGTGGTCCGCTACCCCGCCCCGGTTCCGCGCGGCTTCGAGCAACAGACCCAGCTGGTCACTCACGCGCGGCTGACCCTCGAACGCCGCCAGGGACGTCGGCCGCAGCGCCGACTCGGCCGCCCGCTCGTCGGGCTCCGCGTCCGGCCGAACGAGGGCCACCGATTCGGTCTCCGGCGCCTGGGAGTCTAGCCTCGTCGGTTCGCTCACCGGTGGCTCACTTGCGGGCCAGGGCCTGCAGCGCTGCCCGCATCACGACCGCCACCGAGACCTCCGGGTCGGCGGCGACCATCGGCTCGACCTCGAGACAGGCCGACTCGGCGTCCTTGGCCGACCAGCCGAGTCCCTGCAGACCCTGCGACACCTGCTCGCGCCACGCCGGACCGCTCGTGGTCGGCAACGGGTCGTCGCTCAACCGGGTGAGATTGATCTTGTCCTTGAGCTCGATGACCAGGCGCTGGGCGCCTTTGCGCCCGATGCCGGGCACCTTCACCAGCTGGACGAGGTTCTCGGTCGCGATAGCGTTCCGGAGCTCGTCGGGGGCGAGCACCGACAGCGCCGCCTGCGCGAGCTTGGGCCCGACCCCGGTGGCGGTCTGCAGCAGTTCGAAGAATTCCCGCTCGTCGTGGCTGGCGAATCCGTACAGCGTGAGCGAGTCCTCCCGAACCACCAGCGAGGTCGCCAGCGTCGCCCGTTCCCCCACCCGGAGTGTGGCGGTGGTGTCCGGACTGCAGAGCGCGAGCACGCCCAGCCCACCTACTTCGACCACGGCCGAGGTCGGCCCGACCTGGAGGACCGTTCCGGTCAGCTGGGCGATCATCGGGTCGCTCCGGTCCGCACCGGTCGGACAGCCGCCACGGCGGCCTCGAGCCGAGAGGTGGCGGCGCCCCGCCAGACGTGGCAGATGGCCAGCGCCAACGCGTCCGCCGCATCCGCCGGCGACGGGGTGGCGTCGAGCCGGAGGATCCGGGTCACCATGGTGCCGACCTGGCCCTTCGCTGCTCGTCCGGAGCCGGTGATGGCGGCCTTGACCTCACTCGGCGTGTGCAGGGCGACGGGAAGCCCGTGTCGCGCCGCCACCAGCATCGCGACGCCGGCCGCCTGCGCGGTGCCCATCACGGTCTGCACGTTGTGCTGGGCGAACACTCGCTCGACCGCGACCGCGTCCGGGCGATGGGTGCGCACCCACTCCTCGAAGGCCGACTCGAGCAGGACGAGTCGGCGTGCGGTGTCCAGACCGGCCGGGGTGCGGACGACGTCGACCGCGACCAGTCGGGGCTGCGCTCCCGGGCGCCCATCGACGACCCCGAGCCCGCATCGGGTCAGCCCCGGATCGATGCCCAGCACGCGCATGCGCCACGCCCTCGTCTCGTAGGGATCGAACAGACGTTCGCCACGCTAGACGAGGCCACCGACGAGTCCCGCCCGACACGCCCAAAGGAAAGGGGCCGTGCCGCCACCCGAGGTGACACCGCACACCACGGGTGCCGGAAGGGTGCCCGTACGTTTCCCATCTCAAGTGGGCGAACACGCCGACTTGATCACGAAGGTGGCGTGTTCGCCCACTTGAGATGGGAAACGTCCACAAGAACTACACCAACAACCCACATCAGGGGGCGCGCAGGGTCAGCTGACGCTGGCCAGCACCTCGTCGGAGGCGTCGAAATTGGCGTACACGTTCTGCACGTCGTCGGAGTCCTCCAGCGCGTCGATGATGCGGATCAGCTTCTCGGCGGTGGGCGCGTCGACCTCCTGGGTGTACTCGGGAACGAATGCGACCTCGGCGGAGTCGTAGTCCAGTCCGGCGTCCTGGACCGCCGTACGGACCCGGACGAGGTCGGCCGGGTCGGAGATGATCTCGAAGCTGTCGACGAGATCGTTGACCTCCTCCGGGTCGGCATCGAGGGTGGCCTCCAGCACGTCGTCCTCGGTGAGGGTTCGCCCGTCCTGCTCCTTGGTTAACGTCACGACCCCTTTGCGGCTGAACATCCGGGCCGTGGAGCCGGCGTCGGCCATGGTTCCGCCGTTCCGGGTGACCGCGACCCGGACGTCGGACGCGGATCGGTTCCGGTTGTCGGTCAGACACTCGATCAGCAGGGCGACGCCGGCCGGGCCGTACGCCTCGTACATCAACGTCTCGTAGTCGGCGCCACCGCCCTCGGCCCCGGAGCCGCGCTTGACCGCTCGGTCGATGTTGTCGTTGGGAACCGAGTTCTTCTTCGCCTTCTGGATGGCGTCGTAGAGGGTGGGGTTGCCGGCAGGATCGCCGCCTCCGATGCGGGCGGCAACCTCCACGTTCTTGACCAGCTTGGCGAACAACTTGCCTCGGCGGGCGTCAACCACCGCCTTCTTGTGCTTGGTCGTCGCCCATTTCGAGTGTCCCGACATGTCGGCGATCCTAGTGCCGCCGCGGTCGACTAGTCCGTGGGCGCAGTTCCTTCGGCGGCCCCGAGCGCCTCGAGCGCCTCGGACACCTGGTCGCGGGTCTCGTCCCGGGCGTACAGCACGGTGGTGTTGGTGGCGGCGAAACCCATCTCCGCGTACAGACCGTGGGCTCCGGTCGGATGGTCGGTGTCGACCCCGAGCCCGGCCCCGTCCAGCCCCGCCTCCAGGTACGACCGCATCGACGCCGCCAACAGGGCGCGAGCGATTCCCCGTCCGCGCCAGGCCGGTCGGACGCCGAGCCGGTCGGTCCAGCCGTCCCGGTAGCCCTGCGCCGGCCAATCCTGTTCGTACGCACCGTTGGTGATGTAGCCGACCACCTCCGAGGAGCTCTCGTCGACGGCGATCCAGGACCAGGTGAGCCGCGAGGTCGACCGGGTGAGCTCCTCGAGCCAATGATCGGAGTCGATGTCCTGGTTGCCCCAATGTTCGGCGAAGGCTTCGTTGTGGGCCAACCGGACGGCTTCCAAGTGGTCCTCGCGCATGGCGATGATGCGGATACCCGGCGGGGTGGCCGGTTCCGGCAGCGGGTCGGTGAGACGACGGGTCAGATCGGCGAACCAACGCACCGGCTCCAAACCCGACCGTTCGTAGAGCCGGCGTTGCTCGACGAGCTTGTCCTCGACCAGGCAGATCATCCGCAGTGGTCCGTGCCCCTCGACCCACTCGTCCCGATACCAGCGTCGGGCCGCCGCGATCTGCCAGCGCAGCAGGGCACTCCCGATGCCTTGCCGACGCCATCCCGGGTGCACGCCGCCGGACAGGTACACCCGCCGCGGATCGACATCGAAGACCACCCGCCGCGCCCACCCGTACGCCACCGGGACACCACCTCCATCGCGGCCCAGGATGGTGTCGATCTCGGGATCGGAGTCGATCTCCTCGAACCGCTCGTACAGGTGCGCCAGGCTGTGACGTTCGATCGGCTCGTCGAGGTGCTCGATGGCCGTCAACAAGACGTCGAGATCGTCCAGATCAGAACGCTTCAGCGGCTGCCAGACCAGCCCGTGACCACCGCTCGGCCCGTGCGCCACGTGCAGACCCCTTCACCGTGCGACATCCTGCCCTCGACCCTCGAACAGGAACACTGGATCAGGATCGCCAGATCTTCGCTCGTCGAGGTTTGCCGCCCGCCGCCGGCGCCTTCGTCTGTTCCCAGATTCTCCTCCAGCTGGATCCCGGTGGCGCGGGGCCACGCCCACCAAGATTGCGCTGAGTTGCCCACCAGGAGGAGGCGTCCTCCTCGATGAGCCGCTGCACTTCTTCCTGCAGCCGAAGCGCCAACTGCTCGGCCGTCTCCCCCGCCGCCGGTGTCCGCGGAGCACCCAGCCGTACGCTGACCCGTGGACGGCCGCGGACCGGCCACCGGGCACCCTCGGGGACGGCCGCGTAGCTGCCGCGGATTCCGATGGGCAGGACGCGGCCCGATCGGCCGGCCGCCGCCGCGACCAGGTCGGACCGGAACGGGGCGAGGAAGCCGTCGCGGGACGGCTCGCCTTCGGGAAAGACCAGCACGTTCCAGCCGTCGCTCAGCAGGTCGGCGACCACCTGTCCACCGTCCGCGCCGAGCCTCTCGGTCCGCCGGAACGACCCCCACCAGCGCCCGTGCTCGGAGGCCGGCAACACGGCGGCGGTATGACGCCGCCAGCGCCCGGGCAGGGCGAGGCGGACCAGGGCCGGATCGGCCGGCGAGGAGAGGTTCGCGACGATCAGCGTCGTTCCCTCCGGTTCGCCGAGTTCCTCGGCGCCGTGCCGGTCGAGCGTGAGGCGGCTGCGCAGCATGGCCTCGCTGGGTCTCACGAGGTGTCCACCAGGATCTGGGGGGGTGCGTGCAGGTAGCCGATCCGGGGGTCTCGCCCGACGGTGGACGAAACGATCTCCAGAGCGTCGGGGAGGGTCGATGCGGCGCGGAATCCGAGCCGATCCACGACCGCGCGATCCGCACCGACCCAGACCACGTCGCCACAGTCCGCTGCCGCCGCGGCGATCTCGTACCACAACTGCAGCGGGTGCACGCCGTGGAAGGCGAGGCTGGTTCGATACAGGTGCACGTACCAGGGATCCCCGGCGAACTTGGGCTCGACGTCGGCGCGCAGCTGATCCAGGTCACGGGTGTGGGAGAGCACGTCGGCGAAGAAGTCGACGTAGGAGGGATGGTGCAGCGGGGAGAAGTCCTTGGGCATCGGATGGTAGATGATCACGGCGCCCCCGTCGCGGACGAACGGCCGCCCGGTGTGCGCGCCGAAGAGGCCGACCAGGCCCTGCCAGGCGGCGAGGATCGGGTTGACCGGCGAGTCGACGCTGTACGGGGTGTGCTGTCCGACGCCGAGAACACCGACGTCGACCCGGTCCGTCACGGGCACCCGGAGCTGCTCGGTGATCATGGCCCGGCTGGCCGCGGTCACCGCCGTCGGCTCACCCGCGAACACCCCGGTGGCCGAGAAGGCGGCCTGGGTCCGGTTGATCATCCGGCGCCGGGCCCGCGGCGGAGCCAGCGCGAGACCGCGGCGGATACCCCGCCAGGCCAACTGCTCCCGCAGGTTCCATTCCCATTCCCGCTTGCTCAGAAAGGCCAAGCCGGCCGGAAAGACGTCGTTGTCGAGCACGACGTCGATCTGGAAGACCGGCAGTGCGGCACCCGTCGACGGTGAGGCGGCCGGCCGACCGGGATCGCGCAGCGCCGTGATGGTGGCCGTGGACCCGACGCCGAGGATCAGCTCGCGGCCGGTGGTCTGGCGCGGGTCGGTCACCACGTGCACGAAGATCACCAGGTCGGACGCGGCCACTCGAGCGTTCACGGCTGCGCCCGCCTCGCCGTCCCCGAGGGCAGCGAGCTGAGCTTCGTCCTCGGCGTCGTGGTTGCGCAGCAGCCCGTCGGCGAAGAAGGAGCGGAACACCCGCTCTCCCAGCAGCCGCTGGAGTTCCGTCGGGGTCATCCGCCGGTTCAGACCGGTCGCGGCGATCAGGGCCACGTCGTCGACGCCGGCGCGGGCCGCACGGGTCAACACCGCTTCCACCACGCTGGCCCGCGCATCGGGGCGCCGCATCTGCGGAACCGGGCTGGTGATGTCGTCGAACACGATGGTGAGGGTCAGACCGGGGCGCAGGCGTTCGGTCAGCGCCGCGGAGTCCAGCGGGGCATCCAGGGCGGCGTTGACCGCCTCCTCCAGATCGGGCAGCCCCGTGGGGGGATCCGCCGGATAGATCACCTGGGTGCCGAGCGGAAAACGCTCGAGCCGGAATCCGTCCCCGGCCGGCACGACCAGCGGCGGGGTCCGTTCGTCGACCTCGAGCACGAATCCGGGCCGGGCCATCTAGTGGTCCTCTCTGTGCAGCTGTTCCGCTTGCCGGTGTTCCGCTTGCGGGTGTTCCCATTGCGGGTAATCCAAGGGCAGGAATTCCGAGCGCGACAGGTACCGATCGACCACGCTGGTCACGAGGGCATTGCCCAGCGCGGCGTGATCGGTTTGATCTTCCATTCCACCGTCGACCACTGGTTGGCCGCGGCCGCGCGCATCAACGCGATGTCGGGGCTGACCGCGACCGCGTGGCCGACCGCGGAGAGCATGGGCAGATCGGAATGGGAGTCGGCGTAGGCGAAGCTTCGGTCGAGATCGATCTCGTGCCCGGCCGCGAAGTGCTGCAGCCAGGCGGCCCGGGACTCCCCCACCAGCGGCGGCCCGGTGAGGAAGCCCGTACAACGGCCTTCGGCGTCGGTGGCCAGGTCCGCGGCCACGATCACGTCGAACAGGGGGGCCAGCGGACGGGTCAGGGGGCGAACCACCCCGGTGATCAAGATCGTCGTATGGCCGGCTTCCTTGTGCTCCCGGATCCGCCGTACGGCTTCCGGCGACAGTCGGCTGAGGATCTGAGCGGCCAAGGTGGTGTCGACGAACTGCTCCAGCGCCGCCAGATCGGCACCGGCGTAGCGACGGTAGACGGCCCGCAGGAAGGTACCCCGGTCCCGCCGCTCGGCACGGAGGTAGGAGGGCAGCTTCCGGAGCACGTGGCCGACCTCGGCGAGTTGACGGGCCGGGGACAGCTCAGGCAGCCGGGACCACAGGTACTGCTCGATGACGTTCGTGGACATGATGGTGCCGTCGAGATCGAAGATCGCCAGTGCGCGCTCGCCGGCGGTGTCCTTGCTGAGGTCTTTCATGGTGGACGGCCGCGCGCCGCGCTTGCGGCGCAGGGCGTCCATCCGACGCACCGGCGCCGTGACGGCCGGGCAGTGCACCTCTTGGATGTAGGTCGTCCAGTCGTACACCGCGGTGTCGAAGGCGAAGATCGGCTGGTCGTCGGGGTGCAGGGCGTTCGTCAGGGCCAACGTGTTGTCGTCGACGAACTCCAGTTCGGACTGGGCGTACTCGTTGTACAGCGAGAGATAGCGCCGCAGGAAGTCCAGCCGCACCCGGGCCCGATCCAGGTCGCGGGCGAATTTGCGGGTGGACTTGGCTCGGGGGACGACCGCCAGAACCCGCTCGGCCAACCCGTGCGCATGCTCGGAGGTCGACAGCAGCCGCTCCACCGAGGCGGCCCCGGGGAACTGCCACTGGGGCAGCCGGGCGACGCCCCGCACACCGCCCTCGAACGGATGGTTGGTGAAGTAGGTGCGGATGTGTCCATAGAGGTCCCGGAAGGTCACCGGGTTCCGGGCGCCGGAGTTCACGTGGTAGTAGCGGGGCTCACCCACCGCGGGCTCGGTGGCGCAGACCGCCAGGATGGCGTTCACCACATGGTCGCAAGGAACGATGTCCACCACCGAATCCGGCGACGCCGGGAACTCGGGCAGTTCGCCGCGGCCGTAGGCCAAGATCAACGGCTCGGCCATCTTGAAGCCCTCGATCCAACCCGGGTACGGATGCCGCCAGGACGATTCGACGATGGCCGGCCGCACCACCGAGACCTGGATCCCGGCTCCGGCATCGGCCACCACCCGCTCGCCGAGGGCCTTGGTGAAGGTGTAGACGTCGGTCCAGCCCAGGGATCGGGCCCGTTCGGTTCCCGCCTTGACCAGTTCGGCCTGCACCCATTCCTGGCGTCGGCGCTCGGTGTCGGCGGCCGTGGTCAAGAAGCCGGCGGCGCGATGGTGGCGCTCCGCCTGCTTGCGGAGCAGCCTGAGCTGATCGGAGGTCCGGGATTCGGCCTCGATCAACTCCCGCATGGCCAGCCCGGCCTTGGTTTCGGCCTCGTAGTCGATGGAGTGCTGGTGCGGCGCTTCGGGGATGGCTCCGCGGCGCCGGCCGGCCGTGTACGCGGTGGAGATGTGCACGTAGTGCGGGATCTTGACCAGCGTCCCGTCCTCGGCCGAACAGGCCTCGATCATCCGATCCATCAACGCCTTGGTGCCGACGACATTGGTGGTGAAGGCCTGGTCGATGGGCGGATCGAAGGAGACGTCGCCGGCACAGTGCACCACGATGTCGAGGTCGGCCGGCAAGGCGGGCACGTTCGGCAGGTCGCCTTCGATCACGTCGACCCGCTGGTCCAGCAGCTCTGCGGGCCCACCGGCAGCGTTCCGGAGGTCGGTGAAGATCTCCTTCTTCAGCACGGAGATCATCCGGTCCCGGGCACCGGCCGAGCGCTTCCGCCGGACCAGCACCGCCGGCGTGGTCTCGGGCAGGTCGGTGAGGATCTTCCACAGCAGCTGTTCCCCGATGAAGCCGGTGACCCCGGTCAGCAGGATCTTCTTGCCGGCCAGCAGGTCCCTGAGCCGCCCGCCCAACAACTCACCCGTCACTTCGACGGGTGTCTCGGCGGCGTGTTGCAGCACCAGGGACGGGTCGACCGAAGCAGCGGCGACCTCGGTGGCCGAGCTGTTCAACGCTCCTCGACTTCCGTCCGGCGGGCCACCGCCAGGGCTTCGACCAGGCTGAAGTTGCCCAGGTACAACGCGCTTCCGATGATCGCTCCTTCGACACCGATCCCCACCAGCTCGGTCAGAGCAGCGAGATCGGAGAGGGAGGATATCCCACCGCTGGCCACGACCGGCGCGTTCGTCCGCTCGCAAACCTCCCGCAGCAACGCGAGATTGGGTCCGGTGAGCATGCCGTCGGAGTTGACGTCCGTCACCACGTAGCGGGCGCAGCCGACCGCGTCCAAGCGCTCCAGCGTCGCAAACAGATCGCCGCCGTCCCGAGTCCAGCCCCGGGCCGCGAGCCGGTGCCCGCGGACGTCCAGCCCGATGGCGATCTTGTCCCCGTACGCGGCCACGGCCTCCGCGCACCACTCGGGTTGTTCCAGGGCAGCGGTCCCGATGTTGACCCGGGCGCAACCCGTGGCCAGGGCGCGTTCCAGCGAATCGTCGTCCCGGATGCCACCGGACAGTTCGACCTGGAGCCGCATCGCACCGGTGACCTCGGCGATGATCTCGGCGTTGTGCCCGCGGCCGAACGCGGCGTCCAGATCCACCAGGTGGATCCACTCCGCACCGGCGCTCTGCCACCGTTCGGCGGCCATTCGGGGGTCGCCGAACACCTTCTCGGAGCCGGCGATCCCCTGGACCAGTTGCACGGCCTGGCCACCGGACACGTCCACGGCCGGCAACAACACCAGCCCTCGAGTACGTGACGTCACCCGAAGACCTTATCGTCGCGCGGGCCGGATCCTCACCGTCCGGCTCTGCTCGACCCCTCGCCGAGGCCGCGGGATCAGGGGCGCTCCCGGCGAGGGAGCTTGGCCACGATCAGCTCGTACGAGAGGTCGATCAGCTCGCCGACCTCGTCCTCGGGGATGTCGCCGTCGAGTCGGAAAACGTTCCAGCCGTGGGCGCCGATGTAGGGGCTCCGGGTCACGTGATCGGGATACCGGTCCAGCCACAGATCGGCGGCCTCCCGATCTCCGCACTTCAGCCCGACGGAGGTGGGCCGCTCCGACCCGAGGAAGGCGAAGATCTTGCTGCCCACCTTGACCACCAGGTCGCCCTCCCACGGCTCGTCCCGCCACGCGCCCGGCTTACCCAGACAGTACGCAAGCCAATCGGTCGGCTTCTTCCCACGCGCCATGGTTGGCGATCGTAGCGAGGTCGGGCGGGACCTGCGGCCAGCGTGGCTTGGCTGGCGGGCGACCGCAGATCAGGGTGCGTACGGGGTGACGCTGCTCACCAGCGCCGGTGTCAGGGGCGCGTAGAGGTGCGGATACGGTTCCCCGGCCCCGAGGTCCTCGACGATGAGCAGGTCTGGAACGGGGGCGAGATCGAGTTCGAGCACCCGCAACTCCTCATCGGCGAGGTCGGCGTAGTAGCGGTCCCTGACTCCGGCGAGCTGGCCGGCGAATGCGCAGTGCACGTAACCCTCGGCGTCATAGCTGACTTCGCGGGTCGACCACGGATACTCGACGCCCGCCGACCACTCGGCCGCGACGGCGAGGTGATAGACCGGTTCGGTCACCGGCTGCGGTGCTTCGAGCAGCCCCAGGCCGACGAGGTCCCGCCGCAGCGCCTCGGCGCCCACGAACGCGAGGGCCGTCAGTCCGGCCGCCGCGGCGGCGGTGACGTTGACCGCGGAGTCGTCGACGAACACTGTGCGGCCCGGGTCGAGACCGAACCGCTCGCAGGCCAGTAAGAAGATGGCGGGATCGGGCTTGGCCACCCCCTCGGTCCCCGACACCACGATCCCGGCGAACCGCCGCAAGATCCCGAACCGCCGCTCGGCGTGCGGGTAGGTCTCGGCCGACCAGTTGGTCAACGCCACCAGTCCCACGCCGCTGCGTTGCAGCTCGGCGATCACGGCACCCGTCCCGGGCACCGGTCCGGTCAGGGTGCGCGCGAAGTTGCTCCGGTACGCGCGAATGGCCCGCTCGTCGTCCGGGAACCGCCCGAGCAGTTCCGCCTCACCCACGTCGAACAACTGCCCGGCGTCGTGAGTGGCGTTCCAGCTACGGAAGTCGATCTTGGTCATGAACGCCTCGACCTGATCCGGCGACAACACCTCCGCGAAGGCGCGGGTCGGGTCCCAGCCGAGCACCACCCCGCCGAGGTCGAAGATCACCGCGTCGAACCGGCCGCTCACAGCACCGCCACCCAGTTCTTGATCAACTCCGCCCCGGCGTCGCCGGACTTCTCGGGATGGAATTGCGTGGACCACACCGGGCCCTGTTCGACCGCGGCCACGAACCGGTCGCCGTCGTGTTCGGCCCAGGTGATCAATCTCCCGTCGTCGCCGGACAGCGAGCGGACCCCGTAGGAGTGCACGAAGTAGAACTGCTCGGTCTCGATCCCGGCGAACAGTCCGGTGTCGGCCGGCGGCAGCACGGTGTTCCAACCCATGTGGGGCAGTCGGCGGGCCGCGAGTCGTTCGACCACCCCGGGCCAGACGGCGCAACCGGGCGTCGCGGCGCCGTGCTCGATACCGGACTCGAAGAGCACCTGGTGCCCGACACAGATGGCCAACGTCGGACGGCCACGGGCGATCCGTTCGGCGATCACCTGGGGTCCGCCGACCTCGGTCAGCCCGGCCATGCACGCGGCGAACGCGCCCACGCCGGGAACCACCAGACCGTCGGCCTCCACGGCCAGGTCGGCGTCGGCCGTGACCGCCACGGTGACGCCCGCCCGAGCCACCGCTCGCTCAGCCGAGCGCAGGTTGCCGGAACCGTAGTCCAAGACCACGACTCGCTTCGTGGTCACCGGATCCCCGGGAGAGGGGTCCTCACAAGGCACCTTTCGTGCTGGGCACCCCTTCCACCCGCGGATCGAGAGCGACAGCGTCCCGCAGCGCCCGCGCGAGCGCCTTGAACTGGGCCTCCACGATGTGGTGGGGATCGCGCCCGGCCAAGACGATGACGTGCAGGCACAGGTGGGCGTGGAAGGCCAGCGTCTCGAAGACGTGCCGGGTCAGCGATCCCGCGTACGGCACCGTCCCGGTCCCTGAGCTGGTCGAAGCGCCGCCGCCGATGAGGACGTACTCCTGCCCCGGCGGCTCCCCGGTGTGCACGCAGTACGGCCGGCCGGACACGTCCACCACGGCCTGGGCGAGCGCCTCGTCCAACGGGACCAGGGCGTCGCCGAAGCGGCGGATCCCGCGCTTGTCGCCCAGGGCCTGACGAAGCGCCTGACCGAGCACGATCGCGGTGTCCTCGACCACGTGGTGGCCGTCGATGTGCACGTCACCGACGCTGTCCACCTCGAGGTCGAACAGGGCGTGCTTGGCCAGTGCCGTCAGCATGTGGTCATAGAAGCCGACGCCGGTGCTGATCGTCGATCGACCGGCTCCGTCCAGATCGAGGCGGAGAGTCACCTTCGATTCCGAGGTGACCCGCTCGAGTCGAGCCGTACGCCCACGGATTTCTTCGAGAGTCATCTGGTCTCCTTCTCGGTCAACCCGAGGACGTCGGTCAAGGCCGTGCGGAAGGCCGCCATCTCGGCCGGAGTGCCGGCCGACACCCGCAGCCAGCCGTCGGGTCCGGCTTCCCGGATGAGCACCCCCCGGTCCAGCAGACCCTGCCAGACCCGGTGCCGGTCGGAGAACAGGCCGAAGAGGACGAAGTTGGCATCGGATTCGGCGACCTCCAGCCCGGCCTGGGTCAGCCAGGACGCCAGTCGGTCCCGTTCGGATCGGAGGACGTCGACCGCGGTGAGCATCTCGTCGGCGTGGGCCAGAGCGACCCGGGCCACCGCCTGGGTCACCGCCGACAGGTGGTAGGGCAGCCGCACGATTCGGAGGGCGTCGACCAGCGGCGCCCCGGCGGCCAGATAACCGAGCCGACCTCCGGCGAACGCGAAGGCCTTGGACATGGTCCGGGTCACCGCCAGCCGCGGGAATTCCGGCAGCAGTTCGAGGGCGCTCGGTGTTCCGTTGCGCGCGAACTCGTAGTAGGCCTCGTCGATGACCAGGATCCCCTCGGCCACCTCGGCGAGGCCGCGGATCGCCTCGAGATCGATCGCCGTCCCGGTCGGATTGTTGGGACTGGCGATGACAATGACCTCGGGCTGCAGCCGGGCGATGGTGGCCACCGCCTCGTCGAGGTCGATCCGGAAGTCGGAGCGGCGCGGCTGGGTGAGGTACCGGGTGTGGGTGTTGCGGGCGTACTCGGGATACATCGAGTAGGTCGGGGCGAACGTGAGCAGACTGCGGCCCGGACCGCCGAAGGCCTGCAGAACCTGGGTGATGACCTCGTTACTGCCGTTGGCCGCCCAGACCCGCTCGGCGGTCAGGCCGTGGCCCAGGTAGCAGGCCAGATCCGCGCGCAGGTCCCACGCTTCGCGATCGGGGTAGCGGTTCATCCGCCGCGCGGCTTCGGTCACCGCCGCCGCGATGTCCGCGATCACCGATGCACTGGGTGGGTACGGGTTCTCATTGACGTTGAGACAGACCGCGACGTCGAGTTGCGGCGCCCCGTACGGTTGCTCCCCCACCAACTCCGGCCGGACCGGCAACCCCGCGCCTTGAGCCTGCGCACCGGTGCCCTGGGCTTGTCGAAGGGCGGATCCGGTGATCACGACCGTCTCGCCCCGCGGACGCTGATCGCCGCACCGTGAGCGGGCAGGTCCTCGGCTTCGGCGAACACCTCGACGTGCCGAGCCACCTCAGCCAGGGCCGCGGCCGAATAGTCGACGACATGTATCGCCTTGAGAAAGCTCTTGGCGTTCAGACCGGAGGAGTGGCAGGCGCAACCGGCCGTCGGCAGCACGTGGGTGCTGCCCGCGCTGTAGTCGCCGAGCGACACCGGTGCGTACGGTCCCACGAAGATCGCGCCGGCGTTGCGGATGCGGCCGGCGACGGTCGCGGGCTCGGCGGTCTGGATCTCGAGGTGCTCGGCGGCGTAGGCGTTGGCCACGTCGACACCCTGAGCCAGATCGTCCACGAGCACCACGGCCGACTGCACGCCGGTCAGCGCCTGCTCGATCCGTTCCCGGTGGCGCACGGAAGGGACCTGGGCCTTCAGTTCGATCTGGGTCCGCTCGGCGAGATCGGCGTCGGCTGTGATCAACACGGCGGCCGAGCTGGATCCGTGTTCGGCCTGGGAGATCAGATCGGCGGCCAGGAAGGTCGGGTCGGCCGTGTCGTCGGCCAGGATGGCGATCTCGGTCGGGCCGGCCTCGGAGTCGATGTTCACCCGACCCTTGAGCAGCCGCTTGGCTGCGGTGACGTAGATGTTGCCCGGGCCCGTGATCAGATTCACCCGCTCGCACAGCTCCGGCACCCCGTACGCGAACATGGCGATCGCCTGGGCTCCGCCGACCGCGTACACCTCTTCCACCCCGAGCAGGGCACACAGCCCGAGGATGCCGGGATGCGGGAGCCCGCCGAACTCCCGCTGGGGAGGAGAGCTGACGGCGATCGAGCCGACCCCGGCGATCTGGGCCGGGACGACGTTCATGATCACGCTGGAGGCCAGCGGGGCGAGCCCGCCGGGAACGTACAGACCTACCCGGTCCACGGGCACCATCCGCTGCGTCACCGTCGCCCCCGGCGCCACGGCCACGGCGGTCTCGGTGTCGCCCACCTCGGCGCGGCTGACCAGCCGGCGACGACGGATGGACTCCTCGAACGCCGCGCGGACATCGGCGGTCAGATCGGCGGCCGCCCGGTGCAGGGCGTCGCCCGGCACCCGGAACTGCTCCGGCACGACGTGATCGAACTGGGCCGACCAACGTTGGAGGGCGGCGAGGCCCTCGGTCGCCACCTCGTCACAGATCGGTCGGACCGCCTCGACGGCGGCCGTGACGTCGAACTCGGCCCGCGGGACAGCGGCGGCATAGTCGAGCCGCTCGCCGGCCGCCCGCCGGCCGCGAAGATCGATGACGCGGAGCACGGAGGAGATTCTACGGAGCCGACCGAGGCAGGCCCGCCGGAATCTCAGCCGCCTCCCCCTGCATGCGAGAATCCGTACCCCTGCGCATCCGCCCGGCACGATCGGGACGACCGGAATGAAAGGGCCAGTGATGTTTCCCGGCTTCGGCACCGTCGTGAACGTGGTCACCGTCATCGCCGGTTCCGCGCTGGGGCTGTTGCTCGGGCACCGACTGCCCACCCGGACCCGGGAGACGGTGACCGACGGACTCGGGTTGGTCACCTTGATGATCGGTGGACTGGCCGCCGCCGAGGTGACGAGTACGGTCCTTGCGTCGGCCGTCGGCAACGCGGCGCCGGTGTTGATCGTGCTGGGTTCGCTGCTGATCGGCGGCATCGCCGGTTCCCTGGTCGACATCGAAGCGCGGCTCGAGGGGATCGGGGTCCGACTGCGCCGGCTGCTGACCCGGGGCCGATCGGGCGAGGTCGGCGCGGGTCGCGAGGCAGCACACACCTCCCGGGAGCGATTCGTCGAAGGGTTCGTCACGGCTTCGCTGGTCTTCTGCGTCGGACCGTTGACCATCCTTGGTTCGCTGTCCGACGGACTGGGTCTCGGGGCCAGTCAACTGATCTTGAAGGCGACGTTGGACGGGTTCGCCGCCATCGCCTTCGCGGCCTCTCTCGGGCTCGGGGTGATGGCGTCGGCCGCGACCGTGGCCGTGGTGCAGGGTGCCTTGACCCTGGTCGGCTTTCTGGTCGGGGACTTCCTGCCCGCGGCTCACCTGGCCGCCATCACCGCCACCGGCGGGTTGCTGCTGCTGGGCGTTGGCCTGCGACTGCTGCGGATCCGGATGGTCCCGGTCGGCAACCTGCTGCCGGCCCTGCTGGTCGCGCCGGTGCTGGTCGCGGTCGTCGTTGCGTTTCGCTGAGACATCTCGTACGCCTGGGAATCCGGAGGGGGGCGTCGGTCGGTCTGTGTACGTTGTCGGCCATGCCCGAGCTCGCCTCCCCTGCCGACGCGATCCCCCGCCGGCAGCGGGCCGCCATCCTCCGGGCGGCCGTCGGGTTGGGGCTGTACGCGGGCGCCTTCGGCGCATCCTTCGGCGCGGTCTCGGTGGGCTCTGGTCTGTCTGTCGCCCAGACCATGCTGCTGAGTCTGGTGATGTTCTCCGGCGCGTCCCAATTCGCCTTCGTCGGCGTCGTGGCTGCGGGATCCCCGCTGGCCGCTATTCCGGCGGCCCTGCTGCTCGGCGTCCGGAATGCCTTCTACGGGGTGACGCTCTCAGAGATCTTGAATCCTCGGGGCTGGCGGCGGCTGTCGACCGCGCACTTCGTGATCGACGAAACCACCGCCATGGCGGTCGGACAGTCCAGCCGACCGGCCCAGCGCTACGCGTTCTGGGCCACGGGTCTCATCCTCTGCGGCTGCTGGCAGACGGGCAGCCTGGGCGGCGCGCTGATCGGCACCGCGGTCGATCCGGCGGCCTTCGGGCTCGACGCCGCTGCGCCCGCGGTGTTCCTGGCCTTGCTCTGGCCCGCGCTGAAACTCTCCGCGAACCGGTGGGTCGGGTTGGCCGGAGCCGCCGTCGCGCTGGCCCTGGTGCCGATCGCGCCGCCCGGGGTGCCGGTGGTCGCGGCCGCCGCGGTGGCTGTGGTCGCCGGTCTGCTGCCCCGATCTGCGGTGACAACCGCAACAGCCTCGGACGGAGACTTGTGAGCGCCAGCCAAACGGCCCTGTGGATCGCCCTGCTCGTCGCCTGCAGCGGTAGCTACGCCCTCAAGCTGGCCGGGGTGTCGCTGCCGGAATCGGTACTGAACCATCCCACGGTGCAGCGCATCGCGGCCTTCCTCCCGGTGGCCATGCTGGCGGCGTTGGTGGCCGTCGAGTTGTTCGACGGCGGCGGTCGCTACGCCGCCGACTGGCGCACGCTCGCCGGCGTGGCGGCGGCCGTCGTGGCCCTGTTCCTCCGCGCCGGCGTACTCGTCGTCTTCGTGGTGGCCATCACGGTGACCGCCCTGCTGCGGCTGGTCAGCTGAGTCTCTCAGGCCAGCTTCTCCGGGCCGGTCTCGCCCGCGCTCGGGGCCGGCGAGACAGGCCTTCTCCGGCGGCGCAGGATCGGTCGGGGATCCTCGTCGTCGCGGCCCAGTGACGAGCCGAGCAGAATGCAGACGATCGCGGCGAACGGCCACACCACCAGCGAGGCTCCGGCTCGGATGGTCAGTTCGATCGGCACCAGGTCGCCCGGCCGCGCGGCGGCCAACCGGGGCACGAACGGTCCGGGCCCGAGGGTGTAGCCGACCGCCCAGCACAGCAGGGCAGCGACCACCGCCAGCAGCGCCACGCCGACCGCCACCGGCCAGCCGACGGAGGCGAACAACCGCCACCCGAGGATGCCCAGCACGATGCCCACCACCGCACCGATCAGGCAGAACCAGGCGTCGCCGGCGAAGAACTCGGTCAGCCCGCGTTCCGACGTCGTCGCCCCGCCGTTGGGGCCGACGGAGTAGCTGGGCAGGTCGACCACCCACCACCAGAGCACGCCGGCGGCCGCGCCGAGCCCGGCGGCCAGGGCGGCGTAGGCCAACGCGTGCGGCAGCACCCGACGCAGGGACCCCGTGCGCGTCCCCGCTATGACGCCAGACACGACGGACCCAGCAGAGCCTTGAGGTCGGCCATCAGGGGTGCCGATGGGGTCACCCGCAACCCCTCGTCCAGCCGCATCAGCAGGGTCTTGTCGGGTTTGAGCAGCCGCAGCCGCACCTCGGTCAGGCCGGGATGGGACCTCAGCACGGCCGATAGCTGCTGCACCACCGGCGGCGTGCAACGGACGGCCGGCAGGGTGATCACCACGGGTCCACTCGGCGCATCGCTCACGTCGGGCAGGCTGAGTTCGCTGGCGTTCACGCTGAGCGAGTCGTCGTCGGACTTCAACCGGCCCTTGACCCGGACCACGACATCGCTGGCCAGGACAGCCGCAACCGCTTCGTAGGCCTTCGGGAACAGCAGCACCTCGATCGAGGCCTCCAGATCCTCGACGGTGATGACCGCCCAGATGTCTCCGCGCTTGGTGGTCTTGCGCGTCACGCTGGTGATCATGCCGGCGATGGTGACGTTGCCCTCGCGGGGACCGTCGTCGGCCAGCAGGGCGCCGATACTGATGTCCCGCTCGGCGACCAGGACATGCTCCAACCCCTGCAGCGGATGGTCGCTCACGTAGAGCCCGAGCATGTCACGTTCGAAGGCCAGCTTGGTGCGCTTGTCCCAGTCCGGCAGCTCCGGCACCGATCCCATCAGCACCGGGTCGGAACTTCCCAGGTCGCCGAACAGGTCATCTTGCCCGTGCGCCTCGTTGCGCTTGAGATCGAGGACGCCGTCGACGGCTGACTCGTAGACGCTCATCAAGGCGCGGCGGCTGTGGCCCATGGAGTCGAACGCCCCAGCCTTGATCAAGGACTCGATCACCCGCTTGTTGCAGACGACAAGCGGCACGGCGTCCAAGAAGGCGTAGAAGTCGGCCGCCTTGCCGGACTCCTCCCGGGCCGACACGATCCCCTCGACGACGTTGGATCCGACATTGCGGACCGCGGTGAGGCCGAATCGGATGTCGGCGCCGACCGGGGTGAAGTTCACCGCGGACTCGTTGACGTCCGGGGGCAGCACCGAGATGCCCATCCGGCGGCACTCCCCCAGATAGATGGCGATCTTGTCCTTGTCGTCTTGGACCGAGGTCAGCAGGGCGGCCATGAACTCGCACGGATAGTTGGCCTTGAGGTAGGCGGTCCAGTACGACACCAACCCGTACGCCGCCGTGTGCGCCCGGTTGAAGGCATAGTCGGAGAACGGGACCAAGAGGTCCCACAGCGTCTTGATCGCCCCGGCGCTGAAGCCGTTCGCCTGCATGCCGGCCTCGAAACCGACCCACTCGGCGTCGAGCACCTCCTTCTTCTTCTTGCCCATGGCCTTGCGCAGCAGATCGGCCTTGCCCAGGGAGTACCCGGCGACCTTCTGGGCGATCTGCATGACCTGTTCCTGATACACGATCAACCCGTAGGTCTCGGCCAGGATCTCGTTGAGCGGCTCGGTCAGCTCGGGATGGATCGAGGTGACCTCTTCCCGCCCGGTCTTGCGCCGCGCGTATTTGTTGTGGGAGTCGGCGCCCATCGGGCCCGGGCGGTAGAGAGCCAGCACGGCGGAGATGTCGGTGAAGCTGTCGGGCCGCAGGCTGCGGAGCAGTTGGCGCATCGGCCCGCCGTCGAGCTGGAAGACGCCAAGCGTGTCCCCCCGGCTCAACAGGGCGTAGCTGGCCGGGTCGTCGAGGGTGAGATCCTCCAAGATCAACTCGGTGCCGCGGTTGAGTTTGATGTTGGCCAGCGCGTCGTCCAGCACGGTGAGGTTCCGCAGCCCGAGGAAATCCATCTTGATCAGGCCCAGCGACTCGCACGTCGGGTAGTCGAACTGGGTGATGATGGCGCCATCCTGTTCGCGGCGCATGATCGGGATGATGTCGATCAGCGGCTCCGAGGACATGATCACCCCGGCGGCGTGCACCCCCCACTGCCGTTTCAGGCCCTCCAGGCCGGCCGCGGTGTCGACCACCTTCGCCACCTCGGCGTCGCTGTCGTAGAGGGCGCGGAACTCGCCGGCCTCGTTGTAGCGCGCGTGCGTGGAGTCGAACAGCTTGCCCAACGGCACATCCTTGCCCATCACGGGCGGCGGCATGGCCTTGGTGATCCGCTCCCCCACGGCGAACGGGTATCCAAGCACCCGGGAGGCGTCCTTGACCGCCTGCTTGGCCTTGATGGTGCCGTAGGTGACGATCTGGGAAACCCGGTCCTCGCCGTACCGATCGGTGACGTAGCGAATCACCTCGCCACGCCGACGCTCGTCGAAGTCGATGTCGAAGTCCGGCATCGAGACGCGTTCGGGGTTGAGGAACCGCTCGAACAGCAGACCGTGCACCAGCGGGTCCAGGTCGGTGATCCGCATCGCGTACGCCGCGATCGAACCGGCTCCCGAGCCGCGACCCGGCCCGACCCGGATGCCATGCTCCTTGGCCCAGTTGATGAAGTCGGACACCACCAGGAAGTAGCCGGCGAAGCCCATCGAGAGAATGACCTCGGTCTCGAACTTGGCCCGGTCGCGGGCCTCGCTGGGCACCCCGGAGGGGTAACGCTGCTGCAGCCCGCGCTCGACCTCGCGGAGGAACCATGACTCCTCGCTCTCCCCCGGCGGGCAGGGAAAGCGCGGCATGTACGTGCCGTTGCCCTCGCGGAAGGAGACGTTGCATCGCTCCGCGATGGCCAGGGTGTTGTCACAGGCCTCAGGCAGGTCGACGAAGAGGGCGCGCATCTCGGCCGGCGACTTCAGGTAGAACCCGTCACCCTCGAACTTGAATCGCCCACCGTCGGCCATGGTGGCGCCCGTCTGGACACAGAGCAGCACCTCGTGCGCCGCGGCGTGCTCGCGGTGGGCGTAGTGCAGGTCGTTGGTCGCCACCAGCGGCAATCCGAGGTCCTTGGCGATCTTCAGTAGGTCGGCCCGGGTTCGGCGTTCGATGTCGAGCCCGTGATCCATGAGTTCGACGTAGTAGTTGTCCGGGCCGAACAGGTCTCGGAACTCGGCCGCGCTAGCCCGGGCCTCGTCGAACCGGCCGAGCCGAAGCAGAGTCTGCACCTCGCCGCCCGGGCAACCGGTGGTACCGATGAGGCCCGCGGCGTACTCGGCCAGCAGTTCGCGGTCCACCCGGGGCTTGTAGAAGTACCCCTCCAACGAGGCCCGCGAGCCCAGCCGGAACAGGTTGTGCATCCCGGCCGTGCTCTCCGCCCACAACGTCATGTGGGTGAAGGCGCCACCGCCGGACACGTCGTCGGAGCCGGAGGTCGCCGTACCCTCGCCCCACCGCACCCGCTTCCGCTCGCTGCGGTGGGTCTTGGGGGTGACGTACGCCTCGAGACCGATGATCGGCTTCACGGAGGTCTGCTTGGACTGCTTGTAGAACTCGTACGCCCCGAAGAGGTTGCCGTGGTCCGTCACGGCGATGGCGGGCATCTCCATCTCCTGGGCCCCGGCGAACAAATCGCCGACCCGCGCCGCCCCGTCGAGCATGGAGTACTCCGAGTGCACGTGCAGGTGCACGAAGCTGTCGCTCCCTGAGCCTGTCGAAGGACTTCCCACCATGAACCTGAAGTACCTCCGAAACCATCGCGTCCGAGCCGATCACGCCGCACCCAAGGAGCGGGCACGAGTGCTGTGGGGAAGTCAGCAGGGGGTCAAGATTAGTCCCGATGCCCTGTCTCCCATTCTCCGACGCGCCACCAACAGCCACGGCCGATCGTGCCCGAAGCGGTTCCAGGAGACTGGCGGCATGCACACGCCCCGGCTGTCTCGAACGTCCCGTCTCGGGGACCGGGTCCACGACCAGTGGGGTAGCTTCGTCGGTCCGGAGAATTCCGCGGTCGAGAACGCCGTGACCTTGGCCTGCGCCACGCTGGGATCGCTCTTCAGCGTCGAGCTGGCGCGACGCCGAGCCCTTGATGGTCGGCGGCAGGTGGCAATCGCGCTGATGAGCCTCGATCTCTGGGGCGGCGCCGCCGCGAACAACACCCGATCCTGTGCTCGATGGTACGAACGGCCCGGTCAGGGCCTCACGGCGCATCTCGGGTTCGCGGCCGCCCACCTACATCCGCTTCTGCTCGCGTGGGTCGACCGGACCCCGCGGCAGGGAAGGCGGCGCCGTTGGTGGGCGCTGACCCAGTACGGCTACCTGCTGCTGGCGACCTGGGTGGTCAGACGGTTCGCGGGACGACATCGCCGGCTCGCCGGGCTGCTGACGACCGCCGGCGGCATCGTCTTGGATCGTGCCGTCGGTCCCTCACCGGCCGCGCCCTGGTTCGCCCCCGTCTTCCACGTCAAGCTGCTGCTCGGTCATGCGAGCGCGGCGCTCTGGAGTGACCCCCAGCTCCGGATCGGCTGAATGATGGTCGCGGAGGGCGAGGCGAGGGTGCTGGTCATCCAGCACAGCGCGGACGATCCACCGGGTCGGGTCGGAACGTGGCTGAGCGAGGCCGGCTGTGAGCTGGTGGTTGTCCGGGGGTTCGCCGGGGAACCGGTGCCGACCGACCTCGACGGCATCGCTGGACTCGTGGTGCTGGGTGGCGACATGGGCGCCTACGACGACACGACCCATCCGTGGCTCAGCGTGACCAAGGACCTGCTGCGCGAAGCCGTCCGGATCGAGTTGCCTACCCTGGGCATCTGCCTCGGCCACCAGTTGCTCGCCGTGGCCACTGGCGGCTCCGTTGGGCGGGTCGCCCACGGCCAACAGGGCGGCTCCTGCCCGGTCGTGACCACATCGGAGGCGGCCGCGGACCCTCTTTTCGCGGTGGTTCGCTCCGGCAGCCCGTCCGTTCATTGGAACCACGACATCGTCTCCGTGCTGCCCCCGACGGCCGTCGTGCTGGCGCGCACGCCGGCTGGCATCCAGGCGCTTCGCGTGGGCCCGCGCGCCTGGGGAATGCAGAGCCATCCGGAGGTGGACGCCGAGACCGTACGGCTCTGGGCGCACGAGGAGGTCGAGCGACGGGTGCTGACCGCCCGGGTCGCCCAGCGGTGGCTGGACGACATCGAGGCGGCCGACCAGGCGATGGTCCAGACCTGGCGTCCGGTCGCCGAACGCTTCGCCGAGCTCGTGCGGGGCGTCCGAGCGTCGAGCTGACCGCACGATCGGTGGTGTTTGCCAACCCAGCGCCGAGATGGCGTCATGGTCGGCCGTCGGATCGCGGAGGCGCGTTTCAACGGGACGGTGAACGAAGGCTCTCCCGTCACGCCACCAACGTTCCGTCGGTGACCTGATCGATGATCGCGGTCCAGGGCCGAGATCATCGGGTGCCGCTTCTCGAGCACGTAGAACACGGCGAAGCCGAGGCCGCAACCGAGGAACCAGTCTGATCCGCTTCGGGTTCACGTTGGAAAGTCGAACGCCGGCGAGATGAAGTTGGCCACGATGGTGATCGGCGACGGTGGCGATGACGAAGGTCAAGCCGCCGAGCAGGATGGCGAACACGGTGTCGATCCGCTCCACGGTGTGGATCGGGTCTGTGATCAACTCCCCGAACACCGGTACCGTCGCGGCTGATCACCGGGTACGGGACGCCGGTCACTGGCTCGGCTTCGCGACCAGATTGCAGAGCACGTTCACGATGCCGATGCCTCCTCGGGAGGCTTACGAGGTGTTGCGGGCCATGAGTTCCAGCACCTTGGACACGGTGCCGATGTTGCGGGTCGTGGCACTCACCTTGATGACCGTCGCGAACTTCTCGGCCAGCTTGCTCCGACCCAGACCGTCTTGGTAGTGCACGTAGATCTCCGAGCCGTGGATGGTGAACGGCTCCCGTTCGGTAGCCAGGTCGGCCATCGCCTGCTCGGCGGCGGCCGGCAGCGGTTTCATCAAGAACGCGACGTTGACCTGATTCGCCGCCCCGTCCGGATACGGGTTGCCGGCCACGATCGCTCGGAGCTGAGCCTGGCTGCGGACGGTGACGTCGATGGTCTTGCCCAGCTCGCGCCTCAGCGCCGCCTGCAGCTCCTTCTCCAGGGTCGGAGGTTTCTTGGCAGAGCTGAAGACGAGGTTCCCGCTGTTGATGTAGGTCGCGACATCGACCCAGCCCAGGCTCTCGGCCATCTCGCGCAGCCTGGGCATCGGCACTTTGTTGGTCGGTCCCAGATTGATGCCGCGCAGGAAGGCGGCGTACCTGGTCACACCGTCATCGTCCCACCCGGCGCCCCGGGTCGGCGAGCGGAGTTGGCGCCCTCTCGCACGCAACACGCCCGTACGAGAGGGTGCGAGCGCTGCGAGAGGGTGCCAACCTTCCGAGCGGTCCGCTCAGACGCCTTCGAGGCGGCCCACGCGAGGCCGCATGAACACCGCCCAGGTGACCGCGAAGCAGATGGCGTAGAACACGATGAAGGCCAGCACCGCGCCGTCGCCGTTCTTCAGGGTCAGGAAGGACTGCCGGAACGCGAGATTCACCAGCACACCACCGAGAGCACCGATGGCTCCGGCCAGCCCGATCAACGCGCCGGAACGGCGGATGGCCCGGGCGTCGGCGGCGGCCACATCCTCGCCGGCCCCGACGTCGAGCTGGGCCTTGGCGTGGAAGATGGACGGGATCATCTTGTACGTCGAGCCGTTGCCGATGCCGCTGAAGATGAACAGCAGGACGAAGCCGATGATGTAGACCGGCAGGGACCGCAACTGGGCCGCCACCAAGACGATCGTGGCCCCCACGGCCATGGCGATGAAGTTGTAGAAGGTGACCACCGAGCCGCGGAAGCGGTCGGCCAGGGCACCGCCGACGGGCCGGATCAACGAGCCGAGCAGCGGCCCGATCCAGGTCAGGGCGGCGGCGGCCACCGGGTTGCCGAACTGCTGCGGGAACTGGACCTGCAGCACCTGACCGAAGGCGAAGCTGAAACCGATGAAGGAGCCGAAGGTCCCGATGTACAAGAACGACATGATCCAGGTCTCGCGGTGCTTGAACACCTCGCGGATGGCCCCCTGGGCGTTGCGCACCTGGCTCAGGTTGTTCATGGTCGCCGCGGCCAGCACGGCGGTGATGATGATCAACGGGATGTAGATCGCCACCATGACCTTCGGCTGCGACGCCCCGATCGTGGCCAGCACGATCAGCCCGACCAGCTGTGCCACAGGCACGCCGACGTTGCCGCCGCCGGCGTTGATCCCCAGAGCCCAGCCCTTCAGCCGGCGCGGGAAGAAGGCGTTGATGTTGGTCATCGAGGAGGCGAAGTTGCCGCCCCCGACACCCGCGACCATGGCGACGATCAACAGCGTGGTGAACGAGACGCCCGGCTCCAGGAAGATCGCGATCAGGGTCGTCGGGACAAGGAGCAGGAGCGCGCTGATCACCGTCCAGTTGCGGCCGCCGAACCTGGCCACGGCGAAGGTGTACGGGAGCCGCAGCACCGCCCCGACCAGCGTCGGTAAGGCGGTGAGCAGAAACTTCTGCGCCGGGTCGAAGCCGTAGTCCGGGCCCAGGAAGAGCACCAGAACTGACCACAGGCTCCAGACCGAGAAGCCGATGTGCTCACTGAGGACGGAGAAGATCAGGTTGCGCTTGGCGATGCGCTTGCCCTGGGACTCCCAGAACTGGCCGTCCTCGGGGCGCCAGTCGTCGATCGTGACCGGTCCGACCCGCGGTGTGAAGGGAGGTCTGACTTGGGTGGTGGTGGTGGCCATGGCGGATTCCTTGGTTCAGGTGGAGCCGGAGGGGAGAGATTTGCCGGTCAGGAGCCGAGCAGGACGATGATCTGGTCGTCATCGACCGTCACCGGGTAGCTCTGGGCGTCGGGTGCGCCGGTGGCACAGCTGCCCGAGGCGAGATCGAACGCGTGCTGATGCAATGGGCAGATCACGACCCGGGCGTCGATCTGGCCGTCGGCCAACGGCCCGCCGCGGTGCGGGCAGACCGCGCCGAGGGCCCGTACGGTGCTGTCCTTGAGCCGGAAGACGACGATCTGCTCGCCGCCGACGGTGAAGGTCCGGCCCTCACCCGGCGGGATCTGGTCCAGCGGACCCAGGATGGTCTGGTTCTCGATCAGCGTCACCAGGAACCCCCCAGCAGCTCCTCGGCCCGACCATTCGGCACCTTCGGCAACACCTCGAGGGGCAGTGAGGTCCGGAATTGACCGGGGGTCACCGGATCAGCACCCTGGGTCCAGGGGTCGACGTAGCGGTCCGCGTGCTCCTGGACCGCCGCGTCGAGCCGTTCGGCGATCCCTTCCACGTCGTCGACCACAACCGCGCGGATGTGCTCGAGCCCGACTCGCGGCACGAAGCTGTAGGTCCGTTCCAGCCACTTGGCGTTCTCCCGGTAGTACTGCAGGAAGCGCCCGGTGAGCAGCTTGGCCGACTCGGGATCCTCGACGGTGCAGAGCAGGTCGCCCTTGCGGATGTGCGCCCCGGCCGCGCCGCCGATGTAGATCTCCCAGCGACCGCCCTCGATGGCCACGATGCCGACGTCCTTGACCAGTGACTCGGCGCAGTTGCGGGGGCAACCGGAGACGGCGAGCTTCATCTTGGCCGGGCTCTCCATTCCCTGCATCCGGGTCTCGATCTCGATCCCCAGCTTGGTGGAGTCCCCGGTGCCGAAGCGGCAGAACTCCTGTCCGACGCAGGTCTTGACGGTCCGGAACGACTTTCCGTACGCATACCCGGACGGCATCCCGAGATCGCCCCAGACGCCGGGGAGATCCTCCTTCTTGATGCCCAGTAGGTCGATCCGCTGGCCGCCGGTGAGCTTGACCATCGGCACCGCGTACTTTTCGGCCACGTCGGCGATTCGCCGCAGCTGCTCCGGGGTGGTGACCCCGCCGCGCATCTGCGGCACCACCGAGAAGGTGCCGTCCTTCTGGATGTTCGCGTGCACCCGGTCGTTGATGAACCGGGCGTCCTTCTCGTCGACATAGTCCTCGCCCCACATCATCTTCAGCAGCGAGGCCAACCCCATCTTCGACTTGGCGTCCTCGGCTCCCTGGGGGGCCAGGGCGGTGAAGACCGCGGATGGTGAGCGCAGATCCTGATCCCGGATCGCCGCCATCAGACTCGGCTTGTCCATCGGGATGCCGGGCACGTAGTAATGCACGGCTGGGTCCTCCTCGACCGCCCCGTCCGCGGCGTACTCCACGAGTTGGGCCACCAGACCCTTGCAGGAGCCGCAGCCCTTGCCGGCCCGGGTCTTGTCCATCACCGCGCCGACCGATTTGCAGCCGCCGTGCACCGCTCCGCAGATGTCGCCCTTGCTGACGCCGTTGCAGTTGCAGACCTGGGCGTCGTCGGCCATCTCGGCGACCCCGACCTCCTCACTCGGTCCACCCAGATCGAACAGCAGGGAAACCCGCTCCTCCGGCAGCGGCAGCCCGCGGTCGAAGGCCTGCTGCAGAAACGCGACCTTGCGCGAGTCGCCCAACAAGGTCGCGCCGATGATCTTGTCGTCCCGGATGACCACCGACTTGTAGACGCCGCGCTTGGGCTCGGAGAACGTGATGTGCTCGTCGGTCTCCCGCTCCGGCTCGGAGATGCCCATGGAGGCCACCTCGATGCCGGCGACCTTGAGCTTGGTCGCGGTGCGCGAGCCCAGGTAGGCCGATTCCGGGTCCGCTCCGGTGATCTGGTCGGCGAGCACCACCGCCTGCTCCCACAGCGGAGCCACCAGGCCGTAGACCTCGCCGCGGTGCTGCACGCACTCCCCGACCGCATAGACGTCATCGTCATCGGCGGTGCGCATCTGGTCGTCGACCACGATGGCCCGCTCGACGGTGAAGCCACTGGTCACGGCGACGTCGGTGTTGGGTCGGATGCCGGCCGCGACCACCACGAGGTCGCAGGCGATCTCGGTGAGGTCACGGAGCCGGACGCCGCGGACCTTGTCGGGTCCCCAGATCGCGGTGGTACGGGTGTTGGTCAAGACACCGATGCCGAGCTGGGCCATGCTGCGCCGAAGCACCTCGCCGCCGTCGCGGCCGAGCTGGGCGTTCATCAAGTGCTTGCCCGAATGCACGACATCGACCTCGATGCCGTGACTCTGCAAGCCGCGCGCCGCTTCCAGCCCGAGCAGCCCACCGCCGATCACCACCGCTCGGTGGTGATCGGCGTGAGTGGCGTAGTCGACCATGCCGTGGGTGTCGTCGATGGTGCGGAACGGGAACACCCCGGGCAACAACCGCTCCTCGACGTACAGACCGTCCATCGGCGGCATGAAGGACCGGCTGCCGGTGGCGATGATCAACTTGTCGTACGGGGTCACCTGGCCGTCGTCGGAGAACACCGCGTGCGCGAACCGGTCGATCCGGTTCACCCGGACCCCGGCGTGCAGGGTGATGTCGTTCTCCACGTACCACTCGAGTGAGTTGAGGAAGATCCCGTCGTGGGACTCCTCGCCGGACAGTACGTGACTGAGCATGATCCGGTTGTAGTTGCCGTACGGCTCGTCGCCGAACATCGTGATCTGGAACTGCTCGGCCCCGCCGCGGGCCAGGATCTCCTCGACGGCCCGGGCGCCGGCCATGCCGTTGCCGATCACCACCAGGCGTCGACGCCCATCGTCGGCGGCAGGCGAGCCGCCGGGGCGCTGCATGATCGCGGTCACTAGTGCTCCACCATGCCGAGGTCGACCACGACCGAGCCGGTCACGCCCTGCTCGGCCAGCAGCCGCAGTTCGATGATCGAACCCCCTTCGATGTCTTCGACCACCCGGAGTGGCACGTGGGTCTCGGCCTTGGCACCGATCGGGAAGTAGCGCATCGGGACGCCGTCGCGCATCAACACCACGGTGATCAACTCGGCGGTGGTGTTGCCGCCCCGGAAGTAGAGCGCCTGGTTGATCACTCCGTCGGGCACCAGGTAGCTGAGTTCGGGATGGATCACCGACGGTTTGTCCAGGCCGGCGCCCTCGAAGGGATAGACGCCTTGGAGGAAACGATTCTTGGTGAGCATGGGGATGTCCTTCCTGCGGGTCGGCTGGAGCAGTTGGTTGAGGCTTGGTCTCGTGTGGGCGGAGTGAACGGTGTGGACCGGCGGCCGGGAGAGCAGGTGAGAGTCGTCGGGCGCCCCGATCCGCTGCAACCGGACCGCGCACGCCTTGAAGGCCGGCATCTTGGAGTGCCGGTCGAGGACCGGATTGGTGAGGGCGTTGGCCGCCGAGGTCCCACCCCAGTGGAACGGCAGGAAGACCGTGTCGGGCCGGATCTCATCGGTGATCTTGGCCCGGAAGGTGGCGCTGCCCCGCCGGGAGGTGAGCTCGACGATGTCGGCGACTCCGATGTCCAGCCGCCGGGCCAGATCGGGATGCAATTGCACCTCGGGCTGCACCTCGGTCTGGGCGAGCGCCCGATGACGGCGGGTCTGGGTGCCACTCTGGTACTGCGCCATCAGCCGGCCGGTGGTCAGCACGTAAGGGAAGTCGGCGTCGGGTCCCTCGGCGGGGTCCCGATGTTCGACGCGTACGAACACCGCCTTGCCGTCCGGCGTCGGGAAGGAGTCGGCGAACAGCCGCGGCGTGCCGGGATGATCATCGGTCGGGCAGGGCCAGAAGACTCCCTTCTCTTTCTCCACCCGCTCCCAGCTGATGCCGGCGTAGTCGGCGATCCCGCCGGCACTGGCGCGACGCAGCTCCTCGAAGGTCTCCCGCGGGTCGCCGCTGAACAGGTGGCCCCTGCCCAGCCGGTCGGCGAGCTCCTTCATGACCGTCAGGTCGCCGAGGACTCCCTCGGGCGGCGGGAGTGCCTGGCGGCGGCGGATCACCCGACCCTCCAGGTTGGTCATGGTGCCCTCCTCCTCCGCCCACTGAGCGGTCGGCAGCACCACGTCGGCCAGCTCGGCCGTCTCGGATACGAAGATGTCGGACACCACGAAGAAATCGAGGTCGGCGATCCGCGAACGCACCCGGTTCACATCGGGAGCCGAGACGACCAGGTTGGAGGCCATCAGCCACAGGGCCCGAACACCGCCGGGGGCGCCCATCCGGTCGAGCATCTCGAACGCCGACAACCCGGGCTTGGGCAGTTCGTCGGGGTCGATCCTCCATACTGCGGCCACGTGGGCCCGATCCGCGGGGCTGGCCAATTTGCGGTAACCGGGCAGCTGGTCGGCCTTCTGGCCGTGCTCCCGGCCGCCCTGGCCGTTGCCCTGGCCGGTGATCGTGCCGTAACCGGAGTTCGGCTTCCCCGGTAGCCCGAGGGCCAGGGCCAGATTGATGAAGGCCTGGGCCGTGTCGGTGCCGTTGCTGTGTTGCTCGGGCCCACGGGCGGTCAAGATCATCGCCGACTCCGCGGTCGCCAGGGCGTGCACGGTGTCCCGCAGCTGGGTCACCGACACGCCGGTGATCCGCTCCACCCGGTCCGGCCAATAGCCGGCGACCGCGGCCTTGACACCGGCGAACCCCCGGGTGCGCCGGGCGATGTAGTCGGAATCGATCAGACCGTCCTTGATCGCGATCTGCAGCATTCCGTTCGCCAGGGCGAGATCAGTCCCCGGCAGCGGCTGCAGGTGAACCGTGGAGCCCGCGGCCGTGGCCGTCCGCCGCGGATCGACCACGATGTGGGTGGCGCCGGCGGCCCGACCGGCGTCGAAGAACTGCATGGCCGGTGGCATCGTGGCCGCCGGATTGGACCCGACCAGCAGGATCGCCTTGGCCCCGGCCAGATCGGGCAGCGGGAAGGGCAGTCCCCGGTCGATGCCGAAGGCCCTGTTACCCGCGGTGGCCGCCGACGACATGCAGAACCGTCCGTTGTAGTCGATCATCGCGGTCCGCAGCACGACCCGGGCGAACTTGCCCAGAGCGTAGGACTTCTCGTTGGTCAGTCCGCCCCCGCCGAACAGTCCGACCCCGTCCAACCCGTACGAGTCCTGGGCCCGGCGGAACTGCTCGGTGATCAACTCGAGCACCTCGCGCCAGTCGGCCGGGCGGAACTCGCTCGTCCGATCGCCCGGGATGCTTCGCACCAGGGGCTGCAGCAACCGATGCGGGTGATCGAGAATGGTGGCCGCGTTCCAGCCCTTGGAGCAGAGCCCGCCGAGGTTGGTCGGGAAGTCCTCTTGCGGCTGCAGAGTGGCCGGTCGGTCGCCGGCAACCATGCTGATGCCGCACTGCAGCGAACAATATGGGCAGTGCGTGAGGGTGGGGGCGGCGCTCACCACTCCATGCTCGGCAATCGCTGTTACAGCATTCGGTTTCCGCGGTTACGGGCTGTTCACCGATACCTCACACCCCTTTCGAGTACAGGTGAGACGGGCGCAACCCAGCCCTGCGAACGAGCTGGGGTCGCGCCTGAACCCACGGCCGGCGAGCTCCGGTGGAATGTTTCGACGGGGTTACCGGTCACTCACATGCCTGGCCGCTCTTCGGTGCGAGGAGTGAAAAGCAGCGTTACCTGGAAGACACGTAAGGGTAATGCTGACTCTCTAGTCTGCTCGGGAGATGCGAAGAACATTCGGGGGACCGATGATCTGCCACCGGGAGTGATCATGCAGTTGGACCTCGACGTGGGCGGCCGCAAGGTCGTGATCTTCGGCCGCTACCCCGCCGCACAGCGGGTGGTGCGCCGCTTCGCCGCCGCCGGAGCCCGGATCACGGCGGTGGTGGACGGCGAGCTGCCGCTCACCGAGTCACGACCCGAGACCGTTCATTTCGTACCCTGTCCCGGACCGGGGGATCAGGCCGGCCTGCTCCGCTTGATCGGTCCGGCATGGCTGGTAGTGATGGTCGAGTCGGACTCCGAGCAGTCCGCCCGGGTCCGCCGGATGGCGGCCCATCTGCGGATCGTGGTCACCACCGAGCCGGCGGCGGTCGCGAGCGGCACCGTCACCCTGGTGGGCGGCGGCCCGGGCTTGACCTCGCTGCTCACGCTGGCGGCTTGCGACGCGCTGCGCGAAGCGGATGTGGTCTTCTACGACCGCCTGGCGCCGGCTGACGATCTTGCCCGGTTGGCGCCCGGCGCCGAACTGGTCGACGTGGGCAAGACCCCGTATCATCACCCGACCAGCCAGGGCCGGATCGAGGATCTCATGACCGAACGCGCCCTCACCGGTCAGTCCGTCGTTCGGCTCAAGGGAGGCGATCCCTTCGTCTTCGGCCGTGGCGGCGAGGAACTGCTCGCGTGCGCGGCCGCCGGTGTGAAGACCCGGGTGGTGCCAGGAGTCTCCAGTGCGATCGCCGTCCCCGCCGCCGCCGGTATCCCGGTGACCCACCGCGGCGTCAGTCACGCGTTCACCGTCATCTCGGGACACGTATCCCCATCGACCGAAGAGCTGTCGGCCCTGGTCCAGCTGGGCGGCACCATTGTGATCTTGATGGGTGTCGCCAATCTGACGTCGATCGTCAGCGGGCTCCGGAAGGCGGGACTCGGGGACAGCATGCCGGCGGCCATGATCGAGCGGGGGTTCTCCGACTCCCAACGCACCACCGTGACCACCGTCGATCGACTCGCCTTCGACGCCCGCCGGCTGGGCGTCGCCTCGCCTGCGGTCGTGGTGATCGGCGAGGTGGCTCGGCTCGGTGACCAGCTCGCCGACTCCCTGCCGCTGATGGAGCTGCGGCCGGGGCACCCGGAGTCATTCCGGTCGGGCTCGTGATTCGTTGACGGTACGGCCGCGGACATGATGAATCTCATAACGAATCCCACAACAAGCGCCATGACAAGCGCCATGACGAACCGTACGACGCCCGCATGAGCAACGGAGGACTGCGGGTCGACCAACTTGCGGGTTTTCGCGTTGGGGTGACCTCCGACCGGCGCGCCGACGATCTCATCTCGGCCCTGGAGCGTCGCGGAGCGACGGTGTTCCACGCTCCGGCACTACGGATCGCTCCGCACGACCAGGACCTGCCGCTGATCGCCGAGACCCGACGGCTCATCGCCGCGCGGCCCGACGTCGTCATGATCACCACCGGCTACGGCATGCGCCGCTGGTTCGAGGTGGCGGACGCGAACGGCCTCGGGGCGGAGCTCACGGCAGTACTGGACGAGGCGAGGATCCTGGCTCGCGGCCCCAAGGCGGTAGGGGCGGTCCGGGCTGCAGGTCTGGAGGACGCCCAGGCCATCGAACACGTGACCACCGCCTCGATGGTCAACGATCTGATCGAGGCGGGCCTGGTCGATCGACGGGTGGCGATCCAGCTACACGGTTACACCGATGAGGTTCAGCTCGACCGGCTGCGAGAGGTGAGCGCGTCGGTGCTGACCGTGACGCCGTACCGGTGGGTCCGACCTACCACCGCTGACCGCCTGCCGCGACTGATCGAGGCCCTCTGTTCCCGTCAGCTGGATGCCGTCACCTTCACCAGTGCCCCGGGAGCCGAAGCCACCTTGGCGGCCGCGGCCGAGCTGGGCCGGCTCGAAGAGCTCGTGTACGCGCTGCAGACCGATGTGGTCGCCGCCGCGGTCGGTCCGATCACCGCGGCCCCGCTGTGGGAGGCCGGCGTGCATGCGTTGACCCCGGACCGGTACCGGCTCGGTGCCCTGATCCGGCTGGTCTGCGACACGCTGAGCGGCGAACGCGTACAGCGGTTGCGATGCGGCGATCTCGAGATCGAGGTCCGGGGTCGAGCCGTCACGGTGGCTGACCGCAGAGTGGTGCTGGGTCCGAACGCGCTGTCCCTGTTCAAGGTCCTCGCCGCCAGCCCGACGGTGGTCTCGCGGACCGAACTCCTCCGCTGTCTGCCCGAGCACGCCGAAGACCACGCACTGGAGGTTGCGATGAGCCGGCTGCGACGGGCACTGAATGTGCCGGGTCTCATCTCGACCGTGGTCAAACGCGGCTATCGTCTGAACGCGACCCGGATCCACCCCTGAGCGGCACACATCTGGCCGTCCCGCTTGCGCTCTGGCTGGACCGCCTCCTCGTCGCCCCGCGGGCGTCAGGTCCCGTTGGCCAGGGCTCGCAACTCGGTCAGGCTGCCGTTGAACATGTCCTGGTCGATGGGCCGATCGGTGTATTGCCAAAAGGCCCACCTCTTCCAGCCGCCGGGGAGGGTGCCGGGTGAGCTCTGCCAGCGCGCGATGAACAGCGGGTTGGTCTTGGCGAACTTGGTGGAGTTTCCCGTGCAGGCCTCCCACCAGCCGCGGGTGGTGTAGATCACGGCGTGCCGTCCGGTGCGCTTCTTGTACTGCTTCAGGAACGAGGTGATCCAGCGGACCATGCGGGCCTTGCTGCGGCCGTAGCACATCTTCGTCCTGCCGTACTCGATGTCGAGCATCCCGGGCAGCGTCTGATTGTCGCGGGACCAGCCACCACCATGGTCGACGAAGTAGTTGGCCTGCCGCCGGCCCGACTTCCCGGCCGGGTTGGCGTAGTGGTAGGCGCCCCGGATGTAGCCCGCGGCGTACGAGCCGTTGTACTGGGAGCTGAATCGAGGGCTGCGATAGCTGGTGCCTTCGGTGGCCTTGATGTAGGCGAAACGCTTGCCTTGGCTCCGTAGACCCTTCCAGTCCACGGTCTTCTGCCAGTTGGATACGTCGATGCCGAGCGGACCATGGCTCCGGGCCGGGGTGACTCGCACCGGTGCACGCGTAGCCGGGTCCCGAGACGAGCCCATCGAGGCCCGGTCGCGCTCTCGGTCGGAGGGATCGGGTTTCGGTGCGCTCACGGCCAGGGCTGCCGGGCACAGGAGGGCGAGCGTGAGGACGGTTCCGAGGCCGGCTCGGAAATGGGGAAGCGGCATGTCAGTCCTTCGGTTGAGGGGAAGTCCCGAGTGGACAGCGCTCACGTTAGGTCCGCGGTCACTCTCCTGCCAAGGCTTCGGGTCAGCGGAGTCCGAACCAACTCGCCGGCGGTGATAAGAATGAGGCATCCCCCACCCCGAGGAGCATGTGATGTCAGAGCCGACCGCAGACCGCGACGACGCACCGGACGACGGTGAGGACCTCGGCAGCCTGACCGTCGAGGACGACCCCGAGGGCACTATCGACCCGGGCGAGCTGGCCGGGGGCGCAGACGAGTCCGACGCCGACGTCGTCTACCAGCCGGATTCCTCCGAGGAGGATCTCGAGGACTGAGCGTTCGTCGAGGTCGATTCGTCGACGTCAGTTCGTCGTGCGCAGTCGGTAGCCGTTGCGGCTACGCCACCAGGCCGATCACCAGGACCACCGGCAGCGAGACCACGGAGCCGATGCTGGTCACCATGGTCATCGACTTCAAGGCGCCCTGCGTGGTCAGGCCCATCAGCGATCTGAACATCCAGAAAAAGTTGCTGTTGACCTGCAGGGCGAACATCGCCCCCGAGGCGATCGCCAGACCGATGGCGATGGGAGCGACACCGGTCGACGCCACGACCGGCGCGATGATGCCGGCCGCGGTGATCGCAGCCACCGAGACCGATCCGATGGCCAGATGCAGGACGGCCGCGATGAACCACGCCAGCAGGATGCTGGTCACCACGGCGGCACCCTCGGCCGAGAACAGGCCCGCCAGAGTCTTGTCCATGCCGGTGGCCTCGATGACGGCGCCCAGCGAGCCGCCGATACCGGTGATCAGCAGGATTTCGCCGGTCGTGTGGAAGCCTGTCGCCAGCGCCTCCTGGGTGTGTTCTTGACCGCTGGCCGACCGGGCGATGACGTACGCACCGAGGAGGCCGATGAAGAGCGCCACATTGGCATCGCCGAAGAACGCGATGACATCGTTGGAGAAGCCCAGCAGTTCGGCGAAGGCACCGAAGGCGATCAAGACCAGCGGCACGATGATCGGCAGCATCGACGTGGCGAGGGGGACGTTGATGTCGGCCTTGCTGTCCCGCTCGCCGGGGCCGGTTCCGACCACCCCGGCCTCGGACGCTCTCTCCTCGGCAGCGTCCTCGTCCGCGACGTCGAGACCTTCCTCCGGATCCTCGTCCTTGTCGGGATTCCAGTAGCGCGTCCGCACCATCAGACCGAAAATGATCGTCGTCACGACGGCGGTCACCGGTCCGAGCAAGATCCCGAACAGGAGCCAGGTGCCGAGCGGGATGTTCAGCAAGCCGGCGATGGAGACCGCGGCGAGACCCGGAATCACGAAGACGTAGCCCGCGAAGATGCCGATGCCGATGGCGCCGGCCATATGGGCCAGGCCCCGAGGTCCGATGTGGGGTGCTGAGGACCGGGCGATCGGGGACGCAAGAACGACCTGGACGTCGACGTAGATCGAAGGGAACACCGTGGAGAGTGCGGCCGTCATCGCATAGGGCAGCCGGCGAGGACCGACGACCCGGAGCAGCCCGCCGACCAGCTTGCGGAAGGTGCCCAGGGAGTGCAGCAGGGATCCGATCAGGACGCCGAACCCGATCAGCAACCCGACCTCGGTCATGATCGCACCGAAGCCGCCGGTGATGGCGCCGACGGTGTCGGCGAACCCCACGCCGGACGCGAGTCCGAGGTACAGGCACGCGATGATCAACGAGATCACCGGGTCGACCTTGAACCTGATGATCAAGACCACGACCAGCACGATGGCGATGGCGGTGTGGACGACAACGACCATGGCGAGCCCTCCTGACTGTCGGGGCGCTCAGCATAGTGTTATCTGGGCCACAGACCGGAGGGGGCTTGAGCGGGTTCGGACCGTTGTGGCCGCGAGCAGGATCAGAGTTCGGTGGCGATCCCCGCGCTCAGACCATCAGCTGGCGGGCCGACGGTGGGATCGGCCGGGGCAGCTTTGTCGACCCGGACAGGTAGGCGTCCACCCCGGCGGCGCAGGCCCGACCCTCGGCGATCGCCCACACGATCAGCGATTGGCCGCGGCCGGCGTCCCCGCAAGCGAAGACGCCCTCGACGTCGGTGGCATAGTCCTCGTTCCGGGCCACGTTCCCACGCTCGTCCAGGCTGACCCCGAGCTGCGACACCACGGTGTCGCGCTCGGGCCCGGTGAACCCCATCGCCAGCAGCACCAGCTGGGCCGGCAACTCGCGTTCGGTTCCCGCGACCGGGGTGACCTTGCCCGCCTCGAACACGACCTCGACGAGCCGCAGGGAGCTGACTGTCCCGGCTTCGTCGCCGACGAACTCGCTCGTGGACACCGAGTAGACCCGCTCGCCCGCCTCCTCGTGGGCGGAAGACACCCGGTACGTCATCGGGTACGTCGGCCAGGGCTGGTGGCTCGGTCGCTCCTCCGGCGGGGTCGGCATGATTTCCAGCTGGGTGATCGACTTGGCGCCCTGCCGGATGGCGGTACCGAGACAGTCGGCTCCGGTGTCGCCGCCGCCGATGATGACCACGTCTTTGCCGGCCGCCGAGATCTGGTTCTCCACGGGACGACCGAGCGCGACCCGGTTGGCCTGGGGCAGGAACTCCATGGCCTGGTGGATCCCCTTCAGCTCGCGGCCTGGCACCGGGAGGTCACGACCGACCGTGGAACCGGTGGCGAGCACGACCGCCTCGTACCGGGCCTTGATCTGCTCACCGGTGATCGTCACGCCGACCTCGACACCGCACCGGAAGTTGGTGCCCTCGTCCCTCATCTGCTGAATCCGGCGATCCAGCACCGCCTTCTCCATCTTGAACTCCGGGATTCCGTAGCGCATCAGTCCACCCGGTTCGTCGGCGCGCTCGAACACGGCGACGGTGTGTCCGGCCCGGGTGAGCTGCTGGGCCACGGCCAGCCCGGCCGGGCCCGACCCGATCACGGCCACCGTCTTTCCGGTGTGCCACTCGGGCGGCTGCGGGGTGACCCGGTGTTCGTCCCAGGCCTTGTCGATGATGGCGACTTCGACGTTCTTGATGGTCACCGCGTCGCGGTTGATCCCCACCACGCACGCGGTTTCGCAGGGGGCGGGACAGAGCCGGCCGGTGAATTCCGGAAAGTTGTTGGTCGCGTGCAACCGCTCCAGGGCCTCCTCCCAGTCACTGCGCCAGACCAGGTCGTTCCACTCCGGAATGAGGTTCCCCAACGGACAACCGGTGTGACAGAACGGGATCCCGCAGTCCATACAGCGGCCGGCCTGCTCGGAGATGATCGGCAGCAGCGCCCGCCCCGGCGACCCCGGATAGACCTCTTTCCAGTCGTGGATCCGCTCCGCCACCGGGCGCCGCTCCGCGACCTGCCGCTCGTACTTCATGAACCCTCTGGGGTCAGCCATGAGCGGCCTCCATCATGCGCGTGGTTGTCGTCGCCTCATCGAGTCCTTCGCGCTCGGCGAGTTCGCGGGCGGCGAGGACGCGGGCGTAGTCACGCGGGAGGACCTTGGTGAAGCGTTCGGTCACGTTGTCCCAGTCCCCGAGCAGACCGGCGGCGACGCCGGAGTCGGTCTCCTCCCGGTGACGGGTGACCAGGGCCTTGATCATCTCGAGGTCGGCTTCGCTCGGCTCGAGTGCGTCCACCAGCTCGGTGTTGAGCATCGCGGGGTCGAGATCGAGGAAGTACCCGATGCCGCCGGACATCCCGGCGGCCACGTTGCGCCCCGTCGGCCCGAGGATCAACGCGACGCCGCCGGTCATGTACTCGCAGCCATGATCACCCAACCCCTCGACCACGGCGGTGGCTCCGGAGTTGCGGACGCAGAACCGCTCCCCCACCTGACCGCGGATGAAGATCTCGCCGGAGGTCGCACCGTAGCCGATCACGTTGCCGGCGATGATGTTGTTCTCCGGGACGAAGGTGGCGGCCCGATCGGGGCGGATGACCAGGCGACCACCGGACAGACCCTTGCCGAGGTAGTCGTTGCTGTCCCCTTCCAGCCGCAGGGTGATCCCGGCCGGCACGAAGGCACCGAAGCTCTGCCCGGCCGAGCCGATGAACGTGATGTCGATGGTGCCGTCCGGGAATCCCTTCCCGTGGGTGGCCTTGGTGACCTCGTGCCCGAGGATGGTGCCCACCGTGCGGTGGACGTTGCGGATCGGGAGCGAGGCCCGGATCGCCTCCCCCGTCTCCAGCGCCGGCCCGCAGATCCTGATCAACTCCTGGTCCAGCGACAGCTCCAGACCGTGATCTTGGTCGGTGACCCGGTGCAAGGGGGTGCCTTCCGGCAACTCGGGCCGGTGCAGGATCGGCGCCAGGCTCAGCCCGTGCGCCTTCCAGTGCTGCTCCGCGCTGGAGATGTCCAGCGCCTCGACATGTCCGATCGCCTCCTCCAACGAGCGGAAACCCAGCTGGGCCAGGTATTCCCGGACCTCCTGGGCCACGAACTCGAAGAAGTTGATCACGAATTCCGGCTTGCCGGAGAACTTCGTCCGCAGCTCTTCGTTCTGGGTGGCTACCCCCACCGGGCAGGTGTCGAGGTGGCAGACCCGCATCATGATGCAGCCGCTGACCACCAACGGCGCGGTGGCGAAGCCGTACTCCTCGGCGCCCAGCAGGGCCCCGATCATCACGTCTCGGCCGGTCTTGAGCTGGCCGTCGACCTGGACCACGATCCGGTCCCGCAAGCCGTTCACCAGCAGGGTCTGCTGGGTCTCGGCCAAGCCGAGTTCCCACGGTCCGCCGGCGTGCTTCAGGGAGGTCAGCGGCGCTGCCCCGGTGCCGCCGTCGTGGCCCGAGATCAAGACCACGTCGGCCTTCGCCTTCGAGACTCCCGCGGCGACGGTGCCGACCCCGACCTCGGCAACCAGCTTGACGTGGACCCGCGCCGAGGGGTTGGCGCACTTCAGGTCATGGATCAGCTGTTTCAGATCCTCGATCGAGTAGATGTCGTGGTGCGGGGGCGGCGAGATCAGCCCGACTCCCGGCGTCGAGTGCCGGGTCTTGGCCACCCACGGATACACCTTCTGACCCGGCAGCTGGCCACCCTCACCAGGCTTGGCCCCCTGGGCCATCTTGATCTGGAGATCGGTGGCGTTGGTCAGGTAGTCCGAGGTGACCCCGAATCGACCGGAGGCGACCTGCTTGATGGCGCTGCGTCGTTCCGGATCGTAGAGACGGTCGGCGTCTTCGCCGCCCTCACCGGTGTTGGACTTCCCGCCCAGCCGGTTCATCGCGATGGCCAGGGTCTGGTGCGCCTCCAGGCTGATCGACCCGTACGACATGGCCCCGGTCGAGAACCGCTTGACGATCTCGCTGACCGGCTCGACCTCCTCCAGCGGCACCGGCGGCCGGTCGGACGCGAACTGGAGCAGGCCCCGCAGGGTCATCAGTCGCTTGGCCTGGTCGTCGATGTGCCGGCTGTATTTCTTGAAGATGTCGTAGCGGCCGGACCGGGTGGAGTGCTGCAGCCGGAACACGGTCTCCGGGTCGAACAGGTGCGGCTCGCCCTCCCGCCGCCACTGGTACTCCCCACCCACCGGCAGCGACCGGTGCGCCAACGGGATCCCGTCGGCCGGGTATGCGGCCAGGTGCCGGCGGCGGACCTCCTCGGCCAACTCGGGCAACCCGATGCCACCCAACTTGGAGGTGGTACCGGTGAAATACCGGTCGACGAGGTCCTGGGCCAGACCGAGGGCTTCGAAGATCTGCGCTCCGGTGTAGGAGGCGACGGTGGAGACGCCCATCTTGCTCATCACCTTGAGCACGCCCTTGCCCATGGCCTTGATCAGATTCGTCGCGGCCTTCTCCGGATCGACGCTGGTGTAGACACCGTGCCGGGCCAGATCCTCGACGGTCTCGATGGCCAGGTACGGGTTGACCGCCGCTGCCCCGTAGCCGATCAGCAACGCGACGTGGTGCACCTCGCGGACGTCACCCGCCTCCACCACCAGGCCGACCTGGGTCCGGGTCTTCTCCCGGACCAGGTGATGGTGCACGGCCGAGGTCAGCAGCAGCGACGGGATCGGTGCGAGCTCTGCGTTGGAGTGCCGGTCGGACAAGATGATGATCCGAGCGCCGTTGGCGATGGCCGTCGAAACCTCGGCACAGACCTGGTCGAGCTTGGTGGCGAGGGCATCGGCCCCACCCGAGACCGGATAGAGCCCACGCGCCACGTAGCTGGCGTAGCCGGGCAGGTCCCCGTCGCGATTCACGTTGAGGATCTTGGCCAGCGAGTCGTTGTCCAGCACCGGGAAGGGCAGCACCAACCGGCGGCAGGAGGCCGGCCCCGGATCAAGCAGGTTCCACTCCGAGCCGATGGTGTTGTAGAGCGAGGTGACGAGTTCTTCGCGGATGGCGTCCAACGGCGGATTCGTCACCTGGGCGAAGAGTTGGGAGAAGTAGTCGAACAGGGGCCGCGACTTGTCGCTCAAGGTGGCGACCGGAGTGTCGGTGCCCATCGAGCCGATCGGCTCGGCGCCGCCGGTAGCCATCGGGGCCAGGATGAGCCGCAGCTCCTCCTCGGTGTAGCCGAAGACCTGCTGGCGGCGGGTCACGGACGCGTGGGTGTGCACGACGTGCTCCCGGTCGGGCAGGTCGGACAACAGGATCCGGCCCGCGACCAGCCACTCCCCGTACGGAGCGGCCACGGCCAGGGTGCCCTTCACCTCCTCGTCGGAGATCAGCCGGTGCTGCCCGATGTCGGCCAGGAACATCTTGCCGGGTTGCAGTCGCCCCTTCTGCACGACCTTGGCCGGGTCGATGTCCAGCACCCCGGCCTCGGACGCGAGCACCACCAGCCCGTCGTCGGTTACCCAGAACCGCCCGGGCCGCAGTCCGTTGCGGTCCAGCACCGCCCCGATCTGGGTGCCGTCGGTGAACACCACCCCCGCGGGCCCGTCCCACGGCTCCATCAGGGAGGAGTGGAAGGCGTAGAAGTCGCGCCGGACCGGATCCATCTCGTTGTTGTTCTCCCACGCCTCCGGGATCATCATCAGCATCGCGTGCGCGAGCGACCGTCCGCCGAGGTGCAGGAGTTCGACCACCTCGTCGAACGAGGCCGAGTCGGAGGCGTCCGGGGTGCAGATCGGGAACAGCCGCTCCAGGTCGCCGGGAATGACGTCGCTCTCGAGCAGCGTTTCCCGGGCCCGCATCCAGTTCCGGTTGCCCTTCACGGTGTTGATCTCGCCGTTGTGGGCGATCATCCGGAAGGGATGGGCCAGCTCCCAAGCCGGGAAGGTGTTGGTGGAGAAGCGGGAGTGCACGACCGCCAGCGCGCTCGCCATCCGCTCGTCCACCAGCTCCGGGAAGACCAGCGACAGCTGCTCGGGGGTCAGCATGCCCTTGTAGATCAGCGTCCGACAGGACAGCGAGGAGAAGTACACCCCGGTCTCGTGCTGGGCCCGCCGTCGCAAGCAGTACGCCAACCGCTCCAGCGCCAGGCCCATCAGCGGGCTGCCTGATGCGGTGACGAACAGTTGCTCGAAGTGCGGCATGTTCGAGCGGGTCAGGTCGCTCAGCGAGGCGCCGCTCGTCGGCACGGTTCGCCAGCCCAGGACGGTGAGGTGTTCCTCGGCGGCGATCTGCTCGATGGTGGCCTTGGCCTTGCCAGCCAGCTCCGGATCGGTCGGCAGGAAGGCGTTGCCGACCGCGTACGCCCCCTGCCGCGGCAGCCTGAAGTCGACCTCGTCGCGCAGGAACGCGTCCGGCACCTGCATCAGGATGCCCGCGCCATCACCCGTCTTCGGGTCGGCCCCGGTCGCCCCGCGGTGGTCGAGGTTGCGGAGGGCTTCGATGCCCTTGGCCACGATGGAGTGGTCCGGGACACCGGTCAGGGTGGCCACGAAGGCGACCCCGCAGGCGTCGTGCTCGAACGCGGGGTCGTACAGGCCCTGGGCGGTCGGGAATTGCCGGGTGAGCCGAGGTGAAGTCACGGAAGAACTCCCGTCGTCGGAGCCAGTGGCCTCGGACCGGAGTCCTCGGCCACGGGGTGGTGGCTGAGCGGCATCGGAGCGCCGACGTCATGAAGCGGTGGGACGACCTTGGCCCAGAGGTTGGCTTAGGGTAACGCAGGTGGTCGTCGCCGGCACTCGGTTGTTCGCGCCGCCTGAGATCGGCCGGCTTTCGGTGAAGTTGGCCCCACTCAGCCTGACTGCTTCGTGTTCATGGTCGTGCTCGTCGATGGCCACGGTGCCGAGGTGGTCGGCGTACTGCGACGCACCGTTACGTCGCGGATGTGGCCGTGTGCCGGGCACACGATTTCGCTTCTGGCTCGCGACCGTCGGCAGTTGCGTTCGGGCGCAGGGACAGCGTAGTCGACGCGCCCCCAACCTCTGGCCACAATCTCGCCCCTGGTGTTCGGCGGCCGCTCTGGTCCGGTGCTGATTCCCCGGTCAGTAGGGGTCAGTGGGGGTCAGTAGTGGGTCGACAGCCCGCCGTCGACGGCAATGATCTGCCCGGTCAGGTATGACGCACCCTCACCGGCGAGGAAGACGACGATGCCGGCGATCTCGTCGGGACGACCGAAGCGCCCCAGGGCGGAGCGGCGGGCGATCCACGTTCGGTTCTCGGTGCGGGCGAAGTCGGCGGCGTTCACCTCGGTGCTGAACGCACCCGGGGCGACCGCATTGACCCGGATGCCGTGCGGACCCAGGTCCGCCGCCAACGCCCGAGTCAGACCCTCGAGCCCGGCCTTCGCGGCCTGATATCCGACGTCGTCGGAATTGCCGAGCGTGCCGCCGGCGATGGACGACATGTTGATCACCGAACCGGCCCGCCCGGACCCGACGAGGCGCCGGGCAACCAGCCGGGTCAGACCGTAGGCGGCCGTCAGATCGACTCGGATCAGCGCCGCGAAGTCGGCCGTCTCCATCTCCAGTACGCCGCGGCGATCCCGCTGACCGACGTTGTTGACCAGGATGTCGACCGGCTCGTACGAGCCGAGCGCGCGAGTCGCTGCGGTCTCGTCGGTGATGTCGAAGGCCAGCGGGATGACGGCCAGGCCTTCGGCGCGGAGACGATGCACCGGCTCGGCCAGACGCTCGGCGGCGCGCCCGTTGAGCAGCACGGTGGCGCCGGCCCGTCCGAGACCGCGGGCGATCTGCAGACCGAGGCCCTGGCCGCCGCCGGTGACCAGGGCCAGCCGACCGGACAAGGTCACGGTGTCGTTCGCTCGTCCCGGGATCGCTCCGGACGCCGCGATTCCTCCGACTCGCTCCCTTCGACAGGGTCAGGACGCGAATCCTCTGGCCCTTCGACCGGCTCAGGCCCGTCGATCGGCTCAGCAGCGATGTCACCCTCGACCACGGTCTCGCGGCCCGGTCGGTTCTTCACCAACCAGAGGAACCAGATCAAGGCGGCCACGAAGACGATCATGGAGGTGTAGTTGTTCAGCCGGAAGCCGCCGATCTCGTTGACGGTGTCGATCCGGAGCGCCTCGATCCAGAACCGGCCGGCCGTGTAGAGCATCACGTAGAGGGCGAACACCTTGCCGTGGCCGAGTCGGAACCTCCGATCCGCCCAGATCAACACGGCGGCGACGCCGAGATTCCACAGCAGCTCGTACAAGAACGTCGGGTGGAAGGTGACGAACTCCTCGAAGCCCGACGGGCGGTATTCGACCGCGATCTCCAGACCCCACGGCAGAGTGGTCGGGCGACCGAACAATTCCTGGTTGAACCAGTTGCCGAGCCGGCCGATCGCCTGGGCCACGGCGATCCCCGGGGCTACGGCGTCCAGCAGGGCCGGGAAGCGGATGTTGCGCCGTCGGGCCACCAGATAGCCGCCCAACGCGCCCAGGGCCACCGCCCCCCAGATGCCGAGCCCGCCGTTCCAGATCTTCAACGCGTCCAGCGGATCCCGTCCGGGTCCGAAATAGAGCTGCCAGTCAGTGATCACGTGGTAGAGCCGGGCCCCGACGATGCCGAACGGCACCGCCACCACGACCACCATCTCGAGGCTCTCACTGCTCCCGCCGCGCGCCCGCCACCGCCGGTTGGCGATGATCATGCCCACCACGATGCCGGCGATGATGCACAGCGCGTACGCCCGCAGCGGGAAACCGAACAGCGACCACACGCCCGTCGGCGGACTCGGGATGGAGAGCGGCAGACCGGTCAGGGACCACATCGTCACGAGTGGCTCATTTCTGCGCCGCCGCCGCGTCGATCTGCCGGGCGAGCTGGTCCGGAGTGAGATTGGCCAAGTCCAGCGGCGTGCTATTGAGCAGTACCGTCGGCGTCTGCTTCACCCCGGCTCGATCGGCGGCGGTCGTGATGGAGTCCAGGTAGCCGAGGTGTGAGCGGTTCGCCACGCAGCTTCGGAAGGCGTCCGACGGTGGCGCGCCGCTCACTTGCTCGGCCAGAGTGAACAGTTGATCGTTGTTCCAGTCCAGGCTGGCGTTGGCGAACAACCCGGTGAAGAACGACTGCCCGAAGCCGGCTTCCGCGGCGCAGGCGAACCCGTTGCCGGCCGACACCGATCCGGGATCGTGGAAGGTCAGGGGGTAGAACCGGATCGCCGCCCGCTCGGGCTGCTGCGCCGCGCTCAACACGGTGCCGTAGTTCTGCTCGAACTGGGCGCACCCCGGGCAGTGGAAGTCGGCGTACAGATCGATCTGGACCGGCGCGTCGGCCGAGCCGAACACCACCGGCTGACCGTCCGCCAGGGTCACCGGAGTGGCACTGCCGGTGGCGCTGGGAACGGCGCTCGGTCGCTGACTGACCCGCCAGGCCTGAAATCCGATTCCGCCGCCGATCAGCGCCACGACGATCACCACGGCCCCGATGGCCAGGTTCCGGCGATTGCGCTTGCGCTGTTCCGCCTGGACCTGGGCGACCCGGGCGGCCTCCCGCGCGCCGGCCTTGCTCACTGGAGATCCTCCCGACCGCGACTGTCCAAGGACAGTTTGCTGGCCGGGCGCCAGATCAGCCAGCCGCACAGGGCCAGCAAGCCGAGATCGCGGATGATCTCGGCGGTGTACCGGGTCTCGCCCGGAGCCACTTCGCCGCCCCCGCCGAAGCAGCCACAGTCGATGCTCAAGCCGCGCGCGGCCGCCGACGCGACCGCGACGATGAAGAGGAGGAGCAGGATCGCCGTCGCGACAGCAACCTCTCGGGTGAACAAGCCGGCGACGATCAGCAGCCCGAGCGCGATCTCCAGGAACGGCAGCCCCCAGCCGACGATGCTCACCAGGCCCTGGGGGAGCAGCTCGTACGCCCGCACTGCCGCCACGGACGTGGCCGGATCGACCACCTTGAGCGCCCCGGCGGTGAGCAGCACACCGGCGATCAGCAGCCGGGCGGCTGTGGAGATCCAGGGCAGTACGGGTTGCAGGCGGGTCCGTGTCAACAGGCGGGTGCTCACCGGGACCGCTCCACCAGCAGCCCGTAGTCGTGCTTGAGGTCGGCGATCGTGTGGTTGTGCGGGGTCCAGAGCACGACACCGCGATGCTCGGCGTCGAAACCGATCACCTGCGCGGAATGGCCGACGTCGTAACCGCCGCTGGGCAGCTTCTTGGTGCCGGAGATGTCCACGCCCACGCGGCGGGCCACCTGCTTGATGGTCGAGAGATCACCGGTCAACCCGACGAAACTCGAGTCGAACCGGTCGAGATAGGCCGCGATCTTGGTCGGGGTGTCCCGGGCGGGATCGGTGGTGACGAAGACGACCTGGACCTGGTCCCGCACTCCGGCGTCGCTGCGCTGCAGGGCCGTCGCCATCTCCGCCAGGACGGCGCGACAAACGTCCGGACAGTTGACGTACCCGAAGAACAGCAGCATCACCGGCTTGGACGGGGACGTGCGGAGATTGTAGGGACTACCCGAGTCGTCGGTCAGAGTCTGGTCGGGCAACTCGTACGGATCGGTCAACGCGGTTCCCGCCAGATACCCGTGCTGGTCCGTCGATTGCACGATCGCGTTCTGAGCGGGGGGTGCGCAGCCGGCGACCACGAGGACCATCAGCAGCGCCAGCACCGACGACGCGGCGACCGGCGCCGGTGGTAGGACGGGTCTTCTCACGTTCCCACCAACCCGACGGTGGTGGTGGAAGTCCTCCGATCGACTGACCGGTCGGCCGGGTCGCGGCGGACCCCGGCAGCCAGATCGGCGACGAGCGCCCGCAGACCCGACAGGTCGTCGGGTGCCCCGCGTTCCTCGGCCTCGAGCAGGGTCGCCACCAGAGCCGACCCGACGATCACCGCGTCGGCGTAGGCGGTCACTTCGGCCGCTTGGACCCCGTTCGACACGCCCAGCCCGACGCCGACCCGAGCCCGCGGGTCGGTCGCGCGCACCCGGCGCACGAGTTCGGGGGCTGCACTCGAACTCTGCGCCCGGGCCCCGGTGACCCCCATCACCGACGTTGCGTACACCCACCCGCGACAGGCGGCGACCGTGCTGGCCAAGCGCTCGTCGCTCGAGGAGGGCGACACCAAGAAGATCCGGTCCAAATCGTGGGCGTCGGAGACGGCGAGCCACTCCGCGGCCTCATCGGGGGTGAGGTCCGGGGTGATCGCTCCGGCGCCACCGGCCGAGGCAAGGTCCCGGGCGAAGGCGTCGGGCCCGTAGCGCTCGATCAGGTTCCAGTACGTCATGACCACGGCCGGGGTGCCGGTCTCGGCCACCGCTTCGACTGCGGCGAAGGCATCCCGGGTCCGGACGCCGCGCTGCAGCGCGCGGGTGCCGGCCCGCTGGATGGTGACGCCGTCAATCATCGGATCGCTGTAGGGAAGTCCCACCTCGACCAGGTCAACGCCGTCGGAGCTGCCCGCACCGGTCAGCGCCCTGAGCGCGGCCAGTGATGTCTCTACGGAGGGGTAGCCGACGTGCAGGAATCCGACCAGGGCTCCCCGCCCCTGCTCGGCGATCTCGGCGAACCGTCGGCCGGTCCGCCCCTGTTCGATCGGCACGGCTAGACCTCTCGTCCCGCACCGGTGGAGTGTCCGCCCAGCTCCAGGTCGCCGCGCTCCGAGCCGCCCGGCGGCGGCTGGTCGACCTGACCGATCCGGGCACCCGACTCCGTACCGGTCCCCGTGGTGTCCAGCCCGAACCAGGCGATGGCGGTGTCCACGTCCTTGTCGCCGCGGCCCGACAGACTCACCAAGATCAACGGCGGTTCCCCGTTGGGTTGATCTTCGCGGTCCGCGAGCCGGTGGCCGAGCTTCAGCGCCCCGGCCAGTGCGTGAGCGGATTCGATGGCGGGCATGATGCCCTCGGTCTTGGACAACAGGGCGAATGCGTCCATCGCCTCGGCGTCGGTGATCGCCTCGTACGAGGCACGCCCGCGGTCAGCCAGCCAGGAGTGCTCGGGTCCCACCCCCGGGTAGTCGAGGCCGGCAGAGATCGAGTGCGAGTCCTTGGTCTGGCCGTCGGCGTCCTGCAGGACGAAGGTGCGCATGCCGTGCAGGACACCGATCTCGCCGGCGGAGATGGTGGCGGCGTGCCGGCCGGTCTCGACCCCGTCACCGCCGGCCTCGAAGCCGTACAGCTGTACGTCCGGATCCGGGATGAAGTCGGCGAAGATGCCCAAGGCGTTGGAGCCGCCCCCGACGCAGGCGGCGACCGCGTCCGGCAGCCGGCCGTAGCGCTGGAGCACCTGGGCCCGCGCCTCGGTGCTGATCACCCGCTGGAACTCCCGCACCAGCAGTGGGAAGGGATGTGGGCCGGCGACGGTCCCGATCAGATAGTGGGTGTGATCGACCGAAGCCACCCAGTCCCGCATCGCGTCGTTCATCGCGTCTTTGAGGGTCTGGGTGCCGGATTCCACCGCGACGACCTCGGCGCCGAGCAGTCGCATCCGGGCCACGTTGAGCGCCTGGCGTTCGGTGTCCACCTTGCCCATGTAGACCGTGCATTCCAGCCCGAAGAGCGCGGCGGCGGTGGCCGTGGCCACACCGTGCTGGCCGGCGCCGGTTTCCGCGATCACCCGCGATTTGCCCATCCGCCTGGTCAGCAGGGCCTGACCCAGCACGTTGTTGATCTTGTGCGAACCCGTGTGGTTGAGGTCTTCCCGCTTGAGCAGGATGGTCGCGCCGGCCGCGTGCTCGGCGAAACGTCTCGCTTCGGTGATCGGGGTCGGCCGCCCGGTGTAGTCGGCCAGCAACCCAGCCAGTTCGGCCTGGAACTCGGGGTCCCGCTGTGAGGCCAGGAACTCGCGCTCCAGCTGGTCGAGGGCGGCGTACAAGGCCTCGGGTACGAACTTGCCACCGAACCGCTCGAAGTGGCCGCTGCCGTCGGGCAGCACGGCATGCTCCGGGGTTGCCGGGACGGTCGAGGTCATCTGGTTTCCTTCGGTCGAGACGGCTCAGGTCGCCAGCATCCGACGTTACCCGGCGTTGCGCGCTGGCGATGCATCGCCGCGGGGAATCGCGAGCGCTGCTGGTCGGGTCGTCGAGGGGGGTCAGCCCTTGTGGACGGCCGGATGCGATCCGGCCGCGACCAGGTCGGCGACACCGCTGCGGGCGTCCCGGCTGCGGACCAACGCCTCACCGACCAGGACCACGTCGGCGCCCTCACGGGCGAGGTCGATCACGTCGTGCGGACCGCGCACGCCGGATTCCGCGATCCGGACGATGCGATCCGGAATCAGCGGGGCGAGCCTCGCGAAGGTGGTCAGGTCGACCTCCAGCGTCTGCAGGTTCCGGGCGTTGACGCCGATGACCTGAGCACCGGCGTCGACGGCGCGGTGCACCTCGTCGGCGTCGTGCACCTCCACCAGCGGGGTGAGTCCGATCGAGGTGGCCCGCTCGATCAGGCAGACCAGCTCGTGATCACTGAGCGCCGCCACGATGAGCAGTGCCATGTCGGCGCCTGCGGCCCGCGCCTCGAACAACTGGTAGGCGCTGACGATGAAGTCCTTGCGCAGTACGGGGATGTCGACCGCGACCCGGACCCGGATCAGATCGTCCAGGGATCCGTTGAAGCGCCGCTCCTCGGTCAGCACCGAGATCGCTGCGGCCCCGCCGGCCTCGTACTCGACGGCCAGCGCAGCCGGGTCGGCGATCTCGGCGAGATGACCCCTGCTGGGACTGGACCGCTTGACTTCGGCGATCACCGAGACCCCGGGTCCGCGGAAGATCGGCATCGGGTCCAGGGCGGGATCGACGTGTCGGGCGCGCTCCTTGAGCCGGTCGAGCTCAACGTCCGCCTGGCGGCGGGCGAGGTCTTCTCGAACCCCGGCGATGATGTCGTCCAACGCACCCACGTCTAAGTCACCTCAGCTAGCGCCGTAGCCCATTTTCTGGAGCACGACCGTCGCGATCAGGGCGACCACCACAAGGCCTACCGCCACCCAGAACAACATCCAGTTGCCCATCACCAGCGCGATCCCTCCTAGGAGGAACGCCACCATGGCGATGATGGTTCCGGCCCAGGCGGCCCCGGTTCGACCGTGGTGGACGTGCTTGAGCGGTTTACTGGTCTGCGAAGTCTCGGTCATCTCTCCTCATTCCGCCGTCGCGTTGACGTCCCCAGACTCGGATCAGAGTCGGGCCGTGGCTTGGCTTCCTCGTCCCGTAGAGTCTTGCCCCCCTCGACCGGCGAGTCTCTCCGCGCGTCATCCATTGTGTCTGTTGTCATTGTGTCTGTTGTGCCGTCGCTCTGCACATGGGGGTCGATGGGTTGGCCCGGCGGGTCCTCCCCCGGCTCGAGGGTCGGATCCTGTCCGGCGTCGAGGGCCCGCCAGACCAGGCCGGGGTCGGCCAGGGCTGCACCCGACTCCGGGCCCGCCCCCTTGATCGGGGTCGGGATCGAGGTCGGGATCGGAGTCGGGATCGACCGTTCGCCGGCTCCGGGCCGCTGGAAGCGCTGTCCCCGCTGCGGCCACTGCGGGGCACCACGCCAGAGCAGGACCGCGCCCGCCGCCACCAGCCCGCCGGCGGCGGCATAGATCCACGGCCAGGCGGTGCCGGAGAGGCTGAACTGCTCCACCAGGCTCACCTGCCGAAAACGAGAGCGGACCGCCGCATCGCTGGGCGGCTGTACGAGACCGCCCAACGCCGCCCCCGCCACCCCCGTCAGCGCGAGCAGGATCGCCACTACTCGGCGGCCGGTCGCGGCCAGGACGAGGGTGAGCAGCACTCCGGCCAGGACCACCACGGCCAGCGCCTGGCTGAGTCCGCCGGTCGCGTCGGACCCCGAGAAGGCCACGGTCGCTCCGGCACTCTCGGCGCCGTCGCCCACCGCACGCCACCAGGGCTGCGCGGAGGCGATCAGCGCCAGCAGACCGGCCGCCGCCAGCCACGCCAGGACGCTGGTCCGCCGGGTCATCGCGTCGCAGACTCCGCGGCGTTGTCCGGCGTCGCCTGGATCGGCCGGAACGACTGGGCTACGGCGATGGCCCTGACCACAGCCGCCGCCTTGTTCTGGGATTCCTGATCCTCGGTCGGCGGATCGGAGTCGGCGACGATTCCGCCGCCCGACTGCACGTAGGCCACCCCGTCGACGAGCAGGGCCGTTCGGATCGCGATCGCGGCGTCGGCGTCACCGGCGAAATCCAGGTAGCCGACCACCCCGCCGTACAGACCGCGCCGCGACACCTCCAACTCGTCGATGATCTCCATGGCGCGAACCTTCGGGGCACCGGACAAGGTGCCGGCGGGGAACGCGGCCAAGATGACGTCCAACGCGCTTCGGCCCGGGGTGACCCGCCCCCGTACGGTCGACTCCAGATGCATGATGTGGCTGTAGCGGCGCACCTCCATGAACTCGATCACCTCGACCGTCCCCGGCACACAGACCCGGCCGAGATCGTTGCGGCCCAGGTCGACCAGCATCACGTGCTCGGCGCGTTCCTTCGGGTCGTTCAGCAGCTCGGCCTCCAGCGCGGCGTCCTCGGCCGGATCGGCGCCTCGAGGTTTGGAGCCCGCGATGGGATGGGTGACCGCGACCTCGCCCTGAACGGTCACCAGGGCCTCGGGCGAGGACCCGACGATGTCGAAGGAATGACCCGCGGAATCCTCGAGCCGCAAGAGATACATGTACGGGCTGGGGTTGCTGAGCCGCAGCACCCGGTAGATGTCCAGGGCATCGGCGGTCGTGTCGACCTCGAAGCGTTGGCTGACCACGATCTGGAAGGCTTCGCCGGCCCTGATCTCCTCCACCGCAGCCGCCACCGCCGCCTGGTACTCGGCCGAGCTGCGCTGGCGCCGGACCGGCAGTTCGTGATCGTGCTGAGCGGCGACCGCCGACGACGCCACGGGCTCGGCCAGGAGCCGGGTCATCTCCTCGACCCGGGCGGCCGCGTCGGCGTACGCCTCATCGACGCGCTCGTCGGAATCGTCGTAGTTGATGGCGTTGGCGACCAGCCAGACAACGCTTCGGTGGTGGTCCAGCACCACCAGATCCGAGGCCAGCACGAAGGCCAGATCCGGTATGTCGAGATCCTTCGGGTTGTTGTCCGGCAGTCGCTCCACCCGCCGGACCGCGTCGTAGCTGAGGTAGCCGACCAGACCCGAGGTGAAGGGCGGCAGCGTCTCGTCGCGCGGTGTGTGCAGCAGCCGTACGGTCTCCCGGACGGCCTGCAGCGGATCACCACCCGCCGGCAGACCGGCGGGCCGTCGCCCCGACCACGACGCCTCCCCGTCGACTTCGGTCAGAACTGCCGCAGCGCGCACCCCGATGAAGGAATATCGTGACCACACGCCCTGCTCGGCGGACTCCAGCAGGTAGCTGCCCGGCCGGTTCCGGGCCAGTTTCCGGTACAGGCCGATGGCTGATTCGCCGTCGACGAGAAAGCGTCGATAGACCGGGATGACCCGCCGATCGCGGGCGGCGGCCCGGAAGTCGGCCAGGTTGGGCTCGATCATTCCGGCCGCCCCGCCGCCTCGACCGTCCGGTCGCTGACCATGGCCGGGAGCACCCGGTCGTCGAAGCAGGTTTGGGCGCCGGTGTGGCACGCGGGACCCTCCTGATCCACGGTGACGAGCACCGTGTCGCCGTCGCAGTCCAACCGAACCTCGCGGACCCATTGCCGGTGCCCACTGGTCTCCCCCTTCACCCAGAGGGTGTCGCGGCTCCGGGAGAAGAACGTCGACCGACCGGAGGTCAGTGTCTGGTGCAGGGCCTCGTCGTTCATCCAGCCGACCATCAACACCTCGCCGGTGCCCTCCTGCTGGATGACCGCGGTGATCAGGCCGCGGCTGTCCCGTTTCAGCCGAGCCGCGATGTCGGGATCGAGTTCAGAGGTCTGCACGCGTCCATTCTCACCGGCACCCGATGCGAGCGCTGATCATTGTCCGCGCTCGGCGACGGCTCTCGTACTCCCGCGCGGGGGCTAGCATGGTCGCTTGTGACGTTTGCCAAATCCGAGCGTGCCGCCCTGTGCGACCTCCTGGACGAGGTCGGTCCGGATGCGCCGACGCTCTGCGAAGGCTGGCAGACCCACGACCTCGCGGCTCATCTCTGGATCCGCGAGACCGATCCCATCGCCGCCACCGCCATCGTGGCCAAGCCGCTCGCCGGCCTACTCGAACGCCGCAGGGCGGAGGTCAAGCAGCGCTGGGAGTACTCCGAGTTGGTCGATCGGGTCCGTAACGGTCCGGCCCGCTTCTCGGTGTTCGCCCTGCCCGGTGTCGACGAACCCGCCAACAGCACCGAGTTCTTCGTCCACCACGAAGATGTACGCCGGGCCGGCGACCATCCGCAGACCTCGCGTGATCTGGGCCAGGAGACCGAGGACTTCATCTGGCGGCGGCTGAAGCTGCTCGGTCGCGCCTTCTTCCGCCGGGCTCCGGTAGGGCTGGTCCTGGAACGGCTGGGCACCAGCGACGCCTACGAGCCCGACACCATCCGGGCGGTGAGCGGTTCACCGATCGTCACCATCGTCGGTCAGCCGAGCGAACTGCTGCTGTTCGCCCAGGGACGAACCGGCGTCGCCGAGGTGAAACTCGTCGGCGAGCCCGACGCCATCGATCTGCTGTACGGCACCGATCTCAGGTCCTGAGGACTCCCGGAGGCAGTGCTGACCGACTGGTCACCGGCTGACCTCGAGATCCGATCCGGCCTTGGGCCGGACCGGCCAGACTGGGGCGCATGGTAAGCAGCATCGGCCGACTCGTCCCGAGGGTGCTGGCCGCGTCGCTCCTGGTCGCCGCCCTCCTGCTGAGCGGCTGCGCCGGTGGAGCCGCATCTGCCCCCTCCGCCGCCACCCGTACCGCTGCGCCCACCGCCTCCGCGACCGCAGGTCGCCTCGACGAAATGGTCCGCGGTCTCACCTCGCCGTGGGAAGCGTTGGCCCTCGACGACGAATCACTCCTGGTGAGTGAGCGGGACACCGGCAGGATCGTCCGCGTGGACGGGGACCGCATGACCGAGGTGCGCCGGCTGGCCGAGGTCGACCCCGGCGGTGAGGGGGGTCTCCTGGGGCTCGCGCTCGGCTCGGAACGAGACACCCTCTTCGCCTACTTCACCGCGGCCGAGGACAACCGGATCGTCGCGATGTCCTGGAACGGGACCGAACTGGGCGAACCGCAGGTGATCCTCGACGGCATTCCCAAGGGCGGGCGGCACAACGGCGGCCGGATCGTCCTTGGTCCGGACGGGTTCCTCTACGTCGGCACCGGTGAGGTGGGCGACACCAGGTTGGCGCAGGAGCGAGCCTCGCTCGGCGGGAAGATCTTGCGGATCACCGTGGAAGGTCAGCCGGCACCCGGTAATCCGTACGGGAATGCGGTCTGGAGCTACGGGCACCGCAACGTCGAGGGACTTGCCTTCGACCCGGAAGGCCGGCTGTGGGCCAGCGAGTTCGGCGAGCAGAGCTGGGACGAGCTGAACCTGATCACCAAGGGTGCCAACTACGGCTGGCCGGAGGTCGAGGGATCCGGCACCGGTGAGGGACTGACGAACCCCAAGGTGGTCTGGCGCACCGATGAGGCGTCCCCCGCCGGACTGGCCTACGCCGACGGCGCGCTCTGGATGGCGGCTCTGCGCGGCGAGCGGCTCTGGCAGATCCCCGTCTCGGGTACCGAGGTCGGCGAGCCGCGGTCCCACTACGAGGGCGAACACGGGCGGATCCGTACGGTCACACCGGTTCCCGGCGGGGGCGCGCTGCTGGTGGTGACCTCGAACACCGACGGTCGCGGCGACGTCCGCGACGGCGACGACCGGATCTTCCGCTTCCAGCTGTCCTGATCGATCGCTTGGTGCGCACCTGCGGCCCGTTGCCACGCGGACGTACGGGCCGCAGCCGCGCACCCTCGCTGATCGGTCGGGGTCGCCGTCCACAGATTGACCGTCAAGCACCCCGCCGGACCTCGGAGGGCAACACGCTGAGTCGATGCGCCGCCCGATTCCGGATTCGTTGACCGAAGGACCGTTCTCGCTGTCCTGCGCTTCGAGTGTGGGCGTGACCCGCAAGATGCTGCGCGGGCTCGGGTTCCAGCGGCTGCAGCGCGGCATCTACGCGGCCTCGGACGGCCCCCCGGCCCTGAACGAGCTCGTCGCGGCAGCGCTGCTCGTCCTGCCGCCCGATGCCGTCGCCGTGAGCGTCACGGGCTTACAGCTGTACGGCGTCGATGTCGGTGACCGCTACCCCTTGAGGTTCGCCAGCCGGCACCCCCATCAGGTGCGACGCAACGGCGTAGAGATGCGCCGGGTGTCCGTGCTGCCGCCGCCGAATCCGGGGCGGCCCACCGTGGCCGCTCCCGAACACTGCTTCCTGAGCTCGGCGCGGACCATCGACCTGCTTGAGCTCGTCATCGCCGGCGATTGGTTGATTCGGCGAAAGCTGACATCTCCCGGCCGCCTCAGGCGGGTGGCGAACGAGAGCCGAGTCCCGGGGGCCCGGCTCGCCCGACGGGCAGCGTCGCTGGTGCGGGATCGGGTGGACTCACCCCGGGAATCGAGACTGCGCATCTGCCTCGTTCTGGCCGGGCTGCCAACGCCACAGTGCAATCTCACGCTCGGCACTGACTCCTATCCGATCGGCAAGGTCGACCTCGTGTACGAGGAGTTCAAGGTGATCCTGGAGTACGAAGGCGATCAGCACATGACTGACCGACAGCAGTGGAATATCGATATCGATCGCACCGAGGAATTCACCGCTGAGGGCTATCTGATCATCCGGATCACCGCCGCGCGCATGCGGCGGCCCCGGAATGTGGTCGGCAAGGTATTCGCCGCCCTTCGGCAACGCGGTTACGCCGGGCCGGATCCCGTGTTCAGTAGTGAATGGCGCACTCTGTTCGAACTCGGTGCGCAGGTGCGGCCCGAAAGAGGGACTTCCGATGAACCGTAACTGCGCGCCGAAGCAGTCACGCCCCCGTAACACGCCCATACTAGATTGGGGCCGGATGTCTGCTGAGCTCACGCTGGGTGCCGAGGAAGAGCTGCACCTGATCGATCTGGAGAGCTGGCAGCTGTCGGCGAGAGCTCCCCAGCTGCTGTCTCGGCTCCCGAGCGCCAACTACTCGGCCGAGATCCAGCGCACCACGGTCGAGACCAACACCGATGTGGTGGACAGCCTCGACGGGCTGCGGGCGGAACTGCTGCGGCTGCGGCGGGGAGTGACCGAGGTCGCGGCCGCCGAAGGGCTGGGTGTGGCCGCGGTCGGCACGGCTCCCCGTTCCGGCTTCGCCGACTTCGAACTCACCAGCACCGGACGGTACGGACGGATGCAGGAGCAGTACCGGCTGCTGGTCGACGAGCAGCTCATCTGCGGCCTGCAGATTCACGTCGGGGTATCCGACCGCGACCTCGCGGTGGAGATCATGCAACGGGTGGCCCGCGATCTCCCGGTGCTCTTGGCGCTGTCCGCGAGCTCTCCGTACTGGAACGGTCAGGACACGGGGTACGCCAGCATCCGCACCATCATCTGGCAACGCTGGCCGAGCGCCGGCGCCACCGGGAGAATGACGTCCGCCGAACACTACGACTCGCTGATCAAGGACCTGATCAACACCGGAGTGATCGCCGACGCCAAGATGGCCTACTTCGACGTCCGACCGTCGTCGCACGCGCCCACGCTCGAGCTCCGGGTCTGCGACGCCTGCCCGATCGTGGACGACGCGGTGCTGATCGCCGGGCTCTTCCGGGCCGCGGTGCGCCGGGCCGAACTGGACGTGGAGGCCGGCCGGCCGTTCGAGCCGGTCGCGGTCCCGATCCACCGAGCGGCGATCTGGCGGGCCGCCCGCGGTGGTCTGGCCAGTGAGTTACTCGACCACACCCGCCACCCGCAACCCATCCCGGCGGACCGGGCGGTCCGAGCCCTGGTCGCCCGACTGCGCCCGCAACTGGAGGAACTGGGCGACTGGGATCAGATCAGCTATCTGGCCGACACCACCCTTGGTCGGGGCAACTCCGCCGACCGGCAGCGGGCCGCCCTGGCCGAGCGCGGCCAGCTCGACGACGTGGTGCAGCTGGTCGTCGATGAGACCAGAGGTCCCGCCGAGGGCCTGGCGCCGGCTGCCCCCGCCATGCGTACCTATCGCTTGCGCGCGGGCGACGAGGCCGTGGGCCTCGGACAACGACCGCGGCCGGTATACCACGACATCGTGGACTTCTTCCGGCAGGTCGGCGCCGCCGAACGCGAGCAACGGGGAATCCAGCGGGACAAGTGGAGCCTCGAAGCCGGGATGACGTTCGGGGTCGAGTCCGAGCAACGCCCGTTCTCGGTGGACCTGATGCCCCGGGTGGTGAACGAGCACGAGTGGAAGAACCTGTCGGACGGGTTGCGGCAACGGGCCCGGGCGGTGGAGTACTTCCTGCAGGACGTGTACAGCGAGCAGCGTGTGCTGGCCGACGGTGTGCTCGATCGCGACCTCGTGGTCAACTGCCCCGGCTGGCGCCAAGAGGCCACCCGGCTCCCGGCCGGCACGGTGCGCGGACCGGTCATGGGATTCGACCTGGTTCGCAACGAGTTCGGCGGCTGGCGGGTGCTGGAGGACAACCTCCGTAATCCGAGCGGGGCCGCGTACGCGCTGGCGATCCGGGACCTGATGGACGCGGTGCTCCCCGATCTGCCGCGGCCGGCCGGCCTGCTCGATCCCGCCGAGTCACTGCCCGCATTGCGCGACTGCCTGCTGGACGGCTTCGGGCCCGACGGTAACGCCGCGCTGCTGTCCAGCGGGCCGGAGAGCTCAGCCTGGTTCGAGCACCAGTTGCTGGCTGAACGAGCCCGGCTGTTGCTGGTCACTTCCGACGACCTCCAGGTCCGCGACGGACGGGTCGTCGCGCACGGCGAAACGCCGGTCGACGCGCTCTATCTGCGGCTCGACGACGAACTGGTGGAGCTGACCAACTCGGCCGGGCAGCTCATCGGAGCCGACATCTTCGAGGTGGCGGTGGCCGGTCGGGTCCGACTGGCCAACGCGCCCGGCAACGGGGTGGCCGACGACAAGAGCATGTACTGCTACGTCCCCGAGCTCATCGCCTATTACCTGGACGAGCGACCGCTGCTGGAGTCGGTACCGACCTACCGAACCAGCGACGCCGCCGAGTGCCGCATCGTTCTCGAACGTGTCGGAGAGTTGGTGACCAAGCCGGTCGACGGTCACGGTGGTCTGGGCGTGCTCATCGGCCCGGACGCGTCGGCGTCCCAGGTGGCGAGGCGCCGGGCCGAGATCGCCGCCCATCCGGAGCGCTGGGTCGCCCAGGAGGTGGTCGCCCTGTCCTCCCATCCGACCTTCGCCGGCGAACTGCTCGAGCCCCGCCACGTCGACCTCCGCGCCTTCGTCTACCTGTGGGGCACCGAGCCGGAGCAGTCCCGACTCGCCCACCTGGCCCTGACCCGAGTCGCGCCGGAGGGCAGCCTGGTGGTCAACTCTTCCCGTGGCGGCGGCGCCAAAGACACCTGGATCATCGGAGAGTCGAAATGAGCAGTGAAGTGAGACGCGCCCTCCCCGACCGTCGGGTAGGGAGTGCCCTCCCCGAGCGTCGGCAAGGCCGGACCCTGATGCGGCCTGGACGAGGAGAGAGGACAGACATGCTTTTCGTCTGTCCGAACGACGAGGAAGGCCGTATCTGGCGGGTCCGGCCGTGCGCGAGGGGAGCTGAATAGGCCGTGTGTGGGCTAGCTGGTGAACTTCGCTTCGACGGCCGGACCGCCGACGTCGCCGCCCTGGAGAAGATGAGTGGCTGCCTGGCGCCGCGAGGCCCCGACGGCTCCGGAATCTGGGCCCATGGTCCGGTCGCGCTCGGGCACCGGCGGCTGTCGATCATCGACCTCAGCGTGGCCGGCTCGCAGCCCATGATCGACCCCGGGCTGGGCTACAGCGTGGTGTTCAACGGCTGCATCTACAACTACCAGCCGCTCCGCGCCGAGTTGGAGACGGCCGGCTACACGTTCTTCTCCACCTCCGACACCGAGGTGATCGCGAAGGCGTACGCGCAGTGGGGCGCCGATTGCGTCAGCCACTTCTTCGGGATGTTCGCCTTCGCCTTGTACGAGCATCGCACCGGTCGGATGGTGCTGGCTCGGGACCGGCTGGGGATCAAGCCGATCTACCTGGACCAGACCCGCGATCGGCTGCGGTTCGCCTCGACGCTGCCGGCTCTGCTGGCCGGCGGCGGCACCGACACGTCCATCGATCCGACCGCGCTCGCCTACTACATGAGCTTCCACTCGGTGGTTCCGGCGCCGCGGACCATCCTGAACGGCATCCGCAAGCTGCCGCCGGCCACGGTCCGCACCGTGGAGCCCGACGGTACGAGCTCCGACTGGCTGTACTGGGAGCCGGAGTTCAGCCGGGATCCGGCGCAGGCGGACTGGACCGAGCAGGACTGGGAGGAGGCGCTGCTCGCCTCGCTGCGTACGGCGGTCGACCGGCGGATGGTGGCCGACGTCCCGGTGGGTGTGCTGCTCTCGGGTGGCATCGACTCCAGCCTGGTCGTGGCGCTGTTGGCCGAGGCCGGCCAGCACGGTCTGCAGACCTTCAGCATCGGATTCGAATCGGCCGGCGGTGAGTCCGGCGACGAGTTCGAGTACTCATCCCTGGTGGCCGAGCGGTTCGACACCGACCACCACAAGATCCCGATCCCCAGCTCCCGGCTGCTGCCCGGGATCGATGCGGCGATCGGGGCGATGAGCGAACCCATGGTCAGCCACGACTGCGTCGCGTTCTACCTGCTCAGCCAGGAGGTCGCCAAGAGCGTCAAGGTCGTGCAATCCGGTCAGGGCGCGGACGAGGTGCTCGGCGGCTACGACTGGTACCCCCCGCTGGCCTCGGTCGCCCGCGAGGACGCCGTGGAGGCGTACGCGTCGGTGTTCTTCGACCGCCGCTGGGGCGGGGTCGGCGAGCTGCTGATGCCGGAGTGGCTGGCCGACCACGACGCACCGACCGACTACATCGCCGAGCGGTTCGGCCGGCCCGGCGCCCAGACCGCGGTCGACGCCGCACTCCGCAACGACACCACCATCATGCTGGTCGACGACCCGGTGAAGCGGGTGGACAACATGACCATGGCCGCCGGGCTCGAGGCCCGGGTGCCGTTCCTCGACCACCAGGTGGTGGAACTGTGCGGCCGGATCCCACCGGAGCTCAAGCTGTCCGACGGCGGCAAGGGGGTGCTCAAGCGGGCGGCGCGCGGTGTCGTTCCGGACGAGGTGATCGACCGCACCAAGGGCTACTTCCCGGTCCCCGCGATCCGTCAGTTGGAGGGGCCCTACCTGGAGCGGGTCCGGGACGCCCTCACCGATCCGGCGGCGAAGGAACGCGGCCTGTTCCGCCCGGAGCCCGTCGAGCGGATGCTGGCCGACCCCAACACGACCCGTACGGTGCTCGGCTCCAACGCGCTCTGGCAACTCGCTCTGCTGGAAATGTGGCTGCAGCACCATGACATCCGCTGAGCCTCTAAGCTGCGGCTCGTGACGATGTCAGGGGTCAGGCGCGGACCACGCACCAGATGACGGCGCCGGAACTCAACGGGCAGCTGCCCCAGCTCGACGACGCGGTCACGCTGGCCGAGAACCTGGTCAACGCCTGGGGTAGCTGGGGTCCGACGCTGAGCCCGCACGCCGAGCAGATGGCGTTCATCAGCGACCGGACCGGCGTGCCCCAGGTCTGGGTGCAGGACCTCCGTCTCGACGGAACGTACGACGAGCCGACCATGATCGCACTCTCCGACGATCCGGTGGTGTCGGTGAACTGGTCCGCGGACGGCGCCTGGCTCGCCTGCTCGGTGGCCACCGACGGTGGGGTCCGCACCCAGGTGTGGGTGGCGCGCCCGAACGGCAGCGACGCCCGCCGGATCGCCGGCTCCGTCGACGTGCACGCCGAGCTCGGTCCGTGGACGCGGAGTGGCCACCGGGTCACGGTGATCATTCCCGACGCTCGGCCCGAGCATCCCACCCAGTGTTATCTGGCCAATCCGGCGTCGGGCGAACTGCACCCGTTGGCCGAGGGTGACCTGCTCAGTGTTCTCGACATGTCGGTGGACGAGCACCTGGTGATCTTGCGGGATGGTCAACGCGGCAAGCAGTTCTGCGTCGTGGTGGACCGGGTGGCCGACGAGGACCATCCGCTGCTGCCCTATCCCGCCACCGGTTCGACCGAGAAGGCCATCATTCGGCCGGCCCCGCCGGGCGACGCCCGACCGCTGATCGCGTACGTGTCGACCGACGCAGCGCTCCCCCGCCGACAACTGGTCGCGGTCCCCCTGGGTCCGAGGGGCTGGCGCGGCACCTCCGGGGTGTTGGCGGCCCGGGAGGATGCCGAGCTGGAAGGCCTCGACGCCGACGACTCGGGTCGGTTGCTGCTGCTGGTCTGGAACGCGGCGGGTCGCAGCGAGCTGGAGCTGCTGAACACCGTCACCGGCGAGCGCCGGGCGATGACGGGATTGCCGGGAGAGGTGGCTTCCGGCATCGTGCTCAGCCGGGACGGCCGGCGGGTGATCATGAGCGTCGAGGGTCCGCACCGGCCGCGGGAGCTCTGGGGCCTGAGCACCCGGACCCTGCAGTGGGTTCGGGTGACCGGTGTTCCCCGGCTGCCGGAGCGTGAGCTGGTGGCCCCGGAACTGATCACCCTGACCGCCCACGACGGCCTGGAACTGACCGGATGGCTCTACCGGGCGGGCGGGGAGGCTCGTCCCGGACCGGCCATGTTGAGTCTGCACGGCGGACCCGAGGCCCAGGAACGTCCAACCTTCTCCCCGCAGCACCAGGCCATGGTGGCCGCCGGGATCACCGTCTTCGCGCCCAACATCCGCGGCTCGTCCGGCTTCGGTCGGGCGTTCGTGCACGCCGACGACGTCCACGGTCGCAAGGATGCCTTCGCGGATGTGGTGTCGTGCGCCGAGCATCTGGTCCGGACCGGAATCGCCGATCCGGCGCGGATCGCGATCACCGGCCGCTCGTACGGGGGCTATCTGACCCTGGTGGGTTTGGCCTTCTATCCGGGGATCTTCGCTGCCGGGGTGGACATCTGCGGAATGTCGGACCTGCACACCTTCTACACCGACACCGAGCCCTGGATCGCTGCCGCGGCGATCAGCAAGTACGGCGATCCGGACCGCGACGCCGCCTTGCTGGCCGCCCTTTCCCCGCTGCACGCCGCCGAGAACATCGACGTGCCGCTGCTCGTGGTGCATGGGGAACTCGATACGAATGTCCCGATCGGCGAGGCGCACCAGATCGTGGCCTCGGTGCGCGCGTACGACAGACCGGTGGACTACCTGCAGCTGGACGGGGAGGGCCACGAGTACCGGCGGGCCGGGTCGCGGCTCCTGCTGATCACCCGGATGCTGCACTTCCTGACGTCGCACCTGGTGGGCCGCGGATCACCTCCGACCGGGTTGGAGTCCGGGGCTGATCCGGTGCCCAGCGCGGTCAACTGAGCGCTTGGTTGCCGACGACCGGCGGGCCTTGCTGCACTGAGCTCATGACCGACGCCTCGATCGACATCGGAAGTGACGAGAGTGTGATGTCCGGCGGCGGGTACTACAGCGCCAACTCCCGGCCACAGCACGTCGCAGCCGAGGTCGCGTACCCCTACCTCATCCGGGCGGTCGGCGAGGCTTCCGGTCTGCAGTCCTCCGTGGCCGCGGTGATCGGTGACTTCGGTTGTGCCGGTGGGCCAACGAGATGGAACCGATGGCCCTGGCGATCGATGGCCTGCGGTCAAGCTCACCCGGCACGCCGGTTCAGGTGCTGCACACGGATCTTCCCCGAACGACTTCGGACCGTTGTTCGACCTCCTCCAGGGGCCGGAAAGCTACCTTCACGGCCGGTCCGAGGTGTACCCGGCCGTCATCGGCCGCACCCTGTACGGGCCGCTGTTCCCGGCGGGCACGTTGACGCTCGGCTGGTCGAGCATCATGCTGCACTGGCTGAGCAGCATGCCGTGCACGGTCCAGGACCAGGTGTACGCCAACCTGACGACCGGTGCGGTGCGGGCAGCGCTCCGCGCCCGGTCGGCCCAGGACTGGGAGCTGTTTCTCACCGAGCGCGCTCGGGAGCTGGTGGACGACGGCCAGCTGGTCCTCGTCGCGGGCGCCTCGCGTCCCGACGGCTCCTCCGGCGCCGAGGCCCTGTTCCGCCTCATCGACGACGTGTTCGACGGCATGGTGGCCGATGCGACACTGAGCGCAGTGGAGGCTGGGCGGATCTTCTACCCGACGTGGAACCGAACACCCGAAGAGTGGCTCGCCCCGTTCGCCGGAACACTCGGTGACGTCCTCGAGGTCCTCGAGCACCGGCTCGACGGATCCGACGACGCCGCCCGCTGGCCCGTGATGTCGCTGCGGATCCGCCGCCGTCCTCGCTCCTGAGGATTGGGTTGGTCAGGTCCTGAGGCCGCGGAAGAACGTGCGTACGTCCTCCAGCAGCAGCGCGCCGGCCTCCATGGCGGGAAAGTGACCTCCTTCCTCGTACTCCGTCCAATGCGAGATCTGGTGCCCGGGGTCCAGCACCCGACGCACCACCGGCGAGGCGTTGAACACGGCCCACCCGGCCGGCACCGAAGACGCGGACACCCAGTCGAGATCAGCGTGACTCGCCTCATAGAGGAAGCGGGCGGCGGTGGCACCGCTCCGGGTGAACCAGTAGAAGCTGATCAAGGTCAACAGCCGGTCCCGACCGACGGCCTCGTCGGGCGTCGTGGCCGCCGGGTTGGTCCAGGTCTGAAACTTCTCAGCGATCCAGGCCAGCTGTCCGACAGGTGAGTCCGTGAGCGCCGGCCCGATCGTGGCCGGACGGTGGCTCTGCAGATCCAGATAGCCGCGCTCCGCCGTCCACTCGGTCCGGGCCTCGTCGACCACAGCACGTTCGGACGCGGAGAGGTCATCCGGGACCGGGAACATCTCTCCGGCCATGCCCAGCGAGCCGCGGTCACTGTTGACGTGGGTGCCGATCACCCGTTCCGGCCGGGTCGCCGCGAGCCGTCCGGTGACGCCGGCGCCGATGTCCCCGCCCTGGGCCCCGAACCGCTCGTAGCCCAGGCGGGTCATCAGCTCCGCCCACGCGTCGGTGGTCCGCCGCACTTCCCAACCGCCGGCACTGAGCGGCGTGGAGTAGCCGAAACCCGGCAACGACGGCACCACCACGTGAAAGGCGTCGGCCGGATCACCGCCGTGGGAGCGGGGGTCCGTCAGCGGACCGACGAGCTCGGCGAACTCCACCACCGATCCGGGGTAGCCGTGGGTGAGGATGAGCGGCATCGCATCCGCCTCCGGCGACCGCGAGTGGATGAAGTGGATGGTCTGGCCGTCGATCTCCGTGCGGTAGTGGGAAAGTTGGTTGAAGGCCGTCTCCTGCGCGCGCCAGTCGTACTCGTTGGCCCAATATTCCGCCAGCCCGCGGAGGTAGCCGGTCGGGATGCCGCGGCGCCAGTCGGAGGCGTCGTCGCCGGGCACCTCGGCCGGCCAGCGGGTGGCCGTCAGGCGAGCGATCAGGTCGTCCACGTCGCGCTGCGGAACGGTGATCCGGAAAGGCTCTACGCCGTTGCTAGTGGTCATCTCCGCAGACTAGAAACAATTGCGGAAGATTCACTTCCGGGTTCATTTCCAGGATGGCAAGATGTTGCGAACGTCGGAACGGCTGCTGCAGGTGCTGTCGTTGTTCCAGTTGCACCGCGACTGGACCGGAGCTCAGCTGGCCGAGCGGCTCGGCGTCTCGAGCCGAACGGTGCGCAGCGACATCGACCGCCTGCGCCGTCTCGGCTACCCGATCCCGGCATCGCCGGGGGTGGCGGGCGGATACCGTCTCGGGGCCGGCGCCTCGTTGCCGCCCTTACTGCTCGACGACGACGAAGCCGTCGCCGTGGCCCTGGGCCTGAGAACTGCGGCCACCGACCCGGTCGGCGGAATCGAAGAGACATCGATCCGTGCTCTGGCCAAGCTCGAACAGATGCTGCCGTCCCGGCTCCGGACACGCGTACGAGCGCTGGAAACGGCCGTGGTGACCGTACCCGGCACGGGACCCGCCGTCAGTGCCGACACCTTGACCGCGATCGCCACCGCGATCCGGGCCCGCGAGCGGCTGCGGTTCGACTACACCGACCACGACGACCGGCCGACGATCCGGAACACCGAGCCGCATCGACTGGTCAGCTGGATGCGGCGCTGGTACCTGGTCGCCTGGGACGTCGAGCGCGAGGACTGGCGGACGTTCCGGGTGGACCGCGTCGCGCCCAGGGTGCCGACCGGTCCGCGCTTCACGCCGCGGGAGCTGCCCGGGGGCGACGCCGCCGAACACGTCCAGCGCGGCGCCGGAGCGGCGACCTGGCGCTACTTCGCCCGGGTGATCCTGCACGCGCCAGCCGACGAGGTCGCGGGGAAACTCCCGCTCGCGGTCAGAATCGAGTCGGCCGGTCCGGACCGGTGTGTGGTCGAGGTCGGATCCGACACGCCGCAGATGCTGACCCTCTATCTCGGCTTGCTCGACGTCGACTTCGAGCTTGTCGACGCCCCAGGGCTGGCCGAGCACCTGCACCGCCTGGCGGATCGGTTCCACCGGGCCGCCGACTCACGACCGACGAATTGAGGCGACACGCCTCTGCGGGTGTCGGGCGCCCCCGGAGCCGGTCAACTTGTCTATGCTGCGACCGTGCTCATCATCGGCCTGATCTTGTTCGGCATGATCGTCGGCGCTGTGGCCCAGCTCATTCTCGGCCGATCAACCAAGGGCATCGACTGGGGGATGGCGTTCGCGGCCGGAGTGCTCGGATCGTTCGTCGGCGGGCTCCTGATCAGCCTCATCGCCGGCGACGGACTCGAGCTGCGGCCCAGCGGCATCATCGGATCGCTGGCCGGAGCCGTGCTGGTCACTCTGGCCTGGCAGTGGTGGAAACGCCGCTCCAGCCGCTCCGCATCCTGACCGGCGCTGGGCTGAGCGAGCTCAGCCCGGCGGCCGACCCCGCTTGACCGAGTTCAGCAGCAACTGGGCAACGTCGAGGACCTCGACCTCCTCGCGGGCCGCTCCGGCGTCCTGCTCGGCCGTCAGCCCGTCGGAGAGCATGACCCGGCAGAACGGGCAGGCCACGGCGATCTGATCCGCACCCGTCGCGACCGCCTCCTTCGTCCGGTTGACGTTGATCCGGGTGCCGAGGTCCTCCTCCATCCACATCCGTGCGCCGCCGGCGCCGCAGCAGAACGACCGTTCCGCGTTGCGGGGCATCTCGGCGAGCGTCGTGTCGGGGATCGCCGCCAGCAGTTCGCGCGGAGGCTCGTACACCTGGTTGTGCCGCCCGATGAAGCAGGGATCGTGATAGGTGATCGTCTTGCCAGAGCCGTTCGGTCCCGCGGGACCGGGTGCCACCGGGGTGAGCCGGCCGTCGCGGACCAGCCGGTTGAGCAGTTGCGTGTGGTGCACCACCTCGAGCTCGACCCCGAATTGGCGGTACTCGTTCTTCAGGGTGTTGAAGCAATGGGCGCAGGTGGCGACCACCTTGGTGGCCTTGGCTTCCTTCAGGGCCTCGGCGTTCTCCATCGCCAGGCCGGCGAAGACGAACTCGTTGCCCGACCGCCGGGCGGGGTCGCCGGTGCAGGTCTCCCCCTTGCCGAGCACGGCGAAATCCACCCCGGCCGTATGCAGCAGCTCGGCCACCGCCTGGGTGGTCTTCTTGGCGCGGTCTTCGTACGCGCCGGCGCAGCCGACCCAGAACAGCCACTCGACCTCGGTCAGGTCCTCGACATCGACCCCGACCTGCTTGACCTCGAACGGCAGCTCCTTGGCCCAGTCCATCCGCGCGTTCGGCGACATGTTCCAGGGATTGCCCTTCTTCTCCAGGCCCTTGAACAATCCGTTGAGCTGGACCGGGAACTCCGACTCGACCATCACCTGGTGCCGGCGCATGTCCATGATGTGGTCGACGTGCTCGATGTCGACCGGGCACTGCTGGACGCAGGCCCCACACGACGTGCACGACCACAGCACATCCGGGTCTATCACGCCGAACAGTTCCCCATCCTCACCACGGGAACCGACCAGGGGGCGCTCGGCCTCCTTGACCACGGCTTCGGGCAGCGTGGCCCGCGCCTCCTCCGCCGCCTGCAGGTAGGGCGCCTTCGCGTACGCATGGTCCCGCAGTTCCAAGATCAGTAACTTCGGGGACAGCGGCTTCTCGGTGTTCCACGCCGGGCACTGCGACTGGCAGCGGCCGCATTCCGTGCAGCTGGTGAAATCCAGCAGCCCCTTCCAGGTGAAGTCCTCGACCTTGCCGACACCGAGCGCCGTGTCCTCGTCCAGGTCCTCGATCTCGGCGAAGTCGAGCGGCTGACCCTCGACCATGATCGGCTGCAACTCACCCAGGGCCGACCGGGTCGGGCTGCGCTTGAACCAGATGTTGGGCCAGGCGGTGAACCGGTGCCAGGCCACGCCCATGGTCAGGTTGCGGGCGATCACGATCAGCCAGGTCATCGAGATGATGATCTTGACCAGGGCGACCGCGAAGATCAGGTTCTCGATCGCGGGCTCGGCCACGCCGAGGAAGGGAACGCCGAGGAACCAGCTGAGGGGGAAGTCCCAGCGGGTTCCCTCCCCGAGCGCGTACTCGAGTCCGCGCAGGATCAGACCGCAGACCACCACGCCGGCTATGACGGCCTCGACGAAGTACGCCTGCCAGAACGTCGAGCCGAAGAATCGGCTCGCACGCCCTTCGCGGCGCGGGTGGTGTCGCTGCCGGACGATGATCAGATAGCCGATGCCGATCAGGGTCAGCCAGGAGAAGATGTCGGCCCACCATTCGAAGACGAGCCAGTGGCCGATGATCGGCAACGCGAAGGTCGGGGAGAACAGCTGTCCGTACGCTGTGGCCACCAGCGAGCTCAGGGTGAGGAAACCCACGAACACGAACCAGTGCATGACCCCGATCCGCCGCCACTGCAGCATCCGGGTGTGGCCGAACGTCTCCGCCAGCATGATGCGCCAGCGAGCACCCGGGTGCTCCGAGCGGCCGACGGTCGGGCGGCCCAGCCGGATGACTCCGAGCATCGTGCGGACGGCGAGCACGGCGAGGAACACGGCCACCGCCGTGATCGCCAGGGACACCACGATCGCGACAATCTGCACTGATTCTCCTGTACGTACGCGGGACGCCTCGACCCTAGCCGTTCACACCAGATCCCCGGGCAGGCCGCACCCGGTCCCGGTCACGGGAGGGCGGGATACCACCCGGCCAGCCGGTAAGGCTCGGCAGCCTGCCGGTACGCCCGCCCCTGCTTCGCCGGCGGCCTCCTCGGCCACTCGCCGTGGGCGTCCGGGTATGCGTCCCAATGCTGCCGCGCGATCTTCGGTCCGTACGCGGCCGGTCGGCCGGCCCCGATCGGTGGACGGCCCTCTTCGCGGCGCTGGGCCGGATGATCGCGCGGACCGAGGTCTGACCGCGCCCTGATCGGGCCGGCGTCACGGATGCTCAGCCCGCCGGCTGCTTCCCTTCGGGCACCTGGTTGGTGACCTCGTCGTAGCCGATCTTGCCGGGTGCCGACGTCGGTGAGTAGATCACCCGGATCACGCCGGTCGGAAACGCCTCCGTCGCGGTCACCGTCAGGTGGTACGGCGTGTCGCCGTCGTCGAAGAGCCTGCGGCCCTTGCGGGCCGCCACCGGGTGGACCAGGAGACGGAGTTCGTCCACCAGCCCGGCGGCGAGCAACTGCTGCACCACCGAGATGGAGCCGGGAATGAGGATGCCGGTGATGCTCGGGTCCGCCTTGAGCGCGGTGACGGCCCCGATGAGGTCACCGTCGATCAGCTCGGAGTTGCGCCAGGAAAACTCCAGCGGCTGACGCGAGACCACGACCTTGCGTACGTCCCCGAGCTGCTTGGCGAACGAGGCATCTTCGCCGCCTGCTGCCTCACGATCGGGCCAGGCGCCGGCGAAACTCTTGTAGGTCTCGTGGCCGATCAGCAACACGTCGGAGGTGTCGTAGTCCTCGCCGACGGCGCGGCCCATGTTCTCGTCGAAGTACGGGAAGTGCCAATCGGGGTCGATCTCGGCCACGCCGTCGGCCGCGATGAACAGAGTCGAGATGAGCTTCGCCATTGCGGTGATCCCTTCCATCCGGAGCTGTCGGTAGGTAGACCGGCTTGAGGCCGTAACTCATCGGCCACCGCTGGTGAACTGCCTCGCGCTCGTGATCTGTGGGTGACTGTCAGGTGAGGCGCTGCAGGATCAACTCGCGCACCCGGCCCGCGTCGGCCTGGCCGCGCATCGCCTTCATCACCGACCCGATCAGCGCACCGGCGGCCTGCACCTTCCCGGCGCGGACCTTGTCGGCAACGTCCGGGTGGCTGGCGATCGCCGCGTCGACGGCTTCCGCGAGGGCCCCTTCGTCGGACACCACGGCCAGCCCGCGGGCGGCGACGACCTCGGCGGGCGTCCCCTCCCCGGCCAGGACGCCCTCGAAGACCTGGCGCGCCATCTTGTCGTTCACCGTGCCGGCGTCGACCAGCGCCTGGACTCCGGCGACCTGGGCCGGGCTGATGCCCAGCTCGGCCAGCTCGACCCCGCGATCTCCTGCGTGCCGGGACAGCTCGGTCAACCACCACTTCCGAGCGGCCTGCGGCGAAGCCCCGGCGGCCACGGTCTGCTCGATCAGGTCCACCGCGCCGGCGCTGATCACGTCACGCAGTTCCAGGTCGGAGAATCCCCATTCGGCCGTGATCCGCAGCAGCCTTTCGGCCGGCGGCTCGGGGAGGGTGCCGCGCAATTCTTCCACCCACTCCCGCGACGGGGCGATCGGGACCAGATCCGGCTCCGGGAAGTACCGGTAGTCCTCCGCGGTCTCCTTGCTCCGCCCCGACGTGGTGACACCGGTGTCCTCGTGCCAGTGCCGAGTCTCCTGCACGACGCGCTCGCCGGCGTCGAGCAGGGCCGCTTGCCGGGTCACCTCGTAGCGCATGGCCCGCTCGACGCTGCGCAGGGAGTTGACGTTCTTGGTCTCCGACCGGGTGCCGAGTTCTGCCTGGGCGTTCGGTCGCAACGACAGATTCACGTCGCAGCGCAGCGACCCCTGTTCCATCCGGACGTCCGAAACGCCCAGCGCGCGCAGGAGATCCCGCAGCATGGCCACGTAGGCGCGGGCCACGACCGGGGCCTTGTCGCCGGCTCCCTCGATCGGCTTGGTGACGATCTCGATCAGCGGCACCCCTGACCGGTTGTAGTCGAGCAGCGAGTGGTCGGCGCCGTGGATGCGGCCCGTCGCGCCACCCACGTGCAGAGACTTGCCGGTGTCTTCCTCCATGTGGGCCCGCTCGATCCCGATCGCGTACGTCCGGCCCTCGACCTCGATCTCGACCCGGCCCTCGTAGGCGATGGGCTCGTCGTACTGGGAGATCTGGTAGTTCTTCGGCATGTCGGGATAGAAGTAGTTCTTGCGTGCGAACCGGCACCATTCGGCGATCGAGCAGTTGAGTGCGAGCCCGATCCGAATGGCGGATTCGACGGCTACGGCGTTGACCACCGGGAGCGAACCGGGCAGGCCGAGGCAGACGGGGCAGGTCTGAGTGTTCGGCTCGGCCCCGAACGCGGTGGAGCAGCCGCAGAACATCTTGGAGGCGGTGTTCAACTCGACGTGGACTTCCAGTCCCATCACCGGGTCGTAACGCTGGAGCGCCTCCTCGTACGAGACCACGCGAGCGGTCATCGGGCGACCTCCCGCGCAGGTCCCGTCGACGAGCTCGGGACACCGTCGTCGACCAGCTCAGGAATCTTCGCCAGCAGGGACCCGTCCCACTGGGTCTCGAGCGCGCGCTCGAGCGCGGCACCGACCCGGTAGAGCCGGTCGTCGGCCAGCGGTGGGGCCATCACCTGCAACCCGACCGGCAGCCCGTTCTCCGGGGCCAGCCCGACCGGGAAGGAGGCGCTGGCGTTGCCGGCCAGGTTGGAGGGGATGGTGCAGAGGTCGTTCATGTACATGGCCAGCGGATCGTCGACCTTCTCACCGAGCGGGAATGCGGTAACCGGCGTGGAGGGGGAGACCAGCACGTCGGCCTGCTCGAACGCGGCGGCGAAATCACGACTGATCAGCGTGCGCACCTTCTGGGCCTGTCCGTAGTAGGCGTCGTAGTAGCCACTGGACAGCGCGTACGTGCCCAGGATGATGCGCCGTTTCACCTCGGCACCGAAGCCGGCTTCCCGGGTCACCGCCATCACCTCCTCGGCGCTGAGCGTTCCGTCGTCCCCGACCCGGAGGCCGAACCGCATCGCGTCGAACTTGGCCAGGTTGGAGGAGCACTCGGCCGGCAGGATCAGGTAGTAGGCCGGCAACGCGTACACGAAGTGTGGGCAGGACACCTCCACGATCTCCGCGCCCAGCGACGCCAGCAGGGACACCGCCTCGGTGAAGCGGAGCTCGACCCCGTGCGCGTACCCCTCACCACCCAGCTCTTTGACGACCCCGATCCGCAGACCCGCCACGTCACCCGAACGGGCCGCCTCGACCACGGGAGGGACCGGGGCGTCGATCGAGGTGGAGTCACGCGGATCGTGGCCGGCGATCACCTCGTGCAGCAGGGCGGCGTCGAGCACGGTCCGGGCGCAGGGACCCGGCTGATCAAGGCTCGAGGCCAAGGCCACCAGACCGTACCGGGAGGTGCCGCCGTAGGTCGGTTTCACTCCGACCGTGCCGGTCACGGCCGCCGGCTGACGGATCGAGCCGCCGGTGTCGGTGCCGATGGCCAACGGCGCCTCGAAGGCGGCCACCGCGGCCGCCGACCCGCCGCCCGAGCCGCCGGGGATCCGCTCCAGGTCCCAGGGATTCCGGGTCGGCCCGTACGCGGAGTTCTCGGTGGACGACCCCATGGCGAACTCATCCATGTTGGTCTTGCCCAAGATCACCAGGTCGGCGTCGAGCAGCCGCTGGGTCACCGTGGCCGAGTAGGGCGGCATCCAGCCTTCCAGGATCTTCGAGCCGCACGTGGTGGGGGCCCCGGCGTAGGTGAGGACGTCCTTCAGGGCCAGCGGGACGCCGGCCAGAGCCCCGACCGGCTGACCGCCGGCGATCTTCGCGTCGACGGCCGCGGCCGCCGCCAGGGCCCGGTCGGTGTCGACGTACAGGAACGCGTGCACCGCACCGTCGACGTCGGCGATCCGGTCCAGGTGAGCCTGGGCGATCTCGACCGAACTGACCTCGCCAGCGGCGATCATCGCGGCCAGATCCGCGGCGGTCCGGCGAGTCAACCCGCGCTCGGAGCTTGTCGAAGGATTCACGCCTCCTCCCCGAGAATCCGCGGCACCCGGAACCGGTCCTGTTCGGCCGCCGGCGCTTGATCCAGCACCGCCTCGCGGGGCAGCGACGGCGTGACCAGGTCGGGCCGGAAGACGTTGGTCAGCGGCAGCGCGTGCGAAGTGGGCGGGATGTCCTCGGCGGCCACGTCCGACACGTGAGCCACCGATTCCAAGATCACGTCGAGCTGCGGTGCCAGGTGGGCCAGTTCGTCGTCGGTGAGTTCGATCCGGGCCAGCCGGGCCAGCTCGGCGACGTCATCGGGGCTCAATGCCACGCGGAGGTGCTCCTTCGGAAGAGGCGCTAGTAGTCAGGGGCGCTAATTCTAGGGAGTCTCGAGCGCTCGCAGGACCAACCCCGTTTTCAGCTTGGGGGTGAAGAAGGTCGACTTGGGCGGCATCAGCAGCCCTTCCCGGGCGGTGCGCTCGATCTCGGTGACGCTCACGGGCCGGGTCAGCACGGCGGCCTCGGCCGCCCCCTCGTCGACCGCAGCCAGGGTCTCGGCCAGCCCGTGCTGGTAGGTCACCTCCGCCTCGCCGAGGGTGTGCTCCAGCCACGCACCGTCGAGGTCCCGCACCCCGGCGAACGCACCGGGTTGAGGGATGAGCCGCCAGGTCCGGTCCCGGGTGTACAGCACCAGGAAGCCGTCGCGGCGCATCGCGGTCAGCGTGTCCGGCGTCGGTCGAGTGGTCTCTTCGAGGGTGAAGGTGTCGCTGAACCCGCGGTGCAGCCGCCCGTACAGCCGGTTGATCGCCTCCACGCTGAGTTGGTCGGCGACCAGTTCGTTGACGAAGGTCAAGGTGAGCTCGGCCGGGGTGTCGCTCGACCCGGTCGCGGAGCGGATCTCGTCGCGGTAGGTGCGGCTGATCCCGTAGCGATGGTGTCCGTCCGCAATGAGGACGTCGTCGCGCCCGACTACCTCTTTGATCTGCTCTATTCGCCGGCGATCGACCACCCGCTCGACCACGTGCTCCACCCCGTCCTCCACCACCCGAGCGAGCATCTCGCCCTCCTGGTGCAGCGCCTCGGTCAGCCCGGAGGCCAGCGACAGTCCCCACACGGGTGACAGGTTGGTGGCGGTGGCCCGGGTCAGGTCCAGCCGGTCGGTGGAGGCCTTCGGCGTGGTGCGCTCGTGCGGGAGTACTCCACCGGCGCCCTCGTCGACGACTTCCAGCCCGCCCAACACCCCGGAGATGTCCCGACGCGTCCCGGTGACGTCCACAAAGCGCAGCCGGTAGATCGTGAACGAGGGTTGGTCGTCCCGCACCAGGATTCCTTCGTCGCGCCACGATCGAAGCACCTTGGCCGCCTGGTCGTAGCGATCCTCCCCACCGCGCGGGATGTCGACGTAGGTGATGTTGTGGGGCGAGCGGGCCTGCAACTCGTCCACCTGGGCATCAGCGAGCACGTCGTACGGCGGGGCCACCAACGGCGACAGATCGGCGGCGGCGTAGCGCAAGGCAGGAAAGGGTTCGAAGCGCGGCACGCCCCCAGGCTTCCATGCGTCCAACAGGCGAACCGCAGCGGGCCGAAACACGTTGGTAACCGCGGTGAGCCAAGATGATGCCGTGTTCCTGATGCGTATCTCGCTGCCCGACCGCCCCGGCTCGCTGGGTGCCGTCGCGAGCGCCATGGGTAGCGTCGGGGGCGATATCAACGCCGTGGAGATCGTGGAGAAGGGCGACGGGGTTGTGGTCGACGACTTCATCGTCGACCTGCCTCCGAATCAGCTGCCCGAGGTGATCGTGACCGCCTGTCACCGGCTCGAGGGTGTCCGGGTGGAGTGGATCTCCCGGTACCCCGAAGGTGGTGGACTCCAGTCCGACCTGGAGGCCCTGGAGCGGATGACCGCCGATCCGGCCAACGCCGCGGAGACCCTGGTTTCACTGTGCCCGGTCGTGTTCCGGTCGCACTGGGCCATCCTGCTCGACCTGGCCGGGCACCCGCAGGTCGCCTACTCCACCACTCTGGCTCCCGACCTCGACTCCGCGGTCGTGGGCCACCTGGCGCCGTACGATCACACGCACCGGGTGGACCTCGAGTCGGGCTGGCTGCCCGGATGGGGGGATTCGACGGCCGTCGTCACCCCGCTGACCCGGGACCGGGTGATCGCCATCGGACGGTTGGGCGGACCGGCCTTCCTCGACTCCGAGATCGCCCGGCTGCACCACCTCGCCGCATTGGTGAAGTAGCCAACAGCGACTGACGCCAGTCGCGAGCGTCGGGTCGCGCCACGGTCTCCGCAGCTGCAGGGTCTCCGTGCGTCTGCATGGTGCACACACCGTGCAGACGCACCAAAACCATCCAGGAGTTCGCGGCGACGCTGGCCTGAGCTAACCGGGCGCCGATCACAATGGACCGGTGACTGTCGGCTGGCCAGAGGTGCTCGCGCTGCTGACCTCTGTCGGTTACGGCATCGTGTCCGCGATCCTGCCGGTGATCAACGCTGAGGCCTATGTGCTCGCCTCGCAGGTGACGGCCGTGGCCGGACCCGTGCCGGTCGCCGTCGGCGTGGCGCTGGGTCAGACGGTGGGCAAGTTGGGTCTCTTCTACGCGGTTCGGGGCGGGCGGCGGCTGGCCACCGCGAAGGACCGGGGGGCGGAGCGGCGGGCCCGACCGGCCGGCCCGACCCGGTTGCGCTGGCGAGCGTTCCTCCACCGCCTCCTGCAGCTGGTCGGGGATCCGCGCTGGGGACTTCCGATCACCTTGCTGGCGGCCTTCGTCGGACTGCCGCCGCTGTACGCCGTGACGCTGCTGGCCGGCGCCACGACCATGAACGGCGGTTGGTTCGCCGTCATGGTGTTCACCGGTCGGGTGCTGCGATTCGTCCTGCTCGCTCTGGGCGTTGGCTGGGCGGTCCAACTCTGGACCTGACCCCCTTCCGCCGTGCGGCTCGCGATTCAGCCGAGGAACTGGCGGTTGTCCCCGATGCCGAAACCCCAACTGCCGGTCATCAGGAAGTAGACGTACCAGCCCAACAGGAAGCAGGCCAGCATGGCGCCGAGCAGGGCCAGCCCCACCCAGATGCGCATCCGCTTCTTCGCCTTGGTGCTCGGGAGCCTGCGCGGTCCCCAGACGCCGATGTTCGGCTGCACTCGCGGGGGCGTGTGTGCATTGAGGTTGAGGTTGCTGAACACCTTCGGCACGCAGCCACTGTAGTCGGGATTCCGGGTCGTGCCCGCAGCTTCAGGGTGGTCACCGAGTCGGTCCGCGGCCCTTCGTCAAGCTCAGGACGCGGCCTCGGCGGCCGCTTCGGGACCGGAATCCAGCAACACCCGGAAGGCGTCGGGCCCGGCCAGGATCGGCACCTTCAGTTCGACCGCCTTGTCGTACTTGGAGCCCGGCGCCTCCCCCACCACGACGAACGAGGTCTTCTTCGACACCGAGCCGGCGACCTTGCCGCCCCGGCTGGTGATCGCCTCGGCGGCGGTGTCGCGGGTGAATCCCTCCAGCGACCCGGTGACCACCACCGACAACCCGGTCAAGGTCTGGTCGAGGACTTCCTTGGGTTCGTCCTGCATCACCGCACCCGCGGCCTGCCACTTGCGGACGATCTCACGGTGCCAGTCCACCGCGAACCAGTCGAGGATGGAGGTCGCCAGGGCCGGCCCCAGGCCCTCGACGTCCGCCAGCTGCTCCGGGGTGGCCGAGGCCAGGGCGTCGATGCTCCCGAAGGCCGCCGCCACATCCGGTGCCACGCCCTTGCCGATGTGGCGGATCGACAACGCCACCAGGAACTTGTCCAACGGCCGGGTCTTGGCCTGCTCCAGGTTGGCCAGCAGCTTGGCGCCGTTGGCGGACAGAGCGCCGTTCTTGGTGACGAAGAAGTCGTTGCGCTTGAGCTTGTCCTCGGTCAACGAGAACAGGTCGCTCTCGTCGGTCATCAGACCGGAATCCAGCAAGGCCATCGCCGCCTGATAGCCCAACACCTCGATGTCGAGGGCCTGCCGGCTGGCCAGGTGGAACAATCGCTCCCGCAGCTGGGCCGGACACGAGCGGGTGTTCGGGCAGCGCAGATCGGCATCGCCTTCCTTCTCGGGACGCAGCTCGGTTCCGCACTCCGGGCAGTGGGTCGGCATGACGAACTCGCGCACCGCGTCCGGATCCCGGAGGTCCACCACCGGACCGACGATCTCGGGAATGACGTCACCCGCCTTGCGCAGCACGACCGTGTCGCCGATCAGCACGCCTTTCCGTTTCACTTCGCTGGCGTTGTGCAGCGTCGCCATGCCCACCGTGGATCCGGAGACCAGCACCGGCTCCATCACACCGTACGGTGTGACCCGTCCGGTCCGGCCGACGTTCACCCGGATGTCGATCAGCTTGGTGGTGACCTCCTCGGGCGGGTACTTGAAGGCGATGGCCCACCGCGGCGCCCGCGAAGTGGAGCCGAGTTGATCTTGGACGGCACGCTCGTCCAGCTTGACGACGACACCGTCGATCTCGTGCTCGACGGAGTGCCGGTGCTCGCCGAAGTGCTCGATGTAGGACCACACGTCGTCCAGGTCGGCGACGAGCTTGCGGTGCGCGCTCACCGGTAGACCCCACCGCTCCAGCGCCTCGTACGCCTCCGACAGCCGGTCCAGCCGCACTCCCTCCAGCACCCCGATCCCGTGGGTGACGAAGCCGAGCTTGCGCGACGCGGTGACCCGGGGATCCTTCTGGCGCAGCGATCCGGCCGCGGCGTTTCGCGGATTGGCGAACGGAGCCTTCCCGTCGGCGACCAACGCCTCGTTGAGGGCGCGGAACTCCTCGACGGCGAAGAACACCTCCCCGCGCACCTCCAGCACGTCGGGCGCGTCCGACCCCGTGAGTTGGGCGGGGATCGACGAGATCGTCCGCACGTTGGCGGTCACGTCCTCGCCCACCCGTCCGTCGCCGCGGGTCGCGGCCTGTACGAACCGGCCCCGCTCGTAGATCAGGTCCAGGGCCAAACCGTCCACCTTGAGCTCGCACACGTATCCGGAGCGGTCGATCCGGGGCTGACCCAGTTCGCGGACGGCCCGGGCGGCCCACCGTTCGAGCTCCTCGCGGCTGAACACGTTGTCCAGGCTGAGCAGCCGGAGCCGGTGCTCCACGGGAGTGAAGGTGGCCGACAACGGCGGGCCGCCGACCTGCTGGGTCGGCGAATCCGGCGTGCGGAGGCCGGGAAAGCGGTCCTCGATCCCGTTCAGTTCCTGCATCATCGCGTCGAACTCGCCGTCGGAGATCGTCGGTGCGTCCAGCACGTGATAGCGCCAGCGGGCTTCGTTGAGCAACTCGGTCAGCTCGGCGTGCCGCTCGCGGGACGCCTCGTCGGGCCGATCTTGCTCGGGGACGGGCGAGACTTCGAGCTCCGCGGACACAACCAGCACATTAGCGCCGCGGCCCGACAGCCAGCCGACACTCGACGGCCGTGCTCAGACCGCCGCCGCGGCCGACCTCAGGTCCGCGACCAGCCCGGCGTACGCCTCGTCCCGCTCCTCGCCTTCGGTCGTACGCAGCACGGCCGAGGGATGGATGGTGGCGAACACTCGGGTGACGCCGCCGCCCAGGGCGGCCTCGATGACCCGGCCGCGGTCCTTCGTGATGCGGAAGTCGTTGCCCAGCAGCGCTTTCGCCGCCACCGCACCGAGGCAGACGACCAGCTGCGGCTTGACCGCGGCGAGTTCGGCGTCCAGCCATGGACGGCAGGCCTTGATGTGGCGGATCTGTGGGGTCTGGTGGATACGCCGCTTCCCGCGGGTCTCGAAGCGGAAATGCTTGACCGCATTGGTGACGTAGACGTCGGCGCGAGCCACCCCGGCCTCGTCCAGGGCCTGTTGCAGCAGCCGACCCGCCGGACCCACGAAGGGAATGCCCTCCCGGTCCTCCACGTCGCCGGGTTGTTCACCGACCAGCATCAGGGTGGCGGCCGGGTTCCCGGCCGAGAAGACGACCTGAGTGGCCGGCTCCCACAGCTCGCAGCCGCGGCAATGCGGGGCTGCCGCCTTCAAGGCGGCGACGTCGGCCTGATCGGGGACCCACTCCGCTCCGCTCACGGCAGAATCGTCGCATTCTGCCGTCTCGTCCGCTCGGCGCCCCAGCGTCCCGGGCTATCGTTCCCCCGTGATCATCGTGGGTGCCGGCCCGGCCGGTCTGGCGGCGGCCGCGGTGCTTCGCCAGCAGGGACACCAACCGACCGTGCTGGAGCAGGCGCGCGAGATCGGCACGTCCTGGCGGGGGCGCTGGGACAGCCTGCGTCTGCACACCATGCGGGCGTTCTCGGGACTGCCCGATTCGCCGATCCCCTGGAAGTACGGACGCTGGGTGTCGCGGGACGATTACGTGCGCTACCTGCGCGACTACGCCGATCACTTCGAGATCAAGCCGGAGTTCGGCGTCCGCGTGGAGCGCGTCGACCGGGACTTCGACGCCGGCGGCTGGCTGGTCCACAGCACCGCAGCGGAGTCGGCGGGTGAGTCGACCGGCACCACCCGCTTCGCCGACGCCGTCGTCATCGCGACCGGTTACAGCCGGGTAGCTCACATCCCGGACTGGCCCGGACGGGGCGTGTTCCGCCGGCCCATCGTGCATTCCGCCGATTACCGCAACCCGCGTCCGTACGCCGGCCGGCGGGTGCTGGTGGTCGGGGCCGGGAATTCGGCGGCCGACATCGCCACCGAGCTGCTCGAGGTGGGTGCCACCGTCCAGATGTCGGTTCGGACGCCGCCGAACATCGTCCGACGCTCGGCCCTCGGAGTGCCGACCCAACTCGTCGGGCTGGCCATGAAGCAACTGCCGGAACCGATCTTGAACCCGCTCTCGGGGCTGTTGCGCCGGGTGAGCGTTCCCGACCTCGCCGCGCACGGCTTGCCGGCCCCGAAACAGGGGTACAGCCAGTTCCTCCGAACTCAACGGATTCCGATCCTCGACCACGGCTTCGTGGACGAGGTGACGGCCGGACGGATCTCGATCGTCGCCGCGGTCGAATCACTGACCGAGGACACGATCCGGCTCGCCGACGGCGCTGAATTGAGCCCGGACGTGGTGATCTGCGGCACCGGATTCAGCCCCGGACTGACCTCCATGGTCGGCCATCTCGGCGTTCTCGACGATCGAGGCCGGCCCCTGGTCAGTGGCGGAGAGACGCTCCCGACCGCTCCCCGACTGCACTTCGTCGGCGTGATCGTCGAGCTCTCCGGGGTCCTCCACCGGATCGGGTCCGAGGCCCGCAGCGTCGGCCAGGTGCTCGGGACGTCCGAACCCGTCCTCACTGGGCCGCCTGCCACTCCTCGCGGGTGATCGCGTACTCGACGTCGCCGTGCTCGTCGCCGGGAATGCGGTACGGCCAGTCGGCGACGAAGGTCCGTACGTAACGAAGTCCGGCCTTCTCCATCACGCGCCGGGAGGCGACGTTGACGGCCAGCGTCTCGGCCCGGATCCGGGTCGCCCCGAGTTCGCGGAATCCCTTGTCCACCAGTGCCTGCGAGCCCTCGGTACCGAAGCCGCGTCCCCAGACCGCCTTGCGGAGGCGGTAGCCCAGCTCGGGCTCGGTGGGTCCGTCGTCCGCGCCCGGTCGGAGATGGAACCAGCCGAGAAAGTCCCCGGTCGCTCTCTCGATCGCCGCCCAGAGGCCGTAGTGCGGGCTCTTCTCGTACCAGGACAAGAAGGCCGGCAGCACCTCGCGCTCGATCTCCTCGCGTGTCGTGGTCAGGCCGCCGGTGATCCAGAACATCACCGCGGGATCCCCGTTGAGCCCGGTGAGCAGGTCGACGTCGTCGGCGGTGAAGCGACGCAAGATCATCCGCGGCGTCTCGAGATAGACCTGCACGTCATCGGCGCCAAAAACCGGCGTGGACCTGGCGTGCGGCGGTCAGCTCCACCGGCCCGACCACGTCAATCCTTCGCTGGCCGGCGGCGAAGATCTCCCGACAGGGCAGGCTCAGCGTCGGATTCTCGGGATCGTCGCCGGTGAAGCCCAGGAGCTCGTGCTCGGCCAACGCATAGACCACCCGGCCGATGCCGGACCAGTAGATCGCTCCCGCACACATCGCGCACGGCTCGGCACTGCTGTAGAGGGTCATGGCCGCCAGCTCGGAGCGCCCGAAGGTTCGGGAGGCGGACCGGACCAGATTCGTCTCCGCGTGCCCGGTGACGTCGGACTCGGTGACGACGGTATTGGTCGCCGTCAGCAACACCGTCCCCGCTTCGTCGGTCAGCAGCGCGCCGAACGGATGATTGCCTTCTTCGCGGGCGGCGGCGGCCAACGCCACGGCGCGGGACAACAGGCTCTCCTGGTCCATGATCAACCTCGCTCCGGGCCGGACCTCATTCGGCCAACTGGTCGGTCACGATATCGGCCGCCGTGTGCAGGGTGCGCAGCACCTGGACCGCCGCGTCGACGCTGCTCCCGGCCAGACCACACGCGGGCGTGAGCACCGTCAGCGTGGTGATCTCGGGCGGCAGATCGAGCGGCCGCAGTGCGCCGACGACGCGATCGGCGACCAGGTCGGCCGTCGGGGTCTGACCGCTCGGCACCACTCCCAATCCGATCAGCAGCCCGGCTTCGATAGCCGGTCCGATCACGTCCCAATCCGGCGGTCGCAGCTGGTCCAGATCGATCAGCACCGCCGCCGCACCCGCCCGGTCCAAGAGTCCGACCGGTGGATTCGCGGCGCAGCAGTGCACCCAGGTTTCGACACCGGCTCCACCGAGCCCCTCCGTGATCGCGGAGATCGAGCCGCTGACCTCGGGGATGTCGACGCTGCGGTGGCGAGAGAATCCGCTGGCCGTCGGGATCGCACCCGCGAGCACGGCGGGCAGGGACGGTTCGTCCAGCTGGATGATCATGTGTACGTCGGGCAGTCGCCGGCCCAGCTCGCTGACGAACTCGACCAGTCCTTGACCCAGGGACTGACCAAGATCACGACGGGCGCCCGGATCGGCCAGCACCTTGTCGCCTCGCGGATGCTCCAGCGACCCGGCCAGCGTCCACGGACCGGCGGCGGCGATCTTGATCGGGCCCGCGTAGCCCTGGGCCACTTCCTCGAGCAGATCAAGATCAGATCGCAGCGTGGCCTGCGCCCGACGATGATCGCGGCCGGAGGTGTCGGTCAACCGCCATCCGGCGGGGTGCAGGTCGACGCTCAGCCCGCTGAGTAGGGCCGTCCCCCGTCCGATCAGGCCGGCGTACGGTCCGCGCTCCGGCAACTCGGGCAGGTACGGCAGCTCGGGGCATTCGGCGAACGCGATCTTGAGCGCGTCCAGCATCTCGATGCCCGGCCACGAGCCGATCCCGGTCGAGCGCAGCGCCGGCTGCTCCGACCGCTGGTCGGTCACCGAGCGGTCCCGGCGATGGTCGCACTGCCCAGCACCCGACTGCCGTCGTAGATCACCACCGCCTGCCCGGCGGCCACTCCGGTGGCGGGAGAATCCAAGATCACCTGCAGCGTCGGGTTCTCGTCGTGCGCCGCCGGCGGGATGAGCTCGGCGGGCATCGGCTCCCCGTGCGCCCGCACCTGGGCCAGGCAACGCCGTGGGCCGACGGGTCGCGCAGCGGCCCAGATCGGACGACGACCGGTGATCCGTCGCACCGCCAGCGAGGAGCGGGGACCGACGGTGACGGTGTTGGTGACCGGCGCGATGTCGAGCACGAACCGGGGCTGACCGTCCTCGGCCGGGATCCCCAGGCGCAAACCGCGACGCTGCCCCACCGTGAAGGTGTGGGTGCCGCGGTGCTCACCGACTTCGGCGCCGTCTTCGGTGACAATAGGCCCCGGCCGCGCCCCCAGCCGCCGCTCGAGGAAGCCGGCGGTGTCCCCGTCGGGGATGAAGCAGATGTCGTGACTGTCCGGCTTCTCGGCCACCGCAAGGCCCCGGCGGCTTGCCTCGGCGCGGACCTCGGTCTTCGTCGAGCCGCCCAACGGGAAGAAGGATCGGCCCACCTGGGCCGTGGTCAGGACGCCGAGGACGTACGACTGGTCCTTGGCCAGGTCGACGGCCCGATGCAACTCCACACCATGATCGCTACGCTCGATCCGGGCGTAGTGGCCCGTGCAGACCGCGTCGAAGCCGAGGGCCACCGCCCGGTCCAGCACGGCGGCGAACTTGATCTTCTCGTTGCAGCGCAGGCACGGGTTCGGTGTCTCGCCGAGGGCATAGGCCGCGACGAAGTCGTCCACCACATCGGCGGCGAAGCGGTCGGAGAGGTCCCAGACGTAGAAGGGAATCCCCAGGACATCGGCGGCGCGCCGGGCGTCGTGGGCGTCCTCCTTGGAGCAGCAGCCGCGGGCGCCACTGCGGTAGGACTCGGGATTCTTGGACAGGGCCAGATGGACGCCGGTGACCTCGTGCCCAGCGTCGACCGCGCGCGCGGCGGCGACGGCGGAGTCCACTCCGCCCGACATCGCGGCCAGAATCCTCATGTTCCTCACCCGTTCTGCTCGACCGACAGTCTGGCACGAGCGGCAGTGCAGAGCCGAACGGCAACTCAGCCCGCCAACGCCCCTGCGGCCTGCGCCCGCTGGACGGCCTCCGGCAGCGCACCGGCCAACCGGTCGATGTCCTCCGTGGTGGAGCTGTGTCCGAGGGAGAACCGGAGCGCCGATCGGGCGTCGGCCTCGGTGACCCCGGCAGCCAACAACACGTGACTGGGCTGGGTGACCCCGGCCGAACACGCAGAGCCGGTGGAGACGTCGATTCCGGCGGCGTCGAGGAGGAGCAGCAACGCGTCGGCCGAGCACCCGGGGAAGCCGATCGTCGCCAGTCCAGCGAGCCGATCCGCCGAACCCACGGGCCCGTAGACGATGGCGTCCGGGTGTGCTTCCCGCACGACGGTCAGCAACCTCTCCCGCAGGGCCGCGAGGCGTACGAACTCGGTATCGCGGCTGGCCACCGCCGCCGCGACCGCGGCCGCGAAACCGGCCACCGCGGCCACGTTGACGGTGCCGGACCGGAGATCCCGCTCCTGGCCACCACCGTGCAGCACCGGGGTCAAGGTCACGTCGCGGCGAGCCACCAGAGCCCCGACCCCGTTGGGTCCCCCGAGCTTGTGGGCGGTGAATGACAGCAGGTCCAGCTCACTGGCGGCGAAATCCACCGGCAGGTGCCCGACGGCCTGGACGGCGTCGCTGTGGGCCAGGGCTCCGTGGCGGTGGGCGATGGCGGTCGCCTCGGCGACCGGCTGCACCGTGCCAACCTCGTTCACCGCCCAGATCACCGAGACCACCGACGTCGACCCGTCGACCGCGGCTTCGAGCGCCGCCAGGTCGATGCGGGCCTCGGCGTCGACCGCGACCAGCGTGCACTGCGCACCCTCGACGGCGGCCAGGAAATCGAGCGACTCCAGGACGGCGGGATGCTCCACCGCCGAGCTCACCACCGAACGCCGCCCCGACGCGGCGGTGGCCCAGAAGGCCCCTTTGAGCGCCAGGTTGTCGGCCTCGGTCGCGCCGGAGGTGAAGATCACCTCCGCCGGTCGGGCCCCCACACAGCCCGCGATCAGCTCTCGCGACTCCTCCACCACGCGCCGGGCCGCCCGACCGGACGCGTGCAGCGAGGATGCGTTGCCGGACCGGGTCAGCTCGGCAGTCATGGCGTCGACCGCGGCGGGCACCATCGGGGTGCTGGCGGCGTGGTCGAGGTAGACCCGGGACACAGATCCAAGTGTGCCCCTGGTCTGCCTCGACCCGTCTCGCTCGCTGCTCGTCGAGACCGACTAGCCCTTGCGCTGCCGGATGGCCTCGGTGACCGCGGGGAGCACCGATTTGAGGTCTCCGACCACGCCGAGGTCGGCCAGCGCGAAAATCGGTGCCTCGGCGTCCTTGTTGACGGCCACGATGGCCTTGGACGTCTGCATCCCGGCGCGGTGCTGGATCGCCCCGGAGATGCCCGCCGCGATGTAGAGCTGCGGTGACACGGTCTTGCCGGTCTGCCCGACCTGATAGGAGTGGGGATACCAGCCGGAATCCACGGCGGCGCGGGAGGCACCGACCGCCGCTCCCAGGGCGTCGGCCAGCTCCTCGACGGGGGCGAAGTCTCCCCCGGTGCCCCGACCGCCGGACACGACGATCGCCGCTTCGGTCAGGCCCGGACGGCCGCTGGCCGCCTTGGGTTCGCTACTGACGATCCGTGCTGTCTTGGCCCGGTCCGAGATCGTGACCGTCACCCGCTCGACCTGGGGCGATCCGGGTGCCTGCTCCGGGGCGACTGAGTTCGGCTTGACGGTGATCACCGGCGGTCCGGAGGCTGCTTCGGTGGGGACCGCCTTGACCGTGTAGCTTCCCGCGAACACCGACTGGACTGTCGACCCGTCCGCGGCCACGTCGGTCGCATCGGTGACCAGTGCCGAGTTCAGCCGGACGGCCAGCCGGCCGGCGATCTCCTTGCCTTCCGGAGTGGAACTGATCAAGACCGCGGCCGGCCGCCGGTCGACGGCGAGCTGGTCGAGGGCTTCCGCCTTCGGAGCCACCAGATACTGCTCGATGACCGGGTCGTCGATGACCAGCACCGCGCTCGCCCCGTACGTGCCGAGCTCCGCCGGATCGAGGTCTCCGAACACCACCGCGACCGGGTCGCCCATCCGCCGGGCGAGCGTCAGCAGCTCGAAGGTGGGCTTGGTCACCACACCCTCGCCGTGCTCGACCACGACCAAAACTTGGCTCATCTCCCGCTCCTTCAGATGTACTTGCCGGCGGACAGGAAGTCGACCAGGGCGTCGGCGCCGCCCCCATCCTCGTCGGAGACCACCCGACCGGGCTCCTTCGGCGGACGAGGCACGGTCTCCTGCACGCGCGTCCAGGCGGCGTCCAGTCCGACTGTGGAGGGAGCGATCCCGAGATCGGACAGGTCCCAGCTGTCCACGGGCTTCTTCTTGGCCGCGAGGATTCCCTTCATCGACGGGTAGCGGGCCTCGCCGGACTGGTCGGTCACACTCACGATCGCCGGCAGGACCGCCTCGACGGTGAGGCTGGCCAGGTCGGAGTCTCGACGGATGCGGACCCGGTCGCCGCTCAGCTCCAGGGTCGCCCCCAGGGTGGCGGCCGGCCAGCCCAGGCGCTCGGCGATCATGCTGGGCACCACGCCCATCGACCCATCGGTCGATGACATGCCGCAGATCACCAGGTCCGGCTCGGCCTTCTGGATGGCGGCGGCCAGGATGCTGCTGGTGCCCAGCGCGTCGGACCCGTGAACAGCCTCGTCGTTGATGTGGATACCCGCGGTGGCCCCCATCTGCAGCGCCCGCTTGATCGCGTCAGCGGCGTCGTCGGGGCCGAGCGTCAGTGCGACCACCTCGACGTCGTCACCGTCGTCGGCAATGCGGAGAGCCTGTTCGACGGCATACTCGTCCAACTCCGAGAGCAATCCGTCAGTGCTCTCCCGATCGACCGTGCCGTCTTCGGCGAACCGGCGTTCGCCGGTGGCATCGGGCACGTACTTGACCAGGACGACAATCTTCATCTCTCACCCTTCGGCTCTCACCCTTCAGCGCGGACGTGGGGACCTCTTCGACCGCTCGTGCCAGCCTATATTACTCGCCAGTAACTTCTGGCGGCCAGCACGGCCCTCCACGGCGCCGGGAGATCCCCCGGCAGCTGAGTCACTCGGACCCGTCCATAACGATCCCGGCACAACAGGGTCCGGACCACGGCATCGCCGGCTCCGACGAACAACGGGTAGCCCTCTGCTTGGTAGTCGGCGCAGTTCGCTACCCGATCTGGCTTCAGCGGCCCAGAAACTCGGGCGTGCTGCGCTCGACGAAGGCCTGCATCCCGATCCGGCGGTCGTCGGTGGCGAACAGGCCGGCGAACTCCGCGCTCTCGAGCTGGAGAGCGGTGTCGAGATCGACCTCTCCGCCCCGATCGACACACAATTTGGCCGCGCGCAGGGCCAGGACCGGTCCGCCGACGAACTGCCTCGCCCAGGCGACCGCGGTGGAGAAGACCTCCGGCGCCGGTACCACCTGGTCGACCAGCCCGATGCGCAGCGCCTCGGGGGCGGCGACCATGCGCCCCGTGAAGATCAACTCCTTCGCCCGAGCCGGACCCACCAACCGAGCGAGCCGCTGGGTCCCTCCGGCGCCGGGGATGACGCCCAGCTTGATCTCCGGCTGGCCGAAGGTCGCGTCGTCGGCGGCGATCCGGATATCGGCACACAAAGCCAGCTCGCAGCCCCCGCCCAGGGCGTACCCGTTGACGGCCGCCACCACCGGTTTCGGAATCGACGCCACGGCCCGGAAGGCGTCCTGGAGCACCGCCGCGTGAGCCACCATGTCGCCGTAGCCCATGGCCGCCATCTCCTTGATGTCGGCGCCGGCGGCGAAGACCTGATCACCGCCGGTGAGGATCAGCGCCGCCACATCGCTCCGCCGCCCTGCGTCACGGGCCAATTCCCCCAGCCGGCGCTGCATCGCGGCGTCCAGGGCGTTGAGCTTCGGGCGGTCGATCCGCAGGACTCCGACGCCGTCGAAGACCTCGAGTTTGACCGACTCGCTGGGCATCTCGGCTCCGCTCATGACCGGCACCTTACGGGTGTCGGCGACACCGAACTGAGAACAACTGAGGTTAAGCGGACACGCGACGGCGAAAAACAGTGCACAATGGTCGGGCGCTCAACCGGTTGCGGATCGGCAGGCGGCAGCGAGGGTTCGACGGAAAGACCTGGGTATGAGCAAAAGAATGGCCGGTTCGTCGACGGTGCTACCGACCCCTGCGGCCGGCACCCGACTCGGCGCACGGGTCAACAGCGGCGGCACCACCTTCGGTCTGTGGGCCCCGCGAGCCAGTCGGGTGGAACTCGCCCTGGTCGGAGAGGACCGCCGGCAGCAGAACCACGACATGCGCCGGGAGGACGACGGGTGCTGGCAGGTGCACGTTCCCGGAGTCGGGGCGGGGCAGCGTTACGGCTACCGGGTCCACGGTGTTTGGGCGCCGCAACACGGAGTCCGGTTCAACCCGGCCAAGCTGCTCCTGGACCCGTACGCCCGGGCGATCACCAATGGCGTGGACTACGCCGGACCGATCCGCGACCACACCGCCGAGTCGGACTACGTCGCTGACCCACGCGACTCCTCCGGCTCGGTTCCGCTCAGCGTCGTCGTCGCCGATTCGCCGCCGCCGCGAGCGCTCGGCAAGAGTGTCCCGCTCGCCGATACCGTGCTCTACGAGCTGCACGTCAAGGGCTACACCCAATTGCACCCGTCCGTGCCGGAGCAGCTACGCGGCAGCTACGCAGGACTGGTCCACCCGGCGGTGACCGAGCACCTGGTCGACCTCGGGGTGACCTCGGTGGAGTTGCTGCCCGTACAGCACTTCGTGTCCGAGCCGTTCCTGATCGGTCGCGGGTTGAGCAACTTCTGGGGCTACAACACCCTGGGTTTCTTTGCCCCGCACGCCTCCTACTGCTCGCTCGGTTCGATGGGTCAGCAGGTCCGTGAATTCAAGGAGATGGTCAGCGCCTTCCACGACGCCGGTCTGGAGGTGATTCTCGACGTCGTCTACAACCACACCGGCGAGGGGGGACACGAGGGCCCGACCCTGGCTTTCCGCGGGATCGACCACGCCGGCCACTACCGCCTCAGTGACAATCTGCACAACGACTACGACGTCACCGGGTGCGGCAACTCCGTGGACACCGCCGAGCCCGGGGTGCTGCGGATGGTGCTGGACTCGTTGCGCTACTGGGTGACCGAGATGGGGGTCGACGGTTTCCGTTTCGACCTGGCCACCACCTTGTTCCGGGACGGCAGGCATCGCGTCGACATGCTCCGGCACACCTTCGGCGAGGCGGTGCGCAACGACCCGGTGCTGAGCCGAACCAAGTTGATCGCCGAGCCCTGGGACCTCGGGCCGGATGGCTATCAACTTGGCGCCTTCGGTCCCGACTGGACCGAGTGGAACGACCGGTTCCGAAACTACGTCCGCGATTTCTGGCGGGGCAACGCCCACGGCGTCTCGGAGTTGGCCGTACGGCTCTCGGGTTCACCCGACATCTTCGACCGCGATGGGCGCGGCGCCACGTCGAGTGTCAACTTCGTCACCGCGCACGACGGCTTCACCCTGCGGGATCTGGTCACCTACAACGTCAAACACAACCGGGCGAACGGGGAGTCCAACCGCGACGGCACCGACGACAACCGATCTTGGAACTGCGGCGTGGAGGGCGAGGTCGACGACGACACGGTCGTCGCCCTGCGCCTGCGTCAAGCCCAGAATCTGATGGCCACCATGATCGTCGCCACGGGAGTGCCCATGATCACTGCCGGCGACGAGCTGGGGCGGACCCAGGACGGCAACAACAACGCCTACTGCCAGGACTCCCCCGTCTCCTGGGTGCACTGGGACACCGCAACCCAATGGTCGGGGCTGACCGAGCTCACCCAGAAGCTCCTGGAGCTGCGCGCCGAACATCCCGTGTTCCGGCGCACCGCGTTCCGGCACGGCGAGCCGGTGCCCGTGCAGGGTAACCGGAGCGGGCGGAAGAATCTGGCCTGGTTCGGCGGAGGGTCGGTCGAGATGACGGCCGAGGACTGGGCCGACGGCAACCGGCACACCCTGGGCATGTACATCGCCTACGACGCTCCGACCCGCGACCACGACGACGCCTATTTGATCTGGATCCACGGCGGCGTCGACGCCATCGAGGTCCACCTCCCCGACGGACCATGGGCGGACACGTACACGGTGGTGGCGCACTCCGGGCTGGAGGGCGAACTGCCGAACGAGAAGCTGCTGTCGGGAACGAGTTTGTGGCTGCCCGGCCGGACCGTTGCCGTGCTCCAGGTCGACTGACAGGCTCAGGGAGCGACCAGGCGGGTCGGGGCGAGGGCGGCGGGGCACCGTGTAGCCCACCGGTCCCAGGCCACGGCCGGGTCGACCGCCCCAGCGACCGCCAGCTGACGGCGCACGCAACTCCCGCCTCAGACCGACGGCGGGGTCAGCTGTTCGGCGGGGAGCGTGGCCAGACCCATCTCGGCGTCGTTGGCGAGCCGCGGGTGGTGCGGCACAACCCGAACGGTGTAGCCGAGCTCGCCGGCCCGTCGGGTCTGCACCATGCCTTCGTAGCGCCGGAGACCCCCGTCCACGTCCACCCCGGTCGGGAACGGTGTGATGCGCGGCTCGAACAGTTGATCATCGGAGTCGACCCGACCCGTGATCAACTGCACCTCGATGTCGTCCGGGGTCAGTTCGCCCAACCGGACCAAGGCGCTGACGTGGATCTTGCTGCCCAGTTCGACCTGATCACCGCCGAGACTCTCGACGTGATCGACAGCGACCCCACTCCACGACTCCCGCACGCGTTCCTTCCATTCCGCCAGGGCACCGACGCCGCCCGGCTCCGACTGCACGCCTCGGGCCGAGGCGGTGGCCGGCGTATAGAGCTTGGTGACGTAGTCACGCACCATCCGCGACGCCAGCACTTTCGGTCCGAGGCCGGCCACCGTGTCGCGGATCATCTGGATCCAGCGCTGCGGGAGGCCGTCGCCATCGACGTCGTAGAAGCGTGGCACGATCTCGTTCTCGATGATGTCGTAAAGCGCCTTGGCTTCGAGGTCGTCGCGGTGATCGGGGTCGGACACCGCCACCGCGGACGGGATCTCCCACCCGTACGCGCGGTCGAACCACTCGTCCCACCAGCCGTCCCGGATAGACAGGTTGGCGGCCCCGTTGAGAGCGGCCTTCATACCGGAGGTCCCGCAGGCCTCGTACGGGCGCAGCGGATTGTTCATCCACACGTCGCAGCCGGGGTACAGGGGCTTGGCCATCGAGATGTCGTAGTCCGGCAGGAAGACGATCCGCTCCCGGACGTCGTGCTGATCGGCGAACTGCACCATCTGCTGGATCAGCATCTTGCCGCCCTCGTCCGCCGGATGTGACTTGCCGGCGATGACGATCTGGACAGGTCGGGTCGGATGGTTCAACAGCGCCTTGAGCCGGTCGGGATCGCGCAGCATCAGGGTCAACCGCTTGTACGAGGGCACCCGGCGGGCGAAGCCGAACGTGATCACGTTGGGATCGAGCACCGAACTGACCCAGTCCGAGGGCAACCCGCGATGGGAACAGCTCTCGGTGAGCCGGGCCCGAGCCATGCTGATCAGATCCAGGCGCATCCGCTGTTTGAGGGACCAGATGGTGCCGGCCTCGACTTCGTACAGCCCGGCCCAGTCGTAGCCGTCGATGACGGTCTCACCGCTGCTCGAGCTCTCCAGCAGCTCGAGCAGCTCCGGATGCACCCACGTCGGATGGTGGACACCGTTGGTGATCGAGCTGATCGGCACCTCGGACGTGTCGAAGGAACTCCACAGCCCCTGAAACATCTCCCGGGACACCTCGCCGTGCAGCAGCGAAACCCCGTTCGCCCGCTGCCCGAGCCGGAAGCCCATGACGGCCATGTTGAACATGTTCGGGTCGCCACCGGGGTAGTTCTCCGCACCCAGAGCCAGGATCCGCTCCAACGGCAAGGCGTCGAAGTCGCCGAACTGGTCGGCGATCAGCTGTCGCGAGAACCGGTCGATGCCGGCCGGCACCGGGGTGTGGGTGGTGAACACGGTGCCGGCCCGGTTCAGCTCGAGGGCCTCATCGAAGCTCAACCCTTGGGCGATCGACTCCCGAATCCGCTCCAGGCCGAGGAAGCCGGCGTGTCCCTCGTTGGTGTGGAAGACCTCCGGGGCGGGGGTGTCGGTCAGCGCGCAGTAGGCCCGGATGGCCCGGACACCACCGACGCCGAGCAGCACTTCCTGGGCGAGCCGGTGGTCCGAACCGCCACCGTAGAGCCGGTCGGTCGTCTCGCGCTCCGGGCCGCTGTTCTGCTCCACATCGGAATCCAGCAGGAGCAACGGCACCCGCCCGACCTGCGCCAGCCAGATCTGCGCGTACAGGGTGCGACCGGCCAGCGGCACCTCGATCCGTACCGGGCCGTCCTCGTCGTGCAGCAAGGTCAGCGGCAGCGAGGCGGGATCGAGCAGCGGGTAGCGCTCCTGCTGCCAGCCGGCTCCGTTCAGCGACTGCCGGAAATAGCCCATCCGGTACAACAACCCGACGCCGATGATCGGCACGCCCAGGTCGCTCGCGGCCTTGAGGTGATCTCCGGCCAGGATCCCCAGTCCGCCCGAGTACTGCGGCAGCACCTCGGTGATGCCGAACTCCGGCGAGAAGTAGCCGATCGCCCGGGGGGCGTCGGCGGTCTGGGCGGCGTAGGACTGGTACCAGTGGTCGCCGGTCAGATAATCGCTGAGGTCTGCACGGATGAGCTCGAGGTTCTTGACGAACTTTTTGTCCGAAGACAGCGCCTCCAGTCGCTCCGAGGCGACTCCGGCCAGCATCTTGATGGGATCCTGATCCGAGGACTCCCAAAGCTGGGGATCGACCGAGCGGAACAGAGCTTGGGTGTCGGTGTGCCAGCACCAACGTAGGTTGAGGGCCAGCTCGCCCAGGGGCTTCAGCTTCTCGGGGAGAACGGGTCGGACACTGAATCGACGGATCGCACGCACTCGCCCAACCCTAGCGGGCTGGATCCTCCCCCAGCGAAACCGACGACGGGGGTCAAGAGCGGATCCGCAGTGAGCGGACAAATCCATGTGGATAGGTTGGTCATCGTGACCGGTGACTCGCATGATCTGTCAGCAGACCTGTCCGCCCCGACCTCCAGTGCCGCGGTCGGCCAGGCCCCCGAGGTCGATCCGCCGTCGTCGGCGACGGTCACCCTCCTCGAGCCCGAACTCGGGGCGCCGATCCGCCGGATCCCCGTATGCAACGTCTCCCCGGTGATCGAGGGCGGCGCCTACCCGGCCAAAGCCGCCGTCGGCGAATCCTTCCCGGTGCGGGCCACCGTCTTCCGCGAAGGTCACGACGCTGTGAACGCCTCAGTGGTCTTGACCGACCCGCACGGCAACGAGACGACGGTGTCGATGGCTCCGACGACGCCCCTCGGCTTCGACTGGTGGACGGCGTCGGTGAAGGCGACCAGCGAGGGACTGTGGACGTTCCGCGTCGAGGGCTGGAGCGATCCCTGGGAGACCTGGGTACACAGCGCGGAGATCAAGATCCCGGCCGGCATCGACGTCAACCTGGTCTGCACCGAGGGCAACACGTTGTTCACGGCCGCCGCCGAGCGGGCCGAAGGAGCCGGAGCCGCCAGCGATGCCGCGCTGCTCCGCGCGGCCGGGCAGACCCTGTCATCGGCGCAACAGGTCGAGGACCGGCTCGAAGTGGTGCTGGCCGACGAGGTGCGGGAGGCCATGGCCAGGTTCGGGCCGCGCGAGCTCGTCTCGCCCACCCCGGACTACCCCGTCTACGTCGATCGGCAGCGCGCGCTGTTCTCGTCCTGGTACGAGTTCTTTCCCCGCTCCGAAGGGGCTCGGTTCGACGAAGCCGAACAGCGCTGGATCTCCGGCACGTTCGACTCCTCCCACGAACGACTGGCGGCGGCGGCGGCGATGGGCTTCGACGTCGTCTACCTGCCGCCGATCCACCCGATCGGGGTTGCCTTCCGAAAGGGCCCCAACAACACCTTGAATCCGGGCCCGTCCGATCCCGGCTCGCCGTGGGCCATCGGGGGGGTCGAAGGTGGGCACGACGCCATCCATCCCGATCTGGGCGACTTCGACTCCTTCGATCGATTCGTGGCCAAGGCCAAGTCACTGGGCATGGAGGTCGCGCTCGACTTCGCCCTCCAGGCCTCACCGGACCATCCCTGGGTCCACGAGCACCCGGAATGGTTCTCGAAGCGGGCCGACGGCTCGATCGCGTACGCGGAGAACCCGCCGAAGAAGTACCAGGACATCTACCCGATCAATTTCGACCTGGACCGCGACGGCATCTACGCGGAGTCCCTGCGGATCGTCCGCCTCTGGATGGACCACGGGGTGCGCATCTTCCGGGTCGACAACCCGCACACCAAGCCGGTGAATTTTTGGGCCTGGCTCATCGCCGAGGTGCGCAGGACCGATCCCGACGTGCTCTTCCTCGCCGAGGCGTTCACCAAGCCGGCCATGATGCACATGCTGGGCAAGGTCGGCTTCCAGCAGTCCTACACCTACTTCACCTGGCGCAACGAGAAGTGGGAGATCCAGGAGTACATGGAGGAGCTGACCAGCGAGATGGACAGCTTCTACCGGCCGAACTTCTTCGTGAACACCCCCGACATCCTGCCGATGTTTCTGCAGTGGGGTGGCAAGACGGCCTTCACGATCCGCGCGGTCCTGGCCGCGACCCTGTCCCCGACCTGGGGGGTTTACGCGGGCTTCGAGCTGTTCGAGAACCAGGCTCTGGGTCAGGGCCGGGAGGAGTACCTCGATTCGGAGAAGTACCAGTACCGGCCGCGGGACTGGGCCGGCGCCGAGGCCAGCGGCGAGAACCTCAACATGCTCCTCGGTCGGCTGAATCAGATCCGGCGTGAGCACCCGGCCTTGCAGCAGCTCCGCAACCTGACCTTCCACCGGGCCCCCCACTCCCACGCCGTCATCTACTCCAAGCGGGAGGGTGACGATGTGGTCATCGTGGTCTCGAGTGTCGATCCACTGAACGTGGTGGAGACCGAGGTCTTTTTGGACATGGAGGCCCTGGGCCTGACGTCGCGAGACGTGTTCCTGGTGCACGACGAGATCACCGGCCAGACCTGGCGGTGGGGGCAGCACGCCTTCGTACGGTTGACCCACGATGATCCCTGCCACGTGCTCACGGTGATCAAGTACGGGCAGAATCGCTCGGGCCTGGGACAGGTCCAGGTCTAGCGGTGGCGCACGGATCCTCCAGTCTGGCGGCGAGTGTGACGGCCACGACCGCGGTGCCAGGCGTCGAAGCTGAGCGAGCAGACGCGCTGCTCGGTTATCTGACCTCTGCCCGCTGGTTCGCCGGCAAGGGGCGGACGGCCGAATTGGCGTCGGTGGTTCCACTCCCCTGGCTGACCGAGGTCAATCAGTGGCCCGCCGTGCGAACCGAGATCACGGAGATCGTCTACCGCACCGACGAGGACCCGGACCTGGATGCGGATCCCGATGTGGTCTGGCCGCACGAGCTCTACCAGTTGATCATCTCCTATCACCCCGCACCGGTGCCCGGCCTGGCGCACGCCGAGATCGGCCGATTCGAAGTCCGTGATCTTGGCCCGGTCGTCGGCTACGACGCCGCCCAGGATCCGGCCGCCGGCCGGATCCTGCTCCAGGCCCTGGTGGCCGGCCGACCATTCCGGGCTCATGATCATCAAGTCGAGACCGAGGTGGACTTCCACCTCGCGGTTCCCGACGTGCTGCACGAGGACCTCGAGCCGAGCGTCTACCGCGGTCAGCAGTCCAACACGTCGGTGATGTTCGGCGACGTGGCCATGATCAAGATCTTCCGCCGGCTGGAATTGGGACACAACCTCGATATCGAGGTGCACGACGCCCTCCGCCGGGCCGGCGTGCGCAACGTGGCCGATCTGTACGGCTGGGTCGATGCCGGCTGGACTCATGCCGGAGAGCCCGTACGCGCCGACTTGGCCATGGCGGTCGAGAAGCTGGCCCACGCCGAAGACGGCTGGGGTCTGGCGCTCGAGGCGCTGCAGGCGGGGAGATCGTTTGCGTCGGAGGCTCATCACCTGGGAGCGGCTCTGGCCGAGATCCATGCGGCGTTGCGGACCGCCTTCCCGACCGCGACCCAGTCCGGTTCGGCGGTGGCGGCGATCATGAAGTCCCGGCTCACCGCCGCCATCCAGGTCGCCCCGGCCCTGGAGTCCTATCTCGATGGACTCTCCGCCCGGTTCGACCAGCTGGGCGAGGCAGACCTGGCCGTTCAGCGGGTGCATGGAGACTTCCATCTCGGCCAGACGCTCCGAACCCCGTCCGGCTGGAAGATCATCGACTTCGAAGGCGAACCGGTGAAGACTCTCGCCGAACGGGCGGCGCCGGACGCTGTCTGGCGGGATGTGGCCGGCATGCTGCGATCCTTCGACTACGCTGCGGCCAGTCGGCCTGGACCAGCCAGCGCCGGTTGGGCCCGGGACAGCCAGGAAGCGTTCCTGGCGGGCTACGCCGGCGGACCGATGAACCCGACGAACGCGGCCGTACTGGCCTCGTACGTGGCCGACAAGGCGATCTACGAAGTGGTCTACGAAGTGCGGAACCGACCGGACTGGGTAGCCATACCACTGGCCGCCGTGGCCGGCCTCGCCCGAGACGAAACCGACCCAGCCGAAACGCACGCGACCAACTCGACAAAGGAGTGAGGATGGCAATCGATGTCACGGGCGGCTTGACCGGCTGGGATATGACCGGCTTTCACGAGGGCCACGACACCGAATGCTTCCGGCGGCTCGGAGCGCACGAGATGAGCGTCACCGACGACGAGCGGGGCGAGGTCTTCGGGACCCGGTTCGCGGTCTGGGCTCCGAACGCTCAGACCGTCCGGCTCGTGGGCGACTTCAACTACTGGAACGGCGATCAGACCTACATGCACCTGGTTCCCGGATCCGGGGTCTGGGCGGTGTTCCTCGAGGGTGTGGGTACGGGCGCGCTGTACAAGTACGAGGTGCTCGGCGCCGACGGCGTGTGGCGCCTCAAGGCCGATCCGTTCGCCCAGTTCTGCGAGGCTGCGCCGCACACCGCCTCGATCGTCTACCAGAGCCAGTTCGTCTGGAACGACGAGCAGTGGCTGTACTACCGCGGACTGAAGAAGCAGTACCAGGAGCCGGTCAGCATCTACGAGGTGCACCTGGGCTCCTGGCGTCGCGGACTCACCTACCTCGAGCTCGCCGACCAACTGGTGGAGTACGTCAGCTGGCAGGGTTACACCCACGTGGAGCTGATGCCCGCCGCGGAGCATCCGTACGAGGGCTCGTGGGGCTACCACGTCACCGGCTACTTCGCGCCCATCTCCCGTTTCGGTTCCCCGGATGAGTTCCGACACCTCGTGAACGCGCTGCACGAAGCGGGCATCGGGGTGATCGTCGATTGGGTGCCCGGGCACTTCGCCACCGACCCGTGGGCGCTGCAGCGGTTCGACGGCACCGCGCTGTACGAGCACGAGGATCCCCGCCTGGGATGGCATCCGGACTGGGGCTCCTACATCTTCAACTTCGGCCGCAACGAGGTGAAGAGCTTCCTCATCGCCAACGCGTACTACTGGCTCGACGAGTTCCACGTCGACGGACTGCGGGTGGATGGCGTCGCCTCGATGCTCTATCTCGACTACTCCCGCAACGAGGGGCAGTGGATCCCGAACAAGTACGGCGGCAACGAGAACCTCGAGGCCGTGGAACTCATCCAGGCGGTGAATGCGCACTCCTACCGCCGCAAGCCCGGGATCATGATGATCGCGGAGGAATCGACGTCCTGGCCGGGCGTGACTCGGGGCGTGGAGAACGGCGGTCTGGGCTTCGGCTTCAAGTGGAACATGGGCTGGATGAACGACTCGCTGCGCTATCTCGGCCGCGAGCCGATCTATCGGCAGTACCACCACCACGAGATGACGTTCGCCATGGCGTACGCGTACTCGGAGAATTTCATCCTGCCGATCAGCCACGACGAAGTGGTGCACGGCAAGGGATCCATGTTCGAACGGGTGCCGCAGGACGAGTGGCGCAAGTTCGGCACCCTGCGGGCGTACTACGCCTTCATGTGGTCCCATCCCGGCAAACAACTTCTGTTCATGGGTACCGAGTTCGGACAGCGGCGTGAGTTCTCCGAACAGCGCAGTGTCGACTGGGAGCAGAGCGCCCACTGGGGCCATCGCGGCGTGCAGAAGTTGATCAAAGACCTGAACACGGTCTACCGGGAGCATCCCGCCCTGTACAAGCTGGACAGCGATCCAGCCGGCTTCTCCTGGATCGACGCCGACGACCGGGGCGGCAACGTCTTCTCGTTCCTGCGCTACGACGGCGAGGGCCAGATGATCGCGTGCCTGACCAACTTCTCCTCCGAACCCCGCTCGGACTACCGGATCGGGCTGCCGAGGGAGGGGGTCTGGAAGGAGCTTCTCAACACCGACGCCGAGTACTACGACGGCACGGGCCAGATCGGCAATCTCGGGCAGGTCGTGGCGCAGGCCGTGCCCTCGCACGGGTACGGAGCCTCAGCCAGCGTGACGCTTCCTCCCCTGGGGGCGGTGTGGCTGCTCTTCGAGCCGGTGGCCACTGAGGAGACCGAGGAGCCGGAGAAGGTCGAGGCGGGCGTCAGGGCCGCGGCGAAGCAGGCATCGCGGGCTCGGTCCAAGAGTCGGTCCAGCGACGTCGAGGCCGCCGCGAGCCGGCCGGCGGCCGTTGACACTTCCGCCACCTCGACCTCCGACCCACCGTCCGCTTCGGGCAAGGAATCCGTGTTGGACAAGGTGGCCGGGTCGGTCACCGAGACGGTCGCGAAGGCCGCCAAGAAGGTCGAGAGCAAGGTCGAGCAGGCCGCGAAACGAGCGGCGGAGGAGGCCGAGGTCGCCAAGGACCGGGCGGTCAAGAAGGCTGCAGCAGCCGGTCAGACGGCGGGTCAGAAGGCGAGTCAGAAGGCGAGTGAGAAGCGGAAGGAGCCCGGCAAGCCCAAGGGCAAAGGCTCCTCCGACTCGAGGTGACGGATTCTCGGATTCGGGTCGACGTCGTGGCCGGCATAGCCCGGCTGGACTGGTCCGACAGCCCGGATCCGGGGACTCGACAGGCCGAGCTCACGGCCCTCGCTGATCAACTGCTGGAATCTGGGATCCGGCGCATCGAGATCGAACGGCCCGTCGAAGACTTCGGCGGTCGACGCGCGGTCCTGCGATCCGGCTTCCGGGTGGAGGGCCTCCGCCGATCGGTGGCGGCGCGGGGAGGCGAAACCTTCGGAGATCTGGTGCTCTACGCCCGACTGGTCACCGATGAAGTCGGCGGACCCGACGGCTTCTCGGCCGTGATGAACACGGCTCTGCCCCGGAAACGCCTGATCGCCCATGTGCTGATCAGAGACGTCGAGGGCCGGATCCTGCTGTGCGAGACCCAGTTCAAGCCGGACTGGGAGCTGCCGGGCGGCATCGTCGAAGCGGGCGAACCGCCGCGGATCGGCGCCGTTCGGGAGGTGCGCGAGGAACTAGGTATCGAGCTCGTGCTGGGCCGCCTGATGATCACTGACTGGATGCCGCCCTACCTCGGCTGGGAGGACGCGCTCGAACTGATCTACGACGGCGGCTTGATCGACGAGGCGGACCTGGGCTCGCTCGTCCTGCAACCGGCCGAGATCCGCCGAGTCCGCCTCGTGACCCTCGAGCAGGCCGCCGACCTCGTGACTCCCCTGTCCTGGCGCCGCCTGGCCGTCGCCTGCTCTCTGGCTCCGGCAGAATCGGTCTACCTGGAGGACGGCAGCCTGCCCTGACCGATCAGGCGAGACCGCGTTACGGCACCGTTCCGGGGTGACGAAGGGTGCGCGGACGTCACCCGAATGACGGTCCAACCCTCCCCGGTGAACTCCTCCTAGCGCCCGATATCCAGATTCCACTGAGTGGGATCCGTCCGGTGCTGATCACCTTCGTACTCGAGCACGACGCGGTTCGCCTCGTACACCAGATCGCCGTGACCCAAGAACCACTCGGTGCCGATGCCCGGATTGCACTCCGGAGTGGGCAATCCCGCGAGCACCAACATCATCCGCAGTCGCGACTCCCGGGGCGAGTCGACCCGCGCCCGCACGAAGGAGGCGGCTCGTCGCGCCGCGAGAGTGCAGCGTCCGGGCGCTCGAGCGAGGTAACTCTCCAGTCGCTTCGGGGTCGTCAACCTGCGCCTCACCAGCCAGTCGCCCGCAGTCACCAGCTGGACCAGATCGAGTTCCTGGGCGGCGGACCAGAACGCGTGTTCGGGCGCGACAGTGAAGCCTCCGCTCGGCGGTAGCTGGCGGACGTTGGACACCCGGACGCCGCGCCGCTGACCGTGGAAGCGGGTCGCCGTGCAAAACCACAACGTTGTCGGGTCGCCCACTTCCACGCCGTAGCACCACAGGGCTGTCACACCCATCGCCAAGGAATCCGCCGGAAGGAGGCGACGAGCCGCCGCGACCCGCTGATCAACCGTGACGAGACCTACGCCGGCCGCCAGGTACAGCCCCCGGGCCAGCCGCCGTACCGTCGGTCCTCGAAGTACACCGCGACCAACGCCGGCGAGCGCGGCTTCAGCCGTGGTGAATGGCCCGCTCAACAGCTGCGGGGGCAGCTTTGCGCGATTCGCCGGCATCCCGAAACTCTGCGATGCGAGCCGCCCAGACCGCTAGTCCCCCTGTGGACAACCCCGAACCAGGTAAGACCAAGCGGGCCTCAGATCAGAACAATGCCGTCATCAGCGCCCGCCGCGCCTTCAGCACCCGCTCGTCGGCGTTCCCGAGAGTCTCGAAGAGCTCCAGGAGCCGAACGCGTACCCGATCGCGTTCGTCGCCGGTGCGCTGCTTGACCTGATCGATCAACCGCGCGAAGGCGGCGTCGGCATCACCGGTGGCCAGTTCGACATCAGCGGCGGCCAGCTGGTCGTCGACGGATGCGTCGGGCGCTGCGGCCTTGGCCAGCGCGGCTTGCGGGTCCAGCGCCGTGGCCCGCGCGAGCAGGCCCGCCTGGGCCTTGCCGGCCTGGGCTTCGGCATCCTGCGGGTTCGCGGCGAGGAGCTTGTCGAATTCCGCTTCGGCGACGGCGAAATCACCTCGTTCGAGCGCCTCGTCGGCGGCGGCGAAGCGCGGGTCGGCGACCGGCTCCGCAGTTTCCTCGAGGTCATCGGTGGGCGCGGCACCGACCGGATCGGCCCGTCCGACGATGCCGTTGGCGAGTGCGGCCTTGAGCAGTTGATCGATCGCCGTCGCGACCTGATCCTTGGGCAGCACGCCTTGGAACAAGGGCGCCACCTGCCCCCCGATGAGGGCGACGACGGTCGGCACAGCCTGGAGTTGCAGTGCCTGCACGATGCCTGGGGCGGTGTCCACGTTCAACCGGGCCAGCAAGAACTTGCCGGCGTTCTCGGCGGCGAGCTCGATCAGAGCGTCGGACAGCTGGTGCCCGGTGGCTACTCGCGGCGAGTACAGCTCCACCACGACCGGGTGCTTCATCGAGCGCCGAATGGTCTCTGCCTCGAAGGTCTGCTCCGTGACCTCGATGACGTACGACCCGCCGGCCGCCCCGGCGGGCGCCGCCCCGCCCTGTTGGGCCTTGGCACGTTGTGCGAGCTGGGAGAGGTCGACCGCGCCCGGGCGGTTGAAGCTGGAGGTGCTCATGGAGCCAATCCTGACACTGCCCGCCTCAGGGTCCGGACGTCGCTCCGCTGCTGAGCCGACTTGACATGGCTTGCGGACCCCGCCCCTCCCACCCGGCTCGGGCGTGTGGGCAGAATGACGTCTATGGCCCACCCCCGCGCCGGACAGCCGGCTCAGTCCGAAGACCTCATCGATGTCGACGCCGTCGTCGGCGCCTACTACGATCTCGTGCCGGACCCGCACAACCCGGATCAGCAGGTCGTCTTCGGCACGTCCGGCCACCGCGGTTCGAGTTTGGACACCGCGTTCAACGACGCCCACATCGCGGCCACGACTCAGGCCATCGTGGAGTACCGCGCCGGTCAGGGCATCACGGGTCCGCTGTACATCGGCAAGGACACCCACGCGCTGTCGGGTCCGGCCTGGCGTACGGCCATCGAGGTGCTCATCACGCAGGGCGTCACCGTCTGCAGCGAGGGCGACGAGGACTACACGCCCACGCCGGCGGTTTCGCGAGCCATCGTGGTGCACAACGCCGCCGGCCCCTCTGCTCGAGCCGACGGCATAGTCGTGACTCCCTCGCACAACCCGCCGCGCGATGGTGGCTTCAAGTACAACCCGCCGCACGGCGGTCCGGCCGACAGCGACGCCACGAGTGTGATCGCTGCGCGGGCCAACGAGCTGCTGGCCGATCCGGGATCGATCGCGCGCAAGCCGTTCGATCAGGTCAGCAGCGAACTTCACCGCTTCGACTACCTCGGCGCCTATTGCGAGGACCTGGTCAACGCCTTGAACCTGCATGCCGTACGTGAGGCCGGGGTGCACATCGGCGCGGATCCGCTGGGCGGCGCCAGCGTGCAGTACTGGGGCTACATCTCCGAGCACCTGGGCATCGATCTGACGGTGATCAACCCGGAGGTCGACCCGCGCTGGTCATTCATGACCCTCGACACCGACGGCAAGATCAGGATGGACTGCTCCTCGCCGAACGCCATGGCCAGCCTGATCCAGAATCGCAGCGCGTACGAGATCTCCACCGGCAACGACGCCGACGCGGACCGACACGGAATCGTCACCCCCGACTTCGGGCTGATGAATCCCAATGCCTATCTGGCGGTGGCCATCCAGTACCTGTACGCCCATCGCACCGGGTGGAAGCCCGACGCCGGCATCGGCAAGACGCTCGTGTCGTCCTCGATGATCGACCGGGTGGCCGCGTCCTTGGGCCGCTCCCTGGTCGAGGTGCCGGTCGGGTTCAAGTGGTTCGTGCCCGGCCTCCGCAGCGGCGACATCGGATTCGGTGGGGAGGAATCGGCCGGGGCCTCCTTCTTGGCTCTCGACGGCAGCACCTGGACCACCGACAAGGACGGGATCCTGCTCGCACTGCTGGCCAGCGAGATCCAGGCCATCACCGGCAAGTCCCCCAGCCAGTTGTACGCCGAGCTCACGGCCGAGCACGGTGCCCCGGCGTACGCGCGGGTCGACGCCCCGGCCGACCGCCAGCAGAAGGCCAAATTGGCCAAGCTTGATCCGTCGGCGGTGACCGCCACCGAGCTGGCGGGCGAGCCGATCACTGGCAAGCTCACCAGCGCACCCGGCAACGGGGCGGCGATCGGCGGTCTGAAGGTGACCACCGAGTCGGCCTGGTTCGCGGCCCGACCCTCGGGCACCGAAGACGTCTACAAGATCTACGCCGAGTCGTTCCGCGGTGCCGACCACCTCGCCGAGGTGCAGGCGGCGGCGCGCGAGGTGGTTTCGGCCGCCCTGGCCTGACCCCGACTTCGGGGCACTGACCCGGTCTCAACCAGTCCGAGCCGACCTAGGCTGAGCGGGTGACGGCGTCCGCGAGTCCGGTGGTCGGAGGCTGGCTGCGCGACCAGTTGCCGATGCTGCTCCGGCTGGCTACGGCCTTCACCGGGTCACCGGCCAAGGCTTCGGAGTTGGTGGCCGACGCGCTGGCCCGGGATGCCCGATCCCTCGACCCGTTGAGCCGGCTCGAGTTCCCCGAGAGTTCGTTGCGCACACTAGTGGTGGCGCAGTACCTGAGTGCGTACCGGCGACGATCCCCGCTCCGCCGGCCAGATCTGAGTCCGGGACTGGACGCCTTGAGCAGCCCTCGGCAGCGCGCCGCGGTCGTGCTGCGCGACGGACTGCGACTCACACCGTTGGAGATCGCCTCCCTGATGGACCGCTCACCGCAGCAGATCCAGGACGATCTCGCGGCGGCTCCGCACGATCTTCGGGCCGAGATCGACGCGTTCGGCTTGATCATCCCGCCGACTCAGGACGTTCTGCGCCGGTGGAGTTCTGCCCGTCGGCGCGCCGCCTCCCGTCGGCTGCGGGTGATGGCGCTCGTGTCCGGCCTGGCGCTGGTCGCCGTCGGGGCGATTGCCGTGCCGACGGTGGTGCTGCCGCGCCTACCGGTCACCCCGCGAGCGCCGGGCCTGTGGCACTTCAGTCACGAGGTGCGGCCCGCGGAGGGCTGGTCGGTGGTGGCCCGCGAACTCACTCCTCGGGTCGAGCTCACCGAGCTGGATCCGCCCGGGGCGAGCGGTGACCCGAAGAAGTGTGTCGTCACCGTGCACGTCGCCGGCGGGTACGACCGCCAGGCGATCGAGCCGCTGGAGACCACCACCGTGCGGGGCCGAGACGCCTTCTTCGCATTCGATGAGGCCGGCTCGCCCCTGCTGGCCTGGGAGTACGGGACCGACGCCTGGACGACCGTTCTGTGCAGTTCCACGGACCTCGACCGGGCCGAGCTGCGCTCCATCGCCTCCTGGGTTCGCTTCGGCCGTTCCGCGGCCCGGCTGCCCTTCGCCCTGCAGCAGGTGCCGGCCGGGTATCAGATCGCGGGACTGACGGAGCACGTGCGGAACCAGACCGCCGAGGTCACGCTGGGCCGCAAGGTGCTGCGACGCGGTGATGTGCACATCATCGTGGCCGCGCCGCTGAGCGGCAAGAGCGTCTCTTTCCAAGGCGAGCCAGTCGCGGTCGACGCGGTACCCGGACGTCTCGTCGGGGGGAGCGATCCCCGCTTGTGCCTGTTTCCAGGCTCGCGGTCGCTGTGTCTGATCACGTTCTGGCCGGGCGGGGAATGGCCGGAGCCGGCACCGCAGCCCGTGGGCGCCGAACGCATCCTGCTCGGACTAGCGCGGCAGCTTCGCTTCGCTTCCGACCTCGCGGACAGCGACACCTGGTTCGAGGCGGACACGGCACTTCCCCGGTGATGCGGCGGGCCGGTCGCAGAGCCCGGCCAGCGAGCACCAGAATGCAGCCTGTGCCAGAACACGACAGTCCCGAGCGCGCATCGCTCCTCGCCGAGCGTGCCACGATCGGCGAGCTCATCCAGTCGGCCCGCCGGCTCTCCGCCCAGGCGGCCCGAACCTTCCTGGGTGTGACGGGCCCGCCCGGCTCCGGCAAGTCGACCGTGGCCGAGCTGCTGGTCGCGGCGCTCAGGACCGATGCCGTGTTGATCTCCATGGATGGGTTCCATCTCGCCAACGACGAATTGCTCCGGCTCGGCCGGCTCGACCGCAAGGGGGCGCCAGACACCTTCGACGCCGGTGGTTTCGTCCATCTCCTCCGCCGGCTGCACGACCACGACGAGGCGGTGGTCTACGCGCCCCGATTCGACCGCTCGCTCGAGGAGTCCATCGGCTCGGCGGTGCCGGTGCCGGCCGCGGTGCCGTTGATCATCGTGGAGGGCAACTATCTGCTGCACGATGAGCCCGGCTGGAACGAGGTCCGCGGCCTGCTCGACGAATGCTGGTACCTGGAGCCCGGCGAGGAGGTGCGACTGGCCCGGCTGGTGGCGCGGCATCAGCGGTACGGACGCAATCTGACCGAGGCCGCCGAACGGTCCTACGGGAGTGATCAACGCAACGCCGAATTGATCCTGAACACCCGGTCCCGCGCCTCCCGGGTGATCGAGGTGGCCGACTAGAACGAGGCCGGCTCGACGTACACGCCCCACTCGGCGCGCAGCACGTCGCAGATCTCACCTAGCGTCGCCTCTGCACGGGCCGCGGCCAAGATGGGCTCGATCAGATTCGCGTCGGTCCGGCTGGCCGCCACCAGCTCGTCCAGGGTGCGATCGACCAGGGCCCGATCCCGCCCGGCCCGGCGCTCGGCCAGGGCGTCGCGTTGCTGGGCCTCGACTTCGTGACCGACCCGGAGGATCTCCAACTCCCCTGTGACGGTGGCGGTGTGGCAGTTGACCCCGACCACCCGCTTGTCGCCCTTCTCCAGCTGGGTCTGATAGGTGAAGGCGGAGTCGGCGATCTGGCCGGTGAACCAGCCGTCCTCGATCCCACGCAGCAGGCCCGTGGTCATCGGCCCCACGTCGTGCCGGGCCGCTTCGCCGCCGCCCATCTGGATGATGTGGGCGAAGACGGCCTCGGCCTCGGCCTCGATCCGATCGGTCAGCGCCTCGACGTACCACGAACCGCCGAGCGGGTCGGCGACATTGGCCACGCCGGTCTCCTCGGCCAGCACCTGCTGGGTGCGCAGCGCGATCTCCGCCGACTCCTCGGTCGGCAGTGCCAATGTCTCGTCGAGCGCGTTGGTGTGCAGGGAGTTGGTCCCGCCGAGCACCGCGGCCAGCGCCTCCACCGCGGTCCGGACCACGTTGTTGTAGGGCTGTTGGGCGGTGAGCGAGACACCTGCGGTCTGGGTGTGGAAACGCAGCGACTGCGCCCTGGCGGAGCGGGCGCCGTAGCGGTCCCGCAGCCAGCGGGCCCAGATCCGTCGCGCCGCCCGGAACTTTGCGATCTCTTCGAAGAAGTCGATGTGGGCGTCGAAGAAGAAGCTCAGCCCGGGAGCGAACTGTTCGATGTCCAGCCCGCGGGACAGCCCGAGTTCGACGTAGCCGAATCCGTCGGCCAAGGTGAACGCCAGTTCTTGGGCGGCCGTGGCGCCCGCTTCGCGGATGTGGTACCCCGACACGCTCAGGGGCTTGTAGGCCGGGATCTGTGCGGTGCAGTGCTCCATCAGGTCACCGATCAGCCGCAGGTGCGGACCCGGCCCGAACAACCACTCCTTCTGGGCGATGTACTCCTTGAAGATGTCGGTCTGCAGCGTTCCGTTCAGCCGAGTGGGATCGACGCCTTGACGCTCGGCCGCCACCACGTACATGCAGAAGATCGGGACGGCCGGACCGGAGATCGTCATCGAGGTGCTGACGGAACCGAGATCGATGCCGGCGAACAGCGTGTCCAGGTCGGCGGCCGAGTCGATAGCCACCCCGCAATGGCCGACTTCGCCCAGGCTGCGCTCGTCGTCGGAGTCTCGACCCATCAAGGTCGGCATGTCGAAGGCCACACTGAGCCCGCCGCCACCGGCAGCCAGGATCATCTTGTACCGCTCGTTGGTCTGCTGGGCGGTGCCGAACCCGGCGAACTGCCGGATGGTCCAGGGCCGTCCGCGGTATCCGGTGGGGTACAGCCCGCGGGTGAACGGGAACTCCCCCGGCCAGCCGATCCGTTCCAGCCGCGGATCCGCACTCTCGTCCGACGGTCCGTAGAGCGGCTCGACCTCCACTCCCGACAGCGTGCTGAAGTCGGCCTCTCGCACTCGACCCGAAGACTCGGCGGCCGCGTAGGCCGCCGCCCAGCGCCGATATCCGGGACCCCTGCCCTGCGACTCCTCGGTCATGGCCACCTCCGGACTGAATACTAGGACGTCCTAGTACCGGGTCCAAGTGCACGGTCGGTCCAGGGGCACCTCAACGCCCGAGTACGGCGAGCCGGTCCTGCGGGCGACCTCCTGGTTGACGCCGTTCGGAGGCGAACAACTGGTGCAGCAACTGGATCGCCACGGCTCCCTCTCCCACCGCAGCAGCCACCCGCTTACCGGCGCCGTGCCGAACGTCGCCGGCGGCCAACACGCCGGGCATGCTCGTCTCCAGCAGCAGCGGCGGACGACGGAGCCGCCAGGCGTGATGGCCGCTCAGATCCGTACCGGTGAGCACGAACCCCTGGGCATCTCGATCGATCCCTGGTGGCAACCACTCGGACCGCGGGCGCGCTCCGATCATGACGAACAGCCCACCGGCTGGGACGGTCTCCGTCTCCCCCGTCGCCTGGTCGCGCAGAACCAGGTGGTCCAGCCAGGCATCGCCGCCGCCGTCCACGATCTCACTGTGGACACGGACGGTGACGTTGGCTGTCGAAGCGATCTCCCGGATGAGGTAGTGCGACATCCCGGCGTCGAGGGAACCGGCGCGCACCACCAGCGTCACCCGTCGGGCGTACCGGGCGAGGTAGAGCGCCGCTTGGCCGGCGGAGTTGGCACCCCCGAGGATGTAGACCTCCCGCCCCGACATGGCAGGTGCTTCGGAGCTGGGTCCGCCGTACGAAACACCCATACCGTTCAGCGCTTCCAGAGCCGGAAGGCCGAGCCGGCGATAGCTGGCGCCCGTAGCCAAGACGACCGCGCGCCCTCGTACCCGGCCGAAGTCGGAGAGGTCGACCGAGAGCCAGTCGTCGACACGACGAAGATCGGTGGCCTGTTGCATGAACGCGAAGTTGGCACCGAACACCCAGGCTTGCTCGTAGGCCCGCTGCGCCAGCCGCCTGCCACTGATCCCCCGCGGAAAGCCGAGATAGTTGCGGATCAGCGAACTGGAGGTGGCCTGCCCCCCGATGCCCCCGTCGTCGACGACCAAGGTGCTGAACCCCTCGGAGGCGCCGTAGACCGCAGCCGACAGTCCGGTGGGCCCGGCGCCGATGATGACCAGATCGAAGTCCTTGCGCTCCGGTGTCACCGAGGACCCGGCGGCGATCGCGATCTCGGCGTTGCTGGGGTTCTCCAGGACCTTGCCGCCCGGCAGCACGATCAGCGGAAGCCGAGCCGAGCTGCCCGCGGCGGCCACCAGCGCCCGGCCGTCGCTCGAGTCGGCCAAACTGAACGAGTGCGGAATGGCGCAGCGTACGAGCACATTCCGCAGCTCGTACGCCCTTCCTGACCAGGACTCACCGACCACGTGGACCGTGAAGGGGAAGGAGCGGCGCGACTCCGCCCATTCCAGCAAGAGACCGGAGACCGTGTTGTGGAACAACTCGTCGGGTGCGGGCGACGGCCTCAGGACGTAGTGGTCGATTCGCCCATGCGCGATCGAGTCGAAGATGTCACGTCCGATCTCGGGCAGTCCGAAGGTGCCCCACTCGATCAACAGAGCGCGTTTGGCGTGGGGATGAAGGTGCCGAGCCTGATCCAGCAGCTCGCTTCCGGTCGTCCCGGACAGCTGCTGCCCGGCCAGGATCAAGGCGACGTCCTCGCCGGCTGACGCCAGCTCGGCCAGCCAGGCGTGCGCCTCGGTCGGTGACTGCAGGCCGCGAACGCGGTAGTGCCGCGCGTATCGGTCGAGCAACTCCCGCTCGATCTCGCGCAGCGTGTCCGGATCCTCCTCGACGGCAAGCAGCACAGGAGCAGCCATGTCCTGCACATTAGTGCTGGACGTGGTTCCGTCGTCGGCGTTTGCGGCCGGTTCTGAGGGATCGAGGCGGCTGGAGTCGTCGTGGTCGCCCCCGGCGGTGAATTCGAGCCGGGAACCCCGGTCGTCGACCACGTCATCATCGACAACGGGACGACCGCTGCCGCTGCCCGACGGGTCGTACCCGACGGCGTACGGCTCACCGCCTACTCAGGGGAGGTGGGCGACCTGGATCAGCTGAGTGAAGCTCGCGGATCGACTACGACGACGGCCTTGCTCCCGAGATCGCGCAGGGCTACCGCGACCTCGAAGTCAACGCCGTCGAGGACTGCTCGCTGGCTGATCTATGGCTGATGTGAGTGGGCCGATCCGGGCGGATCTCAGCGGATCTCGTCTCTGGCCGCCCCGTCCGGTGCTCGCTTCGCTCAGAAGTCCCCGGCGGCTTCGCGCGGCGACCGGAGCAGGGCGGTCAGATCGTCGCATTCGGCCTCGGACATCGACGAGAGGGCGAATTGCGCGGCCACGATCGCGTCGGTGGCCTGCTGCACGACCTCGCGGCCTTTGGGCGTGATCGACGCCAGCACGGCCCTGCCGTCCTCGGGGTGCTTCGTCCGGAGGATCAGTTCGGCCATCTCGAGCCGCTTGACCAGCGGCGTGACCGACGTGGCGTGCACCTGCAGCCGCTCCCCGATCTTGCCGAGCGGCAGCGCCCCGTGCCGGGAGAACGACAGCAGAACCAGGACCTCGTACCGGGCGAAGGTCAACCCAAGGGGGCGCAGCAGTTCGTCCAACTCGGTGAGGACCAACTGATGCACCCGCATCAAGGAGGTAACGGCCCGCATCCTCGGCGTCTCCTGCCAGCGGTGCGACCACTGCCGAGCGGCCTCCTCGATCGGATCGAACGGGAGGCGGTGGCGTTCGCTCACGTGCCGTCGTCTTCACTGGAGGCCCGGGCCCGGGCGTGGGTGCCCAGACCGGCCTCGTGGATGACCCGCTGGATGAGTCGCTCACGATCGTCGATGTCGGGCACCCAGCGAATGTCCCGCAGGCCCTGATCCTGGGCGGCGGACTCGAACACGAAATGTCCGTAGCCGAAGATGCGGCCGGCCAGCGGTCGGTCGACCGTGATGTCGAGGATCCTGGTCAGCGGCATGCTGGCCCGCACCTGGTTGACGTTGCCGTGAACCCGGTAGACCTTCTGGTTCGTCACCACGAAGCGATCACGGTATTGATCGGCGATCCGCCAGAGGGCATTCGCGATCAAGACCAGGGCACCACCCAGCAGGATCCAGAACAGCAGTGAGGTGTACAGCCATGCGGTCGAGAACAGCCACAGGCCGAGCGCCAGGCGCAGCGCAGGAAAGGCGCTCGCCATCCAGTGCCGTCGGACCTGATCGCGGATCTCCTCGCCGTCCTCGGCCAAGATGTACTTCTCGACATGCGGGTCGAGCCAATCCAACGCCCCGGCCACGGATCAGCCGGTCAGCGCGGTGAAGAACGTGATCAGGGACTGCAGCGCTCCGCCCAAGGCGGCCAGAATTCCGCGGACCGAATCGGCGGCTCCCTCGGGCTGGTTCACGAGGTAGAAGAGAACGAACCCGATCACGAGCAGGCCCAGGATCCGCCTGATCCATTTGCCCATGTCGCCTCCCCCCTCATTCGGATCTGCATGCTCGGCGCGATTCCGACGCTCGCAGATACATCATCACCCATTCCCTGTGCTCGACCAGACAGGCACGCCGACGCTCAGCGGGCGGCGAGCAGGCGATCCACGGCGGAGAACGGGTCCAGGTCGCCGTCGCGGACCGCGCGAGCCAGGTCGTCCAGTTCGGCGCGGTTGTCCAGTGTGAGCTCGGCGCGCAGGCGGGTCAGCGCCAGCGCGGCGACCTCGGCTCGAGCCCGCTCCCACCGCCGACGCTGCCACGCCCCGGAGGCCTGGGCCCGCTCGCTGAAGCGGTCGATGGCTTCGAGCAACTCATCCAGGCCCTGGCCGTCGACGGCGACGGCGGTGATGATCGCGGGCGGCTTGTCTCCGGCGGCCCGCGGAGTCAGGGCGAGCATCCCGCGTAGTTCCCGGACCACGGCCTGAGCACCGTCCCGATCGGCTTTGTTGACCACGAAGATGTCGCCGACCTCCAAGATCCCCGCCTTGGCCGCTTGAATCCCGTCACCCATACCCGGAGCCAGCAGGACGAGAGTGATGTCGGCATGCGCGGCCACCTCGACCTCCGACTGGCCGACCCCCACCGTCTCCACGATCACCGTGTCGAAGCCCCCGCCGTCCAACACCCGGAGAGCCTGCGGCGCCGCGACGGCGAGACCGCCGAGGTGGCCCCGGGTGGCCATGGAACGAATGAAGACGCGCGAGTCGGTGGCGTGTGCCTGCATCCGGACCCGGTCGCCCAGCAGCGCGCCGCCGGAGAAGGGCGAGCTGGGGTCCACCGCCAGCACCGCCACCCGCTCCCCCGCTGCGCGCAGCAAAGCGATCAGTCCGGTCACGGTCGTCGACTTCCCGACCCCTGGGGCGCCCGTCACCCCGACGACACGTGCTCGACCGCGCTCCGGGAGCAGCGCGGTCAGCACCGTACGGAGCTGCGGGGCGTCGTTCTCGACCAGACTGATGAGCCGACCCAGAGCCCGCGGGCGGCCCGCGCGCGCCGCCGCGATCAGCGCCGCGGTACCGGGGTCGATGCTGCCGCCGTGGCTCGAACCGTCCTGGGGCACCGGCGTCCTACGGGCGGGACCCGGCAGCCGACAGCAACAGGGCGTCGCCCTGCCCACCACCGCCACACAGGGCCGCGGCGGCCACGCCGCTGCCCCGCCGCTGAAGCTCGAGAGCGAGGTGCAGTACGAGGCGTGCACCGGAGGCTCCGATCGGATGACCGAGAGCGATCGCCCCACCGTGGACGTTGACTCGCTCCTCGATCTCGGCCTCGGTCAGTCCGAGGGCGCGAGCGCTGGCCACCCCGACCGCCGCGAACGCCTCGTTGATCTCGATCAACTCGAGGTCGGATACGGTCAGCCCGGCCTTCTTGACCGCGAGTTCGATGGCGGCCGCCGGTTGGAGCTGCAAGGACGAGTCCGGCCCGGCCACCTGGGCGTAGGCGCCGATCTCCGCTACCGGCTTGAGTCCCAGCCGCTCGACCGCGGCCGGACTGGCGACGACCATGGCGACCGCCCCGTCCGAGATCTGGCTGGCGGACCCTGCCGTGATAGTGCCCGTCTCGGAGAAGGCCGGCCGCAGCCGGGCCAGGGCGGCGAGATCGGCATCGGGCCGGATACCCTCGTCGACCGAGATTTCCACGTCCTTACCGCGGCGCTGCGGAATCACCACGGGCGCGATCTCCTCGGCCAGCAACCCCGCCTGCGTGGCGGCGTGCGCCCGTAGGTGCGAGCGCACCGCGAACGCGTCCTGATCCTCCCGGCTCACTGCTTGCGCCCCCAGGTTCGCGTGCTCGGTGAGGGCGCCCATCGCCTGATCGGTGAAGACGTCCCAGAGACCGTCGAAGGCCATCGAGTCCACCAGGGCGGCGTTGCCGTACTTGATCCCGGCGCGGGCTCCCGGCAGCAGGTGCGGAGCCTGGGTCATCGACTCCATCCCCCCGGCCACGACCAGTTCGCATTCGCCGGCCCGGATCAGCTGATCCGCGAGAGCGATCGCGCTGAGGCCGGAGAGGCAGACCTTGTTCACGGTCAGGGCCGGAACCGACATCGGGACACCCCCCTTGACCGCGGCCTGGCGGGCGGGGATCTGCCCCACGCCGGCCTGCAGCACCTGGCCCAGGATCACGTAGTCGATCTGGTCGCCGGCGACTCCGGCTCGAGCCAGCGCGGCCGAGATGGCGCGACCGCCCAGGTCGGTGGCCGACAGGTCCTTGAACCCGCCGAGCAGCTTGGCGATCGGGGTACGCGCTCCCCCCACGATCAGCGATCCCACAGTGCTCTCCTTTCCTGGTCTTCTCTCGTGCCCGCCGCGCTGTTGGCCGGCGGTGGAAGAAGCTGCTTGTTGCGCTCGCGATTCTCCCTGAGGTTCCGTGGCCAGTCTGGCACCCTGAGGGCATGGACGCCGAGCACGAGTCGGACCTGCAGATTCTCGGAGTCGACCACGTCGGCGTGGCCGTCGCCGACCTCGACGAGGCAGTGGCTTTCTATCGCGATGTGCTGGGCCTTCGGGCCGTTCACCGTGAAGCGAACTCCGGGCAGGACGTGCTCGAGGTGATGCTGGCGGCGGACACCGTCCCGGTGGCCGGCGACACCCGGAGGACCGAGATCCAGCTGCTCGCTCCGCTGTCCTCCGAGAGTGTCCTGCAGCGCTTCCTGGACCGGTCCGGACCGGGAATCCAGCACCTCGCCTATACGGTGCGCGACATCGGCCACGCTGCGAGAGTTCTGCAAGGAAAGGGGGTTCGGCTGCTCTATGATGCAGCCAGGACTGGTACCCGCGGTTCCCGAATCAACTTCGTCCACCCCAAGGACGCCGGCGGTGTACTGATCGAGCTGGTCGAGCCCGCCGCGGTCGACCCAAAGCCGCGCGACAGCGATCAGGGGGCTTCGCCAGTTTCACCGGCGGCGACTGAGAAAGACTGACCCAGAACCATTAGGGAGCAAAGGATGACCTCAGGGGACAACACCGGCCTCGGTTTGTTCGACGACGCGGCCAGCGCTGTCGGTAACTTTCCGTCGGCCTTGCGGGGATACGACCGGAACGCCGTGGACGACTACGTACGCAGTCTGGAAGGCGCTCTCGTCGGCACCCGCCGACGAACCGCGGAGCTCGAACAGCAGCTGGCCGCCCTCTCGAGTCAGCTCGACGAGGCACGCCAGGCCGCCTCGGAAGTCGATTACACCAACCTCGGTGGTCGGGCCTCCGACATCTTGCGCCTGGCGGAGGAGCAAGCCCGCGAGACGCTCGATCGGGCGAACGTGGACGCAGAACGGGTCCGCGAAGAGGCGCGTCGCGAAGCCGACCTGACGCGGCAGAACGCGGCTCGCGAAGGCGACGACCTCAAGTCGGGCGGACTCGCCGAGATCGAGGAAGTGCGGACCCGGATGGAGCAGGACGGCCGGGTGCACGCCGAGCGCACCCAGGCCGAAGCCGAAGCGTTGGTCGCTGCGGCACGCCGGCAGGCCGAATCGCTCCAGCGCGAGGCCGAGAATGAGGCGCAGACGCTGCGCCAACAGGCCTACCTGGACACCGAGGAGCTCCGGCGTCGGGTCGAGCGCGAGGCTGCCGACACCCGTCAGCAGGTGGCGGTCGAACGTGAACAGGCGGTGGCCGAGTTGCGTCGGGTGCAGGAGGACGCGGCCACTCGGACCGCGGCCCTGCTGAAGGAAGCAACCGAGCACAACCAGGCCTCCGCCGATCGGCTGGAAGCCGATATCGCCGAGGCTGCCCGGATCCGGACCGAAGCTCTGAACGAGGCCGAGCGAGCGAAGCTCACCGCCATCAAAGAATCCGAAGAACGCGTCGAGGCGGCCAAGGCGCAAGCCGCGGCGATCACAGAGCGGACCCAATCCGAGTTCGCTTGGCGCAAACAGGAGCTCCGCCGGGAGACCGAGCTGCTCGGTCAGCGCAAGCAGGCGGTCCTCAATCAGTTGGCCAGCCTGTCGGCCTTGGCACAGCAGACCGCGCAATCGTTTCCGGAGATCGACGATCTGGGCGAGTTCCAGGGTGAGGAAGGTGACCGCACCATCCTCCGGCCCGCCGGCGCCGGTCCGGCACTGCCGGAATCTGATGACCCGCGCGAGCAGACCAACGGACACGCCAGCGAGAGGAAGCCGGAGACCGCCGAGATCGACGACGACTCGCCCACCGAGCGGGTCGACGCGGATGTTGACGGGGACGCCACCATCGTGATCCCATCCGGCACCGTCCCCTCGGGCACGGCCCACCTCAAGGCGGAAGCCAACGACCAGCAGGACTGAGGTCCCGCCCACCTCCTCACCGCTGCCAGCCTCGACTCGTCAGGATCTACTGTGGGTACCGCCAACCTGAACCGCCCGCTACGGTCAGTCCCTCAGCGGGAGTTCCCGATCGTCCGTCGCGGATACGACCGTACGGCCGTGGACGCATTCATCGCCCAGACCACTCAGCGACTCGACGAACTCCACACCGAGGTGCAATCCCTGCGGACGGAGAACGATCAACTCCGATCGGTCGCATCCGCCGCAACTCCCGCTGTGAAGTCGGAACACTTGAGTGACCGAGCCACCGGCGTGCTTCGTACCGCCGCGGATGAGGCCGCCGAGCTCACCGCACAGGCGCGACAGGAGTCCGACCGGCTGCTGGAAACCGCTGAGGTCGAGGCCGCGCGGATCCGGTCCGAGACCAGTGAGGAGCGCTCTGCGCTGCTCGACGATCGGCAGGCGCAGCTGCAGGAACTTTTCCAACGCGAAGCCGCCCAGCTCGCTGCACGATACGACCAGGCTCGGGTCGAATGCGACCAACTGCTGGCGGCGGCCCGCATCGAAGCCGACGCCAGCCGATCGCTGGCCGAGCAGGAGGTGCGCACCCTCCGGGAAGCGGCCCAGCTCGATGTCGAACTCCAGCGTACGGTGGCCCAGCAGGAAGCAGCCGCCGCGGCGCAGACCTTGGCTGAGCAGCGCGAGCAGGTCCTGTCCGAGCTTCGGCGCCGTCAGCAGGCGGCCGAGACCAGCATCGCCGAAAGGCTGGCCGAGGCGGCCGATCTGCAGCGGGCGGCCGTCGAGCACCTGGAACGCCGGACGGCGGACGCCGTACGGGTCCGCGCCGATGCCGTCGAAGAAGCAAGCCGGGTCAAGCAGCGAAGCCTGACCGAGGCCGAGGCGTTGATTCGGCAGGCCCAACAACAGGCGGCCACCGTCGACGAGCGCGCCCGGCAGGAGTTCGCCTGGCGCCGCCGGCAGATGCGCAAGGAACAGGATCTGGTCAACCGTCGCAAGCAGGTGATGCTGGCGCAGTTGGTGTCCCTGAGCGCGATGGCCACCGAGACCGCCGAGAACCTGCCCGAGGTTCCCGAGGTGGAGTTCGCCTTCGACATCGGCGCGCCCGACGCATCGAGGGCTTTGAGCCTGACCCAGGGCGAGTAACTGACGTCGGCGGTCCGGCTCAACCGCTAGAACAACCGATCGTCATCGTCGTCCATGCCGCGCAGCCGGTCGTAGTCGACGGTGATACAGGCGATGCCGCGATCCTGGGCCAAGACCCGGGCCTGGGGTTTGATGAGCTGGGCGGCGAAGGCGCCCTGCACCGGACCCAGCAGGGAATCCCGACGGATCAGCTCCAGGTAGCGCGTCAGTTGTTCCACGCCGTCGATCTCGCCTCGGCGCTTCACCTCGACCACGACGTAGTTCCCACCGGCGTCGCGACACAGCAGGTCGACCGGCCCGATCGCGGTGGGATATTCGCGTTGGACCAGGGACCAGCCCCGCCCCAGCGTCTCGGGATGCTCGGCCAGGAGAGCCTGGAGGTGGGCCTCGACTCCGTCCTTCTGCAGGCCGGGGTCCACGCCCAGGTCGTGCCGGGAGTCCAGCAGGATTTCCGCCACACTGATCTGCAGCGCATCCCCGTCGCGGCCCCGCACCTCCCACAATGCGACCAGCGGCTCGTTCGTAGGGACCGTGTCGCCGTCGGGTGACGGCGGGTCATACTCCACCAGGGTGCACGGCGGACTCATCCAGTTCAGCGGCTTGTAGGCCCGGTCGTCGGCGTGGACCGACACCGAGCCGTCAGCCTTGATCAAGATCAACCGCGTGGCCATCGGCAAGTGGGCCGTCAGGCGCCCGGCGTAATCGACCTGACAGCGCGCAATCACCAATCGCACCGGGTCAACCTACCGTCTGGAGTCGGTCGTCCTGCTGGCAAACTCGATCCATGGCCCGCCGACCGAGCAAGCATCTGCGCCCACCCAGGCCGCTCGGCTCCGGTCACGCGACATCAGCCGACAAAGCGGACGGGCGATGGATCGTGCGGAGCGTCAGCGGCGCAGCGGCGAGCAAGACCTATCGCTGTCCGGGTTGCTCCCAGCTGATCGCTCCACGCACTCCACACCTGGTCACCTGGGCCGCCGAGCCGCCCCTGCACGCCGCCAGCGGCGTCGAGGAGCGTCGGCACTGGCATGCCGCCTGCTGGCAGCGCCGGCCGTGACCGCCACTCGATTGCCCCCTGCCGTGGCCGGCGTGCCCGAGATCTTCACCAGCGAGCTCGGACAGTCCGGTCCACGGATCGTCCTCCTGCACGGTCTGTTCGGGCAGGGCAGGAACTGGACCGGCGTGGCCAAAGCCTTGAGCCCGGACTACCGGATCACCCTGGTCGACCTGCCCGATCATGGCCGTTCGGCGTGGACCGAACACTTCTCGTACGTCGCCATCGCGGACGCGCTCGCCAGCCTGCTGACCGGACCCTCCACCGATGCGGCGCGATGCGATCCGGTGCACCTGGTCGGGCACTCGATGGGGGGCAAGGTCGCCATGACCGTGGCCCTGCGGCACCCCGGGCTGGTTGCGAGCCTGGTGGTCGTCGACGTGGCGCCGGTGGACTACCAGCGGATGGGCAGCTTCGGCCGCTACGTCGCGGGCATGCGTGGGCTGGACCTGGCCGCGATCCCCGATCGCGCCACCGCGGACACCGCGCTCACCGCCGCCGTGCCCGACCCGACCGTACGCGGGTTCTTGCTCCAGAACCTGCGGCGGCAGGCCGAGCCGCCCGGCTGGCGATGGCAGCTGAATCTGGACTTGCTGGGAGACCAGCTGGCCGAGGTCGGCGGCTGGCCCGATCTCGCCGCCCCGCCGTACCCGGGCCCCGTCCTGTGGCTGGCCGGAGCGGATTCCGACTACATCGCGGCCTCCTACGCTCCGGCGATGCGGCGCCTTTTTCCGCGAGTCCAGCTGGTTACGGTGAAGAACAGCGGCCACTGGGTACACGCGGAACAACCCGGGATCTTCGTCGCGGCGATCCGACGCTTCGTGCATCCCGACTAGGGCTCGGGACGGAATGACGTACGGCTCGTCCGGCCCCGCCCCTTCGAGAGGACTGACACCATGATCGATATGCCACTCGATGTCGCGCCCGCGCCAAACGACTTCTCCTTCCTGCCGCTGTTGCTCATCGTGCTCGTCGTCATCATCGCGCTGGTGGCCGCGCTGTTCATCTTCGCGGCCCGTTCCAGGAAGCGAAAGCAGTGATCGTGCCGGCCCTGATCGCTACGGTCCTGCTCGATGCGCTGATCTTCGTCGGCGGCTCGGTGCCTCTCGACGTCTTTGCGGCGCGAGAGCCTGTCTACCCGAGCCGGGGCAACGGCTTCGCCGCCGCCATCCTCGGTGCGCTGGTGGGACTGGGTCTGTTGATCGTGGTGATGATCTTCATCAGCAGCAAGCCGCGGAACCGACGCCGCTGAGGATCGGCTGCAACAGGAGCAGGCCGGCCAGGAACGACACCGCGTTCGCCAACGTCGCCGCCAGGTAGGCCCAGCACCAGTCGCCGCGGAGCACCAAGGCGATGATGGTGCCTTCCACGCAGACCACGGCGACCTCGCCGAGCAGGACCGCTCCGAAGCCGACCATCGACGTCGCGAACCACCACAGGAGCGGGTGCGTCAGCAGATTGATCGCGAGCACGAGCAGGACGGCCCGAAGCGGGGTGAGGCGACGCTTCGGTCCAGCCGCGAGCAAACCCAGCGCGTTGAACGCGGCCAGGTAGACAATCGTCTCGATGACCCAGGTCAAGGCGAACGCCGGCACGTATCCCCCGCCGAAGCGGAGCGCCTCCTCGACGATTCCCACCCCTGCTCTCCTCGACTCGGCTCGACTGCCGCCGACCGGGCTGCTCGTCGCGGCGATGCTCGCCACCGCGACCGGCGCGATGGCCCTGGCCACCCGTGCCCCGCTGGAGACGACCGTCCTGGGCTTGATCGCCTTCGGCGTGCTGCACAACGTACTCGAGATCCGCTACGTCGCCGGCCGGTTCGGGCGGCTGCTGACGGGCCGCTTCCTCGCCCTCCTGTTGGTGCTGATCACCGGGATCGTGCTGTGCCGGGTCGCCGCGAGCGTCTGGCCCGATCAGGCGCGGACCAGCGAGGTCGTATTGGGGTTCGCGATCTTGGCCGCCGGCTGCCGAATCGGCCTCCGGGGCCGCTGGCTCATTCTGGCCTGGTCCGTGCTGGCCGTGGCCGCGGCGGCGGCGGTGTCCATGCCCGCCTACTACTTTGTGATCTTGACCCATCTGCACAACCTGGTGCCGCTGGTCTTCCTGTGGGAGTGGGCCGGTCGACTGTCTGTTCCGCTCGAGCGCTGGGCCTTTCGGGCCACCCAGATGTTGTGGATCGTGGTACTTCCGCTGCTGATCCTGGCCGGAGCGGTCGACGGGTGGATCGACCCCGTCCCAAGGGTCGTCGAACGCTTCGTGGGCGACGGCGGTCGGGTGATCGCGGCCGCGGCCCCGGCCGAGGCGATGGCGCAGTGGGGCCTGCGGTTCCTGGTCGTGTTCGCCTTCCTGCAGACCATGCACTACGTGGTCTGGGTCGCCTTCCTCCCCCGCTTCGCGCCCGAGGCGGTCGCCGCCTTCGATGCCCGAGTGCCCTGGCTCCGAGGGCGTCGGGCCTGGCTTTTCGGCTTGGCGGGCGGTGCTCTGGTCGCCGTCTTGTTCCTGTCGGACTTCTTCCAGGGTCGGGCCCTGTACGCGGCTCTGGCCAGCTACCACGCGTACCTGGAGTTTCCGGTCCTGCTCGCCCTCCTCGTTGCTCCGATCGGGGCGATCCGACTTAGCGCAAAGTCACGGAGATGATCTCGGACGGGTTGTTGGGTCGACCGCCGCCCTGCGGGTTCTTGCCGTCCTGGCCCTCCTCGGCCATCGTCGCCACCACGCGCTGGGAGGCCGCATCGACCGAGCCGAAGATGGTGTAGTTCGGTTCTAGGGCCGCGGAGTCTTGATAGACGAAGAAGAACTGCGACCCGTTCGTGTTGGGCCCTCCGTTGGCCATCGCCACCACGCCGCCGGAGTACTTCTCGGTCCCGTCCAGCTCGTCGGCGAAGGTGTAGCCCGGACCCCCGGTGCCGCTGCCGGTCGGGTCTCCGCACTGGAGCACGAAGATGCCGGAATCGACCAACCGATGACACCGGGTCTTCGTGTAGAAGCCCTGTTCGACCAGAGAAACGAAGGAGTTAACGGTGCACGGTGCGCCCACCCGATCCAAGGTGATGCGCACCGGTCCTCCGGTCATCGTCACCACCGCGGTCAGCTCGCCACTCAACGGCACGTTCGTGGCGGCGGGAGCGCTGACCGGGCGGGCGGCCGTTCCGGTGGAGACGTACTCGCAGTCCGTGCCGGCCGGAGCCTGAGAGTCCTCCGGTGCCGGCTCGACGGTACGCGGCGCGACCGAGCCTGGTGATGAGGATGCCGGGGTGGACACCGGGGCAGATGGCGAGGACGCGGGGGAGGAGCGCGGTGCACCGCTGGCCGAGGCGGTGCCCGACGGGAAGGTCGGGGTCGGCTCGAGTGGCGCTGCACTCTCGGGAATCCGCCCGCAGGCCGCCAGCACCACTGGTAGTAGCACCGCGCAGGCGGTCGTTCGGCGCAGCACGGTCACGCGGTCAACCCTGCCATCGCCGACCTGGCAGGTCCGCCCCCGACGCGCCGTAGGTGCACTGATGCGTAGGGTTTGGAGCGTGGTCCATCTCACCCGCATCTACACCAAGACCGGTGACGGCGGGCAGACCCGGCTGGCCGACATGTCCGAGACGTCCAAGACCGATCCTCGGGTCGAGGCGTACGGAGACGTCGACGAGGCCAACTCCCTGATCGGCGTGGCCTTGGCGACCGCCGAGATGCCGGCCGACATCACCGCGCTGCTGCGCCTGATCCAGAACGAACTGTTCGACCTGGGGGCCGATCTGGCCACGCCGGTGGTTGCCAACCCACCGCACCCGCCGCTCCGGATCACCCCGGAGTACGTGGAGCGGCTCGAGGCGGCCTGCGACCGGTGCGGTGATTCCCTGCCCGACCTGAGGTCGTTCATTCTGCCGGGAGGCTCACTCGCCGCGGCGCACCTGCACGTCGCCCGGACCGTGGTCCGGCGAGCGGAGCGCGCCGGCTGGCAGGCTGTCGAACGGTACGGGACCGAAACGGGCGCCGACGGTCGACCGGGCGGGGTGAACCCCTTGGCCCTCACCTACCTCAACCGCCTCTCCGACCTGCTGTTCATCCTCACCAGGGTGGTCAACACTCCGAGCGGTGACGTCCTCTGGAAGCCCGGCGGGGACCGCGAACACCCCACAACCGAGAAGAGTCAGGAGAATCCGGCGTGACCCCCCAAGTCGAACTCGACGATCAGTCCCTCACCCCCAGCCTCCGAGAGGCCACCGGGAGCAAGACCCCCGAGCAGGCGCGCCCAGTCACCCTCTTCACCGGCCAGTGGGCCGACCTGCCGTTCGAGGAGGTGTGCCGGCTCGCTTCCGGCTGGGGGTACGACGGACTGGAGATCGCATGCTGGGGTGACCACTTCGACGTGGCCCAGGCCGCCGAGGACGAGGCGTATGTGAAGGCCAGGAAGGACACGCTGGAGAAGCACGGCCTCGGCTGCTGGGCCATCTCCAATCACCTGAACGGCCAGGCGGTCTGTGAGGCCATCATCGACGACCGGTACAAGAACATGGTCAATCCGCGGGTGTGGGGAGACGGGGATCCCGAAGGCGTTCGGCAACGAGCCGCCGAGGAGATGAAGACCACCGCGCGTGCGGCGGCCGCCTTCGGCGTCGAAACCGTGGTCGGCTTCACCGGTTCAGCGATCTGGCACTACGTCGCGATGTTCCCCCCGGTCGGCGACGAGGTCATCCAAGCCGGCTACCGCGATTTCGCCGACCGCTGGAACCCGATCATCGACGTCTTCGACGAGGTGGGTGTCCGGTTCGCGCACGAGGTGCACCCCTCCGAGATCGCCTACGACTACTGGACCACCGTCGCCACCCTGGAGGCCATCGGCCAGCGGGAGGGTTTCGGTCTGAACTTCGACCCGTCGCACATGGTGTGGCAGGGATTGGATTACGTCGGTTTCCTGTGGGACTTCCGGGACCGGATCTATCACGTGGACTGCAAGGACACCAAGATGCGGATGACCAACGGCCGCAACGGCCAGCTGTCGTCGCACCTGCCCTGGGCCGATCCCCGTCGCGGTTGGGACTTCATCTCCACCGGACACGGCGACACCCGCTGGGAGGACATCTTCCGGATGCTCAACCACATCGGCTACGACCGGCCGATCTCGATCGAGTGGGAGGACGCCGGCATGGACCGGCTCGACGGCGCCCCCGAGGCCCTCGACTTCATCCGCTCCATGAACGCGATCACTCCGCCGGCCGCCGCCTTCGACAGTGCGTTCGCCAGCTCATGATCAGCTGAGGGCGAGGAGGAAGCACAGCCGAAGCGGGCGGGTGCGCGAGCAACTCTCAGAGGGTCTAGCCCCTGACCCGGTCCGGCAGCTGGAGGATGCCACTGTCCACCAGATGGCGGAAGTTCCACTCGTCGGGCTGTTCGGTGCGGTAACTCCAGAAGCACCAGCCGTATGCTCCGGCGTACCCTTCCAGCTGCGCCTCCAGATAGGCCCGCCGGGCCTCATCGCCCCGGCCCTCATAGGCGGTCGAGTAGAGTGCCGCGCTCCACTCACCGACCAGTACGGGATGTGCTCTGGTCAGCCAGCGGATGAGTCGACTGCGTCGGCGAGCCCTGACCAGCTGCTGTTCGAAGGTGAGCCGAAGATCCCAGGGGAAGAAGCACTGGTAGAGGTGGGTGTCCATGACCACCGGATTGTCCTCGTGCCCCCGGATGGTCCCCCGGAAAAGCCAGGGCAGATAGCCGTCGGAGAACACCAGGTGCGTCCCCGGTCGCACGATCTCCGCCATCCGGCGGTAGGCGGTCCGATGGAAGTGCCACAGATGCCAGACCCGCCAGTCGGTGGGCTCATTCACGAGTTCGATACCCCAAAGCGCCGGATGGTCCCGGTACCGCCGGGCCAGCTCCGCCAGGGCACGGTAGGTGTGATCCCGGTGCTCGCGCTCGGTGTACCACTGCCGGGGACCGACCTTGCCACTGTGGTCCCGCCCGTTCTGCGAACCCGAGACCGCGTGCAGGTCCAGGAGCACCTTGAGTCCGTAACGGTCGGCCGAATCCATAGCGGCGTCGAGAATGTCCGCGGCGGCCACATAGGGCGGATCCGAGTGCAGCACCCAGTGCCCGACAGGCAGCCGGACCAGGTCGAGTCCTTGTTCACCGATCCAGGCGAAGTCGTCGTCGGTGATGAACGTCTCGTGGTGGCGACGGAGCCTGGGTGCGGCGTCCGGAGTCGTCATGAAGGTGTATTCGTCCTTGGCCTCCGTGCCGGCGAACAATGACGGCGTCATCCAGGGCTCCAGCACCAACCACCCCCCGAGGTTGACCCCCCGCAATTGCTCGCGCACGAGATCAGTATCCCCGAGCCGGTCCGTTCGCGACGCCCGCGGCCACGGCGTGGGCGCCGCACTAAGCTCACCCCATGGACGCCCCGCCCGGACCGCCGGTCCGCCCGGACGTCCGGCCGAGCATCGAAGCGCCGGAGGTCCTCGACCTCGGCCCGGAGGTCCGCCGGGCACACCCGGTGCTGGTCGTGATCGGGCTCGGCCTGGTCGTGGCCCTCCTGGCAGGCCTGCTGGCCTGGCGGCTCTGGCCCCGTCCCGTACCGCCGGTCACCTTGGTGGAGCTCCAGGGCGTCTACGCCGGGATGGTGCGGGGGGACGGCACCAACGACGCTTCGGTCCTGGATCGCCGGAACGTTTCGCCTCGACCCGTGTCGGTCACCCCGATCGAATGCGTGCCCCTGTTCGACACCACGACGTTCAATCAGTTCCCCGCCGAGGCGGTGGACGGCGTGGGGACGTTCTGGATGGGCGAGCGACAGAACATGTCGTTGTTCACCATGCGGTTCGCCGACGCGGCCGCGGCATCCCGCGCGTACGGGAAGGTGAACGACGCGTTGAACGCCTGCGCGGACATGGACGTGGTGGTCGCCGAGCGACGGGTGACCACCGTGCGGCCGGTGCGGACGGCGGTCGACCTCGGCAACGGTGCTCGGGCGCAGCTCGGATACGTCTACGGCGCGAACGCGGATGCCCGTTTCGCCGTGCACGTGCTGCAGATCGAGAACACCGTGAGCTGGCAGTTCCGCTACGACAGCACCACCGGTGAGTACTCCCCGCTCTCGGCGCAGCAGCTGATGGACGCACTCGTCAGTCAGACCCGCTCCGTCATCGAGCTGCGCGGCTGAGCCTGGCCACCACCGGCGATGGAGCTCAATTCGTGGATCGACCCGGTGGTGCCGCCTCCAACCAGCTCAGCAGGCCGGTCACCGACTCTCCGCCCATGGCGAGGTCGGAGGAGACGACGCGGTCACCCCGTCGCTCCTCCAAAGTGACCACGCGTTGCCCGGAGTACAGGGCCACGGCCTCCACGGGGTCGGGGTCTCGGGTCTCGACCACCCGGACCTGACCTCGGCGGAACCGGCGCCGTGGCCGGGCGGAGTAGGAGAAGAAGCGAAACCACTCGAGCCGGTCCTGGTTGTATCGAGCGACGCCCAGCACCCAACCCGCACTCGGGGTCGTGGTCCGCAACCGCAGGCTGCATTCGAAGGTGCCGCCCTCGCGCGCCAGCCAGCGCCGTCGGCCTGCCAAGAGCCCCAGCATCGCTGCGCACAGGGCAACCGCGATAACGATCGCGGAAACGACGAACAACCAAGCGTCCATCGCCGCCGTCCAGGATTGAAAAGTTCGGCCGGATCAGGCAAGTTTCTCGGCGGCCCGCACCTGGGCGCTGGCCCGAGAGTAGGTCTTGCGGGTTTCGTCGTCGTCCTCGCCGGCGTCCAGCCGAGCCTGAGCGTCAGCCAGCTCCTTCTCGGCGTCGCGCAGACTCACCTCCGTCGCCATCGTCGCGTACTCGCTGAGGATCGAGACACGCTCCTGAGCCACCGAGATGAAGCCACCGTCCACAGCGACGATCTCGCGCTCGTTGGTCTCCGTGTAGATCTCCACCGCACCCGGGACCAAGATCGCCAGGACCGGGGCGTGGTTCGGCAGGATGCCGATATCCCCGTCCACGGTCTTGGCGATGATGTTGGTGACCTTGCCCGACCAGACGACCCGATCGGCGGAGACCACCTCCACCTGCATGGGATCAGCCACGCCGACCACCCGCGGCCCGAGCCGGTCGAAGGGGCCCTCCGGATCCTTCGACACCTTCAGTTGAAGGGCCCTTCGACGAGCTCAGGGCACTGGACAAGATCGTCACCCTTCCTTCTGAAGTTCGTCCCAGCGGCGCTCGACGTCTTCCATGCCGCCGACGTTGAAGAAGGCCTGCTCGGCGATGTGGTCGGTCTCGCCGTCGCAGATCATCTTGAACGACTCGATGGTCTCGCTCAACGGCACTGTCGATCCGGGGATGTTGGTGAACTTGGTCGCCATGTAGGTGTTCTGGGACAAGAACTGCTGGATCCGGCGGGCCCGGTTCACCGCGATCTTGTCCTCCTCGGACAACTCGTCCACCCCCAGGATGGCGATGATGTCCTGCAGCTCCTTGTTGCGCTGCAGGATCTGCTTCACCCGCACCGCCGTGTCGTAGTGCTGCTGCCCGATGTACTGCGGGTCCAAGATCCGCGAGGTCGACGTCAACGGATCCACCGCCGGATACAGACCGCGCGACGCGATGTCCCGCGACAATTCCGTCGTCGCATCCAGGTGCGCGAATGTCGTGGCCGGGGCCGGGTCGGTGTAGTCGTCGGCCGGCACGTAGATCGCCTGCATCGAGGTGATCGAATGCCCCCGCGTGGAGGTGATCCGCTCCTGCAACTGCCCCATCTCATCGGCCAGGTTCGGCTGATAACCCACCGCCGACGGCATCCGGCCCAACAGCGTCGACACCTCCGAGCCGGCCTGGGTGAACCGGAAGATGTTGTCGATGAACAACAACACGTCCTGGTTCTGCACGTCCCGGAAATACTCCGCCATCGTCAACGCCGACAGGGCGACCCGCAGCCTTGTGCCCGGCGGCTCGTCCATCTGACCGAACACCAACGCCGTGTCGGCGAAAACTCCGGCCTCCTCCATCTCGTGGATCAGATCGTTTCCCTCGCGGGTCCGCTCCCCCACCCCGGCGAACACCGAGGTACCGCCGAAGTTGTGGGCGATCCGATAGATCATCTCTTGGATCAACACCGTCTTGCCCACCCCGGCGCCACCGAACAGGCCGATCTTGCCGCCGGTCACGTACGGGGTCAGCAGATCCAGCACCTTGATGCCGGTCTCCAACATCTCCGTCTTCGCTTCCAACGCGTCGAACTTCGGTGCCGACCGGTGGATCGGCCACCGCTCGGTGATCTCGATCGTGGACGGATCAACATCGAGGACGTCACCAGTGGCGTTCCACACGTGCCCCTTGGTGATGTCGCCCACCGGCACCGAAATCGGCCCCCCCGTGTCGCGCACCTCCGCCCCCCGCTGCATCCCGTCGGTTGGCTTCAACGCGATCGCCCGGACCATGTTGTCGCCGATATGGAGAGCCACCTCCATGGTCATCGTCCGCTTCTCAGTACCGACTGTGGTCTCCACCAGGAGCGCGTGGTAGATGTCCGGCATCTGATCAACGGGAAACTCCACGTCGACGACCGGACCGATCACCCGGGCGACCCGTCCGACCCCGCCCGACGGCGCTTCGGTGGTCTCTTCTTCAATCGTTGCGGTCATCGGTCCTCACTCGTTGTGTAGATGCTGATCATTCGCAAATCCCTACTCCGCCGCGGCCGTTGCTTCAGCCAGGGCGCTGGCTCCGCCCACGATCTCGCTGATCTCCTGGGTGATCTCGGCCTGCCGGGCCTGGTTGGCCTCGCGGGTCAACCGCTCGATGAGCTCCTGAGCGTTGTCGGTGGCGGACTTCATGGCCCGTTGCCGACTGGCCAGTTCCGAAGCTGCGGATTGGAGCAGGCAGTACTGGATCCGGCTCGCCACGTACAACGGCAGCAGTTCGTCGAGCACCACCTCGGCGTCCGGCTCGAACTCGTACAGCGGGAGCAGTTCGTTGTCCCCGGGAGGTTCGGTGCCTTCCACGACCTCCAGCGGCAGCATCCGAATGACTTCCGGACGCTGGGTGAGCATCGAGACGAAGCGGGTGTAGACGATGTGGATCTCGTCCACCCCACCTTCCTCGGTCGGCCGGAGGAAAGCGTCGATCACCGCATCGGAGATCTCCCGGGCGTGCGCGTAGGTCGGGGCATCGGAGAACCCATCCCACTGCCCGGCGATCTCCAGCTTGCGGAAGGTGGCGTACGCGATGGCTTTGCGGCCGACCAGGTAGCGCTGCACTTCGAGCCCGCCGCTCTGCAGCAACTCGCGCAGCGACTGCGCCTCCTTGATCACCGAGGAGGAGTAGGCACCGGCCAACCCACGGTCGGAGGTGATGACCACCATGGCGGCGCGACGCGGGTTCTCCCGCTCGGTGGTCAGCGGATGCTCCACGTTGGAGAACGTCGCCACGGCCGACACGGCACGCGTCAGTTCCCGCGAGAACGGCGCCGCCGACTGCGCCCGCTGCTGCGCCTTGATGATGCGCGACGCCGCGATCAACTCCATGGCGCGGGTGATCTTCTTGGTCGTCGACACCGTCGTGCGACGCTGTCGAAGCTCCCTCAAGCTCGCCGGCACTGTCTCCTCCTAACCGGCTCGCGCAACGCGCATATGCTCGCCGGCACTAGCTCCGCCTTTGTTTGACGATCTGCTCCTGCGCGACATCTTCCTCGGGCAGCGCCTCGTGCTCCTCGCGGCCGGCCAGCAGCTTGCCCGAGCCGGTCTGGAAGCCCTTCTTGAACTCGGCGATCTGCTTCTTGACCTCTTCGGCGCTGTCGTCGTCGAAGGTCTTGGTCTCGCGGATGTTGGTCAGTACGTCGCTCTTGTGACGCAGGTGGTCCAACAGCTCCTGCTCGAAGCGCAACACATCGTCAACCGGCACCTCGTCCAGCTCGCCGTTGATGCCGGCCCACACCGATACGACCTGCTCCTCGACCGGGTACGGGGTGTACTGCGGTTGGCGCAGCAGCTCCACCAGACGTGCGCCGCGGTCCAGCTGCCGCCGGGACGTGGCGTCGAGATCGGAGGCGAACATGGCGAACGCCTGCATGTCCCGGTACTGGGCCAGGTTGATCTTCAGCGACCCGGAGACGTTCTTCATCGCCTTGATCTGGGCGGCGCCGCCGACCCGGGACACCGAGACGCCGACATCGATGGCCGGACGCTGGTTGGCGTTGAAGAGGTCGGACTGCAGGAAGATCTGGCCGTCGGTGATGGAGATGACGTTGGTCGGAATGTAGGCCGAGACGTCGTTGGCCTTGGTCTCGATGATCGGCAGCCCGGTCATCGACCCAGCCCCCAACTCGTCGGACAGTTTCGCACAACGCTCGAGCAGCCGGCTGTGCAGATAGAACACGTCACCCGGATAGGCCTCACGACCCGGCGGCCGTCGCAACAGCAGCGACATGGCGCGGTAGGCCTCGGCCTGCTTGGTGAGGTCGTCGAAGACGATCAGCACGTGCTTGCCGGCGTACATCCAGTGCTGACCGATGGCCGAGCCGGTGTACGGGGCGACGTACTTGTAGCCGGCGGGGTCGGATGCCGGCGCGTGCACGATCGTCGTGTACGGCATGGCGCCGGCCTCCTCCAGCTGGCCGCGCAGCGCGGCCACCGTGGAGCCCTTCTGGCCGATGGCCACGTAGATGCAGCGCACCTGCTGTTCCGGGTCGCCACTCTCCCAGGCCTGCCGCTGGTTGATGATCGTGTCCACCGCGATGGCCGATTTGCCGGTCTTGCGGTCGCCGATGATCAACTGCCGCTGGCCGCGGCCGATGGGGATCATGGCGTCGATGGCCTTGATCCCGGTCTGCAGGGGCTGGCGGACCTCCTGCCGATCCATCACCCCGGCCGCCTGCAGTTCGAGGGGCCGGCGATCGTCGATGTCGGTGATGTCGCCCAGCCCGTCGATCGGCCGGCCGAGAGCGTCGACGACCCGGCCCAGATACCCGTCACCCACCGGCACGGACAAGATGTCGCCGGTCCGCTTGACGACCTGGCCCTCTTCGATGCCCTCGGAGTCTCCCATCACCACGACGCCGATCTCGCGCACGTCCAGGTTCAGGGCGATGCCCAAGGTGCCGTTCTCGAACTCCAGCAGCTCATTGGCCATGGCCGACGGAAGACCCTCGACCCGGGCGATCCCGTCGCCGGAGGTGACCACCGTGCCGACTTCCTCCCGGTTCGAGGTGTCGGGCCGGTAGTCCGCAACGAACTTGTCCAGGGCTTGCCGAATGTCTTCCGCTTGAATAGTCAGTTCCGCCACGATGTGCCTGCTCTCGTTATCTCGCTACTGGTCTTGAAGAGTTTGGTCAGGTGAAGAGCCGTCGTGCGTCCTCCAGGCGTCCCGCCACGGTGCCTTCGATCACCTCGTGACCGAGTTCCACCCGGACGCCACCCATCACGTGCTCGTCGACGATCTCCTGGATGGCCACGTCTCGGCCGATCTGGCGAGTCAACGCCGCCTTCAGTCGCTCGGACTGCTCCGGAGTCAACGGCTTGGCTACGCGGACGGTGGCCACCACGCGATTCTTCTGCGCGGCCGCCTGGGTGACGTATCCCTCGATGGTGTGGGCGAAGGTCCGCTCGCGCGCCACCACGGCTCGCTGCGCCAATCGCACCGTGGAGTCGGTGGCCCTACCCGCCAGCAGTTGGGCCACCAGCTCCTGGCGTCCCGCCCGGTCGATCGAACGATCAGCCAACGCGTTGCGCAACTCGGGATGCGATTCCACCGTGCGCGCGAACCGGAACAACTCGTCCTCGGTCTCCTCCAGCTCACCCTGTTCGTCGGCCCGCAGCAGTTCAGCCCTGATCCCCTGCCGATCCAGGGCGGCCGCCAGGGTGCGGCCGCCGGCCCAGCGCATGGCGGCCGCCTCGGCGACGATGTCCACCGCCAACTCGCCGACTCGGCCGTCGAGCACTCCATGGGCCAGCTGACGACGTCCGTCCTCGGGGGTACTCGGATCGGTCAGGGCTCGACGCAACGCCGGGTTGGCCTCCAAGGCGTCCGCGACGGCGAACAAGTCACCGGCCAGCGCAGCGAGATCCGGTGCGCGAGCGCCCGAGACGGCGTCGACGATCGCGCCCAACACCCCGCTGCGGGTCGATCGGGAGGCCAGGGCCGCGTCGAGGACCGGATCAAGGACGTTGAGCCGATCTTCGGCTTCCTCACTCATGACCGCCCAGCCGCCTGCGACGACTCATCGGATTCCAGGTCCGCCAGGAATCGGTCGACAGTGCGCCGAGCCCGTTCGTCGTCCTCGAGGGCCTCCCCGACGATGCGGCCGGCCAAGGTCGTGGCCAGACCGCCGATCTCGCTGCGGAGCTGGTTCATCACCTGATTCCGCTCCGCCTCCAGTTGGGACTCGGCAGCGGCCTTGATCCGAGCCACCTCGGCCTGAGCCTGCTCCCGCATCTCGGCCAGGATCTGCGAACCCTGGGTCTTGGCGTCCTCGCGGATCCGGGCGGCCTCACCGCGAGCCTCGGCCAACTGATCCTGGTATTGCTTCAGTGCGGCCTCGGCCTCTTCCTGCGCCTTTTCGGCCTTCTCCATTCCGCCCTGGATCGCCGCCGTACGCTCTGCGTAGGTGGCTTCGAAGCGCGGCACCACCATCTTCGCGATGACGATGGTCAACAAGATGACGAAAACGACCGAGAGAATGATCTCGATGGGCGCTGGGAGCAGCGGATTCTCCGTCGCGTAGAGAATCAACTTCGGAGTCATCATCGCCGGCTCAGAGACCGCCGAAGACGAAGGCGAGCGCGATACCGATGATCGCCAGCGCCTCGGTGACGGCGAAGCCGATCCAGGCCGTGCCCATCATGGCGCCGCGAGCCTCGGGCTGCCGGGCCGTGCCCTGGATGACGGAGGCGAAGATCAGGCCGACGCCGATGCCGGGGCCGATGGCGCCCAAGCCGTAGCCGACGATGCCGAGCGAGCCGGTGAGCTCCAGTGGAAGCATTGCAGTGTTTCCTTTCACAGTTTCCGCGAGAGTGCGGCGGTCGGGTCAGTGCTCCTCGGCCAGGGCCGAGGAAAGATACACCGCAGTGAGCACGGTGAAGATGAAGGCCTGCAGGGATTGAACGAAGATCTCCAAGGCGAAGATGGCCATGCTGAAGATCCAGGCCACAACACCGGCGGTGACGTTGACGATCGATCCGCCGTGGAAGATCAAGAATTCCCCGCCGAGCACGAACACGAGCACCAACAGGTGACCGGCGAACATGTTCGCGAAGAGTCGGAGCGCCAGGGTGACGGGCCGCACCACGATGTTGGAGAAGAACTCGAGTGGAATGATCAAGGGCCACATGAACACCGGTACCCCGGACGGAAGCGTGGTGTTCTTCAGGTAGCCGAAGAAGCCGTGCTTGGCGATACCGACCCCGTTGTAGAGGAACCAGACCATCGCGGCCATGCCGTACGCCCAGCCGGCGTGCGAGGCGGTGGGCAACAACGTGAACGGAAAGATTCCCCACAGATTGTTGACCAGGATGAAGGAGAACAACGCGATCAAGAAGGGCAGGAAGCGCTTGAAGTCGTGACCCAAGGTGTCCCGGGCGATGCTGTTGCGGACGAAGAAGTACGCGGTCTCCCCGATGAACTGGCCCTTGCTGGGAACCATCTTGTTCTTGTTGGCCATCACCAGCCAGAAGATCAAAACCAAGATCACCGCGACGATCGCCTGCAGTATGTACTTGTCGAACCACGGCACCCCCGGAAAAATCGGCGGCAGATCGAAGCTGCTGACACCGGGGGCTTCAAACGTCTCGCCCTCGGCGCCGCCCGCCGGCTCCGGCTCGGCCTCCATCGGGGCCAGGCCCCAGAGACGGCTCACCGAGACATCCTCCTAATTGCGTACTCCTCGCTGGGCCGGCGACGTCGCCGACGGACCGGAACCTCATCGGGCACCTGCCCGAATCTGCGGATGATCATGTACACCCCGCCCGCTGCGCCGAGAACGATCCCGACCGGAAGCAGAAAGCCGGTGCCGAGCAGGCGATCGGCGAGCCAGCCGACGAAGCCGTAGACGATGACACCCGAGATCAAATACGACAGAACTCGCATGCCGCGGTCGACGCCGCGGTCCATCCCGACCAGGAATCCGCTGCTCTGCGTCGGTTGCTCGGGCGGCAACACATCAGTCCCCTGCTTCATGGCGGAACACACGCTAGCAGTCGTCACCGGGGGGGTCACGATTGGTCCGCCGTGTTCGGCGGGGTCTCGTATTCCGTGTCGTAGATGCCGATTCGCAGCCGCGAGAAGACGAAGATCTCGACTGCCAACCAGCCGATGACGACCGCAATCGTGGTGAAAAAGATGGCCATCGGCGCCAGATTCGGCCAGCTGTCGGCGTATCGACTGTAGAGCAGTAGAACCAGGCCGAGAACCACGACCCGGCCGGTGTAGCTGGTCATCGACACCACCAGCAGCGTCCGGGCCCCGGCGTCGGCGAACATCACCATCACCAGTTGGCCGACGACGTAGAAGAAGAGCACCATAGCCGCAGCGAGGCCGGCGGAGATCAGACCCGTGGTCCCGTACACGATGGTGAAGACGACCAAGCAGACCAGCGCGGCCGTCACACCGCCGACCACACCGCCGATCAGAAGCTTGCGCGCGCGCACGACGTGAATGCTCGTTCCGGGAGCGGACCCGAGCGTGGGCGTGAGGTTCTCGAGCGTCATGAGCGAGCAACATCCTTGTCATCCGCGGCGCGGCAGAACCGGCCCTACGGGTGGTGTCGTCCGCGAAACCTAGCACGATTCTGTGCTGTCCTGCTCGCGCTCGCCGCGCGCCTCCACGATGGCGCTCATTGTCTGCTCGCGCCCGCTGCGCGCCCCATCGACGATGTCTTCCTCACTCGCTCGCGAGGCGCGATTTGCGGCCATTACGCGTTCCAGCTCCGCCGCCGGGCTCACTCACTCGTCCAGAAACCATCGGGCGCTCCGCTGCCCGACGGTCGCCGATCCAGCACCTAGTCGACGATCGACTCCTCGCGCGGGACGACCTTGCGTTCTCGCACCGGGCGGCCGACGGTGATCAGCATCAACACCACGGCGAGGACCGCCACCACCGCCACCACCTGCCACTGGCGCTCGTTGGTGACCAACCCGAGCACGATCACGCCGAACGAGACCAGGGCCGACCAGATGTACATCAGCAGGACGGCGCGGCGCTGGCTGTGCCCCCGTTCGAGGAGGCGGTGATGAAGGTGCTGCTTGTCGGCGACGAACCACCAGCGCCCGGCGTAGGTGCGGCGGACGAAGGCCAGCACGAGGTCGAGAAAGGGCAACGCCAGGATCGCTATGGGTAGGACCAGGGGCAGCACGGTCGGCACCAGCCCGCCGCGACCGTCCGTCAGCTGGGAGGTGTCGATCTGGCCCGTCAAACTGATCGTGGACGTGGCCAGCAGCAGCCCGAGCAGCATGGCCCCGGAGTCCCCCATGAACATCCGGGCCGGAAAGAAATTATGGGGCAGGAAACCGATGCAGGCGCCGGCGATGGCCACCGTGATGAGGCTCGACGTCGTGGCCCGGGTGAGATTCTGATCCACCGTCAGCAGGTAGGAGTAGGCGAAGAACGCCACCGCCCCGATGCCGACGACTCCGGTGGCCAGACCGTCCAGGCCGTCGACGAAGTTCACCGCGTTGGAGCAGAGGACGATGAAGAAGACGGTGATGGCCACCGAGGCGGTGCCGTCCAGGGAGATGGTCTGACCCGGCAACGGGATCCACAGCATCCGGACCCCGAGGGCGACCACGATGCCGGCCGCCAGCACCTGACCGGCGAACTTGGTCAACGCCGGTAGATCGAACAGGTCGTCCAGCACCCCGACCAGGCAGATCACGCCAGCGGCGATCAACACGGCCCGCGAGTCCTGCTGTACCACCAACTGGCGGCCCAGGAACGGCAGCTGCCAGGCCAGGACGATCGCCCCCACCACCCCGGCCAACATGGCGACGCCACCGAAGTACGGCATCGCGATGGTGTGCACGTCCCGGTCGCGGACCTCCGCCAGCGCGTTCGTACGCAACGCCAACCGGCGGCACAGTCCGCTGGCCAAAAAAGTGATGGCGGCCGCGACCAGCATCACCAGGAGGTACTCGCGCACTCAGCCTCCCGAGCCGTCGACCGGGTGCCCGGAGCCTGTCGAAGGGCCTTCCATCTCATTCCCGGAGCCTGTCGAAGAGCCGGAGTCGGGCAACACCACAGACTCCTCCTCGACCAGGTCCTCCAGATCGGGGCAGCTCTCGCGTAGCTCCGCGACACTCAACGCTCCGTGCCGCAGCACCTGACCGGTGGCTCGGCGGGTGAAGTCGACGATGGTCGAAGGTGCCCGATCGCTCTCCCCCAGCGGCCCGCCGTCGAGGTAGACCGACACCTGGTCGCCGAGCTGATCGAGTGCCTCGTCGCACGTCACGGCGGCCGGCCGCCCACTCAGATTGGCGCTGCTGACCGCCATCGGGCCCGTGCCGCGCAGGATGTCTCGGGCCAGCGCATGATCGGGAACACGCAGGGCCACCGTGCCCTCGGAATCTCCGAGATCCATCCGCAGACTCGGCTGGCGTTTGCAGATGATGGTCAACGGTCCCGGCCAGTGCCGTTCGATGAGCTCCGTTGCCGGCACGGGCACCTCGGTGGCCAGTGCTCGCAGCAGGGACGCTTCGGCGATCAGGACCGGCGGTGGCATATCCCGGCCGCGCATCTTGGCGTCCAACAACCGCTGCACAGCATCGGGGTCGAAGGCGTCCGCGCCGATGCCGTAGACGGTGTCGGTGGGCAGCACGATGCACTCCCCCCGTTCCACCGCCCGACGGGCGGCTTCGGTGGCTTCGGCCAACGCAACCGGGTCGTCGGTGGTGCAATCGAAACGGCGATACGCGGCCTCGACCTCGGCCGGGACCGGGTCTGCCTGCGACGCGCCGAGAGCGTCGTCGCCGGTCGGGTTCATTCGACCCATCTTGCCAGAACTGCGCGTACCAGCTGGCCTACCGCGACGGTTCCGGCGCCTCCGCTCGCGACCCCACGCGAGATCGTCGTGCGGTGCTGAACCGGGGCCGGCCGGCGAGATCGCTGTGATCACGGACTGTCTCGAAGGATCCGTTGCGGACCAGCACCTCTGGAGCGCTTTTGGCCTGCGCCTCGGCATGCTCGACCGCCAGCAGGCCGCCCGGACGCAGCAGCCGGGCGGCGGTGACGGCGACCTCACGGATGGCGTTGAGTCCGTCGACTCCGGAGAACAACGCCACGGTGGGATCATGATCGCGAGCCTCGGGTGCGACGGATGCGAAAGCCTCGAGCGGGATGTAGGGCGGGTTGGCGATCACCAGATCGACCGTCCCGTTCAGTTCGGGCAGGGCGTAGCTCAAGTCCGCGGCGTGCAATGTCACGCCGGTGTTCTCGAGGTTGCGGCCGGCCCAGAGCAGGGCGTCTTCGGAAACCTCCACCGCGTGCACCTGCGCCTGCGGAACCTCGGTGGCCAGCGCCTTGGCGACGGCCCCGGATCCCGTCCCCAGATCCACCACAACTGGGTGAACCACGCGTTGCAGCATCTCTCGCAGGCGCTCGACGGCCCACCCGGTCATCACCTCGGTCTCGGGGCGCGGGACGAAGACGCCCGGCCCCACCGCCAACTCCAGGTACCTGAAGTGGGCGCGGCCCGTCAGATGCTGCAGCGGTACCCGCTCCGCCCGGCGCGCGACGAGACCCTCGAACTCGGTGCGGAGATCGTCGTCCACCGGTTTCTTGCCGTCGAGGTCGCGAGGTTCGCAGCCCAGGCAGTACGACAGCAACACTCGGGCGTCCGCGGCGGGGCTGTCCACGCCGACCGCCCGGAGCTGTTCAGTGGCCGTCGCGAGAAGGGCAGCGACCGAACCGGCGCTCGTCAAACTGACCCGGCCGAGGTGGCCAGCCGGTCGGCGGTGTCGGCCTCGAGCAGAGCCGTGATCACCGCCTGCAGATCACCGTTCAGGACCTGGTCGAGGTTGTAGGCCTTGAACCCGATGCGATGGTCGGCGATCCGGTTCTCGGCGAAGTTGTACGTCCGAATGCGCTCGGAGCGGTCCACAGTGCGGACCTGACTCCGCCGAGCCGCCGACGCCGCCGACGCCGCTTCCTCCTCGGCGGCAGCGATCAGCCGAGCGCGGAGCATCCGCATCGCCTGTTCCCGGTTCTGCAGTTGCGAGCGCTCGTTCTGACACGACACGACGATGCCGCTGGGTAGGTGGGTGATGCGGACCGCCGAGTCGGTGGTGTTGACGCCCTGGCCGCCGGGTCCAGACGAGCGGTAGACGTCGATGCGGAGGTCGTTGTCGTCGATCTCCACCTCGGATTCGGTCACTTCCGGCATCACCAGCACGCCGGCGGCCGAGGTGTGCACGCGACCCTGGGACTCGGTCACCGGCACGCGCTGCACACGGTGCACCCCGCCCTCGAACTTCAACACCCCGTAGGGCATCTCGTCCGGGCCGCCGGCGGTCGGAGCCTTGACCGCGATCGTCACCGACTTGTACCCGCCCAGATCGGTCTCCTGGGCATCCAGGAGTTCGGTCTTCCAGCCGCGGCTCTCGGCGTAGCGGGTGTACATCTTGAGCAGGTCACCCGCGAACAACGCCGACTCCTCGCCGCCCTCGCCGGACTTGATCTCGATCAGGGCGTCGGAGGAGTCATTGGGATCACGCGGGGCCAACAACATGGTCAGTCGTTCACTGATCGGTTCAAGTTGGCGCTCGAGGTCGGCCGCCTCCAGGGCGAAGGATTCGTCCTCCGCCGCGAGCTCACGCGCGGCCGACAGGTCGGCGGTCAGCCGGTCGTACTCGTCCAGCGCCGTGACGATAGGGGTCAGCTCGGCGTAGCGGCGCCCGACCCGACGCGCCCGGGCCAGGTCGGTGTGCACCGCGGGATCGGCCAATGTTGCTTCCAGCTCCGCAAACTCTTGGCGCAGATGATCAGCAGCCTCGAACATCTCTTACTCCTTGTTCCTGCTGTTCGCGCCCGCCTCAGGCCATGCCGGCGAAACAAAGGCGCCGGGCCGGAAACCACAGAGGTTTCCGACCCGGCGGGTGGTTGAGCTAAGACTTCTTGGCGTACCGCTTCTCGAAGCGGGCGACCCGGCCACCGGTGTCGAGGATCTTCTGCTTGCCGGTGTAGAAGGGGTGGCAGGCCGAGCAGACGTCGGCGTGCAGCACACCGTTCGGCGCGGTGCTCTTGGTCGTGAACGTGTTGCCGCAGGTACAGGTGACCTGGGTCTCTCCGTAGGCGGGGTGGATGTCGGGCTTCATGGTTCTCCTCATTCTCTGTCGCTCCGGGTCGCCGTACTCGTACGGCGTGAACCGGGGCCGGAGGGTAAGTGTGCCGCAAGGTGGTCCTGCGGCGCCAATCTCAGCAACGCCCGGGAGGCTCCGGAAAATTCCACGGTGCGAAGGTCCGGTGTGCACTGGCGGCCCGCCTTCAGGCGGCGCTGATCAAAGGTCGTCGCCGCGGCTCGGGTTGCCCGGGATGGTCTTGGTGATGGCCATCAGGAACTCGCCGTTGCTGGACGTCTTGCGTAGCCGATCCAACAGCATCTCCAGACCCTGAAGGCTCTCCAGACCCGAGAGTACCCGCCGCAACTTCCAGACGATGTTGAGCTCTTCGCGGCTCATCAGCAGCTCTTCGCGACGGGTGCTGGAGGCGTCCACGTCGATGGCGGGAAAGATCCGCTTCTCCGCGAACTCCCGGCGGAGCCGGATCTCGGAGTTCCCGGTGCCCTTGAACTCTTCGAAGATCACCTCGTCCATCTTGGAGCCGGTCTCGACCAGCGCGGTCGCCAAGATCGTCAGCGAGCCACCGCCCTCGATGTTGCGGGCCGCACCCAGGAACTTCTTCGGTGGGTAGAGCGCCGCCGAATCCACGCCACCGGACAGAATGCGCCCCGAAGCGGGAGCCGCCAGGTTGTACGCACGGCTGAGCCGGGTGATGCCGTCGAGCAGCACGACCACGTCGTGCCCCAGCTCGACCAGGCGCTTGGCCCGTTCGATGGCGAGCTCGGCCACCGTGGTGTGGTCCTCGGCCGGCCGGTCGAAGGTGGAGGAGATGACCTCACCCTTGACGGCCCGCTCGAAGTCGGTGACCTCCTCGGGTCGCTCGTCGACCAACACCACCATGAGTTTGACCTCCGGATTGTTGGTGGAGATCGCGTTGGCGATGGATTGCATGACCATCGTCTTGCCGGCCTTGGACGGCGACACGATCAAGGCTCGCTGCCCCTTGCCGATCGGGGCGATCAGATCGATGATCCGGCCGGCCAGCTGGGTCGGCGTGGTCTCCAGCTTCAGCCGCTCCTGGGGGTAGAGCGGAGTGAGCTTCCCGAACTCGGGACGCGGTCGGTTCTGGTCGGCGTCGAACCCGTTGACGGTGTCGATCCGCACCAGCGGGTTGAACTTCTCCTTGCGCTCACCATCCCGCGGCGCGCGTATGGCGCCGGTGACGGCATCGCCCTTGCGAAGCCCGAACTTCTTGACCATCGACAGCGAGACGTACGCGTCATTCGACCCCGGCAGGTAGCCGCTGGTTCGGACGAAGGCGTAGTTGTCGAGCACGTCGAGAATCCCGATCGCCGGCACCAAGACGTCATCCTCGGACACCGTCGGTTCGGCCTCGAACCGATCCATGGGCGCCGCGCCGCCGCTGCGGCCACGCCGGTTCTGGCGGTCCCGGCTCCGACGCCGACGACCGCGGCGGCCGCCCCCGTCGTCGTCGTAGTCCCGGTTCTGGTTGCCCTGGTCCCGGTTCTGATTCTCGCGGCTCTGATTGTCGCGCTGGTTGTCCCGGTTCTGGTTGTCCCGGTTCTGGTTGCCCTGATCCCGGTTCTGATTCTCGCGGCCCTGGTTGTCGCGCTGATTGTCACGGCTGCGCCGATTCCGGCGCTCACCGGATCCGTCCTCCCGCGCATCGCTCTCCGTCCGCTGGCCGTTGTCCGGCGTGTCGGTGACGGGGGCGCTGGATTGCTGGCGCGTCTCCACCGGTGTGGAGCTCTCGATCGAGGTCGACGCCTCGACGGCCGGCGCGGTGCGCTGCGGGGCCTCCTGCGGACGCTCCTCGACCAGCGGGCTCTGCCCCCCGCTGCCGGAGCGCTCGGCCGAGGCATTGCCGTTGCTCGATCCGCCGCCGGAGCCGTTCTGAGCACTCCGGATGGCGTCGATGAGCTGTCCCTTGCGCATGGCGCCGGTGCCGCGCAGTCCGAGCGACGAAGCGAGTTGCTTCAGCTCGGGCAGCACCATCGAGTCCAGTCCTGAACCCTTGCGCCGTCGTCCACCGGCGGATTCGTCGGGGGAGGTGGTGTTCACTTCGGCGATTTCGGTCACGTGTTTCCTTCTCTGAGGCCTGCACGGCCCTTCCTGATAAATCTCCGTCCACCGACACCGGGTCGGACGGACGGGTCAAGCACTAATCTCACTCAGGTCAATCTCCCGAGACAGCCACGCGGTCCCGCCACGGCGTGAAACCACACTGCAGGGCTTCATCCGCATCGCATATCCGCGTGCACTGCTTGTTCGGGCTCTTTTTCGTATGGTGTAAGGCCGGAATGGATCGAGAGGCTTCATTCCTTGGCGCCGGACCTGGTCGGCGCTGCCGAGTCAGGACAGATGGTCAAGATTCCCACTCACCGTCTCGGCGCTACCAGGCTAGCACTCAATCCGAGGCCCGTGTCACATCGGTCGGCACCGACACGATCCCGTTCATCCCCTTTCGACCCGCCCCCCGCCGCCGATGTGCACCGGGCGGCCGGCGAAACCCCGGACCTCGAAGTCCGCCAACCCAGCCAGCTCACCCGCGCCCCCGAGCACCAGGACCGAGGGACCGGCCCCGCTGATCACCGCCGCCAGCCCGCGACCGCGAAGTTCGAGGAGGAGCTCGTACGAGCGCGGCATGGCCGGGCCCCGGTAGCCCTGATGCAGCCAGTCCCGGGTGGCCTCGACCAGGAGTTCGGGCGCCGCCGACAAAGCGTGCACCAGCAGGGCGGCCCGGGAGCTGTTGGCGGCCGCCTCGACGTGCGGTACGGAATCCGGCAGCAACCGACGAGAGGCCGCGGTCTCCAATGACGCCGCGGCCACGAACAGCCAACCCGTGATCTCCGGCAACACCCGGGCGCGTGCCACGGCGACCCCGGCACCGCCGTCGTACGCCAGCACGAAACCTCCGTAGATCGCAGCGGCCACATTGTCGGGATGGCCTTCGATGGCGTTCGCATGCCGCATCATCCAGCTCGCGTCGGGCTCGGCTCCGGCCAGTCCTCGGGCGGCCAACAGGCCCGCCACGATGGCGGCCGACGAGGACCCGAGGCCGCGGCCGTGCGGCAAGGTGTTGTGCGCTCGGAGCCGGAGGCCGGGCGCCTGCGCGCCGAGGTCCGCCAACCCGGTGAGAACCGACGACAAGACGAGATGTGACTCGTCCCGTGGGATGAGGTCGGCGCCTTCTCCGCTCACCTCAACGGTGTAACCGGTCTCGATCACCTCGAGTTCGATGTACTCCCGCCAATCCAGGGCCACTCCGAAGCAGTCGAAGCCGGGACCGACGTTCGCGCTGGACGCCGGGACACTGACCGCGGTCGCCTGACCGGGACGGAGTTCGAGGACGATGCCCGGCTCCTCAGTCGCCCCGGAAACCACAGGCTTCGGCCACGCGCTCAAGCTCGGCCGGAACGATCTCGGCCTGGATCGGTCCACGGGAGGACAGTGCGGTGTCGGTGTCCTTGAGACCGTGGCCGGTCACCGTGACCACGATCTGTTGATCACGATCGATCTGACCTCGTCGTTGCCGCGCGAGCAGTCCGGCCACGCCCGCGGCCGAGGCCGGCTCGACGAAAACGCCTTCGCGAGCGGCCAGAAAACCCTGTGCAGCAAGGATCGCGTCGTCGGTGACGGCTTCGAAGAGTCCGCCGGACTCCTGCTGTGCCGCGACCGCCAACTCGGTCGATGCGGGATTGCCGATCCTGATCGCGGTAGCCACCGTTTCCGGGCTCGTCACCGGCCGGCCCAGCACCAAGGGAGCGGCACCGCTGGCTTGGAAGGCCCACATCCGCGGCCGGCGGGAACTGAGCTTTGCGTCCGCGTACTGGGTGTAACCGCGCCAGTAGGCCGAGATATTCCCTCCGTTGCCCACCGGCAGCACATGGAGGTCCGGGGCGTCGCCGAGAGCGTCGACGATCTCGAATGCCGCCGTCTTCTGGCCTTCGATCCGTGCCGGGTTGACCGAATTGACCAGCGAGACCGGATAGTGGTCCGCCAACCGCCGGGCCAACCGCAGACAGTCGTCGAAGTTGCCTTGGATCTGCACCACCTGGGCACCGTGCACGATGGCCTGCGCGAGCTTGCCGGCCGCGATCTTGCCCGCCGGCAGCAACACGACGGGCCGGAGACCCGCTCGGGCAGCATAGGCGGCGGCCGAGGCCGAAGTGTTGCCGGTGGAGGCGCAGACCACTGCCTGGGCACCCTCACCGGCCGAAACGCTGACCGCCACGGTCATGCCGCGGTCTTTGAAGGAGCCGGTCGGATTCGCCCCTTCGACCTTCAGCCACACCTCGCAGGCCAGCAGCTCGGACAACGCGACGGCCGGGATCAACGGGGTGCCTCCTTCGCCGAGGGTGATCACCGGGTCCGTTTCGCGGATCGGCAGCCAGTCCCGGTAGCGTGCGATCACGCCACGGGTCGGCTCGGTCGCCCTGGACAGGGAACGGTCGACGTCCACACTCACCTCATTCCCCTTCTACTCGCATCACGCTGCTCACCGCGCGGACCGCGGCCAACCGCTCGAGGTCGGCCACCGTCGCGTTCAGGTCGGCGTCCCGCCCCCGGTGCGTGACGATGACCAGTTGGGCCTCGGCGCCGCGGCCCTGCTGGCGTACGGTCTGGATCGAGACATCGTGCTCGGCGAAGCACTGGGCCACGGTCGCCAGGACGCCGGCGACGTCGTCCACCTCGAGCGAAATGTGGTAGCTCGTCAGCACGCCGCCGATGGCCGTGGCCGGCCGCGCCGCGTAGCTGGACTCGCCCGGCCCGGCTGCGCCGCGCAGCCGATTCCGGGCCACGGTGACCAGATCGCCCATCACGGCGCTGGCGCTCGGCGCACCGCCCGCGCCCGGGCCGTAGAACATCAACCGACCGGCGGAACGGGACTCGATGAAGACCGCGTTGTACGCCCCGCCCACCGACGCCAGCGGATGGCTGCGCGGAATCATCGCGGGATGGACGCGGACCGAGACCGACGCCGGTTCCCCTGGCACCTCGGCCGGCACCAGCTGACAGATGGCCAACAGCTTGACCAGGTGGCCGATCTCCCGGGCCGCCGCGATGTCGGAGGCAGTGACCTCGGTGATCCCCTCCCGGTACACGTCGGCTGCCGTCACCCGGCTGTGGAAGGCCAGGCTGGACAGGATCGCGGCCTTGGCGGCGGAGTCGAACCCCTCCACGTCGGCGGTCGGGTCCGCCTCGGCATAGCCGAGGTCCTGGGCCTCGGCCAAGATGTCGGCGAAACCGGCCCCCTCGGAATCCATCTTGTCCAAGATGTAGTTGGTCGTGCCGTTCACGATGCCCATCACCGAGGTGATCTCGTCACCGACCAGCGACTCCCGGAGCGGCCGGATGATCGGGATGGCCCCGGCCACCGCGGCCTCGAAGTAGAGATCGACCCCGGCGGCCTCGGCGGCGGCGAACAGGGTCGCGCCATCTTCGGCGAGCAGCGCCTTGTTGGCCGTGACCACCGAGGCTCCGTTGCTCAGCGCCCGCAGGATGAGGGAGCGAGCCGGCTCGATGCCGCCGATCAACTCGATGACCACGTCGACGTCGCCGCGATCGACGAGTTCCTCTGCGTCGGTCGTGATCAAACTCGGGTCGATGTCGAGCCGGTCGCGACCGGCGCGCCGGACGGCGATGCCGATCAACTCCAGTGGGCGGCCGATGCGGGCGCGCAGATCATTCGCCTGCCCGGTGATCAACCTGGCGACGGCGCTGCCGACGGTGCCGCAGCCCAGCAACGCGATCCGCAGTGGGGTTCCGTCGGCTGAGGCTCTTGGGTCGGCTACGATCTCGCGCTCCCGGCGCGGTCGTACCGTCGTCGTCGTCACTGCTGACCCCATCTCATCGCCGGACCCCTCGACACGGCCTGCGCACAAATGTCAATGCTTTCGCGGATCACCCACTGCGCGGGATCATTGTTCACCATGTGATCGGTTGCGGAAGAATCCGCAACCACCTCAACCGACGTCGAGGGCCAGCAGATCGTCCAGCGTCTCACGCCGGACCAGGGTCGTGATCACCCCATCCCGGACCGCCACCACGGGTGGCCGCGGCACGTGGTTGTAGTTGCTCGCCATCGATCGGCTGTAGGCGCCGGCGGCGGGGATGGCGAGCAGGTCGCCGGGCCGGATGTCTGCAGGGAGGAACTCGTCGTGAACCAGGATGTCGCCCCCCTCGCAGTGCTTGCCGACGACACGGGCGAGCACGGCGGGCGCTTCGCTGGCCCGGGAGGCCAGGGTGGCTGAATATTCGGCGGCGTAGAGAGCCGGCCGGATGTTGTCGCTCATCCCGCCGTCCACTGAGACATACAGTCGGGACGCGCCCTCATCCACCGCCACCGGTTTGACGGTGCCCACCTCGTAGAGGGCGAAGGCACTGGGGCCGCTGATCGCACGACCCGGCTCGATGGAAAGGTGCGGGACGCGCAAGCCCAGCGCCGAGCACTCGGCCGGGATGATCTCCGCCAGGGCAGTGGCCAGCTGGTGCGGCGTGGCGGGGGTGTCGGTGCTGGTGTAGGCGATGCCGAAGCCGCCGCCGAGGTCCAGCTCGCCGAGCTCCACCCCGGTGCGCTCAGCGAACTGTGCCTGCAGGCGCAGCGTCCGTCGAGCCGCCACCTGGAAACCCTCGGTGTCGAAGATCTGCGAACCGATGTGGGAGTGGATGCCGATCAGCTCGATGGCCGGATCGTCGAAGCAGCCCTGCAGCGCCTGAAGCGCCTGTCCGGCCGCGATGGAGAACCCGAACTTCTGGTCCTCGTGGGCGGTGGCGATGTAGGCATGGGTGTGGGCCTCGACGCCGGTGGTCACCCGCACCATGACCCGTGGCCGTACATCGAGCTCCCGGGCCAGAGCCGACAGCCGGGTGATCTCGTCGAAGGAATCGACGATGATCCGGCCGATCCCGGCTTCCAGGGCGGCCCTGATCTCCGCCGAGCTCTTGTTGTTGCCGTGCAGGCCGATGCGAGCGGGCTCGACGCCGGCGCGGAGGGCCACGGCCAGTTCGCCGCCAGTGCAGACGTCGACGCCGAGGCCCTCCGCCGCCACCCACCGGGCGACGGCGGTGCAGACGAACGACTTCGCCGCGTAGTAGACGTCCCAGTCGGCGAACGCGGTGCGAAAGGCGCGGGCCCGATCGCGGAGATCGAGCTCGTCGACCACGTACACGGGCGTGCCGACCGCGGCCGCGATCTCGTCGACTCCCAGGCCGGCAACGGTGAGCATTCCAGCGGCGTTCTTGCTGGTGTTGGTGCTCCACAGCCGCGTCAGCAGTGCGTTGACGTCGTCGGGTCGGGCCAGCCAGCCGGGAGCCCGGGCTTCGGCGTCGGCATGGATGGATCCGGCGACGTGGGCGTGGCTCATCGAAGCCGCCCGACGGGTGACTTGATCTGGTGCCGGCCGCTGCTCACCCGGGCACTCTGCCAGACCGGCTCCGTCGCACCCTTGGTGATCATGAGCTGGACACCGTCAGCTCGATCGTCTTCACCGTCGACAGCCGCAGCTCGCGCGGGTCGCCGGGGGCGGCACTCCCGTCCACCCGCATCAGGAGCCATCCGCAGACGCCACCGACGCAGGAGGGAGACAACCGGACGCCCCAGAGCGTGAAGAACTGGCCCAGGGTGAAGGTGGCTGCGGCACCACGCTCGACGTGGATCATGCCGCTGTCGTCGTGGGTGTGCGCCGGCGCCTGAAGCGCGCGGGCCCGGTCGATCCCTACCCAGGCCGGCACCGAGACCGGGGCGTTCTCGACTTGCAGATCAAGCCGGACGAGGTGTGCATCCTCGGGGGCCGCGTACGGCTCGGGCTCGACCCCCGCGGCCTCGATATAGGACACGGCGTCGGACGGGGCCGGCCACGGCGGCAGACTGCTGCGCATCGTCGCCGGCTCGGGGGGCGCCGGTCGGACACAGCCGACGATCGCGACGGTCAGCACGAGCACCAAGACGACGACCCGGCGGGTCCGTACGCTCGCGCTCGGCCGGCCAAAGGGTGGTCGCCGCGTCACGCAAGCAGGATAGGTCGGTGCACACTGGTACATTCATCTTCGGCCCAAGCCCGGCCCCCGTAGCTCAGGGGATAGAGCACCGCCCTCCGGAGGCGGGAGCGCAGGTTCGAATCCTGCCGGGGGCGCCGGTATCACACCTAGTCAGAGCTAGTTTGATCTTGAGTTGACCAGCTAGCGCGCAACATACGCGCAATAGCAGGAGGTCGTCCGGTGGCGGAGTCGAGCAGATTGAGGATCCACTGCGGCGCCTGCGACGAACCGTGCAAGCTCAAGACCCTGAAGTGTCCGTCCTGTCGCTCGAACAACATCAGGATGTCGATCACCACCTCAACCGGCTCTACGGTCTCGGCACCGGCCCGCTCCCTCACCTTCTCCGTCCAGGTGCCTCCCAAGCGCGGTGTGCGCACAACCATCAAGTACGAGTACTCGAACGAGCGCCAGCAGTTGGAGATCGTGGAGCGCACCTTCGACAAGTTGGAGGGCAAGTACTACGAGGTCTATTGGAACTTGGAAGGCGAGATCGAGTTCAGCAAATGCGGGCGTATCGAAGATCAGACCGTGCATGGGCCGCGAGGTCAGGCTCCCGGAGCAGGAAGCGAAGATCCCATGGAGGCGGTTCTCCGGATACTCCCGCTCTTTCCTCCCGACCATCCCGCCCTGGCCCGTCGCGAGTCCTCGTAGGGTCGAAGGGGGCGCCCCCACACTCTCCCCGTCCCCGTGATGGCCGCCGATCTTCGTGCACCGGACAGGGTGTCAAGGACGGCCGCAGGCCGCCGCGCAGCGGACGCGCGGTCCAGCCGAACGGGTGCGGTACGCCGCCCGTCTGCGAACGTCGGGTCGGGAGCTGGCTCAGCGCCAGGAGCGACCCAAACCCTGACGGCACACCTTCGACTTGGTCGCGAAACGGGGATCAGTTCTTGCCCCTGCGAGGTGCAGCACGGGACGATCTAAGCCGGGCCAACGCAAAGGGGAGAGATAGTGGCAATCGCAGTTCACGTCGTGAACACACCGAAAAGTGACGCTCGTCAGGCATACGACGCTGCGTGGGCTCAGCTGGACCAGATGGAGTTAAGGCATCCGCCGGGCCGACGCAGCCATACCGCGTGGATGGTCGGCGACGTGTTCCACGTCCTTGACGTGTGGGAGTCACAGAAAGACTTCGACGCCTTCATGACGCAACTTGGCCCGATCCTTGGCGCCAGCGGAATGGAACTCGCAGGCCCACCAGAAGTAGGCGACCTCGTGAACGTTGACTACAGCTGGGACAGCGGCCGCTCGGCCCAGCTGTAGTCAACGGCGCAGCCGCATGCGCCAGGGCTGGTTAATGCGTCGGCCCTACCAAGCGGACCGTCGAGGGTCGTCATTTGGTGATGACGATGTGTGTGCGATGGGCACCGCTTCCCGCTCTCCCTCGCCGACGACGGCCGTGGCCGCCGAGCACTGCGGCCACGATCGCCAGATCAAAGATCGGGCTATGACCGTCTTGGCACGTCCAACGTCCCCACTCAGCTAGTGCACGAGACTGCTGCGCTGGGGATCAACGAACCCCCTCCGTTGAGGGTTCCTTCATACCCCGGCATCGCCCATGCCGGGGTCCATCGTGGTGGGGTCCCCCTTCTCGTCGGAGCGCCTGGTCTTACCACAGCGCTTGCAGGTCCAAACAACCTGATGTAGGTAGTCGTTCCAGCCGTTGTGCCACTGGTGTCTGCCAACAAGGCATTTAAAAGGCTTCATGGGGCCTCACCCCCTACGACGTGACGCTAGTCCCCGGACAACCGGCCGTATACCTGTCAGCCACGCGGCACGAGTCGGAGACCGATGACGGCAGGTCGATGCGATCACTAGGTCGATAGTCCGCAAACACCCGCGCTAGCTGTTACCGCTCATGATCAAATGCTTTGTAATATTCCGCGTGTGAGAAAAATCATCATCGACAACTGCGCCCTCGATCCCTTCGTGGACACGCCGGGGGCCCATGAAGCAGCCCTGGCAGCAATCGAGCGTGGCGACCTGGAAATCTGGTACGTCCACACCACTCTTGATGAAGCAGCGGCGACCGGCGATCTAGATCGCCGAGTCCAGTTGCTCATAGTCCTCGTCCACCTCGGAAGGCTAATTCCGTCGGACGGGTTCATCTTCAACCAGTCACGGTTCGATGTGGCTGCGTTCGGTAGCGATGACGACAGCCTGGCCAAGTTCGGAAGCGACAACCTCAGCAAGCACGGCAGGGACGCGCTCGCGGCGGCCACAGCGCGTGGCAGCGGATGGGCTCTTGTAACGCACGACCGTCGGCTGACCAACCAGGCTAAGGAATCGGGGGTGGAGGTATTGACAACCCAAGACCTCCTCGCCGAGCTCGGATTCACGCCATCAACACCTTGAGCCACTGGTGATATACGCCATCTCCACGCCGTTACACCCTCGGCCTAGAGGTTCGACCCGCGTGCGCTCTGCTCCCCCCACGGAGTAGAGCGCGCGGGAGCCCTCAAAAGGCTGTTCGCGACACGCTGGGCCTTGACGACCCGCAGCCCGTTGGCCCCAGCAGTGTCTTCGGTTATCGTCGCCGCGTCACCCAGAGGAGCAGCGTCCGCTTTATGACATGTCCTCAAGTTGCCAGCATTTCGCGTTGCCGGTATCCCGGGCGTGCCCTTACCGTTGATCACAGTGTCGGAGTTGATGATCCCCCGAGCATCTCCTCCGACACTCCCTCCTTCAGCGTGGCGCGGGACGTCCCAGCTAACGCAAAGGGTTCGCGGCGAGGGTGACCACAGGAGGCCCCTCTCCGCGAACGGGAGGCAGGCGAACACCCGTCCGAACGGAACGAGAGCGTCGGCACTCGGCGTCCGGTCGAGTCCGCCAGGCTCCCGACTTGTCAGGTGCCTGGCAGACTCTTCCGTGTTCTTCGCAGATCGCTGCGTTGAGCCGCGTCCGACATCTCAGACCGGTCGGCTCGGCTCAGGCAGCATGGGTTCGACCTCAGATCCCCCGATCTTCCGATCCTCGAACCCACTAGAACAGCCCTACTACCCATAGCCCGGCTTAGCAACGCCGTTGTCCTGTTTCGGACATTGCCGATCGGTGACATGTGCGCGGCCTCGTGATTCCCGACCTTCCTCAGGCCTGCCGCGCACACTCGGCGGCCATGCCACTGTTCCCAGCGAGCTACTTAGAGCTGCCAGCGGCGGGCCCCGGGGAACGGGATCGCGTTTGCGTCCGCGCCAGATGTGAGCCCATTGGAACTCGATAAAGTTCGGCGGGATGGGCCGCACCGGCGCCAGGTCTTCAGCTGGCATCCACTCCTGCACGATCCGCTCGTCTATTGGTGGACCGCCCTACTCGAACCGCGTGCATGGTCCCGAGATCAAAGCGATGCACACCCAAGCGGACTCTCCTGGGTCAGGTGCTATTGAGCGGAGCCAGTCTCGTTCAGCAGGAAGTTGGCCATGACGTCTCGTGCTGATTCGACCATGTGCCCGCCGTTGGCTGTGTCGCAGCCGACAGACTTGACCTAGCCTGGTGCGCGATCTCGTTCGGCGTCCGGTGAACTCATGCGCCCGAGCGCAGCCGGCGTCGACGTAGCCTGTCGGTCAGAAGATGCCGGTGGTGTCTTCCCCCACTGCTTCGAGCCGATCCACTACGCGGCCGGCGGCGGCGTAAAGATACGGCCCGCGGTAGATGTGCGCCTCGGGCACTGGGCGAACCTGGTCCGTGCCGGGCTAACATGTCAGCGATGCGCTGCCCGACCGTCATGGGGGTGCCGCCGGGTCCTGCGATCTGATCGGCTGCAGTCAAGGCATCCGAGACCCGGTCTTCAACGAAAGCGAACTCGGCCCTACGGGTGACGTTTGCCCTCGTCAGAGTAGCGATTCGTATCACGAGCCGTTTCGCGCGCGATACTTGAAAGATCACCCGCCAGCGCGTGCAGGATCGACTTCCGATGCCGCACGGCGAATGAGCGATGCCAGTCGGGGCGACCCGGCCGGCTGTTGGCCCAGCCGACCGAGTCTGGAACAAGCCGCGGATACCACTACGGATCTGTCCTTCCCCATGCTGACCCAGTCGGTGCCGATGGGACTCACGTTCGGCGTCACCGACCACGGTTTTGAGGATCTCGGACGCTGCGGATGATCCTGGCGCTCCCAGCCAGCACGTGCTGCGCCGAGGTGGGCAACATTGAACGGGTCATCGTGCAACCGCACCGTCCAACCTGTGCACCGAAGCCGCCAGGCCGGACTCGAGCACGGTGAGCGGAGGGCTCGTTCTCTTGCACGAGCTGTAGGCGACACTGTCACGGGTGTGAGCGGTCATTGGGGTTGAGGCTCTTGACATGCGCAAATAGCTCAGCCCGGTCGCGCTCCACACTCGCCATGCCTTTAGCGGCACGCAGCCGCACGTTCGGGTCGGCGTCATCCAGCAGGTCGCCGTACGTCTCGGCCAGCACGTCGAGCCGAACGAGCGTGGTACGCCGCCAGTCTTCGACCGCCATGTCGGGAAGCTGGCTCAGCGCTTGGGAGAGAAGGCGTTGGGTCCGGCTGAGCGGCAAACCCAGTCGGTCAGCGATCCGGTAGGGCGCTAGTCCTCGGGCGTGGTGGTCGAAAACATCGGCTATGGCTGCGCGGTGCGCTGCCCGTTCACCCGGCTTTGTCATATTAGCGAGTCTAGATTACTGGTTGAGGGTTTGGGCGCGGGGACGCGGCGGGGGTGGTCCGCGAACATGTCAGCTCTTGTGTAACAGAATGTCGGCCTGATGGCGGAGCACTACGGGGTCAGCCGGGGCATTCGTGACGTCGTCGCGTCCGTCAGCCCGGGTGGCGTCCGGGCGGACGGTTTCGCCTGTCGTTGTCATGGCCGTCGGCCGCGTCGGAACAGGATCCGGTGGTAGGCGATCGGAGACATGACCACCGCAGTGGTGGCAATGGCTCCGGTCAGGACCAGGAGATACGCGATTCGCTGGACGCTGTCGATTGTGTCGTGGGCACGAGCCACGTCGACGCCGACCTTGTGACCAGACCGGCCCTCGCCGGTCGGGCCGTCGGTGACACGATCACCCAAGCAGCGTCCAGCTCTATGAAGTAACTCGGCCTGCTGGTATATCGGCGGAGCGTGGGGGGCCTACCATTTGGCCAGGTCCATGTGACCGTTCGAACGGTTGGGCGGGCGTCGGCGAAAGCGCCGGGATTGTCGCCGGCGGTGAGGGGGATTGGTGAGCGACCCGACCGTTCTTTCTGGCCGCTATCGTCTGGGGCCGCCGTTGGGTCGTGGCGGCATGGCCACCGTGAGCCTTGGCCTCGACATCCGGCTGGGCCGGCCCGTGGCGATCAAGCAACTGGCCGCGGAATATCTCGATGACCCGGCCGCCCGGCGACTCTTCGACACGGAGGCCCGGTGGGCGGCGAAGCTGAACCATCCCGCCATCGTGCGCGTCTTCGACAGCGGAGAGGACCTCGACGCCGGCACCGGTGTGCCCACGCCCTACATCGTCACCGAATACGTCGCCGGCGAAACTCTGGGGAGGCTGCTGCGGCGTGAGGGCCCGCTGCAGCCGGCCCGAGCCCTGGAACTTACCATCGCGGTCTTGGAGGCGGTGACCTGCTGCCACGACGCCGGCATCGTCCACGCCGACATCAAACCGGACAACGTGATGGTCATCCGCACCGGCCAGATCAAGCTGATGGACTTCGGTCTGGCCCGGACCCTCCTCCCCACCGAGTCCGGCGCCGCACTCGAGGCCGACGGCTTCGGCACCGCCAAATACCTCTCCCCCGAACAGATCCGCAGAGATCCCCTGGATGTGCGTAGCGACGTCTACTCCACCGGCTGCCTACTGTACGAACTGCTGGTCGGCCAGCCACCGTTCGCCGGCGACGACTACGCCGAACTCGCCTACCAGCACCTGGCCAGCCTCTCGCCGCCCCCCAGCCAGCTGCGCCCCCGCCTCGGCACCGCCTTCGACGGCGTCCTGGTCCGCGGCCTGGCCAAACATCCCGACGAACGCTACCCAACCGCGGCGGCCATGCAGACCGAGTTGCGCCGTCTGCTCGCCGAAACCGCCCGGGCACGACCAACCGCACAAGCTGTCACCACTCCCCCAATGGAGTACCACCGGCCCCGCCGACCCACCCGCGACCGTCGCATTCTCCTCGTCGCCGCCGGACTCGTTGGCCTGCTGGTGCCGCTAGCCGCACTGAGCGTGGAACACTCAGGCACCCCTCCCGTCGCATCGGCGGCGGGGGACTCGGCGAACGCAGGATCCGGCGCGATCGACTCGCTGTCCAGGGACGGCGCCCTGGCGGATCCAAGTGACCGCCCATCGACTCGGCCAGCCGGGAGAAACCGTGAGGATGGCAGCGAGCCCTCGGCCAACGGTGGGGCTGCGGATCGCACTCGCCTCGCAGCCCGCTCTAGGCCTGCCCCATCAAGACAGGTATTGCCGGTGGGGAATGACCGCGTCCCGTCAGCCGGGGCAGCGCGTCCAACGAAGCCTGCGTCGTCGCGACGGGCGCCATCCCGAGCCGACTCCAAGCCGGCAACAAAGGCACCGAAGCGCAACCAGCCCAACAGATCCTCAACGAAACGCACCGGCAACACCGGCACCAAACCGCCCCAGGCCAGCAAACCTCGACACGGCCAGCCCGCCGAACCAAGCCAGCCCCCAGAACCGAGTCCTCCCGCGGAACCAAGTGAGCAACCCGAGCCAAGCGAGGAACCCGAGCCGAGCGAAGAACCCGAGCCAAGCGAAGAACCCGAGCCAAGCGAGGAACCCGAGCCGAGCGAAGAACCCGAGCCAAGCGAGGAACCCGACCCAAGCGAAGAACCCGAGCCAAGCGAAGAACCCGAGCCAAGCGAAGAACCCGATCCAACGACATAGCCGCACGCGGCTGGAGGTTCCCGCTCGTGCAGGCGAGGCCGAGGTGTTTGACGCGATGGCAAGAACGCTGCCACGACCTTCGGAGCCGAGCCGCCGGCTCTACACGATCGCGCCGTTGAAGTCGGTCCTGGTGAGCGCGTCATGTCAGGTACCTCGAGGACTCTTCACAGGTGGAGTCTGTCAAGCAGGAAACGGAGGGCCACCCAGGTCCTCCCCCTGTGACTCGGTCAAGGTCAGCCCGGAGGTCGCGATTCAGAGCAGCCGCGCACGGTACACATCGAATTGGGGGGGAACGAAGTGAGAGATCAAGATGAGGTGCCGTGGTGATTGAGCTAGCCGCCGCCGGCAGACCTGATGAGGCGGGGGCGATTGTGGCCTTCGGGGGCGGACCGGCCGGTGTCAGTCCCGCAGACTCTGTCGATTTCGGCGACCTTCTTTCGTTGCAGCAGCCAGAGAACACCACAGATGATGCCCGCAACGATTCAGCTACATGGTGCAACGGCTTCGACGCACGATGAGTCACGCCATCCGCGTCCGTCGAGCCGCTCAGGGCTGGACGCTGGCCTCGCCGGCTCAAGCTGTCAACCGGATTCGAGTTCTGGACCCGAGCGGGAGCTGCCCTGCAATCACTGGCCACGGCAGCGCGTTCGTGCCTTTCGTCGGTGTTGCTCACTCTGTGTCAGGTTCGATTGTCCTGGCCGGCTGGACTGGTCGCCGGCGAGGTCGGTCCGCGCAACCTGCCGCAAGCGAGGCCCTGGTGCGAAGCATGCACCTGGTTTCGAGGTGGCAGCGGCGCTCGGCGCCGCCTAGAGCCCACGTCTTCGGCGCCCCGCTTTGTACGGTTGAACTAGCGCGGGAGGGCTGCTCGGTGTGCCACCCGCAGCATCGGGGGGGCCGGTGAACGACAGCTATGTCGGCTGGTTGTACCGCGAGTCGATGTTGGCGCGCGCCAGCGAAGTGGCAGCGCAGTTCGCTGGGTCGGCCGGCATGTCACAGAACTCGTTCGCCTACTCCGATCCGGCGGCGGCGATCAAGAAGGCGTCTGTCTGGTTCACGGCGTACCCGAGTTCGATGATCACCAAGGACGGAGAGTCCTTCCTGGGTTCGCTCGCTGATGAGGACCTGTGGAGAGTCTTTGAGGTCGTGGGCATCAAGGCGGTCCACACTGGCCCGGTCAAGCTGGCGGGAGGGATCACCGGCTGGGATGTCACTCCCAGTGTCGACGGACATTTCGACCGGATCAGCACTCGGATCGACGAGGCCTTTGGCTCGGAAACAGAATTTCGAACGCTGTGTGAGGTCGCCGCTGCCCATGGAGGGATCGTTATCGATGACATCGTGCCTGGTCATACCGGCAAAGGCGCTGACTTTCGATTGGCCGAAATGAAGGTGGCTGATTACCCGGGCATCTATCAGATGACGGAAATCCCTCCCAAAGATTGGAGTCTCCTGCCGTCCGTGCCACCCGGGAAGGACTCGGTGAACCTTGACGCCGGCGCCGAGGCACGGCTAGAGGAGGCCGGATACATCGTCGGCCGGATGCAGCGGGTGATCTTCCACGAACCTGGCATCAAGGAAACCAACTGGAGTGCAACTGCAGCGGTTACCGGTGTGGACGGGGTGCAGCGACGCTGGGTATATCTGCACTACTTCAAGGATGGCCAGCCATCGATCAACTGGCTCGACCCAACGAGCGCCGGGATGCGTTTGGTGATGGGCGACGCGATGCACTCGCTGCTGGACCTTGGTGCGAGTGCGTTGAGACTGGACGCCAACGGGTTCCTCGGTTTGGAGAAGAGCGCCGAGGGTGGTGCTCCCGCGTGGTCGGAGGGGCATCCTCTGTCGGAGGCCGCGAATCAGATGGTCGCCAGCATGGTCCGGAAGACTGGCGGCTTCACCTTCCAGGAACTGAACCTGGCAATCGACGACATCAAGAACACCTCCGAGCGGGGGGCCGACCTGTCATACGACTTCGTTACCAGACCGGCGTACCACCACGCCCTGGCCACGGGCGACACCGAGTTCCTGCGGCTAACGATGACGATCGCCTTGCGGCAGGGTCTGCAACCGATCTCCCTTGTGCATGCCCTGCAAAACCACGATGAGCTGACCTATGAGCTCGTGCATTTCGCCGGCGCTTACGCGGACCAGCTCTTTCGCTTCCGCGGCGCCGACTTAACCGGTGCGGAGCTGGCGGCCACGATTCGTGCGGAACTGATCGAGCGGCTGACTGGGAGCGCGGGTCCCTACAACGCCCTCTTTACAACCAATGGAATCGCCTGCACGACAGCGAGCATGATCACCGCCTCTCTCGGCTTCTCCGACGTGTCCGAGTTGGATCGGGAGGAGGTCGACCAGGTCCGACGAGCGCACCTGCTGATCACCATGTTCAACGCACTACAACCTGGCGTTTTTGCCGTATCGGGCTGGGATTTGTGCGGGATGCTTCCGCTGGACCGGTCTGAGGTCCCCGGGCTTATCGCGACTGGTGACACGCGCTGGATTCACCGGCCTGCCTACGACCTGCTTGATAACCGGCCCGCTGGGGCGGCGGAGCCGTCCTCGACGCTGCCGCGCAGCATCAGTCTCTACGGATCGCTGCCGGAGCAGCTCAAGGATGTGAACTCCTTCGTCTCCGGTGTTCGTCGCATCCTCACCCTCCGGGCGCGCTATGGCCTCGACACCGGCAACCAGGTTGATGTGCCAGTCGTGCCCAATAAGGCATTGCTGGTCATGGTTCATCTGCTTGGCAGTGGACTCACTCAGCTCACCGTCTTGAACTTCTCCAGTAGTCGTCAGGCTGAAACAGTGACGTCGGAACATCTGCCGACCGCGGCGTCGGTAGTCGACATGTTCACTGATCGAGTGGTGACAGTGGTTGACCAGGCTCGAAGCTTTCCGATCACGTTGGAGGCGTATCAGGGCACGTCCCTGCTAATTGCGCCAGGCTCGTCTTAAATCGACCTGGCACCAGTACCGGCAATTTCGCCACCAATGCCGCCCCTTCAGCCGCGCGGCGTGGACGCAGACGCCGTCGACCTGGCACCAGTACCGGCAATTTCGCCACCAATGCCGCCCCTTCAGCCGCGCGGCGTGGACGCAGACGCCGTGCCCGGCGTGCGGGGTGCTGTCTGACCGGGTTCGGGACCGGCCGCTGTGTTGGGGTGAAGGATCTGCCGGCGTCGGGACAGTTGCCGAGCTGTGATGGGAAAACGGCGTCCGGTCTGCGTCGAGGTGTTGTGCCCGCGGCGATCGTTCACCCAGACCAGCGACGCGATCCGGCCGCGAGCCCGGGTGACCGAATGGCTCCGGGACCGGGTTGCGCACGCGATCGCCGGCAGCAACCGGGCGGTCTCGGAGGTCCCCGCCGAGTACGGCGTGTCCTGGCCGACCGCACACAAGTCGCTGGTGGCTGCGGCGGCCCGCTGACTGCCGGAGCCGAAGCCGACGAGCCGGCTGGGCATCGATGAGACCCGGTTCCGGTCGGTCGCTGGGTCCTCGACGGCGTGACCTGGCGACGCTCCGATCCGTGGCTGACCTCCTTCGTGGACTGCTCCCGGGACAGGTCGGGATCGCTGCTGGGGTTGGCTCCTGGCCGCACCGGCGGCTGTGTGCGGGAGTGGATGGCCGAGCAGACGCCAGCGTTTCGGGCCGCCATCGAGATCGTGGTCATCGACCCCGCGGCACCCCACGCGTCGGGCATCCGGGTCGCGCTGCCGGAAGCGGTGATCGCCGTCGACAAGTGGCCCTCGTCGCGTTGACGAACCAGATGGTCACCGAAGATTCGGACTGGTCCGGCAACGGGTCACCCGGGACCTGCTCGGTCGGCGCGGCACTGCCGCCGACCCGGTCTGGGTCAACCGTCGGCTGCTGCTCACCGGCGCCGACCATCTCAGCGCCAAGCAGTGGACCCGGCTGAACGCGATGCTGGACCGCTGCGACCCGACCCACGAGATCGGCGCCGTGTGGGCCGTGAAGGAACGGCTCCGGATGCTGCTCAACGAGCGACAGCCGGCCAAGATTCGGTGGCGGCTGGCCGACTTCTACGACGCCGCGCTCGACGCTCAGCTACCCGAAGCGGCCCGGCTCGCCCGGACGATCGAAACCTTTTGGCCGGCCGTCCTGGTCGCGCTGACCCACGGCGTGTCCAACGCCCGCACCGAGGGGTTCAACCGGATCATCAAGCAGGTGCAGCGGGTCGGCTGCGGCTATCGCAACATGATCAATTATAAGCGCCGTATTCTGAGCCACATCGCGGTCACCCGGCCGCAAACGAGATTCAGGGTCGGGCTCGAAGCGGCACGCCTACCCACAGCACGAGGTAGCCGATGAGCGCGACAAGTGATGCTACGGCTGCGCTGATCCTTCCGACGGTCAGGTCGACGGTCAGGAACACGACGCCGGAGGTGGTTAGCGCAACCAGCGCTAGCGCGGTCCGGGCTAGCCGGTTGGCCGTCGCAACCAGCCATGGCCGTCGGCCGCGTCGGAACAGGATCCGGTGGTAGGCGATCGGAGACATGACCACCGCAGTGGTGGCAATGGCTCCGGTCAGGACCAGGAGATACGCGATTCGCTGGACGCTGTCGATTGTGTCGAACTTGTCGCTGTAGGGCAGCGTCAGGAGGAAAGCGGTCAGTACCAGCACCCCGGTTTGGGTGGACCGCAGTTCTTGAACCAGCTCGGTCCAGTTGCGGTTGATCGTCTCAGCCGGGATGCCGTCAGGCTGCTGGTCGGAGTCGGTGGGCGGCACATGGGTGAAACTACTCCGGCGGGGGTCGTGGTCGTTTGCTCCGACCCGCGCTGAGCAGCCTGCCGTTGTTGTCAGCGGCGCACGCCTGTGGCTTGGCGACGGGTTCAATTATGGAGCGGATGGCACGAGGTCGAATCCGCTTTCAGTTGGCCTGAGGGCGGGCGCGTTCGTCTCGGTGCCCCAAAGGTGGGCGCTCGCGTACGCACCGGTGCCGGGCGGGCCGAGGCGTCGCGCTCGTAATCATTCTGGCGTCACGTCGACGTAGGGGACTTCGATCGCGTTGTTTCCGTAGCCGAGCCGGTTCCAGGGTGGGACCTCGGGTTGCACGTTGCCGGCAGCGTCGGTCGCCCGGGCGCGGATGGTGTGTCTTCCGATGTCGGCCGCGGCCCAGTCGAAGGACCAGTCCTGCCATTGGTAGGGGCCCTTGGGGGTTCGAGGTGCGCCGGGTGCCAGTCGCCGGCCCCGGTGAAACTGATGTCGACGCGGGTTACCGGTCCGGTTCCGGACCAGGCTTTCCCCGTAGGGTGCAGGTTCGCGGCGCCGAGCGAGGACCCCAGATTGGACACGCTCCGGGACAGCCCGGAAATCGCCCTGAAGCTTCTCGGGGAAGCTGGACTGGACGACGTTCACCGACGGGGTCAGCATCAGGCCAAGCCCGAGTCCGAGCCCGGGGGTGAGGGCCCACGTGCTCGGCGAGCCGATGACATGGCCAGCACAGGCGCGACCCCCCCAGGTGCCGCCGCGTTTTGCCCGAGCAGTTCGCCACGCTGCGCGAATGCAGCCGTTTGGCCGACCGCATGCTGCTCGTCTGTGAGTGTCGAGTTGCTGTTGCAACCGTTCACGCCATGGTCAGGATTGGTTCCGAGCGCACGAAGTGCCGCCACGAGGCAGGCGTCAATCGGAATGCCACCTTCCGTTCACCTGGACGCGGTGTACTTGGGGGCTCCGGTCGAATGCGAAGGGCACAAATGAAGGATCACGCCGATACCAACTACGGTTCGGATACTCGGCTGCAGACCGGGCAGTTCGTTGCGTTGGCCGCCGATGTGGCTCGCTACCTCCTTGCCGGTGAGCGGCTTGCGCACACCGAGGCGGCGGCTCGGCGGGCCGAGACGCTGGCGCCCAACAAGTCGGCTTCCGCGGCCGGTGTGCTGGCGTTTGGTTTCGCCCCGCAGGCCGCCGCCGTCGGTGGCCCCATGTCGTTCGAGCCGATCGCGGGTTCGGCGTATGGCCAACAGACCGCCGCGTGGACCCAGCCGTTCATCGTCCCCAACGGCTGCACTCAGCGACTGGTCAGCGACGAAACCGTCCTCGACATCTATCCCGGTGTTGACGACCTGACCGACATGAACGTCACCAACGAAACCGGCAAGCAGGCCGGCCGCTACCTATACCGCACACACGAGGTCGGCAGCAATGGCTCCGTGTCGGTTGTCGATCTGCAGACGGGCGAGACCAAAGTTTTGGTGCAGGACGCGGGGTACCGACGCCTTGATGGTTTGACCTGGACCCATGGGGCACCCTGCTGTTCGCCGAGGAAACCGCCGGCGGCCGGCTCTTCGAGGCCTTCCTCGACCCGAAAGACCCCTCCGTGGTGTCCCGCGTCGAGGCACGGCCAGAACTGGGGATCATGCGGCATGAGGGAATCGGCGCCGACCAGGATGGGTCGGTCTATGTCATCGACGAACTCAACGGCGGCTCCATCTACCGATTCGTGCCCACCGTCCGCGGCGATCTCTCCGATGGTCAGCTGTATGCCCTCAAGCTCACCGGGTTGACCGACGCCGAGCAGGTGTGGAACCCCGCCACCTACCCGACAAGGTCGGCGCCTTTGAATGGGTGCCGCTGGACATGGCCCTGGTCGTTCAAGACGCTGACGCGGCTTCGAATGCGGTGCAGGCGACAGAGTTCGGCCGCCCCGAAGATGTACAGATCATCAAAAACGTTCTGTATGTCGCCAACACCAGCGAGGACCGCGTCGTCGCCATTGACCTCCGCAGCCAGCAACTCAGCGGCTACGTCGAATCGGGTGTGAACCTACCGGTTGAAAACGAGGCCGCCGGAGTCACCGGCTTCAACAGCCCCGACAACTTGGCGGCTGGCCCGACCGGACAGCTGTGGATCGTGGAGGACAACACCCCCAGCGACATCTGGGTCGCCAGTAAGAGCACCCAAGACGGCGTGGCGACCGACGTGAAGCTGTTCGCTTCCCTGGTCGACCCCGGCGCGGAAGCCAGCGGTATCTACTTCGGCAAAGACCCCCACACCCTCTACGTGAACATCCAGCACCCCGACAAGCCGCTGGCCGACGGCACCTGGGCCATCACCTGCAGCCCGAGCCGAAGCAAGCGTTAGCTCAACCAAGAATCAGGAGCAGGCGACGACCCAAGGAACCCTGCATCGCGTGGCGCTCGGCCCAACAAGTCGGCTTGAGCCTGCTCGAAGGTGTACCCGTTCCACGGGCTGCGAGCGAACTCGGCGCGGGCTGACGGACGCGACGACGTCGCGAATGCCCCGCTGACCCCCGTGGTGCTCCGCCATCAGGCCGACATTCTGTTACACAAGGGCTGACATGCTCGGGGACCACCCCCGCCGCGTCCCCGCCCAACCCTCAACCAGTGATGTAGACTCGCTAATATGACAAAGCCGGGTGAACGGGCAGCGCACCGCGCTGCGATAGCCGATGTCTTCGACCACCACGCCCGAGGACTAGCGCCCTACCGGATCGCTGACCGACTGGGTATGCCGCTCAGCCGGACCCAACGCCTTCTCTCCCAAGCGCTGAGCCAGCTTCCCGACATGACGGTCGAAGACTGGCGGCGTACCACGCTCGTTCGGCTCGACGTGCTGGCCGAGACGTACGGCGACCTGCTGGAGGACGCCGACCCGAACGTGCGGCTGCGTGCCGCTAAAGGCATGGCGAGTGTGGAGCGCGACCGGGCTGAACTCTTAGCCGGTTGCTTGAATCTCAAACCCAATCACCGCTCACACCCGGACTGAACCGCACCGGCATGTCCGGAGACTCCACTTCTTGGGAAGGTTGGAGTCATGTCAGGAAGCACGTCGAAGAGGTATCCGCCGGAGCTGCGTGAGCGGGCGGTCCGGATGGTTGGCGAGATCGCCGGCGATCATGGTTCGGAGTGGGCGGCGATGGGTGAGGTTGCCCGGCTGCTCGGGATCGGGACGCCGGAGACGGTCCGGAAGTGGGTTCGTCAGCGCGAGGTTGACGCCGGCCAGCTGCTAGCGGCCCGGTTGAGGGTCAACCACGTCACCATCACCAAGGCCTGGAAGGCGTTCGGGGTGCGGCCGTGGACGGCGCCTTGGCGAATACGATGCCTCGCTACGCGCGCGCGTGCGAGGGCTTCAGATCACTGTTGAGACACCACCGCTGCGCGCAAGTATTGGCCCTGGTCGACCCCGGTTACCCCACGTGATCCTCACAGTTGCCCACTGCGTGCCACACCTCCGGGGGCCGGGTTGGACGGGAGTCATGATCGTTCCCGTCGGTGGCATCCCTCGCAAACGCCGCGATTGTCGCTAAAGATCTGGACGGACCGGCGGGGGCGATCCCAAAGGGAAAACCCCCGCCGCTTTAGCGCTACTCCGTTGCGCCGTGGGCGAGCCCGGCGCTACTCCCCTCAGCAAACGTGCCCTCCGGACCCGCCGGCGCCGGCAGGGTGAAGCGCGGACCGGGCACCTTCTTGCCCGGTACGCCGTTGACCGACTCGGTCGAGTACGCGAAGGTCAGCGCGGCGAACGCGATCAGGTCGCTGTTCACATCGAGCGCGTGCCCATCGATGTTTTCGATAGTGTCGCAGGCCTCGTGGTAGCAGGGGTCGAACTGCTCACCGGCGGTTCCGCCCCAGATCGCCTCCTGCTCCTCGGTCTTGATGTCCTCGGCTCCGGTGAACAGGCCGCTCGACGGGATACCGGCCAGAATGAATGCCTCGTAGTCGCTGCGACCGGAGAACTCCGTGTCGTCGTACGGCTCACCGATCGCGGTGTAGTACGACTCGTAGAGGTCCTCGATCGCCTCCGACCCCGCCGGGATCGGCACGCCCTCCGGTGCCGGGAACGTGGACTCGTCGGCGTCGTAGACCATGAAGATGTAGTTCGGCGAGCCCACCATGTCGTAGTTCATGTAGAGCGCGATGCGGTCCCGCTCGGCCTCCGATAGCCCCTCGACGTAGTCGGTGGAGCCGAGGAGACCCTGCTCCTCACCGGCCCACCAGGCGAACCGCAGCGTGTTCTGAGGATTGAGGTTGGCCATCAGCAGCGCCGTCTCCAGGAGTGCCGCGGAGCCGGAGCCATTGTCGTTGATGCCTGGTCCCTCGATGACGCTGTCGAGGTGGGCGCCGGCCATCACGACGTTGTCCTCGTTCTTGCCCGGCAGCTCCGCGATGACGTTGTAGTCGGTGCGGGTCTCAGCCGGCAGCACCTCGATGAACGCGGTGGAACCCTCGGCAGCCAGCGCGACCCCGTCGGCGAAGCTAGCGCCCACCACGGGGATGTCGTGCGTGACCGGTCCGGGGGCCCCGGGGATCGGCGGGTCCACGCTCGTCGCGTCCGCGACGATCAGGCCCGAGCGTTCCGGCGTATTGCCCTCGTTGAAGATGATGACGGCTTCGGCGCCGGCCTGCTCGGCGTAGAACGCCTTGGTCCCGAAGAAGCACGTGCCGCGCTGGACGAGTGCGATGTCGCTGTCACCGCTCCAGTCAATGCCGGCGAAGTCGGCAGCCTCGCAACCACTTGTGGATCCGCCGGTCGGTGTCAGGTCGATGTCGATCGGGATGACATTGCCCTCGACCTCTCCCGAGCCGCTGCCAGTGAAGACGCCCGTCTCGTAGTCCGCAGCCGTCGGCGTCAGTTGTCGTAGGACGGCCGGGAAGTTGAAGGTGATCTCGACCGGGTCGAGCGTCACCTGGTAGCCGGCCTCCCGGAGCAGGCCAGCGACGTACTCGACGCTGTCCGCGTACCCGTCGGTCCCTGCTGCTCGTGTCCCGGGGTAGACCGGATCGGTGCTGTTGTCCGCAATCTTCTGGAAGGCGTCCAGGTGATCCCGGACGCCTCCCACCGTCACGCAGTCGAGCAGCTTCTGGTAGGTGTTGTTCGCGCGGTTGTCGCACGCGAGGCCGCCGGGCGCGGCCGATGCCGCCTGCCCGGGAAGCAGCGCCGTCGTAAGTGCTGCTGCGGCACCAAGGGCCGCTAGGCGCAGCGCGCCCTTACGCGACGCTAGCCGATGATGAGCCATGATCCCCTCTTCCCGATTCGAAGTCCCGAGTCTCGGAATCTCCTCAGGATCGTCAACGTATGACAAGACAGCAGACACGAATCAGGCAGGGTGTGGCGGGTCAGGCCGACCACGACCCCGCTACCTCGCTGGGTCGACGTTGTACGCATGGCGCACGAAACAGCTCCGTGAGGGGTCTTGTTGCCCTGAATAGGGCAAACGTTGCCGGTCGGGCAGATTGCAACCTGAGCGTCATGCCAAGTTGGGACCATCCGAGCTACCGGAGCAGACGTCTAGCGGACCAGTTGGGGTGCTTCCCTCGCGCGCACGAAGGCGGACAGCGGATACGAGGCCGGCGGGGGAGCAATGCTCAAAACCTGTGGATGGCCCTCAACCAGTCAGTGACGCTTCACTCGTGGCGCGCACGAGGCCGGATGTCGGATGCGGGGCCGATGCCAGGTGTCGCGCGCGCCGGACGCTAGGCCGTGTATGGGACATGTGAGGACAGGCGCCTCGGGCGTTCCCAGATGGCGCGGTCCGGCTGTGCGTACTTCTTCTCGCGCTCGTCCTCCTCGACCTCAGTCCCCCGCCTGCGGACGAGAACCTGGAGGGGGATCGTGCGGCGGAACGGCGGCGCGTCCGACGTGAGGTCGACCGGGCCGTCGTCCTCGAGGTGTAAAAGGCGGGTGAGGCCGAGCGCCGTCTGTGCGCCGGCCGCTCCCTCGATCGTGATGACCCCGTGATATCGACCGATCTCGGTCGCTGTGAAAGCGCCGCGGTAGCCGCCGGTGTCCTCGCCGGCGCCGTCGACGTCGGTGAGCGTGAACGCGACCTGGGCGCCGCCGGGGGTGGTGAGCCGGGCAGTGACGTGCAGGCCGGTGAGCGGCAGGCGGTAGGAGGCGCCAGCCTCCACCGGGACGGTCTCGCCCAGCAGCGCGCTCGCGCGGGCCGTGGCGTAGGTACGCAACCGTTTGTTCTCGACCCCGACCACCACGCGGCAGCGGATAGCTGGCCCGGCGGCGGGGCGTACCAGGATCAGGGTCCACCACCCGGGTGCGGGGTCGGCGACGAGCGAGAACTCGTGCGGCGCAGCGCTGCGGACGTGGTCGTGGCCGGGATCCCCGATGTCCAGCGGGACGCCATCGGGGTTGAGCAGGTAGAGCCAGACCTCGGAGCTCTCCGGATGCAAAAGAGTGAACGAGGCGCGGCCGGCACCCTTCTCAACGGGGATCCGCAGCGTCCACACGCACGGGTCGTGCAGGTCGACCTGCCAGCTGTCATCGCCCGGCTCAAGGCCGAGCAGCTCCGCGACTGCCTTCCACTGCGGCCGCTCGCCGCCGGGTTTCAGATGACCCTTGAGCTTCTTGCACGCCAGACCGGTTCCGCTATCGGGCAGGTCGACCGGAAGGCTGTCGATGAGGCCGCCGCGCACCTCGGCGTTGATCTCGACCAATGCGGCCTCGATCTCGTTGGGCTGGGCGGTGCCCACCGCGTAGCTGCGGCCGCCCGTCCCCGTTGAGATGTCGTCGAGGGTGGGGATGTCGACCTCGGTCGCGTCACCGACGCCGAGTGCGTAGACCCGCAGGCCGTTCTCCCGCAGCTTCGGCACCGCCTGCTGGGCGCTGCTGAAGAAGGGACTGTTGTGCATGCCGTCGGTGAGCAGCACCGCGACCTGGGTCGCCGCGCGCGTGGGCACGCTGGAAATTTCGGTGAGCGAGGCGAGCAGCGCGTCGCGGATATTGGTCGCGCCATCGGGTGTGATCGCGTCTATGTCGGTGTCCAGCTGATGGCGCTCCGCGGAGGTCAACGTGCCGACGTCCGTCAGCGGAAGCAGCACGTCTCTGTTGTGGTTGTACCAGACCACGCACAGCTGATCGCCGGCAACCGCGCAGAACTCGACCCAGTAGGTTGCGCCGTGCTGGGCGTCGGGCAGCTTGTTGCCGTCCGCCATCGAGAGGCTGCGGTCGAGGACGACGGCGAAGCGCGGGTCGGGGTCGAGCACGTAGAAGGTGACTGGTGCCGAGCCGGCGCCGGGGCCGGGAGCGGCCGGGTTGGGGAGGGTCAGCCCGGTGTAGCCGGGCGTCGCGACGATGGTCTCCCAGCACGAGTCGGCGTTGCGTGCCTCCTGATCGGTGTCGGCGTCCGGGTCGTGGTTGGTGTCGGTGCAGAACTCGGTGATCGGGTCGGTGGCCGGCGTCCAGGTGCCGTCGGGGGCGAGCTCGCCAGCGGCGCCGCGGCTGTTCTCCATAATGCAAAAGTTCGCTGTGGCGGAGTCGGCGCACTCCGCGGGGCGCTGAATCCGCACCGTAGGGGTGTCTGCGTCGGTGGGCAGAGCGCTGAAGTCGGTGCCGACCGTGATCGAGGTGGCGGTGTTGGCCACGACCGGCCGGCGCTCCAGTTGGGCGTTGATGGTCAGCAGGGCGTCGGCGTCCTCGTCGACGAGCTGGTCGGTGCTCAAGCCCGACGGCTGGATCGGGACGGTGCGGGCGTTCGGGGCGGGGGCCGACGAGTCGATGATGTGACTCGTCGTCGCCTGGGAATACTCCTCGCCTAGGTTCCAGAGGTGGTGCCCGAGCTCATGTAGCAGAGTGAGCACCTGCCGCCTGACGTAGGGCATAAGATGCACTGCGGCGCCGGGGTTGCCGAACCGACCGCGACTGAAGGACGGGTCGCCGGAGGGATAAAGGACCACGTCGGCGGTATCTTCGCCGTTGCCGTCGTCAGCGAAGTACACGTCGCCGATCTGCAGCTGGCCCTGGCTGGCGTCGAAAAGGAGTTCGCTGCCCTTCGCAACCGCCCGCTGCCACTGCGCCCACTCCGCTGGGGAAAGCTGATGCTGGGCGATCATCACCATGTTCAGCCTGCCGTTTTGCAGCTCGCCTAGCCCCATGGGCGCACCTCTTCTCCCGTCTTGACGGCTACACCTGCCGGTCGGGTCACCGAGGTTCACGGTCGGCGCGGGTCGTACCTGTCATGACCCCCGGACTGGCGTGGTCGCCCCTTGCTGATTGACCCCGCCGATCGTGTTGTCGCACCGCACTCCATGCCGCCCGGTCGCGGCGAAGGAATGACTGACACCCAGTAGGGCAGTCCACAGCCGGGGCCACCGGCGATGGAGCAAGCCACCACAAATCCAGAGAGGGGCCAACCCACAGAGGGGATCCGCGTCTTCTCCGCGGGGGCCAGCATGCGCCGCACCAGGTTGGCCGTCAAGGACCTTCGGCCGCTCCGCGGTCGGCCTCCGGCCGATCCTTGACCCCAACCCGTTGATGCGCTCGGTCCAGCGGTTGGCCAGCGAACGTGCCCTCCGGACCCGCCGGTGCCAGCAGGGTGAAGCGCGGACCCGGCACCTTCTTCCCCGGCACGCCGTTGACCGACTCGGTCGAGTACGCGAACGTCAGCGCCGCGAACGCGATCAGGTCGCTGTTCACCTCGAGCGCGTGCCTATCGATGTTGCCGAGATCGTCGCAGGCCTGGTGGTAGCACAAGTTGAACGCCTCGACGGGCGCGGCTGCCGCTGTCAGATCCTCGCCTCTGAACAGCTCTCTCAAGCAACTACATCTCGCCGGCGGAGATGTTGAGGATGTTGCCGTCCGGGTCGCTGAACCAGACTGCCTTCACCTCGCCCATCGTGGCGACTCCGTTACTCCACTCGAACCCTTCACTCTCGAAGGTCATGAACTCGACGCCTTTGGCTCGGAGCTCGGCCACCTCGCTGTCGAAGTCCGACAGCGGCACGTCGAAGGACACTGCCGTGCCCTTGTTGGTCCCGGCGTACGCCGACTCATAGACGAACAAGCTGCCACTCCCGCAGGTATAGGTCACCCCGCCCGGCTCGTCGCGATCGACGCTAAGCCCAAGGGTGTTCTCGTAGAAGTCGCGCGCCTTCGTCATCTCGGAGACGGGCAGCGTTGCGACAGGTGTGTAGCTCGACAACATGGGAACTCCTTTGTGCGCACGTTCCGCCTCACGCTACGCCGATCTGGGCTACTCGGTGTCGCGAGCGCCGGTTCTCCTCATCGATTGTGCCGGCGTGGTCGCGGAAGAGCCCGCGGGTGGCGGAGGCGTTGTCGTTGCTGTATCTGCACGCCTGTCCAGTTCAGATTTCGGGCCGGCGTTGGAGCAGTTCCTCGGCTCGAGTGCCGGATTGTCGGCGGCCACCATCACCCGGTTGACCACGCAATGGCAAGGCGAAAGAACCGCATCCGACGAGGCCGACATTCTGTTACACAAGAGGCGGTCGAGAGGTCCTGACGGACGCGACGACGTCACGAATGCCCCGCTGACCCCCGTGGTGCTCCGCCATCAGGCCGACATTCTGTTACACAAGGGCTGACATGCTCGGGGACCACCCCCGCCGCGTCCCCGCCCGACCCTCAACTAGTGATGTAGACTCGCTAATATGACAAAGCCGGGTGAACGGGCAGCGCACGGCGCAGCCCTATCCGATGTTTTCGACCACCACGCCCGAGGACTAGCGCCCTACCGGATCGCTGACCGACTGGGTATGCCGCTCAGCCGGACCCAACGCCTACTCTCCCAAGCGCTGAGCCAGCTCCCTGACATGGCGGTCGAAGATTGGCGGCGTACCACGCTCGTTCGGCTCGACGTGCTGGCCGAGACGTACGGCGACCTGCTGGAGGACGCCGACCCGAACGTGCGGCTGCGGGCCGCTAAGGGCTTGGCGAGTGTGGAGCGCGACCGGGCTGAGCTCTTCGCCGGTGGCTGGAGCCTCAACCCTAAAGATCATCCGTGACCGTGTCGCCTACAGCTCGTCCAAGAGACGAGCCCTCCGCTCACCGTGCTCGGGTCCGGCCGGCGGCACGTAGTGGTACCCGCGGCGTGTTCCAGACTCGGTCGGTTAAGCCCGCCGGCCGGGTCGCCCGCACCGACTGGCACCGCTCTTCGCCGTGCGGGTCGGCTTCGGGGCGTTTCACACCGTCACCCGGAGGGATCCGGAGGCTAGCGGGCCTGCTCCCGCCATGCTTTCGAGCCCGCTGCGGCGGCAACCTTCAACTGCTGCACTCGCCGGTGGGCCATCTCGGTTGGAGACTCCTCCAATAGATCGATCCACTTCTTGGTAGCTTGAGCCAGCGCGGCAGCGGATAGCACAGCCCCGGTCAGCCATAAGACGCCACCGACACACAGCAGTACCATGCCTGAGCCCAGCACCTTGCGGTTGACATCAAGCGCTGGTCGAACTGTCGATTTAGTCATCATCGTGGTCCCCTCTCAGGAACGTCGCTAAACCCGCGCTACCCGTGCGCTTGATTCGTCAGCTATTGGAGGGTGCGGAGGAGATGGCCTCCACCAGGTCACCGATCTTGTCGTCGGGCAGGTTGCGCGCAATGTCGGCTTGGCTGACGATGCCGACTAGGTCATGTCCGTCGATCACCGGGAGGCGGCGGACGCCGTGGTCCTTCATGGTCCGCAGGGCCTCTTCTACTGAGTCGTCCGCGCCGATGGTCACGGGCTTCCCTTCGGCCAGCGCCGACACCGTGGTGGCCGCCGGGTCTCGTCCTTCCGCAATGCACTTGATGACGATGTCTCGGTCGGTCAGCATGCCCTTGAGGCGGTTGTCATCACCGCAGATCGGCAGAGCTCCGACGTCGAGGTCTCGAAGTTTGCGAGCGGCGTCGGTGAGCGTGTCGTTGACTGAGATGCATTCTGCGGCGCCGGTCATGATGTCTCGTGCAGTAGCCATCTTCCCCTCCTGCTGGTTGGTGGCTTGGTTGCCGCCTGATGGCTTCTTCGCCGCCGCGGCGGCTACCGCGCCGGCCGCTGCTGCCGCCACGCCGACACCGGCTGCCACGGCCGCACCAGATATCCCGGCTTTGCCTTTGTCCCCGCGCGACGCGTCCGCGTCATCCGTATTCGGCGTTCCGGCGCGGGAACCCTCGTTGACCGAGCCCCGCCACGCACCAGAGGCGTAGCCCTCCGCTTCGATGAATGCTTTGAACCGATCGAGGTCCTTCTCGGCCTGGTTTTCGACTATGTTCAGTTTGTCGCCGACCGTCTCCAGCAGCCCCTCGGGCTCGTACTCCAAGCTCAGATGCACCGACGTCTGGCCTCCGCCGAGATCGTCGAAGGTCACCGCTCCTGCGTTGGTCGCCCCTTCCGTGGCGGCCCAGGCGACCTTCCGGTCGGGCACTTGTTCCACGATCGTGGCTGTCCATTGGCGGCGGACGCCGGCGATCTCGGCCACCCATTCCAGGCGGTCGTCGCCGAGCTGGGTCACCTTCTTGACCCCGCCCATGAACTGCGGGAAGTCCTGGAACTGCGTCCACTGGTTGTACGCCGTGCTCACCGGCACGTTCACCAGCACTGACTTCTCAACCTTGGTCGTCACGGTGTCTCCTCATCGAGATCAGTTGATCGCAGGAGGATTGCCCGCCCCCGCTTCCGAGAGGTCTGTACCCAGTTCACGTTGACGCCAATCACGACCTGCTGGCACATGTCTGGGTGTACTTCGCACCCTGTCGGTCGGCTCTCGCGCGAGACCGAGCGACTCGCCGGTCGGGCCCTCGCGCCAATCCGCGGCCACGTCATGATCGCGGCCAGGTTCCGCGTCGAGAACTGGGCCATAGGACCGGAAGTCGTTGGGCAGATCCGGACCTGCCGTGAGCTCGCTGACGCCCCCGGATGCCGATGTTGCACGTATGGCGCACGAGACGGCTCGGCGCGGAGAATGTTTCCCTGACCAGGCCGAACACCACCGGTGGGACAGGTTTCAACCTGAACGCCCGGCAATTCAGGCCCAAGAGACGGCGCCGGCAGAGGCATTAACGAACGCTCGGCCGCGCCGCGAAGTTAGGTCTGGCTGGGGAAATGCTTTGTCTCTGGATGCCAGCGCCCGCCGTCCCACCAACAGAGAGCGCGGCGGTCGGTGGGATCCGAATACCAGCCCGGTGGAAGCGGCAAGGCTCTCTGGACCGCCTGCGGCGGTGGTGGCGCCGGGACCGCCTGAGCCGGCTGCGCCACGACAACGACCTGAGGCTGAGTGTGATGCTCCGCCATCGGGTGACTGCACGCCTTGCAATTACGCCGCGCGAGTGCCGCGACCCCCAAGGTTGCAACGTTGGCAGTCCGCCGGCCAAGCGTGCGCCCGGCACCGGTGAAGGCGTTACCGGTGCACATCGCGCAGGCTGGGCAGCCTTTGAGAACCCGATTCGGTTTCCCATGATGGGCAGTATGGCGGGAGGCGGGTCATTTTCGCTGCCAAGCGCACGAAACGCCCCAACCACTGGCGCCGCCCCTTGCCGCAGTGAGCAACTCTTCTGGTCGGTCACTCCTCGCGCGCACGCACGAGACCGGAAGTCGGTTACGGGGGCGATCCAGGCCGAGGGGTCCGGGCCTCGGCGGTCGCAGGACCTAACCAGCGCAAGTCCTGAAACGCGAGACAGTTTCGGTTTTCGCATGTGGCCCACTTGTTCGGCGGGCAATTTGTCGACCCAGTCACCTCACTGCCCCCGCCAGACAAGCCATTCGCGGGGGGTCTGGTTTGACTGACACGACTGACACGACTGGAACGACTGGCCCTGTTGTGTCAGTCATGTCAGTCGTTTCACTCTCCCCAGACTTGGCATGACTGGGACTTGGGTGGGCTGGCATCACTAGCTTTTTTGGCGGGCAAGCTCCACATTGTTTGGCGGGGAAAGGTCCCCGTGGGACGATGTTTGACCGAACTTTGGCCTTCTTCCGAGCCCGGTTCAACAATGACCCCGAGTGTCCCGCACCCTTGGCCGCTTCCTTGACCTTGGCCGCTGACGCCGTGCCGCCAACGCTGGTCAGGGAATCGACCAGCCAGGCCGCTGCTCACCGGTCGCACTTCTCGCGTCCTCGGTCTCGATCGCAGACTCCATCAGCTCACGGATGGACTGACTGGACTCGCCGAGCCAGTTGACCCGGCCCGTCCAAACCTCGCCTTCGTCGGTGTCCGCTACCTTCGCCGACTCGATCCGGTAGTCCAGAGTGGGCAGATCCGATTGCCGAGGTTGTTCTTCGGCAACCCAAGGTGACGAAGTGTCTCGTCGTCGGAGTCGGTCATGGCATACAGGACCGACCGGGCTACGGCCGCAAATGCCCGCGAGCCCATGATCCCGGTCAACGGATCGGTACTGCCCGACTTGTTGACGTGGATCAGTCCGACGAACGCAGACCCGGTGCGGTCCGCAATCTTGGTGAGCGGTTCGAGCGCCTGTCTGACCTCGGAATCCTTATGAGAGTCAAGGCCGGCGTCGAGTCGGCTCATCGGCGGATCAAGCAGCACGAGGGCGACGTTCTCCGCAACGATGAGGTTTTCCAGCCCGGTCATGTCGCGTGGCAGCACGAGCGATGTCTCCACCCCGTCTGCTGTGGTGACATCGATCCTCAGCACCTTGTCAAGGTCGGCACCGGCCGCCATCAGCCGGGGCACGATGGTGTGCTCCCACGAGTCCTCGGTGGCCGCAACGATGACTTGACGCGGGCTCTCCCCGATAGCACGCCGGGCAGGTCGCCTCTAGTGATCTGCGCGGCCAGGTCGTACGCGAGCGTTGACTTGCCGATACCCTCGCGGCCAGCCAGCAGGGCTAGAGTTCCCAGCGCGATACGCCCCTGCCACAGCCAGTGGACGGACCGGACCTTGATCGAGCTTGCTCGGGTGAACGCGACTGTTCGATGCCCCTCGTCCGAGCCTGCTGCCGTCCCCGGGTTGGACTTGGCGTAGGCGCTGTCAACCTTCGCCAACGCGCTGGCCAGGGTGTACTCATTACCTGGCGGCTGCTCGCACGCCTTCCACCGCTCGCCCATGAGGGCGCGAGCCTCGGAATTCGCTGAGGTCCTTCCCCTCAGCAACCAGGCGTATCTGAGCAGCGACGTGTCCCGCTTTCCTGCCGGAATGGGTCCCTCGTGTGGGTTGGTGGTTGCCACCGATGACGGCGCGTTGAGGGCGGGAACTTTTGGCGGCGGAGACGACCGCGAACCCTCGATCATCTCCGCCATTCCATGCCCCGACTCATCGATTAGGCCATCCACCACCAGGTCGGTGAGATCAGGCTCGACCGTCCACCGGTAGGCGCGCACCCCTTCGCCGGGTACCTTCGACTTGCGTACGGTCGCGCGAGGAACAGGAAGCCTCGGCCTGAGCCGTCGCGATAGCCGCCCTTAACGTCGAGTCCGAGCCTGAGCCCGCCCTTGGTCCCAACCCCCGAGCGCAGCGATGAGGTCGTGGAAGCCACCGGAGGGGGTCTCCTGGCGCCCGTATGACCGGGGCCACATACCGCAGCCTGAAGCCCTTCGAAAGTCTCCTGGCCCCGTTGCGGGGGTCTGACGTCGAGACCGTCGATCACGTCACCCATCAGGGCGCAGACCGCCATCCCTGGTTCCCACTTATCTAAGACGGCCGGGTCTGCTTCGGTCTGCTCCCATTTCTTCGGGAGCCAATAGCCGGTGCCATCAGTTCCTCCGTTCGGAAGCCAGACATCTCTTGCTGTGGCCGCCCTGGCGACGAAGATCCGCACCCCGCATTCAGCGAGGTATCGGGCCGACTCGATCGCCTGCTTTTGATCTTGCGTCAGATCAACCACCGTGACCACCGCCAGCCGGGACCAAATGGCCGGCCAGTTGGCGAACCTGGGCAAGCTGGGCAGCCGTTTCGGCCCGGGCAATAAGCGACGCGGCGACTGCCGATTGAGCTTCGCGGCAACGCTCGACCTCAGCTATGATTTGTGCTGACCGCTTTGCCGCTGTCGTGGGGGCCGCATTTTCCAGTCCGGGGGGTGCGGCCTTCGACTTGTCGAAGCTGGGGCACCGACTTTCGGCCCGAGACGGCACGGATACCAGGTGCCGGCGTCGTCCCAGCGGTGATAGCAAAGGTCCACGTCGGGTTGGTAGAAAGCTTCAGCTCCGCAAAATGGACACTGAATGAAGCAGTCGCTTCCGTCGGCGTGGACCACGTCGTCGGACTTGTTGCGGATCGCCGCCTGACCGCAAGTTTCGCGAGCTCAGCTCTCTCTCGACGGCCCTTCACCGGGACACCTCGCCCGGGATGACAGCGACGACGAGAGCGGCAACGTCGGCCATGTCGACGCGGATCAGCTTGTTCCCGATGCGGTAGCCGGTCAGTCGCCCTTCGGCGATGTAGCGACGAACTGTGCGCGGAGTGACGCCGAGATAGTCGGCGGCCTCATCGATTCCCCGCAGCTTGCGGGGGGTGACGGTTGGAGACATGGGCGCGGCCTTCCATAGAGCTTTCCTATGGATGGCACGCTGATCAACGCCCAACCCGAGGCCCGCGCGGCCTTCGTGTCCGCGTTCAAGGAGCCCGTCGGCTCCCTGCGATCTGGGGATTCAGACCTCGGTCAATCATCCCGATTTATTGGAGCTCAGAGGGTAGGTATCTGACCGTACTGCCCGAGCTACCCCAGGGTCCTAGCCCTCAAGACCTGCCGCCATTGGCCGATACCTCGGCGTGAAGCATAGCGGTGGTTTCCTTACGTGGCAGTTCCAGTTTCTCATGACTTTTGGGGGTCACTGCGGAAGGTTAGCCGTTCTCGATGTGAGCCGCGTCACACTAATAGAAATACCTACTTTGCCTCGACCATTCGGCTTAGTAGCCGGGCGATTTCGGTGTCGCGATCATCGCTGGCGTGCTGATAGCGGATCGCCATAGCCGGCGTTGAGTGCCCGAGACGGCTCATCAGCTCGGCGAGCGTGGCGCCCGTCTGAGCCGCCAGGACGAGCCCCGGTATGCCGAAGGTCATGGAACCGGAGATCGGGCCTTCCAGCGGCCTCCCTGGCCTTGTCCCACGTCTTGAAGAACGTGCCGTGTCCGAGGTGGCCACCCTTGATCGCGGCCGGGAACAAGAGGCCGTCCCTCCCCCACTCGGCGAAGGTAGTCAGGTGCTCGCGGACGACGGGCAGAAGGTGGGGCGGGATCGCCACGTCACGGATGCCGGCATCCGACTTCGGATCACCGACGATGGCTTCACCGTTCACCACGGTGACGGCACGGCGGACCATGATCTTTCCGGCCTTGACGTCGATGTCAGATCGACGCAGCTCGATCAGCTCGCCGAACCGGAGAGCGCACCACGACGCCAGCAGCACCATCAGGCCGTAACGGTCAGGCAGCTCAGCAACGATGACCTCCAGCTCGCCGAGGGTGGCGGGCTTGATCTTGTGGACGCGCTTCGACTGGCCGGCCCCCCGGATATGACAAGGGTTAGCCGCCAGCAGACCCTCGGTCACGGCTGAGCCCAAGATGGTCCGCAGGAGGGCGTAGGCGTGCGCTCTCCGCGTCGGCAGCTTCGGGTCCAGCGTCGTGTACCACTGGCGGACGGTTTGCTGTGTGATGGCACTGAGCGGCACGTCAGCCAGGGTCGGGAGGATCTTCTGGTCCAGCAGCCGGCGATAGAGATCACGGGTACGCGGTTTCAGCGGTCGATCCGTCAGCCAGGACTCCGCGAACACACCGAACGTTGCCGGTGGCAACGTGCTGTTACGTCGGCTCGGTGCGGTCCAATCCCCGTTGTCGATCTTCCGGCGTTCGGCCGCCAGCCAGCCACTGGCATCCATCAGCGTGCCGAACGTGCCCGAGGGGTGATGAAGCGCAAGGTCAGGGCCGATGTAGCCGGATTGGTATCGCCCCGATGGCAGCTTCCTCACTCGGCCGAACGGCTCTCGCAGCTTCCGCTTCGTGGCTCTGGGCATCCTGTCTGGCCTCTCGTCGTGCAATAACGTGCAATATGAGAGCACCAGTTTGTCTGCTTCTGTCCGCTCGTGACAGTCCGGCAAATCAGCGAAAGAGCTAGCCAGCAAGGGAAAAGCCCTGGTCGGGCTTAGTTCGTTGACACACCGACTAGACAGGTTCGAATCCTGCCGGGGGCGCCAGTGTGACACCTAGCCTGTGTCGCGCCGCGATAAGCGGCCATCTCTTCCGTGCGCGGCACGCTGGACCCAAGCGATCTGCCGGGAGCCGGGATACCAGCCGGTCCGCCCGTGATCAGTGACTTTCTAGCCCGGCCGGCCGATCGCCGGGCCAGGTCGTCCTCAGCTGCGGCACAGCCGCGCATCGGCAAAGGGTCAGCGATCAGGCGGTGATCAATAGCCTGGTGTTGATCGCGTCGACATCTAGCAGGTGCCTGATGTCCGCGATGGCCGACTGCACGGTCGTGCGGGCCACGAGGCTGGCTTCCTCTACGGTGGGCACGTCGACGCTGAACTCGATCTGGATCTGGGAGTGATCGGCCACCGCCGACACCGCCGCGCTGTGCACGTGGCCATTAGTGACTGCTTCGATGTCCAGCAGGGCCACCATCAACTGGTCGCAGACCCGCTCGACCGCTTCTGGGGTGGCCAGCTTTCCGTCGCGGGCATTCCGCACGGTGAAGTCTGATTCCACCGGGATCATCGGGCCCCCTCATACGGCGTGCAGGGCTGTCTGTCTAGCCATGCAAGAGCGTTCCTAACGTATCTCGGGTCACTCGGGGTCCGGTGAATCCATCGATAATGCAGGCCGCAGGGACACTGCACCTTGTAATAGGTCGGCGGATTGTTGATGCGCCAGCCCCGGCGGTCAAACTCGACCAGCACGCCTTAAGCGATCAGAGCGACAAGGGTTCCAGTTCCACGTCCGACTCCGGCCGCAACCGCTGGCGCAGGAATTCCATCCGCCGGTCGAGATGCTCGAACTTGACCTTGCGCCAACAGTCCACGATGTCCTTGGCGCTGGTCAGGGCGTCCCAGAGGGCGAGCCGCTCGCGGTTCACCGGCGCGACCTCCTCGTAGCCGGCCAGGAAGCTCGCGCACAGACTGTCCAGCTGCGCCTGCCGCTCGCGCTGCAACTCCGGACTCGAGACCTCGTCGTCGTCCTCCAGCGCGCGCAGGCAGAGGTCGACCAGAGTGGTGCGGAACAGCGACAGATCCAGGCCAGGCTCGGCCAGGCAGTAGCCGTCGAAGTCGAGAAAGGCGATGTCGGTTCCGTCGAGCAGGATCTGGGCCGGCCGGAAGCTGCGGTGCGTGGGTACCAGCGGTACCGCCGGCATCTCCGACGCGGCCCGCTCGAGTCCGCGGACCAGCGGTTCGACTGCGGCACGGGAACCTGCCATGGCGGTGGTCAGCTCGGTCACCGCCGTCCGCAGGGCCGCGACCTGGTCGTCCCAGGTGACGTCGGGCCCGACCGTCGCCCCGCAGTTGTGCAGCTCGGCGAGGCCACGTCCGGACTTGCGGACGAACTCGGTGAGCGCGGCCACTCCAGACGCCACGCCGTCCGCGCAGGCCTGCTTCAGGTAGTCCTTGAGCGTGATGTCGCCGGGCACCCGCTCCTGCAGCACCATGTTGAGCTCGGGCAGGAAAGCCAGTGGTTCGGCGATACGCACGGTGCTGCTGAACCGCAGCGGTGAGTCCCACATGGCGGCCATCGCCGCGTACGTGTGCCGACCCTCGTCACCCTCATACACCTTGGCCACCACGCCCGAGGGCCCGACGGTCGGCGCCGAGGCCGCGTACTCGAGCTCGTAGGCGATCGTGCAGCGCAGGCCCTCGCGGTAGCGCACCACCTCCGGCGTCACGGCGGCCAGGGTCAACTCGGCCCGGGCGGGTGCACCGCTTCGCAACGCGCTCTCCAGCGTGTCCCGCGCGGCCTCGGGATCGACCAGGCACGGCATGGCGGGCAACCCGACATCGGCGGGCTGCCGGTCGACCACCAGACGAAGGTCGGGCAGGTAGGCCCGCCACTCGGCGGACGCGAAGGTCTTGCTACCGACGGTCTGGGCCGGCGCCTTGACACCCGGTGCCAGCAAGACCCCGCGGATGTCGATCTCGCGCGGGGAGTCTGCACCCTCGTCGAGCACGGTCAGCCGATGCAAAGTGACCCAATGGCCATCCTCCAGGTGGGCCCGCTTGAACTTGACCTTGACCAGCGCAGGCGCGCCAGCACCCAGCTCGGGCACCACCTGCTCGAATTCCTTGCGCACCCGGCCGGTGTCCTCAATCGCGACCAGCCAGCCGGGTGGTCTGGCCAGCTGCCGCAGCCCAGCCGATAAATCCTCGAGGTGAAGCAATACGTCGATGCCGAACGAACCGGTCATGTCGCCGCCTGTGGTATGTGAGGCGAAGCCGTCTCGGGTGGCACGCTACCCCCCGTCGGCCGTTCCTGGTCTACTTTGGCTATTCCCGCCGACGGAAAAAGCCGGCGTGTCTGGTCAACCGCCGCCGTCTGGTGGGGTACCGCGCGCACCTCGCCGGTAGGTTCTTCGCGTGCATACCGGCAAGCGACGCCCGACGCCCTGGCGCCGGGCGATCGCGTGGTACGACCGGCATCGTGGCCCGGGCATGGTGGTCGCCGGCTGGCTGGTCACCCGGTTGGTGATGCTCGGCGTGCTCGTCTTGTTCGAGCGCTTCGTGGTCGGGGACGTCTTCTACTACCACGGCAAGCTCGCCCAGCTGTTCGACGTGGGCCTGGCCGGCACCCTCAACGAGTACCCGACGCCGGTGGTGTGGATCCTCTGGTTGCCGTACGCCGTCACCGGCGGCTCGGCGACCGGCTACCTGGTCGCCTTCATGGTCTTCATGGCGCTGCTGGACGCCGGGTTCACGTACGCCCTCTACCGCACGGGGGGGCGCAGCGGCGGGCGTCGACACGACGTCGCCATCGACTTCTGGTTGCTTTTTGTCCTGCTGATCGGGCCACTGTGCTATCTGCGGTTCGACATGCTGCCCGCCGTGCTGGCCGGTGGTGCGCTGCTGGCCGCCCGCCGACGACCCTGGGTCACCGGAGCGCTGACCGGTCTGGGGGCGGCGGTCAAACTGTGGCCCGCGCTCCTGATCGCGGCCTTCTGCGCGCATCGACCAGACCGCAAGGTCGCCGGCTGGGCCTTCGTCATCGTCGGATTCGGCCTGGCCGGGATCAGCCTGCTCCTCGGGGGGTGGACCCGGCTGTTGTCCCCGTTGACCTGGCAGTCGGGCCGTGGCCTGCAGATCGAGTCCATCTGGGCGACCCCGTTGATGGTGGCCCGGGCGTGGTCGCCCAGCGATTGGCGGGTGGACTACTCCCGCTTTCAGGCGTACGAGATCTTCGGGCCCGGCGTCTCGACCTGGTTGCTGATCAGCAACGTGGCGACGGTGGCCGGCCTGGTGGTGTTGATCGCGCTCTGGGTCCGGGCCTATCGCGCTCGCGACCCCTCACCGGTGGCCGTGGGACTGATCGTGCTGGCGACGGTGGCGATCATGACCGTGACCAACAAGACGCTCAGTCCGCAGTACCTGCTCTGGCTGGGGGGACCGATGGCCGCTCTGCTCCTGCTCCGGCACTCGGCCTCCGATCCTGAACGGGTCGCCGTCCGCCGCCTGACCGTGCATCTGTTGCTGTTGGCTCTGCTGACCCAGCTGGTCTACCCCTTGTTCTACGACGGGCTGCTCGGCTTCCGGGGCTCTGGTCCGGTGGTCCTCGCGACCGCCGTGACGGCGCTGCGTAACCTGGCCTTGGCGCTCTTCACGGTCGAAGTCTGTCGGCTGGCCTGGATCTTCGCAGCCGGCGCGGCGCCGAGGTACCAGTACCCAACTGGTACGAAATCTTCGCTAGCCTAGGAAGACGACGCGGCGGGGTCGTTCCGCCGAGACGTGAGCTGAGGAAAGGGATGAGTGGCCACCGTGCCCGACCCATCGACCAACCCGACCGAGACCCAAAGTGAGGACCTGGCCAGTCAGTTCGGCGCCAACGACTGGCTGTTCGAGGAGATGTACGAGCAGTACGTCGCCGATCCGGATTCGGTCGATCCCCGGTGGGCCGATTACTTCAAGACCCACGACCTGGCCGCCCAGGAGTCCACGGTAGCCAAGACCTCCCAGTCCACCGCCCCTCAACCCGCACGCGCGCCCGCGAAGGCCGAGGCCCCTCCGAACGGGGAAGGCGCCCGGGGCGGGAACGGCTCGCGCCGCGAGCCTGAGGCCGCGGCCGCCGGACCCGCGACGCAGACGAAGGCGACGACCAAGGAGACGAGGAGGGAGACGAGTAAAGAGGAGTCGGCCCCAGCCGAAACGGCCAGCGGACGGACCGCGACGGTCGAGCGACCGATCCAGACCAAAGACGCCCGGCCCAGCGCTCCCGGCAAGCGGGGCGGCGTCCCGGCCGACCCGCCCAACCCAGCCAGCCGACCCAACGTCGACATCGAGGAACCGGTGAGGACGGTGCTCCGCGGCGCACCGGCCCGGACCGCCAAGAACATGGACATCTCGCTGGCGGTCCCGACCGCGACCAGTGTCCGTTCGCTGCCGGTCAAGCTACTGATCGATCAGCGCGTCGTGATCAACAATCACCTGCGCCGGGCGCGCGGCGGCAAGGTCTCCTACACCCACCTGATCGGCTTCGCCATGGTGCAGGCGTTGAAGACCCACCCCGAGATGAACAACGGCTACGAGTCCGCCAACGGCAAGCCGACGATGGTCGTTCCGCGGCACATCAACCTCGGCCTGGCCATCGACCTGCCCCGCCCCGATGGCACCCGTCAGCTGCTCGTGCCGAGCATCAAGAACTGCGAGACGTTGGACTTCGCCCAGTTCTGGACGGCGTACGAAGACATGGTGAAGAAGGCCCGCTCCGGCAGCCTGACCGTCGAGGACTTCGCCGGCACCACCATCACGCTGACCAACCCCGGCACCATCGGCACCAACCACTCGGTGCCGAGGCTGATGCAGGGCCAGGGCGCCATCATCGGCGTGGGTTCGATGGAGTATCCGCCGGAGTTCCAGGGCTCGGATCCGGACAAGCTGTCCGACATGTGCGTCTCCAAGGTGATGACGCTGACCTCCACGTACGACCACCGCGTCATCCAGGGCGCCCAGTCCGGTCAGTATCTGGCCCGGCTGCACGCGCTGCTGATCGGCGAGGACGGCTTCTACGACGACGTCTTCGGGGCGCTGCGGATCCCGTACGAGCCGATTCGCTGGGCCCAGGACGTCAGCACCGACCACGAGGACCAGGTCCCCAAGCAGGCCCGGATCATGGAGATGATCAACGCATACCGGGTCCGCGGGCACCTGATGGCCGACACCGATCCGCTGGAGTACCGGCAGCGCCGCCACCATGACCTCGACGTCCAGTCGCACGGTCTGACGCTGTGGGATCTGGATCGCGAGTTCGCCACCGGCTCCTTCGGCGGCGGCCAGGGCCTGATGAAGATGCGCAAGATCCTCGGCATTCTGCGCGACTCCTACTGCCGGACCATCGGCCTGGAGTACATGCACATCCAGGAGCCCACTCAGCGCAAGTGGATCCAGGACCGGGTCGAGCGGCCGCACGAGTCGCTGCCCCGGGAGGAGCATCTGCGCACCCTGGACAAGCTCAACGAGGCCGAGATCTTCGAGACCTTCCTGCAGACCAAGTTCGTCGGCCAGAAACGGTTCAGCATGGAGGGCGGCGAGTCCGCCATCGCCTTGCTGGACGAGGTCTGCGAGCAGGCGGCCGACCACGGGTTGCAGGAGGTCTGCATCGGGATGCCGCACCGTGGCCGTCTCAACGTGCTGGCCAACGTGGTCGGCAAGTCCTATGCGCAGATCTTCCGCGAGTTCGAGGGCAACATCGATCCGCGCACCGTGCAGGGCTCGGGCGACGTGAAGTACCACCTGGGCTCGGAGGGCCAGTTCACCGCCCTGAGCGGGAACACCATCAAGACCTCGGTGGCCGCCAATCCCAGCCACCTCGAGGCGGTCAACCCGGTGTTGGAGGGCATCGCCCGGGCCAAGCAGGACATCCTGGACCTGGGGGAGGAATTCCCGGTGTTGCCCGTGCTGATGCACGGCGACGCGGCCTTCGCCGGGCAGGGCGTCGTGGCGGAGACCCTGAACCTGTCGCAGCTGCGGGGCTATCGGACCGGCGGCACCGTCCACATCATCGTGAACAACCAGGTCGGCTTCACCACCTCGCCGACCGAGTCCCGGTCCTCGATGTACTGCACGGACGTGGCCCGGATGATCCAGGCGCCGATCTTCCACGTGAACGGCGACGATCCGGAGGCCTGCACCCGGGTCGCCCGGCTGGCCTTCGCCTTCCGCCAGGAGTTCAACAAGGACGTCGTGATCGACATCGTCTGTTACCGCCGGCGCGGACACAACGAGGGCGACGACCCCAGCTTCACCCAGCCGTTGATGTATGACCTGATCGAGAAGAAGCGCTCGACCCGAAAGCTCTACACCGAAGCGCTGATCGGCCGCGGCGACATCACCGTCGAAGATGCCGAGGAGGTCATGACCCGGTTCCAGCAGCGGTTGGAGAGTGTGTTCCGTGAGGTGCGGGACGCGAATTCGGCCCCCGTCGACGCCAAGTTGCAGATGGTGCCGGTCTATCCGAGCAAGGCGGGCGCGAAGCACGGCACGGCGATCACGGTGGAGACGCTGAAGACGGTGGCCGACGCGCATACGACCTTCCCATCGGGCTTCACGGTGCATCCCAAGGTGATGCCGCAACTCCAGCGTCGGGCGGCCGCCATCACCCAGGGTCCCATCGATTGGGCCACTGCCGAGATCCTGGCCTTCGGATCGCTGCTGCTGGAGGGCCGGACCGTGCGGCTCACCGGTCAGGACAGCCGGCGCGGCACCTTCGTACAGCGGTTTGCGTCCGTGGTCGATCGAGTCACGGGCGAGTCGTGGGTGCCGTTGAAGCACCTTGACGACGAGCAGGGCAAGTTCCACATCTTCGACTCGTTGCTGAGCGAGTACGCCGCGATGGGCTTCGAGTACGGCTACTCGGTCGCCCGGCCGGAGGCGTTGGTGTTGTGGGAAGCCCAGTTCGGCGATTTCGCCAACGGCGCCCAGACCATCATCGACGAGTTCATCACGTCCGGTCAGGCCAAGTGGACGCAGAAGTCCGGGGTGGTGCTGCTGCTGCCGCACGGCTACGAGGGCCAAGGTCCCGACCACAGCTCGGCCCGGATCGAGCGCTGGCTGCAACTCGCGGCGGAGGACTCGATCACGGTGGGCCAGCCGTCGACCCCGGCCAGCCATTTCCACATGCTGCGCCAGCAGGCCCTCGGCGAGATGCACCGCCCGCTGATCGTGATGACCCCGAAGTCGATGCTGCGGAACAAGCTCGCCGTCTCCGAGCCTGCCGACTTCACCGAGCGCACCTGGCGGCCGGTGCTCCGCGATCCCGTGATCGAGGAACCGGGCGCGGTCAAGCGAGTCATCTTGTGCTCGGGCAAGGTTCGTTGGGATCTCGTCAACAAGCGCGCCCAGCTCGGACTGCAGTCGTCGGTCGCCATCCTGCCGATGGAGCGGCTGTATCCACTGCCCGCCCAAGAGTTGGCCCACGAGCTCGGCCGCTTCCCCCAGGCCGACCCCGAGATCCGTTGGGTGCAGGACGAACCCGCCAACCAGGGCGCCTGGCCCTTCATGGCGCTCAACCTGCCCGGCGAGCTGCACGAGGCCGATCCCGGACAACACTGGACGATCAACCCCGTCACCCGGGCCGCTTCGGCGGCACCGTCGGTGGGTTCGGCCAAGGTGCACGAATCCCAGCAGCGCGAGCTGCTGGAAGACGCGTTCCGCGAATAGCGCCCCGGTGTACTTCACCGACCGGGGCATCGAGGAGCTCGAGACCCGACGGGGAAACGACGAGGTCACCCTGGCGTGGCTCGCCGAGCAGCTGCGGACCTTCGTGGACGAGCACCCCGACTTCGAAGTGCCCATCGAGCGGCTGGCCACCTGGCTGGCCCGATTGGGCGACGAAGAGGACTGAACCGCTCCATGTGGGGCTCATCGGCATCCCGCCCCACGGCTGCTCGAGTTCCTCGGTCCTGCTCGAGTTGCAAGTAGAGCAGGAACGAGGAACTCGAGCAGCCGGTCAGAGGAGCGGGCGGGACAACTCGGACGCCCACGCCCGTGCGGTCTCGGCGGAGGGTCGCTCACCGGCGATGCTCGCGGCCGCGAACCGCGCCGCCATCCGCGCCGACGGACGGAGGGCCGCGCCCTGGGCCAATCCGTAGAGCAGTCCGGCCGTGGCCGCGTCCCCCGCGCCGTTGGTGCTCATCATCGTCCGCGGCACCTCGGCCGGCACCCAGTCCGCCACCGACGCCCAGGTCGAAGCCACGGACGCCAGGATGGCGCCGCCAGCGGCCAGGCGTTCGCGTTCGGCGCTGAGCACGAATGCGCCTCGAGCACCGGCCGAGACGGTGGCGACGGCGCAACCGTCCTCGATCAGCTGCCGTGCACCCTCCTCGACCAGGGCGTCCGTCGGCGTTTGAGCGCAGACCGAGCGCCGAGGTCAGGTCATCGATGCTGGGGGTGGCGATGTCGACGTACGGCAGGATCCGCCCGAAGATGCGCCGCCAGTCCAGCTGCGCGACCGCAGCGGACGGATCGACCACCACCATGTCGAGCGATGTGGTGATACCCCGCCGCCGAGCCTCCTGCGAGCAGCTGGAGCAAGGGTTCGGCGTCGTCGGTCAGCAGCGCCGGCAGCAGTGGCGGATAGCCAACGTGCAGCACGTCGACTCCGTCCAGGTCACCTCCCGTCCCGTAAAGGCGGCGTTGGCCCCGGCGTGGTGCCAGAACGTCCGGTCCTGCCCCCGGGGTTGGAAGACCAGGCTGTACGACGTCGCCGCTCCGTGCGGCGGTGGCTATCACCCTCGGTGCCGATCCCCTGCTCGTCCAGCAAGCGGCGGGCTATCTCGCCCAGCGGATCGTCGCCCACGGTCGCACTGACCCGGGTCGGCACCCCGGTGGCGTGCAGCGCGAGCGCCGTGTTGGCCACGCACCCGCCCAGGGTCAGCCGGGCCGCGCCGACCTCGTAGAGCCGACCCGGTTCCAGTCCGGGAGCCTCGCCCAGCTCCGGGGTGACATCGACGCAGAGGTGTCCGGCGACCGCAACGACACGCGGACCGCTCATCGGGCCAGCCGGACAACCTCACCGGCCTGGTGGGACCGGATGGCGGCGCGATACAGGTCATGGGTGAGGGCGGCCTCCTCGCCGGTGGCGCAGCCGAACCGGTCTCCGAGCGCGCCCTCCCGCTCCGCCAGGAACGCGGCCCACATCTGCAGGATGGCGTCGGAGAAGCCCGACTCGAAGTTGGGCCCGTCACGGTCGGCCACACCGACTGGCTGCCGACGTCGACTCCCGCCCAGGTCTGCTCACGCGCTCCGCCCGGCACGTCGACCACCGAGAACAGCTCGACCTGCTTGGGGTTCTTGGTGGAGAAGCGGACGCCGCCGCCAAGTCCGATGGCCTCGAACTCCCAGGTGTTCTTCTGGCCGGGATCGATCCGCTTCGTCTCGATGCTCAGCGGAAACTCGTAGCCGTCGTAGCGGCACCCAGCCGTGCACGGTCGCGTTGTCCCAGGTGTCGCAGACCTCCCGGCCGCCGTCGGCCGTGGGCGCTCGGTCACGATGTCGGCCAGGACCCCGAAGACGCGGTCCGGGACGCCAGCCCAACCGCAGCGGCACGTGCCAGGCGTGCAGGCCCAGGTCGTTCATCACCCCGGCCTCTCCGCAGTAGCGGGCTTGGCGTTTCCAGTTGATCGGCTTGTGCACGTCCAGGTCGCTGGCGTGCCGGAAGGCGCACCGGGCTTCGATCACGCGTCCGAGGGCGCCCGGATCGGACGTAGTCGATCGCGAGCTGGGCGCCGGGGAAGAACGGCATCTCGCTGGAGCAGCGGACGAACGACTCGGGATGCTCGGCCGCGGCCGCCAGGATGCGCCCGGGCGGCGCTCGCGTCGATGCCGAACGGCTTCTCGGCCAGCAGACTCTTGCCCGCCGCGATGGTGTCGACGTAGAGCTGCTCGTGCAGGTCGTGCCGGACGGCGACGTACACCACGTCGATCTTGTCGTCGTCCAGCAGCTCGGCGTAGTCGGTCACCGTACGGCTGACCGTGGGGATCTGGTCGAACCAGCCCAGCACCGCCGGGTTGATGTCGCAGACCGCCGTCAGCTGCGGGCGGACGGGATGATCGATCAGCGCCGGCCAGCGCTGCAGGGCGGCCGCCATCTCCCGGCCCATCAGGCCGCCGCCGACGATGGCCACGTTGACGATCCTGCTCGCGCCCATGCTCACGCCGGACCTCCGACCAGCTCGAGCGCGTCGTCGACACTCGTGCCGTCGTGCAGCACGGCCATCAGCGCGCGGGTGATGCCGGACGGGTTCTCGTGCTGGATCACGTTGCGGCCGTAGACGATGCCGCGGGCGCCTTGAGCCAGCACGGCTGCCGTCCGTTCCAGCAGGATGCGGTCGTCGACGCGGCCCCCGCCGCGGACCAGGACCGGGATGTCCCCGGCGACCTCGACGATCCGGTGGTAGTCGCCGACGTCGTCGGTCGGATCGGCCTTGATCAGGTCGGCGCCGAGCTCGACGGGCCTGCCGGACCAGGGTGATGATCTTGTCGGTGTCGCCGTCCACCATGTAGCCGCCGCCCGCCGCGGCGTTGTCCTGCATCACCAGCGGCTCGATCATCAGCGGCATGCCCCAACGGGTGGCGTCGACGCGCAACGCCATGATCGACCGGATGTTCGCCTCGCGGATCTCGGGGCGCCCGGGCAGCTGCATCAGGTTCGCGCAGACCGCTACGGCATCGAGGCGGACCGCCTCCTCGATCGCGTTCGGCACGTGGTGGCTGAAGATGTGCGTGTCGAGCGGGTTGCCGTAGACGTTGGCCACATCGCTCCGCAGCACCAGGGCCGGCTTCTGCTTCCCGGGGACCGACTGGAGCAGCCGGGCCTGACCCACCGTCAGCTGCACGGCGTCCGGATTGGCCGCCACCAAGGTGTCCACCACCGCGGCCATGTCCTCGATGCCGGTCAGGAAGGACCGCTCGCCGAAGAACCCGTGGTCGACGGCCACGTCCAGAGCCCGACCCGAGTGGGGGTTGAACAGCCGGTTCAGCCGGTACAGCGACACGTGATCATCTCCGCTCGGTTAGGTGGAAGGTTCAGCGCCACGGCAGGATCACCGACTTGATCATCGAGCTGTCCGTGATGCCGGCCAGGGCGGCTTCGTAGGAGTCGAGGCCCAGCCGTGCCGTCATGATCTCCGTCGGTGGCGACTCGGCCCGTCCGGAGGGCGTGCAGTGCCCGGTCGAAGCTGAACTGCTGCGCGAAGGAGCCCTTGATCGTCAGTTCCCGGCGGAAGATCTCGTACGGGGACACCGGCCACACCGCCGCCTCGGAGGTCATGCCGTACACCAGCACGGTGCCACCCGTACGGGTCAGGCCGAGCGAACGCTGCAGCACCTCGAGCGCTCCGGTGGCGTCGATGACCACGTCGTACCCCCGAGGCGCACGTGCGGAGAGCGATCGGTACCCGGCCTCCGGATCGGTCCGATCGAGCAGGACGGTCGTGATCGGCTCCGCGAGCCCGGGCGAGGTCCAGCTTGGCTTGGGTACGGGCGGCGACCGTGAGCTCCCCGGCGCCGAAGTGGCCGAGCAGGGAGGTGAGGATCAGGCCCGTCGGCCCGGCTCCGAACAGCAGCACGCTCGATCCGGGCTGGAGCTGGAGGACGTCCAGGCCGCGGAGCACGCAGGCCACCGGCTCGGCCAGCACGGCGACCTCCGGGTCGAGGTCATCGACACCGAAGCAGCGGTCGACCGAGGTCACGACGTACTCGGCGAACCCACCGGGTGCCGTCACGCCCTGCTGCACCAGGTGCTCGCAGAACGCGGGGCGCGCCCGCCGGCACTCGGCGCAGCGGCCGCAGGAGGCGGTGTTGTCGACCGCTACCCGATGTCCGACCAGTGCCTTCGTCGCCTGCCGAGCCGGCGGCGACGACCTCGCCGACGAACTCGTGTCCGGGGGTCAGCGGATACGTCGGAGCGAACTCGCCGCGGTGCAGGTGCCAGTCGGTGCCGCAGACGCCCGCGGCCAGGACCTTCAGCAGCACCTCGCCGGTCGCCGGCTGCGGCACCGGCAGTTCTCGAACCTCGAAGGCCCCGGGCCGGTCGTACACGACGGCCCGCATGGACACCATGCCCTCACCCTACGATCGGGCCTGCCCCTACCATCACAGACCATGAGCGGGGCGGAGGATCTGACCGACCGGGTGGTGGTCGTGACCGGAGCCGCCTCCGGGATCGGCGCGGCCACCGCCGCTGCGCTGCTGGGGCTGGGCGCGCGGGTGGTCGCCGGCGATCTGCGCGCGGAGTCGATGAGTGACTTGGCCGAGGAGTGGGGCGACCAGGTCGTCCGGTGCGCCGGTGACGTCGGTGATCCGGCGACCGCGGATGCGCTGATCGCCGCCGCGGTCCAGGCCTGGGGTCGGGTGGACAGCCGTCGTGGCCAACGCCGGTGTCGGCTATTTCGGCGGGCTTGGCGGAGACTTCGCCGGACCAGATCCGGCGCATGACGAACACCAACTTCCTGGGCACCGTGTGGTTGGCGAGGGCAGCCGTCCGGCAGTTCCGCGCCGCCGGGCGGCCAGGAGACGTGATCATCGTGGCCTCCGTCGCGGGCCTGGGTGTCGGCGGAGCGGACGAGGCGGTCTACGCCGCGACCAAGGCGGCGCAGATCCAGTTCGCCACCTCGATGGCGCGCGAGGTTCGGACCGACGGGATTCGGGTCGCCGTCATCGCCCCGGCCGCGGTGAACACGCACTTCGCCGCCGCCACCGGCCGGTTCGGTGACCGGCCGCCCGAAGAGGGCGACTTCCTCGCGCCGGCCGACGTCGCCGACGCCATCGTCACCGCCCTGCAGCAACCTCGGCGGCATGCGTACGGCGCTGTGGTCGCTGTGGAGCCTGGCCGAGCCTCACTGACCCTGATCACGGCTCCAGGATGATCTTGCCGAACACGTCGCCGTTGATCATGGCGGCGAATCCGGTACGGGCGTCGGCCAGCGGCAGCACCGGTCGATCACCGGGCGGGCGCCGGTGGTCACCAGCATCGCCGCCAGGGCCGTCAGGTCCTCCCGGCTGCCCATGGTCGAGCCGATCACCCGCAGCGGCTTGAAGAAGATCTTGGTCAACTCGGCCCGAGCCGGCTCCGCCCCCGAGGTGGTGCCGCTGATCACCAGGGTGCCGCCCGGCCGGAGGGCGTTGATCGAATGCGACCAGGTGGCGGCGCCGACCGTCTCCATCACCGCGTCGACCCGCTCCGGCAGCCGGTCGCCGGCGGCGAAGCCCGCGTGGGCACCAACGGTCGACCGCGCGCTCGGCTCGGGCCGGGTCGCGGGACGTCACCCAGACCCGCAGCCCGGCGTGGCGACCCAAGATCACCAACGCGGTGGCCACTCCCCCGCCGGCGCCCTGCACGAGCACCGTCTGCCCCGGGACAAGGCCGGCCGCACCGAACAGCATCCGGTACGCCGTGAGCCACGCCGTCGGCAGGCACGCCGCCTCGGCGAAGGACAGCTCGGCCGGCTTGTCGATCACGTTGCCGGCCGGAACCCGCACCGTGGTGGCCAATGTGCCGGGATAGCGCTCCGACAGCAGCGAGCGACGGGGATCGAGGGTCGGATCCAGCCCGGCGAAGCCCGGATCGGTGATCACCGGGTAGACGATCACCTCCCGTCCGTTCGCCGTCACCCCGCGGCATCGCAGCCCAAGATCATCGGCAGCCGATCTGCCGTCAAGCCGACGCCGCGCAGCGACCAGACGTCATGGTGGTTCAGCGCGGCCGCTCGGACCTCGACGTCGACCCAGTCGGGCGGGGTCGCCCGGGCTCGACTTCCGCCATCTCGAACGCGTCCAAGGGCGACCCTCGGCTCGACGCGGGCGGCATAGGCGGCGAACACGGGACGGACAGTACAGTGCGGTCGCGTGAGTTCCGACGACGTCGACGTCCTGGTCCGGGCCTTCACCGAGGAGACGGGCCGACGCACCGACTGGAGTCTGGGCGGCCCGGGCCGGGTGAACCTCATCGGCGAGCACACCGACTACAACGACGGCTTCGTGATGCCGTTCGCGCTCGAACAGCGGGTCGCTGGTCGCCGCTGCCCCCCGCGACGACGGTCGCTGGCGGGTCACGTCGCTCAACGAGTCCAGCACCGAGACCTTCGCGGCCGACGGATCTCGAGCCCGGCATGGAGGGCTGGCAGGCCTACGTGGCCGGGGTGGTGTGGGTGCTGCGGGCGGAGGGCCACGAGATCGCGGGAGCGGACCTGGTGCTCAGCTCCGACGTGCCGATCGGAGCCGGGCTGTCGTCGTCGGCGGCGCTGGAGTGTGCGACGTTGGCCACGCTGGCCGACCTCAACGATCTGCTGATCGAGCCGCTGGACCGGGCCAAGCTGGCCCGCCGCTGCGAGAACGAGTTCGTCGGGGCACCGACCGGGCTGATGGATCAGGCCGCCTCGACATTGTGCGTCGAGGGGCACGCGCTGTTCTTCGACTGCCGCAGCTTCGACTTCCGGCAGGTGCCGGTCGGGCTGGCCGAGGCGGGGCTGGAAATGCTCGTCCTGGACACGAACACCCCGCACGCGCTGGTCGACAGCGAGTACGCCGACCGGCGGGCCAGCTGCGAAGAGGCGGCCGCGCTGCTGGGCGTGCCGGCGCTGCGCGACGTCGACCGACCTCGACGCCGCCCTGGCGGCGCTGCCGGACGAGGTGATGCAGCGGCGGGTCCGCCACGTGGTCACCGAGAACGCCCGGGTGCGGGAGGCCGCCGAGCTCCTCATCGCCGGCCGGCTTGCCGAGCTGGCGCCGCTGTTGGACGCCTCCCACGCCTCGATGCGCGACGACTTCGAGATCACGGTGCCGACCGTGGACCTGGCCGTCGAGGCGGCAAGGAGGCCGGGGCGCTGGGAGCCCGGATGACCGGTGGCGGTTTCGGCGGCTGCATCATCGCCTTGGTGCCGGCCGGGGAGGCCGAGCGGGTGGCTGACGAAATCTACCGGCGTTTCGCCGACGCCGGCTACCGGACGCCGAAACATTTCGTTGCCGTTCCGTCCGGCGGGGCTCATCGTTTGCGCTAGCGGCGCGCACGTTGCAATCGGATTCCGATGGCTCGACGTATGACGGCAACTTTCGTGGTTACGTGTCAGTATCCACCTAGCCCGGCCGACGCCGAGTTGATCCGGGATCTGACTCGTTGGAGGGACTAGTAATGAATAGCACACGAAGACCGCGATGACCATCACTGCCCTGGGCGCCTTGGTGTTGAGCGCGCTGTGGTTCGAGCTCTCTCAGCGGCGATCCCGGGATCGGGCACCAGCCAGGTTCCGTCGGTTTCGGTGAGTGCCAACACTGATCTGAAATCAAGTTGCCGGAAAGCATCCAGAGCTCGGGCGTCATCAAGATCGGCACCGACGCCACGTACGCCCCGAATGAGTTCCTCGCGGCGGACGGCAAGACGGTGCAAGGCATGGATGTGGACGTGTTCAACGCCGTGGCCGCCAAGTTCGGGGTCAAGACGAGTGGCAGCCGGCTTCGATTCGACTCGATCATCACCGGTGTCAGGGTCAAGAAGTACGACATCGGGCATCTCCTCGTTCACCATCAACGACGCGCGCAAGAAGCAGGTCAACATGGTGAGTTACTTCGAGGCTGGAACCCAGTGGGGCACGGCTGCCGGCAACCCGAAGGGCGTGGATCCGGACAACGCCTGCGGCAAGACGATCGCGGTTCAGACCGCGACGGTCCAAGAGACCGAGGATCTGCCGGCCCGGCAGAAGAAGTGCGCCGGCAACGAGATCAAGATCTTGTCGTTCAAGGATCAGAGCCAGGCCACCAACGCCGTGGTGACCGGACGCGCGGACGCGATGCTCGCCGACTCGCCGGTCGTGGCCTACGCGATCAAGCAGTCCGGGGGCAAGCTGGAGGCTCTGGGCGACATCTACGAGGCCGCCCCGTACGGGTACGTGGTGCCGAAGGCGGAGACCGAGTTCGCCGAAGCCATCGTCGAGGCCCTCGAAGAGATCGAAGCTGACGGAGCGTACAAGGCGGCGCTGACGAAGTGGGGCGTCGAGCAGGGCGCGATCGACGACTTCGCGGTCAACCCGTCATGACCACCACCACCCGGGCTCCCGAAGGGTTGAGCGACGCCGACCGGCCCGGCGTGATCCACGCCGTGCCGGTTCGGCATCCCGGCCGCTGGGTGGCCATCGCGATCATCGCGGTCCTCGTGGCGATGTTCCTGCACCTGCTCATTTTCAACCCGGCGTTCAATTGGCCGTTCGTCCTCGAGGCCATGAACCAGAGCCCGGTGATCGAGGGCTTCATCGTGGGCACGCTGCTGGTCACCGTGCTCGCGATGATCTTCGGGGTAGGCCTGGGGGTGCTGTTGGCCGTCATGCGACTGTCGGACAATCCCGTCCTGCGCGGGGTTTCCTGGGTCTACACCTGGTTCTTCCGGGCCATTCCCCGGTACGTGCTGCTGACGATCATGGGCGCGCTGGGGATCTTCTTCCAAGCCGGGCTATCGCTGGGGGTCCCGTTCGACTGGCTCATCATCGACTGGCTCGGACTGTCGGGTGACTGGCGCTTCATCACCCTCGACGCGAACAAGATCTTCGTCGGCCTGGTCGGCGGGGTCATCGGCCTGGCGGCGTCCGAGGCGGCGTACATGGCCGAGATCGCCCGGGCCGGCATCCTCAGTGTCGACCGAGGCCAGATGGAGGCGGCTCAGGCTCTCGGGATGAGCCGCGGCAAGGCGATGCGGAGGATCGTGCTCCCCCAGGCCATGCGGGTGATCGTGCCGCCGACCGGCAACGAGACCATCGCCATGCTGAAGGACACCTCGCTGCTGCTGGCCATCCCGGTCGGCACCGAGCTGTTCTTCCAGCTCCAGGCCATCGGCACCCGGACCTACCAGACCTTCCCGGTGTTGATCGCCGCCACGCTGTACTACCTGATCGCCTCGAGTGTCTTGATGGTCGGCCAGTCCTATCTCGAACGCCGGTTCGGACGAGGATTCGGTGCCCGTTCGGACACCGCCAAGACCGAGGTGACCAAGGGCCTGGCCGCAGGCGGTGCCCATTGAGCACGGGAGCGGAAACGACCACGAACGGCGAACCTCTGGTCAACGCCGTCAACGTGATCAAGTCGTTCGGGCAGCATCAGGTGCTGCAGGGGGTGGACCTGCAGGTCCGCCCCGGCGAGGTGGTCTGCCTGCTCGGCCCCAGCGGTTCGGGGAAGACCACCTTCCTGCGCCTCATCAACCAGATGGAGTCGCTCACCGGCGGCCGGATCTGGGTCGGCGGTGAGCTGATCGGCGTGGTGGAACGGAAGGGAAAGCTGCACGTCCGGACCGACAAGGACATCGCCCGGCAGCGGGCCCGGATCGGGATGGTCTTCCAGCGGTTCAACCTCTTCCCGCACATGACGGCGCTGGAGAACGTCATCGAGGCGCCCATCAAGGTCAAGGGAATGGCGAAGGCGACCGCCACCAAGGAGGCCAAGGATCTGCTCGGGCTCGTCGGGCTTGTCGGATCGCGCCTCGTTCTACCCTTCGCAGCTGTCCGGCGGTCAGCAACAGCGGGTCGCGATCGCTCGCGCCCTGGCCATGAAACCGGAACTGATGTTGTTCGACGAGCCCACCTCGGCCCTCGACCCCGAGCTGGTCGGCGAGGTGTTCAAGGTGATGAGCCAGTTGGCCTCGGAGGGCACCACCATGATCGTGGTCACGCACGAGATGGGTTTCGCCCGCGAGGTCTGCGACCGGGTGGTGTTCATGGACGCCGGGGTGGTGGTCGAGGAGGGCCCGCCGAGTCAGGTGCTGGTGCACCCGCAGGAGGAGCGGACCAAGAGCTTCCTCTCCCGGGTGAAGCACGAGGCGCAGACCGAAGCCGAACGTGACGAGGAGGTCGCCCGCGCCCTGGAGGTGTGAATCCGGCGCTCGTACGAATCCGGGTCAACCGGGCGGCGACTCGTCGGCGGCCGCCGGGGCGAAGACTGCGGTCGACGACGGCAAGAGCAGGCAGACGAGTATGGCGAGCGACAGACCCGCCAACCCGAACGCGACCCACCACGTTTCGCCGCCGGCGAAGCTCCATGCGAGGAGGAGCTGGAGGAGGGACGTGGCCACGGCCGGTCCCCGGCTCCACCGCCGACCGAGGTAGACCCCGCGGGCCACGGCGAACAGGAGCACGGCGTACCCGAGCAGCAGCAGCGCGGTGCCGATGCCGACCACCGGCCGGATCGGGTTGGTCGCGGCGACCTGCAGGGCCGCGAAGACCAGCGCCACCGCGCCGAGGGCGGCCAGCAGGACTGCCGCTAGGGCCAACGCCGGCGCGGCGGGTCGGGGTGGACGAGTTGGCACAAGTTTCAGCCTATGGGTTTGCGCCGTCGAGTTCGGGGTAAGCGGGGGCTCGTAACGGTTGTCTCGCAGAGCAGGAATGTGAGGGAGCCAACGTGACAAGAGTCTTGTGCTGACCGTCAATACTTGAAAGTCTTGACTCTCGGCTCGGGGCTGCAGTGTAGAGGACCCGAGATCCGAGCTTTCTTGGGGGTCTCCCCGGGACACCGGTAACTCAGTAAGGAGTGATGACGCCATGGATTGGCGCCATAAGGCTGCCTGTCTGGACGAGGATCCGGAGCTGTTCTTCCCTATCGGGAATACAGGTCCGGCCCTGCTCCAGATCGAGGAGGCCAAGCAGGTCTGCCGGCGCTGCGACGTCCGCGATTCCTGCCTGCAGTGGGCACTGGAGGCCGGTCAGGACCACGGCGTCTGGGGCGGTCTGAGCGAGGACGAGCGGCGGGCGCTCAAGCGTCGAGCGGCCCGAGCAAGGATCCGTACGGCTTGATCCGCTGCCGACACGAACAAGCTTGATCTCGACGCCGGGCCTTCGGGCCCGGCGTTCTTGGTTTCCGACGGTGGTCAGTGGCGGCGACGATCGCCGTCGAGTGGGATCTCGACGGTGGCCCGGGTCCCCGAGCCCTCGGGATTGGCGTCCAGGGCGAAGTCGCCCTCGAGTTCGGCGACCAGCGTGCTCACGATGGACAGTCCCAGGCTGCGCGACGTGCGCCAGTCGAAGTCATCGGGCAGGCCCATGCCGTCGTCGGTGATCTCGACCCGCAGCCAGCCGTCGACGCACGGTCGGGACCACGCGGACCTCACCGCTGCTCTCGGCCAATCCGTGCTCGACGGCGTTCTGGCACAGCTCGGTGACCACCATCGACAGGCTGGTCGCGACTCGGCCGACACCTCTCCGAAACTGCCCGCCCGGACGCGGTCACGCCGACCCCGGTTGCGGCCACGTCGGCCACCATCCGCAGCAGCCCGTCGGCCACCCGGTCGAAGTCCACCACCTCGTCGAAGGCCTGGGACAACGTCTCGTGCACGATGGCGATCGAGGCGACCCGGGACATCGCGTCGTTGAGGGCGATCTTGGCCTCGGCCGACTCGATCCGCCGCGCCTGCATCCGCAGCAGCGCCGCCACCGTCTGCAGGTTGTTCTTCACCCGGTGATGGATCTCGCGGATGGTCGCGTCCTTGGTGATCAGCTCGCGTTCCTTGCTGCGGAGGTCGGAGACGTCGCGGCACAACACGATGGCTCCGTGCCGCGCCCGGCCGCTGAGCAGCGGCACCGATCGCAGCAGCAGGTGGGCACTTCCAGCCACCGCCTCGGCCCGCCGGGCGATGCGTCCCGACAGCACCGACTGCACCGAGTCGTCCACCGGTCCGCTCGGCGGGGGCAGCAGGTTGGCGGTCAAGCTGGCCAGGTGTTCGTCGACCAGGTCCCCGATCAGTCCCAGCCGGCGGTAGGCGCTGAGCGCGTTCGGGCTGGCGTACAGCACGTTTCCGTCGGCGTCCAGCCGGATGAACCCGTCGCCGACCCGCGGATTGATGCTCGGATCGAACAGGTCGCCCGGCGATCGGGAACGCGGCCACCGAAACCATCTCGGCCAGGTCGCCGGCAGAGTCCAGGTAGGCGCGTTCCAGCGAGCTGGGCTCGCGGATGCCGAGCAGGCTGGTGTGCTGCTCGACGACGGCGATGGCCCGGCCGCCGAGCACCACCGGGATGGCGTGGGTGTCGACCGGGAGTCCGGCACCTAATCGGCCGGCGCTGGTCTGGGTGATCTTGCTCGGACAGGTAGGCCTCGGACACCAGGTGCTCGGGGGCGTAGGCGATCAGGTCGCCGACCACGTCGTCCAGCAAGCGCCGTCGGTCCGGTCGTGGGACGGATCTGAGCGGCGGCCCAGAAGACGTTCTCGTCGGTGTCGGGCACCCACAACACCAGGTCGGAGAACGACAGGTCGGCCAGCAGCTGCCACTCCGAGACCACCAGCCGCAGCCACTCGTGTTCGGCCTCGTCGAGGGCGGTGTGCTCGACGATGAGGTCCGACATCGAGGGCATGCGCCCACCCTATTCGCGCCCTCCGAGCGCCCACCCACCGGCGACCCGTCACTTCTTCGGCGGTTTGGACGGCGTGTCGCTGCTGTTCTGACGGGTCGGCTGGAAGGGCCGGCGCGGGCTGGCACAATGGACGATTGTGTCTTCGGCGACAGCCGGGCACGAGGACCACATCCAGGAGGAGGGACCATGGCCAAGACCGGCCGCAAGCGCCGCGCGCGCCGCAAGAAGAGCGCGAATCACGGCAAACGCCCGAACGCCTGACTTGAGAATCCGGAGCCGATCGGATGCCGGCTGAGATCAGTTGGTCCGCCGACCCGTCATAACTGCAGCGACACGCCGTCGAAAGCGCCGAAGATGTGACGGGTCAGCGGATGTCGCGGCGGATGGTGGTCATGGAGTCATCACGCGGGTGCGCAGCTGAGCCGGCGCGACGTCGCCGCCGCAGCTGCGGCGGATCAGCGACTTGACCATCTGCTCCATGTCGTAGGTGTCCAGGCACCCCTCGCAGGCGGCCAGATGGTGCCGGATCGTCTCGGCGCTGGCGGTGTCCAGCTCGTGGTCCAAGAACTCGTAGACCCGCTCGAGCGTGTCCGCGCACTCCTCTTTGCTCGGCTGGCCGGCGCTGGCCGGCGGCTGCGCGTCGATCATGCTCGGCTCTCCTCTCGGCGCACCAGACCGCGCTCCCGGGCGTAGTCGGAGAGCAGATTACGCATCTGCGTCCGGCCACGGTTCAGCCGCGACATCACCGTGCCGATCGGGGTGCCCATGATCTCGGCGATCTCCTTGTACGAGAAGCCTTCCACGTCGGCCAGGAACACGGCGAGCCGGAAGTCCGGCGCCAACTGCTGCAAGGCGTCCTTCACGTCACTGTCGGGTAGGTGCTCCAGCGCCACGGTCTCGGCGGACTTCAGTCCCGCCGAGGTGTGCGACTCGGCCCGAGCCAGCTGCCAGTCCTCGATGTTCTCACCGTCGGAGAGCTGCGGCTGGCGCTGCTTCTTCCGGTACGAGTTGATGTAGGTGTTGGTGAGAATCCGGTACAGCCACGCCTTGAGGTTCGTGCCCGGCGTGAACTGGTGGAAGGACGCGTACGCCTTCGCGTAGGTCTCCTGCACCACGTCCTCGGCGTCGGCCGGGTTCCGGGTCATCCGCAGGGCGGCCGCGTAGAGCTGATCGAGGTACTGCAGGGCTTCGGAGGTGAATCGCTCGTCCCGCTCGGCGACAGTCTCGGTCGCGAGATCGACGACGGGCAGGTCGGGGGCGGCAGGATCCTCAGGGGTCGCGATCTCGCGCTCAGCGTCACGTTCGGCCGGAGTAGTCGGGAGGCTCATCACATACGAGAGTACCGGCGGAAGATCGAGCCCCGACCTCAGCGGCCCCACGGGCAGGCAGGACGGAGGATTCCATGTCGTCTACAACGCGGGCTCCTCGGGGGTATTCCCCACGAGGACCGCAATCAGCTGACCCACCGACGTCAGGATCCGTTCCCGCAATTGCGCTGGGGAGAACGGGGCCCCCTTGGGCAGCCGAAACCCGTGGTCGGCCCCCGGCAGCTCGACGAGGACCACCCCGGTCTCCCCCGGCGGGAGGCTGGCGCGGATCTCGTCCGGACTGCCGAACGTGTCCTTGGTCCCCTGCAGGACCAGCCGAGGCACCGCCGGGGTGAGCAGTTCCGGCGCCCGCGACTTCTCGGGCCGACCGGGCAGGTGCAGCGGAAACGCCAAGCACACGACTCCGGCCACGTCGAACTCCGGCGCGGTCCGGCAGGCGACCCGGGCTCCCGCGCTGCGACCTCCGAACAGCAATGGTCCCGCACTCGGCGCCTGCTCCACAACGACGGGGACGGCTGCCCGCCACGCGACATCGAGGCGTGGCGGCGGGACCGCGACCCGGCGACCGGAGGTCCGCCAGGGCTGTTCGAAGCGGACCACGGTGATCCCCGTGGCCGGCAGCCGCCGCGCCAGCAGCTCGAGGTCCGGAGCGGTCACGCCACCTCCAGCACCGTGACCCAGCATCAGCGTCGCCGTTGGTCGATCCGCCGCGTCGACGAACAGACGGCCGCCGCCCTCCGGGGTGGCTAGCTCGACGATGCGGGTCGCGATCGGGCGTCCTCAGAACAACCGGTCGTCGCCGGCGGATCGAGCGGAGGCGCCGTCGGCGGCGGATCCTGCCGTGGTGTCGTCGGCGAGCGGTTCGAGCAGCGACGGATCATTGTTCTCGACCTTGTTGACCGCCGTGGAGACCGCATAGGCCTCCAGGGCCGCGGCGTCGGTGACCGCCAGCAACCGCATGGCTTGATCAGGATCGGTGAGCATGGGGTTGAGCCAGGCGCCGTAGGACTCGACCGGGATCACCATCGGCATCCGGTCGTGGATATGGCCGGCGGCGTCGGTGGCCTGGGTGGTGATCACGGTGCAGGTCCGGAGCCAGGCGCTGTCGTCCTCGCGATCCTTCGTGGGGTCCCGCCAGATCTCGTACAGCCCAGCCATCACGAGCAGCCGGCCGTCGCGCCGGTGGATGAAGAACGGCTGCTTCCTGGGTTTGCCGGCTCGGGTCGCTGGTGCGCCGGCGGTGTCCGGGCTGTACCACTCGTAGAAGCCGTCGGCCGGCAGCAGGCACCGCCGGGCGCTGAACGCCTTGCGGAACGCCGGCTTCTCGGCGACCGACTCGACCCGGGCGTTGATCATCTTGGCGCCGATCTTGGTGTCTTTGGCCCACGACGGCACCAGCCCCCAGGTGAGCGGACTGAGCCGCCGGTGCACGGCCTGGTCGGACTTGGAGATCCGTTCCAGCACGGCGGGCACCTGCACCGTCGGAGCGACGTTGTAATCCGGTCCCGGCAGAGCACCGAGGATTTCGTCGATCTCGAACTCCTCCATCAGGTCGTCCGCCGAAGCCGAGGCCGCATACCGCCCACACATGGTTCGACGGTATCCCAGCCCACTGACCCCCAGGGTGGCTCCGATCCTGTAGTTCCGGTCCGCGCCCGCCTGGAGTTGAAAGGGTCTGCTGTCAGCCACCAGCACCATGCGGTAGGAATATCCCTATGACCCTGTTGCGCTTCGCCGCCCGGACCATGCTCGCCTCGTACTTCGTCTCCAGCGGCGTCAAGGCGCTGCGCGATCCCGCCGCCCTGGCCCCGGTCGCCGAGCCGCTGATCGACCGTGTCGTACCGGTGCTGAAGCAGTACGCACCGGACCAGGTCAGCGATTCCATCCCAGAGGATCCGGTCACGGTGGTCCGGATCAACGGCGTACTGCAGCTCATCGGCGGACTGGCGCTGGCCACCGGCAAGGGTCGCCGGTTGGGCGCCCTGGTCCTGGCCGCCACCATCATTCCGGCCACCATCGCGAAGCATCCGTTCTGGACCCGCGAGACCGACGAGGAGCGCGACGCGGATCGGTCGCACTTCCTGAAGAACATCAGCCTGCTCGGCGGCGTTCTGCTCGCCTCTCGTGACACCGAGGGTCGGCCCTCGATCGCCTACCGCGCCCAGAAGGGCGGCCAGTCACTGGCTCGGGACACCAAGAAGGCGAGCCAGAAGATCGCCGACCAGAGTTCCGATCTCGTCGAGGGGGCACTGGCCGGCGGTGCCGCGATCGCGGCAACCGTGGCCGCCACCAGCCGCAAGGCCAAGAAACACGCCGCCAAGCAGCTGGCTGAGGGCAAGAAAGCGGCGGCCATTGCCGCCAAGCAGGCGCAGAAGGACGCCCAGCAAGCCGAGAAGGAGCGCCAGAAGCAAGCCCAGAAGGATTTGGTCGTGGCCACCAAGGCCGCGAAGAAAGCCGAGAAGAAGGCCGACAAGAACATCAAGCGCGGCGAGAACTAGTCGGGCCCTCGGGCCCGTTCGTGCCCTGACCCGACCTCCCAAGCTCCCGTAGACTCCCGCTCGTGTCGAGCACCCCTGCGCCGGCCCCGCCACCGTCGGGACGCTGGCGGGCACCGATCGCCAACGATCCGGTCCGGGCGACCGTGCACGTGCCCGGTTCGAAGTCGGAGACCAACCGCGCTTTGGTGCTGGCCGCCTTGGCCAGCGGTCCCTCGACGATCGCCAACCCTCTGGTGGCTCGCGACACCCAATTGATGCGCGACGCCTTGCGAGCCCTCGGTGTCGACATCGCCGAGGACGACGGTCAGTGGCGGATCACCCCGCCGACAGAGTTCGTCGGCGGTGGGAGGGTCGACTGCGGGTTGGCAGGCACGGTGATGCGGTTCGTGCCGCCGATCGCCGCCCTGGCCGCCGGCTCGGTCGTCTTCGACGGGGACGAGCAGGCGTACGTCCGGCCGCTGGCGCCGCTCCTCGACGCCTTGACGCCCTGGGCGTGAAGATCGACCACGCGGGCGACCAAACCGGCCTGCCGTTCACCATGCACGGCCGACCGGACCTGGCCGGCGGCACGGTCGAGCTGGACGCCAGCGCGCTCGAGTCAGTTCGTCTCCGGCCTGCTGCTGGTCGGCGCGCGCTACGCCGACGGCCTAGAAATCCGCCATATCGGCGGGGTGATCCCGTCCGAGCCGTACCTGGACATGACGGTGACGATGCTGCGGGAGCGCGGGGTCCACGTCGACGACAGCCGGCCCGGCCGGTGGCGGGTCTCGCCCGGTCCGATCGCCCCGGTAGACGTCACCATCGCCCCCGACCTGGCCAATGCCGCGCCGTTCCTCGCCGCGGCGGCCATCACCGGTGGCAGCGTGACCGTGCCGAACTGGCCCACGCCGACCCATCAGGCCGGCGACGCGATCCGCGGCGTGCTGGCCGAGTTCGGCGCGAACGTGGCCCTGGTGCGCGACTCGCTCACCGTCGCCGGCACCGACGAGATCCACGGCGTGAAGCTGGACCTCGGTCAAGCCAGCGAGCTGGTGCCGGTGGTTGCGGCCCTGGCGGCGCTGGCGGACGGCACCACCCACATCCACGGCGTCGAGCACATCCGGGGCCACGAGACGGACCGACTGGCCGCTCTGGCGCGCGAACTGGAGGCCCTCGGTGCGCACGTCCACGAAACCCGGGACGGCTTGACCATCCGGCCGAGGCTGCTGGGCGGAGCGACGTGGCACAGCTACGCCGACCATCGGCTGGCCCACGCCGGCGCGTTGCTCGGTCTGGTCGTCGACGACGTCGAGATCGACGACATCGGCTGCGTCGCCAAGACGATGCCGGAGTTCGTCGAGCTCTGGACGCGGATGCTGGCGGACTCCGACGCCGCCTCGGGTCGTCCTGATGCGTGACGTCGCGGGGGCAGCGAACCGACGAGCACGATGCGTTCGAGCGCCCGCGCCGCCGCACCCGGCCCCGCACGAAGGATCGTCCCGACTACAGCGCAGGCGGAGATCGCCACCGTGGTCACGGTCGACCGCGGCCGCTACCGCACGCTGCTCGACGACCGCGAGGTCACCGCGACCAAGGCCCGCCATCTGGGCCGCGCGTCGGTGATCGTCGGCGACCGGGTCCGGGTCGTCGGTGACACCACGGGTGAGCCGGGCACGCTGGCCCGGATCGTCGAGGTGGAGGAGCGCGGCACGGTGCTGCGCCGCACCGCCGACGACGACGACCCGTACGAGCGGCCGATCGTGGCCAACGCCGACCAGCTGGTGATCGTCACAGCGCTGGCCGATCCGCCGCCCCGGACCGGGATGATCGACCGGATCCTGGTGGCCGGCTACGACGCGGGCCTGGCTCCGCTGCTCTGCCTGACCAAGGCGGACCTCGCCGCCCCGGACGCACTGGTCGCGCAGTACGCCCCGCTCGGCGTCCGGATCGTGGTGATCCGGCCGGGCGCCGATCTGACCGAGCTGCGGCAACTTCTGGACGGGCCGCACAGCGTCTTCGTCGGCCATTCCGGCGTCGGCAAGTCGACCCTGGTCAACGCCCTGATCCCGGGCGCGAAGCGGGCGATCGGCGAGGTGAACGCGGTGACCGGGCGCGGCCGGCAGACCTCGACGTCGGCGATCGCGCTGCGGCTGCCCGGACAGCACGGGCTGGGTGATCGACACCCCGGGCGTGCGGTCCTTCGGGCTCAGCCACGTCCGCGAGGAGCGGATCCTGGCGCCTTCGACGACCTGCAGCAACTCGTCCGCCGACTGCCCGCGCGGCTGCACCCACGCCGCCGTCGAGCCGGAGTGCGCCCTGGACGAGGCGGTCGCCCGCGGCGAACTGGCCCCGCCCGACTGGAGTCGTTCCGGCGGATGCTGCGATCCGGCCAGTAGCGTGCGGGTCATGGCAGAAGGCAGATGGGCCGTCTCGAGCGACAGATCTGACGACCAGGGAAGCCGCCTACCGGGGCCTCACCGATGACCTGCGCCTGGCCCACCTGCTGGCCGACGATGCCGATTCGATCACCATGAGCCGGTTCAAGGCGCTCGACCTGCACGTGACGAGCAAGCCGGACCTGTCCCCCGTAAGCGACGCCGACACCGCGGTCGAGGAGGCCCTCCGCCGCACCCTGGGACGGGCCCGGCCCCGGGACGCGGTGCACGGCGAGGAGATGGACGACACCGGCTGGGGGCCGCGACGCTGGGTGATCGATCCGATCGACGGGACGAAGAACTTCGTCCGCGGGGTGCCGGTCTGGGCGACCCTGATCGCCTTGATGATCAACGACGAGGTCGTCGTCGGGGTGGTGCAGCGCCCCGGCGCTGGGCCGCCGCTGGTGGGCCAGCAAGGGCGGCGGCGCGTACGCCGGCAAGTCGTTGATGAAGCGCAGCCAGTGCCACGTGTCCGACGTGGCCTCGATCGAGGACGCGTTCCTCAGCTACGCCTCGTTGGACGGCTGGGTCGAGGCCGGGCAGGGCCAGGAGTTCGTCGACCTGCTGCGGGAGGTCTGGCGGACCCGGGCGTACGGCGACTTCTGGTCCTACATGCTGCTGGCCGAGGGCGGGGTGGACATCGCCTGCGAACCGGAGCTGGAGTTGTACGACATGGCCGCCTGCGCCGTCGTCGTCAGCGAGGCCGGTGGACAGTTCACCGACCTGGACGGTCGACCGGGCCCGCTCGGGCACGGGCGCCTACGCCACCAACGGACGGCTGCACGCCGAGGTGCTGGCGCGGCTCTCGGGACTCGAGACGCTCCCGGTCGAGTCCCGGTAGCCCAGCGGCCGGGCCGCAGATCAGAATAAGCGCATGAACCTGACCCACCGCTTCTCCGTGCCGGCCCGACTGGACGCGGCCTGGGCCGCCTTCAGCCAGCTGGATCTGATCGCGCCGTGCTTCCCCGGGGCCACGATCACCGACGTCGACGGGAGCGACTACGCCGGGTTCGTCAAGATCAAGTTCGGCCCGATTCCGCTGGTCTACAACGGAACCGCGCAGATCACCGAGCACAATCGGGCGGCGCGGCGGATCGTGATCCGAGCCAGCGGAAAGGACCGCAGGGGCAACGGAACGGCCATCGCCGACGTCACCGCCTCCTTCACCGAGACGGGCAACATCACCGACATCCAGGTGCTCACCGATCTGTCGATCACCGGCCGGCCGGCCCAATTCGGCGGCGGGGTGATCTCCGACGTCAGCGACAGGTTGCTGGACCTGTTCGTCAACTGCGTCTCGGCCCGATTCACCGACGGCGAGTTCGCGGCGGACCTCTCCCGGATCGACGGTGAGCCGACCATCGAGATACCCGTGGTGGGCCTGGAGGACCCGACCGACCTCGGTCCGGAGATCGGCGCCGAGCCCGAAGGGTCAGCGCCGGCGAACGCTGCGGCTCCCCGCCCGGACCGCGGACCGCCCCGTACGTGTATTCGCCGCCGCCCGCCGACGAACGCAGCCGCACGTGCAGGTGATCGGCGCGCTGCTGCCGGTGATTCTCAAGCGGTACTGGCCGGTGTTGGTCGGGGGCGCGCTGGGGGTGCTGATCGCCAGCAAGATCATTCGGAGTCGTCGCGGACGGTGAGCGCGCCGCGGGTCGGGGTCGCTGGTCACCGTCTGCGTGGCGTTGCACCGCGAGGGGCGCTGGCTGCTGACCGTACGCGGACAGCAGGCCGACCACGCCCCGAACAGCATCGGCCTGGTCGGCGGGCATCTCGAGTCACCGACCTTGGTCGACTCGGTCGGGGAGCCCGCGCTGCTGGAACCGCACATCCTGGAGAACAACGCACGCCGGGAGGTCGCCGAGGAGACCGGCATGGAGCTGACCGGGGTCGACTGGCCTACCTGGACAGCGAACTGTTCCGCAGCGACGGCGGACACCCGGTCCTCGCCGTGACGTTCGTCGCCGAGGTGCCGGCCGGAGCCGAGCCTGGGGTGGCCGCTCCCGAGGAGCTCAGCGAGGTGGGCTGGTGGACGATGCCCGAGCTCGAGGCCGATCCGCGCTGTCCGCCGTGGACCCTGCGGCTGTGTGCCGATGCCGCCGCCTTGCTCGCCGGGCGCCGGTGTCGGTAAGACAGATGATCACCCACCGGCAGCTCAGCTGATGACCCGCAGCCGCACGGTTTCGGGCAAGTGACGGAGCCGTTCGGACACCTCGCGGGACAGTCGACCGCCGACGTCGGTGATCACGTAGCCCAATTCGCCGCGGGTCGACAGCACCTGGCCCTCGATGTTCACGCGCGCGTCGCCCAGCACCCCGTTGACCCGCGCCAGAACCCCGGGCACGTTGTGGTGGACGTGCAGGATGCGGGTGCGGTCGCCCGCTTCGGTCTGCACTTGCGGCAGGTTGACCGACATGGTGGTCGTGCCGCTGGAGGCGAAGTCGCGCAGCTTGCCGGCCACGAAGCGTCCGATGTCGACCTGCGCCTCCTCGGTGGAGCCGCCGATGTGCGGGGTCAAGATCACGTTCGGCAGGCCACGCAGGCTCGAGGTGAAGGGATCGCCAGCGGTGCTCGGCTCGTCGGCGAAGACGTCCAGCGCGGCACCGGCGATGTGGCCGCTGCTCAGGTGCTCCCGCAGGGCCTCGTGATCGACGACGATGCCCCGGCACAGGTTGAGGAAGAGGCTGCGCGGGCGCATCTTGGCGAATTCGGCCTCCCCGAACAGACCGGCGTTGCTGTGCCGGCCGTCGACGTGCAGCGAGACCGTCTCGGCCTCGGCCAGCAGTTCGTCCAGGGTGTCGCAGCGGCGGGCGTTGCCCAGGGCCAGCTTGTCGGCCACGTCGTAGAACAGCACCCGCATGCCGATCGACTCCGCGACCACCGACAGCTGGCTGCCGATGTTGCCGTAGCCGACGATGCCCAACGTACGGCCGCGGACCTCGTGCGCTCCTTTGGCGGATTTGTCCCAGACGCCGGCGTGCATCAGGGCGTTCTTGTCGGTGAGGTGACGAGCGAGCGAGATGATCTCGGCGATCACGAGCTCCACCACGCTGCGGGTGTTGGAGAACGGCGCGTTGAACACCGCCGTACCCTGCGCGGCCGCGGTGGCCAGATCGATCTGATTGGTGCCGATACAGAAGGCGCCCACCGCGAGCAGGTCGGGGGCCGCATCCAGCACCTTGGCGGTGACGTTGGTCTTGGAGCGGATGCCGAGCAGGTCGATCCCGGCCAGCGCCTGGGCGAGCTCGGCCTCGTCCAGGGCCCCCTTGGCGGTCGACACCTCGATCCCCCGCTCGTTCAGCAGCCGTTCGGCTTCGGGATGGATGTTCTCCAGCAGCAGGGCCTTCACGTGCGCCAGTGTAGGAAGCAGACTCCGATCGGCGCGCGAAATCTCAGCGCCGCAGGCTGGGCGCGAGGTCGGTGTAGGAGGAAAAGTCGCCGCGGCTCCGGGCGGCGACCAGCGCCACAAAACAGGCGTCGACGAAGACGTCGGCGGCCGCGGTCAGCAGGTCGTTGAAGCCGCCCAGGGCGACCAACGGGTCCGGGGCGGGCGATCCGAGCCGAGGACAGGCAGAAGACGGTGTCGCCGTCCAGCATCGAGTGCACCGGCCGGATGGCGCGGGCCAGGCCGTCGTGAGCGACGGCGGCCACCTTGCCGGCCTGCGCCTTGGTCAGCGCAGATCGGTCAGCACCACGCCGAGGGTGGTGTTGATCGGCGGCGGCGCCGCGCGGCGCGTAGGCCGCGTTGAGTGCGTGCCGCTCCGCCTCGCTCGGGACCGACAAGGCGACCGAGCCGATCGGCCCAGAGCCGGCCGGTCGCCGGGTCGACGGCCGATCCGGCGGCGTTGACGGCGACCGCGGCGGCCACGCGTCGCTGGCGCCGACGCTGAGTTCGGCGTAGCCGAAGCCGCCCTTGACCCCGCCACAGTTCGCGCCCGGTGCCGGCACCGACGCAGCCGGTGGCCGGATCGTCGCTGCTCGCCGCCGCCAACGCCCGGGCCCGAACTCGGCCGTGGGCCGGTGCGCCGAAGTGGCCGCCCGCGGCCCAGATCGAACAGCACGGCGGCCGGCACGATCGGCACGACCTGGTGCGGGTCGGGGCCGATCGGGAAGCCGCGACCGAGCGCCTCGAGGCCGGCGACCACGCCGTCGGCGGCGGCGAGTCCGTACGCGCTGCCGCCGGTCAGCACCACCGCGTCCACCTGCTCGACCAGGGCCTGTACGGCGTCGAGCAGGTCGGTCTCCCGGGTGCCCGGGTCCGCCCACCGCGGACGTCGACCCCGCCCACGGCCCCGTACGGCGCCGAGATCACCGTCGTACCGGTCAGCCAGCCGTCGCCGTCCGCGGTGTGGTGGCCGATCTCGAAGCCGCTGATCACGTCGCCCCGTGCCAGCGTCGAGGCCCGACGCTCAGTCGAGGCGGATCTCCCGGCCGGCGCCGGCCGAGGCGTAGCAGGCGTCCACCACGATGGCCCGGATCAGCGCCTCGGCGCCGTCGTGGCCCTTGAACTCGCCGGAGCGGACCTGGCTGACGAAGTCGGTGACCGCCTCGGCGTGCCCGCCGTCCGGCGGGATGTTCGGCTGCAGGATCGCCGGCACGCCGTCCTTCTCGGTCCAGATGCTCAGCCGGCGGTAGGGCTGGACGGGCTCGCCGCCCCACTCGATGTTGGCGCCGCCGTCGGAGCCGTACACCGTGACGTAGCACTGGTCGTGCGGGATCCACTGCGCCCAACTGGACTCGAGCAGCAGCGTGCCGCCGTCGCGCCAGCCGCAGGAACGCCGTCGACAGGTCCTCGACGTCGAACTCGGACTCGATCACGCCGGTCTTGCCGGTGGACGCGTACGGCGAGCCGCCCTTGCCGCGCGGACCGAACTCGGCGTACGTGGCCGCGGTGGCGGCCGTCACCGTCGGCTCGCCGAGCAGGTGCAGCGCCATGTCGAGCATGTGCACGCCGATGTCCATCAGCGGCCCGCCGCCGGCGGTGGCGACCCGGGTGAACCAGCTGCCCAGCCCCGGGATCCCCTCGCGGCGCAGCCAGCCGGCCTTGGCGTAGTAGATGTGGCCGAGCAGCCCGGCGTCGATGATCTTCTTCAGCGCCTGCACGTCGCCGCGGCGGCGGTGGTTGAAGGAGACGTCCAGCACCCGGTCGTTGCGCCGGGCGGCCTCCACCATGGTGCGGCCGACTTCGGCGTTCTCCGCCATCGGCTTCTCCGACAGGACGTGCAGCCCGGCGTCCAGCGCCGCGATCGCGATCGGCGCGTGCAGGGTGGTCGGGGTGGCGATGCTGACGACGTCGAGGTCGCCGTGCGCGACGAGGTCCTGCCAGTCGGCGTAGCGGTGCTCGGCGGCGACGCCGTACTCGTCGCCGAGCAGTGCGAGCTGCTCGGTCTCCATGCCGGCCAACGCGGCCAGCTCGACGCCGGCTTCCCGGTCGTACGCCGCCATGTGCTGCCGACCGGCCCAGCCCAGGCCGATGACGCCGGCGCGCAGCGGGCTGCACGATTCCGGGCGGAGGTGGTCTCGGCGAGCGCTCATCGAGCGCGACCCCCTCGCCGGTCAGCTGGCCCTTGGTGAACGGGGCCGGCTGGTTGACCACCTGCGGCGGCTCGAGCGTGGTCCCGGTCGGCGGCGCGGCCCATCGGACGGCGTTGGCCAGCACCCGCTGGATGTCGGGATGGTGGTAGACCGGGTACCCCTGGTCGCCCGGGGAGAAGTAGAAGACCTTGCCCTGGCCGCGCCGCCAGGTGCAGCCGGAGCGGAACACCTCGCCGCCCGTGAACGTGGAGAGGAAGATCAACTCGTCCGGGGCGGGGATGTCGAAGAACTCGCCGTACATCTCCTGCTCCTCGATCACGATCGGGTGCGGCACGCCCGGCCGCGATCGGGTGCGCCGGGTCGACGGTCCAGACCAGCTCGGTGTCGGCGGAGTCGCGCCAGGCCAGCGAGCAGGTGGTGCCCATCAGCCGCTTGAAGATCTTGGCGAAGTGGCGCCGAGTGCAGCACCAGCAGGCCCATGCCGCCGAGCACCCGCTGCTGGACCCGCTCGACGACCTCGTCGGAGACGTCCGCGTGGGTGGCGTGCCCCCACCAGGTCAGTACGTCGGTGCTGTCCAGGACGTCGGCGGTCAGCCCGTGCTCGGGCTGGTCCTGGGTGGCCGTACGGACCTCGACCTCGCTCGCCGAGCGAGGCTCGGAGACCGGCGGCGATGGCGCCGTGCATCCCGTCGGGATAGCGCTCGGCCATCTCGGCTCGGTCGCGCTCGGCGTTCTCGTGGAAGTTCTCGCCCCAGACGGTGACGTCGTGATTGGTGCAGGCACGATCACCCAGTCTGCCGAAACCACTCAAACGCCGCGACAGCGGGTTGGGGATCATGGGCGGGTGAGCGACGCGTGACCGGACGAGCGGATCGATGCTGCAGCGGGTCAAGCTGCGAGCCTTCGACCTCAGCGAGCGGACCGACCGAGCGCGGCCGCGCCTCGCTGCGGGTCCGGCTCGATCGGTGGCGGGACCGCTGGTTCATGATCGCCCAGTGCGCCGTCACCGCGGCGCTGGCGTGGTGGCTGGCGCAGGTCGGTGCTGGGGCATCCAGTCGCCGTTCTTCGCGCCGGTGGCGGCCCTGCTGTGCCTGGGGGTCACCTTCGGGCACCGGCTGCGGCGCGGCATCGAGGTCGCGGTCGGCGTCGCCGTAGGGGTAGCGGTCGGCGACCTGTTCGTCCTGCTGTTCGGGACCGGGGTCTGGCAGATCGCCGTGGTGCGTCCTGTTGGCGATGTCGCTGGCGACCCTGCTGGGGGCCGGGCAGCTGATGATCATGCAGGCCGGCGTGCAGTCGATCTTCGTCATCACCCTGCTGCCGGATCCGGGTCAGAGCTTCACCCGCTGGCTGGACGCCGTGGTCGGGTGTGCTGCTCGCGCTGCTGGTCGCCACGGTGGCCCCCAGCGCGCCGCTGCGCCGGCCGCGCATCCTGGCCGCCCAGGTGCTGCAGGAGATGGCGGGCACCCTGGAGGCGGCGATCGCGGCGCTGCGGGCCGACGACAGCGCAGCCGCCGACGCCGTGCTGGAGCGGGCCCGGCGGGGTGAGTCGGAGCTGCGGACGCTGCAGGACGCGGCCGACGAGGGCTTGGCGGTGGTCCGGCTCAGTCCGTTCCGCCGCCGCGATCGGCGCGGTGTCGAGGCGTACGCGGAGCTGACCGGACCGATCGGCCGCGCGCAACGCAATCTCCGGGTGCTGGCCCGACGCTGCGTGGCGGTGCTGTGGCGCGGCGAGAGGGTGCCGAGCGGCTACCTGCAGTTGATGGCCCAATTGGCGGAGGTGATGCAGAACATGGCCAGCGAGCTGTACGACGGGCGGTTGCCGGAGTCGGCCCGGCGCCGGCTGTCGACATCGCCCACGCCAGCTCGCACCTGCCCATCCACGACTCGATCTCGGCGGTGGTGATCCTGGCCCAGTGCCGGTCCATCCTGGTCGACCTGATGGAGCTGACCGGGCTCGACAACGCCGAGGCGCGGGAGCAGATGCCCGACATGGACTGAAGTGCGGGGGCCGGACGGCGGTGGGTCGGATGCCTCGAGCGGGCAAAAGGGTGCCGGAGTCGTCTGCCACCGCTACGCCGGAAACAGCCCCATGATCGGCCTATCCAGGGGTCGTTTCCCATCGCAACACCCCCAAACGGCAGCCAGGCTGGCGGAGCGCATCCTCCGTTCGCACGGAGGATTTGGCTCGGCGCTGAAGGTCCAGTAACGTTGGAGACTGCCAACGCGGGGTGGAGCAGCTCGGTAGCTCGCTGGGCTCATAACCCAGAGGTCACAGGTTCAAATCCTGTCCCCGCTACTCTCGGAAAACCCTCCTGACTAGGGGATACACCAGTCAGGAGGGTTCTCTATGTCTGGACCGGACAACTATCGGGCAACGTCGACAACGCATGAGGCCGAGCTGCACAGGTTGGCGACAGGCGACCGGCGTGAGCGAATCGGCGGTGAGCTGGCCGGATGCCCTCTCAGGGTTAGGCGCTCACCTTCGTGCCTCGGGCCGTTCGCGGAGCACGCGCACGACGTACCTGTCCTACCTGCAGCGGTTCGCGAGGGAGTATGCCTGGTTGTCGCCGTGGGCGGTGACGCCGGATCACGTCGCGATTTGGTTGTGGAAGCTGCCCTCGGTGCAGTACGGCCGCCGCGCCGCCGATTCGCTCCGGTTGTTCTAGGCCTGGGCGGTGCGCGCCGGTCACCTTGTCGCGTCGCCGGCTGCGGTGGCGGCGCCGTCGCGGCGGCCAGGAGCTCGACCCGTGGGCCGTGACGACGGCTCGGATCGTGGAGTGGCTGGCCAGCGGGAGCTGCGTCCAGAGCCGGAAGTCGGTGTCCGTACGGCTCTCCGGTCGTTCTACGGCTGGGCGGCCCGTAGAGGGCGCGTGGCGGTCTTCCTGGCCGCGGAGCTGCCCGCGGTGTGGATCCCGGCCAGCATTCCGCGGCCGGTCACTGATGATGTCCTGACGGGCACTCTGGGCGCCGCGGACGACAAGTCGGCAGTGGACGCACACACCGGTGGCTGGTCGGCTTCCTCCGCGGTCACAAGCTTCCACCGATCTGAGGACTCACTCGACCGTCCGCTCTATTCCTCCGCGGGCGACACGACGTGCTTGACATCGGCCATGTAGCGCCCGGCGGTCAGGGAGGCCTCGTCCGGGGTGCTCCCGCCTTGGCGAGCATCCAGATATGCCGCGTACCAGTCCCACCAGTCGTGCGGTGGGGCCACCGCCTCGAAGGAGCCGTGACGCTCGGCTGTCTCCTGCAGTAGGGCGGCCAGGGAGGCGACGTCCACGTCAGTTGTCCCAGGCCCGGCCTGGTAGCCGGGAGGTGACCTCTTGGAGGATCCAGCCGTTGCCATCCGGGTCGCTGAAGGTCGCCTGCGCGAAGTAGGAGCGGCCTGGCGCGTCGAGACCCGGTGGCCGCTGGACCGCCACCTCGCTGACCTCGACACCGCGGCGAACGAGATCGTCCCGGGCCGCATCAATGTCGGACACGACGAGAAACATTCCCTGGGCCGAGCCTGGCTCAGCGGTGGTGCGGCCGCGGCCGAACTGGATCGAGCAGGCTGAGTGCGGCGGGGTGAACTGCACCGTCCGGAAGTCGTCGCTGACGACCAGGTCGATGTCGAACCGCCATCCGAGGCTTTGATAGAAGCTCTTCGCTCGATCCACATCGGAGACGGGCAACTGGACAACCTCCAGGGCCATGTCGATCGTGCTCGGTTCCGCCGTCTCCGTTGGCATAGCGCTGCTGGCGTCGCTGCTACTCATGTTGATCTCCATCGTTCGGGGCGCCATGACCGAGCGTCACCGGACCCGGAAAGCGCCAACCAGCGTAGGACGCTACGCAGGCTGGGCTACGGGAGGCATACAAGCGCCCTTCTGGCCGCCGTGGGCGTCAACCAGATTCCTCTCATCCGAGAGCGAAAGTCAACCGTCCGGTAGACGGTCCGCTTTGGTTACGCCTTCGTCGTAAGGCCGACCCTTGCGGAACACCGTGGAGATGGCGAGTTGATCGAACAGCACCCCCCGGGCTCGGCTTGAGGAAACCGACAAGTTAGTGAGAATCGATAGGCACGCCCAATCTGTCGATGTGCTGATCAGCGCCGTGGCGAGGACCGATTCGACGAGAACCCGCGATGACACTCAGGCATCCCTGTAATGCGTCGGTCGCATGGACGAGAACATCAGCGCAGGCAGATTCCGACTTCGTGTCGAGCGCTGAGTCAGGTCGGGTTTTGGAGCGGTCTGATGATCATTTGGCACTCAGTTAGCGCGGTATTGGTTTGCCCTTGATGACTGGGAAGGCGGAGGCGGGCTGGTTGCCTTCGGTGGTTGACGGGGTGTAGGTCGGGGGGGCGAAGGGTGGTTGAATGCGTGCCGAGTACACGTCGGTCTGGCCTCGGGACTCTGAGGAGAACGCCCAGAACCTTTGACCAAGAGCGGTCAGGCCTTCGTAGTCGCCGGTGAAGTATCCGCGTGCGACCGGCGCTGTGCGCATGTCGAACGGAGTCGGCGTGACCCGTTCCTCGCTCCAGGTGGTGCCGCCGTCGGTGGAGCGGGTGAACCACACATCGGTTTCCAGCGCCGGGGTGGCTGGATTGTTGTTTCGGAAGTCGTAGTAGGTGACACCGATGTTGCCGCCGGCGTCGACCCGAATGGCCGGGGTGAACGCTTGGGTATCGTTGTGGGTGCTGATCCGCACCGGTGTCGACCAGGTCCGCCCACCGTCGGTTGAGCGGGAGAAGGCGACCTGATCACGCTGGAAGCCGTTGAAGCGGGCGTCCTGCCAGACCACATACACCTCGTCGCGACCAACCCGCTCGTCGGAGGCGATCTCGGGAATGATGTCGCCGGTGCGCACCGGGTCGCCGGTCTCCGGATCGATCACGCCCACCGTGCCCAACCGAGCAACATCGATCTGGCCGCTCCACGTAGCGCCACGATCCGGCGATCGGAGGACAGCCACCGTGCCGCCGCGTATTCTCCGGCGGTTGTCGTTGCGGAAGACGGTCATCGCGTTGACCAGGTCACGATTGCCGAGGGCGACGATCTGATTGCCGATCGTCTGGTCGTTTTGACCCGGATTGAAGATCGACCGGGCCGGCTCCCACGACGTGCCGCCGTTCGTCGTGCGCGAGAAATAGGTCGGGCCACGGAAGGCGGCGGTGTTCTCAAACGACTGGCCCTGGGTGCGGGCATTGGGGAACACGAGCCGGTCCCACACCGCGTACACGTAGTCCGGATCGTTTTGATCGGCGGTGATCGATTCCTTGTCGTTGAACACAGCCGGATCGGTGTCGCGCATCAAGGTGATCGGCGCACTCCACTGAACCGCCGCTGGCCGCCAGGGACTCTGCTGACGAGGATGGCGTTATCGAGGTTCGCCGTATTGTTGAAGGACAACGAAATCTGGTGGGCATCCCCGGTCGGGGCCGATGCTGACCCACGGATCGGAGGCCCGCTCATACAACGGGTTGCCGGTGCATTGGGTGAACCGGGGAAGCTGCGAAGCAGCCAAGATCGTGAAGCTCGACCCCTCCGTTGTCGAGACGCTGGTTCCAAGACCCCGGGCGCCACCGGTTTCGATAGCGATCCTGCTGGTAGACACCGATCAGGTCTGGCCCGTCGGCATCACCGGCGCTGGTCGGGTCGACATCCAGCCACGGCTCGACCTCACTGTTGAGGTAGACCGCGCCGTTTTGCGGCTGGGTGTTGCACGGCCCAGGTCCAAACGGGCTCGGCCCACTCGCCACCGTTCGGGTCGTCACCGCGCCCAAAGCCGGCGCCACCCCCAACGGAAACAAGGCCAAAGCCACCACGACAGCCTTGAGCGGACGCATCATCGCTCACCACCCCCGAAGACCCAACAACTGATCGTATCCCCGCCGTTCGCGCCCCGTAAGCCCTTCGACCGACGTCTTCGGACAGCCTGGGGCCGTACCTCTCCGCGGCGACCACCCGCGTCTTGTACGTCGATCCGGCCGGCGCCCGGGCTCGGCGCTTTGGTCAGGCGAGTCGGAGACGTCGGCGGTGTGGGTTTGTGGCCGAGCCGGTCACGGCTCGCAGCGCGCAGCGGCACAGACCACGCCCGCGCGATGCTAGAGATCGCCCAGGAACAAAAGCACCGCAATCCAGGCGCGCAGGTGAGCCTGGAGCGCCCGCCACACCGCTTGACGTCGTTCCCGGCCTCGACCAGGCTCTTGTACGGCCAGCCGCTGAGCACCCCCGCCGGCTTTTGCATCGGCAGCGCCTTCGGCAACACGTTTTGAAAGAAGGGTCTCTCCACATGACAAGCGAGCGGAACACCATCCCGGTCGACGACGCCGCGTTTCGCGCTGTGTACGACTCGCCGGCGTCCCTGCCCGGCAAGCACCGCTGGGTCACCCCGGAAACCGACGTCCGCCGCCTGGAGGAGGTGCTCGGCATTCCCGCGAAGAGCATTGGCGCGGCGCTGTGGGTCAGCGGCGACACGCCAGGATGCCCCGAGTGTCAGCGCACCGTGAACTGGCTCGACATCGTGTCCTCGGCGCTCGAGGGCGTCCACGACCGGGCAATGATCGCACAGGTCATCCTCGGTGAGCAGAAGTTCGTCAACACCGAGATGCCCGACGCGATCGCCGGAGTGCGCTGCGTGGAATGCAAGACACCGATCGAGGATCTGCGCAGTTTCAAGTGCCACAACTGGGCCTACGCCCTCGAAGCGATCGACCGCATTCTCGCCGACGTCCGACCCCAGCCTGCCGGCTGACCTGCACCCGAGGGCAGCCAGAAGACAGCGCGGCGCCCGGAACGAACTACCTGAAGTCCAACTGACCGGGGTCTGTCCCTTTAACGGCACCTTGAGCATTGTTCAAAGGGCAGGCCGGACCGCCGCAGCCCGTGCCGAAAGCGGGTCCGCATGCGGCACCGCTTCCCCGTCTCGCAGCACGGACCACTTGCGGCCATCCGCTGGCCCTAGTGATGGCTTCTGTGTGTCGTCAGGGCGTCAGGGTGTGACGGCTCCTCACATTCGAAGCACCCGTTCCCGGAGGAGGCGGGCTCTTCGCGTCGTGCAAGGTCAGAGCCCGGCTGCCCTGGCCCCGTACTCCGCCCACAACAGGAGCAGACCGCACGAGGACGAGGGCCACGCCGATCCGGATCGCCGCCCATCAGAGTGTGCCCCCCTCGTCCTCCCACCGATCAAGAGCCTCCCGCTCCTCCACCAGCCCAACGGCCAAATCGACCAAACCCGACGCCCGAAACGCCGCCCACACCTCCGCAGCAACAGCAGCAGTGCGCCGGCCACTGCTCGCGCAGCAACTCCAGCTCAAACACAGCCACAGAAGTGGCCTGTCCCACCTTGTCAGAATGCATTTCAAGCCCTTTCTAGTGGCTCGTCCTTGAGGCAAGTTTACGTTTGCGGTTGATCTTGTCGAGGATCTGGTCGGCGGGTTTGGTCCATATGAACGGGTGCTTGCGCTGGTTCCAGCCCGTGATGAAGGCACGGATCTTGATCATCAGGTCGCGGACCGAGGTGAAGCTGCCGCGGCGGATCGCTTGGCGTTCGATGATGCCGAACCAGACCTCGACCAGGTTCAGCCACGACCCGGAGGTCGGGGTGAAGTGGACGTGGATCCGCGGGTTCGCCGCCAGCCAGTCGCGGACCTCGACTCGCTTGTGCGCGGCGTAGTTGTCCATCACCAGATGCAGCTCCCGGCCGGGGTAGGCGCGGGCCACGTGCTTGAGGAAGGCGAGGAACTCCTGGTGCCGGTGCCGCTGCTTGCACAGACCGGTCACCTTCCCGGTGGCGATCTCCAACGCGGCGAACAACGTGGTCGTGCCGTGCCGGACGTAGTCGTGGGTGCGCTGCTCGGCATGCCCGCGTTGCATCGGCAACGTCTTCTGCGTCCGGTTCAACGCCTGCACCTGGCTTTTCTCATCCACACAGAGAACAACCGCGTTCTGTGGTGGCGCCAGATAGAGCCCGACCACGTCGACGACCTTGGCCTCCAGCTCGGGGTCGGTGGAGAACTTGAACGTCTCGGCCTTCCACGGCTTGACCCCGTACTCCTTCCAGATCGCCGCCACCGTGGAGTGCTCGATGCCCAGCCGGTCGCGCCAGCAGCCGGCTCGACCAATGCGTCACCCCCAGACTCTGGGGCGGCGGCGTCAACGTCGCCGTGATCACGTTCGCCCGGTCCACCCTTCTCGGCCGCCCCGGCGGCCTGACCCCGTCCAGGCCGGCCAGCCCTCTCGTTGCGTACCGGTTGCGCCACAGGTTCACCGTGGGTCTCGTCACCCCGACCCGCTCGGCGATCTCGTAATTCGGCAGCCCCTCAGCAGCCAGCAACACGATCCGAGCCCGCTGCGCCACCCCAGCCGCCACCGTGTTCGACCGGATCAAAGCCTCAAGTCTCGGCCGATCCCCCTCCCTCAGCATCAACGCGGCAGCAGTCTTGTTCGGCATGTCTCATGATCTCACCTAAACGTATAGATGCTTCAAGGACACGCCACTAGGTCCAGAGAGAGAGACGGCGAGAGGTCTTGCCGCTCGTCCACGCGCCTAAGGCCAAAAGCGCCTTTGGGGCTGCCCCGCAACGAGTTCGAAGCCGACAAAAGCGCGTCTTGCCGCTCGTCGACACGTTTAAGCCGAAGCGACGCACGCCGTGCACCCGGACCACAACCTGGGTCGATTTGTCTGCAACAACAGCGTCACGCTTGTGCCCCCCTTCAGCGGGCTTTTTTGCGGGCGGGTCTTCCGTGAGGGGGTCGCTGAGCAGTGGTCCGCATCGCCTCGAAGTCGAGGTGGGCGTAGGCCGACCGGCCGTGAGTTGTGCGAGCACCTCCTGCTGCCACCAGTGGCGTGAAGTGGCCCACTCCAAGAAGCCTCCGGGTCGATTCCGTGACGTCCTTCGGGCGCCCAGTCCCAGGCGACGGAGCAAGATTCTGGCATTGCCCCATATCGTCACCGGCCTGCTGGTGTGCCTCACGATCAGCGGCATCCCGCTGGCCTGGCTCGAGCTGTCGGTCAGCCTGATGCCGCTCTGCAAGGGGGATCGTCACAGCCCGGAGTGGCGGGGTCAACCTCGGACTTGACGAAGGCGTCGATCGCCCAGGAGGCCGCATCCCTGCTCGTAAAGGGTGCCGCACTAGGAGACGAGAGCGCTCAGCGCCGCGGTGTGGGTGTCGGACCGCCGCGCTGTCCGGGCGGGAGGTCGTCACGGTCCGAGCCGGTGGCCGGCGACGTCCCGAGTACCGCATACGTGACCGCAGCTGTCGGGGGCAGCCGGTAACCGTACCCGAAACCGCGCACCGGGAACGGCACGGCCGCACTGTCCGGGCCGGGGTTGTAGTGACCCGTCACGGTGGTGCCGTCGGGCAGCACGCCGGTGGATACGACCAGCGGCTCGTCCGGCGGCACCGGATCGTCGACCGCTGCGGAGTTCCGCAGGTTCAACTCGTGGACCGACCACCAGCTGAGCGAGGACGTTCCGCTGACCAGCCGCAGATATCGCGTGGTAGTCGTCCGCAGGGGCCGTGAGCGGCCGGCGATAGGGTGCTCGTTCGGGCCGAGTGTCTTCCCGTCAAGGCCGCGCACCGGTGGGCGAGGGGTGGGAGCATCCGCCGGGGGTGGGGTCGGCGCGCTCTACTTCCTCGCTGTTCGCGTCACCCCCGCCCACCGGAGACCAATTCAGGTGTCCAGTTCCGGACACCAGCCAGGTCGCGGCAGGTGTCTCACACGCCGACCCTGGAAGAGTGTCGGAGGGAATGCTCAGGGGATCCATCACCTCCGACACTTTGTTCAAGAGTAGAGCGCTGGACCCAATATGGAACAGCATCGACTTCCTGCCGCTTCAGGCTCCCGACTAACCGATGTCGCTTGCCTCACGCACGGACCGCAGTTTCTCGGCACTGACCCACTCGACGCTGAGGCGGTCGAGCGTCCACACGACGGCAACCTGCGCAGACCACCCCCACAGCAAGGCTTGACGACTGCCGTTCGATCCGCCACGCGATGACCAGACCTGGCGCCGGCGGTCCGTGGCCGCCGGGATGCTCGACCCACACGTGCCCGACACGTGGGCCTCGGGTGCGTAGACCTGTTGGGCGTCGTCGCGGAACCAGCGACACACGATCAACTATCGAACGCTCGTTCGGGTCGGTCAAGGCGACTCGCTCCACACCCCCGCTAGGCACCCCCGTGGGCGACAGCGCTCATCGGCCGGCATCCAGTTCTGCACAACTCCCTGACCAAGTCTCCGGCGGAGTTTGACACGCCCTGCTTAGGGCGTGGGCTGCTCCTGGGTCGCTGGGCTGACGGGTTCGGACGGCTGAGTTAGTTTCGCTGCGATCCGGGCCAGCAGCGTCGCATCGTCGCGTGTGGGATGACTGTCGAAATCCTCGTGCAGCACCCGCGCGACCTCTGCCAACTTGACGTTGGTTTGCTGAGAAAGCTGGACCAGCAGATCCCACGACTGGTCGGTGGTGACGTCGCATCGAGCAGCAAGGATGCCGATCACCATCCCAATGTGCCGTGCGCTGAGCAGCCCCTCCCGGAGCTGGGCAACTTCGAGTTCCAGCCTCAGAATCTGGTCTGCGTGCTCGCTGCCGGATGGATTGTCGGCCTCTTCGGTCGTGGTCTGGCCGTCGGGGATAACTTCTTCGTCTGCTGGTGGGTGCGTGTCGGACACAGGACACCATCTCCCGAGTTTCGTCGCATTAAGGCAGGCCGAGACTCAGCTGGCCCGCCTGGCGCTCCCGGACAGGGGGATATGGGCAGTATGGCCCTGCTCGCGTCCTAGGACTAGCTTGGCGCCCTTAGGTTCTGACAGGTCACCAGCGAGCTGCCCAGGACCGCCTAGGGCCGGACTCCCTCCCGGTCTAGTCCGCTGCTCGTGGAATCACTGTCGAACGACTGACCTGCCCAGTGTCAGATGCACACTGCCCGCTTGGCCTCCTCCCACGACCCGTGCCGGCGTTTGTAACTGTCCGCACTGATCCGGATGGCGGCAGGCCTGTCTCCGTCGCGCTCGGCGCGCCGCCGTGGTGCCGCAAAGCGACGGCAGTTGCCCATCCGATCAATGAAGCTCCTTTCATTTCTAAGGGCAGGGGTCCTCGGGGGTACGGCGGCGTTGCCGCTCGGCGGCCGGTTCGGGCTCTCCCCCAGGGTGCTGGGGTCTGAATCCGCCGACGCGTCCTCTGACCAACCTCAGGCCGCCATGGCTCGCTCTGGTGGTCCTACTTCGTCGCTGGTTGCTGTTTTCGATGCCCGGCTCCCCCCGCAAGTCGGGCACTGCTTAGTACTCTATCGAGCTTCTATGAGAGTTCTATATGGCTACTATAAAAGAACACTGAACTTGTGACTGTTAGGCTTTGGCCTCATGGCGCGCCCCTACGGGGAGCCGGTGGAGATCATCACCGCACCGGTCCCCGCCCAGTCCCCGTTCATCCCCACCGACGCCAAGATCGTGGTCGGCGCGGTCGCTCCGGCATCCCCGGATCCGATTCCGATCGTGCTGCTCCCGGGTTCGAGTACCGGATCCGCGAGTGGCGGCATCCCAGCACCCACGCAATCCACTGGCGCCTCGAACGGCGAAGATCCACCCAGCACGGTGACGACGACGAGTAGCCCCACCACACGCCAAGCCGTAACTCGTTCAATCGGCGCGTGCCGAACCCACGACTCGAGCCCCCGACCAGCTGCCGGCTAGGTCGGCCCGCTCCGCGGGTGGAGACAAGGGCTTGCCATGATTGGCGAACCGCATCCGGCGGTCGATTCTCACCATGCTGACGGCGCTCGACTTTTCGATCCCAGGGCCATGGGAGTAAGCGGGATAGCCGGGTGGTACCGGCTCCCCGCCCCAAAGCTTGACGCCTGGGCAGGCGATGGCTTGGTCGCCGGCGGTGCAGATCGATACCCAGGAACTGATGACCGTCATACCCTTCATTCACAAGGGGGCTCCTTCGTCGAACCGGACCTCAACAACGCGAGGATTACTCGGGTGTCCACAAGGAGCGGAGGTCCTGCTCCTTCATCGCATCGGGGAGATGCCGGCGGCTTCGACGGTGGCCACGAGGGCGGCATTCAACGAGGGCATCGCAGGGTCGTTGATCTGGCGACGCCTAGCCTCGCTGCTAGACGGGTGCCGGTCGAGGCGGAAAGCTGGGGACGTGCATCATCCAGCCGCGGGGTCGTGAGGTGGTCTCGAGCAGACCGGACGCGAGATCGCCCAAGAGGAGCCTGAGCCTGTTGCCGATTCTCGGCTGGCTTCGGACCTACGACCGCTCGTGGCTGCGGGGCGATCTCATCGCCGGCTGTGCGGTGGCGGCCCTGATCATCCCGAAGAATC
>CAVVTA010000016.1:0-329434 GCA_963751045.1 uncultured Actinomycetota bacterium
CAAGATCGACATGAGCGCTGGCTGGCGGAGGCCGAGCCGCAGTTGGAGGTGGTCGAGACCTGGAAACAGGCGGGCAATGACTTCATGATCAGCGTGAACGAGTCGATCGGCTACCGGCTGAACCGGGTCTTCCAGACCTACCAGCTGAACCTCGGCTGAGCAGCGGACCGCTAGAAGCCGAGCCGGTTCAGGTGCTTGGGGTCGCGCCGCCGCTCTTCAGCATCTTTACCGGGAGATCGAGATAGACCGGGGTGGCCAACGGTTCTCGATCCGGCGGGCTGGCGGCGGTACCCAGCTCGCGCAGCCGGACCGCGGCGGCCGATGAGATGCCCTTCTGGGAGCCTCGTTCGACGATCAACGAGGCGTAGATGTTCAACAGCGGTTGGTCGGCCTTGCGTCCCGGCCGGAGTCCCATTTCCTCGATCGTGACCGTGATCGAGTGGGGCAACTCGTCGCGCACCCCTTCCAGGGCGACCTCGCGGATCAGCTCGGCGACCAGGGCTCCTCCGGCTCGTCGGTGATCTCGCCGTCGGGGTAGAGCGGCGGACCCTCGGGCAGCAGATCCACCAGCGTGTCGGCCAGCACGTCGATCTGCTGGCCGGCAGTGGCGGACACCGGCACGATGTGCGCCCAGGTCACACCGCAGGTGCCCTCCAGCGAGGCGATGCCCACCAGGTGCTGAGCCATCCGATCCGGAGACACGAGATCGGACTTGGTGGCCACCGCGACGAGCGCCGGCGGCCGCTCCAGCGCCGCGATCTCGGTCACCAGATAGGTGTCCCCCGGGCCGATCCGCTGGTCGGCCGGCAGGCAGACCCCGATCACGTCGACCTCGGTCCAGGTGCCCCGTACCAGGTCATTGAGCCGCTCCCCGAGCAAGGTGCGCGGCCGGTGCAGACCCGGAGTGTCGATCAAGACCAGTTGGGCGTCGGCGCGGTGCACGATGCCGCGGATCGCGTGCCGGGTGGTCTGCGGTTTGGAGGACGCGATGGCGATCTTGCTGCCGACCAGGGCGTTGGTCAGGGTCGATTTTCCGGCGTTCGGGCGGCCGACGAAGCAGGCGAAGCCAGAACGGAAACCGGGTGCGGCGACGGGAGCGGTCACGGCGCCGACCCACTCAATACGGTCAACGACACCACGCTCCCCGCCGCGTCCACGTGCCAGAGCTTCACCGTCGAGCCGGGTAGGTCGCCGATGAGCTCCTGATCATCAAGGTCCGGTGCGCGGTCGCTGCTGACCGCCACCGCCTCGAGCCCCTCGGCTCCCGACGACACGGCCATGGCCAGCGCGACGGCCACTGCCGACAGCTGCAGGTGGGGGAGTGCCACCGAGGTCGCGGAGTAGGTCCGGCCGTCGAGATCGCGCACGCACGCACCCTGGACAGCGGCGGTACGTGCCCGCGCCGCCCGAGCGAGTGTGATGATCTTGACGTCTTCGGGATCGGTCGGCGGGGTTGGTTCGGTCACGGATGCCTAGGAAGCCCGGGCCTGGCGGGCTTCGACCGGCGTGTCCTCGGCAATCCGGGTGGCGGCGTCCACTCGAGAGTCGTCCCGCGGTTGGGCCTGCGGGTGGGAATCGCCCTCCTGGCCGCCACTGGTGCTGGTGGCGATCACGGTGCCGATCTTGTTGCGGCGCCCGGTGCCGCGTTCGGCGACGAGCTCCAACCCGCCGTAGTTGACCACCGAGCCGGCGATCGGCACCTTGTTCAGCTGCTTGGCCATCAGCCCGCCGACGGTCTCCACGTCCTCGTCCTCCAGCTGCAGGCCGAACAGATCGCCGAGCTCGTCCAGCGGCAACCGGGAAGACACCCGGTAGCGGTGCTCACCGAGCCGGGTCACATCGGTGTTCTCCTCGTCGTACTCGTCGGTGATCTCGCCGACGATCTCCTCGAGGATGTCCTCGATGCTGGCCATCCCGGCTGTGCCGCCGAATTCGTCGATGACGATCACCAGGTGTACCCGCTTCAGTTGCATCTCCCGCAGCAGCTCGTCGATGGGTTTGGAGTCCGGGCACCAGACCGGCTTCCGCATCATCGATCCGACCCGTTCGCTGGTCTGGGCGTCCGGGGAGTCGTAGACCCGCTTGATCACGTCCTTCAGGTAGAGCACGCCGACGACGTCGTCGAGCCCATCCCGGGTCACCGGGATCCGGCTGAAGCCAGAGCGCAGCGCCAGTGAGACGGCTTGGCGCAGCGTCTTGTACTCCTCGATGAACACCATATCGGTCCGCGGCACCATGACTTCGCGGACGATGGTGTCGCCCAGGTCGAAGACGGAGTGGATCATCCGCCGCTCGCCGGACTGGATCACCTCGCTCTTCTCGGCCAGGTCGACCAGTTCCCGGAGCTCGGCCTCGGTCGCGAACGGGCCCTCCTCGAACCCCTGGCCCGGGGTCAGGGCGTTGCCGACCAAGATCAGCAGTCGGGGGAACGGGCCGAGCACGGTGGTGAGCAGGACCAGCGGACCGGCAAGGGCGCAGGCGATCTTGTCGTGGTGCTGCTGACCCAGGGTGCGCGGCGCCACGCCCCAGAACACGTACGACACAACGATCATGGAGCCGGCCGTGATCAACACCCGCTGCCAGGTGGCGGCGAAGATGCCGAAGACCACCAACGCCACCAAGACGATGGCGGAGATCTCGCAGACCGTGCGGACGAACAGCGCCGTGTTCAGGTACCGCGGTGGATCCTCCACGATCCGCCGCACCCGGGCGGCTCCGGGCGCTCCGTTTTCGACCAGCCGATCGGCCCGGGCCCGCGAGAACGACGACAGCGCGGCCTCGCCGGCGGCCGTCACCCCCGCCAAGATCACCAGCAGCAGAGCAACGCCGAGTTGGAACCAATCCGTCGCGTTCACCTCAGCGGCCCCGAACCGCCGAGCGATCCGGTCGGGCCGTCTCCCAGCCGGCCAGGATCTTGTCCTTCAGACCGAACATCTCGGCTTGTTGCTCCGGACTGTCGTGATCGAAGCCCAGCAGGTGCAACAATCCGTGCACCAGCAGATACTCCGCCTCGGCGGTCGCCGTCCGCCCGTGTTCTCCCGCCTGGCGAGACGTCACGGCCGGACACAACACGACGTCGCCGAGCAGCCCCTCCGGAGGCTCGTCGCTGTCCACCGGGGGGCGCAGCTCGTCCATCGGGAAGGACAGCACATCCGTCGGACCCGGCTCGCCCAGGTACTTCTGGTGGTATGAGCTCATCGTCTCCTCGTCCACCAGCAGGATGGAGAGCTCAGCCTGCGGATGGATGCGCAGTTGCTCCAACGCGAACGAGGCGAGCCGCACCAGTCCGACCGTGTCGGCGTCCTGCCCGGACTCGTTGGCGATGTCGACGGCCATCAGTGTCGCCCCATCAGTGTCGCCCCATCAATGTCGCCCCAATCAATGACCTCGAGGTGACGGCAGCGTCGCCTCGTACCGGTCGTACGCGGCCACGATGCGGCCGACCAACTTGTGCCGGACCACATCCAGATTGGTCAGGTAGTTGAAGGAGATGTCCTCGACATCGTCCAGCACCCCCTGTACGGCCCGCAGACCGCTGCGAGTGCCGCCGGGAAGGTCGACCTGGGTGATGTCGCCGGTCACCACGATCTTGGAGCCGAACCCCAACCGGGTCAGGAACATCTTCATCTGCTCCATCGACGTGTTCTGCGCCTCGTCCAAGATGATGAACGCCGAGTTCAGGGTCCGACCTCTCATATACGCCAGGGGTGCGACCTCGATGGTCCCGGCGGTCAGCAGCCGGGGGATCGAGTCGGGATCCACCATGTCGTGCAGGGCGTCGTAGAGCGGCCGTAGGTACGGGTCGATCTTGTCGTTCAGGGTGCCGGGCAGGAAGCCCAGCCGCTCCCCCGCCTCGACGGCCGGTCGGGTCAGGATGATCCGGTTGACCTGCTTGTTCTGCAGCGCCTGGACCGCCTTGGCCACCGCCAGATAGGTCTTGCCGGTGCCGGCCGGGCCGATGCCGAAAACGACGGTGTGCTTGTCGATCGCGTCGACGTAGCGCTTCTGGTTCAGCGTCTTCGGTCGGATGGTGCGGCCGCGGCTGGACAAGATGTTGTGGGTGAGGACGTCGGCCGGCCGGGCCTCCTCCCGTGCGGTCAGCATCGAGACGATGCGTTCCACGGCGTCGGCGCTGAGCCCCTGGCCGGTCCGGAGCACCGTCACCAGTTCGGTGATGACTTCAGCGGCGAGCGCCACCGCGGCCGCCGAGCCGGTGAGGGTGAAATCGTTGCCGCGGACGTGCAGATCCGCCTCGAGCTCGCGCTCGAGGATGCGGAGGAATTCGTCGCGAGGGCCGAGCACGTTGACCATGTCGATCGAAGCCGGCACGCTGATTCGCCGGCTCTGCTCCACCCCAGCCTGATCGTCAGGCACTGCCTGAGGGGCCGCTGCGTCCCGTATCGGGCCGGTGGCCGTGGCCGATCTGTCTGATCTGGTCAGCTGGTTCGCTCCTGGTCGAGGCTCGAGGTGTTCTTCTGAACTGACATCCTATGCAACCCGGCGCGAGAGACACAGCGGCAAGCTCGCCCGCTCAGCCGGCGAAGCGGTCGGTCGCAGCCACCAGCTCGGCGGCGATGCCGGGCTCGGAATCCGCGTGCCCGGCGAGGGTGACCAGGCGCAGGTCGGCCGATGGCCAGGCTCGGTGCAGTTCCCAGGCGGTCGCGGCCGGGGTGGCCACGTCGTAGCGCCCCTGAACGATGACCCCGGGGATGTCGGCCAGCCGACCGGCGTCGGCGATGAGCTGGCCCTCGCCGAACCAGCCGCCGTGGGTGAAGTAGTGGTTCTCGATCCGGGCGAACGCGACGGCGTAGGACGGCTCCTGGAGGCGGGTGAAGAGATCGGGCTCAGGCTCCAGGGTGATGGTAGCGGCCTCCCAGGTGGACCAGGCGAGCGCCGCCGGGCCGTGCACCGCCGGATCGGGATCGAACAGCACCTTGGCGTAGGCGGCGATGGTGTCGCCGCAGAAAGCGCGGCCACCGAGAGGGGCCAGGAAGTCCTCGTAGCGGTCGGGGAACAGCATCCCGGCCGGCCCGTTGTAATAGAAGTCCAGTTCGCTGCGACGCAGGGTGAAGATCCCACGCACGATCAGCTCGCTCACTCGCTCCGGGTGGGTCTCGCTGTAGGCCAGCGCCAGCGCGCTGCCCCAGGAGCCGCCGAGCACCTGCCAGCGGTCTATCCGGCGAGCCCCCCGCAGCCGTTCCAGGTCCGCCACCAGGTGCCAGGTGGTGTTGGTGGACAGATCGATGGTCTGGCTGACGTGCGGGAGGCTACGACCGCAGCCCCGCTGGTCGGTCAGGACGATGCGATATCGGGCGGGGTCGAAGAGCCGCCGGACCCTCGGCGAGCACCCGCCACCAGGCCCGCCGTGCAGGAAGACCACCGGCTTGCCGTCGGGGTTGCCGCACTCCTCCCAGTAGATCTGCTGGCCGTCGCCCACGGCCAGCATCCCCCGGGCGTAGGGCTCGATCTCGGGATACAGAACCAGCTCGAGACTCAGTAGATCTCGCTGTCCGGGACGATGTGCACCGCGGCCTCTTCGGCGCTGGCCGCCGCGCCGTCGATGCCGATGTCGTCGGCGACCATGTCCTTCTCGGTGTCCTCGCCGATGCCCCCGTTGGGGTCGACCAGCCGACCGGCCCGCCGATCGCCCACCTCGCCGTCGTTGATCGTCTCACCCGGCGGCGCCGCGTCCCACACCTCCGGCTCCTCCTGGGCCAACCGCTCGTCGAGGGTTTCGTCGACATCTCCGTGCCGGGACAGATAGGACGGCTTCTCGGGTGGGGAGTAGCCCTCGTCGAGGAAGTCGTCGACGCCGCGATCCACCAGGGTCTCGTTCGGCTGCAGCATGTCCTGGTCCATCTGGTCCAGTTGGTCGGGCACCTGTTCGGGCATGTCGGTCATGAGCCAAGCCTCTCGGGAGTGAGGAGCGATTCCGGGCGACACGCTTTCCGTCGTCCGGAATCGGGATCGAACGAGCGAGATGCCGCGGAGCTCAGGACCGCGGAGCTCAGGTCCGCGGAGCGCGGAGCACGACAGACAGGCTCGGTCATGAGCCCAGCCTGCCATGCGACACGCGCTTAGGATCAGGCGGTGAGCGAGACCCACACACCCGAGCCCACCGCACCGAGCTCCACGCCAGCGCGCTTCGCGGCCGGGCTTCAGGGCAACTACGACCTGGTGGTGGCCGCCTTCTGCGGGCTGCTGTTGATCTCCAACATCGGAGCCACGAAGCTGATCAGCTTCCCCACCGGGTGGGACGCGCTGCCGGTCATCATCACCGACGGTGGCGCCTTCTTGTTCCCGCTCACCTACATCCTCGGTGACGTGCTGGCCGAGGTGTACGGGCTGCGGAAGGCGCGGCGGGCCATCGTCGCCGGCTTCGTCCTGGCGGGGATCGCTTCGCTGACCTTTTGGTTGGTCAGTGTGACGCCGCCCGCTCCCGACTGGGGGAATCAGGAGGCCTGGCAGGCGGTGCTCGGGTTCGTGCCCCGGATCGTACTGGCCAGTCTGCTGGGTTTCCTGGCCGGACAGTTCCTCAACGCGTACGTACTGGTGAAGATCAAGCAGGCGACCAGCGAGAAATCTCTGTGGGCAAGATTGATCGGTTCCACGGTGATCGGCGAGTTGGCCGACACCGCCGTGTTCTGCGTGGTGGCCTTCGGCGGCGTGGTGTCCGGGCCGGTGTTGATCAACTACATCATCACCGGCTACGTCTACAAGGTGGCGATCGAGGTCGTGCTGCTGCCGGTCACCTACGCGGTCATCGGAGCGGTGAAGAAGCGCGAGCCGGGCTATGGAGGCCGATCAGGCTCGCTACCGCCGGTCCGACAGCTGCGGTTGGTCGTGGCCGCCGACGAGTTCGACCAAGCCGTGCGCTTCTACCGGGACCGGTTGGGTCTGGTCGAGGAGGAGTCGTACGCCCAGGGGGCGGCGCGGGTCATGATCCTGGGCGCCGGGCGGGCCACCCTCGAGCTGTCCAACGCAGCACAACGGGACCTGATCGATAGCGTGGAGGTCGGTCATCCCGGCGTGGCCCCCCCGATGCGGGTCTGCTTCGAGGTCGAGGACGCAGCGGCGGTCGCCTCAGAACTGGCGGCGGCGGGGGCCACGGTCATCGCGGCCCCGACCGAAACGCCCTGGCACTCCTTGAACGCCCGACTCCAGGCTCCGGCGGGGGTTCAACTCACGATCTTCCAGGAGCTCGCCCCATCGTCCCCACCCGGAGCTGGTCAAGACGAATAGTCTTCGTAGCGCTGCCGCGGGCACGTGCGACACCTGCGACCACTTGCCGCAAGAGGGTCGGTGTTTACAGCGTAAAAGCGCTAGGCTTTACACTGTAAACAGTTCGGCTCCAACCGGCCGCAAATCGGCGACCGGCTTCTCTTCGAGAGGTACGCGCATGGAAATCATCGGAGTACTCATCGCCGGCGTCGTCATCGGCCTACTCGGGAAGTTCGTCGCGCCGGGCGACAAGGACAACATCCCGATCTGGCTGACGATCCTGTGCGGCATCGGCGGCGTTCTGATCGGCTGGTTCATCTACAGCGCATTCGGCGGCGGCGAGACCCGGGGCATCGACTGGATCCGCTGGCTGGTGGCCATCGCCGTGGCTGCCGTCCTGGTGATCATCGCCTCGACGGTGACCGGTCGCAGTGGCAGGACCCGCCGGGTCTGACGTCGGATCTGTCGCCTTCGGATCGGTCGTCTTCGGATCCGCCGACCCGCCCGAGTGGTGGATCGGCGGATCCGGGGGCGGCTACCCGTAGTAGCGGCCGAGGAAGTCGTCCCGGAACGCGTCGAGGCAGCCCTGTTCGATGGCCAGCCTGATGTCGTCGACCAGCCGCACGATGAAACGTTCGTTGTGGATCGTGCACAACGTCGAGGCCAGCATCTCCTTGGCCTTGAAGAGGTGGTGCAGGTAGGCGCGGGTGTAATGCGCGCAGGTGTAACAGTCACAGGCGGCGTCCACCGGCTCGAAGGCCCGCCGTGATGCTGCGGTGTTGACGTTGAACCGACCGTCGCGACTGTAGACCGCCGCGTTTCGCGCCACTCGGGACGGGGAGACGCAGTCGAAGGTGTCGGCACCGTTCTCGATGGCGGTGAAGATGTCGTCCGGCTCCGAGATGCCCAGCAGGTGCCGGGGCTTGGTCTCGGGCAGCTCAGCACAAACCCAGCCTGTGATGGTGCCCAGATTCTCCTTCTCCAGCGCGCCGCCGATCCCGTAGCCGTCGAACGCCCGGCCGGCGACGCTGATCGCCTCGAGGCCTCGCGTCGCGCCACGACGGAGATCCTCGTACTGCGCCCCCTGCACCACCCCGAACAGCGCCTGGTACGGCCGATCCGGGTGCTCCGCGCCGAGTCGCTGGTGCTCGGCGAGGCACCGCTCCGCCCAGGCGTGGGTGCGCTGGACCGATTGTTCCTGGTAGCCGCGGGTGTTCATCAGCGTGGTCAACTCGTCGAAGGCGAAGATCACGTCCGCCCCCAGCTGGTGCTGGATCTGCATCGACACTTCGGGAGTGAAACGGTGTCGGCTGCCGTCCAGGTGGGAGGTGAACGTGACACCGTCGTCGTCGACGTGGGCCAGCCGAGTCTTGCCGGCGGCGATCACCTCGTCGTCGCGCCGGTCGGTCAGGTCCATGGCCAGCACCTTCTTGAAGCCCACGCCGAGGCTCATCACCTGGAATCCGCCGCTGTCGGTGAACGTCGGGCCGGGCCAGTTCATGAACGCGCCCAACCCGCCGGCGGCTTCCACGATGTCGGCCCCCGGCTGAAGATAGAGGTGGTAGGCATTCGCGAGCACCGCCTGGGCGCCGAGTTCGGCCATGCTCTCCGGCAGGACCGACTTGACGGTGGCCTTGGTGCCCACCGCAATGAACGCCGGCGTCTTGATGTTGCCGTGGGGGGTGCGGAGCAGGCCCGTGCGTCCCAGCCGCCCGGGCAGCTGGGTGCCCGGCTCGAACCCGAAGTCCGTCTCGGTCATCGGAGCATCAGACCGGCACAGGCAATCACTCCGGCGGTGGAGGTTCGCAACACTCCGTCGCTGATCAACACGTCCTGTCCCCCGGCCTCGCGGAGCCGGGCAAGCTCCGGGTCGGCGATTCCGCCTTCGGGTCCGACGATGATCACCACGGTGCCGGATTCGGGGACCGCAACATCCCGAAGGGCATGCGAGGCCCGTTCGTCCAAGACGAGCGCCAGATCGGCCTCGGATACCCGGGCGAGCAGCTGTTCGGTGCTGACCACCGATGCGACGGTCGGGATGCGGAGCCGGCGAGACTGTTTCGCCGCCTCGCGAGCCGTCACCTGCCAGCGGCCCTGGCCCTTGTCTCCGCGTTCGCCCGACCAGCGGACGATCGAACGCGACGCCTGCCAGGGCACGATTTCCGCCACCCCGATCTCGGTCAACATCTCGACCGCCAGCTCCGAGCGGTCGCCCTTCGCCAGGGCCTGGACGACGACGAAGCGCAGGTCCGGCTCCGCCGTCAGAACTCGATCGAACACCTCGACGGTGATGCTGTCCTTCGCGACACCCGTGACCGGACCGCGCACGGCGCGTCCCCGCCCATCGGTGACGACCACGACCTCGCCCACCCGGAGCCGCCGGACCACGGCGGCGTGCCGACCCTCCGGCCCCCCGAGCACGACCGACGTGCCGGTGGTGGGCAGCGGGTCGGCCAGGTCGTCCGCGAGGAAGAAGGGCTCGGTCACCTCTGAATCACTGCGGCGCGCCCCTCTCTGACCACTACTGACCGGCGAAAGCGTCCCGCAGCCGGCCGAACACCCCGCGTCCGTGCTTCTGCACGGTCACCTCGGGCCTGGTCTCCTCCCGCAGTTCGGCCAGTTGGCGCAGCAGATCGGCCTGCTCGCCGTCAATCCGGGTCGGTGTCTGCACCAGCAGCGTCACCCCCAGCTGTCCGCGTCCGCTGGCCCGCAGCCGTGGCACACCGCGGCCGTCCAGCGCCACCCGGGTGCCGGACTGGGTGCCGGCCGGCACCGGCACCCGCACCGTCGTCGAGTCGGGCTCGGCGTCGGGCAGGTCGGCCTCCAGGGTGACGACGGTGACCTCGGTGCCCAGCGCGGCAGCCGTCATGGGGATCTTGACCACGACCTCGAGATCGTCTCCCTCCCGCCGGAACACCTCGTGGTTGGCCACGTGCAACTCGACGTAGAGGTCACCGGCCGGCCCACCGCCGGGACCGATCTCGCCGTGCGAAGCCAGATGGATGCGGTTGCCGCTGTTGACCCCGGCCGGGATCTTGACGTTGATGGTGCGGGCCGAGCGGACCCGGCCGTCACCAGAACACTCCACGCACGGATTGGGGATCACGGTGCCGTAGCCGCGACAGGTCGGGCACGGCTGAGTGGTGCGGATGTCCCCGATGAAGGAGCGCTGCACGTGGGTGACGTCACCCTGGCCGTGGCAGGTCGAGCACCGGACGGGTTGTGAGCCCTCCGTCGCGCCGGAACCGTTGCAGCGCGGACAGAGCACAGCGGTGTCGACCCGCAACGGTTTGGTGGTACCGAAGGCGGCCTCGGCCAACTCGAGGTCCAGCCGGACCAGGGCGTCCTGGCCGCGCCGAACCCGAGATCGCGGCCCGCGGGTGCCCTGCTGGCCGAACATTGCGTCGACCAGGTTGGTGAAGTCGAACCCGCCGGCGGTCCCGAATCCGCCGTTGAAGCCACCGCCGAGACCACCGCCGAGGGGATCACCGCCGCGGTCGTAGATGTCCCGCTTCTTGGGGTCGGCCAGCACCTCGTACGCCTCCGCGACCTGCTTGAACCGGTCGGACGCGTCCGACTCCTGAGCGACATCGGGGTGCAACTTCATCGCCAGTCGGCGGTAGGCCTTCTTGATCTGCTCCGCCGACGCATCCCGCGGCACTCCGAGAGTCTCGTAGTAGTCAGCGCTCATCCAACACAGCTCATATCTGTTCTTGTCATCCTTCGGAGAGGAACCGGCCGACGTAACGTGCGACGGCGCGGACCGAGGCCATGGTCGAGGGGTAGTCCATTCTGGTCGGGCCGACGACTCCCATGGTCGCCCAGGTGTCAATCGGGGTCCCGTAGCCGCTGGCCACGACCGACGTCGACTGCAGTTCCTTGTACGGGTTCTCCTGCCCGATGCGGACCATCACCGGGTCGCTCGTGGTGGCCTCGCCGAGCAGGGTCAGCAACACCACTTGTTCCTCCAGCGCCTCCAGGACGGGCCGTACGGTGGATTCGAACTCGTCGCCGAACCGAGTGAGATTCGGCATCCCGCCCACGACGACCCGACTCGAGGTCTCGCTGCTGAGCATCTCCAGCAGGGTCGCGATGCAGGCGTGACCGACCCGCTCCAGGGCGGGCGGCAGCTCGCCGGCCAGCCGACTGAGCCTGACCGCGGCCTGGGACGACGCGTGGCCGACCGTCGCGGCGTTCAGGTGGGCGCGCAACTCGGCCAGCACGCTCTCGTCGTGGCCGGGCAGTTCCAGGGCTCGCTGCTCGATCCGGCCGGTGGAGGTGATCAGGATCAGCAGCACCCGCGTGATGGACAGCGCCACCGCCTCGACGTGCCGGACGGTCGAGTGACTGATCGTCGGATACTGGACGATGGCCACCTGCTGGGTGACCTGGGCGAGCAACCGGACCGTGCGTAGCAGGACGTCGTCCAGGTCGATCGCTCCGGACAGGAAGCTCTGGATGGCCCGCTGCTCGGCCGGCGACAGCGGCTTGATCGAGCCGAGCCGGTCCACGAACAACCGGTAGCCCTTGTCGGTCGGAATGCGCCCCGCGCTCGTGTGGGGTTGGGTGATGTACCCCTCCTCCTCGAGCGCGGCCATGTCGTTGCGGACGGTGGCCGGCGATACCCCGAGATCGTGCCGATCCACCAGCGCCTTCGATCCGACCGGTTCCTGGCTGGAGACGTAGTCGGTGACGATCGCGCGCAGCACCTGCAACTTGCGGTCGTCCATGATCTCCCTCCTCGAGTCGTGGTCAGCGCTGTGCCGACGACGGTTCGCGGTCGACCCGGCGGGATGCAGCGTCCGTGGCGGCTTGGCACTCCTGCGTAGCGAGTGCCAGTCTAGCCGCATGCCCTTCCCGTACCCGTTCTCCGCGCCAGGGCCGTGGACGGAGGTGGCAACCGGAGTATGGACGGCGGTAGCTGAGCCCGATTCGGTCAACATCGGTCTGGTGGTGGGCGGGGACGCGTGCCTGTTGGTCGACTGCGGCTCCTCGCCCCAGCAGGGTGCGCTGATTCGGAACGCGATCTCTGCGGTCACGGCGCTTCCGCTGACGGCCGTCGTCGTCACGCACTGGCACCACGACCACGCGTTCGGAATGGCCGCCTTCGCCGACGTCGAGACGATCGCGCACGAGTCCGTGCCGAGCCGGCTGGCGAGCGCGGAGGCGGCGGAGACCGCCGCCCGGCTCGGGCTGGATCCCGCGACGTTGAGCCTTCCCCGCCGGAGCCTGGCCGTAGCCGCCGCGGTCGATCTGGGCGGCCGACGGGTAGAGATCGCCCATCTGGGGCGCGGCCACACCGACGGCGATCTGGTCATAGTGGTGCCGGACGTCGACCTGGTCTTCGCCGGTGACCTGATCGAGTCCTCCGGCCCGCCCTCGTACGGTGCGGACAGCTATCCGCCGGAGTGGGCGAGCACCCTGGACGGGCTCGTGGGACTGATGACGGCCTCGACCAGGGCCGTCCCGGGTCACGGTCGACCGGTGGACCGCGAGTTCGTGTTCGAGGCCCGCGGGCAGGCCGCGATGCATGGGCAACCCGACGGTCCTCCCCGCCCACCCCCGGGCGGCCAGCAACTGCCGCTCGTCTGAGGGCCACCCGCACCGAACCGCAGGTGAGGGCACGGGCTCACTTGTCGGGTTTCCAGATGCTGGCACCGGGCCGACGAGCCGGCTGGCCCTGCTTGGTCGGGTCGGAGTCGATCAATGCTCCGAACCACCGACCGCTGGAGGAGTGGTCGACCATCAACGACTTGACCAGCAAGGTGGCAGGGACCGCCAGCAGTGCGCCCAGCGCACCGAGCAGATAGGCCCACACGATGAGTGAGAGGAAGGCGACCGTACTGCTGATGCCGACCGCGTCGCCGGTGAACCGTGGCTGGATGATGGTCTGCACGACGATGTTGACCGCGATGTACACGATCAGGACCGCCAAGGCGGGACCGACCCCGCCGTCGAGCAGGGCGATCAGGGTCGGCGGGATCAGTCCGATGATGAACCCGATGTTGGGGATGTAGTTGGTGACGAAGGCCAGGACCCCCCAGGTGAAGGCCAGCGGCACGCCGATGATCAACAATCCGATCACGTCGATCACCGCGACGATGAAACCGAAGATGGTGGTGACGACCCAGTACTTGCGGACCCGGAACGCGAAGTCGGAGAACCCGGCCGCGGTCTGCGGCCGGCTCTCCCGGATCAGGGCCAGCCGCTGCCCGATCGTGCCGGCGTCGAAGGCCAGGAAGATCGCGATGGCCAGCATCAGGGCGAGCAGCGAGACGCCCCCCGTGATGCCGCTGAGCAGCGCACGGGCGATTCCGGTGAACGACGACAGGTCCAGACTTCTCGCCGTGTTACTGATCTGCTCCTCGCTGATACCGAACTGAGCCAGCTGACTCAACAGCGAGGTGAGCAGATTGTCGAACTGCGCAGCGTACTCGGGCAGGGTCGTCACCATCCGCGCCAGCGACCACACCACGGCGCCCAGGATCAGGACCAGAATCAGGTAAATGGTGATGAGGGCGATGGTGCTGGCCAGCCAGGAGGGCAGCCCGCGTTTCACCAGCACCCGGCGGAAGGGGGCGACGGTGATGACCAAGGTGATGACCAGGAAGACCGGCGCGACGATGCTCGACACCGACCGGATCCCGACGCCGGTGAGCACGATGGCGGCCAGCACGACGATGCCCCACAACGGTGGGACGGGTCGGGTCTCGGCCTTCGGGTCCGGCGAAGGGGCAGCCCTCGAGGGCAGGATCTCACGGTCAGTCATCATCGTCCTTCGTTGCTCTGGCTCTGGATGCACAGGATTGCACCTCGTTCGGCCTGACCGGGGACATACCCGTTTCGGGATCGCCGACGCTAGGAGACCAGCCCCGACTGGTAGGCGATAACGACCAGCTGAGCACGGTCGCGGGCCCCGAGCTTGATCATGGCCCGGCTCACGTGGGTCCGGGCGGTGGCCTTGCTGACCACGAGCCGACCGGCGATCTCGTCGTTGTTCAGTCCCTCACCGACCAACCCCAGAACCTCCCGCTCCCGGTCGGTCAGCTCCCCGAGTCGTGGATGTCCCGGACGTCCGGTGGGCGCTCCGGCCAGATAGGAGTCGATGACCCGCCGGGTGATCGAGGGTGACAGCAGAGATTCCCCCGTCGCCGCCAGCCGTACGGCTCGCAGCAGGTCGGCCGGCTCGCTGTCCTTGATCAGGAACCCGGCGGCTCCGGCCCGCAACGCGTCGTAGACGTACTCGTCCAGCTCGAACGTCGTCAGCACCACTACCCGGGTTCCGGTCAGCGTCGGATCCGCAGTGATCTGGCCGAGCGCAGCGATGCCGTCCATCCTCGGCATCCGGATGTCCATCAAGATCACGTCGGGCCGCGTGCTGCGGACCAGCTCGACGGCGGCCCGGCCGTCCCCCGCCTCGCCGGCCAGTTCCAGGTCCGGCTCGGACTCGATCAACACTCGGAGCCCCATCCGGACCAGGGCTTGATCATCGGCGATCGCCACCCGGATGCTCATGCGGGTCCTGCTCGGCCGTTGGTCGGCAATTCCGCCCGTACGGTGACGCCGGACCCACCCGCGTCCACCGAGAGTCGCCCACCGACCGAGCGGGCCCGTTCCCGCATGCCGATGATGCCGGTGCCCTCGGTGAGGACCCCGACCGGCGACCCGTCGTCGGTCACCGTGACCAGCAGCGTGTCGTCCCGGTTCTGCAGGGTCACCACGGCAGTAGCGGTGTCGGTGTGCCGAACGACATTGGTGAGCGACTCCTGCACGATGCGGAAGGCCGCGGTGTCCACCGAGGCCGGAACGGGCCGTGAGCGTTCGTCGCGAAGGAACACCTCCCGCCCTGCGGCGCGGAGCGATCCGACGAGCTCCGGGAGCCGCTCGAGCCCGGCACCCGGCGCCATCCGGAGCTCAGGATCGCGGAAGACCTCCAGCGTGCTGCGTAACTCGTCGAGTGCCTCCTTGCTGGTTCTCTTGATCGCGGCCAAGGCATCCGGAACCTGCTCCGGCCGGCGATCCAGGACGTGCAGGGCGACCCCGGCCTGCAGGTTGATCACCGACAGGCTGTGACCGACCACGTCGTGCACCTCGCGGGCCACGCGTAACCGCTCCTCGAAGGCGTACGCGCGCAACTCCTCCGTCCGCGCCGCCCGATCGACCTCACGACGGTTCCGGCGAAGCAGTCCGACCAGGGCGGAGAGCATGATCACGGCGAGGCCGAAGAACACCGTGGCGTACGCCTGGGGGTTCAGCAAGCCGAGGTACGGCTCGGACCAGAATCCCGCCGTCAGCATGGGAATCAGGAGCGCGGTCAGTCGCGCCCACCGTTCCGGCGGCAGCGCCGAGGCCAACGAGTACGCGGCCACGGCGGGCGCGGCCAGGATCGGGCCGTACGGCCCGCCGACGGCCAGGAATGCGGTCGCCCCGACCAGGACCAGCCCGAACCCGACCCGGGGAGCGAGCCGGCGCATCACGAGGCCGCTCATGATGATCATGATGAAGGGCAGCGGTAGCCACCAGATCTGAGGAAGGCCAACAGGGCCGGTGTCCGGCCAATCCCGACCGGCTGGGGGGCCGCCGCGCCACGGACCGCCGGCCCCGTCGAACCATCGGGACGCCTGGGCGCTGAACCAGGTCGCCGCTCCGATGACCAGAGCCAGCGGCACGTCGAGCAGCAGTCTCGATCCAGCCGCCGGCATCAGCGTCCCTTCCTCAGTTGAGCGGAAGACTAGACGCACCAGCCGCGGTCCGGCGTCGGTCGCGCGACGCAGGCGGACTACGTCGCCGGACGTAGGCCAGGTGTCGACGCGGAGCTGACGACGGGCGGTTGGGGAAGGAGCATCATCAACAGAAGAGGGCCAGAAGAGCGGCCCAGAAGAAAGTGTGCTTCCCGAGGAGGTCCCGAATGCGTCCAGGCCCATGGGATGGCGGTCCACCGCCCTTCCTACCGTTTCTAGGAGGATTCATGTTCCTGCTGTTCTTGCTTTTGCTCGTCGGCCTGTTCCTGTTGGCTCGACGCGGCACGTTCGGCAACCCACCGCTGTGGCTGGCTCCTCGCCCGGCCCCGGAAGCCGAGGCCAAGAAGATCCTGGCCGACCGCTTCGCCCAGGGCGAGATCTCCGCCGAGGAGTTCATGGAGCGGGCCAGTGTCCTCAACTGGACACCGGGCAGTGACCAGTGGACGCCGGCCAGTAGCAAACGGCGCTAGCGGTGGACCGCTCACGCTCCCCGGACTGCTGGAGCGCTCGGCCGAGTTCGGCCCGGTGATGCGCGGATCGCAGATGCCGAACCGCCTCCGCGGACCGGTGTCCGGCGAGAGCCAACGCACCCAGAATCGCCTCCGCGTGACGGCCGCTACCCTTGGACTGAATCGTTCTAGAAGGCCTCGGAGGGAGTACGCCCATGGCTCGGGTGACGGTCAAGACCTTGGCCGCTGCGATCGGGGTGTCTCCCTCGACGGTGTCCAACGCCTACAACCGACCCGACCAGCTGTCACCCGATCTACGGGCCCGCATCCTGGCCACCGCGGCGAGCCTCGGTTACGCGGGTCCCGACGCGGTGGCCCGGTCATTGCGCAGCGGACGGGCGGGTGCGGTCGGGGTGTTGCTCACCGAGCGTCTCTCGTACGCGTTCTCCGATCCGTACGCGATCGGGTTCCTGGCCGGCCTGTCGGAGGTGGTCGAGCAGCAGCGCATCAGCGTGGTGTTGATGCCGTTGGGACTCGACGACGGTGAACCGGACGTGACCGCCGTCCGGCAGGCCAACATCGACGCCATGACCCTGCTCTGCATCGCCAGCACGCATCCGGCCGCTCAGGTGGCGCGCTCCCGCGGCATCCGCCTGGTGGGTACCGACGCCGACCCCGACCCGGATTCCGTCTGGGTGGCCATCGACGACGTCGAAGCCGGTGCCCTGGTGGGCCGGCACCTGGCGGCGCTGGGACACCGAAGCGTCATGGTCATCGCCGACACCTCCGAGCCGGCCGGAACGGTGGCCACCGGGCTCGCCCTGGACCAGGTCACCTGCATCGACTGCGCCGCCCGACTACGGGGGTTGACCGGTGTCCTCGGCGAGGGCGTGACCATCGCGTCGGGGGGACACAACGCGGTGCACTCGGGCGCTGCGGCGGCGAGCGCCGTGCTGAGCGCAATCGGGGATCCGGCGGCACGACCGACCGCCATCGTCGGCCTCAGCGACGTCTTGGCCCTGGGTGTCCTGCACAGTCTGTCGGCGGCCGGCCTGACGGCACCCGACGACGTGTCGGTGGTGGGCTTCGACGACGTGGCGGCCGCGGCCGAGGCCGGACTGACCACGGTGCGCCAACCCATCCGGGAGAAGGGTCGACGCGTCGGGCAGTTGCTCCTCGACCCGGATCCGGCGCTCCGGCAGGTCCTGTTGCCCATCGAGCTGATGGCTCGGCGGACCACGGGCCCGGCCCGGGCCTAGCTACCGCTCCTCCGGCCAGGCTGCGCGCAGGGTCGCGGCTTCGTCGTCCATGTACCGGATCACCGTGGCCAGCAGATCCGAGATCGACGCTGAGCGCAGCAGTTCGAGCTGGTCGAGCGGCCCGAGCGGGGCGATACCGGCCAGCTGCCAACAGGCGCGGAGCGGATCGTCGGAGAGTTCGATGTCCGCGGGCCAGAGGTGTTCGCGGAACTCGCTGGCCAACGCCAGGGTGTGCCGCACGCGTTGCTCGGCCTCCGCCAGGACGTCCGCGAGGCTTGGATCCCAGCCCAGCGCGGGCAACAGGCTGACCTCGGCCCGAGGGTGCGGCTCGTCGGGCAGCCACTTCAGCACCTCGAACCGCTCGCGCCCCTCCGCCACCAGACCGAGGAATCCCTCCGATGTCCCCAGCGAGGTGATTTCGGCGACCGTGCCGTAGGAGAAGCGGTGCTCGCCGCCCCCGACCTCCTGACCGCGTTCGATCAACACCACGCCGAACTCCGGCGCCCCTCTCTCCAACAGCTGGCTCAGCATGGTGAGGTACCGCTGCTCGAACACCCGGAGTCGGAGCGGCATGTACGGCAACAGGACTGCGCCGAGGGGAAACATGGCCAGGGTAGGCACCCGTCCAGCCAAGCACGGCGCGGCAAACGGTTCGGCGGGAGCGGTCCCCGCTCAGTCGACGAGCTCGCGCACCACGGCGTCGGCCAACAGCCGGCCGGGAAGGGTGAGATGCAGTCGCTCGGGTCCGACCCGGATCAGATCCCGCTGCACCAGTCCGGGCAGGCGGCGGCGAGCGGTCGCCGACAACAGCTCGAGCTCGAGTCCGGTACTCAGGCGCAGTTCGAGCAGCACGCGTTCCAGGTGTCGATCGTGCGGGGCCAGGATCTCCCGGGCCTGGGCCGGAGACTCCCCGGTGGCCAGCCGGGCCGCGTACCGAGCCGGATGCTTCACATTCCACCAGCGCACTCCTCCCACGTGGGAATGCGCTCCCGGTCCGATGCCCCACCAGTGGTGGCCACGCCAGTAACCGAGATTGTGCCGGCAGCGCTGCGCCTCGCTCCGGGCCCAGTTGCTCACCTCGTACGCCTCGAAGCCCGCGGCCGTGAACGCGCCCTCGGCCGTCAGGTACTTGTCGGCCAGGTCGTCGTCGTCCGGGGCGGCCACCTCGCCCCGGCGGATCCGCGCGGCCAGCCGGGTGCCCTCTTCGATGATCAGGGCGTATGCGCTGAGGTGGTCGGGTTCGGCGGCCAGGGCCGTGTCCAGACTCAGCTGCCAGTCCGCCGGTGTTTCGCCGGGCGTCCCGTAGATCAGATCCAGACTGACCCCGGCAAAACCGGCCGCCTTGGCCTCGCCCACCATCTGCACCGGGCGTCCGGCCGAGTGCACCCGGTCCAAGGTGGCGAGTACGTGCGGCACGGCTGACTGCATGCCGAACGAGATGCGGTTGAACCCGCCCGCGGCCAAGGCCTGGAGGCCGGCGGCTGTCACCGACTCGGGGTTGGCCTCGGTGCTGATCTCGGCGTCAGGTCGTAGTCCGAACCGATCCCCCACGGCGCCGACCAGCCGGACCAGATCCGAGGCCGGGAGCAGGGTGGGAGTCCCGCCCCCGACGAAGACGGTGGATACCACCGGCGGATCGGGACCGAGCACCCGGACGGCGAGGTCGAGTTCGGCGATCGCCGCCTCGACGTATCCGGCACGGCTCGATCCCTTCGTATGCCCGAGCTCGGAGGCGGTGTAGGTGTTGAAATCGCAGTAGCCGCAGCGGGTGCTGCAGAACGGCACATGCAGATAGATTCCGAGGGGTCGATCCGGCACGGCGGCGCGGGCCGACTCCGGGAGCTGGCCGTCCGGCGGAGCCGGGTCGCCGGCGGGCAATGCCGATCCCACGGTCAGGGCAGCAGCACGAGCTTGCCTCGCACGTGACCGGCCTCGCTGATCCGGTGCGCCTCGGCGACCCGGTCCAGCGGGAAGGTCTGGACCTTGATCACCAGCTGGCTCTGTTCCAGCAGGTGCGCTCCCTCGGTCAGGGCGGCCTGCGGGTCACCCTCGCCACCCCCGGTGACCCGGGCGCCGGTGTCGTCGACGGCGAAATTGGCGATGCTCACCACCTGCGACGGCTCCGGGGCCAGCTCGACCAGGGTGTGGATGGACGTCTTGCCCACCACGTCGAAGACGGCATCGATCTTCTCTCCCAACGACCGGACTCGAGCCGGCATCCCTTCGCCGTAGAGCACGGGCGTGGCCCCGATCTCCCGCAGATAGTCCTGATTGTCCGGCCCGGCGGTCGCGATCACCTTCGCGCCGCGGGCAATGGCGATCTGCACGGCCGCACTGCCCACGCCGCCCGCCCCACCGTCGATCAGCACGGTCGATCCGGCGCCGACGCCGAGCAGGCCCAGCACCCGGGCCGCAGTCTCCACCGCGATACCGGCCGCGCCGGCCACCGCCCAGTCGAGCGACGCGGGCTTGCGTACGAAGGACCGGAGGACGGCATACTCGGCCTGGGTGTCGGCGCCCAGGCCGAAGACGTCGTCGCCGACCGCCACCTCCGTGACGCCTTCGCCCACCTCGTCCACGACACCGGAGGCGTCGTTCCCGAGTCGCTTCGGGGAGGCCGGCGGCTCTCCGCCGGACAGGTAGCCCGCCCGGATCTTCCAGTCGATCGGGTTGACGCTGGCGGCTGCGACCTTGATCCGAACCTGGCCGGGTCCCGCGTGCGGCTCGGGCACGTCGTCGACGCGAAGGACCTCGGGGCCCCCGTACTCGGAAAACTGGACCGCTTTCACTGGCTCTCCTTCGAGAATGATTTGGCCTGCCACCGCCAACTCGCCTTCGCCCCCGCCTATTCCGGGCGTCAGACGGAACCCACGGAAGAATGCGGCCATGGGTTCACCGCTGGCCCGGCTCTGGCGCGGCCGGGACGTGGCCATCGTCTACGCGTTGATCGTAGCGGCGGCGACCGTTGTCCTGACCTTGCAGCCCTCGGCCGTCGCCCGCGACCTCATCGCTTCGAGCAGCACCAATCTGGTCAACATGCGGGAGCGGCCTGGTGGCCGCCTTGGGTCTGCTGCTGGTGCGCGTGCCTCGCCGCTACCGGCTGACCTACGGACTGCTCAGCCTGGCGGTCGTCGTGGCGTTGTTCGTGTTCCGCTCGCTGTCCAGCGGCCTGGGCCACGGTCTCGCCTGGCTGATCGGCCTGGGACTGGCCTGGCTGGTCTATGCCAGCGCGCGCGCCCCGAACGCGGCAGCAAGCACGTGGGGAGCCGAGAGATAGACCTCGTGGTCGTCGGCGTCGGGTACCGGCCACACGTCTGTGCCGAAGGCGGTGGCCAGTACGGCCGCGATCTGAGCGAGCAGCGGCTCGGGACGGCCCCCGGTGGCGATGATCACATCCGCGGCGCCCGGTCGCGGACGCAATGGATGGGAGGTGATGATCGGCCCGTCGTCGCGCAGGGCTGCCTCGGCGTTGCGCCGCATGCGGTGCACGGCGGGCGCCTGGAGATCGGCGGTGCCGCCGGACATGGTCATCATCATGATGTCGAAGGCCCCGTTCCAATCCGTGGGGTGAGCGCGGAGGAACTCCGCCATCGGGGCGAGCAGCTGGGCGTGCAGGGCGAGCCCGTCGGGCAGCATCGCCAGGGCCGGGGGCTCCCAGGCGATGACCTCCGAGACCAGTTCCGGGTGCGCCTCAGCCACGGCGAGCGCCAGCACTCCGCCGGAGCTGAACCCGAGCACGGTGGCCGGCGCGCCCGCCACGTCGGCGACCAGGGCGGCGGCATCGGCGACATGCAGCGCGACTCCCCCGTCCGGCCAGCCGGCGCGGGTGCTGCGTCCGGTGCCGCGCCGGTCGTAGGTGATCACCCGGTAGCCCCGGGCGGCGAAGGCGGCGGCTTGGGGGGCCAGTAGATCGGCGTCCTCGGCGGCTCCGTGCAGCAGCAACAACGGCGGCCCCTCCCCGACCACGCAAGAGTGGAGCTTCACGGCTCTGTCCCTTTCGATTTTATTCCAGCTATATTGAATATAGATAGAGTAAGCCAATGGTCGGAGCCAAGCAAGCCCGGGCGTACGACTCGTCGAATCGTCGAGCGCAGGCCCTGCTCACCCGGGAACGGATTCTCGACGAGGCGCGGCGCCTGTTCGTCGCGAACGGATTCGCGGCCACCTCGATCGCGGCGGTGGCGGCGGCGGCCGGGGTCTCCTCGCCCACGGTGTTCAGCGCCTTCGGGTCGAAGGTGAACCTGCTGAAGGAAGCGGCCGAAACCACGATCGTGGGCGACGCTCGACCGATCCCCATGGCCGAGCGAGCAGAGATGCAACACGTCCGGGACGGGAAGACGGCTGAAGACGTGCTGCAACGGCTCGCGGCGCTGGTCGCCGCCCGGTCCGGTGCGATCTACCCGATCTACTCGGTGATCTACAACAATCGCGACGGCTACCCCGAGATCGCCGCCCTCGCCGACCTCCTGGATGCTCAGCGGCTCACCGGGGCGGCGGCAATGGCCCAGGTGGTGCTGACGCGCCTCGACCCCAACTCCGGGGAAGCCGATCAGGGCCAGGAGCGGCAGCTGGACGAACTCCGGGACTGTCTGTGGGCCCTCATGTCGCTGTCGTGGTACGAGGCCTTCGTCGTTCAGCGCGGCTGGTCGGTCGCGGCGTACCAGGCCTGGCTGTACGAGGCGATGATCATCCCGTTGCGCCGCCGCGCTGCCACGACTCCTGCTACTTCTTCTCGGATCTGATCGGCTCGGCGGTGGAGAGAGCAGCGACGAACGCTTCCTGCGGAACTTCGACGCGGCCCACCATCTTCATCCGCTTCTTGCCTTCCTTCTGTTTCTCCAGCAGCTTGCGCTTGCGGGTGATGTCCCCTCCGTAGCACTTGGCCAACACGTCCTTGCGGATCGCTCGGATGGTCTCCCGGGCGATGATCCGGGCCCCGATGGCCGCCTGGATGGGTACCTCGAACTGCTGTCGAGGGATCAGTTCCTTGAGCTTGTTGGCCATCAACACCCCGTACGCGTACGCCTTGTCCTTGTGCACCACGGCGGAGAAGGCGTCCACGGGCTCGCCGTGCAGCAGGATGTCCACCTTGACCAGGTCGCTGCGTTGCTCCCCGGTGGGCTCGTAGTCCAGGCTGGCGTAACCCTTGGTCCGAGACTTCAGGGCGTCGAAGAAGTCGAACACGATCTCGGCGAGCGGCAACGTGTAACGGATCTCCACCCGGTCCGCCGAGAGGTAGTCCAGGGCCTGTTGGACACCGCGCCGGGACTGGCAGAGTTCCATGATCGTTCCGATGTACTCCGCGGGGCTGAGGATGGTCGCCTTGACCACCGGTTCGTACACCTCGGCGATCTTGGCGTCGACCGGGTACTCCGAGGGATTGGTCACGATGTGCTCGGCACCGCTCTCCAGCACCACGCGATAGACCACATTCGGCGCTGTGGAGATCAGATCCAGGTCGAACTCGCGCTCCAGCCGCTCCCGGACGATCTCCATGTGCAGCAGGCCGAGGAAGCCGATGCGGAAACCGAAACCCAACGCGCCGGAGGTTTCCGGCTCGTAGCTGAGGGCGGCGTCGTTCAGCTGCAACTTGTCCAGCGCCTCGCGCAGCTCCGGGTAGTCCGCGCCGTCGATCGGATAGAGCCCGGCGAAGACCATTGGGTTCGGGTGCCGGTAGCCGCCGAGGGATTCGGTTGCCGGCGAGGCCGCCGACGTCACCGTGTCACCGACCCGCGACTGGCGGACCTCCTTCACCCCGGTGATCAGATAGCCCACCTCGCCGACGCGAAGACTCTGGGCCTTGGTCGGTTCGGGAGCGATCACCCCGACCTCGAGGGTCTCGTGCACCGCCTTGGTGGACATCATCAGCACCCGTTCCCGGTGCGACAGTTCCCCGTCGATGACCCGCACGTAGGTGATCACGCCGCGGTACGTGTCGTAGACCGAGTCGAAGATCAACGCCCGGGCCGGGGCGTCGGGGCGGCCGATCGGCGCGGGAACCAGGCGGACGATCTCGTCCAGCAGTTCCGCCACCCCCTCCCCGGTCTTGGCCGACACCCGGAGCACCTCGTCCGGGTCGCAGCCGATGATCGACGCCAACTCGGCCGCGTACTTCTCCGGCTGGGCGCTGGGTAGATCGATCTTGTTCAGCACCGGGATGATCGCCAGGTCCGCATCCAGGGCCAGATACAGGTTGGCCAAAGTCTGGGCTTCGATGCCCTGGGCGGCGTCGACGAGCAGCACGGCACCCTCGCAGGCGGCCAGCGAGCGCGACACCTCGTAGGTGAAGTCGACATGGCCCGGCGTGTCGATCATGTTGAGCACGTGCTGCGCGCGGTCGACGGGCCCTCCCACCGACCAGGGCATCCGGACCGCCTGCGACTTGATGGTGATTCCGCGCTCGCGCTCGATGTCCATCCGGTCCAGGTACTGCGCGCGCATCGAGCGGGCATCCACCACTCCGGTCAACTGCAGCATCCGGTCCGCCAGAGTCGATTTGCCGTGGTCGATGTGGGCGATGATCGAGAAGTTCCGGATGATCGACGGATCGGTACGTCCGGGCGCCGGGGAGTTGCCGGTCCCCGGAACAGGCGTTGGCGAGGTCACAAAGGTCCGATCACGTCTGATGCACTGCTGATGCCATGTAGCTCGACCACTGATGAGGCCGAACGACCATCATTTCACGCGGGATCGAGGATTTGAGCCGTCGGCCGATCCGCTGGTAGCCTGAGCGGCTGTGCCCGAAGCCTGGGCCGACAGCACTTCGTGGTTTCACCGTCTCATTTCCATTGTCATTCCCAACTCAAGCAGGTCGAGGAAAGCTCCCCGTGGCGAACATCAAGTCCCAGCTCAAGCGGATCAAGACCAACGAGAAGGCTCGGCAGCGCAACAAGGCGGCCAAGTCGGAGTTGAAGACGCACGTGCGTCACTTCCGCGCGGCGGCCAGCGCCGGCGACACCGCCCAGGCCGTCGAGTTGGCCCAGGTCGCCACCCGGGCACTGGACAAGGCGGCCTCCAAGGGTGTCATCCACAAGAACCAGGCCGCCAACCGTAAGTCGGCCATCGCCGCCCAAGCGGCCAAGCTCGGCTAGCACCCTCTCTCCAGCCTCTTCAGCGCTCTCTCCTCGGCCCGCTCGTTCGGCCTTCTCCCATCATCAGCCCCTCCGAGACCGGGCGACCGCCAGAACCATCTGCTCCAGCGCGAACTCCGCATCATCGGCGGCGCCCTTCACCTCGGCGTCCGCGACCGCGATGGACTGCACAGCGGTAGCGAGACCCGCCTGGTCCCACCCCCGGGCCTGACTTCTCATCGACTTCAGCTTCCAGGGCGGAACGCCCACCTGGCGGGCGAGGTCCGACTCGCGAAGTCCGCCCGGAGCGCTGACCAGACGACTCAGTCCGCGGACCCCGGTGGCCAGTGCGCTGGTGACCAGGACAGGTGCCACACCGGTCGACATCGCCCACCGCAGCTGCTCCATGGCGGCACCGGTCCTACCGGCCAGCACGGCATCGGCGACGGCGAAACTCGTCACCTCGGCCCGGCCGCCGAAATAACGGCGGACCTCGGCGACGTCCACGCTGGCGCCGTCGGCGTCGGCGAGCAACTGAGCCACCCCGGCGGCCAGCGACCGTAGATCGTGGCCGACGGCCTCGACGAGAAAACGGGCGGCGTCGGAGTCGATCGCACCGCCCGCGCGCGCGGCTTCGGCGCTCACGAACTGCGGCAACTCCCACGGCTTCAGGGCAGCGCACTCGATCGTCTCGGCCGCCGACCGGCGCACCCGGTCGAGCAGCGTCTTGCCTCGAGCGCCACCCCGGTGGACCAGAACCACGGCCAGCTCGTCGAGAGGTTTCTCCGCCAGCGCCGCGACCGGACCATGGAGATCCGTGGCTAGCTCACCCAGTTCGGTGATCACCGCCGCGCGCCGGCTGGAGAACAGCGACGGGCTCGTGATCTCCGCCAATTTGCCGGCATCCAAGCGGCCGGCCTCGATCGGGCTCACCTCGACGTCGGCGTCCTCGGTACGCACGCGCCGGATCGTTTCGGCGACGGCCCGCTCGGCCAACAACACTTCGGGGCCCACCACGAGGAGTGTCCGGCCGAAAACCGATCTCCCCATCGATCCTCCTGACGATCTGCCAGTCGATCTCCCCGTCGACGCCACGGGCCCAGCATGCCAGCGACGGCCGACACCCCGGCGTTCCCCGCCGACATCCATCGGGGCGGCGGTCTCGGTTGGTATATCTAGTCGAGGATCCGCGCAGATCTTCGAAGGAGCGGCGGTGTCAACCAAGTCGTACGCGCCATCGCGAGACGTCTCGGGCCGGGCCTCGGGGAAGCGAACCCCGGCCGGGCCCGCGATGCTGCAGGTCGAGCCGGCGTCCGATCAGCCCTTCACCGGGCAGCTGCGCCCGCTCAACCGGGTCGGTACCGTCCAGGCCGACACGGTCGTCGTGCTCTTCGCGGGCGCCAAGTCACCAGAGCTCCGCTACCCAGGAGACACCCTTGTCCCGGGTTGGCGTCCGTTCCGGCCCTCGGTCCAGGTGCTCCCGGTGAACACGGCGAGGATCCCCTTGCGGGCGGTGGTCAACTCACTGACCACGTTCGACGAGTATCCGGTGGACGTCGTCACGCTGCGGGTCTGGGTCCAGCTCGCCGACGCGGGCGGCTACGCGGTCGTGCTCGATCTGATCGAGCAACACGGACCAGGCTTCGGGTCGTACCTGATGGAGCAGCTGCAGACCAAGATCGAGTCCTCGGTCCGTGGTGCCTTCCGCCTGAACAATCTGTCGGTCCTCCGCCGGCGCCTGAGCGGAATCCTGCAGGAGCGTTGGCTCCCACCGAGCTTCGCGGGTGGTGCACTCCTCCGCTGCGGCCTCTCCGTTGCCGAAGTCAGCTGGCCGTCGGCGAGCGACACCGCCCAGGTGGCGTCGGCGCGCCCGTCGGCGCCGGAGCCGACGGTCAACCAGTTCGAGTTGTCCGTTGACGCCCGGCTGCGCCGGATCTGGGCTCGCTCGTGCCCGGTGCCGCTGGCCGGGATCGCCGGCGCGGAGGTGGAGGGCGCGGCGACGGTCGTCGCGGCGTGCGAGCGGCCGCCCAGTGCATACGAGGTGGAGCAGCTGCGGGAGGCGTTCGCCGAGTTGTACGACGACCCCACGTTGGTCCTCGCGGTGGCCGGAACCCGCGATTACGCCGACATCGTCCGCGGTTGGCTCGAGCAGGTAGACCACCGCCACGTCACCCTGCTCGGCGTCGACGTGGTGCGGGCCACCGACACGCTGCGGATCCACCTCAACACCTCCCTCACCGATTCAGGGAGTCCGGCGCGGGGCCGGCCGAGCACGACCGGCTCGGAGGCGGAGGCGTTGCGCCGCCTGTTGCCCCACCGACGGATCGAGTTCCACGCCTTGGCCGAGCGATGACAGCAGTCGTCAGCTTCGACCGGGACGAAGTCGCTCCCCTCGAGATCGGCTCTCCGGGCTCAACGCCCGAGCACGAGCCTCGCCGGGACGCCAGTCGAAGTCTGCAGTGGAGTTGGGCGCCGGCGATCATCTCAGTGTCGGTGAATGCCATCTTCCTGGTGGCCGGCTGGCTGCCTGAGTTCAGCCGCTTCCCGGGCCGGGAGGCGGCCCTGACCCAACTCTGGCCCTTGGCAACCGCTGAACTCACCAGTGCCGGCGGTCCGGTGATCGCGGCTCAGGTCGGCCGAACCGGAGTGCTCCCCGCGCTGTTGTTGATCACCAGCCTCGCCCTTCCGCTGCTGGTCCGAAGCCCCCGCTGGGCCGTACGCCTCGCCTTGCCGATGGCCATCGTGTATGTCGGCGTCGTGACCTGGGTGGTCACGTTGCTTGGTCTGGTGGCTCGCGACGCCGTGGCGCAGTCGTGGGTCGGGATGGTGCTGCTGACCGGCTGGGTGGTCACGGCCGGGATCACGGTTTGGAGATCGCTGTGGGTTCCCGTCGAGGAGCTCCCCCCACGGCCGACCCGCGTTCTGTGGATCGTCGGGCTCTACGCGTTGCTCTATCCGGTTCCGCTGGCGATGGGCCGGTGGCTGTTCACCCCTGAGTTGACCGGGGCAGCCGCCAGCCTGCTCGACACCGATCCGACCCTGCGGATTGCTGCGCTCAACCACGGCTCCACGGTGCCGGTCTATCTGAGCGGCCTGTTCGTGGCCCTCACCGTGTGGGCGGCCTACATGCTGGTCCCCCCGCTGGCACCACCGCGCTTTCCCTGGGTTCGACGCAACGGCCCGCGGATGGACCCGCTGCTGGTCCGCTTGATCATCCTGGCGCTCTGCGTCTCCGGATTGGTCGTCAGCGGGTACCAGGCGTCGGAGGCGGGCAGGCAGCGAGCCGAGCAGGTGCGGTCCGGGAGTCCGGCCGCCGACCTGCAGATCTGCGCGTCATGGTCTCAATCCCCGGCGGGTCAGCCGGTCCGGAGCTTGATCGCCCGCGGTGCCGAGTGCCGCCAACTGACGGCCTACCAGGGGTACGACCAGGTCGCCGCCACCGAGCTGACGACACCGTTGACGCCGGTCCGGGCCACCATGCCGGACGGCCGCGCCATCAGCGGCCGAGTCGTCTCCGCCCATTACGGCGCGGTGGTGGTCCTCGCGAGTTCCACCCGGCTGGACTTCCTACCCGACGAGTTGGTGGCGGTGGAATTCACCACCGGTCGGCCGCTGTGGAGTTTCCGCTGTGACGACGACGGATCGATGAAGCTGCGGTTCGCCGGTGCGGACGGCGGGGACCAGGTCAGCGTGGGTCACCTGACCGGTCCGGCCGAGAAGCCGTCGGTGGTGGTCGAGTGCACCAACCAGCCCGTTCAACTCGACCCGGCGACCGGGCTCCCCGTACGCTGATAACCCGCGCGGAGAGGAGGGTCGGGATTGCCGACGGTCACCACACAGGTCCAGTCCAGCCTCCCTCCCGATCAGGCGCTGGCCGTGCTCACCGATTTCGGGCCCGCGCGGGCCGAGGCCTGGCCCGGTGTCGATGACGAGCACCTCACCGTCCACGACCAGGGTGAGGGTTGGGCGGAAGTGACCGAAGGGAACCGGCTCGGCTGGGAACGGGAGCGCTACAGCTGGGACGCTGCCGCGGGCACCGTGTCGGCCGTGACCCTCGACTCCAATCTGTGGGCCGCGGGCAGCCGCTGGGATTATCGGCTGACGCCGAGCGGCTCCGGGACCCGGGTCGACGTGACCTTGGTCCGCAAGGCCAAGGGCCTGAAGGGCACCTTGATCAGCGCCCTGCTGCCGCTCATCGGGAAGAGGACGGTCACCCAGGGTCTCAGCCAGGCGCTCCGCGTTTCCGGCTGATTGCTATCCGCCGCACCCGGCACCGGTTTAGGTTGACTCCATGCAGACCCGCACAGTCGGCACCACGATGCCGATCTTGGAGATCAGCCTGGCCGGCGGAGAGACGTTGACCGCCGAAGGGGACAACGTCTCCTGGTACACCCCGGGCATGGACCTGGAGACCTCTACCCGCTTCGGCTCGGCCGGCAAGGGCGGCTTCATGAGCGGTCTGAAACGCGCGCTGGGCGGCGGCGCGCTCTTCCTCACCGAGTACACCGCACCGACCAGCGGCGGCTTCGTGGCCTTCGCCACCCGGATGCCCGGAGTCATCCGGGAGCTGACCATCGATCCGAACGACCACTTCATGGTTCAGCAGGGCAGCTATCTGGTCAGCACCCGAGACGTCGAGGTCTCGGTCGGTCTGCAGCAGCGGCTGGGTGCCGGCATCTTCGGCGGTGCCGGACTGATCTTCCAGCGACTGGCCGGCCACGGCACCGCCTGGGTCGAGCTGAGCGGCGAGATCGTGGAGTACGAGTTGCAGGCCGGCCAGTCCATGATCGTCCACCCGGGACACCTGGCCTTGTTCCGGGACGGCATGGATCTGCAGTTCGCCACGGTGCGGGGGATCAAGAACAAGTTGTTCGGTGATTCCATGTTCATGGCCCAGATCTCCGGTCCCGGACACATCTGGTTGCAGTCGATGACGGCGGCCAAGTTGGCCGCCGCCGTGGAGCCGTACCTGCCCGACAAGACCAACGACACGTCGAACTGATCTCAGCTGCGCTGGGTGGCGGCCCCGAGTCGGCCGTTCCGCATGGTGATCGCCACCGCTCCGTGCAGATCGGTCCGCAGCACGGCCATGCCCAACGACTCGACCAGTTGGATGGTCCGCGGAGCGGGATGGCCGTAATCGTTGTCCGCCCCGGCGCTGGCCACCGCGACCGTGGCCCGAGACGCGGCGAGGAACGCCGCGTCCTGCCGGGCGGAGCCGTGGTGCGGGATCTTCAGGACGTCGGCGCTCAGGTCGGCGCCGGTGCGGAGGAGCCGGCTCTGGGCACCGGGCTCGGCATCACCGGTCAGCAGCAGCCGTACTCCGTCGACGTGGACCCGCAGGACCAGACTCGCGTCGTTCTCCACGGCAGATTCGGGATCGCTGGTCAACCCGTCGGCGCGCTCGGCGCCGACGGGCCCCAGGATCTCCCAGCTCAGCCTGCCGAGGATTCCTTGTTCCCCTGCCGGCGGACTCCGGACCGTCACGCCGAGGGCGTCGGCCAGTGCCTCGACGGCGGCGGCCTCCGCGGGTGGGGAAGGCAACGGACTGACCCAGATCTCCCCTACGCTCCGAGCGTCGAGCGCACCCGGCAGGCCGTTGACGTGATCGGCGTGGAAATGGCTGAGGACGACGATCGGTAGTGCCGTGATCCGCGCTTGGTCAAGGCAGCGATCGATCGCAACGGAGTCCGGCCCGGCGTCCACCAGCATGGCCTGGCCTGGTCCCGCGTAGACCAGCAGGCCGTCGCCCTGGCCGACGTCGCAGGCCAACAGGCGCCAATCCCGAGGTGGCCAACCCGGTTGCGCCGGACCGCTCAGCATTGCGAGCACCATGACCGCGGTCACGATCGACGCCAGCCACCAGCGAGTCAGCGCGACGGGCAGTAGAAGCGCCGTGAGCAGCGCGGCCGCGATGAGGACCAACAACGCCGCGGGTACGGCCGGCCAGCGCCACGAGGCACCCGGAAAGGCGGCACCGCCCTGCGCCACCCAGATGATGACCTGGGCGCACCAGGCCGCACCCCATGCGGCGACCGCGGCCGGCGCGGGACTGAGGAGGGACAAACCCGCCGCGGCGAAGCCGAGCACCGTGGCCGGACCGACGAACGGTCCAGCCAAGGCGTTGGTCAGCACGCCCGCCACGCTCACCGCCCCGGAGATCGCGGCCACCGCGGGCACGGTCGCAAGTTGGGCCGCCAGCGGCACGGCCACGGCCTCGGCCAGCGGACGGGGCAGCCAGCACATGAGGGCCGCCCAGCGCCCGGCCCACCAGATGATTCCGGCGCTGGCCAGAACCGACAGTGTGAATCCCCAGGAGCGACTCAGGAACGGATCGAGCAACAACAGCCCGAGCATGGCCGCCGACAGGTGGCGGAGCCCACGGCGCCCACCACCGGAACCGAGGGCGGCCAGTGCCACCAAGCCCATGGCCGCGGCCCGCAGCACACTGGGCTCGGTCCGGCACAGTGCTACGAAGGCGACCACACCGAGCAGCCCGAGCCCGCGGAGCCACCAGCCGCGCATACCGGCCCAGCGCGCAAGGCCGAGCACGAACGCGAGCAGCAGGGTGAGGTTGGCTCCGGACACGGCGGTGAGGTGGGTCAAGCCCGTGGTTCGAAAGTCGGCGGCCAGCTCCTCGGTCAGAGTCGAAGTATCTCCGAGGACGAGCGCCGGGACGAGAGCGCGCGGCTCGGGTGGCCGGTCCGCCACTGCGTGTCGGAGCCCGGCCCGAACACGCTCCACGCTCCGTTGCAGCGGGCCCGGCTCCGCGGTGACGGTCGCGGGCTCCCGAGCTCGGGCAACTGCGGCCACGTCAGCGCTGGGCTCCGGTGCCGTCAGCCGCGCGGTAGCCGTCACCCGCTCGCCGACCGGGTGGCGCAGCCACGCCCTGATCGCCTCGTCTCCGGTGACCACGAACACGACCGGCGTACTCGTCCGCCAGTGAGCTCCACGCCCTTCCACCGACAGCAAGCGGGCCCGAACGCTGAGGTAGCCGGCTGGTGACCCCGGATCACGCAGCTGCGGATCGGCACTGATCTCCGCTTGGACCGTGACCACCGCCCGGCCGGCGGCCAGATCGCTCACCGGGCCGGTGCTGAGCTGACGTTGCCCGACCCAGCCGAGCCCTGCCGAGGTGACCAGTATGACCACCGCCGCGCCGAGCCAGACCGACCGGAGCCACAGCGCCGCTCCCGTCCCGGCGACCACCAGGACGACCGAAGCCAGCCAGCCGGTCGGCGCACCGCTGGTGCCCAGCCAGGCTCCGGCCCAGGCCGCGAGCGCGATGGGCACCAGCCGGAGATCGATCGTGGGCCGCTCGGTCGCGGTCTCGAGCTGTCTGATCACACTCGACAGTGCGGGGCGAGCTCGGCGTAGGTCTTGGGTCCGATGCCCGCCACCTCCTGCAGTTCCTCGACGCGGCTGAACCGGCCGTGGTCCTCCCGCCAGGCGATGATCCTGGCGGCGGTGACCGGACCCACCCCGGGCAGGGCCTCGAGCTGGGTCGACGTTGCGGTGTTGAGGTCGACCGACGCGGTTGCGCCACCGGTCGTCGTCGGCCCTTCTCCTCCTCCCGTCCCACCTCCCCGCACCTCACTCCGCCCTCCGGGCCGGCCGCCGACGACCAGCTGCTGACCGTCGGTGAGAGGCTGCGCCAGGTTGAGATCACCCAGCTGGGCGCCGGTGCGCAGGCCGCCCGCCGCCTCGATGGCGTCAAGGACTCGGGACCGCTCCGGCAGGCGGACCAGGCCGGGGCGCTTCACCGCACCGAGTACGTGGACGACGACGGTGGCGGCCGGGCTCGCCCGGGGGGTCGCGGACGTTGGATCCGACGTCCTGCTCGGCGTCGGACCGGTCGAGGATCCGTGACCGGTCGGACTGCGCTGGGTCGAAACGGCTGTGGCCGGCAGAGCCACCGGTTTGGCCCGCAGGACCGTCCAGCCAGCGAGCAGGACCGCGAGCACACCGATCGTGCCGATCACGGCAAGGTGGATCGAAGTGAACGGCGGCCAGCGCAGCCCCCGCCTCGGGTCGGTGGGCTTCGGGTCGGTGGGCTTCGGGTCGGTGGCTGGGTCTCCGAGGTCGGGTTCGGGTTCGGGCCGGCGATCGGCTCGACGCGGAGCCCGCTCGGCCAGGAGTCGCTCCAATCGCTGCTCGACCAACCGAGCGAGCTCCGGGTCGACCCGGTCGCGTCGTCCTCCCACACCATGACGCTAAGGACGGATCCGGGGGTCCTGCCGGCCGACTGGTCACCTGTTGACGACGCCAGCGCAATGCACCGCAGCGGTGGAAAACTCAGATTCGGGGAGCCACGATGACGCCGAGGGTGCCGGGGCCGACGTGGACGCCGAGGACCGCGCTCATCTCTGCGACGACGAGGTGCGGCCTCGACTGTTCATCACCGGCCATCCGCATCATCAGGCGCTCTCCCAACGCCGCCGCGGCCTCCGCATCGTCGAGGTGGTGGACGGCGAGCTCCACCTCGCCGTCCCGGGCAGCCTCCGCACCGGCCGTCACCGCCAGGTCTTCCAGTCGGCTGAGGGCCTTGGCCGCCGTCCTCACCCGCTCGTACGGCCGAATGACACCGTCGGCGACCGTGAGCAGGGGTTTGACCGCCAGAGCCGACCCGAGCAGGGCCTGAGCCGCGCCGATTCGTCCGCCGCGACGAAGATGCTCGAGCGTCGGCACGTAGAAGTAGGCGAGTGACCGGCCGGCCCGCTCCCGGATCCGTTCCGCCACCTGGTGAGCCGTCGCCCCGGCGGCCGCGGCCTCGGCTCCGGCCAGGGCGGCGTAGCCGAGGGCCATCGCCAGCGTACGGCTGTCCACCACGGTGACCGGGAGCGGCGCGGAGCGGGAAGCCAGCAACGCCGCGTCGCAGGTGCCTGAGATGCCACCGCTGAGATGCACCGACACCACAGCCTCGGCGCCTCGTTCGGCGGCATCGCGGTAACACGTCGCAAAGACATCCGGCGACGGTCGGGAGGTGGTGACTCTGCGACCGGCGCGGAGGGCCGCCGCCACCTCGGCGCCGGTCGCCCCCGGAGCGCCTTCGGGCGTGCTGACGCCGTCGAGGACGACCTGCAACGCGATGATCTCGATCCCCGCCTCGCGGGCCTGGCCAGGAGCCAGGGACGCCGTAGAGTCTGTGACCACCGCGACGCCTCCCATGGCGTCAGAGTAGGACACCCACCGGTCGGCGATCCGAGCACGAGGCGGGCACGTGTCTTGACGTCGCGGGCCCCAAGCGAGGAGACCAATGGCCATACCTCCGCCTCGGGTCTGGCGGGCAGCCCCCGCGACCCTGGCGGTCGTCGGCCTGTTCTGTGTCGCCGCCGGAGTCTGCATCCCGGTTCTCGCCTACCTGGTCCTGCTCCGTGAGCAGAGCCCTGCCCTACCGGTCTTCCTCGCGGTGCTGGCCGTCTTCGCCCTCGGCTACGGCTGGCGGTTCGGCCTGCATCCCAGCCTGCGCGCCGACGAGCGGGGCGTCATCGTGACCAACCCGGGTCGACGGGTCCGCTTCGGCTGGTCGGAAATCAACGTCCTCGCCCCCGGTGAGAACGGTCTGGTCGTCGGATCCGAATCGGACCGGGCTGAGGTGTGGTGTATTCAGAAGTCCCGCTGGGCCACCCGACGGGGACGCCGGACCCGAGCCGACCGGATCGTCGACGAACTGTGCGATCTCCAGGACCAATACGACCCCCCGCTGGAGGACGACGAAACCGGGATCCGGATCCGGCGGGCGCGCTGGCACGAGTACGGACTGCTGACCCGGATCGAACGCTCGGCCAGCAAGGCAGCCCTCGGCCACGTGTTCCCCGCAGCGGACTATCCGTACCCGACGATCGCGGTACGCCGGCGGTGGCGGCGGCTGCTCCGCGACCGGATGATCCAGGTTCGGGTCCTCGAGCAGCTGGAAGCCGAACAACTCCAGACTCCGGTGGGCCTGGTGGCGTTCGAAACCGCGGGAATCATCAGACATCTGGCGATCGTGCCGCAGCAGTTCCGTCGCGGCTACGGCTCGCTGCTGCTCGAGTACGCAACCGAGGAAATCTTCGACAGCGGGACCTCCGAAGCCCGGCTCTGGGTCCTGGTCGGCAACACCGCCGCCCGGAGCTTCTATCGCCGTCGGGGCTGGACGGAGACCGACGAGCGGGCGGAAGCCGAGTATCCGCCGCACCCGGCCGAATTGATGATGGTCCGGCCCAACCCGTCTGCCCCCCGCCGACGCTCGTGACTCACCGGATCGGCTGCGCGTCCTTGAGCCGTCCGGCACCCTTGAGGTCGTGACCACCACGACGACCCGCTCGCCGACCTGGGACAGCGTGGCCCCGACGCGCAGGTTCCAGCCTCTGCTGGTCACCCTGGGGATCGTGGCGCTGATCCCGGCGCTGCTGGCGAGTGCCTTGCGCCTCTTCCCGCCGACCGAGGACGGACCGGCGCTCTTGGCGTCCTTCGTCCCGTACGGCCTTTTCGGATATCTACTGGCCGCGCCGCTGCTGCTCATCGCCTTCTTCCGGGCCCGCGGGGGCCGGGCGGTTCTAGCGGTGATCACCGTCGGTTGCCTGGCCGGACTGACCTATCAGACCTCGGGCGTGGTCTCGATGTTCGTGCCGGATGGACGGCCAGCCACCACGCCGCCGTTCACCTTGATCAGCCTGAACATGCTCAATGGAATGGCGGATCCGGCCGGACTGGCTCGCCAGGCCCAGCGCGCCGATGTCGTGGTGCTGGCCGAGGCGACTTCGGTCGGAGTGGCTCGACTCGAGCGCTACGAGTGGAGCGAGCGCTTCCGCTACGTCGCCGGTTCCACCCAGGACGGTTCGCCCGGTTCAGTGATCTATTCCCGCTTCCCGCTGAGCGACAGCGAGCCATTGCCCCCTTCGTCGTTTCAGCAATGGGCGGCCACGGCTGACGTGCCTGAGATCGGGCCGGTGCGGATCATAGCCGTCCATCCGTGCAATCCGTATTGCGGGAACGACCTCTGGACAAGGGAGCACGCGCAACTCAGGGCGGTGGCCGCGGCCCAGCGCGCCGACCGGCCGCTGATCCTGGCCGGCGACTTCAACGCGATCGACGACCACGCGCCTCTCCTGGCGCTGCGCCGCGACGGGCTGCGGAGCGCGACCGATGTCGCCGGCGCCGGCTGGCTGCCGACCTACCCCGCCAACAAGTCTGTGCCGCCGCTGATCCCGATCGACCACGTCATGATCAACTCCCGACTGACCACCACGGCGGCGGGCACCTTCCGGGTGGGCGGGACCGATCATCTCGGCTTGCAGGTGACGCTGGCCGGCACCGACTGAGCCGACTTCAGGCCGGGACGATACTGACCAGCCTGGGGCCTCGGACGATGACCTTGGACACGTCCCGGCCGTTCAGCGCCCGGACGACCGATTGGTCGCTCAGGGCCAGCGCGCGCAGTTCCTCGTCGGAGATCTGCGGCGGCACCTGCAACCGAGCCCGGACCTTGCCCTGGACCTGCACCACACAGGTGACAGCGTCGGTGACCAACAGGGACTGCTGCACGACCGGCCAGGTCGCGTTCGCCACCGACGGGCTGTGGCCCAGTTGGTCCCACATCTCTTCGGCGACGTACGGGGATACCAGGCTCAAGGTCACGGCGACCACCTCGGCTGCCTCCCGCACCGCTGGATCGCCGGCCCCGACTCCGGTGTCGATCGCTCGCCGGGCCGCGTTGACCAGCTCCATGATCCGGGCCACGGCCACGTTGAACCGCTGACCGTCCAGGCACTGGTGGATCTCGGCCAGCAGCCGGTGCGTCTCCCGGCGCAGCGTGCCGTCGCCCAGGGCAGGATCGGAGCCGACCGGTGCGGTCACCTCCGCGGCCAGCCGGTAGGCCCGCTGCAGGAACCGCAGCGAGCCGGCGGGCGAGAGGTCGGCCCAGTCGATGTCCTCATCCGGCGGTCCGGCGAAGACCACTGTCAACCGGATGGCGTCGACCCCGAACTGGTCGATCTGGGCCCCGAGATCCACCCCGTTGCCCAGCGACTTGCTCATGGACCGGCCCTGGTTGATCACTTGCCCCTGGTTCAGCAGTCGGCGCATCGGCTCGACGAAGCTGATGACGCCCATGTCGTACAGCACCTTGGTGAAGAACCGCATGTACAGCAGATGCAAGATCGCATGCTCGACGCCGCCGACATACTGGTCGACCGGCATCCAGCGCTCGACGTCGGCCGGATTGAACGGCCCGCCACGGTAGCCGGGCGAGCAGTAGCGGAGGAAGTACCAGGACGAATCGACGAAGGTGTCCATGGTGTCGGTGTCCCGCCGCGCCGGGCCGGCACACATCGGACAGGACACGTTGACCCACTCATCCGCGGCCGCCAGCGGAGAAGTCCCCTTCGGGGCGAGATCGGTACCCGTCAGGTACGGCAACTCCACGGGCAGTTGATCATCGGGCACCGGCACCTCCCCACATCGCTCGCAGTGGACGATCGGGATCGGGCAACCCCAGTACCGCTGGCGGCTCAGCAGCCAGTCGCGCAGCCGATAGGTCACTCCGGCCCGGCCGGTTCCGTCCGCCTCCAACTGACCGATGATCTTGGCCACACCGGCGTCCTTGTCGGTCAACCCGTCCAGCGGTCCGGAATTCACGTAGCGGCCGTCACCGGGTGTGGCGATCCCGGAGCTCGCCGGATCCTCGGCACCGGTGGCCACCACCTCGCGCACCGGTAATCCGAACGCCCGGGCGAAGTCCAGGTCGCGTTGGTCGTGGGCCGGCACGGCCATGATCGCTCCGGTGCCGTACTCGGCCAGCACGTAATCGGCGGCATAGACCGGGATCTGCTCGCCGTTGACCGGATTGGTCGCGTGCACTCCCAGAAAGACGCCCGTCTTCTCCCGCTCGGTCGACTGCCGTTCGATCTCGCTGGTCTGCTTCGTCTTCTCCAGGTAGACCTCGAACTCCGCCCGCCGCTCCGCGGTGACGATCTCGGCGGCCAGTGGTGCCTCGGGAGCGACCACGAAAAAGGTGGCCCCGAACAAGGTGTCCGGCCGGGTGGTGAACACGCTGACCGTACGACGCTCGTTCGCCGAGCCCGTCGCAGAGCCGTCGATCGCGAAGTCGACGTAGGCGCCCTCCGACCGACCGATCCAGTTGCGCTGCATGGCCAGGACCCGGTCCGGCCAACCGCCCTCCAACGAACCCATGTCGTCCAGCAGTCGTTCGGCGTACTCGGTGATCTTGAAATACCACTGCGTCAGGCGGCGTTTGGTGACCACCGAACCACAGCGTTCGCAGAGCCCGGCGACGACCTGCTCATTGGCCAGCACGGTCTGATCCTGAGGACACCAATTGACGAAACTCGCCTTGCGATAGGCCAATCCGCGTTCGCGGAAGCGCAAGAACAGCCATTGGGTCCAGCGGTAGTAGTCGGGGTCGGAGGTGTGCAGCCGGCGCGACCAGTCCAGGCTCAGTCCGTAGCGCTTGAACGACGTCGCCTGGGTTTCGATGTTGGCGTACGTCCATTCGGCGGGATGACTGCCGCGGGCGATGGCGGCGTTCTCCGCCGGCAGTCCGAAAGAGTCCCAGCCGATGGGATGCATGACGTCGTAGCCGCGCAGCCGCCAGTAGCGGGCCACCACATCGCCCATCACGAAAGCCTCCGCATGCCCCATGTGCAGGTCGCCGGAGGGGTACGGGAACATGTCCAGCACGTAGCGGCGCTCGGTTCGACCATCGTCGGCGGGCGCGAAAGTCTGGTCCTCGTCCCAGAATGCCTGCCAGCGCTCCTGCGCCGCCGCGGCGTCGTACGTCGAACGGGTGTCGGGCCGTGGCTCGATCGCCTGCGTCTCAGTTCGCTCGACCTGGTCGGTCATTTCTTCAACCACTGTCCTTGTTACTCGGGGCACGTTCTCCCGCCGGTCACGGGCATGAAAAAGCCCCTCTGGGTGCTCGTGGCACGAGGGGCTGCCGCGCAGAACTCTGCGCGGCTACCTAAGGAGGGCATCGCTGTGCATGGACTCCAGACTACCGCAACCGGCACCTCGGGCCCTGCGCCTTTGTGGCTCGACCACACCGACGTTGCCGATTCGTCCGGTCATCTGAGTCGCACGTCCTTCGTATGGTGGCGACCATGACCGAGACACAGCGCCGAACCGATGAGTTCTTCGAGCACTACCAGAGCGCCCTGCTGGCCCGCGACGAGAAGGCCATCGCCAAGATGTACGCCATCCCGTCGTTGATCTTGTTCCCGGGCCAGTCCCTCGTGGTGACCGATCCGGAGCAGACCGAGCGGTTCTTCGCGATGGCCTGGGATCAGTACGACGGAGTCACTGCGGTCGATCGAGAGCTCGAGATCATGGGCGAGGCGCCGGGGACGGTCTGGGCCGTCGTCACCTGGACGTACGACGGCAGCCCGCGCGAACGCTTCTGCTACCAGCTGGTAGGCGGACCCACCGGTAACCAAATCGCGGTTCTCACGCCCATGACCCTTCCTGACCGGGGCTGATCGTCGGCCCTCGACGGATCAGTCGGTAGCCGGCGGCTACCCGACGCCACGCTCCTCGTTGGGGACAGCGAGCGGGGCTGCTCCTGCGCTGCGACGACCGCGGGCCAATTCCGTGGCTAGAGCGTCCAACGGCTGCCGGAACGGGTCCACGAACTGCTCGAACCACGCGGCCGCGGCCGCCAGAGACTCCTGGTCGACGCGATAGAACCTCTTCACCCCCTCGGGCCGAACGACCGCCAGGCCGGAATCTCGCAGCACCTTCAAGTGCTGCGAGATCGCCGGTTGACTGATCCCGAACTGGGCGCCGACCAACTCACCGATCCCGCCCGCCGTGACCTCTCCGGCACCCAGGATCTCCAGGATCCGGCGGCGCACCGGGTCAGCCAGCACCTCGAACGGGTGCACAGCTCACTCCGTCGCGGTGTAGAAGGCTGCGGTCCGCTCCGCCGCCGCCCGGGCAGCCTCGGGATCTCCGCCCGCCTCGACCTCGGCCGCCGCCCAGGCGTCGCTGCTGGCGGCGACGAACGCCCGTCCCTCGGGTGAGCTGGTGAGCTCTGCGTCCAGCTCCGGTCGCAAATCGGGCCCGCCGGCCAGGTGGTTCGCCAAGCCCAATAAGGACAGGTCCCAGCCCACCCCGACCGCGCCCGGGCCGTACTCTTCCCAGCGCTCCGGGTCGAGGTATGCGACGTGCTCGAGCTCGATCCGGGTGCGGTCACCCAAGTCGGTGAGCCGCAGTTCCAGCCAACTCACCTCGCCTCCGAACTCCCAAGTCAGGTACGCGCGCTCCGGCTTCTGGCACGCGAGCACCTCGCCACCGGCGTTGCCTTCGAACTGGTACCGACCGCCCACCGACAACTCACCGGTCACCGGGAGGAACCAGCGCGGCAGCCGCTCCGGATTCGTGATGGCATCCCAGACGTCGTCGATGCCCGCCGAATACTCCTGGCTGGCCACCACACCCCGCGTCGGCCGGCCGTCTCGCTCCCCCGCCTTCACCGACCGGCGGACGGCAGCGGCCTGGGCGGACAACTCCATATCACTCCCCCATTCGCTAGTTTTAGATTAGACTAATATAAGCGCGACCTTAAAATCAAGTGGCAGTATCTTCTGTCGCCGACCGGGCCGTAGGGTCAAGAAGGTGACACTCAACATCGGCACGAGCGGGCAGCGATGACCTGGCTGGTCACCGGCGGAGCCGGCTACATCGGATCGCACGTGGTCCGAGCCTTCGCCGCCCAGGGGATCGCCCCGGTGGTGATTGACGACCTGTCCAGCGGGCACCGCGAGTTCGTCCGACCGGAGGTGCCCTTCTATCGCGGCAGCGTGGGCAACACAGACCTGCTGCGGCACATCTTGGCCGTTCACCAGATCCGCGGTGTGGTGCATCTGGCCGGGTTCAAGTACGCCGGAGTTTCGGTCAGCCGGCCGCTGCACACCTACACCGAGAATGTGACCGGCATGGTCGCTCTTCTCCAGGCCATGGCCGAGCGCCAGGTCGACAAGATCGTGTTCTCGTCCAGCGCTGCGGTGTTCGGAACACCCACCGACGATCTGGTCACCGAGGCTAGCGCAACGCGACCGGAATCCCCGTACGGTGAGTCGAAGCTCATCGGTGAGTGGTTGTTGCGCGATCAGGCCCGCGCCACCGAGCTGGCCCACACGTCGCTGCGCTACTTCAACGTGGTGGGCTCCGGATATCCGGATCTCCGCGACACCAGTCCCCACAATCTCTTTCCGTTGGTCTTCGATCAACTGGTGGCCGGCAAGACGCCGTACATCAACGGCGACGACTATCCGACACCCGACGGAACCTGCGTCCGCGACTACATCCACGTCTCCGATCTGGCGGTCTCACATGTCGCCGCCGCCCAGGCGCTCGACGAAGGCCGGGCGTTGGAGCCGGTCTACAACCTGGGTAGCGGCACCGGCCTGTCGGTGCGGGAGATCATGGACGCCGTCGCCCGAGTGACCGAGATCGACTTCGCTCCGGAGGTGCACCCTCGCCGACCGGGAGACCCCGCGCAGATCGTCGCCACCGGCGAGCTGGCCCGGCGCGATCTGGACTGGGACATGCGGCACACGGTCGACCAGATGGTCGCCTCGGCCTGGGCCGCCCGCCAGGAAGCCGCGACCACCTAGCCCTCACGCCGCGGGTGTGGATTACTTCGGGACAGGAAAGGTCAAGAAACACGGTCGTCACATTCGGACCGCAGATTGTCATGCGCCCGTAACCGGCGGTACTTCCCGTGCAACACAGGTCTTGCAGAGTTCTGCGTAACCTCGCGCGTCCACCGGATCCAGTCGCCCGAGGAGAGTCAGAAGGCTACTCACACCGTCCAGCCTCCTTCACCGAAAGAAGAAGCATGACACCACTCGAACTCAATTCAGGCGACACCGCCTGGATGCTCACCTCGGCGGCGCTGGTGTTACTCATGACACCAGGCCTGGCGCTCTTCTACGGCGGTATGGTCCGCGCGAAGAGCGTGTTGAACATGATGATGATGAGCTTCGGGGCCCTGGCACTCATCTCCGTCCTCTGGGTCCTCTACGGCTACTCGTTCGCGTTCGGCAACGACATCGGCTACGGGCTGCTCGGAAATCCGACCGAGTTCCTGGGCCTCGCTGGACTGATGACCGACAACCCTGAAGCCACCTATCCGGCGATGGCGTTTGTGGCGTTCCAGGCCATGTTCGCGATCATCACCGTCGCCCTGATCTCCGGCGCCATCGCCGACCGCGCGAAGTTCGGCACCTGGCTGATCTTCTCCGGCATCTGGGCCTCCCTCGTCTACTTCCCGGTCGCGCACTGGGTCTTCGACTTCACCCTGACCGACGACAACGACGTGGTCACCCACGTCGGCGGCTGGATCGCCAACAACCTGGCGGTCATCGACTTCGCCGGCGGTACCGCGGTGCACATCAACGCCGGTGCGGCCGGGCTCGCGCTCGCCCTCGTGCTGGGTCGCCGGGTCGGCTGGAAGCGTGACCCCATGCGGCCACACAACCTGACCCTGGTCATGATCGGGGCCGGTCTGCTCTGGTTCGGCTGGTTCGGCTTCAACGCCGGTTCGGCCCTCTCGGCCGGCAACACCGCCTCGGTCGCGTTCGTCAACACCATGGTGGCCACCGGTGCCGCCACCCTTGGCTGGCTCATCACCGAGCGAATCCGCGACGGGCACCCGACGTCGCTCGGTGCTGCGTCCGGCGTGGTCGCGGGGCTGGTGGCCATCACTCCCGCTTGTTCGTCGGTGAGCCCGATCGGGGCGATCATCCTCGGCCTCGTCGCCGGCGTACTCTGCGCCCTCGCCGTGGGTCTGAAGTACAAGCTCAACTACGACGACTCGCTCGACGTTGTCGGCGTCCACCTGGTCGGTGGCCTCTGGGGCACCCTGGCCATCGGCTTCCTGGCCACCGAGGCGGCTCCCGCCGGGGTCAACGGCCTCTTCTACGGCGGCGGGGTCGACCAGCTCTGGCGGCAGGCCGTCGGCGCGTTCGCGGTGCTGATCTTCAGCTTCGTGCTCACCTTGGGGATCGGCTTCCTGCTGCAGAAGACCATCGGGTTCCGGCTCACCGAAGAGGAAGAACTGGAGGGCGTGGACAATACCCAGCATGCGGAGACCGGCTACGATCTCGGCACCTTGGGCGCCATCGGACGAGGTGTTGCCTTCGGCGGCAGCACTCGCACAGAAGAGCCCGCCAACTCTGATCAGGAGGTCAAGGCATGAAGCTCGTAACCGCGATCATCAAGCCCCACATGTTGGACGAAGTGAAAACCGCGCTGGAGTCGTTCGGCGTCGAAGGGATGACGGTCAGCGAAGCCCAGGGCTTCGGTCGGCAACGAGGACACACCGAGGTTTACCGAGGCGCCGAATACACCGTCGACCTGGTACCGAAGGTGAGACTTGAGGTGCTCGTGGACGACGAGGATGTCAAAGACATCATCGACGTCTTGGTCAAGAGCGCCCGGACCGGCCGAATCGGTGACGGCAAGGTCTGGTCCGTTCCCGTGGACGACATCGTCCGCGTTCGGACGGGTGAGCGCGGGCTGGACGCGCTCTGAAGCGTGACCTAACCAGCGAGCGTCTCAACGTCGCGATCCGGTCCCCGTGGGAAACCACGTACGGGCCGGATCGTCGGCGTTGTATGAGCGAAAGCGTCGAGCAGGAACTGAGGCACCTCTGGAGCGCGGCCGACGGCCCGGCCAGCGGAGTAGCGCTGGCGGCAGTAGGCAGCCTGGCGCGCCGCGAATTGGGTCCGCGATCTGACATCGACCTGGTCCTGCTCCACAACGGCCGAAACCGCCCACAGATCAACGCCCTGGCCGAGAAGCTTTGGTACCCCCTCTGGGACGCCCGCGTCCGACTCGATCATTCCGTCCGTACGCCGGCGGAGTGCGCGGAGGTGGCCGGGCGCGAACTGAGCGCCGGGGTCGGACTGCTCGACCTCCGACTCATCAGTGGGGACGCCGACCTGGTTTCGGGCGCTCGCACCGCCCTGTTCAACACCTGGCGCAACAACGCCCGGAAACGGTTGCCGGAGCTGCTGAGCGCGCTGGACGAACGACTGGCCACATTCGGCGACGCGGCCTACCTGCTCGAGCCCGACCTGAAGGAGGCTCGCGGCGGCCTGCGCGACATGATCATGCTCCGCGCGCTGGCGGCGACCTGGCTGACCGACCGGCCGCACGAGGGCATCCACGACCCGTACGAGCGGCTGCTGGACGTGCGCGACGCCCTGCACATCACCTCCGGTCGGACCCTCGATCGCCTGCTGGCCGCCGAAGTCGACGACGTGGCCCGACTGCTCGGATTCACCGAGACCGACGAGCTCCGCCGGGAGATCAGCCTGGCGGCGCGCCGCATCGGGCACGCGGTCGACATCACCTCGCGGGCGGCCCGGCAGTCGATCGTGCCGGCGCGGCGGGTGCTCTCCTTCGTCCGACGGGAACGCAAACCGGTCTACGAGCAGGCGCCGTACGGGTTGATCGTCCACCAGGGCGAGGTCGGGCTGGACCGGCAGACTACACCGGACCAACCGCTGCTGGGCTTGCGGGCCGGGGCGCTCGCCGCGCAACGGGGACTGGTGCTCTCCCCCGTCACGGCCAACAACCTTGGGGCACACGCTCCGCCCATCGAGGCCCCCTGGCCGGAGGAGGCTCGGGAGGCGCTGTACGGGATGCTGTCGACCGGCCAGGCCCTGCTGCCCGTCTGGGAGGCGCTGGATCTGGCCGGATGTATCGTCCGTTGGATCCCCGACTGGGCCCGGATCAGCGCGCAGCCGCAGCACAACCCCATCCACCGCCACACCGTGGACCGGCACTCGGTTCAGTGCGCCGCCGAGGTGCACAAGGACCTGACCCAGGTGGAACGACCCGATCTGCTGTTGCTGGCCTGCCTGCTGCACGACATCGGCAAGGTGCCGGGCGCGGGCGCCGACCACGCCGCCGTCGGCGTGCCCATCGCCCGGCGGGTGGCCGAGATGATGGGCCTGGCTGAGTCGGACGTGGCCGTGATCGAACGCCTGGTCCGACACCACCTGACCCTGGCCGAGCTCGCCACCCATCGAGACCACGCCGATCCCGCCACCCTGGCCACCCTGGTGGACGCGGTCGACGGCCGGATGGAGATGCTGAACATGCTGCGCCGGCTCACCGAGGCGGACTCGCGCGCCGCCGGGCCGGCTGCCTGGTCGCCGTGGCGGGCGCAGCTGATCAACTCCTTGGCCGACCGGGCCGAGGGCCAGCTGATCGGCGAGGACCGGGAAGCCCGAACAACCGAACTGGTCGACCTGGGGCTGGCTCGATCGGTGCGGCTGGACGGCCGACCCCGCGTCCGTTTCGAGGCCAAGCCCGGTGGGATGCAGATCGTGATCGCCGCGCGGGACCGAGTCGGCCTGTTCAGCGAGGTCGCCGGCCTGTTGGCCTCACACGCGGTCTCGGTTCGATCGGCGGCGCTGAACACCGTCGAAGGAGTCGCCGTCAACACCTGGCGGGTGGACAAGCAGGTGGCGGCGGACCTGCCGGATGCGGCCTTCCTGGTCAAGCAGATGGAGCGGCTCGAGGCGGGAGATCGCGACGTCTTGCAGGCGGTCCGCCGACGTGAGGCCCGTGCGCACGCACGACAGTCGGGAACGCCGTTCGTCGCCGAGATCCCGGATGCGAGCGAGACGGCCGCCGTGGTCGAACTGCGGGCGGGCGACCGCAGCGGATTGCTCTATGCGCTGGGTCAGGCGCTGTCGACGGAACGGTTCTCGGTCCGTTCCGCCCACATCTCAACCCTGGCCGGGCAGGCTATCGACACCTTCTATTTGACCGAAGTGGACGGCAGCCGACCGTCCGCGGAGCGCGTCAGCGCAAGCCTGCAGGCCCTCGCTGCGGCCGCCGGCGACTGAACGGAAGCGCTGGTCAGCTCCGGGTCGCCACGAGTTCGTCCACCTCGGCGGCAGTGGGCGGCTGAGCGCCTCGGCGCGAACACACGATCGACGCGGCAGCGGCGCCCCGGGTCAACGCGGTCTCGACGTCGGCTCGCCGACCGACGTAGGCGTCCAAGAACCCGGCCATGAATGTGTCACCCGCGCCGACCGTGTCCACCACCTGGGTGGGGAAGCTCTTGACCACGGTCCGGTTGCCGTTCGCCTCCACGGTCGCGGCCCCTTCGGCACCCAGGGTGACCACTCCGACCGAGTAGCCGTACTGCTCCACCCAGGACGCCATCGCCTCCACCGGATCCGCGGACACCCCGGCGATCTCGGCCAGGAAGCCGACGTCGACGTCGCTGGCCTTGAGGATGCCGTGGTGTTGGCCGACGACCCGCAGCCACGGCTTCACCTTGTCCCAGTAGCGCGCCGGATCACCGATCACCGAAGGCCGGACGTTGATGTCGTAGGACATCCCGGGGCTGACCTCGCGGGCCCAGTCGAGCAGCACCTCGCCCCCGGGTTCGATCACACAGGCCAGTGAGGCGATGTGCAGCCAGTCGTCGGAGGTCAACGCCGGCAGGTCGTCGTGCTGCCAACCGAAGTTCGCCGTCTCCGCGAAATGAAAGGTGTAGCTCGCGGCGCCCTCGGCGTCGAGGCTGACCACCGCGATCGAGGTCGACTGGGATGACTCGGTGGCCAGGTCCAACGACACCCCAGCCCCTTCGATGTGGCCCCGTAGCTGCGCTCCGAACGAGTCCGACGACAATCGGCCGAGGAAATGAGTGTCCGCGCCCAACCTACCGAGGGCCACGGCGCTGTTCATCGGTCCCCCGGCGGACAGAGCCAGCCAGGTCGAGCTGAAGGTGTCCCCCCCTCCGGCACCGGTCCCGTCCCCCGCGGCCACCAGATCGATCAGCGTTTCCCCGCATACCACGAAGCGGACCGGACCATGAGTCATAGCGCCTAACCTAACTCCAGCCCTCCGGAGCCGAAGAGGAGCTCCGGGTCGGCGGGCATTCGAGCCTCCATCTCGTCCCAGCTCGACGGTGGAACGGCATCCCGACTGATCTTGCGGCAGAGCCGGAGCAGCGGGTACTCCGGTGCGAGCCGCTCGAGCCGGGCGATGCAGCAGTTGAGAAGGGCGCCGTTGCCCGAGATCCAGCCGGCCATCGCCACCAGGCCGAGGGGTCCCGGGCTGAGCCCGTCGATCGTCCGCGACAACACCCGGCGCCACACGGCCAGATGCTGGTATGCCTCCCTCCTGCTCATCAAGGCCCATGCCACGTCGCGTACGGACGGGTCGACGCACAGTGCTGCCATCTCCGCGCAGTCGCGGTCGGACATGGCGTCGGGGGAAGGAAGTGATCTCCGCACCAACGTAGCCATCCGGCGCTTTCGCAGCCGGCTCTCGACTCCGACCAACCCCGTGACCGCCTCGGCCGCGACATCGGCCAGGGCGTCGAGCTCCGACGGCGGCGGACCGGTCACCATCGCCTGCAATGCGCCCCGATCGGCGGCAGCGCTCATCCCCGCCAGCACGGCCTCTGCGCACAGCGGATGGGCCGATACGTCGTACGGCGTGCCCTCCGGCGGACAGCACGAGCCGGGGCAGACGAGCGACCACCAGCGCTCCGGGCCGACCAAAAGCACCTCCAACAGCTCCAAGTCGCTGTGAGTTACGAATCGTTCGAGGACGGCGCGCCCCGCCTGGTCGATGCTGTAGGCCAGCAGGACGACCGACTCGGCCCGGCTCTGCCGCGCCAGAGCCGAGATCTCCCGCACGAGAGCGTCCGTCGCTTCGGGTTCCGGCAGGTCAACCCGGGCCGTGAGGCCGACCCGCGCCCCGTCGAAGAAGAGGGCGACGACCGAGTCCACGGGGTGAAAACCCAGCAGATACGGAACGACGGCGATGAAGTCCTCCGGCGTGCGGATCTTCAGGCGCGGCACCGCGTCGAGGGTGGTGGATCCCGCAGCCGTTCGCGCCCTCGGTGACCGTCGCTTCGGCGTTCGTCTCATGACCAGATTCTGTGGACGGGGCCCGGAATTCATCCGGCTCCGACCCGGGGCTGTGGACGGTGCCCGACGAAGGCCGAACCCTGTGGATGCCGGCCCCTGAAACGCCGACCCAGGAGTACCGTGACCAGATGACGGAGCCCGAGGAGACGCAGGGAATGGGCACCCATTCCAGCGGCCCGTCTTTCGTGCCGTGGTACGTCTCCGCCCCACCCGCCGATCCTGGGACCGAGGCCGCTCGATACACGGTCGACCAGTCCTCGGCGGCCTTCCGCCCGCCGCGGAATCGCTGGCCGGCTGTGATGACCGTGTTGGTGGTGCTCATCGTCGGCGTCGTGGTGGCGGTCTCGACCGTCGTTGCTCTGCGCGAGGACCGTCGCCCGGTGGCCAGCCGGATCGTGAGTCCGCGCTCCCCGGCACCGGTGCCTGCCAATCGGATGGAGTTCGTCACGGGGACGGCCGACGGTGTGCTCATTGTCGCCGACCGGGTCTGGGCCTCGACGGGCGTGCGGCGACCGGTCTCCGGCAGCTACCTGCATGTCGAGGTCGAACTGATCTGCCGGTCCGGCCGCTTCGCCTATGGGCCCGGGAACTTTTCCGCGTTCGACGCCGGAGGTGAGCTGTTCGAGGTCACCGACGCCGGCCGCTGGGGCACGCCGCTCGGCTACGGGATCCTCAGCGAAGGCGAGTCGGTCCGCGGCACCATCGCGTTCGATTTGCCGCGCGGGGAGGTGACGCTGTTGATGAGCGACGATTCCTCCCAGGCCGTCACCGCGCTCAAGATCCCCGACTGACCTCCGGCAGGCACCTCTAGGCTTGCCGACCGTGGCGGAACTGGAACAGGTGGTCGTGGCCGGCCGGGAGATCGTCCGGATCAGCTCTGATCAGCTGCGCCTCGACATCGTGCCCGGGCTGGGCGGCACGGCCATCTCGCTGGTGCGGCTAGACGACGAGACCGAGCTGCTCTGGCACTCCCCCTGGGGTCTGCGCCACCCCGACGCACATCCGCTGCCCGGGACCGCCGAAAACACCATGCTCGATAGCTTCCCGGGCGGTTGGCAGACCATCTTCCCCAACGGGGGTGAATCAGCCACGGTCAACGGCGCGGAGTGGGGATTCGACGGAGAGGCCCGGGTGGCGTGGTGCGACTGGCAGCAGGCCGGTTCGTCATTGATCCTGACCAGCCGGCTCACCCGGTCCCCCTTCCAGCTGACCAAGATCATCTCCGTGCAGGGCGACGAGATCACCGTCGGCGAGACGGTCAAGAACATCGGAGACGACCATCTCGACGTCATGTGGGGGTCCCAGCTGGTCTTCGGAGCCCCCCTGGTGGGGCCCGACACGACCATCGACGCCTCGGCGACCCTCGTGCATCCCGACGCACGTCAGACCCCGGACGCCGGATACGAGGACATCCTCCCCTGGCCCCGCTCGTACGGCCGGGAGGGGATGGTCAACCTGCGTTCCGCGCCGGCGTCGGATCAGCAGACCACACGGTCGGCGTACCTCTCGGACTTCAGCATTCCCGCGGTCACGGTGACCAACCCCCGCGTTGGGCTCCGGGTCGAACTCGGCTGGGACGGCGACGTCTGGCCGCACCTGTGGTACCAGCTGGAGACCGGCGGCCGTCGGGGCTATCCGTGGTACGGGGCCGCCCACTTCCTGTCCCTGACTCCGAGCAGCAGCTGGCCGGCCCGCGGCGTCCACGAAGCACGGCGGGTGTCCGCCAGTACGCTGCGGATCCATCCGGGCGTTGCCCGCACGTCGCACGTCAGCGTGCGGGTATCGCGTCCCGCTTGAACATCGGGTCAGGCCGCCCAGCTCAGCTGGCCGGAGCGACCGACGAAGGCGCGAGCACGGGTGAGCCAGGCGCCCACCTCGTCGCGAACCGACCCCGGCCCGCCGGCGGCCTGTTCGCCAGCCGCGATCTGCCAGGCGATGTCGAGGGCCCGCAGCCCCCGCAGCTCCGGATCGACGCGTCCCGGCCCGCCCCCGCGCCGGTAGCCGAGCAGGAAGTATTCGCTCAGGACGTTCTCCGAGACCCGCCAGACCGGGGCCAGCTGCGCGATGCTCTCCAGCGCGCAGGCCACATCCCAGCGGGGATCCCCGGCCCCTGCCGCGGCGAAGTCGACGAATCGCACGCCTGATCCCGCACACGTGGCGATCACGTGCCGAGGGGCGATGTCGCCGTGGATCCAGCCCGACTCGGTCCAGCGGTCGTGGGCCTGGCGAGCCGCCCGGCGGAGGGCCGGATCCGAAGCCGCCACCCGTAGCACGAGGGCCGCAGCATCCGGGGGGACCTTCCGCTGCGGCCAGCGCGGGCCGGCGGCGCCGAGCACCCACGGCCGCGGCGCGGCGGCCCGCGGCCTGGCGCCATGTTCCGTGTGCAGACCGGCCAGGGCCAGCCCCCAGGACTGGGCGACCTCAGCGAGATCCGCCGCCGTTCCGCGCAGGAGGTCCAGGGCGGTTCCTGGAAGGGCCGAGGTCCACAGCGCAGCCGCATCGGCGAGCACGCGCGGGGCCAGCTCCAGGCCGGCGAGCTGGGCCAGGGCGCTCCGCTCGGTCGGCGAACCGGCGGTCGCGGTCGGCCGGTCGGTCCGCTCCTTCACGTAGGCCACCGCCCGACCACCCACGAGCACCGCCTGCACTGCTCGACCGGTACCCGAGCGAGGTCGAGACGCGAGCCGGATCCGCACCTGGCCCTCGCGCCGCTCGCGGGAACTGACCACACCAACCGCGTGCGCTTCGGCGACCAGGGCGGCGTACTCGTAGACGGTCTGGTCGCTCATCCGCACGACCCTCCTTCCCGAGGCTTTCCGCAGGCGCCTCGCTGTTCTCGGCGCCGCGTGACATGTATTCGGAGCCGACGGCCTTCGTGGAGATACCAGGAAGTGTGGAGATCCGACCGGAGGAGTTGAACTGATCGGGCAGGCTGGAGGGGTGTCCACTCCGCTGAACAGCTCGGTGACCAGCCCCCGCAGCCCGACAGTCGGGGGTGCGGCCGCGATCATGCTGATCCTGCTGGCGGCCCTGTGGGTCCTGGAGTTCTTCGACCAGGCCAGCGGGAATCAGCTCGACCTCTACGGCATCGAAACGCGCGAGCTGGACGGCCTGCCCCAGATCTTCACCGCTCCGTTCCTGCACGGCGGCTGGGAGCACCTCGTCAGCAACTCGATCCCGTTCGCGCTACTGGGCTTCCTGGTTCTGCTCGGCGGGACGGCGCGCTGGCTACTCTCCTCCTTGATCAGCATCGCTTGTTCCGGGTTGGCCGCCTGGTTCCTGACCCCGGTCAACACGATCGTGCTCGGCGCCAGCGGACTCATCTTCGGCTGGTTGACCTATCTCGTCGCGCGGGGAATCTGGTCTCGCCAGATTTCCCAGGTCGTGATCGGGGTCTTGGTCCTGCTCTTGTACGGCGGGCTGATCTGGGGGGTGCTGCCCGGAGCAGCCGGGGTGTCGTGGCAGGCCCATCTCGGTGGGGCCGTCGGCGGAGTCTTGGCCGCCTGGCTGCTGCACCGGCGATCCGTCGCAGCGCCGCGACCGAGGACCGTCCAGTACGCTCCGCCGCGCTGGTGATCGGCGCTCAGTCGAGATCGGGCGGATCGTCGAGACTGCGCCGCAACTCCACCAGCTGACGACGGGCCTGAGCGACGTCCTCTCGATCCTGGACCGCGGGGGCGGCGAAGAAGCGCTCGAACCAACTGGCCAGGGTCGACGCCGGCTCCTGCCCGAACGTGCCGGCAGAGCCGGCGAGTTGGTGAGCTGAACGCACGGCCGCCTCCCGCTGGCTCAGGCTCAACGCGTCCGCCTCGAGGCGGGCCAGGGCGTCGGACAGCTGTTCGGCCCGGACCAGGTTCGCGCGCCGGGCATGGGCTCCGATGGAGGACAGCGCCGCACGCACGCGCCCGTCGCTGTCGAAGTCGGACGTACTCGGCTCGGTCAATCGCGCCACCCCAGAAGTTCGGAGATCTCGTCGGCCAGCGTCATCGGATCGAACGGTTTGGCGATGACCCCAACCAGGTTGGGCTCTGAGCCGCTCATGCTATCCCGATCGGGCACCTTGGCGGTCAGAAAGACGATCGGGATGGCCCGCGTGACCGGATCCTCCTGGAACGAGGCGGCAGTGCGGGGACCGTCCATGCCCGGCATCATCACATCGAGCAGCACGACGTCCGGCGGTTCGTCGCGAGCGACTCGTTGCGCGTCCGGGCCGTTGACCGCGGTCATGACGTGCCAGCCGCCCACCACCTCGAGGGCCACCTTGGCGACCTCTCGAATGACATCGTCGTCGTCGACAACGAGAACCTTGCGAGCCCGCAATCGCCTCACCTCGTCCGCGACGGCCGAGCCGGGATGGCTGAGCGTCTGCGCAGCCGTATCGTAGCGGTCGGCGATGATAGCGTCGCCCCATGCAGGGACATGTCGGTCCCCAGGCCGCCTTCCCCGCCACGGCGCACCGGCACTCCTGGATCTTGGCTCTGGTAGCCGCCGCCGGTGTGTTGGTGCTCGGGCTGGTGCTGACCAGCGATCTGCCGCTGATGATCCGACAGATCGCGAGTGGGCTGGCACTCGTCGCGGCCGTGTTGGCCCTGGCGGCCAGTTGCCGGCGCCGCCACCGACAGAGCACGGGCCGTCGTCGCCGGGCCTGGTTGCTGTTCACTCTCGCCGCCCTGGCCGGTGCGGTGGCCAACTTCTGGGTCGCGGCCGAGGGTCTCAACGATCAAGCGGCGGGGGTGCCGGCTGGCGACATTTTGCTGATTGTCGCTCTGCTGCTCCTCGTCGCCGGTCTGGTGATCTACCCCTCGACTCCGCGCCGGGGTACCGATCTGACCCGGATGGTGCTAGACGGCGTCGTACTCGGCGGTTCGGTCCTGCTCATCGCCGCCGACACCTTGTTCCCGCAGATCCTGGAACAGTCCGGGTCGACCGTCACCGAGCGGGTCGCCCCGCTGGTCATCCCGGTCATCGACCTCATCCTGGCCACCGTCGGCTGGTTGCTGTTCATCCGCAGCAGCCGTGCCGATCGGCCGACGCTGGCCATGGCGGCGACCGCCTTTGCGTTGTTCGCGGTCGCCGACGGTGTCTCCGCCGTGCAACGGGCCCAGGGGCCCTTCTCGTTCGGCACCGTCTTGGATCTGTGCTGGATCGCCGGCTACGCCCTGCTCGCGGTCGGGGTCTCGTGGTCGGTTCGCCCGCTACCAGAGGGCGGTGAGCCTTCGTTGGAACACTCCGCGGTGGCCGGAACCATGGTCATGTTCGGCATGCTGGTGATCGCAGCCTTCCTGCACCTCACCGGGGAAGTCACGAGCCCCACTGCGGACGTCCTGCTCGTCCTCATTCTCCTCGCGGTGTCCGCTCGCCAGACTCTGCTCACCTTGGACAACGAGGTCCTCAGGCGTGGACTCGAGCAGCGGGTGATCGAGCGCAGTGAGGAGCTACGTGAAGTGACTCAGCGCACGGACCTGTTGGTCGACTCGGTCGCCGACGGCGTGTACGGGGTCAACGACCAGGGCCTGGTGACCTTCGTCAACCCGGCTGCGATGAAAGCCCTCGGTTTCCGCCGACGCGACATCCTGGGCCACGAGGCACACGCCCTTTTTCATGATCACAACGCGGACCATTCCGAGTCCGACCCGCGCGACGGATCCGACGCCGATTCCTGCTACCTGACCGCCGTTATCACCAACAGCATCGCCATCAGCGGCGTCGAGGACGTCTACCGGGACGCCGAGGGTCGACTGATCCCGGTTGAAGTCACCGCCAGCCCGCTGGCCCCGGATGCGCGGGTCCGCGGCGCCGTGGTCGTCTTCCGCGACGTCACCCAACGACGGGAAGTGGACCGCCTCAAGAACGAGTTCGTCTCGATGGTCAGCCACGAGCTCCGGACGCCCTTGACCGCTATCCGTGGATCATTGGGGCTGTTGGCCGGAGGCGCGCTCGGTGAGCTGGCACCCCCGGCCACCCGGATGGTGGAGATCGCGATGGACAGCAGTCGGCGACTGACCCGGCTGATCGACCAGATCCTCGACCTGGAACGGATCGAGTCCGGCACCTTGCCGCTGGAGATCGGCAACTACGCAGTCTCGGATCTGGTTCACGCTGCAATCGATCAGATCCGGATCATCGCCGAAGCAACCGGTGTGACGATCACGGCGACCGACCTGCCCGGCGTGGTGATCACCGATCCGGACCGGGTGGTGCAAACCCTGCTCAACCTGCTCGGCAATGCCGTCAAGTTCTCACCGCCGAATGGGGAGGTGATCGTCTGCTCGATCGTGCACCCCGACATCGTCGAGTTCCGGATCCAAGATCATGGCCGGGGAATCCCGGAGGAGAAGCTCGAGACGATCTTCACCCGATTCGAACAGGTCGACTCCTCCGACGCCCGGGACAAAGGCGGAACCGGATTGGGTCTGGCCATCAGCCGCAGCCTGGTCGAGCGGCTGGGTGGCCGGATCTGGGCCGAGAACCTGCATTCCGGCGGAGCGCGATTCAGTTTCGTGCTGCCGCGCGCGATCGAGCACCGGACGCCGATCGAGTCCGAGCCGTTGATCGAAGAAGCCAGCTTGCGTACCGAGATCGACTCGAGATCGGATATCGGCGTCGAGGCCCACCACGCCAGGTAACCTTCTCCCTCTAGCCAGCCGTCCATAGCTGGTCCTCATCCAACGGAGGTGTGGCCTTCGTGACCTCGTACTACAGCGAGGCCGTGGGTGACCGAGCTGATCTCGAACATGGCAGGGATGCCGACGGGCACTCTTCGGTGACGATCACGGTTGAGACCGCCATCGACAACGAGCACGCCGAGACCTTCTACGAGCTCTACCTTGCCGCCTTCGGCAGGTTGCGTACCCGGGCCGCCGCCCGGCAGGTCCTGCACCACGGCGAGTTCTTCGCAGAGATGACCGACGCGCGGGTGTGGAAGTACGTCGCCTGGGCCGACGAAACCCCCATTGCTCTGACTACCATCACCAAGTCGCTGGAGACCGTGCCCTGGATCAGCCCGGAGTACTTCCGGGCCCGATACCCCGAGTACGCCGCGAGGGATGCGATCTACTACCTGGGCTTCAGTCTGGTCCATCCGAACAACCGGCATCCCCGCGTACTCGAGCAGACGTTCCGGTTGGCGATGAGGCGGCTCGTCGCCGATCGCGCCATCTGTGCCTACGATCTCTGCGCGTACAACGAGCAGTTGGGGTTCTCCGACCGGATCCAGCGACTGCTGCACCGGCTGGGGGACCTGGACGTCGTGCCCATCGACAATCAGACCTACTACTACGTCCGCTTCGGCTGACGCCTGGATGATCGCCAGCCGAAGTGAAGGCCGAGCAAGGATAGGTACGGTAGGGCATATGCCGTCTGGTCAGGAGCGAATCGCCGTCGTCATCGAGGACGACGCCGACATTCGGCACCTGCTCGAGGCCATTTTGGACCAAGCAGGATTCCACTCCTTCACCGCCGAGACGGGCGCGGACGGAATTCAGGCCATTCGTGATCACGCGCCGATTCTGACCACCCTCGACGTCTCGTTGCCCGGCATCGACGGATTCGAGGTCGCGCGTCGGATCCGGGCGTTCAGCGACACCTACATCATCATGTTGTCGGCCCGCAACGAAGAGATCGACACCTTGATGGGACTGGACGCGGGAGCAGACGACTACCTGACCAAGCCATTCCGGCCGCGCGAACTTCGGGCCCGGATCGAGGCGATGCTGCGCCGCTTCCGTCGCCAAGCATCACCATCGTCGCCCGCCACCCCGCCGGCCGCAGCGCCGACTCGACCGGCGACTCCGGTTCCGGCAGAGCCGGAGGCCGACGACGAGGCCGGTTGGCTTTCCCACAACGGCCTCCGGATCAACGCCGACATGTGGCTGTGCGACATCGACGGCGCCCCCGTGGAGCTCACCCGCAGTGAGTTCGACCTGTTGCTGGCGCTCATGCAAGGCGCCCGCCGAGTGATCACCAAGGACACGCTGGCCTTGGAGTTGCGCGGCGAGCATTCCTCGACGGGATACGTCGGCGACTCCGACCGCCGAGCGGTCGAGGTACACATGGCGAACCTGAGACGCAAACTGAACGACCCGGTGAGTTCACCGCGGTACATCGAGACGGTGCGTGGCGTGGGCTACCGCTTGGCCGAGCCGCAGTCCTGACCTTCAGAGGACCGAGGCCGACGACTCCGGATCCTCGCCGGCCTCGAGGCGCCGCCGAACGGTCTCGGATTCGGCTTCGATCAGAGACAGCCAGGCGAGCCGCTGCGGTGACGGACAAACGTCGACGATGCCGCGTAGCTCGCGCAGTCGCTCGACCAGGCGGGTGGCCCCCAGCATGCCGCTGGCCGCCTCGAGGCTGAGCATTGCGATGCGCGCCTCTTCGAAGTGTTTGGTGGACACGTGCCCGCGGATGGCGGCCAGTCGTCCGTCGAGCAGCTTCAGGTAGTCAGACCGGAACTGATCCCGCATGATCGTTTCGGGTTCGCCGGGCGTTGTCACCGACGAGGCGCGGAGGTTGATCGGCCCCGGTGTTCTTGGCGGAACCGAGACCGATCCTCCCCCTGACCCGCTCCCCATAGCGGGTTGATCCTTGCGGTTGCCCTCCTCCGCAGCGATCGGCGCTCCGAGCGTCTGGGCCGGGTCGAGTTCTTCCCCGATGAACCCGACCCGCCCGACCGCCGGGCGCCCTTCACCCTCCCCGTCGGGTGCGTTCGCGGCGTGACCAACAGCTGTGGCCTCGGGCCGACGAACCAACGGTTCGCGTTCGATGCCTGGCACTGATGGTTGGCCCCCTTTTTTTCTTCCGGGGATCCCCCAACCCTGGACCGAAGTTCTCCCCCAAGTCCTCCGGCAAGAAAGATCTTGCCGCAGCCGGCTCAAGTCCCTGTGCTGGCGCAGCTAAGTAGCGCTCAAGATTCGCTCAGGTTTCCTCAGCGATGCAACCGGTAGAAACGGAAAAACGCGAAATCTTCGATCGGCAGCACCTCGACGCGCTGAAATCCCGCCTGCTGGGCGTACTCGGTCAGGATCTGCCGCCGGATGACCGTCCCGGTGCCGACCGACGGTTCCGAGGACCGGCCGTCGGGTAGGCAGATGAACATGCTGTAGCCGTACATGACCTGCTCGACCTCGTCGCCTGGGGTCATCAGCTGGTCGGCGACGGCTTCCTCCATGATCACCACCGCACCATCCGACTTCACCGCCGCGCGGAGGGCGGCCAGGACGGGCACGGGCTGCGCCATGTCGTGCAGGCACTCGAAGGCGAATGCGGCATCGAAGGGTCCTCGATCGGCCAGTTGGGCACCCCCTGTCACCTCGAACCTCGCTCGATCCGCCACTCCGGCGGCCGCGGCGTTCGCCCGAGCCAGCCTGATCGAGGGCTCGTCCGGGTCGATTCCGGTGACCGTGGCGTCCGGGTACGCGACGGCCAGCGCGATGCTGGACCAGCCCGCCCCGCAACCCACGTCGACCATCCTTGCGCCGGGCCGGGACAGGATCTCGTCGAGGTCGGGCACACCCGCCAGGGCCGTAGCGAGCCGCGACTCGAACCAGGGCCGGTTGACCGCCGCCTGGGCGTGCCGCGCATGGTCGCCCAACTCGGCCCAGCTGACGCCGCCGCCGCGCCGATACGCCTCCAGCAGTTGATCCAGGTGGGGCCCGATCGAGGCCAGCAGCCGGGGGAGCTCGCCCAGGTAGGACAGGCTGTGCGGATCGGTCATCACCTCCGCCACACCAGCAGGAATCGAGAAGCGACGTTGATCGGCCGACCCGCCGTCCGAATCGACCTGGAGATGTCCGAAGGTGGCCTGCATCTCCAACCACTCGCGGACGTACCGCCGGTCGGTGCCGGTGCGCTCGGCCAGCTCGATCGCCGTGGCCGGACCCCCGCGGGCCAGCGCGGCGAACCAGCCGAGGCGCTCGCCGGCGTAGAAACCGAGACACTCCATGGCGCCCACGAACGAGGTGAAGACCTTGTCAGCGAATGCTTCGGCGGTGGGTTCGGTGGGCTCGGCGGTCATGTCTCCTCGTTCCTGTGGTCCCCCAACATGTCATCAACCGCGGCGCGATCGACGTACGAGCTCTGGGCACCCGGCCTCGTCGCCGCCACGGCCGCGTACCGCACGGCGAACCTCGTCGCGCTGATGAGGTCGGCGCCCAGCGCCAGCTCAGCGGCCACCGCGCCGGCGAACGCGTCACCGCATCCGGTCGTATCGACCACCTCGACCACGGGCGCCCCGACCGCGATCCAGGAGTTCACGACGGGCGGCCGCGCCCGGACGCGGGCGCCGTCGCCACCGAGGGTGACCACCACCGACAGATCGAGATCGTCCAGCCGGCGGCTTCCCAATTGTTCGGCCTCTCCGTCGTTCATGATCAACACGTCGACCTCCGAGAGCAGCTTCTCGACGTCATGGGTCCAAGGCGACGGATTGAGGATGGCCGTCGCTCCACGCGACCGCGCGGCGCGCAAGGCAGCGGCCGCCGTCGCTGTCGTGATCTCCAGCGAGACCAGGATCACGTCGGCCGGGCCCAGTCCGGCGACAGCATCCACGGCGTGCTCCGGCGTGAGCTGGGTGTTGGCGCCCGGAGCGACCACGATCACGTTCTCACCGGCACCATCCACCGTGATCAACGCCATCCCGGTCGACGACGCCGGCAGCCGATGAAGATGATCAAGCCGGACGCCGGCGTTCCGCGCCGCCTCCCGCACGGCCTCGCTGACGTCGTCGTCGCCGGTGGCGGCGACCAGTCCGACGCTCGCGCCCAACCGTCCCGCCGCCGCGGCCTGATTCGCACCCTTGCCACCGCAGCGGCGGGCAAGACTCTGAGCCACCACCGTCTCGCCCGGCCGCGGCAAGGCAGACACCGAGACCGTCAGATCCACATTCGCCGAACCCACCACCAGCACGGTGCCGGGCGGGCGCGGTCCCTGATCCGCCATAGGTTGTATCAAAGCGCGCCGCACCCGATCAGGGGAAGCGGCTTCCGTACGCTGAGGCCATGCTGCTGCTGCCCTTCGACGGTGTCGGACCCACGCTGGCCGAGGACGCCTGGGTGGCGCCCAACGCCACCGTCATCGGCCAGGCCACACTCGGCCCTTGGGCCAGCGTCTTCTACGGTGCTGTGGTCCGCGCCGACATGGATCTGGTCTCGCTCGGGGTGGGGAGCAATCTGCAGGACAACGTGGTTGTGCACACTGACTACGGATTCCCCACGGTTATCGGCGCTGGGGTGAGCGTGGGGCACGGGGCTGTCGTGCACGGCTGCACCGTCGAGGACGACTGCCTCATCGGCATGCACGCCACCGTGCTCAACGGCGCCCGCATCGGGGCCGGCTCGCTGATCGCCGCTGGGACGGTGATCTTGGAGGGCACGGTCATCCCCCCTCGGTCTCTCGTCGCCGGAGTTCCGGGGCGGGTTCGCCGCGAGCTCAGCGACGCCGAGTTCGATCGCGTGGTGGCCAACGCGCAGACCTATCGCCAACTCGCCGCCGAGCATCGCCTGCTCGGCGCCGGATAGCCGAAGGGCTAGGGCCTCCCGTCACAGACGAGAGGCCGCCATCGAGTTCACTCCCCCTTCAAAGAACTCGACGCAGAGCAGGTGTTGCGACCTGTCCGTACCCCAGCGCTCTTCCTGCTCGAGCCCTGGTCTAGGGAGCAATCAATCAGCGCACCCGTTCGCTGTCGACGCGAGGGCGAGATTTGTCAGTAAGTTGCCATGTCCTAAACAGGACAGTGTCTGATGGCTCGCTGTGTTGAATTGCTCGCTCCGCATCGCGCTCGGAACTGCGAGCCGCATCACTGGAGATCCAGGATCTCGCGGATGTCGTCGGCGGCGAGGTGCTGGCCGCCGAGGGCGTCGTCGCTCAGGACGGCTTGCACCAATTGCTCCTTGCGGGCCTTGAGGTCCATCACCTTTTCCTCGATGGTGTCGCGGGCGACCAACCGGTAGACCATCACGGTGCGGGACTGGCCGATGCGGTGCGCCCGGTCCACCGCTTGAGCCTCCGCGGCGGGATTCCACCACGGATCCAGCACGAAGCAGTAGTCCGCCTCCGTGAGGTTCAGCCCGAACCCTCCAGCCTTGAGGCTGATCAAGAACACCCGGGCCTCGCCGGCCCGGAACCGCTCGATCACGTCGGCGCGGTCCCGGGTCCGACCGTCCAGTCGGGTATACGCGATCCCGTGCCCGCTCAATCGGGCAGCCACCCGATCTAGGAATCCGGTGAACTGGCTGAAGACCAGGGCCTGATGTCCCTCGCCCACCAGCTCGTCGAGCATCGTGAGCAAGACCTCGATCTTGCTGGCCGGGGCGCCGGAATGCTGCTCGTCGACGAGAGCCGGATCCAGACTCAGCTGACGGAGGAGTGTCAGCGACCGCAAGATCGTGAACCGGTTGCCGTCCAGGTCCTCGATCAATCCCAGCACCTTCTGCCGCTCACGTTGCAGGTGCATCTGGTAGATCCGCTGGTGCCGGGGCTGCAGCACGACTTCCACCACCTGTTCCTGCTTGGGTGGCAGGTCCGCGGCCACAGCCTCCTTGGTCCGCCGCAGCATGAAAGGGGTGATCCGGCGGCGCAGTTGGGCCAGCCGGGTCGAGTCGTGGTCGCGCTCGATCGGTCGCCGGTAGTACTCGGCGAACCGCTCCGGATGCGGGAAGAGGCCGGGAGCGGTGAGGGAGAACAGAGCCCACAGATCCATCAGATTGTTCTCCACCGGGGTCCCGGTGATGGCGAGTTTGAAGCCGGTCGGGACCCGCCGGGCCGCGGCGTAGGTGCGGCCTCGGTGGTTCTTCACGAACTGCGCCTCGTCCATGATCATTCCCGCCCACGGCTGACCCAGGTAGGAGTCGATGTCCAACCGGAGCAACGCGTACGAGGTCACGACCACATCGGCTCCGGCCGTCGCCTCGGCCAGCGACTCGCGTCGTCGCACCCGGGTGCCCGCCACCGTCACCACCGACAACCCGGGCGCGAAACGGGCGATCTCGCTCGCCCAGTTGGACACCACACTGGTCGGAGACACAACCAGGAACGGTGGATCCCCGGGGCGCTCGATCCGAGCCCGACAGATCAACGCCAAGGTCTGGAGCGTCTTGCCCAGACCCATGTCGTCCGCGAGCACTCCGCCCAGGTCATGGGCCCACAACCGGCTCAACCACACGAACCCGTCGTGCTGGTACGGTCGCAACCGCGCCCGCAGGGTCGGCGGCGGCGACACATTGCCGGAATCGTGGCCCTGCTCCAGCAGTCCGCGAGCGGCCCGGAGCCAACGATCCGATTGGCCCAGCACTACCCCCAGGGACAGCAGCTCGTCCCAAAGTCCCAGTTGCACGCGGTTGATCCGCAGGCCCGGCTCATCGCGATCTTGTAACAGGCGGGCCTCGTCGATGAGCGCTCGCAGCCGGTGAAACTCCGGCCGGTCCAAGGGCAGGTAGACCCCGGTCTCGGTGATCAGGAAATCGTCCTGCTGGCTCAAGGCGACGAACAACTCTTCGAACGGGACGACCTCGTCCTCGAGCCGGACCCGGATCTGCAGGTCGAACCAATCGGCCCGCCCGCTGTCGGCAGCGGACACCTCCAGCACCGGCTCTGAGCGGTGGCGGCGGTAGTCCACCACCTCACCGCTGACCGAGACCGCAACACCGGCGGCCTCCAAGCCGGGGAGTACCTCGTCGATGAACACCGCCGCCGCCCCCGCGGCGAGCAGCACGTGCGCGGCCGGACCGGGTCGCTCGCCGGCGGCCAGGATCGGCAGCTGCTCGTACGGAATCGGAATGCGGCTCAGCAACTGGTTCTCCGCCGCCAGGTCCCGAACGCTCGACAGGGCCGAGCGATCGTCCAGATCGACGCTCTGCTCGACGCTGCCGACGACATAGCGCACCGACCAGTCCAGCCGGACCCGATGCTCAGGACGAAAGCTGACCGTCAGGCCCAGGGTGGGGATGGGCTGGTCGGGAAGCTCCATCGAACCGTCCGTGCTCAGCACGGTCGCCCGTCGCCGCACGGCCGGAAGATAGTCGGCCAGGAACCGCCCCTCGTCGGCGGCCGGTATCACCAGCGGAGCCGGCTCGGCCAGCAGGCGGCGCTGTTCCCGAGTCAGCGGCTCGACCAACTCTGCGAAGGTCAGTCCCGCCGGACCTGCCGCTTCGGATCCCCAGAGATAGAGCCCATGCACGGGGTCGCCCAACAACCCGTATTGCCCGGGGGCCACCGGCGCACCGTTCAAGAGCATGGTCGGTTCGAGAACCAGCTCGCCGCGCCGGCGCCGAGCGTCCACCACCAGAGCCGCAGCACGACCGGTGATCACCGGTGGTTCGCGCCCACCCTCGACCAAGAGTTGCAGCCCGATCTGCTCGGCGTCGGCCAACAGGGACCAGAAGCCAGCCGCAACCTCGGTCAACGAGAGCCACGGACTGCGCGGAAGACTGAAGCGAGCGGCCGCGCCGACCGCGGTCCGCAGATGGAGCAGGAGATCCCGGTGCTCCGCGGGGTGGCTCCGGGACGGGTAGTCGAGGTCCTCCCAGGAGACCCCGCTACGCACCCACGAGCCGCGATGACCACGACGCACGGGGCGCATCCGCAGGGTGGTCTTGGCCCGATGCCCTCGATAGGCGGGCATCCGCTCCACCGAGAACTCGAGCCCCAACGGCGTCGGGTCCGGCTCGGCGGCCCGCGCCGGGGTGCCCACCAAACGGTCCAGTGCGACCTGCCAGGCGGGCCGCCGCTCCACGGTTTCGTCCGGCAGCTGGGTGCGAGCCACGATGAGCAGGGCCGCCGCATGCTTGCAGTCCTGGGCCACCGGGCACGTACAGTGCCCGCGATGACCGGTCCAGCCGTTCTCGCCGCCGACCAACTGCACCGTCGTCTGGTAGCCGTCCCGGTAGCTGCCCTGCACCCGCCCGGTCAGGATCAAGGTGTCCGGATCGATGTGCACCTCACTGACCTGGCCGTTCCGTGCGTACACCATGCCCCGGGCGAAGGCCTCGTGGCCGACCATCGAGATGACCGCCTCGTTGCCGAGCAGGGAACGCCACATGATGCAGCGATCGTAATCGGCGCCGCCGACGGAGCCGGTAGCGAGAAATCAGCGGGAAAGGTCCGCGAGGGTGCGTGCCGCGCCCTGGTCCCGCAACGACGCCAATGTCGCGCGATACTCGTCGACGAAACGCTGATCGTCGATCAGGTCGCCGAACAACTCACGGTTGCGGACGAAAGCCACGGGGTCGTGGTGTTGCGTGCGAGCGGTCTCCGTCAGGGACTCGGCCAATCGATCGACGATGTTGATCGGCTCACCGGCCTCGTCGATTCCCTCGGCGTAGCGCGCCCAGCTCGCCACAATGGCCGCAGACAACCGAACCGGCCGGCCGGCGGCCAGATTCTCCTTGATCACCGGTACCAGCCAGGTCGGGATCCGATCCGACGAATCGGCGCACAGCCGAGCGATGGTGTCCTTCACCCCGGCGTTACGGAAGCGCTTGATCAATGTTTCGGTGTAGTCCTGCAGGTCGATCCCCGGCACCGGGAGCAGGGTCGGGATCGCCTCGGACCGCATGTAGTCCAACAGGAAGCGGGCCATGGTCTCGTCGTCGACCGCGTCGTGCACATAGCGGTAACCCATCAGATATCCGAAGTAAGCGATGCCCTGGTGGCTTGCGTTCAAGAGCCGCAGCTTCATCAGCTCGTACGGCGTGACGTCCTCGACGAGCTGGACGCCGCCCGCGTCGAAGGGCGGTCGACCGGAACTGAAGTCATCCTCGAGTACCCACTGAAAGAACGGCTCCGCCACCACCGGCCAGCCGTCGGCCACCCCGAACTGATCGAGGATCTCGGCCCGATCGACGTCGGTCGTGACCGGCGTGATCCGGTCCACCATCGAGTTCGGGAACGCCACCTGCACCCGTATCCACGCGCCCAGATCAGGGTCCTTGGCGTCGGCGAACGCGCTGAACGCCTGCCGCGCCACGGATCCGTTGCCCAAGATGTTGTCGCAGGACATGACGGTGAAGGGCGGAGTTCCCCGCTCCCGACGCCGTCTCAGCGCCTCCGTCACCAGGCCGAACACCGTCGCCGGCACGGCACCCGACTGCAAGTCGGCGGCCACCCCAGGGGCGGCGAGCTCGAACTCGCCCGTGACCGGAGAGATCTGGTAGCCGCCTTCGGTGACGGTGAGCGAAACGATGCGGGTCCCTGGATCGGCCATCCGCTCGATCACGGCTTCCGGGTCGTCCGGCGCGAACAAGTACTCCACGATCGCACCGATCACGCGAGCGGTCCGGGTGCCATCGGCGTCCTTCTCCACCAGCGTGTAGAGACAGTCCTGATCTTCGAGCACCCGCTGCATGGCTCGATCACCGGGCAGCACCCCGACACCGCAGATTCCCCAGTCGTCGGCCAGTCCCTGTTCGAGGATCCGGTCGACGACCAGGGCCTGATGGGCGCGATGGAAGCCGCCCACCCCGAAATGCACGATCCCGGGGGTGACCCGAGCGCGGTCATAGCTCGGCATCTGGACGTCGTCGGTTACTCCGCGGAGGAACTCTTTCCCCATGATCGAACCGTAGCGTGGGTCTCGGTCTGCCGGCACAGAGGCCTTCGACCCCCAGCGAGTCGGCGGGGCCATCCGTGACAAAGTAGGTACGAGCAAAGCAGTCAGGGCGCGGGCCCTCAGTGGGGGCTCACCCAACAATCCACAGGAGGATCGATGAGCGAATCGACGCAGGGCCCCAGTGAAGGCGTAGACGACCTCGAGGGCCCGGCTGACGGCGGCGCCAGTGGCGTACCCGGAATCCAGGACGGCGGCGCGGACGGTGGCGCCGACTCCGGTGCCGAGGGCCCGGCCGACGGTGGCGCGAGTGGCACGCCTGGCGTTCAGGACGGTGGCGCAGACGGTGGCGCAGACGGTGGCGCCCACGGGCCGGCCGACGGCGGTGCCAGCGGCGTCTCCGGCGTTCAGGACGGTGGCGCGGACGGTGGCGCCGACCGCGGCGCCGATGGTGGCGCCGACTCCGGAGCCTGAGCCTGCTCGGCGTTGATTGCGCTGGACAACTTCGAAAGCGGAGGGGTCGGCCCGGTGGCCGGCTCCTCCGCTCTTCGTCGGGTGATCGGGATCGAGCCCGCGCAGTTCGCCACGGACTACTGGGCCCGGCAGGCTCTGCTGTCAGCTGCGCAGACCTTGCCGTCAGGCTTCTCCGATCTGCTCGACGAGCAAGCCGTGGACGATCTGGTCGCCCGGCGCGGACTGCGGACCCCGTTCCTCCGCGTCGCCAAGGGCGGCTCGACCTTGAGCAATCGCGCCTTCACCGCACCGGGCGGTGTGGGGGCCACGATCGACGATCAGGTCAGCGACGACAAGCTGGTCCGCTTGTTCGCCGACGGCTCGACGATGGTGCTTCAGGCGCTGCACCGCGTCTGGCCGCCCATCATCGACTTCTGCCTGCAATTGGCGACCGAACTCGGACATCCGGTCCAGGCCAACGCCTATGTCACCCCGCCACAGAACCAGGGTTTCAGCAATCATTACGACGTCCATGACGTCTTCGTGTTGCAGTTGGCCGGCGAAAAGGAATGGACGATCCATGCCCCGGTGCATCCGGCGCCGCTCCGCGATCAGCCCTGGACCGATCGGCGCACCGCCGTGGAGAGCCGGGCCCGCGAAACCCCCCTCATCCAGACGGTGCTGCGACCCGGCGATTGTCTCTACCTACCTCGGGGCTTTCTGCATGCCGCCCGCGCCCGCGGCGGTGTCAGCACCCACCTAACCCTCGGAGTTCACAGTTGGACCCGCCATACGTTGGCCGCTCAGCTGTTGCAGCACGCGCTCCGCTCGACCGCCGAGGATGCCGAGATGCGTGCCTCCCTGCCGATGGGCCTGTCCTTCGCCGATTCGGCCACCTGGGGCGCCGACCTCGATCTGGTCACGAAACATCTCCTCGTCGCCCTCGACAAGATCACCCCCGATGCGCTGCGGTCGGACCTGCTCGCCTCGGCGCGCGCGAGCCAGCGGGCAGCGCCCATCGGACCGCTGGCCCAGTTGCGCGCCGCGTCCGACCTCGGCCCGGACAGTTCGGTGCGCATCCGTGAGCATCTGTTGGCCACCCTCGACACCGAGCGCAACGTCGTGCACAGTCGTGCCGGTGACTTCGTCGTGGCCGCTGACGAGCTGCCCGCCGTCCAGCGGTTTCTTGTTCACACCCGGGCCGAGGTGGCAGACCTCGGGCTGGCTCTGGCCCGACGGATGATCACCGCGGGGTTGGCCGTCGTCGAGTGATTCTGCCGCGTTGCGCCGACACCGCTCGGGAGCGGGAGGATCCGCCACTGGGCACCGCACCGATGACCCGCCGCTGGCTGCTGATCGAACACCCCGGCCCGTGGCGGCCGGAAGCACTCGTCGGGGTGGGGTTCCCGACGGCGTTACTGGACGAACTGCAGTCGGCCGCCTACTCGGCGGGCGGCCGGATCCTGCTGATTCGACGACCCGGCCGTCCATCCGACCGTCAGGCCGGGCGGTCCTGGGCTGTGGTTCTGGGAGGCCGAGGTAGTGTCTGGGGCCAGTGGCGGCAACCGGATGATCTTCGCGCCGCAGCCGTCGCCCTCCGCCACCATCAGACCGGTCCCGGGCCGGCCCTCGACCCCGAGCCCGTCATCCTGGTCTGTACACACGGCGTCCACGACACCTGCTGCGCCGTTCGGGGCCGGCCCGTTGCCGCCGCCCTCGAGGACCGCTGGCCTGAGGCGACCTGGGAGTGCAGCCACGTCGGCGGTGATCGGTTCGCGCCGAACGTGCTCGTCCTGCCCGACGGGGTCTACTACGGCAATCTCGATCCAGCCACGGCGCTGCAAACGGTCGAGGCTCACCTGGGCGGACAACTGGTCATCCCGTACCTGCGGGGCATCGCTCGCCACCCCCCGGTGGCCCAAGCGGCGGTGGGCGCCGTGCACGCCCGGTGGGGACCCTTCGGCGTCGACCAGGTCGTGGTGACCGCGATCGAGCACCGCGCCGTCGATCGGTGGGAGATCGATCTGCGCATCCCGGGGCAACCCGCCCAGCGACTGACGGTACGGACCAGCCCGCGACCGCGCGCCCGGCTGACCTGCCGCGCCGCCCAGCCCACGTCGGCGGTCGACTACGCCGTGACGGAGATGCGGGCGCTGGAGGAACTCAGTTGAGCGCGGGCCCGGGCCGACGCCGAAACGAAACCGATCAACCGGCCAGCCGCTCGAGCGCGTCCAAGACGATCACGGCCAGCGAAGGAACGGCATGAGTGAAGATCACGAGGAGACCTGGCGCGATTTCCAGAACGCCGTCAACATGACGACGGCGGAGCTGAAGCGCTGGCTCGACACCGACGAGGCCCAAGACGTGGGACAGAAGAAGGGCGGCGGCGAATCCACCGGCCACGAGAGCGGTCGGCGTATCGTCGCGATCCTGGAGAAGAAGAAGGCCGAGCTGAGCGAGGACGACTACGCCCACATGCGCAAGGTCGTCGGCTACGTCAAGCGGCACTCCGCCCAACGACCCAGCGGAGACGTCACCGACACGAAGTGGCGCTACTCGTTGATGAACTGGGGCAACGACCCGAAGAAGCCCTGAGTCAGGCGATCGGTTGCCCGCCGGTCACTCCCAGCATCTCGGCGGTGACGTAGCTGGACTCTTGCGACGCGAAGAAGACGTACGCCGGAGCCACCTCGGCCGGCTGACCGACGCGGCCGAGCGGCGCGCTGTCGCCGTGCGACTCGACAATCTCCTCGGGCATCGTGGCGGGGATCAGAGGCGTCCAGATCGGGCCGGGCGCTACGGCGTTGACCCGGATGCCCCGCTCGGCCAACTGAGCGGCCAAGCCCTTGGTGAAGTTGAAGATGCCGGCCTTGGTGAGCGCGTAGTCGAGCAGATGCGGTGACGGGTTCACGGCCTGCACCGAGGAAGTGTTGATGATGCTCGAGCCCTCCCGTAGGTGTGGCAGTGCCGCCTGGCACAGCCAGAACATGGCGTACAGGTTGGTCTTCAGCACGCGGTCGAACTGCTCGCTGGTGATGTCGGCCAGCCCTCCGGGCTGAGCCATCTGGTAGGCGGCGTTGTTCACCAGGATGTCCAGGCCGCCCAGCTCGTCGACGGCGGTCTGGATGACCGCACGACAGGTACCCTCGTCGCGGATGTCACCGGGGCAGCGCACCGCCTTCCGACCAGCCGCCTCGATCAGCCGTACGGTCTCGTCGGCATCTGCCGCTTCGCTCGCCAGGTAATTGATGCAGACGTCGGCCCCTTCACGGGCAAAGGCCAGGGCCACGGCGCGTCCGATGCCCGAGTCTCCGCCCGTGATGACCGCACGCTTACCGCTCAGTCGGCCGCTGCCGCGATACGAGTCTTCGCCGTGGTCGGGTTTCTCCCGCATCCGGCCCGTGAGACCTGGATGAGGCTGTTGTTCGGCGGTGGTCATCGAGAGGAGATGTGCTACGACGCGAGCGGAGTGGTGTCAACGGCCCCGATCAGGGCTCGCAGCCGGCGCAGGGTCCGCGCGAGTAGCCGGGAGACCTGCATCTGGCTCGTTCCGATCTGGCTCGCGATCTCCGACTGCGACTTCTCCTCGTAGAAACGCATCGACAACAGCCGCTGCTCGCTGCGGGTCAGGTGAGGCCACGCACGTCCCAGCAGGAGGTGCGCCTCGCACCGATCCTGTTCGAGCGCACCGGTGGCGCACGCGATCGAGAACCCGCTCGCCTCCGCCGCATCCAGCGAACTCGATCCGTACCACTGTCCGGCCCGCTGAGCTTCCTGGACGGCCGACCGGGACTCGGTCAGCCGTTCGGCGAGATCATTTCCGGAGGGCTCACACTTCAGCTGCTGAACCAGGTCGGGCCACTCCGAGCGGATCCGCGCAGCCAGCTCCTGGGTCCGCCGCGGAGGCCGGACGAACCAGCCGTGGTCCCGAAAGTGCCGCTTGACGACCCCGGCGATAGTTGGCACCGCAAACGCGATGAAAGGACCCTGTTCGGGGTCGAAGCGGCGAACCGCCTCCACGAGGCCGGAACGGGCCACCTGAACGAGGTCGTCGGCTTCCTGCCCCCGGCCCAGAAAGCGACGGGCGATGGAGTCGGCCAACCAGAGATGGTCGGTGATCACCTGCTCCAACTGCTCGGCACGTTCGGACGGGCTGAGCGACGCAGCGGAGGCGAAGGCCGCGGCCGTCCGCTCGGCCAGCCCGTGCCGGGCGGAGACTGCAGTCAGATCGGGCTGTTCGTCGACGACGCTCTCGACGGTGGACAGAGTAGTTATTGAATGCGTGGGTGACATTGAGAGCATGAGCAGCACACCTGTTCCGCGAAGGGGGAAGTGGCACGCTGCTCGACCACGGATACAACGTAAACATGAAAGTCCCGAATGGGCAAGGCCCAGAGCCCAACTTTCTACGGCTTGGGCTTACTCTGTAAACCTCAGGGTACCCCAGACCCTCCAGGGCCAGGTGGGTCGGGCCGGAGAACGGCGTCCAGCTTGGCCTCGAGCCGGTCGATCCGCTCCATCAGCCGAGCGGTCTCGGACACCTCGGTCTGCGACACGTGCTCGACGAGCCACGACGCCAGCGTGGCCGTCACTGTGCCGAGGAGGGCGATGCCGCAGACCATCAGACCGACGGCAATGGTCCGCCCCAGCGCCGTAACCGGGTACTTGTCTCCGTAACCGACCGTCGTCATCGTCTCGGCCGCCCACCAGACGGCGTCACCGATGTTCTCGATGTTGGAGTTCGGCCGACCGCGTTCGGCGCTGAGCACGGCCAGTGCCGCCACGAAGCCGACCAGCGACGAACCGACCGCGACGTAGATCGCTACTCGGCCGCGCAGCAGTGAGGACGCCCGCCGGTTCAAGACGCTGATCAACGGGACGAGCCGCAGCAGGCGGAGCGGCCGCAGCAGCGGCAGGGCAACGATCAGTAGGTCGATCCAGTGCCGGACCAGGTAGTGACGACGATCTTCGGCCAGAAACAACCGGATCAGGTAGTCCATCACGAAGACGAGCCAGGTCATCCAGCCCAGCCAGTAGCAGACGATGCCAACCGTGCGGGGCAGGGTCGGATCGACGATCGGGATCGCGTAGACGGCCAGAAAGATCAGCGCGGCAACGATGAGTGGCCACTCGGTGATCCGCTCCCAGCGCTCCGCGAGCGCGGCCCGCTCGCTGGTGGCCATACCTCATTCTTCCAACGAACTCCCGGCGAGCTACGGATCTATCCCGACGCGTCGCGCGATAGGCCCCGTATCGTTCGGAGCGGGGTGAGCCTCGCCTATCGGACTGCCCCGATCCGCTGACTCAGGTGGGGAGCTTACGGCTTGCGTTGCTCGACTCGAGGAAGGCGTTGGCCCACGCCGCACGCGGGTCGGCATCGACCAGCAGCGCCTTGACCAGCAGCGTGAGGGGCAGCCCGAGGACCGAGCCGAGGGGTCCCAGCACCCAGGACCAGAAGACGACGGCCAGCAGCGTGATGGGCACCGACAACCCGACCGCATCTCCGACGAAGTAGGGCGGCACCAACGACGGGAACAAGGAGTTGACGACCACGTAGACGATGATCACGACCACCATCAGCTGCCAGTCGCCGCCCAGCAACGCCAACAGGCCCGGTGGGATCAATGCCAGCGCGAAGCCCACGTACGGAATGTAGGTGCAGACCACCGCCAGCAGCCCCCACAGCGGGGCGAACGGGATGTTCAGCCACAGCAGGACCACCGTGTCGACCACCCCGATGATCAGCGCGAAGACGGTGGTCACTCCGAGGAACCGGCGGGTTCTGATCGTGAAAGCGCGCAGTGCCGCTCCGGTGGCCGGCCGGGTGGCGGTCAGCTTCGCCATCCGGGAGGCCGCACCGGCCGAGTCGATGCCCAAGAAGAGCAACAACGTCAGCAAGAAGATGACGTTGGCGACGAAATTGATCACGGAGTTGGACAGTGCGGTGAGCCAGCCCGCGACGCGCTCGACGTCGACATTGCTCAGGAACTGCTGGATCTGTTGTTGGTTGATACCCAGCCCCTGCAGCCAGGCCGCCACGGCGTTGACCAGACCCGTGGCACTGCCCGCGTATTCCGGCAGTGCACCGGCCAGCCGGACGACCGCCAGACCGATGATGGCGGCCATGGCCAAGATGACGCCGTAGATCGCGAAGAGCAGTCCGACCAGGGCCAGCCCCCGGGGGACACCGCGTCGACGCATCCAGACGTGCAGTGGGTGCACCAACAACACGATGACCAGAGCCAGGAACGACGGCGCCACCAGCCACGCCACGGCTTTCACGCCCGCCACGATGATCACGGCCGCGGCGCCGCCCAGCAGCAGCGACAATGCGCGCGGCAATCCCGGCCGAGGACCTGCCGCAGCAGACTCGGTCGGCACACCTGACATGCCCATGACTGCCTCCCGCCGAAGACCCGAATCTAGCCCGATGCGGTCCTGCGCTGCCACACTGGCGGGATGATCGAGCTGGACTGGCTGGGGCTGATCCTGCTCGCGTGTCATTTTCTGATCATCGTGGCCGCGGCCAGCTTCCTCTCGGCCAACCGTCAGCCCTCCGCAGCCATCGCCTGGATCATGGCGGTGATCTTCATCCCGATTCTCGGCATCCTGTTCTTCCTCCTGGTGGGGGTCGGGCGACTGCCGAAGCACCGACGAGACAAACAGCGCTTCGTCACCGAGACGATCATGGCGGGCACCGCGGGCGGCCTGGCTCCGTCCAGCAAGGCGGATGAATGGCCGGACTGGCTGCCGTCGATCGCCGTGCTCAACCGCAACCTGGGCGCCCTGCCGATGATCGGCGGGAACACCGCCGATCTGTTCGACCACTACGTCGGCGCGATCGAGGCCATGATCGCCGACATCGACACCGCCCAGAGCTATGTACACGTCGAGTTCTTCATCCTGGTCTACGACGACACCACTGCGGGATTCTTCGACGCCCTGGCCCGAGCGCGGCGGCGCGGGGTGAGCGTCCGAGTTCTCTCCGACCACGTCGCCCAATACTCCTACCCGAGCCGCAAGAAGACCCTCAAGATCCTCGAGGACATGGGAGCGGAGTACCGTCCCATGCTCCCCCTGCAACCCCTCCGCGGTCATTGGCGGCGGCCCGACCTGCGCAACCACCGCAAGCTCGTGGTGATCGACGGCCTCATCGGCCACGCGGGCTCGCAGAACATGATCGTCGACAATTACCACAAGAAGGCCAACGTGAAGCGAGGCCTGCACTGGCACGAGTTGATGGCTCGTTTCCGCGGACCGGTGGTCCGCGAACTCGATGCCGTCTTCGTCACCGACTGGTACAGCGAGACCCAGCACCTCCTGTCGTTGGACAACTCACCGGTGGTGCTCAGCGATGAGCCGGGCCGGCTGGATGGACAGGTCGTGCCCAGCGGACCCAGCTTCGAGAACGACAACAATCTCAAGTTGTTCGCGGCCGTGATTCAGAACGCGCGTCGCCGCGTCAGCGTCACCAGCCCGTACTACGTGCCGGACGAGACCATCCAAATGGCGATGGTGACGGCCGGCTCCCGCGGCCTGGACGTCGAGCTCTTCGTGTCCGAGATCAGTGATCAGTTCATGGTCTTCCACGCGCAGCGGTCCTACTACGAGCAACTGCTGCGGGCCGGCGTGAAGATCTACCTCTACCGGGCCCCGACGGTACTGCACGCGAAACACCTGAGCATCGACGACGACGTCGCGATCATCGGCTCCAGCAACATGGACATCCGGTCGTTGAGTCTGCACATGGAGTTGATGGTGTTGGTCCAGGGTGTCGAGTTCGTCGACGATCTCCGCAAGGTCGAGGACGACTATCGAGCCCAGAGCCGGCAGCTCGATCTGGACGAGTGGCTACAACGCCCACGCCGGGAGCGGGTCTTCGACAATCTGATGCGGCTCACGTCTTCGTTGATGTAGGGCTCGCTACGGTGCAGGAGGTGTACAGAGCGTGAGACTGGCCACATTCAACATCTTGAACGGGCGCTCGCCAGTTGATGGGCGAGTCGACCTGGAGCGGTTCGCGGCGGCGATCCGCGTTCTCGACCCCGACGTGCTGGGTCTGCAGGAGGTCGACAGCAACCAGTCGCGCTCGCACGGGGCCGATCTCACCGAAGTCGCAGCCGACGCCATGGCCGCGACCGATCATCGCTTCGTGGCGGCCCTGGACGGCACTCCCGGCGCCCGCTGGATCCCGGTCCCGGACGAGGTGGCCTCCGATCCGTCCCGGTACGGCCAATCTCTCGCGGGCCATCCGCTGTACGGGATCGCCCTGCTCTCCCGCTTCCCGGTGCTCAACTGGGACGTGCTCCGGTTGCCGATCACCGGCCCGCACTTCCCGTTCCCGGTGCCGGGCGCGCGGCGATCGGTGCTGGTCGGCGAGGAGCCGCGCTCGGCCGTCATCGCCGAGGTCGACACCCCCGCTGGGCCGTTGCTCGTGGCCAACGCCCACCTCTCGTTCCTGCCGGGATGGAATGTCGTTCAACTGCGTCGGATCGTCCGGCGGCTGGACCGCGCAGCCGGGCCGGCCCTCATCATGGGCGACATGAATCTGCCGGCCGTGGTGGTCACCAGGCTGGCCGGTTTCCGGCCGTTGGCGACCCGGGCGACGTTTCCGGTGTCTCGACCGGTCGTGCAACTGGACCATCTGCTGCTGCGGGGCGAGCTGGGCCCGGTTCGCCACGTCGAGGCGATCAGGCTGCCCGTGTCGGACCACCGCGCCCTGGTCGTCGATCTGGGCGATCAATGACGGCGACCGGGTCGGTCCGCGACCAGCGGCTGATCCTGTTCTCGATCTGGGCGTCGGCCGGGTTCGCGGTGCTCTCCTCGGTCTGGGGCATCCTCATCGGCTCGAGCATGATCATCTTCGACGGAGTGTACTCCTTCGTGAGCATCGGCCTCTCCGTCTTGGCCGTACTCGCCCTGCGCTTCACCAGCCGTGGCGCGGACGAACGCTTCCCATGGGGTCGGGAGGTCGCCGAGCCGCTGGTCGTGGTGATCAAGGCCGCCACCCTCGGCGGGCTCTGCATCTACGCCGCGGTGGGCGGAATCCAGGACCTGGTGCTCGGTGGGCGAGAAATCTCGGCCGTCTCGGCAGTGGTGTACGCCGTGGTGGCCACGGCGGGCGGACTGGCCGTCGGGCTGGTGTTGCGGCGGGCCGCTCGGGCGGACCGAGACGGTGGCCAGGTCTCCGATCTGGTTCGGGCCGAGGCGGCCGAGTGGCTGGGCGACACCCTGCTCTCCGCCGGGGTGCTGGTCGGCTTCCTGGGCGCGCTCGCCCTCGTCGCGGTCGGGCGAGCTGATCTGGCCGCCTACATCGACCCGGGGATGGTGGTCCTGGTGTCGTTGCTGTTCCTGCGGGTGCCGGTGAAGCTGATCATCAGCGGGATGCGCGAGGTGATGTCCATGTCGCCCCCGGCCGACGTGCTCGATCCACTCGCGTCCTGCGTGCGCGAAGTCGAGACCCGCTACGGTTTTGCGGAGTCGTTCCTGCGCGCGTCGAAGGTGGGGAGCCGGATGGACATCGAGGTCGACTTCGTCCTGGACGAGAACTCCCGGGCCCAGACCGTGGCCGAGTGCGATCAGGCCCGCCAGGACCTCCATGATCGATTGGCCGATCTCGGCTACGAGCGCTCGGTCGTGATCACGTTCACCACCGACCGGAAGTGGGCTCGATGAGTGCCGCCGACGAGGACGTGGTCATCGCGCTGAGTCGTCCCGAGGAACTGTTCACCGTCGATCAGTCCGCCCTCCTGCACGGCGAGACGCGGACCGTACCCGGCGTGATCGAGCTGGTGGATGGACTGCTCGGCCGGTCCCGGGTCGGGCGGCGCGCTCAGATCGTCGTGACGCTGCCGGCTGCCGAGATCCACTCGGACACGGCTACCCAGCTGCAGGCGGCCATCGAGCGCTACTGCCGGGGGCGGATCGCGACGGTCCAGCGCGACACCCAGGTGCTGTGGCGGCAGGGCCTGCGTTCACTGCGGAGCGGATCCATTCTCTTCATCGTCGGTCTGCTGCTCTCCGCCGGCTTTCTCGAACCCGAGGTGGACCTCTTCTGGCAGAACCTGCTGGGCAACGGAGTGTTCCTGGTGATCGCCTGGGTGGGCCTGTGGTACCCGCTCGACCTGCTCTTCTTCGCCCGGCAGCCGCTGCGCCGCGAGATCCAGATTCTCGAGGTGCTGCGCCGCTCCCCCGTGGAGCTGCGACCCCTAGCCGGACCCGGACCTCAGCCGAGCTGACGCCTACCCGCCCCGAGTACGTCGTCGACCTCATTCCACAACTGCTGGAACGCCACGGCAGCGGGGCTGCGCGGGGCGAACGCCATCAGCGGGGCCCGGCGGACGGCCATCTGTTCGACGGCGCTGGCGGACGGAATCGCGACCGCACTGACGTTGTCCCGGTCGGCGGGCAGATTCGTGAGGATGTCACGGTGCAGACTGCGGCGCCGGTCCAGCATCGAGAAGAAGCCGCGGACGGCAGGCCGGGACCCCTTGAGTTCGTTCACGAAGGTCGACAGCTGGTCGAAGGTGCGCACCGACAACACGGTGGGAATGAGCGGGACCAGGACGAGATCGGCGGCCCTGATCACATTCTCCGAGACCAGCGACAGGCTCGGCGGGGTATCGAGCATCACGCGGTCGTACTCATCGCTGAGGGGCTCGAGGAGCCGTCGGAGGGTCCGCTGAGGCTTGGGCCGGTCGTTGAGGTCGATGTCCATGTGCCGGTAGGTGAAGTCGGCGGGCAACAGGTCCAGGTCGGAGAAGTCGGTGGCCTTGACCGCGTCGAGCATCGGCCGGGAACCACGGACGAGCTTCGGACTGCCGCCCTTGACCCGAGGCCGGATCCGGAACAGATACGTCGCCGCGCCCTGCGGGTCGAGGTCCCAGAGCAGGGTCCGGTAGCCCTCCGCCGCCGACAAGTAAGCGAGGTTGACCGCCGCCGTCGTCTTACCGACTCCGCCCTTGAGGTTGTAGCTGGCGATGATCTTCATGCGTTGATCTTCATGCGTTGATCATCACGCGTGACTCCCTGCGGGTACGAGCCGGTCCACGTGAGCGGCCGCGCGCTCGCCGAGGTACTCGTCGTGGTGGGCCGTCAGGGTCTCCCGGGCCGCCCGCTGCCGCGCATCGAACCTTCCGGAGAGCTCACCCATGGCCAAGATGGCGTTGGCATCGGCCGTCTGCTCGGCGAGCATCGCCGCGGCGAGGGCGTGCAGGGCGTTGGCCTGCACCTCCCCGTCCTGGAAGTCGCCCAGGATGTCCTGCAGTTGCTTGAAGTCCGCGATCACCTTCCGGTAGGCCTGCGGGTCGCAGAGCGGCTTGAACACGTCGAGCAGGTACCGCATCTCCTTACAGGCCTTGCGGAGAGCGTGGATCTCCTCCGACGGCGAGGTCGGCGTTGATGGCCCGGGCGCGTTTGGTGACCTTGCGGTACGTGCGGTGCAGCCTGTGGTCGGCCAGACTTGCGGCGGTGAGGGCCTGGTGCGTGGGCGCGGAGATGACCGCCCCCAGCTCCGCGCGCCAGCGGCGGCAGAGATCGGAGAATCGCTTTGACCGCAGGGACCGCTTGAGGGCGCGATGGGCCGCCGCCCGCTGCCTTGGCGAGGTGATCGGCGAGCGGCTGCAGATCGTGGGGTCGACTGACCGACGCCGCGAGGTCGTCGAAGTCCAAGAGATAGACGTCGAGATCACGGGTTGGGGTTGTCACGTCGCCGAGCCAACGGAATTCCGACCCGATCCGCTCGGCGGTCCCCTCCGGTAGGACGTCACCAAGCAGCTTCAGCACCGACCGAGTGCGACGGACCGCAACCCGGAAGTCGTGCAGGAATTCGGTGTCGACGTCGGCGACGATGCCGTCGACGGCGCCCTCCATCGTGGCGAGGTAGCCGAGCAGCGCGTCGGCCACCGCGAGGTCGGCCGCCTGGTCAGGGAGCATTCCGAAGCGCTGCGTTTGGGTCGGCCCGATGCCTGCGACGGCCCAGAAGTCGGCGAGCCAGTTCTGCGGCGGAGCCGAAACGGAGTCGGCGTTCAGCAGGCGACGCTCGATGTCGACAGCCTGTGCGGCGTATCCTCGCAGCCGCTCCACGCCGATGCGAGGTCGCAACGGGAACTCGACCGGCGATTCGACCCGGACGTCCCACCAGCGGACCCGGGCCACCGTCTTGTGATCCTCGTTCAGCACGTCGAAGTCGGTGCTGACGGCGCGGCTCGTCGCGAAACCGATGAGGGCCCGGATCCCGGTGGGTCCGGCGACGAGTTCCCGTACGGGACCGTCAGGAAGGTCGGTGGGCAGCGCGGGCCAGCGGGCTGGGCCGACCGACTGGCGGAGCGGCTCCCTGTCCGACCGCCAGGCGACGAGCTCTTGGGAATCGGCGGACCACAGCAGATCGATGCCCGCGCGGCGCAACCGCCAGTCCGCGGTGTCGAGGTGGGTCAGACGTGCGATGTGGGTCGGGGTCTGCTCGACGGCATACCGGTTCCCGACCGCGCGAGCCAGCAATTCCGCGGCCCTAACGCTCGATGCGGGCGAAGAACCGTTCGTCATAGCGGTGGCGGTGGCAAGATCGGCGGTCAAGGTGGCGGTGTCGGGCAAAGTGTTGATGGGCATGGCGGCTGGAATTTACCAGTCGGACATGAACGGTTCACCGTTCGTTCACCCGAGTCGACGGTCGAGATTCTCAACCGAAGCAGGCAGTGGATGGCCGAGCAGCGCAACTGAGGTCCTCGGCGACGCCGACCTTAGGTCGAAAGATTCGTCTCTGTGTGCGATTGATTGTCAGTGGTCGGTGCGAGCATGAGGTCATGGACGATCCGGTCATCGCCAACGCCGCGGATCCCGAGGCCGCGATGAGGGCGGCGCGGCAGGCCGTTGAGGAGGCGCGGCGGGCGGCGGCGTGTGCGCAGGCCCGCTTGGCAGCGGCCGGGGTCCATTACGCCGATCTCCGCACGACTGCCCACGGCGTCGGTGCCCGGGGAGCGTCGCCGACCGTCGCGGGGCGTCCTCGCCCGGGGGAGTTCGTCGCCGACGAGCTGTCGCCGGTGCTGCGGGAACAGCCGTGGCACGTGCGGTGTCTGCTGGCGCGCACCCGTCGGCTGCGCACCGATCTGCCGACGGTCTGGCAGGCGTTCTCGGCCGGAGACCTGGATGCGGAGCAGGTGCGGGTGATCGACCGGGCAGCCCGCCGCGCCACCGAAGTATCGACGTTGGCGAACTTGGATGATCAAGTCGTCGAAGCCGCCCAGACCCGCACGCCGAAACAACTCGGCTCCTGGCTGTTGCGGCTGATCGTCCGGCTGGAGCCGCTGGCGTTCGCAAGGCGACATCGGCGCGCGTTGGCCAACCGCCGGGTCACCGTTGTCCAAGGACCCGACGGCATGGGGTATGTCACCGGGGAGATGACTGCTGCCGACGCGGCCGCCATCGACGCACTGCTGACCGCCGCCTCCCGCGGCCTCGGCGCGGATGACCCGCGCACCGAACAACAACGGCGCTCCGACCTGCTCGCCGACATCCTGCTGGGCCGACTCCGCTTCGACGACGAACGCGAGGAACCCGACGATGCCGAGAACGACCAGGACGGCGCGCCCGAGGACTCGGCGGAGTGCGGAGACCAGCGTGCGGACGATGAGTCGGGCGAGTGTTCGGCCGGTGAATCACGGGACTGGGTAGAGGTTGAAGAAGTCGATCCCGACACCGGCGAATTGCTCGGCGTGTCCCGGCAGGCCCTCGACGCAGACGGGATCCCGCTCGGCGACCCGAAACTCATCCCGGTGGGCTTGGTTCGGCGGCCGCGGAGCGTCCGGATCGGAGTGGTCGTTCCGCTCACCAGCCTGCTTGGACTGAGCGAGACCGCCGGGGAGCTCACCGACCGCTCCGGGTGCGTCCCCGCCGACCAACTACGCCGACTCATCGCCGACAGCCTGGCCGAGGACGGCGAGGGCACTCGCTGGGATGAGGTGTTGTTCACCAGGCTGCTCACCGACGACGGCGGCCGGCTCCTCGACACCACCGAACTCGGGCGGTACCCGTCGAAACGGCTGGCTGAGGCGATCCGGATCCGGGCCGGCACGTGCAAGCACCCCACGTGCAGTGTGCCCGCCGACCGCTGCGACATCGACCACCACGAACCGCAGCCTCGCGGACCTACCGCCGGCACCAATCTCGATCCCGGGTGTCGACGGCATCACCGCGGCAAGACCTTCGCCTGGCAGGCAACCGTTCGCGACGGAGACGGCGTCGACTGGACCATGCCCGACGCCAGCCGCTACCGATGCGTCGACGACCCGCTTCCCACCGGACTCGACGCCGCCGCGTAGCCGACGCCCAGGCATTGGGCAGACTCGGACGTTCGCCCAACGACTGAACCCAACGACTGATGCTGACAACCGAGATTGTGGTGCCGCCCGTGACAACCGAACCGATGCCTCTTCGCGCCTGGCAGGCCGAGGCTGCCACCTCGACCCGATCATGTGGGTCATCACCCGCCCAGGGATGATGGTCTCCGACTGAGCGTGAAGTTGGGAATCCATATCGATGGCCACATCCGCGAGCCGGGTGGGCCCTGGGAAGGTGAATGTACTCGATGAGTGCGGAGCAGAACCGTCTCGATGCTGCTGACGCAGGCGAGGCCGGCTGGCGACGTTGGGGGCCGTATCTCAGCGAGCGGCAGTGGGGAACAGTTCGCGAGGACTACAGTCCCGGCGGTGATGCCTGGTCATCGTTCACGCACGAGCAGGCCCGATTCCGGTCCTATCGGTGGGGCGAGGACGGCTTGGCCGGTTTCAGCGATGACCGTCAGCAGCTGTGTCTTGCCTTGGCGCTGTGGAACGGCCACGATCCGATCTTGAAGGAACGGCTGTTCGGGCTGACGAACTCCGAAGGAAATCACGGCGAGGATGTCAAGGAGTGCTACTACTACGTCGACGCGACGCCAACGGCTTCGTATTCGAAGATGCTGTACAAGTATCCACAGGCGGCCTTCCCGTACCAGGACTTGATCACTGCTAATCGGGAAAGGGGGCTTTCGGACCCGGAGTTCGAACTCATCGACACCGGCATTTTCGACGACAACCGGTACTTCGATGTTGTCGTCGAGTATGCGAAGGCCGCACCGGAGGATCTCCTGATGCAGGTCACGGTGCACAACCGCGGTCCCGATGAGGCCGAGATTCATGTGCTGCCCAGTCTGTGGTTCCGGCACACCTGGTCGTGGGGCGGGAATTCGCCTCGTCCGGAGTTGCGATCGGTGGGACAGGTCGACCAGGCCAGCGTCGTGCGCGCGGAGCATCAAGACCTCGGCACGCGATGGTTCTCGGCCGCCGGCGGCACGCCCGTGCTGATGACCGGCAACGAAACCAACAACGAGCGGACGTTCGGGACTCCCAACGATGAACGCCATGTCAAGGACGGGATTGATCGGGCGGTCGTACACGGCGAGGTGGACGCGGTCAATCCCGAGGGGGTGGGAACGAAGGCCGCGTTCCACCACACGCTGCTCGTCCCGGCGGGAGGTAGCAGCGTGGTGCGGGTGCGGCTGTCCACAGCGAACCCGGCCGACGAGCCCCGCACCGGGGATGTACCGGGTCCGCTCGGTGACTTCGATCAGGTGCTGACCGAGCGTCGCAACGAGGCGGACGAGTTCTACGCCGGCCTGCTGGCCGGTGACCTGAGCGAGGACGAGCGCAGGGTCGCGCGCCAGGCGCTCGCCGGGATGCTGTGGTCGAAACAATACTTCGGGTATGACGTCGAGGCGTGGCTGGCCGGTCACGGCGCGGACCCCCTCAGCGCCGGCTCGGGGTGGCGCAATCAGGACTGGCGGCACCTGATCGCCGAGGACATCATCTCCATGCCCGACAAGTGGGAGTACCCCTGGTTTGCGGCGTGGGACCTCGCCTTTCAGGCGGTAACGCTCGCGGTCGTGGACGTCGGCTTCGCCAAGCACCAGCTCAATCTGCTCCTGACTCGCCGCTATCTGCATCCGAACGGGCAGTTGCCGGCCTACGAGTGGAGCTTCACCGATGTCAACCCACCGGTCCACGCGTGGGCGATCCTGTTCGTGTACGAGATCGACAAGGGACGGACCGGAATCGGTGACCGGGTCTTCTTGCAGAACGCGTTTCACAAACTCAACCGAAACTTCAGCTGGTGGCTGAACCGCAAGGATGCGGATGGTCGGAACATCTTCCAAGGTGGGTTTCTCGGTCTGGACAACATCGGCGTGTTCGACCGGAGTGCGCCGCTGCCCACTGGCGGCACGTTGGACCAGGCTGATGGCACAGCGTGGATGTCCTTGTACTGCCAGAACATGTTGCAGATCGCGATCGAGCTGACCCGTCATGATCGGCGGTATCTCGAGGATGCCCAGACCATGCTGGAGCACTACGCGTGGATCGCTGCGGCCACGAACCATGTCGGACCTGACGGTGCGAGCATGTGGGACGAGGAGGACGGGTTCTTCTACGACGTGCTGCGGCGTCCTGACGGGAGCTGCATCCGGCTGAAGGTCCGCTCGCTCGTCGGGCTGATGCCGCTGGTGGCCGCGACCGTGCTCGAAGGCACCATCCGAAGCGAGTTTCCTGAGCTGGCCGAGGGGGCTGAGGAGTTCCTGTCTCGACATCCGGCGGTCGCGGCCGCGCTGCCGGGGCAGGGTCGGCAGACCCGCGGGAAGGGACCAGCGCTGTTTGCGATGTTCGACGCTGCTCGGCTGCGCCGGATCTTGAAACGGATGCTCGACGAGGAGGAATTCCTCGGACCGCACGGGATTCGGTCGGTGTCGCGGTGGCATGCGGAGCACCCGTTCGTCATGGACGTCGACGGGCGTCGATACAGCGTCGACTATCTTCCGGCCGAGTCGGACACGGGCATGTTCGGCGGGAACTCGAACTGGCGCGGACCCGTGTGGTTCCCGATCAACCTGATGTTGATCAGGGCGCTGCTGAACCTGCACGGGTACTTCGGCGACGAATTCACCGTCGAGTGCCCCACCGGTTCCGGCAACAACCTCACCCTGCACGAGGTGGCTCAGGAACTCAGTGATCGTCTGGTCGGTACGTTCCTTCGGGGCCCTGACGGGCGTCGTCCCGTCTACGGCGGTCAGTCGCTAGCGCAACAAGACCCGAACTGGCGGGACCTGCTCTTGTTCTACGAGTACTTCCACGGCGACAACGGAGCGGGGATCGGCGCCAGTCACCAGACCGGCTGGACGGGAGGCGTCGCCGTCTTGACGCTGTTGTTCCGAGGGACCGCGATCGAGTGGCCCAGGGTGAACCAGGGGCGCGGACGCGTCGCACAGGGTGCCGTCGACAATGCGTCCGTGGTCGGAGCAGGCTAGCCATGACGTAGCCGGAGCGCCCGGTGATTCATGAACTTCAACACCGCGGTTTGGCTGCACGAGCTGTCCCGGCGCGCGGGTCGGCGGCTGAAGACCCGCGTGGTGGGAGGCTGACTTCTTCGACCTCACCGCATGGGATTGGATCCACTTGTTGATGGACTGGCCCTGGCGGCGATCGGGATCTGCCTGCTGCTTGGTCAGGTTCGGGCCCTGATGGCCGGGATTGTCGTGGCCGCGATATCCGCCGTGATCAACTTCACCTGCGGCCTCGTAGATCGGCCACTCGGTGCGGTCGCTGCGGGGAAGGGACTAGTCCGGCCTGAGGCCTAACTGCCGGCTGCCTGAGCGTCACGTTCGAGATCGGCGACGTCTGCCTTGAGCTGCCTGCTCTCGATCTTCTCGGCTCGACGCATCGCCCGCTCGATCTTCGCGCCCATGTCCGACATGCCGACGACCACCAGCCCGGCCTGTCCGGCGTCAAGGTGCTCGCCGAGGGCCTTGAGATCGTCCCGGCTCAGACCGGCGGCAGCATGCCCCGCGACTGCCCCCAGCACCGACCCGCCGGCCGTGGTGGCGGCAAGCAGCCCGCCTCCGATTGCGGCAAAGGGGAAGAGCGCCACGGCCAGCCCGGTAGCCAGCCCGACCCCGGCTCCAAGGACGCCGCCGACACGGGTCGGCGTCTCATGCTTCCGGGTGATCTTGACCTTCCCGTCGTCTCGCCGCTGAATGACCGCCGCATCGTAGGCGTCGAACAGACCCTCGGTAACGTGCAGCTCCTTGACCAGGTCGTAGTCGGCATCAGCTGCGTCGACGTCGTTATAGACCCCGACATAGACCACGAACGTGTCAATCGCCATTGTGTCCCTCCTCGATCGTTCTGGAAGCCAAGCAGGCCCGTCAGCCACCCTGCACCGTTGAACACGGGTTGTCCAGGTCCGAGCCGCGCCGGTCGCCGGCGCGTCGGGAGGCGACTCGAAGTCCGGAGATCGAGGGAGCCGCCGGACTTCGACAACTCGATGGCGGCCTCGGCGCCCGTGACTCACTGGGCGGTCTTGCTCGACATTCGGAACCGGCTGGTCAGGCGGTCCACCAGGCGTTCGCCGTGGCACGATGGAGGGACGCAACCAAACTCGGGCCGATACGGCTTCGTCGAAGGAGTGATCATGAGCGACTCGACCCCGCGGCGCACACTTCAACTGAACGTGCCCCTACTTGGCTCAGGCGTCGCCTTGTTGTGGGTTGGTGGCGTCATCTGGCTGAGCGGGGCAGCGGTGGCCGCGACCGCACTGGCTCAAGCGGCGAAGAAATGGGTTGATCAACTCGACGAGTCGCCATCCGAGATCGCCCGCAGGCGGATGCAACAGCTGAAGGTCGCCGCCTCGGCCGGCTCGAAGGCCTGGCGCGAGCAATCCCACTAACTGCCGGCTCCCGCCGCGTGGCCAGCTCCGTGCGAGCGCGACCCGCTTGAGCATCCCAAGGGATCGGTGTGCCTCGGGCGACCTTTTTGGATCGGCGCTCAGCGAATAACCACCGGGGCCGAGTTCTCCACCGCAGACCTGTTGACTGACTGGCCTTCTCTCAGCCCGGAGTCGGGACGAATCCGCTCCCCTGGCCGGCCGGTCTTACTTGTAGATGTCGGCGCTCTTGTCTTCCCCTGTGTCGTCCTCGTCGATGTGCTGACGCACGATGTTGGTGGCACCGGCGAGACCCTGCTCCACCTCGGCCGTCGACTCGGGGTGGAAGAGGACCACGACGCCTGACCTGCCAGGCGCGACAACCCACTCCACGTCCTCCTTGATCTTGCGCTTCGACACCCGATCGACGACCTTGCCGGTCCCTGCACCGATCCCTGCACCGACTGCCGCCGAGGCCAGCAGCGACGGCGGGAAGATCAACCCGACGACGGCGCCACCGACAGCACCGAGGGTCGCACCAACACCGGTCTCACGTTTGGTGTCCTTGATGTGAACCTTGCCGTCATCGTCGCGGTTGACCAGGGCAAGCGCCTCGACCTCGATCGCCTTGTCGTGCGCGGCCTGTTTCAGCGCGTTCCAGTGCTCCTCGGCGACGGCGGCGTCGCTGTACGCGGCGATGTAGAGCTCGAGTGGTGCGTCATCCTTCTTGGCCATATCAGTCACCCCTGTTCGTTGTTGCCGACCGGTCGCGGCATCCAAGAGTCTAGGGCTGCTGATTGCTCTTCGGTCAGGCGAGGGCCTTCGCTTTCAGCTGGTCGAACTCGGCCTGGGTGATCGTCCCGGAGTCCAGCAGTGCCTTGGCGGAGGCGATCTGATCGGCGGGGGCGCTCCGAGCGGCCACCGACTGGATGTACTCGTCGGTGGACTGACGCGCGCCGCGCAGGGCGGCCGCGTGCCGCTCCGCCATTCCCTTCCCTCGGGCGATCAGGTAGATCAAGATCATCAGCCACGGAAACAGAATGAGTCCGATCACCCATAACGCCTTCGCCCCTCCGCCCAGGTCGGGGTCTCGGAACAGGTCACCGAAGATCTGGAACAACAACATGAGGAAGCACACAAAGAAGAAGCTCCAGATCAGGAGCCACAGAAAGTCCCCGAAGTCCATCATTTTTCCCTTCAGCTCGGGCCACGACGCGATTCAGAATGTAGCGCCCCCAGGCCCACGACGCTGGACGCGACCAGCGCCGCGCGTGTCGACGCCAGTCGATGTCTGCGTACACAGGCCGGACGACTCCGGGGTCAACTTCCGCGCGACCCGTGCCTCCAGCCCGAAGGCAAGGATGAAGCCAGGGACCTACTCCTCATCTGGGTCTTGAACGAGGGTCGCAGGCGTCTCTTGGGCGGTGCCATGGATTACGAGCCGCCCGAGTTCGTGGTGCGGGCCGCGGTACGATCAGGCCGACGTAGACGGGACGCCATCCCAAGGTTGGACGCAACGGCTCATCGATAGATGCTTCGATCCAGGGGAGGAACCGATGACGGCACCTGCGACAGGAACTCCCCGACCGGGGCTCAGCGCCGGCCCGACGAGTGAGTTCAGCCTGTTCTTCCGGGTGAAGCACGGGGCGGGGGAGTCGCTACGTGCTGCGCTGCGCGCCCTGCAGGAGACTCCCGGATACCGGCCGGGGGACTACGGCATGGCCATCGCGACCATCCACGAGGCCCGGTTCATCTTGTTCGACGACGACACCCGGCTCGCGTTCATCACCAGCTTTGACGGTCCGTGGGACGCCTACATGGGGGACTTCTTCTCCTCCGGGCCGACGCTCGCACTGTTCGACGCGATCTTCGGACATGTCGAGGGTTACGAGGGTCTCCCGGACTTGGCCGCGGTCGAAGCGTTCGTCTACGGTGCGCAGCAGACTGCGGCGGCCTATGCACGAAACTACGGCGGCACGGTGAAAGAGATCCGGAAAGCCCAGCGCGTGAACGCTGCCTTCCAGCAGGTGCTGGACAATCCGGAGGCCGCGGAGGCCCTGCAGCAACCTGCGCTGAGGCCATTGCTGGACGAGGCAGCCGATTAACCGGCCGATCAGCCGAGCTGGCTAGCGAGGAACGCTGATGTCGGATCACATTTCAGGCCCGCGAGCCTTGGCAGACCCCATCGCCGATATCACGGACGTCTACGCGTTCCCCAGCCCGGAGCGGCCGGGGAATCTGGTGCTCGTGATGAACACCCTCCCCTTTGCGAAGCCCACAGATGCGTTCTCCGACGGCCTCATCTACCGCTTCCGTCTGCGCCCCCTGACCGCGAGCGGGGCGAGTGATCCGGTGCCGTTGATTGCTGGTCGGCCGGAACTCGTCTTCGACTGCGTCTTCTCGGCTGCCGTGCGTGGTCACGGCGCTGAGCGCGTTGATCAGGCGGGTTCCTGCAGCTCCCCTACGGGTGAGACGGTCTCGGTTCGTGTCAACGAGGAACAGGGTGCGCCGACGAGGGGGGTGCGGATTTTCGCAGGCCCTCGTTGGGATCCGTTCATCATGGACGCGCCTGCGGCGTTGAAGACGATCGCGACGGGCAAGCTGGCGTTCACCGATCCCGGATCCATCTTTCTTGACGGCAAGAATGTCCTCAGCCTGGTCGTTGAGGTCGACAGCGCACTCTTGGACGGCGTCGGGCTGGTGGGCGTGGTGGCCGAAACCCTCACACGCGGCACTTTCAACGTTCGGATCGAACGGGTCGGGCGGCCCGAGGTGAAGAACATGATGCTGGCCATGAAGCAGTTCGATCCGGTCAACCGGGATCTTGAGATCCGCGATCTGTACAACATGGAGGATGCGTTCCACCTCGGGGAGGCGTATCGGGGCGCCTATCGAGCCCGGTTGAACGCCAACCTTGCCTTCTGGGACGGGCTGGACGGCAAGAGCGACTGGTTCCCCGACGTGAACGGCGACCACCCCTTGACGAGCCTCGTGCTCGCCGACTTCTTGGTCGTTGACGTCAGCAAGCCGTACGCCGAGCACGGCTCCTTCCTGGAGATCGAGCTTGCCACGCGCAGCGGCAGGGCGCATGAGACCTGCGGCGGACGGTCGCTCAACGACGACGTGATGGACACGATCTTCACGCAGCTGATCAACGCCGGAAACGGGCCGATCATCCGTGACGGTGTGGACCGGGCGACCCGGCCGGCCTCGCGCACCTTCCCCTACCTGGCGTCGCCGAATCCGGACCCGCCCGAACCCCCCGAGCACGTATAGCGATGGAACGGACCGTGAGGCTGTGACCGGCGTGCAGGACGTCGGGCTGGATCTAGACGACATCCAGAGCGGGGCGCTGCACGAGCGGCCCTCTCCCTACGTCGGAAAATACTTGCTGCTGCGCATCGATGACCGCGCGGCCGGCCGGGAGCTGGTGAAGCGCCTGCTCGCGGTTGTCGACCACGGACGCCCATCGGCCGATCCCAGGAAGGACGCCTGGATCACCGTTGCTTTCACGCATCAGGGTCTGAAGGCGCTCGGGGTACCGCAGGCCTCCCTGGACAGCTTCGCGCCCGAGTTTCAGCAGGGGATGGCGGTGCGCGCCGCCGGGTTGGGTGACTTGGGGCCGAGCAGTCCCGAGAACTGGGAGTACCCGCTCGGGACTCCGGATGTCCACGTCGCCCTAGCGGCCCTGTCGCCCGACGTCCCGCGGCTTCAGGCCGTCGTCGAGAGGGCACGTCGCGCGCGCCACGAGCTTTCGGGCGTGGAGTTGATCTGGAGTCAGGATTGTTACCAGCTTCCGACGGGGCGGACTTCCTTCGGTTTCAAAGACGGGATCGGCCAGCCTGCAGTCGAGGGGAGCGGCATGCCCCCCTCGGACCCGACGGACAAGCCGCTCAAGGCCGGTGAAATCATCCTCGGCTACCCGGACGAGACAGGTGAGCTCCCGCCGATGCCCACTCCGGACGTGCTCGGTCGAAACGGCACCTACATCGTGTTCCGGAAGCTGCACACGAAGGTGGCTGCCTATCGGCAGTATCTCCGGGCGAAAGCCGCCAGCCGTGCGGAGGAGGCCAGGCTCGGGGCCAAGATGGTCGGCCGCTGGCAGAGCGGCGCTCCGCTCGTACTGTCCCCCGATCGGGACGATCCCGACCTCGGAGCCGACTCGCGCCGCAACAACGACTTCCGCTTCAGCGACGACCTGCGCGGCTTCAAATGTCCGGCCGGCGCGCACGCGCGACGAGCGAACCCGAGAGACGCCCTCGACGGAGAGGGCAGTGTCAACGTCCGCCTTCACCGGATGATCCGGCGCGGGACGAGCTACGGCCCGGCGTTGCCTGAGGGAGTTCTCGAAGACGATGGCGCCGACCGGGGCATCATCTTCGTTTTCGCCGGAGCGCATCTAAAGCGGCAATTCGAGTTCGTCAAGACCCAATGGCTGAACGATGGCATCTTCATCGGCGCCCCGACCGAGAAGGACCCGCTCGTCGGACCGAATGACGGCTCCGGCAGCTTCACCATTCCCACCAAGCCGATCCGGCGGCGGTTGCAGCAGATGCCGCCCTTCGTCGTCACCCGCGGCGGCGAGTACTGCTTCGCGCCCGGCATGCGCGCCATGCGCTGGCTGGCGGAACTCCAGACATGAGACGCGAATCTCTCGACCCTGAAGGGCAGGACTACGTGGCGACGCCCTCGACATCCACCGACCGCTGGAAGGCACTTGACTTCGCTCCTCCACATTCCGACGCGACGGAGCCCGACTCCCCAGTGCTCCTCGAGTACCTCTCCAAGGACCGGATTGCGCTTGTCACCCTCAATCGGCCGCATGCCGACAACGCGATCACCACCGACATGGGCGCCCGGCTGACCAAGATCGTCGAGACCATCGCGGTCCGGCCCGCCGTGCGTGTCGTCATCCTCACCGGAGCCGGGCAGCGAGCCTTTTCCGTCGGCAGCGACCTCCGTCAACGCAAGAACATGACCAAGGAGGACTGGCTCCGGCAACGACAAGACTTCGATCGCACCCTCTATGCGGTCCGGCAGCTCAGGAAGCCGATCTTCGCCGCCGTCAACGGCATCGCCTACGGCGGCGGCTCCGAGCTGGCCCAAAGCACCGACTTCATCATCGCCTCCGACAACGCCACCTTCGGCCAGCCCGAGGCGATGATCGGCCTGGCTGCCGGCGGAGGATCTCCGGCGCTGCTGCCCCGCCTGCTCCCGCCGGGCAAAGCCCTGCAGATGCTCATGACAGGCGACCCGATCAGCGCCCGCGAGGCGCACCGACTGGGCATGGTCAACGAAATCCACCCCCAAGCCGAACTCATGGACGCGGCGCATCGCATAGCGGACAAGATCGCCAGCAACTCACCGACAGCGGTGCAGGCGGTCAAACAAGCCGTTCGACTGGGCCTAGGGCAGCCGATCGAGCAGGCGATCGCGATCATGATGGAGGCACACTGGCGATCCGCTGTCCATCCCGACCGCGCCGAAGGCATCGGCGCTTTCAACGAAAACCGTGAACCGACCTTCCTCGATCCCGACTACTGATTCCCAGCACGCGACTCAAGACCCACCGAGGGGACCGAACATGACCGTGGCAGACGAGCTCGAACGAGCGCGCACTGCACTTCAAATGATCAACCCAGCTCCGTTCAACGCTGAGGCGCCACCCGAGGCCCTCGCCGGAGACGTCACCCCAACCAAGCTTCACTACGTCCGAAGCAACTTCGCGGTCCCGGCACACGACGGCGCCCTCGAAGTCGGCGGCGCAGTGCAGAACCCAACCACCCTGACGCTCCGAGAACTCCGTGCGCTGCCGGCTATCGAGCGAGCCGTCACCTTGGAATGCGCCGGAAACGGACGTCTTGACATGAGGCCTTTACCGACTGGGGAACCATGGGGTGCCTACGCCGTCTCAACCGCCCGCTGGACCGGCGCCCGGCTCTCCGACGTACTCGAGCAAGCGCAGCCGGCTCCTAACGGCGTCGACGTTCGGTTCGAAGGCGCCGACCACGGCTCCTACCACCTCCGGCCCGTCCTGCCCGACACGAACAAGGACGACTTGACCTTCGTCCGCGCCCTACCCCTTGCCCAGGCGGCCGACCCGGCGGCCGAAATCCTCATCGCCTACGAGATGAACGGCCAACCGCTCGGTAGAGACCACGGAACCCCGTTCCGGCTCATCGCACCCCACTGGTACGCCGTCGCGTCCGTGAAGTGGCTCAAACGCATCGACGTCCTCACCGAGCCGTATCGCGGTGAGTTCCAGACCGGCCACTACATCTACGAGTGGGCCGACAAACCACACGAACCCGTCACTCTCATGCGCGTCCGAGCCCGAATGACCGACCCCGCGCCCGGGTCAACCATCAAAACCGGCAGACACATCCTGCGCGGTAAGGCCTGGTCGGGAACCGGACCAGTGACCCGTGTCGACATCAGCTTCACCGGCGCGGGCGACTGGCACCCGGCACAGCTCGAACCCGCCAAAGGCCCGCACCAATGGCAGGACTGGTCATTCGATTGGGCCGCAACCGACGTCGGAAGACACACCATCCGCGTCCGGGCAACCGACGCCGCCGGCAACGTCCAGCCCGAGGTCCCACCCTGGAACCGGCTCGGCTACGGAAACAACGCCATCGAAGTCCCATACGTTGACGTGACGCCACAGTGACGACGAGCGCGGCGCTCCGGCAGGCTAGTACCGATGCGACTGCGAGCGGCCAACCGCCAAACACCGGAGCCTAGGCGCCACCGCGACGATCATGTCCCCGATCGCCTACCACCGCATCCTGTTCCGACGCCGCCGACGGCCATGGCTGGTCGCGACCGCCAATCGAGTGGCTAAAACCGCGCTGCGCTGGTTGCGCTAACCACCTCCGGCATCGCCTTCCTGACCTTCGACATGACACTCGGAGGGACCAGCGCAGTCGTTGCGACAGTTGTCGCGCTAATCGGCTACCTGGTGCTGTGGCTCGGTGTCCCGCTTCGAGCCCGATCCTGAGGCGCGCGCGTCAATCAGATCCCGTGCGCCATTCCGGGGACTGATCCGACCGACGCGCGCCATCCGGCGTCGGATAGCGCACAAGTTTTCGCCGTGCTAGTCGTGCTGCGCACGCCGTTGGTATGGCTGTCAAGAACTCACGTCTGCAGCGCTGGCCGGCGTCACCGATCAGTCAGCCGACAGTTGGGGAACCGGCCCGCTGCGGTGCGTTGGCAGCCTTGGCCTGCGCCCGCGCTGAGGCCAGTGCCCAGATGATGAGAAGGTCGACAGCGATCACCAGAATGGCCCAGAGCGGTGAATAGGGCAGCCAGGTGAAGTTGAGCAGAGCCGATATCGCGGCGGCGACGATTCCAGCGACCTGCGCCCACCCTTGACCGAGCAGCAGACAGATGCCGATAACCACTAACGCCAATCCGATCAGCAGGTGGATCCAACCCCACGCCGACAAGTCGAAGGTGTAGATGTAGTTCGGTGTCACGACCAGGTACTCGTCCTTGACGATGGCTGCGACTGCCTCGATGGATTGGAAGCCGCCGCCGACGATCAACAGCAGCCCGGCGACGAGACTGATATCGGCTGCCCGCGAGGGCGACATGTAATCACTGGTGGCCATGCGGGCTACGCTCCCACAAAGCGGGCTCTATCAACCTGCTCCGGGTGACGTGTCGGACGGGAAATCTAGGACTTCGGACCGGAGCTGCCACTTGAGTCTCCGGGCTGGTAGCAACACGGGCACTCGGCTTCGTGATCGCGGTAGCCGATGCCGAACTAGAGGCCGGATGGCTGACTGCTGTCTTGATCCGGTGGACGTTGAAACGACCGGGCCGCGCCTATCTTGTCGACCGCGCCTGATCTGGTTGCGGCCGACCGTTGCTCGGTGACGATCCGTCAACAGACGGTCGAACTCGACGTTGTGGGATTCCCTCTTCCGCTGATTCGCGACATGCTGAACGTGGTCTGTCTCCGGCAGCTCGTTTGGTGACTCGGCTCGTGGTCGCCGTGCAGGTGAGCCGCTGGGTTCTTGAGGTATCTGCGCGGTGGGCGCGGACCGAGCCGAGGGGAAAGGTTTGACTGTGGTGTTTCGAGGTCGTAGGCGAGAGGGAGCCGCTGCGCGGACCCGCTACCGGATGCGCGAAAAGTTGATGTCGATCGGGGATGACTACTGGATCGAGGACCAGTCCGGGGCACGCGCGTTCAAGGTTGACGGCAAGGCCGTCCGGGTGCGCGAGACGTTCGTGCTGCGCGACGCGTCCGGTGCTGAAATCGCAAAGATCCAGGAACGCAAGCTCCGGGTGCGTGATTCGATGAAGATCGATCGCCCCGGCGGGGACGTGATCGTCCAGAAGGCATTGATCGGCATACGGGACCGCTTCAAGATCGACGTCGACGGCGGCGACGACATGAGTGCCCACGGCAACCTGGTGGACCACGAGTACGAGATCGAGCGCAATGGGCACCAGGTCGCAGAAGTGTCGAAGAAATGGTTCCGGGTCCGAGACAGCTACGGCGTCGAGATTGAACCAGGCGAAGACAACGCATTGATTCTTGCGATCACAGTCTGCATCGACGCTTTGACACGTGACTGAACGCGCTCGGCAGCCTCGGAGGTTGGATTGCCGCCTGCCAGCGAAACGCTGGCTCCACCGCCAGTAACCGACACCGCGACGGGTGTTGATTACGCGTTGGCACGCGCACCGCCCTGGCCCATCCACCGCAGGCTCGCCCAAGACCAACACTGCCGATCCTCGGTCGTCCTTCAGCCGAGGACTGGATGGGGGATCCGGTCGCGTGGGAGGAGTTCGGTCGTGCCTTGGCGTCGGCAGACCTCGACGTTGACGGTTTCGCCGACCTGGTCGTGCTCACGACACGGCGAATCGTCGTGCTGTTCGGCAGCCCATGGGGTTTGCGCGGTCGCAGCGAACTTGTCGCACCGCCGCTTCGCGGGAGCCAGAACATGTATCTGAATGCGGTCGTGGTCGGGGACTTGGACGGTGATCGGATCGAGGACATTGCCGTGAGCACGGACGGCCCCCTGGTCGACGACCACGGTCTGACTGGTCACCACCGGGTACTGGTGTTCCGCGGCTCCACGGCCGGTTTTGACTCCGCCCCGTCGCTGGAGTTCAGTAAAGAGCCACCCGGCTTCGCCGACGGCGAGCATTCCGTCGGTCGCGGGCTGGCCGCCGGCGACGTTACGGGGGGATGGATTCGACGATCTGCTGGTGGGCAACGGCTACAACGTCGATGCGGTGTTTGGCGAGGCGGCGATCGGAGGTTTCTCCTTCGTGCCGGGATCCGAATCCGGGTTGCGAGTACAGGATCGCGGTTTCATTGGCCGGTGCACGCCCGGTGTTCGTCAGCGCGGCGCGGTGGTGACCGAAAGCTTGGGTCCGCTCTCGAGGTGGCTGACTTCGACGGGGATGGTTTCGCCGACTTGGCCGTCGGCGACCCCGCAGGCAGCGACGACGCGTCCAGCTGTGATCCCGATGCCCCATGCGGCGGAGCCGTCCTTATTCTGCGAGGCAGCCGCGCCGGACCCGTGATCCGCGGGTTGCAGCGCTGGGCCCTGACCACCGTCATGCCGGCCTACCCGGTGGCGGAAGATCAGGTCGCAGACCCAGCAAGCAACCACCTCGGTGCGCGGCTCGCGGTCGGTGATCTCGATCGAGACGGCCGGGTCGATTTGGCCGTGGCGGCGCCAGCGGATCAGGCTGTCCACAACGGAGCTGGAACGGGCCGGATCTATGTGCTGTTCGGGTCCGCGGCTGGATTGTCGGGGTCCAACCAACGCGTGTCGCAGCGCACGCCCGGGGTACGCGGGATCGGCCGCGTCGACGAGGGGTTCGGTTCGGGAGGCTTGCAGATCCTTGACTGCGGCCGCGAGCGCAACCCGGACCTCTTGATCCACAGCGGGGGGTGATCGAAGCTCACGCGGAACCGTTAGCGTCCTATACGGATCCCAACGAGGTGTGACGGTCCGGGGGTCCCAGCTTTGGCACCAGGACATGCCCGGCATTCCCGGCCGCGGTGAGCGGGAAGACCGACTCGGGCAAAGCTAGCCACTCATCCTCGGCGTGGACACGCTGGCAGAGCCTTTCGATGGCTTGACAGGGATGACTTGCTTGGCGCTTTCATCCTTACCGCGCAAGACCTACCCTCCTGCTACCTCAAGCCGCCCTGCATGTCGTCCTGTCCCGTCCACGTGCACAGTGCCGTACGTGACGACGCGCGTCGGGCGGCGCCGGAGGCTACCAGGAGTTGGATCTCTGCAGCCGGTCCGAGTCGGTCCTGAGCCGCAGTGGCGGAGTACCCTGCACCGGCTCGTAGCCGTCGAAGCGCGGCTCGAGCGAGCCCTCCCCGCCGGTGAGATCGGGTAATTGGCGCTGCAACTCGTGCAACTTGGCCGCCACGAGCCGAGTTTCGACCCGGGTGAGGTCCCCAGCCGCCGTCAGCGCGGTCAGCTGGCCGCCCCAGCGCGTGACGAGTTGCTGAACGGCGACAGCGTCCGAGGTCGGCGTCTCAATCAGCACCCGCAGAACCGGCTCACAAACGCGAGTGCCGGACCGCTCGAGCGCCTCGGCGACCACGATGGGGGTGACCTGGCGGTAGTCGTACGCGGTGCTCGTCGGACCGCGACGCGAGGGGGGGCCGTCGGCGACGCTGTAGCCGACCTCGGTCAGCGTCACCAGCGCGTCGGTCACCCGCCAGCCGTACAGGCCATGGTCAAGGGACCGCCGTACGTGCCGCTCGATCGCGGCGGTAAACGCCTGCGCGTTCTTGAATAGGTAGAGCGGCATGTCGCGGGCCGCCGCCCGGTTGCTGAACCGCAGTCCCGAACCCGGCCTGCCCGGAGTGATCTGCAGGCCGACGGTGGCGTGGTAGGGGTTGGCGTCGGTGTTGAGGCGCGCCACGGCTGCGCCCACCCGCCGGGGGCGCTCGACGTGCAGCACCCCGGCGTCGGCGAAGACCACGTCAATCCCGTACTCGTCGGCGAGGGTCGACTCGAGCACCTCCTGCTGCACCTGTCCGTAGAGCGACACCGTCGGCAGCCCGTCGTTGCCGGTGCGGACGTCGATCAACGGGTCTTGGTCGGCCAGCTCGGCCAGCGCGGAGCGCAGGGCCGGTCCCTGGCGTGGTTGGACCGCGGTGACCGACGCCTCGAGGGTCGGCGCGGCGAAGTAGTGCTCGGGCGGGTCGTGGTCGACCCCATCCAGCCGGCCGAAGATGTCGCCGACGCGGACCTCGGTCAGCCCGTGCAGCCGGCCGATCTGCCCCGCCTCCACCCGACCGGCACGAGTCCACCGACCCGTCGCGAACACCTCGATCCCCGACACCTTCCCGATCCGGCCCGCGGGCAGGTCAAGCCGCTGCCGCGGGCGGAGCGAGCCGTCAACCATCCGGACGTAGGCCATCTTCTCTCTACCGGTCCCGCGCTCGATCTTGAACACCCGCCCCGACGGCGGGGCGTCCGGCCGCCCATCGGCGGCCGGTAGCAGGGTCTCGATCCCGCGCATGAGGTCGGGCACCCCGGTTCCCGTCACCGCCGAGCCGGCGAAGACCGGGTGCATCATGCCGGCCCGGGTCTGGTCGGCCAGCGCCGCGTGCCGCTGACCGGCCGAGCTGGGACGCCCCTCGACGTAAGCCTCGAGCAGCCTATCGTCGTGCTCGGCCAGCGCTGCCGCCTGTTGGTCGCGGAAAGTGACGTCCTCGGTATCGTACGCGCGGAACCGGGCGGCGCGGCTGCCCGGATCGGTTACCACGCCCATGGCCAACACGTCGGAGGTCAGTCGCATCCGGGCGGCGGCCAGCACCGCGCGGGGGTCGGCGCCCATCCGGTCGATCTTGTTGACGAACAGCAGCGTGGGCACGTGCAGCCGCTGCAGCGCGCGCATCAGTATCCGGGTCTGCGGCTGGACGCCCTCGACCGCCGAGAGCACCAGCACGGCGCCGTCGAGAACAGCGAGGACCCGCTCGACCTCGGCGATGAAGTCCGGGTGGCCGGGGGTGTCGATGACGTTCACCGTGATACTGCCGATCGGGAAGGCCACCACAGCCGCCTTGATGGTGATGCCGCGTCGGCGCTCCAACACCAGCGTGTCGGTCTGGGTGGTGCCGGAGTCGACCGACCCCGGTTCATCAACGACCCCGGCGAGGTGCAGGAGACGCTCGGTGAGAGTGGTCTTACCGGCGTCGACGTGAGCGAGGATGCCCAGGTTGAGTGAACGGGTGGGCACGCGTGATCCCCTTCGAGTAGCGACAGATGAGCTGAGTGTTTGCGAGTGCTGGTCGCATCTACGTGCCGCCTCCGGGATCAATGGCCGGGCCTTCCGGTTGCGGTCACCGTACGCCGGACACACCCACGCTCGCCAGTCATTTGCCCCGTCGGACGTACTGTCGGGTCACCAGCCGCAGAACTCGGAACGCTGGGCGTTCCGTGGGGATCGCGCCCCCGGGGCATCCCGTTAGCGGAGGTCCCCGAATGGCACCACGGCGTCCCGCAAGGGCGACCTCGGGTTCTTGCTGTGATCGCAACACCCCTTGTCCGGAGGTGTAGTCGCGGCGATGCAACGGGGTGCGTTCATCACCGATGCTGCCGCCGAGGCGGGTACCGATCGCAAGAAGGGCGCGCACTGGCTGGCCGCGCCGGCGGTGTCCGTCCTCGGCGCGGCCGTGACCTGAAGGGCCGTTGCCTGACGATGGCGCAGCGGGAGGTGATCACTTTGGGCCGGGCCCGGGGGGTCGCTCTCGGGCCCCGTCGGCGCAGGCGTTGGTCCATCACGTCAACGACCTCCACCCAGGAGGACCACTGCGACGCTCACAGATCTACCAGTCGCTGTATGTGCAAGCCCGCGGCGCCCTGAAACGCGACCTGACCAGGTGTTTGCGGACCGGCCGGGCGGTCCGATGAGCACGTGCCGGGCACGCCCCGGATCCTCAACCGCTCCTGAGCTCGAGGTCGCGGCGTCCCAGACCGGCGAGTCGGGCCGACCCGCGCGCGGGCAGCCCTAGACGATCACATGGCCCGCGGTTCGTTGTCGGGTGTCGGCATTCAGGAAGCGACCTTCCGCGTGAACGTGAGATGAGTAACGCCACTGGGGGAGGAGACCGCCTCGACGTCGTAGCCATCCTCGAGGCCCTCCAGGCCGTCCCAGATACGAACGCCGCGGCCCAGCACGATCGGGACCAGGACGAGATGCATGTGGTCGACGAGCCCGGCGGCGACGAAGTCGCGGACGACGGTGGGGCCGCCGCCGATCCGGACGTCCTGGCCGTCGGCTGCTTCGCGGGCGGTCTCGAGCGCTTCGGCCGGGGCGGCGTCCAGGAAATGGAACGTGGTGCCGCCCTCCATCTCGATCGAGGGGCGTGGGCGGTGAGTCAGCACGAAGGTCGGTGTGTGGAACGGCGGGTTCGGGCCCCACCAGCCCTTCCAGCCCGGGTCGTCCTGCCAGCCCGGCGGACCGAACTTGTGGGCGCCCATGATCTCGGCGCCTATGCCGTCACTGTGGCGCACCGCGAAGGCGTCGTCGACCCCGGCGGTTCCGCCCGCGTCCCAGAATCGGGTACGGAACATCCACTCGTGCAGACGCTCGCCCGCATGGCCGAACGGTGCATCGGCGGACTGCGGCTCACCGGTGGCGAACCCGTCGACGGAGATGGACAAGTTGTGAATCCGGGTGTGTGACATCGATGCGCTCCTCGATTGCTGATTCCGGTTGCCATCGGCTCTGGAGAGACTGACCAGGGTGACCAGAAATTCTCATCGGCCGACAACGCGAGATGGGCGATCGACGCCGCCGTCGAGGTGCTCGGCGACCCGTGGTCGATGCTCGTATGCGGGGGATTTCGGCAACCGGCGCCATTTCCGCGAGTGCTCCAGATCTCGGAAGAGGGGATCGCGTCCACCATCCGCAGCAGCCCGGCTCAAGCGGCTCGTCGCGGCGGGCCTACTCATCCGGGCGGTGGCGACACCCTGCAGCGGGCGGCGGCGCAGCCCGAGCACGTCGGCGCGGCTCGGTCAGCACACCCTGCCTTCACCGGGCGCTCGAGCAACCGATCGTGCAGGCCCTGCCACGACCTGTCGCTGACCAGGTTGCCGATATTGACGCCCTCCTTCTGCTCGATCACCGCAGCACGCTGTCGAGCTCGGGATCCTCGGTCGGGCTTGGTGCTGGTCACTGTGACCCGGCCGCGCTCCCGCCAGCCAGCGGTCTGTGGGGCCACCGAGATGCGTTCCTCAGGGCCCAGCTCGATCAGCAGCGCCACGCCGAGTGCCGGCCCAAGGGGCACTGGTCAGGGGCACGCCGACATCTCAATGTCGAGCGATCCCGATTTCGAGTCCACCGTCGACTCCGGATCTTGCAGGATTGTCGAGTGCTACTCATTCCAGTTCAGATGCCGAATCGGCCGGGAGCTCTGGGCGCCGTGGCATCAGCACTGGGGGCGATTGGCGCCGACATCAGCTTGGTTGAGATCGTCGAGAAGCGGCGAGATCGAGGTGGACAGCGTCTGCACCGCGGACAATTGCAACGCCGGTTTGCTTTTCATCGGTCTAGGACCACGGGAACAACGACGGACTGACCGCCGCCCGGGCGCCCAGCCGCCACGCTCATCGCGTCGTCGTCGATCACGGATTCCTCCATCGCGTCGGGCGACTAGTTGATCATCATTCGGGTATTTTGGTACGGACCCGAGAGCTGACATCGACGACTCAACCGGATCCTGCCTATCGAACCCCGTCAGATCCTGTGTTACCCGAGTTGTCCCCGGACAGTCCCATTTGGACACGCCGTCGTATGGACGTTGACGTAGTAGTTCTCAGGGTCCGCGAGGATCGCCTCAGCAAGTGTTGGGTTGGTGTCCGTCCCGGCGGCCACGAGACCGGTGTTGCGGCCGGTGAGGACAAACGGCAGCACGATGGGACCCGTTTGTTCTGCGGTTCCGAAATGGATGTGCCCGCCAGGGCTGCCGGCGATCGTGGTCGGCAGGTTCGTCGCCACCACGCGGTAGCTGATCTCACCCGTGACCCCGTCGATCTGGATGACCGCCACACCGTTAGCGCCACTCTCCACGCCGGCAGGGCACCCCGGTATCTCGTTCTCGGCAGACAGTCGCGTCACGAATGTTGTGCGCTCCTGCGCGTTGGCCACCGGTGCAGCCGCGACCCCTGTCAACAGCAGCCCGACCGACGACAGAAGGCCGATACCGACTCGCCGGATTGATGTCATAGTGAAACCCTCCCCAAGACTGAAGCCTCCCGTGAGGCCTCCGTTAACATGAGTGCTTCGAGCCAGAAAGCCTCCGGATTGTTGGACCAGAGCAGAATCTTGGCCCCGGACGTCTAGGGACACACTTACCGCGGACTTGGCTGCTTCCACAACCCTGTCGTCGCCGTCATCTATGACCTTCAGCTCACTCGTCCGGTCGATCCCCGACGATGCCACCCCGGCGGGACGCTGCCCTGCGTCAAGGCTGAGCTGAGCACCGTCTTCTGGACAGCTGGACACAGACGGCATCTCCTAAGCTCAGAATCGACTTCGGTCTCTGGATCGACACGAATCACGAGGGTGCACGTGATCGGAGCGTGCTCGTCGAAACGACGCTACCCCCGAAGCTCGACGGGAGCTCACTTGTCATCGACCTGTTCACCAGACTCGGCGCACACCGCGACGGACGCTGGCAGCCGGTGCCGTCCCGGGCGCTCGGGTAAGCCCGGCACGTGGGAAGAGCCCGCCCCTCCAGGAGGGAATGGGCTCTGACTAGCGGTTTTACTTGTGGAGCTAAGGGGATTCGAACCCCTGACCTCTTCCATGCCATGGGCCTCAAACACGCCCTAGATAGTCCGAGTCCCGCGTGTTCGGGTCCATCGGCGTCCGTCCAAGTCCATCGTTGATCGCCGAGGATGACCCCACTTTGCCCCCCACTTGAACCATCTCCGGAACAACCGAGACTGACCGGTCCGGGTGGTACCAGTACAGACCGGGATCGGGGAATTGGATGCGGTAGGTGAAGCTGCCCCGATCGGGATCGGCTGCTGGGTCTCGTGCGGCACACCGTCGTACTTGTCGCCATCGGCGAGCTCCAGGATTTGGGGTGCCGCGGCCTCGGGGAGGCCGGTGGGATCGGTCGGGAATGACTGGGTCGAGGACCGGCGGTGTTTCGGGCTCGTGTTGCACGTTCGTTTCCTCCTTTGCTCGTAGGGTCAACCGAATCTCGGGCTCATGCTGGGCCTGAGGCTGAATCGGCCGCAAGGCCGACGTAACGAGAATGGCTGGGCCGGCCAGCCGCTCCGCCGGCGAATTAGCGGGCTGGGCCGGGTTTGCGGCCGCCTCGCCCTGATGGCCTCTGCTTGGCATGATCGCGGGCCGGGTCAGCCGAAGTCGACGCCGGCCGTTATCGCAATGGCCACGATTGCGGCGGCGACCCAGTCGATGGTGAGGCAGAACGGCGGCCACCAACGGGTGTTGTTCACGAAACCGGTGCGGTGCTGCCACAGGTCCTTGGCGCCATGCCCAACCAGCCCGGCAACCGCCACCCACGGTGACCCGATCACCGCGACTGCCCCCACCAGAACGAAAACGGTCGCAACGCTGACTTCGACGGCGATGACCTTCTTGCGTCCGTCCGCCACGGCGAAGCCGATATAGACCGCGGCTATCAGGACGAGGCTGATGGCATAGACGGTTGTTGGCCGGATCCACCAGAGGCCCAGGGGGCAGCGGCCTGGAGGAAACCGAAGACCACACCCCAGATGAAGGGGACTCGCAGACGCGTGGAGCGCTGGCCAGCGTCAAAGGCCGTGCCAACCTGGGTAGCTGGGTCGGGACTAGCTGGCGACACGTCGGGCTCCTGGACGAGGTGGCTGGAGTCAAACTGTTCTGCTGCATCGCAGTGCGGAAGCGAGTCGGTGGGACTGGCCAGCCTTCGGTGGGCCGGGCGTCGATTGCTGAAGCCATCGTCGCAGGACTACACGTGTCAATGATCAGTCCGGCCCCAGGTCAGCAGGAACGCGCAACGACCAGCATGCCCGTCATCTCGGCTGAAGTTGCTTTCCGTGTACTTCGCTATCTGGGGCGGCGTACTGTCGTGGCACCGAGGACCTTGTGAACAGAGGCTACGGTCTCCGTCGCCCCTGACTCGTTGTTCAGGGAGGCGATCATGACCACAGCAGCCCGGCACGGCGACGTTCAGCAACCCGGCCGCGCGCAACCGACAGCTAAGAGCAGGATTGGGTCGATCGTTGCTCTGTCCATGGCGGCTGGACTAATCGCCGCCGTGGTTCTGGTGGCCATGCCGTTCATCCCGGCGAGAGAGAATGTGCTCACCGGGCTGGTGCTGCTGGCCTTTGCGCTGGGCTGGACGTTGTTAGCCGTTCTGTCCACCCGGTTAAGCGACCAGCCGCAACGGTGGGCAGCCGCGCCGGCCACGTTCATGGCGGTGGCGGGGCTCGTTTCACTCAGCGGGTCAGCGGCCGTGCAGGCGGGGTTCAGCTGGGTATGGCCGCCGGTCCTGTTCGGGCTGGTTGTCTGGATGTTCCTTCGGGTTCGGCGCCAGCTGCGCAGCAGGATCGGACGGTGGCTGTTGTACCCCGTACTAGCTGTGTTGATGATTGCGTCCATAGGCGGCGGCTACCAGACCGTGCGCGAATCGCTCGACGCCAGGGCCTATCCGCCACCCGGCCAGCTAATCGATGTGGGCGGGCACCGGCTGCACCTGTACTGCACCGGCTCGGGCAGCCCCACAGTCGTTCTGGAACCGGGCGGCGGTGCGTCCTCCTCCGACTTCGGCTGGATTACCCCGGCCGTGGCCCGCGACACCACAGTCTGCGTTTACGACCGCGCCGGCCGCGGCTGGAGCGACCCAGCCGACGGCACTCAGGATGGCGCCCGCATTGCCGCGGACCTGCACACCCTCCTTCAACGGGCCCACACTCCCGGTCCGTATGTGCTGGCAGGCCACTCTTTCGGCGGCCTGTACGTCCAGAGCTTCGCCGCGCAATTCCCCGAGCAGGTCGCCGGCATGGTGCTCCTCGACTCCACCGCACCCAAACCTGGCCCCGCCCAGCCCACCAACACCGATCCCTACAACGTCATCGGTCGCGTCGCCGCCCTATCGGCCGCGTCCGCTCACCTCGGAGCCGGACGCCTGCTCAACCCGTTCTCCTACACCACTCTTCCGCCGCGCTCCCGGGACGAGGCCCGCGCGAAGTCCTCGACCGCGAGCCACCTTGCAAGCTTCGTCGAGGAGTATGGAGTGGCGAACACGTCGATGCAGCAGGCGTCGGCCATGACCAGCCTCAACGGCAAGCCGCTGATCGTCCTCACCGCAGACGAGGGAATCACCGACGATCAGTGGCAATCGAAGCAGGACCACATGGCCACACTGTCGACCAACAGTCTCCACCGTCACGCGAACGCCACCCACCAATCGATCCTCGACGACGAAGCCGACGCTGCCGCAGCCAGCCAGGCAATCCACGACGTCGTCGTCTCGGTACGCACCTCTAAGCCGCTTGCCTAGCCCTGATGTATGTAATCCCGTCCGGCGTACGCTCGTGGCTGTGGCAACGATGAGGGCCATCGTTCATGACGCCTACTCGCACCTAAGCCGTCGAATCTGTCCTTCGAGGAGGCGGCGGCCGTGCCGATCTCGGGGCTCACCGCGCTCCAGGCCGTACGCGACCACGGGCAGTCGATCCCGGCCAGAAGTGCTGATTGTCGGTGCCTCGGGTGGAGTGGGCAGCTTCGCGGTGCAGATCGCCAAGGCGTTCGGAGCCGAGGTGACCGGTGTCTGCAGCACCGCCAAGGTGGACCTGGTGCGGGCCTTAGGCGCCGACCATGTCAACGAATAGAGCAGCGGAGACTTCGCTGACGGTCAGCACCACCACGACGTAATCCTTGACATCGGCGGCAACCGTCGGCTGTCCCACCTTCGCCGCGCCCTCACCCCCGAGGAACGCTGATCATCGTCGGAGGCGAGACCGGTGGTCGGTGGGCACCTTCATCGCATCAGAGAACGCCGCTGACCTGATGGCCTTGCGTGAGCTCATCGAGTCCGGCGAAGTCAAGTCAGCCATTGACCGGACCTACCCCCTCAGCGACGTCGCCACCGCCATCCGCCACCTGATCGACGGCCACGCCCGCGGCAAGATCGTCATCACCATGTAAGGGAGCCCGCGACACCGTTGCGCAGCTGAGGCGCACGATGCCTGCCGTACGCCGTCGCCAACGCTGTGGTTCTGTGAGCGAAGACCGCTGTGCACTGCCGACCCACCTCATCTCCAGCGGCGTGGCCACGTAACGCTGGGACAATGACCTCATCATGACTGCACCAGCTCCCGCGCTGCTGATCGTGGACGGCGATCCGACGGATGTGGCGACCACAGCGGCAGCGCTGAACCGCCGGTTTCGTCCTGACTATCGGGTGGTAACCGCAGGTTCGGCCGGGGACGGCCTCGCCGAACTGACGAGGCTGGCCCAGCGCGGCGAGCAGGTGGCACTGGTGGCCGCAGACCTACATCTGCCAGACGGCGACGGGGTGGAGTTCCTCGAGCGGGCCACAAACCTGTACCGGGGTATCGCGCGGATCCTGCTGTTCGACATGGATGAGTACCACACGAGGATTCCGTTCCGGGAGCTGCCCGCGCTGCAGCATGCCAGCGCACTGGGCCGGATCGATGGCTGGATGGTGAAAGCCTGGGTCAATCCGGACGAGTGGCTTTACCCCCATGTGCAGGAGGCGCTCAGCGCGTGGTCGGTTGCGCACCAGCCGCGGCACGCTGTGTACCGGATGGTCGGCGGGCAGTGGGATCCCCGCACCCATGACCTGCGTGACGGCCTCGCGGTCAATGGAGTGCCATTCGAGTTCCACACCGACGACAGCGACAGCGGCGCCGGCTGATCCAGGACCACCAGGTCGATGCAGCCCGGTCGCCCGCCGTCGTCAGATACGACGGGACGGTGCTGCATCAACCGACGATGACCGACCTTGCTGCCGACCACGGCATCCAGACCCGGCCCAGCATGCCCTCGTACGACCTGGTTGTGCTCGGCGCCGGACCGGCGGGTCTCGCCGCCGCCGTCTACGGTGCCTCGGAGGGCCTCGACACCCTCGTGGTCGAGGCAAGGGCCATCGGAGGGCAGGCGGGTACCAGCTCCATGATCCGTAACTACCTCGGCTTCCAACGCGGCATCCCCGGTGGCGAGCTGGCGCACCGCGCCTGGGAACAGGCCACCTTGCTCGGCGCCGACTTCGTCTTCACCCACCGAGTCAACCTCGAACGGCGGTCGGCACCTGATCACACGCGAGGACGGCAGCCAGGTGACCGCGCGTGCGGTGATCGTTGCTACCGGCGTGACATACCGCCGCCTCGACATCCCAGAACTCGATCGCCTGGTGGGCGCGGGTGTGTTCTACGGGGCTGCCGGCGTGATGGCCTCCGCCGTCGCGGGGTGAGGACGTTATCGTCGTTGGCGGTGCCAACTCCGCAGGCCAGGCCGCCCTTCACTTGGCCAAGTACGCCGCTGAAGTCACGCTCCTCGTACGTGGCTCGTCCCTCGCCGCCGGGATGTCGGACTATCTGATTCGGCAGATCGAGGCCACCCCGAACGTCGCCGTCCGGCTCGAGACCCGAGTCGTGGGCGGCCGCGGCCGCGCCCGCCTCGAGAGTCTGCTTGTGGAGGACGGACAGATCCGGGAGGAGGTGCCGGCAGCAGCGGTGTTTGTGATGATCGGCGCCGAACCGCACACCGAGTGGCTGGCCGGTGTCCTGTTGCTTGACCAGCGTGGATTCATCCTGACCGGCCGGACGTTCCGAGTGCGACCTGGGCGCTTGAGCGTGAGCCTTACCCATTCGAGACCAGCCGCCCGGGCGTCTTCGCGCCGGTGACGTGCGCACCGGCTCGGTCAAACGGGTTGCCGGTGCGGTCGGCGAAGGATCTGTAGCAGTGGGATCTGTCCATCGGTACCTGGCCCAGCTCGAGTCATCGTAGGACATGCCAAGCAGCGACGATCAAGACGACCCCGGCTGGGCCAATCTCGCACGATGACCGCAAATTGCACAGCAAGAGCCGGCACTGGGGCACCATGCGACCTCTCATAGCCAGGAAAGTAACAAGGTGCCGGCGAGGAGAGTCCGACGTCGACGATCTCGCCACCGTCAGCCCGCCACAAGTGCAACGGTTGGCCCGCTTACAGGAGCGTACGAGCGCGACAGGCGCCATCCTGCGGCGATCACTCCGAATTGCCTGGCCGTTGGGGCCACTGCAGTTCGGCACGCCGTAGGGCCGGCCCCGACTGCAAGCGGGTCCCAAATCAAGTTCCATAGGCCGTCCCGCGTGCGAGGCCGGATCCGTCCGTGGGTGTCGATACATCGACAGAACCGCTCGACGGGGAACCAACCGCGAATCGGCCGCCTTCCGGCGCGCAGAGCTTGCCGCTTCGGCACTGCACCGGCGACCTAGCCAAGCCGGGACACCCGCCACCACGAATCGACGCCGAGCGGTACGCTGACTCACCCGCCGCCGGAAGCGGCGATGGTGTGCCGGGAAGTCTGGTCGGCAGCCAGTTCGACGCGCCGTTGAGCCGGTTCCCGACCACGATGACATGGGGGCGGATTCTTGCTTCCGTTGACGATTCTGGCCGACCGCACGCGGCGGGCTCGAGACACCAGGGCCCGCGTAGGCTGGAGGGGTGCACGCCGAGCAGATGGCGGAAGATGCGCCATCAGTGGACTTGGACTCCAACGCGCTGGAAGCAGCCCAGCTGCTGGCCGAGCAGCGGCTGCCGGCGCTGGTTGTCACCGACCTCGACGGCTCGCCGCACTCGATTCTGCCCGCCTCGCAGGTGGTTCGTTTCCTCGTCCCCAGTTATGTGCAGGACGACCCGTCGCTGGCCCGAGTGATGAACGAGTCGATGGCCGACCGGGCGGGCGACAAGTTGGGCGGCAAGCGGGTTCGCGATCTGTTGCCCCAGGAGCGGCGCGAGTTGCCGGCGGTGAACCACGACGACACGATCATCGAAGTCGCTGCGATCATGGCGCGGTTGCGATGTCCGTTGGCGGCGGTGATCAAGGACGGCCGGATGATCGGCGTGATCAGCGCCTCCCGACTGCTGCAGCTAGCTCTCCACCCCCGCTGACGACGTTCGCACCCGGCGGGGGTGACGGCCGGTGATGGCCGTGATCGCCGTCGTCGTGTTCCTGGCCGCCTACGTTCTGATCGCCACCGAGCGTGTTCCGAAAATGGTGACGGCGTTGACTGGAGCGGCGGTGGTGGTCGCCCTCGGTGTCACCTCGTCGGAAGACGTGTTCTACTCCCACGACACGGGGATCGATTGGGACGTCATCTTCCTGCTGCTGGGAATGATGATCATCGTCGGTGTAGTGCGGCGGACCGGCGTGTTCGAGTACATCGCCATCTGGGCCGCCAAGCGGGCGAAGGGCTCGCCTCTGAGAGTGATGATCCTGCTGGTGCTGATCACAGCCGTTGCCTCTGCTTTTTTGGACAACGTGACGACGGTTTTGTTGATCGCCCCGGTGACGTTGCTGGTGTGTGAGCGGTTGGACGTGTCACCCATCCCCTTCCTGATCGCCGAGGTGTTGGCGTCCAACATCGGCGGAGCAGCCACCTTGATCGGTGACCCGCCGAACATCATCATCGCCAGTCGATCCGGCCTGTCCTTCAACGACTTCCTGCTCAACATGGCGCCGATTGCGGCCCTCGCGCTTGCAGCGCTGGTGGTCATGCTGCCGCTGCTCTTCCGAGGCTCGTTCCGTGTCGATCCGGAGCGGGTGGCCGACGTCATGGGCCTCGATGAACGCGAAGCCATTAAGGACCGTCGGCTGCTGATCATCTGCGGCGTCGTGCTGGCCGGCGTCTTCACCGGGTTCATCGCTCACACGGCACTGCACGTCGAACCATCGGTGGTGGCGCTGATCGGCGCCGGACTGCTGGTGCTGCTGTCCCGCAGCAGACCCGGCGACTTCATGCCCAGCGTGGAATGGGAGACATTACTGTTCTTCGTCGGTCTCTTCATCATGGTCGGAGCACTGGTCAAGACCGGCGTCATCGGCCAGCTGGCCGATGCCGCTGCCCGGGCCACCGGCGGCGACCCGCTCGTCGCCACCATGCTGATCCTGGTCGTCTCTGCTCTGCTGAGCGGCATCATCGACAACATCCCGTACACGGCGGCGATGAGTCCGATCGTCGCCCAACTAGCCCAAGGCGTGGCCGATCCGACCCAGGCGGAAGCGCTGTGGTGGGCACTGGCCATCGGCGCTGACTTCGGCGGCAATCTGACCGCCATCGGCGCGAGTGCCAACGTCGTCGTGCTCGGCATCGCCATGCGAGCCGGTTCACCGATCTCGTTCTGGGCGTTCACCAAGAAGAGCGCAGGCGTCACGGTGGTCACCATCGCCCTCGCCGCCCCGTACCTGTGGCTGCGGTACTTCGTGGTGCCGCAGTGACGCCGGAAGCTCTGACAGCCGGGCCCGCGCAGCCACGGTGGTGTGCTGAGTGGGGCGTCAGGTCGATGCTTGTCCGCCACCCGGGGACCGGCGTAGCGTCGCGGTATGCACCTCGCTCCGCTGAGCGATCCGGCCGAATCGGGCCTGATCCTCGCCTTGGCGATGCTGCCCATCATCGCCTTGGCGGTGCTGGCCCTGGTGCTGGGTTGGGGTCCGGGCCCGTAGCGAATCTGCGTTCGTCCCCAGCGCTGCTGCCTCAATGGCGATGCTGCGAGGGCGGAGCGTTCCGGCCACCCCTCGTGGCTAGTTTAGTTAACGCAATTCTTCGATGACCGCGATGGCTTTGGCGATGCCGTCCTCGGCCTGGATGAGTCGACCGAGGTCGGCCGCGTTGCGGCGGATCCGGTCGTCGGCGAGCTGGTGGACGGCGGCTTCGAATCGATCCCTATCGAGCCGCCGCTGGGGGATGGGAGCCGGACCGGCACCGATCCGGTGCACTTGGTGACCCCAGAAGGGTTGGTCACCGAGAACCGGGCAGATGAGGGTGGGGCGGCCCGCCCGTAGTCCCGCGACGGTCGTGCCCGCGCCACCGTGGTGGATGACGGCGCGGGTCCGCGGGAACAGCCAGTCGTGCGGGATCGACTCCACGACCTGGACCTGATCGGCCGGGATCCCGCCGGTGTTCGCGGTAAGACCACCCCAGCCGGTGGCCATGATCACGCGGTGGCCGGTGTCGATCAAGGTCCGCAAGAGAAGCTCGGTGCGTTGCTGGCTACTCCGGCCGAAGCCCATGCTGCCAAATCCGACGTAGACCGGCGGGTCGCCCGCAGCAAGGAAGTGTTCGAGATCGGGTGAGGGTTGCCAGGCCGCTGCCCGGTCGTCGAACCAGGACCCGGTGACATGGGCATGGCCGGGGTAGTCGTCGGGGACGGGCACAATGTGGCGGCTGAACGAATACAAGATGGGAACCGGGGAGCCGTCATCTCGATTCAGCAGATTGTCGATCCGCGGCCGTGCGGACAGTCCGAGCGTCTGGCGTCGGAAGTTGTTGATCATCGCGCCGTAGGCGAGCATTGTGACGTTGTTGAACCGGTAGCTGGCCCGGTTGGCCCGGGCACCGAGTGGCCAGTTCCCGATGAACGGGATCGGGAAGGCGCCGGTCGGAGTGAAGAACGGCAGAGACAACGAGACGACAGCCGGGAGGTCGAGCCGCTCGGCGATGTGCAGGGCGCCGAGACACTTCGGGTGGTAGACGATCACGTCGGGTTCCCAGGACTGAGCGGCGGCCCATTCGTCACCGATCATCTGCCGCATCGCGGCGATCATCCGACGAACGAGTCGGACGCTGCCGGCCGGTCCAACCATCGTCGGCATCGCGGCCTTGATGAGGATCCTGGCGGTGTCGTCCATCGGCAGATGTTCGACTCCCCCGGAGGTCACGAGCGGTCCGTAGCCGTCGGCGGTGCAGATGGCGGCCCGGTGGCCGGCTGCCGTCAGACCGCAGGCAAGGGCGACGAAGGGACGGATGTCGCCTTCGGTGCCAAACGTGTTGATCTGGATTCTCATCGGATCACGATCACCGCCGGGTCAACTCGTAGACATCGGGAACGCCGTCGTTGTCGCGGTCACGCTCCTCCTCGGCGCACAGCTACCGGTAGCGACGATTGCGGACCGGTGGCCTCGGCGCCGCGGTTCCCCGCTGGGCAGTCCCAGGTCAGCGGCGCGCATGGAAGGTCGGCTGCACACGCCGACCAGGCTTCCCGGCACACCAAGACTCACGAGTGTACCGAACCTGCCCCTCACTCCCTACCGACCGGCCGGCGGCACGATCGCAAAGGCTGCGGGACCGGTCCTTCAACCCCTCCTGAGTTGCGGGCCGCCGTCGCCCACAACTTCTTCGAGGTACCGTTCCACTCCAAGCGCGAGCCCCTGATCTTCGTCGGCAACCAGGAGGATATCCGGCGTCGGGCCGCGTTCACCGTCCTCGGCCTGTACTACCCGAGCGTGTCGACGCCGTGAGGGGCCGCACGATCTTCTGACGGCGCGGTGGCCGACGCTGGCGCCCCTCTGCGTCGGCTGTTCGCTTCATCGAACAGGCCGGCCGCCCTCCGAAATTGCTCTGACAAGGGGAAACGCGAGATGCGCCCAACTGGACCACAACGATATGAGCCCGGTCACCGGGACGAAATGCGAGGCAATTGCCCCCTTGCCCCCCACCCAGCCAGTCGGAGCCCGTTTTCGATTCTCGGATAAAGATCAAATGGCTCTGACTAGGCCGTTCAATGTGGAGCTAAGGGGATTCGAACCCCTGACCTCTTCCATGCCATGGAAGCGCGCTACCAACTGCGCCATAGCCCCGCAGGCGCCCAACCTCGACCGGTCGGAGCGCCGGACGCGATACTACCGCCTCGCCGAGTGGCCCGAAAATCGCTGCGCCTGCTCGTTGTCAGGAACGATCAGACCCCTGCCGGCGTCGCAGCCGTCGATCACGTGCCTGATCGGGTCGATCACTCTCGAGGGGCGGTGACGTTGTAGTCCGCGATCCGCCAATAACCGCCCCCGCGGTGGCGCTCCAGGGTGATCCAGCCGCAGTTGTGGAGGCTGCCGAGACGCTTCCAGGTCTCGGTCGGCAGGCCGACCAGCTGGCAGACCCCGACGCGAGCCGCCAGTCCGTGCATGACCACGACGACGGTCGAGCCGTCGGCGGCCGCCTCGGCGATCATCACGAACGCGCGGGCCACGCGCGCGCCGACCTCGGACACCGTCTCACCGGTAGCCGACCGCCGGACGTCCTCGCCGCGAAGATAGCGCTCCCCCAGCTCCGGGTCGACCCGCAGGACATCCTCAAAGGTGAGGCCTTCCCAGGAGCCGACGTGGATCTCCCGCAGCCGTGCATCGGTCGAGACCCCCAGCCCGGTCAGATCGGCCAGGGCGGCGGCGGTCTGAGTGGCTCGGGTCAGGTCGCTGGACACGATGGCGGCCGGTGCAAGTTCGGCCAATACCCGCGCCGCCTGTTGGGCCTGCTGCTGGCCACGCTCGTCCAGCGCTATGTCGGCCTGGCCCTGGAATCTCCCAGCCGCGTTCCATTCCGTACGACCGTGGCGGAGGACGATCAACTGCCCGGCCGTCATCGCCGCTCGTCGACGCCCAGCGAGATCCGGGGACAGTCGTGCCAGAGCCTTTCGAGGGCGTAGAACTGGCGCTCGTCGGCGTGCTGCACGTGCACCACCACGTCCAGGTAGTCGAGCAGCACCCACCGCTGCTCGCGGTCCCCTTCCCGCCGGACCGGCCTGGCGTCCTGGCCGCGGAGGGCCTCTTCGATGCCGTCGACGACGGCGCCGACCTGGCGCTCGTTGGCCGCTGTCACGACCAGGAAAACGTCGGTGATGGCCAACTGATCGGAGACGTCGTACGCCACCAGATCCGTGCCCAACTTGTCGGCGGCCGCCTCGGCCGCGGTTCGGGTCAGGCCGAGGGCGTGTTCGGTGGCAGTCAAACGAATCTCCCCATAGCTCTGTTCTCGATCATGGTCGGCGCGCGTACAGACCGCGCTTGGTGATGTACTGCACGATTCCGTCCGGCACCAGGTACCAGATCGGATGACTGCCGAGTACCCGATCCCGGCAGTCCGTAGACGAGATGGCCAGCGCCGGCACCTCGATCAACGTGATCCTCTCGGCGGGCAACGAAGCGATGGCCGGCGAATCCAGTTCGACCCCGGGTCGAGTACAGCCGACGAAGTGGGCCAATTCGAACAGTTCGCTGACGTCGCGCCAGCTGAGGATCTGGGCCAGGGCGTCCGCACCGGTGATGAAGAACAAGTCGACATCGTCACCGCGTTCGGCCCGCAACTCCCGCAGCGTGTCGACCGTGTAGGTCAGACCAGGCCGATCGATGTCGACCCTGCTCACGGTGAAACGAGGATTGGACGCCGTCGCGATCACCGTCATCAGGTAGCGATCTTCGGCCGTGGACACGCTGCGGTGCGTCTTCTGCCAGGGCTGGCCGGTGGGCACGAACACCACTTCGTCGAGGCGGAAGTGACTTGCGACCTCGCTGGCGGCCACCAGGTGACCGTGATGGATGGGATCGAACGTCCCGCCCATCACGCCGAGGCGGTAGCGCGCGTTCGGCGACGAACCGGGACCCCGCGCGAGGCCGAACGCGGGAGTAGGCAGGATCTGCTCAACCACCTAGCTGTGCGGGCGGCCCTTGCCGATGGCCAAGGTGATCATCAACATGCTGAACAGCAGCCCGAAGGCGATGACCCCGAACGCCCAGTCCGGCACGGGCAATTCGTTCAGCGCCTCCGCCTCGGCCTCGAGCAAGGTGAGTCCAAATCCCATGCGGACACCCTACCGGGTCGCCTCCTCAGCGGGTCTGTCCGGCGCCGGTCAGCACATACTTGGTCGAGGTCATCTCCGGCAGGCCCATCGGTCCGCGGGCATGCAGTTTCTGGGTCGAGATCCCGATCTCCGCTCCGAAGCCGAACTCACCGCCGTCGACGAAGCGACTGGACGTGTTGACCAGCACGGCGGCGGCGTCGACCTCGGCGACGAACCGACCGGCCGACCGCTGCGACTCGGTGATGATCGTCTCGCTGTGTCCGGTGGAGTATCGGCGAATGTGGCTCAGGGCGTCGTCGAGGCTTTCGACGACCGCGACCGCCAGGTCGAGCGACAGGAACTCGTCGGTGAAGTCGGACTCGGTGACCGGGACGACCGACCCGTATGCGGCCACCCGGGGGTCACCGTGGACCGTGACCCCGGCGGCTGAGAGGGCCGTGAGCGCTCGAGGCAGGAAGTCCGCCGCCGCATCGGCGTGGACCAGCAGGGTCTCTGCGGCGTTACAGACCGACGGGCGCTGCGTCTTCGCGTTGAGCAGGATCCGGAGCGCCATCTCGTGATCAGCCTGGGCGTCGACGTAGAGGTGGCAGTTCCCGACGCCGGTTTCGATCACCGGAACCTGACTGTTCTGCACCACGAAGTCGATCAGACCGGCGCCGCCGCGCGGGATCAGGACATCGACCGACCCGCGCGCCCGCATGAGTTCGGCGGTCACCTCGCGGGGTCCGGCCAGGAGCTGGATCGCGTCCGCCGGCAGTCCGGCGAGCTCCAGTCCGACGCGCATCGCCTCCACGATCGCCGCGTTCGAATCGGCCGCCGAGGACGACCCGCGCAGTACGGCGGCGTTCCCCGATTTCAGACAGATGCCGCCGGCGTCCGCGGTCACGTTCGGCCGCGCCTCATAGATGATCCCGACCACGCCGAAGGGGACCCGCACCTGGCGGACCTGGACGCCGTTGGGGTTGGTCCAGCCGCGGACGACATCACCGACCGGATCCGGGAGGCGAGCGAGGTCGCGCAGTCCATCGACCATGCCGGCCACCCGATCGGGATCGAGACGGAGTCGGTCGACCAATGCGTCACTGGTGCCCTGGCCGACCGCTCGTTCGACATCGCGCTCGTTGGCGTCCAGCACCTCGGGCTCGGCCTTGGCCAAGGCGTCGGCCATCGCGTCCAGTGCCGCGTCCTTGGCACCACGACTCGCCTGAGCCAGGATCACCGCTGCGGTTCGAGCCCGCTCCGTCAGTTCGCGTACGGTCACGCCGACCAATCTAGCTAGTTCTAGTTCAGTCGTGCTCGCGCTACTGACGCTGCCGGTGCTCTCAGGCCCAGAGGACCGCCAGTCGGGCGCGGACCCGTCCGGTGCGGCGAAGGTAGGCCCAGAACAGGTTGAGGGCCATCAGGCTGCCCAAGGTGCCGGCCACCAGGGTGATCGACTGCTCGCCGGCCAGAAGTCCCCAACTCAGCCAGAGCAGCTGATTGGTCACGTTCAGGGCCAGGAAGGGCAACGATACCCCGGTGATCTTAGGAGCGATGATCAACTCGTGCAGCTGCATCAATTGCGAGGCCACGGACGGAAGCCCCGCGGCGATGGCGAATGCGATCGGGCCGAGGGAGAAGTCGAGACCGAAGGTGATCAAGGCCAGCACCACACTGGGGCCGAGAAGTGGGACCCAGGCCACCGAGCGGTCCCTGCCCAGCTGGATCAGGATCAGCACGCTGCAGGTGCCGAAGATCAGATTCGGTAGCCAGATGTTGACGTGTCCGGTCAGGACTCCGTGCATCGCCCAGGCCAGGTTGGCCGCCAGTTGTAGTCGCCAGGCGATCAGCGAGACTCCCGCGGTGCTGCGCGTCCGGAACAACCGGAGCACCTGGGGGATGGCGACACAGGAGGCGAGGAGGGCAGCAGCCCAACCCAGGATGGGGACAATCACGGAGGTGGATCTTTCTCAGGCGAGCCGTCGCCTCGATGCTGGTGGACAGATGACAGCTGGCGACTCTGCCGAGAACGCCGACCGATCCCGAAACATCAGATCCGCGGCATGTCCATAGTAAGGATATCTTCACGTCAAAGCAAATACCGGGGCAGATCCGGTCACAGTCCGTGGCGCTCCATCACCGAGAACACATCGTCGAGGATGGACTCCTGGTCCTTACCCGCGGCCTGTCCGCGGTCGTAGACCCGGCCGACCTGGTCCTCGATCTGGCGGTACCGCCGGGCGTACGCCTCCTGCTGGGGCCGCCAGTACCCCACAATGTCGTAGCGAGACGAACGCCACTTGAGCTCGTGCCGGAAGTAGCGGCGGATGTCCCGGGCGCACGACGCCTCCCCGGCCATCCAGACGAAACCCTCCCCCGCCGGCAGCTCGATGTCGCGCGCCACCGCAGCGAGTGGACTGTCCATCGCGTCGGGACGCGGGTTGAAGACCCAGCGCAGACTCAGGCTGGCGGACGTCGTCGGGGTGAAGGTGGCCGCCTCGTTCGGGGCCTCGAACACCGCGCGCGCCGGAACGCCGGCGGGCAGGGACTCCACGATCCGGGTCGCCGCCGGGATCCCGGTCTGGTCGGCGATGATCAACATCCAGTCGGCTTCGACGCCCGCGAGACGACCGTGGGGCTGGGAGATGATCACCTGATCACCAATCTCGGCTAGCCCGGCCCATCGGGTGGCCAGTCCGCCGTCGTGCAGGACCAGCTCGATCCACAGCTCCCGTCGCTGGTCGTCCCAGCGTCGCACGCTGTACCAGCGGGGGGCCGGTTGGGGATTGGGGAACTCCCAGTGGGAACCGGAACGCCTCGGCAGCTCGACCTGCGGCTGGCGCTCCGGCGGCACCATGATCCGCAGCCACTCGTCGGGGGCTCCGGACGAGACGAAGTCCGCGAGGTCCTCGCCGCCGAGCACGATCCGGAGCATGACCGGGGTGAGCCGTTCGGTCCGGATCACTGTGGCGCGGAAGTACGCCTCGGGCAGGGTCATCGGCAGCCCGCGCCTAGATGAGGGTCGGCGGCAGCGCGCCCTCGTTCTCCAGCAACCACCGCTTGGTCACCAGCTCGAGGCCCGGCTCGCCGCCGGAGTAGCCGCCGAGCCCGTCGCTGGCCACGACCCGGTGACACGGGATGACAATCGGCAGTGGGTTGGCCGCCATCACCGATCCGATCGCCCGCGCCGGCAGACCCGTTCCGCTCAGCTCGGCCAGCTGGCCGTACGTGACGGTCTGCCCGTACGGGATGCGACGCAGGGCCATGAGCACCGCCTCGGTGGACGGCTCGAGCTCGGGCAGGTCCAGGGTCAGCTCGAACTCACGGCGCTGTCCGGCGAAGTACTCGCGCAGCTGCCCGATCGCCTGCTGCACGGTCTCGTCGGGCTCGATCGAAGCGCCACGAGAATCCAGGTTCCAGCCGGTGGCCCGGACACCGCGCGGACCGGCGAGGACTCCGACCACGCCGACCTGGGTGTCGTACTGGTCGAAGAACAGGTCCGCGGTCATGCCGTCACATTAACCCCGGTCTATGACAGATTCTCCGGAAAGTGGCAGGCGACTTGATGGGCCGGCGCCAGCTCGACCAGCGGCGGCTCCTCTGTCCGGCAGATGTCCTGAGCCTTCCAGCACCGGGTGTGGAATCGGCAGGCCGCGGGCGGATTGATCGGGCTCGGCACGTCCCCGGAGAGCCGGATGCGTTCCCGTCCCCGTTCGCGGGTGTTGGCCACGGGCACGGCCGACATGAGCGCCACCGTGTAGGGGTGCATCGGCCGGGTGTAGAGCGCCTCCCGATCGGCGAGCTCGACGATCTTGCCCAGGTACATCACGGCCACCCGGTCCGAGACGTAACGGACCACCGACAGGTCGTGGGCGATGATCACGTAGGTGAGCTGGAACTCCTCCTGCAGATCCTCGAGCAGGTTGATGATCTGGGCCTGGATGGAGACGTCCAGGGCCGACACCGGCTCGTCGGCCACGATGAGTCGCGGGCGCAGCGCCAGGGTCCGGGCGATGCCGATCCGCTGCCGCTGGCCGCCGGAGAACTCGTGCGGGTACCGGTTGTAGTGCTCCGGGTTGAGCCCCACCGCCTCGAGCAGGTCCTGCGTGGCTTTCTTGACCCCGCCGGGCGGAGAGACCTTCTGCAGCTGGAACGGGGCGCTGACGATCGTGCCGACAGTGTGCCGGGGGTTCAGCGACGAGTACGGGTCCTGGAAGATCATCTGGATGTGCCGGCGGAGCGGCCGCATGGCTCCGTCGGAGATGTGGGTGATGTCGCGGCCCTCGAGGACGATCCGGCCGCCGGTCGGTTCCAACAACCGGGTCAGCAGCCGGCCCGTGGTGCTCTTGCCGCAGCCGGACTCCCCCACGATCGAGAACGTCTCCTGCTGCCGGATCCCGAAGTTCAGCCCGTCGACGGCCTGCACCGCAGCGACCTGCCGCTGCCACAGTCCCTTCCGGATGGGGAAGTGCTTGACCAGGTCCGTGACCGTGAGCAGCTCCTCCGGCCGGCTCGCGGTCGTCACAGTCGGGGCCTGATCTCTTCGGTCCACACGCGTTCCCGCTCCCCGGGCGACAGGTGGCAGGCCACCAGGTGGCCCGGGCCGGCCCGCTCCAGCTCGGGTCGCTCCGACTCGCTCCGGCCCTCGTTGAGTTCCGCGTACGCGCAACGCGGGTGGAAGGCGCAGCCCGGTGGGACGTTGATCAGGCTCGGGGGCGAGCCCTGGATCGACAACAGCCGCTCCTGCACGACGGCGTCGAAGCGGGGCACCGAAGCCAGCAGCCCCCAGGTGTACGGGTGCAACGGCGCGTTGAAGAGGGCGTCGGCGCTGCTGTACTCGACCGCCCGGCCCGCGTACATCACCAGGATGTCGTCGGCCAGCTCCGCCACCACGCCGAGGTCGTGGGTGATCAAGATGACGGCGGAGTCGAACTCGGCCTGCAGATCGCGGATCAGGTCGAGGATCTGCGCCTGGACGGTGACGTCGAGCGCGGTCGTCGGCTCGTCGGCGATCAACAGATCGGGATCGCAGGAGAGGGCCATGGCGATCATGGCCCGCTGCCGCATCCCGCCCGAGAACTGGTGGGGGTAGGCATCGACCCGCCGGCTGGGCTCCGGAATGCCCACCCGGCCCAACATGTCGATCGCGTGCTTCTTGGCCACCTCTCGGCTGACCTGGTTGTGGATCCGGTACGCCTCGATGATCTGGTCGCCGACGCTGTAGTAGGGGTGCATGGCCGACAACGGATCCTGGAAGATCATCGCCATCCGCTTGCCGCGAAGCGATCGCACATACTCCGGGGAGCGGGCCAGCAGATCCACCCCATCGAGGAAGATCTCGCCGCTGATCTTGCTCTGCGGCGCCGACTTCGCCTTCCGCTTGGCCGGTTTCTTCTCGGACTGTCTGTGCAGTCCCATCACGGCCAGGCTGGTCACGCTCTTCCCGGAACCGGACTCCCCCACGATCCCGAGCGTCTTGCCGCGGTCGACCCCGAAGCTGAGCCCATCGACCGACTTGACCAACCCGTCGTCGGTGGCGAACTGCACGCGCAGGTCACGGACCTCCAGGAAGGGCTGGGGCGCCCCCGGCTCGATCGGACCGTCTCGCAGCAAGGTTTCGGTCATCCCACCCTCACCCGTGGGTCGACGATCGCGTACATCAGGTCGACGATCAGATTCGCCAGGATCACGAAGAACCCCGCCAACAGCGTGAAACCCAAGATCTTGGGCAGATCACCGGCGACGATGGCGTCGTAACCGTATTTGCCCAGTCCGTTCAGCGAGAAGGTTTTCTCGGTCAGGATCGCCCCGCCGAGCAGCAGACCCACGTCGAGACCGAAGATGGTCAGGATCGGGGTGAGTGCGCCGCGCAGACCGTGCTTCACCACGACGGTCTGTTCCGGCAGACCCTTCGCCCGAGCCGTGCGGATGTAGTCCTCGTTCATGGTCTCGAGCATCCCGGCCCGGGTCAGCCGGGCGTACTGGGCGGAGAACAGGAAGGAGAGCGTGATCCACGGCAGCAGCAGCGCATACCCCCAGCCGATCGGGTTCTCGGTGAACGGGACGTAGCTCCCCCCGGGCGCGGTCCAGCGCAGCTGATAGCTGAAGAAGGCCAGCGCCACCAGACCGGTGAAGAAGATCGGCAACGACACCCCGGCCAGCGCCACCATCATGGCGCTCCGATCGAAGACCGTGCCGCGTCGAAGGGCGGAGAGCACCCCGACCGAGACCCCGAAGACGAGCCAGATGATCGACGCCCCGATCGCCAGCGACGCCGTCACCGGTATCCGGTCCAGCATCTCGGGCCAGACCGGCTGCTTGGTGATGAAGGAGTAACCCAGGCACGGGGCCGGGCAGCTTTCGACGCCGGCGCCGTAGTCGTACTCGGCACCGACGAAAACCCCCTTCAGCCAGTTCCAGTACTGCACCGGGAGCGGGTCGTAGAAGCCGAGTTTCTCCGCCGTCAGCGTGACGGTCTCCTCGGTGGCGGCCCGGCCGACGTAGCGGCTCGCCAAGGTCTCCGGGGTGGCGCCGGCCCAACGAGGCACCAGATAGAAGATCGAGAAGGTGATCATGCTGAGCAAGATCAACAAGCCGACAGCGCCGACGACGCGTCGCACGATGTAGGCGAACACGCTCCTCCTGTGCTTGATCCTGCCGGTCGAGCCCTGAGCTTGTCGAAGGACCTCGTCGATCCTTCGACAAGCTCAGGACACTTGCGCTACTTCTGCGCGCCCATGGCGACGTAGTCGTACATGCTGAAGGCGTCAGGCACGAACAGGTTGGTCGCGTTCTTCGGCCGGATCAGCAGCGCCTTGGCGTAGACGCCGGGATAGATGACAGCTTCCTCCATCACCCGCTTGTCGATGGCCCCCCACATCTGGTTGCGCTTCTCCTCGTCGAGCTCTTGCAGGGCGCTGTCCAGCATCTTGTCGACCTCGGGGATGCGGACACTGGTGTTGGACGACCCACCGGTTTCCCGGATGACCCGAGAGTCGGTGATCTGGGAGAGGAAGCCGAAGCCGTCGTTCCAGTCCGCGCCCCAGCCGTTGACCACCAGTCCGAGGTTGTTCTTCACCACGAACGGCGGGTTGCCCGCGTAGGAGGCGAAGTACTCACCCTGCGGATATGGCTTGAGGGTCAGCTTGATCCCCACCCGGGACAGCGCCTGCTGGAACGCCTCGGCCGTCGCCTTCTCCTTGGGCCGCTCCGCGCGGTAGGCGATGTTCGTGGCGAACCCGTTCGGCTGTCCACACTTGGTCAACGCCTCCTTGGCCGCTTCCACGTCGCCCTTGTTGTCCTCACCGTTGGGGTAGAGGTCGAAGGCCGCGTAGCCCGGGATCATCGGGGGCATGACGGTGGTCGCGAGATCGCCACCGGCGAACTGGCCACCGTAGGCGGTCTGGTAACCGGTCTGGTCCATGCCGAACATGACGGCCTTGCGGCACTCGATGTTGTCGAACGGTTTCACCGTCGGGTTGATCGAGGTGTACCAGAGTCTGGAGATGGTCGGATTGTCGGCGTTGGCCTTCAGCGCCGGATCTTGCAGCACCTTGGCCAGCGAGGCCGGCTGAGCACCGGTGCCGATCACATCGACGTCGAGATCACCACTGATCATCCGGTTGTCGACGTCGTCGGCATTGACGTTGAGGCTGACCTCGTACTTGTCCGGCAGCGCCGGACGATTCTCGTCGGTGGCGGCATCCCACTGGTCGTTGCGGACCAGATTGAAGCTCTTGCCCGGCTGCAGGCCCTCGAACTTGTACGGGCCGGAGGACACGATCGTGTTGCGGTATTTCGCCCCGGTGTCCTTGGCCTTGGGCACCGGCATGGTCTGGGTCAGCTGAGCCAGGTAGTCGAAGCTGGCGAAGGGCTGCTTCGTCTTGAAGACAATCGTGTACTTGTCAGGGGTCGCGATGGCCGAGTCGGTGTTGACGTTCGGCGACTTGTACGGGCCCTGGTAACCCTCGGGCAGGTTCAGAAGGTCCTCGAAGTAGGCCGGCCCGTTGGGGAAGGTCGCCTTGTCGGTCGAACGGAGCACGGCGTACTTGACGTCGGCGGAGGTCACCTCCGTGCCGTCCTCGAACTTGATGCCCTTCTTGATCTTGTACGTCCAGGTCTTGCCGTCCGGGCTGGCCTCCCCGAGCCCCTCGGCCAGATCGGGCACGAGTTCATTGCTCTCCTTACCCGGAGCGACTTTGAACATCAACAGCGAGCGGCCGTAGAGCCGCGCGAAGTTCCAGGAGTAGCCGTAGTAGGTTTCCCCGGGATCGAGGCTGTCCCAGTCACCGGAGTTGGCGACCTTGAGCGTGCCGCCCTTGGTCTCACTGGGGTTGACGGGTGCCGTCAGGGCCGCGTTGAACTCAGCCGCCGCCGATGTCGGACCGGTGTCCTGGCCGCTGGTGTCGCCACCTCCGCAGGCGGTGACGAGCAACACTGCCGCCGCCGCCACCGCCGTAAAGCCGGTGGCCCGACGCAATCGCGTTCGTTTCATTGTGATTCTCACCTTCTCTTGTGTTTGGCGGGTGCCTAGCGGTTGGCCCGTGGATCGAGAGCGTCACGCAGCCCGTCCCCGAACAGGTTGAAGGCCAGGACGGTGATGAAGATCGCCAGTCCGGGCCACAGCATGAAGTGCGGCTGGGTGTAGTAGGCGACGGCATCGGAGAGCATGCCACCCCAGGACGCGGTCGGGGGGCGGACGCCGACGCCGAGGAAGGACAGCGCCGCTTCGAACAAGATGTTGGTCGGGATCAGCAGCGTGGCGTACACCAGGATGGGCGCGATCAGGTTGGGCAGGATCTCTCGGCCCAGGATGTAGGGCCGGCGGGCGCCCAGACTGCGCGCTGCCTCGACGTACTCACGCTCGCGCAGCGACAGCGTCTGACCGCGGATGATCCGCCCGATATAGGGCCAGTTGAAGAATCCGATGATCAACACCAGGAGGCCGACCCGGAGCTGGTTCCCCTCCAGACCGAAGGCCTGGTCCGGCACCACTCCGGCCAGCGCGAGCGCGAACACCAGCAGCGGGAACGCCAGGAAGATGTCCATCAGCCGACTGATGAAGGCGTCAACCCGGCCGCCGAAGAAACCGGCGACGATGCCCAGCGTCGAGCCGATCACGACCGAGACAAAGGTGGCGAGGATGGCGATCAGCAGGGAGATCCGGCTGCCGTACACCACGCGGCTGAAGATGTCCCGGCCGTTCACCGGCTCGATACCCATCAGGTGGTCCCGGCTGATCCCGCCGTACGGGCCGATCGGGGTCAGCGTGCCGCCGGCGGTGTCGATGAGGTCTTGATGGAACTGGTTCGGGTCGTGGCCCAGCACCTGCACGATGAGCGGCGCGAAGATGGCGACCAGGGTGAGGAATACGAGAACGGCGCCACCGGCGAGCGCCACCTTGTCCCGCTTGAGCCGCATCCACGCGATCTGGCCGAGCGAACGGCCCTCGATCTTGCCCGCACCGACGAGGACGGCCTCAGGAGCAGCCGCAGCGTCCTCGGCACCGACCTCAAAGGGCACCGTCACCGCTGTCCCCCTCGCTCAGCGCTTTTCTGGTGCGCTGTACCGATCCGCCGCGCGATCTGATGCCCAGATTCACTCGGGACGCAAGTTTTCGCCGGCGGTCAACTCCCGCCGGACCCTCCTGACCCGGCCGACCATATCCCAGGGAGGTCGCTGACGCAGTGCCGGCACGAAGTTTGTGACGAGAGTGAAACGCGACCCGCTACCGGGCCGTTACGCCGATCAAGACCAGGGCGTCGCGGTGCACGACGGTGCGGTCGAACCCGCTGCCCAGCTCCGCGGCGATCTGACCGGTGGTCTTGCCGAGCAGAGCGGGCAACTCGTCGGCGTCGAAGTTGACCAGACCGCGGGCCACCACCGTGCCGTCAGGGTCGACCAGGTTCACGGCCTCGCCGGCGGAGAACTGCCCGCGCACAGCCGTCACACCGGCCGGCAGCAACGAGGCGTTGCGGGTGAGGACCGCCCGGACGGCGCCGGCGTCGAGCACCAACTCGCCGCGGGCGTCGCTCGCGTGCCGCAACCAGAGCTGCCGGGTGGGCCGCCGCCGGCCCGTCGGGTGGAACAGCGTCCCGATCGGCTGGCCGGCGAGCGCGGCCGCCGCCTGTTCGGCGGCCGCCAGGACCGTCGGGATGCCGGCCGACGTCGCGATTCGGGCCGCGTCGACTTTGGTGATCATGCCCCCGGTGCCCACCGCGGTACCCCGGGTCGCGACGTCGATCGTGGCCAGCTCGTCCTCCCCGTGGACCTCGGTCAGTCGTCGAGCCTCCGGTCGCCGGGGATGGGTGGTGTAAAGGGCGTCGACGTCGCTGAGCAGCACCAGCGCATCGGCGTGGACGAGATGGGCCACCAAGGCGGCCAGCCGGTCGTTGTCGCCGAACCGGATTTCGTGCGTGGCCACCGTGTCGTTCTCGTTGACGATGGGCACCACCCCGAGGTCGAGGAGGCGGCCGAAGGTCCGGAAGGCATTGCGATAGTGCCCGCGCCGGGTCACGTCGTCGACGGTCAGCAGGACCTGCCCGACGGCCAACCCGTACGCGCCGAACAGCTCGGTGTAGCGGCCCATCAGCAGCCCTTGTCCCACGGAAGCGGCAGCCTGCTGGGTGGCGAGATCTCGCGGTCGCGTCCGCAGCGCCAGCGGAGCCAGACCCGCGGCGATGGCCCCGGAGGAGACGAGAACGAGTTCGCGGCCGGCCAGTCGAAGGTCGGCCAGGGCGTCCACCAGACCGCGGATCCGCTCCGGATCGATCCCGCCGTCCGCCGTCGTCAATGAGGAGGAGCCGACCTTGACCACGACCCGGTGGGCGTTGGCGACCGCCGCGCGGTCAGTCATCCTCGAGCCCGGAGTCGGACGCTGAGTCGGCGGCGTGGTAGGCCCGGTCCTTCGCCTTTCGGCGCAGCACAGCCGGCCGATCCTGCGCCAGCCGAGAATCCTCCCCCCGGCGGCTGAGGATCTCCGCGCCCACGTCGACCTGCGGTGCGAAATCGAAGACGACGGCATCCGCGCCGCCGATCGCCACGCCGTCACCGGCGCGGGCCCCGAGATCGAGGAGCCGATCTTCGATGCCGATACGGTTCAACCGGTCGGCCAGGTAGCCGACCGCTTCGGGGTTGCCGAAGTCGGTCTGGCGGACCCACCGCTCGGGTTTGACGCCACGGACCCGCCAGAATTCCCCTTCGCGCTTGATCGAGAACTCGTCCGCGGCCACCGGGGCCGGTCTCAGGACGATCCGTTCCGGAGCCGGCGGGGGTAGGGCTGCGCGGCGGGCCGCCACCAGGTCGGCCATGGCGAAGCGCAGGGCCTGCAGGCCCTCGCCGCTCTTGGTCGAGATCAAGAAGACTGGCAGACCGCGTTCCTGCAGCTCTGACAGCACCAGGTCGGCCAGCTCGCGCGCGTCCGGAATGTCGATCTTGTTCAACGCCACCAGGCGAGGCCGGTCCGCGAGTCCCCCGTACGCGGCGAGCTCGGCCTCGATGACCTCGAGGTCGGAGAGCGGGTCCCGGCCCGGTTCGAAGGTGGCGCAGTCGATGACATGCACGAGGGCAGCACAGCGTTCGACGTGGCGGAGGAACTCGTGGCCCAAGCCCCGCCCCTCGCTGGCCCCCTCGATCAGCCCGGGCACGTCGGCCACCGTGTACGTGACCTCCCCGGCCACCACGACGCCGAGGTTCGGGACCAGCGTGGTGAACGGGTAGTCCGCGATCTTCGGCCGGGCTCGGGAAACGGCCGCGACCAAGGAAGATTTGCCCGCACTGGGGAACCCGACCAGACCCACGTCGGCGACGACCTTGAGTTCCAAGATCACCGTTCGGGTTTCGCCCTCCTCCCCCAGCAGTGCGAAGCCGGGGGCCTTACGGGCCGACGAGGCCAGAGCTGCGTTGCCGAGGCCACCTCGGCCGCCCTGGGCCACGACGAGTTCGGCACCGGTCCCGGTGAGATCGGCCAGCTGCTCACCGGTGGCGGCGTCGCTGATCACCGTGCCGTCGGGCACGGCCAGCACGACGTCGGCGCCGGCGGCCCCGTTGGCGTGATCTCCGCGGCCGGGCACACCGTGGCCGGCCCGGCGGTGGGACTGGCGGTGGTAATCCACCAGGGTGGTCAGGTCCGGGTCGACCCGGAAGATGACCGAACCGCCGTTACCGCCGTTGCCGCCGTCCGGACCCCCCAACGGCTTGAACTTCTCCCGGTGCACCGAGGCACAACCGTTTCCGCCGTCGCCCGCCGTGACGTACAAGGTGACTCGGTCGACGAAGGTCGGGATGGCCATGGCTACCTCCGATCCGTCAGTCCAACTCGTCGCGGGTCGCGGGAATGAGTGAGGGTGGCCCAGCACCCAAGTGCGGAGCCACCCTTCTGGAATTCGTGCGTTGAAATTCGTGCGTTGAATTCGGGCGTGATCTGCTGCGGTGCTAGGCGACCGGGGTGGCAGCCTCGGCGGGAATCTCGGCCGGCAGCACCTGGACAACCCGGCGACCACGACGCGTACCGAAGGTGACATGACCCTCGACCAGGGCGAACAAGGTGTCGTCGCCGCCGCGCCCCACCCCGTCGCCGGGATGGAAGTGAGTGCCCCGCTGGCGGACGATGATCTCGCCGGCGCTCACCAACTGCCCGCCGAACCTCTTGACGCCGAGGCGTTGCGCGTTGGAATCCCGCCCGTTGCGGGTCGAGGACGCGCCCTTCTTGTGTGCCATTTCGCTACCTCAGCTTTGATTTTATATCAGCTCTGGATGTCAGCTCTGGATGTTGGTGACCTTGACCCGGGTGTAGCGCTGGCGATGCCCTTGCCGCCTCCGGTATCCGGTCTTGTTCTTGAACTTCAGGATCCGGATCTTCGGACCTTTGGTCTCCTCGATGACCTCGGCGGTGACCGAAGCCGCGCCGAGAGCGGCGGCGTCGGAGGTCACGCTGTCGCCGTCCACCAGCAGCAGCGGTTGAAGGCTCACGCTGGCGCCCACCTCGTCGGAGGTGCGGTCGATCTCGAGGACGTCGCCGACGGCGACCTTGTGTTGGCGGCCGCCACTGCGCACGATCGCGTACACGCCTGACCTACTCTCTGTCATGTCGGATGGTCCGCAATGTAGCGCCGCCGACCGGATCGGTCGGGTCGTACCTTTCGGATTCGCACATTGGTTTCGCGGACGGCGCGCGCGTACGCACACCGAGGATCTAGGTTACTCGGCCCCGGTCGAGAGGGTCAAACGCACCGGCCACTCCCCCTTGCCGTCCTCTAGCCTGGCTTGCGTGCTGGCCCAAGTCTCCGCCACGGCCTATCTCACGCCCTTGCGTGAGGGCGGTTCACTGCCCGGACTGGTCGAGGCCGACGACCTGGGCACCTACGTCGTGAAGTTCACCGGCGCCGGTCAGGGGACGAAGGCGCTGGTCGCCGAGGTCGTGGTCGGGGAACTGGGGCGCCGGCTGGGCATCCGCATTCCGAACCTGGTGCTGATCGAGGTCGACGCCGAGATCGGCCGCCGGGAACCCGACGTCGAGGTGCAGGACCTGATCGTGCGCAGCGCTGGGGTGAATCTCGGGGTGGACTTCCTGCCGGGGTCGGTCGGGTACGACCGTCGGTTCGACGTCAGGACCTCCGACGCCGCGAGGATCGTCTGGCTGGATGCGTTCGTGGCCAACGTCGACCGCAGCGCCCGGAACACCAACCTGCTCATCTGGCACAAGACCCTGTGGGCCATCGACCACGGCGCCTGCCTGCGCTTCCACCACGCCTGGGGCCGGCCGACAGCGTTTGCGCAAGCTCCCTACCACTACGGCGATCACGTCCTGTCCGGACGCGGGCGGCCGCGATCGGTGCACGCGGAGATGGCGGCCGGGGTGGACCCCGACATGCTGGCGGAGATCCTGATCAGCGTGCCCGACGCCTGGCTCGCCCCCGACCCCACCCGACCGGATCCGGCGGCACCCGCCGACGCGGCCGCCGCGCGATCGGCGTACGTGGACTATCTGCTGGAGCGGCTCGCCGCGGCGGACGAGTGGCTGCCGTGACCCGGCCGCGCTTCGCCTTCCAATATGCCGTGCTACGGGCGGTGCCGCGGGTCGACCGGGGAGAGTTCGTCAACGTCGGGGTGATCATCTATTGCCAGCAGGTGCAGTTCCTCCGCGCCTCGGTGGCCATCGACCAGGTACGGCTCCGGGCCCTGGCCCCCGACGCCGACGTCGAGGCCATCCAGACGGCGGCCGAAGCGATCGTGGCGGCCTGCCGCGAAGACGTCGGCTCGGCCCGGGAGAACGACGGACTGGCCACCCGGTTCGGCATGCTCACCGCTCCGCGGAGCACGATGCTGCAACCCTCCCCCATTCACGCCGGGATGACCCATCACCCCGAACGCGCGCTCGCCGACCTGATGGGGCGGCTGGTGGGGCCGCCGCGGCCCTGAGATTCACCCATACAGCTGTGCGAGTTCCGTGCGCGAACCGATACCGAGCTTGCGGTAGGCCGAGGCCAGGTGGCTCTGCACCGTACGGATGGAGAGCACCAACTCGTCGGCGATCTCTCGATCGCTCAGACCGCGGCTGGCCAGCCGAGCCACCTCGGTCTCACGGGAGGTGAGAGGGCTGGCACTGAGAGCGGCGGCCGAACTCTTGTGCTCCCCGAGCCGCTCGCGGGCCTGCCGCAGCAGCGCCGCCGCCCGCCGGTCGTGAGCTCCGGAACGATCGGCCTGCCGGGCCAACCCGGCCAGCTCCACGCAGTGCCGGGAGAACCCGGCCAGCAACTGTGTCTCGGCGGCGTTCAGCAGGGTCTCCGGCGCCGAGGTGGCCCGGGCCTGGATGTCCACCGCCCGGACGCGCTGCACATCGGTGTCCAAGGGCAGACCGAGGCTCGGCAGGGCCGCCGCCGCGCGCTTCGGATCCCCGTACCGTCCGGCGTCGGTGAGGAAGTTCATCGCCATGGCAGCGGCCCCGTGGGCGGCGGCGGCGCGGGCGGCCTCGATGGCCAGGTCGGTGGCCCGCCCGTGATGTCCACCGGCCGCCGCCACCGCCGCCTCGGCCCAGGCCCGCAGGCCGGGGATGATGGCGATCTCGTCCGGCGGATGCTCGGTCAGAATGGCCTGCGCCTCATCGAAGTGGCCCAGCTCCGCCAACACGACGATCAGCTCGGCAGTCGTCTCGGAGCGGAACAATCCCTCGCCGGCCTGTTGCTGGACGAACGCCTCACGCAGCGGCGCGACGGCCCCCTCCAGGTCGCCCTGCAGATGCCGGCGCACCCCGACCAGGAGCGGCCAGCCGAGATGACCGGCCTCGTCTCGGTCGCCGGCCGCCACCTCGACCTTGACGCCCGGCGCGTCCCCCAGCCGGTCCGGGAGTCCCGGCCAGCGCCCCAGCGGGCCGACGGATCGGGGCAGGTGATACTCCGCGCCGTAGAACAGACCGGTCACCGCGATGACCGCGTACGCCAGACCGGCCCGGGTGGCTGACACCCGGGTAACCGTAAGTGCGTCCAGCAGTTCGGTCCCGGCCTGCAGGGCCTCGGGCCCGCGGTCGGCGAAGGCGAGAGCCCCGGTGAGTGCGGTCAGGGCGCGGATCCGGGACCCGGGAGCCGGATCCGACTCGAGCACCCGCCTCGCCAGCGGCACGACCTCCAAACAGCCACCGGCGAACAGACCGATCAGGGCTTCCAGTCCGTCGAGGTCGGCGGTGAAGGATGCCGGCAGCCTGCTCCGCATCCGCTCCAGTACGGCGCGGGCCTCGGCCGGCGAGCGTTCGCCCCACAGGGCCACACCCAGCTCCTCGCAGTGGAACGAGAAGTACTCGTCGTCGGTCTGCACCATCGGTGCGGCAGCTTCGATGGTGGACCGCGCCAGGTCGGCTCGACCCAGCTCCGATTGGGCCCGGATGAGCATGGTCACGGCGTTGATCCCGCCGCCGGCTTGGCTGGCCCGGGTGGCCAGCCGCACAGCGGCCGCGGCGTCGTTGATCAACACCGCGTCAGCGGCGGCGAGTAGCAATTCCACGTTGGGGGCACCGCCCGCGGCGTCCTCCCACGTCGCCCGCCGTACTACGTCGACATGATCAGCCGGCGCGTCGCGCAGCCGCGCCGCCAGACTGCGCCGGCGGGCGGCACTGAGGCGTCCCTCGGCCACGGCGTGCAGCAGCGGGTGGGCGAACCGGAGCAGCAACACGCCCTCGCGCTCGTCGCTGGTCACGATCTGTCCATGATCGAGCTCCAGGATGGCCTCCTCGCTCACCAACGAGCTGAGGGTCTCGTACGGCAAGGGCTCGCCAAGGGCTAAGAAGTCGATCGCTTCCTGACCGGCCTCGGAAGCGGCGGCCAGCCGTCGTTCCAGCAGTTCCCCCAGCCGCGGAGGCATCTCCGTACCGCCGAGCCACCACCACACCCCGGCCCGGCGTTCCAGGTGACCGTGCTCGGCCCCGAACCGCGCCAGCTCAGTCAGGTAGAACGGGTTGCCGCGGCTGCTCGACCAGAGCATCTCCACCGTTCCCGAGGCCACTGGTCCGTCCAGCAGACTCTCCAGCAGGTCACGAGTCGCTCGGTGATTCAACGGAGACAGGTCCAACCGGTCGACGAGCTGCTCCTTCCACAGCGCCTCAACGGCATCGGAGGGGGCACTGCCGCTGCGCATCGTCACGAGCAGTCGAAGAGATCTCGCGGCCACCAGCGAGAGCAGTACCGCCGCCGACTGGGCGTCCAGCAGCTGCGCGTCGTCGAGCACCAGAACGGGAGCGGCCGTGCTGCGATGATCAGCCCGACCCAGTTCGCGCAATCGGGTGTCGACGTGCTGAGCGATCAGGGCGGGATGGACCGAGGCCAGATCGGCCGGCAACAGACTGCCGAGCGCCCCGAGGGGAATGGTGCGACTGGCGGCCGTGGCCACGACCCAGCCGACGGGCGGAGTGCTCAGCTTGTCCGCGACAGCGGCGGCGAGAGCGGTCTTCCCGACTCCGGCTTGCCCGGTGATCATCACGCCGCCGCTGAACCGCAAGCTGCGCAAGGCGCGCTCGAGTTCCTCGTCGCGCGCCACCAGCTCTTTCGGTCGCGGGGCCGTCTTCATGAGCATCCCATCTGGAGCGCCCTCCGACGGCAGACGCTCAGCCCCCACCGGGTCGTCTGCGGTCAATGATCAGGCTAACGCCGCACCTCGGGGTCGTGTCGAGAGGCGACGGCCTAGCCAGTACTGCCGTCATCGGCGGCGGCGAGCAGTTCACTGCGGTGCGCAAGCGTGGTGCGGGGCCGACCGTGGCTGTGCCCCAGCTCGATCTCCGCCGCATCGATGCGATGCCAATCGGGCATCTGCAGCGGCGTGACGCCCCGTTCCGCCAGCAGTTGCTCCAACTCCACGAGTGAGTGCTGTCCGACGATCGCCCCGTCGGCGATGTCGGCCAGCAGCGAATGCACGGTCTCGACCGCGTCAGACTTGTTGGTGCCGATCACGCCGGTCGGACCGCGCTTGATCCATCCGGTGGCGTACTCGTCGGGGGAGAAACCATGATCGCGGATGACCCGTCCCTCCGCGTGCGGGACGCGACCGGTCGAGTCGTCGAAGGGGACACCGTCCAGCCTCATCCCGCGATAACCGACCGACCGGATGATCAGCTGCGCGGCGATCGTCGTGGTCACGCCAGTCCCCTCGACCGCGCCGTCGGCGTCGAGGCGGGTTCCTTCGACTTCGACGGCCTGTACCTGGTCGACCCCGACGACCCGTACGGGTCTGGTCCAGAAATGCAGGAAAATCCTTCGGTCAGCCGTTCCCGGGCCACGGGCGGCGAAGTCGTTCAGCACCGCCAGGTTGCGGGCTGCCACCTTGTCGCGCCCCACCACCGCCTGGCTGGAGGAATCCAGCTCGAGGTTGCTCGGCTCGATGATCACATCGACCCCGGCGATCTGTCCGAGTTCGCGGAGCTCCTTCGTCGTGAAGGCGGTGTAGGCGGGCCCGCGCCGGCCCAGCACGTGGACCTCGGTGATCTTCTTCGCCGACAAGGCGGCCAGGACCTCCTCGGCCATGTCCGTGTCGGCCAGTTGGTCGACGTTCTTGATCAGGATCCGGGTGACGTCGAGGGCCACGTTGCCCACCCCGACCACCACGGCGGAGCCGGCACGCGCAATCAGATCCGCGAACTGTTGGTGCTCCCGATGACCATCGGTGTGGTCATGCGTCACCGAGGTCTGGGTCCGGTCGGTGTCGGGGTGGACGTCAGGATGGCCGCAGTACCAGGCGACGAAGTCGGCGGCGGCGATGCTCCCGGGCAGGTCCTCGCCGTCGATTCCGAGCCGCTTGTCGGTGCCGGCCCCGAAGGCGTAGATCACCGCGTCGGCCCGCTGCCGCAACTCCTCGACGCTGAGGTCGACGCCGATGTTCACGTTGCCGAAGAAGCGCACTCCGGACTTCTCCAGAGTGCGCTCCAAGGTGTTGCGGATGGACCGGATCGACTCGTGGTCGGGGGCGACGCCGTAGCGCACCAGGCCGAACGGCACCGGCAGCCGATCGAGCACGACGACCTGGACGTCGGCGTCGGTCTGCTGAGTCAGCGCTTCGGCGGCGTAGATCCCGGACGGGCCGGCCCCGATGATCGCGACCAGGATGGGCCGCTGACGATCAGACACCCACCCATCCTGCCTCAGCCCGACGGTACCGGATCGGCTGCCGCCTCGGCCGGCTCGGCGGCGGGCTCGGCCTGCCCGTTCGGCTCGGCGGTCTGCGCCTTCGACCGTGAGCCTCTCGACCGCCGGTCGCTGCCCTTGTCGGTGCTCTTGTCGGTGCTCTTGTCTGTGCTCTTGTCTGTGCCTTTGTCGGTGCTCTTGTCGCCCTTGTCGGTGCTCTTGTCGCGGGAGCGGGATTCCCGCGCCCCACCGTCGGGCTGCTTCTGGGACTCGACCGGCATCTCGTGCATCTGGTAGCCCCGTCCGCCGCAGTGCGGGCACTCGGTGCTGAAGGCCTCCAACAGACCGGTGCCGATCTTCTTCCGGGTCAACTGCACCAGACCCAGGCTGGTCACCTCGGCGACCTGATGTCGGGTGCGGTCCCGGCCGAGGCACTCCACCAGCCGACGCAACAGCAGTTCCCGGTTGCTGGGCAGCACCATGTCGATGAAGTCGACCACGATGATCCCGCCGATGTCGCGCAGCCGCAGCTGACGGACGATCTCCTCGGCGGCTTCGAGGTTGTTGCTCGTCACGGTGGCCTCGAGGTTGCCGCCGGAGCCGGTGAACTTACCCGTGTTGACGTCGATCACCGTCATGGCCTCGGTCCGATCGATGACGAGCGATCCGCCCGAGGGCAGGAAGACCTTCCGTTCCAGGCCCTTGGCGATCTGCTCGTCGAGCCGGAAGGCCGCGAAGAGATCGCCGTTCTGCTCCGGGTCCCAGCGACGTAGCCGGTCCCGGAGATGGGGCGCGACGTGTCCGACGTAGGCCTCGACGGCGTCGTACGCATCGTTCATCGCACTGCTGCCCTCGATGATCAACTCCGAGAAGTCCTCGGTGAAGAGATCTCGGACGATACGCAGGGTCAGATCCGGTTCGCCGTAGAGCAACTGCGGAGCGCTGCCGGCTTTGACCTTGCGCTCGATGTCCTCCCACTGCGCCTTGAGCCGGTTGACGTCACGCACCAGCTCGTCTTCGCTGGCTCCCTCCGCCGCCGTCCGGACGATGACGCTGGCGGACTCGGGGACCAGATCGGACAAGATGTCCTTCAACCGCTTGCGTTCGACGTCGGGGAGCTTGCGAGAGATGCCGGAGAGGTGGCCTCCGGGTGCGTAGACGATGTAGCGACCGGGAATCGACACGTGGTTGGTGAGTCGGGCCCCCTTCGCGCCGACGGGGTCCTTGGTCACCTGCACGAGGACCGTGCTGCCGGATTTCAGGACGCTCTCGATCTTGCGCTGCTGGCCCTCGGACCCGAACGCATTCCAGTCGAGCTCGCCGGCGTACAGCACAGCGTTGCGGCCCCGTCCGATGTCGATGAAGGCGGCCTCCATGGAGGGGAGCACATTCTGTACCCGGCCCAGGTAGACATTGCCGATCAGGGAGGCGGCGGAGTCGCGGTCGACATAGTGCTCGACCAGGATTTCGTCCTCGATCACGGCGATCTGCGTGAGGTCATCGCGCTGCCGGATGATCATCTTCCGGGCGACCGACTCGCGACGGGCCAGGAATTCCGCCTCACTCAGGATGGGCGCGCGGCGGCGGCCGGCCTCCCGACCTTCGCGGCGGCGTTGACGCTTGGCCTCCATGCGGGTGGAACCGTCGATGCCGACCACCCCTTCGGAGCGCCGCGGGGGTCGTGGCTCGCGGACCCGGACGACCACCTCGGTGGGGTCGTCGGGCGCGGTGCTGGCCTCTTCGCCACGGCGGCGGCGACGCCGCCGGCGGCGGCGACCGCTCTCACTCTCGCCGGCGTCACCGGAGTCGGAGCCTTCGGTTTCGGTGGCCGGCGCGGAATCAGAGTCCTCGTCCCGCTGCTCGGAGGCCGCGGACTCGTCGGTTGCGCCGGTCTCGTCGTTGTTGTCCCCGCCCCGGCGGCGGCGGCGGCCGCCTCGGCGGCGACGCCGACGGCGGGTGCCTGACTCACCGTCGTCGGTATCCGCCTCGGTATCGGACTCCGCGTCGGTCTCGGACTCCGCGTCGGTCTCGGACCCCGCCTCGGTCTCGGACCCCGCCTCTGCGTCGGACTCCGTCCCGGCGTCTTGCTCCCCTTCGGCTTCGGTCTCGACTTCGACTTCCGCTTTGGGCTCGTCGCCGGGCCCGGCCACGGGCTCGACCGGCTCGACCGGATCGACCGGCTCAACCGACTCGACCGGCTCGACCGGCTCGACCGGCAACTCAGGCACCATCGGCTCAACCGACAACTCTGGCTCGACCACGGGTGCCTCGGCCCGCTTCCGGCTCCGCCGAGCCGGGGGCTGACCGTCGACGTCGGCCGCTTTGGCCGTGGCAGCGCGGCGGGTCGACTTCTTGGCCGCCTTCACGGCCTCCGTCGTCTCAGATCTGGCCGGTTCCGGCGGTCCGGCCGGCCGAGTGGCCGCTCGGCGGCGGCGCGGCGCGGGGCTCGTCGGTGCCGACTCAACACCGGCCTCGGGCCCGCTGTGGGAACTCGTTTCGGAGCGGTTTTCAGGATTGATGTCGCTGGTGTCTGACGTGTTCTCGGGCTCGTTGTCGAGCATCCGGACTCCTCTTGGGTGCCGGATCAGCACCCTTCTCGTACGCCGAACCGGCTGGGGCCGGGCGGCAAAGCCTTCGGAAATTGACGGCTCGAGACCGCAGCTCCCGCGGTCAAGCGGACCCTAGCTCTCAGGTCCTGCTCGTCGCGGTGGAGGCTGATCTCCCGGAATCGCCAGCTGTCACCTGGCCATGCGGATCCGTCAACGGGAGCGCGGCGCGCTCCTCGCGTCCGATTATCTCACAGCTGACGTCGGACACACGACTCGCGCGGCTTCAGAGGGGCTCGACGATCTCTGGCCCACCGTCGATCAGGGTGCCTTGCCGCAGCCGCGTGATCCTGGGCGGCTGCGGCAGTGACCAGTTGGGATCCGATCGCGCCAGCGCCGTCAAGACGTCGTCCGGTCTGACCAAGGGGACGGTGTGGGCCAGGACGAGGTGCAGCGCGATCGGTCCGGCCGCTGGGGACGTGGTCAGGGAGAGCACCGCTCCGCGCGCGTCGAAACTCCGAAGTCCGTTCTTCGTCATCCGCTCGACCGGGGCGGTCTCCGCGGCCAGAAAGCGCTGCACAGCTGCGTCAAGCGCCACGACGGGGATGCCCACCAGATCGATGCGCCAGCTGGATCCGGTCAGCAGGTCTGCCAGCGCGCCGGGCGGCGCCACCGCCACCGCGACGACGTCGAGCCCGTCGGGCAGTGCCGCGTCCAGGACGGCGCGAACCCGTTCCGGATCGACGGCCTCCGACAGCCCGATCTCCAAGTACTCCGCCTCGCTGGCCGCGCCGGTCGGGGCGGCGTTGGCGTACGAGATCCGGGGGTGAGGGGAAAACCCGGACGTCGAGGCCATCGGAATGTGGGCCCGCCGCAGAGCCCGCTCGAAGGCCCGGCCGAAGTCGCGGTGACTCGCGAATCGGGCGCGTCCCCGCTTGGCGTACTTGATCCGCAACCGCTGTACCGGCGGCGCGTGTTGCTCGGGTTGGCGGCTCGGCACACGAGGGACGATACCCAGTGCCTCCCCCGTGGGGCTCGGCTCAGTGCGCCGTCCATTCACGGCCGAACCACCGACGGATCCGCGTCGATCCGAATTCGGCCTTGTCCGCCGTCAACAGCTCGGACGGGGCCTCGAACAGACCCGACGGTGCGCTGCCGGCACGGAAGGTCACATCGACTCGGGCGACCTGGTCCCGGCCGAACTCGAGATAGCAGACCCCCCGACCGTCGTAGGTCGAGGTGGTGGTCTGCCGACGGACCCGGGCGACGATCTGGTCGGCGACGACCCCCGCCTGGCGTTCGGCGAAGACGCCCGCCTTGGGAGTGCCGACGCTGGTCACATCGCCGACGGCGTACACGTCCGGCCACGAGGTTGTCAGCGTTTCCTCGTCGACCGGAATCCAGCCGTCGACGCACAGGCCAGACCGCAGCACGACCTCCGGCGCCCGATGAACCGGGACCCCGAGGAACAGGTCGAACGGCATCTCCGCGCCGTCGGCGAGCACTGCGACCCGGCGGTCAGGATCGAGGGAACGCACGATCCGGTTCGGGAACCACTCGATGCCGCGCTCGGCGAACGCTTCGCGCAGCGCCGCGGAGGCGCCCGGCGATGGCGGAATCGGAGCACCGAGGGGCATGACCAAGGCGATCTCGCTGACCTCTCGAATCCCCCGGCGCGTGAGGAGGTCGTCCACGAGGAGAGCCGTCTCGCTCGGTGCGGGTGGACACTTGAAGGGCGTCGAGGCGACTCCCACCAGCACGCGCCCGCCGTCGAACCGCGCCAGGACGTCGCGGGCCGCGAACGCTCCGGCCACGGTGTAGAACTCCTGCCCGGTCTCGAGCAGGCCGGGGGTGGCGGCCGGGTGCAGATCGGCACCCAAGGCGATGACCAAGACGTCGGCTGCGAACGGCCCGGCGTCGGTCTCGACCCGGCGGGCGACCGGGTCGATCTGGCGGACGGTGGTCTGCACGAACCGGACGCCGGGATGCACCAGGTCGGCGTACCGATGTTGCACGGAGTCCGCCGTCGTCCGGCCGAACATCACGTCGAGTTTGGAGAACCCGAAGACGAAACCGTCGGCCTGGTCGAGCAGCACGACCTCGGCTTCGGCGCCGAGCACCGCCGACAGCCGTGTCGTGAGCTCGAGACCGCCGAAGCCCGCGCCGAGGACGAGAACCCGCATCGTCGTACTCCGGGCTCAGACCGGAGTGAGCGGCAGCAGCTGCCGGCCCGTGGGTCCGACCTGGATCTCGGTGCCGAGATCCGGGCAGACGCCGCAGTCGAAGCACGGCGTCCAACGACAGTCCTCGACCTCGGTCTCGTCCAAGGCGTCCTCCCAGTCCTGCCACAGCCAGTCCTTGTCCAGACCGGCGTCGAGATGATCCCAGGGCAACACCTCGTTCTGGGCCCGCTCGCGGACGGTGTACCAGTCGAGGTCCACGCCGCTCCCGGCCAACACCTGCTCGCAGGCCCGTAGCCAGCGCGGGTACGAGAAGTGCTCGCTCCAACCGTCGAAGCGACCGCCGTCGGCCCACACCGCTTCGATGATCTCGCCGACCCGGCGATCGCCTCGGCTGAGCAGCCCTTCGATGGTTCCGGGTTTGCCGTCGTGGTAGCGGACCCCGATCGCCTTCGCGTAACGCCGGTCGGACCGGATAGCCTCCCGCAGCTTCCGCAACCGCGCGTCCACGGTGTCCGCGTCGGTCTGGCCGGCCCACTGGAACGGGGTGTGCGGCTTGGGCACGAAGGCGCCGATGCTCACCGTGCAGCGGATGTCCCGCCGTCCGCTGACCGCGCGCCCGGTCTCGATCACCTTCTGGGCCAGGTCGGCGATGGCCAGCACGTCCTCGTCCGTCTCGGTCGGCAGACCGCACATGAAGTAGAGCTTGACCTGCCGCCAGCCGTGGGAGTACGCCGCCGCCACGGTGGCGATCAGGTCGTCCTCACTGACCATCTTGTTGATCACCCGCCGCAGCCGCTCCGATCCGCCTTCCGGCGCGAAGGTGAGACCGGACCGGCGCCCGTTGCGGGACAGTTCGTTGGCCAGGTCGATGTTGAAGGCGTCGACCCGGGTGCTCGGCAGGGACAGCGAGACGTTCGTGCCCTCGTAGCGGTCCGCGAGCTGCTTGGTCACCGGACCGATCTCGGAGTGATCGGCGCTGGACAGGCTGAGCAGCCCGACCTCGTCCAGCCCGGTGGCGTCGATGCCGGCCTGCACCATGGCACCGATGGTCTGGAGGCTGCGTTCCCGAACGGGACGGGTGATCATCCCGGCCTGGCAGAACCGGCAACCCCGGGTACAGCCCCGGAAGATTTCCACCGAGTACCGCTCGTGGACCGTCTCGGCCATGGGAACCAGCGGTTGCTTCGGGTAGGGCCAGGCGTCGAGATCCATCAGGGTGTGTTTGCGCACCCGTTCGGGGACACCGGGCCGGTTGGGCACGACCGCGGTGATCGCTCCGTCGGGGGCGTAGGAGACGTCGTAGAACTGGGGCACGTAGACCGCGCCGGTGGCGGCCAACCGCAGCAACAGACCCTCCCGGCCCCCTGGTCGGCCGGCGACCTTCCAGCCGCGGATCAGCTCGGAGATACCGAGCGCGGCTTCCTCACCGTCCCCGAGCACGACCGCGTCGAGGAAGTCGGCGACCGGCTCCGGGTTGAAGGCAGCGTGTCCGCCGGCCAGCACGATCGGTTCATCGGCTCGCCGGTCCACCGCTCGCAGCGGCAGCCCGGCCAGGTCGAGGGCGTTCAACATGTTGGTGTAGCCGAGTTCGGTGGCGAAGCTGACTCCGAGCACGTCGAAGGCCGCCACCGGGCGGTGCGCATCCAGGGTGAACTGCGGCAGACCGGTCACACGCATCCGTTCCTCCAGATCCGGCCAGACCGCGTACGTCCGCTCCGCCAGAATCCAGTCCCGCTCGTTCAGGATCTCGTACAGGATGGCGATGCCCTGGTTGGGCAGGCCCACCTCATAGGCATCCGGGTACATCAGCGCCCAACGGACGTCGACGGCGTCCCAGTCCTTGACCACGGAGTTGAGCTCGCCACCGACGTACTGGATCGGCTTGGCGACCGAGGCAAGAAGCGGCTCCAGCCGGGGAAAGACAGAGTCGGGCGCGCTCACCCGCTCAGCGTAGTGCGGGGGCCACTCCGGGCAGACCGTCGATGCTCTCGGCATTGCGGTTGCGCCAGTACAGGTCGTAGTAGTCCTGGTCGCGCTGTTCCTGATGACGGTCGAGCACGTCACGATCGGAGCGGAAGTCCATCAGCGGCACGGCGTAGCCGCAGGAATCCGAAACCCGGTCCACGTCGACCACGATCACCGAGCGTTGGCCGACGGTGCGGTCCTTGTCGAAGGCCTTGCGCAGTCCGTCGAACTCCGGGTCGCCCGCGAACACCGCCCGGCCGCGGCCATGCAGGCGGACGATCGTCGGCTTGCCCTCGAAAGCACAGAACATGATCACGATGCGACCGTTCTCGCGCAGGTGGGCGACGGTTTCGGTGCCCGAGCCGGTGTAGTCCAAATAGGCGACCCGGTGCTCATCCAGGACGGCGAAGGTGCCGGCCATGCCCTTGGGCGAGACGTTGATGTGCCCGTCGCCGGCGAGTGGTGCGGTGCCGACGAAGAAGACCGGTTGACGGCTCAGCCAGTCAGCCAGCTTCGGGTCGATTCCGGGGAGAACGCTGCTCATGACCCAACCCTCATACCTCAGTGTGGCGCGAGGCCGGTTTGCCTGTCGAACGCCCGGCGCGGCAGGCTGACCCTCATGTCTGCCGACCGAGTCCGCGCCGCCGTAACCGCCCGCTTCCCGGTCGGCCGCGGTCCCGATCCGTCCGCAAACGAATTCGTCGTCTTCAGCAAGCCGGAGCTGGGGCTGCTGACCGAGGACGCCCTGGCCGCCGTCTGGGACCTGCTGGCCGGCGCCTTGGGCGAGTACGCCGTCGCGGTGCACCAGATTCGGATCCAGACCGGGCCCGAGCTCGAGGCGAGCGGTGCCATGGCGGAGCACTACGGCGTGATCAACCAGATTTCCAGACTCGGGCGACCGGCCCTCACCGATCCCGCCGAGCAGGCCCTGCGGGAGCACTTCGGCGAAACCCTGGACAGCGCCCCCCTGAATTCCACGAGAGTGCTGGGCGGGCACCAGTTCCTGGCGGCGCACCCGGAGTTCAGCCCGTACGCGCTCGGAGTGCTGTTCGCGAACGCCGAAGTCACCCGGCTCGGCCCGGGGACGTACGCGGCGCCGGTGCGGCTCGACGGCGACCCGGTGATCATCCTCAACGGGTTCCATCCTCGCCAGCTGGGTTTCTTCACCGCTGAGGACACGGTTTGCGCCTTCCTGCACTGCAGCAGCCCGACCGACTGGTCGCGGCTGCGCGAGAATCTGATCGGCGCGACCGATCCGGCCCGGGCCGATGCAGGGTCGATCCGCGGCCGCCTGTTCTCCGACCCGGCGGCCTTCGGCTTGGCGACGGTCAGCTACAACTTCAACGGTGTGCACATGTCGGCCGGCCCGCTGGAGGGCCTGGCCGAACTCCAGCGCTTCTTCGGGGCGGATCGCCAGCTGATCGACTGGACATTCGGGCAGGCCTTGGTGGCCGCCGGCGTCTCCGCCGACGACGTACCTGGTCTCTCCGCCAATCCGGTGCTTCAGGCCGGCGAGGAGCGCGGTACGGCGTTCGACCTCACCGAGGGGCTCGACGCCGAGCCGGCGGCGAAGCTGCTGGCGGGAGCGACCCGGCTCGATTGAGTCAGGTCGGTCGCTGCTGTGCCTCGAGTCGCTTGCCGAGCACGAACGTCAAGAGCCACAGCGCCGCGAAGATGATGCCGAGGACGAACATGCCCGGGGTCAGGAAACCGAGGGCGATACCGGCGATCTGTGCGACCCAGCCCACGTAGTAGCCAACCGGCCGACGCAGCAGGCCCGCGGCCACCAGGGCCAAGAGGGCGGCGCCGCCACCGGCGAGGGCGGCCACGATCGCGGGAACGTTGGAGACCAAGATCATCACCGGGATCGAGAGGCCGAAGACCACGACCTCGAAGATCAACACCGCCAGCAGGACGTTCCGCATCGGATTGTCGGGACTGAGGGTGGTCACCGGTGACCGTCTTCCGATTCGGTCCCTCCGTCGGTGAAGTCGGACGCGTCGGCGTAGTCGGCGTCATAGTCGGCGTCCCAATCGTCGTCGAGGTCCTCGCTGGCTTGCCCTTCGGGAGGCTGCTCACCGACCAGCAGCCGCCGCGCCTCGCCGACCAGCACGACTGACCCGGTCACCAGCACTCCCGGTGCGCCCATTCCTTCGGCCTCCGCCAAGGTGACGGCCCGCTCGAGGGCATCGTCCAACCGCGGGGCGACGTGCACCCGGTCCGCCCCGAAGATCGACGCCGCCAGTTCGGCGAGTTCCTCGGCCGGCATCCGTCGCGTCGTCGAGGCCACCTGGGTGATCACCACTTGCTGCATCGTCTCTTCGAAGACCCGGAGCAGCGCTTCCGCGTCCTTGTCGGCCATCACGGCCACGACGCCGACCAGCGGACTGAAGTTGAATGCCTCCGTGACTGCGGCGGCAGCCGCCCGGGCCCCGTGCGGATTGTGGGCCGCGTCCAGCACGACGGACGGAGATCGGCGAACCAGTTCCAGCCGACCGGGGAAGTGCACCTGGGCGAGACCCTCTCGCACCACGTCCGGGTTCAGCGCCTTCATGCCGAGGAAGGCCTCGACGGCGGCCACCGCCTGCGCGGCGTTGGCGGCTTGATGCGCGCCGTGCAGCGGCAAGAAGACCTGGTCGACGGGGCCTTCGGCGCCGTTGAGCCGCAGCAGCTGGCCCCCGACGGCGAGTTGCCGGTCCAGCACGCCGAACTCGATGCCCTCTCGGTGGACCAGGGCTCCCACGTCGGCGCAACGTTGCAGCAGCACGTGCGCCGCCTCCACCGGCTGCCCAGCAAGGATGGCCTGGGCGCCGGGCTTGATGATGCCCGCCTTCTCGCCGGCGATCTCGGTGATCGTGTTGCCGAGTAGATGGGTGTGGTCCACGTCGATCGGGGTGATCACGGCCACGTCGGCGTCGGCCACGTTGGTGGCGTCCCAGGTGCCCCCCAGGCCGACCTCGATGACGGCCACGTCGACCGGGGCGTCGGCGAAGGCCGCGTAGGCCATTGCGGTGATGATCTCGAAGAAGGTCATCGGCACGCCGTCGATCTGTTGCTCGTCCACCATCGCCACGTACGGCTCGAGCTCGCGCCAGGTCTCGTCGAAGCGCTCCTCCGAGATCGGTAGCCCGTCGATGGTGATCCGCTCGGTCACCCCGGTCACGTGCGGGCTGGTGAACCGGCCGGTCCGCAGCCCGTCAGCGCGCAACAACGACTCGATCATGGCCGCGGTGCTGCCTTTGCCGTTGGTTCCGGTGAGGTGGATGACCGGGTAGGACCGTTGGGGATCGCCCAACAGCCCGGTCAATGCGGCGATCCGGCCCAAGCTGGGCGCCACCCGGTGCTCCGGCCATCGGCTGGTCAGCGTGGCGACGATCTCGGCGTGGGTCTCGTTGTCCATGACTGATGCAGTCTAGGGGGGCCTTCCCGACCGATACGCCGCGTTGCCGGTTACTCCGGTTCGTCGGTGCTGGTCGCTGGGTCACCATCCACGGCGGCCGCCAGGCGGGGGGCAAGGTGGTCCAGCAGGTACGGCAGGCTCAGGACGGTGAGTAGGGAGAAGGCGTTGTTGATCTTGTCGTCGACTTCGCTGTAGATGGCGCGGCCCTCGCGGTGCACCCGGAGCCGGGCATAGCTCTCGGCTTTCTCCAGCGTGGCTCGCTGACCCGCTTCGACGAACCAGATCAGCGCGTCGGTGTCGACGAAGTCCACCCGTTCGGTGCTCAGCTGGCCACCCCAGGCGCTCTTGGTCACCTCGTCCAAGTCGTTCGGCAGCTTGAAGCCCAGCTCGGTGAGTAGCCGAGGCCGGGGATCTTGGCGTCCGTAGACGAAGATGCCTTCGTACGGGCTGGCCACCAGCCCGGTCTTCCCGGCGAACTCGGGGTGCGCCTTGGCCGTTTCGGTGAGCTGGGCCCGGGCCGAATCCACCAGGACCTGCATCTTCGCCGGCTGACCGACGGCCTTCCCAACGGTCAACGCCTGGACGTCCCAGGGCACACCCCAATCCTGATGCTCCTTGGACTGCGCGACGGTCGGCGCCACTTTGGACAGCTTGTCGTAGTCGGCCTTGGTGAGGGCCGAGTACACGGCGACGATCAGGTCGGGTCGCAGCGCGGCGATCTTCTCGAACTCGATGGCGGTGTCGCTCAGGACCGTCGGTTTCGGTGAGGCGCCGAGTGCGGCGGCAGCCCATTCCCCGTACACGCCGCCATCGGGGAAGTCGAGCCACTTCGTGGCCGCCACGGGCACGACGCCCAGCGCAAGGAGGTCGTCCTGCTCTTTGAGTCCGACGGCGACGACCCGGACCGGCGCCTGTTCGACGGTGGTCTGACCGAAGCGGTGCTCGATGGTGGCCGGGAAGGCGCCGGCTTCGGCTCCGCCGGCGCTGCTCGGAGCGGCTTCCGGCCGGGTCGAAGTGCCACACCCGCTGACGCCCGTCGCCGCGACGGCGAGGCCGGCCAATCCGAGCAGCAGTTGTCGTCGAGACCCGTTCATGGAACTCCTCGTGGTAATTAGGTGAGGCTTACCATACTTCAATGGATGTGCGCTTGGTGGTCGGTGCTGCCTAGGATTTACAGAATGACCAGCGCAGCGACCGACCTCCGACCGAACGCGTCCCCTGCCGGCGCTCAGGTCGTACCCGAGCGGCCGGCGCTGGAAGGGCTCGAAGACAAGTGGCGCGAGCGCTGGCAGGCCGACGGTACGTACGCGTTCGTTCGCCCGGCCACCCGCGAGCAGGTCTACAGCATCGACACTCCCCCGCCGACCGTGTCCGGGTCGTTGCACGTGGGACACGTCTTCTCCTACACCCACACCGATCTGATCGCCCGGTATCAGCGAATGCGCGGAAAGCAGGTGTTCTACCCGATCGGCTGGGACGACAACGGCCTCCCGACCGAGCGCCGGGTGCAGAACTACTACGGAGTGCGCTGCGATCCGTCACTGCCGTACGAGGAGGACTTCAGCCCGCCGGTCAAGCCTGATCCCAAGCGGCAGGTTCCCGTCAGCCGGCGCAACTTCGTCGAACTGTGTCACGAGCTGACCCACGTCGACGAAAAGGCCTTCGAGGACCTGTGGCGCCGGGTGGGTTTGAGTGTCAACTGGGACGACCTCTACACCACCATCTCCGACGACTCGATCAAGGTCGCCCAACTCGGGTTCTTGCGCAACCTGAAGCGCGGCGAGGCCTACCTGGCGGAGGCTCCGACCATGTGGGACGTCACGTTCCAGACCGCGGTCGCCCAGGCGGAGCTGGACGCGCGCGACTACCCGGGAAGCATGCACCGGGTGGCGTTCCACAGCGCAGCAGGACCTGTGCTCATCGAGACCACCCGACCGGAGTTGATCGCTGCCTGCGTCGCGCTGATCGCGCATCCCGACGACCCGCGGTACGCCCAGCTGATCGGCTCGACCGTGTTCAGCCCGGTCTTCGGGGTGGAGTTGCCCGTCGTGGCCCACGCTCTGGCCGAGCCCGACAAGGGCACCGGTCTGGTGATGTGCTGCACGTTCGGCGACCTGACCGACGTGACGTGGTGGCGTGAGTTGCGACTGCCGACCCGGGTGATCATCGGCCGGGACGGACGGATCATGGCCGAACCACCTGCGTGGATCCCGGCCACCGATGCGTGGACGGAGATCGCCGGCAAGACCACGTTCAGCGCGCGCGAGGCGATGGTGGCCCGGTTGCGGGCCTCCGGTGACCTGGTGGCCGAGCCGACCCCGACCACTCGCAAGGCGAACTTCTACGAGAACGGGGACAAGCCGCTCGAGATCGTTTCCACCCGGCAGTGGTACATCAGCAACGGCGGGCGGGACCCGGAGCTGAAGCGGACCCTGCTGGACCGCGGGATGGAGCTGACCTGGATCCCACCGAACATGAAGCACCGCTACGACAACTGGGTAGGCGGTCTGAACGGTGACTGGCTGATTTCCCGACAGCGGTTCTTCGGCGTGCCGTTCCCCGTCTGGTATCCGCTGGACGCCGAGGGCGAACCGCGCTACGACCAGCCGATCATGCCGGACGAAGATCAACTCCCGATCGACCCGAGCTCGGAGCCGGCGCCGGGTTACGAGGCATCGCAGCGCGGGGCGCCGGCCGGCTTCATGGCCGACCCGGACGTCATGGACACCTGGGCCACGTCCTCGCTGAGCCCGCACATCGTCTGCGGATGGGAACGCGACCCGGAGCTGTTCGCGGTCACCTTCCCGATGGACCTCAACACGCAGTCGCACGAAATCATCCGGACCTGGCTGTTCTCCCGGGTGGTGCGGGCGCACTACGAGAACCACTCTCTCCCCTGGTACCGCTCCATGATCAGCGGTTGGGTCATGGACCCCGACCGCAAGAAGATGAGCAAGTCCCGGGGCAACGTGGTCGTGCCGACCGACGTGCTGGATCGGTACGGGTCCGACGCCGTGCGCTGGCGCGCGGCCAAGGCCCGCCCGGGCCTGGATTCCCCCTTCGACGAGCGGGAGATGAAGGTGGGTCGGCGGCTGGCCCTCAAGGTGCTGAACGCCAGCCGGTTCGTACTCGGCCTGGGAGCGAGTAATGACCTCTCGGCGGTGACGGAGCCGGCGGACCGGGCCCTGCTGGTGGCGCTTCGTACGGTGATCGTCGACGCCACCGCGGCCTTCGACGCCTACGACTACACCGGCGCGCTGGATGTCACCGAACGGTTCTTCTGGCAGTTCTGTGACGATTACCTCGAGTTGGTCAAGGAACGCGCCTACGGGGCGCAGGGTGCCGACGGCGCCGCCTCGGCCCGCGCCGCCCTCGGGCTGGCGCTGGATGTGCTGTTGCGGCTGCTGGCGCCGATCATGCCCTTCGTCACCGAGGAAGTGTGGTCGTGGTGGCGCGACGGCTCCATCCACACCGCATCCTGGCCGGATCCGGCCGAGCTGGCGATCACCGGCGACCCGGAGTTGCTCGGTGATCTGGCGGAGGCCCTGATCGCCATCCGCGGCGCCAAGTCGCAGGCCAAGGTGTCGATGAAGACCGAGGTCAGCGCGGCGACGATCGCCGGACCGGCCGACTCGATCGAGCGGCTACGCGGCATCGAGGCCGACCTGCGGGCCGTCGGTCGGCTGGTCGGGGACGTCGTCTGGACCCCCACCGACCCTCCGGTGAGGGTCGACGTGACCCTGGTCGAGTCGTGACGGATCTCAGTCCGGGCTGATCGCCGAGGCGGCCGCCGCCCGGACCGCTTCACGCTGTCGTTTGCGCACCGCGGCCGGTTGCGCGGCGACGTCGAGGCCGGGAGCCGAATAGGCCCCGAGCAAGGAAAGGGAGATGATCACCGCCAACAACTCGGCGGCGCCGATGTCGGTACGCACGATGCCCTCCCGCTGCGCCCGCTTGATGCCGGCCACCTTGGCGGCGTTCGCCCGGCGCAACGCCTCCGGCTCAGGCGTGTCCGCCCCCGCCTCGAGGCGGAACCACATCGACAGCCGGAGAACCTCCGGTCGCCGCAGGTAGCTGTCGTACAACGCCACCGCGTACCCCGGGAGGTCGTCCGGGGTGATCGGTGCCTCGCTGACGGTGTCCAGCAGCAGGGCAGCCGTCACGGCCTCGAAGAGCTTCTCCTTGCTGCCGAAGTAGGAGTAGATCAGTGACTTGTTGGCCCCGGCGCCGGCCGCGATCCGGTCCACTCGGGCGCCGGCGATCCCGTACGCACTGAACTCGGCGATCGCCGCCTCGAGCAGGCGCTGCTTGGTCTGTTCCGCGTCCCGGGCCACGGGTACATCTTTTCAACTAACGAGTTGGTTGACAACCGGACACGCTTAGTGCTTCGATGGTATCAAGTAACCATCCAGTTAGTTAGGAGTTGAGATGGAACAGCCGGTCGCGATCGTCACGGGAGCCTCGTCCGGGATCGGCGAGGCAACGGCCGAGCGGTTGCAGGAGGGGGGGTTCGTCGTCTACGCAGGCGCGCGGCGGCTGCACCGGATGACCGGACTGGCCGCGCGTGGGATTCACGCCGTCGAGCTGGACGTGACCGACGACGCGTCGATGCGGGCCGTGGTCGACACGATACTGGCGGAGCACGGCCGGATCGATGTGCTGGTCAACAACGCGGGCTACGGCTCCTACGGCGCGGTCGAGACCGTTCCCATCGAGGAGGCCCGGCGGCAACTCGACGTCAACCTCTTCGGACTCGCGCGCCTGACCCAGCTCGTGCTGCCCACCATGCGCCAGGCCCGTCGCGGCCGGATCATCAACGTCTCCTCCATCGGCGGCCGCATGGGCGAGCCGCTCGGCGCGTGGTACCACGCCAGCAAGTTCGCCGTCGAAGGCTTCTCGGACTCCCTGCGACTCGAACTGCACGACTTCGACGTCCAGGTGGTGATCGTCGAACCGGGCGCCATCCGGACCGAATGGGGTGACGGGGCCCTGCGGAGCGCCCGCACGTATTCGGCCGGCACCGCCTACGCCGCGCACGTGGCGGCCATGGACACGATGTACGCATCGGCCGACGACTTCGCGGTCGAGCCGTCGGTGATCGCCGAGGTCATCCACCGAGCCGCCACCGCCCGCCGACCCAAGATCAGATACGCGTCACCCACGTCGGCGAAGGTGCTGATGGCGCTGGTACGCCTCGTACCCGACCGGCTCAAGGACGCCGCCGCCCGCCGGATGATGTTGGGCGGCCCGGTGGATGTGGATTCCGCCGATGGTGACCGAATCCCGTTGAGCAGTCAGCGGCGAGGCTAGCCGCTGTTCGGGTCAGCCTTTCAGACCGGCGGTGGCGACGCCTTCGATGAAGTAGCGCTGACCGAGGACAAAGATGATCATCATCGGCAACGTGACCAGCAGCGAGGCGACCATCACGTACTGGTAGTCCCCCTGACCGCCGGCGGTCGGGCTGAACTGCGTCATCGCCTGCGCGATGCCCAGCGGCACCGTGTATTGCGTGGGGTCGCCGAAGTTGAGGTAGATCAGTGGCGCCTGGAAGTTCTGCCAGGAGGCCTGGAACTCGAAGATGAACACGATGATGGCCGACGGCAGCGCCAGTGGGAACGCGATCCGCCGCCACAGCCCGAAGTAGGAGCAGCCGTCCACCCGGGCCGCCTCGAACAGGTCCCGGGGCAGCGACATGTAGAACTGCCGCATCAAGAAGATGTAGAAGCCGGAGCCGAACAGCGCCGCTCCCCACAGCGGCACATTGGTGCCGAGCCAGCCCAGCCAGTCCCAGATGAGGTAGTTCGGCACCAACGTCACGGCACCGGGGAGCATCATCGAGGCCAGCACCAGGCCGAACAACAGCCGCCGCAGCGGGAACCGGAAGTAGGCGAAGCCGAACGCCACCAGCGAGCTCGACAGGGTCATCAAGGTGGCCGACAGGATGGCGATCAGCAGCGAATTGCCCACCCAGGCCAACAGCGGCAGCTTCTCCCAGACCTCGACGTAGTTCTGCGGCGTAAACGTCTGCGGGATCAGTCGGTTGTCGAACACCTCGCCCCGCGGCTTCAGGCTGGCCGCCAACAACCAGGCGAAGGGGTACATGAAGGCGACCGAGACTCCGATCAGCAGCGCCCAGCGGACGATCTGCCCAACGCGTTGCCAGGCCGCGCTCCGGCGGGAGCCGACGATGTGGGTTTCGCTCGGTGGCGCCGAGGCGGGCCGAGTGGCCTCCGGCGGAGCGGCGGCGATGGTCACCGGGCACCTCCCTCGTAGTGCACCAGCCGGTTGCCCACGTTGAGCTGGACGGCGGTGATGCCCAGGATGATCAGGAAGAGCAACCAGGCCATGGCCGCGGCCAGCCCGAAATTGAACTGCCGGAACGCCTGCTGGAACAGGTAGACGCCGTAGAACAAGGCGGCGTCCGGAGCGCTGCTGGTGCCGTCTCGATAGAAGAGCAGGTACGCCTGGTCGAACACCTGCAGCGCCGCGATCGTGTTCACGATGGTGAGGAAGAACAGCGTCGGCGATATCAGCGGCACGGTGATCGAGAAGAACTGGCGAACCCGGCTGGCGCCGTCGACCGAAGCCGCCTCGTACAGGTCGCGAGGCACGTTCTGCAGCGCCGCCATCAAGATCAGCATGGATCCCGCCACCGTCCACAGACTCATGATCACGATGGCGGGCTTGACCCAGGCGGGATCGGTCAGCCACTGCGGACCCGGAATACCGAACAGGCCGAGGAACTGGTTGATCGCGCCGGTGTTGCCGTTCAGCAGCAGCAGGAACACCGACGCCGTGGCGACCACGGGCGTGAGCTTCGGCAGGTAGAACAGCGTCCGGAACGTGCCCGAACCGCGCCGCACCGAGTTGAGCAGCGAGGCCAGGGCGAGCGCCAGGATCACTTCGGCCGGGACCGCCAGCAGCGCGTAGAAGAACGTGTTGCCCAGCGCCGTCAGTACCTTCGGATCCTCGAGCAGCAGGCGGTAGTTCTCGAATCCGACCGGTGCGCCGACGTTGGTGGCCAGATCGTAATCGGAGAACGACAGTTGCAGGCTCCAGGTCATCGAGATGATGGTGAAGATCAAGAAGCCGACGATCCACGGCGAGATGAACAGCAGGCCGGCGATGGCTTCGCCGCGGTTGTACTTCTGCCGAGGGGCCACTTAGCGCTTCCCGGCCTTCGACTGGTCCCAGGCCCGCAGGGACGACGCCTGAGCATCGGCCAACGCCTGCTGCGGCGACTTCTCGCCGGTGAGTGCGACGGAGACGGCATTGGTGATGTTCTGATCGATCGACTGGCCGACCGCCGAGGCACCGCGCGTCACATTCTCGGGCAAGATCTCGTAGTAGGTCGTGATCACCTGATCGAAGTCGGCGTTGCCACTCGGCTTGACGAACTGCGCACGGACGGCCTCATCGGCGACCGGTGAGCCGGTGAACAAGCCGGTGTTGATGCTCTTCTCGGCCTCGACCGTCTTCGCCCGTGCGGTACCGGCCGCGACCCAGGCCGCCTCGGAGGTGGCGTTGATCATCCAGGCGCAGGCGGCGTTGCGGTTCTTCCCAGCGGTGGGGATCACGAATGCGGTCCCCGACGCCATGGCGAGCGGCTTGCCCTCGAGGGTCTTGATCGGCACCGCCACGAGCGACACCTTGTCCTGGGTGCCGGCCAGCACGTTCACGTACCACTGCGCCCACGTCTGCACGCCGACCTGGTTCTGCACGTACTGGTTCTTGTCTCCGAATGCGTCCATCGAATCCTTGAAGCTCTTGATCGGGGCGTAGCCACCCTGGGCGTCCATCAACTGCTTCAACCAGGTCAGCGCCTCGACGTTCTTGGGGTCGTCTAGGGTCGGCCGGCCGGTCTCGTCGTTGGTGCGGCCACCGAAAGCGGTGAACCAGATGAACGCGGACCCCGGCAGGTCGGCGTCGAAGCCGATCACGGTCGGCTTGCCGCCCTTCTCGGCGTACATCTTCTTGGCCAGCGCGACGATCTCGGCCGGCTTGGAGGTGTCGAGTTGCTCGGGCGTCACCCCCGCGCTGTCGAGCACCCGTTTGTTGGCGATCAACGCCGACGGCTGGAAGAACTGCGGAACGGCGTAGACCTTGCCATCGTAGGTGACGTCGTCGATGGTCGAGGGGTAGTACTGCTGGTCCGGCGTCACGCCGTACAGGGTGTAGCACTCGTCGATCGGGATGATGAGGTCCTTGTCGGCGAGGGTCGCGACCACACTCCGGTCGACCTGCTGCAGGTCGGGAACCCTCCCGGCCGCCGCTTGGGCCGCGAACTTCTGGGCATCGAACCCGGTGGTGTCCTGCTGAATCGTCACCCCGGACAGCTGCTTGGCGGCATAGTCGGACCGGGCCTTACCGACCTCGTCGTCCGGATTGAACCCACTGGTTTTCAGGGTCCCGCTGACGTCTTTGCTGAATCCGGCCGCCTGGCTGTTGGCCGGCTCCGGGCCCCGCTGGGCCGCCGGGTTGCACGCCGACAAGACGATCACCGCCGCCGTCGCCAGGACCGCCACGGACCGCAACCTCTTCGTTTCCACGATGCCTCCTCGTTCCGGCCGGCAGGCGACACCTCGGACGGCGGGGTCGACGCGGCAGATATTTACATCGTAAACCACTGCCTCGGACGTGCATCACTAAGTCGAGGAGGCCGGACGGGTGAGGGGACCACGATCGTGCAGGCAAGCACTCCCGGAGCGATCCCCAGGATGTCAGGCCGACTTTTCGCGCCGCTCCCGCTTGGCCAGTTTCTCCCGCGGGACGAGAGTGGGGAGCACCGAGTCCTTGACGACCTCGGCGGTGATGATGACCTGGGCGACGTCGTCGCGACTGGGGACGTCATACATGACGTTGAGAAGAACCTCTTCGAGGATCGCCCGCAGCCCCCGGGCGCCGGTGCCGCGCAACAGGGCCAGATCGGCGATCGCCTCAATGGCGTCGTCGGTGAATTCCAGTTCGACGCCGTCGAGATCGAACAGCTTCTTGAACTGCTTGACCAGCGCGTTGCGCGGCTCGATCAGAATGCGGATCAAAGCGTCCCGGTCCAAGGGACTGACCGAGGAGATCATCGGCAGCCGACCGATGAACTCGGGGATCAGCCCGAACTTGACCAGGTCCTCCGGCCGGACGTCGGCGAACGGATCCTCGGAGCTCTCGCGGCGGGACTCGAGATTGTTGTTGAAGCCGAGTGGCCGCTTCCCGACCCGGGAGGCGATGATGTGGTCCAGCCCGGCGAACGCGCCCCCGACGATGAACAGCACGTTGGTGGTGTCGATCTGGATGAAGTCCTGGTGCGGGTGCTTGCGACCACCCTGCGGAGGCACTGAGGCGGACGTGCCCTCCAGGATCTTGAGCAACGCCTGCTGCACCCCTTCGCCGGAGACGTCGCGGGTGATCGAGGGGTTCTCGCTCTTCCGAGCGATCTTGTCGACTTCGTCGATGTAGATGATCCCCGTCTCGGCCTTCTTGACGTCGAAGTCGGCGGCCTGGATCAGCTTGAGCAGGATGTTCTCGACGTCCTCGCCGACATAGCCCGCCTCGGTGAGGGCCGTGGCGTCGGCGATGGCGAACGGTACGTTCAGCATCTTGGCCAGGGTCTGGGCCAGGTAGGTCTTGCCGCAGCCGGTCGGACCGATCAGCAAGATATTGGACTTGCCCAGCTCGACCCCGTCGTCCTCGGCGCGTCGCGGCGGGCTGGCGGCTTGCGCCTGCACTCGCTTGTAGTGGTTGTAGACGGCGACGGCGAGCGCCTTCTTGGCGCCGGTCTGTCCGATGACGTACCCGTCGAGGAACTGCCGGATCTGATGCGGCTTGGGCAGCTCTTCGAGCAGGCCGACCTCATGGCCGTCGGAGAACTCCTCCTCGATGATCTCGTTGCAGAGATCGATGCATTCGTCGCAGATGTAGACGCCGGGCCCGGCGATGAGCTTCTTGACCTGCTTCTGGCTCTTCCCGCAGAACGAGCACTTGAGCAGATCACCGCTCTCCCCGATTCGTGCCACGCCGCCTCCTCCCTCGGAACACTATTTCAGACTTCCGATTTGACCTGCTCAGACCGGCTGTCCGACCACCCTAACGCGGGCCGCAGACGATGTGGAGGACATTCTCACCCCGTTTGGCGAGCCGTGGCGGACGTCAGACGGCCACCGCCTTCAGCGGACTCAGGACTTCGTCGATGATGCCGTACTCGAGCGCCTGCTCGGCGGTCAGGTACTTGTCGCGTTCGATGTCCTTGCTCACCTCGTCGGTCGAGCGGCCGGTGTCGGTGGCGAGCATCTCCTCCATCAGCGAACGGATCCGCAAGATCTCCCGCGCCTGGATCTCGATGTCGGAGGACTGGCCGTAACCACCCTCGGTAGCCGGCTGATGGATCAGGATCCGGCTGTTCGGCAGGGCCAACCGCTTGCCCTTGGTGCCGGCCGCCAGGATGACCGCCGCCGCGGAGGCCGCCTGGCCCAGGCACACCGTGCTGACGTCCGGCTTGATGTAGCGCATCGTGTCGTAGATCGCGGTCAAGGCGGTGAACGATCCGCCGGGGGAGTTGATGTAGATGTCGATCTGGCGCTCGGCGTCCATCTGCTGCAGACACAGCAGCTGGGCCATCACGGCGTTGGCGATCTCGTCGCTGATCGGAGTTCCGAGGAAGATGATGCGGTCCTCGAACAGCTTGGTGTACGGGTCGATCCGGCGCATGCCGTACGACGTTCGCTCTTCCCACTGCGGGATGTAGTAGTCCATCGTCGGCGCGAACTGTTGCGACTTCAGCATCGGCGTGCGAGGGAGCTGGGCATCGGAGGTCGTGAAGTTCATGAGGTTCTGCTCTCTCACTGATTCGGGGCTTGCGAGGACGGGATCTGCGCGGCAGCCGTGTAGACGTGATCGATGAATCCGTACGTCTGCGCCTGCTCCGCGGTGAACCAACGGTCCCGGTCGGAGTCGGCTTCGATCTGCTCCAGCGTTTGCCCGGTGTGTTCGGCGATCAACCGCTGCATGGTGGACTTGATGTGCAGCGACTGCTCCGCCTGGATCCGGATGTCGCTCGCGGTGCCACCCAGACCGCCGGACGGCTGATGCATCATGATCCGGCTGTGCGGGCAGGGCGTAGCGCTTGCCCTTGGTGCCGGCGCAGAGCAGGAACTGACCCATCGACGCGGCGAGGCCCATGGCCACCGTGGCCACGTCGTTGGAGATCCACTTCATCGTGTCGTAGATCGCCATGCCCGAGTCGACCGAACCACCCGGTGAGTTGATGTAGAGGTAGATGTCGCGGTGCGGATCCTCCGCGTTCAGCAACAGCATCTGCGCGCAGATCGCATTGGCGTTCTCGTCCTTGACCTCGGAACCGAGGAAGATGATCCGGTTCTGCAGCAGCGCCTGGTAGACGTTGTCGTCCAAGCCGATGTTGTTGCCGCCGCGACCCGCCATCCGCGGGAGCGAATTGACCGCCGCGTTCACCGACGGGATCGGTCCCTCGTATGCGTTCAGGTATGCGTTCACGGGGACGAAACTACCCTCCTGCCCACTCCGAGCAGAGGGCTCGCCGCGCGTGTTCGCTCTGGGCGCACAGTGATGCACCGTCAAACCATGGTCCATGAATCGTCAATGGATCCGTGAGCAGCAGAAGGCCCGAAATGCATGATGGTCAGGGCTGGAACGGTGATTTCCAGTCCTGACCATCACACGTGGCTCTGTCCCCGAGTTGACGTTCCCCCGAACTGCGTTTCCCGAAGAGCCGCTCACCTCGAGCTTGCCGGAGCCTCCCCTGATCTGGCTCCGCATCCTGCTCTCTTGGCGATACAGAGATCTTGAACGATCAACCTTGCGGAGCCCTCGGGGTTTGATCTAGATCAGCTCAAGATCTGATGAGGCTTTCGGGGACTTGCTCAGGGTCGGCTGGAAGGCTCCTCCGCCGACGAATTCTCGCCTTCTACTTTGCTTCGCCGGAGATATTCTCGTCATCCGCCGGGTCTTCACTCCGCAGCGACCCGTCAGGCTGCAGCCGTTCCAGGTCGACCGGGACTGGCCCGCCGTGTCCGTGACCTCGGCCGCCTCGACGAGCAGGGCCAGCGCCTTGCCCCGGCGGATCTCGGTCATGTACTCGTCGATGTGGTGGGGATGTTCTTGGAGGTGGTCGGCGATCTGCTGCGGGGCCGTGTTCTCCTGCTGGGCCCGCCGGATGATGTATTGGGTCAGGTCGTTCTGGTCGACATTGACTTCCCGCTCCTCCGCCAACTTGTCCAGCACCATCTGAGCCTGCAGGGCCGTGGCCGTGCGCTGCTCGAGCTCACTCCAGAATCCCTCCGGCGTCTGCTCCCCGTCGGCGAGATACTCCTCCAGGCTCAGCTGGGCGTTCTGCAGCGACGACTCGAGGTCCTTCTTGCGGGTCTCGAACTCGGCTTGGACCATGTTCTCGGGCAATTCGACCTGCACCTGCGCGAGGACCTGCTCGAGCACCGCGTCGCGAGCGGCCGATGCCTGTTCGAGCCGCGCCAGGTTGGCCAGGCGTCCCGCCAGGTCGGCCCGCAGCTCCGCCACGGTGTCGAACTCCGATGCGAGCTGTGCGAACTCGTCGTCCGGCTCGGGCAGCTCCTGCTGAGCGACCTTGGTCACCCGCACCTCGATGTCGGTCTCCTCACCCTTGCGGGGGCCGCCGACCAGGGTGGAGGTGAAGGTGGCCGACTCACCGGCCGCCAAGCCGACCACTGCCTCGTCCAGACCGTCCAGCATGGAACCGGAGCCGACCTCGTACTCGAGCCCTTCGGCCGTGGCGTCATCGAGCGTTGCCCCGTCCTGGCTCGCAACCAGATCCAACGTGACCCGGTCACCGGTCTGCGCCGGCCGGTCGACGGTCTCGCGGGCGCCGAATCGGTTCCGCAGCGTCTCGAGCTCCTCGTCGACCTGCGCGTCGGTCACCTCGACCGGTTCCACCTCGACCCGCAGACCGTCAAGTGCGGGCAGCTCGAAATCGGGCCGCACGTCAACCTCGGCCACGAACTCGACCAGGTCCCCGTCTTCGAGCTTGGTCACCTCGACCTCGGGCTGGGCCAAGGGGCTCAGCTTGTTCTCGGCCACGGCAGCGCCGTAGAAGCGTGGCAACGCCTCGTTGAGGGCTTCCTGGAGGATCGCGCCCCGACCGAAACGCTGATCGATGACCAGCGGCGGAACCTTGCCCTTGCGGAAACCAGGGATGTTGATCGACTGCGCGATGTCGCGGTAGGCCTTGTCCACGCTGGGCTTGAGGTCGGCGAACGGGACCTCGACGGTGATCTTGACCCGGGTGGGGCTCAACTGCTCGACAGTGCTGGGCACGCTAGATACTCCTGAGGCTGCGGGGAGGAATGGCGGGGCCCGGCCGCTCGCGCGGCTCGCGGGCAGAGCCGTTGGCCATCGTACGGTCGCCACCTGAGGCAGCCAAATCCTCTTTGGCCCACGCCGTGCCCTACACTTCTCGGGCACCGTCGGTCGTCGAGGCCGCGGCGCGAGGTACGGGGCGTAGCGTAGTGGCTAGCGCGCTTGCTTTGGGAGCAAGAGACCGCAGGTTCGAGTCCTGTCGCCCCGACGAACCTCATGCGGGTGTAGCTCAATGGTAGAGCCCCAGCCTTCCAAGCTGGTCATGCGAGTTCGATTCTCGTCACCCGCTCCATACCATCTCACCTGGTCAGCTAAGGTCTCGAGGCGTTCGTTTCTGGCTGCCGCCCTTCGCTTGGGGGTGGTTGGGCCTTAATGGGCCCTAGCCCTGCGACTTCCCGCGCGATTCGCTGGTCCATCGCTGCGGCGATCTCGTGGTCGCGTTGGCTGGCGGCGTGCTGGTAGATGAGGGCAGCCCGTACGCTGCTGTGCACCATCCGGTGCGTCAACTCGCGAGTCCTGGCTCCGCTGGCCGCGGCCAACGTGTTGCCGGTGTGGCGTAGGTCGTGGAAGCCGAAACCCGGTGGGAGCCCCGCTTCGGCAACCAACGCACCCCATCCGAGAGACTGAGCGAAGTTGTTGCGTCGAAGTGCTGCTCCGAGCGGCCCCCTGAAGATCGGCTCCTCCAAGCCGGCGGGATAGGTCTCGAGGTGGGTGCGAACTTCTTCGATCAGCCGTGCCGGGAGTGCTACGGTGCGCTGGCTCTGCTCCGACTTCGGTGGTCCGGCAAGTCGGGTGCCGTCCTGCAGCTCGGCGATCTTCCGCCAGACACGTACGGTGCCCGCCTCGAGGTCGACATCACAGGCTCGGAGCGCAATCAGCTCGCCCCAGCGAAGACCGGTGAACGCGGCGAAGAGGATCAGCGCCCGGTAGCACGGCTGGATCGCCTCCGCGAGTCTTGTTACCTCGACGACCCCGCCAGTCGGCCGCTCTGCGGCGCGCTCCTTGTCATACCCAGCCATCTGGCACGGGTTGGCCGTGATGAGGTGATCGACCTTGGCTGCGGTGTTGAGTAGAGCGCGCAGGAGGCGATAGCACTTTGCGGCGACGCTAGGCGAGCGGCCGCTCGGATACCCAACGTCCGGCGTACTCCGACAACGTGGGAAGTCCGGCCGACAACGGGGTCCATTCCCCTCGGATCATCGCCCCCCTCAACGAGGGTGAGCCACCGTACCGTGTCAGAACGGGTACGAAACGTGTGCGGAGCCGATCTCCGGATGCCGTCCGGACCCTGGTACCGCACCTGCTAGCACTCGGCGGAACGGCGTCGGATGGAACCGAAAATGTCGTCTGCGCCCGGCCATCAGGAGAAGACCCTCAGGCGCATCGGCTCAACAGTGCCGGCACGGACAAATTCCTGGACCGCCGAAGCGGGGAGTACTTCTTGGCCAGGTCGGCCTCCACGATCCCACGCAGCCGGAGGTTGGTGGCAGCTTCGCCGGCTTCGGCCGCGAGGCCCGAACATAGGCCAGCGCGTGCGCGGTCGTCGCCCGGTGACGACCCAGTCCGTCGGCGTTACGGCGCAGGTCCCGCGACACCGTCGACGGCGACGACCGATAGCCGCGGCGATCGCCCGGATCGAATCACCCTGGGCCCGACCCAACGCAATCTCCTCCCGTTGCGCCAATGTCAAGCAACGACCCTGCAGGTTCCGACCACGCCGCGGTCGCACGCCGCCGGCGGCCGCCAGCCAGTACGCACCCTTCTTGCGATAGGTCCCAGCTTCGGCGGCGAAGTCGGTGATGAACTCGCCTCGTTGCATCGCCGCAGAACGTTTGAAAGACCTCGGGAACCATCCGATCAGAAAACCCCACCAGACAACACCTCTCAGCTCGGTGTTGCGATCACCACGAACCCGGGGGACGGCTATCGGCACTTTAAGAGCTCACCAGAATCGCCCGTGCTTGGCGAGTCGATCACTCGCCCCTCCGCCCGACCAGATGCTCGCCGAAATCTCAGGCTCGCCAAATCACCTGGACTTGCGCGTTAGCAGCGAACACCAGCCGGATAATCCACACCCGCGCTGGCTACTGCTCGGGCAGCGCGTCGGGGTCCTGCTGCTCCCTCGCCCGGCGTGCCTGCTCGCGAATCTGATGGCCAACCACCCGGGTGAAGATGACGCTGACGATGAGGCCAGCCACCACGACACCACCCGCGACGAGGCCCATCACCACCGGGCCATCCGGACTCTTCAAGACGACTCCGGTCAAGTAGAGAACCAACCCCACGGCCAAGAGGAGAAAGCCGATCCGTTTCTCTGCCAACAGCTGAGCGTGGGTGGAGAGCGCATCAGGCTCCCCCACCGCAGACCCCTCTTCGCCAATGTCCTCCCGTAGCTCGACGATCGACTCGGCATTGTGAGCGTGCGAAAGGACACCGGCACCCACCAGATCCAACGCCACACCGCTCACCAAAAGCATCTCGGTAGCCAAAGCCACACGCATCATCTCCGTCAGCCTGCGCAAACAGCGCTCGCAGTTTCTCAAACCATAGCCGTCGTCATTCGGATGTCGGATGGGTAGAAGAAGGCTGGCACGGGTACGACCGGATAGCGACTCAGCCGCCGCCGGGACGGTCGACACATGGGTCCGCGCCTCGAATGCCCACTCGACGCCCAGCGGAGACAGCGTTGGCAACAGCCATCAGCGGACCAACCAGAGTGCCCGGCCGCGCTCCTGTGATCAGCATGGTTATTGAGGAGATGGCGGCTGTCGTTGCCGCCAAGTTCCACGCCTCGACCACCTCGACAACCGAAGCTGACAACCTGCCGCTCCTCGGCGCGGTCGACGAGCACCTGTGGCGCATGGGCGTCTTGGCCTGAGCGCCCGAGCCGCATACCACAACAAGCGGTCGATCCCGGCGCCCACCGCATACCGCTGAACGGTCGCCATGCGGGTACAACGCCGGACCGGAGGCCGTGCAGGTTGACTCGGTGCCCTAGAGCGCCTTCTTCAAGATCGCATTCGCCAGCTCACACGCCTCGCCAAGCGACGATGATTGATGTATCAAAGGGCAGCGGGACTGTCTTCCTCCAAGGTGGCGGCACTCCATGGCAGGCGCTCCGAACGGAGTTTCGAGTCACGGATAGATCGCTCACTCCTCAACAATCTCGTCGAGTCGCGCTCGACTGTTGGTCCTGCAGGCCGTGGCGCGTCGGTGCGGATAGCCTGATGCCGTCGCACATTGCCCGAAGGACGAGTGAATGCCGGTGATCACCGACCCCAAGTCGGACCGCCGAGCCGGGGTGTCGACCCGTAAGCTGCTGCTCGCGTGCCTTCCGGCGGTGGCGATCGGTGTGCTGATCAGGGTTTGGCTGATGCGCACTTCGCTGGTCCCATTGAACGCCGACGAGGGCGTCACCGGCCTGCAGGCGTACGAGGTCCTGCGTGGGAACTTCCGCCTCATCGTGGCCGGGAACGACTACGGCTCGACGACCGAGACCTACCTGATTGCGCCGTTCCTGGCGTTTTGGAGCGGGGTGTGGCCGCTGCGGATCGTGCCGATCGCGCTGTCCGTGGTTGCCGGCTATGCGCTATACCGGTTGGCGCGGCCGATCTTCGGTCGGGTACCGGCCGCGGCACTGGCGCTGGTCGGGTGGACCACCTCCGGCGCGGTGGTGATCTTGTTCCTGCGCCCCTACATGGGCTACACGACCGGGTTCATCGCGCTGATCGCTGCGCTGGCGTTGGCGTGCCACGCGATGCGCACGGAACAACGCCTGGCCCGGACTGCGGGCTTCGCCGGGTTCGCCGCGGGGTTCGCGATATGGAGCCATCCGATCTTCGGCACGGTCGCGCTGCTGGCGTTGATCACGCCGACGCTGTACCGCCGGCGGGCGCTGCGCCGATGGTGGCTGCCACTCGCCGCCGGCGGGGTGCTCGGAGTCAGCCCGTGGCTACTGTTCATGGCGCAGAACGGTTGGCCGGCATCAGCCACGCCGGTGGTGGAAGCGACCTACCCCGAGCGCGTGACCAGGTTCGTCACCGAGCTGCTCCCGCGGGCCTTCGGTCTACGCACCGAGTTGGCTGGGGACTGGGTCGGCCCCGACGCGGTGGCTGTCGGGGTGGCGGCCCTACTGATCATCGGTTCGATAGTCGGGATGGTGCTGCTGGTGATCCGCAAGGGCCTACAGGCCCTGCCGATCCTGGTAGCCGGGGCTCTTGCGTTCCCGGTCCTCGCGCTGTACGCCCCACTAAGCAACATCGCGGACGGGCGGTACGCCCTGCCGTTCCTGCCGGAGCTGTTGATGGGGTTGGGGGCGTGGCTGCTGCTGATCCCTGAGCGCATCCGCGACTCGCCGTGGCTGGTGATCACCGTGCCGACGGCATGGGCGCTCTTACTATGCGTTCCCGTGGTGCATCAGCAGGTCGGCTGGGAATGGATCGACCCCGACACCGACGCCAAGCAGATGATCAGCGAGTTGGAGACCCGGCAGATCCGCTACATCGCCGGCGACTACTGGGGCGCGTACCTGGTCGACTACCTCGGCGCGGGGCGCCTCCAGGCCGCGGTTCACCTCCCCATCCGGTTCGACGGGGAGAACGCCACCGTCAACGCCGCCGACCCTTCGGAGGTCGCGTTCGTGTACCAAGACGGTCAGACCCCGTACCTGCGGATGCCGGCGGACCACTACCAAATGATGGACATCGGATTCTTCGACCTCTACGTGCCGGTCGGGCCGTGAGATAGCAGTTGGATCTGTCCGCCTGTCGTCCAGGCCCCCTTATCGTGTGCGTTGGGTCGGCGTGCCTCAAACGCCGACCGCGGCGGCTGGCTGACATCAGCCGCCAGGTGCGTCTGTTCTCGTCGCGGGTGTCTGCGGGCGCTCCCGGCGCTGGGCCCGGGACCCGGTCATGCATGTCAGCTTTGGAACCATAGCCACGGAGAGGGACATGTCTGGCCCCGAAGCATCCTCCCGACCCACGGACGGCCGGTCGCCATCGGTGCCCAGGCTGCGGTTGCAACGTCAGCTGTTTTGCTACCTGGTGGTCGGCGGTCTCACCGTTGTCGTCGACATAGGACTGCTAGCCCTACTCCATGAGTCCTATGGGGTTCCGCTTGGCCTCGCCACCACGGTGGCCTTCTGTACCGCCGTGGTGGTGAACTTTCTGCTCAACCGGACCGCAATGTCATCCTGGGGCTCGCGGGGGTTGACGCAGCACGCATTGCGGTACGGCTCGCTGGTTGTGGCCAACTATGTGATCACACTCGCGGTGGTGACGACCGCAGGGCACGTGGGCGATAGGTACCTGGTGGCAAAGGTTGCGGTGGTAGCAGGATCGACCTCGTGGAACTTTCTCCTCTACCGCCACTGGGTCTTCACCCCGCCCCGTCCAACGTCGTCGAAGCAGGATCGGGTGCCGTGGATCGGGAGGAATCCACGTCATCGTGATGGCAGGGCGGTGCAGCCGAGTCGCCAGATGCTCGTGGTTGTCCCTGCCTACAACGACGAAGAGTCCATTGGGTCACCTGGTGGCCGGGGTAGCCGTCGGGAGGGCCTACTCGGTGGTTCAGACGCAACCGGCAAGCAAGATCCCGGTCACGAGCATCAGGCTTAATGCTTAGCAAGCATTTTGCCACCGAGGACTAACAGGAAGCTGCAATGCTTGCGGAACGCCAGCGTCCGTAACCCCAACGCCTCAGGAAGCGTCCGGACAGTAGTCCCTACTGATGGGCGGGATACATCGTGGAGACCTACGAGGTGAAGGCGATGATCAAGTAGATCAACGCGGCACCGGCGTTGCCCAGGATGCCGACTGTCCTGCTCGTCGCGGACAAGACGCAGGCCGGCGTACCGAAGGAGCGGACCACGTTCCTGGATCGCGTCACTGACGAAGCACGCGCCCCGATTCGCCGCCAGCATTCCCGGTTCTCGTCCACCGTTCCGAGGGTGGCCACCAGCAGCAGGAGGGGCACGCCCTGCGACGTCGGAGTGAATGTGGCCAGTCCGATAGTCCCTGCGATGCCGTATCCGATGAATCCGACCATCGGGTAGAAATGGCGGCACCTCTTCCGCCACTGATCAGTCGATCGAGCCGGCCAAAGCGATGTTGCGGGACGGGTCCGGGGTGTCGATGATCTCGAGGACCACCGTGCCGCGGTCGGCCTCCGGGATCAGGCATGCGACGTCGTACTCGGTGGAGTCGCCGGGTTCGAGGATGAGCGCCTCCCGCGATTCGCCCTCGTACACCCGGGGGGTTTCTCGGCGGTCGGGACCAACCCGCACTACCACGTACGGCGTGAGTTCGACACGCACCTTGGAAGGGTTGTCGAAGGCCAGGGTGAAGGCGACGTACTGGTCGCCCTCCTTGGCCTCGGGGTCCTCGGTGTTCGGGAACGGTCCCAGCTTCCGTTTACTGATCTTGGACATCGTGAGCGTTACCCCGTCGGGATAGCGATGCGTCTTACCGAACGCCACTTGGGTCAGAGCCGGTGAGGCAGTGGCGGCGGGAGTCTCGGCCGACTCCTCGGTCTGCGGGCTACGCCCGGCCCCGGAGCTGCTGCACGCGCCGAGCACGAGGAGCGCGAGCGCAGCGGCGACGGCGGCGGCCCGGCAAGTTCTGGTGGTGATGATGTGTCTCCCTGCCTCGAGGTCCTCTCCGGCGCGGACCGTCCTCGTAGCAGGATCATTGAGCCGGCGATCAGCCGGCATCGGTAGAACTGCCTATCTCCGAGCTTCGGGCCGATCACGTGCGTAGGCCAAGGCGCCCGGCCTCGTGCACCGCCGCCGTCCGGCTCGACACCTCAAGCTTGTGAAAGATCGACCGCAGGTGGGCGTCCACGGTGCGCGGGCTGACCACGAGCCGGGCGGCGATGTCGGCGTTGCTGAGCCCCTCGGCCAGTAGGGCGACCACCTGTGCCTCGCGGCCCGTGAGACCGGCGGGGAGCGGGGCGCCGAGGACCTCCCGAAGTTCGATGATCGTCTGCTCCGCGGCGGCCAGGGCCTCCTCGGGACGGAACCGGACGCCGGCCTCGAACGCGATGGCCCAGGCCTCCTCGCCCAGGCCGGCTCGTGCCGCGGCCCGTTCAGCGTCAGGTAGCGCGGAGATCGGTTCATCCCACCCGCCATAGGTCTGGTTCCACGTGTCGGCCGCACCGAACAGCTGCGCCGCGGAGTCCGGTCGGCCGAGCATGGCGGCGGCCGCCGCGATGCCGCGCAGGAGGTTGCGGACGCCAGCCGTGGCGTTGGATCCACGCGCGAGGACGAGGCTATGAGCGTACGCGTCGAGCGCCTCGGCCCAGCGGGTCTGCCTCCGCCGCAGGTCACCGAGCGTGCCGAGCGATCCCGCCTCGCCGAAGCCGATGCCGAGCCGGTGGAAGGCGTCGACGCAGTCGAGCAGGCGACGCTCCGTTTCGGCGTAGTCTCCGCGGGCGTGCGCGGCGTCGGCCAGGTGGACAACCGACCAGGCCGCCCCGATGTCGTCACCGGTTCGGCGGCAGATGCCCAGACTCTGCCGGGCCAGCCGCTCAGCGGCGGCGTTGTCACCCTCGTCGAGCGAGATGCGGCTCAGCGCCCGCAGACAGACCGCCTGCTCCTGGGTGTTCCCGATTTGCTGGTTCAGGGCCAGCGACTCGACGAAGTGCGACCGAGCCCGGTCGCTCGCCCCCTGTCCGAACTCCGACCACCCCGCCATATATGTGACGATGGCCCGGGCCGCCGCCGCTGTCGCCGACGTCGGGTCCCAGGGTTGACTGAGGGCGGCCGCGATCGCACGGTGGTGCCGGTCCACCGAGCCGGCGTAAATCCACACGTCCTTCATCCCCGCCACCAGCCGGAGCGCCGCCTCGCTGACTCCCCTTTCCAGAGCCCAGGCCAGCGCGGTATCGACGTTGGCTTCTTCACGGCGCATCCGGGCCAGCCAGACGCGCTCGTCGGGACCGTTCCGCGCCGCCTGGAACCTTTGGGTGCAGGTCACCAGGTGCTCGAGATGACGAGTATGGACGAGGTCCTGGTCGGCGGCGGGCAGCTCGGAGAGGCGGTCCACGGCGTACTGCCGCACGATCTCGTGCATCACGTACCGGGTGTCGTCGTCCGCCAGCGGCACCCGCCGGATGATGGAGCGCTCGGTCAGGGTCGACAGGGCGGCCAGGCTCGCACCGGCAACGGTCTCCGCCGCCTCGAGGCTGAATCCGCCGACGAAGGCTCCCAGGTTGCGGAGTGCCCGCTGCTCCTCGGTCGACAGCCACCACCAAGTGTCGTCCAGCACCCCCAGCAGGGCGCGGTGCCGCTCGGGCAACTGGTCGTCCGACGTGGCCAACAGATCCAGACGATGCCCGATACGGCCGAGCAGGTCGGAGGCCGACAGGGTCCGCATCCACGGTGCCGCAAGTTCGATGGCGAGCGGCAGGCCGCCGAGCCGAGCACAGATCGCCGCCACCGCTGATTCGTCCGAAGCAGTCGCGTCGTAGCCGGACAGCAGCAGCCCGGCCCGGTCGTAGAACAGCTCGGCGGCCTCACTGCGCCGGGAACCGATGTCGGGCGAGGAGGTGTCGAGCGCGGCCAGCGCTATCTCGACGCCCTCGACTTCACCTTCGACTTCGCCCTTGACGCTCTTGTCCAGCGGCGTCCGGCTGGTGGCCACGACGATCAGTTCGGCACAGGTAGGCAGCAGGCAGGCCAGCAGGGACGTGCAGGCCAGGGCCAAGTGCTCGCAGTTGTCCAGCAGCAGCAACGCCCGCCGGTGCCGGAGTGCCCGGGCCAGCGCGGCGACCTGATCGCCGGCGGGCAGGCCGGGCACGCCGGCGGCGTCGGCGACCGCCACCGGAACCCGTTCAGGACTCGTGACCGGGGCCAGATCCACCCACCAAATCCCGTCCGAGAACCGCTCGGAAACGGCCGACTCGTGGCGCAGCCCGGCGGCGAGCTCGACAGCCAGACGCGTTTTCCCCGAGCCGCCCAGTCCGACCAGGACGGTCAATCGCTGGTCCGGGGGCGACCCCGCGCCGGCCAGCACGCGTCGGCGAAGGTCGGCCAGGTCTGTGGCCCGACCCACGAACCGGGTGAGATAGGACGGCAGAGCCGGCGTTCGGAGAAACTCCTCGGCCGGCACGGCACCCATGACTGCAGACTAGAGAAAGTCGGCCGACCGAAGGTCGGAAGGTACCCACGGCACGAAGCCGGATTGGCCGCTTTCGGAAACTCCTTCGTAAAGCCAGCATCATGCAGCCGTCCGCTCCGGATCGTGGCGCACCGAGAACTCGCGGTGTCGAGTGCGGCTCAGCAACCGCTCCGCTCTCCCGCGGGCGCCGCCGCCCGCTCGAGAGCCGAGTTCTGCACGAGTGGCACTGCGGGCGGTGCGGGAGGCTCGTCGACGGCGTTGAGCACGATGTCCCCCCGGTAAATCGTCTTGACCTCGCCGTCGACGAGCCGATCGAACATGTGGATCACGCCGCGTGAGCCTCGGAATGCGCCGGTGCCGCCGGTAATCGGGTGCACACATTGGCCCTTGATCAACGTGGTGCCGTCAGCCTTGAAGCTGGCCCAGTAGAGGTAGACCGTGGTCATTTCGCCGTTGCGGTCGCGCCGATCATTGCAGTCACCGTCGCGGTTGCTGTCAATGCAACCAATGAACCTCTCGGTTCCAGCCTCGGCGTACAGGGTCGTCGCCGAGTGCAACGAGGGCTTCCGGGCGTTGACGAGCCAGTCTCCGACCAGGGCTCCCGCCATCGTGTAGTTCACGGTGCCAGGGACCGGGAACTGCTCCCCACTGACGTGCACCGTACGTGGCCCACTTTCGCGATCCCGACCGTCGTCTGCGGTGGCGACCACACTCGGCGCCACCGACGAGCCGACGATCGTCACCGCGAGTCCGGCGAGGACCGCCAGCCTTCGCGCTGTCTTCTTCATGGTGAGGCTCCTTCTGTGCATCCGCGACCCCTGCGGCCGTGGGATGACCCAGCGTGATGACCCGGCCGACAACGACGCATCGGCGAATCTGCCTAGTCGTCTGTTTTCTGGGTCATCAGCGATTCCTCCCTTGGCGCGCATCATCATCGGCGCGTCCGAGTTCCTACACTGAGACGTCGATCGTGGCGCCGGATGGAGGCTGACCTACGTGACCGCCGCTCAGCACGTTCTGACGTCGCGCCCGCCTGCATTCGACACCCGCTTTATCGGCAGGCAGCGGGAGATCGCCTCGCTGAGACTGCTGGTCGGCGGCTCGGCCAGGCTGATCACCCTGGTCGGAGGTGGCGGGTCGGGCAAGACCCGGCTGGCTGCCGAGCTGGCGTCGGTCCTGACGGGCCCGGACGCTGACCCGAGGTTTGCTGATGGCGTGGTCTGGACCGACCTCTCGCCCGTGACCGAGCCCAACGACGTGGCATCGAGCGTGGCCGAAGCTATTGGGCTCCACGTCGCCCCTGACCTCGACCCGGCCCAGGCGCTGGTGCGCACGCTGGTCGACCGGCAGCTGCTGCTGATCATGGACAACTCTGAACACGTGTCGGCAACGTGTCGCGGTTTGATCGATGAACTCCTCGCCGGTTGCCCTGGTCTGGCCGTGGCGGTGACCAGCCGCCTAGCGCTGCGATCGCCGCACGAACACCTGTTTCCCGTGCCGCCGATGGACGTGGAGGCGGCCGCCGGCGGGTGCAGCGAGGCGGCCGAACTCTTCTACGACCGCGCCCGTCGAGTCCTCCCCGGGTACGCTCGGCTCGCCGATGACGTGGCGGCGGTCAACGCGGTCTGCGAGCGCGTCGACGGCCTCCCCCTGGCCATTGAACTGGCGGCGCCTTGGATCCGGACCCTGTCCGCCCGCAACCTCCTCGTCGAGATCAACCGCAGCGCCGATCTCTTGGCCTCCAACGACCCGAGCTCGAGCGACCGGCATCGCAGCATGCACGCCGTTCTCGACAGCACCTGGCGATCGATGAGCGCGAGATGCCGGGCAGCACTGCCGAGGCTTTCTGTCTTCGTCGGTGGTTTCAGTGGCGAAGCGGCCGGAGAGGTTGCCGAGACCTCTTCGACCACCCTGGAGTCGCTGACCGAGCTGTCGTTGATCCGCCGACTGCCCGACAACGAGCGGGGCGCACGCTACGGCATGCACGAGCTCGTGCGAGCGTATGCGGTCGAGATGCTCCATCAGCAGGGCCCCGACGTGGTCGACCGCGTTCACGCCCGACATCTCGAGTATTTCCTGGATCTCTACGAACGCGCCCACGCCGACGCGGACACCCCCGAGGAGCAGCGGTGGTTGCGGGAGACCCGCCGTGAGCTGGCCAACACCGGCGCCGCCCTGCGCTGGGCCCATGACCACGGTCGAGCGGAGCAAGCGTTACGGATGACGGCGGCGGTGTCGGGGTTCTGGAGTGCATCCTCGGCGTCGGGACGTTACCGGGGCGAGTTCGACGCGGCTCTGGCCCTGCCCTGGGACTCGGCTTCGGTCATCCAAGCGAGTGCCCGAGCCGAGGTCCTGAGCGCCGCGGGGTGGGCGGCCATGTCGCACCGCGACTGGGAGTCCGCTCGACGCCACTTCGAAGAAGCGACCGCGCTTCACCGAAAGCTCGGGAACGAAGTGCTCTACGCCCGGGGGCTGAGCGACGTCGGCTGGGCAATCGTCCACGGACCCGACCCGACCTTCGGTCCGGGCTACGTCCGCCAGGCGCTGGCCATCTGCCAGCACCTCGCCGACCCGCTCGGCATCGCCTGGTCGACCTACGACCTAGGTAAGGCCCTCTTTGCGGTCGGGGAGGACGCAGAGGCCGAGCGCCTCGTTGTCGACGGACTCCAGCAGCTGACCGAGCTCGGCGTGTCGTACGGCGTCTACGTTGGCCAGGTCACCTTGGGCCATGCCTATCGTCGGCAGGCTCGATGGGCCGAGGCGATCGAGGCCTACCTGGGTGCGCTCCGCGAGCAGCAGCGCTTCCTGCACCGAACGCACGGCGCCGACGTCCTGGCTGGCCTCGGGACCGTAGCGCTGGCCCTGAACCGGCTCGACTGCGCCGCTCGACTGTTCGGCGCGTGCCGGACCTGGGGTGAGACGCATGGCAACATGTCCGCGCTCAATCCAAGCCGGGATCTCGATCGGCCGCGGGCAGAGGCCGAAAGCCGGCTGGGGGACGCCGAATGGGCCTGGCACTACGCCGTCGGACGTCGACTCACCACCGACGAGGCCATGACCATGGCCAAAACCGACGCCCAGGAACTGCTCCGACAATGCCGGGCACCACTTCCCGTCGGCCTGACCGAGCGGGAAATGCACGTCGTGCGCTTGGTGGCGGACGGGCTCAGCGACTCCGCGATCGCCGAGAAGTTGGTTCTGAGTCCCAGGACCGTCCAGGGGCACCTGCGATCCGTCTTCGGCAAGTTCGGCGTGAAGTCCCGCACCGCGGCGGTGCACCGAGCGACCCAGCTCGGCCTGGTGAAGTCGCCCTAACGGCCCGATGCTTGCACGTCGCCGGTAAGCCCCGGTCACCTTCGGGACGATGGTGTGGGTCGTCGGACAGCCGGTGCCGCGAACGCCGTGGCGATAACAGCGATGGCGGGGAGGAAGAAGTCCGGTACCGGCCACGCGCCGGGATAGCCGGCATTTCGCGCAGCTGGGCCCATCAGCTTGGCGACTGCACCTTTACCGGCAGTTCGCTGCAATGCCAACAGATTGGAAAGGGTCGTGCCGTTTTACCACTATGTTCACAGATGCACGGGCCGGTCGAACTGCGGCCACCACAGCTGCCGGTACGTGGCCCTGACGACCTGCCGGAGCAGCACGCGCGGGATCGTGCCACGGATCGCCATGTGCAAGTGCGGCGCAAGCCGGGCCCGGGGCTCGATGGCGGCGAAGTACTGCACCTGGTAACCGGCAGCGGCGGAGGTTCTGCACGAATCGGTCGATCAACTTCGCGAAGTGCAGCGCATCGAGCGCGGCCCGCCGATAGTCACAGCTGCCCGGGTCGACCGGCAGCCCCGTACCCGTCCGGATCGCACCGTAGGACGGCAGGGTCAAGGTGAGGAACATCGACGGCCGCCACTCCCGACCATCCCGCCCCACGAAGGTGCGGCCGAGGGTGGTCGGAGCCATTGGCACTCGGGGCAGGTCGGGCACATCAGACCGCCGCCGCATCGACCGCACCCGCCGCGACCCTCCGACCGGCTCCTCGTCATCGGCCTGGTCATCGTCGGCCTGGTCGAGAGAGTCAGGCCGGTCGGGTTCGGTGTCGCGGCGCCAGCCCTCGTGGCATTGCTGCATCCGCAGCACCCGGGCTTTGCGGGCGCAGGGTGGACAGACCGCTTCCCGGGTAGCACCGCAGGCGATCGGGTCCCGTGACTCTGTGCCGGTGTCGCGGTCGAGCACCCGCCGGACCAGGGGCCGCACGCATAACCCCGGCGTTCATCGCAAGTTCTCGGGCCATGTCCTTGGTGATCAAGGGCCGGGCTGCGCCCGGCCAGGCGGCGCGTGTCCTCGCTCCGCAGCGGGCCGCAGCCGCCTTCCTCACTGCGGGATCGGCGCCGCTAGTCTGCCCTCAAGCGGAACGAGCGGAAGGTGAGTGACCTGTGGACTACTCCCTACTCGGCCCGACCGGTGTCAAGGTGTCGACGATTTGTCTGGGCACGGCCACCTTTGGGGTTGCGCCGAACGCGCAGGAAGCCGAGCGTGTGGTCGACGCGGCGCTCGATCTCGGCATCAACTTCTTCGACACCGCCAACGTCTACGGAGCCTCGCCGACCTTCGACCGACCGGGCGTGCCACCAGCCGCCGAACGCGAACCCGCCGAGCAGATTCTCGGTCGCGCGCTTGCGGGCCGGCGCGACGAGGCGGTCATTGCCACCAAGTGCGGTGAGCGCCGCTTCGACCCGGCCGCTGGACTGTCGCGCCGCTACATCATCCAGCAGGTCGAGCAGAGTCTGCGCCGGCTGGGCGCCGACTACATCGACCTCTACTACGCGCACTTTCCTGACCCCGACACCCCACTAGACCAAACCCTTGCGGTCTACGACGACCTGGTGCGCCAAGGGAAGGTGCGCTACGTCGCACTGTCCAACCATCCGGCCTGGCAAGTCACCCACGCAATGTGGATCGCTGATGACCGCCGCCTTGCTGCTGCACCCGTCTGCGTCCAGGTGAAGTACAACCTCATCGACCGCGCCGCTGAACACGAGCTGGCCCCGGCGTGTGTGCAGTTCGGACTGTCCATCGTGCCGTTCGGCCCTCTCCACGGCGGCTTACTGGCCAACACCCAGGTCGAGCAGCGGGAGTTCTCCGGCGACAAGAGATTCGGCGGGTCCGGCTTCACCGAGATCGAGCTCGAGGTCGGCCGCGCCGTCGAGCGGCTGAGCCAGGACTGGAGTCTGCAGCCGTATCAGGTCTCTCTGGCCTGGCTGCTCTCTCGTCCCGCGGTCGCGTCAGTGATCGTTGGTGTCGAAACCGTGGAAGAGATCACCGCCAACGCCACAGCGGCCGACGTCAAACTGGAGCAAGCCCAACTCGACGCTCTAACGGCGTTGCGAGCCGGCGACGTCGACAACTGAGCCGAGTCGTCATTCTACGTTGGCCGGGAGGTCGACACGCCGTTGGGGCCGTGGGGTTCCGTGCACCCGACGGCACATGGGAGCAGGACCCGAAGTGATATACGACCAGGAGGAAGGGCCGGAAGGAGCCGTCGATGGAGGATTGGCGGAAGGTCAAGCGGGCGGTGTTCGCGCGGCACAGCAATCCGTGGAGCGCGTGGACGAGGTGGGCGAGCGCACCGCTGATGCTCGTCCCGGTGTGGCGACGCAGCTGGCGCGACGCCGCACTGGTCGGCGTATGGATGGCGGTCAACCCGGTGGTGTTCGGCAAACCCGCGCACGAGCGGGCATGGGCGACCCGGGCGGTGCTTGGTGAGGAGCAGTGGATCGCCGAGCGGCCGATGGACGCCGCGATGGCGGTCAACGTCGCCGCGACCGCCGCGGGGCTTGTCGCGATGGTCGCCGCCCGCCGGCGCCGCGCGATGCCGGCCGCGGCAGCCACGGCGTTGGAGATGGGGCTGCTGATGGCGTACTGGGAGCTGATGGTTCGCTACTACGACCGCAACGATGGTGTGCGTTGAAAGTCCTGATCATGACGCTGGGAACCGCAGGGGCGTCCAGCCGGCTGCCCGTGCTGTGAGCGTGCTATCACGTGCGGTCAGGCACGGTCATTGGCGGGCATGGCGGGACGCTCCGCTCCTACCACCACCGAGTGCATCGCGAGCAGCTACGCCGTACTTCCAAGCTGGTCATGCGAGTTCGATTCTCGTCACCCGCTCCGGAATCTCCCACTGGCCGGCCAGCATCTTTAGGGTGTTCGATTCGCGGCTTTCCTTCGACCTTGGTCGAGATCGCAAACTCGAAGAGTGATCAGTTCGCCCGATCGCAGATCAGTGAAGCCCGCGAACAAGATCAGTACGCGGGTAAGCGGCTCGATCGCCTCGGCCGGCCTCGTTATCTGAGCGACGTCGCCGAGCGAGGTTGATCACCAACACGGTCAGGGGCAGGCAGTTCGGGTCGCGGTCGAGGCCGCGTCAATTCAACAGATTCACCGCCCTCCCTCCGCCGCCATGAGTGGTCAGGTCGTGGCCCACCCGGCGATTTGCTCGTTGACCGGTACGAACAGCGAGCGCAGCCGGTAGTGCTCCAGGTCGACATGGGCGAAGCCGGCGGCGGTGAGTAGGGCCCCGGTGGGTCGGCGAAGATCGCATCCCTCGAACGCCCAATGCCAGCCCCGGCGCATCAGCTGTTGCAGCCCGGCCAGAGCGGTACCGTCCGGGGCGGCGACGTGCTCGATGAGCACAAGCCGCCCGCCGGGGCGGAGGATCCGCCGGGCCTCGGCGAGGGCGGCGGCCGGGTCGGGCACCGTGCAGAGCACCAGCGTGCAGACGACGGCGTCGGTGCTTCCGGACGGGAGCCCGGTGTCCTCGGCACCGACGGCGCGGAGGTCGAGGTCGATGCCGCGACGGGACGCAGCATGCATCAGCGCCGAGTGCATGTGCGGGTTGGGCTCGATCGCGACCAGCCGGGTCCCACGGCGGTAGTAGCGCAGATTCGCGCCGGTGCCGGGGCCAAACTCGACGACCTCGTCGGGCAGGCCGGCGAACAGCGCGGCCTTGCGGGGGCCCAGGAGCCGGTGCACGTAGCGATCGACGAGACGGAAGAACGCGGCGTTGAGTCGGCCTCGTACCGGGTTGGCGATCATGCCACGTTTCTTTCGTTGGTGAGCGAGGCGAGGAAGTCACACCGCGCGCTGTTGACCATCTCCGGGTACGACAGGTGCGGGGAGTGGCCCGCGTCGGGATGGGCGATGAAGGTCGCGCCAAGCAGCTGGCACACCGCGCGGCCCCATGCCGCGGGCACGATCTCGTCGCGCTCGCCGTGCACAACCAGGACAGCCGGCGTCCGGTCCGCCCCGGCGGCGCCCAGCACGGCGAGGGCGTCGGCGAGCAGCTCGGCAGTCGTGTGGGCCGCGGGTTCGAGCGGCTTGCTCGATCGGCCGCTACCGCGGGGGTCATAGCTGACCACGCGCGCGACGCTCGCCAGCTCCGACATCTGCCCTTCCCACATCCGGCTGTCAGATCTGGAAGCCGGGCAGGAACAAGACGGTCGGCCCGTCGCTGCCCTCGGTCCGGTAGCTGATCCGCACGCCGCCGCGAACGAGCTCTCGTGTGGTCATATGGTGCTCCTCAAGTCTCGGCTGTCGAAGACAGCATCCGCCGCGCGACTGCCACGGGACTGCCACAGCCCTGCCGACGGCCTGCCGCGGGGTCTGCCACGAGGGTTGCCGTGGGGCTGCCGGGAGGAGGCCACCGCCGTGCTCGGTTTCGGGGTTCTCGGGCCGCTGGAGATCACCGGCCCGGACGGCGCCGCGGTGCCGCTGGCCGGCAGCCGGCAACGCGCCCTAGTGGCGCTACTCCTCGTCAACGCGGGGCGTGTGGTCAGTGCCGAGCAGCTGGCCGACGCAGTGTTCGCCGACCGTCCGCCGATCAATTCCGCCGCCGCGCTGCACAGCCAGGTATCGCGGCTGCGTCGGCTGCTCGGCCCCCAGCTGTTGAGTCGGCCGGCGGGCTACGCGCTGCAGGTCGAGGCGAGCCGGTACGACGCGGCCCGATTCGAGCGGTTGCTCGCCGCGGCGTCCGCGGCGCCGACGGAGGCCGTGGACCTGTTGCGCGAGGCGCTCGACCTCTGGCGTGGCGCGGCCTACGCGGAGTTCCCCGAGTTGGAGACGGTGCGGCTGGAGGCGATCCGGCTCGAAGAACTACGCCTGACGGCCACCGAGGATCTGGCGGAGGCGCTGACCGCCTCCGGACGCGCGGCGGCGGCGGTGCCGCTGCTGGAACCGTTCGTCGCGGAGAATCCGCTGCGGGAGCGGGCACACGCGGCGTTGATGCACGCGCTCTACAGCGACGGCCGGCACGCCGAGGCGTTGCGGCACTACGCGACGTACCGTGAGCACCTGGCCGACGAGCTCGGGCTTGAGCCGTCGGTCGCGCTGCAGCGGCTCGAGCTGGAGATCCTGCGGCACGGGGTCCAACCCCGGCCCGGCGCTCGAGCTCCGGCCCCGCTCGACCGGCTAAAGGCCCGGTATGTGCGCCGCCACGACGGCCACAAGGTCGCCGTGGCGGTCGTCGGCAGCGGTCCGCCGCTGGTCGCGGTGCCCGCCTGGGTGACCAGCCTCGAGCTGGTGGCCTCGGGTCGCGATCCTCGGGCATCGCTGCTGGAACGGCTCGCTCGGCGCACCCGGCTGACGCTCTACGACCGGCTCGGCACCGGCCTCTCCCGCGGGCCCGCCGTACCCGACCACGGACTCGAGGCCAGCAGCGCCGAGCTGGAGGCCGTGCTGGAACACGCCGGTCCCGCATCAGTCCTCGGGATCTCCCAGGCCGGACCGATCGCCGTAGCGCTGGCCGCGCGTCGCCCCGACCTCGTCCATCGCCTGGTCCTGATGGGCACCTACGCCGATGGACCGGCGACGTTTCCGAGCGCCGAGCTGCGAGGCGCCGCCGTCGGTCTCGTCCGCTCTCACTCGCGCCTTGGTACCTCCATGCTCGCCGGGCTCTTCCGGCCCGGAGCCGGCGATGAGGCGTCGCGGCTCCTCGCCGGCGTACTGCGCGACGCGGCCGACCCGAAGACGGCGGCCGATTACCTCGCCGCCGTCTACACCGCCGACGTCACCGCACTGCTGGCGCAGGTGCAGGCGCCCGCCCTGGTGCTGCACTACCGAGCCGACCGACTCATCCCGTTTCGAGGCGGGCAGCAACTCGCGGCCGGGTTGCCAGACGCGCAGCTCGTGGCGCTGGAAGGCGCCTACCACCTGCCCGACGCCCGCGACCTCGACACGGTCGCCGATGCGATAGTGACGTTCCTGAGCCAACCCGAGCCCAGCTGATGCGCTGCGTGCCATGGGCAGCCCGGGCCCTCCTCGGGTGTGTGAGTCGGCCTTGGTCCGTGTCGTCTCTCGTGGCGGAGAGCAAGATGACGTCGCCTGTGGACTCAGTCGATGAGGAGGTCGCCGGAATCGTACGGCACTCCGCGCTTGACGACGAGGTCGATGGAGCGGGTGTTTCGGATGTCGGCGAGGGGGTTGTCGGACAGCAGCAGAAGGTCGGCTTCCTTGCCGACGTGGACGGTTCCCAGCCGAGCCGATGCACCCACCTTCGAAGCAGCCACAGCCGTCGCCGCCGATAGCGCTTCGCCGGGGGTTAGCCCGGCTCGTACGAGCAGTTCGAGTTCGCGGTGCACGGCAAGTCCGTGGAAGACCGCGGTCGACCCAGCATCGGTTCCGAGGGTTATGGGTACGCCGGCGACGTGCGCCCGACCGGTGAGCTCGACCGTACGTTCCCACCGGTAGAGCGGTGCATCTGGCGGCGACCGCAGCCCGCGACGCGCCCAGTCCTCGATGCTGCGCAGTACCCTGCCGGTCACGAACCCTTCGGGCTGGTGTCCCCACACGTACGCCATGTCGAACTCGTGCGCCATACGGTCGAACAGCGACAGCGTCGGCGTCCACAACACATCCCGTTCGGCCATGGTCGCGAACGTGGCGTCGAGTAGCTCGTCGGCGCCATCCAGCACCATGTGCTCCAATCCGTCGACCCCGGCCTCGACAGCTTCTGCCGCCTCCGTGGCTGTCGACACGTGGGCGAGGACGGGACGTCTGTGGCGGTGGGCCTCGACGACGACGGCGTCGAGCACGTCCCGGCGGAGCCGCGGGCCGTCACCGGGGATGGTGCTGTAAATGACCTTGACGAGGTCGAGGCCCAGGTCCGCGAGGGCCGAGCGGACGTGTCTCGTTGCGGCGTCAGGGTCGTCGAGCTCGACGGCGAGGTCGCCCACGCCGAGCGTGTGGTCGTGCATCAGCGTCCCGACGGGATGCCCGCCTGGGGCGGTGAGCACGCTGCCCGCGGCGAAGATCCGGGGGCCGAACAGATCGCCTGCACGCTCGGCCGTCCGGGCGGCGATCATCCGCTGCGGATCATCACCGGTGCTGACCACGGACGTGACCCCGCTGCGCAGATAGCCGCGCCAGTTGAGCAGCAACTGGTCGGACGACAACTCCTCCGCTGACGTCATCCCGCCGGCGCTGAAGCCGTGGTGCATATGGGTGTCCCACAACCCGGGCAGCAGCCAGCGACCGCGACCCTGCACCACATCGGGCCCCCCACCCGGTTGTGCGGCGCGCTCGACGGCGACGATGACACCGTCCTCGACGACCACCCGGGTCTCCGGAACCGGGGCAGCGCCAGTGCCGTCGATCAGTACGACGTCGTTCAGTATCAACGCTCCGGACATGCGCCACCCTCTTTTGCCGACGTCACCGGGCATGCCGGGGCAGTCAATGACATGCTCGTTCCGGCTTCTTGCTCGATGAGATTCTTCAGGGCCTGCAGATTGCCGGCTGCCCGTTCGCGCAGGGCTCGGGCCATGGGAACGGCGAGCAGACGCACCGGGCCGCGCGGTCGCTGCGTGAGTTCGACGTGGACCGCGGTGGCGGCGCCGCCGTCCGTCGGCGCGAGCGTGATCATCGACCTGAATCGCACCGGCCCGGTCGGGACCGCTGTGGCGAGCAGCCGGTCGCGAACACAGGAGGTGACCACCAGCTCGCCGCTGACCTGTCGCCGACCGAACTGGCGCTCCCAGCGGAATCTGCTGCCGGCCCCGACCGGCTCGTCGGTGAGCGGAACGTAGGACCGGAGCTCCTGCTCCCACACTAGATTTTGGCGCCAGTCGGCCAGCACAGCGAACACGATGCTCGGCGCAGCATCGATCGTGGCGTCCAGCGAGACGGTCGGACCGACCATCGAAACCTCCCAAAAGATCCGGTTACCTTACTAAAAAAGATAGTAAGGTAACCTTATGGATGACGTCAACGGGTTTCACGTTCTCGCCAAGCTGGACCTCGCGTTCCGAGCCGCCGCCAAGACCCTGCACGACAACGTCCCCCCGGTACCCGGGCTGCGGCCCTCGCACTACCGTCTGCTCGACTTCACCCCCGCCGACGGCATCCGGCTAAGCCAACTCGCCCGTCGCGCCAACATCACCAAACAGGCGCTGGGCGAGTTCATCGCCACCCTGCAGACGGCCGGCCTGGTCGACCTGACGCCCGACCCGAGTGACGGCCGGGCACGACTGGTCACACCCACCCAGGAAGGTCACCGAATCCAAGATCACATCCGACGCACCGTTACCGCCATCGAACGCGACCTCGAACAACGCGTCGGCTCCGAGCGGTGGAAAGTGTTCGGCCAAGTCCTCGACGCCTTGGCCGACGCGCGATGAGAATCGAGCAGCTCGACGCATTCAAGGGTGGTTCCATCGCCGCTTCACTCCCCTGTTCCGCTGATCCGACGGCTTGCGGCACATCATTTCGGCCAGCACACAAGTCCGATATCGAGCACCTCCCTAGCGACGAAGTAGGGCACTGGAACAGGGGACGGTGACGGCGGGTCGGTCGGGTCGTTACAAGGACGGACTCGCCGAGCGCAGACCACCAGCCGAGAAACGCTCGAACTACCGCTGACGCCTACAGCACGTCAACGAGGTGGCGGCGCACGACGACTGCACCGGGCACGTGGTGTCAGGTGTGAGTGCCAAGGTGGCGACCATGGCGGATGCAATCGACTTGACCGGCCAGGTCGCGTTGGTCGCCGGCGGCACCCGGGGAGCCACACGCGCGATCGCGGTGGAACTCGGTCGCGCTGGCGCCACCGGCGGTTTGATCATCGAACTCACCGACGCTAAACGCGGCGATCCCTACCGCAACTCCCTGTACTACGACCTCGCCAAGGAACAAGTCGCACGACTCGCGTACGCGATTGCCGCGGACCTTCAACCGTACGGAGTTGCCGCGGTTGCCCTCGCACCGGGCTACCTGCGGTCGGAGGAGATCTTGGATCGTTTCGGCGTCACGGAGCACAACTGGCGCGACGCTGTCGCGGCCGACCCCCACTTCGCGCATCACCAGATCCAGAGTATAGTGCACTCTTAGATGCACTATAGTACACCGCATGGATAGCAGTGCGTCTCTCACTCACCTCATCGGGGACCGGGTCAGGCACGAGCGCCAGGCGCGGCAGTGGACGCTGGACCAGCTGGTCGAGATGGCAGGAGTGAGTCGGCGCATGCTGATCAACATCGAGCAGGGCGCAGCGAACCCGAGCATCGGCATCCTGCTCAAGTTGAGCGACGCCCTCGGGGTTGGACTGGCGGCGCTGGTCGATGCTCCGCAGCCGACAGCCGTGAAGCTGACCCCGAGCGGCACGGGGCCAGTGCTGTGGTCGGGCGAGAGCGGCGGACGCGCCGTCCTGGTCGCGAGCACGACACCGCCCGACGTCGTCGAGCTGTGGGACTGGACGCTTGGTCCAGGCGACCGCCACACCAGCGACGCTCACGTTGCCGGCACGCACGAGCTGCTGCACGTGCTCCAGGGCGCCGTTCTCATCGAGGTGGCCGAGGACAAGATCAGCTTGCAGACCGGCGACGCCCTCTCATTCCCCAGCGACGTGCCCCACGCCTACGGCAATCCGGGCGGCTCGGCCGCCCGGTTCTCCCTGTCCGTGTTCGAGCCCGGCGTCGGCGCCCCGCCCCGCGGAAGAACCTCTCATGCGTGACACAGCCCCCGCCGCTAGCCCGGTGCCACCGTGGACGCTGGCGGTCGGGGCGATGTTGTCGGTGCAGCTCGGATCGGCGCTCTCGGTGCCGTTGATCGGCGCCGTCGGTGCTGCCGGCACGGCCTGGCTGCGGCTGAGTATCGGTGGACTGGTGTTCTTGGCGTTGGCCCGCCCCCCGCTGCGGTCGATCCGCCGGGCCGACCTGCCCGCGCTGCTCGGGCTGGGCGTCATCAGCGGGCTCGTCACGATCTGCTTCCTCGCCGCGATCGAGCGGATCCCGCTCGGCACGGCCGTCGCTGTGGAGTTTCTGGGACCTTTGACCGTCGCCGCTCTTCGTAGCCACAGCCGCCGCACCCTGGTCTGGCCCGGTCTGGCGCTGCTCGGTGTCGTGGGCCTCACCGAACCATGGCAGGGCACCATCGACCTCGCGGGTCTGAGCTTCGCCATGCTCGGCGCCGTCGGCTGGGCCGGCAGCATCGTGCTCACCCAACACGTCGGGGACCGTTTCACCGGCGTGACCGCCTTGTCGATGACCGTCCCGATCGCCGCTGCGACCGCCGCGGTGGTCGGCGTGCCGCAGGCCGCCGGCCACCTCACCCTTCACGTCGTCATTGCGGCGGCGGGCCTGGCGTTGCTGTTCCCGGTCCTGCAGTACGCGCTCGACCTGCTCGCCCTGCGTCGCATGACCCCCACCGCGTTCGGGACCCTGATGGCCCTCGAACCAGCGATCGGTCTACTGCTCGGCCTGCTCATCTTGACCCAACACCCCTCACCCCTCCAGATCGCCGCCATCGCCCTCGTCGTCCTCGCCGGCGCCGGCGCCCAGCGCGGCGGGCGCCGCACCACCACCCAACCCCCAGCTGCCGCCACGTCAGCCGCCGTGCAGGACCCCGTCCTGCTCCCCTCCCGCGTTTCGGAGACCCGATGATCCAGATCGACCTACCTCATGGACCGGCCAGCCCGCTCGTCCGCGGCCTCGCCGCCTGCCTGTCCTCGGTCACCGAGGTGCCGCTCACCGAGCTCCCCGCGTTCGACACCTTGTCGGCGCCGCACGCACTGGCTGCGTGGAAGAGCTGGCTCGCCAGCCGCGACTTCGGCATGGTCCCCATCGCCGACCCCCGCACCTTCCAGTGGGCCGGCTGGTGGATCGCCGTCGTCGACCACTCCGACAGTCCCCTCGCCGACGGCCCCCAGCGGCAGGTCGCCGTGCTCGCGTTCGGGACACCACCCGGCATCGTTCTCAGCCCGCAGGACCTGACCCTGCTCGGACAGGCAACCGCCGACCTCGATCTCAGCAGCGCCTACGCCGTCGCCTCACTCGAGCCGGTCCTGCCCCCGACGCCGGTCGAACCGCGGCTGCACGGTGTGGTGGAGCTGCTCGCCATCGCCCCGCTCGTCGAAGCTCCGATGCAGTTGGTCCAGGACGCCCGCGCACTGGCCGGCCGTGGCCTGGAGGGCGACCGCTACGCCAACGGATCCGGCACGTTCAGCCCCCGCGGCGCACACCGGCCCGGGTACGAGGTGACCCTGATCGCCGCCGAAGTAGTCGAAGAACTCACCAGCCGCGACGCCCGCTTCGACTTCGCCAGCACCCGGCGCAATGTCCTCACCCGCGGCATCGACGTCAACGCCCTCGTCGGCCGCGACTTCTCCATCGGCACCGTACAATGCCGCGGCCTGCGCCTCGCCGAACCCTGCGCCCACCTCGAACGACTCCAAGGCCCCGGCCTGCTACGCCCACTCATCCACCGCGGCGGACTCCGTGCCGACATCCTCAACGACGGCCACATCACCCAAGGCAGCCCGATCAGCACCGAGCCCCCCAGCTAGTGAGCGTGTCTTCCCGACTGACGGCCGACGCATTGGCGAAGACGCCGAGGGACTGACCGACAGTTCACTTGCCGAGTGGATCGGTCCGGGTGTGAAGCGATCGGGCCGGGCAAGGAGCTACTCACCTTGAACGGATCAAGCGATGTCTAGGCCTCTCCAGGACACCACTTGGCGCAGCTTCGCCAGCCGCTTCGGCAAGCTCCCCATCGAGAAGCATCTCGCGCGGCTGATCGCCTGTTCCGCCTGGGCCAAGCCGGTACTCGAATCGGTCTTCGCCTGCAGCCGTAGCAGAAGGGCTCACGTGGCCGGTCGCGGACTTCATCGCCAGCTGGACGAAGTTGCCCGGCCGCACGATGCCGCCCGAGCAGAAGGATGAGCTGTCTCGAGGCTGCATCGGCATACGTCACTGAACATTGCCGACGGCACACCCGATCCATCCCTGGGCTTGTCGTCCGACACTGTCGATTCTGCGGCACTGGTCATCGAGGACGGCACCCGGCGCTTCTCGAGTAGAGGGAAGGCCTCGGTAATTCCGGGCGCCAGAATTAGGTGGCTCGGTCGCAGATCTAGGTACACCTCACCGCAGCAACGTCCGGCCCAACTGCGCTTTCCTGGATGTACCGCCGCATCCCCGAGGAGTTCGGCCATGGCCGTCCCGTCCACCTTCCGGCTCGTGCGAGCCGAGGACCACGTCGTGCTCGATGTGATCATCACCAACCTGGAGCCTCAACCCACGGCCCCGTCGAAGGACCAGCCGAGCCCGTTCCTGCTGAAGCCGCCGTTCAACCAGACCGGCACGCTGCGGATCCGGTTCCCGGCCCAGCATCTCGTCGAGTACGCAACACCGATCGTCGGGGTGCGCACCAACCAGTCGAAGCCGATCTTCGCCTCGCGCACCGACGTCGTGGTCCAGGTGCCAGCGAACGATCCCGGCATTCCGCTGTCGGTGGCCGGCGTCCTCGACGCTCTGACGCGATTGCCGCTGCACGTCAACGGGGCCGCCGGCACCCGGTTCGTGCTGCCGCACCTGATCGAGCAGCGACCCGACAGCACCACCCTGCAGCTGGACCACGTGAAGAGCCCGGCGCAGCGCAACGGACGCACCGAGCTGTGGCACAGCACCGTGGTCGAGCCCGATCCGGACCCGACCACCCCCGGCATCCCGATGGTGTTCGACGACATCGTCCGCAGTACCACGCCGACGCAGGAGTGGAAGGACGTCGTGCAGGTCACCCTGATCGACAACGCTCTCGACCTGGACAGCGCCGACAACCTCGCCGACCAGACCCAGCCGCCGGGGTCAGCAGCCGTCCCCGCCCAGCTGAACCGACTGCAGCTGTCCAGTCTCGGTGGCTGGCTCGACATCCGTGGCTCCTGGCCCCAGTTCCCGGTGTACGCCCACATCATCGACATGGGTCGTGATCGGCAGGTCAGGACGGTCAAGACCGGCCGGCTGTTCCCGTTCGGGCATAAGGCGATCCTTGACAGCGAGACCACGCGCGAATTCGAGACCAGCGGCGGCGCGGGCAACCCGACCGGCCGGGCCGCCGCGCTGATCACGGCCAGCATGATCGCCGTCAGCGAGCCCACGGTCACCTTCCCGATCGACCCCCTGACGAGGGTGAACGCGGCTTGGCCGTGGGAGTCGGTCACCATCGTCGACAAGGTCTCCGATCGGGGCACCGCGAAGCCACCGGCCGGCGCAACGGGAGCCCTCGTCGAGGCCCGAGAGCTGCTGGTCAAGAGCCAGCGGCCGAAAGCGAATGAACCGGTCGGCGAGACCCGATACGCCTTCACCTGCACCGCCGTCGACCGGGCCGGGAACACCGCCACCTTCAGCATCCCGATGCTGTGGGTTCCGGATACGGTGCCCGACACGCCCGCCAACCGCAAGGCGCTGCACACTCTGCTCGGAACGCTGGGCACCGACATCGGGCTGGCCGGCCAGGCCCTCGCGGTCGCTCCGCCCACCGACGCTGCCGCAGGAGCCCGGTCGGCCCGTGCCGCTCGGGCCGCGTCCGCCGATGCCGCCAAGGCCACCACGGTCTTGGCGACCACGCTCAAGACCACCGTCAACGACGCCGGCCAGCTGGTCACGAAGGAGATCACCGGCCGGATCGAGGCGTTGGAGCGGTACGCGAACACGGGGCCGACCCAGGTGGCGCTGACCTACGCGAAGCCGTACGTCGATCACCTGTTCGCCGCCGCCAACGCCCAGGGCCAGGTGTTCCTGCAGCTAGTCAAGGGCACGGCGGTCGACCTGGCCAAGCAGACGTCGGCGAGCATCGGCTCGGTCAACCTGCCCGTCGCGGCGCTGTCCCGCGAGCTGGGCGCGCTGGCCGGAAACCTGGAGAAGCTGCCCGCGGATGCAGAGGACGTGATCGAGAAGCGCATCGCCGCGTTGGCCCGCGGCGAGGTCGACCTGAGTTTCCTCAAGGGTGCCGACAAGCTGCTGGGCTTCGTGCCACTCGACGCGTTGATCCCGACAACGCCGACCCTCAAGGTCGCCGACACCCAGAAGATCACGACGACGGTCGAGAACGGCGTCGCCACCACCAAGATGTTCTTCTCGGTGCCGCTGCTGCGGGACGAGAACAAGCAGGACAAGCCGCTGCGGTTCTCGTACGTGTCGCTGGCCCCGTTCCGACGCGAGCCGAACAAGCCGCACGACACGGTGCTCACCGTCGACCAGACGACCAAGCTGGAGCTCGCCACCGGCAAAGTCAGCTCCACCTCGGTGGCGACCATCACCTCGGTCGCCCTCAAGGTGCATCCGAGCTCGGCCACCAACGACAACACCGCCTTGGTCACCGTGCCCTTCACCCACATCGTGCTCACCTCCAAAGACGGTGAGAAGCCGGAGGTCGACGTCGACCTCGGTCCGGTTCGGTTCGGCGGCTTCCTCGCCTTCCTCGGAGTGCTGGCCGACCTCATCGACCAGGCCGGCTTCAACGATCCGCCCGCACTGGCGGTCGACGAGACCGGCATCACCTCCTCCTTCGAGTTCCCGATCCCGAGCGTGGCGGTCGGGGTGTTCGCGCTGGAGAACATCTCGTTCGGCTCCAAGCTGCGGCTCCCGTTCACCGGCGAAACGATGAGCCTGACCCTCGGCTTCGCCAAGCGGGAGGACCCGTTCGTGGTCACGGTTGCCGCCCTCGGTGGTGGCGGCTACCTGGAGATCGTGCTCACCACCGGCGGGCTGGAGTCGATCTCCGCCTCGCTCGAGTTCGGCGCCCGGTTGGCCATCGACCTGATCGTGGCCAAGGCCTCGGTGGAGGCGATGGGCGGCGTGTACGCCAAATTCGTCAAGGACAAAGGCATCACGGTGGAGGCCTACTTCCGGATCCACGGCGAGTTGGACGTGCTGTCGCTGATCTCGGTGTCGGTCACCTTCACCCTCGCTCTGACCTACATCGAGCATGGCAACTTCTTGTTCGGCAAGGCGGAGTTGGCCATCAACGTCACCGTCTTGTTCTTTTCCGAGACCGTCGTGATCGAGTTCGAGCGCAAGTTCGCCGGCCAGAACGCCGACCCCACGTTCGCCGAGTTGATGGCTCCGCCGAACACCCCCGGCCCGCCACCGTGGGACACCTACTGCCTGGCGTACGCCGCCGTCTGAGACCCACCCGACACCAGGAGAAGCGACATGACCTTCAGCGTGCTCTGGACCACCGTGCCGGGCGGCTTCGACCCGACCAACTCCACCCGCATCCGGCTCAGCCTGATCGCCTCGCCCCGAGTCGAGGGGCCCGTGGCCGATCTGGGCGCTTCCGACATCGCCGACTGGCCCGCCCGGGTCCGCAACCTCGGACCGCTCGCCCTGCAGGTGCAGGGATCGGGGACCCTGCTGCCGGCCACGGTGATGAGCCCTGCGGCGGATACCCAGCTGTGGCAGCGGATGCTGCCCGGCACCACCAAGGTGTCCCGACCCGTCAACGCCCGCCGCGTGTTCACCACCCCGGACGAGACGTACGTCCAGGCCGCCGCCGGCCTGGAGGCGATCTTCACCAGCCCGGGCGGCGGTGGAGCGGCCGCCGAGGCCACCCCTGACGGGAATGGGCGGTCGGCGAGCCTCGCCACCCGCGCGATCACCGCCCTGCACACCCTCAGCACCGGCGGGGCCAGCGGCGACGCGCGCTTGAGCGCCGCGCTGACCGCGGCCCTGCCCGCCTCCGCCCGAGCTCGAGGACCGCTGCAGCTGCACGCCCTGGGCGGCGCCGAGCTGGCCAGCACGGTGACTGCGCTCCGCCGGCAGGGCGCCGACGACCTGGCGGCGGCCCTGCCGATCGCCGCCCACGTCGCCGCCCTCCACGGTCCCGCCACGCCGTCCAAAGGAGGGGCGAATCAGGCCTCGGGCGGGCCCGCTCCGCTGGACGGGATCAACCGGCTCCCGCAGTCCGACGTCCATCAGGTGATGGGGATGCTCTTGGACCATCCCGTGCTCGCGGTCGCGGTGGGACTTCGCGTCGACCTCGTGGTCACCGTTCCCGCCGCCGGCCTGGACGGCACCTCGCTCGTCAGGGTGGTCAGGGCCAACGGCTCCCCGCTCGGCAATCCGCCGTCCACCGGACCGGACCAGGCCGCGATGATCCCTCGTCCGCAGCCCTGGAGCCGGGTGCGCCTGGACCGCGCGACGAAGGTGTTCACGATGGCCGACGGCGCCGAGGTGCGCAGCGGGATGCTCGACCTCGGCACCGCCGACGCGGCACGGCCGTACCTGGTGAGCACGATCGACGTCACCGGGCTGTCCCATCACCTGAGATCGATCACCCCGCCCGCGCCTGGCGAACCACTCCGGCTGCCGGTGCGCCGCAACGTCGGGCTGACCCTCGCTCAGGGCAACCGGCCGACCGCAGTGGTGGAGGCAGCCATGAGCCACGCCGTCGCCCTGGCGGCCGGCGCCGATGAGGTCGAGGACGCTCCCGTACTCACCGCGGCCGACGTGACCACCGGCTACCGGATGGACGTGTCGGTCAACGGCGGACCCTTCCGGTCCCTGGTCAAGCGCCGAGTCCGCTACACCGTCGGCACCGGCCCGGCGGCCAGCATCGTGACGTCGCCGCTGCCGTCGGTGCCCGGCTCCGACGAGGGCTCGGTGCAGCGCGCCGTCGCCGTCCAGCAGAAGGACTCCGACGGTCAGCACCGACTCCGGGTCGGGGAGGAGATCGGCCAGTGGAAGGGATGGTCGATGGCCGCACCACCGCCCGGCCGCACGGTGGCCGGCGAACCCGGCAACCCCAACACCACCGAACCGATCGGCCCCCAACCGATCCCCGGGGTGCCGCTGCTCGCCGAGGTGAGCGCAGAGCCGGGCAGCCTCACCGCGCTCCGGTATGGCCGGCGCTACCGGCTGCGCGGCCGGACCGTGTTCCTGGGCGGGCTGTCCGCCGACGCCGGCAGCACCGACGTCAGCCAGGTCACGCCGGAGCAGACCTATCTACGGACCGCGGCGGTCAGCTCACCGACCCTGGTGCAGCGGGTCCGCAACACCGAGGGCGAGTCACTGACCCGGATGGTGATCCGCAGCACCGGCGACGGCCCGGCCATCGGCGGCGTGTCCGAGCGGCACATCGCTCCGCCGAAGTCGTCGGTCGAGCTGGCCGAGTGGCACGGAGCGTTCGACGCCGCGTTCGGACCGGACTCGCCCCAGCGAGCCGCGGCCCGAGCCGCGATGCTCACCGTCGCCAAGCGGGAGTCGGGATCCTTCCTCGAGCCCGGCCCGGGCGCGGCCGTGGTGACCAACGACCCGACCAAGACCCCGGACGTCACCCTGCCGCCTCGCCGCGGTGAGCCGCTGCCCAACGGCGCGTACGTCGTGCACAACACCTCGACGCTGCGGCTGCCGTACCTGGCTGACGTCGGAGTCAGTGGTGCCGCGGTGACCGACCTGACGCCGAGCCCGATCCTGCTGCCGTACGCGGGGGCCTGGCCGGACGTGCTGACGGGGCGGATCGTGCTCCGGCACACGACGGGCACCTCCGTGGTCGCGACGGTGAAGACCGACAGCGGCCGTCCCGTGCTGTTCGTCGACCTGCCTCCCGGGGTCGAGCGAACGGTCCGGCTGTCCTCGACGATCCGGCCGGATCGGCTGTCCGAGTTCGACCTCGGACCCAACCCGGATCTGCAGCTGCCGACCTCGGGTCAGCACCCACTGCTCACCCCGGCGGTGGAGATGACCCTGGTGCACGCCGTGCAGAAGCCGGTCACCGCCCCGACGTTCGCCGTCGCCCCCAAGCCGTTCGCCGAGGGTGGCAAGACCAGTGTGCCGGTCACCGCCCAGGTGAATGCGCATCGCGACAGCACCGCCCGGCTCGACCTGGTCGGCACCTGGACCGAGACCGTCGACACCGGTACGGGCCCGGTCCGCCCGGCGACTCGCACCGTGGTGGCCGGCACCGTCGATGTGCAGCCCGGCAGCGGACCGGTGCCGATGTCGGTCACCCAACACCTCGGCGACACGCGCGGAGTCACCGTTTCGTACCACGCGTTGGCGAGCACCCGATTCGCGGAGTACTTCCCGGGTCGCGCCGCCGGACCGGACGGGCAGCGGCCCGGACCGGCCACCACCGTGAAGATCCAGAACCGGGCGCTGCCACCCGAGCCGGACATCGTCGGCGTGGTGCCGACGTTCTCGAACACCCGTACCGTCAGCCCGTCCGGGGTCGTGACCACCACCCGCACCGGCAGCGGGGTCCGGGTGCTGCTGCGGCGTCGCTGGAACGTCACCGGGGAAGGCGAGCAACTCGGCGTCGTCGTGTTCCCGGCCGGTGTCGGCAACACCGCGCTGGCCGACCAGGACGGGCGCCTCGACCTGGTCAGCCGGTGGGGCAGCGACCCGCTGGAGGAAACCAGTCCGCTTCCGGTCACGCACCTGACTCCCGGTCGGTTCGCCCGGCGCGACACCGCCACCACCAAGGACGTGCCGATGCTCGACGACACCGCCGGCGGCAAGCCGCTGACCATCGTGGGTCACGCGGTCGAGTTCGACGCCTCGAGGGATCTGTGGTTCTGCGACGTCGACCTGCTCGTCACCGAGACGGTGTGGCCGTTCGTCCGGCTCGGCCTGGTCCGCTACCAGCCGAACTCGATGGACGGGCGGTTGATCTCGAAGGTGGTCAAGACCGATTTCGCCCAGCTCCCCCCCAACCGGCAGGCGATCTTCTCCCGAGTCGGCATCTTCGGGGTGAAGGTGGTGGTCAAGGGCGCGCCGACCAGGAACGCGACCTTCACGCTGCGGCAGGAGCGCCGGGTGCATTCCCCCGCCTCGACGGGCATCGACATCTTCTCCGACGCCGGTGTCGCGACCGGGACCGCCAATTGGACGTTGACCGACGTCACCGCCCAGGAGAGTCAGCTCAACGTGCTCGGGGCGTTCGTCCTCAACTGGACCGGCTCGACCCCACCCCCAGCCGACGTGGTCAGCGGCCTCCGCAACGGCCGAGTCGTGGTCGAGGAGACCCAGAACGGGCTAGCCGTGGCCGGACCCGGCGCCGACAGCCGCATCCTCTACGCCGACACCGCCGACCGGGCCACCCTCGGCATCGGCTGACCCACCCCGCACTCAACCCACCCCAGCGCACACTCAGAAGAGGAACAGATCGATGGACAGCCAACGACTCCACCTGCGCAGCACCGTCGTGGTGAACGACGACCTGCTCAAGCAGCTCCCCAAGGTCAGCCCGGACTTCGAGCTCGAACTTCCGACCGGCGCCGAGGCGCGCATCGTGGCCAACAAGATCATCGTGGGCAGCGGGTCGACCCGCGGCTACCACATGAAACTCGTCGCCGACACCGTCACCGACCACGGCGGGGCCGGGCTCGACGCCGAACTCGTCAACCAAACGGCGCGTCCCGAAACCAACGGTCGGCCCGGATTGGCCCTCACCGTCGTCGCCAAGGAACTCCTGGGCGGCGCCGGGCGCTCGGTGGGGCAGCGCGGCGGGAAGGGCAAGAAGGGTCTCGACGGCAACCAGATACCGCGGCCGCCCGGATCCGAGCCGGACCCGAACCCTCCCAACGAACCGTTCCCGCAAGGCCCACCGGACCAAGAGGGCCGGGACGGCGAGAAGGGTGGACCCGGATTTCGCGGGGGCGACGGCGGTCCCGTCGCGATCACCCTGCTCAAGCCGTCGACCGCCACCGGCCGCTGGTTCGGCCGAGGTGGCTTGGGTGGTGAAGGCGGCGACGGCGGCAAGGGCGAGGACGTCTTCGGCGAGCTGGACGGCGAGAACGGAGCTCCCGGCGACCCCGGGCCCAGAGGGTCCGACGTCGCGGCCACCGTGCGCGTCACCGACTTCCTCGGCTGGCTGAATGCAGTGCAAGGCTCGGCGCTCGTCCTCGGGGACTGGATCCGGCACCGCGAAGCGCTCGCCCTGGAGGCCTTCCGCCGCGGCAGCGTTCACACCGCACTGGCGGAGCACGCCGAGGCCATGAAGCTGGCCGGATCCACGCCGTCGAACGACGTTCCGCTGGCCATCCACCTCCCAGCGCTGGCCCGTGACCACCGGACCATCACCGGAGTTGCCCGCGATGCCGAGTTGGTGCCCGACATCGACGAGTACGCGCGGGTGCACGCCGAACGGGCCAAGAGCTTGGCGGGGGTGCTCCCGGCGAACGGTCCGATGAGCGGTGACGCACACGCCCGACTCCTCGTCCTGCAGGACCGCCTGAGAACGATGGTCAGCCCAGGCAGCGATCTGACGGAGCAGGAGAACGACCTCAAGGGTCAGGCGGACCGCATCCTGAAGCTGGTCAACGAACTGGCCAAGCGGGTGACGCGCACGCAAGACCGGCTCACCAGCCTGCTCAACCCGCAGGACGGCAGCCAGCCGGCCAGCCCGGCGATCAACGCGGCCGGCGTGCCGCTCACTGCCCCCGCGGTGGTCAACGCGCTCGTCACCGTGGTCGGCTCCCTGGCCCCCGGAGTGGTTCCCGCTCCGCCGGACGGATCGCCGATCTGGCCCGTCTCACCGCAGCAGCCGTTCGGGTTCCAGCCGGTGGGAGACCAGGCCACGCTGTTGCCGTACGACCTGGACCTGCTCGTGCACCGGTCCGTCCGGGCGACCGGTGAGAAGCTGTTCCCCTCAGACATCGCTGGCATGCGGGTGGGTGCCGCCGGGCTGGCGCGGTTGGCCGAATGGGGGCGGGTCAACACCGGGCAGGCGGGCACCGACGGGAAGCCCGTGGTGGTCAGCTTCGCCCGGGTCGCGTTCGAGCTGCGGGGCGCGACCGGGGACCGGGGGGTGCTGGATCTGCTCATCGAGCTCACCGAGGTCACCCATGTGTGGCGGTTGGCGCGCGCTCGGATGGAGCAGATTCTGGCCGGTCGCGCGACGCTCGAGATCCAGCGAGCCTTGGCCGCCGCCCGGGCCAAGCCGCCGCTCTTTCCGTCGCTGATCGGACCGGCCGACCTGCTGCCTGCGATCCGCAGCATCCTGGACGGCCTGGCCTGGCACGCCGAGCGCGCCGACCGGGCCTCGCAGTTGCTGACCTTCGGGCTCGCCGATCCGCCATCCGCGACCCTGACCTTCTATCCCGATCCGCCCAACCTGAGCGGTGATCTCGCTCTTCAGCAGTCCGTGCTGCACTCCCCCGACTGGGAGAAGGACCTGGAGGAACAGACCTCGACCTCGCTGCCGACGTCGAGCTTCGAGAGCATCGTCAGCGCGGTCCGGCTCCGGGACACCAAGAAGCCGTACAACGACTACCTGAAGCGGGGCATCCCGCTGGTCGGGCTCGCGCCGGCGCCGCTGCGCAAGGTCTTCACGGCCGACCAACGGCCGGACGTGATCAAGCGGTTCGCCGAGACCGGCGAGTTCTGGTTCGACGCCAGCCTCGCCGATCTGATCGGATCCACCGGGCAGAGCCCGCACGCCGAGGCCCGCGTCGTCGGATTCAAGGTGTCGATCGACTTCGCCGTGGCGGGGCCCGGCATCGACATCCCCCTGCGGGTCACCCACACCGGGTTGTCCATGCAGCGCGACATGGCCGGAGTGACCCATCGGCAGACCATGCTGCCGGCCGGGGTCGACGTCAACGTCGCACCGGTCGCCGACGCGCTGTCGATCGGCGAGATTTCGCTCAACCCGCCAGGACTGCCGCCGATCAAGCCGATCAACTTCGCCGTGTACGGCCGGGGCGCGGTCGCCAGCTGGCTGGTCACCCGGCAGGAGACCATCACCGTCTTGCCGGATATCGGCGCGATCACCGTCGAGGTGCTCTACGAGGGGATCGTTCCGGAGGCCACCGCATCCCTCCGGTCGGTCGCGTTCGCCGGGGCCGGACTGCGGGTCGGCGGCGACGCGGTGCTCACCGTCGGTCTCACCGGACCGGCCGGACCGGGCGGCGTCCAGGTGCAGCTGACCTCCAGCGACCCGGCCGCGGTGGCCGTGCCGGGCACGGTCGTCGTGCCGGTCGGGAAGGCCAGCACCACCGCCATCGCGAAGGTGCTCAAGCCCACCGGGCCCCGGCCACCGGAGCTGACCGCCCGGACCGCCGACGGCGTGACCCGCCGGGCGCGGCCCGTGGTGCCGAAGCCAGTGGGGGCTACCTCCGCCGTATCCTCGGTCGCCCTGGTCGCCCCGGGGCAGAGCGGCGGGATCGCGGCCATCGCGGTGGTGCCGACCACACCCAAGGCCGCCGGGCGCCTGGTCGCCACTGTCTCGCCACCGGTCGGCACCGTCGACAATCCAGAGCCGGTGGCAGTGATCCACGAGCGGCGCCCCGACACCCTGGCTGCCGTACGGCAGGCCAAGGTCGGGCACCAGCCGCGCAGCCTGGCGGTCGACCCCAAGCGCAGACGGATCTATGTCGCCAACAACGGGAACGGCAGCACCAGCGTCTCGATGCTGGACGCGGACACCCTGGAGACGCTCGCCGAGCGGGTGGTGGGCCTGCACGTCGACGTCGAGGTCGACTCTGCCGCCGGGCTGGTCTACGTCTCGCTGTTCGGCGCCGCGAAGATCATGATCCTCTCCGCCGACGATCTCAGTGTGAAGGGCGAGGTGGTCGATCCGGTCCGGATGCGCCGCCCGCACGGGCTCGCCGTCTTCCCGAACCCCGGCGGCGACGCGATGATCTACGTGGCTCGCACGGTACGCGGCATCGAGGGCCAGTCCGAGGAGTCGGCGGTCAGCCAGATTCGCCGGACCGCGGGCGGGGTGCACACCCTCGTACGGTCACTCGACCTCGGCCCGATCCTCACCCAACCGGTCGACGTCGCCGTCGACACGGTGCACAAGCTGATCTTCGTGTCCTGCCTCGGCGGCAACGCGATCGCGCCGTCGCTCATTGTGCTCGAGCACCCGACGATGAAGGAGCTGCACCGGGTGCCGCTGTTCAGCGGGGGGCGCGCGGTCGAGTCCCGGTCGGGCAGCGGCCTGGCGTACGTGGCCGGGGAGGCCGGGCTGACCATTGTCGACGGGCGGGCCGGGATCCTGACGCAGAAGTTCCCTCTCGGCGACGCGCACCTCGACAAGGGTCTGCCGTTCAGCATCGCTGTCGACCAGGTCACCGGCACCGCGTACGTCGGCACCCGGGACCACGCGACGCTGTTCCGCATCGACGCACCGACCAACGGGAGCCGCGTCTTCTGGTAGACCCGCGCCCAGAGTGCCCTGAGCTCGTCGAACAGTCGAAGGGCCAGCTCCGCTCCCGGCGCCCTGAGCCTGTCGAAGGGCGGAATCCGCTCAGGCCGCTCGCCAGCGACTATCCCTAGCACCGGCTCGCTCGCTGTAGCGTGGACCCGTACGTCGAGACCGGCGACGCCACCACCCCCCAATGGCGGCGAGGACGATGCCCGCGACTCTGCTCGAGCGGTCCGCCCCCCTCAACGAGGCGAAGCACGCGCTGGAACGGCTCCAGGCGGGCGAGTCCGGTGTGCTCGTGGTCATGGGCGAGGCGGGAGTCGGGAAGTCGAGTCTGCTGCGCGCCGCCCTGGCCGCGGCGCCGCCGGGAATCCGCGTCCTGCGGGGAGCGTGCGACGACCTGGTGGCCGCCAACCCGCTGGGGCCGGTGCGCGAGGCCACGGTCGGCCTGCCGGTGGCCGCGGTGATCGAAGCGGGCCGTCCCGAGGGCGTGCCCGTGGCTCTGGCGGAGCTCTTCGCCGGACCGCCGCCCACCGTGCTCGCCGTCGAGGACCTGCACTGGGCCGACGACGCCACCATCGACGTGCTGGCCTACCTCGCTCGGCGGATCGACCGGTTGCGACTGCTGCTGCTGGTGACCCTCCGCGACGACGAGGTGGCGGCGGAGCATCCGGCCGAGCGGTTCCTCGCCGTGGCCACCGGGGAGCGCGTCCAACGGCTCCGGCTGGCTCCACTGCAACGAGCCAGTGTCGCCCAGCTGAGCGCCGGCAGTGGGTGGGACAGCCGGCTGCTGCACGAGATCACCGGCGGCAACCCGTTCTACCTGACCGAGACCCTGGCCGCGCCGGCCGACGCCCCCGTACCGAGCAGTGTGTCCGACGCGGTGATGGCTCGGCTGCGCCGGTTGTCCGACCGGACCCGGCACGCGGTGAAGATCATCTCGGTGTGGCCGGGGCTGCTCGACTTCGGGCTGGCCGAGGACCTGTTGGACGGTGAGATCGACTCGCTCGCCGAGGCCGAGGCGCTGGGCGTGCTCACGGTCTCCGACGACGGCATCTCCTTCCGGCACGAGCTCGCCCGATTGGCCACCGAGGCGAGCCTGGACGGCCTGAGGCGCCGCCGCCTCCGGGCTGAGGTGATGCGGGCGCTCCGGGCCAGGGGTGAGCCGGATCTGCCCCGCCTGGTGCACTTCGCCAGCCTCTGCGGCGACGCCCGGACCCTGGCCGAGTTCGCGCCGCGGGCCGGGGAGCAGTCGGCTCGGCTTGGGGCGCACCGACAGGCCCTCATTTTCTATCGGTCGGCGCTCGACCAGGAGCGGCTGCTGCCCGAGGCGACCCTTGCCGGCGTCCTCGACGAGTACGCCTGGGAGCTCTACAACGCGCAGCGGTTCGACGATGCCGTCCGCGCCGCGACGCGGGCGGCCGACCTGTGGCACCGGCTCGGCCGTCCTGCCGCGGAGGCGACCGTGCGGGGACGGCTGTCCAGGCACCTCTTCATGGCTGGTGAGACCGACGCGGCGCAGCGGTGCGCCGCCAGCGCCGTGGAGTTGACCGCGGGGGCGGGGGCCGCCGCGTCCGGGACGGCCGAGGTGGCCGCGGCCGAGGTCGCCCTAGGGGCCTTGCTCGCTCTGGACGTCGAGGCAACCGGGGCGATCGAGCAGCTGCAGGTTGCCGAGCGGCACGCCCGGGAGGCCGGCCGAGCCGACCTCGTGGCCCTCGTCCGCAACTACCAGAGCCTGGCCCGGCCCGACCTGAGCGCCGTCGAGCGGGTCGGACTGCTGCGGGACAGCATCGAGTTGTCCATGTCCAACGGAGCACACGAGTTCGAGGCCCGCGGCTACACCAACCTCACCGAGCTGCTCTTCCGCTACGGCCGCTACGCCGAGCTGGCGGCCGATCTGGATGGTTGGATGGAGCTCACCCGCGACCGCGGCTTCACGTCCCACTCGTTCAACCTCGAGGTGCATGCGGCCCTGCTCGCCCAACGCACCGGCCGCCCCGACGAGGCGGAGGACGCGCTGGCGCAGCTGGCCGCACGCTATTCCGACCCGGGGATGCTCGCGGTGTACGTCGTCCCCACGTACGGGCGGTTGCTGGCCCGGCGTGGGGCTCCGGGGGCCGAGGAGATGCTGCACGAGAGCTGGGACCGGGCGCGCCGTCAGCGGTTGCTGATCGGCCTGGGCTTTGCGGGGACCGCGCTGCTGGACTGGGCGTGGCTGCACGACGACCGCGACACAGCCCTCGACGTGGTTTCGGTCTGGGCCGGGTACGCCGATCGGCCGACCGCCGGCCCCTACTGGGAGGAGATCCGGCGTTACGCCCGCGATGTCGGGATCGAGACGCCGCCCGGCCCGGCGAGCGGGTCGGCCGACCCGTGGGACGTCGGGCTGGCGGGAGAGTGGGCCCGGGCGGCCGCGGAGTGGGATCGGATCGGGGACGGCTACGAGGCAGCCCGCGAACTCGGCGGCTCCGGTGACGTTGAAGCCATGCTCGAGGCGGTGGCCCGATTCGAGGATGTTGGCGCCGTCGCGGCGGCCCGCCGGGTCAGGTCCCGCCTCGCCGACCTCGGCGTGCGCTCGATCCGCCGCGGGCCGAGCGCCGCCACCCGACGCAACCCCGGCGGGCTGACGAACCGGCAGGTCGACGTCGCCGAGTTGCTCGCCGACGGACTGACGAATGCCGAGATGGCCGAGCGCCTCTACCTTTCCGTCCGCACGGTCGACGCTCACGTGTCCGCCGTCCTGGCCAAGCTCGGCGTGTCCAGGCGCAATGACATCGCCAAGATTGTTCGCTCCTGGTCGGCCAATGACCGCTGAGCGGTTGGCACACGCAGCGGCGCAGGCAGCTGCCCGCAGTGTCAGGCTCTGCTGGGTGAGGCGATCAAGAACGACTCACCATGACGAAGGGCTGACGATCAAGATCGAATACGGTGCTAAAGCGCTACGGCGTCTTGCCCCACTCCGGCCGCGATGCTGCCCAGCCCACGCTCCCCGCCGTCGGTCAGGGCAGCAGCGATCGGTTGCCACGGAAGGCGAACCACAGGAGCCCCATCCGCAGCGCCTGCCCGGCGGAGAACCGGTCCAGGCACGGGTCGTCGCCGTAGCTCATGAAGTTGTGGATCGGATCCATTCCAGGCCGCCGCGGACACGTGTCACTCTCCAGGCAGACGAAGATGTTGTCGCCGTCGAACTGGTAGGGCGTGTCGGACACCCCGTCACCGGGAACCCGGCAGCCGTTCTGGAAGGTGTGGTATAAGCCCAGCCAATGGCCCACTTCATGGGTGGCGGTGTCGCCCTCGTTGTAGGGCTCGGCGGACCCTCCGGGCAGGCTCTCGTTCAGCAGCACCACACCGTCCCGGGTCAAGGGGGTGGGGGCCCAGGGGAAGGTCGCGTAGCCGAGGATTCCGCCCCGAAGACCAGCGATGTAGATGTTGAGGTCGTCGAGGCCACCTCGGCGCAGGGCCCTCTTGGCCGCGAGGTCGTCGTCGGCGCGACGCCACCGGTACCAGTCGGTGTTGGCCGTGTAGTCCACCGAACTGAGCTGGAATCGGAAGATCGTCGGGGCGCTGGCCCCGGCCGTCCGGCCCGCGTACGCCGTGTTGAGCACGGCGATCTGATCCCGGATCTGCTGGCGGGTCACTCCGCCCGTCCCGTTGTTCCGGGTGATCACATGCACGTGTACGTCGATGGTGGCGCCGGGCGCCGTCGAAAGTCGGCCAAACGAGAGTCTCTTGGCGTTCAGCTTGGCCGCCACCGCCCGCTCCGCGGCGGACGACTCGGAAAGGCTGAGCGTGTTGTGGTCCGATCCGTCCGTCCCGGCCCGTACTCGGGCGTCCTCCGGAGGACACTGGACGACCGAGCTCTGAGAGGCCGTCGGCGACGATCCCGCACTCGACGTCGATGCCGCCCCGGCGAGACCCATGGTGACCATCGCGAGACTCAGCGACCCGAACAACAAGCGGCGCTTGATCGACCGCTCGAAGTGGAGGAGTGTCCGGCGCATCGAGCCTCCTGGTCAGTGTGCGGAGCAGATTTTCCCAAGCCTGGGGGTGGACGACCCGAGCGTCAAGACTCGAGCCGGGCAAAGATCGGCGGCCGAGCATTCGTCGGCTGATTGAATGTTGTCGACTTCCAGGTTGTCGACATCAGGAGTTGCACATGTCCCCCCGTCTCGATCTTGCGACCAGGCGTGGAATGGCGAGATGAATCTGCCTCCGACGCTGGCCAGCGCTTTGGAGATCGCGATGATCGTCCTGGGCGCGGTCTTGATCCGTCTCGTGGTCGTCAAGATCGTGAAGCGACTTGTTCGGGAGGCCCGCAAACCGTCCCATCAGCGGAGTCGGTTCCGGCGCAGCGCCATCGGGGTCGTGGCCTGGGGCGGGGAGCGGGAGGCCCAGCGGTCGGCCGCCCTGGGCTCGCTGGTCATCAGCATCACCTCGGTGGTGGTGGCGATCTTCGGCTTCCTCGGGATCTTCAGCGTGCTCGGTTTCAACCTCACTCCGGTGCTGGCCAGCGCCGGAGTGTTGGGGGTCGTGCTCGGCTTCGGTGCCCAGAACCTCGTCAAGGACCTCATCTCCGGCGTGGGAATGTTGTTGGAGGACCAGTTCGGCGTCGGCGACGTGATCGACATGGACAAGGCCAGCGGCACCGTCGAGGCCGTCGGCCTTCGGGTGACGCGGCTGCGCGACTCAGCCGGCGTGATCTGGTACGTCCGGAACGGCGAGGTGCTCCGAGTCGGCAACAAGAGCAAGGGCTTCTCCGAGATCTTGCTCGACCTGCAGGTCGACGCCGACGCCGATCTGGCCGAGGCCCAGGATCTGGTGTCCCGTGTGGCGCACAGCGTGGCCCACGACCCGGCCTTCGCCGATCAACTCCTGCAACCGCCCACTCTGGTCGGAATCGAGGAGGTCACCGGTAGCGGATTCACGCTACGGATTCACGGCACCGCGAAGCCCGACGGTGACGTCGCCATCGAGCGCGAACTTCGCTACCGGCTCAAGGTCGCCTTCGACGCGGCGGGGATCCGACTCGCCCCTGCCGCGCCGGCCTGAGGTCCGCCGGCTCAGGTCCTCGCCAGGCTCAGGACACCGACGTCGCGTCGCGCGCGCCGGCCCACAGATCGATCCCGGATTCGACGGCGAACTCGTCGATGGCGGCCAGTTCGTCGTCGGAGAGCGGCAGCCGCTGGGTGGCGGCGACGTTGTCCTCCAGCTGCTGCACCGAGCTGGCCCCGATCAGCGTCGATGTGACCCGCTGGTCACGCAGCACCCAGGCCAACGCCAGCTGGGCCAAGCTCTGCCCCCGCTGCTGCGCGATCTCGTTGAGTCCGCGAACCCGCTCCAGGTTCTCCGGGCTGATCATGTCCTGGGACAGGCATTTCCCCTGGGCGGCGCGGGAGTCTTGCGGCACCCCGTCCAGGTAGCGGTCGGTGAGCAGGCCCTGAGCCAGGGCCGTGAACGCGATGCAGCCCACGCCCTCGGCCTCCAAGACGTCGAGGAGCCGTTCCTCGATCCAGCGGTTGAACATCGAGTACGACGGCTGGTGAATCACCAGCGGCGTACCCAGTTCGCGCAGCAGCGCCGCGGCCTGGGCCGTGTGCTCGGGAGAGTAGGAAGAGACCCCGACGTACAGGGCCTTGCCCGCGCGGACCGCCGCGTCGAGGGCCGACATCGTCTCCTCCAGCGGGGTCTCCGGATCCGGGCGGTGATGGTAGAAGATGTCGACGTAGTCGAGCCCCAGCCGGGTCAGGGACTGGTCGAGGCTGGCCGTCAGGTACTTGCGCGAGCCGTGGTCGCCGTAGGGGCCGGGCCACATGTCCCAGCCGGCCTTGGTCGAGATCACGAGCTCATCCCGGTACGGGCGGAAGTCCTCGGCGAGTACGCGGCCGGCGTTGGTCTCGGCGGAGCCGTACGGCGGGCCGTAGTTGTTGGCCAGGTCGAAGTGGGTCACCCCGAGGTCGAAGGCTCGGCGCATGACGGCCCGTTGGGTCTCCAGGGGCTTGTCATCGCCGAAGTTGTGCCAGAACCCGAGGGACACGGCGGGAAGTTTCAGGCCGCTGCGGCCGCAGCGGCGGTAGGGCTGGACGTCGTAGCGCTTGCTATCTGCGGAGTAGGACACGAGAGCATATTGCCTCATGGCGTCAGGTGAGCATCTCTACGTGCTGGTCGGGGGCTGGCCCGGTTCCGGGAAGACCACGACGGCACGAGCCCTCGCGCCCGCCCTGGGTCCCGCCTATCTCGGCAAGGACGAGCTCAAGGAGTCGCTGATGGAGGTGTTCGGCCTGCCCGATGACCTGCCCGCCTGGCGCCGGCTCGGGGAGCGGCGGTGCGGATCCTGCTCCGGCTGGCCCGGGACTGCCCGGGGGCGGTCCGAAGAGGTACGAATACACCCTCCCGCTGGTCGCCGCCTTACCCGGCCGCACCGTGGCGGTGCGCTGCCAGGCGAGCCCAGACGTCGTCCGTCGGCGCTATCGGGTGCGGCAGCGGTCGGCCGGGCACCTGGACGACCAGCGCAGCGCCGACGAACTCTGGGGATCGCCGGTCACGCCCCTGGGGGTGGGACCGCTGTTCGAGGTCGACACCGAACGAGCGGTCGACCTGGAGCAGCTGGCGACCCGGATCCGCGCGTCGGATTGAACCAGACCTCAGTCAGCGGGCGGACGACCGCTTGGCCATCACCGGGGCGGCCCGCTGGGCACGCACGTGGGACGCCTCGCGTTCATCGGTCGGCACGACGGTGGTCGATAGCACCATCAAGGAGCGGCCGTCCACCGCGTGCCGTGAACGCGCGCGCCAACGCTTGGCGTTGGGCGGGTCGACCGCACCGGTGGCGCTGTCCATCCGGATCTGCCAGTTACTGCCGAAGGCCTTCGGCGGGAGGGTGAAGTTGATCGGATCCCAGTAGCCGTTGAACAGCAGCAGGAAGTGGTCGTCGAAGATCGGCCGGCCCATGTGGTCCAGCTCCGGAATCGCATCGCCGTTCAGGAACACCATCAGGGTCCGGGCGATGCCGGAATTCCAGTCCCCGTCGTCCATCGGGGTGCCGTCCGGCTTGAACCATTCGATGTCCCCGAGGTCACTACCCCCACCGTGCGCGGCGTCGCCGAGCAGGAACCGCCGCCGACGAAACACCGGGTGCCGCTTGCGCAGATCGATGAGGGCCGAGGTGAACTCGAGCAGACTCTTCTGATCGGGATCGAGATCCCAGTCGACCCAGGACAACTCGTTGTCCTGGCAGTAGACATTGTTGTTCCCCCGCTGGCTGCGCCCGAGCTCGTCGCCATGGGCGAGCATCGGCACCCCTTGACTGATCATCAGCGTGCTCAAGAAGTTGCGCTGCTGCCGGAGCCGGCGCCGGTTGACCTCATCGTCGTCGGTGGGCCCCTCCACCCCGCAGTTCCAGGAGCGGTTGTGACTCTCGCCGTCGTTGCCGCCCTCGCCGTTGGCTGAGTTGTGCTTCTCGTTGTAGGACACGAGGTCACGCAAGGTGAAGCCGTCGTGCGCCACGACGAAGTTGATCGACGCCGTGGGGCGCCGGTCGGAGTGGTTGTAGAGGTCGCTGGAGCCGGTGAGCCGGGAAGCGAACTCGGCCAGCGCCGCCTGCTCCCCGCGCCAGAAGTCCCGCACGGTGTCTCGGTACTTGCCGTTCCATTCCGTCCACAGCGGCGGGAAGTTGCCCACCTGGTAGCCGCCGTCACCCAGATCCCAGGGTTCCGCGATCAACTTCACCTGGGAGATCACGGGATCCTGCTGAATGATGTCGAAGAAGGCCGACAGCTTGTCGACCTCGTGGAACTGCCGGGCCAACGCGGACGCCAGATCGAAGCGGAACCCGTCGACGTGCATCTCCAGCACCCAGTAGCGCAGCGAGTCCATGATCAACTGCAACACATGCGGGCTGCGCATCAGCAGACTGTTCCCGGTGCCGGTCGTGTCATAGTAGTGGGCCTTGTCGCTGTCGACCAGCCGGTAGTACGAGGCGTTGTCCAAACCGCGGAACGCGATCGTAGGTCCCCGCTCGTTGCCCTCCGCCGTGTGGTTGTAGACCACGTCCAAGATCACTTCGATGTTCGCTTCGTGCAGTGCGCGCACCATGCCCTTGAACTCGGTGGCCTGCTGACCCCGGCTGCCCGTGCTCGAGTAGGCGTTGTGCGGCGCCAGGAACCCGATCGTGTTGTAGCCCCAGTAGTTCGACAATCCCTTGCTCACCAGGTGACTGTCGTTGACGAACTGGTGCACCGGCAGCAACTCGACCGCGGTGACCCCGAGACCCTTCAGGTGATCGATGATCGCCGGATGCCCGACCGCGGCGTACGAGCCGCGGATGTCTGCGGGGATGGCCGGATGCGTCATGGTCAAGCCCTTGACGTGCATCTCGTAGATGATCGAGTTGTGGTACTCGTGATGCGGCGGACGGTCGTGGCCCCAGTCGAAGAACGGGTTCACCACCACCGAGTACATGGTGTGCTCGAGCGAGTCCTTGTCGTTGAACGCGGTCGGGTCGTCGAAGCGGTATGAGAAGAGCGACTCGTCGCCGTCGACCATGCCGTCGATGGCCTTGGCATAGGGGTCCAGCAGCAGCTTGGCCGGATTGCACCGATGGCCCCGAGTCGGCTCGTAGGGGCCGTGCACGCGGTAGCCGTAGCGCTGGCCCGGTTGCACCGTCGGCAGGTACGCGTGCCAGACGGATCCATCGACCTCAGTGAGCTCGACGCGGACCTCGCCGAGGTCATCATCGATCAGGCACAGTTCCATCCGATTCGCGGCTTCGGAGAAGATCGCGAAGTTGACCCCGCTGCCGTCGAAAGTAGCGCCCAGGGGGTAGGGCTTTCCGGGCCAGACGTCCATCTTCTTGCCTTCGATCGTGAGTGACACAACGAGTATTCTTACCCCTTACCCACGTTCGAGCCGACACAGGCATCGGACGCCAGGGAGAATGGCTCGGTGCGATCGCAGCCGTCCATCCTGCATCTGGACCTGGACGCGTTCTTCGCCGCCGTCGAACAACGGGACAAGCCGTCGCTGCGGGGAAAGCCGGTCGTGGTCGGCGGAGTCGGCCAGCGGGGCGTGGTGGCGACCGCCTCGTACGAAGCCCGGGCCTACGGGGTGCGTTCGGCGATGCCCGCCCACGAGGCACGCCGCCGCTGCCCGCACGCAGCCTTTCTGGCCGGTCGATTCGGCGCCTACCGGGAGGCCAGTCAGCAGGTGATGGCCCTGTTGCGCGACCTATCGCCGCTGGTGGAGCCGCTGTCCCTCGACGAGGCCTTCGTGGATCTCGCGGTAGCGCGTCGGCCGGTCCCGCTCACCGTGGTCGGACTCCGCGCCTTGGTGGCCGGCCTGAAGGCCGACGTCGCCGCCGCGACCGGCGGGCTGCGGGCCTCCGTGGGGGTGGGTAGTTCCAAATTCATCGCCAAGGTAGCCACCGAGCTGGCCAAGCCGGACGGTCTGTACATCGTCGAGCCTGGTCAGGAGGTTGCGCTTCTCGCTCCGATGCCGGTCGCGACGATCCCGGGTGTCGGCCCGGTGACCGCGGAGAAGCTGCACCGCATCGGCGTCCGCACCATCTCCGACCTGCATCGGGTCGAGCGCCACGAGCTCGCCCAGAGTATCGGCCGGACGTACGCCGACGCCCTGCTCGACCTGGCCGACGCCCGCGACGACCGGCCCGTCGAACCCGACCGGGAGGCCAAGTCGATCTCGGTCGAGGACACCTTCGAGGTCGACGTCGTCGATCAGACGGCCCTGCGGAAGATCATCGAACGTGACGCCCGGCAGGTGAGCTCCCGGTTGAGCGCGGCCCGCTTGTTCGCCCGCACGGTCACCCTCAAGATCAGGCTGCACGACTTCAGCACCCACACCCGCTCCCGCACCGTCTCCGCTCCGACGGATCGGCCCGAGCTGATCAACGATGTGGCGTGCTCGCTGTTGCCCACCGTCGACACGACCGGCGGGGTGCGCTTGCTCGGCGTCGGCGTCGCCGGACTCACCGACGTCGTCCAGGATCGACTGTTCGACCCCGATCCCCCGCCCGATCCGCCACCCGCACGTTCCTCGTTCGACGCGGGTGCCGAGGCCGACTCCGCACCAGCGGAGGTCCCGGCGGGGCGCTCCTACCAGCGCTGGCTGCCGGGCGCCGACGTCATGCATTCCGAGTACGGAGCGGGTTGGGTCTGGGGATCTGGACTCGGCCGCGTCACCGTGCGCTTCGAAACCCGGGACACCCCGCCCGGACCCGTCCGTACCTTCCCCGAGGACGACCCCGCGCTCTCGCGTCGGCACCTGCGAGCCGCCCGATCGTGATCCGCCCAGGACGGGGCCGCGGGCGTTTCCCAGCTCAAGCGGGACGACACCGAGGCTTCAGTGCTCCTTCGGCGTGTCGCCCCACTTGGGCTGGATAACGGCCGCTCGCACCGACTAACGACGCTGCTGTATGGACGGGGAGTCAACAGCGGCATCCACCAGGCCGCGGAAGAGGCCGTGGTCGTCGCCGTACTCGGGGTGCCACTGCACCGCCAACCAGAACCGGTGCTCGGCGTTCTCGATCGCCTCGACCGTGCCGTCGGCGGCCCGGGCCGTCGCCCGATAGCCCGGGTGGGTGGTCACGGCCTGGTGGTGGTGACAGTTGACCTGCAGCCGGTCACCCACCATGTCGCGCACCCGCGAGCCCGGCTGGGTGACCACCGAGACCCAGCCGAAGGAGTCCCCGCCCGGGGAGTGTTCGTCGTGCCCCACCACGTCGGGTACGTGCTGCTCGAGTCGTCCGCCCCCGCGCACCGCCATGAGCTGCATGCCGCGGCAGATGCCGAGGACCGGGGTGCCGGCCGCCTCGGCGGCGTCGAGCAGCGCGAGCTCCCAGGCGTCCCGCTCCGGGCGGGAGGTCTGGGTCCGCGGATGCGGTTCGGCTCCGTACCGCTGGGGTTCGACGTCCGGTCCGCCGGAGATGATCAACCCGTCCAACCGGCTGACGACCGCCGGCGCACCGTGGACGTGCGGCGGCAGCAGCACGGCCACCGCGCCCGCGGCCTCGACCGAGCGCGCGTACGTGGCGGGCAGCAGATCCGTCGCGGTGTCCCACACTCCCCAGCGCGCCTCTTCGCGGTAGGTGGACAGTCCGATCAAGGGTCGGTCAGGCATGATCACATTCTGCCGGGCCGCCGCGGCTCCGTATCACAGCGGCGTCACGTAGGCCGCCGAGATTCCGCCGTCGACCAGGAATGTGCTGGCGTTGACGAAGCTGGATTCGTCCGAGGCCAGGAACAGCACCGCGTTGGCGATCTCCTCGGGTTCGGCGAACCGCCCCATCGGTACGTGCACGAGCCGACGGGCGGCGCGCTCGGGATCGCTGGCGAACAGCTCCCGCAGCATCGGGGTGTTGACCGGACCCGGACACAGCGCGTTCACGCGGACGCCGGATCGGGCGAACTGGACCCCCAGCTCACGACTCAGCGACAACACTCCGCCCTTTGACGCCGTATAGGAGATCTGCGACGTGGCGGCCCCCATCACGGCGACGAAGGATGCGGTGTTGATGATCGACCCGCGATGCTGCTGCAACATGTAGGGCAGCGCGGCCCGGCAGCACAGGTAGACGCTGGTCAGGTTCACCTCCTGCACGCGGCGCCAGGTCCCCAGGTCGGTGTCCAAGATCGAATCGTCCTCAGGTGGTGAGATTCCTGCGTTGTTGAAGGCGACGTCGACGGAGCCGAAGCGTTCGTGCGCCAAAGCGAACAGGGCGGCGACCTGCTCCGGCTCGGTGACGTCGACCCGGAGGAACGCACCACCCAGTTCCGCGGCCAGGTCCGGACCACGGGCCTCGTCGAGGTCGCCGATCACCACGGTGCCGCCCTCCGCGGCGAGCCGACGCGCGCTGGCCAGCCCGATCCCCGAACAGCCGCCCGTGATCACCACGACCCGGTCCACGAGTCGTCCGCTCATCGCTGCCCCTATCCCTTGGTTCGTGAAGATCAGCCGAAGTCAGTCGGAGGAGAAGAAGACGTTCTTCTCCTCGGTGAACGCGTGCACGGCGTCCGGTCCGAGTTCGCGGCCCATCCCGGACTGCTTGTAACCACCGAAGGGGGTCCAGTACCGCACCGACGAATGGGAGTTGACACTCAGATTGCCGGCCTCGATCGCCCGCGCCACCCGCAGCGCCCGACCAAGATCACGGGTGAAGATCGAACCGGACAGCCCGAACTCGCTGTCGTTGGCCAGCGCGATCGCCTCCGCTTCGTCGGTGAACGGCAGTACGGAGACCACCGGTCCGAACACCTCTTCGCGCCAGATGCGATCTCGGGTCGAGCGGGGTAGCACCACCGTCGGCGGCAGCCAGAATCCAGGACCGTCCGGAGCGGAACCGGCGATCGCCACGTCCGCGTCGGCCAAGTAGCCCTGCACCCGGTCCCGCTGACCGGCCGAGATCAACGGTCCCATCTCGGCGTCCTCCCGGGTGGGTGTCACCACCCGCAGGGCGGTGACCGCCGGTTCCAGCAGCTCCAGGAAGCGCTCGTACGCGGATGCCTCGATCAGGATCCGGGACCGCGCGCAGCAGTCCTGCCCGGCGTTGTCGAACACGGCGTACGGAGCGCTGGCCGCGGCCTGGTCCAGATCGGCGTCGGCGAAGATCACGTTGGCGCTCTTCCCGCCCAACTCGAGCGTGCACCGCTTCAGCTGCGCCGCCGAACCCGCCATGATCGCCTTGCCGACGGTGGTCGATCCGGTGAAGCAGATCTTGCGTACCAGCGGATGCTCCACGAACCGCTGTCCGACGACCGATCCGCGGCCCGGGATGACGGTGAACACTCCGGCCGGCAGACCCGCCTCCGCAGCCAGCTCGCCCAACCGGATGGCCGTCAGCGGCGTGAGCTCGGCGGGTTTCAGCACCACGGTGTTCCCGGCGGCCAGCGCCGGGGCGAAACCCCAGGCGGCGATGGGCATGGGGAAGTTCCAGGGCACGATCACTCCGACCACCCCGAGCGGCTCGCGGAAGGTCACATCGATTCCGCCGGCGACCGGGATCTGGCGACCGAACAGCCGCTCCGGCGCGGCGGCGTAGTAGTTGAGTACGTCCCGCACGTTGTCGGCCTCCCAGCGGGCACCGGCGATGGGGTGACCCGAGTTGGTCACCTCGAGCGAAGCCAGTTCCTCCCGGTGGTCCTCGACGACGGACGCGAAGCGACGCAGCAGCCGGGCTCGCTCCCCCGGCGCGACCAGCCGCCAGGAGCCGAATGCCTTGTGGGCGCGTTCGATCAGCTCGTCGGCATTATCGGCGCCGGTCAGCTCGACTTCGGTGACGGCCTCTGCCGTGGCCGGGTTCAGCACGATGTGCACCACCGGACTGGCCACGATCACATCCTCTCGAAGCCGCGGCGACGCTCCCAGTCGGTCACCGCGCTCGCATAGGCCTCCAGTTCGACGTCGGCCATGTTGGTGTAGTGATCCACGACGTCCGCGCCGAAGGCGGACCGGGCGACGCTGGAACCCGAGAACGCTTCCCGGGCCTGCAACAGCGAATCTGGCAGGCGGGGCAGGTTGGAGGTGTAGGCGTTGCCGGTGACCGCCGGCGGGAGCTCGAGTTCCTGTTCGACGCCGTACCGGCCACCGGCGATCATGGCCGCCAGGGCCAGATACGGGTTGACGTCTCCGCCCGGTACGCGATTCTCGAGGCGGGCACTGCTGCCGTGGCCGACCAGACGTACCGCGCAGGTCCGGTTGTCCTCGCCCCAGCCGATGGTGGTCGGCGCGAAGGAGCCGGCGGCGAAGCGCTTGTAGGAGTTGATGTTCGGCGCGTACAGCAGGGTGAAGTCGGCCATGGTAACCAGGATTCCGGCCAAGAAGGCGTCGTACAGCGGAGTGCGTCCTTCGACGGGTTCAGGACCCGATTCGCTCCCTGCGCTTCTCGAGGGGCCCCAGAAGACGATCGAACCGTCCGCACCGCGCAGCGACAGGTGGATGTGACAGGAGTTGCCCTCGCGGTCGTCGTACTTGGCCATGAAGCTGATCGACTGCCCGCGGGCAGCGGCGACCTCCTTGGCGACGGTCTTGTAGACGGCATGGTTGTCGGCGGTGGTCAAGGCGTCGGCGTAGAGGAAGCCGATCTCCTGCTGGCCGAGGTTGCATTCGCCCTTGGCCGACTCGACGTCCATTCCCGCCGCGTACAGCGTGTTCCGGAGTTCCCGCAGCAGCGGCTCGACGCGGCTGGTGCCCAGCACCGAGTAGTCGATGTTGTACAGGTTGGCGGGTGTGAGGCCGCGATAGTCGGACTTCCAGGCGTCCTCGTAGCTGTCGGCGAAGACCAAGAACTCGAGTTCGGTGCCGGCCAACGCGACGTAACCGTCCTCGGCCAGCCCGGCCAGCTGGTGCTTCAGGATCGTCCGTGGCGAGACAGGCACTGGGGCGTGATCCAAGCCGACCAGGTCGCACTGGATCAACGCCGTGCCCGGAAGGTGAGGCAGCAGGCGGATGGTCTCGAGATCGAGCGCGAACTCCAGGTCTCCGTAGCCCTGGTCCCACGAGGTCAGGGCATAGCCGTCGACCGTGTTCATGTCGATGTCGACCGCGAGAAGGTAGGCGCAGCCTTCCGTCCCGTGCTCGAGGACGTGGTCGACGAAGTAGGCCGCGTGCAAACGTTTCCCCTGCAGCCGACCCTGCATGTCGGTGAAGGCCACCACGACGGTGTCGATGCTGTTCTCGGCGATCCGGCGTTTGAGGTCGTGCACGCTGAGGTGACGGTCGTTCCGGAGTCTGGTCATCTCGTCCTTTCTCCCCGCCCGGCTCACCGCATCAGTCCACGCAGCAGGGCCGCGGTGTCGTCGCAGTGATCCTCCATCACCCGCCGTGCCTTGTGCTCCTCGCCGCCAAGGATGGCTTCGAGGATCGCCGCGTGCTGGGCGTGGGAGTGCTCGATGTTGATCGGGAGCACGGGAATGGCCATCAGCATGTCGTGCAGGTCGGCCTGGACGCCCGTCACGGCTGCGATCAACCGCGGGGACCTCGTGATCGACGCGATCGCGAGATGGAACCGGGAGTCGGCCTGCCGGTGTTCGGCCGTGCCCGCGGCCGCCGTGACGGCCCCCAGGGCGTCGGTGAGCTGGGTCCGCTCCATCCAGCCCAGGTCCTGGCCGGCGGCCAGTTGGCAGGCTCCGGGTTCCACGATCCGGCGGAAGCGCAACGAATCAAGGAGATCGGCGCGGCGATCGGTCAATGACGCGACGCCGGGCACACCCGGGACCACCGGTCGGTAGTCGACCACAGTGCCGCCACCGCGACCCCGGGTGGTGGTCACCATGCCGGCGCTCCGCAGGGCGGCGATGGCCTCCCGCAGGGTCGCCCGGGAGACACCCATGGTGTCGGCCAGGTCGCGTTCCGGCGGCAGCGCCCGGCCCGGTGGATAGATCCCCAGTCGAATCGCCGTCGCGAGCCGTTCCACGCAGCTCTCGAACGCGTGCCGGCTGCGACCCGCGCCGAGGACCGCGTCGCCGAGGTCGGGCCAACTCGTCTCAGTCATTCGTCGAGCACGGCACCGAGGGACTTCGTGGTGTGCTCGACGTCCCTACCCTCCATGAAGGTGCGGTTGCCGCCGATCTGGCAGGACAGTGTCGCGATGATCAACACCACCAGCAGCCGGCCAGGAGGGAGACGATCGAGAAGGACACGGCGAGGTTCGAGAAGCCGGACATCCCCGGTGGAGCTCTTGTTTGTAGCCCAGGTCCGCCAGGGTCTGGGCGTCGGCGTAGAGATGTTGGTCCGCGTCAGGGCAGTCACCTCCGAGTGGTGGTCTGCGCAGAGTCTGCTGGGGATTGCGGCATGATGTCAATGGTCCGGTCTCATACCTTTTGCGCGCTCCAACTCAGGTTCTAGGGTGCGGGGATGGTGATGTGGGTGGGGTCGCTCGAGTTCGACCTGCTGCTCGGCGACGTCCGGACCCTCAAGGAAAAGCGGGCGGTGGTCCGGCCGATCCTGGCCGACGTCGCGCACACCTTCGACGTCAGCGTCGCGGAGGTGGGTCACCAGGACCTGTACCGCCGGGCCGTGCTCGGAGTCGCGGTAGCGGGCGGCGACCGGGCGCACGTGGTGAGGCTGCTGGACGCCATCGAGCGCCGGGTGGCGGGCCGGCCCGAAATCGAGCTCTCCTCGACGCATCGGGTACTCCGCACGACCGAGGACTGACGGCTGGGCGAGCCCGTGTCGGATTTCCGTCCCGCCCGGTGGTTCTGAGTACGATGTGGCCAAGAGGCGCCGGAGAGTCCGGACTGCTCGGGTAGCGGAGACACCACTAGGCCCCCACAGAACGGCCCAAAGAAACAGCCATGAAGCTCTCTCTTTGCACGACCTGTATGGGCAGGGCGCACCATCTGAAACAGACCCTGCCGCGGAACCTCGCGGACAGCGTCGACTGGGCGCGGCCCGATTCGGTGGAGTTCGTGGTGTTGGACTACAGCAGCCCCGACGACCTGGCGGAATGGATCACCACCGACCCCCGGCTGCTGCCGTATCTCGAGGCCGGCATTCTCAAGTTCGCCCGCAGTGAGGGCCAGACCCACTTCCGGCATTCCCACGCCAAGAACATGGCCCACGCCCTGGCCACGGGTGATTTCGTCTGCAACGTGGACGCGGACAACTTCGTGGGCTTCGGCTTCACCGAGTACCTGCGGGCGATCTTCACGCGGCGGCCGAACGCCATCGTCAGCTCGAATCGGGTCGATCGCCGACTCAACGTGGGCATCTACAAGGGCTGCATGGGGCGGGTCGCGCTGGCCAAGGACAAGTTCGAGATGCTCGGCGGCTACGACGAGAGCGACAGGTTCAAAGGGTGGTCGGGTGAGGATTCCGACTTGGTGATCCGGGCGGTTCGCAAGTTCATGCGCCCGGTGATCCTCCGCGACCGAAGGTTTCTACGGGTGGTGCAACACAGCGACATCGAACGCATCAGGCTGACCGCCTTCAGCGACGCCAAGGCGGAACTGGCCAAAGTGCATTCCCTGGATGGCTCGAGCATGCGGCCGATCCTCAAGTACGTGCTCAACCGGGCTGTCGCGCCGCGAATCGCCAACCGGGGTGTGCCGATCGGCGTCGGCTCGGTCAGCTGGCCCGAGCTGCCGGACGAGCGACTGTCGGCCTAGCGGAGCTCAGTCGTAGGTCGGGGACCGGCGCACCTGCTCGTCAGCGGTCCCGGGGCCGCACCAGCGGGAAGGCGATGGTCTCCCGGATCGTGCTGTCGGTGAGCATCATGATCAACCGGTCGACGCCCATCCCCAGGCCCCCCGACGGCGGCATGGCGTACTCCAACGCGGTCAGGAAGTCCTCGTCCAGCTCCATCGCCTCGGGGTCCCCGCCGGCCGCCTGCAGGGATTGCGCGGTCAGCCGGGCCCGCTGCTCCACCGGGTCGATCAACTCGGAGTACGCGGTGCCGATCTCGGCCCCGAAGCAGACCAGATCCCAGCGCTCGGCCAGCCGCGGGTCGACTCGGTGCTGACGGGTGAGCGGAGAGACTTCGGCGGGGAAGTCACAGTAGAAGGTCGGCGCGACGGTCGGGTGCTCACACAGATGCTCGTACAACTCCAGCAGGATGTTGCCCCGGGTCCAGTTGTCGTCGATGTTGATCTTCAGCGCGTCGGCCAGCTGGATCAGCTCGGGTTTCTCGGTGTCGGCGGTGATCTCGACCCCGGCGGCCTCGGAGATCGCCTCGTTCACGGTCGTCACCCGGAACGGTTCGCTCAGGTCGACCTCGTGCTCCACGCCGTGAGCGTCCCGTCCGTGAACGACCGTGCCGCCGTTGGCGGCCAGGGCCGCGTTGCGGATGATGTTCTGCACCACCAGCCGCATCGTCGTGTAGTCGCCGTACGCCTCGTAGGCCTCCAACATGGTGAACTCGGGATTATGGGTGGCGTCGGCGCCTTCGTTGCGGAAGTTGCGCCCGATCTCGAAGATCCGATCCACTCCGCCGACCATCAACCGTTTCAGGTACAGCTCCGGGGCGATCCGCAGGTAGAGCTCCAAGTCGTAGGCGTTGATGTGCGTTCGGAAGGGCCGGGCGTTGGCGCCCCCGTGAATGGTCTGCAGGATCGGCGTCTCCACTTCGAGAAATCCGTGTCCCTGCAGGGTTTCCCGGACCGCTCGGATGGCCGCCGAACGGGCCGCGAGCTGCCGCCGTGCGCCCAGGTTCATGGTCAGGTCGAGGTACCGCTGCCGCACCCGCGCCTCCGGGTCGGTCATCCCGCGGTGCTTGTCCGGCAGGGGCCGCAGGGCTTTCGCGGTCAACATCCAGGTTCGTACCTGAACCGAGAGCTCACCGGTGCGGGACAACACCATCGGGCCTTCGGCGCCGATGTGGTCCCCGATGTTGATCACCCGCCGGAACTCGCCCAGGGCAGGTCGCCCGGCGACGTCGGCCGTGAGCATCAGCTGGGCGTCGCCGGACCAGTCCCGCAGCCGGACGAAGATGACACCACCGAAGTCGCGGACCGCCATGACCCGACCGGCGGTCTTCACCCGGTGGCCGAAGTGCAACTGGGCGCAGGGCACCGTCGGCTTGAAGGTCACGGGATAGGCGTCGCCCCCGTCGGCCATGATCTGTTCCCGCATCGCCATCCGCAGTCGGGTCTGCTCGGGCAGTCGGGGACCGGCGTCGTGCACCGGCAGCGCGGCGGTGAGTTCCGCGGGGAGGATGGCTCCTGGTGGCCGCGGCGGTGGGTTCTGGCGCTCACGCAGAAACCCGGGGAGGTCGATGAAACCTTCGGCCACCCCGGAGGCCAGACCGACCATGGCGATGTCCCGGGCCTCCAGATAACAGAGGAACCGAGGCTGCCATTGGGGCCGGTACTTCACGTTGGAGCGAAAGAGGGATTCGATCTGCCACCAGCGAGACGCCACGAGCAGCAGCCGGCGGAAGAGCCGGACGAACGGACCGGCCCCGATCCGCGCGCCCTCCTCGAAGGCCGAGCGGAAGACGGCGAAGTTGAGCGAGACCCGGCGGATGCCGAGGTCACGTCCGGCGGCCATGATCGCCGTCACCATCAGTTCGGTCACGCCGTTGTCGGCTCGGGGGCTGCGGCGCATCACGTCCAGCGAGAAACCGTCGGAGCCCCACGGCACGAACGATAAGATGCCGGCCACGTCCCCGGCGGCGCCCGGCTCGGCTCGGTCCGCGGGCAGCAGTGCTTCGACCATCAGGCAGTCGCCGTCGACCGGATCGCCCAACCGGCCCAGGGCCATCGAGAAGCCGCGCTCGGATTCGGTGTCGCGCCAGGCGTCGGTCTTGCCGATCAGCAGTTGCAGTTCGCCGGCCGGGATGTCCCGATGCCGCCGGACCCGGGTGTGATAGCCCAACTTCTCCAACCGGAGCACCGCTTGCCGGACCGGCCGCATGTCGTGGCTGTCCAGATGGAAGTCTCGGGTGTGCAGGACCGCCTCGTCTCCGAGGCGGATGACGCGCAGCCCCGCTTCGGCGTACGCGGTGGCGCCCTCCTCGCTGGCCCCGATCACCGCCGGTGTCCATCCGTAGGTGGCGATCAGACCGAACCAGGCCGCGATGGCGCCCGGCCAGTTGTCCGAGGGCCCGATCGGATCGCTACTGGCCAAACAGACACCGAGGTCCACGCGGTAGCTGACGGCGGCGCGACCCGTCTCGGAGAAGACCACGGACTTGTCGCGCCGGGTGTTGAAGTAGGCCAGCGAATCCTCGGGCGACTGGGCGACCAGCGCCCGGACGCGGGGTTCGTCCGCCGGACCCAACCAGGCGGCCCTTCGCTGCGAACGCAGCAGCACCAGCAGGGCCGCGATCAAGGTCATGGCGATCAGGATCCCGATCACGGTGTTGATCCAGCCGGGCGGCCCCGCGTCGGCTGGGGTGGCGCCCGAACTCTCGCCGAAGACGGCGTCGGAGATCCGGGTGGCGATCCAGCCGAGCCGGCCCTGGGGTCCGGCGAGGTCGTTCGGGAACAGTGAGGTCAGCAGGAAACCGACTCCGATGGTGATCAGCAGTCCGACGACGAGAGTCAGCAGGGCCTTGATCACGTTGCCGGGGGTGCGGCGGGCCGAGAACTCGTCCCGGTAAACGATCATGAAGGCCAGCAGGGCGCCGACGGCGGCGAAGTTGAAAGCCGCCCGCGCCAGGGCCGCCAGGTCGGCGAACTCCACCGCGGCCGTGAGTGACGCCGTGACGATCACCACGATGACGAGGAGGTCACCGAGCAGCACGAGACTGCCGACCACGATCCCAATGGTCCAACCGATCCGCTTGCGACGTGACAGGGCAGCACCGACGATCAACAGCGCAACCACCAGACCGAGCGAGCCCCCGTCGATCGGCAGGAAGACGGTGGAGAAGACGTCGACCAGGACCGACAGCCAGAACACTCCGGGAAAGATCACGTGCAGCAGGAGCAATCCTGCGGCCAGGAAGCACAGTCGGGCGACGAAGGACGGCAGCTTGGGTAGCCGGCGCACCGAGTTGTGCGGTGAACGTACCGGCGACGGTACCACCGAGGCGCCGTTCCGGACCTCGGTCGTGGTCGTCATGGGCCCAAGAATGTCAGACCACAGGTTGCGTCCACAGGATGCAGATCTTGATCATCCGAAGCCCGGCCGGACCCGGCTCAGGACGAGAGGGCCAACCAAGCGTGTGCCGTCGTCACCGGGGCACCGCTCAGGCGGTCTACCAGTTCGAGGGCGCGAGCGTCGGTCACCGTGCTGATCGACCGCCCGAACTTGTCCATCCAGTAGGGGTTCACCGTGTCCGGCACCAACCGGAGAACCGCCAGACAGTGACTCAGCTGATCCGCGGGGAGCGTGGCGGGTACCCGGCCGGGCAACCCCGCCCTCAGTTCGATGCCGACCCGATACACCCGCGCCAGGGTCTCGTCGCCGGTGATGCGCTCCGGCGTCTCGGTGGCGAGCGCGTACTCGAGTGCGGCCGCCGCGGCGGAGAAGGACGAGTCCGGATCGAGTCCCTCGGGCCCCACCGATCGCCCCGTCGGAGGCCGGGGCGGGCGGCGGCCGGCGAGCACCGAGGCCAGGCCGGTCCGCATCACGGCCAGGCCCAGTCCCGCCGCCGGCCCCGTCATGCCGGCCAGCCGCCGACCACACGCCTCGAGCAGGTCCGGGTCCGCCTGCCGGTCGTATTCCCCCGCCAGGTAGATGATCTCCAGAGCTGACGATGCGCCCACCCTCGGGCCAGCTCCCAACGCAGAATGATCCAACCGGGCGGTGAAGAGGTCGAGTGCATCGCCCGCCTCGGCGGCACCGACGAAGCCGGCCTCCCGGGCCGCCCACTGCAGCACCAGCGCGGTCGAGATATCCGCGATCCGCACCACGCCGTTCGGGCCGCGTGCACCACCGAGAAGGTGCTCGGCCACCGCGGTGAGAAAGTCCGACACCGCTGGCACCCAGCTCAGGTCGAGTGTCGTCGAGCCTCGCGCCGACCGCAGCTCCACTCGGTGCCGGCCCGGCCGAGTGGCGACCGCGGCGCGGTGATCTTGATCAACGATCACCTGCACGTCGTCCGGCATCAGCACCGCCGTGTCCGGATCGGCCGGCAGCCAGATCTCCTCCCCGAGCCGAGCGGTCAAGTCCCACGGCAACGTGCCGGGCAGGCGATCGGCCAGCAGCCGCGGTGAAGCGGCCGTGCGCCAGTCCCAGGCGGCCACGATGCTCAGGCCGGGATCCAGCGAGATCGGCCCGAGCTCGAAGCCGCGCTCGGTGACCGTCGCGGCGGAACCGCTGGTGCAGTGAGCGACCAGGATCGGCGCCTCGAGGGCCGGAGGTAGCAGGGCGTACGTGCTGTCCCGGCCCGCGGTCAGGGACCAGGCCCGGCATTGCGAACCCGGCGTCAGGCGGAGGGCGAGCCGACCCGTCCAGGTTCTGGTCGAAATGTTGCGCAAGGCCAGTCGAGTGCGCCACGCGGCCCCGAAGGTGTGCCGAAGAACGACCGAGGCGAGTCCGTCGGCGAGCGCGGTGAGCTCCACCTCATCGCTGTCGACCACCGCCGCCCCGATGCGCCACGGAGTCGACCGGCCGTCCACGTCCAGCTCGCGGACGCGGAGTTCGGTGAGGTAGGGCCAGCCTGGTGAGGACCGATGACGGACCGCGACCAAGTCAGACCGCTCGTCGAATTCGACCACATAGTCTCGAACGGCGAAGGATTTCAACTCGGTCTCGATCGTCGGGAGCCGTGAAGCCCTGGACATAGGCTGACCACTATGACATCAGGGGGGACATCACCGGGTGGATCCACCGGGGGTCACCAGCACGAACTTCGGGAGAACTGGCCGCGCGACTTCGGCCGCGACGGCGTGTCCGGCCTAGTGACCATCGAGCGGGCGATGCGCGGTCGCGACGTCTCCCGACCCGACGCGGAGGACGAACAGTTCGCGGCCCAGGTCTTGGCCGGATTACTCGCTCGGGTGGACGGTCGCCGCTCGTCCTGAGCTAGATGCGCTCGGCCTCATAGGCGGCAAGTTGCCCGATCCGGCGTACGTGTCGTTCCTCCCCGCTGAACGGGGTGTCCAGGAACAGATTGACCAGGCTGAGCGCTTCTTCCTCGCTGTGCATCCGGGCTCCGAGCGAGATCACGTTGGCGTCATTGTGCTCCCGGGCCAGGCGAGCGGTGTCGACGTCGTACGCGAGCGCGGCCCGCGTTCCGGTGACCTTGTTCGCGGCGATCTGCTCACCGTTGCCGGAGCCGCCGATCACGATAGCCAGCGAGCCGGGATCGGCGACCATGGCTTCCCCGGTCGCGATGCAGAACGCCGGGTAGTCGTCTTCGGCGTCGTAAGCCTGGGGACCGTGATCGATGACCTCATGCCCGCCCTTGGTCAACTCGGCGACGAGGAAATTCTTCAGTTCGAACCCGGCATGGTCGGTGCCGATGTGTACGCGCATGGCTGAACTATGGCAGGTGCCGATCGGCCGACGCACTACCTCTGGCCGCATACCCTGGCGAGCGTGCCGCACGCCTCCCCCGACCGGGTGGACTTGACCCGTCGGGGGCTACTGCGCCTGGCCCTCTCCGGGGCAACGTCGGCGTTCCTGACCGCATGCAGCGGCGGGATTCCGATTCCTGGCCGGGAACAGGCGGTCTGCGTCCCGCGGGGTCGCCTGGTACGGCACACCTCTCTGGCCGGCCTTCCACTGGTCTACGAGGTCAACCGGCGGCGCACTGCGTTCTGGTTCGATCCCGGCTTCGCCGCGCAACTGGGGACGTGGCTGGCTGACCTGCGCGGGGCAGGCCTGGAGGCGAACGAGCTGTGGGCCTACGGCGCCTGGACCGATGGAAATGGTCGGTGCCGGTCCTGGCACAACTCCGGTCGGGCCTTCGATGTGGCCCGCGTACGGGTCCGCAACGGATTCGTGTCCTGCCGCTATGACCAATGGCGGACCGCCACGGGTTCGGAGCTGAGCCAGGCGCTGAGGAACTACTGGGCCCTGGCCGCCAGCCTGCACGGGCACTTCGCCTACGTGGTCACCTACGTGTACGACGCCGAGCATCACAACCACATCCACGTCGACAACGGCCGGTCCGGCACCGGCCGGTCGGAGTTCGACCCCGGCTCGATCACCCAGGTCCAGGCGGTCCAGGCCATCGCCACCTACGTCTGGGGCCGTCCGACCGAGATCACCGGGCGCTGGGATGCGGGCACCCGGGAGGCGTCCCGCGCCATCCTGACCGAGATCGGTCCGGAGGCGGATCTCACCGACGCCGGCGCCTGGAGCAGGTTCTGTTCGGCGTCGGCCGGATCGCCGTGACAGGATCGGGAGCCATGTATCCCGACAACCTGACCCGCGCCGAGACGCGTGCCCGCGCCGAACTGATCGAGACCTCGGCCTACCGGGTCGACATCGATCTGACGGGCCGGGGGGTCGAGGACGGCACGACGCACTTCCGCTCGATTTCGACGGTGAGTTTCCGGGCACGCGCGGCCGGAGCGCTCCACATCGATCTGATCGCCGAGGCTGTGGTCGGTGCACGACTCGACGGGACCGACCTCGATCGGTCATCGTTCGCGTCCTCGAGGCTGCCCCTGCAGGTCGAAGCCGGTCAGCACGAGCTGAGCGTCGACGCCGTCTGCCGATTCAGCCGCACCGGCGAAGGGTTGCACCGTTTCGTGGATCCGGCCGACGACCGCCTCTACACCTACACCCAATTCGAAACCGCCGACGCGCGCCGAATGTTCGCCTGCTTCGAACAGCCAGACCTGAAGGCGGCCTTCACCTTCACGGTGCACGCACCGGAGCGCTGGGTCGTGATCTCCAACGGCCCGGAGGTCGCGCGCACGATGACGGACGACGGCAACGCCAGCTGGGAGTTCGCGTCAACGGCGCCGATCTCCACCTACCTGACCGCGTTGATCGCCGGTGACTATTTCCGGGTCGACCACAGCTACGGGGCGGCAGCCGGTGAGTTGCCGATGGGTCTGCTCTGCCGCCAGTCGCTCGCCCCGCATCTCGACGCGGACCGCCTCTTCCGGATCACCACCGACGGCTTCGGGGTCTTCGAACGGCATTTCGACTTCCCGTATCCGTTCGGGAAGTACGACCAGGTCTTCGTGCCGGAGTACAACGGCGGAGCGATGGAGAACGTCGGCTGCGTGACCGTGCGGGACGAGTACGTGTTCCGCAGCCGCGCCACGCCGGCGACGTACCAGGCCCGCGACGACACCTTGCTGCACGAGTTGTCCCACATGTGGTTCGGTGACCTGGTCACGATGCGGTGGTGGGACGACCTCTGGCTGAAAGAGTCGTTCGCCACCTGGGCCTCCAATTTCGCCTCCAGCGAGCTCGCCGACGACCCGGCCACCGCCTGGGCCTCGTTCACGAACGGCTTCAAGAGCTGGGCGTACCGCCAAGATCAACTTCCCTCGACCCATCCGATCGCGGCCGACATGGTCGACCTCGAGGCGGTGGAGCAGAACTTCGACGGCATCACCTACTCCAAGGGCGCCTCGGTGCTGGTCCAGTTGGTCGCTTTCGTCGGGCGGGAGGCGTTCCTGTCCGGCTTGCGCGGCTACTTCGCCGAGCACGCGTACGGAAACACCGAACTCGCCGATCTGCTGCGCGCGTTGGAAAGGGCTTCGGGCCGGGATCTTTCCGGCTGGTCGGCGCAGTGGCTGGAGACCACCGGGGTCAACACCCTCCGGGCCGACTTCGCGGTCGACGCCGAGGGCACCTTCACCCGTTTCACCGTCCAGCAGTCGGCCGACCCGCGACATCCGACGCTCCGGGACCACCGGATCGCGATCGGGCTGTACGCCGGTCTGGAACAATCCGGCGGGCCGGTTCTGCGAAGGATCGGCCGGGTGGAGATCGACATCAGCGGGTCCGGCACCGACGTACCCGAGCTCGTCGGCCTCCGGCAGCCGGATCTGGTGCTGCTCAACGACGACGACCTGAGCTACGCCAAGGTGCGCCTCGACCCGCGGTCGCTCGCCACGGTCGTGGGCGGTCTGCCCCAGTTGGAGAGCCCGCTGGCCCGGGCGGTCTGCTGGGCGTCGACCTGGGACATGTGCCGTGACGCGGAGCTGCCCGCCGCCGACTACGTGGAGTTGGCCCTGCGCGGGGTCGCGATCGAGTCCGACCACACCGCCGTGGAGGCCGTTCTCGGCCAGAGCGCGAGCGCCATCCGGCATTACAGTCCGCTTTCCGTGCGCGAGGACCTGCAGCGCCGCTGGCAGAGCGGTATCGGCGACCTGCTGGCGGCGACCGTGCCGGGATCGGACCACCAGCTGGCGCTGGCCAAGGCTTATCCGGGGGCCGCCACCGACGACGAGGCAGCGAACCGGCTGGCGGGTTGGTTGGCCGGAGTGGGCGTCCCGGACGGACTCGCTGTCGATCCCGAACTGCGCTGGAGCATCGTGCGGAACCTGGCCCGGCTGGGGCGCCTCGGGGCGGCCGAGATCGACGCCGAGCGGGAGCGGGACCAGACGATCACCGGGGCCGAGCAGGCGGCGGCGGCTCGGGCGGCACGACCGACGGCCGAAGCCAAGGAAGAAGCCTGGCGCCTGGCGGCCGAGACCGACTCGGTGGCCAACGGGACTCAGCGCGCCGTCTGTGTGGCCTTCTGGCAGCGCAATCAGGATGACGTGTTGGCGCCCTACGTCGAGCGCTATCTGCAGACGGCGGAGGCGATCTCGGCGAACCGGGACGGGTGGGCGACCCGTGGCCTCTCGCTCCGCACCAACGTGCTCCGCTTCCTCTTCCCGGTGCCCCGCGACCTGGCCGCGTTCCTGGACCGGCTCGACTCCTGGCGCACGGGCAGAGAACTGGCCGAATCGGTGCGCCGGCCGATCGAGGAAGGTCGGGACAACGCGGTCCGCGCGCTGCGCTGCCAGGCCGCGGCGTCGTGACCGGAGCGCTCCTGGTCGGCGACGTGCTCGAGCTGCTCGACGCGCTCTATCGACCGGAGTCAGCCGAAGACTGGGACGTCGTCGGGCTGGCCTTCGGATCCCGGGTCCGGCCGGTCAACGCGATCGCGTACGCGGTCGACTGCACGACTGACGTGCTGGCCGAGGCGCGACAGATCGGCGCCGACCTGCTGATCACGCATCATCCGCCGCTGCTGCGCGGCCTGACCGCGGTCGATCTCGAGCACCCGAAGGGACGGCTGGTCGCCGACGCACTCGCGTCGGGGGTGAGTGTGCTCGTCGCGCACACCAACGCCGATGTGCCGCGCGGGGGCGTGGTCGACGCGCTGGCCGATGTGGTCGGGCTCGGCGAGCGACGACCGCTCCGGCCACGACCCGCCCCGGCGACCGACCAGAAGGACAAGATCGTCACTTTCGTACCGGCCGAGCACGCGCCGGCGGTGATCGACGCCCTGGCGGCGGCCGGAGCGGGTCGGATCGGCCGCTACGAGCGGTGCGCGTTCACGAGCACGGGCGAGGGAATGTTCCGCCCGCAGGAAGGCGCCACCCCCTCCGTGGGCACCATCGGCCGGACCGAGTACGTGGCCGAGATCCGCGTGGAAATGGTGTTGGACCGATCACGCCGCCGAGCGGTACGGGACGCACTGCTGGCCGCCCACCCCTACGAGGAGCCGGCCTACGACCTGCTCGAACTCGCCGACCTCCCCAGCGACGCTGGCGGTCTCGGGCGGGTCGGCGAGCTGGCTCGGCCGACCACGGTGGCCGGTCTGGCCCAACACATCGCAGCCTCCCTCCCGACCACGGCACGCGGCGTGAGCTTCGCGGGAGATCCGAGTCGCCCGGTCTCGCGGGTAGCGGTGCAGGCGGGGGCGGGTGACGATCTGCTCGACGACGCGCGCCTCGCCGGTGCGGAGGTCTACATCACCTCGGACCTACGCCATCATCCGGCGGCGGAGGCGCTGGTCTGGCCCGGGGCGCCGTCCTTGATCGACATCTCCCATTGGGCCGCCGAGTGGACGTGGCTACCGGTTGTTCAGCGCCAGGTGGACAGGGCACTGGCAACTCGGCGGGTGCCCTCGACGGTCTCGCGCCTGTGCACGGATCCCTGGACGGGGCGAATCTGAGCCATGCCGGCCACCTTCTGCCTTCCCGCGCGGAAAACCGGGATCCGCGCACGATTATTCGCGGGCGAACCCCGGAATCGCGCGCGGGGAGTCGGCCGATCCGGTCAGTGACCGTGCAGGGTCATCGGCTGCATCGCCGCTTCGCCGAGTTGCTGGACCCCGTGGGTCAGCCCGCCGACGATGTCGCCGCCGAGGAACGAGCTTTTCATCGACGCGATGGCCAATCCGCAGGCGACGTCGTCCAACTGCCGCCGGGCCCGCTCCCCCGTGACGACCTCGAGCGCCCGGAAGGCCGGATCGCACATCACCAGCACCGACCGGGACGGATCGGGCAGGGCAGCGTGCAAGCGTTCGGCGTACGCTCGCGAGTTCTCCTCGGCCACCCCGAGATAGACCGAGAAAATCAGGCCGGAGACTCGCTCGGCGTTGCGGACGGCCCGATCGAGTCGCGCACGATCGGAGGGCGACAGCCCGTCACCATCGGGCACTGGCGCCACCGGACTCGGGTGGGCCCTCGGCCGTACTGGTGTCGATGGCCGTTGGCGGTACGCCGGCCGTCGCCACCGCTTCGGGTCGGGCTCCAGCCCAGGCCGAATCGCTGACCTCACTGCCGTACCGCTTGGTGAGCGTGGCACGGATCTGCACCAAGGCGATGATCACCGCCGCGGCGAGCGCCGGTGCCCCGACCAGGAGCGCAAGCGAGGCCAGTGGCGACGGATCGGGTGCTGCGGGCCAACCCGGAAGCGTCTCCAGGGGCACTATGCTCAGCAGTCGGCTCACGTGCCCAACCGTAGCCGACCAGACCCAAGTTGTTCCCGGGAGGAGGCGAGGATGTCTGATGAGTCCTCGTTCGATTCGCGGGTGGTCCTCGACTCCGACCAGATCTCCCGCGCCTGTGCCCGGATGGCCCACCAGATCCTCGAGGCCAATCGAGGCGCCGACGGCCTGGTGCTGCTCGGGATCCCCACTCGCGGCGTGATCTTGGCGACCCGGCTGGCCGAGGCGATGGAGGCGGTCGAGGGTGCGACGATTCCCACCGGCTCGCTGGACATCACCATGTACCGCGACGACCTCCGCCGCCACCCCACCCGCGCCGTCGGGCACACGGAGGTACCGATCGCGGTGGACGACGCGGTCGTGGTGCTCGTGGACGACGTGTTGTTCTCCGGCCGCACCGTCCGGGCCGCGCTGGACGCCCTCGGCGATCTCGGTCGACCGCGGGCCGTCCGGCTGGCCGTGCTGGTCGATCGCGGGCACCGGCAGCTGCCCATCCGGGCTGATCATGTGGGCAAGAACCTGCCCACCTCGGCCGGGGAGCGGGTCCGGGTCCGGTTGGCCGAGGTGGACGGCGTGAACGAGGTGACCATCTCGCGGGACGACAGCCCGCACCAAGACGGTGTGCCGGGCGGAGCCGCCTGATGCGTCACCTGCTGTCGGCGGCAGACCTCAGCGCGGCCGAGGTGGCGAGGATCTTGGACCTCTCCGAGGAGATGGCCGAGGTGGCGGGCCGTCCGGTCAAGAAACTGCCGGCACTGCGCGGCCGCACGGTGGTGAACCTGTTCTTCGAGGACTCGACCCGAACCCGATCCTCGTTCGAGATCGCCGGCAAGTGGCTGTCGGCGGACGTGATCAACATCAGCGCCAAGGGTTCGTCGGTTTCCAAGGGAGAGTCGCTGCGCGACACGGTCCTCACCGTCGCCGCGATGGGTGTCGACGCGCTGGTCATCCGCCATCACGCCTCGGGCGCCCCCTGGCAGGCGGCGGCCTGGGTCGACGCGCACATCCTGAACGCGGGCGACGGCACCCACGAGCACCCGACCCAGGCGCTGCTGGACGCGTTCACCCTGCGCCGACATTTCCGGCTGACCGAGCCGGAACGGACGGACTTCAGTGGCCTCACGATCGCGATCGTCGGGGACATCACCCACTCCCGGGTCGCGCGCAGCAACGTGCTCCTCTTGCGCACGCTGGGGGCCGAGGTGGTGTTGGTGGCACCGCCGACGCTGCTGCCGGCCGGCGTCGACAGCTGGCCGGTGACGGTGAGCAGCGACCTGGACGAGGTGCTGCCGACGGCTGATGCGGTGATGATGCTCCGGGTTCAGCGAGAGCGGATGTCGGGCGGGTACTTCCCCACCGCACGCGAGTACACGATCGGCTACGGCCTCACCCGCAACCGGCTGTCCGGCCTGAAGCCGCACACCGCCATCTGCCATCCCGGACCGATGAACCGCGGTCTGGAGATCTCCGCCGATGCCGCCGACGCCGTCAATTCGCTGATCCTGGATCAGGTCGCGGCCGGGGTCGCGGTGCGGATGAGCGTGCTGTACGAGCTGCTGGGCGGTGCCGACGAACACCCACTCCCGGCGTCGGGGGAGGCTGTCCGGTGAACGACATCCTGATCACGGGAGCCGATCTGGTCGGTGGCGGACGGGCCGATCTGTTCATCACCGACGGCCGGTTCGGGGAGCCCAGCGAGGCCGGCGGATCGGTGACCCGGTTCGACGCCGACGGTTTGATCGCCGTACCCGGCCTGGTCGACCTGCACACGCACCTGCGCGAACCCGGCCGGGAGGACGCCGAGACCGTGGCCACGGGAACCGCAGCGGCGGCCCGCGGCGGCTACACCGCCGTGTTGGCCATGGCCAACACGGATCCGGTCACCGACACCGCCGAGGCCGCCACCCACGTGAGCGGACTGGGTCGACGAGACGGGCACGCCCAGGTCGTACCCGTGGGTGCGGTGAGCAAGGGCCTGGCCGGAGAGGAACTGGCCGAGCTGGGGTTGATGGCCCGATCGCCCGCCCGGGTCCGGGTGTTCTCCGACGACGGCCATTGTGTGAGCGACGCCCGACTGATGCGCCGGGCATTGGAGTACGTACGCGCCTTCGGCGGCGTCGTCGCCCAGCACGCCCAGGATCCCCGGCTGGCCGGACGCGAAGCCTGCTGTCACGAGGGGGAGATCTCGGGTCGGCTCGGATTGCCCGGCTGGCCGGCCGCCGCCGAGTCCAGCATCGTGGCCCGCGATGTCCAACTCGCCGAGCTGACCCGCTCCCGGCTGCACGTCTGCCACGTCTCCACCGCCGAGACCGTCGAGGTCATCCGCTGGGCCAAGTCCCGGGGTGTCGACGTCACGGCCGAGGTCGCGCCACACCACCTGCTGCTGACCACCGATGAGGTGTTGGGCTACGACCCGACGTACAAGGTCAATCCGCCGCTCCGGCCCCGTGAGCACGTGGACGCGCTGCGGACCGGGCTCGTGGACGGCACGATCGACGCCGTCGCCACCGACCACGCACCGCACGCCCGGCACGACAAGGAACACGCTTTCGCCGAGGCAGCCTTTGGCATGCTCGGTCTGGAAACCGCCCTCGCCGTCGTACTGGAGACCCTGCTGCTTCCCGGCCGGATCGACTGGACCGACGTCGTTCGGGTCATGTCCAGTGCGCCGGCCCGGATCGCCCGACTTTCGGAGCAGGGCGGCAGGTTGGTGGCGGGCGAACCCGCGAATCTGACCCTGGTCGACCCGGTGGCCCGCGTCGAGGTGAACCGCGACAACTCCCTCTCCCTCTCGCGGAACAATCCGTGGCATGGGCGTGATCTGCCCGATCCCGTGGTGGCCACCTTCTGGGCCGGTCGGCCGACCTACCGGCGCTGATCGCCGTTCGACAAGGGCCCGCTGAGTTTGTCGAAGGGCTCAGGACCCTTATTCGACCAGGGTGGCCTCGAGGGTGATGGTGGTGCCCGTCAAGGCCTGCGATACCGGGCAGTTGGCCTTGGCGTCCTGCGCGGCGGCCTCGAAGTCCTCGGCACTGATACCCGGTACGGCCGCCTTGACGGTCAACTTGATGCCGGTGATGCCCTCACCCGGCTGGAAGGTGACGTCGGCGGTCGTGTCCAAGGTGGTCGGCGGGGTGCCGGCTTTGTCCAGCCCGAGCGAGAGCGCCATCGAGAAGCACGTGGAGTGCGCGGCCGCGATGAGCTCCTCGGGGCTGGTCTTGCCGTTCGCCTGCTCGGCGCGAGCGGGCCAGCTGGTCTCGAACGTGCCGAGTCCGGAGGAGGCAAGCTCGACGGTGCCGGACCCCTTGAACAGCGATCCCTCCCAGTGCGCGTTGGCGGTGCGGACGGTGGCCATAGCCTCTACTCCTTCGTTGGTTGCTGGTCAGTGGGCAATCCTGCCATTTTGCTTTCGCCTGCGAGAATGGGGCCGATGTCTGAGTTCAACTTCTCCGCTGCCCCCTCCCGAGAGCCTCGCTCGTGACCAGCCCCGCTCCCCCACCCACCTTCTACGATGCCGTCGGCGGGCGCGAGTTCTTCGTGGCGCTGGTCAAGCGCTTCTACGAGGGAGTGGCCAGCGATCCGGCGCTGCGCTCCCTCTACCCGGAGGCGGATCTGGGGCCGGCCGAGGTGCGGCTGCGGATGTTCCTCGAGCAGTACTGGGGCGGGCCGACCACCTACAGCGAGCAGCGGGGACACCCTCGGCTGCGGATGCGACATGCGCCGTTCGCGGTCACGCCGGAGCAGCGGGACCGCTGGCTGACCCACATGCGCGATGCCGTCGACTCCCTCGACCTGACTCCCGAATACAGCCACGAACTGTGGACCTATCTGGAGCGGGCCGCGTACTCGATGGTCAATACCTTCGATGACGAACCACACCCGGTTCCCGGTTTCAGCTTGCGGGTGCCGCCGATCGGTCAGCCCGGTCAGCGCCCCGGATAAACCATCGGTTTCAGCGTCGCCGGATCCCGCCGGGCGGCCTGCAATGCGTCCGCGACCTCTGCGAGGCCGAAGCGGGCGGTGACCAGCCCGTCCAGGTCGACCGCCCCGGAGGCGGCCAACGCGATGGCCGCCGGGTAGCAGTTGGCGTACCGGAAGGTCCCGGTGAGCTGCAGTTCCTTGATCTGGATGATGGCGACCGGCAGTTCCATCGTCGCGGCGCCCATACCGACGAGCACGATCCGGGCGGCCGGCGCGGCCACGGTGAAAGCTTCCCGAACCGCCGGGGCGGCTCCGCTGCATTCGATGATCACGTCCACCGGTTCGATCTGTTCCGACAACGGGCCGGCCGTCACGTCCACCACGGCCGCCGCCCCGCGCTGGGTGGCGACCGCCAGGCGGTTCGGATTCGTGTCGCTGACCGTCACCCAGCCCCCACGGGCGCGGGCCACGTCGGCGCAGAGCAAACCGACCGGTCCGGCACCGGTCACCAGCACTCGGTCCCCCGGCTCTATCGCGGCCTTCCGGGCGGCCCAGACAGCCACCGACAGCGGCTCGATCAGGGCCGCGGCGTCATCGGAGACCGAGTCGGGCACCGGATGCGCCCGGTGGGCCGACAACACGACGTACTGGGCGAACGCGCCGTGGATCGGCGGCGTGGCGAAGAACTCGACGTACGGGCACAGGTTGTACCGCCCGCTGAGGCATTCCTTGCAGCGACCGCAGGTCTCCTGCGGCTCCAGCGCCACCCGCTGGCCGACCCGGTCCTCGGGAACCCCGGCACCGACGGCCCGGATCGTGCCGGACGCTTCGTGGCCCAGCACGAGGGGCTCGGTGACGACGAAGTCGGCGATCCGGCCGTGCTCGTAGTAGTGCACGTCGGAACCGCAGATACCGACTGCGGCCACCTCGATCAGGACCTGGTTCGGCCCCGGATCCGGGACGGCAACTTCCTCGATGTCGATCGAATGCGGCTCGACCAACCGCGACCGCTGCTGAGTGCTCACGCTCTCACCCTAGACGTCCGGTGCTGACCCCCCGCTTCGATGCCGCCGTGTAGCGACCCAGGGCCGCCCGCTGGTGCTCGTCGAGCGGTGTCCCGCTCACGATCACCGAGCGGGCGGTGGCGAAGACCGACCCGTCGTCGGGATCGAGGATCTCGGCCCCGACGGTGACCGAACGGTTCCCGACCGCGATGATCAGCGTCCGCACCTCGTACGGGGCGGGTCGGAAGTCCAGCGGCCGCCGGTAGTCGAGATCCTGGCGGACGAGCAGCCAGATCTCGCTGCCCGCCGTCCCCGCCCACCCCAGGGCGTGCGTGAAGAGCGCGATCCGGGCCTCCTGCAGGTAGTCGAAGTACTTGACGTTGTTGACGTGCCCGTAAGAGTCCAGATCGGACCAGCGGACCGGGAGCGGGCTGCCGAAGCCGCCGTCCCCGGCGGGAACCGCCGGCAGCTCCGGGAGCGGCTCGGCTGGCCCGCGCGCCGTGAGCAGCACCTCGCGCTCCTCGGGGTAGAGCCGACGCAGCGAGTTGGCGACCAGGTCGAACGGAACGGCACTGGTTCTGGCCCGGACGGCCAGGCGATCCCCGTCGAAGACGTCGTAGCCGAGCCCGAATCGGCTCCCGCCGACGGAGGTGACCCACAGGTCGATGTCCAGACCGCGTTCACTGAAGACGACCGGCCGCAGGTACTCCACCTGGTGCGACACGACCAGCACCCCGTTCTCGAGCAGCGCGCGCATCACCGGCGGCCCGCTGAGCAGGTAGTGCACGCGAGCCTCCTGCAGGTAGTCCAAGAAGGTCGAGTTGTTCAGATGAGCCTGGGCGTCCATGTCGCCCCAACGCAGCGGGCAGGTATAGCGATGACTCACGGCCACCGATTGTGTCAACCGTCAAGGAGCCCTGCCCACCGGGAGCAGTTGCGGCTCGGCCGCACCTCAGTCGGCAAACCCAGACATGCGTGCGCTCCCACCGGGACCGGGCACCAAACCGTCCCCTAGGGTCAGGGCATGAGCCCATCGACGAGCTCGGCCGGGCGGCCGCGTCGGGTGGCGGTGGTCACCGGAGCCGCCCGTGGTATCGGCGCAGCGATCGCCCGCCGGCTGGCCGATGACGGGATGGCGGTCGCCGCTATCGATCTCGACGAGAGCGGGATCGCGCGGACCGCCAACGCCATTAGGGAAGCCGGCGGGCAGGCCATCGCGGTCGGCGCGGACGTCACCGATGAAGCCGCCGCCACGGGTGCCGTCGACCGCGCCACCAGTGAACTCGGCCCGGTCACGGTGTTGATCAACAACGCCGGGATCATCCGCGACAACTTGATCTTCAAGATGAGTACCGACGATTGGGAGGCCGTCCTCGGCGTGCATCTCCGCGGTGCCTTCTTGATGACACGGGCCGCGCAGACCAGCATGACCCAGGCCAAGTGGGGTCGGATCGTGAACCTCTCCTCGACCTCGGCCCTCGGCAACCGCGGCCAGGTCAACTACGCCGCCGCCAAGGCTGGACTGCAGGGCTTCACGAAGACTCTGGCGCTGGAGCTCGGCAAGTTCGGCGTGACGGCGAACGCCATCGCCCCCGGCTTCGTCGACACCGAGATGACCCAGGCCACCGCCGAGCGGCTCGGCGTCGACTTCGAGGACTGGAAGGCCGCCGTCAGCCGCGAGATCCCCGTCGGCCGGGTCGGTCAGCCCGAGGACATCGCCGCCGTGGCCAGCTTCTTGTGCCGGGAAGAAGCCGGCTACGTCTCCGGTCAGGTCATCTACGTCGCCGGCGGGCCGAGGGACTGAGCTCGGCCAGGACTCGGCCATTGACCGTTGTCCAACTCAAGAGGCGAAACCAGCGTCCCTGAGCGTGAACCGCGGCGTGTCAGCCAGCTCGAGATGGGTAACGCACCAGGACGTCGGCCGAGAACTCAATCAGAGTCGTAGAGGGAGTTCAGGACGTCTTCGTACTTCTTCTCCACGGCCCGGCGGCGGATCTTGAGACTGGGGGTCACTTCGCCCTCCTCCACGGTGAGTTCGCGGGTCAGCACCTCGAAGCGCTTGATGGTCTCCCACCGCTCCAGCTTGGTGTTGGCCTGGGTGACGTAGCCCTCCAACAGCTCGTGGACGGCGGGGGACCGGACGAGCGCCTCGTAATCAGAACTGTCGTGGCCGTGCTGGTCGGCCCAGCCGGTGATCGCCTCCGGGTCGAGGGTCAGCAGCGCGCTGACGAACTTGCGGCCCTCGCCGTGCACCACGACCTGACTGACGTACGGGCAGGCGGTCTTGAGCGCGCTCTCGACCTTCTGCGGCGCGACGTACTTGCCGCCGGAGGTCTTGATCAGGTCCTTCTTGCGGTCGGTGATCCGCAGGTAGCCGTCGTCGATCTCACCGATGTCACCGGTGGCGAACCAGCCGTCGCTGAACGACTCGGCGGTGGCCTGGTCCAGATTGTGGTAACCGCGCATCACGCCGGGGCCCTTGACCATGATTTCCCCGTCGGCGGCGATCTTGACCTCCGTACCGGGTACCGGTGGTCCGACCGTACCGAATCGGGTGGCTCGCGGGTCGTTGACGCAGGTGGGGACGCAGGTCTCGGTCAATCCGTACCCCTCCAAGATCAACAAGCCGGCGGCGTAGAACCATTCCTGCACCTCCCGGCTCAGAGCCGCCGAGCCAGAGACGAAGAATCTGATCTTGCCGCCCATTCGAGCCTTGATCTTGCTGAACACCAGCCGGTCGGCCAGCGCGTACTGCAGGCCCAGCAGTCCGCTCGGCTGACGCCCCGCCAGCCGCAGCGGCACCGTCCGCTGTCCCACCGCGAACGCCCAGTCGAAGATCTTGGCCTTCACGCCGTGGGAGGCGCTCATCATCACCCGCGCCCGAACCTTCTCGAAGATCCTGGGCGCACCGGCCATGAAGGTCGGCTGGACCACTCCGAGGTTGTCCACGATTTTGTCGATCCGGCCGTCGATCGCGGTGGTGAAGCCGATCTGGAGCTGGATCGTGATCAACGCCTTGCCGAACACGTGGCTCAGCGGCAGCCACAGGTAGTGCAGGTCGTCCGGGGAGATGATGTCGAAGATCTCGACCGCCATGCCTTCGTAGGTCCAGCTGTCGTGCACCAGGCGGACACCCTTGGGCCGGCCGGTGGTCCCCGAGGTGTAGATGACCGTGGCCAGATTCTCCGGACCCGTGGCCGCGATGGCGGCTTCCACGGACTCCGGATGCGCCGCCAGATGCTCACGTCCGAGCTGGTGGAATGCGTCCCAGCCGATCACCAGCGGGTGGTCGACCGCACCACTGATCTGGATGATCCGCACCAGTTCGGGCAGGTCCTGGACATGTTCGAGCACCTTGGCGACCTGCAGGTCGTCCTCGGCGAAGACGACCTTGGACCCCGAGTCGGACAGGATGAAGCTGACGTCCTCGTGCTGGGTGGTCGGATAGACGGTGGTGGTGGCCCCGCCGGCGCACATCACGGCCAGATCGGCGAGGACCCACTCGATCCGGGTCGCGGAGGCGATCGACACCCGGTCCTCGGTCTCGATCCCCAGCGAGAGCAGCCCGGCAGCAAGCTCGAAACTCGTCGACTGCAATTGATCCCAGGTGAGCGACACCCAGCGTTCGCCGTCCAGGTAGCGAAACGCCTCCTTCGGCCCCGAAGCCTTGACCTGCGCGAGGAACATGCGACCCACGCTCGTCGGTCGCTCCGCGAGTCGGGTCTGGATCGCTTCCTGCGCGGTGGAGGTCATGTGCCGAAGACTAACCAAACATCAAGACCAGCGCTGCAGGATCATGGCCATACCCTGACCGCCACCCACGCACATGGTCTCCAGCCCGAACTCGACGTCGTGCAGCTCCATGGCGTTCAGCAACGTGGTCATGATCCGGGCCCCGGTGGACCCGAACGGGTGACCGAGCGCGATGGCCCCGCCATGGACGTTGAGCCGCTCGGGATCGATCGCGAGTTGCCGGGCGGACTCGATGACCTGAACCGCGAACGCCTCATTGATCTCGACCAGACCCATGTCCGACATGCTCATCCCGGCCCGCTGCAGCGCCCGTCGAGAGGCCTCGACCGGGCCGAGGCCCATGATCTCCGGACTGAGCGCACTGACCCCGGTGGCGACGATCCGAGCCAGCGGCTGCAGACCCAGTTCGGCGGCCCGGACGTCGCTCATGATGACGACGGCGGCAGCCCCGTCGTTCAGAGGGCAGCAATTGCCGGCCGTCACGGTCCCGTGTGGGCGGAAGACCGGTTTGAGCGCGGACACGGCCTCGAGCGTCGTGCCCGGGCGGGGTCCGTCGTCGACGGACACCACGGTGCCGTCGGGCAGCTCGACCGGAACGATCTCGCGCTCGAAGACCCCGTTGACGATCGCCTTTTCGGCGAGATTCTGGGACCGCACCCCGAAGGCGTCCTGCTCGGCCCGGGACACCCCGTACGCGGTGGCCACGTTCTCGGCCGTCTGGCCCATGGCGATGTAGATGTCGGGCAGCTGGCCATAGGTCCGGGGGTCGCGCCAGGCCTCGTTCGTCTCGGCGGTCCGCGCGGTACGGCGGCGGGCCGGCTCGAACAGCGGATTCTGGGTCTGGGTCGCGTCCACACCGGCCGAGCGGAAACCGGTGTAGCGGGACACGCACTCGACCCCGGCGGAGACGAACGCATGACCCTCGCCGGCCTTGATCGCGTGGTACGCCATCCGGGCCGTCTGCACGCTGGACGCGCAGAACCGGTTGACGGTCGCCGCCGGCGTGCCGTCCAGGCCGAGCTGGACCGCGATCCGTCGGGCCATGTTGCCACCGTGTTCGTCCCGCGGCTCGGCACAGCCGACGTAGATGTCGTCGAGCGTCTCGGGGGCGAAGCCGTCGAGACGCTCCAGGACGGAGGCGATCACCCCGGCGGCCAGATCGTCGGGTCGAACGGTGGCCAGCGAACCCTTGACCGCGCGCCCGATCGGTGTCCGCGCCGCCGCCACGATGACGGCTTCGGTCATCGAGGAACCCCCGGCTCGGCCCGGATCCGGCGCGGCTCCAATCCGAGGTCGCGGCCGATGAGCTCCTTCATGATCTCGTTCGAGCCCGCCCAGATGCGGGTGACTCGGGCGTCGGCCCACGCCCGGGCGACCCGGCACTCGTTCATGTAGCCGTACCCGCCCCAGATCTGGACGCAGGCGTCCAGTACGTCGTTCTGGACCATGGCGGTCCACCACTTGGCCTTGGCCGCGTCGACGCCGGACAACGTGTCCGACACCTGCTCGAGGATGCAGGCGTCCACGAACGCCTGGCTGACCTCGCACCGGGTGACCAGATCGGCCAGCAAGTGCTTGTTGGCCTGGAAGGTGCCGATCGGTTGGCCGAAGGCCAGCCGTTCCCGGGCGTACGTCAGTGTTTCGTCCAGGATCTGTCGGGCGTGTGCGATGTTGCTGACCGCCGCGCCGATCCGCTCCGCGACCAGGCGCTCCATCATGTAGCCGAAGCCGGCGTCGATCTCACCCAGCACATTGCGGTCGGGGACCAGAACGTCGGCGAAGAACAACTCGGCGGTGTCGGATTCGGCCTGACCGACCTTGTCCAGTTTTCGGCCCCGCTCGAAACCCGGCATCCCGGCCTCGACGACGAACAACGTGATGCCGCGTGCCCCGCGTTCCGGGGTCGTGCGTGCGGCCACCACCACCAGGTCGGCCGAGTAGCCGTTGGTGATGAAGGTCTTCGATCCGTTCAGTCGCCACCCCCCGTCCTCGCGAATGGCGCGGGTCTTGAGCGCAGCCAGATCGGAGCCGCCGGACGGCTCGGTCATGGCGAGCGCCGTGACCAGCTCGCCGCGACAGAAGCCGGGCAACCAACGCTGCTTCTGCTCCTTGGTGCCGAGATCGACCAGGTAAAGCGCGACGCAGTCGGAGTGGATCCCGACACACGAGGAGTACGCCACCGCGAGCTTGGACAGCTCCTCGGCGAGCACGGCCGAAAACCGGGCGTCCCCCACCCCTGATCCGCCGTACACCTCCGGCACATTCAGACCCAACAGACCCTGCTTGCCCAGCTCGATCCACATCTCCCGACCGAACTCGTGGTTCGCGATGTGCTTCTCCTGGTGCGGACGGAGCTGACGGTCGACGAAGGTCCGACAGGTCTCCCGAAACGCCTCGTGATCGGCTCCGAAGATGGCTCGCTTCATCTGCGTCCGCCCCCTCTGTAGCTCACTTTGTTACTCGCGAGTAGGTTCACTGGCCAGACTACTGCCGCCGGTGGCGGCGAGAGGTTGCGATCCGGCTGCAGTTTCGCTTCCATTTGGTTGAAATCGAAACTATTTCCATAGTGAAACACGGTTTTGACTCATCGAGTCGCGGTAACATCAGCGGGTGGTATTGCAGTCGGCCGAACCACGCTGGCTCAGCGCTGAGCAACAGCGGGTCTGGCGTACGTATCTGCTCGGAAGCGCCCGTCTGGCCGAGCGGCTGGACGCCGACCTGCGGAGGTCCGGGCTCGATCTGCCCGAATACGAGATCTTGGTCAGCCTCGAGGAGGCACCCGACCGCCGGCTCCGGATGTCCGAACTGGCCGCAGCGGTCCATTCATCCAGGTCTCGGCTCACTCATACCATCGCGCGGATGGAGAAGCTCAATCTGGTCATCCGCACCACCTGCCCCAGCGACCGCCGGGGCGTCTGGGCGGAACTCACCCCCGCCGGCATGAAGACACTGGAGTCCGCAGCCCCCAGTCACGTGGCTGCTGTCCGGCGGAATTTCGTCGAAGCCATCGATGCCGCCGACTACGAAGCATTGGGCCGCGCGTTTGCCGCGGTGCTGGCGGTCGAACCGGAGTAACCCGGTCAGTCTCCGGGACGCTGGGCCCGCCGCATTCGATGCGCACACTAGCATCGGGCCTGATCATGCTGACCGCCGTCGAACGTGCTGCCCCCGTCGCCGAACTGACGCTGCAACTGCGGCGCCGAGGAGTCGGCCACACTCTGGACGCCAGCAAGCTGACCCGGGCGCTGTACTCCACCGACGCGTCGCTCTATCGCGTCGTCCCGCAGGCCGTGGCCCGCCCCCGCAGTCAGGACGAGGCCGAGGCTGTTCTCGAGGCCGCCCGGGCGGTGGGCATGCCGGTCACCTCGCGCGGGGCCGGCACCTCGATCGCCGGCAACGCCGTCGGCCCGGGTCTGGTGCTCGACACCTCGCGGTATCTGACCAAGATCATCTCGATCGATCCCGACCAGCGGACGGCCGTTGTCGAACCGGGGGTGGTCCAGGCCTCGCTACAGCGGGCGGCCGCTCCGTACGGGCTGCGCTTCGGACCGGACCCGTCAACCCACACCCGCTGCACGATCGGCGGCATGATCGGCAACAACGCCTGCGGTCCCCGCGCCCTGGGGTACGGGACGACGGCGAGCAACGTGGCCGGACTCGAGGTGGTCACCGGGTCGGGTGAGCGGCTCGTGCTGGACGGCAGCGATCTCGGCGACCGCTCTGCCGGCGTGCACGCCCTGCGCAAGATCGTGGCGGACAACCTCGGCACCATCCGGACGGAATTCGGTACCTTCGGTCGGCAGATCTCGGGCTACAGCCTGGAGCACCTTTTGCCCGAACGCCGCTTCGATCTGGCCCGGTTCCTGACCGGGACCGAAGGCACCCTGGCGGTCATCCTCAACGCCGAGGTCCGGCTCGTTTCGGACGCGCCCCACAAGATCATGGTCGCCCTGGGCTATCCGTCGATGCCCGACGCCGCCGACGCGACGCCCGGTCTGCTGGAGTTCGGCCCGACGGCGATCGAGGGTCTGGGGCGGCCGATCGTGGAGGTGGTCCGGCGGAGCCGCGGCGACGCCGCGGTACCGCCGCTGCCCCGTGGCGACGGTTGGGTCTTCGCCGAGCTGGTGGGTGAGGACCGGGCCGAGGTGGCGTCGCGAGCCGCGGCGATGCTGGCCGCCTCCGGCTGTCTGGACGGCTTCGTCGTCGACAACCCGGCCCAGGCCCTCGCCCTGTGGAAGATCCGGGAGGACGGCGCCGGACTGGCCAGCGTCAGCCTGCCGGGGCCGGCGTACTCGGGCTGGGAGGATGCCGCGGTCCCACCCGCTCGGCTCGGCAACTACCTGCGCGACCTTGATCGTCTCCTGGTCGAGTTCGGCTTGCACGGACTTCCGTACGGGCACTTCGGCGACGGCTGTGTGCACATTCGGATCGACTTCCCTCTCAGCTCCCCCGGCGGCGGGACCGTCTACCGGAACTTCGTCGAACAGGCGGCCCACCTGGTGGCCGGCTACGGCGGCTCCATGTCGGGCGAGCACGGCGACGGTCGAGCCCGCTCGGCCCTGTTGCCGGCCATGTATTCCCCGGCCGCCCTGGACCTGTTCGCTCAGGTCAAGGCCGCCCTCGACCCGGATGATCAACTGAATCCGGGAGTCCTGGTCCAGCCCGCCGCCGTGGACGCCGACCTACGGGCCAGCGCCCTGGTCGGCCGGGAGACCCGCTTCGCGACCGAGGTCCACCGCTGCACCGGGGTCGGCAAGTGCCTGGCCGACAACACCGACAGTCTCGGGGTGATGTGTCCCTCGTACCTGGCCACCCGGGAGGAGAAGGACTCGACCCGCGGCCGGGCCCGGGTGCTGCAGGAAATGATCAACGGCGACCTGATCCAGCTGGGCTGGAAGTCCCCGGCCGTGCACCAGGCCCTGGATCTGTGTCTGTCCTGCAAGGGCTGTGCCCGGGACTGCCCGACCGGGGTCGACATGGCCGCCTACAAGTCCGAGGTGCTCGACCACACGTACCGGGGCACGGTGCGGCCGCGCAGTCACTACGCTCTGGGCTGGCTGCCGCGCTGGGGGCGGCTGATCAGCGGTTACTCCGCACTGGCCTCGCTGGTCAATCTGGTCACCGCGACCCCCGGGCTCCGGCGTCTGGTCCGGTGGAGTGCCGGGGTGGATCAACGGCGGCAGCTTCCGCGCTTCGCCAAAGCACGGGCGCGGCAGCGAGTCGGGGCGCAACCCGAGCAGGGCCAGCCGGGCAAGCCCGTCATCGTGTGGGTCGATTCGTTTTCCGACTGCTTCACCGGCGGCGGGGTCGAGGCCATGCTCGCGGTGCTGACCGCCGCCGGCTACGCGCCGAAGCTGCTCGAGCAGGACGCCTGCTGCGGGCTGACCTGGATCAGCACCGGGCAGCGGGCGGGCGCCCGTCGTCAGCTCGAAGCCAGCCTCGACGTTCTGCACCCCCATGTCGCCGCCGGGACGCCGATCGTCGGGATGGAGCCGTCCTGCGTTGCCGTATGGCGGAGCGATGCCCGCGAGTTGGTCTCCGATCCGCGGCTGGCCGAGGTGGCGGCCGGAATCTTCACCCTGGCGGAGCTCCTCCGCCGCGACGAATGGCAACCTCCGGACCTGTCCGGGGTCGAGATCGTCGCCCAGCCGCACTGCCACCACGCCTCGGTGCTGGGTTGGCAGGCCGACGCCGCGCTGCTCAACGCGACCGGGGCCTCGGTGGTCACGGTGGGCGGCTGCTGCGGGCTGGCCGGGAACTTCGGGGTCGAGAAGGGCCACTACGACGTCTCAGTCCGGATCGCCGAGCACGACCTGTTGCCGGCGGCGCGAGCGCACCCCGATGCCGTGGTGCTGGCGGACGGGTTCTCCTGCCGCACCCAGTTGGCCGAGCTGGCCGACCGGCGGGCGATCACGTTGGCGGAGTTGTTTGCGGGTCGCTGAGCAGCCGCGCCTTGGGCCGGCGCCGCACCTTCCAGGCGCCGACCAGACGCCAGGTCAGCAGCACACAGACGACGGACACCAGGCTCGTCACGAGTCCGTAGCTCCACCACGGGAGGTTCGGCAGCGAGAACTCATAGACCGGTCCCTCGCCGCCGATATCGATGTCGATGAAGATTGGCAGCTGGAGCGCAAGGGCAGTGGTGAGGAGGATCAGCAGCAGCTCCACGAAGACCAGGAAGACGAGCAGCGCGGTCTGGAAGCCGAGATCCCAGCGGCCCTCGAGCGGCTGCTTGGCACCGACGTGGTCGAACACCTTGGCCTCCAGAGCGTAGATCCCTTCGACCCGGTGCCCGTGACTTCGGGCCGCGGTGTGGTCGAAGTCCTCGTCGGTCCACGGGTAGAGATTGAGCAGGGCCCGCTTGAGTCCGAACGGCGAGGTCAACAGACCCGCGACGACGATGAGTCCGATCAACAGAACCAGCAGAGATCGGATGGTGGGGACGAGTTCCTTGCTGGCGAAGGCCCGGCCGAGATAACTGACGTCGACGCGCAGGACGGCTCCGACGAGATCGAGGACGTAGAACACGTTGCCGATCGCCTGCAGCGGCAACGCGATGACCAGCGCCGCGGCGATCACGGCGAAGATCAGGTTCCGGTACGGCGGAGACGGCAGCGACTGCTGATAGAGCTTGATCATCTCGCGACTTGACCGGTTGGCGTCCGAGTCCGCGGCCAAGGCGGCGCTGGAGTGCAGCCGGCGGCTCAGAGCGATCAGGTTCCGGTTCACGTGGTGGGCGACGAAGAAGCGCAGGAACCAGCGGAGGTAAGGAATCTTCAGATACTTCCCCGGCCCGGTGCGCGCCCACGAAATCCATACCACCGCCGGCATGTCGTCCACCCGCTCCAACGTCCGCTGGTAGGCGACGATGAGCGCCTTCACGTCGCGTTCCGACGCCTGTGCCGCTAGCTGCTCGGGCGTCAGAAGCGCCTCTTCGGCGGGCTCGGCTATCGCGTGCCGGCTGCGGGCTCGGCTATCGGGTCGGCTGCTGCCTCCGGTGCTGCGGGCGGCGGCTCACTCGGAGGCGCTAGGACGGCGTTCTCGGTAGTGGCACCGGCACCTACCCGCAGGCTCTGACTCCCCTGCATGCGCGTGTCCTTCCACACCGGGCGCCGAACTGGCCCGGGGTGGTCAGCCGGCGAGTTGCGGTCTCAGCTTACGCAGGCACCTCGCGTTGCCGTCAGTTCTCAGCCGGCGCAGCTTCGTGACCAGGCTGACCAGCGGTTCGTTCGGACTGCTTGAGTCGGGCCTCGTAGAGGTGGCGTACGCCGTCGGCCAGTTCGTCGCGCGCGGAGCGCTCGAGCTCCCGGAAGAGCGACCAGTAGTGGTCGTCGTAGTCCTCGACGACCTGGAACGTCCAGCGACCGGCGACCACATTCCGGCCGAGCAACTCGCTCTCGATCCGGGTCGCGATGCTGTCGTGGCCGGCGCTCCGCAACGCCTGGACGGCGTCACCGAGAGCGATGTCGGCCGATCCCGTCAGTTGGTGGAACGCGTACAGATGCCCGCGGGCCCGCTCGCAGGTCTCCAGGGCTTCCGACAACTTGCCGAGTGCCCCGACGGTGTCGTCGGTGACCTCCGCCGGCGTCTGGTGATCCGGATCGGGCAGGTCGTCGTCGGGGATCTGAATCATCGGATAGGGCTCATCGGATAAGGGGTCGTCGGATGGGGCTCATCCGATCAGGAGCGCGTCAGCCGGCGGTGGGTGGCCCGGTGCGGACGGGCCGCCTCCGCGCCGAGTCGACTGATCTTGTTGGTCTCGTAGTCGGCGAAGTTGCCCTCGAACCAGAACCACCGGGCCTGGTCCTCGTCGTCGCCCTCCCACGCCAGGATGTGGGTGGCGATCCGGTCCAGGAACCACCGGTCGTGGGAGATGACCACGGCGCAGCCCGGGAAGTCGAGCAGCGCATCCTCGAGGGATTGCAGGGTCTCCACGTCGAGGTCGTTGGTCGGCTCGTCGAGGAGCAGGAGGTTCCCGCCCATCTTGAGGGTCAGAGCCAGGTTCAGCCGGTTCCGCTCCCCACCGGACAACACACCCGCCGGCTTCTGCTGGTCCGGGCCCTTGAATCCGAACGAGGCCACGTAAGCACGAGACGGCATCTCGAAGCTGGCCACCTTGATGTGGTCGAGCCCATCCGAGACCAGCTCCCAGACGTTCTTCTTGGGGTCGAGGCCGGAGCGGCCCTGGTCGACGTAGGAGATCTTGACCGTTTCGCCCAGCCGCAGCGAACCCTGGTCGGGGGCTTCCTCGCCGATGATCATCCGGAACAGCGTGGACTTGCCGACCCCGTTGGGTCCGATCACACCGACGATGCCCGCCCTCGGCAGGCTGAAACTGAGACCGTCGAACAGCAGCCGATCGCCGAATCCCTTGACCAGGTCGCCGGCCTCCAGCACGGTGCTGCCCAAGCGTGGGCCCGGCGGGATGTTGATCTCCTCGAAGTCGAGCTTGCGGTTCCGCTCGGCCTCGGCCGCCAGCTCTTCGTAGCGCGCCAGCCGGGCCTGGCTCTTGGCTTGCCGCGCCTTCGGGTTGGAGCGGACCCAGTCCAGCTCGCGCTCCAAGATCTTGGCCCGCTTGGCGTCTTTGCGGCCCTCGACCAGCAGCCGGGCCTTCTTGGTCTCCAGATAGGTCGAGTAGTTCCCCTCGTACGGATGACTCCGCCCCCGGTCGAGCTCGAGGATCCACTCGGCCACGTTGTCGAGGAAGTACCGGTCGTGGGTCACGGCCAGCACCGCGCCGGGATAGGTCTTGAGGTGGCCCTCCAACCAGTTCACCGATTCGGCGTCGAGGTGGTTGGTCGGCTCGTCCAACAGCAGCAGGTCCGGTTGCTGGAGCAGCAATTTGCAGAGTGCGACGCGGCGCCGCTCCCCGCCGGACAGCACATCGACCGGGGAGTCCGGCGGCGGGCAGCGGAGCGCGTCCATGGCCTGCTCGAGCTGCGAATCGATGTCCCAGGCGTTGCGGTGGTCCAGCTCGGTCTGCACCTCACCCATCTCGGCCATCAGCGCGTCCATGTCTGCGTCCGGATCACCCATGGCCATCCCGAGTTCGTCCATCCGGGCCTGCAACGCCTTGATGTCGGCGACCGCCTCTTCGACGTTCTCCAACACGGTCTTGTCCTCGGTCAGCGGCGGCTCCTGGAGCAGGATGCCGACCGTTGCGTCACGCGCGAGCATGGCATCGCCGTTGTTGGGCTTCTCCAGCCCGGCCATCAGCTTGAGCAGGGTTGACTTGCCCGTGCCGTTGGGGCCGACAACGCCGATCTTGGCCCCCGGATAGAACGACAAGGTGATGTTGTCCAACACCACCTTGTCGCCCAGCGCCTTGCGGACGTTGTGCATGGAATAAATGAACTCGGCCATGAATGGGCAAACCTTCGTGTGGTCAGGAGCGCGGAGGCACCGGGTTGCAGCACCGGCACCGGTACAACCTATCGACCCTGCGCTCTCGTCCCAACTGACCACGTCCTTCGCGAGAGCTGCCCACCGCGGTCCGCTCAGGCCGCGTTGGTGCCGGCCTCCACGTCCTCAGCCGCTTCCTCGGCGGCATCGTCGGGTTGGTTCTCGACCGTGCTGATCAGCTCCCCCACGTCCGCCTGCCGGTCGACCGGCACCGTCGTTCGGGAAACCCGTCGGAAGGCTGAGGTTCCCCAGGTCAGGTCGTGACCGACCGACGTCGCCTCGAGCACCAACCGCTCGTGCTCGATGCCGTCCTTGGTCCAGACGTTGGTCCGCAACCGGCCACCGACCAGCACCGGATCACCGCGCCGGAGGCTGCCCGCCACGTTCTCCGCCAGGCCCCGGAAGCAGGTGACGGTCAACCAGGTGGTGGCCCCATCCACCCACTCCCCGGCCTTTCGCACCCTCGGCGTGCAGGCCAGCCGAAAACTGGCCACCGCGACGGTGTTGTTGCGGTACTCGACGTCGCCGCCCACGTTGCCCGTCAGGTGAACATGCGCATCCATCGTTTCGCCCTTCTCCCTAGGAGTTCTCGTCTTGCCCTGAGTCTGCGTACGGAGGGCCGAATCGTTCCGGCGAGCGACGCGGGCTGTGGACAACGCGACCGGCGGGCGCCTCCCAGCTGTGGGAAACGGGGACCCGGGAGCGGCGGCACCCCGTACCCGCGGGTCGCACCCCCTGCAGAGGGTGCGAAGCACGAGCGAAGGGTGCGGCCCACATCACCCAGGGAGCGGCACCCCGCGCTCGCGGGTCGCACCCCCCGCAGTGGGTGCGAAGCACGAGCGAAGGGTGCGGCCCACATCAGACCAGGGAGCGGCACCCCGTACCCGCGGGTCGCACCCCCCGCAGAGGGTGCGAAGCACGAGCGAAGGGTGCGGCCTCGGGGCTCCATCCGGCTGACCGCCGCCGGGTCGAGTCAGCCGCGCGCCCGGGTCAGCGCCGTCTGAGCGGCGTGGTAGCGATCCAGCTCGGCCCGGACGGGTTCGACGACATGGGTCGCCGTCACCTGGTCGATGGCGCGGAGCAGCGACCGGCGGGCCGCCCGGGCCCGGCGGCGGGCGCCAACCTCGACTCCGATCCGGCTGAGCGCGGCGACCAGAAGTCCGGCCAGCACACCGCCGACGATCAGGACCAAGGGGGGTGGAAAGCCCCACCAGGTCACCTCGGGCAGCGGTGGGAGTCGCAAGTACACCAAGAGGAAGGCGACCCCGAGCCAACCCAATCCGGCGACCACCGCCCCCACCAGCAGCCACTGCAGGATTCGGATGGCCTGCCACCAGCGCCGGTGCCGATCCAGGTCCAGATCGGTACCGGCCACTGCTCGATCCAGCGCGTCGGGCAAGGAGTCCTCGTGCGAGCGGGCGGCGACCTTCACGGCCTCGGACCAGCCTCGGCTCAACCGGCGGCCGGCGTCGTCGGCCAGCGTGCGCAGAGCCGTCTCGACCCGAGCCTGCTGTACCCCGGTGGTCTGCGGCAGGGAGCTGCGGCCGACCGGAGTCGGATCGATCTCCTTCCGCCGACCGCCCCGGTCAAGATGCAGCCGGCGCAACGGGTCCGGGCGGAGGTTGACCAGCCAGGACAGCACGGGCCAGCCCGTGGCCAGTCCCCCGCGCCGTCGCCACGCCTGCCCGACCGCGTCGATGACGGCCGGTACGCCCGCCGCCTCGGCCAGCGCGACGTTGAGGCGCTCGATGCCGGACCGCGAAAGGTCCCCCGCCGCGGCGGTCCCCGAGGATTCTGCGAGCCGCTCCGCCGCCCGGGCCACGTCCGCGGCCAGCCGCCGAGCCGCCGCCTTCTTGTCCGCGACCTGGCCGATCAGTCGGGTCCGGAGTTCCGCCACCCCGTAGCCGGTCTCGGCGGAGGCGGCCAACACCGGCACGCCCGGCAGTCCTTCGGACGCGAGCAGCCGACGCAGATCGGCGAGGCAGCGCTCCCGATCGGCGTCACCGAGCCGATCGGCTTGGTTCAGCACCACCATCATCACCTCGGCGTGCGATGCCAGCGGTCTGAGATACCGGTCATGCAGAGCTGCATCGGCGTACTTCTGCGGGTCGACCACCCAGACCAGCACGTCGACCAGCTGCACGAGTCGGTCGACCTCCAAGCGATGGTCGAGCTCGGTCGAGTCGTGGTCGGGCAGGTCGAGCAGGACCAGACCCTCCAGACCCTCCGCCGTCCCGGCCGGCGGGTCCACCCCGTGCCGGCGCTGGATCTCGAGCCAGTCCAGCAGTTCACCCGCCGCCAGGTCGCCCCAGCGGGCGGCGAGCGGGGTGGCCGTGGTCGGGCGACGGACCCCGACGGTGGCGAGTTCGGTCCCGGACAAGACGTTGAACAGGCTGGACTTGCCCGATCCGGTCGCACCCGCCAGCGCCACCACGGTCGCCTCCCCCGACAGCGCCAGCCGGCGGTCGACCTGCGCGACGACGCGCTCCGCCTCGGCCACCGCCTCTGCGTCGACCCGACCCGAACTCAGTTCGGCGGCTCGGGTCAGCGCTCGTACGCGATCCGGCAGTCCACTGTCGGAATCAGCGGCGGTCGCGGACCGGCGCGGGCTCAACGGCGGTCTTTCGGCGCACGTTCGTCGACCGGGACGGGTTCGACGAGTTCCGCTTCGACCACATCGCTCTCCAGGACGTCGGTGCTGGACAGCGCACCAGCCGGCAGCTGGCGCACCTCGGCGGCGGGCAGCGCCGGCGACGTCGGGGCGGCAGCCAGCGCCGACGGCTCGTTCCGCTCTTCGGTTCGGGCCCGGCCTACCTCCGCCGCGGCCGCACGAATCGCACTCGCCTGGCCGGCCGGGGGTCCGAGCGCGTCGAGGGTGGCGTGATAGCGCAACAGTTCGGTGGCCATCAGCGCTTGGACCCGGGCGTCGAGTTCGTCTTTCGCGGTCTCGGCCAAGCGGCGGACGGCTTGATCACCGAACACCGCCTCCAACACGCGTTGGGCCAGCACCGCGGTCCCGCCGGCCACGCCGATCTCCGCCCCGACCAGACCACCGGTGTGCGCGAAGACCACGATCATCAGCGCGACGCCGACCCCGTTCACCCCCAGGGCCAGGAAGCGGGCCTTCGAACGCTTGTTCATGCCCTCGTCGGCCACCAGGTCCAAGACTGCCCCCTGCCAATCGCGTACGGCTCGCGAGGCGGCCGCCGCGAAGGCCGGCGAGGAGCGGCTGAGGTCGTCGGCGGTGGAACGTAGGAGCTGCCGGCCGGCGACGTGGGCCTGCCAGGACGCTTCGGCGCGCTCCGCGGCCGCGTCGGCCTCGGCGCGCAGCAGGGCCTCCAACCCGGACTCCACGGCGACCTTGAGGTTGCCGGCGCCGGGCGGCTCGCCCTTGAAGACGGAAACGATCTTGTCGCGCAACCAGCCGACCCGCTGCTCGAGGGCCCGGAAGAACTCACCGGTCCCCACGAACTCGTGCCAGCGGGCGAGCACCTCGCCGCGGAGCAGTGTGCCGTCCTCGGTCTGCACCTGCACGGTCCGGACGGCCTCCGCGTAGGAGTGGTCGACCTCGTCGCGAAGCTGGTCGAGCACCGCCGTCTCCCGGTCGAGGGCGTCGCCGACGGCCGGAGCCCGGCGCTCGAGTGAGGCGATCGCACCGTCGAGGGTCTGCCGAACCACGGCGGCCCGGCTGGCCTGGTCGGCGGCCAGGGTCGCCAGCCAGGTCCGGATCGGCTGCACGGCCGCGTCGGGGAGCAGCCCGTCGGCGGTCACAGAGGTTTCGGGCACGGCGAACAGCGGTGAGGATCCCAGCCCCCGCTCGCTCATCAACCGGCCGAGGTGCGGCGGCACCTCCTGCATCGCCCGAGGCGGAACCCGGTCCAACACCACCGCGACGGCTGCACTCCGCCGGGCGGCGGCGGCCAGGAAGTCCCACGGCACCGCGTCGGCGTAGCGGGCGGCCGAGGTGACGAAGAGCCAAAGGTCGGCGGCGGCCAACAGCTGCGCCGCCAACTGGCGATTCTCGGCCACCACCGAGTCGATGTCCGGCGCATCGAGCACCGCCAGTCCGGCGGGCAGATTCTCGTCCGGCACCAGCCGCAACGACCGGGCGTCGCTCGCCGCCGCCCCGGAGGAACGCGCCAGACCAGGGAGGATGCGAGCGTCGGTGAACCAGCGGGCGTCGGAGGTGTGGTGCACCAGCACCGGCGCCCGGGTGGTCGGCCGGATCACCCCGGGCGGCGACACGACCCGACCGAGCAGCGAGTTGACCAATGTGGATTTGCCGGCACCGGTCGAGCCACCGACGACGGCCAGCAAGGGCGCGTCGACCTCGGCCAACCGGGGCAGGATGTAGTCGTCCAACTGCCGGGACATCTCGGTCACGGCGGCCCGCTGCTCGGCCGCCTCGGGCAGCTCCAACCGCAACTCGACCGGGGCCAGGGCCTCTCGGAGGGTGATCAGAGCGGCTTCGAGCGGCGAGATCCGGCGCGCGGTCGAAGCCATCGGCCCTCCTGCGCTCATCTCAGGTCACTCGCCCGGCGGCTTCCACTGGGGATCGACTTCGGAATATTGGGTAGCAGTCTGCCCCAACGGGACATGGGCGGTTTGCGGCGGTGCGGGGTAGTTGCCGCCGAGACCCGAGGGACCGGGATAGCTCGGAGGTGGGTAGGCGACCGCCGCCGGTTCCCTCCGACGTCGAAGCGCCGGGTAGGGGGCCCGGCCCTCGGGCTGCACCATCGCCCGGCCGCGCAACGCCCGGATCTTGCCGAGCAGCAGCTTCTCTCGAGCCAGGCCGGCATCGTCGACCAGACCGCGGGCGATGGAGTCGCGCAGGTACGCCAGTTCGGTGGCCGCCCGTTGCATCCGGATCGTGTCGACGAACGTGTCGGGTCCGGTGAACAACGCGTGCCAGAGCGCGCGGAGCCTGGTTCGGAGTCGGGACAGGGCCGCCGGGTCGCCTTCGGGCAGCCAGCCGACCCGTACGTAGTCGATCAGCCGCTCCCGTATCAGGTGACCCTCGCGGAACAACTGCCGGACCACGAAGACGATCAGTCCGATGACCAGCGGCAGTGCGACGAACAGATACATCAACAACAGGTTCGGGCCCGAGACCAGCGAAGCGGTGGCGTTGAACAGCATGTGCAGGAACGCCGCGGCACAGAAGCCGGCCAGCGGCGCGACGATCCGGACGATCTTGCTCTTGGAACGCAGGGCGACCGCGAGACCGATCCCGGTCATCGCCGTGAACAGCGGGTGGCCGAAGAAGGTCATCAGACCGCGGAGGACGAAGAGCTGCTGCAACGCCTCCAGCGGCGGCACCTCGCCGAAGGTGCGCGCGGCGTACCGGTAGACGCGACCGTAGTAGAGGATGTTCTCGACGAAGGCGAAGGCCGCGCCGGAGAGCCCCGCCAGCACGATCCCGCTCAGCCGGCTGACCCACTGGTAGCGCATCAGGATCGCCAACCAGAACAGCACGGTCGCCTTCGACGCCTCCTCCACCCAGGGGGCCACGTAGATCGCCGCCCGCGGTCCGGTCGCCGGGTCGCCGTCGCCGATGATGCTCAACTGGCCGGCGGCCCAGGTGTTCACTTCGGCCGAGACGAACGTGGCGACGCAGGCCCCCCAGCCGAACGTCATCAGCCAGACCCAGAACCGTTGCGGGCGGAACCGGTCGGCCCAGAGGAAGATCAACGACAGCGGGATGGCGGTGATGGCGGCGTACTTCGCGGCGATCGGGATGGCCTCGGTCCCGATGCCGGGCAGGATCCCGCCGGGCACCTCCTGGTCTGGCACCACCCGCTGGTAGAGCAGCACCAGCAGCACCGCGTACACGATGAGCAGCAGAGCGGTCAGCCAGAAGAGCCGGCTGGTGATCAGCCGTTTGGGCCAGGGCTGGCTGAGGTCGGGATCGGCCGGGATCCCTGAGCGCACGCGTCGCCGCCGGTCCGCCCTGGTCTCCGACACCTCCGCCGACGCCTGCACTGACACGGAAACAGGCTACCCACGCTCGGGGTAAGCCCCATCGGCCTCGATCAGCCTCGATCAGCCTCGATCAGCGGATCGCCTCGTCCAGGAACGGCTGCACGACGGCGGAGAACTCACCGGGTCGCTCGCCGTGCACCTCGTGGCCGGTGTCCAGCCGTACGTAACGCCCGCGGGCCAACCGATCCGCGAGTCTCCGCATCCGAGACTGCGGCAGATGGCTCCGCACGCCGCCGACCACCAGCGTCCGGCAGACGATCTGTTCGGCGTAGTTCGCCCACGACGGATCCGGGTCGTTCCGCCAGCTGAGGACCTGGTACTCGGCCCGCCAGTCGGTCCGTTCGCCGGGCTCGGGACCCGACGGCAGCTCCCGGGGCGGGTTGGCCGGCACGGCCGGCGGCGGGTCCTCCAACACCAGCGCCCGCACCCGATCCGGATGGGTGGCGGCCAGCAGGTACGCGGTGAGGGCGCCCATGGAGTGCCCGATCACCGCAGCCGCCAACACCCCCAGGCCGTCCATGACGGCCAACACGTCGTCACGTTGGGCCGGGAACGAGTAGTCCTCGGCCCAGTCGCTGTCCCCGTGGCCCCGAGCGTCGGGGGCGACGACCCGGAACCGCTCGCCGATCCGCGGGCCGACCAGGTCCCAGCTGCTGCCGTCGGAGGTGAGGCCGTGCAGCAGGATCGCCACCGGGCCGTCGGCTCGTCCCCACTCGCGATAGCTGATCGTCAGTCCCGACGGGCTCGCGAGTTGTTCGGTCATCAGCGAAGCCTCTCGAGGGTGAGCAGCGATTCGGGCGGCACGGCCACATCGCAGACCCTAGCCATAACCCGATCGGCCGTGCAGTCCGGCGTTACACTGCCGGGGCCAGCCCCCGTAGCTCAGCGGATAGAGCAGCAGCCTTCTAATCTGTCGGTCGCAGGTTCGAGTCCTGCCGGGGGCGCCGGCGCCCTCCCCCACCGATGCGGTCGGACGCACTGCCTGCCCTGTCATGGCGCTGCCATCGTCGAAGTGCGCGGAGATAGCGTCGGGCTCGTGTCTCCTGCCGCACGCGATTCCGGCTCGTGGCGGAGACTTGCCGTACCGATCTACGGCCCGACCGCGCTGGTCGCCACCGGCTACGGGGCGATCCTCCCGCTGGTGGCGTTGTCGGCCCGGGCGCTCGGCGCGAGCGTCGCCGTGGCGGCGTTGGTGGTGGGCCTGATCGGTCTCGGCCAGCTGGTAGGTGACCTGCCCGCCGGCGCGCTGGCGGCACGGATCGGCGAGAAGCGGGCTCTGGTCGGCGCCTGCCTGGCCGACGCGGTCGCCCTCCTCGGCGCCTACTTCTCCGGAACGGTCTGGGCGCTGGCCGTGGCCGTGTTCGTCACCGGACTCGCCGGGGCCGTGTTCAGTCTGGCTCGGCAGGCCTACCTGACCGAGGCGGTGCCGATCGCCACCCGAGCCCGGGCCATGTCGACCCTGGGCGGCACCTTTCGGATCGGGACCTTCGTCGGCCCGTTCGTCGGCGCGGCGATCGTCACGTTCGCCGGTATCGCCACGGCGTACGCGTTCAGTGCCGTGATGTGTCTGGCTGCGGCATTACTCACGGCCCTGCTGCCCGATCTGAAGTCGCGTCGGCCCGCCGAACCCGTACGGCACCGCAGCGTATGGTCGGTGCTGGCCGAGCACCGCCGCGTCCTGTTCACCCTCGGGATCGGCGTGCTCGTCATCTCCGCCGCCCGGGCGACCCGGCAGTCCATCATTCCGCTCTGGGCCGACGCCCAAGGCATCGACGCGGCCACCACCAGCGTCATCTTCGGCATCTCCGCCGGGGTGGACATGCTGCTGTTCTATCCCGGCGGGATGATCATGGATCGGTTCGGGCGGGTCTGGGTGGCGGTGCCGTCCATGATCATTCTCGGACTCGGGTTCGTGCTGTTGCCGCTCACCAGCAGCGCGCTGACCGTCGGTTTGGTGGCCGCCCTGATGGGCCTGGGCAACGGCATCTCGGCCGGCATCGTCCTCACCCTGGGTGCCGACGCCGCCCCCGCCGACGGCCGGGCCCAGTTCCTCGGCGGCTGGCGGCTCTGCGCCGACTTGGGCAACACCCTCGGGCCGTTCGTGATCAGCGCGGTCAGTGTCGTCGCCACCTTGGCCGCGGCCTCGATCGCGCTGGGAGCGATCACCTGGCTCGGCTCGGGCTGGCTGGCCAGGTGGGTGCCCGCATACGCCGACTCGGCCGGGCCGCGGCGGCGAACCGTAAAGTAACGACCGTGAATGGCGAGCTGATCTGGGTCGACTGCGAGATGACCGGTCTCGACCTGACCAGCGACGCCCTGATCGAGGTGGCCGCGCTCGTCACCGACGGCGAGCTGAATGTCCTCGGTGAGGGCATCGACCTGGTGATCAAACCCAGTGATGCGGTGCTGGGCCAGATGGGTGACTTCGTCCGGACGATGCACGCGTCGTCGGGTCTGCTGGACGAGCTGGCCTCGGGTTTGACCCTCGCGGACGCCGAGCAGCAGGTGCTCGCGTATCTGCGGAGTCAGGTGCCCGAGTCACGGCGGGCTCCGCTGGCCGGTAACACCATCGGCACCGACCGGGCCTTTCTGGCCCGGGACATGCCCGAACTGGAGACGTACGTCCACTACCGTAATGTAGACGTCTCCAGCGTGAAGGAACTGGCCCGCCGCTGGTTCCCCCGCAGCTATTACGCAGCACCCGCCAAGTCCGGCAACCACCGCGCCCTGGCCGACATCCGAGAGTCGATCGAGGAGCTCCGCTACTACCGGGAGTCCATCTTCGTTGCCCCACCCGGTCCGGACACCGTTCAGCTTCGCGAAATCGCGGCCCGCCACCAGGGAGCGCTGTCTCTCGAGGTCACCGAGGACCCAGCTCCCCCGCCGCCCTGACATTTCGGCTTGGACGACCCCGACCGCTATGATTCAGTGCTGCGAGCAGCCCGGTCGCGAGCGGTGGGACACCTCGCTGCGAGCGTCGGGTAATCGCGTGCGGGTGTGATCTGGACGACGAGCGAGCAGACACGCTTTTCCGTCTGCGAGCGAGGAGGAAGATCACAGCCAGACGCACGCGATTGCGCGAGCAGCCTTGATTAGCATGGTGGGTGTAGCTCAGCTGGTAGAGCACCTGGTTGTGGTCCAGGAAGTCGCGGGTTCGAGTCCCGTCACTCACCCCAATCTCCTCCAGTCCGCGACCGACGTCGAGAATGGCGCCATGGCCGCCTCCGCTCGTGCCGGGGCGTGGGCGGCTCTCATCGCTTACGGTTTGGTGTCGCTGCTGGAGCTGGTGTCGCAATGGTTGGGCCTGGTGCTGTTGGGCCGGGCCGCACTCTCGCTCCTGATGCCGCTGTTGATCATCTTCCTGCTGCTGGCGGCGCCGCGGCCGACCCGACTGGTGCGCTGGGTCGTGCTGGCACTCGTCTTCTGCTGGTTCGGCGACGCACTCGGTGTCACGCTGCTGATCAAGATCAGCTTCTTCCTCGTCGCTCAGATCTGTTACCTGATGGCGTTCTGGCCGCTCCGGCACAACGGACTCTGGTCGCGACCGGTCCCGCTCGCCGGCTTCCTCGTGGCCCTGGGCGTGTTGATCGTCTGGGTCGGACTTCAAGCCGGGGCCCTCGCCCCCGCCGTGCTCGGCTACGGTGCCGGCCTGGCCCTGATGACGGTGACCGCCACCGGGGTCTCGCGCCTCTCCGGGATTGGGGCGACCCTGTTCCTGATCTCCGACGTGGTTCTGGGCCTGGAGTTCTTCGTCAGTCCCGGCTCGCTGCCGTACGCGCTGTTCGTCAACATGCTGCTGTATCTGCCCGGACAGGCGCTGCTGGTCCTCGGCGTGCTGGTGCACGAGCGGACGCTAGTCTGACCAAAATGCAGACCCGAAAACTTGGACCCTTCACCGTCTCCGCGATCGGCCTCGGCGCGATGCCGTTCTCGATGAACGACGACCAGCGCTACCCGAGCGAGGCCGAGGCGGTGGCCACCGTACACGCCGCCCTCGATGCCGGGATCACCTTCGTCGACACCGCCGACATCTACGCCCCCACCTGGGACACCATGGGCCACAACGAGACCATCGTCGGCAAGGCCCTGCGCAGCTACGGCGGCAGTACCGAGGGTGTCGTCGTGGGCACCAAGGGCGGCATCACCCGCCACGAAGGCGACGAGTGGGGCCGCGACGGCTCCGAAAAATACCTCCGTTCCGCGGTCGAGCGCTCCCTGCGGGCGCTGCAGACCGACGTGATCGACCTCTACCAGTGGCACCGGCCGGACCGTTGGCAGGTCTACGGAGAGGTGATCGGGCACTTCCAGACGTTGCGCGACGAGGGGAAGATCAAGGCCATCGGCATCTCCAACGCCAATGTGGAGGAGATCGACATCGCCCGCGAGGTGCTCGGGGCGGGCGGGTTGGCCAGTGTTCAGAATGAGTTCTCGCCGCGGTTCCGCAACAGCGAGGACGAGTTGGAGCACTGCGGCGACCACGGCATCGCCTTCCTGCCGTGGAGTCCGCTGGGCGGAACCGGCGGGGCGGCGCGGGACGTCGGGGAACGATTCGCCGTCTTCGGTGAGATCGGTCGTGAGCACGGGGTGAGTCCGCAGCAGGTCGTCCTCGCCTGGGAACTGTCGCTGGGCGAGCACGTGATCCCGATCCCTGGTGCCCGCCGACCGGAGACGATCACCGACTCCGCGGCGGCCGCGGACCTGAAGCTCAGCAACGACGAACTGGCCCGGTGCTCGACAAGCCGGTGAGCGAAGGGTCGACCAACGATGTGGTGATCGTCGGCGGCGGCCACAACGGATTGGTCGCCGCTGCTTACCTCGCCCGGGCGGGTCTCACCGTCACGGTGTTGGAGGCCGGATCGCGGTTCGGCGGCGCGGTGGCGAGCGGTCAGCCGTTCGCCGGGGTCGCCGCTTCGTTGTCGCGGTACTCCTATCTGGTCTCGCTGCTTCCAACCCGCGTGGTGGCCGATCTGGAGTTGGATCTCGAGTTCCGTTCCCGTCGTGTGGCGTCCTACTCGCCGCTCGACGACGGTGGGCTCCTGATCGAGCGGGTTCCGGGCGCATCGACGCGGGCGTCGTTCGCCTCGTTCGGCGGGGACTCCGAGCTCGCCGCATGGGGTGCCTTCGAAGCCCGGCTCCGGAACTTCGCGGAGGTGATCGAGCCGACGCTGACCCAGCCGCTCCCGTCGGCCGCCGAGCTGCGTCGGCGGCTGGAGCCGGCGCTGTGGCGGGACCTGGTGGAGCGACCGCTCGGCGAGGTGCTGGAACGCAGCTTCGCCGACGACACCGTACGGGGGCTGCTGCTGACCGACGCACTGATCGGCACCTTCGCTGCAGCGCACGACCCGGAGCTTCGCCAGAACCGGTGTTTCCTCTACCACGTGATCGGTCGCGGGACCGGGGAGTGGCAGGTCCCGGTGGGCGGTATGGGACAGGTGTCAGTGGCGCTCGAGCGGGCCGCTCGGACGGCCGGCGCGATGTTGCTGACCGACACCGAGGCGGTCTCGGTACGCCCCGAACCGGCCGGCGGGGCCACGATCGCCCTGGCGGACGGCCGCACGCTCACCGCGGCCTGGGTGTTGGCCAACTGCGCGCCCAGCAGTCTGGCCCGGTTGCGCGGCGAGCCGTCGGAGTGGCCGGCCGGCAGTCAGACCAAGATCAATCTGGTGCTTTGTCGGCTCCCCCGGCTGCGTTCTGGTCTTGATCCGGAGGCCGCGTTCGCCGGGACCCTGCATCTCGGCCAGGGGTACGCCCGGCTGGCCGAGGCGTATGACCAGGCCGCGTCTGGGATGCTGCCGGACCCGATGCCGTGCGAGGTCTACTGCCACACGCTGACCGACTCCTCGATCCTGGATCCGGCTCTGTCCGCGGCCGGCTTCCATACCCTGACCGTGTTCGGTCTGTACACCCCGGCGGCGCTGTTCCACTCCGATCCGGAGGGGGCTCGGATAGCCGCCCAGGAAGCGGCGTTCCGCTCCCTGCAGGCGGTGCTCGCGGAGCCGCTGGAGCACTGCCTGGCCGCCGACGCGGCCGGCCGGCCGTGTATCGAAACGCTGACTCCGCTTGATCTGGAGGCCGAACTGCGACTGCCCGGCGGTCACATCTTCCACGGCGATCTCAGCTGGCCGTGGCTCGATGATGGAGAACCGGCCGCCACAGCCGCCCAACGCTGGGGGGTCTCCACCGACCACCCCGGCCTGCTGATGTGTGGCTCGGGTGCCCGACGCGGCGGGGCGGTAAGTGGCCTGGGTGGCCACAACGCGGCGATGGCCGTGCTGGAGGGGTGCTAATCTCGTCTCTCGCGCGCCGCTAGCTCAATTGGCAGAGCAGCTGACTCTTAATCAGCGGGTTGGGGGTTCGATTCCCTCGCGGCGCACCAAGTGAATCTGAAACTGACGGAGGTTTTAGAGCGCGCGCACGACGCAGTAGCGCACCGATCGGATTACCCATGCCCGATACCGTGGTCACCACCGTGGAGCAGGCCACACCGGAGTGGCTGACCACCGCCCTCTCGACCAGCGGCGCGCTCAACGCCGGAACGGTGATTGCCGTCGATCTCGACGCAGGACACGGCAACTGGTCGACCAACGCCCGGCTGCGGCCGCGCTACTCCGCTGACGCGGCGGGCGACCGCCCGCCCAGCCTTTTCCTCAAGATGGTGCGCACCAACCTCGACGATGGGGAGTCCTTCAGCGATTCCGAGGTCCGCTACTACACCCGCGACTACGTCGACGTTCCCGATGCGCCGCTGGTCCGCTGTCACGATGCCGTCTACTCGTCCGCCAGCCAGGGCTACCACCTACTGCTCGACGACGTCACCGCCACCCATGTCGAGGCGACCAACCGTCCACCCACCGTGGGCTACGCGCTCGCGCTGGCCGACGCGCTCGCGGCGATGCACGCCCGCTGGTGGGGGGCCAACCGGCTGAACGCGGCCGGCCGGCCGATCCACGACGCGGCGCACATACAGCAGTTCGTCGACATCGCCGCACCCGGAATCCCGCACGTGCTCGAGCATTGCACGACCGAGCTGGCCACCCACTGGCCCAAGCTGATCCGTCAAGTCATAGCCCGGCACCCGGCCGCCATGATCCAACGCACCCACAACTCAGACGGATTCACGATCATCCACGGCGATCCCGGCTGCACCAACATCCTGGTCCCGCGCGCCGGATCCCGGCCGCTCTACCTGATCGACCGCCAACCCTTCGACTGGAGCTTGACCACCTGGCTCGGCATCTACGACCTGGTCTACGCGACGGTTCTGGACTGGCCGGTCGCCGATCGGCGGAGGCTGGAGAAGCCGCTGCTCCGGCGTTACCACGATCAGCTCCTGGCTCACCGTGTCGATGGCTACTCCTGGGAGCAACTGTGGACCGACTACCGGCTGATGCTCCCGATCGGGGTGTACATCGCCGTCGAGTACAGCCGCGGCGGTCTACACACCGGTCTACGGTCCGTCTGGCTGCCCTACCTACAGCGAACACTCACCGCTTGCGACGACCTGGACTGCTCCGCGCTCTGGTGAGCACGCAACAACGGTGTGCGCCTCACGATCGCATCGGGGCGCACGGCTGCCGAGTATCGCGTCGCGTCCTCGACAGCGGCGGCCGTTCCTAGATAGTCGTACCTCCCCTTCGGCCCGGAACGCCCATCGACGTTGGCGACCTGGATCAAGACCGGCCAGAAATCGTACTCAAGCCACGGAGTCCAATCCGGTCCTGTTCTTGCTTTCGGTCGGAGCACTCGATTGTGACTGCACCGATGACCAAAGCGACATTTCTTTCCACATGCTTGCGTTCGAACACATTTTCTATTATGTTGGAGCATGGCTTTCGGGGGTGGTTTATCCGACGGCATCGGGTCGCCGGTCGCGTGCGCGTTGGATCAGCTGAGTGTCGGGGTGGATCATTTGGTGAAGCTGGTCGAGGACGGTGGGTTGGATGCCCTGGACACGGTGGGGTTCGTGGGTTTCGTGCCGGGGTTGGAGCGGGTCCGGAACCGGTTGCGGTTGGCCGATCATCGGATCATTGCCGATGCGGGGCGGCGGGAGCTGCCCGACGAGTTGGCCCAGGGCAGCCTGGTGCGGACGTGGACGAGCATGCTGCGGATCTCCCCGGGTGAGGCGTCGCGTCGGGTCCGGGCGGCCGCGGCGGTCGGGGAGCGGGTGAGCCTGACCGGGGAGCCGTTGGGGCCGGTCCGGCCGTATCTGGCCGCCGCGCAACGCAGCGGGGAGGTCAATGCCGAGCAGGTGGCGATCATCGAGCGGGCGTTGAGCACGGTCGAGGGCCGCGGGTTCGATCCGGCCGATCTGGATCAGGGTGAGCAGTTGTTGACCGGGTTCGCCGCCAGCTTCGGGCCGAAGGAGCTGCGGATGCTGGCCGAGCAGGTGGTGGACCACATCGATCCGGACGGGACGCTGCCCGATGATCGGCTGAACAGCGACCGGCGGCACCTCCAGTTGCGGCAGACCCGGGACGGGGCGTGGACCGGGCAGTTCTGGTTGACCGGGGCGTTGGGCAGCAAACTCTCCGCGGTGCTGGGCCCGTTGGCCCGGCCGCGCCTGGACACCGCGGTCACCGGCTCGGAGGTGGACGGGGTGGATCCGCGGACCACGGGGCAACGGTGGCACGATGCCCTGGAAGACGTCTGTGACCGGGTGTTGCGGTCCGACCCCTCGCTGCCGGATGCGGGCGGCACCCCGACCACGCTGATCGTGACGTTGGACCTGGAGGATCTGCGGGCCCAGACCGGTTATGCGGTCGCCTCCGACGGCACCCTGATCCCCACCGACAAGGCGGTCCGGCTGGCCGACCAGGCCGACATCTCCTACGCCGCCGTCGACGCCAAGGGGGTTCCGTTGCAGCTGGGCCGGAGCCGGCGGATCGCCACCCTCGGCCAAACCGCCGCCCTGATCGCCCGGGACAAGGGCTGCTCCTTCCCCGGCTGCGACGTGGCACCCGAATACTGCGAACGGCACCACATCACCGCCTGGATCGACGGCGGCAGCACCGACCTGGACAAGGTGATATCTAGGTTGAGGCCCCTAAGATGGGGCCATGACCGTTGTCGCGTACTGCCGGATCTCCGCCGACAAGACCGGCGCTGGGCTCGGCGTGGAGCGGCAGGCCGCGGACTGCCGCGATCTGGCGCACAGGCTCGGGCTCGGCGAGCCGGAGATCATCACCGACAGCGATCTCTCGGCGTACTCCGGCAAGCGCCGCCCCGGCTATGAGCAGCTGCTCGAAGGTCTGCGGGAGGGCCAGTGGACCACCCTCTTGGTTTGGCACGTTGATCGGTTGTGCCGATCGGTCCGTGATCTTGAGGACATCGTGGATCTCGTCAACGGCAGGGTCGCTGTGCACACCGTCAAGGGCGGCGAGATCAACCTGGAAACCCCGGAGGGTCGGTTGCAGGCCCGGATGTTGGGCACGCTGGCCCGGTACGAGTCCGAGCACCGGTCTGACCGGGTGCGCCGCGCGTTGGATCAGAACGCCGAGCGCGGTATCGCCCATGGCGGTCCGCGGCCGTACGGGTGGACCCGGGCCGGGGCGGTCGAGCCGGCCGAGGCCGGGATTGTCGCCGAGCTGACCCGCCGGATCATCGGCGGCGAGTCCATTCGGGCGCTGGCCGCCGATCTGCGTACCCGTGAGGTGCCCTCGGTCAGCGGAGTGCCGTGGTCTGCGAACTCGGTCAAGAACACCGTGATCCGGCCCAGGAACGCCGCGCTCCGGGTGCACCGCGGGCAGGTGGTCGGTGCCGGGGCCTGGCCCGCGATCGTGGACCGCGAGTCGTGGGAGGCGGCGTCGGCGCTGCTCACCGACCCGGCCCGCCGCACCTCGCCCGGCAACGCGCCGGCCCGGCTATTGTCCGGGCTGATGACCTGCGGCGTCTGCGGGCTGCCGGTGCGTTCCGGCGGCGCCCGGGGCGGCGTAGCCGTCTACCGGTGCTCCTCCGGCGCCCACGTCAAACGACGGGTCGAGCTGGTCGACGCCGTGGTCGAGGCGTATCTGCTGGCGCTGCTGGAACGGGAAGGCGTCGGCGCCCCCACCCCGGTCGCGGCGGCCCCGGACGTGCGCGGCACCGCCGACGCGGTCCGGCTGCGGCTGGAACAACTCGAAGACAAATACGCCGACGGCGACCTGACCCGGGCCGGTTATATCCGCAACCGGGACCGGCTCACCGCGAAACTGGCCGAACTGGAACGCGCCGAGGCACTCACCCGGGTGCCCGGGCCGCTCGAGGGCGTCACCCCGGCCCGCTGGGCGGCGCTGCCGCTGGAACGGCGCCGCGCGGTGGTGGCCTATCTGGTGGACGTGACGCTGCTGCCTGCTCGCAGCCCTCACTTCAATCCGATGCTGATCAAGATCACCCGGAAGCGGAAGCCATGACGGCTGACAACACGAATCGTTAAACGCTGGTCTGATCCGAACCTTCGCCACGAAATTCTACCGTTAAACGCCATCGATTCGTTTCTTTCTCCTGTTGCAGCATGGTAGCGTTAGCAGCATGACCACCAACCCGTCCGGGACCGTCCCGCCGGGGAGCAGGACGAGGACGAGGGTGCGTGGTCAAGATGCTGTTTCAACTGGCGCTCGCCTGGGCGGTGCTGCTCCTGCTGAGCACGTGGCAGGCCGAACGGGGACGCGTCGCCGCCCTATCAAGATCGAGAGAGCCGGATGATCCCGAGCTGCTCGGTGCAAAAGCCGAGCTACGCGTCCTCATGGTGGAGAAACGCATCCGGGAGGTGCTCGACGCCGAGCCGCCGCTGAACCCCGATGTGCGGGAGCGGCTGGCCGCAATCGTTAGCGGTGCCGACCGGTGACCGCCGAGCGCGAAACTGTGCAAACCGACAAGACGATCCAGGCCTGCACCGACACCGAGGCCTACGTCGAGCAGTTGCTCGCGGAGACCGGGCCGTTGACCAGTGAAGAGCGGCTGCACCTGACTCGGCTGCTCACCGCACCTGATCGGGGCGACGATGCCGCCGCCTGATGAGAGCGGCCCCCGGGTCGACGGCGCCGACCTGCTGGACGAGGTCCGGGAGTGGTTCGGCCGGTTCGTCCGGGTGGTCCACGATGCCGACCTTGACCTGCTGACGGTCTGGGCAGTCCATACCCACCTTGTGGCCGAGACCTACACCACGCCACGACTGCAGCTCGACTCACCGATGCCCGGCTCAGGCAGACGACGACGTTGGAGCACCTGCAACGGCTCTGTCTGAACCCGGTGCAGATGGCCACCATGTCCTCGCCGGCGCTGCTAACCCGGATGCTGGCCGCCCGACCCCGGACCCTACTGATAGATGAGGTCGACCGGTCCCTGTCCGCGGACAAGGAAGGCATCGGCGAGCTGCTGGCGGTGCTCAACTCCGGCTACAAGCGGGGTGCGACCCGACCCGTTCTGGTCCCTGCGGGCGGTGGTCAGTGGCAGGCGGCCGAGATGCCGACGTTCGCGCCAGTCGCTCTGGCCGGGAACACACCGAACCTGCCAGACGACACCCGCTCGCGCATCATCCGGGTGCTGCTGCTGCCTGACCTTGACGGCCGGGTCGAGGAGTCCGACTGGGAGCTGATCGACGAGGAGGCGGCCGGGCTTGCGAAGCGGGTAGCGCAGTGGGCCGACCAGGTACGCGAGGAGATCAAGGGTTGCCGACCGACCCTGCCCGAGGGCATCACCGGCCGGTTCCGTGAGAAGTGGGCGCCGCTGCGGCGGGTTGCCGAACTCGCCGGTGGCCGCTGGCCATCGACAGTCGACCAGATGGCCGTGGCGGACAGGAAGCAGTTCGAGATGGACCGAGAGGACGGGATGATCAGAGATCGGCCCGCGGTGCTGTTGCTCAAGCACCTGGTGGAAGTCTGGCCGTCGGGCGCGACTTTCGTCCCGACCAATGAGCTGGCGCGCCTGCTGATCAAGGAGTTCCCCGAGGCGTGGGGACCGGACAGCTCCTACGGCAAGGCGCTGACCGTCCAGCGGTTCGGCCGGATGCTAGCCACCAGTTACAAGATCAACTCAGGCCGACAGAGCGCGGACGGCCCACGGGGTTACGTCCGAGCAGCTCTCCAGGGCGTTCTATGTCAGGTTTCTGGATCACCCCAAGGGGAAACCGGCATGACCGGCTCAACCGGCATAACCGGCTCGACAGCGGCCGTCGAGAGCACCCGAGTGCCGGTTCAGCCGGTTCAGCCACTTGTGCCGGTTCTATCTGAGACCACGATGGACATCCCGGACTGCGCGTGCGGGAGGCCGCTCACCACCTTGGTGCAGCGGCAGAACGGCCGGTGCAACGCATGCACACGCAACCTCCTGGCCGAGCAGCGGAGGCGGTCAGCATGACCCGCACCCCCCACGACCGCCCGACCACCATGAGGAAACCATGATCACCATCCACCTGCCAGCTTCAGCCGCAGACGAGCTGACCCGCGCTCTCGCACGCCCGACCGTGACTGCCGTACACGTGACCGTGCGGCGCGACCATCGATCCCGAATCGACCTGGCTCCGCCCCATCCGCAGACACCGCACGGTGATCACCGACGACCGACCGGCTCGACCAGGAACCTGAGAGAAGTCCAGACCATGACCAACAGCGACGACCAGAGCACCGCTACAGGAGATCCCATGACCCAACCACACCAACCGACCCCAACCGACCTGCTTGTAAGCCCGCGATACGAACACGTGCTAACCGAACGGCTCGGTGACGAACTGGCCGCTGCTCTGCAGGACGGAAGGCCCCTCTACGTCGAAGGTCTTGGGCACGTCTTCGAAAATCACCAGCTGTTGCACCCGGACCACATTCTCGACTTCCTCGCCCACTTCAAGCAGACGACCGTGCACGCCCTGGTGGACCAGCTGCACCGGGAAGCGCAGCAGGAGGAGGCGTCATGACCACGAACGGAGCGCTCGCGTTCATCGAGGCGAGAGAGCACGCCGACCTGCTGGCCGCACTGGCGCGGATCGACCTGACAGCACGCCGCGAACTCTGGTCGGGAATCCGCAACTGGGCAGAGGTCGTCGGACCCGATCGGATGCGTGAACTGCCAGCAGTCCAGCGCGACGTGTACATGCTGCTAGCCGGCACCACGGCCGAGTTCACACTACCGAAGCGGACGACCCTATGACCGACGACCAGGCCGACGAGCTTCATTAACGACGCAACTTACAGAGGATCTTGGAAGAGACACCGATGCGCGACGACGACGACCAGGACGACGACGGAAGAAAGCAACACTATTTGGACGAGCCAAATAAAAAATTGACTTCTGAGATTCAAGACCCGCCCAGTCCCGCCGTATCCCTCTCCGGTGACGAACACAACCAAACCCCCGGCCCAGCCATGCCCGCTCCGCCGGCTGAGGCCGTCCCTGAGGGGCTGGCGGCCTCCGGGCTGGCACTGTGGGAGGCGATCGAGGGCCGGTTCGTTCTGGAGCCTCACGAGCGGCTGTTATTGGAGCAGGCCGCCCGGACTGCGGACTTGATCACGACCATGCAGGCCGAAGTTGATCATGATGGGGTGCAGTTGCCCTGGGGCCAGGACGGCCAGACCCGGGCTCACCCGTTGATCGGCCAGCTTGCGCAACACCGAGCCCTGCTGGCCCGGACCCTCGCCGCCCTCCATATACCGGAGGTTGACGCCGACGCCATCGGTGCGCCTCGTGACCGCCGGGGCCCTTTCCGTGGCTACTACGCCGTACGCGGACGCGCGTAACCCCCGCAACCTAACCCCGCCAGAACGAACTTAACCTCGCCAAACGAAGGGAATCGCATGTATCAACCAAGCCCATTCGGCTGGATCGAGCTCAGCCGGCTCGTACCGGAGTCCGAGCAGACCCGGAACGTGGCAGATCTGATCGCTGAGGTCATCCGCGATCGCGTGATCACATGGCTGGATGAGGAGGAGGGTTACGAGCAAGGCCCAGCTTCCACGGTCGCCTACTTGCAATACGTGGTTGCCCAGATCGTGCCGGAAGTCCTCGAAGAGTACGCGTCGTGAGACCGCGAACGACCGTGGAGCCGCCGGCCGACTACCCTCCCGAGCTGTTGAAGTTTGATCCCGCCGACTGGCCTTCGGCCACGACGTACTCAGCGGCCTACGACCACTGGATGCGTGCGCGGCACCGCCTGGCCAAAAGTCTCAACCCGACAGGCGACTCGCGGCTCAACTACTGGCCTGGCCCGCTGTCTTGGCTAGGAATGCTCCGCCAGGAGTACCGGACTCGCCGCCTGGCTGCTGCTGCCGATCGGGACGGCCACCCGCCGGCCGATTGGAATCCGCCCGACACGTGGGAGACCGAGGGGCAACGCCTGACCCGCCCTGACCATCCGCGGGAGGCCGACTAGACGGTATGTAGTGGCTGGTTCTGGCTTGAACTGGTTGCGGGCCGGGACCTCTCTCACAAGATTCGTGGGTTACCGAGTAGGGGCTGCCGGCTCGGCCTATCCGACAATTGTGGGAGGTCCCGGTGTTCACTGAGCGTACGAGTGTTGGGCTCGACGTGCACGCCCGATCGGCACGGTCGAACTGGCGATCCCGAAGCTGAGGGAGGGCTCCTACTTCCGCGACTGGTCACCGGCCGGCCGCTGCAGGCCCAGCACGAGAAGCCGGAGGACTTCATCGGGCACGACGACAAGCTGTGACGGCCGGCTCGTGACCTTCGGCCCGGTCCGTAAAAGGAACCGGCGGAAGACCTGGCCTAGAGTGCCAACAGAGGAAGTGCCTAGGCGGAGGACATCGAATATGGTCGACCAAGTTGACATCGGTACCCGATCGAAGCCGATCCTCGATCTCGATGGCTTGCGGTTCAAGGACCTCAACGGGAACGGCTCACTCGACCCTTATGAGGACTGGCGGCTGAGTCCGGCGGAGCGGGCAGCGGACGTCGTCCCCAGGATGACGACCGAGGAAAAGATCGGCCTGATGGTCATCAACTCGCGGTCAATGGGGATATCGCAGCCGGACCCGGAGCTCACCAGTCACGATGGCGCCCTGGACGAGCAGTACCACCGGATCAAGAACGACCCGCACAACACCGCCGGTCTGCCGTACGAGGGCACGACGCAGCAGATCACCGAGCTGCACATGCGGCACTTCATCATGCGGGAGACGCCGCCGGGTTCGGTGATCGCCACCTGGGTGAACGCGATGAACGAGGTTGCCGAGGGAACCCGGCTGGGCGTGCCGGTCGTGGTCGCGGCCAACTCCAAGAACGAGCTCGGCGGCTTCAAAATGGGCGCTACCCCCGAGGATCGGGACTTCACTCTCTGGCCCGGCACGCTGGGTCTGGCGGCCACTGGAGATCTCGCCCTGATCCATGACTTCGCGGAGAAGTCCCGAGCCGAGTGGGTCGCCTCGGGCCTGCGCAAGGGCTACATGTACATGGCGGACACGGTCACCGACCCACGTTGGTTCCGCAGCAGCGGCACCTTCGGTGAGGATCCCGCGTTCAACGCTGGGGCGATCGCCGCCGTGGTCAAGGGTTTCCAGGGGGAGGAAGGGCTGGGCCGCGCCGGAGTTGCGCTGACGACGAAGCACTTCCCGGGCGGCGGGGCGCGCGAGAACGGCTTCGATCCGCACTATGCGGAGGGGCAGTTCAACGTGTACCCGACGCCGGATTCGCTGCAGACCTATCACCTGCCGCCGTTCCAGGCGGCGATCGACGCCGGCACGTCCAGCGTCATGCCGTACTACGCGATTCCGTCCAACGAGAAGTCGGCGATGCCCCAGCCGCCGCTGGAGGACTTCGAGCAGGTCGGCTTCGCTTTCAACAAACCCATTCTCGACCTGCTGCGCGCAATGGGGCACCGCGGCTACATCAACTCCGACTCGGGCATCCTTTCGAAGATGGCCTGGGGGGTGGCCGAGCTTAGTGTGCCGGAACGGGTCGGCAGGGCCGTCACGGCCGGCACCGACATCATCGCCGACACCAACGATGTCGGCTCGATCCGCGCGGCGTACGAGCAGGGTCTGTTCGGCCCTGAACGACTCGACGAGGCTGCTCGGCTGCTGACCGAGGAACTGTTCGCGCTCGGCCTGTTCGACAACCCGTATGTCGAGCCGGCGTTGGCCGACGAGGTCGTGGCCAACGGCACGTATCTGGAGGCCGCTGAGTCCGCGCACCTCAAGTCCGTGGTCCTGATGAAGAACCACGGGGGCTCGCTGCCGCTGACCGCCGACCGGCTGGCGGGCAAGAGGGTGTACGTCGAGCTCTTCGAGAAGGACCTGAGGGTGGCCAAGCTCGATGGGCTGCGCCGAGACCTGGCCACCACCCATCCGGGGATCGAGTTCACGACCCATTACCGGTTCGCCGACGTGGCCATCGTGTTCCTCAACCCTTTCACCGGTGACTACTTCAAGGCCACCGGTCTGCTGGACCTGGACATCCACGAAGCCACCAACGTCGACCTGGACAAGATCGAGCAGATCAGGGGGGCCGTGCCGCAGCTGGTGATCGGACTCAACGTGGTCCTGCCGTGGCTCCTCGGCAACGTCGAACCCCTGGCGGACGCCTTGGTTGCCGGCTTCGACACCAAGACCGAGGCTCTCTTCGCTGTGATCGTGGGCGACGCAGCGCCCAGCGGCCGACTGCCGCTCACCTTCCCGATCGACAACACCGCGATCGCCGTTTACGAGAAGGGGATCTGCGCCTCCCCCAACGACGTCCCCGGCTACGCCAAGGAGAAGTTCATGGACGGGCGTCCCTACGTCTATATCGACGCCGACGGCAACCGATACCAGCTCGGACACGGCCTGGCCTACGGCTGACGAGCCAAATCAGGCAATGAGGCAGCCTCGCGCACATCCTAGGCGTCCCGGCAGACCGGCTCGAATCCCCGCGTGGCTGCCGTCCCGCCTGCACTACGGCTGGGTCGTCGTGATCGTCGGCGTCCTTGTCGTTGCGTGCGCTATCGGAATCGGGCGGTTCGCGTTCGGGATGCTGTTGCCGTCAATGGGCGACGGACTCGAGTTGTCCTACGGTGAGATGGGTGCGATCAGCACGAGCAACTTCATCGGTTACCTCGTCGGGGCCCTCATCTCCGGAACGGTCACTTTCCGCGTCGGGGCTCGCCGCCTCATCCCCGCCGGGCTGACCTTGATCGCGGTCTCACTGATGGTCATCTCAATCAGCTCGAGCTTCTGGCTCGTCCTCGTGCTCTTTACCGTGACCGGACTGGGCAGCGGGAGCGGCAACGTGGCCATCGTGGGCCTCGTCTCCCACTGGTTCCAGCGCAGTCTGCGAGGGAAGGCCTCCGGCCTGGTCGTCAGTGGCAGCGGTTACGCGATCATGCTGACCGGGTTGATCATTCCCATGATCAACTCCAGGTACGGCGTCGGCGGCTGGCGAGTCGGATGGTTCGGACTGGCTGTGATCGTCCTCCTTGTCGCTGGGGTGGCCGCCGTCCTGCTCCGCAACCATCCCGAGGACGTGGGGCTCGCCGCCGCAGGCCACCCCATCAAGGACGCCGATCCGCACGCTCCCGTGCCCGCGCCCGAACAGCGGCGGGCAACCTGGCATCTCGGACTGATCTACTTCACCTTCGGTTTCAGCTACGTCATCTACGTCACCTTCATCGTGACGACGCTCGTCGAGCAGCGGGGGTTCCGCGAGAGCACAGCAGGCTGGTTCTGGTTCGCGTTCGGCTTCTTCAGCATCTTCTCCGGCCCGATCTTCGGGGCACTGTCCGACCGCGCCGGCCGACGCATAGGGCTCGCGGCGGTCTTCGCCATGCACGCGGTCGCATTCGGCCTGATGAGCACACCACTACCGGAGCCGTTTCTCTACGTGTCGGTGGTCCTCTTCGGTCTATCCGCGTGGAGCATTCCCGGAATTATGGGGGCCGCCGTCGGAGACTACATGGGTCCGAACCAGGCCGTCCACACTCTCGGGATCCTCACCGTCTTCTTCGGCGTGGGACAGGCGACCGGCCCCGCCATCGCGGGGGTTCTCGCCGACGCAAGCGGCGCGTTCGACTCGAGCTACCTACTGGCCGCAGTCTTCGCCGTCCTGGGCGGCCTCCTCTCGCTCCTGCTGCGCTCCCCGAGCAGCGCAGGGGGAGCGGTCTGAATGCCTCAAGACGTCCGGTCGAGGTCAGAATGGAGCAAGGCTGGCAGACTGGCAGGACCGAGCGAGGAGGGAGCAGCAGTGCCCGAGGTCGATGAATCTGGACCAGGGCTGCTGGGCGCCTACATTCGAGCCCAGCGGCAGATGGCCGATCTGACCTTGAGACAGCTGGCCGACCTGACCGACATCTCGAATGCCTACTTGAGCCAAGTCGAGCGCGGGCTGCACCAGCCTAGCCTGCGCATTGTCCGGTCGATCGCCGAAGCCCTCAAGATCCCCCGCGAGGATCTGATGTCGCACGCGGGGCTGAGGGGCAGCGAACCGGGGCTCAGCCTTGAGGCCACCGACACCGAGACCGCCATCCGCAACGATCCGGACCTGGCGCCTGAGGACCGCGAGATGATGCTCCGCCTCTACGAGAAGCTGCGCTCGCCCAACGTGCCCGAACCCAGATAGCTCAGACCCGTTCCAGGATGACCGCGATACCCTGGCCGACACCGATGCACATCGTGACTAGCGCGTAGCGGGCTTTCCGCTCCTGCAGCTCGATGCCGGCGGTCAGCGAGAGCCGGGCGCCAGTCATGCCCAGCGGATGGCCCAGCGCGATGCCACCGCCGTTCGGGTTGACGTGCTCGGCGTCGTCGGAGAGGCCCAGTTCTCGGAGGACGGCCAGTGCCTGCGCCGCGAAGGCTTCGTTGAGCTCAACCACGTCCATGTCGCCGACCTTCAGATCAGCCTTCTCGAGTGCTTTGTTGCTGGCCGGCACCGGCCCGATCCCCATGATCCGGGGCGGCACTCCTGCGGCGGCGCTGCAGACGACCCGCGCCAGCGGCGTCAACCCGTGGCGTGACACGGCGCGTTCCGAGGCGACCAGCAGCGCGGCCGCGCCGTCGTTGACTCCGCTGGAGTTTCCCGCGGTGACGCTGCCGCCGCTCCGGAAGGCCGGACGCAGCTTCGCCAAGGCTTCTCGCGTCGTGTTGCGCGGATGCTCGTCCTGCTCGACCACGATCGGCTCACCCCGGCGCTGTGGCACCTCTACCGAGACGATCTCGCGGCTCAGACGACCAGACTGCTGGGCTCTCGCGGTCCGCTGCTGGGAGCGCAACGCAAAATCATCTTGATCCTCCCGCGAGACCGAGAACTGTTCGGCGACGTTCTCGGCCGTTTCGCCCATGGAGTCGGTGCCGAACTGCTCCTGCAGGGCCGGATTGACGAACCGCCAGCCGATCGTCGTGTCGAAGACCTGCGCGGTACGCGCGTAGGCCGACTCCGCCTTCGCCAGGACGAACGGCGCCCGACTCATGCTTTCCACCCCTCCGGCGATCATCAGGTCCGCTTCGCCGCTGCCGATGCTGCGCGCGGCCATGGCCAGCGCGTCGGCGCCGGAGCCGCACAGCCGATTTACCGTGGTGCCGGAGACCGAGTCGGGCAGGCCGGCCAGCAGCACCGCCATCCGCGCGACGTCGCGATTGTCCTCGCCGGCCTGATTGGCACAGCCCAGCACCACGTCATCCAGTTCGGCCCAGTCGATCTGGGGGTAGCGAGCGGTCAGTGACCGCAGGGTCAGGGCCGCGAGATCATCGGGGCGCACCGAAGCCAGGGCGCCCGCGTAACGACCGATCGGCGTGCGTACACCATCGACAAGGAACGCGTGCGCCATACGTTCGCCTCCTGAGCTACTGACCGAACGATCGTTCGACGAGATCCACACTATCCCCGACAGCGGAATGCCTGAGCTTCAGCTAATCGGCGGTGTCAGCATCTAGAATGTCACCAAGGCCGGCCTGAGCCATCTTCGCTGGGTGCGGCGCAATTTGAGAGGACGCTCGACCATGCCGGCTGCTCCGCTCTCGAGCGTTGCTTCGAAAGAGCGGCGACGCCGCTACGACCTCTCCGCTCTGCTCGCGATCAGCGCCGGCGCCTTCACTGAACGCGGCTACGACGGCACAAGCATGGAGGATTTGTCCCGGGCAACGGGCTTGTCGAAGTCCTCGCTCTACCACCACATCGACGGCAAGGAGCAGCTGTTGCGACTTGCGCTTGAGCGCGCCGTTGAACCGCTTTTCGGCGTCTTGGCCGAACCGGAAGCCGCCCGGGGGCGGGCCATCAACCGCCTCGAGCATGTCGTGCGCAGGGAGGTCGAGGTGCTGGTCGACCAGTTGCCCTACGTGACGCTCCTGCTTCGTGTGCACGGTAACACCGAGACGGAGCGCTGGGCCTTGCAGCGGCGGCGCGAGTTCGACCACGCCGTTGCCGACATGGTCGCCCGGGCCGCCGACGAAGGCGACGTCCGGGCCGACGTCGAACCGGCTCTGGTCACCCGACTGCTGTTCGGCATGATCAACTCGTTGGTGGACTGGTACGTTCCCGCCAGCGGATCGCGCCGTGGGCGGAGGAGTCACCGCAGCCTGCGGCCGGATGAACTGGCCGAGTCCTTGATCAAGGTGGTGTTCGACGGCCTGCGGACACCCACTGACGCCGGTGTCACCCGCGTGGCGGGCCAAGCCTGACGAGCACGCTCAACAAGCATCGGTTGGGCCAACGCCACGGTCATCAGCTGCTGCGCGGGCGCGGCGGCGTTCGGCGCGCTCGGCGAGGAAGCGGCCCATGCGCTCGCGCTTGTCCTGGCTCTCGAACAACAACGCCTGTGCCGCCAGATCGAAGGACGTGGTGGCGGGCCGGTGAGCGCGAAGCGCGAGTTTCGTGAGCTCCAGGGCCCGCCAGGAGCGTTCCGCGATCCGGCCGGCCAACGAGAGTGCACCGGCCAGCAGCTCCTCGGAGGAGAGGACCTCATCCACCAACCCGGCGTCCAGCGCCTGGTCGGCACCCAGCACGTCGCCGGCGTAGAGCATGCGCCGCGCCGTCGGCAGCCCGACGGCCTGGGCCAGACGCCAATTGCCGCCGGCGCCGGCTACGATGCCGAGTCCGAGTTCGGGCTGGGCGAAGCGGGCGCGCGGCGAGCCGAGCCGGAAGTCACAGGCGAGCGCCAGCTCGCATCCCCCGCCGAAAGCCGGGCCGTCGACCGCGGCCACCGTGGGCCAGCGGTGCGCCTCGAGGCGCTCGCACAGACCAGCGTTGATCGCCCGCAACGCGGCATCGGCGTCCCGCTCAATGAGCTCGGCGATATCGGCGCCCGCCGCGAAGATGCCGGGCGTGGTCGAATGCACGACCAGCACGCAAGGGGTGTGTGACGCCTCGGCGAGGACCTCCTCGAGTTCGGTGACCAGCTGAACATCGAGGGCGTTGTGCTTCTCCGGCCGGTTGAGGCCGATCAGGAGAACATCGTGCCGCCGCTCACATTCGATGAGCGCCATCCTCGCCGTCCTCTCGTGGTGCGGAGATCACCTGGTTCACAGATCATCGTGGCGTGTGCCGATCGAGGAACTCCAGCACCTCGGTCTGGTCGACGCCCGGAAAAGCACCGGCCGGCAGGCTGGCAAGCAGACTCGAGTGCACCTGCGCGCTGGGCCACACCGAATCCCGCCACCGGCCCGCCAGGTCCGGCGGCGGCAACGTACAGCAGGCTGGATCCGGGCAGGTCGACCGGGAGCGGTGCGGCGTGACCCGGCCCCGGAACCACCTCACCTGCTCGTACGGGGTGCCCACCGCGATCGAGTAGGCCTCTTGCTCGGCTTGTTCGGCCACCGCCGTACACCAGAAGGTTCCGGTCGGGGTATCGGTGTACTGCTGGTAGGGCTGATTCCAATCCTGTTGTTCGAAGACCTGCCGCGCCGTCCAGAAGCGGCACACCCGCTGGCCCTCGACCGACCCGCCAGGATCAGTGGGCAGCGCCACCCCGTCGTTGGCGTATGCCTTGTGGATGATGCCGGCCTGGTTGATCTTCATGAAGTGCACGCCGATGTCGAGGTGGGTGGTGGCGAGGTTGGTGAATCGATGCGCGGCCGTCTCGTAGGAGACAAGGTAGCGGTCACGCAGGTCGTCGATTTCCAGATCCTTGTCCTGCTTGGCCTGCTGCAGGAACGGCACCGCCCAGCCCTGGGGCATCAAGACCGCCGCCGCGAAATAGTTGACCTCCACCCGCTGCGCGAGAAACTCCGCGTAGTCCTGCGGCGGACGATGGTCGAGCACCAGATGACCGATTGCGGCCAGTGCCAGGCTCCGCTGCGTCGCCCCGTCGATCGACCCGCGCAGGAAGATCCGACGGTTACGCAGGTCGGTGACCGAGCGGGTTGATGAGGGCACGTCGCTGACCAAATGGAGCGTGAAACCCAGGTGCTCCGCTATGGCGTTGATGCGGTGTCGCGTCACCGGACCATCGCCCGGGGTGGCACGAGCGTGGAGGTCCCCGGCGAGTTGCTCGATGCCGAGGAAGTAGTTGTCCGAGGCACGGATCCGAGCGCGCAGCTCGGTGTTGGCGCGGCGGGCGTACTCCGGCGTCGCGTCGCGCGCCGCTTCGGACGCCTCGAGCTTCGCGTGCAGCGCCACCAGGCACTCGAGTGCCTCCATCGGCAAGCTGGGCCCCGGGCGGACCGGACGAACTCCCACGGACTCAAAGGACGGTGAGCGCTGCGCCTGTTCGAGCTGCAACTCCAGGGCCGCTCGGTGACTGGGGGCCGTTGCGCTGAGCAGTTCGGCGAGGTCGCAGCGCAGGGCACCGGCCAGGTCGGACAGGGTCGACACCTTGGCCTCGCGATGCCCGTTCTCGATGAGGGAGACTGCCGAACCGGAGAGGCCGATCTGACGCCCCAATGCGTCAAGCGTCAGTCCGAGCTGCTTACGGCGATGTCGGATGCGCTTCCCGACGACGAGCGGAGTCAGCCCAGAGCGCGGCTCCTGCCGACCGACATCCGGAGTCGGCTCCAGAAGCCGCGTCGCCGCCTTGTCAAAAATCACGGTTTGTGACCGCAACTCCTCGTCCAGTGCAGTCATGACGCCATTTCATCCGAACGTTCGGTTTGGGACAACCCCAACGGAATGTCAAAATCGGGAGATCTTGACACGACAGCGACTCTCCTCTTGCCCGGGAATCCTGCGATCGTCTCATCAAGAAGTCCCGAATCAGACGAGGAGCATCGATGACGAGCACGCTGGACACCTACCAGCACTTGACCGAGGAGCAGTCCCTTGAGCACGAGTGGGCCACCCAGCCCCGCTGGGCCGGCGTCCGGCGCAGCTACACCGCCGCCGACGTGGTGACGGTTCGTGGGTCGATCGTCGAGGAGCAAACCCTGGCCCGCCTCGGTGCTCGACAGCTCTGGCGTCTGCTGACGGAGCAGAAATACGTTCGCGCTCTCGGGGCCATGACCGGGCTGCAGGCTGTCCAACAGGTGAAGGCCGGGCTGCAGGTGATCTACCTCTCCGGTTGGCAGGTCGCGGCCGACGCCAATCTGGCCGGCCACACCTACCCCGACCAGAGCCTCTATCCCGCAAACTCCGTGCCCTCCGTCGTGCGGCGCCTCAACAACGCCATGTTGCGCGCCGACCAGATCGCCTGGGCCGACGGCGACCGGGGCGCGCGGGGTCGTCTGGTGGCACCGATCATTGCCGACGCCGAGGCCGGTTTCGGGGGACCGCTGAACGCCTTCGAACTGATGAAGCAGATGATCGCGGCCGGAGCGGCCGGGGTGCACTGGGAAGACCAGCTGGCCTCGGAGAAGAAGTGCGGCCACCTCGGCGGCAAGGTCTTGGTGCCCACCTCGCAGCACGTCCGCACGCTCAATGCCGCCCGACTGGCCGCCGACGTCATGGGCGCCGAGACGCTGGTCATCGCCCGCACGGACGCGCTAGCCGCCAATCTGTTGACCTCCGACGTCGACCCCGCCGACGAGCCGTTCTGCACCGGCGATCGCACGGCCGAGGGCTTCTACCGCGTGCGCTCGGGGATCGAGCCGGTCCTTTCCCGGGCGAAGGCCTACGCTCCGTACGCCGACCTCATCTGGGTGGAGACCGGCACACCCGACATCGGTCTGGCCCGCGAGTTCGCCACCGAGCTGCATCGGGAGTTCCCCGAGCAGAAGTTGGCCTACAACTGCTCACCGTCGTTCAACTGGAGGGCTCACCTGAGCGACACCGAGATCGCCCGCTTCCAAGATGAACTGGGCGAGTTGGGGTACGCCTTTCAGTTCATCACTCTGGCCGGCTTCCACGCCCTGAACCACTCCATGTTCCGCCTGGCCAAGGGTTACGCCCAGGACGGGATGACCTCCTACGTCGCCCTGCAGGAGGCCGAGTTCGCAGACGAAGCCGTCGGCTACACCGCGACCCGGCACCAGGCCGAGGTCGGCACGGGTTACTTCGACCGTGTCGCCACCGTGCTCAATCCACGCAGCGAAACCACCGCGCTGCGTGGATCGACCGAGGCCGCCCAGTTCCACTGAGGCGACGCCGATCCTCGACAACCTGAACGAACAGCCGAATCAGGCAGGCGACGCAATTGCACATTCTGGACGCGAATGGGCCACAAACCCGCAAGCAAGATCATCGTGTCGACGGCTGCCGAACTCCTGCTCAGCCGGGGAGGTTCTCGACCTCACCCTCCGCCGGGCCGCGATGGCCGCCCTGTTCAGGAGTTGGTCCGGTGGGCTGGATTCGGCCTCCGACTCCACCTGGAGGTGCTCCGTCCATCAGTGCGGCGGTATTGGGATCCAGCCGACCTTCGGTAGCCGGATCATGGTCATCCTGATCAGCAGACGGAGGAACCTCGAGCTCGCGCCGAGGTCTAAACAGCTGGTTCAAGCGCCGCAAGAGGGACACGTCCACTCGCTTTCTTGGTCACCCGCCTGGAAGGATCAACTCGTCATCGGCAGCGGCTCACGGCGGCCGTCGGTCAGCTGGGCGCGCAGCTTGGTCATTTCAGCCCGGTAGAGCTCGACGTTCGCCCACTTGACCTCGTCGTAGCCTCGCACCACGTCGGGCAGGCCAGCCAGCCGCACGGCGATCTCGTGGTTGCCTGGAGCCAGCCGTTCGGTGAGCTCGTCGACGAGCGACTCGTACTCGGTGATCAGCTCCCGCTCGAGGACCCGGGTGTGGTCGCGGCCGAACGGGTCCAGCCGAGTGAACCGCAGGCGCTTCATCGCCGCCAGACCCTGGAACATCAACCGCCCAGGGCGGCCTGGGATGCTGATCTTCTTCTTCAGGCCCAGCGCTTTGAGGATCGGCGGGTGCAGCTTGAACGCATACGATGCGTCCGCGCCGAAGTTCGCCTGAAGCTGCTCGGTGAACCCGCTGTCCAGATGCAGCCGCGCAACCTCGTACTCGTCCTTGTAGGCCATCAGCTTGTGCAGGTTGAACGCGACAGCCTCGGCCAGCCCTTCGCTGCCAGGCACCCGCTCAACCTCGGCCGCGCGCACCCGTTCGACTCGCCGTGCATAGCGTTCGGCGTAGGCCCGGTCATGGAACCCGATCAGCTCAGCCACCCGGACGGCCACCAAATGCTCGAGCTTCGATCCGGTCTCGGTGTGCACGAGACGAGCAATCCTGCGGGCGGCGTCAGAGACGCCAACGGTCTCCGGCGCCGTGCGAACCTTGTCACCGAGGGCCCGCTGCAGTCCTTGCGGGTCGGCGACCGCCTGGCGTCCCCGGCGGAACGCCTGGAGGTTCATCGCTACCGCGACGCCGTTGAGCTCGATCGCCTGCTCCAGCGAATCCGCCGTGACCGGGAGGGCGCCGGCCTGATAAGCCGCCCCAACCAACATGATGTTGGCGACCTGGTCACTGCCGAACAGGGCCTCCGTCGTGGCCTGCGCGTCGAACTCGATCGTGCTGCCGGGACGGCTGTACCGGCTGATCCGCTCCAAGAGTGAGGTGGGCTCTGGATACACGGTCTTGGTGTCGACAACCATCTGGCCGGTCGGCACCTGCGCGCTCGATACGACAGCGATCGTCCGGTCTCGATCTACCACCACCAGGTTGGACTGCTGGGCCGCCACCAAGAGATCGCACCCAAGATAAAGATCGCAGTCCGCAGCGGTCAGCTTGTTCGCCTGATCGACCGGCGCTGTGCTGATCTTCAGGTCCGAGATGACCGGACCACCCTTCTGGGCCAGCCCGGTCTGGTCCAGGCCGCGAACGAAGTGGCCGTCGAGCAAGGCGGCGACGGCGAGGGTCTGCGCGACGGTCACGACGCCCGTGCCGCCGATCCCGGTGATCCGCATCCCGAACTCGTCGGAACGCACCCCCAGTTTAGGCTCGGGGAACTCGTCATCCTCGAGGTCAGCCACGGCGGAGCGGGCCGGTTTCTGCTCGCCCGGGGTGACGGTGAGGAACGAGGGGCAGTTGCCTTTCAGACAGGAGTAGTCCTTGTTGCAGGACGGCTGGTGGATCTGAGTCTTGCGGCCGAACTCGGTTTCCACCGGGTGGACCGACAGACAGTTGGACTGCACGCCGCAGTCACCACAACCCTCGCAGACCCGCTCGTTGATCAACACGCGTAGGGCCGGATCATCGGCCTTCCCCCGCTTGCGCTTGCGACGTAACTCGTTGGTGCATTCTTGATCATGGATGAGGACCGTGACCCCCGGCACCGCACGAAGCAGTTCCTGAGCCTCCACCATCCGATCGCGGTCCCACACCTCGACGCCGTTCGGTAGCCGGATACCGGCGTAGCGGGCAACGTCCTCCGTCGTGATCAGCACGCGCTGGACGCCCTCGGCCAGCAGCTCGCGAGCCAGATTCGGCACGGTGACGATGCCAACCGCTGGCTGGGCTCCCGTCATCGCCACATGGTCGTTGTACAGCAGCTTGTAGGTGAGATTGACCCCGGACGCGATCGCGAACCGGATGGCCAAGCTGCCCGAATGGGCGTAGGTGCCGTCGCCAATGTTCTGGATCAGGTGAGGGAGACCGGTGAACGGAGCCGCGCCGACCCACTGCGCGCCCTCGTTCCCCATCGCGGTGATGCCGATGATGTTGCCGACGTCTTCTGGACGCATGAACACCGCCAGCACATGGCAGCCGGTGCCGCCGGCGATGATCGTGTTCTCGGGCACCGCGGCCGCCGATGAGTTGTGCGGGCATCCGGAGCAGAACCAGGGGGAGCGCGACAACGTGAGCGGGGCCAGTTCCTTCGGCCTCGTCATGCGCTCCAGGCGCTCCCGCAGGTTCGGCAGGTCTTCGCGCCGCGCCAGGCGGCCCGCGACAAGTTGGGCAATCGATCGGGTGTCGAGCTCATGGTGAATGGGGACCAGGTGCGCGCCCTGCTCATCCAGCTTGCCGAGGACCTGAGGACGGTCTGGGAGGCTGTACAGCTCGTCCTTGACAAAGAGTTCAACGAACGGCCGCTTGTCCTCCAGGACCAAGATCTCCTCGAGGCCGGCGGCGAACTCCCGCACGATCTTCCCGTCCAGGGGATACGGCATCCGCAGCTGGAGCAGCCGCACGCCGAGCCGGTGCAGTTCGCCGTCGTCGAGACCGAGGTCACGCAACGCCTGACGCAGGTCGTAGTACGTCTTGCCGGCGGAAATGATGCCCAGCCGATCGTTCGCACCCCGCAGCGTGATCCGGTTGATGTCGTTGGCCCGGGCGTAGGCCAGTGCTGCCTCCATCCGGGCATAGACCATCGAGCGCTCCAAGAGGAGCACACTTTCGCCGTAAAGGTGCGAAGAAGGGGTATGCACGTACGGGCGTCCATCGAACTCGGCGGTCACCAGGACTGGCTGCACGCGATCGGTACTGACGAACGCCGAGCCTGACCCGTCGGCCACCGGGGTGGCCATCTTGATCGCCGTCCACAGCCCGGAGCAGCGGGACATGGCCACGCCGTGCACGCCGAGGTCCAGTACCTCCTGCACGTCGCCCGGATAGAGCATCGGCATCATGATCGCCGCGGCCGTCATCTCGGACGCCCCCGGCGTCGGCGACGACTTGGCCGTCGGGTCGTCACCCACCAGCGCCAACGCCCCGCCCGTCGCCGCGGTCCCGGCCAGATTGCCTTGGCGCAGTGCGTCCAGCGCTCGGTCGAAGCCGTTCGCCTTGCCGTACCAGATGCCCACCACACCGTCGTACTTCGGTTCGGGCAGTTGCTGGGCGAGTTGGCTGCCCATGACAGCGGTCGCGGCCAGCTCCTCGTTGACGCCCATGGTGTGGACGACGTGATGATCGGCGAGCATCTTCTTGCGGCGCTGCAGCTCCAGGTCGTAGCCTCCCAGAGGCGACCCGGGATAACCGGAAATGAACGTGCCGGTGTTCGCTCCACGGGCCAGATCGGCGCGGCGCTGCACCAACGGGAGCCGCACCAGCGCCTGCACCCCGGTCAGGTAAATCTTGCCCTCTTCGACGGTGAACTTGTCGTTCAGCGACAACTCCGGTGTCACAATCGCCATCGTCACCCACATTCCGGCCTGGGACCGAGAGGGCCCCGACCTCTAGTCAGCGAAGACACTACCGGACGAACGTTCAGTCGGTTCTTCGCGGGTACGCCGTCAAGCCCGTCCGCGGGAGTCGCCTTCGATCCGCCGTCGAGCGAGGTCACGCGCCGCCTGCTCGGTGCTGATGCTTCTCATCTGCGCGACCCCGAACACCTCACGGAGAGTATCGCCGATGCCGCGGATCCGTTCGTCGACGGTCTCCGTTGGCCAACCGAGAACCTCATAACCGACGAGGTGGATCGCGCCCCCGCCGTTGGTGACGAAGTCCGGTGCATAGAGGACACCTCGTTCGGCCAGGACGTCGGCCACCAGCGGACCCGTCAGGGGGTTGTTGGCCGCGCCCGCGATGGCAGCACAGGGAATGCGCGCGGCAACTCCCTCGTCGATAATGCCGCCCGTGGCGCACGGCGCGAATAAGTCGCATGGCGTGGAGGTGACGGCGTCGGTCGCCACGACGGTGCCGCCGAGGTCTTGCCAGCGGGCAACCCGCGATGGGTCCACGTCGGAAACCAGGAGCACGCCACCGTCGTCCCGAACGAGTTCGGCGAGACGGTTTCCCACGGCTCCCAGGCCCTGGACCAGCACGGTGCGTCCCTCCAGTGAGCTGCCCAGGCCGGCGGCCTCGGCGGTGGCCCGCAACGAGTGGTAGACCCCCACGGCGGTGTTGTCGGCGCTGGAGCCAGAACCGCCCTTCTCCGTAGAGCGGCCGAAGACGAACTTAGTCGTCTGACCGAGCACGTCCATGTCGTCGGAACTGGTGTTTACGTCGGGGCCGGTCCAGTAGGCGCCGGCGAGCTTGTTGAGGTTCTCGGCGTGGATGCCGAGCAGCCTCGACCAGGTCTCCGGCGAGATCTCCTTCGGTGGCCGCGGCAAGGCGATGACCGATTTGCCTCCCCCCATGGGAAGGCCGGCGACCGCCATCTTCAGGGTCATCGCCGTCGCAAGCTTCGTCGCGTCGGTGGCGGCCGCGTCGAGCGAGTCGTACTCCATCGCTCGTGTTCCGCCCGCGGCGGGGCCGAGCACCGTCGAATGCACGCCGATGAGGAACCAGGCGTTGGTTTCCCGGTCATACCGGACAGCGGTCAGCTCGCCATCCCAGGCGAATCCGTAGGCGGTCACGTTCTCAAATGCTCCTTTCGGTGTGATCGTCCGAGTTAGTCGCGGGACTCGTGCTCGTGCAAGGGATCGGCCGGTTCGGCCGGGAGGATGCCGTACTCACCGTGCGCGGTCCGGATTCGGGAGTTCCGATAGCCGTAGACGGCGTAGATGAGCAGCCCGACGGCCATCCAGATGGCGAATCGGAGCCACGTCCCCGCCGGCATCCCGGTCATGAGGTAGACGGCGAGGGCGATGCCGACCAGCGGAAATACGGGGCTGAAGGGCACCCGGTAGGACCGGGGCATGTCCGGTCGCGTCCTGCGCAGGATGAGAACCCCGATGTTGACGAGGATGAAGGCGAAGAGCGTACCGATGTTGACCAATTGCACGATCTGTTCGAGCGGGATCAGCGCCGCGAACAAGGCGATGAAGGCACCGAGTCCAACAGTGAGCTTCGTCGGAGTCCCGTACCTGGCGTTAACGCTCGCGAGTCTCTCGGGCAGGAGCCCGTCACGGCAGATGGAGAAGAGGATGCGCGTCTGCGCATAGAGCAGGACGAGCAGGACGCTGGTGAGCGCGATAACCGCTCCGATGGCGAGGGCCGCCGCTGCCCAGCTGATGCCGGCCACTTCCAGCGCCGCCGCCAGCGGGGCCTCGCTCTCGGCGAGCTGGGCCGGCGTGGCAACACCGAGAGCGCTGATGGCGACGAGCACGTAGAAGAACGTCGCCACCGCCAGCGAACCGATGATGGCCAGTGGCAAGTCACGCTTGGGGTTACGAGCCTCCTCGGCGCCGGTGGCCACCGCGTCGAACCCGAGGAAGGCGAAGAAGATGATGCCGGCACCCGCAATCACGCCTTGGAATCCAGCGGGCGCAAACGGTGTGAAGTTCTCGCTGCTGAACTGGGTGAACGCGATCACGATGAAGAAGGCAAGAACGGCGAGCTTCACCACGACGAGGACCATGTTGGCGACCGCGCTCTCCTTGGCGCCCCGCACCAGCAGCACGGTGATGGCGGCGACGACGAGGACAGCCGGCAGGTTGAACACCCCGCCGCCCTCGGGAGAGGCTGCGATCGCTTGCGGAATCACGATGCCGAAGGACGACTCGAGGAAGGCGGACAGGTTCGCGGCCCAGCCGACGGCGACCGCCGCCGAAGCCAGGCCGTACTCCAGCAGTAGATCCCACCCGATGATCCACGCGACGATCTCCCCGAGGGTTGCGTAGGTGTAGGTATACGCGCTGCCCGAGACGGGTATCGACGACGCCAACTCCGCATACGCCAGCGCCGAGAAGCCACACGCCACCGCAGCGATGATGAACGAGAAGATCATCGCCGGCCCGGCCAGCGCGGCTCCCTCCCCGATCACCACGAAGATGCCGGTGCCGACGATCGCGCCGATCCCCAGCGCCATGAGTTGCGTGGCGCCCACCGTCCGCTTGAGGTGGTGGCCCGCCTCCTCCGTCTCACCAAGAAGCGACTTCACGCTGCGGATCGCGAAGATGCTCCGCTGTGAGGGCCCAGACGGTTGTTCCATGGTCACCACCAAGTCTGATCTTCTGCGACGGGTCCTCTATGAACAATTGCTTAGCCGAAAGTCGCTGTCAACGAAGGCCCGACAACCAGTGCGGGTTTTGACGCGACGGCCTCGGCCGAGGGCGCCAAGGATTGAGTTGTTTCCTCAGCGCACAGCCGCAAGCACCGGGTGACCCTGGGTTGAAGGGGCTTCAGCGACCGTTGAATTCCTCCCGCTACCGACCGAACGGTTGGTCTAGCGAGGCACCCAATCGCGTAGTAACGTACAACATCTCACGGCGAGAGCGGGGAGTTGGATGACGGTATCAGATCGTGTGGAGCCCAAAGGCCAGGGCATGACGGCCGAGGAACGCAAGGTCGTCCTCAGCACCATGGCCGGCACGACCATCGAGTGGTACGACTTCTTCATTTACGCTCAAGCGGCCGCGCTGGTGTTCGCTCCGCTGTTCATCGCCCCGGTGAGCGGAGCTTCGCCTGGGCTGGCCACCATTATTTCGCTCGCGACGATCGGGATCAGCTTCCTGTTCCGGCCGCTAGGTGCCATCGTGGCCGGTCGGTTCGGCGACAAGATCGGCCGCAAGAAGATGCTGGTCTTCACCTTGCTGCTGATGGGAGGATCGACGGTCCTCATCGGTTTGCTGCCGACGTACGCCCAGATCGGGATCGCGGCGCCCATCCTGTTGATCCTGCTGCGAATCCTGCAGGGCTTCTCGGCCGGCGGCGAGTGGGGTGGGGCGGCGTTGATGTCGGTCGAGCACGCCCCCATCAACCGCCGTGGCCTCTTCGGGGCGTACCCGCAGATCGGCGTGCCTGTCGGCCTGATTCTCGCCACCAGCGTCCTGCTGGGGTTGTCCGCAATTATGTCGCAGGAGCAGTTCCTGGCCTGGGGATGGCGGGTCCCCTTCATCATCTCCGTGCTGCTCATCGTCGTCGGGTTCATCATCCGTCAAGCCGTCGAGGAGAGCCCGGTCTTCAAGGAGATGATGGAACGGAAGAAGGAGTCACATGCTCCGCTGGCGGACCTCTTCCGGAACAACTGGCGCGAGCTGGTGCTCAGCGCGCTGATCTTCGTCGGCATCAACGCGGGCGGATACCTGATGATTGCCTTCTTCATCACCTACGGCACCACTGCGCTGGAACTGGCCCGCGTTCCCGTGCTGCTGGCCGCTATCGCCGGCTCCGTCGGCTGGCTGATCTTCACCATGGCCGGCGGCGCCTGGTCAGACCGCCTCGGCCGTGTCCGAATCTTCCAGATCGGGTATGGCCTGCTCTTCGTGTGGATGATCCCGATGTTTTTCTTGATCGACACGCGCAACATCTGGCTCTTCGGCCTTGCCTTGGTGGTGATGAGCATCGGGCTAGGCCTGTCCTACGGGCCGATGTCGGCCATGTATGCGGAGATGTTCCCAGTGCAGGTGCGCTATTCAGGGGTCTCGATCGGATACGCAATCGGTTCGATACTCGGAGGCGCCTTCGCTCCGACGATCGCAGCAATTCTCCTGCAGTCGACCGGCTCGTCGGTGTCGGTCGGCATCTACATCATGGTGTTGAGCGCCATCTCCTTCATCGCCGTCACTGTCGCGGGGGAGACCAAGGGTGCCGACCTGTCCCACACCAGCGCCGATCTGCGGGAGCTGCAGCATAACCTGGCTCGCCGCCCTCAGCCAGCGGCGGAGTAGTCAGCAGGACGAACACGATGACGTCGGCCCCGGCATCAGCCAATCCAATTGGGGTCGCTGCTCGCTGGCGTCCCCGTCCGGAAGACATCGCCGGCGTGGCCGAGCTGAAGAGCATCGTGGGCGCGGAGAACGTGTTGAACTCGGCCACCGACCTCGTCCGATACTCCACCGACGCGAGCCCGTACCGCTTGGTGCCCCGGGTAGTCGTCGCCGCGCGCGACGGCCGCGACGTCGCCGAGGTCTTCGGCTTTGCGAACCGGACGGGCCGACACGTCATCCTGCGGGCCGCAGGCACCAGTCTCAACGGGCAGGCCCAGGGCGACGACATCCTGCTCGATGTCCGCCGCCACTTCGACGGCGCCACCGTGGAGGACGACGGGGAGCGCCTGCGCGCCAAGACAGGCGTCATCTTGGCCCGTGCGAACGCTCGGCTTACGCGGTTCGGCAGGATTCTCGGCCCCGATCCGGCGAGTAGCGGCTCGGCCTGCGTCGGCGGCGTGATTGCCAACAATGCCAGCGGGATGGCCTGCGGGGTGCGCCACAACGCCTACCGCACGGTCGAGTCGTTGCGCATCGTGCTGCCATCGGGCACAAGGCTGGACACCGGCGCACCGGACGCGGACCGGCACCTTGCCGAACACGAGCCGGAACTCGTCGCGAAGCTTTACGCGCTACGAGATGAGATCCGGGCCAACGCTGAATTGTCGGCGCGGATCCGAACCAAGTTCTCCATCAAGAACACCAACGGCTACCGGCTCGACGCGTTCCTCGACGCGGACACCCCCGCTGGGATCCTGCGCGGCCTGCTCGTCGGATCCCAGGGCACTCTCGGATTCATCGAGGAGGCCGTCTTCCGTACAGTCGCTGTTGGTCGGCTGCACACCACGGCTTTCCTACACTTCGCCGACCTCCACGACGCCGCGACCGCCGTGCCGGTCCTCATGGGTCACGGCGCCCGGGCGGCCGAGCTGCTGGACAACCTCTCCATCCGGTCGACGCGTTCCATCCCCGGAGCACCATCGTGGATGCAGGACATCGGATCCGACGACGCGGCACTCTTGGTTGAGGCCAGGTCGGACGACGAGGCCGATCTTGCGGCCTTCGAGGACGCCGCCCAGGAAGGTCTACGCAGCACAGTCCTGCACGGATGGTTCACTCGGGATCCAGCCATTGCCCACGGTTACTGGGTCGTACGGAAAGGACTGCTGGCCGCCCTGGGCGCTCATCGCCCGACGGGCACGGTCCTCCTGGGAGAGGACGTGACCGTCCAGCCGGATCGCGTCGCCGAGGCCGCCGTCGCGTTACGGGAAATTCTGGAGGCCCATCGGTTCGACGGTGCGGTGGCCGGGCACGCGTCGGCGGGGAACCTGCACTTCACGCTGGTCTTCGACCCCGCCGATCCCGCGGACGTCCACCGGTACGCCCAGTGCATCGAGGAAGTGGTCGACGTCGTGCTCGACCGCTTCGACGGGTCACTCAAGGGCGAACACGGGACCGGACGGAACATGGCGCCGTTCGTCGAGCGGGAGTGGGGGAGTCGACTCACCCAACTGATGCGCCAAGTCAAGCAAGCGATCGACCCGCGCGGCATCCTCGGCGAGGGCGTGTTGTTCACCGACGACCCGCACGCTCACTTGCGCAATCTCAAAGACATCCCGTCGGTGCACCCTGAACTGGACCGGTGCATCGAGTGCGGCTTCTGCGAGCCGGTCTGTCCCAGTCGCGAGCTCACCACGACCCCTCGGCAACGCATCGCCCTACGCCGCGAGATGGCGCGCCAGGCTGATGCCTCAGAGCCAGCGCGCTCACCGCGATCTGGTGGAGGAGTACCCCTACGCCGCCGTCGATACCTGCGCCGGCGACGGGACGTGTGCCCTGGCCTGCCCCGTCGAAATCGACACAGGTGCCGTCATGAAGGAACTGCGCCAGGCCCGGCACAGCTCACGCGCAGAGCGGGTCGCGCTTGTGATGGCTCGGCGTTGGGCCTTGGCGGAAGGCATGGCGCGAATCGTCCTGCGGGCGGCTCGTCTGGCCGCCAACGCCATCGGGAACGCGCCGCTACGCTCACTCAGCCTGTTGGCTCGCCGAATCGGCGGCCCGGAGCTGGTTCCGGAATGGCTCCCTGCCACTCCCGGTGCCGCACCGCGGGTGCCTCGCACAGGGGCCTCGTGGCAGGAAGCTTCCGCTGTGTACTTCCCAGCCTGCATCAATCGAATCTTCGGCGCTCCGCCGGGCGCTGCCGACGCGACAACCGTGACGGGCGCCATGGTGGCGCTGGCCGAACGGGCGGGGGTCAAGCTGTGGGTACCTTCCGACGTCGCTGGGAGCTGCTGTGCCACCGTCTGGCACAGCAAGGGCTACGCGAAGGCAAACGTGTACGCCGCGAACGATGTCGTCAATCGACTATGGCAATGGTCCGACCGCGGCCGGCTGCCCATCGTCGTGGACTCGAGTTCCTGCACGCTGGGCCTCGTCCACGACGTGATTCCTCTACCTTGACGAGGTCAACCGCGAGCGACACCGGGCGCTGCGAGTCGTCGACGCGCTGACGTGGGCCCGCTCAGACCTGCTGGCGCGGTTGACCATCAGCGAGCGGGTTTCCTGTGCCGTGCTGCACCCAACCTGCTCCATGCGGCATCTCGGCAACGCTCGCGATCTCCGTACCGTCGCTGAGGCGCTGGCCGAGGAGGTGATGGAGCCGATCACCGACACGTGCTGCGGCTTCGCCGGGGACCGCGGTTTCCTTCATCGGGAGTTGCCGGAGAGCGCCACCCGGGCAGAGGCCCGCGAAGTGGCCTCTTGGGCAGGCGGCTTGCACTTGAGCGGCAACCGGCCATGCGAACTGGGGATGCAGCACACGACGGGTAAGGTCTACGAATCAGCGATAGTGGCACTCGAGCGGGCTACCCGGGAGGACACCGCTCGTCTGGCCCGACCACTCGAAGCGTTTCCTGGGCCGGTCTGTGCCCACAGCGAACAGCCGTAAGCACCCAGCAGCTCTCGGTTGACTGCGTACAGCGACCGTCGAATTCCTCCCACCACTGACCGAACGGTTGGCCAGGTCTGGGGCGAGGGCCTCAATTACCGAAGTAGCGCACATCTCTCAGCGAGAACGAGGATCTAGGCTTGGCCACCATCACTTTCCCGGCGACCATCGGGATCAGCTTCCTCTTCCGTTCGCTGGGTGCCATCGTTGCCTGCCGATACGGGGACCGGATCGGCCGCAAGAAGATGCTGGTCTTCACGTTGCCTATTTTTGGGCCGTCGACCGTTCTGATCGGGCTGTTGCCGACGGACGCCCAATCCGGCATTGCGGGCCCGATCTTCATGATCATCCGCAGATCCTGCATGGCTTCTCGGTCGGCGGCGAATGGGGCGGGGCGGCGCTGATGTCGATGGAGCACGCGCCACTAAACCGTCGGGGTCTGTTCGGGGCTTATCCCCAGATCGGAGTACCCGTCAGCCACATCCTCGCGCCCGGTGGCTTCCCTTCGCTTGATCTCCAGATCGGCCCTTCCCGGCGAACCAGCGCTCACTGACCCGGCTCCGGCGCCAGCGGGTGCGGCCCGGAAATGCGGGCGTCCGGCAGACCCGTTACCGGACGCCTGATCTCCACGACGGCAAAGCGATCAGCGACGAAACCGGTATCCACCAGGGCCGTGTTAGCCGAGGGATTGTTGCCGGTGCCGTGAAAGTCGGAGAAGGCCGCGGATTGGTTGACGAAGAGTTCACCGGTCAAATTCACCGACAACGTGGAACCGGTCCGGAGGGCAAGATCCCGGCCTCGACCAAGCACCTCAGTCGAGGTCGTGTAGAGACTCGTGGTCAGCGAGCCGCTCGCACACGCGAGTTCGGCGACCGCGTGGAAACTCTCGGTCGTGTCGGCGGTCTGCACCACGAAACTGATCGGCCCGAACTGCTCGACGCCGTACCGGTCGCGGTCACCGACCAAGGCTCCAAGCACCAGCGGCGACTGCAGGACGGCGCCGGGGAACTCGGGATGCGGAATCCGTTCGGTGGCCCGCAGGACCTGACCCTGCTCACTCGCCCGCCGAGTGCGTTCCTCGACCGCCGCGTCGCCGACGACGGCGAGCACGCCGGCGGCCCGTTCCGGGTCGGCCACGAGCGCGTCGATGGCGGCCACCAGGCCATCCTCGACGCCCGACAGCGGAACCCGCCCCTCTTCCGTCGCGATCCCCTCGGCGGGCACGAAGATCACCTGGGGCGCCGTGCACATCTGGCCGGAGTAGAGCGAGAGGCTATGGGCAAGGTTGCGGCAGAGACCGGCGAAGTCGTCGGTGGAGTCGACGACGACGCAGTTCACTCCGGTCTTCTCCGCGTACACCCGCGCCTGCCGGGCGTTCTCCTCGAGCCACTCGCCGAACTCCCGCGAGCCGGTGTAGTCGATGATCCGGACGCGCGGATCGGTGGCCAGAACCTTGGCCTGCGGTCGATCGGGCGGGTCGACGACGAGCGACACCAGATCAGGTTCGAACCCCTCCTCGATGAGCACCTCGCGGGCCACCGCGACCGTGACGGCCAGCGGGAGGACCGCCCGCGGATGGGGCTTGACGACAACTGGGTTGCCGGCGACGAGACTGGCGAACAGACCGGGATAGCTGTTCCAGGTCGGAAAGGTCGAGCAGGCCAGAACCACGGCCACTCCGCGCGGCACGACCACGTACTCCTTCTCGACCACGAGCCGCCGGCGAGGAGTCTGTTTGTCCCACGTGGCGCGCGCCGACTGCGCCGTCATGACCGCGTACGCGTGCGCCACCGCCTCGAGCCCGCGGTCTTGAGCGTGCGGCCCGGTGGCCTGGAACGCCATGACGAACGGCTGTCCGGTGGTGTGCATCCCGACGTGCCCGAGTTCGAAGCTTCGCCGGTTCAGCCGTTCCAAGATCTCGAGACAGATTCCGGTGCGCACATCCGGACCCGCATCCCGCCACGCCGGCAGCGCCGCTGAGGCGGCGGCCAAAGCACTCTCGGACTCGACCCGAGGGTAGCGTACGCGCAGCTCAGTTCCCATTACCGAGCGTTCCCCTTCGATCCACGAGGTCGCTTGATACCCAGGGAGAGCGAAGTCGGCGTCGATCAGCGAGCGGAAGGCGGCCAACCCGTCAGCCGGAGCGTGCTCGCCGTAGAACGACCGGCTCGGCGCTTCGGGGTACGGCGACCAGAACCGCCGATCACCGATGGCGGCCCTCGCCTCGCTCAGGGTGTCGGCGTGGCGATGCAGCAGTGACCCTGGCATTGTCGAATTCACTCCCGGCTCGGCAAACTCTGGAACGACCATTCGGTCGGACAGTACCGTGCCTCGCCCTCGTACCGGGAGGCCGGGTGGAGCGACGCAGTTCGAAGTGAGCGTGCGCGCACAGCCCGGACGCCGCCTTCTTGCTTGACATATCAAGCAGAGGTGATAGTATTTCAAGCAGAAGATAGCCAAAGCGATCACCAGGAGTAATCATGAGCACCAACACCCCGCAGGACACCTACACCGATGCTCTGAAGGGCAGCCAAGAGGCTTTCGCCGGCGCGTTCGACAGCTGGACCAAGGCCACCCAGCAAGCGTTCGGCTTCGTCCCGGCCACCCCCTTCCCGGGTGTCGATCCGGTCCAGGTCATTGATCAGACCTTCGACTTCGCCGAGCGGCTACTCGAAACCCAGCGCCAGTTCACCAAGAGCCTGGTTGCGGCCTCGGCCCAACTGAGCGAGACGGTCCGCCAGAGCACAGAGTCCGCCGCCCACAGCGCCGCCGACTCCGCCAACAAGACCGCCAAGTCGACGGCCAACGCCACCAAGTAGGAGCCGGCGCGGTCTGAACATGTCAGGCTGCCGCTGGCGCCCGATGGACCAGGCGGCAGCGACGGTGAGGCTTGTCACAAACGCTTTACCCTGCCGTTTAGCTTGGTATACCTAGCATGCGCGATAGTATGCCAAGCACAATCAACAACACAAATCACCACGAGGAGGACACTCCATGAGCACCAACACCCCCCAGGACACCTACACCGATGCTCTGAAGGGCAGCCAAGAGGCTTTCGCCGGCGCGTTCGACAGCTGGACCAAGGCCACCCAGCAAGCCTTCGGCTTCGTCCCGACCACGCCCTTCCCGGGTCTCGATCCGGGCCTGGTCATCGATCAGGTCTACGACTTCGCCGGGAGGCTTCTCGAAACCCAGCGCCAGTTCACCAAGAGCCTGATCGCCGCTTCGACCCAGATGAGCGAGACGGTCCGCCAGAGCGCCGAGTCTGCCGCCCACAGCGCCGCCGACTCGGCCAACAAGACCGCCAAGTCGACGGCCAACGCGACCAAGTAGGCCTCGGCGCGGTCTGAACATGACGGCTGTCGCCTAGCCCGACCGGGTCAGGCGGCAGCCCGTCGCGTCTGGCGAAGGGGATCAAGACGAGCCGGATCGCCCCCCGCTGCGCGCCCGGTCCTCCTGCAGGGTGCGCATGGCGTCAGCCGAGACCGGCAGTGAGCGCATGGAGTCGCCGAGTTCGCCGAGCGGCTCCACCGATCGCAGGGTCTGCCGGCAGCGTCGAGCCAGATCCTGGTAGATCCCGGTTCCCCGGATCTTCCACGCCAGCTCCTGCTCGGTCAGCGCGCGGACCTCCCGAGCCGGAGTGCCGAGGGCCAGCCAGGCGGATTGGATCTGCGTGCCCGCAGAGACGAAACTGTGTGCGCCGACGAAGGCCGCGGCGCCGATCACGGCCCCGTCCATGATCACCGCGCCGATGCCGATGAGCGCGTTCTCTCCCACCGTACAGCCGTGCAGGACGGCGCCGTGTCCGATGTGCCCGGCCGGTTCGACCACCGTGGCCTGTCCCGGAAAGCAATGCAGGACGCACGAGTCCTGAACGTTGGCGCCGGCGCGGACCTCGATGGTCCCCATGTCACCGCGCAACGACGCAAACGGCCCGATGTAGCAATCGGCGCCGACGCGTACGTCACCGATGAGGACTGCCTCGGGATGCACGAAGGCGGCAGGGTCGACGACCGGAACCACGTCCTCGATCGCGTAGATGTGCGCCACCGCTACATGTCCAGGCCGCCGTTGACCCCCCACACCTGACCGGTGATGTAGGAGGACTTGTCGGCGGCCAGGAAGTGCACGACGCGGGCCACCTCCTCGGGGTCACCGAGCCGACCCAGCGGGATCCGCGCCTTGAGGTCGTCCATGACCTTTTCGGGAATCCGGTCGACCATCTCCGTGGCGATGACGCCCGGTGTAACCGTGTTGACGGTGATGCCGACCTCCGAAGAGTCTGTTCGTCCGGCCCGGACGAGATGGAAGGCGGCCTCGCGGGCGAGGGTCTTGGTCAGCCCGAAGAGTCCGGACTTGGATGCGGCATAGTTGGCTTGTCCGATGTTGCCCGTTTCGGCGACGATCGACGAAACGTTGATGATCCGTCCACTGCCCCGCTCAGCCATGTGGCGCAGTGCTGCCTGCGCCATGAAGAAGGTGCCGGAAAGATTGACGTCGAGGACCTGCCGCCACTCGTCGTCGCTCATCTTCAGGACCGTGCGGTCCTTGGTGATCCCGGCGTTGTTGATCAAGATGTCGAGTTGACCGTGCTGATCGATGACCTCGGCGACCGTACGGCGGCAGTCGTCCGCCGAGGCGATATTGCCGACGTGAATAGTGACCTTGGCCTCCGGGAAGTCAGCGCCGAAATCCTCGGCGAAGGACTCGGCCCGGTCGCGTCGGCCCGCGAAGCCCGCGGCGATCTCGGCGCCCTGGCTGGCGAGACTCCGGCAGATCGCCGCTCCGATTCCCCGGGTCCCGCCGGTGACGAACGCTACCCGGCCCCGAAGTTTGCTCCCACGTACCCCGGGGCTGACCTGCTCCTCAGCTACGTCCTGCGTCATCCCTACCCTTTCTGATCACCGGACTCTACGGGTTCGAGCGTTTCTAGCTCATCGCGTAAAGCAGGTAAGAGGAAACCACTGCGCCGCCCGGGACGAGGTGGGAGCCGGATACGCGAAACCCGGAGCGCTCGGCCGCCGTCCGACCGGGGATGTTCCATTCGGCCACCGCCGTTCGGAGTTGGCGCCCCAGCGAGACTTCCCGAGCCCGGTCGACGACCGCCCGCGCGAGTTCGTTGCTCAACCCACGACCGACGAGATCAGGCCGCAAACCCAACGCCACGTCCAACATCGTCGGATCGGCCCGCAAGCCAGGCACCCGGGCCGCCTCACCGAAACAGCAGTACCCGACGAGATCCTGTTGAACGTCTCGCACCGCCCAGTAACCCTCGTCCGGCTGCGGCGGCTCGAGCGCGTCTTGAATCGTCCACGGCGCCAGGAGCCTGCCACATGGTGAGGTCCATACCGTCCTCGATGGACAACTCGCCAACCGTCAACGGCAGTTGCGGCTCCGGGCCGGCGCGTCGGTCCGAGGGTGCGGTGATCGGATCGTGAGTCATCGGCGTGGCCTGCCCCTTGTGGTCGACGGTGATCAACGGAGACGGAGAGCCTTACTGGTCGAAGTCGAGGCTTACTTTGTCGCTGACCGGATGTGACTGGCAAGCCAGGACGTATCCGCGTGCGACCTCGTCCTCCTCCAAAGCGTAATTCTGGTCCATCTCCACCTTGCCGTCGACTACCCGGGCTCGACAAGTGCCACAGACTCCGTTCTTGCACGCGTAGGGCGCGTCCGAGCGGACGGTGAGGGCGGCGTCGAGGATCGACTCGCCCTGCGGATCGAGGACGAACGAGGTCGCTCGGCCATCGAGGACCACCTCGACCTGACTTCCGGTCGGGGCCTTACCGACCTTCGCCTCGGGTCGCGGGCCCCGTTTCGCCGGCGTGGCCGCGATGAACAGTTCGCGATGCACGTCCTCGGGGCGATGCCCGCGGGAAACCAGTGTTTCGTGCAGCACGTCGGTCAGGCCTTGGGGGCCGCACAAGAACCATTCGTCCACCCCGTCATCGGGCAAGATGGTGTCCAGGATGCGGTTGAGCCGGTCCGGGTCCAGCGAGCCAGACAGCATCTCGACCTCGAGCCGCTCGCTGTCGAGGACGTGGACGACCTTGAAGCGCCCCAGGTAGCGGTTGCGCAGGTCCTCGATCTCCTCGAGGAACATGATCGACGGCGTGTTCTTGTTCAGGAAGATGAGCGAGCCCGTGCTGCTGGGCTCGGTCTCCAGCGCCGTCGACAGGATCGACAGGATCGGGGTGATACCGGAGCCGGCGGCGATCGCCCCGTAATGCTTGGCTTGCTGGGAGTCGAACGGCGTGGTGAAGCGCCCGGAGGGCGTCATCACCTCGAGGGCGTCCCCAACCTGGAGACGGGTGGCAGCAAACGACGAGAAGACCCCGTCCGGCAGCCGCTTCACCCCCACGCGTAGGACACCCGACGTGGCCGGTGCGCAGATCGAATAGCTCCGTCGGACGTCGTCACCAGCTATTGTGGCCCGCACGTTGACGTGCTGGCCGGCCTGGTAGCGAAACTCGTCGCGCAGCCGCTCGGGGACGTCGAAGGTGATGGCCACCGCATCGTCGGTGATCCGGTCCAGTTTGGCCACCTTGAGCAGATGAAAGACGGAGTGCCGGCGGGCACTGCGGTCGGTCGGCGGAGCGGTCGCGTCGTTCGGTTCGGCCGGGTCCGCTGCGACCGGCCTCTGGTCGGTTTGCACGGTGTCAGTCACGTCATCTCACCCACTCGCTCGCCTATTCAGAGTGCTTTGAAGTAGTCGAAGGGTTCTTGGCAATCCCCGCAGCGGTGGAGAGCCTTGCACGAGGTCGATCCGAAGCGACTGATCTCGTGAGTGTCCTCCGATCCGCACTGCGGGCATTTCGGTCGTCTCTGCGGCGTTGGGCGGCGCGTCGAGAGCAACACCGGTACAGGGCCCGTCCCACGAGGTCCCGGAGGTGCGATGCCGAAGTCGTGGAGGGCTCGCCGGCCGCGCTCGGTGATCATGTCGGTGTTCCAGGCGGGCGCGAGCACCAGCTTGACGCTCGCGTTCGCGAAGCCTTCGGCCGCCAGCTCCGAACGCACGTCCGAGGCGATCTCGTTCATAGCCGGGCATCCCGAGTAAGTCGGCGTGATGATGACCTCGACGCGACCCTCCTCGTCGACGGTGACCTCACGCAAGATGCCGAGGTCCTCGATGCTGATCACCGGGATCTCGGGATCGGCGACCCGGGCCGCAATCGAGCGGGCACGACTGGCCGGGTCGAGAGTGTGCGTGCTCACCACTTCGCTCCGGGGTGCGCTCGATGCAGATTTTGCATCTCGGGAAGCATGTGTCCGAGATACTCACTGTGGATTCCCCGGCGGCCTCCGGTCGGACGCCAGGTTGATTCCTCGGGCATCGTGCAGGTGGCCCGCGAGATCACCGACTGCACGGATTGCTCCCAGTCGGGGCGAAGCTGGGACACGTCGACCGCGATTCCCTGCGCGATCATCCGGTTGACGGTCTCGTCTGACTCGAAGAGCTCGAACGAGTACGGCCATAGCCGGTCAAGTCCACGCTGCATGCGCGCGTGCGATTCCTCCGTGCCGTCACCTAGCCGGAGCGTCCACAGTTCGGCGTGTTCACGGTGGTACGTCACCTCTTGGGCGGCCTTCGCGGCAATGGCCGCCAGTGTCTCGTCGGCAGAAGACCGTAGCCGCTCGTACAGGCCGAGCTGGTAGGTCGAGAAGTACAGCTGTCGGGCCATCGTCACAGCGAAGTCATCGTTGGGTTGCTCGACCAGATGACAGTTGAAGAACTCCCGTTCGTCGCGCAGATAGGCCAAGTCGTCCTCGTCGCGGCCCATGCCCTCGACCTCTCCGGCGTAGGAGAGCAACGATCGGGCCTGCCCCACGAGGTCCAGACCGATGTTGGTGAGCGCGATGTCCTCCTCGAGGTCCGGCGCGTTGCTCGACCATTCGGCGAGTCGCTGCGCGAGGATCAGCGCGTCGTCACCGAGCCGCAGGACGTAGGTGCCGAGCGTGTTCATCACATCTGCACCCGACCAGGGATGTCGTAGAAGGTGGGGTGCCGGTAGGCCTTGTCGGCGGCGGGTTCGAAGAACGAGTCCTTCTCATCGGGCGAACTCGCCATAATGGCGACGGTCGGGACCACCCAGAGCGAGACGCCCTCCTGCCGACGCGTGTAGACGTCACGGGCGTTCCGAAGGGCGATCTCGGCATCGGGCGCGTGCAAGCTCCCCACGTGGTTGTGCGACAGACCTCGCCGCGCTCGCACGAACACCTCGAACAAGGGCCACTCGGTGGCCTTGCTCGAGCGCTTACCGTCCGCCGTACTGGTCTCCTTCGGCTCGGCGTCGGGGCCCTTCTCGGAACCCTCGGTGCCCGTGGGCGCGGGGATCTCGACACCCTTGGTCGGGACGGCACCGTGTCCGCCCTCGGACTGGAAGTCCGCGCCGGTGGCCTGCTGGTCGGGGTCTGTCGGCGACTTGGCGGCTGCCGATCCCGATCGCGACCTCTTCGTCTGCTCCGCGCTCATGCCGCCACGTCGACCTGAGCGGTACGGTCAGTCTCCGCGCTGCGCTTGTCGGCGTAAGCCATTGCGGCCTCGCGAACCCAGCGACCTTCCTCCCAAGCCTTCGTGCGATTCTCGATGCGTTGGCGGTTGCAGGGGCCGTTGCCGGCGACAACCTGGTAGAACTCATCCCAGTCGATGGGACCGAAGTCGTAGTGGCCGCGGGCCACGTTCCATGACAGGTCGGGGTCAGGCAGCGTCAGCCCGAGCACATCGGCTTGGGCCACGCACATGTCCACGAACTTCTGCCGGAGCTCGTCGTTGGTGTGGCGCTTGATCTTCCACTGCATGGACTGCACGGTGTTGGGCGATTCGTCGTCGGGGGGACCGAACATCATCAGCGCCGGCCACCACCAGCGGTCGACCGCGTCCTGCGCCATGGCCTTTTGCTCGGGCGTCCCGTGGGAGAGTTCGTAGAGCGACTCGAAACCCTGGCGCTGGTGGAAGGACTCCTCCTTGCAGATGCGGATCATCGCTCGCGCGTAAGGACCGTAGGAGGCTCTACACAGCGGCACCTGGTTCATGATCGCCGCCCCGTCGACCAGCCAGCCGACCGCCCCCATGTCGGCCCAGGTCAGTGAGGGGTAGTTGAAGATGCTTGAGTACTTCTGCTTGCCGGAGATCAGCAGCTCGGTGAGATCGTCGCGGGAAACGCCCAGTGTCTCAGCGGCACTGTAGAGGTACAGGCCATGGCCGGCCTCGTCTTGGACCTTGGCCATCAAGATGGCCTTCCGTCGCAGAGAGGGCGCCCGCGTGATCCAGTTGCCTTCGGGTTGCATGCCGATGATCTCGGAGTGCGCATGCTGCGCCACCTGCCGAATGAGCGTCTTGCGGTAGCGGTCCGGCATCCAGTCCCTCGGCTCGATGCGCTGATCGTCGGCGATCGTCGCGTTGAACTTCTCCTCACCGCTCGCGTCGGTGGCGGTTCCCCCACCGCCCCTCAAACCGGTCTCGGTGTCGTCGCCTTGGGGGGTGCCGTACATCTGTCCTCCAACCTCGAGATCTGCACGCCTGACTTGGAGCCGCCAGGCGCAGTCGTCAGCCCAACCGAACGTTCAGTACAGTATAGGGCAGCACATGTTCCCGAGAAACCGTATCCCGAGGAGTACGCCGGCGGTCCGGTGGCCCGCGCCCAGGTCCCGGCCGCGTGTCGGACCACCGGCCGAATGAGCCAACGCCGACGCGTGAATTCAGCGCAGACGAAAGGGTAGAAGACCATGGTCGACGTGCTTCCCAGCTACGTCCAGGGCTCCTGGCACACCGCCACCGGCGACGGCACGCCGGTCGTCGACGCGAGCACGGGCGAGGCCATCGCCGCCGTCTCGAGTCTGGGGATCGACTTCGCCGCCACGGTCGACTACGCGCGCAGCGTGGGGGGACCGAGCCTGCGGCGGTTGGGTTTCCGGGACCGCGTCGGACTCGTCCAGCGGCTGGCGCTCCACCTCAAGGAGCACAAACAACCGCTCTACGAGCTCAGTCGGCGAGCCGGGAGCACCAGGCCGGACATCGCCTTCGACGTCGACGGCGGGATCGGCGCACTCTTCGTCTTGGCCAAAAAGGGGAAGGCCGACCTGCCCGACGGGAACTTCTTGTTGGACGGGGACTTCGAGGTGGTCAGCAAACAGGGCTCGTTCGTCGGCCAGCACGTCTGGGTACCGCGCCGCGGGGTTGCGATTCACATCAACGCCTTCAACTTCCCGGTGTGGAGTTTGCTGGGAAAGCTGGCGCCGGCGCTCATCGCCGGAGTGCCCGTCATCGCCAAGCCGGCGACACCCACCGCCTTCATCGCCCAGGCGCTGGTCGCCACCATCGTCGAGTCGGGAATCCTGCCCGACGGAGCTCTGCAGATGATCGCCGGAAGCACCGGCGACCTGCTCGATCAGCTGTCCGGACAGGACATGATCGCGTTCACCGGGTCTGCTGCCACCGCGCGCACGTTGCGCGCACATCCGCGGATCTTCGGCCAAACGGTGCGTTTCAACTCCGAGGCCGACTCGCTGAACTCCATCGTTCTCGGGTCCGACGTGACGGCCGGCTCCGCGGAGTTCGACTTGTTTGTCACCGAGATCGTCCACGAGATGACTCAGAAGGCGGGACAGAAGTGCACGGCCATCCGGCGGGCCTTCGTCCCGCAGGCCCTCGCCTCCACCGTGTTGGACGCGCTCGGGGAGAAGCTGGCCGCCGTTCGGGTGGGCAACCCCGCCAGCGCGGGAGTCACGATGGGTCCGCTGGTCAGCGTCGAGCAGCGAGACGCCGTGCGCGCGGACGTCGAGCGCCTGGCCTCGGGGGCCAAGATCGTGTTCGGCAACCCCTACGCCGTCGAGGTCACCGACGGCGACGCCGAGGTGGGTGCCTTCATGTCGCCGATCCTGCTCTGGGCCGAGGACACGAGTCGCTCGGAGCTGCACGAGATCGAAGCCTTCGGGCCGGTGTGCACGGTCATGCCGTACGGCTCGACCGAAGAAGCGGCCGAACTGGCCGCCCGAGGTGGGGGCAGCCTCGTGACGACCGTCGTGAGCCACGATCCGGCGGTTGTCCAGGATCTGGTGTTCGGCCTCGCGCCCTACCACGGGCGGCTGCACGTCTTGGATCGCTCGTGCGCCAAGGAATCAACCGGCCACGGTGCAGTCCTCCCGCATCTCGTCCACGGCGGACCGGGACGAGCCGGCGGCGGTGAGGAGTTGGGCGGCCTGCGGTCGCTACGACGCTATTTCCAGCGAACCGCCTTGCAGGGCTCGCCGGACATGCTGACCGCTGTGACCAACCGGTGGATCAGCGGTGCCACCCGGAACATCAGCGACACCCATCCGTTCCGAAAGCACTTGGAAGACCTTCGGTTGGGCGATGCGTTGGTCTCTGAACAGCGCGCCGTCACCCTGGATGACATCGAGCGATTCGCCGATCTCACGGGCGACATCTTCTACGCGCACATGGACGCCGAAGCGGCCGCCGCCAACCCCTTCTTCGAGGGCCGGGTTGCCCACGGCTACCTGGTGGTGGCGATCGCCGCCGGGCTGTTCGTCGACCCGGCGCCTGGCCCCGTGCTGGCGAACTACGGAATCGACCGACTGCGCTTCGTGACTCCGGTCAATCCCGGCGACGCACTGAGGGTCACGTTGACCGCCAAAGAGATCCGACCGCGCCGCACCTACGGTGAAGTCGTCTGGGACGCGGTCGTGGTCAACCAGAACGATGTCACGGTGGCCGAGTACGACGTGTTGACCATGGTCGCCAAGCGCTCGGCCGAATAGTCGACGCTGATCCTCAGCGGCCGTGGAATGTGGGGCGCCGCTTCTCGAGGAAAGCGGTGAATCCCTCCACGTAGTCCTCGGTTCGGGATGCCTGGCGCTGAGCCTCGGCCTCGGCGTCGAGCACGTCCGCGAGCGGCAGCCCGTCGTCGACCAGGGTGCGCACCAGGCGCTTGGACTGCAGAAAGGCCTGAGTGGGTCCGTTCGCCACCCGAGCGGCGAGGGACCGAGTCGTCGGCAGCAGTTCCTCGACCGGGTAGCTGGCGTTCACCAGCCCCCAGGCCGCCGCCTCGACGCCAGAGAGCAGTCGGCCGCTGTAGATGAGTTCGAGGGTGCGATGGGCGCCGATCCGGGTCACAAACGCCAGGTGCGCGCCGGAGTCGAGGACAGCCCCGATCTGGGCGAAGGGCGAGCCGATCTTGGCGTCATCGGCGACGTAGACCACGTCACAGGCCAGGGCGAGACCCAGGCCGGTTCCCAGGCAGGCTCCCTGGACGGCGGCGAACGTCGGCAGCGGCAGGTCCGCCAGGTGGCGCATGAGGGGGTTGAATACCTGCTCGAGCACGGCCCCGCCATCTTCGACTCCCGGCTGCGCGCCAGCGATATCTCGACCCGCCGAGAAGCCGCGGCCGTCGGCTCGGACGAGAACCGCCCGGGCTCCGACGTCGGCCGCCGCCTCGAAGGCCTCGTGCAGCTGTTGAACCATCTCCGGCGTCATCGCGTTCATCTTGTCGGGCCGCGCGAGCACGACTTCAGCGACGCCGTCGACCACCTCCATGCGAGCCAGCCGATTCTCTTCAGCACTCATGGCACTGACCTCTCTCCGGCTCGGGCCGCCGATGTTCACGCCTCGGACTTCTCCGCCGCTTCGAGCAGCTCAACCAGCCCGGTCTGGGCGCCGGCGACGAACGCCGGTAGGTCGGGAACACTGTCCCGGTCGGCAACGACGGCATAGGACAGCGTGCCGGCGTAGGAGAGTACCTGGACGGCGATCCGTAGGGGGGTCCACAACGAAATGCACGCCGACAGACCCTCCAGGCGGCGGCCGTGCAGGTACAGCGGTGTCTGCGGCCCGGGCACATTGGAGGTCACGGTATGGGTCAAGGCCGGCATCGTGCCGGCCATCCGAGACCCCAGCGTCAGGAGCACCGGCAAGCCGAATCCTGGGCTGTCGACCTGTTCGGGCGCGGGCATGGCGTCGCTCAGCGCCTTAGAGGCCTCGGTTTGGGCCCGTATGCGATCCAGGCACTCCACCGGACTGACCTCACCGAGCGGCAGCTCGATCGCCATTCCTCCGATCTGGTTTCCCCCAAGACCCTCGGTTGACACTTTGAGGGCGACCGGGACGAGGGTTCGGATCGAACGGCCGACGACGAGCTCTCCTCGGCGCAGCAGCAGCTGGCGGAAGGCCTGCGCCGTGACGGCCAGCACGACATCGTTGACGGTGCCGCCGAATACCGACTTGATCCGCCGGAAGTCAGCGAGCGGGAACCGCGTGCGGGCGAATCGGCGCGCTGCCCCGACCGGTCCGGTCAGCGCGGGGTCGAGTGGCGCCTGACCGACCGGGCGGAGAGCCTCCAGGTGCTCGGCCGACATGGGAGCCGGGGCGGTCCAGCCCGTGAATGGCTGAACCGCGGACGCCGCTGCACGCCGAGCGAGATCGGCAGTGGCGCGGGCGCTATCGTTCATCGCGTCGGACAGCAGTTGCCACTCGGTGGGCTCCGAAGCCGGTGACCACCCGTCGTCCAGCGGATCGGGCACGTCCGGCGACGAGGTCAGCAGCACACCGACGATCGCGGTACTGGTGATGCCGTCCACCATGGCGTGATGCATCCGGACTACGAGCGCCCATCGGCCGTCGGCCAGTCCCGTGAGGACGTGCACCTCCCATAGCGGTTTCTCGCGGGACAGTTGCGTGGACATGACTTGCCCGACCGCGTTCAGGAACGCTTCGTCATTCCCCGGCTGCTGAACCGCAAGCTCGAAGATGTGGCGCTCGACGGCGAAGTCGACGTCGTCCACCCACACCGGAAGGGCCGCGGCGGCCGGCACGAGTTTCACTTTCTGCCGGTACCTCGGCACGAGCGGCAGTCGGCCGCGGATGGCGTCCGCAATCCCATCGACCGGCATGACGGGACCGTCGAATTCCAGCACCATGCCGACGTCGGTGTGAGAGTTGCCGTCCTCGGCGAAGAGGAAGGAGGCGTCAAGTGGGCTGAGCCGGTCGGTGGAGGTCATCCGCCCAGAACGTAGCGGCCAGGGGCGGGCTCGGTGGCCGGGTGCCGCTTGTTGCCCAAGGTCTTCGGCGCTGGATGGGTGTCGCCTGAGCGTTCCCGCAGCCAGTCGGCCCAGTGCGGCCACCAGCTCCCCTGGTGCTGCTCGGCGCTGGCGAGCCAGGCGTCGGCGTCCGAACTCAGCTCACCCCCGGCGTGGAAGCTGGCCTTGGGATTGTTGGGCGGATTGATGATCGCCTGTACATGCCCGGTCGAGGCAAGCACGAATTCGCAGCTGCCACCCAGCAGTTGGGTGCCGGCGTAGCAGGCCCGCCAGGGTGAGATGTGGTCGGTACGCCCGGCGATGAAGTAGGCGTCGCACTTGACCGCCCGCAGATCGATCGCCTGCCCGAGCACCTGGAGTCCGCCCGGGCGGGTGGTCCCGTTGTCGAGGGACAGCAGGCCGAGATCGTAGGCAAGCTGGCTCGGCAAGCCCTGACCGTCGTTGTTCCAGAACAGCACGTCGAAGGTGGGCGGGTCGTTGCCGAGCAGCCAGTTGTTGATCAAGTAGCGCCAGACCAGATCGTTGGGCCGCATCCAGACGAACGTCGAGCTGATGTCTCGGGCGGGGATGACCTCCCCCCGCTCGGCCCGCTTCTTGGCCATCCGCAAGGTGCGTTGCGACGCTGACATGCCGACTCCGGAGGGGTGGCTGAAGTCCATCACGGTGACACCGAATGTGGCCGAACGCACCCGCTCGTCCCCGGCGTGCGCCAGGTAGCCGAGCATCAAGGCCTCGAACAGGCCTCCTGAGCAATCGCCGAACACGTTCACTGCCTCCGTCCCGGCGATGTCCCGAGCGATGTCGACGGCCCTGATCTGAGCGCCCACGAAGTCGTTGAGGCCGAGACCACCACTGCCTGGCCGAGGGTCTCGCCAAACCATGGTGAAGACCGTGAAGCCCTCCGACACGAGGTACTCGACCTGGCTGCGGCCGGGCGCGAGATCCCAGAAGTAGTACTTGTTGACCGGCGGCGGCAGCAGCAGGAGCGGGACGTCGTGAACCTCAGGCGTCGTGGGTGTGTATTGCAGCAGCTCGAACATCTCGTCGCGGTGGACCACCGCTCCGGCGGTACAAGCGATGTTCGCACCGACCATGAAGGCCCGGTTGTCCACCTGGGACGGTAGGCCACCGTTACGCGCCAGGTCGATGACGAAATTACGCAACCCCTTGCCCGCCGATGAGCCGCCGGTCTCGAACAGACGCTTGAGCACCGCAGGGTTCACGACGGTGTTGCTGGGTGAGAAGGCGGTGGTAATCATCGACATGGCGAGACGACTGCGTTCGGCGGTGCGCCAGTCCCCACGGTCGGCCTCGACGATGCGCATCATCTCCTCCGCCCAGAGCAGGTAGGCCTGGGCCAGCAACCGGTACGCAGTGTTCTCCGTCCAGGTCGGGTCGGCGAAGCGGAAGTCCTTGGGCGCCGGACTAATCTCCGAGGTCCCCGTGGCGACCCTCAACAGACCGAGCCCGATCCGCTGGGTCGCTTGGAACAGATCGGCGGGTCGAACGGTGGCGACCAACGATTCGATCAGCTGCAGCGCGTCGAGATCGGCCAGCAACTCGCCACCGACCGCCGTCGCTAGTGCGTCGTCTTCGGTGGCTGCCGCAGTCGAGGTCACCATCAAGCCGTCTCCGTGATAGAGGTGTGGGCGAGAAAGCTGCTGATAACGGGCACGACCTCGTCGGTCTCGTCGAACAAGAACAGATGCCCGGCACGCGGAAACACTCGCAGCGCCGCACCGGGAATGCGCTCGGCCAGGATGAAAGAGTTTCGAGGTGGAGCCATCGGGTCCTCCTCGCCGACCAGGACCAGAGTCGGCTGCTGGAGCCGGTGCAGCCAGGGCATCGAGGTCCAGGCGGAATAGGCCGCGATCTGCCACATAAGTCCCTGCAGGGAGGGTCGCGGAACGGGTTCGCTGGTCAGCCGCGCCGGTTCACGTCCGGTGCGCCCGGCGTACAGGAACGGCGCAATGGACTCGCGGAACGCTCGGGAGTAGTAACGCATCGGGGGAACCCGCCACGAACATGGCGGGCCAGGTCATGGGAACGCCGCCCCAGCCCGGCGCTGTCCCCGCCAAGATCATCCGGCGCACCCGTTCAGGGTGTTGGATCGCGAGCTGCTGCGCGATGGTTCCGCCGAACGAGAAGCCGAGTACATCGACCGGACCGTAACCCAGTGACGCCAGCAGGTTCTCGTAGAGCCGGGCCAGGCCGGGCATGGCCGTGGGCACGGCCGGCACGGGTGAATAGCCCATGCCGGGATGGTCGACCATGATCAACTCGAAACCGGTCAGCCGCCGGCGAACCGGCTCCCAGCTCTCGATGCAGCCTCCCAACCCCATGATCAACAGCAGCGGCGGGCCTGTCCCCGAACGCCGGACCCGCAGCCGTTGGGGACCGAGTTCGACCCATTCGGTGACCATGCCACCATTCTTGTCCGCTCGTCTCATCAGAAGTCTCGTCGTCGCTAGGAGAAGACCACCACGCTGCGAGCGACCTTGCCGGAGTGGAGCTCCTCGAGCCCGCCGGATACCTCGGAGAGAGAGATGCGGGCCGAAACCAGCTCGTCGAGGAGCAGTCGGTCTTGAAGGTAGAGGTCGAGATAGCGCGGGATATCGATCCGGAACCGGTTCGAGCCCATCAACGAGCCGCGGATCTGCTTCTCCATCATGAAGTCGACGCCGGGCAGCTCCACCGTGACCCCGGGCGGGATCATCCCGATCACCGTCGCCACGCCGCCGGTGCGGAGCATCGCGAACGCTTGCGCCGTGGTGGGAGCCAAACCGATGGCCTCGAAGCTGTAGTCCACTCCACCGGAGGTCAGGTCCATCACCTGGCTCACAGGATCTTCGGTGGCGTCGACGACGTCGGTGGCCCCGAACTCGCGGGCGAGGTCCAGCTTGGCCTGGATCCTGTCGACGGCGATGATTCGTCGGGCGCCGGCCAGTCGGGCGCCCTGGATGGCGTTGAGTCCGACTCCTCCGCAGCCGATGACCGCTACCGTTGTTCCCGGCTGCACGCCCGCGGTGATGAAGACGGCCCCGAGGCCGGTCGTCACCGCACACCCGACCAGCGCCGCACGGTCGAGAGGCACGTCGTCGCTGACCTTGACCACGGTGTTCTCGTGCACGAGCATCTGCTCAGCGAAGGCGGACAGCTCCTGGAACTGCCAGATCACGCCGTCGTCGTTGCTGAGTCGGGGCGGCTGCTGCTTGCCCCGCCGGAGGTTCCGCGCTCCCCCGGTGTTGGCGCAGAGGTTCGGGCGTCCTGAGAGGCAGTACTCACAAGCGCCGCAGAAGATCGACAGACATGTCACCACGTGATCCCCAGGGCGCACCGCCGTCACGTCGTCGCCCACGGCTTCGACAACCCCCGCCGCCTCGTGCCCGAGCACGGTGGGCATCTTGGTCCGGAATTTGCCCTCCGCGTAGTGCAGGTCGCTGTGACAAATTCCCGTGGCCGCGGTGGTGATCAACACCTCGCGCCCGAACGGCTTGTCGATCGCGACATCGTCGACGGTCATCTCCCCCAGGGGCTCGCGCAGCACAGCAGCTTTCACTTAAGTCTCCATTCCTTGCGTCGCGGCGGCGGTCCGGTCCCGCGAGCCCTGTCGTGTCGGGTCGGTGACCTCCGCCGTATACATCAGGGCGATGTCGAGACCGCCGATGCCGGCCAGGTTCCGTCCCGCCTCCGCCCATTCCGGACTTCGCAGGGCGGTCTTGAGGGTTTCGCCGTCCGGAAAGTACATCTCCACCATCCGGTGCAACGCGAGATCACCGTGCAGGGTCCGGACGATATCGGATATCTCCACGCGCGCCAGACCCGGCACCCGGTTCACGATGGGCAGGTGGGTCTCGAAGTAGGCCCGATCGAACGTCTCTGGTTCGGCGGGTGGGCGGTAGAGCACCACGACCTTGCGCACGACCGGCTCAGCGCTCCGGCCGAAGGTCTCGAATGCGCTTGGCCTTGCCGGTGGAACGATCGAGGGTGTTCTCGGGCAGTACTTGAACGCCCACGCTGACTCCGATACGGCTCTTCACTTCGTTCTTCAGCTTCTTGGCCGCCTGCTCCGCGCTCTCGGCGCCGGCGAGTGCGCCCGGACGGCCCTCCACCTCCACGGTGAGCTCGTCGAGCAGGCCCGAACGGGACAAGACGCAGACGAAGTTGCCACTGAGCTCGGGAATGGTCATGATCAGCTCTTCGATCTGGCTCGGGAACAGGTTCACGCCACGCAGGATGATCATGTCGTCCGAGCGCCCGGTGATCTTCTCGATGCGGCGCATGCTGCGGGCCGTACCCGGCAGCAGCCGGGTCAGGTCCTTGGTCCGGAAGCGGATGATCGGCATCGCCTGCTTGGTCAGCGAGGTGAAGACGAGCTCTCCCTGCTCCCCGTCCGGCAGGACCTCCTCGGTCTCCGGGTCGATGATCTCCGGGTAGAAGTGGTCCTCCCAGACGTGCAGGCCGTCCTTGGTTTCCACGCATTCGCCGGCCACCCCGGGTCCGATCACCTCCGTGAGGCCGTAGATGTCCACGCAGTGCATGTCGGCCCTGGCTTCCATGTCGGCTCGCATGCTCTCACTCCAGGCCTCAGCCCCGAAGACACCGACCTCCAGGGAAGCTTCCTTCGGGTCCATTCCCTGCTTGATCATCTCCTCGAGAATCACCAGCATGTAGGAGGGGGTGACCATAATGGCGTTCGGCTTGAGATCACGAATCATCTGGACCTGACGTTCGGTCTGGCCCCCGGAGATGGGAATGACGGTGCAGCCGAGCTTCTCGGCGCCGTAATGGGCCCCGAGTCCACCGGTGAAGAGCCCGTAGCCGTAGGCGACGTGCATCATGTCGCCCGGCCGGACCCCGGCAGCCCGCAGCGAGCGCGCCACCACGGTGGCCCACATGTCGAGGTCGTCGTCGGTGTAGCCGGCCACGACCGGGGTGCCGGTCGTGCCGCTCGATGCATGGATGCGCCGGACTTTGTTGAGCGGTACCGCGAACATGCCGAACGGATACGTCTCGCGAAGCGCCGCCTTCGCCGTGAACGGGAACAGCTTGAGGTCTTCGAGCGACTTCAGGTCGTCGGGGTGCACTCCTTTGGCGTCGAACGCCTGGCGGTAGTAGTCCACGTTGTCGTACGCGTGCTTCAGCGACCACTTGAGCCGCTCCAACTGCAGGCTCGCGATTTCGTCTCTCGAGGCCGTTTCGATCCGTTCGAGTCCGACTGGCTCGGTACGCTCTTGAAGCATCGATGCTCCCCTCGGGTCTGCGAGCTTGCTCACACTTTACGGCACAATACTCGACCGAACGGTCGGTGACACTATGGTCGGAGTTTCCATGGTCTCCGGGTACGGTCGTGGCTGGCGAGACGCGAAAGCTGGTGAGGAACCATGCCCATCCTGCGGCGGCCAGGGGCAGACGTCTGGTGGGAGGCCTCGGGTCAGGGCCCGCCGCTGCTACTGGTCCAGGGGCTGGGCTACTCCTCCGCTGCCTGGTGGCGGTTGCTGCCCGGGCTGAGCGAGCAGCACACCGTGCTCGTGGTCGATAACCGCGGCGTCGGCCGAACCGGAGTCCCACCCGACCACTTCACCATTGAGACGATGGCCGACGATGCCGCAGCGGTCGTCGAAGCCGCCGGACGGGGGCCGGCCCACGTCTTCGGGGCGTCGCTGGGCGGCTTGGTGGTCCAGGAGCTGGCCCTTCGCCACCCGGAACTGGTGCGGTCGTTGATCTTGGGCTGCACCAGTCCAGGAGGCCGCGAGGCGGTGCCGTTCGACCGGTCCGCACAGCAGCTGCTCGATACCCGCGCCGATCTGAGCCCCCGCGAAGCCGCCGAAGCGGCCGTACCCCTCGTCTACGCCGATTCGACGTCGCGAACAGCCGTCGCCGCCGACATCGACGTCCGGCTGCGGCTGCCCACCCAGCCAAAGGGCTACGCCGCGCAGCTCGCCGCGGTCTATTCCTACGGCGGCACGTACACCCGCCTGGATCGGCTGGCGTGCCCCACGTTGATCCTGCACGGGACCGCCGACCGACTGGTACCGCCGGCCAACGCCCAACTTCTCGCCGACAGGATTGCTGGTGCGAGGCTCTGCTGGCTCGAGGGGGCCGGCCACGTCTTCACGACGGATCGCACCGCACTGACCCTCGAGGCCCTGTGCGCGTTCACCCGAGAGGTCACCACTCCCGCACGCGCAACTCTCGAGGCCCGAGGCCAGCGGCCATGAGCTTCGCCAGCACAATGATGGACTCCCCGCTCTGCCTGCCGGCTCTGCTCCGGCATGGCGAGGCCCTGCACGGCTCGGTCGAGGTCTCCCACCACGAGGCGGAGACGGTCACCCGCTCGACCTTCACCGACGTCGGCGGCCGGGCCCGCCGGTTGGCTGGTGCCCTGGAGAGCCTGGGGGTGGGAGTCGGTGATCGCGTCGCCACCTATCTGTGGAACACCCGCGCCCACCTGGAGGCCTACCTCGCGGTGCCGAGCCTGGGTGCGGTGCTGCACACGCTGAATGTCCGGCTGCGGCCCGACGAGGTGGCCTGGATCGCAAATGACGCGGAAGACAGCGTGGTGGTGGTCTCCGACAGCTTGTGGGAGCAGTTCGCCGCGGTCAGGCCGATGCTGCGCACCGTCCGGCATGTCGTGGTCGATGGCGATCCGGAATCAGACCGTGCCGCCGAGGCGATCCCGTACGAGGAGTTCGTCAGGTCGGGCGAACCTCACGACATGCCCGACGTCGATGAGCGGTCCGCTGCAGGCATGTGCTACACGAGTGGCACGACCGGCCGGCCCAAGGGGGTGGTCTACAGCCATCGCTCGACCTACTTACACGCGATGGCGAACTGCATGGCGAGCGGCTTCGGTCTGTCGGAGGCCGACCGCGTGCTGCAGGTGCCGCCGATGTTCCACGCCGGAGGTTGGGGCTTCTGCTACGCGGCCTGGCTGGCCGGGGCCGGCCTCGTGCTTCCCGACCGCTTCTTGCAGCCCGAGCGGCTGACCCGGCTGATCGCCGACGAACGGGTCACCGTGTCGGCCGGCGTGCCCACCGTGTGGCGGGGCGTGCTGGAGCACGCCGACCAGCACGGCACCGATCTCTCCTCCTTGCGCGTCATCTCGTGTGCGGGATCGGCCGTCCCCCCGGCTCTCTTGCAGGGCTACGCGCGGCGCGGGGTCGACTTGCTCCAGGCCTGGGGGATGACCGAAACCTCGCCCTTGGCGGCGATCGCCCGACCACCGGCGACCGGCTATCAATCGGATCGTGAATGGCACTGGCGCACGAAGACCGGACGCCTCCTGCCCGGAGTCGAGGCCCGCATCGTCGACGAGAACGGTGACACCCTGCCCGCGGACGGCGTCGCCGTGGGTGAGTTCGAGGTCCGCGGCCCGTGGGTCACCGGCTCCTACTATCGCGACCAGAGCCCGGAGCAGTTCCGCGCCGGCTGGTTGCGGACCGGGGACGTGGGGACCCTCGACGGCCAGGGCTACATGAAGATCACCGACCGGGCCAAGGACTTGATCAAGTCCGGCGGAGAGTGGATCAGCAGCCTGGAGGTCGAGCACGCCGTCGCCGAACACCCCGACGTGCTGGACGTCGCGGTGGTCGGTGTTCCGGACCCGCGTTGGGAGGAGCGGCCGTTGGTCCTGGCCGTGGTCAGGGCCGGCGCGCAACTGACCGCGGCGGACCTGCAAGCGGACCTGGCGACCCGACTCGCCCGCTGGCAGCTGCCGGAGCGCTGGGCCTTCGTCCGCACCGTCCCCAAGACCAGCGTCGGCAAGGCGGACAAGCGCCGGATCCGCGAGTTGTACGACTCGGGTGAGCTCTCCTACGAGATGGTTGCTCAACCAACCGTTCGGTAGGGTGAAGCGCCCCAAGACTGAGAGGTGGCGATGGCGGGACGGTTCTCCGGACGCGCAGTGGTGGTCACCGGCGGCGGCAACGGCATCGGTGCGGCGACCGCGAGACGTTTCGCGGCTGAGGGAGCGGCCGTGGCGGTGGTCGATCGCGACCTTGATCAGGCGACGTCGGTAGCCCAGGAGCTCCGGTCCTCCGGATCCCGCGCGATCTCGATCCACTGTAACGTCACCTCCGGCCCGGAGGTCGGGGAGGCCATGGACCGGGTCGCCGACGAGTTCGGCGCTCTAGAGGTCCTCGTCAACAACGCCGGGCTCACCCGGGACCAGCTGATCTTCAAGATGACGGAGGAGGACTGGGATGTCGTGGTCGACGTCAGCCTGAAGGGCGCCTTCTTGTGCTCGCAGGCCGCTCAGCGGCACATGGTGCAGCAATCCTACGGTCGGATAGTGAACCTGAGCAGCACGTCGGCTCGAGGCAACCGGGGGCAGGCAAACTACGCCGCCGCCAAGGCAGGCGTCCAAGGATTGACCAGGGCCTTGGCCGTCGAGCTCGGGCGATTCAACATCACCGTCAACGCCGTCGCGCCCGGCTACATCGCGACCGCCATGACCGCGGCCACCGCCGCCCGACTGGGGCTCAGCCCCGAGGAGCATCAGGCGCATGCGGCCGACAGCAATCCGCTGCGCCGCGTCGGCACGCCAGAGGAGGTGGCGGCCGTCATCGCCTTTCTCGGCAGCGACGACGCCGCGTACGTCTCGGGCCAGGTCATCTACGTCAACGGAGGCGCCCGGTGAGCCGGGCCGCCCTGCCCCACACGGAGGCCGTCGGGGTGGTCGGTTGCGGCACCATGGGCGTCGGCATCGCCCAGGTGGCCCTGGCCGGTGGGCATCCGGTCACCGTCTACGACACGGATCCGACCAGCGCGCGCCGGGCCGTCGACCGGATAGCGGAGGTGACCGACCGGCTCGTGGCCAAGGGGCGCCTGCCTGGCGATCAGCGCGCCGAGATGCTCGATCGCCTCTCGGTCGCTGCGAGTTTGGCCGATCTCGGCCACGCCGGCCTGGTCGTGGAGGCCGCCGTCGAGGATCTGACCGTCAAGCAGGGCATCTTCACCGAGCTCGAGGCCGCCTGTGCCGACGATGCGGTGCTGGCCAGCAACACCTCGTCGATCTCGATCACCGCCATCGCCGCGGCTCTGCGCCGGCCGCAACGGGTCGTCGGCATGCATTTCTTCAACCCCGCCCCGCTGATGAAGCTGGTCGAGGTCGTCGACGCCCTGCAGACCGATGAGCAGGTCGTCGAGAGTGTGGCCGCGACGGCAACAGCGTGGGACAAGGTCGCCATCCGGGTCTCCTCGACGCCTGGGTTCGTGGTCAACCGGGTGGCCCGACCGTTCTACACCGAGGCCCTGCGGGTCGTGGCCGAGCAGGCCGGCAACCCCGCGACGGTCGACGCGGTGATGCGGGAGTCCGGCGGCTTCCGGATGGGCCCGTTCGCGTTGATGGATCTGATCGGACTAGACGTCAACCTGGCCGTCACGCGTTCCGTGTGGGCCGCGTTCCACTATGACCCCCGCTACACCCCGGCATTGGCCCAGGAGGAACTGGTCGCCGCCGGCCGGTTGGGGCGCAAGACCGGTCGGGGCTGGTACGACTACGCCGAGAACGCCACCCCCCCAGAACCCGCGACCGCGCCAAGACAGCAGGCGCCCGCGACGTTCCTCGGTCCGACCGCCGGGGCGCTCGCGCAGCTCGTTACGCGACTGGAGGCGGCCGGGCTCGAGCACTCCGCCGACGCCGGGGCCGCGGCGCCGGACCCCAGCGGCGTGTCCCTGCCCGGCGGGGGCCTGCGGGTCACCGACGGGCGTTCGGCCACCGAAGTGGCGGCTGAGCTGGGGCGGCCCGTGGTGCTGGTGGACCTCGCTCTGGACTACAGCACCGCTTCTCGCTTCGCGCTCGCAGCCTCTGACGGTTGCCCGTCGGAGACCCTCGCGGCGGCCGTCGGCCTCCTGCAGCACACCGGGGCCGGCGTCAGTGTGGTGGACGACGTGCCGGGACTCTTCGTCGCGCGGACGGTGGCCATGCTGGTCAACGAGGCCGCAGACGTGGTGGGACAAGGCGTCGCGACCGTCGAGGACGTGGACCTGGCCATGCGGCACGGGGTCAACTATCCGGTGGGTCCCCTGGAGTGGGGCCGGCAGTGGGGTTTCGCCGCCGCAGTAGAGGTCCTCGACCACCTCGCCGCAGCGTACGGAGACGGGCACTATCGGGTGGCGCCGTGGCTGCGTCGACAGGCTCGGATCGAACACATGAATCGAGGATCATGACCGAATCTGCTCAGCGACTCGCGCAGACCAGCGCCGACGCGATGTGGTCCGACGACCTGGCCAGTCAGCGGCTCGGCATCGAGATCACCGAAGTAACGCCCGGCCGGGCGATGGCGGCATTGACGGTGGATGAGACCATGATCAACGGCCATGCGATCTGCCACGGCGGGTACATCTTCCTGCTGGCCGATACGGCCTTCGCCTTCGCGTGCAACACCTACGGCGTGGCCACAGTCGCCCAGGCTTGTGACATCGTCTTCGCGCGCCCGGCCCACCTCGGCGATCACCTCGTCGCCGTGGCCGAGGAACGCCTGCTCTTCGGCCGGAATGGGATCTACGACGTGACGGTCCGCAGCGACACCGATATCGTCGCCGAGTTTCGGGGGCGCTCGCGGGCCATCGGGACGCCCCGGGCCACGAGTGAAGCGTGATGACCGGGGTTACCCAACTGGCTGAGGCAACCGGCTCGGTCACCTTGAGGTTCCTGGCCGCCCCGACCGACGTTGCCTTCCTCGGAGGCAGCGTCGTCTCTGGTGGCCGAGTGCTCGAATGGATCGACAAGGCGGCCTACGCCTGCGCCGTGGGCTGGTGCGCCGGGTACTGCGTCACCGCCTACGTCGGAAACATCCACTTTTCGTCCGGAATTCACAGTGGAGATCTCGTCGAAGTGACGGCCCGCATGGTGCTCACCGGACGGTCGAGCATGCACATCCAGGTCGATGTGCAGGCCGCACCGATCGCCACCAGAATCTTCGCGAGGACGACGTCCTGCCTGGTGATCTTCGTGGCCGTCGACCCCGACGGCCGCCCGAAGTCCGTCCCGCAGTGGCAGCCGACCGATCTCGACCAAGAGCGGGAGGCCCGCCAGGCTGAGGACCGGATCGCCATCCGCCGGTCGATCGAAGCTGCCATGGCCGAGCAGACCTACTCCGCAGACAGCGACGCCCCTGGCGTGCTCATGTCCTTTTTGGCTGCGCCCACGGACGTGAACTGGGGCGGCAAGACCCACGGCGGCACGGTGATGCGCTGGATCGATGAGGCGGCCTGGGCCTGTGCGGTCGGTTGGAGCGGAGCGGAGTGCCGACCGGTGTTCTCGGGCGGCGTGCACTTCTACCGGCCGCTGCCAATCGGCAGTCTCGTGCGGCTACAGGCGCGGCTGCTGCACACCGGCATCAGCAGTATGCACATCTCGGTGCACGTGAGCGGCGCCGATCCGAAGATCGGGGAGTACCAGCTCACGACGCACTGCCTCACGGTCTTCGTGGCCATCGAGAACGGCCGCCCGACCAAGACGCAAGAGTGGCGGCCCCTGACCGATGAAGACCGCCGTCTGGATGCACACGCCGTCCACCTGATGGAACTGCGGGCCTCCCGGACGCCGAACCGCTCCTGAGCTCAGGTTGTCAGCTCAGGTGGTCGCCGATGCCTCATACTTGAAGGAGATCGAGAGCTTCACCCGATAGGTGATGTCGTCCCCGCCGCCGAGGTCGAGGTCCTGCTTGACCACCTCGGCTACTCGGATGTCGCGGATGGTGGATCGGGCGGTCTTCAAGGCGGATGACGCGGCGTCCTCCCATGACGTCGCACTGGTGCCGATGATCTCAATGACCTTGTACACGCTCATGAACCACTCCGTTCCCGACTTTCACTGACATCCAGGCCGACCGATTGTTCGGTCAGGCACTGACCCTATCGACCGGTTGCTCACCGCGCGAGCCCGCAGTAGGTTGAGCCCACCGATCTCCACGGCCGTCACCCCTGGCCCCTCCCCTCCATCAGAGGGAGCACGCACTCCACAGTCTGTCCCGAAAGGGCTGTCCATGCGTTCAGACCTACAGCGCCTCCGTCGAGCGACTCTGGTCCTCGCTACCACCGCCACGCTGGCTCTCATTGCGCCGCTCACGTCCGCAGGGTCGCCCAGCAGACTGCCCGACCCTGATCACTCCCAGACCGCGAGGGCCGTGACGATCAAGCGCGACACGTACGGCATCCCGCACGTCTACGCTGACACCACCCGGAACCTGTTCCGCGGATACGGCTACGCCGTCGCCGAGGATCGGCTCTTCCAGATGGAGATGTCGCGCCGGTCCACGCAGGGCACCGTGTCCGAGGTCCTCGGTGCCGCCTACCTCGCCTTTGACCGGGATACCCGATCGGGCTTCAACCCCGCCTCGATTCGCACCCAGATCGCCGCCCTCTCGGGCGCAGACCGGGACGTCTTGGAGGGTTATGCCGCCGGGATGAACGAACACATCGACCGGGTGGAGGCCAATCCGACTCAGCTGATGCCCAAGCAGTTCCTCGACTTCGGCTTCCGGCCGTCGCGGTGGACCGCGTACGACGTCGCGATGGTCTGGGTCGGCACGATGGCCAACCGCTACTCCGACTCCACGTCCGAGATCCCTAACCTCACCGTGCTCCAAGAACTGGTCGCCGCGTACGGCGCGCGACGTGGCCGAGCCCTGTTCGACCAGCTGGTGTGGCTGGAGGATCGCCGAGCCCCGACAACGGTGCCGCGGCGCGGCGGCACACCGCAGCCTCCGGGCGGAAGCCCGGCCACTCTCGCACCCCTCGCTCCGGCCGTGCGCGACATCGGGGTCGAGTCAATGAAGCGTGCTGGTGGGGGCACGTGGCCCCACGTCAATCCGGACGCCAGCAACCTGTGGATCACGGGCAGGCAGCGCACCGTCGGCGCCAACTCTGTGCTGCTCAACGGCCCGCAGTTCCAGTGGTTCAACCCGTCCTACGTCTTCGGGATCGGTCTGCACGGCGCCGGATACGACTTCGCGGGCAATACTCCGTTCGCGTACCCGGCGGTGATCTTCGGCACCAACAACACCATCGCCTGGGGCGCCACCGCCGGCCCCCTGAATCTCGTCGACGTCTACCAGGAGAGGCTCCATCCGACCGACTCGCGCCGGTATCTGTTCCGCGGTGGCTACCGAGACATGACCGTGCGAACAGAGATCATCAAGGTCAAGGATGCTGCCGACGTCCGGCACGACGTCTTGTCCACCGTCCACGGCTTCGTCACCTCCGTCGACGAGGCCAACCGCAGCGCGTACTCAAAGAAGCGCAGCTGGTCCGGACTCGAAATCCGGTCCCTGATGGCCTGGGTGAAGGTGAGCAAGGCGAAGAACTGGCGGGAGTTCTCTGCCCTGGCCTCGCAGTTCGCCACCACCATCAACTGGTACTACTCCGACAAGCGCGGCAACATCGGTTACATCTCTCCGGGACGGCTTCCCGACCGACCCGCCAATCAAGACATTCGGCTGCCGGCCGTCGGCGACGGGTCGATGGAATGGCAGGGGTATGAGCCCTTCCGCCGGAATCCCATGGTCTACAACCCTCGTCAGGGCTACATCGCGAACTGGAACAACGAGCCCGCGGCAGGATTCAACAACGACTACGGCAACTGGTCGGTGGTCGACCGGGTCAACGAGATCATCGCCGCCTTCGAGGGCCGGCAGCGAGTCTTCACCCCGGCGCAGGTGTACCGATTGAACGAGCGGTTCTCATTTGCCGACCTCAACCTGCGGTACCTCGCGCCGACGCTGCGGGCCGCTGTAAGGCGCCTGCCGCCGGGTGATCCGGCCCGTCGGGACGTAGCGCTGATCACCCGCTGGGACGGCCAGACTCGCGACGCCAACGGGGACGGAAACTACGACGGGCCGCAGCCGGCGATCATGCGGACCTGGCTGCCGATCCTATTCCAGCGGGTGCTGGCCGACGATCTTCCGGCCAGCGTCTACCAGCGCTACGTGACCGCCATCTACCAGCAGCCGATCGAGCAGCGGTCGATCCGGCCCGCACCGGCTCTCAAGCTGGTCTACAACCAGATTCTGGGCGACCGTGCCGGCGTACCCCAAACAGTTGACTTCCTCGACGGAGAGCGGCCTGACCAGGTTGTCCTCCAGACCTACCTCCAAGCGCTGGCCAAGCTGCGGGCCGACCGCGGCGGTCACCCGGCCGACTGGACCGTTCCCACCGCCCGCCTCGAGTTCAGTTACCGCAACTTCCTCGGCGTCCCCCAGGCGAGCCCTAACGAGTCGCTACCTGGCCCCGAATACATGAATCGCGGCACTGCCAACATCTTCGCCGTCCTTGGACGCGGTCGGCCACGGCTGTGCCTCGCCGCCCCGCCCGGCCAGTCCGGCTTCGTCTCTCCCGCCGGCGTGAAGTCACCGCACTACGCCGACCAGATGCATCTCTACGCCGACTTCGAGTGCCGCAACGAGCACCTGACCCGAAGATCGGTCAACCAGAACACCGAATCGGTCACGGTATTGAGATAGCCCGGCGCGCTAGAGGAGAGTCACCTTGTCTAAAGCCACGTTCGCCTGGCAAGACCCCTCGCGGTCGCCCCGGGAGCGGGCCGTGAAGCTCGTCGAGGGCATGACGCTGGAGCAGAAGATCGCGCAGTTGCACGGCGCCATGGAGACCATCGACATCTACTCCATTGCGGCGGAGGCGGCGGAGTCCGGGGCGGACATGGACCAGCTGGCCGCGCAGATCCGGATCGAGCGGCACGTGAAGGCGATCGACGAGTTGGGGATCCCTCGCTTCCGGATCACCAACGGGCCGGTGGGAGTGGGCATGGGCGACGGCACCCCGAGCCCACCGGCCACGTCGCTGCCGATGACGATCGGCCTCGCGGCCGGGTTCGAACCTGACCTGGCCCGGTCCTACGGCGACCTCATCGGTGCGGAGACCGCAACGCTCGGCCAGCACGTGCTGGAGGGGCCCGGCGTGTGCCTGCATCGCACCACGATCGCCGGCCGCAACTTCGAGTACTTCTCCGAGGACCCGTACCTGTCCGATGTGGCCTTCTTCAGGCAGCTGGCCGACGTCGAGGTGGTCGGCGCCGAGCGCGAGCGCGGCCGCGACCGTGTCCTGTTGTCCGACCGGGCCGGTACTCGTCAGGAAGGTGGACTCGGTTCGGACCAACCTTCTCAGATCCGCTCGAGGCAAACCGCAGGCCGACCTGCTGCAGAGCCGCCACACCGTCCGGTCACATGCCAGGTGGCCCTGTGCCCGGCCTCATCGGCCAGCAGCCGGTAGCCGAATTCCGGGTCATCTCGGTGCGCCTCGAACAACGCGTCCACAAGATGAGCCTCCGCTCTCTCCCGGTCGCCGAGAGGTTGCACGAGCCAGCGATAGTAGGGCTGACGGGAGAGCTTCAAGACCCGGCACGTCACCGTGACGGGGATCCCGTCGCCGGCCAGCTCACGCACGAGCGGGTACATCATTTCCTCGGCAGGTTCGCCCGCGACAAGTAGGCCGCGGCGCGGCGGAGAACCTCGTTCTCCTGCTCCAGTAACCGATTGCGGCGCCGCCGAGTCCGCGGAGCTGGTGCTGCAGCTGACCGGCGGCGCCGGCCTGGGCCCGGTGCTGCGGCGGCTGGCCGACGCCGACCCGGTCGCGTTGGGTGTCCGGGAGCCGTCGCTGGAGGAGATCTTCCTGGAGTACTACGGGGACCACTCATGACCCCGGCCGCCAGCAGCACCGTCAGCTCGCCGGGGTGCGGCCGGTGTCGGGATTCGACGCGGTCTTGGTGCTGCATGCGTGGCGGTTGGTGCGGCGGGGTGCGGTGGTGGTGCTGCTCGTCGCGGCGGGCATGTCAGCGGTGGTGGTGTGGCAGTACCGCAGCCTGGCCGCCGACGGCTTCGACCCGGGGGCGATGCGGGCCCTGGCCGAGAGCCCGGCCATCCAGATCATGTTCGGGAAGCCTGGTCGCCCTGGACGACCCGGGCGGCTTCACCGTCTGGCGGACCGGGACACCGATGGCGGTGTTGGTGGCGGTCTGGTCGGCGCTGACCGCGGTGCGGATCACCCGCGGTGAGGAGGAGGCCGGCCGGTGGAATCTGCTGCTGGCCGGGCGGGTGCGGTTGGCCCGGCTGCTCGGTTTGCAGCTGGCCGTGATCATGGCGGCGGCCGTGGCGATCGGTGTCGCGGTGAGCCGTGGCCATGATCGTCGCCGGCACCGCGACGTCCGGCGCGGTGCTGTACGGGGCGGCGTTGGCGTTGATCGGGGCCGGCGCCGCCGCCTGGGGTGGCTTGGCGGGGCAGCTGGTCGGTGAGCGGCGGCGGGCGAGTGTGCTGGCGACGGCGGGGATCGGCGCCGGGCTGCTCGCCCGGATGGTCGCCGACAGTGCCGAGGAGTTGAGCGGGCTGCACTGGGTGACGCCGTTCGGTTTGCTGGGCCTCATCGAGCCCTTCGCCGCCAACCGGCCCGGGCCGCTGGCCGTCCTGCTCCTCGGCGGCCTCGCCCTCGCCGCGGCCGTGGCGGTGAGCAGTTCCCGCCGGGATGTCGGCGCCGGGGTGCTGCCGGCCCGCACCAGCCACCGTGCCCGCCTGCGCGGGCTGCGGTCCCTGCCGGGGTTCGCGGTTCGGCGCAGCGCCGGCTCGGTGGTGGCCTGGGCGACAGGGATCTGGCTGTACTTCCTGGTGATCGGACTGCTGGCGTCGTCGCTGACCGTCTTCCTGGCCGACAACCCGTTGTTCGCGGACCTCGCCGCGCAGGCCGGGTTCGGGTCCTTGACCACCGTGGCCGGCTATCTGGCGTCGCTGTTCGCGTTGCTCGCCGTGCCGCTCGGCCTGTTCGCCGCCGGCCGGGTCGCCGCCGGCGACGCTGATGAGGAGGCACGCCGGCTCACCGTCGTGTTCGCGGCACCGGTCACGCGTCGGCGCTGGTTCCTGGTGGAGGCCGGCACCGCGGTGGCCGGCACGGTGGTCCTGGCCGCCGGGGCCGGCCTCGCCGCCTGGGCCGGGGCGGCGCTGTGGGCGCCGACATCGCACCCGGCCGCGGCCGTCGGCGGTGCGCTGAACGTGCTGCCGGTGGCCTGGCTCAGCCTCGGTGCGGCGCTGTTGGCGTACGGATGGCTACCCCAGGCCACCTTGGTGGTCGGTGCCGTCCCCGCCGTCGGCGGCTTCCTGCTGCAGGTGCTGGCCGAAAGCCTGCGCTGGCCCACCTGGGTACTGAGTCTCTCCCCGTACCAGCACCTGCACGCCGTGCCGTACGAGAGCGTGAACTGGACCGGCGCGGCCGGGATGACGCTGATCGCGAGGAGGTGTCAGGTGGTCTGTGTAAACACTTCGGAGGAAGTGAGCACGGATGATGGATGCCATGGCTTCAGAGCGTGGGACGCCGGAGGCGTCCGGGCTGGAATCTGAGCAGCCGGTGACCGCCCGGGAGGCGGTGGACAAGATGGTCCAGGCGGGTCTGCTGGACGATCTGATGAATCAGGTGGATGCCGGTGATCTGCAGTTGACCGGGGAGGGTGGGTTCCTGCCGGAGCTGGTGAAGCGGGTGTTGGAGGCCGGTCTGGATGCGGAGCTGACCGGCCATCTGGGCTATGAGAAGCATGACCGGGTCGGCTACGGGTCGGGCAACTCCCGCAACGGGTTCACCGGATAGCGGTTGGGCACCGAGGTCGGCGACATCGAGTTGGCCACTCCGCGGGACCGCAACGGCAGCTTCGAGCCGCGGTTGGTGCCGAAGGGCCAACGCCGGGTCGGCGGTCTGTCGGACATGATCATCTCCCTGTATGCGGGTGGGATGACGATCCGCGACATCCAGGCCAATCTGGAACTCACTTTGGGCACCCAATCTGTCCCACGAGACGATCTCCGACATCACCGACGCCGTGTTGGCCGAAGTCACCGCCTGGCAGACCCGGCCGTTGGAGCCGGTGTATCCGATCCTCTACCTGGACGCGTTGGTGGTGAAGGTCAAGGACTCCCACCAGGTCCGCAACAAGGCCGCCCACCTCGCCGTCGGCGTCGACACCGACGGGATCAAGCACGTGCTGGGGATCTGGGTGCAGACCAGCGAGGGCGCCAAGTTCTGGGCCGGGGTGCTCGCCGAGCTCCGCAACCGCGGGGTCAAAGACGTGCTGATCGCCTGCTGCGACGGGGTGACCGGCTTCCCGGAAGCGATCGAGGCGACCTGGCCGCAGACCGTGGTCCAAACCTCATCTGTTCACCATGGGGGTGGCGGGATGGTCCCGCCGGTCACTCGCGCCGTCTCGGTTAGGACCTGTGCAAACGGGTTGCCTTCGAGGTCCAGATGCAGACCTGTCCGGCCGGGGCGGTGGCGAGCCTTGCATCTGCCACACCACCAAGTCGACGTGCTCGGCCACCGCTTGACGGGTCTGGGCCCGGCCAGGATCTTCGGCCGTGGGTTTCCAGCCACAACGTGTCGGTCCAGCCCCCCGTTGCAGCGTGGTCTCCACCAGGTCGTGGAAAGTAACGCTGGCCTTGGTCGGGTGACGATCACCGCAATCGGCGGGACTGGGGTATCGATGGTCAGTCTCCTATTTGGCCCCAATCTGCTGCAGCGCCGCGAGAGGATCGGCGCCGGCTCCCTCCTCGGCTGCCCTTGCCCGCTGCTCCTCGACGATCAGCTTTGGCTCACCGAACTCCTGGTCTGGGTCGAGACGCGGGGTGGTGCTCATCCTCTCCCTCGGCGGCCAGGGCGCATGGTTCGGCACCGTCCTGTGTCCTAGGCCTCGGCGGGGGGGCATTCGGTCAGCTCCCCGGGCAGCGCTCGGCCAGCGCCGCGGAGAGTGCCTCCCTCGCGGCGCCGAGCTGCGTGATCGCCGCAGCGATGGCTGGCACCTTCTGGACAAGGTTCTCGGCGGTCAATCCGCTGGCTGCGGTCTGCAACCCGGCGAATGCCGTTTTCACCTGCTCCACGCTGGGTTGAAGGCTCGAAGCCGACGCTGAGGCCGAGGCCTGCGCTTTGTCCAGATCGGTCTTCACGTTGGCTATCGCGGTCGTCAGGGCGGAGACACCGTCCTGCGTAGGTCTCACGTTCGTGAGGGCATCGATCGACGACCTGAGGGCGGCGACGTCTGCACAAGCTGCCGGCGACGCGGCGGTTTCTGCGGCGGTCGTGGGCGCGGCGGTTGTTGCGGGTGGACTGGTCTCAGTCGATGTTGAGCTCGTGCTGCAACTCGCCATGAGACAGAAGAGGGCCACGGCGGCAATAGCGGCGGGTACGGATCGATGCGTACGGCGGAGTCGCGGTGCGCTACCACGAGGCACAGCAGAGGCTGCGTCCGGGGATTCCCGGCGAGAACGGCCAATGCCAGGACGGAAAGGGTGGAACATCACTTCTCCTCTGATGGCGCCGGTCCATCTTTGCGAACACAAGACGGAAACCGCACAGGGCGACCAAGCAACTCCGGTGACCAAACGCCCAAACTAGCGGTTCCATCGCGACCCTGCCTCACCCGATGCCGGTGCCGCTCTCCTCGATGTTGGCGAGCTTCCCACGGCTGAGCCAGCAACCGACTGATGCGCCAAACTCCAGGCGAGTCAGCTTTGACCAGTTCATGACCAACACCGAGGCCCAGCGTCCGCGGTGGCACTCACGTTGCCGCGTCAGGGGTGGCAGGTTGATGGCCACCCTCCCAGGGCCAAGACTGGACTCGCCCTCGCGCGTGCGCGCGCGAGACAGACGCTCGATCGGGAGGAAGCCCAACGAGGGTGCGCTGGTCCTGCTGACTGCGTACGTCAGCCCGAAGCGGCTCCGCCGGCTCGGCGAGACCCGTCTAGCCCAATGGTTGCGTCGCGAACACGTCCGAGACTCCGCCGGCGTCGCAGCTCGCGCGGTGGCCGCCGTTCGCGGCCAAGACATTGAACTACCCGGCCAGCAGGTGGCCGAAACGATCGTCGCCGAACTGGCGGCGAGCATCCTCCGACTCGACCGCCGCCGGTCGGCTGTCGGTACAGCAACGTCTGCATGGTTTACCGAGTGATCGTCCTCGATGAGCAACGTTTGCGGGGCCGCGTAGTGAGATGGCGCGCCGCCTACACCATGGTGTTGGCGGGCACCACCGCGAGGTGTGCGCCATTGATCGCGACCGTGTTATCACCGCCGGGCGTCTTCTCGGTGGTGACCGTCAGGTTGACGTCTCCGCCGTTTCCGCCGAACAGATGTGCGAACCCCGTCAGTGCGGTGAGTCCGGTTTTCATCAGGTCTCGGAACAGGTCGTCGGACTCGACGTTGTCCTCTTCGGTCGTCACCACGACATCCAGTCCCCAGCTGTCGTCGGTGTCAATCGCGGACAGGATTGTCTTCCGCGGTGAGATGGTGACGGCCCGGAACGACGGCCCGTGAGGCGTAGAGACCTCGCGGGCAGTTGGGGTGTCGCCTGCTCTCGGCGTCACCGTCCATGTCGTCCGACCGAACCGGTCCGTTCCAGCTGCCATGACTCCTCCTACCGCGATGCCGTCGCGCCGTCCTCGTTGGGTGGCTAGGCCCCGGAGGATGGGCCGAAAGGCGCAGTCTATGCACAGAACGCTCCCCAGCGGATGGTCAGGACTCTAAGAACCAGGACGGCGAGGCCGGCGATCCAGAGCCGGTGTGACCCGATACATCGATGGCGCCGATGACACCAAGCCGAGGAGCAGCTGGGCTTGCAGTTGGGCTGGTTTGCTGACCGAACCGCGTCAGCGGCGAGCCGGCGAAGCGGCCTTTGGGGGCACCACTTCCTCGACCGCTGCCGCCGCTTTCGGAGGATGGCGGGGGCCCGCGGTGCCCACCCCTTGACGCAATGGTTCCTGGCCGCCGGTGCACCCGGCCGGTGCGGGTCGGCCGGCGGGGCAGCAACAACCCGTCGCCGCGCAGCGACAACAACACCTGCCGGCCGGTGCCCAACTCGGCGAAGCGGCGGAGCACCGTGGCGATCGCCTCCACCACCGCCTCGTCCGGGGTGATCACCACCGCGCCGGTCTCGTCGTAGTCGAAGCCGACCGGCAGGAACTGCCGCAGCTCCCCGCGGGCCGCCTTATGCCGCAACCCGGCGGTCAGCCGGGACCGGATCAGGTGCAGCTCGGCCTCACTCATCGTGCCCTTCAACCCAGGCCGACGTCGGCGACCAGATCCTTAAAGCCCTGCCGGGCCGTGGCGTCGGCCCCGGAGCTTGCTGGCCAACGGCAAGCCGAACGAGACCTGGTCGCCGCGAAGGCTCGCCGCGGTCGAGGACCTCCGCCACCTGTGAACGGTGGGCCTACCGTTCGCCTTCGTCATAGCCAATTCTATACGTCTACCTGAGGCTGAGCTGGGCAGGAGGCGGGGCTTTCGAGCCGATTTTCCGGCTGCTGGGCGTACTAACGGGTTCCCTCACGCGCGCGCACGAGGACAGACGTCGACCGCGAGGGTGGCTGCCTCTGCTGCTGCTACTTACTACGCGTTGCTTCTTCGATGACTCGGCGTGACCTGTCTCAATTCGCCTTAGCGCGGCAAGAGCCGACGGCCGCTCACCTGGTCGCAAGCGATGCTGAAGAAGAGCGTCCGCGGGCCTTCAGCCCATGGGTCTGGCGTCATGCCTGACTCGAGTCGCTGCAGCTGGTCATCACTTAGCAACGTGCCGGCTCCGGTTACCAGCACGCTCCAGCCGGCCTCCAGGAAGTCGTCGACATCGTCGACCTCAAAGGCCACCTTTTGGTCGATCGCACTGCGCGCGACAACGCCGAAGGCCACGGTGCGGACGATGATGTGGTCGCCGGAGAGGACGTAGTTCATCGGCAGAACGACTGGTCCGTCCTCGGCGAGAAAGCCTATTCGTCCGACCTTCTTGGCCGTCAGCAGTTCTAGGGCCTCCGCCCGGTCCAATTCCACGATCTTGGCACCGGTGGCAGAAGCTATCCAGTAGTCCTCAGACGAGGTCATGTCCGCCTCCTTGTTTCGGTGACCTGGTCGATCACCGTCGAACCGCCTTGGCCGCTCTTGCCGTGGATTTTAGACCCGGTTCGACACGCTCACGCACGTCTCCGACCGCACCAACCACCGGCTCGAAGTACAGCCAGGCAGATGGAGTGCTCGTGCGGGCGTCACCACCACGAGGCACTTCCGTGCTCGGCGATGTCTGCGGGATCGTCCGACCTCTGGCCCCAGCGGCTCCATTCGGACCAGATCGTAACGGTCAGCCGTGATCACCGGTCTCCTGCTGGGCACCACAGGCCACCAAAGCGCTGTGGTTGGTCCAGCGAGGACTGGAAGAACCACAGCTGACCCTCGAGGTCTCGGGCGCCGTACTCGCGGACCCCGTACCCCTGGTCAGCGGGCGCTTCGATGACTCGGCGCCAGGGGCGACGCCTTCGGACTGGTGGGCGTCGGCGTCCTCGACGACCACCACGGTCATGCCGGTGGCTGCCTCGAGTGTCCGCGGTGACTGAGTATCCAACCGCATCCCCGTACTGCCGGAGATCGAGCACCGGCCGACGACGGTCGACGAAGCCCGAGCGCGTGACACTGAGTTTGACAGCTTAGTTGGGAGAGGAGGAGCAGGCCCGAAACGTCGCCGAGGCTGAACTGCAACGGGGACCTGAGATCGACGCCGAACGCCTCGGGCGGGCCCTGGCCGCCGGTGGGCCTGAGCCTAAGTCAGTCGTTCCCGTGCTTGAGGAGCGTTACCGGTCGGCGACGAACCGTGTAAACGCCCGGTCCAGGCAGTTGGCCGACGCCAGGACCACGCTGAATTACGCCGTCAACGCCGAAGCTCGCGGTGATTGGCTCTCTGCCGAGATGGCGGAGGCGGAGCAGGCTGAAGCAGACGCGCTCGCCTCAGCCGCCGACGTCAAGGCCGAGGTGGCGCTAGCCAAGCGGTCACGGGCTGCATGGGTTGCTCGGGCTGCGTCCGGCGAGGTCCGCGACTGTACGGGGCCACAGGCGGGGCGCCTCGACTTGGTGGCGAAGGTAAGGTAGGCGCTGGGCATCGACGCTAGGCAGCTCGCTGCCCGGCTGCGCCCGAGCAAGCGTGAAGCAGCTGAGCGGCGCAACGCCGACGAAGCGGCAGCAGCGGCCGCCCAGCAGCGGTGGGAGCAAGCAGTCGCCGAGCAGTTGGCGAGTGAAGAACGAGCCAAGGCGCGCAACATCGAAGCTCTCCGCAGATTCGGGGGGAAGCACTGATGCCACGGAAGAAGAAGGCGGGCCCGGCCGTGGCGTGCACCTTCCACGGCGGGCTGTGCGCCCTAGGCGTACCCGGTCAGGAGGTTGGTAACAGCCGGGCAAGCGGGGTGAGACCTCCGAGTGCGCTGTGGGCTCGTTCAGTGTTGTAGTGCTCGAGCCACGAGGCAAGGGCGGCGGTGCGCGTGCCGTTGCTGGTGTAGACGCGGCGGTAGGCCCACTCGCCGGCGAGAGTGCGGTTGTATCGCTCGGCCTTGCCGTTTTGCCGTGGGCAGTGCGGCTTGATGAACTTTTGGGTGATGTTGTGCTCGGCGCAGACCTGGCGGAGCGAGTGGCGGTAGGCCCAGGCGTTGTCGGTCATCAACCGCTCGACCCGGTCGATGCCATGACCGGCGAAGTAGGTCAGGGCGCGTTCGAGGAACCCCGCGCAGGTCGTACCTTTCTCGTCGGTGAGGACCTCGGAGTAGGCCAGCCGGGAGTGGTCGTCGATCATGGAGTGGACGTAGTCGTAGCCGATCGGGTTCTTCTTCTTTTTCTTCTTCGCCGCGTTCGATGCCATCTCGCGGCCGTGGGCACGCCAGCCGCCGCCGTCAGGGATGCGGCCAATCTTCTTGACGTCCCTGTGGACCAGTTCGCCGGGCCGGTCCCGCTCGTAGCGGACCGCGGTGGTCTTCGACGCCCGGATCAATTCCCCGCTGATCGGGTCCAGGACCGCGAGGCGGGGCAGCTGGTGGCGGGTCAGGACGCGAGACACCGTGCGCGCGCAGACCGGGTGCCGGGCCGCGATCCACGCCGGCCCGCGGCGGTGCTCGACCCGGTCGGCCACGATGACCTCCTCCACGGCGGCCGGGGTTCGGGCCGGACTGTGGTGGGGCCGTGACGACCGGTCGGCCAGCCCGGCGACGCCCTCGGCCCGCCACCGGCGGACCCAACGGTAGGCGCAGTGCCGCGAGATCCCCATCGCCTTGGCGGCGTGCGCGACGGGCCAGTGCTGGTCGACGACCCGCTCGATCAGCAGCAGCCGACCGTGACGGTTGAGCCGGGCATTAGCGTGAGACACCTGAGGACCTCCGAGCGGTAGAAGACGAGACATCTCCCACCGCACTCGGAGGTCCTCTTCACGTCAACCACCAGCGCGGAGTGTCACCAACGTCCTGTCCCGGTACACCTGATATGTAGTGAACCTTTGTCAAGGGCAGGGTGAGGCGCCCGTCTCCGCTTGGGGGCGGGCGCCTCGTTTGCTTGCGCAGTTCGTCTTTCGGTGAGCGTGTCGTTGGCGACGCGTGGTCAGACTGATATGCGCGGGTTGGTTACCGCAGGACGGTGTTTCGGCTGGAGCGGGTCCGCGTGTCTAGGACCGAGCATCGCCGCTGTAGAGCTCGAAGTCTGAGTTCCTGGGCTGCTCATAGAAGTGTCGCGGGTCGCTCCTCGCGCTGCCACCGAAGCCGCCTGCGCAAGCAAGATCAGGATGGGTCTATCGGTCGTCGAGGACGGCCAGCGACCAGCACCAGCCGGCCAGCTCGCGGGCGATGGCGACGGTGGCGACGGTGTGGCGTTTGCGGCGGGTGAGGAACTGCACCCACCGGTGGTGCAGGCGTCGGTTGCCTTGGTCTCCGCGGTCGCGGGCGGCCGCTGGCGCCAACGCCCACCGGTCTCGCATGGTCTTGCCGATCCGGTACCGCGGTTGGTGGTGCCAGGCGGCTTCGACCAGCAGGCGGCGGACGTGACCGTTGCCGGTCTTGGTGATCGGTCCCTGACTGCGGGAGCCGCCCGAGGACGACTCCGCGGGGACGAGACCGACGAACGATCCGATGCTGTTGCCGCTGAAGCGGTGCCAATCGCCGATCTCGACGGCCAACGCGAGCCCGGTCAAGCTACTGATGCCGCGTAGGCAGCCGAGACGTCGCACCAGCGGGGTGAACTCCGATCCGGCCGCCATCTCCTCGATGGCCGCATCCAGCCGGTCGCGTCGAGCCTTCACGCTCAACACGGCGTCATAGTCGGAGTCGAAGGTCAGCCGGGTGGCCGGTGAGCTCAGCTGCGGTAGGGCGTCGTGGCGCAGCCAGACGTCGTGTCGGCCGGTCCACGCGGCACCGCCGGAGTAGACGATGCCGTGCCGCAGCAACAGTTTCGACAGCCGGTGCCGGGCCCGCATCAAGTCACCACGGCAGTCCTCCCGGGCCCGCACCAGGTCACGCGCCGCTTCCTGGTCGACGGTCGGGACCGCGACCGGGATGATCTCGTCCAACCGCAGCAGACGCGCCAGATGGAGCGCGTCGCGGGCATCGGTCTTGACCCGGTCGCCGGCCGGCCGTTGCAGCTTCGACGGCGCCACCACCTCACAACGGATACCCGCCGACCTCAGATATCGATACAGCCCGAACCCGGTCGGACCCGCCTCATAAGCCACCGCCACCGGACCAGGCAGCCGGCCCAGCCACGACCTGACATGCTCATACGACGGGGTCAACCTGGACTGAAACAGCTCGCCCGTGACGCCATCGATCGCCGCTGCCGCGACCGATCGGGCGTGCACGTCGAGCCCAACACTCGTACGCTCAGTGAACACCGGGACCTCCCACAATTGTCGGATAGGCCGAGCAGGCAGCCCCTACTCGGTAACCCACGAATCTTGTGAGAGAGGTCCCGGCCCGCAACCAGTTCAAGCCAGAACCAGCCACTACATACCGTCTAGGTGGCGGGAGCGCGTACCGCTCTGAGATGTGCTCGCCGGTCCACGAGCTGTCGGCGCAGGAGATCGCCCTGTACGACATGCTCGACCAAGCGGACCGGTACGCCATCGCCGAGGACCGAGGCGTCACAATGGAGGAGGCGGCGGAGATCCTGGCCGTCGAGAAGCAGGAGCAGGCAGCGAAGGCGGCAGCATCTCGCCGACGGGACCGGCGCTCTCTGGCGTCGGGGCGGCCGGATGGCTCGGGTGCTCGGCGAGGTGGTCGAAGAACCCGGCATCGTTCTCGGCGCAGATGGTTGCGCCCCAACCCCGACGCTGAGGAACGCGGGTGAGCGGGGCCGCGCCCGGACCATGTAGCTCAAGGCGATGCGCCGGCTGGCCGCCTCGATCGTGTCGAGGCAAGATTCCAGTCGTGAGCTTGGGCCGTCAGGTGGCTGCCGAGCTGGCTCGACCGGCTCCTCCCGAACGTGCGCTTCGGGTACTACGCCCGCGAGACCACGGACCGTAGAGTCCGTCCATGGATGCCGAGCTCCTGGTCGCGGTGTTGTTCGCGATCGGGTTCGCCGTCACGAACGGGCTCCACGATGCGTCCAACGCGATCGCGACGTTGGTCGCCACGAGGGCCGCGACGCCGCTGCAGGCGATCCTGCTCGCGTCGGTGTTCAACCTGCTCGGCCCGCTGTTCCTCGGCGCAGCCGTCGCCGACACGATCGGCGGCATCGTCACCGTTCCGCCGGATGTAACGGTCGAGGTGATTGGCGCCGGCCTGGCCGCGGCGGTGACCTGGAACCTCGTCACATGGCGGCTCGGCCTGCCGTCGAGCTCCGGGCACGCCCTCGTCGGCGGGTTGGTCGGCGCCGCCGTCATCGAGGGCGGCGTGCACGCGATCAACTGGGGCGGGATCGAGCACTGGCGGCCCGTCGGCGTGTTCGGGATCCTGATCGCGCTCGCGCTGTCCCCGGTCCTCGGCGCGGTCGCGGCGCTGCTGCTCATCCGCGCGGCGCGCGCCGTCGCGCACCGGGCCACCCGGCGCTGGCGGGCGCCGGTGGGGGCCGGGGAGTGGGGGATGTCGGCCGCGCTCGCTTTCAGCCACGGCGCCAACGACGCCCAGAAGTCGATCGGCGTGATCGCGGCGCTGCTGCTCGCCGGGGCGCGGATCGACACGCTCGCGGCGCCGACGTGGGCGAAGGTCGTGTGCGCCGCGGCGCTGACCGCCGGCACGGCGCTTGGCGGATGGCGGATCATTGCCACCGTGGGCCGCCGCATCTACCGCATCCGCCCGGAGGAAGGCCTGTCCAGCCAGACCGCGTCGGCCGCCGTGATCTTCGGGTCCTCGCTACTGGGAGCGCCCGTCTCCACCACGCAGGTGGTCGCGTCGTCGGTGGTGGGGATCGGCGTCGGCCGGCGCCGCTGGCACCACGTGCACTGGTCGGTCGTGCGCAACATGGGCCTGGCGTGGCTGATCACCATGCCCGTGTCCGCGGCGCTCGGTGTCGTGGCGCTCGAGCTGTGGCGGCTGGTGACTTGACCCGCAAGCGCTGGTTCCTGCCCGATACCCCGGACGTGCTCGGGATGCTGCGCCGCCAGATGGCGGTCGCGATCGACGGTGTGGACGCGTTCGCGCGCTGGGCGGGCGGCGACGCGGCGGCCGCCCAGGCCGTGCGCGACGCCGAGCGCCAGGGCGATGTCGCCAAGCGCGACCTGCTGAGCGCGCTCCGGGAAGCGTTCGTGACCCCCATCGAGCCCGAGGACCTGTTCGCGCTCTCGCGCGGGATCGACCGCATCCTCGACTACGTCGCTGACCTCGTGAAGGAGTCCGAGGCGATGGCCTCCCCGCCCGACGAGGGGATCGCCACGATGGCCGGCCTGCTCGGCGACGCGCTGCGTCACCTCGACGACGCGCTGTCGAAACTCGGGACCGACGGTGACCAGGCGACCGCGTCCGCGGACGCGGCCATCGCCGCCCAGCGCGAACTCGAGACAGCCTATTACGCCGGGATGGTGGGCCTGATCGGCGTCGAGGACCGCACGGAGCGGATCACGCGCCGCGAGCTATACCGCCGCTCCTCGCGGATCGGCGAGGCCGTGGTCGACGTCGCCGAGCGGATCGTCTACGCCGTCGTCAAACAGAGCTGAGCGGGGCATCATCCCGATCGGGGGATGCGCCGCTCGGCTGTTGGGAGCCTCGATCGCGAAGGCCAGCGAGCGCCACGACCCCGTGAGCGCTGCCTTCGTCGGCCTCGCGTTTACGGCGGCGCTGAACCGAAGCTGCATAGCCGCGGCAATGGCCTCTACGAAACCCTACAGCGGACGCCTTTGCCGGTGGGCTCGGTGTAGCAGCGGGGGGTGGTCGTCGGCCGTTTGTAGGGGCCCAGTCAAGGTGGGACTAAAAGTAAGTTACCCCTCATGAGTCGCGTCTCTTCTCTCCCTGGGGGCGAGGTGGAGTAGGAACCCACTGTTCGGGCTTGGCCTCGCGCACGATGGTCGTGACAGGCCACGCCCACCCGGCCTTCGATTAGAAGGTCAGGACGATTCGTCCTCGGGTTCCTCCTGCTTCGAGAGGACGGTGTCCCTTGCCGCTACTGTTCTCGTCCATTGCGAAGGGCGTCATTGGCCGAGGTGACAGCCCACCCCTGCAGGCGTGCGTCCAGACCGGCCAGCTGAGCCTCGATCCGATCCAGACGCATTTCGAGGCGATGCTCGAGGGTCTCAGCCTCCGCTTCGAATGCCCGCTCCTCCTCGCGGGCGAACCGATGGGCCACGGCAAGAGCCACGACCGCCGCCACCGCACCGATGATTGCCACCCCCATCACCATCACACCGGCGGCAATCAGGCGGCCAGCAGTTGTTACGGGAACGTGGTCGCCGTAGCCCACCGTTGTCAGGGTCGTTAGCGACCACCACAACGCGTCACCCCAGGAGCGCAACGTGCTGTCGGGCCGCTCACCCTCGACCAGCCACAGAGCGCTGCCTCCACCAAGAACGACAAGGCTCGAAACGCTTGTGACTAACACGGCAAGGCGAAGCACGCCCCAGGTCCCTAACTGCTGTCGCGGCATACACAGCATCCTCTCGCGCTCGGGGAGCCCACTCACGCGGTTCTACACGATGAGGAGCCGCGGCCTCACCACGAGTCGGAGAAGCCGGAGGGGTGGCCGCGTCAAAATGAGCCTGGTGGAGCCTGCTGCCACGGACAAAGCGACTCGCGCGACCCCTGTGCGTCAGGCTGACGTGAGACACCTCAGGTAGTAGTTCTTCCCTCTGCACGGGGCGAGACGAGGTTGATCACGATGACGATGACCCTGGCCGATGTGCGGGTCGATGATGGTTTGGTGAGTCCACGAGCTGACCGTCCGAAACGCCGCACGTTCACCGCTGGATACAAGCTGGCGATCGTGGCGGAGTACGACGCCGCCGAGCCGGGCGAGAAGGGGGCGCTGCTTCGCCGGGAGGGCTTGTACTCCTCCCATGTGGTGGAGTGGCGCCGGGCCCGCGACGCGGGCGCGCTGGACGGCTTGACGGCCAAGCCCCCGGCCCGCGGGCGAACCCCAGAGCAGGCCGAGAACGAGCGGCTGCAGCGCGATAACGACCGGCTGCGGCGAGAGCTGGCCAAGACCCAGGCGGCCCTCGACGTCGTGGGAAAAGCACACGCGCTCTTGGAGCTGGTCTCCGAGAGCGCGGACACCGAGAAGCGGTCGAAGCGGTGATCGCCCCGGCGGTCGCGGAGCTGGCCGGGCACACCTCGATCAAGCGGGCCTGCGATCTGTTGGGTTGGTCCCGGGCCACCCACTACCGCGCGTTGACGCCGGCCGACCCGCTGCCGGCGAAGCGACGGCCGACGCCGTCCAACGCGCTCAGCTCGGCGGAGTGTGAGCGGGTGCTGGCGGAGCTGAACAGTCACCGGTTCGTCGACAAGTCGGTTGGCCAGTGTTGGGCGACGCTGCTGGACGAGGGCACCTACCTGTGCTCGATGTCGACGATGCACCGGCTGCTCCGCCGATCCGGGCAAGCAGGAGAACGCCGCCACCAAGCCACCCATCCGCCTCGGGTCAAACCGGAGCTGCTGGCCACCGCGCCGCTGCACGTGTGGAGCTGGGACATCACCAAACTCCGCGGGCCGACCCGTGGCGTCTACTACGACCTGTACGTGATCTTGGACATCTTCTCCCGCTACGTCGTCGGCTGGACCGCCGCCGCCACCGAGTCCGCCGACATCGCCGCGCAGCTGATCGCCGACGCGATCGCCGGGCATGGCCGACCGGACGATCAACACCCGCATCACCGGAGCCATCGCCGCCCACCGCCACCGCACCATGCGAACCTGTTCGGTCCGGAAGGAATAGCGTCAATCGCGGCACTAGCGCGGACATGGTGGTGCCCATGAAGCGCAGCCGGCGTCGCCGAGTTGAGGTTCGCAGCTGATCGCGTCCATCTTGCTGAGGACCCATCGTCTCCACACTTGCGGCACTCCAGACCGACGCGCCTAGGGTGAGACATGACCCTAGTGGTGCCCTTCGATCACGTTGAGGCCTCCTCGCTTGCCGCCGTTGGCGGCAAAGCGCTCAACCTCGGCGTCTTGACCGCCGCCGGGTTCCCGGTCCCGCCGGGGTTCGTCGTCACTACGGAGGCCTACGAGCTTGCGGTCGGTGACCGCGCCGGCACGTTGCTGGCTGACCTGTCCACCGGAATCGACCCCGGTGCGGCAGCCGAACGAGTGAGGGCGACCATCCTCGCGGCGACGATGCCGGAGGAGGTGCGGCAGGCGGTGCTGCAGGGCTACCGAGAGCTGGGTCCGGACGTTGCCGTGGCGGTCCGGTCCTCGGCCACCGCGGAGGACCTGGCCTTCGCCAGCTTCGCCGGACAGCAGGACACATTCCTCAACGTCATAGGAGGCGATGCAGTCATCGACGCCGTGCGCCGTTGCTGGGCTTCGCTCTGGACCGACCGGGCCGTCGACTATCGAGCTCGGAACGGCATCGATCAGGGCTCCGTACGGCTGGCGGTCGTGATCCAAGAAATGGTGCGACCCGCTACGGCCGGAGTGATGTTCACCGCAGACCCGGTGACCGGGACCCGGCAGCACAGTGTGATCGACGCCAGCCCAGGACTGGGAGAAGCGGTCGTGTCCGGCGCCGTGAACCCGGACCGATTCGTGGTCGAATCCGCCAACGGAAAGGTCCTCCAACGTCGGATCGGCGACAAGCGAGTGCTGATCCGTGCGCTGACCGGCGGCGGGATTGAACGGGTCAGCCAGCAGGGGGGCGATGGTCTCCCGTCGCTGTCCGACGAGCAGATCACCGCGCTGACCGGTCTCGGACAGCGGGTGCAAGATCATTACGGGGCGCCACAAGACATCGAATGGGCGCTCGAGGAGTCCGGCCAACTGTGGCTGACCCAGTCCCGGCCGATCACCACCTTGTACCCGCTGCCGGACAACGTCGGAGGCGCCGGCACCCGGCTGTACATGTGTCTGAGCCTGGCACAGGGTCTGACCCGTCCGATCACGCCGATGGGTCTAGCCGCATTCCGGTTGATCGCCAGCTCCGTCGCCGCCGCAGCCGGGCACCCGCCGCCGGACCCGCTCCGAGGACCGGCCGCCTACCAGGCGATCGGTCAGCGACTGTTCGTGGACTTGACCGGTGTGGTGCGGAACCGGATCGGCCGCCATGCCGTACTGACCGCTTTCGGGGTGATGGAGGCTCGCGCCGCGGCGGTCATCCGGGGCCTCACATCCGACCCACGCTTCACACTCGTGGACGCCGCGCCGCTGCAGACGCTGCGGCCGGTGGCTCGGGTCCTGCTCGGCGCCGGGGTGCCGTGGCGGATCCTGCTGGCCGCCCTGAGCCCTACCAGGGCTTACCGAGCGATCGACGACGTGGAGGCACGGTTGCGCCATGAGCTCGTGCCTCCGGCCGTCGCCGGGCCCGAGCAGCGTCTCGATCATGTCCAAGGTTTGCTGTCCCGGGTCTTCCTGGTGATGCCGACGGTGGTGGGCTATCCGCTGGCAGGGTTCCTGCTGCTGGGACTGGCACGAAGGTTGCTCGGCGATGTGGCGCGACCGGGCGAGCTCCAGTCGATCTTGCGTGGACTTCCGCACAACGTGACCACCGAGATGGACCTGCAGCTGTGGGAGCTGACGGAACGCATACGAAATGATCATGAGGCGGCTGAGGCGGTGGGCACTCACTCGATCGCCGAGCTTACCGACGCCTTCCACCGGGCTGGACTGCCGCAGACCCTACAGGCGGGACTGACCGCGTTCCTTCGGACGTACGGACATCGGGCTGTCGCGGAGATCGACCTTGGGATGCCACGCTGGTCCGACGACCCGTCGCACCTGCTCGGAGTGATCAAGAACTACCTGCGCCTTACCGAGAGGGGCCGATCGCCGTCCGCCCAGTTCGCCGAAGGCAACGAACAGGCCGAGACCATGATCATCGAACTGGTGGGGCGGATGCGTCGCCGGAGCAACGTGCGTGCCCGGGTGGTCGAGTTCGGCCTTGGGCGGGCACGCCAGCTGGCAGGTCTGAGGGAGCGGCCGAAGTTCATGCTCGTGCTCGCCCTCGCCGCCATCCGCCAGCAGCTGGTGCTGGTCGGGGAGGCCCTGGCCGACAGCGGGCGAATCGCTCGCTCCGACGACATCTTCTTCCTCGATCTGACCGAGGCACGACGAGGCTTGAGCGGAGCCAGCCTCTTCGACCTGGTCGAGCAACGCAGGGCCGGCTACGAACTTGAGCTCCGTCGTCGGCACGTGCCACGCCTGTTGATCTCCGACGGCACCGAGCCGGAGACGGTCGGGGCCGCCGAGGTCGCCGACGGCGCGCTAGTGGGCAGCCCGGCGTCGGCCGGCGTGGTGACGTCGCGGGCGCGGGTGGTCCTGGATCCTGTCGGTGCGCACCTGGAGCCGGGAGAGATCCTGGTGGCCCCCTCCACTGACCCGGGGTGGACCCCGCTGTTCCTGACCGCGGGTGGGCTGGTGATGGAGATGGGCGGCTCCAACTCCCACGGAGCCGTGGTCGCGAGGGAGTACGGGATTCCCGCCGTGGTCGGTGTTCCCGACGCGACCACCCGAATCGCCTCCGGGCAGCTCGTCACGGTGGACGGCGCCGCCGGGTCGGTCCAAGTAGTGGAAGAGCTCAGCCCTGCGTCAAGCAACGAGATCGACTGAGGTGCAGCTGGCGTTGCAGCCCCACTCGGTCTGCCTGTACTGGTGCGGAGGCCAGACGGCGCTGACAGAGTCGAATCAGGCACTCATCAAGAATCCTTCGTCTTCAGTTTCGCCTCACTCCGCGGCCCCGCTGCCCCGGTTCCAGTCACGATCGAGGAGATCGTTCATGGAGTTGATCACCGACGGGTCGGTCTGGAGGTGGAGCTCGTATCGCGCCGCTACCGGCAGAGTCCCGTTCACCGCGCCTCTCGCAGGAGCCACACCATGAACCTTGTCCGCAGCCACCCCTCCTCGTCTTCTTCGTCTTGGCCCTGGGCGGCACCTGGGCGGTGTGGGTCCCCCGTGCTGCCGGAGCTCCCATGGGAGTCGTCTCGGAGCTCTCGACCTGGATCGCGGCCGTCGCCGCCGTCGGAGCGGCGGCGCTGACCGGCGGCCGCGACGCGGTCAAGGATCTAGATCTAGACGGTGTGAGTAGACAGGGCTGAGGCCTCGCTCGTACGGGAAGTGCATCTTGGGGATGGTGGGGCTGGCGCTCGTGTTCACGCTTCGGTCGCGTCCGGTCGGACACACAACGTCCACAGTCTGCTCTTCGCGGCGCCGGTCATCGTGCGTGTCCGCCGTACCCCGGCATCCGTCGCACCGGCCACGCACTCAGTTTGCGCTCCGCCGGACACCGGACGAGCGAATCAGATCACGGGTCAAGAGGCCGAACGCCAGCGACCGAGCCTGGTCAGGGCCGTTGGTCCCAAGATGAATGCCCGATTGGCAGTAGCGCGGGTGCGGAGTTACTGCGAAAGTCTGAGCATGGAGTCGGCAGTCAGCCAGGACTCGGTGCTCTCGGCTCGGATAGCTGACTTGCACGGCGCTGCGGCGGGCCGTCATGACCGTCTGTGGTGACTACTACGAAGCGCTTGGCGTTCCGCGTGACGCTGACCCCGAGACGATCAAAAGCGCGTTCCGCCAGCTGGCCCACCGCTATCACCCCGACGTCAGTACGGAGCCGGACGCGGAGCAGCGGTTCAAGGAGATCGCCGAAGCCTATGGCGTGCTTTCAGATCCGGCCAAGCGAGCGAGCTACGACGCGCAGGGTTCAGCTGGCCTGGCTGCAGCGACCGCGGAGGACCTGTGGGGCGGCATCGACTTCGCCGACATCTTCGGATCCGGCGCCCCCGCATTCGGCAGCTTGTTCGAGCGGCTGTTCGGGCCGGCAGCGGCGAGCCTCCGGCGGGGCGAGGATGTGCGCCTGGATCTGGCCATCTCGCTGGAGGAGGTGCTGACCGGGGGGGATCACGTCGTCACGATCCGCCGTCCGGGCCCATGTCCCCAGTGCTCGGGCCGCGGATCGGGGCCCGGCGCCACGTCGCGTCGCTGCCCGCGCTGCGGCGGCACCGGCCAGTGCGTGGTTGCCAGCCGCCGCGGTGCGCTGTTGGTTCGTCAGGTGACCACGTGCCCGGATTGTGCGGGCCGAGGACGCGTCATCGATCAGCCCTGCCCGGCTTGTACGGGCACTGGGCAGGCCGTGCAAAACGAGACGATCGCTGTCCGCATCCCGCCCGGCATTCCGGAGGGAGCCACGCTGCGGCTGGCCGGGCGGGGAATGCCGAGCCCGGTGCCCGGCGGCCCGGCGGGCGACGTGTATGTGAGCATCCGCACCCGCACCGACCCGCGCTTCAGCCGCGTCGGCGCCGATCTGTGGTACGACCTGCACATCCAGCCCCCCGACGCCGCCCTCGGCGTCATCACGGCCGTGCCCCTCCCCGGGGGGCAGGCGAGGGTACGGGTGCCGCCGGGAACCCAGCACGGAAGTGTGCTGCGCGTCGCAGGCAAGGGCCTGCCGCGTTACGACGGGGATGGTCGCGGCAGCCTCCATCTCAAGATGGTCCTCGACATTCCGCGGCAGCTCAGCCCGCCTCAGCGCCAACTCTATGAGCAACTCCGGGCCGCGGACGCCGGGAGCATGCCGCACGGATCCCGCGAGCCAGACGTTCCCCGAGGCGGCCGAAGGGTGACGGCCATGCCGGACGGAGAGCACGCCACAATCCGCCGCAGGCTCATCTTCGCTTCGGTCCTCCTGGTGGTCGTAGGCGCGGTCAACCTTATCGGCGGCATCGCCGCGATCAGCGGCTCACAAATTCCGGTCACCGGCACCCAGTACGTGTCCACCCTACGGATCTGGGGCTGGGGCATGATCATCTTCGGCGCCGTGCAGCTGCTGGGGGCTGCCGGGTTGTGGGTCGGACGCCAGTCTTTGCGCAGCCCCAATCCGCAGCCCTCGCCACAAGGGGACCCCTGACTGTTCGTCGCCCGTCGCTGAACCGACAACATCAGCCTGAAGCAACGAGACCTGACCGACAAAGCCAGCCCTACGGCGAGCACGAAATGCACCGCCGAACCGTTAGCCGCCGCCGCGGGACTTCGAGAGCTGCAAGAGCGCCGTGTAGACCCAAGGCCTTGGACGGACTCAAGGTATCGCCTGCGCCCAGTTGTACGGGGCCATGAGGTTGGTGGCAGTGGCGCGTCGTGTTGCGGAGGGAGAGCCTCCGAGTGGGGTGTGGCTTGTCTAGGTCCGCATCCACCCTGGAGGCTCTCGTGTCCCACCGTAAGGCCCGTACCACCGTCCACAGCGGGCTGCTGATCGTTCAGCGTCACCTGCAGGGTTGGCCGCAGTCCCATATCGCCAAGGCGATGGGATCTCGCGCAGGTGTGCGGCTAGGTGGATCGGTCGTCAGGCCGCTGAGGGCGAGGCCGGCCTGCATGACCGGTCCTCACGACCGCATCGCTGCCCGCGCCGGACCGGCAGCGACCTCGAGCAGCGGATCGTGGAGCTGCGCCGCCGTGAGCGCAGTGGACCGGACTGGGCTCGGCGCCGAGCTCGGTGTGCCGGATTCCCGATGGCGGCGGCTGGCGCGTGCACGGCCGCGGGATGTCTCGTGATCGGGTCAATAGGCGCGGATTCGACCACGTGCATTCGCTGGTCGATGACCACCCCCGGCTGGCCTACTCCGAGATCTTGCCCGACGAGAAAGGCGCCACCTGGTCAGCATTCCTGCACCGCGCCATCGCCTACGTCGCCAGCCACGGCATCACCCGGATCGAGCGACTCCTGACCGACAACACCTGGGCCTACCGGTACTCACTTCGCGGTGTGTGCGCCGAGCACGGCATCAGCCAGAAGGTCATCCGACCACATTGCCCCTGGCAAACGGCAAAGTGGAACGACTGAACCGGACCCTGCAGACCGAGTGGGCCTACCGCCAGGTCTTCACCACGGTGACGAGGTGATGGCGCAAATCCGACGGCTACATCCAGCCGACACATCGAGACGGTCTGGCTGCCTCGTCCCGTCGGGTTGAGCCTCCGGGACCTGCAGTATGACTTCAGCGGCCCACGTGTCCTAACATGCCTCACATTCGTCCGGTACAGGTCGACTCTTGATCAGCGGTTCGGATTCTCATTCCACAGAAGAACGCAGAAGGAGATCGCCATCTATCTCATGCGCATCGGCCCGGTCGGCTCGGAGAAGGCCGTGGTCCGCGTCGACGACACCTCGTACGTCGACGTGTCGGACGCCGTCGGCGACTTCGACGAGGCGTTCTTCGGCCGTGGCGGTTTGGAAGGGCTTGACGACCTGGTCCAGGAGCGGCTGGCGGCAGGCCAGCAGACGGCGTTGGCCGGGGAACGGATCGGTGCGCCGATCGCTCGACCGCATCAGATCCTCTGCATCGGTCTCAACTACAGCGACCACGCGGCGGAAACGGGGATGCCGGTCCCAGCCGAGCCGATCCTATTCACGAAGCCGCCGAACACCTTGATCGGACCGAACGACGACGTTCGGGTCCCGCGCGGCGCGACCAAGCTGGATTGGGAGGTCGAGCTGGGCATCGTCATCGGTCGGCGGACCAGCTACCTGGAGACCGTGGAGGAGGCCCGAGCCGCCATCGCCGGCTTCGTGGTCGTGAACGACGTGAGCGAACGGGCGTTTCAGATGGAACGTGGCGGGCAGTGGTCCAAGGGCAAGTCCGCCGAGACCTTCAACCCCGCCGGGCCGTGGCTCGTCACCCCCGATGAGATCGACGACGTGCTCCGCCTGGCCATGTGGCTGGACGTGAACGGTACCCGCCGCCAGAACGGGTCGACCGCCACGATGATCTTCGACCCCTACGTCGTGGTGCATTACCTCAGCCAGTTCCTCGTGCTGGAGCCGGGCGATCTGATCAACACCGGCACCCCGCCGGGCGTCGGGATGGGTTTCGACCCGCCGATCTGGCTCCAGGCCGGGGACGTGATTGAACTGGGCATCGAGAGCCTGGGGACTCAGCGTCAAACGGTCGTGCCGGCCCGCTAAGCGAACGGTCGCACGAGTTCCACTTCGGGATTCAGTTCCACGCCGAATCCCGGAGTGTCCGGCACCTTCATCCGACCGTTGACCGGGACCGGCTCGCCGACCAGCAGCGGCGAGAACATCGGCACCACCTCATCAGCCTCCGGGGCCATCATGAGGAACTCCGCGAACGGGCTGTTGGTCCGGGTCACGACGAAGTGGTAGGAGTACACGCTCGAGCCGTGCGGGATGACCAGTGCGCCGTACGCGTCGGCCAGGGCCGAGATCTTGATCAACTCTGTGATGCCGCCGCACCAACCGACGTCAGGCTGCAGGATGTCGGCGCAGCCCATCTCCAACAGCATCCGGAAGCCGTACCGGGTCGACTCGTGCTCCCCCGTTGAGATCAACATTCCGCGTGGAACCCGCTGACGCAGGTCGCGGTAACCCCAGTAGTCGTCCGGAATCAGCGCCTCCTCCAGCCACTTGAGCCCGTGCTCATGGGCCCCGTCGGCCAGCCGCACCGCGTAGTCCAGATCCAGCGACATCCAGCAGTCCCACATCAGCCAGAAGTCATCACCCACCTTGGCCCGCATGGCGGCCAACTCATCCAGGTTGGCGCGAAGTCCCTCGACTCCTTCGTGCGGACCGTGGTGCAACGGCAGCTTGCCGCCGACGAAACCCATTTCCTGAGCCAGATCGGGTCGCGCCCCGGTGGCGTAGAACGTGAGCTCGTCTCGCACCGGTCCGCCGAGCAGCTGATACACGGGCTCTTGTCGAATGCGCCCCAGCAGGTCGTAGAGCGCCAGGTCGACGGCGCTGATGACGTTCAGCACCAAACCCTTGCGCCCGTAGAACAGCGTCGACCGGTACATCTGGTCCCAGATCCGCTCGAGGTCGGTCACCGGCGCACCCTCGAGGAAGCGGGCCAGGTGGCGCTCGACGATCCAGGCGCCCGGCTCCCCCGCGGTGGTGACGCCGAAGCCGACCGTCCCGTCGTCGGCCTCGACCTGCACCACCAGCGTCCCGAGCACGTTGAGCCCGAAGCTGCGCCGGCTCTGGTCGTACCCGGGATAGCGCGCCATGGGAGTGGAGATGTGGTCGTCGATCCAGTGATAGCCCTGTTGGTCGTGGTAGTCCGCGCCCCCGCTCGCGGCCACTGTGTACGCCCGGACGGCGGCGATCCGCGGCAAGGTCATGAGCGAAGCCTCGCGGGAGTGAGGAGCGATGCCGGGCGACACGCTTTTCGTCGTCCGAGCATCGCGATCGAACGAGCGAGATGCTGCGGAGCTCAGGACCTCGGAGCGCGGAGCGCGACAGACAACGGAGCTCATGAGCGAAGCCTCGCGGGAGTGAGGAGCGATGCCGGGCGACACGCTTTTCGTCGTCCGGCATCGCGATCGAACGAGC
>CAVVTA010000017.1:0-790796 GCA_963751045.1 uncultured Actinomycetota bacterium
CGCCCACACCCACATGGAGTTGCCGTTCGGCGGTACGAGCGCCTCCGACACCTTCGAGACCGGCACCCGGGCGGCGGCCTGGGGCGGCACGACGAGCATCATCGACTTCGCGGTGCAGCGGTACGGCGAGCGGGTCGAGGATGGACTGGCCGCCTGGCACGCGAAGGCGGCGGGCAACTGCGCCATCGACTACGGCTTCCACCAGATCATCGGCGGTGTGGACGAGTTCTCCCTCAAGGCGATGGACAGCTTCATCGACGAGGGCGTGACCAGCTTCAAGCTGTTCATGGCCTACCCCGGCGTCTTCTACTCCGATGACGCCCAGATTCTCAAGGCGATGCAGAAGTCCGCCGAGACCGGGCTGCTCACCATGATGCACGCCGAGAACGGTCCGGCGATCGACGTGCTGGCCGAACAGCTTTACCAACAAGGGAAAACCGACCCGTACTTCCACGGCATCGCCCGCGCTTGGCAACTCGAGGAGGAGGCCACCCATCGGGCGATCATGATCGCGCAGCTCACCGGGGCGCCACTCTACGTCGTCCACGTCAGCGCCAAGCAGGCGGTCGAACAGATCGCCACCGCTCGTGATCATGGTCAGCACGTCTACGGCGAGACCTGCCCGCAGTACCTGTATCTGTCGTTGGAGGAGCATCTCGGGGCGACGAGTCCGGATTGGGGCGGCTTCGAGGGGTCCAAGTGGGTCTGCTCCACGCCGCTGCGCTCGCGCGCGGACGGACATCAGGACGCCCTCTGGCAGGCCCTCCGTACCAACGACCTCCAGATGGTCTCCACCGATCACTGTCCGTTCTGCATCAAGGAGCAGAAGGAACTCGGCGTCGGGGACTTCCGCGCCATCCCGAACGGCATCGGCGGCATCGAGCACCGGATGGACCTGCTGTTCCAGGGGGTCGTCAACGGCGAGATCTCGCTGCCCCGGTGGGTGGAGGTCACCTCGACCACGCCGGCCCGGATGTTCGGTCTGCATGGGCGCAAAGGGGTCATCCAACCCGGCGCCGACGCCGATCTGGTGATCTATGACCCGCAGGGCCACACCTCCATCGGGTACGAGAAGACCCACCACATGAACATGGACCACTCCGCCTGGGAGGGCTTCGAGATCGACGGCCACGTGGACTGGGTGATGTCCCGCGGCACGGTGTTGATCAGCGACGAGGGCTACGTCGGCACCAAGGGCCACGGCCAGTACCTGAAACGCGACCTGAGCTCGTACCTCCTATGAGAAGACCAATGCCCTCCGTGCGGGTGACCACCGCCCTTCGAGCGTCGGTATCGCGCCCCGCCGGATGGAGGAGCAGGGCGCGAACACGCTTTTCGTTCGCGAGCGACGACGACACCGGCGGGTTAGAGCACGATGCGCGAGAAGGGCACAGATACAGATGAAATTTGGCGTCGTGCTGCAGACCAACCCGCCGGCGTGGCGTACGGTCCAGCTGGCGGAGTTGGCCGAGGCCCACGGCTTCGAATACGTGTGGACGTTCGACTCTCACCTGTTGTGGCAGGAGCCGTACGTGATCTACAGCCAGATCCTCGACCGGACCCGCCGGGTGATCGTCGGCCCGATGGTCACCAACCCGGCCACCCGGGACTGGACCGTCACAGCCTCCTTGTTCGCCACGCTCAACGAGATGTACGGCAACCGGACCGTGTGCGGCATCGGCCGGGGCGACTCCGCGGTCCGGGTCACCAACGGCAAGCCCTGCACCCTCAAGGAGGTCCGCGAGGCCACCCATGTGATCCGGGAGCTGGCCAACTGCCGGCCGGTGGACTACAAGGGTTCCACCCTGCAGTTCCCGTGGGCTCGTACGTCGGCGCTCGAGGTCTGGGTGGCGGCGTACGGACCGCTGGCCCTGAAGACGGCCGGCGAGGTCGGGGACGGCTTCATTCTCCAACTGGCCGACGTGGACATCGCCGCCTGGATGATCAAGGCGGTCCGGACCGCCGCCGCCGACGCTGGGCGTGATCCCAGCAAGATCACTTTCTGCGTTGCGGCCCCCAACTACGTCGGCGACGACTGGGCCCACATGCGCGATCAGTGCCGCTGGTTCGGCGGTATGGTCGGCAACCACGTGGCCGACATCGTGGCCAAATACGGCGATACCGGTCAGGTGCCGCAGGCCCTGACCGACTACATCAAGGGCCGGCAGGACTACGACTACAACGAGCACGGGCAGGCCGGCAACACGCACACCGCCTTCGTCCCGGACGAGATCGTCGACCGGTTCTGCCTGCTCGGCACCGCCGACGATCACATCGCCAAGCTGAAGCAGCTGAAGGAGATCGGGGTGGATCAGTTCGCCGGTTACCTCCAGCACGACAACAAGGAGGAGACGGTCCGCGTCTACGGCGAGACGATCATGCCCGCGCTGCGGGAGCACCTCGTCGCGCGACAATGAGCCGCGGCTAGGGGATGAGACAACTCCGCAGCCTGGGCCTCGGCGCCCTCGGGCTGATCATTTTGGCGGCGGCCTGGGAGCTCTACAAGGCGCTCGGACCCGAGGAAGGGGTCGTGGTCGCCGGCCGGGCGATTCTGCCGAGGACCAGTGACCGGGCCATGCCGCACGTCTGGGAGATGTTCTCCCGGCTGTTCGAACCGGCCGTGGGTCAGTCGGGGCCGCCGCTGTGGCAGAACGTCGTCGAGGCCTGCTTCTTCAGCCTGCGTCTCGCGGCCGTGGGCTGGCTGCTCGGGGTCGTCGTCGGGCTGGGCCTCGCGTGTGTGATGAGCCGGTTGCGCCTGGCCGAGGCCGCAGTGCTGCCCTGGGTGGTGCTGAGCCAGACGGTGCCGTTGATCGCCATCGCCCCGCTGGTGCGGCGCTGGGGCGCGCAGCTGGAGATCGGCGACTTCTCCTGGGAGAACGCGTACTCGGTGGCGGTGATCGCGGCGTACCTGGCGTTCTTCCCGGTAGCGGTCGGCATGCTCCGCGGGCTCAAATCTCCGGACGCCACCCATCTGGATCTGATGCGGACGTACGGGACCGGGTGGAGCCGCACCTTGTTGTCCCTGCGGCTGCCGGCCAGCGTGCCGTACCTGCTCCCGGCGCTCCGGCTCGCCGCGGCCGCGGCTGTCATCGGGGTAGTGGTGGCTGAGGTGTCGATCGGGCTGCGCGGCGGCATCGGACGGATGATCATCGAGTACGCGCAGGCGGCCGGCGGCGACCCGGCCAAGCCGTGGGCACCGATCTTCGGCGCGATCGCCATCGGGTTGCTGGCCGCCGGGTTCGTGGCGCTGATCGGACTCACGCTGCGCCGCTACCGCCGCTCCGAGGTGCCAGCATGATCGAGAAGGGCAGCGCGGAGGGCGCGAGTGAGGCGGCCGCCGTCTCCGTCCGAGACGTAGCCAAGGTGTTCGAGGGTCGCGTCCCGGTGACCGCCCTGACCAACGTCGATCTCACGGTCGCACCCGGGGAGTTCGTCTCGCTGATCGGCCCGAGCGGCTGCGGCAAGAGCACGCTGCTCCGGTTGATCGCCGACCTGGACCAGCCGTCGTCGGGGACGCTGGAGGTGTTCGGCAAGCCGGCCCGGCAGGCGCGCATCGACCAGGACTACGGCATCGCCTTCCAGCAGGCGGGACTCCTCCCGTGGCGCACCGTGGCCAAGAACATCGAGCTGCCTCTCGAGCTGCATCGGATCCAACGGAACAGCCGACGGACCCGGGTCGAGGAATTGCTCGAGCTGATCGGCTTGACCGAGTTCGCCGGCTCGTATCCCGACCAGCTTTCGGGCGGCATGCAGCAGCGGGTGGCGATCGCCCGCGCTCTGGCGGAGAGCCCGCGGCTGCTGCTGATGGACGAACCGTTCGGCGCGCTGGACGAGATGACGCGGGAGCGGATGCAGAACGAGCTGGTCCGGATCTGCGCGGAGACCGGGGCGGCGGTGGTGTTCGTGACCCACTCCATCCCCGAGGCGGTGTTCCTCTCCGAACGCGTCGTGGTGATGTCTGCCCGCCCGGGCCGGATCGTCGAGGTCGTCGCCATCGAGCTGGGCGGTGAGACCCGCGACGACGCCCTCCGGGAGGACGCACGCTTCTTCGCCGACGTCGCGCACGTGCGGGAGGCGCTGCACGGCACTCCCCACGGCGCGCCGCAGGGAGTGGAGTCGCGGTGACCGTCGACGTCGCTCCGGTCGCGGTGGCCACCGACCAGGCGGCGACCGTACCGAGCCGGATCCTGGCCGGCGGTCCACGCGCGGTCAGTGTGCTGGCCCCCATCGGCTTCGGCGTCGTCTTCCTCGGGGCCTGGCAGCTGTTGGTGGTGGGACTGCAGATCCAGCCGTACGTCGTCCCCTCGCCACTGGCGATCGCGGCGGAGTTCGGGGCCAACCTCGGGTCCGTGATCAGCGGGGCCGCCCGGACCGGCCTCAACGCGCTGATCGGTCTGGTCGTCGGCACCGTACTCGGTGTCCTCGGGGCGGTGCTGGCGAACGCGATCCGCAATGTCGACGGGATGCTCGCTCCGGTGGTCGCCGCCGGCTCGGTGATGCCCATCGTGGCTTTGGCACCGGTGCTGTACACGATGTACGGGGCCGACGTGGAGACGGCGCGGCAGCTGGTCGCGGGGTTGGCGGCGCTGATCCCGGTGTACGTCAACACGCTTCGGGGACTGCGGCAGGTCCGGCCGGTGCACCGGGACCTGATGACGGCCTACGCGGCCACGGCCCGGCAACAGGCGGTCAACGTCACGCTGCCGACGGCGAGGCCGTACGTGTTCACCGGGCTCCGGGTGGCGTCCTCGCTGGCCGTGATCTCGGCGCTGGTGGCCGAGTACTTCGGCGGCCCCGTGAGCGGCCTCGGCAAGTCGATCACCAGTGCTGCGTCGAGCAGCAACTATCCGCTGGCCTGGGCCTACGTCCTCGGCGCGATCCTGCTCGGACTGATCTTCTACGGAGCCACGCTCGCGGTCGAGACGTGGTTCACCCGGCACTCACGACCCATCTAGAGCTGAGGAGAAATCTGTGAGCAGGAGAGCAGAGAACGAGCAGAAGAACGAGATTGGGCGCGGCCGCGATCGCGGTGAGCACGGCCCTGCTGGCGTTGACCGCCTGTGGCGGCGGGCAACCGTCCAGCAACGCGAGCGGCAGCGCGAGCGTGGTCGAGCCGGTGGAGGTGAAGCTGCAACTGCAGTGGGTGGCGCAGGCGCAGTTCGCCGGCTACTACGCGGCGGTCGACCAGGGCTACTACGAGGCTGAGGGCCTCGACGTCGACATCGTCGAGGGCGGCCCGGACATCGTGCCGCAGGACGTGCTGTCGGCCGGCGATGTGGACTACGCCATCTCCTGGGTGCCGAAGGTGCTGGGCTCGATCGAGAAGGGGGCCAAGATCACCAACGTGGCGCAGATCTTCGAACGCAGCGCCACCACGCAGATCTCCTTCAAGGAGAAGGGCATCACGCAGCCGGCCCAGCTGGCGGCCAAGAAGGTCGGCAGCTGGGGCTTCGGCAACGAGTGGGAGCTGTTCGCCGGCATGCAGAAGGCCGGGGTGAACCTCGCCGACATCAAGCTGATCCAGCAGGCCTTCGACATGAACGGCTTCCTGTCCGGAGACATCGACGCGGCGCAGGCGATGACGTACAACGAGTATGCGCAGGTGCTCGAGACCAAGAACCCGAAGACCGGCCAGCTCTACCAGCCGTCGGAACTGAACGTGATCGACTGGAACTCCGTCGGCACGGCGATGCTGCAGGACGCCATCTGGGCCAACTCCGACCAGCTCGGCGATGCCGCGTACCAGGATCGGACCACCAAGTTCATCAAGGCCTCCATCAAGGGCTGGATCTACGCCCGCGACAACCCGGAGGAGGCCGCCAAGATCGTCACCGCTGCGGGTTCCCAGTTGGGTGAGAGCCACCAGCTGTGGATGACCAACGAGATCAACAAGCTGATCTGGCCGTCTGGTGCCGGCATCGGCAAGATCGACGACGCCGCCTGGAAGCAGACGGTCGACATCGCGCTCGGCACCAAGAACGAGACCGGCGCCACCATCATCACGAAGCAGCCGCCGGAATCGGCCAAGACGAACGAGTTCGTGGACAAGGCCCTGGCCGAGCTCAAGACCGAAGGCGCCGACGTGGACGGCAAGGGCTTCAAGCCGATCACCGTAGAGCTCAAGGAGGGCGGCAACTGACTCTTGGGCGTCGACCCATCGCGATCTATCGTTGACCTATCGGAGTTCCAACGAGAGATCGGGTGGGCATGATGATGGGAACGTACGCCGTGGGTTGGCCCGGACTGCGGTTCGCCGCAGGGTGCTCGCCCGAGGGCACCCTGTGCGACTGGTTCGTGAAGATGACGGGGCACCGCGGACACCCTGGTCATCGCGGTCAGTGGGGGCACTGGGGGCAGTGGGGGCCACCGCCCTTCGCCGGTTGGGGCTCCTCTGAGGGTTCACCGCCCTTCGGTCCGCCCTGGGCGCGCGGCGGGCGCGGGCCGAAGGCGCGCCGCGGGGACGTGCGGGCTGCCATCCTCGGCGTGCTGGCCGATCGGTCGATGAACGGGTACCAGGTCATCCAGGAGATCGCCGAGCGCAGCCACGGGATGTGGAAGCCGAGTCCGGGCTCGATCTACCCGACCCTGCAGCAGCTCGAGGACGAGGGCCTGGTCCGGGCGCAGGAGGATGCGGGGCGGCGGGCCTATTCGCTGACCGAGGACGGGGAACGCTACGTCCGCGAGCATGCCGAGGAGATCGCCGCGCCCTGGCAGGCGATCGGCGAACCCGACGCCGCCGAGGACGGGATCAAGCCCCTCATCGGGCAGGTTGCGGCCGCCGTCTGGCAGATCGCCGCGGTCGGCAACCGCGAGCAACAGGCCAAGGGCCGCGAGGCCCTGGTCGAGTTGCGCAAGAAGCTGTACGCGATCCTCGCCGAGGGCGACGACGCTGAGGAACGGTCATGACCTCCCGCCGACCGCAGGTGGCCTGGGAGCGCCAGGGCTGGGTCTTCTCCGGACCGGAGGTGCCGTTCGACGGGCGCATCGACCGGCTCCGCTGGCCGGCCCGGAACGGAATCCTGCCGTGGGATGAGCCGACGGGCGCGGGGTCGTCGACGGTCGCCGGGAACGGCAGCACCATACGGATCGGGGACGCGGAACGGGACCAGGCCATTTCTTCTCTCGGTGATCACTTCGCCGCCGGCCGACTCACCCGGGAGGAGTTCGACGAGCGCAGCGATACGGCCCTGCGGGCCCGGGTCGGGGCCGACCTCGAGCCACTGTTCGCCGATCTGCCCCAACCGGGCGTGGCGCTCGCGCACCGCTCCGGGCCAGGGCGTCACCGGGGGGCGTTTCCCCGGGGCGTCAACCCGATGCTGCTGCCGCTGTTCTGGCTGCTGCCCCTGATGTTGGTCGCCGTGGTCATCGGTGCGATGGTGCTCAGTTCGCCGTGGATCGTCTGGGCGTTCCTGTGGGTCTTCATGTTCAGCGGGTTCTGGGGACGGCGGCACTACCGCCACCGCTGAGCCTTCAGGGGCGCTTGCGGCGCCTGAGGGAGCGCTCGTACGCCCAAAGCAGGGTACCCAGGACGGCGACGGTGGCGAGGAACGCGATGACGCCGGACACCACACTGTTGGTCCGCCAGACGACGAGGGCACCCGCGGTGGCGCAGATCAGGGCGAGCAACCACAACCGGCCCTGCCGGGCGAGTTGCTGCCGGGTTTCGGGGTCGGTGGCCATTGCCTGCCTCTCGGGTCGAACGTGGATCTCCAAGTCCGACAACTGACGCTGCCCGGAATCTTACGAAGAGCAGACGTTGTCCAGCACACTGGTGCGCATGGTCGCGACGCACAAGAGTCAGGAACTGCGGCTCTCGTTCACCGACCGGGTGGACGCGGTGTTGTTCGCCTTCGCGGGCTTGTCGACGCTCTGGCTGGGTTACCTGCTCGTCCGGGAGGGCGCTCGACCCGGCTGGCAGATGCTGCTGCTGGTGCTCTTCTGGGTATTGCTCACCTACCTGCTGCTGCCGCGGCTGCACCGGATCCTCACCCGCATCTACGTCCCGGGCTACTTCATCGGGCGGGCCCGCACGAGTGACGGGCTGCTCGGCGATCCCGTGAACCTGGCGCTGCTCGGGCACGAGGCCCAGGTGCACCAGGTGATGACCCGGGCGGGCTGGAGTCGGGCCGATGACCTGGGCGCGGCCAGCGCCGTGGGGATGATCCGCTCGACGCTGACTCGCCGCAGTTATCCTGAGGCGCCGGTGAGCCCGCTGCTGCTGTTCGACCGGCAGCAGGACTTCGCCTACCAGCAGGAAGTGGACAACAACCCGGCCAAGCGGCACCACGTCCGGTTCTGGAAGGCTCCGGAGGGGTGGATGCTCCCGGGTGGTTTCACGGTGGACTGGCTGGCCGCCGGGACGTACGACCGCAGCGTCGGATTGTCGCTGTTCACCCTCCAGATCACCCACAAGATCGAGGCCAACACCGACATCGAGCGGGACTACATCGTCGACACGGTCACGACGGGCAGCCCCGAGGTGGAGCTCGAGGTGATCCGTGATTTCTCCACCGGCTACCACTCCCGAAACGGGGGCGGCGACCTGATCCAGACCGACGGCGACCTGCCGATCATCGACGTACGCCGGGTCAGCGCGCCGCCGCTGCCGGTCGTCGAGCGGACCGACAGCCGCAGCAAGCGTCCGGTCCAGATCACCTTCGGATCCATGGTGTCAGTGCTGCGGGGGTCGCTTTTCCTGCTGGGCGGCGCGGTGTTGATGCTGCTGCCGCTGGACTACCTGACTGAGCTCGAGGTCACGGGCGGCCGCGCGGCCGCCATCTTCGCCGGGGTAGTGCTGATGATCATCGGGGGTCTGGACATCGGCCTCGGGCTTGCGGTGTTCTTCGGCCGCAACTGGGCGCGGATCCTGGTCATGTTGACCAGCGTGTTCGCGGTGATCACGGCGTTCATCAGCAACGCGGATCGGACAGAGGTGATCACCCTCGGGACATTGCCCACGGTGAGCATCAGCATCCTGGTGCTGCTGGCTCTCTCGAGCCACCGGGCTCGGGACTACGCCCTGAGCCGCCGTCACCAGCCGAAACGACTGGCGGGCCGGCCGCGTGACCAACTGACGGTCTGACGCGGAGTTGAGGAGTAGAGAAACGCCCTCCGTCAGCGTTGACGTAGGGCGTCGATTTTTCGTCATCAGTGCTCGATCATCATGCAGACGATCGGTGCCGATGGGCACGGATCAGCGAGTGCGCTTGGGCAATACCGGGTTGAACGCGATCAGCGTCCACTCGTTGAGTCCGTGCACGATGCGGTTGAGCTTCTTCGTCATGAGTTCCACCTCCCTTCTTCTTTGCTTACCTCCGACTCAACGAACCGCACCGGGCAGCCATTTCGTGATCTGCTTCACGCCGCTCGACATACTGGCGGCATGCCGCATGACCACGAGCATCCCCCGGAGCACACAGAGGACCCAGAAAGCGTGGACTGGACCGAGATGCTCGAGTCCCTCGTGCGAGAAGGCGAGGTCGCGACGCCCTGGGTGCGGCAGGCGATCGACTGGCTCGGCCCCCTGGTGGGGGAACCCGTCGAGCGGGTGGTCGACGTGGGATCCGGCCCCGGCGTCGCGGCGGTGATGTTGGCCGAGGCCTTCCCGGCAGCATCCGTGACCGCGTTCGACGGGAACCCGACACTGCTCGGGGCCGCGGTCGAACGGGCCGAGGCGGCAGGACTCGGGGACCGGTTCCGGACCCGGCACGGCCACATCGGCCCGGGCCTCGCCGATCTCGGACCGGCCGATCTGATCTGGGTGTCCCACGTCATCCACCACTTGGCGGACCCGGTGGCCGGCCTCCGGTCCCTCGGCGAAGTGCTGCGACGCCCGGCCCCGGAGCGACGGGACGGGGGCGTGCTGGCCGTGGCTGAGGGTGGGTTGCCGCTGCGCTTCCTGCCGGGCGGTTACGGGGTGGGCGACCCGGGTCTGATCAGCCGGTTGGAGGCGGCGACCGGGGAATACGCGCGCCGCCGCTGGGGGATGACCGCGGCCGCGCTCGACGGCGGGCGCGACTGGCCGTTGCTGCTGGGCGACGCCGGTCTGGAGCACCTTGGCACCCGCACGTTTCTGCTGGACCTGCCGGCCCCGGTCGACGATCAGACCCGAGAGTTCGTGGTCGACCGCTTCACCGGTCCGGCGCCGGAATTGGACGACCTGCTCGCCGCGACCGACGTGGCGGCGCTGCGGCGCCTGGTCGATCCGGACGACCCGGCCGCGCTCGTCAACCGCCCCGACCTGTTCGTGCTCGGCGCCCACACCGTGCACCTGGCCCGCAGGCCCTGAGCGCGGTGGTCGGTTCCGTCGCCGTCCTTTCCGACATCCACGGCGTGTTGCCCGTGCTCGACGCCGTGCTCGACGAGCCGGACGTACGGTCCGCCGAGTTGGTCGTGGTCACCGGTGATCACGCCGCCGGTCCGATGCCCGTCGCGGTGCTGGATCGGCTCGTGGGCCTGGGGTCGCGGTGCCGGCTGGTGCGCGGCAACGCCGACCGCGAGCTCGTGGCGATCCGGCGCGGGGCGACCAGCAAGCACCCGGAGTCGATCTGGGCCGCCGGCCAACTCCGACCGGATCAGGTTGAGCTGCTGGACCAGCTGCCGCATCCGGTCGAGGTCGAGGTCGATGGCTTCGGACCGGTGGTCTTCTGTCATGGCACCCCTCGGGACGACGAGGAGGTGGTCCTGGTCGACACCCGCTTGTCCAGGTGGGCCGAGGCCTTCGCCGACCTCCGGGCGGGAGTCCGTACGGTGGTCTGCGGCCACACCCACATGCCTTTCGTCCGGCTGGTCGACCGACGCCTGGTGGTCAATCCGGGCAGCATCGGCATGCCGTACGGGCGGGTCGGTGGTGGGTGGGCTCTGCTCCGCGGCGGCCAGGTCGAGCTGCGGCACACGGCGGTGGACATCGACGCCGCAGTGGCGGCCGTGGTCGCCGGCTCGGACTATCCCGACCGGGCCGCCTGGGCCGAGGAGTACCTCCGCTCGGCCAACAGTGACGCCGACGCACTCCGGGCGTTCGGCCCACGCGACGGCCGTTCCTGATCCGCAGCTGCTCGATCTTCACGTTCCTGCTCGGGTTGCAAGTCGAGCAGGAACCTGCAACTCGAGCAGCTCGCTCGGGGCGGGCCGTGGAACAGGTGGTAGTCGTCGAGGCGCTCGGCCAACGCGTCCAGTTCGGCCAACGCCGCGGCAGCCCCCCGGAGCTGCCCCAGGGCGATGGCGTGGTTCAACCGGATCACCGGCGACGGGTCGTGGCGCAGCAGCACGTCGTACAAGGTCAGGATCTGCAGCCAGTCGGTGTCCTCCCAGCGCAGCGCCGCGGCGTGACAGGCGGCGATCGCACCCTGCAGCTGGAACCGCCCGGGGCGGCGCAGCCGGGCCGCCCGCTCCAGGTGACCCTCCGCCCGGGCGATCGCGGCCTGGTCCCAGCGGCTCCGGTCCTGCTCCGACAACAGCACCAGCCGGCCGTACCCGTCGAAGCGCGCGGCCGCCCGCGCCGACAGGTACGTCAACAGCGCAAGCAGTCCCCACACCTCGGCCTGCTCGGGCAGCGACCGCGCTACCAGTTCGGCGAGCCAGATGGCGTCCCCCGCCAGCTCCGCCCCGCCCGGATCGAGATAGCCCGCGTTGTAGGTGAGGTAGACCACGGTGAGAACGTCGTCGAGCCGGTCCGTCAGCGCCTCGCCCTCGGGGATGACGAAGGGGATGCCGGCGACCCCGATCTTCTTCTTGGCCCGGACCAAGCGCTGGGCCATCGTCGACTCCGGGACCAGGAAAGCGCTGGCGATCTGCGGCGTGGTCATCCCGACCACCGCCCGCAACGTCAGAGCGAGCCGGGCCTCGACCCCGAGCGAGGGATGGCAGCAGCCGAACAGCATCGGCAACCGGTCGTCCGGCTCCGCCGATCCGGTCGGCACCGCCGCGGCCGTGGATGTGGATTCGCCGAGGTCGTCGAGGAGGCGCTGTTCGCGGGTCCGCCTCCGCAGCAGGTCGATCGCCCGCCGCCGGGCGGTCAGGGCGAGCCAGCCGCCCGGATTGACCGGAACCCCGTCGCGGCGCCAGGTGCGCAGCGCGGCCACCACCGCCTCCTGCACCGCCTCCTCCGCGAGATCGAAATCTCCGGTGCGGCGGTGCAGGGCGGTGACGATCAACCCCGCCTCGGCGCGGACGATCTGCGCCAGGGCGGCGTCCTCGGGGACGGTCAGGACTGCTCGAACTCCGAGTAGTCCTCCACCATCGGCCGGATCTCGACCGAGACCCCGGGCAGCGCCAACGACGGCCAGGTCTTGACCAGCTCGATCGCCGCGTCGAGATCCGGCACGTCGATCACGCTGAACCCACCGATGTTCTCCTTGGCCTCCGAGAAGGGGCCGTCGACGACGACCGGTGCTGCCCCGTCCCCGCCTGACTTGATGGTGGTCGCGGTCTCAGGACCCTGCAGCTCGGCACCGCCATCGGCGATGACCGACTCGTGTTCACCGAACCAGGCGTAGATCTTCGAGTAGACCTCTTGTTGCCGCTCGGGCGGTACGGCCGCCTCCAGGTCGGGCCGGCTGACGTACATCAACACGTACTTCATGAGCTGTGCTCCTCACCTTGAAGTGATTGGGTGTGATTCTGACACCCCTTCCACGCCTGGGTGCGGGGTAAATCGACACCCGCGACCGAGAAAGTTCTCGCGCTCGAATCGGGCCCTCGATCGGGGCTGTCCCTATGCTGTGGCCGTGCAGTGGCTGCGATTCCCGCGCGTCGTCGGCGTGATCGCGGTTGTCTACTTCGTGGTCGTCGCCGGGTACTTCGCGTTCGAGACGACCCGGCGCGCGCAGTTCGCCTCCGACGCCGAAGTCGCCAACGGAGTCGTGGTGGCGCTGGAGCCCCGGCCGATCGCCGGCTCGACCCGCGTCCCGACGGGAGGCGTCGACGTCCCGCTGGCTCCGCAGGTGCGGTACGTGGTCGGCGGGCAGACCTTCCTCTACACCGCCTCGCACGGGATGATCGGCTCCACGATCAAGGTCGGGGACGCCGTCGAGGTGCTCTACGACCCGACGAATCCGCATCGGGCCCATCTGCGGGGCGAGGGCCAGATCCTGCTGCCCGTCATCACCGCCGGTTTCGGCACCGTCACTTTGACCCTGGTCGCCGTGTTGGTCCTGACCCGGAACCGCGGCGCGACAGCCGGCGCGGGTTCGAAGGACCCGGCCCGACCAGCCACCCGAGAGCTCGAACACGAATTCGCCTAGAGCCCCCACCGCCGCCGAGTTGGAGCTGAGGGCCGAACGCTCATGGCAGACTAGCTCTCGCTCAATCGCCAGGAGGCCGCCAGCATGCACGGTACGAGGACGGGCAGGACGACGATCCGATGACGGCCACGCGTCGCGAGGCGGACGTCGACTTCGAGCCCGTCTACCACCACTACGGTCCGCACCGAGCCGGCCTGCCGCCGATGATCCCCTATCTGCGGGAGCTGTGGCACCGGCGATCCTTCGCCGTGGAGATGAGTCGGGCCACCATGCGTGGCGCCAACGTGTCCACGTTCTTCGGCCAGGCCTGGATGGTGCTGAACCCGCTGCTGTTGGCGCTGATCTACTTCCTGCTGGTGACGATCATCCGGCAGCGGGCCGAACCGATGTACTTCGCGCACCTGACCCTGAACCTGTTCTTGTTCACGTTGATGAGCGCGGCCGTCACGGCGGGCTCGACGTCGGTTGTCCGCTCGGGCCGATTGCTGATCAACACGGCCTTCCCGCGGCTGCTGATCCCGTTGTCGGCCGTCCGCACCGCCTTTTTCCGCTTCCTGCCGACCATTCCCATCTACCTGGTGATCCACGCGATCTTCGTGAACCAGTGGCACCCGCGGATGTTGTTGGCGTTCTACTTCATTCTCACCACGCTGGTGTTCTCCATCGGGCTGTCGGCGATCTTCGCGACGCTGCAGGTGTACTTCCGGGACACCAAGAACTTCCTGCCCTACCTGACCCGGATCTGGATGTACCTGTGTCCGATTCTGTGGATGCCCGCCATGCTGGATTCGCTCGGCCGGGGAGTCCAGGTCATCGTGGAACTGAATCCGATGTATCCGATGCTGACCGGGTACACCGCCCTCATGCAGCTCGGGGAGATCCCGCCCCCGCACGTGTGGCTGATCGCGGCCGGGTGGGCCTTCGCCGCCCTGCTGGCCGGTTGCCTGTTGTTCGTCTCCAGAGAGCGTGAGTTCGCTGTCCGGCTTACCTAGCGATCGCGTCGACCTGGCGGTCAAGGTCGACAGCCTGTCCATCACGTACAAGACGGCGTACGAGCGGAAGCCCACCCTGCGGCAGACTCTCGTCCGCTTCGGGCGCGGGCAGCGGACCTACCGCGAGGTGAAGGCCATCCAGAACATCTCCTTCGTGGTGCCGACCAACACGTCGGTGGGGATCATCGGCGCCAACGGAGCCGGCAAGTCGACCCTGATGCGGGCCATCGCGGGCATCCTGCCGCCGACCAGGGGAACGATCGAGGTCTGGGGTCGCGCCAGCACGCTGCTCGCCCTCGGGGTCGGGTTCAACAAGGAACTTTCGGGCCGGGAGAACATCGTGCTCGGCGGGTTGGCCTCCGGACTCAGCCGGCGTGAGGTCGAGGAGCGGGCCGACGACGTGGCCGAGTGGACCGAGCTGGGCGACTTCATCGAAATGCCGATGCGGACCTACTCCTCGGGCATGTCGGCCCGGGTGGCGTTCTCCGTCGCCGTACACATGAAGCCCGACATCTTGATGATCGACGAGGCGCTGTCCACCGGCGACGCCCACTTCCGCGAAAAGGCCGGGGCCAAGATGGCCGAGCTGCGCCAGAGTGCCCGGGCGATGTTCCTGGTGAGCCACGGGCTGAGCAGCATCCGGGAGATGTGCACCGAGGTGTTGTGGCTGGACCGGGGCAGGCTGATGATGCACGGCGATCCGGAGGAGGTCGCCGATGCCTACATGGACTTCCTCAAGATTCGGAAGTCCGCGGCGGCCCAAGAGGAGGTCTGACGACGGCTACCGGTGAGTTCGAGGCCGGCACGCTGGCCGGCGGGTTGCCGTACCTGGCTCTGGGGTCGGGGCAGCCGCTGGTCTATCTGTGTGGCTGGACGCCCAGCCACCGCAATCCCCGACCCGGTCTCGAGCTCTGGTCGACCCGACGCTCGGTGGCCCCCCTGGCCCAGGCCGGGTTCACGGTGTTCTTCGTCAACCGCTGGCCGGGGATGTCGCTCGACACCAGTTTCGCCGACGTGGCGGAACGGCATGCGGAGGCGATCCTCGAGCGGTTCGGTGGCCCGGTCGATGTCCTGGGTCACTCCACCGGCGGGTCGCTGGCGCTCCAGCTGATCGCCGATCGGCCCGACGTGGTCCGCCGCGCCGTGGTGGTCAGCGCGGCCTACCGACTCGGCCCGGTGGCCAAGCGCAGCCAGTTGCGGATGCTGCGCGATCTCGAGCAGACCGGGGTCATCAGCGGGGACACGGTGGCCGATGGACTCGAGGGGATGGTGCATCAGCCATGGGTGCGGAGCATGCTGACGCCGGCCCTCCGGCTCATCGCCGGCCGGATCCGCATCGATGATCCTGACGACGCCATCGCCATGCTGCGGGCCGAGGATGCCTTCGACGTACGCGATCGACTCGAGCAGATCGGCACCGAGACGCTCGTGATCTGCGGAGCCCAGGATGCGTACTGGACCCTGGACATGTTCGCCGAGACGGCATACCGGATGCCGCGCGGCCGGCTGATCATGTACCGCAACCGCGGCCATGCGGTCAGCGTCGCCCCCGAGTTCTTCCGCGACGTCGTGGCGTTTCTGCGGGCTCCCTGACCCCTGCGCCAGCCCGGACGTACGTTTCGCATCTCAAGCCGGCGGACACGCTGAGATCCCCCTGAATTCGTCGCGCCCTTCCGCTTGAGCTGGCCAACGCACCTCAGCGGGCGTTGCCGCTCAGCTCTGGGCCAGCCGCCGCTGCAGGAACTCGCTCAGATCGCCGGTCTCGCCATCGCGGCCGCCCTTGCCCACGATCAACGGGGGCGGTGACGGCTTCAGCTTCACGCCACGCAGGCGCTCCTTCAGACCTCCCGGAACGGTGAGGATGTAGTAGCCCCCGTCGGTGCCCACGGCGATGGACCCGTTCTTGCGCAGGTACCAGCCGCGCTGGTCGGTCTTCACCCGCTGGCCGGTGTAGAGCGTCGCCTTCAGAGGTTCCGGCGCAACGCCGGCGGCCTGGGCGTCACGGACGAACTGATCGATCTGTTCCTGGGCCTTGACCGATTCGGCCCGCTCGCTGCCCGCGGCCAGGGCGGCCCGGCGCGCGGCTTCCTCCGCACGGGACATGACGGCAGCCTACTCGGAAGGTCTGAGCCGGGGGGCGCGGAGCGTGCGCGAGCCGGCCAACACGTGACCGGCGGGCATACTCGTCGCCGTGGAGTTCGTACGCAGTCTGCGCCAGTTGTGGCGGCACCGGCTGTTCCGGCGGTTGCTCGCCGTCCGGGTGGCGACCCAGACCGCCGACGGCGTGCTACAGGTGGCGCTGGCCTCGTACGTCCTGTTCTCCCCGCAGCGCCAGCCCGACGCTGCCTCGGTGGCCACCGTGCTGGCCATCACCCTGCTGCCCTTTTCGATCTTGGGCCCCTTCGTCGGCGTGATCTTGGACCGTTGGTCGCGCCGGCAGATCCTGGTCGTTTTGGATCTTTCCCGCGCCGGTCTGTCGCTGGGTCTCGCCGCCGTGGTGGCCAGCCGGACTCCGTACGGGCGGGATGGAGTTGATCTTCTACGGTGGCGTGCTGCTCACCATGAGTCTGAACCGCTTCCTGCTGGCCGCCCTCTCGGCGGCGTTGCCCCACACCATCGACGCCGGCGAGTACATGGTGGCCAACTCGGTGATGCCGACCATCGGCCCGGCGGGCACGGTGATCGGCGTCGGACTCGGCACCGGACTGCTCCTCGTGCTCGGAGCGCGGATGCCGGACTACGCCGCGAACGGGGTGCTGTTCGCGGTGGCGGCGGGCGGTTTCGTCTTCAGCGCCGGCCTGGCGCTACGGATCGGGCGGCGCCAACTTGGTCCGGACGCACCCCAGCGCGCTCGCCCGGGCGACATCGTGGCCGGACTGGTCGAGGCGTTGCGGCACCTCCGCGAGCGGCGGGAGGCCGGGTTGGGACTGCTGGCCATCGGCGCGCACCGGATCGTCTACGGGGTGGTCACGGTGGCGATGATCTTGGTCTTCCGTAACTATCTGCACGCCCCGAGCGATGTCGCGCCCGCCTTGGCGGATCTGGGGCTGCTTGCGGTCGTCACGGCGGCCGGCTTCGTGGCGGCGGCCGCGGTCACGCCGCCGGCCAGCGTCCGGGTCGGCGTCCGTACGTTGATCGTTTCGTGCTTCGTGCTTTCGGCGGCCTTCCAGCTCGTGCCCGGAGCGATCTTCGCCAAGGTGCCGCTGCTGGTCGCGGGGTTCCTGCTCGGGATCACCGCGCAGAGCATCAAGCTCTGCGTCGACACCCTCGTCCAGGCCCACGTCGACGACGAAGTCAAGGGGCGAGTGTTCGTGCTGTACGACATGGTCTTCAACGTGGCTTTGGTCCTCGCCGCAGCCATCGCCGCGGTCATCCTGCCGGCGGACGGACGATCCGTGCTGATCCTCGGCGTGCTGGCCGGCTGCTATCTCCTGCTCGGCGTGGGGTTCGCCGTGCTGAGCCGAGGGCTGAGCCTCGACGCCGGCACCGAGTCGCTCAAGAGCGAGGCGGCGACCGGTTGAGCACCGGTCGGGCCCGTACGCATTCGACAGTTCAGGGCGCGCCCTTCTGCGCCCACCACTCCACGAGTTCGGCGCGGGCGCGGTCGGGGCCGAGCGGGCCCTCTTCGACGCGACGCTCGAGCAGGAACCGGTACGCCTCACCGACGGCGGGTCCGGCCGGGATCTGCAGGATCTCCATGATCTGGCGGCCATCCAGATCGGGCCGCATCGCGTTCAGCTCCTCCTCGGCGGCGAGCTCGTCGATCCGGTGCTCCAGCTCGTCGTACGCCCGCCGCAACCGGGTCGCCTTCGCCGTGTTCCGGGTCGTGCAGTCGGCCCGCGTCAGGATGTGCAGCCGCTCGAGCTGGGCACCGGCATCGCGTACGTAGCGCCGAACGGCGGCGTCGCTCCACTCGCCCTCGGCGTACCCGTGGAAGCGCAGGTGCAACTCGATCAGCTTGCTGACCGCGGCCACCACCTCGCTGCTGAAGCGCAGCGCGGTCAACCGCTTCCGGGCCAGCTTCGCCCCGACCACATCGTGGTGGTGGAACGATACCTTGCCGCCCGCCTCGAACCGGCGGGTGGCCGGCTTGCCGATGTCGTGCAGCAGCGCCGCCAGCCTGGTGACCAGGTCCGGTCGCTCCGGCAGCCGCGGCTCGAGGTCGATGGCCTGCTCGAGCACCGTGAGACTGTGGGCGTACACGTCCTTGTGCCGGTGATGCTCGTCGGTCTCCAGCTGCAGTGCGGTCAGTTCCGGCAGTACCTGGTCGGCCAGTCCGGTCCGGGCCAACAGGTCCAATCCGTCCCGTGGGCGGTCGCTGAGCAGCAACCGGACCAGCTCGTCCCGAATCCGTTCGGCGGAGACGATGTCGATGCGTCCGGCCATGTCCCGCATCGCCCGCTCGACCCGCCCGGCCGTGGTGAACCCCAGTTGCGAGCTGAAGCGGGCGGCGCGGAGCATCCGCAGCGGGTCGTCCCTGAACGATTGTTCCGGGGTCGCCGGAGTGTCGAGGGAGCTGGCGGCGAGCGCCTCCAGGCCGCCGTACGGATCGACGAAGGCCAACCCGTCGACGTCGACCGCCATGGCGTTGACGGTGAAGTCCCGGCGCACCAGGTCTCCGTCCAGGGTGTCCCCGAACACGACCGACGGTTTCCGGCTGCGGTCGGCGTACACATCCGCCCGGAACGTGGTGATCTCCACCACCCAGGTGGCGTGTCCGGCGGTGATCCGGCCACCGATGGTGCCGAAGTCCTTGCCGACGGTCCAGACCGCCGGGGTCAGCCGGCGCAGCAACGCTTCGATGGTGTCCGGCCGCGCGTCGGTGGCGAAATCGAGGTCGTGGCCGAGACGGCCCAGCAGCGCGTCCCGGACACTGCCCCCGACGAGGTACAACCGGTGACCGGCGGCGCCGAAGAGCGCGCCGAGGCGATCGACGACGGGAGCCACCCGGACCAGTTCGGCGACCGCATTGGCCTGCGCCCGGCTGAGGCGGTCGGTTCGAGACACGTTGATCCACTGTAGTGGCGCCGCCGAGCAGAGCGCGCCGGAGAAGCCCGGGCGGTTGCCGCGCTGCGAATAGGATGACCCGGTGAGAAGGGGGTTGCCGAAGCGGGCCGCGTGGGCACTGCTGACGGCGGCCATACTGGTCTGCGGCCTGTGGTTCCCGGTCCCCTCGGCCAGCGCCGAGCCCCCCGAATCATGGGTGTCGGTGAGTATCGACGCCATGTCCCCGGCCCTACCGAGCCGCGACGGGACCATCCGGCTGGCCGGCACGATCACCAACACCTCGACCATCACGCTGAGCCGGCTGCAGGCGGTGCTCTGGCGATCGCTGGATCCGATCCAGGACACCGAAGGGATGGAACGGGCGCTGACGTCGGAGGCCAACGAACCGTTGGGCAGCCGGGTCAAGCCCGGAACGATCTTTCAGAACGTTCCCTCGGAGGCCGATCGCACGCTGGCGCCCGGGGAGTCGACGGACTTCGACCTGGTCGCCGACATCGAGGACTTCGAGCTGCCGGAGGAGGACGCCGTCTATCTCGTCGGCGTGCAGATCCGCGGCCAGGTCGAGGCCGGAGGAGACGACGAGATCGTCGGCCGCGGCCGGATCCTGATGCCGCTGGTCGACCAACCGGAGCCCCGGTCCGCCGCTCGACCCGGGGCCGTTCCCCGCGTCCAGGTGACGTCGGTGGTGTTGTTGGCCAGCCGACCGTCGCTGGTGCGTGCGGGCGTGCTGAACGACGACCATCTGGCCGATGAGCTGAGCGGGACCGGTCGGCTGCGGAGTCTGCTGATCGCGGCGCAGCAACCGTCGGCCAGCTTCGCCGTGGATCCGGCCCTGATCGAGGAACTGGAGACGATGCGCCGCGGCTACACGATCCTCGGCGACGACGGGAAGACCTCGCCGGGCACCGGTCAGGCGGCGGCGGCGCGATGGCTGCAGGACTTCACCAGACTCGCCCGCAGCGGGGACGGCTACCGCGTGCTGTACGGCAACCCGGACCTCACCGCGCTGGTCGAAGACGGACAGCAGAACATCATCGACCTGTCCCGCGCCGCCGGCGCCGATGTGGAATCCACCCGCGCCCTGCCGTTGCTGATCCTGCCCGGTGGAGGCCGCATCAACGCCACCACCATGACGGCGGCGGAAGGCACCAACCCGAAGGCGATCCTGCTGTCGGAGAATTCCGCCCGCGGTCCGGGTCCGCTGCTGGCCGGGACCGGGGGCGTACCGGTGGTCAGTTACTCACCCACCGCCCTCAGCGGCGGCCCCGGCCCGAGCCCCCGCCGGACCGCGGTCAAGATCCGGCAGCGGAGCCTCGCCGACACCTGGCTGGCCGCCCGTGCTTCCGAGGGCGACCCGGCGGCCGTGGTCCGCCTGATCACCACCCCCGCCCAGGCCGCGAGCATGCTCGGTGCCGAGGGGGTGCCGTGGATCGACCCGACCACCCTCACCCGTTTGCTGGCCGGCACGCCGGCCGGTTGGGACGAGCAGTACCGGTACGGCACCAAGGCGCAGGACGCCGAGCTCTCCCCCGCCGAGCTGGACGAGGTTCGCCGGCTGAGTGAATCCTTCGCGGCCTACACCGACCTCCTGGTCGATGCTGAACGCGCCAAGCTGCAGCAACGCTCGACTCTCCCCCGGGCGGCCAGCATCCAGTGGCGCGACGCACGGAAAGGGTTCCTGGCCTACACCGGGGCGATCGGCGAGGGACTGGACGACGTCCTGCGGGACGACATCTCCATCGTGGTCACTCCCAAGGTGCTCACCACCGGCCGGGCCGCCACCTTCCCGATCACCGTACGCAACGGGCTCGCCGCGTCCCCGGACGATCCGGCGCTGAACGCCGTCCGGGTCGTGGTGCGGTTCCGCTCGGTCAACAGCCAGCGCCTCACGGTTGCCCCCGTCGAGCTGCAGGGCCCGCTGGCGGCCGGCACCAGCCGCACCGAGAACGCCCAGGTGCGGGCCGAGACCAACGGGTCGGTGCAGGTCACCGCCGAACTCTTCACCCGATCCGGGCGCCCATTGGGCAAGCCGGTTCCGATCCTGGTGGACGCCACCCAGGCCGGCACCACGGGCTGGATCATCGCCATCGCCGCCGGGGTCGTGTTGGTGGGCACCACCGCACTGCGGATCCGGCAGGTCACCAAGGGCGGCGGCACCTCCGGGGCGGCGGCCGAGCCGGTCCTGGTCTCCCGGCCGGCCGTCGACCAGACGGACCCCTCCGTGGCCGAGCCCGCCAAGGATCGCGACCCCCTCGATGTCTGAAGGGGGTGTCTGAACGGATGTCTGAACCCACTCCGAACCCGACACCCGACCCGACCCAGGGCGAGACCACCCAGCAACGGCGGCAGAGCGAGCAGCGCAGTTCGACCCGACTGATCTCCGCGAGCGCCATCATGATGGCGGGCACCCTGGCGTCCCGGGTGGTCGGTTTCGGGCGGTTGCTGCTGCTCGCCTTCCTGTTCGGGGTCGGCACCCGGCAGGCGGACATGTTCGCGGTGGCCAACGCCGTGCCGACCAGCATGTACATCCTGTTGGTGGGCGGCGTGCTGAACACCGTCCTGGTCCCACAGATCGTGCGGGCCATCAAGTCCGATTCCGACGGCGGCGAGGCCTACACGAACCGGATCATGACCGGCGGCCTGATCGTGTTGTTCACGATCACCCTGCTGCTCACCCTGGCCGTCCCACTGATCATCAACCTGTACTCGGCCGGCGGGTGGAAAGACCCCGACATCGCCGCCCAGTACGCCTCGATGGTGGCGCTCGGTTACTACTGCATGCCGCAGGTGTTCTTCTACGGCGTATTCGTCCTCGCGGGCCAGGTCCTGAACGCCCGTGACCGCTTCGGACCGATGATGTGGGCGCCGATCGCGAACAACGTGGTCTCCATCGCCGTGCTGTTGATCTTCCTCGGCGTCTTCGGTCAGACCAACCCCAATGCCGCCTTCACCCCCGGACAGGAGCTGCTGCTCGGTCTGGGTTCGACGCTCGGGATCGCGGTGCAGGCGGCCATCTTGGTGCCGTACCTCCGAGCCGTCGGCTACCGCTTCGCCCCCCGCTTCGACTTCCGGGGCACCGGACTCGGCAAGACCGCACGGCTGGCCAAATGGACCCTGGGTTTCGTGCTGGTCACCCAGGCCGGACTGGTGGTGATCAACAAGGTGGCCACCGCCGCCACGGTCGACGGCGAGGGCGGCGGTCTGGCCGCCTACTCGTACGCGTACGCGGTGTTCATCGTGCCGCACTCGTTGATCACCGTGTCGCTGGCCACGGCCATGCTGCCCAGTGCCTCGCGGCTGGCCCACGCCGGCGACCTGCCCGGGGTGGCGGCCGAGGTGAGCCGGACCTGGCGATTGGCGCTCACCGCTCTGTTGCCGGCCGCGATCGCCTTCTTCGTGCTCGGGGTGCCGATGGCCCGGCTGGTGTTCGGGTTCGGTGCCGGGGCGGGCGACGCCGACTTCACCGGTTGGGCCCTGATGACCCTCTCGGTCGGGCTGGTGCCGTTCACTCTGCAGTACATCTGTCTGCGCGCCTTCTATGCCCTGGAGAACACCCGGACCCCGTTCTTCCTGCAGTTGTTGATCACCAGCTGCTACGTGACGCTGGGCGTGCTGGTGTCGACGTTGATCGACTCCGATCCGCTGGTCGCGGCGTGCCTGGGCAGCGGCCTGGCCATGGCGTACGCCATCGGGGTGATCACTTCCACAAGGGTGCTGCAACGCACCCTGCCGGACCTGGCCCTGCGTCCGTTGGCCCGGCTGAGCGGTCGGATCCTGGCGGCCTTCATCCCGGGAATGGCGTTCGCGGGCGCGCTGGTCTGGGGAGTCGAGACCACCTCGCCCGGTCAGCTCGGCCGGGCACTGGCGCTGCTGGGCGCGGTCGTGATCGCCATCGCCGGATACCTCGGCATGTCCCGGGTGCTCCGGGTCGCCGAGGTGGCCGACATCGTCCGTACGGTGTTGCGCCGAGGTGGCCCGACCGCGGCAGCTAACGATCCGGGAAGTCTCGGCGATTCGACCAGCGTCCGACCCGGTGCCTCCCTTACGATCGGCGAAGCAGCAACCGCGCCGGACGTGACGGCCGGCGCGGCCGGAAAGATCGACGAGAACGCGGACCAGATGACGAACGCCCTGAGCAGCGACCTGGACGCCTCGACCGCGCCGGACACCGCCCTCAATCCTGATCTGCATCGTGAGCGCACGCCCGACGCCTTGACCCCGGAGACGCCGGAGACCTTCGGCAGCCAGGGTTCCCACAGCCGGCTCAACGCAGGCACGGTGTTGGCCGACCGATACCGGCTGGAGGAGCTGCTCGCCGAGGCCCCGCCCACGGTCACCTGGCGGGCCTTCGACCTGATGCTGTCCCGCTCGGTCCTGCTGCACCTGCTGCCACCTCACGACGACGGCGCGATCGAATTGCTGAACGTGGCCCGGCAGGCCTCGGTCGCCACCGACTCCCGTTTCCTGCGGGTACTGGACGCGGTCTACAGCGACGATGACGAGATCGGCTCCTATATCGTCTGCGAGTACGCCACGGGTCAGGCCCTGGAGCTGCTGCTCAGCCACGGCCCCCTGTCCGGACTGGAGGCGGCCTGGGTGGTGCGGGAGGTGGCCGACGCCTTGTCCGGCGTGCACGGCCTCGGCCTGTACCACGAGCGGATCAACCCCGACACGGTGATCCTGACCCCGGACGGGCACGTCAAGATCGTCGGTCTGCTGATCGAGAAGGCGCTCCGGCCACCCCCCGGCTCGGCACTGCTCGCCCCCGATCCGACGGCCGGCCCCCTCTCCCCCGAGGACGTCGACGTCGCGGATCTCGGGCGGCTGCTCTACGCCTGTCTGGTGTCCCGCTGGCCCGGCGGACCGGCGTTCAGCCTGCCCGCCGCCCCGTCAACCGGCCGCCACTGGCTCAGTCCGCGGCAGGTGCGGGCCGGGGTCTCGCCCGCCCTGGACAACGTCACCGACCAGATCCTCGGTGATCCACCCCGACGCCGTGCGCCCCGGCTACGGACCGCCAACGACGTGGTCAATGCGCTCACCGGCGTGCTCGGACCGGCGGACGCCTCCGCTGACCTCGAGCGGCGGCTGCGGCAACCGATCCCCCGAGTGACCACGACTCCCCCGCCGGCGCCGTTGCGCCACGGACAACGGCCCGCCCGGGCCGCGGTGGCTTCGGTGCCGCCGGGTGGACCCAGCTATCCCATCAGTCCGACGATCACCTCCGACGATGCGACCCGGGTCACCGTCATCCGGCAACCGCCGCCGCCGGTTGCGACCAGGCCGACTCCGGTCAAGGCGCCGGCCGAGCATCGTCCCCGGCGCTGGATCGCGATTGTGGCGTTGATGGGCCTGCTGCTGATCGCCACCGGGATCGTCTCGGCGGTGGCGCTGCGGCAACGCAGCACCAGCGCCGCGCCTCCCGGGGCGTCAACGGCGTCGAGCCCGCCGACCTCCAGCTCGGCGTCTCCCGTGGCCCCGCCCGCCCCACCGGACCGGATCGCCTCGGCGCGCGAGTTCGATCCGCAGGGCGACCCGCCGAACGAGGAGAACACCGACGAGGTCCGGTACGCGATCGACGGCAAGTCGCAGACCCGCTGGCGGACGGTCCGGTACAACAACGACCCCGACCTGGGCGGCATCAAGCGCGGGGTCGGCCTGGTCCTCGACCTTGGCTCGCCCCGACTGGTCAATACGGTTCAGGTCCGCCTCAGCGGCGACGGCACCGACCTGCAGGCGCGGATCCCCAAGACCGACCCGGCCGGCACGGCCAAACCGCCGATGAGCACCGACGCCCGGTGGCGTACCGTGAGCAAGCGGTCGCGGGCCGGCAGTACGGCGACTCTCCAACTGGAGGAGCCGGCGACGACGCGGTTCGTGCTGGTGTACCTGACCTCGCTGCCTCGGGAGGGAGGCGGCTACCGAGGCGGAATCTACGAGGTCGAGGTGTTGTAGGTCGCCCGAAGCGGGGATGCGGAAGCTGCCGCCCCTGCCGAGACCACACCTGACCCAGGCAGAGGATCGCTAGATGCCACATCCGCTCGAGTTGGCCTACAACTGGCGACTGCCGGTCGCGGTGTCGACGGTCGGGCTGGTCGCCTGCGTCGGTCTCCTGGCCCGCAGTCAGGTGCTCGGCTGGATCTCGGCCGCCGTCGTCCTGGTGCTCTGCTACGCGGTGTTCCTCGGGGTGGTGTGGTGGCGGACCCAGGCGTACCTGATGGTCGACGGCGCTGATCTGACCGTACGCACCTTCCGCGCGTTCCACCGGATCGACGGTGCGAGGGTGGTCAAGATGAGCCAGCTGTTGACCCCGAACGGGCCCTCGTACCGCCTCACCGTCCGCGCCGAGGACGGCCGTCTGGCCCGCTACACCGCCCCGACCGCCCTGCTCCGCCGAGGACACTCGACCCTGTTCGGTTGGATCCTGGCTTCGGCTCCTCAAACGGAACTGGATCGGGGATCGCGTCGCACGCTGCAAACGCTGCGGGAGCGCGGCGCCTTGCCCTACGCCGACGACAACCCCGACCACACCGATACATCCGACCACACCCCCGACGAGCCTGCTCCCGACACACCAACCGGGTCGGATCCGCCGGCCGCCGAACACCGCAGAGCCGAGCCGTGACCGACCAGAACCGCGAGCCGGACTCTGCCTGGTTGAGCACGCGACAAATCCACTGAAGCGGTGTTGAGGGCTCCCGAAGGGCGTCATGTTCAGGGACCGTAACGGTTCTCCCACAGGCGCCTGGCGATCGGGACTCGCGGCGCGTCACCTTGGTAGGGTGACGCAACTTCGAGTCCTAGGGGGTCGGCGATGCGGCCACGGACCACGCGGAAGGGCCGCGTAGTTGCGGCCTCACTCGGCGCCCTGCTCATCGGCACAATGCTCATCGGCACAGTGGCCGCCTGTACCACCCCGTCGGCCGACCCGCTCTCGAGTTCCTCACCCGTGGTTCCGCCGCCCTTGACCCCGTCGGCAAGCGCCTCCCCCAGCACCCCGACCACCGGAGCGGCGGCCGCGTACTGCCGGCAGTCCGGCGGCACGGTGCAGTTACGCCAGCCGACCTTCAACACCAACAACGACGAGACCAGCTGGGTCGACTTGGGCGAGCCGATCGAGACCTGTCGCTTCCAGTCGGGTACGGGCCAGGCGAGCACCCGGATCTACACCGACCTGGTCACGCTGTACTCGTCCCGGCCCACGCTGGCCGCGCTGGCCTACTTGGCCAAGAAGCCGCTCCCCTCGGCGGCCAACCCCAACGCCAATCCGGCCAGCCTGGGCTGCACCGCCCTGGGTGGGACCGACCAGTTCGGATCGTCCACGAACGGCGGCGGTCTGGTCACCAAGACCGATCCGAACGACCCGGTCTTCTCCCCCTGCATGTTCGCCGACGGCTCGTTCATCGAGGAGTGGGGCATCGCCTACTACGCGCAGAACGACATCCGCGGCAAGGACCTGAAGACCGTCTTCCGGTTCAACACGAACGAGCTGCCGCCCGTCTTCTCGTCCTAGTCTTGCTTGCCGTTACTCCGCGACGAGGATTCCGAGCCGCTCGGCGAATGCGGGGGCGAGCCTGGTCAGTTGGAAAGGGCTGATCGTCGCTCCGCGCAATGCGGCCACCCCTTCCAGGGTGGACAACTCCGCTCCACGCAGGTCGACGTCCTTCAGCACGGCCTCCGAGAGCACCAGCCGGTCGATGTCGCAGCCGGTGAGATCGGCTCGGAGGATCTGGGCCGCACCCAGATCCAGCTCCTCGATCCGGCAATCGGTCAGCTCCAGATCCGTGATCTCGGCCCCGCGGAGATTGACGTAGTTGGCTCGCACCGTACGGATGGCGACCCGGGTCAGGCGGGCGCCCGGCGCCGCCAGGGCCCCGAACCGGCCGCCACGAACCACCACATCGGACCAATCGCTCTCGGCGACGTCGAGGGTGCTGGCCTCCAGCTCGTCGAACTCGCAGGTGTTGAACCGGGCCCGGCGCAGCCGGACGTGGCCGAACCGCCCGACCTCGATCCGGCACTCGACGAACCGGTGGCTCCCGCCGACGAACTCCTCCAGCTCCAGCTGCGCGAATTCCAGACCGTCGTGGTCGGAGTCGCCCTCGAACTCCGCTCGGGTGGCCGATCGAAGGCCGGCCAGATGAACGTCGGGGACCCGGACCACGGGCTTCTTCGCGCGTTGCGCCACGGCGTCACCCTAGCCACAGCGGCCAGGACGAATTCGGCGTAACGTCGGCGTCTGCCGGGCAGCCGCTGCCCGCCGGAGGGAGTGTTGACATGAGCGAAACGGTCGCGGATCTCGTCCGTGGTCACTACCGCCGCCAGGGATTGGCGGACGCCGTGCTGCACGCACTGGAGCAATCGGGCGTCGACACCGCGTCCCTCACGGCGAGCGACCTGGCCCCGATCGATCAGTTGCACGCGGGTGGCGCCCCGGCAACTGCCTATCTCCTCGCGCAGCTCGCCCTCGACCCGCGAACCCGGCTCCTCGACGTCGGTTGCGGCATCGGCGGCCCGGCGCGCCTCGCGGCGGCCAGCTACTCCAACCCCGTGGTCGGGATCGACCTGTCACCCGACTTCGTCGACGCCGCCCGTACGCTCACCGACCGGGCGGGTCTCACCCCGCTGGTGGAACATCAGGTCTCGTCCGGGGAGGCCCTGGCCTTCGAGGACGCCACCTTCGATCGGGCGATGATGATCCACGTCGGGATGAACATCCCGGACAAGGCGGACGTGTTCGCCGAGGTTCGCCGGGTGCTCCGGCCGGGCGGCATCTTCGGCCTGTACGAACAGATGCGCACCGCCGACGGCGACCCCCCGTACCCGCTGCCCTGGGCCGAGGACGAGCGTTCCTCCTTCGTGGAGACGCCGGAGACATACGGGGAGCTCCTGCGGACGGCCGGCTTCACCGTCGACAAGGTCGAGAATCGGCTGGCCGCGCAGACCGGCCCGGGCGCCGGCCCGCCACAGCTCAGTCCGGCGACGGTGTTCGGGCCCGGCTTCACCGAGCGGATCGGCAACAACATGGCCGCCACCCGGGCCGGGTTGTTGGCGCCGATGGTGATCCTCGCGCGCGCCGCCTGACGCCCCCGGTCCGATAGCCCGGACGCGCCGAACTCGAGGTGGTCGGCGGCGCGCCGCGTGAACCTCCGAGAGATTCGGTTGACGGGCAGTTACTTTCACCTCGTGCCTCGACGGCAGAGCCAACCGCGTCTCCGGACCGCCGCCTACGCGAGGACCCTGACCGGACTCTTGGCCCTCGTCCGCCGGGAGATGTCGGCACCCGATTACCTGGCGGTGGCGGCCGCGGCATCCGAACTGGGCCAGTACCGACTCGCCGTCGCCGTCTTGGACCGAGCCGAGAACCGGCTCGGCGTCACCGGTGAGATCACTCGCACGCGGCGGCTCGTTCCGGGCTACGTCGGCCGGGTCACCCGGCGACAGGTTCTCGACGTGGCCTCGGCCCAGACCGGTCGGCCCGTCACCGAACGGGAAGTCACCGACGAGCCGGTCGAGGGCGGACTGTCGGCCGGGACCGTTGCTGTCGTCCGGCATGTCGTCCGCGGGCAGGGAACGAGCTTCATCCGCAAGTCGCTGCATCGGTCCGAGGATCGGGAAGCCCTGCTGTACGGAAGCGGTCTGGTGGACACTCCGGGCCGATGGTGGCGGGCGCCGACCGTGTTCCGGGTCGCGGGCGATGCCGCCCACTGGCACCTCTTCCTCGAGGACCTGCAGCCGGCCAGTCGCCCCCGCACCAGCGATGACTTCGCCACCGCTGCCCGCGGCCTGGGCGAACTGAACGCGCGCGGCAGCGTGCCGGAGTTGGTCGCGCTGGACTGGTTGCGGCCGCCTCCGACCGTCGACCTGGACACTCATACCGCGGGAATCAGCGCCTGTGGTCAGTTCCTGCGGCGCGCGCTCGGTCGGCGCCTGATCGCCACCCACCGTTGCCTGCTCCGCCACGAGAAGGCGTTGACCGAGCGTTTCGTCGCGCTGCCCCGAACCTTCTGCCACGGCGACGCTCACGCGGGGAATGTCATCCTCGATCCGACGCGGTCCGGGCGGGTCGTCCTGATCGATTGGTCGATGGCCCATCTCGGCCCGGCCGGCCGGGATCTGGGTCGACTGCTCTCGGTGCCGTACATGTCGAGTCATCGCGGGATGAACCCGGACCGCTGCCGGGACGAATATCTCGAGACTCTGGCGTTGCCCACCGCCCGGACCGACGACGTGCTCTTCGCGTATCGGTACGAGATGGTCTGGCGCTCGCTGAAGTGGTGGGCCACCCGCCCGGTGCTGACCAAGCGGCGGTTGCGCAGTGCCGACGTCACCCGCATCTGCGATGCCGCCGAGAACCTGTTGGAGCAGGTCCCGGCGGCAGCGCAAGCCAGCTGAGTCTTTCGGACTCTCCCGAACTCCTCCCTCTCCCCCGCGCACCCCGTACGCCTCCTCCGCACCCCCTGCAGGCGGTGCGCAACGCGAGCAGCGGGTGCGGAAATGGCTCGGCCCCGAACCTCACAGAGCTTTCATCTTCGGGTCACGGGTGCGTCAGCTGGGCCGGTGGAATCAACGTGTCGGAAGTTCCGACCACCTGATTCAAGGAGCACCCCCCATGTCTGCACGCAGCACCCTTCTTCGCACCAACCTCGTCAGGACCACCGCGCTGGCCGGAGCCGGTCTCTTCACGGCCGCCGGCCTCGCCTTCGCTCCCCGACTGCGCGCACGCCGCCACCCAAACCTGCAACGGTGTGACGGCGACCATCGTCGCCACCAACGGTCCCGACGACATCGAGGGCACCCCGGCCGTGACGTCATCGTCTGGCCATCACCGAGGCTCAGGGCGGCACCGTCACCCTGACCAGCGACCCGACCGGCACCTCGGTGTGTCTGGCGCTGCCGCTCGACACGTCCAGCGTCGATCCGTTCAGGACGGACTGACTTTCTCGTAGGCTGAACGGATGCTGATCGTGGCCGGCTGGCTGGAGGTCGACGCCCAGGATCGGGACGAGTACGTGGCGGAGTCGGCGGAAACGGTGCGGCAGGCACGGACCGCCTCGGGATGTCTGGAGTTCGCCATGCGCGGACACTCTCGATCCCGCTCGCATCCTGGTCTTCGAAGCTGGGAGAGCGAAGCTCAATTGGTCGCGTTCCGCGGGTCGGGGCCGGGCGACGCGCAGGCCGGGCAGATCCGAGCCGCCGGGGTGGCCCGCTACGAGATCTCGGCTGTCCGCCCCGCCTGACGCGGTGGCGCACAGCCGGTCCCCCAAGGAATAGATGACCGGGTCGGCGGGTTGTGCGGCGGTAGGGTAAGCGGACGGATCAGAGCGAGGTCTGACGTCACGGAGCGGGCAGGAAGCCCCCGGGGCGGGCCTCGAACGAGAGGGTGGAATGACGACAACGACCGAGACCGACGTACGGGATGTCATCATCGTCGGCAGCGGCCCCGCGGGTTACACCGCCGCGGTCTACGCGGCCCGGGCGAACCTGAAACCGTTGGTCTTCGAGGGCTCCATCACGGCCGGCGGCGCGCTGATGAACACCACCGACGTGGAGAACTTCCCCGGTTTCAGTGACGGGATCATGGGTCCCGAGCTGATGGAGAACATGCGGGCCCAGGCCGAGCGGTTCGGCGCCGAGTTGGTCACCGAGGACATCACCGAGATGGACCTGACCGGTCCGATCAAGGTCGTCACGGACGGCTACGGCAACTCGTTCGCCGCCCGTACGGTGATCTTGGCCATGGGCTCGGCGTACCGCAAACTCGGCGTCCCCGACGAGGAACGGCTGTCCGGACACGGGGTCTCCTGGTGTGCCACCTGTGACGGTTTCTTCTTCCGGGACAAGGACATCGCGGTGGTCGGCGGCGGCGATTCGGCGATGGAGGAAGCGACCTTCCTCAGCCGCTTCGCCCGCTCGGTGACCATCGTGCACCGCCGGGGCGAGCTGCGGGCGAGCAAGATCATGGCGGCCCGGGCCGAAAACGATCCCAAGATCAGCTTCGCCTGGCACTCCGAAGTGGCCGCCCTGCACGGCGATCAGAAGTTGACCGGGCTCACCCTGCGCGACACCCGTACCGGCGAGGAGCGGGAGTTGGAGGTATCCGGCCTGTTCATCGCGGTCGGCCACGATCCGCGGTCGGAGTTGGTGCACGGGCAGGTCGAGACCGACGGCGCCGGCTATGTGATCACGGACGGTAAGAGCACCCGGACGAACCTTCCCGGCGTCTTCGCGTCCGGCGACCTGGTCGACCACGTCTACCGCCAGGCGGTGACCGCGGCCGGCACCGGCTGTGCGGCCGCCCTCGACGCCGAGCACTATTTGGCCGACCTGAACGACGAGGCGGAGCACGTCGCGGCGTTGGCCCAGACCGTCAGCGTCTGAATCGCCGGATTGTCGGTACCGGCAGGCACGATCGAACCGAACACGATTCGAACTCCATAACCAGCATTCACACCGAGCGAGGGAGCAGGGAACACATGGGCGCAGTGAGCGAAGTCACCGACTCGACCTTCGATGACGTGGTCCTCAAGTCGGACAAGCCGGTGATGGTCGACTACTGGGCCGACTGGTGCGGTCCCTGCAAGCAGGTCGCGCCGATCATCGAGGAGTTGGCGACCGCCCACGGGGACAAGGTCAGCTTCGTCAAGATGGACACCAACACCAACCCCGTCACACCCGCCAACAACCACGTGCTCGGTCTGCCGACCATCCAGCTGTACGTCAACGGCGAGTTGGTCAAGGCGTTCAAGGGCGCGAAGTCGAAGTCGGTGCTGCTCGGCGCGATAGAGGAATACCTCTGAGCGCCGCGTTGGAGATCTGCTGATGCCGGCCTCGCACACGTACGAAATCGGTTTGCAGTGGACCGGGAACACCGGCACGGGCACCACGAGCTATCGCTCCTACGAGCGAACTCATGAGTTGAGAGCGCCCGGAAAGCCGGTGCTGGTCGGATCCGCCGACGTGGCCTTTCGCGGTGAGGCCGACCGCTGGAATCCCGAGGAACTGCTGGTGGCCTCGCTTTCGGGGTGTCACCTGCTGAGCTACCTGCATCAAGCCGCTGTGGCCGGCGTGGTGGTGATCGACTACACCGACGAGCCGCGAGGCGAGATGGTCACTGGGACCGAGGCGGACGGCCCAGGGGGCGGACACTTCGTCGAGGTGCTCCTCCGGCCAACCGTGGTAGTGGCCGAGCCGGGCATGATCGAGGTCGCCGAGGGTCTGCACGAGCCCGCCCACCAGAAATGCTTCATCGCGAACTCGGTCAACTTCCCGGTCCGGCATGCCGCCACGGTGATCGCCGCGGGCTCAAGCGGCACCCCCACCGAGGCCTGAGCCTTACAATCTGCGGCGGACGACCTCGGCCAGGGACGTGGCGGGGTGGCCGGTGAGGGTCTCGATGTCGGGGCTGACCTTGGCGAACTCGCCGGCGGCGATGGCGGTGTAGGTGGACACCCAGGCATCCAGTTGCCACTGCGGCGCCGCGTAGGAGGCCCGAGACTCGTACGCCTCGGCGAGCGTCTCGTCGTGAAAGCGCACCTGACGGCCGGTGCCCTCGCTGATCGTGGCCGCGACCTCGTGCAGCGTCAGGGCCTCAGGCCCACTCAGGTTGTAGATCGCGCCGGCGTGGGCCGCCGGCTCGGACAGTACCGCGACCGCCGCTTCGGCGATGTCATCCTGCGCCACGGCCGCAACCCGGCCTTGGCCGGCGGGCCCGCGGATCACTCCGTCCGGTCCGACCATCATCGGCAAGAAGTCGGAATACAGGTTGTCGCGCAGGAACGTGTAGGACAGGCCGCTGGCCCGGATGTACTCCTCGGTCCGGTGGTGGTCGCGTCCGAGGGTGAACATCGCGTCGGCGTCGGCGCCGACGAACGAGGTGTAGACCAGCTGGCCGACCCCGGCGCGGACCGCACCATCGACGAACGAGCGGTGCTGGGCGACCCGGTTGGGATGTTCGGCGGCGGACACCATCAGTACCGTCTGCACCCCACTGAGCGCCGCCGCCACTGCATCCGCGTCGTCGTAGACGGCCTGGCGGATCTCGGTTCGGCGTAGATCCGGCGCCCGGCTCGGATCGCGGACCACGAGGCGCTGATCCTGACCTGCTCGCGCCAGCCGGCTCGCCACTCTCCCGCCGAGTCGGCCGGTGGCCCCCGTCACCGCGATGGCGGTCACCGCGACCGCCCAGCGGCGGCCCGGGTGCCAGAACGGCTGATCTGCACGACCATGCTTCTCCCTCGACGATGCGCCTTCCGGCGGGAACTTCGGGCGGGAAGTGTGCCCGGCTTGCCGAAGCGCAGCAGATCGGGAACACAGACCGGAATCTGCGGACAGTCTGCCAGTCAGAAGTGGTCCGGGCAGAAGGGCTGCCGGTCCCACTCGAAAGCCATGGTCATCGCCGCAACCGAGCCACTGGTGTGCTCTTCGACCAGGCCCGCGCTGCCGAGCGTTCGAAGCGAGACCCCGCCCAGGTAGCTGGCGCCCAGTTCGCGGATGTCCAGAGACAGATCGGGCTTCCGCCGGACTCGACTGACCTCGACGTCTCCCCCGGCGGTGGCTCCGACCCGGAAGCGGGCGTTGTTCCGCGGCAGCAGTCCGTCTCGGATTTCCACGACCACGTCAAGATCGGTGACGTAACGCCGCACCTCCAACGCGCGCGGCACGTCGACGATCCGGGCGTACGTCGAGTCGGACAGCTGAGAACGCACGGCCCGCTGATCGGCCACCAGATAGCGCAAGGGTTCATCGATCGGGGCGTTCTCGAGGGTGAAGGTGCGGACCAGGTCGAGATCGAGCAGGTGCCGCCAGACGGCCGCCCGCGCCGGCCCGTTCACCGCATCGAGTTCGGTGATCCGCAGCTCGTCCGCGGGGCCGTCCGGTTCCCATGCGGGCTTGACCCGGTATTGGGCGTAGCCGTCGACGTCGCCGGCCGAGCTCCGGTGCAGGGCAAATCGATAGCTGGAGGCGCCGTTCCGTTCATCCTTGGGATCGTGCAGCACGCGATCCCACCACACTTGGGTGCGGTTCAGTGCCCCTGGGCGATCCGGCAGCAATCGAGCGTGCAGGAGCGGAGCGGCCACCGCGTACTCCGGCGCCGTGACCTCCTCCATCCAGCCGTCGCCGAGATCGACCGACGGGCGGAAGGCCAGGGAGCGGGTCTGTCCCGACAGACTCAGCCGCGGTGCCGTGCTGCCGTAGCCGAAGCGCCCATAGATCAACGACTCCGAGGCCCACAGCAGTGCCACCGGCTCATGATGCCGAGCGACGTCCTCGAGCTGATGCTTCATCATGGCGGTGAGCAGGCCGCGCCGCCGGTGGTCTGCGGACACCGTCACCACGGTGACGCCGGCCGTCGGAACGGTTCCGCCCGGGACGGTCATCGTCCGGGTGTTCGCGGCGCAGGTCGCGACCCAGCGATCACCGACGGAAAAGCCGAACGACCGGTCCCATTCGAGCCAGCGTCGGTTCAGCTCCCAGTGTTCACCCTGGTAGTCCTCGTGGAACCCGTGGACCACGGCGGCCAAATAGTCCTGACCGGCCTCCTCGGTGGCGTACCGCAGCTGGGGTTCGGGCCTGGACTGCGGGCGAGCCGGGGCTGCTTCGGACATGACCTCATCCAATCGCCTGCGCCGAGGCTGTCGTCCGCCGGCCCCCAAAGACGGAGGGCGACGGCCCACGGACAATCCCGCCCAGGGATCAGCCGCCCGGAGTCCGGCCGGCCGAAACGGCCTGCCGCCAACTCACGCCGTTCGGTTCCGGGGGTGCGGGTTGGGCGACCAGTCGGGTCAGCCGGGACCAGGCGGCGCCGAGGTCGGGCAACCAGGGCCGCGTGGTCTGCAGATTCATCCGGAGTCGCGGCGTGATGGGGTGGGGTCGGACGATGGCGAAACCGACCGATTCCAGCCAGCTCGTCGGGAGCATGCACGATGGGCCCTCGTGGTAGGTACCCACCGCCTCCAGGGCGCGGATGTCCCGACGGACCAGCAGCCCGGCCGCGGCCTGGACGAGTTGCCGGCCGACGCCGAACCCGCGGTACTCCTCGATCACCCGTACCGACATCAAGACGGCAGCGTCCTGGCTCACCGGCGTGGTGGCGAATGCACCCAGCCGCGGCACCAGGACCGCCGGTGCCATGGTCAGGTATCCGACGACGTTGCCGTTGTCGCTCGCCTGCACGCCGCAGTAGCCCCACCGCTCAGTGACCGCCTCGGCCCAGTCCGTCTTGACCCGAACCCGGTCGGCCGGACCGTCGGAGGAGGCCAGATCGGTCAGACTCGATTCCCAAAAGGTGCAGCGGGCGCAGGGTTCGGGCAGTTTCGGCAGGTCGGCGGCCGTCAGGGGCCGAATCCGGCGGTTCTTGCTCGTGTTGCTCTTGCTCACGCTCTTGCTCACGCCCTTGCTCAAGCTGCCCTTGCTCGGATTGCTCTTGCTCGAATTGCCCTTGCTGGTGTTCGATTCACCGGAACTCACTCCCCACCTCAGCCCTTCAGCCGGGGGCGGGCCAATCCCATCGCGAACCCGGCCAGCACTCCACACAGCGCCGCGGCCGCCGCCACCAATACCCAGCGCAGCGTGGGAGGCAGGGCCCGTGTCGCGAGCTCCACCGAATTCCCCGAATCCGCCGAGCCTCGCGAGCGTGTGCCCATGCCGCCATCGTAGGCGCCACGACGCAGGACCAACATGCGTCCCCGGCTCGAATGAGGCACCCTTGGATCGTGAACGATCCGGTGCGCCGCGCCGCCCCTGGGATCCACGTCGATCCGGAGGCGGGCCTGGAGCGCTTGCGCCGCCGCGACACGCGCCTCGACGACTACGTCGACCGGTACGCCGCCCGCACCCACGGGATGACCGCCTCGGCCATCCGAGCGCTGTTCGCGGTGGCCAACCGACCGGAGGTCGTCTCGCTCGCCGGCGGAATGCCGAACATCACCGATCTCCCTCTCGACGCGGTCGGCGCCACCATGAACGAGCTCGTCGTCGGCGGGGGCCGGCAGGCCATGCAGTACGGCTCCGGTCAGGGCGAGCCGGCCATGCGGGACGCGATCTGTGAGGTGATGCGGCTGGAGGGGATCTCCGCGCACCCTGACGACGTGACCGTCACCGTCGGATCCCAGCAGGGCCTTGATCTGGTCACCCGGTTGTTCTGCGATCCGGGCGACGTGGTGCTGGTGGAGGCGCCGAGTTACGTCGGGGCCCTCGGGGTGTTCCGGGGCTATCAGTGCGAGGTCGTGCACGTGGCGATGGACGACCAGGGGCTGAACCCGGTGGCCCTGTCGGAGGCAGTCGCGGCGCTGCAGCAGGCCGGCAAGCGGGTCAAGTTTCTCTACACCATCCCGAACTTCCACAACCCGGCCGGTGTCTCCCAATCGCTGGACCGCCGGATCGAGATCCTGGCCGTGGCTGACGCCGCTGACCTGCTGGTCATTGAGGACAACCCGTACGGGCTGCTGGGGTTCGAGTCCGAGCCGACACCGGCCATGCGGTCGCTGGACGAACGGGTCATCTATCTCGGCTCGTTCTCCAAGACGTTCGCACCGGGCTTCCGGGTCGGCTGGGTGCTGGCTCCGTACGCGGTCCGGGAGAAATTGGTGCTGGCTCAGGAGTCGGCGACCCTGTGCCCGCCGACCTTCTCCCAGTTCGCGGTCACCGCTTATCTGGCCAACCACGACTGGCAGGGCCAGATCAAGGTCTTCCGGGAGATGTACCGGGAACGCCGCGACGCCATGCTGGCCGGGCTGGCCGACCACATGCCGGTCGGGAGCTCGTGGACCGTGCCGGCGGGCGGCTTCTTCGTCTGGATGACTCTGCCCCCCGGGCTGGACTCGCACGCGATGCTCGCCCGGGCCGTGACCGCCCGGGTGGCCTACGTCCCCGGTACCGCGTTCTACGCCGACGGCTTCGGCAGCCGACACCTGCGGTTGTCCTACTGCTACCCCACGCCCGAACGGATTCTCGAGGGCACCCGCCGGCTCGGCGAGGTGTTGCAGTACGAGGCCGGCGTGCTGGAGACCTTCGGGGGCGCGCAGCCGTACGACTCCTCGCCCGCCGAGCGGCCCTACGAGGCGCCCGGCGCCAACCAAGCTTGATCAAGAAACAAGGGTGAACCCGTGACCGAATCAACCGTCGTCGTGCTGTCGGGCGGCCTCTCCCATGAGCGGGATGTGTCGCTCCGGTCCGGTCGCCGGGTCACCTCGGCGCTGCGCTCCCGTGGTCTCGAAGTGATCGAATCCGACATCGACTCCACCCTGGTCGCTCGCCTGGCCGAGCTTCCCCGTGCCGTCGTTTTCCCTTTGTTGCATGGGGAAACGGGCGAGGACGGTGCGCTCCGCGAGGTCTTGGCGCTGCTCGGCGTCCCGTTCATCGGTTCGATCGGATCGGCCTGCCGGGTGGCGTTCGACAAGTCGATCGCGACCACCGTGATCGCCGACGCGGGGCTGCGTACGCCGACCCAGGTCGCCTTGCCGCACGAGATCTTCCGCGAGCTGGGAGCGCAGGCGCTGGTCAAGGCGCTGGGTGATCAAATCGGGTTCCCGATGATGATCAAACCGTCGCGCAGCGGCTCGGCCCTGGGCTGCAGCAAGGTCTCCCGGGCCGACGAGTTGCCGTCGGCCATGGTCGGCGCCTACGCGTACGGCCAGGTGGCGGTGGTGGAGGAGTTCATCACCGGCACCGAGGTCACGATCTCGGTGGTGGACCGGGGTGAGGGACCGGCCGCCCTGCCCGCGGTGGAGATCCGGCCCGAATCCGGCGTGTACGACTACACCGCTCGGTATACGGCCGGGGCGACCCGCTTCCTCTGCCCGGCCGAGGTGTCCGCCGAGGTGGCCGATCGCTGCGCCGAGTTCGCCCTGAAGGTGCATGACGTGTTGGGACTCCGGGACCTGTCCCGGACCGACGTGATCATCCCCGACGACGGCGGACCCGTCTTCCTCGAGGCCAACGTCGCGCCCGGCATGACCGAGACCTCTTCGGTGCCGCTGGCCATCGAGGCCGCCGGCTGGAGTCTGGGCAAGGCGTGCGCCGATCTGGTTCGGGTGGCCGCCACCCGTGGCGGTCGGGTCGCGGCGGCGTCGACCCGATCGGCTCCAGCGCTGCCGTCGGTGCCGTGAGGCGCATTCAGCAGATCGCGGTGCTGTCCGGCGGGTTCGCGGCGGCGGCGGTGATGATCCTGCTCGGCTATTGGCAGTCGCAGGTGTACACCACCCAGGGAGCCGAGGCCGCCGCGCAGCGGGCCGCTCAGCCGGCAGTACCGCTGGAGTCCGTGGCAACCGCGGGTTCGGCGGTGCGGGACGGTTACGGGCGGACGGTCGTGGTCTCCGGGCGGTATCTACCCGACCGACAGCTGCTGGTCCCGCTCCCCGGGGCGACCGGCGCCTACCGGGTCCTCAGTGCCCTCGAGCTGCCGGACGGCAGCGTCCTGCCGGTGGTCCGGGGCGTCGTCCGAGGCGATCTTGTCGCGGTGGAGGCTCCGCCCCCGCCTGCGACGCCGATGACCCAGACCGGCGTGTTGCTCCCCTCCGAGGAGGCCGCGGCTGACGTCCCGCCGACTGGTCAGCTGAATTCGGTGCGGGTTCCGGCGCTGGCGCAACTCTGGCCCCAGCCGCTGATCGACGGATATCTGGCGTTGTCCGCGCCCGACGCCGAGGTGCAGGGGCTGGAGCCCGTGCCGCTGGTGCTACCGGAGGGTCAGGGCCGGCTGCGGAACGGAGCGTACGCCGTGCAGTGGTGGATCTTCGCCGCCTTCGCGGTGCTGATGGCGGCCAAGATCGCCCGCGATCTCGGTGAGCCAAGCGACATCGACCGGCCGATCGTCTCGGCCCCATAGGCGCACCCTCCGGTGCTGACCCGCCTAAGCTGGGTCGGTGCGCGCCGCCCTGCTCCGATACCGCATCATGGCCTACGTCGTCGGCTGTCTGCTGGTCGTCCTGGTCTGCATCGGCCTGCCGCTGAAGTACGGGCCCTGGCACGACGACACGGTGGTGCTCTTCACCGCGATCCCCCACGGCTGGCTGTACATGATTCTGCTCATCACCGCGTTCGATCTCGGCCGCCGCGCCCGCTGGAGCTGGAAGCGGCTGATCCTGATCGCCCTGGCCGGCACCATACCGTTCCTGTCCTTCGTCGCCGAGCGTTCCGCGACGAAGGACGTCCGGGCCAAGCTGGCCAACGAAGAGCGCGACGCCCTCCGCCTTGCTGACGCCACCGAGGGGTGAATCGTTTCAAAGGGGTCGGTGCTGGGCCAAATGCTCCGTTTCCACGCCACTAGCTGAGCGATCCTGCGGGACACGCCGTAATTTCAGCTGCTTCGTTTCATCTAGTGGCGCGGAAACGGACAGCCGTCAAGTCGAGCTGTCCGGGGACTGCAGGAGCATCGCGATCCGCTCGAGATCCTCGGCATTGGCGAAGTCGATGACAATCCGCCCACGGCTCCGGCCCTGCTCGACCCGCACCCGAGTCTCCAGGTGGTCGCCGAGCCGCCGGGATAGTTCCTCCGCGCGCGGATCGGGCACTGACGGTGTACGGGTTCGCACCGGCCTAGGTTCGCTGTGCTCCCCCACCGCGACGATCTCCTCGACCGCCCGGACGGAGATGCCCTCGGCCACCACCCGCTGAGCCAGTCGCTCCTGCGCCGCGGGATCCTCGAGGGTGAGCAGGGCGCGGGCGTGCCCGGCACTGAGCACGCCGGCGGCCACCCGCCGCTGCACGGTCGGTGGCAGGCGCAGCAGCCGGATGGTGTTGGAGATCTGTGGCCGGGAGCGCTTGATGCGGGTCGCCAGCTCCTCTTGCGTACAGTCGAAGTCTTCGAGCATCTGGGCGTACGCCGCCGCCTCTTCGAGCGGATTGAGCTGCGCCCGGTGCAGGTTCTCCAGCAAGGCGTCGCGCAAAAGATCCTGGTCCTGGGTCTCCCGGACGATCGCCGGGATGGTCTCCAGACCCGCCACCTGGGCGGCCCGCCAGCGCCGCTCCCCCATCACCAGCTCGAACTGGCCGCCGTTGGAGGTCATCGGCCGGACGACGACCGGCTGCAGCAGGCCGACTTCCCGGATCGAGGCGACCAGCTCAGCCAAGGCATCCTCGTCGAACACCGTTCGAGGCTGCCGGGGGTTGGGCGTGATGGCATCGACCGGGAGCTCGGTGAAGTAGGCCCCGTCGGGGATCGGCACCGCCGTCGGAGCCCACGAACCGTTGGCCGGGGAAGGTGGCTGCGCGGCAGCCGGCATGTCGGTCCGTTGGAAGAGCTCCCCCAGACCGCGACCCAGTCGCGGCCGATCGGTGCCGACACTCATGCGGACTCCTTCTGCTGGGATTCCTGGGGGGCGGGACGATGGGCGATCTCGGCCGCAGCCTGGAGATAGGCCCGAGCGCCGACAGATCCCGAGTGGTACGTCAGAACGGTCTGACCGAAGCTGGGCGCCTCGGAGATCCGGACGGAACGGGGGATCACCGTGGGCAGCGTCTCGGCCGCGAAGTGGGTGCGCACCTCGTCGGCGACCTGGGCGGCGAGTTTGGTCCGCGCATCGAACATGGTCAGCAGCACGGTGCTCACCTGAAGCTCGTCGTTCAGCTCCCCCTTGACCAGGTTGATGGTCCGCATCAGCTGCGACACCCCCTCGAGGGCGTAGTACTCGCACTGGATGGGAATGAGGATCTCGGAGGCCGCCACCAGCGCGTTCAGGGTGAGCAACCCCAACGACGGGGGGCAATCCAGGAACACATAGTCGGTCGGCCGCTCGGCCAGATAGTTGGTCAGGGCGCGCAGCAGCCGGTTCTCCCGGGCCACCGTCGACACCAGTTCGATCTCGGCCCCGGCCAGATCGATGGTGGCCGGCAACACTTGAAGCAGCGGAGCCTCGGGGGAGTCGACCACCAGATCGATCATCGGCACGCCGGCGAGCAGGGCGTCGTAGGTGCCTGGCGTGCCGGGGGGGTGCTCCACCCCCAGGGCGGTGCTGGCGTTGCCCTGGGGGTCGAGATCGACGACCAGGACGCGCAGGCCACCCAGGGCCAGCGCCGCCGCCAGGTTCACCGCCGTGGTGGTTTTGCCCACCCCGCCCTTCTGGTTGGCCACCACCATGATTCGGGTGACGGTTGGTTTCGGGAAGACCTGGATGGTTGTTTCACGTGAAACGGCCGGACTTTCCTCTGCGCTCACCGCGGGCGTGCTCAGCTCGTCCCCGTCGTAGCGAGCCCGTCGCGGCCCGGCCGGCAGGGTCGGAAGACCGGCGTGCGACGAGACCGTCGGAGCAGGGGGTTCTGACTCGGCGGCGCGAAGTTCAACCGCTGCCTCGTCGTCGTCCTCCGCCAAGCTGAGGGCGACGGCTGACGAGGAATCCGCACCCGTTTCACGTGAAACATCCGGCCAGCCCAAGCGGGTACCGATCCGCATCGGTTGGGGCCAGCCCAGACCGGGACTCGCAAGCGGAGCCCGCACCGAGAGTGTCATAGACCTTCCTGAACCGAGTGCCTGCGGTGAGACTCACCGTCTCCTCACGCTAGAACACCCGACGCCAACCTCGGCGGTGGCGCGCCAGCCGCGAAGGGAGGAGCGATTAAGAACGCCTCAGCTCACCCGAACGACTCGAGCCGGTTCGGCCCCCGAACCCGCCGGGATCTCGAGCACGTGTGCGGACAGGCGCGTGGCCCGCAAGGTGTCCCGCGCGTCGTGGACCTCGTCCTCGGCCGACCGACCCTTCAGCGCCAGCAACGTGCCGCCGTCCCTCAGTAAAGGTCGGCACCAGCGGATCAAACGGTCCAGCGGCGCGAGAGCCCGCGCCGTGACGACGTCGTAGCGCTCGTGGTGATCCTCGGCACGGGCCCGCACCACGCGGACGCGCTCGTCCAGTCCGAGCTCGCGCACCACCGGTTCCAGGAAGGTCGTGCGGCGTAGCAGAGGCTCGAGCAAGGTCACCGAGAGGTCGGGCCGCGCAATGGCCAGTGGGATACCCGGCAGTCCGGCGCCGGACCCCACGTCCACCACGGTTGCCCCGACGGGGACCAGATCGACCAACGCCAGGCTGTTCAGGATGTGCCGTTCCCAGATGCGATCGGCTTCCCGAGGTCCGATGACCCCAGCGACCACGCCTCGAGCTAGCAATATATCGACATAGGGTTGAAAGGCGGAGCGATCGAGCTCACCCATGACGTACGACAAAAACGTCAGCCAACGGGCAGGACGACCACGTGCCGCTTCGGCTCTTCACCCTCGGAGGCACTCGTCAGACCGGCGGCGGCCACCGCGTCGTGCACGATCTTGCGCTCGAACGGGTTCATCGGCGCGAGCGGGACCTTCTCCTGACTGGACTTGACCTCCTGGACCGCGTCGGCGGCCAGAACGATCAGCTCGCTCCGCCGCTTCTCCCGGAAACCGGCCACGTCCAGCATCAGCCGGCTGCGTTCTCCGGTCTCGGTCATGACGGCGAGCCGAGCGAGTTCCTGGAGGGCGTCAAGGACGGCGCCGTTGGGACCCACCAACACATCGGTATCGCTGACGATCGACACGTGCGCCCGATCACCTTCGATGTAGGTGTCGATGTCGCCGTCGAGGTCGGCGATGTCGAGCAATTCTTCCAGATAATCGGCGGCGATCTCGGCCTCGGACTCCAACGTCTCGGAGCTTGCGCGGCGGGTCTTGGGTGTTGACTCGACCTCCGACTCGGACGCGGGTTCAGCCGCCTCGAGCGACTCGCTCGATTCGGCGGCCTCAGCGGCCGCAGGCGTCTCGGTGTCGGCCTCGGACGGTGAGATGTCGCCGGCATCGGGAGCCGGCGGTAGGTGGCCGTTCTCGGTGTCGCTCATGGGTCTCCCAGGGTCTCGGGCGGCCAGGCCGCTGTCGGATCGTTCGTCGGCGCCTGCTGCGGTGGGTGCAGCCACAGCGACGACGAACCAGGTTCAGCTCTTGCGCTGCGAGCGCGATTGTTTGCGCGGTTGCTGACGGATCACCTTCGGAGTCGAGTCGCTGCTCGAGGCACTCGTCGACCCGTGGGCACCGTTCCTGCTCACGCGGGTCCGACCGTTGCCGGAAGGGTCGGCATCCTGCGAGCCGTCGTCCTCGGGCGCCCCGTCATGGCCGCGGTGCTTGTGCGCGGCCTTGGCCTTGCGGCGGGCTTCCCAAGCGTCGAAGGCGGGAGTGCCGGGAGCCGGATTGCGGCGGATGACGTAGAACTGCTGGCCCATCGTCCACAGGTTCGAGGTGAACCAGTAGATGAGGACGCCGACCGGGAAGTTGATGCCACCGACCGCGAAGATGATCGGGAAGAGGTACAGCATCATCTTCTGCTGCTGCGCGAACGGGCCCGTCAACGCCTCCGGCGGCATGTTCTTGCGCATCAGCTGCAGCTGAGTGACGAACAGCGTCGCCGTCATCGCCAAGATCAAGAAGATCGTGACGACGTGGATGCTGTTGATCCCGTCGGCGAAGCCGGTGCTCATGAAGGTGTCGGAGATCCGGGCACCGAAGATGGTCGCGTTCTCCAGCGACGCCACCAGGTCGGGGTTGATGACCAACCAGTGACCGAGCGCCTTGCCGTTCGAAGCCTCGTTCAGCACCCAGAACAGAGCCAGGAAGATCGGCATCTGCAACAGCAGCGGCAGGCAGGACGACAGGGGATTGGCGTTGTTCTCCCGGTACAGCTTCATGGTCTCTTGACCGAGCTTCTCCCGGTCGTGACCGTACTTCTTCTGCAGCTCCCGCACCTTGGGCTGGAGCAATTGCATCGAGCGCGAGGACTTGATCTGCTTGACGAACAGCGGGATCAGCGCGGTCCGAATGACAACGGTCAAGCAGATGATGGAGAGCGTCCAGGTCCAGCCGTTGTCGGTGCCGAACAGCGGCGCCCACAGGTAGTGGAACAACACGAGCAGACCGGACACGACCCAGTACAGCGGCGTCATGATGGCGTTGAAGAAGCCCACGAACGGATCCCAGAACGCCATCGGGATGAGCATCGGGATCATCTGGTCGATCAATTTCCACCTCGTACGTGAGCCACACCGGCCCGCTCGGGTGCGTGATCGTCCAACTGGACGTGCCGGTGGGGATGACTGGAGTCCAGTCTCGCCTCCCGAGCGGCCAAATCACGCATTTCATCGTCGAATTCAGGGGTTCCCGGCACGGGATCGTACCCACCGGGCGTCCACGGGTGGCATCGCGCGAGTCGCCGGGCCGCCAGCCAGCTGCCCCGAGCCGCCCCGTGCACCTCGACGGCGCGCAAAGCGTACGCGGAGCAGCTGGGGTAATACCGGCAGACGTTGCCGTACAAGGGACTGATCGTGAGCCGATAGAGCTTCAGCAGGCCCATCAGCACGCGCCTCATCGGCCCTCCAGCCGGGAGAGCGCCGAGGACCACGCCGACGCGAAATCGACGGGCAGCCGGGTCGGGGTGGAGGCGGCGGAAGGCAGTGCGCGCACGACGATCTCGACACCGGACGGAGTCTGGCCGAGCCGTTCGGTGGCCAGGTGGCGAAGCCGACGCTTGACGCGATTCCGGCGGACGGCCGACCCGAGCGCCTTGGAGACCACGAAACCGACCCGGGCGGGACCCGGCTCCGGGCCGCGACCGGCGTGGATCACGAGGGTCGGCCGAGCGACGCGGATCCCACGCCGCACCGTGCGCTGGAACTCATCCGCCCTGCGCATCCGAGACGGTGCCGGCAACACGGATCCGCCGACCTGCTCAGGCCGACAGCTTGGCGCGACCCTTGCGCCGTCGAGCGGCGAGGATGGCGCGTCCGGCTCGGGTACGCATCCGCAGCCGGAAGCCGTGGGTGCGGCTACGGCGCCGGTTGCTCGGCTGGAAGGTGCGCTTGCTCACGGGAGGTCTCCCACATTCTGAAGATGACTGAAGGACCACCCCGACAGGAAACGGCGGGGCGGGCAGGATCGCTGGTTGTCAAAGGCGACCTCCTAACGGTACGGGGACCGACCAAGCGGGTCAAACCCAGCCACGGCCCACACAGCGGACCGGCGGCCAACAGACTGCCGCCACCTTGTCGAGGCGACACGCCGATTCTGGTCAGGCATTTTGCTCGATCGGGTTGCAGGCGACCTGTCGGGTTGCTAGCGTCACGGCTCTTCTCGACATTGTTGTTTTCAGCTCCTATTTCGTTGGTCTCCGACTTCGCCGGTGGTGTCCGAAAAACGCACCCGATCGGCGAGGGAACTAGGGCTCGCTCTCGGCTGCACACAGGGTGTGGATAAGGCTGTGGAGTGGCTAGAGTGAAGGTTCTGGTCCCTGCACCCGGAGACCTGGTCAGCTGCGGTGCCGAGGGAGGGGACGAGTCCACCGGCCGACAGCAAGTAGGACGCGGAGTAACCACGAGTGACCCAATCTCCCGGCAGCGACATCGACACCAGCAGGCTTGCCTGGGAGCACGTCTACTCCGCTTCCCCTCCGGAGCTCCGGCGTTGGTTGGAGAGCGCGCGGCCCTTGGCGTTGCACCAGGACGCCTTGATGTTGGCGGTGCCGAACACCTTCACCCGCAACCAGCTCGAAGGCCGATTCCGGCAGGCCATCGAGCAGGAACTGAGCGGCTACTTCCGTCGCTCGATGCAACTGGCCGTGATCGTGGACGAGGCGCTCACACCCGGACTCGGCTCCGCCGCCGAGCAGAACGGCCCAACCGGCTACGGGGCCGCAGCCGATGTGACCGAGCGCTTCAGTGACGGACGCCCCTCGAGCGGAGTCGTCCCGGAGGAGATGCTGGACGGCTCCCCGCCGCCCCGGACCAGCTTCCTCGAGGACGCGCTGGAGCCGCGTACGCCGCGGCGTGACGATATCCGGCTGAACGCCAAGTACACCTTCGAGACCTTCGTCATCGGCGGCTCCAACCGTTTCGCCCACGCGGCAGCCGTGGCGGTGGCGGAAAATCCCGGCAAGTCGTACAACCCCCTCACCATCTATGGGGAGTCCGGGCTGGGGAAGACCCACCTGCTGCACGCCCTCGGGCACTACATCCGCGACTACTTCGACCGGGTTCGGGTCCGCTACGTGTCCACCGAGGAACTGACCAACGACTTCATCAACGCCATCAGTCAGAATCGCGGGGCCGATTTTCGCCGGCGCTACCGCGACGTCGACGTGTTGTTGATCGACGACATTCAGTTTCTGGAGGGCAAGGAGCAGACGCAGGAAGAGTTCTTCCACACGTTCAACACGCTGCACAACGCCCAGAAGCAGATCGTGATGACCTCCGATCGGCCGCCGAAGAACCTCGAGAACCTCGAGCCCCGGCTGCGGAGCCGCTTCGGCTGGGGGCTTATCACGGATGTGCAGCCGCCCGACCTGGAGACCCGGATCGCCATCCTGCGCAAGAAGGCCGCGGCCGAACGCCTGGTCGCCGGATCAGAGGTGCTGGAGTTCATCGCCAGCAAGATCCAGACCAACATCCGCGAGCTGGAGGGGGCGCTGATCCGCGTCACGGCGTTCGCCAGCCTGAACCGGCAGCAGGTCGACATGGCCCTGGCCGAGGTGGTCCTCAAGGACCTGATCCCCGAAGGCGGGGAGGCGCAGATCTCTTCCAGCCTGATCATGGCCCAGACGGCCGCGTACTTCGACCTGACCATCGAAGACCTGAGCGGCCAGAGCCGTACCCACCAGCTGGTGTTGGCCCGGCAGATCGCCATGTACCTGTGCCGGGAGCTCACCGAGCTTTCGCTACCCAAGATCGGCCAGCAGTTCGGCGGCCGGGACCACACCACCGTGATGCACGCCGAACGCAAGATCCGGACCTTGATGGCCGAGCGGCGCAGCGTCTACAACCAGGTCACGGAGCTGACGAACCGCATCAAGCAGCAGGCCTCGCAGCGCTGATGCCGTCGAAGTGCCCTGCGCCCGACCCCGACCGCATAATGTCGACACATGACGGTGCGGTAACACCATCCCCACACCTGGGGACGGGGTTGTGGACAACGCGGGCCGGCGGTGGGTCCGGCTGGGGACTCTCCCGGGACCGGTTTGCGCGTCGGCTAGCTGATCCGCAGATCCTCCCCGTGTAATTTTCGGTCGTGCACAGCTCGGCGAACAGGCCCGATCGGCCGCTGGCCGGGACAGAGACCGCGCTGTCCACAATCTCCACACCACCTACGACTACGACGAGAAGTTACATACCTTTTGAAGGTCTAAGTCTTCAGAGAGGTACGGTGCGGATAACTCGCTGAACGGCAGCCGGAAGGAGCGACCTGTGGGAATTCTCAGCAAGCTGTTCGGCCGTAACCGCGAGGACGACGAGGAACCCACCCCGATCGTGCTCGATGCCGAACGGCGTAAACCACAACTGATCCGTCTCGAGAAGGCCCTCGACGCGCTGGCCGCCGACATGCGAACCAACAGCACGATGGACAACCCCGGTTGGCGGGGCCGCGTCAACGAGTACAACCGTCTGGCCGGGGAGGCCATGCAACTACGTCGCGGTGAACTCAGCCGGGACGCCGTCTTGGACCTGGTGTTCGAGATCCGCCCGGTGTTCTCGGGCCCCGTTCCGGCCGGAATGGAATCCATCAAGCCCCTCCAGGACGAGGTGATGGCCGCCGCCGAGGATCTCCGCGAGCTCCTCCCCGGCGAGCGTTCTTGACGATCTACGGCGGTCCCGGCCTGCGTCGGTATGATCGTCGCGCGCCGTCGTCTGAACGTGCGAGGGCAAAGCCGACGCAGCGGCAGACGGGAAGGTGCGTGAAGCCAGATGAAGATCCGACTCGAGCGTGACATCTTGGCGGAGGCGGTCCAATGGGCCGCGCGGAGCCTGCCAACCCGCCCGAGTGTGCCGATCCTGGCCGGGCTGCTGCTTCGGGCCGACGCCGACGGCGTCACCCTGTCCAGCTTCGATTACGAGACGTCGGCCCGGATCACGGTCAAAGCCGATGTGTCCGACTCCGGTGAGGTGTTGGTCTCGGGGAGGTTGCTGGCCGACATCTCCCGCAGCCTGCCGGGCAAGCCGGTGGATCTCAGCGCCGAAGGAACCCGGCTGGAACTGACCTGCGGCAGCGCGCGCTTCACGTTGCAGACCCTCCCGGTGGCCGACTACCCGTCGCTGCCGTCGATGCCGGCCGCGACCGGGGCCGTGTCCAGCGACGTTTTCGCCCAGGCCGTGGCTCAGGTCGTGGTCGCCGCCGGTCGCGACGAGCTGTTGCCGGTGTTCACCGGAGTCCGGGTCGAGATCGAGGGGGAGACCATCTCGTTGCTGGCCACCGACCGGTACCGGATGGCGCTCCGGGAGCTGAGCTGGAACCCGTCCTCCCCACAGGCGTCGGCCACAGCATTGGTGCCGGCGAAGGTGCTCTCCGACACGGCCCGGTCGATGACGTCGGGCGACCAGGTGATCTTGAGCTTGGCCAGCGGCACCAGTGGCGACGGCATCATCGGCTTCGAGGGACACGGTGCGGCGGGGGAGCGGCAGACCACCACCCGGCTGTTGGACGGGGAGTTCCCCAAGGTCCGCCACATCATGAACACGCAGGCGCTGATGAACGTCCGGGTGGCCACCGCGGAGATCATCGCGGCCGCCCGCCGGGTCGCGCTGGTGGCCGAACGCAACACTTCGCTGCGGATGCTGGTCGGCGACGGCATGGTCACTTTGGAGGCCGCCACCGGAGATCAGGCGCAGGCGTCAGAGGCCATCGAGGCCAGTGTTGATCAACCCGGCGGGGGCGATCAGGTCGTCACCGCAGCCGGCTTCAACCCGACCTATCTGCTGGATGCCCTCGGAGCCTTCGACACTCCGTACGTGAACTTCGCTTTCACCGCGCCCAGCAAACCCTGCCAGCTAACGGGTCTGGCCGAGTTGGACGGCGAGCCGAGTACCGAGTACCGGCACGTGATCATGCTGATGCGACTGCCGGGCTGAATCGAAGCCACTCGCGCTCGCTGCGCGCCTCCTGACTCGGTCATCCCTCACTCGCAGACGAAAAACGTGTCTGCTCCTTCGGTCGTCCAGACCGAGCCGGCGCTCCGCTTACCGACGCTCGCGGCTGGGATGGTCGCGACATCACACCCGACGCTCGCCGACGCTCGCGGCTGATCGATCTCGCGTCTGGAGTTAGCACCTGTCGACGCGGCAAATGCCCCTGTTAGGTTGTCCGCTGAACCGCCGAGGATTGGGGTCTGGGATGCAGCTGGGAATGGTCGGCTTGGGTCGGATGGGCGCGAACATCGTGCGCCGGCTCATGCGAGACGGACACGAGTGCGTGGTTTACGACGTCAACACCGCGTTCGTCGATCAACTGGCGGGCGAGGGAGCCACCGGCTCCACCAGCGCCGAGGACTTCGTCAGCAAGCTGCAGCAGCCCCGGGCCGTCTGGGTGATGATCCCGGCCGGCATCACCGGCCGGATCGTCGAGCAGTTCGCCGGTCTCTTGGACAAGGGCGACATCATCATCGACGGCGGCAACTCCAACTACCGCGACGACGTACGGCGGGCCAAGAAGCTGCGATCGCAGGGCATCCACTACGTCGACATCGGCACCAGCGGGGGCGTGTTCGGCCTCGAACGCGGCTACTGCTTGATGGTCGGCGGCGACGATGAGGCGGTGTCCTATCTGGACCCGGTGCTCAAGTCCATCGCGCCCGGCTCCGGCGACATCGAGCGGACCCCCGGCCGCGAGGGAGACCTCGGCCAGGAAGAGCAGGGCTATCTGCACTGTGGCCCGTCGGGGGCCGGTCACTTCGTCAAGATGGTTCACAACGGCATCGAGTACGGGATCATGGCCGCCTTCGCGGAGGGTCTGAACATCCTGCACAACGCCGACGCCGGTCTCGAGGCCAGCGAGCACTCGGCCGAGGTGGCCCCGCTGGAAGACTCCGAGTACTACCAGTTCGACATCGACACGGCCAAGGTCGCCGAACTGTGGCGCCGCGGCTCGGTGATCTCCTCCTGGCTGCTCGATCTGACCGCAGCCGCCCTGCATGCCAACCCGAGGCTGGACGGTCTCGCCGGTCGCGTGTCGGACTCAGGTGAGGGGCGTTGGACGGTCAAGGCCGCGGTCGACATCGGCGTGCCGGTGCCCGTCCTCGCGGCGTCGCTGTTCGAACGCTTCGCCTCCCGCGACGAAGATCACTTCGCCAACCAGGTGCTGTCGGCGATGCGTCAGCAGTTCGGCGGCCACGCCGAGCTGCCCGCCGGGTCCGAGCTCGAAGCCGGAGGGGAAAAGGCCGACAAGGTCGAGGCCAGCGCGACGGAGCGCTAGGGGTGGCTCCGCGGGCGGGCTCTGGGGATGCGCTTCGGACCTACCATCCGCACCTTCGCAGGCTCCGGTGCTCCCGCCAGGCCCAACCACGGTCCTTCAGCGCATCCCCAGAGCCCGCCCGCTAGCTCGGCTCCGTCTGGGCGGCCTTCGGGGTACGAGTCACTAGGGTGGGCGTGTGTTCGTCGACCATCTGCAGTTGGCCGATTTTCGGTCGTACGTAGGGGTTGACGTCGTTCTGGGCGCGGGGGTGACCACGTTCGTGGGGGCCAACGGGCAGGGCAAGACCAATCTGGTGGAGGCGGTCGAGTACCTGTCCACGCTTTCCTCGCACCGGGTCAGCACGGAGATCCCGCTGGTCCGGGTCGGAGCCGAGCGTGCGCTGGTCCGGGCGCGGGTGCAGGCCGCCCTCGACGATCCGCGGCAGGTGCAGATCGAGGTGGAGATCACCCCGGGCCGGGTCAACCGGGCCCGACTCAACCGATCACCTCTCAAGCGGCCGCGGGAGCTGCTCGGGGTGCTGCGCAGCGTGGTCTTCTCACCCGAGGACCTGGCCATCGTCAAGGCCGACCCGGCCGACCGGCGTCGCTTTCTCGACGAGTTGCTCACCGCCCGCTGGCCCCGACTGGCCGGGGTCCGCTCCGACTACGACAAGGTGCTCAAGCAACGCAACACGCTGCTGAAATCCATGAGTGGGAGGGGGAGCGGCCGCACCCGGGGCGGTCCGCCCGCCGCGGACTCGGCCGGCACCCTCGACGTCTGGGACTCCCATCTCGCCCAGGCCGGCAGCGAGCTCCTGGAGGCGCGGCTGCGGACGCTACAAGATCTGGTCCCGCACGTCGCGAAGGCGTACGCCGACATCGCGCCCACCAACTCCGAGGCGGCCGCCGACTACAAGACCGCCGTGTCGTCGCTGTTGGTGGGGGACGGGATGATCGACCGGAACGAGCTTGCCGCCGCCCTGCAGACTGCGATGGGGGAGCGGCGGTCGGAGGAGATCGCCCGCGGGATCTCGTTGGTCGGACCGCACCGCGACGACATCGCCCTCACTCTGGGGCCGATGCCCGCCAAGGGGTACGCGAGCCACGGCGAATCCTGGTCCCTCGCCCTGGCCCTGCGCCTGGGCAGCTTCCATCTGCTGCGGGCCGACGGGGTGGAGCCGGTCCTGGTCCTGGACGACGTCTTCGCCGAGCTCGACACTGTCCGGAGGGAACGGCTGGCCCAGGCCGTCGGGGCCGCCGAGCAGGTGCTGGTCACCGCCGCCGTCGACGCCGACGTGCCGGTACAGCTGAACGGCCGACGGTTCCGGGTCGCCGGCGGGACGGTCAATGCCGACGACTGAGCCGCCGGTCCCCGACCCGGCCGGGACCTTCGACCCGGACACCTCCGCGGTGCCGCTGGTCGACGTCCACGACCCCGCCGGTCTGGATCTGGCCCAGTCGACCGTCAAGGCGGTCGGAGCCCGGCGTCGGCGCCGGCCCCGAGCCCGCCGCGACTCGGTGTCGGACCCCCAGGTCTCCGGAGCCCGACCCGACGACCGCGACCCGAAGAGGCTCGGCGAGGCCTTCGAGCACCTGGTCGACGCCAAGGGCTGGGCCACCGAGCTCAACGTGCACACCGTCCTGGCCCGCTGGTCCACCCTGGTCGGTCCGGTCAACGCCGAGCACTCGTGGCCCGAGTCCTTCACCGACAGCGTCCTCGTCGTGCGCGCCGAGTCGTCGGTGTGGGCGACCTCCCTGCGCACCCTCGCCCCGCAACTGGTGGCCAGACTGAACGCGGAGATCGGCGACGGGACGGTGACGCGGATCCAGGTGCTCGGGCCGGACGGTCCGTCCTGGAAGCACGGCCGGTTCTCGGTGCGCGACGGGCGCGGCCCGCGTGACACGTACGGCTGAGCGGTCGGCAACCCGGCATCCGCCAGATGGCCGCTGGAGCGCTCGTGCGCCCCGCTCTACGTACGGGGTGACTCGACCCACCCTGTTCCGGCCCCCAAATGGCCTTTCTGGCGTTCCTGTGCCGATCTGACGTGCCGTGATGGGCCAGCCGATCAGGGTTTGTGGCCAAGTGCACGCTAGACTGTCCGCATACTCGAAGACGGCTGGGAGATCGGTTTCCTCAGCCGTGAGACTGATGACGTGCCGCCCATCCGACACCCCTTTCGTGGGAGCCAGATCGGGCGGCTCGCGTGTGACAGGAGCCTGCCCCGGTGACGGACGACCGCGAAGATCTGAATTCGACTTCTGGCAACGGGCATCGGCCGGCCCCGGATCCCACCGACCCGGTCGCCGCGGGGGTCTACGACTCGGACTCGATCACCGTCCTCGAAGGGCTGGACGCCGTCCGGAAACGCCCGGGCATGTACATCGGCTCCACGGGTGAGCGAGGCCTGCACCACCTGGTCTGGGAAGTCGTGGACAACGCGGTCGACGAGGCGCTGGCCGGCTACTGCGACACCATCTTGATCCGCGTCCTCCCCGACGGGGGTATCCAGGTCTCCGACAACGGCCGGGGCATCCCGGTCAAAGAGCACCCGAAGGAGAAGATCCCCGCCGTCACCGTGGCCCTGACGGTGCTGCACGCGGGCGGAAAGTTCGGTGACGGTGGGTACAAGGTGTCCGGCGGCCTGCACGGTGTCGGCGTCTCCGTGGTCAACGCCCTCTCCTCGCACCTGGAGGTGGACGTGAAACGGGACGGGTACCGGTGGACCCAGAGCTTCTCCCTGGGCACGCCCGACGGTCCGTTGGAGCGGCACGAAGAGACCGCTGACACCGGGACCACGGTCACCTTCTACGCGAGCCCGGACATCTTCGAGACCACTCTGTTCTCGTACGAGAAGCTCGTCACCCGCTTCCGGGAGTACGCGTTCCTCAACAAGGGCCTGACGCTGACGGTGGTCGACGAGCGCCCCGACCGCAAGGACGACGACGGGAATGCCTTCACCGACACGTTCCGCTACGACGACGGGCTGATCGACTACGTCATCTACCTGACCGGCGCCAAGGAAGCGGTGCACCCGTCGGTGATCGCGGTCGAAGCCGAGCGCGCCGAATCGGCGACCAGCCTCGAGGTGGCCATGCAGTGGAACACCTCCTACCTGGAGTCGGTGCACACATTCGCCAACACGATCAACACCCACGAGGGCGGCACCCACGAAGAGGGGTTCCGGGCCGCGTTGACCAACACCGCCAACAAGTGGGGCGAGAACTGGGGCTTGATCAAGAAGTCCGAGGACCGGCTCTCCGGCGACGACATCCGGGAGGGATTGACCGCGATCATCTCGGTCAAGCTGGCCAACCCTCAGTTCGAAGGACAGACCAAGACCAAGCTCGGCAATACCGAGACCCGGTCGTTCGTCCAGCAGGTGGTCAACGCCAAGCTGGGCGACTGGTTCGAGCAGAACCCCGCCGAGGGGAAGCTGATCATCCGCAAGGGGCAGGCGGCCGCGCTGGCCCGGATCGCGGCCCGCAAGGCGCGCGACGCCGCCCGGGATCGCAAGGGACTGCTCGGGCGGAGTGGGTTACCCGGCAAACTCTCGGACTGCCAGTCGACCAACCCGGAGGAGTGCGAGGTCTTCATCGTCGAGGGTGACTCGGCGGGTGGATCGGCCAAGGGGGGAGGGATCCGCGGATCCAGGCCATCCTGCCGATCCGCGGAAAGATCTTGAACGTGGAGAAGGCCCGGATCGACCGGATCCTGCAGAACCAGGAGGTCCAGGCGATCATCTCGGCGCTGGGCACCGGCATTCACGAAGACTTCGACATCGCCAAGCTGCGGTACCACAAGATCGTCATGATGGCCGACGCCGACGTCGACGGGGCCCACATCCGTACCTTGCTGCTGACGTTGATGTTCCGCTTCATGCGCCCATTGATCGAAGCCGGCCACGTGTATCTGGCGCAGCCTCCGTTGTTCAAGATCAACTGGACCAACGCCCCGCCGGAGCTGGCCTACACCGACGCCGAGCGGGACGCCCTGCTCCGGGTCGGCGACGAAGAGGGCAAACGGTTGCCCAAGGAGAACAGGATCCAGCGGTACAAGGGGCTCGGCGAGATGAACCCCGACCAGTTGTGGGACACCACCATGGATCCCGACAACCGGGTGCTGCTCCAGGTGACCCTGGACGACGCCGCTCGCGCCGACGAGATGTTCTCGATCCTGATGGGGGAGGACGTCGAGCAACGGCGCCACTTCATCCAGCGCAACGCCAAGGACGTGCGGTTCCTTGACATCTGAGGGTCCTGGACTGGTGGTTGGGGTGCTGGGGTCTTGCTCGGGGCTACCATCCGCCCTCGCAAGCTCGGGCTCCCGCCAGGCCCGCCACGCCCCTACGCAAGACCCCAGCACCCCAACCATCAGCATTCGGGTCCTGAGCCCGTCGAAGGGCGCATCCACGGCGGCCCGGCCCAGGCTCGACCCCCGAACCGCCACCAGAACGCATCACGACGGCCGCTCGCTCCCGAACCTGGAGGGGTCGGGCGCACTTGTTGATCTTGGAGCTGATACATGACGGAAGTGACCGCAGGGCCGGCGGACCGGCGGGAGCCGGTCGATCTGCAGGATGAGATCCAGAAGTCCTATCTCGATTACGCGATGAGCGTGATCGTGGGCCGGGCGTTGCCGGACGTCCGGGACGGTCTGAAGCCGGTGCACCGGCGGATCCTGTACGCGATGTACGACGGCGGCTACCGCCCCGATCGTGGCTGGAACAAGTGCGCCCGGGTCGTCGGCGAGGTGATGGGGCAGTACCACCCGCACAGCGACTCGGCGATCTACGACACCTTGGTGCGGCTGGCCCAGCCCTGGGTGATGCGCTACCCGTTGGTCGCGAGCCAGGGCAACTTCGGCTCTCCGGGCAACGACTCAGCGGCCGCGATGCGCTACACCGAGTGCCGGATGGCGTCGCTGGCCATGGAGATGGTCCGCGACATCACCGAGAACACCGTCGACTTCAAGCCGAACTACGACGGCAAAGAGCAAGAGCCGATCGTGCTGCCGTCCCGGTTCCCGAACCTGCTGGTGAACGGGTCGACCGGGATCGCGGTCGGGATGGCCACCAACATTCCCACTCACAATCTGCGCGAAGTCGCGGCGGCCGTGCAGTGGGCACTGGAGCATCCCGAAGCGACCGCCGAGGAGCTGCTCCAGGCCTCGATGGAGCGGGTGACCGGGCCGGACTTCCCGAACGGGGCCCTGATCGTCGGTCGCCGCGGCATCGAGGACGCCTACCGGACGGGTCGCGGATCGGTCACCATGCGCGCGGTCGTCGACATCGAGGAGGACCGGGCCGGTCGTACCAACCTCGTGGTGACCGAGTTGCCGCACATGGTCAACCCCGACAACCTGGCCCTCAAGATCGCCGACCTGGTGAACACCGGCAAGCTGACCGGGATCGCCGACATCCGCGACAACACCTCGGCCCGGACCGGGCAGCAGCTGGTGATCGTGCTGAAGCGCGACGCCCAGCCGCGGGTGGTGCTGAACAACCTCTACAAGCACACCCAGCTCCAGGACACCTTCGGTTGCAACATGTTGGCCCTGGTCGACGATGTGCCGCGGACGCTGCGCCTCGACCAGTTCATCTCCTATTGGGTGACCCATCAGATGGAGGTCATCCGGCGGCGCACCCAGTACCGGCTGGACGCCGCCGAACGGGAAGCCCACATCTACCGCGGCCTGGTCAAGGCCCTCGACGCGCTGGACGACGTGATCGCCCTGATCCGGGCCAGCGCCAGCACCGAGGTCGCCCGGCAGGGCCTGATGGAGCTGCTCGAGATCGACGAGGTGCAGGCCACCGCGATCTTGGACATGCAGCTGCGGCGCTTGGCGGCCCTGGAACGGCAGCGGATCATCGATCGGCTGGCCGAATACGAGCGGGTGATCACCGATCTCAAGGACATCCTGGCCCGGCCGGAGCGGCAGCGGTCGATCGTCAGCGAGGAGCTGGCCGAGATCGTCACCAAGTACGGCGACGAGCGGCGAACCGAGATCATCGCCGCCGACGGCGACATGTCCAACGAGGACCTGATCCCCGACAGCGACGTGGTCGTCACCATCACCCGAGGGGGATACGCGAAGCGCACCAACACCGATCTCTACCGGGTCCAGCGACGTGGCGGTAAGGGTGTTCGCGGGGCGACGCTGCGCGCCGACGACGAGGTCGAGCACCTCTTCGCCACCAGTAATCACCAGTGGATCTTGTTCTTCACCAACCAGGGCCGGGTCTACCGGGCCAAGGTTTGGCAGCTGCCCGAGGCCAACCGCGACGCTCGCGGCAGCCACGTGGCGGGTCTGCTGTCCTTCCTGCCCGAGGAGGAGATCGCCCAGGTCTTGGCGATCCGGGACTATGCCGCGGCGCCGTACCTGTTGTTGGCCACCAAGTTCGGACTGGTGAAGAAGAGCGCGCTGCCGCTGTACGACTCGCCGCGCCAGGCCGGCGTGATCGCGGTCAACTTCCGGGACGACGACGACGAGTTGATCGGCGCCGAGCTGTGCTCCGCCGAGGACGAGGTGCTGCTCATCTCGCGCAAGGGACAGGCGATCCGGTTCCCGGCCGACGACGAGCAGTTGCGACCGATGGGGCGGGCCACCTCCGGGGTCACCGGGATGCGGTTCCGTGAGGGCGACCAGCTGCTGTCGATGTCGATCATCCGTCGCGGGGAGTCCGAGGAGGATCGTTTCGTCTTCACCGTCACCGATGGTGGTTTCGCGAAGCGGACTCAGGTCTCCGAATACCGAGAACAGGGGCGAGGCGGGCTCGGCATCAAGGCCATGAAGCTCAACGAGGATCGGGGCTCTTTGGTCGGAGGGCTGGTCGTAACGGAGAATGATGAAGTCATCGCGATCAAGGCCAGCGGTCAGATCACCCGCAGCGCGGTGTCCGAGGTTCCGGTCAAGGGCCGTGACACCATGGGTGTCAGGTTCGTGGGGGTGCGGGAAAGCGACTCCGTCGTCGTCATCGCGCTGAATCCGGAGACAACTGCAGACGTGACCGAACTCGATGAGACTGCGCCTGCGGCCGTCGACGGCAGCGAGCCGAATCCGGCGCCCAATGAAGGGTCACCGGATCGGATGGACGACTTGACGCCCGTCGAGGGCGAGGTCGAGGAGGATGACAGTGACTGAAGGCGACCGGGGGCAACAACGTCCCGGCCAGGCTCCGGCCACGGGCGGAACCAACGGCGCGCATAGCGCGCCCGGGGATTCGCGCGAGGAGGAGTTGGCCGCTACTGCGCGCATGGCTCGCATGCCGCGCGCCGCCGAGACCGGTCCGGCCCGTCCACCGGCCAAGCAGCCGTGGCCCGGCTCCCAGCCGGGTGGACCGAGTGGCTACCAGCGTCCCGGTCAACCGACGCCTTCCCCGCCGCCGGCGGCCCGTACCCAGCCCGCGCCGCGTCACGCCGCACAGCCGCCGCCGGCTCAGCCGTACCCTCAGTCGCGTCCCTCGTCGGGTCAGCCCCACGCACAGCCGAGTCCGGGTTGGCCGGCGGCCAGTCCGTCCTCCGCCGGACGTTCGGCCGGCAGTCCGCCGAGCGCGATGCCCGCGCCGCCCAGCGCCCCCTCGCCGTCCGGGCCGGTTCCTCCGACGTCAGCAACCCCACCTCCGGTCAAGCCGAAGATGTCGCTGCGTGAACGGCTGGGCTTGATGAAGCCGGCCTCGAGCGAGCCGGCAAGGCCGCCCGCGGCCCAGGCACATCCTGGGCAAACGCAGTCGCCGACGGCGGAGACTCCCGAGGAGACGACCCAGATCCGGCGCTCCGCGCTGTCCAGTCAGCGCCCACCGCAGCCAGTGGCCAAGACGGCGACCCAGCCAGTGCCGCAGCCTGCTTCCCCGGCGGCCCCCCACCCGACGCCCCCGACGACGCCCCGCGCAGATCCAAGGACAGCGGCGGGCAGGACTGCGCCCCAGTCCGCACCGATGCCGGCCCCAGCGGCCCGCGACGCCCGACCGGGCCCCATCGCTCCGGGTGCTCCGACTCCCGGTGGTCCGGGTCAGCCAGGCGACCGTGGCCCCAACACGGTGATCATGCCGGCCGTGGCCGCCGCTCCAGGGGTGGCCCTGTCTCCCACCGCCACCCAGCCCTCGGCCAGGGGTGCCGAGACTCTGGCCGCGGGACCGGTCGGGAAAGCAGGTGTGGCCCGTCGTACCCGAAAGGCGCGGTTGCGGCTTTCCCGCCTCGATCCGTGGTCGGTGATGAAGACGTCGTTCCTGTTCTCGATCGCCGCCGGCATCATGCTGGTGGTCGCGGTGTACGTGGTGTGGACCGTGCTGGCCTCCTCCGGCCTGTTCACTTCCGTCAACGAGATCGTGGGCAGCGTCATCTCGACGCCCGGCGACACCACCCCCTTCCGGGTCGAGGACTACGTCAACACCCAGAAGGTGATGGGGGTGACCGCGCTGATCGCTTGCGTCGACGTGGTGATCTTCACGTCACTGGCCACCCTGGGCTCCTTCCTCTACAACCTGGCCGCCACCATGCTCGGCGGGTTGGAGATCACCCTCGCCGAGGACTGATCCGCCATCTCGTCCGTCCTGCAGGGTTTCCGAGCTCCTGCATGGTGCACACACCGTGCAGGAGTCGGGAAGCCTTGCAGGAATGCCAGCCCGCCACGGTGCGATCCGAGTTGAGGCACTCCGGGCCATCGGATAGCCTTGCAGATCGTGCCTGCCGCCCCGGCAGCCGTCACTCGGGCCTATAGCTCAGCCGGTTAGAGCGCTGCCCTGATAAGGCAGAGGTCAGTGGTTCAAGTCCACTTAGGCCCACGAAACTGGCTTTGACTAGGAGTTTTACTCCTCCGGTCAGCGCCTGGCGCTTCTACTACCCTCTCGGTTGGATCTGTCTAAGTTTGCTATTACATGCCTCCGACTAGGCATTCTCCGGATGAGATGACCTCTGCCCCTCGCGGGCAGTGTCCAGTTTGGGGGAGCTAGATCAAAGCGCCTGTCACTAGGCGTTTCGTATCTCGCACGGTCGACGCCGCGATAGCGGGCACTTGCGGGACTCACAAGAGAGTCTCAGCTGTCAAGGTCCAATCCGCGGTCCCCACTGGTGGACCAGGTGAGAGGCCCGGCGCCGCGGGATTCAGGCGGCTATGACCACGACCTTGTTGATCTTCGTCGGTAAGAACGCCTTCAGCGACCTCGTCGCAGGACTGAACGACACAACCGCCCCACATCGTTCACATCTCGGGCAGAGGATCTTCTCTTGACCGTGCCTGAAGTCATCGGGATATCGGACAGCATCGACGACACCGCCGCCATCGTGTTCGCTCGGTCGTTCTACGCCGCCGTCGCCTCCGCCCAATCGGTCGCATCGGCCGTCGAGCAGGCCAAGGTCCAGATGCTCAGCGCGTCCGTGCTCGACAGCGACCAATGGTCGAAGCGGCCCACCACCCCGAAGAGGTCAGGTGCGCGCGGCCAGTGCCTTGTCGCTGCGCGTGACCGGCGTGTGGGTCACGAACTCTGAGTGGCCGCCTCGAGGAGCTGGTGACCGGTGAGGTCGGCCAGTTGGTCGAGGAGTCGGTCCTGGAAGGTGGCGTCCTGGGCGGCGGCCGCGACCGCGGTCGGTCGGCGGTGCTTCCACACCTGACCGGACCGCACGGCGTCGGGATCGTCGGTGGTGGCGAGCCAGGTCTGGGTCAGGTGGCCCTGTTCGAGGTCGTCGCTGGCGCTGGGGCCGCCCATCCGGGTCGGTACCCAGCCGGGGTCGACGGCGTGGCTGATCACGTCGGGCCAGCGGCGGGCGACAGCGAGGGCGAGGGCGGTGACGAACAGCTTGCTGTCGCAGTAGGCCTGAGTGCCGTCCCACCGGCGGCTGCTCCATGCGATGTCGTGGAGGCTGTCGTCGCCACTGGTATGCATGTCGCTGGTCAGGTAGATCAGCCGGTCCGGTCGCTGGATCAGCCCAGTGAGCAGGTAGGGGGCGAGTGTGTTGACGGTCAGCACCCGCGGATGGTCTTCCAGGCTGGGATGGCGGCTGGTGTCGCCGTAGACGCCGGCGTTGTGGATGACAGCGTCCATCCGGCCGAGCTGGTTGACCTGATCGGCCAGGGACCGGGTCTGCTCAAGGTTGGCGAGGTTGCCGACGACCACAGCCGCTCCGCGGTTGGTGAGGTCGGACAGGTCGGTGGCCCGCTGGTGGCTGCGGGCGTGGACGACCACCTGGTGGCCGTTATCGAGCAGCGTGGTGGCGGCGTTGCGGCCGAGGCCCTGGGCGGAGCCGGTGATGAGGATGCGGGACATGATCGTGCCTTCTGGTTCGGGTACGTGCTGTCTAGGCGAGGTAGCGGTCGACGGGCGCGTTGTCGACGTAGATGCGTTGGTCGGTGAACTTGCCGTCGGCGATGGTGAAGATCGAGCAGGCGTTGATCTTCACCTCGGTGTCGTCGTGGAAGCGCCAGATGCTGGTGACCTCGAAGATCACCACGCCGTTGTCTTCCTGCCAGACGTTGATCAGCGGATGCGCCAGCGACTCGACCTTGCCGAGCAGGTCGACCATGCGGGCGAGCGTGGTGTCGCGGCCGGTAATGGTGGGGGCGTTGGCGAAGGTCTGGGTGATGTCGTCGGCGTAGTAGGCGCCGAACCGGTCGAAGTCCTTCATTTCCATCGCCTGGAAGTAGTCGGTCAGAAGATCGACGGTGGCCTGATCGGCTCGAGGCATGACGGGTTCCTTTGCTGGTGCGAGCAGGTTGGGGGCGGGAGGTAGTGCCGGGCTGCGGCAGCGATCAGTGCGCGGGGCCGGGTCTGTCTGTGGTGACGAGGAAGGTCCTCAGTTGGCTGTGGCCGCGGTGGGTGGTGGCTCGGGTCCGTCCCCGGCGCGGTGGTGGAAGGCTCCGGGCTCGATGGCCAAGGCGGTGAGGGCGTCGAGCTGTGCCGCGTCGAGCTGGACGTCGGCTGCGGTGGCGTTGGCCTGGAGCTCGTCGAGGGTTTCGGCGCCGACGATGGCGGAGGCGACCGCCGGGCGGGACAGCAGCCAGGCCAGCGACACCTGATACGGCTGCAGCCCCCAGGTGCGGCTGAGCCGGTCGACCTCCCGGGCGATGGCAATCTCGGTGTCGCTGAACCCGGCGCCGGAGAAGCGTTGGTCGCCGGAGACCTCACGGTCCAGCACACCCAGGTCGGCGAGCAGCCCGCCGTGCAGCGGCGCGTAGGGGATAATCGACAGCCCGAACCGCTGGCTGGCGGGGCCGAGCTCCCGTTCGGCGGCCCGGTCGATGAGGTTGTACTTCACCTGGGCGGCGACCGGTGCCTGCAGACGGCGGTCGTCGGTGATCCACAGGGCCTGGGTGACCTGCCAGGCGGGATGGTTGGACAAGCCGACATAGCGGATCTTGCCCTGCCGGATCAGATCGTCGTAGGCCGCCAGGGTCTGCTCCAACGGCGTGTCCGGGTCCGGATCGTGGGCGTAGTAAATGTCGATGTAGTCGGTCTCCAGGCGGCGCAGGCTCGTCTCGACCTGACGGAAGATGTGACGACGCGACAACCCTCGGTCGTTGATGTTGTGACCGACGATCCCGTTGGACTTGGTCGCGATCACCGTCTCGTCGCGGCGGCCGCGGAGGGCACGGCCGAGGATCTGCTCCGCGGGTTCACGGTCGGCGGCGGCCGGGGCGCCGGGCCGGTCGAAGACCGGCATGTTGCCGTACACGTCGGCGGTATCGACAAAATTGAGACCCAGATCGATCGCCGCGCCGACGAGCCGGTCGGCGTCCTGAGCGGTCGGGGCGACCCCGAACGTGGCGGTGCCCAGACAGATCCGGGACACTTTCACCCCGGTCGAACCGAGGACGGAGTACTCCATCATCGTCTCCTTCACTTCTTTGGTGATGAGGGGTTGGCGGCCTACGTAACCGCTACCGACAGTGGTTTGCTCTGGTCAGACGTTGTCGTGGGTGAGAGAGCTGGACAGCTCCCGGAAGGCGTCGGCCTGCGCCTGAAGGGTTTGGGCCTTCTGCTCGGCGACCTCGAGGATCGCCTCGAGTGCGATGAACCGGCGAGGTGGCTGCTCCAGGCTGGTGATGGTGAGCAGGGCATGGGCGAGCTTGGCCGGGTCGCCTTCCTGCTGGCCGTTCATGTCCTGGTACCACTGCACGCGTTCGGCGTGCCGGTCGGCGTAGTCGTCGATGGACGAGGTGGCGTAGGTGGCGGAGTCCGGGGTTAGCAAATCGGTGCGGAAGAAACCGGGGTTGACGATCGTGGTGGCGATCCCGAACGTCTCGACCTCGGGCTGCAGGGCCTCCATCCAGCCCTCCATCCCGAACTTGGCGGCGGAGTAGGCGGAGTTGAACTCGAACCCGGCCAGTCCCGCACCAGAGGAGATGGACAGGATGTGCCCGGACCGCTGCCGACGCATCACCGGCAGTACCGCCCGGGTGACGTTCATCGGCCCGATCAGCCCGGTGGCGAGCTGGTCGGCGAGCTGGTCGGCGATCTCCTCGGGGGTCAGCTCCTCGAAGTAGCCGCCGTAGAAGTTCGCGGCGTTGTTGACGAGGACATCGATGCGCCCGAACCGTTCCACCGCGGCCTGCACGGCCGCCTCGGCGTCGGCCGGGCGGGTGACATCCAGCTGCACGACCAGCAGATCGTCGGCGTCCCCAACAGCCTCCCGGACGGTCTCGGGACGGCGACCGGTGGCCACCACGGCATGCCCCGCCGCGAGTGCCGCCTGCGCGAAATGGACTCCCATGCCCCGCCCCGCACCGGTGATGAACCAGACCTGCTTCTCCGACATGCACTCTCCTCGCGAACCAGACAGAAGCCAACTGTGAACGATCGTTTACTGTATCCAACTGTAAACGAGTGATAAAGTTTGGTCAACCCCGGGATAGGGAAGCAATCGGTTGATGACGAACGCCAGCACCACTGTCGGCAGCCGCGGGCCCTACCGCACCGGCCTCCGCCGGCGCGAGCAAATCATCGAGGCCGCGGCCGCCGTCTTTGCCGAGTACGGCTATGCCGGCGGATCCGTCCGCACCATCGCCGACCGCATCGGTGTCTCACCCGCCTCCCTGCTCCAGCACTTCGGGAGTAAGGAAGGGCTGCTGATGGCCGTCTTGGAGGACTGGGACCACCACACTGTCGAGGCTCGCCTCACCAATGTGACCGGGCTGGACTACTTCCGCCGCCTGCCGGAGGTGATGGGGGCTCACCTGGCGAAGCGGGGACTGCTCGAGCTGTTCTCCACCATCGCCGCCGAGGCGACCAGCCCTAGCCATCCAGCCCACGAGTTCATCCAGCAGCGCTATACCGACAATCTCGCCACCCTCGCCACTCACCTGCGAGAAGCCATCGAGGCCGGCGAGATCGCGGCGCTCCCCCCGGCGGCCATCGACCAAGAGGTGCGTCTGGTGACCGCCGTGCTGGACGGGATCGGCCTGCAATGGCTACTCGACCCCTCCACCGACGTCACCGGCACCGTCGGGACCTACATCAACCGAACCGTCGCGGCGTGGCGTAGCCCGGCGGCGCGATCGGCGAAGACCTAGGCGATGCGCCCCGGGACATCTAAGCTCAGGGCCCCACGCCACCCGTTGCAGATCCACCTCACCTGTCCGCGTTGATTCGACTGCACTCTCGTAGCACGTCGAGAACTAGAGAAGTGCGCAAGAACCGACGGGGGCATCTACACCAGAACTCGTGTGTGGCCAGGTCAGCGCCTTGCGGGGTAGATGGAGTTCCGGTAGCGCAGGACCGTGAGGAGTCCGATGACGCCGAAGAAGCTGATGGTCACCGGCAGGAAGAGGCCACCCCAGGAGGGCGAACACCAGCAGGGTTGGTAGCGGGAGCTGGTCGCATAGGGCCCGGTTGACCACGGTAAGACCCCGTTCCAAGCTGGCGGCGCTCCGTTGGTTCGCTAACGTTTCCGGCTTAGTTGGTTGCCGATGATCCGGGTGCATGTCAGTCCCGCTCGATGGTGACGGTGACGCCGTCGGGCTGGTCGGCGATGGTGTCGATGGAGTTCTCGAAGCGTCCGATCCGGATGATGCCGGTGTAGTAGCCGACATCGCCGTAGTAGAGGACGAGGTTGCGACCGGGGGCGTAGTAGCCGATCTCGTTGATCTCGGGGTCAGACCCGGCTGGCACACCGTCGGTGGTCAGGGCTCGCGGCAGACGGCCGGTCTTCTCCAGCCCGTGGAGATCGTCCACCGTGATGGTCAGCGGCAGCTGGTCGGCAAGATCGCGGGCGGTCGGATTGTCGTACAGCTCGGCGGAGAAGACCTGGTCGCCCACGGTGACGCGGATTGGGGTGATACCCGACGCCGCCGGCGTCGCGGGGCTCGCAGGGTCCGTTGCCCGGTCGGGTGAAGCCGTGCTCGAGGGGCTCGGGCTCGTAGGGCGCGGGGACGGCTGGGTGGCCTCGGGGGCGGGATTGGGAGGTGCTGCCGGGCTGGCGACGCAGGCGGCGACAGAGGCGAAAACGACGACCAATCCCAAGGGAAAGGCCGATCGCCGAGGCTGGACGGTACGAGGTTCGCGGGGACGCCGGATGCCGATCATGACAGCAACGCTAGGAAACCTACGTCGGGTGAGGAACACCCTGACGAGGGAGGTACCCGGAGTACGTCCCTCGTCAGAGTTTGCCGCTCAGCGCGCGTCGGTTCCGGTCGTGCCGAAGACCTCGCGGGCGATGGTGGCGGCGCTCATGGCTGCGGGCCAGCCGGTGTAGAACGCCAGGTGGGTGATCGCTTCGACCAGCTCGGTGCGGGTGACGCCATTCTCGAGGGCCCGGCCGAGGTGGTAGCGGAGCTGGTCGGGGTGCCCGCCGGCGATGAGAGCGGTGACGGTGATGAGGCTACGGTCCCGTGCGGACAGCTCGGGTCGGTTCCAGACGTCGTCGAAGAGCACGTCGTCGGTCAGTGCGGCGAGCTTCGGGGCGATGTCGCCGATGGCGCGGCGGCCGCCTCCGACCTGTCGGGGTTGATCGGTCATGGGTGTTCCTTCTCGGCTGGTGCGGCTCAGTCAGGGCTGGTGTTGTTGTATTCCTGGTCGGTGACGTGTTCTCCCCAGGTGGTGCCGGTGCCGGGGTCGTCCCCTGTCTCGAACATGGCGAGTTGCTCCATGAAGTCGTCGGGGGTGGCGCCGTGCCAGTGTTCCTCACCGGGTGGGTGTAGACGGTCTGTCCGGGGTGCAGGTGGATGATGTCGCCACCGCGGGACTGCATGCGGGCGATGCCGTGGGTGACGTGCAGCGTCTCTCCGATGGCGTGGCTGTGCCAGGCGGTGCGGGCGCCGGGGGCGAATCGGACGAGTCCGACGACCATGCGCTGGTCCTCGTGCTGCGGGGTGGCGATGACGTCGAACCAAACGTCGCCGGTGAACTGTTCCGGCGGGTTCTTCACCGTCGCGGGCTTCGGCTGGATCTGCATGGTCTTCTCCTGACGCTGCTGCTGGTTTCGCTGGTGGTGAGGTCTCTGTGGGGCTGATGGTCGAGCTGTGCCGGACCTGTCAGGTGGGTCCCGGCGGACGGGTCCGGACTCGTCACTGGGCGGTGTAACCGCCATCGACGGGAAGGGCGACGCCGACGACGAAGCTGGCACCGGGGCTGCACAGCCACAGCACGGAGGCGGCGATCTCGTCGGCTTGTCCCAGTCGGGCCATGGGTGTGGCGGCGGCAGCCTCGGCGCGGTCGAGCTCGCCCTTGGCGATCATGTCCGTGACCATCGGGGTCTCGATGGTGCCCGGACAGATGGCGTTGATGCGGATGCCGCGCGGGGCGTACTGCAGGGCGGCGCTGCTGGTCAGGCCGATCACGCCGTGCTTGGAGGCGTGGTAGGCGGCCCGGCCGGGCAGGCCGACCAGTCCGCCGAGGGAGGAGCAGTTCACGATGGCGCCGCTGCCTTGGGTGCGCATCAGGGCCAGCTCGTGTTTCATACCGGCCCACACCCCGCGCAGGTTGATCGCGTTGACCCGGTCGAAGGTCTCGGCCAGCTCGTCCGCGGCATCGCTGGGAGGAACCTGGATGCCGGCGTTGTTGAACGCCATGTCGAGCCGTCCGAAGGTGTCGACGGCCGCGTTCACCATGGCGGCCACGCTGTCCTCGTCGGAGACGTCGCACGGGACGCCCAGCACGCGATGGCCGGCGGCGTTGAGCTCATCGGCGGCGGCATGGAGGCTGGTCTCGTTGACGTCGGCCAGGACGACCGCGGCTCCGGCTTCGGCGAACGCGCGGGCGGTGGCCAGGCCCATGCCTTGCTTCCGCCGGTGACGAGGGCTACCTGCCCGGCGAAGTTGTAGGTCGGGTTCACGATGTCGATCTCCTTCTCGTCGCGGGAATGCGGTCACCATCAGAGTTCGGCGCGGGCGTTGTCGATCAGGGGCTGGTCCTGAAATCTTCTCGTCAGTTCGGCTTCCCGATCGTCGCATCTCTGGCCTGGTGTCGGCCAACATGCTTCCGACCGGGAATGGGAGTCCCTGTCGAGACATGTACTGACAGGGGATCCCAGGTGTGGAGGTTTCCCCGTACGGTCGAGATCGTGGACAACCGAGCCGAGGTACGCGAGTTCTTGATCTCGCGGCGGGCCAAGATCACCCCGCAGCAGGCCGGCATGCCCGACATCGGCGCCCGCCGTGTCCCGGGCCTGCGTCGTGGCGAGGTCGCAGCCCTCGCCCGCGTCAGTGTGGAGCACTACGCCAAGCTGGAGCGCGGCGCCCTCGGCGGTGTCTCCGCCTCTGTGCTCGAGGCCACCGCCCGTGCCCTGCAGCTCGACGACGCCGAACGCACCCTCCTGTTCAACCTCGCCCACGCCGCCGACGGCACCAGTCCCGGGATGCGGCCACGTCGCCAGGCCAGTCAGCAATCGACACCGCGGCCGAGTCTGACCTGGGTGCTCGACGCGATCACCGCACCGGCCATCGTCCGCAACGGTCGGATGGATCTGCTGGCCGCCAATGATCTCGGTCGGGCCATGCACGCTGCCGTGTACGCCAGTGCGGCCGGCGCGCCGCCCAACTTCGCCCGGTTCACGTTCCTCGAACTCGGCGCCGCCCACGACTTCTACCCCCGCTGGGAGATCGCGGCGGACACCTGTGTCGCCATCCTGCGGACCGAGGCCGGCCGAGACCCTCACGACAAGGCCATGCACGACCTCGTCGGGGAGCTGTCCACCCGGAGCAATGACTTCCGTCGCCGATGGGGCCGCCATGACGTCCGTCTCCACGGCGCTGGCAGCAAGCTGTTCCACCACGGCGTGGTCGGTGATCTCGATCTGTCCTACGAAAGCGTCGACATGATCTCCGACCCCGGCCTCAGCCTCACCATCTACGCCGCCGAACCGGGCTCACCCACCGCGCACGCGCTCGACCTGCTCGCGTCCTGGCAGGCCACCGAGCACGCCGAGGTGGCCGCTGCGGCCGAAACCACAGCTCCTGGCGTACCTCGGCTCCACACCCACGACCCCGCCTGACCCTAGCGGCGGATCCTGACTCCACCAAGCCTCGATACACGTCGCAGGAGAGACGCAGACATGACCACGATCGCCATCGTCGGCGCCGGCCCAGGGCTCGGCGCGGCCGTCGCCCGCCGGTTCGGCACCGAAGGGTTCACCGTTGCCGTCGTGTCCCGCAGCCGGGACCGGGTCGATGCCCTCGCCGGCGACCTGACCACGGCCGGGGTGACCGCCCGCGGCTACGCCGCTGACGTCCGCGAGCCTGACGCCTTGACCGCTGCTCTGGCGCGGGCGGCCGATGACCTCGGGCCGGTCGAGGTGCTGCAGTACAGCCCCGTACCGCAAGCCGCGTTCATGCACCCGGTCCTCGACACCACCGTGGCCGACCTCACCGGTGCGATCGAGTTCTCCGTCTACGGTCCCCTCACCGCCGTCCGCCACGTCCTGCCCGGGATGCGTGCCCTCGGCCGCGGAACCGTGCTGTTCGTCAACGGCGGCAGCGGCGCCCGACCGAACCAGAAGGTCGCCGGCACCTCGATCGCGTTCGCCGCCGAAGGCGCCTACGCGACCATGCTGCACACCGCCCTAGCCGAGGAGAACATCCACGTCGGCCAGCTGATCATCCCCGGCGGCATCACCCCCGGACATCCCACCCACGACCCCGACATCCTCGCCGACCGGCTCTGGACCATGCACGCAGGCCGAGACACCTTCCGGGTCTTCGCCGAACCCATGGACCTCCAGCACTGACCTGTACGAAAGGAACTCTTGATGTTGACCGTCAACGCGTACACGGCGACCTCGTCGACCGACCCCCTGGTGCCGACCACCATCACCCGCCGCGACGTCGGACCCAACGACGTCCTGATCGAGATCGCCTACGCCGGGGTCTGTCACTCCGACATCCACACCGTCCGCGGCGACTGGGGCCCGATCACCTACCCGCAAGTCGTCGGCCACGAGGTCGCCGGCACCGTCACCGAGATCGGCACCGACGTGACCAAGCACGCGGTCGGTGACCGGGTCGGGGTCGGCACCATCGTCAACTCCTGCCGAGAGTGCGACAACTGCCGGGCCGGGGAAGAGCAGTACTGTCTGCGAGGCAACACGCAGGCCTACTGCTCCGTCGACCGGGACGGCACCATCACCCAGGGCGGCTACTCCACCCACGTCGTCGTCGACGAGGACTATGTCCTCCGCATCCCCGAATCGCTCGACTTCAGCACCGTCGCACCGCTGCTCTGCGCCGGGATCACCACCTATTCCCCGCTGCGGCACTGGCAGGCCGGGCCCGGCAATGCGGTGGCCGTGGTTGGCATGGGCGGCCTCGGCCACCTGGCCGTCAAGTTCGCTCACGCCATGGGGGCGGATGTCACCGTGCTGTCGCAGACCCTGTCGAAACGCGACGACGGTCTTCGCCTCGGCGCCGGCGCCTACTACGCGACCAGCGACCCCGAGACGTTCGATCAGCTCGCGAACAGCTTCGATCTGATCATCAACACAGTCTCCGCCCCGATCGACCTGAACGCCTACCTGCGTCTGCTGCGCCGCGACGGCACCCTGGTCAGCGTCGGCGCCCCCTCCGAGCCGTTGCCGGTCGAGGTGTTCTCCCTGTTCGGCAACCGCCGCTCCTTCGCCGGCTCCTCCACCGGCGGTCTGACCGAGACGCAGGAGATGCTCGACTTCTGCGCCGAGCACAGCATCGAACCCGAGATCGAGCTGATCGAGGTCGCCGCCGTCAACGACGCCTGGGACCGGGTCCTCCGCTCCGACGTCCGCTACCGCTTCGTCATCGACGCCGCCAGCCTCCGCCCGGCCGACTGACCCCACACCCGCAACGACAGCACACCACACGGATCGAAGGAGAATCACATGAAGAAGCGCACACTGGGCAGCAGCGGACTGGAGGTCTCCGCCATCGGCTTGGGCTGCATGACGATGACCGGCGGCTACAGCACCATGCCCGACAGCCGCGACATGATCGCGCTGCTGCACCGGGCCGTCGACCTCGGCGTCACGTTCTTCGACACCGCCGAGATCTACGGGCCGCACGTCAATGAGGAGCTTGTCGGCGAGGCCCTGGCGCCGTACACCGACCGGGTGGTGATCGCCACCAAGTTCGCCCAGGCTATCGACCCGGCCGAACGCAAGCCCCGGGGACGGATGCTGGGTCCGGCCGACATCCCCGGCGCGGTCGACGGATCGCTACGGCGACTCCGGCTGGACGTGATCGATCTCTATTACCAGCACCGCGTGAACCCCGACGTGCCGATCGAGGAGATGGCCGGCGCGGTCAAGGATCTGGTCGACGCCGGCAAGATCCGCCACTTCGGTATGTCCGAGGCCGGAGCCGACACCATCCGACGCGCTCATGCCGTGCAACCGGTCGCAGCGGTCCAGAGCGAGTACAGCCTGTGGTGGCGCCGGCCCGAGACCGACGTCCTCGCCGTGTGCGCCGAGCTGGGCATCGGCTTTGTCCCGTTCAGCCCTCTCGGCAAGGGATTCCTCACCGGTGCGGTCGACACCTCGACCACCTTCGCCGACAACGACCTACGGGGTCAGATCCCCCGGTTCGCCGGCGATGCCATGGAACACAACCTAACCCTGGTCGCCGAGGTCAAGGAGATCGCCGAGGCGAAAGGCACCACCCCAGGGCAGATCGCGTTGGCTTGGCTGCTGGCCCAGCAGCCGTGGATCGTGCCCATCCCCGGCACCACCAAGGCCCATCGCCTAGAAGAGAACCTCGCCGCCGCTGACGTCGCTCTGACAGCGTCCGAACTCGCCCAACTCGACGAGCTCTCGTCCAGGATCGACATCCAGGGGGGCCGGTACCCCGACGCCCTGGAAGCCCAAACCAACCTCTGACCCTCAGCGGCGCAGGCGTGTTTTGCAGGACGATCGGGTTAGCGGAGGTTGGGCTGTGCTGGGTTTCGCCCGATCACGAGGATCGTCATCCGACTTAGTTCGTTACTGCTGCCGGGGGCGTGGGCGACTGGCCGGGTCGAACAGAGGCGAGTCTGCGTCTCGCTCACCAGTCCGCTAACGGTGACGCAACCGTCTGCTGTACTTGTAGCTCGGCGGGGTGAATTCTCACCCTGCGGGCAGGCCGCGATGCTGCGGATCGGCACTGCTGGGACAGCTGGCGTAGTCGGCGCAAGTGATCTCTGGCGCGGCGGTTCCGCGTTGGGCGCCGAGTCCGTCGGCGAGGATCACCGCGGGTGCTTGTTGGACCATCTGGCGCCAGGCCTTGTTACGGCCACGCGGGCCGGGAGCCCGACTCCCTCAGCATGCTGGAGGCGTTGAACACGTGGAGTGGCTGACCGGGCTGCAGGTCGGGAAACAGCCACCGCTGCTGGGATGTCCGGCTTCGTTCCGATGCTCGTTGATCTGCGCCAGATGATCATGGACGACCCTGGCGATCTCGGACGGGACTTCGAGAGCATGACGGCCAAGCCGCAGGCTGGTCTGGCCGTCGGTGACGGTCACGCTGTCGCGGGGGAGGCGGACGATCCAGGAGAGTGGTTGGCCGACCACGAGACCAGCAGGCCGATCAGTCTCGGGGTGACCGGCAGGTCGTGGTCGTCGAGGAGACTGGCCGCTGCGCACGCACGGGTGCCACCGGTCCGGGTCGGCCGGGACCGTCGGGCACGTTGCTCGACGCCCGTGCCCGTACTGATCATGAGGATGCGTGATGGTCCGCAAGATCACCTTCCGGTGAAACCTGCGGCAGCTGATGGCCGCCCACGAGCTTGCGAGGGCTTCTCATTCGTCGTCGACGATGCGGGCGCGTTCGGGTCGGTAGTCGGGGCGGACGTCGACCCAGTTGGCCGACACCGACGTGTAGAGCGCCGTGGTCGAGGCGTAGGAGTGGCCGACCCGCTACTGGTCGAACAGCGGGGTCGTAGCCAGCCTCAATCAGGTGCGTGACGTAGGAGCGTCGCAGTGAGTCCAGGCTCAGCTCGACGGGCAGGTCGAGCTCGTCGCGGTATCGGCTGAACCGGGCGCTCAACGCGACCTCGCTGAGGCGGCTTGACCGTTCGGTTGGTCACAGCCATCCGGTCTGGTGAGCATGGTCGAACAGGTCGCGGTACTCGATGACCCACTGCTGCACCACCCGCACCGACCAGGGGAGGACGGTCAAGACACTGCCGCGGCGAGTTGTCCCACCGCGCGCTGCTTTGCCCCACCTGAGGTAGAGGACGCCGTAGGTGCCGAACTCGGACGCCTCCGGCTTGTTACCGATGTCGGCCAGCTCGAGCATCACCAGCTCCCGGCGCCGCAAGCCCCAGGCGTAGGGGACCTTCATCGCCGCCGAGTCGCGCATCGCCGCCAGCCATCCCTTCCGGCCGCCGGCCCGTGCGGCCGCGACCTGCTCATCAGCATGATCGAACAGCCGCTGCAGCTCCACCTTGGTCAGCGCCCGCCGCGCCGGTCGTCCCTCATAATCCGCCGCGTGCGCGACGGTGTTCCACTCGAAGCAGCTCTAGATCGGGTGCGTCCCGAACAGGCGGTCACACACCGTCGACCACTCGTACCGCGGATCGGCGACGAAGTCGAGGAACTGGCGCAACGCGCCCTGGTAGCTGCGCACGGTGGCCAGGGCTCGTGCGATCGCCGCGAAGATCAGAAGTAAGCTCCTCCAGGTCGACGGGCCGCCATCTCCATGGCCACTCGGCGGTGAAGCGCTGAAACCGGCGTAGGGGCCAACAGACGGCCGTCGATCGTGTCGGTGCGGAGGCCCCTGAGTGACCAATCGAGTGACAACGACCAAGGTCATGCACACCAAGGTCATGCACACCAAGGTCATGCACACCAGGGTCAGGCACGGTCCGTCCTGGACTCGAAGAGCTGGTGCGATCACCGCCGGGCTGGACGCCGGCTTGAGCTGGTGGCGGTAGACCAGCTCTGGGGCGCCGGCTGAGGATCATGTGGGGCGGCGGCGCCTCGCTGTCTGCCTTTGCACCGGACCCGTCGATTCGCCCATCTCCAAGATCCCGGCCCGCAGAACTGGCTCCTGCGGCGTGCCGCCCTCGAGTCGGCGTAACAAGGCTTCGACCCCGAGGGCACCGAGTTCAAGCCCGGGCGCGACGACCAGCGTGAGTGGGGGATCGGAGACGGCGGCCATCTCCTTGGAGTTGAGCACGCTGATCACCGAGAGGTCCGCCGGGATACGGCGGCCGAGCTGGTGCAGACCGGCGACCAGCCCCGCGGCGCTCGCCTCGTCCGCGGCCAGGACCGCCGTCGCCTCGGGTGCCTCGACAGTCAACCGGGCAGCGGCCTCGCGGCCGCCGGCAGCGGACTGCGCACAGCGCATGACGATCGGCCGCATGCCGTTCTCTTCGGTGATTCGCCGGTAGGCCGCTTCTTCCCGCTCGTACGGACCGTACAGCCGGTAGCTGATCTTCTCCTGGCTCCCCGACAGCAGAACGGTCTCGCGGTGACCGAGTTCAATGATGTGGTCCATGGCCAGCTGCATCGAGGTGTCGAAGTCGATGTCGACGTAGTCCAGGCCGCTGACGTCGCGGGTCCGGCCGATCAGGGCGAACGGGATGTCCAGGCCACGCAGCACCTCGACCCGGGCGTCCTCCAGCTGCACCTCCATCAGCAGCACGCCGTCCACGAGTCCCTGACCCACGAGCGCGGTCAACTCGGTGGCGTCGTTGCTGATCGGCCAGACGACCAGGTGGTAGTCGGCCTCGCTGGACGCCCGGGCGGCACTCGTGATGAAGTCGGCGATCGAGCCGCCGATCCGGTGCTCCAAGGCCGGATAGACCAGGGCGATGATCCGCGTCCGCCGGCTGGCCAGGGCCCGGGCCACCACGTTCCGGCGGAAGCCGAGGTCGGCCATCGCCGTCTCGATCCGCAGCCGGGTCTCCGGCGTGACCCGCTTGGTGTTGTTGATCACGAAGGACACGGTCGCGATGGACACGCCGGCTCGCTCGGCGACGTCCTTCATGGTGGCCGCCATCGTCTCTCCTTCGCGCCGACGCCGGGTCTTTCTGACCCGGACTCGCCGAACAGGTTAAGCGATTTTCCCAGAAGTCTTGACAACGCGCCGCCACTCCCGGCAAACTCTTCGCAATTCCAGTTAAGCGCTCAACCGATTTCGTACCTCGTTAGTGGTTAAACGCTCAACCATTCAAGTTCCAACAGCAAGGGAGCTCTGGACTAATGATCAAGAAGCGACTCGCGGTGGCAGCCGCCCTGGCCGTGATGCCACTGGCCCTGACCGCCTGCGGCGGGGGCGGCGGCGGGGGCACCGGCGGCAGCGCGTCCGAGACCGTCGACAGCCTGACGGTCCTCGACTACTACAACAACAGCCCGGACAAGCAGATCATCCAGAAGGGCATGGACACCTGCGCGAAGCAGCTCGCCGTCACGATCAAGCGCGAAACCGTTCCCGGCGACACCTTGATCGCCAAGGTCCTCCAGCAGGCCTCGTCGAAGACCCTGCCCGACGTCTTGATGCTGGACAACCCTGAGATCCAGCAGATCGCGGCCACCGGCGCCCTGGCGCCGCTCAGTGCCTACGGCGTCAAGGCCGAGGGCATTCAGCAGGGCGTGGTCGACGCCGCCACGTACGAAGGTGAGCTGTACGGCCTGCAGCCCGTGACGAACACGATCGCGATCTTCTACAACTCCGACGTGCTGGCCAAGGCCGGCGTGAAGCCGCCGACGACTTGGGATGAGTTGAAGAGCTCGGCCAAGGCACTCACCAGCGGCAAACAGTACGGCTTCGCCTTCAACGCCACCAACGACTACGAGGGCAGCTGGCAGTTCCTGCCGCCCATGTGGACCAACGGCGGCGACGAGACCGATCTGACCACCCCGCAGGTGGCCGAGGCGCTGCAGTTGTGGAAGGACCTCGTCGACTCCGGCTCCGCCTCCAAGAGCGTCGTGAACTGGAAACAGGGTGACGTTGCCGACCAGTTCGTCGCCGGGCGCGCCGCGATGATGCTCAACGGCCCGTGGAACATCCCTCGACTGAACGAGAACGCCAAGCTCAAGTGGGGGGTGGTGACCTTCCCGGTCAACAAGCCGGACCAGACCTCGATCGCCCCGCTCGGTGGCGAGGCGTGGACCGTCCCGGTCACCGGGAACGACGCCAAGCAGAAGAAGGCCGCCGAATTCGTCACCTGCCTGAACTCCGACGAGGTGGTCATGGCGCAGGCGAAGGAGCGGTTCGTGATCCCGACCAAGCTCAGCCTCGCCGAGACGTACGCCAGCGAGAACCCCGATATGGCCGCCTTCACCAAGCAGGTGTCGACCGCCCGCAGCCGCACCGGGAAACTCGGCGACAAATGGCCCGATCAGGCCAAGGTGATCTACACCGGCGTGCAACTGGCCCTCACCGGACAGGCGCCCCCCGCCGAGGCCATGGCCAAGGCCGGCGGCTAGTCGCCGACCCGCGGAAGGAGATCTCCATGTCGAGCGCTGACACCCTGACAGCCGCCACGACCTCCGGTTCGTCCCCTCGTCCCGCGCCGGCCCGCCTTTCGGGCCGGCGGCGGGAGCAGGTCGCCAAGATCTTGTTCGTGGTCCCCGCGGCGGTGGCCATGGTGCTGCTCTTCGGCTATCCGGTCGTCAAGAACCTGGCCATGAGCTTCCAGGACTACGGGCTCAAGACGTTCTTCACCGGCGAGGCTCCCTTCGTGGGGCTGGCCAACTACATCGAAGTGGTGACCGACCAGCTGTTCCGGACCGCGTTGATCAACACCGCGTTGTTCACCATCGGGTCGATTCTCGGTCAGTTCGTCATCGGCTTGCTGCTGGCCTTGTTCTTTCACAAGAACTTCCCGTTGAGCGGAGTCCTGCGGGCGCTGTTGTTGATGCCGTGGCTGATCCCGCTCATCGTGGCCAGCGCCACCTGGCGCTCGATCCTCGATCAGGACAGCGGCATCCTCAACCAGATGCTCCTCGGTATCGGTGTGGTCCAGGAGCCGGTCCCGTGGCTCAACTCACCGGAGGTGGCCCTCGTCGCGGTGATCGTGGTCAACATCTGGATCGGCATCCCGTTCAACGTGACCCTCTTGTACAGCGGCTTGCAGGACATCCCCGACGAGCTGTACGAGGCCGGTGCGCTCGACGGAGCCACCGGGTGGAAGGCCTTCTGGCAGATCACCTGGCCCAACCTGCGGGCGGTGGTCGGCGTGGTGCTGGTCCTCGGGGTGGTCTACACCCTCAAGGTCCTCGACATCATCCTCGGTCTGACCGGCGGCGGTCCCGCTAATGCCACCCAGACCCTGGCCACCCAGTCCTACCAGCGGTCCTTCGTCGACTTCGACTTCGGCCAGGGTGCCGCGCTGAGCAACATCTTGATCGTCATCTCGCTGGTGTTCGCCATCATCTACCTGCGCAGCACCCGCCGCGCCGTCGACGAGTGAGGAGCGCGCTATGTCCATGACGTCAACCAAAAGGGGCGGCCCCGTCCGTACGGTGATCGGGATCGTCCTGCTCGCCGTGATGCTGTTCCCGCTGTACTGGATGGTCAACGCCTCCCTGCAGCCATCGGGCAACACCCTGAGCGCCAACTTCCTGCCGCTCAACCCGAGCCTCGCCGGCTACGAACGCGCCATCGCCGAACAGGGTCAGAACCTGATCACCAGCCTGCTGATCGCGGTCGGCACCGTGGTGCTGACCCTGGTCATCGCCGCTCCGTGTGCGTACGCACTCGCCCAGTTCCGATTCCGCTGGGTCGGCGTCGCGCTGCTCGCCATCTTGATCACGCAGATGATCCCCGGCATCGTCATCGCCAACGGCCTGTACTCGGCGTACGAGAGCCTCGGACTGCTCAACTCGATCCCCGGCCTGGTGGTGGCCAACTCGACCGCGGCCATCCCGTTCGCGATCTTGATCATGCGCTCCTTCATGATCGGCGTCCCCCCGTCGATCGTCGAGGCGGCTCGGGTCGACGGGGCCGGACTGTTCCGGTCGTTCATCTCGATCGTGGTGCCCATCAGCCGGAACTCCCTGATCACCGCCGGTCTGTTCACCTTTCTCTTCGCCTGGGGTGACTTCCTCTTCGCCCTCACCCTGACCACCACGGACGACGTACGGCCGGTCACCCTCGGGATCTACAACTACCTCGGCACCCAGGTGTCGAACTGGAGCGCCGTCATGGCGACCGCGGTGCTCTCCGCGATCCCGGCCATCGTGCTCCTGGTCGTCGCCCAGAAGTACATCGCGGCCGGCGCCACCGGTGGCGCAGTCAAGTAGCGCCCACCTTTCATCCGAACCACGAGCACGAAGGACCTGACCATGATCATCACCGAACCCACCACCCTCAACGTGCTGGTCTGGGGGGAGAACCGCCACGAGCAGGTCGAACCCCACGTACGGGACATCTATCCCGACGGCATGCACACCACCATCGCCGACGGTATCGCCGAGTTCGTCGGCGCAGGCGCCAACATCGCCACCACCACGTTGGACGAGCCGGAGCACGGACTGACCGAGGAGGTGCTGGCGGGAACCGACGTCCTGGTCTGGTGGGGACACGCCGCCCATGGCGAGGTGGCCGACGAAGTGGTGGATCGCGTCCACCAGCACGTCCTCTCGGGCATGGGTCTGGTGGTGCTGCACTCAGGCCACTGGTCGAAGATTTTCGGCCGGCTGATGGGAACCACCTGCACCCTGCGGTGGCGCAGCGAACGGGACCGGGAGCTGGTCTGGACGGTGGACGCGACGCACCCGATCGCCCAGGGCGTGCCGAACCCCATCATCATCGACGCCCAGGAGATGTACGGCGAGACGTTCGACATCCCCGCCCCGGACGAGTTGATCTTCATCTCCTCGTTCACCGGTGGCGAGGTCTTCCGCTCGGGCTGCACGTTCCGCCGCGGCCACGGCAAGATCTTCTTCTTCTCGCCCGGTGACCAGGACTACCCGGTCTACTACCATCCCGACGTGCGAAAAGTGATCGCCAACGGCGTGGCCTGGGCGCGCAGTCAACGCCCCGAGCGCGCCGTCCCGACGCTACTCCGCTACGACATCGAGGATTTCTTCAACGGCCATGGCTACACCGGTCCGATCGGGGAGCGCGAAGAGGTGGCTCCGTGAGGGCTGCGGACATAGCCCCGCCCCTGCGCGTCATCCAGGTCGGCGCCGGGCTGATGGGTCAGGCGTGGCTGCGCACGCTGCGGGAGTCTGCCGACGCCCAGCTGGTCGGACTGGTGGATCTCGACGTCGACCTGGCGCGCCGCGCGGCGGCCGAGGTGGGTTTGGCGGCGGTGCCGGTGGCTCAGACCTTGCCGGCGATGCTGGAGTTCGCCGACGCCGAGGTGGTCGTGGACGTCACCGTTCCGGTTGCCCATCGCAGCGTCGCTACCACCGCGCTGCGCGCCGGACTGCCGGTGTTGAGCGAGAAGCCGTTGGCCGAGTCGGTCAGCAGTGCGCTCTCGATGATCGCCGCGTCCGAGCTCAGCGGCCGGCTGCTCATGGTGTCGCAGTCGCGCCGCTACTTCCGGCAGCTCTCCGCCTTCCGGCGCCAGATCGCCGCCATCGCGCCCGTCGGGGTCGTCCAGTGCACCTTCTTCAAGGCGCCGCACTTCCCCGGATTCCGTGAGGAGATGCCGTACCCACTGTTGGTCGACATGGCCATCCACCAATTCGACTTGGCTCGCGACCTCGTCGGCAGCGAACCGGTCGCGGTGTTCTGCAAGTCGGCCAACCCCAGTTGGAGCTGGTTCGCCGGTGACGCGACGGCGCAGGTGACCTTCGAGTTCGCCGGGGGTGCCGTGTTCAGCTTCACGGGCAGCTGGTGCAGTCCGGGGCTCGAAACGTCCTGGAACGGCAGTTGGCGGGTCAGCGGCGCGGGCGGCTCGGCGATCTGGGACGGTGACGGCGCCCCAGCGGCCCAAGCGGCGGACGGAACGGTCATCGTCGCCGAGCCGGGTACCGACCCGGAGGAGATCGCCGGCTCGCTGGCCGAGTTCGTCGACGCCGTAAGGACAGGGCGCATCCCCTCCGGAGAATCACACAGCAACGTCTCGAGTCTCGCTATGGTCGAGGCGGCCATCCGGTCGGCGGAGGAGGGCCGCCGGGTCACCATCGCCGAGGTGCTCGACGCTGGGTACGCTCACGCGGTTCAGGCCGAGGAGGACCCGGAGGTCCGGGCGGTGCTGGCCAGTTGGCCCTCAGTGCACGACACCGTGGGAGCGAGCGCCGTGAGCCGACGTCTCGCCGAGGCCGGCGGATGAGGGCGAGGGCGATGAGCACGCAGAGGTTGCGGGTCGGCATGGTGGGCTACGCCTTCATGGGTGCCGTCCACGCCCAGGCCTGGCGCAACGCGCACCGGTTCTTCCCGCTGCCGCTGATCCCCGAGCTCACGGTGCTGGCGGGCCGCCAGCCGGATGCGGTCCGGGCGGCGGCGGAGCAGCTGGGCTTCGCGGACACTGAGACCGACTGGCGGCGGGTCATCGACCGGGACGACATCGATCTGGTCGACATCTGCACTCCGGGCGACACGCACGCCGAGATCGCCGTCGCCGCCCTGCGGGCCGGCAAGCACGTGCTGTGCGAGAAGCCGCTCGCCAACAGCGTTGCCGAGGCCGAGGCGATGACCGACGCCGCCCAGCGGGCCGCCGGACGCGGCGCCCTGGCGATGTGTGGCTTCACCTACCGGCGGACGCCGGCGCTCGCTCTGGCCAAACAACTGATCGACGAGGGCAAGATCGGCACCGTCCGGCACGTCCGGGCGCAGTATCTCCAGGACTGGCTGAGCGACGCCGATGCCCCGATGACCTGGCGGCTGGACAAGGCGAAGGCGGGCTCAGGTGCCCTCGGTGACATCGGGGCTCACATCGTCGACGCCGCCCAGTGGCTCACCGGCCGGCCGATCACCGGCGTCTCGGCCGTCACCGAGACCTTCGTGCCCACCCGCCCGCTCAGTGGCGACCGGGTCGGCCTCGGTCGGCACGGCGCGACCGGAGCGGACGTTCCGCGCGGTCACGTGACCGTCGACGACGCCGCCGTGTTCACCGCCCGCTTCGCCGGCGGCGCCCTCGGCTCCTTCGAGGCCTCCCGGTTCGCCCTCGGCCGCAAGAACGCCCTCCGGATCGAGATCAACGGCACCACGGGCTCCGTGGCCTTCGACTTCGAGGAGAACAACGTTCTGCGCTACTTCGACGGCAGCGATCCGTCGCCCGTACAGGGATTCCGCACGATCATGGTGACCGAGCCGGACCATCCGTACGTGAATGCGTGGTGGCCGCCGGGGCACGGTCTCGGCTACGAGCACGGCTTTGTTCACCAGGTCGTCGATCTGGTCAACGCGCTGGCCGCCGGTGAACAGCCGACCCCGTCCTTCGCCGACGCGCTCGGCGTCCAGCGGGTGCTGGCGGCGGTCGAGGCGAGCGCTGCGGCCGAGTCACGCTGGACCACCATTCCGTCATCCGACATCGAGCAAGGGAGCAGATGATCATGAGCGTCACCCCCACCCGCGCGGACAAGTTCAGCTTCGGTCTGTGGACCATCGGCTGGGTCGGTCAGGACCAGTTCGGCAGTCCCAGCCGGGCCCCCTTGGACGTCGTGGAGGCCGTCGAGAAGCTGTCGGAGATCGGCGCGTACGGGCTGACCTTCCACGACAACGACCTCTTCCCGTTCGAGGCCACCGACGCCGAGCGTTCGCAGCAGATCGACCGGTTGCAGAAGGCCCTCGCCGACACCGGTCTCGTGGTGCCGATGATCACCACGAACCTGTTCAGCCACCCGGTGTTCAAGGACGGCGGTTTCACCTCCAATGACCGCGCCGTGCGGCGGTACGCGATCCGCAAGGTCATCCGCAATCTCGATCTGGCCGCCGAGCTCGGGGCGGAGACGTTCGTCATGTGGGGCGGCCGGGAGGGCGGCGAATACGACCACGCGAAGGATGTCCGGGCGGCACTCGCCCGCTACCGGGAGGCCGTCAACCTGCTGGCGGACTACGTCACCGACCGTGGTTACAACTTGAGGTTCGCCATCGAACCCAAGCCGAACGAGCCGCGCGGCGACATCCTGCTGCCCACGGTCGGACACGCTCTGGCCTTCATCGGAACGCTGGAACGGCCCGAGCTGTTCGGCCTCAACCCCGAGGTCGGCCACGAACAGATGGCCGGACTCAACTTCACCCACGGCGTCGCCCAGGCCCTTGACGCCGGCAAGCTGTTCCATATCGACCTCAACGGGCAGCGCTCGATCAAGTTCGACCAGGATCTGGTATTCGGTCACGGCGACCTGCAGAACGCCTTCTCCGTCGTCGACCTGTTGGAGAACGGGGGACCCAACGGAGGTCCCGCCTACGACGGACCCCGGCACTTCGACTACAAGCCGAGCCGGACCGAGGACTACGACGGTGTCTGGGCCTCAGCGGCGGCCAACATGCGGATGTACCTGCTGCTCAAGGAACGCGCGGCCGCGTTCCGGGCCGATCCGGAGGTGCAGGAGGCGCTCACGGCCGCCCGGGTCGCCGAGCTGTCCCGGCCGACCCTGGCCGACGGCGAGAGCTACGACGACCTCATCGCCGACCCGAGTGCGTACGAAGACTTCGATCCCGAGCCGTACTTCAACGGCCGCGGCTTCGGATTCGTCCGGTTGCAACAGCTGGCTCTCGAGCATCTGCTCGGAGCCCGCTCCTGACCCGTTACCCCCGACCCACGTGCAGGTTGAAGCCCTCGGTACGGGCAAACCGGGAGGAGATCCTCCGCCGGCTTGCCGAACGGCCGGTGGCATACCTGCCGATGGGCATGGTCGAGCCACACGGGCACGCCGCCGCGTTCGGCCTTGACCTGATCAAGGCGGAAGACCTCTGCGACGAGGCTGCGGCGCGGTTCGGCGGAATCGTCGCGCCGCCGCAGACCTACCCGTCGTCGTCCGTCGCGACCCGAGCTTGTGCGAGCCGCCTCGGCGCACCCGACCTGCCGACCCTGACCTTCGACGACGTCGAGCCCGCGTGGGCCGCAGGCGAGCGGCAGCGACCATCATGGGTCAGTTACGGCCCGATCTCTGGCTGACCACAGCTGCGTTGGGCGTCACGAGCCGTCAAGCCGCTGTCCGTGTGTCGGGGGATTGACGCCGTCGAGCCGTATGCCAGGATCTGGGAATGAACGACCGACCGTCCGACCCCCCGTGGGAGCCACCGCTGGCCGGCGATGAGGCCGAGCACCTTCTCGGGGCGCTGGAGCGACAGCGGTGGACCTTCCGTTGGAAGGCCGATGGTCTGGATGCGGCCGGCTTGGACGCTAGGGTCGGGGCATCCGTGTTGACCCTCGGCGGCTTACTGAAGCATCTGGCGGCCGTCGAGGAGCTCGCCAGCGGCTGGCAGTTGGCTGGCGAGGAGCCGGTCTGGCCCACCGATCCGGGCCGTTGGAGGACGCCGGAGGGTTGGGATGAGACCTTCGACGCGAGTGGCATGAGTCCGAGAGAGCTGTACGCGCTGTACGACGGCGCGGTGGGGCGTGCCCGGGTGCGATTCGCCACCGCGCTCGAGCACAACGGACTCGAGCAACCCGTGCACTCGTCGACATCGGATGGACAGCATGCGAATCTCCGCCGACTGCTGTTCGACAAGCTGGAGGAGTACGCCCGGCACACTGGGCACGCCGACCTTCTCCGCGAGGCCGTGGACGGTCGCGTCGGTGAGGACCCACCGGAAGACTGGCGGCCGACCTAACACCCCCGCTCGCTGAGCCTGGAGACGGCATCCGCGCTGTACCCATCAACTCGGGTCGGCTCGATCGGCCATCGCGGACCGATGTCCCAGCTGATCACCAGCCGGAGAGATGGTTCGTAGGCGAGGAATCGGGCCCGTTCAGCCCTCCGTCCGGGGGGCGTCGAGAAAGTCGAGGGTGACCGCTGCGAAGAGCGGCGAGACGCCGAGATTGTAGTGGGTCAGGCCGGGCAGAACCGCCAGCGCGTGACCGCCCTTCGGACGGCCCTCGCCCATCCAGCCGCCGTCGCGGAGACCGCCGTCGAGCAGCTTGAAGACTTCGACGTAGTGGCTGGGCGGTGCCATGTCGGCATCGGCAGCGACGATGAGCGTGGGTACCTTCAGGGTGCGAACCTCCCCAGTGAAGTCGAAGTCCTTGCTCATGGACTCGCCGATCTTGTCCAGCAACCGGCCGAAGTCCTCGGGGCGCGGCGCGACCCGCTGATAGAGCTCGTACATCGGCGTGTCCTTCATGAACTCGACGGCCGCCGCGTTGACCTGCGCTTGCTGGTCGAGCATCTCGACCGGAAGCGCATCCCGCCAGACATGCGCCGATGCGCTGACGAGCTTGCCGACCTTCTCCGGATACTTCACCGCAGTGAGCAGTGCCACGCCGCCGCCGAGTGAATAGCCGACGATGTCGGGCTTCTCGAGCCCGAGGTGGTCGATGAGGGCCGCGATGTCGTCGGCCATGAGCCGGATGTCGATGGGGCGATCGATATCCGCCGTGCGTCCGTGCCCCTGGAGGTCGACCGTGACGACCTGGTGGCGCTCCGCCAGCGCGGGCAGTATCGGCCCGAACATCTCGCCCGACATGAGCCCGCCGTGCAGCAGGATCATTGATCGCCCAGCGCCGTAGATCTCGTGGTAGAGGTTGATGCCGTTGACCTGGGCGTACTCGCCGATGCCGTGCGCGTCAGTCGGGTCGGTGATCACGTGCTCCTCCTCGCGGATGGCTCGTCATCAGGGATGCTAGCGAGATCGGGCAGTACCGAGATGATCTGTAGGGAATTGGCCAGCGGATCAGGTCCACTCGGGCCCGGCGATTCTGGTGGAGCCTGCTCACTCCGGTGCCGTGGAGTCGTCGATGGTGTCGGCGATTCGTCCGGTCAGCAACAGCAGGAGGGCGATATCTTCGGTGCTGGCCGGGACAGGAACCGAAAATTCAGGGCGCGACTTTCAGCCGGTACCTGTCTGGGGCCTGGCGGTGACCCAGAATCGTTCTTAGCACCAACGCATCCGTATCAGGCAGGTGGTCGCATGAACGGTGATCCGCATGAGGTGGGATGCGGCGGCTCGCACATGGGTCGGTTCGGGGGACCGCTCCGAAAGATGGGCGACGACGGCAACCAGCTCAGCCTCCACGCCAGGATTCAGATGTCGGGGGGCGTGTCCGCAACCTCAAAACCGATGCTGCTCGCGGTGAGTGACGAAAACATCGGGCAGGAAGTAGTGACCTCACTCCCATGACAACGTCATCGCCAGACGTACCGCCACCTGTCGCCGTAGCAACCCGAGATGACGCCCCCGCGCTCCGGCACGCGTGGATGGATCGACTACGCATCACTGTGATCACCGGGGTGATCATCATGCACGCTTCGACCACGTATGTGGTGCCGGTCGGCGCCTCCTATGAGGAACGGACGACCAATACCGTCACGATCGCGCTCATAACTGTGCCGATGGTCACTGCGCTGCTGTTCGGGCTCGGACCGCTCTTCCTGCTGGCCGGCTGGCTGTCGGCAACTTCGATTCGAAACCACGGGCCGACCAAATTTCCGCGGGGCCGACTAGTCCGCCTGGGTGCCCCGATCGCCATCTATGTGCTTGTCATCGGGCCGGGCGCGGACTACCTCGGGGCGCGAGCGATGGGAACGGCTGAGTCCTGGACCCAGTTCTTCCTCGAATCGATGCTCGAACCAGACCTTGGTCCAGTTTGGTTCCTCCTTGCGCTGCTGACGATTTCACTTCTGTACGGGGGGTTCCGGCTCCTGCGCCCAGCTCGTCCGTCGGCGCCGAGGCCGCTACGCATGTCGGTGCTGATCGCCTGGGCTCTAGCGATCGGAGCCGCGGACTTCCTCGTCTGGCTGCATTGGGGTTATGACAGGCCCAGCCTCTGGAACGCAACCTGGGCGCATTGGCCGCAGGCGGCTGGCCTATTCCTGCTCGGCGCCGTCGGACGGGAACGCGGCTGGCTCGACCCTGTCCCACGGGACCTTAGCGGCACGTGCTTGAGGCTGATGGGCGGGGGTTTCCTGGCTCTGGTCGCCGTCGCCGCCGTCGCGATCGCCGGCGGTGGCGACTACCGAGCACTAACTGGCGGATGGCATTGGCTGACTGGGGCGTTCGCCATTCTTGATGGACTCCTTGGGGTGACGCTGTCGGTTTGGGTCGTCAGCGCCTACCAACGGCGTTGGGACGCGCCTTTGTCGCCCCTCAGTGCAGGTTTGGCACGTTGGTCCTATGCCGCCTACCTGCTGCATCAGCTCCTTCTCACGGCGCTGGCCGTCTCGCTGCGCTTCTGGCCGTGGCCTCCAGAGGCGAAACTCGCCTTGCTGGTTGTCATCGGAGTTCCACTCAGCTATCTCGCGGCCCGACAACTCACTCGTCTGCGGTACGTCGACCGGATCATATAGGGCGTCGGCTGTTGCGGTAGTTGTGGAATTGAACTTGCCGAAGCGAAGCATGTGCTCGACACGCGGCCGACTGATGAATCGAACACACCCGGACGGTTGTGCTCGCTCCGCCGGCGAGAAGGCCCATCCCGCGCTCGGATCAGATGAACCCCTTCTTGGATTGTGCTCGGCAGTCGAGCAGCATGTCCGGGACTCGGGCCGACTCGTCGGCCGAGAGGCTGCTACCGGTGCCGTCCGTGAAGTGGATGACCGACGGTTCGTTGCGGCCTTTGGGTACCCGCCACCCGGTTTCCGCGAGCTCCGACTCCAGTGCCTTGCTGGTCTGCTCGGCGATGTCCTTCTTGTGCTGCAGGTCGTCGTACTTCTGCTCCATCGTCATGCCGTAGTACAGGAGCTTGAGCGATGCCTGCCGCATGGTGCTGAAGGCCTCGAAGTTCGCCGATAGGCGCAGTCGCGGGACCCATCCCGGCGGGTCGCCGAAGTAGTCGAGGTTGGTGCGCAGGTTCGCCGCGAGCGCGTTCACGGTGACCGCGCGGGACTCTACCTCGAGGGGCAGCTCCGGGCGTGGGATCCCGTCGCGCAGCATCGCGTAGTACGGCTCCAGCAGTGACCGTGCGAGGTCGCGGTGGCCGTTGCGGTAGGCGTCCCGAGCGCACGCCAGCACCGCGGCCACGATCTCGGCGCGCAACCAGCTGACGTCCTCCCTGGTCAACTCGTGAGTCGGTCCGGGACTGCCCTGACGCGCGGGCGCCGAGGCGCCGTGGTGGGCACTGGCGTTCTCGACGTACGTCAGCTGTGGGCCGCGTGACGACTCCCACCAGGCGTGCTTGACGATGTCCATCTGCACGTGCCAGGCGGGCTGTGGTGTGCCCGCCTCCTTGCCTGGGACGGCGGCGGTCTCCGGCCCCGCGGCGCCGCCGGCCGCGTCGCACAGCGGCGCAAGAACGTCGAGCGGCAGCGAGGTGGAGATGCGACCGCCCGGTCCGCCGTCGCCGGGTCGCCCGCCCGGGTGATGTGCGATGCGTGCTGGACGACGGCCTTCTCTGTTAGCGACAGCGCGCGGGCGATGGAGGCGTTGCTCCGGCCGGCCGCCATGAGCGCGAGGACGTCGCGCTGGCGCGGGGTCAGCCGATCGAGGCTGTTCTTGCCCGCTTCGGCGTGGGACAGCAGGCTCGTCACGACCTCCGGGTCCAGGACGGTGCCGCCGCGGCAGAGCCGGTGAAGGTCGGCGCGGAACGTGGCGACGTCGGTGATGCGCTGCTTGAGCAGGTAGCCGACGCCTGCAGGGCGGCTGCGGACGAGCTCGATCGCGTAGCGGCGCTGCACGAACTGCGACAAGACGAGCACGGCCGCTCCCGGCAGGCGCTGCCGGATCTCCAGCGCCGCCCGAAGGCCTTCGTCGGTATAGGTCGGCGGCATCCGGATGTCGGTGACGGGCAGGTCGGGCCGGTCCCGTCGGACGGCCGCGAGCATCGCCTCCGCGTCGGCCTCGGCGGCGACGACCTCGAAGCCCGCCGAGCCGACCACGTGAGCAAGGCCCTCCCGCAGCAGTGCCTGGTCCTCCCCGATCACCGCCCGCATGGGACCTCCCCGACGACGATGGTGCCGTATGCGGGGTCGCTGTCGAGGCGCAGCGAACCGCCGACGACGTCCAGGCGGTCGGCCAGACCGCGCAGTCCCGCGCCGCCACCCACGGTTGCGGTCCCCCGACCGTCGTCGGTGATCTCGAGGCGCAGCAGGTCCTGGGACCGATGCAACACCACGGTGACCTTGTTGGCTCGGGAGTGCTTGGCGGCGTTGGTCAGCGCCTCGGCAACGACGAAGTACGCCGTCGTCTCCACCATCGGCGAGAGCTCGCCGTCCATGCCGGTGACGTCGAGCGTGGTCGGCAGCGGCATGAGGTCGACGAGGTCCTCGATCGCCGCCACGAGTCCGCGCTCGACCAGCACCGCCGGCATGAGCCCGTGTACGAGTCGGCGCAGCTCGGCCGCCGCCGCGTCGAGGCCGCGGCGCAGATCCTCCGCCAGGTGCAGGACGTCCGGCACGTCCCGACCCCGGTCGCCGAGCCGGCCGGCCTCGAGACCGAGGAGCACCAGCTGGGCCTGCAGGCCATCGTGCAGGTCCTGCGCGATGCGGCGCCGCTCCTCGTCGGCTGCTCGCACCACTCGGGCGCGCGAGTGTTCGAGGTCGCGGGTCCGGCCGCGGAGCTCGGCGGTGAGTCTCTCGCGGTCGAGCTCGATGGCGACGACCCGGCCGACGGCCACGACGTGGTCGGGGTCCGGCACGAGAGCCGTGTCGTACGCGATGCGGGCGACCGGCCAGCCGCCCCGGTCGACCTCGACAACGGCCCGGCCGGGTCCCGCGCAAGCGCCCGTCACCGGGCGGCCGTCGGCGTCGACCTGGCTCGCGTCCGGCATGGTGTACGACACCTCGAGCGACGGATCGCCCAGGACGCCGGCAACCGCCTGGGTGATCCCCGGGTGCCCCCTCGTGCCGCTGCCGAGGGCAGCCGCGAGCTCCTCGAGCTCCCCGGTGCGAGCGAAGCCGCCGCGCAGCACGCCGAGCAGGAACGCCACGGGCAGGCCGGCGAGCACGACGACCTGGGTCAGGATGGCGGTGACCGGCTCGACGCCGACCGCGACGAGGACGTTGATGCTGAGCGGCACCCAGAGCACCGCCAGCACGCCGTACGTGTAAAGCGGTGCCAGCACCCGGCGTTGCACCGCCGTCGCGCGCCGCAGCCGGCTGACGAGGACCACCGTGGTCGCCACCATGACCGCGGCGCCGACCGCGGACTGGACGTCGGCGCCGGCGGTGGCCAGGTCGGGCCGGTCGGCCACGAACAGCACGTCGTACGGCGTGGGCTGCGCAGTGAACAGGTAGCCCGGCGCCTGCAGCAGCAGGCACACCGCATATCCCGTGGTGGCGATCGTCCGGCTCGGCGTGGTGGCGAGTCGGCCGCTGGGAAACGCGAGCAGGAGGTGTACCGCGATCGCCAGTGGCACGGTCGCGAGCACCTGGCCGATCGCGATCAGGGCGGGCGGGCCCAGGTTGCCGAGCGAGACGAGCAGCCAGACGAGCCCACCGGCGGTGAGCAGGGGTCCGGTCCGGCTAACGGGCCGCCGCCCCCAGGCGACGACACCGGCGGCCAGGTACGCGATGCCGAGGCCGGGCAGGAGCAGGACGGCTGCGGGGAGGTTGGGGACGGCGATCAACAGCGCCAGCTCCGCGAACGCCAGAGCGACGGCGGCTACGGCGAGCTGGGCCAGAGCGATCACCAGCGGTCGCCGGGCCCGACGCCGCCAGGTCCACATGTGGCTCAGGATGGACCACGTGGCGGCGTTCGCCAACCGCCTCCGTGACGGTCTGGCCACGCGTAAGCGGGGACTGACTTGGATCCGCCGATAGACGGGACCTAGACCCCGTCGACCCATGAGGGGCCGAGGACGGCGCGGATGGGGCGACGCGGTCGCTGGGCTATCCCGCGCTGGTCAAGGGATGTGGCCTTCCGACGATCGAGCTCACCAGCCGTGACAGGTGAACACCGGCTAATCACCCCTCTTCGACAGCGCGAGCCAGCGGCGCCGCAGTGAGTGGGCGGCGGCCTTCGGCTGACGATCGCGGGTGAAGACGCCCTTCTTGTTGCCGCCGACGCGCATGATGCCGGATGTGGTGGCGAAGTCGGCGAAGTTCCAGACCTGCTCGCCGACGACAGCGTCGATCCGGTCGAATACCCGGTGGTTCATCTCGAGGTAAGCCTCCTGGTACTCCTCGGTCCAGGGCTCCGGCGTCATCGAGTGCAACCCGGGTAGGGTGTCGGCCCCGTACTCGGTGATGACGATCGGTTTGCCCTCGCTCGCCCAGCCCCGCAGCTCCTGCTCCCACGCGATCTCGGCCCCGACGAGGTCGCCGGTGAAGGCGTACCAGCCGTAGTAGCGGTTGAGCATGAGCACGTCTGCGAACTGGGAGACGCGGCACGTGCCGTGCGGGGCGAGCATGACGTTGACGAATCCGACGGGTCGGGTGGGGTCGGCTTCGCGGGCGACGTCGAACAGTGGTCGGAAGTAGTTCTCCGCCGCCTCGGTCTCGGACTCGGGTTCGTTGGCGATGCTCCACAGCACCACACTGGGGTGGTTCTTGTCACGGGCGATGAGCTCCCGGATGGCTTCGGCGTGCACCTTCTGGGTGACGTGGTTGACCGTGTCGGGGGAGAACGTGGTGTAGCCCTGACCGCCGAAGATGCCTCCGCCGAGTCCCATGTTGAGCCCGACCGCGGCGGTCTCGTCGATGATCACGATCCCGTGGGCGTCGGCGTAGTCCAGCACCTCTTCGCTGTACGGGTAGTGCGAAGTGCGGAACGAGTTCGCGCCGATCCAATCCAGCAGCTCGAAGTCGTGCACCAAGAAGGCGTCGTTGTGACCCTTGCCGATGACCGGCAGGTCCTCGTGTTTGCCGAACCCGGTGAAGTAGAACGGCTCGTTGTTGATCAAGAACCGAGTGCCGTCGACCCGCACGGTCCGTACGCCGACCTTTTGGTGGTAGCTGTCGATCACCTCTTCGCCGCGTGCGAGTTGCAGCTCCAGGTCGTAGAGGTAACCATCACCCGGGGCCCACCGGTGGACATCGGTGACGCGGAGCTCGCCGGCGGCGCCGACCGCCGCAGCGACCCGCTTGCCGCTCGCGTCGCGCAGGACGGCGCGCGTCTCCACGTCGTCGCCGATCCCCTCCGACCTCGACGTGTAACCGACGATGCCGGCGGCGCCGTCGAGGTCGGTCACCACGGTGACGTCGCTGAGGTGCTCCGCCGGGGTGGCGGACAGCCACACACTGCGGTGCAGGCCGGCGTAGTTGAAGAAGTCGTGCCAGTACCGCTGCCGCGGACCTCCCGGCGTGTTCTCGATGACGCCGGGTGGGATCGACTGGAAGGACAAGGTGTTGTTGACACACACGGTGATCAACACCTCCTCGCCCGGGGTGACGAGGGCGGACACGTCGGCCTCGAACGGGGTGTAGCCGCCCTCATGGGACATCACCTCGACGTCGCCGACCCAGACCGTCGCCCGGTGTGTGGCCGACTCGAAATGCAGAACGATGCGCTCACCGCGCCAACCGCGAGGCACCCGTACGGTGCGCTGGTACCAGACGTCGCCGAAATAGTTCCGAACCTCCGCGTCGGCGGCGATGTCGTTGAAGCTCGCCGGCACGGGCATGTCCCGCGCCTCGGTCAGCGGACCGGCGAACCAGCCGTCGGATCGGCCCCGGCCGTCGGGATCCCGCCGGAACCGCCAGATGCCGTTGAGATTCTTCCGCTCGCGGGTGCTGGTGTCTTGTGGGCGCAGCATGTCGAGTTCTCCTTCGTTTGGTGTGCGGGCGTTTGGTGTGCGGGCGTTTGGTGTGCGTGCGTTCTGTCAGAGCGTGAGGTCAGAGGGCTGCGTGTGCGACGTCATCGGTCAGCTGCTCCTGCCGGGCGACGTCACGTGGGTAGATCTTGTAGAAGCCGAACCAGAGGACGGCGTTGGCGAGGTAGGGCAGGACGACGACGAGCAGGAAGGTCTGGCTCAGCCCCCAGGAGTTGGCCAGCTGGCCCATCAGCAGCGACAGCACCGCGGTCAACGCGCCCTGGATCAGCGAGAAGAGCAACGCGAACGCGGTTGCGCTCAGCTGGCGCGGCACGACGGTGGAGACCATCGGCAACACGCAACCGGAGAAGCCGATCGAGAAGACCAGGCCCATGAGGAACGTCAGCGCGTAGACGGCGGCGTCGGAGCCGAAGTCGATCTGGGTGGCGAGGAAAACCACGGCGGCGAAGGTGACGAGATAGAGCTGCATCAAGATCACCCGGCCCTTGGGTCCGAACCGGCGGGCGAAACGGTCACCCAGAAATCCCCCGAGGAACGCCGAGAGCATGCCGCCGATCGAGAACACCGCCATCACGTATGTGGCCTCGACCACGCTGAAGCCGCGCGCGTCGACGACGAAGGTGGCGTAGAAGGCCAGCAGGACGAGGCTCGTGACCAGCGGCAGCATGACCGCCATCAGCACGACCGTGGGGATCTTGAACAGCTTCGCCGCGTCGGAGATCTTGAACACGCCGGCCTCCGGATCGTCGGTGATCGCCACCGTCCTCTGCGTCGGCTTGGGCACGAGGAGCAAGATCAGGAAACCGGACAGCACCGAGATGCCGCCCATGATCCACATCGCCCAGCGCCAACCGTCGGGGTTGTTGCCGAACTGGCCGATGAGCGGACCGATCACGATGCCCAGACCGGTGCCGATGCCGCGCACCATGCCGTACGCCTTGCCGCGCTCCGAGCTGCGGAACAGGTCAGGCAGCAGGCCGTTGATGATCGGCTCGGAGGCCACGGTGCCGATGACGCTGATCACATACAGGGTGAGCAGGATCGGGTACGTCGGAGCGAAGCCGCACGCCATGGTGAAGAGGCCCCAGATACCGGTGACGATGAACAGCACCCTCTTGCGGCCGAACCGGTCCGCGGCCATGGCCCAGAGGGGGCCGAAGATCATCCGCGCGAACTTGGACAGCGAGCTCAACAGCCCGAGCGCCCCGTAGTCGAGGCCGAAGGCGTTGCGGATCAGCGGGAAGAACGCGTTGATGAGCCCGCCCTCGGAGTTGTCCACCGCCTGGGAGAAGCCGAGCGCGCTGACCGCGCCGGCCCGGCCACGCCGCGGCGGGTCTGCGACCGTCGAGCCGGGTGGGATGGCACCGGGAGGGTTCAGCTGTGAGGTGGTCACGAGGAGCTCCTTTGCTCGACATCGCAGGTGCTGCGGTCATGCGATGGATTGGGGTCCGCGGTGAAGTGCAGTGAATTTAGAGTAAGCACTTGGTTTTTGTTTGTCAAATGACACGCGAAGACCGTTGCCGCGGAGAATCGAGACTCAATGTCTAGTGCTCGATTCAATTTCGCTGGTACAGTCGAACCATGCCTGCTGCCCGAACGCGCCGTGGTTCGTACGCGAAGTCCGCCGAGACGCAGGCGACGATCGCCCGCGCCGCGCTGGCGGTCGTCCGCGAGAAGGGCCACCGCGCGTTGACCACCTCCGAGGTGTCTCAGCGCGCCGGCGTCAGCGAAGCCACGCGGTTCTATCACTTCCCGACCCGGGACCACCTGCTCGTGGCGGCCATGGAACTGGTCGACGACGAAGCGCGTGCGCGGTACTTCGATCCCGAGGCATCCGACATCGACCTCGATCAGATTCCGTGGCTGATGGCGCGGGCCGGCATGGAGAACGACAAGACCCTCCACCTGTTCACCGCATTGCAGGCCGAGGCACCCAATCCGCACCATCCCGCGCACGCGTACTTCACCGAACACTACGAGCGTGCGACCGGCGCCCTGGCCGGGATGCTGCGCCGGCGGCAGGCCGAGGGTCTGGCCGTTCCCGAGCTGGATCCGGACACCGTCTCGCGCCAATTGCTCGGAGTGTGGGGGGGCCTGCAGAGTCAGTGGCTGGTCAACCCGTCGTTCGACCTGGCCGACGAGATCCGGCAGGCTTTCCGACGCTTGACGGGCCAGGCCGCCATGGAAACCAAGCAAGCCATTGACGACCTGATGACCAGGGTCTGACCCGTCTGGCCATCGACTTCGGCGGAGCCCAGTTGCACAGCGAGCTCACAGGAACCGTCCGTACGCTGCTGACATGGACCCCACCGGGGCTGGGCGGCCGCGCGGGTTTCGCGCGACCAGCGCGGACGTGGGCGTACCCGGCGAGCCGTCGGCAAGTCCCGGACCGTCCCATGCTCCCGGACCGGCGCCGCCGCCCGCACCGGTTGGGCCAACCGGCTGGCGGTGGTTGATAGCAGCGATCTGCGTGGTGGTCGTCGCCCTGCTGGTCATCGCTCTGCTGGCCTTCAGACTCGGGTCGGCGACCTCGGCCGACCGAGCACTTGAGACCCCGACCCCGGCCACGTCAACAACGGCGACTCCGCTGCCGGTCACCGACGTGTACCGCCAGGTCGCGCCGTCGGTGGTGTTGATCACGACCTCGAAGGGCTCGCTGGGATCGGGCGTCATCGTCACCGACACCGGCGCGGTGCTCACCGCCAATCACGTGGTTTCCGGCGGCGGGGAGATCTCGATCACGTTCGCCGACGGCACCAAGGCGGCAGCGACGGTCACCTCCACCGATCCGAAGATCGACATCGCCATGTTGAACCCGGCGAAGCTTCCTGAGGTCGTCGTTCCGGCGACCCTCGGCGGGGGTGTCGCCATCGGGTCGGATGTGGTGGCCATCGGCAACCCCCTGGGACTGCGGGCCAGCACGACGACCGGAATCATCTCCGGCCTGACGCGCACGACCAAGACGAAGGCGGGCACACTGTCCGGGCTCATCCAGTTCGACGCCGCCGTGAATCCCGGCAGCTCCGGCGGTCCGTTGCTGAATGCGCACGGGTTGGTCGTCGGCGTCGTCGTGTCGATTGCCGACCCCGGGGACGACGAGGCTTTCGCCGGGATCGGGTTCGCCGTCCCGATCGGTGCCGCACTCGGCGGGGTCTCCGGGACGGGACCGGGTGGGGGTCCACGACTGTGAACCGATCCTGCGAAAGCCCTATCCGAAGGACGGAGCGATCCACGGAGGTGATGCCAATGACGCCGAACCCGCTCGAGCCGGTGTTGTTCGAGGTGAAGCGCACGATCGTCGGTCAGGATGTACTGCTCGAACGGATGGCGATCGCCATGCTCGCCGGCGGCCACCTGCTGGTCGAGGGCGTGCCGGGCCTGGCCAAGACCCTGGCGGTCAAGTCGCTGGCCGGCGCGATCGGGGGGCAGTTCCAACGGATCCAGTTCACTCCTGACCTGGTGCCGGCCGACCTCGTCGGGACCAGGGTCTACCACCAGCGGTCCGGCGAGTTCGAAGTGTCGCTCGGACCGGTGTTCACGAACCTGCTGCTGGCGGACGAGATCAACCGAGCGCCGGCCAAGGTGCAGAGCGCTCTGCTCGAGGTGATGCAGGAGCGGCAGGTGACCATCGGGCGGGAGACGTTCGGAGTCCCGGAGCCGTTCCTGGTGATGGCGACTCAGAACCCGATTGAGTCCGACGGCACCTATCCCCTGCCCGAGGCTCAGGTCGACCGATTCATGATGAAGGTCGTCGTGGGGTACCCGAGCTCCTCGGAGGAGCACGCGATCGTCGGACGGGCTCTGCTCCCGCCAGGCCCGCCGCAGGAGATGCTGACCCCAGAGGACCTGATCCAGATGCGGGCGAGCGTCGAGCAGACCTACGTCGACCCGGCGCTCGTCAACTACGCCGTACGCCTCGTCACGGCCACCCGGTCGCCCGGTGTGGTCGGCGAGGGCGACCTCGAGCGGTACCTGACCTACGGCGCGAGCCCGCGGGCCACGATCGCGCTCGTCCTGGGCGGCCGGGCGCTGGCGTTCCTGCGGGGCCGGGACTACGTGCTGCCCGAGGACGTGGACGAGGTCGCTCTCGACGTGCTGCGCCATCGCATCGTCCTGTCGTACGAAGCACTCGCCGATGACCTCGATTCCGACACCATCCTCACGCGCATCCTCCGCTCCGTGCCGACGCCGGACGTCGTGCTCCAGTCATGATCACCCAGTCATGATCACCCAGTCATGATCACCCAGTCATGATCACCGCGCCCGACCGTCTGCTGCACCGGCTGGAGTGGCGCGTCCTGCGCCGGCTCGACGGGCGGATCGAGGGCGGATATCGCACCGCGCGGCGGGGGAGTGGACTCGACTTCGCCGGAATTCGCCCGTACGAGGAAGGCGACGACGCCCGGCACATCGACTGGAATGTGACCGCCCGGCTCGACGAACCGCAGCTACGCGAGTTCAACGAGGACCGCGAGTTGACCACCTGGCTGGTCCTCGACCGATCGGCATCCATGGGGGTAGGACGCCCGGGCCGCGGCAAGCAGGACGTATTGGCCGAGCTCGCCGTCGTCCTGGCCAGGCTGCTCGGCCGCAACGGCAACCGGGTCGGCGCCGTCCTCTACGAGGGGGCCCGGCGAGCGGAGCGAGCATCGACGATGGCGTCCGGGACGATCCGCATCGTCCCGCCCGGCACCGGACGCCGCCAGGCGCTGCGGATCGGGGGTGAGCTCGATCGCGTAACGGACGTCCGTCCGGTGCCCACCACCGACCTCGCCGCGATGCTCGACGCCGTCGCGCCGCTCGCGCGGCGTTGTCTGGTCATCCTGATCTCAGACTTCATCGGCACCGGCGATTGGCAACGCCCGCTCATCCGGCTCGCCCACCGCAACGACGTCGTCGCGTTGCGGGTGGTGGATGCGGCCGACGACACGATCCCCGAGGCGGGCCTGATCGTGGTCGAGGACGCCGAAACCGGCGAGCAGCTCATCCTCGACTCCGCCGACCCCTGGTTCCGCACCCAGTTCCGGCACGGGGTTGACGAGCGGGAGGAGTCCCTCCGATCGGGCACGCGCCGGGCTGGTGTGCCGCTGCACCGCGTGGACACCGGCAGCGACCTCGTCGAAACTCTGCTGCGGGTCGTCGCCGAGACCCGCCGGAGGCGCCGATGAGCCTTGCCTACCCACTTCTGCTCGTCCTCGGCCTTCTGGTCGCCGCCGCCCTGGCCGGCGCCGTCGTCCGGCTGGGCCGGCGACGGACCGCCGCCCTGGCCGCGGCCGGCGTCGCGGTCACGGGCCGCCGCAGTCACACGTTTGAGCAGTGGTTCTTCGTCGCCGGCGTGGTGGTACTGGCGATTGCCGTGGCCGGGCCGGCCGCTGCGCTGCCGGTGGGCCGTAGCGCCGGCACGGTCATCTTGGCGATGGACGTGTCCACCAGCATGAGCGCCGACGACGTCGCCCCCAGCCGGCTGGCGGCCGCGCAACAGACCGCCCACGCCTTCATCGACGCCCAGCCGGACACCGTCGACATCGGTGTGGTCGGCTTCGACCAGGGGGCGCTGACGACGTCGCCGCCCGGGGCGGACCGCGCCGCCACCAAGGCGGCGGTTCAGAACCTGCGGATCTCCGGGGGAACGTCGCTCGCCGCGGCCATCCTCGGATCGCTGAGCGCGATCACCGGCAGGTCGGTCACGGTCGGCGAAGACGGTGAGCTCCCGGACCTCGGCCAGTGGGGCTCAGCGACGATCGTGTTGGTCTCCGACGGCGAGGACCAGGGCGGCAGCGACGACGCGGTGACGGCCGCGGCGACGCTCGCCCAGAACTCCGGTGTACACATCGAGACGGTCGGCATTGGCACGGCCGACGGAGCCACCGTCGCGGTCGACGGGTTCCAGTGGCACACGGCCCTCGACGCCGAGCGGTTGACCGCGATCGCCCACACCACCGGCGGCCACTACCACCCCGCCTCCGACGCCGAACAGCTCGAGGGCATCGCGGCCGGCATCGACCTCCGGCTGACCGTGGCCTCGCAAGACGTACCGCTGGCGGCCGGCTTCACCGCCGTCGCGTTGATCTTGTTGGCCATGGGCGCGCTGCTCACTGGTGTACGCACCGGGAGGCTGGTGTGATGACGTTCAACTGGCCGTGGGCGCTGTTGTCGCTGTTGATCATCCCGATCGTGGCGGGAGCCGTCTGGTTGCTCAGGCGCCGCCGGCGGCGCTCGGCCGTGCGGGTGACCTCGATCGCCTTGATCAAGGCCGCACTGCCCGACCGATCGCGGTGGACCCGACTCATTCCGACCCTGCTGCTTCTACTCGGCTTCGCCGCGCTCGGCGTCGGGGCGGCGCGGCCGCAGGCGACCGTACCGGTGCCTTCCGACTCCGCCACGATCATGTTGGCGATGGATGTCTCCGGGTCGATGTGCTCCACCGACGTCGAACCCAACCGGCTGACGGTCGCCCAGCAGGCGGCCGTCACGTTCATCAAATCCCAGCACGGCCAACGGAAGCTCGGTCTCGTCGCCTTTGCCGGCGTCGCCGGTCTGCAGGTGCCGCCGACCACCGACAAGGATGCCTTGATCGAGGCGATCGACAACTTCACCACCGCCCGCGGTACGGCGATCGGCTCGGCGATCCTCAGCTCGATCGACGCCATCGCCGCGATCAACCCGACCGTGGCCCCCACCGGAGTCGGTGCGGAATCGGCCCGGCGGTCCGGGTACGCGCCGGACGTGATCGTCGTCCTGACCGACGGCGCGAACACCCAGGGCGTCGAACCGGCGGACGCCGCCGAGGAGGCGGCCGTGCGGGGCGTGAGGGTCTTCACCATCGGGTTCGGCACGACGACCCCGTCGCGCATGGCCTGCACCGGCCAACAAGCCGGCAGCTGGGCCGGCGGCGGTCCGGGGGGCGGTTTCGGGGGGCGCGGGGGGCGTAACCCGCGGATCATCGACGAACCCAGTCTGCAGGCCGTCGCCGACATCACCGGCGGGCAGTACTACAAGGCCGAGAGCGCCGACCAGCTGCAGCTGGCGCTGAGTGATCTGCCCAGCCAGGTGACCGTGACGCAGAAGCGCGTCGACATCGCGTCGTGGTTCGCCGGCGCCGGAGGGTTGCTCGTCGCGGTCGCCGTCGGCCTCTCGCTCTGGTGGAACCGCGTCCGCGAACCGCGTCTGACACCTTGAGGTGGGCCACCCCCCGGAATACGCCGGGGACGCCCGGTGTCGTCCACCGAGAAGCCCATCGTCCCGCAGTCTGGCGTCGACGCGCAGATCGCACGATCAGTCCCGGCCCGGGCGACAACGACAACCTCATGGACGCGGTCGAAAGCGGATCTGAGCCGCATGATGACGGCGCCCCTGGCTATCAGGGCGCGGGACTGCCGCGACTGCGCTGCCAGCCCGCGATCAGCTGTTCGATGGCGCCGTGGATGAGTTCGTCGGCGGAGGCGGGTACTGAGGCGGGGAGCTGCCCGAAGGTGGAGAGGCGGGAGATGCCGTACACCGTCGCCCAGGCCACGGCGGCTCGGCGGAGGATTTCGGGTTCGGTGGTCCCGTCGGGTTGGCAGGCCGCAGTCGTGTCGTGGAGCAGATCCCAGTAGCGGATCGCAGCCTGTTGCAGCAGGGGATGGTCGCTCTTGGCGACGGCGGGCCCGTTCGCGAGGTCGTGGAGGTGCGGTTGCTCGCGCATGAAGGTCAGGTAGGCGTCGGCGAGGGCATGCAGTCGAGCCGAAGGTTGTTCGTCGGCCGCCGCTACGGCCGCGTGGGCACGTGCGGTCGCCTCGGACATTCCGGTTCCGGCGACGGCGGCGAGAAATGCTCTCCGGCTGCCGAAGTGGACGTAGGGCGCCTGATGGCTCACCCCCACCTCCTGGGCGACCTGACGCAGGCTGAGTTGGTCTGCGGGCGCATCGTCGAGTCGCTCGAGGGCGGCCCGCAGGAGCCTCGATTCGAGCCGTTCGCGGTCACCGAGCGTCGATTCGATGATTCCTCCCAGGCACCTATTGACAGTGTCAACCCAACGAGGATACTCGTGGTTGACACTGTCAACGGGAGGGGTCATGGCGGAACGACACACGATCGAGACACGCGTCGGACGGCTCGCAGTTCGGGTGGTCGGCGACGGCCCGGTCGCCGTGCTCTGGCCGAGCCTGTTCATGGATGAGCGGTCGTGGGACCGACTCCTTCCCACCTTGACCCAGGAACGCCGGCTGGTGATCATCAACGGCCCGGGACACGGCGCCAGCGGCGATCCCGGCCGCCGGTACAGCAATCACGACTGCGTGACTGCGGCCGGCCAGGTTCTGGATCGGCTGGAGATCGGTGGTGCCGTCGATTGGGTGGGCAACGCGTGGGGCGGCCATGTCGGCTTGCGGTTCGCCGCCGACCGGCCGGCACAGTGTCGGAGCCTGATCACGCTCGGAACACCGGTGGCAGCCCTGTCCCGCGCAGAACGACGCCGGACCTATCCCCTCCTGGTCGTGCACGGCGTGCTCGGTCCCATCGAGCTGGTGGTTTCCGGGGTGACCGAGGTGCTGCTCTCCCCGCACACCCGAGCGCACGATCCCGAGGCCGTCGAACTCGTCCGCGACTGCCTGCAGCATGCTGACCGGCGGATGCTCCGCAATGCGGTTGTCTCGATCTCCCTGGGCAGGGAAGACCTGACCGAACTGCTCCCCCAGATAGCAGCGCCGACACTGATGGTCACCGGCAACGATCACACCGGATTCACTCCGGCCCAGGCCGAGGCCGCCGCCCGTCTCACCCGAAACGGCCGAACCGCTGTCGTGCCCGACGCCGCCTACCTGGTCCCGCTCGAGGCGCCCACCGTCACCTCGACGCTCATCCGCGACTTCTGGGCAGTGTGCGTCGCTGACCGACCCGCGACCTGACCGAATGCGGTGAAGTGTGCCCGGGACCGCTCGAGGATGAGCTGTTGCGTTCGGCACTCGGGAAGACCTCAATATGCGGAGTGAGGGGGTTCTGCGATGGGACGCACACTGCACGGGGGACACCGGCGAAAGCCCGGCCACCAACGTCTACGTCTCGTTCAACACCGACCTGGCGCTCGATCCACTCGCGGCCGGCATCACGCCGGAGGAGAGGGCGGTCCGCGCCGCGAACTACATCACGGGTACCGCCCACCCGGATCCGGGCTGGGACGGCAAGCTGTCGATCTCCCAGCAGCACGACCAGGGCGTCGTGGTGCTGGACGCGCCAGCCAGTTCCAAGTGGCCGGGCATCACGCCGGCACCGCTGCTGCCGGTCGGCACGCTCGACACCAACCAGGGCGCGCTCAAGAACGAAACGTTCACCCTGGTCGGCTACGGCGTTGAGATCGGCGAGAAGAAGTCGCAGATCGTCGTACCGGAGCGTCGCTCCACCACGTCGTTCCTCAAGAACGTGCAGGACGAGGTCGTCACCTTCCAGATCAGCGACCGCGATTCGAAGGCCGGCGGCGGGGCATGTTTCGGCGACTCCGGTGGCCCCGCGTTCCTCGGCCCGTACGTGGTGGGGGACGCTTCCTTCGTGAACTCGTTGCAGTGCAACGCGACCGGCGGCTACCAGCGGGTCGACACGGCGTACTCCCGGGGCTTCCTGGAGCAGTTCATCTAGTACCGGATGGCGTTGCAAGCGCGAACGCGGAGGATCCCGACCCGGGATGATCTTGGCCACTGCGTACGGCGTGTGTGCGCGAGCGCGGCATCGCCGGCCTGCCCAACATTCCCGGACCGCGTGCCAGAGTGGTAACCCGACCACTGGTTCACCCGACGCCTGTCGATGGCGAGCGAGGAGAATTGCGACCTGATGACCGATGCCACCGCGCCCGACAGCGCGCGCCTGAACGCGAGTCCACCGGTCCTGGCCGGGCGAGTGGCGATCGTGACCGGGGGCGCTTCCGGGATCGGGGCGGCGATCGTCGAAGCGTTCGCCGGTCAGGGCGCGCAGGTGGTGATCCTCGACCTGGACCTACCGGCAGCCGAGGCTCAGGTGGGCGACGGGCGTGCGGCGGCGGCCCTGGCCTGTAATGTCAGCGAGCCGGATTCGATCGCCCGGGCAGTGGCCGCAGTGGTCGATCGATTCGGTCGTATCGACATCCTGGTCAACAGTGCCGGTTTGGCGCGGCTGCGCGCCGCGGAGGAGATCGACCTCACGGACTGGGATATCACCCTCACGGTGAACCTGCGGGGGGCGTTCCTGGTCAGCCAGCAGGTGGGCCGGCAGATGATCAGCCAGGGCGGGGGCCGGATCATCAGTCTGGCGTCGCAGGCGGCCACGGTGGCTTTGGAGGGCCACGTCGCCTATTGCGCCTCGAAATCAGGGTTGCTCGGGATGACCCGGGTGCTCGCTCTGGAGTGGGGACACCACGGAATCACGGTCAACACCATCAGTCCAACGGTGGTGCTCACCGCCTTGGGGCGGGAATTCTGGGACAACCCCGAGGGCGAGGCCCTCAAGGCTCAGATTCCCACCGGCCGATTTGCCCTGCCGGAGGAGATCGCGGCCGCTGCGGTATTCCTCGCCGGCGACGGAGCGGGCATGATCAACGGCGCCGATCTGGTGGTCGACGGCGGCTACACCATCCGCTGACCCGGTTCAGCAGCCGACACCTATGGCTCGGGGACGAGTGTCACGAGTGTCACGAGTGTTTTCGCGCGACGATGAACTCGAGGTGAGCCTCGGTCCGGGCCTCGTCCACGATGATTCGAGCCGCCGCGGCGACATCCTGGTCGTTCCTCTTCGCCATCCGGGTCAGACGCGACCGGGCCTGTTCCTCCGTGCAGTTGGCCCGGATGAGGACGCCCACCGCCTGGTTGATGATCGCCGATCGCTCCCAAGCCGCTTGAATCCTGTCGAACTCCTGGCGAGTCCTCTGCACCATTTCGGCCACGAAGAGGGCATTGGTGATCACATGCCCGATGGCCGCCGTCACGTCGTGGGCGCGCGCGTCGAACGCGTTGCGGCTCTGCGAGTACAGGCTCAGAACACCGGCGGTGTCTCCCGAACGGTCCGGCAGTGGCACGGAGAGGGCGCTGAGCATGTGCAACTCGACAACGGCTTCGCCGAAGCGGCGCCAACGCGCGTCCGCGGCGAGATCACCGGAGGTGACGACGCTCTGTGATCGACAGGCGGTGAGGACAGGACCCTCGTCGACCTGTCGCTCGACCTGGATCAGCGCCTCGCCGGCGGGTGCGTTGCTGATCACCGCGGCCCCGTCCAGGGTCCGCCGGCGTCGAGCTGATGCCCCGTCTGCCGGGAGGACGACCACGCCCGCCGACTCGGCCATGGGCAGGGCCTCGGTCAGGCAGTGGCAGATCTCCGAGAGCGCCTGCTGCACCGTTGGCCAGCTGGTCGGGAGCGTGAGTTCTGGCGGTTCCAGGACGGAGGCCGCCAGGCGTTCGCGTCGGTCCAGCGGGGTCGAGGCACCGATGGTGCTCACCGTGCTCGCGGCCCGGGCCGAAGGTGGAGACGATACTTCTGCGTTGGGTAGGGACATGGTCAATCCAAGATCATCGGGGGAGGTAGCTCGCAACGATGGGTGACGACACGAGCAAACCGGGATGTCGCTTACCGATCAGGTTGGCAGGCGGTTAGCGGGCAGCTAGCTAGAAAGCGCGGCGGACAAGCACATCCACGGCAACTTCAGATCCTGGACCGGCTGTGAAAGCAGCGCAAATAGTGTCGAGCAGCACATATGTCGCTGTCAATGTCTCGGCGATCTCGAGCACGCTCGTCATGCCGCGCCGACCCACTGGGGCCGGCCCGCCCAGGACGCTGGAGCGCGGGTTGTTCCTCGCCGACAGCGTGAACGATTTGACTCCGTACTCGCGGTCAGATCGTTCACACAAGGGTTGCGCGGAGCTCGGTGCGACCCAACCTCTTGCCGTGCCACGGGCACCAGCGCAACACTGATGTGTTTCACCGTCATCGGTCGAGGGGTTCAGGGGCAATTCGACCGGGAAATCCTGCGGCGCAGGGAGCAGCCATGGATCTCTCGATTCCACGTCGAACGTTTCTCGGTGGGACTGCAGCCGGAGTCGGTTTCGCCTTTGCGGGCGACGGGAGCTTGGAGACCTTCGCTCGTCCGGCTCCTGAACCTTCGGCCCCCATGACCGGTTACGGACCACTGATCCCCGATCCCGACAAGATCCTCGCTCTGCCGCGGGATTTCTCTTACAAGGTCCTTGCGCAGTCCGGGCTCACCGAAACGCGGAACGGACCGTTCCCCAGCGATCCCGACGGCATGGGTGTCTTTCGGCGGCGACGCGGAGGTTCGATCCTGATCAGCAACCACGAGAACGCGACTACCGAGCCGGCTTGGGTCCCGGGGATCGCTGAGCTCACCTACGACGAACAGGCAATCGGCGGCACGACGACGATTGTTGTCGATCGCGACGGCGAGCGAATCGACGCCTACACGAGTCTGGCCGGTACCGACAACAACTGTGCCGGGGGTATCACGCCCTGGAAGACCTGGCTCACCTGCGAGGAGACGGAGCGCCGACGGGGGGACAAGGTTGAGCGCCTGGTGGACGGAAGGTTCGAGGAAGTCAGCCTGACCAAGGATCACGGATACGTCTTCGAGGTCGATCCCCGCAGCCAGGGAGCCAATCGCAACCGATCACCGGTCCCGCTGAAATTCATGGGTCGCTACTCGCACGAGGCCGTGGCGGTCGACCCGGATCGACACAGGATCTATCTCACCGAAGACGCCAACGATCCTCACGGGCTCTATTACCGGTGGACGCCGCCGCGCTGGTTTCGAGGCGGAAAGGGTGCTCTCCTCGACCTTGCGGATGACCCCAACGCAGGGCGCCTGCAGGCAATGAGCTGCTATGCCGGGGATCAGCACGTACCGGATCTTTCCGTGGCCACGGCGGTGGGAACGGTGTTCAGCGTCCGGTGGATCGATGTGCCGGATCGGGACGCAGCGACCGCCTCCGTGCGCAATCAGTTCGGCAACCACGAGATCACCCGCTCGCGCAAGCTGGAAGGCCAGTGGTGGGGCAACAACGGCGCCTACTTCGTGGCCAGTTACGCGCGCCGCAGCGACGGGAGCGCAGAACCGCATGACGGGCAAGTCTGGTTCTACGATCCGGCCGAGAAAACCGTCACGCTGAAAACCTTCTTCGGTATGAATCCTCAGCCCGATCGAAAGGGCACCTTCGATGGGCCGGACAACATCACGGTCTCCACGCACGGCGGACTGATCTTGGCGGAGGACGGCCGCGGAATCCAGCATCTCATCGGAGTTTCCGCGAGCGGCTATGCCTATCCACTGGCCCGAAATCAGGTGGGTGGGAACGAGTTCTGCGGACCCGCGTTCAGCGCCGACGGCCGGACGTTGTTCGTCAACACTCAGTCACCCGGCTACACCTTCGCGATCACCGGGCCGTGGCGTCGGGGGTGACTGAACCCTAGGTCAGCTTGCCCTTCGGCGCCTCCAACAGGTTCAGCACCGCCCTCTCGATCTTGCCGTGGGTGGTGCCATCGGAGAGGTCGTCGTCGAGGGAGGCCAGCTTGGGCGAGATGGTGACCCCGTCGTGGAACAGGTCGACGACCCGCGGGTCGACGTAGGAAGCTTTCGCCACCGTCGGCGTGTTGCCCAGATACTCCGACACGGCACGCATGGCCTGGCTGACCGCTCTCTTGCGCTTGGCCACCGTGGTCGCGGTCTCGTTGGCGCCGGCCAAAGCCACCGCGGCGATCACCGTTCCGTGCCAGGTGCGGAAATCCTTGGCCGACACCTCGCCGCCGACCTTGTCCTTGATGTACTCGTTGATCTCCGTGGAGCTGATGTCGCGCCACGTCTTCCCGTCGCGATAGGCCAACAGCTCTGGGCCACCGTTCCGGCGGAGCAGCAGGTCTCGGACTGCCGCCCGGACCGGATCATCGGCGACCGCCACGATGCGATCCTGGCCCGATTTGGCCACGTATTCGAAGACGACCGACTTCCCCTCGATCGTGACGTGTTCCTTGCGAATGGTCGCCAGACCGTAACTGTCGTTGGCCTCCGCGTACGCCTCGCCGCCGATCCGGAAGAAGCCGAGGTCCAGCAACCGGAAGGCGGTGGCCAGTGCCCGTTCGTACGGCATGCCCTTCAGCTGCAGGTCAACCGCCACCTTGCGCCGGGCTCGGGGAAGGCGGGCGGCCACCTGTAGCACCCGATCATGCTTGGACTTGTCGCGCTTGCGGCGCCACTCCTCGTGATAGATGTACTGCCGCCGACCGGCGTCGTCGGTGCCTACCGCCTGGATGTGCCCATTGGGTGCGGGACAGATCCAGACCGCCTCCCAAGCCGGCGGGATCACCAGCAGCTTGCAGCGATTGACGTCCTCGACCGGCAGCCGGCCGCCATGAATGTCGAGATAGACGAATCCCTTCCCCGCCCGGCGCCTGGTCCAACCCGGATCCTTCGGCGAGACGGTTCTCAATCGCGGCATGCTTTCTCCCTGCTGACGCACCTGTTGGTTTACATTGTCAACGCGCCAGTCAAGCGAGACCCGCAGGCGCCCGCACGGCGCCTCGCACGGCGACTTGCCAACGGTCCTAGTGCACCCAGCGAAACGCTCGTACGATGTCGTCGGTCGAGGCGCCGGCGAAGAGCTCGCTCTCCGACTCCCGTACGGCCAACAGCGCGTCCACCAGGGCGGATCCCAGCCGGTCACGCAGCCCGTCGTCGGCGGCCAGCGCCGCGGCCGCTTCGACCAGGCTGGTGGGGAGCCGGCGAATGCCCCGCCGGTCCAGCACGTCCGGAGGGAGAACGGCCGGATCGACATCGATCGGCTCCGGCAGCCGGGACTCGGTGGCCAGGCCCGCGGATCCCGCGGCCAGCAGCCCGCCGAGCACCAGATAGGGGTTGGCGGTCAGGTCGAAACACTTGATCTCGATATTGGCTGCGCGCTCGCGCTCGCCGGCGGATCCCATGACCATCCGCATCGCCGCTTCCCGGTTCTCCAACCCCCAGCAGCCGAACACTCCGGCCCAGTGCGAGGGCACCAGGCGCAGATAGGAGGCCACCGACGGTGCGCCGATGGCCATCAGGGCCGGCAGCCGGTCCAAGATCCCCGCGGCGAACGCCTCGCCGGCCTCGGTCAGCCCGTACGCTCCGTCACCCGAGGCCATCAGATTCTGGCCCCCACTCGACGAATCGCGCCACAGACTGAGGTGCACATGGCCGCCGTTCCCGACGCCGAGCACCTCGACCTTGGGGGAGAACGACGTGCGGAGACCGTGCTGGTGGCCGACGGCGCGAATGGTGCTGCGAACCAGCACGGTGGTGTCGGCTGCCTCGACCGGCACGCCGGCCTCGACGGACAGTTCGAGCTGTCCGCTCGCGTACTCGGGATGGAATTGCACGACCTCGACGTTCTCGCGGCCGAGTGCGTCGAGTAGGTCGCGGGCGTAGTCGGACACCGAGATCAACCGCGACATGCCGTAGCCCGGTCCGGCCGCGGCCGAGACGAAGGCGTCGCCGTCACCGGCGGAGACCGCCCACTCGATCTCGAAGGCCGATTTCACGGAGTAACCCTCGGCGGCGAGGGCGTCGCTTTGTCGCTGCAGCAGCAACCGGCTGCACTGCGGGTGTGCCGCGCCGTCCTGGTCGTAGCGTTCGCCCGGCGTCCAGGCCCAGCCCGGCTGGGCGGCCAGCGGAACGACTCGACCGACGTCGGGCAGGATCCGTACGTCGCCGACCGGAGCCCGCCCGTCGGGGGGTGCGGCCAGCCAGTCGTCGAAGCGGAACCAGTCGAAGCTGGTGGAGGCGCCGACCCCCCACGCCGCCAGCTGCGGGAACCGGTCCAGCGGCACGCTCTTGACCCGGGTGATGCCGGAGTTGTCGACGAATGTGGTCGCTACCGCGGTCACGCCCGCCTCCGCCAAGCCGGAAAGCAGGCTCTTCGCCCGTTCCCGGCGGGACTCACGCTCGACCGTGTCCACCGCACCGCCTTCCCCTTCGAAACTGGATACAGTTTCCCGAACAGCGGGGCGTCGGGGTCCGTTTCACCGCAAGATTTCACCAGTGTCGGGAGCTTGGAGCGTGTTCGACGAACTCGGGCCGCTGATCGACCACCACTGCCACGGCCTGGTGCTCGACGACCTCGACCGTCCCGCGTTCGAAGCGCTGCTGAACGAGGCCGCCCGCCCGGCCGCCGCCGGCACCACCTTCTTCGACTCCGTCCTCGGTCTGGCCGTCCGTCGCTGGTGCGCCCCGGTCCTCGACCTGCCGGTGCACGCATCGCCGGCGGAATATCTCGAGCGCCGGCGCGAGCTGGGTGTGGCGGCGAGCCGTCGGCTCCTGGTGGCCGCCGGTATCGAGGAGTTCTTCGTCGACACCGGCCTGTCGGATCCGCGGCTGTGTTCGGCGGCGGAGGTGGCCGAACTGGCCGGCGGGACGGCACGGGAAGTGCTGCGGCTGGAGACCTTGGCCGAGGATCTGCTGGCGAGCGGGGTCGCGGCGACCGATCTCCCCGACCGGATCGAGCAGGCGCTCAGCAGGACGAACGCGGTCGCGCTCAAGAGCGTGGCCGCCTATCGGGTTGGGCTGGACCTGCCGGTCGACAAACCGTCGAAGGCACGAGTGCTGCGAGCGCTCGAGGAGCTGGTTGGCCCTTCGAGAGGCTCAGGGCAACGCTCGGCATGCTCAGGGCACCGGTACCGGATCGCGCATCCGGTGGTGCACGCGTGGCTGGCCTGGACCGCCATCGAGGTCGGGCTTCCGTTGCAGATCCACGTCGGATACGGGGACACCGACCTGGATCTGCGCCGAGCCGATCCGCTCCGGCTGACCGCCTTCCTGCGGGCGACCGAGGAGCGCGGGGTGCCGGTGCTGTTGTTGCACAACTACCCGTACCAACGCCAGGCGGCCTATCTGACTCAGGTCTTCCAGCACGTCCAGATGGACGTCGGGCTGGCCGTACACAACAGTGGCGCGCTGAGCCGGGCCGTCATCGCCGAGGCGTTGGAGCTCGTTCCGTTCGCCAAGCTGCTGTTCTCCACCGACGCGTACGGGCTGGCCGAGCTGTACCACCTCGGCGCTCTGCTCTTCCGGCGTGGATTCGCCTCCTTGGTTGGAGATCTGGTTGCCGCGGGGGAGGTGGGGGCAGCCGACGCCGAACGTCTCGGCGCCCTGGTGGCTCGCGAGAACGCCCGCCGGGTCTATGGGCTCTGAGCCCAGGGCTCACGTCTTCTCATACGCCGCCGGCCGCTGCTGTGAGGCGCGGATCCGGTCCACGTCGAGCTTGACGGTGCGGTCGAACCGGTAGATCCCGTTCTCCTCTTGAAAGACGTCGGTGAGCTGGGTGTAGCAGTACCCGAACATCAGCGGGTCGTCGAGCAGCACACCCGTCAGGCCCTCGAACCGCCGATACAGCTCCTCTTCGTCGCGGACGCGCTGCCCGTATCCCCAAGACGTCGTGGGCATCCGGCCGTCACGGTCCAGCGCATCCGGGTTCCACCAGATGCCGCCGAACTCCGACACGAAGTACGGTTGGCCGGCGTAAGGCAGTGAGTACTCACCACGGTCGGACCGATTCGACCAGGGCGATCCATCGGCCAGACCCGAGTGGTTGCCGGCGAACACGGCCGGATCCTGCTCGTAGTCGTGACTGTCCCACACCTCGGTCTCGAGTACACGGTGCGAGTAACCGGAGGTGTCCAGCACGGGCCTCGTCGGATCAGCCACTTTCGTGGCGCAGTACAGGCCGCGGGTGACGTCGTCCAGCACGGTGATCCGGTCGTGGAGGACCTGGTGTGTCTCGTTGAGCGGGCACCAGCCGACGATGCTGGTGTGATTGCGGTCGCGTTCCAGCACCTCCAGCCACTGGGTGAGGTATGACGCCGTGGGCTGCTGGTTGTCGGTGGCCGGGCCGCCCATGTCGCAGCCCCAATCTCCGAACTCACCCCAAACGAGGTACCCAAGCCGGTCCGCGTGGAAGAAGAACCGTTCCTCGAAGACCTTCTGGTGGAGCCGGGCGCCGTTGAAGCCGGCGGCCATCGAGAGCTCGATGTCGCGGCGCAGGGCTCCGTCACTCGGCGATGTCATCAGACTCTGCGGCCAGTACCCCTGATCGAGCACCAACCGCTGAAACACCCGCTTGCCGTTGATCATGATCGCTTGGCCGTCGATGGTGACCGAGCGGAGCCCCGTGTAGCTCTGCACAGAGTCGACCAGATCACCGTTCTCGTCCCGGAGCTCCAGCCTCAGGTCGTAGAGGTGTGGATCCTCGGGTGACCACAGTCGCACCCGATCCCGGGGAATCGTCAGCCTGACGCTGGGGGAGCGATCGAGAGCGACGCCGACGGTGTCGGTGACCAGCAGCCCGCGCTCGTCCGCCAGGGCAGCCGTGGCCGTCCAGTCGGGCCGGTTGGCCGATACGGGCAGGTCGACGGTGAAGGCTCCGGCGCCGACGTGCGGTATCACGCGGCCGCGCCTGAGGTGGATCTCGGGCACCGCCTCGAGCCAGACCGTCTGCCAGATCCCCGTAGTCCTGGTGTAGTCACAATCGTGATTGGCGTACTCGGCGGACTGCTTGCCCCGAGCCTGCACTGCGCCGCGGAGGTCTCGGGCCCGCACGACGATCGTCGACGTGCTGCCCGCCGTAACGGCCGCGGTGATATCAGCGCTGAACGAGGAGAACCCGCCGCGATGCCGGACGACTTCGACGCCGTTGACCCAGACCGTCGCATCATGGTCGACCGCCCCGAAGTGCAGCATGACCCGCTTGCCCGTCCAGTCGCCCGGGACCTCGACCTCCCTGCGGTACCACACGACCTGCAAGAAGTCGGTGTTGCCGATGCCGGACGCCTGGCTCTCCGGAGCGAACGGCACCATGATCAGGTGGGACAGGTCTCGGCCGCAGAGCCCGCGCTCCAGCCCGCTGTCACCACCGTCGGTCTCGAACTGCCAGGCGCCGTTGAGGTTCAACCAGTCGGGCCGGAAGAACTGCGGTCTCGGGTGCTCAGGCTTGGGAATCGGGAAGTTGTCGATGTCTCTTACTCCTTGAGCGAGTTGCAAGTGGGCGTCCGGCTCCGCCGAGCCGCAGTGAAGCCGGATCGTCGGAGTACGGATCGGGTCGGTCTGACCCAGGGTCAGCCCTTGATCCCGCTGCTCGCCACGCCTTCGATGATGTAGCGCTGGACGAAGACGTACAGGATCAGCACCGGGATCGAGGCGATGGTGGCCCCGGCCATGACAACCGGGTAGTTGGTGTCGAAAGCACCGTTGAGACTCGAGAGCCCGGCGGGCAGGGTCAGGCGCTCGGGTGAGAACAGCACGAACACCGGCCAGATGAACTCGTTCCAGTTGGTGAGGAACGAGAGCATACCCAGCGTGATCAGAGCCGACTTCGAGACCGGAAGGATGATCCGGGTCAAGATCTGCCAGGTGTTGGCGCCGTCGATCAACGCGCTTTCCTCCAGCTCCCTGGGGAGGGCCAGGAAGAACTGCCGGAGAAAGAAGACGCTGAAGGCACCAGCGGCGGTCGGCACGGCGAGGGCCAGCACCGTGTCCAGCCAGCCCAGACTGTTCATGATCAGGTAGTTGGGCATCAAGAAGATGAAGCCCGGCACAAAAAGCGTGGCGATGATGATCGCAAAAATTGCCCCGCGTCCCTTGAACGGCATCCGAGCCAGAGCGTAAGCGGCCATGGACGCAACCACCAGCACTATGACTGAATGAAGGGTTGCGGCCACCAGCGAGTTTATCGCCCAGATCAGCACCGGGTTCGTCGCGTCACTGAAGATCACCCGGAAGGCGTCGAGGGTGAGCTCCTCCGGAATGAGCTTCAAGGGAACCTGACGCGTGTCTGCTTGAGTGCGGAAGGCGGTGAGATACATCCAGAGGATGGGGGTGATGAAGATCAGGGCCAGGATCACCATCCCGATCCAGAAGATGGGAGAGTTGCGATCCCGATGGTACGTCCGGCGGCGCGTGCGGGTACCGGGGGATGGGGCCGTGACCTTGCGAGTCTCTGTGCTGGTCATTGCTTTGGTTTCCTCTCCCTCATCAGGAAAAAGATAATGACGGAGACGATCCCCAGGAAGATTGCCAACATGTAGCTCATCGCCGAGGCACTGCCCATCTTGAAGGCTCGCAAGCCCTCCTGGGTCATCACCATGATGGCCGTTCGGGTGGTGTCGCCCGGTCCGCCGTTCGTGACGAGATAGGACTGCCCGAACATGTTCGCACTGGCCAGGACCGTGGTCGTGACGATGAAGACGAGCACGTTACGCAGCCCGGGCAGAGTGATAGCTCGGAAAGCCCCCCAACGGCCCGCGCCATCGATCTCTGCCGCCTCGTACTGCTCGGCCGGGATGTCTTGCAGGCCGGCCATGTAGATGACGGTGTTGAACCCCATCGTCCACCACACCGTCATGCCCACCAGACCCACCCAGGCCGCCGGTTGCGTCTGCGTCCAGGCGATCTCCGGAATTCCCACCAGACCGAGGAAGAAGTTGATCAAGCCGTACTGGGTGTCCAGCAGGTAGTTGAACAAGACGCCGACCACGGCGATACCCAGTACGAACGGGGCGAAGATCATCGCTCGGAAGAGGCCGCGGAACCGAAACTTCCGGTTGAGCAGAATGGCGATACCCAGGGGGATGGCCACCAGGAAAGGCACGCTCGCGACCGTGAAGACGGCCGTCGCCTTCATCCCGTTCCAGAATCGCTCGTAGGTCACCGACTGAGGATCGAACAGGTCTTGATAGTTCTGCAGTCCGATGAACGGCTTCGCGGGGAGCATGAAGTCCCAGTCGTGCAGGCTGATCCAGATGCCGAAGATGCCCGGGCCGAGAACGAAGGCCAGCAGGAGCACCAGATACGGCGCGCACAGCAGGTACGGCGTCAGCGGACTGTGCAGTCGGAGCTTCCTGCGCGATGGAGAAGTGCCCGCCTGCGTCGGCCGCGCCGAGACCTTGCCGGCAGCGGTCGTGGTGCTCATCCGCCGTACTTCTTCTTGTTGGCGGCGAGGATCTTGTTGGCCTTCTGACCTCCCTCAGCCAGAGCGGCGGCAATCTCCTGCTTGCCGAGCATCGCCTCACTGACGGCGATGTTCCATTCCGGCCGCTGGTCACGAACGCCAGGAATCGGGGGGTTGAAGCGGATGAACTCCAGTTCCTTGGCGAACTCCGTGACCGCGCCCTTCTTCGCGAACTCCGGGGTATCCCGCACCTCGTTACGGGCCGGCACCATGCCGGCGTCGGCCCAACTGAGGGACTGCTGGGAGATCCAGTTCACGAAGACCCGGCTGGCGACGGCCTTGTTCTCGTCGGCGTTGATCTGTCGCGGGAGCACGAACTGGTGTGATCCCGCCCAGGTAGCCAATTCGTCCCCGATCTTGGGCACCGGGGCAGCCTTCCATTTCAGTTTCTTGTTCTCGCTCAGCGGAGTCGTCATCCACGGCCCGTTGATCATGAAGGCAGCCTTGTCTGACTGGAACGCGGCGCTCGGAGCGTCGTTGGCTGCGTTGGCCGGGCTGTGCCCATCCGTGATCAGCGCCTTCAGCCAGCTGATGGCTTTGACCCCCGCCTCGCCGTCCCAGCCGACGGTTGCCCCGTCCTCATTGACCATCCGGCCGCCGAACTGATAGAGCAGGGTCTGGCCCGGCAGATCATTGGCGTTGACCGCCGAGGTCCACATGCCCTGGACGCCTTTGGACTTGCACATAGCCAAGATCGCCATGAGCTCGTCCTCGTTGGTCGGCGGCTTGTCGGGATCTGCGCCGACCTTCTCCAGAACCGTCTGGTTGTAGTACAGGCCGGCCGGGTGAATGTCGAGGGGAATACCGTACCGCTGGTCCTTGTAGACGCCGCCGTTCCAAGCGATCTCGGCGAAGTCTTCTTTGGTCAGTTTGAGGGCGGCGGCGACGTCGTCCAGCGGCTGAACGACCTGTCGAGCCGCATTGGTGGCCAGGGTGTCGTCGTGCATGATCCCGATGTCCGGAGCTTTGCCGTTACTCACCGCGGCCGGCACCTTCTGGTAATACTCGTCCCAGATGATGCGCGTCTGCTTGACCTTGATGTTCGGGTGTTCCTTGTTGAAGTTGTCGACCAGCTTCTGCATGATCGGGCCGTCACCACCGGTGAGGCCGTTCCAGAACGCCAACTCGACCGGCGGTCCGTCATAACCCTCGGCGCCGCCGCTGCCCGGGACCGAGGCCTGGGACCCTGGTGGCCCCGACGAGCCCGGTCCGCAGCCAGCGAGACCAACCCCGACCGCAAGTCCCAGGGCGCCGCCGAGCAGCCCCCGCCGAGAGATGCCTCCTCCTCGGATGAATGGCCGTCCGTTGCTCGATCTACTGAACTCCGTCATCGCACTGAACTCCGTTGTCATGGTCTTCCTTTCGTGTTTGCGGTGAAGTGTGAGGGTAATTGCGCTAGCTGTGCGGGTCGGATCCGTCCGCCGCGATGGGGCCTGCGGCTCGCGGGCGCGCCGGCATCAGGGTTGTACTCTCTCGAACCTCGAGCGACCAGGGCACCGCGATCGACTCCGCCGTTCGCTCGGCGCCCTCCACCCGGCCGAGCAGCAGCCGCAGTGCCTCCCGGCTCAGCACATCAAGATCAGCCGACACAGTGGTCAAGGTCGGATTCGAGAATCGGCCCTCGACAATGTCGTCGAACCCGGCGATCGCCATCTGACCGGGCACGTCGATGCCGGCCTCGACGCACGCGCGGATGGCACCGATCGCCATCAGATCGTTGAAGCAGAACACGGCGTCCGGAGGATCCGGCAGCGCCAGCAGTCGTTCCATCGCCGCCTTGCCGTCGGCCCTCCCGTAGCGCTCGACGCCGAGCGCGATCGTCGGATCGTAGGGGAGGCCGGCCTGTTCGAGCGCTTGTTGGTAGCCGGCCAACCGGACCGAAGCGGTGCCTTCGCGCGTTTCTCGGCCGATGGCGGCGACTCGGCGGCGCCCCAAGACGATCAGATGTTCTGTGATCGCCCGTGCCGCGGCTACCGAGTCCACGGCCACGTGGTCATAGCCCGATGGCACCGCACGCTCACCGAGGAGCACCATCGGCAGATCATCGGCCCGGTTGGCGATCTCATCGCCGGAAAGGGCCAGCGGGGAGAAGATCACTCCGTCGACGATGTGGGACCTCATGCCGTCGAGCACGACCCGCTCGGCCTCCGCGTCGGCGTCGGTGATCTCGAGCAGCATGACGTAGCCGAGCCGGGATGCCTCGGCCGAGATCCTGGCCGCGAGTTCGCCGAAGTAGGGCACGTTCACCTGCGGAACGGCCAAGGCCAGGAAGCCGGTGCGGCCGTACTTCAGCTGGCGAGCACTGACGTTGGGTCGGTAGCGCAGCTCGCGGATGGCTTCCTGTACCCGGGCTCGAGTGCTGGGCCTGATGTGTGGATAGTCGTTGATCACGTTCGAGGCGGTCTTGACGCTGACACCGGCGCGGGCGGCAACGTCCTTGAGCCTCGCGGGCAACTCATCACCCTCTTCTCAGGTTGCCGAGCAGACCAGTGGCACGGACTAGGACCGCAGTGGACCAGCGTGAAGCAAGTCGCATTGCGCCGCCGGTGCCGACATTTACAACGGTTACCTCGGACCATACATCGCGCAATTTCCATTTGGCAATGGCCTCTTTACAACGATTGACCTTGTTGCCATACTCGCGGCTGGGACGGAAATGCCAACCGTTGTAAATCGCTCGCCCTCGAAAGGCCACCATGACATCTGCACTACCGGACACGACCCGGATCGGCGCTGAGGCCACCCTGACTCTGGATGCCAGCTTCGAGGTGGGACCGCTGAACCGGCGGATCTTCGGGTCGTTCGTCGAGCACATGGGTCGGTGTGTCTACACGGGCATCTACGAACCTGAACACGAGACCGCCGACCAGGACGGCTTCCGCGGCGACGTCGCCGAGCTGGTGCGAGAGCTCGGCGTGACGATCGTCCGCTATCCGGGCGGGAACTTCGTGTCGGCGTACGACTGGGAGGACGGCGTCGGTCCCCGGGGAGACCGTCCCACCAAGCTGGACCTCGCCTGGCGCAGCATCGAGACGAACCAGGTGGGTACGGACGAGTTCCTGGCCTGGTGCGAACGCGTGGGCGTGGAGCCGATGATGGCGGTGAATCTGGGCACCCGCGGGCTGAGCGAGGCGATAGACCTGCTGCAGTACACCAACGGCGAGCCGGGCACCGCGATGCCGGACCGGCGGGTCAAGAACGGCCGGCCCGAACCGTACGGGGTCAAGGTCTGGTGTCTGGGCAACGAGATGGATGGTCCTTGGCAGATGGGCCACAAGACTCCTGAGGAGTACGCCAGGGTGGCCGCCGAGACCGCGCGGGCGATGAAGCGGTTCGACGAGTCGCTGGAGCTGGTGGCCTGCGGGTCCAGCGGCCGCAAGATGGCGACCTTCGGTTCCTGGGAGCGGATCGTGCTGACCGAGTGCTTCGACCTGGTCGAACACGTCTCCGCCCACGCCTACTATGAGCCGATCGACGGGGACGACGACTCGTTCCTGGCCAGCGCCGAGGACATGGACCGCTTCATCTCGGCCGTGGTCGCGACCGCAGACCACGTCGCTGCGGTCCGAGGCTCGGACAAGCGGATCATGATCAGTTTTGATGAGTGGAACGTCTGGTTCCAGAAGCGATTTCAGCGTGAAGAGGGCCTGGAGATCCGCGAAACACCGGCCCTGATCGAGGATGTGTACGACGTCCAAGACGCCGTAGTCGTCGGGAGCCTCCTGATCGAGCTGATGCGGCACACGGACCGTGTGTCGATGGCTTGCCTGGCTCAACTGGTGAACGTGATCGCGCCGATCCTCACGACCCCCGGCGGGGCCGTCTGGCGGCAGACGATCTTTCATCCGTTCTCGCTGACCGCGAAATACGCGCAAGGCAAGGTGCTCCGGGTCGGCGCGGTCGGGCCCAGGATCAACACGACGGCGTACGGCGATGTTGATCAACTGCTCAGCACGGCCACGTTCGACGAGGAGACCGGCGAGATCGCCGTGTTCGCCGTCAACCGCAGCCGAGCCGTCGGACTGCAGTTGTCCCTGGGGCTCAACGGATTCGGCGGGGACCTGGAGCTGCTCGAGCACAACTGCCTGTACGACGAAGATCCGCACGCGATCAACTCCGAAGCCGAGCCCAATCGCGTAGTGCCCCGGCCGGGTGATGCGACCCTCGAAAGTGGCCGGCTGACCGCCGTGCTGCCCCCCAGCTCCTGGCACTGCATCCGCCTCAGCAGCCGCAGCGCTCAGACCCGCTGATCATCGCTCGCGGAGCGTCGGCCGATCACGTCGGAGGTCGCCGGTGACCAAGAAGTCCACGTCTATCTTCCGGGCGGTCCTGGCCGTGACGATGGCGATCACGCTGGGCGTTGGCGTCGGGGCCATAGCGGTTCCCGGAGCCGGCGCCGAGCAAAGACCGAGCTACCGCAACCCGATCAGCGCCTCCTTCGCCGACCCTCGTTTTACGCTGTAAACATGAGCAACGACGCAGTCCGTTTCGGCTACACGCTGATGACCGAGCAGAGCGGGCCACGTGAGCTCGTCGGGTACGCGGTGGACGCGGAAAGGTCGGTTTCGATTTCGCGGTCTCCAGCGATCACTACTCACCGTGGCTGACCAGTCAGGGCCACGCCCCGTACGCGTGGACGGTGCTCGGCGCGGTCGCCCAGGCCACCTCGCAGATCGAACTCGCCACCTACGTCACCTGTCCCATCCAGCGCTATCACCCGGCGGTGGTGGCCCAGAAAGCGGCCACGCAGCAGCTGCTGTCGCAGGGCCGCTTCATCCTCGGCCTCGGGTCCGGCGAGAATCTGAACGAGCACGTGACCGGTGAGGGCTGGCCCCCGGTTAACCAGCGCCAGGACATGCTGGTCGAGGCGGCCACGATCATCCGCGAACTGCACACCGGCGAACTGGTGACCTGGGAGGGCGACTACTTCCGGATCGACTCGGTCCGGATCTGGGACGTCCCCGACGGAGGAGTGCCGATCGGCATCGCGGTGTCGGCGGAGAAGTCGGTGGCCCGGTTCGCGCCGCTGGCCGAGCACCTGATCGCCGTGGAGCCGAAGGCGGAGCTGGTTCAGCAGTGGGACGCCGAGCATGCTGGAAAGAATTCGCGGAAGATCGGTCAGGTCCCGATCTGCTGGGACGTCGACGAGGATGCGGCCATCGAGCGCGCGCACGAGCAGTTCCGCTGGTTCGGCGGCGGCTGGGCGGTGAACGCGGATCTCCCCACGCCGGCCGGCTTCGCGGCGGCGAGCCGGTTCGTCCGGCCCGAAGACGTGGCGGAGTCCATCGCCTGTGGCCCCGATCTCGACGAACTGGTCGAGGCCGTCAAGCCGTACTGGGAGGCCGGCTTCACCGACATCGCCCTCGTGCAGGTGGGCGACGACGGTCAGCAAGCGTTCCTCGACAGGGCGGCCGGTCCGCTACTGGAGAAGCTCCGCGCCGCGGCCGGCTGAAGTCGTCGCGGCTTCAGGCGCCGACTAAGGCACCTTAGGTGCCTCGGGCCCGACCCGAGCGCCAAGATCAGGCATTTGCACCATGTCCTCCAGGCGGCTTAGACCGAGTCTGAGGTCATGAACGAATACCTGCTCACCACGTTGGGTGAGGAACATCGCCGCGAACTGCTGGCCGAGGCGTACTCCAACGGCCTGGCTCGCGAAGCCGCCGTCGGGCGGGAGACCTGGTGGCATCGCGTGTCCGGCCGCGCCGCTCACTGGGCGGCCGACCACCGTCGGCAGCGCCACGGAGCACTGCAGCCGGCCGAACACCAGCCGGCACACTGATGCCCCGCGCTTGTCGGCGGCAAGTGGCACCATGAGCTCTATGGCGCGGAGTCTGCGGACGGCCCCGTCCACGGCCCGGATCGTCGGCCGGGGGGATCAACTCGAGCGGCTGCGGGGCCTGCTCGACGAGGTGGTCAGCGACGGCAGCCGGTTCGTCCTCATCGGTGGCGACGCCGGCTCCGGCAAGACCACGGTCGTGCGGGCCTTCGCGGCCCAACTCGGCAGGTCCTTGGCCGACCGCAAGGCTCAGCTGGTGAGCGGCCAGTGCGTGCCGCTCGGTGGCGACGGTTTGCCGTACGCTCCGGTGGCCGGGGCGTTGCGCGAGTTGGTCGAGTTGCACGGTCGGGAGCAGATCCTGGACTGGGCCGGCGCCGGCCGAGTCGCCCTCGGAGTGCTGCTGCCTGACCTGATCAGCGCGCCGACCGACACCGACGCCATCCGGCTGCGGCTGTTCGAGGCGGTCGCCCGGCTCTGCGAACGGGCCAGTGAACGCGGACCGCTGGTCGTCGTCATGGAGGACATCCATTGGGCCGACGAGTCGACTCGGCACCTGCTGCGCTTCCTGGTGAGGGCACTGACCGACGCGCCTGTACTGGTCGTCGCGACCTACCGGACCGACGAGTTGACCCGCCGGCATCCGCTGCGGCCGTTCCTGGCCGAGATCGGTCGGATCCCGGGCGTCGCTCGGTTGGAGGTGCCGAGTCTGGAGCGGTTCGAGGTCGCCGAGTTGCTGACCACGTTGCTGGGGCACGCGCCCAGTGCCGTGGTCACCGATCTGGTCCACCGCCGCAGCGAGGGCATTCCGTACTTCGTGGAGGAGCTGGCCCAGTCCGCGGCCCGCGGCTGCGTCGACATGCCCGACACTCTCCGCGACGCCCTCAGCGTGCGGATCTCGGCGCTGTCCGACGAGGCTCTGGACACGCTACGGCTGGCGGCAGTCGCCGGCAACCGGGTCGATCACCAACTCTTGGAGTCGGTGAGCAACCGGACGCCGGCCGAGTTGGAGGCCGATCTGCGCGAGGCGGTGGACGCGGCGGTGCTGCTCGCCGACGAGACCGGCTACGCGTTCCGGCACGCTCTGCTGCGCGAGGTCGTGCACGACGACATGCTGCCCGGCCAGCACGCCCGGTTGCACGCGCGCTTCGCCCAGCAACTCGAGGAGCGCCCCGATCTGGCCGGCGACTCCGCGGCTTTGGAGACCGCGCATCACTGGTCCGCCGCCCACGACGTCGCGAAGGCTTTCACCTGGTCCATCCGGGCGGCCGGATCGAGATCGGCGGCACACTTCGAGACGCTCAAGTTGTACGAGCGGGCTCTTGAGCTCTGGGATCAGGTCCCCGAGGCGGCAGAGATCGCGGGGCCACACGTCACGGTGCTGGACAAGGCGATGGAGGCGGCACGCGACGCCGGCGAGATCGAACGCGCACTGGTGTTGGCCAACGCCGCCCTGGCCGAGACCGACCCGGACGATTTGCTCGGCCGGATCCGCCGCCTGGCCGGAACGGGTGAATTACGGTGCACCCTGATGAAGCCGGGATCGGTCGAAGCCCTGACCGAAGCGGCGGCCTTGCTGCCCGAGGACGCTCCGCCGAAGTTCTCCGCCGTGATCTCCGAGCAACTGGCCCGGATCACCCTGCTGGCCGGACGGGACGCCACCGAGGTGGCTCGGGCCGCCGTCAAGACCGCCGGGGCCTCCGGCTCGGCGGCCATCGAGTCGAACGCCCGGAACACCCTGGGGGTGGGCCTGGTGAACCTCGGTCACGAAGAGGAGGGATTGGCCGAACTCAAGCGGGCCGGTGAACTGGGCCGGGACAACGCTCGCACGATGCTGCGCTACTACGTCAACTACTCCGACGCGCTGACCAACGCCGGTCGCTACGACGATGCGGTCCGCGAGGCCATGAACGGTATCGAGGTGGCCGGCAACCTGGGACTGGAGCGTTCCCTGGGCGCCATGTTGGTCGGGAACGCCGCCGAACCGTTGCTGGCGCTGGGCGAGTGGAGTCGCGCCGAGAAGATGATGGAACGGGCCCTGGAACTGGATCCGCCGGCCCATCAGTTCGCTCAGCTGCAGTTGCTCTTGGCCTGGTTGCGGCTGTGGCAGGGCGACCTGGAGCAGGCCGATGCGCTGGTCACCCAGTTCCGCGGACTGATGGTCGGCGATGTGGCGGCTCCGCAGTACGCGGGCTTGGTGAGTTGGGTCGACTCCGAGTTGGCGATGGCCACCGGCGATCTCGAGCGGGCCTGGCACAACGTCGAGAACGCCTTGGAGCATCGGGAGCTCCACTCCGTCGCCTCGCAGTACCCGCTGCTCCGGGTGGGGGCGGCGGCCGCACACGCCCTGGATCAGCTCGACTCCGCTCGCGGCGGCCGGGTCCGGAGGATCCGCAGCGCTCTCGACACCGCGGGGCGGTCGTCGACGGCAGCATTCTGGCGTGCCGTCATCGAAGCCGAGCTGACCGATGGTGCCGACGCCTGGCGATCTGCTCGACGCAGTCAGCTCAGCCTACCGGGACCGCGATATCTCCGGCCCTACGCGGGACTCCGACTGGCCCAGCACCTCGTCGCACAACGGGAGCGGGTCGAAGCCCGCGAGGTCTTGATCGAGGCCGCGACCGAGGCCCATGAGCTGGGGGCCGGGCTGTTGGGCGGCCGGATCGGCGCCCTGGCCCAGCGGGCCGGTTTCTCGCTGTCGCAGCCGGGTTCGGCTCCCTCCGCCCTGGCCACCCTGACGCCCAGGGAACTCGAAGTGCTCGAACTGGTGGCCGCGGGTCGGTCCAACGGCGACATCGGGGCGGCACTCTTCATCAGCACGAAGACCGCCAGTGTGCACGTGTCCAACATCTTGGCCAAGCTCGGCGTGGCCAGTCGCGGCGAGGCGGCGGCGCTGGCGCACCGGGTCGGCCTGGAGGGCACCGACCGAGCGACCGGTGCGGAGGTCATCGCTTTGCGACCGGCCTGAACGATCGCAGGTGATGCGGGCGACGCCGCGATCGGGACGGCGAACCCGTCGCCGTCGGCGCACTAGGCTGGCCCGATGAACTGGAAGGTGATCCTGGCCGTGGGCGCGGTCGTCGGAGGCGTGATCTGGGCCGCGCGGCGCAAGGTGCAGAAGGCCCAGAGTGACGGCGCCCTGTGGGCCGAGGCCACCGATCCGGTGGTGCGTTTCGGGGAGAGCTGACCCGGCAGTCACTGCTCCCAACTCGCGCCGTGACATAAAGGCGGCACGCACGGCCGCTAGATCGTTTCAGCAAAGGCCTTTCCCACTCGTGGGCGGCGATTTTGCGTCACGGGCCCTTCCCGCCGTCCGCGGTCAGAAAGCCTGTCGACCGCCCTCGACCGGATCCGCTGGCGAGGGCAATAGATCGTTGTTGATCATGACCTCGATGGCGTCCAGCAGCCGGGCGATGCCCCGGTCGGCGTCGTAGCCCGCCTCGTCGTCGAATCCGCCGGCCTCCCAGATCTGCGCCATGGTGGGGAAGCGCTCCGGCTGGAAATAGCTCGTCCAGAAACTGACCCGGGACATCCAGTACGCCTCGCTCGAGGTGCCGGTGTGCCGTTCCTCGTCGGCATCACTGATCTGCGCCCGGGCGGCGCCGAGCAGCTGCCAGCCGATCAGATTGGTGACCGCCACCACGTCGGTGCCCCGCAGGCCGGCGGCGGCGACGGCGGCATACATCGCCTCTTCGACATCCAGCACGTGTGGACCCAGTGGCAGGCGGTTCATGTTGTAGTCCAGCAACCAGGGGTGCCGGCGGAACAACTGCCAGCGTTCTCGGGTCAAGAACTCCACTCGGTCCCGCCAGGTGGCGGTGGTCTCGGGCAGTTGGAGTTCGCCGTACGCCGCGTCGATCATCAGCTCCAACAGCTCGGATCGGCCTGGGACGTAGGTGTAGAGCGACATCGCCCCGACCCCCAGCCGGTTGGCGACCCGGCGCATCGACAACGACTCGAGGCCCTCGGCGTCGGCGACCGCGACGCCTGCGGAGACGATGTCATCGAGGCTGAACTTGGGTTTGGGGCCCCGGGCCGCGGGCGGAGCGCCGCTCCACAGCAGCTCGATGATCCGGCGCCCTTCCGGCGTACCGTCGGCGGTGTCCTCTTCGGTGCGGTGAGTCGGCTCGGGAAGGTGCTCGGAGACTGGATCGATCACCTTCACCTCCACGCCGGAGAGACTGTCAGTGCGTCTCCGTACAGTGTATTGTCATTGCAATCCGGTACACCGTACGAAGAAGTCGGTGGTGTCTAGGAGAGGATGGCCGGATGATCCACACCGATCAGCTGACCAGGCATTTCGTGACGAAGAAGGAAACGGTCGAAGCGGTGCGCGGGGTCGACATCGACGTCGCGGCCGGAGAGTTGGTGGCGTTCCTCGGGCCGAACGGGGCCGGCAAGTCGACCACCCTGCGGATGCTCACCACCCTGTTGCCGCCCACGTCGGGCCGGGCCCAGGTCGCCGGGGCCGACATCGTCTCCGAACCGGCCAAGGTCCGCGCTCGGATCGGTTACATCGGGCAGGGCAACGGCGGCGGACACAGCTTCCGGGTCATCGACGAGTTGCACGCGCAAGGTCGCTTCTACGGTCTGAGTGCGGTCGAATCCCACGCCCGGGCGACCGAGCTGATCGGCAGCCTGGACCTCGGCGGCCTCGAGAAGCGGCAGATCATCTCCTTGTCCGGAGGGCAGCGACGACGCCTGGACGTGGCCCTGGGGCTGATGAACTCGCCCCGGTTGCTGTTCCTCGACGAGCCGTCGACCGGGATGGATCCGCACAACCGGGCCAACCTGTGGGAGCACATTCGCCGGCTGCGCGCCGAGTTGGGCACCACGATCGTGCTCACCACCCACTATCTGGAGGAGGCCGACGCCGAGGCCGAGCGGGTGATCGTGATCGACCACGGCCAGATCATCGCCGACGACACCGCCCCCAACCTCAAGGCCACCCTGGCCGGCGACCTGGTCACGGTGGTCGTGGATCCGGACGACGCCGAGCGGGCCGCCGTGGCTCTGGGCGAGCGCGGGGCCGGTGTGGAGCGCCGACACTGGGGCTCGGAGGTGTCGGTCAGTGCCCGGTTCGACCACGGTCGCAACGCCCTGCCGCGGCTGCTGCGAGCTCTCGAGGCCGACGGGGTACTGGCCCACGCCGCCGACGTGAAAGTGCCCACCCTGGACGACGTCTTCTTGTCCCTGACCGGGCGAAGCCTGCGCGAGGAAAGCGAGGTGGCCGTATGAGCACCATCGATACCGTCGAAGGGCCCTTCGTCGAGGTGCGTCGAAATACGCTGGTCACCGACATCTGGGCCGTCTTCACCCGGGAGATGTCGCTGGTCCTGCGCGATCCGTTCTCGGTGATCTTCTCCCTGGTTCAGCCGCTGGTGTTCCTGGCGCTGTTCGGTCCGCTGCTGGCCGGCTCGGTGGATCCGGCCGTGCTGAACGGGCAGTCCCCGTTGCAGTGGTTCCTGCCCGGGGTGATCGTGATGATCTGCCTGTTCGGCACCGGGATCGTCGGCTCCAACCTGTTGTACGAGATCAGCCTGGGGTCCTACGAGCGGGTGTTGGCCAGTCCGCTGCGCCGTTCCTCCATCTTGATCGGCCGGGCGCTCAAGGAGCTGGCTCCGCTGGTGGTCCAGGCCGCGTTGATCACGACGGTGGCGATCCCCTTCGGGTTCAAGCTCTATCCGCTGCACGTGATCGCCGGCCTACTGCTGCTCGGGATCTTCGGAGTCGGGGTCGGGGCGTTCTCGTACGCGCTGGCGATCGCCTCGCGTAAGCGGGAATGGATGTTCTGGGCCGTCCAGCAGTCGCTCCTGTTCCCGTTGCTGATCTTGTCCGGGATGATGTTGCCGCTGGAGGCCGGCCCGCGCTGGATCCAGGTCGTCGGCGCCTTCAATCCGCTCACCTACATCGTCAACGCGGAGCGGGCCCTCTTCTCCGGCTCGTTCAGCGACCCGGCCATCCCGCTCGCCGTCCTGGCCGCCGTCCTCACCTGCGCCGCCGGCCTCCTGGTGGGCATCCGCCAGGTCCGCAACAGCACGAGCTGAGCGGCGCTAATCGGAGTCGGCGCGGTCAGTCCAGCTTCTTCCTCAGCCAGGCGATGTCGGCCGCCTGACCTTCGCGGCCGCCCGGGGTTTCCACCACGATCGGCGCGCTGGCCTCGCGGACGAGGTCGATCAGCTCATCGGGATCGAGCTCCCCCTCACCCAGGTTGGCGTGCCGGTCGGCGCCGGAGTTGAACGCGTCGCGGGAGTCGTTCACGTGCACCAGGTCGATGCGGCCGGTGATGGTGCGGACCCGCTCCACCAGACCGATCAGCTGCTCGCCGCCCGCGTGGGCGTGGCAGGTGTCGAGACAGAATCCGACCTGGTCGCCGCCGACATCGGCGATCGCCTCCCAGAGCTGCGCGATCCGGTCCAGGCGGCGGGCCACGGCCTGGTCTCCGCCGGCCGTGTTCTCGATCAGCAGCGGCACCTTGAGTTCGGTTCGCTCGGCACACTTGCGCCAGTTCTCGAAGCCGACCGCCATGTCGTCGGTCTTCAGCAGGTGCCCGCCGTGGACGATCACTCCCGCGGCCCCGACCTCGGCGGCGAGGTCGACGGTTTGCTGCAGCAGCTTGCGACTGGGGATCCGGATCCGGTTGTTGGTGGTCGCCACGTTCAGCACGTACGGGGCGTGCACGTACAGCCGGATCTTGGCGTCCTCGGCCGCCGCCCGAAGCGCGGACGCACCGCCGGTGTAGGCCACCGAGGGCGCTTTCCAGCCCTGCGGATCACCCAGGAAGAACTGGGCCAACGTGGCCGAACGGGCTGCCGCTTCGGCGATGGGATCGACCTGGTCGCCGTGGCCACCGATCAGCAGAGTGCTCATCCGAGGACTCTAGCCAGACCTTCAGACGCTCGCTGCTGGCCGATCAGCGGGTCACGGTGATCGGAAAATACAGGAAGAGAATGATCCCGATGACCAGGAAGGCCAGCCCGACGACGATACCGGCCAGCGCGTACCGGTTGAAGAACCCGAAGCGGCGTGACTTCGCGTACGCCACGGCACTGATGATGGCGCCGACCAGTCCGATCAGGCCGCAGAAGACGCCGGAGATCGAGAAGATGAGGCCGATGATCCCTAGCCGCCGTGCCGGATCATCCTCCGGACGAGGATCACTGATCGGGTAATAGGTCATGGGCCGTCGATGGCGACGTTCGTCCTGACGCAGCGCGGCGTCAGCGTGGGCGCATCATCCCGGGTAGCACGGTGAAGTTGACGATCAAACTGACCACCAGCAGCACGGCCCCGACGATGATGCCGGCCAGCGCGATGTTGTTCTTGTATCCGGCGTTCTTGGAGCGGTTGTAGGCGATGATGCTCACGACGAGACCGATGAGGCTGCAGAAGATCGCCAGGATGAGTCCGACGATGCCCATCGTCCGGCCCGGATCCTCTCCCGTTGCTCCGGGAGGCGGTGCCTGATAGGTGGCCATGGGTGACTCCTTCGGGGAAGCTGCGGTTGAGGCGTGTGCAGCCTATCGTCGCCGGGGTTCGGCTCCGGCGCGATCGGGCCAATTCGGGCCACCATTTTGCCAAGGCCCGGGCGCTAGCATGCGGAGCATGAACGTGATCTTCGTCGAGCCGGCCTTTCCGGCGAACCAGCGGCAGTTCGTGCGCGGGCTTGCTGCAGTGGGTGCGACGGTGATCGGCATCGGCGAGCGACCGGGCGACTGGCTGGACGACGAGCTGCGGGGCTGGATGCAGCACTACCACCAGATCGGTTCGGTGACCGACACCACGGCGCTCCGGCACGCGGTCGAATGGATCCAGGACAAGGTCTGGGTGGATCGGTTGGAGGCCACCGTCGAGGCCCACATTCTGTCGACGGCCGAGGTGCGCGAGGCCTGTCACATCCCCGGGACCAGTCTGCGGACCGCCTGGCTGTGCCGGGACAAGCCGTCGATGAAGGAGGTGCTGCGCGAGGCGGGCATTGCCACGGCCGCCTCCGCGGGCGTCGAGTCGGCCGCGGAGGCTCGAGAGTTCGCCCGAGTGGTCGGCTACCCGTTGATCGTGAAGCCGCGCTCCGGCGCGGGGGCGGCGGGCACCACGCGGGTCGATTCCGACACCGAGCTTGCGGCGGCGTTGGAGTCGTTCGGCAGCGTCCCGTCGGTGGCCATCGAGGAGTTCGTCGAGGGTCACGAAGGTTTTTACGACACCTTGTCGATCGACGGCGGCCCAGACTTCGAGTTCGTCTCGCACTACTTTCCGGGGGTGCTCGAAGCGATGCGGACCCGCTGGATCTCGCCGCAGTTCGTCGCGACCAACCGGGTGGACAGTGCCGGCGACTACGACGAACTCAAAGTGCTCGGTCGCCGGGTCAACGCCGCCCTGGGGATCGGCACCTCCGCCACTCACCTGGAATGGTTCTTCGGTCCCAAGGGATTGCGATTCTCCGAGATCGGTTGCCGTCCGTCCGGGGTCGGAGCGTGGGACCTGTACGCGCAGGGCAACGACATCGACATCTACCGCGAGTGGGCTCACGCCATCGTCCACGGTCACACCACCACCCGGCCGAGCCGTCGCTACGCCGCCGGGATGATCGCGCTGCGTCCCACGGCCGACGGCACCATTTCCGGCTACGACGGGGTGGAGGAGATGCAGGCGCGCTACGGCGAGTGGGTGTTCGATGCGCACCTGCCCGATCCCGGTACGCCGACCCAGCCGATCGAGGCCGGCTACATGGCGAACGCGTACGTAAGGATGAAGCACCCCGACTACGACGTTCTGCGAGGCATGCTCAGCGACGTCGGCGAGTCCATCACCGTGCACGCCGGGTAACCGTTCACCGTGGATGTGACCCTGCTGGGTCCGCAACGTCGGACCGCTGCGGCCCGCGCCGCTGTCCGCGACCTGATGCCGGCCGGACCGATCGCCGCCGTCAGCGCCGGCTGGCAGGAGCGCGAATCCGAAACCGACGAACTGAACGACGTGCTCGGTGGCCGGATGCGCAATCTGGAGCTGTACCGGCGCTGGCAACAGCTGATCACCGCCGATCCGGAGTACGGCGCCGCCGAGCGGGGGTTGCACCAGCAACTGGACGAACAGCAGGAGATGTACGCACTGCGCTTGGGGCCCGCGTTGGCCGCGATCGAAGCGGTCGGCCGGCGGAACAAGGTGCCGGAAGTGCGGATCGAGGCGGAAGTCGACGCCCTGCGTACCCTTCAAGATCTTGATCATTGGCATCTGAGCAGAGTCGGCGACATTCGTACCCGCTTCTACGCCGGGATCCGGATCGGCGAGCGGCCAGGCATGGTCCGGCAGCGTGCCGAACTGGCGGCCCTGGTCGACGAGTGTGCCGGGTTGATCATCACCGGCGGGCACGTCGGCGTCCTGCTGCAGCTACTGCACGTCTTCGGGTTGGTCGCCCTGATCAAGCCGCCGGTGATCACCTGGTCGGCGGGAGCGATGGCCCTGTCGGAGCGGGTGGTGCTGTTCCATGATCACGGACCATCGGGGCGGCGCCGGCCCGAGGTGTTCGCCGAGGGCCTCGGCGCGTACTCAGGGGTGCTGCCCTTCCCGCATCCCCGCCACCGACTGCGGCTCACCGAGCCGGAGAAGATGAAGATCCTGGCCCGCCGGTTCGCGCCGCGGCGCTGTCTGTTGCTGACCGACGGCGTCCGGGTTGACCTTCGCGACGGCCAGCCACTGCCGGCCGGAGCCCGCTGGATCAACACCGAAGGCATGGTGGTCAGTGAAGGCACCGATGGCTGAGACCACTGGTCCTTCGACAAACTCAGGGCGCCGGGCGGGGGTCAAGGGTCGCAAGTTGGCGATCAACCGGCTGCGGGAGAACCCGCAGCTGGACGACGAGGCACTGCACCGCTTCTTCGAGCGGTACGAGTTCCCGATCATCGAGGGCAGCCGGTGCACCTTCGTCGCCTGGACCCAGGCCGACGCCGTCTACGTCCGGCATCGCGTGGTCGGACTGGACAGCGACCTGGCCATGCGGCGGATCGACGGGACCGACCTCTGGTACGTCGTGGTGGAGATCCCGGCCGACTCGCGGATCGAGTACCAGTTCGAGCAGCGGCGCGGTGATCACTGGGAGCGGTTCAACGACCCGCACAACCCACGGATCGCGCGCAGCCCGGTCGGCGATTCCTCGATCTGTTACAGCGAGGGTTATGAGGTGCCGGACTGGGCCCGGCCCGACGAGGACGCCCGGCCCGGGGAACTGGTGGAGCTGATGATCCGCAGCCAGGCCCAGCGCCGGGACAACCGGGTGACGCTCTATCTGCCGGCCCGGTTCGGTTGGGCGACCTCGTACCCGTTGCTGGTGGTGCACGATGGCGGGGACTTCCTTGAGTACGCCTCGATGAAGACCGTGCTGGACAACCTGATCCACCGGATGGACATGGCGGCGACGGTGGTGGCTTTCACCTATCCGGGGGAGCGGTTGACCGAGTACCCGAACAGCGGCCCGCACGCGCGCTGGATCACCAAGGAGCTGGTGCCGCAGTTGGAGGAGGAGTTTCCGCTGGTGGCCCACCCCTCCGGCCGCTGTCTGATGGGGTCGAGCTTCGGGGCGATCGCGTCGTTGAGCACGGCCGTGCGATATCCCGACACGTACGGGTCACTGCTGCTCCAGTCGGGGTCCTTCGTGTTCACCGACATCGGTGAGCGCCACCCGGAAGCGCCCGACTTCGACCCGGTGGTGCGGTTCATGAATCGCTACCGGCGTAACGCGCGGCGGGTCTGCGAGCGGATGTTCCTGTCCTGTGGGGTGTACGAGCCGCTGATCGTCTACAACCGGGCCATGGTGCCGGTGTTCAGCGAGGCGGGCATCACCGTCAACTACGTCGAGTCCCGCGACGGGCACAACTGGGAGTCCTGGCGGGACCGGTTGGGCGACGGACTGAGCTGGATCTTCCCCGGCGAGCAGCTCTACGTCTACGAGTAGCCGTCGTCGAGCGAACGGCGGGTGTAGCGTCCGGACTAGTCAAGAGCTTCGGCCCGCAGCGCTGCTGACCAGATGGCTCTGCGGTCGTCGGCGGCGTCGGGGGTTGAATGGATGGAGCGGCATGAGCGCTGTCGTCGTGGGCTACGTGCCCGGTCCTGAGGGCCGCGCGGCCCTCGAGCGAGGCGTCAAGGAGGCCCGGGTGCGGCGCCTGAAGCTCCTGGTCGTCAACACCAGCCGAGGCAATGCGCCGGTCGACGAGCGGTTCGTCCAGGGTTCGGCGGCCGACGAACTTCGAGCCGAGCTGGCCGCTCTCGACGTGCCCGCCGAGCTCCGGCAGACCGACTTCGACGGCGACGTAGCCGAACACCTCGACGCCATCGCCAACGAGGAGGAGGCCGCCGTCATCGTCATCGGCCTGCGGCGACGTACACCGGTCGGGAAGCTCATTCTCGGCAGTGCCGCCAGCCGAATCCTGCTCACCGTCCGCCGCCCGGTGCTCGCCGTCAAGCCCTAGAGGCCGACCGATTTGGTGTGCCGAGGTCCACGGCGATCATGCTGAAGGGGCGGGCACTGCCCAGTACGTGCGGATGTTGGTGAACTCGCGCACGCCGGCGGCCGCCAGCTCCCGCCCGTACCCGGACTTTTCGTTCCACCGAAGGGAACTCGCGCGTCGGAGGCGGTTGTCGCGTTGACGAATGCCGCCCCCGATGTGATCCGCTTCGCCAGCGCGACGCCACGGGAGACGTCTGACGTCCATGGGCTCAGCGACAGACCGAATGGCGAGGCGTTCGCGAAACGTACGAGCCGCGACCGGTCCGAAAGGTCTCCTCGTCGAACACCGGCACGCCCGGCCGGCGTCGGCTCCCACGGCCGCGCCCGCGCGGTTCGAGCCGGTCAGGGTGATCGCTGCTATGCGGTCGTCGTCGATCAGTGTTCGGTGACCCGAGGGACGTCGGGCTCGGCGACCACAAGGCTGGTCAGGAGCTGGTGCGGAAGCCCGGCGTCGAGGAACAGCTGCTGCAAGGCCAGCGAGCACCTGCTCGTCGCCGAGGATCACCTCGCCCGGTCGGCGTGGTAGTCCGCGGTAACCGCGGACTTCGTGATCTCGCCAGCGGACTCGGCCAGCGGCTTGCCCATCTCCGCTGTGACAAACGCCGCGAAGAAGTCCTGTTGAGCGCGCACCGTGGAGGCCAGCCGCCGCACCGCGGCGATCCGCGTCTCCAGTGGCTCCCGGCCCCGGGCCGCGGCTGCGGCCGCACCGTCGGCGACCGCCTGCTCGATCTGCTCGTCGTCCCAGGTGGGGTACTGCCCGAGCTCTCGTCCGGTCGTCGGGTTCACCGTGGTGATCATGGTCTCTTCAGACCTCCTTTGTCGCTGGGGGAGAGGTGCTCGAAGGTCTCGCCGGTAGCCGTGATGGTCCGGGTCACATCGCGAGACCCGTACACCCAGTAGATGCGCATGACGCCCTCGCCGCGGTTGTGAAAGCGGTGCGGCACGCCGGCCGGAATCCACGTCGCCTGTCCGACCTCGAGATCGTAGGTGTTGTCGTCGATCTGAGCGACCGCGTCGCCTTCCAAGATCAGGACCGATTCTTCACAGTTATGGCTGTGCAGGGGCAGTCCGGTGCCGGGCCGGAAAGTGGTCTGGCCGGTGGTGATCTGGTTATCCGCGCAGTTCCACTTGCCGACGTACGGGATCGTGGTGACCCCGTTCCCGCGGTCGAACGGTTCGATCTCCGACGGGGTGATCAACAGGTTGGGGGCGGGCGGGCGGCTCATTGATCGGCTCCTGGGTGAGAGAACAGCTGGTTGCAGAAGGTGTTGACCTGGCTGCCGGGCACGAGGCACTCGTCGGCGGCCCGGCGCCAATCGGCGAAGTGGGGTGCCGTCCGGTGCGCTACGACGGCGGCCTGGTCGTCGTAGAGCTCGTAGAAGATGAAGTGCAACGGGTCGGCCCGGTCTCGGGTGACGTCGAAGTAGCGACAGCCGGCTTCATCGTTGAACGTGCGCTCAGCGTTCCGTTCGATGGCGGTCAGGAAGTCGTCGAGCTTGTTCTCGTGGACTTGAACGGAGACGACGAGGGCGATCATGTGGCTTCCCCTGTCATGTTGGTGGTGCACGGCAGCGTGACGCCCGTCTCGTCCGCGAGGCGGGCCAGGCTGCTCCAGGTGTTGTCGGCGACGGCGAGGCCGTCGGCCGAGTTCTGGGCGGTGTTGCGGGCCTCGAGTTCACCGGGGAAGAAGATCTCGCTCACACCGGCAGCGGGAGGAACGGCCTTGACTTGGCCGATCAACGCCTCCATCCGCGCGCCGAACTCCGTTGCCGGCATGAGCGCCGCCACGTCGATGGTGATCAGCAGGTGACCGCATCCGCTGCGCCGGTCGGCCTCGTAGGGTCCGGCGACGTCGTGGCCGAAGCTGCTGCCGGTCAGCACCCCGGCCAGCACGTCCATCATGAAGGAGATGACATAGCCCTTGTGGCCCGCCATCGGCAGGATCAATCCGTGCACCGCCGAGCCGGCGTCGATGGTCGGCGTGCCGGTCTCGTCGGCGGCCCAGCCCGCCGGAATGGACTCGCCGCGCTCCGCGGCGAGGTAGATCTTGCCGCGCGCGACGGCGGTGTTGGCGATGTCCATGACCGCCACACCCCGCCGGCCGGCCGGTGCGGCAATCGACCATGGGTTGGTCCCCACGGCCTTGGCCCGACCGCCCCACGGCGCCATCGCCGGGCTGGCGTTCGTGGTCAAGAACGCCACGCACCCGGCTTCGGCCGCTCTGCGGGTGAAGTAGGCGGCGGTGCCGAAATGATTGGAGTTGCGGACCCCCACGGCGCTGACACCGTGGGCCTTGGCCCGCTCGACTCCGAGGTCGACAGCCCGAGCCGTCAACACCTGGCCGATGCCGTCTCGGCCGTCGATCAGGACCAGGGCCCCGGAGTCGATCAGGGTCTCCGGCTCGGTTGTGGCGGACATCGCTCCGCTGCGCAACCGCTCCACGTACCACGGCAGCCGCAACATTCCGTGGGAGGAGTGCCCCCAAAGCTCGGCGGCGACCAAGCTGTCCGCGAGCAGAGCGGCATCGGCGCCCGCCACCTGGTGACTGGTCAGAACCTCGGTCCCGAATCGAGTCAAGTCCCCAGCGGTGGTGAGGTGAGTTCTCCTCACCCTTCGCTTTGCACTCATGTATACAAGTTATACGGTGGGAACGGTCGTGGCAAGCGTGCCGCGTACATGTATACAGGTGTTAGCCTCGGGATCATGATCGGACAAGGGCTGCGAGTGTCGGGCGGGCAGGTCGTGTACGCCGAACTCAAACGGCAGATCCTGAACCTCGAACTGGCACCAGGCACCAGACTGTACGAACCGGAGTTGGCTGCACGGCTACAGGTGAGTCGCACTCCTCTGCGGGAGGCGATCAAGTTGCTGTTGGCCGAGGATCTGGTCGAGCAGCTCCCGACCGGGGGAGTCGTCGTGCCACTGCTCAGCACGCGGGACATCGAAGAGCTCTACACCGTACGAGCCGCACTGGAGGGCATCCAGGCCGGAGATGCCGCCCGCAAGGCGACGCCGGCCGAGCTTCGGGAACTGCTCGAGATCGTCGAACGCAACGCCCTGCTGGTCAGCTTCGCCGACGACGCGATGGCCATCGGTCATTCTCTGCACGCCCGCATCGGCGTCATTGCCGACAACGTCTGGGCAGCGCGTCTGCACGCCCAGGTCGACGGTCACCTGTCCAGATACCGCAAGCTCACCAACGACACGCAGGGTCGCCGCGATCGTGCTCTGGTCGAACACCGAGCGATCGTCGACGCGATCTCAGCGCGAGACGAGGCGGCGGCAGCGACGGCCGCGCGCGAGCACGTCTTCAGCGCCCGCGACGAGGCCCTCCGGGCCACGGAGTCCGAGGATCTTCAGGTGGATGTTCAGGACCGGAATCGCGCCGGCTGACTCGTCCGGTCGACGCATCTCATCCGTGCGTCCGCACATGCTCGACCACGCTCGCCTGGAACTCACTTGTGCTCCGGGTCCCACCCAGATCCCATGTCCTCGACTCTGGCCGCGCCAGCACCGCCTCGATCGCGTCCTCGATCAGCAGAGCCGCCCGCCCGCACCGGATGTCCTCGTGCCGCTGACCGATCCACCGCAGCAGCATGGCGGCAGAGATGATCAAGGAGGTGGGATTGGCCACGTTCTGACCGGCGATGTCGGGCGCCGAGCCGTGCTGGGCTTGCGCGACACCGATGTCGCCGCCCACGTTGAGAGATCCGCCCAAGCCGAGGCTTCCGCTGAGCTCGGACGCCTCGTCGGACAAGATGTCACCGAACATGTTGGTGGTGACGATCACGTCGAAGCTGTCCGGCCGGCGGATCAGCGCCGCCGCAGCGGCGTCGACGATGAGCTCGTCGAGCTCGACGTCGGGATAGTCCTCGGCGACCCGGCGGACCTCACGGAGGAAGAGTCCGTCGGACAGCCTCAAGACATTGGCCTTGTGTACGGCGGTGACTCGGCGACGACGCTCACGCGCGAGTTCGAATGCGGTCTTGGCCACGGAGGAAACGGCGGTCGCGGTCACCTTGCGTACGGAGAAGGCGGAATCCTCGTCGGGCATGAACTCCCCCGCACCGGCGAACATGTTCCGGTCGGAGTAGAAGCCCTCCGTGTTCTCCCGCACGAGAACGAGATCCATCGGTTTGCGCAGCACCGTGAAGTCGGCGCGGGAGCGGCACGGCCGGATATTGGCGTACAGCTTGAAGCGGGTGCGCAGCTCGGCCGACGGGTTGAGGCCGCCCTCGGCCCGCGGAGGGTAGTCGAAGTGCGACACCGGGCCCAGGATGACTCCGTCGACCTCGGGGACCCGCTCGAGCACGGTAGCCGGCAGCGTAGTGCCGGAGGATTCCAGCGAGGCGAAGCCGATGTCGCGCAACTCGATGTCGAGGTCGAGGCCGAGCCGCCCATCGACCTCATCGAGCACGGCCAGCGTGGCCGCGGTGATCTCCGCTCCGATGCCATCGCCAGGAAGTACGAGGAGTTGCATGACCGCGATGCTAGCACAGATTGCATACTTGTATACACTCAGCCCGGCCGGTTGAGGGGGCGGACCGGGTTACCGGACAGCCACGCCACGATGTCCTCCACCGCCCCGGCATACGCCAACCGGTAGGCGCCCTGGGACACGAAGCCGACGTGTGGGCTGAGCAGGGTCCGCGGGGTCGACAGCAACCGATGATCGACGGGAAGCGGTTCGACATCGAAGACGTCCAACGCGGTGCCGGCGATCGTCCCGGCGTGCAGGGCCTCGACCAACGCGTCCTCGTCGACGAGCGGTCCGCGGGAGGTGTTGATCAGATAGCTCGTCGGACCGAGCAGCTGCAGCTCCCGCGCGCCGATCAACCCCCGGCTACCGTCGTTGAGCGGCACGTGGAGGGTGACGATGTCACTCGCCCGCAGCAGCTGGTCGAGGCCGGTACGGGTGGCCCCGGAGGCCGCCGCCCTCTCGTCGGTGAGGTTCGGGCTCCAGGCCAGTACGGTCATGCCGAACGCCCGACCGATGACGGCGACCTGGCTGCCGAGCCTGCCCAATCCCACGACGCCGAGGGTGGAGCCGGCCAGGTTCAGGGGCAGGAATTGTTGCCACTGGCCATCACGGGTCCGTCGGTCCTCGCCCGGGATGTCTCGCGCCACCGCCAAGGTGAGAGCCCAGGTCAGCTCGACCGTCGAGGTGGCGGGCAGATCCGTTCCGCAGACCTGAACCCCGAGCTCACTCGCGGCGGCGAGATCGAAGGAGTTGTTCCGCATGCCGGTGGTGATCAGCAGCTTCAATCTGGGCAACCGCTCGAGCAAGGACCGGGGGAAAGGGGTCCGCTCGCGCATGGCCACCACCACGTCGAACCCGGCGAGTCGGGCCACGACGTCGTCCTCGTCGGATAGGTGATCTGCGAATGCCGTCACGGCCGCTTTGGCCTCGACGGCCGACCAGTCAGCGATGCTCAAGGCGACGTTCTGGTAGTCGTCGAGGACCGCGACTTGGCGCGGGCCTGCGGCTGGTTCGGGCACCATTGCTCTCCCTTTCTCGGCTACGGATTCGGCGACGCCAGCTGATAGCGGCGCTCGGGGCGGCCGCGGCTGCCGTAGCGCAGCGAGACCTGCGCTTTGCCCTGGGCCACGAAGAACTCCAGATAGCGACGGGCGCTCACCCGGGAGATACCCGCCGCGTCGGCGCACTCCTGGGCCGACTGCTCCTCGGCGGCGTCGCGCAGCGTGGTCAAGATCAGTTCGGCGGTTTCGACGCTCATGCCCTTGGGTAGCGGCTCGGCCGGTGGCGCCTCCAACCGGCCGAACAGACGATCGACGGCGGCCTGGTCGTCGACAACGTGATGCGACCGGTGTCGCCGCTGCGTCTTGTACTCGGCGAGTCGACCGGACAGGTCGTCCAGGGTGAAGGGCTTGAGCAGATAGCCGGCCACCCCGAGCTTCAAGGCCCGCTCGACCGCCTGGGATTCGTTGGCCGCGCTGATCACGATCACGTCGCCCTCGACCCCCACCACCCGCATCTGGTTGAGCACATCCAGTCCGAACGCGTCGGGCAGGTAGAGGTCGAGCAAGATCAAGTCCGGCACCAACTCTGTCGCCATCGCGACCGCTTCCGCACCGTGGTGCGCGACGCCCACGGTGCGGAAACCATCCACCCGATCCACGAACGCGGAATGGATGCGGGCCACCCGGAAGTCGTCGTCGACGACGAGCACAGTGATCATTTCGGAACACGACCCATCCGATACCCTATGCGGTGGCCGGGGCCGGTGGTCGGGCCTCAGCAGGGGTGATGGTCATTCGGGCCACGAAGCGTGCCCCGTCGGCGGTGTTGTTGATCTCCACCTCACCGCCTCGCCGCCGGCAGATCAGCCGGGTCAGCGCCAGACCGATGCCGCGCTCCCCGTCCTGGGCGGCCTTGGTCGTGAAGCCGTGCTCGAACACTTCCGTGGCGATGGTGGCGTCGACACCCGGACCGTTGTCGCTGACGATGAGTTCCACGGCGCGCCCCGACTGGTGGATCTCCACGTGGACCCACGAGCCGCCCTCCCGGGCCGGGACGCTGGCGGCGGCGTCGATGCCGTTCTGCACCAGATTGCCGAGCACTGTCGCGACGTCGAAGGAACACGACGGTTCGAGCGCATCGAGATGGGTCTGTTGACCGACCCGCAAGCTCACCTGCCGCTCGGCGGCGACCGCCGACTTCGCGATCAGCAGCGCGGCAACCGGGCGGTCCACGACCCGTCGGGCGACCGTCAAGTCCAGCGCGGCCCGGCCCTCGGTCAGGGCGTCGACGTAGCTGACGACCTCGTCGTAGTCGCCGATCTGGATGAGACCGGAGATGGTGTGCAGTTGGTTGGCGAACTCGTGCGTCTGAGCCCGCAGCAACTCGGTCGTGCCCCGGAAGGCGCCGATCTCACTCTCGAGATCGGCGAGCTGGGTGCGGTCCCGCAGCGTCGTCACCGAACCGATCGTGCGGCCGTCGTGCACCACCGGCATCCGATTGAGGACGAGGACCCGGCCAGATCTGATCACCACCGCGTCGGGTTCCTCGCCGTTGGCCGCCGTCAAGACGTCCCGCAGGCGGCCTTCGATGGCGAGTTCGGCCAGTGACCTGCCGACGGTGTCGGTCGGCAGCGACAACAGTCGCGCCGCCAGGGGATTGACCATCGTCACCCGGTCGTTGCGATCGAGGGCGATGACGCCTTCGGCGATCCCCGTGAAGATGGCTTCCCGCTGCTCGGCCAGCGCCGCGATCTCGGCCGGCTCCATGCCGAGGGTCTGGCGCTTGATCCACCGCGCCAGCAACAGCGAGCCGACGATGCCCAACACCATGGCAGCACCGAGGTACGTGATGAGCGTGGGGGCGGCGGTGGCCAGGGCATCCAGACGGCTGGGGTTCTCTTCTCCCACGACCGCGATGCCGAGCTGGCGTACCGGCTCACCGGGTGCCGGGTTGGACAAGATCGGGGCGGCGGCCACGAGGTAGCTCTGCCGGCCCAGTTCGACGCTGCCCGTATTGGCCCGCATCGGAGCGGCGATGAGCTCGGGCCAGCCGATCTGCTCAGCCATCAACAACGGATCGGAGCTGGCCAGCACCACGCCGTCGACCCCGACCACCATCACCAGTCCGATGCCGGTGGTGGCCTGCAGCTGCGTGGTGGCGGCCGGCAGCAGGGAATCAGTGCTCGGCGTGAAACCGGCTCGTACGGTCGCGGAGGCCGCCAACACCTCCGCGAGCGCCAACACCCGTCGGCCCTGGTCACGCTGGAAGCTGATCCGGGTCTGCTCCACCGACACGGCGGAGACGGCGACCAGGACCGACGCGATCAAGATGAGCTGAACGACGACCAGTTGCGAAGCGAGCGGGAGTCGCAGCCGCGGAGGCACGAGGCCATTCTGGCCCACCGCGGCCCGCCCGGCTCCTACGGCGCCGCGACCACAAAGAACACAACGTCCACCATGTTCACAAGCAGACAAGCCGGGTAGACGATGAAAGAGTCCTGAAAGCGCTGTCTCCCAGACCGCGAATTTCATCTGAGCAAAGGAACGACGATGTTCAAACGACTCAAGCTCGGCGCAGCCGTGGTCGCTGCCGCCGCACTCTTCGCCAGTGGTTGCGGTGCAACCGCCAGCCGGACAGAGCCAGGTGCCGGCTCCGCTCCAGCGAACGAGCCGATCTCCGGTCTCCGTTTCATGGTGCCGAACACGGCCGGAAGTGGCTATGACACCACCGCCCGCGCCGCCGCCAAGGTGATGGACGAGGTCGGTGCGACCAAGAACGTCGAGGTGTTCAACCTCGCGGGCGCCGGCGGCACCGTCGGGCTGTCCCGAACCGCGTCGGAAAAGGGCAACGGCAAGCTGCTGATGATGATGGGGCTCGGTGTCGTCGGGGCCCAGTACACCAACAAGTCGACCGCGAAGCTCGACCAGACCACGCCGATCGCCAAGCTGATCGAGGAGTCAGGCGCGATCGTGGTGGCCAAGAACTCTCCGTACAAGACGATCGACGACCTCGTCACGGCCTGGAAGGCCAATCCGAAGGCGCTGGCGGTCGGTGGTGGCTCGGTTCCGGGCGGTCCCGATCACCTGCTGCCGATGCAACTGGCTCAGGCGGTCGGCATCGACCCGAAGCAGGTCAACTTCATTTCCTATGACGGCGGCGGCGACCTGTTGCCGGCGGTGCTCGGCGGCAAGGTGGCCTTCGGCGCCTCTGGCTTCGGGGAGTTCCTCGACCAGGTCGAGGCCGGCGAGGTGCGCATTCTGGCCACCAGCGGTGCGGAGAAGGTCGACGTCGTCGACGCCCCGACCCTCAAAGAGTCCGGCATCGATCTGGTGTTCACGAACTGGCGGGGCATCGTGGCACCCGCTGAACTCTCTGATGGCGACCGGCAGGCGCTGGACGGCGCGGTCGCGAAGATGCACGAAAGCCAGGAGTGGAAGGACGTGTTGAAGAAGAACGGATGGACCGACGCGTACCTGCCCGAGACGGAGTTCGCCCCCTTCCTCGCTGAGCAGACGACTGAGGTCCAGGAAATCCTGAGCAAGCTCGGATTGGCATAGGCCCGGTCGTGAGCGAACCGAGTGCGGCCGCCGGCGCCTCAGCGCCGGCGGCCGAGCCGAACCGGCCCAGTCGAGTCCCCGATTTCGTGCTCTGCGCCGGACTGGCTGTCGGCGGAGTCATCGTGCTGATCGACGCGCTGCGGCTCAGCAACAATGTGACGGGCACCGACCCCCTCGGACCCAAGCCGGTGCCGGTGTTCGTCGCCAGCATGCTGATCATCCTGGCCGGCCTTCTCGCCATCGACACCGCTCGTGGCAACGTCGGCGAGGCCGAGGCCGGGGAAGACGTCGATCTGCACAGCAAGGCCGACCTCAAGACGGTGCTGCTGTTGGTCGCCGTGTTCACGGCGAACATCTTCCTGATCGACATCTTGGGCTGGGTGATCAGTGGAGCCATGCTGTTCTACGGCTGCGCCATCGTGCTGGGCAGTCGGCACTTCATCCGGGACCTCGTGATATCGGCAGCGTTGTCGCTGGGCACCTTCTACGGCTTCGCCATCGGCCTCGGCGTCGGACTGCCCGCGGGCATCCTGCAAGGGATCCTGTGATGGAAAGCCTCGGATTCCTCATCCAAGGCTTCGCGACCGCCGTGACGCCGACCAACCTGCTGCTGGCGCTGCTCGGTGTGATCATCGGAACAGCCGTCGGCGTCCTGCCCGGCATCGGACCGGCCATGACGGTGGCCCTGTTGCTCCCGGTCACCTACGGGCTCGAACCCACGAGCGCGTTGATCATGCTCGCCGGCATCTTCTACGGCGGCATGTACGGCGGTTCGACCACCTCCATCCTGCTGAACACCCCGGGAGAATCCTCCTCGGTGGTCACCGCCATCGAAGGCAACATGATGGCCAAGTCCGGCCGGGCGGCCCAGGCGCTGGCGACCGCTGCGCTCGGCTCCTTCGTCGCCGGCACCATCGGCACCCTCGGCTTGGCCCTCTTCGCCCCGTACGTCACTCGGTTCGCCATTTCGTTGGGGGCCCCGGAGTACTTCGCCGTGATGCTGCTGGCCTTCATCGCGGTGACGGCGGTGCTCGGCGCCTCGCGGCTCCGTGGCTTCATCTCACTGTTCATCGGCCTTGCCATCGGGTTGATCGGCATCGACGCGGTGAGTGGTCAGTCGCGCCTGACCTTCGGCATCCCGCAGCTCGGCGACGGCATCGACGTCGTCGTCGTGGCCGTGGGCATCTTCGCCGTCGGCGAGGCGCTCTGGGTGGCTGCACATCTCCGCCGCAAGGCCGCCGACGTCATCCGGGTCGGCCGGCCGTTCATGGGCAAGGAAGACTTAAAGCGATCCTGGAAGCCATGGCTCCGCGGCACCGCACTCGGCTTCCCCTTCGGAGCCGTACCGGCCGGCGGCGCGGAGATCCCGACCTTCTTGTCCTACATCACCGAGAAGCGGTTGACCAAGCACCCGGAGCAGTTCGGCAAGGGCGCCATCGAGGGCGTAGCCGGGCCCGAGGCGGCCAACAACGCCAGCGCCGCTGGGACCATGGTGCCCCTGCTGTCACTCGGGCTGCCGACCAACGCCACGGCGGCCATCATGCTCGCCGCGTTCACGGGCTTCGGGATCCAGCCCGGGCCGCTGCTGCTGCAGCGCGAGGGCGACCTGGTCTGGGCACTGATCGCCAGCCTGTTCATCGGCAACCTGTTCCTGCTGCTGCTCAACCTGCCACTGGCCCCGGTCTGGGCCAAGTTGTTGCGGACTCCGCGGCCGTACCTCTACGCCGGGATCTTGTTCTTCGCCTCGATGGGCGCGTACGCGGTGAACGGCTCCAACTTCGACCTGATCTTGTTGCTGTTGCTGGGCCTGCTGGGCTTCGTCATGCGCCGCTTCGGGTTGCCGGTCCTGCCGTTGATCGTCGCGGTGATCCTGGGTCCCCGGGTCGAGCTGCAGGGTCGGCGGGCGCTCCAGCTGTCCTCAGGTGACGTGCGGGGTCTGTTCGGCAGCACCAACGTGACCACCGGCCAGTTCGAACTCTCACCGATTGCGATCACGGTGTACGTGATCATCGCCTTGATCGTGGCCTGGCCGCTTGTTTTCAAGCTCGTCAAGCGACTGCTGCCGGCCAAGGCGGCGGCCGCTGTCGAGGCCGTGTCGGAGGAGCCAGCGCTGCAGATCGCCGAGCACCACCACGTCGACAGCACCGACGCCCCGGTACGGACACCGGCTCCGCCGACGCCCCGATCCGCGCAAACCAAGGACCAGGAGGACCAGCGGTGACCATCGTGGTCGGATACACACCCACCGCCCCGGGCCGAGCCGCCCTCGAGACAGCGACCAGCGAGGCCACCAAGTCGAATCGACCGCTGGTCGTGGTCAACACCTCTCGAGGCGACGCGCTGGACGACCCGAACTTCGCCCAGCAGGCGGACCTGGAGTGGGTGCGGGCCACCCTTGAGGAGTCCGGCGTCGCCTTCACCGTGCGACAGGAGGTGCGCGGTCGAGAGGCGGCCGACGAGCTGCTGGACGTGCTCGAGGAGATAGACGCGGACCTTTGCGTGATCGGTATCCGCAAGCGCACGGCCGTGGGCAAGATGCTGCTGGGCAGCAATGCCTTCCGGATCATCATGGACGCGCCGTGCCCAGTGCTGACGGTGAGGCCACGATGACCGACACTGCCGGCTCGGAGGAACGGAGCACCGCCGACCTCGTCGATGCCTACGGCGAGGCGCTGCAGTCGATCCCGATCCAGCTGCGTAGCTTCGGACTCCGTACGCGATTCGCCGGGCCCGCGGTGACCTGCAAGTGCTTCGAGGACAACGCGCTGCTCAAGACGACCCTGTCGGACTGGTCGGAGCCGGCCGGCGCCGTGTTGGTGGTCGATGGCGGTGGCTCGTTGCGTTCGGCGCTGGTCGGCGACATCATCGCCGGCATAGCCGTCGAGCGAGGCTGGGCCGGTCTGGTGATTCACGGTGTCGTCCGCGACAGCGTGGCCCTGAACGCTCTGGATATCGGCATCAAGGCGCTCGGCACAAACCCCCGCAAGAGCAGCAAGACCGGAGCGGGCCAGGTGGGCGACGTGGTCGAGATCGGCGGCATCAGCATCGCGCCGGGCCAGACCGTCGTCTCCGACGAGGATGGTGTCGTCGTCCTGCCCTGACCCGGCACGAAGGCGGAGGACCGGCCGATTAGGCAGCCCCCCGTCCAGCCGGTAATCTTCTCCGTTGGCGTCGACCCGGTCGACGTCCAAAGTGAATCAACAGCATTCGCCCTCCTGCCCCGGGGACGTCCCGTGGCCGCCGAGTCCAGAGGAGGTGGGGTTCGCGCATGCGTCCTTACGAGGTCATGGTCATCTTCGACCCCGACACCGAGGAGCGGTCGGTCCAACCGACGCTCGAGCAGTACTTGACCGTCATCACCAAGGGTGGTGGCTCCGTCGACAATGTGGACATCTGGGGCCGGCGTCGCTTGGCGTACGAGATCCAGAAGAAGTCCGAAGGCATCTACGCCGTCATCAACCTGACGGCGCAGCCGGACGACGTCAAGGAACTCGACCGCCAGTTCAAGATCAACGAATCGATCATGCGGGTCAAGGTCATCCGCCCCGACGCGCCCTGATCGGGCGCGATCGAGCCTGATCGAAGGGATCCGTCCACAGATCGGGCTCGAAGGCCTGCCGGTTGTCGCCACCGGCTGGCACGCTGAGCACTGATCGAGACCCATCGAGACCCATCCAGGCCCAACACGGAGACGACAACATGGCTGGCGAGACCGTCATAACCCTGATCGGCAATCTGACCGCCGATCCGGAGCTGCGCTTCACCCCGTCCGGAGCGGCGGTGGCCAACTTCACCGTGGCCTCCACCCCCCGCACCTTCGACCGACAGAGCAACGAGTGGCGCGACGGTGACGCCATGTTCATCAACTGCGCGGTCTGGCGGCAGGCGGCGGAGAACGTCGCCGAGTCGCTCCAGAAGGGGATGCGGGTCATCGTCCAGGGCCGGTTGAAGTCACGGAGCTACGAGACTCGCGAGGGCGAGCGCCGTACGGTCTTCGAGATCGACGTGGACGAGATCGGCCCGGCCCTGCGCTACGCGACGGCCAAGGTCACCCGCACCTCCAGCGGAGGCGGTCAGGGCGGAGGCGGTCAGGGCGGCGGCCGTCCGAGCAGCAACCAGGGCGGCGGTCAGGGAAGCGGTCAGGGTGGCGACGACCCGTGGGCCACCGGCGGATCCGGCGGCGGCCGGTCGCAGGGTTCCGACCCGTGGAGCAGCCCGCAAAGCGACGAACCACCGTTCTGACCCTCCTCGCTTGTCATCAGGTCGAATACTGGGTCGAGTACAAGAAACAGAAATCACGGCACATTCCGACGATCACCGTCGGGCTCGGAAGGAGAGCACCACAATGGCCAGCAACCCACCGGTACCGCGCAAGGTGAAGAAGAAGTCCAACCCACTGCGCGCCGGACAACACATCGATTACAAGGACACCGCCACGTTGCGGAAGTTCATCTCCGAGCGCGGAAAGATCCGGGCCCGCCGGGTCACCGGTCTCTCGGTGCAGGAGCAGCGCAAGGTCGCCATCGCCATCAAGAACGCCCGCGAGGTCGCACTCTTGCCGTACGCCTCGACCGCTCGCTGACCAGGGGAGAACGCAGATGAAGCTCATTCTCACCGCGGCCGTGGACAACCTCGGCCTGGCCGGGGACGTCGTCGAAGTCAAGGACGGCTTCGGCCGCAACTATCTCGTGCCGCGCGGCTACGCCATCCGTTGGACCAAGGGCGGCGAGAAGCAGATCGAGGGCATCAAGCGGAGCCGGGACGCTCGGGAGATCCGCAGCCTCGACCACGCTCAGGAGGTCCGCGGACAGCTCGAGGAGCTCAGTGTCTCCCTGCCCGTTCGGGCCGGCGGGACCGGGAAGCTCTTCGGTGCCGTGACTGCCGCCGATGTCGCCACCGCCATCAAGAAGTCCGGCGGTCCGGCGGTCGACAAGCGCTCCGTCGAGATCGGCAAGCCCATCAAGACGGTGGGCAGCCACACCGTCGGAGTCAAGCTGCATGACGCGGTCACCGCGCACATCCAGCTGTCGGTGACGGCCGACTCCTGAGCCGGCCCAGGCTGGATCGCCGGAGCCGCTAGTGCCTCCACCCCGGCTCTGGATCACGCTCGGCATCGGCGGGTTGGTGGTGCTCAGCGTGGTCCTCCCGAACCTGACCCTGGTGGGGTCGGGCGCCGATCGCTGGTTGCTGCCCACCAGTCAGCTGTTCCTGATCGTCCAAGCCAAGTACGTCCCGGCAACCGACTACGGGCTGCTCGACCTGGCCCTCAATCTCACTTACCTCGGTCTGGCCCTCAACGAGGGCGCCGTACTGTTGGCCGTTCTGACGTTGTGGACCATGGCGACCAACGACATGAACCGCTGGCTGTTCCGGATCGTGGTGATCCTGGGCTGGATGCTGGCCATCAGCGTGCCCCTGGTCCTGACCGGCTGGATCCTGATGCTCATCGCCGGAGCGCCGGCCAGCCTGGGTTGGGCCTGGTTGCCGACCCTGGCCGCCGGGCTGGCCACGATCATCTTCTGCCGCCGCTCGCGCGATCGGGTCGACCGCGACTGGTACGTCGCCCGACCCGAGTTGCAGTAGCGCCGCGGATTCACAGCGAACACGCCCGCCCGGTCAACTCCGTTCCGGGCACCCCAGCCGTCATCATGAAGCGGGAGTCTCCTGAGCGTCCGGCCGCGTCGGACTCTTCCCTTCCAGCCGATCGGCGGTGACGCCAGGAGACTCCCCTCTCAGCCGGCTCGGCGCCGGGAAGATTGTCCACAGGAGTTCTCCACAGTGTGGAGAAATCACACATGTGTGATTTCGTCACCCGAAGTAATACATCGGCAGGGGTAGATTCCGCCCTGGCGCGGCTACTTCCAGAGAGTGGCGATGCCGAAGGCGGCGGCCATGCCCCCCATGCCGATCAGGATGTTCCAGTTCCCCAGGTCGCTCATGAAGGGGATGTAGGTCCCGGCCACGTAGTAGGTGATCAACCAGGCCACGCCGAGCAAACCCACCGTGATGAAGGTCGGCGGAACCCAGCGCCGACTCGATGGCGCCTTGATCTTCTTAGGCTTGGCCTCGGCGGCCTGTCGCTGCTTCTTCTTCTCTTCGGCGGACTTGCGGACTCTTGATTCGGGCACACCCACTCCTGACTGCTCGAATAGGTAGCGTAGTCAATGACCCGCAGGAGCGGTGAATCCAGCAGAGGGGTCGGCTTGACGATCGGCGAGGCGTTCCAGCGCGCCGCGGCTGCCTGGCGCCGGGCGGCGGGAGCCCATCGACGCCGGGACCGTACCCGCACCGCGCTCGGGCGGGCCACGACGGCCCTGGTCTGCCTGACCGTCGGCCTGCTGGTCACGGTGAGTGCCGCCAATGCTCGCGGCATCGATCTTCGTCCGGCCCGCAACACCGACCTGGTGAGCGTCGTCCAGGCCCAGTCCGAGCGCAACGCCGACCTGACCGCGCAGTTGACCGCGATCCGGGACGACGTGGAAGCCCTCAGCGCCGACAGCGTGAACAACGCAGATCTCGACGCCGCGGACGCGCGGCTCCGGACCCTCACGGGATTGACGCCGGTGGCCGGTCCGGCGGTAAGTGTCACCCTTGACGACGCGCCGGCTTCGGTCAGTGACGAGGGAATCGACGCCGACCTGCTCGTCGTCCACCAGCAGGACATCCAGGCCGTCGTCAACGCCTTGTGGTCCGGCGGCGCCGAAGCCATGACCATTCAGGGCCAGCGCGTGATAGCCACCACCGGGATCAAATGCGTCGGGAACACCGTCGTCCTGCACGGCGTGCCGTACGCTCCGCCGTACGTCGTCAGCGCGATCGGCGATCCGGCCAAGCTTCGGGCCGCCCTGACCGACTCGCCGGCTTTGCAGGTCTATCGCCAGTACGTCGACGCCTATGCGCTGGTCTACCGCGAGTGGGGCGTGGTCCGAGCCGAGTTCCCGGGTTACCAGGGTTCCCTCGACCTGCAGCACGCCCGAGCGCCCGCAACCTTCCCGAGCGAGTCGCCGACCACTCGCTGACCGGGCGTAGCCGAGCCGGACACCGTCGCGCCAAGGGCGCCGAGACGCGCTGTGTCGCCTCCGCCTAAAGTGCGGAAATGACCCCGTACGTTATCTGCAGGAGTTGTCCATGACCACGTCGACCGGCAAAAACCTCGAGACCGCGATTCCCAACACTGCTATCCCCGACACGATGCAGGCTGTGGTCTGCCACGGCCCAGAGAAGTACGCGCTCGAGGACGTGGCCGTGCCCAGACCCGGGCCGGGTGAGGCGTTGGTCAAGGTGGACGCCGTCGGCATCTGTGCCAGCGACCTGAAGTGTTACCACGGGGCGGCGAAGTTCTGGGGCGACGCCAACCGGCCGGCCTACGCGGAGACCGAGGTGATTCCCGGACACGAGTTCGTCGGAACCGTCGTGCAGCTCGATGACGCAGCTGCCGGTCGGTGGGGCATCGCCGTCGGGGACCGGGTCACCAGCGAGCAGATCGTTCCGTGCTGGAAGTGCCGGTACTGCTTGGGTGGGGCGTACCACATGTGCGGTCCGCACGACCTGTACGGCTTCAAGCGGCGCACCCCCGGAGCCATGGCCAGCTACATGCTCTACCCCGCCGAAGCTCTCGTGCACAAGATCTCAGCCGAGCTACCTCCGGCCCACGCCGCCTTCGTGGAGCCGCTGTCCTGCGCCCTGCACGCCGTGGAGCGGGCCCGACTGACCTTCGACGACACCGTGGTGATCGCCGGCTGCGGGCCGATCGGGCTCGGCATGGTCACCGGTTCCCGGGCCAAGAACCCGGCTCGGGTCATCGCCTTGGACGTCTCCCCGACCAAACTGCAGTTGGCGCGGGAATGCGGGGCCGACTTGACCATCAACATCGCGTCCGAGGACCCGATCGAGATCGTGAAGGACCTCACCGACGGCTACGGCGCCGACGTGTACCTGGAGGGCACCGGTCACCCCTCCGCGGTGCCGCAAGGCCTGAACCTCCTGCGCAAGCTCGGTCGCTACGTCGAATACAGCGTCTTCGGCAGTGACGTCACCGTCGACTGGTCGATCATCAGCGACGACAAGGAGCTGGACGTGCTGGGTGCCCACCTCGGTCCGAATTGTTGGCCGGCGGCGGTCAAGCTACTCGAGTCCGGCGTACTGCCGATGGACAAGATCGTCACCCACCAACTACCGCTCACCCAGTTCCAGGAGGGTCTCGAATTGGTGGCGGCCGGAGACAAGTCCGTCAAGGTCTCGCTCATCCCCGCCTGATGTGGCTTAGGGTGCTCGGCTTCGACGGCAACCAGGAGGGGGAGGGGGCAGTATGACCTTTGTCTACAACGACCCGGCAACGTTCAAGGAAGACGTGATCCGCGGGTTCGCGGCGGCCTACCGGCAGTACGTCATGCGGGTCGAGGGAGCGTCGGGATTCGTCCGCGCCGGCGGTCCGCTGGACGGCAAGGTCAGTCTGGTCATCGGCGGCGGCTCGGGTCACTATCCCTCCTACAACGGGGTCGTCGGCACCGGGTTCGCCGACGGGGCGGTGCTCGGTGACGTATTCGCCTCGCCGTCGGCCGAGCAGGTGTACCGGATCTGCAAGGCGGCCAACGGCGGCGCCGGCGTCGTGCTGGGCTTCGGCAACTACGCCGGTGACCGGCTCAACTTCCGGGTCGCCGCCGACCGGCTGGTCGCCGAGGGCATCGATACCCGGATCGTCTACGTCACCGACGACATCGCGTCGGCCGGTCCCGCGGAGCCCGGCCTGCGCCGGGGAATCGCGGGCACCTTCACCGTGTACAAGATCGCCGGGGCCGCCGCCGAAGAAGGGGCGGACCTGTCCGAGGTCGAGCGGATCATGCACGCGGCCAACGACGCGACGTTCTCGTTCGGGGTCGCCTTCGACGGCTGCACCCTGCCCGGGGCCGAGAAGCCCCTGTTCACCGTCGCCCGCGGGCAGATGGACTTCGGTTTGGGCATTCACGGCGAGCCGGGAGTCAGCTCGGCGCCCTGGATGTCGGCCAAGGAGCTGGCCGGCCAGCTGGTGGAGAAGGTCTTGACCGAGCGGCCGGAGGGGGCCAGCGGCCGCGCGGCGGTGGTGCTCAACGGCCTCGGCTCGACCAAGTACGAGGAGCTGTTCACGCTGTACGGCGACGTGGCCGAGCTGTTGGAGGCCGGCGGAGTCGAGAGCATCGGACCTGAGGTCGGGGAGCTGGTGACCAGCCTGGATATGGCGGGCTGCTCGCTCTCGGTCACCTGGCTCGACGAAGAACTGGAGCGGCTCTGGCTGGCGCCGGCCGAGACGCCGGCGTTCCGGCGTGGCCAGGCGGTGGTCAGCGAACGGTTCACGACGCGTCGGCAGGTGGAGGACACGGTCGCCGATGAGGTGTCCGTCGAAGCCTCCGAGAGCTCGATCGCGGCGGCCGTGGTGGCCCGAAAGGCGGTGGCCGCGCTCTACGCCGTTGTGGAGGAGAACAAGGAAGAACTCGGCCGGATCGACGCCATCGCCGGAGACGGCGACCACGGCATCGGCATGTCTCGAGGTTCCAAGGCCGCCAGCGAGGCCGCCGAGGCCACCGAGGGAGGAGTGCAGACCGTGCTCGCCGCCGCCGGAGCCGCCTTCGGCGACAAGGCCGGCGGGACCAGCGGGATCCTCTGGGGATTGCTGCTCAACGGTGTGGGTATGGAACTGGGAAACACCGACCCGGTGACTGCGGAGCGGTTGGTCCAGGCGATCGAGTCCTCGGCGAAGAACCTGCAGAGCTTCAGCAAGGCGGAGCTGGGCGACAAGACCATGCTGGACGCTCTGTTCCCGTTCGTGGACAGGTTGAAGGCGGAGGTGGGAAACGGGGCAGAGTTGTCGCCGGCCTGGCGGGCGGCCGCCGAGGCGTGCGTGTCGGCCGCAGAAGCGACCGCCTCGCTGACGCCGAAAATCGGGCGGGCCCGGCCGTTGGCCGAACGCAGTATCGGGACGCCGGACCCGGGCGCGGTGTCCATGGGGCTGATCGTCACGGCGGTGGGCGACGTGTTCGCCGAGGACGTACCAGCCGCCGGAAGTGCATCGTGAGAAAGAGGAGAGATCGAGATGGGTGACCGGATTCGACTACTGGTCGGCAGCGACAGCGCCGGCTTCGACTACAAGGACGCGATCTTCGCGGACATGAAGTCCGACGACCGGGTTGAGAGCGTGGAGGACCTCGGCGTGTACGCCGGGGCTCTCAAGGACGGCACCTACCCGTCGGTCGCCATCGCCGCAGGGCAGAAGATCATGGCCGGAGAAGCCGACCGGGCGATCCTGCTCTGCGGTACGGGAATCGGGGTGGCCATCGCCGCCAACAAGGTGTCCGGCATCCGCGCCACGGTCGCCCACGACTCGTTCAGCGTCGAGCGCTCCATCTTGTCCAACGACTGCCAGATCCTCACTCTGGGACAGCGGGTGATCGGATTGCAGCTGGCCCGGCGGCTGGCACGTGAGTGGCTGGATTACCACTTCGACCCGAGCAGTCATTCCCAGGCCAATGTGGACGAGATCTGCGCTTACGAAGAGAGCCCCTGAGACCGTCGACGCGGTTGCGCGGCAGCGCACCGCTGACTTTCTCGGCCGCGAACAACCGCTGCGGCCAAGCGACGCGGCGCCTGGACACAGGGGACAATGACTCCATGCCTCGCGTGCGGATCCTGGTCGTGGACAACTACGACTCCTTCGTCTACAACCTGGTGCAGTACCTGGCCCAGATCGGTGCCGAGGTCGAGGTCTGGCGCAACGACGACGAGCGCTTCGACGATTCCGGCTTCGCGGATGCGTTCGACGGCATCCTGCTGTCGCCGGGGCCGGGGATCCCCGAGCAAGCCGGAGTCTGTATCGATGTGGTCAAGAACCAAGGGGGCCGACTCCCGATCTTCGGGGTGTGCCTGGGTCTGCAGGCCATCGGCGTCGCGTACGGAGGCGTGGTCGGTCGGGCTCCCGAGCTGTTGCACGGCAAGACGTCATTGATCATCCACGAGGGCGACGGCGTGCTGACCGGGTTGCCCTCGCCCTTCACCGCCACCCGCTACCACTCGCTCGCCATCGAGCCGGCGACCCTGCCGGCCGAGCTCGAGGTGACCGGCACCACGCCGAGCGGAGTGATCATGGCGGTTCGGCACCGCACGCTGCCCGTGGAGGCGGTTCAGTTCCACCCCGAGTCGGTGCTCACCGAGGGCGGGTACCAGATGCTGGCCAACTGGTTGGCGATCTGCGGCGACGCCGACGCGCCGGGCCGGGCGGTCGGGCTGGCCCCCCTCCTGTCCACCGGCTGACCGGGGCACATCAACGGTTCACAGGGCGGGAGTGGGGCCGGTGGCGCACTTCGGCTCATTGGCCAACGGCGACATCTATGCCGCGAACCTGAAGACCGGGCGCGGCCGCGTGATCAGCGGTGGTCCCGGCACGCCTTCGGTCGGACTCAAGTCCGATCAGCGCGGACTCCGCTACGTCGCCGGCGGCTCGTCCGGTACCGCCCGGGTGGTGAACGTCAGGACCGGAGATGTGGAAGCCGACTACGCCCTCAACACGAACGCGCCCGTCTTCATCAACGACGTCGTGCTGTCTCGCGACTTCGCCTGGTTCACCGACTCCCAGCAACCTCAGCTGTATCGGGTGCCGTTGGCTCGCCGGGGACGCACCGCGCCCCAGTCGGCGGTCGAGATTCTGCCGTTGGGTGGCGATTGGGTACAGTCGCCCTGCTTCAACGCAAACGGAATCGCCCTTACCCCGGATCGTCGGGCGCTGTTGGTCGTCCAGACGAGCACCGGACTTCTCTTCCGGGTCAACCCATGGACCGGCCACGCCACGCTCGTCGATCTCGGCGGCATTCAACTCACCAACGGCGACGGCTTGCTGGACAAGGGTCGGATCTTGTACGTGGTCCAGAACCGCCTGAGACAGGTCGCCGTGATCAAGCTGCGGGAGTCCGGTCGCAGCGGTCGGATGGTGGACACCCCCTCACGGCCCCAGAGCGCTCCACCCCATCGCCCCCGACCAACGCTTGCTTCGATGTGCCGACCACGGTCGCGGCCTACAAGGGCAGCGTGTACCTGCCGAACGCGCGCTTCACCACTCCACCGACGCCCACCACCCGCTACTGGGTCAGGCGAATCGACGCGTACCGGCGCTGATCCCTTCGACCGGCTCAGGACCTGCCTTCGAAGGCTCAGAGCGCGTTACCTCACGCCCTGGGGGCGGAACTGGATGCTGATCCGCGGGCCGACCGGCTTGTTGGTCTTGGGCACGGCGTGCTCCCAGGTCCGCTGGCAGGATCCACCCATGACGATCAGATCACCGTGGCCGAGACGGTGTTTGATGATCGCGCCGCCGCCGCGAGGACGGAGCAGGAAATGGCGCGGTGAACCGAGCGACACGATGGCCACCATCGTGTCCTCCGTCCGCCCGCGCCCGATGGTGTCACCGTGCCAGGCGACCGAGTCCCGGCCGCCGCGGTAGAGACACATTCCCGCCGTACGGAACGGTTCGCCGAGCTCCTCGGCGTAGTGCCTCGACAGGTCGTCCCTGACCCGGGTCAGGAGTGGATCGGGCAGCACATCCTCGACTCCGTAGAAGCACACCAGGCGGGGAACGTCCACCACCCGCTCGTACATCTGGCGGCGCTCGGCCTGCCAGGGGACCTCGGTGAGTAGTCGGTCGAACACTTGGTCGGCCCCGGTCAGCCAGCCGGGCAGCAGGTCCACCCACGCTCCGCGCGGCAAGGTCTGGCGCACGACCGAACCCGCGAGCGGACTCGGTCCCGAGGCAACGTCCAGCTCGAACAAGGAGTGCTGCAGCAGTGCCGACGTCATGCACCTACCGTAGCACGATTCGCACTCGTGTTCTATTAGCCGTCGTCGTCGTCGTTCCCGTTGCCGCTGTTCCCGTTGCCGCTGTTCCCGTTGTCCGCTGTTCCCGTTTCCGCTGTTGCCGTTGCCGCTGTTTCCGTTCGCGTTCTCGTCCTCGTCGTCACCGGCACCCTGGCCGCCACCACCACCGGGGGTGGGACTTGGGCTGGGACTCGCACTCGGGGAGTCGGTGTCCGTGGGCGACGGGTCGGGCGGCGGGGTGACCGGCGGAGCGGTGGTGGGCGGCGGGGTCGGCTTGGGCTTGGCCACGACGATGGTGATCGAGTCACCGCGATCCAATCTGGTGCCGGCCGTCGGTTTCTGCCGGATGACGATGCCGGCGGGCTGGTCACTGACCACCGTGTCGGTGTTGGTGTTGAATCCCACAGCCTCGGCGTCGTCCTCTGCCTGTCCTTGCGTCCGGTTGACGAGGTTGGGCACCGGTGACTTCCCGGTGGCGTAGGTGACGGTGATCTTGTCGTCCAGCGCGACCGTCGATCCTTCGTCCGGGGTGACCGTGAGCACCTCGTCCTTCTTGGAGTCGATCGGTTCGGAGGTGGCTGGATTGTAGGAGACATTCGTGAAGCCGGCCTGGTCCAGCCGGTCCTTCACCGCGGACCGCTGGCGGCCGATCAGACTGTCCGGGATGGCACCGGTCTTGGGCCCCTTGTTGACGGTGATCGTGACGGTGCTGTTGCCCTCCACCTCTTCTCCGGGGACCGGGTTCTGTTTCGTGACCTGGTCCTTGGTGTCTTCCGACCCGTTCTCGGCGACAACCTTGGCCACCAGCCCGACGTCGGTCAGCCGGTCCTTGGCCTGCGTCTCGTTGTAGGTCACCACGTTGGGCACCGCGATCAGCGCCGGCGGGGGCGGGGGCTGGAGAATCCGATACAGCGCGTAGCCGCCGCCGGCGAGCAGCGCGACGATGAGCGCCCCGATCAGGATGGCGAGCCCGACGCGCCGCTTCGGTTCCTCCTCCGGCAGGGGTTCCGGCTCCGGCGCCGGCACGGGGGCCACCACGCGGGTTGCCACGTTCTCCTCGGTCACCGGGGGCACCATGGCCGTCGTCTGTTCCCCGGCCAGCACCCGCGAGATATCGGCCTTCATCTCCCGCGCCGACTGGTACCGGTCGTCGGGATCCTTGGCCAGCGCCTTCAGGGTGATCGCGTCGACCTCCGGCGTGATCATCGAATCCAGCTGACTGGGCGGGACCGGGGCCTCTCGTACGTGCTGATAGGCCACGCTCACCGGCGACTCCCCGACGAACGGCGGTCGACCGACCAGCAGCTCGTACAGCAGGCAACCGGCCGAATAGACATCGGAGCGGGCATCGACGGTCTCGCCGCGGGCCTGCTCGGGGGAGAGATACTGCGCCGTGCCGATCACCGCGGCCGTCTGGGTCATCGTGGCGGACGTGTCGGCGACCGCCCGGGCGATGCCGAAGTCCATCACTTTCACCGACCCGTTGCCGGTCAGCATCACGTTCGCCGGCTTGATGTCGCGGTGCACGATGCCGGCCTTGTGGCTGTAGCTCAACGCGTCCAAGACACCCTGGGTGAGCTCCAACGCGCGCTCGGGCAGGATCTTGCGGCCGTCGCGCAGCACCTCCCGCAGGGTCTGGCCCTCGACCAGCTCCATCACGATGTACGGGATGGAGATCCCGGTGACCGGATCGGTCTCCTCGCCGGTGTCGTAGACCGCCACGATGGTCGGATGGTTCAAGCCGGCGGCGGATTGGGCCTCACGGCGGAACCGGGCCTGGAACGTGGGATCGGTGGCGAGGTCGGCGCGCAGCTGCTTGACGGCCACCTGCCGGCCGAGCCGGGTGTCCACCGCTCGGCGGACCTCGGCCATGCCGCCTCGCCCGAGGATGTCCCCGAGCTCGTAGCGGCCTCCGACCACGTTCTGGTCGCTCGTCATTCGCTCGTTTCCCTTCGCTGCCCCGGGCCATTCTCGGCCATCGGGTACCCGGTTGCGAATCCGAGTGGACCCTTCGGGCGCGCTGTGGCCGTCCTCCGGGCCCTGTCCGAGACACTTCCCCGCATCACTGTCCGCATCAGATCGCCGCTTCCATCACGGTTCGGGCAATGGGCGCCGCCAGCCGTCCGCCGGCGATGTCCTCGCGCGGAATGTCGGCATCCTCCACAATCACCGCCACCGCGACTTTCGGCTCGTTGTCCACCGAGGCGAACGAGGTGAACCACGCAAACGGTTTCCGCTTGGGGTCCGACTGGGCGGTACCGGTTTTCCCGCCGACCTCGACGCCGGAGATCTGGGCGTTCTGGCCGGTGCCGTTCTGGACCACGTCGACCATCATCTGCTGCAGCTGCTTGGCGTTGCCGGGGCTCAGCGCCTGGCCGACCTGCTTGGGCTGGGTCGTCTGGAGCGGCGACAGATCGGGGCTCTGGACCCGGCTGACCACGTACGGCTCCATCACCACGCCGTCGTTGGCGATGCCGGCGCTGACCATGGCGATCTGCAGCGGGCTCGCCGCCACGTCGAACTGGCCGATCGAGCTCAACGCCAGCTGAGCCTGATCCAGGTTGTCGGGGAACTGGCTGGCGACCCCGTTCAGGTCCGCCAGATGCCGAGCGTTGAAGCCGAATTTCTGGGCCTGGGCGCGCAGCTTGTCCTGCCCGAGCTTGAGCCCCAGGTTCGCGAAGGCGGTGTTGCAGGACACCCGGAGGGCCTGGGTGATGGTGACGGTCGTGCCACCGCAGCTGCCCTGATTGGGAAGGAAGACCGTGCTGCCGGGGAGCTTGAGCCGATTCGGCGACGCCACCTTGCTCTTGGCGTTCTGCCCGTCCTCCAGCGCCGCGGCGGCGGTGACCAGCTTGAACACCGACCCGGGTGGATAGATCTCCCGGGCGGCCCGGTTCGACAGGGGCCGCTGCGGGTCGCGGGCCAGGCGGTTGTACGACTTGTTCGCGCCCTCGATGTCATGACTGGCAATCTCGTTCGGGTCGTACGTCGGACTGGTCACCATCGCCAGCACCGCACCCGTGGTGGGATCCAAAGCCACCACCGCACCCTTACGCCGACCGAGGGCCTCGGTCGCGGCCCGCTGGACCCGAGGCACGATCGTGGTCTGCACGGTGGCGCCCTCGGGGGGCCGATTGATGATCAGGTCGATCAGCCGGCGGACGAAGAGGGAGTCGTCGGTGCCGGCGAGCTGGCTGTTGTACGTGCTCTCCAGTGCGGTCCGGCCGTGGTCGTAGGAATAGAAACCGGTCACCGCGGCGTACAGGTCGTCCTCGGGGTAGCGGCGCTGGAATTCGAACCGGTCCTTCGAGGCTTCGGTGACGGCCATCGGTTCCTGCCCGGCCGCCAGGATCGCACCTCGGTCCTGAGCGAACTCTGCGTCGCGGGTCCGTCGGTTCAGCCCGTTCGCGTCGAGCGAGGCCTGCTGGAACAGCACCACGTACGTCCCGTTGGCGAAGAGCAGTGCGAACATCAGCATCGCCACGAACGCCACTCTGCGAATCGGCCGGTTCATGAAGGTGCGCTCGCGGACATCATAAGGAGGCTCGCATCAGCTGGGTGGTCTCGGCGTCGGAGTCGATCTCGACGGCGGTGGCCACGGGCTTGCGGGCGTGGTGGGAGATCACCATCAACAGAGCCACCATGACCCAGTTGCAGACCAGCGACGAGCCGCCCTGCGACATGAACGGGGTGGTCAGGCCGGTCAGCGGGAGCAATCGAGTGACGCCGCCCATGATGGTGAAGACCTGCAGGGCGAAGGCGAACGACAGGCCGGCCGCCAGCAGCTTCCCGAACGACTCGCGCGACTGCAGCGCTGCCCGCAGGCCCCGGGCCACGATCAGGCCGTAGATCAAGATCACGGCGAAGAGTCCGGTCATGCCGAGCTCCTCCCCGATCGCGGCGGCGATGAAGTCGCTGCGGGCCAGCGGGGTCAACCCCGGCCGACCGAGACCGAGGCCGGTCCCGAGCAGGCCCCCCCAGGCGAGGCCGAATTGAGCGACGATCACCTGGTAGTAACGGTCGAAGTCGGAGAAGGGATCCAGCCAGGCCCAGACCCTGATCTTCACGTGGTCGAACATCACGAACGCGAACCAGGCGCCGGCAGCGAACAGCAGGGTGCCGAGGATGGCCCAGCCGGCCCGCTCCGTGGAGACGTACAGCATCATCACGAACATCCCGAAGAACAGCAGCGACGTACCCAGGTCCCGCTGATAGATCAGCACCAGCAGGCTCACCACCCAGACCACGAGGATCGGCCCGAGGTCCCGGGCCCGGGGCAGATCCACGCCGAGCACTCGGATCCCGGCCAGCGCCAGCACATCCCGCTTCTCGACCAGGTACGAGGCGAACGCGATCGCCAGCAGGACCTTGGCCGCCTCCGCCGGCTGGAAGCTGTACGGCCCGACCTGGATCCAGATCTGTGCTCCGAACTTGTCGGTGCCAAGTCCGGGGACCACCGGCAACAGCAGCAGGATCAGACCGATCAGGCCGAACGTGTAGGTGTAGCCGTGCAGCGGACGGTGATCACGCAGCAGGACGGCGATCAGGATGAACAGAATCACCCCGATCGCGGTCCAGATCAGCTGCTGGCGCGCACCGAGGGTCGGTGGCGCGTTGATCAGGTCGATCCGGTGGATCATCGCCAGCCCGAGACCGTTCAACACCACCACGCACGGCAACAGCACCGGATCGGCGTACGGCAGGCGCCAGCGGACAGCCAGATGGGCGGCCAGAGCCCCGACCGCCACCCCAGCCGCCACGAACGGGAACAACGGCGACAGGGTGCCGGTCGCGTTGAAATCCACCTGGGCGTACGCGCCGAGGGTCACGACCACGGCGAAGATGAGCAGCACGAGTTCGGCCCCCCGGCGCTTGCGGGGGACGACCGTGACCGGGGAACTCGCGCTCATGATCAGCAGCTCGGTCGGGCGGCGGGGGAGGGGCCGGGCGACGCGGCGGAGGACGAACCAGCGGAGGGCAGACCGGCCGAGGACGAGGCGGGCGGTGTCGTCGGCCGGGCGCTGTTCGCCGCGGGTGAAGTCGAGGGGACGGTCGGACCGATCACGCTGGGCCGGGGCGTCGGAGGCTTGGATCGCGGGGTGGCCGTGGGCGCAGGCCTTGGCGCTGCGCTCGGCCGGGGGGTGGGCTTCGGGCTGGCGGTGGGTTTGGGGCTCGATTGGGCGCAGCGCCGTGCGGTCTCGGTCAGCTCGGCGACCGTCTGCCGGGCCGCCTCGAGACTGTTCACCTCGATGCCGGTGGTGATCATGTTCTGGTAATAGGCGGGCAGGCTGCTCAACGGCAGCGGTTGGACCTCATAGACCGAGGACAGGTTGATGCCCGGCAGCGCAGCGGGCAACCCCTGATAGATCGCCACTCGATCGTCGACGGCGCCGACGAAGTATTGGCTGCGGGTCCAGGCGTATCCGGCGCCGAGTCCGACTCCGACGATCAGCACCAGGGCCAAGACGCCGACCAGTGCCCGAGGCACCCGGCGCTTGCGGGGCGGCTGGGGGTTGTAGCGGGCCTCGTCCTCGGCGTCACCCGTCGCCGCGGTCGGTATCGCGGCCGGACGGTTACGGATCAGCGTGTCCTCGTTCGCTCCCGGTGTGCTGCGGCCGCGGGTACCGACGGGGGGAATGGTCCGCTCCGCCGCGGCGCCCAGTACGGCGGTCGTCCCGCCCCCGCTGCCGTCGACGACATCGGCGACGATGGCGGTGATGTTGTCGATGCCGCCTTCGGAGAGCGCGTGATCGACCAACTGGGTCATGGCCTGATCCAGGTCGGGCACCCGCAGGGCTTCGGAAATCGCCTCGTCCTCGACCAGCCCGCAGACACCGTCGCTGCAGAAGAGCAACCGGTCACCGGCCCGGAGCTGCACCGTGGTCAGGTCGGGCTCGTTCGCCGGCTGGCCGTTGAGTACCTTCAGCAGCAGTGATCGGTGCGGGTGCACGGTCGCCTCGGCCTCGCTGATCTTGCCGTCGTCGACCAGCGACTGCACCCAGCTGTGGTCGTGGGTCAGCCGCTCCAGCCGGCCGTCCCGCAGGAGGTAGGCGCGGCTGTCGCCGATGTGGGCCAGGCTCAGCCGCTCACCGTCGAACAGCGCCCCGGTGACGGTCGTGCCCATCCCCTCCAGGGTGTAGTCGTCCGCGATCAGCTCAGCGATCCGGTCGTTGGCGCGGCGGAGGGCGCTGGACAACCGCTCGAGCAGTGGGCTCGACGCTCCGCTCCCGGTATCGGTCGGCGGACCGGCATCCAATCCCTTGATGGTGTCGATGGCCACCGCCGAGGCCAGATCGCCGGCCGCGGCACCACCCATCCCGTCGGCCACCACCAGCAACTGCGGGCTGGCGTAACCGGAGTCCTGATTGTTCTTGCGGACCAGCCCGACTTCGGAATGGCTCACGAACCGGAGCTGCAAGCTCATCGGCTCAGGTCTCCAGCTTCATCACGGTCTTGCCGATCCGGAGGGTGTCCTGCATCGACATCGACGTCGGGGCGGTGATCCGCTGCCCGTTCACGTAGGTCCCGTTGGTGGAGCCGAGGTCCTCGACGTACAGGCCCTGCTCGGCGGAGACAAGCCGGGCGTGCCGGGTGGAGACGTAATCGTCGTCCAAGATCAGCTGGCAGTCGGATCCCCGGCCGATCATGATCACGCCGGCGGCGAGATCAGCGGACAGCCCGGCCTGCGGACCCTGCGCGATCGTCAGTCGGTGCGGCTGGCCACGCGGTCGCCGACTCTTCTTCGGCGGTGGGGGCGGCTCTTCGAGCCGTTGAGGCTCGGCGGGGTCGGGGGTGGGAACCGTACGGCCGAACAGGTCGCTCCGGATGACCGAGACCGTGGAGAGGATGAACAGCCACAGCAGGGCCAAATAGAGCACCTTGATGACGGTGACGGCGATCTCTGACATGGCCGCTCAGCGCCCGGTGGGCGTGTGCACCAGCATCCGGGTCGAGCCGATCTCGATCCGGGTACCTTCAGCGAGGGTGGCCCGCGGCACCCGATGACCATTCACGAGGATCCCGTTGGTGGAACCCAGATCCACAATCTCGGCCTGCATCTCCTCGCCTTCGGAGCGGACCTTGATCTCCGCGTGCAGGCGGGAGATGCCGGGATCGTTGATCCGCAGGTCGGCGTCGGTGCCCCGTCCGATGAGGAATCCCGGCGGCTGGAGCGCGTGCCGGAGCCCGTTGACCTCGAGGACCAGCGTGACCCGGCCGTTGCCCAGTGGGTTCTGCTGAGCCTGCTCGGCCAGGCCTGCGACCGCCTCCGAATCCACGGTGAGCCGACCGGTCGGCAGCTCGGCGTTCCGCTCGAAGTGGATCCGGATGGGCCCGTTGAACACGTAACCCATGTCCCGGGCGTGAGTCTTGAGTTCGCCGGCCAGTTCGGTGACCAGGGTCTTGCTGTACGGGGTGAGCTTGTCGTAGTCGTGTTCGGACAGGCCCACCACGAACTCGTTCGGGACGAGCCGCTTGTCGCGGGACATGAGTTTGGCTTCGGTGTCCAGCTCGCGCTGCAGCCGGGCGGCGATCTCGACCGGTTGCACGTCGCCCTTGAAGGCGCGCGCGAAGACGCCGTTCACCGCGCCCTCGACCTTCCGCTCGAAACGCCCGAAAATACTCAAGTCCCACCTCCTCCGCCCAGTCAGACTAGATCGTATCCGCCCATCCGAGCCGGAACTCCGCTTGCGCGGCTTCGTGCTAGCCTTTCTCGGCTGGTCCGCCTCTTCCCTCCGGGTTGCGGTGGGCGGATGCGCGAGTGGCGGAACGGCAGACGCGCTGGCTTCAGGTGCCAGTGTCCGCAAGGACGTGGGGGTTCAAATCCCCCCTCGCGCACCACACTTCATACGCGTTTCTCCTTGTCAGGGCATAATCGGGCCTCCGAATCGCGCGTCGATGGTCCACTTTGATACCGGCGTGATACTTCGTCGGTCCAAGAGCGCAGCATCTGCGTAGCCGCCCAAGAGCCGCTCCCGGAGGCGCGCGGCCCTCACAGCCACGAGTACCAACCGCTAGCTGGCCCAACCTCGTAACGAAGCTGCTCCCAGTTCAGTCCGTCGCTGTTCATGTCCTGGGGATCCGTAGAAGCCGGTTACACCTCATGCGGTGGTGATGAAGGCAGCGCCCGCCAGTTCACCCGCGATCGGCGGCCGTGACGCCGATGATGGCAGCCTGGGGATCGGTCGCTCCCAGGTCCGTCACCCCCAGCTCCCCCGGGGTCCAGCTCGTGGCCTCGGCGGGTCTCAGGCCCGCGGGGCCGCCCGGCACGAACCGGAGTGGAGCGGGGGTCTGGTCGCCGGCGTCAGCCGCCGTGATCAACGCGTCGGCGAAGCGGCCGGTCGCACCCCGGAAGTTGGCCGCACCGAGTGCCTGACCAAACGAGCCGGATCCGGTTACTGCCAGCACCCGGTTTCCGGTCCGCTGGACGCCGCGTCGACCGCCCACGAGCATGTGAACCTGTCCGGCCAGGTATGCCCCGCGGACCGACTCCTGCGGCGCACCGATCAGGAGGTCGTCGTAGCCCGATGAGTTTTGGCCGCCGAAATCCGCCGCGGCCAGCACGTCGCCGAAGAGGTCGTCCTTCTCGGGGATCCCGGCCACGCCTGGACTGCGTTGACTTCGCATCTGGTTTCCGGTCGAGCTCAGCCCGTCGGCAGTTCCGTACAGGATGTTGACCGCACCCGCCCCCGACGTGCCCGCGATCCGCTCGCCGGGTGCGCCGATGGCAAGGTCGTCGTACGCAGAGCGGCCGAACTGGCCGACGGCCAGGCTTTCGCCGAAGTAGTCCTCGACCTGAGACCGGCCGACGACGCCCGGGCTGTTCTGGCTCCAAAGCCGACGGCCGTCGGCGGTCAACCCGTCGGCGGAGCCACGGAGGACGAGCACCGCACCGGCGCTGCGCCGGCCGACGTCAACGCCGGGAATGCCGATGGCCAGGTCGGCGTACCCGCTGGCGGAGAAGCGTCCCGCCGCCAGCGACTGGCCAAAATTGGCACCCAGGAAGTCACCGCGGAGCCGCACCCCAGGGCTGCCGGGGTCCCACCGCTGGCCACTCTGCGTGCGCAGGCCCGACGACGAGCCGTAGAGAACGGTGACCGTTCCCGTCCCGTCGTCTGTCGTGCCATCTCCGTCGATGTTGCCGATGGCCAGATCGTCCTGCGCTCCGCGGCCGAAATCGCCCGCAACGAGCGACGCCCCGAAGGTCCCGGTGGCGACGGTCGGGTTGGGCATACCGCGACTAGTCTGATTCCACGTCTGCATACGGTTCGGGTCGAGACCGCGAGGGGAGCCGTAGACCACCCGGACCTCCCCGCGCCCGTAGTCGTAGCCGACCTCGGCCTCGGAGTCGGCGAAAGCTAGATCGGCGTACCCGTCGCCGTCGAAGTCGCCGGTCGCCAAGGCGTTCTCCGCGGGCGGACCGTCGATCCGCTGCCGGGCGGTCGCCCGCAGACCCGCGGCCGATCCGAACAGCACCAGGACGTGGTCGTCTCCGGAGTAGTCGCCGACCAGAACGGCCGCATCGGCGTAACCGTCGCCGTTGAAGTCGGAGCCGACGTACGCGCGTTTCGGCTCCGCAGTCGCGCTCTCGGATGCCCACACGCCGGCGGCGGCCAGCAGCAACCCGCCGACGAGTCCGCCCGCGCGCCTGGCCACAGCGGCCCTGATGCTGCTCACGTCCACCATCCCTGCGTTGAATTGCGTCGCCAAAGGCGGAGGACGGCGGTCCCGCCGGCAGGGTCGTCAGTGACGCGTTCCATGGTCCTGCTTGGAACTCCAGTATCGCTGACAGAGTTGATCTTGGCGATGGACCTTCGGAGAGGTAGCGACGGTCGACGAGGCGGATGACACTGGCATGTTCGGGCGCCGCTCTCGTCAAGCGGCGACTGGTTGAGTTGAAATCGTCACCTGGTGGTGGGCTGTCCGGTCTCACACAACTTGTCACCGATCTGTGCGTGAACCGACTGGATCTCGACCGCGGTCGGGCACCGCTTGTCTCACTAAACATGTCAGTAGCCGGACGGCGGCGAATGGTGGGCGAGAGGCGCTCGCACACGCCGGACAGGACGTTCGATTACGTGGTGTTCCCGCAGGGGACCCCCTACCGGTCACGAGATCCTTGGGTGGCCCGAGCGGGAGGTCGTATTCAGCGCCTGCTCTCGTACCTGGTCAGGAGCACTCCGTCGGGAAACGTCCGGGTCTCCACCAGATTCAGCTTCACCCAGTTGTCGAAGGCCGTGAAGAACGGCGTGCCGCCGCCCACCAGAACCGGATGGGTGACGATCGCGTAGTCGTCGATCAACCCGGCCCGCATAGCCGCCGCGGCGAGGGTGGCGCCGCCGACGTCCATGGGACCGCCATCCTCAGTCTTGAGCCGGGTGATCTCGGTGACAGCGTCGCCCGTGACCAGGCGGGCGTTCCAATCGACCGCGCTGGTCGTCGAGGAGAACACCACCTTCGGCATGTCCCGCCAGCGGCGGGCGAACTCGATCTGCGCCGGTGTGGCGCCAGGCTGCTGGTCGGCGGTCGGCCAGTGGGAGACTCATCGTCTCCCACAGTCTGCGCCCGTACAGCGCCAGGCCCGTCACCCCCGCCCGGTCGGACCACCACTGGAACAGCTCGTCGCTCGGCACGCTCCAGCCGAGATCGTCGCCAGGCGCGGCGATGTAGCCGTCCAGGGTCAGGTTCATGCCAAAGGTCAGTTTCCGCATGGCGTCAGCCTCCCGTGTCGGTTTTAGGCGTACAGACCAGTACGGCGCGGGAAAGCCATCGGTCAGGCCACACCGAGGGCCGGTCGACCACCACGCCAAGCGGATGTTGCGTCCGGAAGGGACCGTTGATCGAGACACCGAGCACACGCTCACGGGGTTGGTCACGCGCCGGTGCTCAAAGCGCCTTTCTCAGGTGCACGTCTTCGGGCTCGAGCTCGTAGAGCTCCGGCACTGGTCGGTCCGTCACTTCGTAACCCCGTCTCAGGTAGAAGCGCACCGTGTTCTCCGACGGTGTGGCGCTGACGACGATCTCGGTATCGCCGGCGTCGCGGGCGATCAGGTCCAGCTCGTCGGACAGGAGTCGACCGATGCCCGTTGCGCGGAACGCTGCGTCGACGTGGAGGAACGCGAGCTGCGCGATCTCGGGACGCAGGTGGGGCACGACCACTCCGATCCCGACCAACCGCCCATTCGAGAAGGCCCCGAGTGCAATCCCGCCCGCGTCGACGTAGTGCTCGAGGGCTTGCCGCTGCGCCTCGACGGAGTGCTCGTCGGAACCGTGCGGGTCCCAGGCGGCTGAGCTCCAGTTTCCGGGCCGCTCGTGGAGTTCGATTCCGTGCTGTGCGTATATAAGGTCGATCCGCTCCTCGCGGTTGATCTCGGCGACGCCGCCCAGTTCTTCGCGTGCGAGCCGCTTGCACTCGATCGATGCGCCCACTTCGCAACCTCATACGCATCGGCGAGGATGGTCAAGACCTGTGGGATCGTCCGCCTTCTCGACGACACGCCGCTGCCGCGTAGGTGCGTGCCATAGCCTCCACGAGGGAAGCCGCCCGCGTCAGGTCAGCGCGACCCGACGACGAGTGCCTGGGCTCCCCAACGGCCTGGCTTCGCCGCCTGACGTCCGTCCGACGGGGCGAGCGTCGCCGTCGGAGGACCGCTCAACGAGAAACGCGGCCTCCTCCGTGTGACCGGAGATCGCAGCGGGGTGTGTCCGGTCCTTGTTCCGGAGAGGCGCCAGCACCGGCGGAGTTGTCGCTTCACGTCGCTAAGCGATCAGCCGCATCATGGAGGCATGTACGACACGATTGCCCAGGTGGTAGTTGGGCTAGTGATCGCATTAGCGATCGAGTCCCGGACAACGCGTCTAGTACAGAAGAAGCGGCTCCGCCGGATCTATCTCTATCCAGTCGCTGCGGCATTGACGCTGTTGATGGGCGTGTCGCTCTGGCAGGAGGCCGGCGAGTCATTGGCGGGACGCGTGCTGGCGGTGGTGGTGGCGGCCCTTGTTTTCTACGTTATGTGGCTGATGGGCGTTGCAGAGCACCTCGTCAAGCACGGACGACTTTTCCGCGGGTCCGATGCTTCACAGAGTCCGCAGCTGCCCGACCAGCACCCATAGGCTCTGAGCTGACGCCGTGGTTTGCTAATTGTCCTCGTTGGTTCCGTGCCAGTTCCTAAGCCGCCCGTTGCCGGGGCAGGGAAAGCGGTGTCGTAAGCGGACCCCCTAGGGCTTATCGTGGGCGGGGTTGCCGCTGCCGCTGGCCTCGTCGTGGCGCTTGTGGTGCGCGACAGGCGGCAGAAGGAGCGCGAGAGGCTTGGGGCTCTCGCTGCTGCAGCTGCGGCGCGGCGACGCCTGTGGCCGTGGCAGCGTAGACGCGCACAGATTGTCTAACGCGTGACCGCGGCGGGGTGGCGGTCGACTATTGAGACACAAGTCGACTCCTAATACACAGGGACCTTTGCCAGAGGATGAGCCGACCGTCACCGACGAGATCGGCCCTCATCCAGAAGGAGCGCGTCAACATGCACCTCCTTGTCGATGGTGCTGCTGGCTCGTTGGGCTCTGCCCTAATGCCTCGGCCACGTCTCCGCCTCTTCCGGGCCTCGGTGGCGTTCACCTTGGGCGCGAGGAGCCGCTCCGACGCCGCGATGATCGACGGCCCTTCGCTGCTGGCTTGTTCGAGGACGGCGCAAGCCGGTCCCGCTCAAGGTGAAGGGGACCGGCGTCGCGTGTTTGGCTACTTCTTCCAGGCGGAGCGGAGTTGCCAGATGGTGATCTTCTGCAATTGGGCTCGGCCACCGTTGCTGAAGACGCGGATGGCTTGGCTGTTGCGGTCGGGGAAGATCTGGTCGGTGATGGTCCGTTGGCCGCGGTCGGCGAAGACCTCGACCGAGGACCGGTCAACCAGGATTCGCAGTGTCACCTTGCCATTCCTCAGGGGCAGGGGTGCGTATTCCACGCTGGGGAAGGCGGCGCTGAAGCCGACGTTGCCGGACCTGGTCCGGTCAACGTAGACCGCGGCCCGGTCGACGTCGTAGCCGATGACGGTGCGTTGGCCGTTGCCGGCCCGGACGTGCATTCCGAACGTGTCGGCGTTCCGGGCCCGGAACTCGGCGTGGATCTCCACGGTGTCGCCGCGGGCTCCAGAGCCTCGTAGGGTGGTGGCGCCTTCAGGCAGACGGGAGCTGCGGGCCTGGAAGGGCCTCCCCTGACGAAGCGACTGCAACTGCCGCACCGGTGTCCCGACCAGCTCGGTCTTTCCGGCGATTCTTTCCAGAGTCAACTCCCGAGGAACCGCCATGGCGCTGCGCCACGGGTGGGTGGGGATCGAGTTTGCGTATTGCCAGTTGTTCATCCAGGCGATCATGATCCGCCGGTTGTGCGGCGCGTTGTTGAACGTGACGCCGGCGTAGAAGTCTCGGCCGTAGTCGAGCCAGTGCGCCCGTTGGGTCGTCGACTGGGCGGCGGTGTTGGCGAAGGTGAACTGGTCCGCCATGATGTGGCCCCAGCCGCTGGTGTTGTTGTCGATGATCTGGATTCTGGCGTTTTGCCCGGCGAGGTCGCGGACGTCCCAGCCGACCCAGTCGAGGGTTTCGCTGTCGGGTCCGGTGGCGGTGCGCACCACCTGGCCGTTCACGATCAGGTTGACGGTTGTCTCTACCGACAGCGGGGTGGCCTGTTCGTTGGAGAACATGATGTGGTCGGCGAGGATGTGGCCCCAGCCGCCGGTGTTGTTGTCGACGATCTGGATCTGGGCTTGCCTGCCGTCGAGGTCGGCGACGTTCCAGGAGACCCAATTGGCGAGCTCGCTGTCTTGACCGGTGGCGGTTCGCACCACTTGACCGTCGACGACGAGGTTGACTGACGTCGCGTCGGCCCCATCGCCGGTGTAGGGGTGGTTGCCGCCGCCGACCAGAAGGTTGATGTAGTCCTGGCCGATGGTGAACGTCGGGGAGGTGATGGTGCCGGTGGCGGCGTCGTGGTCGGTGAAGGTGTTGACCAGCCTTTCGCCCTGGTAGCCGCTGACGGCTTGTTGGTCGCCGATGGTTCCCGCTCGGGGTCCGTCGCTTGCGAAGTCGTCGGTGGCTGTCCATCCGGTTCCCCAGGTGGTGCCTTCGAAGTCGGCGAAGACGGTGCCGGCGGGAACGGTCGGATCTAGGGTGGTGCCGGCGACCCGCGGGTGGTTGCCGCCGCCGACGAGGAAGTTCAGATAGTTGTCGGTGATCGGGAACTGCGGTGAGGTGAGGGTGCCTCGGCTGCTGTCGCCGCCGTGGAAGCTGTTGGCGAGCTGGTCGCCGACATATCCGGCGACACCGCCTTGACCCGGCGCATTGCCGGCGGTGGGTGCATCACCGAAGGCGGTACCTGTTGTGGTCCAGGATCCGAAGGTGGGAGCCTCGAAGTCTTGGAGGACGGTGCCGGTTGGTGGGGTGTAAGTGACGGGATCGTCAGAGGTGAAGGTGGTGCCGTCGAAGTCGCCGACGAAGTACTGTCCGCCGGATCCGCCGGCGATACTGCCGGGGTTGAGGTTCACCACCATCACCCACTTGACCTTGCGGGGGTTGCCGTCAACGGCCAGCGGGAACAGGTCGGGGCATTCCCACACCCCACCGACGGCGCCGGCCGGTCCGAAGTCGGACAGGTGGGTCCACTGCTTGAGGTTGGCCGACCGGTAGATGGCGACCTTGCGCTCGACGGCCTTGACCACCACCATCCGCCATTCCTTGGCGGGGGCATACCAGAACACCTTCGGGTCCCGGAACTCGTTGGATCCGATGTCTAGGACCGGGTTCCCGGCGTACTTGGTGAAGGTCCGGCCACCGTCGGTGCTGTAGGCCAGTGACTGCGCCTGTCGGCCGGCCAGGGTGGGGTGGTGGGAGGTGTAGGCGCTGGTGTAGATCGCCACCAGCGGTGGGTTGGTCCGGGTACCGAATCCGGAGGTGTTGTTGGTGTCCACCACGGCCGACCCGGAGAAGATGTCCTCGATCGAGTCGCCGGCGGCATTGAGGGTCTGCGGGATCGCGACCGGCAGCTCTCGCCAGTGCACCAGGTCACGGCTGACGGCGTGGCCCCAGGACATGTTGCCCCACGGTGTTGCCCTTCGGGTTGTACTGATAGAAGAGGTGATAGATGCCCTTGTGGTAGACCAGCCCGTTCGGGTCGTTCAGCCAGTTCTTCCTCAGCGCGAAAGTGGAACTGCGGGCGGAAGTCCTCGTCATAGGCGGCGGGAACCTCCCTGTCGGGTGGTGCGGCTAAGGCGCGTGAGCCGGGAGGGATCAACAACACCAAAGCGAGGGCCAACAGCAGGACGAACACCCGGAACGCCGGTCGGCCCAAAGGCCGCCAGCCCACCACGTCGTGGCCTGGGGATGGGGACATGCCAACTCCTTTGATTAGTCGGCGGCTGCTGCCACCGATCGGGGGAACGAATCACGGTCCGCCCGGTGCCAGCGAGCGGGGGGGGGATCCGCGGCGGCACCGAACCGCCGCAGCTGGCGCCACGACGTCTGCGGTGTCGTCAGACGCGATGGCGGCCGATTCGCTCTCAACATCCCCCTGGCGGCCGGAGCGTAGGCGCAGGCGCGTCCCAGTGCTGCTGTCGTGGCTCGAGGGGCCCGAGCTGGTCATGGGGCGCCGAACCTGTTCACGTCGATGGCCTCAAGCGTGCAGGGCCGGCGGGACGCCCGTCGCCTCCAGCAGCGGGAACGGAGAACGGTTCGGGATCGGTGATTTCGCCGATGAAGTTCCCAAGAGAGTCCTTGTTGCGGAAGGTGAGCAGAAGCCACTGGCCGCTTGTTCTTTCTTGGATCAGGCGACCTACGTACAGGCTGTCGTCGGTGATTTGCACGGCGTTGGCGATGTCGTAGGGCCCGAGTGGCCCGGCGGCGGTGGCGACCCAGACGCCGCCGGTGGTGCCGGCGGCGCGGCGGGCATGGGAGAGGTCGGTGATCGAGGCGGAGAACAGCAGCACGCCGTGGCCGTCCACGCATTCATACTGCTGAACCTCCATGGCACCGAATCCTTGCCCGGGTTGGCTGAGCGGGCGTTGCAGGGTCCAGGCCCGCAGGTCGGCGGAGGTGGCGTGTCCAACAACGGCCCGGTCATCAGCGGGTCCGTGGTTGGCTCGGGCGGTGATGAGCATGTGCCAGCCGTGGCCGCCCGGGTCGGGCATCACCCAGGGGTCGCGGAACGCTTCGTCGTGCCACTGCCGGTCGGTGATCTTTTCGTACCAGCGAGGGTCGGCGGTCAACAAGGGGTCGGTGGGATTCTTGCGCCAGGTGATGAGGTCGGTGGAGGTGGCGTAGCCGATCGTCTGCACGTTCGCGCCCGCTATGAGGCTGGCCCCGGTGTAGAACATGAACCAGGTGCCGTCGGGGTGGCGGACGACCGATCCGGTCCAGGTGGCGAGGTCGTCGAAGGCGGGCGGGTCGGATCGGACGAGGGCGTCGGGCACCCGAGTCCAGCTCTCAGGTCGTCGGAGATGGCGTGACCCACCGACGCCCGGTGGTGCCGCGCATCGGGGTCGTGCAGGGCGCGTGAGGCATACAGGAAGAACAGGTGGTAGCACTCGCTGTCGTCGACGAGCCAAAAGTCCCACACCCAGGCCTCGGGAAGGCGCAGCATCGGTCAGCCCTTGACCCCGGAGGAGGCGATCGAGTTCACGAAGGCCCGTTGGAAGGCGATGAACAAGATCAGGATCGGCACGGTGATCACGCTGGCGTAGGCCATCAGCTGCCCCCAGGAGACGTTGAGCTGGAAGAAGTAGTCGATACCCACCATGGCCGGCCGCAATTCTTCGGATTGCACGACCATCAGCGGCCACAGGTACTGGTTCCAGGCCGGCAGGAAGGTCAGGATCGCCACCGTGGCGACCGCAGGCCCGGCCAGCGGCATGACGATGCTGCGGTAGATCCGGAACCATCCTGCGCCATCGACCTTCGCCGCCTCGTCCAGCTCTTTCGGGATGGAGTCGAAGTACTGGTAGAAGAGGAAGATCGAGAACGCGTTGGCGATGAAGGGCACGATCTGCACCTGGTAGCTGTCCAGCCAGCCTTGGGAGATCCCGTTGACGTCAACGAACGGAAGGGTGTTCACCCACCACAACAGCGGTAGCGCCATGGTTTCGAAAGGCACGATCAGGGTGGCCAGGATGACGCCGAGGATGATCTGCTGGCCGCGGAACTGCAGTCGGGCCAGCGCGAAGGCGGCCATCGAGTTGACGATCAGTCCGAATCCGACCGTGCAGACCGTGATGATGACCGAATTGATGAGGAACTGGACCAGCGGTACTCGCTCCGCCGCGCCGACGTAATTGTCGAAGCTGAGGTCACCCACCGGCAGAAAGGCCGCAACGGAACCGAGATCGGAGAAGATCTGATTGTCCGGCTTGAGGCTCGAGACGACCATGAAGAGCAGCGGCAGGCCAAAGATCAGGCAGAGCAGAAGTCCGCAGCACGAGGCCGAGGATCTTGCGGACGATGTGCTTGGTCTCGCCGGCGCGGTGGACCTCGGCCGCCTTGGCGGTGTCGGCGACATGGGCCAGGTGATCAGGGGTGTCGATCGCGGGGGCGGAGACGATGTCGGTCATCGGCGGGGCATCCTTGTCACGGGTGAGGAAGCGCTGGATCAAGGTCACGATCAAGACCAGCACGAAGAACACCAGCGAGATGGCGGCGGCGTAGCCGGTCTGCTGTTGGGCGAAGCCGGTACGGACCGCCTGGAAGACCAAGGTGGTGGTGGCGTCCAGCGGCCCGCCGTCGGTCATGATGTTGACCTGGGCGAAGAGGGAGAACGCGGCGATGGTGATGGTGATCAGGATGAATGTCCGGGTCTGCCGCAGTCCGGGCCAGGTGACGTGGGCGAACTTCTGCCAGCGGTTGGCGCCGTCGATGTCGGCGGCCTCGTAGAGCTCACCAGGGATGGTCTGCAGACCGGACAGCCAGATGATCATGTGGAAGCCGACGGCCTGCCAGATGGACAAGATGATGATCGCGAACAGCGCTGTGCGGGGGTCGCCGAGCCAGTCCGGGCCCTGGATGCCGAACTTGGCCAGCAGCGCGTTGATCAGCCCGTTCGGTTGGTAGAGGAACAGCCACAAGATCGAAACCACCACGATCGAGGTGACCACTGGCAGGAAGTAGACGGTGCGGAAGAAGTTCGTTCCGCGCATCTTGACGTTGATCAACACGGCCAGGCCTAAGGCGATGGCCGACTGCACCGGCACGATGACCACCGCGAAGATGATGGTGTTGCGCAGCGACGCCCAGAAGGTCTCGTTGCTGAAGAGCCGGACGAAGTTCTGGACACCGACGAACTCGGCTGGCTCAGGGGAGATCAGCCGGGCGTTGGTGAAGGCCAGGACGAACGTCAGCCCGATCGGGATGATCAGGAAAGTGATCATCAGCACTCCGGCGGGCAGCAACATCAGCAGGGCCACGGTGCCTTGGCCCTTACTGGTGGACTTGGCCCCCGTGCGGGCCCTAGCAGGCTTCCACGGATGGCGCCGGGGGTCTTTCAGTGGTCGAGGTGCTCACAAGGGACCGAACCTTTCCTCGTCGGTGTCGCCGCGGACCGAGGGAGGACGTGCCGCTCCCCAGGCCCACGAGTCTCACTCGAAGTAGTTGTTGGCTTCCTGGTTGGCGTCGATGTCCTTGACGAGCTGATCCAGGGCCTTCTTGGCGTCAGCGCCGTTCAGGATGTCCTGGGCCGTCTTGGTGAAGCCGGTTGCGATGAACGGATAGCCCGGTGTCTCCGGCCGCAGCACCGCGAACTTCTTGCTGTACTCGCGGAAGATGGCGTTATCCCCGCCCGTCTCATAGCCCTTGACGGTCGCCGCGGCGGCGTCGGTGGCCGGGATGTTGGTGGTGGCTGTCGAGACCGAGGCGACGTACTTGTCCTGCGCGGCAAACCTCATGTAGTCCATCGCCCCCTCGGCCTGGTCGCAGTTCGCCGAGATGCCCCACTGCCAGGAGCCGCCACCGATCTTCGGGCCCTGCCCCAGGTTCACCGACGGCAGGAAGAGGGTGTCGTCACCAAACTTCTTCCGAGTGTCCACCGCGGTCCAGGTGCCGTTGTACAAGATCGCGGACTTGCCGTTGATGAAGTCCTTGGCCGGGTCGGTGCCGGACTTCAACGGTGTAACGCCGCTAGTGATAAGCCCGCGCATCCACGCGGCCCACTCCAGCGCCTGCGGGCCGTTCAGCACACCCTCCGCGGACTTGAAGCCGTCGCGGTTGATCAGGTCACCGCCGAAGCTCTGCAGGAACGGGGAGTATGCGTATGGCCACCACTCGCCGGTGAAACTGGTGGCGAGGTCCAAGCGGGTAGTCGAAGTCCCCGGATTCCTTGATCTTGGTCAGCCCCGCGGCCAGCTCGTCCTTGGTCCACGGCTTGTCAGTGGTCGGCACCCGGATGCCGTACTTGGCCAGGGTGGACTTGCGGGTCACCATGACCAGTGCGACGTCGTAAGTAGCCGTAGGAGTAGGTCTTGTCGCTCCACCTGCCCAAGCACGGACGGCAGGAACTTGGAGAGGGTGTCGTCCATGCCCTCCAATGGGGCCAGGTAGCCGGCCCACGCCCAGTTCGGCACATTCGGGCCGTCGATGTCGAGGATGCATGGCAGCTTCTTCGCCGCCGCCGCGGCCACCACCGACTGGTTGTAGGAGTCCTGCGGGAACGCCTGGACATCGACCTTGTACTTGGTCTGGCTGGCGTTGTAATCGGCCACAATCTTCTCGATCGCCGCCCAACTCGTTCTTATTGCCGGCGTTGTGGGTCCACATGGTCAAGCGTCCCGCCACCGGAGTCGCCGCCCCCCTGGTTACTCGAGCTGCCCCCCTTAGCGCAGGCGACGGCTGACAGGGGCAACGCTGCCACCACGAGGGCGATGGCGACGCGTTTCAAGATGGATCGAGCGGTCACAAGTTCCTCCAGCAGTGAGGGATGGTGGCGCGGGCACGTCGCCCGCGCATCCGAGGAGATGGCATGGCCGGCTCAAACAGCCGACAAACCCGTGATGGTGACAAGACCTCCAAGCGGCAGGCGGTACGCCACGGCCACGGGGGTCCGCAGCACGAAGACCCATCAGCATCAACCTGCCGAACGAGTGCTGAATCCTTTTAGCAGAGCGAACGTAGCATGCTCGTAAGTTGGAGCGCAAGGGTGCTAAACGGTTTTTACAAGGTGAGTTACTGCCGGACAGTAGCGCATGTGGCCGGTACGCTGGCCACCACGATCAGCGGTGGGAGGAGCTGCATGAGCAAGCGGGTGACCTTGGCAGACGTTGCCGACCGCGCCGCCGTGTCGAAGACAGCGGTCAGTCTGATCCTCAACGATCGGCCGGGGTCTCGGCTGTCGGAAGCGGTGGTCACACGCGTCCGCGCCGCTGCCGCCGAGCTGAATTATCGGCCCAATCCAGCCGCGCGAAGCCTCCGCATCGGCAAGACCCAGATCGTCGGCTTCATCTCCGATGAGGTCACCATCACCCGCTACGCCTCGGCGATGATCCGCGGCGCCCTAGACGTCGCCCAGCAGTACGACCACACGGTGCTGATCGCCGAAACCGGGAGCAAACCCGAACGCCGGTACGAGGCGGTCCAGGCGATACTCGACCGGCGACCCGACGGTTTGATCTTCGGATTGATGGGCGCCAAGCAGATCAGTGTGCCAGAGTTCGCATACGGCATTCCCCTCGTCATGCTCAACGGCAGCAGCTCCGCCAAGCACCCCTCGGTCATACCAGCAGAATACGAAGCTGGCATGCAGATCGCCCAGCATGTCGTGCAGGCCGGGCACCGCCAGATCGGCATCGTCGGCTACCCACCCCCCATGCTCTTCAACCCCGAGATCTCCTCAACGATCAGCCACCGCCTCGCCGGAATCCAGACCATCCTGGATCGAGCGGGGATAACCTTGGCGGACAAAGTCGAGCATCACCTTTGGGAGCCTCATCACGGACACGAAGCCACCCAGCACATCTTGGACCGTCACCCCGAGATCACTGCCCTGATCTGCATGAACGACAGGCTCTCCTTCGGCGCCTACCAAGCGATACAAGAGCGGGGACTACGCGTCCCCGACGACATCTCCATCGCCTCATTCGATGATGACGAGCTCGCCAGCTACCTGAGGCCACAGCTCACCACAGCCCGTATCCCCTATGAGCAGATGGGCCGCGAAGCCATGGCCATGCTGCTGGACACCAACACCCCAGGCTCGCAAGACCGAATGGTGCCCATGCCGCTGCAGTACCGCGCTTCAGTCCGAACACTCACCAACAACCAGCGAGGCAATGACCCACTACCGCCCTCGGGCGAATCCTGAGGCGTCACCCCGCCAACGTGCCGCAACCACCGCCAGGCAACCGCAATAGACACTTCGACAACTGCGGCTGCCTCAGCCGATCACCATCCCCGAACGCACCGCAGCCGAAAACTCTCGTTGCACTGCCGCGGAAATCGATGGCCGACCGCGCTGTCTCACCACACCTCCAAGATCAGCGGGCATTCAGGGACTCAATCGTGTTCTTGCTGATGATGATCTTGCGAGTCTCGATCTCGTAGTCCAGGAACGGGATGAACTCCGCCCAGGCGGTGCGCCACAACCGGATGATCGCCGGGTAACGGCCGCCCAACTTGGCCTCAAGGTCGTCCAGCGCGGTCGCTGCGGTGGTCGTAGCGGCCGCGGCGTCCAGGAAGTCTTGCTGCTCACCCTCCAACCGCTCCTGCACCACCTCCCGGGTCACCGTCTTCCCCAACGCGGGGACGATGTTGACCTCCTGGTCGACGTCGCCGGCCGTGGCTGGGGGACTGTCTCGTTAAGGGTGTTTCCGGCCCAACGCGCTGATGGAGATCAGCGGGGAAGGTGCCGTGATGACGACACTGGAGATTGTGCCGAAGAAGAGTAAGCCTGAGCCCTCCGCGGAAGAGAAGGCGGCGACGGAGCTGGTTCGGTTGGCCCGGGAGCAGGGCTTGTCCTTGACCGGCCGGACGGGCTGTTGAAGCAGTTCACCAAGAGTGTGCTGGAGACGGCGCTGAACGAGGAGATGACCGAACACCTCGGCCATGAGAAGAACCGAGCGCCGGACGACCGGGAATCCAGCAACATCCGCAACGGAACCCGGCCGAAGACGGTGTTGACCGAGGCGACCGGTCAGGTGGAGATCGAGGTGCCGCGGGACCGGGATGGCTCGTTCGAGCCGCAGATCGTGAAGAAGCGGCAACGGCGGTTGACCGGGGTCGACGAGATCGTCCTCTCGCTGTATGCGAAGGGGTTGACGACCGGGGAGATCTCATCGCACTTCGCCGAGATCTAGTTCGATTCGGCTGGCGCTTCGGTGTCCAAGGAGACGATCAGCCGGATCACCGACAAGGTGATGGAGGAGATGGCCGACTGGGCCAACCGGCCCCTGGATGGGGTTCATGCGGCGGTCTTCATCGACGCCATCGTGGTCAAGGTGCGAAACGGGCAGGTGGGGAACCGGCCGATCTACGCCGCGATCGGGGTCTCGCTGGCCGGGGAGAAGGACGTCCTCGGGCTGTGGGCCGGCACCGGCGGGGAGGGGGCCCCGAATTCCAAACAGTTCTGGCTGGCGGTGCTCACCGATCTGAAGAACGACCCAAACGTGCATCATCCACTTGATCAGGAACACGTTCCGGCTCGCGTCGCGGCGGGACTGGGACCGGCTGAAACGCGACGTCAAGCTGATCTACACCGCCCCGAACGAGGCCGCCGCCCGAGCCGCACTCGACGAGCTGGCCGAGGTCTGGGGCGCCCGGTATCCGGCGAACATCCGGTTGTGGACCAACGCGTGGGCGGAGTTCATCCCGTTCCTGGTCCATGGGTGCAGTCTTCGGCGGCGGCGGGCTGCTGTTGATGCCCGTCCTCGCCATCACCGGCGCGCCGCTGCTCGCGACCCCGCAGGCGTTCGCCGTCGGTGCGTACATGGCGCTGGGCCCGATGTTTCTCGGCTATCTCCTATTCGGGCACGGCCTCACCAAAGTGCCAGCCAGCACCGCCACCACCGTCACCCTCACCGAACCCGCCATTGCCACCGTTCTGGCGGTCCTGATCGTGGGCGCCGCCTCACAACGCTCGGCTGGACCGGTCTCGCGATCATCGCGGTCGTTCTCGTCATCCTCGCCTTAGCGCCCACCAACACCGACCAGCCCGAGTCCGCTCAACAGCAGCTGGAGATCCCTCTGACCCCTGCCCGCTAGCCGTCCCTCTTGCGAAGGATGGGCGTCGCCGCTAGCGGACCCCCGTCGGCGCATCAGTCACCCAGGGGCCGAGTGTGACGAATGAACGCTCGATCGAGCCGGTGGTGACCCCAGCCGGACTCGCCGGGCTAGACCAGTTGGCTGAAATGCTCGACCTCGGTGGTGGCGCCGGAGATGACGATGGTGTCGCCCGGCTCGAGGACGGTCTCTGGGGTGGCGTAGGTGAACGACTGGTTCGGCTTTTTGACCGCGACGACGGTGATGCCATGTTCGCGGCGGACCCTGGTTTGGGCGAGCGAGACGCCGAGGAGCCGCTGGGGCGGGTTCGTCTTGGCCATGGCGAAGCCGGGATCGAATTCGACGTACTCCAGCATGCGGCCCCCGACGAGGTGTGCCACGCGCCGGCCCATGTCGTGTTCGGGTCGCACGACGTGCTGCACGCCGAGTTGGGTGAGGATCCGGGCGTGCGGCTCGCTGATCGCCTTCGCCCAGATGTTGGGGATGCCGAATCCGAGCAGCACCGACGCGGTGAGGATGCTCGCCTCGAGGTTGGAGCCGATGCCCAGCACGGCCCGGTCGAACTCGTGGACCGCCAGCTGGCGCAGAGCCTCGTCGTTGGTGGAGTCGGCGGCGACGGTTTGGGTCAGCTGGCCGGACAGCGATTCAACCAGCCGGAGGTCGCTGTCGATGCCGAGGACTTCGGTGCCTTCCTGCATAAGTTCGGCGGCGACGGAAGCGCCGAAGCGGCCGAGTCCGATGACGGCCACGCTGTCGGTCTGCCGCGGATTCTTGGGCACGAGTTCTCCTAGCCGATCAGGGGTCGACCTTCGGGGACTTGGTAGAGCCGGCGGCGGTCCCGCAGCGCGAGCGCCGACACCAGCGTGATCGGACCGAGCCGGCCCAAGAACATTAAGCCGATCAGTACCAGCTGGCCGACGGGCGGTAGCTGGGCGGTGATGCCGGTGGACAGGCCCACGGTGGCGAAGGCGGAGACGGCCTCGAATAGCACGGCGTCCAGGCTGAAGCGGCTGATCTCGGCCAGCACGACGGCCGAGCAGACAACGGCGGCGACGGACAGCAGTGCGACCGCGAGGGCCTGCCGCCAGACCCGGTGGTCGATGCGACGGTCGAAAATCTCCACGTCGGGGTCGCCGCGCACCTCGGCCCAGATGACGAAGAACAACACGGCGAAGGTGGTGACCTTGATGCCACCCGCGGTGCCGGCGGAGCCGCCGCCGATGAACATCAACACATCAGAGCCCAGCAAGGTGCCGGGCCGCAGCTGGGCGATGTCGAGACTGTTGAAGCCGGCGGTCCGGGTCTGCACGGAGGCGAAGAACCCGGCCAGCAGCCGATCCGGGGTGCTCAAGCCGCCGAGCGTCGCCGGGTTGGTCCATTCCGACCCGGTGAGATAGAGCGTCCCGGCGACCAGCAGCAACGCCGTCACGGTACAGGTCAGTCGGGTGTGCAGACTCCACTCCCGAGGCTGGCGCCAGCGGCGACGAAGCTCGAACAGGACCGGGAAGCCGAGACCTCCGATGATCACCGCCGCCGAGATGGGCAGGCAGATCCACGGGTCGTCGACGAACCCGATCAGGTTGTCGCTGAACAACGCAAAGCCGGCGTTGTTGAACGACGACACCGCGTGGAAGACCCCGAGGTAGACCGCGCGGAGCGGCGGCTCCTGGTAGCCCAGCAGGAACCGGCCCGTGAGGATCAGCGCGGTGACCGCCTCGAACAGCAAGCTGACCTTGGCCACGCCGATCACGACGCCGCGGAGGTCCGCGAGCCCGGTGTGTTTGGTTTCGGCGGCCGCGATCAGCCGCGACCGAAGCCCCAAACGTCGGGAGATCAACAATCCGACAATCGACGCCAGGGTCATGATGCCGAAGCCGCCCACCTGGATCAAGACCAAGATCACCGCCTGGCCGAACCCGGACCAATACACCGGTGTGTCGACCACCACCAGCCCGGTCACACAGACGGCGCTGGTCGCGGTGAACAGTGCCTCCAAGACGCCGGCCCCACCAGGACCGGACCGCGCGATCGGCAACAACAGCAGGGTGGTGCCGCACGCGATCGCTGCGGCGAAGGCCGCGGCGATGACCTGCGCGGGATGCCGCGCGACAGGGCCAGACCTCGCGGGATGTCTTCGCCTTCGCCGATCACCCCCGGCCTCCTCACCCACCGCATGATCGTAGCCATCATGGCCGGCGGCCCAGCCCTACCAGGGGCTGCGCTGTGGTGTCTAACCGAGGGCGACGATTCATTCCCCCCAGCTCGGCAGTTGTCACGACGCCGACGATAGGACTCCGCCCGACAGCTCAACCGAGTTCCTCCCAGACGCGCCACCGCACTGGCCGGGCGTCATTTCGATGTGCGGCACGACTTGGATGGCACGTCGGTCGGGTCCCTTCTACGGGGATCGTGTCTGGTGGACATTGACAGCGCGCGAGGCGCTTCGATTCCCGGATGGCCCGCCCGATGTAATGCCCGCAGAAGGGGCTGGCTGCTACACGAGCGGCGGCAGGTCTCAGGCACCTCTTCGTCTCAGAGCATCTACTGGTGCTGACGCCTGGTCTTGCATGCCGCGGGTGCCGTTTGTGCGTGCCTACGAAGACGAGGATCTGATCGCTGAGGTCCGGCGGATCGCTGCACGACTGCCGGAGGGCCCGATCACCGAGCGGCAGGTCGCTGACCGAACCGAGGTGTCTGTCCATAGAATGTTGCGCCGGTTCGGGTCCTGGCGCGAGGTGCTGGTTCGGGCCGGTCTGGGTGACCGGCACAGCGCCGATCGGTGTCGCCGAAGATGCGGTCGCAGCGGTCACGGATGCTGACGGCCGAGATCATCGCCGAGCTGCAGCGGGTCGCCGCCGTGGTCGGTACCACGACCCTCGTGCAGGGCGACGTCCGACAGCACTCGGACATCCTCGGGATGAATGTGCTGCGTAACCGCTTCGGATCTTTCGCCGACGCGCTCGCCGCTGCTGGGCTCCACCACTCGCGCATGGCCAACCGGTGGACTGAGGACGATTACCTCGACAGCTTGCGGCGGGTGTGGGCCGCACTACGGCCGTGTACCGACCGCAACGGAGATGAGTCTACCTCCATCTCGGATCATCGCGACCAGCTATCGGCACCGGTTCGGGTCGTGGCAGCACGCGTTGAGTCTGGTCGCTGGGGACGTGGGTTAGCGCTGCCCGGCGAGCTCGGGCGGGACGGCCCGCAGAAAGATGTGCGGACCTCGGATGGGGTGCTGCCGAGGGCTTGGCGAAGCGAAATGGCGAAGTAGCCGTGGACGACGATGTGCCCGGCTCCGTAGGGGCCGTTGTCGAGCTGGGCGTCGAAGGTGCCTTTCGGCTGAGGTGCACCCCAGCTGGGTGACCTGCTCCCAACCGTGAGCACCTCTGATCGGCGGACTGGGATGGGGCTGTTTGAGGTGTCGGCCGCGCTCGTCACGGCCGTGCTCGATCAGGTTCAGAGCCAGCACCCTGCCAATCATGGTCGAGAGCACTGACGCCTTCGCCTCAGTGTCGAGTGGGTGAGTGCCGAGAGGCTCCGGCCCGTACACGAGGCGGGCGACATCGGCGAATTCTCAGCCAGCGCAGCCCGGCCATGCTGTCCTTGACCACTCTGGCTCGACGGAGGGGTCTCGGATGTCCGTCAGGAACGTCGCACCGCCCCCGTGATACTTCGCGTGATACTGCCGCAGGTGCATCCGTTGGCGCGTCACGTCCGCCCGCGCCGATAGGTGCGCCCGATTTAGGTTCAGAAGGCGTCAAACCGACCACTGATGCACCCCGATGCCCATACGCTTGGGTGAGTTCAAATCCCCCCTCACGCACCAGAAGATTTGCTCTGACTAGGCCTTCGGCCTGGCCGGGGCCGCCTTCATTTACCGAACATCTACCGACCGGGGCCGCATGATCTCGGCGACCTGTTCGGCGGCGCCCTCATGCATCGCCGGCGCGACGTGGCTGTAGGTGCCGAGCGTGATCGCGATAGTTGCGTGGCCAAAGCGTTCCTGGACCACCTTCGGGTGAATCCCGGCCTGCAGCACCAGAGTTGCCCAGCCGTGTCGAAGATCATTAGGCGAATCGGCGGAAGCCCGGCCTTGTCAACCAGTTCCCGAAAGACCCTGGACACTGTCTCCGGAGGCTGGGCCTCCCCCAAGGGTTCGGGAAGACAAGGTCGTTGTCCCGCCATCCCGCACCAAGTAGGAGTCTCTGCTCGGATTGACGCCGGCGGTGGGCCCGGAGATCGTCGACGAGTTGCGTGTTAAGTACCAGCAGCCGCCGGCCCTGGTTCGTCTTGGTGGTCCCGACGACGGTTCGTCCGCCCACTTTCGTCACGGTCTGCCGGATGCTGGCCCTCGGCTGTTCGCCGTCCAGACTGAGGTCGTGCCACCGTAACCCCAACGCCTCGCCGCGGCGGCAGCCGGTGGAGGCAAGGAACACAAATAGGGGCCCCGAACCGGTGGTCGACGACCTGTTTCAGGAATTGGCCCGTTTCTGCACCCGTCCAGGTCCGCATGCTGTCGGCCGTCGTCGTCGACGATCTCGGCGGGTCCGCGTCCCGCGCCACTGAACGGATCACTAGGCCTTTTCTCGTACGTCCTTCAGCGCCCTGCCGATGATCGAGTGCACGTACTTCACCGTCCGAGGCGACAGACCACCAGTGCCGTCGTGGCGGCCGTTGACTAGCAGGTGAGCGGGCGCCGAGGTCGGGCCGCGTGGTGGCCGGGGTCCAGCCTCGGGGGCTGATCCCGACGATTCCGTTGCTGCGCATCAGTTTCGCCAACGTCTTTGCGGGACACGGTCTCCCCGTCGTCGCGCAGGTCTTAAACCGAGAAAGGTCGTTCTGAGGGGCACCATCTGGCGGGAGCGCCAGCCGGGCCGGCGTGGGATGGGGCGGGCGACCCCCCACTCGGCTCTTTGGCAGGTCGAAGACGCCAGGCTTGGGCGGTCAGCCGGGTCGCGCGTGCCACGTGGGGCCTCCTTTGCGATTTGCCGGCGCTTGGCCCCAAGTCCTGCCGACGACGGCACCCCAGCTTCGCAGACCATTGAGGCTCACCTCTTCGCCAGGTCCACGTCGTTGCACAGCTCCCCCGGACACGGGTGCCGTCATTGGTTCAATCCCGAAGTATGGGCCTCCGCAACACTCGTGATCAGGAAGGCGCCCAACCACTCATCGGAAAAGAAAATTGGACACGAGCCGGTTGAAGTCGTCGGGCCGCTCAATCGGCACGACGTGCGAGGTCCCTTCTCCTCGGATGACTTCGAACCGTGCGCCGGGGATGCCTTCGGCGACCTCACGTGCTATCCAAGGTGGGGTCAGAAGATCTTGTTCTCCGACGACGACCAAGGTGGGGGCCGTGATTGCGGCCAGCCGGTCGAGCGCGTCGAACTGCAGGTAGGCGTCTGCCTGCCGCCCGTACGCGGCGGGACTCATCGCATGGGGATTGCTGGCCAGCAGCTGGGCGGTGTCGCGCACCGCTTCGTGATTCCGCAGGAATGCTGTGGAGAACAGGGACATCAACTGTTGGCCACCGAAGACTTCCCCGGTCTGGTCGTTGGCCTTGACCCAGTTCCAGATTCGGATCGGATCGGCGGCGCTGCGTGCCGGCGCTGCTCCCGTGCCGGTGAGCACCAGCCGATCCAGCCGATCCTGGTGTCGGATCGCGAACTCCAGCGCGATCATTCCCCCCATGGACAGCCCGAGCAGGTGGGATCGCTGGATTCCGAGGGCGTCGAGTAGGCCGGCGAGGTCATCGGCCATGTCGGCGATCGTGTAGGGGTGGATGGCTTTCGAGCTGCGTCCGGCGTCGCGGTTGTCGACCAAGATCACCTGGAACTGCGTGGACAGCGCCGGAACCTGCTCCAGCGTCCAAAGCGTCGAGTCGTATCCGATTCCCATCACCAAAACCAGCGGCGGTCCGTCGCCATGGACCTCGTAGTACAGGTCCTGCCCATTCGCTCGGACGGTGCCCGATTGCGCCAGCTTAATCACGCCTGTAGTCATTTCGGTTCCTCACCTGAGATCCGGGTCGCCCTGAGGGCTTGTCAACCTGTCTGCGTGAGGAAGACTGTTACCCGGGTGACCCTCGGCGTTACCGCAGCGGAGCGGTGAGCCTGCGGATCGGTGAGCGATGAACGGCGTGGCCGTAGCGGAGTTGGTGGAGCAGGGACGCTCTGCGGCCTCCGCCGGTGATTGGCCTCGGGCGTTCGGCCTGCTCGTCCGGGCGGACCAACAAAGCCGACTCAGTGTCGCCGATCTTGGATTGCTGGCGGAGGTTGCCTACGCCGCAGGTCATCTCGACGTCACGATCGAGGCCTGGGAACGGGCGCACGCGGAAGCGGTGCGCGTCGGGGACTCACACGCGGCGGCTGACGCGGCGACGCGGGTCGCCCTGCACCTGTTGATGGATACCGCGCTGATGGCCCCGATCCGAGGTTGGGCAAAACGAGCGGAGCGCTTACTTCAAGGGCACGAGCAGAGTCCGTCCCACGCCTGGTTAGCGGTCATCAAGAGCTACGACCGCCTGATGATCGGCGACCTACCCGGCGCGCACGGATGGGCCACTCGTGCGATCGCGGTGGGGTCGATCGGCAACCCGGCAGCGGCGGCCATCGGTCGGGTTGCGGAGGCGCACGCCGTCATCCTGGCGGGCGATGTCCGCGAGGGCCTCGACCTGGTCGAGGAGGCGGCGGTGGCCACCATCTCCGGTGAGCTCGATGCCATCGCGACCGGCATGCTGTACTGCGAGCTGGTGTGCATGCTCCAAGGACTTGGTCAGCACGATCTGGCTGAGGAGTGGACCGAGGCGATGGAGCGGTGGAGCCGGAGAAGCGGTATCGGCAGCGTCCATGGCCGTTGCCGCGTGCACCGGGCCGAGCTCCTTCGGCTGCGCGGTGCCACCAGCGACGCCGAGCAGGAGGCCCTGGCGGCATGCGCGGAGCTGCGACCCTACCTGCGGCGTGAATTCGGCTGGCCCCTCACCGAGTTGGGCCGCATCCGACTCCAGCAGGGTGACCTCCAAGGCGCGGAGGAGGCCTTCCTCGAAGCCCGCGAAGTCGGGTGGGATCCAGAGCCGGGACTCGCCCTGGTGCGGCTGGCTCAGGGGGACGTGGTGTTGGCGGCGGCGTCCATCCGCGACGCGCTCGACCATCCCCTGACCATCCCCTCCAAAGAGTTGCCGCCGAACACAGAGCTCCGCCGCGCTCCACTGCTCGCCGCCCGCGTCGAGATCGACGTGGCCGCCGGCGACCTCGCCGGGGCCCGCGATGCGGCGGACGAACTCGCCCGCGTCGCAGCAGCATTCCAAAGCAGGGCACTGGCTGCCAGCGCGGCCATGGCCGACGGACGGGTGCGGCTCGCGGCCGGTGACCTGGCCGGGGCCCGGCAAGCCTTCGAAACTGCGGTCCGGCTCTGGAATCTGGTCGGTGCTCCCCACGAGGTGGCGTTGGCGCGAGCCGGGCTTGTCCACACACGTGTCACCATCGGGACTGACGTCCACCTCTGCCCCAAGTTGGATGCAGCACCGTCAGTGGTGGTCACGCCGAGGGGCGGTGATCAGCAGAAGCCCAACGTCCTTCGACGTGTAGGGGACTACTGGTCCTTGTCGTTCGAGGACCACACCGTGAATCTGCGTGATCTGAAGGGCCTGCATTATTTGGCGCGGCTCCTCAGCCATCCCGGTCGAGAGTTCCACGTCCTCGACCTCGTGGCGAACGGGGCGCCACCGGCCGCGAAGCCTCCCAACACCTCTGATCCGGAGTTGACATCTTCCGGCTGGGGGGACTCCGGTGTGCATCTCGACGGCCAAGCCAAGAATGCCTACCGCCGGCGGCTTTCCGAGATCGAGGAGGACCTCGAAGAAGCCCGACTGCTGAACGACCTCGGGCGTGTCATCCAGGCCGAGGCGGAACGTGATTTCCTGATACGCGAGCTGTCCCGCGCTGTCGGCCTCAGCGGCCGGGCACGGCGGGCCGGAACGGCGCCGGAACGCGCCCGCGTCAGCGTCACCCGGGCAATCCGTCACTCCATGAGCCGGATCCGCCAGCACCACCCGCCGCTGGCCGAGCACCTCGATCGGGCCATCCGCACGGGGACCTACTGCGTCTACCTGCCCGACTCACGGATCACCGCTTTGTGGACGACTTGATCTCAAGGTGCCGGTGAACCGTTGACGTTGGGCTACCTGGACGCGGGTGCCTGTTAAGCGAGCCAGCATCTATCCACCACACAAGAGTCGATAGCCAACGATTGCACCGCACCGGCATGTCCGAAGACTCCAATTCGGGGGAAGGACGGGGTCATGTCAGCAGGTACGTCACGAAGGTATCCGCCGGAACTGAGGGAGCGGGCGGTCCGGATGTTCACCGAGATCCGGAATGATCATGAGTCTGAGTGGGTGAAGCGAAGGGTCTCCAATGGAAAACGGGTCTGCCCAGACTTCGGTTGACTCCTTACCTGTGAGGATTGTTTCCCTCGCTGGAAGGATCAGCATCGTGCCCACCCCGTATCCCAAGGAGTTCCGCGCCGATGTGGTCGCGGTCGCCCGGGCCAGTGATAAGTCCCGGGCTGAGATCGCCCGGAGTTTCGGGATCTCGGAGTCCTGTCTGGCTCGCTGGCTCCAGATCGCCGACCGAGAAGACGGCGTAGCCCGACCAGGTGTCGAACCGGCTGGCGGTCTGGAGGCGGAGAACCGTGAACTGCGCCGACGTACCAAGCAGTTGGAGCAGGAGAACGAGATCCTGCGCCGAGCCACCGCCTACTTCGCCCGGGACACCCTCCCAAAATGATGTTCCCGCTGGTCCTCGACCTGGCCGCCGACGGCATCCCCGTCGCGGTGACCTGCCGGGTGCTCGGCTTCTCCAAACAGGCGTTCTACCAGTGGCGGGCCGACCCGGTCACCCGGCGTGACTGGGACGATGCGCACCTGATCAACACCGCCATCAACATTCACCGGGACGACCCCGAGTTCGGTTACCGGTTCATCGCCGACGAACTCCCCGACCGAGGCATCACCGCCAGCCGGAACCGGGTCAACCGACTCTGCAGCCAGCAGCGGTTGTGGTCGGTGCACGCCAAGAAGCGCGGCCTCGCTCGCAAGCCGGGCCCGCCGGTCCACGACGACCTGGTCGAACGCAGCTTCACCGCCGACCGGCTCGATCAGCTGTGGCTGACCGACATCACCGAACACCCCACCGCCGAAGGGCAAGCTCTACCTGTGCGCCATCAAAGACGCCTGCAGCCGACGCACGTCGGCTACTCGATCGGCCGACCGGATGACCGCCCAGCTGGCCGTCGACGCCCTCGACAACGCTGTGCTGCTGACGACCGACCCGGTCGGCACCGTCGTTCACTCCGACCGCGGCAGCCAGTTCCGCTCCCACGCCTTCGTCCACGCCCTCCGCCAGCACCGGCTGCAAGGATCGATGGGCCGGGTCGGAGCCTGCGCCGACAACGCCGCGATGGAGTCGTTCTTCGCGTTGCTGCAGAAGAACGTCCTCGACCGCCGCCGCTGGCCTACCCGCCAACGAACTCCGGCTCGCGATCATCACCTGGATCGAAACCACCTACCACCGCCGCCGCCGTCAACACTCCCTCGGTCGACTGACACCCATCGAATTCGAGATACTCCAACAAGCCGCTACCGCGGCCTGACGCCCCTATCGGAACGAGTCAACCAAAGCGGGGGCAGTCCCCTCCCAGGTATGCTGCCCATAAGGTGCTTCTAGCTGCCTTGGGGGGCACCTCGCTGAGCCGGCAGGGTCGTTCCCGTTATGGCTCAGCGAAGGTCGGCAGCAGCAGCCGAGTCGGCGCGCCTTCGCGGCGATCCCCATCCCCACGTCAAGGAGCGCCGACCGGTTCCCCGGACCCTTAGCTGTTGGCCCTCAGCTGTTGGAGGGTGCCGAGGAGATTGCCTCCACCAGGTCGCCGATCTTGTGGTCGGGCAGGTTCCGGGCAACGTCGGCTTGGCTGACGATGCCGATCAGGTCATGCCCGTCGATCACCGGGAGGCGGCGGACGCCGTGGTTCTTCATGGTCGTTAGCGTTTCCTCCACCGAGTCGTCCGCGCCGATGGTGACCGGCTTCCCCTCGGCCAGCGCCGACACCGTGGTGGAGGCGGGGTCTCGTCCGTCCGCGATGCATTTGATGACAATGTCGCGGTCGGTCAGCATGCCCTTGAGGCGGTTGTCCTCACCGCAGATCGGGATCGCACCGACGTCGAGATCGCGTAACCTTCTCGCGGCGTCGGCCAGCGTGTCGTTGACCGAGACGCACTCCGCACCGCCGGTCATGATGTCTCGTGCGGTTGCCCCTCGCCGGTGCTGCTGGTAGGTGGTTTGGTCGGCGTCGGTGGACTTCTTCGCCGTCGTCGCGGCGGCTACGGCGCCGGCCGCTGCCGCCGCCACGCCCACCCCGGCCGCCACGGCGGCCCCAGAAACGCCGGCCTTGCCGGCATCACCCCGCGACGCTGCCGCGGCCTCGACGCCCGGACTCCCCACCGGGGCATCCTCATTGACCGAGCCGCGCCACGCGCCGGCGGCGTAGCCCTCCGCTTCGATGAAGGCCTTGAACCGCTCGAGATCCTTCTCGGCCTGGTTCTGCACCACGTTCAGTTTGTCGCCGACCTTCTCCAACAAACCCTCCGGCTCGTACTCCAGCGACAACCGCACCGATGTCTGACCACCACCGACATCCTCGAAGGTCACCGCACCGGCGTTGGTCGCGCCCTCGGTCGCCGCCCAGGCCACCTTTCGGTCCGGCACCTGCTCCAAGATCTTGGCCGTCCACTGCCGGCGGACACCAGCGATCTCCGCGACCCACTCCAAACGATCGTCGCTGAGCTGGGTCACCCTCTTGACTCCACCCATGAACTGGGGGAAATCCTCGAACTGCGTCCACTGGTTGTACGCCGTGCTCACCGGCACGTTCACCAGCACTGACTTTTCAACCTTGGTCGTCACCGTGTCTCCTCATCGAGATCAAGCCATCACCGGGGTTCGTCGCCCCGCTTCCCCAGAGCCAATCCCCGGAACCACGTGGCGCCAATCACCCCTCACGACCACTAGGGCAACGCCTCCGCTGGGAGCTCCATAGCCGTCGGCCTGCGCACTGGTCGGACGGCCTCGCAGATCAGCGTTGCGCACGCCGTTATCAGTGAGGCGGCCTGCCCACCCAAGCCCTCTTGACAACGGACGACTACATATCAGATGTCGATGGAGGTGATACCGGGATTTGGCCGGCGGTGCGAACCTCCTTGAGCCCGAGGATCACCGCACGGAGCTCATCGGTCAAGGACCTGTCGCTTCGGTTCGACCTTCCGAGCGGCACAGGGTCCTGGGTGCATGCGCGCGAGTCCATATCGATCTCCATTGATTCCCGTCGTTGTCGCGAGCTCCGAACGTGCCAAGAAGATTCCTGCCGTTGGCGACCGCAGCTGGCTTCAGAATGCCCTCGACACGCCCGCCAAGAGCGTGAAGTAGCGGGACACATCGGTGCCGCCTTGTGCGGCTAGGTGACCGCCGGCCCTGCGACTGCCCCCGGGACGCGGCTCGCCGCATCATCTCAGCCGCGCCGACGGCCACCCGCCGTTTACATCGTAAACTACCTATCCTCAAATGGGGCGAATTCGGCGGAACCCTGCCACCGTCACCATTGATTCTCGGCGATCAGCAGGGGAGGACTCATGTGCGGGTCAGCCGATGGGGGGAACCGATCGGGGCCCTTCGGGCGGACGCACTGCGCTCTGCAGCCTCGCCTTGATGGGTCGTCTCGCACTCATTCGATTGACATTCGCTGCAAGCCTGAGGAATCTCGATTTACCACCGTCTCGCACGATAACTCGCGGACTGATTTCAGCTCACGGCCTGATCTCAGCGGTCGCGCCGGACGCGAGCGCCCACGACGAACGGGTAGTCCGGGTCTTGCACGGCGAGGGCGTTCGGTTTGAGGTCTTCGGCCGCCAGGCCGAACATGAACGCCCGCCCGGCAAATTATTGCCCAAGGCATGGACCTGGATGTCGGCCTGCGAGGGCAACGCCGCGGTCAGGATCTGTTCGAAGCCCTCCGGAGTTCAGCGCCACCGATCACCCGGGCCGCAGATCCGGCTGAGACATGGCACCGTGATGAGCAGCGTTCCTCCGCCTTTGAGGCTGCGGTAGAGATGCCCGGCCGCTGCCGATGGATCGGACACCATGTGCAAGGTCTGGGTGACGATCGCGGCGTCGTAGCGATCGGGTTCCAGGTCGAGGCTTCGCACAGGTCTCCGACCACGTTCGCGTCCGCGTTGCTGGCATCGATGTCCACCACGTCGACCGCAGTCGCGCCGAATCTTGATGCGTAGTGATCGCCCTTCACCTCCAGCACGTGGCCGCGCAGGTGATGGGCGTGATCGCTGAGGTCGGACTCGATGTACCAGCGATCGGTGGGAAGCCCGCGTTCCTCACCCCAGCTCGTCAGCGGACGGGTACGCCGGACGTCCCGAAGCAGGCAGTGCGTACCGTGTGCTTGACCACCGGGATACGGCGGAGCACGGACCTGAGACTCGACTTGACCATAAATTCTTCTCGCCAGGGGCCGATCTGTCGAGCCTCTCTCTCCACCACCTCTTTCGCCCGCTTGGCGGTCGTCCTGCAGGGTCCGACCCGCGCACCGAGCCGGGCTCCGTCGCCCTCGCGGTATACATTGTAAACGGAGCTCCATCAAGGGCTCACTCAGGGTGGCAGACACCTGACACTTCAAATGATTGCGGCGGAGCCGCCCTCCGGTAGGTGCCGGCCGGTGATATCCCAGTGAGCTCGGGCGAGGTACGACGATCACGATGACCAAGTGGCGTCGGGGAGGATGACATGACCAACGATGTGACGATAGGCGATGAGATCGCCGCGAATTCTCCGGCTTCAAACTCAGAAGACGAGGATCAGCTGCTTCCCCAGCTCGTCGCTCATCTTCGGGAGCACCGCACGAAGCTTCGCCAGGAGTGGGAGGTCCGGATCCAGGACGCTCACCTGCTCGACGCCATGACCCCGCAGGAGATGGCGGAGGAGACGACGTCGGTGTACGACAACTATGTCGAGGTGTTGGAGACCGGGAGTGTGGAGGCTCTGCAGCACTACGCGCGGGACCTCTCAGAACGGATCATCCCCAGGGGGGTGGAGACCCAAGAAGTCGTGGGGATTGTGCTCCTGCTCAGGGACGTTCTGGCGCGCTCGCTGTTCGAGAAGTACCAGAGGAACTTTGCGCTGTTGAACCGCGTGTTGAATGCTTACGAACCGGCGGCCAACCGAATCGCCAACACCGTGGCCGTCAGCTTCGTCGATGAGCGCGAGCGGGTGATCCGCCAGCAGCAGGACGCGATCCGGGAACTCTCCACGCCGGTACTTCCCGTGCGGGAGCGCTTGTTGATCTTGCCGATCATCGGAGTGTTGGACACCGAGAGGGCTCGCCAGCTCACCGAGCAGCTGTTGCTCGGCATCCGTACGCATCGGGCCCGCGTCGTGGTGATCGACATCACCGGTGCCCCCGACGTCGACGCAGCTGTGGCGAACCATCTCGTGCGGACAGTCGATGCCTCCCGGTTGATGGGAGCGAGCGTGATCATCACGGGGCTGTCGCCGAAGATCGCCCAGACGCTGGTGACGATAGGAGTTGATTTGAGCAAGATGAACACGATTGGTGACCTGCAGGGCGGCCTGGAACAGGCGGAGCGGCTGCTCGGCTTCCGGGTGACGAGGCAGGAGGAGCAGGTCGAATAGTGGACACCGCACCCGCAGTTGGACTCAAGTTTGCGAGGAGCTCTTGAACCGCCTCACCGCCGCCGCGGTTCGCCGATATCGTGGTGGCGACTTTCAGGATCGGCGCCGAGACATTGACCGCCGAGATAGGGCGCCGAGCTCAGAAGTCCCAGCCCCCCTCGAAGCACCAGGGTCGTTTGAAGGCTGCAAAAACCCCGAAGCCTGAGAAGCCCTAGCGTGGGCGGTCCGCCTACCGGATCTGTGACAGATCCTTATACCACCTATCTCCCCAACAGGACCAAACGGCCACACAGCAGCGTGATGGGTGCACAGCCACGGCTGTCGAATCTCAAAATCTGCGAGCCAACCCCATTGGCCACGAGGTGCGGTCAAGGAGCTAAGCGCGACGGTCGTCCTCGGGCCTGACTTGGATCGTACCGACTTGGCTAGCCGTTTTCTGGCGCGGAAGCTTCGGCTGGCAATAAACGAGTTGATCATCTGCGGCGATGGTGGTTTCGATGCCATGGTCGGAGGGCGCATAGTCACCGTGCTGGTGGATAATAGAGATTTGAGCAGAATGGGTCGGATGTACCGTCCCTGCTGAGCGTTCCCCCTCAGCGGCTCGCCGGTTCTTCTCCGCCTCGGCGTCAGCTCGTGATTGGGCGCGCCTTAGCGCTAGCCGTCGCGGCTCGCTCGGGCGATGCCTCCTGGTCAAGGAGAAGCCTTGACCGGGTATACATCGCTGCGACTGCCGTCGCCGCAGTAGAACGTCGCAGCCCTGTACTGCGTCGGAGTATCGGTTGAACGCTAGCCGTCACGCCTTGTGCACGTCGGTGTCAAGGCTGACCTCCGTCGATGACGTCGCCCGCCTCTCGAACGTCAGCGGGCTCTCCACCCATTCATGTGGCCCCCCACCGCTTGGGACGGGTTGGGCGGAGTCTTGCCGCCCAGGTGTGGGCAGGAAGGCTTGACCGCATCGACGAGCAAGAGACACGCCCCCGAGCAGGTGGTCCGCATCCGCACCGAGGCCGAAAAATGCTAGGTGCGAGGGCAAGAGCCGTCGCCGCCGTTTGAATCCCGACTCTTTCACGAGGCCCGGACCAATTCACGGCCGGTGCAGGGTTCGTGGTCCGTACGGGTGGTCCCGGTCGTGATTTGTCTGTGCGGCTCGGCTGTGCGGCCGGCGGTGGTTGTTGGTTACCAGCGGTCCGGACGCAGGGTGGGGCCGACGATGTGGTTTCCGTCGCCGGCGTGCTCGTGTGTCGTGTCGTGGGTGAAGTGGGCCGCGTACCAGACCACGACGTTGGTTCTGACGATGGACTCGCCGTTGATGAAGCTGTCGATGCGGGCCTTGGTGCCGGTGGTCACCGCGCTGTCGTCGAGTTGGCCGCTGCGGTAACGCAGGGCCCAGAAGTCGCCGACCCCGTAGGAGTCGGCGGTACCGTCCTCGGCGCCGGGCACCACGAGGTAGCCCTGCCCGGTGGTCAGGTTGCGGACCCGCCAGCGTCGCTTGCGGTTGGTGTTCCGTCCGCGACGGATCTCGTGGGTGAGCCGGTGCCAGGTCGAGTCGCGTCCGGCCAGCGGGGGATCGTTGTGTTCGGCGACCACGTCGTCGCCCGCCCCGGCAATGTCGAAGTCCAGCCGCCAGTAGGCGTGGTGATGATGGGTGGTGCAGACGCAGGAGTCCTCGACCGCCCCGAAACCGAACCGGGGTCGGATCGTCCCGTTCGCGTGCAGCCGCCAACTGCTCACGTAGCGATACCAGCCGGCCTCGAGCTCGCTGACCAGCACCACTTCCTCGCCGTCGACATAGACCGCGACGCCGGCGAAGTTCCCGATGTCGCTGCCGGTGTCGAGCACCGTGGTGGCCGGCTGCGGGCAGAGGCGGAATCCGGGCGCGACCGTGGAACCCGGGGCCTGGAATCGGCCCTCCTCGTTCTGCCAGTCCCGGTACGGACCGCAGGCGTTGCCGTCGTAGCGGACGTTGAGGATCGGCACGTGAGCGCGACGCAGCACCCGGGTGCCCCGGTAGGTGACCCCGCGCAGCTCCACACCGGAGCCGGCCGTACCGGAGGAGGCGGCCGGACGGACGACGACCAGACGCCACAAGGTCTCACCGTCCCGGGTGATGGTGACGCGGGCGGCGCCGGCCCGGCTGGTCACCGTCTCCTGGTTCGCGTTCGGAACACCACAGAAGCTGTCCCGGGCCAGGGCCGTCGCGGGCGCGCCGCCCTCGAAGCGCACCACCTCGCGGCGACCCAGGTGAACGCCGACGATTTCGTGACCAGACCTACCTTCCGTTGGCCGCAGACCGACGGTGATCGTGCGTTCCACCGTCCCGTCGGCTCGCTCCGCGCCGGCGAGCGGGGGCATCGGGCGGTACGGCAACAGGTCCCCGGCGTCCAGCTTGGGTCCCAACTCCGGGTCCTCACCCAACACGGCGAGCGCGGCCTCCCGCTCCTCCGCACTCGGTAGCGGTTGACGGCTGCTCGAGCGGACGGTGGGCGCGGCATCCCCGTCCAACGATGAGTCCACCAGCAAGGCGTGCTCGGCGCGGTAGTCGTACACGGTGGCACGGACACGACGGGGAGGATCTGGCTCGGCATCAGACTCAACCGACCGTACGGCGACGATTCGGGCGTGGTCGCCGTCCAGCCCCGCCCGAGCCGAGGTCTGCCTCACCGCTTCTCGGGCCGCGGTATCCAGCGTTTCCGGGCCGGGGCCCCACGGCTCGATCTCGACGCGTAACGGTCCGGCCATGACACGATCCTTCAGCACCCCAACCAACCAGGTCAACAGCCCGAGCGCCCGCCCCGTCGTACGTCGGCGGTGGCCCGGCCGCACCAGCGACTCCAACTCGTGATGACGCCACGGGGAACCCGAGACCGGCCAACCGCGCCGCGCAAGTCCCTTGCCCGCCGCAGGACGCGCAGCAACCCTCAGCATGAAGATGATCATGGTCGTGGCCGTACGCCGGTACGTGTGACCGGCGTCGGTCTCGTCAGACGTCGTATCTGCGGGACTGAGTGGTGTCGTCAGGGGATCCTCCTGCGACACGAATTGGACGGCAACCGACTCGCTGGCGACGAGCAGCGTAATCATCGGTTCTGCCCATCGCCTGCATGAGCCCCCAGAACATGGCACCGCCCGGACGGGTCGCGCTGGGGTGCTGACCATCGCTTCCTCTCCTTCGACGTGGTTGGCTGCGGCGAAGGTAGACGCCGACACGGACCGGCTTTGGTGAGGCGGTCAGACAGTTCGAGCTTCGAAGCTGGATGTGACGGAGGAGGCCCGCGCGGCCGGTGGTGACGACGGTGCCGCCGCGCGGCGGACCGGCCGGGAGGCACTGTGGGTCAGGAGGTGCCGCGGTGCTTGGGACGGGTGGGGCGTGGACCGTGCGGGCCGTGGCCGCGGACGGTGTACTCGGTGAACCGGCCGAGCACCATGGACCAGGCGACGGTGAGGAAATCGGCCTGCTCGGCGTTCTCGGCCCGCTGATGCAACTCGACCCGGCACCCGGTGCCGGTCGGATGGAAACGCAGGTAGCCCACCAGCTGCGCGCCCGGCAGCGGAATGTCGTCGTCTTCGAAGTCCCAACGCATGGCGATCAGCTCGGGGGGCGCAACTACCTCGTAGTGCCCTCGTACCCGGGTGCCCCATTCGAGCTCCGCAGCGAAGCGGCGGTTCTCGATGGTCACCGGGACGCCGAGCCACTCGGAGTACCGCTCGCTGGACACGAAGCAGGCGAAGGCTTCTTCCCGGCTCAACGGCACCTCGGTCGCCACCGTCACCCAGTGCCCGGCGGCGACGGTGGTCAGGTCACGTTCGGGCAGGTCGTCGGCGGTCGTCCACTTGGTGTCCGAAACACCGAGCAGGGGCACGATGGCGACCATCGCCGTGCGGTTGGCGCGGTACCGGCGGAAGGTGCCGTCGCGCCGCATGTCGACGAGTCCGGCGTCTCGCAGCGCCGCGAGATGGCTGGAGATGGTGCCGGCCGAGAGCTGGAACGCGGCGGCGATGTCGCCGGCCGGCCGTTCGGCGTCCCACACCAGCCAGAGGATCTCACGCCGGACCGGCGATGCGAGGGCCTGGATCGTCCGCTGGAGAGCCTCGCCGCTGGCCGGCGACATCGCCGGGGGCTTGGTCGGCCTTGCCATCGACTCATCCTTGCAGCACGACCGGGAGGCGGGTTACTTTGACCAGAGTCGAAGTAGTACGGGTGGTCGGGGAAGGACTCACCATGACGAAGTACTTGCTGCTCTACCAGTCCCCGGTCTCGGCTCGAGACCAGATGGCCGACGCCTCTCCGGAGCAGGCCCAGGCCGGGATGGACGCGTGGATGGCGTGGGCCGGCACCGCCGGATCCGCCATCGCCGATCTTGGGAGCCCGGTCGCACTGGCCGACAGCGTCGGCGCGGCCAGCGCCGACAGCTCAATCGGGGGCTACTCGATCATGGAAGCCGACTCGATGGAGGCGCTGCGCGGACTTGTCGACGGCCACCCACACCTGCAGCTAGACGGCGCGTCGATCGCGATCTACGAGCTGCTGCCCATGCCTGAGATGTAGCTTGTTCGGGGCGGTCGTACAGGGCAGCCAGTCGCGTTGGTTGCTGCCGACGGCTTCGCAGGCAGACCCCAACTCCGTCAAGGTGCTCGCGACGAACGCTCGGCTGGCCTCGTCGATGACGGTCTGCATCGTTGGGTTCGACCGATTGATGTACCTCGACAGCGCTTCACGGCAGGCGGCGTCCCAGCGGCGGTCGACCCTGCGGCGGGCGTCATTCAGCCTTGTTGGTTAACCAGACCGGCCGGGCCACGCTGACGCAATGGCTTGGTCTGCCGCTTGAGCGGGCGCCGCGAAACCACCAGCTCGACCGCAGTCGCTGCCTAGCGCCCAGCCGTCTCAGAAGGTTGAAGGGTGGCATGTCATCGCAGTGGCACATCTTCGTAACGGGACCCGCATGCGGTCACCAGACCGAGTCACCAGTAGTCAGCTCCGTGGCAGCCGAGAGAAGATCGGTTGGCAGTGATGAGCGCGGTGTGGACGAGATGGTGAACGTCCGCACGACGCAAGTCCGGGTCATGTCGGCGCTGAGGGCTTGGAGCTTCAGGTCGACGTGGTGATGCTCGGTGGCGGTAAGCGGGGCGAGTCTTACGTCGTCTCGATGGACGCCCAGTGCCGCCCGGTAGGGGCAGTCAGCTGACACACTCCACAAGTCGGGCTCGTTGAAGGCGAGTTTTAAGCCGTCAGCACGAGTCCCGAATTCACGCAGGTCCTCGGCGACCGAGCAACGCTTCCGCCTCATCGGCTGCGCTCGGTGTGTGTGCCGCCTCCGAGGCGAGCACGTGCGCGAAACGCCGTGCCGCCGACGAGTACCGTCCGTCGTTCAGTATCTCGGCGACCGCGGCTGCAATTTCATCGGGTGTCGACGATTTGTTGATCCGGACGCCGGCGCCTAATCGCAGCACCCGTACGGTGTTGTCCTTTTGATCCCGGCCCATCGGCATGCAGACCAGGGGCACGCCGGCCGCCAACGTTTTCAGGACGGTCCCATGGCCGGCGTGGGTGACGACGACCGAAGCCTCCGCGAGGACGCGATGGTGGGGTGCGGCCTGCAGCACGTCGACGTTCGCGGGGGCCGGGATCGCCCGCGGGTCAACCGCGCGACCCGTGGTGAGCACGCCACGGACCGGGAGGCTGCCGAGAGCCTGAGCTGTCCGCCGGAGCAGGTCGATCTGATTCTGGTAGATCGAGCTGGTGGCCCCCAGCACCAGCGGTTCGGTGCCCAGACGCTGCCAGGGGATCTGGGCCGCCCAGTCCGGGTCGTCGAGTTGCGGGCCGACATACCGGACGTTGTCGGGGAGCTGCGGGACGGCGAAGTCGAAGGAAGGGCTCGTCATCACCAGGACCCGGTCGCATCGGTCAAACAGTCCGAATAGTTCTGTCAGCGGGGGGCGTCCATATCCCGACAGCACCGGGTTGACCCGGGGCAGGGTGCGGTCGAGCAACCATCGAGCCGCTGTCGGAGCCAGCCAGTCCCGCGCCCGGCCCGGCAGTCCCCGGGCCGGAGACCAGCCGGTCCCCATCAGGGGGAATCCTCGGGTCGGCCGCAGATAGATGTTGGCCACCAAGGCGGCGGTGGGGAGTCCGGTGCACAGAGCGCCAATGACAATCCCGGGCAGCGCGCCCTCCGCGAGGACGGCATCCACACCCGCTTCCCGCGCCGTGGAGACCACATCGTGGGCGTATCGTCCGGTCATTCCGGGACCGGCAAAGTCCCGGACGGCCTTGACCGCGCGGTAGGGACGTCTGCTCTCGAAGGCCGCAACGACGGCCGTCTGCTCCTCGCGCGACCCGAAGTGCGGCGCCTCCCGCCACGGCGAAAACGCACAGCCTGCCGACACGGCGTCGGCCGCGACGGTCGGATCGGCTAGCACCTGGACCTGGTGTCCGCGACCGACCAGACTGCGGGCGAGGCCGAGCGCCGGCGGCACGGTGCCGCCCCCGTCAATGATGGCCAACAGGAAACGGCCCGGCCGGCCCCCGTCGAGCCGAGACTCGCTCACGAATAATTCTGACACGGTGCTGTCAGGGGTGCATGTGCCGCCGGGTGCCCGCTGCTGAGGCCACCTCAAAGATGGGAGAGGTCGTGTTCCTAGCTCAGCGCCAGCCGAACCCCAGACACTTGCGCGCCAGCTTTATGCCCGACACCCTTGGGCTGTCCCCCAAGCGGGACCCGCTTGAGGTCATCGTCCGCTGCGGGCCGGCTGCCCGCTAACCAACGCTCGAGGTGCCGTCAACGGGACCGTCCTGCGGGACGGCGGGTTGGGTCAGCCTGGTGTTGTGGACTACGACTCTTGGCCCGTCTCGAACCGGGCTGCGGGCGAGATCTGCGCGGGCGCGGGAGTTCTCGGCTGTCTGGTTGGTTGGCTGCGCCTCGCGTCTGCGACGTTGCTGGCACGCCAGGTCTTGACACTTCCTTGTCTTGTCCAGGCGATCATGAGTGCAAAGCCGATCGTGAGGGCGGCCGTGCCGAGCCGGCCGACCTCCAACACCGTACGGAGCCCGGTCCAGTGGGCTGTCGACTGGTCGATCGGAGCGAGCACGAGAACTGATCCGGGGTGTGATCCGGTCGCGGTGACGCCGAAGACGAACGCCTGCATGCTCCGGCCCCATCGTCTGGGAACTCAACCCAGCATGAGTCGTGCCTCCACGGATTGATTCGACACCGCGAAGGCTGAGGTTTTCGCGTCACGAGGCCAGCGTCATCCGCTCGTCGGCGCCGTTCTCAACGACCTCCGCGACGAATGGCAAGTCTCCTGCTCAATCAACCTTCACATCTCCTGTCGCCACCTCGTCGAGGAGGCCCTCGCACGCTGCGGTCGAAGGCGACCTCGATTCCTCCACCGGCTCCTCGAAGCAGTGACAGCCTCGTACTATCAACGCCCCGGACTTGACCGCTGTCCCGTCGCGGCCCCAGCCGACTTCAGCTACAGACCTTCTGCAGGATCTGAGCAGGGCTCATTCTCGGCAATGGTCTGATAGAGACCGCCCGTACGGGGAATGAAAGGAGGAGCGAGGTGTGTGGATGAGCGAACGCGAACATGTGATCGCCGGCCGCTACCGCCTGATCTCACGGGTCGGCGCCGGTGGGATGGGCGTCGTCTGGGAGGCGTGGGACGAACGCCTGGAACGGCGGGTGGCGGCCAAGCGGCTGCGCGTGCCGCCGGGCCTAAGTGAGGTCGAGGCCGAGCTCGCCACCCAGCGGGCCATGCGCGAGGCGCGGACCACCGCCAAACTGCATCACCGGTACGCCGTATCGGTGTTCGACGTGGTGGACGACGACGGACAGCCCTGCATAATCATGCCGTTCGTACCCTCGGTCACTTTGGCGGCGGTCCTGCGGGAGGGCGGGCCGCTGCAAGTGCACGAAGCCGCCCAAGTTGGGGCCGAAGTGGCGTCGGCGTTGTCCGCCGCGCACGGGCTCGGGATCGTGCATCGCGACGTCAAGCCCGGCAACATCCTCATCGCCGACGACGGCAGCGCTTTGATCAGCGACTTCGGCATCTCGCGCGCGCTCGGCGACGCCACTCTCACCTCCACGGGCCTGGTGCACGGAACGCCCGCCTACCTTCCCCCGGAGGTGGCTCGGGGTGAGGAGGCTGACTTCGCCTCCGACGTGTTCTCCCTCGGTGCGACGCTGTACGCCGCGCTGGAGGGTGCTCCGCCGTTTGGCACCGACACGAACTCCCTCGCATTGCTGCATCGCGTGGCCGCCGGAAGGTTCGAGCCGCCGCGGCAGGCCGGCCCAATCACCCCCGTGTTGCTGCGCATGTTGTCCCGTGAACCACCGGCCCGCCCCCCGATGCGGATGGTGGCGAGTACGTTAGCTGGGCTGACCTCGAGCGAGATTACCGGTTGGTCGATCCCGGCTCCCGTTGCGGCGGAGTCCCCGCCAGTGCAGTTGGTGCCGCCACCGCCGGTTATGGCTTCAGCCGGTCCGAACTGGTCGTTGACCGGGGAGGCTGCCGCGGTGCAGCCGCCCCCACGGCGCCGACGGACCGCGCTGTGGGCCGTCCCCGTCGTCGCGCTGGTCGCGGTGGGCATGCTAGTCGCTCTGCTCGGGATCCCGAGACAGGACGGGCCGGGTGCCGGGGCCGTCGTTCAGCCACCCGGCGATTCACGGACAACCGCAGCTCCTTCAATCCCGGCCCGCAGTCAGCAGCCAACGGCCAGCGGGCAACCGACGTCCGGTCAGCAGTCAACGGTCAGAGAGCAACCGACTTCCTCAAGGAGCGCCTTAGCACCTGTGCCGGCGCCTCGTCGTTCCGCCTCGCCCGATCCCACCCCAGCGAAGCGGTCGACCACCGAGAGTTCCGCGTCGCCGCAAGGATCATCGACTGCTCCGACGCGGAGGAGGTCACCCGAAGCGAACTCTTCCCGGGAGGCGCGGCTGAGGGAGGGCGTCACCCGCTACTACGCGCTGATGCCGGAGAACACCGCGGAGGGTTGGCCGCTGATGACGGCGTACTACAAGGCCAACACCGCTCGAAGTCGGCGGTCGTACGAGCGGTTCTGGAGCGATTTCGAGCGGGTCACGGTGCGAAGGCTGAGCGCGACTCCTCCCGATCGAGCCCGGGCCACCATCATCTACTACTACAAGGATGGTCGAGTCATGACCGAACTGACCTCGATCCGACTGGTGGAGGAGGACGGAATCTTCAAGCTCGACGATCACACGGTCCTCAGCAGCTCCACCCGATAGCTCCAACTGGATCGGTGAACTCCGCGCCGACATTTCGGCCGAGCACAAAAGCTCCGGACGAACCAAGTCGCTGCTCGTTTGAGCTGGAAGGTCTTCGACCGCCGCTACCTTCCCGAAGGCTCCATAGCCAAGATCAACCGAACAGCGATACTGGAACCGTCGCCGCAATCGAAGCCGGCGACCGACATCGAGAATCACTCGAAAGCCCACCCCTGGGTTCTTGCGGTGGCCGCAACACCCCTTGTCTGGAGGTGTTGTCGATGTTGTTTTCTGATCGGTTGGTTCCCGAGGTCTTCCAAACGTTCTGGGCGGCGATGGCGCGGGGTGAGTTCATTACTGATGCTGCCGCCGAGGCGGGCACCTATCGGCGGAGGTGCGCTGGCTGGCTGGCTGCGACCGGGTGTCAACGGTCACCTCAGGCTCCCCGCTGGCGGTCAGGAGATCTCCCCGCCGGTGGCCATGGTTTCTCCCCGCGGGCGGACGTGGAATCTCCCCGCGGATCAGCTGGGCAGTGGCATCATCCTTTGCCGGCGGTGGCTTCGGCGAGCCGGTAGGACTGGCCGTCGGTGACGCAAATGTCGCCGGAATGATCCGGCCTACCGGCTAGCCACCGGGGGATGGCAACGCTGACGCGGACATCTTGACGGAACGTACATCACGTCTCGCATCGTGGAGCCCTCCGTTTGCTTCGGCTGGCACCAGAACTAATTGGCCTTAAACCTGCTCATCGGCGACGTCATCATCTCGAGGCAGCAGGTCTTCACGGTTGGCTCCTCAACCGAGATGCCACCGATCCGTCACTCGATCCAGGAAGGTATCGACATGTCACCACTCGCCTCATCGCCAGCTCGGCGGACCCCCTCAATCATGGTTCTCTCCGTGCTGCTGGCCCTGGCCAGCTTGCTGTTCGTCGGTGTGGTCACCACTGACACCGCAGATGCGGCCCCGCGCACGAAGCCGTCGTTCACGGTCCAGAACGTAACCGGGGAGATTGCCGGCACCAACACGGCGGTCAACGGCACGTACAAGATCACCAAATTTGCTGAGGAAAAGGGCAAGCTGGTAGCCAAGGGCACCTTCACGGGAACACTGGGCTCCGACGACGACATAGTGAAGAAGGCCGTGAGTATCCCGGTGAGCTTAGATCCCGACGCCGAAGCGCCGGCGGCAGCCAAGGATGTTGCGGCGTTGGCGACCTGTCAGGTGCTGAACTTGCTGCTGGGTCCACTGGATCTGAACATTCTCGGTCTGCGCGTCCAGCTCAATCAGATTGACCTCGATATCACCGCGGTGGAGGGACCGGGCAACCTGCTGGGCAACCTACTCTGCGCAGTCGTGGGACTCTTGGACACCCCTTCGACTCCGGCGCTGAACGACATCATTGCCGACCTCCTCAATTATATCCTGGGCATCCTCGGCTGACCCTCGTGGCGTGACAACCCGCAGACCCGCCCGGATCTGCGGGCTGTCTGTCGTACGGAAGCTTCGCTTGCGGGCGGTCTTCCGTACCCGGCGGACCTCCTGCCCAGCGCTGCGCGCTGGCCGATCCGGGGTGCCGGGCGGTGAAGACCGGCTTGCCTTGGGTGAGTGTCAGGCCAGGGCCTTGGCTTTCAGGCGGTCGAACTCGGCCTGCGTGATCACTCTGGAGTCCAGCAGCCCTTTCGCGAAGGCGATCTGGTCGGCGGGCGCCCCGCGTCTTGCCACTGACTGGATGTACTGGTCGGTTGAATCACGTGCGCTGCACATCTCCGCGGCGTGCCGCCTGGCCATTACTTCCCGCGCGCGAGCAAATAGATCACCATGACGATGATGGGGAAGATGATCAGACCGATCACCCATGCGGCCTTTGCCCGCTCAAGTCCCAGTCGCGGAACAGGTCGCCGAAGATCTGAAATAGCACCATGAGGTAGGCGACGAAGAAGAAACTCCAGATCAGGAGCAAAACGAAGTCCCCAGAAGTTTCACTGCTTGCATCCTGTCGGCCAGTGCCGCCCTCCTGATGTGACCCAAACAGCGTTTCACGGCCCCTCCTCCGAGCGTCACATTTGTGTGTGTGTGTCGTAGGGCGAGTTGGACCAACACGTCGGGATCGTCCACCGGCCACCTTCCGCGTGCGCGTCGTCGTCTCAGGGCCGGTCGGACCCGGATCGGCCACAGCATGTCCGATCCGGCCGAGGTGGTCGCACTGCACTTGTGTGTCGTCCTGCACCGTGCCATCTTGCAAGACCCTTAGCGCGCTGTCACCGGGACTCATCGAGGCAATGTCGACATCGACGTACAGGCGGCCGTCCGAGTGGCGGTGTTGTGACCCACGCCAGCGCGTTGTGATCACTCATCACGATGCGCTCGTGGGAGTCCACGACAACATCTCGCTGAGCTCCCTCGCTGAGGCCGGTTGACGCGTCCATCCGACGGTCGTAGCGTCCGCCGTAAAGGCGATGAGGATCGTTGGATGACGGTTCGGAACGGGGGTTTCGCATGTTCGCTCAGGTGATCCAAGGCAAGACATCGGACCCGGAAAGGTTGGCCGCCGCCGTCGATCGGTGGAGGCAGGAGCAGGCACCGGACGCGACCGGCTGGTTGGGCACAACGGGCGGAACCACCGCGGACGGTCGATTCATCGCCGTGGCCCGCTTCGAGTCCGAGGAGGCGGCCCGCCGCAACAGCGAGCGGCCGGAACAAGACCACTGGTGGGCTGAGACGGAGAAGCTGTTCGACGGTGGAGCCAGCTTTTTGGAAAGCACGGACGTGACTGAGGACCTGCGAGGTGCCCCCGACGAGGCGGGGTTCGTGCAGATCATGCAGGGCCGCGGCAGTGATCCGGAGCGGGCCAAGCAGCTGATGGCGCAGGACTCCGACAAGTGGGCGGCAGTGCGACCCGAGTTGATCGGCAGTGTCGCCGTCGGACATGACGACGGTGCGTACACGATGGTGATGTACTTCACCTCCGAGGCCGAGGCCCGTGAGGGCGAACGCAAGGAGATACCGGCGGAGTTGCGGGCCAACATGGAGGAATTGAACAAGCTCGCGATCGGCCAGCCCGAATTCTTTGACCTCCAGAAACCGCTGATTCACTCACCGAAATAGCCAACCCGTGACGGAGTAGCCCGAGCCAGTTACGGCGGTCTGTGGTCAACGAGTTCGTCGCGGAAATCGACCGCCTCGGCAATGGTCGGCCGCCGAAATCGAGATTTCACCGGGAAGATCGCGACGCTGCGCTCAAGCTGCGCTGGCGTCTGGCCGAGCGGGCCAACGGCTGACGAGCGCGTGATCCCCGATTTCGGCGAGGCGCAGCAGATCCGACGCCAACGCCGCCCGGTTCGCCCGCGGGTTCAGTAGGCACTGAGCCACGACACAAGACCGAGGCGTCAACGTGACGACCGGCGAGCAAGTAGCTACGCCCGTACGGCCGACCGAAGCCTCCACTGTGGGCGGCAGGAGGGGTTTGCGCCCCTTCGCAGTCCTTGCACCCACTCGTACGGGTGCGACGACTGCGAAAAGGTGCCAACTTCGCGACCACCACGGTGAGCGCGGGAGCGCTAGCGTGGCGGGATGCTGCTCGCCCACGATGTGATCGGGTCCGGGCCGCCGGTGATCCTGCTGCATTCCGGGGTCACTGACCGCCGAATGTGGGACCCCGTAGTTCCCCAGCTGTCGCACCAGTTCACGCTGATCCGCCCCGACTTCCGCGGTTATGGAGATAGCGGGCTGCCGCCCGAGCGGTACACCGACGCCGACGACGTGGCGGTGCTGCTCGACCATCTCGGCGTGACGGATGTCGCCGCGGTCGGGTCGTCGTTCGGCGGCCGGGTCGCTCTCGAACTGGCTACCCGACATCCGGACCGGGTGCGCGAACTCGTGCTGTTATGCCCGGCGTACCGGGGAGAGCCGACCACGGCCGCCCTCGACAGGTTCAGCGAGGATGAGGAGCGGCTGATCGCGGCCGGCGATCTCGACGGTGCGGTCCGGCTGAACCTCGACACCTGGCTCGGGCCGGAAGCAACCGCCGCATCTCGGGTCAGCATGGAAGAGATGCAACGGCACGCGCTCGCCGTGCAGTATTCGGCCGAGGTCGAGCGAGGTGCCCCCGTGCAGACTCTGGTGGAGGTGCTTCCCGGGCAGATCCGGGTGCCGACGGTGGTGGTGGCCGGCGGTCATGACCTCGATGTCTACCAGAACACCGCCCGCACTCTCGCCGCGGCGATCCCGGGGGCGGAGTTGGTCGAGTTGTCGTGGGCGGGTCACCTACCGTCCTTGGAGCGACCGGACGCGGTGGTTGCGCTGCTCCTCGACGTCCTCCGGAACGACCCCGATGTGCACGCGCCCTGAGCCACCGCTCCGGTGCGGGTCCGAGCCGGTCCCCACTGCTGCTCTATCCGACGCCGACACCGTCGCCTCATACTGGTGGCCGTGTCGAAACCGGAGGAACGAGGCCTCGAACGCCTCATCCTGTTCAGCGACGCGATCGTGGCGATCGCGATCACGCTGCTGGTGTTGCCGCTGACCGAGCTGGAGCCCCGGGAGGGTCAGGGTGTTCTGCCCTTCCTCAGTGAGCACCGGGAGCAGCTGATCGCCTTCGCGGTGTCCTTCGCGGTGATCGCGCGCTTCTGGTTCGCCCACAATTCGATCTTCGGTCGACTGGCCCGGCACAACGCGGGACTCCGGCTGCTCAACAGCACCTGGCTGGCCTCGGTGGTGATCATGCCGTTCACGACGGCCCTGATGCACTTCGACGACGGCTACGCCACGCTCTACCTGTTCAATCTGCTGGCCACGGCGGCTCTGACCTTCGCCCTCTCGGCCTATCTGAACGCGCATCCCGACCTGCTGCTCGCGGCGCCGACGGCGGCCCAGGTGCGCAACACGCGCTGGTCGAGCTGGCTGCTGCTGGCCGGAATCGCCCTCGCGCTGATCGGGTCGATCTTTCTCGATCAGAACGGGCTCTGGTTACTCCTCCTGATCCCGGTGGGTCAGGCTCTGGTCAACCGGCGGGAGCTTCAGGACTCCGCCGTCCACTGAGCCTCGTCCAGACCCCACCGAGCCGTCTTTCTGCTGTCACTCGGGTCGAGGCGGGAATAAGCTGCTGTGGTCCGGCGACGACGGGGGAGGCAACGATGGGTGCGTTCTACGCCACCTCGATCATCGGGGCCCCGATCTACTACATCTGCTGGTTCTTCCTGATCTACGCCTTCTTCGGCGTGCTGGTGGAAATGATCTTCTGCCTGGCCCAGGAGGGCGTCCTCGAGTCTCGGCTCGGCCTGCTCTACCTGCCGTTGAGTCCGATCTACGGGATCGGCGGGGTCGCGCTGACGCTGTTCCTGTTTCCGTACATCCAGCAGCCGATCCTCATGTTCTTCGTCGGCATGGCCGTCGGCACCGTGCTCGAGTACGTGGCCAGCTGGGTGATGGAAAAGCTGTTTCACACCATCTTCTGGAACTACAGCGACAAGCCGCTGAACATCCACGGCCGGGTCTGCCTGGAGTACTCGATTTATTGGGGTCTGCTGTCGTTGCTGGTGCTCTACGTCCTGAACCGATTCGTGCTCGACTTCGTGAATCTGTTCACCCTCGCCGTCGGCGAGGTCGTGGTGACCGTACTGAGTGTTCTCACGATCATCTCGGCGGCCCTCACCGTGGCGTCCTTCCACCGGATCCGCCGGCGGGTCGAGGCGTTGAGCGCCCGCGCGGGGGGTGAGCAGGTGTCCCTGACCCAGAGCGGCTGGAACCGGTTCCTCGAGCGCCTGGTCCCCGATCCGGTGATGATCAACACGTTCCCGCGGATGAGCTTGATGACCGAGTACATGGAACTCACCGGTCAGCAACGCGCTTGGATCCGGGTACGGGGAGAGCTCGGCCGGCCGTCGGAGCTGCATCGCAAGCAGAGCGTCCAGGAACACACCGACGCCCCGAGCCTTCCTTCGTGACCCCGACGAGGAAACCGTCCGTACCCCGCTCAGTGCGGTAGTGCTCACCCTCGCCGGCACGGTCATCATCCTCGCCGGGTTGAAGATCTCGGCCCCGATCGTGGCCCGGTTGCTGCTGGCCTTCTTCCTGATGGTCTGCTTCCGGCCGCTGGGGACCTACCTGGAGGCCCGCCGGGTTCCCCGGATCGTCTCCATCGTCAGCGTCATCGTGATCATCTACGGGGTGCTGTTCGTGCTCGGGTTGTGCATCTATCTGGCCATCGCCCGGTTCGCCGTCACCCTGAGCCGGGCAATCCGACCAGCTGGCCAGCTTCTGGCAGTGGGTCAGCGGGATCCTGCCCTCCTTCGGGATCGCCACCACCGACACCCGGGCGATGCTGAATCTGGTGTCGCCCGAGCGGATCGCCACCCTGGCCCAGTCGCTGGTGTCCACCACGGCATCGTTGACCTCGACGCTCGCCTTCCTCGCCGCGCTGGTCTTGTTCATGGCTCTCGATGTGGCCAACTTCTCGCGACGGCTCCGGGTGGCGGTCCGGTTCCGGCCCGCCATGTCAAAGGCACGGGACGAGTTCGGCCGGTCCACCCGCGGCTACTTCGCCGTGGCGGCGATCTTCGTGCCCAACGTCGGCTTCCTGATCGGTTTGATTCCGCCCGCGGTGATTTCCCTGCTCACCCAGGACTGGCGGGCCGCTGTGATCATCGTGGTCGGCTATTCGGTGATCAACGTCGTGGTGCAGATGCTGATCCAGCCGAAGGTGGTCGGCGATCGGGTCCAGCAGAACACGACGCTGATCTTCGTCGCGCTCGTGCTGTGGACCTGGATCCTGGGCGGCCTCGGGGCCATTTGGCCATCCCGATGACCCTGTTGGTGCGAGCCCTGTTCATCGACTCCCGCCCGAATCTGCGCTGGGTGCATTCCCTCTTCAGTAGCGGGGCGCGTCCTCATCGGCGGGGGACCCAGTCGCCCGCCGGTCCCCAGCCCACGCCGGCGCCACCGGAGGATTCTGCCCGTGCGCCGGGCGAGCGGGAGGCGGCCGGCGGACCGGAACCCGATGTCGCGAACCGCTGAGGAGCCTGTCTCAACCTGCGTCGGTGATGCGCCTCCGCACTTCCCGTCCACTCACGCATTCGGCTGAGTTCGTCATGGCTCGTTCTGGTTAGGTTGCAGTGAGGAGAGCAACCACCATGGACGGACCCACCTCGACGCCCGGACTGTCCGGGCCGACGATCTACGATGTCGCCCGGGTGGCCGGTGTCGCGCCATCGACGGTCTCCCGGGCGCTGTCCAAGCCCGGAAGGGTGAGTTTCAAGACCGCCGAACGCGTCCGCCGGGTGGCCGAACAGCTCGGCTACCGTACGGGCCGACTGGAGCGACCCATCGCCGAACGCGGCACCGGCGTGCTGGCGATCATCGTGGCCGATATCGCCAATCCGGTGTTCTTCGGCCTGATCCGGGGATCAGAACGCGCCGCCACCGCCGCCGACTACACCATGCTCGTGGTCGAGACCCAGGAGTCCGAATCGGTCGAGCGTGACGCCGTCGACCGGCTGCTGCCCCTGGTGGACGGCGTGATCCTCGGTGCCTCGCGGATGCCCGACGCCGCCATCCGTACGCTCGCCAAGCGGAAGCCGATCGTGCTGCTGAACCGCACGGTCGCCGAGGTGGCCTCGGTGACCAGCGACAACGTGCACGTGATCAAAAAGGCCATCGAACACCTGGTCGAGCTCGGCCACCGGTCCATCTACTATTTGGCCGGCCCGGAGGCGTCCTGGGCGGACGGGATGAGATGGCGCGGGTTGCGGGAAGCCGGCCTGGAGCTCGACCTCCAGGTGCGCCGGCTGGGACCGTTCCTGCCGACCATCCGCGGCGGGGTGGCCGCGGCCGAGGAGTGGCTGACCAGGCCGTCCTCCAGTGTCATCGCTTACAACGACCTGATGGCCATCGGCTTCATGCAGAGACTCGGGGCGGCGGGTCGCTCGGTGCCGGCCGACGTGAGCGTCATCGGCTTCGACAACATCGTCGACGGGGCCCTGGTCGAGCCACACCTCACGACCATTGCGGCGCCCCTGGTCAGCCTCGGTTCGACCGCCGTGGCCCGGCTCCTGCGGAGTACTCGGCACCGGCAGCCCAGCGCCCCCGAGCCGGTCCTGCTGCCGGCTCGGCTGGTCGTCCGGGAGTCCACCGCGCGGGCCAGTCGCTAGATTGTCTAGGCTGCGACGGACCCCAAACCCACGATCCCAATCCCGTCAGGAGGTCGAGTGCCCAGGGTGGCCGTAATCGGCTGCGGTGATGTCTCGATCGTTCACTTCGAGGCGGTAGCGGCGATCCCCGACGCCGAGCTGGTGGCCGTGTGCGATCGTGACCCGGTCGCCCTCGCGGCCGCTGAATCCCGCTACCGCGTCCCGGGCTTCGCCGAGCACCGTGAACTGATCTCGGCGGTCGCTCCGGACGTCGTCCACATCTGCACGCCCCATGATCAACACGCCGACATCGCGGTGGCGGGTCTGGCGGCGGGAGTCGGTGTGCTGCAGGAGAAGCCGCTGGCCCACACCGTGGCCGAAGGGAAGCGGATCGTCGAGGCGGCGGAGCGGTACGCAGGCAAGATCGGTATCTGCTTCCAGAACCGGTACAACGCCACATCGAGCGCCATCCGGTCCCGGCTCGACTCCGGAGAACTCGGCGCCGTGCTGGGCGGGTCGGCGACGGTGTTATGGCACCGCCCGGCCGCCTACTACGCGACCCGGCCCTGGCGAGGTCGCCGGGAGACCAGCGGTGGTGGCGTCATGATCAACCAGGCCATCCACACTTTGGACCTGCTGCAGTGGTTCCTCGGCGACGTGACCGCCGTCAGCGGACGCGTCAGCCGCCGGCTGCCGAGCGAGGAGGTGGAGGTCGAGGACACCGCCGACCTCGTGCTCGAACACGCGACGGGTGCCCGCAGCGTCATGTTCGCCACCTCGGCCAACGTGGCGGACTCGCCGGTCACCGTGGAGATCGTCACCGAACGGGCGACGATGTACGTCCGCGGCGATCTGACCATCAGCCACCAGGACGGCCGGACCGAGGTGATCCCGGAGCGGGCCCGCGCCACCGGGGGTCGGGCGTACTGGGGCGCCTCCCACCAACTGCTCATCGCCGACTTCTACGCCCGGCTGAGCGAGGACGAACCCTTCTGGATCAGCCCCCGCGAGGCCGCCAAATCCCAGGGCGTGCTCGGCGAGTTGTACGCCCAGAGCGGCATCGCGCCCTGATCCTTCGACCGGCTCCGGGCCGCCGTCGACGGCGGGCAACTTTCGGCAACCAGTGGTCGCGGTCGACTGCGGGATGCCTCAATGAACGGTATATATCGGCCTGACTATCCGCTGACTATTCGCTGACGAAGGATGCCTCACGCATGTGGACCCTCTCGGGATTTGCCGACGAGATCTCTGACGACCTCACCGAGCAGTGCACGGTGCTGCGAGGCCTCGGACTGAAGTTCCTGGAGTTTAGAAGCGCCTGGGGGGTGAACGTCCTCGATCTCGACGACGCGCAACTCCGGAGGGCGCAGCTGACCCTCGCCGAGCACGAGCTGGCGGTCTCGAGCATCGGCTCGCCGATCGGCAAGATCTTCATCGACGAGGACTTCGAGCCGCATCTGGAGCGGATGCGGCATGCCGCTGACGTGGCCCGCTTCTTCGGCGCCCCGTACATCCGGATCTTTTCCTTCTTCCTGCGGCCCGACGCCGATCCGGCTGAACATCGGGACGAGGTGTTGCGGCGGATGCGTGCGCTGGCCGACGTGGCCGAGGAAGCCGGGGTGATCCTGTTGCACGAGAACGAGAAGGAGATCTACGGCGACGTCCCCGACCGCTGCCTCGACCTCGTGACGTCGGTGGCCTCGGCGCACCTCAAACTGGCCTGGGATCCCGCCAACTTCGTCCAGGTCGGAGTGCGACCGTTCACCGAGGGATTCGCCGAGCTGCGACCGCACCTGGAGTACGTGCAGATCAAGGACGCCCTGCTCGCCGACGGTTCGGTCGTCGTGGCGGGGGCGGGTGACGGCGAAGTGGTCGAAACCGTACGAGCTCTGCGGCAGGACGGCTTCGACGGCTTCTTCTCCCTCGAGCCGCACCTCGGGTCGTTCACCGCGTTCGGCGCTCTGTCCGGGCCGGAGTTGTTCACCGAGGCCTGGCGGGCCTTCACCGACATGCTGAAGCGTGAGGAGATCGCGTACGCATGAACGCCCCCGACGGCCGGTCCGGCACCGACTCCGACCGGTTGCGATTCGCCCTGGTCGGAGCGGGCGTCATCGGAACCCACCATGGCCGGGTGATGAGCAGCCTGGCCGACCAGATCGAGCTGGTCGCGGTGGTGGATCACAAGCTGGCCCGGGCTGAACGGCTGGCCGGGCTGCGCGGCGGCAAGAGCTTCACGAGCTTGTCCGACGCCCTGGACGATGTCGACATCGACGTGGTCGTGGTGTGCACGCCGACCGGCGCCCACGGCGAGGTGGCCATCGAGGCGCTGGCCGCCGGCAAGCACGTGATCATCGAGAAACCGGCCGAGGTCACCGTCGAACAGACCGATCGGATCATCGAGGCGCAACGAGCGGCCGGGACGACCGTGGCGGTGATCTCCCAGCACCGATTCGACCGGGCGACCGAGGTCACCCTGGCCGCGATCCGCAACGGCGAGCTGGGCCGCGTCACCTCCGGCATCGCCTCCATCGACTGGTGGCGCGGACAGACCTACTACGACTCCGGCGACTGGCGGGGGACCTGGGCGCTCGACGGGGGCGGCGCGCTGATGAACCAGGGCGTACACACGGTCGACCTGCTGGTTGCCGCCCTGGGTCGGCCGGTGGAGGTCTTCGCCTACACCGGCACCCTGGCGCACGAGCGGATCGAGACCGAGGACGTGGCGGTGGCGGTGGTGAAGTTCGCCAACGGCGCCCTCGGCGTCCTGCACGCCTCGACGGCCGCCTACCCGGGTCTCAGCGCGCGACTCCAGGTGCACGGTGACCGCGGCTCCGTGGTGATCGAGAACGACGAATTCAGTTTCGTCCACCTCACTCCGGTCGGCACCGAACCGGACGAGAAGCTGATGGGTTCCGCGGGCAAGGAGATCAACCAGGTCGAGGACTACCGCCTTCCGGCGGATGGGTCAGGGGAGGGTTCGGGGACGGCCGGACGGGATCCCGGGCAACTCTCGGACGCCCACCGCTACCAATACGAGGACTTCTTGGCGGCGCTTCACGGGAAGGGCGAGGTCCGGGTCGGCTTGGCCGAGAACCGGCAGTCGATCAGCGTCATCGTCGGCGCGTACGAATCGGCTCGCACCGGCCAACCGGTGCGACTGGCGTGACGTCCCGCCTCGCCGCCAACCCGATCCCGTACTGGGCGCGCGAGGGCCGGATCGACAAGTCGCGGGCCGTGTTCGACGAGGCGTTCCGCGACCTCGCCGCCATCGGGTTCACCGCGGTCAAGGCCGACGTGCCCGAGGACATGAGCATCGACGAGTATGCGGCGTGGATCGGCGGCTACGGGCTCGAACCATCGCTCAGCCTGTTCAACTCAGCGTTCGACGAGAGCATCGACGTCGCCGAGGAGATGGAGCGGGCCAAGCGGTTCGCCGCGACCCAGCTCGCGTTGGGCCTGGACCGGACCATGGTGTCCTCGACGTCGCTGCCGGCCCGAATGCTCCGGCCCGCCGTCGGGGCCGACTTCCAGGCGGACCGACTGGCGCTGGCCATCGAGAACTGCGGAATCGTCTGCGAAGTGCTGCAGTCCGAAGGCCTGCGGCCGCTGCATCACTCGCACGTCGGCGGCGTGTTCGAGACCGAGCACGAGATCACCCAGCTGCTGGACGAGCTGGGTCCCGGGGTGATCGGCGTCGGCCCGGACACCGGTCACCTGCGCTGGGCCGGCATCGATCCGGCCGCGTTCATCGGGCGCTACGCGGACCGGATCGGCGGCATCCACCTCAAGGACTGCTTCCCGGACCATCTGGGCACCGGGGATCCAGGACGGGGCTACCACGAGCTGGTCGCAACCTCCCGGCTGTGGGCTGAGCCCGGTCTGGGCGTGGTCGACTTCGACGCCGTCCTGGCCGCGCTGCCCGGGGACTACGACGGCGACTACATGATCGAGGTCGACCACCCCAGTGTCGGGTCGCGCTACGAGTCGCACCGGATCTCGTTCGAGTGGGCGACGACGCACCTCCCCCGGGACTGAAGCGGGCCGGCCGGAGCGCTAGTCGCTCTGGATGGCGACGGTCTGTCGGTGGACGAGGGCCACCAGCTCCTGGTCGGCGCCGAGTCCGGGTCGCAGGTAGTCGAGCACGCTCCGGATCGCGTCATCGAGGTCCGCACCGGCCGCGACGGCCCGGGCTGCCGCGGCGTCGACGTCCTTGACCGGTGCCCCGGCTCCGCGCAGGTGCAGGACCCAGGCCGCGACCGTGGTGGCTGCGCCGGTAGGCCGCCGACCGGCCGCGCGTTCGGCCACGATCACCGGCACTGTACGGACCGGCAGCTTGGCCGATCCGTCGGCGGCGATCCGGCTCAGGAGATCCCGCATCCGCGGGTTGGAGAATCGGTCCAGCAGGGCGATCCGATAGTCGGCGAGGGCATCGGCGGGCAGTTCGAGGTGACGGCACGCCTCGTCCCAGAGGGTCTCGATCCAGGCTCGGCAGGCCGGATCGGCGATGGCGGCGTCGATGGTCTCGTGCCCCCGGATGCTGCCGGCGTAGGCCATCAGGGTGTGCGAACCGTTGAGCAGCCAGAGCTTGCGCTGCTCGTACGGCGTGACGTCGGCGACGACGACGGCACCGGCCTCCTCCCAAGCCGGCCGGCCGGCCGGGAACCGGCCGGAGATGACCCACTCGCTGAAGGGTTCGGTCGGGACCGGGGCGGCATCGAGGTAGCCTTCGGCGCGGCTCACCGCGGCCCGATCCTCGTCAGTGGTGTTCGGGGTGATCCGATCCACCATGCTGGTTGCGAAGTCGACGTTGTCGTCGATCCAGCCGAGGAGGGAGCGGTCGACCAGGCCGGCGAAATCCCGAACGACGGTCTCGGTGACGGCGCCGTTCTCCGGCAGATTGTCGCAGGAAAGAATCGTGACCGGCCCCGCCCCGCTGGCCCGGCGAGCCAGCAGACCGGCCGTGAGTCGGGCCGGCAGCGAGAGCACGGGCGCCGTGACGTCCCCGGTCAGGGCGGCCACCTCGGACACCACGATGTCGCGCTCGCCGTCGAGGTGGCCGTCGGATCCGCGAAGGTACCCGCCTTCGGTCACGGTGATGGTGATCAGGGCCACATCGGACCGGCCCAGATATTCGAGGAAGGCTCCGTGGTCGACCGCCGGATGCACGGCGGAGACCGATCCGATCACCTCGAAGGCGTCACTCTCGGAGCCCCGGGTGATGAGTGTGTACAGGCCGTCCTGCGGGCTCAGCGCGTCGGCCACGTCCGGCCGGCGCCCGGTGAACGCGGCGATACCCCAATCGGCGGCGTCCGACGCCCGGGCGGTGTACCAGGCCTGATGGGCCCGATGAAAGTTGCCCAGGCCGAGATGGACGATGCGGACGGGAGCGGCGGCCGGCGTGCCCGGTCGGCTTCGGCTCAACCGAGGAAGCGGCGTGGAGGCCATGGCAGCATCGTGCGCGCCGGCGAAGAAGAGACTCCAGAAGTTGCCGTTTGTTGTCGTCAGGGCCGGATCCTGCTTGTCGCGTCGGCGGTCCTGCGCCATCGTGGCCTGATGGCGGGCGTTGGGCACGAGGAGCTGGGCTACGGCACCGATATCGGCGATCCCGAACGGGCGGCCCTCATCGGAGGGGTCGGCGAGCATCTGACCCCCGCGCAGGTCGCGGGCTTCGTCGCCCAGGCCCTCGCCGGTGCCGATCTGGACGGGCGGAGCGTGTGTCTGGTCGTCCCGGACGGGACCCGGACCTGCCCGCTGCCGATGCTGTTGGGAGCGGTCCGGGACGCGCTGGCCGGCCGAGCCCGGGAGGTCACGGTCGTGATCGCTCTCGGCACCCACCAGGGCATGAGTGAGGAGCAGCTGGCTCGGCACCTCGGCTTCACCCCCGGGGCGTCCGCGGAGACCTATCCCGGCTGGCGGATCCTCAACCACGAGTCCTGGCTGCCGGAGACCTTCACCGACCTCGGATCGATCGGCGCCGACCGTCTGGCGGAACTCACCGGCGGATTGCTCACCGACGTCTCGGTCGACGTGCGGATCAACCGGCACGTCGCGGAGGCGGACGTCGCCATCGTGATCGGGCCGGTGTTCCCCCACGAGGTGGTCGGCTTCTCCGGCGGCAACAAGTACTTCTTCCCGGGCGTTTCCGGACCGGAGTTGATCGACCTGTCGCACTGGGTCGGGGCCTTGATCACCAGTGCGGAGATGATCGGCACCCGCGGGGTGACTCCGGTCCGGGCGTTGATCAACGAAGCCTCGACGCTGATCCCGGTGGAGCGGCTGGCGCTGTGCCTGGTCGTCGCGTCCGGCACCGACACGCTGCATGCCGCGGCGTTCGGGACGCCCGAGGACGCCTGGGCAGCGTGCGCGGCGGTGTCGGCCGAGACGCACGTCACGTACCTCGACCGGCCGGTCCGGCGGGTGTTGTCGATCATGCCGGACAAGTACGCCGACATCTGGACCGCCGCCAAGGGGTTCTACAAGCTCGAGCCGATCGTCGCCGACGGCGGCGAGGTGATCATCTACGCCCCGCACATCACCGAGATCTCCGTGATGCACCCGCAGATCGCCGAGATCGGCTACCACAACCGGGACTACTTCCTGGGTCAGTGGGAGCGGTTCCGGGACCAACCGTGGGGCGATCTGGCCCACTCCACGCACCTTCGCGGGCAGGGCAGCTGGGATCCGGAGCGGGGGGAGCAGAACCGGGTGACCGTCACGTTGGCGACCGGCATCCCCGAGAGCGATGTGCGGGCGGTGAACCTCAACTATCTCGATCCGGCCCAGGTCGATGTGGCCGTGTTCGAGGCCGACCCGGACACGTTCGTGGAACCCCACGCCGGCGAGGTGCTGTACCGGCTGCGGCCTGGTCGCCCGAGCACGGCCGCGGGGGAGGCGGACGGCCGCCTGGTGCCCGCCGCCGGGATGGACGGCTGACCCCGACGTGGCCGCGGGCCGGGAGCTTCAGGGCCGGAGTTTCAGTGCGGGGGGAGTCGCAGGCGGGGATCGGCGATGAGCTCGACCAGGTCCGCCCGCGTGACGGGCAGTTCCCGGCTGGCCCGCGAGGTGTTCCGGGCCACGATGGTGATCACGAAGGTGCCTTCGGGTCGATGCTGCGCCTCCAAACCCTGGACGACCGTGCTCGGATCGGTGAGGGTGAATCGGTTGCCGTCCATGAACCGCACCGACTGGCACGGCCGCTTGGTCATCTCGCCGCAGCGGATCGCGTACGACCGGCTGGTGGCGATCTGCAGGTAGACCTCCGTGGCCCCGCCCGTCATCCGATAGAGATCCAACCCGAGGGCGCCACCACCGCCGTCCCAGAAACCCGAACCCTGGTAACCCTCGGTGTAGGAGTAGCTGTAACCCGTGAAGTAGTCGCCGTCCGGGTCCAGGTGCGAGCTGATCACCCTGGCCATCTCGGTCCGCCAGCCGGAAACGATGTTGGCCCGGCAGCGGGGGTCGGAGGTGTCGCACGGCGGCATCTCGCTCGGACTCCCCGATACTCGGGGGCTGACTTGGGGCCCGCTCGACGCGACGGACCCGAGCAGAGGTACGGCCTGCCGGACCGCGAAACCGACCAGTACGACCAGCGCGGCGGCGACCGCGAGGGTGCGGAGCCGGCGGTGACGGAGCAGGGACCGCCCGGCCCGGGGGGCGTCGGGTGCGGATGGTCGGCCCATGGCTGAGTTCGCAACGGGGGCGGCTGCGGCCAGTTCGGCGGTCAGCCGCCGCCGGCCGTGGAGGCGCGGCATGCTCTGCAACCGATGGGTCGCCGCCCGCAGCTGGGCGACCACGTCGGAGACGTCGCGGCCGAGCACAGCCGCGATCTCGACCAGCGGAAGATGGGTGTAGGACGCCAGCACCAGCACCCGGCGCTCGTCCTCGGAGAGGGCGGCCAGCTCGCTGAGGATGCCGTCCTCAGGGCGCGGTCGGGCGGCGTCCACATCGATCAGCTCGAATCGGGTGACCGCCTCGCCGGGCAGCTGCACGCCGGCCCAGGCGGGACTCAGCACCCCGCGGACCGCGTAGGCGTACGGGTCGTCGAGGCGGGGCCAGGCCGCATACACCTGCGCCAACACGGCGTCGACCAGAGGCCCGGCTCGTTCCGGCTCGAGATAGATCAGGGCCGCCGTCCCCAGTAGACGGGCGCGATAGGCGCTGACGAACGCGGCGAACGGCTCATCACGACTACCCATCGGCTTCAACCACCTTCTCTCACGTGATCCTATTCGGTGCCGGAGTGACGTACGGATGAGCGATTTCCGTTATCAACATGTTCTGGATAGCTCCGCAATGCTCTGGAATGCTGGGCCCATGACCGCTTTCCGGCGCTTCGTGGCGATCGGGGACTCCTCCACCGAGGGGTTGGTCGATCCCGACGGTGAAGGCGGCTACCGGGGCTGGGCGGACCGGTTGGCCCAGACGATCGCCGACAGACAGACCCGGCCCCTGGAGTACGCCAACCTCGCGATTCGCGGGCTCAAACTGCAGGAGATCCGCGAAACCCAGTTCGACTGGGCCCTGGCCATGGAACCGGATTTGCTCACCCTCTTTGCGGGGGCCAACGACATCATGTCGGCGGTCCGCTGCGACTGGGAGACCTGGCGGGACCACCTGGCGGCCATGTTCGGCGCGGCCCGTGCGCGCGCCATCACCGTGATGACCTTCACCATGCCCGACCCCACCCCGATCAACCCCTTGGGGGCGGGTTGGCGTCCGCGGGTGCTGCGACTGAACGAGCTGATCCGCGAGGAGGCGGACCGCTGCGGTGTGTTGACGGTCGACTTCGAGCACCATCCGATCGCGCAGGATCCCCGGCTCTGGTTCGACGACCGGCTGCACGGCAACTCACTCGGGCACGAGGTGGTGGCAGCGGCGTTGGCCTGGCGTCTCGGCGTCAGCGGAGCCGACGAGAGCTGGGCCGATCCGCTGCCCGATCAACTCGTCCCACCCCGACCGTGGGAACGGTTGACCAGCGACGTGGACTGGGCCTTGCACCACGTCGGGCCGTGGCTCGGCAAGGGTCTGCGCGGCATCCGGCAGGGCTGGGGCATCCAGCCGAAGCGACCGGTGCCCCGGGTCGTGCCGAAATCCGACCGCGGCTCCCGCTCGGCTTACGTCTCCGAGGCAAGCTAGCGGATCAGACGAGCCGAGCGGTCACGCGAACAGCGCCTGGCCGACGTACTGGCCCGCGCGAACACCGGGCGGTACGGCGAACAGGGCAGAACCCGTGTGCTGCAGGTACTCGCTCATGGCGTCACCCACGCCGAGCCGGGTCTGCATGGGGATGAAGTGGGTCCGCGGGTCGACGACGAAGGCCAGGAAGAACAGGCCGGCGTCCATCCGGCCCAGGCCGTTGCTGCCGTCGACGAAGTTGTAGCCGCGTCGCAGCATCCGGGCGCCGTCGTTGGCGCTGGGATGGACCAGGGCGAGGTGGGCGTCCGGGGCGATCAGCGGCTCCTCGGCCCGGCCGAGCAGGGCGAAGTTCGGCTGATCGAACTCCTGACCGCCCGACAGTGGGGCGCCTTCGGCCTTGGTCCGGCCGATCACGCGCTCCTGCTCGCGCAACGATTGCCGATCCCAGGTCTCGATGGTCATGCTGATCCGCCGGGCGACCAGATACGAACCACCGGCCAGCCAGTCGCCCCTGGCGTCGGCGCCCTTGGGCACCCACACGTGAGCGTCCAGCTCCTGGGGCATCTCGGCCTTCAGGTTGTGGGTGCCGTCCTTGAAACCGAACAGGTTCCGCGGCGTGGTCTGGCTGGTCGACGTCGACGATGTACGCCCGAACCCGAGCTGCGACCACCGCAGGGCAGCCCGACCGAAGGCTATCCGGGCCAGGTTCCGGATCGCGTGTACGGCTACCTGCGGATCGTCGGCGCAGGCCTGCACGCAGAGGTCACCGTCGGAGCGGGCCGGGTCCAGGTTGTCGGCGGGGAAGTGCGGCAGTCGTCGCAGCGCCGCGGGTTGCCGGGCAGCCAGCCCGAAGCGGTCCTTCCCCTGGTCGCGGAACAGGCCCGGTCCGAATCCGAACGTGATGGTCAGCCCGGCGGCGGGCAGTCCGATGGCCTCGCCGGTGTCGTCGGGCGGAGCGTCGTACGAGCCGGAGGTGGGACCCAGTTCACCGGCCGGCTCGGCGGCGGTCATCCGGGCGGCGGCGGCCGTCCAGTCCTGGAGGAGTTCGATCAGCTGTTCACGGGAGTCCGTGATGACGTCGAAGGCGGCGAAGTGCAACCGGTCCTGCATCGGGGTGACGATGCCGGCCTGGCGCTCCCCGTAGAAGGGGTAGGTCCGGGTACCGCTCGGTGCTTCGGCCGCCGGTGTGCTCGACACCCCCCGGTTCTGGGTGGCGACGACCGTCCCGGCCACTCCGACGCCGAGGCCGAGCGCACCGGCGCCCGCCACCCCCAGCAGGCCGCGTCGGGACACCTGGTGAGGCCCTTCGACAAGTTCGGGCGAGGGTGTGCGCTCAGGGCGCGTCCCGGACTCTGGCCGCGAGTGGTCGGTCATGTCACACCCACCTCACACGACGGCGGCGGTGAGCTTCGACAACGGTTCGGACAGGGCGTTGACGGCGTTGGACAGCGCCTTCACGTCCTCGGCGCTGAGTTCGTTGTACAAGACGAACCCGTCGCCCTCCTTGTGCTGATCCAGCAACTTCTGCAGAGCGAGGAATCTGCTGTCGATCTCCCCGTCGAGTTCGGTCTCCCCCCGCTTCGCCAGCAGCGGCCGCAGACCGTCGAAGCCGACCCGGGCACCGTCGACGTTGGCCTGGAAGTCCCACAGGTCGGTCCGCGACCAGTACTCCTCCTCGCCGGTCACCTTCCCGGTCGCGACCTCGTCGAGCAGGCCCTTGGAGCCGTTGGCGATCTGATCGGCGGTGTAGCTCAGCTTCCGGACCCGCTCGTAGAGGGTGTTGGTGTTGGCCACCAGATCCGCCGCGAAGCTCTTGCGCTGGGCCTCGGTGAGCGGGGTGTAGTTCTCGGCCCGCTCCGGCCACAGGTCCTTCTCGATCTTGTGCCAGCCGGTCCACTTCTCGCCGGGCTCGAGGTCGGCCTCGCGGGCGTCCATCTTCGGGTCGAGGTCACCGAACGACTCGGCGACGGTCTCGATCCGCTCCCAGTGGACCCGAGCCACCGGATAGAGGGCGCGCGCCTCGTCGTCCTTCGCGCCGACGTACAAGGCGGCGAACTCATCGGTCTTGGCGACCAACTGCTCGGTCTGGTCCTTCACGTACGCCTGATAGTTCTTGTTGGCCTGGTCGACCAGGGCCTTGTCGTCGCCCTTGGGGGTCAGATCCTCGCCCGAATCCGTGACGGCGAAGACTGATCGGATGCCGTCGCCGACCATGCCGGGCTTGCAGGCGGTGTAGTAGGAACCGGGCGGGGCCACCACGACCAGTTCCCGGGACAGACCCGGACCGATGTTTTCAACCTCGCCCACGATCCGCAGCCCGTCGGCGCCGAGCAGGTAGAACTCCGTCACCTTGGACCCACCGTTGGTCACCGAGAAGGTGAGATTGCCCGACGGGGCCGTCGGGGCGGAGACCGTGCAGGCGTCGTCGGTGGCCTGGACGGTCAGGGCACGACCCGACGGGGCGCTCGCATCGGTTGTGCCGGGCTGCACGTTGTCGGTGCAGGCCGCCAACACCGGCAGCATCAGCAACGCGCCGGACAGCACCCCGAACCCGCGGAGCCGAGCCGTGGACATGATCAGTTTCCTCCGGAAGAGACGGTGGCCCGAGTCGCGGCCGCAGGCGCTGCTGCCCCTTTTGCCGAGGCGGCGCTACGCCCGCGGATGCGGCGCAAGAACAAGATGACCGTGGGAATGACGTAGGCCAGCCAGACCACGAGCTCGAGCTTGGTGGTGGCCGGAGAGAAGTTGAAGATGCCCTTGAGCAGGGTGCCGTACCAGGAGCTCGGCGGGATGGCGGTCGAGACGTCGAAGGCCAGGTTGTTCAGACCGGGCAGGAAGCGGGCCTCCTGCAGATCGTGCACCCCGTACGCGAGCACGCCGGCGGCCACGATGATCAAGAACAGCCCGGTCCAGGTGAAGAACTTGGTCAGGTTGATCCTGACCGCGCCGCGGTAGAACAGGTACCCGAGCACGACGGCGGTGAGCAAACCCAGGAGAGCGCCCAGCAGCGGCACGGCGGTGGTGCCGGTCGCCCGGGTTGCCGCCCAGAGGAACAGTGCGGTTTCAAGACCTTCGCGGCCCACCGCCAGCATGGCGACCACCATCAGCGACCACGGCTTGGCCTCCGCGGCCCGGTCGACCTGGGAGCGCAACGCGCCCGACATGCTCCGGGCCGCCTTGGCCATCCAGAAGATCATCCAGGTGACGAAGATGACGGCGATGATCGACAAGATGCCGCCGATCAGCTCCTGAGCTTCGAAGGTGAGGCCCTTGGGTCCGAAGGTGAGCAGGGCGCCGAAAGCGAGCGACACCGCGACGGCGATCCCGACGCCGATCCAGATCTTGGGCAGGAGCGCCCGGCGCTCGGACTTGACCAGGTAGGCGATCAGAATGCTGACGACGAGAGCGGCCTCGAGGCCCTCCCGCAATCCGATCAGGTAGTTGGCAAGCATTCCGTTGCATCTCGTCGACTTCGGATCGACTGAGGTGGGGGCACAGCCGACGCAGACTCAAAGGGGAGCCTCGCCTAACTTAGGACGACCTACACCGGCTGCGCAAGCCGTGGTGACCGATTCCGGCGAACTCGCTGATTCCAGCGAACTCGTGGTCAGGCCGGCGGACGAGCCGGGATGGCGATCACCGTCGTGCCCCCGTGGACGGAGGCGGGTGCGTCCATCCCCATCAGGGCGGCGGGTGCCTCCTCCAGCGTGATCACCCGACCGACGAGCAGCTCCGGCTGCAGGATGCCCCGGCCGATCAGGTCCAGCATGCCCGGATAGTCGACGGCAGGCATCCCGTGCGAGCCGTAGATCTCCAGCTCCCGGCCGATCACCAGATCCCAGGGCAGCGCCGCGGCTCGGTCTGCACCCAGCAGGCCGACCTGCAGATGGCGCCCCCGCCGACCGAGGCTGCGAACGGAGGCGTCGAGCGTGGCCGCCGACCCGTACGCGTCGACGCTCAACCGGGCACCGCCGCCGGTGGCCCGGTGCACGGCCGGGCTCGGATCGAGGTCCGGGGTGGCCCGTACGCAAACCTCCGCACCCAAGGCTTCGGCTTGCCCGAGCCCGGTCGGGGAGACGTCGACGGCGACCACCCGGGCCCCGAGGGCGGTCGCGATCAGCACCGTGGACAACCCGACCCCACCGCACCCGAAGACGGCGACCCAGTCACCCGCCCGGACGCGTCCGTGCACCGTCAGTGCGCGGTAGGCGGTTGCGAACCGGCAGCCCAGCGCCGCGGCGGCGGCGAAGTCCAGTCCGTCCGGGAGCCGGACCAGATTGGTGTTCGCGGCCAGCACGGCGACCTGCTCCGCCCAGGAGCCCGGGTGGGTGAAGCCGGGCTGGGTCTGGAACGGGCAGACCTGCGCTTCGCCGGCTCGGCAGAAGTTGCAGCGTCCACAACCGTGGACGAACGGGGCCGTCACCCGATCTCCGACCGCGAAGTCGCGCACGTCCGGCCCGACGGCGATCACCTCACCGGCCCACTCGTGTCCGGGGATGTGGGGGAGCGGCACCGCCTCGTGGCCGCGCCAGGCGTGCCAGTCGGACCGGCACACTCCGGTGGCGCGCACCGCGACCACCACCGCGTCGACGGGGCAGCTGGGGGCGGGGACCTCGCTGACCCGGGGCGGGTCTCCGACTGCGGCGTAGCGGACTGCCTTCATGCGCTCATCCGGATCAAGTCGGCCGGATCGAGCATGCCGGATCACGTCGGCCGGATCGCGTCATGCGGGATCAGGAACGCCGGGGTGGTCGGCGGGTTTCCTCGGCCGGCTCGCGCAGGTCGGAGAAGTCGTCGATGTCTTCGAACTCGTCCTTGCCGCGACGCCACCGGCGCTGCCGGGGGGTCGGCTCGGCGTCGGCGTCTGGGGGCCCGGTGACGCCGGCCTCGGCTTTGGTCTTCCGCGGTTGCGGTGCACCCCGGCTGAGTCTGACCAGGGCCACCGCGATCGCCGTGGTGAGGGGAATGGCCAACACCACCCCCGTGGAGGCGACCAGGATCCGTACGAGTTCGTCGGCGAACTGCTCGGTCTGCAGCATCTCCAGCAGGGGGCGCGGATAGACCACCAACAGCAGCAGGACGGGCAGGGCGGCACCGAGCGTGACGAACGCGATCGTCGACACGTTGGCTGCGGCGTGCTCGCGTCCGGTCCGCATCGCCTTGGCGAACAGCCGACGCGCGCTCGGCTCGGTGTCAGCCGACGACCAGACGGCCGAGGCTTGGGTGAGGGTGACGTCGATGAGCACCCCGACCCCGGCGAGGATGATGCCGCACATCACCACCGAGGACAGCAGGAGGTCCGGGGCGGAGGCGACCAGGACGTAGTCGTCCTCGGCCGTGATCCCCGTCAAGTGCGTCCACCGGACCGCGATCCAGCCCAGTAAGGCGGTGACGAGGAGGGCCGCCAACGAGCCGACCAGGGCGGTGGTGGTTCGGACGTTCAGGCCGTGGGCCGCGTACAGCGCGACGAAGAGGATCGCCGACGCAGCGGTCAGCCCGACCAGGATCGGGTTGGAGCCGCTCACCAGGGCGGGGAACACGAAGGTGACCAGGATGACGCCGGCGAAGGCCAGGGCGAGCAAGGTGGCGAACCCTCGCCAGCGGGCGACCAAAATGACCGCGGCCACGAAGATCAGGGTGACGACCAGCAGCGGGGTGCCGCGGCTGAAGTCGGAGAAGGAGTATTGAGCGGGCTGGCCGTCGATCGGCGGTATTCGGACCAGGGTCACCCGCTGACCGATGGAGATCCCCGAGGTGTAGATCGCGTTGGTGACCGGCACGACCACGGTCTTGCCCTGATCGTCACCGCCCAGGAGCTGCACACTGAGGTTGGCGCAGACCTGGGTGTTGACGCCGGAGCTGGAGCCGGCGACACCCTCACACGAGATCCGGGCGATGTTGGTGACCCGACCGGTCGGGTAGCTGACGCCGGCGACGCCGTAGCTGGTGCCCTCGGTATTGACATGACTTCCGACGTCTTTGGGCCACAGGGCGATGAGACCGGCGACGGTCCACACGGCGAGGGGGATCAAGACGACGATCATCATCCGTGCCGCTCGCCGGCGCCGCGCCTGGCCCGTCGACGCCCGGGTGCCCGTCCCGGCAGAATGGAGTTCCGTCACGAAGTCCGCCTAGTGTTGTTCCTTGTGTCCCGCCGGTCGCTCAGGTCAACTCCGCCCGCCGCTCGGCGCGCGGACGTCGAGCCAGCGACCCGTCGGGAGTCGCGCACCGGCCGTTACCGCGGCACACAATCTACCGCGCAGCGGCGCCCGCCTCGTGCCCTGCGCTCGTCGACTGGTGCGGGCGGACTCGCGCTGCGTTGGCCCACGGTGCTGGCTGGGGTGGTCCTGGCCCTCCTGGTGGCCCTTCCCGTCAGTGGCCTGGTCGGACGGGACGACGCCCGGACCGGGGCGGTGTCGGCGGCCGCGGACGCGCGCCGAACGGACGCGATCGCCGCGGGCCCGACCAGCGCGCCTCCCCCGGTCACTCCCGCCGCCTCTGCACCGCCCCGGTCCGCTGCCCGCCCGTCGACCCGTCGACCCGCCCCTCAGCCGGTGACGGCAGCCAAGAAGGCCACCAGTACGACCCCGAAGAATGCTGCGAAGGGAGCTGTGACGAGGGCCGTCAGGATCGCCACCGACGGCCCGGGTTCGTTCGTCACCGCCAAGGTCGACGGTCGGGTCGCCGGCCGTAAGGGCAGGCTGCTGCGGTACACCATCCGCGTCGAGAAGGGCCTGCCGTTCGACCCGGCACGGGTCGCGCGTGAAGTCGAGCGGACGCTCAGCGACCGGCGCAGTTGGTCCGGATCCGGCAGTTGGCGGCTGCAGCTGGTCGATTCGCGCCGGGGGGCCGACTTCAGCGTGCTGCTGGCGACGCCGCAGACGACCGACGAACTCTGCGCGCCGCTGCTCACCCGCGGCAAGGTCTCGTGTCAGAACGGCAATCGAGCCATCCTCAACGCGAAGCGGTGGGCGTTCGGGGTGCGGCACTACAAGAAGGACGTGGCTGCGTACCGGGTCTACCTCACCAACCACGAGGTCGGACATGTGCTCGGTCACGGCCACCAGAACTGTCGGGTCAAGGGCAAGCGCGCTCCGGTGATGCTCCAACAGACCAAGGGACTGCAGGGCTGCCGCGCCAACCCGTGGCCGGCTCCGCGTCGACGCTGACCGTCCGGACCCACTGAACGAGGACGTGGCGATGAGTACTCCGGTCGTTCCGGTTCGGCTGCGGCCGTGGCCGGTGGCGGAATCGGCCGCCTTGACCGCCGGTGAGGGCGCCCCGCCGCCAGGACTCACCTGGCACCCGGACTACCCGACCGAGGACACATTGGTCGCCCTGAGTCTGCTGAAGCTGGCTCACGACGCGGCCGGCTCCACGGGCTCGATCGGTCCGTGGGGGCTGCACCAGATCGTGGTCAGCGCCGGGGGAGACGATGTGGTGGTGGGCGACATCGGCTTTCACGGTCCACCGGAGCCGGGCCGGAGGGCCGTGGTCGAGATCGGGTACGCGATCGTGTCGGCCTGGCAGGGGCAGGGGGTGGCCACCCGGGCGTGTGCGCTGCTGCTCGAGCAGGCGTGGCGGAACGGCGCCGATCTGGTGCAGGCCGAGGCGGACAATCCGGCGTCGCGGGCGGTGCTCCTCAAGTGCGGCTTCCGGCTCCGGCACGGGAAGTGGTTCGAGGCGGCCCGGCCGTGACCGATTCGATCACCCGGCATCTTGCGCTCGAGCACCCGACGTTGATCCATCCGATCCTCGCGCAACACCGCCGGGGACCGGGTGATCCGACGCACCGGCGACTGGGCGGGACCTGGTTGCGGGCCACCCGGACGCCGATGGGACCCGCGCTGGTCAAGATCGTGGCCAGTGGCGCCCAGGTCGCCGCCCGCGCGTGGGGCGAAGGCGGAGAGTGGGCGCTCGATCAGCTGCCCGCGCTGCTGGGATCGGTTGATGGCCCCGAGACCTTCCGGCCCCTGCCCGAGCACGAGTGTCTGGTGGCCGCGCACCGCCGGTTCCCGGGGTTGCGGATCGGCCGCACCGAACGCGTCTTCGAAGCCTTTGCGCCCGCCTGTCTCGAGCAGGTCGTCACCGGCAAGGAGGCCTTCCGGGCGTTTCGGCTGCTCGTCCGCGAGTTCGGCGAGCCGGCACCCGGGCCGGCGACGGACCCGCATTCGGCTGCGTACGGCATGCGGATCCCGCCCCGCGCCGAGACGTGGGCTCGGGTGCCGACCTGGCGGTACCTGGCCGCGGGTGTGGAGGAGCGCCGCTATCGCACCCTCGTGCACGGTGCCGGTCGGGCAGCGGCCCTGCAGCGGACGATGGCGTTGGACGGCGGGTCGGCCGACCGGGCGTTGCAGAGTCTGCCCGGCGTGGGTCCGTGGACATCGGCGGAGGTGCGCCAGCGCGCTCACGGCGATGCCGACGCCTGGAGCATTGGTGACTATCACGTCGGGAAGGACATCACGTACGCGCTGACCGGCGAGGCGCTGGACGACGACGCCTGCCTCGAGATCCTCGAGCCGTATCGGGGGCATCGCTATCGGGTGCAGCTGTTGCTGATGCTGGCCGGGCCGCGGCCGCCCCGCCGAGGTCCGCGGATGACGTTGCCGAGCCACACCCCTTACGCCACCCGGGGCAATTCTTGAGCTAGAGCATTTGCGAGACGTGGGCGTTTTCCGGCAGATCCTCGACCGTGGTCGCGCCGGGGAGCCGGATGGTGAACTCGGCGCCGCCCTGAGCGGAGCGGCCGGCACGGATCCAGCCGCCGTGCCGGCTCACGGTCTGAGCGACGATCGACAGGCCGAGTCCGGTGCCGGGCGTGGTCCGAGCTGCCTCGGCGCGATAGAAGCGGTCGAACACGTGGGGCAGGTCGGCCTCGGCGATGCCTTGGCCCTGATCGGCGACCCGGAGCCGATCGCCTTCCAGGTGGACCCGGATGGTGCCGTTCGGAGGACTCCACTTGACCGCGTTGTCCAACAGGTTGGTGACGGCGCGCTCCAGATCGTCCGCTTCACCCACCACGTACAGCGGGTTCAGCTCGACGTCGAAGATCAAACCCTTGGGTGCCCGCCGGCGCACCCGTTCGAGGGCAGCGTTCACCACGTCGCGGAGGTCGATGGGCTCCGGCGCCTCGGTGACGCGCTCGTCCCGGGTCAGATGGACGAGGTCGCCGATCAACGTGGTGAACTCGCGCAGCTGGGCGGACACGTCGGCCAGGATCGCGGCTCGATCGTCCGTGCTCAGCATCCGGGACTGCTCGTCGGCGGCCAGGAGTTCGATGTTGGTCCGCAGGCTGGTCAACGGGGTGCGCAACTCGTGCCCGGCATCGGCGATGAGCCGCTGTTGCCGCTCGCGGGAGGAGGCCAGGGACCGCAGCATCCCGTTGAAGGCCTGGGCCAACCTGGTGATGTCGTCGCTGCCACTCACCGCGATCGGGGTGAGATCCTGGGTCAGGGTGACGTGCTCGACGGCGGCCGCGAGCTCCCGGACGGGTCGCAGACTCGACCGGGCGACCGCGCTGCCGGCGATGGCCGCGAGCACGACTCCGGTGAGTCCGAAGATGATCAAGGTCAGCCAGAGCGAGGTCAGGGTGTCGTTGATCACCTGCAGCGGCCGGCCGACCGCAAGGGCGTAGTCGCCCAGACCGGTCAGCGGCACGGTCATGATCCGGTATTCGCTGCCGTCGGTGGCGATCCCGGAGCGGGCCGACGGCGGACCCTGGAGGCGGGCCACGGCCAGTTCCTCGGCACCCAGCACGAGGTGTACCTGCTCATCGGGTATCCACAGGACCTGACCGTCGGCCCGGATCACCGACAGGCTGAGATTGCCGGCCTGCAGCGCCTCCCCGGTCAGGCCGCCGACTCTCCGGATGTCGCCGGTCACCGCGCGCGAGAGCGAATGCGCGACCCCGAGGAGCTCGGAGTCCAGGGCCCGATACAGGGAGACTCGCAGGGTGAGATACCCCGCGATGCCGGTCGCGGCAACGGCCAGCGCCACCGCGACGGTAGCCAGGTAGGCCACCCGCTTGCGGAGGGAGAGGGACCGGACGAAGCGCCGGAGCGGCCCCCGCGGCGCGGGAGCGACGGCGCTGATCACGGGGGCGTCTCGCGGAGCACGTAGCCGACCCCGCGCACGGTGTGCAGCAGGCGCGGCTCACCCTCGGTCTCGGTCTTGCGCCGAAGGTAGCCGATGTAGACCTCGAGGGAGTTCGCCGTGGTCGGGAAGTCGAAGCCCCACACCTCGTTGAGCAGCCAGCTGCGTTCCAGGACCCGTCGCGGGTGGTGCAGGAACGCCTCGAGTAGCGCGAATTCCGTACGGGTCAAATTGATCTGACGACTGCCGCGCAGCACCTCGCGGGTCTGGGTGTTGAGGACCAGATCGGAGAAGGAGAGGGCGTGGGTGGAGGGATCGGCGGAGTCCGCGACGGTGCCGGCCCGGCGGACCAGGGCCCGTAGTCGCGCGAGCAGCTCGTCGAGTGCGAACGGCTTGGCCAGATAGTCGTCGCCGCCGGCGTCGAGCCCGTCCACCCGGTCGCCGACGGCATCCCGGGCGGTGAGGACGAGGATCGGTACGTCGTTGCCTGCCGCCCGCAGCATCCGGGTCGCTTCCAGCCCGTCCAACCGGGGCATCATGACGTCCATGATCACCGCGTCGGGACGGACGGCGGCCAGCCGGGCCAGGGCCTGCATCCCGTCGTCGGCGGTGCTGACCTCGTAACCGTTGTACTGGAGCGACCGCTTGAGGGAATCGCGAACCGCTTGATCATCGTCGACGACCAGGATGTGCATGTTCCCAGCGTGCCAGACCGAGCGACGCCGAGAAGTAGCTTCCGCGGCTGCGCAACCGGTTGCGGTGCGACCGAAGCTACTTATCGGGAGCCGGCCGCGTGATGGCCAGCAAGAGTGAGCGCATCACGGTCGCGTCGGCCGGCTGCCCCTCGAAGACCGCGAGCCGCTGCTCATGATCATGAACCGCGGCCAGCAACCGCAGTGCATGCTCGAACGGGACGGTCAGCTCCAAGCCCAGATGAGCGAGGGCGTCACCGATCAGGGCGGCCAACTGGCGGTCACCCTCGTGCACGAACTTCAGGTAGGGGACGTGCAACGCGGGTTCGCGGGCGGCGTGTAGTCGCAATTCCTGGTCCAGCAGGATCCCTTCCCGAAAGGGTCGCCCGGATCGCTCGAAAGCGGTCAAGGCCAAGGTGATCATCTCCTCCGCGCTGGCGTCCCTCGCGGCCTTCATGTCGGCAACCGCCTGCTCGGCCGCGCTGAACTGCACGGTCATGCTCCGGTCGAGCAGCGCCAACACCAGGTCGGACTTGTCGGCGAAGTTGGAGTAGAAGGCACCCCGGCTGAAGTCGGCCGCCTCGCAAATCTCCTCCACGCTGGCCGCGTTGATGCCGCGTTCGGCGAAGACCGCGACAGCGGCGGTGAGCAGTCGTTCTCGGGTCCGGGCCCGGCGAGCCGAGATCGGGAGGTCGGCCGCTGCCGGCGCAGCCATTTCGGCTCCCTTCGGCAGGCACTCGGATACACGTCTGTATCGGATACATTACTGTATCGATCTGGTCGGCTGCCTACTTTCACACCCTGGACTCGGAAGGACGTGCGTGTCCTCGTACCTGTACAGCCTTGGCCGGACGGCGTTCCGTCGCCGCCGGACTGTGCTGTTCGCCTGGCTGGGCGCGTTAGCCCTACTCGTCGGACTGGCGGCAGTCATCGGCGACCGCTTCGACGAGAAGTTCACCCTGCCGGGTACCGAGTCGCAAACGGCGCTCGATGCGCTGAATCGCAACTTCCCGCAGGCCGCCGGGATCACCGCCCAAGTGATCGTCGTCGCCCCGCCCGACTCGACGGTCCGCGACCCCGCGGTCAAGCAGGCCATTGTCTCCGGCGCCGAGGCGTACGAGCGCATCGACGGCGTGCTGGACGTGACCTCGCCGTACGACGAATTCGCCAAAGGACTGATCGCCCCGGATGCAACGGCGGCGATCATGAGCATCCGGCTGGAACGGGTGGACGGTCAAGTTCCGGATACCACTTTGAACGCCCTCACGGTCGAGACGGAGCGTCTGCAGACCGAGCTGGGAGGTGGGGAAGTCTCCATCGGCGGCGAAGCCTTCAACAACAACACGCCTAGCTTCAGCATCGTCGAGGCGTTGGGTGTGGTCGTGGCCCTGCTCGTGCTGTTGTTGACGCTCGGTTCCTTGCGCGCGGCCGGGATGCCACTGCTCACCGCACTGCTCGGCGTCGCCATCTCGGTCGTGATGATCTTCGCTGCCACCGGTCTGACCGTGGTCTCCTCGACCACCCCGATGCTGGCGGTGATGCTCGGTCTCGCCGTCGGCATCGATTACGCGCTGTTCATCACGTCGCGGCATCGCGACCAACTACGGGACGGGATGGAGCCGGAGGAATCGGCAGCCCGCGCCCTCGCCACCGCCGGGTCGGCCGTGGTCTTCGCCGGACTGACGGTGATGATCGCCCTGGTGGGTCTGTCGGTGGCCGGCATCCCCTTCCTCACGACGATGGGGGTGGCCGCCGCGGTGGCCGTCGCCGTTGCCGTGCTGATCGCGCTGACCCTGGTCCCCGCTCTGATCGGTTTCGCCGGCGTGCGGTTGCGCCCGAAGCCGCGGAAAGCGCGGGCCCCTCGACAGGCTCAGGGCACCGAGGCCGTTCGACCGGCTCGAAGCGCGAGGAGCGTGAGGAGCGGGGCGCCGCGTCGATGGGTCCGCATCGTGACCAAGTGGCCGGTGTTGACCATCGTCGTGGTGGTCGTGGCGCTCGGCGCGCTGGCCTATCCGGCCAAGGATCTGCGGATCGCCCTCCCCGACAACGGCCAAGCCGATCCAGGCACGCCGGCCCGGACCACGTACGACTTGGTCAGCGAGCACTTCGGCGTCGGCTACAACGGACCGCTGATCGTGTCGGCGGTCATCGTCGGCTCCGACGAACCGCTCGAAGTGATGGACGGTATCGCCGACGATATTCGGACGCTCCCCGGCGTGGCGAGCGTCCCCTTGGCGACCCCGAACCAGGACGCATCCTTCGGCATCGTTCAAGTCATCCCGACCACCGGACCGGACGCGCAGGAGACCAAGGATCTGGTGCTGCGGATCCGCGCCATGAAAGATCAATTCCAGGCCGAGTACGACGTCCCGGTGGCGGTGACCGGATTCACGGCCGTCGCGATCGACGTTTCGAACCGACTCGGCGGGGCCCTGCTCCCGTTCGGGATCATCGTGGTCGGGCTCTCCCTCGTGCTGCTCACCATGGTGTTCCGTTCGATCGCCGTGCCGCTCAAGGCCACCCTTGGCTACCTGCTCAGCGTCGGGGCTGCCTTCGGAGCGACGGCGCTGGTCTTCGAGTGGGGATGGTTCTCCTCCATCTTCAACGTCCACCAGACCGGTCCGGTGATCAGCTTCCTGCCAATCTTGTTGATGGGCGTGTTGTTCGGGCTGGCCATGGACTACGAGGTCTTCCTGGTGTCCCGGATCCGCGAGGACTTCGTTCACGGTGGCAATCCCCGGGCCGCCATCGAGAACGGTTTCGCCGCCTCCGCCCGGGTGGTGGTGGCCGCGGCGGTGATCATGTTCGCGGTCTTCGCCGCCTTCGTCCCCCACGGCGAGGGGCCGATCAAGACGATTGCCTTCGCTCTGGCGGCCGGCGTGTTCGTGGACGCTTTCGTGGTCCGGATGACATTGGTCCCTGCGGTGTTGTCCCTGCTGGGCCTCTCCGCCTGGTGGCTGCCGCGCTGGATCGGCCGGCGATTGCCCTCGTTCGACGTCGAGGGCGAGGGGCTGGCGCACCAGGTGTCCCTGGACGACTGGCCGGCTCCCAACGATGATCATCTAATCTACGGCGAGGGTCTGCCCCTGGCCGGTCGGCCCGACGAGGTGGGTGTCACCCTGCGGCCGCGCGAGATCTTGATCATCGAGGGCCCACCGGAGTCCGGGAAGTCGGCGCTGCTGTTGACGCTGGCCGGCCGGATGCGGCCGACCGGCGGCCGGCTCAAGGTGGCCGGACTGGTGTTGCCCGAACAGGCCGGACTGGTCCGTCGACGCACTGGCGTCGCGGACTGCCGAGCGCTCGGCAACCCGCGCGCCGAGTTCCGTGCCCTCCAGCGGTCCGGTGCTCGGGTGGTCTTCGTCGACCACGCCGACCTGCTGACCGGCGTCGACGATCGGGCCGCGTTGGCCAGCCTGCTGGACGAGATCGTGGTCGGCGGCACCGGCGATCGGGCCGTCGTGCTGACCGCTCGCGATCGGTCGGCGGTGGCCGATCTCATCCCGACCTCGTACTCCTATCTCAGTCTGTCTCCACTGCCGGACGCGGCGCTCGACCGCACGGCCTGAACACCGATTCCGAACAGGATTGACATGCTCGCACTGGAACGTTCCGCGCCGCACCGACGGGTGACGTGGCTGTCGCTGTTGGGTCTGGTGCTGGTGCCCTTGCTGGTGGCCGGGGGTTTCCTCTGGGCCACGTGGAACTCCGACACCCGCCTCGACCGCGTGCAGGCCGCGATCGTCAACGAGGACGAGCCGGTCCGGCTCAACGGGCAACTGGTGCCGCTCGGCCGGCAACTGGCCGGAGGTTTGGTGACCGGCGGCGACTCCGACGACGACAATTTCAGCTGGCTGTTGACCGACACGGCGGACGCGGAGAGGGGACTGGCGGACGGCAGCTATGCCGCGGTGGTGACGATCCCCGAGGACTTCTCGGCCCGTGCGACGTCCTTTTCCAAGACCAAGGCGTCGCAGATCGGCCCGGCCGAGATCTCCGTGCAAACCTCGCAGATCCGCGGGATCGCGGACACCGTGGTCGGGCAGTCCATCGCCGCCGCGGCGACCAGCGCGCTGAACACTTCGCTGACCGAGCAATACCTGGACAACATCTACGTCGGGTTCAACGAGACCGGAGAGCAGTTCCGTACGGTGGCCAAGGCTGCCGGAGACCTTGCCGACGGCACCGAGAAGTTGTCCGACGGGATCACGCAGGCCTCCACCGGTGCCGGAGAACTCGCGGACGGGTTGGGGCAACTGGATCGCGGCGCCGAGCAGCTCTCGAGCGGTGCCGGGCAGCTCAGCACCGGGGTCGGGCAGCTGTCGACAGGGTTGGACAAGCTGGCGGACGGGACGGCGCAGCTCCCGACCCAGACCCGCAAGCTGGCCAACGGGGTCGGGGAGACGGCCGACGGGGCCGGGCAGTTGGCCACCGGCGCGAAGGAGCTGGCGACCGGGTTGACCGACTACCGAGCCGGCACCAAGAAGGCGGCCGCCGGCGCCGACGAGTTCGCCGATGGACTCGATGAATACGCCCAGGGGACCAGGTCGTATGCGGCCGGCTCGCAACAGTTCGCCGGCGGAATGCGGCAATATGCAGAGTTCCTGACTGTGCTCCAAGACGGTACGCCCGCACAGCTGGCTCGGCTGGGGATCACCTGTCCCCCACAGCTCGAGGCGGCGGGTCAATGCGCAGCGTTCTACGGCGGCGTCAAGGCCTCCGGCGCCGCGGCGCGAGCCGGACTAACGGCCCAACCGACTCGCGAGCGAAGTCTCCTCAGCGGCGCCGAGAATTTGGCTGAGGGAGCTGGAGACCTAGCGGCCGGGGGCGACAAGCTGGCCGGTGGCGCCGACGACCTGACTCGCGGAATCGCCAAGCTCGACAACGGAGCCAAGGAGCTCGCCGATGGCGCCAGCGGTCTTTCCAACGGGGCCCGTCAGCTGGCCGGCGGGCTCGACCAGCTCGCCGACGGCACGGATCAACTGGCCGACGGCCTGAAGCCCTTGGCCGCGGGAATCCGCTCCTCGGCGGACGGGGCGTCCCAGCTGGCCACCGGCGCCTCGCAGTTGAGTTCTGGAACTCAGGACCTGGCCACGGGAATCGGCCAGTCGGCCACCGGAGCCGAGCAGCTGAGCGACGGGCTGACCAAGCTCTCCGACGGCGGCGTCAAGCTTTCCGACGGCAGCCGGAAGCTGGCCGACGGGCTGACCAAAGGGGCCGAACAGGTGCCGTCCTACGACCAGAGCACCCGCACCAAATTGGCCGAGGTGGTCGCGACTCCGGTCACCACCGAGCGGCCTACCTCGCTGTTCGCCGACATCGCCAACACCACCTTCTTGGCCGCCATCGCGCTCTGGCTCGGTGGATTGGCCAGCTTCATCGTCCTGCGCGCGGCCCCGTCCAGCGTGCTGACCTCGATGAAGGCCTCCTGGCGGCTGGCCGCGGAGGCGCTGCTGCCGGCGGCCGGCGTGGCCGCCGTCCAGGCCGTGGCCCTGACCGCGGTCCTCCAGGTGCTGCTCGAGCTGAACTTCGGGCAGGTCGCACAGCTGCTGCCCTTCCTGCTCTTGGCCGGAATTGCCTTTGCGGCCGTGAACCAGGCCTTGGTGGCCTGGCTCGGCGGGGTGGGGCGGTTCATCTCGGTGGCTCTGGTGGTGTTGGCCGCAGCCGCAGCGATCACCTCGGCCACTCCCGCACTCCTGGACCTGGTCACGCCGTTCCTGCCTGTGACCCCGGCGTTGGAGGGGAGCCGCGCCATCGTCAGCGACGGCACCGGCGTCCTCGGCACGGTCGGGCTGCTGCTGGCCTGGCTGGTGGTCGGCGCGACCGCGGCGGTCCTCGCTGTGGCACGACGACGGATGCTGCCGGCCGCGGCGCCTGTGGCCGCCACCTGAGCGAGGCCCGTAAATGCGCCACTAGATTTGCCGACCAGCCGCGACACGCCGTGATTCCGGGGGGAGCGGACAATCTGGTGGCGCGTTTCCGGGGTTCCGCTGGGGTCAGGCACGTGAGGCGTCCCTAGGTCCACGCCACCGCGGTGGTTGGGGAGGTCTGCCACCATCTAAGCCATGACGTTGTTAATCCGACTGCTCGCCAACGCCGCGGCTCTGGCGGTGGCCACCTTCCTGCTCAGCGGCATCTCCCTGACCGCCACCACGCTCGAGGGCAAAATCCTCACGTTCTTGGTGGTGGGTGCGGTGTTCGGCGTCCTGAATGCGATCATCAAACCGATCTTCCAGCTCGTGACCATTCCGCTGGTGCTGTTGACGCTCGGTCTGTTCCTGATCGTGATCAACGCTTGCATGCTGTTGCTGACGTCGTGGCTCGCGGGACTGTTCGGACTCGGCTGGAGCGTCGACGGATTCTGGACCGCGGTCCTGGGCGCGATCATCGTCTCGATCGTGAGCTTCTTGCTGAACGTGTTCATCCCCGAGCGCGAGTACAAGCGGCGTGCCTGAGGCCCACGAGGAGCCCGACGCCCTGCGGGTGATCTTCGTCTGTTGGGGCAACATCTGCCGGTCGCCGATGGCGGAACGGGTGGCCGAACGCGCCGCTGCCGAGGCGGGCATCACCGGGGTGAACTTCACCAGCGCCGCGACGAGCGCCGAAGAACTGGGTGAACCCATCGACCCACGCGCCGCAAAGGTGCTCGCCCGGCACGGCTACCGGTCCGATCTCCACCGGGCTCACCGGATCACCGCCGACGAGATCGGCGCGGCCGACCTGGTGATCGCGATGGAGGACATTCACGTCACGAAGATGGCGGGCCTGGCACCCGAGGCCGGAAACGTCGCCCTGTTGACAGACTTCGACCCGAACGCGGAGCCGGGCTCCGGAGTACCCGATCCCTGGTACGGCTCGGCGTCCGGCTTCGACGACACGCTCCGCGCGATCGAGGCCGCCATACCCGGCGTCCTCGATCGGGTCCGCGAACTACAGTCACGCTAGCTGCGAGCGTCGGTGGATCGGGCGCGGCTGGGGCCTGACGACGAGGAGCCGGCACGCTTCTCGTCGGCGATCGAGGAGGAAGACAGCAGTCCGAAGGCGCCCGAGCCGCGCGAGCAGCTCTAGTCAAGATTGCCGCGTTCGGCACCGATGGTCGTGTCGTTGCCGTGGCCCGTCTTGACCACCGTCTCGTCGGCCAACACCATCAGTCGCTCTCGAATGCTGGTCCGGATCAGCTCCGGGTCGCTGAAGCTCCGTCCGGTCGCGCCGGGTCCTCCCTCGAACAGGGTGTCCCCGGTGAATACGACCCCGAGAGCAGGACACAGGAAGCAGACCGCACCGGGTGAATGCCCGGGGGTGTGCAGCACTTCCAGCTGGACGTCACCCACGGTGATGAACTGGCCGTCGGTCAGCTCGCCGTCGGGCGGCGATGCGTGGGTCAGTTCCCACACGACTCGGTCGTCGGCGTGCAACCACACCGGCGCCCGCGCCGCGGCCGCCAACTCGGGCGCCACCTTGACGTGGTCGTCGTGGGCGTGAGTACACAAGATCGCGATCACCCGGCGGTCGCCGACCAGTTCCTGGATGGCGGCTACATCGTGGGGGGCGTCGATGATCACGCACTCCTCGTCGTCACCCACGACCCAGACGTTGTTGTCCACCTCGAACGTCTCACCATCCAGGGAGAACGTGCCGGACGTGACGGCGTGGTCGACTCGTGTCATGAGCGGTGCCTCTCGGGAGTCAGAAGCGCCACCCGGCGAGCGTCGTGTGCGAGTCGGACGGTACAGCTCACGACCAGACCACCACCGAACGCAGCACGTCGCCGCGGTGCATCTTGTCGAACGCCGCCTCGATGTCGCCGATCCCGATCTTCTCGGTCACGAATGCTTCCAGCGGGAGTCGACCCTGCAGATACAGGTCGATGAGCATCGGGAAATCCCGATCGGGCAGGCAGTCGCCGTACCAGCTGGACTTGAGCGAGCCGCCGCGGCCGAACACGTCGAGCAGCGGGAGCTCCAGCTTCATCTCGGGTGTCGGCACGCCCACCAGGACCACGGTGCCGGCTAGATCCCTTCCGTAGAACGCCTGCAGGTAGGTCTCCGGGCGGCCCACCGCATCGATCACGACGTCGGCCCCGAAGCCGCCGGTCAGCGCCTGGATGCCCTCCACGGCATCGGTCTGCTTGGAGTTGACGACGTGGGTCGCGCCGAGTTCCTGGGCCTTGGCGAGCTTCCGGTCGTCGATGTCCACCGCGATGATCGTGGCCGCACCCGCCAACCGGGATCCGGCGATGGCGGCGGCCCCCACGCCGCCGCAGCCGATCACGGCCACCGAGTCACCCCGGTTCACGCCGCCGGTGTTGATCGCCGCGCCCAGTCCGGCCATCACCCCGCAGCCCAGCAGCCCCGCGACCGCCGGCTCGGCGGCCGGGTCGACCTTGGTGCACTGTCCCGCGGCGACCAGCGTCTTGTCGATGAACGCCCCGATCCCGAGTGCCGGTGAGAGCTCGGTGCCATCGGTGAGGGTCATCTTCTGGGTGGCGTTGAAGGTGGCGAAGCAGTACCAGGGTCGGCCGCGCCGGCAGGCCCGGCAGATGCCGCAGCAGGCCCGCCAGTTCAAGATCACGTAGTCGCCGGGCTCCAGACCGCGCACGTCGTCGCCGACCGCCTCCACCACGCCGGCCGCTTCGTGGCCGAGCAGGTACGGGAAGTCGTCTCCGATCCCGCCCTGCCGGTAGTGCAGATCGGTGTGACAGACCCCGCAGGCCTGGATCACCACGACCGCTTCACCCGGTCCAGGATCGGGCACGAGGACGTCGACGAGCTCGACCGGTGCGTCTTTGGCGCGGGCGATGACGCCCGGAACCTGCTGAGGCATGAAGGACTCCCGTGTCTTAGGGACTGTTTGGGATCGTGTAAGCAAACGCTGCGTAGACCCTTCGTCAGGCCACACAATAACCAGCGCTGGCCGGGGGCCTAGCCGGTGAGATGGTCGAAATCTCCCCGTACCCACGCGACGTAGCGATCGGTCGAGCGGCGCACCCAGCCGCAGGCGTCGCCGTCGACCCGTCCGCCGAAGTTGTCGTAGAGGCGGTCGAAGTCGAGTTCGAGGACACGTCCGGCCACCTTCTCCACGACGGCGGCCGAGAGTGGGATCTTGTTCGGGAAACTGCGCATGAACGAAACCCAGTGCTCATCCGGAGTGCAGGCGACCGTGTCTCCGCTGAGCAACACGCCTTGGCCGTCGGCCGCAACGAAACGAGCCACGGCACTCCCCGGGAAATGTCCGCCGATCCGATGCAGGGTCAGCCCCGGCAGGACTTCGGTTGCCTCCTCCCAGGTCGCGACCACTGGATCGGTCCGTTGCAGCCACTCCGCGTCCGCCGCTTGGACGTGGACCGGCACGCCGCCGAAGCGGTGCGACCACTCGATCTGGACCCCGAACATGTGCGGATGGCTGGACGCGACGGCCGCCAGGCCGCCGACTTCGCGTACCGCTTCGACCAGCCGGGCGTCGACATAGCCGGGTGGGTCCCAGAGCAGATTCCCGGCTGCCGTCTGGACGAGCAAGGCTCGCTGGCCGATCCCCACCGACGGCTCGATCGTGATTCCGAACAGACCGGGTTCGACCTCGCTCAGCGTTCCGGCATGGCCTTCGGCATCCAGTTGCTCCAGCGTGACCCACTGCTGGCCCGTCGGGCGCACATACTGCCGTTCATCGCTGCAGATGGCACAGGTGGCGCCCGGCTGGTCAGCGGCGGAGTTCTCGACCGCACAGGTCCGGCAGATGGCGATGGACACTTCACGCCTCCCAACACGTGAGGACTGACGAATAGAACCGCTGGCCTCGAGTCTGGCGGCTCCGGGCTCGGGTGGGAATATCGGTTGGCGCCTGCTTGCTGTCCCGGGTTGGATGAAAGCGCGGCCCCTAGCGACCTGAGGACTGATTCACGAGATGTCTGCCGATCTGTCGGCTCCGCCAGCCCAGACCGGCAGCGACCACCCCGTTCGGACTCTCGGGCAACGGACCGCGCTCGACCGCGACCCGGCTGTGCTGCCCGCTCGACCGGTTCCGGTGACGGCTCGAGTGCGGCGACGCCCGGCCGTGTCGCTGTTGCGACTGCGCCGGTACCTCCACCCGTACCGCTGGCGCTTCCTGCTCATGATCGTCCTGGCCAGCATCGGGCTGGGGGCGACGATCGTCATCCCCTTGGTGACCAAGGCGGTGATCGACGGTCCGATCGCCGATTCCGACCGGAGCGGGCTGATCGCCTTCGGGCTGCTGGCCGTGGGCCTCGGGGTGCTGGAGGCCGGCCTGATGTTTCTACGCCGCTGGATCGTGACCAAGGGCACGGTGGGGGTGGAGACCCTGATCCGCGAGGACCTGTACGCCAAGCTGCAGCGGCTGCCGATGTCCTTCCACCGCCGCTGGGAGTCCGGCCAACTGCTGTCCCGGATCATGGGCGACCTGTCGACCATCCGCCGGTTCCTGGGCTTCGGCATGCTGTTCCTGATCATGAACGTGGTTCAGATCGTCGTGGTCTGCGCGCTGCTGCTGCGGATGTACTGGCCGCTGGGGCTGGTGGTGCTCGCCTCGACGGTGCCGATCGTGATCGCCTGCCTGCGCAACGAGCGCGAGTACACCAGGCTGTCCCGGCAGGTCCAAGATCAGGTCGGCGACGTCGCATCGTCGGTGGAGGAGGGCGCGTACGGGCTCCGGGTGATCAAGGCGTTCGGTCGGGCTCGGCACGTGTTCAAGACCTTCGACGCTCGCAGCACCCGCCTGTACCAGACCTCGATGGAGCGGGTCCGGCTCAGTGCACGTTTCTGGACCTTTTTGAAGGTCATCCCCAACGTCACCCTGATCGTGGTCCTCGGGACGGGCGCGGTCGCCGCCGGGCAGGGCCAGATCACCCTCGGCACCCTGGTGGCCTTCATCACCTTGATGTTGTCGCTGGTGTGGCCGGTGGCCGCCCTCGGATTCCTGCTGGCCATGACTCAGGAGTCGATGACCGCCGCCGACCGGATCTGCGAGATCTTCGACGCCGAGATCGACATCACCGACGGAGCACGGGTACTCGAGCATCCCCGCGGCCGGGTCACCTTCGAGCACGCGTCGTTCCGCTATCCCGACGCGGACACCGACGTACTGCACGATCTGAATCTGGAGATCGCGTCCGGCGAGACCCTGGCGGTGGTGGGTGCCACCGGGTCCGGCAAGACCGCCTTCACGGCTCTGGTCCCGCGGTTACAGGACGTCACGGGCGGCTCGATCAAGATCGACGGAATCGACATCCGGGATCTGCGGTTGCCGGATCTCCGCCGCATCGTCGCAACCGCGTTCGAGGATCCGACCCTGTTCTCGATGTCGGTCCGGGAGAACCTGACCCTGGGCGCGCCGGAGGCCGGCGACGACGAGGTCGCGGATGCGATTGCGGTCGCGCAGGCCCAGTTCGTGTACGAGCTGCCCTGGGGCCTGGACACCCGGATCGGCGAGCAGGGTCTGAGCCTGTCGGGTGGTCAGCGGCAACGACTCGCGCTGGCTCGGGCCGTGCTGGCCCAGCCGAGCATCCTCGTGCTGGATGACACGCTCTCGGCCCTCGACATCCACACCGAGGCGCTGGTCGAGGACGCGTTGCGGCGCGTGCTGCAGGGTGTGACCGGCATCGTGGTGGCGCACCGCGCCTCGACGGTCCTGCTGGCCGATCGGGTGGCCGTGCTGTCCGGTGGCACGATCACCCACGTCGGCACCCACACCCAGCTGCTGGCCGAGGTGCCCGAGTACCGCAACCTGCTTTCCGCGAGCCCGGACGAGCTCGTCGACGAGGTGACCCGATGAGTCGCCGGGCGCCGGTCTTGCCGTCAACTCGACCGGGCGTCGACGACGCGGCCCAGCCGTGGCGGGGGGTGGCCGCCGAACACGTCGACGACATCAGCCAGCGCGGCAACGCGTTCCTGCGCCGCCGGAGCCGCGCCCTGCTGGCCGACCTGCTCCGACCGTACGCCGGTTTCGTCACCTTGTTGATCGCTGTGGTGGTGCTGGAGAACGCGGCCATGCTGTCGATCCCCTGGCTGGTACAACGCGGCATCGACCTCGGCGTACCGCCGCTGGCGGCCGGCCAGGGCGGGGAGGTGATCTACCAGACCGTCGGCTTGATGGTGGCGGCGGTCGTGGTCCAGGCGCTCTGCCGGATGTTCTTCCTGCGGCAGTCCGGCCGCGTCGGCCAAGAGGTGTTGCTGGAGCTTCGGCGGCGGCTGTTCTCGCACTTCCAGCGGCTCGACATCCGCTTCCACGATCGCTACACCACCGGCCGCGTGGTTTCCCGGCTGACCAGTGACGTCGACGCGATCATGGAACTGCTGGTCGGCGGGTTCGACGGATTGGTCAGCGCGGCCCTGACCATGGTCGGCGTCGCCGTGTTGCTGCTGACCCTCGACCTGCATCTGGGCGCGGTTTGCCTGGTGTGCTTCCCGGTGGTGCTGGCCCTGGTGCGCTGGTTCTCGGGATCCTCGGCGCGGACGTATCGACGGGTGCGGGAGACCTCGGCCCTGACCATCGTGCACTTCGTCGAGACCATGACCGGGATCCGGGCGGTGCAGTCGTACCGCCGGGAGCGTCGCAACCAGGAGATCTTCGAAGACGTCGCCGACCGCTACTCCGACGCCAACGTCGACGCCTTCCGGCTGGTGGCGATCTTCATGCCCAGCACCCGGTTGGTCGGCAACCTGACCATCGGCATCGTGCTGCTCTACGGCGGCTACCGGGTCATCGAAGGCGACATGACGGTCGGCGTGCTGGCCGCCTTCCTGCTCTATCTGCGGATGTTCTTCGAGCCGATGCAGGAGATCAGCCAGTTCTACAACACCTTCCAGTCCGCCTCGGCCGCGCTCGAGAAGCTGTCCGGGGTGCTGGAGGAGGTGCCCGAGGTGACCGAGCCGACGGACCCGGTGCCGCTGCCGGCGGCCGAGGGTGAGATTCGCTTCGACCAGGTCAGCTTCGCTTACGTGCCGGAGGCTCCCGTGCTACGGGAGTTCGACCTGACGGTGCCGGCCGGGCAGACCGTCGCGTTGGTGGGGACGACGGGCGCGGGGAAGACCACCATCGCCAAGCTGATGTCGCGCTTCTACGATCCGAGCGCGGGTGCCGTGCGGCTGGACGGCGTGGACCTGCGGGACCTCGCCGACACCGACCTGCGACGAGCCGTCGTCCTGGTCACCCAGGAGAACTTCATCTTCGACGGGACGGTGGCCGAGAACATCGCCTTCGGGCGTCCCGGTGCGACCCGCGCCGAGATCATCGCGGCCGCCCAGGCGGTGGGGGCGGACGAGTTCATCGACGATCTGCCCGAGGGGTACGACACCGACGTGGCCAAGCGCGGCGGGCGGCTCTCGGCCGGGCAGCGGCAGCTGGTGGCCTTCGCCCGGGCCTTTCTGGCCGATCCGGCGGTGTTGATCTTGGATGAGGCGACGTCGAGTCTGGACGTGCCCAGCGAACGGCTGGTGCAACGGGCGCTGCGGACGATCCTGGCCGACCGGACCTCGGTGATCATCGCCCACCGGCTGAGCACCGTGGAGATCGCCGACCGGGTGCTGGTGCTCGAACACGGCGAGGTCGTCGAGGACGGCAGTCCCGCCGACTTGATGGGTAGCCGCGACGGCCACTACGCCGCCCTCCACCAGGCCTGGCTCAGCTCCCTGGCCTGACGGGATCAGCCGAGCGCGATCAGGACGGAGGCGACATCGGGAAGGACGGGTACGCCGGGCGGCGGGGGCGGCCGACGGATGATCACCACCGGCACCTCCAGCTCGGCGGCGGCGCCGAGCTTGCCGACCGTGTGGATTCCGCCCGAGTCTTTGCTGATCAACACATCGGTACGGTGACCGACCATGATCGACTTCTCGTGGGCCTGATCGTACGGACCGCGGGCGGTGATCAACTGCCAGCGGGGCGGCCAGGCCAACTCCGGTGGATCGACGACGCGGACCAGCACCTCCCGGTCCCGCCAGGGCAGGAAAGCCGCGAGGGTCTGTCTTCCGGTGGTCAGGAAGGGCCGCTGGTACGGATCGGCCGCCACGAGCACCGAGGCCGTGTCGGGCACCCACACCCAGGAGGCGGCCGCCGGGTGAGCGGCCCAGCTGGGGCGCTCCAGCCGCCACAGCGGGCAACCGTACCGGCGCGTGGCCTCCGCGGCGTGAGCGGAGATCTGGGCGGCGAAGGGGTGGGTGGCGTCGACCACCGCGCTGATCTGCTGCTCGGCGAGATAGCGCACCAACCCGTCGGCACCACCGAAACCGCCGATCCGGACTGGTCCGACCGGAAGAGCCGGCCGTGACACGCGACCGGCCAGCGATGACACGTACGGGACCCCTCGCCCACGGAGTTCGGTGGCCAGCGTCCGGGCCTCGGCCGTGCCGCCCAGAATGAGCACCGTCACGGCCGGGATCCGATCAGCCGCCGGTCGATGAGCAGTCGGACGCCCATCGCAAGCGCTGCGCAGGCACCGGACGCGACCGCGCAGAGCCGGACGGCGCGGGCGATGTCGCCCGGCGTCGCGGCGTCCCCGCGACCCAGCTCGCCCCGCTGCTCCACCACCCCCTGGTACACGTTGCGGCCACCGAGCCGGAGGCCGAGGGCGCCGGCGAACGCGGCTTCGACCACCCCGGCGTTGGGGCTGGGGTGCGCGGCCGAATCCTCGCGAGCGGCCCGCAGCGCCTCGGTCGGCGACCCGGCGACGACGGCCGCAGCGACGGCGACCAGACCCGCGGCGAGTCGGGCCGGCAGCCAGTTCGCCGCATCGTCCAGCCGCGCGGCGGCCCACCCGTAGTCCCGATAGCGGGCCGAGCGGTGCCCGATCATCGCGTCCAGCGTGTTGATCGCCCGGTAGGCCAGCAGACCCGGGAGACCGAGCAGCGCCCCCCAGAACAGCGGCGCGACCACGGCGTCGGAGGTGTTCTCCGCCACCGATTCGACGCAGGCCCGGGCCAGTTCGGCGGTGTCCAACTCGGTCGGATCCCGCCCCACCAGGTGCCGGATCTGAACCCGGGCCGACGCCAGATCACCGTCGGACAGCTGTCCGGAGAGGATCGTCGCCTCCTGCCGCAGCGACCGTCCGCCGAGCACGGCCCAGGTGCCGGCGCCGACCAGGGCCATCCGGAGCAGCGGCCGGTCGCGACTGAGGGCGGTGCCGGTCCATCCGAGCAGGCCCGAACCCCCGACCAAGATCAACACGTGCCGGATGCCGGCGAACCTGCGGTCGGCGTAGGAGTGTCCCTCGACCAGCTCGGCGAGCCGGCCGAAGGCGGCTACCGGATGTCCGCGGCGAGGATCGCCCAGCAGCAGATCCGCTGCGTATCCGACACCGAGTCCGACCGCTCCGGCCGCCCCCATGGGTAGGCTCATCGCCGATGGCCCTTCGACAAGCTCAGGACGCCGCAGCGCGACGGATCCTGATCACCGGCGGCAGCAGCTCGGGCAAGTCCCGGTACGCCGAGAGCCTCTTCGCCTACGCCGACCGGGTCACCTACATCGCCCCGGGCGCCCTGCCGGATCCCGCGGTCGATGCCGAATGGGCCGAGCGGATCGCGGCCCATCGGAGGCGCCGCTCGGGGCAGTGGGTCACCGTTGAGACCACCGACATCACCACCGCGCTGCGTACCCGGCAGCCGCCGCTGCTGTTGGACTGCCTGGGGACCTGGCTGGCCCGGTTCCTGGACGAGCTGGATGCCTGGGACACCCCACGGCCCGCCTGGCAATCGGCGTTCGACGCCCAAGTGGACGCGCTGGTCGACGCCTGGCGATCGGTCGACGGCCCGGCGATCGCGGTGACCAACGAGGTCGGTTGGGGGGTGGTATCGGAGCACCGTTCGGGCCGGTTGTTCACCGATCTGCTGGGCCGGCTCAACGCGAGGATGGCCGCGGCCAGCGACGAGGTGATCTTGGTGGTGGCCGGTCGGGCGCTGTCGATCTGAGGTCGGCTCAGGCACTCAGCGCTCCCAGCAGCAGCAGCGTGAACGCCGTCTCCACACCCGCGCCGATCACGTCTCCGGTCACCCCGCCGAAGCGCTGCACGCAGTGCCGCAGCAGCAGGACGACCCCCGACAGCGCGACGGCGATCGCGACCGGACCCAGCCACCAGCGCGCGCCGATCCAGGCCAGCGTCGCGGTGATCACTCCCAAGGCGATCAGCCAGCTGACGACCACCGCCGCGCGAGGCACCGAGCCCGCCACCGCCGCTCCCAGTCCGTCGGGCCGCGCCGCCGGTATGCCCCGAACGCAGCACAGTCCGACTGCCGTACGCGAAGCACAGATGATCACCAGCAGCAGCCCGGCCGTCGGCCAGTTCCGGACCAGCTGACCGATGGCGGCGGCCTGAACGCCGATCACCACGATCAAGGCCAGCGCCCCCATCGGGCCGATGTCGCCGCGGCGCATGATCGCCAGCGCCCGACCACGGTCCCCGCCGCAACCCAGGCCGTCGACCGTGTCGGCCAAGCCGTCCAGGTGTAAGGCTCGGGTACCGAGGGCCAGCACCGCCACCCCGATCAGGCCGACCAGCAGCGGCGGCCAGCCGATCGCCGACGCCGCCCAGCAGGCGGCGGCCGATCCGACCGCGAGCGGGAGTACGGCCAGCGGCGCCAGCATCATGGCCCGGCCGGCCACCGCCGGGGTCGGAGCCGAGAAGCCGACCGGAAGCACGGTCAGGGTGCCCATGGCCAACCGGAGCGCCGGCCAGGATCTGGTCACTCGGGCGGAGCGAGATCAGCGAGCCGGGCCATGTCCCGGACGAGCAGGACGGCCGAGCGAAGCACCGGCAACGCGGTCAGCGCACCGCTCCCTTCGCCGAGCCGCAGCCCGAGATCGAGGATCGGCTCCAGCCCCAGCTTGTCCAGCGCCAGTCGCTGGGACGGTTCGGTCGACCGGTGCCCGGCTGCGCACCAGGCGAGCACGCCGGGGTGGAGGTCCTCGGCCACACAGACCTCGGCCAGAGTGGCCACGCCGTCGAGCAGGACAGGTACACCGGCGCGGGCAGCGCCGGTCAAGAACCCGACGCCGACGGCCAGATCGGCCGAGCCCAGAGCGGCCAGCCGCTGGACCGGATCGCGACCGCGGTCGCCGAGCCGGCGCAGCGCGTCGCCGATGAGCTCCACCTTGGCCGCGAACGCGTCGTCGTCGACACCGGTCCCGCGCCCGGTCACCTGGTCGGCCCCGACGCCGAAGGTCGCGGCGATGAGGGCCGCCGCCGGCGTGCTGTTGCCGATGCCCATGTCCCCGAGCACCAGCAGGTCCGCGCCCGCCGCGACCTCTTCGGCGGCCAGCGCCTCCCCGACCCGGAGTGCCGTCCCGACCTCGGTCACCGAGAGGGCGTCGGCGAGGTGGATCGGCTCCGACGACCGCCGGAGCTTGTGCGCGGTGACCTCGGCGGGCAGACCGCGGCCGTCGGTGTCGACCGCAATGTCCAGGACGCGGACCGACACGCCGTGCTGTCGAGCCAGCACACTGACCCCGGCGACTCCGGCCGCAAAGGCCGCCACCATGGCGGCGGTCACCTCCACCGGGTAGGCCGATACCCCGTACCGGGCCACGCCGTGATCACCGGCCAGCACCACCAACCGGACCCGGTCCAGCGGGCGGGGCGGGCAGCGGCCCTGGCAGGCGGCGACCCAGGCGCCGAGCTCCTCGAGCCGGCCCAAGGCCCCGTACGGCTGCGCGAGCAGGCCGAACTCTCGGAGGGTCTGCTCGCGCACATCGCGAGCGGGCGGCCGGATCCACACGTCAGCGACGGGCGCCGGCCAGCACCGACGGCTCGGCGGCCGGAGACTCGGTCAGCCGGCCAACCAGCTCGGCCAGCACGATGCCCAGCACCGTCCACAGCGCGAGCGAGCTCACCAGGCTGGCGGCGCGGAACTCGTAGAGCAGGGTGGCCGGGAAGGTGCTCGGCACCTCGTTGTAGCTCGGGAGCAGAGCCATGGCCACGCCGACCACGACCAGGTAGCCGGCCCCGGCGGCCAGCGCCGAGTGCCAGCCGCTCCAGCGCTGCGCCAGACGGCGTCCGACCAGCACCGCGACGGCGGCCGCGATCACAGAGATGGCCACGGCGATGAAGTACAAGCCCGTACGGAGTCCGATGGTCTCGGCCCGGCCCACGGCCGGCGGGTTCGGCGGATAGGCGACGAACGGCACCACGTACAGCGCGGCGAACCCGATGGCGGTGACCGCCAAGGTCGAAGCGCGTGGACCGAGCCCGCCGAAGCGCCCCAGGGCCAGGGCGCTCAGCACACCGACCAGCCCGCCCAGGGCAGTGCCGGCCACCGCCGTCGCGGTGAGCAGACCGGCGGTGGCTTGGAGTGAGCGGGGCACCTCGGTCTCTGCTGAGTGCTCGTGGGGGACGGACTCGTCCTGCGGGTGCTCCGCCGGCTCGGCCGGGGCGCCGGCTTCCTCGATCGCGATGGAGGCGTCGATGGACGGCTCACCGACGACGAAGGCCACCCCGAACGCGACGAAGCCGGCGATCAGACCGGCGAGCAGACCACGGACCAGGAAGGCGCGGGCCGAGAGCATGGCGCCCCGGCTCAGTGGCAGGGGAAGCCGAGCAGATGTCGGCCGTCGTGTGTCCACTCGTGGAGGGCGGTGCCCCCGATCAAAGACGTCGCCCCCTGCTCGGTGGACAGGAAGTACAGGGCGACCGCAAACAACAGCGCGGCCAAGACCAGCCAAGGCAGCACAGCTTGGACCGACAGCCGGGGAACGGCGATCGCCGGACGGGCGGATACCCCCGGCGTGGCAGCGGTGGGGTTCGACATGTGTCCTCCTGGGTTCCGGCGACCCGTGGTGTGTGGCACGGATGCGGGAGGAGGGTCTGACTCGAGCCTCGCGACGGGTTGGACTCCGTCCCACGGCTCACACAGTGGCGCGACCGCGTCGGATTCCCACCGACTTCCGGCCCTCTCGCGTGCTCACCGTATCCCCGGCTGTCACGGGGCAGCAAGATAGGGTCGTCCGATGGACACTGTGGACGCCCGACGCAGTGTGCGCGACCTGCTCCGGCACCCCTCCGCCGTGCTCCTGGCGGTGCAGCTGGTGGGCGTTCTGCTTTATCCGTTCTTCGAGGAGACGGTGCTCGGTCGGGGCCTGTTCGAGGCGTTCGGGGCGCTGGTCCTGGCCCTCGCGGTCTGGGCGATACCCGGTGCTCGGTGGCGGACGCGGCTGGCGATCGGCCTCGCCGTCACCGCGGTTGCGCTCTCGATCTGGGACGCGGTGGACGACAGCCCCTTCCTGGCCGGGACGTCCGCGGCGTTCCACGCCCTGTTCTACTTCTGGGCCGCGACCAGCTTGATGGTCTACATGCTGGCCGACGTCGAGGTGACGGTGGACGAGTTGTTCGCGGTCGGAGCCACGTTCACCTTGCTGGCGTGGGGATTCGCCTACGTGTTCATGCTGCTGCAGTTCGTGCAGCCGGGCTGCTTCACGGCGGTGGTCGATCCGGGTGGGCAGCGAACGTGGATGGAGCTGTTGTTCTTGAGCTTCACCAACCTGACCAGTACCGGTCTGTCCGACGTGGTTCCGATCACCGCCCACTCACGGTCGCTGGTGATGATCGAGCAACTGGCCGGGTTGGGTTACGTGGCCCTGTTCGTGTCTCGCCTGGTCGGGCTGACCGTGACCCGGGCCCTGCTCCACCGCTGAGCCCGCGACCGAGATGTGACGGCTCAGCCGGTCGGGTCGAAGCCGACGACGGCGCCGATCACGGTCACCGCCGGCGGTCGCACCCTCGCCTGTCGGGTCAGCTCGGCGATGTCGCCGAGGATTCCCCGCACGGTCTGCTGTCCGGGCAGACCGGCGTGGGCGACGGTGGCGGCGGGAGTAGCGGCGTCGAGACCGTGCCGGAGGAGTTCGGCCGTGATCTCCGGCAGGGTCGCCACGCCCATCATGATCACCAGTGTGGTGTGGGCGCGGGCCAACGCTCCCCAATCGAGCGTGCTGCCGGGGTCGCCGGGCGGCAGGTGACCGGACACGACGGTGAAGCCCTGGGTGAGCTGGCGATGGGTCAGCGGGATGCCGGCCACGGCCGGGGCCGCCAGGGCGGCGCTTACGCCGGGTACGACCTCCACCGGAAGCCCCGCGGCCGCGCAGGCCTGCCATTCCTCACCGCCGCGACCGAACACGAAGTTGTCGCCGCCTTTGAGCCGGACGACCACGTGTCCGGCTCCGGCGTGCTCGATCAGCAGTTCGTTGATCCGCTCCTGGGACGTGTAGGTGCCGCGGGGGATCTTGGCCACATCGATGATCTCCGTGCCGGGTCGGGCCTCGCTGAGCGCCTCGAGGGGGGCCAGTCGATCGCACACGATGACGTCGGCGATGCGGATCGCGTCCAGTCCGGCCACGGTGAGCAGCCCAGGGTCACCGGGGCCGCCGCCGACCAGGATCACCCGCCCGATGCCCGGTGGCGTGAACTCCCGTACCAGGGTGGTTCGGATCGCCGGACGATTGTGTTCCTCGGCCAGGGCCGAGACGGCCGCGTCTCCGAGCTCAGTGCCGGTGGCGGCGACCACCAGCGCCGCGTGGGCGACGTCGTCGGCCTGGTGCTCCCGTTCCTCCCAGGTCAGTTCGTCGCGCTCGGCCAGGTCCCGCAGGGTGGTTGCGACCGAGCCGGCGACCACGGTGATCAACGCGCCCCGGGCCCGGAGTCGGGTGATCACCGAAAGGGCGGCCGCGTGTCCGCCGCAGACCACGACGCGGCGGCCGCTGACGTCCAGTCCCTCGATCATCGGGTCTGCTCGCGAATGACGGTCAGCGCTTTGATCAGCGCCCGGCTCGTGTCGGGATCGCGGACCGCGATCCGGATCCAGTCCGGTCCCAGGCCGGGGAATGTCTCGCCGCGGCGGACCGCGAAACCCTGCTCGCGCAGGGCGAGGCGGACCCAGCCCGGCTGCCGTCCCGTCGCCCAGGCGGAGGTGTCGACCAGCACGTACGGGGCGCGCGGCTCGGCCACCGTCGGCAGACCGATCTCGTCCAGCCCGAGAGTCAGCTGCTCACGATGCTCAGCCAGCTCGGCCGTCGCCGTCTGCGCCGACAGTCGGGCCGCGGGCGTGAGAGCGGCGGCGATCACGGCCAATGCCGGTGTGGACACCGACCAGGGCGGCTGTTGGCGTCGCAGGTCGGCGATCACCGTGGCGTCGCCCACGGCGTATCCGGCGCGGAGCCCGGCCAGCCCCCACGTCTTGGTCAGCGACCGCAGGACAACCAGGCCAGCCATCTGCCCAGCCACCAGGGATTCGGACTCGTCCGGCACGGCGTCCATGAACGCCTCGTCGACGCAGAGCACCCGCCCGACCCGAGCCAATCGGCGCAGGCTGGCCGCCGGATGGAGCACGCTGGTCGGGTTGGTCGGGTTGCCGATGATCACCAGATCGGCATCGTCGGGGACCAGACCGGCCTCGAGCCGGAATCCGTGCCGGTGATCAAGAAACACCCGCTGCGGGTCGTATCCGGCTGCGCGAAGGGCCGCTTCGGGTTCGGTGAATTGGGGGTGGATCACGGCGGGGCGCAGCCAGCGCCGGGCGCGGGCCAGCAGGGTGAACGCTTCCGCCGCTCCGGCGGTGGGCAGCACCTGATTCAGGGCGAGTCCGTGGGCTGCGGCAACCGCGGCTCGGGCAGCCTCGGGGCGGGGATAGGCGGCCAGGTCCGGAGTGCTCGCGTTGATCACCGCAACCAGCCACTCCGGTGGTGCCGGTACCCGAACATTCACGGCCAGATCGACCAGTCCGTCGGCCAGGTCGGCGTCGCCGTGATGATCAAGATCGTCGTGCTTCGACCGGCTCCCTTCCGCCGCGTAGCGATGGACGGCGTCGCAGAAGTCCTGCGCGATCTGCGGATGCCCCGCCCAGTGCAGGTGCAGATAGGAGGCGTGCACGGTCGGGTGCCCGCGGTGGGCTGGGTCGGCGGAGAAACCGTCGGGCCTGCCTTCCACCAGCCAGCCGGGTGCCTGGTCGACCGCCGTGACGGCGGTGCGGTGGAATTCGTGCCCGCGGACCCGACTGCCCGCCGCGCCGAGAAGGTGATCACGGTCGGCCACGGCGCTCCGGTAGCCCAGCACGAGCTGCGGCGTCATGGCCGCTTCGGCCGGCACGGCGCCCACCATCGGTTCCCCGTCGACGCTTCGGCAGAGGTACAGCAGCCCCGCGCACTCGGCCACCGTGGGCGTGCCGGCCGAGATCGCCCGCCGTACGGATTCGAGCATGGCTGTGTTCCCGGCCAGGTCGGCGGCGTGCACTTCGGGGAATCCGCCACCGAGATAGAGGCCCGCCGTGTACTCCGGCAGCGCCTCGTCGGTCAGTGGGTCGAAGATCACCGGTTCGCAACCGGCGGCGCGGATCAGTTCGTCGGTCTCCGGGTAGCGGAAGGTGAACGCGCGGCCGCCGGCAACGGCCACCACCGGCCGCCGGGTGAGTTCCGGCGCCGTCACCTGATCCGCCGGCTGCCAGGGGTCTCCCGTCAGGTCCGGGGCCGAGTACGCCACCGTCAGCACCCGGCGCACATCGACGTGTTCGGCCACCTGGGTGGCCAACCGCTCCAACGAGGCGGCCGCGTCGCTGCGTTCCGCCGCCGGCACGAGGCCGAGGTGGCGGGCCGGCGCCTCCACTCCTGCCTGCCGCGGCAGGACACCCAACACATCGATCCCCGTGGCCTCGAGCGCGGAGACGACCTCACCGGCGTGCCGCGGCGAGCCGGCCTTGTTGAGGATCACCCCGGCGATGCGCAGATCCGGTTCGAAGGTGCTCAAGCCGTGCACGATCGCGGCGGCGGTGCGCGCCAGGTGGGAGATGTCCAGCACCAGTACCACCGGCGCGTTGATCAGCCGGGCCACGTGAGCCGTCGAGGCGTATCCGTCGGTCCCGATCTGACCGTCGAACAAGCCCATCACACCCTCGATCACCGCCACGTCGGCCGGTCGGGGGACGAGAGACCCGTGCCTCAGCAGCGGCACGAGTTGATCGGGCCGACACAGATAGGGGTCCAGGTTGCGCCCGGGACGACCGGTGGCCAGTGTGTGGTACCCCGGGTCGATGTAGTCCGGTCCGATCTTGAAACCGGCCACCTCCAAGTCCTCGGCCCGCAAGGCGGCCATCAGCCCGCTGGCCACGGTCGTCTTGCCGTGCCCCGAACCCGGCGCGGCGATCACCACGCGGGGGAGGGCGGCAGGACTCACCACTCGATACCCCGCTGACCCTTCTGGCCGTGGTCGAAGGGGTGGTTGATCTTGGTCATTTCGGTCACCAGCTCGGCCTCGGCGATGATCTTGGGATCCGCACGGCGACCGGTGATGATCACGTGCTGGCGCCCCGTACGGCTGGTCAGCGTCTCCACCACGTCGTCGACGTCGACCCAGCCCCAGTTGATCGGATAGGTGAATTCGTCCAACACGTACAGGTCGTGGGTCTGCTCGGCGAGCCGGCGCTTGATCTCCCGCCAGCCCTCCCGGGCGGCGGCGGCGTGATCTTCTTCGTCACCGGACTTGCGGCTCCAGGACCAGCCGGACCCCATCTTGTGCCATTCCACCGGCCCGCCCTGACCGGTGGACCGATGCACCTCTCCGAGGGTCTCGAAGGCGCTCTGTTCGCCGATCCGCCACTTGGCCGACTTCACGAACTGGAACACCCCGATCGACCAACCCTGACTCCAGCCGCGGAGGGCCAGTCCGAACGCAGCGGTGGACTTCCCCTTGCCGTCGCCCGTGTGCACGATGAGCAGCGGTTGGTTGCGCCGCTGTCGCGTACTCATGCCGTCGTTCGGAACGCGGGCGACCCGGCCCTCGGGCATCAGGCCGCGTCCTGAACGTGTCGAAGGGCGGCACCGGTGAGGAGGTCGGCGCTCACCTCCGCCACGGAGAGGCAGTCGGCGCCCATCCGGTGTGCCAAGGATCGCGCCAGTCCGAAGCTGAGCCTGCCGCTCTCGCAGTCGATGACCACCGAGGCGATTCCGAGGTTTCGGAGGTGGTCGGCGGCGCGTTCGCTGCGGGGCAGGGCGTCGGTTCCCGAGGTGGCCCGACCGTCGGTGACCACGACCAGCAGCGGTCGCCGCCTCGGATCACGGATGCCCTCGACGCGGAGCGTTTCGGCCGCGCAGAGCAGACCCTCCGCCAGGGGGGTACGGCCGCCGCTGGGCAGCTCCGCCAACCGGCGGGCGGCCACCTCGACCGAGGACGTGGGCGGCAGGGCGAGGGTGGCGTCCGCACCCCGGAACGTGACCAGCCCGACCTTGTCCCGGCGCTGGTAGGCGTCCAGCAGCAGCGACAGGACGGCCGTCTTGACCGCCTCCATCCGGCGCCGGGCCGACATCGAACCGGAGGCGTCGACGCAGAACAGGACCAGGTTCGCCTCTCTCCCCTCGACCACCACCCGCCGCAGGTCGTCACCGGTGAATCGCAGCGGACCCGCGGCCCGACCCCGCGGCCGTTGTTGCCCGGCCGCCGCGCGGATGGTCGCCGGCAGGTGCATCCGACCATCCCGAGCCGTGGCACTCGCGCCGACGGTCCGACCGACCGAGGTGATGGCCCGGCTGCGTCGGCCGGCGGTTCCGTAGCCCTGGCCGCGGGCTTGCAGGACCACGGTCTGGTACGGCTCCCCGACCGGTGCCACGACCACCTCGGGCCCTGAGCTCGCCTGCGCAGACTCTAGGCTGGTCTGTTCGGGCCTTGAACTCGTCTGTTCGGGCCCGGAGTCAGTCGAAGGGTCGCTGGCTGGCGGCCCCTCCGCCGGTTCAGAGGGTGAATCGTCGACGTGCTCGGGCTCCGGCTCGGGTTCAGGATCGTCGTCGCCGAGCAGGCGGTCCAGCAGATCCTCGTCCAAGCCGGGCGCGTCGAACGGATTCCGCCGCCGTCGGTGCGGCAACGCCAGCCGGGCGGCGGCGCGGATGTCGGCGCGGGTCACATCGGTCCGACCGTTCCAGGCGGCGTGGGCGACGGCACCGCGGGCGGTGACGAGGTCGGCGCGCATACCGTCGACCTCGAAGCCGGCGCAGACGACGGCGATCCTGGTCAGCGCCCAGTCCGACAGCCGCACCTCGCCGACGAGCTTCCGCGCCGCGACGATCCGGGCCTGCAGCACTGCCTCGTCGTCGGCGAACCGCGCCAGCAGGGCCTCCGGATCCGCGTCGAAAGCCATCCGGCGTCGGACCACTTCGGCCCGCAGGACCGGGTCGCGGGGTGCGGCGATCTCGACGGTGAGGCCGAACCGGTCCAGCAGCTGCGGTCGAAGCTCCCCCTCCTCGGGGTTCATCGTGCCGACCAGGATCATCCGGGCGGCGTGGGCCACCGACACGCCCTCTCGCTCCACCGTGGAGCGCCCCATGGCGGCCGCGTCCAGCAACAGATCGACCAAATGATCATGGAGAAGGTTGACCTCGTCGACGTACAGGATCCCTCGGTTGGCGGCGGCGAGCAGACCGGGCTCGTACGCCACCCGGCCCGAGCCGAGCGCCTGGTGCAGGTCGAGGGAGCCGATCACCCGGTCCTCGGTGGCGCCGACCGGCAACTCGATCAGCCGGGCCGGCCGGCGGATGGAGGCCGCATCGTGGTGCGGACCGTCGGGGCAGCCCGGATCGGGATCGACCGGATCGCACCCGAAGCGGCATCCTTCGACGACCGACTGTTCGGGCAACACAGCCGACAGGGCCCGGACCATGGTGGACTTGGCGGTCCCCTTCTCGCCCCGGACCAGGACCCCGCCCACCTCGGGTGACACCGTGGTGAGGATCAGGGCCAGCGCCATGTCGTCGGATCCGACGACGGCGGAGAACGGGAACGTACGCACTGCCTCCAAGCCTCCTTGCGGGTGTCCACGCCCGCGGTAGCTGACGGCGTCTCCGTAACCTGCACGGAGCCGGGCGACGGTGACGTTCTGGCTGCCCGAATCGCTTCGGTCACAGTGGCGGGACCGCTCCAGAGGTGCGCTGGATTCCTCACCGGTCGACGCCTGGATCATTCCACACCTGTGCCGAGGTGCTCGCGCAGACCGCGGGCTACCCGAAGTTGGCTGCTGGACGCGCCGACGCCGCTCGGACAGTACCCTCAACTCGTGGCCGGCATCGACGTCGTGGGGATGACCGCGCGCGGCTGGGTCGACCTACCCGAACCCGAGCGGCAATTGATCGCCGAGGCCGATGTGCTGCTGGGCGGCCGCCGGCACCTGGAGCAGATCGACCCGCGGCTGGGTCAGCAGCGGATGACCTGGCCGAGCCCGTTGCGGGCCAAACTGCCGGAACTCCTGGCGGGCCTCAACGGCCGTCGCGTGGTGGCCCTGGCCAGCGGCGACCCGACCCGGTCGGGCATCGGCACCACCTTGGTGGATCTGCTCGGCACCGGTCAGGTGCGGATCCACCCCGCCGTGTCTTCGGCGGCCCTGGCTCGATCGCGACTGGGCTGGTCGGCCGAGAACTCCGACATCATCACCGTCGTCGGCCGGGACCTCAATCAGGTCCGGCGTCGGCTGGCGCCGGGCGAACGGTTGCTGATCCTGTCCTCCGACGGCGAGACTCCTGGGCAGTTGGCCGATCTGCTGGTCGACGCCGGGTACGGGGACAGCTGGATGGTCGTGCTCGGTGAGCTGGGCGCCCCGCACGAACGACGCCGCGAGGGCCGTGCCGGCGACTGGTCCGGCCCCAGTCCGAACCTGAACGTGATCGGGGTGACCTGCCACGCGACCGATGAAGGCAAGATCTTGGGTTGGACGGCCGGATTGCCGGACGAGGCGTACGAGCACGACGGGCAACTCACCAAACGGGATCTGCGGGCCTCCGCGCTGGCCCGCCTGGCCCCCTCGCCCGGCGAGCTGATCTGGGACCTCGGTGCCGGGTCGGGCTCGATCGCCATCGAGTGGGCTCGGACCGATCCCCGGTGCCGAGCCATCGCCGTCGAACACAACCCGGAACGGGCTCAGCGGATCGGCCGCAACGCCACCCGGCTCGGCGTCCCGCAGGTGCAGGTCGTCTCCACCAACAGCGCCGATGCGCTGGACTGGCTGCCCGAACCGGACGCGATCTTCCTGGGCGGCGGCGCCGACGAGGACACCGTGCGGCGGTGCTGGCACCTCCTCCGGCCCGGGGGCCGGATCGTCGTGCATGCGGTGACCCTGGAGACCGAGGCGGTCGCCGCCACCGCCTACCGGACGTGGGGCGGCGAGCTGATCCGGGTCGCCGTGGAGACCGCCGCTCCGCTCGGCAACTTCACCGGCTGGCAACCGGCCCGCGCCGTGGTCCAGTGGAGCGCGCGCAGGCCAAGCGATCCTTGAGGTCGACCCAGTGACGGTGCACTTCATCGGCGCCGGTCCCGGCGCGGCCGACCTGCTGACCGTGCGGGCCGTGCGCTTGATCAACTCCTCGCCGGTCTGCGTCTACGCCGGCACGTACGTCGACGACGAGATCCTGGCCCACTGTCCGGCCGGCGCACATTTGATCAACAGCGTCGGGCTGAGTCTGGACCAGATCACCGAACACCTGGTCACCGCGACCGGAGCGGGCCAAGACGTCGCCCGGTTGTGCTCCGGCGATCCGTCGCTCTATTCCGCGCTGGCCGAGCAGGGGCGCCGGCTGGATCGGGCCGGGGTGCCGTGGGACGTCACGCCGGGCGTGCCGGCGTACGCGGCGGCGGCCGCTCTGGTCGGCCGGGAACTGACGGTGCCCGAGGTCGCCCAGACGGTGATCTTGACCCGGACCCAGGCCGCCTCGACCGCCATGCCCGACACCGAATCCCTGGGCTACCTGGCCGGCAGCCGATCCACGCTGGTGCTGCACCTGGCCATCCGCCGGATCCGGGAGCTGGCGGCCGAGCTGACCGACGCGTACGGGGCCGACTGCCCGGTGCTGGTGGTGGCGGACGCCTCGAAACCGACGGAGCTCGTGCTTCGCGGGCGGCTCCACGAGATCGCCGGACAGGTCGAGCAGGCGGGTCTGCGACAGGCCGCGGTGATCATCGTCGGCTGGGCGCTGGACGCCGAGGGCTTCACGGAGTCACATCTCTACCGCTCCCGGCTCGACGCCCGCCGCTGACCAAAGATCGTGTAGCGGTTTGCGTCGTAGTCGCGGCGCTCCGCAACACGATCTTCTCCAGTACCGATGGTTCAGAACGCGCCGCGTCGGCGCAGCGCCCGTGGTCGCCCGTCCGGGTCCAGCACGGCCCGATGGAAGGGTCGGGCCCACAGTCGGGTCAGCTTCGAGATCCGCGGCTCGGCCAACGGGCGCAGTCGTCCGGGCGGTCTGGCTCCGCGCCGATCGCTGTCGTGCCAGGCCTGCAGCGCGGCGGCTGACGCGGCGAAGGCCTCGAACATGCCGGGGCCGGAGACGCAGTCCGCCATCACCCGGAGGAGCTCCGCGTCGTCCAGATCGCCCGGCGCCGTGCCGTTCTCGATCTTGGAGATGTCGCCGGGGAACTCCGCGCTTCCCACCCTGCGGTCGAGATGTTCGGCGGCCAGGGTCAGCCGGAGCCGGCGCGCGTACGCGCTGTGATCGACACCGACGGTGTCGACCACGACAGCGGACAGCTCGGAATCGTGGGTCCAGGATCGCCGGTTGAAGTTGTCCGACCCGACGGTGGCCCACCAGTCGTCCATCACGCACACCTTGGCGTGGACGTACACCGGGAGTCCGGCGTGATTCTCGAGACCGTAGACCGCGACCCGATCCGGAGCGGCCTCGCGCAACATGTCGACGGCGTCGAGCCGGCCGATCAGCTGGGGCAACCGGGACATCGGCGCCGACTGGTCCGGCAGGTGCGGCAGCACGGCGATCACCCGCAGCTCGGGACTGCTGCGGAGACTGTCGACGAATGCTGCCGCCACCTCCGCCGACCAGAGATATTGGTCTTCGAGGTAGACCAAGTCTCGGGCCCGGGCCAGCGCTTTGCCGTAGCCGCGGGCCACACTGCGCTCGCCGCCACGGGCGTACGGGTGGTCCCGCCCGTGCCGCAGATTCGGGTAGGTCCGAAGGAGCTGCACCACGTGCGTACCGCCGGGCACCGGCTCGGGGGGCGCAGCCTGAGCCGGCAGTGGGTCCGGCCGAATGTCGGTGCGGCTGAGCCGGTCGCGAATGCGGTGCACCGGATGCCGGCTGAGCGGGGTCGGGTCCTGCCAGCGTTCCCGGAAGACCGTCTCGACGTCGTACACCGCCGGGCCGGAGATCGCCACCTGGACGTCGTGCCAGGCCGGTCGGTCGCCGTACGCCGCCGCCATGGATTGAGGTTGTGGGTCGCCCAGATGTCGGGCGTCATCCCGCCGGGAGTGACACAGGTCGATGCCCCCGACGTACGCCACGTCGTCCTCGGGTCGGTCGTGATGGCGGATCACTACGAGCTTCTGGTGATGGGAACCGCCGGTCCGGACCCGCATGTCGAGCAGCGCCTCGGCCCCTTTGCTCTGCAGTTGTTCGCCGGTCTGGCGATTCTCCGCCGAGGAGAAGGACAAGATGTCGAGGTGGGACCGCCAGATCAGGCCCCGGACGTCGACGCCACGCACGTCGGCCGCCGACAGCAACTCCTCCATGGTCGAGTTCGGATCGTCGGTCAGTTGCTCATCGGGGTCGCCCCGCCAGTCGGTGAAGTAGATCAGGTCACCGGCGCGGGTGTCGGCAATGCGCTCCGCCAACTCGGCGAAGTAGGTCGCGCCGTGCACCAGCGGGCGCACGTGGTTGCCGCTCGACCAGGCCTGGTCGCCGGGGTGGTGAGCGTCCAGAACCGTCTGCTCGTTGGCCCGCTCGGCTTTGGTCAGCAGCCAGTCCGTCAGCTCGGTGCCTGGGCCTGCCGACACCTCGCGCACACGGCCAATCTACGCTGCCAAAAGAGCCCACGGGTTCGTTTGCATCGCGTACAGTTCTTCGGTGTCCAGGCTCCGACCAGCGCTCCGCGTACTGATCGTCTCGGCCGCTCTGAGTTTGGCGCTGGCCAGTTGCGGGACCGTTCCGCCGTCGATCGACTCGCAACCCCCGGTCGGCACCGACGTCACGCCCGCCGTGCCCGACGGTTCGGAGACGGCGTCCGCTGAGCCGAGCGACCCGTCGGCGCCGCCTGAGCCCGCACCGAGCCCGACGCCGACCCCGAAGCCGACGCCGAAGGGTCCGGACTGCCAGAAGTTGAAATGCATCGCGCTGACGTACGACGACGGTCCGTTCCCCGACGAAGCCGCTCAGCTGGCGCAGACCCTACGGAAGCAGCGGGTCAAGGTCACCTTCTTCATGTTGGGGGAGAACGTCCAGCGGTACCCGGAAGCCGTCAAGGACCTGGCCTCGACCGGATCAGAGCTGGCCAACCACTCGTGGAACCATCCGTCGTTGCCCGGCCTCGGCACCGACGGGATGACCAGCCAGCTCGAACGCACCAACGACGCGATCGAGAAGGTGACCGGAGTCCGGCCGACGCTGATGAGGCCTCCGTACGGGAGCACCAACAGGCGGCTGGACAGGGTCGCGCAACAACTCGACCTCGCGGAGATCTTCTGGAACGTCGATACCGTGGATTGGAAGAACAGGAACGCGGACCGGTTGATCGACTACGTGCTGGACGGCGCCGCCCGCGACCAGGTCGTCCTGATGCACGACATCCACAGCTCGACCGTCGCCGCCGCTCCCGCGATCATCCGAGGTCTCAAGGCGGACGGGTACACCCTCGTCACCGTCTCGGAGTTGTATCCCAAGCTTCGACCCGGTGGTCACTACCCCAAGTTCGCGGGCAAGGGGCTCGCTCGAGAGCGGGACTACCGCCTCAAGCGACGGCGCTGAGCGGGCTCCGCGCCGGAGGTGATCGGGTGCGACTGCCCTTCCGGGCAGGACTGCCCCGGATCCCTTGGTCGCCCTGCCGCGCCGCGGTTAGATGGGCCTCATGGATCGGGCCGTGCGGCAGCGCCCTCCGACGACGCCGCCCCGGGCCCCTGCGACATCTCCGGGCGCCACCCCTGCGGGTGCCCTGCTGGCGCTGCAGCGGGCCGCCGGAAACCAGGCGGTGAGCAGAGCCCTCGCCGGCGCCGGGGGTCCGGTGATCCAGCGGTTGGAGTTGGCCACCCGCGGCGGCGGACTGATCGCGGACTACGACGGAGCCGGGACCAACCGGCCCAACGACGTGCTCGGCGTGCAGGAGCGGCTGCTCGTGCTGTGGAGTATCACCAACGAAGCCTTCGCCGCCGAGCGCAAGACCGTCCTCGCGAAGGGCGAAACCGATCCTCTGCTGGCGGCCGACATCAAGCTGACGCTGGCCGCGATCACCCGGAACGACGGTCCGCACCTCTCGGCCGCGACGGCGCAGGGGGCGTTCAAGGCGGCGCTGGTCGGTGGCGTCGGTCAAGGTCAGACCAACAACGCAACCGACGTCGAGTTGATGCTGAATCTGATGCACGAGGAGGGCCACGTCACCAACAAGGAGTACGACGACGGGCGGGTCGTGCTCACCGGGGCGGGGGCCACGGTCGATCCGGCGGCCGTACCGGGCTTCCTGGCCGGACTGACCAAGCTGAAGCGCGGATATGTCGCCGGATATCCGTTCCGCGGCTCGACCGGGAAGCGCAAGAACCCGGTGGCGCCCGAAGGACCGGACCAGAAGGCGTACGAGAAAGCCATCGCCCACAACATCGCCGAGCGCGCCGTCATGCAGAACTGGCTGGACGAGGCGAAGAAGGCGAAGAAGGACGTCCGGCTGCGCAACTCGGCCGAGTGGTTCACCACCGGGAAGGTCCTGCTCTTCGCCCTCACCCTGACCCACGACTCCGATGCCCGGGCCAAGGCATCGGGGCAGCGCGGAAAGGTGGCGCTCTTCTCCTATCCCGGAGGGCCGCTCGGCCAGCCGCCCGCTCCGTACGTACGCAAGGCGAAGGGCACCGCGACCTACACCAACACCGACGTCGACTTCCAGGCGCCGGCCGTCGACGGCTTCCACACCGGGAACCACATCACCGTGGTCGAACCCACCCGTGGCGGCAAGGCCCAATTCCGGAACACCATCAAGCACGAGGCGCAGCACGACGCGGACAAGAGCGGGGACACCGACACCGAGCGGTTCCAGAGCGAGTTCCGGGCGTACTGGCTGACGGGCACCTTCGACCATCTGTCCCCCCGGAAGCGGATCAAGCGGCTCGGGTTCACCTGGAACGAGCGGCAGTTCGGCATCTTTCAGCACCTGATGGCCGCACCGGTCTCCGCCTATCCCTACATGCGCAAGAACTGGAACACGAACGTCACCGGCTGGCGGGCCATGGTCGTCGGTTTCAGCCAACCCGTATCGATCAATCCCGTGAACTCCGTACGCATCGAGAACCTCCGGGAAGCCATCGACGCCTGCAGCCCGACCGACTGCCTGGCCGATGATCGCGCGGCGGCCGCCGGGCAGCCACGGAACCCGAAGGCGACAGCGGTGCGGGCAGCCATGGACGGCCTCGACGCGACCGATCGGAAGGGCCTGGGAAAGAACCAGCCGCTCAAGCAATTGGCCCAGACCCATCTCGCCGGCAGCGTTCTCGCCACGTACCTCGCGGTGCGATGATCACCACCCCGGTCGCGGCTCGCGGCCTGGTCGATCCGACATCCGGGTCGCTGCTCGTCGTCGGCGCCGACCGGCTGTACGTGTCCGACCGGGCCGAGCGGCTGCTCGAGGTCACCCCGGAGCATCCGGTGGACTGCGTGGCCATCGGCGGCGGTGCGGTCGCGGTCGCGGGTGGCGCCCAGCTCACCTGGCAGGGTCCCGCGGGACCGGTCACCACCGAGGCGCCGCTGCTGTATCGAGTTGCGGTGTCAGGTGCGCTGGTGGCCGGGGTGTCGGCCGAGGGCGACGTCTCGGTCTGGGCGTCGGTCTCAGCCGCACCGCTGCTTTTCGCGGCCGCACTGGAACCGGACGGCGTCGCCGTCGACCCCGCTCGCGGTCGGGTCGCCGTCTGGGGTTGGCGCGAAGAGCGAGCCGTTCTGCTGGTGCTGGAGATGCGAACCTCCGGCCTGGTGGCCCTCGGCGAGGCGTGGCCGGAGCCAGCGGCCGGGGTGGCCTTCCCGCTGCACGCCGGACAGCTGGCGGTGGCGGCCCCGGACGATCTGATCATGGTCGACGCTGCCGGTCGACGCCGCGGGGAGCTTGCGCTGACCGGTCTGGAGGACGTGGCGGGGGCCGGCTACACGGTGGCTTGGCTGCGGACCGACGACGGGGGCGCCGACGCCGGCGGCCCAGTAGTGGTGGGTGCGGCCCGCGTCGACCAAGCCGGCGCAGCCCTCGACGTCATCGGCGAGACGACGTTGCCGATGGCGGGGCCCGTGGCCCTGGCCGTCACGGAAGTCGGCGGAATTCTGGTCGTCGAGGGGCGTGGCGCCGACCGGGTGGTCGTCTACAGCCTCAGCGGTCCCGTGCTGGCGCTGAGCAGTCGGGTGGTGTCGCTCCCCTCTCCTAGACGTGGTTGAGCAATCAGCAGCGTGGTGGCACCGCAACCGGCCGTTCGAGCTTCGCGGAGGATCGGCCGATTCTCGCCGCTAAGGGTTCGGTAGCAGCGTCAGCGCCTGACCCGTCATCAATCCCCCGTCGACGGGCAGCGTGTCTCCGGTTATCCAGGCTGCGTCGCTCGAAGCCAGGAAGGCCACAGCGGCGGCGACGTCCTCGGGTTCGCCGACGCGGCCGAGCGGATACAGATGTCGCATGCGGTCCGCGCCGCCGACCTGGGCGTCCCAGTTCCGGGTTCGAATGGTGCCGGGTGCCACCGTGTTCACGCGGATGCCGTTCGGAGCCAGGCTGGCGGCGAGGTTGAGGGTCAGCGAGCCGATTCCTGCTTTTGCGGATGAATAGGGTTCCCTACCCAGAGCGGTGAGGGCGTTGATCGAGCTGACGGTCACGATCGCGGGACCGTTGCTGCTGCGCCGCAGCAAAGGAATGCCCGCGGGTCGCGCACGCCCGACCGACACCGTGCGCCCCGCGGGAGATGATCGCGCTCGCATCGGCGAAGCGTCCAAGATCTGTGCCTGCCATCCGCAGAGCGTCCCACGCCCGAGCGCCGGGTCGCACGGTCAACTTGAGATCTGTCACGAAGGCGGGCGCACAGGACGCGCTCGCGGTCACCCAGGGCAGGGTCGAGGGCACCTCGTCCGGCAGGCAGCAAGCAAGTGCTACGCGTGCAGCCGACCCCACCCGTGCCATCGCTCGACCGCGATCCAGGCGCTGACCCGTGGCCGGTCCCTGGTCGAGTACGCGGCTCCGCGGTAGTGGCGGGACAACCGGTCGATGTCGGCCAGCCCTTCGTCGTCGCGCCAGCGGACGATCCGGCCCTGGAGACTGACGTGGGTGTGCCAGTCGCCGCCGTCGAGCACACTCAGACTGACGCGCGGATCGGCGCGGAGGTAGGCCAGCCGGCGACGGCGGGCGTCCATATTGACGAGCACTTCGTCGCCGTCCAGGAGGTACCACGTCGGCACGCTGACCGGCTGCCCGTCGGGGCGCACGCCGGCGATCACGGCGGGCTGCGGGTCGCTCAGAAATGCCCGGACGGGATCGGGCAGCGGAGGCTTCGGCATGTCCTAGAGGTACCGCCTTCGACGTCGGATGACCAAACGGCCCGGATCCGGGTCCCTGCCTGTCACTTCGCCGGCAACGACCTGACGTAAAGCACGCCCAACTCGACCCACCGGGCCAGCTCTTCATCGGTCATGGACGCATCGGCCTCGACGTGTAGCCAGCCGGACATCTCACGTCCGCGCATGACAAACGGCTCGGCCCGTGGATCCTGGAGCAGTTCCTCGCCCTGCTGCGGATCGACCCGCAGGAGGAGGCCGCCTCGGCTGCTGGCACTGACGGCCAGGTGGCCTCCGATCAGGAAACCCAACCCGCCGAACATGCGCTTTTCTGCAACTCCGGATTCACGGGCCAGCAGTTCCCGCAGCCGGTCAGCAAGCTCAACGTCGTACGCCACCCAAGGAGTATCTCGACACCCTGTTCGACGGCAGTCCGGGGCGCCCCTCCTTCGGCCTTCGTCGAGGTCCGCCGTTGCTGGCGCGCCGCCAGCACCACCCCAGCCGAGCCTACGAAGCCCCGGCGAGCAGATCGTCCAGGAACTGCTCGAGCCATGATCACTCACCACCTGATCGCCATCGAGCGCTGGGGACGGACTCGACACGTCGTTCGGCGGTTGCCACGATGACAACATGCAGCAGGTGGACGGCACGGCGGGCCCCAAAATCACAGCGGACGCGCGGCCCCACGTATCGCTCGGCCGCCTCGCCGAATCGTGACTGCTGGGGACTGCCCTGAGGGCGATGCAGCCCGCTTCCGCCCCCAGCGGAGGTATCGGTATCGGGGAGGTCGGTGGCGCCAGGTGGAGAACGGGATCATGAGCACGCTGGTGGCCGCGGGCCTCGTCCCGCACTCCTACCTGTTGACCACGCGCGGGCGCCGGACCGGTCGGCCCCGGAAGAACCCAGTCGTGATCGTCGAGTACGACGGACGACGGTGGCTCGTCGCGCCGTACGGACCGGTCGGATGGGTGCACAACGCGCGCGCTGCTGGGGAGGTGCGACTGACCCGGCGGGGCCGCTCGCAGACTTATGCGATTCGCGAGGTTACTGATCAGGAGGCGGGGCCGGTCCTCCAGCAGTACATTCGCATCGCCACAGCGACCCGGGCGTACTTTCAGGCGCATCAGGACGCGCCGGTCGAGAGCTTCGTTGCCGAGGCTGCGTACCATCCGGTCTTCGAACTGACCCGCCGGGACTGACGACCTCTTCACGAAACAGCTCAACCGGTTTACCATGTAAAGGTCTGCGAGGGGCAGTTCTTGGCGGCGAAGTTCGTAAGACCCGATTGTCCGTGCCCATCGATGTGCACCGGCGCTTTGAGGCCGAACTACCCGTCCGCCGCGTTCCTTCGCGGATCTGAGAGGGTCGTCATCAGGTGTCCGACGCTCTCCAGCGCGAGGCCGCCGGAGACATTTCGAAGGTTTCCGGCGGCCTCCGCACATCACGACCACCCTTGACAGGAAACCTTTTAGTTTCCTATTGTTTGAAGTGTGGATGTGGTCTTCCGGGCGCTGGCCGACCCGACGCGGCGGGCTCTGCTCGATGCGCTGTATGAATCGGACGGGCAGACACTCGTGGCGCTGACGGCGCGCCACGATCTCACCCGGGTCGGCATCGCGAAGCACCTGCGCCTGCTCGAGGAGGCTGGTCTCGTCGTCGCGAAGCGCCGGGGGCGCGAGAAGCTGCACTATCTGAATCCCATCCCGATCCGGCTGGTCCACGACCGGTGGGTCAGCAAGTACGCCGAGCCGTGGGCCGCCGGTCTGACCGGCCTGAAAACGGAACTGGAGCAGGACATGGAGAAGGTCTTCGAGATCTACATTCGGACGACGCCGGAACGCCTGTGGGAGGCGATCACCGATCCAGCGGTGCGCGCGAAGTACCACTTCGGTGTCGCAGTCGAGTCGACCTGGGCCGCCGGCTCCACGTACGCGCTGGTGCATCCGGCCTCGGACGGGCCGCTCGCCGAGGGCGAGAACCTCGTCGTCGAGCCACCGCACCGGCTGGTGCAGACGATGCACACGCTGTGGAGCGAAGAGGCGGAGCGGGCAGGCACGTCGAGGGTGACCTGGGAGATCGAAGCGGTCGGTGACTCCTGCCGGCTGCTCGTCACCCATGATCAACTTCAGGACGACGCCCCGCCGGAACTCTACGGCGGCTGGCCGATGATCCTCTCCGGACTGAAGACCTGGCTGGAGAGTGGGCAGACCCTGACCACCCCCGGCTCGCTCATGTACGGCGACCATCCGGCAACCGATGAGGAGAAATGATCATGCCCCAGACCAGCATCACCGACGTCCGTACGGTGGCCGTCACCGTCCAAGATCAAGATCAGGCGCTCGCCTTCTACGTCGAGACACTCGGCTTCGAGAAGAGGCTCGACGCGCCGATCAGTCCGACCATGCGCTGGATCGAGGTCGCGCCCCCGGGCGCCGGTACGTCCATCGCGCTCAACGCCAACGATCCGGACGATGACTCCGCTCGACCTGGCTCCGACACCGGGATCCGCTTCGTCGTTCCTGACGCCGAGTTCGAGCACGCGGGGATGCGAAGCCGTGGCGTCACGGTCAGCGAGATCATCTCGTGGGACGGAGTGCCGCCGATGTACACCGTCGACGACCCCGACGGCAACCGCTTCTACGTCGTCGAGGAACCCCGTTGACCTCCCCGACTGCCCGCTCCGCCCCGGCCTCGGTGCCCGCTCCCGGCCCGGGGCCGCTCGATCGGGCCTTCACCGCGGTTCTGCAACGGAGCGAGGCCAAGGGCGGTTGGACCTTTGTCGTCACCGACTGGACCGCCGAGTACTTTTGCACCCGGGGCACGGTGAAGGTCGCCGGCACGATCGACGGAGTGCCGTTCCGCAGCTCGTTCATGGCCCTGGGGGACGGCACGCACAAGCTGCCGGTCACCGCGGAGCTGCGCTCGGTCATCGGGAAGGGCGCCGGTGACACCGTCGGCATCCATCTCACCGAACGGCTCAGCGGCCCGAGGTAATCAGCGCAGGATTTCGACCAGCAGCACCCAGGCGTTGGCGACCGAGCCGATGAACACCGTCAGCACCCCGGCCGCGACCCAATACATGCCCTCCTCGACTCCGGTCAGCAACAGCACTGCCCCGATGGCGAAGAGCAGGATCTGGATTGCCGTCAAGACGATCTTGACGACCGTGACGGTCCGGTACTCCGGGCCGGCGGCGCGCAGCATCGCGACGGCGGATTGGATCAGCATCACCATCGTGCCGGCGGCGAACACGAGAATCTCCAACCCGAGAATCGCCAGCGGTTGTCCCGGGATCAGTGCCGCGGAAACGCTGACCACGATCAAGATCAAGGTGGCGATCGTGACGGCTGCTCGCGAGGTCATGCCCGGCAGCTCGATGATCCGCTGGATGTTGACCGACATGGCCACGATGATCAGCCCGGCCAACGCGGCAGCGGCCCCGGCGGTGGCGACAAAGAACTCGCTCCAGTGTTCGAGCACCCTCACCACACCTTTCGCACCGTGAATGGCAGTGATTGTTGCAGGCATCACCGCTCGAGGACACGAGAACGGTCGTTTCGTACCGCATGGACAGTGGCCCGCCCGGCGATCGCCAGCCAGACCCCCGACGCACGGCTACGAGGGAGCGTACGGAACCAGGTCGAGCTCTTGGAACGAACTGACCTCCGTGGCCCATCGGGTGGCGACGAAGTCGGCGTGCGCCGGGTGGCCGTCGTAGGCGGCGTAGGCGGCGCGGTCGGCGAACCGCATGGAGAACCGGAATCGGTGCTCACTCTTCGGACTGACCTGGCGGGAGACGGTGAAGTCCCCCACCCCCGGAATGGCTGAGAGGACCCGCCGCCCGGTGGCGAGGAAGTCTGCTTCCTGGGCTGAACCTTCGGGATGGACGAGGGCGAAACTCACAGTGTGTTCGATCATGACCGCCTCCTGATACGGATGTAGCTCAGCCGGCGGGGTACGAAACAAAGGCGAAGCGGCGTGAGTCCGGCGCCCAGCTGTTGACGTTGATGGTGCCCTGGCCGCCGGGGAGGCCGTAGGTGCGCAGCGGGGTGGTCCAAGCCGACGTCGCGACCAGCACGATCTCCACGGCCAGGTCCGCAGGATGTCCTTGGGTGCCGGCGGGGAATCGCAGATAGGCCGCGAATTCGCCGTCCGGAGACAGATGGGGAAACCAGTCCACCGTGTCGCTGCGGACGAGTTGCTCCAGACCGTCCCCGTCGGCTCGCAGCCGTCCGATCTGAGCGTGCCCGATTGTGGTGGTGAAGGCTTCGGTGTTGAGGTAGATCCACTGACCGTCCGGCGAGTACTCCGGGCCGTCCACGTGACCTTTCCCGGTGGCAATCTCTCGTGCCGGTCCCGGTCCGTCGGCGGGGGCCACGAACAGCCGGCCCGGGACACTCGGATCACGGGCCGGGATGCCGACGTACGCCAGTTGCCGGCCATCGGGTCGCACGCCATGCAGATAGTGCAGCATCCCGTCGTCCGCCGTGACGCGTGTGCCCGGCCCACCCGAAAGGTCGGCCCGGTAGATGTGACCGTCGTTCGCCGAGAGGTAGATGGATCGTCCGTCGGGGGCGAGGACGTGGTCGTTGTTCAGTTCGGGCACGCCGGACAACGGAACGTGACCAAGCGTTCCGGACTGCAGGTCCAAACGCCACAGGACACCGGATCCGTTGAGGATCAACGCCGATCCGTCGAGCGTCCAGTTGGGAGCCTCGAGCAGCACTTCATCGGTCGCCAGCAGCAGCGTTTCGCCGCCGCCGGGCCCAGCGATCCGGACCTCACACCGCTGGCCCGGGGCGAGGGTGCGCGCGTACAGCGTTTGGGGTTCCGCGCGAGCCGGCGCTGAGCCGGGCACCGATCCGTCGTTCTGTTCTTCGGTCTTGGGCACCGGGTCCTCCTCTGTGATCTCGTCGGACAGGGTAATCCGCGAGCTCCGCTCGGCTCGAGCGGAGGGATTTTCGACGATGCGGTCAAGGGTTCGGCGGCCCATCCGGCGCCGGTGAGTCGACCGTTCCGGACCAACACGTTTCCGGGGATCAGGTCACCGTGAGTCATGACGTCGGCCGCCGTACGGGGCAGTTCGCGAAGCGTCGCCCAGATCCGGCGCAACAGCGGCACGTCGAGGAGGTCCTCGCTGTGCTGGAAGCAGGTCTCCATCCAGCTGTCGTGCGAACGCAGATTCCCACCCCTTCCGGTCCGGGCAAAGACCGGCCTTCGGGTGTCGATCGACCGGACCCCGCGGATGAAGGCCGCCTCACTCTCCATGACGAGGGGCATATCGATGGGTGTATCGATGGGCATATATCGGTGGGCTAGGTCACCGGCAGAGCATGACGCTCACCTCGGCGCCGTCGGGACCCGGTCTGCGGCCGCGCGGATCGGCCTGCTCTCGGCCACGAACTGGACCAGGCCGGCGACGCGGGTCCGCAGCGGGACGTAGGCGCCGGACCGGCGACGCAGCCGGGTGTACATCGCCAACGCCAGGGCAGCGGCGACAGCGCCGGGCGCCGATGTCGAACCGACGGTGGGTCCGGCCTGCCGGGCCAGCAGTTCCGAGGCCCCGACCGTCAGCGCGGCGACGATCAGTCCGTCGACGAGCTGGTCGATCCGGTTGTCGGGGTCGTGCAGGTCGATGTTGACCGTCGCGGATCCGTCGCGGAGCCGCGCGGCGATCTCGCGCAGGTCATCGGGGAGGGCACCGAGCAGCGTGTCCCAGCTGCGGAGCCGCCGGGCCGCCTGCTGCTTGAGTCGCTTGGGATCGAACCGTCCCATCTGAAAGCGCTCGATGTGCGGCCGCACCATCTCCACGAAATCGACGTGGGCCCCCACCTTCGCCGCCAGGCCTTGGAGAAGCGACATGACGCGTAGCACCGAAGCGAGGTCGGAGGGCAGCTGCAACTGACTGCGATGGATCACCTCCAGGATCGCCCGGACGAAGGCATCGATGTCGAGCCCGCTGGTGTCAGAGGCCAGGAACGGACCCATCAGCTCGGTCACGTTGGCGTCGAGCCGGTCGCGGTCGGTGTTCGGGGTCGCTCCGGTCATCTCGAACATCGCCTCGGACAGGTCGTCGAGACTGCCTTCGGCGATAGCGATCAGCAGAGCTTCGAGCCGGAGCCGGCCGGCCGGGGTGAGGTTGCCGACGTCGCCGAAGTCGAGAATCGTGATGCTGCCCCGGTTGAGCAAGAAGTTTCCCGGGTGCGGGTCGGCATGGTAGTGGCCGTCACGGAAGATCATGTCCAGATAGATCTCGCTCGTCCGGTGCGCGAGCTCGTCGACGTTCCAGGACACCGCGGCGACACTGTCCTGGTCGTCGAGCACCGCCCCGGTCATCCGGTCCATGGTCAGGACCCGTCGGGCGGAAAGGCTGGGGTAGTCGCCCGGGAGGGTGATATCGGGTTCGTCGGCGAAGGTCAGCCGGAACCGAGCGAGATTGTGGGCCTCCTGGGTCAGATTGATCGCCGAGCGCATCAGGGTCTCGAATTCGGCGACGACCTTGGTCGGGCGGTAGCGGGCGAAGGCGGGGTCGACGGACTCGACGTACTCCGCGAGGGCCGCCATCAGTTCGAGATCGGCGAGCACCCGACGTTCGACGTCGGCGTGCAGGACCTTGACGACGACATCCGCCCCGTCCAGCGTGGTCGCCCGGTGAACCTGGGCCACGGATCCCGACGCGAGCGGCTGCGGGTCGAAGGACGCGAAGAGTGCGGTCACCGGCTCCTTGAGCTCGGCCTGGATCACCCCCTCGGCGTGGCCGGGCGGGTCCGCGGGAACCGCACTCTGCAGCTTGGTGAGTTCCTCGGCCACCTCGGCACCGACGATGTCGGGGCGGACGCTCAGCATCTGGCCGAGCTTGATCCAGGTCGTGCCGAGCTCGCTCAGTGCGCCCCGGACCCGTTGACCGGTGCTCAGGGCCGCCAGGGCCGGGTCGGCTTTCGCCGCGAGTGTGCCCAGCGAATGACGATTGTCACCACCCGGATGCGCCTGGGCCGCGTGGTGGGCGTAACCCGACAGACCGTACCGAGCCAGGATCTCGACGATCTCCCGGAGCCGGACGCGCTGGCGAACCAGCACACTGCTGACCTGGCTCATCGGCCCCGATCTCTCCGCCGCGGAATCGTCATCGCCTCCCCTGGACTGTGCAGTGACGGTGCGATCCGTCCTCGCTTACCGCGACGCTACTGCACATCCGGGGGTCGCAACGGCGACCTGGGGGCGATCAGTTGAAGCCGGCTCCGGTGATCCCGGCCGCTCCGGCCCCGGGTGCGGCTCGCCCCCGGTCACGGTAGGCGTCGCAGCGTACGCAGACCTCGTACCGCTCCCTGGTCTCTGGGTTCTCACGAACATCCCATGAGTGCAGGCGGAGTCGGCATCGGAGCGGTTTCTGCATAGGTCTACGGTCCCTGGCGACCGCGAAGATCGCAAGGGAGTTAACCGTTCCCGACCCGTCGCGCGTGCGTAACCACTCCGTAACCGCATCGTGGAAACTTTGTTCCGCAAGCATCTAGTCAAGCACGCGAGGATCGGCTAGAGTCCCGTCAACGCTCCAGCAGTTGTTCGCATGGATAACCAGCTGCAGGGGGACCGACGAACCGTTCGAACCATGCACTACTTCCGCCGGACAGGGCGGGGCGGTGCTAGGTCGCGCAAACAGCGCGGGCAGCTACGGGAGTTTCGGACAGGAGCGTTTCTGATGAGCTCACAGGTGATGGTGAACGGCCAGCCGCGGCCGCTGGGTGATGTCGGCGGACACGTCACCCTGCTGGACTGGTTGCGCGGCGACGGCCTGACGGGAAGCAAGGAGGGTTGCGCCGAGGGCGAATGCGGTGCCTGCGCCGTGCTGGTCGCCCGGCCCGACGGCGATCGCAGTCAGTGGACCGCGATCAACGCCTGCCTGGTTCCGGCGGCCGGTCTGGACGGCCAAGAGGTCATCACCGCGGAGGGTCTGGGCGCCCCGGGCCGGCTCCATCCGGTGCAGCGGGAGATGGCCGACCGTGGCGGTTCGCAGTGCGGTTACTGCACTCCCGGGTTCATCTGCTCGATGGCGGCCGAGTTCTATCGCGCCGACCGGCGACCCGGCGATGGCGCGCAGCGTTCCGCTGCCTCCGAGCCCGAGGCCCACAACGGGCAGGAACGGGCCCAGCGGTCAGGCGTCGCCGAGGAAGTGGCTACCGATCCGACCGCCCCCGGTCATGCTGCTGATCATGAACACGGACCGAACGGGTTCGACCTGCACGCCCTCAGCGGCAACCTCTGCCGCTGCACCGGCTACCGGCCGATTCGGGACGCCGCCTACGCGCTGGGCCGGCCGGAGGCCGATGATCAGTTCGCCGCTCGCTGCGCCCGACCCGCGCCCGCCGCGGTGGCGACCTCGGTGACCAGCAGCCAAGGCGATTTCGTCCGCCCGACCACCCTCGCGGAGACGCTGGACATCCTGGTGGACCAGCCGGACGCCCAGCTGGTGGCCGGCTCCACCGACTGGGGTGTTGAGCTCAACATCCGGCACGAACGCGCCGCCCTGACCGTGGCCATCGACCGCCTCGCCGAGCTGCGCACCCTGGAGTTCCGCGACGACGTGATCGAGATCGGCGGGGCGCTCACCCTTTCAGAGATCGAGCGCGGACTGTCCGGCCGGGTACCGCTCCTCGCGGAGATGTTCCCCCAGTTCGCCTCCCGCCTGATCCGCAACGGCGCCACCCTCGGCGGCAATCTGGGTACCGGATCGCCGATCGGGGACAGCCTGCCCGTCCTGCTCGCGCTGGATTGTTCGGTTGTGCTGGCCGCCCAGGAGGGGGAGCGTACGGTGCGGCTGGCCGAGTACTTCACCGGCTACCGCCAAACGGTCCGCCGGCGGCACGAACTGATCAAGACCGTCCTGGTGCCGCAGCCGATTGCCCCGCTGAGCGCCTTCCACAAGATCGCGAAGCGTCGTTTCGACGATATCTCCAGTGTGGCGGTGGCTTTCGCGATGCGTCTCGACGACGGCACCGTGGCCGACATCAAGATCGGATTGGGCGGAATCGCAGCCACCCCGATCCGGGCCACCGCCACGGAGGAGGCACTGTCTGGTCGGAACTGGAACCACGAGGTGATCCTGGACGCCGCCGAGGTGTTGGCCGGTGAAGGCACCCCGCTGGATGATCATCGGGCCTCGGCGAGGTTCCGGGCCGCGATGTTGCGGCAGTCGCTCTTCAAGTTCTACGCACAAAACCCGCGGGCAGATGTGGAGGTCGCGTCGTGAGCACGCTGTTCGAACGCCCGGTCAACCCGAAGGTCGGACTGGAGGTCCCGCACGAGAGCGCCGATCTGCACGTCACCGGGGCAGCGTTGTACACCGATGATCTCCTCGCCCGGACGGCCGGTGTGCTGCACGCCTGGCCGGTGCAGGCCCCGTACGCGCACGCTGAGGTCACCGACCTGCGGGTCAAGCCGGCCTACGATGTGCCCGGCGTGGTGCGGGTGCTCACGGCCGACGACGTGCCCGGGGTCAACGACGCCGGCGTCAAACACGACGAGCCCCTGTTCCCCAGCGAAGTCATGTTCTACGGCCATGCCGTCTGTTGGGTGCTGGGCGAGACCCAGGAGGCGGCCCGGATGGGGGCCGACGCGGTCGAGGTGGAGTACGAGCCGCTGCCCTCCGTCCTCACGCTGACCGAGGCGATCGAGGGCGGGAGCTTCCAGGGGCACCACCGGACCGTCTCCCGCGGCGACGCGGCGGGCGAGCTGGCCAACTCGGCCCACCGCTTCAGTGGCGAGTTCGAGTTCGGCGGCCAGGAGCACTTCTACCTGGAGACCCACGCCTCGCTGGCCCTGGTCGACGAGAACGGCCAGATCTTCGTCCAGTCCAGCACGCAGCACCCCTCGGAGACCCAGGAGATCGTGGCTCACGTGCTCGGCCTGTCGAGCCACGCCGTCACCGTGCAATGCCTGCGGATGGGTGGCGGCTTCGGCGGCAAGGAGATGCAACCACACGGCTTCGCCGCGATCGCCGCGCTCGGCGCCACCGTGACCGGCCGGCCGGTGCGGTTGCGGCTGAACCGGACCCAGGACATCACCATGTCCGGCAAGCGGCACCCGTTCCACGCCCGCTGGGAGGCCGGCTTCGACGAGGATGGGATGATCCGTGCCCTGACCGCCACCTTGACCAGCGACGGCGGTTGGAGTCTGGACCTGTCCGAGCCCGTGCTGGCCCGGGCCCTGTGCCACATCGACAACGCCTACTACATACCCCACATCGAGGTCCACGGCCAGATCGCCAAGACCAACAAAACGTCCCAGACTGCGTTCCGCGGGTTCGGCGGGCCGCAGGGGATGATCGTGATCGAGGACATCCTTGGCCGATGCGCCCCGCAACTCGGGATCGACGCCGCGGACCTGCGACGCCGCAACTTCTATCGGCAGGGCCAGGCCACCCCGTACGGCCAGCCGGTTCGGCATCCGGAACGGCTCTGCGCCATCTGGGACCAGGTCCTGGAGCGGGGAGACTACCGACGCCGGGTCGAGGAGGTCGCCGCCTTCAATGCGAGCCATCCGGACAGCAAGCGGGGGCTGGCGATCACCCCGGTGAAGTTCGGCATCTCGTTCAACCTGACCGCGTTCAACCAGGCCGGCGCCCTCGTGCACGTGTACAAGGACGGCTCGGTGCTGATCAACCACGGCGGCACCGAGATGGGTCAGGGCCTGCACACCAAGATGATCCAGGTCGCCGCGACCGCGTTGGGGGTGCCGCTCTCGTACGTCCGGTTGGCCCCCACCCGGACCGACAAGGTGCCGAACACGTCGGCCACCGCCGCCAGCTCGGGCGCCGACCTGAACGGCGGCGCGATCAAGAATGCCTGTGATCAGATCCGCGGGCGGCTGGCCGAGGTGGCGGCGCGCATCCTGGACGTGCATCCGGCCGACGTCCGCTTCGCCGACGGCCAGGTCACCGGGATCGGATTCCATGATCGCGAACTCAGCTGGGCGGAGCTGGCCCGGAAGGCCTACATGCAGCGGGTGTCGCTGTGGGCGGCCGGCTTCTACCGCACCGAAGGCCTGCACTGGGACGCCGATCGGATGCAGGGTGAGCCGTTCAAGTACTACTCCTACGGGGCCGCCTTGTCCGAGGTCGAGGTCGACGGCTTCACCGGCGCGTACCGGTTCCGGCGCACCGACATCGTGCACGACGTCGGCGACAGCCTCTCGCCGCTGGTCGATATCGGGCAGATCGAGGGCGGCTTCGTCCAGGGGGCCGGCTGGCTGACCCTGGAGGAGCTGCGCTGGGACACGACGGACGGGCCGCATCGCGGCCGGCTCAGCACCCAGGCGGCCAGCACCTACAAGCTGCCGAGTTTCTCGGAGATGCCGGAGGAGTTCAACGTCCACCTCTTCGAGGAGGCCACGGAGATGGGCGTGGTGTACGGGTCGAAGGCGGTCGGCGAACCGCCGCTGATGCTGGCCTTCTCGACCCGCGAGGCACTGCGGCAGGCTGTCGCCGCCTTCGGGCCGGGTGGGATGGAGATCGACCTGGGCAGCCCGGCCACGCCCGAAGCCGTCTTCTGGGCGATCGAGGCGGCCCGGGCGGGACACCCGGAACCTGAGCTCGCGAAGTCCGCGGCATCGCAGGTCTACGCCTCCGGTCCGGCCGCCGGGGCGGCACCCACGGACCACTCGGTCCCCGAGTCGTACGCGCAGGCCTGAGATGGACTGGCTGAGCGCTGTGGCGCACCTCCGCGCCGAAGGCGTTCCCGGGGTCCTGGTCACCGTGGTCTCGGTCCGCGGGCACGCGCCCCGGGATGCGGGCGCCAAGATGGTCGTCGGCACCGATCGCACGTGGGGCAGCGTCGGTGGCGGCAATCTGGAGGAGACCGCCGTCGACCGGGCCCGCTCCATGTTGGTCACCGGCGCTCGTTCACCGGAGACGATGGAATCCCGACTCAACGAGCACGCCCGGAACGATCATGGTCGGCAGTGTTGCGGCGGTGTCGTCCAGCTGCTGCTGGAGCCCCTGCCGGTCCGTCCGACGGTCGCAATCTTCGGCGTGGGGCACGTCGGCTACGAGCTGGCTCGGATCCTGTCCCGACACGAGGTGCAGCTCCACCTGGTGGACTCCCGCGCCGAGCAGCTGGACGCGTTGCGGATGGCCGACGTGACCGAAGGGGTGGCCGACGTCACCGTGCACCGGGAACTGATCGGCGAAGTGGTGCTCGACCGGCTGCCCCGCGGCGCCCATGTGTTGATCATGACCCACGATCATGCCGAAGACTTCGCCCTCTGCGACGCGGGTTTGCGTCTGATCGAGGCGCGCGATGGTCGACTCGGGAGCATCGGACTGATCGGCTCCCGGGCGAAGTGGTTGCGCTTCCAGAAGATGCTGGCCGCCGAAGGCCATGATCAAGACGCGATCGCCAAGATCACCTCGCCGATCGGTCTGCCCGGGTTGGAGGGCAAGGATCCGGCCGTCATCGCGGTCAGCGTCGCGGCGGCATTGGTACAGAGCTGGCGCCCTGAGCTGGTCGAAGCGCCAACCACCTCAGGGCACGCATCATGACCATCTATCGGGGGAACATCGTCGACGTCCCCGGTGACCCGTTCACCGACGAGCCCATAGCCGCGCTGGCCACCGAGGCCGACGGCGGACTGCTGGTGGTCGACGGGGTGATCCTCGCTCGCGGGCCTTTCGCCGACATTCACGCGGCCCACGATGACCACGATGTCGTGGACCTTGGTGGTGGGGTGCTGCTCCCCGGCTTCGTGGACACCCACGTGCACTACCCGCAGGTGCGGGCGATCGGCGGCCTCGGGATGCCGCTGCTCGACTGGCTGGACCGTTGCGCCCTGCCCGAGGAGATGCGGCTCGCCGATCCGGCCTACGCCGCGGCGGTGGCCGAGGAATTCCTGCATGGGCTGGTGTCCTCGGGCACGACGTCGGCCCTGGTCTTCGGTGCTCACTTCGCGGCCGCGGTGGACGCGCTCTTCGAGGCGGCGTCGACGTCCGGGTTGCGGATCACCGCCGGTTTGGTGCTGAGCGACCGGGTGTTGCCCGAACCTTTGCTGACCACCGCCGAGGCGGCTCACAGCGACAGTGTGAAACTGATCGAGCGCTGGCACGGAGTCGGCCGCCTGCGCTATGCGGTGACGCCGCGATTCGCGCTGTCGGCCTCGGAGGTGATGCTCGAGGTCTGCCGTGATCTGCTCGAGATCGACGGCACCCGGTTCACCACCCATATCAACGAGAACGGTGCCGAAGTCGATCAAGTGGCGGCGTTCTTCCCCGAGCGCCGGCACTACCTCGACACCTACGCGCATCACGGGGTGGTCACCGACCGGAGCGTACTGGCCCACAACGTGCACCCGACCGAACACGAACTCGAGATGCTCGGCGCGGCGGGTGCCTTCGTCGCCCACTGCCCGACCAGCAACGCCGCCCTGGGCAGTGGGCTGTTCCCACTCCGGCGGCACGTCGCCCACGGCGTCGGGGTCGCACTCGGCTCCGACGTGGGCGGCGGCACCGGATTCAGTCTGCTCAAGGAAGGCCTACAGGCCTACTTCGCCCAACAACTCCTCGGACCCGAGGGCTTACCGCTCACCCCTGTCCACCTGCTCTATCTGGCCACCCACGCCGGAGCTCGAGCCCTCGGTATGGCGGACTCGGTGGGCGACCTGAGTGTCGGCAAGCAGTTCGACGCTCTCTGGCTGCGGCCGCAACCCGGTACCACCCTTGCTGCCGTCCTGGCCCACGCCGGCGACGCCAGCGATGCCCTGGCCAAGATCTTCGCTCTCGGGACGTCGGCCGACGTCGCCGGAGTGTGGGTCGGCGGTCACCAGCTGTACGAAGCCATCGGCGCCCCCACGCCTTCGCCTGACACGCGCCCTAAGGAGGCGGCATGACCCAGACCACCAGTCGGACCGGCAGCGACAGACCGGCGAGAGGCCAAGAGGGCACCTCGTTCATCGACCGCTACTTCCAGATCTCCGCTCACGGCTCGACCATCCCGCGCGAATTGCGGGCGGGCTTCACCACCTGGTTGACCATGAGCTACGTCATCTTCGTCAACCCGCAGGTGCTGGCCCCGGCCATCCCCGTACCGAACGCCTTCGTGCAGCTGTTGATGACGACCTGCATCGCGGCATGCTTCGGCTCCCTCGCGATGGGCATCGTCGCGCGCTATCCGTTCGCCCAAGCGCCCGGCATGGGACTGAACGCCTTCTTCTCCTTCACCGTCGTCGGTGCCCTCGGATACCCGTGGCAGACGGCCCTCGGTGCCGTCTTCATCTCCGGCGCCCTGTTCGTGATCTTGAGCGTGGTCGGCGCCCGGCAGGCCATCGTCAAGGCCATTCCGCTCGGGCTCAAGTTCGCGATCACCGCCGGGATCGGCGCCTTCCTCGCCTTCCTCGGGTTGCGCAGCGCGGGCATCGTCGTGGCCAACGAGGCCACCCTGATCGGACTGGGTTCGTTCGGCCAGCCGACGGCCTGGCTGGCCGTCATCGGTCTGCTGATCACCGCGGTCCTGCTGTACCGCAAGGTCAAGGGGGCCATCCTCTTCGGCATCCTGATCACCTCGGTGCTGGCCATCGTCACCCGGGCGGCGGTCTACGTGGGACCCGACGGCGCGCTCGGGGCATTCGCCGGCTTCCCGAACGGCGTTCTCGGCCTGCCGGTCTGGCCCGGTGACCTCGTCGGCAAGCTGGACATCGGTGCCGCGCTCGGGATCGGCCTGTTCAGCGTCGTCTTCACCTTCTTCTTCGTCGACTTCTTCGACGCCACGGGCACCCTGACCGGGTTGGCGCAGCGCGCCGGCTACCTGGACGACCAGGGCGACATGCCGCGGGCAAGGCTCACCTTCTCGATGGACGGCGCGGCCGCCATGTTCGGCGCCGCGGTCGGCACGTCGACCACCACCGCGTACGTGGAGAGCGCGTCCGGCATCGAGGAGGGCGGTCGTACGGGACTCACGGCCACCTTCGTCGGGTTCCTGTTCGCGGCCTCGATGTTCATCTGGCCGTTGGCCGGCGCGGTGCCCGGCGCGGCGACCGCCCCGGCGTTGATCTTGATCGGCGCGCTGATGATGGAGGGCGTCAGGCACATCGACTGGCCAGACATGTCGGAGGCGGTGCCGGCGTTCCTGACGATCATCGCGATGCCGCTCACCTTCTCCATCGCCAACGGCGTGAGCTTCGGCGTGATCAGCTACTGCGCGATCAAGGCGCTGAGCGGACACGGCAAGCAGGTCCACCCGATCCTGTACGTGGTTGCCCTGCTGCTGATCGCCCGGTACGTGTTCCTCGGCGGAGGCGGATAGCGGCCGGCCAGAGCGGCACCGGATTCGCGCTCAGGGTCGACGGACGCGCACCTCGATGCTGTGCCATCCGGTGGCGCCCCGGGGGGCGGGCGGGGTCACCTCGTCGGTCTGAATCCGGCCGTCGGCATCGGTGGCCCGCACCGTCAGCCGGTGGGGACCGGGGGAGGCCGACCAGCCGTAGCTCCACTGCCGCCAGGTGTCCGGCCCGGTGACCTCGCCGAGTTCGGTGTCTTCCCAGTCCTCGTCGTCGACGCGGAGTTGAACTCTCTCGATCCCGACGTGCGGGGCCCAGGCCACGCCGGCGACCGTGACCGAGCCCTCGTCGATGGTGGCCGGCCGCGGCACGTCGATCCGCGAGGCGATCTGGATCGAACCGGTCGGCGACCATCCCAACGGAGTCCAGTAACCCTGGTCGGCGGCGAAGCTGGTGACCTTGAGTTCGGTCAGCCACTTGGTGGCGGACACGTCGCCGTACAGCCCGGGCACGATCATCCGGACCGGGAAGCCGTGTTCCGGGGGCAGCAGTTGGCCGTTCATGCCGACCGCGAGCAACGCCTGCCGATCCGGGTCGACGAGCGCGGACAGCGGGGCACCGGCGCTCCAGCCGTCCTGGCTGATGGCCAGCACCATGTCGGCGCTGGCGTCCGGGCGGGCTTCGGCCAACAGGTCACGCACCGGCCAGCCCAGCCAGGAGGCGTTGCCGACCAGGTTGCCGGCGATGCGATTGGCCCCGACCGGGTTGGCCTTGCAGGTCAGCGTGGACAGGTGCTCCGTCAGCGGGCGGCCGAGCAGCTCCCGGTAGGTCATGGTGATCTCCTGCTCCACCAGCCCGGTGACCGTGAGCAGCCAGGTGTCGGGATCGACGATGGGCACGTGCAGGGCGGTGTCGATCCGGTAGAACTCGGCGGTGGGCGTCACGTACGGGCTGAGTCCGGCGATCCGCAAATCGGCCCCCGGGGGCGGCGTCGGTCCTGGTTGGGCCGGCATCGGCAGCTGGATCTGGGCCCGGGTCTTCGCCGCCTGCCTGGTGCCGGCGAGCAGGGCCTCACCGGCGACGGTGGCCGCCGCCGCGACGCCGCCGACGATACCGGTGGTGCGCAGGAACGTACGGCGCCGCACCGCCACCGGCCGCGACAGATCGATCTCGACCGGCGTGGACCACGCCCCGGACGGTGCGGTGGGCAGCCGTTGCGGGGTCTGCGGACGGATCAGGTCGGCGGTGAGTGCGAGGTGCCGAGCCAGCGCGGTGATCAGGGCGTGCAATACCACGTAGCCCGCCACGGGGCCGACCAGCGCCGGGAGGAAGGTGTGGAACCAGCTGGGCACGATGACGAAGGTGGCGAGCAGGCCGACGGCCGCCAGGCCGCCGAAGATGATCAGGCCCGCGTAGCGCCGGCGCAACTCCAACACCCCGCCCAGCGCGCACAGCGTGACGACGGCCAGCCCGGTGACGACCACGGTGGCCGGATGGGAGGCCACATCGGCCGAGCCCGCGTAGATATCGGTGGCCGACGTGGGCAGCAAACGCGCCAAGGAGGCGGCCAGCACGGTCAACGGGGCCGCATCCGGAGCGAGGATCCAGGCCGCCAGATCCGATACGGCGATGGTCGTCAGGCCGGCGATCGCGCCGGCCAGCAGCGCAAGGCCGGTGGGTTTGGGGACGCTCACCATGCGCCGGCCCGGCGACGCACGGCGACGGAGCTCACCATGAGAATCATAGGATCTCGACGGTATCCGGTCGGGCGTAATTCTCAGGTCGGATAGAGCGTGACGGCGGTCGCCTTGATGGCGAAGAAGACGTCGCGGCCCGGGTAGAGATCGAGTTCGCTGACCGTTTGTGCGGTCACGTCGGCGATCAGGTGGCTCCCGCCCGCGGTGTCCGCGTGGATCCGGACCTGCTCGTCGCGGGGTTCGAGCGAGGCGATGCCCACGGGAATCGTGTTGCGGGCGCTGCCGTGCGGTGGCTCGGTGAAAACGGTGACGGCGGTGGGGCTGAAGACGGCGATGGCCGGTTCGCCCGCCGCCGTGGCCGCGTGGGATTCGCCGCGCACCACTTCACCGTCACGACCGAGGACGCCGCCGTCGACGGCGATACCGCTGATCAGGTTCAGTCCGGCGATCCGGGCCATGAACGGGGTCCGGGGACGTCGGACCACCTCATCGGTCGGGCCCGACTCCACGATGCGGCCACCGTCGATGACCACGATCCGCTGGGCCAACAGCAGTGCGTCCAGCAGGTCGTGGGTGACGATGATCGCCGATCGGTCGGCCAGCACCCGCCGCAGCACCCGGCGCAGCAGCGGCGCCGCCCCCACGTCCAGGGCCGCCAGCGGTTCGTCGAGGAGGAGCAGGCGCGGCTCGGCGGCGAGGGCTCGGGCGACCGCCACCCGCTGAGCCTGGCCCCCGGACAGCTGCGCCGGCCTGCGGTCCGCGAAATCGGCCGCCCCGACCTCGGTGAGCCAGTGCCGAGCCGTCGTGCGGGCTTTGACCTTGGGCTGCCCGGCTGACTGCGGACCGAACGCGACGTTGTCCAGCACGCTCAGATGCGGAAACAGCAGCGGATCCTGGGCCAGCAGGGCGATGCCGCGCGCCCACGGGGCCTGCCACTGGTGGGTACGGCTCGCGTTGAGATCGAAGAGGATCCGGCCGTCCATCTCGGCTCGGCCCGCGTCGGGCCGCAGGATGCCGGCGATGATCGACAGGACGCTGGACTTGCCGGCACCGTTCGGACCCAGCAGCGCCACCCGCTCGCCCGGTTGGAGGTCGAGGTCTACCTCGAGGGCGCGGGCCGCCAATGAGGCCTGCACGGTCAGCGTCATGGTTCGGCGGCGTTCCGGGACCCGTACGCCAACCCGACGACGACGATCGCGACGACGACGAGCACCAGCGACAGGGCGATCGCGGCGTCGGCGTCACTCTCGCGTTGGAGGTAGATCTCCAGCGGCAACGTTCGGGTCACGCCCTGCAGACTGCCGGCGAAGGTGAGGGTCGCCCCGAACTCGCCGAGCGCGCGGGCGAAGGACAGCACCGCGCCGGAGGCGAGTCCGGGAAGTACCAGCGGCAGGGTCACCCTCCGTAACACCGTGGTCGGGCGACCGCCGAGGGTGGCGGCGACCAACTCGTACCGCTGGCCGACGGAGCGCAGCGTGCCCTCCAGCGCGACCACCAGGAACGGCAGCGCCACGAACGTCTGGGCCAGCACCACCGCCGTGGTGGTGAAGGCGATCTGGACGCCGAACACCTCGAGGGAGCGGCCCAGCAGCCCACGGCGACCGAAGGTGTAGAGCAGCGCGATGCCACCGACGACGGGCGGCAGCACGAGGGGCAGCAGCATCAGGGACCGGAGGATCCGCTGGCCCCGAAACGATGTCCGGGCGAGCACCAGAGCCATCGGCACACCGAGAACCAGGCAGGCCACGGTGGCGGCCAGCGAGGTCTGCAGGCTGAGCCTCAGAGCCGCCCGCGACGACTCCGAGGTGATCAGGACGAAGAACCGCGACCAGTCGACCCGGCTCGCCATGGCGACCAGCGGCAGGACGACGAAGACCCCGCCGAGGACGGCTGGAAGGTAGATCCAGCGCGGCAGACCCGAGTAGATTCCGGCCGACCCCATCGGCTAGGGCCGACCGAAGCCGGCCGCGGCCAGCACCTGCTGACCGGGTCCGGTCACCAACGCAACAAATTCCTTCGCCAGGTCCTGCTGCTTGCTGCCGGCCAGGGTGGCGATCGGATAGACGTTCACCGCCTCGTTCGCCTCCGGGAACGTCACGCCGGCGACTTTGTCGCCCGCCGCCTTCACGTCGGTCACGTAGACCAGGCCCGCGTCGGCCTCCCCGCTGGTGACCTTGTTCAACACGTCGGTGACCGAGGACTCCTCACTCACCGGCTTCAGCGTGACACCGGTCGCCGTCTCGACCTTCCGCGTCGCCGAACCGCACGGCACGGCCGGGGCGCAGACGACGACGTTCACCCCCGGCGTGGCCAGATCGGCGAAGGTCGCGATCTTCGCCGGGTTGTCCGGGGGAACGGCGATCTGCAGTGTGTTCGAGGCGAAGTTCACCGGGGCGTCGTCGACCAGGTTGTCGCCGGTCGCCTTCTCCATGTTCTTGGTGTCGGCGGAGGCGAACACGTCGGCGGGCGCACCTGACTGGATCTGGGTGACGAGATCCGACGATCCGGCGAAGCTGAAGGCGACCTGGACCCCGGGGTGGCTCGACTCGAACTGCTCCCCCAAGGTGGTGAAGGTCGTCTTCAGTGATGCGGCCGCAAACACGGTCAAGGTCTGTTGGGAGGTGCTGGCCCGCCCCGCTGGTTGGACGGGCGATCCGCAGCCCGCGGCCAGGAACAGCAACAGGGCCGCCGCGGGGGGAACAACGGGCTTCACCATTGTCCTCGAGGCGTTTCGATGATGACGGTGGTGGACTTCACCACCGCGACGGCGACGGACCCCAGCTCCAGGCCCATCTCCCGTACGGCCTCACTGGTCATCAGCGACACCACCCGGTACGGGCCGCACTGCAACTCCACCTGGGCCATCACCTTGTCCATCACGATGTCGGTGACCAGTCCCACAAAGCGATTCCGTGCCGACCGCTGCACCCGGGACGGGTCGTCCATCGGGGCTGCCTGGTCCCGAGCGAACTTCGCCAACGCGTAACCGTCGATGACCATGCGCTTGCTGGCGTCCGTGGTCGACGGCAGCGCACCGGAGTCGATCCACCGGCGCACGGTGTCGTCGCTGACGTTCAAGAAGGCGGCTGCTTCTCGGATCCGCAGATTCGGCACGATCAGCATTCTATTTGATCGAATGCGGATTTCTTGTCGCTCATATTGATCGCAAGTGAGAGTTCGTAACCGTGCGAAATCCTCCGACCCTTGACAAGGCTAACGTTGTTAGCCTAATCTAGGCTAACAACGTTAGCTGGAGGCGGACATGAGCAAGAGACTCACCAGTTCGATCGACATCGACGCACCGGCCCGCGACGTCTGGGATTTGCTGATCGACTTCGCGGCATACGCGTCGTGGAACCCGTTCATCGTCGAGGCGGACGGCCGCCCGGAGGTCGGTAGTCGGCTGCGGCTCCGCATGCAGCCGGTCGGTGGGTCGGCGGTCACGCTGCAACCCACGGTGGTGGAAGTCGTCCACGGCCACCGACTCCGGTGGCAGGGCCGTTTCGGTGTCCGGGGTCTGTTCGACGCCGAGCACGTGTTCGTGGTGGAGACGCTCGGTGCCGCTCGGTCCCGACTTCTGCAGCAGGAGGAGTTCGGCGGTCTGCTGGTGTCGTTCTTCGCCCGATCGCTGGACCGCGGCACGCTGCCGGCCTTCCACGCCATGAACGTCGCCTTGAAGCATCGGGCCGAGAACGCTATTGCTGCCCGTGGCTGACCCCCTGTCCCCTCGCGCTCGACAGATCGTCGACCTGGCACGCGAGCTGTTGGAGAGCGAGGGGCCGGAGGCCCTCACGATGAGGCGGCTGGCGGAACGGCTCGGCATCCGCGCTCCGTCGCTGTACAAGCACTTCCCCCACAAGGAGGCGCTCGAGGTGGCGATCATCGTCGACGGCTTCGAGGACGCGGCGGTGGCGTTCGAAGCGGCCGAGATCCAAGCGGCCTCCGGGCCGGCGGGCGAACTGCTGCAATCGTTCGTCGACACCTACCGGGTCTTCGCCAAGTCCAACCCGCACGTCTACCGGTTGATGACCGAGCGGCCGCTGCCGCGTGCACAGCTTCCCGAGGGCTTGGAGGCACGGACGGCCGCTCCCCTGTTGCGGGCGACGGGGGATCCTGTCCGGGCGCGGGCGGCCTGGGCGTTCATCCACGGACTCACTCTGCTCGAACTCAACGGCCGACTCCCCGACGACGAGCTGACCGAGCCCGCCTGGCAGGTCGGCGTGCAGCAGTTCAGCCTGGTCTAGTGCCCTCCGAGGGCTCGGGTCGCCGTATCTTCTCCGATGCCGCTCCTACCCGCGGCCTGCCCATCTTCGGCGCCGGGTTCGTCAGGGCGTCGAAATCGAGCGGGAGGTCCAAACGGCGCTCGGGCCGACCCGGGTCCGACTGGCCCCGATGATCAGCAGACAGTGCATGTCGATCGAGTCGGGGTCGAGATCGGCGAGGTTGGTCACGATCAGCTCCTCGCCGCTGCGGCCGACGTCCTTCCCCACCACGACCGGGGTCTTGGCGTCGCGGATGGCGAGCAGGATCTCCTTGGCCTCCTTGACCTGCGTGATGCGGGTGCGGGAAGCCGGGTTGTAGATCGCGATGACCAGATCCGCGGCGGCCGCGGCTCGGAGCCGGTCCTCGATCACCGACCACGGCTTCCGCCGGTCCGACAACGACAGCACCGCGTAGTCCGCGCCCAGGGGAGCTCCCGCCCGAGCGGCCACAGCTTGGGCGGCGGTCACGCCGGGCAGCACCCTGATCGGTACGTCGGCGTAGCCGGGGTCTTCGGCCGCCTCGTACACGGCGGACGCCATCCCGAAGACGCCCGCGTCCCCGCCCGACACCAGGGCAACCCGTTCGCCTGCTCGGGCGAGATCGAGGGCCAGCCGCGCCCGTTCCAGCTCGACAGTGTTGCCCGACGCGTGCTTCCTCAGCCCTCGGCGCTGGGGAATTCGGTCGAGATAAGGCCGGTAGCCCACCACGTGGTCGACGCTCCTGAGCGCCTCCATCGTCTCGGTGGTCAACCAGCCGTCGCCGCCTGGTCCCAGACCGAGCACCAGCAGCTCGGCCGGCGCCGCTCGGTCCGGGTCCGCCGTCGATCCGTCGGACACCGGCGCCCGGCCGGCCCAGTCGGCCCGCCGGTCGCGACCGGGAACCATGATCATCGAGAAGTACGGGACGCTGTCCGGCTCCACCGCGGCGGCGGCCCCGACCCGCTCACCGGCGGTGCTGGCCCGCTCGACGTAGATCGCCTCCCCGAGCCGGCCCGCCTGCTCCAGCGCCTCGAGTACGCCCGCATAGCTGCGGCCCAGCTTCATGATCATGACCGCGTCGGTCCCCGCGAGCCGGCTGGCCAGTTCGGGCACCGGCAGCGTTCCCGGCAGCACCGTCAGCACATCCTCGTGCCGACCCAACGCCTCCGACGCGGCCGCCGCGGTGGCACTCAACGACGTCACCCCGGGCACCACCAGGCAGGCGTACCGGTGCGCCAGTCGATCATGGAGATAGCCGTACGAGCTGTAGAACAACGGGTCGCCCTCCGCCAGCACCACCACGTCCCGGCCGGCGTCGAGGTGGGCCGCCAGCCGCGCCGCGGAGGAGTCGTAGAACTCCGAGATCGCGCCGTAGTATCCGCCCGGGTGCTCGATCTCTCCCGTGGTCACCGGATAGCTGAGCAGCTCCTCCGTAGCTTCAGGCGGGATCAGCTCGGCCACGATCGAACGGGCGATCGAGGCGCCGTGGGGGCCGGAGTGGTACGCCACCACCTGCGCGGCAGAGATCAGCCGGGCCGCCTTGAGGGTGAGCAGCTCCGGGTCTCCCGGCCCGACCCCGACCCCGTACAGCCGACCGGTCACCAGATCTCCTCCGGCCGGGCGAGGGCGTTGACGGCGGCCGCACACAGCGCCGAGCCGCCGCGGCGGCCGTGTACCACCAGGTAGGGAATGTCCCACGGGTTCTCGGCCAACGCGATCTTGGACTCCGCGGACCCCACGAAGCCGACCGGGATGCCGATGATCGCTGCCGGTCGGGGGCCGCCCGACCCGATCAGCTCGAGCAGGTGGAACAGGGCGGTGGGGGCGTTCCCGATGGCCACCACCGCCCCCTCGAGATCGCTGCCCCACAGGGAAACCGCGGCCGCCGTGCGGGTGGTCTGCCAGCGCTGCGCAAGCTCCGGAACGAGCGGATCGTGCAGCAGGCAGCGCACGTCATTGGCCGCCGGCAGCCGCCGCCGGGTGACACCGGCGGCCGTCATCTCCGCGTCGGTGTAGATCGGCGCACCGGCGGTCAGGGCGGCCCTGGTGGCGCCGACCAGAAGCGGATGCACGTCCATACTGGCCGGCAGTTCGACGTCCCCGCAGGCGTGCACCATGCGTACGGCCACGGGATGGGCGGCCGGCGGCAGGCCGCTGAGGTCGGTTTCCGCCCGAATGGTGGCGAAGGACTCGACGTAGATGGCCTCGGCGTCGCGGACATAGTCGTAGCGGCGTGGGGGAACGGCGATCATGACGGGACCAACTCCCGGTGGGGAACGTTCGGTGCGCCGCAGCGGCGTTCGCAACCGCTGACGTGCACGCGTTCGGTGACGGCACCGGCCAGCACCAGACCGGTGGCGACGAGGCGGGTGTCGATCGAGGTCCGGGCACAGTGCGGCGCGCCGACGCAGGCGCTGACCAGCGCCCAACCGGAGCGGGTGTCGGCCACCAGGCCGGCGTCGAGTAGCTCGGCCAGACGGCCTGCCCCGCCGGGAATGATCACGCCGCGCCACGGCGTGATCACCAGCGGTCCACCGCCGGTCACGCCGGTCACCGCCGCGGCCTGCCGCTGGGTGAGCTGGCCCAGCGGAACGAGCACCGACGCCGCTCCGGCCACCGCACCCAGCGCCGGCGTGACCGGCTGCCGCTGTCCGCGCTCGATCATGGGGCGGGTCAGCGACGCGGCCCACCCGGGAAGCTCACGCACGTGCCAGACCCGGCCGGAGGTACGCCGACGTTCGACCAGGAAGGAGCGGACGAGCTCGACCAGCGTCTCGATGGCTGCTCCGGCGGCCACGGGAATCCGGGCGAGCGGCGAGCCGATCAGCACGGCCCCGCGGTCGGCGCCTTCCGCGAGATAGCCCAGGTCGAAGGGCAGCTCGCTGACGTCGCCCGTGCCGTCGTCCAGGGCGAACAGGAATCGGCCGGGCAGATCGGCCAGCTCGGGGTCGGCGATCAGGGCCTGATCGAGCTGGGTGATCATTCCCCGCAGGTCGGCCCGTCCCCCGGCGATCCCGGTGCACGGCGAAGCGACGATGTTGCGAATCCGATCGTGGGTGGAAGAGGGCAGCAGGCCCAGCGCGACGATCCCTTCGACCAGCTGAGCCGGCAGGGGGTTCGGCAGTCCGCGGATCTGCAGGGAGGAGCGGGTGGTGAGCTGGACCTCGCCGCTGCCGTAGCGCTCCGCCAGTCGGGCCACTCCGGCCAGGACGTCGCCCGTGCTCTGCCCGCCCGGCAGCCGCAGCCGGATCACCATCCCGTCCTCCGCCGGGTGCGGCCGCAGCACACCGGGGCAGCGGTCGGCGATGGTCATTCGGTCATCGTAGGCGGCAACGCGGCGGCGGGCCGGGACAGCCGAACGAGTGGACGGTCAGGAGCGGACCAGGCGGGCGATCGCCGCGGAGGCCTCCTGGATCTTCGCCTCACCGGCCTCTCCGCCGACTTGCACCGCATCGACCACGCAGTGCTTGAGGTGATCGTCCAGCAGTGCCAACCCGACGCCTTGCAGGGCCGACGTCAGCGCCGAGATCTGGGTGAGGATGTCGATGCAGTACTTCTCCTCGTCGACCATGCGGTGGATGCCGCGGGCCTGGCCCTCGATGCGTTTGAGCCGGGCCAGGTACTTCTCCTTGTCGGTGATGTATCCGTGTGCGGCGGTGTCCATGGTGGGATCAGCTCTCTTTCCTATGGCGAGTGGGTGTGGGTGTGGGCGTGGGAACGGAACGTACGCAGTCGCAGGCTGTTGCTCACCACGAAGACGCTGGAGAAGGCCATGGCCGCGCCGGCGAGCATCGGATTCAGCAGCCCGAGCGCCGCGAGGGGGATGGCCGCGACGTTGTAGGCGAAGGCCCAGAACAGGTTGCCCTTGATGGTGCCGAGCGTGCGGCGGGCCAACCGGATGGCGTCGGCTGCCGCGCGGAGGTCGCTCCGCACCAGGGTCAGGTCGGCCGCTTCGATGGCCACGTCGGTCCCGGTGCCCATGGCCAGACCCAGATCCGCGGCGGCAAGGGCGGCCGCGTCGTTGACCCCGTCCCCAACCATGGCGACGGTCCGGCCCTCTCGGCGCAGGTCTTCGATCACGTCCACCTTGTCCTGCGGCAGGACGTCGGCGATGACCCGCTCGATCCCGACCTGGGCGGCGACGTGGTCAGCGACGCTCCGGTGGTCGCCGGTCAACAGAATGGGGGTCAGACCCAGCTCGGCGAACTGCCGGACCGCTTCGGCGCTGCCGGGTTTGACCGTGTCGGCCACCACCAGCACGCCCCGGGCCACCCCGTTCCAGGCCACCAGCACCACGGTCTGGCCGGTGCTCTCGGCCGCGGACCTGATGGCTGCGAGCTCCAGGTCGATCACGATGTCGCGGTCGGCCAGCCACGATGCGCGGCCGACGACCATCCGACGCCCGTCGACCTCGCCCTCGACCCCCAGTCCGTCGACCGAGACGAACCGGTCGACGGTGGGCAGCGTGCCGACGCGCTCGACCGCTCCCCGTACGACGGCCCGGGCGATCGGGTGCTCAGACGCGTGCTCGACCGCGCCGGCGTAGCGGAGCAGCTCGAGCTCATCGGTGCCGGGCGTGGCGTGGACGGCCAGCAGGGTCATGGTGCCCGTGGTCACGGTGCCGGTCTTGTCCAGCACGATGGTGTCGATGCGGCGGGTCGACTCCAACACCTCGGGGCCCTTGATCAAGATGCCGAGCTGCGCGCCGCGGCCGGTGCCGACGAGCAGGGCGGTCGGCGTGGCCAGGCCGAGTGCGCAGGGGCAGGCGATGATCAGCACGGCGACCGCGGCGGTGAAGGCGGCTTCCGCTCCGAATCCCGCGCCGAGCCAGGCCGCGAGGGTGGCGACGGCGATCGCGATGACGAGGGGTACGAACACGGCGGCCACGGTGTCGGCCAGTCGCTGCACCTCGGCCTTGCCGGATTGGGCGTCCTCGACGAGCCGGGCCATCTGGGCCAGCTGGGTGTCGGAGCCGATCCCGGTGGCCCGGACGACGATCCGTCCCCCGGCGTTGACGGTGCCACCGACCACCGTGTCGCCGGCCGTCACCTCGACCGGCACCGACTCGCCGGTCAACATCGACTTGTCCACGGCGCTGCGCCCCGAGATCACGATCCCGTCCGTGGCGATCTTCTCTCCGGGTCGGACCACGAACTCTTCGGCCACCTGGAGCTGCTCGATCGGTATGCGGACCTCCGTACCGCCGCGGAGCACCGCGACGTCCTTGGCACCGAGCCGCAGCAGGGCCCTCACGGCGGCGCCGGCCTGGCGCTTGGCCCGACGCTCGAAGTAGCGGCCGGCGAGGACGAAGGTGGTCACACCGGCCGCGACCTCGAGATAGATGTTGGCGGTGCCGTCGGTCGGGCCGATCGTCACCTCGAACGGGTGGACCATGCCCGGTGTGCCGGCCGTACCGAGGAACAACGCATACAGCGACCAGCCGAACGCGGCGAGGACTCCGACCGAGACGAGCGTGTCCATGGTCGCCGCAGCGTGCCGCAGGTTGGCGAAGGCGGCCCGATGGAACGGCCATGCCCCCCACAGGACCACTGGCGCGGCCAGGGTCAGGGATAGCCACTGCCAATAGGTGAACTGCCAGGCCGGGATCATGGCCAACGCGATGACCGGAACGGTGAGCACGGTGCTGGTCACCAGCCGGGTCCGCAGGCTGGTCAGTCCCGGATCAGGCCGCTCGCCGACATCCTCTGGCGTCGACTCGGGATCTGGCGGCGCCGGGAGCGTGGCGGTGTACCCGGTCTTCTCGATCTCCCTGATCAGCGTTTGCGGATCGAAGCCGTCCGGCGTGCTGACGCGGGCCTTCTCGGTGGCGTAGTTCACCGCCGCCTGCACACCCTCGAGCTTGTTCAGCTTCTTCTCGATCCGCATCGCGCAGGACGCGCAGGTCATTCCCCCGATCTCCAAGATCATCGGTTCCATCTCGATCAGCTCGCCCTGACCGCGAATTCGGCGGTGTGGACCCGGCCGTCAACCTGGAAGTCCAGGTACAGCAGGTAGCGCCCGGCCGTCGGTGCGTTGGCCATGAAGGTGATCTCGGCCGGCGTGGTGCCGTTGCCGGGCTCGTCCACCGGATGGACGTGCAGGTAGCCGAGGTCACCCTCGCGCAGGGCGACGAGGTGTCCGTACGCGCCCAGGTAGGGCTGCAGGGTGACCGGTTCCCCGCGGCTCGTCACCGTGAGGGACAGCGCAGATTCCTGTCCCGCGCGGAGCTGGCCGTCGAGTTCGACCCGGTAGCCGGCGACGGACGCCGTGGTGCCGACCGGCCCAGTCGACGCGGAGTCCCGGCCGCCGACCTGTACGGTGCTGGTGAGCGTGACGTTCTGTCCGAGGGCCTCCGGCACGAAATCGGCGAACACCCGATACGTTCCGGCCTCCCGCCAGGTCCAGGGCAGCGACCAGCGGCCCGCCCCGTCGTGGCTGGGATGCACGTGCCGGAACTGCCGACCGTCACTACGCACCACGATCAGATGCAGCAATTTCTCGTGAGACGTTGCGTAAGCCACCACCGGCTGCCCGTCGGGGCCGCGAAGCGCGAACGAAAGCGTCCCCTCGCGTCCGATCTGGTCCGCAGCCCGGAGGTCGTACAGCTGGTAGCCGTCCTGCTCCACCGACAACCCGCGGATCGGCCGGGTCGCGGTCTGCTCGGCGTGATCGCCGGAGTCCTCGCCGTGCTGGGCCGACTTGTTGGCGGTGGCGGACCAGTCGGCGGGTGCGACGGCCCGGGCGACCAGGAACGTGGCGACGAACAGCACCACCAATCCGAGGCCGAACAACCCCAGTCGGACCGCAGCTTTCATCAGGGGGCGCGCACCGCCTCGTAGCCTGCCTCGTCGACGGCAGCCAGCACCAAGGCGTCCTCGACCGGGGTCTCGCTGGTGACCCTCAGCCGGCCGGCCACCGCACTCACCTCGGTTACCGTGACGCCCGGGATCTGATTGACCTCGGCCGCCACGGCCCGCTCGCAGTGTGCGCAGGTCATGCCGGTCACTCGGTATTCGATCGTTGTCATGGTCAGCTCCTCCAGAGCGAAGATACCATTACCCCCCAAGGGTATCAACCGACCGTCGCGACTCAGACCACCGCCGTCATGCCGCCGTCGACGTACAGCACCTGTCCGTTGACGAAGTCCGACGCCGACGAGGCCAGGAACACCAGTCCCCCGACCAGATCGCGGACCTCGCCCCAGCGACCGGCGGGGGTGCGACCGGTGACCCAGGCGGTGAAGGTCTCGTCCGCCACCAAAGCCTGCGTCAACTCGGTCGAGAAGTAGCCCGGGGCCAGCGCGTTGGCCTGGATGCCGGCTGGTCCGAGGTCGGCACACATGCCCTTGGTGAGCATCACGATGCCGCCCTTGGTTGCGCTGTAGGGGGCGATCCCGGGGCGGGCCAGCTGACTCTGGACGGAGCCGATGTTGATGATCTTGCCGCTGCCTCGGGCCACCATGCCGCGGGCCACTCGCTGCCCGACCAGGAAGGCGCTGGTCAAATTGGTGGCCACCAGGTCGTTCCAGTCTTCGACGGTGAAGTCGACGAACGGCGTTCGGCGTTGGATACCGGCGTTGTTGACCAGGATGTCTGGCGTGCCCCATCGAGCCTCGATCTCGGCAACACCGCCATCCACAGCCGCCGGATCGGTGATGTCGAAGGTGCTGACCAAAGTGGTGCCGCCGGTCTGTTCGGTCAGTGCCCCGGCCGACGCCTCGGCCACCTCGACGTTGCGCCCGTGTACCACCACCCGGGCACCGGCTTCGAGCAGGCCCTGGGCCAGCGCCAGTCCGATACCGCGACTGGAGCCGGTCACCAGGGCCGTCCGGCCGCTGAGGTCGAAGGGTGATCCGGGGTAGGGCACGGAATCGGTCATCGAAATCGTCATCTCTCTTGATGAGGCCCAGCCCACGGTCGGAGACGCGAGAAGGGCCTGTTCCGCAACAGCCTACTGAACGCGGTTCAATCAGATGGTCTGGTGGCCCCGAGGGTACGACGGTACAGCGGGTTGCTCAGGCGTGCCACGGCCTCGTTCAGCTCGGCCACGATCGCGGCCACATAGTCGTCGGTGGCGGTCGAGGCCATCAGCGAGGTGCCGATGGCCAACGGCTGGTCACCGCTCGACCAGGGCGGCAACACCAGCGATACACCGTAGATGCCCGGATGCACCTCGTTGTCGTCCACCGCATACCCGCGCTCGCGCGCCGCTCGGATCTTGGCGAGCAGGGCCGGCAGCGTCCGTACGCTGCGCTCGGTGAGTTGCGGAAAATGCTGTGGACCGGCGAACCGCGCGGTGATCTCCGCGTCGGTCAGGGTGGTCAACAAGGCATTACCGACCGCCGTCGGCGCGGCCGGAAAGCGACTACCGATCGTCGCGGTGAGCCGCATCGGTGCCCGGCCCTCGTGCCGGGCCAGGTAGACGGCTTCGGTGCCGTGCAGCATGGCGATCTGCACCACCTCGTGCTTCAGCAGTTCCGCGTTCTCGCAGAACGTGTAGAACTCGCGCATCTGGTTGAACTGGGCGATGTACGCGCCACCGAGTTCGACGGTGCGGCGGCCGAGCAGATAGCCGCTCGGCGTCCGGACGATCATGGAGCCTTCTTCGAGCGCCGTGCAGAGATTCGACGTCGACGACTTCGCGGCGCCGATGCCGCGAGCGATGTCGCCCAGCGGCATCGGTCTGCCGGCCGCCTGTTCCAACAGGGCGAGGATGCGCAGGGCTCGGGAGACGGCGGGTGCCGGCGTTCGATCGACGCCGTCAGTAGAAGTCAACGGTGTCCACCCGGTTCTGCAGTTCGCCGCCGTCGAGCAGGCGGGTCGCGTTGCCGGCGAAAAGTTCCGCGATCAGCCGGTCCTCAGCGGCGTTGAGCGCAGCGGTGTGCGGGCTGACCAGGAGGTTCGGTTCGTCCCAGAGGGGGCTTGTCGCGGGCAGCGGTTCGGTGGCGAACACGTCCAACGCGGCGAATCCGATCCGGCCGTCCCGCAGTGCCGGCAGCAGCGCGTCTTCGTCGACCACGGTGCCGCGACCGACGTTGACCAGGATCGTGCCCGGTCGCACGGCGGCCAGCACCTTCTCGCCGATGAGTTTCTCGGTGGCCGCGGTGCCGGGGAGGGTGAGCACGATGGCGTCGACCTCGGGCACCTCGGCAGCGAGGTCGTCGGTGGTGATCAATCGGTCGACGTGCGGCACTGGGCGGTTGTGTCGGCTGGTGCCGACGACCGTGGCGCCGAGAGCGGAGAGGCGGCGGGCCACCTCCGCGCCGATGCCGCCGAGACCCACCACGAGCACGGTCAGCTCCGAGATCTGCCGCATCTCCCAGCGGCCGGTCCAGCTGTGTTGGCGTTGCTGGGCCAGGAGTCGCGACAGGTCCTTGGCTCCGGCGGCGACGCCGAAGACCGCGAACTCGGCCAGCGGTCCGCCGTGGACGCCGGCCGAGGTGGTGAAGATGATCTTGCTCAGTTGGTCGGGGCTCAGCCCGGCAGCCTTGATCTGCCCGCCTCCGCCCGCCGCCATGGTGTGTACCCAGCGCAGGTTCGGGTTGGCATCGACGGTGCGCTGGAGAGCCGCGGAGTCGACGTCCGGGATGCCGTACAGCGCCTCGGCCGAGTCGATCATGCTCTCGAAGGTCTGCTGCTGCTCGGGGCTTCGGGAGAACGACGGGTCCCCGCCGAAGTCGGCCGGGTGCCGCATCGGGGGATAAAGGGACTGGTCCCTGATCAGGTCGATGCGCGGCTCCAGCCGTTCGACGAGCTCGCACAGTTCCTCGGCCAAGGGGGTCGCCACCACGACCCGCAGTCGATCAGCGATGATCATTCTCCTTCGTCTCACCCGCCCGACGCGGCTGTCGGGGTGTCGGGGCCAGGCTAGCCACCATTCACAGGGTTGAACAACGTCCTCCAGGTTGGGTGAAGGCGGATGACCGCCCACTATGCTGCGCGAATGGCGAGCGCTGAAAGGCCCCAAATCGTCGGAATCATCGGCCTCGGGGCCATGGGGAAGCCGATGACCGCCAATCTGATTCGGGCGACGGGTGAGCGCACCGTGCGAGTCACCGGTCGCACGGCGGAGAAGGCGGCCGATCTCGTCGCGGCGGGAGCGGAGTGGCACGACTCGGCGCGATCGCTGGCCACCGGCGCTCAGCTGATCATCTTGATGCTGCCCGACCTGCCCGAGGTGGAGACGGTCCTCGGTGATCCGGACGGGATCCTGGCCGCCGAGCCGGACGACCTGGTGTTGATCATCTCCTCGACGTCGTCACCCGAGGGCGTACGAGCGCTGCACGCCCGACTGGTGGAGCAGACCTCCGGGGCCGTACGGGTGGTGGACGCACCCGTCTCCGGTGGGACCGACGGAGCGAGCGCCGGCACCTTGTCGATCATGGTCGGCGGCGCGGACGCGGATGTGGCGCGGGCGCTGCCGGTGCTCGCGGCCTGCGGAACCCCGGTCCATCTCGGCCCGCTGGGAGCCGGAGAGGTGGCCAAGGCCTGCAACCAGATGATCGTGGCCGCCACCATCCTCGCGCTGGGCGAGGCCGCCGTCCTCGCGGATCGCAGCGGTCTGGACCTCCGGGTTCTGTTCGACCTGCTGAAGGGCGGCTACGCCGGTAGCCGGATCCTGGCCACTCGCGGGGAGCGGATCGTGACCGAGGACTACAGCCCGTCCGGCTTGGCCAAGTACATGGTCAAGGACCTCGACTTCGCCACGGCGATCGCCACCGAAACCGACACTCATCCGGCGCTGCTGCCGGCCGTCCGCGCTGCCTTCGTGGAGCTCGTCGAGCGTGGACTCGGCGACTTCGACATGGCCGTGACCCGCCGCTTCGTCGAGGACCGCCGTCGAGAGTGATCTTCGGGTGCATTCGCCCGTCAGTTATCCCTTCTCATGTCACTCTCGACGTTTTCCACAGCTTTCGACACGAACGGAGCTTCGACCGGACCAAGGATCCCGGAAACTCTGGTCACTGGCGCGACCGCGCTTCAGTTGTCCGGTGTCGATGTCGGTCGGTCGTCGCCGTTGCATTTCTGTACGGCGTCCACGTTCCAGACGCGCCGGTCCGACGTCCGCGTCTCCCGTGTCCGGGGCCTACCTGAGCGTTGCGGGATCCTCGTGGCCCCCGAGTCGGCGCTGGTCGCAGCCGCGCCCGATTTCGACCTCGTGGAGTTGGTGACCGCCGGCGACTGGTTGATCCGGCTCAAGCGATGCCGACTCGAGAAGCTCAGGGCAACTTCGGCGGCCGCAACGGGGCGAGGATGCCGTAGTGCCAGGCGCGCCGGCGAGCTGATCCGGATTGGGGTCGACTCGCCCCAGGAGTCTCGGCTCCGCATGCTCCTGGTGCTGTGCCGACTGCCCGAGCCGACGGGCAACCCACTGCTCGGGACCGGTACCGCGCGGTCGGACGTGTCGACTCGCCATCAAGCGATACATGATCATTGTCGAGTACGAAGGTGATCAGCACCGGACCGAATGGCGGCAGTGGAACACCGACATCGACCGGAACGAGGAGTTCACCGCCGCGGGCTGGATCGTGATCCGAGTGACCGGCAAGGCGATGCGACGCCCCCGTGAGATCGCCCGACGCGTCTACGACGCCCTCCGCCAACCCGGCTACACCGGTCCTCCACCGCGGTTCGACGAGGAGGACTGGATCCGTCTGTTCGAGCAGTGAAAGTGACGTTGGCAGGCTTTGCCTTGCGGCGAGACCGTCCAGACGTCACAGTCGAACTCAGCCTGTCGTCCGGGCTCCGGTTCGGATCGCGCGGCCGGGGTAATTCCTCCTAGGGAGATGCACCGGTACCAGGAGGAACAGCCATGAAGGCACGCTCAGCAGTCACGATCAACCGATCCCAGCAGGAGGTGGCCAGCCAGCTCGACCGGGCGGAATCGCCGCTGACCGACGACGGAGTCGAGATTTCCTACGCCGAGGCTCCCGGCGACCGGGGGACCGAGATGCGCGTGGTGCTCGACCAGAGCGTGCCCGGCGGCCCGATCGGCAAGGCCGCGGCGGCGGTGGCCGGGACGGACCCTCAGCGCCGACTCGACGATGCGCTCCGCCGCTTCAAGCAACTGGTCGAGACCGGCGAGGTGCTCCGCTCCGACGGCAGTCCCGAGGGTACGGACGCCAAGCAGCAACGAACCCAGCGGCCGGCCCATCCCGACGACTCCGACGTCTGAGAAGAGGGAACATCATGCGAGCGAACTGTTGGATGGGCCGCAACTCCGTCAAGGTCCAAGACGTGCCGGACCCGACGATCCTCAACCACCGCGACGCCATCATCAAGGTCACGTCGACCGCGATCTGCGGCTCCGATCTCCACCTGTACGACGGCTACATCCCGGCCATGGAGAAGGGTGACATCCTCGGGCACGAATTCATGGGTGAGGTCGTCGAGCTCGGCTCCGGTGTCGGCAATCTGCAGATCGGTGACCGGGTCGTCGTACCGTTCCCGATCGCCTGCGGCGGCTGCCACTCCTGCAACGCCGGATTCTTCTCGGTCTGCGAGAACTCCAATCCGAACGCCGGCATGGCCGAGAAACTGTGGGGCCACGCCAGCGCCGGCATGTTCGGGTACTCCCATCTCACCGGCGGCTTCGCCGGCGGCCAGGCCGAGTACGCGCGGGTGCCGTTCGCCGACGTCGGGCCGATCAAGATCGAAAGTGACCTGAGTGACGACCAGGTGCTGTTCCTGTCCGACATCTTCCCGACGGCGTACATGGGCGCGGAGCTGTGCGACATCAAGTCCGGTGACGTGGTCGCGGTCTGGGGTGCCGGGCCCGTCGGTCTGCTGGCCATGGCCAGCGCGTACCTGTTGGGCGCGAAGCAGGTCATCGCCATCGACCGGTTCGAGTACCGGCTCGAGATGGCGCGGATGAAGACCGGTTCGGTGACCATCAACTACGACGAGGTCGACGTCCGGGAGGCGCTCCTGGACCTCACCGCCGGGCGCGGGCCGGACGCCTGCATCGACGCGGTCGGGATGGAGGCGCACTCCGATTTCGCCCCGATCCAGCTGTACGACCGCATCAAGCAGGCGGCCCGGCTCGAGACCGATCGCGGACCGGCCCTCCGGCAGGCGATCGTGGCCTGCCGCAACGGGGGCACGGTGTCGGTGATCGGGGTCTACGGCGGGCTGATGGACAAGTTTCCGATCGGATCGTGGATGAACCGCTCGATCACCTTGAAGGGTGGGCAGTGCCATGTCCAGCGCTACACCAAGCCGCTGCTCGAGCGGATCGAGCGGGGGGAGATCGATCCCAGTTTCGTGATCACCCACCGGACGGCGCTGGAGGAGGCCCCGGCGATGTTCGAGACCTTCAAGCACAAGCGGGAGGCTTGCGTCAAGGTGGTCCTCTCCGCCTGAAATGCTCGCGGCCCTGTGGTGCGGGCCGGCACGGAGTAACGTCGAGTTGTTCGATCCGGAGCAAGCGTTTGTCCGTGACGCACCGCAGGAGTCAGCCATGCAGGTCGAGATCCGAGAAGGCGGTGACGGTGTCGCCTGTTGGAACGCCGAGGCCATCGCCGCCTACGCCGCCGGGGTCAACGACCGCGAGCAACAGCTCAGGGCCGCGAACCCGGATCTCGTCGTCACCCCCGGCCGGATCTCCTGTTACGGCTGCGAGGTCATGGAGTACGACATGGGGACCCGGTGCACGGCCATGCTGACCAAGACGCTGTATGCCGTCGACGGGGAAGTCGCCCCACGCAAGGAGGACGCGTCCGCGTCGCTCAGCCAGATCCCCGGCCTGCTCACCCGGATCGACGCCGACCCGTCGACCAGCGAAGCCCCGGCACCGGAGCCATCCGCGCAGCCGCAGCGGACGGGTCTGCTGGGGCTCTTCGGTCGACGGTCCTGAGCCGACAGTTTTGAACGGAGTACCGGTGCCGTCGCAACCCGCCCGAATCGCCCTCGTTGTCGTCGGCGCCTTCGCTGGGGTGGTCGGCGGAGTCTGGATCGGGCAAGGGCTCAACCTGATTCCCGGCAGTTTCATGACCGGCAATCGGATGTGGTTCTATATCGGGCTGCTCGTGGTGGCGTTGGGGATCATCCTGGTGGTCCTGGGGCTCCGTCCCCGCCGGCGCAGTTGACCGGGCGGCCGGGCGCGATCCGTACACTCGCCCAGTGACTCGGATCGCGCTGCTGTCCACCTCCGACACGGACCTGTTGTCGTCCCGGATTTCGGGCGCCGACTACCTGTGGGCGAACCCGAGCAAGGCCAACCACCAGGAGTTGTCGGCGGCACTCGAGGCCTGCGATCTGATCGTGGTCCGGCTGCTCGGGTCCCCGAAGGACCTGTGCACGGGGTTCGAGCGGTTCCGCGCGGCCGGCAAGCCGATGGTGGTGCTCGGCGGCGAGCAGCTGCCCGACGCCGCGTTGATGGAGCTCTCGACGGTGCCCATCGGATTGGCCGCCGAGGCCCACGTCTATCTGGCCCAGGGCGGGCCGGCCAACCTCGCACAGCTGCACGCCTTCTTGTCCGACACCGTCCTGCTGACCGGCGTCGGCTTCGAGCCGCCCACGGAGCAGCCGGTCTGGGGTGAACTGCCCCGACCCGGTGCCCGGAGCCGGTCGAAGGGCCCCGATGCCGGGCCCGTGCGTCCGCGCGTGGGCATCCTCTTCTATCGCGCCCAGTACGCCGCCAGCAACACCGCGTACGTCGAGGCGCTGGCGGACGCCATCGACGGAGCGGGTGGGGTCGGCGTACCGATCTTCGCCACCTCGCTCCGTGACGCCCCGGCTGACCTGCTCGATCATCTGGGCACCCTCGACGCGCTGATCACCACGGTGCTGGCCGCCGGCGGCACCCGTCCGGCCACCGCCTCGGCCGGCGAAGAGGACGAGGGCTGGGACGTCCGCAACCTGGCGGCGTTGGACATTCCGATCCTGCAGGGCCTGTGCCTCACCGCGAACCGGGCCTGGTGGGACGAATCGGACGAGGGGATGAGCCCGCTCGACGTGGCCACCCAGGTCGCCGTACCGGAGTTCGACGGCCGACTGATCACCGTCCCGTTCTCCTTCAAGGAGACCGACGCCGACGGGCTGCCGCACTACGTTCCCGATCTCGAGCGGTGCCGGCGAGTGGCCGAGATCGCCGTCAACCACGCGCGGCTGCGGCACATCCCGCCCGCGGAGCGCAAGATCGCCATCGTTTTCTCCGCCTACCCGACCAAGCACTCCCGGATCGGCAACGCCGTCGGACTCGACACGCCGATGTCGGTGATCAGACTGCTCCGGGCCATGCGCGATTCTGGATACGACCTGGGTGCCCCCGGCGAGATCCCGGGCACCGGACCGCTGCCCGAGGTGGAAGGCGAGCAACCCGACACGACGGCCGGCAACGCGCTGATCCACGCCCTGATCGACGCCGGCGGCCAGGATCCGGAGTGGCTGACGGCCGCCCAACTGTCCGGCCAGCCCGTACGGGTTCCGGCCGCCACCTATCGATCATGGTTGACCGAGCTGCCGGCGAAACTGATCGACGCGATGACCGGAGCCTGGGGCGAGGCGCCCGGCGATCTGTTCGTCGACCGCAATCGCGACCCGGAAGGCGAGATCGTGGCGGCCACCCTGCAGGCCGGCAACGTCGTGATCTTGGTCCAGCCGCCGCGCGGATTCGGGGAGAACCCGATCGCCATCTACCACGATCCTGATCTTGCTCCGACCCACCACTACCTGGCCACCTACCGCTGGATCGAGCGCGAATTCGGCGCGCACGCCGTCGTGCACATGGGCAAGCACGGCAACCTGGAATGGCTGCCCGGCAAGAATCTCGGGCTGTCCGCGGCCTGCGGCGCCGACGCGGCGTTGGGCTCCGTCCCGCTGATCTATCCGTTCCTGGTCAACGATCCCGGCGAGGGGACCCAAGCCAAGCGTCGGGCCCACGCCACCATCGTCGATCATCTGGTGCCGCCGATGGCGCGGGCCGAGAGCTACGGTGACATCGCCCGACTCGAGCAGCTTCTCGACGAGTACGGCAACGTCTCGGCCATGGATCCGGCGAAAGCCCCAGCCCTCCAGGGCGAGATCTGGACCCTGATCCAGGCCGCGCAACTGCATCACGATCTTGGTCTGAGCGAGCGTCCGGACGAGGAGGAGTTCGGCGAGTTCGTGATGCACGTCGACGGCTGGCTGTGCGAGATCAAGGACGTCCAGATCCGCGACGGCCTGCACGTGCTCGGCCAGCCGCCCGCAGGGGAGGCGCTGGTCAACCTGGTGCTGGCCATCCTGCGGTCCAACCAGGTGTTCGGCGGGCAGGTCCACGGCGTACCGGGTCTCCGAACCGCGCTGGGGCTGGATCATCGCTCAGGGCACGAGGTTTTGGACGCAGTCGAGGCTCAAGCGAAGGCGCTGGTGGAGGCACTGGCCGACGCCGGCTGGCAGGCCGAGGCGGTACCTGACCTCGTCAGTGACGCCCTTCGACAGGCTCACGGCGCGGATACCGCCGCCGTCGAGGCTTCGCTGCGCTTCGCCTGCGAAGAGGTGGTGCCGCGGCTGGCCAAGACCAGTGGGGAGATCGACGCGGTGCTGCATGCGCTGGATGGCCGCTACGTTCCGGCGGGACCGTCCGGATCGCCCCTGCGCGGTCTGGTCAACGTGCTGCCCACCGGCCGCAACTTCTATTCGGTAGACCCCAAGGCGATCCCGTCCCGGCTGGCCTTCCAGACCGGGCAGGCGATGGCCGAGTCGTTGCTGGCCCGCTACGTCGCCGACACGGGCGACTACCCCCGTTCGGTCGGGCTGTCGGTCTGGGGTACCTCGGCCATGCGTACGTCGGGGGACGACGTCGCCGAAGTCCTCGCCCTGCTGGGCGTGGTGCCGGTGTGGGACGAGATGTCCCGCCGGGTCGTGGACCTCGAGATCGTGCCGCTGGCCGAGCTCCAACGGCCGCGGATCGACGTCACCGTACGGATCTCCGGCTTCTTCCGTGACGCCTTCCCGCACGTGGTGGCCATGCTCGACGACGCCGTCCGGCTGGTCGCCGATCTGGACGAGCCGTACCGGCAGAACTTCGTTCGCGCCCATGCCGCAGCCGACCTGGCTGATCATGGTGATCACCGCCGGGCCACGACCCGGATCTTCGGCTCCAAGCCCGGCTCGTACGGGGCGGGCATCCTGCCGCTGATGGAGGCCGGCAACTGGCGCACCGATGCGGACCTTGCCGAGGTCTACCAGACCTGGGGCGGATTCGCGTACGGACGTGATCTGGACGGGGTCCCGGCCCGCGATGATCTGCAGGCCAACTACCGCCGGATCAACGTGGCGGCCAAGAACATCGACACCCGAGAGCACGACATCGCCGACTCGGATGACTACTTCCAGTACCACGGCGGCATGATCGCCACCGTCCGCGCGCTGACCGGGTCCGAACCCAGGGCCTACGTCGGCGACTCGACCACGCCCGAGGCCGTGAAGACCCGCACCCTGACCGAGGAGACGGCCCGGGTGTTCCGGGCCCGGGTGGTGAACCCCCGTTGGATCGCCGCGATGCGGCGGCACGGCTACAAGGGGGCGTTCGAGCTCGCCGCAACCGTTGACTACCTGTTCGGCTTCGACGCCACCGCCGGCGTCGTGCCGGACTGGATGTACGAGCAGTTGACCGAGAATTACGTGCTGGACAAGGAGAATCAGGACTTCCTCCGACACGCCAACCCGTGGGCGCTCACCGGCATCGTCGAGAAACTCAACGAGGCAGCCGACCGCGGTCTGTGGGCCGAGCCTGATCCGGAGCTCATCGCGGAGCTGCAGCGGGTCTACCTGGACGTCGAAGGTGATCTCGAGGACCGTCCCACCGGGGCCGGCTGATGATGCTCGACCCGCATGATCTGCCGGGTGCGGCACTGGAGTTCCTGACCGAGCGGCACCTCGCCACGCTGACCACACTGCGCCGCGACGGGAGTCCGCATGTCGTACCGGTCGGCTTCACCTTCGAGCCGGAGACCCGGCTGGCCCGGGTGATCACCTCCGGCGACTCGGTCAAGGCCCGCAACGCCGGCCGGGAGGGCGCCGTGGCCGCGCTGTGCTCGGTGGACCGGGCGCGTTGGCTCACGCTCTCCGGCCCCGTCCGGGTCGAGCGCGATCCAGAGCTGATCAAGGACGCCGAACAGCGCTATGCCGCCCGCTACCGGCAGCCGCGGGTCAACCCGAAGCGGGTCGTCGTGATCATCGACGTCACGCGGATCCTGGCCTCGATCCGGATCGACTGACCACCTCATGAACGACCCGATCCCGAGGAGCAGCGTGGACGCCGAGATGACCGAGTTTGCGACGAACTTCAAGCGGTTCCTCGAGGCGATGACGGTCGCGGCCGAGGCCGGTGGGAAGGAACTGACCGAGCTGGGTGCCCTGGTGGAGGAGTTCCTCGGCGTTCCGCTCTCCGATGTCGATCCGGTGACCGAGTCCTTCCCGACGCACCAGGCCGTGGACCTCGACGTCGCGCTCGAAGCCGTGCTCACCGACCTGGGCGGTCGGCTCATCGGCGTCAGTGGGCCGATGCGACACGGCGTGGAGTCGTTCCCGGAGTTCCTGCAACGAACGGAGTGGAATTTCCGTCCCGGAGCGGTGAGCTATGCGCGGATTCCGACCGGCCCGGACACCGACCGGCGGGTGGTGTATTGCGGCCTGGGCCTGCTGAGCTTCGGCGGCACTCCGGTGGTCTGGCTGCAGCGCGGCGCCAGTCCGCAGTACGGCCGCGACTGCTACACGCTGGAGTTGATGAGCCCGAAGCTCGAAGTCGTCGAGCAACTACTGCAGCGGGTACAGACCTCGATGGCAACGAACAGCTTCCTGCGCGGGCAGGTCGTCACCTTCGAGCCCAACCCGTTCGACTACCACGCTCCCGGTGAGGATCTGACCTTCCTGACCCGGCCGACGGTCACAGCCGACCAGGTGATCTTGCCGGACGGTGTGCTGGACAAGATCGTCGGGCACGTGGTCGGCATCGGCCAGCACAGCGAGACGTTGCGGGCGGCGGGCCAACACCTGAAGCGCGGCGTGTTGCTCTACGGGCCGCCCGGCACCGGGAAGACCCACGTCATCCGGCATCTGATCACCCGGACACCGGACACGACCGTCGTCCTGCTCTCCGGCCGAACACTGCCCTACATCGGCATCGCGGCCCGGCTGGCCCGGGCCGCCCAACCGGCGATCGTGGTGCTGGAGGACTGCGACCTGATCGCGGAGGAACGCGGCGGCGACACCAATGCGGCGCTGTTCGAAACCTTGGAGGCGCTGGACGGGCTGGACGGTGACGCCGACGTCACGTTCATCCTGACCACCAACCGGCCGGACCTGCTCGAGCGCGCACTGGCGGAGCGTCCCGGCCGGGTCGACCTGGCCGTCGAGATCGCCAAGCCCGACTTCGAGGGTCGCCGGCGGCTGCTGCAGCTCTACGCCGCCCACCTGCTCGCGGATGGGCAACTGTCCCCGGCAGCCATCGACGAGGCGGCGGCCCAGACCGAGGGCGTCACCGCCTCCTTCGCCAAGGAACTCGTCCGCCGGGTGGTCGTACGGGCCGCCCGAGTGGGACGGGCGCCCAACGACGACGACTTGGTCAACGCCGGTGAGGAGATGCAGTCCGATGCCGAAGTCTTCACCCGGGTCTTGCTCGGCGCCGGGGACGGTCCGCTGTTCGACACGCCCGATCTTCCTTTCCTCGACATCGAGAGGCCCGACACCGACGTGGATTGGCACCTGCGCTTGGAGGACGACCAGCCGTGATTGCGTCATGCCGCTCTGCGTCTCGGGTTGACCCGCCCACCGCTAGCCTCGACCCATGGTCGTCGTCGCGTTCGTTGCGCCGTATCTCCTGGAGGCGACGACCCGGTTCGCCCTGGCCGCCGCCCGGCTGCCGGACGTCCGCCTCGGCCTGATCACCACCGAGTCGCTCGAGAACGTGCCGCCGCCGTTGCGCGAGGCGCTGGCCGGTCACTGGCGCGTGGCCGACGCGCTCGACCCGCAGCAGATCGCCGACGCCGTTCGCGGCCTGAGCGCACAGCTCGGCCATGTCGAGCGGCTGATCGGTGCCCTGGAACAGCTTCAGGTTCCGCTCGCCCAGGTCCGCGGCGAGCTGGGGATCGGCGGCATGGACGAGCAGACCGCGCACAACGTGCGGGACAAGTCGCGGATGAAGTCTGTGCTCCGTGCCGCCGGCGTGCCCTGTGCCCGGCACCAACTGGTGACCCGGACCGATGAGGCCACGGCCTTCCTCGCCGAGGTCGGCCTACCGCTGGTCGCCAAACCGCCCTCGGGTGCCGGCGCGCAGGCCACCTACCGACTCGACACCGAGCAGGACTTCGCCTCCTGGCTGCGGTCCGCCCAGGCCAATCCCGTCGAGATCTGGCTGCTCGAGGAGTACCTGACCGGACGCGAGCACTCCTTCGACAGCGCCACCGTCGACGGCCAGACCCTGTGGTGTTCGATCTCGGACTACGAACCGGCCCCGCTGGACGTGCTGCGGAACCCCTGGATCCAGTGGTCGGTCCTGCTGCCGCGCGACCTCGGCGGGGCCCAGTACGACGCGATCCGCGACGTGGGTCCCGCGGCGCTGCGCGCCCTCGGCATCCAGACCGCGTTCAGTCACCTGGAGTGGTTCGAACGGCCCGACGGCTCGGTGGCGGTGTCCGAGGTCGGCGCCCGCCCACCCGGCGCCCAGATCTCGTCCATGATCGGCTTCGCCTACGACATCGACTTCCACCGGGCGTGGGCCGATCTCGTGATCAACTCCAGCTTCGCTCCGGCCGATCGGGTCTTCGCGGTCGGCACGGCCTACCTGCGCGGGCAGGGCCGGGGACGGGTCCGGGCCGTGCACGGCGTCGACGAGATCCGCTCCGAACTCGGCCCGCTGCTGGTCGACGCACGCTGGCCGTACTCGGGGCAGCCCGCGGCGAGCTCGTACGAAGGTGAAGGCTTCGTGACCGTACGGCATCCCGACACGGTGATCGTCCGGGAAGCCCTCGACCGCGTCCTGGCCGACGTACGGGTCGAACTGGTGGAAGACGAGTGAGGAGCACCGAGTGAATGTGATCATGGTTTCGCCGGGCTTCCCGTTGGAGATGGCCCATTTCACCCGCGCCCTGGCCCAGACGGGAGCCACCGTCATCGGGGTGGGCGATCAGCCGGTGTACGCCCTGCCGCCCGAAGCCCGCGATGCGCTCGCCCACTACGAGCACGTGTCGCTGTCCGACGAGGGCGCGGTGCTGGCCACGCTGCGGGGACTGTCGCGGCACGCATCGTTCGATCAGGTCGAGTGCCTGTGGGAGCCGTACATGGTGCTGGCCGCCCGCCTCCGGGAGGTGTTCGGGTTGCCCGGCCTGAGCGTGGAGCAGACGCTGCCGTTCCGGGACAAGGAGCTGATGAAGCAGGTGCTGGACGCGGCGGGAATCAGGACGCCGAGGCACGCCAGCAGCTCCACCGTGGCCGGGATCTACGACGCCGCCGAAAGGATCGGATACCCGTTGATCATCAAGCCGCTCAGCGGCGCCGGCTCGGCCGACACCTTCCGAGTCGACGAGCTCTCCGAGCTCAACGAGGTGCTGCCGATGATCAAGCACGTCGAGGTGGTGAGCGTCGAGGAGTTCATCGAGGCGGAGGAATACACCTACGACACCGTGTGTGGGGCCGGGACGATCTTGCACGAGAACATCAGCTGGTACCGGCCCCGCCCGCTGCAGGCCCGCAGCCACGAATGGATCAGCCCGCAGACCGTCGTGCTCCGAGACATCGACGGTGATCAGCTGACCGGCGGCCAAACGATGGGTCGCGATGTGCTCCGTGTCTTGGGTTTCGCGTCCGGATTCACGCACATGGAGTGGTACCGCAAGGACGACGGCGAAGTGGTGTTCGGCGAGATCGGCGCCCGTCCCCCGGGCGCGCGCACCGTCGACGTCATGAACTACGCGACCGACGGCGACCTGTTCCGGATGTGGGCCGAGGCCGTGATCCACGGGGAGTCGGCGCCGCTGGAGCGCCGCTTCAACGCCGCGAATCTCTTCAAGCGCGCCGAGGGCTCCGGGCACATCACCCGGATCGAGGGCCTCGACCGACTGATGGCCGACTACGCCGATCGCGTCTGTGTGGTCGACCTGCTGCCGATCGGCGCCCACCGCCGCGACTGGCGCGCCACCCTGCTGTCCGACGGCATGGTCATCGTCCGGCATCCGGAGCTGGACGGTCTGCTCGAGGTGGCGGACCGGTTCGGCACCGACCTGCGGATGTACGCCTCCTGAGGCTCGCGCGCTGTCGGCGCCGGCTGCCACGATGGCCGGCATGATGGATCACTTCGGCATTCAATGCGCCGACCTCGCGGCCAGCGCGTCCTTCTACGACCGGGTCCTCGCCCCTCTGGGTGGTCAGCGGCTGATGGACTTCGGAGTCGCGATCGGCTACGGCGTGCCGCCGCACCCCGACTTCTGGATCGGCCGGTTCGACTCGGGAGAGGGATTCCGTGAGTCGCACATCGCCTTCACCGCTCCGAACCGGCAGGCCGTACGCGAGTTCCTGGCCGAGGCCACTGATCTGGGAGCTGAGGTCCTGCACGATGCCCGCCTCTGGCCGGAGTACCACGAGCACTACTTCGGCGCGTTCGTGCGCGATCCGGACGGCAACAACGTCGAAGCCGTATGCCACCGGCACGAGGATTGACCCCGGGGCGTAACCTGACTGGCCACCTCGTCACCGGTGCCCACGGCTACGCTGGGCCGGCAGGTGGGCTTCCTCTCGGGGGCGCAGGAACCTCTGCTGAGCGCCGCCATCCAGGTCGCGTTCAAGGTGGAGTAGGAACAGACCAGGAGGCGCTCCATGCCCGTCATCGGCTTCCACTCCTCTCACGAGCAGATCCATCCCTCCGAGTTGCTGGCTGCGGTTCAAGCCGCCGAGCAGGCGGGCTTCACGGCGGCGATGTGCTCGGATCACCTCAGCCCCTGGAGCGAGCGCCAGGGGCATTCCGCGTTCGCCTGGTCCTGGCTCGGAGCGGCACTGCAGTCCACCGACCTGTGCTTCGGGGTGGTCAACGCCCCCGGTCAGCGGTACCACCCGGCGATCATCGCTCAGGCCATCGGCACCCTGGGCGCCATGTTCGAGGGCCGCTTCTGGGCCGCGTTGGGCACCGGGGAGAACTCCAACGAGCACGTGACCGGCGGTGAATGGATGCGGAAGGATCTCCGTAACGCCAGGCTCCGGGAGTGTGTCGACATCATCCGGGCCCTCCTGGCCGGACAAGAGGTCACCCACGACGGACTGGTCACCGTCGACCGGGCGAAGGTCTGGACCCGGCCGAAGATCATGCCGAAGCTGATCGGCCCGGCCATCACGCCGGCGACCGCCTCCTGGGTGGCCGAGTGGGCCGACGGATTCGCCACCATCGAGCAGCCGCCGGACACCCTGCGCACTTTGATCAACAACTACCGAGACGCCGGCGGCCACGGACCGCTGGTGCTGCAGGTGCACCTGTCGTACGCCAAGACGCACGACGAGGCAATGGACATCGCGTACGACCAATGGCGGACCAACACCTTCGCCCCACCGGTGTGCTGGGACCTGGAGACCGTCGAGGCCTTCGACGTGGCTTCGGTGTCGGTGCGGCCCGAGGACGTGGCTCAGAAGGTCTTCGTCTCCGCCGACCCGGCCGAGCATGCCCAACATCTGGCGGACCTGGCCGACCTCGGGTTCGACGAAATCTACCTGCACCACGTGGGCCAGAAGCAGACGGAGTTCATCGAGGTTTTCGGGGACAAGGTGCTCCCGCAGCTCGACCCGACCCCCAAACCCCCGGCCGGCTGATCGCTGCCGGGTGGGTCAGGCCAACTTCCCGTACGCGCGGTTCGGCCGTAGCCGGATGACCACCCGACGGTCGGCCACCATGGCCGCCCGGTACTCAGCCCAATCGTCGTGCTCCCCGGACAGCCCGCGGTAGAGGGCGACGAGTTCCTCGACGGCTTCGTCGTCCGGCGCGGCCGCCACGGCGGACAATTCGACGTCGCCCTCGAGGACGGCGAAAGTCCAGAAGCTCTCACCATCGACCTTCAGTGCGGCCCACGGCTGCCGCCGGAGGTTGGCGTACTTCGCCCGATCCGCGGTCGTCGAGATCCGAATGAGCCCCTCGTCGTCGGCGAGGTGCAGGACGTTGGAGAGCTGCGGCAGGCCGTTGGTGCGCACGGTGGTGAGCACCGACCGATGGGTGGCCCGGGCCAACTCGAGCGCGTCGGACAGTTCCATGTTCGGCAAGGTACTCGCTCAGGCTGGATGCTCAGTGGTCGGTCGGTCGGTCGGTCGGTTGGTCGGTCGGTCGGGCGGCAGCGGCCCACCGCGAATGGGGCGATGCTGCTGGGTGCGACGTTCGTGTCCCGCAGCCGCGGTTCGTAGTGCTTGAGGACACCGTGGTCACGAGTTGCCGCGCCCCCGCTCCAACCTGGTGGCCTCGTCCATGTTGCGCGGGCTGGGACGACGGCGACCTGGTCGAGCGACACCTCCTGAGGTTCTGATGTTTCTCATGTTTCTGATGTTCTTTCCGTAAACTCTTGCGCCGCATGGGTCTGTGGGCGTATGACGGAAAAGCACTGCTTCTCAACGCCTGACTAACACCGGACCTCGCGTCCGCCGTCCGACTGACCCGGTTTCAACGGAGAGGCCTTCCCCGTGACTCGTCTGCCCAGAACGAAATGCGCCGTCCTGTTCGTCTCCGCGGGCATGTTGGCCGCCCTGTCCATCCCGCTGATGGGTCCGGCGCATGCGGCGCCGACACCGGTGGTCGATCGCGCCCTGGCCACCTCGCCCGAGCTTTCGGAGACTCGGCGACTGGCCGATCGGCGGACCGTGGTCACCGGCGACCGGGCCTGGGTGCTCGGCACCGCCGACGGCTACTACCCGGCGGCGGGCTTCCACACGCGCGGCGAGATGGGCGGCTTCTGGCTGCCCAACGTCAAGCTCCTGGACGGCATGTGGTTCGGCATCAACGGTGACTGGATCGAACCGGCCACGAAGACGACGACTGGGTGGGGGTACGTGCGGGCCGACCTGCCCGCCACCGACAGGGTCTCGGCCAGCCGCACCGACTTCGTGCCCGACGGCGTCTCCGGGGCCCTGGTGGGCCTCAGCCTGCGGGCCGACCGGACCCGGACCATCACCCTGCGGGCGGACGCCCACTCCGAACTGCTCGGGTCCTACCCGTGGGGCGAGACGACCCGATCGCAGACCCAGAGTCAACCTCCCTGACCGGGGCCACGGTCGGCAACCGGCACATTCTGTTCCGCGACCAGCGGCACCCCGCCCGTAGACAACGTGAGGCCACAACTGGTCAGCCGCGTTCGGCTCTGCCCTGCGGTCCGACCGGCTGCGCGGGTCGGCGAGGACTTCCGCGGCCCGCAGGGAGCGGGGCGGTCATCTGCCCAGCCTCGGGTCCGAACACGCCGCCCCAGCCGCCCCGCTGCGACGACACCGCGTACGGTAAGGGCGCGGGTGGCCAGCTCACCTACCGGATCCGGCTCCGGGAAGGCGAGGTGCGCACCGTTTGGTTCGGCGTCGGCGGCTCGGCTTCCAGCCCGGCCGATGCGCGGGCTCAGCTGCGCAAGGCGCTGGACGACCCGGAGAAGGCACTGCGGGCCAAGCTACGGACTCGGGACCGGATCGACGACCGGTCCCAGATCAGCCTGCCCGGTGATCGGCAGCTGGCCGCCAGCATCCGTTGGTCCAAGCAGATGCTCGCCGCCTCCGAGCAGCGAGTGAACAACCTCAGGTTGCGCGAGGTCAACGCCGGCCAGAACTACCCGGAGCCCGCGGGCACGCTCGACCGGATGCGCTGGTTCGGCGCCGGCTGGCCCGACTACACCTGGTTGTTCGGCACCGACGGTGAGTACACCGCCTACGCCGCGGTGGCCGCCGGGCAGTTCGCCGTGATCAAGGACCACCTGCGAGCGCTTCGCGACGTCTCGGACGTGATCAACCCCACCAGCGGCAAGATCGTGCACGAGGTGACTCCGGACGGCGCCGTCTACTTCGGGGCCGACGCCGACGCGGGCAACACCGACGAGTCGTCGAAGTACCCGAGCGCGGTGAATCTGGTCTACAAGTGGACCGGCGACCGGCGCTTCCTGCGTGATCTTTACCCGGCCAGCAAGCGAGCGATGGAGTTCGTGGCGACCCTTGACGAGGACGGGGACGGTTGGCCCGGGGGTCTCGGCAACGTCGAGCGGCCCGGGATGGGTGAGGAGAAGCTCGACAACGCGGTGTACACCATCCGCGGCTACGCCGATCTCGCCGACATGGCGGCAGCAGTTGGCGACAACCAGACCCGCCGTTGGGCGGCGGGCAAGGCGCGGGCTCTGCTGCAGAAGTTCGAGGCGGACTGGTGGCTCGGCGGCACCACGCGCTCCTACGCCGACTCCCTCGGCGACAACAACGAGAAGATCTATCAGCGGCACTGGATCACGCTGACCCCGACCGACGCGGTGCTGCCGCGGATCCCCGGTCGGCCGGCGGGGCCCCTGGCCTCCCAGGACCACGCCAGGGCCACGCTCAACGAGCACGAGTTGAACTGCTACACCCTGAGGGGCAGCGCCAGTGGTCCCCTCGACGGGAGCGGTCTCTACCACACCGGCACCGGGCCCACCTCCGCCACGGGCGGCAACCGGGGACCGTCCTGTGACACGGTCGTCTCGGCCGTGCAGAGCGAGCGGAACATCTTCACCCTCAACTCCGCGATCGCCGCGGTCAGCGAGGGCAACTACGGCCGCCTGGGTAGGAATCAGCAGGGCATCTACACCGCCGGCAATGCGGAGTCGCAGCTAGACCGGGACCTTTGGGAGATGCCCGGCATGATGCCGGAGATCGTTCCCGGCGGAGACTTCGGCGCGAACATCGACCGGTTGTTCACCGAGCGATCGATGGTGATGCAGGCCTGGGGTGCCTACGGAACCATCTGGCCCGTGGTGCACCAGTGGCTCGGCGTCTCTCCGGATCTCGGCCGCGGTCGGGTCGCGGTAGTGCCGCAGATCCCCAACGGTCAGACGTCCGCGTCGGGATCCGACATCAAACTCGGCTCCGGCTCGATCGACGTGTCCGCCTCGCGTTCCGGGAAGACGTACCGCACAAAGGTCACCCGCGACGGTCGGGTCGCGCTGACGATCGGAGCTGTGCTGCCGCGTCGTACCCGGATCCTCTCGGCCCGTCTCGACGGTCGGCCGGTCACGCCGCTGCTGGTCGCTACCGCCCGCGGTTGGGAGGCCAAGGTCAACGTACGGTCCGGGCAGGGGACCTCGACGTTGGTGATCACCACCCGGTAGCCAGGTTGATCCTGGTCTGGGCGTAGCTGCTCGGGTTCCTCGCTTCTGCTCGAGCTGCAAATAGAGCGAGTACGACGAACTCGAGCAGCTGGGATAGGGGCGCCGACCTATGATCGACGGTTGTGCGCCCATCCGTGATGACCGAGGTCCAACTCGGGACTGGCGTACGGGCGTACGGAAGACTTCTGCGCCACGGTCCCGCGTCCCGCCCGTTCGTGTCCGCGGCCGTGGCGCGGCTGACCCTGGCCATGATCCCGCTCGGCATCCTCGTCCTGGTCGAGCAGGTGCGGCAGGGGTATGCGATCGCCGGTGTGGTGGCCGGTGCGTACGCGCTCGGTGCAGCGGTGGGCACGCCGCTGTGGGGCCGGCTGATGGACCGCTTCGGGCAGATCGCGGTGCTGCTGCCGACGGCGGTCACCAGCGCCGCGCTGCTCGTCGTGCTGGCGCTCGCCACGACCGGTGGAGCGCCTGACCAGGCCCTCGTCGCCATCGCCGCCGGAGTCGGGCTCAGCTACCCGGCGATCAGTCCGGCGTTGCGCTCCACCTTCCGGATCGTCTTCCCGGACCAGCAGGCTCGGCGGGTGGCGTTCGCCCTGGACGCGACCTCGGTGGAACTCGCCTTCGTCTGTGGTCCGTTGCTCCTGTCGGGCCTGTTGCTTCCCGGTATTCCACTGCTTCCGCTGTTGGTCACCGCCGGGCTGTTGGGCGGCGGCGGGGTCGCCTACTGCACGACCGGGGTCGCCCGCCGGGCCAGTGCGGCCGTCCAGCGGGCCGCCTCGGGCCACGATCCGACGACGATGGGCGCCGGCCCGCGGACCGCTCTGGCCTCCACCGGGGTCGCGGCGGTCCTCGTGGTGATGTTGATGGTCAGTGTCGGTTTCGGGCAGTTGGACACCTCACTGGCCGCCACGTCGGACTTCGCGCTGGGCGGCACCGAACAGGTGGGCATCCTGTTCGCGGCCATCGCCGGCGGTAGCACCGTGGGCGGGCTGTGGTTCGGCGCGCGGTCGTGGCCCTTCGACGAACGTCGGGCGGTACCCGTACTGCTCGGCTTGTTCGGGCTGTTTCTCGCCGTTTTGGCCGCGCTGCTGAGCCCGGGCACCGTCAGCCTGCCCATTCTGCTGCCGGTGCTGTTCCTGACCGGACTGACGATCGCCCCGGCGTTGATCATGCAGCAGAGCCTGCTGGATCACCTGGCGCCGGCGAACCGGCTGAACGAGGCGCAGGCCTTCCTCTCCGCCTCGAACACGTCGGGCGCCGCGGTGGGCACCGCGATTGCCGGCATCGTGATCGACACGGCCGGTCTCTCCTGGTCTTTCGCCGGCGCTGCGCTCGGCGTCCTCCTGGCGGCCGGGGTCGCGGTCCTCAATCAGCCGCGCTGGCGGCACGCCTCCGCCGAAGTCAGCAGGTCCGCCGAGTAGACCGCCTCGGTCCGGGCCCCGAATGTCCGCGCGCACTCAGGAGATTCGACCGGCGACCTCGTCGCCCGAGTCGTGCGGCAACCGGATCGCGTCCACCAGTGGATAGAGCATGAGCAGGCTGAGGACGATGAAGGCGATCCGGTACGGACCGGCTCCCGCTGCGTCGCCGAGCGCGGCCTCCCCGGCCCGCAGCACCACGGCGGCGACGGCAATGCCCAGCCCGAGGGCCACCTGCTGCATCGTGGAGGACAAGGTGTTGGCGTCGGTCATGGCGTCGGCGTCGATGTCTGCGAACTGCAGCGAGTTGTAGGCGCTGAAGCCGATGGAGCGGAAGACTCCACTGAGCACGAGCACCGCGATGATCACGACCAGTGGCGTCTCGGGGCGCAGCAGGGCGATCAGACCGAAGATCACGGCGCCACCGGCGATGCTGCCGATCAGCACCGCCCGAAAACCCCAACGGCGGATCAGCGGACTGGTGGCCGGTTTGATGGCCACGTTGCCGACGAACAAGGTCAGCACCAAGATCCCGGCCAGCAGGGGGCTCCAGCCGAAGCCGACCTGGAACATCAACGGCAGCAGGAACGGGGTCGCGTTGATCACCAAGCGATACACCCCGCCGCTCACGTTCCCCACCCGGAACGAACGCCGTTGCAGCGCACCGAATCTGAGCAGTGGGTGCCGGGCGCGCCGGAACCAGAGCACCGCTAGGGCGGCCAGCGCTGCGGTGACGCCGAGGCCGACCAGGAACGCGGCGGACAATCCGCCCCCCGGGTCGATCACCTCCAAGGAGGACAACAGGGCAACCAGCACCGCGGCCGACAGAACGAAACCCACCCAGTCGAGCGGTGCCACCGCCGACGGGCGATCCACCGGAACCAGCCGGACGCCGGCGACCACGGCCACCACCCCGAGCGGAACATTGATCACGAAGATCCAGTGCCAGCTGGCGACGGTGAGGATCCACCCGCCCAACGCCGGCGCGATGACGGGGGCCAGCAGGGCCGGCCAGGTCAGGTACGCCACCACGTCGAGCAGGTCCCTCTTCGCGGTCCACCGCAGCACCACCAGCCGGCCGACCGGGACCATCAACGCGCCGCCGAGACCCTGCAGGATTCGGCTGGCCACCAGCATCGGAAAGGTGACACTCGCCGCGCACAGCACCGACGCGACCGTGAAGACCACCACGGCCGTCACGAAGATCCGCCGCCCCCCGAACCGGTCGGTAAGCCAGCCGCTGATCGGAATGCCGGCCGCGATGGTCACCAGGTAGGCGGTCATGGCCAGGTTGATGTCGACGGGCTGCACCGAAAGATCAGCCGCGATGGCCGGTGCCGCCGTCGCGATGATGGTGCCGTCCAGGATCTCCATGAACAAGGTGCCCGCCACCAGCAGCGCGAGCGGCCGGTTCAACCTCCGGGAACCCTGAGCGGCGAGACTCGACGCAGGCTCAGGCACCCGCACAGGGTAGGTGACCCTCGCCGGCGAGTGCCCACGGGCCGTCCGGTCGTCGCGGGCCGTCCGGTGGTCGCCGGGTTCCTCTCAGCTGCTCGAGTTCCGCGTTCCTGCTCGAGTTGCAACTCGAGCAACCGCGTGGAACTCGAGCAGCTGGAAGAACCGTGCCGCACGGCCTGGCCGGGTTGTGCGGCTCGAGCTCCGACGTCGGTATCGCGGCGCTGCTGGACGCGCTGCGCCCGTGGTCCACCGGGTTCACCATGGTCAACTTCCATGGGCACCCCGGCGACGCGACGGACCGGGCTCGCGCCTGGCCGCCGGAGATCTACGAGATGATCACCACGGCCAAGCGTCGCTACGATCCGGACAACATGATGCGGTTCGGTCATGCGGTGTCCTGCCGAGCCTCGATCCGGTCGAGGCGTCCGTCCCGCTCCAGGCGCGATCAGCAGCGCGGGGTCACTCCTCGATCGCACCGCCGATGGTTCGCAGGTGTTGGCGGAAGTTGACGGCTGGGTCGGATCGACGCGCGGCGAGGTAGTGGTCGAAGTCGCACTGGCTCCGAAGCGTCGTGTGCAGCAGGTCTGGCTGCGTCTGTACCCCTTCCTAAACGGTTTTCGGGACTCGGATGATGGTTTGTTGACCGACGCAACCAGCGATCCCTTCGTGAAGTCCGAATCGCCTTCACACGCTGCCGACGACCTGGACTCTTCTCCTTCGCTCGAGCAGGGGAAGATAGGCGAGATTGTGGGGCAAGAGTGGCGGCCCCAACAAGCGGCTCCAATCGACAATCATGGAAGAATCTGCTCCGTTGATGCCCTCGACCGAGCAATCCTCCTGGATCAGCAAGACGGGCGGTTGACCCTGACCGAACTCGCCGATCGCGCCACGGTCGACGCCTTCGAACAAGCCGTCAGCGGCGTTCCCCACGCGATCCATGCTCAGCGACTGTTCGGCGATCCCGACTACTTCCTCCGCGCTGTCGCCGCCGACCTGGCGGCGTTCCACCAGCTCTACGACGACCACCTCGCCACCCTGCCTGGAGTCCATCGCCTCGGCTCCACCCTGGTCATGAAGAGCGTCACCGACAACCGACTGCTACCCCTGTGACCGCCGCCGACCGGACGGAGGATGGGCCCGACGTCTTGCTGATCAGCGGGAGCGGGCCGTACGCCGATGACTGGCACGACTTCCCGGCCACCTCGTCTCGGATGGCCGAATTGGTCGCAAGTCTTGGCTACTCCGTCGACCTCACCGACCGCGTCGACGACGCCTTGCGACGACCGCGCGGCCGACTCCTCATCGTCAACATCGGGCGACCATCGCAGCCACGCCCCGACGATGTGGTGGCGGCGGCAGAATTCGGACTGGCCGAACACCTCGCCGTCGGCGGCGCGGTCCTCGGCCTGCATTCGAGCATCACGTCCATGACCACCATGCCGGCCTGGCGCCGCATCCTCGGCGGCGCCTGGATCGCAGGGCGCAGCATGCATCCACCGAAGAGCCAGGCCGTCGTCCTGAGCAGTGGTGTCGCGCACCCGATCACTGCCGATCTGACCCGATTCGCCGTCGACGACGAGCGGTACAGCTATCTGCAGACCGAGCCGGACATCCAGATCCTGTACGGCCACGAGCACGACGGCTTGTGGCATCCGCTGATCTGGGTGCGGGAGCACGATGGGTCACGCGTCGTCTACCACGGCCTCGGACACGACGTCGGCTCGTACGACAGCCCTGACCATCGGGCCGTGCTCCGGCGTTCCGTCGCCTGGCTGCTCGAGGCCCGTCACCCCCGCCTACATGTTCAGCGGAGAACGCGGTAGCGCAGGTGCACGACGCCGCCCTCTCCTTCGAGCACTCTGAGACGCTCCAGCTCACGCTGCTCCACGCCGAGGTGCTCGAACAGCCTCCGGCCCTCGCCCATCAAGACCGGCACCAGGTGGATCTCGATCTCGTCGAGGATCCCCTCGGAGAGCGCACGCTGCGCGATGCCGGCCCCGTGGACCAGCACGTCCTTCTCGGCGGCGGCGCGCTTCGCATCGCGCATCGCGTCCCCGAGGTCGCTCACGTAGTGCACGCCTGCCCAGTCGGCCGTCCACTCGGGTGCTGCATGGCGGCTCAGGATAAAGATCGGTACGCCGTCATGGTGGTCGCCGCTCCAGCCGCCCGCCGGTTCGAAAGTGCCCCGCCCGGCGACTACCGCCCCCGTCGACATGAACTCGTCGTAGATCTGGCGGTTCACCCCCGTCAGCCGCGCGACGGCCGCCTCGAAGTCGCCGCCTTCGGCGTCGGGAAAGACCCACTCGTGCAGGCGGTCGCCGCCGTCACCGAGCGCGTTGTCGGAGCGTTCATTCGGACCCGTGATGAATCCGTCCAGGGACATCGACATGTACAGCACGGACTTGGCCATTTGGCGCTCCTGGGTCACTGGATTGCTGATGGTGTTGACCGGACGCGCAATCAGAACTCATCGCGGCCGGCAACGAGAGATCTCAGGCGCCGGCGGTGCTGCGATCGACGACGGGATCGCCACCGTCGAGTCGAGACCTGGCCCGCCTTTGGCATGGTCTCAGCTGACGGGACCTTCGCGAGCGGCCGCCCTCCCGCTTGTCGGGTTCGGGGCCGACCTTGCATCAGGCGCCAACGACAGCACCATCGCCATCTCCTCATCCCCCAGCTGAAGATCGGAGCTGTGCGATGGTCGCCGGTTGTCGGTGGTGCGGAACCCGAAATTCTTGGCGAAGCCGACCGCGCGCCCGTTGTCGGTTCCCACCCAGTAGTACAGCTGCGTGTAGCCGTTCTCGGTTGCCAGCGCCGCTGCGCTCTCGAGGAGTCGCCAGGAGACCCCGGTCCCGCGCGCGTCCGCGTCGACGTACAAGCCGAACACCTCGGCCGCCGAAGGATCCTGCGCGTAAGCTCCGAGGCTGACAATTCCCTGCGATACAGCGCCTCGTTCGGCCAGCAACCGGAACGAGCGGGTCATGCGGTCACGCCAGAACTGCTCGTCCCGGTCGGCTTCGTCGGCCAAGGTCGCGGTGAACGAAGCGGGAGACTCCGCCAAGGCGCGCAACCGAGCCTCGCGGTACAGCGACCACTCAGACTCTCCCAGCACCCGTACCGTGGGCGTGATCTCTGTCATGGTCCATGATGGCACCTCGAGCGTGCGGCCGGATCCTTCTCTCTCTCTCTATCCTGCCGGATCGCCCCCGACTGGGGTTCGCCTGCGCGCCTGATCCGCCTGCGAACCGTCGTTCTTCGATTGCTCGCGGCGCAGCGCGCTTCGAGCAGGGAGACTGTGGGCATGCAGAAGATTTCGCTCGACGCGCTCGCACGCCAGCAGATGAAGTTGGCGGCCACCGCGGGTGGTGGGCATACCGCGGACACCGTCTACGGCGGTCACGAGAAGGTGCTGCGACAGACGGTGATCGGCATGATCGGCGGCGCTCACCTCGCCGAGCACGCGAATCCCGGTGAGGCGACGGTGCTGATCTTGCACGGGCGGGTCCGACTGTCCGCAGCCGGTGTGTCTTGGGAGGCTGCGCGGGGGGACCTCCTGATCGTGCCCGCGAGCCGCCACAGCCTCGAGGCGCTGGAGAATTCCGCCGTCCTGCTGACGGTGGCGAAGCTGTCCTGATGTAGTACTCGACCTAGCGTCACCGGAATCGGTGTCCGGCCAGCAGAGTGGAACGAGCTGTGGCTGAACTATTCGACAGGGTTGTCTTGATCTACAACCCGGTGAACCGGCGCGTTCCGCGCACGTTGGCCGAAACGTTGCGCGCTGATCTTGATCGTCGGCTGCCTGAGCTGCCGGTCACGCTGCAGGCGACCCAGCACGCCGGCCACGCCCGAGAGCTGACCAGCGCGAGCGCGGCTACGGGACGGCCGTTGATCATTGCGGTCAGCGGCGACGGGGTCTTCAACGAGGTGGTGAACGGGGTGCTCGACGTGCCCGGCACCGAGGCCCTGGCCGCTGTCGCGGCCGGCGGGAACGCGAACGACCATCGCCGGAGTACCCGACGGATGCCGCTGGTGGAGGCGATCGTCAGGGCCCACCTGAGCGGCCGCGCCCGCTATCTGGATTTGCTGCGGCTCGCGGTTCGTTGCGGCGGAAAGGAGTGGAGCCACTATGCCCATTCCTACGTTGGGCTCGGGCTGACGCCGCTGATGGCGCTCGGTCTAGAGCGGGACCGGAAGGGGACGATCGCGGAGTTGCTCTCGGTGCTGCGGACGTTCACCGAGCTGGCACCGGTGGAGATCGTTCGATCCGGTGGACGTCGGGAGCTGTACGACAGTTTGGTGTTCGCCAACGTGGCACGGATGGCGAAGTACGGCCGGGTCAGCAATTCGGGCCGCCCCGATGATGGGTTGTTCGAGGTGGTTGCGTGTCAGCACGGACGCCGCTGGCGGATCGCAGCCATGGCCCTGCGTGCAGCCACGATCGGGCTCGGAGTCCAAGACCGCGTATCGCGTGTGGAGTTCAGCACCGTCGACGCCGTTCCTTCCCAGATCGACGGCGAACTGCGTCAGCTGGAGCCTGCATCGGAGCTCGCGATCGACTGCATCCCACACGCCCTGGCCACCGTCGGCTGAGCACTTGACCGTCAACCGCAGGCCCAGCGAGCGGTATCGACGGCACGCCGACAACCTCAGAAAGGCACCTCGGTGCTCAGCAGCTCGTCGAGTTCGATCCTGCCGCGGCGCCCGGAAAGCACTCGGCAGAACTCGATCGCGTCGACGGTGACGCTCGGACCGTTCACGCCGACCTCCCACCGCCCGCCGGCCGGCCCGCTCAGGGTCAAGGTGAAGTCCTTGCCGTGGCGGTCGGCCCATTCGGCCACGACGTCGGCGACGATCACTCCGTCATGCTCGGCCGTGAGCTCCAGCGTCCGGCTGCTCGCCGACGCGATGTCCGTCCGGTGCATCCATTGGTCGCGGGTCATGATCACGTCGAACAAGAACCCGTATGTCCACGGCTCATCCGCCCCGTTGACGTGCTCGGAGAACGTTCGGTTCCGGAGGAAGCCCGGTACCCGTCGGCGGCCCGCGACCGCTCTAGGAGCGCGCTGCGCATAGCGATCGACGATCCGGGTCGGCGACCAGTCGGCGCGTTCGTCGACCTGCAGGCCGGTGAGCGCGTCGATCCCGCCGCCTCGCCGCGTGCTGAGGACCTGCTGGCGGATGCCCTCCGGGACCGAGGCGGCCATCTCCACCATGCCCAGCATGTGCGCGGTCAGCTGGCGAACGTCCCAGGCCGGACAGTCCGTCGGCTTGGTCCACTCGTCCGGGCTCAGGCTGCGCAACAACGCGCTACAGCGGTCGTACTCCGTGGCGGCGAGTGCCATGGCAGTGGTGCGGTCGAACTTGCTCGTACGGGGTTCCATGATCAGCTCCGTTCATGGGCCGGGCTCAGGGATCGGGAGGAAGGCCGAGATCGTCGGCCAACATGGTCATCACCCGAGGGATCAGCCGGCGCCATCGCTGTCCTCGGGGGTCGTTGGCGTGTTGCTGCGCGACCAGCCCGGCGATCATCGCCGTGTAGAGGTCGATGTCGGCTTGATCGCTGAGGGGCAGATAGGTCCGAATCGTCGCGTACGCCTCGAGTGACGGCGCGTACGCCTCCGGACTCGGCTCGAAGTTGGGAATGATCTTGACGTCCATCAGCTGGTGGCGCGCCAGGTCGGCCACCGCGAAATCGAAGTAGTTCTCGGCGTCGGCGATCAGCCGAGCTCTCGGCCCCGACGGCATCCTCTCCACCCAGTTCGGGATCTGCTCCAACAGGGTGCGCCACGCTTGCTCGAACATCGCGTCGTAGATCGCGTTCTTGGAGGCGAAATGGGAGTACAGCGACGGCGGCTGCATTCCGACCCGCTCGGCCACGTCTCTCAACGTCAGACTCGCCAGGCCGTTCTCGTGGGCGGCGTCCCAGGCGGCCTCGAGGATCTCGAGACGAGTCGCCTCACGCCGTTCAGCTAGCCTATTACGCTTAGGTGAAACTACCACTGTTAGATCTTCGCGCTCCGATTGGGCGGTGTCAAGGGTCGGGTAGCTGGGCGCCGGGTCAAGAGTTGCGAGTGTTCTCGCCGCGGATTCCTTGATAGGCGGCCTGGTACTCGATGTCGGTGACATGGTCGCCCCAGGTGACCGGCGGGCCCTCCTCCTCGGGGACGCTTTCGGAGAGGGCGAGGTGGGTCATGAAGCTGTCCTCGGTGGCTCCGTGCCAGTGCCATTCGCCCGACGGGGTGTAGACGGTCTCGCCGGGGTGCACGGCGACGGCGCGTCCGCCGCGGGCCTGGACGAGCGCGATGCCGTCGGTGACCCGCAGGGTCTGACCGAGGGCGTGGACGTGCCAGGCGGTCCGCGACCCGGGTGCGAATCGGACGATGCCGGCGGTCATCCGGTGCGGCGACGGCCGGGGCTGAACGACGAAGTCGACCCAGACGTCGCCGGTGAATCGCTCCGACGGGCCTGTGCTGGTGGGCTGGCGCGGTTCGATCTCCACGGTGTTCTTCTCCTGGCTGGCTGGCTGGAGGGTCGGCCGGTCTCTGGCATCACCCTGACCCTGACCGCCACCGTACGAGGGTCCAGAGCGGAAAAGGGGCGGAAAGGGAGGTTCTGTCAGTACCCGGGTACCCGCTGGACGCGATCACGACGGAGCGCCGTCATCAGGACGTACCGCCCATTCCGGCGTCCCGGGCCCGCAAAATGGCGCCCGACCGGTCGGAGACTTGCAACTTGGTGATCAGGTTCGAGACGTGGTTCCGGACGGTCTTGCTGCTCACCCCGAGGCGGCGGGCAACCGCGGCATTGTCCAGTCCTGAGGCCAGCAGTCCCAGCACCTCGGTCTCCCGCTCCGTCAACTGTGGGAAGGGTGCGGCTGTCGCGGCGTGCGAGAAGTGCTGCAGCATCCGGCTGGCGATGCCGGCGCCGAACAGCGCCTCGCCGCGGGCGATGGCCCGGATGGCCGCGACAATCTCGTCCGGTCCGGCGCCCTTGATCGTGTAGCCGTACGCACCGGCGCGCAACGCGGCGAGCACGTTCTCCTCGTCGTCGGACATGGTCAGCATCAGGGCCCGGGTCGCGAGTCCGGCCGATCGTAGCTGGCGGCACACCCACAGCCCGTCCCCCTCGGGCATGGTGATGTCCAGGACGGCCACGTCGGGTCGGTGCTCCACGGCCGCCTCCACCGCCGCGCGCCCCGTGGCGGCCACCGCCAGCACGCGGAGATCGGCTTCGGCATCGAACACGGCCCGCAGCCCGGACGCGTACACCGGATGGTCATCGGCCACGATCAGCGTGATCATCCGGACCTCCCCAGCGCCAGCGGGAGCCGGGCGGAGACAGAGGTTCCCGACCGGTCGGACCGGACGGACAATGTCCCGCCCACCTCGGCCGCGCGTTCCTGCATCGAGTGCAAGCCCACGCCCGGGGAACGGTCGGCGTCCAGACCACGCCCGTCGTCGCGTACCGACGTCTCGACTGCCTCGGTCGAGACCATGATCGCGATGCGGCACTCCGTGGCACCGCTGTGCCGCACCGCGTTCGTCATGGCCTCGACCGCGATCCGGTAGGCCGCGGTCTCCACCGCTGCCGGCAGCGGGGCGGTCGTCTCGGGCCCGGAGACCTCGATGATCATGTCCCCGGCCAGTGACGCCGCCCGGGCCCGCACGGCACCGACCAGCCCCAGCTCATCCAGAGCCGGCGGGCGCAGTGCCTCCACGAGCCGCCGGATGTCGCCCAGACCCGCCTTCACTTCCGTGTCGATCTCGCCGAGCAGCCCACGTGCCGCCGACTCGGGCGGCACCTGTCGCGCGGCCAGGCCGGCCTTCAGCCCGATCGCCGCCAGCGCCGGACCCAGCCCGTCGTGCAGGTCGCGCCGCAGCCGCCGCCGCTCGTCCTCGCGCAGCGCCACCACCTCGGCCCGGGACCGCAGCAGATCCTGATGCAGCCGTACGGCCTGGACGGCCGGGCCAACCTCACCGGCCAGCGACCGCAGGAGCTCCAGATCGGCCGGCTCCAGCGGATCGTCGCGACCGCGCTCGGAGACCCGAAGCCGGCCTACCGCGACGCCGTGATGGGTGAGCATCTCGGCGTGCTCCCGGCCGACCGATGTTCCGTGCTCCGCGGCCAGCCGGTAGGCCCCCGCCTCGTCGGCCAGGTCGATCGCGACGTACGGCAGGCGCAGTGAGTGCGCGACCGTCTCGACCACCGCCGGCAACACGTCGTCGGGCAGCGGTACGGCCTGCATCCGGGTGCCGAGCCGGGCGAGTACGCCGGCCGGGTCGTCCCGCTCGCCGTACATCAGCCGGTTCACCGTCCGCTGGGCCAGGGATCGCAACGGCATCAGCGCGAGCGCCGCGGCGACGGCGGCGAGGGCCGCCGCGACCGTGCCGGACAGCTGGAGTCCGCTGACCAGGACCGCGACCAGAGCGGCGTACCCGGCGATCAGGACGGCGATCACCGTGCCGTAGACCATGGACCGGTTGGCCAGGCGCTCGATGTCGAACAGCCGGTGCCGACGCAGTGCCACCGCGATGCCGAGCACGAACGGCAACCCGGACAGGCCGCTCGCCCCGGAAGGTAGCAGCTGATACCCGATGATCAACTCCGGCAGGAACCAGAACGCCAGACCCAGGATCGCCGACGCCACGGCTCCACCGGCGATCCAGCGCAGCCGGCTTCGGGTCAACGGGTCGGAGCTGCGCAGGTACGCCAGCGCGCCCAACACGACCAGTCCCACCAGCGTCGCCACGACGAGCACCGTGAGGCCCGTGTAGACCAGGTCGAACCAGCTGAGCAGGTTCGGGGCGATCAGGCCCGCGACCGCCAGCCAGATCCCCATCAGGACCGGTGGCCCGAAGTAGGCGACCTTCAGGACGGAAGGGCTGCTCGAGCGCCGCTGCTCGTCCTCTCCGAGCCGCAGCGCGAAGGCCAGCAGCGCACCCCAAGCGACCGCATAGACGCCGACGATGTTGATGTTGTAGAGCCACAGCAGCGGACCACCGGTCGCCATAGCCACAGCGGGCACCCCGGGGATGAACGAGAGTGTGCTGCCGAGGAAGGCAGCGGAGGTGACGAGCAGCGGCGTGGTCGCCGGCTCGTCGGGCCGCCGGAGGTAGATCGCGCCCGCGAGCACCGCCAGGGAGACGATGAAGATCACGTTCCCCCAGCTGTCGCGGAGCAGCGCGTACAACTCTGGACGTTCGATCCGTACCGCCGCCGTGGTGCCACCGTCGCGGAGGACGGAATAGGTGAGTTCAGCGCCGAGCGGCGGAGCGGGCAGAGCGCCGGGACCGTCGGCGAGCCGGTGGCCGCCGATCTTCGTCACGAGGTCTCCGGTCGCCAGGCCGGTGTCGGGAGTCGGCACGCTGACGATGACGCCGTCGGCCTGCCACGAGGTGATGACGGTGCCGTCTGCCGGAGCGTCCAGGCGGACGCAGAGGGCAAGGACGCCGAGCAGCACGAGGCCGATGGCCAGCGCGGCGGGCGCCCGGCGGACGATCCGCTGCCCCCAGGCGGGACGCTGCGGAGCGCTCACCGCCGCCGACGCGCACACGCTTCATTCTCATGCCGAACCGCCCGACACGCATCCTCGGACAGCCTCAGGGCACACGTTTGCAGAATCCTGACCGAATCGGGACATCGTCCCGTGACAGCGGGATACCTCCCCAACCAACCTGGCGGACATGCTCGTGGAAGTCCGTCCGTCGCGACCGCGCGTTCGCGCGCCGATCGTCTGGGCGCTGGTCTCGGGTGTCGCCGGGGTGGTGGCCAACCTCCTGCTCGTGGCGTTCTTCGTGCTGGCGTTTGGGCTCGGCCTGCCGCAGTACGGCTGGCTGGGCACCGTCAACGATGCGGTGATCATGGTCCAGTTTCTGACCTTCGTGCCGGTGGCGCTCGCCCTCCTGGGGTGGCTGCCGCCACGGCGATCGATGCGGCTGGCCACCGCGGCGGCCGTGGTCGGCATGGTGTTCGTCGTCGCACTGCAGCTGTTGTTGATCGTGCGAGTGGTGACGTTCGACGTGCAGGTGCTTCTGGTGGTGGCCGCATTCCTGCCGGTCTACGGCTGGGTGCTGACCGTGAGTTCGGTCGGGCATCGGTCCGCGACGCTGCCGCGGCCGGTCACCCGCTTCGGCCTGGTCCTGGGCGTCAGCTTCCCGGTCGGCATGTTGATCTTCGCGGCCGGTCTGGCGTTCGGGTGGGGCTCGGCCGCCCAGCTGCCGTTCGCCGTGGCCGGCGGTGTGCTGGCCGGGCTCAGCTGGCTGGCGCTGCCGGTGTGGCCGCTGCTGCTGGCCCGGCTGATCTTTCCACGGGCCCGTCGTACATCTGTTGAAGAGGGGGAACTGTCATGAGAATCGCGTATCGGGTGCTGGCCTTTGTGGTCGCCGCCGAGGTGGCCGTCCAGGCCGTCGTGATGGTCTGGGCCGTCGCCGGGCTCGGCAAGTGGATCGCGGGCGGAGGGGTGGCCGACGCCGCGTTGATGGAGAGTGGCGGGACGCCCTTCCCGGAGGTGGTCGGCTTTCTCGTGCACGGTGTGAACGGGTATTTCGTCATCCCGGGGGTCGCCCTGCTGTTGCTGATCTTGTCGTTCTTCGCCCGGATCCGCGGCGCGATCAAGTGGGCGCTCATCGTCTTCGCGCTCGTGGTCGTCCAGGGCCAGCTCGGTTTCCTGGGCCACGAGATCCCGATGGTCGGGGGGGTGCACGGCCTGAACGCCCTGATCCTGCTCACGGCCGCCCTGTACGCCGGCGTGCGGATCGGCACGGCCGCCCGTACCGATGCGCCGGCGCCGGTCGAGCGCGTCAGCACGCCGGCATGAACAGCTCGGGCCCGGTGCGGGTCGACGGGCCGAACCAGGGATGCCCATCGCGCACGGCGCGGGCGGCCGCGGTGGTGACGTGGGCCTACGCGGCGGGCTTCGGACTGGCGGCGCCGCCGGTGGCGGTCTACCTGGTTCGCGAGGGGCACCTGCCGTCCTTCCTGGGCTTGTTCGACATGTACGCCGGCCCGTGGTCGGAGAGCGTCGACACCCGGACCTTCGCCGCCCTGCTGTCCGCGTTCCTGGGCGTCAACGTCGTCACGGCCTGGTCGGGGTGGATGATCTGGCGCGGCCGTCGGTCCGGGGCGGTGCTGAATCTCGCCCTGCTCCCGGTCGAGGCCGTGTTCTGGATCGGATTCGCGCTGCCCATCCCGTGGCTGATCGGTGCGGCCCGCGTGGCGTTGCTGGCTGCGGGCTGGAAGTCGTTGGGTCCCGGGGCTCCGGCCCGGGCCCGAATTGAGGAGAGGAGCGCGCGATGACGGAATCGCAACTGGTGTCGTCGAGGGTGGTCGAGGACCCCGAGGATCGGTGGCGACTGCTGCGTCGGGTGACCGGCGCGATGGGTCTGGCGTCGTTTGTGCTCATCCTGGGGCCGATCATCGCCGCGTCGGGGCAGGAGCCCGGCTTCGACGGCGACCCGTCCGCCGTACAGAACTACTTCCGTTCCATCACCTCGTTCGGGACATCGTTCGGCATCTTCCTGACCACCGTCGGGCTGGTCGGGATGATTTGGTTCGCGGTCGGGCTGGCCGTTCTGATGGCTCGGGCCGAGGGACGACCCGCGTGGCGGTCCGCGATCGTGGCGGCCTCGGGGATCTCCTTCGGAGTCCTGAACCTCAATGGGTACTGGCAGGCCGCCGCGCACCGCGCCGACAGCCTGCCGCCGGAGCTCGCCGTGTTCGCCTTCGACGTCGGCAATCTGGCGTTCGCGAACAGCTGGGTGGCGATGGGCAGCTTCGCCCTCGCCGGCGGCCTGGTGATGCTCACCGGCCGGTTCATGCGCCGCTGGCTGGGCTGGGCCGCCGTCGTCGCCGGGGTGGGGCTGATCCTCAGCCGCGCCGTCTGGACCAACGAGATCTGGTTCTTCCCGTACGCCATCTTCTGGATCTGGACGATCACCGTCTCGGTCCGGCTGCTGATGCACCGACTATGAGCTCTGCGCGGAACCGCGGGATCCTCCGCATCGGTCTGCCCGTCCTGGCCACCGTTGTCGTGGCGGCTCCGCTGGCCTGGTTCTGGCGGGCGAGCCTGACGCCGCCGGCGTACTCGGTGACGGACATGGGCTCGGCCGACTACGGCGGCGGAGCGCGGTCCGACGCTGACGAGCACGCCGGACACGGCGGCCATCACCGCGGTCCACCGACCCGCTCGATCACCGAGCTGGTGGCCGACCCGCGGCGACCGGCGAATGTGCGGGTGCGCCTGGTCGCCCGGCAGGAGCAGCTGAAGGTCGGCGGTCGGACCGTGGCCGGGTACACCGTCAACGGCACCTCGCCCGGCCCACGGATCCGGGTCCGGCAAGGTCAGCTGGTCGAGGTACGGCTGCGCAACGAGTCGGTGGCCGCCGGGGTCGCCCTGCACTGGCACGGCGTCGACGTTCCGAACGCGATGGACGGTGTGGCCGGCGTGACCCAGGACGCAGTTCCGGTGGGCGGCGAGTTCGTCTACCGCTTCGTCGCCGAACAAGTCGGGTCGTACTGGTATCACTCCCATCAGGTCTCCAACCCGCAGGTCGCCGGCGGTCTGTTCGGCTCCCTCGTGGTGCTGCCGAGGACCGGGATCGCGCAGCCGGTCGAGGTGACGGCGCTCGCGCACACCTACGAAGGGGTCCGGACGCTCAACGGTCGGGCGGGTGATCTGCGGGTGCCGGCGCCGCCGGGTCAGCGGGTCCGGGTGCGGATCGCCAACACCGACAACGCGGCGCTGGAGGTCTGGGCCAGCGCCCCGTTCCGGCTGCTGGCGATCGACGGGACGGACCTGCACAAGCCGACTCCCGTGGCGGGACGTGCTCTCACCCTGACCGCCGGTGCCCGCGGCGACGTCGAGGTCGAGGTGCCTCGGAGCGGGTCGCCGGTCCGGTTGCAGGTGTCCAAGGCGACCGCGGTGGTCGTCGGTGACGGCGACGCCCCTTCGCCGCCGCAGCCGGTCGAGGAACTGGACCTGCTGCGCTACGGGTCGTCGGCTCCGCTCGGCTTTGATCCGGCCGCGGCCACCCGCCGCTTCGACTACCGCATCGAGCGCCTCCCCGGCTTCGTCCGTGGGCGGCCGGGCATGTGGTGGGCGATCAACGGCGGGCTGTACCCGAACATCCCGATGTTCATGGTCCGCGAGGGCGATGTGGCCAGGGCAAGGATCGAGAACCGCAGCACCGAGGCGCACCCGATGCACCTGCACGGGCATCGCCTGGTCGTGTTGGCGCGCAACGGTGTGACCGCGACCGGGAGTCCGTGGTGGGTCGACTCGCTACACGTCCGGGCCGGTGAAAGCTTCGATGTGGCCTTCGTGGCCGACAATCCGGGCATCTGGATGGACCACTGCCATCAGCTGAAGCACGCCGAGGAGGGGATGGTCGCGCACCTGATGTACGAGGGCTTCGACACGCCGTTCCGGATCGGCGGGGCGGCCGCCAACCAGCCGGAATAGATGGTCCCCGAGAATCCAGTCCGACCCGAGCTCGCTACGACCCCGTGGGCTTCCGACGAGCGGTTTGGAACAGCTGGACGAGCTGGGCCGTGGTGGTCGCGTCCTGGGGCTCCTTGTCGTCCCGCCAGCGGCCGGTGAAGCGGGGGAAGCGCATGGCCAGCCCGCGGTCGTTCTCGAATTGGCCCCAGCCGGCCGTGTGGTTCGGCGAGACCGTCAGTTCCGCGCTCAGCACTTCGATCACCACGGCCGGCTCGAACCACACGTCGGCCGGCACCCGGGAGTCGACCCGGGCCGTGCGCTCCGGCCGCTGGAACGGCGCCAGCCGCTCGGGCAGCGTGGCCAGGTCGGCATCGGAGAACCCGGCTCCGCAGCGGCCGACCGTCCGGTACACCTCCGCGTCCGGGTCGTATGCGGCCAGCAGCACCGCGCCGTACGTCCCCGTCCGTCGGCCGCGCCCGGCGTACGCCCCGACGACCACCAGGTCCACGGTGTCGGCGAGTTCGGTGCGGTAGTCGCGTTTCAGCTTGATCCAGGACCAGCCGCGGTTGCCGGCCCGGTACGCCGACTCGGTCCCGATCGCCTTGCACACCAGACCTTCGGCGCCGTCGGCAACGGCCTGCCCGAACACCGCGTCCAACGATGCGGGCGTGTCCACGTCGGCCGCCGTGGTGAGCCGCAGCCGGTCCGAGAGCGTAACCGCCTCGGCGAGCCGGGCCCGCCGCTCCGGGTACGGCAGCATGGTCAGGTCCTCGCCGTCGGCGTACAGCAGCTCGAAGCAGAACAGGCCGACGGGCACGTCCCGCGCCGCCTCGGCGATCCCGTGTTTGCGCCGGCGGAACATCACTTCGGCGAAGGGCCGCAGTTCGTTGGCGGCGGAGTCGTACGCGATCACTTCACCCTCGACGATCGCCTCCCGTGGCCCGAGCCCGGTCTGCAGGAGCTCCAGCACGTCGGGGAACTGGGCGCTGACCCGCTCCTGCCGCCGCGTGAACAGCTCGATCTCCCCGTCGGCGGTGCGGTGCGCCTGGACCCGCATGCCGTCGTACTTGTACTCCGCCGCGCAGCGACCGCCCAGCTTCGCGAGGATCTCATCCGCCACCGACAGCCGCTGGGCGAGCATCACCCGTACCGGATTGCCCGCCCGGACGCGGAGCTCCTGCACCGCCTCCAGGCCGCCGGAGACCAGCGTCGCGGCGACCAGGCCGAGGTCGCAGCAGATGTTGTACGCCCGCTCCAGTACCGGTCGCTGTTTGCGACCGCCGGCGTGCACCTCGGCGAGCGCGTCGAGGATGGTCGGCGTCCCGATTCCGAGCCGCAGGTTGCCGGTCACCAATCGCAGCAGATACCGCGCCTCCAGCGGGGTGGCCCGTCCGACCAGCGTGGCCAGCAGGTCGAGCTTGCGGCCCTGGGAGCCGGTCCCGGCCGCCGCGGCGATCTCCAACAGGGTCTCCTGGACCTGCGTGACTTGCAGGCTCGGCGGCCGATCGGCCGACTCGGCCACCAGCTGTTCGGCGGCCTGACCCAGATCACCGGTCTGTCGGACCACCGCCGTGACTTCCTCGGCCGGCCGGCGGACCGCGGTGCCGATGGCTCGGACGGCCAGCTTCTCGGCCACCCCCAGGTCGATCCCGGCGAACTCCGGCGCCACCATCCCCTGACAGAGGTAGGCAACCGTCGGCAGCTCCTCGTTCGGGGTCGCCCGGACGAGTTCGGCCAGCCGGGCGATCAGCGCCAGGCGGCCGGTGGCCTGCTCGAGGTCCTGGTATGCGAGAGCGATCGTCTGGTACTCCACGACGACATCTTCACACCGGCGGAGGCGCCGTGGGCTGGTCGAGCGGGCGCGAGGGCGGGTTCTACAGTAAGAGCGGTCGCACGTCGGGGGACGGCGCGCCGAGGGGGTCAGATGGCAGAGCCGCGTCGGGCGCTGGCGCCGGCACGCCGGCCGGGGCGGACGGTCCTGCTGATCGCCATCCCGCTGGCCGCGCTGCTGATTGTCGGCGGAGTCGTGTTCGCGCTCCTGCAACGTCGGGACGTTCCCGGGGTTACGTCGGGTTCGCCTTCGGAGACGGCGGCGCACGGTCACTCCCCGAGTGCGTCGAAGGCGGCGGAACCGTCGAAGGCGGCCGAGCCGTCGCGAGCGCCGAGCGCGACGGCGAGGGAGAAGGGGCCGGACGCAGCGGCGGCCCTGGCGGCCTGCCGCGCGCGGGTCGAGGCAGGCAACAAGGTCATGGCTGCGGCCGCGGTGGGCATGCGGCACTGGTCTGACCACGTGCAGGCACAGACCGACGCCAACGCCGGCCGGATCACCGTGCGCAGCATGAACCGGATCTTCACTCGCACTCGGCTGCTCGGTCCGGACGACGAGAAGAAGTACTCCGACGCCGTCGCCGCGCACGAGGCTCAGTCAGCCGACTGCGAGACGCTCGACGGGATGCCGCGGGGTGTCGCTGATCAGATGGAGCGCTGCGCTGAGCGGGAGCACGCGCAGCAGCCGGTCCTACGAACGGCGGAGGCCGGCATGACGGACTGGATGCGCCACCAGGACCAGATGCGCGCCAGCCGGGCGGGCCACGCGGCGCACCCACAACGGACCTGGCTGAGGACTTGGCGGGCCGCGCCCCCCAATATCGAGGCCTATGAGCAGGCGGTCGCTGACTTCGAGGCGCCCGATTGCCAGCCCTGAGCTGTCGACGGGTCGCGAACGAGCCTGCTCCGGTATCGCACCTCTTACCGTTCAGTGTTCAGTGTTCAGTGTTCAGTGTTCAGTGTTAGTGTCAGTGTCGGTGGGCGGCATGGTGACGAGCGAGGACGTCCAACCCGAAGTCGGAGGCGGGATCGCGCCACACCGAGTGGGCGTGGTTGGCGCCGCGTTGGGTGTTGTCCCACTCGATGAGCAGCCCGTTTCCCTGGAGCCGGTAGTAGTGCGGGTCGCCGGTGCCCGTCGGTCCGGCCCACGCGAAGTGGACGCCGTCGAGTAGCGCATCCTCGTCGTACCGGCTCATGGGCGACACCGGCGCGGGCACGCGATCGAAGTAGGTGCCGAGGAGCGCTCGGAGTAGGTCCCGTTGTTCGCGGTCGAACTCGGCCGCGGGCACGCCCTTCGGCACGAGCGTGTACTCCAGCGCCTCGTGGTCGTCGTTGTCGTACGCCGTCGCGGCGTCGATCGCGTCGCTCAACGCCTGGAGCTTGGCCTGCTGCTCGTCGTCGGCGAATCGCTCGGTCCGCCAGATGCCCGCCAGCGGGATGACCCGGTCGCCCTCGGCGACGCTCGTCCGGTTCGCGGTCACGAAGTCTGAGGGGGCCTGGGCCAGCAGGACGGCCCGGGTGAACAGGTCGGGCGACAGCGACCGTACGAGCTCGCGGGCCAGATCCTCGACCCGGGCGAGCGGACGGTTGACCGCGCCACCGAGGAGCGGCGAGATGGCCGGGTCCGCTCCGAGGAAGCAGGGGGTGGTCGCCACCAGCTCGCCGTCGACGACCAGATTGTGCAGGGACACGTGGTGGCCACCGAACCGCCAGCCCCATGGTCGGGTGCTGCCGGGGTCGCCGAAGACACGGAGGTAGTAGAGCCCCGGATCCCGTCCGCGCTCCCGGTCGAACACCGCGGCGAAGCCCTCCGTCTGGTCGAGGATGTTTTCCAGGCCCATGATCGTGGCCACCGTGACGTAGCCGGCGTCGGAGAGCCCCGTCGACACCAGCCGCATCGCTCCGCGCTGCTGACCGGGACGCTGCTGATGCATCGTCAGGCCGCCGTGATCGGTCGGGGTGTAGAACCAACGGCGGCGTTCGTCATCGGACGCGTCGTCGGCGGGAACGGCACCCACGGCGATCGCCCGCTGCGCCTCGTCCAGACCGTCGAGCCAGTCCCGCGCCGCCTCGGCCATCTGATGCGCGACGCGGCGCCGGGCGTTCCGCTCGAAATCTCCGATTCCATCCGCGGTCATGGTCGAAATCTAGCCGCCGGACGCGATCGGACCGGTCCGATAGGGAAGGCTCACCTCATAAGGAGTTTGCCCTGCGTAGCTGCCCGCCAAGAAGGCCGTCTACGCAGCGTGCTGAGCAACCGCTGGGCGACCGAGAACGCCCTGCCCCGCTTCACGAAGGCCGTCGACGGCACCCCGCGACCGACCCGAACGCTATGAACGTTCAGCGCATGTCCATCGTGCGCGGGTCGGAGCCGAGCCGGCGCCCGGTGTCCAGCCCGCCGATCCGGCTCATTTCCTGGTCATTCAGCTCGAAGTCGAAGATGTCGAAGTTCTCCCGGATCCGCTCGGGCGTGACTGACTTGGGGATGACGACGTTCCCGAGCTGCACGTGCCAGCGCAGCACAATCTGTGCCGGCGTGCGGTCCTTCGTCTCCGCGAGCTCGGTGAGTGTCGACTTCTCCAGCAGTCCCTTGCTTTGACCGATCGGTCCCCACGCCTCGGTGAGGATGCCGTGCTCGGCGTGGTAGGCGCGCAGGTCCGCTTGCGGGAACTCGGGGTGCAGCTCGATCTGGTTGACCGCCGGGGTGACGTCGGTCTCGCGGGCGAGGCGTTCGAGGTGGTCGATGTTGAAGTTGGACACCCCGATCGACCGGATCCGCCCCTCGCCCTGCAGCTTCTCGAACGCCCGCCAGGTGTCGACGTACTGGTCGAACATCGGTTGCGGCCAGTGGATCAGGAACAGGTCCAGCACGTCGACTCCGAGCTTGCCCATGCTTTCGTCGAACGCCTTCAGCGTGCTGTCGTAGCCCTGCTCGCTGTTGGTCAGCTTGGTGGTGATGAACAGCTCGTCGCGCGCGGTGTCGGACTTCGCGATGGCTGCGCCGACACCCTCCTCATTCTGGTAACCCTGTGCGGTGTCGATCAGCCGGTAGCCCGTCTGCAGCGCCGTGGTCACGGCCGACTCGGTTTCGTCACGCGGGATCTGAAACACACCGAAGCCGAGCTGCGGGATGGTCGAGCCGTCGTTCATGGTCAGCGACGGGACGGTGGTCATGAGGTTCCTCCAAGAAGGGTGAGCTGGTGGTGTAGTCGCGTGGGCGCCTGCTGCGTCTCCTTCCGTCGTACCCGAGGAACGAAGAGCTGACACATCCGTCTCGTCAACCGATGGCCGCGCCCAGGCTGGGCGACCTCCTCGCTCACGGCTGATCGGGGTTGCGTGCCGGCACCGAGCCTGACCACGGACTGCCGATCCGCCGTACCGGCGCGCCGCTCTCGACCAACCGTTCCAGCAGGTCGGCGGCTGCATTCACACCGCCCAACCGCCCGAGCTCTTCGGCGATCTCCCGAGCTCGCTCGCGGTACTCCGATTCTCCCAGCACCTCCGACACGGCGTGTGCGACGGCTTCGGCTTTCACCCGACGCTTCCGAAGGTTCACGCCGACACCGAACTGCGCGACGCGGGCGGCGATTTCCGGTTTGTCGGCGGCACCTCCCGGCGCGACCACCAAGGGGACGCCGGCGGCGAGGCTGGCCAGCACACCACCCCAGCCGCCGTTGGTGACCATCACGGCCGTCTTCGGCAGGATCGTCGCGAAGTCGACCAGATCCACCACTCGGGCGTTCGCGGGCGGCGCCACTCCCACCTGCGTGCGGCCCCGCTGCCCGCTGGTCGCGAGCACGTCGACGTCGAGATCAGCCAGCCCGAGCAGCGCGGGCTGGAGAAGGTCGGCGTGCTCCAGGTCGCTCGTGCCCTGGGTGAGAAGAATGAGCGGTCGGGTCGACAGCCCACCCGCCGCTTGAGCCTCAGTCGGCTGAGGAAGGTCTGACCCGGCAGGTCCGACGCGGCCGACGAAATGCACGACATCGGGCAAGTCCTGGCGCGGCACGTCCAGGCCGGGGCAGCCCGTAGCCAGGACCAACCAGTCGGAGAACAGCGCTCTCCCGTAGGGCCGGGGATCCCTCGGCAGACCGACGGCGGCCCTGGCCCGGTTGTACGCCCGGTGGATCGGCGACGTCATGGTGCGATAAGCCGACCACAGCAGCCGGTCCCGCTGCCGCCCGAGTGCGCCTCGCGCCGGCTTCACATTGAATCCGGCGGGTGCGGACTCGAAACCCTGGTTGAACGGCAGCACGTTCAGCATCGCCCACGGCAGGTGGCACAGTTCGGCGGTGAGAACGCCCCCGAAGCTCATCGGGTCGGCGACCAGCACATCCGTGGGCTCTCGATCCAATTCCTCATTCAGGTCCTGCACCTGGCCGGGAGCCGTGCCGATGAAGCCCTCGCACACCAACGCGATCCCCCGTCGGAACCCGGGTCGTCTCGCCGCGGGCCAGCTGGCGCCGAGATCATGCTCGTCGTACTCCTGCGCTGCCGACCAGGTGATGACCCTCGCGCCCAGATCGGTGAACCGCTGCCGATAGCGCGAGCCGGTGTACACCCGCACGTCGTGGCCGCGGCGGACCAGCTCGGCCACCAGACCCGAGATCGGGCCCACGTGTCCCGCCATCGGCACGACCGTGACGATCACCTTCACAGCGCCATGATCCACCCGACTCACCGCTCGCGCGGCTACGGTGAGGGTCAGTGGCTGGTGACCGACTCCCGCTTCGTCGCCTGGGCGATGGCGAAGGCCACCACCGCCAGGAACGCGGCCGCCAGGGCGGAGCCCCACCTCGAGATCGCGGCGGCCGTTGTGTGTCGCGATGCGCTGAGACTGCGTTTGTGCACCCTTCAAGTCCGCCGAAGGGTGTCTGAACGCAGTCTCGCGGGCGATTCGCCGGTGATCTCGTTGTGCACCTACGCTTACGGTCCCGGCTGCCGCGCTTGCAGAATGATCTCGTGCAGGTACCACACCCCGCCATGCGCCACGGCACGGAACAAGCGTCCGTCACGCCGATCGAGCTGTTCTTCGACCTGGTCTTCGTCTTCGCGTTGACCCAGGTGACGGCCTTCATGGCCGACGATCTGACCTGGAATGGCCTGCTCCGCGGCACCTTGATCGTGATGTTGTTGTGGTGGTGCTGGATCGGCTGGGCCTGGATCGCCAATGTGGCCAGTCCGGATCAGGCCACGATCAAGTTCCTGATGCTGGCCGCGATGGCCGCCATGTTCTTGATGGCGTTGTGTATCCCCGAGGCGTTCGACGACTTCCCGGGAGGGCTGGTTGCGCCGCTGGTGCTCGCGATCTGCTACCTCGTGTTCCGGCTGATGCACCTGGCGATGTTCTTCAATCTCGCCGGGGACGACGAGGGTCTGCGCCGCCAGCTGCTCCGCTTCACCCCGAGCGTGCTGGGCGCGACCGTGATTCTGGTGGTCGCCTCGCAGTTCTCCGGTTGGGTGCAGACCGCGCTCTGGGCCGGCGCCCTGGTCGTCGATTACGCCGGGACGTTCCTGGCCGGCGCGGGCGGTTGGCGGCTGCCGGCTCCCGGGCACTTCGCCGAACGGCACGGGTTGATCTTGATCGTCGCACTCGGCGAGTCGATCGTGGCCATTGGCGTGGGGGTGTCCGACCGGCCGATCTCGTGGCCGATCATCGCCGCCTCGATCTTCGGGCTGCTGGTTGCCTCGATCATGTGGTGGGCCTACTTCGACGTCAGTGCGCTGCAGGGCGAGCACGCCCTGGCCAGCGAGCCGGAGGAAACCCGGCCGCGGCTGGGCCGTAACGCGTACACCTACACCCACCTGCCGATGATCCTTGGCGTCGTCCTGGTCGCGCTGGGCCTGAAGAAGGTGCTCGAGTACGTCAGCGACACCGAGGCGCACACCCTGCTGGATCCGCTGAAGGGCGTCAGCCTGGCCGCCCTGTTCGGTGGGGTGATCATTTACCTGCTGGCCCACGTGCTGTTCAAGTGGCTCACCGTGCACCACCTGTCCCCGGTGCGGCTCGGCGCCTCGGCCGGCCTGCTCGTCGCTTGGCTGCTGGTCGACAAGGTGCCCGCGCTCGGCCAGTTGATCATCTTGGCCGCCGTCCTGCTGGTCGCCCTGGTGATCGAAGCGGTCGTCTACGCCGACCACCGGCAACGGATCCGGGCCGAGCTGGCGCACCACTGAGGACGATCCCTGGGGTGCCACCTGCATCCCGGTGAGCGCAGTGTGGTCGCCGGGCACAGGGTTGAGGAATACCGCTCCCGGCTGCAACGAGGCAGCATCTCCCTGCCCGGTCAGGTGTGACTCACTCGAAGTCGAGCTCCAGTCCGAAACCGGCGATCCGACCGCCGTCCTCGGCGGCCTCGTCGCGGACCTCGAGGGTCCAGCTGCCGCGGACGCTGTGCCCGAGGAACTGGCTGAGCTCCGGCACGTCGACCGCGTCGTAGGTCCGGTGGAGATCCTGGCCGTTGCCGCCCGCGCGGTGATGGAGGGTGACCCGCCTCTCGGCGGAATTCGGGGAAACCAGGGCGACCGCGAGGTCTCCGACGTAGGAGTGCCGGATGTCGATGACGACCTTGAGGTCGGCCAGTGTGCGATCCTCGCTCACGTCCAGGGTGACCTTGGCGGTACCTAGGTCGTGCACCGGTTCGCTGAAGGTGCGGGAGATGACCAACCGGTCGGTTGGCTGCGGCAGGGCCAGGCGCACGGCGTTCTCGGCGTTGAGGCGGCCGAACCCGTACCAGGGACTGTGACCCTCGGCGTTCCACTGCCCGGCCTGGGTGTCGATCCGGTCGGAAGACCGGCGCAGCACATCCTTGAGCTCGTGCCAGCGCAACGCCGGGTTGCGGGCCAGCACGAGCGCGGCCACGCCGGCGGCCCCGGGGCAGGCGCTGGAGGTGCCACCAAAGGAGTTGGTGTAGTTGCCCTTCCGATCGCCGCCGACGGCGCCGGTGTCCGGGTCGGGGTTGTAGCCGCCGGTCCCCGAGACGTCGGTGGTCCAGATACCCGGCGTCAACGGCTCGGGACGCCCCTGCTCCGGCCAGCCGAAGTCGTTGCTGGGGAAGGCGCAGAACAGGGCCTTGCCCATGTCGCTGTAGACACTGCGCCTGCCGCGGTCGTTGCAGGCGGCCACGGCCAGCACCTTCTCGTAGCTGGCGTAGCCGTCGAAGTCGACCGACTCGTTGCCGTTGCCGGCGGCGAAAAAGATCACGCAGCCCTTGCCGTCGCGACCGTGGCTGATCGCGTAGTCGATGGCCAGGCGGGTGCTGTCGGGGAGCGGGACGCGGCGCTGGTGCCGCGGGTCGTCCGGTTTCCACCAGGCCCCGTCCTCGGGCCCCCAGCTGCAGGAGATGACATCCGCGCCGTGGTCGGCCGCCCACATGAACGCGTTGGCCTCGGCCTGGGAGCCGAGGGCCGAGGCGAAGCGAATGGGCATCAGCCGCGCCTTGGGGGCGACCCCGGAGGCTCCGACGACTCCATCTGCGCAGGCCACCCCGGCGCACGCCGTGCCGTGGTGATCGCCGGGCATCGGCCGCGGATCGTCGTCGCTCTTGCTGACGTCTCGCGGAGCCACGATCTTGCCGTTGCTGGCGAACTCGTCATGTTCGAGGTCCACGCCGTCGTCGATGATCGCGATCGTGACCTGCTCGCCCTCGGTGATGAGATGCGCGGCGGCCACATTCGCGCTGGAGTTGATCACCTGGCCGCCGATCGAGGTCTTGGCCAGATGCCACTGCTGAGGCGAGATAGCGCGTCGACCGAGCCGCCGGACCAGTTCGGGGTGGGCGTACTCGACGTCGTCGCGGCTCAGCAGCTGCTCCGCGATCCCGAAGACCTCTTGACCAGTGCCCTCCGGGGCGGCGACGAAGAACGCGTTGATGGCGTATCCGAGCTCGTCCTTGACGGTGAGCCCCGCGTCGAGCAGCACCCTTCGGGCGGCCTCCTCCTCGACGCTGTCGCGGAACTTCACGAACAGGTTCTCGGTGTAGAGGACCGGATCACCGGAGTCCGCATCGACCAGGACCCGACCGACGAAGCGGGTGTCGGGGGCCGGCGCGAGGGCCTCCTTGACCTGGGCCACCGAGCGCGCCTTCCGGTTCGGTCGGCGGTAGACCTCCACCCCGGCTTCGGGAAAGTCCAGCACCAGATCCATCCCCTGCAGGGCTGCCGCCTCGGGCCCGGCGACCGGTCCCGAGCGGAACGATCGCCTGCTGCGCGTTCGTACCGCCACCAGGTTCGGGTCCACCTCGAGCCGGACCTTCTCGCCTTGTTTCCCGCCGAACGTGGCTGTGGGCATGAGACCTCCTTTTGGAAGGACAGAGGCCGGTCGACGCGGTCAGATACCGAGCAGTCTCCCGGGTCCTGGTCGCCCTGGCGATCGAAGCGCACCACTGATCCCTCGACAAGCCCAGGGCGCGTTTCTGGACCCACTTGACCTCGCCCCAGGGGCAGCCCTGAGGCTGAGGGCATGAGCTCGATCGACACCGCCACGGACGGCCTGCTCACCGCGGGCCGCTTCGGGTCGGTGACCTTGTTGTCCGCCAAGGCGCTGCGGATCTACGCCGAACGCGGCCTGCTCCCGCCGTACCGGGTGGACCCGGACAACGGCTACCGCTACTACCACCCCGATCAGGTGCAGACCGGCTGGCTCATCGCCCTGCTACGCAGCGCCGACCTGCCGCTGGACGAGATCAGCGAGATCGTGCACGGCGATGTCGACACCGCTCTTGGCCTGATCGAACGGTCCGAAGGCTCCCTCGATGCTCAGACCGCCGCCCGCAAATCCGTACTCGAACGGGTGCGGCACCATCTCCGAAAGGACACTGCCATGCCCGACGTCACCACCGTCCTGGTGCCGGATCGACCGGTGCTCAGTTTGCTGCGCCGGTTGCACGTCAGCGAGATCGACACCGTGATCAACAACTCGCTCGCGACGCTGCGGCAGGCCGCCGAGCAGACCGGGCTGGAGCAGACCGAGGATCCGTTCGGGATCTTCCACGCCCCCGTCGACGGCGACAGCGACGGCCCGCTGGAGATCGTGCTGCCGGTCGATGAGCTGACCGACCTCACCGGGGACATCCGCAGCTACCGACTCCCCGGGGGCCTGGTGGCCAACCGCCTCGCCGTCGGCAAGGAGACCGACTTCCCGGAGATCCTCGGCCTGTACGACGAGGTCCACTCCTGGATCGCCCAGGCGGGTCACACGCCGGTCGGTCCGCCCCGGGAGATCTGGCACAACGAACCCGGCGGCAATGAGCCGCTGCGGCTGACCATCTCCTGGCCGTACGCCGCCTGAGGTCGCTGGTCCCGGACGGCTATTGGGCCGTCCACACCGGCTCGGAGGCGTACCCGTCGGCATGGAACACCTGTTGGACGCCTTTTCCGTTGGCCTTGATCACGTAGAGATCGGACTCGTCGTCGGTGCCGCGCCGGAAAATGATCTTCGATCCGTCCGGCGACCAGGAGGGTCCCTGGTCCAGGGAACCCTTGGTGAGTCGGTCGACATCGGTCCCGGGGTCGCCGGTGAGGTCGACGGCAACGATCTCCTGCGTGTCGCCCCGGCTGCGGCTGGCGAGCATCCGGTCACCGTCCGGCGAGATCGCGGGGTCGGTGTACTCGAACTCCTCGGCGGCGAGAACTTCCTCTGGTTGATCCGACCCGTCGGCCGGGACCCGGAACAGCGCCCCACCCTGACCGCCGTCCGCTTCCGTTCGCCAGTAGATGATCGACTTGCCGTCCGGGGTGAAGGTGGGATCGCCGATCCGGCCGCGATCGAGCACCCGGAGCAGCGTGCCGTCCTGGGACATCACGTTGAGGGTGCCCCGCCCGCCACTGGCCTCGGCGCAGAACAGGGCCAGCACGCCGTCGGCGCGGATCGTGGGTCGCGACATGCGTGGACAGTCCGGCGATCCGTCGCTGAACAGTGCCCGGTCCTGCTCACCGTCGGCCGACATGGCCCGCAGGGTGATCCGCTCGTCGAACTCGCGCAGATACAGCACGGTCTGACGGTCGGGCGTCAACTGCACGGAGCGGTTCGAACGACCGCTGATCAAGACCGTGCTGTCGTCCCCGTCGACCGGCACCGTCGCGATGGTCCAGAGACCGCCGTCTTCGCGCCGCCACACCATGGTGTTCTCGGGCAAGGCTTCCGCCGACCGGGGCAGCGCCACCGTCGGGGTCGGGGTTGGTGACGGCGTCCGAGTCGGAGTCGCGCTGGGAGTCGGGCTCGGGGTCTCAGACTCCGCCGCGGGGGCGGCGATCGGCTGCCGACCCAGCAGGGCCACGATGAGGACCCCGGCCAGTACGCCGAGCAGCACCACCCCGGCAATCAAAGCCGGCAGCCACCGCCGCCAGCGCGGATCCCGAGGGGGAGGCATCGGGACAGGCGACGCCGAATACGGACGGTCCGGAGTGGCGACAACCGTCGCCGCCGAAGCCGGCGGGGGCGAGGGCACTGGTGCCGGGGAAGGAGGAGGCGCCGCGGTGTCGAATTTCGCCGACGGAATGGTGGGCGGGTCGTCATCGCCTCCATCGCCGGCGGCGAGGGCCGAGGCGCCGAAGATCACGTTGTCGGAGATCACGTTGTCGGCCGGATCGCGGGGGAGCGGAGTCAGCGCGTCCGCCAGGTCGGCGACCAGCGCCCGACAGCTGCCCTGACGCTCGGCGGGATCCTTGGCCAGCGCCCGGCGGAAGACAGCGTCGACCGCCTGCGGGAGATCGGGACGGCGCTCCGACACCGCCGGTGGTTCCTCCGACATGTGCGACCAGATCAACGCGGCCTCGTCGGCACGAACGTACGGCGGCTGGCCGGTCAACGCCTCGACCATCACGCAGGCGAGGGAGTAGATGTCGGCGCGGTTGCTGATCGGCGAGCTGGAGATCTGTTCGGGAGCGACGTAGCGGATCGTGCCGACGAACTGCTCGGCGGTCGTCATCGTCGTGTCGCCGCTGACCCGCTTGGTGATGCCGAAGTCGGTCAGGTAGACGTGCCGGTGGGCCAGGTCCGAGCCGGGGGCGAGCAGGATGTTGCGAGGCTTGACGTCGCGGTGCACGAGATGGTGGGCGTGGGCCGCGTCCAGCGCTCCGGCCACTTGATCGAAGATCGCCAGAGCGTCGGCGACGGACAGCGGCCCGTGCTTGGCGAGCACCGCGCCGAGCGTGTCCCCGTCGACATAGCGCATGACGAGATAGAGCTGACCGTCGGCGTCGCCGGCGGCGTAGATCGGGATGATGTTCGGATGGTCGATCGAGGCCGCCAGTTGGGATTCCTGGGTGAAGCGCTGCCGGAACATCGGATTCTGGGCCAGTTCGGGAGCGATCACCTTTATCGCGACCCGGCGGCCGAGTCCGATCTCCCGAGCCCGGTAAACCATGGCCATGCCACCGCGGGCGACGTACGCCTCGATCTCGAAGCCGCCTATCCGGTCGCCGACGTCGAGCAAAGACTCACTCCCGTCCGGCCGAACTCGCTGTTGCTAGCCGAGAATAACGGCCGGTGATACTCGAGTGGTGCAGACCGCCGAGGAGATCACGTCCACCGCCCCGCGGCCGCTGCGCCGCCGACTGCTGCGGCAGCAGTGGCGGGACGTGTCGATGTTGCACTGGCGGGCCGACGCCGAAGCCGTCGCGCGCCTGCTCCCGGCGGGCACGGTCCCCGACCTGCTGCACGGCACGACGTACGTCGGGCTGATCGGCTTCGGCATGTTCGGGCTCGGCTTCGGCGTCGGTCCGGCGATCCCGTACCTCGGCACGTTCCTCGAGACCAACGTGCGCCTGTACACCGTGGACGTCGCGGGTCGGCGGGGCGTCTACTTCTGCTCGCTGGACGCCGAGCGGCTGCTGGCGGTGATCGGTGCTCGGGTCGGTGTCCGGCTGCCGTACATGTGGTCCCGGATGCGCTTGGACCGCTCGGCCGACGTGCTCAGCTACACCTGCCGGCGCCGTTGGCCGCGGCCGGCCGTCCGCAGCACGATGCGCGTCCGGGTGGGAGCGCAGATCGACGAGGTGTCGGAGTTGGACGCCTTCCTCACCGCCCGGTGGGGTCTGCACACCCGTTGGTACGGCCGGACGATCTACCTGCCCAACGTGCACGAGACATGGCCGCTGCACCGGGCCGAACTGGTGGACCTGCACGACCCGGTCGACGGCGGACTGCTGGCCGCGGCCGGCTTTCGGATCGAAAGCGCTCCGGTCAGCGCGCTCTACGCGCGACGGGTCAGCGTGGCGTTCGGGCCGGCCACAGTGGTCGCCGAGCGGGACTAGTTCACGGCGCAGATCGCCCTCATCCTCGGCCAGGTAAGACGTTCCCGCGGGAACGTTTCTGCCGGGGACGACTGTCAGTGCCGACCGCCAGTTTCGTTGAGCCTGGGGTGGCGCGCGAGCATGTACGGGTGGCTCGGGCGCTACCGGACATGCCGACGATCGCCGGGGCGTTCCGGGAGGGCCGGTTGTCGTACTCGAAGGTGCGGGAGGCGACGATGGCGGTCGACGTCCTCGACGAGGCCCGGCTGGGTGAGCTGGCGCTCGCCGCGACCGCGTCGCAGCTGGCCCGGATGATCGCCGGCTTCCGGTCGGCGAGCGGGTTGCGGATCAAGCAGCAGGCGAAGCGGCAATTGTCCTGGCAGTAGCGGGAGGACGATGGTGGACGTCCGGGTTCCGCTCCCCAAAGACGAGGCGGCCACACTGCTAGCTGCGTTGGAGTCGGCCAAGGACCAGTTCGGCCAGTCCCCGAGAAGCCGGTCGGCGAGGCCCCGACGGGGCCGACCTACACCCGGACCGACGCGCTGCTCGACGTGGCGCGGGGCTTCCTCCAGACGGCGCCGGAGGATCGGTCGGGAGAGGATCGCACCCTCCTCGTGGTGCACGTCTTCGCCGGGAGTCTGGCCGCGGATCAGCTCCAGAACGTTCCCGCGGGAACGTCCTCCGGTGCGGTCGATCCCATCTGTCACATCGCCGGCGTCGGGTCGATCGAACCGGAGACTGCGCGCCGGCTGGCCCGCGACGCCGATCTCTTGGGGGCCGTCGTCGACCGGAACGGCCGAGTACGCCCGTTGGGGCGCACGCGACGCCTGGTGTCTCGGATGCAGCGACGAGAGCGGCAGGCCGCCCTTGGCAACGTGACGAGCTTCCGGCACCCCGAGGCCCGCGCCATCCAGACCGTCGGGGGTGATGAGGGGTTCGACCTGCACGAGTGTGTACGGGCCCTGTTCTCCATGCGACTCCCGGATCAGGACCAGCAGGCGGCTTGAAATGGCGGCGGTTCCTTCACCGGTGCAGGTCCCGTGTTGCGTTACTTTGGGTGGGTCCTGAGAGTTCGAAGTGCTGCCTTTCGTTGATGAAGAAAGATCACGTCATGAGCGCGGAAGACGGGAATCCACCACCAAGCGCATCGTCGACTACTCAACGCACTACCCCTACCCCTGCACCGCAGCCGTCAGCCGGATCGACCTCATTCCTCGACTGGAAAGCTGTCAGGATCGCCAGCGGCGTCGTCGGCGGAGTGTTGATCTTCATAGGCTTGCTGGTCTTCGGGGCCTGGGGCGCGATCCAGAGCTTTGTGGCTGCGTTCAGCGGTCAGATTCTTGTGGTCTTGGTGCTGCTGGTTCTCGGGACCCTGCTGGCGGCAGTTGCCCTGCTCGGAAGTCAAATTGCCAGCGTTCCCAAGGCCACGATCATGGGCTCACTGCAATGGATCGTGGCGATCATCGTTTACCTCCTCGCCGCTTGGCTCGTCTTGACCAACACGGAATTCTTCAGCGGCAACCAAGAACCGTCGGCTACGTCGGTACGTTGGCAGGGCATCACCCTCGGTGTGATCTCCGTCCTGTTCCTCCTCGTCGTGACCGTGCTGATGGCCAGAGGCGACACCCTCGCCAAGACGTTCAGCAACAACACCTCCACCGGCCCGACCGTTGTGATGCTGTGGTCGATCGTTGTCGTGTACGCGATCGCCTTCATCGCCGCGATCGCCCTGACCTCCAACAGCTTTGGCGACCTCCAGTGCCCCACTACTGGGGAGCCACAGAACTGTGTCGTGGCCTCCGCCTGGAGCGATTACCTCCTCCTCCTCGGACTCCCGGGGGTCGCTGCCGCCCTCGCAAAATCGCGGTTACCTGACGACGGAGTCGCAAACGGGGAACCGGAGGCCAATGAGGAGAACCTCACCTCGTCCAGCCTGACGAACGACAAGGTCACCGAGATTCAGTTCTTCGTCTTCAACGCGATCGCCATGATCTTCGTTCTCTGGTCGTTGGCCACCCGAGGGGTGCTCGGCGAGATACCGGACGTTCTCCTCGGTCTCACCGGCGCGTCGGCGCTGACCTTCAGCCTCGCCAAACGCCTGCCAGCGGCAGCCAAGTAGACCGCTGGACCATCGACTCTTGGGTCAACCGCTCGGTTGACGGGGGACCGACCGGCCGGGAGTGCGACGGCAGGGTGCTCACTCGACGCGGTGCGCTGGGCGTAGGTGGTGAATTCGATCCGCTTCAGCCACTTGGTGGCCGAGACGAACCCGAACAGTCCGGGCACCAGCATCCGGGCGGGAACCCGCGTTCGTCGGGCAACGGCTGGCCGTTCATGCCGACGACGATCATGGCGTCCCGGCCGTCGCTGACCGCCTGGAACGGCGTGGAGCAGGTGTAGCCGCTGTCCAGCGAGGTGGAGAACACTTGATCAACTCCCGGCTGGACGCCGACCCGCTCGATGCTGTCGGTGAACGGCACACCCAGCCAGCGGGCGCTGCTGACGTAGGGGCCGCCTACCTCGTTGGACACGCAGGTCAAGGTGATGTCGCGCTCGATCAGGGATCCGGCGATGCCCGACACCGCCCGACCGCGCCGACCGCGGCGGCGCCCACCAGCAGTCCGCGCCGGGTGAGGCCCGTCGAGACGGGACTGGCTTCGTCGGTGGAGCCAGGGTCGGCGTCGGTGGCTGCCGGGCGGGTGAGCCGGGCCAGCGTGGTCACGCCGACCAGGACCGAAGCCAGCGAGGGGATCGCGACCGAGGACCCGGCCACGGGACCGGTGAACCACTGCGAGCCTGCGGCGGCAGGGAAGGTGGTGTCCGGAGAGGCCTGCCGCCCCTTGAGGGTCCACAGTTGCAGTTCCTTGCCGGTACCGGGATTGGCCAGGTGCGTGCCGAGGAACAAGGCGGCGTTGCGTTCCTTCGAGACCACGAAGGAGTAGCGGGCGCCGGCTTGCCCGGTCGTGAGGATCTTGGCGTCGGGGGCGGTCAGCAACTCCGTCTCGCGTTGCTCGGCGGCCTGCTGGGCCACCTGGGCCCGCCGCTGCTGGTCCAGGTGGGAGATCCAGCCACCCAAGGCCAGGGCCATGACGGTGGCGGCGGCGACCAGACCGGAAAGTATGCGCTGCCGGCGCGAGTGATGATCATCCCGGGCGCCCGTCTGGCGGCGGACAGTCAGCTCGTCGACGCCTGTCATGCGGGTGACCCGTTCGGGCGTCTCGACGTGGTCGCTCGACCAGGGGGTCAACGGCTCGGCGTCGGTCAGGGGCGGCAGCGGACGGACCTCTCGGATCGCGGCGAGCAGGGAGCCTCGGATCGACGGCGGCGGCGGTCCGATGGTGACCAGTCGGGACAGCTCCGCCGATGTCTCCGCGAACTCGACACTTCGCGGCTGCAGCTCTCGCAGTCGGTCAGATGTTTCTCGAAGCCATGCCGCTCGTTGGTCTCCAGGGCGTCGGCGACGTAACACCCGACGTCCATGTGCATCCCGGTCATGCCTCCACCCCCAATGCGTCTCGGAGCCCGATCAGGCCATCTCTGATGCGTGTCTTCGCGGTACCCAGCGGCAGCTTCAGCAGCTTGGCCACCTGTGCTTGTGTGTAGCCCCCGAAGTAGGCCAACGAGAGCGCTTCACGCTGGATCTCGGTCAGCGAGCCCAGCGCCCGCCGGACCCGCTCGACGTCGAGCTTCTGTTCGACACCCTCCCAGACCCGGTCCACCTCACGCTCGGCGTTGAGCTGCGCGTACCTCAGGTCGCGCGCGGTATCACTGGACTCGCTGCGGACCCGGTCGACTGCTCGTCGGTGGGCCACGGTCGTCATCCAGGCCAGGACACTGCCTCGTTCCTTTGCGTAGCGCGCTGCCTGCCGCCAGATCTCGACGTACACCTCCTGGGTGACTTCTTGGGCCAGTTCGGGAGAGCGGATGACCCGTACGATCACGCCGTAGATCCGCTCGGAAGTCTGGTCGTACAACTCGGCGAACGCGTCCTCATGCCCACGTGCGCACCGGCCGAGCAGCGCGACCAGCCGGGCCGCCTGAACCTCGCGGCCCGGGACCAGGTTTTGGGAGTGGGCGGCCTTCCGGGTTGGCGGGAAGTCCCCACCACCCCGGTCGCCGGGCTCTAGATCGTCCACGAGGCGCTGGTCCTTCGGTCAGGAACTCGGCAGCAGCACGTTGTCGATGAGGTAGACGGTGGCGTTCGCCGTCTGCACATTTCCACAGACCACCATCGCCTGGCCGTTGACCTCGAACATGTCTCCGGAACCAGTGAGCGTGACCTTCTGCTTCTTGTTGAGGCTCTGGTGTTCCCCCGCCAACTGGTCGGGGCTGAGCCTGCCGGCCACCACGTGGGCGGTCAGGACGTCGGTGAGCAGACCCTTGGGGTCACCCAACGCCTTCTTCAGCGTGGCCGGCGGAACCGCCTTGAACGCATCGTTGGTCGGCGTGAAGACGGTGATGTCCTCCGCCGTGTTGAGGGTGTCGACCAGGCCGGCCGCCTTGACCGCGGTCACCAGCGTGCTGAGGACCGGGTTGTTGCTGGCGGCAGTGGCGACCGGATCCGACGACATCCCGTCGAAGGAGCCCTTGCCGGCGGCGGGCACCGCAGAACAAGCGACCCCGAACGGCTGGTCCATGCTGGACGATTCCGACGTCGACGGCGATTCGGATGCTGAAGGCATGCTCGAACTCGGGCCGACGAGGCGGGAGCGGCCGGGGCCGCGGTGTTGCCGGACGGCATGGCACAAGAGGCGATGCCGAGCGGGAGGACCAGAGCGGCGCCGAGGGCGGCGATCCGGCCACGGTGGGAAGTGATGAACATGCAAGTCTCTTTTTAAGCAGCTCGGTCTCCGGAGACTCAGCTGAGTGTGTGGTGCTTACGGCTGCTATTCGTCGCTCTGCCCTGGCTAGATTGGTGCGCTTTCCGGGCGGCGGAGGAGATAGGTGTCGAGCACCCAGCCGCGTTCGGCCCGGATCCGGCTCCGCTCCCGCTGGATCTGCTCGACCACGTCCGCCAGCCGGCCCGAGACCAGGCACTCGTCGGGAAGACCGAGCTGGGCGCCCCAGAAGATCACCAGCTCCGGATGCAAGGGGACCAGGTCGGCACACGCCAGCCCGCCGTCGAGCATCACGAGGACGTCGCCCAGCTCGGCCGCGTACTCCGTCAGCAGCCGGCGACCCGTGGTGAGGTGCACCGGCTGACCGATCCGGTTGAGCACGATCCGGTGCGCGGCCGCCAGCAACTGGACGCTGCTGACACCGGGCACCACCCGAAGATCAACTTCGAGATCCGGCCGCGCCAGGGATGCGGCGATCCGGATCGTGGAGTCGTAGAAGGCGGGGTCGCCCCAGACCAGGAAGCCGACCTGGCCTCCGTCGGGCAGTCGGTTCTTGATCGTTTCGACGTAGCGCGCTGCCCGCCTGTCGTGCCAATCGCGAACGGCGGTGTCGTAGTCGGCGGCGGCGCGATCCCGTTCCGGATCGTCGATCTCGACCACCTGGTAGCGATCATGGGTGATCACGGCCGCGCACAGCCGGCGGCGAAGCTGGGCGAGGTCGTGCTTCGTCTCACCCTTGTCAGCGACGAGGAACAGATCGACGGCGTTCATGGCGGCGACGGCCTCACCGGTCAGATGATCGAGCCTTCCGCTACCGATCCCGATCACCCAGGTGGTGATCCTCATTGCCTCGACCCGGCGACAAACGGCGAGCGCGACATGATCATCTCCAGATCGAGGTGCGCATCGACGGCGTCGGCCAGTGTGTTGATCATGGCCTCGCGCCGGTCCGCGTAGCCGGGGGAGTCGGATCCTGGTCGCCAGCCGGAGCCGGCAGCCTCTGCGATCGTGCCGAGCCACGCGCGCCGGAACTCGTCGTTCTCGAAGGCCCCGTGCCACATCGTGCCCCACACGGAACCCGACCGGCAGCCGTCCAGGAAGGACTCGGCGGCGCCCCTGATCGACGCCGTGCCGTGGTGGATCTCGTACGCGTTGACGACCTCTCCGCGCCACGCTCCGGTCGGGCGGCCGAGCACCTTCTCGGTGCCGAAGGTGATCTCCACCGGGAGCAGGCCGAGCCCGTCGACCACACCCCTCCGCGACTCGTGATCATCAGCGATGTGCGCGGCCAGCATCTGGTAGCCACCGCAGATCCCCAACACCGGTGCCCCCCGCCGCGCCCGGAGGACGAGCGCCTCGGCCAGTCCGCGTTCCCGCAGCCAGGTCAGATCGTCGACGGTCGACCGGGAGCCGGGCAGGATGGCCAGGTCGGCTCCGGCCACCACCGCCGACTCGGTGGTGACCAGCACCTCGACCCCCGGTTCGGCCGCGAGCGCGTCCAGGTCGGTCACGTTCGACACCCGTGGGAGCCGAATGACGGCCACCCGCAGCGTGTCGTCGTCATCGAAGGGCGAACGGTCACTCCGGCGACGCCACCGGCCCACCTCCAGGGTGTCCTCGGCGTCCAGCCACAGGTCCGGCAGCCACGGCAGGACGCCGGCGAACGGGACTCCGGTCCGCCGGGTGAGCTCGATCAGGCCCGGCGCCAGCACCGCTTCGTCGCCGCGGAACTTGTTGATCACGAACGCCGTGATCAGCCTCCGATCCTCCGGTTCGAGCAGGGCGACCGTGCCGTAGAGCGAGGCGAACACCCCACCCCGGTCGATGTCACCGACCACCACCACCGGCAGCCCGAACTCGCGGGCCAATCCGAGGTTGACGTAGTCGCCGCGGCGCAGATTGATCTCGGCGGGGGAGCCGGCGCCTTCGGCAATCACCACCTCGTGCTTGTCGGACAGCTCGCGGAAGGCCGCGAACGCTGCCTCGGCCAGGTGGCGGCGGCCGGTGGCGTACTCGCCGGACTCCAGCGTGCCGTGTGACCGGCCCCGCAGGACCACGAACGATCGGCGGTCCGAGCCGGGCTTGAGCAGCACCGGGTTCATGGCCGAACTCGCCTCGACCCCGGCCGCCTGAGCCTGCAGGAACTGCGCCCGCCCGATCTCGGAACCGTCGGAACACACCATCGAGTTGTTCGACATGTTCTGCGCCTTGAACGGCGCGACCGACACCCCGCGTCGGGCCAGCGCCCGGCACAGGCCGGTCACCACCAGGGACTTGCCGGCGTCGGAGGAGGTGCCGGCGACCAGGATTCCGTGGGAACCAGGCACCGACTAGACCGGAATCTCGTGCAGTCCGAGCACAGCCATGGAGCCACGGTAGGACACGGGGTGCTCGCCGATCTCCGCGGAGGCGCCGCGGCGCTCAAGCAGCGCTGACCGCTTGCTTGTGAGTCTCTGACCGGCGTTGGACGATCGCGATACCGACCAGCACCAGGGCGCCCCCCAACGCCTGATCGAGACTCGGACGCTGCGCCAGCAGGAGCGCGGCGAAGATGACCGCGAACAGCACCTCCGACAAGGCCACGAACGAGGCCGGCGAACTGCCGAGGCGACGTACGGCGGTGATCCCGGACAGGTAGGCGAAGACCGCGCTGACACCGACGATCAGCAGGATGGGGACCCACCAGGCCAACTCGGTCCCGGCCAGCCGAACCGGATCCGTCGCGGCGGCCAGCGGCACCAGCCCGACGGTTCCCGCCGCCAGCAGCACGGCCGCGCCGACCCCGGTACCGACCGTGGTCATCAGCAGCGGGGAGCTGGTCACACCCGGATCGCCATCGTCGGACAGGATGAAGTACGCGCACAGACAGACCGCGGCGCCGAGCCCCCACAGCACGCCGATCGGATGGAGCTCGAGTCCGCTCAGCAGATCGAGGACGAACACCATCCCGGCCATGGCCACGCCGGCGCCGATCACTACCAACGCGCTCGGTGGCGTCTTGGTCCGCCACCAATGCCAACCGATCAACAGCACCGGGGCGAGGTACTCCAGCAACAGCGCTACCCCGACCGACAGGTACTGCACGGCGTTGAAGTAGCAGAGCTGGGCGAGGGCGACCGCCACCACGCCGTAGACGACGAGGCGTCGGGTCTGCCGAGCCGTCGGCAGGCCTTCACGTAGCAGCACGAGAAGGCAGGGGATGGCCAACAGCAAGAACGCCCCGCCGACCCGCACCACCACGACCGCGGCCGGTGACCAGCCGCTCTCCAGCAAGGACTTGGCCAACGGTCCGGCGAGTCCGAAGCCGGCCGCGGAGGCCACCGCGAGGGGGATGCCGACCTTCGCCGTGGTCGCCCGGCGGGTGGTCATCCCGTCCGCACGAGTCGTCACGCGAGTCGACACGGTCATGGTCTCCCCTTCTGTCATGAGCTAAGATGTTTTTCACTCATGACACTACGGGTTCACTTGTCAGGAGTCAACATGCTTTTTACTCATGACACCGAGGTTTCGCTGACCGAGGCGGCGGCGCTGGTGAACACGTTGAGCGACGACGGAGACGAGCTGGTCACGATCGAGGACTTCGACGCCTTCTTGGCCCGGACGCCGTACTCCGGCGAGATCCTGCGAACCCCGGAGGAGTTGGAGTCCGTCCGGGCGCTGCGGCATCGGCTGCGCCAGCTCTGGACGGCGAGGGACCGGGACGAGACGGCGGCCCTGGTGAATGCGATCCTGGACGAGGCGGACGCCCACCCGTATTTGGCCAAGCACGACCAGTGGGACTGGCATCTGCATGTCACCCGGCCGGACGCTCCGTTCGCCGACCGGATCGCCGCGGAGGCGGCGATGGCCTTCCTCGACCTGATCCGGGCCGACGCCTTGGACCGACTACGGATCTGCGCGGCGGACGACTGCCAGGACGTCCTGGTCGATCTGTCGCGGAACCACTCCAAGCGCTACTGCGACACCGGCAACTGCGGGAACCGGACCAACGTGGCCGCTTATCGGGCCCGCAAGCGGGCCCGCGGGTGACCGTTCGACAGACTCAGGGTCTGTGAAGGCCTCGGAGCGGTCGCAGGTGCCGCCGTTTGCGGTGATGAGCGTGCTGCAACGGGTGGCGGAGCTGCGAGCGCGCGGGCGGGACATCATTTCGCTGTGCGCCGGGGAGCCGTCGCAGGGGGCGCCGTCGGATGTGCGCCGCCGGGCCGAGGAGGTGCTCGCGAACCGCACGCACCTGGGTTACAGCGAGACCTTCGGCATCCGGCCGCTGCGGGTCGAGCTGGCGAGGCACTATCGGCGCTGGTACGGCCTCGAGGTCGACCCCGACCAGATCGCCCTGACCACCGGCTCGTCCGGCGCGTTCGTGTTGACCTTCCTGGCCGCGTTCGAGTCCGGCGACCGGGTTGCGCTGACCCGGCCGGGCTATCCGGCCTATCACAACATCCTCAGCACCCTCGGGTGCGAGGTCGTCGAGCTCGACTGCGGCGAGGAGGTCCGGTTCCAGCCGACCCCTGCGTTGCTGGCCGCGGCGCACGAGCAGGCGCCGCTGGCCGGTCTGGTCGTCGCTTCGCCGGCCAATCCCACCGGGACCATGCTGGGGCCCGATCAGCTCGCCGGACTCGCAACCTGGTGCGGGGAGCACGACGTCCGGCTGATCAGCGACGAGATCTACCACGGGGTGACCTTCACGGGCTCGGTCGGGACCTGCGCCTGGAAGTTCGATCCCCACAGCATCGTCATCTCGTCCTTCTCCAAGTTCTGGGGGATGACGGGATGGCGGCTCGGCTGGTGCCTGCTTCCCGCCGAGCTGGTCGCCGCCGTCGACGCGTTGGCCGGGAACTTCGCCCTGTGTCCACCGGTACCGGCCCAGTACGCGGCTCTTGGGGCCTTCACCGACGAGTCGTACGCCGAGGCCGCGGCCGCGGTGCGCGGATTCGGCGACGCCCGAGCGGTGCTGTTGAACGCGGTCGACGAGTTGGCTTGGACTCGGATCGCACCGGCCGACGGAGCCTTCTATCTCTACGCCGACATCGGCGCGGTGCTGGGCCCGTACCGAGACAGCGAGGCGTGGTGTGCCGCCCTTCTCGAATCAGAGGGAGTGGCCCTCACCCCCGGCACCGACTTCGACCGGATCGGCGGGAGGCTGGCCGTTCGGGTGTCCCTGGCCGCTGGGCCCGAAGCCGTTGCGGCCGCCCTGATCCGCATTCTGCGTTTCCAACGGGCCCTTTCGGGTCCGGGAGGGTGACCGGATGCCGCGCCGCCCGGTCAGGCTACGCAGCAGCCCCCGCGTCGCCTGCGCTCCCAGCTGTCGGTAGGCCTCGAAGTCGAACTCGCCGTAGAACTGGTTCCCGGTGCTGGTGCGCGGAAAATCGGGGTTGCGCTTCCGGTAGACCTCCGTATCCAGGCTCAGGGTCGAGAACCGCAGAGCCTTGACGACGTGCACGGTCGTCGTCTTGCCGTCGGCAAAGGTCGCCCGACCGGTCGCCCAGGCCGCCTCGGCGACGCCGTCCTGGTTCGAGGTCATCTTCGTCGTTTCCACCTGGACTTCGCAGTTCAGGTCGATCCGGGCGGTGGCGATCGCCTCGCCGAGCGTCCGGAAGGAATCCAGCGGGTCGTTCGAAGCATCCAGCACGATCACCGTCTGCGGTCGGCGGCGGAGCGCCTCCACCAACCCCAGGTTGTCGTAGTGGCCGCCGTCGGTGATGTACAGCCGGCGGTCCATCACCGAAGTGCTCCCGACGCCTTCTTTGAAGAGGCGATACGCCCCCGGCTGGTTGAAGAACCAGCGCACCCACTCCGAGGTGCGCCTGGTCCACGGGGATTGCTTCTTCCAGTTCGCGTCGAACGGCCCGTTCCGCTCGGCGTCCTGGATCCACTCCGCCTCGCTCTGGCTGAGGACGGAACAGGTCAAGAAGGTGCGGTCTTCCTCGTCCAGCTCATCCCAGGCGCGCCGAGCGTTGGGATGCCGGAGCTTGATCATCCGCCGCACCTGGGAGACCTCGTCCGCCCACAACGGGTTCGGCAGCCACACCCCGAGCCGGGCGTTGGCCAGGGCCATGATCAACCGGAATGGAGCCACCCGACGCTGCTCACGACCCACCAGCGGCGAGAAGGCCGCCCCGCTCATGGCCATCGCCGCCGGGATGGTCGCGTCGCGATACTGCCAGTCGGCCGCGAACTCGTACGTGGTGGAGGGCATCTGCCGGACGTCCAAGGGGAACACCGGGTCCGTCAGGCCGATCCGATCGTGGTCGAACACGAACGGTGTGCAGCGACGATCAGACGGTACGAACTCGACGTCGGTGACGTTGGCCACGGCGCAGGCCACCAAAGTCGGTCCACAGCCGTCCCGCGGCTTGGACTCCGAGAAACACATCGGCGTCTTGTACTGCACGGGCTGCGCGTTCCCGTTCGTGCGTTGGGAGATGAAGGCGTACGACAACCGTTCGCGGTAGAAGTGATGGAGCGAGGTCCAGTTGGCGTCGGTCAGGAACTGGAGCACGACGGCGACGCCGACGAAGATGACGACGATCCACCAGTTCGCCAGGTCTTCTGGTCGGCTGAGGAAACGACTGACCCAGTTCATCAACAGGATCAGGGCAACGGCCAGAATGATCAGCAGGGCCAGCCAGGGCAGCAGGACGACCTTGAGGGCTGCCGTGATCCGCTTGAGCCAGGCGGAGCCGGCACCTTGACCCTCTCCCGGCACCTTCGCCAGTCCGGTCCGCACCACCGCCAGAACGGCAACGATGATGGTGACGAGGGAAGCGGCCGTCGACGTCTGGACGTTCCCGGCGGGCTGACACCCGGGGCCCAAACCGACCGCGATGGCGAGTTGCGACCAGACGCCGCCGTCGCAGGTGGCGTTGCGTTTGATGGCGGCCATGAGCCAGGGCAGCCCGAGCAGCAGGGCCGACAGCGCGAGACCGCACCAGACGAGGATGACGGCTGCCGAGCGGGTCCACTCCCGAACGGCCACCGAGAGGATGTGGATCCGGCTGACGAAGCGCTCGATCACGAACAGTCCCAGGCCGGCCAGGGGAACGATCCAGATCCAGCCCAGGAACGACCAGGCTCCGGAAAAGTGGCTACCGGGCTCGGCCGAGTTCCATCCGATGATGCCGCCGGAGGCGTTCAGGATCCAGCCCAGCCACCAGGCCAGGGCACCGAGGCAGGCCGCGCACCAGAAAAGATTGATCGACATGCCGAAGAGGATGGACAGCCCGGCCAGCGTCGCCACCCGCGGCGAATCGAAAAGGTAGCGGGTGTGCCGCCGCAACCAGCCGAACTCCTGGCTGTCCGGCGCGAACGGCGGCGGCGACAGCGGCGCCCAGTTCGATGCGGGGTCGCCCTGTCGCCAACGCACGATGTGCATGGCCGCGGCCACGTATCCGCCACCGCTCACGCCCACGACCGAGCGGGCCTTTGCGTAATGACCTTGGCTCTGCAACTCCTGGAGACCGCCGAGGCAGAAGGCTGCCGAGCGGATGCCACCTCCGGAACAGCAGATGATCGTGCCGTCCACGGATGGCGGAATCTCCGCTGCGTTTTCCTGTCGCAGAACGGATTTCCAGCGGTCGATCTGGTCGCTGCTGAGCTTCCGGCGCAGCCACGAGCGAAGCATCGGGCCCATCAGCCGATGACTCCGGCGCGGCTCGCAACCGCCCGAGGTGTACTTCCACCAGAAGCCCGGGCTGGTCACCACAGCCAGGAGCACCACCAGTCCCAACGAGAATCCCGTGATCATCGCGGGGACCGCGAAGAGGGCCGGATCGGTGAGCGTTGCCGGTTCGCTGCCAACCCCGAAGCGTAGCCACTGCAGGACAAGCTGGATCGCCACGGCCAGACCGCCCAGGCCCGTCCCCCAGACTCCGACGTTGCCCAGGGCGAGCAGGCTGCGCGGGGCCCGAGAGGAGCGAATCAGCTCGCCGGAGCGCCAGGCCAGCAGGAAGGTCGCCAGGGTCAGTCCGAGGGCCAGGGTGAGTGCGATCCGTGCCGGAACGGCGTCGGGCACCGGAGCGAGGGACGGCAGCACCCCGTGGAAGACCAGAACCGGTGGCACCATCACCGCCGCGATCAGAATCAGCATGGAAACGGCGAGGCGGAATGATTTCCACCGCCCCTTGCGCTCGATCTCGGCGCGGGAAAGGGCGGTCAACACGTCGGCCGAGTTCATCGTGGACTGCAGGCCGCGATCTATCATCGGCATCCCCCTCGTACCCGCTAGCTGCCAGAGCGCGGAATGTGCGGCGAAATACCGGGGTGGTCAGCGTGCTGGAGGCGGCTACGTCACCAGGCGTAGGCAACGAGATCGGCGAGCAGGCTGTCCGCGTCGACCGCGAGACCGCGGGCGTGGAACCAGGCGGCGACGTTGCGGCAGTCCCGGGCCAGGAAGTCCATCCCCTGCGGGTTGCTGACGATGTCCACGGCCTGGGGGAGGTCGATGATCACGATCCGCTCCCCGGTGGCCAGCAGATTGAACGGCGACAGGTCGCCGTGGGTCAGTCCCATCCCGGCCAGCACCCGCAGGGCGGTGGTCAACTGCTCCCAGTACGCCTCGAGAGTGGCCCGGTCGGGCCGGGTCTGGACCAATCGCGGGGCGCTCTCCCCGTCGAGATCGGTGATCAACTCCATCAGGATCTCGGTACCGTCCAGCTGCACCGGATAGGGGACCGGCAGCCCGGCGCTCCAGAGATCGGCGAGGTAACCGAACTCTGCGGCCGCCCACGCGGCGGCCTCGACCTGCCGGCCGTAAGCGCTGCCGTTCGCCGTCGCACGCCGGTCCCGGCTGTTGCGCATCCGCCGGCCCTCCAGATAGCCGGAGTCGCGGTGGAACAGGCGCCGGTCGTGGGAGCGGTAGCGCTTCGCCGCCAGCACCACGGCCTGATCGCCCTGGTCTGGTGGGATGGCACGTTCCAGCAGGAAGACGTCGGCTTCCTTGCCGGTCTTGAGGATGCCGAGCTCGGTGTCGATCGCGGCGTCGCTGGTGATCACCCAGTCGGGCCAGGGTTCGGGGCCGGCCCGGACGCCGATCTCGTCCCACGTGGACCAGCGCTGGCCCTCGGCCAGCTCGTCAGGGGTTACGTACGCGAAATCAGGAAAAGACCATTCAGATGAAGACACGGGAGAGACGCTTTCTGTGGTTGGAGACGGGGCGCGGAAAGACCCCAGACGTTGCTGGACACGACACGCCTCCTCTGCTCTCCCAGGTCTCGGATCGAGACCGACGGATGGCCCTCACGATGGGCGAAAGAGATAGGACATGCAACTTCTTTTCTCCTCGCCGAGGGCGGAGCGGTACCTTGAACACCACCTGCAAGGCGGCGATCCCGCGGCAGGACCGAACTGGAGACGCCGATCGGCGTGTCCAACCGAGAGGATGCTTGACGAGGTGAGTGACGCAAGCGGGCCCGCCCAACTCGGTGGTGCCGACGTCGAATTGGTGCAGCTGCTCACGCCGGAGGGCGAGCGGATCGATCATCCGGAGTTCGCCTTCGAGGGTGACGATGAGCAGGTCCGCGGCTTCTACCGCGACATGGTGTTGACCCGGCGGATCGACGCCGAGGCGACCGCCCTGCAACGTCAGGGGGAGTTGGGTATCTGGGCATCCTGTCTCGGGCAGGAGGCCGCTCAGATCGGGTCCGGACGGGCGCTGAACGGCCGCGATTTCGTCTTCCCGACCTACCGCGAGCACGGGGTCGCCTGGTGCCTGGGCGTGGATCCGCTCCGACTGCTGGGCCTGTTCCGCGGCGTCGACATGGGCGGCTGGGATTCCGCCGCCACCCGGTTCCACCTCTACACCATCGTCATCGGTGCCCAGGTGCTGCACGCGGTCGGGTACGCGATGGGGGTCGAGCGGGACGGTCTGGTCGGGACCGGCGACCCGGACCGGGACACGGCCGTCGTCGGCTACTTCGGCGACGGGGCCACCAGTCAGGGCGACGTCAACGAGGCCTTCGTCTTCGCCAGCTCCTACAACGCGCCGATCGTGTTCTTCCTGCAGAACAACCAGTGGGCGATCTCCGAACCGATCGAGCGCCAGTCGCGGATCCCGCTCTATCGCCGCGCCGCCGGCTTCGGGTTCCCGGGCGTACGGGTGGACGGCAACGACGTGCTGGCGGTGCACGCCGTCACCGACGCGGCGTTGGAGCGGGCCCGTTCCGGCAACGGGCCGACCCTGATCGAGGCGTACACCTACCGGATGGGCGCCCACACCACCTCGGACGATCCGACCAAGTACCGGCTGGCCGACGAGCTCGAGCACTGGCGGCTGAAGGACCCGATCGAACGGGTCCGGGCCTATCTCTCCCGCCACGGTGACGCGGACGACGACTTCTTCGCCCAGGTCGAGGCGGAGGCCACCGAACTGGCGGCCACCCTGCGCCGGGGATGCTTGACCCTGCCGGAGCCCTCGATGGTCGAACTGTTCGACGCCGTCTACGCCGAGCAGACTCCCTACCTGGCCGAGCAGCAGTCCGCGTACGCCGAATACCTCTCCTCCTTCGAGGACTCGGCCCCTGAGCTTGTCGAGGGGCGGCGCTGATGAAGGTGACCATGGCCAAGGCCCTGAACGCCGGACTGCGCCGGGCCCTCGAGGCCGACCCGAAGGTGGTGCTGGCGGGCGAGGACATCGGCAAGCTGGGTGGCGTGTTCCGGGTCACCGAGGGACTGCAGAAGGATTTCGGGCAGCACCGGGTGATCGATTCGCCGCTGGCCGAGTCGGGCATCGTCGGGACCGCGGTCGGCCTGGCGCTGCGCGGATACCGGCCGGTGTGCGAGATCCAATTCGACGGATTCGTGTTTCCCGCGTTCGACCAGATCGTCAGCCAGGTCGCCAAGATGCACTTCCGGTCGCACGGGCTGCTCCCGATGCCGATCGTGATCCGGATCCCGTTCGGCGGCGGCATCGGCGCGGTCGAGCACCACAGCGAGTCGCCGGAGGCCTATTTCGCCCACACGGCCGGGCTGAAGGTCGTGGCCTGCTCGAATCCCGTCGACGCGTACTGGATGATCCAGCAGGCCGTGGCCTCCGACGATCCGGTGATCTTCTTCGAGCCGAAACGTCGCTACCACGAGAAGGGCGAGCTCGACGAGAAGGCGACACCGGACCCGCTGCACACCGCCAAGGTGGTCCGCGAAGGGTCCCAGGTGACCGTGCTGTGCTACGGGCCGACGGTCAAGACCTGCCTCGACGCGGCCGCCGCAGGGGCGGAGGAGGGGCGCGACCTCGAGGTGATCGATCTGCGCAGCCTGTCCCCACTCGACCTGGCCACCGTAGCGGAGTCGGTGCGCAAGACGGGCCGGATGATCACCGTGCACGAGGCGGTGGTGAACCTGGGCCTGGGCGCCGAACTCGCCGCTCGGATCAGCGAGCACTGCTTCTATTCCTTGGAAGCGCCCGTGCTGCGGGTCGGCGGTTTCGACACCCCCTATCCGCCGAGCCGGGTGGAGGATGAGTACCTTCCTGATCTTGATCGGATCCTGGACGCGGTGGACCGGTCCCTCGCTTACTGATGGACGTCAATTGATCATGCGCAACTGAGATTGGAGTCGCTGGTGGCGGTGCAGGAGTTCCGACTTCCCGATCCGGGTGAGGGCCTGGTCGAGGCCGAGATCGTGACCTGGCGGGTGGCCGTCGGCGATCGGGTCGAGGTCAACGACATCCTGGTCGAGGTGGAGACCAGCAAGTCGTTGGTCGAACTGCCCAGTCCATATGCCGGCACGGTCACCGAGCTGCTGGTCGAGGAAGGCGAGATGGTCGATGTCGGGCGGCCGATCATCGCCGTCGACGACGGGGCGGGCGCTGACGTCCCCGCCCAGCTCGACCGGGAAGACCTGGTCCCGCCGACGGACGCGACCGCCGTGGACAGCACCGTCGACGCGGCCGAGATCGACGAGGGGAAGGCGCCACCGAGCGGACGGGTCGCGGTGCTGGTCGGCTACGGTCCGCGCACCACCGAAGCCAAGCGCCGACCGCGCAAGCCCACCGCCGAGAGCCGGGCGCCCGAGACCCGGGAGCAGGCCGCCCGTACCTTCTCCACGTCCGAGCCGGTGTCCCGCCGGGCCGACGTGCGGACCCCGCTGCCGCCCGACCAGGCGAGTCCGGTCGGCGCCCCGCTGCCGGGTCCCGGCACCGCCGGGTCCGAGCCGTTGCCGGTGCGGACCGCCACCCTGGCCAAGCCGCCGGTTCGCAAGCTGGCCAAGGATCTGGGTGTCGATCTGGAGTTGATCACCGGCACCGGAGCCGGAGGAGTGATCATCCGCGAGGACGTGGAAGCCGCGTCGACCTCGCTCCCCGAGCTGGTCGAAGGGTCGAGTGATCAGGACGTCCGAATCCCGATCAAGGGCGTCCGGAAGGCCACCGCACAGGCCATGGTGCAGTCGGCGTTCACCGCGCCGCACGTGACGGAATGGCTCACCTGCGACGTCTCGGCCACCATGGAGCTGGTGGAACGGCTGCGGGCCCGGCGAGAGTTCGCCGAGGTGAAGGTGTCGCCGCTGGTGATCGTGGCCAAGGCGGTGTGCCTGGCCCTGGCGCGGACCCCGGAGATGAACTCCAGCTGGGACGAGTCGGCCGGGGAGATCGTGGTCAAGTCCGCGGTCAATCTCGGGGTGGCGGCGGCCACCCCCCGCGGCCTGCTGGTGCCCAACATCAAGAACGCCGCGGAGCTCGGCCTGGCGGACCTGGCCCGGGCCCTCCAGGAGCTCGTGGCGACCGCCCGGGCCGGTACGACCCAGCCCGCCGACACCGCCCAGGGAACATTCACCATCACCAACGTCGGCGTCTTCGGGGTCGACGCCGGCACGCCCATCCTGAATCCCGGTGAGGCGGGCATCCTCTGTGTGGGACAGATCGCCCGGCGGCCGTGGGTGGTTTCGTCGACGGGCTCAGGGGGCGAAGTGGAGGAGCGGATCGAGCCGCGCTGGGTGACCACCCTGGCGGTGTCGTTCGATCACCGGCTCGCCGACGGCGAACAGGGCTCGCGATTCCTGGCCGATGTGGCCGGCATCCTGTCCGATCCGGGCCTGGCCCTGCTTTTCTGAGCACATGAGCGAACGACTGCAAGAGGCTCGGGAGGCGATCCGGCGTCGCGACTACTACTCGGCGTTCCCGGAGTCGCCGAGCCCGCGGGTGTACGGGGAGACGGCCGCCGCCGAGGGGCTGGCCGCCTTCGACGCGCACCGGGGAGCCCCCTTCGCCGTCAGCACGCCGGGAGCCGAGGACGAGATCGCCGGTGACCGGTCCCCGTACGGGCTGAACATGGACATCCGCTATCCGCGGGTGACCAAGACCGGTCTGACCGCCCTCTTCGACGCGGCCGGTGCGGCCGCCCCGGCCTGGCGAGACGCCGGTCCGGAGCGGCGGGTCGCGGTCTGTCTGGACATCCTGGACGCCCTGCACCACCGGGTGTTCGAACTGGCCAACGCGGTCCAGCACACCAGCGGGCAGCCGTTCGTGATGGCCTTCCAGGCCGGAGGCACGCACGCCCTCGACCGGGCCCTCGAAGCGATCGCGTACGCCGCGGAGGCGATGGAGTTCCATCCCCGGCAGGCCTCCTGGACCAAGCCCGGTCGCGGCGGTGACGTGGTGCTCGACAAGACCTTCACGGTCGTGCCGCGAGGCGTCGGGCTGGTCATCGGCTGTCGCACGTTCCCGACCTGGAACTCCTATCCCGGCCTGTTCGCCGACCTGGTCACCGGGAACCCGGTGATCGTCAAGCCGCATCCCGAGGCGGTGTTGCCGCTGGCGATCACGGTCCAGGCCGCCCAGCTCGTGCTGGCCGAACGGGGCTTCGACCCGCATCTGATCATGCTCGCGGTCGAGGACGACGGTGATCGACTGGCGCGGGAGCTGGCCGTCGATCCGCGGGTGCGACTGATCGACTACACCGGCGGATCGGCGTTCGGGGAGTGGCTGGAGAGCCACGCCGCGCAGGCGCAGGTGTTCGCCGAGAAGGCCGGAGTGAACGCCACGGTGCTGCACAGCACCGACGACTTCGTCGGCATGTGCGACAACCTCGCCTTCACGTTGGCGCTGTACTCGGGTCAGATGTGTACCACCACCCAGAACTTCTTCCTCCCGGCGGCCGGCCTGCAGACCGAGCAGGGACCGAAGTCGGTCGCCGACGTAGCCGCCTCCATCGGCGGGGCCATCGAGCGGTTGCTGGGCGAGGACGCGCGAGCGGTCGAGGTGCTGGGCGCCGTCGCCGGCCCCGAGATCGCGGATCGGGTCGACCGGGCCGGCAAGGTCGGCGAGGTCGTGTTGCCGAGCCGGACGATCATCCACCCGCGATTCCCGGAGGCGATGATCATGACTCCGACCATGATCGAAGTCGACGAGGACTCCAGCAGTTACACCGAGGAGTGCTTCGGTCCGGTGTCGTTCCTGGTCACCGCGGCGTCGGTCGAGGAGGCCCTGACCACTTTCGGCCGCACCATGGCCGAAGTCGGCGCCATGACCGCCGGGGTGTACAGCACCGACCCCGACGTGATCAACACGGCCCGGCGGCTGGCCCTGCAGGCCGGGGTGTCCTTGAGCGAGAACCTGACCGGGCCCATCTATGTGAATCAGTCGGCGGCGTTCTCCGACTTCCACGGCACCGGGGCGAATCCGGCCGCCAACGCCGCCCTGATCGATCTCGCCTTCGTCGCCAATCGGTTCCACGTCGTGCAGAGCCGCCGCCTCGCCTAGCCCCGTACGCCCGCAGTCAGGCCGACCGCAGTGACGCCGCCTCTTCGCGCGCGCGAAACCGGCATCCGCGCGGGAAAGTTCGTGCGCAAACCCAGGAATTGCGCGCGCGGATCTTGGCGTGGTGGGTCAGGTCGCCGACCAGTCGCCGGCGACCAGGTGGGCCTCGTCGACGGTACGGCCGCTGTCCACCAACTCCTGAAGGGCGTCGCCGTCATCCCACATGTTCACGTTCATGGCGGCGGCCACCGTGTCGTCGCGGAGCCAGAAGGCGGTGAACTCGCGCCCGGCCGGATCGCCCCGGATCACCAGCCGGTCCCGGGTGGGATCGGCCAAGCCGCGGTACTCACAACCCAGGTCGTACTGGTCGGAGAAGAAGAAGGGGCGCTTGACGTACGGTTCGTTCGCCCCGAGCAGGTTGCCGGCGACATGCTCGCCCTGATCCTTGGCGTTGGCCCAATGCTCGACCCGGACCCGCTCCCGGTAGGCCGGGTGATCATGGGCGGCGATGTCCCCGATCGCGTAGACGTCGGGATCCGAGGTCCGCAACCCGGCATCGACGGCGACGCCGCCGGCCGCGAGCCTGAGCTCGGCGTGCTCGGCGAGTTCGAGGTTGGGTTGTGCCCCGACGCCGACGACCACCGTCTCGGCGGGAACCTCGGAGTCGTCGCCGAGCCGAACGTGGGTGACCAGTCCCTCGCCGTGAAAGCCGCGCACGCCGATGCCCAGCCGCACGTCGACGCCGTGCTCTCGATGCAGTCCGGCGAAGACCCGGCCCACCTGATCGCCGACCACCCGAACCAGCGGCTGTGCGGCCGGATCAACCATCGTGACCGCAGCACCGTGGTGGCGGGCGGCGGCGGCCACCTCGCAGCCGATCCATCCGGCACCGACGATGACGACGTTTGCCCCCTCGGTGAGCCGGGGGCGCAGTGCGAGGGCGTCGTCGAGGGTTCGCAGCGTGAAGACGCCGTCGAGATCGGCTCCGGGGACGTCGAGGCGACGCGGGCGCGAACCAGTCGCGAGCACCAGCCGGTCGTAGCGAACCTCGCGGTCGTCGAGCAGCACCACGTGGTCGCCCCGCCGGATCTCACGGGCCGATGTGCCCGCGAGCCAGGTGATGTCGTGGTCGGCGTAGAAATCTCCGGGACGGACCCAGTCGGGTTCGTCGGTGTCGCCCAGCATCAATGCCTTGGACAACGGTGGACGCTCGTAGGGCGGTTGTTGCTCCGCCCCGATCAGCACCAGCTCGCCGCTGTAGCCCTGTTCGCGCAGGGTGGCGGCGGCCGCTCCCCCGGCCAGGGAGGCGCCGACGACCACAATGCGCTCGACCGTATTCGCCATGCCGCCAGCATGGCCCGCCGCAGCCGTCTCGGGGAAGGGTGGGTGGCTCGCGGGGAGCGACGATCCCGGTGGTTGATCGGTGAATTTTTGCGGAGCGGCGGCGCTTCGTTATGATTTCGTGACCGAACCGCCGGCGACGTCCGAGCAGGTGTTTGTTCCGAAAGATCGACAAATCCGTGGGAACCGCGGATCGAGGAGCCAGTGTGCGCAAGATCATCCCTGTCGTGGCGGTGGGCGTGGCCGCGTTGAGCGTGGCCGGCGCCACGTTCGCGTACGCCGTGCTCGACAAGGACGTCTCGCTGTCCGTGGACGGAGCCACCAGTGAGGTCAGCACCATGGCCGGCACGGTCGGCCAGGTGCTGCAGAGCAAGGGCATCGAGGTCGGTCAACACGACGTGGTCGCTCCCGCTCCGGACACGACTATCGTCGACGGCACGCGGATCGCGGTCCAGTACGGCCGGCAGCTCACCGTCACCGTGGACGGCCGGCCGCGGACCTACTGGACCACGGCGACCAACGTCAATCAGGCGCTGGCCGCGCTGAACCTCGATCTTCCCGGCGCACAACTCTCCACCAGCCGGAGTGCGTCGATCGGACGGCAGGGGCTGGCGGTCGCGCTCGCCACGCAGAAGACCGTCACCGTCAACGACGCCGGCACCAGGCGGCGGCTGCGAACGACAGCCCGGACGGTCGGCGCGGCCCTGGCGAGCGCCAAGATCACCGTCGACGCCGATGACAAGCTGAGCACCAGCCCGAACACGCGGTTGACCGACGGAGCCAGCCTCAGCATCACCCGGGTCGACGTGAAGAAGGTGACCACCAAGAAGAAGGTGGGCTACTCGACCACGTACAAGAACACCGACGATCTGGACGAGGGCGACACCAAGACCCGGACCGACGGCAAGGCCGGCGTCCGCACCGTCGTCTACACCGAGGTCCGCCACAACGGCAAGCTGGCGAGCCGCAAGCGCATCAGCGCCAAGGTCACCACCGCCCCGCGGAGCAAAGTCGTCCTGCGCGGGACCCGCGAACCGGAGCCCAAGAAGGAGCCGGCCAGGAACAACAACAACAGCAACAGCAACAGCAACAACAACAGACAACAGACAACCAAGAGCAACAGCAACGACAACAGCAAGCGCAGCGGCGGCGGCGGGAGCAGCACGCGGGCCGCCGGAGGTGAGAGGTCGACCGCGTTCATCACGGGCTACACCTATTGGGACAACAGCCCGCCCGGGTCGGCGCAGATAGCCCGACCGATCCTGCATCAGCGCGCGGGTGGCAAGGGAACCTACAGCGATCCGATCACCGTCGCGGTCGCCTCCGGGCGGTTCTCGTTCGGCACGCGCTTCTACCTCCCCGAGCTGAACAAGTACTTCATCGTGGAGGACATCTGCGGGGCCTGCGGCCGATCTCGCTCAGGCGCGGCCTACACCCTCGACATCTGGCTCGATGGTCGCAACCTGAGCAGTGGCGGAGCCACCCGATGCTCGTACGGCGTGACCGGCAATACGACGGCGATCAAGAACCCGAACCGTGGCCTGCCGGTGGATTCCGGATCGGTCTGCTGAGCGATCGGTCAGAAGGCCTCTTCGGGCAGATCCATGATCGCCAGATCGGTTCCTTCGGCGATCTCCTTCTCGGCGGTGAGCTTGGGCAGGACGGTCCGGGCGAACCAGCGAGCGGACGCCACCTTCCCCTCGTAGAAGTGCTGCTCGGCCGGGCTGAGCTGGTCGTTCAGCCGGTTCAGCGCCACCTCGGCGCCGCGCAACAACAACCAGCCGCAGGCCACGTCCCCCACGGCCATCAGGAGTCGGGTGGTGTTCAGCCCGACGGCGTAGATCTGGCGAGGATCCTCAGTGGCCGAAGCGCCGAAGGGGAGGCAGTCCACCAGGCGCTCCACGATGCCGCCGACGTCCTCCAACCCGCGCTGGAGCAGCGCTCGTTCCTCCTTCAGCTGACCGTTGCCGGCCCCGGAGGCGATGAACGCGGTGATCTGCTCCGACAGGTCGCCCAGAGCCCGACCTTGATCACGGACGATCTTGCGGAAGAAGAGGTCCTGGCCCTGGATGGCGGTGGTGCCCTCGTAGAGGGTGTCGATCTTGGCGTCCCGGACGTACTGCTCGAGGGGGTAGTCGGTCAGGAAGCCTGATCCGCCGAGGGTCTGCAGCGACTCGGTGCCCAGCAACACCCAGGATCGCTCCGAGCCGTAGCCCTTGACGATCGGCAACAAGAAATCGTTCAGCCTCTCGGCATCCTCGTCCCGGCTACCGTCGTGCCGGGCCGACCAGACCCGGTCCTGAATGCTGGCCGCGAACAGCACCAGGGCGCGAAGCCCCTCGGCCGACGACTTCTGGGTCATCAGGGAGCGCCGTACGTCGGGATGGTGGGTGATCGTCACCCGGGGAGCGGTCTTCACGCCGGCTTGCGTGAGGTCGGGGCCCTGGACGCGGGTCTTGGCGTACTCCAGCGCGTTCAGGTAGCCGGTCGACAAGGTGGCGATGGCCTTGGTGCCCACCATCATCCGGGCGTGTTCGATCACCTGGAACATCTGGGCGATACCGTCGTGGACCTCGCCGAGCAGCCAACCTTTCGCCGGAGCGCCGCCCGGCCGCGACGTATCGCCGAAGGTCAGCTCGCAGGTCGTGGAGACCTTGATGCCCATCTTCTGTTCGACGTTCGTGGCGTAGACGCCGTTGCGTTCACCGGTCAACTCACCGGTTTGGTGATCGAAATGCCACTTGGGCACGATGAACAGGGACAGTCCCTTGGTGCCCGGGCCGCCGACCCCCTCGACACCAACCGGTCGCGCCAACACCAGATGAATGATGTTCTCGGTCAGGTCGTGCTCGCCGGAGGTGATGAACCGCTTGACGCCCTCCAGATGCCAGGAGCCGTCCGGCTGCGGCACGGCCCGGGTCCGGCCGGCACCGACGTCGGAGCCGGCGTCCGCTTCGGTCAGCGCCATCGTGGCACCCCAGAGCCGATCGACCATGATCTTGGCCATCCGCCGGTCCCGCTCGGTACCGTTCAGCCACAGCACGGTGGCGAACTTCGGCCCCGCGGCGTAGATGTAGGCGGCCGGATTCGCGCCGGTGATCAACTCGTTGACGGCCCACTGGATCGACGGCGGAGTGGGCGATCCCCCGAGCTCGGCGGGCAGTTCGAGCGCGTACACGCCGGAGTTCATCAGCTCCCGGAAGGATTTCTTGAAGGCCTCGGGCAGCCGCACCGTGCCGGTCTCGGGATCGAAGACCGGCGGGTGCCGGTCGCCTTCGGCGAAACTGTCCGCCAGCCGGGCCCGGGCCAGCAGATCCACCTCGTGCAGCAGGGTGAGCGCGGTCTCGTGGTCCAGGTCCTCGTACGGCCCGTGCCCGAGGATCTCGTCCCGACCCAGCACCTCGAACAGGTTGAAGGTGATGTCGCGCAGATTGGATTTGTAGTGGCTCATCCCGCACCTCCGCCTTCGCAGCACAAGTTACCCGCCAGTAACTTACTATATTACCCGCCAGTAACCAGAATGCGTAGATCCGGTCGGTTTGAAGCACGCGATTTCGGGAAACTGTGAACAGTTCCCGGGATGACCGGGCTCCGCCTGCGCCTGCCTCCGCGGTCCGAACGTTGATCACCAAGGGTCTTGTGGACGGCGAGGAGCCGGGACGATAATCCCGCGGAAGGCACTATCTTCCCCAGCGCCGCAAGGAGTGATCGCATGACCCGACTCGACACCAACTTCTTCGACTTCGGGATCCTGATCATCTACTTCGCCCTGGTGGTGGCCATCGGGGTGCTGGCCCGCCGCGCCATCGCCACCAGCGAAGATTTTCTCCTCTCGGGACGATCACTTCCGGCGTGGGTAACCGGACTGGCCTTCATCTCGGCCAACCTGGGCGCGATCGAGATCTTGGGCATGGCGGCCAACGGCGCCCAGTACGGCGTCTCGACCGTCCACTTCTACTGGATCGGCGCCGTTCCGGCCATGGTGTTCCTCGGCCTGGTCATGATGCCGTTCTACTATGGCTCGCGCGTGCGGAGCGTGCCGGAGTATCTGCGGCGTAGGTTCAACAGACCAACCCACCTGTTCAACGCCCTCACCTTCGCCCTGGCCGCGGTGTTGACGGCCGGGGTCAACCTCTACGCGCTGGCGTTGGTCATCGAGGCCTTGCTCGGCTGGCCGCAATGGGTGTCGATCGTCGTCTCGGCCGGCTTCGTGCTGGCCTACATCACGCTCGGCGGACTGTCCGGCGCCATCTACAACGAGGTGCTGCAGTTCTTCGTGATCATCGCCGGTCTCGTTCCGATCGTGGTCATCGGGCTCACCGAGCTCGGCGGTTGGCAGGGGCTCAAGTCGACCGTCATCGCCAACGGCCGACTCACCGAGGAGGACTTCTCGACCTGGGCGGGAACCCAGGTCGGCAGCTGGACCAACCCCCTCGGTGACTGGATCGGCATCGTGATGGGTCTGGGCTTCGTGCTGTCCTTCGGTTACTGGACCACCAACTTCGCCGAGGTTCAGCGGGCCCTGGCCGCCAAGAACCTGTCGGCCGCCGAACGTACCCCGTTGATCGGCGCCTTCCCGAAGATCTTCATTCCCTTCCTGACCATCATCCCGGGCCTGATCGCCGTCGCGGTCATCCCGAACATCGGCCAGGAGGGCAGCGACGCCACCTACAACGACGCCATCCCGCTGCTGATGAATGAGTTCTTGCCCAACGGTGCTCTGGGGGTGGCGCTGGCCGGTCTGCTCGCGGCCTTCATGGCCGGCATGGCCGCGAACGTCAGCTCGTTCAACACGGTTTTCACCTACGACATCTGGCAGACCTACATCAAGAAGAACCGGCCCGACCACTACTACCTCAACGTGGGCCGGATCGTCACGGTCTCCGGCGTGATCATCGGCATCTTCACCGCCTTCATCGCCGCCGGCTACAGCAACATCATGAACTACATCCAGGCGCTGTTCTCCTACTTCAACGCCCCGGTGTTCGCCACCTTCATCATCGCCATGTTCTGGAAGCGCACCACTCCGTGGGCCGGCTTCTGGGGCCTGCTCGCCGGTACCGTCAGTGCGTTCGTGTTCGGCAACTTCATCGGCCCCAACATCGCGTACTTCCACGCCGGCCAGACGATGGAAGGCGAGCTCAACCTGCAGATGGTGAACTTCTACGGCGCCATCACCGCGTTCGTGGCCGACGCCGTGGTCACGGTCATCGTCACCCTCTTCACCACATCCAAACCGGTGCACGAGCTGGCCGGCCTGGTCTGGGGCGTACCGGATCCCGACGCCGGAGACCCGCACGAGGGTTACGTACGGCGTTGGTGGGAGTCGCCGAAGCTGCTCGGCTTCACTGCGCTGGGCATCACTCTCATCTTGTCGATCCTCGTCGAAGTCTTCTAGGAGATCATCATGGCCGACCACCACGAACCCACCTCGGACGAAATGCGGCCGAAGGACGCCCCGGCCTCCGCCGCGTCCAAGCTCTTCGACATCCGCTTCATGATCGGCGGCCTGTTCACCGTGTACGGCGTGCTGCTGTTCATCTACAGCTTCTTCATGAGCCCGGCGGAGATCGACAAGGCGGCCGGGATCAACATCAACCTGTGGATGGGTATCGGCATGCTGATCCTGGGGCTGCTGTTCCTGCTCTGGGTCCGGCTCGATCCGCTGAAGCACCCCGACCCGAGCGAGATCGACACCACCCGCCCGATGATGCACTGACCCTGCCGAGCCCTGCTCGCGCAGCGGGCGGTGGCGGGGTCGTGGTGGAATGAGAGCGTGGCGAGGAAGCACATTGGGGACGACGACGACGTACGGATCCGATCCCAGCAGGAGCACGCCGCCGGGCCGACTGCGGTAGCCGTCAGCCTCAAGCGGTCGGTGGAGCGAATGGGTCCCCGGCGTACGGTGGCCACCCTGCTCCGGTTGAACCAGGCCGAGGGATTCGACTGCATGAGCTGCGCCTGGCCGGATCCCGAGGTGGGCCACCGGCACACCGCCGAATTCTGCGAGAACGGCGCGAAGGCGGTGGCCGAGGAAGCGACCACCGCCCGGGCCACACCGGACTTCTTCGCCCGGCACAGCATCGCCGAACTGGACGCCCAGACCGAGCACTGGCTCGGCCAGCAGGGCCGGATCACTGCGCCGATGATCAAGCGTCCCGGCGCCACCCACTACGAGGAGATCGGCTGGGACGACGCTTTCGACGTCGTCGCCGGCGAATTGCGCGCCCTGGACGACCCGAACCGGGCGATCTTCTACACCTCCGGACGGACCTCCAACGAGGCCGCGTTCGTCTACCAGTTGTTCGTGCGGGCCTACGGCACGAACAACCTGCCGGACTGCTCCAACATGTGCCACGAGTCGACCAGCATCGCCCTGGCCGAGTCGATCGGGATCGGCAAGGCCAGCGTCACCCTCGAAGACGTGCACGCCGCGGAACTGCTGGTGCTGGCCGGCCAGAATCCCGGCACGAACCATCCCCGGATGCTCTCGGCCCTGGAGGAGGCCAAGCGGCGCGGGGCCAAGATCTTGGCCATCAATCCGCTCCGCGAAGCGGGCCTGACCGGGTTCAAGAACCCGCAGAAGCCGCGCGGCTGGATCGGGCCAGGGACGGACCTGGCCGATCTCCACCTGCCCATCCGCGTCAACGGAGATCTGGCCCTGTTCCAGGCTTTTGGCGCCCTGCTGACCGAATGGGGCGCGCTCGACCACCGCTTCATCGAGGGGCACACCACCGGCTTCGGCGCCTGGCGGGAACACGTGCAGCGGCTGGACTGGGATCAGGTGCACGGGGCCACCGGCCTGAGCAGGGCCCAGATCGTCGAAGCAGCTGCGATGCTGCGCGACTCGCACGCCACCGTCTTCTGTTGGGCCATGGGGCTGACTCAGCACCACAACGCGGTGGCCACCATCAAGGAGATCGCCAATCTGGCCTTCGCCCAGGGCAACATCGGCAAGCCCGGAGCCGGCCTGCTGCCCGTACGAGGCCATTCGAACGTCCAGGGCGATCGGACCATGGGGATCTGGGAGCGCGTGCCCGACTTCTTCCTGGACGCGTTGCAGGCCGAGTTCGGCTTCGACCCACCACGCCACCACGGGTACGACACCGTGGACTGCATCCGGGCGATGCGCGACGGCCACGCCCACGTGTTCATCGGGCTCGGTGGCAATTTCGTCCAAGCCGCCCCCGACACCGACGTGACCGCCGAAGCACTCCGCCGGACCCGACTCACCGTGCACGTCTCCACCAAGATCAACCGGTCCCACCTGGTGTGCGGCGAGACCGCGCTGATACTGCCGACCCTGGGTCGCACCGAGAAGGACGTACAGGCCAGCGGCGAGCAGTGGGTCTCGGTGGAGGATTCGACCTGCTCGGTGCACGCCTCCCGCGGGCCGCTGCCCCCGGCCAGCCCTGCGCTCCGCTCCGAGGTGGCCATCGTGACGGGCCTGGCCGAGCGCACCCTCGGCGATCGGTACGGCATCGGATGGTCGGCGTTCCGCGACGACTACCGCCAGATCCGGCGGCACATCGCCGCCGTGGTGCCCGGTTGCGCGGGATACGAGGTCAACGTCTCCCGGCCGGGCGGCTTCGTGCTGCCGCACCCACCGCGGGACAGCCGGACCTTCCCGACCCGGTCGGGGCTGGCCGAGTTCGCCGTGTCCCCGGTCGAGGTGCTCCAGGTGGAGCCGGGACAGTTGATCTTGCAGACGCTGCGAAGCCATGATCAGTTCAACACCACCATCTACGGGCTGGACGACCGCTACCGCGGGGTCAAGGGTGGCCGGCACGTCGTCTTCGTCCATCCGGACGATCTGGCCGCCTTCGGACTGCGCGACGGCGATCGGGTGGACCTGGTCGCCCACTGGGCCGAGGATGATCACGAACGACGCGCCGCCGGTTTCCGGGTGGTCGCCTACGACACGCCTCGAGGCTGCGCCGCTGCGTACTATCCGGAGACCAATGTGCTGGTGCCGCTGGACTCGACGGCCGAGGGCAGCAACACCCCGGCGTCGAAGTCGGTGATCATCTCGCTGGTCCGACCTGGTGCCGGCGCCCCGGGCGGCCCTGCCGGCGGCATGGACTCGACCGGAGCCGACGAGGGGCACAAGCGCCGCCCGAAGCCCAGCCAGCTGTCCTGATTCGGGCCCTGAGCTTGTCCCCGATTCGAGCCTTGAGCTTGTCGAGGGTGCTTCTTTCGCTACGTTGACGAGGTGACTGATGTCGATGCCGCCCAAGCCCTGCTCCTCGATGCCTTCGGCCGGATCCGGGACGGAGTTGCCGAGCTCACCGACGTTCTGGATGAGGCCACCGCGAGCTACCGGCCCGACCCGGGAGCCAACACCATCGCCTGGCTGATCTGGCACCTGAGCCGGGTCGAGGACGAGAGCATCGCCGACCTGGCCGGCACCGAGGCGGTCTGGCCGCGCTGGCGCGATCGATTCGCGTTGCCGGTCGGCGACGATGCGACGGGCTACGGAATGACCGCGGAGGAGGTGGGTCGGGTCCGGGTGCCGGCTGACCTGCTGGCCGGCTACCACGCCGAGGTGCACGCGGCCACCGAGCGCTACTTGAACGGCCTGACCACTCAGGAACTGGGGCGGGTCGTCGACCGCAACTGGGACCCGCCGGTGACCGCCGCCGTCCGGTTGGTGAGTGTGGTCGACGACGAAGCCATGCACATCGGCCAGGCGGGCTACATCAAGGGGATGGCCGAGCGTACCGGCGTGAGCGGATGACGGCCTCGCCCGTTGAGCACCGGTTCTATGGTGAGCTCGCCGGTTGGTGGCCGCTGATCTCCCCGCCGGAGGAGTACGGGGAGGAGGCCGAGTTTGCCGCTGGCCTGCTCGATCCGGGCCCTGTTCTCAAAGCGGACACCGGTGACGCCAGGCCGTCGGTTCTCGAACTGGGTTCGGGCGGCGGCCACCTGGCCAGCCATCTCACCGACCGGTTCAGCCTGACGCTGGTCGACCTGTCCGAGCCCATGCTGGAGGTGTCGCGGCGGTTGAATCCGACCGCCAGTCACCATCAGGGGGACATGCGCTCCGTACGGCTGGGGCGCCAGTTCGATGCCGTCTTCATCCACGACGCCGTCGACTACATGACCAGCGAAGCCGATCTGGCGGCGGCGATCGCCACGGCGTACGAGCATTGCCGTCCGGGTGGCCGGGTGGTGATCGTGCCCGATGAGGTGGCCGAGACCTTTGAGCCGCACACAGATCATGGCGGGACCGACGCCGACGACGGGCGGGCCGTGCGCTTCCTGGAGTGGAGTTGGGATCCCGATCCGGCCGACACCTGGACCCTGACCGAGTACACCTTCGTGCTTCGCTCCGCCGACGGCTCCGTCGACGTGGCGCACGAATCGCACCGGTTCGGCCTGTTCAGCCGCGACACCTGGCTCCGACTGCTGACCGAGGCCGGCCTGGAACCGAGCGCCCACTCCGAGATCACCACCGCCGGTCACCAACCTCGCCTCTGGTTCGTCGGTCACCGCCCCAGCTGAGGCGAGCTGACGACAGTGACGCAAAAGTGGCGCGCACGCCGGTGGTAACGACTCAGCAAGCCTTTTCCCGGCCGTGCGTGCCGCTTTTGCGTCAAACAGTCCGGGGTCGCCAGCGCGGATCCCGACCAGCAAGCCCGATGGTGCGATCCAGGAGCGGCGCGTCCTCGGCCACCGGCACGACCGGTCCATAGATGTCGGCTCGACTGTCCGGATCGTCTGCGGTCTGGAGCAGGAAGTCGTACGACACCTGCACGGTCTCGTCGTCGGGCCGGTACGCCTGTCCGGTGGACACGGCGAGATCCCAGCCGTGGATCACCAACTCGTTGAAGGCCACCAGGCCCATCACCTCGGCCGGCCAGGTCACGCCGCCGGCGGTGGTCTCACCCGCCCAGGCGTCCGGCAGCTGCCAGGCCCCGGCCAGGGCGGCGAGTTCGCTCGGGATCTGCTCACGCCAGTCGCCGGGCAGGTTGTCCGCGCTCGGCGGTGGGGGTGACCCGCTGCCGTCCCTGTTGGTCTTTGTTGCGGCTCGGGTGAACTCCATCGAGAGTGCACGGATGTGCTCCAGCAGCGCGGCGACCGTGATGCCAGGGCACGGGGTGGGCCCGGTCAATTGGTCCTCGCCCACCTCGGTGACCAGGGCGGTGACCTGCCGGGCCGGCGCATTCAGATCGAGCATGGAGGCAGGCTAGTCCCACCCAGTGGTGTGGTTTGCCTCTGGTCGCTGGGCCGACGAGTGGTGCACTACCGTTGCCCAGATCGCCCTCAGACCAAGCACACTCGGGACAGGAGTCAGGTGAGCGACCGCGTCGAGCCCGCCGAAGAAAGCACTGGACCGCACGAGCCCAGCGAGATCACTTACGATGAGCAGTTCTATCCTGCTCGACCCAAGCGGCTCCGGCCACGGGCTCGGCTGCGTTGGTTTCCGCGCCGTCCGAAGCAACGGTCGGGACGGCCCTCCGGTGACAACTCGGACTACGTGGACTGGCTGACCGAAGAATCGATGCTCGCCGACGCGACCGAGTTCGCCAAGCAGTTCTCGGGTCAGGGCAGCATGTGGCAGAACCCGTTCGCCGACCCCGACCCGAGGGCGGCGATCGAGAAGGCTTCGGTCTGGTTCACGGCCTATCCGATCTCCATGGTCACCAAGCCCGGCACGTCGTTCCTCGGCACCCTGGGTGATCCCGATCTGTGGGAGGCCTTCGCCGAGATCGGCATCGACGGGCTGCACACCGGACCGGTGAAGAAGGCGGGCGGGATCGACGGCTGGGAGGCGACCCCGAGCGTCGACGGGCACTTCGACCGGATCAGCACCCACATCGACGAGGCGTTCGGCACCGAGGAGGAATTCCGGGCGATGTGCGAGGTCGCCGCGTCACACGGCGGTCTGGTGATCGACGACATCGTGCCCGGACACACCGGCAAGGGTGCCGACTTCCGGCTCGCCGAGATGAAGGTCGGGGACTACCCGGGGATCTACCACATGATCGAGATCCCGGAGCAGGACTGGCACCTGCTACCGAAAGTTCAACGGGGCAAGGATTCGGTGAATCTGGACTACGAAGCCGAAGATCTCCTGGAGAAGTCCGGCTACATCATCGGGCGGATGCAGCGGGTGATCTTCCACGACCCGGGCATCAAGGACACCAACTGGAGTGCGACCCGGCCGGTCGTGGGTCCGGACGGCGTGGAGCGTCGCTGGGTGTATCTGCACTACTTCAAGGAGGGACAGCCCTCGATCAACTGGCTGGATCCGACATTCGCCGGCATGCGCCTGGTCATCGGCGATGCGCTGCACTCGCTCGGCGACCTGGGCAGCGGTGCCCTCCGGCTGGACGCCAACGGCTTCCTCGGAGTGGAGAAGAGCATCGAGGGCGACGCCGCGTGGTCGGAGGGGCATCCGCTGTCGGAGGCGGTCAACCAGCTGATCTCCAGCATGGTGCGCAAGGTCGGTGGATTCACCTTCCAGGAACTGAACCTCACGATCGACGACATCCGCGCCGGGTCGGAGCGGGGCGCGGACCTGTCGTACGACTTCGTGAACCGACCCGCCTACCACCACGCCCTGGCCACCGGAGACACCGAGTTCCTCCGGCTCACGCTCAAGTTGTCGCGGGACTCGGGGGTCGAACCGGTGTCGCTGGTACACGCCCTGCAGAACCACGACGAGATGACGTACGAGCTGGTGCACTTCGCCGCAGGGCACCGGGACGACGAGTTCACGCTCCGGGGCAAGCAGCTGACCGGAGCCGAACTGGCGGTCACCATCCGGCAGGATCTGATCGACCAGCTGACCGGGGACAACGGTCCGTACAACGCGACCTTCACCACCAACGGGATCGCCTCCACCACCGCGACGATCATCGCCGCCTCACTTGGCTACCGCGACCTCGGCGGACTCAGCGAGGACGACGTCGAGACGATCAAGCGGGCGCACCTGTTGCTGTCGATGTTCAACGCGTGGCAGCCCGGGGTGTTCGCCCTGTCGGGCTGGGATCTGTGCGGGATGCTCACCCTGGAACGCAAGCAGGTCTCCTGGGCGTTGGCCTCGGGCGACACCCGCTGGATCCACCGGTCGGCCTACGACCTGATGGACTACCGGCCGGAGGCTACCGAGTCGCTGTCCAAGATGCCTCGCGGAATCAGTCTCTACGGGAGCCTGCCCGCGCAACTCCAGGATCGCGGCTCCTTTGCCTCCCGGCTCTCGGCGATCTTGAACATCCGTCGCCGGCACGGGATCGCCACCGGTACCCAGCTCGACGTCCCACAGGTGTCGCACAAGGCGATGCTGGTCATGGTGCACCAGCTCGACCGGATCCTCCAGGTGACGGTGCTGAACTTCTCGCCGGAACCGATCTCCGGCAGTATCCGCTCCAAGTTCCTGCCGAAGGGCCACATGGTCACCGACATGATGACCGGCCTCGAGATCGGCGAGGTGGACGACCTGCACAACTTCGCTGTCACCCTCGAAGGCCTGGAGGGACTGTCACTTCTGGTGGCCCCCCGCGACTGAGCTGCGCCAAGATGAAGAGATGACGCTCAGCCGGCGGCAGGTCATGGAGCATCGGATCGCGGCGCAGGAGCTTGACCGTGAACCGGCGCCGCGGGCGCTCACCGATGCGGCGATCTTCGACCTCGGCGTGCAGGACACGGGCCGGGACGGCGCGAGTTGGGCGCTGGTGAACCGCGGCGTTCCGGTCGCCCGGCCGGGCGATCTGGAGGGGTGCGAGGACGTCGCGTTGGTGTGGACGCTGCGCGCCGCGCCGCACTACTACCGCCGGTCCGACCTGGCCGACGTCTTCGTGGCGACGTCCCCCTTGTCGGAGGCCGACGCCGTCAAGCGGGTCGTCGGCGCCGGCAAGCCGCTCAAGGAGGCCGGTGTGACGACCCTCGACGGGCTGGCGGAGGTGGCGACCCGGTTGCGCGAGGTCGTCACCGAACCACGGTCCAAGGGCGAGGTGTCCACCCGGCTCACCCAGGTGCTCGACGATCCCTACCTGCGGCCGTGCGTCCCGTGCGATGCGGTGCATTCGTGGGAGGTGCCGTTCCGGATCGCGGCGCTGTACGGCGGACTCGAGCTGCAGCCCGGCACGTCGCCGCCGGTGATGCAGCGGGTTCCGGGTTGGTCGCGGCGCCGGTGGGGACCGGCACCGGACCCGTTGTCGGCCCCCGCGCGCCTGCAGCCGATCCGCCGGTACCTGGAATTCCAGGGCCCCGCGACCCCGCACGAGGTGGCGGCGTTCCTCGACGCGCCCGTGACGGAGGTGAAGAAGCACTGGCCGGAGGACGCCGTGCCGGTGCGCCTGGACGGCGAGGAACACTGGCTCATCGGGGAGGCTCAGAGTGCCGGCAGCTCGGGACTCGTGCGGCTGTTGGGGCCGTACGACCTGCTGCTGCAGGGACGGGACCGGGATCTCATCGTGCCGGACGGCGCCCGCCACAAGGAGCTCTGGCCGGTGATCGGCCGCCCGGGGGCCGTGCTGGTGGGCGTCGACGTCGTCGGCACCTGGCGGCCCGCGGCCAGCGGGAAGTCGCTGAAGCTCCGGGTCCAGCCGTGGACCCGGATCGCCCGGTCGGTCGTCGCGCGGATCGGTGAGGAGGCCGAGCGGCTGGCCGCGCACCGAGGGGTGCGAGCTGACGTCGGTCGAGGGGCTGGGCTAGCTCGGCGGCCTCTCCCAGGTCACCTCGTCGGGGGACTTGTCGGAGCGCAGGCCCTTCCAGACCGGGTGCCGGAGCCGGCCCGGTCCGGTCAGTTCACCGTAGGTGACCTCGCCGACGAGCGTGGGCGTCACCCAGTGGGCGTCGCGGGCGTCCTCCCGCGGCACGCCGACCAGCGGGGTTGTCTTGCGGGCGAGCGGCTTCAGCAGCCGGTCGAGCTCGTCGAGCTCGCGGTCGTTGAAGCCGGAGCCGACCCGGCCGACGTACTGCAGGCCGTCCTCCCCGGGGATGCCCATCAGCAGCGAGCCGACGCCACCCTCGCGACGGCCCTGACCGGGTCGCCAGCCGCCGATCACGACCTCCTGATCGGTATGGAGTTTGATCTTCAGCCAGGTCCGGGAGCGGCGGCCCGGCTGGTAGACCGACGTTCGCCGTTTCGCGACGACGCCCTCCAACTGCAACACCCGGCTCGTGTCGACGGCGGCGTCCAGGTCCCCGTCGAAGATCGGTGGCACCTGGATCCGCGAGCCCGGTTGGCCGCGGAACAGGTCTTCCAGGATCCGGCGGCGCTCCTCGTACGGTTCCTTGATCAACGACCGGCCGTCGAGGTGCAGGATGTCGAACAGCATCAGCTGCGCGGGGTACGTCGCCGCGGCCCGCTGGATGTCGGCGGGCCGGGTGAGGTTGATGCGCGGCTGCAGCAGCCCGAACCGGGGCCGTCCCGCCTCGTCGTTCACGACGACCTCGCCGTCCAGCACCGCGGTCTGGATGCCCGCCTCCTGCGCGAGAGAGGTCAGGGCGTCGGCCACGTCGAAGTAGGCGGCGGTGTCGTCGCGACCGCGTCGGCTGAGCAGTTTGACCTTGTCCCCGGCCAGGTACGCGACGGTGCGGACGCCGTCCCACTTCATCTCGAACGCGTACTCATCCGGATCGGTCACCGCCTGCTGGCTGGACAACGTCGCCAGCATCGGCGCTATCTCCTCAGGAAAGCTGTGTTGTCCGCTCGATACGGATCCGCTCATGACACCGTCGGTCGGCCTCCTCGGCGACGGAGAAGCGTTGTCGCCTCGATCGCCCTCCCGGCGGTGCCGCGGATCCTCCTCTCGCTCGAGATCCTCGGGGTCTGTCTCCATCAGGTGCATCAGCCAGTTGCGTTCGGGCCGGTCGGAGCCGCCACCGGTGTGGATGAGGGCGTACTTGCGAACCGCGCCGAGCCCGCCGTCGGGACGGCCGAAGAGGGTGACGATCACCTCCTTGCCCTCGCGCCACTTGTGCAGTTTGTAGGTGCCGGCGTCCCAGATCTTCACGGTGCCGCCGCCGTACTCGCCGCGCGGGATGCCGCCCTCGAACGACGCGTACTCCAGCGGATGATCCTCGGTCTGCACGGCCAGGTTGTTCTTGCCGCCGTCGGTGGGCGGGCCTTTCGGTACCGCCCAGCTGACCAGCACGCCGTCGCGCTCCAACCGGAAGTCGTAATGCAGCGCCCGGGCGTGGTGCTCCTGGATGACGAAGGTGAAACCCTCCTCGCGCGCGTCCGGCGGCAGGTCCGGCACCGGTTCGGGGGTCTTGCTGGCGTCCCGCATGCTCCGGTAGGTGGCGAGGCGATCGGAGCGGTGCACGGGCGTCGCGCCGGGAATCCCCATGCCGGCCAGCGGGTCCCCGAGGTCGGCGATCCGCTGCAGCATCTCGTGGTACTCCAACTGCCGCAGGTCCGGGTCGTCCAACTCGGCCCAGGTCCGCGGTGCGGCGACGGTGGGCCGGACCCGGCCTCGCATCGAGTACGGCGACACCGTGGTCTTGTTGCCGTTGTTCTGGCTCCAGTCGAGGAAGACCTTGCCGGCCCGCTCGGACTTCTTCATCACCGCCGTCACCGTGTCCCGGTGGTCGGCCTCCAGGGCGCGGGCGAGTTCGCGGGCCACGGCGCTGGCCTCCTCGTAGGTCTGGGATCCGTCCAGCGGTGCGTACAGGTGGATGCCCTTGCTGCCGCTGGTGACCGGTACGGGTTCGTGACCGATGTCGGCCAGGATGTCCCGGGCCCAACGGGCGACCTCGGCGCATTCGGTGAGCGTCACGCCCTCCCCGGGATCGAGGTCGAGGACCAGCCGGTCGGGATGCTTGGGCTGGCCGTTGCGGCCGAACCGCCACTGCGGCACGTGGATCTCCAAGGCCGCCAGCTGCGCCAGCCAGGTGAGGGTGGCGAGGTCGTTGGCCACCGGGTAGAAGTTGTCGTGATCACGGTGGGCGATCTTGTGCCGCCGCACCCAGTCGGGGGTTCCCGAGTCGAGATCCTTGGTGAAGAACACCAGCGCTCGGTGATCAGCATCACCGACCCCGTTCGGCCAGCGCTTGCGGGTGACCGGACGCTCGAACAGGTGCGGCAACATCACCTCGGCCACGCCGGCGTAGTAGCCGATCACGTCGGCCTTGGTGGTGCCCGTCTCGGGGTAGAGGACCTTGTCCAGATTCGTCAGCTTGATGGCCCGACCGTCGATCGTCACGGTCTGGTTGTGGGTGTTCCGGCTGGCGGCCGACATTCCCCCATCATGCCCGGCCGGCCGCCTGCGGGTGTGTACTGACGGCATGCGCGCAATCTGGAAGGGTGCGATCTCGTTCGGGCTGGTCAACGTGCCGGTCAAGTTGTACGCCGCGACCGAGGACCATGACGTCGGCCTGCACCAGGTGCACGACGCCGACGGGGGCCGGATCCGCTACCAGCGCCGCTGCGAGGTGTGCGGCAAGGTCGTCGACTACGCCCACATCGACAAGGCGTTCGACGACGGCTCGACCACGGTGGTGCTGACCGAGGAGGACCTCAAATCCCTGCCGGAGGAGCGCAGCCGGGAGATCGAGGTGGTGGAATTCGTCCCGTCGGAGCAGATCGATCCGATCATGTTCGACCGCAGCTACTTCCTCGAACCCGACAAGACGGCCGTCAAGGCGTACGCGCTGCTCCGTCGCACCTTGGAGGAGACCGAACGCACCGCCATCGTGCAGTTCGCGTTGCGGCAGAAGACCCGGCTGGCTGCGTTGCGTGCTCGTGACAAGGTGCTGATGCTGCAGACCCTCCTGTGGGACGACGAGGTGCGAGAGGCCGACTTCGCCAGTCTCGATCAAGACGTACGGGTGTCGGCCCAGGAACTGAAGATGGCCTCGTCTCTGGTGGACAACCTGTCGGCGGACTTCGCGCCCGACAAGTTCTCCGACGAGTACCAGGAGCAGCTGCGCGAACTGATCGCGGCCAAACTCGAGCAGGGTGACGCGCTCGACACCGCGGCCACCTTCGGCGAGGAGGACGCCGGCGAGCCCGAGGGCGGCAAGGTCGTCGACCTGATGGAGGCCCTCCGGCGCAGCGTCGAGGAGAACCGGGCCAAGCGCGGATCAGCGTCGAGCAAGAAGGCACCCGCCAAGAAGACTGCGGCCAAGAAGGCACCCGCCAAGAAGGCACCCGCCAAGAAGAAGTCCGCCTGACTCTCGCCTTGCTGCATGGTTTCAAGTCAACTGCATGGTGCACACCCCATGCAGATGCACCAAACCCATGCAGAGACAGCCGTATCGATGCTCAACGCACTCGCCCGCGCTCGAAGGCGGAGTGCAGCCGGCGGATCAGGGCGGTCGGACGTAACAGATCCGTCCAGACCCAGCGGACGACCTGCCAACCCAGGGCGCGGAGTCGGTCCTCGCGGACCTTCTCCTCCCAGAGGATGTCGGCCGGCGTCCTTCCCTCCGGCACCAGCTCGCCGTACTTGATCTTGCCGTCGAACTCGCCGATCGTTCCGAACTCCGGCCACGCGAAGTCGACCCGCGCAGCGAACGATCCGTCCACGATCTCGAACTGCGGCTCGGGGTTCGGGATGCCGTGGTCGCGGAACACGACGCGACTGCAGGACTCGCCCACGCTCTCGCTGCGGGGATCCAGCATCGCGAGGGTGCGGCGGGCCGTCCCGATCCCGGTACGCCGGCCGGCACGTTCGAGCGATGCGGCAAGATCGGTCGGCAGCGAACCACCACGCAGCGCCGCGTCACCGATCGGCACAGCCTCGAAGGGCGGCAAGGTGCAACCCAGGTCGACCACGGTGCGCGCCGGCGAGGTCACCCGCAAGTTCTCCAGTTCGGTGATGTCTTCGGCTGGAAGCGAGCTGCCGTACACGCGTACGTACCGACGGATTGCGCCGCCGCCGGCCCGATCCCGGGTGAGCGAGACCCGCTGGAGCCGGTTGGAGAAGAGCGGCAGGTCGTGCATCGCGGCCGCCGACATGTGGCTGACGACCGCGTCCGGCGAGCACTGCCGTACGGTCGCCTCGACAAACCGCTGATGTACTGAACGGAGATCGTCGGCCTGCCCCGGGGACGTCCAGGCTCCACGGCGGACCCGCTCGAGGTCACCTGACCGGCTGAGCCGCCGCAGCTCCGCGTAGCTGTAGCCCTGCTCGGCGTACTCCCGACTGAGTTTGATCGCGCTCACGGCCCGAGCCGACCACCGCCGCCATGCCGTACGTAAGGGGTCAGCGGACAATCTGTGGACAACGGGCCGTGGCTCCAACGATCCTTACCGCCTCTGCATGGTCTTCGTGCAACTGCATGGTGCGCACCCCCTGCGGAGGCCGAAACCCATGCAGGAACGGATGACCGGCTCAACCGGAGAAGATCAAGGGCAACACGTAGAGCATGGTCAGCGACCAGGTGAGATGGGTCAGGATCGGCGCCAGCACACCGCCGGATCCGCGCCGCTGGAGACCGGTGGCGGCGCCGAGAACGGCGGCGGCGAAGACCAGCACCGGGTTTCCGCTGCCGACGGTGGTCAACGCGTACAAGATGGTGGAGATCAGTACGGGATGCCTGACCCCGATGGCGGCGAACAGCGCGCCGCGGAAGAACAGCTCCTCGGCGAGACCGTTGACGATCAAGATCACGGTGACCAGGGCGAGATTCCCGAGGCGGGCGTAACCGAGCACGTCCTCGGCCAGGCTGGCCAGCGGGGGGATGTAGCGGATCACGAACGCACCGGCGATGAAGATCACGGCTAGCACGGCGCCGACGAGGATCGGGGTGAAGATCGGCCTCCGGAGTTCGTCCTTCAGCATGATGTGCCCGAGATGCAGCGGCCCGGAGGCCAGACTGCCGATGATCCACACTGCGGCCAGGCCGAAGGTCAGCGGGTAGAAAGCGGGATCGCCCTGCTGGATGGAGAACGACAGGCCGAGGAGCGTGGACCCGAGGACCAGGGTGATGGCAACCACGATCCGTCGCCGGATGAACTGGGAATCGCTTTGCCGGTGATCCCGTTCCACCTTGTCGATGAACACCGGCCGGACGACGCCGACCGCCTTGCCGGCCCACCGTCCTGCGGCCCGGCCCCGACTCGGGCTGGTGGCCGGATCACCCCCCGGCTGCCGCGAGCTCACCGAGTCGCTCGCTCCCGCTCCTGCTGCCGTTCGGCGAACGCGAGCTCGACCGCCCTGTCGTACCCCACCGGATCACCCGGCACGACGTTGCGGATCGAGTCGTCGGTGACGATCACCTCGTTGTTCATCGAATCGACCAGGTTGCGGGCAGTGGCCAGGTCGACATCGGTCACCAGGGCCAGCCAGTGCGAGGACAGCCGCGGCGTCAGCAGCGGGACGATCAGAATCGGCAACGGCCGGCCGTAGTGTCGGCGCGCGACCCGCTGCATCATGTCCGCGTAGCTCAACACGTCCGGGCCGCCGACCTCATAGATCTGACCGCGGGCCTCGGGCGGCTCGAGGACTCCCACCAGGTAACGCACCACATCGGACAGCGCGATCGGTTGCGTCCGGGTGGCCACCCAACGTGGACCCACCATGGCCGGCAGGTTCGCCACCAGTTGCCGGGTGATCTCCCAGGAGATGCCCCCGTGGCCGATCACGATGGCCGCCCGGAGGACGGTCACCGGCACACCGTCGCCGCCGAGCAGCCCCTCGACTTCCCGCCGCGACCGCAGGTGCGGGGACAGGCCTTGATCATCGTCGCGGCCCAGGCCGCCGAGGTAGATGATCCGTTCGAGCTCGTTCTCGGCCGCCGCGGCACTGAATGCTCGAGCCGCCGCAGCGTCCTTCTCCACGAAGTCGTCGTCGTCCAGGGAGTGCACCAGGTAGTAGGCCGCATCGACGCCGTGCAAAGCGGCGCGCAGACTGTCCGGATCCGACACGTCGCCCTCGACCGGAGTGCCGGCCCCGGAATAGTCGTCCGGGCGCCGAGTCATCGCGCGCACGTCGTGCCCGGCCTCGACCAGCGCCTGACAAAGATGCGAGCCGACGAAACCGGAGGCACCGGTCACCAGGACGCAGGCCATGGACTCTCCCTTTCATGATGCTGGCTCGCGCTCGCCAGCCGGGCGCGATTCCCCGAGCTCGCAGGAGACGCTACCCGCCGCCGAGTGTGATCTCCGCAGCCGCCCGGGTCAGGTCGGCAAGATCCGACGATTGTTCGGCGAGCCGGCGCTGAGTGGATGCACCCACCCCGCGTTGCCGTATCCGGGTGAGACCTGCGACGACCAGTTCCTGGTCCCCGGAGTCGTGCAGCGCCGGTCGTAGATGATCAACCAGGGCATCGAGCACCTGCGCCGCCGGCCGGGGTCGGGAGCGGTGCGGATCCAGCAGATCACCGGTCAGGGCGGACTTGCCGGCCTGCCACGTCGCCAGCCTGATCAGCTCGGCGGGTACCGGCGGGGGCGGCCGGCCGTCCGCGGCTTCGCGGGCCGCGGTCTCGACCAGGGCGCGGGCCAGCCCGGCGATGAGGACGGAGTCCTCGGCGTGCAGGCAGACGTCGGCCACCCGGATCTCCACCGTCGGGTACTTGTGGGACAGCCGCGCGTCGAAATAGATCATGCCGTGATCGAGCAGCACCCCCGAGTCCACCAGCGCCGCGGTCCGTTCGTGATACGACCCGGCCGTGTCGAAGATCTCCGTCGGTCCGGCCGTCGGAAACCGGGTCCAGGCCTGGGAGCGAAAGCTGGCGTACCCGGTGTCGCGGCCCTGCCAGTACGGCGAATTGGCGGACAGCGCGAGCAGGATCGGGAGCCAGATCCGGATCCGGTCCAGGACGGCGACGCCCTCGTCGTCGTCCTCGACGCCCACGTGCACGTGGCAGCCGCAGGTGAGCTGCTCCATCGCCGTCAGCCCGAACCGCTCCGTCATGGCCTGATAACGCCGGCTGGGGGTCAGCTGCGGCACCACCGGCAACGGCGACGTGGCCAGCGCCGCCACTCGAGCACCGAGGGAGCGGGCCCGCTCGTCGGCTGTCCGCCGCCAGGCCCGTACGTTCTCGCCGAGTTCGGTAAGATCGGCGGTCGGTGCCGTCTCGAGCTCCACCTGCTGTTGCTGCAACTCGGCTTCCAGCTGGCCGGGCACGCTCTCCTGATCCGGGTGCCCGCCTCGAGCCAGTACGGCGCCCGCAACCGCGGTGGGCTCGCCCGTCTCGGTGTCGATCAGGAGCAGTTCCTCTTCGATGCCGACCGTACGCACCTGCACAGTCTGGGCCCTGGCCCCGGACCAGGCTCAACCGGTCGTGTCGACTCCGGCCTCCTCGGCCGCCGCCCGCGCCGACCGCTCCGCGGCGGCCATCTCGTCGACGTGCTTGCGGGCGGTACGAGCCGTCCGCCGGGCCTCGGCCTCGGCTTCTTCGGCCGCAGCGAGTTGGGTGCGCAACTCGTCCACCCGATCAGCCAGCTCGTCGGCCGCCCCGGTGGCCCGCTCGGCCTCGGCTTCCGCGTCGGCCAGCTGCTCCCGAGCCTGCTGCCAGGTGTCCCGGGCTTCCAGGACCGCTCGTCGGCTGGCCTCCGAATCCTGATCGGCCGCGTCAGGCGTGTCGCTGCCCGACGCCCGTTTGGTCGGAGTCTCCTTCGCGGGCGGAACCGGCGCAGTCATCTCGAAGGGGCCGAATCCGCCGTAGCTGGCCGCCTGACTCAACGTGCCGCGACGCACCGCCTCGGCCTGGTCCGGATCGGCCAGCGCGGCCTGCAGGGTCTGACTCACCTCTTGCCGGACCGCTTCAGTGGCGGCGTACTCGGCGGCGGCGCCCAACTCGGCGGCGCGCCGGGTCAGCGCCTCCACGGCACGGTGCCGCTCGGTGGAGAGCCGTCGCAATTCGGCTCCGTCCAGATTCTGCTGGGCCTCGCGCAGGGCGGCCCCGATGTCCAACAGCCCGTCCAGGTCGGCATCGACGTCGCGGGCGAGCAGGTTGACCAGCCAGGCCGACCGGGTCGGTTTCCGCAGCTGACCGATCCGCTTGGCCAGGTCCTTGTCGCCGGCCGCCTTGGCGGCCGCGACCTGGGCCGAGCGGAGGGTCATGAACTCCTCCGGCGGGGCGGCGTAGAGCTCGCCCGCGACCTCCGAAAGCTCCACGGCTCAGCCGGCGAAGGTGAGTTCGATGTTGTCGATCAGCCGGACCGCACCCACCTGGGCCGCCACGATCATGGTGGCCGGCCCCCGGTGTTCGGGGCCAACCTCCGTCATGGTGCTCGGGTGGACCAGGGCAAGGTAATCCCGGTCCAGTCCGGAGTCGGCGGCGGCGGTCAGGATCTTGTCCGCGGCCGCCAGGGCACATTCGGGTAGCGACTGTGCCGCGGCAGCGCCCAGGGCGGCGGACAGCGCTCGGGCCGCGCGCCGGTCGGAGGCGGTCAGGAACCGGTTCCGGCTGGACAGGGCGAGTCCGTCCGGTTCCCGGATGATCGGTGCCCCGACGATGTTTACGTCGATATTGAGATCCAGGACCATCCGCCGGACGCAGGCCAGCTGCTGCGCATCCTTCTGACCGAACACCGCGATGTCGGGATCGACGATGTGCAGCAACTTCAACACCACGGTCAGGACGCCGTCGAAGTGCCCGGGTCGAGCCGCGCCCTCGAACACACTGCCGATCGGACCAGCGCTCACAGTGACCTGGCGGCCCGCCGGATAGAGATCGGCCACGGTCGGGGTGAAGACCAGATCGACCCCGACCTGTCGGCAGGTCTCGATGTCGGTTTCGATCGTCCGCGGATACAGGGCATAGTCCTCGCTGGGTCCGAACTGGAGCGGATTCACGAAGATGCTCACCACCACCAGGTCGCACACGCTCTGGGCCAACGTGATCAGCGAGAGGTGCCCGGCGTGCAGGGCGCCCATGGTGGGCACGAAACCGATCCGCGCGAGCGGCCGTCCGGCAGTCAGTTCCTCGCGTAGTTCCTCGAACTCTGCGACGCTGCCGGCGATCTTCACCCGGGCCCCCCGACCATCGGTTTGAGCTCGAAGGTGTGCTCCTCCGCCGGGAAGGTGCCCTTGACCACATCGGCCACGTAGCTGGACGTTGCCGCCCGGATCACCTCGGCGAGCTGGGCGTACTGCTTCACGAACCGCGGCAGCTTCCCCTCGCGCAGCCCGAGCATGTCCTGCCACACCAAGACCTGGGCGTCACAGTCCGGCCCGGCCCCGATGCCGATCGTGGGGATCTCCAGTTCGGCGGTGATCTGTTTGGCCACTGCGCCCGGCACCATCTCCAGCACGACCGCGAAGGCCCCGGCTTCGGCCACTGCGTGGGCGTCGGTGAGGACCCGGTCGGCCGCGCTGCCGTGCCCCTGCACCCGGTAGCCGCCGAGGCCGTGTTCGCTCTGGGGAGTGAAGCCGACGTGCCCCATCACGGGAATCCCGGCTTGGGTGATCTTGTGGATCTGGGCCGCCGAGCGCTCGCCGCCCTCCAGCTTGACCGCGTGGCAGGCCGACTCCTTCATGAACCGTACGGCCGTGGCCAGGGCCTGACTCGGCCCGTCCTCGTACGATCCGAACGGAAGGTCGGCCACCACCAGGGCTCGATGGGTCGACCGCACCACCGCCGCCGCGAGTGGAATCAGTTCCGCCACGGTGACCGGGAGCGTGCTCGGGTATCCGTAGACGTTGTTGGCGGCCGAATCACCGACCAGGAGAGCCGAAACGCCGGCCGATTCGAACAGGGCGGCCGTGTACTGGTCGTAGCTGGTGAGCATGGCCCACCGCTCACCACGCGACTTCGCGACCTGCAGGTCGGTGATCCGGATCCGCCGCCGGGGCGGGGTGGAGACGTCAGTCATCGCCGTTCTCGCCGGTCAGGTCGCATGACCGACTAGCCCTCCTCCACCAGATCGAGCTTTCTGCCGATCTAACGTAGCGCACCGTTCCAGGCGGATCAGAAGATCACCAAGGCGGCCGCAGGATGACCCCTACCTCAGCTATTGGTTCACGCCGTTTAAGTCGTAAACTGGAGCCGCTGACCACCAGTCGGTCTGGGGCAGAGCCGCCGTCGACACCGCGACTCCCGCATTCGAGCCGCCGCCAGGCGCATTCGGGCACACCGTTCGTTGGGCAGCTCCGCCGGTGACCTCCGTTCTTTCTCCCTCTGCTCTTTCTCCCTCTGGCGCGTCCCCTCGCGCCGTTCCTCCGCTGAGTTCGCGACCATTGGGCAGCACCTTCACCGCCCTCACTCGTAGCGTCCACGAGTTGGGCCTGATGCGCCGGTGCTATGGCTACTACTGGACGAAGCTGATCACGGCCACCCTCGTGGTGGCCGCTTGGGTGGCCGTCTTCGTATGGATCGGAGACAGCTGGTGGCAGCTGCTCATGGCCGCGGCCCTGGGCGTCGTGCTGACCCAGATCGCCTTCCTCGGCCACGACGCAGCCCACCGGCAGATGTTCAAGTCCGGCCGGTGGAACGACTGGGTCAGCCTGGTCGTGGCCAACCTGTTGGTCGGCATCAGCTACGGCTGGTGGCGCAGCAAGCACACCCGCCACCACGCCAACCCCAACAAACAGGGCAGCGACCCCGACATCGATTCCGGCATCCTCGCCTTCACACCTCAGCGGGAGCCGAGACCGCGCGGTCGGCTCGGTCGTTGGCTGCTGGCGCACCAAGGCTGGTACTTCTTCCCCATCTTGTTGTTCACGGGAATCACGCTGCACAGCGACGGCCTGCGCCGGGTTCTGGGCCGGACGAAGGTGGAACGCCGTTGGGTCGAACTGACGTTCCTGATGCTCCGACTCGGCGGCCTGGCCTGGTTGGTGTTCGCGGTACTGCCACCCGTGAAGGCGTTGGCCTTTCTGGCCGTACAACTGGCGGTCTTCGGCTTCTACATGGGCTTCTCGTTCGCGCCCAACCACATCGGGATGCCCCTCGTCTCTCCGAAGCTGAAGCTCGACTTCCTGCGGCGACAGGTCCTGATGAGCCGGAATATCAGCGGTGGGCCACTCATGGCGGTGTTCATGGGTGGACTCAACTATCAGGTGGAGCATCACCTGTTCCCGTCGATGGCGCGACCTCACCTGCGCCGAGCGCAGCCCCTGGTGGCCGCCTACTGCGCCCGTCAGGGCATTCCGTACACCCAGACCAGCCTGTGGCGGGCGTACCGGGACGTGCTCGGCTATCTGAACACCGTCGGCACGCGCGGCAAGGATCCGTTCCTCTGCCCGCTCGTCGCTCAGCGTCGGGCTCTCTGAGGCGGTCGAGGACGGCGATCGATCAGGGTGCCGGTGCCCTGGTGGTCGTGATGTGCTCGATGATCGCAGTGGTGGAGACCGACGGGGTGCGGGGGAGGTAGACGACCTTGCAGATGTCGTTGAGAAAGTCGAACTTGCCCGCCCAGTCGTCGCCCATGACCAAGACGTCGGCGGCGTACTGCTGGACGTACTCCCGTTTCCGCTCGAGGCTCTCCTCGACGAACACCTGGTCGACCGCCTTGACGTTGGCGACTATCTCCAATCGCTCGTCCTGACTGAAGACGGGGTTCCGGCCCTTCTTGGAGAAGTTGAGGGCGTCGGAGGAGACCCCGACGACCAGCCGATCGCCGTACTCGGCGGCCCGGTTGAGGACGCGGACATGTCCTACGTGGAGTACGTCGAAGGTCCCGAAGGTGATTACGATCTGGTTCGCCATCGCGTCTGTCGTCTCCGGTCCGCTAGTGCCTGCTCGATGTCTCGACTGCAGGGCTACCTTACGAGGCCGATGCGCCCAGGCGGGGAGGCTGGACCGGCAACGGGCCCGGTGAACCGGTCAGGAAGCTAGCGACCCACCTGCCCGGCGGGGACAGGTGGGCCACGTGCGGCTCGACCCAGTCGGGTCGAGAAACTAGGAAGCGATCAGCGCTTGAGGTCCTCGCCGGCCTGCCGGACATCTTCAGCGGCCTGCTTGGTCTTGCCGGCGGCCTGATCCTTGACACCCTCGGCCTGCAGGCTCCGGTTGTCGGTGGCATCGCCGATCTTCTCCTTGGCGGCGCCCATCACTTCTTCGGCCTTGGCTCCGGCCTTGTTCGTCTCGCTCATCCTTGAGCTCCTTACGGTTCGGGCGCCCTCGGGAGGACGCCGACTGCCTGCGACGGGCCTCGCGCTCTGGGTTGCGCGGAGCTGATCCCAGAATTCAGATCTCCGGAGAGAGGCCTAATTCCACTATGATCTCCGGAGAGCGACCGAGGCCTTTACGGTGTAAGGTCAGCGTAGTTGCGGACGTTTACATTGTAAATACCTTCCGCCGCCCGAAGATCCGACTGACCATCGGGGCTACCTGTCAGAGGTGACTAGTGAGTACACCGGCCGATCCGAACGGATCCGGACCTGACGTCGCCGTCCGCGACGGTCGTCCGGCCGGGCGGCAGCCGCTGGACCAGATGCGTATCCTGCGCGAGGCGGTGAACTTCATCGACCAACGGGGGCTGCAGAAGCTGACCATGCGGCGGCTCGGCGCCGATCTGGGCGTGGAGGCGATGGCCCTGTACCGGTATGTGCCCGGTCGGGAGCAATTGCTGGACGGAGTGGTCGAGCTCGTGATGGACGAGCTCTATCAGGACACGATGGGCATGCTGGCGCCCCGGAACTGGCCCGAATATCTGCAGCAGATGGCCCACGGGGTGCGACGGCTGGCTCTGGCCCACCCGCGCATCTTCCCCTTGGTCGCGACCCGCCCGCCGGCAGCGCCCTGGCTGCGGCCCCCACTGCGGAGCCTGCGCTGGGTCGAGATGTTCTTGCAGGGATTACGCGATTACGGTTTCTCGGCGCCCGCCAGTGTTGCGGTCTACCGCGGCTTCGCCACCTTTCTCCTCGGCCACCTGTTGTTGGAGTCCTCGTTGGCCGGCCCGGAAGCCGACCTGCCGCCCTCGGCCGACATCGCGTTCATCGAGACCAACGACATGTCGGCCTACCCGCTCGTCACCGAATCGGAAGCGTTGCTGCGACAAGACGCCTTTCTCGGTGAATTCGAGGAGGCCCTTGAAGACCTGATCAATAGGATGGCTGCCCTGCACGCCTGAGCCCCACACACCCAAGTGACCGGCGTGGGAGCGGAGGCGGGGTTATCGTGCTGCGGGTGAGGACGATTCGCCGTCTCGGCACCGCGAACTGAGGCATGGCCGTGTCGCGTCGGGATCGAACCCTCTCGCCGCGCATCAACAGAATCCCTCGGTCGTGCTCGGACGTCTTCCGGTTGTGGGCGGCGGTGGGGCTCGGACTCGTGTTGGGTCTGGCCTTCGAGCTCGGTCTCGATGCGGTGGAGGCGCTGGGGTGGCGCCAGGCTCCCGAAGGGGAAAAGTCGGCTCTGGAAGTCGATTTCGGAGGCGAACTGATCGCCTGGAACGCCTTCGCCGTCTGCTATCTGTTGCTGGGCGTGCGCGCTTTCGCTGGTTGTGACCGGGCCGAATTGGTGCGCCGAGTCCTGGGCTCTCCGTTGCCGGGAACGTGGCTCAAACGCTATCTGCTGGCGGGTGGGAGCGGGCCGACCTGGGCCGTCCTCATCACGATCTACGCCACCAGCACCATCATCACCGCCGCCCAGCAGCGGGCCGTGAGTACCGGGTTGGTCTTCGGCCTCATCGTGTTCACCGTGGTCACCTCCTGGGTGATCATCACGTTCAGTTTCGCGTTGCACTACGCGCGACGCGACATCGAGATCGGTGGTCTGCAGTTCCTGGGCGACGAGGAGCCGGTGTTCTCCGATTACCTGTACCTGGCCATCAGCTGCTCCGCAACGTTCGGCACCACCGACACCGACATCATGACCACTGCGATGCGCCGGACCGTCAGCGTGCACGGCATCATCGCCTTCTTTCTGAATTCGGTGGTCATCGCGGTCCTGCTGTCGCTGCTCGTCTGACTCAGCCGGCCGGCACGCGTACGATCACGGCCTGCGGATCGATCTCGGCCTCCATCCTCAGGAAGTCCCCCTCCACGTCGCCGTCGAGCTGGAAGTTCTCCCGATCCCGGAGCTGGATGATGGCGGACCGAGCCGCTCGGATCTCGATCGGGTCTTCCTTCTGGGCCCGGCGGGTGATCAACCGCGCCACGACCCGGAACCAGTCCCGCCAGCGCCGCGGGGAGGCCACCACGATCTCGAACAGTCCGTCGTCGGGCTTGGCCCGCGGGATGAGCATCACGCCGGGAGCGATCAGCCCCACATTGCCGAGCAAGATCAACATCGAGCTACGCCGGTGGCTCCGATGCCCGTCGCGGCTGATCCTGGCCTTGATGGGCAGTCGGCCCAACGCCTTGCCGACCGCCAGGAAGTAGGCGGCGGTGCCGATCTTGCTCTTCAGCTCCGGGTCGGTCTCGTCCATGATCATCGCGTCCAGGCCGGCCCCGGCCATGACCGCGAATCTCTCGACCCGCTCGCCGTCGATCGTCAGTTTCACCAGATCGATCGTCCGCTCGGTACCCCCCACGGCGACCTCGAGGGCTTCCTGTTCGGCGGCGGGAAGGCCGAGATTGAGGGCCAGCAGGTTGGCCGTGCCCTCGGGAACGATTCCGAGTGGTATGCCGGAGTTGGCCAGACCGTCGGCCACCACCCGTACGGTTCCGTCGCCTCCGGCGACGACGACCAGATCGACTCGTTCGGCGACCGCCTGTTGGACCCGGGAGCGGCCCTTGTCGGCGGCTTCGGTCTCCAGCCACTGGACGTCGCCGTAACCGTGGTTCTCCAACACCTGCTCGGCCGCGCCCCGGAACGTCTTGCTGATCTTGACGGGGTTGAAGATCACGGCGCAGCGCCCGCCCTCGTTGTTCACCGGATCATCCTGACACCGAACGAGGCGACAGCCGTGGATTGGTCGAGGCGCCTCGTCCGGCGGTCAGCCGTCGGCTTGCTTGCTGGCCCGGCCGAGGTAGAGGTAGCTGGCCGGGCGGGGCCCGTTGCCGTACTCGCACGTGAGGTCGACCACCTTCAAACCGGCCGCCCCGATCAGGGCGTCGATCGCCCGGTCGAGGTGGCAGCCGCCGGCCAGGAGCGACTGGAGCGGAGTCAACCGGCGCTGCCAGCTCGCCACCGAGCGGTCGGGAGAGCGTCCGTGCTCGAGGAAGTGCAGGGCACCGCCCGGTCTCAGCACCCGTCGGATCTCGGCGAGGGCCGTCGGCAGATCGGGAATGCTGCACAGCGTGTAGGTCGACAGAGCCGCATCGACCGATGCGTCCGGCAGCCCCAGCCGCTCGCCGTCCAATCCCGCTCGGGTGAAGGACACCGTGGACGTCGTCCGGCGGTGTTCGGCCAATCGCCAGGCCACCTCGGAGGGCTCAACCGCCAGCACCCGGCGGACCTCGGCGGGGTAGAAGGCGACGTTGAGGCCCGAGCCGAAGCCCACCTCCAGCACCGTGCCGGCCAGGCCGCGGCACGCCCGGACCCGCCGCTGGTTGACCTCCGGGGTGTCGAGCACGCGGTCGACGGCCCGCGGTAGCACGCGCTCGCTCCACCAGCCCACGCTCGAACTGTAGAACGGCCGGGTCGAGCTGGTCCGAACTTCTTGCCGCGAACCGGGGGGCGTCCTAGGGTGACCCCGAGGCGGTGTGGCATGCACGAACTCGCAATCACCGAGAGCGTCGTCGACATGGTCCTGGACCGGACGCCGGGTCGACAGGTCGCGTGCGTCCACCTCAAGGTCGGTCGGCTCTCGGGAGTGGTGCCCGACGCCATGCGTTTCTGCTTCGACCTCGCGACCAGCGGAACGGCGATCGAAGGGGCCACCTTGGACATCGTCGAGATTCCCGGACAAGCACACTGCCGCGGCTGCGACTCCGACTTCGACCTGCCTGATCTGATCTTGCTCTGCCCCTGCGGAAGCGCCGACGTGGGCGTGCTGAGCGGTCGGGAGCTCGAGATCAGTTCGGTGGACCTGGTGGCCCAGCCATGTGCCTGACCTGCGGCTGCGGTGACCCGGACAACGTACGGGTGCTGACCACCGAGGACCGGGCCCGTCGACCGGCTCCGGGCACCGGTCAGCACGGTCATGAGCATCATCACGACCATCACCATGATCACGACCATCACCATGATCACGATCACCTGACGGAGCCCGAACACGCCGCCCTCCACGCTCGGGCCGCCGAGACAGTGGCCATCGGCGAAGCCGTCCTGGCCAAGAACGACCACCTGGCGCAACACAATCGCGACTGGCTGGCCGAGCGCGACATCGTGGCCCTGAACCTGATGAGCTCACCGGGCTCGGGCAAGACCACGCTGCTCGAGCGCACCATCGCCGATCTTCACGGAGAGCGACCGATCTGCGTCATCGAGGGCGATCAGGAGACCAGTGTCGACGCCGAACGCATCCGGCGGGCCGGGGCTCGGGCCGTGCAGGTGAACACCGGCGCTGGATGCCACCTGGACGCCCCGATGGTGCAGCGGGCGATGGCGGCGTTACGACCCGAGGACGGATCGCTGCTGTTCGTGGAGAACGTCGGGAACCTGGTCTGCCCAGCCCTCTTCGACGTCGGCGAGCAGGCCAAGGTGGTGATCATCTCGGTCACCGAGGGCAGCGACAAACCCCTCAAGTACCCGCACATGTTCAGCGCCGCCGATCTGTTGGTGATCAACAAGTCCGATCTCTTGCCGTACGTCGATTTCGACGCCGACGCCTTCGCCGGGTATGCCCGCAGTCTCAATCCCGGAGTCAAGATTTTCACGCTCTCCGCCAAAACCGGGGAGGGTGTGACGCGCTGGTACGACTGGCTGACGGCAGGCCCAAAGTCGGCAAAAGTTAGGTAAGCCTCAGTTCTCTTGACCGCCCATTGTCTCGACTGTTAAGACGGGGATTGACTGCGTAAGCGGGCCCGGAGGCCGGCCCCAGCAGCATGGATCGCCGGCGATCCACGCCGGGGAAGGTTGGCGAAGATGCCTACTCCCGCTGCCGTCAAGGCGGAAGAAACCCTCATCCATGTGCTGTGGATCAATGCCGGTCTGAGTTGCGACGGGGACTCGGTCGCGCTGACGGCCGCGACCCAGCCGAGCATCGAGGAGATCGCCCTCGGAGCGCTTCCCGGGCTGCCGCAGATCGCGGTGCACTGGCCGTTGATCGACTTCGAGTCCGGCCCGACCGGAGGCCAGGACGACTTCCTCGAATGGTTCCGCAAGGCCGACCGCGGCGAACTGGAACCATTCGTCCTCGTCGTCGAGGGCTCCATCCCGAACGAGAAGATCAAGGACGAGGGTTACTGGTGCGGCTTCGGCAACGACCCGGCCACCGGCCAGCCGATCACGACCTCGGAGTGGCTGGATCGGCTGGCCCCCAAGGCCACCGCCCTCGTGGCCGTCGGCACCTGCGCCGCGTACGGCGGCATCCATGCGATGGCCGGCAATCCGACCGGCGCGATGGGGGTCGCCGACTATCTGGGCTGGAGCTGGAAGTCCAAGGCCGGTATCCCGATCGTCAACGTCCCCGGCTGCCCGATCCAACCCGACAACCTGTCCGAGACCCTGACCTACTTGTTGTACATGGCCACCGACCAGGCTCCGATGATCCCGCTGGACGAGGCGCTGCGACCGACCTGGCTGTTCGGCAACACCGTGCACGAGGGCTGCGACCGGGCCGGCTATTACGAGCAGGCGGACTTCGCCACCGAATACGGGTCCCCGAAGTGCATCGTCAAGCTCGGCTGCTGGGGCCCGGTGGTGAAGTGCAACGTGCCCAAACGCGGCTGGATCAACGGGGTCGGCGGCTGCCCGAACGTCGGCGGGATCTGCATCGGCTGCACCATGCCCGGCTTCCCCGACAAGTTCATGCCTTTCATGGACGAGCCCCCGGGCGGCAAGTTGTCCACGACCGTGGTCCGGGCCTGGGGCGGCACCCTGCGCAAGCTCCGCGCGGTGACCATGCACACGATCGACCAAGAACCGAAGTGGCGTAAGCCCGGTTCCCAACTCAACTCCGGCGCCCAGCGCACCTGGTAGCCCGCTCTTCACCGGTCCAGAAAGAGGCCCTCTGTGACAACCACCGCGGCTCGACCCGCCAAGCTCGCCGAGAACGCCCAGGGCCTGGTCGAGATGGCTTGGGACCCGATCACCCGGATCGTCGGCAGCCTGGGCATCTACACCAAGATCGACTTCAAGCAGAAGGTCGTCGCGGAGTGCCACTCCACGTCCTCGATCTTCCGCGGCTATTCGATCTTCATGAAGGGCAAGGACCCGCGGGACGCGCACTTCATCACCAGCCGGATCTGCGGCATCTGCGGTGACAACCACGCCACCTGCTCCTGTTACGCGCAGAACATGGCGTACGGGGTGAAGCCGCCGCACCTGGGGGAGTGGATCGTCAACCTCGGCGAGGCCGCGGAGTACATGTTCGATCACAACATCTACCAGGAGAACCTGCTGGCGGTGGATTACTGCGAGCGGATGGTGGCCGAGACCAACCCGGGCGTGCTGGAGCAGGCGAACCGGACCGAGTCGCCGCAGGCCGGTGATCACGGGTATCGGACCATCGGCGACATCATGCGGGCGCTCAACCCGTTCACCGGCGAGTTCTACCGCGAGGCGCTGCAGGTCAGCCGGTACACCCGCGAGATGTTCTGTTTGATGGAGGGCCGGCACGTCCACCCGTCCACGTTGTACCCGGGCGGAGTCGGCACGGTGGCCACCATCCAGTTGATGACCGACTACCTGAGCCGGCTGATGCGCTACGTCGAATTCATGAAGAAGGTCGTGCCGATGCACGACGACCTGTTCGACTTCTTCTACGCGGCCCTGCCCGGATACGAGCAGGTCGGGCTGCGCCGGACCCTGCTCGGCTGCTGGGGGTCCTTCCAGGATCCCGCGGTCTGCAACTTCGACTACAAGGACATGACCGAGTGGGGCCGGGCCATGTTCGTCACCCCCGGGGTCGTGGTGGACGGCAAGCTGGTCACCAACGACCTGGTGGACATCAATCTGGGTATCCGCATCCTGCTCGGCTCGTCGTACTACGACGACTGGGAGGGCCAGGAGATGTTCGTGACCAAGGATCCGCTGGGCAATCCGGTGGACCGGCGGCACCCCTGGAACCAGCACACCAATCCGCGTCCGCAGAAGCGGGACCTGGACGAGAAGTACAGCTGGGTGATGAGCCCGCGCTGGTTCGACGGTCAAGATCATCTGGCCCTGGACACGGGTGGCGGCCCGATCGCCCGGCTGTGGGCCACCGCGCTGGCCGGGCTGGTCGACGCCGGCGGCTACGTCAAGGCCACCGGTCACAGTGTGCAGATCAATCTGCCGAAGACCGCGCTCAAGGGCCCGGTCAGCTTCGAGTGGAACATCCCGCAGTGGTCCAACACCATCGAGCGGGGCCGGGCACGCACCTACTTCCAGGCCTACGCCGCGGCCTGCGCGCTGCACTTCGCCGAGAAGGCGCTGGAGGAGATCCGAGCCGGGCGGACGAAGACCTGGGAGAAGTTCGAGGTCCCCGAGGAGGGCATCGGCTGCGGGTTCACCGAGGCGGTGCGTGGCGTGCTCAGCCACCACATGGTGATCCGGGAGGGCAAGATCGCCAACTACCACCCGTACCCGCCGACCCCGTGGAACGCGAACCCGCGCGACAGCTACGGCACGCTCGGACCGTACGAGGACGCCGTGCAGGGCCAGCCGATCTTCGAGGAGAACGATCTCGAACACTTCAAGGGGATCGACGTGATGCGGACGGTGCGGAGTTTCGATCCGTGCCTGCCGTGCGGGGTGCACATGTATCTCGGTGGCGGGAAGGAACTGCAGCTGTTGCACTCGCCCACCCAGTCGGTCACGGGCGAGTAAGTGGTCGCGTCGGGACAAGCTCAGGGCCCGAGTCTCGATGAGCTGAGCGAGACCGGGGAACGCATCGAGGCGCTGATCAGTGCGCTGTCGACCGGAGGCCCGGTGGCTCAGCAGCGAGCCGAGGACCTGGTCGCCGTGGTCAATCAGCTCTACGGCGCCGGCCTGCGGCGGATGCTCGATGTCTTGCACGAGGCGGGCCGCCTCGACGACACGGCGCTGGCCGCGCTGGCCGCCGACGAATTGGTGTCCGGGTTGTTGCTGGTGCACGGATTGCATCCCTACGACGTGACCACCCGGGTGGCCGGGGCGTTGGACAGTGTCCGCCCCTATCTCGGCTCGCACGGGGGCGATGTCGAACTGCTGGGGGTGACCGACGACGGCGTGGTGCGGCTCCGGTTGCTCGGCAGTTGCGACAGCTGCCCCTCCTCGACGGTCACGCTGCAGTTGGCGGTCGAGGGCGCCGTCCAGGCCGCCGCGCCGGAGGTCACCTCGATCGAGGTGGACACCGCGCCGGGATCATCCACTGGGGGAATGATCCCGGTCGAAGCGCTGCGGGTCCGGCTCGACGACCAGGAAGGCGCCGCCGGGGCGGCCGACTGGGTGCCGCTGCCCGAGCTCGAGGAGCTCGAGGTCGGTGAGCTGGGTGGGTTCCGGGTCGACGACGTGCGTCTGGTGGCGGCCCGGCTGGGAGCTGACGTCTTCGCCTACCGTGACCACTGCCCCAGTTGTCGATCCACGCTCGAGGGCGCGCGGCTGGAACGTCGGCTGGGGGACAGTGCGGAGTTCCTGATCATGGTCTGCCCGCACTGCCGGGCCCGCTTCGACGTCCGGCGGGCGGGCCTGGCCCTCGACTCCGACCACCATCTGGAGCCGCTGCCGATCCTGCGCCGGTCGGGTGTGCTCAGTGTTGCCGTGCCGGCAGGCCGCTGAGGACCGTCGTGATGTTGTCCGGCCCGGGAAGGTCCGCCAATCCGCCGAATGTGCTGTCGGTCCTGCGCCGCATCCGCAACCGGCCGGCCGCCGACCCGTCCGTCACGACCTGCGACATGTGCGCCGAACCGATCACCGACGACCACCCGCATGTCGTGGACATCCAGAGCCGGCAGTTGATGTGCACCTGCCGGGGCTGCCGGTTGTTGTTCACCGCCGACGGTGCGCACCTGCGGTATCGGGCGGTGCCCGACCGCTACCTGTCCTTTCCCGACTTCGCGTTGACCGAGGCGGGTTGGGACGCCCTCGACATCCCCGTCGGGCTGGCGTTCTTCTTCGCCAGCTCGGTGACCGGGAGGATGGGCGCCTTCTATCCGGGTCCCGCCGGCGTGGCCGAGTCGGAGCTGGGGCTGCGCGGCTGGTCCGATGTGGTGGCCGCCAACCCGGAACTCGACGTCCTCGCGCAAGACGTCGAGGCCCTGCTTGTGCGCGGCCCCGACGGGGATCGACCGGCCGAGTGCTTCCTGGTGCCGATCGACGCCTGCTACGAGCTCGCCGGCCGGCTGCGTACGGTCTGGCGTGGTTTCGACGGTGGTCAGGACGCGCATCGGGCGATCGCCGAGTTCTTCGGCTCGGTGGCCGATCGCGCCAAGCCCCAGCCGCGCCCTGAGACTTTCGACGAGCTCAGGAGCTCCCCGGTCGACGGGCCGGGTGACGGGGCATGATCGACCTCCATTTCCGGGTCGACGACGTGGTCGTCGAACGGTTCGCGGCCGTTCCTCAGTTGACCGCGCGGGTGCTGGTCTCCGAAGGCACCGGTCAGCCGCTGCACGCCGTCGCGTTGCGGGCCCAGGTCACCATCGAGCCGCAGCGCCGCGCCTACGAAGCCGGCGAGACCGAGCGGTTGACCGATCTGTTCGGCCCCCGCGATCGCTGGTCCCAGACCCTCAAGCCGTTCCACTGGATGCAGTGCTCGACCATGGTCCAGGGCTTCACCGGCTCGACGCTCGTTGAGCTGCCGATGCCGGTGACCTACGACCTGGAAGTCACCGCGTCGAAGTATCTGCACCAGCTCGACGGCGGCGACGTGCCCCTGGTGTTCATGTTCTCCGGCACCTGCTTCACCCGAGGCAGCGCCGGATTCGGGGTCGAGCAGGTGCCGTGGCATCTCGAGGCTTCGTACCGGATGCCCGTCAGCACCTGGCGGTCCTGCATGGATCTGCACTTCCCGGGATCCGGCTGGTTGCGGCTGCACCGGGACACCATCGCGGAGTTGACCCGCTACAAGGGTGAACACGGGCTGACCAGCTGGGATGCGGTGCTGGAGCATCTCCTGGCCCGACAGCGGGTGAGCGAGCCGTGAGCTTGGAGAGCGTACGCGCGGTGGCCGACGCGGTGCTCTACGAGGGATACCTGCTCTATCCGTACCGTGCCACCTCGCGCAAGAACCAGGTGCGTTGGCAGTTCGGCGTACTCGGACCGCACGACGCCGAACGGCTCGGCGTGGGCGAGAACTCGCACCTGTCCACGCAGTGCCTGCTGCGGGTGCCACCCCCCGAAGATGTCGGAGATTTTTCGGGAGGCTCTTCCGCCGGCTCGGCCCGCGTGCGAGTCCACGTCCGATTCCTCCAGATCCAGCAGCGCCGGGTCCAGCGCCGGGAGCCGGACCGGTCGTTCGTCGACGTGGCGGAGCTGCGCCTCGGCGAGGACCGCTGGTTCAGCTGGGACGAGGCGGTGGAGGTGGAGCGGACCCACGACGTCGGGCTCGGTGAACTGACCGGCGGCCGATCCTGGAGCGTCGAGGCCGGCGGGGGTGAAGATCACGAGCCGCTGCGAGACGCTCGCGGAGAGCTCGCCGGCCGCCTGGTGCGGCAGCGTTGGCCGGTCCGGGCCTCGGTGTTCGGCCGGCTCGAGGCGATCGGAGGGTTGTACCGGCTGACGGTGTCGGTCGACAACCAGGCCAGTGCCGACGGCATGACCGCCGAGGACGCGTTGCGCCGGTCGCTGGTCGGGACCCACCTGATCATCGAAACCGGACCGCCCGCGGCCTTCGTGTCGGTGATCGATCCGCCCGCCGACGCGCGAGAGGCCGCCGGCCACTGTCAACAACTCCGCTGCTGGCCGGTGCTGGCCGGCGAAGCCGGCGACACCTCGACGGTCCTGGGCTCGCCGATCATCCTCTACGACTACCCGGAGATCGCCGCGGAGAGTGCCGGAGATCTCTTCGACGGAACGGAGATCGACGAGATCCTCACCCTGCGGGTGATGACGATGACCGAACACGAGAAGGCGGAGGCCCGGGCCACCGATCCCAAGGCGGCCATGATCATCGACCGCTGCGACGCCATGACCCCCGCGGAACTGCAGCGGTTGCACGGGATCCTTCGCGATCCGCATGCCGCACCGGCGGATCCGTCCGATCCCTTCGGGATCTTCGACGACGACCACGACCCGGACACCTCCCACGTCCTGGTCCGCGGCACCCGGATCGGCAAGGACAGCGTGGTCCGGATCGACCCGCAGCGCCGGGCCGACGCCCAGGACCTCTTCTACGCCGACCAACTGGCCCGGGTCACCGCCGTGCATCGCGACCTGGACGGCGAGACCCACCTGGCGGTGGTGCTGCTCGACGACCCGGCGGCCGATCTCCACGACTGGTACGGCCGGTACCTCTACTTCTCTCCCGACGAGGTCATCCCCGTCGAATCCTCGAATCAGGAAGGTTGGTGAACAGATGAGGAACCTCGGTGTCGCGACGGTCGTCGTCGTCGGACTGGCGTTCGCGGTGGGCGTCTATGTCGGGGTGCGGTCCATCCCCGACGTCCGGCGGTATGTCGAGATGCGACGCATGTGAGCAGCAGAATTCTCGTCGCCGGGATCGGCAACATCTTCCTCGGCGACGACGGATTCGGGCCGGAGGTGGTCCGGTATCTGGCCGCGGAGCCGGCGCCGCTGCCGGATCAGGTGCGGCTGGTCGACTACGGCATCCGCGGCCTGCACCTGGCCTACGACCTGCTGCCCGGCTTCGACGCACTCGTCCTGATCGACGCCCAACCGGGACCGGGCGCGCCGGGGGACGTCGCGGTGCTCCGGATCCGCCCCGAGGACGTCGGTGACGGCGACTTCGACGCGCACGGGATGGTGCCCGCGGCCGTCCTGGCCTCCCTGCCCGCGCTGGGCGGCGAGCTGCCGCCGACCTTCCTGGTCGGGTGCCGGCCGGCCGACACGGGCGAGCGGATCGGGCTCAGTGAGCCGGTGGCCGCGGCGGTCCCGGTGGCGGGGAACGCGGTCCGCACGCTCGTCCGCCAGCTGGTCGACGAGCCGGCCCTGGTCGCGGGGGGCGGTTAGCCATGTGTCTGGGCATTCCCGGTCAGGTCATCGAGATGCTGGAGGGTTACGGCGGGCAGCTTGCGCTGGTCGACGTGTCCGGGGCCGCGCGGAAGATCAACATCGGGATGCTGGAGCTGGACCAGCAGAACCTGGCGCCGGGCGATTGGGTGCTGATCCACATGGGCTTCGCGGTTGAGCGGGTGGATGCGGCGGGAGCCGAAAAGGCCATGCAGGGCCTGGAACTGATGGGCCGCGGACGCGATGTCGACGACTGAGGTCCGCCCCGCTCGGGTCAGCGGACCGGCGCTCTTCGCCCGCTACGCCTTTCCGCCGAATCAGCTCGGCTACTGCGGGCCGACCGACAGCGCCGCGTTCTTCACCAGTGCGCGGACCGGCGACGATCGTGGCGTACGGGCGGCGGTCGGTGACTTCGACGGGGCGTTGCCGCACCTGCAACTCATCGCGGATGGTGCCGGCGCGGAGGATCCGCTGGATCCCGACGTCGTCGAGGCCTATTGGCTGGGCAGCGAGACCCTCGAACAGGTAGGCAGCGACGCGGTCCGGCCGACCGTACGAGCGGTCTTCGCCGGGCGGTGCGGCCCCCTGTTCGACGAGATCGACCAGGCGCTGGCCGCGGGAGCACTGCCCCACCACAGTTTCACCGTGTTGTGTGTCTACCCCTGGGTGGGAATGTTGGGGGACGAGCGGCGGACCCCGCAGGCCATGATCGTGCTGGATCGCTGCCGGATCCGCACCGGCGTGATCCGCGAGCTCCAGCCCGACCGCGCCGTGGTGGAGTCCCGGCCCTTGCGCTGGGAGGGTTCCCGGGTTGCGTTGGGCGCACCGATCGCGGAAACCGTACGGCGCTCGATCGACGGCGTCGGCCTGTCGGACCCGTTGAGCGCCGGCGACCGGGTCGCCCTGCACTGGGACTGGGTCTGCGACACGATCACGGCCGAGCAGGAGGAAGCCGTGGCGTACTACACGGGGCGTCACCTCGACCTGGTCAACGCGTTTCTCGCCGGGCGCCGGTCGCCGTGAGCGAGCAGCGGCGCCGCCGGCGCGTCCAGGTCCGGGGCGTGGTCCAGGGTGTGGGTTTCCGCCCGTTCGTGTACGCCCTGGCCCGTCGGCTCGCCCTGTCCGGGACCGTGGCCAACGGCAGCGCGGGCGTGACCATCGAGGTCGAAGGTGGCACCGGCGCCCTCACGGCATTCCAGTCCTTGCTGACCGCCGAGGCCCCACGACTGGCCCAGATCACCTCGATCAGCACGGCGGACATCCCGCTACGCGGCGGCACCGAATTCCAGATCGTGGCTTCGGCGGCCGGCGCCGGGCGGACCCTGATCTCACCGGACATCGCCACCTGCGACGACTGCCTGGCCGAGCTCGCCGACCCGGGCGACCGACGGTACCGGCATCCCTTCATCAGTTGCACCAATTGCGGACCGCGCTTCACCATCATCACCGGCCTGCCGTACGACCGGCCGTCGACGACCATGGCCGGATTCCCGCTGTGCCCGGCCTGCGCGGCGGAGTACGCCGATCCGGGTGACCGGCGCTTCCACGCCCAGACCGTGGCCTGCCCAGACTGCGGTCCGACGCTGTCGCTGCACCGTGCCGGCGTCACCGATCTCACCGGCGACGCGGCGCTGCGCGAGGCCCGCCGACTGCTGAGCGGCGGGGCGATCGTGGCGGTGAAGGGCCTCGGCGGCTACCACCTGGCCTGCGACGCCGAGGACGCCACCGCGGTCAGCACGCTGCGCAAACGCAAGGATCGGGGCGACAAGCCGTTCGCGGTGATGGTCGCCGACCGAGGCGTGGCGGAGGAGTTCGCCCAGGTTTCCGTCGACGAGCACCGGTTGCTGAACGATCCCCGGCGCCCGGTGGTTCTGCTCGCCCAGCGCTCCGGACCGACGCTGCGGCTGGCCGCCGACGTCGCCCCGGATTCGCCGGACTGCGGCGTGATGCTGCCCTACACGCCGGTGCACCGGCTCCTGTTCGGCCTGCCCGGTGACCCGGCGGGGCCCCGCGTCCTGGTGATGACCAGCGGCAATCTGGCCGGCGAGCCGATCGTCACCGATGATCAGGACGCCCGGGTGCGCCTCGAGGCCCTCGCCGACGGCTGGCTCCAGCACGACCGACCGATCCAGGTGCCCTGCGACGACTCCGTCCTCCGGGTGGTCGACCATGATCAGCTTCCGGTGCGCCGGTCGCGCGGCTACGCACCCCTGCCGATCTCGGTGCCGGTGCCGGTCCGGCCGGCGCTGGCCACCGGCGGCGACCTGAAGAACACCTTCGCGGTCGGCACCGGCCGATACGCCTGGTTGAGCGGGCACATCGGTGACATGGACGACCTCGCCACGCTGGAGGCCTTCGCCGCGGCCACCGACCAGCTGACCACGGTGACCGACGTGACGCCCGAACTGCTGGTGGCGGACCGACATCCGAGCTACCGCAGCGGAGCGTGGGCGGTCCGGGAGCGCGGCGATCGCGAACTCGTCCGGGTGCAACATCACCACGCCCACCTGGCGTCCGCGATGGCCGAGAACGACCACCCGGACGGCGAGCCGGTGGTCGGCTTCGCCTTCGACGGCACCGGTTACGGCGACGACGGCGCCGTTTGGGGCGGTGAAGTCATGATCGCGGACTACGCCGGCTACCGGCGGGTCGGGCACCTCGGCTACGTCCCGCTGCCCGGCGGGGACGCCGGGGTCCGCAATCCGTGCCGGATGGCACTGTCCTATCTGACCGCGGCCGGCCGGGAGTGGGACGTGCGCCTGCCCAGCGTGGCGGCCTGCTCGGCCGCCGAACGTACCGTGCTGTCCCGGCAGCTCCAGACCGGACTCAACACGGTGCCCACCTCGAGCATGGGCCGGCTCTTCGACGCCGTGTCCTCCCTCACCGGAGTGTGTCATCGGGTCGCGTACGAGGCGGAGGCGGCGATGCGCTTCGAAGGCCTCGCGCGCTCCGCCGGTCCGGCCGCGAATCCGTACTCGTTCGGGCTCGGCGACAAGGTCGAGGAGGCCGCGCTCGACGGGAACGAGATGATCATCGCCGATCCGGCGCCGGTGATCCGCCGCGTCGCCGACGACGTGCTGGCTGGGCAGCCCGCCACGATCATTGCGGCCGGCTTCCACGCCGCCGTGGCTGACCTCGTCCTCGCACTGGCGGAGCGGCTCCGCACCCGGACCGGCATCGACACGGTGGCGCTGTCCGGCGGCGTGTTCTTGAACGTGTTGTTGACCCGGTGGTGCGCAGAACGGTTGCGTACCAGCGGATTCCGGGTGCTCCAGCACCGTCGGGTGCCGCCCAGCGACGCCGGCATCGCCCTCGGCCAATTGGTCGTCGGTGCCCGATCGACCAGTGCCCAACACAGAGAGAGGAGCGCGCCATGTGTCTAGCCGTACCCGGCGCCGTACTGAACACCTGGGAGAAGGACGGCACGACGATGGCCACCGTGGATTTCGGCGGCGTCGAGAAGGAGGTGTGCTGCGAGTTCGTGCCCGACATCCAGGTCGGCGACTACACGATCGTGCACGTCGGCTTCGCGCTGCAGCGGCTGGACGAGCGATCGGCCAAGGAGACGCTGGCCAACTTCCAACGGATGGGTGAATTGGAGCTGGAGTTCGGCGACCCCTGGGCCCGCGCGGCCAAGGAGGCCGGACAGCCCATTCCCGAAAGGCAGGTGCCCCAATGAAGTACATCGACGAATTCAACGATCCGGAACTGGCCAAGCGGTTGCTGGACGACATCCACGCGACCGTCACCCAGCCCTGGGCCCTGATGGAGGTCTGCGGCGGCCAGACCCATTCGATCATCCGGCACGGCATCGACCAGTTGATCCCGAAACAGATCGAGATGATCCACGGCCCGGGCTGTCCCGTGTGCGTGACGCCGCTGGAGTTGATCGACAAGGCACTGGAGATCGCCTCCCGGCCGGACGTGATCTTCTGCTCGTTCGGCGACATGCTCCGGGTGCCGGGCAGCGGCCGGGATCTGTTCCGGATCAAGAGCCAGGGCGGCGACGTCCGGGTGGTCTATTCGCCGCTCGACGCGCTGAAGCTGGCCCGGGAGAATCCGGAGCGCCAGGTCGTGTTCTTCGGCATCGGATTCGAGACCACGGCGCCGCCGAACGCGATGACCGTCTACCAGGCCAAGCGGATGGGCGTGCAGAACTTCTCCATGCTCGTGTCGCATGTGCGGGTGCCACCGGCGATCGAGGCGATCATGACCTCGCCCACCTGCCGGGTGCAGGGTTTCCTGGCCGCGGGGCACGTGTGCAGCGTGATGGGGACCGCGGAGTACCCGCCGCTGGCCGAGCGGTTCTCGGTACCGATCGTGGTCACCGGGTTCGAGCCGCTGGACATCCTGGAGGGCATCCGCCGTACGGTGCATCAGCTCGAGGCCGGTCAGGCGAAGGTCGACAACGCCTACGGGCGGGCCGTGCCGGCCGAGGGTAATCCGGCGGCCCGGGCGCTGCTGGAGGACGTCTTCACGGTGACGGACCGCGGGTGGCGGGGCATCGGCGTCATTCCGGACAGCGGCTGGCGGCTGTCGGAGCGCTACCGCGACTTCGACGCCGAGTACCGGTTCGAGGTCAGCGGCATCGACACCGAGGAGTCGACCGTCTGCCGAAGCGGTGAGGTGCTGCAGGGATTGATCAAGCCCCACGAGTGTGCGGCCTTCGGCAAGGAGTGCACGCCGCGGAACCCGCTCGGCGCCACCATGGTGTCCAGTGAGGGCGCCTGCGCGGCGTACTACCTCTACCGACGCCTCTCGCTCCCTGAGCCAGTCGAAGGGCCGAGCAGCAGGCAGGTGGCGGGTGTCTGAGGTGACCAACGGGACGGCCCTCGACTTCGACGGCTGGACCTGCCCGCTGCCGCTGCGCGACAGCCCACAGGTGGTGATGGGCCACGGCGGCGGTGGCCAGATGTCGGCCGAACTGGTCGAGCACCTCTTCGTACCGGCGTTCGCTTCTCATTCGGAAGGAGAACCGGCCGGCGGCCAAACCGACTCGGCCGTGGTCGAGCTCGGGGGCGTACGGCTCGCGTTCTCCACCGACACCTTCGTGGTCCGGCCGCTGTTCTTCCCGGGTGGGTCGATCGGCCACCTGGCCGTCAACGGCACCGTCAACGACCTGGCGATGAGCGGCGCCGTGCCCGCCCATCTGTCCTGCGGCTTCGTGCTCGAGGAGGGCACCGAGTTGGCGATCATCGGCCGGGTGGCCCAGGACATGGGGGATGCGGCCCGGGTGGCGGGGGTCGGCATCGTCACCGGTGACACCAAGGTGGTCGACGCCGGCCACGGGGACCAGGTGTACGTGAACACGGCGGGCATCGGCTTGGTGCCCGCCGGGATCGACATCCACCCGCGCCGAGCCGAGGTGGGCGACGTGATCATCGTCAGCGGCCCGATCGGAGTACACGGCATCGCGATCATGAGCGTCCGCGAAGGGTTGGAGTTCGGCACCCAGATGATCACCGACAGCGCCGCCCTGCATCCCCTGGTCGCAGAGATGATCAAGGTCTGCCCGGATCTGCATGTGCTGCGGGACCCCACCCGCGGCGGTCTCGGGACATCGCTGAACGAGATCGCCCGTACGGCGGGACTGGGGGTGTCCCTGGTCGAGCGATCGATCCCGGTGCCCGCCGACGTGGCGAACGCCTGCGCCCTGTTGGGCCTCGATCCCTTGTACGTGGCCAACGAGGGCAAGCTGGTGGCCTTCGTACCCCGCGCCGAGGCCGACGCCGTGCTGGCCGCCATGCGGGCCCATCCGCTCGGCTGCGATGCAGCCGTCATCGGGGAGTGCGTCGCCGAACATCCGGGAATGGTGGTGGCCAGGACCACCTTCGGAGGCACCCGGGTCGTCGACATGCCGCTGGGCGAGCAGCTGCCGCGGATCTGCTAGGCCGCACCCCCTGCTCGTGGGTCGCACCCTCTGCAGACGGTGCATCCGGCGAGCAGGGGGTGCGCCCGTGCTCAGGGCCGGCCGGCCGCACCCCACCCTCGTGGGTCGCACCCGCTGCAGACGGTGCAACGCGCGAGCAGGGGGTGCGCCGTATGAAGGCCGGCACCGCCTGGTCGTGTTCACCGGCTGCCGTAGCGTGGCTGGGTGCCCGATTCCTCGCCGCCGAGCTCGCCGAGCGGGCTGAGCTCGAATCCGTTCGCTGCGTACGGCGAACAGGCGATGCGCGCGCGGCGGTCGCTGAAGTGGCAGAGCTTCGAACCCGACGTGCTGCCGCTCTGGGTCGCCGAGATGGACGCGGTCCCGGCCGAGCCGATCGTCGACGCTCTCCAGGAGGCGTTGCGCAACGGGGAGACGGGATATCCGTACGGCACCGACTACCCCGAGGCGTTCGCCGAATTCGCGGCCGCCCGGTGGGGCTGGGGTATCGACCCGACCGCCATCCTTCCCGTCGCGGACGTGATGACCGGGATCGCGGAGGTGCTGCGCCTGATCACCGACCCGGGCGGGCCGGTGATCATCACTCCGCCGGTGTGGGGTCCGTTCGCGATGTGCATCGCGCACTGCGGGCGCACCGTGGTGCCGGCTCAACTCTCCGCGGATCACCGACTGGACTTCGGCACCTTGGAGGAGGCGTTCGACCGCAGCACCTACGAGGGCGGGCGGGCCGCACTGCTGCTCTGCAGTCCGCACAATCCCACCGGCACCGTGCACACCTACGACGAACTGGCCCGGCTGGCCGAACTGGCCGACCGCTATCGCGTCCGGGTGGTGGTGGACGAGATCCACGCCCTGCTCAGCCACCCGGGCCATCCGGTGCAGCCCTACCTCACCGTGCCGGGCAGCGAGCGCGGATTCGTCGTCACCTCGGCGGCCAAGGCCTGGAGCATCGCGGGGATCAAGGCCGGCCTGGTGGTCCCCGGCGCCGCGGCCCGGGACGAATTGGACACACTGCCCGAGGTCGTGCGACACGGGGCCAGCGGCCTGGGCATCATCGCCCACGCGGCCGCCTTCCGGTTCGGTGGCCCGTGGTTGGCCGCGCACCTCGCCGGTCTGCGCGAGAACCGCGAACAGCTGCGCGGACTGCTGGAACGCCACCTTCCCGAGGTGGGCTTCGCACCCCCGGAGGCCACCTACTTCGCCTGGCTGGACTGTCGGGCGCTGCGACTCGAGCCGGATCCCGCCACGGTCTTCCTCGAACGCGGACGGGTGGCCCTGGCCGGCGGTGAGCTCTTCGGCTCCGGCGGCGAGGATTTCGTCCGGCTCAACTTCGCCGCCGCTCCGAGCGTGCTGGCCGAAGCGGTGGAACGGATGGCCAGCGCCGTCCGCTGAGCACCTAGACCCGGGCGGACCGGCGCGGGCCCGCCAGGACTGCACCCTTCGCACGTACGTTGCACCGTCTGCAGAGGGTGCTCGGCGCGAGCCGGGGGTGCGGCCGGAGAAGGGGGTGACCAGCTCGCGGCGACGCGGGATCCGGGAGGCCGGCAGGGGGGATATTCTTCCCCGCAGGGCTCAGCCACAGGCACAATGAAGGGCACTACAGGAAGGTAGGACCCGATGAGCGATCCGGCGTTACCGTCGGAATCCCGCTGGGACCCTGCCCATCTCTTGGCCCAGCACGCCGAGCTGGCGCGCAACACCGACCTGGCCCGGAACTCCAACCCGCGGATCGGTATGGCCTACGCGGTCCAGCTCCGGACCGACACCGAGCCGCGCAGCTCGACCTCCCGCAAGGTGCCGGCCCTGCAAACGGTGCTCAGTTTCCGGTTGCGCCGGGTCGGACCGGACGGGCAGCTGTTGCCGCCGGTGGCGGTGGAGATGCGGGGGGCGACGGTGACGGGCTCGATCGCCGACGGAGACCTGGTGCAACTCAGCCGCGCCGCTCCACACGGCGGCGCCCTCAAACTCGCCTCGGTCACCAACCTCACCACCGGAACCCAGGTCTATACCGGTCCGCCGCGCTGGACGACGGTGCTCAAGGTGGTGGTGGCCGTGCTGCTGAGTCTGGTCGCCGCCGGACTGATCGCGATCGCGATCTTCCTCACCCTGATGCTGGCCGGTCTCTGACGCGTTTCGGCGGGGGCCTGTGGAAAACGGCGGGCCCTGGCTGGCCGCCGGTGCACAGCCATAGTCTGAGCCCATGACCGATTCTTCGGCGCGGCGTCGTGTCGCCATCCTCGGGACGGGCATGATCGGTGCGGTCCACCGCCGGGCGGCCCTGTTGGCCGGTGCGGAAGTGGCCGGCGTGATGGCCTCCACTCCGGAACGGTCCCGGGAGGTCGCGGCGTCATGGGGCGCCGAGACGGCGTTCGCCGACATCGACGAGGTGGCCGCCAGCGACATCGACGTCGTGCACATCTGTACGCCGAACGCCTCCCACGTCCCGTACGCGATCAGGTGCATGGAAGCCGGCAAGCACGTGTTGTGCGAGAAGCCGCTCGGGATCGGGTTGGACGAAGCGGTCGAGGCGGCGGAGGTCGCCGCGCGCACCGGCGTGGTGAACACGATGCCGTTCGCCTACCGGTTCCACCCGATGGCCCGGGAGTTGCGAGCCCGGGTGCAGTCCGACGACTTCGGCGCCGTGAACTTGATCCACGGCAGCTATCTGCAGGACTGGATGCTCAGCCCCCAAGCCACGTCGTGGCGGGTGGATCCGAAGCTGGGCGGACCGTCGCGGGCCTTCGGCGACATCGGTTCGCACTGGTGCGATCTGGCCGAATGGGTGACCGGCGACCGGATCACCGAACTGGTCGCCACCACCGCGATCTCCATCCCGCAACGACCGGCCGCCACCGCGGCCAGCTTCAGCGCGGCCGGCTCGTCCCCCTCATCTTCGGACGATCCGCTGATCGACGTGACCACCGAGGACACCGCGTTGATCTTGTTCCGGACCGAGAACGGCGTGGTCGGTTCGACGGTGATCAGCCAGCTCAGCGCCGGCCGGAAGAACCGGTTGTGGGTGGAGATCGACGGCATGCAGCACAGCGGGGTCTTCGATCAGGAACTGCCCGAACAGTTGTGGATCGGCGCCGACGAGGGGGCGACAGTGCTGGTCCGCGACCCCAACCACGGATCCTCCGAGCAGCGCCGACTGGCCACCCTGCCGGCCGGTCACGCCCAGGGCTACGCCCAGTGCTTCGAGAGTTTCGTGGCCGACTCCTACGCCGCCGTCGACGCCCGGCGTAGCGGCGGCGAAGCGCCGATCGGCCTGCCCACCTTCGCCGATGGGGCCCGCGCGGCCGCGATCTGCGACGCCATGCTCCGTTCGGTCGACGCCAAAGGCTGGGTCGCGGTCAACGCCTGACCGCGCATTCCCCGCCGATCCGAGAACGAGGAGCCCGATGGCCACGCTCACCCCCGCGATCACCGGAACCGAGGCGTACGTCCACCGTCTTGACGCGCCCGGGTTGGGACTGGCCGAGGTCGGGGGCAAGGCGGAGTCGTTGATCCGCCTGGTCCGGGCCGGGTTGCCGGTGCCCGAGGGTTTCGTGATCGGCACCGAGGCGTACCAGCGCTTCGTCACCGGATCGGGATTGCAGGATGCGGTCACCCGCCGGCTGTACCTGCTGTCGATCGACGATTCGGAGGAGGTGGCCGCGGCCGCCGCCGACATCCGCCGCTGGTTCGACGACCAGCCGCTGCCGTCCGACGTCGCGGCCGAGGTCCGGCAGGCCTACCGCGACCTGGGCCGGGGCCGGGTGGCGGTCCGCTCGTCGGCCACGGCCGAGGACCTGCCCGGGATGTCGTTCGCCGGGCAGCAGGACACCTTCCTCAACGTCGGGCACGTCGACGCCCTGCTGTACGCGGTGCGCTCGTGCTGGGCGTCGTTGTGGACCGCCCGGGCGATCAGCTACCGGGCCCGGCAGGGGGTGGGTACCCACGGCTTGGCGTTGGCGGTGGTCGTCCAGCGGCTGATCAATGCGGAAGCCTCCGGCGTGCTGTTCACCGTCGATCCGGTGACCGGCTCCGATCGGCGGATCGTGATCAACTCGTCCTGGGGGCTCGGGGAGTCGGTGGTCGGCGGCGAGGTGACTCCGGACCGCTTCGCCGTGGGGCGGCGCAGCCTGCGGGTGGTGAAGCGCGACATCGCCACGAAACTGACCATGACGGTCCGCGGCGCGCAGGGCACCCGAATCGAGCCGGTGCCCGATCGCCTGCAGACTCTTCCGTCGCTCTCCGACCAGGAGGCCAGTCAGCTGGCGGCGTACGCCCTGCAGATTTCCGAGCTGTACGGCTCGGGGAGCGAATCGGGGATGGACATCGAGTGGTGCCGGCTCGGTCAGCAGCTGTGGATCCTGCAGGCCCGCCCCATCACCTCCGGCGAGGACCGCGATCCCTGGAACGACTCACGCTCGGGAAACTTCCTGTGGACCAACACGAACGTTGGCGAGGCCATCCCCGACGTGATGACCCCGGCGACGTGGTCCATGGTCCAGGTGTTCTTGTCCGACGCGATGGCCACCGCCTCCATTCCCCCGCACGTCGGGTACGGCCGGATCGGTGGCCGGATCTACCTCAACGTCAGCGTGATGGCCGCCCTCAGCAAGGTGGTCGGGGTCAACGAGCAGACCTTCCGCTTCCTCACCGAGGAGGTGTTCGGGCGGCTGCCGGACTCCGTGAAGATTCCCCCGGTCAAGGTGTCACCGGTGCAGACCCTGGCGTCGGTGGTCCCCGTCGCCGCCCACGTGCTGTCGGAGGCGAGGCGCGACGCCCGAGCCCTGGACGAATACCTGGCCGGGCACCCTCAGCTCTGCACCCGTCGACGGCTCGAGATCGCCGCCCTGACCAGCGGCCGGGAGCTGGCCCGCCACTGGCGGATGGTGATCGAGCCCGAGTTCCACCGGATCAGCTGGATGTTGTCGGCGGCCACCCGGCGCAGCGGGGCGTCCTTCGTCACCACGAGACGCCGGCTGCAGAGCCTGGTGGGGGACGAGAAGGCGAATGCGATCACCGCCGGTCTCGGGGCCGAAGCGGGTCAACTGGCCAGTCTCGGCCTGCTCGACGGGCTGGAGCAACTCGCGGCCGGGCAGATCGACCGAGAGACCTTCAACCTGACCTTCGGCCACCGGAGCCCGCACGAGTTCGAGATCTCCACCCCCAGGCCGGCCGAGGATCCGGACTGGATCGACCGGCAGTTGGCGGCCAGGCCGGCCGGCGGCGTCGGGTATCCCGACCTGCTGGAGCGGCAGGAACGTGCCCGCGACAAGGCCTGGCGGACCCTGGAGTACGACCATCCGCTGCAGGCCAGGCTGTTGCACTGGCAGATCGCCCGCTGGGCGACGATCGCCCGGGACCGCGAACACGCGCGCAGCGAGGTGATCCGCTACTTCTGGGTGTTGCGGACCTACGTGCTCCGGGCCGGTGAGCTCACCGGCCTGGGGGACGACATATTCTTCCTCGACGCGGACGAGATCGCCGCGGTGCTGGACGGCGCCGAACCGGACCGCGCCGCCATCGAGGACCGGCGCACGATCTACCAGCGCTACCGGGCCCTGCCCAGCTATCCCGGTCTGATCAGCGGGCGGTTCGATCCGTTCCGGTGGGCCGCGGACCCGGACCGGCGAACCGATCTCTATCTGGCCGGCTCGAATGCCCCGGCGGCCGACACGGTGACGGGCTTCCCGGGCTCCACCGGTGTGGTGGAGGGCACGGCACGCGTCCTCTCCACCGCCGAGCACGGGCACCTGCTCCAGCGGGGAGAGGTGCTGGTCACCGCGGTCACCAACGTCGGCTGGACCCCGATCTTCCCGCGCGCGGCCGCCGTGGTCACCGATGTCGGGGCGCCGCTGTCCCACGCCGCCATCGTGGCCCGCGAACTGGGCATCCCGGCGGTGGTCGGCTGCGGCAACGCAACCATGGTCATCACCACCGGCGACCGCGTCCGGGTGGACGGCTCGGCCGGCACGGTGGAGGTGCTGGCTCCCCGAGCGCGCCGGGCCCTCTTGGACGCTTGACCGATCACCGCCTGACGCGGGAGCAGCTGACCGCGCCGGTCGACGAGGTCGCGCCGCGTCTGTTGGGGGCGGTGTTGCGGCACGGAGCGGTCGCCGTCCGGCTCGTCGAGGTCGAGGCGTACGACGGCGCGGCCGATCCGGCGTCGCACGCCTTCCGCGGCCGGACCGAGCGGAATGCGGTGATGTTCGGACCTCCCGGGCATCTGTACATCTACTTCTCGTACGGGGTGCACTGGGCGGCCAACGTGGTCTGCGGTCCGGAGGGCGTGGCTTCGGGGGCGCTGCTGCGGGCCGGAGAGGTGATCTCCGGGTTGGAAGAGGCGCGCCGTCGCCGGGGTCGGTCGACCGATCGAGATCTGGCCCGGGGGCCGGGCCGGTTGACCCAGGCGCTGGGGCTTTCGGCCGCACACCGGGGCGTCGACGTTTTCGGCGCGGGTCCGGTGACCTTGGAGCCGGCCCGCAGCTCGGTCGGCTACAGCGCGGGACCGCGGGTGGGTGTGCAGCAGGCCGCGGATCGGCCATGGCGGTTCTGGGTCACCGGCAGCCCGTACGTGTCGACGTACCGACGGCACTCCAAGGCGGCGGACTCGTAGTCGACGGTTCAGGTCCAGGAACGGCGGCCGGGATCAGTCCAGCGGCTGCAGGGAGCCGAGCACCGACGGGATGTACTCCGCCATCGTCGGGTGAATGGGCAGGGCCTGCTGCACCGCCCGGTACGTGACTCCGGCCTGCATCGCCTGCCCGACCTGTTGGACGAGATCATCACCGTGCAGGCCGAGGATGGTGGCGCCGAGGAACTCCTCGCTGTCGGCGTCGACCAGGATCCGCATCAGACCGACCGTCTCGCTCTCCAGCACGGCCCGGCTCACGCTGGACATCGGCACCTCGGCCTTGAGCACGCGGCGGCCGGACTTCCGGGCCTCGTCCACGGTCATCCCCACCCGGCCCAGGGGCGGGTCGGTGTACAACGCGTACGCGGTGATCCGGCCGTCGAGGGAGCGATCCGGGTCCAGCAGGATCTGGCCGTCCTGGTAGGCGGTGTGGGTGAAGGCACCGTGCCCGTTGACATCGCCCAACGCCCACACGCCGGGTACTGAGGTGGCGAAGCGGGAGTCGATGGTGAAGAACCCACGGTCGTCGGTCTCGATTCCGTGCTCCGGTCCGAGCAGATCGGAGTTGGAACGACGCCCGGTGGCGACGAGCAGGTGGCTGCCGGTCACGGTCGGTCCGTCATCGAGCTCGACGGCCACGCCGCCGTTGTCGGCCATGACCCGAGCCGGCCGGGTGTGGCGGAAGTCGATGCCTTCGTCGGTGAGGTGCTCGGCGATGATCGAGGAGATGTCGGCGTCCTCGCGGGAGGCGATGCCGCCGCCGACCAGCATGGTGACCTGGGAGCCGAACCGGCGGAACATCTGGCCGAACTCCAGCCCGACGTACCCGCCACCCACGATGATCAGGTGCTCGGGGAGCGCGGTGAGCTGCAGCAGCTCCACCTCGGTCAGATAGTCGACGTCCTCGAGACCGGCGATCGGCGGGACACTGGCCCGGCTGCCCAGATTGAGGTAGATCTCGGGGGCGAGCAGGGCGCGTCCGTTCACCTCGACGCGGTGGCGGCCGCCGCTGGGATCGGTGCGGAGGGTGGCCGTACCGGGGATCAGCTCGAGACCGTCGACGCCGGAGATCCAATCGGCCAGCCCGTCGCGCAGCCCGTCGATGATGGCGTGCACGCGGGCGATGGCCGCACCGAAGTCCACCGTCACTTCGCCGGTGTGGACGCCGTAGTCCCGCGCCCGTCGAGCCGTGTGGGCCACGGTCGCACTGGCCCGCAGCGCCTTGGTCGGCTTGCAGCCGTGATTGAGACAGGTACCCCCGACCTGCTCCATCTCGATGATGGCGACCCGCAGCCCCTGCTGGGCCTTGGCGGCGGCCACGCCCGGGCCGGGCTGGCCGGCCCCGACCACGATGACATCAAGCTCGGTGACGTCGTCGGATGCCTCGTTGGCCGTGTCGTTCGTCATCTGGCGCCCTTCTCGATCGTGGGTCCCGTCTCCATCCCCAAGCCTGAGAGTTTGATACCCGATTTGTTATCTAAGGGGTGAGTCTGCCTAGACTGCGACCCGAAGGTCACGATTTGGTCTCGACACTCTCGGAGGATGTGTGGCTAGCCAACGCCCACGGCGCGCTCTGCGGCCACCCCTTGCTCTACGCCTTGCACGGTTCACCGTACCGGCTCTGGTCGCCGGTTCGCTGGTGGCCGGGGTGACCGCCACGGCCTGGCCGCAATCCGACCTGCTCACCGCCGTACCCGCCGCCTCGAGCTCGGCGCCCGCCGACAACTTCGTGCGGACCGAGCCGAATCAGGTCTCGCGGAACGGGGACCGGCCGACTGCGAGCGCGTCCGCCGCAGCCCAGGCCCTTGCCGACCGCAATGCGGCCAAGCAGAAGGCCGCGGCCGAGGCGAAGAAGGCCGCGGCGAAGAAGGCGGCGGAGAAGGCGGCGGAGAAGGCGGCGGAGAAAGCCGCGGAGAAAGCCGCCGAGAAGAGGGCCGACGCGAGGCGGGCCCGGGCCAAGGAGGACGCCGAGCAGGAGGCCGCCGCGAGGCTGGCCCACGCCCGGGCCAAGGCGGCCGCCGCACGGGAGAAGGCAGCGGCCGAGCGCAAGCTCGATCTCGACGTCGTCGGCTCGCGCTACACCACGGCCGACCTGAACGTCCGCACCCAGGCCGACGAGGACGCCAAGGTCACCACCGTGCTGGAGCGGCGGAGCAAGGTGTCGATCACCGACACCGTCACCGACGGCTTCCGGCTGATCGTGCGCGACGGCAAGGGCCGCTGGGTGAAGAACCAGTACCTGGCGAAGAAGAGGCCGAAGGCCGAATCGAGGTCGTCCGGCGGTTCGTCCGGCGAGCTCGTCCGGCAAGTCGTCCGGCATCTCGTCCAAGTCGTGCAACAAGAGCAGTTCCATCGAAGGTGGTCTGCAGCCCGACGGTGTCCGGGTCTACCGGGCGCTGTGTGCGCGCTTTCCGAACATCACCTCGTTCGGCGGTCGCCGGAACGCCAACGGTGGTTTCCATCCGTCCGGCCGCGCGGTGGACGCGATGATCTCCAACGGCGGCTGGGAGGTCGCCCGCTGGGTACGGGCCAACGCGAAGCGGCTCGGGGTCAGCGAGGTCATCCATGCCCAGAGCATCTGGACGGTGCAACGCAGCGGTGAGGGCTGGCGGGGCATGTCCGACATGGGCAACGCCACCGCAAATCACTTCGACCACGTGCACGTCAGCGTCTACGGGAACTCCGGCGGATAGAATCGTTCGCCGCCCGATCTGGGATCTCGCTTGTTATCGACCATGGTCCGACCTAGTGTTTTGACATGGTGGACCCCTACCAGTTGATTATGGGCGTCATTGCCCTGGTCATCGTGGTGCTTGCCCCGATCGGGTTCGTCATCGCCTACGAGGGCATCGCGGGGGGCTGGGACCACTTCATCGCCCGCTGGAAGCGGCGTCGGGCCGGGCGACGCGAGCATCGAGCGAACATCAAGGCTCTGCGCCATCAAAGCGGCGTGCCCATCGAACAGCTGGCCGCTGATCTGCGTCGGCTGCGTGCGGCGGTCGGACAGGACGCCCACCGCTCAGCGGCCCACCAGGTCGGGAACCGGATGGCGTACGACCGGGTTCTCATGGAGGTCTGCGCCATGCTCGAGATCGAGCACGAACTGGATCGCTCCTACACCGGCCTGGAGCAGGACATCGAGCGCGTTCGGGTTGAGGCCGAGCTCGAGCGGGCCGGCATGATCTTCGGCGACGACCGCCGATTCGGTCAGGCCGCCTGAACCGTTCGGCGTGACGCCTCCCCCTCGTTGAGCGCGCAGGCCGCCGGCGCGCTCGTACGGGCCAACCGCCGAGCCGCCCGCCTGCCGAGCCCCCCTGCCTGCCGAACCCCCTCCCGCCCGACGCCCCCCCCGCCCGCCCCACCTCCTCCCGGCCGCACCCCCCACTCGCCCGTCGCACCCTCTGCCGACGGTGCAACCCACGAGGTAAGGGTGCGCCCGCCCCGAGCCCCAGCCGGCCGCACCCCGCACTAGCGCCGCGCACCCTCTGCAGACGGTGCAACCCACGAGCGAAGGGTGCGGCCCTGCCGAGCGGCCCCGGGGAAACGTCCCTACCGTGGAAGGGCGCCGGCACCGTCTCGGCGATCAGGAATAACCCCTGGTGATCGTCCGTTGTTCGGGTAAGCTTCGAATTCGAAGGGTTCGAAGTGGAACTATACGAATAGCAACTTAAGGACGGTTCGAACACCATGTCACTCGCCAAGGCCATCCGGAGTCGCCGGGAGGCCCGCCGCAGTCGTCGAGAGTTGGAGCGAGCGATCAGCAACGCTGCCACCCCGGCTCTTCGGGACGAGCTCATCATCATCTCCCAGCGCGAGTTCATCCAGCACACCCGCTGACCTCTTCGCTGAGTCCAGCAGCTTCAGAGCAACAACACGACCCCGAGCCCGAGCCCGGCCAGGTTCACGACCAAGAAGGTCAGGATCCAGACGGGCGCCGGGATCGGGGTCAATCTGGCCAACTGGTCGACGTCGGAGTGTCGTACCCCTCGTCCTCGACGCTGCCGAATCAGCTCCAGCACCGGCCGCGGCGAGGCGATCAGCAGCACCCAGGTGATCAGATAGGCGATCATCGACACCCATGGCGCCGGCAGGAACCAGCTGGCCAGGGCGACCGCGGCCCCGCACCCCACCAGCACGGCGAATCCGTACAGGTTGCGGATCTGGACCAGCATCACGGCCAGCCAGAGCACCAGCAACCACAGCAGGCCGAGCGCGTGCCCGGCCGCCAACAACAAGGCGGCCCCCACGCCAGCCACCGCCGGAGCCAGATACCCGGCGATCAACATGACCACCATGCCCGCGCCGGACGGTTTCCCGCGCGATACGGTCAGACCCGACGTGTCGGAGTGCAGTCTGATCCCGACCAGCCGCCGTCCGGTGGCCAGGGCGGCCAACGCATGCCCGCCCTCGTGGCTGATGGTGACAATCTGCCGGGTCGTCGGCCAGGCCCGCGGAGCCGCCACCAGCACCAGAGCAGCCAGGGCCACCACCAGCACCGTCGCCCGGTCCGGAACGGGCTGGACCGCCAGCGCCCGACTCCAGATTTCCGACAGGATCTCCACGCCTTCCAGCGTGCGTGATCTGCTCAACCCCGTCGAGTCAGCCCAACAGGGCGACCGTCTTCTGCCGATCGCGTGCCGTCCGTACGATCAGGCCGACCAGTACGACGGCCAGGCCGGCCAAAGCCAGCCAGCGCACCGCCGGGACGTAGGTCCCCACCGCGACGGCCACCAACGCCCAGCAACTGGTGAAGGCGTATCCGGCGACGGCAGTCAGCCGCGTCACGACCGCCAGCGAGACGGCCGTGCCCACGATGACCAGCAGCAGCGACACCGCGGTCACCCAACCGGCCTGGGCCGGCATGCCGAACCAGCGGAACGTGGTGGCGAAACCCGCCAGGCTGGCCAGCGTGGCCCAGCCGAGGTAGACGGTGATCGGCAGCCGGAACAGGAAGCGCTCCGCGGTGCCGGTCGCCGGATCGGAGCGGGTGAGCTCGACGGCCGCGGCACCCAGACAGACGACGAGGACCACGATGAGCAGCTGCGCCAGCCACAGCAGGTTCGAATTGAACACCGGAACCCAGGCCGCGCTGGAGGCGAAGGCGGCGGCCAGCCACCATCCCGTACGGCGATGCACCTTTCGGGAACGCTGGCTCGGCAGCAGTTGGTAGACCGCCAGAGCCAACGCGGCCAGATAGATCAGACCCCAGATGGCGAACGCGTAGCCGGCCGGGGTGACCGGCGAATTGTTGGCGTCGGAGATGGCACCGGTGTCGGGGCCCCCGAGCAGGATCGGCGTCAGCGCGGCGGAACCCACCTGGGCCACGGCCAGCACGGCGACCGTGATGGCCCGCGCGAGATCCGAGGCGGGAGTCGATGAGTCGGCCATGCTGATCATTCTCATCCGGCTTCCGCACGGGATGCGGATCAGAGCGCGCCGTTGGTCCACAGCAGGCCACCGGCGCCGGTGAGCCGGGTGGCGAAGGCCACGGCCTGCTCGTCGGTCAGACCGCTGACGAAGTCGATGATCCCCCGTCCGCGTCCCATCCGCGCCAGGTCCGAACTCGATGTCGCTCCGCCCAGGAGGGCGGGGTTCTCGTTCGCGATGTGGTGGTAGCCGCGGGTGGCGGTGGCGACCAGATCGATCAGCCGGCGCGGGGCCCGCGCAGCGTCGGTCCGGTCCGACAGCCAGTCGTCGAAGCCGGACACCAGCTGGGTCAGGGTCTCGGCCTGTCCGCGTTGGAACATGGCCAGGTCCGGCCGGTCGAGGATGAAGTAGGCGTGCACGAACTTCAACACCGATACCAGATGCCAGGCTTCGGCGGACAGCGAGACGTACGCGCCGCGCACCGGCGGCTCGCGCACGATGTGCACCGCGGTGATGAGGGCATCGATCCAGCGGGAGACGAAGCCGGAGATCGCGCGGTCCGCCATCATCGAGCCGTCGTACGGCGCGGCCAGCACGCCGTCGACGAACTCCTCCCCGACGGTGGCGACGGCCCGGGCGAAGATCTGTTCGTCGAAGATCCAGTCGTCCTTGGTCCGCAACCGGCGGCGCAGCTGCTCCAGACCGGCGCCGGGCCAGCGGCCCATGGCCAGGAGCTCGTCGTCGGCCATCTCCTTGAGCCGGTTCCGTTCGGCGGTCCAGGAGCGGAACTCCCCGGAGACCGGTGAGAACTGGAGCACGCCCGAGCGGTGGAAGTCCTCGACGTCGTGCAGGGAATAGGCGATGTCGTCGGCGAGGTCCATCACCGAACATTCGAGGGTCTGCCGACCGGGCGGCAGATCGGGGAACGCGCTCAGGGCGCTCTGCATCTCGGCCAGGTCGAGGGTGTAGGCGGAGAACTTCATCGCCCCGGGTCCGTCGAGACCGTACCCCGCGCCGCGCGGCGGTTGCGGCCAGTCGGTGGGGTGCGGGTTCGGGACCTGGAACCGACCCCACGGGTACTTCAGCACCCCGGCCCGCACCGCGGCGGTGAGGTTGAGACCCTGGTCGCCGGGCCCATGCACCTCGAGTTCGGTCAGCATGCGAAACGTCTGGGCGTTGCCCTCGAACCCGTCGGTCAGACCGAACATCTCGCGGGCGAGCCGATCCAGCACGTGTTCGCCGAGATGGCCGAACGGAGGATGGCCGAGATCGTGCGCCTGCGCCGCGGCCTGGACCACCACATGGTCGAGACCGCCGAGGTCACGCAGTAGGTCGCGCTCGAAGGTGCGCAGGAGTCGGACGGCGATGGATCGGGCTACGGCGGTCACCTTGATGGTGTGGGTCAGCCGGTTGTGGACCACTCCGGCGGTGGCTCCGGACGTGACGACCTGGGTCACCTGGGCCAGCCGGGCGAACGACTGGGCGAACCGGATCCGCTCCAGATCGGTCCGGAACTCCGACTCGCCCCCGGTGTACGGACTCTCGCTCTCCGGCTGCGCTCGGGCGAGTCGCGGATCCATGCACCCAACCTAAGGGGGTGCGAAGTCCTGCCCGGTCCAAGGGCGGCGCTTCCGGTCAGCCAGGGTCTGACGAATCCGTACGAGGTCAGCCGACGGGGATCAACAACCTCCGCGACACGACGGCGGGCAGGGACAGGGTCCGGTAGCCGACGTCGTCGAAGAGCACCGTGATCTCGTCGCCCTCGAGGCTCATCACCTCGCCGTCGCCGAACTGGGCGTGTCGGACCCGGTCCTCGATCGCGAACGCAGCGCCGCCGGCCGGCTCGGCCGTTGCCTCATCGGCGGTGCCGTCCCGGCAGTTGTCGCAGTCGCCGCAGCGTCGCGGATCACGTTCGCCGAAGTACTGCAGCAGGAACGCCCGCCGGCAGCGGCGGGTCTCGGCGTAACCGCGCATCATCTCGATCCGCGACTTCTGGATCGAGCGGAACGCCTCGGCCCGGGCGAGAACCCGTTCCACACTCGGACCCTCCTGCTCGGCGGCGGTCTCGGTGATCAGGTTCAGCAGCCGGCCGGCCGTTCGCTTGCTGAACCCGGTGATCTCGGCCAGCTGCGAATCGTCGGCGTCGGGCCGGGAAGCCAGGGCCCCCAGCACGGCCGTGATCTCCTCGGCCGTGGGCACGCCGACGGTGAAGAACCGAGCCAGGCTGAGATCCTCGGGGCGGAAGAAGAGCACGCCCAACGCCGGTTCGCCGTCCCGGCCGGCCCGGCCGACCTGCTGGTAGTACTCGTCGGGCGATTCCGGCGCGCGGGCGTGGAAGACATAGCGCACGTCCGCCTTGTCGATGCCCATTCCGAACGCCGACGTGGCCACCATGACATCCAGCTCACCGGCCATGAACTGTTCTTGGATGTTCTCCCGTTCCCGCATCCGCAGACCGGCGTGGTACGCCGCCGCACGAAGTCCACGATCGGCGAACTCCTCGGCGTACTGCTCGGCTGCCTTCCGCGTCCCGGAGTAGACGATGCCCGGACCCGCGGTGGCCAGCACGGCGTCGATCACCGCGTCCTCCTGGTCGGCCTCCTCGACCTGCCGATGCACGGCGAGCGAGATGTTCTCCCGTGCCATGCCGCCCACCACCACCGTCGGGTCGTGCAACCGGAGCTGCTCGATGATGTCGTCGCGTACGGGCGGAGCGGCGGTCGCGGTCAGCGCGATGATCCGGGCCTGTTCGAGTCCCTCCAGCAGGGTGCCCAGCCGGAGATAGTCGGGGCGGAAATCGTGGCCCCACGACGACACGCAGTGAGCCTCGTCCACGGCCACCAGGGTCGGGCGCATCGCCGTGACCGCCGCTCGCACCTCGTCGTTGGCCAGCTGTTCCGGCGCCAGATAGAGGAACTCGACCCGGCCCGCCGCCGCGTCGGTCAGCGCCTGGTCCCGTTCGCGTTTGGTCTCGGCGGAGCTGACCCGGCGGGCGACGGTCCGCCGCCCGTACGTTTCCAGCCGGCTCGTCTGGTCCTCCTGCAGGGCCAACAGCGGGGAGACGACCACGGTCGGGCCGGCCAACAGCACCGCCGCCAACTGGTACACCAGTGACTTCCCGCCCCCGGTCGGCTGCACCAGCAACACGTCGTGCCCTTCCAGCAGCGCCCGGACTGCTTCACGCTGACCGGGGCGCAACCGGTCGTGGCCGAACACCGTACGCGCGGTCTCGGCGATCTGATCAGATTCCGTCACGGCTGCCCTTTTTCTCCCGACACCGGCCGCTGATCACGGGGCTGGGCGCGGTGAACCGTACGACGATAACGTCAAGACCGGTGGATATCTCCGGAGGTTCGACCATAGCCAAGCAGATGTTCGGCCGCACGTCGGAGCGGGCGGTGCTGCGGACGCAGCTGGATCGAGCGCGCTCGGGCCACGGACAATCCGTCATGATCATCGGCGAGCCGGGGATCGGCAAGTCGATGTTGCTCGGGGACCTGGCCCGCTACGCCCAGGCGGCCGACGTCGTCGTCCTCACCGGGAGGGCCGTCGAGGGAGCAGGCACCCTGCGCCCCATCGCCGAAGCGTTGATGCCGCCGCTGCGATCCGGAGCGCTGCCGGACCCGGCCGAACTCGGGCCCTACCGACCCGCGCTGGGACGGCTGCTTCCCGATTGGTCGACGCCCTCCATTCCCGAGACCACGGTCGATCCCGTCCTGGTGCTGGGCGAAGGGCTGTTGCGGCTGCTCCTGGCCCTCGGCCCGGAGTGTGTCCTCCTGATCGAGGATCTGCATTGGGCGGATGCGGAAACGCTGGCGTTGTTGGACTATCTGACCGGGGCGATCGTGGACTCTCCGGTGCTCATCGCGGCCACGGTGCGGGAGCGGCCGTGGTCGCCCGGCCTGGCCCGGCTGATCCGGGCCACCCCCACGGTGATCGAACTGGGCCGGCTCGAACCGGCCGACATCGACACGATGATCGAGCAGAGCGGGGTCGCCCTGACCCCCGCCGAGAACGCCCTGGTCCGGGAACGCTCGGAGGGTCTGCCGCTACTGGTCGAGGAACTGCTCGCGTCCGCATCCGCGCGGCCGCCCGGGGCAGGGTCGCCGGACTGGACGGTGCCGGCCAGCTTCGCCGCGGTGGTCCAGGCCCGGCTCGCCGTCCTCGAACCACAGGGACGGCGGCTGATGTCCGCCGCGGCGACTCTCGGCTCTCAGCCGGACTGGGATCTGGTTCCCAGCATCGCCGGGGTGGACGCAGCCGAGGCGGTGACCCAGCTCCGCCGGGCCGTGGCCGTCGATCTTCTGATCAACGAGGGCCCGGTCCTCGGCTGGCGCCATGCCCTGACCCGGGACGCGATCTGGGGCGGTCTGCTGCCCCCGGAACGGGCCGCCTTCGGTCGACGAGCCGCCGAGGTGCTGCTGGCCCGAGGTGGCCCGGAGTGCGAGCTGGCGGCGGCCGACCTGCTGGTCCAAGCGGGCGACGTCGACGCGGGCAGCGCCCTGCTGCTGCGGGTGTCGGACCGCGAGCTCGCTGCGGGCGCCGTGCACAGCGCGGAATTCCTCCTGGACCGGTTGGCGGGCATCGGGCGGACCGAGGCCGGTTTGGCCAGTCGTCGGGTGGACCTGCTGAGCCTGACCGGCCAGCTGGAGCAGGCCATGGATGTCGGTCTGGCCGGTCTGGAGATCGCCGCCGGAGACGATCATGCCGAGCTGTGCCTCCGGTTGGCCCGGGTGGCGATCCTGCTTCGCCGCTGGGTGGAGGCCGATCAGCTGGTGGCCCGGGCCCGGCGCCCGGCGGATCCCCGGTCGCTGATCTTGTTGGCCGATTCGGCTCACGGGGCCGGCCGGATCCCGGCGGCCGGCGAGTTGGCGACCCGAGCGGTCGCGCAGGCGGAGGCAGCCGATGAGGTCGACGTGCGGTGCGAGGCGCTCATCGTCCAGGCCCGGATCGCCCGCCTGAGCGACGGTGAGCGGGCCCGCGCGCTGTTCCGCACCGCCGCAGAGCTCGCCGCCGAGCACGGGCTGAAGCCCTGGCGGGTCGAGGCGCTGCTCGGGGTGGGGACGATCGAGCTGATGTACGACGAGGCTTCCCCGGTGCTGGTCGAGGCCCGGGATCTGGCCAGTGAACTCGGGTTGCTGGTGAAGGCGACCGGTGCGGAGCTGTTGCTGGCCGATCATCGATTCGTGGTGGAAGGACCGGATGCGCTCGCGAACGCCGCCGCCGCTCTCATCGACCGCGGCCGCGTCCTGCGGATGCCGCTCTTCGTGTTCAGCGGCCAGGTGATGCGGGCCGCCGCTGCGGCCGTGGCCGGGAACCGGACGGCGTTGAACGCCCTGGAGCCCGACCTGTCCACCGCCGCGGACCTGTTGCCGGAGTTCCGCGCCCAGATCGCCACCCTGGAGGCGATGTCGGCGGCCGTCGAGCACGACTGGGTGGGGGCCGCCGCCCAGCTCGACGCCGGGGTCGAGCCGCTGCTGCGGCATGGCTCCGCGCCGCCGCTGCACCCCTTCGGCTTCTGGGTTCTGCTGAGAGCGGTCGTGGGCGACCGGGACGAGGAGGCCCGCTCCCAGCTGCGCGGCTCGGCCGTGTCGATGCGCCGGGCCAATCAGGGGGCGCTGCACTACGCCGAAGCGGTGGCGGCCGGTCGGCGGGGAGATCGGGCGGGCGCCGAGGATGCGTACGCGGCCGGTGAGGTGGCGCTGGCCCCGGTGCCCTGGTGGCATCGCTTCCTCCGGCTGTTGGTGCTGGAATGCGCGCTCACGGATCACTGGGGCGACCCGGTGCCGCGGCTGCGAGCCGACCTGACCGCCCACGAGGCGGCCGGTCACGAGCGGCTGGCGCGGCAGTGCCGTCGGCTGCTCCGGCGGGCGGGGGCGCCGACCCGGCGCGGGCGGGGCGATTCAACGGTGCCGCCGGCCCTCCGAGCGGTGGGCATCACCAGTCGCGAACTCGACGTGTTGGATCTGGTGGCCGCGGGACGCAGCAACGCCGAGGCCGCTGATGAGCTGGTGCTGTCCGTCCGTACGGTCGAAACCCATGTCGCCAACCTGCTGGCCAAGACCGGAGTCGACAGTCGCGCCGAGCTGCGTACCTGGCAGACCCGGTTAACTCCGTAGTCGGCACGGATCCGCGGGTGGCCGCTCTGCACAGACAGTGGTGGACATGTCGTTCACCACCACTGAAGGAGCTCCACAGATGTCCGACTCGACCAGGACCGTCGACGGCGCCGACTACGACGTGATCGTCGTGGGGGCGGGTCCGGCCGGGCTGACCACGGCCACGGCCCTGGCCCGCCACGGGGTGCGGGTGCTGGTCGTCGAGAAGCACCCGGGATTGTCGATCTTCCCGAAGGCGGTCGGCGTGAGGCCGCGCAGTATGGAGATCTTCCGGTCCTGGGGTCTGGAGCCGGAGGTCCGCCGGCGGTCGCAGTACGCCCGGGTCGAGATGTCGGTCTCGCCGACGCTCAGCGGACCGCGTGAGGTCCTCAGCATGGGGCTGCCGGATCCCGACGTGCTGGCGCGGACCAGTCCCACGACGATCGCCATGTGCGGCCAAGATCAACTCGAGGCCGTGTTGCTTGATCATCTGGAGTCGCGGGGCGGCGAGGTCCGCTTCCGTACCCAGCTGACAGGGCTGGCGCAGACCCACGGCGTAGTCACCGCGCAGCTGCTCGACCGGGACAGCGGCGCCCGGACGGAGGTCACGGCCCGATACCTGGTCGGCGCCGACGGCGGTCGCAGCGCGGTCCGGTCGCTGATCGGGGTGGAGTTCGAGACCTTGGGATCGGAAGGGAATCATCTTGCGGTGCTTTTCCGGGCCGATCTCTCTTCGGTGATGCCGGACCCGCCGTACGTGTTGAGCATCGTCACGGCCCCGGGAGTGGACGGACTCTTCGCCACGACGGCGCAGCAGGATCGCTGGATCTACGACGCGGATTGGCATCCCGAGGCGGGTGACCGGCTGGAGGACTGGACTCCGGAGCGGGTCACGGATCGGCTGCGGGCCGCGTCCGGGATACCGGATCTGCGTCCGGAGATCATCGGACTCTTCCCGTGGGACTTCGGCGCGGGCATCGCGCACGGCTACCGCCGCGGCCGGATCTTCCTGGTCGGGGACGCCGCCCATCGCACGACCCCGCGGGGCGCCACGGGCATGAACACGGGGATCGCCGACGCGCACAATCTCGGCTGGAAGCTGGCCTGGGTGATCAACGGCTGGGCGGCGGAGACGCTGTTGGATTCCTACGAGGCCGAACGCGAACCGGTGGGCCGGGCCAATGCCGCCGCCTCGCTGCAGACCATGGTCAGCCGGCCGGCCAGCGACGGGCTGGCGCACGACTTCGGCGTCTCGTACGCCTCGGGCGCCGTCGTGGGGGGGACACCGCTGGCCGGTCGGCGTGCGCCGCACGCCTGGGTGCTCCACACCCTGAGCCCCTCGAAGGGTGAGGAGATCTCCACCCTCGACCTCTTCGACGGCCGGTTCACGTTGCTCACCGGTGCGGACGGATCGGATTGGCGAGCGGCGGCCACTGAGCTGGCCGAGCTGGGCGTGCCGCTAGCGGTCTTCAGCCTGGGGGTCGAGTTGGGCGATCCCACCGGTGAGCTGGTCGCCCGCTACGGGCTGGCGGACCGCGGCGCCGTACTCGTCCGTCCCGACGCGATCGTGGCCTGGGGAAGTGATGAAGCGGACGTCGCACTGCTCCGGGACGCTCTTCAGCTGGCCACCGGGCATCGCGTCGCCGACCTGGTCGGTTGAGTGCTCAGCCGAGCTGGCTCGCGGGGGGTTCGCGCTGCTGGTTGACGCAAAAGTGGCTCGCACGCTTCGGAAGGGCTTGCTGACGGGCGATCCTGGGCGTGCGAGCCAGCTTTGCGTCAAACGCTGACTGGACAACGAAACGTCGCCGGCTCGGCACCGGGCATCGGGTCGCCGACCTGGTCCGGTGAGTTCTCAGTAGGCTGCCTCCTGGTCCCCTCAGCGCCTCAGGAGAGCTCATGAGCAACGACGTCCAGAGCAGCCCCGTCGACCCCACCAGCACCGCCGCCTGGGCGCGCCTGACCCAGCTGCACGGCGGGCTGAAGCCGGACTTGCGCGGCTGGTTCGACGCCGATCCCGGCCGCGCCGAACGGTTCAGCTACAGCGCGGGCGACCTCTACGTCGATCTGTCCAAGAACCTGATCGACGACGAGGTGCTGGGGGCACTGGTCGAGCTGGGGGAGCAGGTGAGGCTGGCCGAACGGCGGGACGCCATGTTCTCCGGGGAACGGATCAACGTCACCGAGGACCGGGCCGTCCTGCACACCGCACTACGGGACCCGGACAACGTCGAGGTCGACCTGGACGGCACCAACGTGGTGCCGCTCGTGCACGAGGAGTTGGCGAAGGTGTACGCCTTCGCGGACAAGGTCCGCAGCGGCGCGTGGCGCGGGGTCAGCGGCAAGACGATCGAGACCGTGGTCAACATCGGGATCGGCGGGTCCGACCTCGGGCCGGTGATGGTCTACGAGGCGCTGCTGCCCTACGTGCAGCCGGGGCTGACCGCCCGTTTCGTCTCCAACATCGACCCGACCGACGTAGCGGAGAAGACCAAGGACCTCGACCCCGAAACGACGCTGTTCATCGTCGCCTCGAAGACGTTCACCACCCTGGAGACGCTGACCAACGCGCGGCTGGCCCGGTCCTGGCTGCTGCACGAGCTGAAGGCGGCCGGCGTCGTCGACGACACCGATGCGGCCGCGGGCGAGGCGATCGCCAAGCACTTCGTGGCCGTGTCGACAGCGTTGGACAAGGTGGCCGACTTCGGTATCGATCCGGCCAACGCCTTCGGCTTCTGGGACTGGGTGGGCGGCCGCTACTCGGTCGACTCCGCCATCGGGACCGCGGTGGTGGTCGCCATCGGGCCGGACAACTTCGCCGACTTCCTGGCCGGCTTCCACACCATCGATGATCATTTCCACGACACCGAGCTGAGCGCCAACGTGCCGGCGCTGATGGGGCTGCTCAACGTCTGGTACAACAACTTCTTCGGAGCCGCCACCCACGCCGTGCTCCCGTACGCGCAGTATCTGCACCGGTTCCCGGCCTATCTGCAGCAGCTGACCATGGAGTCCAACGGGAAGAGTGTGCGCTGGGACGGCAGCCCGGTGACCACCGAGACCGGGGAGGTGTTCTGGGGCGAGCCCGGGACGAACGGGCAGCACGCGTTCTATCAGCTGATCCACCAGGGCACCCGGTTGATCCCCGCGGACTTCATCGCGGTGGCCACCCCGGCGCATCCGCTGGTCGACGGTGATCATGATGTGCACGAACTGTTCCTGGCCAACTTCTTCGCCCAGACCGCGGCGCTCGCCTTCGGCAAGACCGCCGAGCAGGTGCGGGAGGAGGGCACGGACGAGGCGATCGTGCCGGCCCGGGTGTTCGCCGGGAACCGGCCCACCACGTCGATCATGGCCCCGGCGTTGACCCCGTCGGTGGTCGGTCAGCTGATCGCCCTGTACGAACACATCACCTTCACCGAAGGGGTGGTCTGGGGCATCGACAGCTTCGACCAGTGGGGCGTCGAACTCGGGAAGCAGTTGGCCCTCAAGGTGACCCCGGCCGTGGCCGGCGACGAGGCTGCGCTCACCGAGCAGGACCCCTCGACCCGCAACCTGGTCGGCTACTACCGCACCCACCGCAGCCGCTAGAGACGTGGCGACCATCGCCTACGCCGGCCGAGCCGGCGGGCCGGAGATCGCCGCTGCTGTCGGTCGGGTGCGGGCGGCGTACGACGCGAGACTGACGAAGTCCCTGGCCCATCGACATCGCCAGCTGGACGGGATAATCGCCCTGTTGGATCGGCACGAATCCGAGCTGGCCGATGCGCTGCGCGAGGACATCGGACGGAGTGCCTTCGAGTCGTTCACCTTCGACATCGCACCATGTCGGGCCGAGGCCACCTTCGCACGCCGACGGGTACGGGGTGGCTGAAACCTAAGCGCGTGCCGATGGCCGCCGCCCATCTCCCCGGGCGGGCCGAGGTCAGACGAGAGCCGCTCGGAGGTCATGAGGTGACCAACAAGGTGATCGAGAGCGGGATCGACCACCTCTTCTTCACCGGCGGGGCGGCGGCCAGACCTGTGTGCGTCCCGATTACGTGCTGGTGGAGTCCTCGGTACGCGACGTCTTCCTGGAACACCTCGTGACCGCCACCCGCCGGTTCGCCGGCGCCGGCATCCAACCCCCTTGAACTCGATGCACGTCGATCGAGTCCGGCGCCTGCTTTCCGACCACGGCGGCAGCGTCGTCCAGGGCGGTGGGGTCGACCTGGCTACCCGAATGGTGGAGCCGACGATCGTCCTGGATCCCGTCCCCTCCTCGGCGCTGCCGGCCGAGGAGATCTTTGCCCCGATCCTGCCCGTCGTGTCGGTCCCGTCGGCCGAGGAGGCGATCGCGAGCGTCGCCGCCCGTCCGGCGCCGTCTACCTGTTCACGGGCTCACGGGCACTGCGCGAACGAGTTCTTGCCGGGACACGATCGGGGTCCGTCGTGGTGAACGACGTTGCCTTCCAGCTCGGCAACCCTCACCTACCGTTCGGTGGCGTGGGGGAGAGCGGGTGGGGCGTCTACCACGGCCGGTGGGGTTTCGACACGCTGACCCAGCCGCGCGCCCTCCCTGTCGAGGACGGCGCGCCCGGACCTGAAGTCCGGTACCCGCCCTGCTCCGACTCCGCCCAGCGCCTGATCCGGCGGATTCTGTAGTCGGGCGGCATCCTCACCGTTCCCGCGCGGGAAACCGGGATCCGCTCGCAAAAGTTCGTCGGCAAACCCCGGAATCGCGCGCGGGAATCTGGGGGCAGGCGGGGCGCCGGCGACCGCGAAGCCGGACGGCGCCGATTCAGAGACTGAGCCGGGCCCGAATATCACCCAGTCCGCGGGCGATGAGCAGCTCGCCGCCGGTGAGCGGCGTTCCCCAGGCGTCGGCCGCGGTGTCCCAGCGCCGCCACAGCCGGGCGTCGGTCGCGATCTCGACAGTTGCCGATGCACCGGCCGGCACCTCGACGGCGGTCCAGCCGACCAGCCGTACGGGTTGGTTCTCCTCGGCCGGCCGGAGATAGACCTGCACCACCTCGCGGCTGTCCCGGTCACCGGTGTTGGCCACCGTTACCCGCACCGCCGGGCTATCCCCGCCGGCTGAGACTTCGGCGTCCGCGTACTCCCAGGTGGAGTAGCCGAGGCCGTGGCCGAACCAGAAGGCCGGAGCCGGGGCGTTCCCGGCGAAGTGGCCGCGGTACCCGATGGCGGTGCCCTCGTCGTAGCTGAGGGCCCCGTCGGTGGGCACCACCTCCCAGCACGGAGCCGCCCCGTCGGCGGCCGGGAACGTGGTCACCAGCCGACCGGCCGGCTCGATCTCGCCCAGCAGCGCGGCGGCCACGGCGTGCCCGGCCTCCTGGCTCGGCAGACCGGCCCAGACGATGGCGTCGACCTGATCGGACCAGGGCATCAGCACCGGCGTGGCGGCGTTGACCACGACCACCGTACGGTCGGCGGCCTCGGCCACGGCCCGGACCAGCGCGTCCTGGTCACCGGGCAGGGCGATGGTCGACTTGTCGGCAGCCTCGGTCTCCTGCTCCTCGGTCAACCCGACGACCACCACCGCGACGTCGGCCGCCCCGGCGGCCGCCCGGGCGTCGCCGAGGATCTCCTCCGTCGTCGGGGCCACCGGGCGGACCACGAGGCTGAACAGCCCGACCCCGGCGAGCGGGTTCCCGTCGTCGGCAGCACTCGGCAGGTCGGCGGTTGCCGTCACGACGTCGTTGGCGTCGGTCACCTCGACGGTGGTCACCGAGGACGGCGGGGCCAGCATGACCGCACCGATCCCTCCGCTGGTCTCGAGTTCGAAGGTCTCCGATTGATCACCCACCCGCATCGTCCACCGGCCCGTCCCCACTCCGCCGATCTCGACCGGGCCGCGCAGCGACGTCCGGGCCGCGAAGCTCACGCGGGCCGCCGGCTGCGGGAAGTCGTCGTCGAAGCCGACCAGCTCCTGGGCTGTCGGGGCCGTACGGGAATCGAGCAGGCTGCCGTCGGCGGCATACACCTCGACCAGGACGCCCGGCTCCCCGGTCTCGGGATGCCGGAGCACCTTGGCCGTCGCCGGGGCGGGGCGGGTCCGGACCTCGCCGGAGTCAGTCACCGTCAGCCGGTCACCGAGCTTTGCCGCGAGCCCCTCGGCGATGGAGATCTGGTACGGCGGGTTGACCTGGGCCGAGCCACCGCCCATGCCGATGGTCTCCACCGCGTGCCGGCCGATCAGGGCCACCGTCTGCTCCGAAGCGGCCCCGGCCAGCGGCAGCACGCCGTTGTTGGTCAGCACAGTCATACCGGCCGCGGCCAGCCGGGTCAGCTGCTCCCGGCGCAACTCGGAGTCCGGCGCCGGCAGGTCGGTCGGGAATTCCCGTACGGTGCCCAGCGAGCCAACCCGGTCGGCGAGCCGCAGCACCCGTACGACGTGGTCGTCGATCACGCTCTCGGCCACCTCGCCCGCCTCGACCGCTGCCACCAGCCGCTCGCCCCACGGGCCCTTGGGTCCGGGCATCACCAGGTCGAGTCCCCCGTTGGCCGCCGGCGCGGTGGTCTTGGTGGCGAACCAATCGGACATGATCAGTCCGTCGTAGCCCCACTCGCCCTTGACGATCTCGTTGTTGACGTGTTCCTGCTCGGTGGCGGCCTGACCGTTGACGTCGTTGTAGGCCGCCATCAGCGACCACGGATTCGACTCCTCGATGGCGATCTCGAACGGCAGCAGATACAGCTCGCGCAGGGTGGCCTCGTCGACGATCGAGTTCATCGTGTTGCGGTCGGTCTCGGACTCGTTGGCCACCAGATGCTTCAGGCAGGCGCCGATCCCGGCCTGTTGCAGGCCCTGGACGTACGCGGCGGCCAGCCGGCCGGTGAGCAGCGGGTCCTCGGAGTACGCCTCGAACAGCCGGCCGCCGAGCACGCTGCGGTGCAGGTTGATCGTCGGGCCGAGGACGACCCGGATGTCTTGGGCCATGGCTTCCTCGGCGAGCATCCGACCCACTTCGTACGCGGTCTCGGTGCTCCAGGCCGCCGACAGCAAGGTGGCGTTGGGGAACAGGGTCACCGGGCGACCGCCGGAGAACCGCAACCCGCGAACGCCGGTGGGTCCGTCGGACAGGTTGATCGGGGCCAGCCCGATCTTGTCGTTGCCGGCCATGGTGAACACGGCGGAGCCGGTCAGCAGCTCGACCTTCTCCGCCAGCGAGAGCTGCCCAACCAGCCCGGCGTGATCGGTGCTGTCCTCGAGGGTGGTCATGGAGAAGGAGTTTCCCCACGGGTACGCGGTCAAACCGCTACTCCACGTGGCGGCTGCCCTGCGTGGAGTAGCGGTCTTCCGGCTAGCCGCGAGCCGGCTTGATCAGAGCTCCGGCCCCTCGGCGCGAAGCTTGTCGACCTCGGACATGGCCGTACGGAGATCGGACAGCCAGCTCTCGGTGTGGTCGCCGACCAGCTTCACGGCCCAGGACAGCGCCTCGGACCGGGACCGGGCCACGCCGGCGTCGACGAGGGTGTCCAGCACCTGGCGTTCGGGCTGACGCAGCCGGGTCATCACCGGAACGGAGATGTGGGTGAACAGGGTCTTCACCTCGCCGAGCTCGGCGCCCCAGGACACCTTCCGGCCGTAGCGCGCCTGCGCCTCGTCAGCGATCTGCATCCGGGTGCCGCGGGTGTCGGCGCGGAACCGGCTGATCCGGCCCTCGGCCTCGGCGTGATCGGTCGCCTCTTCGGCGAGGACTCCGGTGACCACGATCTCTTCCCGGTCGACGCTCACGGTGACCTCGCTGAACCAGTCGCCGGGCAACCGGCCCTCGAACCAGGCCTGCGCGTCATCGGCGGGGGGAACGTCCACGTTCTGCCAACCGCCGGGTCGTCCGAAACCGCGTCCGCCGCGCGGGCCGCGTCCGCGGCCACCGCCCCGGCGTCCGCCGCGCTCGGACTCTTCGTCTGTTTCTGAGTGCCACTTCATGGTGGACTCCTTTCGAAATGATGTACTTATACTTACACCATTACAGTACTACCAATAGTTCGGTGTTCTCAAGTCGGCTCCGGGTCGGAGCTCGGTTGTGGTCGCGTGAGCAGGTCCCTGACGGTCTTCACGCAGGCCACCAGATCGCGGAGCGCCCCGAGCCGCCAGGTGCGCGAATGCCGGCCGGAGGGAAGGGTGCGGACCGAGTAGTCGCCCACCCCGACCGCCTCGAGGCCGAGCCGCCGAGCCGTTCCGACGGCTCGGGGGAGGTGGTAGGCCTGGCTGACCAGGGTCACCCGGCTCAATCCGAACGTCTCGCGGGCCCGCAGGCACGACTCGTAGGTGTCGAATCCGGAGTGGTCCTCGATCACCCGGTCGGCCGGCACCCCTGCCCGTACGAGATAGCGACGCATCGCCGCCGGCTCGTTGTACTCGACCGCGTTGGCGTCGCCGCTCACCAGCACCGTCGCCACCTTGCCGTGCTCGAACAGCCGCCGGGCCACGTCGAGCCGGGCTGCGAGGAAGGGGGACGGGGTCCCGTCGGGATAGACCTGCGCCCCCAGGACCAGGGCCACCGGGGTGATCGGGGCGTCATCCTCGCCGTACAGGTGTCCGCGGGCCGCGGAGCGGACGAAACCGGCGCAGCCGAGGCCGACCGCGGCCGCCAGCATCCCGGTCAACGCCACCAGCCGACCCCGACGAGAACCAGGTCCCGGCATGAGGTCAGCGTAGGAGGCGGTCACCCCCGGAGTGGTCACCCCCGGAGTGTCAGTGCCGGCGGGCACCATGACCGGATGGACACGGGCACCCTGATCCGTCACCGGATCCCCGTCACGGGACCGTTCGACCTGGCGAGGATCGCCACGATGGATTTCGGCCACCGGGACGAGCGCAGTTTCGACGGCGTGATGCGGATGGCCTTCTGCGTCGACGGCGACTATCAGAGCCAGGTCGGGGTGGAGGTTCGGCAGGACGGGCCACACCTCGACGTCTCGATCGTCGAGCCGCCCGAAGGTGGACCGGTCGACTCGGGCCGGGTCCTGGCCCAGGTCGCCCGGGTCGTTTCGGCCGACCACGACGGCGACCATTACGCCCGGGTCTGCCGGGCGGATCCGGTATCGAAGTCGATCTGGTCGCGGGCGCCCGGGTTTCGGCGGCGCTGTTCTACTCCCCGTACGAGGCGGCGATCTGGTCCATCCTCAGTGCCCGGCGGGCCCGACGGCAGGCGATCCCCGTCCGCGAGCGGCTGGCCGAGGAGTACGGCACGGCGTTCGAGCTCGCCGGGCGGACGGTGCGGGCCGTGCCGACCCCGACGCAACTCTTGGAGGTGTCAACGCTGCGGGGGCTGCCGGCCGATCGGGTGCCGCGCCTGCACGCGGTCGCGGAGGCGGCCCAGCGGGGCGACTTGTCCGTCGAGAGGCTCACCGGAATGTCTGCGGAGGAGGCGCGCGAGGCGGTGCAGCAGCTCCCGGGCATCGGACCCTTCTACAGCGCCCTCATCGTGGTCCGCGCCTGTGGGCTGGCCGACGTCGTGACCGATGTTCCGCACGTACGGGAGGCCACCGCACGCCTTTGGGGGCGGCCGTTCGACGATGCCGAATTCGCCACCCTGGCCGAGGGGTGGCGGCCGTTCCGGACCTGGGCGGCGGTGATGCTCAGGGCGGTCGGCGAGGAGTTGCCGAGCGGTTCGGCACACTGAGTGAATGCCGGAGGGAGACACGGTCTGGCGGTCGTGCCAGCGACTTAACGCGGTGCTGGCCGGGCAGGAGTTGACCAGGACCGAGTTCCGAGTGCCGAGCTTGGCGACCACAGACCTGGCCGGGGTGGGGGTCCGCGAGGTCGTGTCCCGCGGTAAGCACCAGCTGTTCCGCTTCGCCAACGACTACACGCTGCACACGCACTTTCGGATGGACGGAACCTGGCGGACCTTCGCGCGCGGCCGGCGCTGGTCGGGAGGCCAGCCGTTCCAGATCCGCGCCTGGCTCCAGACCGCGGGTCACGACGCGGTCGGCTACCGGCTGCCGGTGGTCGAGCTGCTGCCCACCGCCGACGAGGACACGGTGGTCGGGCACCTCGGGCCCGACCTGCTGGGACCCGACTGGGACGCCGCCGAGGCCCTCGCCCGGATCGGTCGGGAACCCGGCCGTACCATCGGCGAGGCGCTCCTCGACCAGCGGAATCTGGCCGGCATCGGCACCTTCTACCGCGCCGAGGTGCTCTTCCTTCAGGGCCTGCACCCGCGCACACCGGTGCAGGAGGTGCCCGACCTTCCCCGGCTGGTGCACCGGGCTCGGCAGCTCATGCTGGCCAACCGCACCCGGGCGGAGCAGTCCACCACCGGCGACCTGAGGACCGGCCGGCGTGCGTACGTCTTCGAACGCCCCGGCCAACCTTGCCGGCGGTGCGGCACCGCCATCCGGACCGAGGAGTTCGGACCTCCCGGCCAGGAGCGGCGCAGCTACTGGTGTCCGCGGTGCCAGCCCCCTCGGGAGCCCAGCCGGTCTGGTTGAGGAGCCGCTGAGAGATTTCGGCTGGGGGTGCGGAGAGCTCAGTCGTTGTACGCGGTGAGCGTGAGGTCGGTGCGACCGGCCCTGGTGTGCACGCGAAGAGCGACCGAGGTCGGTCCGGTGGTGAGAACCGCGCCGTTGAAGACGGCGGGGCGATCCGCGCAGCCGACGAACTGGACACTGCGCTCACCGTCACTCAGGCTGCCGCGGCTGGCGTCGGGGAAGCGCGCCCGGTCGTACAGCAGGGTTGTGCCCGGCGTGATCGTCTCCAGGCGTGCCTCGGCATCAGCCGCCAACCGCACCATGACCTTGAAGGTTCGGACCTCACCGGGCGGGGACGGCGCCGGAGCCAGCCGGAAGCTGACGAGCGACACGGGCCCCGCCGTGACGGTCCGCGCCTCCAAGCCCCGGTCGAAGTCCTCCGCGAAGTGACTCCCGCAGCGTCGGACGACTCCGCCGTCGGCGGTCGGCCGATCGGCATCGCTCGGCACGGGGGTCGGAACCGGTATGGGAACCGGGCTGGGAACCGTGGTCGGAACCGGAGCGGCCGGGCCTCCTCCGCAACCCGCGACCGTCCACGCCGACACAAGGATGGCGGCCCACCACCGGCGGTCGGGCTTCACAAGCTCCAGTACACCGCAGGCCCCCAATCGGGGAGCGCTCCGAGGCGATCCGATGACCCGGCGACCGGGGTCGCCAGTTGAAAGATGAATGTTGGCGGCAGAGCGGGGATACTGATTGATCGTGTCTTCGCTTCCCGGTCAACTGAGCGCGCGGATCGAGGCCGTCGCCGGCATCGACCCGGAGCTTCGGGCGGCCACCCGACCCCAGTTCGGCCACTACCAGTCCAACGTCGCCCTCCGGCTGGCCAAGAGTGAGGGACAGCCGCCGCGGGCCATCGCCCAGCGTTTGGTGGACCAGCTGGACGTCGACGACCTGTGCGAGCCGGTCGAGATCGCCGGACCCGGCTTCCTCAACTTCCGGCTCCGCGCCGACGTGTTGGCGGCCGCAGTCACCGACCAGCTGTCCGATCCGGACCACGGCGTGCAGCAGTCCGTCGACCCGAAGCGCGTGGTGATCGACTACTCGGCGCCCAACGTCGCCAAGCAGATGCACGTCGGCCACCTGCGCGGGACGATCATCGGCGATTGCCTCAACCGGGTGCTGACCGCGGTCGGGCACACCGTGCTGCCGCAGAACCACATCGGCGACTGGGGGACCCAGTTCGGGATGCTGGTCGAGCAGGTGCTGGTCGAGGGCGTCGACGTCAAGACCCTGGACCTGCCCGCCGCCGAGCAGCTGTACACGCGAGCTTCGACCCACTTCAAGACGGACCCGGCCTTCGCCGAGAGGGCGCGGGCGCGGGTGGTGATGCTGCAGGCCGGCGACGAGCAGACGCTGGCCATCTGGCACGACCTGCTGGACATCTCGCTGGCCGGCTTCAACGACACCTACGCCCGGATGAACGTACGGCTCACCGATGATCACCTGGCCGGGGAGTCGATGTACAACCACGACCTGGCCGTGGTCGCCGCCGAACTGGAGGCCAACGGCACCGCCGTGATCGACGACGGCGCGCTGTGCGTGTTCGTGGAGGGCTTCGCCGCCCCGATGATCGTCCGCAAGAGCGACGGCGGCTTCGGCTATGCCGCCACCGACCTGGCGGCGGTCCGGCACCGCGTACGGGACTTGAAGGCGAACCGGATGATCTACGTCACCGACGTCCGGCAGGCGGACCATTTTGCGCTGGTGTTCGCCGTCGCGCGGAAGGCCGGTTATCTGCCCGACGACGTGCGGGCCGAGCATGTGGGTTTCGGCATGGTGCTGGGGACCGACGGCAAGCCGTTCAAGACCCGGGAGGGCAAGGCGATGCGGTTGGCGATGCTGCTGGACGCCGCCGAGGAGCAGACCTCACCGCCGGTGGCGCTGGCGGCCGTGAAGTACGCCGACCTGTCCACCGGTATCAACAAGGACTACGTCTTCGACATCGACCGGATGGTGCAGACCACCGGCAACACCGGCCCGTACCTGCAGTACGCGCACGCCCGGCTCACCCAGGTGCTGCGCCGCGCCGAGGCCGAGGGGTTGGCCGAACAGACCAAGATCACGGTGCTGGACCAACCCGCCGAGCAGACCCTGGCCCTGGCCCTGACCCGGTTCGGCGAGGTCGTCGACGATGTGGCCGACACCCTGCAGCCGCACCGGCTGTGCTCCTACCTGTACGAGCTCGCCGGCGCCCTGTCGATCTTCTACGAGCAGTGCCCGGTGCTGAAGTCCGAGGGCGAGATCCGCGACTCCCGCCTCGCCCTCTGCGCCGCCACCAAAGCCGTCCTCGCCACCGGTCTCGACCTGCTCGGCATCGAACCCCTCGAACGGATGTAGCCCCCGGGGCCCCTGGGCCGCACCCCGTACTCGTCCGTCGCACCCCCTGCAGACGGTGCAACCCACGAGCCAAGGGTGCGCCCTTCAGCCCAACCCGACCCACGGTTGCAATCACGACCCGATGAACCGACGCACAGACAAGCGAGGCGGCTTCCCGGTCGTCCGCAGGACCGTGGAGGGTCTGGCGGGAGCCCGAGCTTGCGAGGGCGGATGGTAGGTCCGAGGACGACCGGGAAGCCGCCTCGCGGAGTGGACCCGCTACTTCATCGGGTCGGGATTGGTCAGCCGATCTCGCGCGAGCCAGGCCGCCCCGACGATCCCCGCCGTGTTGAGCAGCTTGGCCGGCACGATCTCGGTCTTGAGCCGGAGCTTGGGCAGGAACTTCTCCGACTTCTTGCTGACGCCGCCACCGACCACGATCAGGTCGGGCCAGAAGAGGGCCTCGAGGACCTCGTAGTAGCGCTGCAGCCGCGGCACGTACTCGCCGTACGAGAGTCCGAGGCTCTCCCTGACGCTGGCGGCGGCCCGGGTTTCGGCGTCGTGCCCGTCGATTTCGATGTGGCCGAGCTCGGTGTTGGGGATGAGGACCCCGCGGTAGATCAACGCGCTGCCGATGCCGGTGCCGAGCGTGGTCATCAGCACCAGCCCGGGGTGGCCCTTGGCGGCGCCGAACTGGACCTCGGCGACCCCGGCGGCGTCGGCGTCGTTGACCAGATAGATCTCACGCTGGAGCACGTCTTCGAAGATCTTCTCGGCCGGGGCGTCGATCCAGGACTTGTCGATGTTGGCGGCCGAGCGGGTCTGGCCGTGGGTGACGACGGCGGGGATGGTGATGCCGATCGGACCGTCGCCGATGGTGTCGACGTAGTTGTCGACGATCTGGTTGACCACGGCGGCGACGTTCTTGGGTGTCGACTTGGCGGGCGTGTCGATCCGGAGCCGGTCGGTGCTGAACAGACCGGTGGTCAGATCGACGGGGGCACCCTTGATTCCGCTGCCACCGATATCGATCCCGAGGACGGGACGGTCTGCCTTCGCGTCTGCATTCATAGCGGGAGACTATCGAGATCAACTCGGCACGGACAGAGCAGTTCCCGCCGGTGGGCTATGGGGGAGTCAGGCACACTGGGTCGATGTCCACCCCCGCCGTGATCAGCACGAGCCGGCTGATCCCGGCGCCGGCCGCTGAGATCTTCGAACTCCTCGCCCGCCCGGCCCGGCACGCCTTGATCGACGGCTCCGGATCGGTACGCGGGGTCCAGCCCGGCACGCCGGAGCGCCTCTCGGCCGGCGCGAAGTTCGGGATGGAGATGCAGATCGGGTTGCCGTACAAGATCTTGAACCAGGTCGTCGAGTTCGAGGAGGGTCGGCTGATCTCGTGGCGGCACTTCGCGGGCCACGTGTGGCGGTACCGGCTCGACCCCCTCGACGATGAGGCGACCACGGTCACGGAGGAGTTCGACAGTAGTGCGGCTCGTTGGCCCTGGGCCTTGAAGGTGCTCGGCTGGCATCGGCGCAATCTGACCTCGATGAACCAGACGCTGGCACGGATGGAGAAGTGGGCCCAGAACGGTCGCTCCACGCCCTGACCCCGACCGGTGCTACGGGCGGAGTTGGCGTAGGCACCAGGCGTAGAGCTGGAGGTCGAACGCGTACGCGTCGGAGAAGTAGAAGCCGTAGAAGACCCGGTAGACGCCCATCCACTCGGCGGTGCCGGGCCCGCACAGCTCGATCGCCCGCTGGGTGAGCCAGGCCGCGTCCTCGGCGGCTCCCGCATACGACTCGAGCTCGAGGAAGGCGACCGCGCCGGTGATGTCCAGCAGCGGGTCGGCGCACAGGGTGTGTGGACTGAAGTCGCCGACGCCGGAAACGACCGGGCGGCCCTGGGGGTTCTGGCTCAGGTAGACGTTGGGCGGGCAGAAGTCGCCGTGCACCAGTCGCGGTACGCAGGTGCGCTGCACCAGGGCCGACTGCAACCGGTCCCAGACGGCCCGCACGTCGGGCAGATCCTGCTCCAGCCGTTGTGAGCTGCGCTGCAGCGATCGGGTCAGTTGGGCGGTCAGCAGCTCGGCCAGCGAGTCGAATTCGCGTGCGTCCTCGCCGATCAGGCGGGCGAAGCTCGTGGTCGGACTCGGCAGCCGGTGCAGGGCAGCCGCGGCGTTCAGATAGCCGAGCAGCACCTCCCGGCGTTCGGCCAGCGCGGCCCGGGTCAGCCAGCCGGAGAGCATCCGGCCCGACATCCGCCGGTCGACGGTGAAGTACCGGCCGGCGAGCCGGCCGGCGTCGAGGATGCGGGGCACCTGGAACGGGACGGGCCCGCTCGGCGGCGTCGCGGCCCACAGGTCGTAGAGCCGTCGCAGCTGGGCCGCCGTCTGGGCGGGCGCCTCGTGGGTGGAGCGGTAGAGCCGGAGCACCCGGCCCTCGTCCAGGGCGAACACCTCGGACTCGCCGCCGGAGCCGAGCAGCCGACTCCGATCGAGGCCGAACCAGGCCAGCACCTCCTGGTCGCTGTGGTCCTGGGCGTCGGCCATCACTTCGGCGACCGTACGGCGTTCGCGGTCGGCTTCCCGGGCGGCCCGGGCCCGGTCCAGCTGGCTCAGGGCCAGCAACCGGGCATCGGCCGCGCCGACCTGGTGCGCGGTGGCCGACACGGGTCCCCGGGTGATGTCGAGGTGGACGTCGGCGAGGCCGAGCCGGCGCTGCAGCGGTCCCTGTTGAAGCCGTACGGACTGGGTCTTGGCGTGCGGGACGATGTTGCGGACGTGCGTGAGCCAGCCGTGTTCGGTGATCATGACCCGCTCGTCGTGGCCGTAGCGCAGGGTCCAGAAGTCGAACCAGCGGAGCCAGCGGGCCGCCGGCGGCGACGGGTGCAGCTCGACGGCGTCCAGGTCGACGCCGGCCAGGACCCGGCTGCAGGGCCAGCCCGACCTGCCGGGCGTCGGCGACCGGGAGCAGCACGCTGGTCGCGCTGGAGGAGTTGTCCTCGCCCTCCCCGCCGCTGTAGCCGAGAATGTTGACGTCCATCCGGTACCAGCCGAACCGCCGCCACAGGATGGGTTGCGCGATCCGGATTCCCTGGATGCGGTCGATCGGGATGGACTGGCTGGTCAGGCTGGTGAGTCCGCGCGCGGCGCGCAGACCGCGGGGCGATTCCGCCAGGGTGAAGTTGAACATGCCGATCACCCGGGTGCCGATCATGCTCACCAGGCCGATGGCCATCGGGATGAGCGCGGCCAGGGCGAACGGCACCACGTCGAGAATTCTCGTGATGATGAACAGCACGACCAGGCCGAAGACCGCCATCAGCCACTCGCTGGAGAGGAGGAAGCTGCCGATCAGGCGGTCGGGGCTGACGACCACGAGGCGCTGGTCGGCCGCGCTCAGGTCGGTGAAGACGCCGGCGGCCGGCCCGCGGTCGTCGCCGATGCGGGCGCGTTGGCCGTGGGCCCGGGTCAGCAGGTAGTCCCGGAGCCGGTCGGCTTCGGCCCGGGTGAGGTAGTGCAGCTTGATCACGCTGTCGCCGGAGCCGACCTCCATCCGCAGCTCGGCGAGTCCGAAGAGCCGGGCGGCGAAGGGTTGCACGATGTCGACGGATTGGAGTCGTTCGAACGGGACCTTCTTGGAGCTCTTGAAGACCGCGCCGCTCTCGATCCGCAGCTCTTCGTCGTCGATCACGAAGCGGGTGAAGTACCAACTGACGAACCCCCCGATGGCCGCCAGCAGGACCGCGGCGGCGACCACCACGAACAGGATCCGCGGGCCGGCCGGCAGCGCGGCGGAGTTCGGGTCGCCGTTGGCCAGGAGTTCGCGGCCGAAGTAGAGCGCGATCGCCACGAAGACGATCCAGCCGCGAATGAAGGGGGTCAGGGGATGGAGGCGCTCAGTCCGCTTCGACCAGGGCCGTTCCGGCGCTGTCGGCTCCGGCACGCGTTCGGTGGTGGGCTCGGTCATAGGCCGGAGGCATGCGCTTCGCCGAGCTGGGTGAGGCGATCGCGGAGTCGGGACGCCTCATCCGGTTCGAGGCCGGGGATGGTGGCGTCCGTGCTCGGGCTGGCGGTCTTGAGGGTGACGCTGGCCAGCCCGAAGTAGCGGTCGACCGGGCCCGACTGCACCTCCACCAGTTGCATCCGGCCGTACGGGACGGCGGTCAGGGAGCGGAACCAGACGCCGTGGGTGATGTAGAGGTCGTCGTCGCGTTCGACGTAGCCCCACGACGCCCAGCTGCGAGGGAGGAACACGTGCCGCGCGGCGGCGATCCCGACTCCGGCGAGCAGAACCAGCAGGGCCAGCCACCAGGTCTTGGCGAAGATGAGGATGAACACGGCGGGGATGGCGAACAGCACCGGCCAGCCGATCCACGACATCAGCCGCCGTTCGGTCAGGTACTTGGGGGAGAGGCGCTGCCAGTCGTAGGCCGGTGGCGCGAACAGTTCGTCCATAGACGATTCAGGTTAGAGCCTTCCGCCAGCCCGGCGGCTTCTTGGGGCCGCGCACCTTGATGCCGCTCATCAGATTGGTGCCGCGGATGACGACCGTCGGCATGCTCGGATCCGGGTCGCCGATGTCTTTGATGGAGGTCTCGCCCAGCACCTTGGTGGTCTCGTCGCGGATGGTGGTGCCGAGCGGTACGCGGACGAACAGGGATCCCATCAGGTGGGTGCCGTTGATTTCCACCACCGGGGCGTCGAAGGTGGCCTCGGTCAGGTCGAGGTGAATGGAACCCATCACGTTGTTGGCCACGCTGTAGGCCCGGATCCGCCACGGCCCGGTCCGCTTCACCGAGGCCATCACGGTCGACATCCGGTCGGGTTCGTCCGAGGCGCCCTCGCGGACCACCCGCTGCTGGGTTGGCTCGGGGAGACGCAGGGGAAGGGGCTGGACCGGGACGAGGTCGTCGGTCAGCGTGACGAGATCGTCGAACGTCCGGGCGAGGTGCACCGCCTCGGTGCGTTCTTCGTGTTCGGCGAGGGTGATGCGGCCTTCCGCGTACGCGGAGTGCAGGACCTCGGCCACCACGTCGCGATCCGCGTCGGAGACCCGGAGACGCCCCGATCGCTGGGCTGGTCGCTCCGGTTCCGGAGCCGGTTGAAGGTCCGGCTCGTCGGGCGTCAGTGCCACGAGTGGCTCCTCGCCTTCTTCTTCTTGTCGGGTTTCGGACCTTTGATGGAGACGCCGCCGAACAGGGAGACGCCCTTGACCACCAGCACCGGAGCACCGGGCTGCGGGTCGCCCAGGTCGCTCACGTCGGTGCCGCCGAAGATGCCGACCGTCTGGTCCCGCACCTCGATGCCGGCCGGTGCTTTGATGTCCAGGCCGCCGAAGCACCAGGCGCCGCTGATCTCGACCACGGGCGCCTCGAAGATGGCTTCGCGCAGGTCCAGGTCGATGCCGCCGAACAACGCGAAGGCCTTGGTGTCCTTGCGGATCCGCCACTTGCCCTTCCGCGACGCGGACCCGAAGATCGCGAGCAGGTTCTCGACCTCGGGGTTGGGGTTGGTGGTGTCGAGCGCGTACGTCGCGTTCGGATCGGTGGGGACCGGTGACGGGACGGTCGTCGAGGGGGCGAGGACGAGATCGTGGGTGATCGGCACCAGGTCGTCGAATGTCTTGGCGGCCAGGACCCGCTCCAGGCGCTCGTCGTGCTCCTCGCGGGTGATGCGGCCTTCGGCGTACGCGGTGCTGAGCACCGTGGTGACCTTCTCGCGATCGGCATCCGAGGCCCGCAGGTTGCCGCCCGCCAGCGGTCCGACGTCGGTGGGCTCGCCGGAACTGTTCGACATGGACTTCACCGTAACCTTGCCGGATCGAGGGATCGAGAGGCAGCGGCCAGGATCAGGGCGGAGCAGGGAGGAAAGGGGGAGCACCCTGATCTGTCCAGGATCGTGCCCGGAGCCTGTCGGAGGTCCTGAGCCGGTCGAAGGGCTCAGTCGTGAGCGGCGCCGATGTCGAACAGGTTGCCCTCCGGATCGGCGAGGGTCGTCCACTTGACGCCGTACTCGTCGAAGTCGCCCCGCTTCTCGGCGCCCAGCTCCAGCGCCCGGTCCACCTGGCCCGCCGGGTCGTGGCTGAAGAAATCCAGATGCCAACGGTTCTTGCCGCTGCGCGGCTCCGGCACTTGCAGGAACATCAGAGCCGGGAAGCTCCGGTCGGACGACGCCGGTACGAAGGCGTAGAACTCGCTCGCCCCGGGGTCGACCGGGCGCCCAACCAGGGCGGACCAAAACTCTCCCAGCCGCAACGCGTTCTCGCAGTCGATGACCACTTGGCCGAAGCCGAGTCCCTCACTCATCGGTCCCCCTCGTATCAGTTCGTGCTTCCTTGTGTGGCTCAGACTGTAGGACCTGGCTCGGACAGCTGGCCCTGCCGCGTCGTTGGGATACACTGCTCGCCGCGGCTCGCTCGACCAGATCGGCCGCCTGCGGATGTCGTACAATGGCAGTACATCAGCTTCCCAAGCTGAGAATGCGGGTTCGATTCCCGTCGTCCGCTCCAACACGATGCACCTAGTCAACGTCGTTGTCACGATCTTCGGACGTTGGACCTAGCCCGCCGCGTGTACGAGAAATGTACAAATTCACCTGGGCCGCCGCCCCCGCGAGGTCGTTTCGCGCGATCCTCGCGTAGCGGTCGGTCGTCGCCAGGCTGGCATGGCCGGCCAGCATGCGAACGGTTGTCAGCGGCACCTCGGCCCGAATCCACAACACGATCGCGGTAGCCCGCAGATCATGGAATCGCAGCCCCGGCCAGCCAAGTCGGCGGACCAGCTCGGGCCACTGCACCTTCGTACGGAAGTTCGAGTGATACAGCCGACCGCCCAGCGGCCCCAGCAGCACTGCCTCAGAAGGCCTTCAACCGCTGATCATCCGGGACAGGACCGGTCCCAGTTCGCCCACGACGGGGACCTGGCGTACCCGACGGGATTTCAGAGTCTGCAACTCGCCAGCTGAGAAAGTTCTGCGGATGGTCACCACACCCAGCGTCAGGTCCACATCCCCGACCTATAGCGCTGTCAGTTCACCCGCACGGAGGCCGAGGAGCGCGGCCAGCCGCACGTAGTCGCGGTAGCGGCGGCTCACCTTGTCACACGCTGCGGCCAGGCGGTCGACCTCCTCGACCGTCAACGTCGGCGTTACTCGTTCAATGCCAGACCGTGCGCGTTCGACGGCAGCTATCGGGCTGACCGAGAGGTCACCCTGCTTGATCGCGACCCGGAAGAGGCGCGCGAGGCAGTTCAGCATTCCGGCAACGACCGTCGGGCTCACGTTCGACGACGTCCAGGATCGTTGCGCTGCCTCGATGTGGGCGGCGGTAATCGCGCTCAGCGCCCGGGTCCGAGTTCCGGGATGATCCGACGACTAAATGAGATCGATAAGTCGCCCGAGTCGACGGCGACAGGCCGCCCAGCAGGACGTCTGGACCCATCCTCTCCAACCAGCGAGTCAACGACTCCTTGGATTCCGGTCGGCGACCACGGTTGTGAACCTCCCACGCCACCGCCTCCCGCTTGGACCCAAAAACCTTCGTCCGCTCGCCTCCGCCAGACAGATAGATCCGGGCCCGCCAACGACCGTTCACCAGACGGCTAGCCACGACGCCTCCGCACGAACTCGGCCACATCGTCTGGGTGGTACCGGTGCGTCCGAGCACCAACCTGAACGGACCTGATCAGACCATCCCTGCGCAATTGATCAAGATGCCACACCGAAACGGCCAGCAGCTCCGCTACCTCCCTAGCCCGCAGCAATGGCGCCACTACTTCCACGTCGAGCATGATCAACCTCCCTCCTGGTTGCAGCGGCGTTGCCGAGCGTTATGCGCGGTCCAGGGCCGGGCGGCAGTTGGCTGCAGGGCCTGCGAGTGCTCGGGCCCGGCGGCAATGGCGCGGCGGAGCATGGCGAGTCTCCAATCAGTCCTGGTCAGTGTCGTGGTGGATCGTGCGGTGGTTGCGGGCCTGGTCGCGGCGCTCGCGGGCGCGGGCCGCGGCGGAAGCGGCGAGGACAGCGTCGCCGGTGGTGAGCCAGCCGAGACCGACGAACTCCCACGATCCGGAGACCACCAGCGTTGTGTTCCCGGTGTCCTGCTCGTCGAGGTCGGGTCGGTGGGTCGGGGCATGGCGTTGTCGCCAGGTGCGGCGGTCGGCGCGGAGCCGGCCGAGGGTGACGGAGTAGCGGCGGGACTTGGTGGCGAAGTGGCCCCGGAAGCCGAGCATGTGCAACCAGCGGGTCAGCGGCCGCCAGCTGATCGAGCCCGCATTCTCAGCTGCGGTGCCAGTCCGTACGGCCTCGGCCAGGTGACGAAGGATGTGATCCGAGACACGCAGACTCGCGAGGTCGGTGAGCGGGTGGATGCGCTGCGGGACGAGGCCGAAGTCTGGGCGATCATCGCCGGCTTCGCCCCGCTGGTCCGGGCCGGGCTGGTGAAGGTGTGGGCGGTAGACCCGAAGGGCGGGATGGAGCTCGCGTTCGGCCGGCCGCTGTTCGACCGGTTCGCCCACGGCAACGCCAACCTGCCCGGCGGCTACGAGAACGGCCTGGCGGCCCTGCTCGAGGACGCTGTCGACGAGATGCGCCGCCGCGCCGACCGGCTGATGGGGGTGACCCGACTGCACACCCCCTCGGTGGCTGAGCCGCTGATCGTGCTGTTAGTCGATGAGATCGCCGCCCTGACCGCCTGGATCACCGACCGCAGCGTGAAGAAGCGGATCGACTCCGCGCTGGTCTGCGGGTAACGAAGCCGAGCACGTCCGCCTCACCCTCGGCAGCGACGCCTACAACCGCGGCGCGAACTGTCACCTGATCCCCGACACCCTGCCCGGCGTCGGCTACGTCGCCCAAGTCCCCAGGAAGACCGGCAGAGGTGGCCACCTCGTCCCGTCGTCACCCATGGGCGTAGCACCGACCCCCAGGGCCGCAACACCCGCCCAAGCACGAGCGAACGATCAGCAGGATCAGTCGAGGGCGGATGTTGCACCCCTGCCGAACCGGTGCGACGGGCAAGCCTGCCGACGCGACGAGATGCCCACTCACTGGGGTACGACTCAGTTAAGCCAGCTGAGCGGCTGCGCCGCAAATGCGCCCGGGCGTCGAGCGTCAGGCAGAGCAGTCGAACGTCAGCGCGAGGTCGCTCGGCCCGGGACCCGTCGAGCTGCTGCCATCGAGCGCCCACGACCAGACGTATGCGAACGCGTCGAGATCGCACTGCGAGAACAACGGGTCCGGCGCATCGCCAATCCAGCCGTAACCCATGAGGTCGGTGCTCTCGCGCAGGTTTGTTGCGTGTCCCAGGCCTAGGGCATGGCCGAGTTCGTGCAGCGTCACGTAGAACAGGTACTCGGCGGTGTAGTCCTCGATCCCTACCCCGGGCGAGAATTCCGACCGCACCAGGATGTTGGGGCAGCCGTTGGCACCGCAGATGGCGTAGCCCGCGAAGACTGATCCACCGGCGTAGGGAACGTAGTGCAGGACGATGTCGGCTGACTGCGGGTTGGTCGGATCGTCGGTAACGTCCGTCAAGGTGATCAGCCCGTCGAAGCAGTCCTCGATAACCTCGGCCCAAGCGGCGATCGCATCCTGTGCCGCGTCCACATAGGCCTGGTCAACATTGCGGGCCGCCTGGACCGCCACGGTGATGTCAGCGTCGTCCCAGATGTACCGGTTCGGATAAATCGCGTTCAGGATGTAGAGGGCTTCGGCATCGGACTCCGGCAGGTTGCAACTCGGGTAGGTCCTAGGCGCGGACGCCGCCGGAGCGACGAGGAATAGGCTGGCTACCAGGCCGAGGATGATGGCGATGATGCCGCTTCGTCGCATGGCAACTCCTTCGGGGTGAAGCAAGCCTCAGCAACGAAGCATCGGCTCTGAGAGACCTTTCAGCACTATCCCACCGGACCGCCGCGCGCACAACGGACCGGCGACAAGGGCGTGAGCAGCCCCGAGCGACGCCGACGCCTTACACGATGAGCGTCCACGCAGACGGCCTGCCCTGCGCCCGCGACCCGCTCTTGCCCTGCCAACAGAACTGTTAGGCCTCGCCCGCGACAGGGCATCGCCCGTCAGCGACGGAGGACAGACCGTCACCCGGCAGACCGTCACCCTCTGAGCCAGTCTCTGCGAACCAGTCTGTCGAACCAGTCTGTCGAACCAGTCGTGCGGTGAGTAGTTTCCTTACTCCGTCAAGCGCGGCCTCCGGCCGCCAGGGCAGCTCCGTGTCTGTCCTCGCTTCGCTGCGGGCCTCGCTGCCCTGCGTGCGATCTACCCCAGAGCCCATGAACCAGTTCGTGCCGATTCGAAGGCCACCCTCCCAGGCCACCGTAGCGACCACGCCACCGTCACCGAGGACGCCCAACAAGTGATACAAGCCCGTTAACCTCGTGCCGCAACGTCGGGTGACTCCCAAAGAAGCACCGACGGAAGCGACTCTGGGTACGCCAGTCGCAGGAGCTCGTAACCGACGCCCGCCGCGCCCGTGAACAGTCCGGGAAAGTAGACGCCCCTCGGGAGCCCCGCGGCGTACCACAGGTGATCTGGCCCGCCGGCCGCGTTGAGCATTTCGGCAGCCAGGCGACGGGCACGTGCGGTCAGCTCGGGCCTGTCGAGCCGCTGCCCCGCGCTCGCCAGCAGCTCGATGCGCCCCGTGTTGCCGCAGCAGAGGTGGTCGGGCTCAGCGGCGAGCTCCTGGAGCATTGCTTGGGTGGTCTCGAGCGCGATCGAGATATCCGCCCGGATGGCCGGGGTGTCGAGCACTGCGAGTCCGCCCAGCCTGGCCAGCCCGATTCCGGGAGCACCGTGACACCACGCCGTCTGGAAGCGTCGCCCGCCCTCGCGGTTGGAATCCTGCCCGCTCAGCTGCAGGTCCGGCCAGTTGCTGGCGTTCGGGTCGAATACGGCGCGTTCGTAGCCGATGCCGTCCTCGGCTGCAGCCTTGAACGCGCAGTCGCCGGTCGCCTGCGAAAGGCGCACAAGCGCGTAGGCGATGCCGGCGGCGCCGTGGGCAAACCCCGTCAGCTGTGCCCCTTCGGCATACTCGCAGGGCCAGGCACGGGAGCCGTCCGCGGTGGCAACGCTGGCTCCAATGAGGCGGTACCCACAGCGGCTGGCGAGGTCACGGGCGCGGCCGTTCGGAACGATCGGATCGGCAGCCAGCAGACCGAGGATGGCGCCCGCGGCTCCACCCATCACGTCGAGCGTCCCGTCGTTGGCGATCGCCTCATCGTCGAAACCGTCGAGCAGCAGATCGACGTCCTCGTCGACATCGATCTCCAGCAGGCGACCGATCTCGGCGGCGGCGTAGAGAAGCGATCCGAGCCCCGTTCCCGCCCCCAGGCCGAGGCTGCCGACCGTGCCATCGCGCCGGATGGCGGTCCTCACCGTCTGCCATGCGCCAACCGCGAGCTCATGACTTCGACGATCGTCGCCGACACGTGAGCGCGCGGCAAAGAACAGCGCCACCCCGGCGACTCCGTCCCAGAGGCCGACCCTCAACGAAGCCTGCTCGATGCGCGTCGAGTTGGGCAAATAGCGAGGGCCCACCCAGGTCAACGAACCGTCCCGCCCATGAATCGCCCTGGCTGCGAGCACGTCGGCGAGTCGACCTGCGGCGTCGACCAACGTGGCCGGCTCCGGATCGACCGGCCGCGCATCGCCACCCGCGAGCGCGGAGCGCCGGGACGGCTCCGGCGGCCGTCCAAGCGACCGCAAGGCCACCGTCGCGAGCTCGACCTGCGCCTCGAGATCCTCGATGCACAGTCCGGCGACGCGGTCCCGGACATCGGCGAGGCTGGCGTTCACGATGCATCCAGGGACTCCCTCCCCGTTTTCCAGCAGCAGCTGCCGGCCGTCCACGGGAGCCTCGAACACGGGGACGTCGAGCCGAGCAAGGGCTTCGCGCTCGGCCGCGAGCAACGGCCAGTGGACCGGACGCTGAGGCTCGGTGACATACGTGCGGCTGAGCAGGTCGAGCGTCGTCCCGGCGTCGGCGCCGTCGCGCATGCGCGACGGATTGTCCTGAATCGCCATCAGGATCAAGCCGTAGACCTGCGTCGAGCGAAAGACGATCCGAGTCGTCTGCCCCTCGAAGATGGCGATTGGGCCGTCGGCAGCGAGCAGTCGCTCGCGTCGCTTCTGCATGAACTCGTACAGCGATCGAAACCCGCGGAGGAAAGACTCCATGTGGTCATCGATCGGCACGACCGCGTCCCCGAGTCGGGGCGCGTTGTGCCGCCGGCCGAGAGCTGAGCGCTTCTGAGTCCGGGCCATGCGGTCGCTGTTGACGTCGATCCAGTGGGGGACGACAACCGAGGTGGGCGCGCCGGCTTCAGCACCGAAGCCACTGACATCGTGGGCGAACCGAGCGTCGGCACCGGCCTGCCAGATCGGGAGCAGTCCGGTGCGCAGGACGGAGCGGGCCACGAAGTCTGCCGCGCGCTCCTGGGCCGCCCCGGGTGCCGCGCCTGCCTCGGCCACGAGCCGGTGATGCATCAGAGTCTCAGCGTCGATCAACATGGGCTGCTCGCCATCGGCGATCAAGTTCTCGTAGTGGCAGTCGGTCGCACAGAGGACGTGGGCGAGGCACAGCAGCTGCCCGGCGCGCTCGTAGTAGCGGGTGAGCGCAGCCGCGTCGGGGCAGGGGCGGGGCTCGATGTATTCGACCCAGCCGTAGGGACCGCGCTCTAAGACGGCCGGCGCCTTGATCGCGAGCGGGGCACCGGCCTCGACCAGCCACTCCAGAAAAGCGCCGTACGCAGTCTCCATGCCGAGATTGCGCGGCTTGTAGACGATCGCGGGCCCGTCCGCGAAGCGCACCAGAGCCACCTGCTGCCCACCGCGATGCGCATCGGAGAGCGCCGGTACCACGGCGACCACGGCGCCGAGCGCTCGACCATCGTTGAAGACGGCCTCGAGCAGCGGGCGATCACACGCGAGGCGCTCGAGCAGGTCGTCGGCGACCGCGATCCAGCGGTGCGTGATCTGACCGAGCACTCGCCCCAGAACCGGATAGCGGGCGACCACGCGTGCCATCCCGCCAGCGGCCAGCTCGCCGATGAACCGCCGATACGCCTCGTGCGGCGGCGGCAGGCCCGCGGCGCGGTCGAGCACAGACGAGAACGTGGAGGTCGGTCCGCGAAAGCTCGAGAACTCGGCGAACAGCGTGGCGACGGCCCATGTCCCCAGCGTGCCCAGCAGCCTGCGCTCCCAGCCGCGGCGTGCGGTGTCGTCCAGCCCGGCCGGCTCGAGGCGCTCTCTCAGCAGAAGGACGAACGGAAGCAGGGCTTCCTCGAACGGCACCGGGGCGGCGGGATCGAACAGCTCGCGCTCGTCGTCGAGGGCCGCCTCGTAGCCAGCGAGCGCCCTGCCGAGCGTCTGCGCCCAGGCCGGCAGCGCTGCGCCGTCGGCAAGCCTCACGGGACCGAGCAGCGCCCGTGCCTCCGCGAGCGTCAAACCCTCATAGTCGACCAGCCGCCGGAGGTGCTCGGGCGAGCTCCTCGGGCTGAGGCTGTTGGTCCAGTCCCTCAGGCGCCGGTCGAGATCGCCATCGTCGACCTGTTCCAAAGGCGGCCGTAGCCAGCCGTCGTGGCGTCGCTCGAACGGGAAGCTCGAGCGGGCGACGACGTCGCGAAGCAGCCCGTCGAGCGGCTCAGTCGGCATACGGCGGTAGCGCGAACTCGGCGATGTACTCCGACGGACTGGCAGCGCGATATCTCCCAAGACGGTTGTCGGCGACCGGCTGAGGTACTTCCAGGTCGTCGATCGCCGACTCGCATGGCACGGCGAGCGCGAGCGCGGCGAGCGAGGTGGCGAGCAGTCCGGCGCTGTCGCGGAACCACGCGAGCGCGAACCAGGAGTTCCCAACGCTCACGATCCGCCGTTGGGAATCATCGAGGGCGAGACGAGTCAACCGCGCCGGCCCGAGCCGCTCGGGGTCGAGCCGCAGGCTCTGATGGAAGAGCACGGAGTTGACCGGCGTTGCTCCCTCCGGTGTGAGTAGATCGACCAATCGGAGCTGGACCAGCCGGAGCGTCTTGCCCCGATACCCGAGGGCAGCGAGGGCGAGCGCTCCGAGCGCCGTCGAGCAGGCTATGTCGTAGCGACCGAACGAGTGGTCGTCGTTGATCGAGGCAAGCAGCTCGGCGAGCAGCGCGCTGCGCAAGTGCTCGGGGCCGGTCCTGCCGACAGCCTCGGCCAGCGCCCAGTCCACGAGATAGGGGTTGGCGAAAAAGAGACCGCCACGACGGTCAAAGCCGGCGGCCAGGAAGTCGAGCGCCGCGCTTCGCGGGTCTTCGCCCTCGCGCCGGAGAGCCGCCACGAGCGCCGTGGTGGCGTAGTCCGCCTGACACCAGTGTCGGCATGCGTCCCTGATCATCATTCGGCCCGGCTGGGGCGACGCTGCCCAATGTTGCGGGACGTACCCGCCCGCTTTGGTGCGGAAGCTCTCGAGCGCCTGCGTCGTGGCAGCCGCAGGGGCGAGGCCCAGGGCCATGAGCCCGGTGTCGGTCGCAGTGGGAAGCCCGCCGCGGTGAAACGGCCACAGGCCCTCCCGCTGCTCCCTCTCCAGGTTCGCGAGCAGCTCTCCGTGGAGCTCGCCATCGCCCGCGTGACGCAGAGTGCGTAAGACCAATCCATGCGGGGCCACGTTGCCGTAGTGGCGCGCTGGTGCCGGGTGGACAGGCTCAAAGCGCATAGCCCAGCCGTCCGTGGCGGCCGATCGTGCAAGCCTCGCCGTCGCCGCCAACGCGCGCTCGCCGCCCTCGCGCACCCGATCGCGCCCGGCGAGCGCGAGGCCTCGCTGCAACTGCTCGTCGAGCTGCCCTTGGCGCAAGAAGAACCAGGTGCAATTGTCGGGGCGGGTGAACGACGCGAGCCGGCCAGCCTGGATATGTGTTGGCACGTGGATGCGCAGGCGTGAGACGCGTCCAGCGTGGCTGCGCTCTCCGCCGTCGGGATGGACGCCGACCGCCGCGAGCAGACCGTCGAGATCCTCCTCGTCCCGGTCCCACACAGCGGTGCCCGAGCCCCATCCCGTCCGCGGATCGACGACGACCGAGAGTACGACGCCGGGGTGGCTGGACGCTGAGTCCAGCCGCGCGAGCCCGAGGCAATCCGCGTCCTCCCAGGCCACGGCCTGCAGCCGCTCCTGAAAGCTGTCGACGAGCGATCCCGCTCCTTTGAGAGTCCACGGGAGGCCGGCCACGGCATCCTCGAGCGGTCCGCCGTCGCGTGGTGCGAGCAACCTGCCCTGCGACGACAGCACGACGTGGCTGTGCCGCTCGAGCGGACAGTCCTGCGCAAGCCGAAACACCTGTCGCAGCTCGGCGCCGTCGATCAGCATTCCGAACGTGTGCAGATTGAACAGGATCGCCCAGTCCAGGCCTGCCGGAAGCCGCTCGGCGGCGCGCCGCATGGTCACGGCGCGGGTGCGACCAGCGACAGCTCAGCCCCCGAGCGGACCAACCAATCGAGGTGAACTTCGAGGTACACCTTCGCCGACATAGGCCGGCCCGGCTCGTGGACGAGCTTGACGTGGTGCACGGCACGGCGCAGCACACCGGCGGCCCTCCCGCCCAGAAGGCGCGACATCTCAACCAGCGGCCGGGGCCACTGGGCTGCATGGGCGCCCGTGGGGACAAGGGTGCCCGGGTAGGCTGACAGAGCCTCTTGCTGGGCCCGCGAGCACAAGCCGAGCGCGACCAGTCGGGCGAACAGCGCGTCGAGCCGCGTAAGGGGTACGTCGCGAGGTTCGTAGCGGAGCTCGAGACCGACCTTCGGCCCGACGTGCTCGCCGACGTCGATGTCGAGGTCGACGGCGTCGACGAGCGGTGCGAACTCGTCGAGCAGGCCGGTCAGCGCACCGTCATCGTCCGGCCGGCCGATCGTGTGCAGGTAGCGCAGGATCTGTCGGGCGTCGAGGTCTCTCACGCAGATTCGGGTGCCGGACCCGGGACGCGCGAGCATGCTGCCCACCTGGAAGACGCTCGCGGGCGCCGGCAGTTGCTCCACGCAGTGCTGCAGTGTCGTCCGCTCCGCGCTCGCAAGCCCCCCACCGCGCAGGACGCCGAGTGCGGTATCGACGCACCAGCTGGGCAGTCGACGGTCGGGTCCCGGTACGTCCTCGGTCGCGAAAAATACGTTCGGCGGTTCCACCAGACCGCTTGCCGGAACCTGCTCGGTGTCGAACTCGAGCCAGATGTTGGCGACGCGGTCGTAGAGGACGCCCGTCGAGTCCGACCACGATCGCGCAAAATCTCGCAGCGACTGCCAGGTCGGGTTGCAGTGGACCAACTCGGGGGCCTGACGGCGCCGGACGGCGAACAGAACATCCGTCGTAGTCCGGCTCGCTCCGAGCGGACACTCGAAGCCGAAGAAGTCGGTCAGCCCAAACGGCAGTGACCGTGCGACCCGCCGGATCCGCTGCAGCGAATCCGGCGGCACGAGTGTCGGCGACAGCGAGGTGCAGAGTGGGTTCAGATATGCGTCGACGGTGTGCTGCGCACCCGTTACCAAAGAGAGGTTATGTCGGGAACGGTGCAGGTGTTCGAGTCGTAGCAGGCAGTGCCGCTGGCAGGGCCGGCGCCGCCCGCGACCTGCTCGAGCTCCCGATCTGACATCTTCGAGCCTGCGCCCTGCGGGGGCAGAACGAGATGGATCTTCTCAGCCGTGTCCTCGACGACCACGATTTTGGTGCCGGACGGAATATCGACGCCGGTGACGTCCTTCACCGCTGCCTGCGGATCGCTCTTGAGCTGCTCCCGAAAGGCTTCATCGCTAGCTGCACGGCTCAGGATTTGATCCCTGAGCTCTCCTTCTCGTCCCATGTCCGGCTCCGATCAAAGTTGATTTGTACGACAGTACTACGAATTAGCGGGCGGCGGAGGCGGACGTCGCGCGGTCCGTGAAACCGTTCGCTGTTCCCCGGCACCACCTGCGGCGTCCTTCGAGTGGTTCAGACCATCTGCCGGGCGGCCAACTTGCTGAACGCGCCGTCCAGCTCGATCAGCTCTGCGTACGTGCCCGACTCCACCAGCACGCCCCCCTCGAGAACGAAGATCTGGTCGGCGTCGCGAATGGTGCTCAGCCGGTGGGCGATCACGACCCGCGTCGTCTGAAGCGCGTTGATGTGCTCCGACACCGCCGCTTGCACCCGGTCGTCGAGGGCGCTCGTCGCCTCGTCGAGGAAGATCACCCGGGGCCGGCGGGCCAGCGCCCTCGCGATCATCATGCGTTGCACCTGGCCTCCGGAGAAGGCCAGACCGCCCTCACCGATGATGGTGTGCATCTTCATCGGCATCCGCCTGATGTCGGTGGCGAGCTCGGCCGCCTCCGCCGCCGCCCACGCGTGCTGCTCGTCCCCCGGCTGGTCCCCGAGGATCGTCGTCATGATCTCCCCGGGCAGGGGACGTGCTCCCTGCATCACGACACCGATCTGCTGGCGGACGTCCCGAGCATCGAGCGACTGGAGGTCCTTGCCGTCGTAGAGCACGGTGCCCGAGCCGGGCCGCTCGAGGCCGAGCAACAGACGCATCAGCGTCGACTTGCCCGAGCCCGACGGGCCCGTGATGGCGACGAACTCCCCGGGCTGGACGTCGAAGGAAACGTTCGTCAGCACCGGCGCGCTCTCCTCGTCGTAGCTGAACGTGACGTCGCGCAGCGCGATGGACCCAGACAGCGGGCCGGGCGGTACCGTCCCCACCTCCTCCAACGGCTCCTCGAAGATCGGCAGGAGACGGCGCCACAGCGCCACGACGGTGAGGAGCGGGCCGACCGACAGCGCGACGCCGATGAGGGCGGCGGTGAATTGACCGAGCGCCGTCACGAGTCCAAGGAAGTCGCCCGTCGAGATGTCGCCGACGAGCGCCGTGCCAGCGACCGCGTACAGCCCGAGCGCCAGGACTGCCGGAAGGGCGGCGATGATGGCGAAGATCCAGGCCTGGAAGCGCCCAGCGGCGTAGGTCGCTCGTTGCTGGACCCTGAACAGCGAAGCCCAACGGGCCATCAGGCGGGCTTCGGCGGCGGCGATGCGCACCTTGTGCACCGCCCTCACGACCTGGAACAGATCGCCAGCGACATCACCGGTGGCGTCGAAGGCACGCTGCTGGTAGCGCACAACGCGCAGGTTGAGGGGCACCAGGAGCGCGCCGGCGACGACGAGGACGGCCATCGAAACGAGTCCCAGGATGACCGAGTAGCCGAACAGCAGGGCAACGTTGAACACCGAGAAGATGAGGCCGAGGAACGACGTGACCACGGTGCCCGAGAGCTGCAGGCGGATGATCTGCAGCCCGGCCGCCCGTGTGGCCAGGTCCCCGGTGTCGTAGCGGCGGAAGAAGTCGGCCGGCAGCGCCAGCAGGCGGTCCATGACCGCGGGATCGAGGTCGGCTTCGAGCCGTCCACTGATGCGAACCATGGTCAGGTTCTGGGCCAGCGAGACGAAGCCCCAGGTGACGGCCGCTCCGAACAGCAGGCAGGACACGGCGAGGAGCAGCGACCGATTGCCGAGCGGCAGCACCCAGTTGTAGACCATCGACGTCACGATCGGCGTGATGAGGGTGACCAGACCGGCCAGGGCACCAAGGACCACCAGCAGCCAGACCTCCGAGCGCAGCCCGGACAGGGCCGCCCTGAGCAACGTCTTGGCCGACGTCACCGCCCGCGGCAGAGGGCGGTAGAACGTGAACGCCCGGGGAGCCAAGCGTTCGGCGACGGACCGATCAACCCGAGTCGACTCGGCCGTCGCCGGGTCGAAGAGCACGTAGCGCCCGCGCACCGTGACCAGCGCGACGGGCCGATCGTCGGTGGCCAGGAAGCCGAGCAGCGCCAAGCCGGGCTTGGTCCACCACTGCGCGGCCAGCGTGACCGTCCGCACTCGACACCCTGCCGCCTTCACACGACGCGCCACTGGGTCGCCGTCGACGTACTCGAGTCCCACATCGTCCGGGAACACGACGCCGATCTGGCGACCGATGCGGGAGAGGGCCACGTCGAGCTGCGCCAGCTGGTCCGCGGGCACGTGGGCCAGAGGCTCGGCCCGATCGACCACCTCGATGAGATCGGCGAGCGCCGAGTCGAGGAGCCGGTTCTGGCGCTCGACGACCGAGCCGATGCGCGCCGCCTCGAGGGAGTCCTGATCGATGGCTCCGGCGATCCTGGCCCTGACGATGTCGCCGAAGGCCTGACGTGCGGCGGTGATGCGGACCTGAAGGGCGTCTGCGCCGCTGTCCGGCGCGTCCGGCGCGTCCGGCGGCGGCCGGCCCGGGGGCTGTTGGACCGGTCCGGGCGCCCCGGTCGCGCCGACGACACCGGCGACGAACGCCTCCACGTGGTCGGCCACGATCGCCGGGTCGACCTGCTGGCGCAACTCCGGGCCAGAGACGCTGAGGAGCTGGGTGCCGGCGTGGCTGACGGCGAGGAGCCGCCAGCCGGGGGGCACGTTCGCCACGTCCCCAGTCCACACCAGCGTTCCGATCCGGGCCGAGCAGAGGAGGCGGCGCCGGCCGACACCGTCAAGCGTCTGCTCCTGCAGGAACAGGTCGAGGTCGCCCTCGGCCACGTACCAAGCGACGTCGCCGACCACCTCGACGGGCCGGTTGGCGCCGACCAGGTGCCTGGTGCCGCAGGCGCGCAGCGCGTCCTCCAAACCGACGGTCGGTGGGCCAGCAGGCGGCGCACCAGCAGGCGGCGCACCCGTGGCGGTGTGTGTCGTGTCAGCCATGCGACACGAGCTCCGCGTAGACGCCGTGGAGGTCGATGAGCTCCTCGTGCGTGCCACGCTCGACCACGTTCCCGCGGTCCAACACGATGATCTGGTCGCAGTCACGGATCGTCGACAGACGGTGGGCGATGATCACGCACGTGCACCCACGTCGCCGCAGCGCGTTGTCGACCCGCTGCTCGGTGACTGCATCGAGTGCGCTGGTGGCTTCGTCGAGCACGAGGATCGTCGGGTTGATGGCCAGTGCCCTGGCCAGCTCCAGGCGCTGGCGCTGACCGCCGGAGAAGTTGCGTCCGCCCTCGGCCACCCGGTGACCGAAGCCGCCGGGATTGGCGGCGAGCTCCTCGGCGATGCAGGCGTCCTCGGCCGCTCGCACCACGTCCCTCGGCGAGATCGACTCGTCCCAGAACCGGATGTTGTCGGCCACGCTCCCGCTGAACAGCAGGATGGACTGGTCGACCTTGGCCAGCGAAGCGGCTATCACCTCCCGGGGCACGGCCTCGCGCGCCACGCCGTCGAAGAGGACCTGGCCCGACCACGGGTGGAACAGCCCCACCATCAGGTTGGCCACGGTGGACTTGCCGCTGCCGGTCGGTCCGACAAAAGCGACGCGCTCACCGGGACGCAGTGTGACGTTGAGGTCGCGAATCAGCGCCGGCTCGTTGGCGACGTACCCGAACGTCACGTCTCGGAGCTCGACGTGACCTCGCAGTCGCGACGTCGGGTGATCGCCGTTCGGGGACGGGCCGTCGCCCGCGTTGGCCCGCACGGCGACACGGGTCTGCGGCTTCGCTTCGGCCGACTCATCGCCACCGCCGACCGGTGCCGCGCCGACCGGCGCGGGCGCCGCATCCGCCGAGCGGTCGAGCGGCTGGTTCGTCACGTCGCCGATCTGCTGCATCCAGGCGCGGGCGTTCTGGAACTGGCTGGCCACCGAGATGAGCCGGGCGATCGGCGCGAAGAACGAGGCGGCGAGGACCTGGAAGGCGATCAGGGTGGCGACGCTCAGCTCACCGTCGATGACCAGGAAGCCGCCGATGGTAAGGACGACGACGGTGTTGAGGATGGTGAGGAAGCCGGGCGCGACAAGCAGGGACTGGGTGAGGGAGCCGAGTCGCTGCTCGGCGTTGAGGGCCCGCGCTTGCGTCCCCGACCAGCGGGAGAAGTAGTCACTCTCCGAGCCGGTCGCCTTGATGTCGTCGATCATGCTGATGCCGAGGTACGTGTAACCGCTCAGCCGGACGAGCGTCTGCTGGAGGCTCTGGTTGGCGGCCATGCGCGCCTTCGACACGACGAACAGCACGACGAGGTTGAGGGTGGCGACACCGATCGCGACCAGCGCCAGGATCCAGTTGAGGATGCAAAGGACGACGCCGAACAGGACCATGTTGATGCCGCTGATCGCGGTGGTGGCCAGCTGTCCGGACAGCAGCTGGGCGACCTGGGCGTTGAGCTGGACCCGGCTCACCAGCCCGCCCGGCGAGCGGGCGTCGAAGAAGCGGGTGGGGAGGCGCAGGAGGTGCCACAGGAACCCGGCCGACATGCGGATCGACAGCTTGGTCTGCAGGCGCAGGAGCACCCGTTGTTGAAACAGGTTGAGGAGCAGCTGGAGCACGGCGACCGCGACCGCCAGCGCCACCACCCTCGCCACCCAGGCCGTGTCACCGACAAGGAGCACCTGGTCGACGAAGATCGACGTCAGCAGAGCGGCCGCGGTGGAGGGCACGACCATGGCGATGCCGGCGATGACCGCGTAGACGATGCCGGTGCGGGACCGGCCGAGCAACCCCAACATCTCGACGAGGGGCCGGCGCCGGTGACGTCGGGCGTCTGGTCGGAAGTCGGGCCCTCGCTCGAACGTGAGCGCGATTCCGCTGTAACTGTCGGCGAACTCCTCGCGGGAGACGGTGCGGCGGCCTGATGCCGGGTCGTTCAGGTGGACCTTGTTGCGCCGGAACCCGTCGACAACGAGGAAGTGGTTCTGGTTCCAGAACACGACGAACGGCGGCTCGATGGTGCGGAGCTCCTCGGCGCTGTAGCGGAAGCCCTCGGCCTCCAACCCGAAGCTCTTGGCCGCCTCGATGATCTTGAGGGCGTTGACGCCGTCACGCGAGACCGCGCACGCCTCTCGAACTTCTTCCAGCTGCACGTCGCGGTCTAGCGAGTTGAGGATCATGGTCAACGCGGCCGCGCCGCACTCGGTGACCTCCATCTGCAGCACGGTCGGCGTGCGCACCGGTCGGCCCGTGTGCGGCACCGGCACCGGCCCCGGCGTGGTGGACGTCGAGACTTCGGTCGGGGTCGTCCTGGCCACTACGACACCGCCATCTAGACGACGTACTCGATTGGGTGCTGGCTGCCGACGATAAGGGTCACTTCGGCGATATCGGCGATATCGAACGCGACGCCCTCGTCATCAGGTGGCAGGGTGACGTCGACGTCGATCTCGATGGCCCCATCACCGGCCAGGATGGTGGCGAGTGGGGCGCTCCCGATGGCGTTGGCCGCCTGATTCTCGGTCAGCGGCACCCGCCCCACGTAGGACACTTCGCCGTCCACGGTCCCACCCCGGGGGAACGACATCTGCGCCCGCGTCCCGACGTCGACCTGCTGGGCGTCCTCGGGGGCGACGAACATCGTGACCACCAACGGACCGCTCGTCGCCGACAACGAAGCGACCAGTTCTCCACTCAGCAGCGTCGATCCGACGCCTTCTGGCAGGTGGAAGACTCGACCGCCGATCGGGGCGACGAGGGGTACTGTCTCGTTGTTGGTGCCGAGCACTTCGCCGATCATCTGCCCCGGCTCCAGGTCGTCGCCGATCGCCACGGTCAGGCTGGTGATCGTGCCCGTCGCCGGGCTGAAGATGCGGGTCAGCGTGCCGTTGACCAGGGCGACACCGCGGCCCTCCACCGTGCGGTCGACGGTGGTCGTCGTCGCCCAGACCACCACCCCAGCCACGAGCGCGAGACAGGCGGCCAAGCCGATCCAGGCTCGGGTGCGGGTGACGACGATAGCTTCGTCGAAGCGGTCGACCCCCGCCTGGCGCGGGGCGGGCGGAGCCAGCCGCTGTGCACCGCGGTCCCCCCCGGACTCGCTGTTCACCGTTTCGGTCGTCACCGTCGCCTTTCCCTCGAGCGACACAATAATAGGGCGACCATAGCGCAGGCCGGGGCGCGGGCGATGGTGCCGTCCGAGATCGCGGGGGCGGCGACGAGGCCGGGGACACCCGCACGTCGCAGTGGTCGAGTGTGGTGGCGACGCGACCTGTTATGCGCCGCGTCGCGCGCTTTCGTTCATGCGGGCGGCGCATGTTCTACCGATCCGATGGCCAGATCGGGGCAGTGCCCCGCCGGGTGGTGGGCTTTCGAGGGGATCCTCGATGTCAGTCGCCGGCCGGGATGGCGGCGACGATTCTAGTATCGCTGGTCGGGTTGATCTTGGCCGTGGAGGCTTCGGAAAGGTAGCGGCGATCGATCACCTCCACTCGTCATGCATGTCGGCGAGAACGGCGCCGACGAGGCGGATGACGGCTGGTTCGTTGGGAAAGATACCGACGACGCGGGCGCGTCTTTTGATCTCTTTGTTGACCCGGCGCCGATCCGCTCACTCGTCTCGGTCTCGATCAACTCCTGCATCACCAACCGAACCGACTCCCGGATCAGATCCACACCCTCCCCGGCACGAAACGCCTCGAGCAGCTCAGATACGACAGACTGGGACAACGCCATCGGTGGGACCTCCTGGGTGAGTACTTGCCGGTACACACCGAGAATCCCGCCGATGGCCCCACCTACCGGTCAGGCACACCGATCACCCCAAACCCCACCACGCCCGGGGACTCTCACCCCAGAACGGTGATCGAGGACTGCTTTCCCGCGCATCAGCCCTGGTCTGACCGCTCTCGCGCAGCTCGTATGTCTTCGGGTCCAGGGTGCGATTCCACGTCTCCAGGCGCGATTCGGTGAAGTCCGTCAGCGCCCGGAACACCTGCTCGGGCGAGGCTTTCGTCGCGAAATCCAATCGCATCTGATCATCCGAGCACGCCACCTGACATCTGCCCAGAAGCGAGATGCTTCCCGCATGGAAGCACAGCCGCGTCCTAGAGAATGACCACGAGTTTTCCGCTGACGTGTCCGGACTGGCTGAGCGCATGGGCCTCGGCGATCTGCTCGACGGCGAAGGTTCGGCTGATGGTGATCTTCAGTTGACCGCTAGCTGCCAACTCGGCGATCTGCTTCAGTGCGGCGCCCGGGTTCCCGCTCATTCCATCGACGAGATGGGCACCTGCGCTGGGAGCGGTGAAGTCAGCGAGGCTGGCTACACGCTTGGGGTCGCCGACAATCGCGATCAAGTCGGCCAGCGAGCCAGACCCCGCAGTGTCGAGGACCCCGTCGACACCGTCCGGGGCCAGCGCGCTCACCCGCTGCGGCAATCCTGGCCCGTACGTGGTCGGGATGACCCCCAAGGAACTGAGGAATTCATGATTGTTCTCGCTGGCGGTGCCGATGACGGACAGCCCCTGAGCCACCCCGATCTGACCGGCGATCTGGCCGACCCCACCGGCGGCACCCTCGATGAGCAGCGTCTGGCCGCTCCCGAGGCCCAGAATCTCCAAGGCGCGTGTCGCCACGACCCCTGCGAAGGCCGCACCGGCAGCCTGCTCAAAGGTGAGGGCGTCCGGCACCGCCGCCCAGGCGGTCAGCACGACCTCCTCGGCGGTTCCGCCTAACATCGTGGTACCGAAGACGCGATCACCTATTGACACTCCCGCCACGTCCTCGCCCACCTCATCGACGACACCGGCAGCGTCGTTGCCCGGAATCGCCGGAAACTCCACCGGTATGAACTCGGCCATGTAGCCAGCACGAAACTTCCAATCAACCGGGTTCACACTGGCCGCCGCGGCACGAATCCGCACCTGTCTCGGACCGGCGTGCGGCTCCGGGATGTCCTCGACGGTCAATACCGATGGATCTCCATAGCTGCGATAGATTGCTGCGCGCATCAGGGTTCCTCCCCCGAGACTGCACCGACCGAGTTCGGTGGTGCAGGACTAACTCTCCACCCTCGGCGGCTTTTGAAGCCATCTCCCCAAAGCTGGTGATGGCGCGCGACTGACGAACACCCATGGGCACCCCATCGCGCCTCAACTGGCGAGCCTCTGTCGCACATCACCCGTCACCGGACCGTGGACCCGGTTGATGGCCGGCGCGGCACGATCCAATCACCGGGCAGCCGGGTGCTGGTGCAGTCCTCGGTGTCCGATGAGTTCCTAGATCATCTGGTACGTGAAGTCCGCACTCTTGTCGTCGGTGAACCGGGCGCTCCTCCAAGACGCGCATTCAGGACAGCCCGCACTGGTTGAGTCGGATCAGCGACATCGACGCCGGAGGCCCAGGTCCCTTACGCCGCGCCTCGTTTCGTCGCTAGCGTCAGTAGCACCATCGTCGAGCCTCCCCGGAGCGTGCACATGCGATACCGGATCGCCCTCGTGCTGATCATTCTGGTCATGGCCGCCTGCACGTCGCCGGGCGCGCCGGAACCAAGTACACCGGCCCGAGGCACCGCCGAAGACGTTCCTGCCCCTACCGCTGAAGGATCTGGGCGGCAACCGAATCGTGCTGAAGATCCGTGATGGCGTCTACGTCCTCTACGGACACCTGATGACCGGATCGATCACCGTGAAACCCGGTGACACCGTCAAGCGCGGTGACGTCATCGCGAAGCTCGGGAACTCGGGCAACACGTCGGAGTCCCACCTGCATTTCCATGTCATGAACGGACCTGAGCCGCTCACGGCGACGAACCTCCCCTGGGAGCTCGACACGTTCTCCTACGAGGGGGAGGTATCTCCCGAGACGCTGACCACCTCGGCAGCCGGCGAGCGGAACCGTGAACTGCCGCTGATGTACACGGCGGTCGGGTTTCCTCTCGTGCAGTGACGACGGCAGTCGCCCACGCCCGATCAAGGGCCGGCCGAAGCGTCAGCCGGCAGACGCGTGTCCTCCCCACGGTCCGGGCCGCAGGTGCACGCTGGCGAAATCTGATCGCGACCGTGAGACGGATGGGCAGGGCCGCCGACGGCGACAGGTTGTCGGGTCTGATGCCTACTGGAATGATGCCGGGCATGGGCCGACAGTTGATCCGTACCGACCGCGCCCCCGGCTCGTCCCTCTACAGCCAGGGCGTTCGGGTTGGTGATCATGTCTACGTCTCCGGGATGACCGGCACTGACCCGGCGACCGGTGCCCTGGCCGGCGGGACGATCCAGGAGCAGACTCGCCAGGCCATCGCCAACTGTCTGGTGATCTTGGAAGCTGGCGGCGCCGGATACGACGACATTGCGGAGGTCGGCGTTCTGTTGACCAACCCTGCCGATTTCGCCGGCCTGAACGAGGAGTACGCCCGCGCGTTCCCCACCGATCCGCCGGCCCGTTATGTGGCCAAACTCGGCGTCGAGCTGCCCGGGGTTCTCGTCTCTATCCGGATGACCGCGATCACCTCCTAACAAGCCCGTGCCAACGGGACCTTCCTGTGGACCGGTCTCATCCACTCACGACAGCGGGGGGTCCGTCGGCCGGCTGTCTCTGGGCTGGCCCAGCCGGCCACGCGTCGCCGCGATCACGACCACGGCCGCAGCGACGTAGGTGCCGAGGATGACCCAGTCCGGTGCGTCGAGCGCGGTCGTGTAGGCCTGTTCTCTGGGCAGCAGCACGAAATTGTCCTGGGCGGGCGTGAAGCTGGCGTGCAGGAGTATGCACAGCCCGACGCTGCGGGTCGCATTCCACAGCACGGCGTAGAAGAACGCCAACACCCAGGGCACCACGAATCCGAGTGGGCCATAGACCGGTACATGCCAGACGCCCCAGACCAGGCCGAGGATCAGGGTCGCGCGGAGCGGCGAATGCTTCTCTTGCAGCACGGGCTGACCGAATCCGCGCCAGCCGGGCTCCTCGAGGCCCCCACCGAGGAACAGCACGAACACGAAGGTCCCCAGGTAGGACGGCAGGCGGTCGACCGCCAGTGACCATTCCACAGGCGAGCCGATGAGTTGGAGAATCATCGTCACGACGGCGTACAGCAGCGCCGGCAGACCGAGGGCGTAGATCCACCATCTCACGGGCACCCGCCAGCGCCATACCGGACGGATCCAGGCGGCCAGCGAGCCCCCGCTCCAAACGGTCACGATCGCCGCGGCGGCCATCGGCCCCAACGCGCCCAGCAGAAACGGAATGTAGCCGCCGCCGTTGGCGGCTATCAGCCACAGACTCCACGACACGGCGTACGCGAGAACGACGAACGTCAAGAACCGGTGTTGGCCAACCCAGTCGCCGCCCTTGCCGAGGTGGACCGATGGGCCGGGCGTCGTCACCGGATGTGCACCGCGGTCGTCACTGGCGTCGTGAGTCCGTCGCCCCGCTCGACCAGTTCAGCCAACCGTCGAGCGAAGCGCGCTGCCTGGGCACCGTCGACGATCTGGTGATCGACCGAGATGGTGAGGTCGAGCATCTCCCGTGGTTGGAGATCCGGACCGACGTAACGGGGTCTGGTGGCGATGCCGCCGACGGTGATCATCAAGGTGGCCGGGCCGACCGGGATTCCCCAGCCGCCGGCGGTGCCGAACATACCGACTGAGCTGATCGCGACGGTTCCGCCGAGGCGCTTGAACCACACCGGGTGGGCCAGCAGGAGGCGCCACACCAGCGACCGGACGAATCGAGGCAGGCTCAGAAACGCCACGGTGCCGCGATACCTTCGCTCAGCGGCCGGGTCGTGTCCCTGCGCGGAGCGGATCTCCTGGGTGAGTTCGGTCACGGACTTGTGATTGGCGGATCGGATCACCAGCGACTGCACGATGCGTTGACCATCGACCTCCGCCTCGAGCTGGGTGTTGACGTCGACGTCGTCGAACACGATCAGCCGGCGGCGGCGTCGATAGGCGTGCAGGATGCGGTCCTCGTCGACGGCCCGCGCGACCGCGTGGACGAGGAAGGCCGTGAAGGACAAGGGATGCCCGTCCTCCTTGAGTCGGCGCAGCACCTGGCGACTGTGGGTGACGTCGATCTCGATCAAGCCATGGATGATGTCCTTCCGGCGGCTGGCCGCCAGGACATCGGTGTAGGCCTTGCGGATCGTGAGGAACGGCCGCGTTTCGTATCCCGGTGCCGGCCGGGGCGGCTTCATCGCGGTGGCGGGATCTCCGACCGGCGCCGTCAGGTCAGGACGCGTGCGCGCCGACAGCGGCACTGATCTGCCTCCCCCACGCCGCGGCCCGGTCGAGTTCACCGTCGAGCAGCGGACCGTCGGTGTCCTGGACGTAGAAGCTCTCGGTGTCGGTAGCGCGGTCGAAACCGTGCCGACGCGCCATCTTGGCCGCAGCCTTGGCGGCCGACCCCGGCAGGTGTCGCACGGTGCTCACCTTGGTGTCGAAGGTCGCGATCCGTTGCGGGTGAGGCCCGGTCGGCAATGCCTCCAGCCACTCGCGCAGGCCCTGCTCCCGAGTGCCATGATCGGCACCCTGGTTGATGGCGTCGGATCGGGTCGACTCCCGGCTCATCGAGAAAGCATGGGTCGGGCCACCCGCCACGATCAGCGAGACGTCTGGTCCGGGGTCGGCGGGTGCGTGCTGTACCTCGGTGAGTTCGACCTCCATAGCGGGTTGGAGACCGGTGGCGATCGCCCGCGCCACCTGCTCGGTGTTGCCCCACATCGATTCGTACACGACCAGTGCTTTCATGGACTTCCTCCTCGGTTCAACCAGGTATGGACTCAGTGAACGCGAGTGGCGCCCGGCTGCTCAGGGGCGAAGGTCCCGTGCTCGGGAGTCTCTTGGTCCCGTGCCGAGCTCAACGCCGGGCGGGCCTTCCTCACAGCAGAACGGTCACCGCCGCCAGGTAGATCATGATCGAGAGCAGATCCTGCAGCACGGTCGCCAACGGCCCTGACCCGAACGCAGGGTCGCGACCCAGGCGATGGATCAGCCAGGGCAGGGCCATGGCCACGAGGGTGGCGATCGTGCTGGCCGCCAGCACCGACACCGACACCGCCACAGCCAGCGCGGCGTCGTGCCACAGCCACGCGATGGTGGGCAGCATCGCCGCGGCCAGCAGGACGCCGACCAGGAGCCCTGTCACGGCTTCCCGACCGACGATGCGGCCGATCCCGACACCCACCGAGAGCCCGCGGATGGCTAGGGTTTCGGTCTGTGTCCCTACAGCGTCGGCCAGGTACACGATGCCGGGAATGAAGTAGGCGACAGCCAAGTTGGCCGCCATCTGCTGCTCGGAGCCGGCCAGCATGCCGGCCGACGCCATGGCCCCAACCAGCCCGACGGCCAACCAGGGCATCCGGTGCCACAGCCGCCGAGGCACGCTCTCCTGGCTCGCCTCACGGGCCCGGGCGGTCGAGGCGAGAAACCCTCCCAGGCGGGCGAGGTCCTCGTCGTGCTCCTCGAGCAAGATCGCCGCCAACCGATGGGGTGGGATGAGGCCCTGGAACTGTCCGTGGTCGTCGACCACGGCAAGACCTGACTCGCCGCGTCGAGTGGCCAACCAGGCGGCCCGCTCCTGATGAGTCTGTGGCGTGACCGCGGGCGGGTCACGGTCCATGATCGTTGCCACCACGGTGTCCTCGGAGGCGGCGAGGAGCCGTTCGATGGTGACGAGGCCGCACAGCCGGCCCCCGGTGCACACGGCCACGATCGCCGCGCTGTCGAATACGTTGCCTTGCATACGTGCCACGAGGGTCCCGACGCGATCATCCGGGGTCGCGACGGGCACGTTGCGGACGGCGTGCTCGGCGGCCGTGCCGATAGCTCGATCGAGTTCCTCGGTCAAATCCGGGCTGGGCGGTCCGAAGTGCGAGGCGGCCTGATGATTGGACACGACACGATTTCAGCGCACGACCAGAGCATCCGCACGGGTCCTTGGGCCCGAGGCTCGCGAGATTTCCCGAGCCAGGGACCAATGGCTGCAGGAAGTGGGACCAACGGTCCTAGCCGGCGACTCTCACCTGTGCCACTCTCGATGGCGGTGACAATCGCACCGATGAGTCGTACGGCTGGAGGATCCGATGACGAATTGGAATCGAATCGTGGTGGGCGTAGACGGTTCCAAGGAGAGCCGAGCGGCTCTGGAGTGGGCCTGCGAGCTTGCCGACCAGCGTGGTGCCGAAGTGGTGGCGGTGACGACCTGGACGGTGCCACCGCAACCCACCGACCCACCGTACGGGTCGTTCCCCTGGGGCAACTCGGTCGACTTCACGGAGAGCTCCCGCCAACTCCTGGCCGAAGCCGTGGCCGATGTGGCGACGGCACATTCGAAGGTGAAGATCTCCCAACACGTGGCCGCGGGCAACGCCGCGGCAGTCTTGATCGAGTTCTCCAAGGAAGCCGATCTGGTCGTGGTCGGGGCGAAGGGCCACGGCGGATTCACCGGCATGCTGATCGGGTCGGTCAGCCAGCACGTGTTGGCCCACAGCGCCTGCACCGTGGTGGTCGTACGCTGAGCCGCGAGCGCATGCCAGGTTGATCCCAGCAACGCGACTCGCTTCCACCGCCAGCCGGACGCGGGCCCAATGCGGATCTAGTCGTTCAGGTTCTGGTCAGGACCACCTTCAGCGCCGAGGTCGCGGAGGCCGCGCTGAAGGTCTCATAGGCGTCGAGCATCTCGTCGAGCCCGAAACGATGGGTGAGGAACCCGTGGGTGCTCAATTGGCCACTGGCGAGCATGCGAAGCAGAGTGGGTGTGCTGAAGGTGTCCACCAGTCCAGTGGTGATGGTGAGATTCTTGATCCACAGCGACTCGAGGTGAAGTGTCGCGGGACGACCGTGCACGCCGACGTTGGCGACCCGCCCCCCGGACCGCACGACCGCCGTGCAGAGTTCGAATGTCTCCGGTATTCCGACTGCCTCGACGGCTACATCCGCGCCCAGGCCTTCGGTCTGCTCCCGGATGGTGTCCACTATCTCCGCGGGCGGACCGGAGAGGACCGTGTCGGCCCCGAATTTCTTGGCGGCTTCGAGTCGGGCAGGCGCGACGTCGACGGCGATGATCTGCGCAGGGCTGAACAGCCGCGCCGTGGTGATTGTGGCCAACCCGATGGGCCCGGCGCCGACGACGACAACGGTGTCGGCGGGTCGCACGTTGCCGTTCAGCACTCCGACTTCGTACGCGGTCGGCACGATGTCGGCCAACATCAAAGCGTCCTCGTCCGGAACCGCGTCGGGAAGGGTGTGCAAGGAGGTGTCGGCGAACGGCACCCGGACGAACTCGGCCTGGGTGCCGTCGATGAGGTGGCCGAGAACCCAGCCGCCGCCGGCCAGGCACTGGCCATAGCTGCCCGCCCGGCAGAAGCGGCAGCGTCCACAGCCGGAGATGCAGGAGATCAGCACTCGGCTGCCGACGGCGTGGGCGCGAACGCCGTCCCCGACCTCGAGGATGGTGCCGACCGCTTCGTGACCGAGAATACGGCCGGGCTCGACCTCGGGCACGTCGCCCTTCAAGATGTGCAGGTCGGTTCCACAGATGGTGACCGCGTCAACCCGGACGATGGCGTCCTCGGGATCCTGCACCTCGGGCCGCGGGGCGTCCCGCCACTCCATCTTGCCGGGGCCACCGTAAACCAGAGCCTTCATCAGAAGAAGTCCTTTCGGTTGGGAACTGCTGATCGGTTCGATCGTGAGCGTCCCGGCCTCAGGAAGAGGTCGTTCGGACGTCGGACGTGGGCGGACTCGACGGGAAGGTGGCAGGCACAGCGACTACCGGACAGCTGGCATGGTTCAGGGCGTAGTGGCTCACCGAGCCAAGCAGCAGTCGTCCGAGCCCCACCTGCTCCTGCGTGCCGACCACAAGGAGCGCCGAGGTTTCCGACTCCCGCACCAATGCTTTGCCGGGATGCCCCTCGGCGAACTCGAGGTGCCAGCCCGGCTCGGGATCGCCCAACTTGAACAGGTCAGCGATGCCGGCTCGGTACTCGCGGTCGATCTGGTCGGGCGGTAAGTACTTGACCGGTGGCGCCGGATAGTTCTTGGGGACGTAGCCCAGGGGCCAACCGAGGAGGTGGAGCGCCCGGACCCGTTCACCCGAGCACCGAGCAAGAGCGGCGGCCCAGCTCAACGCCTGACGGCCGGACGGTGAGTCGTCCAGGCCCACCACGATCTCGTCCGACCTCGACGAGTCGGCCGCTGCCACCGGCGCGGGCACGGCCGCGACCGGAACCGTGGAGTGGCTGAGGCAGTAGTGGCTCACCGAGCCCGCCAACAGTCGGCCGATGCGGCCGTGCTTTCGGGCCCCCACCGCCAGCAGGTGCCGGTCATGGGCGAGGTCGACGAGTGCTCGCCCAGGTGGTCCACCGACGAAGAGCAGCGCCCAGCCAGGTTCGGGGGCCACGTCTTGGAACAAGCTTCTCGTCCGGGCCGCGACCGGGCCCAGCTCGTCGTCCGAGCGTGGGTCGTACGCCGCGTCCTCGGGAGTCCAGTGTGGAGGAAGGTCCACCAGGAACGGTGAGACGTGCACGCCCAGCAGCCGGAGCCCGTGCAAACGCGCGTAGCGCGCCGACCACAGCAAGGCGGCCGCCGCGGAATCGGAGTCGTCCAGGCCGACGATCACATCGGGTGCCGCCATGTCCATCCCTTCGGGGTAGCCATCGATCAGTCGATCATGTCGAGGCGCGCTCGGCCGGCCAAGGGCCATTGGTCCCGCGCCGCCTTCTGGCTCGGCTTCCGCGCGTCAGGACTTCCGCAGGGTCAGCACAGGACTTCCGGCCCTGATCGATCATCGCGACACGTCGGATGCTCAGGGGATAACCGAACGCACGGGGAGACTGATGAGAGTCACCGACACCGGATTCAACAGCTTGCTCCGCAGCGAGCGTTACACCGCCTCGGTTCCCGTTCGTGCGGTGGCCCACCAGCTCAGCCTCGAGCTCGAGTCTCGTGCGCACGCCAGCTGAACGCAGTCGGGTTCTCGTCGGTGTCGATGGCAGCCCGGCCTCGTTGGCGGCCGCCCAGTTCGGCGTCGATACCGCAGCGCGGCGTCGGGCACCCGTCACCGTGCTGAACGCCTATCAACTCCCCGGCGGTGATCGGCCGGTCCCGCCGAGTGTTGCCCAGGATTGCCGGTTGGGGGCACAAGATCTGGTGAATCGCGTTCTCAGCCAGGTGCGAGTTCCGGCGCGGATGCAGGTCGAAGCGGCCGTACTGCCCGGGCCGCCGGTCGAGGTGTTGCTGGACCGATCGGTCGATGCCGGGCTGGTGGTGATCGGCACCCACCATTTCGACCTTCGAGAGCATGGTCTGCTGCCAGGCGGAGTCGGATCAACGATCGGCCGGGCCGTCTGTTGTCCACTGGCCGTCACCCCGACGGCGCCACCGAACATCGACATCACGCGGCGTCCGGTGGTGGTCGCTCTGGACGGGGAGACGGCCGCCAAGGCCGTGTTGGGGTTCGCCTTCGAGGAGGCCGCGGACCGCGGCGCCCGGCTCCTCGTCGTGCACGCGGAGCAGGACCGTGCTCGACGCCCCGATCGGGAGATCACCGCCGTGGCCATCGAGGAGATCATCGCGGGCTGGACGGCCGACCACCCAGACGTTGCGGTTGACGTGCTGGTTCTCCCGGGTGATCCCGAGGTCGTGCTCAAGGAGGCATCGGGTCGGGCTCAGCTACTCGTGGTTGGAGGACCCCGCCGCCATCTCATCGGCGGCTGGCCGCGGTCGGTCGCCCGAGCGATCTTGAATCGCAGCCAGTGCCCGTTCGTGATGGTTCCGCAGTCCCGAGCGACTAAGCCCACCAGGCGGCTACCGGGGTGAGTTCGGCTTGTCGTGGGCTTCCCGCAGCTGGGAGCCGTAGACGGCCGCCTGAGTCCGACGTTTCATGCCAAGCTTCGCCAGCAGACTCGACACGTAGTTCTTCACGGTCTTCTCCGCCAGGTAGAGACGTTCCCCGATCTCCCGGTTCGTGAGACCCTCCGCGATGAGGTCGAGGATCTCCTCCTCCCGGGGTGTGAGTGTGGCACCGTGATCATGACTGGGGGAGGGCGGCTCCCGTAGACGCTGCAGCAGCTTTTCGGTGACCGCCGGGTCGATCAGCGAGCGGCCGGCGGCGGCCTGCTCGATGGCCTCGGTCAGCGATGTCCCGCGGATCTGTTTCAGGAGGTATCCGGAGGCGCCGGCCATCACTGCCGCGAACAGGGCCTCGTCGTCGTCGTAGGAGGTGAGGATGAGACAGCGGGTCTCTGGGCTGGTGGACCGGATCTCGCGGCAGACGTCGATGCCGCTTCCATCGGGTAACCGGGCGTCGAGCACCGCGATGGTCGGGCGGACGGCGGGAATGCGATGCAGGGCATCGCGGGCCGTGCCCGCCTCACCCACGACGCGAATCCGTGGGTGGGCGTCGAGCAGATCAACCAGTCCACGGCGCACAATCTCGTGGTCATCGAGCAGGAAGACCGTGATGTCGGACGTCATGGGTTCAGTTTGGCTGTCCACCGGAGCACCGTGCCTTCCTCGTCGCGATCGAACTCCATGCTGCCGGCCCGGTGGTCAGCGCGATCGGCGAGGTTGGCCAGGCCACTCCGCCTGGTCACCTCCGGCGTCTCGGTGCCATTGTCCCGGACTGCGACCTGCAGGTCATCTCGGCGCAGCACGATCCGGATGCTGGCGACGGTCGCGGCGGCGTGCTTGCCGATGTTGGTCAAGGCCTCCCGCAGGACTGCCTCCAGGTCGTGCAGCAGGTCGTCGTCGACCATCGTGTCCACAGGGCCGTCGAAGGCCACCTGGGCCCGGAATCCCAGTACGGGCTCGACGTCTTTGATGATCTTCAGGACGCTCCCGCGCAGCGATCGGTTATCGGTTCCGGGTGGATCCTGCAACTCGAAGATCGAGGACCGGATCTGCCGGATCGTCTCGTCGATGTCGTCCACGATCGCCTCCAGGCGGTTCGACACCCGGGGGTCACCCGACATGGCCGAGGTCGCTTGCGTCGTCAGCCCGGTGGCGAAGAGGCGTTGGATGACGTGATCATGGAGATCACGCGCTATGCGATGCCTGTCCTCCAAGACGTTGAGCCGCTGTTGATCAGCCCGGGCATCGGCAAGTTCCAAGGCGACGGCGGCGTGACTGGCGAAGGCCTCGGCCATGTCGAGATCGGTCGACGAAAAGGCAGATCGACCAGCTCGTCGGCCGACCACGATCGCACCGCGTACTTCGGCCTCGCCGGCGAGCGGACACGCCATCACCGGGCCGACGTCGAAGGCTGACTGCAAGTGAACGTAGTACCGATCGGCATGGTCTAGGGGGTCGACCTGGATGGCGCGGGCGTGGGTGATCGCCACAGCAACCAAGGAGCCCTCCAAGGGGTATCGAAATCCGGCTAACTCGGCCTCTTGGTAACCCCGGACCACATGCACGCGAAGGTTTTCGTTATCGGGTTCGGGGAAGACAACGCTGACCACGTCGGCATCGGCCAGCCGTCGCACGCTATCGGCAATCCTCTCCAGCGTGTCGTCCCCCTCAGAGAACGGCTCGAGCAGGTGACGACTGATCTCGGCGGTTGCCTTCAGCCATTCCTGCCGCAGCCGCGACTCTTCGTACAACCTGGCGTTCTCGATGGCGATGCTGGCCGTTGCCGCCAAGGCCTTGATCAACTCCTCGTCGTCGCTCGTGAAGTCGTCACCGCTGAGTCGATCGGTGAGGTACAGGTTTCCGAACACCGACCCACGGGCCTGAATGGGCACCCCCAGGAAAGTCCGCATCGGCGGATGGCCGACCGGAAAACCCGAGGACCGCGGGTCATCGGTGATGGCGTGCAGCCGGATGGTCTGCGGCTCGGCGATGAGAGCACCGAGCACTCCCCGTCCCTTCGGCAGATCACCGATTGTCGCGACCGTGTCCGGATCCATGCCGACATGCACGAACTGCTCGAGCAATCCGTCCGCGCCGATCACGCCGAGCGCGGCGTAACGGGCCCCGGCAACCGCGCGGGCAGCCTCGACGATGCGACGCAACACCGCATCCAAAGTGAGCTCGGAGACGATGGAGCGGTTGGCGTCCAGCAGGCTGCGTAACCGGTTCTGGGCGGAGATGATGTCTTGGGCGCGGTCGACCAACTGCAACATCAAGTCCTCGATCGGCAGCGGTTGGCTAGGCGCAGAGGGCGAGATCGGCAGGTCATGACCGGCGCTCGCCACCTCGACAGCCTAGAGGCCGGCAACACCTCACGTCACGACCCGCGTGTGATCGCACGCCCGGAGATGCGGTCCGGTGGGATGGCGATGAACAGGTTCCGCAGCCCCACGGCCCAGGGGACGGGGCCGTCAATCGTCCACAGTCGGGCCAACTCCGGGGGATCGGCGACGGCCCGCGCCCGACCGTGCACGACCACGCTCCACCCACTGCGGGTGGCTTCATCGAGATCGTCGACCTCGAAAACCACCGCACAAGGACGGACCAACTCCGACAGTGACCCCTCCGGCGAGGTGCGGAAGACGATCTGCTGGTCGTGCCAGGCGTAGCTGACCGGCAGGATCTGCAGACCGTGTGCGGCCTGCCACGCGATCCGCCCATAGCTGTGCCGAGCCAGCAGATCCCGGCAGGACGCGACGGCCATCGGCTCCAGCCGTGTGTGCTCCGGTTCTCGATCAACCCTGGTGGTCATACCTGCGCCGTACCTTTCTTGGCCTGGCCCTTTCTGGGGGCGGGCGTCGGGACCGAGACGGTGATGAAGCGAGAGATGACGCCGGCGGGCCATTGCTCGAGCCGAGCCGCCACGACATCGGGGACTCTGGCATCCGACACCACGGTGGCGTGTCCGCCGACGCGCATCGGCTCGTCTTGTTCCCGACTGAGCGAGGGTGGGAGCTCGATGACGACGTCTTGGTCGTCGACATAGTGGACCGCGTCGTTGTATTCCGGCAGTCGGAGCGTGACCAAGGACTTCTCGGCCTTCCCGCTCGACCAGCAGTAGTTGACCGGCAGGCTGCGCGACCCGTGCCCGGTGGCGTAGATGAGCCGCGCCTCGCCTGAGCTGATGCCCGTCATGTCGACTCCCTCCGCGGTCGGGTCAACCGCACTGGCGAACGCCGGTCCGCTCTCTCCTCAAACTGCACCGGCGTGAGCTGCTCGCATAGAGCCGCACGACCTCAACCGCACGGGACCAACGGCCCTACGTCGCAGGCAGCCTCCAGCGAGCCCGGTGGTGGTCGAACGGACGAAGCTGTCGGCGGCCGATCAGCTTCGCTAACCTGCGGCTGGTCTGGACGACTCATCGGGCTGCGATCGCCACGCCGCGATTGGCTGGTCGGAAGCCCCCCGCCGCGGTGGTCGCGTCGGCGGCGGAATGATCATCAACGGGCAACCACACGACGCCAGCGCGTGCCGGAGGTGGTGACCAAGACCGAACTCGCCGTGGACAGGTCGGGCGGGCGGTCCCAGCACGAGCAGCTGGGCCTCGGCGCCAAGCCGCTTCAGCACATCGTCGTTGACCTCCTCGACCCGCACGACCGTGCCCGTCACCTCGGCGGCAGACGGCGGCAGCGGCTCGCTCAGGGGCACCACCACCTGCAGCGGGCAGGCGCGCAGGGCCGCCTCCTCAGCCGCGGCGTGCACGACATCCGTGGACGTCTGCCCGGCCGGCACGACGGCGATCACCGGGCCGCGGATATCTCCCACCTGGTCATGGACGACCGCGACGGGGGCAGCGCTCTTGGCGATGAGCCGACTCGTCGTCGAGCCGGTGTGTAGGCGGCGGATCGGACCCACGCGACGGCGGTGCACGACAACCAGGTCGGCCCGCTCCGAGGCGGCCGTGAGAGCCGCAACGCTCGTTCCGGCATAGAGCTCGCATTCGATGACGGACCCATGCCCCATCCAAGCCATCAGGTGCCTACTCATGCTGTCGAGAACCTCGGCTGCGCGTTGCCCGCGGGTCTCCAGCGATTCGGTCGGGGCCAACGCGGTGGCCGTGAGGAGCGGTTCGCAGCCGTGCACGAGGCGGATACGCAGTCGCCGTCTCCGTGCTTCGTCGCAGGTGAACCGCAATGCTGGCTCATCATCGTCGAGCAGCCGGTCACCGACACCGAGGACGACCGCAGGTTCGCAGCCGACCGCCACCTGGCGGGCGCCGCCTTGGCCGGACGTGCCGACAGAATTCGTCATGACCACATGGTGGATCGATGAGGCGACCTTGAGCCAGCGACCAAGGTCCTGAGCCCAACGCGGCCAACGCGCCGGGACGTTCGTCTCGCTTCACGTTGGGACTTTCAGACCTAGGCGACACCGCCTCATCAGGTCAGGATGGTGCTGTCTGCCAAGTGTTTTACAGCCGAAGGAGGCCGGCGTGACCGCTGACCCGGTGGTCAAGCCCGCCATCACGACGGCCCCGCTCGGCCCCGATCATCCCTCAACTGGGATCAGGGAAACACACTGCGCCTATGTGTTCTTGCTGGGTGATCGTGCCGTGAAAGTCAAGAAGCCGCTGGATCTCGGCTTCGTGGACTGGCGCGACCTCGGGGCGCGCCGGCGGGCCTGCGAGCGAGAGGTGGAGTTGAACCGCCGCTTCGCCCCGGATGTCTACCAGGGTGTGGCTTCGCTCAGGATGGGCGGAAAGGACTGCGAGGCGCTGGTGCTGATGCGCCGGATGCCTGAGTCGCGGCGGTTGTCCACCCTTTTGGCTCAAGGCTTCGACGTGGCTCCCGCCTTGCGAATGGTGGCACGGCAGCTCGCGATCCATCACGCCTCCGCGCGTCGCTCAGGGCGCATCGATGCAGCCGGATCCGCCGATTCGCTCCTTCGTCGATGGACCGACAATCTCGAAGCGCTCAAGCGGATGGGGACGGCAATGATCGGGACCGACGAGCTGTCCGAGGTCAAGTCGCTGGCGACTCGCTATCTCGCCGGCCGGGAGCGCTTGTTCCAGAGCCGGATCCGCGCCGGCTGGGTTCGCGACGGTCACGGCGACCTGTTGGCCGACGACATCTTCTGCCTCGACGATGGGCCCCGGATACTGGACTGCCTGGAATTCGACGACGACTTGCGTGCCGTCGACGCCATCGACGACGCGGCCGTGCTGGCCATGGATCTCGAGCGTCTCGGCGCACCGGACTCCGCCGAAGATTTCTTGAACGCCTTCCTGGAGTTTTCCGGCATTCTCGGCCCGGTCAGTCTGGTGCACCACTACATCGCCTACCGCGCCGTCATGCGGGCCAAAGTGGCCGCGATCAGGGCCGAGCAGAGCGATTCCGCCGCCGACAAGCAGGCGAAGCTGCTCTGTTCGCTCGGCCTCGCCCATCTTCGGCTCGGTGAACCGATCATGACGTTGGTCGGGGGACTCCCGGGCACCGGGAAGTCGACCGTGGCGGGTGCGATCGCGGATCGGACCGGCGCCGTGGTGGTGGCCTCGGACCGGCTTCGTAAAGAGCTCACGAGCGCGGAGCCCGATCGTCAGCAGGAGCACGGATGGCGAGCCGGGCCCTACGACGACGAGGCGACCCGGCGGACGTACGGCGCCATGTTGAGCCGAGCGCGCCGACTTCTGCACATGGGGGAGTCGGTCGTCGTGGACGCCAGCTTCGCCGGCGCCGCCGATCGCTCATCGGCCCGCGCCGTGGCCGACGAGTGCGCCGTTCGGTTGATCCAGCTGCGCTGTGAATGCTCGGCCGATGTGGCCGCAGCTCGGATCACCGACCGCTGGGGAAGCGGTGATCTCTCCGAGGCGACGGTCGCCGTTGCCGACCGCATGCAAGCGATCTTCGCAAGCTGGCCAGAGGCCTCCGAGATCGACACATCGAGCTCGTTGGCGGCCGCCCTGGCCCAGCTTCCGCTGACCACGGCGGCAAGTCCGAGGGTCGCCAGCCGCCTCACCCGGGCCGATGCCTCAACCGTTGACACCTTGGGCCGACTGTGACTACGGAGCTCGTCGATAGGGAACCGACACGCCCACCCGCGCCATCGCCTGATAGGGCACAACCAAGGAGGGATGAAAGATGAGCACCGATCATCCGGCAAACACAGTCGTTGTCGGCATCGACGACCGCGGGCAGCACGGCTTCGACCTGTCCCTCGAGGCCGCGGTGGCTTGGGCAGCGCGACGCGGCCTCGACGTGACGTTGCTCTCCAGCGTCGTGAATGATGACCCGACGGTCACCGACTACGGCTCCGTCCAGGCACGGCGGACATCGCGGTTGCTGAGAGCCGCGGCGGTAACGGCCGGTAGCCTCAGCGATCCACCCGTTGTCGTGCACACTGCGCTCAGCCAGCTACCCGCTGATGAGGCACTCCTCGCCGAGGCGGATCGGGCCGCCCTGATCGTCGTGCAACGGCGACGGCTGGGACGATGGACGCGACTTCACGCCGGATCGGTAACTTGGAAGGTCGCAGGTGAATCCTCGTGCCCCGTCCTGATCGTGCATGACGTCGGTGAGAACGCCGACTGGGACCCGCAGCACGGTGTGCTGGTCGCCATTGATCTCCGTGGTCACGCCGAGCACGCTGTCGGCGTCGCGTTCGAGGAGGCTTCGTGGCGCGGTGTCCCTCTGACGGCTCTGCATGCCTGGCCACCGGTGTTGCCGGACGGATACGTGCCGTCGGACTACTACGAGCTGGATGCGGCGGTTCCCGAAGCCGAGAGGGCGCTCGCCGAAGCGCTCGCGGGCTACACCGGGAGGTATCCGGATGTGCTCGTACGCCGCGCCGTCGTCCGCGGGGAGGTCAAGTCGGCTCTGGACGACGCCTCCCGGGAGCACGATCTCCTGGTCATTGCCCGCCAAACCGACGAGCACCATCACCAGTGGAATCTGGGATCGGTAGTCCGCCACGTCATCGAACGGGCTCGGTGCCCAGTCCTGGTCACACCCGCGGCTCGGCCGGTCGGTTCGGAGGCACTTCAACGGCGTGAGAGCCGGGTGGGCGGCTCGGGTTGCTGATCCGGATAGCTCAAGAGACGGATTCGAGGATGGAGGAGCGCAATGACTCGGCGTCGATGGAAGGACATGAGCGGCAGCAGCAAGACGGCGATCCTGGTCCTGGCCAGCGTCCAGCTTTCGCTGGCGGTCACCGCGTGGATCGATCTCGCCAGACGGCCACCTGCTGAAGTCAACGGGAGCAAGCTCGCCTGGGCGGCGATCATCGCGGTCAACTTCGTCGGCCCCGCTGCCTACTTCGCCCTGGGTAGACGTGCCGCTGAATCGGAGGCAGGGACCAAAGGCCCGCAGGCAGAGGGACCTTTCGCCCTGGGCCCGCCACGCTCAGCACAAGACCGTGGTGTTCATGACCGAAAGGAGCGACATGAGCGCGGCCGATGAGGGCAACGAGATTGTGGTCGGCTTGGATCTGTCCGCGTCCTCGGCTCTTGCGTTGCACTGGGCGGCCGATCAGGCGCGGCGAACCGGGATGCCGCTGCGCGCCATCCATGCCCTCCCGGTGCCGCCCGGCTTGGCGGCGGCCGGCGTGGTCACGTACCCCACCGTGGTTGCCAGTGACCGGGTCGAGGCGACCTACCGCGAGGCGGTCTCGGCGGTGTGGGATTCGGCCCGCCCCGAGCCAGGCTGGCGCCTTCAGTTCGTCGGCGACGAACCCGGACCGCGGCTCGTGAGCGAATCGGCCCGGTCAGCCATGCTGGTCCTCGGAACGCGCGAACACATTGGTTTCGGCCGCATCCTGACGGGGTCGGTGAGCCACTACTGCCTGAGCCATGCCCGTTGCCCGATCGTCGCCGTGCCAGCCGTGCGTGCCCGCCCGAGCAAAGGGGCCGACCAAGCACCCTCGGCAGTGGAGACGATGTCCGCCTGAGCGGACTGTCCGGGTGGGCCGTCCGAGTCCGGACCGCCTTCGTTCCTAGCGGATCATTTACCAGGCCTGCACACTCCGGCCGCTGATAGTGCGGGGCGTGATGGCGATGAACAACGTTCGAGTGCCAGTGGCCCACGGCACGACAACGTCGGAGGACCACAGACGGACGAGTTGCTGGTCATGTATGACGGCCTCGGCGAATCCGCGGACGACCACGCTCCAGCCGGCTCGCTGCTCTTCCTCGATGTGGTCCACCTCGAACGCGACCGGCGTTCGCCGGGCCAGCGTCGAGATGACCCCGTAGGGCGCCGTCCGAAAGACGACCTGACCGACGTGCCAGGCGTAGTTGACCGGCAAGACCTGCGGACCGTCGGCGGCATTCCACGCGACCCTGCCGACGCTTTGCTGAGCGAGCAACTCCTCGCACCGACCCCGTGCCAACTCGACGAATGTGGACCCCATCGAAGATCTGCTCGGCGAACTCACTATGCCTCCTCAACCCGCTCCCACCCATCAGAGCGATGGGCCTCATACCCAGACTTTCCTCAGGAAGCCACTGCGGCCAGGGACCAATGGCCCGAGGTCGCGATGCCGAGTGGCCCGAGTTCAGTCTCCTGTGCTGCGCCCCTGGGGGCAACAGGCAGCGTCGTCGGGTCGTTCGGCCCTGGTGCCACGTCCATGCCTCCGGTCAGGCTGTCTCAGGCCGACGGAAGTGATCGACCGCCCGTAGCCGCAACTGGTCGGCGAATTGGAGTACGTCTTGGGGAAACCGAGGAAGGAACGAAGAGACCGACGGCAGTCGCGTGTCGTCACTCCCGATCTGCGCCCCGCCGCACTCGTGCTGTTGATCGGCGCGACCGTGGAAGCGGCTCTGATCCGGCTCGGCCAGACCTACGGATCGACTCCGGAGGAGCGGGCCATGCGCTTGCCCGGTGATGACGTCGTGCCTGATGCCCAGGTGGTGACCAACCACGCGATCACCGTTGACGCGCCTCCCGACTGTGTGTGGCCCTGGCTGGTGCAGATGGGGTGGCATCGCGCGGGCTGGTACACAGCCCGCTGGGTCGATCGACTCCTGTTCCCACTCAACTGGCCCAGCGCGAACCGGATCATTCCCGAACTGCAGGACATTCGGGTGGGCGACTTCATTCCCGACGGCGCGCCGGAGACCAAGTGCGGGCTGATCGTCGAGCAGCTCGATCCCGGGCGGTCGCTGGCGCTGCACTCCACCAGCCACCTGCCCATCAGCTGGCGCAACAAAGCCTCCCTCGACTGGTCGTGGACCTTCGTGCTCCTTCCGATCGACGACGGCCGTCGCACCCGCTTTCTCTTCCGGTCGCGGTGGGTCACCGCGCCATGGTGGTTCACGGTCGGAGGATGGCTGATGGTCGTGCCGGCTGACTTCCTCATGTCACACGACATGCTCCATGGCGTGAAGCAGCGAGCAGAGGGTCTCGCGTACCGCCGGAGAAGCGCGGTGCCAGGCGTCGTCTTCGGCGCTTCAGCGACGTGAACGAGCGACGCCGCTGTCCGTCCCGGGGACCGCAGTGTCATCGGCTCAATCTGTGGCAGGTTGCGTGACGCGCTGGTCGTCAATGGTTTCGAGCGCGGCGGCTGTTTCCACGAGTTCGGTGAGGCGTCGGGCGAATCGTGCGGCTGCGGCTCCGTCCACAACGGCGTGGTCGACCGACACGGTCACATCGAGGAGCTCCCGCTCGACGAGGTGCCCGGCGACGAACCGCGGCTTCCGAGCGACGCCGCCCACGGTGATCATCAGGGTCGGCGGTGCGACCGGGATGCCCCAGCCACCGGCCGGACCGAACATGCCGATCGAGCTCAGTGCGACGGTGCCGTCGAGTCGTTTGAACAGAGTCGGCTCGGCCAGCAGCACCCGCCAGGCGAGGTTCCGCAGCGGCTTGGGCAGGGTGAGGAACGCTACGGTGCTCCGATAGCGGCGCTTGGATCGCGCGTCGCGGCGCTGGCCCCGGCGAATTTCGGCCGTCAGTTCGCTGATGGACTTACGGTTGGCGGCGCGGATCATCAGCGTCTGAGCCAGTCGCTGTCCGTCGATCGTGGTCTCGATCTGGGTGTTGACGTCGACATCGTCGAAGATGATCAGGCGACGGCGCCGGCGGTACGCCTGGAGGGTTCGGTCCTCGTCGATGGCCTGGGCCAGCGCGTGGACAAGGAACGCGGTGAAGGACACATCGATGCCGTCGGCTCGTCGGCGCCGCACCGCACTCCGCGCCACCGTGATGTCGATCTCGAACAGGCCGTGGACGATGTCCTTGCGGCGGCTGGCGACCAGCACGTCGGCATAGCCACGACGGACCTTCAGAAACGGCCGGGTGTCGTACGGGGGTTTCCGGCCGGGCGGCCTCCTACTGGTGCCGCGGCGGTCGCCAACCGGCAGCGCATCAGGACGCATGCCACATCACGCCCTCATTCTGCTGGGCCGGTCGACGGCGGCGTTCCGGCCACCTCTTGTCGCCGATCGACGCCTCACCGCCAGCATCGTGCCCCTCCCGGATTGCCTCCCTTGGTGTGTCGGGTCCAGTAGATTGCGGGCCGAGACGGCCGCGGTAGGGGAGAAGGTCCCGACTCAGGCCGCCCGGGTCAGGGACCTTCGCCTCCTGCGCTGCGGTCGTGGGCGGGGTGGACTGGGATCCCAGTGAGGAGGAAACCATGTCAGCAGTGCTGAAACCCCAGCCGGTCGGACATCGCACGGACGAGGCCAGTTGGGCCCCGCTGTACCGGGTCGGGGCGGTGGCCGCGCTGTTGGGGCTGGTGGCTTACCTGGTCGGCATCGTCCTCGTCGCCGTGCAGGGTGGTTACCCGTCGGACGGGTGGGCCCTCCTGCCGGTGGTCGCCGAGAACCGCGGTTGGTACGCGGCGCGGCAGCTGATCTGGCTGATGCCCTGCCTGGGGCTGGCGGTCGTCTCGGTGGCGGTCGCGATCGCCTACCGCCGCGTGGCTCCCGTGCTGGCGGCGCTTGCCGGGGGGCTCGGTGCGGGCGCTTGGTTGCTGTCATTCGCCTGGCCGACCACCGGCGACGGCAGCCTCGCGATGATCTGGCTCGCCGACCGGTTCGTGTCGGCCGGGAACCCGGACGCCCAGGCGTCACTGGTCGGGGCCGCCGAGCTTTTGATCGCGCTCAACGACGCGCCGAACGTCCTGGGCGTGCTGCAGACGGCGAGCATCCTGCTGCTGTCGGTGCTCGTTCTGCGCGCCGGACGGCGAACACTAGGTTGGCTGGGCGTGGCGACCGGCGCCGTCGGCCTTGGCTGCGAGATCGCACGCCCGTGGCTGGGGTGGGGTTACGCAGCGTACGGTCTGCTGCTGCTCGGCTGGCTGGCGTTGCTCGTCCCCGACCTCCTGCGGGTGTCGCGGTCCGTTACCGGTCCCGAGACACCACGTTCGCGCGGGCCCCAGTGATGGGCGCACTCCCACCCGGCTGCGTGCGGGAACGCGGATGCAGCTGGCCGACCCCCAGAGCCGTCGTCGGTTCCTGCGCCACTGACGGGTCGTCGGCTCCTCGAGCGACGTGATCCGCCGGCTCGCGCTCCGCTCGCTGGCCCGTGGTGTCGGCCGGCATGACCGGCCTGACGTCGCCGGCGAGATCGAGATCGCCCGCCCCGTGGAGGAGGTGTTCGCCGTTGTCGGGGACGAGCGGCAGGAGCCACGGTGGAACCCGCGGCTGCGCAGCGCTGAGCAGATCACACCGGGACCGATCGGACGGGGCACCCGGTTCCGGGTCGAGACCGCCGGCCGGCGGTCGGTGCCGATCGTGTTGGAGTACACCGAGTACGCGGCGCCGATTCGGGTCGGCTCTGTGTCACGGCTCCCGGGGATGGACATCGTTGGCCGAGTGACGCTCGAGTCGAAGTCGGGAGGGACCCGGCTGCACTGGGCCTGGCAGCTGCGGCCCCAAGGCATGATGCGCCTGCTGAGGCCGGCGATCCGGTGGATCGGTCGTCGGCAGGAGCGGCAGACGTGGGCCCGGTTACGGGCGTACCTGGAGCAGGGTCAGGACAGGGACGGACGCGGTCTCTGCTGACCCCACCACGGTCGAGATCCCCGTCGGACGGTCCAGGGTCGGTGGGTGATGTGCCTAACCTGCCGAGACCGCGCCTCGGCGACCTTCACCGCGGGACTCGCCCGACGGTCTCTTCCAGCGTGCGACGTGGTGTGGCGGGCAGAGCCTCGGTCTGCGGCCAACCGAGCCGCAGGACGATCTGCGGGGTGAGCGTGCCGCCGAGCACCCTGTCGCGGAGGACTTCCCGGGTCGAGGCGGACTCCAGCGGCTGGCTCAGCGGGCAGCTGGCCAGGCCGAGGTGAGTGGCGCGGAGGAGGACTGCGCTCAGCGCCTCACCGGCCCGGAGTTGGGAGAGCCGGTCGTCCGACGCCGTCCCGAGAACCAACAGGGTGTCATCGTCCGGGCTGCCCGAGGCGGTGACCGGCAGTTCTCCCCGGTCGAAGGTTCGCTGGGCCGCGACGCCTGGTGAGGCGTCCTCGGGCAGATTGGCCGCCGGGACGCCATCGGATCCGCTGCCCAGCCCGGTCCAGATCGTGAGCTCGGCGTTGTAACCGACGACGTCGCCTTGGGCGATCTCGGCGTCGGCGAAGGCCCTGAGCAGCTCGGTCCGGGCCGGTGGTTCGGCGACGACCCGGAGGATGGCGCCCTGCTCGGTGGCCTGCTCGGCCAGCTCGGTGATGAACTGCGACGGTATCGGCCAGTGGCGGAACGGTCGTCGGTCGCTCCGGCGGCGCGGAATGTCCCCCACCGGCCGGGCGTCGATCGTCACCGGCCCGCCGATCTCGACGGAGGCCAGCAGATCGGCGTCATCACCGACTGGTAGTCGATGGGTGCGTTCCCCGATCCCACCGTTCGCCAGGCCGAGCCGCAGGTGATGCAGTGCCGCCCCGCAGCTGAGCATGAGATCGCGGCGGTCGGCGTCGGTGGCCGGCAGCCACCGCTGCAGGTTGGCGTAGAGGTCGATGCGATCCTCGTGTACGTCGAACTGCCACGGCTGGGAGTTGTGCAGGGATGGTGCTCGGCCGGCCACCTCCAGTGCCTGCCGGACGGTCTCGGAATCGGCGTGCGTGATCATGGGTGTGCTCCCCTGGAGTGGTCGAGCGACGCCTCTGCTGAATGGGGACGATCGAGGCGTGTCGCCCGTTGCCTCGCATCGATCGTCACTGGTTCCCTCTCTCGGCTTCCCTCTGTCTTGGCTTCCTGTGTCTGCTTCCCTCTGTCTCGGATGACCCGGAGCCCGGTGATCAGCCCGGCAGGCTGACGGGACGTCCGATGACTTGGCTCAAGTCGTCGGCGGCGGTGCCGAGTAAACGATCGGACAGCCGACGGAGGGCGCGGGCCACCGCCACCTCGTCGCCGATCTCGGGTACGTCTGGGTCACCGGGACGTAGCCGAGCCAGGCCTCGGCCTTGGAGAGTAGCGGGGGCGTCGCCGTGCAGCACGGCTTGGGCGCTGGTGGAGTGCTCGTCTTCGTAGAGGTAGACGTCGATCCGCCAGCTCTTGGTGTGGGCCGGCCGGGGTCGGTCTGTGGCTGCCGGCTCGGTGTCGCTCTGCTGCGCGGCCGGCTCGGCGGTCGAGGCGGGCTCGAAGTGTTGGACGTGGGCGTCGGGGCCGGGGAAGAACAAGGACTCGGTGCCGGTGTCTGACCATCGAATCCGGTAGGGGCCATCACCGTCTGGGCCGGTCGACAAGATTTCGCCGTCGCGGACCGGCCCGTCGATCTTGGCTGCCGCGATCACCATTCGGTCTCCTACGACCGCTTTCATGCGTCTCACCTCGTTCGTGTTGGGGCCTCGCGCTCGGACTCTCGTAGATCAACCACATCACGCACCGTGGCGGCCCGCCAGGGACCTTGGACCCGACATCGCACCCGGACGGCCGCCGCCTGAGGCCGGCACCGGGGCCATGGCGTTCATCGGCCGTGACCGATCACCCGCCGTCCCGACACATCCTCACCAGACAGTCGCACGAACATTCGTCGGTCACCCCCGACCCAGGGCTCAGGCAACTTCCCGTAGCGCATTCGAGCGAAATCTTCTTCGGTTGCCAGTCGCAGACGCCCAACGACGATCACGCTCCAACCCGACTCGAAGAGGTCATCGGTTTCGTCGATCTCGAAGGCGCAGATGGAGTCGAGTGCGTGGCGGGAGATCTCGCCGTCAGGAACAGTCCGGAAGATGATGCCGTCGTCGGCAAGGATGTAGTTCACCGGCAGGATGCGGGCGCCCTGGTCAACGGGATAGGCGATCCGGCCCACCCGTTTCGCGGCCAGCAGATCCAGGCACTCGGCACGACTGAGGTCGATGAGCCCACCACGAAGTCCGATGGCTGCCCATTGGGTGTCGCTCATCCTCGGTTGTGGGTCGGCTGGCACGGAAGCAGGTTGTTCTGAAGGCATGGGTCGCGGCTCTCTCGTCAACGGTCCTGACTCCTCACCGTCGCAGGTGGCCATCGGATTGACCAGGGCCGATCGACCTACAGGTCCGGGACGAAAGACCGCCGATCTCTCGAGCGCAGTGCATGGCCTGGGCGGGCCCCAAGATCAAACCCAGCAACAGGGGATGGCGCTGATTGGACTTGGACGCCGCTCCCACCGCAGGCGGCCAGCCCGCGGCGGCCGAGTCGGGACCTTCGCCCCTTCAGGCTCTGCTGGAGTTTCGGCACGGTAAGGGGAAGGCCGGGCGACAGTCACCCGGCCGAAGGAGAGGAGCAAACGTGACCACGCAGGCGAATGAGCCCGCTGCTCCTGAAGCAGGGGTCGTTCCGGTTCCGCGCTCGGCTCGGGACAAGAAGGAGAAGACCGACCGTGGCTTCCGGAGCGAATTCCGCTACGGCAAATTCGTCCGGCAGGTCAGGTTGCCGAAGGGTACGGGGACCGAGGTGACGGCGGACTACCGTGATGGCGTCTTGGAGGTGCGGATGCCCAAACCCAGCAGTGAGGGAACGGCACGGCGCATCGAGATCGGCGCGGCTGACCACGTGGCGAGAGTCACCTGAGTTGCCTGCCGCGGTCAGGCATCCCCAACAGTCCGAGGTGTCGTCGATAGAGCGGCTGAGCGCCGACGACCGGCTCGTGCTGTGGCCGGATGAGGTCTGGCCCCAGGACATCGGTGCTGTCGGTGTGCTCGAAGGGAGCAGTCTCCTCGAGCCCGACGGCCGCTTCCGGATCGAGGCCGCGAAGCAGGCGATCGGAGGTCGGCTGCACCTCCTTCCGCGGTTTCGTCAGATGCTCTACTCACCACGCCGGCGAGGCCTCGGCGGCCCGCTGTGGGTCGATGCGCCTGCGTTCGACCTCGATGATCACGTCGGCGTCGAACCGCTCAATGCCGCGGCCGACGAGACGGAATTCCTGCGGGCGGTGGCCCGGCTGAAACGGCGCCCTCTCGACCGATCGAGGCCGCTGTGGGAGATGTGGTTCCTGACCGGTCTGCCTGATGATCGCGTTGGCTGGTTCGTGCGACTGCACCATGTCGTCGCCGACGGCATCGCCGGCATGGCGGAATTGCGAACGCTATTGGATGCGGAGCCTGGTGCGGTGACATCACCCGCACAGCCATGGACTCCCAGACCGTGGCCGTCGGAACGCGCGCTCCTGCTGGACAACGTGCAGCGCCGCGTCGCCAAGCTGAGGCAGGCCTGGCGCGGCCTTGTCCGGCCCGCCACCATCCTGCATCGGGTGCGCGCTTCTCTGCCCGCGCTGCGCGAGCTCCTCGCCGCAAGACCAGGCCCGCGAACCAGCCTGGATCGGGTCATCGGCCAGGACCGTACCCTCGCCGTGGTGCGCAACAGCCTGGAGTCGGTCACGGAGGTCGCTCACCGGTACGACGCCACGGTGAACGATGTGCTGCTGGTAGTGATCGCCGGGGGTCTGCGGTGCCTGCTGCGCAGTCGTGGCGAGCGGATCGAAGCCGTCACTCTGCCGATCTACGTGCCCGTTTCGCTGCGCTCGGGTCGATCCGATCAGGATGGGGGCAATCTGATCAGCCAGATGGTCGTCCCCCTGCCTCTCGGCGTCGCCGATCCTGTCGAGAGGTTGCGTCGGATCGCCGTCGAGACCGCCACCCGGAAGTCGATCGTCCGTCCGTCGCTGGGCACGATGTTCGGCAGCAAGATCGTCCGAGGGGCGATGCTGAAACTCATCGTCCGGCAGCGGGTGAACGTCGTGAGCGCTGACCTAGCCGGTCCAGATGCTCCGCTGTACTTCGCCGGCGCCCGGCTGATCGAGGTCTTTCCACTGCTGAATCTTCTGGGAAACGAGTCCCTCGGAGTGGGGGCGTTGTCCTACGCTGGGCAACTCAACGTGATGGCTGTCGGCGACGCGGACGCCTATCCGGACATCGGCATCTTCGAAGCGGGCGTGCGCGAGGAGTTCAGGACACTGGTTGAGTGTGCGCGCCCGGGCTCCTGACGGCAACGGGGGCGGCGCAGGCCGCTGGCTCCGGTGCGACCGGTCCTACTACTCGTCAGGCTTTGACCGCCGTTTCCTCGCTTGTTGCCGCTCGGCGACGATCACTCGGCCCGGGTCCGGCCTAGCCCCACCAGTTCGAGGGCAGGTCGGCAATGCTGATCTGGCGACCCGTGATGCGGCTTGGTTTGAGCCGCAGGTAATACGGTCGATTGCCGGGTGCCCAGGTGACCAGCGGAACGTTCTGCAGGCGCGCGATCTCGTCGGCATCGGTGACCGCTTCGACCCGGCCCCGTACCACGACACTCCAGCCGACCCGCTGCTGCTCATTCACGCCGTCGATCTCGAAGGCTGCGCCGGCGTTCTCGATTGCGGCACGGAACTTACTGCCCACGTCGCTGCGAACAACGACAGCATCGTCGATGAACTCGTAATTGACCGGGGTGATCATCGGTAGCTCAATGATTCGGTCGAGGAAGGCCAGCCGCCCGAAGTGGTGGCTGCTCAGCAATCTCCGGCACTCTGCCTCGTCCAGTTCCTTCAACTCTTTCGTGGTCATCCCATGGACCCTCTCAGTTCGCGGTCGTCGCATACGGCTCCCAGCACCCTAGTGAGGCCAGACCGGGGGAGCACCGGGACACGGTGACCTCGGAGCAGGATCGCAGCCAAGGATGGCAAGCGGGCCCGGGTGTCTCTCCACGTTCAGCAGGCCGATCAGGTGCCCGCTTCACGGGAGGAACGATGCTGGGCTCTCCGACCGGAAGCACGTTGGTGGAGGGCGCGCCGAACAGCCAACGCAGCCGTAGCGACGGCTATCCCGCCGGTCACCCACGGTCGTGGGTTCCGGAAGTCTGGCCGCCTGTCGAAGGACATGACGTCTAGCAGGAGGCGCCTGGCCGCATCGTTTTCTGGTCCGCCGTCGAACACCACCCGGAGGTTCATCCCGAACTCGGGGAAGTCGATGCGAAACACCCAGGGATCGTCGGGATCGTCGGGATACAACCGGAACCCCCGTCGCATCGCCGGTATCGGGGTGAGCGGCTTCAGCACCAGGTGGCCACCTTGGACCACGACCTCCGGCCCGGCTCCCATCAACGCCCGCAACGGCAAGTTGATGATCGGACCCGGGGGAGGGCTGTACCACCCGCAGATGTCCCCCCAGCTTTCGGGGCGTGGCGCGATGTCGATGCGGATCGGGTCAACGGACAGGCCCAGCACGAGGCGAAGCAGCATGGTGGCGAGCGGAATGGGCGCGCCGCGACCGTCGAGTCCGCCGGTGTTGCTGAAAACGATGACCCCCGTTCTTGCTTCCGGGGCCAGGGCCATCGCGGAATGGAAGCCCGACAGGATGCCGGTCTTGCCCACCGTCCGGTGGCCGCCCTCGTTCCCGAGTTCGAACCCCAGCCCCATGCCCGGCACGCGAGGGTCCGGCTGGAAGTGCGGACGGAACATGGTGGCGACCGTCTCGGGCCTCAGTACTGAGGCGTGGTTGTTGGCGGCCGGTTCCAGCAGGGCGGCGACATAGCGTGCCATGTCCGCCGTGGTGGCGTACATCCCGCCTCCGCCCGGGGTCGGGACCTCGCGGTCGGCGACCGGCGCGAGGCCGTGGGAGCGCAGCACATACCCGGTGGCCAGGTGCGGTTTGACGCGTTCCGATCGGATCAGGTCGGTGTGCTCCATGCCCAAGGGGTCGAGGATCCGCTCACGCAGGTAGCGATCCAACGGCTGGCCGCTCACGTCCTCAACGATCTGACCGAGCGCGGCGAACCCGTGGTTGCTGTAGGCCCACCTGGTTCCCGGCTGCACCTGCACCGGCAGGCCCCGGCGGTAGTAGTCCACCAATGGCTGTGCCCCTGATCGGGCCGCGCGGTCGCCCGAGCCGATGCCCGGTTGGAGCAGGTCGGAGAGGCGCCGCCAGTAGCCGATTCCGGCGGTGTGGGTGAGGAGGTGCCGGACGGTGGCGGGGGACAGGTTCCGCTTCGCCGGCACCAGCCGGAAGGTGCGCAGGTAGTCGTTGGCCGGCGCATCGAGATCCACCAGACCCTGCTCCCACAGCTGCATCACGGCGATTCCGGTGAAGGTCTTGGTCAGCGATGCGATGCGAAAGACGGTGTCCGCGGTGATCGGCGTCCTCCCGGCGACATCGGCGAGGCCGTGCCCGTGGAACCACCTCAATTCACCGTCACGGATCACCGCGACGGCCAGGCCGGCGCACGCCCAGTGGTCGAGTACCTGAGCCACCGTCGCCTCGAGCGCCACATCATCGATCGGACCGTACGCGTTCACCGTGCGCGCGCCGTGGTCCTGACCGGTCGCGGGTGGACACATCGTTGGTGCTCCTTCCTGCCCCGACGGATGAGGCACAGGGCTATCGGGGATCGATCGGGGTGAAGATGCCGACCCGATCCTCGATGGTTGCCGCGGCATCGAGGCACAGGTCTTCGCGGTAACGGGGGCCGATCACCTGGACCGCCTGGGGGAGACCGTCGGCGACCCCGACCGGGAGGGCTACGGCCGGCAACCCGAGTGCGTTGACAGCCATCGCCATTCGCATGGTCCGCAGGTCCTCGGCCACCCGACCTTCGTCCAGATCGGTCCCCGCTTCGCTGGGTACGTTGGTGGCGATCGGGGCGACGATCAACGGGTGGTGCTCCTGGAACTCGCCCCACGCTCGCAGGAGTGTGTGCCGCGTGATGAAACTCTGCTCGGCGGTCACCGGATCGGGTTCGCCGCCCGCGGCAAAGAACGCCGACATGAAACGCCGAACAGGCTCAGGCAGCGACGGCGACGAGACCTGCTGCCACATCGCACGGATACCTGGAGTCGCGAGCATCACCACCAGGGCGTTCGCCGCAGCGTCGATGGACGGCGGCTCGAGCTCGTCGACGATGTAGCCGGCCGACTGGAGAACGCTGGCGGCCTTGCGCACGCCGTCCTGCACCTGTCTCGCAGTGCCCAGCCCGGCTGGGTCGAGGACGATGGCGACTCGGGTGGGACCGGCCGGGTCGAGCCCGTGGAGTGGCGCGGGCACCGTCCAGGGATCCCGCCACGTTGGCCCGGCGACGACCTCGAGGGCTTCGCGGAGGTCGGCAACCCGACGCGCCAGCGGGCCGGTGACCGGCGTCAGCTGGATGCCGATCGTCGCCGTGTCGGTCGGCTCGACAGTGGTGGCCTGCGGGATGCGACCCAGCGTCGGCTTCAGCGCGGTCACACCGCAGCACTGCGCGGGGTGGCGGAGCGATCCGAGGCCGTCGTTGCCGAGACCCAGCGGACTCATCCCGGTCGCGATGGCGGCAGCTTCACCGGCGCTGGATGCGCCGGGGGTTCGAGAACGGTCCCAGGGGTTCTTCGTCGCTCCCCACAGCTCACTTTCGCAGTGCCAGCGGACGGCGGCGCTGGGAAGGTTTGTGCGGCCGATCGGGATGCCCCCGGCGGCCTTCAGACGCTCCACGACGGGAGCATCCCGACGCGGATAGGCATTGACCAGCGCCTTCAATCCTTGCGTGGTCGGTGTCCCTGCGACATCGATGTTCTCCTTCACGGTGAAGGGCACGCCGTGGAAGCGCCCGACGTCATCACCGTCGGAGACCGAGCGATCAGCGACCCTGGCCGCCATCAGCGCCTGCTCGGCCATGACGACGACCACCGCGTTGACCGAGTCGTTCACCGCCTCGATCCGCTGCAGGTGCGCCTCGACGACCTCCCGGCTGGAGACCTGCCGCGATCGGATGAGATCGGCCAACTCCGTTGCGCTCATCCGCCACAGTTCGGTGGCCGTGGTCAGGGTCACGGCTGCCGCCTGGCGGACAGCAGGAGCCCGTCGAGGTGGACGCCCGTGGTTGCTCCGTAAGGGTCGCGACTGAACACCACCCTGGCCGTGCCCACGCCATACTGGGCCAGGTCGATTCGGAAGACGTAGGCGTCGTCCTTGTCGTCGGGATGCAACCGCAGGCCCCGGTACAGCGCCGGGATCGGGCTGAGCGTGCGAAGGATCAGCTGGCCTCGCCGGACGGTGACTTGGACTCCGGCGCCGAAATTGACCCACGCCATCATGTCGGTCCGCTGGGCACAGGGCCGGTACCAACCGCAGAGTTCGCCCCAGATCTCCGGGTGCTGCGGGACATCGGCCCGGATGCCCCGCGGCGGGGCGTCGACCAGTTCCCGGAGCAACTCCTCGGTCTCCCCGGTCAACCAGCCGGAAGCATTCCTGGACCCGTTGGTGAAGGCGAGAACCCCGATCCGGTCGTCCGGAGACAGGAAGATCTGGGAGTTGAACCCGGGCACCACTCCCTGGTGCTCCACCGCAGGACGACCGCCGAGGTCGACGCGCCAGAACGCGAGGCCGATACCCGGTATCCGCGGGTCCGGCTGGTAGTGCGGCTCGAACATCAGCGAGACGGTATCCGGGCGGAGGATCGCACCATGCTCACCTGACCCACCGTTGAGAAGCGCGGCGACGTAACGCGCCATGTCCCGGGGGGTGGAGTAGATCGAGCCGGCCGCCGCGGTCACCCCCTGCCGGTCAGTGATCGCGCTCGCGCCGTTGGCACTCAGTCGGTAACCGGTCGCCAGTCGGGACGTCACTCGTGAGGATCGCAACAGATCCGTATCGATCATTCCGAGCGGCTCGAAGATGCGCTCCCGGAGGTAGTTGTGCAGCGGCTGCCTGCTGACGTCCTCGACGATCTGGCCAAGGATGGCGAAGCCATGGTCGCTGTAGGTCCAGATCGTGCCCGGCTCCGCCGCCAGCCGCAGGCTGCCCTGGTAGTACTCCGCGAGAGTCGGCACGTGTTCGTCCAGAGCGAAGGATTCCGCGAACCAGCGGCTCTTGATCATGCGCGACGGATGCAGCCACTCCGGTACGCCGGCGGTGTGGGTCAGGAGGTGACGCACCGTGGCGGGTCGCCAGTTCACCTTCGTCGGGACGAGCTGGAAGCCGCGGAGGTAGTCGTTGGCGGGAGCATCCAGGTCAACCAGGCGCTGCTCTTGCAGCTGCATCACCGCAACCGCGGTGAAGGTCTTCGTGATGGAGCCGATCCGGAAGACCGTGTCCTCGGTGACCGGTGTGTTCGACCGGATGTCGGCAACGCCGTGATTGGAGAAGGACACCAGGATCCCGTCTCGGACCACACTCACCGCGAGGCCGACAGCAGGCCAGCGGTTCAAGATCTTCTCGATCTTGCCCCTGATCTCGAGCTCATCGATCTCCGGCATGGCTGGTCGTCCGGCTCAGCTCGCGGCCGGTGGTGCGATGATGAGCGGGCAGTGCGTTTGCTTCATCACGCTGCGGGCGACCGACTGGGTCCATGATCCCCAATGGAGCCGGTGTGGGTGGCCGACGACCAGTACGGCTGCCGACCGTGACCACCGTACGAGCTGAGCGTCGGGATCACCCGAGACGGTCACCGTCGAGACCGCGACGTCAGGATGATCGTGCTTCCACTCCGAGAGCACCACTCCGAGGTGCAGCTCGGCGGCCGTCACCTCGCGGGCCGAGGTGGTCATCGGCTCGGCGTGCAGCACGACTAGTCGAGTGTCACGCAGCCTCGCCTCATCGAACCCCACCCGCAGCGCCGGCTCCGGCGCCGTCTCGGCGTCGAGCGCGACGATCACTGGCAGCTGCGGCCAGGCGTGGCGAGGCCGCCACCTGCTGGGAACCACGACCAGCGGGCAGGCGACATGATTGACCACCCGCGACGCGACGGCGCCCATGAACAACCGCTCACCCCACGACACGCGATCGCGACCCAGGACCAGTTGCTCGGCCCGGCGGGCCGACGCCCGGAGGGCTGCCACCGGGTCACCCGGCTCGGCCCTGGTGAGGATCTCCAGCTGTGGCGGAACGATCAGCTGCGCAGCTATCGAGGTGAGGAGCTTGTCCGCCGTCGCCTGGGCGGCTGACATCGCACTATCCCGCTCGTCGGCCCGCGACGACGGCGTGGGAAAGGCATGCAGGAGGAGGACAGAACCACCCCGCATCTCGGCCGCCGCCACCGCGTAGTGCGCCGCCGCCAGCGACTCGGCCGAGGCATCCACCCCCGCCACCGTCAGGGTCGTACCGGACTCCTCCTCCGCCGCGCTCGATCGCTCTGCGGCTGGGGCGGCGGGCCGGAGTTCTTGATCCCTCCCCGCGGTCGTGTCCGTGCTGGCTGCGTCGGGAGCCGGCACCGCAACGACCGCACACGCGGCATGGTGCAGGGCGTAGTGGCTGACCGAGCCGCTCGTCAGCCGTCGCACTCCGACGTGTTCGCGAGTGCCCACGACGAGCAGGTGGGCGTCCTTCGACTGCTGAACCAAGATCCAGCCGGGATCGCCGCTGGCGAACTGCAGGATCCAGTCCGGGGGAGGTGACACGACGTCGAACAGCGCAGTGATCGCCTGCCGGTAGGAGTCCTCCACCTCCTCCCGGCTGACGTCCATGAAGTCCGACGGCGCGGGGAATCCGGCGATGCCGAGCGCTCGCGGCCAATCCAGCACGTGGACGGCGCGCAGCACGGCACCGACGTTCCTCGCTTGCTCGGCCGCCCAGCTCAACGCAGCCTTGCTCGACGGCGAATCATCGAGTCCTACGACGATCTCATCCCTCATCACGCACCTCCGACGTCCGGGCCGCTTTCTCCACGCCTCCGATCCTGGCGGTGCGGAAATACGCGCACACCTGCACTTGGTCGCCTCTGGGGAGGACTTTGGTCCCGCCCCCGTGTGGTGTTGCCCACGGTGATACCCCACGGGTTGTCACAGGACGCGCCCCAGCCACGGGACTCGACTGATGAGTAACCAGCCGAGTGCGAACGAGCCGGCGACACCCCGGAGGCGGTCCCTGGACGACCTGAAGGTTGTCCCCGGACCATCTCTCGAGATCAAGACGACGTGTTCCAGCAGTGACGCCTGCGGATCCGACGGCCGTTCGCACACCACGACGGTTGCGGCGAAGAGCAGCGGGGCACCAGTGCCGAACGGCCTTTGTTCATCCTGACCGGGCGGCGATACGACCCGTCTCCTCACCGGCTGCGGTGACTTTCGACTCTGGTGGCTGCCGTCGTGCTGAACGACATTGTGACCATCACCCACATGAGAGGGGATGCGATGAACGCGGTTCGCTGGTTCCGGGAGGTCGGTCTGGCCGACGTCGCGCTTGTCGGAGGCAAGGGCGCCAACCTTGGCGAGCTCACGAACGCTGGGCTGCCCGTGCCGCCAGGGTTCGTGGTGACGGCCCCTGCATATCTGAAGGCCGTATCGGCGTCGGGCGCACGGGAGCGACTCAGCCGGCTGGTGAGCACACTCGATGCCGACGATCCCCATTCGCTGACCGGGACCGCCCGGGCTGCCCACCAAGCGATCAGGGCCACGCCCGTCCCGGCGGAGATCGCCGAGGCCATCGAGCATGCTTACCGCAGACTCGGTGATGATGTCGCTGTCGCTGTCCGATCCTCGGGGACGACCGAGGATGCAGGCGACAGCTCGTTCGCCGGCATGAATGCGAGCTTCACCAACGTCATCGGACTCGACGACGTGCTCGCGCGCGTCAAGGACTGCTGGGCGTCGTTGTACGGAGAGCGGGTGCTGGCCTATCGCGCGGAGCAACAGCTGAGCGAGGAGCCGGCGATCGCAGTGATCATTCAGGAGATGATCTTCTCCGAGGTCTCCGGAGTCATGTTCACGGTTGATCCGACCACGGGATCCCTCGACCGAATGGTCATCGAGTCGGTCTTCGGCCAGGGTGAAGCCATCGTCAGCGGCCGCGTCGAACCGGACACGTATGTCCTCGACAAGACCGGCCCGCGGCTGCTTTCGGTCCATCGAGGCAGGCAGAAGTTCAAGATCGTACGCGGTTCCGACGGATCTGATGTCGAACGGCCGCTGGACGATGGTGAGGTCGATCGTCGCACTCTCAGCCAGGCTGAGATCATCGAGATCGCTGAGTTGGGACTCCGCGCCGAGCGCCACTACGGCGCCCCTCAAGACCTGGAGTGGGCTCGGGCGGCAGGCGTCAGCTGTCTGGTGCAGTCTCGCCCGATCACCACTCTGGGGGCCTCGCCGGCATCCGAATCCGGGCCTGCCGAGTCGGCCGTCCCGACTCTCCTGCTCTCCGGCTTGGCCGCATCTCCAGGGCGGGCCTCAGGGCGAGTCCGCATCCTCACCGCTCCCGACCAGCAGGCCGACTTCCTCGACGGCGAGGTTCTGGCCGCCGAGATGACGAGTCCCGACTGGGTGCCCGCGATGCGCCGGGCGTCCGCGCTGATCACCGACGGGGGCGGCGTGACCTGCCACGCAGCGATTGTCTCGCGCGAGCTTCAGCTGCCCTGCGTGGTCGGCACCGGCAACGCCACGACGAGCCTGCGCACCGGCCAGGAAGTCACCGTCGACGGTCGCACCGGGAAGGTCTACGCCGGTGCGGCGCCGTCGATAACCGTTCGAAGGCCGGCGCAACCGCTCCCGGAGCCCGTCTCGCCGCTGGCGACCAGGCTGTACGTCAATCTGGCCGTGGCCGAACATGCCGACGACGTCGCTGCGCTGCCGGTGGACGGCGTGGGCCTGCTCCGAGCCGAGTTCATGGTGGCCGACGCCTTGAACGGTGTCCACCCGCGCCGGCTGATCGAACTCGGTCAGCAAGATCGCTTCGTGGACGCGATGTCAGCGTCACTACTGCGGATCGCTCGCGCCTTCGCACCCCGGCCGGTTGTCTACCGCAGCATCGACTTCCGGAGCAACGAGTTCCGCGGCCTGCAGGGCGGGGAGGCGTACGAGCCGCACGAGGCGAACCCCATGATCGGTTACCGGGGGTGCTACCGCTACGTCCACCAGCCGGATCTCTTCAACCTCGAGCTCGACGTCCTCGGTCGCGTCGCCGATTCCACCTCCAACCTCCGCCTGATGATCCCCTTCGTCCGGACCGCATGGGAGCTGGAGCGCTGTCTCACCCTCGTTCAGGCCCATCCACGTGCTGCCGGCCTGCCGATCTGGGTGATGGCCGAGGTCCCGTCGGTGGCCTACTGGATCCCCACCTACGCCGAGATGGGCATCGAAGGCGTCTCGATCGGCAGCAACGATCTGACCCAGCTGGTACTGGGGGTGGACCGGGACTCGGAGGTGTGCGCGGAGTTGTTCGACGAGGCGGATCCGGCCGTCCTCGACACCATCGCTCGCATCATCAGCGCCTGCCAAGACGCCGGCATCAGCTCCTCGCTCTGCGGCCAGGCGCCGTCCGATCGGCCCGAGTATGCCGAGAAGTTGGTGCAGCTGGGGATCACGTCGATCTCGGTCAATCCGGACGTCGTGCACCAGGTACGCGACATCGTCGCGGGTGCTGAGCGCCGCATTCTGCTCGCAGCCAGCGCACCTTGGCGGTCATCCGCGTCGACGATCTTCCCTCGACATCGGCTACACGGGCTCCACGGTCGGGGCTGAGCCATGGCCGTATGACCGGGTGCACGAACTAGGCAGGTCGGCTGCTGCCGAGGAGGCCACCATGGGACGCCAGACCGCTGACGTTACGACGGGGTCGGTCGTGTCCGCCGACGGCACAAGGATCGGCTATCGGCGGTTGGGCCGGGGGCCGAGCGTGATCTTGTTGCACGGTGGCGTAAACGCGTCCCAGCACATGATGAAGCTCGGACGCGCGCTTGCCGACGCGTTCACGGTGTACCTGCCCGACCGACGAGGTCGAGGTATGAGTGGCCCGTATGGGCCGGCGTACGGTATCCGCCGCGAGGACGAGGATCTTGCCGCGCTGGTCGAGCGCACCGGGGCCGAGTGCGTCTTTGGACCGGCGAACGGTGGCCTGTTCGCGCTTCACGGCGCCATCGGGCTTAGGCAGGCCCGAAGGGTGGCTGCATACGAACCGCTACTGCTGTGGGGTGGGGCCGACGATAGTGCCATCCGGCGCACGTTCACCACGATGCAGCAGGCGATTCGGGGCGGGCGTATGGGCGAGGCAATCGTGTACTCCATCCACGAGAGCGTGGCTCGAGAGGTCAGCCGCCGACATATGTCGAGCTGGGTCGGCACCGCTGTGCGCGCGTTCCCGTCCCGCGTCGCGGTCGGCCTCATTGACCTGTTCCTGCGCTAACCAACGTCCTCGCTCCGGAAACGTGGCCTGGCGGGAGCTGCTGGCGAGTCTGCCGGCGGAGCTTGACCCGGTGCTGGAGTCCGAGGAAACCCTGGAGCAGTATCGGCAGCTTGACGCTGAGGTGCTGGTGATGTACGGCAGCGAGACCGACCCGATGTTCATCGACTGCGCCGAGGCCCTGCACGCGGTACTTCCGCATTCGACCATCCTGCGGCTGCCGGGGCTGAATCACGACTCAGCACAGACCTACGGCAAGCCGGAGACGATCGCTGCAGCGCTGCGGCTGTTCTTTGCGCCATGAATGCCTGACCAGGTCGGTCGGTGATGAGCGCGCCAATGTGACGCGGAGGAAGGAAGGAACATCATGGGTAGCAGGAGAAGAACAGCGACCGTGGCTCGTAGCGAAACGCAGCGGCGGTACCACCTGAAATCGAGGTCAAGGGTGTCGCGGTCGGTCGCCTGGCTTTGCGGGCGATGGCCACAGTGAGTGCGCGCCTATCGCCCTCGAAATGTGGCCGCGGTGGGTGACTGGTGCGCACTTGAGCGGCGTTCGTGACTTCTACCAGGGAGCTACCGTCGCTCTTCGTCGGCATGCGGCGATTCAGGACGTGGTCTGATTCGGGTCGCCAGTTGAGGCAGCAGCATCTTGCCAAAGCGTCCTCCAGTCCGTATCCGCTCGCTGTGAGTTTCACGGGTCGTTGTACGAAACGCGTCGCCGACGCGCCGTCCACGACGTCGTGGTCGAGGGCGTCTGTCAGGTGGAGCAGATCGCGCGACTCTATGCGCTCCTCGATGACGGCCGGATTGTGAGCGATGCCAGCGGACGACTCAACTGAAGATCACGGCTGGGTCGGACCTGACCGCTGTGGTGCCGACGTTCGAAGCACCGGCAATGGTCGGGGGAATCGCGTACTCCCCACGGTATCGGCGGATATCTGATTGGCTCCGGGTCGTTGTGGACGCTGGTCACGTCTTGGTGTCGCCTCACTTGCGATACTCCGCGAGTATGCATTCGTAGGCGATCCTCTCCGACCTGCTATGAGGCGGGCGCAACCATTGCAAAGAGATGGTCACGGGTGAGTTCCGGGGCGTGGCCGCGGTCGGTCAACAGAACGAGCAGGGGATGTGAGGCGGCGTGGTGGCGTCCGGAGCGCTGCACTCGACATGTCGCCATGCAGAGGTCGGGATCTTGCGGCTTCCCACCTGATGGAGGGCGCTGCGGTAAGATTCGGGCCGCTCCGGATCAACCGAGAAAGGCGTAGCCGTTTCCCGGGCTCGAGGAGTCACCCGTGGCGGGTGACCGCGGCACCCCGGACAGTGCAGAGATGAACGAGAGCCTCCGGAAAGGAGCGAGAATGGGGTGCCTGTTCGTTTTGTTCGCCGGCCTGTTTCCACGACTGGGCCTGCTCATGCTGTGGATAGCGCGACCCAACATGGTCAACGCCGCCTTCGACACGTTCATATGGCCGCTCCTGGGCATCATCTTCTTGCCGTTCACGACCCTCATGTACGTGATCTTGTATCAAGCGGGCGGTCTTTCGGGGTTTGACTGGTTCTGGATCGGCTTGGCAGTTCTCTTCGACGTCGGCCACACGGTTACCGCGTATTCGCAGCGTCGGCAGATGCCGGGATATCCAAAGAGCGGCACCTGATCACGCCGGCGGGAGATTTTGCGTCTCACGGTGTTTCCGGCCCGACGCGCGTCGGGAGATATCGGCACCACGGCACCAGTTGAGGCAATCGTGCCCGGGGCGGGCCCCGCTTGCCTGACCGGCAGTAATCGACCCACCGAACGAATGCTAGGAGAGCGAGTCCAAATCTCCCCGTCCGACAATCTGACGGCAGCGCTGACGGCAACATGGTGGCCGACGCCTTGAACGGCGTCCACCCGGCCGAAATGTCCGCGACGGCCGCATCCCCATCGACGCGGCCGCGATCCAAGAAGTCGAAGGTGGCGAGGACGATGAAAGACACCACAACGCATTTGCGCCGTGCCGGGGGCACACCTCCATCGCGATATACGTGTCACTCTTCGGCATAGTCGACGCCGAGTCGAGCACTGTCATTGGTTCGGCAGCGCAGGTCGATCAGCGAGGCTTCGAAGGTACGCGTCGGGTTCGTTCTCGGCCGGCTGCAAGTTCAGCTTGACATCGAGCGCGGCCACCCCGGTAGGGACTGCGACCACCGGATTTAGGTCGAGCTCTGACACCTCAGGGAAGTCCTCCGCGAGCTGGGCGACCCTGAACAGCAGTTGCTCGAGCGCGGCGGTATCCATGGCTGCAGTGCCGCGGTAGCCGGTCAGCAGCGGGGCTGAACGGAGTTCACGCCACATGTCCGAAGCGTCTCGATCAGTGAGCGGTATCGCTCGGAATGTGCGATCTCCGAGCAGGTCGGTGTGCACACCCCCCAAGCCGGCCATGACGAGTGAGCCGAAGAGGTGATCGTGTGCAACGCCGACGACCAGCTCCACCCCGGTCTGAACCATGCGTTGCAGACCAACCTGAGGGTATGTGTCGCTGAGCGAACGCGCGATGGCCACGTAAGCCTCCTGCACGGCGGACTCGTTCGAAAGCCCGAGGCGTACGCCGCCCAGCTCGCTCTTGTGAACGAGTCCGGGACGGAGCGCCTTCATGACGACCGGGAAACCCATCTCCCGAGCGATCGCCGCTGCACTCTCAGCGTTGGTCGCCAGCCGGGTCTCCAGAAGTGGGATCCGGTAGCACGCCAGCAGGGCATGGGTGACGGCGACGGGCTGCCACCCACCGCGGTCGGCCAACGCTGCCGCGACGATTCGACGGCCAGCTTGACGGTCGATCCCAGTAAGGACTGGCTTGCTGCCGCTGGGCTCACGCCGCCAGCGCGCATACCTGCAGGCATGCCCCAGCGAACGGATGGCGTCTTCCGGTAACCCGTAGACAGGAACACTTCCCCGTCCAAGTTCGGGTGGCGCATCGACACCGACAACAACGGCAGCGATCGGCAGCTGCGGCTGCTCGTCGGCCGCTACCAACAGTGCGGCAAGTGCCTCCCTCAGGTCATTGGTGCGAGTCCCGACGAGCGTGACCACGAGTGCGTCGGCTTCGCCCGAGGAGCTGAGGGCACGAATCGCATCGCCGATCGTCACCGGTGGCGCATCGGCGCCCAGATCAACAGGGTTCGTAACGCCAGCGAGGTGTGGGGCAAGACTCGCGAACTGTTGCTGCAGGATTGCCGATAACTCGACCACTTGGAGGCCGGCCGCCTCGGCTGCATCAGCGGCAAGCACGTTCAAGCCGCCCGCGTTGCCGACTACTACGATTCGGTCCCCAGCAGGAAGGGGTTGTTGGGTCAGCAGCCGAGCGGCATCGAGGAGCTCGCCCAGCGTATCCATGCGCAGCACACCGGCCTGTCGGAACAAGGTGTCGACGGCCACATCAGGGGCCGCCGCCGCCGCCGTGTGCGAGGTGCCGGCGCGACGGCCGCCGACCGAACGGCCACTCTTGACGGCCAGGATCGGCTTCCGCGTCGACAATGCCCGCGCCAGCCATGCGAAGCGACGCGGGTTTCCGAACGACTCGACATAGAGGGCGACGGCTTGGGTGGTTACGTCGTCGTACCAATACGAGAGCAGGTCGTTGATACTCACGTCGATCTTGTTGCCGAGTGAGACAAAGGTCGAGATCCCGATACCGCTGCGCTCCGCCGAATCGAGAATCGCCACGCCAACGGCTCCCGACTGAGAGGCGACCCCAAGATGGCCGGGCGCCGGAGGATGTGGCGCAAAGGTGGCGTTGAGGCGGACCCAGAGATCCGTGTTGGCCACTCCCAGGCAATTCGGTCCTACTAGCCGGAGGCTGTGCCTGCGAGCCGACGAAAGTAGCCGTGATTGAGTCGCGACACCAGATGGTCCCATCTCGGCGAACCCGGCGCTGAGGACGACGGCCGCTCCCACCTGAGCCGCCCCACACTCCTCGATGACCTGCTCGACGCCCGAAGCAGGCACGGCAACGATGGCCAGATCCACCCGTTCCGGAATGGCGCCGATCGAGGGGTAACAGTCGAGTCCGGCGATCTGTTGGGCGTGGCGGTTGACCGGGTAGGTGCGGCCCGTGAATTCGGCAAGAACAGCGCGGAGGATCTCGTACCCAACGCCGCGCTGCGATCTGCTGACGCCGACTACGGCAATGGTGGCGGGCGCCAGTAGTGGCCGCAGAGAGTTGTGTTCGGCCGTGCGATCACGGGCGCCGGCTGCTGCGAGAGCCAGTTCGTCGAGCTGTGTGGGGATGTGGATGCGAACGACGCCGGGGTCTTCACCGTGCTCACGGGTCATTCCCGGAGACAGGTTTGCACTGGTACGAAGCATCGTGACGTTGGTGGCGAGCACGTCCCCGAGGAGCTCTCGGATGCCTGCTCTCCGAGCCGCTGCGGCCAGGTGCTCGATGAGGAGTGAGCCGATACCGTCACCTTGCCAGGCGTCATCGACCAGAATCGCGATCTCAGCCTGGGTGCCGGTCAGTAGGTCGTATGAGGCCACGCCGACAACGAGCCCGTCGTGTTCAGCCACCCACGCCCGATGACCCGCCGACGGCGTCACGAGCCGCTCCACCTCACGCCTGATGGAGGCGCCACCGGTGAAGAAGCGGAGATAGCGACTTCGTGCTGAGGCGCGGTGGTAGAGCGCAGTCAGCGCCTCCACGTCTCCTTCGAAGACCGGTCGAACACGAACGATCCTGCCGTCCATCAAGAGGGCGTCCATGCCCTCGTCGACGTTGTTCACGACTGGCCTCCGCTGGACTCGCCGGTCGGGCCGAATGCCACCGTCACATCATCACCGGTTGACGCAGCCGATCCGAAACACCGGATAGAACCCGACGGTTCAACGAACGATGACTATCTGAACAGTAGGGAGGGCTTGGGTCAGGACGCATCCGTCGGCGATTGATCCGCCGCTAGTTCCTTGGCAACATCCTGCGCCCAGCCGCGGATCAGTGTCCAGTCTCGGAAGTCGCCCGACAGCGGCCCGGTTTCCCCCGCCCAACGGCTCACCGGGCCGATGGCGTGCTCGACGTCCAGTCGGCCGCCGAAGGTGCGGGGTCGTGGTAGCCCGTGCTTCCTCATCTGCTTGGCCACGGCTCTGGGCGGGTCGAGCTGCTCGGTCGCGGCATCCTCCCCACAGGGACCGCTCTGGAAGAGCCAGGTCGGCCGACCAGCCAGGGCGGGGGCGTACTGCTTCAGATAGGAACTCGCCGCTCGGTCCCAGTGTCTGACGTAGAGTGCGCTGCCGATGATCACGGCGTCGTAGCTGTCTGGCTTCGGGGCCGACGAGCAAGGAAGAACGTCCACTTCGAGTCCTCGGGTCCTGAGTTCCGTGCCGACCTCTTCGGCGATCTCCTTGGTCGAGCCCATCCGGCTTGCGTAGGCGACCAGCACGCGTTTTCCCACGACCGCCATTGAACTCGCCGGTCACGGGAAACGGCAGTGCCGAAAGGCCTTGCTGGTCAGGACCATGGGCAGTGTCCAGACATCACGGTTCTCCGTGCCTACACCTGGAACTGTCTATACGCCTGGAACACCGGCGGCACCATGCGGGTGCAGGACCTTCGACTCTGGGGCGGAGCTGTCAGCGCTGGCACGGTCGAACAAGGGAGGGGGCGGCGTCGAACGGCTGCAATTGCCAAATGAATGATCTGACGGGACCGGACCTGACGGCCGGGTCGGTGGCCTGGGACGCGTGGCGGGCTGTGCGCGGCGGACCGGCCGCGATCGCGGCCCGGCAGGTGGCGAGACTCGACGCCCTGGTTCGGCACGCGCGTCGGGCCTCCCGGTTCTACGGCGAGCACTACCGGTCGGTGCCCGCAGGGCCGGTGGGGCCGGACGAGTTCTCCCGGCTGCCGCCGGTCACCAAACCGGAGTTGATGGCGCGCTTCGAAGACTGGGTGACCGACCCAGCGGTGACCCGGGTCGGTGTGCAGGAGTTCGTCGCGGACCTCGACAACCTGGGGCGTGACTTCCTCGGCCGGTACGTGGTGTTCACCACGTCGGGCTCGACCGGGATCCCGGCGTTGCTGGTGCAGGATGCGCGTGCGGTGGCGGTGATGACCGGGCTGGCCTACGTCCGCGCCCTCGGCGCACTGACGCCATGGCTGGCGGCTCGCATGCTGACCCGGGTCCCTCGGCAGGCGGCCGTGTTCGCTACCGGGGGACACTTTCTCAGCACGACGATGTTCGCCCGGCGCCTGCGCACGGCACCGTTCCGCCGACGCATCGCCCGGTTCTTCTCGGTGCTCGACCCGCTACCGGTCCTGGTCGAGCAGCTGAATGCGTTCCAGCCTGCCCTGCTCGCCACCTACGCGAGTGCGCTGGCCGAGCTGACCGCGGAGCAGGAGGCAGGCCGGCTGCGCATCTCGCCGCTGATGATCACCAGTGGGGGAGAGCTGCTGGCGCCGGCCGTGCGTCGGCGTGCCGAGGCGGTGTTCGGCTGCCCGGTCAACGAGTCCTACGCCGCCTCCGAAGCGATGCCACTGGCCCTGCCGTGCCGGTACGACCAGCTGCACCTCAACAGTGACTGGTTCCTGGTGGAGCCGGTGGACGCCGACGGGCGGCCGGTACCGGCCGGCAGCCGCTCCGACGGCTTGTTGGTGACCAATCTTGCCAATTTCGTCCAGCCGGTGATCCGCTACCACCTGGGCGACAGTGTGATGATCACGGACCGCCGCTGCGCCTGCGGCAGTCCGCTGGCGACGATCACGGTTGAGGGGCGCACCGACGACGTGCTGCGAGTGCCCCGAGCGAGCGGTGGGAAGGTGGTCCTGCTTCCCATGGCGGTCGCCACGGCAGTCGAGGAGACGCCCGGGGTCCGTCGCTACCAGGTGCTGCAGACTGAGCCGGACGTTCTCACGGTCCGGCTCGAGCCCGAGCTGGAGACCGATCGCGCCGAGGTCTGGGGCCGTGTCCAGACCGGACTGAGTGGTCTGCTGAAGGCCCACGACGTTCGCGACGTCACGCTGCGCCTGGCCGACGAACCCCCACAGCCGAACCCGCGTAGCGGCAAGCTGCGGCACGTGCTGCAGTCGCTGCCGCCCGAGGACCACCGGCCGGACGCCACGTTGGCGCAGGCGTAGTGATCGTTCGGGCATGCCGCTGATCAACGCGGTCGGCCGGCATTCTGCCAAGCACGTGCGATCCACCTTCGCACCTGGTCATCGATGTCGTTGGCGGTGTGCAGCTCGAGGTGGTGGGTGAAGACTCCAGGCTTCGGCTCGACCACTGCCTTCCAGCGTGGACTTTTGTCCCGTTCCGGGAAGACGAGCGTGAGCACCGCAGGGGCGCCGTGATCTCCGAGGTACTGGCCCGGTGCCCAGAAGCGGGCGACGACCCGCCCCCGGTGGAGAAACGCAACTTGGCTCCGGGATTCCTCCTGCTCGATCGGGCCAAGGGCCGCGATTTCGCGGACCAGATCCTCCAACAGTGCCTCGGAATGGGGGTGGTCGTCGAGGTACTCCCGGAGGGTGCCGGAACGGGTCACAGGGCCAACGATGCCAGGCCCGGACCGACCATTCCGACCTTCATCGCCCGCCCGCCCGCTCCACCACCACAGGGCCCGTGATCGCCCCCCGCTGTTGCATGCTGGGACCTGCGACGCCGACCGGCGGGAGGACTCCGATAAAGCGTTGCGGTCGTCGTGAGGTCGCTCCGGGTCAACCGGCTGGACAAGCTAGACAAGGCGTCTGCCGGCGGCGTGCAGGACGACGGCGGCACGAGCGGACACCCACGGATTCATCCGGTGACGGCTGACACCGCCCCAGTCCACCAGCGAACGCTGGCTGGGCACGATCGCCCGGGTGTGCCGGTAATAGCGATGCTCAGCCGGAAACCCGCCGTCGGTCAGCCGCTTGCTCTCTAACAGGTCAAGCGCCTCGGCACAACGTTGGTCGTCTAGCCGGTTCGCCTCCGCCAGGACCAAGAGGCCGAACAAGATGTCGTAGTGCCAGTAGCACGGATAGTGCAGCTGCACGAACCGCGGGTCGATGATGCTGCCGTCTCGAATGCGGCGGACGAGTCGGTGACGGAGGAAGAAGTCAGCCGCCCCAGCCGACGCTTCCGCGGATTGCCTGTCTGAGCGCATCCGGGCGTGAAGGTCGAGCGCACGCAGCGGAATGAGTGATTCGGTCAACGAAGAACTCCTGCCGCTGGCCCTGCGGTCGCAGTTCCATCCGCCGTCGGGCCACTGAGCACCGCGGAGCCGTTCAGCGAGCAACTCAGTCCGGTCGTCGGCCAAACCGAGGGCGAGCATGGTCCACAGGGCATTGCCCTCGATCGAGCCGTGCAGACGAGGTAGGCCACGGACCCGTCCCAGATTGTGGAGGTAGTCGTCGGTGAAGAGCCAGCTCAACATCTGGTCTCGTAGCGGGTTGAGGGCTTCGTCCCCGGCCGGGTAACCCAGTTCGGCAAGCGTTACCAGCACCCAATGGGCTCCATACCACTTCGCCCGGTACGGGTGAGCGTTGATGATGCCGTCCGAGGTGCGTTCTGAGAGCAGCGTTGCTACTCGGGGCGAGCGGCGCACCTGTTCTCGCAGGTCATTGACCTCTCCCTCCTCGGCATCTTGTACGCCGAGGCGGACCTGCAGCCGGACCGACGGTTCCGTCGACTCCAACAAGTCAGCGACAAGATCGCCGGTCCCCCGTTCGATCTGGCTCACGAATGCTCACGTCTCCGGGCTCGGTCGCTGCTACGACGAGCGAGTCCTAGCCCGCACCGTGCTCGCGTAGCCGCTGGTGATCTTCATCCTTCACATCCGAAACCACTTTGGATCAACCGGCAGCTGTGAGCCTAGTGACGTTGGTCCTTGATGGGCTTGCTCCGCTACCAGGTCGTCATCGAGGCCGTGGACCTGTCCCTATCGAACCACCCCTGCCGCAGCAGTCGGAGCCGACCAGACGAAGCCTAGCCGGGAACGACACGCCGACAACCCTCGTCGCTCCGAACCTGAACCCGCCAATGAAGATCTCGAACTCGAGGATCGCGAAAGCTCAGGACCTTGGTCCCCGCCGAACCTGCTACTAGTCCGTGGCAACTCACACCCGATTGCAGGAGCGTTGAGGTGTTGGTCCACCTCACCTGGCAGGAGTCGCCATGAACTCAACCCAGCTCATTGTCGTCGGCATCGGCGACACCGAGTCAGACCATTACCTCGCCGCCCTTCATGTCGCCGCCGACGAGGCCCGACGCCGGAAAGCCGGGATCGCGCTCGTGCACGGTAGCCGCTCGGAAGTCGTGTCGCCGCTCTCACCGGCCGACACCGCCGTCATCCGCAACGCTCACGGGCAGTCTCGCCTCGACCAAGCCGCCAGCCTGCTCTCCCGCATCACCGACCCCGACATCATGATCAAACAGATCGTCAGTGACGCCACCGTGGTCGACGCCTTGATGGCGGCAGCCGAAAATGCTGACTTGATCATCCTGCAGCGACGAACCATTCCGTCAGTTGCCAGGATCTACGCCGGCTCGACCACCAGCGTCGTCACCGCGCAAGCCTCGTGCCCGGTGCTTGTCGTGCGGGACGACCAGAACACGCAGCCCCAACACCGATCCGTTGTGGTTGGGGTCGACGCAGATGGCCACTCCGCGCGGGCCGTGGACTTCGCCATCCGCGAAGCCGCGCTGCGTGACGTTCCCCTGCGCGTGGTGTACGCCTGGGACGTTTCCGGAACGGTCGTCGGCGACAGCTACCTGCCCGCCGCGGAATCCGACGTCCTGACCGCCCGCCATCACGCCGAGGCCATCGCCGGACATGCGGTCTCCGATGCCTCAGCAGCCCATCCCCGAGTCGTCGTGCACACCACAGCGGTTCGCGGATCGGCCGATCTCGTGCTCACCGTCGAGGCACAGACCGCCGACCTGCTGGTCGTCGGGCGTCACCGCAACGCCCACCTGCACAGCTTCGGTCTCGGTGGATTGGCACGACACCTGCTTGCAGAAAGCCCGTGCCCCGTCGCCATCACCCCGACTGCCACACCTCACCACAAGCCTCACCGAGGCAAGCAACCTCCAGGCGTCAAGGCTACTGCGTGAATGCCATCGCCCCGCGGTGAATGCCTAGAGGCCCATTACCAGTGATCCAGGCGACCCGGAGCATCATCCGCCAGCCATGGAGAGCCACCCGACCGGCCCGCGGGTACCCACAGCTCAGGCCGGGAGCGCCACCTGCGCCTGCCGGCCGCGCTGACCTGACGTGGACGCATGCAGCCGTTCCGCGATGTCCGCGGTCCAGGTGCGTACATGGTCAGCCTCCCGCTGTTCGTCGAGGCCGCTGGTTTGGGGTGGGATCGAGGACTGTCGCGGCACCGCACGAAAGGTGGCCACAGGATCTGCGCCCAGCTGGGCCGCCAAGAGCACGACGGGATCCGGAGGTGCCGCGGGCGCGCCTCGAGCAGATTCGACGTGAGCGTGGAACAGCCAGACCGGTCGCTGTTCGTGCCTGGAGCACCGTCGTAGGTAGCCGAGAGCGGCGTTGTCCCAGTGCCCGTCGTCCGCTGCTCCACCCACGATCACAGCGTTGTAGTCAGACGCGTCGCGCGCACGGCTGACCGGGCGGAGCTCGACGCGGAGGCCGTGCCGGCACAACAGTTCGGCGACGGTCATGGCGATGTCCGCCGTGGCATCCACTGGACTGACGTAACAAACGAGAACCTTGATCACGAACGACCTCCTGGGCAGGTCACGAAGGTGTCACGACTTCAGCCGTTGATCCAGGGCCAAAAGTCCCTACACCGGCCGGCTCTGTGCGCACGGCGACCCCGAAGTCTCGATCTTGGGCTCGGGGCGCAGAGCATGCCGAGGATCGTGCCGGCGAACGCCAACAGGAGTGTGCGGTCACGAGCACCGTGGGCCACGGCTCGAGTCCTCGACACCGAAACCAGTTGGCCCGGCCCTTATCGGTAGGGCCGAAAGTCCTGTGCGGTGAGTGACCAAAGCACGTGGTGATGCCACCCAACGAATTGGAGTGTTGTGTCATGTCACAGCCGCACGAGGAGTGCCAACCTTGCCAACAGCGTGATCGTTGGCGGCATCGACGAGTCACCGTCGAGCAGGGCCCGCTGGAGTGGGCGGGCAAGGCGGGCCAACCTGACGGCAGCGTGTTGGGAGCCGTACACCTCCTCGACTGGCCATACGGATTGGACGAGTCGGATCCCGTGAGCACGTGGGGATCGAAAGGCTCTTGACCGGGTCGGTGAGCCACTACTGTCTGAGTCACGCAGCCTGTGCCATCGTGGCGGTTCCGGCACCCAATCCGCTCGCAGGAAACTTTGGTCGCGAGAGTGCGGCGGCCGTCCAAACCGGTGTCGTCACGGCCGCGCCAGGCTGATCTCAGTGGGTTCCGAGGTTGCCCTCAACGCAATTCCTGGCCAGCAGTCACGACGCCGGAGTCGGGCCCAGTCCGGACAAGTCCGTTCAAGGCCCGATACCGGGATCTGAGGGAAGGCAATCGCTGATGCCGACGCGATCCGCGGCCGAACGATTGCAGACACGTTTAAGATGTTGGGCACCGGAGCTCGGCGTGCATGCCGTTGGTCCCCCCGGAATCGTGGGGTTCGTCCCTGGTCCGCGACACCCCGCGCTTGAACTCTGATGAAAATATCCACCTGTTCTGGCGGGCTCATCGCGCGACCTATCGGCTCACTGGCGGCCGATTCCTGTGGACCACATCCAGCAAACGCGGCTGGGGTGCACTGCGCCTCACGACCATCGGGCGGAAGTTCGGCCGGGAGCGCAGCTTGCCTGAACCCAGCGCGTGTTGGCGTCGGCAACCGGAAGGAGGTGCGGCTGTGACGGTCCCCACCCGAGAACTGCCATCTGGCCTACCCCCAGGGTTGTCGTCGGTCGAGGCGGAACGTCGGCTGGCGCGGGACGGCCCGAACGCCCTGCCCAAGCCCCGACAGAAGTCCGTGCTGGCTCGTTTCGCCGGCCAGTTCACCCACCTGCTGGCCGTGCTGCTCTGGGTGGCCGCCGGTCTAGCCATAGTCGCCGGTCAGCCGCCGCTGGCGTTGGCGATCGTCATTGTCATTGTCCTCAACGCGATCTTCGCGTTCGCCCAGGAATATCGTGCTGACCGGTCGGCGGAACGACTCACGGACCTGCTGCCGCGGAACAGCCGGGTACGACGAGACGGCCGAGCCCAGACCATCGACGCGTCATTCCTGGTCGTCGGCGACGTTGTCCTGCTCGCCTCGGGCGACCGGATCAGTGCCGACATGATCGTCACCAGTGCCCACGCCCTCGCCGTCGACGAATCCATGGTGACGGGTGAGAGCCAGCCCGTTCCCCGATCGGCCGGTGACCCCGTTCTGGCCGGCACCTTTGTCGTCCAGGGAGAAGGCACGGCCACCGTCTCCACGACCGGGGGCGCCACCGCCATCGCCGGCATTGCAGCGCTGGGTGACACCGCCGCGAGACCAACCAGCCCCCTGACCCGGCAACTCAACAGAGTTGTCCGGGTCGTGGCGGTCATTGCCGTCGTGACCGGCACCGCGCTCGGTCTGGCCGGGCTTCGGCTCGGACTCCAACCCGTCGACGCTTTCCTTTTTGCGGTCGGCGTCGCGGTCGCGCTGGTGCCCGAGGGGTTGCTGCCCACCGTGACGCTGTCGCTGGCCCGGGGGGCATCTCTGATGGCCGACCGTCATGCCCTGGTTCGGCGCCTCGACGCCGTGGAGACACTCGGGGCCACGACGTTCATCTGTACCGACAAGACCGGCACACTGACCCAGAATCGCATGTCGGTCGTCGAAGTATGGACCCCGGCAGGCAGCGCACGGATCGTGGGAGACGGTCTCAGCCCCGTGGCCACCGTGACCGCTTCGGCTGCCGTCACCGAAGCGATGGCGGCCGCGGCACTCAGCGCGGCAGGCTGTGTCAAGGGTCGCGCAGTGCAGACGAAGGACGGCTGGGCCGCGGACGGGGATCCGATGGAGGCGGCGCTGCACGCCTGGGCACTTCGACTCGGAGTCGATGTAGACCTCGGTGGTGTCGTGCAGCGACGGTTGCCCTACACCGCCGACCGGATGCTCAGTTCCATTGTCGTCGACGGCATCTCCCACGTTCTGGGTGCCCCCGAATCGGTGTTGGCGCGATGTGGTCGCCGGCCACCCGACGACGTCCTCACCGACCTCACCGCCCGAGGCCGGCGCGTGATAGCGGTCGCCCGGGGCACCTGGCGGGATACTGATCCCCCCGACACCGCCGAGACTGATCTGCAGCTCCTGGCGCTGGTCGGCCTCGAGGACCCGCCGCGGCCCGACGTGGCCGAGGCGATGACGGCATGTCGGGGTGCCGGCATCAAGGTCGCGATGATCACCGGAGACCACCTCGGCACGGCGACTGCCGTGGCCCGGGAAGTCGGATTGTTGGGCCCGCTAGGTGTGACCGTGAACGCCGACTCATTGCCGACCGACGACGACGAGCTGGCATACCTCCTGGACGGCGACGACGGAGCGGTCATTGCGCGCGTCCAACCGGCTGACAAGCTGCGGATCGCTCGCGTGATGCGTCGCCGCGGACACGTCATCGCCATGACGGGTGACGGGGTCAACGACGCCCCCGCCCTGAAGGAGGCCGATGTCGGCGTGGCCATGGGCCGCAGCGGCAGCGACGTGACCCGCGAAGCCGCCGATCTGGTCCTGCTCGACGACCACTTCGCCACCATCGTCAAGGCAATCGAACTGGGACGGTCCACGTTTGCCAATGTGCGACGCTTCCTGACCTACCACCTGACCGACAATGTCGCCGAGCTGGCTCCGTTCGCGGCCTGGGCCCTGACCGGCGGCCAGTTTCCGCTGGCGATCGGCGTCCTGCAAGTGTTGGCGCTGGACATCGGCACCGACATCTTGCCGGCGCTGGCTCTCGGCGCGGAACCGCCCAGCCCCCGTACTCTGCGCGGCCCCAGCCAGGTTCGTCGACTCGTCGACGCCGGGCTGCTCCGACGAGCGTTTCTCGTGCTGGGCCCGACCGAGGCCATCAGTGCCCTGTTTGCCTTCACGATTGTGCTGGTACTGAGCGGCTGGACGTGGGGCACGATTCCGGGGCCCAACCTTCTCGCGGTCGCTTCGGGCACCGCTTTCGCGACGATCGCCGTCGCCCAAATGGCGAACGCTTTCGCCTGCCGCAGCGAGACCGTACCGGTCGTCTCGATGGACCTGGGTACGAATCGTCTGATCTTGCTCGCCGTCGCCGCAGAACTGGTGCTGCTCGCCGGGTTCGTGGGGCTGCCATGGTTGGCCCGGGTGCTCGGTGGTTCCTGGCCCACTCCCTTGGGGTGGGCGATGGCGTTCGCGGCCGGTGGCGCGCTGCTCGTGGTCGACGGAGTCCGCAAGCACCTGAATCGTCGGCGGCGGGCGGGGCGGTTCCGCCCGGATACGAGCTTGAGGATGCGCCCCTGACGGTTACGGCGGTGCTGCGGGACCAAGGTCCCGCCCTCGAGGGACAACCAGCCCTGACCGTTTGATCCGGGTTGGGTTCTGATGGTCCTGGTAGCCCGATCGTGGTGGCTGAAGCCGAGGAGGTCACATGAACGTCGTTGTCGACCGGGAGCTACTGATCCGAGCCGTCGAGCTCGCCGGGCGGGCGCCGTCGATCCACAACAGCCAACCCTGGCAGTTCGATCCGCACGGAAGCGAGATCGACCTGTACGCGAGCTTCGATCGCTGGTTGCCGGCGACCGACGCGGATGGCCGAGATCTGATGCTGAGCTGTGGGGCCGCGCTGCATCATCTCCGGGTCGCGCTCGCGGCGGAAGGCTTGCGCACCGCCGTCCATCGGCTCCCCGATGACGACGATCCCGAGTTGGTGGCCACCGTGCAGATCGGGCTCGGCGATCGCAGCGACCATGATCTTGTCGACATGATCGGCCAGCGCCGAACCGATCGCCGTCCCTTCGACGACTGGACCATCCCCGACGCGATGATCGACCAACTCAGGGATGCCGCTGCCCGTCACGGCACACTGCTCACGGTGGTGCTTGACTCCTGGCGGCAATGGCTTCTGGAGAAGGCGTTTCGTACGGCGGCCGACAAGCAGCCGCGCACATCGGGCTACAGCGAGGAGTTGACCAGATGGACCGCCGGCCCGGACTCACCCGACGGTGTGCCCCCCAGCAACGTTCCCCGGTCCGGTCAGCAGTGGGCGGCCCGCCGATTCCCGCAGGCCGCGGATCTCGGCATAGCGGTCGACCACCCAGACGGCGCGACTCTGATCCTGCTCGGAACGGCCTCCGACGATCCGCTGTCCCAGCTCCGCGCCGGCGAGGGCTTGAGCGCTGTATTGCTGCGGGCTACCCACATCGGCCTGGCCAGCTGCCCACTCACTCAACCCCTCGAGGTCGCCTCGACACGACAAGCGATTCAGGATGAGGTGCTCTACGGCGAATTCAGTCCCCAGGTCGTGATTCGGCTCGGCTGGGCATCAGCGGGATCGAAGCCGCCCCCAACCGCACGCCGACCAGTCAACGACACCATCGGCCGCCCGCCCCCGGTGGTACCCGCGTCGGCACAACCCCGGGTCGAGTGACCAACGGCCACCTACCCCAGAACCTGGACGGTGCCACGAGTGCCGTCAACCTTGAGCAAGTCTCCGGTTCGGAGGACGGTCGTGGCATTCCCGCACCCCAAGACGGCCGGGATGCCGAGTTCGCGGGCGACGATGGCGGCGTGGGACAGCGGCGCCCCGACATCAGTGACCACGGCGGAAGCTCGCGGAAACAGCGGGGTCCAACCGATGTTCGTCACGGTGGTGACCAGGACTTCACCCGGCACAAGTGCGCTCGCTTCTTCCATGGTCGTGGCAACCCGCGCATAGCCCTGGGCGGTGCCTGCTGACCCGGGCAGTCCCTGCACGTGATCGGTCGCGCGCCGGTCAGCGAAGCGGGCGTCGTAGAAATCGTGGCGTCGGTGCGGGTCGGCCGCCCAGGCGAACGGGTCGAACCGGCCTCGGATGAGGGCGGGATAGTCTGGCAAGGTGCAATAGCGCTCGTACGCGATGCGCCGCTCCGGGATGTGAGTGATCGCGAAGGGGTCGGATTCGAGCGCCTCGAGGATCTCGTCAAGCGTCAAGAAGAAGATGTCATCGGCACCGATCCCGGTTATCAAAGCTGCCTGGAGGACGAACGAGCGTACGAGCAACACGACGCGTGCTTGTTCTGAGCGGGCTGCTTCGCGCAGTTGGGTGCTCCGGCGCGCTTGAGTCAGCGTTCTCCTCAGGCCGGTGGCACGACGAGGAGAGCGACGCTCGAAGCGGTCCCAGGCTGCGGCTTGCGCCTGGTGCTGCTTGCGCAACAGCGCGTCCAGGTCGGAGGCTCGCAGAGCAAGAACCTGGCGATCGATCCAGGCCGGGTCCTCGGCCGGCCGGGGAAGGGAAAGCTCGAAGAGGTGGGGGCTGTGATGCCCGAAGTCACGGACAAAGGCGGCCCGGTCGATCTTGCCCGCTGCCAGCTCGGACAGCCCCCGCAGGGGACCCAGGCTGGCGAGTTCGTCGGTGTCGCTGGCCCGAAGCAGGAGATCGGCATCCTCTTGGCCCACGAGCTTTCGTACCCGCTTGCGGACTCGGATGAACGCGCCCCCGTCGCTCTTGGATCCGGCTTCCAGCATCACATTGGCTTCGTGCAGCAGCGGCAGGATGGCCCCGCGCCAAAGGGCGGCCAACGCACCGCCATCGGCTGTGCCCTGAACGCACAACCGAAAACTTGCGCATCGTTCGGGTGTGGTGGCCAAGAATTCGGGTAGGCGCGGCACGTTGGCCCGGATCCGGCGCCGATTCCGGACGGTCGCGGGCAGAACCGCCTTGGCGACGGCCCACCGTGACACCGGAAGCACCGGGATCTCGACGTCGCTGGGGACGCTGCCGAAGATGTCACCGGTGGCCTCGAGGAGCCGCCTGCGGCCGAATCCGGCGACTGCGAGCATCGTCATCAGCACGCTGAGATTGAAGTACATCCGGCCACCGATGCAGCCCACCGGCGCGAACCCGCCGAATCGCAGCGTCGGCATCATGTCATCGAAGACGACGTCGAGCATGGAGCGAGAGCAGGGCGTGACGACATCGGGCACGGCCTCGCCGATGTTGCCGCGCGTCCACAGGCAATCGAGGTCACGGCTGTCATTCCATGGGTCCGGGACGGCGGAGACCGGAAGGGTCGTGATCGGGCGGGCCTGGAGGACGAACGCCTGACCCGAGGCGATGGCCCACTCGAGGTCCACCGGCTGTTGGTACAGCTTCTCGACCTGCACTCCGAGACCGGTGAGTTCGCTCACCTGGACGGGACTGACCGACGGCTGGCCCCTGTGCGACGTTGCGGCTCCCTGTTCGTCGGCCCCGCTTTCCTGCGTGGTCTGGCCTGGCTCCTTGCCGGGCCTGACGCTGATGATCTCGCGCGAGGCCCTGTCGACCTCGATGGTGTCTGCCGTCACCGTCCCGCGGACCACGGCCTCTCCCCGCCCCCAGCTCGCGTTGATCATGATCGTGTTGCTGTCGCCCGTGACCGGGTGAGCGGTGAACAGCACGCCGGCAACATCGGCGGCGACCAGGCGCTGGACCACCACCGCCATCGAGATCGGTGATTGCAGCTCGTGGTGATGCCGGTAGGCCAGGGCACGAGCGTTCCACAAGGAGGCCCAGCAGCGCCGCACCGACGTCACGACCGCCTTCGAGCCCCTGACGTCGAGGTAGCTGGTCTGCTGGCCGGCGAAGGACAGGTCGGGCAGATCTTCGGCCGTCGCAGAGGAGCGGACAGCGGCGGGGGCGTCAGGCCCGAGCCTCTCGACGTAGGCCGCAGCCAAAGCCTGCTCGATCTCGGTCGGCATGGCAAAGCTCAGAATCAGGTGCTCTATTCGGCGGGCGGCCTCTTCGCCCGAGCGCGGATTGTCGGGTGAGACTGCCGCGACTTCGGCGTCGATCAGCGGCTGCAGTCCATGCTGTGCCACGAACTGGTCGTAGGCCGCCGTGGTGACATGGAAGCCTTCCGGCACGGGGAAGCCGGCGGCAGCCAATCGCGCCAGAGACGCTCCCTTGCCACCGAGCAACCCGGGTCCGGCCGCCGCGTCGCCGAGGTCGGCGATGAGCTGGCGGGTCATGACGGTCCTCCGATCCGGCTCGTCTGGTGGCTGTCGATGAGAAGTCAAGCCTGAGGTTCAGCGATGCGGATCGGACCCAGACCCCCGACGGGCCAGACGCGATCGATTGGAGGCTTGCCCGATCCCGTTGGGTGACGCGTTGTCCAGCTCATCGGTTCCAACCGACTGACCGCCAACCAGGAGTTCGTCGACCGTCAGGCGCCCGACGTTCAGTTCCTTCAGGTCGGCCCTGCCGACCTTGAGCCGTCCGACCACGAGCGCCCCGACTGCGAGCGCACCAAGCGCTGCGCTGCTGATGGCCACGGCACCGAGGGCCAGGGCTCGCATGGCGAGCGCGTTGACAGCGATGTCGCTGACGGCAACCGGTCGCCGGACGACGAGACGACGAGGCCTCCCCGACATGAGTTGCTCCCTTCTGCGGCGGCTGCAACTGACACTGCCAGGCGATCGCGGTGGCGGTGAGAGGCGAAAGTCGCACGTGTCCGGGACCATGGGCTCTGCCGGGCAGGCAGCAGACAGCACGATGCTCGACCACGATGCTTGACAGGCGAGGAGATCGCGCCTCGGATGAATTACGGACATCGGAGCTGGCGGCGGCGGGAGGTCCAACCCGAAGGGGGGGTAGGAGATGAGTGACAGGGACGAGCGGAGCTTCCGGCTGCCGGCCTGGCACCGCGGTGAGCCGCACAGGATGGGGACGGCACAGCGGCTCAACTGGCTCCGAGCGGGGGTTTTGGGCGCGAATGATGGGATCGTGTCGACGGCGGCGTTGGTCGTGGGCGTGGCGGGCGCGACGGCCGCTCGCGGAACCATCCTGACCGCCGGGATCGCGGGGATGGTGGCTGGGGCGGTGTCGATGGCCCTGGGGGAGTACGTCTCGGTCAGCAGCCAACGAGACACCGAGCGGGCGCTGCTGGCCAGGGAACGCGCCGAGCTGGAAGAGTTCCCGACGGAAGAACTGGAGGAGCTGGCCGCCCTCTACATCGCCAAGGGGGCCAGCATCGAGACCGCGAGACGGCTCGCTGAGGAACTCACCGCGCACGACGCCTTCGCCGCGCATGCCGATGTGGAACTACATATCGACCCCGGCAACCTCACCAATCCATGGCACGCGGCCGCCTCGTCTGCCGTTGCCTTCACGGCGGGAGCGATTCTGCCCTTGCTGGCGATCTTGTTGCCGCCGGTCGAGGTGCGCGTCGCCGTCACTTTCGTCGCCGTGCTGTTGGCGCTGGCCATCACCGGGGCGGTGAGCGCTCGCCTCGGTGAGGCTCGCATCTCCACGGCGATGGTTCGACTCGTCCTGGGCGGCGCTCTTGCGATGGCGGTGACCTACGGGATCGGGATCTCGCTCGGCGCCACTGGGGTTTGAGTAGGAAGCGGCATTGGCGGCAGCACAGAACCTGACCGACTCACCGGCACAGGAGAGGAGTGACGAGGTTGGTCGAAGAACGAGATCAAGAACGAGATCGTCGTGGGCCTTGATGCCTCACCGTCCGGTAGATCCGCCCTCCGCTGGGCGGCCGACCAGGCGCGACGCACGGGCGATGCTCTACGGGCCGTACACGTTCTCCGCTGGCCGTACGGCCTCAGCGATAACGGTTTTCCTGTCCCAAGGGATGCCATGGACGTGGAATCGGACGAGCTCCAGGAGGCATACCGGGCCAGCATGACGCGCCTGTTCGACGAGACGGCGCCCAGGCCCGGCTGGCTGATCACTTTCGCCTTGGGAGCTCCGGGCGATGTGCTGGTGCAGCAGGCCGAGCACGCTCGACTGCTGGCGATCGGCACCGGCGAGCATGTCGGCGTGCAACGTCTCCTGGTTGGCTCGGTGAGCCATTACTGTCTCAGCCACGCCCGGTGCCCGGTCGCCGCTATCCCGTTCGACGGCCTCGATGTCGTCGGCCGGCCGTCAAGCTCCTTCGGTGCTGAGGACATCAGTTGAGACGACGCCAACGAGGTCGGGCGGATCAGCCGGCGTCGGTTGGATCACCTGATCGATCTTGACCGGTCCGCTTGCTGGCCAGCAGCCGGGGGTTGCGGCGCAGGAACGACGTGATCCAGTCGGCGAGGAAGCTGAACCGGCCGGTACGGCAGTAGGCGTAGCCGAGCAGAGCCACAATCGCCGCTCCGGCCGCGTCGACGATGAGATCGATCATCGTGTCCCTGACCCCTTCTCGTCGGATCTGCATGTCCCACGACGGAACCAAGGTGTCGGCGAGGAACTCATAGATCTCCCAAAACACGCCCAGGGTCACCGCAAACGCATAGCCGAACACCGCGAGAAAGGCCGGCCGCATCCCTTCCGGTCGCTGATCGAGACCGTTGAGCACGAACAACGCAATGAAACCAACGATCCCGAGCAGGAAACCACTTACCGTGTGCAGCGCCAGATCCCACCAGGGGAACCGGACATAGAAGCCGAGGCCGATCCCGAGAAATAGGGCGAGAAACATGAACACCGCCGCAGCGAACTGAAACTCCGGGGGCACATCGATCCGGAGCGGCCTCCGCAACAGCCGCGGCGCAAGCGTCAGAAAGACCACCGCACCAGTGAGCAGTCCGTTCGCCCAGTCGCCCAGGACCAGAAACCCGACCACGCCTACTACGAGCACGACCTGCAACACCACGGTGAGAACCAGATAGACACGCTCATGGCTGACTCCTCGATCCTCGACCATCCCTCCACCCCCTGGGTCTCGAGCACAGTTCATCAGATGCGGCCGCCCGCCGATCCGGTGGCGAAAGCCGGGTACACGCGAGCCGCTCTGGCCCGGGACCTTCGCCTCTGTCCGCCCTCACGAGGGCAGTGGCGCCCTGAACCTGATCGGTGGGCCGCGCCGTCGCGGCGTCTGGGGGTGCAGCGTGAGCCAATGGCCTGCGCGGCGTTGCTGGCCGGGTCGGGACCGCTGTCTTGCGCCGGTGCGGAGCCGTCGATCCACGAAGCCCGAGTGGATTCCTGAATTACCCAGGAGATGTCGGCATTGGCCCGAGTTCACCATGGCGACGAGGCCACCGCGGGAATCACGGTGCACCAACTGCTACAGCAGACGAGTGGCATCCCCGTCACTACCGGTCGTCCAATCCTCGATTCCGCCCGGGTGCTGATCATCATCACCACCCAGATGAGGGCCGCGAGGACGCAACTCGGGTCGGCTGACAGGTGGAAGCCGATGGCTGCGTCCAGTCAACGTCGAAGCCAGACAAAGGTCATCGAGGAACGTTCGGCCATCTCGCGACCGGCAACGACGCTGCATCGTCAGTCTCCCCTCACACGTCGTCGGCCGGCATCACCCGTCCTGATGACCAGAGCGCGAGGGAACGAGGACCTTGGTCCCCCGTGCCTCGGGACCTCTGCTCCTGACCCTCCCGGGGTGGGGGAGCGAGCCTGAAGGGGCCACCAACCTTCAGGAGCCCACGATGACCACCACCACCCAGCCGCCACGCCTGTCCGCGCCACCGCCGGAGCGGCCGGCCTCGCCCGCCGGCTATGTCCTGCTGCTGGTCTTCGGAACTCTGCTGGGTCTCGCCGGCCTGGTATTGGCCAGTGTGGCCGCCGCCTCGGCCTGGGCGATGGTGCAGCAACGAAATGGGCAATTCCTCACCACACCGACCGAGCGGTACGCGGTTGGTTCGCATGCGTTGACGACCACCGAACTGCGAGTACTCATCGACGACCAGCTGCCGGCCAACCGCTTCCAGGCCACGCAACTGATGATCCGGGTGGCGGCGGCCGACCCCACGCAGCCCGTTTTCGTCGGCATCGGAGCCAGCGACCAGGTGACGGCGTACCTCGCGGGCGTCGAACACACCGAACTCACCAACGTCCAATTCGCGCCGTTCCGCCCGACCTACCGCACCGTCCCCGGCACACGCACCCCGGACCGCCCGGCCCGGCAAACCTTCTGGGCCGCCTTCGAGGAGGGCAGTGGAACCCAGGAGTTGGTCACCTCGCTCCAGTCAGGTAACTGGATGGTCGTGGTGATGAACGCTGACGGCAGCTCATCGGTCAGCGTCGACCTCACCGCTGGAGCGCGCACAGCCTTACTGGGGCCGATCACCATCGGCAGCGTCGCCGGGGCATTGATCTTGTTGGCCGCGGGTGTCGCCCTGCTCGTGTGGGGCGGGTCGGGTCTTGCCCGCTCCACCACCGGCTCATCGCCCACGGCGATGGGCCGATCCGACCTGACGGCGGCGACGCCGGCCGCGCCGTACCACTCCCCGGTTCGGCTGCGGGGGGATCCGGAGCCGTTGTCTCGGTGGCTGTGGCTGGTGAAGTGGTTCCTGGCCATCCCGCATTTCCTCATCCTCCTCGTGCTGTGGCCGGTGACCGTGGTGGTGATCCTGATCGCGGCGGTCGCCATCCTGATCACCGGCCGCTACCCCCGCCCGCTGTTCGACTTCGCCGTCGGAGTGCTGCGGTGGAGTTGGCGTGTCGGCTTCTACGCCTACTCCGCGCTCGGCACTGATCGTTATCCTCCGTTCACGCTCTCCCGGGTCGAGTACCCCGCCGACCTCGACGTCGAATATCCGGAGCACCTCTCGCGTGGGCTGGTGCTGGTCAAGTCGTGGCTGCTGGCCATTCCGCATCTGATCATCGTCGGCCTGCTCACAACCCCCTGGTACTGGTTGGCCGACACGCGCGCGACGAGCAGCTACCAGCAGAGTGCCGGTATCTCGCTGCTGGGCCTGCTGATCCTGGTGGCCGGGATCGCGCTGCTGTTCACGGGCCGGTACCCGCGGCCGCTGTTCGATCTGGTGTTGGGTATCAACCGCTGGGTTTACCGAGTGCTCGCCTATGTCGCTCTGATGCGCGATGAGTACCCGCCGTTCCGGTTCGACCAGGGCCCACGGGAACCCGACGAGGCGCCCGAGGCTGTCTCTCCGACAGCCTTGGATGACAGCCACCCGCGTGGGGGCGGAGAGACGACCGGCAATGACCGCGGCTGAGTGATGAGAGTGGCCCTGCCGGACGTGCCCGCGGAGGTACGAGCAGTCCGGAGGGCTGCGCTGGCCGGGATGACGGCCGCCGTCCTCTTCGTGACCGTGTTCTCCGTCTACGGCGGGATGCTTCCCGGCTACTCGGCCAACAGCATGTTCGTGAGCGAGCTCTCTCTTGCCCCCTACGGGTGGATCCAGATTCTCAACTTCGTTCTGACCGGGGCCTTGGTGTTCGTGTTCGGACGCGGTCTGGGTGCGTACTCCCGGACGGGAGCAGCCGCCCAGACTGGTCCGATTCTCGTGCAGATCCTGGGGCTCAGCCTGTTCATGTCCGGACCGTTCACCACCGACTCGTTGGTGCCGTCCGACGCAGCCAGCACCCACGGCCTCATCCATGGCCTCTTCGGCGCACTCTTCTTCGCTCTTGCCCCGGTGACCTGCTTCGTCTTCGCCCACCGCTGGCGTACAGATTCTGCCTGGCGACCCCTGACCGGGTGGACCTTGGCCGTGGGCCTCGTGCTCACGATGTCGGTCGTTCTGCTCAAGATCAGCGAGCAGCCTTCGAGCGCGTTGTTCGAGTGGAAGGGTCTGGTTCAGCGTGTCTTCCTGGTCACGTTCATGGCTTGGCTCTTCATGTTCGCGGCTCGGCTACGCAGGCTCACAGCCGCCAGGAGGTTCGTTGGGACAGCCTGAATGGCGGAGCCACGGCGATCTCGCCGACCTCGGGCACATGGGTAGCGATTCGACGTCCGAGCCCGTCACGCGGTCGAGCCGGCAGGCGTTCGCGCCGAACTCGTCGAGTCTTTCCCGAGCCCCGTCCGAACTCAGCCCGATCGCCGGCGACGTCACCCTCTCACGTGGTCTTCATCATCTACGGGGCACAGCCTGGGACCGCCGGAGCCCAGTACGGCGATTCCGTCCTGGGCAGGCCTTTGTACCTCGATCGTGGGAGTCTTTGGGCCGCCGAGAAGCGGTCCACCGGGCACGGCCAGGTGCGCAGCAGGCGCCCACAACGGCTGTTCGGCCCGACCAGAAGGGCCGTCGGACCCTGTCGGCCGACCGGCTCCAACGGCATTGTGGGTTCTCAGACCCGGGAGGTGATGATGTCCGATACGCAGCAGAAGGTACGAGATCGCACGCGAATTCCGCCGGTCGCTGGAGGTGGCGGGGCGGTGTATCTCATGGGCGTCATCGGCACACCGGTGTTCTTCTTCGAACGGGCCGACTCCCTTGGCGAGCGGATCGCGGCCGTTGTCGAGGCGTTGGTCTGGCCCGGATTCGTCGTCTACGGTGCGTTGCGCATGCTCCCGAGCGGATAAGGACGTGTCGACAATGGGACCAGATGCTGCTGCTCCGTTCATCGTGGTCGGGCTCGATGACAGTGCTCTGGCGCGCGCCGCGTTGCGGTGGGCCGCGCGGGAGGCTCGGCTCATCGGGGCGGTGGTCAACGCGGTGCATGTGCTGGATGCGGATATCGGCATCGCTGCGTTCGGCTCACCCACCAGGGTCCAGAACGACTTCATCGCCGAGAGCGCCCTCGCCTTCTCCTATCGCCGCGGGATTCGGCGCAGCTTCGAAGCGGTTCACCCGCCGCCTGACTGGCGTCTGCAATTCGCTGCGGGCGAGGTCGGGCCGGTTCTCGTCCGGGCGGCGCAGGGTGCGGCCATGCTCGTGATCGGGTACCGTCCGTGGCGGGGATCTGACAGTGATCTGGCCGGCCCGGTCGCTCATTACTGCCTCAGTCATCTGCAATGTCCGGTGGTTGCCCTGCCGGCTGGGCTCTCGGGTGCGGCGATGCACCCCGAGTTCATCTGAGCCCGCCGGCGATCGACGCCGGCGCCTGCAGCCAGCTGACTCGTACTCGTCAGCTGCGCGGGTATGGGAATCTGGGTCCGGGTCTTGAGACCCCACGGCCCCGTCGCCATCCGGCCCTTTCCGAATCCACCGCTCGTGGTGTCCACTGGAACGGTCAGTTCCCGATCGCGAGAGAAAGCGGGTGTCGCATGAGCCAATCACTGGCGACGACCGAGATCGAGTCGCTGGGCCGCCTCGACGAGTCCTCACTGGCCGCGTTGGACGCCTGGTGGCGCGCCAACAACTACCTGACAATCGGTCAGATCTACCTGCGCGAGAACCCGCTCCTGCAGCGCCCACTAGGCGTCGAGGACATCAAACCGCGACTGCTCGGGCACTGGGGCACCAGCCCGGGACTGGGGTTGGTCTACGCCCACGCCAGCCGAATGATCACCCTGACCGGGCAGCGGGCGATCTTTCTCGCCGGCCCTGGTCACGGCGGGCCCGGCGCTGGTGGGCGCCGCCTGGCTCGAGAACACGTACACCGAGACCTACCCCGACGTCACCCGCGACGCCGCCGGGCTCCGCCGCCTGTTCCGTCAGTTCTCGACGCCCGGAGGCATCCCCAGCCACGTTTCGGTGCCCACCCCGGGATCCATTCACGAAGGGGGCGAACTCGGGTACGTGCTGATGCATGCCTTTGGTGCGGTGATGGACAATCCGGACCTGCTCGCTCTGGCGGTCGTGGGTGACGGAGAGGCCGAGACGGGTCCACTCGAAGGGTCATGGAAAGGCATTTCGTTCCTGAACCCGCTCCGGGACGGGGCCGTCCTGCCGGTGCTTCATCTCAACGGCTACAAGATCGCCGGGCCGACCGTCCTGGGCCGCAAGCCACCCGAGGAGGTCCGAGCCCTGCTCGGCGGACACGGCTACGACGTGATCGAGGTCGGCGGTGCCGATCTGCCGGGCATGCATCATCGCTTCGCCGCCGCCCTCGCTCGGGCATGGGCCAAGATCGCTGAAATCCAGCGCGAGGCGCGAGAGGGCCACTGGGATGGGACACGACCACGGTGGCCGATGATCGTGCTCCGCTCGCCCAAAGGCTGGACCGGTCCGGCCGCCGTCGACGGCACGCCAGTCACCGGCAACTGGCGATCCCACCAAGTTCCGCTCTCCGGGGTGCGAGAGAACCCCGGGCATCTGTCTGTCCTGGAGGACTGGTTGCGGTCGTATCGACCCGAGGATCTCTTCGACGCCGACGGGCGCCCGATGCCGCTGGTGACGTCACTGACTCCCTCCGGTGACCTGCGGATGAGCGCGTCCCCGCACGCGAACGGCGGGACGCTCAGCCGGCCTCTGCAGCTGCCGGATCTTGAGCCGTTCGCCCTTCAGGTCGACGAGCCGGGGCATCGCCGTGCCGAGTCCACCCGTCAACTCGGGGCCATGCTCGCCGAGATCTACCGGCACAATCCACAGACCTTCCGGCTGTTCTGTCCCGACGAGACCAACAGCAATCGCCTCGGTGCCGTCTTCGAGGTCAGCGATCGAGCGTTCATGGAGCGGCGCGATCCGCTGGACACCGCGCTGAGCGCCGACGGTCGGGTGATGGAGGTGCTGTCGGAGCACAACTGCCACGGCTGGCTCGAGGGCTACACGCTGACCGGCCGACACGGGCTGTTCGCGACCTACGAGGCGTTCGCCATGGTCAGTGCTTCTCAGACCGTGCAGCACTGCAAATGGCTTGAAGAGGCCGCCCGGCTTCCCGTGGCGGGCACGCGTGCCGTCGCTGAACATCCTGCTGACGTCGACCGCTTGGCGGAACGACCACAACGGCTTCTCCCATCAAGGCCCGGGCCTCATCCAGATCGTGCTGACCCATCGAGGCGAGGTCGCCCGGATCTACCTGCCGCCGGACGCCAACTGTCTGCTGTCGGTCGCGGACCACTGCCTCCGCTCCACCTCATACGTCAACCTGATCGTGATCGACAAGCAACCCCAGCTCCAGTGGCTCGATCTCGAGGCAGCACGGGAGCACTGCGCCCAGGGGGCTGGCATCTGGGCGTGGGCCGGCACCGACGACGGGGACCGGGATCCCGACGTCGTCCTGGCCTGCGCGGGGGACATCGTCACCATGGAAACGGTCGCCGCGGCTCAGATCCTCTCGGAGCGCCTGCCGTCGTTGCGGGTGCGGGTAGTGAATGTGGTGGACTTGATGAGTTTGGTGCGACGCTCAGATCACCCGCACGGGATGTCGGACACGAGATTCCGTGAACTGTTCACCGATCGGGTGGACGTGGTGTTCGCCTTCCACGGCTTTCGCGGCGCCGTGCACCAACTCGTTCACGGCCGTCCCGACGCAGACCGGTTCCACGTCCGCGGCTTCATCGAGCACGGGACGACCACGACACCGTTCGACATGACGGTCATGAACCGGGTTTCCCGATTTCATCTCGTGGCGGACGCCATCGACAACGCCTCGCGCACCCCGCCCGGAGCCAGCGACTTGAAGGCCTGGTGTCTGACCCAACTCAACGAGCACCAGAGCTACGTCCGAGAGCACCTCGAAGATCCCCCTGAACTCACCAGCTGGACCGTGACCCGCTGACGACATGGGCACCGTCAGCTGTCGATCCGCCAGACCGCCCGGGCGACGATGACGGCCGAACGGCACGGCCGGTGGGGACTTTCGACCCTGCCGGGCCACTTCGCCGTTGCGGAAGCCTGACGTCATGACCGCACCCCCGAATCAGGCATTCCCACTGAAGCTGATCCGCGTCATCTCAGCCGTGGTCACTGGGGTGATTGCGGCCACCGGCTACCTTGGCGTCCTCGGGCTCCTCGGTGGGAGTCTGACCTTCGGCGAGACCATCAACGCGCGACTGCCTTTCGGCAGCCGCGGCATCGCCGGAGTCGCGTTGTTGATCATTGTCGCCGGACCGATGACGGTGGCCACCGTTGCACTCCTGCGGCGCACCCGCGGCAGTGCCGACCTGATGTTCGGCGCCGGACTGCTCCTGGTGGCCTGGATCGCAGTGCAGTTGGCCTTCATCGAGGCCTACTCCTGGTTCCAGCCGACCTACCTCGCGCTCGCGTGCGTCGTTCTTGCCCTCGGCTGGCTGCTGGCCCGCGGGGGAGTCAGCCAGCTCGGGGCTGGAGCCTCCAACGCCGACAATTCGGCGGACATCACCGGAAGGTCGGTGAAGCCAGTCGCCCCGACGTCGCAGTAGACGTCGAGGTCCCTGCCGTCATCTGACCCGAGCTCAGGGCCCACCGTGGTCACGGCCGGGTTCTCCGTCGTGGGTGTCGCTGGAGGCAACGAGATCGAAGCGGTAGGTGTGCCCGGCATGCAAGGTCGCCGGTCGATCGTCCACCCGAGCCTGGATGGGTGGGACCGAGCGTGCTTGGAGTTGCAGCACCAAGACGGTCGGAGTGAGTGTCAATGCGATGTTGTGGCGGCGGTAGCTGAGCCGGAACCGCAGCCGGCCCAATTCTGGTGGGAGGGCTGGATGCAGCCAGAGGACGCCGTCCCGGGTCTCCAGCCCCGTGTAGCAACGCAGCAGCAGGTCCACTGTTCCGGCCATGGCGCCCAGATGGATGCCTTCCCGGGTGGTGCCGCGTTGGATGTCGGCAAGGTCGCTGTCGAGCGCCTCGGTGAACAGCGACCACGAGCGGGTTCGATCTGCGCGGGCCAACAGCCACGAGCACACTGGGCGGCTCAGAGTCGAGCCGTGACTCGTCCGGGCCAGGTAGAAGTCCACGGTGCGGCGGACGGCGCCCTTGTCGAAGGCGTATCCCAACTGCTCGAGGGTCTCGCGGAGATCCTCGGCCGACAGCAGGTACAGCAGCATCAGCACGTCGGGCTGCTTGGCCACCCGGTAGTTGTTGGGGCTGTCGCCTTCGGCGGCCAAGATCAAGTCGAGTCGTCCGATGTCGCCGTAACGGGCCCGGTAGCCGTCCCAGTCGAACTCGGCCAACTTCTCGTACCCCTCGAATTGGCTGAGAACTCCATCGTCGTGGAAAGGCACTCGCAGCCGCCGGCTGAGCTGATCCCACCGCGCGAGCTCGTCTGAGGTGATGCCGAGCCGCCGGGTCGGCCGACCGTCGTCGTCACGGTCCAACTGATGCACGAGGGCGATCGTCCGACGCAAGATCCAGGCCAGCAGGATGTTCGTGTACGCGTTGTTGCGTACACCGGATCCGGCGCGCCCCGGGTAGCCGTCGTGGAATTCATCGGGCCCCATGACGGAGTCGATGTCGTAACGGTCACCAGCCGGGTCGTACGTTGCCATGCTGACAAAGCAGCGAATGACCTCAACCATCAGTTCGATCCCGCTTTCGGCCAGGAACGGCCAATCGTCGCTGGCCTCGACGTACTGCAGCATGCTGTAGACGACGGCCAGTCCGACATGGCGCTGCAGCCGCGAGTTGTCCGGCAGCCAAGACTTTGACCGCGGATCGAACAACACCGCTGGGGTTTCGTCTCGGCCGTCGCTGCCGCTCTGCCACGGAAACAGCGCCCCGGCCAGGCCCGCGGCGCGGGCAGCGGCGCGCGCCTCGCCCAGCCGCCGGTATCGGTAGAGCAGCACCGCGCGGGTCAGCGCCGGCCGCCGCAACGTCACCATCGGGTAGACGAACAGCTCGTCCCAGAAGACGTGGCCGCGGTAGCCCTCGCCGTGGAGGCCCCGTGCGGGCAGCCCGGCATCGACCTCCGCGGCACCGGCCAGCGACTGGAGAACGTGAAAGGTGTGGAGCGTGACGGCTGTGCCGGCCCGCTCACCGGTCTCCACGTTGACCCGGAAGCTGCGCCACAGATCCGTCCAGGCCCGCTCATGGTCCGCGACCAGGTCCGCGTACCGGCCGGCTCGGGATACCCACGCCGCCACCGCGAGAGAAGGGGTCGAGACGGCCGGGTCGCGGCTCGTGGCCACGGCCACCACCTTCTCCACCGTGACGGCGACGCCAGGGTCGAGCCGCAGTTCGAACTCATGGCCGATCTGGTCGGGATCGCCGTCGATGAGGCGCCTGCCCACCGTCACCGGATCGCCGTCGACATAGACCCGAGTGCGAGCCGCCATGGCGATGCCAACCCTGGACTGGGTGGTCGCGGCCTCCAAGCAAACCGTGTCCTCGGAGATTTGCTCCCGGTCAATGATCTGCAGGTGCCGGTTGCTCAGCGGGGCGTAGGCGGCCACGCCCGCGTTGACGACGCCACCGTCGATCGACGATTGGATCCGTAAAGTTCCGGACCAGTTCTCGGACGTGAAGGTGGTTCGGAGGGCGGCCAGGTGAGGTGCCGCCCGCGAGACCAGGCACTGCGTGTCCACCCGCAAGGTGTTGCCGTTGCGGTTCCGTACGCGCATGCGCCGGCTCAGCAGTCCTCGGCGCAGGTCCAGCTCCTGGCGGTACTCGAGCATGCCGGGAGAGTCCGGGGTGATCCACTGTCCCTCCGCCGGAGCGAAACGGAGCGGCAACCAGTTCGGGGCGTTGACCAAGTGCTCGTCCTCGACCGTCTGCCCGCGAATTGACGTCTGTAGCCGGTTGTAGACCCCCGCGAGGTAGGTGCCGGGGTAATGGACGGCGTCGGCAGAACACTCCGGCGCAGCCCCGCGTGTGCCCAGGTAGCCGTTGGCCAGGGTGCAGAGGGACTCCCGGATGCCCTCCTGAACCGGGTCGAACCCGTCGTATGTCAACAGCCAGGGGGCGCCTCCGACGGACGCGCCGGCCCGCCACGACGGTGGCCCGGCTTCGGATTCAGCGCCGGGTTGCAGCACGGCCTCCAGATCGAGGCTCGCGAGGTCCGACACCACGAGGTTTGCGCCGGCGGCCTCGAGCCGCGTCCGATTGCCGGTCCGGTCGACGCCGATGACCACGCCGAAGCCTCCTCGCCGCGCCGCGTGGACTCCACCGACGGTGTTCTCGACAACCAGACAGGCCCCGGGTGGGACGGCCAGCCGTCGCGCAGCCTCGGTGAACGCGTCTGGCTCAGGCTTTGTTTGTAGCCCCAGCCGCGCGGTGTCGTTGCCGTCCACGACCGCATCGAAGAGGTCGTCGGCTCCGGACCCGAGCAGGACCGCAACGCTGTCCCGACTGGCGGTCACCAGAGCGATCGGCAGTCCCGAATCGCGGAGCCGATTCAGCAGAGTTGCCGTCGAGGGCGAGGTGAGCACGACTGACCGATCCAGGGATGAACTGGAGCCTTCTTGCTCGGCGTCCGCGACGGCTGCCTCGTCCAGATCGAGGATGGCCGCTCGGATCCTGTTCACCGGTCGTCTCCGCACCACCCGTGAAGGCCGTGTCCACTCACTGTCGCCGCGATGACGCCTCCCCGCTCCTGGATTGCGTATCGCCGCTAGTGGGCGGCGATACGCAACCGCGTGACCACTGAATGACCATACTGATGCAACCACCCGCGATCCCCGACGACCGGCACCGTCCGAGCGACAGGGGGCCAGAATCCGGCGTCGGCGAAAGCGAAGGGCAACACTCGCCAGAATCACGTCGATCTGTCCGCGTGGCCGAGCGTTGGGACGGGGCCGCTCATCGGGCCAGCCGTTCCTCGGAGGTCGCCATGGCGGAGCCAACCGACCCAGCACAGGCCCGTGGTCGTCGCCACGGTCAGCGCCATGAGCACGCCGGCGGCGACGTAAAGCCCGACGAGCTGGACGATCGGCGTGCCCGCGTCGACCAGGGGCGAGACGGCGAAAGTCCAGCCGAAACCACGCGCCATCCTGGTCGTATCGGCGCACTGGTACATCAACGCGACTGCGGTCACCGCGATGGCCAAGCCGCGCACCATTCATGACTTCTACTGCTTTCCGCGGGCTCTGTTCGAAATCGACTATCCCGCGCCCGGCCTGCCGGGGTTCGCCGAGGAGGTGAGTGAGGTCGTCAAACCGACCTGGGTAGGGGCCGACGTCGACAGTCGGGGTATCGACCACGGGACCTGGTCGGTGTTGCTCCACGCTTTCCCAGACGCCGACATTCCTGTGGTGCAACTCAGCATCAACGCCGATCGCAGTTTCGACTACCATCTCGACATCGGTGCCAAACTGGCGCCGTTGCGCCAACGTGGGCTCTTGATCGTCGGCAGCGGCAATGTCGTCCACAACCTGCGTGGCATGAACAGATCCCTGCCCGATCAAGGCTTCGTTTGGCTCAGCGGTTCAACGATGAGGTGCGGGGATTCATGCGGGACGATCCGAGCAGTATTCCTTCGGTTGACCGGCATCGTCACTTCGCCGAGGCCGTGCCAACCCCGGACCACTTCATCCCTTTGCTGTACGTGGCCGGAGTGGCGGGCGTCGCCGGGACCGGAGCCGACATCCTCGTCGACGGATACACCTATGGTTCGCTCTCCATGACCGCGTTCACTATTGACCTAAAGTGTCCGGGTGCAGGCGATGGGACCGGACCCGCCGCCGAGTTTCCATCAGGTGTTCCGACCGACAACTCCAACAGTTGACGTTTACCGAGCTGTTCGACGTCCGGTGAGTCGGTCCGGGGTTCGGCGAAGCCTGGGGGTCAGGTCAGCTGCGCTGTCCGCGGGAGCTCCGGTCCACCCACCAGAAGTGCTCGGCGACAACCTGTTTCGGCATGGGCAGCCTGGTCGTGGCGACTACTCGCCCGCGTCAAGAACGAGACCGGCCTGACTCGCTCAAGCTCTGGCATGGTGTGCAGAGTCGGCTGCTCGGCAAGATCTCCAGTCGTTCCCAGCGGATCGGCTCGGTGCAGGCCTGGCAGGTTCCGTACGAGCCGGAATCCAGGCGCCAGAGCGCGGCGTCGATCTCGCCCAGGGCGGACTTGGCGGCGAACTTCAGCACAGTAGCGACCTGCCTTCGGTCGTCGGTCGTGGCGACGGCCTCGGCGGCATCGTTCTTGAGCCCTTCGAGTTGTTCGATCCGGAATCTGCGCTGCTCGTGCAGCTCGGCCCGGACCAGAGCTCGCTGGTGGCCGCTGAGCACAACGGCCCTGGGCCGCGAAGCAAAGTGGATGTCTTGGTGCATGGGGGTGTCCGTTCTAAGGGCGTGGTCAAAGAGCCCGCCGAGACTGCGGCGAGCCCGGGTACGTGCGGTGGGACGGGCGCTAGCCGGGTGGGAAGTGGCCTGCTGTATCGCCCGGCGGGACCTGCAGCCGACATGGTCCGGCGTGCCGGTACGGCAAGGTGCAAAGGCTGCCGCTGTCGAGGTGGGTGAACCCGCACCGGCCGGCGCTGGCGGCGACGAAGTCGATGTTGACGTTGTGGAGATCCAAGCGCGGCAGTACCTCAGGCTGGTCGTACATCGAACACCTCCTCCGCTCACGCTCCGATAAACACTACGTTTGGGTTTCGTCCATCATCCCTTGCGGACGTCTTGATAACTATTGGCAAGCTCGGACAACTTGGCCGCACCATTCTTGCCGGACATCGGCAAAGGTACTACCTGGCGGCCGGGGTCAGAAAAGGGGAAGGTCATGAGCGGGCCCAACGGCGGAGACGGACCGGTACCGTCGGCCGGTCCTGGTTCCCACCCTGACGTCCCACAGGCCCAGCACGAGCGGGTCGGCGACCTGGGACGCCTGCAGGGTTTGGACGAGTGGCTGGCGAACGTGGCGCAGACAGCAGCCGCCGACGCAAAGGCTCCGAGTGAGCTGTTGGGTGAGTATCTGGTCATCCTGGCCGATGCCGCTCTGACCGGACGCCGACCCGAACAACGAGAGCTCTCCGCGGTCCGAAGACTCGGCCGCCGGGCCGCGGAACAAGGCGTCGACGCCAACCAGGCGGTCGACTTGTACCTGTCCGCGGCATGGCGCCTATGGCGGAAGATCCCCGCGATCTTGCCCGCGCCGCGCGAACGGGAGAAGGTCCGTGCGGCCGCTGACGCCGTGCTGCGGGTGATCAACGACGCGGTCCAGGTGCTGGTGGAAGGCCACCAAGAAGCGCGGCGGGAGATGATCCGCCAGGAGGAGTCGGCTCGCCGCGAGTTCGTCGACGATCTGCTACGAGGTGACGCCGACGTTTCGCGGCTCGTCGAACGGGCCGAGCCGTTCGGACTGGACCTGGGTCGTAGCCACCAAGTGGTGCTCGCTGCTCCGGCCACCACCGCGACTGTCCTGCCCATGACCGCCCTGGTGATGGAACGGCTCATCGTGGACCATATCGGCGACCGCGAAGTGCTCGTTGCGACCAAGGACGACATGCTGGTCATGCTGATCCCCGGCGACCTGCGCGACCTGCTGTCCGGGGTCGCGATCTCCGACCCGGCCGGCTATCTGCACGCCCGGCTGAGCCGACACGCCGAGGACGACCGTTGGCAGGTGGCCGCCGGTCGGCCTTTCCGGGGCGCGTACGGCATCGCGCGGTCCTACGAGGAAGCGCGCGAGGCTCTGCTCCTGGCTCGCCGGCTGCACCAAGACCGAAGCGTGATCTCGGTCCGAGACCTGCTGGTTTACCGGTCCTGGGCCGCGACCAGGCCGCGCTGGTCGACCTGATACACACCCTGCTGGAACCGCTCACCCGAGCCCGCGGCGGGGCCGACTCCCTCTTGCACACCCTGGACACGTTCTTTGCTACCGGAGGCATCGCCACCGAAACAGCGCGCCGGCTTCACATCTCGGTCCGCACTGTGACCTACCGGCTCGACCGGGTCCACACGCTCACCGGCCACGACCCCGCCGACCCCACCCAACGGCTGGCCCTGCACATGGCCGTCGTCGGAGCTCGCCTTCTCGGTTGGCCCAGCACCGATCTGCCCCGTCAGCCGCTGTCGTAGCCGGGCAAGGCGGTGCCAACCTGATCAGAAGTTGTATCTACAAGTAATCGCTGCTAGTATTGCTTCCATATACAAATGTCATCGCCGGCGACGAGCCCACGCCGTCCGGGACGAACGGGTCGCCGCCGGATACGGCACAGCAGCCCGGACGACGCCCGAGGCCCAGGGAACCAGGGTTGTCTGATGGCCAAGAACATCTGACGGGAACACCACGGCCGATTCGCAGCGCCGCCTGTTCGGACTGGGCGGCGTGCCGTGGACAAGCGTCGTTCGAGAAGAAGGCGCACGAGCGTATCAGTCTGGCGGGGCGATGACTCCGAATCATGAGCAGCGACCCTGGGAGTTCGGGTGAGGCATACCGTGATCAAGACGAGGCTTCTCAGCTATCTGAGAGTTGGCGCGGCCACGACCGCCGACATCGTCGGGTACGCGGCCTCCTCGGGTCGCGTCCTGCTGCTCGAGGGCAGAGTACGAGGCCACGTCTTCCGGAACTGGGCGCTGCGATTCCGCTACGTTCCGCGAAGATTCGTTCGCCCCGAGAGTGAGGCCGAGATCGTCGACCTCGTCCGGGGAGCGGAGAGCGTGAGGGTCTTCGGTTCCGCGCATTCGTTCAATGACGGCGTCGTGACCGATGGCGTCCTGGTCTCGTTGGACTCCTACGCCGGGTTGATCAGCACCGACCGGGCGGCCGGGCAGATCACGGTCAGGGCGGGCACCCGGGTGCGGGATGTGGTCAAGCTGCTGGCCGAGGAGGGCCTGGCCTTCAAGGCCCTGCCTTCGCACGATGCCCAAAGCATCGGCGGAATCCTCGCTACGGACGTTCACGGCACGGGAAAAGGCTGGGGCTTCGTCAGTGAATCGGTGGTCGCTCTGACCCTCGTGGACGGCAGGGGGCAGGTGCACCGATGCGGACCGTCCGACGACCTGTTCCGTGCGGCGATCGGCGGTGTCGGCGCAGTCGGGATCATCACCGAGGTGGTCATTCAAGGTGTGCCCCGGTTCAACGTCACCCAACGCACCGAGATCAAGGACCTGGCGTGGGTGCGTGAGCACCTTGATGAACTGCTGGACGCGAATGATCACTTCAGCCTTTACCTGTTCCCTTTCGCCGACACCTGTCAGGTCAACACCTGGAACCGCACATCCGACCCGGCGACTCCGCTGGGCGGGATCCGAGAGTTCCTCAACATCTCGATGGATGCGCTGCTCGCTGCCTGGGTGGGCAATTTCCTTGCCTACGCCAGGCTGCTGCCGCTGTCTCGGCACTGGTCGCGGATCGCGTACCTCTTCAAGCGCGGCTCCAACCTGGTGCTGGAGAGCGACGATGCGTACAACCGGACGATCTACCACCTGCATCAGGAATTGGAGTTCACGGTCCCCTTCGAGCAGACTCTCCAGGTTGGTGACCGGCTCCTCGAACTCTTCGAGCAGTTGTACCCCGGCGGGCTGCCCTACACCCTGCTGGAGGTTCGGTTCACGCCGGAGAAGCACGACTGCACCCTGCTCGGGGCCGGTCGGGGACGGCACTCCACCTGGATCGACTTGGTCTGCAATGACTCCGACGGGTTCGAGACGTACTACCGTGCCGCGGTTGAGCTGATCAAGGACTTCGGCGGCCGCCCGCATCTAGGGAAGTATTGCGAGGGCTTCGACCACGAAGACCTGGAGCGGCTGCACGGCGACAACTACCGGCAGTTCCTGCGCATCGTGGCCGAGCACGACCCGGAAGGAAAGTTCACGAACGCGTTCACCCGAAGACTCTTCGGATCCGTTCGCGTAGCGAACTGAGATGGTCGCGGTGCTGGGCGCTGAGTACTCGATGGTGGGCGCATCCGCGGGATACTGATGCGGCGCCCCACCTCCACGATCCTTCCAGTCGCGGAATCCGGGATCGGTGCGTCAGCCCGCTTCCAGATGCTCACACGGCCAGCTTCTTCCGACGCTTGCCGAACCGCAGGTAGAGGGTCGGCAGCACGAACAGGTTCAGCACCGTGGCGGTCAGCAAGCCACCCAGGATCACCACGGCCATCGGGTGCTCGATCTCGTGACCGGGGATGCTGCCGGCGACGACGAGCGGGACGAGGGCCAGTCCAGTGGCGAGGGCGGTCATCAGGATGGGGGCCAGTCGCTCGAGGGCACCTTGCAGCACGAGTTCGGGACCGAAGGTCATGTCCTCGTTCTGCTCGAGGTGCTGGAAGTGGCTGACCATCAGAATGCCGTTCCGCGCGGCGATGCCGAAGACCGCGAGGAAGCCCACCAGCGAGCCCAGGGAGAGTACGCCGCCGCTGAGCGCGACGGCCAGGACCCCGCCGACCAGCGCCATGGGTAGCAAGCTGAACGTCAGCAGGGCCAGTCGGAAACTGCCGAACGCCGCGTGCAGCAGGAGCAGGATCGCCGCTGCGGCGGCCAACCCCAAGATCAGCAGCCGGTCTTCGGCGGCGTCCAGTTCCGCGGACTCGCCGAGCACCTCGTAGTGGTAGCCCAGCGGGAGGTTGAAATCTGCGAGTCGTTGCTCGACGTCACCGACAACCGCGGACAGATCGCGCTCGCCCACGTTGGCTCCGACGTCGATCCGCCGCGACTGGTTGTCTCGCTCGATGGCGTTCGGAGTCGGAGCGAGTCGGACCTGGGCCACATCCTTCAACCGGATCCGCTGACCCGCGGGGGTGTCCAGCTGCAGATTCTCGACGTCGGTGACACTGTCGCGGGCCTCGGGGATGGCGGTCACGTGGACGTCGAAGGCCCTGCCGCCCGTGTAGATGTCGCTGACCTCCTCGCTGGCGATCATGGTCGACGCCTGTCGTCTGATCTCACCCGGGGTTAGACCGTATTTCCGGGCGGCGGCCAGGTTCGGGTCTACTTCGATATGCGGGAGGTCGGTCTGGAACGATGCGTGCGCGTCTATGAGCCCGTCGATGCCACCGATCCGTTCCTCGATCTCCTTGGCTTGGGCGCGCAGTGTGGCCAGGTCCGGGCCGTAGATTCTCACTACGATTGACTCGCTGGCGCCGGTCAGGACCTCCTTGATCCGCTCCCGCAGGTAGGTCTGCACGTCGCGGTACAGCCCCGGGTAGTAGTTCACCGTCTCGTTGACGCGCTCCAACGTCTCGTCGTAGGGAACGTCGGAACTGACACTGATCCAGTTCTCGCCGAAGTCGACCCCATAGACCTCGTCCGCCAGGAAAGCCTGGCCGATGTGCGACCCGCAGTTGCGCACCCCCGGGATCTCGCGGAGGTCCCGGCAGGCCGACACCGATACCCGGGTTTCTTCGGCTACCGACGTGCCCGGTGGGGTCAGCCAGTGCATCAAGAAGTCGCGTTCCTTGAAGTTGGGCAGCAGTTGACTGCCGAGGTACGGGAGGGCGCTGAGCCCGGCGATGGCCAGCACCACAGCGGCGGCGACGGCCGGCAGCGGCCGCCGGACGAGGGGGAGGAGCACAACCCGGTACCCGCGCTTGAGCGCCCGCATCAGGGGCGCCTCTTTGGCACCGAGCGTTCCTCGGGAGAGGAGCAGCAGGCAGAGTGCGGGGGTGACGGTGAGCGCCACGATCATCGAGACGAGCACCGCCAGGCCGTACGACAGCACCAGCGGACGGAAGAAGGAGCCGGAGAGTCCCTCCACGAACAGGACGGGGACCACGGCGATGACGTTGATCAAGGTGGCGTAGGTTATCGCGGTCCGTACCTCGACCGAGGCGTCGAGAACGATGTCGAACGTGGATTGGGTACTACCCGCCTCGCGCGCCTGTCGTAGTCGGCGCACGATGTTCTCGACGTCGATGATCGCGTCGTCGACCACCACCCCGATGGCCACCACCAGGCCGGCCAGGACCATCACGTTGACGGTGGCGCCGGCCCAGTCCAGCACCAGCACCGCCGCCACCAGGGACAGCGGGATGGCGATCAGGCTGATGAAGGCCGTGCGCCATTCGAACAGGAAGGCCACGATGATGAGAATGACCAGGCCGATTCCGATGAGCAGCGCCAGGCGGAGATTCTCGATCGACTGCTCGATGAATGTGGCCGGCCGGAAGATCGTGGTGTCGTAGGCGATGCCCGGGAGCCCGGGAGCCATCTCGGCCATGGCCTGCTCAACGCCCTTGGTGACTTCCATGGTGTTGGCGCCGCGGAATTTCTGCACCACGAGCAGCAGACCCTCGCCGTCGTTGACCACCGCGTCGCCGATCAGCGGTCCCGGGTCGACGATCACCCGGCCGAGGTCGGAGAGGCGGACCGTCTTGCCGTTGCGCTGGAGAACTGGCACCTCGCCCAGTTCTTCGGCGCCGACGATCGGCTGCACGTGCCGGATGTTGTAGCGGGTGCCTCCGGACTCGACGAAACCGCCGGTACCGACGACCGCGCCGTCGGAGTAACGGAGCAGTCCGGCATCGAGGGCATCCGACGCGGTGTCCATCACCTGCTGAAGGGTGACGTCGTGCTTCGCCAATTTCGCGGGATCGACCTGCACGTGCCGTTGCGGCAGGCGCTCGCCCCAGATCGCCACCTGGGCCACACCGGGGACCCGGAGCAGGCGCGCGCGTATCTTCCAGTACGCGATCGTCGACATGTCGATCAGCCCGACGTCCTTGTTGGGGGAGCTGAGGCCGATCTTCAGGATCCGGCTGGTGGCCGACAGTGCGGGCATCATGAACGGCGGGCTGGCCCAGGTCGGCAACGTCGGCGTGATCTGGGCGAGTCGCTCGGTCACCAGTTGCCGGGCCCGTAGCTCGTCGGTGCCGCGGGAGAAGATGAGCCGGATCGAGGAGAGTTGGGCGACCGACTTGGACCGCAGATCCTCCAGCCCTTCGATGCCGTTCAGTTGGTTCTCGATGGGCACCGTGATCAGTTGCTCGACCTCGTTGGAGGAGTTGCCCAATGCGATGGTCTGGATCTCCACCTGAGGCGGAGCGAACTCGGGAAAGACATCGACCTTGGTCTCGGGAATCTGCACGAAGCCCAGGGCCAGGATTCCCGCCGCCAGAAATAGCACGAGCCAGCGCAGTCTGAGACTGGCTCGTACGATGCGGCGCATCAGTGCTTGCCCTCCATTCCGAGTTCAGCACCGTAGACCTGAGTGGCTCCCTGGGTCACGACGAGCGTTCCCGGCTTGGGGCCCTTGGACAACAGGACGTCGTTGTCGTCTTGGCGGACGTAAACTACCTTGGCCCTCCGATACCTCCGCTGGTCCGCGCTGATCACGGTGTAGACCCACGTCTGGCCCTTGCCGTCGTAGATCAGGGCCGCCACGGGAATCTCGAGGTATCGCCCTTCGGCCTCAACCACATCGGTCTTCAACTCGATGCGTTCGACCGCCACTTCGGTGAGCGTCACGTCCTTGAGACCCGACTCGTCGGGTGGAGACAAGCTGGCTGGCTGATACGCCTCCGGGCTGGCCGTCTCGACCTCGTTGCACGCGGTCAGGGACAGCGAGCCGAGAACCAACCCGGCGACGAGGGCCCGGGAGCCCGACCGGATCCACGACTGCCGGCGCCCGGTCATGTTGTCTCCGGGCGGGCGCCCATCGGTTCCGAGGCCACCGGATCGGTGGTCCGACGGATGAACCTTTGACTCAGCACCGGCAGGAAGAACAGCGTCACCAGAGTTGCTGTTACCAGCCCACCGAGCATGACCACCGCGAGCGGGTGCAATATCTCCAGACCGGGACGGCTGCCGAGCACCACGAACGGGAGACTGAGCCCGATCAGGGCGAGCGTGGTGGTCAGCACGGGCGCGATCCGGTCCCGAGGCGAACCACCGGCCTGCAGTTCGGTGATCATGAGCATGCCCGTCCGCGCCACCAGGCCGAAGACGGCCAGCAGGCCGAGCAGGGCGCCGAGCGAGAGTTCGCGACCGGTGAAGAGGGTGCCGAGCACTCCACCGGTCAGCGCGACCGGGATCCCGGCCGCCATCACCAAAGCGAGACGCCAGCTCCGGAACGCCGCCTGGAACAGCAGGAATGCGGCGATCAAACCGGCGATCGAGAAGCCGACGACTCGACCGAGAGCGATCTCGTCGGCAGTGCTGTTGCGCAATACCTCGGCGTGATATTCGAGCGGGAACTGCAAGGTAGCGATCTGTCGCTCGACCTGGGCGGTGACGTCGCCGGCACTGCGGCCTTGCACCCCAGCGACGATGTCCACCCGCCGGGAGACGGCATCGCGTTTGATGACGGCCGGGGTGTCGACCGTACGCACGGCTGCCACCTGGCCGAGCGTCACGTGCGACTGGTCCGGACGGTCGATGAGCAGATTGCGCACGTCGGTCTCGCTGCGCCGGGTCGACGGCACGCCCTGCACGATCACGTCGAAGACGGCCTGGTCTTCGAACACGCTGCCCACCTGGATGCCCTGCAGCAGCGTCGCCTCGGCCCGCCGGACGGAGCCGGGCGTGACCCCGAACGCTTGCGCCCTGGCCAGATCGACCTCGATCTCGATGGTTGGCTGCATCTGCGTGGTGGCAATCCTCGGCTCGACGACCCCCTCGATCCCCGCCATCAGTTTCTGGACGATCGCGGCCTGCTCGTTCAGCACGACCGGATCCTGGCCGTAGAGCCGGACCGCCAGCGGCTGGTCCAGGCCGGTGAGCACGTCCAGCCCGCGGCCCTTGATCGGGTTCTCGCCAGTCACCAGAGCACCAACGTCGCGCATCTTCTGGGTCGAGTAGGACACGACATCGGCGCCCAGCTCCGGTGTGCGGCCGGCAGCCTCCTTGATCGCCTCCAGCGTTTCCTGGTAGTCCACATTCGGCGCGATGGTGACCCAGACGTCGCTCGAGCTGACGTTCACGACCCGATCGCCCGTGACGGCTCGGCCGACGTGGGCGCCCACACTGTCGACGCCGGGCAGCGATTCGATGGCTGTCGCGACTTCGGTGGTCTTGGCGGTCATCCACTGATTCGACGCCCCGGGTCGACCCTGCAGCCGCACCTGCACATTGCGGTCCTGGAAGTCGGGCATCAAGGCGGGTCGCAGGAACGGTACGAGCACCGCGGCCACCAAGACCAAGGCGCCGGCCACCAGGAGGAGTGGTCGTACGCTGCGGCCCACCCGGCTCAGCGCGGCCTCATAACCGGCCGCGAGCCGGCGCGACCAGCCCCACTCCCGGTCTGCGCCGGGCTTCCAGCGAGCGAACAACACCGAGCTCAGCGCCTGCGCAACGGTGACCGCGACGAGGAACGCGGCGGCGACGGCGATGAGGTAGGCCAAGACCAATGGAGAGAAGAACGCGCCGGGTCGGCCCTCGAGCACCGCCAGCGGCACGATGCCCAGCGCCGCCACAACGCTGGCGAACATCAAGGTGGGACGGATGCCGGCCGACGACTCCGCCACCACGACGTCGACAGCCTTCGGTTCGGCGGCTGAACCATTTCGGCGCAGCCCGCCGAGCACCTGCCCGGCGGGCGCGACGGCCTCGTCCACCACGACGGCCACCGCCGCGGCCAGGCCGGCCAGGAGCAACGCATTGAGTCCGTGCCCCAACAAGGTCATCACCAACCCCGCGGTGACAAGCGACAGCGGCACCGTCACCGCCGCGGTCACGAGGGCCCGCCACTGGAAACCGAAGGCGACCAATGCGAGCACCATCAACAGCCCACCGATGAGGAGAGCCAGCCGCAAATTCTGCAGTGCGTCGGCGACGTAGTCGGCGGGCCGGAAAACGGTGGTTCCGGTACTGATACCGCTCAGTCCCGGGCGAAGAGTCTCCAGGGCCTCCTCGACGCCCGCGGTCACCTCGGTGCTGCTAACACCTGGGAACTTCTCCACCACCAGAAAGAGACCCTGACCGCCGCCGACCACGGCGTCGCCGATCAACGGCTGGTGGTCCACCTTGACGGTCGCCACGTCACCCAACGTGAGCCGGCCGCCGGTGTCCTCCACGGGAACCTTGGCCAGCTCAGCCGGGTCCGCGATCTTTTCGAGCAGATGGCGGACCTGGAGCCGCTGCTGCGGCGTCTCGATGAAGCCTCCGGTACCGGGCGTGGAAGCTTCGAGAAAGGTCAGTGGTGAGACCACCTGGGCGTTCCCGGCGGTTTCGACCACCTGGCTCAAGGTCACCCGCTGATCACGAAGCCGAGCCGGGTCGACCTGGACCTGCAGCTGCTGGTCCCGCATCCCCCAGACCGACACGTTGGCCACCCCTTCAACGCCCATCAGCTGCGGGCGGACGGTCCAACGGGCGATCACGGACTGCTCGATGAGACTTAGCTCGCTCGACGACATGCCGATCATCAGGACGCGGTTCGAGGAGGACAGCGGCTGCAGCAGTGTGGGCGGCTTGGATACGTTCGGCAGAGCGTGCGCCTGGGTCAGCCGTTCCTCGACCAATTGCCTCGCCCGATAGACGTTGGTGCCCCGCGCGAAGACGAGGACGATCGAGGACAGCCCGGGGAGGGACTCCGAGCGAATCACGTCGACCCCTTCGACCCCGTTCAACAGGTCGGCCTCGAGCGGCACGGTGATCAACTGCTCGACTTCTTCGGCGGAGAGCCCGAGCGCCTCAGTCTGGATCTCCGCGTAAGGCGGGGTGAATTCGGGCAACACGTCGACGGGTGCTTGACGGAGTTGGACGACGCCCAGCGTCATGATTCCGACGGCGATGGCAAGTATCAATAGGCGGAACCGTGCCACACCCTGAAAGAACGAAATCACCCGTCGTACCCCCTCTATCCAGCCGAGTTCAGAAGCCAAGTAGTTGATCGAGGTCGAGGGAATCCTGAAAGACAATGTGACGCCCCATGTGGCGTCGTGTCAACCCCAATTCTGTTGCGCTCCCATTTCGTTACCTGCGGCGCCCGACCGGGCCGGCGTCTTCGCCAATCGAGGCGAGTCACGTCTGAGGGCGGTCGCGCATCACGGCCGCTGGTGAGTTGGATGACGAGGACCCAACCTGCGCGACAAGCACGCTCCAGACGTCACGGCCAGCAACCCAAGCAGGACCAACTGCCTGCAACCGTAGGTCTCAGAGACGACGATGTAGATCGGCCTGCTGTGGATCCGCTCATTGGCGGCCTTCGCCATGATCGGGGAGACGAAGATCAGAGACCGACTCCCGACGCGGTGGCTGGCCGAACCCCTCGACCGTTCCCGCGGCCACCTGGTCGGTGATCTTGGATCATGTCCTTGTTGACCACGGGTCCGTAGGTCTCGGCGGAGTGCTCCATCTCGTCCGTGGCCAACCCGCCGCCGGTCAACGACGACACGCTCTCATCGAGGCAGGTCCCCAGGTTGCCATCCCTTCGTGATCTGCAACTCCAAGCTCGGGTTGATCTCCCATGCCACCTCGATCTCCTGGACTTCTCGGTCGACACCGCCTTGCTCAGACTCCGTTGTTGGGAGTTGCCAATTCCGGCCAAGCGGATCATGCTTGTCGTAGCGAGATGCTCCGCCATCTTCTACTCGAGTTCGCTTCCGGTACGCGCTCGTGAGTTGTTGCAACAAACGCACCCCGGCCGACCAGCTCATAGCTTGCTTTTGAGTTTGAGCGACGTGCTTCTCGGGCGCTTTGCTGGTGCGCCTTCTCGTTCCACGGCTACGCTCGCCAGTGTGTCGTCAATGCCTATCGCCCCTCAGTCAGAACTGACAACTACCGCTCTTTCCTGACTTGACCTGACTTTGCGAAGCGGAGACCACTGCGCAGCGGTAGCGATTCGACAACAACTGTGACTACGGTGACGGTAACCAAGCGGACTCCAGCAAGGGCGACTATGACAAGGGCGACTTTGTCGAACACGACTTCGACGAGGGCCGGTCCGGAAAGAACCCGCCTCGCCGTGTTGAGCGGCATAAGCGTGCTTCTGCTGAACGTTTCCAGCTGCGCCGTCGCCGAGCGGACGGGACAGCCCGCCGGCGGGGCGCCGACAAACATCGCGCAGCCAACAGCCGCCACCCGACCGTCCCCCAGTTCCGGCCCAGCTGGATCCTCTAGCTCTGCGTCGCCGGCTCCGACCGACGACGGGGTCAACAAGTTGCTGGTGATCGTGGCGGAGAACCGGAGTTTGACCGATGTCGAAGCCAATATGCCGTTTGTGATGTCGCAGAGCCGGTCGTACGGAACGGCTACCCACTACTACGCCATCACTTATCCGTCGCTGCCGAACTACCTGGTGCTGGCTGGCGGTTCGACGTTCGGCGTCCAGCGCAACGGCGACCCCTCAAAACACCAACTGTCCGGCTCGTCGGTGTTCGGGCAACACCTGACTGCCGGCCGCACGACCAAGACCTACGCCGAAGCGATGCCTACCAACTGTGCCCTCCGCAACGAAGGGACTTATGCGGTTCGTCACAACCCCTGGACCTACTTCCACGACCCGGCGGAGCGGACTCTCTGCAGAAAGTTCAACGTGCCGTCCGGAACGCCCACCGACGGTGCCCTCGCTGACGACATCGCCGCTGGGACCCTTCCCACCTTCAGCTTGCTGATTCCCGACAACTGCCACAACGGCCACGACTGCTCCTCGGCCACCACCGACCAGTGGCTGAAGTCATGGCTGCCCGCCATCAAGAACGGACCTGACTTCAGTTCCGGCCGACTCGCGGTGATCATCACCTGGGATGAAGACGACAAGAGCTCCGGCAACCGGGTCGCCCTGGTCGTGATCCACCCGGCCCTGAAGGGCCGCCAGGTGGCCACCCGCCTCGACCACTACGCGCTGTCAGCCACCATCTCACGACTCGCCGGGCTCCGACCCCTCCGCAACGCGGGCCGAGCCCCTGACCTGCTCATCGCATTCGGGCTCACCTGATGTCCGGCACCGCACACCTTCGGCCGCCACTGAGTCGGCGTTTGGCCGCCGAGTCATCCCTCCGACTCGGTCAGTGTTACGCCGGCGCCCGAGAGCCGGCGCGCCAGGTCGCGGGCACCGCGCCAAGCTCACTCTGAGGGACTGGCGATTCGGTCGGATCCACCCCTTACCTGACAGAGCCGACAGACCCCAAACCGGCGGCGGTCAGGGCCTGAAACGGTGACCCACGCCCGGTTCGGTGATGAAGTGTTGCGGCCGGCTGGGTTCGATTTCGAGTTTGCGCCGGAGCTGTGCAAGGTAGACGCGCAGGTAGTTGCTTTCCCTGTCGTAGGAGGGGCCCCAGACCTCGCGGAGCAGGGTGGCTTGGCGGACGAGGCCTCCTTGATGGCGGGTCAGCGTTTCGACGATGCGCCACTCCGTCGGGGTGAGGTGCACTGAGGTGCCGTTCTTGAACGCGATGTGTCGGGCGAGATCCAGGTGCAGCGTGGGGGTTTCGATGATCGTGATCTCGGGTTCTGCGGCCGCGCGGCGGCGCCTGATCGCGGCTCGAAGGCGAGCGAGCAGTTCCTCCATGCCGAATGGCTTGGTCACGTAGTCGTCGGCACCGAGGTCGAGCGCTTCCACCTTGTCGTCGGACTGATGACGGGCCGACAACACCACGATGGGGACGTCGCTGTAGCTCCGGAGTCGTCGCAGGACCTCGGTGCCGTCGATGTCGGGGAGGCCGAGGTCGAGAAGGACGACATCTGGCGTATCCTCGAACGCAACTTCGAGAGCGGTTCGACCGTCGGGCGCCGTTTGCACCTTGTAGTCACGGGCCCTGAGATTGATCTTCAGGGTGCGGACGATCGCGGGATCGTCGTCCACGACCAGCACCCGGGTCATCCGGCAAGCTCCTGAACGGAGCCCTCCCGGGCCAGGCTGCCTGGTCGCAGCGGTTCCGCGAGCTGCTGGGTGGGACGGCGGTTCGTTTCGGCGGCGGGCAGGTCGATCACCATGGTCAGTCCGCCTCCTGGTGTGTCCTCAGCGGTGAGGCTTCCCCCCATGGCTTCGAGCAGACCCTTCGCGACGGCCAGGCCGAGGCCGACGCCGTCACCGCGAGGCACGTCGCCAAGGCGCTGGAACGGCTCGAAGATGGTCGTCAACGACCCCTCAGGGACACCGGCACCGTGGTCGACGACGCGGAGGGAAACCCACAGTCGGCCGCCCTGGTCGTTCCAGGTGGATCCTTGGGCCTGGATTGGAGCATCGGGTGGGGTGTGTTTGATGGCATTCTCGAGCACGTTGGCCAGTGCTCGGTCGAGCAGACCCGGATCGGCCACGACGTCGGGAAGCACCTCGCCGGTATTCACCGAGATGCGTTCGAATCCACGGGTGGCCGACAGCGTCCACTCGAGGGCGCTCGCCAGGTCCAATTCGCCGAGGAGGGGACGGACGGTTTGGGTCTGCAGGCGGCTCATGTCGAGCAGGTTTCCGACGAGAGCGTCCAGTCGGTCGGCCGATTCTTCAACGGTGGCCAGGAGCTCGCGTTCGTCGTCGGCGGACCAGGCGATGTCGTCGTTTCGGAGGCTGCTGACGGCAGCCTTGATTGCGGCGAGGGGTGTGCGCAGATCGTGAGACACGGCGGCCAGCAAAGCGGTGCGGGTCTTGTTCGCGTCGGCTAGATCCCGGGCCTGACGAGACTCGGCCTCGGCTTGACGGCGTTCTTCCAGCAGGGAGAAGTGAGCGGCGTAGGCGGTGAGAAGGGTTCGATCGGCGGCCTGTAGTGGGTGGCCACGGAGCAGCAGGAGGCGGCCGGGCCGGATCTCGGCCGACGCATCTGCCTGGGCGGCGCTGGTCGGGGCATCGCCCCAGGTCTCTGTGACCGTTTCGCCGTCGCCGTCGCCGTCGCCGTCGCCGTCGCCGTCGCTGTCGGTGTCCGTGTCGGTGTGGATGATCGCGGCACCGGACATGGCGAATACTTCGCCGGCCTGGCGGAGTAATTCGGCAGGGTCCCCTCCGGAGTGCAGGACGCGGTGTGACAACACGGCGAGTGCGTTGGCTTCGGCACGGGCTCGCACGGCTTGCTGAGTGCGCTTGGCGGCGATGTCGACGACCGTGGCGACCGCGACACCGGTCAGCACGAACACGATGAGGGCGAGGGCGTTCTCCGGATCCGCAATCGACAGGGTCCCCGTCGGATGCATGAACAAGAAGTTGAGGACCAGGCTGCTGATGACGGCCGCCAGCATCGCAGGCAGGAGCCCACCGACCAGGGCGGTGGCGACGACCAAAGCCAGCAGGAGGAGTGACTCCGTGGCCAGTCCGTGCAAGTTGGGAGTCAACTGCAGGGCCACGGAGAGGAACGCGGCACCGCCGAGAGCCAGTACGTAGCCAGCGGCCCGACGCCCCCGTCCCAGGGCAGTCCGATTGACTCGGGTCAATGGTGCCCGGCGCGCGTCGTCATGGCTGACCACGTGGACGTCGATGTCGCCTGAGTGGGCGATGACGGTTTCCCCGATGGCGGGACGGAGCAGTGCGGAGATGCGGCCGCGGCGGCTGGCGCCGACCAGTATCTGGCTTGCGTTTACACCGCGGGCGAATTCCAGCAGGCCGTCGGCTGGATCGTCGGCGACGACGGCATGAAAGCTGCCGCCCATCTCTTCGGCTGCGGTGCGAAGTTGCTCGAGCCTGTCCTCTGGTACGCCGGCGAGACCGTCGCGAAGACTGACGTACGCGGCGAGCCACTCACCACCGGTGGTTCGGGTTGCGATTCTCGCGGCCCGTCGCATCAGGGTCTGGGACTCGCGGTCACCGGATACGCCCACCACAACCCGTTCCCGGGTCGGCCAGGTGGAGTCGATTCGATGGGCATCGCGGTACCGGTCGAGGCTCTCTTCGACCCGATCGGCCAGCCAGAGCAGCGCGAGTTCCCGAAGCGCCGCCAGATTGCCCTCACGGAAGTAGTGCGCCAGCGCGGTGTCGATCCTGTCCGCAGCGTAGATGTTGCCGTGCGCCATCCGCCGCCGCAACGCCTGCGGACTCATATCGACGAGCTCGACCGCATCGGCGGTGCGGACAATGCGGTCCGGAACGGTCTCGCTCTGCCGGACACCCGTGATCGAGGCAACGACGTCGTTGAGGGACTCGAGATGCTGGATGTTGACGGTCGTGATCACGTCGATTCCGGCGTCGAGCAGGGCCGAGACCTCCTGCCAGCGTTTGGGTGCGACTTCCGGACCACCAGTGGCATCCGACATGATCGTGTGGGCCAGTTCGTCGACCAGAGCCACCCTGGGACGGCGAGCCAACACCGCGGCGAGATCCATTTCTTCGACGCGCAGGCCTCGGTAGAAGAGGGATCGGCATTGCACGACCTCGAGGTCGGCGATCGCCTCGGCGGTCTTGGCACGGCCGTGGGTTTCCACGAACCCGATCACGACGTCGGTGCCGCGCTCGGCTCGGCGCTGACCCTCCTGCAGCATGGCGAAGGTCTTGCCGACGCCCGGCGCGGCTCCGAGGTATACCCGAAGTCGACCGCGCTCCATGTTGACAGTCTGCATCGGGTGACCTCGTCGTGTCCGCACTGAGTCAGCTTGTCGATTCCAGGACCGGCCGGTTCGGCGCGGCATCGCCCTAGCGCGTCTCTGCGACGCTGCGGTCGGGGGCAAGGCGTCTTCGAGCGTCAAGATCCCGTTAAGATCCGCCGCCGCTCGCGGCGGCAGAGGTTAACTGCTCGGGGGTCCGATCTTTGGTTCCGTGGCCCTCTGGACGGGCTGTGCACGGACACCGGAGCGCACCCAGGAGCGCGGTGAAGACGACCCCAGACGAGAGGTGGGCACCACATGCGGACTGCCGGGTGGACCGCGGGCGCCGGCGTGGCCTTCTGCCCGGGAGCGCTCGTGGCAAGTGCTGGGGCGGTGACGGTCCCGCGCGTCCACGTCCTCCATGCCCCTACCGACCAGCAGTTCGCCGATGAGCTCGCGCTTCGGCTGATCGACTGGGGGATGGTGGTCAGCGGAGCGGGCCCCGGGCCCGCGGTCGGCTTGGACGTCCAGCCCATCACATCGGACGGGCTGCGAGGAGCTTCCGTCGTCATCCTGCTGCTCAGCGCCGAGGCGATGGACGACCCGTCGGTGCAGCACGACGCAGCAACTGCCGTGGCTGGGGCGCGCCTCAACCCGACGATGGTGATCCTCCCCGTGCTGCTCGACCCCGGTGCCGACCCCGATGTCGATCTCGACGCCACCTTCGTCGGCCACCCCTGGCTGGTTCCGTCGCCTCTCAGCGCCGCCGAGGTCGCGCGGCGGATCTTCGAAGCCCTCCACCCGTCCGCGGAACGCCCTCCGCCTCAATCGGTCCCGACTCCGCCCCTGCAGCCGGAAGATCACGCCGAGGCGCTCACCGAGGTCCGCGCCGCGATGGCCCGTCCCCGATCTCGCCGTCGAGCGATGGTCGCCGCGGTGGTGCTGCTGGTCACCTCCAACGTCGCCCTGGTTGCTCTCATGGTCGCCACGCATGGCGGCGGCCTGACCACCCAGTTGCCGGTGATCATCTCCCCCCTCCTCACCTTCGTGGGTGTTGTGCTCGGTTTCCGGCTCGGTCGAGGGGAGATGTCTTACAGGAGGTCGCGTGACCAGAGCTGATCTCTCGCCCCGACCACCTGAGCATTCCGGTCACGGACCGGCCTTCGTGACCGAAGGGAACGACGCCACAGCGATGAGCCTGTGCTGGATCGACTCCTCCGGTGCCCGCCGACACGAACTGAACGATCTGGTCGAGCTCCGCACCCGGACCGACGGCTTCCTCTGGTTGGACATCCCTACCTGGTCCGATGACGCCGAACGCATCCTCCGTGATGAACTCCACTGTCACCCACTGGCCATCAAGGACTCGCGGGAACGCAACCACATTCCCCGAGTGCACCTGTACCCCGACCGCCTGTTCGTCGTCGTGCACGCGCCGGAAATCGGCCGTGGCGGCCATGTGCACTATCTCGAGCTCGATCAGTTCATCGGCAGCAACTTCCTCGTCACGGTTCACGGACCCCTGAGTCCGGTGGTGCCGATCGAGGCCGCCCTGCGTGAGACCCGAGAGGTCGCGAACCGGATCGAGTCCGGACGGCTCAGGCCGACGTCACCATTCGGGCTGACGTACGCGATCGGGTCGACGATCGTGAGGCGGCAGTCAGCGCTCGTGGCCGATCTCGCGCGTCAGGTGGGTCTGCTCGAACAGCGCGTGATGATGGCAACCGACGAAGAACCCCAGGCCTTCCTCACTGAGCTGTTCACCGCCCGCCACGAGTTGCTGACCATCCACACCATGGCCGCCCAAGGCGGCGAGATCTATCGGCGGGCAATCAAGCTGACCACGTTTGCCCCCGACGAGAGTCTGGAACTTCTGCGGGACCTGCTGGACCAGTACGAGCGCGTTTCGCACATCAGCGATAGCCAGATCGATTTCCTCAAGGGGGTCACGGAATTCTATCGGGCGCGCACCGACACCAAGATGACCATCGCAGCCGAGCGTCTGGCGGTGATAGCCGCCGTGACGCTGCCGGTCACCGCCACTTCCTCGGTCATCGGCATGAATGTCATTGTCAACGACCACACCCTCTGGATTCCGCTCTTCATCCTCCTCGCGCTGATGGCAACCGTGTGCGTCGTGCTGTTGATCTGGACCAGGCGGCAGGGTTGGTGGTGAGCACCATGCGCGCCAGCGCCGGGGACTCGGCATGACCGATCTGCGTGATCCTCCGCCCACGGCCGCTCGGGGGACACGGAAGCAGCGGTTGAGCCGAACGCGTGATGCCACCGACAGCCGGCCTACGGATCACCCACCCGTCCCAGCAACGGAGGCCAATCCGCTGTCGCGATGGCTCATGGCCAACCGGGTTCATCCGGTGGTGGGACCCGAGGCCGAGGAGGCTCACGCCAGTCCGCAGCCCTGGTGGAAGGTGATGTGCCTGACCGGTGTGGACTACTTCTCCACCTTGTCCTATCTCCCGGGCATAGCCGCGCTCGCGGCCGGGGCCTTGTCTCCGTTGGCGACCTTGCTGATCGTGGCGTTGACGCTCTGCGGAATGTTGCCGATGTACCGACGGGTCGCGGCGGAGAGCCCGCACGGGCAGGGATCGGTAGCGATGCTGGAACGACTCCTCTCGTTCTGGCGCGGCAAGCTCTTCGTGCTCGTGCTTCTCGGGTTTGTGGCGACGTCGTGGATCATCACCATCACCTTGTCCTCCGCAGATGCGACGGTCCACATCCTCGAGAACCCGTACGCGCCCGCTTTCCTGCACGGCCGCGCCATCGCCGTGACCATCGTGCTGCTGCTCATCCTCGGTGGAGTCTTTCTGCTCGGCTTCAGCGAAGCCGTGGTCGTGGCGATCCCCCTGGTGGCGGTGTTCCTGATCCTGAACGCGGTGGTGGTGGCTGCCGGCCTCGGCGAGATCCTCGCCGATCCCCAGCTGATCGGCAACTGGACACAGGCGCTGACCGCGAACGGAACCGGATTCTTCGACATCGCCGGCCCGGCGGTACTCGCCTTCCCGCTGCTGGTGCTGGGCCTGTCCGGCTTCGAGACCGGGGTCAGCATGATGCCGCTGGTCGCCGCGGACGGGACCGACCCGAAGCAGCGGATCGCCAAGCGGATCAAGAACACCCGCAAGCTCCTCACCACCGCGGCCTTGATCATGTCGGTGTATCTCGTCGCCACCAGTGTCATCACCACGGTGCTGATTCCGCCCGAAGAGTTCGCCGAAGGCGGGGCGGCCAACGGACGGGCCCTGGCCTATCTGGCTCACGAGATGTTGGGTGAGGGCTTCGGAACGGTCTACGACATCAGCAGCATTCTGATCTTGTGGTTCGCCGGCGCCTCCGCCATGGCGGGCCTGATCAACATCGTGCCCCGCTACCTCCCCTCGTACGGAATGGCGCCGGAATGGGGCCGCGCGATCCGACCCGTCGTCTTGGTGTACACGGCGGTGAGCATCCTCCTCACGGTGGCCTTCCGGGCCGACGTCAACGCCCAAGCCGGCGCCTACGCGACCGGGATCCTCGCGATGATGCTGTCGGCGGCCGCAGCGGTCACGATAAGCGCCGCCCGCGGGCGACAACGTGCAGCGGCTGCCGCGTTCGGCGTTCTCACGCTCGTGCTGCTCTACGCCTTGATCGCGAACGTGCTCGAGCAGCCCGACGGCCTCGCGATCTCCGCGCTGTTCATCGCCGCAATCCTGGTTGTGTCGGTGACGTCACGGCTGACCCGCGCATTCGAGCTTCGCGTCACCGACATCAAGCTCGACGACAAGGCCCAGCTGTTCATCCGCGACTGTGCCCGACGCACCATCCGGCTGGTCGCCAATGAACCCGATGGCCGCGACCGCGAGGAATACGCCGAGAAACGCCAGCAGGTGTTGCGGGATCACGACCTCACCGATGACCAGGACTTCATCTTCGTGGAAATCACGGTCGCCGATCCGTCCGAGTTCGCCACCAGCCTCGATCTCCACGGTCAGGTCATGCACAACAAATATCGAGTCATCACCCTTCGAAGTGCCACCGTCCCCAACGCGCTGGCCGCCCTGCTGCTGCATGTCCGCAACGAGACCGGGCGCCAACCACACATCTATCTGGAGTGGACCGAAGGACACCCGGCCCTGAACTTTCTGGGCTTCCTGTTCTTCGGTGTCGGCGAGGTCGCACCCGTGACCCGGGAGGTGTTGCGCCGAGCCGAACCGGACCGCTCGCGGCGACCGCACGTTCATGCCGGCTGACGAGCGGCGTGTCGGTCGTTCCTGGCCGCACACGGGCGCCGACACCCGCCCGCCCGACAACAGCGACACTCAAGCCGAGCCGCTCACCCGCGACGGATTCGCCCCACGGCTGGAGGTCGCTGGGACCCCATTCCTCAGGCTTTGGCGCTATTGCAGTCCGCCGCGCACGGCGGTGATGCGCTGGGTGTTGAAACCCAGCCAGTGCATCCGGCCGACGTAGCGAGCGTGTTCGACCTTGAGGCAGCGGTCCATGATCACCGTGACCCCGCCGTCGGTCGCGATCTGCGCGCCGTCGAAATTGATCACGCCGAACTGGCACCACAGGGCGGCGGCACCGATCGCCACCGATTCGCGGGCGATCTCCGGCAGCGCGTCCGGCGCGCGGAACACATTGACGATGTCCACTTTCTCGGGCAGGTCGGACAGGCTCGGATAGCTCGTCTCGCCGAGAATCTCCTGCTCGCGGGGATTGACCGGGATCACCCGATAGCCGTGTCGCTTGAGGTAGTAACCGACGAAGTGGCTGGCCCGGAGCTCGTTCTTCGACAGGCCCACGACGGCGATCGTTCGCGCGGAGTACAGCACCCGCTGGATCGTCGCCGGGTCCTGGTACGGCCCGAGATCGCTCATCCGGCGCTTCCTTCTCCCTGTGCTCTTACCGGTACCGATGCCTGGGACGCGGCCACGACGGCAAAGGCCGCCTCCAAATCCCAGATCAGGTCGGACACCGACTCGAGGCCGACCGACAGCCGTACCGTCCCGGGAGCCACGCCGGCCGCCCGGAGCTCGTCGTCATTCAGCTGGCGGTGTGTAGTGCTGGCGGGATGGATGATGAGGCTCTTGGCGTCACCGACGTTGGCCAGATGAGACCAGAGCGAAACCGTGCGGATCAGGTCCTGCCCGCCCTCGCGCCCGCCGGCACAGTCGAACGAGAACACTGCGCCCGGACCGAGGGGCAGATACCGGTCGACCAGCGGTCGGTACCGGCTGGTCAGCAGGCCGGGGTAGGTCACGTTCGTGGCCAGTTCGTGCGCTTCCAGGAACTCCGCCACCGATCTAGCGTTCGCGACGTGGCGTTCCATTCGCAGCGAAAGAGTCTCCAGCCCTTGCAGGAACAGGAAGGCGTTGAGCGGAGCGAGGGTCCCGCCGAGATCGCGCAGGGTCTCGGCCCGCAGCTTCATCAGATAGCCGTACGTCCCGAAGGTCTCGTGGAACTGCAGACCGTGGTAGGCCGGCGACGGATCGGCGACGACGGGGAACCGCCCGTTGGACCAGTTGAACGTGCCCGCCTCGACGACGACACCGCCGATGCTCGTGCCGTGTCCGCCGATGAACTTGGTCGCCGAATGGATCACGATGTCGGCGCCCCATTCGATCGGGCGACACAGGTACGGCGTCGCGAAGGTGTTGTCCACGATCAGCGGGATGTCGTGCTCGTGGGCGATGGACGCCACGGTTTCGAGGTCCAGGACGTTCCCGCCCGGGTTGCCGATGGTCTCGCCGAAGAACACCTTGGTGTTCGGGCGGACCGCCTGACGCCAGGCGTCCGGATCGTCGGGATCGACCCAGGTCAGCTCGACGCTCATCTTGCGCAGCAGGTGCTTGAACTGGTTCACCGACCCGCCGTAGAGCGCCGCCGACGAGACAACATGATCACCCGGCTGAAGCAGCGTGAACAAGGCGGCGGCCTGGGCCGCGATCCCGCTGGCGAACGCCACCGCACCGCAGCCGCCCTCGAGATTCGCCACGCGTTCCTCGAACACCGCGACGGTCGGATTCATGATCCGCGAGTACGTGTTGCCGTACTCCTGCAGGTTGAAGTAGGCCGCCGCCGATTCCGGGTCCTCGAAGACGTAGCTGGTCGTCTGGAAGATCGGCACCGCGCGGGCGCCGGTGTTGGGCTCGGGCCGTTGGCCGGCATGCAGCTGCCGGGTTTCGAAACCGAACTCGTGAGCCTCCTCGATCCGGGTCATGTCGGTTCTCCCAGGAAGCGGCGGATGATGGGCGTCTGCCGCGATTCCTCGAGCAGGAAGCAGTCGTGTCCGTACGGCGCCTCGATCACGTGGAACTCGACCGGCTTGGCGAGGGTGAGCAATGCGTCATGGATCTCCTGGGACGCCGACGGCGGGTACAGCCAATCCGAGCTGAAGGCGATGAGCAGCGTACGGGCCGAGACGGCTTTGAGCGCGCGCACCAGCGATCCGCCACCGTGCTGCCGGGCCAGATCGAAGTAGGTCAACGCGCGCGACGTGTAGAGGTACGTGTTCGCGTCGAAGCGCTTCACAAAGGTGTCGGCCTGGTGGCGCAGGTAGCTCTCGACCTCGTACTCCGGTTCGGTGATCGTGAAGCGGATGTTGTCGCTGCTTTGCAACCGGCGGCCGAACTTGTCGGCGAGGGCCGGGGCGGACAGGTACGTGACGTGACCGACCATGCGCGCCACTCCCATGCCGGCGTCCGCGCTGCGGCCCGTGCCGTAGTAGTGGCCACCCTGCCACCCGGGGTCGCGCAGGATCGACTCGCGCGCGATCGCATTCCAGGCCACCCCCTGGGGCTGAAGGGCGTGAGTGCTGGCGATCGACACGATGGCGTCGACCTGCTCCGGGTACCGGACCGCCCACTCCAGGGCCTGCATGCCACCCAACGAGCCGCCAGCCACCGCCGCGAGTCGCTCGATTCCGAGAGCATCCAGGAACGCTCGCTCCACCCGGACCATGTCGGCCACGGTGATCACCGGAAAGTCCGAACCGTACGGCTGCCCGGTCGCCGGATCGATCGACGACGGCCCGGTCGTGCCGCGACAGCCGCCGAGCAGGTTGGTCGAGACGACGAAGAATCGGTCGGTGTCGAACGCCTTGCCCGGGCCGATCATCCCGTCCCACCAGCCGAGCCCCTTCGCCCGGGTACCGTCTCGATCCTCCGCCGCGAAGCCGTCACGGGTGCTCGCCACGGGTGGCGTGAGCGCGACCCCGGCCGCGTGGGCGTCGCCGCTGAGCGCATGACAGACCAGGATGACGTTGTCCCGGCTGGGGGACGGGGCGCCGTAGGTCTCGTACGCAATCCGAACCGGGTGCAAGCTGCGCCCACAGTCCAGACGCACCGGTGCGGACAGATCGAGGTACCGCGTTTCGACGCTCCCGACCGACCCCGGGGCGGTCTTGGACCCTCCCATGGCCGCGAGCGTAGCCCACCGCATCCGGTGTATCGTCAACCATCGCGAAAGGGGATCAGGGGACGGAGGGCCAACGCGATGACCGTTGTTGACAAGGACAAATCGGCTGAGAACGGAGTCAACGTTCAAGCCCTGCTCGATGCCCGCGAGGTGCTGAAGGACGCACCCGAGGCGGCTCAGTTCACCTGGAAAGCATCGTCGACCTGGAAGAACGGCGTGGCCAGCACGACGACCATCCAGAACTTCTACGGCCTCGGCCAGGAACAGAGCCACAAGACCGTGTCGGTGTTCGATACCGACCACCCCGAGGTGTTCGCCGCCGAGGACACCGCCATCACACCGATCGAATACCTCCTCGTGGGCCTGGCCGGGTGCCTGACCGCGGGCGTGGCGTCCGTCGCGCAGAACCGTGGGATCCAGTTGCGCTCGGTCGAGGCGACGGTCGAGGGCGCGCACGACGTCCGCGGGATCCTCGGCGCCGACCCGGACGTCCGCAACGGGTTCAACGACGTCAAGGTGACGTTCACCATCGACGCGGACGCCTCCAAGCAGGAGATCGAAGCACTCGTGGCCCAGTCCCAGAAGCGCTCGGCCGTGTTCGACGCGCTGACGAATCCCACGAACGTCACCGTCGACGTCGCCTGAGGGGCGAGCGATCGAGCGCGTCACCACGGTTGTCGTCGGCGCGGGGCACGCCGGGCTCGCGGCCAGCCACTACCTCGGGGCGCGTTCGATCGACCACGTCGTCCTCGAACGCGGCGAGGTTGCGAACTCCTGGCGTCGCGAGCGGTGGGAATCGCTGCGGCTGCTCACGCCGAACTGGCTGACTCGGCTGCCCGGCACCAGCTACGACGGGCCGGATCCCGACGGCTACATGAACATGGGCGAGGTCGTCGACTTCGTCGAGCGCTTCGCCGGCGACACTGATGCTCCGGTCCGTACCGGCACTGAGGTGACGTCGGTGCAACGCACCGACCACGGTTATCGCGTGCGCACCAGCGGTGGTGCGATCCAGTGCCGCACGCTCGTCGTCGCGAGCGGCGCCTGCAATCGACCGGTCGTGCCTTCCTTCAGCGAGGCGGTGCCGGCATCGATCATGCAACTGACACCCTTCACCTACCGCAATCCTGATCACCTTCCGGCCGGCGGAGTTCTCGTGGTCGGAGCGTCGGCAACGGGCGTCCAACTGGCCGCCGAGCTGGTGCGGTCCGGCCGGCGGACGACACTGTCGGTCGGCGAGCACGTCCGGCTGCCGCGCACCTATCGCGGACGTGACGTGCTGTGGTGGATGGAACGGTCAGGACTCTGGGACGAGCCGTACGACCAGATCGAGGATCTTACCCGTGCCCGACGCCTTCCATCGCCCCAACTGGTCGGTACGCCGGAACACGCGACCCTCGACCTCAACGCGCTCGCTGATCTTGATGTCGAACTGGTCGGTCGCTGGGCGGCCGTGCGGGACGGCCACGCCTTGTTCTCCGGTGGGTTGCGTAACGTGTTCGCGTTGGCGGACCTGAAGCTCGAGCGCCTCTTGGACACTTTCGACGATTGGGCCCACCGCAACGACGGCGAGGCCGCAACGACACCGCCCGTACGGGGTGCGCCCACCCGGGTTCCCGCGTCGGCCCGGTGGCAGCTCGATCTGCGCAGCGGCGAATTCAGCACGATCGTGTGGGCCACGGGCTTTCGCCCCGACTACGGCTGGCTCGACGTGCCCGTGGTCGACCCCAAGGGCAGTCTCCGACACGTCGGCGGCACGGTCGAGAGTCCGGGCATGTACGCCCTGGGGCTACCGGTGCTGCGCCGGCGAAAGTCCACGTTCATCCATGGCGTCGAGGACGATGCCCGGGACGTGATCGATCACCTGTCCGGATTTCTTGCGGGATCGCGGCGGTCGGCCGGGACCCCCATGAACCGGCGAGGCGCTGAATCGTGATCAGGCCGTCGGGCGTGCCGGGCCAGTGTCGTTGCAGCGCATCGCGGCCGGCGCGGCGGGCGACCGAGCGCAGGACCAGGGCGACGATGACGGCATCGTCGGCGTATCCAATGACGGGGATGAAGTCGGGAACGATGTCGATGGGTAGGGCGAGGTAGGCCAGGAGCAGCCAGAGCCGGATCCGGACGCCGCTCGGCAGCGCGGGGTCTGCGGCCAGCCGCCGTAGGAGTCGCACCAGGTCGGGCAACAGGCGCAGGGTGTCGCGGAGCCGCAGGTCGTCCGGCCGGGTGAACCAGAGGATGGCGATCAGGGCGATCCACAACAGCAGCAGCCCGCCGCCGACGCCGAGGGCCAGCGACCACCACGACCAGCCGATCCCGAGGTCCACCTGCTCAGTCTGACGCAGCGAGCAACCAGGAATCTTACGAAGAGACGTACCAGGACCCAGCGAATGTGCTGGGCCTCGTCGAAACGCCGAGACTGGCACCCTCAACGAGGTCCTTCCCGACTGACTACCGAGTCCGGGGTGTTCATCACCCTACCCCCGGGGAAAGCGACGACGATCCGCGCCGCAGCACCGGACCGACATGCGAGCCACTGGGTCGCCGTCCGAGCCAGGTCAATGCTGGGTCGGGTGATTCGCGAAGTCGAGCTTGGCCAGCATGTTGCTGACGTGGCTTCACAGTCCGTTCGGTGAGCCATAACCGTTGGGTAGCGTTCGAGCTTGACGGCGGAGCCCAAGCAGGAGGTAAGCGATGAGCGGTCCGGCGACCCGAGCGCCGAAGCTGCCGCCGCCGTGGTTCGTGCGGTTCTTCTGGCGGGCCCATCGCGCGGTCTATCGGCTCAGTGGCGGCCGATTCCTGTGGACCACATCCAGCAAGCGTGGCTGGGGTGCGCTGCGCCTCACGACGATCGGGCGGAAGTCCGGACGAGAGCGCAGCGTCATCGTCGGCTACCTGGAAGACGGCCCCAACCTCGTCGGGTTGGCGATGAACGGCTGGGACGAGGGCCATCCCGCGTGGTGGCTCAACCTCGAAGCGAACCCGGACGCCGTGGTCCGACTGGCGCACCAGCATCCTCGCCCGGTCCGGGCACGCCGGTCCGCGGGAGAGGAGCGGGACCGGCTGTGGCAGCGCTGGGTCGCCGTCGACCCGAACCTCGACGCGTACGCCGCCCGTCGGTCGACCGAGACGCCCGTCGTCGTCCTCGAACTGCGCGAGTCGGACTCACCGGCCCCTTGAGCGCATAGCCGATCGAAGGAGGGGCACCAGCTGCCGCACGGGCAGGTCCTCGTCGATGAGGCGCAGAGCCTGTACGAGCGGGACGGCTCGCATGGTGCGATCCAGCAGAGCCATTGGGCCGCTGGGGTCACGGCCAGCGATGCGAAGGAACCGCTCGTCGACCAGGCGCCAGGGCCACGCCGCCCGACGCGTAGGCGGTACCCGTCGACCGTCGAGCCACCGGAGCGCCAGGTCCTCGGTTTCCCGGGCGATACGCACCACGCCGTAGCCGGCGCTGGGCTTGACCAGGCCGCGCTTGCTGCCCAGGAGAATGTGCCGCGGTCCGGCCGTACGCACGGGCGCGAACCCGAGCGGCACCACACCGTCTTCCTCGTGGGTGACGGTGAACGGCACCGTCGGATGCCGTTGCGCGAGGTACTCCAGCAGGAGCGCGGACTCGTGGGTGTGCGGGGTGGAGCCGAAGGACGCCGACTCCAGCAGCGCCTCCATCGGGCTCAGGGGCAACAGATAGGCGAAGGTTCGCCCGTCGATGGGATCGAAGAGCGTGGCCGTCGTCGGGTCGAACGTGGCCCGATCGGTCAGGACGCGGATCCCGGTCCCGCTGACCGCCGAGCGTGGCCGTCGTGGTGACGGAAAGACCGGCGAGACCTTGCAGGCACTGTCGAGCACCCACGGGGCACGGAGGGTTCCGGCGGTCGTCTCGACGGCGTACTGACCGTCCCGGGTCCGGGTGATCGTCCGGGCCGTCGCTGACACCCATTCGATGGGCAGGTCGCTGACGGACTTCGCCAGGTCACCCAACACATCGACCGATCGCACCACGTGCAGGGCGTACGGGGCGATGTCCTGCGGCGGTCCCTCGGCCACTCGGGCTCGTCGCCAAACCTGGAGGGCGAAGCGGTCGTACGGAGTGGACGTGCTGCTCCAGTAGCTCCAGTGGACGGTCGGTCGCTCGGCAGGCGGCGTCGGGTCGATGACCGCAACCCGCGCGGGAAGCCGTCCACGCACATTGCTCAAGAACAGCAGCGCGGCCAGTCCGCCGCCGACGAAGATGACGTCATGAGTCGCGGCGACCGCCCGGCCGTCAGGGCTTGGGATTCGTCGTTTCACCGTCGTGCCCTGCGGCGTGCCACTCCTTGGAACGCGCTCACCGCCGTCGGCAGCGTCGAGAACACCCGGTCCGCACCGATCCGGTCGAGGAAGCCGGTTGAGGACAAGATCTCGCCCACCTCGAACTTCACCCGAGCGAGCGCGAAGACGATGTCGCGGTCGACCAGCGTCCTGCGCATCTCCTCGAGGGCGTCGGCTGCTGTCAGGTCGATCTCGGTGTTGGCCTCAGCATTGAGCAGAAACCACTCCACGGGAGAATTCGCTTCGTCGATCGCCGCCAGTGCACGCCGTTTGAAGTCTTCGGCATTGGCGAAGAAGAGCGGCGCGTCGTAGCGATAGACCAGCAGACCCGGGACCTGCCGGCCGGTGGCGTAGTCATCGAGGTCGTGCATGCCGGCCAGGCCCGGAATGTAGCCCAGGACTCCATCATGGGGTCGGGCGATGCGACGCAACAGGTCGAGAACCGACAGCCCTACGGCCACGGCGATCCCGTACAAGACATCGAAGATCAACACCGCGGCCGTGGTGGCCAACGCGAGGAACAGTTCACTGCGTCCGAACCGGGCGATCCGGCGAAACTCCGCGAAGTCGATCAACCGGAGCGCGGCGAACATCACCAGGGCACCGAGGGCGGCCAGGGGGAAGCTGGAGAGCGCTGGACCGAGAAACAGCAGGGTCAGCAGTAGCACTGCGCCGGCGACGAGGGAGTACAACTGGGTACGGCTACCCATCGCGTCCCCGATCGCCGTGCGGCTGCCGCTGCTGCTGACCGGAAAGCCCGAGAACAACCCGGCACTCAGGTTGGCCGCCCCGAGGGCCAGGAACTCCTGGCGGGCGTCGACCACCTCCCGCCGCCTGGCCGCGAAGGCTCGCGCCGTCACGATGTTGTCGGAGTAGGCGACGATGGTCACGCCGAGCGCGGCCGGTAACAGAGTGCCCAGGTCGATGCCGGAGAAGTCGGGGATCGAAGCCGGCGGCAACCCGCGGGGCACGCTGCCCACGGTCGCAACTCCCAGCTGATCGAGATCGAGCACGGCCACCGCCGTGGCCGCTACCACCATCGCGATCAGCGGACCCGGCCATCGCGGCAGCAGTCGCGAAAACGCCACCAGCAGGGCAAAGGTGGCGGCGGCCACCAACAGTGTCGGAAGATCAACTTGGGCCAGATGCGTCGTGAAGAACAGCAGCTCGGTAAGGACGGATTCCCCCTCCACGGGAACACCACTCACCTTGCTGAGCTGACTCACGATCATCAACACCGCGATGCCGGCCATGTAACCGATGAGGACCGGGTGGGACAGCAGACCGGCCAGGAAGCCGAGCCGTGCCACCCAGCAAATCAGACAGATGGCACACACGGCGAGCGCGAGCGCGGCCGCGGTTTCGGCAGAGCGCTGTTGGTCGCCGGCGATCAAGACGGCGACCGCCGTCGCGGTCATCAGAGCGGTGCTCGACTCGGGGCCGACGGAAAGCTGGCGGGAGGAGCCGAGCACGGCGTAGACAACCAGCGGGCCGGCGGCTGCCCACAACCCAGTTATGGCGGGCAGTCCGGCAATCTCGGCGTAGGCCATCACCTGCGGAACCAGGTAGGCCGCAACCGTCACTCCGGCCAGGACGTCCCCGCGCAGCCAGCTTCGCTGATACCGGCGAAGCACCGAGACGCCCGGCAGGTATCGGCTGGTCAGGGTCTGCGAGCCGTCTGCCGCTGCCTGCTTCGACACACTTGGACCGTATCGGGGATCCACTCGCCATTGGCCGGGGCACGAGGCCGGACCTGTACCTGAGGTAGCCGAGCAGGCTGCCGTTTCCGAACGCGGCACAGAACTGCGGCACGAGTGCTGGCCGCATCCACCTACCATCTGGGCTATGGCCGCGACCATGATCGTCACGCTCTCGGCAACCGTCGACGCCTCCCGGCAGCGCGTGTTCGATGCGATGACCGACCCCGAGCAGGTCGCCGAGTGGTGGGGTCCGCACGGCTTCACCTGCCCCGAGGTGACCCTCGACGTGCGAGTGGGCGGGGGGTATCGGATCGCGATGCGCCCACCGGACGGTGAGATTTTCCATTTGGTCGGTGCGTACGTCGAAGTCGATCCACCATCCCGCCTCGCCTACACGTTTCGCTGGGAGCCGCCCGACCCCGATGATCGCGAGACCACAGCCCGCCTCACGTTGCGCGATGCGAACGGCACGACTGAGGTCCAGCTCACACAGGGCCCCTTCGTGACCGAGGCGCGCCGCGATCTGCACGAGGCAGGATGGAGCGACAGCCTTGGCCGCCTGGCCGGCTATCTCGCGCCGACCTGACGCTGGTGCAGGACCAGGGGTCGTCTCCACGTGCGGATGCGCTGCTGAGTCGTTCGATCTGGCCGTAGCGGGCATGGGCGGTCACAACGGCGTCATGATGATGGCGTGGGAAGTACGACAGCTTCCCGTGGGTCCACGTCGATGGTCGGCGACCTCACACTGGGTCGGCGCACTTCTGGAGATAGTGGATCTGCTGCCGTTGCTTCCCGAACTAGCCAGTTGGCCCCGAACGAGAAGAGACGAGGAGGGAGATGAGTGCAACCGCACAGATCATCAGCGGGATTCTGTTGTTGATCCTGATCACCGTGATGTTCGGTGGGTTCTCGCTCCTGCGGCTGGGCCTGGCCGGGAAGCTCACCGATGCCCAGGCCGGGCAGTTCCGCGCCGGTCACGCGCACGCCGGGGTGCTGACCATCGCGACGCTGCTGGTGGTCGACCTGCTCGACCGGGCCGGGGCGTCGAGCGGGACCCTGTGGCTGATCGCGGGTGCCATGTTCGTCAGCGTGTTGGCCCAGTCCGGAGGATTCTTCATCGGCATGGGAAACCAGCGCACCGGCGCCGTGGTGACGATGATCGGCGGGACTGCCCTGGCCATCACCGTGGCCGTGAGCGCGATCTGGCTGCTGGCCTGAGGCCGACCTGCAGCGAAACCCCTGCGGATGAGTGCATGACCGCGCTGGCCGGGCCCTCCGCGGGGCCCAGCCGGCCGGGCCCCGCCATCGGCACTGGTTGATCTGGAGCGTTCAGACCGAGGCGAGGGGCACACTCTGCTCGAAGTTGAAGACGTTCATGGGGTCATACCTGGTCTTGACCTGGCGTAGCCGCTGGGATTTGGCGCCGTAGTACTGGGCCTCCCAGTCCGCGGCGGCGGCGTTGGGGACATTGACGTAGGCGCCGTCGACATAGGGACGCATGCCGCGGGCAAAGTCGGCCACCCAGCACAGGGCCGTCGCATTCAGTTCGGGCCCGGCCCACCCGGCTCCCGGCTCGCAGTAGAACAGCGCGTCACGGTGCGGGAAGGCTGAACCGCCGGGCGGCTCGTGCCGGACGGCACCTCCGAAGCTCGACAAGAAGTAGTTGGTCGGGGCGCTGGGTGTGTTCGCCATGAAGTGGCAGATCAGATCGATTGCTTCCTCGGGGAGCGGGCGTTTGACGAACTGGGAGAAGAACTTCCAGTTGGGGATGTCCGGGGGCGCCTTGTCGACATCGGCATACACGTCGGGCCAGGAGTCTTCGGTGACGGTCATCTCGGGCGCACCGATCGCCAGCAGTGCCTGGAGCGCCTCGGTCAGCTCGGCACGCGAGCCGCCGTACAGCAGCGCAGAGAGTGCGACGCTGTCGGCGCCGATCTCGAGTGCGCTGCTCAGGCGGTCGTCGGCGACCGGCGCCTCGCGCTGCCACGTGCGCAGGATGTCGCCCAGCCGGTCGTGTCCGGTCCAGGTCACGAATCCGAACGCAACGTCGGCGAGCTCGTGGAGTGTGAACGTGTAGGACGTCGCAATCCCGAAGTTGTTCCCGCCGCCGCCCCGGCACGCCCACAGCAATTCGGCGTCGCTGTCCTCGGTGGCCTGGAGCACCTTGGCCGATCGGGCGCCGTCGGCCACCACGATCTCGGCGGCGATCAGGTTGTCGCAGGCCAGACCCATGGCGCGGGTCAGCAGCCCGAATCCGCCGCCGAGTATCACCCCACCGAGGCCGACCGCCCCCTCCGAACCGGTGGGAACGACGTAGCCGTGCCGACCCAGCGCGGCGACAGCCTCCTTCTGGGTGAGCCCCGTCCCGACCGTGGCCGTACGGGCAATGTCGTCGACCTGCACGCCCTTCAGCCGGCTGACGTCGATGATCAGACCGCCGTCGATGGAGGACCAACCCTCGAGATTGTGACGCCCGCTGCGGGCCCGGAAGGAGATGCCTTCCGCGCGCGCCCACTCGACGGCGTTGATCACATCTGCGGTGTCGTGGCAGAACGCGATCGCCTCGGGATAGCGCTGATACAGCCGATTCCATCCGAGCCGCGCCGCCTCGTAGGCGGGATCGCCGGCCCGCACCACCTCACCCGTCAACCGGCTTGCGGTGGCCGTCATCACGTCTCGCTCCATCAGTGCTCAACGACTTCGACGTCGCTGGGCTCGGTCTCCAGCACGGCACGGTTGAAGAACCACAGGTACGCGAAGTACAGCGCGCCGGCGAGAACCAGGCCGCCCACCACCACCAACGGAACAAACGATTCCGAGGGGCTGACCAGCACGAACAAGACGAGGCCCATCCAGATCAGCGCGGCGACCGCGACGGGTAGCTCGAAGCGTCCGAGTTCGAAGGCGCCCTCTCGGCGGTCGAGTCGATTGCGCACCACCAGGTAGAGGATGATCGTCATGGCGTAGAGGATCGCCGGCAGAATCGTCGTCGAGAGGATGAGCTCCAACAGCGCGGCACCCGGCAACGCCGCCATCAAGACGATGCCCACGACCAGAACCAGGAGGGTCGCCGGGATCGGCGTCTGGGTTCGCGGGTTGACCCGCCGCATCAGCCGGGAGGCCGGGAAGCGTGAATCGCGCGCCATCGCGAACACGATCCGGGAGCACGCGGCCATGATCACCAACCCGCCGCCGAAGAAGGCGAACGTGATCGCCACCAGCAACCCCCGCTCCACCACCGGACCCAGCTGGTCCTGCATGATCACTGCCACCGGGGAGGTGCTGGCGGTGACGCGGGGGATGTCGTCGATGGCCACGGTCAAGGAGATCAGGAACAGCAGGCCCAAGACTCCGGCCGCCGCGACCGACCCCACCATCGCGCGCGGAACGCTGCGAAAGGGATCCTTGGCCTCCTCGGCCATGTTCGCCGCCGCGTCGAAGCCTTGCAGTGTCGCCAGGCCCATGATCATCGCAAGCATCAGTCCGCCGCCGATGCCGAAGTAGTTGGGCGCATTCTCGGCCACACCGCGGGAGGTGAGGTTCTCGACCGAGCCGTTGCCGGTCAGCGCCACCGCGATCACCAGCGCGATCCCGAGCACGAGAACGATCACCAGCTCCAGGCCCACCGCGGCCGAGTTGATCAGTCCGACGATGCGGGTCGAGAAGATGGCCAGCACGGCCTGGATCGGCAGCACGATCAGCGTGATCAGCCGGGCCGTACCCTCGTTCTCCGGAATGCCGAACAGCGGCATGAAGGCCTGACTGGCCAGAGCATTGTCGACCGTCACGACACCGATCGCCAGATTCCACACGGCCAACCACCCGAACACCCAGCCGACCTTCGGGTTGGCCAGCCGCGACGCCCATTGATAGCCGGACCCACTGAGCGGGATCCGGGCGGCGAACTGCGCGTACACCAACGCCACCAGAACCTGGCCGACCACGGCGATGATCCAGAGCCAGATACCCACCGGCCCCGCGTTCACCAAAACGTCGTCGAAGGTTCCGAAGATTCCGACGGCCACCGAGATGAACGCGAACGAAATGGCGAACACCTGGAAGGAACCGAGCGATCGTTTGAGTTTCGGCTCGTAGCCGCAGTCCTCACAGAAGTCGTCGGGCGACTGTGTTTGCGTCGATGGCTCGGTCACGCGCGTTACCCATCCCTCGATTACGTTGCCCATCGAAAAATAGCGGAGGGATCAGCTCAGCGCAGGCAATACGCGATTCTCGTGTCAATTGCTTCTCCCGCTCGCGAGTCGGCGGCGAGTGACGGGCCCGTCCGGTTCTCGGAAACGCGTCCCGCCCTGAGTGGGCCGCCGCGCGGGGTTCCGAGGGTCAAGAGACGTGCGCGGCGATGGCGGCGAACACCGCCGGTGCGGGGTCGGCTGACGGTTTTGTCCCGGGGACCGCGATGTCGCTGTTGACCACCACCACGATGGTGGTGTCGAGCTCATAGTTGTGGAAGACGGTGGTGGTGTAACCGAAGATGTCCCCGTCATGGCCCCACCAGCCCGCGCGGTCACCGATCCCGATGCCGTATCCGGCCTGGGCGTTGTTCGGAGGGATGTCTCGGATGAGCGAGTCGCGTCGCAGCTGCTGGGTCGCAGGGTCCAGGATCCCTTTGCCGGTGAACAGGGCGTCGGCCCAGGTCTTGAGGTCGTCGAAGGTGGAGATGACGCCCCCGGCGGTGTAGGCCGACGACGGGTTCCAGTTGGTCGCATCGGCGGTCTTGCCGGTCGGTTGGCCCTGGTTGGTGACGCCGCGCAGATAGGGCTCGGGCAGGGCGGTGGAGTCGCCGGGGAAGGTGGTCTCGGTCATGCCCAACGGCCCGAAGAGCCGGTCCTGGTAGACGTCGGCGATCGGCCTGCCGGTGACCTTCTCGATGACCATACCGAGCAGCACGTAGTTGGTGTTGTCGTACGCCCAGCCCTTGCCCGGCGCGAAGTACGGCTCGACATCGCGGACGTAGGAAATCAGCTTCCCCGGAGTCCACGGCTGCTGAGGCTTGGCGAAGAGCGCGTCCTGAAAGGACTGCTGCGCAGTGTAGATGGGGATGCCGCTGGTCATGTCGGCCAGCTGGCGCAAGGTCGCCTGGTCGTTGGGGACGCCCTTCACATACTTGCTGATCGGATCGTCGAGGGAGACCTTTTCCTCCTGCATGAGCTGCAGCAGGACCGTCGCCGTCATCGTCTTGGTGAGGCTCCCGATCCGGGTGTGGTCGGATGCCGCCGGTGCTCGGTCCAGACCCGCCCCGGCCGTGCCGGAGGTCCCCATCCAGGTGATCTCCGGGGACCAGACCCCAGCTATGACACCGGGGAAGCCCGCCTGGGAGCGAAGGCTGTCCAGCGCCTTCTGCAGCGTGGCGGCAGTCGGTGGGGCGGGTGTCGGTGTGCCGGAAGTGGGTGTGCCGGAAGTGGGTGTGCCGGAAGAGGGTGTGCCGGAAGTGGGCGTGCCGGAAGTCGGTGTAGCCGAGGTTGTGGTTGGGGGGGACGAGGAGCTCGCGGAGGGGGACGAGGTCGATGGGCCTGCCGGCGTGAAACTGCAGGCCACCGAGACGAGCAGTGTTCCCGCCATGGCTGCGCCGAGAATTCGGTGTCTGCGCATCTTCATCCCTCAAGCTGACCGAGTGTGGACCGTCGCTCGCGGCGGCCCAGGAAACGCCCGAACGTTTCCGACGGCTCCTCGCCAGCAATGGTGATGTTAGCGACCAGAGCACGCCAGGAAGGACGTTCTGCATAATCTCTCTTGCCGATGCTCCTCAGGGAGGCCGAACGACAGTTCGGAGCGGAGCTGTCAGCGGGACGCCGGATGTGCTTTCCAGCAACCGTAGGCGCCGGTGACGGTCATCAGGGCAAGCACCGTGACGTAGGCCCACATCCACTGGTTGTCCAGTCTGGCTTCGGACCAGTGCTGAACCGCGACGAGCAGCTGGAAACCGCCGAAAGCGGCGTAAGTGGCTGCCGGTACGAACAGCCGGTCAAGGTCCCGCTCACGAATGACCAGGCCGGTCGCAATCCCGAGTGCGATGAGCCACGCTCCGACAACCTGGGCGCCGAGAGGGCCAAGGGGCCACGGCCAGAACGAGAGCGCTGAGGCCGGGAAGTGGTGGACCGTCGCCCCCTTGACATAGAGCACCGCACCCACCAGCACCAAGATCACACCCTGCCCGGCCAGGATCGCGGTCAGCCATCGAGGCATGGGCCGGCGAACCGGCTCCGCGACGCTGCTCGCCGCGCGCTGTTGTCCGATGGCGAGCAGACAGGCAACCGGGACCGCGAGGTACACCGCGAGCCAGAACCAGGCCGCGAATCGCGCGCCCGAGTCGGCCGCCATGAGATGGAAGAGGTGCAGGTGAAGCAGAGTAGGAATCAAGGTGAGCACCGTGAAGGTGGCGACGGTGACGAGGGCCACCCGAACCCGGTCCCACCGCTCCTCCCGGAGTCCAAGAACCGAGAGCACAAAGCCCGCGGCGTACGCGGCACCGTAGAAGGCCGCGGTCGGCTCCGCCGTGATCGTCCACGCGAAGTACCGATCGGTGTGGCCGGTGAGGAGCAGCAGCGTGCTGGCAGCAAGGAACGTCAACACGGCGAAGCTGACGAAGATCATCCGGGTGCTGGACAACACGTCGACCTGGCCGATGCGATGCCGGTGCTTCACTCCCAAGACGGGCCCGAGCACAGCGGAGACGTCGGTCGCGGTCCCGTCCGTCGGCAGCAGCGGGCCGCGGCTGACCGGGATCGGTTGAGACTCTCGGTCCATCGTGCGGGTGGTCTGGGTAGACACCGCATCCTCCGTTTCCGCGAGGCCGCTACGCTCCGGCGCACTAGGCGCTTCCCACCTCGGCCACTGAGTTCGTCCGATTTGACGGTACGAACACCACGCCGCGGCGGTATCGGGAGAATTCCCCATCTTGGGGTTGGGGCGCCTGCTGCGACTCCCGGCTTCAGCCGAGCGTGGCCCGGCGGCCCCGGTGTGCCGAGCCATATCATCAGCCCATGGGGACGCAGCCCAACGGGGGTGGCGGCGGGTCTTCCACCTCCGACCGGGGTCTGTGGGAGCGCGGAGAGGTGCTCCAGATCCTCGATCGGCTGGTGGCCGACAGCGCCCACGCCGGCAGGGTCGCGTTGATCACCGGCGAGGCAGGTCTGGGGAAGTCATCTCTTGTGCGTACGTTTGCCGAACGCCAACGGCATGGCGCCCGGGTGCTGTGGGGCTCCTGCGACCGGCTGATGACGCCGCGCGTGCTCGGCCCGCTGCACGACATCGGTAGCCAGCTCGGGGGTGCCCTAGCCGCACGATTGAAGGAAGCGGCTCCCGCTGAGGAGATCTTCTCGGCCTTCCTCCAGTCTCTGTCCGGGCCGTCGCGGCGGGCCCGGCCCGTGGTGGTCGTCGAGGACGCGCACTGGGCGGACGAGGCAACCTTGGACTGGCTGTCCTTGCTGAGTCGGCGGATCGGCCAGGTCTCGGCTCTGTTGATCGTGACCTACCGCGACGACGAAGTCGACGCCGAGCATCCGCTGCGGCGACTCCTCGCCGCCATGCCGAGTGGGATCGTCCACCGGATTGCGCTCCCGCCGTTGACCAGAGCCTGCGTGGCGGAGCAGGCACAACGGGCGGGCCATTCGCCGGAGCTGGTGTATCGGCTCGCCGGCGGCAATCCGTTGCTGGTGACGGAACTGCTCAAGGCCGGAACCCACGTGGTGCCGGGTGCGGTCCAAGACCTCATTCTCGATCGGTTACGAGGCTTGCCCCCACCGGCTCGCGAGGTCGCCCAGCTGGTCTCGGTCGTGCCCGGTCGGCTCGAGCTCACCTTGGTGTCCGATGCGCCGGAGCCGGTCGACATCTGCATCGCGGCCGGGGTACTGATCGAGACCGCGGATGGAGTGTCCTACCGGCACGAGCTCCTACGAACTGCGGTGGAGGAGTCCCTGGCCCCGGCGCGACGCCGGGAGCTGCATCGGAGGGTTCTCGAGAAGTTGGCTGGCTTGCCCGGTGTCGACCCGAGCCGTCTCGTCCATCATGCCCGTGCCGCCGGAGACACCCCGGCCGTGCTGGAGTTCGGGGCGAAGGCCGGAGCGGCGGCGGCTCGGCAGGGCGCCCATCGCGAGGCCGCGGACCACTTCGAGGCGGCCAGTCGACACGCGGACCGATTGTCCCCGGAGGCACGAGCGGAGCTGCTGGAGCAGTACGCCGTCGAGGCGCACCTCACCGGCCGCCAAGAGGAGGCGTTGCGCGCGCGGAACGTCGCGTTGGCCATTCGTGAGGACCTCGCACAATCCGAGCACGTGGCCGAGAATCTGCGCTGGATCTCACAACTGGCCTGGTGGACGGGCCGAGCGACGCTGGTGCGACAGGCAGCCGATCGAGCAGTCAGCGTGCTCGAGGCGCTGCCGCCGAACCACGAGCTGGCCATGGCGTACATCAATCAATCCCAGGTGGCTTTCATGGATCACCGCCTGGCCAGCGCCATCGACTGGGGCGAGCGGGCGCGGACCTTGGCCCAGCAGCTGGGGGATGGGGAGCTCGCGGTCCACGCCCAGATCACCGCCGACACCGCCCGGCTCGCCTCCGGAGACCTCGAGGCTGGGGCGAGTCTGGAGGAGGTGCACCGCCGAGCGGCCGCCGAGGGACGGCCGGACCCCGCGGCCCGGGCCCTGATCAGCCTCTGCACCGTCATGGCCGACGAGCTGGCGTTGTTCGCGTCGGCCGAGCCGCTGATGGACCGGGCCATGCAGTTCACCGAGCAGCACAACTTCGAGGGTTTCTCCCTCGCCTTGCGCGGCACGCGGGCGAAGCTCCAGCTGGAGCGCGGCAACTGGGAGCGAGCTCTCAGCGATGCGAATGCGACCGTCGACCTCGTGGGCGACACCGAGTTGTCCGCAGTGCTTCCCCTGGTGGTTCAGGGTCGCATCGCGACCGCTCGCGGCGATCCGGAAGCGCTCGAAATCCTCGATCGAGCCGCTTCGGCGGCAGCAGGGGTGGGTGACGTCAGCATGGCGGTTCCCGTCGCGGACGCACGCTCGGAGTACTTCTTCCTGATCGATGATCGGGAGCGATCACGCGAGGAGGCGCGCCGCGGTCTCGAACTCGCCGGTGGTGATCACGGGGAGCCCTTCCCGGTGGGCCGGCTTGCGTACCGTTTGTGGAAAGCCGGTGGTGACGACCCGATCCCCGGCAACGTCGCAAAACCGTATCGGTTGATGATCGACGGACGCTGGTCGGAGGCCGCGGCGCACTGGGCCGATCGAGGCGGCACCTATCTCCGGGCCGAAGCGCTTGCGGCCGGGGACGAGGCTGCCGCGACGGCGGCGTTGCGCATTCTCAACCAGCTCGGCGCAACCCGGATCGCGGACCGGTTGCGCGCACAGTGGCGCAAGCAAGGGTTCGCCAGGCTCCCGCGCGGCCCTCGCCGGTCGACGGTGGCGAACGATGCAGGTTTGACGCCGCGCCAACTCGACGTCCTGAACCTGGTCGCCGAGGGACTCTCCAACGCGGAGATCGCCGCTCGCCTGACGCTGTCTCCGAAGACCGTTGACCATCACGTCTCCGCCCTGCTGGCGAAGCTCGGGGTGGCCACCCGAGGCCAAGCCGCCGCCGCGGCCCGGCGAGCCACGATCGGCACCGTGACGCTGTCGGAAAGGGAGTAGGGCCCGCGTCGAAGCCGAGAAGCGGCCGTCTCGAACCTCGCCGCCACCCCGTTCAGCCTGTTGCCGGTCGACCGTCGGTAGTGGTGGCCAGACAGAGATCCGGGCCGCGTCGCCGGATCCGCCCGGCCACCGGGTCGGCGAAATGTGCTCCGATGACCAGAGTCTCGGAATCGACGCAGCGTTCCAGCACGGCCGTCCTCGACGCACGCGCCTGTGCGGGATCGAAATCCGACACCGCTCCCCACCTCGGGTGGGCGATCTGGCAGGGATGGTGCATGAGATCTCCCATGAACAACGCCGATTGCCCGTCCGACTCGAGCAGAACGCTGACGTGGTGCGGCGTGTGCCCGGCCGTCGGCACGAGCCGGACCCCGTCGCTGACTAGGTGATCATCAGCAACCAGGTCCGCCAGCCCCGCCTCGACCACGGGCAGCACCGAGTCAGCGAAGCCGGCATGCTGGTCGGCGATCTCGGCCGCGGGCCTTTGTTGCCAGTACGAGAACTCCGCCGCCGACATGACGTAGCGTGCCGCTGGGTAGCGGGGCACCCAGTGGCCCTCGACCAGATGGGTGTTCCCGCCGACGTGGTCGAAGTGCAGGTGTGTGTTGATCACATAGTCGACTGCCTCGGGGTCGATCCCGGCGGCATGGAGGCGGCTCGGAAACCCTGTCTGCATGTCGTTCCAGGCGGGCACGACGGTGCGATGCTTGCCGTTGCCGACACCCGGGTCGATGAGGATCGTGGTGTCGCCGAGCAGAACGACAAACGCCTGCACCACACCCTTGAGCCGACCCGAGCGGTCCACGAAATCCGGGCTCAACCAGCTGGCCGCCGATACCGCATCCGGGTCGAATCCGTCGATCAACCCGACCAGAGCGGAGGAGGCGTCCGTTTCGGCGATCCGGATGATCGTCGCCTCTCCGACCCGCCAGCGCAGAGCCCGCACCTGACGATGGTGACAGAAGTCCGGGGCACCACGACATTCCCACCGACATCCCCACTGTGCGGCATGATGATCAGGATGCCCAACCGAGCGCAGCCGACCGTACGGCGCCAGCCATGACCTCGCCCTCCATCCGGCTCGTCGTCCCACATTTCGGCCCGCGGCCGGCGTACTTCCCGTTGGTGGTGCGGAGCATGGCGGCCAATCCGGACGTGTCCTGGCTGCTGCTGACCGAGCAGCCGGTGCCGGACGCACCGCGCAACGTCGCCGTGCAGCTGTGCGAGTTTGAGGATGTTGCCCAGCGCATCCGGAGCCACTTCGACTTCGAGGTCTCGCTGGAGAGTCCGTACAAGCTGTGCGACTTCCGGCCGGCCTTCGGTGAAATCTTCGCGGACGAGCTGGCCGGGTACGACTTCTGGGGCCACAGCGATCTCGACCTGATCTTCGGCCGAATCCGTGAGCACCTGCCGACCGCAGCTTTCGAAGCCGACAAGGTCTTGTTCAGCGGGAACTTCAGTCTGTACCGGAACACCGCGGAGACGGCCGGCTGGTATCGGCACGAGGTCGGCAAAGTCAGCTACCGGGACGCCATGACCAACCCGGACGCCATGCACTTCGACGAGTGGGCCGGGATCTACTACATCGTCGAGGATCTCGGGGCGCCCGCCTGGCACGAGGACGTGATCTTCGACATATCGTTCCGCCGCTACCGCACGCGCGCGGAGGCGCCGCGCGGACGCGACCCCCGCCGATACGCCTGGGAGGACGGCGAAGTCTGCGAGTACCGGCTGGAGCGGGGCCGCCTGGTGCGCCGGACTGCGCTGCTGATCCATCTGCAGAAGCGCGTGCTGCGGGCACCGGCACCGGGCGTGCTCGCGGCCAAGCGGTACTGGATCCTGCCGAACAGGTTCGCCGTCCAGGACGGTGTGACGCCCTGGTCGGTTCGGGCGGCCCGGATTCCTCTGGGCCACGAGCTGCTGCCGTTCTACCTGCGTCGCCTCCAACGGTGGCGCGGCCGCCGCGCAACCCGGCGCGCGGTTGCCGCCGGACGTGCCACCGTGCAGGTCTAGCCCACGACGGCTCGAGTCGGGGTGGGTCGGAAGGGTCGGCGGGATTGGAGACGAGAAGCTGTGGCGGACGGCGTCCCGGTGGGCCGGTTCACCGACGAACGGCTACCGGTCGTCGTCCGGAAGCTCCTCGACCGTGCGGGTGACACGTTCGGTGACGACATAGCGGCGGAGGCGCGACTGTGTCCCGCCCGCACGCAGCGCATCGAGGTCTGTGGTGTCCCCGGTGTCGCCCGTCCGGCTCGGCTCGCCGGAATCGGTGTCGTCGCTTCCTACGCGGGTCTCGGCTCGGGAGTCTTGGTCATCGTCGGCATCCTCGACCGGTCGAGGACCGCGTGCCAGTCCGGCTACGACCGGTCCGCTCGCTGCCGGAGAGACATCGTCGGCGCCGGCACGGTCGGTGCGTGTGTCCGCGTCGGTGCGTGTGTCCGCGTCGGTGCGTGTGTCCGCGTCGGTGCGTGTGTCCGCGTCGGTGCGTGTGTCCGCGTCGGTGCGTGCGTCCGTGTCGACGTTGGGACGCTCGTGATCCGTTGGATCGACACCGCCTCCCATCCGGGCCTCGTCGCTCCGGCCGTCGTCGATGCCGTAGTAGCGGTAGAGCTCCTGCTCCTCGTCCGGGGTCAAGTGACCATCGGCATCGAGTCGAGGTGCATCCTTCACGGTGGCTTTGTCGACCGGCACGTGCAGCTCGCCGCCGCGCGCTGTCGCCTCCCTCAGGGGCACGAAGGACTCCTGCGTGCCGAACAGCCCGGTGCGAACCGTCACCCAGGTGGGGTCACCGCTGGAGTCGTCGAGGTAGACCTGGCTGACCTCGCCGAGCTTCACGCCGGCGGAATCGTAGGCCGTTGCTTCCCGGAGAGCGTCGATGTCGTCTGGAGTGAAGCCCATGGCGGTGTCCTTGTCGTCGTTGCCTTCGTTGACGGATCCGAATGCTGATCACCAGCGGGACCACTACCCCGATTCAACTCGTCTTTGGTTCGAAGCGCCATACCAAGTACTTCCCGCTTCAGGGTGTCTGTGCCCGTCGTCACCGGAGACGTCGATGATCATGGAGCGCGCCGCGCCGCCCGGCCCGTGCTGCAGGTCCTCCCTGGAATCAATGCGGACCGGATGACGTTCTCGATGCCAAAGTCTGGAGCGCACCGCGCTCCGATCGTCACCGGAGGGGCCCGGTCCAAGGGGGAGGTGTCCCTGATGCTCAGCGAGATCGTTCTCTACCTGATCGGAATTCTCGGGCTGGTCGCAGGCATCCTGCTCGTCGAGCGTCTGGTGGCCGGTCCACGTTCCACGGCCGGCACCGGCTACGCCAGCGTGGACAGCGCCTTCGACTACGAGCGGCTGCTGCGGAGACAGACTCGAGCCCGGATGACCGGCCTGCTGCGTCGGCGTGACGGCGGCGCCCTTCCCCTGCTCCCGGAGGCGGCCACGGCGACCCGACACTTCCGCGACGCCGGCGAAAAGTTGATTCCTGTCGCCGCCATCGTGGGGTCGGTCGACGGCGCTGCGCACTTGTTCGACCGGAGTTTTCGGCCGGTCAGCGACCGAGCCCACGCTCGGTTGGCGAGCGTGCTGCTGGCGATGCGCCGGGGTGAGGCGCTGCCACCCATCGAGGTGTGGGCGTGGCGCAGCCAGTACTACGTGCTCGACGGCCACCACCGCGTGGCAGCGGCCCGCGCCCTGGGTGACGACTACATCGACGCCCGGGTCACGGAGGTGCTCGAGTCGTCTCGCTCCCCTATAGGCGCTGAATGTGGAGAGCCGTGCGCCGGTGGGTCTCGGGTGGTGTGAGGTCGTCGTCCGTTGTTGGGCGGGGAACGTGGCGTGCTCAGCCCGACCGTGCGGCCGCTCGCAGCGTGTACAACGCCATGATCGACAAGCCTCCCGCGCTGATCCTCCGCGCGCGGACGAGGCCGACGTGGCCGCGGCCGTCAAAGCCGCCCGATCGTCGGGCCTGCTGCTGGTCTGTTCCGGGTGAATCAGAACATCAAGCCGGCGGCCAAACGGGCCAGCGAGCCGGGTAATCGGAGCCAGTTTGGGTCGTCAGCTCGCCCAGGCTTGGCTCGGTTGTTGCGCCGGTGTCGCGGCACCGGCGCAGAGGAGTGCGCGCCACGATCCGACGTCGGGCCGGCGTCGCAGGATGCGCCTCCGCTCCCGCTCGGTCTTCCCGCCCCAGACTCCCCACTCGATCCTGTTGTCCAGTGCCTCCGCCAGGCACTGGGCCCGAACCGGGCATCCGAAGCACACCTGCCGCGCGCGCTTCTGCTGGCTGGGCTCCGGAAACATCTCGTCGGTCCGTCCGCGGCAGCTCGCCAGCTCGGTCCAGTCGATCATGTCGGTCATCCGCGTGTTACCCCTCGTTCGTGTGGCCTAGTTCCCCCGACTCGGCTGCTCCACGGTGACGTAGAAGTCTCTGGAAACGCTTTGTTCCATCATTTCGTTGGCTCAATGCTTGCCAAGGATTTTTCCGACGCCCGTATTTGTCCCCGGGGCGGTTCGCCGCCATAGCCCTTTTGCCGCCAGATGCCGGGACTAAACCGACTTCCGCCGCACCAGCCGACCATCCGTGTGGACGAAGAAGCTCTGGGCCTCCTCCTCCGTGGCGGCCGCTCCGAGAGCCACCGCTGCCGCTGGCCCACTGCCTTCGCGGATACAGGCGTTGATCCACGTCTGATCTTGGGAAAGGAACGCCCAACCTTCGATGACGTCGAGCCCGACCGCCGCGAGATAAACCCGCGGATCCTCCCGGACCGACTCGAGCAGGCTGGGATCCGTGCTCAGTGCAGTGATCAGACTTCCGAGGCGGCTCGGCTCTGACGACAGCGGCCGATACCAGTCCACAGCCGCCGACCCGCCCGCAGACTTGCCCGGCGTGGAGCCGTCGAGATCAACAGATGCGGCCATCGTCATGTCGTACTCGCGCACACCCAACGGCGGCACGTACAACGTCGACGTGACCGCGAGCGCCAGCGATCCGAGTTCGGAGAGCGGAACCGGTTCGATGGTCGGATCGGCGACGACCGACTGGGCCGCCTGGTAGTGGATGATCATGTGCTCGGCCGGGTAGAAGCGTTCCAAGTACTGCTCGAGCTCGGCCACGCGTGCGCCGCCGGTTTCGAGCCCCAGTTGCGCGACGACACCGACCTGCCAGACAACCAGGTGCGCATCGGTCGCCGGCACTCGGGCACGGATGATCATGTCGGTCGCCTCGAACGACTGGCACGCCCCGTCTCCCGGATCGATGCCGAGGTCCGCGAACAGGCAGTCCTCGGCGGAAACGGCCGGGAGCATGCGGGCCGGGATCCCTTCCGCGCGGGCACCTTCCACGGCCCAGTGCGACGGGCTGGTGAAGACACCGGGATGACCGTAGAAGACTCCGACCACCAGGCGCCCGCTGCGAGCATGCTCCACCAGTCGCTCGCTCATGGCTCGATAGGCATGTAGTCGGGGGGCATCGGACCGGTGCAGTCGGGTCAGATCCTCGGTGCTGCGCGCATGCGCGCAGATCCATCGCTCGGTCAGCGGATCGGCGAGGACGTAACACACGACGTCGGCCGCCTCGATCCACGCGACGGCCTCCAACGTCAGTTGGCTGACTCCGGTAATCCCGGTCCCGACAATGACCAGCCGGCCCGCGCGATCGCTCGTGATGCTGCACTCCCCAGTTCGGCGTGGGCGGAGCGACCGCTCGGCAGAGGCGGCAATTGCCTGTCGAGGTAGGTCAAATCCACCATTCAAAAAAATTTCCGGAGTTCTGTTGCGCTGCGTAGTTTTGGAAGGCCAAAATAACGCACAACGGACAATTCCCTGTCCGGCGTGGCCGCCGCAATTCCGCCGTTGCCACCAAATCCCCCGAAGGGAGCCTCATGGCTGATCAAGAGCGTGTCATCTCACTCGTGCGGACGATTGCGGCCGATCCGGCGCTCCGCGTGCGTCTCAGCGAGGCCGACGAGGGAGGGCGAGCTTCGATCTTGAAGGAAATCGGCTACTCCGACGTCACCCCATCCGACGTCGCCAACAACGCCCAGCTGTTCGTGCCGCATGCGGTGACGGCGGTGGAAGAGATCGACGAGGACCAGCTGGCCAGCGTGGCAGGGGGTGGCGACACCATCACCACGACGACCACCACCACCACGGTGACCGCCGCCGCGTCGGCCGCCGTCGCGACCTGATCAACACAATCTCCAGGTGCCGGACTCCCTGTCGGGGTCCGGCACCACGTGGTTGCCGGCCGCTTGGAGCGGACCCGTCCAGTCGAGGAGAGCGTGCCCATGAGCGCGGCCATACACATCAACGGTGTTGCCTACTCGGCTGACAAGGGGTTCTACGAGGGAACCCAACGCACCACTCCTCCGGAGCGGACGCTGGAGAGGATCCGCGCCGCGGCATCGACGGTCGGTCTCACCCGACTCGCGGACGTGACCGGCCTCGACCGGATCGGTATACCCACGGTCGTCGGCTATCGGCCCAACTCCCCGACGTTGACCGTTTCCGGCGGCAAGGGCTTCAGCACGGTCGCGGCCATGGCCTCCGCCGGCATGGAAGCGGTGGAGATCTGGCACGCCGAGAACCTGCGGCTCGAGGTCATCGTGAAGTCGCACGCCGCGCTGTCCGCCGACACGCGGACGTTGACCCCAGACCAATTGCCGCTGACCCGACACCCGCTCTTCGACCGCCAGCGCCCCGAGCCCTGGGTCATCGGATGGGATCTGATGACCCAGGCGCCGGTCGCGGTCCCGTACGCGATCGTCAGCATGGGCAACACCACCCACTTTCCGACCCGGCGGTGGATGCCGTTCGCTGCCGGGTCGAACGGGCTGGCGGGTGGCAATCACATCTTGGAAGCCCTGGCGGCGGCCCTCTACGAGGTCGTCGAACGCGATGCCATCGCGTGCAGCCGCGTCGTCGACGGCGGCATGACCCAGCGTGTCGACCTCGATACCGTCACGGATCCGTTGGTGCGCTCGCTCATCCAGCGCTTCGACGACGCGGGTGTCTCGGCGTACCTGTTCGACTGCACCGTCGACACGCGTGTTCCCACCTACATGTCGGTGGTCGCGGACCGCCGCGACCCCGCCATGGGTCTCTACCGCGGCTACGGCGCCCACCTCGACCCGTCGATAGCCATGATCCGGGCCCTCACCGAGGCGGCTCAGGCGCGGTTGTTGCTGATCGCCGGTGCTCGAGACGACTACTTCACCCGTGACCAGCGGATGAACCGCTTCATGGGAGATGGACGACGCGAGTCGTTCGACGCCATCCCGGCGATCGCCCGAGCCGACCGCCACGCCTCCGGTTCGACGGCCTCGTTCGGGGAGGACGTCAGCATCGTCCTCGACCGGCTGCGCGCCGCGGGTCTGGAGACAGCCATCGTCGTCGACCTCACCGACCCCGAGCTGCAGATCCCGGTCGTACGCGTCGTGGTGCCGGAACTCGAGGGTTACATGTTCGACTACTACCGGCCCGGGGCGCGGGCTCTGGCCCACGCGCAGGCGAAGATGCAGGCGCAACCCCAGCACGTGGCGGCCGTGTGATGACCTCGGTCCTGACTCGCGACGCCACCGGGAAGGGTCACCGGGCCGACGCCCAGCGGGCCATCAGCCCGGACCAGACTCTGGCGCGGGTCCGTGGCCGCTTCCGCGCGATCGGGCTCACCCGGCTGGCCAACATCACCGGCCTGGATGCTCTCCGAATCCCGGTGGTCTTGTCCGTGCGTCCGCAGGCCGGCTATCTCTCCGTCGACGGGGGAAAGGGGTTCACTCTCACCGCCGCGCTGGCGTCAGCAGCCATGGAATGCTTCGAGCGGCACGCGGGGGAGAACACCCCGCTCGCTCGGTTCACGTCGACCTACGCCGACCTCGCGGACCAGACCCGCATCCCGCTCCACCACCTGCCCCGGTCCCGGAACTCACTGTTCTCCCCGGAGCTGCCGGAGGAGTGGGTGCTCGCCGACGACCTCTTCGGCGGGCCGCCGACTGCCGTCCCGACGGTCATGGTCGCGCTCGAGCGATACCGACACCCGCGGTCCTCGATGTTGCCCTTCGCCTTCAGCTCCAACGGTCTCAACTCCGGCAACACCAAGGCCGAGGCCCTGATCGGCGCGATGTACGAGGTGATCGAGCGGGATGCAACGACGTGCACGAAGGTTTCCTGGCAGGCGGGTGCTCCACTGCGCCGGGTCGACCTGTCCACCGCGTCGAGTCCTGACGTGGCCCAACTGGTGGACGCCGCTCGGGCGGTCGGCGTGGCGGTGGTCGTCGTCGACTGCACGGTGGACACCCGCGTCCCGACCTTCACCGCGTATCTCTGTGACCTTCAGAACCCCACCATCGGCCTTTACCACGGCTACGGCACGCACCTCGATCCCCAGGTCGCCGTGATCCGCGCCATCTGCGAAGCGGCGCAGGGCCGACTGGTCTACATCGCCGGCTCACGCGATGACGCCTTCGGCCATCACCGTCGGTTTCGGGCGACGTACGACGAGGCGAACGCCACCTTGCTGGCGCTCCCGGAGACCGTCGACCTGGGCACGTTCGCCGACGAGTCGGGCGACACGTTCGAGGCGGACGGCCGCACGTTGCTCGCCCGCCTGCAGGCCGTCGGAATCCCTCGGGTGCTGGCCGTCGACCTCACCCACCCAGACGTCGGCGTCGACGTCTTTCGCGTCGTCGCCCCCGGGCTCGAGGGCTACATGCTCGAAGACTTCACACCCGGAACGCGCGCCCAGGCCTGGGCCCGCGCCGCTCGCGATCAGGAGGTCGCCGTTCCATGACGGTGTTTGTCCGGCTCGCGCACGCTCCGCGCCTCAGGACTCGGTCTTCCTCCCTCGCTCGCAGACGAAGAGCGTGTCTGCTCGCTCGGTCGTCCAGACCGAGCCCGCGCTGCGCTAACGACGCTCGCCGGGAAACCCTCCTCACTCCCGAGAGGCTCCGCTCATGACCATCGTGGTTTATCTCGGACCGACGATGCCCTGGTCGCAGGCGCGGGAGATCCTTCCCCACGCGGTGTTCCTGCCCCCGGCGGCGCAGTCGGACCTCATCAGCGTCATCGACGAGCTGTCGCCGAGTGGGATCCTCCTCATCGATGGTGTGTTCACCCAGCAGCTGTCGGTCTGGCACAAGGAGATCTTGTACGCGCTGGAGCGAGGCGTGGCCGTCTACGGAGCCAGCAGCATGGGTGCCCTGCGCGCCGCCGAGACGGCTGTCTTCGGATCCCGCGGCTTCGGTCAGATCTTCGAGGCGTTCGTGTCCGGCGAGCTCACCGACGACGACGAGGTCGCGGTGATGCACGCCGGCGCGGAATGGGAGTTCCGACCTCTCAGCGAGGCCATGGTCAACATCCGCCACACGCTACGCAGGGCGCTCGAGGACGGCGTCGTAACGGGCGAGCAGCACGACGTGCTGATCGCATTGGCGAAACGACGCTTCTACCCCGAGCGCACCTACGACGCGATGCTGTCCGATGCCGAGCAGGACGGACTCCCCGTCGAGCTGCTGGCGCGGCTGCGGGCCTACCTCCGCACCAACGCCGTGGACCAGAAGCGGGAGGATGCCGTCACCCTGTTGACCCACGTCGCCCAGCATGGCGTCGAACCGCCGGGTCCGGCCCGGGTCACTCGCTCCCACCCGTTCGAGGCCATGTACTTCCGTGACCGTCGGGTGCGGCGCAACGGCACGAGTCTCCCGCTCGCCGACATCGGCGCGCACGCGGCGCTGCACCTGGGGGACTTCGGCGAAGTGAACGAGCACGCGCTGCACGCCGGACTCGTCGACGTCCTCGGCGAGCTCTTCAAGGTGGAGCCGGACGAGGCCGCGATGGCCGGCGAGCTGGCGCGCTTCCGTGCCGACCGTCGGCTGCGCAATGACGAGGACCTCGAGGCGTGGCGGCGCGACAACGACCTGAACGCCGACGACTTCGACGAGCTGATCCGGAGGCTCGCGACGCGGCGAGCACTCCGGGACTGGTACGTCAGCCGCAAGTACCTGGAGCGAACAACCCAGGACGTTCTCGACGAGTTGCGCGTTCGCGGCCGCTATCCCACCGTGGCCGACGCGGCGGGGAACCAGCAGTCGATGTTGGACGCCGCGCACCCGGACTTCACGTCTCGGGGCGACGAGGCCGACCTGCTCGAGCTCGTCCGCGGGCAGGCCCGCGCGACCGGCTGGCGGCCGACCGTGAGCCTCGACGTCTGGGCCTTCGAGAACGGCTTCAAGGACGTGTACGACGTCCGCTTCGAGCTCGTGCGCGCCAAGCTGGCCCGGGACGCGAGTGCCGACGCCATGGCCGCGCTCACGGCGAGCCCCGCGAACCTGGATGAGATGGACTCGAGGGTGAGATGACGACGACATCTTCGCTGGCGTCAGCGACCGGACTGCCTGATCTGGAGCTCCTGGCGGTGCTGGCGCGCGCCTCCACGCCGGCCGAGCGCATCGCCGGGGGCTGGCTCCGGCCGACCGGCGATACGGCGCTCACGGAGGAGCGGCTTGATCGCTGGTCGCGCCGCGTCGCCGCCGGCCACCCGGAGCAGGTGGTGGAGGTCCTCCAGGAGCACGGTGTCAGCCTCGACCAGTGGCGCATCGGTCTGAGCGACGTCACGGCCGTGCCCGGCGAATCGCTCCCCACCTGGGCCCAGGACGCCATCACGCTCCTGAACCTCGTGGGCACCGAGTGGGAGTGGCCGGAGCCTCCGCGCCTACGCGAAGTTGCCGGAGACGAGTTGCCCGACTGGGTCGACCCAGACCAGCCCTGGCGCTTCTACCCGGGCTTTCGGGACTGGATGGCCGACGCCCGCCGCGACGTCGACAGGTGGGCGGCGTCGGCGCCGATCTCCGATCGAGCCAAGCATGATTTCGTCATCAACCTTGCCCAGCGGCAGCTCACGGCAAGTGGTCCACTGCTCATGGCGACCGTCCCCGGCCGCCCCCTGGACGACCCGCTCTTCGAGAGGAACGCCCGCAGCGACTGGGAGGCGCTGTGGTCGACACACCCCGTTGTCGCGCGCCTGCTGGCGACAGCATGGCGGCAGTGGCGGGAAACGACCGAGGAGCTGTGTTCTCGGGTGGCAGCCGACCTGCCGTCGGTGTTCCCCGGCGTCGAGGTGGCGCGGATCGAGTTGGCCGCCGGTGACCAGCACTGCGGTGGTCGCGGAGTGGCCCGGCTGCGCCTGTCCGACGGGACGTCGGCGTTCCTCAAGCCCCGGGCGGACGGGCTGCACCGGCTGCTCGGGGCCGTACTGGCTCAGGTCGACGCGGCCGGGGCTCCACTCGGGCTGCGCCTTCCGGACCTGATCGAGCGGGACGGTTACTCGTGGGCGGGCGAAGTCGTACGCGGTGATTGTCCGGATGAGCGGGGTGTCGACGCCTACTTTCGGCGGGCCGGTGCCCTGGTGCGGGTCACGCAGGCCATGGGCTCGACAGATCTCCACCACGAGAACTTCGTTGCGGCCCCTGACCTGCCGGTGCTGGTCGACTTCGAGACCGTCATCGCCCCGGGTGCGCTGCGCACGGCCCGTCCCGACGACGCGTTGTCGGCCCGCCTCACCGATACCCCAGGTTCGACGAGCATGGTCACCAGCGTCGTGTCCGGCCCGCCGGGTCGCAACACGGCCGACATCGGCGCGCTCGCCGGTCCGCGCGAGATGTTGACCCCGTACGCGGTGCGCACTCTGGTGTTGGAGAAGGACGGCCCGGCCCTCCGCAGCGCTCGCGCGGCGCTGCCGAATGGCACCGCCCTGCCGACCCGCGACGGCCACCGGGTTTCGCTGCGGGGGCACGAGCAGGCCCTGATCGACGGGTACGCGGACGTGCAGCGGCGACTGGAGTCGCTCAGCCACACGGAGCACGTCCCTGCGCTGGATCCCGAGCCGGCGGTGCGGATGCTGGCCCGAGCGACCCGGCTCTACGCTCAGCTGCTCGGCCAGAGCCTGGCGCCTGACGCCCTCGTGGACGGCGTGGAACGCGAACTCGTCCTCGAAGGCCTCTACCGCGCCACGAGCACCGCGCCGCGCGGTCTGATCGCGTGCGAGGTCGAAGCCCTGCGCGAGCTCGACATCCCCCTGTTCACCGTTCCCTTCACCCGGACCGATCTGGTGAGCGATCGCGGCGTGATCTTGACCGATGTCATCCGCGAGGCGCCGGCCACCAAGATCCGTACCCGGTTGAGGGAGGCGGGCGACCGCAAGGATTACGTCGACGACCTCCGCGCCACGCTGTTCTCGATGGATCCCGTCGAGGCGCCGACGCGTCCCGAGCCGGTGGAAGGGTCGATGCGCCCTGAACCGGTCGGAGCGCCAACCCGGATCGACCCGTACGAGCCCGTCGCCCTGCTGTTGGACCGGGCGATCGAGCGCGATGACGGCACCGCGACATGGATCGGCCTGGAGCACGATCCGAACCGCAACCGGTGGACCTACGGCCGGATGAGTGCGGGACTGACGGGCCAGGCCGGGATCGGCCTGGCGCTGGCAACGGTCGCGGCCCGCGCGGCAGATCCTCCGGCGGGCTGCGCGGCGGTGGCCCGAGCCGCCCTTCTGGGAAGCGTCGACCGGGTCGGGTCCGGAGACCGGGGACCCGCGGATGCCTTCGGTGGACCGTCCGGCGTGCTGTACGCCGCGGCCGTCGCTGCTCGACTGCTGGATGACGCGGTCCTACTCGACGCGGCCCGCAGCCTGATCGCCCCGTGCCTGTCCGCTGCGCGGCGGGCCGAACCATCGATCGTCATCGACGGAACGGCCGGCGCGATCCTGGCGTTGCTTCAGCTGCCCGAGGACACCGCGGCAGCCGTCGCCTTGACCGAACTGGCCGACCTGACCAAGCTGCCGCCGGCGGACTCCGAGGTCGATGCACCTGACTCCTGGTCGGCCTCTCTGCCCTCCCGGGCGTACGGGACGGCTCTGGCCCGGTATCGATTGGCCCAGGTCCGCCCCGAGCATGCCGGCCCACCCGACCTGCCGGTCCCGGCCGGCCCCGGCGACGCGATCGCGGGCGCCACGGTCGGACATCGCGTCGATCCCGTCAATCCCGTCGATCCCGGCGATCGCGACGAACCGGTCCCGGTCGACGCCAGCCTCCGGGTTCTGCTCGACCACGCCGAGCTCGCCCACGCCGCGCTGCACAGCGGAGCCGACGGTGGCTGGGCCGAGCGACGCGATCGCCTGATCGAGATGATCCTGACCCGGCGGGCCAGGACCGGGCGGTGGTGCGCGCCGCTGCTTGCGCCGGACTCGACTCTGCTGTCTCCCATCCACGGCATCGCCGCCCTCGCCACGCTGTGCATCGACGTCAGACGCGATGTCTCGAGCGCGAGGACCTTCTCATGACTCGGTTTGTCCGGCTCGCGTACGCTCCGCGTCTCCTGACTCGGTCCTCCTCCCTCGCTGGCAGACGAAAAGCGTGTCTGCTCCCTCGGCCGTCCAGACCGAGCCGGCGCTGCGCTGACGACGCTTACCGGGGAGCACGCTCATGACCGTCGACCAGACTTCCGCCGCAACCGACCAGAGGCAGGGACTGGGACGCCCCGTCCCCCAGTCGGCCGACCCGATCGACCGCGTCGTGCGCCTGGCCCCGAAGTGGACAGTGTTCGTCCTCATCGCCTGCGGTCTGCTCGTTCTCGGCACCATCATCTGGGCCGTCACCGGGACGGTCACGTCGTCGGTGCGGACCACCGGCATGTACACCGAGCACGGGGCGGTGAACGTCGTGGCCAAGAAGGCGGGGGTGGTCGAACGAGTGCTCGTCACTCTCGATCAGAAGGTCACCAAGGGCCAGCAGCTGGTCGCGCTCGAGGGCGGCCAGGTCGCGGTGTCCCCGCAGGACGGTGCGGTCACGTCGATCCTCGTTTCGGACGGGGCGGCCGTGATCCCGGGGACCTCCATGGTGCGAGTGACCGACGCCGCCGAACTGGACACCGTGGTGACGGTGGTGCCGGTCGACCTGACGGGCATCGTCTACGTCGGGCTGGAAGTCCGCATGGACGTCGCGGGCACGCCGTCGTCGCAGTACGGCTACCTGCTCGGCACTGTCGCCGAGATCAGCTCCGACCCGTACACCGTCGAGCAGATCGCCCAGAGACTCGACCTCGAGGAGCAGGTCATCGGCTCGCTGCTGGGAGCCCAGCCCGGCCTGCTGGCGACGATCAAACTCGAGCATGACCCGAGCACCCCGTCGTCGTACCGCTGGAGTGTCGGGGAGGGGCCGCCCTGGGTCATCACGCAGGGGGTTCCGGTGAAAGCCCAGATCATCCTCGACGAACAGCATCCAGTGGAGGTGGTCTTCCCCGGACTAGACCGAGACGGCTCATGAGTGGGACTCAGACGGCGCCGGTCCCGGCCGGATCGCCGGCCGATCCGCCGGAGGCGCCGGTCCCGTTCCCTCGCCGCCGCGTCAAGGTGCCGACCGTGCTGCAGATGGAGGAGACGGAGTGCGGGGCCGCGTCCCTCGGCATGGTCCTGGGTCACTTCGGAAAACTGGTGCCGCTGGAGGAGCTGCGCGAAGCGTGCGGGGTCACCCGGGACGGATCCAACGCCAGCGCGATGCTGAAGGCGGCGCGCAACTACGGGATGGAGGCCAAGGGCTACCGGCGTCCCTTCGCCAAGCTTGCGGAGGGGGACCTGCTCCCGCAGATCCTGTTCTGGCGGTTCTCGCACTGGGTCGTGCTCGAGGGCTACGGCAAGGACTCCGTGTACATCAACGACCCGGCCGAGGGCAGACGCACCATCCTCCGCGAAGAGGCCGAGCGCCTCTACAGCAATATCGCCCTTTACGCCGCACCAGGGTCCGACTTCGTCAAGGGCGGCAAGCGGGAGGGCTGGTTCGCCGACCTCTGGGCGCGCATGCGTCCCGGGCGGCTCGGTTTCATCCTGGCCGCCATCGCCGGTCTCTTCCTGGTGGTGCCCGGCGTCATGCTGCCCATGTTCACGACGGTCTTCGTCAACAACGTGCTCGGCGCCCAGCCCGGTGGCAACGCCGCCGCGCTCATCGTGGCCGTCTTCGTCGTTTCCCTGCTGATCGGCGTGCTGACCCTGGTCCAGCAGTGGTTCCTCGCCCGATTGCAGACCCGATTGACCATCTCCGGCTCGTTCCGGCTCGTCGACCACCTGCTCAAGCTGCCGGTCCAGTACTTCACCCAGCGGTTCCCCGGTGTCATCGTCAGCCGGCTCGACCAGCTCGACACCATCGCGCAGCTGCTGGCCGGTCCGCTCGTCACGTCCGGCGTCGCCACGGTCGGCCTGATCGTCTACGTGGTGGTGATGCTCGCCTACAGCCCGCTGCTGGCGGCCCTGGCCATCGTCGCGTCGCTGCTGAATGTGGCCGCCCTCTGGTACGTGTCTCGGCGCCGCGATGCCGCCAACCAGCTGCAGCTTCGCGAGAGCGCCCGCCTCACCGGGCTCGGCATGTCGATGGTGTCCAACATCGAGGCCGTCAAGACGGCCGGCGCCGAGGATTCCGCCTTCGAACGCTGGGCCGGTTTCCAGGCCCGGTACCTGTTGGCCAGCCAGGACATGGGCCGGCTCACGAACGGGCTGTCGGTCGTGCCGACGACGCTGTCGAGCTTGACCTCGGTTTTCGTCCTCGCCATCGGCGGCGTGTCCGTCATGTCGGGCACCCTCTCGCTGGGGATCCTCGTCGGGTTCCAGGCCCTGATGGCGTCGTTCCTCGCGCCCGTCGGACAACTCGTCAGTCTGGCCCAGCAGACGCAGACGGCCCAGGGCCAGCTCAGGCAGGTCAACGACGTGCTGAACTCCGGCGTCGACGAGCCCTTCACCCGGACGACCGATCCGCTGGCTGAACGCGAGAGGGGGGCCGGCGGCCAACCGTCCGCGCGGCTGAACGGCGCGCTGGAGCTGCAGGACATCGAATTCGGCTACTCCCGGGTCGGAAAGCCGCTCATCTCCGGTTTCAGCCTCTCGGTGGCGCCGGGCAGCCGGGTGGCCCTGGTCGGCGCCTCGGGCTCGGGCAAGTCGACCATCGTGAAGCTGATTCTCGGCCTGTACGAGCCCTGGGCGGGGAAGATCTTGTTCGACGGCCGGCCCCGACGAGCGTGGGACCGCAGTCTGATCACCAGGTCGGTCTCCTTCGTCGATCAGCGGATCATGCTCTTCGACGGCACCGTGCACGAGAACCTCACCCTCTGGGACGATTCCGTCGCGCAGGACGCTCTGATCGCCGCGGCCCGGGACGCGTGCATCCACGACGACGTGGTGTCCCGCACCGGGGGCTACGAGGCCGCGGTCGCCGGCGACGGTCGCAACTTCAGTGGCGGTCAGCGTCAGCGGCTCGAGATCGCCAGGGCCCTGCTCCTCGATCCGAGCATCCTGATCCTCGACGAGGCGACGAGCGCCCTCGACACCGAGACCGAGCAGCGCATCGACCGCAACCTGCGCCGGCGCGGGGCGACCTGCATCATCGTCGCGCACCGGCTCAGCACCATCCGTGACTGCGACGAGATCATCGTGCTCGACGCCGGGCAGATCGTGCAGCGCGGGACCCACGACCAGCTGATCAGCGAGGGCGGCCGGTACTCCGAGCTGGTGGAGGCGGAGTGAGCGACACCAAGGCCGAGATGACGACAGGGGCTGCGCATCCGGTCCCCGGCGGTGTCACGACGGGTGCGACGCGCAGGCTCGACTCCAGCACTCCGCTGCTGCTGGGCAGTCCAGATTCGGGCTGGCTCTTGGAGTCCGGGGAGGTCGACCTCTTCGTGGTGCCGACGGACGACGCCGGTCATCTGGGTCGACGTTCCTACATCGGCTCCGCGGTAGCCGGGTCCCTGCTGATCGGCGCGGAGCCGCTCCAGCACGCCGATCGCATCTGGCGGCTGCTCGCGGTCGGGGTCAACGCGTCGGTGGTGCCCCTCGGCCCCAACTGGTGGTCCGCCCTGCCTACCAGCGTTGAGCTGCGCAGCGGCCTGCACGCCTGGCTCACCGCCACCGGAGCGGCCCTGCCCGCGGTGGGACCCCGCTCGGCGATCAGCGAGGATCAGGCGGGCCATGAGTTGAACCTCGCCGTCGGCGATGTGCTCAACGCCCCGTCGGCCCTGCTCTGGTGCCTGCCGCAGGATGCGCGGCTCCGCCTCGGGGGCGTGCGCCAGCAGGATCGGTTACCCACGCCGCTCGGAGCCAGCTTCTGCATCGAGGTGGCGGAGGGTGGCGCGGCGTCGATCCGGACGGCGGATCAGATCGACGAGGCTGACCTGCACCGCGGGGTCAGCTGGGCGCAGTCCGCAATCTTGACCGACCATGCCGCGCTCGCCGTCGCCGCGTCGGAGCGGTCCGCCGCGCAAGAGGCCGGCCGCGCCCAGCAGGACGAGGCCGTACGGCAGAGCGCCCTGGCGACGTTCGACCAGATCGACGCCACGGATCACTGGTGGACCGTACCGACCACGGACGCGGTGTTCGCTGCCGTCCAGCTGCTCGGTCGGGCGGCCGGGGTTCAGATCACCAAGCCACCGGACTGGTCGCGCGGCCTCAGTTCGGACCCCATTCGCGCCATCGCCCGGGCCTCCGGGGTACGCGTGCGGGCCGTCACCCTCGAAGGCGCCTGGTGGCGACACAGCCTGGAACCGATGGTCGCGTTCAGCGAGCCCGACGGCGATCCGGTCGTCCTCGTCCCCCAGAGATCCGGCTACCACGTCGTCGATCCGCTCACGGGCTCTCCCTCGAAGGTGACAGCGGACTACGCCCGTCAGCTGCGCCCGACCGCCTATGTCCTCTACCGTCCGATGCCACCGGGATCGTTGACCGTCCGAGGGCTGCTCAGCTTCGGGCTGCAGGGCAGCGGCAGCGACCTCTTCCGTCTCGTGTTGTTCAGCTTGGTGGCCGGGCTTTGCTCCCTGGCCCTGCCGGTCGCCACCGGCACCATCCTCGGCACCCTGGTCCCCGTCGGCGAGACGACTCCCGTCCTGCTGGCGTCACTGCTCCTGTTGCTGGTGGTCTTCGCCACGACAGGTTTCCTGCTGGCCCGCTCAGCCGGTCTGCTGCGGCTGCAGGGTCGCATGCTCACCCGGATGCAGTCGGGGTTGTGGGATCGGCTCATCGCACTGCCCGTACGGTTCTTCGACCAGTTCTCCGTCGCCGACCTCACGCTCCGCGTCAACGGCGTCGACGCGATCCAGCAGATCGTCGCCTCCGTCGCGTCGACGACGCTGCTCGCCGTGGTCACCTTGTTGTTCAGCCTTGGACTGCTCTTCTTCTACAACGTCACCCTCGCCGTTGCCGTCCTCGTCGTGACGCTCATCACCGTCTCGATCAGCGCGTTCATCACGGTGGCCCAGATCCGTCGGCTGCGGGCGATGTACGACGCGAAAGGCGCGGCCTCCGGCGTCCTGCTCCAGATCGTGCAAGGCATCGACAAGATCCGTGCCGCCGCCGCCGAGAATCGCGCGCTGAATGCCTGGGCGGCCCGCTTCGCGATCCAGGTGGGCCAGCTGCTCTCCTCGGAACGGTTGTCGGCGGTGCGGACCGCGATGTACGCCATGCTGCCGGCGTTCCTGACGGTCATCGTCTTCGCTGGAGTGGCCGCCAACCCCGGGCTGATGACGACCACAGCGTTCCTGGCGTTCATCACCGCCCTGGGCCAGATCGCCGCCGCCACCGCGCAACTCGACCTGACCCTCGGGTTCGCCCTGAACGTGTTGCCGATCTTCGACCGGATGAAGCCGATCCTGGCCGAGCCGGTCGAGGTGGCGCCGGGAGCAGGTGACCCGGGTCTGCTCAACGGGCGCGTCGAGCTGTCGGCGGTGACGTACCGATACCCCGGGATGGACACCCCGGTGCTCCACGACGTGAGCATCACCGCTGAGCCGGGTGAGTTCATCGCCCTCGTGGGCCCGTCGGGTTCCGGGAAATCCACGATCGTCCGACTGCTGCTGGGTTTCGACCGCCCGGAGTCCGGCAGCGTGACCTACGACGGCAAGGACCTCAACACCCTCGACACGCGTGCGGTCCGCGCCCAGATCGGTGTGGCGATGCAGAGCGCCTCCGTGACGGGTTCCAACATCCTTTCGGTGATCACCGGCGACTGGCCCCTGACCGAGGACGACGCCTGGGCCGCGGCCGCGAAGGTCGGACTGGCCGACGACATCCGGAGCCTGCCGATGGGGATGCGCACGCTGGTCGGCGACAATGCGGTCACGTTCAGCGGCGGTCAGCGACAGCGGCTCGTCCTCGCCGGCGCCATCGCCCGGAATCCGCGACTGGTCATCCTCGACGAGGCCACCAGCGCGCTGGACTCGGTCACGCAGGCGAAGGTGTCGGAGAGCTTCGATCGCCTCCAGGTCACCCGTGTGGTGGTGGCCCATCGACTGAGCACGATCCGCCACGCCGACCGGGTGATCGTGCTCGAGGCCGGCCGCGTCGTGCAGGAGGGCACCTTCGAGGGGCTCGCCTCAGAGCCCGGCATCTTCCAGAACATGGTGCGCCGCCAGACGCTGTGATCCGCCGTGACTGGGAAGCGGCCGAGCCAGGATCAGATCCGGCCCGACGCCGAGCCGACCACAGCGGCGATCTCCGCGCGCGACACTCCGGGAAGGAACAGGCCTGACGCCTGCCACGGATCCACCACCCGGGAGACGATGGCCCCGACATCGATGGAGGTGGGCAGCAGCGTCGGCAGCGACAGCATCCGCAGCCAGGATTCGAGGTGAGCGGCGGCTTCCGCCGGGTCGAGATCGAGAATCCCGCGGACGCGGTCTCCGGACCCCCATGCGCGCCCGAGGACGCCGGCGGCCAGGCACCGAAGCCAGGCCGGCACGAGGGCGGCGAGCGCGGTGGCCTTGGGCAGCCTCGTGGCCCGGGTCACCTCGGTCGCCAGCGGCCACAGGAGATGTCCCGCCGGCGCCCGTCCGAGGGCGAGCAGGCTCAGGTGGGTCTGTGCGCTCGCCAGGGCGGCCGCCGACCGCCACGTCTCGTCGGGCTGATCATCGGAATCCGTGCGGGCGAGCTCCTGACCCAGGCCGAAGATCGTGGCGGCCAGGCCACGGGCTATACCGTCCTGCAGACGCAAGGGACCCCCGGCCACGGCCGGCACGCAGGTCCGGGCCCACGGCTCGACGAGGCCCGCGGCAAGCGCGGCGCGAGGGAGCGTTTCCGTCACGCGCGGATCGAGAATGGCGGCCGACGCGCGCAGCCCCGGACTGACGATCATCGCGGTTCCATCCGGAGTGTTGCGCACCGCTACCGGGCTGACCTCCGAGGCGGTGCCGACCGTCGAAGGAATGCAGACCGTCGGGTTGACCGTTCGGGTGGGCCAGAAGGTCACTCCGTCCGTGGCTCGGCTGAATCCGTTCGCGGCGGGGTCGGCCGCCGCCAAGGCGGCGAGTCGGACGGCATCCATGATGCTGCCGCCGCCCAGAGCCACCGGAACGGCCCCCCGATGACGGGTCACAGCGTCCGCGACCGCGGCGGCGACGTCGGCCGCGCTGTCCGGGGCGATGCGCACGGTGGCCACCGCGGGGGCCGAGGCGTGTACGGCTTCGGTCTGGGCCTCGAGCCGTTCGTCGGTGACCAGCAGCATCGGGTGTCCGCTGAGCGCAGCCGACAGTTGTCGGAGACCGCCCGCGTAGACCGTGGTTGGGCTCGACCACATGTCCACGGCTGGGTTCACGTGGTCAACGTAGCGTCGCACTCCGGAGCTCGTGGGGGCGACGGCTAGGGTCGCGGAGTGTCGGCAGGTCGAAACCTTGACGGTGTTGTGGCACTGGTCACCGGTGCGTCGAGTGGGATCGGTGCAGCAACCGCCCGCGCGCTCGCCGCGGAGGGGGCCACCGTTGCCCTGGCAGCCCGGCGCCGCCACCGGCTCGAGGCGATAGCCGATGAGGTGCGTGAGCGTGGTGGAGCAGTGCAGGTGATCGAGGCCGATGTCTCACGAGGCCGCGAGGCAGAGTCCGCCGTCCACCTGGTCGTCGAGGAACAGGGACGGCTCGATGTGCTGGTGAACAATGCCGGAGTCATGCTGGTCGGACCCGTGCGCAACGCGCAGGTCGAGGACTGGGAGCAGATGATCCAGGTCAACCTGCTCGGCGTCATGTACTGTGCGCGGGCCGCGTTGCCGCATCTGCTGGAGGCCGCGGCCACCCATCCTCGGGGCTGTGCTGATCTGGTGAACGTGTCGTCAGTGGCCGGACGGCAGGTTCGGCTGGGGAGCGGCGGATACAGCGCGACGAAACATGCGGTCGGCGCGTTCAGCGAGTCTCTCCGCCAGGAGGTGACCGGCCGACACGTGCGCGTGGGTCTGATCGAACCTGGCGCGGTCGCCACCGAGCTGGTCAGCCACAACCGACCCGAGGTGCGCGAGCTGCTGGAAGCCCGCCTCAGTTCGCTGGAACGATTGACCGCCGAGGACGTCGCCGAAGCAATCATGTTCACCGTCACCCGCCCGCGGCACGTCGCCGTCAACGAGATCATGGTTCGTCCCACCGGGCAGGAGCAGTAGTCCCGGGCCGAAAACCAGAGCCTCGGCGGCAGACATCGGCCACGCGGTATCAGCGCGACCTTGGCAGTCCTCTGGTCGGGTGCGAGATTGAGATCGATCTGCACCTCCGACAACCAAGGACGGGCCGTGGCCGCGACAACTCCCGATGACCTCCGCAAGCTTCGACGGACCGTACGGCTGACGTTGCGGATCACGCCCGAGACCCAGGAGCTGATCAACCTCGAGCACGTGGAGATGATCTGCCCGCCGGGTCCGGAGAATCCGCCGGAGCTGGGCGTGCACAGTGGGCACTGGATCGTCCTGGAGGACGACGACGGTGAGGCGCTCTTCACCCGATTGGTCGATTCGCGCGCCTTCGGCTCGGCCGAGATCTTCTCCCCGGACGGCACCATCCGGCATGTCGTCGGCCAGGTACCGGAAGCCATCGTCGAGGTGCTGCTGCCCGATCTACCCGAGGGGACCCAGGCGACGCTGATCGGACAGCCGATGGACGTCGAGGGAGTCGGCCAGCGGGCGGCCCGGCACTCCCGACGACTGGCCACCTTCGACCTGCGGCACGGCTCGTCCAGGCCAGGGGGCGGGTCGTGACCACCGCCGACGGGTACGTGCTCGGCACCACCAAGATCGTCGACCACGGACCCAACGCGTCCCGCTGGGACCTGGTGTTCGTCGGTGACGGCTACCGCTCGACCGAACTCGACCAGTACCGCGCCCACGTCACCGCGATCGTGCAGCAGCTCCGCACGACGCCGCCGTTCGACACCTTGTTCTGCGGGATCAACGTGCATCGGATCGACGTCGTGTCGACCGAATCCGGCGCCGACGACCCGCTCGACGCTCCCGACAGCCCCACCGGTACACCGGTGACGGCGAAGACCTACTTCGACGCCACCTTCGCCGGTGTGGGACCCGGGGGAGTCAAGTACGACCGGTTGCTGGTCATCGACCAGGCCCTGGCCCTGTCGGTCGCCAACGCCGTTCCCAGTCGCAACCAGGTCATCTGTGTCGTCAACTCGGCCAAGTACGGCGGGGCCGGCGGCGCCGTCGCGACCTGCTCGGTCGATCCCTCCTCGGCGCAGATCGCCATCCACGAGATCGGCCACAGCGCATTCGGGCTGGCGGACGAGTACGAGGGCGGTTCCGGGTCTCCGCCGGGGGAGCCGCCCGAGCCGAACGTGACCCGCGACACCAACCGCGCCACCAACAAGTGGCGGGCCCTGATCGCCCCGACCACCCCGATGCCGTCCAGCTGCAGTCCCTCCACGTCGTGCACAGCGTCAACCTGTGTGCCGCCGGGCACGCCCCCGGCTCCCGGCGCGGTCGGGACGTACGAGGGCGGCGCGTACACGTCCTGCAACATCTACCGACCGCTGCCCAGCTGCTACATGAGGGACTATTCGCCGTTCTGCCCGGTCTGCGCGAGGGTGATCCGGGCTACCCTCGCACCCTTCCTGCCCGTCGAGACGATCACACTCACCACGCCGAGCATCTCCTTCGCGGGCGTGCCGGCCGGCCTCGGTGGCGTTGGCGTCACCACCCACCGGGCGATCGTCTGGGAGACCGTGTCGTGCCGCCCGCTGACGTTCCGGGTCACCGCCGGACCGACCGGAGGGTTCGGTCTGCCGTCGGGGAACACGGTCACGGTTGCTTCGGACCCGGTCCTGCCCGTCTCGTCCGCCCGGCTGTGGCTCTCCTACACCTCCACTAACCCGGGCGACGTGGCGAGCGGCTCGGTCAGTGTGCGCTGCGACCAGACGGGTCAGACCTGGGTGGTCCCGATCCTGGCCAGCACCGTGGCCCGCCCGAAGACGGCGGTCGCGCTGGTGTTCGACCGCTCGTCCAGCATGACCGAGGACGCCGGCGACGGCCGGACCAAGATCGAGAAGCTCCGCGAGGCCGGCACCGCGTTCGTCGACGTCATGCGCGCTGGCGACGGGGTCGGCATCGTCCGTTTCAACCAGACGGCGGATCGGCTGATGGAGATCACCGACGTCGCGACCGGGGCCGGAACGGCCCGGAGCACGATCACCGGAAGCCAGCTCAACCCGGCCGGCGCCACCTCCATCGGCGACGGCGTGCTCGACGGTTCCGCCATGCTGGCGGACGCGAACCCGACCCCGCCGTACGCCGTCAAGGCCATGGTGGTCCTCACCGACGGACTGTGGAATCGGCCACCCGACCTGCCCAGTGTCACCGGCAGCATCACCTCCCGCACCTTCGCGGTGGGTCTGGGCCTCCCGTCCAACATCAGCGTGGCCGCCCTGACGACCCTCTGTCAGGGACATCAGGGCTACCTCCTGCTGACCGGGCAGCTCAATCCGAGCCAGTCGATGCGGCTCAGCAAGTACTTCTTGCAGATCCTCGCCGGGGTCACGAACGCCCAGGTGGTGACCGATCCGGCGGGCTTCCTCACCCGCGGGTCCGAGCATCGGATCCCCTTCTGGATCACCGACGCCGATTTCGGCATGGACCTGATCGTGCTCAGCCCTTACCCGAAGGCGATCAAGTTCCTGCTCGAGAGTCCGGACGGAACGCTGCTCGACCCGGCGACGGCGGGCAACCTCAGCTACGTGGTCGGTTCCGGCGTCAGCTACTACCGCTGCGCCCTACCGGTCCTGCCCGGTCAGCCCGATGGCAGCCATGCCGGGCAGTGGCAGGCGGTGCTGAGCGTCGGTCGGATGCCGCGCCGCCCGAAGTCCGAGGACGATCCGCTCGCCAGCCGGGGCGTGCCGTACGAATTCGTGGCCCACAGCTACTCGGCGCTGGTCTTCGAGGCGCAGCTGCAGCAGAAGTCCTTCGAGCCGGGAGCAGTGGCCGAACTCAGCGCCACGCTGACCGAGTACGAGGCACCACCAACCGCCACGGCCCGGGTGTGGGCCGAGGTCGGCCTGCCCGATGGCTCCACCCAGCTCACCACGCTGAAGCTCGGCGGCGATGGCCGCAACCGGACTGACCTGAAGCTCACGCTGCCGGGCTCGTACAGCGTCCGGATTCGCGCCCGCGGCGAGACCCGCTCTGGGCAGCCGTTCGAGCGCGAGAAGACCTTGAGCGCGGTGGCCTTCCGCGGTGGGGACACCGGACCGTCCGGGGGCCAGCAAGGTGATCTGGAACGGCTGATCGAGTGTCTCGGCGGGGGACGTCGCATCAGCGACGAGCGCCTGTCGCGACTCAACGATCTCGGGTTCGACCTCGAGGGACTGCTCGACTGCCTGGGCCGGCGCCACCTGCGCGACCGGTGAGAATCAACCCGTAGACGGAGCAACCTCGAGGCCGTGCAACGCCTTGGCCGGTGCGGCCACTACCTCGAATTCCGCGTGCTGGTCGCGGCCGAGGAGCCGATTCAAGTTCATGTGGACCGCGACAACAGCCGCGATGGTGATTCTGATCTTGAATCAGACGACTCGGACGCGCGCGAGCCCATGCTCGTGGGCCCAGGCGGCGGCCGCGGTGCGGGAACCGAGTCCCAGTTTGGTGAAGATGTTGGCGAGATGGCGGGCCACGGTCTTCTCGCTGATGAACAGCGCAGCGGCGGCCTGCTTGTTGGTGGCCCCGGACGCGATGTGGGCGAGCACCTCGGCCTCGCGCTCCGTCAGCCCACCGGGCAGATCGGCCGGCCGGCTCAGGCCGACCCGGCCGTTCGGCAGCTGCGCTCCGAGCTGCGCGCAGGTCGAGGTGGCCGCTTCGAGTTCCACGGCCGCAGCATCGGCCTCGCCGAGCAGCCGGTGAGCTTCGGCGATGAGCACTCGTACGGTGGCGGCGTCGTACGGAGTCCTCAGCTCGACGTACCCGCGCAACGCGGTCTGTAGGACCGGGAGCGCCGCCGCCGCGTTGCCCTGCGCCAGGAGGACGGCCCCGCGGGCCTGCTCGGCCCAGGCGTGGAAACCGTCGCTGCCGAAGGTCTCGGCGATCCGACTGAGCTCCTCGCTGGCCCGGACGGCCGAACGAAGATCGCCGCCGGCGAGGCCGATCTCGACGGCGGCGGCGAGCAACCGGGCCTTCCGGAACGGGTCGGCATCGGCGAGGGCTGCGCGCACCGAGGCGGCCGCCTCACTGGGCTGTCCCTGGGCGAGCAGCAACAGCGCGGCGCCGGGCTGCGGATCGCGACCGAGCTCGCGGGCGCGGTCGTACGCCCGCTCCGCGCCGCCGAAATCCCCGCGGGCGCGCAGCAACTCGGCCAGTTGATAGTGCGCCTCGCCGACCACCGCGACGTTGAGCTCGGCGAGTTCGGTGCAGGCGATCGACGCCTCGGTCTCGGCCCGCGCCCACTCGCCGCCGATGCGCAACAGCTGCACCCGGTGCATCCGGCAGATGCCGACGAACATGACGGCGCTGGGGAAGCCGTCGCACCAACGCTCGGTCGCCGCGGTCCACTGACGAGCTCGGCGGATGTCGGCAAGGTCGTGGCACACCCCCATCAGCTGGCAATAGATGTTGCCCGCCCATTCCGGCTCCAGCTGGCCGGCGACTACCGGCAACATCGCCTCGTCGAGCAGCGCGAAGCCCGCGGCAACCCGGCCGCGGCGGATCGCGACGATCCCCTCCGCCGCCAGGCCCAGACAGACCAGGGTGGGTGAGGCGAACCGGCGGCCGGTTTCCTGCACCTGGAGCGCGCCGACGACGGCGCTGTCGAGGTCGCCCGCCTCCAATGCCGCGGAGGCGTCGATCCAGGCCAGGAACCCGGCTTCGGCACAGTCGGGTTGCTCCTCGATCAGCCGCCGCGCCCGACTCAGCCAGCCGGAGCCGATCGCCGCCTCGCCGCGCAGGAACCAGTCGAAGCCGATGCCCAGCGCCGCCATGGCGGCGCGCAACGGCCGACCCTCGGCGAGGAAGTGCTGATGGCACTCCTCCGAGATGATCATGGTTTCCTTGACCAGGCCGAGCCACCAGGCGGCATCGGCCATCGCGTACAGGTCGTCGGCCGCGAGAGAACGTTGCTCGCGGACTGCCACCAGGCTGCGATAGGCCGCGGCCCAGTCGCGGCGCGCGTAGGACGCGCGCGCCGTGGCGAGCAGATCGTCCGGATCTGGCATTTCCATCACGGTATCGCCACTCCTGCACATCCGCGGGCGTCACGCTGGATGGAGCCTGGATGGGCTTGTGCCGGGAGGCCGTCCTCGGCTGAGGCAGTACCGTCGGCACCATGTGGAGTACCGCGCCGTCCTGCCGGCAAGGAGCTGCCTGATGCATGACCAGAGACTGCTGCTCGAGATGCGGCTCGAACGCTTCGTCCGTGACTACCTCGAGCCGGCCCTCTACCGGGCGGCCGCCCCGGTGACGGTGACCGGCTGGGATACGCCGGGCGAGCCGGTGCCGTTCGCGGAGGCGGTGACCCAGGCGTACGCCCCGGTCGAGATCGGCATGCGGTGGGGACGCCCGTGGGGCACGACCTGGTTGCACGTCGCCGGAGCAGCGCCGGCGGAGTGGCGCTCGGGCGGAGCGCTACCGGCTGACACCTCGACCGAACTGGTCGTCGACCTGGGCTTCGCGGCCGGACCCGGCTTCCAGGCCGAGGGTTTGGCCTACCGGCCGGACGGCACCATCGTCAAGGGCGTTTCCCCGCTCAACCATTACGTGCCGCTCGACCCCGAGGCGCCGGTGGATCTCTACGTCGAGGCCGCCGCGAATCCGGACGTCGCGCACAACGGCTTCATGCGAACCCCGTACGGTGATCTGGCCACCGCCGGCCACGAACCCGTCTACACCCTGAAGCGGCTCGACATCGGGCTTCGCGACGACACGGTGTGGGAGCTGCTGCAGGACGTTTTCACCCTGAGCAGCCTGATGTACGCCCTGCCGGAGCGACTGCCTCGGCGGGCCGAGATCTTGCAGGCCCTGTCGCGCATGGTCGACCTCGTCGATCCCGACGACGTGGCCGGCACCGCCGCCGACGGCCGGGCCGCGCTCGCCGAAGCGCTGGCCCAACCCGTCCAGGCCAGCGCTCACCGGATCGTCGCGGTCGGTCACGCCCACATCGACTCGGCCTGGCTCTGGCCGGTGCGCGAAACCATCCGGAAGTGCGCCCGTACGTTCGCCAACGCGGTCGCCCTGGCCGACGCCGACCCGACGTTCAAGTTCGCTTGTTCGTCAGCGCAGCAGTACGCCTGGGTGAAGGAGCAATACCCGAACCTGTTCGCGAAGATCACCGAGAAGGTGGCGGCCGGTCAGTTCCTGCCCGTCGGCGGCATGTGGGTCGAGTCGGACACCAACATGCCCGGCGGGGAGGCGATGGCTCGCCAGTTCGTGGCCGGCAAACGCTTCTTCGCAGAGAACTTCGGGGTGGAGACCGAGGAGGTCTGGCTGCCGGACTCCTTCGGCTACTCCGCAGCCCTGCCGCAGATCGTGTTGGCCTCGGGATCGAAGTACTTCCTGACCCAGAAGATCTCCTGGAACCAGACCAACACCATGCCGCACCACACGTTCGCCTGGGAGGGCATCGACGGCTCCCGCGTCTTCACCCACTTCCCACCGGTCAACACCTACAACAGTGACCTATCCGGCACCGACCTGGCCCGCGCGGAACGCAACTACGCCGAACATGGCAAGGGCACGGTGTCCCTGGTTCCGTTCGGTTGGGGCGACGGAGGCGGCGGGCCGACCCGGGAGATGCTCGCGGCCGCCCACCGAACCGAATCACTCGACGGGTCACCGACGGTGCGGATCGACTCACCGGCGGCCTTCTTCGCCGAGGCGGCCGCGGAGTATCCCGATCTGCCGGTGTGGAGCGGCGAGCTGTACCTCGAGCTGCACCGCGCGACCTACACGACCCAAGCGCGGACGAAACAAGGGAACCGGCGCAGCGAGCACCTGCTGCGTGAGGCCGAGCTGTGGGCGGCGACCGCCGCGGTGCGGGTCGGCGCCGACTACCCGTACGAGGAGCTCGAACACCTGTGGCAACTGGTGTTGCTGCAGCAGTTCCACGACATCCTGCCGGGCAGCTCGATCGCCTGGGTCCACCAGGACGCCGAGCGAAACTACGCGGCCATCGCGCAGCGTGCCGAATCGGTGATCACGTCCGCGATCGGCCGGCTGGTCGGCTCGGGCACCCGGACCTTGATCATGAACGCCGCTCCGCACCCGCGGCACGGAGTGGCCGCGCTTGCCGCGGGCGAGGGCGTGGCCGTGACCCAGACCGTCAAGGCCGACCGGGTGGGGAACGACATCGTTCTCGACAACGGCATCGTCCGCGTCGTGATCAGCGCGAGCGGGCAGCTCAGTTCCTTGATCGACTACGCCTCGGGCCGCGAGGCCATCGCGCCCGGCGCGGCCGGCAATCGGCTGCAGCTGCACCGCGACATCCCCAACATGTGGGACGCCTGGGACGTCGACGAGCACTACCGGCGCAACGTCACCGAGATCGACCAGGTCGCCTCCCTCGAGCTCGATGCCCAGGACGAACGCGCGGTCGTCCGCGTCCGTCGGGCGTTCGGTTCGTCCACGATCGATCAGCAGATCATCCTGGCGGCCGGCGCGGAGTCGGTCGAGATCGGCAACGACATCGACTGGCACGAGCAGAAGAAGCTGTTGAAGCTCGGCTTCGCGTTCGACGTGCACGCCGACCGGTCGGCCTCGGAGACCCAGTTCGGGCACGTGTACCGGCCGACGCACAGCAATACGTCCTGGGATCACGCGCGGTTCGAGATCTGCGCCCACCGGTGGATCCACGTCGCCGAACCCGGCTACGGGGTCGCGATCAGCAACGACTCCACCTACGGACACGACGTCAGCCGGGGCACCCGCGACGGCCAGGGCACCACGACGACCGTGCGGCTCTCCCTCGTCCGCGGACCCGTCTATCCCGACCCGGAAGCCGATCAGGGCCCGCACACCAGCCGGATCACGGTGCGGCCCGGTGCGACGATCGCCGACGCCGTCGAGGAGGGGTACCGGACGAATCTGCCGGTCCGGGAGGTCCGCGGCGCTCGAGACGTCCCACCGCTGATCTCGGTCACGAATCCGGCGATCGTGGTCGAGGCGGTCAAGCTGGCCGAGGACCGCAGTGGAGACGTGGTGGTCCGGCTCTACGAGTCGCTGGGTGGGCGGGCCCAGGGTGAGCTGACGGCCGCATTCGCGGTGGCCGACGTGACTTTCACCGACCTGTTGGAGAGATCGATCGACAACCACCGCAGCACGCCGACCACGACTGGCGCCAGGCTCGACCTGCGACCGTTCGAGCTCGTCACGATCCGGTTGTCCCGGCGGTAGCGGACACTGACGAAGGCGCTCGGCAGCCCGCCCGCGCGCTGTCGCCGGGCCAACCCGTAGACACCGGAGCCGCCCGGCTGAAATCATCGGTATTACGGACTCTCTATCCGAGCTCTAACCAGCATGGCCCGCCTGCAAACCAGCGAAGACGGTGCGCCCTCCGGGAGGTGCCGATGACCCGACGATCACTGCTCAGCGGCGTCGTCCTGGCCGCAGCCCTCGTCCTCTCCCTCACGTCCTGCGCGAACTCCACCCCGCCACCCGCGCCCGGCCCCGCAGCGGAGTTCCGGTGCGAGCAGTTCTCCGAACGGGAGGGCCCGGAACAAACTCCTGACCGAGAGCCGAAAGCGGATGTGTCCTGGCGGGAACTCAAGGACGACATGGCGAAGGCGATCGACACCGTCGACGACTACTGGGCTGAGCACTGGACGGAGTGCTTCGGCTCGGAGTACGACCCGCCCGAAATCTGGTTTCAGGACGAGCTGATCAGTGCCGACGATGCCCGCGACCTGATCGTCGAGAGTAACGGTGACCGGGCGCCCGGACCGGGCCTGTTCTCGGAGGGCAACCGGCCGCGCTGCGACGGCGAGGACCTGCAGCTGTCGAATGCCGCGTACTGCCCGGAGGGTCACTTCGTCGCGTGGGGAGAACCGCTGATGCGCGAGGCTCTCGGCGTGGGTGATGGTCTGGTCTACCTGGTGGTGGCGCACGAGTGGGCGCACGCCCTGCAGGCGCGGATGCCGCGGGGGTTCGCCGAAAGCAGCGGCCCGAAGGGAGAGCTGCAAGCCGACTGTCTGGCGGGCGCCACCCTGCACGGCGCCGACCGGGAGACGAAGTTCCAGTTCCAGACCGGCGACGCCCGGGAGGTCGCTCGCTCCCTGGTCGACCTGGCCGACGAGACCGGGTGGACCGAGTACGACGACCACGGTGACGCCGTGCAGAGGATCGGAGCGTACGAAGAAGGCCGGGCGGGGGGGCCCAACGCCTGCTTCGTCTTGTTCTGAGTGTCGTCCGGCCGGGCACCCCGATCAGTTCTCTCGGTCCGGCCGGTCTATCCCACGTCAGAACACTCACCGTGGAGGCCGCCATGACTGATCAGCTCACGTCCCACCGCCTCGCCGTTCCGGGCGGCGAGGTCTACTACGAGGTGCGCGGTTCCGGGCCGCTGCTGCTGGTGGTCGGGCAGCCGATGACCAGCGCGCCGTTCGCGCCGGTGGCCGAGCTGCTGGCGGAGGACCACACGGTCGTGACCTACGACCCGCACGGCGTGGGGCAGAGCACCGTGGACGACCCGTCGCTGCCGGTGACGCCGGAGATCGAGGGTGACGACCTCGCCCTGATCGTCGACGCGGTCGGCACCGGTCCGGCGGACGTGTTCGGGACCAGTGGGGGTGCGGTCGCCGGGCTGGCCTTGGCGGTCCATCATCCCGACCGGGTTCGGACGCTCATCGCACACGAGCCGCCCGTCACCGAGCTGGTGGCCGACGCACCGCAGGTGCGGGCGGTGATCGACGACATCGAGGACGCCTACCGGGCCGGCGGCTCGGGCGCGGCGTGGGGGAAGTTCATCTCGCTCGTGATGTACAGCGGGCTGGTACCCGAAGACGGCGTCCCGCCCGCAACCTGGCCGCCCCCGGGGGCGGAGGCGGACGGTGACCAGGCCCCGGAACCCGACGGGAGCCAGGGTGCCGAAGAACCGCCGTCGGAGAAGCAGCAGGCCGACGACGAACTGTTCTTCCTGCGCATGTTGAAGCCCTTCACCCGGTACCAGCCGAAGGTGGATCAGCTTCGATCCGGCGCTCCGCGGGTGGTCATCGCGGTGGGCGAAACCTCACAGGGTGAGGTGGCCATGCGCTCGGCCGCCGCCCTGGCCGAGCGGCTCGGGCAGACCCCGGTCGTCTTCCCCGGCGACCACGGCGGTTTCATGGCCGATCCGGCCGCCTTCGCCGCCAAGATCCGCGAGGTGCTGGCCGAAACCGGCTAGTGATCCTCGATGCTCGTTGGGATCACGACGCCGCCGAGTTCGCCGGGGCACTGAGCAGGCGCTCGCCGGCGCTGTCCATGTGTGCGCTCATGGCCGCCGCCGCCGCGTCGGGATCGCCGGACCGGAGGGCATCGCGGATGGCATCCCGCTGGCGTTGTTCGCCGGTTCGCCGGTGCTGACCATTGCGATCATCACCTGTTGCCGCCGAGGAAGGGAGCCACCGATGACCATCGGACTCGGAACGTATGCGTTCTTCTGGCAGTGGCAGACCACCGCCGCGCGACCGCTGAGTCTGGTCGAGATGATCGACCGGACCGCGGACTGGGACGTCGAACTCTTCCAGATCTGCGACTACCCGCTGATCGAGGATCACGATGTCGATGCCCTGGCCGCGCTCCGCCGGCAGGCGAGCGATCGCGGCGTCGCCCTGGAGCTCGGAACGCGGGGCGTGCGCCCGGAACACCTCAGCAACTACCTCCGGATGGCGAAGACCCTCGGAGTCACCCTGGTGCGGAGCATGATCAACTCAGCCGACCACCGCCGAGTGCCGACGAGGCGATTCGCTGCTCCGGCAGGTGATGCCGGCCTACGAGGCGGCCGGCGTCACGCTGGCCCTGGAGACGTACGAGCAGATCCGGTCCGTGATCTGATCGGATCGTGGCACCGTCGACTCCGCCTGGATTTGCGTCGCGGGCCTCGAGCTGCCCGTCACCATCGTCGAGCTCACGGCCCCCTACGTAAGGAACATCCACGTCAAGGACTTCGCCTTCAGCCGTCGGGACGGCTGGGTCGGTTTCACCTTCGCCGGCTGCCCGCTGGGTGAGGGCCTGCTCGACTACCGACACCTTGTCGACACCGTACGGGCCGACGACCGTGGTCTGAACCAGATCATCGAGCACTGGTTGCCCTGGCAGGGTGACAGCGTCACCACCATCGAAACCGAGAACGAGTGGAACCTCCACAATCTTCACTATTCAAGGAGCCAGAACGAATGACCGAACAGCAACTCACCATCGCCGTGATCGGGGCCGGCGGAAAGATGGGCATGCGGGTGTCGAACAACCTGCAGCGGAGCAGCCACAACGTCTTGTACGCGGAGAATTCGCCGGCGGGCCAGCAGCGCACCACCGACGCGGGACGGACCTTGACCGATTCCGCCGAGGCCTTGGTGGGTGCGGACGTGGTGATCCTCGCCGTTCCGGACGTCGCCCTGGGTCCGGTCTCCAGCGCCCTGGTGCCGAAACTCGACCCGGGTACGGTCGTGCTCACTCTTGATCCCGCGGCGGCGTACGCGAATCTGCTGTACCAGCGGGCCGACGTCGAGTACGCCGTAGCCCACCCCTGCCACCCCTCGGTCTTCCTGCAACGCAAGACCCAGGCGGAGCTGGACGACACGTTCGGCGGCATCGCGGCCCCCCAGGATGTTGTGGCGGCGTTGGAGTCCGGCAACGCCGAAAAGCAGGCTGTGGTCGAAGAGGTGATCAAGCTCATGTATGCCCCGGTGCTCGACGTGCACTGGGTGACCGTCAAACAACTCGCCTACCTCGAACCGACGTTGGTCGAAGTGGTCGCCTGCATGATCGGTGACCTGCTGAACGAGGCGCTGCAGGAAACCGTGCACACGGTCGGCGTGCCCGAGCCGGCCGCGCGCGCGATGCTGATGGGCCATGTCCAGGTCGCGCTGGCCAACGGCCTGCGCGGCGACAACCCGTTCTCCGACGCCTGCTTGATCGCCCGTTTTCGCGCCACTCGTCGGACAGATCGGCGCGACACGCCGAGGTTTTCGCCGATCGGACGCAGCGAGTGGCGCGAAAACGGACCGCGTGTCCCCAGCCGTATCGTTCAGGTTGCGAGTCGGGCACGGAAGCGGCCGTCGCTCACCGGTGCTACCGGTCCTCCCACCCAGTAGTGGCCGTAGCTGGGGTCTTGGCGGACCTCGATGACGCTCGGCCGGCCGGTGAAGCGACCCTGAGCGATCCGTAGCGGCGATTTGGCCGAGTGGGCACCGTGCTGGATGAGGTAACCGGCGGCCGGGCCGGCGGCGCTGCCCGTCGCAACGTCCTCGACCCGACCGGCGTGTCCCAGGTGCGGCCCTCCGGTGCCCCGGGATCGAGCAGGTAGACCAACCTGGCGCCGCTCTCCTTCAGCAGCGCTTCGAAGTCGGGGCCGGCGATCCGGGCCGCCGCCAACCCTTCGGGCTTTATGGGCACGATCAGATACGGCATTCCCGTGCTGACGACCGGCATGGGCAGCTCGGTCGATACGGCCTTCACCTCCAGGTAAAGGGCCCGTCGATACCTATCGCCCAGTTCACCCGTGACCATTCCGCCGAGCTGGACAGGTCCCTGATCCATCGAGGTGTCGACCCACCCAGCTCGACCCCGGGTTCGGACGGTGATGTTGCGCCCGCCCAGTCGCAACGTCCAGGATTCCTCGGCCGCCGACGCGAGGAGATCATGCAGCAGCGCTCCGGCGCCGAGCACCGGATGGCCGGCGAACCCCAGCTTCTCATCCTCGGTGAACACTCGAAGTCGCGCGGTCCGACTGGGCAGGTCGACGCTGCTCAGGAACACGGTCTCGAACTGGCGCATCTCACGGGTCAGCTGCTGCTGGACCATCGTCGGCAGCCCGTCGGCTCCCGGCACCACCACCAGCCCGTTGCCCTGGCAGGCGTAGCGGCTGAACACGTCGACGTGCCGGTAGGCCAGGGTCAGCACGAGCCCACGCTATCGACCGGCCCTCGGGTCAGACCGAGGGCGGGGACGACTCAGCGGAAGATCCCGAACCAGGAGATCACCATGGGCAGCAGTCCGAAGATCACCCACGGGCTGTAGGGCCGGCGTCGGTTCACCACCAAGATGACGGCCGCGGTCACCAGCCCGAGGACGCCGGTCATCACCCAGAGTCCCGTCACGTCGCCCGGCGGGAGGTCGTGCTGGCCGGCGAGCACCAGGTAGGCCGCGAGCACGACGGCGAACATGCCGAAGACGACGCCGATCAGGGCCGACACGATGGCCCGCTGGACGACATCGAGACTGTGCTCCTCGCGCTGCCGACGGACCTCGGATTGATTCTGGATCGGTTGCATCGTTCCCTAAAGATTAGGACACTAATAATTAGGGAAAAGTGTATAGTGCCGGCATGGCGACCGCCAACTCGAACTCCTCGGCTGACCTGCTGGCACTCGAGAGCCAGGTCTGTTTCGCGCTCGCGGTGGCTTCCCGCCGAGTGATCGGGCTCTATCGGCCGCTGCTCGAGCCGATGGGCCTGACCCATCCGCAGTACCTGGTCATGCTGGCGCTGTGGCAGCACGAGCCGCTCACCCTCCGAAGACTCAGCGCACTGCTGTCCCTGGAGCCGGCGACCCTGTCGCCGTTGCTGAAGCGGTTGGAGACCATCGGCTACCTGAATCGCACCCGCGATCCCCACGACGAGCGGTCCCTCAACCTCACCCTCACCGCGCGCGGGAAACAGCTGCGGCGACGCGCCCTTCGGATCCCCCCGGCGATCATGGACCAGCTCGGCATGGACCGGCGCGAGCTGGAGTCCCTGCACGCCCAGCTGACCGATGTGATCGCTCGGGCGGGCAGCTCCGATCCGTCTCCGGAGGAGGCCGCCTGAGCGGGGGTCAGCGGTCGGCGAGTCGGCCGGCCTGCTCCAGGTACAGCCGCCGTTCATCGGCGTTGCCGGTGCAGGCCGCGGCCCGTTCGAACTCGGCCCGGGCCTCATCCGTGCGACCAAGTTGCTGGAGAAAGGTCGCGCGTACGGCAGGAAGCTGCGGGTAGCCGGCCAGGGTGGGTTCGGCGCGGAGCCTGTCGGCCAGCTGAAGGCCCGCGGCGGGTCCGTCGGCCATCCCGACCGCCACGGCGCGATTGAGTTGCACCACGGCGGAGGGCGTGACGTGCGCCAGCACGGCGTACAGGGCCGCGATCCGACGCCAATCGGTGTCCTCGACACTGCGAGCTCGAGCATGGCACGCGGCGATGGCTGCCTGGAGCGTGTAGGGCCCACCGCCGAGCTCCTCAGCCCGGTTCAGGGAAGCCAGACCGCGGGTGATCAGGAGCTGGTCCCACCGTCGTCGATCTTGATCACTGAGGAGCACCGGCTCACCGTTCGGTCCGGTCCGCGCGGCGAGGCGGGAGGCCTGCAGCTCCATCAAGGCCAAGAGACCGTGAGTTTCGGGCTGCTCGGGCTGGAGGCCGACCAAGACGCGCCCGAGCCGTACGGCGTCCGAACACAGGGCGGGCCGGATCCAGTCGTCCCCGCTGGTGGCCGAATAGCCTTCGTTGAAGATCAGATAGACCACCCCGAGCACGGCCTCGAGTCGAGCCGGGAGATCATCGGCGGGTGGCAGCTCGAACCGGACCTGCTGATCGGTCAGGGTCTTCTTCGCCCGCGTAATCCGCTGCCCCACGGCCGTTTCGCTGGCCAGGAAGGCCCGGGCGATTTCTCGGGTCTGCAGCCCGCCGAGGGTGCGCAGCGTCAAGGCGACCTGGGAGTCGACGCTGAGCACGGGATGGCAGGCGGTGAAGATCAACCGAAGCAGATCGTCGGAGACAGAGGCGTCGAGGTCCTCGTCGACGTCGGCCATCGGGTCCTCCCGGGTTCCGGTCGTGGTCTGCTGATGGGCGAGGAGCTGGAGCTTGCGGTTGAGGTTCTGCTGCCGGCGGTAGCGGTCCGCGGCGACGTGTTTGGCGGTCGCCATCAACCAGGACGCCGGGTGGTCCGGGATGCCGTCCCGCGGCCACTGCTTCAAGGCGATCTCGAGAGCGTCCTGGGCGAGATCCTCGGCGGCGGGAAAGTCCCCGGTGATCCGGGCGAGCGCCGCGACGAGGCGGCCTGACTCGATGCGCCAGACCGCCTCGACCGCGGCGGCGGTCGCCGTCACCTAGGCCGATTCGCCCGCATCGTCGTTCGGGTCGTTGGTTGGGAGCGCGAAATCCTCGGGTCCGAAGACCTTGAGGACATCGGCCTCCCCTTCCCAGCCGGGCCACAGGTCGCGGTGCAGCTTCAGGAACCGGTTGGTCCACTCCACGGCGTCCTCCTTGGCCCGGACGTCGTACAGGGCGTAGCTGATCAGCTCCTTGGATTCGGTGAAGGGGCCGTCGGTGGCGGTCAGCTGGCCCGAGGTAAGACTCACCCGGGTGCCGGCGGGACTCGGGTGCAGTCCCTGGGTGTCGACGAGCACGCCGGCGTTCTTCGCGTCTGCGCCGAGCGTCATGATCGCGGCCATCAGGTCGGGTGGCGGTGGGGTGTTCGGGGTGGAGCCGGCCTTCAGCAGAACGAGATAACGCATGATCTTTCTCCTTCGGTCGGGTGCAGCGGGAAACGGTTCAGGCGAGCTTGCGGTAGAAGGAGCGCGAGGTGCTGCTCAGCCAGCCCCAGACCAGTAGGACGGCGGCGGTGAAGGCGAGGTTGACCGCGGGGGATCCGGATCCGGAGGCGATACCGACGAACGCCGCCAGGAAGGCCACGCCGGTGACGATACTGGCCACGGCGCGCCGGTGTCGTCCCTCGCTGCGGAGTCTCCGGGCCAGGATGAAGGTCGCGCCGATCATGGCCAGGAATCCGATCCCACCGAAGGCGAGATGCAGCAGGGCGGACAGGGTCGGGGAGACCGGCGGGCCGGCGGGTGTTCCGACCGGAAAGCCGTCCATCGGATCGGCTCGGAACACTCCGACGCCGATCAGGCTGATCCCGAAGATGGCCAGGAGAACGGGGACCCAACGCCGACCGATCCCGCCGCGGAGGGCGCGGTGGTAGCCAATTGCCGCCGCCGTCACCATCAGCCCGGTCAGAATGAGGTTGGTGATGTGGATCCAGCCGGTCGGGCCGTTGGCCAGCAAACTCCACGGATGCCGGGTCAGATCGAAGCCCTCGCGGAGGGCGGCCTGGGTCAGGCTGACCAGCACGTAGAACGGGCCCGCCACGATGCCGTAGCCCAACAGAGTCCGGGTGACCCGCTGCTCCGCGGTGCATCCTTGTCCGATCCCGGCGCCCTGCTGGTCGACCGCCGGCTGGGCCGAAACCTCGTTGATCATCGGTTGCTCCTCTCCTGGTCGACCCGCTGCCGACCGCTCATCCCCTCCTCGATCGGGACGGCCCCCTTTCGACATCCCGACCCGTCAATCACTCGGCTCACGACAGCACCGGTCGAGCCCGCCTACTCTCGTGTGTCGTGGCGCCAGGAATGGGGTTCGGCAGCGGGGCCGTGGGTGAGCAGCTTCGGAGCGTTGTGCGCCTCCTGACCGACGTGCTGGGTGCGCGACTGCTCGGCGCCTACCTCCACGGATCGGCGGTGCTGGGTGGGTTGCGGCCGACGAGCGATCTCGACCTGCTCATCGTGTCCGAACGAGGCCTGACCGAGTTCGAGCGCTCGACCCTCATCGCGGGCCTTCTCGAGTGCTCCGGCGCCCGCGCTCGACTCGGACCGGCGCGCCCGGTTGAGCTGAGTGTGGTGGTCGCCGGGCAGGTCAAGCCGTGGCAATACCCACCTCGGCAGGATTTCCTGTACGGCGAGTGGCTCCGGGAGTCCTATGAGCAGGGGGTCGTTCCGCAGCCGGAGCCGGCGCCGGATCTGGCGATCTTGATCACCATGGTCTGGCAGGGCAATGCGCCGTTGGTCGGCCCGCCGCCCTCCCAGCTGTTGGATCCCGTCCCTCACGAGGACCTCCTCCGCGCCGCCGTGGCGGGAGTGCCGCAGCTCCTCGACGACCTCCAAGCGGACACCAGGAACGTCTTGTTGACGCTCGCCCGGATCTGGACCACGTTGCGGACCGGGGAGATCCGTTCGAAGGACGCCGCGGCGACCTGGGCGCTGGCCCGGCTTCCGGCGCGTCAGCAACCGGTCCTCGCCCGAGCCCGCGCGATGTACGTCGAGGGCGTGACCGAGGAACGGTGGGACGATCTCGAGGCCGTCCAGGCCTGCGCTGCCTACCTAGTCGGAGAGATCCGGCGATGAACGGTTGATGAGTCGGATCAGTGAGGCAGGTTCAACCAGACCGCAACGTCTCGTTCAAGGGTTCGGTCGCGGAGCGGGACGGAGGACACCAGGACGTCGGCGTCGGCGGGCAGCGCGAACGGCGACGGTCCGAAGTTGACCACGCAGCGGAATCCCGGGTCGCGGGTGAAGGACAACACGTCTGGGGGCGTGTTGGCATCCCAGGTCAAAGTCCCGTCGCCGAGGGCGGGATGGTGACGCCGCACGGACAGAGCGGCCCGGTAGAGGTTGAGGTGACTGCCCGGATCGTGATCCTGGGCTTCGACCGTGAGCCCGGCCCAGTGCTCCGGCTGCGGCAGCCAAGGCGGCTGCTCCTCGCTGCCGAACCCGAACGGCGGCTTCTCCCCCGACCAGGGGAGCGGCACCCGGCACCCGTCCCGGCCTCGCTCGGTGTGCCCCGACCGGAGCCACGTGGGGTCCTGCAGCGACTCCTCCGGGAGATCCTCGACCTCCTCCAGACCCAGTTCGTCACCCTGGTAGACGTACGCCCCGCCGGGCAGCGCCAGTTCGAGGAGAACCGCCGCCCGGGCTCGGCGACGTCCGAGTTCGACGTCCGTGTCGCCGGGCATCGCCTGATTGGCGATACCTGCGATGTCGAAGTTGAGACCGGTGGGCGTGAACGGGAGTCCGGTGCGGGGTCGGCCGTACCGGGTCACGACGCGGGCCGTGTCGTGATTGGCCAGCACCCAGGTGGCCGGGGCGCCGACCATGTCCAGGGTCGCCAGCGTCAGGTCGATGACGTTTCGTTGCGATGACGCCGTCCACTCACACATCAAGGCGTCGAAGTTGAAGGTGGTGTGCAACTCGTCGGGCCGGACGTACCGGGCGAGTTCGTGGGCCGGGGTCACCCAGGCCTCGGACACGAAAACGCGGGCGCCGAGCTCGGTGTCGGCGTACGAGTCCGCGACGGTTCGCCAGCGGCGCAGGATGTCGTGGACGTGCGGCTGGTTGAGGTACGGCGTGCCAGTCAGCACGTTGGCGATCGGCCGGCCCGTCTCGGGATCCACGGCAAGGTCCGGCAGACCCGGCTGTTTGGCCATCGAGTTCGCCACGTCGATCCGGAACCCGTCCACCCCGCGGTCGAACCAGAACCGCAGGATCGCGTCGAACTCCTCGGCGACCCGAGGATTGTCCCAGTTCCAGTCGGGCTGTTCCGGGGCGAACAGGTGCAGGTACCACTGGCCCGGGCTCCCGTCCGGATTTGTGGTGCGGTCCCAGGCGCCGCCCCCGAACATGCTCGGCCAGTTGTTGGGCGGCTCCGCACCCGCCTCACCCCTCCCGTCACGAAAGAGGAAGAGGTCCCGCTCCGGTGATCCGGGCGGTGCCGCCAGAGCCGCCCGGAACCAGGGATGCTGGTCGCTGCTGTGGTTCGGCACCAAGTCGATGAGAATGCGCAGCCCGAGGTCATGGGCCCCGCGGACCAGCTCGTCGGCCTGCTCGAGCGTGCCGAAGTCCGGATGGATGTCCAGGTAGTCGCTGACGTCGTATCCGCCGTCGGCGAGCGGCGACGGATACCACGGACTCACCCAGATCGCGTCCACCCCCAGCTGGGCCAGGTAGGGCAGGCGATCGATGATCCCCCGGACGTCCCCGGTGCCGTCGTGGTCGGCGTCGGCGAAGGAGCGGGGGTACACCTGATAGACGACAGCGCTGCTCCACCAGTCAAGCTCGGGCTCAGAAGTCACGACCGCAACCCTTTCATGGCCAAGATCGCGTTCGGTCACGGCCGTCTCCCTAAGCTGGCCGTACGACACACAAGGGTCGACGGGAGGGCGGGATGAGTCTGCTGAACTTGCCGGCGGCGGTGGATATCCGCGAGGTCGGGCCGCGCGACGGACTCCAGATCGAGGCCACGATCACGACCGAGGCCAAGTTCACGCTGCTGCGGGCTCTGGCGCGGACCGGGGCCGCTCGGATCGAGGCGACCGCTTTCGTTTCTCCGACCGCCGTGCCGTCGATGGCCGACGCCGAGCAAGTGGCCGCCTTCGTGCTGGACGTGCCCGGCGTCGACTGGTCCGCGCTGGTGGCCAGCCCCTCCGGCGCCCGCCGGGCCGTGGCCGCCGGCATCCGTACGGTCGAGTACGTGGTGTCCGCCGCCGACGGGCACAGTTGGGCCAACGTGCGGCGGTCGAGCGAGGAGGCCCTGGCCGCCGTCGAGGAGGTTGCGACGATCGTGCACGACACCGGCGGCCGGCTCGAGGTGATCATCGCCACGGCTTGGGACTGCCCCTTCGACGGACCCACCCCGTCCTCACGCACGGTTTCCGTGGCGCGGCGGGCCCTCGACCTCGGCGCCGATCAGCTGTGCCTGGGCGACACCATCGGTACGACCAGTCCGCGGCGGGTGGTCGGCCTGATCGATGCGGTCCGCGACGCATGCCCGGGGGTTGACCTGGGGGCACACTTCCACAACACCCGCGGGGTCGGCATCGCCAACGCCCTGGCGGCGATGCAGACAGGCGTCACCCAACTCGACGCCTCGGTGGGCGGCATGGGGGGCTGCCCTTTCGCCCCCGGGGCGAGCGGGAACATCGCAACCGAGGAGCTGCTCTATCTCCTCGACGACGCTGGGGTGCAGACCGGCCTGGACGCCGACGCGGTCCTCTCGGCGGCAATCCTGGCCCAGGAACTGGTCGGACACGACCTGGACAGCCACCTGCTGCGGGCGGGCGGCCGCTCGCAGCCCCGGAAGCTCAGCTCGGCAGAGCCGGGCTAGACCCGCTTGTCGTCGCCCTTGACGGCCTGGCTGGCCTCGCGCAACGCGTCCTTGACGTTCTCGCCGGACTGCTTGACGTGGGCGCCCGACTCTTCGGCGCGGCCCTCGGCCTCGAGGCGCTCGTTGTCAGTGGCGTCGCCCGCCGCGGCCTTGGCCTTGCCACTCAGTTCTTCGGCCTTGTTGCTGATCTTGTCGCCGATGCCCATGGAAACCTCCGTGTTGTCGCTGGACTCACAATCACGCTAACACCCAAGTCCAGCCCCCGACCCGGGGCGTTCGAACCCTACGATCAGACGAACAGGGGCTCCAGGTGCCAGGTCTCCTCGAGCCGGCGCATGGCCTCGTCGTCCGGTCGTCCGCTGAAGTGGTCGGCCGCCTCCAGCACCATCGGCAGGATCGCGATGTCGCCGACGGTGTTGAGGAAGACGTCGGGTCGACCCAGCACCCAGCTCACCGCCGTGTCGATCGCCTCCGGGTCGCGCAACGGTTCGTACCAGGTGTTAGCGGTCTGCTCCCGGTCCCCCCACGGTGCCCGCGTGATGGACTTGATGGTCTGCACCGCCACCCCGCGCTCCGCGCAGACCGCAGCCAGCTCCTCGAACTCCGCGAGGTATTGCGCATTGTGGGTCATCGGGAAGTTGTACGGCAGCAGCACCGAGTCGAAGTCGAACTCCTCGAGCGCCCGTCGATGCTGTTTGGCCACCGTCAATCCGTGACCGGTCACTCCGATGAAGCGGACCAACCCCTCGTCGCGCGCCTGGACGGCCGCCTCGAGGGCTCCCCCCGAGGCGAAGGCGGTCTGCCACTCCGTTTCGTCGACCAGGTTGTGCAGCTGGATCAGGTCGACGTGGTCGGTGCGCAGCCGCTCCAGCGACAGGTTGATCTCCGCCCACGCCTCCTCTCGGGTCCGTTCACCGGTCTTCGTGGCCAGGAAGTACTCGTCGCGGTGCTGCTCCATCCAGGGGCCGAGGCGCAACTCGGCCTCGCCGTAACTGGCCGCGACGTCGATGTGATTGATCTCGAAGCTGCGGATCAGCTCCATCGTCTGGTCCGCTGCTGCTTGGGAGACGTTGCCGATCGCTGCGGCCCCGAACAGGATCCGGGTGCTGTCGTGGCCGGTGCGTCCGAAAGGCAGTCGGGTAATCATGTCCGCCATTCTGCTCGGGTGCTCAATCGATCGAGTCCCGACCCCGCTCCACCAGCTTCGGGTCGGGCGGGAAGACGATGTTCTCGTCCTTGTCCTCGTAGTCGAATTGGCTCAGGAAGAAGCGCATGGCGTTGATCCGGGCCCGCTTCTTGTCGTTGCTCTTGATCGTGGTCCACGGTGCGTAATCGACATCGGTGCTCAACATCATCGTCTCTTTGGCCTCCGTGTAGAGGTCCCACCGGTCGAGGGACTTGATGTCCATCGGGGAGAGCTTCCAGCGCCGCACCGGGTCGATCTGCCGGATGGCGAACCGGGTCCGCTGCTCGGCCTGGGTCACCGAGAACCACAGTTTGGTCAGCGAGAACCCGCTCTCGACCAGCATCTCTTCGAACAGCGGGGCATGGCGCAGGAACCGGAAGTACTCCTGATCGGTGCAGAACCCCATCACCCGTTCGACGCCGGCGCGGTTGTACCAGGAGCGGTCGAAGAGCACGATTTCACCGGCCGTCGGAAGGTTGGCCACGTAGCGATGGAAGTACCACTGGCCGACCTCGTGTTCGCTGGGCTTGGTCAAGGCGACGACGCGAGCCGACCGGGGGTTGAGGTGCTCCATGAAGCGCTTGATGGTGCCGCCCTTGCCCGCGGCGTCCCGGCCTTCGAACAGAACCACGTGCCGGCCACCGGTGTCCTGCGTCCAGTACTGGAACTTCAACAGCTCGATCTGCAGCTGGTACTTCTCGTCCTCGTACTGGTCGCGGTCCATCCGCTCGTCGTACGGGTAGTCCTCCCGCCAGGTCTCGATCGGGTTGCCGCCGGGATCGATGAGGTCGGGGTCGGACCCGTGCTCGTCGTGTCGGACGCTGTAGCCGTCACGGATCAACTCGTCGAGGTATTCCCGGAAGTTTGCGCGGATCACACCTCAGAGTACAAAGCACGCCCCGGTCTTGAAGGTCCTGGTGTCGCTGCTGGCGGCGGGTGTCTCTGGTCGAGTAGTCCGGTGACGCAATATCGGTTCGCACGCGCTGGAAGGCCTTTCTGAAACGATCTAGCCGCCGTGCGTGCCGGTTTTGCGTCAGAGACCAGCGGGATGGAGTGGCGGCTGGGTCTCGCTCGGCCGTCGTCAGCGCGAGACGGGAGGGGTGGTGGGCAGTCGAGTGAGGATGTCGGTGACGATCTCGGCCTCCGAGTCGTAGTAGTGCAAGCCCCAGTCAGCCACCAAGGCGGGGTAGCAGTACTCGGGATGACCGACCAGAGAGGCCCGGACCTCGTCGAGGTCGGCACGCCGCGCGGCCAGCTCGGTCAGGTAGCCCTCCAGCATGGACCGCATCTGGTCCGGACCCGTGAGGGCTCCCATCATCAGACGTAGGGCCATCGGGTGTTTCAGACCGGGGAAACCGGGCACCGATCCAGTCAGCCAATCACGCAGGGTCTCCAGTCCCGCGGCCGTGATGGTGAAGCGCAGCGTCGTCCGTTGCCCACGCTGCTCCTCGCTGCCGGCGACGAGGTGCCGCTCGGCCAACCGGGTCAGCTCGGAATAGACCTGACTCATCGCCGGCGCTGCCCAGTAGAAGCGCAGCGTGTTGTCCGCCCGCTGCTTGAGTTCGTACCCGGTCAGACCGGCACTGTCCGGTCCGTCGAGGTTGAGCAGTCCGAGCAACGCGTACGAGGTGGTCGACAGCCCTTGACGCACGCCGCCCAAACTAGCAAGTATTCCTATCAGGAATAGAACGAGCCGTAGGGAGTCGGATGTCGGAGTCGGTGCTGTTGGTCGGGACGCGCAAGGGACTGTGGATCGGACGATCGGACGCCGAACGGGCTCGGTGGGACTGGTCCGAGCCGGAGTTCCTGATGCAGAGCATTTACGCCACCTGCGTGGACACGCGCGGGAATCAGCCGCGGCTCTTCGTCAGCGGCACCAGCGAGCACTGGGGACCCGGGGTGTACCGCTCCGACGACCTCGGGCGGATCTGGACCGAGACCCAGGGCGCCGCCGTCCACTTCCCCGACGACCTGGGGAGCAGCGTGGAGCGGGTCTGGCAGATCCAGCCCGGGCGGGCCGACGACGCAAACGTGCTCTACGCCGGTACCCAGCCTTCGGCGCTGTTCCGGTCCGACGACCGGGGGAGAGCTTCCAGCTGATCCGATCGCTCTGGGATCACCCGCATCGGCCCGAGTGGGGGGCTGGGTTCGGGGGGCAGGCCATTCACACTGTCGTCCCGCACCCCGACGATCCGGACCGGGTCACGGTGGCCATGTCCACCGGCGGGGTCTACCAGACCACGGACGGCGGAGAGTCGTGGAGCCCCTCGAACACCGGCATCAAGGCGTACTTCTTCCCGGATCCGTGGCCGGAGTTCGGCCAGTGCGTGCACAAGGTCGCCTCGCATCCCGCTCGTCCGGAGCGGATGTACGCCCAGAACCACCACGGTGTCTACCGGTCCGACGACGGCGGGCACACCTGGGGGTCGATCGCCGACGGGCTGCCGTCGGACTTCGGCTTCCCGATCGTGGTCCATCCCCACGACCCCGACACCGTCTTCGTCTTCCCACTGGTGGCCGACGGGGAGCGGATCCCACCGCACGGCGAAGCGCGGATCTGGAGGTCCACCGACGCGGGCCAGACCTGGACGCCGTCGAGCGCCGGACTGCCCGACCACTTCTACGCCGCGGTGATGCGCGACGCACTGACGGCCGACAACGCCGAGCAGGCCGGCCTGTACTTCGGGGCCCGCGACGGCTCCGTCTACGGCAGCACCGACAACGGAGACACCTGGACCATGCTGGCCGACCACCTGCCCGACGTCTTGTCCGTACGGGCCGCCGTGGTCTGACGCCCCCCGAAGGTCCTCCGGGCCCATCCGGCGTCGACGGGAGGCCACCGTCGGCGCCGGATGGAGCTAATCGCGAACAGCTGCGGTGGTCTCGCGGATGACGAGATCCACCGTCAGGGTCGACAGCGCCGGTGCCGTGCCGCTGTCCTCCCTGGAGCCGTCGCTGAGGGCTTCCAGCAGGGACATCGCGGCCCGGGCACCCTGTTCGTGGGCGTGCTGGGTGACGGTGGTCAACCCCCAGTACCGCGCCATCGGATGATCATCGAACCCCGCCATCGAAATGTCCTCGGGGCAACGGATTCCGGCGTGTCGCAGGGCCGCGATGGCGCCGAAGGCCATCTCGTCGGTGTGGCAGAAGATGGCGCTCGGCAATGGACCCCGACGCAGTAGCTGCTCGATCCCGCGCTCGCCGTCCGCGCTGCGACAGTCGCCGGGCTGGATCACCAGATCGCCGTCGAGTTCGATGCCCGCGGCCGCCAATCCGTCGCGCATTCCTTCCGTGCGTTGCTGCCACAACCGGGTGTCGCCGATGTCGGTCAGTCGACCGTCCAGGACCGCGATCCGGCGATGCCCAAGCGCCGCCAGGTGACGGGCCACCAGCGTCGCGCCGTGGCGGTGGTCGATGAAGACGCCCGGCACGCTGGTCAGCGGTACGCCGGGTGTCGTCACCGGGACCCGCGCGGTGCCGGTTGTGTTGTCGCGCTCCGCGTCGGCCACGTTCCCGGCGAACAGCAGTGCATCGCGACCGCGACCCTCCCCGAGCTCGGACACCAGCCGTCGAAATTCGGGTGAGGCGATGTCCAGATAGTCCTCATGCATGTCGAGATTGATCAGTTCCACTCGGAAGCCGGCCGGGATCAGCACCTCGCTCGCTCCGGAGGCCACCTCGGTGAAGTACCAGGACTTCAACGTCGGGAGGACGATCCCGATCGTCTGCGACTGGCCCGTGGCCAGGGCGGTGGCGATGTGCGACGCCGAGAAGTTCAGCCGGTCAGCGGCCTCGAGGATGCGCTGACGGGTGGAGTGCCCAACCCCGGAGACCCCGCGCAAGGCTCGGGAGACGGTGCCTTTGTTCACACCCGCCTCACGGGCGACATCAGCTATTGTGACGCGCGAATTAGTTCGGCGGCGAGTCGCCACCGTCCAGGTCTGCGACACCGCCGGCATGAGGCGGATTATACGAAGGTGCGCGCCGGAGTGCACCGGATGCTTGCGAGGGTGAGGAGGCGGGGGTCGTGGAGCCTCGTTGGCGGATCAGTTACACCCCAGGACCCTGGACCGTGCTGGCCGGACCGACCTCCGTCGTAGCGCTGGATCCGAACGCCGGCGACCAGGGTTCGTTGACAGCCGAGCTGTGGCAGGCCGTGAACACCGAAGTGGCGATGGCCGATCTCGTCAGCCGGCTGGCTCGGATCGACGCCACGCGGCTGCCCCGGCTGGCGGTGCTGATCTTCGAGGATGTGGGTATCCGCGCCCTGCTGCGGGGCGACGTCCGGGTCGTGTCGGAGGCCGGAGAAACCGTCGCCCACGGCGCGGACGTGCTGACCTGGCAGGAGGTTCGGCTGGCCGATCTGAGCAGGATAGAGCTGGATCTGGGCGGCCGGGATGATCAGCAGGGCGCGCTGCCGGTCGTCCGCGGGGCTGTCCGAGCCGGCCGGCTGCGGTTGGCCGCGCTCGATGCCCCCCCGCACTCGACGCCGGCCGAGCCCTCCGCCCATCCCGCACCGGAGCAGTCCCCAGATCCCGTGCAGCGCGGGCCCGAAAAGCTCCCGCCGCCCGATCTCCCCGATCCGGCTCCATACGCAGCGGAACCGGACGCCATGGAGGACACGCAGCTGGAGCCGCCGCCCGAGCCGTACGGTGCCGACGAAGATTTGGACGACACCGAGGACCAGGCGTTCCCGCCGGTCGCGCCGGAGCCGTCCTCGTACGACGTCGAGGCGATGGAGAACGCGGACACCGCGATGATCTACCTGCCGCCGCCGGCGCTCGCCCGGCTGCGCGCTCCCGACGGGTCGACGGTCGATCTGGACCGGCCGGTGTTGATCGGACGCGCTCCGAGCGACTCGGGCTTCGAGAACTCGCAGCCGCATCTGCTGACCGTGCCGAGCCCGAGCCAGGACATCAGTCGGACCCACCTGCTGGTCGCTCCCGAAGGCGGAGCGATCGTGGTGACCGACCTGCACTCCACCAACGGGACGACCGTGGTGAAGCCCGGTCCGGGTGTCGAGCGGGTCGCGTTACCATCCGGGCAGCCGGTGAGTGTCGAGGTGGGCAGTGTGCTGGAACTCGGCGACGAGGTGGCGATCTTGATCGACGAGGCGCACTAGGGTCGTGTTCTGCACGTAAGCGAGGAGGAAGGCAACATGGCGCCGAGGAAGGTTGGCGGCCCGGCGGCCGGGCTGCCCCCCGGGGTGGATGCTGGGCCGCTGGGCGCCCGGTTCGTGGCCTATTTGATCGACCGGTCGGTGCCCGCCGTGGTCGCCGGCCTGGCCAGCGTGATGGCCACTCAGATCCCCGACCAGCGCACGCTGATCTTGGTGATCGCCGGAGTGCTGATCTTGGCCTGGGCCCTGCTGGTCTGGCAGATGTTCGCGATGCGCGCCGCCGGTCCGGGCATGCGTCTGATGAAGTTGCAGCTGGTCGGTTACACCGACGGCCGCCCGATCGGGTGGGGTCGCTTCTTCCTGCGCTGGTTGGTGCTCGCGTTGCTGGCCACAACCAGCATCGGCCTGTTGTTCATGATCATCTTCCTGGTCCGGCATCCGCGTCGTCAGGGCTGGCACGACCTGGCCGCCGACTCGGTGGTGATCAAGGAAAGGGTCCTGGCGCCGCCGCGCTCGGCCGAGTCCGCAGCCCCGGCGGCGGTCGAGCCGTCCCGCGCGCCCACCGCGGTATCGGCCCCCGAAGACACCGCGCCCGTCAACACCGCCCCGTCGACACCGCGCCCGATCAAGCTGCGCCCGTCGAACCAGGACCTGTGGAAAACGCGCCCGTTGGCACCGGCCCCCGGGAGAGCGCGCCCGTGGTGGCGGCCGCGGCCGGAGCCTCAACCGAGGAATATGTCTCGACGGGGCCGATGGCCGCCGACGTCCCGCCGGGCCCCGAAGAACCGCGACCCGGCGAACCAGCGGTCCACGAGCCCGAGATCGAGCCCCGGTCGCAGCAGCCCGTTGCCGTGGCGGACTTCGACCGAGACCGGAGGCCGCTGGACGAGGGCTGGATGGTGGTACTGGACGACGGCCGCGAGATCGAGATCAGCGGTCTGGTGCTGCTCGGGCGCAACCCGCAGCCCCGGGCCGGCGAGGAGGACGCTCAGCTGATCAAGGTCGTCGACGAAACCCGTACGGTCTCGAAATCCCACCTCACGCTCGGGGTGGACGGCAACGGCATGTACGTGATGGACCGTGGCTCGACCAACGGGTCCACCGTCACCGACCAGGACGGCAGCTCGCATCCGTGCCTCGCCGGAGACCTGGTCGCGGTCCACCCCGGAACGGTGGTGTCTTTCGGAGACCACTGGCTCGAGGTCCGCCGACCCTAGTCCGGGCGGTAGGGTCGGGCACCATGCTGCTCTCCGACCGCGACATCAACTCTGCGATCGGCGCCGGCCGGATCGGGATCGAGCCGTTCGACGAGACCATGGTGCAGCCGTCGAGCATCGACGTGCGGCTGGATCGGTACTTCCGGGTGTTCGAGAACCATCGATACCCCCACATCGATCCGGCTGAGGACCAATCCGAGCTGACCCGCCCGGTGCAGCCGGAGGACGCCGAGCCGTTCATCCTCCATCCTGGGGAGTTCGCCCTGGGCTCCATCTACGAGGTCGTGACCCTGCCGGACGACATCGCTGCCCGAGTGGAAGGCAAATCCTCGCTCGGACGGCTCGGACTGCTGACCCACGCGACGGCCGGCTTCATCGATCCGGGTTTCTCCGGACACGTCACGTTGGAGCTGTCGAACGTGGCCACGTTGCCGATCAAGCTGTGGCCCGGCATGAAGATCGGGCAACTGTGCTTCTTCCGGTTGACCTCGCCCACCGAGCATCCGTACGGGTCGGCCAAGCACGGCTCGCATTACCAGGGCCAGCGCGGACCCACGCCCAGCCGATCGCACCTGAACTTCCAGCGCACCCCGATCTAGCGCCCGCGACTCTAGGCCCGGTAGACCGCGATCTCCCCCGAGGCGGTGCGTGCCCGGACGCTGATGTACGGCTCGCCGGGACCCGGCTCCGGGCTGGCCTCCAAGGCGATCCGGATCGGGCCGCTGGCGGAGTGCAGGTCGAGCCAGACTTTGAGTTCTTCCGCGACACCGACCGTGAGCGATCCGGACGCCGAGCGAAGGTCGACCGAACCGGAGGTCGACGGTACGGAGATATCGCCCGAGCCGGAGCTCGCGGCCAGGTCGGCTTGGTGCAGGGCGCGGATCAGGACGTCTCCGGAGCCCGACTTGGCGGTGACCGGACAGCGGGCCTCCGCGACCGTGACGTCCCCGGACCCGGTGTGGATCCGCGCTCCCCGACCCAGCAGCCGGCCCACGGCCACGCTGCCCGAGCCGGTCGTGCAGTCGAGTTCGCCGACCCGCTCGACGCTGACGTCTCCCGATCCGCTGCTGATCTTGGCCGAGGCGATGTCGGCCGAGAACGTGATCGTGGCGGAGCCCGCGCGGACGGCGTAGCTGAGGTCCGCGGGAACTCCCAGTCGCAGATGGGCCGGAGTGGAGCGAGCGGACTGTTGGGGCAGCGAGATGCGCAGTTGATCGGCCTCGCAGCGGATCGCGACTTCCTCGAGGTCGCGGTCGCTCGACATGTTGAGCGATCCCTCGACGGCATCGGGTCGGGGACCCGGCTCGACGCTGATCGATCCGGATCCGAAGTTGTCGACGTGGATCGACTGCACGCCCTCGTGCACGAAGTTCGTGAAGGTCATCGCACCCAGCCCTGGACGTTGCCGCGCGGGTGTCGGTGCTCCGGTTGCTCGGGGCGGGGATGAGATCCGAACAGGCCGTCGGGACCGAACGGACCGTTCGCCCCGAAGACGCCGTGCGGCCCGAACGGTCCGTGCACCCCGAAGATCGGCGGACCCGGTGGCTCCGGTGCGCCAGGAGGCGCCGGCCACCCGTCTGGCCGGGCACGCCGTTCCCCCAGGGCGTCCATGACGGCCCGCAACAACCAGGCGTTGGTGGAGATCTGCTCGCGGTCGGCCATCCGGTCGACTTTGGCCTTGACCGACGCGGGCAGCCGAAGGCTGATCCTGGCCACCGGCTCCTCGTCGGGATCGATCTCGGCCGCCTGCTCGTCGTCCGGCGGCGGCAGCAGCAGAGTCGGCTCGGTACCGCGGGACGGTGTCGAGACGACGAACTCGGGGTCGGAGCCGGACATCCGCAACTCCACCGATCCCGGGGCCAGGTCGGCACTGATGGTGTCGGCAGCATCGGACAGGGCATTGATCAAGGCGAGTCGGGTCGCGGCATCGATGGCGGTGGCGAGTCGATCGGCGACGTGGCGGGTGTGGTCGTCGGCCAGTGAGGCGGCATCGGCCACCCCCGCCCGTACCGATTCGACATACAGTGAAAGATCCATGACGCCACTATGACGTCATTTCGACGTCAAATCAAGAGTCTATGGCGTCAATCTTGCCGATTGGGTGAGTGCGTGAGCTCTGGGTAAAGCAGGGCCACGCCGCCCGCCTTGGACGCCGAAGGCTCGGCCGCCGGTTAGGGTCGTCCTACCCGGCGTACCGGCGGTCCGGCGCAATCGACGAGGCAAGTGGAGTTTTGCGTGATCAAGTTCGAGTCCGTGGGCAAGACGTTCCGGGACGGAACCTCGGCCGTCGTCGATCTCGACCTGCTGGCGCCGTCGGGACAGATCACGGTGATCGTCGGCCCGTCGGGCTGCGGCAAGACCACGACTCTGCGGATGGTCAACCGCATGCTGGAACCGACCAGCGGTCGGATACTGTGGGACGGCACCCCGATCAAGTCGCGCCGCAAGACCACGCTGCGCCGCCAGATGGGGTACGTGATCCAGAGCGGTGGGCTCTTCCCGCATCGCACCGTCGTCGACAACATCGGTACGGTGCCCGCTCTGCTGCGGTGGGACAAACAGAAGATCCAGAAGCGGTCGATGGAGCTGCTGGGCAGCGTCGGCTTGGATGAGAAGCTGGCCCACCGCTACCCGGCGCAACTGTCCGGCGGTCAGCAGCAACGGGTCGGGGTCGCTCGGGCCCTGGCGGCGGATCCCTTGGTGTTGTTGATGGACGAGCCGTTCTCGGCGGTGGACCCGGTCGTGCGCAGCGAGTTGCACGAATTCTTTCTGGGCCTGCAGCGGGAACTGAGCAAGACCATCATTTTGATCACTCACGACATCGACGAGGCGATCAAGCTCGGTGATCACGTGGCCATCCTGCGGGTGGGCGGGAAACTGGCCCAAGCGGGTACCCCCCAGGAGGTGCTCGAGGAACCGGCGGACGCGTTCGTGGAGGGCTTCGTCGGGCGCGACCGCGGCTACCGCTCGCTGTCCTTCCTGCCGGCGGCCCACCTCCACCTGGAGCGGGTGCAGGCCGTACGGGACGCGGCCACCGTTTCCGGCGACGAACCCGCCCTGGTCATCGATTCCGAGGCCAAGCCGTTGGGCTGGGCCGACAGCCGGCAGCCCGGGCGGACCATGGCGCTCGGCTCGACCTTCGATCCGGAGAAGGACACCCTGCGGACGGCGCTGGATTCGGCATTGACTTCCCCGGTCGGATTGGCCGTCGCGCTCGGGGCCAACGGGCGATACGCCGGCGTGGTGAGTGCGGCCAGCATCCTGCAGCAGGTCACCGAGAAGCGGTCCGCCACCGCGGAGTCGGTCGCCCAGTCGATCACGGTCGAAGACGAACCGGTCACCCAAGAGTTCGACGAGAAGTCCGATCAGCCCGACCAGCCCGACCAGGCGGATGCTGACGTCCAGGATCAACCGGAGGCAACCGGAGGGGAAACCGCCCCGCGAGGAAGCACCTCGAGCACGGAGACTGCAGCCGCCAGCCAGGACACCGCGGCTGATCATGATCAGCCGCGGCCCTCCGGCTCGACGGTGGCGGGTGAACCGGTCGCCGAGGAGCCGCCGCTGGAACAACCGGCGGGCAACGCGTCGCTCGACGCGGAGCACACCCCGGGCGACCAGTCGAGCGATGACGCCCCCGCGGTCGAGAGCAGTGAGCTGCCACCGGCCGTGCCCGCCGAGCCCGGCCAGCCGCACCAGCCCGTCCCCGAACCGGACCGGCCGCACCGATGAATCTCAACTGGGAGTGGATCCAGCGCAACCTGCCTTACATCGGCCGGCTGTTCGCCGAACACGTCGTGCTCTCGATCGTTCCGGTGGTGGCGGCGCTGGTGATCTCCATTCCACTCGGATTCCTCGTGTTCCGTAGCGGCAAGGCGGCCAACTTCATCCTTGCGGTGTTCGGCGTGATCTATTCCATTCCGTCGCTGGCCTTGTTCGTCGTGATGCCCGCCATCCTCGGCACCCGCATCCTCAATCCGGTCAACATCGCCGTCGCGCTCACCGTCTATTCCGTGGCCCTGCTGGTCCGGAGCGTGGTCGACGGACTGCGCGCCGTTCCGGACGCGGTCAAGCAATCGGCCGCCGCGGTGGGTTTCGGCTGGCTTCGGCGGCTGGGCCGCGTCGAACTTCCGTTGGCCATGCCGGTGATTTTCGCCGGCCTGCGGGTGGTCACCGTCTCCAACATCGCGCTGGTCAGTGTCGGCGCGGTTATCGGCGGCGGCGCGCTGGGCCAGTTGTTCGATCGCGGCCTCAACAGCGCGTTCCTCACCCCGATCATCGTCGGACTCGTCCTCAGCCTGCTGCTCGCGCTGGTCGCTGACGGCGCGATCCTGCTGATCCAACGGGGAGCCCTTCCCTGGGCGCGCCGTCGGAGTGCCGCATGAGCCGCGCGATTGGTGAGTTGATTCGATGAACCTGTGGAGCTACCTGCAGAACCCGGAGAACTGGACGGAGACCGGGGGGATCATCGACCTGCTGCTACAGCATCTGGCTTACACCGCGGCGGCGGTCGCGATCGGGGCGGTGATCGGGATCCCGCTGGGCATCCTGATCGGCCACACCGGCCGCGGTGGGTTCCTGGTCATCGGACTCAGCAACTCCGCTCGTGCCATCCCGAGCCTCGGTCTGCTGGTCCTGGTCGTGACGCTGCTGGGTTCGGGCATTGGGCCGATCGTCGGTGTGCTCGCGATCCTGGCTCTGCCGCCGATCCTCACCGCGACCGCGGCCGGGGTGTCCCAGGCTGATCACGAGGCGGTGCACGCCGCCCGTGCCCTGGGAATGTCCGCCGGGCAGATCGTGGGCAAGGTGGAATGGCCGCTGGCCCTGCCTCTGGTCATCTCCGGCCTGCGCAGCGCGACCTTGCAGGTCGTGGCCACCGCAACCATCGCCGGATACGTCGCCGGCGGCGGGCTCGGCCAGCTGTTGATCAGCGGTCAGCGCAACGCCGACTACTCGCAGATGTTCGCGGGCGCGGTGCTCGTCGCGGCGCTGGCCATCATCCTCGATGTCCTGCTCGGCGGTGTGGGTTGGCTCGCGGCGCGCCACCGGAGTCCGCGACGGCGAGCAGTGGGCGTGGCTGTCGCCGCCCCCGCATAACCTAGGGCGCGGAGAACCGGGACTTTTCGACGACGATGGAGCACACGATGAGAGTGACGACCAAGCTTGCCGCGATCGGGGCCACCGCGGCCGCCTTCTTGTTGGCGGCCTGCGGCGGCGGGGGCGCCAATCCCCTCGGTGAAACGTCGGCGAGCCCCAGCGGGAGCGCCGGTGGTGGCGGTGCCGTGGTCGTCGGGTCGGCCAACTTCACCGAGAATCAGATCCTGGCGGAGCTGTACGCCCAAGCGATGAAGGCCAAGGGCGTGAACGCTTCGACCAAGCTCAACATCGGATCCCGCGAGGTCTACCTCAAGGCCCTCGAGGACGAGTCGATCAGCGTGGTCCCGGAGTACACCGGAAATCTTTTGCTCTACTTCGACAAGAACGCCACCGCCACGACAGCCGAGGAGATCGAGGCGGCGCTGCCGAAGGTGATCGGTGCCGATCTGAAGATCCTCAGCATCTCCCAGGCGGCCGATCAGGACGTCTACGTCGTGACCAAGCAGTTCTCCGACCAGAACCAGCTCACCTCGCTGGCCGACCTGAAGAAGATCTCGGCCAACTCGATCTTGGGTGGTCCGTCCGAGTTGGAGAATCGCGCCTACGGCCCGCCCGGGCTGGAAAAGATCTACGGCGCCAAGTTCAAGCAGTTCAAGCCGTACGATTCGCCGGCGGTCAAGGTGCGCGATCTCAACGACAACAAGATTCAGGTGGCCACGTTCTTCACCACCGAGAGCGCAATCATCGATAACGGCTACGTCCAGCTGGAGGACCCGCAGTCGATGATCTTGCCGCAGAATATTGTGCCGCTGGTCCGCAGCGACGTCGCCGAGAACACGACCGCGACGGACGCCATCGATGCGGTGCAGGCTGCGCTGACCACGGAGGAGCTCACCGGGCTCAACAAGCAGGTCGACGTGGACAAGCAGGATCCGGACCAGGTCGCGGGGGAGTGGCTCAAGAGCAAGGGCCTCGCCTGATCTAATGTCATCCTGTCGTCCTGCGACGGCGGGTTCGAGTAGCGCCGGCTCGGGGATGACCCTGCAGGAGGCGGCATGCCCAGGCGGCGACCGCGGATCATCGTTGGCTTGTTGGCAGGTTCGCTGGGGCTGGCCCTGGCACCCGGCTGGTCTCGGCCGGCAGCTGGCGTACCGACGCTGTCGGCCACGACCATCGTCAGCGGGTTGAGCCACCCGTGGGACCTGACCTGGCTCGGGAATTTGATGCTCTACAACTCCCGGAACGGCCGGGTGTGGTCCAAGAGCGGCAGCGCCGACCCCCAACGCGTCGACCTGCCCGGGTTGGAAGCCTCGACCTTCGCCCAGGGTGAGGGTGGTCTGCTGGGCATGGTGGCCGACCCCGCCGCGGCGACGAATCGCCTGTTCTACACCTGCGGCGCGACGAAGGACAGTTCCGGCGGCGCGTTCGACGTCCGGGTGCGCAGCTGGAGACTCGTCGCGGGCAGCGACACCCGGGCGGAGAGTGTGGCCACGGTGATCGACGGTCTCCCGCTGACCACCGGGCGGCATTCCGGGTGCCGGCTGCGCTTCGGGGCGGACGGGAAGCTGTACGTCGGCACCGGGGACGCGGCCCAGGGCACCAACCCACAAGACCTGAGTTCGCTCGGCGGCAAGGTGTTGCGGGTCAACCCGGACGGTTCGATCCCCAGCGACAACCCGTTCTACAGCCGCGGCGGTGACGCCCGGTACGTCTGGACGTACGGGCACCGAAACATCCAGGGCCTCGATCTGAGGCCGGGCACCGGCCAGCTGTGGACGGCCGAGCACGGACCCACCCGGGACGACGAGATCAACCTCATCGCGAGGGGCGGCAACTACGGCTGGAACCCGGTCCCGGGTTACGACGAGTCCAAGCCGATGACCGACAACAGCCTTCCCGGTGCCCAGGTGGCCGCCGCCTGGTCCTCCGGATCGCCCACCGTGGCCACCAGCGGGCTGACCTTCCTGAAAGGTCCGGAGTGGGGGCGCTGGCAGGGGGCCATGGCTGTCGGCCTTCTCAAAGACCAGGGGATCTCCATCGTCACCCTCAACCCGGCGGGCGCGGTTGCCCGGGTCGAGGCGCTCGCAGCAGCGGAGAATTCCAGCTACCTCCGGATCCGGACCGTCCAGCAGGGACCAGACGGGGCGCTGTACTTCACCACCTCGAACGGCACGGACGACAAGATCGTCCGGCTGCAGCCAACCGCCGCGAACCCGCTGCCGCCCTACACGCCGGGACTCGACATCTCCCCGGTCGGCGTGGCGGCGGCACGCTACGGAGCAACGTTCTACCTGTTCGGGCGCAGCCCGGCCGGGTACGTCCACTTCCGCCGGAGCGCCGACGACGCGAAGACCTGGGGGCCCTGGACCCAGGCCGGAGTGACGAGCACGAGTGCGCCCGCCGTGGCGTCGTCGGCCAACGGGCGTATCGACCTGATCACGCGGAGCGCACGGGGTAGCGCCGTGCACACCTGGTTCGTCAACGGGGCACGAGCCGGCCAGACCGACCTCGGCGGCTACATCACCGCCGCGCCGGCGGTGGTCTCACGCGGGAACGGGGTACTCGACGTCTTCGTGCGCGGCTCCTCCCCGTACGGGGCGGCCCGAAAGCGGTATGCCAATGGCCGTTGGTCGGGCTGGCAACAATTCGGCGGCGTCTTCACCTCGGCTTTGGGGGCCTCGATCAACCGGTCGACCGGCACCATCACCGTCACCGGGCGGGGCACCAACGGCAGCGCGTACAACCGGACGGTGACGGCCACGTCGAACGGAGACGCCTGGCGCGCTACCGGGATCACCCTGTGGTCGGCGCGCGCACTGGCAGACACCGCTAGCAGTGTCGGGCTGGTCGGTGTATCCAGCGGCTCCGACAGCAATGCGGTGGTCGACCGCGGCCCGCTGGTCATGGGTGTCTCCGCGCTCTACACCTCCGTACCGGCGGTGGTGAGCCGCGAGAACGGAACCTGGGTCATGTTCGGCCGGTCCAGTAACAACGCCGCCTATCTCTACGACGCCAGCCCCGGCGGATACCGAAACGTCTTCCTCGGCGGCGGCCTCGGCTAATTCTCCTCGAGCTGCCCCGGGGCCGTTCCGGCCTGCTCGTCACGCTCGGCCCACTCGAGGAGGGTGTCCAGTCCGTACGGGTGCTCGTCGATGTCGGCGTGCAGGTCGCCGATCGCGGCGAACCGTGCCGGGACCGTGGCGATTGTGAAGTCCTGGGGTTCCGCGTCGGGCACCTCGTCCCAGGTGACCGGAGTGGAGACCATCCCGAGCGGAGTGCCGCGCACGGAGTAGGCCGAGGCGATGGTGTGGTCGCGGGCGTTCTGGTTGTAGTCCACGAAGATGGAGCCGGGGTCGCGGTCCTTGCGCCACCAGGTCAGATCGACCAGGCCGCCGGACCGGCGCTCGACCTCGCGGGCGAACGCCCAGGCGGCCCGACGGACGTCGGCGAAGCCGTGCTCGGGCGGGATCCGGACGTAGACGTGCAGGCCCTTGCCGCCGGAGGTCTTCGGGTAGCCGACCGCTCCGAGCTCGGCGAGCAGCTCCCGCACGATCGTCGCGACCCGGCGCACGTCGGCGTACCCGGCGAGCGGCATCGGATCGAGGTCGATGCGCCACTCGTCCGGCGACTCGGTGTCGTCACGGCGGGAGTTCCACGGATGAAACTCGACGGTGGACATCTGTACGGCCCAGATGACGTCCGCCGGGTGGCTGACGCACAGTTCGTCGGCGTGCCGGTTGTAGCGCGGGAAGGTCACCCGGACCGTTTCGATCCACGGCGGTGCTCCGTGGGGGAGCCGCTTCTGGTGCACCTTCTCCCCGTCGACCCCGTCCGGGAACCGGTGCAGCATGCAGGGCCGGTGGTAGAGGGCGTTGACGATCCCGTCGGCCACCGACAGGTAGTAGTTGGCCAGATCGAGCTTGGTCTCGCCGCGGGCGGAGAAGTACACCCGATCCGGATTGCTGATCTTGACCACGCGGTCGCCGACCTCGAACTCGATCCGCTCGGTCGCCACGGTGGAGACAGTACCCCGAACGGTGCTCGCGCCCTGAGCTCGTCAAAGGGGCCGAGCCAGCCATCTCCGGACGTTTGCCAGCTCAAGCCGCCGGACACGCCGATTTCGACGCGTTCGGGGCGTGTCCTCGAGCTCGAGATGGAAAACGTACGCCGGCGGATCGGACGTACGCCAGCGGACCTTGGACCTGCGCCGCTCGGACGTGCGACCGAGCGGCGCTTGCTTGACCTCATGTCAGCGTGAGGTCCTAGCTTGGATGCATGAGCATGGAGATGGCGGCGTGGAGCTCGATGTACCACGCGATGATCGCCCAGCAGGACAAGCGGCCCTTCTCGTGGGAGACCGTCAAACGCATCCTCACCTTCGCCCGGCCGCAGCGGGTCCAGCTGATCGGATTCCTGGTCCTGAGCGTGGTCGGCGCGGTGCTGGCGGTGGCCACACCGCTGTTGGCGGGACAGGTGGTCAACGCCATCGTGGCCGCACAGCCGTTCGCCGTCGTGCTGCAACTGGCGATCCTGATCGCGGTCATCGCCATCGCCGAAGCCGGGCTCGGGCTGTGGCTGCGCTGGCTGTCGGCCCGCATCGGTGAAGGGCTCATCCTCGATCTGCGGCGAGCGGTTTTCGATCACGTGCTGAAGATGCCGATCGCGTTCTTCACCCGGACCCGAACGGGCGCCCTGGTCAGCCGGCTCAACAACGACGTCATCGGCGCGCAGCGAGCGTTCTCGGAGACGCTGTCCGGAGTCGTCAGCAACTTCGTGGCGTTGCTCCTTGCGCTGGGCGCCATGCTATTGATCTCCTGGCCGATCACCGTCTTGGCCCTGCTGCTGCTGCCGGTCTTTGTCATCCCCGCGCGTCGGATGGGTCGCCGGTTGGCCGAATTGCAGCTGGAGGGCGCGAACCACAACGCGGTGATGGGCAACCAGATGACCGAACGGTTCTCGGCCCCCGGAGCGACCCTGGTCAAGCTGTTCTCCCGGCCGGAGCGGGAATCGGACGAGTTCGTGGTCCGCGCCACTCGGGTCCGGGACATCGGCGTCCGCAGCGCCATGGTGCAGACGGTTTTCGTCACCGCCCTCACACTCGTCTCGGCGCTGGCGCTGGCCCTGGTCTACGGTCTGGGCGGGTGGTTCGCCCTGCAGGGCACGTTGGAAGCCGGAGCTGTTGTCTCCCTGGCGTTGCTGCTCACCCGGCTGTACGCCCCGTTGACCGCGCTGGCCAGCGCCCGCGTCGAGGTGATGAGCGCCCTGGTCAGCTTCGACCGGGTGTTCGAGGTGCTCGATCTCCAACCGCTGATCACCGAGCGGAGCGATGCCAGGTCGGTGGCGGCCGGTCCCGTGTCGGTCGAGTTCGATCACGTGAGTTTCGCCTACCCGTCGGCGGACAAGGTGTCGCTGGCCTCGCTGGAAGAGGTGGCGACCCTGGACACCCGCGGCGGGGTCGAGGTGATCCACGACGTCTCGTTCCGGGTCGAGCCGGGACAGATGGTCGCCCTGGTCGGCTCGTCGGGAGCCGGCAAATCGACCATGGCCCAGCTGCTGTCCCGGCTGTACGACGTCGACGACGGAGCGGTCCGGCTCGGCGGGGTCGACGTGCGCGATCTCAGCTTCGCCGCGGTGCGCGAGACCCTGGGCATGGTCACCCAGGACGGACACCTGTTCCACGAGAGCGTCCGGGAGAACCTGCTGCTGGCTCGCCCCGAGGCCAGTGAGGAGCAGCTGTGGGAGGCCCTCCGCCGCTCGCGGCTGGACACCTTGATCGCCTCGCTGCCCGACGGCCTGGACACCGTGGTGGGGGAGCGGGGCTACCGGCTGTCAGGCGGCGAGCGCCAACGACTCACGATCGCCCGGCTGCTGCTTGCACAGCCCCGGGTAGTGATCTTGGACGAAGCCACCGCACACCTGGACTCGACCTCGGAACGCGCGGTGCAGGCCGCGCTGGGCGAGGCGTTGGCGGGCCGGACGGCGGTCGTCATCGCGCACCGGCTCTCGACCATCCGAGCCGCCGACCTGATCTTGGTCGTGGAGGAGGGGCGCGTGGTCGAACGCGGGCGTCACGAGGATCTGTTGGCGGCGAACGGCCGGTACGCCGAGCTGCATCGCACGCAGTTCGCCAGTCAGGCCACGAGAGCGTCGACCGCGGACCGGCCTGAAGAGGGAGCCCAGGGCGACTCCGCTGATCACGATCCTGACCTGGTGACGGTCGAGGAGCTCAGTCGGTGACCTGACCCGCCAGGTCGGGGCGCTTGGCGATTGATCTGGTGGGCAGGGTGACGGTGAAGCGGGTGTGGCCGGGATGACTGTCGACGGCCACCTGACCGTGGTGCGCTTCGACCACGGCCGCCACGATTGCGAGTCCGAGCCCGGTGCTGCCGCCCTGGGCCGCGTTGGTGGCCCGGACCCGACTGGTGTCGGCGCGGGTGAAGCGTTCGAACACCTGCGCCTGCAGTTCGGGCGGCACCCCGGGCCCGTTATCGGTCACGGTCATCACCGCCTGCCCGTCGAGGGTCGACAACGCGGCCTCGACGTGGGTCCCGGGCGGGGTGTGGGTGCGGGCGTTGGCCAAAAGATTGACGATGACCTGGTGCAGGCGGTGAGCGTCTCCCCACACCACCACGGGCTCCTCGGGCAGCGCCAACGACCAGGTGTGGTTCGGACCGGCGACGCCTGCGTCGCTGACGGCGTTGATCAGCAACTCGGTGAGATCGGTTGGCTGGATGTCCAGGGCGGGTCCGGCGTCAAGACGCGCCAACAACAGCAGATCCTCCACCAGCGCGGACATGCGCGCCGCCTCGGACTCCACTCGTCCGATCGCGTACGTCGTGTCCGGTGGGATCGCCTCCCCGCTGCGCCGGGTGAGTTCGGCGTAGCCGCGGATCGCCGCCAGCGGATTGCGGAGCTCGTGTGATGCGTCGGCCACGAACTGCCGCACCTTGGTCTCGCTGGCCTGCCGGGCCGCCAGCGCGCTCTCCACGTTGTTCAACATGTGGTTGATGGCCAGGCCCACCTGACCGACCTCGGATGCCGGATTGGTGTCCTCGGGCGGAACTCGTACGGCGAGCGCGACCTCGCCGCGATCGAGCGGCAACCGGGACACCTGCTGGGCGGTGGCCGCGACCCGGTTGAGGGGCCGCAGACTGCGTTGCACCACCGTACGCGAGGCGATGATCGCCAGGCCGATGGCGAGCACAGTCAGACCGGCCTCGGCCAACATGAGGAGCAGGAGGGTCCGGTCCACCTCGGACAGCGGAACGCCGATGACAACGGTGCCCTGCCGCTCGCCGGCTTGATTCTGCAGTTCGTAGGCGGCCACCCGGTACCGCCCCAGCTCCGGCAGGGTCAGCGTCCGCAGCTGGCCGTCCGCCGGTGTCCCGCGCAGCCAGTTCGCGGTCGTGATCGGGAGTTGGCTGATCGCGCCGCGGGCCCGGCTGTCGATCCTGACGTTGGGGTAGACCGAGCCCGAATCGAGGAAGCCGATGGCAAAGGTGCCGACGGACTGTCCCGGTCCGAACAGGCTCCCGCGTGGATTCGCGTACTTGAGGTCTCGGTTGACCTCGCCTGCCGCCGCGTTCAGGTCGTCGCTGACGTTGGACATCAGGATCTGCTGCACGGCGACGGTCGTGGCCGCGCTCAGCAGCAAGGCGACGACGGCGACCAGCACGGCGACCTGGACCACCAATCGGCGGCCAAGAGTCCCGCGGCCGAACGGACGGTACGCAGCGCCCCCGCCGGCCGGTGGACTCCCGGACTTGAGGGTGTCGGTCATCTAGCTCGGCGGGCGCAGCACGTACCCGGCGCCCCGCATGGTGTGGATCATCGGCGGCCGGTCGGCGTCGATCTTCTTGCGCAGGTAGGAGATGTACAGCTCGACCACATTGGCCTGACCGCCGAAGTCGTAGTTCCACACCCGATCGAGGATCTGCGCCTTGCTGAGCACCCGCCGGGGGTTGCGCATCAGGTAGCGCAACAGTTCGAACTCGGTGGCGGTCAGCTGGATCTCCGTACCGGCACGGCTGACCTCGTGGCTGTCCTCGTCGAGGGTGAGGTCACCCACGACCAGCAGTGACTCGTTCTTGGCCGACGCGGCTCCGCTGCGGCGCAGGAGAGCGCGCAGCCGGGCGATCACCTCTTCCAGACTGAACGGCTTGGTGACGTAATCGTCACCGCCGGCCGTCAACCCACCGATCCGGTCCGCGACGGCGTCCTTCGCGGTCAGGAAGATCACCGGAACGTCAGGATCCTCGGAGCGGATCCGTCGCATGACTTCGAGCCCGTCGAAGTCGGGCAGCATCATGTCCAACACGATCGCGTCGGGCCTGGTCTCCCGGGCCGCCCGGACGGCGTCGCTCCCGGAGCCGGCCGTTGTCACCTGCCACCCCTCATAGCGCATGGCCATGGACAGCAACTCGGTCAGGCTCGCTTCGTCGTCGACCGCGAGCACACGGATCGGCGAGCCGTCGGGGCGGGTGAGCGGGGCGGAGGGGAGGGGGGTGCGGGCCATGACACCCAGACTGCCAAGCCGTGACTGTGACGCGCTGTGCTGAGTCTGTGAAGTTCCTGTGAGCTTTGGGCTAGGCGCTGACCCGAGCCATGTTCACACGCGTGTCGTCGCTCGACCCGCCGGAGCCGGCGTAGCCCTCGTCGCCGGCCGTCGACTTCGGTCGATGGAAGATCCGGTCGATGGAGATGCGACCCGCCCCGAACACCACCAGCAGCAAGGCGAGCAAGCCGATGAGCACGTTGTACTCGTAGCCGCCGTTGTAGATGCCGTCGGCCGTCAACAGATCCCAGCCTCGAAACCAGTTGGTGTAGGCGATCATCAGGACCTGCTGCGCGATGACCGCCGCGGCGACCAGCGGGGTCAGGAAACCGGCGATCAGGAAGATCCCGCCGATCAGCTCCAGCGCGATGTTCGCCCAAGCGGCGATGTTCGCGTACGGAGTGCCGAACTGGTCGAGGAACTCGATCTGCTGCTGCACCCCCTGACCGGGCGCCTGCCAGCGGTTCCACCCATGGATCACCATGGTCACACCGAGGCCCACGCGGGCCAGTAGCAACGCGAGATCGCGCACGACGTTCAGAAACGATGTCATCTTCCACTCCCAGGTCGACCCTTATGGCCAACGCTACGCATTCGGGTGTGGACGTCGGTGTCACCGCGCCGAGCAGGAGGCGAAGGATGAGTCAAGGAAACCGGGGAGCGGTGGGGAGGGAACAGACGATGAGGTCGTCGTGGCCGGTCTGGTCCGTCGACCGCGTGCTGGCCGAACGACCAGCCGTGCGGGTGAATCAGGTCGGCTATCACCCCACGGGACCCAAGCGCGCCACCCTGGTGACTCGAGCAGCCGAATCGACGCCGTTCACCGTCGTGGGTCCAGACGAGAGCGCCGTCTTCACCGGGATGTCACAGGTCTGGCCGCAGCGACCGGAATCGACGTCGGGTCTTTCGGTGCACGTCCTCGACTTCACGGCACTTTCGACCGTCGGAACGGAGTTCCGCGTCGGGCAAACATCGGAACGGAGTTCCGCGTCGGGCAAACGTCGGAACGGAGTTCCGCGTCCGGGCAAACATCGGAACGGAGTTCCGCGTCCGGGAAAACATCGGAACGGAGTTCCGCGTCCGGGTAGGTGAGCAACAAAGTCACCCGTTCCGCCTGTCCGCCCAGCTGTACGACGGTCTGGCCCGGGACGCGTTGCGGTTCTTCTACCTGCAGCGTTCCGGGACGATCATCGACGGCCGCCGGGCGCCCGGCTACGGCCGCCCGGCCGGTCACGTCGGCCGAGAGCCGAATCGGGGCGACACCTCGGTGCCGGGCTGGGACGAGCCGGCCGCCTCGCTGCTCTATCCCGGCTGGCGGGTCCGCGGGACCTTCGACGTGTCCGGCGGCTGGTACGACGCCGGCGACTTCGGCAAGTACGTCACCAGCGGGAGCATCGCACTCTGGCAGCTGCTGACCGTCCTCGATCTGCTCCGCCGGCATCCGCGGGCTCCGCGGCCGATTCCCGAGCCCGAGCTGATCGAGGAGACGCGCTGGCAGCTCGACTGGATGCTGCGGATGCAGGTGCCACCCGGCCAGCCACTCGAAGGGATGGCGTTCCACCGCGTGCACGGCACCGCGTGGTCGCCGGTTCCCGGTTGGCCGCACGAGGACCCGACCAGGCGGGTGCTGCATCGGCCGTCGACGGGGGCGACGCTGCACCTGGCCGCGGTCGCCGCCCAGGGCGCCCGTCTCCTCCGAGTAGTTGATCCGGCGTACGCCGATCACCTCCTCGAGGTAGCCCGGACCGCGCACGGCGCCGCCCACCGTCAGCCGAGGCTCATCGCTCCCGATGATCACGGGGTGTTCGGCGGTGGGCCGTACGGGGACGAGGAACTCGACGACGATTTCTACTGGGCGGCCGCCGAACTCTGGTTGGCAACCGGGGACGAGCGGTTCCGCCATGAGCTGGAGGGCTCGGCGCTGCACCACGGAGACCCCTTCAATCCCGAGGGTTTCGACTTCGACCAGGTCGCGGCACCCGCACGCCTGGATCTCGCCATGACGGCCGGCCCGGGGCCGGATCGCGAGCGGATGGTTGACTCCGTGCTCGCCGGCGCCGAGCGGTTGCTCCAGCTGGAGCATCGACAGCCGTGGGGCCAGCCGTACGCGCCGTTGCCCGGCTGGGCGTGGGGGTCGAACGGGCGAATCCTGAACAATCTGGTCGTGCTCGGTGCCGCGGCCGAGCTCACCGGCGACGACCGTTTCCGGCACGGCGTGTTGAGCGGGCTGGACTATCTGTTCGGGCGGAACGGGTTGGGGCAGAGTTACGTGACCGGTTACGGCACCGACTACACCGCCCATCATCGGACCCGTCACTTCGCCCGCGACCTCGACCCTGCCTTCCCGGCGGCGCCGGCCGGGTCAGTCGCCGGTGGCCCGAATTCACGATCTCATCCGGGCTTCCCCGCCGACTCACGCCTGGCCGGCCTGCCGCCGCAGCTCTGCTACCTGGACGAACCGACCTCCGAGACCACCAACGACGTCTGCATCCGGTGGAACGCCCCGCTGGTCTGGCTGGCGACCTACCTGGAGATGTCGGGGGCGACCGTGCAGTGAGTCAGTCGTGGGCCGTCGTGGTGGCCAGCAACCGTCGAGCCCGGCGTCCGAGGTCGCTGAGATCGACCCGCCCGGCGTCGGCGGCGGCCGCCAGCCGCGACGCGAGATCCAGCGCCTCGTCGACCAGGGGTGCGTCGGCGGCCGCGTCCTGACCCATGTCCCGCAGGATCGTCACCTCGGTCCGGGAGGCGACGATCGGGTTGGTGATGCCCTCCACCCACACCCTCGTCCGCCGGCCATACCCGCGTTCCTCACCGACCAACGGCTCCAGAGCGAAGATCCGGTCGGCACGGGCGAACTTGCCGAAACCCAGGGAGATCATCCGGGATTCTGTGGGCACCCTGCGATCATCTCAGGCCGAGTGCACAGCGTCATCCCTGCTGCGCCGCGGAGGACTTCACGGCCGAGAAGTCGATCAAGGCGGCCGCGAGCACATCCTCGGTGACCCCGTGCCACTCACCCGGCAGCTACTGATGCTCGGCACCCGGTGGCGCTCGGGCCACCGTTGCGGCCATCGCGCGAAGATCCGCGAAGATCATGGTCGCTGCCTGCGCTGGCCAGAACCAGGGTCGGGATGTCCACCCCGCGGAGTAGGTCGAAGGACGCGGCCTCGCTGATCAAGCAGTCGCAGGTCAAGGTCGCCGCGACCGCGGTCATGGCCGACCACGAAGCCGTCCGCGCATCCCCTCGACCGCCGAGGCCCCGACCCGGACCCTGGTGGAGCGGATGGGCGCCCGCGAGAACGTCGAGCAGGATATACGCCGGTTCGCCCGCCAACACATCATTGACGTCACGCAGCCCGAACTGCTGCGGCTGCGCCGGATGATCATCGCTGAGGTTCCCCGAGCTGGCGCACGATGGCATCGGGTTGGTCCCGAGCGCGGGCATCAGGCCTTGGCTCGAGAGATCGAGGCCCTGGTTTCCGGTGGCGTGCTACGCGTCACCGATCCGCTGCTCGCGGCTCAGCAGCTGAACTATCTGATCATCTCGGTGCCGGTCAACGAAGCGATGTTCCTCGACGAATCACAGAGGGGGCGTCGGCGGCTCCGCCGGTTCGCCGACGACGCCGTACGAGTGTCCTGGGGCGTACGGGACTTGACTCGTCCGCCCTACGACTGGGCGCCGTTGGCCTGCGGTTTGGCCAGGGGAGCGGGGACGAACTTTGCCTTCGCCAGCCGACTGGTCTCGGAGTCGGTCGTCTTGCCTCGCTCGGCGTTGCGGCGCATCAGCAGCTTCGCGGCTTCGACCGAGGAGCTGCGGACCACCACGGGCTTCGTCATGCGTCCTCCCTTTTCACCGACTGGTCACCGGGCCCAGCGCTGGCTTCATTCTCCTCCACGAAGACAACTTCTGCATCCGGGGCGGCGTTGGCGAGGGCGAGCTTGGCCTCGTACTGCGCAGCCTCCAGGGCCCCGTCGATGAGTTCCTGTTCGCGAGGGCCGATGGCCGGGTCTGTCCCCAGCTTCTCGAGTTCCATGATGCCGAGCCGGGCCTGGGCGTCGACCTCGGAGACCGCGAGCTCGGCCGCCCACCGCAAGGAGCGCATGCGCTCCTCGTGCTCGGCGGTCCGCAACGCGTCGTTGGCGTTCTTCCTCATCACCGCCACGGTAATTCCCACACCGATCAAGGCGCCGATCGGCACCGCCAGCGCCAGCAACCAGCCCGGTATCTCACCCACGCCCCGAACCGTACCGACCCGGCCCGGCGACGACGCTCAGCTCTCCTCCGACAGCCCGTCGATGGCGGCGACCTCGTCGGCCTCCAGCGCGATCCGCGCCCCGGCCGCGTTCGCCACGATGCGCTCGGGTCGAACCGACTTCGGGATGACGACGAATCCGTGCGCGACATGCCAGGCGACGATCACCTGGGCGGCCGTCGCCGAGTGCGCGGCGGCGATCGACCGCAGGGTCGGGTCGTCGAGGTTGCTGGCCTTGAAGGGGCTGTACCCCTCCAGGACGACGCCTCGTTCGTGGAGTCCGTCGGCGATCGGACGGTCGTACACCGTCGGTCCCCAGCGGATCTGGTTGACCGCAGGCGCCACGCTGGTGGCGTCGATCAGTTCGTCGATCTGGTCCAAGGAATAGTTGCTCACTCCGATCGATCGGGCCAGGCCGTCCTGCTGCGCCTCGATCAGAGCCTCCCAGACCCGTGGTGACGCCTGGTGGTTGGGCGGCCAATGCACCAGCCACAGGTCCACGTAGTCCGTGCCGAGCTTGGTCAAACTGTTCTCGAGTGTTCGCCGCTCGCGGCCGGCGTGGTCCGGGGGCAACTTCGTGGTGATGAAGATCGTCTCCCGCGGCAGCGCCGACTCGGCCAGTGCGGTGCCGATGCCGCCCTCGTTGCGGTAGGCGGTGGCCGTGTCGAGGTGGCGGTAGCCGGCCTCCAGGGCGGCGGTGGTGGCCGCAGGTGCGTCGGCGTCGCTGATCTGCCAGGTGCCGAAGCCGAGGAGCGGCATCTGGCCATTCCTCAGGGCGGCGCTGGGCTCGGTGTAATCCTCGGTGCTCATGGTCCCCCAGTTAACCCAACGCACACTTGACCCAACGCAGCAGGATGGGCGGGACGGCGACGCCGCTCGGGCGACACCCGTGGAAGATCTCGTATGCGAGCTGCCAGCTTCAGGGAATACCCAGGGCGACCCCAAGGTTGAGCCAAGTACGCTCAACGTGTAAGTTGAGCGCTACAGACTCAAGGACAATCACTTCCATCACGGATTCACCTCTGGAGGGACAGAAACATGGCTCGTGCAGTCGGAATCGACCTCGGGACGACCAACTCGGTCGTCGCGGTGCTCGAAGGTGGAGAGCCCACCGTCATTCCCAACGCCGAGGGATCGCGCACCACTCCCTCGGTCGTCGCCTTCGCCAAGGGCGGCGAGGTGCTGGTCGGTGAGGTCGCCAAGCGGCAGGCCGTCACCAACGTCGACCGCACCATTCGTTCGGTCAAGCGCCACATGGGCACCAACTGGAAAGTCAACATCGACGGCAAGGACTACAAGCCGCAGCAGATCAGTGCGTTCGTGCTGCAGAAGCTGAAGCGGGACGCCGAGGCCTATCTGGGCGAGACCGTCACCCATTCGGTCATCACCGTGCCCGCCTACTTCTCCGACGCCGAGCGGCAGGCCACCAAGGAAGCCGGTGAGATCGCCGGGCTGACCGTGGACCGGATCATCAACGAGCCGACCGCCGCCGCGCTGGCGTACGGCCTGGACAAGGGTGAGAAGGAGCAGACCATCCTGGTCTTCGACCTCGGTGGCGGCACCTTCGACGTGTCTCTGCTCGAGATCGGCGACGGCGTGTTCGAAGTCAAGGCCACCAAGGGCGACAACCGCCTGGGCGGCGACGACTGGGACTCCCGGATCGTCGACTGGCTGGTCAAGCAGTTCAAGAACAAGAACGGCACCGACCTGAGCCAGGACAAGATCGCCCGCCAGCGGCTGCAGGAAGCAGCCGAGAAGGCCAAGATCGAGCTGTCCTCGGCGAGCGAGACTTCGATCAACCTGCCCTACATCACCCTCGGCGAGTCGGGCCCCCTCCACCTGGAGGAGAAGCTGACCCGGTCCGAGTTCCAGCGGCTCACCTCTGACCTGTTGGACCGCTGCCGCACCCCGTTCAACGCGGTGATCGAGGACGCCAAGATCAGTGTCGGCGCCATCAACCACGTGATCCTGGTCGGCGGTTCGACCCGGATGCCGGCCGTCGTCGAGTTGGTCAAGGAACTGACCGGCGGCAAGGAGCCGAACAAGGGCGTGAACCCGGATGAGGTCGTCGCTCTCGGCGCGAGCCTGCAGGCCGGCGTGCTCAAGGGCGAGGTCAAGGACGTGCTGCTGCTCGACGTCACTCCGCTCAGTCTCGGCATCGAGACCAAGGGTGGCGTGATGACCAAGATCATCGAGCGCAACACCACCATCCCGACCAAGCGGTCCGAAGTGTTCACCACCGCAGACGACAATCAGCCGTCGGTGATGATCCAGGTGTATCAAGGCGAGCGGGACTTCGCTCGGGACAACAAGTCGCTCGGCAACTTCGAGCTGACCGGTCTTCCTCCGGCCCCGCGCGGCGTGCCGCAGATCGAGGTCGCTTTCGACATCGACGCCAACGGGATCGTGCACGTCCACGCCAAGGACCTGGCGACCAGCAAGGAACAGTCGATGACGGTGACCGGTGGCTCGGCGCTGGGCAAGGACGAGATCAACAACATGGTCAAGGAGGCCGAGGCGCACGCCGAGGAGGACCGGAAGCGGCGCGAGGGCGTCGAGCTCCGGAACGAGGCCGACAATCTGGTCTTCCGGACCGAGAAGTTGCTCAGCGAGAACGCCGACAAGATCACCGACGATGTCAAGACGCCGGTGGAGGAATCGCTGGCCGAGCTCAAGACCGCGCTCGAGGGGACCGACAACGACGCGGTGAAGACCGCGCTCGAGAAGGTCAACACCACGAGTGCGGCGTTGGGGCAGGCCATGTACGCCGCGGCGCAGGCGCAGCAGAATCAGGCTCCGGCCGAGGCCGGTGCGCCGAGCGACAACCCGTCCGGCAACGGCAGCAGCTCCGGTGGCGCCGCCGATGACGACGTGGTGGAGGCTGAGATCGTCGATGAGAGCGACGAGTCCAAGTCGAGCGGGACCAAGTGAGCAAGTCGGACCGCGACGACGAACAACAGGGCCCGATCATCAGGGACAACCGCCGGATCGACCCGTTGACGTACCAGGTGAGGGAGCCGCAGCGTGCTGCGGCTCCCACGCCGGAGGAGGCGAACACCATCCCAAGCCACAAGGCCACCGAGCCGGCTCGCGTAGACGAGGTGAGCGACCTGAAGACGCAGCTGGCTGAACGTACGGCCGATCTGCAGCGGCTTCAGGCCGAGTACGTCAACTACAAGCGCCGGGTCGACCGCGACCGGGATCTGATCCGGAAGACCACCATCGAGGGTCTGCTCAAGGACCTGCTGAACGCCCTGGACGATGTTCGCTCGGCGGCCGAGCACGGCGAGCTGACCGGTGGTTTCAAGGCGGTGGCCGACGAGCTGGAACGCGTGACCGGCAAGCACGGGCTGGAGACCTACGGACAGAAGGGAGATCCCTTCGATCCGCACATCCACGAGGCGCTGCTGCATTCGCACGCCGAGGGCATCTCGGGACCCACCTGCGTGGAGATCCTGCAGCCCGGATACCGCATCGCCGACCGGATCCTGCGACCGGCCCGGGTGGCCGTCGCCGAGCCGGACCCCGATGCTCCGATCACTGGGCTGGTCGACGGCACTGGGCTGGTCGACGGCACTGGGCCGGTCGACGGGCCCGAGCTTGTCGAAGCGCCTGAGCCGGTCGAGTCGGAAATGGAAGAGAACGAGAAGGATCAGTAAGTCGATCAATGCGATTCGCCAGATGACACTCGGAGGGAGGCGGAGATGAGTACCAAGGATTGGATCGAGAAGGACTTCTACAAGGTCCTCGGTGTCTCCAAGGACGCCAAACCCGACGAGATCAAGAGGGCCTACCGGAAGCTGGCGCGGGCGAACCATCCGGACCAGAATCCCGGCAACCCGGAGGCCGAGCGGCGCTTCAAGGAAGTGTCCGAGGCGAACGACGTGCTGTCCAGCGATGCCAAGCGCAAGGAGTACGACGAGGCGCGGCGACTGTTCGGAGGCGGTGGATTCCGCTTCCCGGGCAGCGGCGGGGGCCCGAGCGGACCGTCGATGGACGACTTGTTCCGCAATGCCGGCGACACCGGCCTGGGCGATCTGTTCGGGGGTCTGTTCAACAACACCAGCTCCCGGACTACTCGATTCTCGACGTCGCGCGGGCCCCGGCGGGGCAGCGACGTCGAGGGCGAGGTGACGGTCGACTTCAACGACGCCATCGCCGGGGTGACGGTCGGCATGCAGATGGTGTCCGACGCCCCGTGCGACAGCTGCCACGGCACCGGCGCGAAGGCCGGCACCGTGCCGCACGTCTGTCCCGTCTGCCAGGGCAGTGGTATGCAGACCTCGACGTCGGGCGGCGTCTTCGCCGTGACCGAGCCGTGCCGGGAGTGCCGCGGCCGGGGCATGGTCGTCGACGATCCCTGCCCGGTCTGCAGCGGCTCCGGACGCGGTCGGTCCACCAAGACCATGCAAGTCCGCATCCCGGCCGGCGTGACCGACGGGCAACGGATCCGGCTCAAGGGCAAGGGCGGTGCGGGGGAGAACGGCGGCGCCGCCGGCGATCTCTACGTGATCGTGCACGTACGATCGCACCCGATCTTCGGCCGGAAGGGCGACAACCTGACACTCACGGCGCCGGTGACCTTCGACGAGGCCGCGCTCGGCGCGGAGATCGAGATCCCGACGCTCGGCGGCGCTCCGGTCCGGCTGAAGGTCCCGGCTGGGACACCCAACGGGCGTACCTTCCGGGTTCGCGGCAAGGGTGTGTCGAAGCGCGACGGGAACACGGGTGACCTGCTGGTCTCGGTCGAGGTCGTCGTGCCCGAGGCTCTCAGCGAGCAGGCCCGGCAAGCCCTCGACTCATACGCCCAGGCGGTCGGCCGGGTGAACCCGCGCGCCAAACTGTTCGCCGCGAACTGAGGAGCAGATCGTGTCGACCTCCTCGCTGCCGCAGCGGATCGACCACGATGCGCCCGTCTTCGTCATCTCGGTGGCCGCTCACCTCGCCGGCATGCACCCACAGACCCTGCGGACGTACGACCGGATGGGTCTGGTCTCGCCGCGGCGTACGGCCAAGCGGGGCCGGCGCTACTCCGCCCACGACATTGCTCGGCTGCGACTGATCCAGCGGTTGTCCCAGGACGAGGGGATCAATCTCGAAGGCATCCGTCGGATCCTTCGGATGCAGGACGAGATCGACCAGCTCCGGGCGAAGCTGACCGAAGCGGGCCAGTTGCTGTCCGCGATCCGAGCAACTCCGCCGGGCTCCCGGGTCTTCACCGCGGACCCGGCTGGCGCTGTCTACCTCGGTGGCGGCCGCTTCCGGACCCCTCGGGCGCTACCCGGTCGTCAGTCCTGATTGGTCACCCATCAATTCGGGCGGTGGCGAGACCCGGTCAGGACCGGCGGTCTCGGGCCCGGCGCTTGCCTTCGTGCATGGCCTGAACCCGGGCGATCGGGATCTCGTGACCCTCGGCGACGAGGTCGGCGGGCAGCTCCTGGGGCTCCGGCATCGACTCCCGCCACGGATCGGACGTGCCGAGCAGCCCAGGAGCAGTCCGTACCGTGAAGTCGGTCGGAGTGACACGATCGAGGTCTTCCCACGACAGCGGGAAGGACACCGGTACGCCGGGCCGGACCCGCGGGCTGTAGGTCGCCACCACGGTCGCGCCGCCGGCCCGGGTCGAGTCGACGAACACCTTGTTCGCCCGGTCCTCCTTGACGAACGCCGTCGTGGCCAGGGCCGGATCGAGACGCTCGGAACGCGCGGCGATGGCCCGGGTCGCGGCCGCGACGTCCTCCGGAGCGGCACTCTCGACCAGCGGAACGAAGACGTGGACACCCTTGGCGCCACTCGTCTTCACCGCTCCGGCCAGGCCGGCGTCAGCCAGCGCCTGCCGTACGAGCTTGGCCGTCCCGACCACAACCGCAAATCCGGCGCCTTCGGGTGGGTCGAGATCGATGATCAGATGGCTGGCCCGACCGGGTGAGCTCATCCGGAAAAGCGTCACGTGATATTCCACCGCGCGTTGGTTCCCCAGCCAGAGCAGTGTGCGTCGGTCGTTGGCCAGCGGATAGGAGACCTCTCGCTTCGAGGCCTCCGCCCAGATCGGCACCCGCGGCACCCAGTCCGGCGTGTACTTCGGCAGATTCTTCTGCATGAAGGGTGGCTGGCCCGGTCGCACGCGGATCACCGACAGCGGACGATCCTGCAGGACCGGCAGCAGCCGGTCCGCCATCGTGTCGAGATAGTCGATCAGGTCACGTTTGGTCGCGTCCGCGCCAGAGAACAGTTCCTGGTCGAGGTGAGTGAAGGACACCCCGTCTCGTTCCTCCGCGGCGCCGCCCATGCGTCGATTATCAGGAATAGAGCTTCGTGCCTGAAAGTTGAGTGAGGTAGACTCAACCTTGATCTGGGACCAACGAAGGACCACCGCATGAATACCGAGAAGCTGACCACCAAGAGCCGCGATGCGGTCTCGACGGCGTTGCGCACGGCGCTGTCGCACGGCAACCCGAGTGCCGAGCCGTCACATCTGTTGAACGCACTGCTGCTCGAACCGGGAAACACCGCCGCACCGCTGATCACCGCGGTCGGGGCCGATCCCGCCGTGGTGGCGGCCGCGTCTCAAGGCGCGATCTCCAAGTTGCCGTCGGCTCAGGGCTCCTCGGTGAGTCAACCGACCCTCTCGGGCGCGTTCGCCCGGGTGCTGGCCGACGCGGAGAACCGGGCGTCACAGCTCGGCGACTCCTTCGTCGCCACCGAGCACCTGCTGATCTCCTTGTCGGCGGTCGATTCCGACGTCAAGAAGCTGTTGCTCGACCTGAAGGTCAATCCGCGTGCGCTCACCCAGGCCTTCAACGACGCTCGCGGCAGCAAGCGCGTCACCAGTGCGGAGGCCGAAGGCACGTCGTCGGCCCTCGACCAATACGGTGTCGATCTCACCGCCCAGGCGCGCGAGGGCCGGCTGGACCCGGTGATCGGCCGCGACACCGAGATCCGGCGGGTGGTCCAGGTGCTGGCCCGCCGCACCAAGAACAACCCGGTGCTGATCGGGGAACCCGGTGTCGGCAAGACCGCCGTCGTCGAGGGGCTCGCCCAGCGGCTCGTCGCCGGCGACGTGCCCGACTCACTCAAGAACCGACGGCTCATCTCGCTGGATCTGCCGTCGATGGTGGCCGGGGCCAAGTACCGCGGTGAGTTCGAGGAGCGGCTCAAGGCCGTGCTGGCCGAGATCCGCGACGCCGAGGGACAGGTCATCACCTTCATCGACGAGCTGCACACCGTGGTCGGCGCCGGGGCGACCGGCGACTCCTCCATGGATGCGGGCAACATGTTGAAGCCGATGCTGGCCCGCGGCGAACTCCGGATGATCGGGGCCACCACCCTGGACGAATACCGGGAGCGGATCGAGAAGGACCCGGCCCTGGAGCGTCGGTTCCAACAGGTCTTCGTCGGCGAACCCAGCGTGGAGGACACCATCGCGATCCTCCGGGGCCTCCGCGAGCGCTACGAGGCGCACCACAAGGTGGCCATCACCGACGCCGCCCTGGTGGCGGCCGCCAGCCTGTCGCACCGCTACATCACCTCCCGCCAGCTGCCGGACAAGGCCATCGACCTGATCGACGAGGCCGCCTCGCGGTTGCGGATGGAGATCGACTCCTCACCGGAGGAGATCGACCAGCTCCGTCGCACCGTCGACCGGATGACCATGCAGCAGATGGCCCTGGCCAAGGAACAAGACGCCGCCAGCCAGGAGCGACTGAACCGGTTGCAGGCCGAGCTGGCCGACACCCAGGAGCAGCTGCGCGGGTTGGAGGCCCGGTGGGAGGCCGAGAAACAGGGTCTGAACCGGGTCGGCGACCTCAAGAGCCAGATCGATGAGCTGCGGATCGCGGCCGACAAGGCCCTCCGTGAGGGTGACCTGGTGCGGGCCAGTGAGATCAGCTACGGCGAGATCCCGGCCCTGGAGAAGGAACTCGAGAACGCCGACCAGGCCGAGAGCCAGCTGCCGTCGATGGTCTCCGAGGAGGTCGGACCCAACGACATCGCCGAGGTGGTGTCGAACTGGACGGGCATCCCCGTCGGCCGGCTGCTCCAGGGGGAGAGCGAGAAGCTGCTGGCCATGGAGTCCCGGATCAGCGAGCGCCTGATCGGCCAGACGAAGGCCGTCCGGGCGGTGTCCGACGCCGTGCGCCGCTCGCGGGCCGGGATCTCCGACCCGAACCGGCCCACGGGATCGTTCCTGTTCCTCGGCCCCACGGGTGTGGGCAAGACCGAGCTGGCCAAGGCGCTCGCGGAGTTCCTGTTCGACGACGAGCGTGCGATGGTCCGGATCGACATGAGCGAGTACTCCGAGAAGCACTCGGTGGCGCGCCTGGTCGGTGCTCCGCCCGGGTACATCGGGTACGAGGAGGGCGGCCAGCTCACTGAGGCGGTCCGGCGCCGCCCGTACGCGGTGGTGCTGCTCGACGAGGTGGAGAAGGCACACAGCGAGGTCTTCGACATCCTGCTGCAGGTGCTGGACGACGGCCGGCTGACCGACGGTCAGGGCCGCACGGTCGACTTCCGCAACGTGATCCTCATCCTGACCTCGAATCTGGGTTCCAACTTCCTGGCCGACCAGACCCTGGACGCCGAGATGAAACGGAACGCGGTGATGGGCGTGGTGCGCAGCGCGTTCAAGCCGGAGTTCTTGAACCGGTTGGACGAAGTCGTGTTGTTCGAGCCGCTGGGCACCGAAGAACTGGCCAAGATCGTCGAGATCGGACTGCGCCGGCTCAACGCCCGGCTCGCCGACCGGCGGATCGTCATCGAGGCCACGCCGACCGCGAAGGACTGGTTGGCGCTGACCGGATTCGACCCGGTTTACGGCGCCCGACCGCTGCGCCGGTTGATCCAGACCAGCATCGAGGACCAACTGGCCAGGAAAGTGCTGTCCGGCGAGATCGGTGAGGGCGAGACCGTCACCTTCGATGTGGACGAGGGCAGCGACGGTCTCGTGATCGCCGAGGCCCAGCCCGTCTCCGTCTGAGGGGTCGACAAGCGCAGCTGAGGTCCGAGATGGTGCCTGAATGCTGCTTCCGTTCATCCACTTCACGCAGACGCTGCCGCAGTTCGGCGGCGAGGACCCGGTGCTGGGCAATCCGTGGCACCACGAGGTGATCACTCGGGATGCGGCGCAGAACGTCGGCTTCGGCGACGCGGCCGCCGACGAGCTGGCCTGGCACGCCGACTACGTCGACAGCTACCTCTACAACCCGCTGTGGTGGCTGCCCGGCGGCCTGTCGCGGCTGAAGGCGTCGCTGGCCAGCGGGCCGATGCTGATGAACCTGCACTTCGACGACCTGTTCGCCCCGATCCAGGTGCACACGATGTGGCGCCGCTACACCAGCGGCACACTGGCCGGCCTCGTCTGGGCCTTCCAGGGCAACGACGTCGCGGCCGCCCGCAACATCGTGGGGGCCGGCCTGCACGCGCTTCAGGACTTCTACAGCCATTCCAACTGGCTCGACGAACCCGCGCGGCGCACCGTCACGTACCTGGAAATGCCGGAGGCCGAACGCGAAAGGGTGCCACTGTTCACAGGCAGCTATGAGCACCCAGACCACAAAGGGATGCTTCCGCACGGCAAGCCGGGGCCGTTCTGCGTCGCGCTCAAGCAGGCCACCACGATGCTGGACATCGCGTGCCACCCGGTCTCGCCGCTGACCAACACCACGATCTGCGAGGTCTGGCGGGCGTGCAAGGAGGGCACCCCGGCCCGGCCGAAGACGGTGCTCGGGATCCCGGTCCCGGAGAACGTCTACTACCTGACGCCGCCGGGCATGAACCTCGACAACACCTGGCAGGCCCACATCGGCGTCAAGGTGCGCGGCCTCTTCGGCGTGTCCGGATCCGAGATGTTCGCGGCGGCCGTCGAACTCGCCCGCCGCACCTCCGAGCAGTGGCTGACCCTGATCGGCACCCGGATGAACGAGATCGGGGCCGGGGCCTTCTGGCGGCGGGTGAAGCTCGACAACCCGGTCAAGGGCGATCGAGAAAAGCAGTACGAGCAGTTCTCCCGCTTCCCGCACATGTTTCTGGGCGTCGGCCAGTACCCGCCGGCCTCGGTGCGGCGACCGTCCAACGAGTGGTATCTGCGCGTACGGCTGGCAACGTCCAAGGACGTCGGGGCGGGAACCGACGCCGACATCGTGGCGCACGCCGGCGGCCGGCGCCACGTCCTCGATCACATGCCCCGGCACAATCCGCTGCTCGCCTACAACGACTTCGAGGCGGGTGACGACCAGGTGTACTACATCGGCCCGTTCACCACGCTCCCGACGGCATTGGAGCTGGAGAACGATTCGGCCGACACCCCGGAGGTGCTCCGCGCCCTGGGCACCAGCTTCGTCAACGCGCTGGAAGCCGGGATCAAGACCGTGGGGAGGTTGCTGTTCTCCCTCATCGGTGGCCCGGCCGACCTCGTCGGCCACGCCAAGCAGGTCTGGACCCCCCAACAACTGACGGCCCTGAGCGACGCTCCGAGCCCGTTCGCCCTCACCGTCGACGGTGGGGGTGAGGGCCGCTACCGGGTCAGCGGGTCGATCAGGCGGGCCGGCCGGGTCGTGCAGGACAACCGTTCCTGGAGCGACTGGACCGTCAAGCTGGACACCTTGCTGTGCGAGCGGGAGAGTGACTTCGACCGCGGCACCACCAACGACGAGCCGTTCGTGATGGCCCTGCTCATCAACCAGGCGCCGGGCGACGTCCTGCGCACCCGCACGTCACCGTTCGGCGGCGTCGACGCGGGAGAGACGCGCGCGATCGCCTTCACGTTCCCCCATGTCCGCGTTCCCGACGACGTGGGCTACCTGACGCTGCCGATCGCGATCCTGGAGAGCGACGAGGAACGCACCGGCGACCGCGACCGCGCCCTCGCCAAGTTCGCCGACGGCGTCGCGGCGGAGGTGGCGGAGGAGCGAGAGGGTTTCCTCCGTACGCTCGGCAGAAGCATCGCCGCGGACTGGAAGCTCGCCCGCGCCGAGGTGTTCGCGTTCACCCGCTCCGAGACCGTGACGTGCGGCCAGGTCTATTCCGGCACCCTCAACCGTTGGGTGCGGGCCAAACAGCGGGTGTCCATCCCGTTGGCCCTCGCGAAGCCGGTGCGGGTGAACGGAATCCGTAGCGGCTAGCGGCCCGCTGCCGCAATCGCCCCGTCGACGGCTCGGTCGAGGGGCCTGGCGATCCGGGACAGGCGCGGCTTATGGTGGCCGGATTCAGTCGCCGCCCCCGGGAGACCCTCATGCGTTCGCGCCGCCGCCTTGCCGTCGCCACCTTCGCCGCCGCGCTGGCCCTCACCTCGCTGGCCGCAGGCGGCAGCGCCGAGGCGAAGCCGCGAGGGCCGCAGCGGGGTGGCCTCGAGCTGCAGGTGTTGTCGTTCAACGACTTCCACGGCCACCTGCAGCCGCCGTCGGGCAGCGATGCCACCTTGGGCTCGGCCCTCGATCCGAGCGCTACAGAGGTCGGCGGTGCGGAGTACCTGGCGACGAAGCTGAAGGAGCTCCGCGCTCATGCCCGCAAGTTCGACCGCTACTCACACACGGTGGCCGCAGGGGACCTGATCGGCGGCAGCCCGTTCCTCTCCGGGCTGTTCCACGACGAGCCGGCGGTCGAGTCGCTGAACGAGATGGGCCTCGACGTCTCCAGCGTGGGCAACCACGAGTTCGACGAGGGCGTCAGTGAGTTGTTGCGGATGCAGCGGGGTGGCTGTCACCCCGACGACGGTTGCTACGAGCCGTGGGGACCCGGCGGCTACCCGGGCGCCGACTTCCCATGGTTGGCCGCCAACGTGGTGCGGGAACGCAACAATCGCACGATCCTGCCGGGGACCACGATCAAGAAGGTCGGCGGGGTCAAGGTCGGCTACATCGGCATGACCTTGGAGGCGACCCCGACTCTGGTCGCCCAGGCCGGTATCCAAGGGATCCAGTTCAAGGACGAGGTGGAGACCGCGAACCGGGCGGCGCGCGAGCTCCGTCGACGCGGCGTCCAGACGATCATCGTGCTGCTGCACGAGGGCGGATTCCAGACCGGCACGTACCAGCAGTGCGTCGGGATCTCCGGCCCGATCGTCGACATTGCCGAGAACCTGCACCCCGAGATCGACCTGGTCGTCACCGGACACACCCACCAGCCGTACCAATGCGACATCGCTGATCCGGCCGGGCGGCCGCGGATGGTCACCTCCGCCTCCTCCTTCGGGCGCGTGGTGACCGAGACCACGCTGACCATCAGCAGGCGTAGCGGCGAGGTCGATCGCGAGAAGACCACGACCACGAATCATCTGGTTGCCCGCAACAATGCCGATCCGGCGCAGACCGAAATCATCAACCGCTGGAACGCCGCGTCCGCGCCGATCGCCAACGAGGTGGTCGGGTCGATCACCGCCGACATCCTCCGCTCCCCCAACCGCGACACCGAGGGTCCGCTGGCCAACCTGATCGCCGACGCCCAACTGGCCGCCACGTCCGCATCCGGCGATGGGGGTGCCCAGATCGCCCTCATGAACCCGGGCGGAGTTCGGGCGGACCTCACCTTCGAGGACATCTCCGGCGGTGAGCAGCCCGGTGACGTGACCTACGGCGAGGCCTTCGAGGTGCAGCCGTTCGGCAATTTGTTGGTCACCATGGATCTGACGGGCGCCCAGATCGAGCGTCTGCTCGAGCAGCAGGCCATCGACGACAGGCCGGGCGGCCGGGAAGTGCTGATCCTCGGTGTGTCCGCGGGACTCTCGTTCACCTACGACCGGGACGGCGCCTTCGGAGATCGCATCAGCGGCGTCACGCTGAACGGAAGTCCGCTCGCTTCGGGCACGACGTACCGCATCGTCACCAACAACTTCCTGGCCGACGGCGGCGACTCGTTCACCGTGTTCAGGGAGGGGACCAACCGGATCGGCGGCGGCGAAGACCTGGTCGCCTTCGTCGACTACCTGGACGAGAATTCTCCCGTCAGCCCGCCCGAGGACCGCATCAATGGCATTTGAGCTCCACTGCCTATGACCTCGGTCCACACCCTCAGCCGGTTCAGGTGGGAATGGATGGTCCTGTCGGTTCGCCCGACCATGTTCGGTTCATGCGACGGAGACGGGTCAGACAGCGTCGCTCCCGACGGCCATCCGCCCGTCGGACCGCTCGGGTCGGTTGGATCGAGGAGATCTGGCGGCCTCACGACAGCGAAGATCTCGCCGAAAGCAGCGGGACTGCCACTGGCTGAGTGCCCGAACGTGAGCCGGCCGGGGCTCCCGGCCGGATCTCGTCGCGCATGAACTTCGAACTCCGGCCCGGCACCGAGCTGATTCCCGACCGTGCCCACCCCGCGGCCTTCACCGTGCGGGTCGACGGGACAGATCAGTCCTACGTCGACCTCGACGATCCGCTGCGGCTGGAGTTCGACTACGTCCAGCGGATCGGTGACCTCATCGATGTGCTGGCTCCGCCGGGCACTCCGTTGCGGGTGATCCACGTCGGTGGGGCGGCGTTGACGCTGCCTCGATACGTTGCGGCATCCCGCCCGCGCTCCTCGCAGATCGTTTTCGAGCCGGACGCCGAGTTGACCGCCTTCGTCCGGCAGCACCTCCCGCTACCGAAGCGCAGTGGGATCCGGGTCCGCGACGACGGCGGACGGGCTGGCGTTTCGGCCCTGCCGGCCGGGCGGGCCCAATTGATCATCGTCGACGCCTTCGTGGGCGCCCGCACGCCGGCGGAGCTGACCACCGTCGAGTTCCTGGTCGAAGCGCGCCGGGCCCTCACTCCGACCGGCGTGCTGGTGATCAACCTGACCGACCGGGGACCCTCCGTCTACGGCCGTCGGGTGCTGGCCGGCCTGCGTTCTGTCTTCGACCAGACCTTCTTGAGCGCCGAGCCGGCCACGCTCAAGGGCCGTCGCTTCGGAAACATCGTGGTGGCGGGCTCGGACTCGCCGCTCCCCACCACCGAGTACGCCGAGCGGGCCGGCCGGTCCCCGTACCCATACCGGGTGATCTCGGGTCCGCGACTAGGCCAGCTCACCGGCCCATGGACAGGATTCACCGAGGCCGACGCCCAACCCTCCCCGGCACCGGATCAACGACTGACCTTCGGCCCGAGTTGATGGAGCACGCGGCCCACCGACCCGACAACGGCGTTCAGGCCATCCGACGACCGCAAGCCCTTCCTGTCCAGGGCGCGATCATCGACGCTCGCAGAGCATGTTTGGTAACGTCGCGAACGTGCCGGGGCATCCTAGTCCCCAAGGGCCGGGGGCTTGGCGACTGCGCGTTATGTGGTTGAGTGCAGCAGCGTTCGTGCTGCTGATCTTCTTGATCTTGATCAGTCCTGTTCCCGAGTCGCTACAGCGCGTGGCGAGTGGACTGGGCCTCCTCGTCGGCGGATTCGCGGTCGCCGCGGCGTGCCGGTATCAGGCCAAAAGATCAAGAGAACGCCGGCGCACCAGGGCCTGGGGTCTGTTCGGACTGGCCGCCATGGTCGGCACAGCTGGAAACGTTTGGCTGTTGGCGGCGGGTACGTCCATGGGCCCGAACGCAGGCGCTTCGCCGGCCGACATCTGCCTGCTGGTGGCGTTGCTCCTCGGCGTCAGCGCGACCATCACCTTCCCTTCCACCCCGCGCCGCCCGGCGGAGGTGACCCGGATCGTGATGGACGGCGTGGTGATCGGGGGCTCGGTGCTGTTCTTCGCCAGCGTCACGCTGTTCCCCCAGATCGTCGGACCGGACGGAGACCTGGCCAGTCGGGCGCTTCCGCTGTTGGTCCCCGTCATCGACATTGTCGTGGCCACGACCGCCCTGCTGCTCTTCCTGCGCCGCACGTCCGAGGACGGCGCCTTCCTGGGGCTGGTGAGCATCGGCTTCGCCCTGTTCTGCATCTCTGACTTCATGTCCGCGATCATCACGGTGTCGGGCCCGTTCGCTTTCGGCTCGATCGCCGACATCGGCTGGATCGCGGGTTACCTGACGATCGCGCTAGCCGTCCGCGGCGCATCGGCGGGGGGTTCGACCCCCGTGGAGCAGCACCGGGAGGGGTCGGCAGTTGCCGGCACCACCTTCATGTTCACGGTGTTCTTCGTCGGGGCGGCGGCCGGCCTGCGGCAGGATCAGAACAACGCCCTCAGCACCGTTTCAGCGATCCTGTGGTTCATGGTCCTGCTCGGCGTGGTCGGCCGCCAGGTGACCTTGATCATCGACAACGAGCGACTGCGTCGCGGGCTCGAACAACGGGTGATCGAGCGCAGTCGGGATCTGCGTGCCTTGACCGAGCGGACCGACCTGCTGGTCAACTCGGTGGCTGACGGCATCTACGGTGTCGACCGTGCGGGAACGGTCACGTTCGTCAACCCGGTGGCGGCCCGGACGCTGGGTTACGCACCGACCTCGTTGATCGGCGTCAACGCCCACCAGGTGTTCCACGGGCCCCAGCCCAGCGGGGATCCGTTCCCCGAGAACTTGTGCTACATCTTCGAGGCGATCACCCGGGGTGTCGTCACCAGCGCCGAAGAGGACAGCTACGTACGAGCCGACGGCCGGACCATCCCCGTCGAGGTGACAGCGTCCCCCACCACCGACGATGGCCAGCCGATCGGCGCCGTGGTGGTGTTCCGTGACATCACCCAACGCCAAGAGGTCGACCGGATGAAGAACGAGTTCGTGTCGATCGTCAGTCACGAGCTCCGCACTCCGCTGACTTCCACCCGAGGGGCGTTGGGTCTCGTTGCTTCCGGAAGTCTCGGGCCGTTGAGCCCTGCCGCCCAACGCATGGTGACCATCGCCTTGGACGGGTCGGTTCGGTTGGGCCGGCTGATCGACGACATCCTCGACGTCGAGCGAATCCATTCCGGGGTGATGCCGATGATTGTCGGGGATCATCCCGCGAGCGCGCTGATCGAGGCCGCCACCGCCCAGATGCGGGTCCTTGCCGACCGGGCCGAGATTGCGATCGAGGTCGGTCCGATCGAGGGCCAGGTGCGCACCGACCGCGACCGCACCGAGCAGACCTTGATCAATCTGTTCGACAACGCGATCAAGTTCTCCCCGCCCAAGTCGACGATCCGGGTCCACACCAAGGCAGTGGGGGCCTTCGTCGAGTTCGTGGTTCGCGATTCCGGTCGCGGCATTCCGCCCGACAAGCTCAGTTCGATCTTCCGCCGGTTCGAGCAGGTCGACTCCTCCGACGCTCGCGACCGGGGCGGAACCGGTCTGGGGCTCGCCATCAGTCGCAGCATCATCGAGCGCCTGGGTGGGCGTATTTGGGCGGAGAATAATCCCGACGGAGGCGCCACCTTCATATTCACCCTGCCGCGGTCCACCGCGGTCGGACCCAACTCGGAGGAGACCGTGCATGACCACCACCCTGAGCCGGCCGTCCGCGGCTGAGTGCTCCGCGGACGGACTGGGATCCGCGTTAACCATCCGAGTCAGCAGGGGTACCGGCACGGGTCTCACGCGGCTGGCGGCCTTCGACCATGCGCTCCGCGCCGCCGGGGTGGCCGACTTCAACCTTCTCCGGCTCAGCTCAGTCATTCCTCCGGGCGCCGAGGTGGTCGAGACCGAGCCCGCCGAGCAGGTACCCGGTGGTCACGGCGACCTCCTGTACTGCGTCTACGCCGACGCGTACTCCAGCACCCCTGGAGAGGCCGCCTGGGCGGGCATCACCTGGGCCCAACACTCCGACGGCTCCGGCGCCGGACTCTTCGCCGAACACAGCGGATGGTCGCGGCACGACGTCGAACTTCAACTGCAGCACAGCATCGCGGCGATGATCGCGGGCCGCGCCCCGGGATTCCTGACCGCCGGCACCATGCTCAGTTCGATCACCTGCGAGAGCAACCCGGTCTGTGCCGTCGTGGTCGCGAGCTACCGGACCGTCTCGTGGATCGACGGCGGTCGTCATTGACGACCCGGCCGCAGGCCATCCCGTCGCGGAGTTGTGGCCCGTGCGTTCCGATCGCGTGCTCAGCCCGGATCAGGCCAGACGCCTGTACGCCGTCTATCTGGAGGCGTTCGGCGCCCTCCGCACGAGCGCGGCCGCGCGGCACGTCCTCAGCCAAACTGAGTTCATCGACGAGATGTACGACCCGCGGATCCTCAAGTACAGCGTCTGGCGATCCGCGACCGAGCCAGTCGCCCTGGCCACGGTGACCACTGATCTCGACGCTGTCAGCTGGGTCAGTCCGGAGTTCTTCGCGACTCGCCATCCCGAACACGCGGCCCGGAAGGCGATCTACTACCTCGGCATCGTGATGGTTGCGCCGCATCGGGGCCAGTTCCGACTGCTCGAACGTGTCGTCCGGGAACTGGCAGCCGGATGCGTCGCCGACCAGGGCGTCTTGGCCTACGACATCTGCGCCTTCAACGATGCGACCGTGCGATTCGGCCGGCGGGCTGAGGCCATCCTGCAGCGGATCGCTCCCGTGCGGGTCGGAGTGGCCGACACCCAGACGTACTACGAGGCCCTCTTCGATTGAGACGTGCGAGCCTGCCCTGGGACCTACGCTGGTTCCATGTCGCAGCCGTACGTTCACCCGGGCCCGCCGGGATCACGCGGCACGCCACAGTTCCAGCCGCCCCCCGCCGGAGGACCCCCGGGATACCCGTCCGGACCCCCGTCGCATTACCCGCCGCCACACCCGTCGCAGTACCCGCCTCAGGACCCGGCGATGCGACCCGTGCCGGCGCCTGGCCCCGGTTATGTTCCCGGGCCGTGGCTCGCGCAGCGCCCGGCCGTCGTGGGCATCTCTGCCGCCATGACGGTGACGGCCTCGCTGCAGTGGATCTGTGTCCTCAGCTTCGCCTGGTTGGTGGCCACCGCCGGAGCGGCCAATCTGTCCACCAGCGGCTCCGATGGGAGCCTGTTCCATATACTGAACCGCTTCCACTACCGCATGGTCGACGGGCTCGCCTGGCCGCTCTACGGGTTGCCGCTCCTGTCGTTCCTCCTCGGTTTCGTCGTGTTGGCGCCGCGGCCCTGGGCCCGCTGGAGCCTGACCGTCACCGGGCTGGTCACGCTGGGCTGGTCGGCCTGGTGGCTCCAGGACAACCTGATCTGGTGGCTGGCCCCCGCGCTGTACATCGTGACCGCCTGCCTGATCCTGTGGACTCCGGGCGCCAGCCAGTGGTACCGCTCGCGCGGCCGGATCGTCTAGGCCCTCACGCCAAGCTCTCGAGCCGGCGGAGGCCCTCGTCGAGGACGTCGTCGGTCTTGCAGAACGCCCACCGCACGTACGGTCGGCCGTGCTCGACCCGGTCGTAGAACACCTGATGCGGGATGGCGACGACACCGCAGCGATGGGGCAGCTCCCGGCAGAAGGTAACCCCGTCGGGGTAGCCGAGGGGGGTGACGTCGGTGGTCATGAAGTACGTGCCGCCGGGGATGATCGGATCCAGGCCCGCGCGCCGGAGACCGGCGGCCATCCGGTCGCGCTTGGCCTGAAGCGCCCGCCGCGAGTCCGCAATCCAGTCGTCGCCCTCCGTCAGCGCCCGGGCGACCGCCGGTTGGAACGGAGCGCCCGACACGAAGGTCAGGAACTGCTTGACCGCCGTCACCTCGTCGATCAGCCGCGCCGGCCCCAACGCCCAGCCGATCTTCCAGCCGGTGGCCGAGAAGGTCTTGCCCGACGAGGAGATCCGGATCGTCCGCGACGACATCCCGGGAAATCCGGCCAGCGGCCGGTGCTCGACGTCGTCGAAGACGAGGTGCTCGTACACCTCGTCACACAACACCAGGAGATCGTGCTGGACCGCGAGCTCGGCGATTCGCGCCAGCTGGGCGACCTCCAGCACGGTGCCGGTCGGATTATGCGGTGAGTTGATCAACAACACCTTCGTGCGCGGCGTGATGGCCGCCTCGAATTCGGCCAGGTCGAGGGCGAAGTCCGGCCCGAACAGCCCGACGCCGACCCGGGTCCCGCCGGCCAGGTCGATCGAGGCGGCGTACGAGTCGTAGAAGGGTTCCAGCGCGATCACTTCGTCACCCGGCTCGACGAAGGCCAGGATCGCCGCGGCCAGCGCCTCCGTTGCCCCGGTGGTGACCAACACCTCGGAGTCGGCGTCGTAGGCCAGCCCGTAGTGTCGCGCGCTGTGCGCCACGATGGCGTGCCGCAGTGCGGCGATGCCGCGGGCGGGCGGGTACTGGTTCACCCCGTCGGCGATGGCCGCCCGGGCCGCGGCCAACATGAAGTCGGGCCCGTCGTAGTCGGGGAAGCCCTGGCCGAGATTCACCGACGAGGTCGCCAACGCGAGGGCCGACATCTCGGCGAAGATGGTGGTGGTGGCCGACTTGACCCGGGCCGCCTTCCACTTCGAGTGTGGCTGCGCTGTCATGATCGGTCACCCTAGTGCCAGCCGAGACCCTGCCCCTGAGCGAGCCGGACAGCATGGTGAAACGGCGTGGTGAACGGGTGCTTTCGCCCCGATGGCAGGTTCAGTCGACCCGCAGGTTGGCCAACGCCTGCCGAGCCGGTCCGACGAGCTGCGGGGCGTTCTCGGGTACGGAGGCGTAGAACAGCCCGGCGGCTCCGTCGCGGGTATCGACGATGACCACGATCAACAACTCGTGCTTGGCCTGCAACCCGGGCACCTCGAAGCCCAGATTGGATTCGATGATCCAGCCGTTGTGGCCGTCGACGGTGATCGCGGCGTTCTTCTGGTCGTCGCGGGTGACCTCGGTGTCGCCGTAGAAGGTCCCGGTGACGCACTTGACCACGATGGCCGCACCGTCCTTGGGCGTGAAGAAGCCGTCCCCCGCGACCAGTTCGCCGACCAGCACCGCTGCGCCCCAACTGGTGAATCGTCCGAATTGGCCGTTCTCGGTCTCGACGTACTGCTGCAACACGCCCCGTCCGAAGGCGACCCGGTCCTCCGGCACCGGAGCCCCCCAGGGCGCGCCGAGCGTCGGGTAGGACAACCGGCCGCCGTGCACGCGTCCGTCCGCGGGCTGCGGGGACGGCGAGGCGGGATCGGCGGGTGGGCAGACGTCGCTGCTGGGATCGCCCCCCGGCAGGAACGGTCCGCCGCCCAGGGCGCCACCGACCGCTCGTACGGCCAGCACGCCCACCACCACGATGGCCACCAGCAGCGCCAACCCGCCGATGATCCAGCCCATCCGGCTCCGTCGTGAACGACCCGCCGACGCGGTGGTGGCACTCGCAGCCGAACCTGGGAGTTGCGGACCGGCCGGCGGTGGCGACGGCTGAGTGACCGCGGACCACCGTCGCCCGTCCCAGTAGCGAAAAGCGCCGCGCTGGCCGCCCGGATCGGGATACCAGCCCGGCGGTGCGCTCACGGACGGATTCTAGGTCGGGGCCGGGCCAGCAGCGCTCAACCCGAATTTGGATGTTCCCGGGCAGAATGTTGTGGGTGAGCGGATCGGTCGTCATGCCACCGGGTGCCGCCCCACCGGCTCCGTCTCGGCCCGGACCGCCCGAGCGGAACCGGCGCCGCACCGTGCTGACCGTGATCGGCATCGCCTTGCTGTTGGCGGGTCTAGGTCTGCTCGGGTGGGTCGGGTTCCAGTACGTCGGGACCAATCTCATCTCCGAGCGGGCCTTCGCCGACGAGAGGTCAGGGCTGCGGACGAAGTGGGCGGCCGAGGGCTCCGCCAGCGAACGCGGCGCGAAGCCGGTTGAACCGGGCGCAGTCAAGTCGGCACGACGGACCCAGATCCCGGGTCAGGCCATAGCCCTGCTGCGGGTGCCGGCCTTCGGCGAGGACTACGAGGTGCCGATTCTGTCGGGCACCGATGAGCGCGACCTCGATCGCGGCGTCGGGCACTACACCGACTCGGCCCAGCCGGGCCAGGTCGGCAACTTCGCCCTCGCGGGCCACCGGATCACCCACGGAGAACCCTTCGCGGAGTTGCTCGAACTGAAGCGTGGCGATCTGGTGATCGTCGAGACGCGCGACGCGATCTATACCTACGTCATCGACGATCCGCCGCGGGATCTGACCGTGCCGGACACCGACACCTGGGTGCTGGATCCCGTGCCGGGCAAACCGGAGTCGAAACCGACCAAGGCACTGCTGACCCTGACGACCTGTCAGGACCTGTTCCGTTCACCGGACCGCTCGGTGGGGTTCGGCCATCTGGCGAGCACCAAAACCAAGGGCTGACCTCGATAGGGTGCGGTCATGTCCACCCGCCTGGCCCGGCCCGCTTCCGACGCCGAGTCCGATCCCGACACGGTCGAACTGATCGCCCTGGTCAAGGAGTTGGCCGTGGTCCGCGGCGAAGTGACCCTCGCCTCGGGACGGATCGCGGACTACTACGTCGACATGCGCCGGGTCACCCTGGACGGTGCCGCCGCGCCCTTGGTCGGGCGGGTGATGCGAGCGCTCGTGGCCGATTGGGACTTCGACGCCGTCGGGGGGTTGACTCTGGGTGCCGACCCGGTGGCGGTGGCGATGCTGCATGCCGCCGCCGCGGCCGGCGATCGGCTCGACGCCTTCGTGGTCCGCAAGGCGCAGAAGGAGCACGGTCTGCAGCGCCAGATCGAGGGCTCACCGGTGCAGGGGCGGCGGGTGCTGGCCGTCGAGGACACCAGCACGACCGGCGGTTCGGTGTTGACCGCCGTGGAGGCGCTGCGCCGGGCCGGGGCGGAGGTGGTGGGGGTGGCGGTCATCGTCGACCGGGACACCGGCGCCCGCGAACGGGTGGAAGCCGCCGGGCTGTCGTATCGCTACGCGATCGACGCCGTGGACCTCGGACTGGCCGAGGCGACCCCCTAACCTGCAAAACCGGGCCCGCGGGCAATACCCTGGACCGGCCGGAGGTGCGAAGCCGGCGCAGTCGGAGATTGAGGAGTTTCGATGGGCACAACCATCACGGTGATCATCATCTTGCTGGTGATCGTCGGCATCATCGCGCTCGTCGCGGTGAGCGGATACAACGGGTTCGTCAAGTCCCGCAACCAGATCCAGGAGTCGTGGCGGCAGATCGACGTCGAACTGAATCGCCGCTACGAGTTGATCCCCAATCTGGTCGAGACCGTCCGGGCCTACGCCGCGCACGAACGCAACACTCTCGAGGACATCACCCGGCTGCGCAGTCAGGCGCAGCAGTTGGCCTCCCAGGAGGGTTCGATGCCGAGCCCGGAACGCGCCGACGTCGAGGCCGCCCTCTCCGGCGCCGTCCGCAACCTGATCGTGAGTGTCGAGGCGTATCCCGATCTGAAGAGCAATCAGAACTTCCTCGAACTGCAGCGCCAGCTCACCGAGACCGAGGACCGGATCGCCGCCGGCCGGCGGTTCTACAACGCCAACGTCCGGGTCTACAACACGAAGATCGAATCGGTGCCGACCAACCTGATCGCGAACGCGTTCAAGTTCGAGAAGGCGACCTATTTCGAGGTCAGCGAACCGGCCGTACGCTCCGCGCCGGACGTCAGCTTCGGTGAAATCGCCTACCGCGGCGATCCGCAGCAGGCTCCGCCGTCCACGCCCCAGCAGTCGCAGCTCCCGCCGACACACTCGTCCGGCGCGGGCTCCGATGCGCTTCCGAATCCGCAGACCTATGGGCAGCCAGGGTACGAGCAGCGGGCCCCGGCGCCCCAGCCCGAGTCGTCCCCGTACGCTCCACCGGCCTCGGGCGGTTACTCAGCCCCGCAGACCGGTCCGGCCGGCGGATCGGGTGGCCCGGCCTGGCCGCCCCAGCCGCCTCCGCAAACCCCGCCCACTCAGCAGCCCCCCGATCAGCGGTAGGTCGTCGTGTCGGGGGACATGACTTACGCGCAACTCGGCACCTCCGGCCTGACCGTCTCGGTGGTGGGCATCGGATGCAACAACTTCGGGGCCAGGATGGCCGACGAGGACGTTGCGCCGGTGGTGAACGCGGCCATCGACGCCGGGGTCACGTTGTTCGACACGGCCGACGTCTACGGCAACCGCGGACGCTCTGAGATCCTGCTCGGACAGGCGCTGGGCAGCCGTCGCCAGGAAGTCGTACTGGCCACCAAGTTCGGTGCCGACATGGGCGGGCTGAACGGCCCGGACTGGGGTGCCCGCGGCTCCCGCCGGTACATCCGGATCGCCGTCGAGGCCAGCCTGCGGCGGCTGGGGACCGACTGGATCGATCTCTACCAACTGCACACGCCCGACCCCAACACGCCCATCGAGGAAACCCTGGCCGCCTTGAGCGAGCTCGTCGCCGAGGGCAAGGTGCGCTACGTCGGGTCGTCCAACCTCACCGGCTGGCAGGTCGTCGACGCCGACTGGACGGCCCGTACGGGCGGTTACGAGGCGTTCATCTCGGCCCAGAACGAGTATTCGTGGCTCGACCGGGGCGCGGAGGCGGAGTTGATCCCGGCGATCGAGCACACGGGCCAGAGTCTGCTGCCGTACTTCCCTCTCGCCCGCGGACTGCTCACGGGCAAGTACCGCCGGGACGAGCCGCCACCGGCCGGCAGTCGGCTGGTCGCCCAGCCCGACCACCTGGACCGGGCCAACTTCGACACCGTCGAGGCTTTGGCCGGCTTCGCGGCCGAGCGGAATCTCGATCTGGTGACGGTGGCCATCGGCGGCCTGGCGGCGATGCCGACCGTTGGTTCCGTGATCGCGGGTGCGACCTCGGTCGAGCAGGTGCAGAGCAACGTCGCGGCCGGACTGTGGTCGCCCACCCCCGCGGAACTCCTCGAACTGCTGGAGCTCACCGAGCCGCCCTGATCAGACGGCGGCGGTGGCCTGCTTGGCCCGGCGGCGCGCCAGCACGAACTCGACCACCATGGGGATGACCGAGACCAGCACGATCAGGATCAGTGCCACCTCGAGGTTGTCGCGAACGAACGGCACCCGGCCCAGGTAGAAACCGAGAACGGTCACGCCGCAGGCCCACAACACCCCACCGATGGCGGTGTAGGTGATGAAGTGGCGGAAGTCCATCTTGCCCACTCCGGCCACCAGGGTGACGAAGGTGCGGACGATCGGGACGAACCGGGCCAGGATGAGGGCGCGGTGGCCGTACTTCTCGAAGAAGGCGTGGGTCTTCGCCACGTACGACTGCTTGAAGATTCTCCCCATCACGCCGGTGCGCTCGCGGAACAGCGGCGGGCCGATGATCCGGCCCAGGAAGTAGCCACAGGCGTTGCCGAGCACGGCAGCGACGGTCAGCACCAGGCACACGAACCACAGCGGGTGCGCGATGGCCCCCAGAGCCACGAACAGGCCGACGGTGAAGAGGAGCGAGTCACCCGGGAGGATGGCGAACAACCCGCATTCGGCGAAGATGATGAAGGCGACGCCCCAGAGCGCGAAAGGGCCGAAGAAGTAGATCAAGAACTCGGGATCCATCCACTCCGGCAGCAGCATTGGCGTCAGGAGGGCGGGCGTCACGGGAGCCAAGGGTAGCCTCGCCGCCTGTGAAGACCCTGAACGACGACGATTGGGCCGGGGTCGGCGTCGGACCGCACCCACCGCCGTGGCCCGACGATCCGCGGCTGGACCCCGAGCTGCTGGCGGCGGGTGATCGGCGAAACGTCGTCGACCGATATCGGTACTGGCAACTGGACGCCATCGTGGCCGACCTGGACACCCGGCGACACCCGCTGCGGATCGCCATCCAGAACTGGGAGCACGACTTCAACATCGGGTCGCTGGTGCGCACCGCGAATGCGTTCAACGTGTCCGGGGTCCACATCCTCGGCCGCCGGCGCTGGAACCGGCGCGGCGCCATGGTCACCGACCGCTACCTGCACCTCGAGCACCACGCCGACAGCGAGGCCTTCGCCGCGTGGCTGGCTGAGCACGGCTACGTCGCCGTCGGGGTCGACAACCTGCCGGGCGCCGGGCCGCTGGAAGGCGCGGAGCTGCCCGAACGGGTCTGCCTCGTCTTCGGTTCCGAGGGGCCCGGGCTGACGCCCGACCTGGTCGCGGTGTGCGAGCGACTGGTCGCCATCAGTCAGTACGGCTCGACCCGGTCCCTCAATGCCGGTGCGGCCGCAGCCATCGCCATGTACCACTGGGCGCAGAAGTGGGCACGCCAGGCATGATTCGCCGTGGGCTTTTGACCAGGCCGCACCCCCTCCTCGTGGGCTGCACCGTCTGCAGGGGGTGCCCGGCACGAGGCAAGGGTGCCGCCTCGAGTTGGCCGAGGAGCGGAGGGGCTTGGTCGGGCCTCCGAACTCCTCCATACTGGTCTGCGCTGGTCTTGTTGGTTGATCGGTCGACGCGGCGATGGGAGCGCGGGTGGAGCAGGATCTCGCCGACGGCGACTCGGGCAACCGCGCCGGACGGCCGCTCGGCGCGGCCACGACCAAACGAGCCCAGGTTCGCGGGATTCTCGAGCAGCTGATCGACGACGAACTGAGTCCGGGTGACGCGATCCCCTCCGAACGGGCTCTGGTCGAACGGCTCGGGGTCAGTCGGGTCACCGTGCGCCAGGCGATCGCCGACCTCGTCGGCGGCGGCGTCCTCGAGCGGGTGCACGGCAAGGGCACGTACGTCACCGGGCCGCAGGTCGACTCGCGGTTGCACCTCACCTCGTTCTCCCGCGAGATGCGCGATCGCGGGCTGCAGCCGGACACCGTGGTGCTGTCGGCACGCGAGGAGCCCGCCGACGACGAGGTGTCGTACGCACTGCGGACCCGGCCAGGGCGCGGCGTGATCCGGGTAGAACGGCTGCGAATGGCCGACGGCACGCCCATGGCGCACGAGGTGGGCTACTACCCGTCGGCCCTGTTCCCCGGTCTGTTGCAGCGGGAACTCGGATCCCTGTACGACGTGTTCGCCGCCGAGTACGGGGTGGTCGTGACCAGCGGTGAGCAGACCGTACGAGCCGAGGCCGCCGACGCCCACCAGGCCCGCATCCTCGGGATCGCCAAGCGGGCCCCGCTGCTCGTACAGGAGCGGGTCACCTGTGCCGGTGAGCGGGTGATCGAATCGTCCACCTCGTGGTACCGCGGCGACCGGTACCGGATCCACATGGCCATCACCCCCCGCGGCGCCGGCGACACCTGAGACCCTCGCCCGTGACCTACGCTCCGATCGAGGAACTCGTCCTGCCGTACGACAGCACCGAGCCTCAGCAGAAGGTGACCCGCCGCCGGCGGCTGGTCCGGGGACGGATCATCAGCCTCGTCCTCACCGTGGTGATCCTGGTGGCGCTCTACATCTGGCAGCGGGCGGCCTTCGGACCGGGGCTGTGGGTGGTCTACGGCGTGCTGTTCGGCGTCTCGATCGCCTGGCTGGCCGTCTACGTGGTCGGCTACGTGCAGGCCAAGCGGGATCTGGCCTCGATCCGAGAGGGTGTGGCCCTGCGGATCGGTCGGGCGGGCGTGCAGGTGGCCGACGTGTTCGCGTACTGGCCCCAGATCACCCGCCTCCGGGTCGTGAAGGGACGCGTCGGGCGTAGCCCCCGGTTCCGGATGGAGCACACCGGCGGGTTCGCCGACGTGCCGCTCGACCAGCTGGGAGTGCTCCCCGCGACCCTGGACACGACCGCGCGGGCCTACTCCGCCGGCCGTCACGGGGTCGATCTCAGCGCGCTGGAGGCGTAGCCCGCTGGTCCCCTCCCCGAGATTCTGTGGGGAGTCAGGGGGGCTCTCGGCTCGGCCGCAGGCTTTGACAGACTGGGTGGTGTCCACGCTGAGCAGCAAGAAGTCCTGAGCAGAAAAGAGTTCGCCATGCCCGTCGCCACTCCCGAGGTCTACGCCGCGATGCTCGACAAGGCCAAGGAGAACGCGTTCGCGTACCCGGCCATCAACGTGAGTTCCTCCCAGACCCTCAACGCTGCCCTGCAGGGCTTCGCCGAGGCCGGTTCAGACGGCATCGTGCAGGTGTCGACCGGAGGCGGGGAGTACGCGTCCGGTCCGACCATCAAGAACATGGTCACCGGAGCGGTGGCGCTGGCCGCCTACGCGCACGAGGTGGCCAAGAACTATCCGATCAACGTGGCCCTGCACACCGACCACTGCCCCAAGAACAACCTGGACAAGTACGTCCGGCCGCTGCTGGCCATCTCCGCCGAGCGGGTGGCGCGGGGGGAGGAGCCGCTGTTCCAGTCGCACATGTGGGACGGCTCGGCGGTACCGGTGGAGGAGAACCTGTCCATCGCCGACGAACTGCTGGCCCAGACCAGTGCGGCCAAGATCATCTTGGAGATCGAGGTGGGGGTCGTGGGTGGCGAGGAGGACGGTGTCAGCCACGAGATCAACGAGAAGCTGTACACGACGGTTGACGACGGACTGCGGACCGTCGAGGTGCTCGGCACCGGCGAGAAGGGTCGCTACATCACCGCGCTCACCTTCGGAAACGTGCACGGCGTCTACAAGCCGGGCGCGGTCAAGCTCCGGCCCGAGGTGCTGAAAGACATCCAAGAGCAGGTCGGCGCCAAGATCGGCAAGGAACGCCCGTTTGACCTGGTGTTCCACGGCGGGTCCGGCTCGACGCTGGAAGAGATCCGCTCCGCGTTGGACTACGGGGTCATCAAGATGAACATCGACACCGACACCCAGTACTCGTTCACCCGCCCCGCGGCGGCCCACATGTTCACCAACTACGACGGGGTGCTCAAAGTCGACGGCGAGGTCGGCAACAAGAAGGCCTACGACCCGCGCGCCTGGGGCAAGCTGGCCGAGGCCGGCATGGCCCAACGCGTCGTGACGGCGTGCGAGGACCTGCGCAGCACCGGAACCACACTCAACGCCTGAGTCTGGGTGCCGGGGCGTACCTTTCCCCGCCCGAGCGGCATAACGCACGGCCGCGTTCGCGGCGCGGCCCGGAAGTACCGGAAGTAGCGGAATACTGATCGAGTGACCGCAGCCCTGACGGGTCCACTCCCGCTCAGCCGGGTCTGGACCGGATCGAAGGTGCTCGCCGAAGATCTCGCCGGTGAGGACCTTGCGGACGTGTTGGATCTGCACTCCGGGGCGCTGGCCTGGTGGGTGTTGGATCGCTCCACGCCGTACGGTCAATCCGAGCTGCTGCGTGTCGCCGAGAGTCTCGACTTGGACGAACCGGCCGTCGACGACCTCACGGCGGCCGATCAACGGGCGAAGTTCGAACAGATCGGCCAGGCCCGGCTGGTGGTGACCAACGCCGTGTCCCTCGACCACGAGACCGGGGATTTCACGGTGCACCCGGTCTCGTTGATGATCACCGATCGCGCGCTGATCTGCCTGGCCGATGTCTGCCCGGCACTCGACCCGGCCCGGTTGCTGGCGACCCACGCCGACCGGCTGGCCGAGCACGGCGTGGAGGCGGCGGTGCAGGTGCTGATGTCTGCCGTGGTCGCCGGCTACGGGGAGGTCGTGGAATGGCTGGAAGCGACCACTGATGCCCTGGCGGCGAGCCTGTTCGAGGAGAGGCCGCTGAGCAAACCCGAACAATTGCAGGCCTTCCGGCTCCGGAAACGCCTGGCCAACCTGCGGCGGTTGACCGACCCGATGCGCAGCATCACGGCCGAACTCCGGCTGAGCTGTGAGGACGACGACCGGGTCGTGCGGCGGCAATGGACGCTCATCGAGGAGCAGCACGACCGGACGGCGACCGCGGCCGACCGGCTGCGGGACGAGTTGGGGTCGGTGTTCGAGACCAGCCTGGCCCTGGCCGACGTCCAGCTGAACACGATCGTCAAGAAGCTCACGGGCTGGGCGGCGATCATCGCGGTCCCGACCCTGGTCTCGAGCTTCGTCGGCATGAACGTCAACTTCCCCTTGTACGGAACGGGTGCGGGATTCTGGGTCTACCTGGCGTGCATGATCGCGGTGTCGGCGGTCCTGTTCGTGACCTTCCGGCGGCACGACTGGATCTAGTGTCTGATCCGACGGCGTGACTAGATTGATCGTCGTGACGCATCCCAATCTGATGGCGGGCGGTACGCCGACCCATCTCCCGCCCGACACCGCGAGGCCCGAGCTCGACGACCCCGACGCGGAGATCATCGAGGTCGTCGCCGCGCACCCGGACTCCAGCCTCGGCTGGGCCGTGCTGGCCGAGCAGGCCCTCGCCCGGCAGGCCCTCGACGCGGATGTCGCGGCGTACGCCTACGCCCGGACCGGTTACCACCGCGGTCTCGACGCCCTGCGCCGGGCCGGCTGGCGGGGGTCCGGGCCCGTCCCGTGGGAGCACGAGCCGAACCGCGGTTTCCTCCGCGCGCTGTGGGCCCTCAGCGTCGCGGCGGGCCGCATCGATGACGACGTCGAACGGGATCGTTGTGCGCAGTTCCTCCGCGAGTCCTCCGCGTCGGCGTACGCGGCGCTGTCTGGGCAGTAGTCCCCCGTGACCGACCAGGTCCGCGCGGCCGTGCTCGTCGAGCCCGGGCGCTATGAGGTGCAGGAGTTCCCGCGGCCGGCGTTGCCCGACGGCGCGCTGCTGATGGAAGTGGAGATGTCGGGCATCTGCGGGACCGACAAGCACACGTTCCTCGGCGAGACGAAGCAGTACGCCGGCACGCCCGCCGAGACCGACACCCCCTTCCCGATCATCCAGGGGCACGAGAACGTCGGCGTGATCGCCGAGATCACTCCGATCGCAGCCGAGCGGATCGAGTTCTACGGCCGGCGGCTCGCCGTCGGAGACCGGATCACGATGTGTCCCGACATCGTCTGCGGTCGCTGCTACCCGTGCACGCACGTGATGGGCTACGTGTGGTGCGACAACTCCGAGTGCTACGGGAACTCGTTCAGCAGCGCGGAGCCGCCGCACCTGCTGGGCGGTTGGGCCGAGCAGCTCTACGTCCGGCCCGACACGTTCGTCTACAAGGTGCCCGACGGCCTGTCGCCGCGGGTCGCCGTCCTGGCCGAACTGATGACGTGTGCGGCCAGCCTCGACAAGGTGAAGGAGTTCAGCTCGTACGCGCTGGAGGGCTTCAATTCCGGCGACACCGTGTTGGTCATCGGCTCGGGGCCGTTGGGTCTGCTGCACATCGCCAAAGCGGACCTGATGGGCGCCGGGCGGATCATCGCGACCGACCTCAGCGCCTACCGGCTGGGGTGGGCCAAGCGGTGTGGGGCCGATGAGACCCTCGACGTCTCGGCCACCAGTCGGGAGGAACGCATCGAACGCGTCCGGGAGCTCACCGGCGGACGGGGGGCCGATGTCGTGCTGCACATGGCGAACACGCCGTCGTCGTTCGTCGAGGGCATCGAAATGCTCAAGCGCGGCGGGATGATGCTCGAGATGGGCAACTTCGCCGACACCGGGGAGACGAGCATCAACGTGCACCGCCACGTCTGCAGCAAGAACATCCGGTTGATCGGGCTCACGAATCACCCGAGTACCGGCTACGGTCCGGCCCTCCGCCTGCTGGAGCGCTACGCCGACCGATACCCGTTCGACGAGATGGTGACCCACGAGTTCGGGCTCGCTGACGCTGAGACCGCGATGCGTACGTCGATGAGCCCGGAGAGCATGAAGGTGGCGATCGTGCCCCAGCGGCGGGCGGGGCCGTTCCGGTACTAGCAGCGGGCGGGGATAACGTCGGCACAGAGTCCCCGCACGCGGAGTGGCTACAGTGGCCAGGCAAGAGTCCCTATGGCCACTGCGGTGGACACGGGGACTTCACGTTGAGTGGAGGCGGCGAACACATGCCGGGCATCGTTGTAGTGGGCGCCCAGTGGGGCGACGAAGGCAAGGGCAAGGCCACCGATCAACTCGGTGACCGGGTGGACTTCTGCGTCCGCTACTCGGGGGGCAACAACGCCGGACACACCGTCGTCGTGGGCGGGGAACGGTACGCACTGCACCTGTTGCCATCCGGAATCCTCAATCCCGGCTGCACCCCCGTCATCGGCAACGGGGTGGTGGTCGATCTCGACGTCTTGTTCAGCGAGATCGACGGGCTCGCCGCGCGCGGGGTGGACGCCTCGTCCCTGTTGGTCTCGGCCAACGCTCACGTGATCGCCAGCTATCACCAGGTGATCGACAAGGTCACCGAACGGTTCCTCGGCAAGGCCAAGATCGGCACCACGGGTCGTGGGGTCGGGCCGGCCTATTCCGACAAGGTGAATCGGATCGGCATCCGGATCCAGGATCTGTTCGACGCGTCGATCCTGCGGATGAAGGTCGAAGCCGCGCTGGAACAGAAGAACCACCTGTTGGTCAAGATCTACAACCGGGCCGCCCTCGATCCGGTGCAGATCACCGAGCATCTGCTCTCTCACGCCGATCGGATCGCTCCGCACGTGGCCGACGTGAGCCGCGTCATCAACGACGCGCTGGACCGCGACCAGGTGGTGCTCTTCGAGGGAGCTCAAGCTCACCACCTCGACGTTGACCACGGCACCTACCCGTACGTCACCTCCTCCAACCCGATCGCGGCCGGGGCCTGCGTCGGCGTTGGCGTCGGGCCCACCCGGATCGACCGGGTCGTCGGCATCGTCAAGGCCTACACGACCCGGGTCGGCGAAGGTCCGATGCCCACCGAGCTGCACGACGACGACGGTGAGCGGCTCCGGACGATCGGGGCCGAATACGGCACCACCACGGGACGCAAGCGTCGCTGCGGTTGGTTCGATGCGCTGGTGGTGGAATCGGCGGCCAGGGCCAACGCCTTCACCGACATCTTCTTGACCAAGCTCGACGTGTTGACCGGCTGGGAGCAGATCCCGGTTTGTGTGGGCTACGACGTCCGCGGCACCCGTCACGACACGCTGCCGATCTCGCAGACCGACTTCCACCACGCCGTTCCGGTCTACGAGACGCTCGACGGCTGGGAACAGGACATCTCGGACTGCCGGGACTTCGCCGATCTGCCGAAGGCCACCCAGCTGTATGTCACGCGGCTGGAGGAGCTCTGCCGGACCCGGATCTCCGGCATCGGGGTCGGCCCCGAGCGTGACCAGTCGATCGTGATCAACCCGCTCATCTGAACAGCTGCTCGCGCGCCTTGTTTACGAGCTGCTCGCGCATCTCCTTGAAAGCTGCTCGCGCTCAAGGCCGTGGTCTTCTCCTCGGTCGTCGACGCTCAACTCGACGTGTTTCCTGCGTGGTCCGATCGGGGCGTCGACTCCTCGTCGTCTGACCACAGCCGCGCTTGAGATACCCGACGCTCGCAGCTCGCTGTTCCTCCCTGGTAGACAACGACCATGGAATACCGAACCCTGGGGCGCAGCGGCTGCGCCGTATCCAACCACTGCCTGGGCACCATGACCTTCGGGGCCGAAACCGACGAGCCGGACTCGCATCGCCAGCTGGACCATTTCGTCGAGGCCGGGGGCACCCTCGTCGACACCGCGGACGTCTACACGGCCGGCCGGTCGGAGGAGATCATCGGCAGCTGGCTCGCCGACCGTCCCGCCGACGTCACCGAGCCGGTGGTGGTGGCCACCAAGGGCCGCTTCCCGACCGACGAGCTACCCAACGGCTCCGGTCTGTCGTCCCGGCACCTGACCCGGGCGCTGGATGCCTCGCTGCGCCGGCTGGGTGTGGAGGCCGTTGACCTGTACCAGGTGCACGCCTTCGATCCTTGGACCCCTCTCGAGGAGACCCTCCGTACGCTCGACGGCTTCGTCCGCGCCGGCAAGATCCGCTACTACGGCCTGTCCAACTTCACCGGCTGGCAACTGACCAAGCTCGTCGATCTGGCCCGGGCGATGAACGTCCCCCCGCCGGTGACCCTTCAGCCGCAGTACAGCTTGATCGTCCGGGAGATCGAATGGGAGATCCTGCCGGCCGCCCAGGACGCCGGCCTCGGTCTGTTGCCGTGGAGCCCGCTGGGCGGCGGGTGGTTGTCAGGCAAGTACCGGCGTGATGCCCGACCCACCGGCGCCACCCGACTCGGCGAGGACCCCGGCCGCGGCATGGAGGCCTACGACCGCCGCGGCACCGAGCGCACCTGGGCCATCATCGACGCGGTCGAGAAGGCCGCCGAGGACCGAGGTGTCTCGATGGCGGAGATCGCGCTGGCCTGGGTCACCGACCGACCGGGGGTGACATCCACCATCCTCGGGGCCCGCACGCTGGACCAGCTGCAGACCAACCTGAAGGCCGCCGACCTGCATTTGACCCCGGACGAGATCGCCGCCTTGGACGAGGCCAGCGATCTGGGTGCCGCCGACTATCCGTACGGCGAGATGGGCCAGCAACAGCGGTCCCGGAGTCTCGCCGGGCGCTGACGTCGCCCCGGCCGCCCTAGGGATCGTGTGGCGGTCGGCGTCGACTACGAGTCGTTTGGTTACCCGATGACTGCAACGGCGCCCCACCGGCGATGATCAATCGAAACCGAGCCGCCACACCTCGGTCGGCGCGGTCTCGGTCTCGATCAGCCAGCGGCTGGTCGGACCGGGATAGACCCGGCCCGTCCAGGCGGGACCGTCGCTGAACATTTCCACCAGGCTGCCGTCGACGAAGATCCGCGCCGGTCCTTCGGCGGCCACCACCAGCACGTCGACGCCAGCTTCGGAGATCCGCAGCTGGAGCGGCCCGGACGTCGCGATCTCGAACGCACGACCGGCGAATGCCACTCCCGGTCGCCAGGGCAGCGGCTCCCGGCGCAGCCTGGTCAGCTCGGCGGGCGGCCGGCTGACCAGCTGGCCGCCGTTCAGCACGAGCTCGCGGGGAAACGTGAGCACGCCCGCCCAGCCGGCTGTCTGGATCTCGTCGAGACCGCGCTCGGCGCCTTCCCAGGCCCAGCCCCAGAGCAGGACGCGTTCCGCCTCGACCAGCACCTGCGGCGCGTAGAAGGTCGGGCCGGTGTCGAGCAGCCCGCCCGACGCGGGGACGAAACGCAACCCGTCGTCGTGGCCCGGACGAAGATCGCCGATCAGGAAACGCACCCCGGACAACGCGGAGGCCCCCTCCCGGAAGCGCCAGAGTGAGAGCACCAGGACCCATCGGTCCCCGGACCGAAACAGGTTCGGGCATTCCCAGATCTGCGCCGGCGCCACGGTGGCGGCGATCGGATCGTCGGCGGTCAGCAACGGCCCGAGCGGTTGCCAGTCGGTCAGATCGTCGCACCCGTAGAGCAGGAGCTGGGGTTGACCGTGCGCGTTGCCCGCCCCTTGGACGGCGTAGCGATGTCCGTCGAAATCGAAAAGGAAGGGGTCACGCACCTCGGTGATCAGCGGATCGTCGGGGAGGCCGATCTGCTGGCGATCGTCCTGCCGCCAAGTGCGGAGCGTCCGGTCGGAGCGGGCCAGGACCACCCCGGCGTCAAAGGCGGTGGTCGGGACCCCGGTGTAGACCGCGGTCGGCACCCCACCGTCGTCGACCACGCAACCCGACCAGCAGCCGGCTGCATCGACGGTGCCCGGCCGAGGTCGCAGTGCGATCGGCTCCTCCGACCAGGTGATCAGGTCGTTCGAGCTGACGTGCCCCCAGTGCACGTCGCCTTGCACCGGTGCGAGCGGGTTGTGTTGGAAGAACACGTGGTAGCGCCCGTCGATCCGGCAGACGCCATTGGGGTCGTTCAGCCAGCCGAGGGCCGGCCGGATGTGCAGCGCCGGGAACGCCGGATCAACCGCCACCGCAACGCTCACCTCGGCGGCGCCGGCTCCAGTTTGGTCGTCGCGCAGTCCGTTCACCCCGTCATCACATCACCTCAACCCGCCGGCATCCGGCTACAGGTGGGTGGTGGATAGGCTCGACAGCGTGTCCGAGACCCCCAGAGCCACCGAACTGACCGTCTTGGTGGTGGGCTCGGGCGGTCGGGAACACGCCCTGGTCCGGGCGCTGGCGGCAGACGCGGCGGTGAGCGCCGTGCACGCGGCCCCGGGAAACCCGGGCACGGCCGACTGTGCGACGAACCACCGGATCGATCCGCTGGACGGGGCGGCCGTGGCCGGACTCGCGCAAGCGTTGGGCGCGAACCTGGTGGTGATCGGCCCTGAGGCGCCGCTGGTGGCCGGAGTGGGGGACGCCGTCCGCGATGCCGGGATCGCCTGTTTCGGGCCGTCTGCGGCCGCCGCGCGGATTGAGGGCAGCAAGGCCTTCGCGAAGGACGTGATGATGGGCGCCGGCGTGCCGACCGCCGCCGCCCGGGTGTGCTGGACGCGCGACGCAGCGGCCGCCGCCCTGGCCGAGTTCGGGCCTCCGTACGTGGTGAAGGACGACGGCCTGGCCTCCGGAAAGGGCGTGGTGGTCACCGAGGATCGCGAAGCCGCCCTGACCCACGCCGAGCGCTGCAAGCAGGTGGTGATCGAGGAATACCTGGACGGACCCGAGGTCAGCCTGTTCGCGATCACCGACGGATCCACGGTGCTGCCGCTCCAACCGGCCCAGGACTTCAAGCGGGCCCGCGACCACGACGAGGGCCCGAACACCGGCGGCATGGGCGCCTACACCCCGCTGCCCTGGGCCCCGGTCGACCTGGTCGAAGACGTGCTCCGCGGGGTCCTGCAGCCGACGGTCGACGAGTTGGCCCGTCGAGGAACCCCCTTCTGCGGGTTGCTGTACGCCGGCCTCGCGCTGACGTCCCGCGGTCCTCGCGTGGTGGAATTCAACGCCCGATTCGGCGATCCCGAGACTCAGGCCCTGCTGCCACGACTGCGTACGCCGCTCGGCGTCCTCCTGCATGCGGCCGCCACGGGGAGCCTGGCCGATCACCCGCCGCTGGAGTGGAACGAGCAGGCGTCTGTGGCCGTCGTGCTCGCGGCTCCCGGCTATCCGGACGCGCCGCGGACCGGTGGCAGGATCAAGGGTCTGGACCTCGAGCCGGAGAACGGAACGGTGGTCATCCACGCCGGTACGGCTCTCGACCCCTCGGGCCAGTTGGTCAGTGCCGGCGGACGGGTGCTGGCCGTCGTAGGCTCTGGCCGCGAACTGACCGGGGCCCGGCGGGCGGCCTACGAGACCATGGCCCGGATCCAACTCGAAGGGTCCTTCTACCGCACCGACATCGCCCGGACGGCGGGTTCAGCAGGGTCATGAGTGTGCCCAATGTGCTGGCGAACCGGTACGCGTCGGCGGCCATGCGCGAGGTCTGGACACCGGAGAGCAAGATCATCGCCGAGCGTCGGTTGTGGCTGGCCGTGCTCGTCGCGCAACGAGACCTGGGTGTCGACTTCGGTGGCGACGAGCCGAACGAGGTGATCGCCGGCTACACCGCGGTGCTGGACTCGGTCAACCTGGACAGCATCGCCGAGCGGGAAAAGATCACCCGACATGACGTGAAGGCCCGGATCGAGGAGTTCAACGCTCTGGCGGGCCTCGAACACGCGCACAAGGGGATGACCAGCCGGGATCTGACCGAGAACGTCGAACAGCTGCAGATCGTCTCCGCGCTCAAGATCATCCGCGACCGTACGGTGACCGCCCTGGTCCGGCTGGCCGAGTTGGCGACCGAGTACGCCGAGCAGCCGATCGCCGGGCGATCGCACAACGTGGCGGCCCAGGTCACCACGCTCGGAAAGCGCTTCGCCACCGCGGCCGACGAGCTGCTGATCGCGCTGGCGCGGATCGAGGATCTCATCCGGCGTTATCCGCTGCGCGGCATCAAGGGCCCGGTCGGTACCGGTCAGGACATGCTCGACCTGCTGGGCGGTGACCCCGAACGCCTCGCCGATCTCGAACGCCGGGTCGCGACGCACCTGGGGTTCGAGCAGGTACTGACCAGCACCGGGCAGGTGTACCCGCGCTCCCTCGACTTCGACGTGGTGACCGCCCTGGCCCAACTGGCCGCCGCACCGTCCAACGTGGCGACCGGCATTCGGCTGATGGCCGGGCACGAGCTGGTCACCGAAGGGTTTCGCCCGGGCCAGGTCGGCTCGAGCGCCATGCCCCACAAGATGAACACCCGCTCCTGCGAGCGGGTGAACGGCCTGGCCGTCGTCCTGCGCGGGTACGTGTCGATGATCGGAGAACTGGCCGGCGACCAGTGGAACGAGGGGGACGTTTCGGATTCGGTGGTTCGCCGGGTCGCGTTGCCGGATGCGTTCTTCGCCCTGGACGGACTGTACGAGACATTCCTGAGCGTGCTCGACGACTTCGGTGCCTTCCCGGCCGTGATCGAGGCCGAGCTGCGCCGGTATCTGCCGTTCCTGACCACCACCAAGGTGTTGATGGCCGCGGTCCGCCGCGGTCGGGGGCGGGAGGCGGCGCACGAGGCGATCAAGGAGCACGCGGTCGAGGTCGCGTTGGAGCTCCGCGAGTCGGGTCGCGCCGAGAACGACCTTTACGACCGGCTGGCCGCCGACGCCCGGCTGGGTCTGAGCGCCGACGAGTTGCGGGCGGCCGCCGCCGAGCCGATGGATCTCACCGGGACCGCCGTCGCCCAAGTGGCCGCGGTCGCGGCGGCGGTGGAGAAGGTGGCCGCGGCCCATCCGGAGGCCGCACGCTATCGGCCCGGTCCGGTGTTGTAGCAGACAGCGGGCCTCCGCCAAGCTCTGGGCGCCCGCCGCGCCGCGCGGCCGCACCCGACGCGCCCCGATCGTTGACCGCGGCAGACCCGGCGTTAGAGTCCTGCGATTGTGCGTGCCTCCCTCGAACTCGGGCAGGCGAGCTTCGTCATCCCGGCGACCGTCACCTCCAACCTGCCGTCGCTCTTGATCTTGGGCCTGCCGGGTCCGGCCATGCTGCCCGCCTGGCTGGGGTGGCTCGCGCCGCTGTTCGCGGTCTGGATCTGGTTGCTGGCGCTGATCGTCTGGGCAAATCCACCACGATCAAGATGTTGACCGGCATCCTGGTGCCCAGCGGCGGCACGGTCCGCACCTGTGGTGTGGATCCCGCGCCCCACCGGCGCCGGCTGGCCCGCGAGATCGAGGTGCCCGTACGGCAACTCTCGCTCGGGGAAAGGATGCGGGGTGAGGTCGCGGCGGCTCTGGTCCACCGACCGCGGCTGCTCGTTCTCGATGAGCCGACCATCGGCCTCGACATGATCAGCAAGGAAAGGGTTGCGGCAGTTCCTGATCGCCGAACGAGACGCCGACGACGTCACCCTGTTGTCGACCACGCACGACATGAGCGACATCGAGCGGCTCTGCGACCGGGTCTTGGTGGCGGACCAGGGTCGGCTGGCCTACGACGGCCGGCTGGCCGAACTCGCCGCTCGGGTGGCGCTTTGACGAGTCCTGATGGTCGATCTCTGGGACGCCCGCCCTCCGCTGCGGATCCCCGACGCGGAGCACCTCGGCAGCGAGCTGGACGGCGTCTGGCAGCGGTTGGCCTTCTCACCCGAGCAGACGACCGCGGCCAAGGTGCTGGCGGAAGTGTCCACCCAGGTGGAGGTGCGGGATATCACCTTGGAGGAGCCGGCGATCGAAGACGTTGTGCGGACGCTGTACTCCCAACCGTGACGGGCCAACCCGAGGTGATCAGTAGCGGCGCTCGTCCGGGATGAGGATCCAGCCCGCCAGGTAGATCAGGATCTGCGGTCCGGGCAGCAACATACTCAGCACGAAGATCAGTCGCACGACGTTGGCGGAGATTCCGAAACGTCGACCGATGCCGGCACAAACGCCGGCGATCACACGGTCATGGGTGGGGCGAACCAGGGTACTCATCGGGTGGATCCTCTTCTCGTGTTCGGATGTCGCCGACCCGTCACGTCAACCTCGGTTTCGACCGCGATTCGATGGAAGGGTGACGGCTCGGCCAGACCCTCCACTGTGCCGCGGGCAGGTCACTCAGCGGAAGGACTGCTGGCGCACTCCGGGCCCGTCTCGGGGTCACTCCGGGGCGTACCCCCACGAAACTCGGCCCCAGCTGCTCCCGGCCGGCGTGATCCGAGACAATACCGAGCGTGATGGGCCCTAAATGACGAGCCGGGCATGGTGAAACCTTCGGTGACCACGGCGACGTACGCAGACCGGTTGGGTCTGCCGCTGCTGCACAAGGGCAAGGTCCGGGAGCTGTACGCGACCGACGACGGCCAGTTGCTGATGGTGGCCACCGACGACATCTCGGCCTTCGACTTCGTGCTCGAGACACCCATCCCCGACAAGGGCGTCATCTTGACGCAGCTGTCGCGATGGTGGTTCGACCAACTCGCAGACGTCGTGACGAATCATCTTCGCTCCGGTCCGGTGCCCGACATCGTCGAGGGACGTGCGGTGCTCTGCGAGCGGCTCGACATGGTGCCGGTGGAGTGCGTGGCCCGCGGCTACCTCACCGGCTCCGGGTGGCTGGAGTATCGGGCCGCGGGCACGATCTGCGGCATCGAACTCCCCGACGGACTGCTCGACGGCTCGCGGCTACCGGAGCCGATCTTCACTCCGGCGACGAAGGCCGCGCTGGGGGAGCACGACGAGAACATCACGTTCTCGGCGGTGGTCGACCTGGTCGGCGCCGACCTTGCGACGCGGATCAGGGATCTGACCTTGGCCGCCTACGGCGAGGCCGAGTCGATCGCCCGGCAACGTGGGCTGATCCTGGCCGACACCAAATTCGAGTTCGGGCGCCGACCGGACGGGACGGTGGTGCTGGCCGACGAGGCCCTGACTCCCGACTCCTCCCGGTTCTGGGATGCGGAGGGCTGGCGCCCGGGCCACGGGCTGCCGTCCTTCGACAAGCAGTTCGTGCGGGACTGGTTGATCAACGAATCCGGCTGGGACCGCAACTCCGACAAGCCCCCGCCTCCCTTGCCGGCCGACATCGTGGCCGCCACCCGGATGCGCTATCTCCAGGCGTACGAGCGGCTCACCGGGAGGCCGCTCGCAGCCGGAGGAAGCTGACGATCAGCCGCCGCAGGTGATGGTCACGCCGCCCTCTTGGTGCACGCCGGGCCCGAGCTCGGCGCATTTCTGGCCGGCCGCCACGACGGCCGCGATGGCCAGGCTGATGGCGATGACGGCGAACACCGTCCCGATGGCCCCGATGATTATCCCGACCAAGGCCGGGGTGTTCTTGAAGCCGGCCTTCTTGGACTTGTTCAGCGCAATGGCACTGACGATCAGTCCGATCAAGGCGGTGAAGAAGGACAAGATGAGGCCGACGATGCCGAGCGTCTTGCCCGGGTCCTCGGCAACCGGCTGCTGGTAGTAGGTGCCTGGCGCTTGCTGACCCGGAGCGGGCTGCTGCTGCTCGTACGGGGGCGGCGGGGTTTCGGTCATGCTGACTCCACTCTCGACGGGGGAAGGTGTCAACGCCATCGTGACGCAGGTCCTCTCAGCCCACTCTCATATTGCGGTGGGGAGGGCCCATCGTGACTGGATTGTGACGTTTCCGGCGCACCCCCAGGGGGTCGCAATCCGCTCGATAGGATCGGCGACATGCCGCGTGTGGTGATCGATGTGATGCCCAAGCCCGAGATCCTCGATCCCCAGGGCAAGGCGGTCACCGGGGCCCTGGCACGACTGGGCTACGTAGGCATCGCCGTACGGCAAGGCAAACGGTTCGAGCTCGAGGTCGAGGGTGAGTTGTCCGAGGAGCGGCTGGCGCAGGTGCACCACGCCGCCGAGACGTTGCTGGCCAACACGGTGATCGAGACCTTCTCGGTGCGGGTCGAGGACTCGGAAGCGGTGGGCTGATGGGACCGCGCATCGGTGTGGTCACCTTCCCGGGATCGCTCGACGATCACGACGCCTTGCGGGCGGTTCGGCTGTGCGGAGCTGAACCGGTCCCGCTGTGGCACGGCAGCGATTCACTCGACGGCGTCGACGCCGTGATCCTGCCGGGTGGCTTCTCGTACGGCGACTATCTGCGCTGCGGGGCGATCGCCCGGTTCGCCCCGGTGATGACCGAGGTCATTCGGGCCGCCGAGGCGGGCACACCGGTTCTGGGGATCTGCAACGGCTTCCAGGTGCTCTGCGAGGCCCACCTGTTGCCGGGCGCACTGATCCGCAACGATGTCCAGACCTTTGTCTGCAAGAATCAGCGGCTGCGGGTCGAATCCGTGGACACGGTGTGGACCTCGGCCTTCACCGCAGCCGAAGAGATCACGATCGTGCTCAAGAACGGTGAGGGCCGCTTCCTCGCCGACCAGCTCACGCTGGACCGTTTGGAGGGGGAGGGGCGGGTCGTGTTCCGCTACCTCGACGGCAATCCGAACGGCTCCCTGCGCGACATCGCCGGGATAACCAACGAGCGCGGCAACGTGGTGGGCCTGATGCCGCATCCGGAGCACAACGTCGAAGACCTCACGGGGCCGTCCCAGGACGGTCGGCGATTCTTCGAGAGCGTGCTCGCGTCGCTCGGCGCTCGGGTCTAGACAGCGGTCGGTCGCCGACTTCCGATCGCGTACCGTCTACTCCCGTGGCCGACACCGTCGCGAACGCGACCGCAACGCCGGACGTCCCTCAGCCCTGGTCGGAACTCGGTCTGAAGCAGGACGAGTACGAACGCATCCGCGAGCTCCTCGGTCGCCGGCCGACATCGTCGGAGCTGGCCATGTATTCGGTCATGTGGTCGGAGCACTGCTCGTATAAGTCGTCCAAGGTCCACCTCCGTCGCTTCGGCGAACTGCCCGACGAGACGCCGATCGGTAAGACGCTGGCGGGCATCGGTGAGAACGCCGGGGTGATCGACGTCGGCCAGGGCTACGCGGTGACGTTCAAGATCGAATCGCACAATCACCCCAGCTACGTCGAGCCGTACCAGGGGGCGGCCACCGGAGTCGGCGGAATCGTACGGGACATCCTGGCCATGGGTGCGCGTCCGATCGGAGTGATGGATCCATTGCGGTTCGGGCCACTCGATGCTCCCGACACGGCGCGGGTGCTGCCCGGGGTGGTGGCCGGCGTCGGCGGCTACGGCAACTGCCTGGGGCTACCGAACGTCGGCGGCGAGGTGGTGTTCGACCGGACCTACGCCGGCAACCCGCTGGTCAACGCGCTGTGCGTCGGCGTTCTCCGGCACGAAGACCTGCACCTGGCCAAGGCCACCGGGACTCACAACCTGGTGATCTTGTACGGCGCGGCCACCGGTGGAGACGGGATCGGCGGGGTCAGCGTGCTGGCCAGCGAGACCTTCGAGGCGACCGGACCGGCCAAGCGCCCCAGCGTCCAGGTCGGTGACCCGTTCATGGAGAAGCTGCTGATCGAGTGCACCCTCGAGCTCTTTGCGGCCGGGTTGGTAGCGGGCATTCAAGATCTTGGTGGCGCCGGACTGTCCTGTGCGACGTCGGAGTTGGCCAGCGCGGGTGACGGCGGGATGCACGTCGACCTCGATCGGGTGCCGCTACGCGACTCCACATTGTCACCCGAAGAGATCTTGATGAGCGAATCGCAGGAACGGATGATGGCGGTGGTCGAGCCACGCCACGTCGAGGGCTTCCTGGCCGTCTGCGCCAAGTGGGAGGTGCTGGCCGTCGTCATCGGCGAGGTGACGTCGGGGGATCGGCTGATCATCGACTGGCACGGCGAGACCGTCGTCGACGTGCCCCCGCGCACGGTCGCTCACGAAGGCCCCGTGTACGACCGTCCGCTCGACCGCCCGAGTTGGATGGACGAGGTCCAGGAGGGGACGACGAGCTCGCTGGGCCGGCCGAGCACCGGCGACGAGCTGGCCGAGACCCTGCTGCGGCTGGTGTCCTCCCCCAACCTGTGTGACAAGTCGTGGATCACCGACCAGTACGACCGGTACGTCCGCGGCAACTCGGTCCTGGCCCAGCCCGAGGACGCCGGCATGTTGCGCATCGACGAAGACACCAACCTCGGCATCGCCCTGGCCACCGACTGCAACGGCCGGTTCGCCTACCTCGATCCGTACGCCGGGGCCCAGCTGGCGCTGGCGGAGGCCTATCGCAACGTCGCTGCCGCGGGAGCGCAACCGGTGGCCATCACGGACTGCCTCAATTTCGGATCCCCGGAGGATCCAGGTGTCATGTGGCAGTTCCGCCGAGCCATCGACGGGCTGGTCGACGGCTGTCGGGTGCTCGGTCTGCCGGTGACCGGCGGCAACGTCAGCTTCTACAACCAGACCGGTGAAACCGCGATCCTCCCGACGCCCGTGGTCGGCATGCTCGGCGTGATCCAGGACGTCGACCTCCGGGTGCCGATCGGCTTCTCCGGTGGTGGTCAGGATGTTTACCTCTTGGGCCACACCAAGGACGAACTGGACGGCTCGGCGTGGGCCGAGGTCGTCTACGGACACCTCGGCGGGGTGCCGCCGACGGTCGATCTTGATCACGAGCGGCGGCTCGCCGAGGTCCTGATCACAGCCTCGAGGCGGCGATTGCTGAGCAGCGCTCATGATCTGTCCGACGGCGGGTTGGCTCAGGCCATGGTGGAGTCCGCGTTGCGCCGGTCGGTCGGTTGTCGGGTCGACTTCGCCGATCAGTGCGACCCGTTCGTCGAGCTCTTCTCGGAGTCGGCGGGACGGGTGCTGGTGTCGGTCTCCGCTGATCGGGGCCGGGAGCTGGTGGAGCTGTGCGCGCCGGCCGGAGTGCCCGTCCGGCGTCTCGGACAGACCACCGCGGCAGCCGCCCTCGAAGTCAGTGGGCAATTTCGGCTGCCGTTGGACACCCTTCGGGCCGCGTGGCGGGCCCCGATTCGCGCAGCGCTCGGTGTCGGCTGACCGGCCGGCCCACGTAATAGGGATCGGAAGAACTTCGGCCCCAACGGTTCAGGACAGGAGTCGGCGGTGGTGGTCGGGCAGCGTGGCCAGGAACCGGCCCCACATCGCGGAACGGGCCTCGTCGGAGATCTCGCCGTAGCACCGCAGTCGGGTCAGCCCGCCGTCGGGATAGACGTCCAGCCGTAGGTGGGTGGCCCGGCGCTCATCGGCCACCAGGAAGCGGTGCCGGGTGTCCACCAGAACCGGGGTCTGCGGCACCACCTCCCACCAGGCCCCACTTTCGTCGAGCGGGTCCTCGAGCGGGCCGGCGTCCTCGTCGGCGGCCGTGACCCGGACGGAGCCCGGCGCGTTGCCGATGAAGTACGACGTGTCCACCTCGACCTGGGTCGGCGAACCCGGTACGCCGAGGCGGAAGACCGCCCAGTCGTGTCCAGGCCCGCGGCGCCGGGCGTTCTCCCAGCCCTCGGCCATCAAGCGCGCCCGACTCGGCAAGATCAAGTTGACCGGCGAGGAGTAGAAGGCGTCCGAGGTCCCGAGCAGCCGGCCGCCGTTCTCCAGGGCTACGAGGTCGGTCGAGGCCCTCAGGTACCGCGGGTCGAGCACCACTTCGCCGTGGACCCGGAACCGCGCCACCCCGCCGTCGGGATAGATGGTCAGCCGGACGTGGGTCCAGCGACCCGGGTGGTCCACGGGGTAGTAGTTCTCGGTGTCGCCGCGCGCGTCCGTCTTGGGCACCAGGGTCTGCCAGGGCAGGTCCGGAAGGCTGCTGTCCTTCGGGTAGCCCTCGACCGATGTCGCCTCCACCGAGACGTACGGCGGGTAGTTGCCCTTGAAGAAGGCCGTGTCGACCACCACCCCGTGGACGATCCCGGGCACGCCGAGTCGGACTATGGCCCAGTCATAACCGGGTTCGCGCCGCCGCCGCGTTTCCCAGCCGTCGTAGACCTTCCCGGTGTGGCCGAAAGAATCCACCGCGTGGACGGCGTGCGTCGGCATGATCAAGTTCTGGCGGGGGGCGAACAGTTCGTCGTTGGCACTGATCACGCTGCCGGCCAGATCGCGAGAGGCCAGATCGGGATAGCTGGTGAACGAGTGCATGCGGGTCATTCTGCCCGCCCCCACACCCCCTGGCCTTGATGGCGGGTCACGCGGATGGGAGCATCGGGAAATGCCCGATATGAACGCGCAGACCATCGCCTATCCGGCTCCGGGATCGCGGCCGCGGCGAGACGGCAACCAGACGATCCCACCGCACGTGATCGTCCTCTTCGGCGCCACCGGTGACCTGGCCCGTCGCAAGCTGATTCCCGGCATGGCCCACCTCGCGTTGTCAGCCCTTACCCCCGACATTCAGGTGGTCGGCACCTCCCTGGAGCAGCTGGACGACGAGAGCTTCCGTTCCTTCGCCCTTCAGGCCCTCAACGAGTTCGGCCACCACCACCTCGACGATGAGCAGAAGGCGATGTTCACGACCCGCCTGAGTTACGTCCCGCAGGGTGAGGGTCCCGACGGTCTGGCCAAGGCCGTTCACGACGCCGAGGAGCGCAACGGCGGTCCCTGCTCCAAGCTGCACTACCTGAGCGTCCCGCCGTCCGCGGCCCCCGCGGTGATCAAGACCATCAAGGACGCCAATCTGGTGACCGACGCTCGGGTGGTGATGGAGAAGCCGTTCGGCACCGACCTGGAGAGTGCCGTCCAGCTGAACGACTACCTGCACGAGACGTTCCGCGAGCGGCAGATCTTCCGGATCGATCACTTCCTGGGCAAGGAAGCCGCCCAGAACATCCTCGCCTTCCGATTCGCCAACGGTCTGTTCGAGCCGATCTGGAACCGCAACTTCATCGATCACATCCAGATCGACATCCCCGAGACGCTCGGCCTGGACCGGCGGGCCAACTTCTACGAGTCGACCGGCGCCTACAAGGACATGGTGGTCACGCACCTGTTCCAGGTGTTGGCCTTCGTAGCCATGGAACCGCCGACCGCCCTGGAACCGCGGGCGATCAGCGAGGAGAAGAACAAGGTCTTTCGCTCGATGCTGCCGATCGACGTTCGCAACGTGGTGCGCGGGCAGTACAGCGGCTACCGCCAGGAAGAAGGGGTCGCGCGCGATTCCGACACCGAGACGTTCATCGCTCTCCGCGCCGACATCGACAATTGGCGCTGGGCCGGGGTTCCGTTCTACTGCCGGACCGGCAAGCGGATGGCCGAGGGGCAGCGGATCATCTCCATCGCCTTCAAGGAGGCCCCGCGCAGCATGTTCCCGCAAGGATCCGGAGTCGGCTCCCACGGTCCGGACCACCTGACCTTCGACCTGGCCGACGAGTCCAAGGTGTCGCTGTCCTTCTACGGCAAGCGACCCGGGCCCGGGATGAGACTCGACAAGTTGAGCATGCAGTTCTCCACCCGGGAGACCGACCGGGCCGGGGACATCCTCGAGGCGTACGAGCGGTTGATCATGGACGCGATGCGCGATGATCACACCTTGTTCACCACGGCGGACGGCATCGAGAGCCTGTGGGAGCGATCCATCGATCTCTTGGAGGATCCGCCGCCGGTGAAGAGCTATCCGCCGGGCACCTGGGGCCCCAACGCCATTCACCAGATGGTTGCCCCGCACGCCTGGCGGTTGCCGTTCGAGCGGGTCTGGCGCGAGAAGAAGTAGCTGCCCTGTCCGCTCGCTCTGGTCCGCTCGCTGGTCCGCTCGCTCTTCGTCCGTCCGCTCAGGGCCGGCTGACGGTGCGTCTTCCATCTCGAGCGGGCAGACGCGAGCTGATAGGCATGAATCGTTGGTGTCGGCCATCTCAAGTTGGCCAAAGGTTGGCCGCGAGGCCCAAGTGGGAGTCAGGAGTTCACGATCTCGCCCACCACCCGGAGGAATTCGCGGGCGGCGTCGGGGCCCAGGTGCTCGCCCAGGCAGTAGGTCCGATAGGCGCGGCGCTGCGGCGCCAGGTTATCAGCGCCGTGCAGGGCGTCCAGCACCGCATCGAGTGTGCTGAGGTCGGGCTCGATGACGTAGGCGACCCGGGCCATCGGGAACTCGCGGCGGAACGCCTCACCGGCGGCCGTGACCGCGACCATCGCGAACGGCTTGCCGGAGGCCAGATAGTCCGAGGCCAGCGAGGACACATCGGTGATCAACGCGTCCGAGGCGTTGAAGCAGGCGGGCACGTCCCAGTCCCGCTCGGCCTGCGGCCCCCATACGTGCTGGCGTCCGGTGACCTGCCGATCCGCTTCCAGCAGAGCCTGGATGACCTGGATCCGTCCGGTGTCGGTCCGGTCGCCGTAGCTCAGCGGATGCGGCCGGAAGATCACCGTCGAGCCGCGGTCCAGCAATCGGCGCACGATCTGTTCGCCGACCGGTAGCGACGAGTAGTTGGTGCTGGGTCTCCCGCCCTTCCAGGTCGGCGCGTACAGGACGGTACGGGGCGAGTCCGGCGGCAGTGGCTCGTCTCGGACGACGATCTCCTCGATCTGGGGTCGCCCGACGATCGCGAACTTCTCCCGCGGGACGTCTATGCCGTGGGCGGCGTAGCGATCGATGCCCTGCTGGCCGGACACGAACACCTTGGTGTAGGTGGCGTGCCGCGGGTGGTAGTTCGCCTGCTTGTCGGAGTCTCCGTGGTTCAGCCACACGTGGGTGAGGGGATAGCGTTGGAACGTACCGTTTCCCGGGCTGCCTTGGACGTAGAAGGCCGCCCGCAGTGAGTCCACCACCATCGAATCCAGGTGGTTGGACATGCCCCGGTCCGTCCGCGGGACGAGGACCGGCGCGGACGTGAGCTCGGTGATCTCCGGCACCGTGACCGGGTTCCGGGTGATCACGATGAACGGCTGCCCGAGGCGTTCCAGGTACGGCAGCCACATGCCCATCTGGTAGCGGACACCGGCCACGGCGGCGTAGTAGACCACGAACTTCGGCTGTAGCCGCTCCAACGCCGGCCGGGTGGCGGCCTCGGCCCGCCGGCTGTTGACCGTGACCCGCACCGCGTGGCGGGTGATGATCGCACTGAGCGGGATCGTGGCCGCGCCGGCCAGTAGCAGCAACCAGCCGGGCAGCGCGAGCACGGCGCAGAGTCCGCCGAACAAGATCAGCACCAGGTTGGCCAGCGTGACCCAACCGGCCGAGAGCGGGGGAGAGGGCAGCGTCGGGACCCCGGGCAGATTGGCCACCACGATCCTGGTCGTGCCCAGCAGACCCTTGATGAGAGTCTCGGCCAGCACCAGCATCAGGGCGAGTCCGACACCGACCCACGCCCAGCCGTCGCTGCCCGGGCTCCGGATCAGGTAGCCGGCGCCGACACTGATCAACAGCAGCGCCCGCACGGTGACGTAGTAGCCCAGCAGCGCGTCGTCCGGACCGGAGAAGATCTGCCGGGCGCGGCGCACGATGATGGCGACGAACGAAGCGACGGCCGCGACCGCCCCCAGGATCTGCAGCGGCGCCGAGGTCGCGGCGAGCAGCAGCACCGCACCGGCCACGGCCCCGAGGTTGATCAGGTTCCGCACGCCGAAGTCGCCGAGCTCGGTCTGGACTAGGCGCATGCGGGTGCGCCACGGGGACGAGCCAGGCATGCTGAGAACCCTAGCGAGCGGTCTGTGCCGTGGCCGGAAGCTCGCCGTGCTGGGGTTACGCTAAAGCGGTGGCAGGAGCAGACGGTCGGCTGAACCACGATCTCGACCCCCACGAGCGGGGGCCGCAGGATGCTTGTGGTGTCTTCGGCGTCTGGGCTCCCGGCGAGGAGGTCGCCAAGCTCACGTATTTCGGTCTTTACGCGCTGCAGCACCGCGGTCAGGAATCGGCGGGCATCGCCGTCAGCAACGGCACGCAGATCATGGTCTTCAAGGACATGGGCTTGGTGTCGCAGGTCTTCGACGAGTCGACGCTGAACTCGCTGCGCGGCCACCTGGCCATCGGCCACACGCGCTACTCGACCACCGGCGCCAGCGTCTGGAAGAACGCCCAGCCGACCTTCCGGCCCACAGCGACCGGCGGGCTGGCCCTGGGCCATAACGGTAATCTGACCAACACCTTCGAGTTGCAGACCTGGCTGGCCGAGCGCGATCAGCCGGGCGACTCGCTGGTGCCGGGCGCGCTGTCGCACGAAGCGACCAACGACACGTCCTTGATCACGGCGCTGCTCGCCACCTACCCGGGACTGACCACGGAGGAGGCGGCGCGGCAGGTCCTGCCCCATCTGCGCGGGGCTTTCAGTCTGGTCTTCATGGACGAGGAGACCCTCTACGCGGCGCGCGATCCGCAGGGAGTCCGCCCCTTGGTGTTGGGTCGGCTGGAGCGTGGCTGGGTGGTGGCCAGTGAGACGGCCGCCCTGGACATCGTCGGTGCCTCCTTCGTCCGGGAGGTCGCGCCGGGCGAGTTGCTCGCCATCGACGCGGCCGGGCTCCGCTCGGTGACCTTCGCCGAGCCCGAACCCAAGGGTTGTCTGTTCGAGTACGTGTACCTGGCCCGACCGGACACGACCATCTCGGGGCGCCGACTGCACAGCGTCCGGGTCGAAGTCGGACGGACCCTGGCCCGTGAGTTCCCGGCCGAGGCCGACCTGGTCATCCCGGTGCCGGAGTCGGGGACGCCGGCCGCGATCGGGTACGCGGAGGCGTCCGGCATCCCGTACGGGCAAGGTCTGGTGAAGAACTCCTACGTCGGTCGGACGTTCATCCAGCCCAGCCAGACCATTCGCCAACTCGGGATCCGGCTCAAGCTCAACCCGCTGCGGGATGTCATCGCGGGCAAGCGGTTGGTGGTCGTGGACGACACCATCGTCCGGGGCAACACCCAGCGCGCCCTGGTGCGGATGCTGCGTGAGGCCGGAGCCATCGAGATCCACGTGCGGATCTCGGCGCCGCCGGTGAAATGGCCCTGCTTCTACGGCATCGACTTCGCCAGCCGGGCCGAATTGATCGCCAACGGACTGAACAACGACGAGATCTGCCGCTCCCTCGGGGCGGATTCGCTGGGCTACGTCAGCCTCGACGGGCTTGTGGCGGCGACCACGCTGCCCAAGGATGACCTGTGCCGGGCTTGTTTCGACGGTGTCTACCCGATCGAACTGCCACTGGCCGAACGCCTCGGCAAGCACGCGCTCGAGGAAGCGAACGGGCAGCGTACCGACGTCGACGGGTTGGCGACCTCGGTGGCCGGGGTAGGAGCCGCCGATGCCCTCGCCCGCCCCTGATTCGGGCCGATCGGGCCAGTCCGCCTATGCGGCCGCCGGGGTCGACATCGAAGCCGGGGACCGCGCCGTCGACCTGATGAAATCCTGGGTCCGCAAGACCCAACGCCCCGAGGTGCTCAGCGGGTTGGGCGGGTTCGCTGGGCTGTTCGACGCCTCCGCGCTGTCCCGGCTCGCGCATCCGGTGCTGGCCACCTCGACCGACGGAGTGGGCACCAAGGTCGCGATCGCGCAGGCCCTGAATCGGCACGAGACCATCGGCTTCGACCTAGTGGGCATGGTGGTCGACGATCTGGTGGTGTGCGGAGCCGAGCCGCTGTTCCTGACCGATTACATCGCCTGCGGTCGGGTGGTTCCCGAGCGGATCGCTGCCATCGTCCAGGGCATCTCGGAGGCGTGCGTCGAGGCCGGCTGTGCCCTGCTCGGAGGGGAAACAGCCGAGCATCCTGGTCTCTTGGGCCCGGACGATTACGACGTGGCGGGGGCGGCGACCGGGGTGGTCGAACGGGACCAGCTGCTCGGCGCCCACCGGGTCCGGACCGGTGACGCCGTCGTGGCCATGGCCTCCTCGGGACTGCACTCGAACGGGTACTCCCTGGTGCGTCACCTGGTGCTGGACCGGGCAGGGTGGTCCCTGGACCGGTCGGTGGAGGAGCTCGGGCGCACGCTGGGCGAGGAGCTGCTCGAGCCGACCCGGATCTACACCGGTCCGTGCCTGAGTCTCATCGACGCCGTCGATGTGCATGCCCTCGCGCACATCACCGGTGGCGGGTTGGCCAACAACCTGGCCCGGGTGCTGCCCGATTCGGTCGAGGTGGTGATCGACCGGAGTAGCTGGCGACCCGGCCCCATCTTCGAGTTGGTCCGTCGGGTAGGGGACGTGTCCACCGACGACCTGGAAGCGACGCTCAACATGGGAGTAGGCATGGTCGCCGTGCTGGACCCCGATCACGCCGACGAGGCCGTGCGCCTGCTCGATCGGCAAGGAATCCAGAGCTGGATCTGCGGCACAGTGCGCGATGCGCCGGCTCTGGCGGCGAGCCGGGTCCGACTGTCTGGGCAACACGCTCAAGGCTAGTTCGCCCCTCGACTTGCAGCCTTGCCGGCATTGGGTAGCCTTTCTCCCACGACATCATTCAAATCCAGCCGCGGCTGAGCCGCTGGCAGCGACAAGTGCGAGGGGGTCGACCCGATATGGGGCGCGGCCGTGCAAAGGCAAAGCAGACCAAAGTTGCCCGCGAACTGAAGTACCGCTCGGTAGACACCGATTTCACCTCTCTGGAACGCGAACTCCGCGGCGACGAGAATGGTCACGAGATCCCCTCCGCCTACGCAGATCTGGCGGAGCCAGACGGCGAGGGTGGTCCAGGGAGCGGCGACCTCGATAATTTTCAGGACCTTCGCAAGTCGGGTTGATGCTTCCTCCCGGAGTCTTGCGGCAATAGCCTTGCTGTATGAGTGAGAACCCGCCCCAGTCCGCTGGTCAGACGTCCGGCTCGTCGGACGACAAATCGACCTCACCGGTGGAGGGCAGTGCGCCCGCGCCCTCCGGCTCGAGCGCAGTCGACCCGTCGTCCGGCGACGGGCATGGTCCGGAGCAGCGCGCCGAGCAGACCCCTGAGCATCCCGCGAGCGCCGGCTCCGCTCCCAGCGCGTCCGACCCGTACGCGCAGCCGTATGCCGCGCCGGGCACCTCCCCGTACACGTCTCCGACTCCCAGCCAACCGTATTCGGCGCCCAGCGCCCAACCGACGCCGAACCAGCCGTACGGCACGACGCCGGACTACGGCCAGCAGCAGGGCTACGGCGGCGGCCCGCAGCCGGGAGACGCCCAACCGGGTTACGCGCCCGATCAGGGGTACGGCCAGCAGCAGGGTTACGGCGGCGGCCAACAGTCGGGTTACGGTCAACCGGCGTACGGGCAGGACCCGAGCTACGGCCAGCAGCAGGGTTACGGCGGCGGCCAGCCGACCGGTTACGGCCAAGACCCCTCTGGAGGTGGCTACGCGCCGCAGGCCGGCTACGACCCGAACCAGGCGTACGGGGCCACCCCCGGCGCCTATCCCCAGCAGCAGTACCCGCCGCAGCCGCCGGTGGCGGGAGCGATGTCACCGAGCGATGAGCGGCTCTGGGCCACCCTGGCCAACATCTCGATCCCCTTCATCGGCTTCGTCGGGCCGCTGATCGCCTACCTGGTGTTCAAGGACAAGAGCCCGTGGTTGAAGGAGAGCAGTACCGAGGCGCTCAACTTCTCCATCCTCTACACCATCGCGCAGATCGTGAGTGCGATCCTCACCGTCGTGATCATCGGCGTCATCTTGTTGCCGTTGATCGCCATCGGCGGACTGGTGCTGTGCATCTTGGCCGCCATCGCCAGCAACAAGGGCGAGCAGTACAAGTACCCGATCAATTGGCGGATCATCAAGTAAGGCTGTATCTGATCACTCGCTCCGCTCGCGCAGCGGTGCCCGCATTTTCCGAAACCCCGTGCCACCCTTGAGGGGTGGTCATGTGGCACCCCGACTTCCTCGACGGCTACGAGTCCTTGGACCTGGCCGTTGCCGCGGCGCGGGCGCCGGGCGAGCCCGACGACGTCGAGATGGTGGCCACGCTGGTGCGGAAGTCGCCGGCCAACGCCTCCCGGACGGCGGTGCTGTATCTGCACGGCTGGAACGACTACTTCTTCCAGACCCACGTCGCCGACGCCTTCACCGACGCCGGGATCGACTTCTTCGCCCTCGACCTGCGCCGGTACGGGCGGAGCCTCCGGCGGGGTCACTATCCGACCTTCATCACCGACCTCGACGACTACGGGGACGAGATCGGACAGGCGGCGGACCTCATCGCCGCCGACCACGATCGGCTGATGATCATCGGGCACTCGACCGGGGGGCTGATCGCGGCCCTGTGGGCTGCCGAGAACCCGGACCGGGTCTCTGGTTTGGTGCTGAACGCACCGTGGCTCGATCTCCAGGGGTCGGCCATGGTCCGGGCGCTGGGTCTCCCCGTGATCGACGCCATCGGCCACAGCCGCCCGACCAGCGTCTTGAAGCTTCCGGATGCGGGCTTCTATTCCCGGGCGATCCACTCTTCACACGGCGGGGAGTGGGATTACGACCTGACGATGAAGGCCAGCCCGTCGCCGCCCATCCGGGTCGGCTGGTTGCGCGCCATCCTGATCGGGCATCAGCGGGTCGCCGCCGGTCTCGACCTGGCCTGCCCGGTGCTCGTGATGTGCTCAACGACCACCGATTTCTCCCGCCGCTGGCACGAGGGGCTGCGGATCGCCGACACGGTCCTCGACGTCGAACAGATCGTGCAGCGAGCTACCCGCCTCGGCCGGCTGGTGACCATCCTGCGGGTCGACCAGGGGTTGCACGACGTCCTGCTGTCGGCTCCGGCCGTACGCAAGCTCGCGACCGAGGACATGATGCGCTGGGTCGACGCGTACGTGCTCGGTGCCGATTGAGGGCCAGTCGCCTAACGGTGATCAGGACGGCACTGCTTGAATGTCCCTCGTGACTGAAATGCCGCATGTCGTCGTCGTGGGCGCAGGGTTCGCCGGCGTCTCCGCAACCCAGGAACTGGCCAAGGAAGGGTTCCGGGTCACGCTGCTCGACCGGCATCCGTACAACACCTTCCAGCCGTTGCTGTATCAAGTGGCGACGGGAGGGTTGAACGCCGGCGACGTGACCTATTCGCTGCGCTATTTCAGCGCGCGCCACGACGGAGTCCGGTTCCGCCGCGCCACCGTGGTCGGCATCGATCATGAAGAGCGTGAGGTCATCTGTGACGACGGGGTTCGGATCGGGTACGACTACCTGCTGATCGGCAACGGCATCACCACCAACCACTTCGGAATTCCCGGCGCCGCGGAGTTCTCGATGTCGATGTACACCCGGCCCGACGCGCTCAAGGTGCGCGATACGATCTTCGGCGGTCTGGAGACCATCGCCGGCACGTCCGACCCGCACACCGGCGGATTCACCGTGGTGATCGTGGGCGGCGGGGCCACCGGCGTGGAGATGGCCGGCCAGCTCGCCGAGCTGAAGCAGAAGGCCATCCCGGAGGTCTATCCCGAGCTGAATCCGGCCCGCGTGCACGTCGTCCTGGTCGAGATGGGGCCGCATCTGTTGGCCCCCTTCGACGACACGCTGCGCAAGTACACGCTGCGTGAACTGGTCAAGCGGGGCGTGGACGTACGGCTCAACACCGCCATCTCGGAGGTGCACGCCGACCGCGTCGACTTCAAGGACGGCACGTCGATGCCGGTCGACCTGGTGATCTGGGCGGCCGGTGTGTCGGGTAGTCCGACGTTGAAGGACTGGGGGCTCCCGTTGGGCCGCGGCGGTCGGATCGAGGTGAACGAGGACCTCACCGTGCTCGGGCACGACCACATCTACGCCATCGGTGACTCGAGCCTGATCGTCAAGCAGCCGCTGCCGCAGCTGGCCCAGCCGGCGATCCAGACCGGGAAGCATGCGGCCAAACAGATCGCGCGTCGGCACCGCGGGTTGGACACCGAGGGTTTCTCCTACCTCGACAAGGGCACGATGGCCACCATCGGCCGCGGCGACGCCGTGTTGCAGATGCCCAACGGCATCAAGATCAAGGGCGTCATCGCCTGGCTGGGCTGGATCGGGCTCCACCTGCTCTACATCCTGGGCGGTCGGAACCGGGTGCAGACCATGATCAACCTGACCGTGCGCTACATCGGCGTCCGGCGCTCGGGGGCCATCGTCGGGGACGTGATGGAACCGCCCCGGTTGCGCGCCATCCGCGAGCGCTGAGGCTGAGTCGTCCGCTCCACCACCCCACGCGTACATCCGGTACGTTTCCCATCTCAAGTTGGAGGACGCGGGCAGTTCCCGACTCCCGGGTCGCGCCTCCCATCTCCAGATGGATAACGCCACGACCGGACGCGTGGTGGCAGCTCAGAGGTAGCGCTCGACCACGCGGCCGGCCTCTGCGCCATAGCGGGGGCCGTGGGTGACCGCGTGCACGAGGAGCGGGTGCAGCTGATGCAGTCCGAGCAGGTCACGCCAGCCGTCCGGGAGGTCGGCAGCTTCGGCGTACGCGCCGAGGATGGCCACCAGTCCGGGCGCTCCGAAGAGGGCGAGCATGGCCAGATCGGTGAGCCCGTGTCCACCGTGGGCAGCGGGATCGATCAGAACCGCGCCGTCGGCCGTCCAGATCAGATTCCCGGCCCAGAGGTCACCGTGGATCCGGGCTGGTGCAGTTCCGTCGTCGAAAACACCCGCCCGAAGCCGCTCGCTCACCCGGTCCACGGAGCGCAGCACCGCATCATCGAGGTTGCCGATCCGATGGGCCTGCTTCGCGTACGGCAGCAGCCGCTGCTCGGCGTAGAAGTCACCCCAGCTCGGCTGCGGCCGCAGACTGAGAGGTTGAGTTCCGATGAAGCCGTCTTCGTTCCAGCCATCCGGGGGTTGTCCGAACGCCGCGGCGCCGGCGCTGTGGGTGGCGGCCAGCTCCCAACCGAAGGACTCCATCGCGGCACCCGTGGGTCGGACCGGTTCGAGCTGGCGCACGCTGATGTGGTGCTCCGAAACGTCCAGTACCTCGACGACGGGTGCCGCTCCCGGCCCGGCCTTCCCCAACCAGGCCAGGCCGGCGGCCTCGGCCAGATAGCTGCGGGGCGAGGTGGGGGAGCGCTTGGTGAAGGGCTCCGCCATCACAGGTTCAGTTGGCCGCGCACGATGCTGACGCCCGAGTGAATGGGGGTGGGGTCGTTCGTGGGCTCCTCGGACACGTCGACAAAGCGGAACTGGGTGAGGTTGGTCGTCGGATCCACCGTGAAACGCCCCTCGGACCCGGTCAGCTGACCAACCGTCTGCATCCTCGTGAAGGTGCGGTCCATGACCCACACGACCCGAATGCCCGGCACCGGCCGCGGCGTCGTCACCCGGACCACAAGGATGCGCTGACCGGAGGGATCGCGCTCGAGGGTCGCCTCACCGGAGGATCCGGTCCAGGCTTTGGCCACCGCGTCGAGCTCCGCCTGGGCGACAACCGTGGGTTGCGGCGGCTGCAGCAGCCGGTTGATCCCGAGGCCGATACCTACTCCGGCGATCAGCGCGACCACGGCGGCCAGAGCGAACGCCAGGAGCCGCGCACCCCGGGGACTCCGGCGCGGCTCGAGCGACCTGTCCTTATCGGGGCGGGCCGCTGAGCCACTGCTCGGAGGGCTGGATCCGTTGCCCTGCTCGGCCTGCGAGCCGGGTTGATCAGCGGCCCGGTGCGGCGGATGGGGGATCTCCGCTAGCGCGCCCGCCGACGCTTCGGTGCTACTCGATGGGGTCGCCACGTCGCCGGCGTCCGGTGCGGCCGAACTCAGGGCGATCTCGGCCCGAATCCGCTCCCACACCTCGGGGCGGGGACTCTCCAGCGGCCCGGTGCCTTCGACCAATCGGCCGATGCTGGCCAGATGGGCTAGTTCGGCGACCTCGTGGGTGCAGATCTCGCACGAGGCGACGTGATCCCACTCGTCGGGTGTGGCGCTGTCTTCGCCGAGGGCAAGCAGGGCGAGGACCTCAGGATTCGTATGCATCCGGCAGGACCTCCATTCTGCTTCTGATTTTGAGCAGGCTCCGGCGAATGTGGCTCTTCACCGTGCCCGGGGGCAGCTTCAGCCGCTCGGCTATCTGGGCGTGCGTCAGGTCCTCGAAGAAGGCGAGGCGGAGGACCTGTTGAGGCACTTTCTCCAGTCGCGCGAGTTCGTCGGCAACAATCAAGCGTTCGGCAACGTCGATTGGTTCCAGCTTGGCCGGCAGCGTGTTCGCGGCCACCTGATTCTGGATCCGCTTGTCCCGGGACCGCCGCTCGTGGGTGTCCACAATCTTGTTCCGGGCGATCCCCATCAGCCAGGCCGGCAGGCTGGCACGCTCCGGCTTGTACGTATGGCGGCCGGTCCACGCGGCGACGAAGACCTTCTGTGTCACGTCCTCGGCCTCGGTGACATCGCCCAACGAACGCAGGGCCACGCTGTAGACGAGCGAGGAGTACCGGCGATAGATGTCGGCCAGGGCGGCCTCGTCACCGGCAACGAATTCTTCGACCAGGACTGTTCGTTCGTCTTCGGGAGAGACGGTCACGCGTGCTGTGGCCCCCTCGGTGATCGGCTTTCTACGCGATTGGAAACGCGGTAACGAGAACGTTGTCACGGTACCCGCTCTCCTGATCGTACGTGCCGCCGCAGGTGATCATGACCAGTCGGGGGTGCCCGACCTCGTCGAACACCTGATTCCAGTCGATCTTCTCCTTGTCCACCTGTTGCACCTTGGCGACGCGGTACTCGCGTCGGTCACCGCTCTCGTCGGTGACAGTCACGGCCGTGTCGACCTTGATCTCCCGGAGCAGCACGAACGGACCCACGCCCTCGGCGCGAGTGTCGACGTGGGCCGCGAGGACGGTGGTGCCGGTCCTCGACGAAGGATTGGCCCCGAAGCGGTACCAACCGACTTCAGCGTTGGTTCTCGGCAATTCCATCTCGCCCTTTTTGGTGACCCCGACCGGCTTGATCGGCATGGACAGGTCGAGCGCGGCCACCTTGACCCGAGCCGGGTAGTCGTCGGTGCTGATCCTCGGCGCCTTCTGCGGAGCGGCGTTGACAATCGGGATGCGTGGTACCGGCGCTGGTTTGGACGGCGCCGCTGGTCGGGACGAAGGTGCGGGAGGGCGGACGGGCCGCGGGATGGGGGTCGCGGCCGGCCCGGTCACGGCGGGAGCCGGCGGAAGCTGAGGGAGGGCATCCGCCGGCGCCCGGCTTGCGGAGCCGGTGAGGCTGAGCAGGACCAGCGCGACCAACGAGAGCGTCAGCTCCCGGCTCGTCACCAGCCTGCCCATCCTCACCGGGTGACCTTCAGCTCAACCCTGTGCCCCGGTGCGCTGGGGGCGCACCAGCCGGACCAGAGCCAGAGTGATCGTCAACAGCAGAGCTGCGCCGACGGCCAGCGTGACCGGAGAGGCATCGGCGGCCAAACCAGCTTCACCGGACGGGACACCGTTGGGCATGCTGCCGTCGGCACCAACCTCCTGCGTAGCCAGCTTCAGGTTGTCGTCCTCCAGGCTGCCCCAGGCGTACGCGATCGTCGTCGTGGCTTCCTTGACGGTGACATCGGCCGGGCCGATCACCGGGTCGGTGGTTCCGGCAGCGGCCACGGCGGCCTCGATCGTGCCGGCCTCCAGTTCGAGAGATTCCTCGTCCGGGTTGGTCAGGCCTTCGATGACCGGATCGCCCCCGGCCAGCACATCGACGGCGGGTGCGGCTGCCACGTGGCGCACGGTCAGCCGACCCTCGCCGGCCGCGGTCTCGCTGGTGTCGTTGGTGAACAAGGTGGCGGTGGGATCGCCGCCCTCCTCGAGGTGCGCGACCGCGGTGTAGTTGCCACCGTCTTCGAGGTCGAGATCGATCGGGCCGATGGCCGGATCGGAGTCGTCTTCGGCGTCTGCAGCCGTGATGGCCACAGAGTAGGTGCCGCCCGGGAGTTCAAGCGGACCGGCGAGAGTGCCGGGCTTGAAGTCGTTGATGGTCCGTTCGCCATCGACGTAGACGTCGACAGTCAGTCCGGGTACGGCATGCAGGACCGAGAGCTTGGCGTCGCTCTCGGCAGCTTGGGCAGGGATGGCGGCGAAGCTGGACAGGGCAAGGACCCCGGCACCAGCTAGCACCAGTCGTAGCCTCATGGTTCGTGGCCTCATGGATTTGCCTCCTCGGCAGCGTGAGGGATAGATGCCAGTGATTCCCGAGGGCCGAGGGACTTGGATGCACTAGCGCTGATCTGCCGGCGGAAGAGCCCGAGTGGAGGAGGTGGCCAGGGCCGGGATCGAACCGGCGACCTTTCACTTTTCAGGCGAACGCTGCTACCAACTGAGCTACCTGGCCATCCGTCGCCGTACGACCTGCGTACCACGACGAAGCGTTGCGGCGAACACGTCCTGCGTGCCACCGCTTTCGCGACCCCGACGGGACTCGAACCCGCGACCTCCGCCGTGACAGGGCGGCGCGCTAACCAACTGCGCTACGGGGCCATTCTCTGGCCCGAGTGCACCTTGTTCGGTGCCCGCGAAACTATAGCGTAGCCACGCTCGGCCACCGAACTCAGCGATTCTCACGACTCCGCATGAGGAGCGGAGCGAACCTGATCGTGCCCGGCCAGGGGCCGGGTGACGCCGGCGATCAGGGCCGCGAAGCCGACCAGCGCGGCGGTCACGGTGAGGGCCCGCAGCACTCCGAACTGATCGCCCAGGAAGCCGATCAGCGGCGGACCGGCCAAGAACGCCGTGTAACCGATCGAGGCGACGACGCTGACCCGGGCAGCGGCCATGGTCGGGTCGTCGGCGGCGGCGCTCATGCCGACCGGGAAACCCAGAGCGGCGCCGAGGCCGAGAAGCACCGATCCGAGAAAGGCGATCGGCAGCAGGGTTCCGAAGACGACGAGAAGTAGTCCGACCAGTGCGATGAGGGCCGAGAAGCGCAGCACCACCACCCGGCCGTAACGGTCGATCAAGCCGGGTCCGAACCAGCGGCCGGCGGTCATGGCGGCCAGGAAAACCGCGAGGGCCAGCGGCCCCAGCACGGGTGCGGCGCGGTAGCCGTCGATCACCGCCACCGCCAGCCAGTCGTTGCCAGTGCCCTCGGTGAAAGCCATGCAGAGCACGAAGACGCCGATCAGCAGGGTCCGCGGCTCGGTCCACGCGCTGAGCGGATGGGGGTTCGTGCCGTGGGCCCGGTCGGTCGAGTCCTGAGCCGGTCCCTCGGTGCCCTGAGTCTGTCGAAGGGGCATCGGCAGGAAGCTCCGCACCGACAGCGGCACCAGGCCTGCGACGATGACGGCCACGCCGATCAGATGGGCGGTCACCGGCACGCTCAGCGCCACCATGGCGACCCCGCCCATGGCTCCGGCAACCGTGCCGACACTGAATCCGGCGTGGAACTTGGGCATGATGGCCCGACCCAGCCGCTGTTCGACGGCGGCGCCCTCGACGTTCATGGCGACGTCCCAGGTGCCGTTTCCGAAACCGATCAGGAAGAGGCCGGCGACAATCGGTGGGATGCCGTACCAGTAGCCGACGGCCACCACGACGAGTCCCACCGACAGGATCAGCGACATGATGGCGACGCTGCGCGCGGCGCCGATCTTGGTGACCACCATGCCGGCCAAGGGCATGGCGATGAGGGATCCGGCGGCTACCGCGAGCAGCACCAGCCCCAGCGTCGACGGACTTGCCCTGAGCTGATCCCGTACGTCGGGGATGCGGGAGACCCAACTGGCAAACGAGAAACCGCTGGCGATGAAGGCGATGAAGACGGCTCGCCGCGCGGCCCGGACCTCGAAGGGCAGGTCGCGGCGTCCGGCGGCGAGCTGGGTCGTGGGGTGTGCTTCGCTCATCGTGCCGGTGACGCTACCTGGCGCTCGGCCCCCTCCGGCATCCGCCCGATGGGGCAGGGTCGGGCCGGCTCGGGTACGGGACGTCGTACGGCGGCGAATCGCGAAGGCGGGAACCACCTGTCCGACCGATCCGGCCGTACCGATCTCGTACTGGCGGAACGGACGTCCCTTTCCCTAGGCTCGGTTCAACCGACCGAACGAGGGGAAGGCCAGCATGACCACATCCGGACCGAAGCTGAACCACATCGAGCCCGTCGACCTGGGCGAGGCGGACCGGGCCCTGAAGGGCCGGCACCGGACCATGTGGGCCCTGGGCGATTACCGGGCGGTGGCCACCGAGGTGATAGCCGAGCTCGGACCGGTTCTGGTGGAGGCGGCGGGTGTCCGAGCGGGCACCCGAGTGCTCGACGTCGCTGCCGGAACGGGCAACGTGGCGATCCCAGCGGCGCGCGCCGGGGCCGAGGTTGTTGCCTCGGATCTCACCCCGGAACTCCTGGAGATTGGGCGGCGGCACGCGGCCGAGGCCGGGGTCGACGTGCTCTGGGAAACCGGTGACGCAGAGGCCCTGCCGTACGGTGACGGCAGCTTCGACACCGTGCTGTCCTGCGTGGGGGTGATGTTCGCTCCCCATCACCAGGCGGCCGCCGATGAACTGGTCCGGGTGTGCCGGCCCGGAGGCACCATCGGGCTGATCGCTTGGACGCCGGCGGGGTTCATCGGTCAGATGTTCACCGCCATGAAGCCGTATGCGCCTCCCCCGCCGCCGGGGGCCCAGCCGCCACCGCTGTGGGGGGACGAGAGTCACGTGCGAGAACTGCTCGGCGACCGGGTCGACCGGGTGCAGGCAGTGACCCAGAAGCTAGCGGTGACTCATTTCGCCACCGCTGAGGATTTCCGCGACTACTTCAAGGCCAACTACGGACCGACGATCGCGGTGTACCGGGCCATCGCGGACGACCCGGAGAAGGTCGCGGCACTCGACGAGGCACTCGCGGAGCTGGGCCGGCGCTTCGATCGGAGTTCAGGCGCGGATTCGGACGGCTCGGTGCTCGACTGGGAGTACCTGCTGCTGACGGCTCGCCGGTCGAGCTAGTGCCAGGCGTGCGCCCGTATCGTGGTGCCGCCCGGCGTGGAGCGCAGTTGCACCAGATCGCAGAGCTGATTGGCGACCCAGAGGCCATCGTGATCCTCGCCGAACGGCACCCGGCGGCCGTGCAGCAGATCGTCGACGACGGTGTCGTCGGAGACCTCCGAGACGACCGCATGCGCGGCGGTCCAGATTCGGATCCGGCCCTCGGCCGCTCCCCGGTGCAGGCTGCTGAGGGCTAGCCGTTGCGTCGCCACGGCCAGCTGGGAGGCCTGATCCGCCCCCAGACCGGCGACGTACAACTCCAGCCGGAGGTACGCCACGAGCCGGTCGACATTGTCCGCGGTGAACGTGGTGGCGATCGGGGAACTCACCGGCTCGGCCAGCTCCGAGCCGAACATCGTGTCGATGTGGGCCCGCCCGCCGTAGCGTGGGCTACCGGTGTACGAGTCGGCCTCGACGATCACGGGGTGGCTGCGGTGGGCCTCCTCGACGACATCGGTCGGCAGGGATTCGGCGTCGTAGGGACAGATCAACCAGAACGGGATCTCCGGGTCGACCGCGACGTTGAGAAGAGCTTCATGCAGCTGACACTCGACCAACTCTTCCGGTCGCCGGCCGGGCCAGATCGGCTCGCCGATCCCGCGCACCGGGCTCCCCTCGTGGACGTCGAGGAACTCCTGCCACGCGGGGATGATCCGGGCCGGGTTGTGGCCGAGTTGCACCATGTCGACGAATTTGACCTGATCCGCCCGGTCATCGAGCGCCCGGGTCAGCCAGTCCTGGTGTTCGGGAATGACCGCGACCATGACCGGCTCGCCCGCGTCCAGGCCGTCGGAGATGAAGGGCACCATGCCGGCGACGAAGTCGTCAGCTTCATGCCACAGGAAGGCCTCGTGCCGGTAACTTTGCGTGGCTCGGGCCGGCAATGTCTGGACGATAATCGGCTCCTGCGAGAGACTGCGGACACGGAGCGACGCTCGGGTCCGTCCGTCGTAGGCATAATACGTCGCCGGGGACAAAACTGCCCCTTGTTTCCGCACCTGGAATGATTCCGGATCAGCCCAGCCCGTGGTCCCAGACGTCGAGGCCAGCTTGTCACCGCCCTTCCCAACTTGTACGGTATACGTATGCACCTCGCGGTTGAAGACAAGCGCAGGCTCTCCGGCTCGTTCTCGGTCGTGCGGGAGCCCGATCGAGCAGACGTGGCGGCGCAGTCCGATCCGCGCGTCATCGCGACCGTCTCGGAGATGCTGTCCGAGATCGAGCGCGACGGCCTCCCGGCGGTGCGCCGGTACGCGGAGCGCCTCGACGGCTGGACCGGCGGGGTGGACTTCGAGATTGCGCCTCCACGAATCGACGCGCTGATCGCCGACCTGCCGGCCGACCTGCGGGCATCACTCGACGTCGGAGCCGAACGCACCCGGCGGTTCGCCGACATGCAGCGGGCCCACCTGCACGACTTCGAGGACGAAGTGGTTCCCGGCGTGGTGTGCGGGCAGAAGTACATCCCGGTCGACACCGTCGGCGCCTACCTTCCGGCGGGTCGCTTCCCGCTGCTGGCCAGCGCCTTCATGACCGTCGGCGTGGCCCGCGCCGCCGGCGTCCCGCACGTGGTCACCACCACTCCGCCGTCCTTGCGCGGCGGGCCGCATCCCGCCGTGCTCTACGCCGCGCGAGCCTCCGGGGCCGAGCGGATCTACGCCATCGGTGGTGTCCAGGCGTTGGCTGCGATGGCCTTCGGGCTTCTGGACGGCGACCCGGCCGACATGATCGTCGGGGCCGGGAACGCCTATGTCGCCGAGGCGAAGCGTCAGCTGTACGGTCGGGTGGGCATCGACGTGTTGGCCGGCCCATCCGAAGTTGCCGTGATCGCCGACGAAACGGCCAGCGCGACCATGGTGGCGGCTGATCTCCTCGCCCAGGCCGAGCACGGTCCCAGCTCGCCCGCCTGCCTGGTCACCACATCCGAGAGTCTGGCGGCGGCCGTCGAGGTCGAGATCGCCCGCCAGCTGGAGGGCCTGGCCACGCGCGACATCGCCGGTGCGGCGTGGCGCGACTGGGGCTCGATCTACGTGGCGGACTCGCCCAAGACGGCGGTCGAGATCATGGATCTGCTCGCGCCCGAGCACCTGGAGATCCTCACTGTCGACCCGGACTTCTATCTCGACAACCTGCGGAACTACGGCTCGCTGTTCCTCGGCGAGTGGTCGACCGTGGCCTACGCCGACAAGGGCATGTCCGGCACCAACCACGTCCTGCCCACCGCGCGGGGGGCTCGCTACACCGGTGGCCTGTCGGTGACGGGCTATCTCAAGCAGGTCACCTACCAGCGGGCCCGTCGCGAGGCGACCGCGACCCAGGCGGCCCACGTGGTGACGATCGCCGACTTCGAAGCGATGCCGGGCCACCGGGACAGTGCGCAACTCCGTCTCGACCTGATCGGCAGCGAAGGTAACTAATCGGCCACGAGGTCGGCGTTAGGCTGTCCTAAGCCGAATGGCATACGTATAAACTGCCGACACCGCGTCACCCGAGCCAGATTTTAGGAGAAACCGCATGCAGATGTCCTTCCGAGCCAAGGTGCTCACCACGGCGTTGGCCACCTCGACCCTGCTGGTGCTGGCCGGCTGTGGGGCCGGATCGCGCACCGGGGCCAACACCGCCACCCAGGTCGCGTGCGACTTCGAGCCGCCGGCACAGGCCACCACCGTCAACGTGCTCGCTTACAACTCCTCGGCGGTCGATCCCTTCACCAACACCATGGTGAAGAGCTGCACCCGGGAGAACGTCACCGTCAAGCACGATCCGATCGATTTCGCCGGTCAGGTGCAGAAGACGACGGCGACGCTGGCCGGCGACAAGGGCACCTACGACATCATCGAGACCTACAGCTTCATCATCGGCACCAACGCGGCAGCCGAGAAGCTCCGGCCGCTGGACGACCTGTACGCGAAGTACTCCGAGAAGTACAAGCTGGATGGGCTCGACGAGTCGATGCGCGAGGGCATGAGCTACGAAGGCAAGCTGTACGGGTTGCCGATGCAGGCTCAGATGTTCGTCATGGCCTACCGCAAGGACGTCTTCGACAAGAACGGGCTCACCGCCCCGAAGACATTCGACGAGATGATCGCGGCCGCCAAGAAGATCCAGGACGCCGGGGACATGAAGTACCCGATCGCCCTGCCCTGGCTGGCCACCGGTGACATCAGCACCCAGTACCAGGCCATGCTGAACACCTTGGGCACCGATTTCGTCGACCCGTCGACCAAGAAGCCCCAGTTCGATTCGCCGAAGGGCAAGCAAGGTCTCGAGTTGATGAAGTCGCTGCTGCCCTACATGGATCCGCAGGTCACCACGTTCGACCAGCCGAAGGTCCAGCAGCAGATGTTCAACGGAACGGCGGCCATGGCGATCATGTTCTCCGGCCGGATGAACGACCTGACCGTTGAGACCAACAGCAAGTTCGCCAAGCAGTTCGCCTTCGCGGCCCCGCCGGCGGCCGAGAGCGGCAGCCCGTTGTTCAGCCGGCTGTCGATCGACGGCTGGTCGATCCCCGTGAACACCCAGCTCAGCGAGGACCTGCTCTTCGAGATGATCGGGGCGTCGGTGAGTGAGGACGCGTCGAAGGCCTCGATCCCGGCGGCGTTCCCGGCCCGTACGGCGGCGGTGACGGAATCCAGTTCGCCGTACGCCAAGGCCGCGATCGAGTCAATCAAGAACACCACCCCGCCGGTCTCCGCGCCTTACGTTCCGGATGTGTCGAATGCGGTCATCTCCCTGATCGCGCAGACCATCCTGGACAAGGTGACCGTCGACGAGGGTGCGGCGCAGATGCAGGCCGCCGCGGAGAAGGTGATGGCGAAGTACTGAGTCGACGTCGATGAGCGCGGCGGCGCCGGGCCGCAGCGCTCTTCGGAGCAGACCCGAGCCACCCCCAATCCCAATCACCGTGAGGAGGGGCTAGATGCGCAGACGCGAATTCGCCCTGTTGGTCGCGCCCAGCATGATCGTGATGTTCGGCTTGTTGCTCGTCCCCCTGATCCGTACGGTGCAGTGGAGCTTCCAAGAAGTCGAGTACGGCGCCGAAGGCACCTTCGTCGGGCTGCAGAACTACGCCACCGCATTGGGCGACCAACGGTTCCTGCGGGCGGTGGCCTTCACGGTGGTGCTGACGATCATCGTCACCCTGGCGCTTGTCGTGTTGGGCTACATCATCGCCACCTTGGTGAATCAGTTGGGCCGACTCCGCCCGATCGTGCTCGGCATCCTGCTGGTGTCCTACGTGCTGCCCAATGTGGTCGGCGCAGCCGCCTTCTCGTGGTTGTTCGACACCAACTTCGGTGGCGTGGCCAATTACCTGATCAGCAGCGTGACCGGGGCGGAGATCCTGTGGTTCACCGATGTCTGGCCCAACCGGATCCTGATCATCCTCGACACGGTGTGGCACCTGTTGCCGTTCAGCATGCTGATCATCCTGGCCGGGCTGCAGGGTGTGCCCGACGAGATCATCGAGGCCGCGAAGATCGACGGGGCGACGTCGTTGAAGTCGCACCTGTTCGTCATCATCCCCACCATGCGCGGCGTCTTGTTCTTCGTCAGCTTGATCTCGATAATGGATGTGCTGCGTACCTTCGACCAGCTGATCCCGCTGGCGCCGCAGGCCGTCGAAATCGGCAACGAGTCGATCATGCTGTACATCTACAACATCGCGTTCCGCGAGGGCAGCGAGCTGCTGGGCCTGGGTAGCGCCATCAGCGTGCTCACCATTCTGCTGATCTTGATCATGCTCTTTCCGTTCATCCGCGATACGTTCAAGGAATCGAGACTGGCGCGATGACGACGACGGCATCCACCACACCGACCGTCAGCGAGGGGATGGCGGCAACCCGACCCAGCTCCCGCGGTCCGCGGCGGCGTACCGGCTTTTGGATCGTGGCCGGGCTGTTCCTGTTCGCTACCTGTCTGCTGTCGCTCAGTCCGTTCATCTGGACGGCGATGTCGGTGACGAAGCCGACCGACGTGGCCTTCGTCAACCCGCCAGTGTTCTTCTACCAGCCGAGTCTGCAGGCATTCGTGGACCTGTGGGAAACCACGTACTTCGCCCAGTACCTCGGCAACACCCTGATCGTGGCGGGCATCACCACGGTGCTCGGACTGATCATCGGCATCCCGGCGGCGTACGCCCTGTCGCGGATGCCCGGCTACATCTCGGCGGTGCTGTTGATTCTGGCGTTGATCTTCCGCGCGTTGCCGCGGTTCGCGGTCGTGCTGCCCATGTACGAGATCAGCCAGCGCCTGGGCATCTACGACACGACGTTCGCCCTGGCCATCGCCCTGGTGGCGATCAACCAGCCGTTCAGCATCTGGTTGCTGCGCAACTTCTTCGCCGAGATCCCCAAGGATCTCGACGAGGCGGCCATGATCGACGGCTGCACGCGGATCAGCATGCTGCGCAAGGTGATGATCCCGCTGATGGGGCCGGGCATCCTGACGGCGGGGATCTTCCTGTTCCTGTTCGCCTTCCAGGAGTACCTGACGGCGGCGATCCTCACCGACACCGCGAGCAAGACCGTGCCCGTCTTCATCACCACCCAGCTCGGGCAGACCCTGCCGATGCTCCAGCAGGCCGGGGCCGCGGCGATACTGCTCACACTTCCGGTCATCGGCATTGCCTTCATCGCCCAGAAGTATCTGGTGGCCGGACTCGCCGCCGGCGCCGTGAAGGGTTGACCGCACCCCTGGTCCTGCTGCCGGGACTCAACTGTTCGGCAGCGCTCTGGTCGGAGGTGGACGTCGGTCCATCGATCGTCCCGATTCCCGGCGAGCCGACCCTCGATGGTGAGGTCGACCGTCTCCTCGGCGTGCTGCCCGACCGCTTTGTCCTTGTCGGGCTGTCCCTGGGAGGCATCGTGGCCATGGCGCTGGTCCGGCGCGCACCGGAGCGTGTTTCGCGGCTCGGTCTGATGTCGACGACGTCGCGCCCGCCGACCGCTCGGCAGTACGCGATGTGGGCGCGGCAGCGAGCCGCACTGGCCGCCGGGGCGCGGGCCCGCGACCTGCAGCGTGAGCTCAAGGCGGCGCTGCTGTCACCGACGGCCCGGGCCACCAGGCCGGAGCTGGTCGAGGTCGCCCTCCGGATGGCCGACGACGTCGGCGCGAGCAGATTGGACGCTCAGCTCGCCCTGCAGTCGACTCGGATCGACGAGCGACCGGGGCTGGCTGAGATCAGCTGTCCCGCGCTGATCATCTGCGGACGCGACGATGCGCTGTGTAGTCCCGAACGCCACGTCGAGATGCACGAACGGATCCGCGACTCGCAGTTGGTCGTCCTGGAGAACTGCGGGCACCTCGCGCCGCTGGAGCAACCCGCCGAGGTGTCCAGCGCGCTGCGGCGCTTCCTCGCGGAGTGAAGGGAGCCCACGCGCACGCCGAAAAGTAGGTTCTCCCGCTCATCGGCGGCCGAAAACCGGGAAAGCCTACTTCTCGATGGGACCCTGGGCCTGTGACGCGAGGGCGGCGCCCTCGGCCAGCGTGGCGAGCTTGGCGTACACGATGTCGGGGTCGACGGCACCGAAGCCGGCGAACGTGGAGAAGCCGCAGTCGGTTCCGGCAATGACCCGATCGGCCCCGACGAGATCGACGAAGCCGCGCAGCCGGTTCGCCACCACGCGGGGGTGCTCGATGAAGTTCGTGGTCGTGTCGATGACTCCGGGGATGAGCACCTTGTCGTCGGGGATGGTACCGGCGTGTTCGGCGAAGGCCTCGAGGTCGTGTTGGTGCCGCGGGTTCGCCGTTTCGAACAACAATCCGGCCGGTTTCGCCTTGAGCAGTACGGGCAGGATCGTCGCCATCTCGACGTCGCGGTGGTGGGGGCCCTCGTAGTTGCCCCAGCACACGTGCATTCGGGCTTGCTCCGCCGAGACGTTCCGCAGCGCGTGATTCAACACCTCGACGTGCCGCTCGATCAAAGTGAGGTACTCGTCGTCCGGGCGGTCCTTGTACATCATGTGCCGTCCCAGACCGAGGTCCGGACTGTCGAGCTGCAGCGTCAGCCCGGCGGCAACGATGGCCTCGTACTCGGGACGCATCGCCTCGGCCAGCGCTTCCAGATAGGCGTCGTCGTCGGCGTAGAAGTCGTTCGGCTGGAAGAGCGCGATCACCCCCGGCGAGGCCGCGTTCATGAAGCCCGCCGGATCGCCGTGGTGCTCCCGGGCGGCCGCGAACCGGCGCAGGTCGTCGTGCAGCGGCTTCAGGGTCATCGGCTGCACGTCGCCGACGCAGCGAGGGCGCCGGTACGACGGGGTCCCACCACCCTTGGCTTGGCGTTCGAGGAAGCCGGGGAAGTCCTCGAGATCGCTCGGTGGTCGGCGCGGGGAGTCGCCGTCGAAACCGGTGATCCGGTCCTTGATGTAGGTGGCGTAGCTGATCTTGGCCATCTCACCGTCGGAGACGACATCGATGCCGGCCTGCACCTGCCGGGCGACCGCGTCGTCGACCGCCGGTGCCACCACAGCGTCGAAGGTGGCGGCGTCGGCAGGCTCACCCCGTTCGGCTGCGAAGATCACCTCGGTGACTGCGGCCGATCTCGGCAGGGAGCCGACGTGGCTGGTCCTGATCTTGGTCACGGTGCCTCCCGATTTCCGGCGCGTCGCAGTGCGCCCAACTGGTCCATGATCGCGTGGGTCAGGTTGTAGACCACCAGATGAGCACCGGCGGCCAACGACCGCTGCGCCTGGTCTGCGTCGTTGACGATATCCATCCGCAGCGCGCCGTGTTCGGCCAACGCTGCATGGACCCGATTCGTGGCCTCGGCCAGGCTGATGTCGTCCGGCGTCGACGACATGCGCAGATCCGCCGGCCCGATCATGGTTCCGTCCAGACCCGGCACCGCGAATATCTCCGCCGCGTTGGCCACGCCGAGCGGTGATTCGATCATGCCGAACACCAGGGTCCGGCGATCGGCCGAGCCGTGGTGCTCCGGCGGGCCGACCAGCCCGAAACGCCCGGTCCGTCCGTACGTGGCGAAGCCGCGCTGTCCCACCGGAGGGTAGTGGGCGGACGCCACCAGGGCGCGGGCCTGATCGGCGGTGTCGATATGCGGCGCGATGATCCCCTCGGCGCCCCCGTCGAGCACCCGGAGGACCAGCGCCGGCTCTTGCTGACCCACCCGGACCAGGACTGCGGCTTGGTGGACCGCGGCCACGGCGATGTGCTGCCGCAACGCGATCACGTCCGCCGGGCCGTGTTCGCAGTCGACGACGACGAAATCGAAGCCCGCCACCGCCACCATCTCGACCAGCTCCTCGGCCGGCATCCGGACGAGGGCGCCGAGCAGCTGCTCGCCGCCGGCCAGGCGGGTCTTCAGCTCGCGCATCAGGCCACCATGCCGGCCGATAGATCGACATCGGCCCCGCACAGGCCCGGCATGGCCAACATGGCCACGGCGGCCGCACCGACTTCCGCCTCGGTCACCATCCGGCCGAGGGCCGCCCGGGACACGAAGGTCTCCATCGCCTGCTCGTACGTGCGCCCGGTCCGCTCCGCCTCAAGTCGGAAGTTGCGATCCATCCGCGGACCGTCGACCGGACCGGGGGACAGGCTGTTCACGTTCACCCCGGCCGGGCCGACCTCGAAGGCCAGGGTGGAGGTCAGGCCGATCACCGCCATCTTGGAGGCGCAGTACGGGGTCCGTCGGATCAGCGGCCGCTTCCCCGAGACCGACGCCACGTTGATCACGTCACCGCGGCCCCGCTCGACCATGCCCGGTAGGAAGGCCCGGCAGACCAGGAAGACGCCGCGGACGTTGACGTCGAACACCTCGTCCCACTCCGACACGGAGATGTCGGTCAGCGGGCTCACCGGCCCGGCGACCCCGGCGTTGTTGATCACGATGGAGACGTCGTCACCGGCCAAGGAGTCGGCCAGGGCGGTCACCGACTCCGGGTCCGCGACGTCGCACACCCGCCACCGGGCCCGCTCGCCGAGCTCGGCGCACCGTCGGGCGAGCGGCTCCGCGCGGCGACCCGCCAGCACCACCGTGGCACCCGCGCCGTGCAGGGCACGGCCGATGGCGGCGCCGAGACCGTGACCCCCGCCGGTGACCAGCGCGGTCCGGCCGGCCAAGCTGAAGAGTGAGGTCATTCAATACTCATGCCTGCAGCTCCGTCCCCGCGAGGGCCTGGTCCACCCAGTCGAACCGGTCACCGAGGTGGCGGCGGGCGCGGATGTCGCCGGAGCGGGCGTGGCCCTCGAAGAGCTCGACCCGCGCCGCCCGGCCGCAGACCCGGCCCAGTTCGCCGCTGGAGGCGTCGTCGAGGATCTCTTGGTAGGTGACGGTGCGGAGGTACTTGCCGACCCAGAGTCCGCCGGTGTAGCGCGCGGCGCCGAGGGTGGGCAGCACGTGGTTGGTGCCGATCACCTTGTCGCCGTAGGAGACGCAGGTGTTCTCGCCCAGGAACAGCGCCCCGTAGTTGTGCATCGCGGTCAGTGCTCGGCGCGGCTCGGCGGTGAGCACCTGGACGTGCTCGAAGGCGAAGCTGTCGGCCACTCGGAAGGCCTCGTCGATGTCGTCGACCACGATCACCTGGCCGTAGTCCCGCCAGGCCGGTTCGGCGTAGTCGCGGGTGGGCAGGTCGGGCAGGATCCGGTCGATCAGCTCGAGAACCGCGGTGCCCAGCGCCTCGGACGTGGTGACCAGGACCGCTGGTGACTCGGGTCCGTGCTCGGCCTGCGACAGCAGGTCCACCGCACAGGTGAACGGGTCCGCCTCGTCGTCGGCGATGACCAGGATCTCGGTGGGACCGGCGAACAGGTCGATCCCCACCTCACCGAACAGCTGGCGTTTGGCTTCGGCCACGTAGGCGTTGCCCGGGCCGGCGATCAGGTCGACCCGGTCGATCGATTCGGTGCCGATGGCCATGGCCGTGACGGCCTGGACCCCGCCCAGGATGTAGATCTCGTCCGCGCCGGCCATGCTCATCGCGGCCACCGTGGCCGCGGGAATCTCCCCGTGGATCGGCGGGGTGCAAGCCACGACCCGCGGCACGCCGGCCACCTTGGCCGTGATGATCGTCATGTGCGCCGAGGCGGTCAACGGATACTTGCCGCCCGGGATGTAGGAGCCGGCCGCCTGGACCGGGATATGCCGGTGTCCGAGGAAGACACCGGGCAGTGTCTCGACCTCGACGTCGGTCATCGAGTTCCGCTGCACCTGCGCGAAGTTACGTACCTGCTCCTGGACGAACGCGATGTCGTCGATCACCTGCTGCGGGAGCTCTGCGGTGATCTCGGCGATCTGGTCGGGCCCAAGCCGGAACTGCTCGGGGCGCCACCCGTCGAACCTCTCCGAGTACGTCCGCACCGCGGCGTCACCCCCTACTCGGATGTCATCGATGATGGCCCGGACCCGCTCGGCGACATCGTGTTGAGCGGTGTCGACGAAGGACTTGGTGGGCGCGGATTTCAGCCGGATCGGCATTGCGGACAGCTCCTTGGTAACATACGTATGTTTACAGTCAAGTCCATTTCCGATTGAGCGTCAAGTCGGGTCCTGCTCGGTTATGCTGCGGCCAGCGAAGTCGGGGGCCAGGTTTGGGGCAAGGCCGAGGAGGCATACCTATGGCAGTCTCGGCGGTGGTGACCAGCCACGACGTCGCCCGGTTGGCCGGCGTCTCCCAGCCCACCGTCTCTCGGGCCCTACGCGACAGTCCCAAGGTCTCCGCCGACACCAAGGAGCGGGTACGTCGGGCAGCTGACGCCCTGGGCTACGTGCCCAGCGAGACCGGCCGCGCCCTGTCCAGCGGCCGCACGCGGAGGGTGGGCCTGCTGCTCACGGATCTGGAGAACCAGTTCTATCCGCACGTGATCTCCCCGATCCACCACGAACTGGAGTCGCTCGGCTATCAGTTGGTGCTGCAGACCGAATCGTCGGACTCCGGTTGGGTAGCCGAGAGGCTGATCGCCAACGCCCTCGACGGGGTCCTGCTCGCGACCACCACGTCGACGTCGGTACTGCCGCTGCGCCTGCGCGACCGGCGGATCCCATTCGTCTACTTCAACCGGACGACCGAAGCCGTCGAAGCGGACTCGGCGACGGTCGATGCGGAACCGGGCATCAGCGAGCTGGCCGCCGAGATCGTGCGGTGCGGTCACCGGCGGATCGGGGCCATCTTCGGCCCGCCCAACACCAGCACCGCCGAACAACGCGAGACGGCGCTGCGGACCGCCCTGCTGGAGGCGAATCTGACCATCACAGCCGAGCGCACCGTGCGCGGACCGTTCGATTTCAGTACCGGCTACGAAGGGACCCGAAAGCTCCTAGGCCTGGCTTCCCCGCCGACGGTGATCGTGTGCGGGAACGACGTCGTCGCGCTCGGTAGTCTCAACGCGGCCCGCGAGCTGGGGGTCACGGTGCCCACCCAGGTGTCGGTGGTCGGCTTCGATGACCTGCCGGCGGCCAGCTGGGCCTTGGTCCGGCTGACGACTGTGAAGTTCGATCTGAACGCGATGGCCCGGCGGGCGGGCAGTCTGCTGGTGGACCGGATCGATGGCGACCCCGAGGCGCCCTGGCGGCACGAGATCTTCCCGACTTCGCTGGTCCTGCGAGACACGCTCGCTGCCGCCCCACCGCACTGACCGCCTTGCGGGCCGCGAGTGCATACGCATACACTGGGCGTCATGCCGCTCGATCCGATCGCCTACAAGCCGTATGCCGACCCCGACGACTTCATCCGGGAAGTGACCGACCTGATCTGGGTGAATCGGGCCATCGGGTTCATCCGGCAGAACTACGAGCCGGACTCGATCGTGCACGGTTCCTACGGCACCATCGTGGGGCGGGACCAGGTGATAGAGGGCAGTCTGATGCGGATCGCGGACACCCCCGACCGGATCGGTCAGGCCGAGGACGTGATCTGGGAGGCCCGCGGGGACGACGCCTTCCTGAGCTCACACCTGGTGTTGTCCGCCGACCCGAGCAACGACTTCATCAGCCGGACCATCGCCAACTGCCTGTACCGCCGGGGCCGGATGGTGGAGGAGTGGGTGATCAGGGACGCTCTGGCCATCGCCCGTCAGCTCGGCGTCGACCCGGACGAACTCGCCCGGCGCAAGGCCTTCCTCGGTTACAGCGGGAGCATCACCCAGCCCGCCCCGGCCGATGTGATCTCGGTGGGCGACAGTGGCCCACGACCTGACGACCACCGGGCCGAGGTCGAGATGGTGCTGGAGTTCATCCAGCAGGTGTGGAACGATCGGGACCTGGAAAAGGTCGACAGCTTCATGATCCGCGATCTGGTGCTGCACACGATCGACCACCGCACCGTGATCCGGCCCGAGGGATACCGCCGGGCCTTGCTGAGGATGCTGCGGCCCTTCCCCGCCGGTCAGTTCGCGGTCCGCGACGTGGCCACTAACTACGCCGAGCGGTACGCCGGCTTGCGGGTGGCGGTGACGTGGGTCTTCTCCGGCACTTACAACGGTGCCGCCGACTTCGGGTCGCTGACCAATTCCGAGGTCGAAATCCTCGGCGTCTCTCAGTTCCTCGTCCAGTCCGGCCGCATCGTCCGTGAGGCGCGGATCTACGACGAGATCGCCCTGCGCGCCCAGATCGCCGGCCGCCGTGGCGACGTCGCCTTCACCAGTGCCAACATCTACTGATTTCACCAGGAAGTGATCATGACCGAGATCCTTGTTCCGGCCCAGGAGTTGCAACGGCGCACCATTCGCCGGAGTGACTGGGTCTCCTGCAATTCGGCCTTCATCGACTGCCGGACGCCGGGATCGGACCGGAAGTCGAACTACGCCTTCATCGGCTCCGGGGTTTCCCAGAACGCCGACCAGTTCATCAACCTCGAGGAGCCTCACGGCTACAACCTGGGAGCGGCAGGGATGCCGAACGGCATCACCAACAACCTGCACCTGCACTTCACCGCCGAGGTGTTCATCAACTTCGGTGGCACGTTCCGGGTGCGCTGGGGGGTCGACGGGCAGCAGGGGGAGTACGTCTCCGGTGACGGCGACGTGATCTCGGTGCCCACCTGGATCTTCCGCGGGTTCACCAACGAGGGTCCCGACGACGGCATCCTGCTGACGGTGCTGGGTCAGGACGTCACCGGTGGCATCATCTGGGGTCCGTCGGTGCTCAAGGAGGCCGAGTCCTACGGTCTGCACCTGACCGCCGACAACCGGCTGATCGACACCGTGGCCGGGGACGTCGTGCCGCCGGACGTGCCGTTGATCAAGCCGATGGCGCAGCGCTACATAGACGAGCTGACCACCTATACGCCAGACGAGCTGCGCGAACGGGTGATCCAGCCTGCCGATCGGGTGTATCGGGAGCGTTCGTTTTTGTGCACCGGCCTGCCGGGCGGCAACGCGGAGCTCAGCTTGGGCATCGGTTACGGCATGACCGAGGACCGTCGCGCGGTCCCCCGGCTGCACGAACCGCACGGCTTCAACCTGGCCTGGCTGCGGGCCACGGCGGGGGAGGGAATGCTTCGGCACCGGCACCATCAGACCCAGGTGGTGATCGTCAAGTCGGGTCGCTGGCAGGTCACGCTGAACGAGGGCGACGCGACCCAGACGACGGTGCTGGGGCCGCAGGACACCCTGTCGGTGCCGGCGGGAAGTTGGCGTCAGTTCGCGGTGGTCGAGGCCGGCGAGGACGCCGCCACAGCGGACACGGGCGAACTGCTCGTGGTGAACAGCGGCGACGGGCGGGTCCGGCTGGAGTGGGCCCCCGACGTCATCGAGGCCGCCTTCGACGCGGGCTGGATGCTCGACCCGAACGGCTATCTGGCCCCGGTGGCGGTCATGATCACCGCTACCGAAGACGACTGAGCACGTCGCCACCCGGTCAGACCCCCGTGCGGATTGCGGTAGGCCAGGTTCGGATCTCGATCGAGGACCCCGCCGGGAACCGAACGGCTGTGCGGGACGTCGTCGCTCAGGCCGCCGAGGCGGGCGCCGATCTCGTCGTACTGCCGGAGCTGGTGATCAGCGGCTACGTGTTCGCCGACGCCGCGGAGGCGCACGCCGTCGCCGAGACGTCGACCGGACCGACGGTGACGCTGTTGCGCGAGCTGTCGAGCCGGTACGGCCTGATGATCATCGCCGGCTGGTGTGAGGAGTCCGGATCGCCTCGCCCGTACAACAGTGCGGTCCTGGTCGACCGGGGTGAACTGCTGGGCGCGTACCGCAAGACCCACCTGTGGGACCGGGAGAAGCTGATCTTCACCCCCGGCGACGAGCGACCCCCGGTGCTGCGGACCCGGATCGGAGACATCGGTTTGCTGATCTGCTATGACCTCGAGTTTCCCGAGCTCGTCCGTGATCTCGCTCTGCGTGGCGCCCACCTGATCACCGTGCCGGCCAACTGGCCCGCGAACGCGGTGCCGCCGGGCGAGCGTCCGGTGGAGGTGACCAAGGCGCTCGCCGCCGCCGCCACCAATCGGGTGGTCATCGCCGTGGCCGACCGGTGCGGTGTGGAGCGCGGAGTGGCCTGGCACGGAGCCAGTCTGATCTGCGCGGTGGAGGGCTACCCGGTCGCCGGACCGGCACACCGTGAGCAGTCGGTCCTGTTGTGCGCCGACGTGGATGTCGTCGCCGCCTCCGACAAGCGCCTGGGCGACTTCAACGACGCCTTGGCCGACAGGCGCCCCGAGCTCTATCCCTGAGGACTGCGGCCCACCAGTCTCTAATGGACAAAGCCTGTTACCAACATTAGTTTCTGGGGAATGTCGTACGACGGCCGGCCAGCCGGGTGGCGGGCCGGCTTCCGAGTCGGAGCAACCCTGGGATTCGCCACAGCTGCCCTCGGGGTGAGCTTCGGGGCGACTGCCACCGCTGCCGGCTGGCCACCGGCCGCCACGATTGTCATGTCGGCCGTGGTGTTGTCGGGATCAGCGCAGTTTGCGTTCCTGACCGCCATGTCCGGCGGAGCAGGTCTCGCCACCGGAATCGCCGCCGGCGCGCTGATGAACCTGCGGTTCGCGCCGATGGCGGCGGCCAGTGCGCGGAGTCTGCACGGCGGCCGGCTGCGGCGCGCACTGGAGGGGCAGACCGTGGTGGACGGATCCTGGGTGCCCGCTCAGCGGCCGGACGGCACGACGGACCGCGAGCTGATGTTCGGCGCCACCTTCGTCCAATGGCCGGCCTGGGTGATTGGAACCGCTGTCGGGGCGCTGCTCGTGCCGTCGGAGGGATTTCTCTACACCTTCGCCCTGGACGTCGTCTTTCCCTGTTTCTTCCTCCTGCTGCTGCTCGACGCGCTGAGGTCTCGACCGGACCACCGACGGGTGGCCCTGGCCGCGGCGGCCCTTGCCGCTGGGTCCGTACTTGTCCTGCCGGTAGGCGTCGCTCTGCTGGTTTCAGGCGGGGCGGCCTTTCTCGCGCTCATGCCCACGAAGGACCGGCCGTGAGCTCGATCATCGTCGGGATCGTCGCCCTCGCTGTGATCAACTTCGCCTACAAGGCCGCCGGCCCGGCCTTGCTGGTCGACCGTGACCCCTCCCCGACCGTGTCGGACCTGATCACCGCCATGGCACCGGCCCTGCTCGCCGGTTTGGTCACCGTCGAGCTCGCCGGCCCGCGATGGAAGGACTTCGACTGGACCGCGCTCCCCGGGCTCGCGGCCGCCGCGGTCGCCTACCGCAAAGGGGTGCCCGACCTTGCCTGCGTTGCGGCCGCCGTGCTCATCACCGCCCTTCTTCGGCTCGCCGCTCATCCGGGTTGACGCCAAGATCGGGATCAGGCGATGCGTTCCGCCCCGCGAGGATGGAGCGGAGCCAGGATCTCGGCGGCCTGCCAGGTCTCGACCAGGCGGAGTCTTCTCAGGGTGGCCGCCCCGGCATGATCACGGGATCTGCTCGCCCCGGCCGACGACGAGCAGGAGGTGCTCGTCAACCCAGGAGACCTCGGAGCCGGCCAGGCCGGCCGCGAACGCCGAGATCGACGCGCGCAACTCGTCGGGAGTGTAAAGGGCGAAGGTCGAGTAGTGATGCCCCGCGGCTTGGTCGGTGAGTCGCTGGACCGTACTCGAACGCCGGTGGTGAAGGTCTCAGCCTCGATCACCTGCAGTCCGCTGGTCCGGCCGATGGCGTCCCGGAGCGCGGCCTCGCTGTGCAACCGCCGCTCGCGCTCGTTGAAACCCGGAAAGTGGCGGCACCAGATCGCTCTCGCGTTCTGCTCGGGGGTCCGCGCACACCAGTCGCGAGTACCGCCCCGTCCCACAGCCGATCTCCAGGCCGACGATCGGGCGGTCAGGCAGGAGCTGGCTGATTTTGCGCACCGGCGCCTCGTCGGTGGTGCGCAGCGACTCGTAGACGGTGGATTCGATCCCGCGCTGCCGCCCGAAAGGGCAAACCTTCCGGCTCAACCGGCGAAGGTCAGAGCAATCAGAGTGAGGTTCAAACAGCAGATGATGACAGCGACGACAGCGGCGACGAACGTTGTGCGTGGTCGGTTCACGAGTGCGCCCATCACGTCGCGTCGTCGGGTCAACAGCACCAGGGGGATCAGCGCGAACGGAATACCGAACGAGAGCACGACTTGTGAAATCACCAGGGCCGCAGTGGTGTCGACGCCGGCCGCGATGATGAGCAATGCCGGCGCCAAGGTCACCAGACGGCGGACCACCAGGGGAATCCGCCGACGCAGGAACCCCTGCATGACCACCTGGCCGGAGTAGGTGCCGACTCCGGACGCGGCGAAGCCGGAGGCGAGAAGGGCCAATCCGAACAGCAGGGCGGCGGTCGGACCAAGGGTCACCGCGAGCCCCTCGTAGGCGCCTTCGATCGTGTCGACCGGAACCGGAAGACTCGACAGCGACTGCGCGGCGACCACCAGCATCGCCAGATTGATCAAGCCGGCGATGGCCATCGCGGACACCACGTCCACTCGTTGGCTGCGCAGCAGCGCCAGACGCTCCTGCTCGGTACTGCGTGCATAGCGATCCTTCGTGAGGGCGCCGTGCAGGTAGATGACATGCGGCATCACGGTCGCCCCCAGCATCCCTGCCGCCAGCAGCACCGTCTCCGGGCCCTCGAAGCGGGGGACCAGACCGGCGACCGCGGCGCGGGCGTCGACCCCACCGACCACCAGGCTGTAGCCGAACCCCACGAGGACGACCAGGAGCATCCCCGTGATGGCGACCTCGAAGGGGCGCGCGCCCCTGGTCTGCAGCCCGAGCAAGGCGAACGCGACTACTGCCGTGATCACTCCGCCCGCCAGCAGCGGGAGGTCGAAGAGCAACTGCAGCGCAATGGCTCCGCCCAGCACCTCGGCGAGATCGGTAGCGATGGCGACGAGCTCGGCCTGCAGCCACAGGCCCATGGTCACTGGCTTCCGGAACTGGTCCCGGCACAGCTCCGGAAGGCTCTTCCCGGTGGCAATACCCGCCTTGGCGGAGAGGTACTGGATCAGCATGGCCATCAGGTTGCTGGCGACCAGAACCCAGATCAGCAGATAGCCGTACAGCGAACCGGCGGTGATGTTGGTGGCGAAGTTGCCGGGATCGATGTAGGCGACCGCCGCTACGAATGCGGGTCCCAACAGGGCGAGCGGTCCGCCCACATACGCGACTCCAACGAGCCGCGACCTGGCCTTTAGCGTGGTCTGCCTCCTGCTCAGCGCGGGATCACGAATCGGCAGGGGTGTCGGGGGGCTGGGGTGTGGCCACGTCGAGTGGGTCGAGCCGGTCCAGATCTGCCTTCGAGCAGCTCGCGAGATCGTCGAAGACCTCGCGTTGCCGGAGCTCGATGCGTTCGTTGACGAGGCCGCTGAGGGCGTAGGCGACCGCGCCCGTCTGGCGCACCGTGAGGTCGTCGACCAGGGGTTGGCGCGCCGAGGTGATAGCGATTCCGCTCGCGAGGCCGTTCGCGTCCTGCGCCACCCCGACCGAGAAACGCTCGCGAGGATTCACCGACGGGTCGGCGTAATGGTTCCGCAACTTCAGGAGGAGCCGGTGCCACTCCAGCACCTCAGGACTCGACTGCGTGCTGGTCAGGTCACTCTCCGTCAGGGCGACGGCGTTCCCGGTTGCGAAGCAGCGCGCGTAGGACAGCAGAGCCGTGGTCCAGACCGCCTCGACGACGACCGGATCGGGTTCACCCTCGACCGCGAGCTCGGTCACCAACCGCTCACAGCAACCCAACACAGTCTGCAGATCCTCGAACACCTCGACGACCCCGACGAGGGCCGCGGCGGCGGGATCGTCCACCCGCCGCATCGACCCCGCCGGGGCGGAAGTCATGCCGTTGGCGGTCACGCGTGTCCAGTCAGCCGACCGTCAACCGACCGACGGTCCGAGGCCGAGAGACTGCGGCGTGCTGGAGTCCGGAGACGGCTGGTGCAGACCCTCATCGAGTTGTCCGAACTCGGTCATCAGAGCTCGGCTGCCACCCCAGGGCGTCTGCTCCTCGGCGATCAGCGTATTCGTCGTGAGCAGCAGGCCGGCAACCGAGGCGCCGTTCTGCAGTGCCGAACGACAGACCCGCAGCGGGTCGATGATGCCGAAGTCGATCATGTTGCCGTAGCGACCCTCGAGGGCGTCGAAACCCTCGTCGGCACCGAGCTTGGCCACCTCCGAGACGACCTCGTGACCGTCGTAACCGGCGTTGGCGGCAATGAGGTACGTCGGCTCGGTGAGCGACCGCCGGACGATCTCGACGCCGGCGGCGTAGTCGTCCTTCACGACGAGATCGTCCAGCGCAGGTGCGGCGTGCATCAGCGCGACACCGCCACCGGCCACGATGCCTTCCGCCATCGCCGCCCGGGTGGCTGACAGGGCATCCTCGACGCGGTGTTGAAGCTCGGCCAGCTCCGCGTTGGTCGGTGCCCCCACCTTGATCACGGCCACCTTGCCCGAGAGCGATCCGATGCGTTCGCTGAGCACCTCTTCGTCGATGCCGAACGTCGCGCGCTCCAGTTCGGAGCGCAGCTGGGTCACGCGGAAGGCGATCTGATCGGCCGTCCCGGCGCCGTCGATGATCGTCGTGCGATCCGCGTTGACGCGCACCTGTCGGGCGCGACCGAGTTGCGCAATCGTCATCGTCTCGAGACTGAAGCCGGCGTGTTTGCTGTAGACCTGGCCACCGGTGATGGTCGCGATGTCCTCGAGCTTCCGCAACCGTCTGTCTCCGAACCCCGGGGCTTTGGTCGCGACGCACTGGAACACACCGTTGACGTGATTGTGCACCAACATACTCAGGGCCGAGCCCTCGACGGTTTCGGCGATGATCACCAGTGGTTTCGGTGCGCGCATCACCTTGTCCAGCAGTGGCATGATCTCCTGCACCTTGGTGATCTTCTCGCTGCACAACAAGATGTAGGGGTCATCGAGGATCGCTTCGAGACTGGCCGGATGCGTCACGAGGTACGGCGACAGGTAGCCGTTGTCATACTCGAAACCTTCGACGAACTCGACCCCGATGCCGAAGGTGTTGGACTCTTCCACCGTCACGATTCCACTGGAGCCCAGGGTGTGCAGTGTCTCGGCCAGCACCGAGCCGACCAACTCGTCGTTGTTGGCCGAGATCGTCGCCACGCGGGAGTAGTCCTCCGCGGTGACCACGGGGTGGGCAGCCTGGCCCAGCTGCTCGACCAGCCGACCGACCGCCAGATCGATACCCCGCTTGACCAGGACCGGATTGCCGCCCTGGCTGATCGCGGCCATGCCCTCCCGGATGATCGCCTGCGCGAGGACGGTGGCGGTCGTGGTTCCGTCGCCGACAATGTCGTTGGTCTTGATCGCGGCTTCCTTGACGAGTTGGGCGCCCATGTTCTCGAACTGGTCGCTCAGATGGATCTCGCGGGCGATTGTGACGCCGTCGTTGGTGACCACGGGCGACCCGGTGATCTTCTCCAGGATGACGTTGCGACCCTTGGGCCCCAACGTCGACTTCACGGCCTCGGCGAGTTGGTCGACTCCCGACAACAGCAGCGCTCGAGCCTCAGCGCCGAACCGTAGATCCTTGGCCATCGTTCCTCCTGTGCTGTCGGTGAGTGCGTCCTAGGGGACGAGGATTGCGCGGCCCCGGACCAAGCCATGGTCGAGGTCGGCCAGCGCGTCCTGGGCGGCATCGAGCGGGTAGATCTTGGTGTGCAGGGTGACCTTGCCGGCCTGCGCCAGCACCATCAGTTCGGCCAACTCGTTGTAGGTGCCGACGATGTTGCCGATGATGTTGCGCTCGGTGGAGATGATGTCGAGCGTGGGGATGCTGAGGCTGCCGCCGTAGCCGATGACGCTGTAGGAGCCGGCGGGCCGGGTCATCTCGAAGCCTTCGTTCTCCGCTCCCTCCTCGGCCACGAAGTCGAGCACGACGTCGGCGCCGGCCCCGTCGGTGAGGTCCTTGACGGCGTCCACCTGCGTGCCGCCGGCGAGCACCGTGTGGTGCGCGCCGAGTTGCTCGGCCAGCGCAAGGGCGTCGGGGTTGCGGTCGACCACGATGATCTTCGTCGCGGTCAGCGCGGCCAGGCACTGGATGCCGATGTGGCCCAGGCCGCCGGCTCCGACCACCACGCAGGTCGTGCCGGGATAGAGCTGCGGAATCATCTTCCGCACCGCGTGGTACGCCGTAATGCCCGCGTCAGCCAGGGCCGCCACGTCCTGCGGCTGGGTGGACGGATCGAGCTTCACGCAGGCGCGCGCGGAGGTGAGCAGATACTCCGCCATGCCGCCCGCACTGCCGTCCAGGCCGGGGAACGTGCTGGTGCTGCAGTGCATGTCCTGCCCGGCTCGGCAGGCCCGACACAGCCCGCAGGTCGGGGTGGGATGCAGGATGACGGTGTCCCCGACCGCAACGTTGGTCACGGCGGAGCCGACTTCATGCACCCAGCCCGCGTTCTCGTGGCCGATGGTGTACGGCAGCGTCGGACTCATCCGCTCGTCCCACTGGCCGAGGATGATGTGCAGATCGGTGCGGCACACCCCCGCACCGCCGATCTTGACCACGACGTCTAGAGGACCCTTGACCTTGGGCTCTTCGACCTCGTCGAGGGTTGGCTGGGTGTTGTACGCGTGCAGCCGGACGGCCTTCATCGAACCTCCTCCAAATCCCGCTGCTCTCCCATTCCGTAGCGGTGCCGGAGCATCCCGCCACAGATGCTGGCGTTGCCTTCCATGTTGACCCTGGTGAGCCGGGCCCGCTGCAGGTGCAGCGGCAGCGCCTCGGCTCCGACACCCGCTCCAGTGACGGCGTCGACGAGCAGCGGCGAGTCGTCGTCGGCGGGCAGTCCGAGCTCGGCGCGACGGGAACGGAGCCGATCCAGGTCAGGTGACGGCGGGACCACACCCAAACGGAGCCGGCCGAGATCCTCGGCGGTGATCCCGCTGGCCAGCAGGGGCCGGCAGACCCGATCGGTCCCGGCGAGCACGGCCTTGCGCACGAAATCGGTGCGGAGCTCGTCGAGTTCTCCCTCGGCGAGGCCGTCGAAGGACTGGACGAATCCGGACCGGGCCGCAACACCTGCGTTGATGGCGGTGGATGCGAAGTGGTCGTCGAGGACGACCACGGCGCTGCGGACGCCGTCGACGCTCGTGACCGCGTCGTAGGCGTCCGCCACCATCAAGAAGGCGAAGTTCGGCGCACAGAAGAAGGTCGGCAACCGAAGCCGGACCTGCACGTCCCCGGCCGCCGAGACGACGCAGGAGGACACGAACCCGAGGTCGGTCACCGGTTCGTCGAGTTCGGGATCGCGAACGGTCCCGAGCGCGGCGAGAATCTCTGAACGCCGGATGGTCACACCTTGACCCCGTCGTCGACCAGCTGCGCGTCGTCCTGCGACGCCGGAGCGCTCTGGTCGGCTATCCGGCACTCTTCGGGCACGTCGATCCCATAGAGTTTGGCGGCGTTCAGCCCGAGGATCTTTTTCTTGGTGTCCACGGTGACGCGGGGGTAGTCGGAGAACTCGTCGCTGGGATAATCCCAGTCGACGAAGCCTTCCACCTGCCACTTCGGCTCCCAGATGCTGTAGTCGCTTCCGAAGGTCATCTTGTCCTCGCCGACCCAGAACAACAGCTCGCCCATCACGTTGGCGAAGAACTTGGGCCGGGCGTGCATGAGGCCCCCGATGACCACGGAGAGACCGGCGTAGACGTTGGGCTCCTGGGTCGCTATGAAGCAGAAGTCCTCGATCCGCGGCAGCCCGACGTGCTCGACGATGAAGTTCAGCTCGGGAAAGTCCGTCGCCGCGTGATCGACGTCGGACACGTCGAACGCGTCCTTGTCCAGGGGCCAGATGGTCGGCCCCTTGTGCACATGGATGTTCTTGATCCCCAGCTCCTGGCACTTCTCCAGGAACCGGTAGGCCTCCGGGTCCTTCAGCGTCCAGCCGCGGGACCCCTCGCGCCACTCGGCCGTGTACAGCTTGACGCCCTTGTGGCCGTACTTCGCCACGTCCTCCTCGAGCTGCTTGATGCCGGCGTCACCCTCCCGCGGGTCCCACCGACCGTTGATGATGAACTTGTCGGGGTCCTTGGCAGCGACGGCGGCATTCTGATCGGCGGTGTTGAAGCCGTTCGCGTACCACTCCTTCAGGTACGTCGGCTGGAAGATGGCCACATCGACGTGCCCGTCTTCGAAAACGTCCTTCATCAGGTCCTCTTCTGAGGCCTTGTAGAAGTGCTCGATCGTCCAGTGCGTCTCCGGTGGCCCCAGGCTCTGGTAGGCGTGGAAGCAGTCGATCCAGCCTTTGGCGTAGTTCTCGTGACCGGCGACCCAATTCTCCGGGCTGGCGTCCCAGTAGTGCATGTGGCTGTCGACGATGAAGTACTTGGTGCCATCCTTCTCGTACACGTGGTCCTCCTGAGGGTTGGCGGGATCAGTTGAGGTGTATCACTTTGTGTAGGTCTTGAGGTCGAAACCGATGTATTCGGCCGCGTCCTCGGGATTGGCGAACATGATCGTTCGGAAGTCCTCGTGGATCATCCGGCCGTAGTGGGTCGACATGTTCTCCTCGAACTCGGCGGCGTTGAAGTACCCTTCCTCCTCGCCGAGCGCCTCCGAGATCTCGTCGTAGTCGAAGTCCATCCGCTTGATCCCGTCAACGCGGATCATTGACGGCAGGGGCGTCACCGTCACCCCGTCCTTACCGCGCATCACCTCGGCCACCACGGCGCCGACCTGGTTGTTCATCAGGGTGACGCCGCACCTGTTCGAAGGCGTGTTGTCGGACTTGAACGCGCTCTCGGTCGTGGCGTACGACGTCTTCGTCGACTGGTAGCCGGTCATTGGGTCAGCTCCTTCGGGTCGTTCAGGCTCAGATCGGACAGGATGCCGCTGAGGCGACTCTTGGCCCGGTCGAGGCCGTCCTCGAAGCGCGGCGGCTTGGCATCGGGCTGCGACCAGATCGGCGACAGTTGACGAGCGGCGACGAGACACTTCGGAACCCAGGTAGAGAGCCAGGAGTCCATGAGGGCCTTGTTGTGGTCCGCGAACTCCTTGTCGTTGGTCAGCAGCTCGAACATCACCTTGGTGTACCGCAGGTCGCGGGACGCGTAGTCCCACTCGCCGGCGCCGACTATCGTTGGGGTCACGAAGTCGCCGTTGCCCGGTGCCGCCTGCTGCACCAACTGGCTCCGGAACAGCTCCCCGATCAACGGTTCGAAGACGATGTTGGCGGCGAAGATCGCCTCCGCCCAGTCGTCGATCCCGGTGAGCTGTTCGGAGACTCGGCGTACTCCTTGCCAGGCCGGGTCGCTGTTCCAGGTCTCCACGTGGGCGGCGCCGTCGAAGCTCTCGATCTCTTCACTGAGCGTGAGGTTGTACAGCGCCAGGTCCTGCGCGAAGCGGATTCGGTGCATGCTGTTCACCGAGATGGCGTTGTTGTGCATGTTGGTGGGTGCCCGCCGCTGGGCGTTCGCAAACAGGTAGAGCCCGAGCCCGTGCTCGACGTGCATCCAGGCGCCGACGTTGCGCTCCACGAAGGTCACCCAGTTGGGGTTCCACTGCGCAAAGGCCTTGGTCTCGCGAGCGGTCTCGATGTTCTGGTTGATCTGCCGCACGACGTTGGCGTTGTTCCGGTACAGCGTCAGCTCCCACTCCTCATTGGGATCGCGGAACTCGTGCCAGCCGTGCGCCGGCCACTCGTAACCCTTGCCACCTGACCCCGGATATCGTTCCGGGTCACCCCGGTCGACACCCCATGCCTTCAGAGCCGTCCAGTCGAGGGGGTAGCCGCCCCGCCCGTCGGAGAACCCGTATAACCAGCCCTGGGCCAGGTAGTGCCGCGGGTCCGGTTGCACCTCGACGGTGACGTCCTCGTAATGGGACTGCTTGCGCTTCTGCGGCTTGTAGTAGTTGAAGTGCCGCAGCTTCGAATCGGGGAATACCTTGGCGCCGGCCTCGGCGTCGGTGAACTCCGGCTTGGGTGAGCTGCGTTCGATGACCGCTTCCTCGGTAGACATGAGCGGAACCGCCTCGCTTTCGCTTCTCTGGGCTCAGAATGAACCGGTGGTGGTGAACTTGTCGTAGTAGATGTTCTTGTCGGGGGCACCCAGCCCGCTGAGCACGTCCATGGCCGCTTCGACCATGGGCGGCGGTCCGCAGACGTAACAGTCGGCGCCCGAGAGATCGGTCTCGTACTTCTTGACGACGTCGGTGATGAGGCCGACCTCGCCGTCCCAGGGTTCGCTGACGCCGGCTTCGGAGAGTGCCGGGACGTAGCTGAAGTTGGGCAGGGTCTCGCTGAGCGCGTGCAACTCCCTTTCGAAGCACAGATCCCGCTGGGTACGGGCGCCGTAGTAGTACGTCACCTTGCGAGTGCTCCCCTTGCCGGCCAGGGAACGCAGGACCGACAGGATCGGTGCCATCCCGGCCCCGCCGCCGACGAAGACCATGTCGGAGTCGCGACCGTCGCGCAACGTGAAGACGCCGAACGGACCTGTCACGTCGAGCCGATCGCCGACGGCCAGTTCGGTGTCCAGGAAGTGGGAGAACTTGCCGTCGGGATAGCACCGGATGATGAACTCAAGTTGGCCGCTGTCCTTGCTGGACACGTTGGCCATGGAGAACGAACGGGTCACGTCGGTCCCGGGTAGGGCGATGTCGACGTACTGTCCGGGCCAGTACGCGATCTCGGTGGGTTCGATCAACTTGAGCACGAGGTGCCGCATGTCGTGGGTGACGTGTTCCTTCGACACAACTTCCGTCACCGCCTCCTGGATGGGGTGGCCGGAGCGGAGCATCTCCTCGTCGTAATTGAGGAGTTCGATGGTCACGTCCTCGAAGACGTGGGCCCGGCACAGCAGCGTGAAGCCCTCCTCGAGCTCGTAGTCGGGCAGCGCGAAGGTCGAGTACCGGTCGAGTTCGATGTCATCTCCGTCGAGGACGAACGACTTGCAGGAGGCGCACTGGCCCTCCTTGCAGCCGTGCATCAGCGTGATGCCTTGTGCGGCGGCCGCCCGCAGCACGGTCTGGTCTTCGTCGACCTCGATCTCGATGCCGACCGGCTCGAACCGTACGACGTGCGTCTCGCCCATGACCCCCCTTTCCCCATACCGGTCAGAAATGTCTGACGGGAACGGCGAGGAGCACCGGCCGGCCTTCGCCGGTGCTCCTGGGCCGCTGTATTCCTGTCCTGCGGTGCTCAGACTTCTGCGGGAGCGGGCCGTCCGGCCGGACCTCCCTTGATGTAGTTCTCGTGGAACGCCTTCTGCTCCTCCGGCGTCATTTCGTTGAGCAGCACGTTGGGGCTCTGCAACGGGGCCATCCGGCGCAGGTGGTCGAGGTTCCACATCTTCTTCGGGTTCAGATCCAGGTGCGGCTGAGCCACCAGCGTGTAGCCGTCGTCACGGACGTAACCCATGTCGGAGACCACATCGGCCCAGTTCCAGCCGTGGTAGAGGGTTTCCCACTCCCGCTTGCCGATCAGCTGACCCATGTTCGGCGTCTCGCGACCCTGGAAGGTCGGACGGAACGCCTCGACGTCGGTCCAGCGGCAGGCCTCGTGGCAGTAGGTGCGCATCTGTCCGTCGACCTCGGCCATGACCATGTCCTCACGGACCAGGCACGGCACCATGCACGTCCAGCAGCGGTGCGGATACTGGTAGTCGACGTCCTCGGCCACGATCGGGTGATGCCCGTTGGGAACCGAGAGGCGGGCGTAGTTCTCCCACCACTTGCCGTACTTGTCGTACCAGCCGGGGTACTTGAACTCGAACCACTCGAAGTCCTTCTCCGTCATCGGGTCCATCCGCCAGTAGTTGGCGAGCCACCCGGTGCAGAAGAACTGTGCGACCTCATGGACGTAGCCCTTGTTCCAGATCTGGTTCCAGGCCTCCTCGATCAGGTCGTGCGGGATGACCAGCCCGTACTTCTCGAGGGGAACCAGGTAGCTGCGGTAGTAGTCGTCGTAGATCCACCGACGCCACATCTCGGCGTAGCTTTCCCGATCCTTGCGGCGGTCCTTCGTGCCGTACTCGATGAAGGTCCCGATGGCGGCATCGACCACGCGGTGGTTGTTCCACCAGGCGTAGCGCAGGTCACGCTCGAGCAGCTGGTGGTTGCCTTCGTCGGCGAGGGCCATCAGCAGCGTGGCGTACCCGTTGCTGATATGACGCGACTCGTCGGACTGCACCGAGTGGAACACGGTGGGAAGCAGGTAGTCACCGTTGGCGGCCGCCTCGGCGGGCATGGCCACGAACAGGGTGTTCGTGAACGCGGTCTCGGCCACGATGGTCAGGTAGATGCTCGCCGCGGTGATGGCGTCCCCGGTGATGAACCCCTCGGCGAACTGGCGACCGATGGTGCCGCAGTAGTCGTTCTGGAAGTTACGCAGGCTGCTGTTGAAGCCGGCCGGGTCGATGTAGTTGTTCATGTACAGGCGCTTGAGGTTCTGCTGGATCGTCGAGTGCCGGACCTCGTCGATCATCTGGATCGCCTGACCGTTGTGCAGTTCGGGATTGGGCACTGTCCGGAACAGCAGCGGCATCGCGCGGGCGGCGGAGATCTCCGGCAGCGGGATGATGCTCAGGAAGAGCTTCTGCCACTCGAGCCAGCGCTCCTGGACCTGCCGGAACATGTTGCCCCGGATCGCGCCGTCAGATGCCCCGTAGACGCGGTGGTCCTTTTCCTCCTGCATCGGGAAGTACGACCGAAGGACCTGCTTGAGCGGATCCTTCTTCTTGGCCTTCTGGAAGGTGTAGTCCGTTCCGTAATGCGACACGGGCTCGTGATAGAGCGGCTCCCAGGCCAGCTCCTGGATCTTTTCGTGCGCCTTTGCCACGCTTTGCCGACTCATCAGCTCTCCTGTCCTTCGATCAGTGATCCGTCTTTCGCCATGTAAGCCGACTCGGGTCCCGGCGGTGATCTCACATTGAGACAGCGAGTCGGCCTCTGCCTCACTCCATTGGGTCTTGGTCCCGCTCGAACATCACGGTACGAATCTGAGCCAGGTGGGCGCGGATGCTTCGCACGACCTCCCGGTTGCCCTCTGCGGCCGGCTCGATTCCCAAGGCGCGCAAGAGCGCAGCCGCCGACGCCCCGGGGTCTCCGCCGTCCCCGAGAATCGGGTGCAGGCCCTGGTCCGCCAGATGGCTGAAGACCAGATTGACGATGCTCCAGGGGTTATAGGTCTCCGCCTCTGGATCCTCTTCGGCTGCCGCCATCGAGCACCTCCGGTGCAACGCTACGCCGACTGTCTCGCCGCGCCGTCTCAATATGAGACAGTCTGCAGCGGTTCCGTGAGCAACACTCAACGGCAGCGGTGGCGCACTATCGTGGGCCATAGTCAACGACGTCGGGAGGTTGGGGTGAGGTCGAGCCGGGTCTCCGGACGACTCCCGGGGGTGCCTCACGTGGCTCAGTCCCATCAGCATCTTGTCGCCGAGAGTCGCGAACGCTTTCTCACCCAGGAGGCGCCCGCCCCCGAGACGGTTCGGCTCGCGATCCTCGCCTCGTGGCGCCGGTCCCAAGAACTCCAGGTGGCGGCTGACAAGATCGAGATGGCGTACGAGCCCGACGTCCAACTGGATACGCGCCTCTCCCGCAGTGCGCTCCCGGTGTTGCGAGCTCTCGGCGAGCAACTCGACGGCCAGCCCGTGAGCGTCATCCTCACGGACGCGACCGGACTCGTGCTCACCCGCATCACCGGCGACCGGGCCCTCGAGAGCCACTTGGACAAAGTCCTGCTCGCACCAGGATTCAGTTACGCCGAGAAGTTCGTCGGGACCAACGGCATCGGCACCGCCCTGGAGATGGGCGGTCCGGCCCACGTGTTCGGTCACGAGCACTATGCCGAGCACCTCGAAGATCTGGCCTGCGCCGGTGTTCCGATCCACCACCCGATCTCGGGCCGGCTCGTCGGTGCTGTCGACTTCACCTGCTGGCGCCGCGACGCCGGTGCGCTGTTGCTCACGCTGGCCAAGACGACCGCCGAACAAATCAGGCAATCGCTTCTGGCCGATTCGGGATCGAGCGAACTCGGACTGTTCAGGGAGTATCTACGCACCTGCGGACGTCGGGCAGGCATCGTCTTCGCCCTGAACAACGACGTGGTGATCTTGAACGATTTCGCCCGGATGGTGCTCGATCCGGCCGACCAGGCGGCGCTCCTCGCGCTGGCCGGCGAGACGCTGTCGAGTGGGCACCGCAGCTCGCGCATGATCAGTCTGCCCTCGGGTCAGACGGCTCGCATGTACAGCCGACCGGTCGATGCCGGCGATCTGCCTGCCGGCATCGTCGCTCACGTCAAGTTGGACCCCCCGCGCCCCCGGCCACGAGACTCCCCGCGGCCGGTCCGCCTGCCGCTTCCCGGCATTGTGGGTACCGGTCCCCCGTGGCTCAGCGCCTGTGAGGAGGTCGAACGGGCATTCCGCTCGGGAGAGTGGCTGGCTGTCGAGGGCGAGCCCGGAGTGGGGAAGCTGGCTGTTCTCACCGCGGTGCAGCTGCGTCGGCAGCCGGTTGGCCGCCTCGTGGTCGTGGACGCCCTCGACGACGCCGGTGACCCGGATTGGATGTCGAGCGTTCGGCGAGCAGCGGCCGGTGACGCCGACTCGCTCGTCGTGCGGCACGTCGACACCCTCGATGCACGTCGTCTTCGCGCGCTCTCCTCGGCTCTGGGGCCCGCGCGCGCCGCCAAGCCCGGCCGACCGCTGTGGGTGGCGGTGACCTTGGCGCACGGCCCCCACACCAAGGCGCTTCTGCAACTGCTGCAGCTGTTCCCCACGACGGTCGACCTACCGCCGCTGCGGCTGCATCACGAGGACGTGCCGGCGCTGGTGGCGCTGTTCTTGTCGAGGCTCTCCCAGGGTCGGCACCTGACCTGCTCACCGGAGGCGATGCACCTGCTGATGCGGATGGATCTGCCGGGGAACGCCAGACAGCTACACCAACTGCTCCGTGAGGTGGTGAAGTATCGGCGGACCGGTATCGTCGAGCCGGGGGATCTCCCACCCGAGGCGCACACGGTGAGTCGCCGGGTGCTGAGTCCGCTCGAGGCGCTGGAGCGTGACGCCATCGTCAAGTGCCTGGCAGAGGCCCACGGGAGCAAGACCCACGCGGCTCGCTCCCTGGGTATGTCTCGGGCCACCATCTACCGCAAGATTCACGACTTCGGCATCGTGACTGGCACCACCTGAGCACGAGCGGAAGGCCGCTCGGTCGACCGTGACGGCCGTGGCCCAGGGATGCAACTTCAGTCACGAGCGAGTCCGGTCGACTTCCGGCTGCTGTCGCGTGATCAGACCAGCAAGGCCGATCTCAGTTGATCTTGCGGCGGTAGATGGCGATTGCGATGGCGTAGGCGACGATGAGGATGCCGACGAGCCAGGCGAGCGCGATCCAGCTGTCGCTGCCGACAGGCTCCTGCGCGAACAAGGCGCGGAGAGTGTCCACGATGGAGGTCACAGGCTGGTTCTCGGCGAACCAGGCGACCGGGCCGGGCATCGAGTCCGTGGGCACGAACGCCGAGCTGATGAACGGCAGGAAGATCAGCGGGTAGCTGAACGCGCTGGCGCCGTCGACGGTCTTCGCCGAGAGCCCGGCGATCACGGCAACCCAGGTCAGGGCCAGGGTGAACAGGATCAGGATGCCGGCCACCGCCAGCCAGGCAGCAACGGATGCGCCGGTGCGGAATCCCATGATCAGTGCGACGCCGATGACGATCGCGACTGAGACCACGTTTGCAGCCAGTGAGGTGAACACATGCGCCCAGAGCACGCTCGACCTCGCGATCGGCATGGACTGGAAGCGCTCGAAGATGCCGCCTTGCAGGTCGAGGAACAGTCGGTATGCGGTGTACGCGATGCCGGACGCGATCGTGATCAGCAGGATGCCGGGGAGCATGTAGTTGACGTACGGCACGTCGGATCCGGTGTTGATCGCGCCGCCGAAGACGTAGGTGAACAAGAGCATCAGCGCGATCGGGGTGACCGCGGTGGTGACGATCGTGTCGGGGCTGCGGAGGATGTGTCGCAGCGAGCGATCGGTGAGGACGGCGGTGTCACCGAGCACGTGTGCGGTCATCGCGATTCCTTTCCTGTCGGGACCGTGGAGTCGGCGCTGTCGGTCTCCCCGTCATCGGTTACTCCGGTGTCGCCGACGACAGCGAGGAAGATGTCCTCGAGGGATGGTTGCTTCTCGATGTACTCGACCTTGGCGGGTGGTAGGAGCTGCTTCAGCTCGGCGAGGGTGCCGTTCTGGATGATCGCGCCCTTGTGCAGGATCGCGATGCGGTCGGCAAGTTGTTCGGCCTCGTCAAGGTCCTGGGTGGTCAGCAGCACGGTCGTGCCGCCCTCGGCGAGCTTCTTGACGGTCTGCCACACCTCGATTCGCGCCTGGGGGTCCAGGCCGGTGGTGGGTTCGTCGAGGAAGATGATCGGCGGGTTGCCGATCAGGCTCATCGCAATGTCGAGCCGGCGTCGCATGCCCCCGGAGTAGGTCGATGCCCTCCGGTTGCCCGCGTCGGTGAGCGAGAAGTTGGCGAGAAGATCGTCCGCGATGGCGCCCGGGTTCTTCAGGTGACGCAGTTTCGCGACCAGCATGAGGTTCTCTCGGCCGGTGAGCACTTCGTCGACCGCGGCGAACTGACCGGTCAGACTGATCGACCCGCGCACATCACCAGGCTGGCCGGCGACGTCGAAGCCGTGGACGGTGGCGGTGCCCGCATCAGCCTTCAGCAGCGTCGACAGGATGCGGACGAGTGTGGTCTTGCCGGCGCCGTTGGATCCGAGGAGCGCGAAGATTCTTCCCGACGTCACATCGAAGTCGACTCGACGCAGCACCTGGAGGTCCTTGAACGACTTCTCGAGGCCTTGCACTCGGATGGCGACCTGGGTGGTCATCTCTGCTCCTGCCGTTCCGCGTCCTCGATCGCCTTGGTCAGGCGGGCGCGCTCCTTGTCGATCCACTGCCTACCGGTGTAGGCCTGCGCAAAGGTCTCGGCGAACTCGACCGGGTCGTCGCCGACGATCGCGCGCACTGGCGTACCGTCGACGGCGGCGCGCTCCCAGAGTTCGGCGAAGTCGCCGAACATCGTGATGAGGGTGTCGCCGTCCGAGACGACCCCGTAGTACATGAAGTAGCGCTGGAACGCCTTCGCCGCGCTGCCGTAGGGCTCGGGAAGCGCCTCGATGCGGGCCTTGTACTGCTTGTACTGCTTCTTCTGTTCGAGCGACCCGGTGAGAGCCTCGATCCACTTGGCGGCCATGTCAGTTCTCTCCTTCTGAGTATGAGCTGTGGAGCTGTTCAATCCGTCCCGCAAGGAAGCTCCACGTCCTCCAGAACTCTTCGAGCTGATCCCGCCCACGGGCGGTGAGCGAGTACACCTTGCGCGGCGGGCCCTTTTCGGATGGGACTCTGTCCACGTCTACGAAGCCCTTCTGCTCGATCCGCACGAGCACGGCGTAGACGGTGCCTTCGACAAGATCGGAGAAGCCCTGCTCCCGAAGGCGTGCCGTGATCTCATAGCCGTACGCCGGTCGCGCGGACAGCATCGCCAGCACAATGCCTTCGAGCGTGCCCTTGAGCATCTCCGTCATCTGATTACCCACCGGGGCTTCTCCGATCTACCTTGTGATGCTGACTACTGGTAGACCGTAACACTAAGTATCAGTAGATAGCAACATAGAGTACGAACGGACCTGGGAATACGGGACTTTCGGCTGAGTCCGCGCAGGACCGAGTTGCGTCGACAGCGCGACCCATTCACGCCGTCAGATGCCGCAGGTGGCGGTCGGTGCCGCATCGGCCCAAGTCGGAGGGCACTTGAGTTGGTATCCCCAACGGGATTCGAACCCGCGCTGCCGCCTTGAAAGGGCGATTCGCAACTAGGTGGCAGGCGTTGGGAATCGTTTGAAAGCGGTTCTGACTAGGCCCTACTGCGTTGGGCACCGATGAGAAGCGCTGACCGTCTGTGACGGTCTTGTGTACCCAGCGTGTACCGAGATAACCGGCCATTCATGATCGAGGAGAGGAGCACCACCCATGTCCACCATCACTACTCCCGAAGTTCAGAACATGGCCGGTTGCCGCTGCGCTGAGTACGGGAGTGCGATGAACGACGAAGGCCCCGCGGACAACCCCGCCTTCTTCGTCGATGAGCGTCTCTGGGACGCCGCCGGCGGCGATGACCAGCTCGACGCGCTCATGGCGGGCTCGCTGCTGAGAGCGCTTCAGGACGCGGCAACGCGCGCCGGCGTGCCTTTCGCGAGGATCACCGAGAGGCGCTGGAGCGAGCGAGGCGTGCCGATCGCCCCCCAGCTCGAGGGCCGGTCGTGCGAAAATGATCGAGTACCGGATCCTCCGCCAACAGGTGTCGGTCTTGATTGGAAGCGCTGCGCGGCGTATGGCTGATGCTAGGAGCGCGTCCTCATAACCATCCTTGCCGAATCAACCGACGAGCCCTTGTCACTTATCGGCAATGTCCGAAAGTGGACAAAACCGCTTGTTGCCGGTGAGTCTCAGGGTAGGACGGTTTCTGTGGGATCGACGATCGGAGGATCGGGGGATCTGAGTCGGACCACCGCTGCACGGCTGAGCAGAATTGGGGAATTTCGAGGCAGAACGCAGCGATATGGGGAAGAAACGGAAGAGTCTGCCGAGCACTCAACAGGGGGTTGGGTACCGGCGGACTCGACCCGAGGCCAGAGAGACGTCCTCCTTGCTCCGGTCGGACGAGCATTCACCTCCTCCCCGTTCGCGGTTAAGGGACTGCAGTAGTCATCTTCGCCGCGAACCTTCGCGTTAGCAGGGAAGCCCCACGCCGACGCTGGAAGGGAGGAGTGTCGGGGGCAATGCTCAGGGGATCATCTCCTCCGACACTCAGTTCCAGAGTAAGAGCACTGGACCAGATCTGGAACAAGGTCGACCTCCAGCTAGGTCCGGAGTTCGCGATCGCTAATCGATGTCGCCTGCCTCAGGCACGGGCCGGAGCTTCTCAGCACTGACCCACTCGACGCTGAGCCGGTCGAGTGTCCACACGACGGCAACCTGCGCAGACCACCCGACCGCGAGGCTGGAGGGGCTGGCGCTCGATCCGCCACGCGATGACAAGGCCGGGCGCCGGCGGTCCGTGGCCGCCGGGATGCTCGACCCAAACGTGGCGCACACGCGGGGGCATGGGCGCGTAGACCTGTTTGGGGTCGTCGCGGAACCAGCGACTCACCTGATGCAGTATCGCATGGGTGTTCGAAAATCGGCAGCTTACCTTGGATCCGCGGCTCCGGCGCAGGACCTGGCCGGCGCACCCGCGGTCGGGCGTACCTCCGCGAGATGACGCCGGCCCGGGCCGGTGCTGCCGACCAATGGCAAGGCGGACCGCACGGGGGAATTCCGACTCGCCAAGGCGCCCCCGATAGCAGCGAGGCGCCTCAATCGGAGCCTACCTGTGCGGCTGCTGTGCGCCCTTCCGCGGGGTCTACCTGTCAATCGACGAACCGCGATCGGCTCGCCTGTGGGCTCAGACCGGCTCAGCATCGAGTGGGTTAGCGCCGAGAAGCTGCGGCCGGTCCGTGAGGAGACCTCAGCACAGTGGCCGCTTGGCCGCGGCGGTCGAGGCGGCGTGCCAGCCGAGGAGCAGCTCGGCCTCTGACCGAGTGTGGTTGCTCAAGGACTCGGCCTGTCGGCTGCAATCCTTCAGTGATGAGACACGATGATCCGCAGTCCATCTGGAATCAGCTGGTCAACAAGAACGGCAATGGCGCCCCGCGCGCGGTCGTCCGAGCCTTCTTGAGTCTGGGCGGCGACCGAGCTTATTCCAGCTATTGCACCTCTCGTCATTCAACGGAGGAGGGGACAATCTGGACGGTCGTTGCCCTAGTCGGGAAGGCGCTTCTGCGGATCGAGGCGCGCGGACCCGAGTTCTGGGATGCCAACGAGGAGAAGGACGGGCAGGGCCTTATGGCTATTACCCTGAAGTCCTCCCTGACTGATCTTTCATCGACCGTGGCCCGAATCGAAGTCGTAGATACCGCGCCAGACTCGCTTGACGGTGTGTCGTCCTGGTATCCCGTCTGGATCCTGGTAACGGTTGATGGCGAATCAATGCCCGTCCCGGATGTCCGGGATGCCCGCCATGCAGGGCAGCGCGAGCGAGCCGAAGCACTGATGGTCAGTATCCGAGAGGCACTGATTGCGGGCTAAACGAGTTTTGCTGTGCGCTTAGCCGCCTCCCACGACCCGAACCGGTGCCGATAGCTGGTCGCGGTGATCCGAGATGGCGGCAGGCTCATCTCCGTTGCGGTCGGTGCTCGGCCATAGTGCGCCCAGACCCGCCGCAAGTTCTCGAGGTGATCCTCCTCCGTCCACCGGTTGGCATGAGGAGCGTGGCTCAATCCGGCAGCGGCCAATGCGGCCGGGAACGAGCCGAAGCGCTTAAGCAGCACCTTCGCCCCGAGGGTCTGGGAGTGCCTGCGGACGTCATCCAGAACGAGGGTCGTGGTGCCGGCCGCGGCGGCGACCCGCTGCAGCTCGGCGATGATCTCGGCGTCCGTCAGGGTGCGTGAGCGTTGCGACCCATCTTTGCCGAGACGGTGCGGCCGCTGTAGCGGTCCGGGTGTCCGGCGCGGGCGAGAACCGCACGCCACGGGCCGAAACGCCGGAGCAGCGTCATGGTGGAAGACATCGACGACAACTGCCCGAAGTGCGCCTGTGTTACCGGCCCGCTGGGCACCTGCCCAACGACACGGCGGACTTCATCGAGCAGCTCCTTGTCGTCGTGAGCCTGGACGAACGGCACCCGCGGCATGCTAGACCAGGCTCCATCAGCACACGCCTAAGACCGAAGAGCTGGCGATGTCTGCCGCTCGCCCCGGTGTAGCAGTCAGCCTCCGCCCTCCCTTCTACGGGCATCGCACCGGGCGGGCCAAACGGGCATGAACGACTCGACCCAGGCTGGCGTGCTCCGCGCAGCAACCGGACGGCCGGTGACGGACGCCTTGCGGCGCCCAGCTGTCTGTGCATCCGGATCAGGGCATCCGTGTCTGATGATGCCGTCTGTTTGGCTCGATGACTTTTCGGGTCTGGTTGAGGGCTCGTCGGCTGATCAGCGACGGTCTCGCTCGTCCTCGGCCTTCGCGTTGTGATCACGGTCAGCGATGGTCGAACCCGGACATGGTGCCGTCGTGCGCGTTGAGGACTCCTTGGCGACTGGGAAGTCGTTGCAACAAGTTAACGATGTCGCCCGTGCTGCATTATTGGGTGCCGTACGACGGTCAGCACTGATCAGTTGCGCCACTGCGAGGACGTTGTCGCTGAGCGTTCAACCAGCAGCGCGACGGTCGGATTCGTCACGAAGTTTGCGTGGCCGTTTGAACAGAATGCCCAGCCTGACTTGCCGTCGACTGCGCTGCGATGCGGCCGCCGTCGCTGCAGGTACGACCGCCACACCAGTGCGGCAAGGACGCGGCGTCGGCTGTCGCGATCGGCAAATGCGCGCGGCGGCAATGCGGGGCGGCGGAGATGCGGGCGGCGGTGACGCCGCTGTGGCTGGTGCGGTCTCATTCCGGGTTGTACTCCGCGATCGCCTTCTCCCAGTCCTCGAGGGCTTGTTCGAGGCGCCAGCGCGGCCCGGACGGGAACCACCGGGAAACCCGGTCGACGCCAGCCTCGCGGAGTTCCTCGAACAGCTTCGGATCGGCTGGCACACTCATCACCTGCACCCGGACGCGCCCGTCGGCGCGAGCGCGCAGCTCGGCGATGCGGTCACACACCTCGGGGTGGTAATTGGGGAACCAGCCGTCGCCGAAGTCAAGCACCCGATCGAGGACGGTTGGTCCGGCGCCGCCGACGAGGACTGGTGGGTGCGGCCGCTGCGCCGGCTTGGGCCACGACCAGATCCGGTCGAAGTTCACGTACTTGCCGTGGTAGCTGGCCTCATCTTGGGTCCAGATCTCCTTCATCGCCTCGACCCGCTCCCGCATGACGGCCATGCGGACGCGCGGGTCGGTGCCATGATTGCGCATCTCGGTCCGGTTCCAGCCCGCACCCACGCCGAACTCCAGGCGGCCACCCGAGAGGTGGTCGACGCTCGCGACCTCTTTCGCGGTGATGATCGGGTCACGTTCGACGATCAGGCAGATGCCGCTGGCGATACGGATATTGCGAGTGGCCTCCGCCGCGGCGGTGAGCGCGACGAAGAGGTCGTAGGTGCGCCAGTACTTGGCGGGCAGCGGCTGCCCGGGCGCACGGTCGGCCTCCCCGGCCGGGATGTGGGTGTGCTCAGCGAAGTAGACGGCGCTGTAGCCGCGTTCCTCGGCCATCCGGGCGACCTCCCCGGGTCGCATGCCGTCGTAGGTGGGAAAGTATCCGAGACCGAACTCCATACCCAAGGTCTACCCCGGCACGCCACCCTTCCACCACCCGCGCCACAACCTCCTGGCGTGCGACACCGCAGCCACCTGCGCAACGACGTCGGCTGGCGGGCGCCCAGCCCATCGACACCCTCCGGCAAGGTCTGATGAGGAACCGCACCCCGGGTCTCTCACCTGTCGTTGTGCCGCAGAGCCGTCTTATGGGCCGGGGAGGTGCCCCAAGCCGGGTCACGGGCTCCACGTGGGGGGTGGCCATCGCACCAGGCGGACTTGCGGCGATCGCCCCCTCGGTGTTGCATGCCGTCGTGGGGGACGGATCAGAGCCGGACGACGTCGATACCTCCTCGCGAAGTCGGGAGGAGTCACTTCTTCGTCGGCAGAGTGCCTTGCAGGAGGAGGCGCGCGAGGTGCTCAGCGAACTCGATCTGGGCAGCAGGCTCGCCAGCTACAACCCCGTGTTGGTCACCGGAAGCTTCGTTTCCGGATTGATGGTGTGGCGAGACCTCGACGTCATGCTTCTCGGCGGTTCCCGGCTGTCGCCCCCCGACGTCTTGACCGCCATCACCGGGCTGGTTGTCTTCCCCGGCATGGTGGGATTCGAATATGCCGACGAGCGCGGCTCCCGCAGTCCGACGCGAGAGAAGCGTGACGAGCGGTATCACGTGCCGATGACCTACGTCCGTCCGGGCGGCACCTGGCGCCTTGACCTCACCTTCTGGCTGCACGACCCTCACGAGAACATCACGGCCTGGCACGAGCAGTTGCGAGAGTCGCTGACGGGCCAGCAGCGGGTCGACATCCTCGGCATCAAGGATGTCTGGCACCGCCGGCCCGAGTATCCCGAGGCGGTCAGCGGCTTCGAGATCTACACCGCCGTACTGGATCACGGGGTCCGCACGCCTGAACAGTTCGCGAACTGGCTCGCCGTGGGGAGATAGTGACCAACCGCCATCTCGATTCCACTGCGATCCCGCAGACCCGACGTGCTTGAACCCACCGCGCATGGTCAATACGCAGACCGCGCCGACAGAACCGGGCGAGATTCTTGATCGGGAGCCGGGGACCCCCGGCACACCCAGCGCTGTCCGTCGCGCTCGGCCAGCCCGATGACGGTGCTGTCCAGACGGCCCGCGGCGGCGACCAGACCGCGGCCCGGCTCGGCCACCAAATGGACTTGGTACGGCAGTGCGGCCCGGGCCGCTTCGATGTCCTGCCCGTACTCGATCATGGGCGGCACCGGGGAACCGTAGTCGGCGGGGAACCCGCCGCCGATGTTGAGGGTGCCGAGGCGAACGCCGCAGCGGTCGAGGTCACGCATGATGCGCGCCGCCTCACGGATGGGTGCGGTCCACGCGCGAGGATCCGTCATGTGAGAGCCGACTGGAAGGCAAGACCCCCGCCGCAGCCCGGCGTCGGCCGCGGACAAGAGCAGCCGGAACGCCAAGTCGGCGGCAACACCGAATTTGCCCTCACTCGGTACCTCGCTGGCCGCCGCCGGAACTGCCAGTCGGACCAGGACCGCGGAGCCTGGGGCGAACCGCGCAAGCTTGTGCAGCTCGACGTCGCTGTCGGCGGCGAACCGGCGGACACCGGCGGTGTAGGCATCACGGATGTGCCACCACGGCTTCACCGGATTGCTGAAGATCACGTCGGCCGGGTCCACGCCAACCTCGATCACAGTGACCAGCTCCGCGAAGGAGGCGACCTCGAAGTGCGCGCCCCGCGCGAAGAGGTGGCGCAGCAGTGGGGGATCCGGATTGCACTTCACGGCGAAATGCACGGTGACGTCGGGCAGCGCCTCGGCGAAGCGCCGATAATCCTCGCTCACCACCTCCAGATCCATGATCAACGACGGGCCATCCGGCACCTCCTCAGCCCAAGGGTCGCCCAGCACCGCCGATACGTCGACGCGACCCGGCGATGCCGGACCCTCGGCACCCCCAGATGAAGGCCGGAAGTGTGACACGAAGCGGCGCACCGCGAGCTCGTAGCTGGCGATCGACAAGGCGTAGAAGACGACGTCGGCGGCCACCTTGCCGACCAGCACACCGACAAGGGCGTCACCGGTGCCTACCGAACCCAGGAACATGGCGGCCGGACGCACCAGAAGGGTGTCGGCGATCTCGGCCGGTCCGAACTCGAGAGCGGCAGCCGACGGCGTGACCGCCATCCGCTGCCGTGGGGGCCCGACGACCTCCCCGCGGAGGTGCTGGCTGATGAAGAAGCCGCTGTAGAAGCCGACAGTTTCACCCAATGAGGCGGCGAACCCGATCACGGCCCAGTGCGACCCAGAACGCAACCACCACGGCTGTGGTGATCGCCGTTGCCGGCCCGGCCAGCTCGGCTATCAGGTAGCGCCGGACCCACCTCCGCCCGCTCCTACCAATCCGCCATGCCGCTCCCACATCCGCGCCCGCAGAACGGAGTCGAAGGACGCGACCTGATACCGCCATGGGTCCCAACCCAAATCGTCTCGCCGGGACTGCTCGCTGGACGGTCTTACTACCGAGACGACATGAATGCGCGCGGCGCCTGTGTCGGTCGAGTGGCCTTGGGTTGGTGAGGGCCGTACGGTTTCGGGGTGGCCACGCGTCGACGGTTCAGGGTGGTCGCGGCAGTGTCGGGCGCGATTGCGGTGCTCGTGCTCGCTGCGTGTAGCAATGTGACATCGGCGCCTCCGAGTGGCTCGGGTCCTTCTCGAGCGGGCGGGGGGTTGCCGTCGACGTCGACGGTGGTCCCGTCGGAGACCTCGACGCCCGGCGGTGCGCCGACTGGTTCGGGCTCGGCGGATCCGTCGGGTCCAGGTTCACCAACTGCCCCGCCCTCTCCGTCGTCCCCGTCGTCCCCGTCAACTCCGTCGTCCCCGTCAACTCCGTCGTCCCCGTCAACTTCGTCGTCCCCGTCAACACCGTCGTCCCCGGGTGTGAATTGCACGAAGGTGAAGTGCATCGCGTTGACCTACGACGACGGGCCGTTTCCGGATACGTCACGGTTGGCGCGGATCATGCGGCGGGAGAAGGTGAAGGCGACGTTCTTCATGTTGGGGGAGAACGTGCAGCGCTACCCGGAGGCGGTTAAGGATGTGCAGGCGACCGGGTCTGAGTTGGCCAACCACTCCTGGAATCACCCGTCGCTGCCCGGGTTGAGCAACAGTGGCATGCGGAGTCAGTTGAACCGGACCAGCCAGGAGATCGAGAAGGTGTCGGGATTGAAGGTGTCGCTGATGCGGCCGCCGTATGGCGCGAACAACCAGCGCCTCGACCAGGTGTCGAAGAAGCTGGGTTTGGCCGAGATCTTCTGGACCGTCGACACCTTGGACTGGAAGTACCAAGACACCGACCGGCTGGTCGACTACGTGCTCGACAACGCCGGGCGGGACGACGTGGTGCTGATGCACGACATTCACGAGTCGACCGTGGACGGGGCCCGGGCCATCTTTCGGGGATTGAAGAAACGCGGCTACACCCTCGTCACCGTCTCCGAGCTGTACCCGAAGCTCCGGCCGGGCGGTCACTACCCGCTCTACCAGGGCCGCGGCTTCGCGAAGAAATCCGACTACCCCAAACGCTGACGTCGACACTTGACGCGGCGGACGAAGGCACCGACATGACGGACCTCAAAGCGAGGTCGGCGCCACGTCACCTCCTCCCCCAGCCGCCCCGGCAAGGTCAGCGAAAGAACGAGACTCCGACGGACTCGCCTGAGCCCAGGCAACCATGGTCACGACTGATGACCGAATCCTCGGAACAGACCGTCATCGTGGCTGCGGCGCGGCATCAACGGCGTGGCGGGCAGTCACGAGTCCCAGATCCGGTCCTCGGTCGCGGCAACGCCAAAAGTAGGGCGGTTTGTTGCCGTGGCTTCCGTCGAAGACTTACGGGGCGCGACAAGCGGGGTTACGATCAGTTGTTGGGGTTCTTTGGGGGTGGTGGGCGATGAGGCGTTCGCTCCAGGTTGTCGTGGTGGCTTTGGTCTTGTTCCCTCTGGGTGTGGCGCCTGCTGTGGGCGCGGTGACGACCCGAACGGTGGCGAGTGGGCCGAGCCCGTTTGGACCTGGGCCGTGCAACACACAGCCGCAGAGCGGCGCGGTTTACCTCAATAGCGAGGTCGAGCCGTGGCTGGATGTCGATCCGACGAGCGTTGGTGATGCTGACGGTCCCGATTTGATTGGTGTCTACCAGCAGGATCGCTATGAAACCGGGGGTGCTCGCGGTCTTGGGACCAGCGTGTCCAGGGATGGAGGGGTCAGCTACACGATCTTGGCGGCTTCGCAGCTTCCCCGGTTCACCCAGTGCACCGGCAACCCGTTGTACGAGCGGGCCTCGGACCCGTGGGTCAGTATTGGCCCGACCGGGGATGCCCACCAGATCTCGTTGTCCTTCAACGATACGGCGAATCTCGACAACGCCATCTTGGTCAGTAAGTCCCCGGCGGCCAGCGGTGGTGTGCAGTGGAGTGCGCCGATCACGTTGATCCGCGACACCAATCCGGCGGTGTTCAACGACAAGGAGTCGATTACTGCCGATCAAAACGACCCGAACTACGTGTACGCGGTGTGGGACCGGCTCGTGTTTCCCAATGCCCGTACCCAGGGCCGGTCGTATGAGAACACCGCCGCGTTCCGTGGGCCGACCTATTTCTCCCGCACGACCAATGGCGGCACGTCCTGGGAGCCGGCCCGGTCGATCTTCGATTCGGGCCAAAACGATCAGACGATAGGCAATCAGATCGTTGCCCTCGGCAGTCGTGACCTGGTCAACGTGATGACCGTATTCCGCAACGACAATCGCCAGAAGTCCCGCGGCGGGACGGTGGCCGTGCTCCGGTCGCGGGATCGTGGAGCTAGTTGGAGCGGGCAGATCGATGTTGCGCGGCTGGGCACGGTGGGTGTGGTGGATCCGGAGTCCGGCGACCCGGTGCGCACCGGCGACATCATTCCTGAGATCGCCTCCGATGAGCGGGTCGGTCGCGACGAGGTCTATGTGGTCTGGCAGGACGCTCGCTTCAACGGCTTCCAGCGTGATCAAGTCGCCTTCTCCCGCTCAACCGACGGTGGCCGGACCTGGTCAACGCCGGTGCGGATCAGCACTCACAACGAAACCCAAGCGTTCACGCCGGCCATTCGCGTCGACGACGAGGGCAACATCGGTGTCACCTACTACGACTTCCGCAACAACAATCCGGCCACTTCGGAGCTGGAAACCGATGTGTGGTTCACCCGCTCGGCCGACGGCGGAATCACCTGGAGCGAGGAACGGGTCACGCCGACCCCGTTCGACATGCGTACAGCGCCCGTCGCCCGCGGATACTTCACCGGCGACTACGAGGGCCTCACGGCCCTTGGTCAAAGGTTCTGGTCGTTCTCCTCAGAGTCTCGAGGCCAGACCGACGTGTACTCGGCACGCATTCAACCACCCTTCGCACCGCCGACCTACACCCCGTCAACCAGCGAAGGCAACCAGCCCGCGTCCGCCTTCCCGGTCATCAAGGGCAAGCCAATACCGCGCTAATAGCCAATTGATCATCAGATGCTCCAAACCCGACCTGGACGCAAGTCTCGTCACGAAGACGGAATTGTGCTGTGCTGATCTCACAGGACTCGTTCACCCGCGAGCACCCTCGAACCTGTCCGCGTAGCGTCGGGTCACGGTCACGGGTCACGGGTCGCTGGCTCTTGGTGAACGCTTCGGCCGCCCGTCCGGGCCGCCAACGTCAAGTTCTGCTCACGGACCAGCCGCACCAGCTCCTTGACACCGTCGCGGTCAACAACGTGACCAGCTACGCCGCTGAAATGAGCGAGGCCCGCGCATCTGCTGAGAGCGCGGTGCAGTCCCGGCTATTTTCGAGCGGGCCGAAGGCATCCTGATGGCCCCCGACCGCTGCACCGCCGACGAGGCCATCGAGATGGCGCTGATGCGCACCTCCCAGCAATGCAACGTCAGCTGCAGCAGATCCCCCAAGAAGTTCGTCGAGTCAGGCCCGAAGTAGCCAGAGCGGGCCACGCTCACCAAACCCGTTCCGTGCCGTTTGGGTACCCGCTCCCGTCCTCAGCCGTGACGCCGGGATCAGCAACGAGCTTCCGGGGCAGGGATCCGCCTCGTTCTTGGACAAGGCGTCGGGAGTCAAGACGATGGCGATCGACAACGACGATCATCGTCTCGCCGCACTGCTGAACCTGCCAGCGCCGAACCGCCCGTTGAAGGATCATTGCACGGGTGATCGGCCGCCAAGTCTGGTCCGATAGTGCGTTGTATAGTCCAGCTCTAAATATTGACCGCGGCTAAGAAGTGGACGCCATCCCGGTCGCCCGCTATGCCGTCGAGCGGCTGATGCGCGATATTGGCCTGGCCGGGGCGCGCCTGGGCAAACGCGTGAAGACTCGACCACAATCCCTAGCGCGAGCGCGCGAGCGGAGGTCGCTCGTCGGGCTTCAACCTGCTCGCTTAAGCCTCGCGGTCAGGCGGTTGTACCCGGCCATCTAGGGTGTGATTCGCACGGTTGTCCGTTGGAACTGCACTACCTGGTTTGGGTTGGTGTTCCGGACTGTGTAGAACTGCCGCGGCGTTGCGCTGGCATCCGTCCGCACAGACGTGCCGACGAGCCTGACACCCTGGTCAAGCAGCGGGCGGCAGCAGACAGAAACCATATGGAATGTGCCCGATGTGACGAAGCCCGGGCTGCCCTCTAAGAACTCCCTTTCTTGCCCTGCACTCAGCGCTTGCCAGTTCGAGGTGAACAGCTCTACGGTCGCCATGAGTACCTCTCTCCGTCACTGACACCAGCCGTCGGTGACCGGCATTTCATCGGGGCTTCAGTACTTCGGCTGCAACGTCAACGTGGAAGCGCTGAAGGATGTCAGCGATCTCTAGCTCCGCTGCCTCCCGGGGGATCTCGAACTCGCCCAAGCGCTCACCCTTGCCGGGGATGGGTTCATCTGAATTGTCACCAGGGATCGACGCCGCGGCGATGTTGCCCTGCTCGTCATATAGAGCCGTTATCTTCACGAGTTCCCCGTCATGGTTGGCAAAGTCTCTACGGATCCTTCGGCGTTCACGATCGCTCGGCCTACTCTGAGTTGTACTCCGTCCCCAGCCGAAGCCAATAGTCAGGGCGGATCAGCCGCCTTGCGGTGCTCCAGACACGTTGACCAGGGCACCTAACCAAACCGTGAGCGAGTTTTGGCAACACCTTCGCGCACGCGCGCGAGGCTCAGGAGGTCAAGTAGGAGACGATCCTCGTCCGCGAACTGTCTGAGAATCGCAGCGAGCACCCCGAAGTCGACCAGCGCTGGAGGCTCAGTCGCGCCTTCGGGGTTGTTTATCGAATCTTGTATCCCTTGTAGGGCGTCCCGGTGACGGTGTGCGTGGTCGTTACGGTGGCCGCTGGGAGGGGTTTCTGAGGGTGACGGTTTCCGGGTGAGCGTTGAGGCTCGTGAAAGAGATTGTCGGCTCGGGAGCCTGCACCTCCGGCCTGTCGTCCCGGTTGAAGGGAATTGGTGGGTCCGGGTTGGTCCGCGACGCGGTCGCCGGCTTGGACGTGGCACCGGATCACCCACAAGCGCGGGAGTAGGCGACTGTTCCTGCCGGTCGTGTCGGGAAGCTGCTGGGCGGGGGAGCTTCCTTCGGACGGAGCTCGAGGGTCCTCCCTGTTGGTGAGCGCGCCGTTGTTCATGGGCCGGTGATGGGCGGGCTCTTCGTCGATGCGAAGGGAGAACCCTCGTGCTTGTTCACAGTAGTGACCCGCCGCGGCTGGTGCGGGTCGGGATCGACGCTGCGGTGGTCGCGCAGCATGAAGTGTGCCTTCGGGTGATCGAGGCCGACGGCCGGGTCATCACGGACCGATTCCGGGTGCACCCACGCTGGCGGGGCTTCAGACCTTGAGGAGTCGGCTGGCAGGGACGCCGGGGGTGGTGGCGGTCGCGGAACCGACCTCGATGACGTGGCTGGGGTTGTCGGTGGCAGTGCGCGAGGCCGGTTGTGAGCTGTCGCTGCTGGGGGCTCGGCACGCGGCCCGGCTGCGCGGGGCGATCAGCGGCAAGCGCAAGAGCGACGTGATCGATGCCGACGTGTTAGCTCGGCCGGGGAGGTGTTCGACCTTCACCGGCTGCGGGTCGTCGAGCCGGCTCAGTTGGCGTTGCGTCGGGCCTGTGTCCGACGTGGCACGGCGGTGATCGACGGCAACCGGTATCTGCGCCACTTGATCAGCTTGGCACGGTGGGCGTTCCCGGACGTCTGGAACGGATTCCGCGGTTCCTTGCCGACCGCGATCGCGGTGCTGCAGCGCTGGCCGCACTTGGCTCAGATGGCCGCGGCACGCCGCTCCAGCCTGACCGGGATGGTGGCGTTGCACACCCGTGGCGTGTCGGACGTGCCGGGCAGAGTCGAGGTCATCAGGTCCGCCGCCGCGGCGTGGGCACAGTTCTGGGACGGCCATCTGGACCTGGACGCGCTGGCCTTCGACGTCACCGAGCATCTCACCGACATGGCCGCCGCGAACGCCAGGACCGAGCGGGCCACCGCCCAGGCGCAGCGGTACTGGAGCCAGCTCTACGGCGACGACGAGCTGCTGATGTCCGTGCCCGGCACGGGGTCGATCACCGCCTGCGTGGTCCGCGGGTTCCTGGCCGACGCCACCATGTTTGCCTCCGCGAAGGCAGCGGCCAGCTACGTCGGGTTGAACCCGTCGACCTGGTCCTCGGGCACGGTGTCTCAACCGAGCCGGGCGATCACCAAGGAAGGGCCGGCGGTGCTGCGGCTGGCGTTCTTCCAGGCCGCCAACGGCGCCCCGCCGCAGTGACCCCTAGGGTGGGAGCAGCGGCTGGCACCGTCTTGACGCCCGGAGCTGTCCCGGTGCACGGCGGCCGCCTGAGTACGACTGCATGGGAGGACCGCATGAGCGTCCAGTCGCCCGTCGACGTCACATCTGCCAGCCGACTCCGAGCCCGCCGGGGGGTCGTGCTGTTCCTGGTTCTCGTCGCCGCCTTCGACGTCGTCCTCACGACCGTGATCGTGGTGACCGGCAATCCCGTTTGGATCTTGGTGCTGATGTGGTCGGTCGCGGTCTCCTCGCTGATCTGCCGGCTCGTCCTGCGGGAGGGCATCCGAGATGTCTCCTTCCGGTTCGGCGGAAAACGCACATTGGCCTACCTCGCTGCCGCCGTTGTCTTCCCGCTCGTCGTCGGATTTATCGCATATGGCGTCGCGTGGATCACCGGAGTGGCGACGTTCACCCCGACGTCGAGCGGCTTTCCCCTCCTGCTGCTCTCCCTGGCCACCCTCGGGACTGTGCTGGGCGCCGTCACCGCCGCCGGGGAGGAGATCGGCTGGCGCGGGTATCTGCTGACCCGGCTCATCGATGCCGGGGTCCCGCGCCCGGTCCTGGTCAGTGGAGTGATCTGGGGACTGTGGCACGTTCCCCTGATCGTTGCTGGCGTCTACGTCGCCGACTCCGGACAGTCACGACTACTGACCGTCCTGCTATTCATGGTTGCGGTGGTCAGCTTCGGCGTCATCATTGCCCGCTTCCGTCTGGCGACGGGCAGCGTTTGGCCGGCCATCGCCCTGCACGCCGCCTGGAACAGCATCATCCAGGAAGGTTTCGACCGATCCACCACGGGTGCGAACGCGGCGCTGTGGACCGGTGAGGCCGGGATCTTCGTGGTGGCCACGCTGATCATCGCCGCAATTGTGGTCTCCGTGCGGCCGGGGCGGATGCTCCGCTCGCCGGGCGACCCAATGGTCGTCGACGCCGGGCCGTGAGCCGTTGACCCCCACGCCGGCGCCCCGGCGGCAGCGGCTAACCCCGGGTCCGCTCGTCAAGGCCCGCTCCCTTCTCGACAAGTCGTTGCCGTTGGGGATCGAGACGGGTTCGACGTGACCGGCATCGGTCCATTCCGGGGAGGCGCTGAGGATAGCCAGCTCGATAATGATGGAAATGGGCCGATGTCGTTCGCCGAACAAGTTGAGGACCGGTGTCATCTGATCTCGACAGTCCGAGCTGACCCGGCCTGACGACACCGTGACCTTCATCAGCCTGCCGGCGGTGGCGGGGAAGACCGGTGCCCAACGCGACGACCGTGCCGGCGGCGAGCGACTAGCGTCTCGGCGCCACGTCTTCGGACGCTCGGCGAGCCACTGCTTGAAGGCTTGCTTGGAGCGGCCCGCGACCATCCAGCAACCGGGCCGGTCCGGTGCCGTGACGAATGCCGGTGAGGTCAATGACCACGGTGACGTAGTGTCTCCACGCCGGGTGTGCCTCCAGTTCGGTCGGCCCGGGGCGCGGTGGCGGCATTGTTGCCGCTCCGTTTCCCCGGACCGCCCGCCGATCCCGCCGTGCGGCCTTCACCGCAGCAGGCTCTCCACGAAGGCTGTGCCTATTGGGTGTGGTGGATGAGGTCTACGGGGTCGGGATGCGGTAGCCGCGGTAGCGGATGACCGTGACGGTGGCTGCGCCACGGAACCTTGCCCGTCGTGGGCCAGGCGCCAGGTGCCGGGCAGGCAGAGCCTGCGCCGAAGCTCTGGCCAATCGATGCGACGCTTCTTCCGCAGCCCGGACCCGATCCGCTCCCACCTGTAGGAGTCGACCGCGTTGAAGCCGACGACGCCAGCGCGGCGGATCCGTCGGGGTCGCCGCCGTCAGCCAGGGCGGCCACGTTGTCGGCCGCGATCTCATAGCCCTCGCCGCCGTACTTTGGCCGCGTCGTGCCCGGTACGAACAGCAGGGCGCCAAACGATTGCACATCAACGCCCGGCCAACCGTCGAGCCTGTGTGACACGTTGCCAGTTCCGGGTGGCCCGCGAAGTAGAAATGCCAGCCTCCACTGGTGTTCGCACCTCAGCGAAGATCCGCACGCCAAGCCCGTCAAGGAGCTGGAGACCCGCTCGGCGTCCCGCCCTTGCGGGGGTCGACGTCGATCGCGGCCACCGCGGCACCCATCGGCGTTCGCCCACGATCGACCTCCGTCTCGCGCGCACACGCGCGAGGGGGACCAGTCCCGCGTCTGGTCCAGGTCGAACGGATCTTGAGCGCGTCAGCGTGAAGCGTCTACACTGCGCCGCCCGAGCTGGACTTTAGTGGCGATGATCACCGCCGTGGCCAGAGCCACGACCACGCCGGTGAAGATCAGGAATCGTGCCGTGTTTGACCCCGGTACCACGTCGTAGGACAGCTGGCTGATCGAGGCATCGAAACGGGCGTGGAAGATCGCCACCAACAACACGCTGCTGCCGGTCCGGTTGTACAACCACACCAACACGGTGCGGGCAAAGAACAGCGAGACGAACCCGATCGCGAAGACGACCGGGACTGCGATGAGCTGCTCAACACCCCAGCCTTCCGCGGCGAAATGGTCGGGCAGGTGCCACAGCGCCTACAGCAGCGCGACATACACGGTCAATTTCATCGGGTGGTACCGGTCCTGCCAGTGATGCTGCAGGAACCCGGTAAAGCCGATCTCCTCGGCCATCTGGAACAACACCAGCTGGAGCAGAAAAACGGCGACCACCTTGGTCAGCGCCCGCGACCAACCACCGGGCGGTGCCGCTAAGGCAGCTGGACCATAGATCACGACCGAGATCAGCGTCGCCGCGACCGGGACCGTCAACAGCGCAATCAGGTACCAGCGCACCGGGACCCGCCAGCGCACGCTGCGTCGGGCGAGGTCGGCCACTCCGGCGCGTCCGGACAACGCGTAGCTGACGAGGAAGGCGCCCAGGCCGACGCCGACAACACCCCAGACCACTCCGTGCAGCGGAAGATCGAACGGCAAGATCTAGGCGTCCACAATCGGTCGGATCACGCCACCCACGGCGAACGCAGGGACCAGGCCGATCACCACGAACGCGACAACCGGATGGCGAGCGACCGCCCGAAGACCGACGTCATGACACCTCACTCAGCCAGGCGAGCGCTAGAGCCGACCGTGCCACCCGGGGGCAGCGGACCCGTATTGCACCACGTGCGCAACCAGATGCCGATCGTCACCGAGCCCGCCACGGTCGCCGGAGCGGCCCAAACAAGTCCGGCGCGGACTCGTTTCGCCACGACTCGCATTTTGCGCCGATCGCGCCAGTTGTCTACGGCCCACATCGGCCGGCCCCGGCTCAGCCTGCCACTCTCGTGGTGCACGGTCAGCCGGCACGATGGTCACCACCGGCGTCCCAGCCCGGACCGCCGAGCAACCGCATCGGGGAAGGCCGCCCAGTCACTGCCGGTGTCGCAGTGAGCGAACGGCACGACGGCGCCGCGCCTGCCGCGTTCTTGCATGGGTAGACCTCAGGGCGTACCGGTGGCTTGCCGAGCTTCGGCGTCAACGGCTGACCGCATCGCTGCGCTTCATTACCTCCAGCCAACCCACCCGCACCTCTCCAGTGCCGCGACAGGACATGTCGCTGTCCAAGCGAGCACCGCCGTCGCGTCGGGCACTTTGGTCGCGACCGATGCATGTCGTGTCCGGCACGGTTAAGGAGCCGCAGGCCCGCTAGCAGGCAGGGACGGATTGTTGGGCATGTGCTCCCGCCGGTGTCGCTCCGCGAGCCGATCCTGCAGGTCCGCGTGGCGGAACTGGTACACCGCCCCCGCCTGGCGCAACACCTGCCGGTCCCGGGCGGTCTCCAGCAGCGACATGAACCGCACGGGCCGCTTGCGCCCAAGAAGCGCCATCTCGGTGAAGAAGAGGAGTGGTACGGCGCCGTTGGTGAGCCCGAAGACGAGCCCGAGGACGATCCCGACCACTGGTCCCTCCACCACTCGGAACAGGTACCCGAAGATGAGCCCGAACACCAGCCCGGGGCCGAGTCCGGAGATGAGCCGGGTCTGGTAGTCCTTGCGGTAGACCGAATGCGGGGTGACATCGCCGCCGGCTGCGCTTGGCTGGCTCCAAACATCGCCGAGGAGCCAAAAGCCGAGCCCGACTGGGAGTCCGAGCACCAGCCCGAAGGAGAGCCCGTAGCTGAGCCCCGTGACGAGCCCGCTGATCGGCCCGGAGCGGAGTCCGTCCACAAGCCCGAACACGAACCCGAATACGAACCCGAAGGCGAACCCGAACACAAGCTTGCCCAACCCGGGGCGGAGGTCGTGTCGTTTCGGCCGACGAAGGACCATGGATTGGGGAGTCCCGCCCGGTACCCCGCCCACGAGTCCGAACACCAGCCCACCCACCAGCCCGAACGCGAGCCCCTCCCCGGTGCCGAACCCGGCAGGGTCCACCAGCCCGGCGGCAAACACGCCGGCGAGCCCGAACACAAGCCCGCACCCGAGCCTGCGCAGCCCGCGGCGTGAATGCTTTTGTGGCGGCCGACGCGGGGCCGGTGGCGGTGGCGCGCCCGAACGCCCGACAACCAGCCCGACCGCGAGCCCGCCGGCGAGTCCGCCGACGAACCCGAACGCGCCGCCGGCCGGGAGCCCCCCGACGAGCCCGAAGATGAGTCCGCCCACCAGCGCGGCCACGAATTGCCTTGGCCAGCGGAAGACCCAGCTGGGGATATCCCACCAGCGCAGGTCCCGGGTCGGGCCGGCGGGTTGGGTGTTCATGTGATGGCCAATCCAGCCGAGCCAGTAGGCGGCGTGGGCGCGTCGTCGCGGATCGGGATAGGCGGTGACCAGGATTTGGTCAAGCAGATGGCCGCGCAGCGCCTGCTCGGTGTTCAGGTCCGGCGCCAACAGTTTGGTGGGGTCGCTAAGAGCGTAGGCGGAGCGGGCCAACGACAGCATCAACGGTGTGTTCAGCGTTCGCGCTAGCACGCCGTCGGGATCGGCTCGCAGCTGGTCGGTGACCTGTTGCCATGCCTGCCGCGCCGAACCGAGGTGGCCCTCGAGGAGATAGCGAGCAGCAGCCCCCGGGCCGACCGGATGAAGCTCGACGACGGCGGTGTAGGGCAGGTGCTGGCCGAGGTCGACGGTGGCACGGTACTCGTCGGGTCGGCTGCTGAGAATCACCCGTAGTCCGGCCGTTTCCGTTGTGAGCCGTGCCACGGCTCTGCCCCGGTGACCATCCGGCATCTCATCCAGGCCGTCGATGAACAGGGCAATCCGGCGGCTGTCGAACATCTGGCCGACAGCGTCAGCACCGAAGGCCGTCGCCCCCAGATAGGGGTGGTGATCTCGAAGATCGGTGATCAGTTTCAGGTTCATTACCTGGCCGGCGTGGCTAGCAGCCGTGCTTCACCGACGAGGAGACTCCATGGCTCGATGCTCGTGATGACGAGCTGCTGGCTGGTTTCCCAGGGGTCATCGGACAGACGGTGACGAACGTCGGTGTCGCTGGCAGCTTCGGCGATGAGCAGGACGCGGATGCGACCGCTCTCGCTGCCGGCCAGCGGCCCGGCGAACAGCACGGAGCCCTCGTCGGCGAGGGTGCTCATGAATGCCACATGTTGGTCCACGCCCGGTTGCTCGAAGGCGCCCTTCCCATCCGTCCAGGCCGGACCGGCTTCGCGAGTGACGGCAAAGAGGCTCATCGGTCGCTGCTTGCGAGCGCCGGAGCGGCAGCGGCCGCGGCTGCTGCGGCGGCGGCGAAGATGCTGCCGACGTTCTCCTGGGAGAAGTAGTCGGCCGGCGACACTACTCCGGAGATGACACTGACGAAGGCGTCCATGGCCTGCTGATTTCCCTGCACGGCCGCGAGGAGCTGCTGCATCTCCGGTGGCGGCGCCTCGAGGGTGGCGAGCTGCGCGGTGAACTCATAGATGGGCACGTCCTTGGCGTCGCGCTCCTGATGCCAGGCGCCCATCACGTCGTCGAACTGGCGGCCGTCGCCGAGCCACCGGTGGACCGCGTCGGTGCACCGTTCGGCATCGAGGAAGGCGTCGCTGATGCCCTGCGCGGTGATCGGGTCCTTGTTGTAGCCGGCATCTCCGACGAGCGCCCAGCCCTCGCCGTAGGGCTTGCGGAACCAGCTCGGTATCGCTCCGCCGAGGAACGGCGTTTCTCGTTTCGCCGTCGCCACCCGGCCCGCGAAGTCGGGTGCCAGTTGAAGAGTCTGGAAGAAGTTGCCCTCGACATCGGCCTTGTAGGCATGCGCCTCGGCGTATGGCCAACCGGCGACGACCATCGTCAGGCCGTCGTTCGTCGGTGCGCACGCGAACCCTCGGTCGGGTCGGACGAACGTCTCGAACTGGTGGGTCGGCAGGCCGCTGAAGTAGCTGTAGTAGGAGTACTGCAGCCGCGGCTTGGTGTTGTATTCCACGGCGTGGACGGCCTTGGCCACAAGACTGTGACGGCCGTCGGCGCCGATGACGATCCGGGCGCGATCCTCCTGTTCGCCACGTCGAATCCCGACGACCCTGCCACCCTCGACGAGGACCTCGTCGACGTTGTAGTCCTCGCGGACATCGACCCCGGCTTCACGGGCACCCGCCACGAGGGCCGCGTCGAGCACGGTCCGACGCGGGGCGTACGCCGTCGTGATGCCCTCCACCGGTTGAGTGGTGCCGCTGATGATGACCGGGCCGAAGTCGAGCCGGTACCCGGTGATCGCCGGGCAGCCCGACTCGAGCACCCCGTCGAGCAGTCCCCACCGCTGGAGCGCGGCCACGCCCGGCGCGTGGAGGACATGCGTCGAAAGGGTGTCGCTGGGGAAGTGCGCGCGGTCGACGGCGAGCACGGCGTAGCCATGGCGGGCCAGCAGCATGGCGGTCGGTGACCCCGCGGCGCGGGCTCCGATGACGATGGCGTCGTAGTTCATGATTTCTCCTCGACCCAGGCGTAGAGAGGTGCGAAAGCGACCCTCGACATAACAGTCGCGGGTCGAAGAGAGGCCGGTATCGGGGAACTCCCCTAATTGCGGGCTGGTTCTCGGCGCACGGCGTAGGCGGTGGCCTCGGCGCGGTTACGCAGGCTGAGCTTGGCCAGCAGGTTGCCGACGTGGTGTTCCACGGTCTTGCGGCTGATGAACAGTCGCTGGGCGATCTCTGGATTGGAGAGCCCTTCCCCCAGCAACTGCAGCACGTCGGCCTCGCGCCCAGTGAGCACCTGGCCAGCGGATCGCGGCGGTGCGACCTTCTGGCCCAGTTCGCGCAGCACCGCTGCAGTGGCGTCGACGTATCGTGCCGCCTTGAGCTTCTCGAAGGCTGCCAGCGCGGCGCGCGCCTCCGCCACCGCCACCTCCGGAGTCTCCCGGCTACACGCCCGGGCGAGGTCGAGGCGGCACAACGACATCTCGAAGGGCAGCTGTGTCTGGCTGAAGCCGTCCAACGCATCACGCAGCCACTCCCGCGGATCGCCGCGCTCGGCGTGGCCTCGGGCCAGCGCGACCAGGGCAGCCGTGTACGGCGTTCGGTGCAGCTCGGCACAGGCCGCGAGATCGGCGATCGTCTGCTGCGGGTCCTGGCCGCAGGCCAGCTGAGCCTCGACGAGCTGCGCCAGCAACGGGATCCGCGCGCCGCTGCCCGGGTCGGCCCTCTGGGCGGCGCGCTCCAGCAGATCCAAGGCAACCGTGGGCTCACCCCGTGCCAGATGCAGCGCAGCGCGCGGCAGCACGGCCTCGCCGTCGGTCTGGCCCTCCAGCAGGCTCGCGGCCTCGTCGTAGCGGCCCTGCTTGATCCTCAAGTCGGCCAGTCGGATCAGCGCACCGGCCTTCAGCGAGCGCTTGCCCAGGGCCCACAACCGCACCGCCTCGGTCAACGCCGCATCGGCCTCGGACCACCTGCCGGCGGCGGTGAGGATGCCGCCGTAGTGGGTGCGGCAATACGCGCTCACCGCCGGCAGCTTGCGCCGCTCGGCGATCTGCTCGCCGACCCGGATCCACTGCTCGGCTCGTTGGACGTCCTGGACGTGCTCGCAGGCGGAGAACAGCTGGCAGAAGATTTCCTCGATGATGATGAAGTCCTCCACCTCGCCGCCGGCCACCGCTGCCAGCGCCTCGTCGAGCAAGGTCATCCCCTCCTCGGTGCGGTCGCCGTGCACCAGACTGGCGCCGAGGTAAGACATGGTCGCGAACGTCAGGTCCGGGTCCCCCGTCATCCGTCCGATCTCGATCGCGGTGCGGAAGTCGGTCTCCTTCTTGGCCCGGGCCTCGGCGAACATGCCCTCGGTCAGCGCCACCCATCCCCGTTCGCTCGACTTCGGCAGCTCGCTCAGCAGGGTCTTCGCCCGGGCGATCCACCCGCCGGCCACCGCCCAGTCGCCAGCCGTCGTTCCGTACATGTAGCCCAAGGTGCGCGCCACCCGCGCCGAACCCGCCCCGTCACCTTGTTGGCGGTAGCCGGCGTAGGCACGCTCGAACTCCGCGATCGCCCTCGGATACTCCAACAGCACATACGACGCCGCGGCCAGACCCTCGAGCACCTCGGGCGTGAGGCCGCCCAGCCCGAACTGCGCCCTCGCGCGGATGGCATCGCCCACACGCAGCGCGGCACGCCCCAGCTCGACATGCCCACTTGCGGCCACCATCCGATCATTGCACCGATAGCAGATCCCGACCGGTCTCCGGGCCATCCGCATCGGCCGACCGTTGAACGACGCTCAAGGTGCCTCAACGTGACCACTCCACGTCCCGGCGCCGCCGCCGCGGCCAGGATCGCGTGGCCGTCGGCGGCCCTCGCCGTGCCGTACCGAATTGACCTTGGAGGACGGCCTGGGTGCGGAGAGCGTGGACGTGACCAGTTTTCCGCACCCAGCTTGATCTCTACTGGCGGATTGCCGCAGCGTTGGTCAGCTCCCAGGCTGACCACGGCGTGGTGGATCCGGTTGAGGTGGTGGTTACCTGGAAGCGCACTCTCTGGTAGACCTCTTCGTACTCGTCCGCGGTGCCGTCGGTGTTGGGCAGGGGCTGCTGGTCCCACCACAGCGGGGTGAGGACGGTCGATGTGATGGACCCGGTGAAGTTATCGGGTCCGCCGAGATCTTGCTCCCAGCGTTCGCGCTGGATCCGTGCCGTCTTTCCCGGCGGGCAGAACACGCCCCCGCGGTAGTTGACCAGTGCTTCTCCGGTCGGACTGACGGCGCTGTCGGCTGTCGGCAAGGTGGGGGTGATGGTGCAACCTCCATAGGTGGTCGCGGCGTGTGCAGGGGCAGCTGGCGAGAGCGCGTACGCCCCGGTTGCGACAGCGGCGATGCTCACTGCGCCGATTGTGAAGCTCCTGAGACGCTTCACGAATGAAAGGTGGTTGGTGGACATGGACAGCTCCTTTGGTGTGATTTCCGGACCTTCTTTAGGGCGGTCGAGCCGGCCGTCGCGCCGAAGGTCCATCTAGGTGTCGTGGTTTTCACGGCGGCAGCACACTGGTGCCTGGCAAACACGTGCACCCGAGCAGCGTCCTCGGCTGCTTGAGTCATTCCTGGCCGTTCACTCCTTGGCAGCTGTCCACGACAGAAGCCGACGAGGCGGCCTGGAGCCGGACGATCTGGGGTCGCGCGAGCTTGATCCGCGCAGTCAAGAACGGCCGCTCCCGGTCTGTCGGGTCGCTACACGTCCTTTCGGTTCGGGATCTAAGATGGGATCCGTTAGCAAGACTCGCGAGGGCTCCGCTGGGATACCAACCGCTCAACAGATACGTAGTCGAACCTCCGAAACTAGGTAGTTGAACGTCAGAGGCTAGGTAGTCGGCCCGTCGCGGTGGTGCAGCCTTTGCTCCAGCCAGAAGCGGCCAAGACAATCGGATAGTTGCCCACTCAAGTTGAGCTGAATCAACGTGTCGCAAGCCGACTGGGCGACACTGACTCCGCCGCAAGGGACCGGCGATCGATGGAGGGACGTGGGAAGAAGGCAGGTGCCCATGGTTCTCTGGCACGCTTCCAGGCGTGGACACCGGCGATAGTGCCGCGTAGCGATATGCATCGCCTCTAACCATGGCGCTCGCGTAGGTTCTGGCCGTGCTGCAGGCGCTCGACACCGAGCGCCGCCGGTGCCGGTAGAGGACCGTCGTCGGGGCGCCTACCGCTGACCGGTCGCCGTCTCACACGTGACGCTCGACCACCGTTGATAAGAACGGTTCCGCGCGCCGCGCCGGTTGGTGTCGAGGGCCGCGTTCGTGCAACGAAAGGGATGGTCATCAGCGTCGCCGAGCTGCGCACTTATCCGGTCGAGTCGTCCTCGTCGTGCTTGTCGCGATCCTTGGCGTTCAGCTGGTCGATCTGGGCTTGGGCGGCGGTGAGCCAGTTGCCGATGAGCACCTCGTGGGGTCGGGTGAGCAGGTGGACGCCGTCGGAGCCGGTGGTCCAGCTGCGAATTGCAAGCGACCGAAGCAACGTTTCCCTCGGGATGTTCGTGGTTTGGAAGAGGGCGGCGATGTCTGCCTGGCGCCTCGCTGTCGTCATGCATATCGCCCGGCGCCCGACGGACGGCAGTGCTCAAACGTACGATCCGTACGCCAGAGGGCATGCCCGCACCCGGGTGTAGTCGCCGCTTGCCTCGACCGACGCCCGTGCCATCTCAAGCGCACTGCCAAGACCCCATTCGGGCGCGTGCGGGTCTCCATCATGCAGACCGGTGCCACCGCGAGGGGATGCACTTGTGTTCGGAGTTGTTACCGGTCGATGCTGGCCATGTTGGCTTCGTCGTGGCGGTCGCCGGCGGCGGGCGTGAGGGTGTCCAACCGGCGGAGTTGACTGGGAGTCATGGTGATGAGGTCGGCCGCGGTGTTCTCCTCGACGCGGGCGACGCGGCGGGTGCCTGGAATAGGGGCGATGTCGCGGCCCCGGGTCAGCAGCCAGGCCAGTGCGGTCTGGGCCGGCCCGAGGACGATGTCGGCCAGCTGGCGGCGCCGGCTTTGGTTCTGATCGGTAGCCGCGACGGCCTCGCACCCCGGGCTGGGCCCATCACCTCGCCGAGCTGGCGTCGGCACCGTGCATGGTGCTGCCCGGCGCTCTCAACAGCTGCTTCATCTATCCAGACGAGGCCGATGCCGCGCTTCAGCACATCCTCGACGGCTGGACCTTTTCACGCTGCTGACCCCGTCGGCCCATCGACTCACCGCCAAGCCGCTCAACCACACAAGCCGGCACGCGGGATCTGCGGACCGTGGCGCCAGCGACACCAACGGGCCCACACGTGCGTTGGAGCCGAGGGCTGATCGACGCGGAGTGGCCGCGCGTGGACCGCTCATCCGGGATGTGACGTTCACCAGGAACCGTCGTCTCGGTGAGCTCGACGGGTAAGCCCGCGCCGGGAAGGATGGTTGGGAGCAGGTTCAGCTTGTCTGGGCGGTGGCGTGGTGGGGGGCGCCGACGGGTTTGGATTCGGGTGATCCGCGTTCGCGGAGGTAGATGGCGAAGACGGCCATGGCGGCCACCGCGAGGAACTCGGACTGCCAGTTCTGCAGGGTGCGGCTCCAAAAATCCGCCGACGTGACGTACCCGGTCCAGGTGACGGGGTCTTGGTACTGGCTGAGCTGTTGGCTGTTGTAGGCGGCCCGGCCGGCGATGGACTGGGCGGTCCACGACAGCAGGAAGATGAGCCCCATCACCAGACCGAGGGAGCGGGAGTACAGGGCGAGCCGGAAGCCTCCGGCGCGGGCCCACGGGGGTGAGTCGGCGGTGGCGTGGTCGCCGACCTGCTGGTCCTCGTCGGATTGGCGGCCGACCTGGTCGGGTTCTTTGGATTCACTGGAGCCGCGTTGCACCAGCCACACGGTGGCCAGAATGTAGAGGAAGAACTGGAGGAACTCCGATTGCCAGTTTTCGGCGACGTCGACGGCGAAGTCGGAGCTGGTGAGGTAGTCCAGGTAGGACACCGCCTGCTGCCCGTGGGCCAGCTGCTGATCGTTGAACTCGGCTCGACCGGCCCACGATTGGCCGACCAGGGCGAGCAGCAAGATGGTGCCGAAGAACAGGGTGAGGCTGTTCCCGCGCAGGAAGCGTCTCATCGTCTCAGCTCTGTCTCAGCGGTGCAGCAGCCCGATGATGATCATGTAGGTGAGCCCGACGGCGATGAAGCCGAGTACTCCGATGAACATTCCGCGCATGTCAGCCTTTCAGGTCGCAGTCGTACGGCCGATCGGGCCGCGGCGTACAGCCGGCTGCGGTGATCCGCCATCCGGTGTCGAATTGGGCTAGGAACAAGGTGCCGTTCTGGAGCTGGATCTGGCCGTTGCCGCCCCACACCTCTGTCGATCGGACCGCTCCGGTCGGCAGCTTGAGGGCGGCCAGCGCGACGGGGCAGGGCCGGGTGCTGGCCGATTCGAGGCTGTTGCGGGTCTCCTCGGACAACAAGCGGCAGGCGCCGGCCAGATCATTTCCGCGCAAAGCGTTCTGGAACGCCGCTCCCGTTTCCGCCACGGCAGGTTGATCCTGTACCGCGCAACCGGCGCCGACCAGTAAAACCGTCGCCACCGTCAGCCAAGCTGTGCACCAGCCCGTCAGCCGACAGCACCTGTTCGCGAGCGGCATACGCCGACCGTATCGGCCACGAGCTGTCGTGGCAGACAGCCACACCGTCGCCTTGACGGATCTCCGGCCTCCGGCGGTACAGGAGGCATCCGCCGGCTTCGTGGCCGTTCGGGCGGGCGAGCTGAAAGTCGCCGCCGTACCGCAACTCCATGGCCGGCCCGCCGATCCTGCGCCGGTCGAACCAGCACATCTTTGCGGCGGAGCAGCGCAGACGGGGTAACAACGACTTGTGAATCACGAATCAAGTCGGACCGTCGTCGTACCCGGGGCATCGGGTGGGATTGGCCTGGCGACCGTCACCGCACTCCTAGACAGCGGGTTCTCGGTGTGGGCGGCGACCCGGACGGAGGAAGCCGCGGTCGGCCTGGACAGCAGGTTTGCCGGCCGTGTCCGGACGGTGGCTTTCGACCTGACGCTCGACGCCGAAGTCCAGCGCGCAGCAGCCCGCATCACTGCCGCAGGTCCCTTGTTCGGTTTGGTCAACAATGCCGGAGCGGCGTTGCCCGGATCGCTCGAGTACGTGTCGATCGAGCAGTTTCAACGTCAACTTGATATCAACCTGACCGGCCAACTGCGCACCAGCCAAGCGTTGTTGCCGGCGCTGCGCGCTGGCACGGCCGTGTGGGGCACCGCGCGAATCATCATGATGGGATCCCTCGACGGACGAGTTGTCGGACCGTTGTTCGGACCGTACGCCGCATCGAAACATGCCTTGGTCGGGCTGAGTGATGCCCTGCGGTCCGAGCTGCACCCGGCTCGTATCCGGGTCAGCCTGTTCGAACCCGGCGTGATCATCACCCCGATCTGGCAGCGGGGGCTCGCCGTGTTGTCCCAGGTCCAGGCCGGTCTACCGGACCGGGGTGGGCCGTACCGGTCGATCATGGACTTCGCGCAACGACACATTCCCAGCATCACCAGTCACGGAGCTCCACCGGACCGGGTTGCTCAGGCCGTCGTCCACTCCTTGAACCAGCCCCGGCCCAGCCCACGGCGAGTCGTCGGAACCGACGCCAACCTCACCGCGATCCTGCTCCACCTACTTCCGCCCCGCCTCATCTATCGATTGACCGCTCTACCACGGCTCGGATCTGCCCGCCGGGACGTTCACAACTGAACGGCTTCCACCCCTTCACGTCCGGCAGCGGCGTCGATCTCCCTGCTCGCACGCGCTGCTCGGGGGTTGGCCGAGCGTCCACTTGTCCCGTATCGGGTCACCGTCGACGCTCAGCCGACTCTGATCGGCTCGGGTCTGACGGAGCGACGGCGGCCGGCCCTGGCGGGGGCATCGGCGACGGGTGGTGATCGGCGAGCGCTTGGCCGGCACAATCCAGTGGTCGAACCAGCCCCCGCGGCGAGGTGACGGAGTCATGCTGCCGAGCGCTTCGAGGGATCATCGCGACACCGGACGATGCCGAGGTCCTCTTCGACCTGACAGGTCGCACCGTCTTCATCGAGCGTAACGGCGAGGAGGTAGGACGACAGCTGCTTACGGTCCTGTTCGAGAGTGAGCATGATCAATACGCCTGGCTGAACAACACCTCTGCCTTGGCGACGGAGTCATCGATCCAGGAGCCCTGACGGCCCGGATTGATGTCTTCACCCTGATCAGCGAGGTTTAGCGGCACTGAGAGCGAAACCTGCCCGAGGTTAAGTCCTGAGCGACCTGCAAAGTGGGTGGCCTGTTGATCATGCGGCGCCTCGTTTGCGTCGGTCGGTTCGGCGGTTGTCGTTGTCTACTGGTGGCGGGTCGAGGCCGGGATCGGCGCGGCTCACGGCCGCAGGCTACGGCGTGAATCAGCGCTGTAACGGCCGAACTGCTCGATTGCCTCGGGAGTGCCATGCTCCGCCGCTTGCTTCGCGGTCTCGGCACCTCGTGGGCGCCGCGGACTCCGAGCATTTGCCCTCTCACCTTCGGTGCACGCACCTATCGGTTTCAGTTCCCACGAGATGGGTATCTCGCAGCCCTTAGGGCCGAAGTGGATTCCGAGCGAGACCAACTAGACAGTCCGATGGGCGGCCAGAGCGCCGTACGGGGGTGTACCGATGGTCAGACAACGTCATCCCTCTGCCCTTTCGGCAACCCCGCTGCTCAATCAGTTCCGTGCCACTCAACCGGAAGCTCAGCAGACATTCGACGCCGCTGTCCGCCAGTGCGCGGTCGTCGACGGCAGAGTGACCCTCGCCGGAGGAGTCCCCGGGGGCGCACCCATGGCAGCCTGGATCGTCGCGGCTCGTGACCTCAACATCAGGCCCGGCTGTCAGCACGCCGACGGCGTCATACCGTTGTTCGGCCTGTTGTCCAGACGGGGTGTCGTGTACTGCGCCCCGTGCCTGATCCCGGCCCAGACCGACGATAGGGCAGCCCGGCCAAACGAGTGTGACAGCTGCGGCAAGAAGACCGCGTTCTTCGCCGCGAGCAGCTCCAAGATCAGCACCGTGATAACCGTCGTCGGCCATCTGTGCGCTGACTGTGATTCGCCCAGCACCTTGCCCTAGTCCCATCCGCACCGAGCGAGAGCCATCCCCAGATCCATCAATCGGATGGGGAAAGGCCCAGTTGACCGCCTCTCGCCAAGGCGTGCTCCCCTTTTACGCCCCGTCGCGAGTTCGGGATGGCCCTTCCGGTGTCGGCGACGCCTGAAAACTGACCCCGTGTCGCCGCGCGAATCTTGACCCCTCTGCTTTGAGCCTGGCTGCTAGTCGAGCCAGGAGGAAGTGGGTGTTATCTGTGGAGGATTGGGCAGAGATTCGTCGGCTACACCGTGCGGAGGGCATGTCGATCAAGGGGATCGCGCGGGTGCTGAGGGTCAGTAGGAACACGGTGAAGTCGGCGTTGGCCAGCGACGGCCCGCCGAGGTATGTGCGGCGGCCGGCGGGGTCGGTCGTGGATGCGGTGGAGCCGCGGATCCGGGAGTTGCTGCGGGTGTGCCCGACGATGCCGGCGACGGTGATCGCGGAGCGGCTCGGGTGGACCCGGGGCATCACGGTGTTGAAGGAGCGGGTGGCGGAGTTGCGGCCGGTATATCTGCCGCCGGACCCGGCGAGCCGCACCAGCTATGTCGCCGGGGAGATTGGCCAGAACGACTTCTGGTTCCCGCCGATCGATCTGCCGGTCGGCTTTGGTCAGGTCCGGACCGCCAAGCAGCTGCCGGTGTTGACCATGGTGACGGGCTATTCGCGGTGGCTGTCGGCGCGGTTAATCCCGTCCCGCTGTGCGGAGGATCTGTTCGCCGGCTGGTGGCAGCTGATCAACCGGTTGGGGGCGGTGCCGCGGGTGTTGGTGTGGGACGGGGAGGGCGCGGTGGGCCGGTGGCGGGGCGGCCGCAGCGAGTTGACCGGAGATACTCAGGCCTTTCGTGGCACGTTGGCCGCCAAGGTGATCATTTGCAAGCCGGCCGATCCGGAGGCGAAGGGTCTGATCGAGCGGGCCCATGACTACCTGGAGACCTCGTTCCTGCCGGGCCGCTCCTTCACCGGCCCGGACGACTTCAATTCCCAGCTGGCTGACTGGTTGGCGTTGGTCAACACTCGGCGGCGGCGTGCGTTGGGCTGCGCGCCGACCGACCGGATCGCCGCCGACCGGGCCGCGATGCTCCCGTTGCCGCCGGTGCCGCCGCTGACCGGCTGGCGGGCTTCGCTGCGGCTGCCGCGGGACCACTATGTGCGGCTGGACGCCAACGACTACTCGGTGCACCCGGCGGTGATTGGCCGCCGGATCGAGGTCGTGGCCGACCTGGAGCGGGTCCGGGCGTTCTGCAACGGCGGCCTGGTCGCCGACCATCCCCGGATCTGGGCCCGACACCAAACCCTGTCCGACCCCGATCATGTCGCCGCCGCCCGACGGCTGCGCCGCGACCGGATCGGCCTGGTCCGGCCCTCAGCCATGGCTCCCGACGCCGCGACCGACCACCAGGTGGAGATTCGGAGCCTGTTCGACTACGACACCGCCCTCGGGCTCGACTGCGGTTCCGGGCTCGACTGCGGTTCCGGGCTCGACAGCGGTTCCGGGCTCGACAGCGGTTCCGGGCTCGACAGCGGTTCCGGGCTAGAGAGCGGTTTCGGCCTTGACAGCGGCGTCGACATCGGTGGCGTCGGCGGGCGGGACCGTCGTGACGGTGGGGCGGCGTGATGGCCGCGTCGCGCACGGGTTCGACGGGCCGGGATGTGACCAGCGAGATCGCGTTCTTGACGCGGGCGTTGAAGGCGCCGACGCTGCGGGCGTCGGCGACCCGGCTCGCCGATCGGGCCCGCACCGAGGCCTGGAGCCACGAGGAGTTCCTGGTCGCCTGCCTGCAACGGGAGGTCTCCGCGCGGGAAGCGCACGGCGGGGAGGGCCGGATCCGGGCCGCCCGGTTCCCGGCCCGCAAGAGCCTCGAGGAGTTCGACTTCGACCACGCCCGCGGCCTGAAACGTGACCTGATCGCCCACCTCGGCACCCTGGACTTCGTCACCGGCAAGGACAACGTCGTCTTTCTCGGCCCGCCCGGCACCGGCAAGACCCACCTGGCGATCGGGTTGGCGATCCGGGCCTGCCAAGCCGGCCATCGGGTGCAGTTCGCCACCGCCTCGGAATGGGTGGCCCGGCTCGCCGACGCCCACCACACCGGCCGGCTGCAAACCGAACTGGTCCGGCTCGGCCGCTACCCGCTACTCGTCGTCGACGAGGTCGGCTACATCCCGTTCGAACCCGAAGCGGCGAACCTGTTCTTCCAGCTCGTCTCCTCCCGCTACGAACGGGCCTCGCTGATCGTCACCAGCAACAAACCGTTCGGTCGCTGGGGCGAGGTGTTCGGCGACGACATCGTCGCCGCCGCCATGATCGACCGACTCGTCCACCACGCCGAAGTCGTCGCCCTCAAAGGCGACAGCTACCGACTCAAAGACCGAGACCTCGGCCGCGTCCCCGCTGCCGCCGAAACCGACAAATGAACCAGCAGGGGGTCAAGATTCAACCGGCGAAAGGGGGTCAATTTTCGACCGGCGTTGACATCCGGGTCTGCAGCTGGGCCGGAGATGCTCGAGCGAGCCAGGGGGGCCATCCGAAACGCTGTTTCACGCGCCTCAAATCCGAGAGCCGGTGACGCACAGCCAGGACCTCGAGACGCTCTCAAATCCTCGCTGGTCACGACGAATTCCAGTCTGACCGAGGTGTTCACGAGCCGATCTAACCGTGCCCCTGCGAGCCAGTGAGCATGGCGCTGGTGTCCCTCGCCGGGTCTGACCCCCGTAAGCCCTGACGCGATGTTGCTGTCTTTCGGTCGATCCGTCGGCCCTGCGTGGGGCATCGCGGCACGCGAACGGCCGGGCGGTGTGACCTCGGCATCAGGAACGGGCTTCAGCCCGAGGGTGGATGTTGGTCGAGCTTGGTGTGGTCGATGACCTGAGTGAGCACATCTTGGAGGGTCTCTAGCTCTTTGAGGGTCATGCCCAAGCGTTGGATGATTGCTCCGGGAATCCCGACGGCTTGGGCGCGCAGATTCCGGCCGCGGTCGGTCAGGCTGACGTGAAGGGAGCGCTCGTCTGCCGAGTCTCGCTGCCGTTGGACCAGCCCGGCGCTCTGCAGACGCTTCAGCAGCGGTGACAGGGTGGGTGCCTCCAGCATCAGCAGTTTGCTCAGCTGCTTGATGGAGATTGGTTGGTCGGTCTCCCAGAGCGTGACCATGACCAGATACTGCGGATGCGTCAGCCCGAGCGGCTCCAGGAGCGGCCGGTAAAGCGAGACGACCTCTCGCGAAGCAACAGCCAACGTGAAGCACACCTGTTGCTCCAAAGTAAGGCGATCATCCTCGCCGGAACCCGTCGTCATGTGCCTCCCATCGTGGGTAACGCCATGAGGCGCCATCGGCGGTACGAGGGCGTTGTCGGGCGGTCACGCCACCCGCCCCCCGTGGAGCCCGTCCAGCTGAGCCGCTGCCGACCGCCGACCGCCACACGTGCATAAGGCACTGAATTATTCACACACGAACCGTTCACGTATCATGTCTGGTCGTGAGCGTAGCACCTGACGCTGCCCTGGCCAGCCCGGCCGAGAGGCCGACGTCACCACCACCAGCTGGCCCATCGAGCGGCCGTGACTTGCAAGAAAGGGAAACGATGTCGACGCCGGCACCGGTTCGCGCCCGCCAAAGCTATCGCCATGAAGCCTTCCTCTGGCGCGGCCGCGCCGACTTCGTCCACGAGCTCGTACCGTTCATCCACGATGGCATCGACGCCGGTGAGGCGGTGATGGTCGCCGTCATCCCCGAACATGCCGAGTGGCTCCGCAACGATCTCGGTCCTCAGGCAGCCAAGGTCCACTTCGTCGACATGATCCACCTGGGCCGCAACCCGGCCCGCATCATCCCGGCGTGGCAGAAGTTCCTCGATGTTTGGTCGGGCTACGGGCTTCCCGTCCGTGGTATCGGCGAGCCGATCTGGGCCGGACGGCGGCCGGAGGAAATCCTGGAGTGCCAGCTGCATGAAGCCCTGCTTAATCTCGCCGTTGACCCCAAGCTGCCCCTTTGGCTCGTGTGCCCCTACGACGCCGAACACCTCGACAGCGAAGTGATTTCCGAGGCCGGCCGAAGCCACCCCGTCCTCGCCGCGGCCGCCTCCTACCAAGGCAGCCCCAGCTACCGAGGCCGCGCACACGCGCAAGAGATGTTTACCGCCGAACTGCCAGCAGTCAACGGTAAGCCAGAAGAAACCGTTGTCACCGGCCCCCTGAACCTGGAAGCGGCAGCGGACTACGTCACACTCCAGGCAGCCTCCGCCGACCTGTGGTCAGACAAGATCGTCGCTCTCACCGACGCCGTTCGCGGACTCACCGCCCATAGCCTGCACCAAGGCGCCGAACAGGTGCGGGTCCGACTCTGGAACGCACCCGGCGTGCTCATCTGCGACCTGACCGACAACACGGTGATCCACGACCTGCTGATCGGACGACACCCCACGCCGTCCCCCGGACAAGACGCCCTCCGGTTCGCCAACCAGATGTGCGACCTCGTGCAAACCCGGTCCAACAAGGACGGAACCACCATCCGGCTGCACATGCGGAAATAGCCGCCGCGTGAGCGCCGTGATCACGTCCAGAGCCCGGCGTTTGTGATGTTCCAGGTCCGGAAAGACCTTGCCGGGAATGAGGAAGCGCCAACTGCCGACTGCTCCTCCCATTTCCGGCAGGCCGACAAGGCCCGACGGGCCCGACGCGCCTGGCGATGAGGTGGGCCGGTGTCGAAGCCGCTCTCGGTCCCGCCGCAGGTCCGGCTGCTCGTCACCATCGTCAACAACGGCTAGTGAGCCGATTCACAGCATCGGCACGAGCAGCGCAGCGCCGTTCGGCTCGTTCCTCAAACTTATGGGCTCCATGCGGTAGCGTGAGCACGATTCCTGCCGCTCGAGGCTCGCGACGCCTAACCGATCTCGCTTGCCTGCTGAACGGGCCGGAGTTTCTGATCCCAGGCGTCAGCCCTGCCGCCACTCATCGGAGGTGAGGTGGGACCCGGCCTGCGGGCCCATCTGCAGCATCCCGCCGTCCACCGGCCAGGAGGCGCCGGTGACGTAGCTGGCTTGAGGCGAGGCTAGGAAGGCGATCACGTGGGCGATTTCCCAAGCGTTTCCGGGCCGGCCGAGGGGGACGCCTGGACGCTTCTCCTGCGTGGGGTCGGTGTCGATCTGCCCGGTCATCGGCGTGGCGATCTCGCCGGGGGCGACGGCGTTGCAGGTGATGCCGTGGCCGGCCAGCTCCAGAGCCGCGGTTTTGATCAGGCCACCGAGACCGTGTTTGGCGGCGTCGTACGCGCTGGATCCGACGCGGGGCTGGTGTTCGTGCACGCTGGTGACCGCGATGATCCGGCCGCCGCGACCGGCGGCGATCATCCGCCGGGCGGCTCGCTGAATACAGACGAAGGCGCCGTCCAGGTCTGCCGAGATCGTGTGCCGCCATTGGGTGAGGGTCATTTCCACCAGCGGGGCGTTGTCGCCTGTTCCGGAGTTGTTGACGAACACTTCACACCCATTGAGGTCGTCGATCATGCCGTCGATCACGTCCCCGCAAGCGGCCAGGTCGGTGGTGTCCAGCCGGGCCACCACGCAGGCGCGACCGACGCCGCGGATCTCCTCGGCGGTCTGCTGAGCGCCGGGCTCGTCGCTGTGCCAGGTCACGCCCACGTCCATGCCGGCCCGGGCCAAGGCGACGGCTGTCGCGCGGCCGATTCCGGAGTCGGACCCGGTCACGATCGCTGCTCGTGGACTGAACTCGTCAGTAGTCATGGCTGCTAGATATCTCTCCATCTGGGCCCCAAACCAGTTTCCCTTCTCCGTGACACGTGGCAGCCGAGAGACGTTCCGCAGGCGGGGTGGACCCGGGCGGGAAGAGAGTAGACCGCCGTTGTCGAGCTCTGGAACAGCGGTAAGGTACACCACCGCCGAGCTCGCCGACTTGGGGAGTCAGCGTGCCAGCGCCGACGAAGGTATGGTCAAACTCGGGCGGCCGAGGGTGCTTTCCCAAAGTCCGATTCGCCACGGTACGTCGGGTTGCTCAATGGCTTGGGCGCCGCCCTTGACGCGCGCTAGCAGCAGGGGCATGGTCTCGCGGCTGAATACGTCCAAGGTCAGCGGCGACTGGGGGTGAGCGTCGGGGTGGTGAACTGACTCTGGAGATGATGGAGTTCCCGTTCAAGGTGATGTTGTTCGGGATCAACTGGAACGACTTTGTGTTCCCGGATGTATGTGCTCTTCTCACCCGAACGGCTCACGCTCCCGGTCGGACTGAGCAAGCTGCAGGGTGCTTGCACCATCGACTATCCGATAGTCATGGAGGCGCGGCGTTCGCCGTCAGACCGGTTGGTCTTGTTCGTCTTCGAGGAGGTGGACTGGGCGAGGAGGACCGTCGGGTACTCCAGGGTTGCGGCTTCGGTCGGGTGCCCTAGAGGCCGGGCGGTCGAGGCGTGGGTCGTCGACCGCTGTTGATGCTGCTGTGCAGCCAGGTGAGAATTTCGTCCAGCGAGGGCCCGGGTGAGGCGACGGCCGGGTTTGCGCGGGTTCGGGTGGGTCGGGCGGCGGCGTCGACGATGAGCCGGCTGAGGTGGCGGAGTTTGTGGTTGGTGTGGGACGACCAGCGTCGCAGCAACTCAAAGGCGTCGTCCGGGCCGATCTGGTAGCGGGCCATCAGGATGCCTTTGGACTGTTCGATGACCGGCAAGGTGTCGAGCCGGGCCCGCAGACCGGCGTTCTCCTGCATGAGACGTCGCAGGTCGAGAACGTCTCCGTCGGCATCGAAAGGACTGTCGGTCCCGTCGTGGAAATGGTGCCGGTGTCCGTCCAGCTGAGCGTCGACATCGTTCTCGACGTGCCGCGTGAGCTGGCTGTCGACCTCGCCATCAGCGCCTGGGGGTCGATCCGAGACTGGCGTTGAAGGCGTGACAGCGGACGGGTGGTCACGTGTGGTCAAGGCGCATCCCTGGGTTTAGAGAGGCTCGTGGGCACGGCGCAGCGCCCGGCTGTGTCCCCAACCAGCGTCAAGTTTATTGCGTTCTATGGGTTGTGGGGAGAGTCGGCTCCTGGCCCACGCGCAGGCATCGGCCAGGAGCCCTCCCGAACCCGGATGCAGTTTCTTGACACCCGGTCCTGAGGCCCTCGGGCGGCCGGCCGACCAGGACCCATAGTTGTAGTGTGACCGCTCTGGCAGGCCGAACGGACAAGACCCCCCCGTCGGCCGGCGCCGGTCGCCAGGCACACGTCGGTCCCGGCCCGTTGGCGGTCGGTAGCGGTGGACCGGTCGGGTCTGGTTAGGGCGGTGGGCTGCGGTGGAACGGTCTGCCGGGTCGGGCCGCTTGACCGGTGACGCGTTCGATCAGATCGGCGGCGACGTCGCGGAGCTTGGTCTGGCTGGATTGGGACCGCATCCGTAACAGCGCAAAGGCTTCCTCCGCGGTGCAGCGTTGTTGGCCCATCACAATGCCGAGGGCCTGGTCGATGATGCTGCGGAAGGCCAGCGCCTGGTCGACCTGATCAAGTATTTCCCGATCGGCGGCCCGGCCCAACGTCAGCTGTAAGGCCCCGGCGGCCTGCGCGGCGAACAACTCGCAGCGCCGCCGGACCTCCCCGGTGAAGACACCCACCATCGCGAATCCGTACAGGTTCATCGCTCCGACTGTGATGTGGTCCACGCCCAACGGCAGGCTCAGCGAGCTCCGCAGGCCAGCCGACTTGGCCGTGGCCACATACCCGGGCCAGCGGGTCTCCTGCTCGATGTCGTCGATCAGCGTCGTCTGCCCGGTGGCCAAAGTGTGCAGGCACGGGCCCTCGGCACCAACGTATTGACTCTCGTCCAACATGGCGGCCCGGTCATCGCTGGAGGCCACCGTCAGCGGCTGCCCGTCCCGGCGGGCGGTGATCCCACACGAGAGCGGCTGAGCGGCGGCACTGGTGGCCAGCTCGCTGAGCCGCTGCAGGAACGCCTCGATGCCGCTGGTCGACAACAGCACCGATTGAAGCCGCTGAAACACACCGGCAAGATCGGACATGTGTTGACCGTCGTGGCTCATGGTGTCGTGGCTCATGGTGATGGTCCGTCCGACCCGACAGGGCCTGTGACATTCACCGAAAGCGACACAGCTTTGATCAGCCATGCCTGCGTGACCCGCGGCGCCTCCCACCCTACGCCTCAACCGTCACCGCCAACGGCCACGCTCGGCCGCTCACGGTTTCGAGCCCAGCGATCCGGGGAATACCACCCGCAGGTGACGGAACCACGCCGGTACGGGTCCCGACACCAGGTTCGACGGTCCAGCAGCGCGGCCGCCGAACCGCCACCTTGCTCACGCCGCCGCTCACGACGCCACCAGCAGCGCGAACCGCGCAGCCGCGGCTCCGTGCCGTTTCCGCACCGTCCCTTGGAAACCAGCTCCGCAGGTGCCGGTGGCAGGTGGGCTGCCGGTTTCGGCCACTACTTCTCCGCGAGCTCGGAGGAACTGACAACACCAGCCCTCAACGCCGCGCCTGACCCGACGCGGGTCCCGGTCCGCCGGATGGCCGTCATAGGGCAGATTCGGATGGTCGCGGTCGCGATCCCTCAAACCGGTCCATGACCTCGGCTGGCGGATTTGTGTCGCACAGCATTTCCAGCGAAATCCGCTGGCTGGCATCTCCCTTCTCAAAGCCCACCTGTACCGCGCATCGCCGGCCCTCGGCCACGGAGCGCGCCGGATCGGCGACCACCATGATCACCGAGCAATCTCGGTCAATGGGTTGAAAGGGTTTCTAACACACCGGCTGTGTTGGGAGAAGCCGCAGGGGATCCGTCGGCTGTCTGGGTGCCGTACACGCCTTTGCTTCCGCGCCCGCTCGAGCTCGTCCTCATCTTCGAAGGTGAGGCTGCCGTCACGGTTGACGAAGACGTCGAGCGTGAGTTCGGCTGTCCCAGCCGATCGAGGTTGGCCGCCATGGCTTTGCAGATTGAGGCAGCCGTTGACACCCTCGTTCCAGCCCGCGCGGGCGCGTGGCGGAGATCGCCTGTCCGCGGGCCAAGTCCACGCGGAATCCGACCTTTGAGCGGCTGTTCGGCCCCGCGACGCCATCGCGCCCGACGATGATGCCGAGCTGATGGAGATTCTGCGCCGGTTAAGCTTCGGGGACGTCGTCGACACCGGTGTGCTCGATGACCACCGACAAGACTCCGACGCGCGATGGTGTTGTGGCGGCATCTGACCGAGTCGGCGCTGGCGCGCTATGCCGAGATACACGGACACCTTTGTCGCTTTGGCGACTTCTTGCCGACGGCCATGCCTCGAGTGGAGAATGAGCAGTCCACTGCGGGCTCAGTCGCGGGAGGTGCGTCATGGCGCAAGTAAAGGGATTCGATCCGGCGACTAGCGGGCAACAGCCCGAAGATCTCAACGGGAATTCGGTCCCGGTCGGTGTCTGGGGTGATTCCAGCACGGGTGGGGGTGTGTTCGGCACGAGTGGAGTGTTGCCTCAAGGCTCCAGCATTCCGATCGATCCGCCGGCCGGTGTGGAGGGACACGGCGTGGACGGCCCGGGCGTCGTCGGCCGCAGTATCAACGACAGTGGCGTGGTCGGCGAAAGCCCTGATTCGCTGGGCATGCTCGCCCGCAGCGTCAGCGCGTCCGGCCTGCTCGGAGTGACCTTCAGTCCCGACGACGGCGCGAATGGTGTCTTCGGTTCCTCCACCGCCGGCGGCAACGGAGTTACCGGTTTCGTCGGCAGTGCAACCGGCACCGTCGGCAGCAGCATTCGCGGTATCGGTGTGCGCGGCACGACTGGCACCGGAGCCGCCGGTGTCTTCGGCCAAACCTTTGGTGACGGCAGCGGCGGCGGTGCGGGCCCGGCGGTGCACGGGAGCAGCGACGACGGGGTCGGCGTTCGTGGCGTCAGCGGATCCACCGACGCCACCGAAGGTGTCACCTTCGGTGAGGGTTACGGCCACTACTCGCTGCATTTCTCCGGCCAACCGGGCGGCGGGGTGCTGGGTGTCAGTGTGCTGGGCAACGGCGTCGAAGGGTTCACCTTCAGCTCGATTCGGGACAATCCCGACGTGGCCGCCGTGCGTGGCCAGAGCTCCAACGGATTCGCGGGACTCTTTGTGGGCCGGGTCCGTGTCACCGGTGCGTTGCAGAAGGCCGGTGGCGGGTTCACCGTGGACCACCCGACAGATCCGGAGAACAAGTACCTGTCGCACTCGTTCGTCGAATCCCCGGAGATGCTGAACGTGTATAGCGGCACCGTGACCACCAACCGCGACGGCGTCGCCACGGTGCGGCTGCCGGCGTACTGCGAGGCACTCAACCGTGACTTCCGCTATCAGCTCACCGTGATCGGCGAGTTCGCCCGCGCGATGGTGTCCAAGGAGATCAAGGACAACGAGTTCGCCATCCGCACCGACCCCGGTAGGGTCAAGGTCTGCTGGCAGGTCACGGGGGTCCGCAAGGATGCCTGGGCCGAAGCAAACCGTATCCGCGTCGAGGAGACCAAGCCAGCGGCGGAGCGCGGACGCTACCTGCACCCCGAGCTGTTCGAGAACAAGGCCGGCGCCATCCACCCCGTGCCGGCCACCCGGGTGCCCGAGGTGCTGCCAGAGAAGCTGCGCGGCCGGGCCGAGAAAATCCTGTCCGGCCTGGCCGCAGGGCGTGCGGCCGGCAAGGAACTGCGCGTGCTCCTCGAACAAGCCAAGCGGTCGTTCGGTGAGCAGGCCGCGGCCGGGCGAACACGCCTGCACGAGGAGTGGCGTGCCCTGCAAGAAAGCCTCGAGGCCATGCCGGCGGTGAGCCCGACCTCGCCAAAGCGGAGGCGCTAGGCAGCCGCATGATCGACTCACCGACCGCTTGACTGAGGCGCAAATCGTTGATTCAAGAACGATCCTTCCGGGCGCTGACCGCCGCCCCCCAAGCGGCCACAGCACTTCGCAGCTACGAGGCCGACGCCGACGCCGACGGACTTCCGATTCCGGCTTGCCTGCAGCGGGCACCGCAACCAGACGACCTGATTGGTCGACTGGGTTAGGGAGTGGGTTAGTTGAAGCCCAGCACGGTTTCTGGGTCCAGCCGTTGGGTGGTCATGTTCTCGGCTACCTCATCCAGGGTGACGCTGTGGCCGAAGGCATAGGCCCGGAGGACAGCCAGCGCGTCGGTGCCGCTCAGCCCGGCGTGTCCGATCAGGATGCCGACCGCCACCCAGACATTCATCCGCTGAGCGGCCGATGGACCGGTCATCCATCCCGGGAGCGAGGCCCCGCGCCACTCGACCGTGGTTGGGGTGGCGAACAGCAACTCCGCGATGACCTTCACGATGTCGCCCTCCAGCGACTCGAGCGGCGGCAACAAGGCATCGGAATTGACCAGGTACAGATCCAAGGCTGCCAAGGTCTCGGCCGGGTCGCCCCACTTCACCGGCAGCGATACCACCGACCGGACCGGGGTCTGCTCGATCAGCTCCGCATGAAACACCGGCCATCGAGACGCCATGTCAGTTGCGTCAGTAACCAACGGTTCCCCTCGATCCGCCGCGTCCAGGCAAGGGCCCTCGCCCAACGTGGTCTGGAGCCGTTCGGCCCGTGCCGCCACCTCATCGCTGGCCCCTAGCGGCACCCGAAGCGCGCGGGGAGAACCAAGAGCACGAGTGACGCTCAACCCGGCGCCGGCGACCGGAAGCACTTCGACGCACGCCTGCACCAACACCGTCGGGAGCAGCTCAGGCGCATCGACACGCCCCCGCCCACACATGTTGATCGCAGACCGGAATTCCTCGCCGAGCGTCACGGCAGCGGAATATACCCGGGGCCGGCTGGACCGAATCCCCGTTGATCATCTTCCGCGGAAGCCAATGGGCGGCAGAGCGCCGCAATCTGTAGCGCCTCGAGACAGATTGCGTCTTGAGGGCGGCGCCTCGGGCCATAGCTTCCACCACGCAGTATTTGTGAGCCCGTGTAGCCAAGCGCGATACATTGAAGCTGGAGCTCAAGCACCGGCTCTGTGCGCGCCGAGGTTGCAGGGCTGGAGACTCCATGTTGTCGAACAATGCGTCACCCCTGTCGCGGTCGATGGCGGGGGCCGCCAGTAGCCTCGACGGTCCCGTCGAGGTGGCTGAGCTTCTTCATCTCATCTGTTTGGCGGCGGTCGACGCGGTACCAGGCGCGGACTTTGCCGGCATCACCGTGGCCGACCGACGCGGCAAACTGGAGACCACCGCTGCCACCGACGCGCTCGTGCACCTGGTCGATGGCCTGCAGTACCGATTCCACCAAGGCCCCTGCGTCGATGCGGTCCAAGGGCGGTGGCAGGCACGATCAGACGACCTGAGCGTCGATCTCCGCTGGCCCGAGTACGGCCCACTGGCCGCCGATCTCGGCATCAGGTCACAGATGGGCATCGAACTCTTCGACGAGCCGGGCATCATCGCGGGACTGAATCTGTACGCCTCGACGGTCGGCGCCTTCAACGACGACACCGTTGAGGCGGCCATGCTGTTCGCCATTCAGGCCACCCACACGCTGGGCCGGGTGATGACCCAAAAGCAACTCACCGACGCGATGACCACCAACACCACCATCGGCAGAGCAACGGGCGTGGTGATGGAGCGGTTCCAGATGACGGCGGATCGAGCGTTCGAGCTCCTCACCCGCGTGTCACGAATCCACGACGTGACGCTTGAAGTTCTCGCCGGCCAACTCCTCGACGAGATCACCAACACCAACCATGCAGGCGGTCGATGAGCGCGCTGCAGACCGCACGGCGTCATGGTGATGGGTGTGGCAGACGCAGGAGTCCTCGACCGCCCCGAAACCGAACCGGGGTCGGATCGTCCCGTTCGCCTGCAGCCGCCAACTGCTCACGTAGCGGTACCAGCCGGGCTCGAGCTCGCTGACCAGCACGACTTCCTCGGCGTAGACGTAGACGGCGACGCCGGCGAAGTTCCCGACGTCGCTGCCGGTGTCGAGCACCGTGGTGGCCGGGTGCGGGCAGAGGCGGAATCCGGGTGCGACCGTGGAACCGGGGGCCTGGAATCGGCTCTCCTCGTGAGCGCGCCGCAGCACCCGGGTGCCCCGCTACCGAGTGCGGAGGAGCGTGAGGCCGCGCTCGCCGTGTTGGGTGAGGACCCGGAGTTGGGACCCAAGCTGCACGCGGGGGACCTGCTGCCGTACCGCCCGATGCCCCCGCTGGCCGGCGCCGAGCGGCCCGACGGCAAGGTGGAACGCACGATCACCGTCGGTCTGCGACCGGCGGATGGTAGGTCTGGTCACGAAATCGTCGGGGTTCACCTGGCGGTGGCGAGTCGGAGAAGCGCTTCCTGACGCATCGGCAGGTGCGCGATCTGGCCGACCTGTGTGGTGATGGCTACCGGCTGGTGGTGCTCTTCCTGGCCTACACCGGCCTGAGGTGGGGCGAGATGGCCGCACTGCGAGTCGGCCGCGTGGACTTCCTACGGCGCCGGGTGTTGGTCGCAGAGTCGGTGACTCCGGTCAAGGGCGTAATGATCTTCGGGCCGACCAAGGGCCATGAGCGGCGAGAGGTGCCGGTACCCCGGTTTCTGGTCGAGGAACTGGCCCGGCATGCGGAGGGCCACGACACCGACGATCTGTTCTTCACCGGCGGCCGCGGGGCCACGATGCGGTCACAGACCTTCCAGCGCGCGGCCCTGACTGAGGCGGCCAAGCGCCTTGGCGTACCCGGCTTCCATCCTCACGAACTCCGGCACACAGCGGCCAGCCTCGCGATCGCGTCCGGCGCGGACGTCAAGGTGGTTCAGCAGATGCTCGGGCACAAGTCAGCCACCATGACGCTCGACCTGTACGGCCATCTGTTCGGTGATCGGCTTGATGTCGTAGCCGACGCGATGGACGCGGCTAGGACTTCGGCGCTAGCGGATGTGTACCCGTTGTGTACCCGATCGGAGGTGATGCCGCTGTTGGCTGCGGCGAATTAGCCGCTGACCAGCGGAGATGCTCTCGTATCCCCAACGGGATTCGAACCCGCGCTGCCGCCTTGAAAGGGCGGTGTCCTAGGCCGCTAGACGATGGGGACCCAGTAACAGGTGACTATAGGGGGCGGCGCGGATCACCCCAAACCCCCAAACGTGGTCAGAGACTGCAGATGGGGGGAATCTGCAGTCTCTGACCATTCACCGGGGGAAGGCGGTGATCCTTGGGGGCTGCGTCAGGGCAGCACCGAGATGTGCACGTGGTTCTTGTGGTTGGCCGAGTCGCCGCCCCGGTCAGCCATGAAACGCCAACCCTCTCCAGCGCGCCGGACGTTCCAGATGCGCTGGTCCCAGATGACGTACATGACATCCAGCGAACGCGCGTTCGTCCGGGTCCAGGTCGCAATCTCTGAGCCGAGCTTCCGACCGCTCGACGACTTGTAGTTGGGAATCATCACGTCGATCGCCCGGCCCAACGGGTGCTCACCAGCGTTGGACGCATACCAGCCGCCGACCACCTTGATCTGGGGGAACCTCGCCCGCACGGCCCGGTGCACCCGGATGGTCTTGGCCGTCAGCCGGCGTTCCGTCGCCGCCCAGGACGAGGGAACGGAGCCGGACGACGGTGGCTTGCTCGAGAGGTACTTCGCAGTCACCCACCGCACCGCGTTGTTGTAGAAGACCTGGGCCCGGCCGCTCTGAGTCTTCCCGGTGATGCTCAGCGCCTCACCGCGACGCACCTCGGTGATCTGACCCGAACCCGTGGCGGACGTCCAGATGCTCAGATTCGAGGTGGCGTAACGGGTTCCGACGATCGTGGGGAGAGCGGGGGCGGAGGGTCCGCTCACTGCCGAGTTGCTCAGGTAGCGCGCCGTCACCCAGCGAATCGCCTGGCGGTAGATGATCTGAGCCCGCCCGTTCTGGGTGGCACCGGTGACGGAGAGGCGGGTTCCCTTCCTGACCTCGGCGACGACGCGGTAGTCCGAGCCCGAACTCGTACGGATCAACAGCTTGGCCGTGGCCACCCGCGTTCCGGTGATCGCGGGCAGACCGTTTCCGGACCGCGACAGATACTGGCTGCTGATCCAGCCGCGCCGGTCGCTCACCCTGACTTCGACAAAGCCACGGGCCGACCGACCGGTGAGCGTCACCCGGGTGTTGTCCGGAACCACCCGCAGGATGTCGTAGGAGAGCCCAGGACCTTTTCGCAGATTGACGTTGGTGGTGGTGACACGGGTCCCGCTCGCCGAGCTCGACGCCGCCACCCTGCCCTTCGTCAGGTAGCGGCTGGCGATGTAGGCGGTACCCCCGCCGAACCGGATCTTGGTCCAACCGGCCGAGGTGCTGATCGCCGTCACGGTCTGGCCCCGGTAGAGGCCGCCCACGATCCTGGTCGAGGTCGACGGACCGGACCGGATGTTGACCCCGGCGATCGCGGTCACTTGCTTGTCGGCCGCGGTGGCCGGCACGGCGCCGAGCGTCATGGTCAGGAGGACGGCGGAGACCAGTGCCGCGACTCCGGCGCGCATCTTTCCGACAGCGGTGCCCACGTCCGTTTCCTCCTCCTCGGCCCGAAGACCGGGACGGAACTTCTCTCGAGCTTGATGTCGTTTGTGTCTCCCCGTGCACTCCCGTAACACCAATCCCAACTTGCGCAGGACTGTAATCGTGTCTCAGTTGTTACCGCAAGACGTGAGTAGCTTTTTGATCACAAAAGCAAGCCGACACGCCGTAATACACGGAAGTAATTACACTGGTGTTGTTCACCATTTCAGATGCGGAACGGTCGGATACGTTGCAAGCCATGAGTAGCGAGCGCCGGGCGGGGACGTGAGCATCGAGATGTCGGCGCACGACTTCGAGACGCTGGTTGCGGACGCGTTCGACCGAATCCCCGCCGACCTGGCCAGGCTGATCGAGAACTGCGTGATCATGATCGAGGACTACCCGCCGCCGGATGCACCGGACCTGCTCGGGTTGTACGAGGGTATTCCGCTGACCGAGCGCGGCGAGACCTACGCCGGGGTCCTGCCGGATCGGATCCTGATCTTTCGCGTCCCCATTCTGGCCATCTGTGAGACGCAGGCCGACGTGGTGGAAGAGGTGCACATCACGGTCGTGCACGAGGTCGCTCACTACTTCGGCATCGACGACGACCGTTTGCACGAACTGGGCTATTCCTGACGCCTCAGCTGACGAAAACGTAGCCGAGCCCGGCCAGTCCGGCCGACGCGACCAGCATCGCGAGCAGCAGCGGGGCGCGCCCGTCGTTCAACCCGGTGTCGGAGCGCGATCGGATCGTGAACTGCCACCGGGCCGCCGACCAGACCGGTGCCAACATGGCTGCCGCGACGAACAGGCCGATCAGCAGACAGAGGGCCGGGGAAACCGCACCGATCAACCGCACGATGACCAGCAGGGCGGCCAAACCGGTCAGCGTGGTCCGTTGCCACGCCAGCCGGGTGCGCTCCGGCTGCAGACCCGCATCGCCGGTGCTCAGATCACACCGACCAAGATCAAACCGGTGAGGGCGACAAGCACCAGGACCGCCGCCACAAAGGGAATCGCCGAGGTGGACGGCAGCGGTTCGCCCAGCCTGATCGCCCGCTCCTGCCGCATCCAGCGGCGGAACCCACCGGCCGCGCACACCAGTCCGGATCCGATCAAGACGACCGCCGTGAGCCGTACGGGCAGCTGCCATCCCGGCGTGAAGCGAGCCAGAGCTGTGACGGCCACACCCGCGGCCAGAAAGCCCAGCGAGGTACGGATCCAGGCCAGGAACGTGCGTTCGTTGGCGAGGGTGAAGCGCGGGTCGGGCTCGCTGCCGACCCCGTACACGTGACGGGGCCAGCGGCGCAGGGTCGGAGCGCGCTCGGGGTCGGTCATCGCTTCGATGCTAGAGCGACAGACCGGCGGCGCCGCAAGTCCTGGCCGAGCACGACCGAAATGAGCACGATCAAGGCGCCGAAGATCTGGGTACCGTTCAGCGCCTGTGACAACACGATCCAGCCCAGGGCGGCGGCGACCACGGGGTTCAGCAGCCCGAGGAAGGTGACCGAGCTGGCCGGCAATTGCTGGAGACCCCAGAACCACAATGCGTACGCCAGGATCCCGCTGATCGCGACCAGGTAGATCAACCCGGCGACGTTGCGCCCCGTGAGGACGCCCGGCAGGCCTTCGAAGATCAGTGTGAACGGCAGCAGCGTCAGTCCGCCGAGCAGGAAGGTCCAACCGGTGAAGCGAGCCGCGTTCATTCCCGGCGGGGGACCCCAGCGCTTGGTCAGCACGGCGGCGAAGCTAATCATGATGACGCAGCTGGTCATGGCCAGCAGTCCCCAGATGTCCAGCCGGGCACTGGAGCGCAGGACCAGCAGGCCGACCCCGAACACGCCGAGGGCACCGGCCAGCAGCTGAATCGGTTTGATCTTGGTGTGCAACCACGGCACCGACAACAAGACGACGATGATTGGGCTCAACGAGTTGATCACCGAGGCGACACCGCCCGGCAGCCGGTACGCGGCCACGAAGAGCAGGGGGAAGAAGGCCGAGCAGTACAGAACCGAGAGCAGGGCGAATCGGCCCCACCACTCGCGCGGCGGCGGTCGCGTCCCCAGCACGAGGACGATGCCGGTGGGTAGCGCCCGCATGGTGGCCGCCAACATCGGGCGGTCGGGGGGTAGGAATTCGGTGGTCAGCAGATACGTGGTGCCGAAGACGATCGGCGTGATGGCCGCCAGGTAGGCCCACCGCGAACGGGTACCGCTCACGCCGACCCGGTTCGCGGCCCCAGTAGGAAACTTCGCCGCTGATCACTCACCCAGCGGCCGATGTGGCCCAGATGTTCTGACGGAAGGAAGCCGGCCTGCAGATCGCTGCGCTCCACGATGGTGGCGCCGGTCCGCTCGGCGAGCTGGCCGAGGATCGATGCATCGGCGCCGCTGACCGCGAGGACTTGGACCTTTTGCTGGATGACGTTCACCTCCAAGGTCGCGAGCACGTCGGGGGCGATGGACGGCGCGGCGATCACCAGACTGCGTCGGGACATCGCGGCCCGCTCCATGACCGGCAGCAGCTCACGCATGGACGTAACGGGGGCCGCGCAGACCAAGACGGCCGGATCGTCGAGCACGGCCCAGCCGGTCGCCTGGTCGGTGATGAACGACGACGTGAGCCAACCCGTCCTCACTATCGTCGTGTCAGGATCGTCCAGCCGAGCCTTGAGGGTCTCTCGGTCCGCCGTCGACAGCTCGGTCGGCGCCGCATCGGCCGGGGCCCGCCGGGCCTGCAGCTCCGACAGGTAGTGCGGCGCGGGCGTATCGGGCGCGAACCGAGGGATCACCCGGTCCGGCGGGGCCAGCATTTCGGCCCGCGCCCGTCGGTTCCGCGCGCGGTCGCTGAGGGCGCCGTAGACGATGGCGGCCAGTCCGACAACCAGGACGGCGATCAGTCCCAGCGTCCACGGATCCACCCGGTCAGCCTGCCACAGCGCTGGATCACCCTCCGGACTTCGCAACGCCAGGCGATTATGGATCGACCAGCGCCACGGCCTGCGCTGCGGCCAGGGCGCCCAGCTCGTCGGCCACCATCGTGATCTCGGCGATGACACCATCGCGAATGGTCAAGATGTCAATGACCCGGAGGAAGATCTCCCGGCCGGTGGCCGGGAGCACGCCGGCGGAGGTCGCCAACGGACCGACCTGACGCCCGCCCATGCGGAAAGCCACGGCCACCTTGTCGTTGGTCATCACCGCGTTCAGGATCTCTCGCTGCATGGGGTCGAAGGTGTTGCCCAACGCCTCAGCCCGGCGCACGAGGTCGGCCACCGAGAGGGCGGTGCCGTTGACCAGGACCGGGTCGGCGTACCAGCGGCGGAACTCGGCCTCGGCGGTGTCGGAATCATCAGGGCGCTCGGTCCATAGATCGAGCAGCCCATCGATGTCGAAGCTCATGACTCACCCTGTCATGGACGGGCGCGGACCGGTCAGTCCGCTGGCGGTCGAGCTCGAGCTGACGGCGCCGTCCAGCGTCGAGAGCGCCCCGCCCGGTGCAGGTATTCTCCGGACTTCACAGCCTGGTATACACGGAGGGGAGGGCAGCATGGTCGCGTTCGAATCGTGGATCGATCGGCAGATCCGCGAGGCCATCGAGCGGGGCGAGTTCGACAACCTGCCCGGTGCCGGCAAGCCGCTGGCGGGCTTGGACGATCCGGACGAGAACTGGTGGATCAAGCGCAAACTCGAACGCGAGAACCTCCGGCCGCCGCTGCCGACTTCGCTGGGTTTGCGCAAGGAGGTCGCTCAGATCCGCCAGACCGTGTCCGACGTCCGGACCGTGGACCAGGTTCGGGAGATCGTCGAGGATCTCAACGTCCGGATCCTGGACGCCCGGCGCCGCGGCGTCGACGGTCCGAAAATCGTGATCCCGACCGTCGACGTCGAGCGGGTGGTTGACGACTGGCGCAGCGGTAACGAGCAGGCGGATCGCCGACCCTGACGGCTCTTGGGTCGGCGGCGGCGTCACGAACACCGACGGCACCTGCTGTGTCGCTCTGCCTCATCGAGCGGCGCGGATGGGTCGTTTCGCCGCCGGTGAACGGACAGAAGCGCACCGCTCGGCGTTGTCGATTCGGGCTCGGACCGCCAGCAGTCCGTAGCGACTGTCGAAGGTGAACGTATCCGCGACTCCGGATCTGCCCCCGGAGAGAAAGAGCTCGCCGCGCGGGTAGCCTCCTCCGTGAGCCTCCGGTCCCCACTGGGACGAGGCGAGGGCCTCTAGCTCAATTGGCAGAGCAGCGGACTTTTAATCCGCGGGTTGTGGGTTCGAGTCCCACGGGGCCCACAAATGGCCTTTGACTAGGTAGGATTCCGGTAACTCGGATTCAGCCCTTCTGGCACAGTGGTCGTACAGACGAGTGATTATAGGGCGATGGCTGCTCGCATCTCGACGATCTGACGCCACAACCGACCGCGACCCCGGGGGCGGTGTTCGATGGTTTGGCCGAGCTGATCCCCGATTGGCTCATCCATCTCCGCGCCCAGCGGCTCAGCCCGCGCACTGTGGACTCCTACCGCGAGGTCGCCATCACGTTCTTAGCCTTCCTGGTGGCCAATGGCATGCCGACCTCGGCCTCGGCCGTCACCCGAGAGCACATCGAGCAATATCTGGCTCAGATGGAGGGTAAGGCTCCGGCCACAGTAGCCCGGCACTATCGCTCGTTGCAGCAGCTGTTCCGCTGGCTGGCCGAGGACGACGAGATCGGCATCTCGCCCATGATCAAAATGCGACCCCCACGGGTGCCGGAGCAGCCGGTGCCGGTGCTGACTGATACCGAGTTGACGGCTCTGCTGGACGCCTGCCGGGGCAGCACGTACGAGGACCGGCGGGATATGGCCATCTTCCGGTTGTTGATCGATACCGGCATGCGGTCCGGGGAGCTGATCGGGCTGGGCATCGATGATGTGGACCTGGCCCAGACAGTGACGCGCGTGATGGGCAAGGGCAACCGGGGCCGGGCATGCCCGTTCGGGGCCAAGACCGCCGACGCGCTGCGCCGCTATCTGAGGGTGCGCCGACTTCACCCGATGGCGGGCGCAACCGCGCTGTGGCTGGGGAAGAAAGGCCCGCTCACCGATTCGGGTTTACGGCAGATGTTCGAACGCCGAGCCGAAAATGCCGGTCTCGCCAAGATTCACCCGCACCTGCTGCGGCACGCCTTCGCGCACAACTGGCTCAGCGCTGGCGGCCAGGAAACTGATCTGATGCGGCTGGCTGGCTGGCGATCTCGGCAGATGGTCGGCCGCTATGCGGCTTCGGCGGCCGACCAACGGGCCCGCGAAGCCCACCGCCGAATGGCTCCAGGTGACCGGCTCTAGCCCAACGATCCGCTGTGCAATAAGATCATTCGTACACAGCGCAGCATAGTGGTAGGTACCGGAGCCGAAGAATTCCGGCCGGGCTGATCGGCGGCGGCTACCGCCGGACCGCGACAACTGACCCCATTGCCAGTACGACGGGGGCCGCTTTGGCCGAAGCGGTTGGGCCGTTCTCGTGTTCCTGCGTCGAGAGCTGCCCCCAATGTCCCTTACGCCCGCAGAGCGTTCGCTCCGTGCCCAGATTGCGGCCCACGAATCGTGGGCTCAGACCGAAGATCGAGCCGCCCGGACCAAGGTCGCCCGGGATGCGGCAACCAAGCGTTTCGAAGATCAAATAGACCCCGAGCGCAACCTGCCGGAGGCCGAGCGAGCCTTACGGGCCGAGCACGCCCGGAAGGCCTACTTTCTGAGACTGTCGCTAAAGGCCGCACAAGCCCGCCGCGCGCCTGGCAAGCAGGCTCGCAGCACCCGAGGTGGCGATCATGCTGCCTGAACGACAAAGCCGCCCCGCTGACCACGGGGCGGCAGATGATCAGGTGGGCGACCGGATCGAGACCATCGTAACGCCAGACCATGGTCCGCTGCGGACCAAGCTGCAGCAGGCCATGGCCGAGCAGCACTGCTCGATGAAAGATCTAACGGTCCTGGCCGCGCACCGCGACCCGTACCGGCAGGACACCCCCGCGAACCACCGCGAAGCGGGTTGGCTCCCCGACACCATCGCCGACCAGGGGCTCGGTGGGCAGATCCACCTGCGAGGGTTGCACTACGCCATCATCGGCCGACGCAAACCAAACGGCTTGGCGTACACCAATACCGACGACGATTGGACCTGGCTGCAGTCGGGGCCGGCAATGTCGGCCCGGTGGCTCGACTACGTCTCGTTCGACTCGATCCGCGACCAGCGCAATGACCCGCCGATCATGTCACTGGCCCCCGAACATGATCCGACCGACCAACTCACGGCCGGGCTAGATATCGAAATCCCGGCCGTCGAAACCATCCATCCCCGAGTCAGAATCGACGGATTCCACGGCACGCAAGCGTTTCGGCTTGCCTTGATCGGCGAGAAATCGTCGCTGGAGCCGATCCTCCGCCCAATCTGCGAACGGTACGGCGCCGACCTGTATCTACCGACCGGCGAAGCATCGTCGACGATGATCCACACCATGGCGGCGAGGTCAGCCAATGACGGCCGAAAACTCGCGGTGCTGTATTTCGCCGACTGCGACCCGGCCGGCTGGCAGATGCTGGTGTCGGTCGGGCAGAAACTCCGGGCCTTCGGTGATGCGCATTATCCAGACCTGGAGTTCGAGGTGCATCGGGTGGCACTCACTCCCGATCAGGTTCGGGAGTACGGCTTACCGTCCACGCCATTGAAGGCGACCGAGAAACGCGCCAACGACTGGTTGGGCGCGATGGGGGTCGAGCAGACCGAGATTGATGCCCTGGCCGCGCTGCAGCCACGGTTGCTTGCCGAGATCGCCGAGCGTGCCGTACGACCGTTCTACGACCACACTCTCGACGCTCGGGCCCGGTCGGCGCGCGCCGGGTGGGAGCGGGCCGCGCAGGCGAGGGTCGACAGTGAACTCGACGAGAGGCGCCGCACCGAGGTCTACGCATCGCTGCGGGGCCGGCTCGATCAAATGCGTACCGAGATCGAGGAGATCAACGCGGCGCTGACGATCGACCCGGACATGTTTGACCTGCCCGACATTCCAGCGCCACCCGGGGCCCGGCTCGGCCAGACACCCCAGCCGATTGTTGACAACGCCTGGTCGTTCGTCGAACAAGCCCAGGCCTTGATCGAGCAGAAACGGTACCGGCCATGACAGCCTCGCCACCGCCGGCCAGCAGCGATCCGAGCCGGCTGCACGGCTTGCCGTATCGCTTGGAAGTGACAGACGAGCTGACTGAAGCCGGCGCACCGGACCAGCCCAAGATCATTACGAGCGTCCGCCCCATGAAAGCGACGATCATCCGTGACAACCGCGGCATCACTCTCGTCACCCCCTTCAACGCTGCCTTCGTCGCATCGTTGGTGGGGCTGGTTCCCGGGAGCCTGCGGTTCTACGATCCGAGCACCCGGACGTGGTGGATCTCAAACTTGCACGCCAACGAGGCCATCGCCCTGGCGAAGACCTTCTTCGTCGTCACCGTGACGGATGACCGAGTGCGAAGCTACGCGGTCGGCTGGGCAGCGCCCCTGTTCGCCGCATTGCCGAGCCGCCTCCATGATCAGATCTATCGAGCGCTGGTGAAGGTGCTCCATCCCGACGTCGGGGGCGATGAGCCGGCCATGAAGGCGCTGACTCGGGCATACACCGAGAGACCAACCCGATGAGGTTCAGCATCGCCATCTTCGATCAGCACCAGATGATGCTGGCCGAGTCCGGTGTGACCCCCGAGGTGGCCGCCGCCCGCGGCTACGTCTCGGTGGACACCAAGACGCGGCTCGCCGGCATCAAGATCACCGCGGCCGGGCGCAACGTCCCCGGGCTGCTGGTGCCGATGCACGGCGTGGACCGCTCGGTGTGGGGCTACCAGTACCGACCCGACCACCCTCGAACCACTTCGGCCGGCCGGGTGATCAAGTACGAGACTCCGACCGGGCAGCGGAACGGCATTGATGTCCCGCCGATGATCGCCGACCAGCTCGGTGACCCGACGGTCGATCTGTGGATGACCGAGGGATCGAAGAAGGCCGACGCGGCCGTCGTCCACGGGCTGACCTGCGTGGCGCTCCCGGGGGTCTGGTCGTGGCGCGGCACCAACGTCGCCGGTGGCAAGACCGCCCTCGCGGACTGGCACGACGTCGCCCTCAACGGCCGGCGGGTGATTTTGGCCTTCGACTCCGATGTGATGAGCAAGCCGGCGGTCCACGCCGCCCTCACCCAACTGGCCGACTACCTGGCCACCAAGGGCGCCAATGTGGCCTATGCCCATCTCCCGGCCGGCGGTGACAAGTGTGGCCTGGATGACTACATCCTCGAGCAGACCGTCACCGAGCTGATGATGTTGGTGCAGCCGGCGCCACCACCGATCGAGGTCGAGGAAGACGTCGCCGTCGACGACGTACCGGCTCCGGTGCGGCCGGCTCGCCGAACACTGGCCGAGGTTGAGGCCGTCTTCGCTCGCTGGCTCGGCGACAAATACGACCTGGGCGTGCTGGCCGCCGTGTTGGCGTGCGCGGCGGCGGAGAAGCTGACCGGCGACCCGCCGTGGCTCATGGTGGTGTCGGGGCCGGGAGCTGCGAAGACCGAGACGGTGGCCGCGCTCGCCGGCGCCGGCGGGCACGTCACGTCCACGATCACCTCCGAAGGCGCCCTGTTGTCGGCCACCAGTCAACGGGAGCGGTCCAGCGACGCATCCGGCGGTCTGCTTCCCCGGATCGGGGAACGCGGCCTGCTGGTGATCAAGGATGTGACCTCGGTCCTCGGCATGCCGGCCATGACCCGGGGCCCGGTGTTAAACGCGCTCCGAGAGGTCTATGACGGCCTCTGGGAACGCAACGTCGGAACCGACGGCGGCAGGTCCTTGACCTGGCGCGGCCGCCTGGTCGTGATCGGTGCGGTGACCACGGCCTGGGATCAGGCGCACGCCGTCATCTCCGCGATGGGTGATCGGTTCGTGCTGGTCCGGCTCGACTCCACCCAAGACCGGCAGGCCGCCGGCCGGCAGGCCATCAATAACACCGGCTCCGAGGTGGAGATGAGAACCGAACTGGCCGAGGCCGTTGGTGGCCTTCTCGCCGGCGTAGGAGATCCGGGTGATCTGACCGACGCCGAAACCGATCTTCTACTGGCCTTGGCCGATCTGGTGACGCTGGCGCGAACGTCGGTGGAAGTGGACCCCGCCGGCAACGTGCTCGAAGCACACGCCCCTGAGATGCCGACCCGGTTCGCCAAGCAGTTGGCGCAGATCGTCCGGGGCGCGGTGGCCATCGGCATGTCGCGGCCAGAAGCCCTCGGCATCGCCGCCCGCTGTGCGCGGGACTCGGTGCCACCGCTCCGGCTTGCCGTGCTGCTGGCCGTGATGGACAACCGAGCTCAACCGACAACGGCCGACGTCCAAGCCAAGCTGGACCGGCCGCGTACCTCGGTCGACCGGACGCTCCAGGCCTTGCACCAGCTTGGTCTCCTCCGGCAGCGGAGGGGGCTACCAAACCAACCCTGGAGCTACGAATTCGCCGGTGATCGAGCCGCCTTGGAAGCGCTCACGAGAGGTACCCAGGAAAGTAAGTACACGGGGTTTAAGGGTAGGAAGGAAACAGCTTGCGCTACCTCAGCATCTGATGAGGCCCCTACTTACATTTCTGGGTACGACCCCTGCCCCACCTGCGGCCGATGCCTAGCCAACCCTCCCGGCGACTGTCCCCACCCGAACCTGCACGAGGCAGCATGATGAGCGAGGACAAGCACCCCGGACCAGAGCCTCAGCCTGGGGTGGAGGAGCAGTTATCCAAGATCGCGATTGAGCTGGAACGGATCACCGTCCAGCTCGGAGAACTGCTCGCCCACTCGGAGCGCCGTGATGACGTCAGCGACAACCGCCCGCCTCGGATCTGGTGATCCCGCGCGACCCAGACACGGTCACCAGATCAGTCGGCCGCCTGGTGCGCGGAGCGGTACTCGATCACCTGTATCGGGTAGTGAAGCTCGCGCGGCCTGATCCGGATCGATAGCTGCCCGAAGGCCTCGGTGAAGAACCATTCAATCTGCTGGGATCCCGCGTCGTGGCCATGCCTCGGTTCTTGGTGACCGGCCCCAGCTCGGACCCCCAGAACCGTCCCTCAAATATTCTCTTGAGATCAAGAGATCTGGCCGCCTATTCACCGAATCGGTTGTCTGGTCGGGGTGTGACAGTTTCCCCCGAGGTGTCGCCTCGGTGGGGCGCGGCTCCACGGGCCGGGGTGGTTTTGTCTTGTTTCGGGAAGAGGTTTCAGCTGTCAGCCGGGGACGGCGAGGGCGGAGTCGGTGTAGGGCGTCGGTGACGAGCTGGGACATTTGATCTCATCGGCGTGTGGGCAGACCGCGGACGCCCACCCGGCTTCGACCCAGCTTGCTACGCCCAGCGGAACACCATCGAACGCGGATTCGGCCGGTTGAAGCAGTGGCGCGGTATCGCCACCCGCTAAGACAAGTACGCCCTCGTGTTCATCAGCGGGGTCCTGCCGGCCGCGATCCAGCAATACCGCCGATGAGATTCAGGGGACGTGCCCTCAAGTCCGCGCCGACTGAGTCCCGTCGTGTCGGTGGTGGAACGGGGTTATGTCAGCGGTCAGTGCAGCGCTGGAGGTGATGTCCCGTGGAGCCCCCGATCCAAATCGGCGGTTCTCACTCGAACCGGGTGGTGAGGCGGGGTCTCGATGGAACCGCTAGTTTGGGCGTTTGGTCACCGGAGTTGTTTGGTCGCCCTGTGCGGTTTCCGTCTTGTGTTTGGCAATGATGGACCGGCAACATCAAAGGAGAAGTGATGTTCCAACCGTTCCGTCCGGGCATTGGCCGTTCTCGCCTGGAATCCCCGGACGCAGCCTCTGCTGTGCCTCGCGGTAGCACACCGCGACTCCGCCGTACGCATCGATCCGTACCCGCCGCTATTGCCGCCGTGGCCCTCTTCTGTCTCATGGCGAGTTGCAGCACGAGCTCAACATCGACTGAGACCAGTCCACCCGCAACAACCGCCGCGCCCACGACCGCCGCAGAAACCGCCGCGTCGCCGGCAGCTTGTGCAGACGTCGCCGCCCTCAGGTCGTCGATCGATGCCCTCACGAAGGTGAGACCTACGCAGGACGGTGTCTCCGCCCTGACGACCGCGATAGCCAACGTGAAGACCGATCTGGACAAGGCGCAGGCCTCGGCCTCAGCGTCGGCTTCGAGCCTTCAGCCCAGCGTGGAGCAGGTGAAAACGGCATTCGCCGCGTTGCAGACGGCAGCAAGCGGATTGACCGCCGAGAACCTTATCCAGAAGCTGCCAGCCATCGCCGCGGCGATCACGCAGCTCGGCGCCGCGAGGGAGGCGCTCTCCGCGGCGCTGGCCGAACGCTGCCCGGGGAGCTAACCAAAGGCCTCCGCCGAGGCCTAGGACTCGCGCCCTCGTGATCGACATCTGGGCTCGTGCGCGCGCGAGCGCGGTGAAGTGATCGGTCATGAAGAGACTTCGATCGATCGCCTAGTGCGGTGAATTCCCCGTACGGCCATGGCCAGGTCGCGAGCGCAGATCATGCCCGTGCTTGCCTGGCAGGCTCGACGTCTGGGCTCTCAGTGCCCCTGCCGGCAGGGCGCGTCCGTCCATTCGGTCCAAGGTGCTGCGCTCAGGATTCGGATCATCCTGAACGAGCCGGTCCCCCACCTTCCTCAGCCATGTACCAAGCCCTATCTTCCCCAATCCCGCAAGCGTTGTGTCAATAAAGAAGACACCCTCGGCACCCCAGCATGTGGGTGCCCAGAGCAACTACCAGCAGGGTCGCCAGCGGTGAGCGCGTAATCGGTGGTTAGCCTGTCGTGGCCGGCGAAGATGGCCCGGAGGTCGCGGAGCAGCTGGACACCGAGGCTGGGTTGGCCTGCCATGGAATCCGTTGCAAGCGCCACAGCCGCTACACGGGCCCGCAAGCGCGACTATGGTTTGATCCGGCGGACATTGAATGACCATGCCGTGCCGAGCTTGATGGACTGCCAGTGCCGGTCGGCGTCAGTCCCAGCCGAACGATGATGGCAGCGCCGACTGCTGTCGCGGCGAGCAGCCACCGGAGCAGAGGGCGCCCGCCTGACCCGCAAAGGGCTATTCGCGACCATGGCGAGGGCACTAGCCTGCCACGGTGGGCGGGAGGGACATCGAAGTCGTCGAGACACCCACCTGGCAGTCGCTGGTGCCCGGCATCGCCTTGGTCACCCGATACCAGCGCGCCTGGCTGGCCAAGGATGTCGTCGCTGGACTGGTGCTCTCCGCTCTGCTGGTCCCCCAGGGGATGGCGTACGCCGAGCTCGCCGGGCTACCGCCGGTCACCGGGTTGTACACCTCGATCCTGTGCCTGATCGGCTACGCGATCTTTGGCCCGTCCCGCGTCCTGGTCCTCGGTCCGGACTCGGCTCTGGGGTCGATGATCGCCGCCACGATCGCACCGCTGATCCTCGCCGACGGCGATCCGGCCCGAGCCATCGCGCTGGCCTCGCTGCTCGCCGTACTCGTCGGCGTGATCATGGTCGTCGCCGGGTTGGCGAAACTCGGGTTCGTGGCCGACCTGCTCTCCAAACCGACGCAGATCGGTTACATGAACGGCCTTGCTCTGACCATCATCGTCAGTCAGTTGCCGAAGCTGTTCGGGTTCTCCATTGACGCGGACGGGTTGTTGCGGGAGGTGGCAGCGGTCGTCTCCGGGATCGGGCAGGGTCTGGTCGTTCCGGCCGCGGCCGTCGTCGGATTTGCCTGCCTGGCCGGGATTCTGCTGCTGAACCGCCGGCTGCCGAAGCTGCCGAGCGTGCTCATCATCGTCGTGCTCGCGTCGATCGCGGTGAACGCGTTCGACCTGCAGGATCGCGGGGTAGACACGATCGGTGTGCTTCCCCAGGGCTTTCCGCCGTTCACGCTGCCGCTTGTGAGGTGGTCGGATATCCCCGTGCTGCTGCTCGGCGCACTGGGTATTGCCGTCGTTGCTTCGGCGGACACCATGTCGACGGCGTCGGCGTTCGCCGCTCGCCGCGGCGAGCAGGTGCACGGCAACCAGGAGATGATCGGCATCGGTGCGGCGAACATCGCCGCAGGCTTGTTCCAGGGCTTCCCGGTCAGCACAAGCGGCTCCCGCACCGCCGTGGCCGAGCAGGCCGGCTCGAAGTCCCAGGTCACCGGTCTGGTGGGTGCGGTGGTGATCACCGTCGTGCTGGTGTTCGCGACGGGATTGATGCAGTACGTCCCCCAGCCCACCCTGGGTGCCATCGTCGTCGCTGCGGCGCTCTCGTTGGCCGATGTGAAGGGCACGCGGCGCCTGTGGCAACAACGCCGGGCCGAGTTCTGGCTGTCAATCGTAGCCCTGCTGGGCGTGGCCTTGCTCGGCGTACTCCCCGGCATCGTGGTCGCTATCGGCTTGTCGATCCTGAACGTCTTCCGCCGGACCTGGTGGCCACACCAGGCCGAGCTCGGGCGGGCTCCGGGCGTGGCCGGTCTGCACGACACGGAACGGTATCCCGATGCTGAACGGCTGCCGGGTTTGGTGGTGTACCGCTTCGACGCGCCACTGATCTTTGCCAACGCGCGAGTGTTCTCCGAGGCCGTTCGAGCCATCGCGGTGCGTCACGACGATTTGCGCTGGATCGTCATCGCGGCCGAGCCGGTGACCGATGTCGACACGACCGCCGCCGACATGCTGGAGGATCTCGACGTCTGGCTGAACGAGCGTGGTGTCTCGCTGATCTTCGCCGAGCTGAAGGACCCGGTCCGGGAGAAGATCGAGCGGTACGACCTCACCGCAACGATTGATCCGGCGCACTTCTACCCAACACTCGACGACGCGATTGACGCGTACATCCGGCAGACGGGCGAGACTTGGCAGCCTCCGCCGGGCGAACGATGAGCGGACCTCCTGGCCAGGCCAAGGCGGTGGGGCGCAGGTTCGCTGCGACGGTTTCGCTCGCGAGCCTGGCCGCGGCCGTCCTCTATGTCACGCTGTCCGCCCTCCAGCGTTGGCAGGTGCTGATCGCGAGCCTGTTGACGCTCGCGTTGATCGTCGTGGCCGCCTGGTACATCGTGTCCCGGCGGGGCACGATCCGGGTGGTCGCCGCGATCGCCGCCCTCTTGGCGGTCTCGGCGTTCGTGCTGGTCGCGGTCCGGAGCGAGAGCATGCGGGTGTTGCTCCTCACACTCGCCCTGGCCGCCGTCTCGGCGGCATCGGCGGGCTACGCGCTGCGGTCCGGCCGGGCTGAGAAGCCGGCTCCGTCCGCTCCGTCCGCACGTCAACCCGTGCTCCTGATGAACCCGATATCCGGCGGCGGCAAGGTGGCGCGCTTCGACCTGGCGGCACGCTGCCGTCGACTCGGCGTTGAGCCGATCGTCCTCGGACCCACGGACGATCTGCTCACCCTCGCCGAGGATGCGGTTGCCCGCGGGGCGGATCTGCTGGGCATGGCCGGAGGCGACGGCTCGCAGGCGCTCGTCGCCTCCGTGGCCAGTCGAGCCGGCATCCCCTTCGTCGTCGTGCCGGCCGGAACCCGAAACCACTTCGCACTGGACCTCGGCATCGATCGTGACGACGTCCCGGCGGCTCTGGAGGCATACCGCGACGGCGTCGACACAGTCGTCGACCTGGGCGAGGTCAACGGGCGCACCTTCGTGAACAACGCGGCGATGGGCGTCTATGCGAAGGTCATCCAGTCGACGGACTATCGGGATGCGAAACTGCAGACGGCCGCCGCGATCCTGCCGCGGCTGCTCGGGCCGGAGGCATCAGCACCGGCACTGCTGTTCACGCTGCCCTCGGGGGAGGAGTCGACAGCGGGCCAGCTCCTGCTGATCTCGAACAACCCCTACCGGCTGGGCCGGCTTCGCGGCGGAACCACCCGTGAGCGACTGGATCGCGGGGTGCTCGGTGCCGCGTCCTTGACGGTCGCCAGCCCCGCCGACCTTGAACGGCTGGCGGCCCTCGAGCTCGGCGGGCAGCTCTCCCGTTACGAGGGCTGGCGAGAGTGGACGTCCAGTCGAATGGAGGTGCGCTCCAGCGATCTGATCGAAGTGGGGGTCGACGGAGAGGCGTTGGTCCTCGAACCGCCGCTGAGCTTCGTGAGTAGACCCGGCGCACTGACGGTCCGCCTCCCCCGGGCAGCCGCGAATGCACGGGATGCGATCCGGTTGACCCAGCGGTCGACCGTGGCCGCTCTCTGGCGGACCGCACTTGGCCGTCGAGGAGGCGCCGAATGAGCACCGCGATCGATCGTCTGCGAGCACTCGATCACGCCGCCTATCGGGTCATCGCAGGCATCTCCACACCGGGGCTCGATCGGCCCCTCCGGGTGATCTCGGACTTCGCGAACTTCTCCAAGCCCTGGTTCTTGACCGCCGCGGCTCTCGCGGCCGTCGGAGGCTCACGCGGACGCCGGGCGGCGTTGTCCGGGCTCGCCGCCATTGGCGTGACCTCGTTCGTGGTGAACCAGCCCATGAAGCTCGCGCGCCGACGCCTGCGCCCCGATCGGGTCGGACTCGGCATTCCCCAGACACGGTGGGTGAGGATGCCCACCTCGACGTCGTTTCCCTCGGGTCACTCCGCAACGGCTGCTGCGTTCGCGATGTCGGTCGGCCATCTCGTCCCACCGCTGAGGCTCCCGCTGCGACTCGCGGCTGTCGCCGTGGCGTTCTCCCGCGTCTACACCGGTGTGCACTACCCCGGTGATGTCGTCTTCGGAGCGACGGTCGGTGCCGTGATCGGCACCGTCGCGGGGCGCATTGCGCCGAGAATCTTGCGCACGCGATCCCCACTGCGCAACGCGCTATAGGTGCCGGGGCTATCAGATACGCGGCCTTCGGCACTCGCCGCCAGATCTCGACGATCCCGAGCTCGGGTCTGGCGGCCGTTGCATCCGCGGTGTTCGCGCCCGTAGGTCAACGACGGGGGTGACATCGCCATCTTTCTCGCGGCTCCACCTCACCGTCCCGGATCTTCCTTCGCGTGCTCGCCGTCGCGGGGATGGGCCGAATCGGGCGTGTCCCGGGCGGTCCTGGCGGATCCCTCTGTCCGGATCGGCGATCGAGGTGGTGAATAGGCGAACTGCCACGCTGATAGGGACCGACACCGTCGGGAATCGGTGGCGGAGACAGCTATCGGATGATCGGCTGGGTGTGGTCGCCTTCGCTCAGCGGGTCAGCTTGGCCCGGTTGGTGGCGGCGCTGTCCGCCCGGGCCTTAGCCCGCACGTGGTCGGGCACGGTGCACCGGTCCTTGATGATCATCTTGGCGTCGGGATGACTGATCGGGTGGCCGTCGAGGTCGCGCAGCTGGAAGGGCTGGCCTCGGGTGAGCACCACCGGCTGATGACCGAGCAGGCCCACTGCCACTGGTCCTCGGGAACGGTGTCCCAGTCCAGGCGGGCGATTACCAAGGACGTGCCGGCCGTGCTGCGGTTGGCGTTTTTCCAGGCGGCGAACGGCGCCAGCCGCTTAGCAACCCCTCCCAGAGGCCACCGTAGCGACCACGCACACCGTCACAGGGACGCCCTACAAGGGATACAAGCCGTCTATGCCTAATGTCAGAGCCGGCGATGTCGCCGACGAGGAGACACGGAAGGTTGAGATTGCTTCACCGTCCGCCGAGCCTCGCGTGAACCCAGCCTCACAGGTTCTGCAGCCCCGCACCGGCGACGATCGCACCAATGAGGATCAGCACCACTGCACCGATGACCGGGGCCTCAGCAGTCAGTCGTGCCGCCACGACTTCCAGACGAGGTTGCATCCGGTCGGGATCGATGAGCGTGAGCACGATCGGAATCGTCAGGCTCGAGGTCGCAATCACGACATAAAGCACGACAGCGACAATCGTCGCGCCGAGGTCCAGTGTCTCCACATGGAGCTGAACACCGACCACGGCGGCGAGCAGCACGTTCTTCGGGCGTAGGTTCAGCAGCAGCCCGAGCCCCAGGGCGCGGCCGCTGTTGAGCACATCGATCGACTTCGTCCAGGCCGGTACGTCCCCGGCCGCTTGCTCGCGACCGAGCCAGGCCCGGACCCCGAACACGATGAGGGCGACACCAGCAGTCAATTCGATGACGGCCGCCGCAGTCTGCGGCTGCCGGGGCCGCGGTTCGGGCAGAGCCTGAGCGGCGAGGGTGCACACGCCAACGACGACGAGCATGCCGACGACCGCCCCGATCAAGAACGGAAGAGCAGCGGACTTTCGCCGAGGTGACAGCAAGATCAGCAACATCGCTGTGACGGGGACGGTGCTGATTGCAGCCGCCAGACCCACCGGCAGCAGGTCCCCTACTGCGCCGAGCAAGGCGTGGCCACTAGAAACACAGCGACCAGGTTAGGCCGGGCCTTGAGCACTCGCGGATCGTCGACCCGACCGTCTCGAGCGGCTCACCAGGAGGCTGTGCCCCACTCGTCGGCCGCCTCGGCCGGCGCCATAGACGGGATCTACCTCGATCCCTGACCGGGTTGTGAAGTCCGCGTCCCGCACCTGTTTGCGCGCCGAGCCGGCGTCCCACGCCTGCCGCCAGCGCTCGCGTCCCGCGCTTACCAGAAATACGAGGCTCCTACGAAGTTTCCCAAACGCGCAGTGCGAAAGTGGGCCATCGCTGTGCATCACGAACGAGCGGTCGGCGTCAGCGCTCCGATGCGCGTGCGAACAAGCGTGGATTGCGGCTCACGAATTTGCTAACACCGTCCACGACAAAACTCTGCCGGCCGGTCCTGCAGTACACGTAACCCAGCAGCGCGATCACCGCGGCACCGATGGTGTTGACGATCATGTCGATCATGGTGTCGTTCGTACCAGTTTCAACGACCTGCATGTTCAGCCCCGGAATCAGGTTGTCGACGATGAACTCGTAGATCTCCCAGAACACGCCGAGCGTCACCGCAAACATGAATCCGAAAACGGCGATCAGCGAGACCCGCATCCCCTCCGGTCGGTGGTCGGTCCCGTTGATCAGGAAGACGGCGATGAACCCTACGATCCCCAGCAGGCAGCCGCTCGTCGTGTGCAGGGCAGTGTCCCACCAGTGGAATCGACCGTAGAACTCCAGCGACGTGCCGAGAAAAATCGCACAGAACACGAACACTGCCGCCACCAACTGGAACTCCGGCGGTACGTCCACCCGGAACCACCGCTTGAGCAGCTGCGGGATCAGAGTCAGGACGATCACCAGGGTCGTCAAGACGGCATTCGGCCAGTCGTGCAGGAGGACGAAGCCGACCACGCCGGCGACCAAAACGACCTGGATAACCAACGTCAGAACTCGATAAACCCGCTCGCGAGTTCGCTCGTCAGACTCACCACCAGCCCCGCCTGGCATGGTCACGGTCGAAGGATCGGTCATCACTCCTCATCCGAAGCTACCTAGCACGAAATCCGTACGCCCCACTCTAGAGGGATTGGGGTTCACCCCGTTTGACGGACACCTTGATCGCGGAACCTGCGGTTCCGCGGAGAGGATGTCTGCATGTCGGGATCGAGGAAGAGGAAGAACTACACCCCGGCCTACCGCCGCGAGGCGGCCCATCTGGTGATCGACACCGGGCGGCCGATCGCTCACGTGGCCAAGGAGATCGGGGTCGGTGAGGCGCTGCTGGGTCGCTGGGTCGCCACCGAACGGGCGAGGAGCGACCGGCCGCCAGAAGCGTTGGATGTCGACGAGCGGGCCGAGCTGACCCGGTTGCGGGTCGAGAACGCCGAGCTGCGGATGGACCGGGAGTTCCTGAAAAAAGCAGCGGCCTTCTTCGTCACCGAGAATCAGAACCGGTAGAGGCCTACCGGCTGATGGAGGCGGAGAAGGCCACCCCCGACAACGTTGATGGATTCGAGGTCGCCCGCCTGGCCAGGCTGTTGGAGGTGTCTCGGTCGGGCTACTACGACTGGGCCAAACGTCAGGCGGCGGGGCCGAGCCCGGCCCAACAGCGCCGCAGCGACCTGACCGCCAAGATCATCAAGCATCACGTCGACTCCGACCAGGTGTACGGGTCGCCGCGGATCGTGGCCGATCTGCGCGAAGCCGGGGAGCAGATCTCGGCCAAGACGGTGGCGAAGTTGATGCGGCAGGCGGGGATCGCCGGGATCAGCCCCCGCGGCTTCGTGCCCGTCACCACCCAGCCCGGACCGGATCCGCAGCCGGTAGCCGACCTGGTCGGGCGCCGCTTCGACCGCGGTCAGCTGAACCGGGTCTGGACCTCCGACATCACCTATCTAGCCACCGGGCAGGGCTGGCTGTACCTGTGCGCCATCCGCGACGGCTGCTCCCGACGGGTGGTCGGCTGGGCGATCGCGGACCACCTACGCACCGACCTGGTCGAGGTCGCGCTCCGCAGAGCGGTCACGCTGAGAGGTGAACTGCCGGCCAAGGTCATCTTTCACGCCGACAGTGAGTATGGGAGGGCTGGTGTTCCCGGGTTTCCTGACTCGCACGCCGATGGACCCGTCAGGATGCTGGTATCCAGGCTGCCCCGGGCATCCTGACCCGCACCTTCCGATTGACGACGTGTGTCTTTCCTCGGATATGTCGGTTGCCCGGGACACCTGGTGAGGCGCCTCGCCTCGCCGACGGAGTGACCTAAGGAGAGCCTGCGCCAACAGGTGCTCATCACTGTCTTGTCCACCGGTTCTGGCTCGGCGTTGCCGCCGTCCCTATCAGTCCGAGCAGACCGGAGGAAGCGACATGGCAAGCATGCCAAACCCAACCAGTCAGGTGAACCCGACGTCGATGAGTAGTCGGGTGGTGGTGGGTGGGATCGACACCCACAAGGATCTACATGTGGTGGCGGTGATCGACACCGCCGAGACGGTGTTGGCCACGCACAGCTTCTCCACCACCCGCGCCGGCTACCGGGCCCTGGTGAAGTGGCTGCGCACGTTCGGGGAGGTGGCCAGGATCGGGGTGGAGGGCACCGGCAGCTACGGAGCCGGGATTTGCCGACACCTGACCGAGGTTGGCATCGAGGTGTTGGAGGTTGACCGCCCGGACCGTTCGGACCGCCGCCGCAAAGGCAAGGACGACGACCTGGACGCGATCAGCGCCGCCCGGGCCGCCCTGCACGGCCGCCGGGTCAGCATCCCCAAATCCAAGGACGGGGCGGTGGAGTCGCTGCGGGTGCTGCGGGTGACCCGGCAGACCGCGATCCGGGCCCGCCGCAACGCCTTGCAGCTGCTGCGGATGACCATCGTCGCTGCCCCCGAAGAGCTGCGTGACCAGGTCCGGAACCTGACTCGGATGCAGCTGATCCGCACCTGCGCGGCGTGGCGGCCCGAAACCACCAATGCTGCCGACCCGGTCGCTGCGACCCGGATCGCGTTGAAGAGCCTGACCCGCCGCATCTTGGAGCTGGGCGATGAGATCGCCGCCCTCGACGAACTGATCAAGCCTTTGGTCACCGCCCTCGCGCCGCAGCTGTTGGCCCGGGCGGGGATCGGGATCGAGGTCGCCGGTCAGCTGCTGGTCACCGCCGGGGACAACCGCGACCGGCTCCGCTCCGAGGCCAGCTTTGCCATGCTGTGCGGTGTCGCACCGCTGCCCGCATCGTCGGGGATGACCCGGCGTCACCGGCTGAACCGTGGCGGGGACCGACAAGCCAACTCCGCACTGCACCTCGCGGTGATCAGCCGGATCCGGATCGATGAGAAAACGCAGGCCTACGTTGCTAAGAAGACCGCCGAGGGACACTCCAAGCTGGAGATCATCCGCTGCTTGAAGCGCTACCTGGCCCGCGAGGTCTTCTACCTGCTTAACGCACCAGCCGACGAACCCGTCACGGTCGCCTGACCCGGCCTCGCACCTTGCGGTTCCTTCATCGCTGCCAACTCCGCTGGCGCGCAGGCGCGGTCAACATGCCTGCCGAACGTGACCTTGCCGATCAAGGCTTGACCGTGCCGAGCACCGGCACATGATCAGAAGCGGAGGAACCGACAGCACACCCTTGACACACAGGAGAGCATCCGCGGCACGCAGTTCACCTCCCAACAGCTCGCCGACGCCTGCACCGACCTGCCCGTGCTGCGCTCGATGGGACGCACCGGGGTGTGTTGGGACAACGCCGCCGCGGAATCGTTCTGGTCCACCCTGAAAACCGAGTTCTACAACCGCCGCCACTGGCCCACCAAGGCCGAAGCCCAACAGGCCGTCGGTGCCTGGATCGAAGAACGCTACAACCGGCTGAGACGGCACTCCTCGATCGGCATGATCACTCCGGTACGGTTCGAAGAGCTCCACACCCAGACGGCACAAGCCGCCTGACCGCGTGTCCGTCACATGGGGTGAGCCCTAGTCGTGTCGGTGGTGGAACGGGGTTATGTCAGCGGTCAGTGCAGCGCTGGAGGTGATGTCCCGTGGAGCCCCCGATCCCAAATCGGCGGTTCTCACTCGAACCGGGTGGTGAGGCGGGGTCTCGATGGAACCGCTAGTTTGGGCGTTTGGTC
>CAVVTA010000018.1:0-153656 GCA_963751045.1 uncultured Actinomycetota bacterium
CGGCGACTCGCACCGAACACCACCTACGGCTACTGGGTGGTGGCCAGCGATCCGAACAACAACATCTTGAAGAGCAACACCACCTCGATCACCACCGGCTCGACGGTGGTCGACGAGAGCGCCTACTCGCGTCAGGTTCAGGCCGACGGCGCCAGCCACTACTGGCGGCTCGAACGAGTCGCCGGGTGAGGCGACCTCGGTGGACTGGGCCGGTGGCAACGATCTCGTGCTCGGCTCCGGCGTCAGCAACGGCGCCAGCGGGCGCAGTCATCGGCTCGCCCGACACCGCGGCGAGCTTCGACGGGACCGGTAACGGCACGGCGGGCACCACCTCCAGCGAGACCGGGCAGCGACACCTTCACCGCCGAGGCGTGGTTCAAGACCACCAGCACCAGCGGTGGCAAGATCATCGGGCTTCGGCGACGGCCAGACCTCGACCAGCTCCAACTACGACCGGCACGTCTACCTCGACAACGCCGGGCGGCTGACCTTCGGCGTCCACCCCGGCGGCGTGCGTACGGTGACGGCGAGCGGCACCTACAACGACGGCCAATGGCACCATGTCGTGGCCAGCCTGTCGCCGCAGGGTATGCAGCTCTATGTCGACGGCCTGCTCGAGGGCAGCGACCAGGGCACCACGACGGCCCAGCCCTACACCGGGCTACTGGCGCGTCGGGGGCGACAACCTCAACGGGTGGCCGAACGTCGGGTCCAGCCACCACCTCGCCGCGACCATCGACGACGTGGCCATCTACCCGCAGGCGCTGACCGCGCGCACAGGTCCGCGATCACTACGTCAAGAGCGGGCGCACCGTCAACCTGCCGGCCGAACCGGCTGACGCGTACGGCAAGCAGGTCTACAACGACAATCCCGTCCTTCTACTGGCGGCTGAACGATGCGGCCGGGCTCGGCGTCGGCCAGTGACTCCGGCCAGAGCCGGACGCCGGGCACGGCGGCCGGCGGGGTGACGTTCGGATCCGCGTCCACGGTGGCTCCCGGACACCTCGGCCACGACGAACGGCTCCGACGGCACAGTCGCGACGAGCAGGCAGTTCACCAACCCGACCGTCTACTCCGAGGAGATCTGGTTCAACACCACCACCACCAACGGCGGCAAGCTCATCGGCTTCGGCGATCAGCCGGCCGGCTACTCCGGCAACTACGACCGGCACGTATACATGGAGAACTCCGGCCAGCTGACTTTCGGCGTGTGGACCGGCTTCACGAACACCATCACCTCTCCGCTGTCCTACAACGACAGCAAGTGGCACCATATGGTGGCCACCCAAGACGGCAGCGGCATGAAGCTGTACGTCGACGGTGCCTCAGTCGGGACGAACGGCCAGACCGCGGCGCAGCCGTACACCGGCTACTGGCGGATCGGCGGCGACTCGAGCTGGGGCGGCAACAGCGCCTTCCTCGCCGGGAGCTGGACGAGGCGGCGGTCTATCCGTACGCGCTCACGCCGGCTCAGGTGCGGGCGCACTACACGACCTCCGACGCTGCCGTCAACGCCGAGCCCGGCCGCCTCGTTCACCGACGAACTGCACCGAGGGCTGCTTGCTTCTTCGACGCGTCGGCGAGCGCCGACCCCGACGGCGAGATCGTCGAGTGGGCCTGGAACTTCGGCGACAATTCGACCGGCACGTGGAGCCACGGTCAGCCACAACTACACCGCCCCGGGAACCTACGAGGTCGACGCTTGCGGGTCAAGGACAACCGCGGCGCGACGACAACGTCGACCAGGTCGGTCGACCGTGACCGTGCCTCCGGCCAACCAGCTGCCGACGGCGGCGTTCACCGCCAGCTGCGACGAGCGGGCCTGCGCGTTCGACAGCGCGGGCAGCAGCGATCCGGACGGCACCATCGCGTCCTACAGCTGGGACTTCGGTGACCAGACGCGGTCCTCGGCCGGCGAACCCGACCCACACCTACGGCGCGGACGGAACCTTCACGGTGCGGCTCACCGTGACCGACAACCGCGGTGGCACCGATTCGGTGACCAAGAGCGTCGAGGCCAGGGCAAACGTCAAGCCGACCGCCGCATTCAGCTCGGACTGCACCAACCTGGCGTGCTCGTTCGACGCGTCTTCACGTCGACCGACAGCTGACGGCACGATCGCCAGCTACAGCTGGAACTTCGGCGACCAGACGTCGGCCACCGGGGCACCAGACCACGCCACCACTACACCCAGGCCGGCACCTACACGGTCGACGCTGACGGTGACCGATAACAAGGGCGCCACCGACACGGTCACCAAGTCGGTGACCGTGCAGCCGGCGAACCAGACGCCGACGGCCGCATTCACCTCGGCCGTGACCGACCTGCGGGCGACCTTCGACGGGCGCGGCTCGAGCGATCCCGACGGCACGCATCGCCTCCTACGGCTGGGACTTCGGTGACGACGAGACCGGCACGGGCGCGACTCCGTCGCACACCTACGACGAGGCCGGCACGTACACCGTGACGCTTGACCGTCACCGACAACCGGGGCGGCACCGACGAGGTGAGCCGGGACGTGACGGTGACGGCGCCCGCCAACGTCAAGCCGTCGGCGAGCTTCACCGCGACGACAAGCGACCTGCGGGTCTCGGTTGACGCGTCGGCATCGAGCGATCCGGACGGCACGGTGGCCTCCTACGCGTGGGACTACGGCGATAACTCGACCGGTACCGGTCGTACCGACAGCCACACCTACACCTCGGCCGGCACCTACACCGTCACGCTGACGGTGACCGACGACGACGGCGCGGCCGACACGACCACCAGGTCGGTGACGGTCACCGCGCCGGCGGCTCAGTCGGTTGCGCGGGACGACTTCGGCCGCACCGGCTCGCGCTGGGGTTCCGCGGACGTCGGCGGGGCTTGGACCGACAGTGGCGCCGCCAACTTCTCGACCAACGGGAGCAAGGGTCTGATCACCGTGACCCGCGCCGGGTCCGGCCCGGCCGCCACGCTGTCGCAGGTGTCGGCTCGTGACGTCACCGCGACCGTCGACTTCTCGGTGGACAAGGTGGCGACGGGATCCGGGCTCTACGTGACTCTGACGGCACGGAAGGCCGGCACGTCTGAGTATCGGCTGAAGGCGCGCATGATGTCGGACGGCACAGTTCGACTCGGCACGTTCGTGGTGGCCAGTGGCACCGAGACCCTGCTCCGGGAGGTGGTCGTCAGCGGCCTCACCTATCAAGTCGGAGACGTGTTTACGATGAAGTTCTCAGTCGCGGGAACGGGCACGACCACCTTGACCGGCAAGGTCTGGAAGAGCTCGGCGACCGAGCCGGGTGCCGCCCAGGTGACCAGCACCAACACCGTCGCGGCTCTGCAGGGTCCAGGTGCGGTCGGAATCTCGGGTTACCTTAGTGGCAGCTCGACGAGTGCCCCTGTCGTGGTGACCGTCGACAACTTCCTGGTCCGGGCAGGGTGAGGCGACGCATCAGCGGGGGCGCGGCTTCGGTCGCGGTGTTGCTGGTCATGTGGTCGGCAGCTGGCTGCAGCGGTGGGAGCGACAGCGCATCGCCGCAGCCGGCGGCGACCACGAGCGGGTCAGCGACAGCCGGCGCCCCTCCTGGGCCGAAGACATCCAGCGCGTCTCCGACGCAGGCAACGACCAGCGCCCCTCCGGCGCCGGCGACGACACCGGTTCCGCAGCCAAGCCCTGGGAACGCAACCGCGACCGTGCCGGCTCGGCCTCCGCAGCGGCAGAAGCCGGTTGCCCTCGACTCCATGGGGACTGCCGGACGGGGCATCGTCGTCGAGCTTGCGAAGCTGCAATCCATCAGCGCCAAGGCGCAGGGGCCGGGCGAAGTGTCCGGACCCGCGGTGGCCGTCGAGGTGGTGGTTCGCAACGAGATGAACCGCCCACAGTCACTCACCAACGCGGTGGTCAACTTGACCGACGCTCGCAACGCCCCCGGATCGCTGATGTCGGGCCCGCCGGCTCGGGTCTTTCCCGCCGCCGTCGACGCCGGACAGAACGCCACTGCGACCTACGTCTTCACCGTGCCAACGAAGAGTCGGAACCCCATCACCGTCGACGTGAGCGTCGACCCTGCACTGCCGACAGTCATCTTCCGCGGCCGCGCGTAGCAGCTGAAGGTTCATGTGATTGGCTGGCTCAATCTGGAGAGCCGCAACACGATCCGGGCCCGCTGGGCCACCCCAGCCGGCACCGAGTTCGACCGCAGAGCCCCCAGTTGCGGCCGATCCCCGTTCCTCAACACAATGCGGCAGCTGCTTGTTCGGCACATCTCATGATCCCACAGAACCGTATAGATGTTTAAACGACACGCGTTCACTAGTTCCTGTCATCGTGCTCGGGCTGGCGCGGACTTTCGAAAAGGGGGCGTCTGATGCTTCGCGTTGGGTCAAGGTTTGATGGATGACGAACGGTTCAGCTTCGGATCCGAAGATTTCGGCGATCGTTTCCTGTATCACTACACTTCTGCCGGCGCGATGCACAAGGTCCTCCACGCAGCTGCGCTGCGCTTGGGACGACTCTCCTCATGCAATGATCCTCGTGAACGCAAGGCTCTGTTTGGCCGATGGTCGCTTGTCGAAGACCCCGAAGCGGAAATCGAACCGTCACGATGGGAGCAATTCGAGGCTGAGATGGAGGCCTATCTCTACCACCAAGCTTACCTCGCATGCTTCACCCTTGATGACCGCTTGAACATCGACTATGGAGCGAGCTGGCGTGGTTTCGGTCTCTCGGAGCTGGGATCTTGTGGTCGGTGTGTTTATTCGGCCGTGGTTTCGGTCATCCTCGGAGCTGGGATCAATATGGTGACCGGCATCGAGGCGCATGCCTCGTCTTCGATCGAGAAAGGCTTGAGAAGCGCGTCGAAGAGTGGGTCGAACGTCATCCTGGCTGTGAAAGCAGCGCTCGTGGTGGTCGCGTCGAGTACCTCGATAGGCCGGTCGAACTTGGAGACGAGAATTCGATTGGCATCAATTTCGGCCTGCGAAGCGTCGCCGAGATCGGGTCACGTCGGCGCGCCAAGCACATGTGGATTGCAGACTTCGAGGCCTTGTATCTGCAGAAGGCAACTGATTGGGCCGGCGAGCGTGAGTATCGTGTGGTACTTCACTGCGAGTGTGATGCTGCTCCCCTGCTTGACATACGCGGTTGTCTTGTTGCGATCGCTCTTGGCGAAGAGTATGGGTTAGAAGATGAGGCGGTGCTTCGTCACCGTCTACGCAGGTCGGGCCTGCTGCCGATCGCTCCAGCAAGGCTTCGTTGGACTGCAGGCGCACCCTTCGCCGACCCACTCCCCGGCACTGAGCTGAGGACCGAGCCCGGTCCGGTCAACGCATGGTGGAACTGACAGCAAGAAGCGCCTCGGGCAACGACGGCACGTTGGCAGCGGACCTCGAAGCCGCACGTTCGAGACGAAACTGAAGCACGCCGAGCCTCGCTCTACAGCGGACCAACGCGTGCGACCTCACGGTGCGGTGACGAGCAAGTTGTCGATGCGCAAGGTGACCGGTCCGTTCGTCACCGACGAGGACAGGTACGACGAGATCGCTATGGCGCCGTTCGCCTGCAGGCTCGCGGTCGAGTCGGTGATCGTGCGCTGCCAACTGGCTGGCTCGGTCGTGCCGGTCTTCCAGAGCTTCGCCTGGATCGTGGTCGGGTTGCGGTTGAGGACCTGAAGGCGCACGTTGACCGTGTCCCCCGTGGCGTAGGTGCCGGGCACGAGCACTGGCGCTTGCAGCGAGACCTCCGCGCCGGTGCTCGTGCGCCGGAGGAGCTCGAGGTACATCGCTCCCGTGTTGGAGATCCGCACCTTGGCGTAGTAGCCCTCGTTCGCGATGCGACGACCGAAGACGCTGGCGTAGAAGGAGGAGCCGGCCGGAACCTTGTCCAACGAGAGAGTCGTCGTCAGATTTGTCGCCGGGGCACTGACACCCGTCAACAGAGCTGTCGGCCCGGAGCCTGCGTTGGTCTGGATGTTGCCCCGACCGCTCGAAACGCTGAAGAGACTGGTCGACCCGCCGTAGGTGTAGTTCCCGCCCGGCTTGGGTGCCGTCGAGCCGAAGCCCGGTGACACTGTGCGGTCGAAGTCGTCCTCCGCGAACACGACGACTCCTGGGTTGGTCACGGTCACACTCTTCGTCGTGGACGCCTGTGCTCCGTCGTCGTCGACGACGGTCAACGTGACGGGATACGTGCCGGGGTTGGCGTACGTGTGGTTCGTCGTGCCACCGGTCGCGGTGCCGTTGTCGCCGAAACTCCACGTGTGAGTCGCAATCGAACCATCAGGATCGGTGGAGCCGGTGCCGTCGAACGTACAACTGAGGTTTGTGCAATTCTCCGCATACGATGCCACCGGCGGCTGGTTCGGCGGGGTGGCCTGCTTGGTGATGGTGAATGTGTCGGCAAGGGTTTGGGTTCCGCCCGGCGCGGCTGCGCGAGCGAAGTTCGCCGACAAAGACGTTTCCGTGGCGGAAACATCCAGAACGCCATAGTCGCGATTCGTGTTCATGCCGCCGGTCTTACCGAGGTATCCGATCTCGGGATCTGCGGTGTCCACGTCGTAGAGCGACACCCCGCCGGTTCCAACGACGCCGATGACCGTGCCCGCGCCCTTTGTGAATCCGTCGGTGGCGTTGCTGTCTGTGATGCAGTCGGCATCGAAGGTGTCTGCCTGCCACGTCGGGTTGGTGCAGCCGGTCTTCAGGCCCAACTGGTGACTGCGCTGGTAGGTGTGTTCGTGTCCGCTGAGAACGAGGTCGACCTTCTCGCTCAGGAGGAGGTTGAACAGATCGGCACCCGGGTCACACGAGTAGTTGCCCACCGTGATGCACGGTTTATGCATTCCCACGACAATCCACGGAATGTTGGCGGCCTGCGCGGCATCGATCTTGTCTTTGGTCCAGTTGTAACGCGGTGTGCCTGCCGCGTAGCTCCAGGTTCCCTCTGGGCCGGGGAACGTCAGCGCGGGCGAAATGGCGATGAAGCGCACCAGCGGCTGTTCCTGAGGCACATCGACGTAGTACTGACGACCGTAAGTGCCCACCAGTCCGGGAAGTTGATTCGGCAGGCAGGCTGAGAAGTCGTTGATGTTTCCGTTCTGCCCGTTGGATTCGTGATTGCCTGATATCAACTCGAACGGATAGCCCGACCCCACGCGTGCCGTGACGAGGTCACACCAGGCCTGCTCTTGGCCGGTCGTGCCGTAGGACAGGTCACCCAGGGCCAGCGTCAGATCGCTGTCGAGTGCGCCGATCTTGTCGAGCACGGCCTGCGCGTTGCCGTTACCCGAGATGTCACCGACAGCGGTGAAGTGCACGACGCCAGGCTCCGGAGCCGCCTTGGCTTGGGTGCCCAGGACCAGGAGCAAGCAGGCGAGGAGAGCGGCCCGCACCCCGACACGGAGCCTCATGGCTCTGAGGGTAGACCATGCCCCGCCGCTGCGCGGGCGAAGCGCAAAATCGTCTCCATCAGCCAACTTCGGGACACGTGTGACCAGAGATACGGCAGTTACTGTAGCGCATTCGCCGTGACCAGTTCGCAATCTCGCGTACCTTGTGCCAAACTTCATCACGTTTGGGCAACGATCCGGGATCTGGGGCCGGTCTACACTCGAGGGGGCCCGTTGAAGGGTTATGTCCGCGCGCGCCGTTTGGTCGCGCCGTCGATCGTCAATCGTCAACTCTACCGTCGTTTCCTAGCTGCTGGCCTTGCCGTCGTGCTGGGCTCGGCCGCGGCTGTCGTGGCCGCCACGCCGGCCGCCGCGGCCACCGTGGCTTCCGACAGCTTCGACCGAACCGTGGCCGCGGGCTGGGGCACCGCTCCTGCTGGGGGCGCCTGGTCAGTCGCCGGAGGGACGTCCTCGTCGGTGTCCGGCGGCACCGCTGTGGTCAACGGGATTGCCGGCGGCCGGTCGTTCCGCGCGAACCTCGCGTCCGCGCAAGGAAGCGACATCGTCGTCCACGCCACCTTCACGGTGCCCGACGCAGTGAACTTCTACTACGGCGTCGAGGCTCGCCGACTCTCGGACGGATCGGCCTACCGCAGTCGCGTCCGGATCGACAGCTCACGCCGGCTGCACAGCGAGATCACCCGCCTCAGAGGAACTTCAGAGAAGCTCCTCGCGGCGCGAACCCTGACGACCACCGTGTCCCCCGGACAGGCGCTGGCCGTGGAACTCTCCGTGACCGGCTCGAGCACCGTGAGCCTGAGCAGCCGGACGTACGCCGCCGGCACCACGGCGCCGGCCTGGCAGGCCTCGGCGTCGGACAGCTCCGGTTCCCGACTCAGCGGATCCGGCAGCCTCGGCGTACATGGCTACGTCACCTCCGGCTCCGGCACGGCGGTGCGGACGAATTTCGTCTCGGCAGCCACGACGACGACGGCGCCGGTCCCGCCGCCTCCGCCGCCCGCTCCGGCTCCCACAAGCTCCACCAAGGGATCGGTGCCAGTCGGAACGGCGAGCTATCCGCTGCCGAGCAACGCCATCTACGTCTCCTCGTCCAGCGGCAACGACGCCAACAGCGGTTCGGTCTCCTCACCTAAACGTACGGTGACTGCCGCGATCAGCAAGGCCTCGGGTGCCCAGACCATCGTGCTCCGCGGAGGCTACTACCACGAGAGCATCATCATCCCGCCGGGCAAGCCGGTCATCCTGCAGAACTACCCGAAGGAAGCGGCCTGGTTCGACGGTTCCCGCCGAGTCACCAACTTCGTCGCGTCGGGCAGCGTCTGGCGGGCCGACAACTGGACGGCGAAGTTCGACCGGAGTCCCACTTACTGCCGCGGCGCCCCCGACGGCACGGCGGTCGGCTACCAGTGGATCAACCCGGCCTACCCGCTGGCCGCACTGGCCCGACCAGGTGTGGATCGACGGGGCCGAGCAGACGCAGGTGTCCAGCCTGAGCGCGGTGACCGCCGGCAAGTTCTTCGTCGACTACGCGACCAGCCGACTCTACCTCGGGACCAACCCCTCTGGCCGCACGGTCGAGGCCAGCGACCTGCAGCAGGCGATCTCGCTGCGCGCTCCCGGCGCCATCATCCGCGGCGTCGGAGTGCGACGTTACGCATCGTCGGTGCCTCAGCAAGGGGTCATCACCGCCTACTACCCGCGGATGACGCTCGAGAACGTCGAGATCCGCGACAGCGGCACGGCCGGGGTCGGGATCTACCAGCCAGATTCGGTCCTCCGGTCGGTGACGATCACCGGCAGCGGGCAGATGGGCTTGCAGGCCGGACACGCCGACCGGCTGGTCGTCGACAACGTCTCGCTGCGGGACAACAACGACCAGCACTTCAACCCGACGCCCGGCGGCCGGCGGGTTCAAGATCACCGAAACCCGAGGGGTGACGCTCAAGAACTCGGAGATCCTGCGCACCGACGGCAACCAGTTCTGGACCGACATGTCGGTCTACGACATCAACGTATTGAACAACAACATCCGGGACGGCAAGCGCTGGGGCGTGGTGCTCGAGATCTCGTCGGTGGCGACCGTGGCCAACAACGTGATTACCGGCAACGCCTTCGACGGCATCCTGGTGACCGGTACCGATCGAGTCAACATCTGGAACAACACGATCGTGCGCAACGGCAAGGGCGCGGTGTGGCTCACCCAGGACAGCAGGAGGGGCACGCAGCCCGACTTCACGCTGGGTGGTTCGAAACATCAGCCTCGGCAACAACATCTACTCCGCGGCCGACACGGCGGAGGGGATCTGGTGCTACCAGTCGTGGGAGCGGGCCTTCAACGCCAGCGAACTCAACATCACCTCCAACGGCAACCTCTACAGCCAGACCGCTGTCGGCAAGCCGGCGGTGATGGTGCTCTGGGCCAAGAAGGGCTCGTACGCGACGAAGTACACCTCGCTCGCTGCGTTCGTGGCCGGTACCGGGCAGGACCGGTCCAGCTACAACCTGATCGGTACGAACCCGGTCGACAGCGGCTTCCGACCCGTGTCGCAGGTGACCAATCTGGCCGCGACGGTTGCGCAGCCGTTGCCCTCCGGAGTCGCCAGCAAGATCGGCAAGGCTGCGGGGACCCGCTACCTCGGGGCGTGGCGCTGAGCCTTTCGGCGCAGCGCCTGCGGCTCGGATGAAGGCCCGGTGATGAGCGTCCGCGACGGCTTCCCAGTCGCGGGCGCTCAGATCGGGAGAGGAGTCGACGGCGGGCAGGTCGGCCAGCGCTGCCCGTAGGTGGGACCCGGTCAGCGCTCCGGAGAACCGTTTCACCCAGGCTTCGCCGACTTCGGCGGCGAGGCGGCGGTTCACCTCGTTGTCGGGCACCAGCACGGGCCGGTCCAACGACAGGGCGGCCAGCACGCTGCCGGAGTTGTGCATCTCGCGGTAGGGCAGGACGACCAGCTCGGCCGCGGAGACCTGGCTGACCAGCTCGGCGTCGCTCAGGAACTCGAGGTGCAGGCTGATGCGCGGATCGACGGCGGCGAGGTCTTCGAGGCTCCGGCGCAGCTCTTCACTGGAGGGTCGGCCCCCGACGACCAGGGTGAGATCGGGATCGGTCGACGCAGTTTCAGAGAACGCGCGCAGAAGGGTGTCCACCGCCTTGTAGCGGCGGACGAGCCCGAAGTAGGTGAGCCGGCCCGGCGATCGGATCGGCGCGGGGGTAGGACGCGAACCAGTCCCGGTAGTGCCCGTGCACGATCGTCTCGACCGGCCGGTCCTGCTGCTCGACGGTGGCGTTGAGGATGATCCGCAGCGTCGTCTGGCGTTCCAGTGCTTGCAGCAGCCAGACCGCGCGACGACTGAGTCCCTCAGGCAGCTCCAGGTTGTGCTGGGTCCGTACCACTGCGGTGCGGGTGAGCCGGAGGCGAACGAGCAGCGCGGCGAACTGCACCTGGCGGACCAGGGCACGCAACGGCGTGCGACCGGAGAGAAGCGTTTCCGGCCAGTGTGCATGGAAGACGTCGTAGGTCTGCGTGAGGGCGCGCAGCCAGGTGAAAGTGTCGACGCTCAGCCGAGCGTCGCCGCGAAGGGCCTGCAGCAGCATCACGATGTAGGGGTTGGTGGTAACCCGAGGCGTCGGGAAGGACTCGAGGACCCGCAGACGTCCCTGGCTCCGCAGCAGCCGCAGACCGTCCCGGGTCCCGCGCATGGCCGCCTGCCACGGGGCGCGGGACCGCAGCAGCTGACGTCGTCCACCGCGGGCCACGATGTCGTACGCGGCACCGAGCGCGGTCTGGCGCCAGCGGCGCCGAGCAGCCGCGTCGAGATGCAGGGCCGCGAACAGCAAGCGATTGCGGATGTTGAAGTAGTAGTAGGACGCAGAGCGTTCTCGTTGGTGGCTCGGCTGTTGCGTGCCGCCCTCGTCGTGGACCGCGACGGCGTCCCGGACCACCAGGAGCTGTGCGCCCAACCCTCTCGCGCGCCAGGACAGGTCCACATCCTCCCAGTAGAGGAAGTACCGCTCGTCGAAGCCGCCCAGGGCCTCCCACAAGCTGCCGACTGACGGCCAAGCAGGCACCGGTGAGCCACATCTCCACGGCATCAGCACCAGGTGGTCGCTTGCGGGTGGCTCGCGTGCGCCCGTCCGCTAGGTACAGGTCACTACCGTCGAACCAGATGCGGCCCGAGGACGTGGTGATGACGGGGCAGGCCAGCGTGCGGGGGTCGTCGGTGACGGCGGCACACAGTCGGTCCAGGTTCGTGCCGTCGATCTGCGCGTCGGGATTGAGCAGCACCAGCAGTTCAGCCCCATCGTCGATGGCGGCGTTCGCGCCAGCGTTCACGCCCGCGCCGAACCCGCGATTCGTCTCCGAGGCGATGAGCCGCCATCCGTGCGTCGAGCACAACTCGGTCACCGTGCGTTGCTCGTCGACATCGGTGAAGTTGTCCACCACGACCATGTGCAGGTCAGGCCGCTCCGCGTGCAGTCGGGTCAGATTCTTCCGCAGCAGATCGGAGGATCCGTAGTTCACGACCACGACCGCCGTCGTGCTCCTGGGTGCCGTCATGCTGATCGCCTCCGTCGGGCCAGCCCTTCGCGGCCGATCTCGAGCACGCCGCGGAAATCTCGGCGGAAGACAGGCAGGAGGAGGGCCGAACCGTACGCCAGAGCCGCACCGAGGAGGCCACCTCCGAGCGCGAACCAGCGACCCCCACCAGCCAGTACGACACACCCGCCCCATGAGGCCACGGCCACCAACGCGGTGAGGATCAGGATGCGTCCTGCACCGGCGAACAGCGGCTTCACCGAGATCGAAGACTTCCGAGAGAGCCACCAGAACGACAGCGGCCACGCGATGACCGGAGCAATGGCGTAGCCCCAAGCCACGCCCAGGACTCCCCAGATGCTGCCCACGAGAATGCACGTGATCTTGATGGACACGGTCACCACGGTGTAGCGGAGCAGTTCTCTGGTGAGCCCGTGAGCGACGTAGACCCAGTATCCGACGTAGGCGAGGGTCTGGAACACACCGGCGACAGCGAGCAGCCGCAGGATGGGTTCGACCGCCAGCCACTGCCCGCCGAGGAGCACCGCCGTCAGAGGACCAGCTGCCCCGATCACCAGACCCAGAGCCAGCCACCAAGGTGAAGCCGAGTGCCAGTTGCCCGCGCTGCACGAACCGGTTGCTGCTGTCGGGGTCCTCGCGCAGCCGCGCCAGGACGGGCAGGGCAACGGTAGTCGTCGGCGCCCGCAGTTGGCCCAGCGGGGTCATCAGCAACTGGAAGGCGCGGTTGTACAGGCCGAGCGGCGCCGCGCCGAAGCGAGTGCCGATGGTCAGAGAGTCGGCGTTGTTGCCGAGGTACCCGAGCAGCTGGGAGCCGGCCAGATGCCAGCCGAAACTCAGCAGGTGCCGCATGGGAGCCGAACGGTCGGGACGTCCGGGAACCCACCGTCCCGCGACGACGGCGGCGATGAGCAGCGTAAGGGCCGTGGTGAGCTGCTGGACCACCAGCGCCCAGTAACCGAGCCCCGAGACCGCACAGAAGATGGCGACCGTGAGTCCGACGACCGGCGCCGTGATCTCGACCACAGCCAGAGCACGGAACCGAAGATGCCGGTTGAGATCCGCGCGGTACTGCGTGGTCAGGCCGTTGATCAAGAAGATCCCGGACAGGGCAGCGGTCACGCCCACCAGCTCGGGGTGGGCGTACCACCAGGCGATCGCCGGTGCCGCCAGCAGCACTACGAGGGTGAGCGTGGCTCCGGCCGCGGTGTTGATCCAGAATAGATTGCTCGCGCTGCGCTCTCGAGAGGCTGGCTGCCTGGATGGCGGCGGAGGAGAGTCCGAAGTCTCGGAAGATCTCCGCGACTCCGATCACCGCGAGAACCATGGCCACCAGGCCGTAGTCGGATGGCGTCAGCAGCCGCGCCAGGACGACGACCCCCGCCACCTGAACGACGATCTTGACCGCCTGGGCACCGACGGTGAGCAGGGCTCCGCGCGCAGCTTGTCGACCCAGGCCGCGACGCCCCGACTCGACGGCCGGCTCGGTCGGCACCTCTCGGCTGCGCCGTCAAGGGGGCCGGACTCAGTCACGACGTGCCACCCGACGGCGGACGCGCCGGTAGCTGCCCTTGGCCGTCCGTGCGGTCTCTCGACCGGAAGCGACCGCGAGACGGAGGAGACCGAAGCCCCGATACCGAGGCACCGGCCGACCGGCGAGCAGAGTCCCCGCCAAGCGCCCGAGCAGAGTGTTGCGCCGGGCGACCTGGAGCGGCTGGACCGCGGCCAGATCGTCCGGGTCCAGAGGACGGCCGACCAGCACGCCGGCGGCGAAAGCCCGAGTGAGGACATCGTGTCCGCGCGGGGTCCGGGCCAGCACCGCACTGCACCCGTCGCCTTCGGCGAAATCCGGGTAACCGCGGGCGTCGGTGCGCCAGAAGTCGGCGGCACTGATGTCGCCGCTCTCGCCGACACCGTCCGGGCAGATCTTGCAGCGCCACTGCGTGAAGGGCCCGAGATGGCGGCCCCAGGACTCGTCGTAGGAGGCCGACACCTCCTCGCCGGCGGGCGTGCGGGCGGTGAACCGGCCCGGCCAACCTCGTCCTCGGTACCAGAGCTCGCTGACAGCTCCTGTCGTCCGGCAGGCCGAGGTCCCCGAGCAGCCGTTCGGTCGCGTGCTGACTCGGAGTGCCCGCGCAGAAGAACGACAACAGCAGAGGTGATCGGTCGGTCACCTCGTCTCGACGCAGGCTCTGTCGGGCTGCGGAGATCTCGCAAGGCTTGGCGACCAGCACCCGTCCGGGACGCAGCGCATCGGGGTCCGACAACGTGGCCACGGGTGCGTAGCGGGATCCGGCCGCCTCGAGAGCCTCGGCGCGGGTTGTGATGGTCACCGGGACCGTGCGTCGCGGCGCCTCCGGATCGGCCCGAACCGCGGTGCAGGCGGCGACCTCGCCCGTGTCGATCAGCCAAACGATCAGTGCCGTGAGCGCACCTCCGCTGCTGCCTCGGTGGCGGACAGCCGGGTCACCGGCCCAGGCCTGCCAACTGCTGACGATCGGCCCGAGGCTGGGGTGGACCTTGGCGCCCGCAGGCCGTGGCGAATCGACCCTGCGACCCGGGCAGATCTGGGTGAAGATCCGGGCGGCCCCGGTCCGTGGGCGGGCGGCACCAATGCGGACGGGGCGGCTGTAACCGTCGTCATCGACCGCCATCGACAAGCCGGGGTCGAGCCGAGTGCAGGCGCCGCAGCCTGAACAGTTCTGTGTCCGCACCACGCGTGTCCAGGCCCGATCGAGTTTCGCTGCTTCCCTCACCTGGCCCTCACGAGCCGGTCGTCAGCGAGCAGCTGAGCCGCAAGCTGCAGTCGGCTCTGTGCCCGCTCCCGTACGGCGGCGGCTTCGGCGGCCAGATCGGTGTCGGCGAGAAGGGCCACCTGACCCGCCACGTCCACTCCGGGTGCCCGCAAGTCGACCACATGAGGCCAACCGAGATCGCCGAGTAGCGGAGCGAACTTTCGGGAGTAGGCGAGCGGGAGCGCAGGAGTGCCGGCGGACAAGCGCGTTGAGACAGGCATGCATCCGTGATCCGATGACCAACTCGGCTCCGGCGACCGCCTGCCGAACCTCCTCGAGCGACTCGGGGATCAGCACCTCGGCCTCTGTGGCGTGCTCGGCGGCGAAGGCCTCGATGGCGGGCACGTCGTCGTCTCCGTGGTAGATCGTGCTGAGCACGTGGGCCAGCAGGGTCACCGAGCGTCCGCTGCGGCGCAAGGTGTCGTAGACCTGGCGGACGGTGTCCCGATAGGCGGCTGCGTCGACGTGCGGATTGCTCCGCCACAGCAGGCCGGAAACGTTGAGGACGACATCACGCCGCGGTCCGGTGCCGGGATCGGGCAACGCAAACACCACGTCGGTGGCGACGACATCAACGGGTCGGCCCAGCCGCTGCGCCGCCTCACCGCTGATGGAGTCCCGGCCCATCACCACCGCCGCCGTGCGCAGCGACCGGCGTCCCAGCGCTCGCCCCAGCCGGGAGGTGAAGGGACCGATCGTCTGCGGAGTCAATACGACCGGCACCCCGCTGCGTGTGGCGAACTCCGCGGCGGCCACCTGCGAGGCAAGCCGGTGGATGCCGTAGATGTCGGCGAAACTGTCACCCGCCCGGGTGTCCAGCACCAGATCAAAGCCTCGGAACCAGTCGGCCAGTCGTTGGCGGCGGGTGACGGTCTCCAGCCCGAGGTAGGTCAAGGAGCCTAGCCGAACCGGCGCCGTGCCGGCGCTGTAGTTGTGGAAGACGATCTCGGCATCCGGCCACACCCGGCGCACGAGCGCCGCGGTCCCTGCGCCGAGTACGCGGACCCCGAGATTGGGGGACCGGTCGTCGGCCCACAACACCAGTGCTCGCATCAAATCTCCCGTCGTCTTGCGCGAGGACCACTCTAAAGAATCCAGGCGCAGGATTCGGGGTCTACCGGAGGGCGCTACGGCGTCGTGGCGCCCAGACCGTCGATCGACAGCTTGACCGGAGCGTTCGTAGCGCTGCCCGACACGTATCCGCGGACCGCAACTCCCCCGGGGCTCTGCAGCGCCGACGTTGTGTCGGAGCCGGTCACGAGCCAACTCGCTGGCTCGGTACCGCCCGCCGGCCACAGTTTCGCCCGCAGGTTCGTGGTGCCGGTACCTGTCACCTGGAGACGGACAGCGTACTCCTGGCCGGCCTGGAACGTCAGGCCGGTCAGCGGCTGGCTTGCGAGGTCGGTTTCGGTCCCGTTGACGACCCGCTTGACGTAGAGCCGCATGGCCCCGGTGCTGGCGGTCCAGACGCCCGCCGAGTACCCGTTCGCAACGCTGCCCCGGCCGGTCAGCCGAACGAAGTGACCGCCGCCCGTGGCGGGCTTGTCGAGGCTAAACCGGAGCCGCAGATCCGTCTCAGTCGAAGCGAACCCGAGCGCAGCACCCGGACCGCTGCCGGCACTTGCCATGGTGATGACACCCTTGCCACCCGTCACTGCGAACGAGTTCGCCGACCCGGTCAGCGCCCACGGTGCATTGGGGACATCGGCATTGCCCCACCCGGAGGCCACCTGGCGTCCGAACTCGTCCGACGCGAGCGGGCCTGCCGGCGCCTGGATGACGACGCCGTTCGTGACCGAATCGCTCGCTCCGGCGTTGTCGGTGACGGTGAGCTCAACCTGGTAGGTACCCGGTCCGGGATAGCTGTGCTGCGGAGTTGCGCCGCTGCCACTGCTTCCGTCGCCGAAGTCCCACTCATACGCCGTGATCGACCCGTCGGGGTCGCGCGACCCACTCGCGTTGAAGCTGGCGGTGAGATCGGTACTCGAACTCGTGAAGGCCGCGACCGGACTCTGGTTCGAGCTCACAGTCACGTTCTTGGTCTCGCTGTCCGTCCCGCCCGAGTTGTCGGTGACGGTCAGGGTCACCGGGTAGGTTCCCGGCGCGTTGTAGGTGTGCTGAGGTGTGGCGCCGGTTCCACTTGTGCCATCCCCGAAGTTCCACGCGTACGCGGTGATCGACCCGTCGGGGTCGGTGGAGGTGCCGCCGTTGAACGACACGTCCAACTCATCCACTGTGCTCGTGAAGTTCGCGACCGGGGGCTCGTTCGGCACGGTCCCGGTGCCTTGCTGGCGGTGTGCCAACACCTGGGTGCCCGACAGGGCCTGCGGGTAGGTTGCCACCTCGTCGATCTGGCCGACGAGGAAGTTGTTGGTGCCGCGGTTGGGCCACGTCCCAAGCTGGTCGCCGCCGATCCGCCACCAGCCCGCGTAGGCCTGTGCCGTCGTCACGCCGGCGTTGCTTCCCGCGAGCTGGCCGTCGACGTACAGGCGCATGCCGGCGCTGCTCAAAGTGCCCACGACGTGGTGCCACTGATTGTTGTTGAGAACCGCTGCACTCGTCAGGATGTTGGCTGAGCCGTTGTAGACCCCGAAGCTCACCCGGCCGAGGTTGTCGAGGTAGAGGTGCCGGTCGTAGCTCCCGCTCAGCCCGGTGCGAGCTGAACCGAAGCCGACGATCTTCCCGCCCAAGGCACTCGAGGTCCGGAACCAGGCCTCGACGGAGAACCTGCTCGGTCCGTTGACGGCAGACCCTCCGCCGGCGACGTAGCCGTTGCTGGTGCCGTTGAACGTCGAGGCGCGGTCGGGGTCACCGCTGATGGCACCGGCGGCGCCTCGGGTGACTCCCGACTGCGTGGTGCCATCGGCCAGACCGATCGCGTCGAAGGCGGTCGTCGTGCCCGTCTCTCCCAGTCGCCAGTGATGATCGGCGCCGTCCGTCGCCACCCGGCCGCCGTAGGCGCTGGCGGCACCCGTGGTGCTGATCGCCGGGGACACGGGACTGAGCAGCGCATTACCGAACGGATCGGTGATCCGCACCTGATAGGTGTGGGATCCGGCGGGCACGGCTGGATCTCCGACGCTCAGCGTCGGCACTGTCCAGAAGTTGGAGCGGGCCGTGATCGTCGTGACGAGCTTCTCGGCCGCGGTGCCGCGATCGCGGTACACCTGGTAGGTAAGGCTCTCGTTGTCCTTATCCCACGCGCTGCCGAAGCTCACCCGGACTCCGCCGGATGCCACCTGGGTAGCGGTGGTGGCTGGCACCGGCCGCGGCGGCTTGACGTCGTACTGCGGTCCCACCTGATCGGGTGCGTTGGCGGACTTCGCGTAGCGGGTCAGGCCCTGTTGCGGGGATCCGTTGACGGTCGGGAACTCCCCACCCAACGCGATGTACTCGCCGTTGCTCGTGACGTTCCATCCGGCTTGATACTGACCGGTGGCCTGCCCAATGCCCAGCTCGGGATACCAATGGAGCATGGAGGGAGCCGGCTGGCCGTTGTAGTTCCACCCGTACTTGTTCGGACCCTTGTTCACGCCGGTGGGGACGGTCGTGTAGGCGTTCCCGAACTGCCAGCGAACTCGCGGACTCGTGTCAGGGAAGCTGTTGATGCTCGTGCAGTCGTGGGCGTGGCTGACTACGTACGCGACATCGTCGACCGGCTCCACGTCGTAGCTGTCGCCGAGGCAATCCACCAGCCAACGGATGGTGCCGTTCTGATTGAGCGCGAAGCTGCCCTCGAAGACCCCGACGGGACCGAAGGCGAACCCGGTCCCGTAGATGTAGGTGCCGTCGGAGGTGAGGGAGTTGATGCCTCCCTTGCCGTAGTCGATGATTATCTGGTTGGCCGGCCAGGGCTGGACGGCACCCGTAGCGACCGTGACCGCGCCCATACCGTTGACCCATGCGCCGTTGATCTTCGACATCTGCCCGCCGACAACAAGCTTGGTCCCGTCCGGAGTGACCACCAGCGACCACACGTAACCGTCGTCGGCGGTTGGTGCCCACGCTGAGTCGAGCACACCGGATAGGGAGAACTTGGCAAGCCGGCGGCGTGTCTGACCGGCAGCACTCTCGAAGGCGCCACCAACGTAAACGGCGTTGCTGCTCACCGCAAGAGCCTTGACTTGGCCGTTGACGACCGGCTGGAAATTCGACACGAGCTGGTTGGTCGCCGTGTCGAACGCCGCGACGTGCTGGCGCGCTTGGCCGTTCACAGTGGTGAAGTCACCGCCGACGTATACCCGGGATCCGTCCGGCGAGGCCGTGATGGCGATGCCCTGAGCGTTGAGTATGTGGTCGAACGACGCGATGCGTTGCCCGGTCCGGATGTCATAGGCGATCAGATGCCCGACATTGATCTCTGTCGGCCCTCCGGACCACATACCCGGCGGACGGGCTTTGGTGAAGTTGCCGGTGGCGTAGACGGTGTTGCCCACGGTGACCTGGCTCCACACCACGCCAGTCACCTGCCAGGTGGGCAGTGGATCTGCGGACACGGTAGCGGGTACTCCCGGTGCGGGTGCGGTGTCCGCTTCCGCGTACCGAGACATGGGCAGCGCTAACAACAGCAGGGCGGTGATCAGCAAGGCGACGACGGCGCTCAATCGGCGATCAGGCGGAAGCACGGCGGTCCTTCCGAAGCGGGTCGTCGTCGCGGACGGGCAGTGCTTCAGCGTCATCGAAGAGACCCGACAAAGGAGGCGGGGGCATGTCTGGCGTCGAGGTCGATCGTCAGGCTGACCGCCGAGAGCTCGGCCGTTGGGACCGAGAAGGAGTACACCGCAGTGGTCGTGGCGGCCGGCTTCACCTTCCTGCTGAAATCCTGGACGCCCTCGTCGTACACCGGCTGTGCGATGCGCTTCGGCTTCGCGCCGTAGGTAGTGGTCAAGACGGCGCGGGACACGTCGAGGTCGGCCTCCGTACCGTTGGTGAGCGTCAGCTCGAAGGTGGTCTTGGGCGCTCCGACCACGCTGCCTGCACCGACGCCGCCCGTCTCGCCCTGCTGGGCCACTACGCGTATCGCAACACCGTCGGTCCAGCGAAGCTGCGAATCGAAGTTGGTCGATCGAGCGGAGATGCGCGGACCCCTGGTCGCGTCAGATCGGCCGACCGGTCGGGTCGAGGCCGCTGCCGTCGGGTCCGGCGGCCGAGCGTCCGATTTCGATCCCGGTGGAGGACTCGGCGCCCCGGTTGGCTGAGTCGGTGTACTCGGCGCGGTTGGCTGGGCGCTCACAGTAGTGTGATCCGGGGCGCATGCGCCTCCGACCAGGGCAGCAGTCACGAGGCCACCGACTATCAGAAGCCTAGCGGCACGCGGAGCCGTACGAGCCGCGCCGAAGTTCCCCCGACCTTGCATCATGCTCATCCCCCGAATACCTTGCCGCCCCCCGGCGAGAAACCCAATCCGAGTTCGCAGTCAGTCCTCAGCCACGGCGATCGGAGCATCACCATGCCGATCTGACACAAGACGCGAATCAGGTTGTTAGCAGGGTACCAAACCCGCTCTTTCGGCGCTGAGGGTGAGATGTGTTTGTCACGCAAGGCCGGATGTCAGCTAATCATCGGTGGATTACCTCCACGGGATTGGACGTCATGAGTCCTCGACAACCCAGAGCGAGTGCCCGCTGCATATCGGCGTCGTTACGGATGTTCCACATGATGGTCGCCTTGTCGTTGTCCCGGGCCGCTTCGACGATGGCCTCGACGAAGGGGTTGGGCTGATCGCGCGGGGCACCGACCAGGTCGACCATCGGTGAGCTCACCCACCGCGGGAGATTCGCGCCTCGGTGGCTCGGCTGGTCCAGCACGTAGCCCCAGGTGGCGAACCCGCGAGCCTTGGCGGCGGCGAAGCTGGGCGATGAGATCCACTGCTTCCAGACAACGCGTTCAGGTTGGTTGAAGCTCGTCATCTTGGTGAGCAGGGGCTCGGCGGCCGCTGGCACCTTCGGCTCCACGAACAGCACGAAGCGGTCGATGTAAGCCTCCGCCACCTCGTCGAACCGAGTGAAAGGCCGCGACGGCTGATTCGGGTCGGAGGTGAATCGTGAGGTGACCTGAAGCGACGACAGGGTGTCCCAGGTCTGCTCCGCGATGGTGTAAGCGACGTCGGTCACGCGCTCGGTGGTCGGGTCGTGACTGCATACCAGGACGCCGTCGGCGCTGAGACACACCGAGATCTCGAGCGCGCTCAAGCCGGGGATCTCGGCCGCTTGCGAGTAGGCATAGCCAGTCATCTCGGGCCAGTCACCGCCTCCTCCTCGATGGGCGATATGGAACGGATCGCCCGCGACGAGTGAGGCAACGGTGGCTGGAGCACGGGTCTTGGTCGCCAGAGCACACCCCAGGGCCCCTGCCAGCAGCGAAAGGCTTCCGCCGAGAAACGCTCGGCGAGTAAGCCCCGCATGGGATGGCGCAACGGGAGTCATCTGGCTTTCTCAGTATCAACGGTGCTGCGCGGGCAGAGTGAACTTAGTCTAGAAAGGTCTGCCAACCCCCGTGTGGGGCCAAGGGAATCGCCCACCCCGGGGATGGTCAGTTGCCGGTCGGTCGAGCTATCAACTTTCCGACAGAGGCCACTACAGGGGCGCTGGTGGCAGAGCCGGACAGGTAGGCACGCACCGCAATCCCACCGGCAGACTGCAGTTCGCTGGTGCTGTCACTCGCTGTGACAATCCACGATCCGGGTTCGGTGTCCGAGGCCTTCCAGAGCTTCGCCTTCAGGTTGGTCGGGCCGGTGCCGTACCCCTGCACGCGCACGGAGTAGGACTGGCCCGGCTGGAAAGTTAGCCCGGAGACGGTCTTGACGGCAAGGTCGGTCTCGGCCCCGTTGATCACCTTGCTCAGGTAGAGCGTCATGGCTCCGCTGCTGTTCATCCACACCTTGGCGAGGTAGCCGTTGGCATGGTCACCACGAACTGCGGCGCGGAGGAACTGCCCGCCGCCGGTCGGTGCCTTGTCGAAGGCGAACTGCAGCCGCAGGTCGGTGTTGGTGGAGCTGACCGCGCCCAGCTTGGCCGCGGGACCGGACCCCGGCGCGCCCATCTTGATGGTGCCCCAGCCCCCGTTCACGGCATACGAACTGCTGCTGCCACTGAGGGTCCAGTTGCCGCCCACCTCGGCGGATCCCCAACCGGTCCCCTGGGTTCGGTTGAAGTTGTCCTGGGCCAGCGGTCCGCTGATGGTGACTTGTTTGGTGATCGAGTCGGTGCCACCCCGGTTGTCGGTAACCGTCAGCTTCACCGAGTAGGCACCGGGAGCGGCGTAGCGGTGGTCGGGCTCCGCGCCGCTGCCGGTGGTCTGATCGCCGAAATCCCAGGCATAGCTGTCGATTGTGCCGTCGGGGTCACTCGAGCCGGTGCCGTCGAAGCTGGCATCCAGCTCGTCGCTCGAGCTCGTGAAGGCCGCCACCGGCTTGGAGTTCGGGGCGAGCACACTGACCTGCTTGGTCGTGCTGTCGGTTCCACCTAGGTTGTCAGTCACCGTGAGGGTCACGGTGTATGTGCCGCCCGCAGCGTAGGTGTGGCTGGCCGTTTCCCCCGAGCCGGTCGAAGAATCGCCGAAGTTCCAGGCGTAGCTCGAGATCGTGCCGTCCGGATCGCTCGAGGACGCCGCATCGACGCTGATCTCCAGCGCGTCCTCGGTCACGGAGAAGTCCGCGGCCGGTTTGGCGTTGGTCACCACTACTGCCTTGGTGATCGAATGGCTGAGGCCGTGGTCGTCGGTCGCCGTGAGCTCCACGTCATAGGTGCCCGGCTCTGCGTAGGTGTGGTTCGGCTTGGCACCGGTGCCCGGCGCCGAGTCGTCCCCGAAGTCCCACGCGAAGCTGTCGATCGACCCGTCGGGATCGGTCGAGCCGCTGCCGTCGAAGGCGACTTTCATGCCGGCGGCGTCTGCGGTGAAGGCGGCCACCGGGGGCTGCTTGGCCACGACCGTGACGATCCTTCGTCACGGTCGCCGTGCCGCCGGCGTTGTCAGTCACAGTGAGCTTCACCGAGTAGGTGCCGGCGGTCGCGAAGGAATGCGAGGCGGTGGCTCCTGTGCCGGTGGCGCCGTCCCCGAAGTCCCACGCGTACGAGGCGAGCGAACCGTCGGGATCGCTCGAACCCGAGCCGTCCACTGTGACCACGAGGAAGTTCTCGCTGGTGGTGAAGGCTGCCGCCGGAAGATCGTTCGTCACTGTGATCGGCTGCGTCACAGTCCCGGTGCCACCGTTGTTGTCGGTGACGGTCAAGGTCACTGAGTAGGTGCCGGGAGCGGCGAAGACGTGCTCGGCGCTGGCCGTGGTGGCTGCTGGGCTGCCGTCACCGAAGTTCCATGAGTAGGAGGCGACGGTGCCGTCGGCGTCGCTGGACCCGGCTCCGCTGAACACCTGCTTCAGTCCGGTACCGCTGACGGCCATGTTCGCCGTCGGATTCTGGTTGGCGACCGTCCCGCCGCCGAGCCGGTAACGGTTCTTGATCTCGTTTAGCGGGAGCGCGCGGTCGTAGACGGCGACTTCGTCGACCTGGCCGGCGAGGTAGCTGCTGGTGCTGCCGCTCCAGATACGGTCGTAACCAACGCGCCAGTAGCCGGCGAAGGCCGTGCTGGCTGCACTAGGGTCCGAGGCGACCAGTGACCCCGTCGACGTAGAGGCGCATGCCCTCCGGCGACTGGGTCGCCGCCAGGTAGTGCCACTTGTTGTCGTTGTAGCTCACCGGCGAGTCCACCGCCACCTGGGTGCCGCCGGGATTAGCCGTCGCGAAGCGGACCTTGCCCGCATTGGTCATGGTCACATTGCGGTCCACGTTCGCGCTGAGGCCGGTCGGCTTGTCCCCGAACCCGATGAGCTTGCCGCCGGTCGTCGAGGCGGTCTTGAACCACAGTTCGGTCGAGTACGTGCTCGGTGCCGAGAAACTCGACGCGGAGGACAGGGACGCGTTGCCGGTGCCCACTCCGACGCCTTGGTCTGAGCTCGTGGTCAACGCGCCGGGCACGCGGTAGGTGGGTGTGCCGGCGAAGATGCCGCGGTTGTCGGAGACGCTAGAGTCGGCCGCCACCGGGCCGGCCGCCTCGTTGACCCGCCAGTACAGCTCCGGTTGGCCGTTGAAGACGTCCGTGCCGTAAGTGCCACTCGGCGGACCATTCACCACGGTCGAGGAGCGGCCGCTCTTCACGTAGTGGTTGTTCACCTGGGCGGCCGTCAGGGCGGTGGGGTAGACAGCCACGTCGTCGATCACGCCAGCCAGGTAGGCGCTGGTTGGCCTGTTCGGCCAGGTCGAAGCCGAGGGCGTCACCGCCGACGCGCCAGTATCCCTTGTAGCTGGCGCCGGAGGTGACGGCGACGTCCCGCCCGATGAGCCGACCGTCGACGTAGAGCGCCGTGCCGGCGCTGCTGAGCGACGCGACGACGTGGTGCCAGTTGCCGTCGTTGTAGGCGGTCGGCGAGGTGATCGTCTTCGTGCTGCCGCTATACACCCCGAAGTTGATCTTGCCGCTGTTGTCCATGTAAACGTGCCGGTCGTAGCTTCCGCTGCTGCCGGTCTTGGCCGAGCCGTAGCCGATGATCTTGCCGCCGGCGGTGGTCGTGGTCTTGACCCACGCCTCGGCGGTGAACGTGTTGGGCGCCTGCACGGCGCTCGAGCCGGTCCCGATGTATCCGGTCGACGTTCCGCCGAACGTGGCGGCCTTGTCGGCGTCACCGTTGATTGCGCCGGTCGCGCCGAAGGTCACGCCGGCCTGCACCGCGCCGTCGGCCGAGCCCGCGGAGTCGTAGGCGACGGTGCCGCTGGCCTCCCCGAGCCGCCAGTAGCGGTCGGCGCCGTCCGTCAGCACCTGCGTGCCGTAGGCACTCATAATGTCGGTCACTGAAACCGGGCTGGACACGGGGCTGAGCAGCTCGTTGTTGAACGGGTCGACGATGCGTACCTGGTAGGTGTGGTCACCGGCCGGCACGTTCGGGATCGTTGATCGCCAAGGTCGGCACGGTCCAGAAGTTCGTATCGGCGGTGAGGGTCTTGACGAGGGTTTCGTTGGCGGTGCCCTTGTCCCGGTACACCTGGTAGCTCAGCCGCTGGTTGTCCTTGTCCCACGCCGAACCAAAGCTCACGCGCACCGTGCCGCCGCCGATGGCGGTGGCGGTGGTCGCCGGGACCGGGCGCGCCGGCAGGACGTCGTACTGCGGTCCCACCTTGTTGGTTGACTTGTCCTTGACGGCGAAGCGGGTCAGGCCGAACTGGGCCTTGCCGTTGACCCTGGGGAACTCGCCGCCGAGGGCGACGTAGTCGCTGTTGCCGACAACACTCCACGCCGCCTGGCCCTGTCCCGAGTACGGACCGGCGGCGAGATCGGGGTACCAGTGCAGCATGCTGGGCGCCGGTTGGTTCTTGTAGTTCCAGCCGTACTTGTCGGGGCCGTTGTTCACCCCGGTCGCCGCGTTGGTGTAGGCGTTCGCGCGCTGCCAGCGGACCCGCGGACTCGTGTCCGGGAACTGACCGATCATCGTGCAGTCGTGGGCGTGGCTGACGTTGTACACCACGTCGCCGATCGGCTCGACGTCGTAGGTGTCGCCGAGGCAGTCCACCAGCCAACGGATCGAACCGTCGCCCGGGTTCAGGGAAAAGGTGCCCTCGAACTTGCCGCCCGTACCGAAGGCGTAACCGGTGCCGTACAGGTAGGTTCCGTCGGTCGTCAAGGAGTTGATGGCGCCCTTGCCATAGTCGATGATCACCGAACTGGCGGCCCAGGGCAGGCTTGCTCCCGTCACCGGATCGACGGCCGCCATCCCGTTGGCCGTCGCCCCGTTCATCGTGAGGAACTGGCCACCGGCGACCACCTTGGAGCCGTCGGGCGTGACGACGAGAGACCACACGTAACCGTCGTCGGCGCTTGGGGCCCAGGGCTGCAGGGCACCGCTGGAGGCGGACAGCGCAGCGAGCCGCTTGCGGGCCTGACCGCCGGCGCTCTCGAAGGAGCCGCCGACGTAGACGGTTGAGTTCTTGGCCGCCAAGGCCTTGACCTGACCGTTGACCACGGGCGACCAGTTGGACACGAGCGCACCCGTGGCCGTGTCGAAGGCGGCGACATGCTGACGCACCTGACCGTCGACGGCGGTGAAGTCGCCACCGACGTAGATCCGCGACCCGTCCGGGGACGCTGTGATTGCCTGTGCGGCAGCATTCAGGGTGTGGTTGAAGCTCGCCACACGCTCACCGGTGCGGATGTCGTAAGCGAATATGTGAGCGACATCGATCTCGGTCGGACCGCCGGCCCACATGCCGGGTGGGCGCGCCTTGGTGAAGTTTCCGGTTACGTAGACGGTGTTGCCGACGAGCACCTGACTCCACACAACGCCCGTGAGCTGCCACGTCGGCAACGCATCGGAAGACACGGTGGCTGGCTGGTTGCTGCCGGCGATCGGCGCTGTGTCGGCGTGCGCGGATAGTGCCGTCGGCAGCGCTACCGCGGCCACCGCTCCGGCCAGCACGGCGCTCACCAGAGCACGGAATCGCTTTGTCATTCTGGTCCTTTGGGTTCCTTGCGGCGGTGGCAGTTAATTCGCGGACTTGATCGGCGTCGTCACCGGGCAGCCCCCCGGAATGTGCCGATCCCGTGGCGACTGTCGAGGTCGAACGAAAGCTCGACCGCATCGAGCGTTCCGCGCGGAATGGTGAATGAATATGTGGCGCCCGCGGACTTGCCGGGCGCTACGCGCGCGGCGAAGTCAGCCGACCGCTCGTCGTAGACCGGCGAGGCGAGACGAGGCGACCTGCCCCCGTAGGTGGCAGTCACAACGACGCCGGTGGCATCGAGCGCCCGCTTGGAGCCGTTCTTGAGCTGCACCGTGAAGGTGGTCACCGGCGCGCCGTTGGTGCCGCCGCGGCCCACCGCGATTGAGGTTCTTTGCTCGATCCGGCGGACCCGGAGTTCCACGCCGTCGGACCACACGACCGACGACTTGAAGTCTCGAGGATCGGCGTCGATCCGCTTCTTGGGAGCCGGATCCGGCCTGCCGACGGGTGTGACGGACTTGGTCTTACGGTCCGGGGGCGGCGAAGACTCTAGTGACGGCGTCGGCTTCGTCGACTTAGTATCCGGCGCCGTCGTCGCTCCGGCGCTTGGCACCACCTTCGCAGGCGGTGTGGACTTGCTTCCCGGGGCAGCGCAGGCAGCGAGGACGACAATGAGAAGGGCCGATAGAACTGTCCCAAGTGCGCGGCCGACGAAGAGCGGGCCGGCCCAGCCCAAGCCTGCGTCGACAGAATTGCGCGCAGCGGTGGGCATTGACTGATTCATGGTCAGCTCTTGATTGCTTCGGATGCCCTCTAAATTCAACGGGCGCCGCGTCTGGCCAGCACAGCCGACGCCGTCTTCCACAAGATCAGCAGATCCATGGTGAACGACCAGTTCTCGACGTAGCGCAGATCGAGCCGCACGGCGTCGTCACCTTCGAGGTCGGAGCGACCGCTGACCTGCCAGAGGCCGGTGAGGCCGGGAGTGACCAGCGACCGTCGGCTGGCCTCCGTAGGCATCTGGGCGAGTTCGGCCGCCAGATGTGGCCGCGGTCCGACCAGCGACATCGAGCCGTTCAGCACGTTGAACAACTGAGGCAGCTCGTCCAAGGGAGAAGTCCCGAAGGAACCTTACCCAGTCGGGTGACGCGTGGATCGTGGCTGAGCTTGAACAGGCCACCCTTGCCCTCGTTCTGCGCCATCAGCTCGGACTTTGCGGCTCTCGGCGTCGATGACCATCGAGCGGAACTTGAGCATGGTGAACGTCTCTCCGCCGCGACCGACCCGAGTCTGCCGGAAGAGGACCGGTCCACCGTCCTGCAGCTTGACCGCCAGCGGCGATGGCGAGCAGCACCGGTGAGATGACCAGAACGAGCCCGACGGTGCCGTGACCAAGACGTCGAACGTTCGCTTGAACGAGTCGTCGCCAACCCGTGAAGTGCGGCTCTTCAATGTGGAGCAGCGGGGACACCCATCAGCGGCCGGATATGCATCCGCGGACCGGCGACCTCCACCAGGCCCGGATCGACCAGCATCTCCACGCCTGAGCCTTCGAGCGCCCAGGACAACTCGCGCAGGTAGTTGTACCGAGTGGCGTCGTCGGTGGTGACCGCGACGGCGTCGCAGCTCCACCCGGCGAACGACGTCCGCGACGTCGCGCAGATCGCCGAGGACCGGCACCCCCAGAAACTCGGCTCGGTCCGATGTCGGGTCGCGGAATGCAGACCCCGATGACCTTCATTCCGCAGTGGGGCTCTTGGTCCAGCCGCTTGCGCAACTGGTGAGCGGCGGCCGGGCTGCCTACCACAATGACACTGCGGACATTGCGTCCAACCCGCTGCTGACGATGCAAGACCTTTCGCGCGACGAAGCGCGTGATCAAGCTCAGGCTCAGCGCCATCGGTGTGGCGACCACGACCAGAGTCAGCAGGGCGCGTTGATCGAGCAGTCCGGCGGGGAATGCGCCCGCGACGACGATGGCCACGGCGGCTCGGAGCACCGCACGAAGTTCGTCGGACCCGACACCTACGAGGGTGCGCTGGTACCCCCGGCTCAGGCCGATGGTGAGCGGCCAGATGATGGCCCCGACGACGCCCAGCAGGATCAGCGTTGACGGAGCTTGGCTCAGAGTTCCGCTGAAAGATGCCGGCACCACCGTGGCGAGCGCTCCGATGAGCGCATCGGCGATCGCGATCTTGCCGACGTAACGCCGGCTCCACGCGGCGAACCGCCGCGGTTCCGGAGCCGCTCGATCCCGGCGAGGCACTCGCCCGCCGATATCCGGCAGCAGGTGCAGGTCCGGTCGAGGACGCAGCCGAACCGTCGGTGATTGCTCGTCGACAAATCCGAGATCTGAGAGTTCGCCTGCACGGTAGGCAATGGCTCCGCTGGCGCGGAGCTCGAAATTCCTGTCGTCGAATTGTGGGCCTCGAGTGAGACCGTCAAGATCACTTATCCCCGATGTTGCTGGTCCGATGGTCGCGTACAGCAGCCCCTCTGGTCCTGCCATTCCCCTACGACTCCCCCGAGATCGCCCCCGCCACCCCCGCGGCGAGTAAAAAGCGCTGTAGCTCGATTGTTATCGGGGTGATCAAGCAGGACGTTGGGCCCAGCAACCACATACTGAGGAGTGGGGTGCCGATCCAGACACCCCCGGCAACGCTGACCAAGCAGATTGCAGACTAATGCCCGCGGATGCACGGCCTACCGTCCGCGTGACCAAATCGTAATCTGTCGACCGAGCATGATCCCAGTCACACGGTCCTCCGCGTCAGCCGTCGAAATCGACATCGAGATCAGCGGTCGTCCGGGGCACGGACTGGCAAGCCAGGCGAAAACCTGCCTCGATGTCGGGTGGCTCAAGCGCGAAGTTCTGGGCCATCGCCACCTCACCGCTCACCAGCCGCATCCGGCAGGTGCCGCAGACCCCGTTGCGGCACGCGAACGGCGCGTCGGGCCGCACCGTGAGCACCGCGTCCAGGACCGATCCGGTGGGCGGCAGGGCAACCGTACTGCTGCGGCCGTCGAGCCGGAACGCAATCTTGCTGTCGGGCTCGCCGGCTTCGACCCGCGGCGGGAGCGTCGGCGCTCGACCGGTGAAGAACACCTCGCGGTGGATGTCCTCCGCCGACACTCCGTGCTCGGTCAGAACCGCACGCGTCAGCTCGATCAATCCGAGCGGCCCGCAGACGAACCACTGGTCCACCTCGGTCGCCGGATGGAGCTCCAGCAGAGCTTCCAGGCGCGGCCGGTCGATGCGACCCGACAGCAGGGGCGCCGCCTGCATCTCGCCGCTGATCACGTGGAAGACCTCCAGCCGGGCCAGGAAGCGATCCTTCAGATCTGCGATCTCCTCGGCGAACATCACCGACCCGGCCCGGCGGTTGCCGTAGCAGAGCACGAATCGGGTCTCAGGTTCGGTCTCCAACGCAGTGGTCATGATTGACATCAACGGGGTGATGCCGCTGCCGGCGACGACCGCCACTACCGTGCGTGGCTCGGCGGTCCGACCGTGGGAGGAGAAGCGACCGACCGGAGTCATCACGCGGAGCGCATCGCCCACCTGGAGCCGCTCGGCAACGAATCCAGAAAAAACCCCACCGGGCAGCAGCTTGATCGCCACCTGCAGAACTCCGCTGGCGGGGGTCGAGCAGATCGAGAAGGTCCGGCGGATCGTTCCGGTGTCGCCGGGATGGGCGAAGGTGAGGTGCTGACCGGGGATGAAGCGGTACGCCTCCCGCAGCTCGTCGGGAACCGTAAGGGTCAACCGGACCGCGTCGTCGGTCAGGGGCTCGAGTGCCGCCACCCGCAACTCGTGGAAGACCGGCATCAGCGGTTCAGTTTCACAGTTCGATCAACACGGCTTGATCACAAGGTCTTGAACAGCTCGAACGGTTCTCGGCAGGCCCGGCACCGCCACAACGCCTTGCACGCGGTGGCGGCGAAGCGGCTGATCTCCGCCGTCTCGATCGATCCGCACCGGGGGCAGCGCACACCGAGCTCGACGGCCACCGGCGCCGTCCTCTCCGGCCTTTCCTCCGAGCTCCCCGACGCTGCGCTCGTCGGAGCCGGCGGGACGATCCCGTACGCCTGCAGCGCTGCCCGACCGGTCGGCGTGATGTCGTCGGTGCTCCAGGCAGGCGCCAACACCGTACGGACGACGACGTCGAGGAAGCCCGCGGCGAGCAGACTCTGCCGGACGTCGTCCGCGATCGCCTCCACGGCGGGACAACCCGAGTACGTCGGGGTGATCGCCACGACGACCGTGCCATCGGCGCCCAGGCTCACGTCGCGCAGCACGCCGAGATCGCCGATGGTGATGACCGGGATCTCCGGATCGACCACGGCCGCGGCGATCGCGCCGGCGCGGGCGCGGGCGCGTTGATCATCGTCGGTGACGGTCACCACCGGACTCCGGGATGGGATCGGGTCAGGTGTTGGAACTCGGCCAACAGATAGCCCAGCTCCTCGGTGTGCAGGCCGAACCGACCCCCGCCGGGAACGGCGCCTTCGTCCGGCACCGCCAGCGTCGCCTGCTTGGTCACCCGCTCCACGGCTGTCATGGTGGCCGAGCGGAGTGAGCTCGGTTGGACCGCGACACCCATGCTCACCAAAGACCCGTCGAGCCAGGAGTCGTCGAAGATCTCCTCGACATAGGGCCAGACCCGGTCCAAGCCGTGCTGCATCCTCAGGTGCGACACAGCCGTGCCGTCGCCCAAGCGCAGCACCCACTGGGCGCAGTGATCTACGTGGTAGGCCACCTCTTTGACCGCTTTCTGCGCAACGGCGGCCAGCGTGGCATCGGTGCTGCCCGATAGCCGGGTATAGAGCTCCCGGGCATAGCTCGCGAAGATGAGCAGCCGGGCCATCGAGACCGCGAAGTCCCCGTTGTCCAGCTCGCACAGCTGCAGATTGGTGAACGCGCGTTCGTCCCGGAAGTAGGCCAGGTCGTCCTCGGTCCGGCCGGCGCCTTCCGCCTCGCCTGCATACGTCAGCAGCAGCCGCGCCTGGCCCAGGAGGTCCAGGCCGATGTTGGCCAGGGCCACGTCCTCTTCCAACTCGGGTGCCCGCGTCACCCATTCGCTGCAGCGGTGGGCCAGGATCAGCGCGTCGTCGCCGAGGGCGAGCGCGTAGCCGGCGACCTCGCGGACCGCGGGTGTCCTCACAACTGACGCACCTCCTCCGGCAACTCGTAGAAGGTCGGATGGCGATAGACCTTGTCGGCGGCCGGGTCGAAGTACCGGTCCTTCTCCTGTGGACTCGTGGCGGTGATGTGCGCCGACGGCACGACCCAGATGCTCACGCCCTCGCCGCGGCGGGTGAAGACGTCTCGCGCGTTCTGCAGGGCCAACTCGCCGTCCGGAGCGTGGACGGAACCGACGTGAGTGTGCGAGAGGCCACGCCGCGGGCGGACGAACACCTCCCACAACGGCCAGCTGTGTCGTTGTCCGTGCCCTAACCCTTCGACGAGCCCAGCAGAAGGGCGCCCTTCGACAGGCCCGGGGGCCGTTGGGTCGGTCACGCGACGAGCCGCGGCTTCCTCGCCGCCTGCTTCGCCGCGTAGGCGCTGGCGGCCTCCCGCACCCATCCGCCTTCCTCATGCGCGCTTCGCCGGTGCTCGAGCCGCTGCCGGTTGCAGGGTCCGCGGCCGGAGATCACGGCGGCGAGCTCCTCGAAGTCGATGGGTCCGTGGCGCCAATGACCGTCCTCGAAGCGCAGATCCGGATCCGGCAGGGTGACGCCCAGCACCTGCGCCTGCGGCACCGTCATGTCCACGAAGCGTCGGCGCAGTTCGTCGTTGGAGTGCCGCTTGATGCCCCAGGCCATCGACTGGGCGGTGTGGGTGGACGCTTCGTCGGGTGGGCCGAACATCATCAGACTCGGCCACCACCAGCGGTCGACCGCGTCCTGCAGCATGGCCCGCTGGACGTCGGTGCCTCTGGACAGGGTGTACAGGATCTGGAAGCCCTGCCGCTGGTGGAACGACTCCTCCTTGCAGATCCGGACCATGGCGCGGGCGTACGGACCGTACGAGCACCGGCACAGCGGAACCTGGTTGACGATCGCCGCGCCATCCACCAGCCAGCCGATGGCCCCCATGTCGGCCCAGGTCAGGGTGGGGTAGTTGAAGATCGAGGAGTACTTCTGCCGGCCGGCGTGCAGCAGATCCAGCAGCTCGGAGCGGTCGACGCCCAGGGTTTCCGCCGCCCCGTAGAGATAGAGCCCGTGTCCGGCCTCGTCCTGCACCTTGGCCAACAGGATCGCCTTCCGCCGCAGGCTGGGCGCCCGGGTGATCCAGTTGCCTTCCGGCTGCATCCCGATGATCTCGGAGTGGGCGTGCTGGGCGATCTGGCGGATCAGGGTCTTGCGGTATGCCTCCGGCATGTCGTCGCGCGGCTCGATCGATTCGCCCGCGGCCAGCAGCGCCTCGAAGGCGGAGTTCTCGGTGCTCCCTCCTGCTGATGACTCGACAATCGTCATACCAGTCAGCTTAGTGGTTCATTGCCGGTCGGCCCGGGTGGTGAAAGCGGAGTCCGTCCGGACACCCGGTTCTCCGGCGGAACCGACGACAGCGGATGATCACCGTGACACCCGTCGACGTCCAGGACCCTGGAGGCGAGCCCGCCATGCGCTCTCGGGCCACCCGACCCGATCCGCGTCACGCCCTGCTGGTCTTCTTCGGTGGCGCCGCCGGAAGTCTCACCCGGTACCTGATCACCGCTGTCACCCCGGGCTCGTGGGGACAGCCGGCGGCCATCTTCGTCATCAACTTCGTCGGCGCCTTCGCGTTGGGGTGGTTGGTCGAGGCGCTCCTGCGCCGACCCGGCCACCCGGACCGGCAGACCCGATCACGGCTCCTGCTGGGCACCGGATTTCTCGGCGGATTCACCACCTACAGCGCCTTGGCGGTCGACTCGGTCGCCTTCGCGGAGCAGGGTCCGCTAGCCGCGGCTTTCGCCTATCCCGTCGCGACCCTGGTCCTCGGTGCCGGGGCGACGGTGCTCGGTCGACGACTCGGGAGCCGGCCGTGAACGCGTTCCTGGTCATGTTCGGCGTCGCCCTCGCCGGAGGCCTCGGGGCGGTCGCGCGCTGGCTGCTCGACGGCTTGATCTCCACCCCGGGCGCTCGGCCGTTCCCGCTCGGAATCATGATCATCAACATCAGCGGTTCCGCCTTGCTCGGCTGGCTGACCGGTGCGACCTCGGCCGGCTTGGTGCCCGTGGGCGCGTGGGTGATCTTGGGAGCCGGCTTCTGCGGGGGCTACACGACGTTCAGCACCGCCAGCTACGACACCGTCACGCTCTACGCCGAGCACCGGCTCGTCGCCGGTCTGCTCAACGGAGTCGGGATGCTGGTGGCCGCGCTCGCCGCCGCGGCCGGCGGCCTCGCGCTCGGGCTAAGTATGTAATCCCTATCTGTTTACTAGGCGATACGTACGTGGTTCGCGGATGTTTCTCGCCTACAGTGACCGCTGTGAGCATCTTCGTCGGCTTCGCCCTGCCGTCGTACGAGGACGCGACCGTCGTCGTCCCGGCGCCGGACATCGGTGCCGGCAACTGGGCCGGAGCGGCCAGCGTGACCCTCCACGACGGGGTGTTCTGGATGGCCTACCGAGTGCGGCGGCCGATCATGGCCGGCCGCGGCGTGAGCGTCGTCGTGGCCCGATCGTCCGACGGACTGCGGTTCACGACCGTCGGCGGGGTGACCCGCGATGCCTTCGGCGCCGCCTCCTTCGAACGCCCGGTGCTCCTCCCGCTGCCGGGCGGTGGCTGGCGGCTGTACCTGAGCTGCGCCACCCCCGACTCGAAGCACTGGTGGATCGAGGCGGTGGACGCTGCGCGACCGGAGTACCTCGCGTCGGGTCGCCGCAGGGTGGTGCTCCCGGGCGACGACCGTACGGCAGTCAAGGATCCGGTGATCACCTGCCGCGACGGTCGCTGGGAGATGTGGGTCTGTCGGCACCCGCTGACCCAGCCTGGACACGAGGACCGGATGAGCACCGCCTACGCCACCAGTCGGGACGGCCTGGTGTGGACCGCGCCTCGCGAGGTGCTGCGGGGGAGACCCGGCAGTTGGGACGCGCGAGGCGCGCGGGTCACCGCCGTGCTGCAGACCGAACCGCTGACCGTCCTGTACGACGGGCGCTCCACGGCCGCCGACAACTGGTTCGAGGTCACCGGACTCGCACACGAGGTGGACGGACGGCTGCAGCCGTTGGGGGATCTCCCGGTGGCCAGCTCACCCGACGGCGACGGCGCCCTCCGCTACGTCAGTGCCGTCGAACTACCGGACGGCCGGACCCGCTTCTACTTCGAGGCCGCCCGGGCCGACGGCTCGCACGACCTGATGACGTCGCTGGCCTAGGTTGCGGAGCTGCGCTCACGGAAAGAGCCGCGGCCGGTGCTCGAGCGCCAGTCGGCAAAGGACTCGCCGAGCAGGTCCTCGAGGACGGCAATGTCGGCCAGGCAGTCCTCCACCAGCTCGACGCGTTGCTCCGGGGCCAGCCGGGGCCGCTTCTCCAGGCCGCGGTGCTGCAACGCCGTGGTCAGCGGTCGGGACGCCTGCCGCCACAGGTGCGGCGGAGCGTAGGCACCCGCGGTGGCGCCGGCCCGAATGAGCCGGCCCAGCACCGCCGTGCGCAGGCCGATCGGCACGAACGGGCGCGAATTGTCGGCCGGGATGAGGGAGACCTGGTCGGTCGCGATGCCGAGGAACGAGCAAACCCGATTCAGGGTCCGGGTCGGCTCGGAGACAACTTCGCGATAGCGCAGCACCAGCACCCGCTCGCGCCCGACCCGGCCGATCAGGTCGGCCAGCTGCTCCCCGTATCGGCCCTGCCGCCGGTAGTGCCAGAACGGCGCCCAGCCGGCCGCCACCCGCTCGTCCTCCGCCCGCCAGGCGCTGACGAAGTCGGACTCCGGTTCCAATCCGTCGACCCAGAGGTGCATCCAGTTCGAGTACGCCCGGTCCACCGGATCGCGGACGACGGCCACGAAGCGCGCATCGGGCAGATCCTCGGCCAGTCGGCGCCGCGCGTCGGCCACGTACAGATAGAACGGTGTGCTCTCGAGCCTGACCGCGTCCGGAGGCGCCGGGGTGAACAGTGCCTCGTAGTCAGCGCGCCGCCAGATCCACTCCTGCTGGCTGTGGGCGTCCCCGGGACCGCAGTAGGCGGGAGGCGGGGCGTCGCCGCACAGGTAGTACTTCGGCTCCTTGACCGGCGAGGCGTACATCTGCGGGTGGCGGGCCAAGGCCACATGGAGCGCGCTGGTGCCGGCTTTCGGAGCACCGACGATCAGAACATCAGGCCGGGGTTTCCTAGTCGACATGCCGGAATACTAGGGGCGACGGCGCAGCGCGGCCGCGGGTTTCAGTCATCGGAATGACCGGGCCGGCGGAGGTCAGTAGCCGTGTTCCTTGGCGCGTGCGAAGCTCGCTCGCACCTCTTCCTCGGCCTCATCGACACCGGTCCAGGTCGCTCCCTCCACCGACTTGCCGGGCTCCAGGTCCTTGTACACCGTGAAAAAGTGCTCGATCTCCAGCAACAGGTAATCCCGGATGTCCTCGATGTCCCGCAGGTGGTCGCGTCGGTGGTCCGAAGCGGGGACACACACGACCTTGTCGTCGCCGCCGGCTTCGTCGCGCATGCGGAACATGGCGACAGCGCGGCACGCGATGAGGCAGCCGGGAAAGGTGGGCTCGGACACCAACACCAAGGCATCCAGCGGGTCGCCGTCCTGACCGAGCGTGCCTTCGATGAAGCCGTAGTCAGCCGGATACTGGGTCGAGGTGAACAACGTCCGGTCCAACCGGATCCGGCCCGTGGAGTGGTCGACCTCGTACTTGTTCTTCTGGCCTTTGGGAATCTCGACCAACACGTCGAATGTCAGCCCGCTCATTTCCTTTTGCGTCTTCTCGGTGTTCGGTGCAGTCAAGGGTTTTTCCCACCAATCTCAGGTACGTTCTCATCGGACATCACAGAGCCCGTTCTGTCACGCGCAGGCGTAGCCCAACGGGACGAGCCTAAACCGAAGGCCAACCGAGTGGGAGGGCTGAGTCGTGCGTCTCGGCAGAGCCATTGTGGCCTCCCTCACCCTGCTCGTGATCACCGGTCTCGTTTTCGGAGCACTCACCGGCTTCTTCGGCGCCTTCGGGAGGGCGGGGCGGGCCGAGCTTCAGCCGGCTGCCTCCTCGTCGGACTCGTCGGACTCGTCGGACCCGTCATCGGATCGGAAGGTATCGGCGGGATCCGAGCCGCCCGCAGCTCCGCAGCCCCAGCCGGGCCCGACTGTCGAACCTCAGCTCCCGGCGCCGGTGCTGAAGGTCGCCGCCACCGACGGCGCCGTGGATCCGGGCCTGGTCAGTTCTCGGTTGGCCACGGTCAACCGCAAGGGACTCAAGGGTCTGGTCGCCGGCAGCGTGGTCGACGGCGCCGGCAGGACGGTGTACGCCGCGAACGCCGGCATCCCGATGATCCCCGCCTCCACCATGAAGTTGCTCACTTCAGCGGCCGCCTTGTCCTTGTACGGCCCTCAGCACCGTTTCCGGACGACGGTCGTGGCGGCCGGCAAGCGGCAGATCGTCCTGGTCGGCGGCGGTGACCCCTATCTCAGCCTGAGAGGCAAGGGCCGCCAGCCGGCCCGCGCGGCGCTCACCGACCTGGCCACCGCCACCGCCGCAGCTCTCAAGACCCAGGGCCGGCGGAGCGTGACCCTGGGATACGACGACACCTTGTTCAGCGGGCCGGCCTGGAATCCGAAGTGGCCCACCCGATACCGCGACCAGGTCTCGCCGACCTCACCGCTGTGGATCGAGCCGAAGGCTCCCGATGCGGCCCGCTCGGCAACCCAGGCCTTCGCCCGGACCCTTCGAGGTCGGGGGATCGAGGTGTCGACGATCAGTCGCACGAAGGCACCCCGGTCGGCGGCCACGTTGGCGGTGGTCAAGTCCATGACGCTGCAGCAGATCGTCACCCAGTTGCTGCAGGTGAGTGACAACAACGCGACCGAGGTTCTCCTTCGCCAGGTCGGGCTCAAGGGTGGCCAGGGCGGCTCGATCAACGGGGGTCGGCGTGTCGTTCGGGCGCAGTTGACCAAGCTCGGCCTCTGGGCACCCGGCATCCGCGCGTACGACGGCAGCGGGATGGCCCGCGAATCCAAGGTGCCCCCGGCCACGCTGGCCAGGGTCTTGCGCCTCGCCGGTACGCCCGAACACGCCCAACTGCGGACGCTGCTGACCGGGCTGCCGGTGGCCGGTGTGGAGGGCAGCCTGCGGAACCGCTTCATCGATGCGACCCTGCACCCGGCGGACGGTCTGGTTCGCGGCAAGACCGGCACACTGACCGGCGTACGGGCGTTGGCCGGCTATCTCCGCACCCCCGACGGATCCTTGCTCTATTACTCCTGGGTGGTGAACAACGCCAAGGACGACTACGTCGCCGAGATCTGGATCCAGCAGGCCCTCGTCGCGCTGACCGGGTGTGGCTGTCGTCGCTGACCGACGAGCGAGTTCAGGGCGCCCGAAGGATCGGCGACTACGCTGCGTGCATGAGTACGTCCATGGTCGACTGGACCGTCGCCTTCACCACTGCCAACAGACTGGTCCAGCCGGGTCCGGCCATCTCCCGGACCGGGGCGGCCGAGGTGGTGGCCGACCTGCGGGACTGCGCGGCACGCGCCGAGGCGTACGTCACGGAGGTCACCGGCCTGCACGCGGCCAGCGCAACCGCGCCGGTGCTGATCATCGATCGGCCCCGCTGGATTCAGGCCAACATCGACGGCTTTCGTCAGGTTCTGGCCCCGCTCACCGCCAAGGCGGCCGAAAAAGTGACCGGTCAGAATCCTGCGCTGGTCGGCTTGGGGGCTCGGGTCACCGGCGTCGAGGTCGGCGCGTTGTTGAGTTATCTGGCCCCGAAGGTGCTCGGGCAGTTCGATCCGTTCTTCCCCGGTGAACCGAGTCACGTCCCTGATCGAGATGAGAATGGCCAGTCCGCGCGCCCCGGCGGCCGGTTGTTGCTGGTGGCCCCGAACATCGTCACGGTGGAGCGGGAGCTGGACGTGCCGCCGCACGATTTCCGGCTCTGGGTCTGCCTGCATGAAGAGACTCACCGGGTCCAGTTCACGGCCGTGCCCTGGCTCCGGGATCACCTGAACTCTCTCATCGCCGAACTCGTCGGCTCGGCGGAACTCGACGGGGCGGCGCTCGCCAACATGTTGCGAGACGGGATCCAGCGCATCTTCGAGTCGCTCGGCACCGACGAGGAACTTTCGATCGTCGACCTCGTCCAGACCCCGGCACAGCGAGTGATCGTCGACAAGATCACCGGAGTGATGTCGCTGTTGGAGGGCCACGCCGACGTCGTGATGGACGGAGTCGGACCCACCGTCATCCCCAGCATCGAGCGGATCCGCTCGAAGTTCGACGTCCGCCGGCAGGGCCAGGGCTTCGACAAGATCATCCGTCGACTGCTCGGGCTGGACGCCAAGATGCGCCAGTACCGCGACGGAGCCGAGTTCTGCCGCCAGGTGATCGCCAAGGTCGGGATGCCCGGACTCAACGTGGTGTGGACCTCCCCGCGGACCCTGCCCACCCGGGCCGAGATCGGCCAGCCGTCGCTCTGGCTCGCTCGGGTGCATCCCAGCGCGGTTCCGGGCTAGCGCTGGGCCATTCCGCTGTCTCGTCGCGCGTTGGGGCCGGCCACCTGGGTGGCCGTCCAGGCCCTGGAGAACCAGCTCATCGACACCGATTCGGCCCTGCTCGTGGCCTGCTCGGGAGGAGCCGACTCCATGGCGCTGGCCGTCGCGTCGCTGGAGGTGTCGCGGCGTCGCCGGGTTCCGGTGGCGGCCGTCGTGGTCGATCACGGGTTGCAGCGGGACTCCGAACTCGTGTCCGCGCAGGTGGTTGAGCGTCTGGTCGAGCGCGGCCTGACCGACAGCACGGTCGTTCGGGCTCAGGTGGAACAGCGCGGATCGGGCCCCGAGGCGGCGGCCCGTGAGGCGCGCTACCGGGCGCTCGAGCGATCGGCGGCGGAGCGGCAGGCCACCGTGCTGCTGGGTCACACCCTGGACGATCAGGCTGAAACCGTGCTCCTCGGTCTGGCGCGAGGCTCCGGACTGCGGTCCTTGGCCGGCATGCGGCCTCGGCGCGGTTGCTTCCTGCGGCCCTTTCTCGCACTCCGACGGACGGTGACCGCCGCGGTCTGCGCCGAGTCGGGCATCGAGCCGTGGACCGACCCGCACAATGCTGATCCGGCCTTCGCCCGGGTCAGGGTGCGGGATCGGGTCGTGCCGCTCCTCGAGACCGAACTCGGACCGGGAGTGGCCGATGCTCTGGCCCGTACGGCTCAGCTGGCCCGGGAGGACGCCGACCTGCTCGACGAGCTCGCCCGCCAGGTACCGGGCGCCGGGGCCGCGGAGCTGGACTGCGCGGGGTTGGCGGCGCTGCCGCCCGCTTTACGGAGTCGGGTGCTGCGGAACTGGCTGGCCGGGCGCGGGGTGCTCGACCTGCAGGCGACCCATCTCCGCTCCGTTGACCGCCTCGTCACCGAATGGCACGGCCAGCGGCGCGTCGAGGTCCCCGGTGCAGCCGTCCGGCGGATCGGGGGGCGGCTCGTCGTCGGACCTGCTGTGGCAGGCTGACCGCGTGGAAGACACCGATCTCGGCGGGGACTTGGCTCGGGTCCTGTTCACCGACGAACAGATCACCGGACGCATGGCGGAACTCGCCGCAGAGATCGACACCGACTACGCGGGTCTCGATCTGCTGCTGGTCGGGGTGCTGAACGGGGCGGTGATGGTGATGGCCGACCTCTCCCGCGGATTGAAGAGCCACTGCCGGATGGACTGGATGGCGATCTCCTCCTACGGCTCGGGCACCAAATCCTCGGGCGTGGTCCGGATCCTCAAGGACCTCAACACCGACATCAGCGGCCTGCACGTGCTGGTCGTGGAGGACATCATCGACACCGGGCTCACGCTGTCCTATCTGATCAGCAACCTGTTGTCGCGCAATCCGGCGAGCCTGAAGATCATGACCGCCTTCCGCAAACCCGAGGCGGCGAAGAACGCGGTCGACGTGGCGTACGTGGGTTTCGACATCCCGAACGAGTTCGTGGTCGGGTACGGCCTGGACTACAACGGGCACTACCGCAACCTCACCTCGGTGGCCACGCTGGCCCCGCACGTCTATTCGTGACCAGCACATCTCGCGCCTGACCGAACACCGTACGACTAGGGGCACGTTGGCGTCTGCCGGTAGCCTAAGTGGGTACGGATCACGGAAGGCCCGTACTTTCGAGGCAGGTCGACTAGGCAGGACATGAACCTGAAGCGCATACTCCGCGGACCGATTCTGTGGATCATTCTCGCCGTGGTGGCAATCGGGCTGCTGGTGGATTTCAGCGGCAGCCTGACCGGCGGCTACAAGGATGTTCCCACGTCGCAGGTGGTGTCCCTGATCAACGGCAACGATCCGTTGAGCGAAGTCAAGATGATCGACAAGGAGCAGCAGATCCAGGTCACCACCAAGGGTGACCAGCCCCAGAAGTTCCGGGCCACCTGGATCGGCAACCAGAGCCTGGAGCTGATCAACCGGCTCAACGAGCGGGTGGCCGCCGGAACCTTGGACAGCTGGGTCGGGTCGAACCCGACGCCCGGCTTCTTCCAGTCGCTGCTCGGCACCTTGATCCCGTTCATCATCATCGGCGTGCTGTTCTTCTTCCTGCTCAATTCGGTTCAGGGCGGCGGCAGCCGGGTGATGCAGTTCGGCAAGTCGAAGGCCAAGGTGGCCAACAAGGACACGCCGAAGACGACCTTCTCCGACGTCGCCGGCTGCGAGGAAGCCATCGAGGAGCTCGAGGAGATCAAGGAGTTCCTGGCTGAGCCGGCCAAGTTCCAGGCCGTGGGGGCGAAGATCCCCAAGGGTGTGCTGTTGTACGGTCCGCCCGGTACCGGCAAGACCCTGCTGGCCCGTGCGGTGGCGGGAGAGGCGGGCGTGCCGTTCTTCTCCATCTCGGGCTCGGACTTCGTGGAGATGTTCGTCGGCGTCGGTGCCTCCCGGGTCCGGGATCTGTTCGAGCAGGCCAAGGAGAATGCGCCGGCCATCGTCTTCATCGACGAGATCGACGCCGTGGGCCGGCACCGCGGCGCGGGGATGGGTGGCGGCCACGACGAGCGGGAGCAGACCCTCAACCAATTGCTGGTCGAGATGGACGGCTTCGACGTCCGCGGCGGCGTGATCTTGATCGCCGCCACCAACCGGCCGGACGTCCTCGACCCGGCCCTGCTGCGGCCGGGTCGGTTCGACCGCCAGATCGGTGTCGAGGCCCCCGATCTCAGGGGTCGGTTCCAGATTCTGAAGGTGCACGGCGAGGGCAAGCCGATGGCGCCCGACGTCGACCTCGAGGGTGTGGCCCGCCGCACCCCGGGATTCACCGGCGCTGACCTGGCCAACGTGCTCAACGAAGCGGCCCTGCTGACCGCCCGACAGAACGACCGGATGATCACCAACCTGCACATGGACGAGGCGATCGACCGGGTCATCGCCGGGCCGCAGAAGCGCAGTCGGCTGATGAACGAGCGGGACAAGTTGATCACCGCCTACCACGAGGGCGGCCACGCCCTGGTCGCCGCGGCCCTGCCCGGCACCGACCCCGTCCAGAAGGTGACGATCCTGCCCCGTGGTCGGGCCCTCGGCTACACGATGGTGCTGCCCGAGCAGGACAAGTACGCCAACACCCGGGCCGAGTTGTTGGACCAGTTGGCGTACATGATGGGCGGCCGGGCGGCCGAGGAGCTGGTCTTCCACGACCCGACGACCGGCGCCAGCAACGACATCGAGAAGGCCACCAACGTGGCCAAGGCGATGGTCACCCAGTACGGCATGACCGAGCGGATCGGGGCCGTCAAGCTCGGCACCGGCGACGCCGAGCCGTTTCTGGGCCGGGACTTCGGCCACCAGCGGGACTACTCCGAGGACATCGCGGCGATAGTGGACGAGGAGGTCTCCAAGCTGATCAGCAACGCCCACCAGGAGGCGTTCGACATCCTCACCGCCAACCGGGACGTGTTGGACAGTCTGGTGCGTGCGCTGTTCGAGAAGGAGACTTTGGACAAGGCGGAGGTGGCCGAGGTGTTCCAGCCGCTGCAGCTGTGGCCGAAGCGGCCCGCCTGGACGGGCTCCGACACCCGGGTGCCGTCCAAGATCCCGCCGGTCACCCCGCCGCCGCCCGCCCTGAACGGGCACACCAACGGCCACGGCAACGGCCGGCTGCCCGCCGGAGGAGACAACCCGCCCGGCGGCGCCGCTCTGCCGCCGGGGCACACGCCGGTGCCGCCGCAGCCTCCGTCGCAACCGGAAGGGGTCGCCGGACCGGGGCCGCATCCCGGGCCCGGTGGACCCACGGGTGGAGCCACGCCGCCCGGCCCGTACCCCGGACCCCAGGGTCCGCCCCCCGGATCGAATTGGCCGCCGGCGGGCCCCGACTACCGGTGAGTTCGCCGAGCAGTATCGATCGGAGCGGTATCGACCCGATCGGGAGGCCGCCGTCGGCGGGCGGGTTCGACCACGACCGGGTGGTCGCGGCCGTCCGCGAGATCCTGTACGGGATCGGCGAAGACCCCGACCGAGATGGCCTGCGCGGCACTCCGGAGCGGGTGGCGAGGGCGTACGCGGAGATGTTCCAAGGCCTGCAGCAGGATCCGGAGATGGTGCTGGCGACCACGTTCGATCTCGGGCACGATGAGTTCGTGCTGGTCAAGGACATCGAGGTCTGGAGCTCCTGCGAGCACCACCTCGTACCTTTCACCGGGGTCGCCCACGTCGGCTACATCCCGAACGACGCCGGACAGATCACCGGCCTGAGCAAGCTGGCCCGCTTGGTCGATCTGTTCGCGAAACGACCGCAGGTCCAGGAACGGCTCACCACCCAGGTGGCCGACGCCCTGCAGCGGATCCTGCAGCCGCGCGGCGTCATTGTCGTGATCGAGTGCGAACACCTCTGCATGACCATGCGCGGCGTGCGCAAACCCGGTTCCAAGACCGTCACCAGTGCCGTCCGGGGCCAGCTGCGTGATCCCGCCACTCGCGCCGAAGCGATGAGCCTCATCGTCGCTCGGAGCTAGCCGACACTCCGGTTCTCGCGCGCGTTTCCGGGGTTTGCCTACGAATATTCCCACGCTGATCCCGGTCTCGCGCGCGGGAACGGACACGGGAGCCGCGGCGTCAGCGACGGTCGCCACGGGCGAAGGCTCGCAGCACCCGATCGCGGATGGTCGCCGGGTGGCGGAGATCGGGGGATGTCCAGCGCGCCACCTCGTGACCCAGATCTCGGAGCATGTCCTCGCGGCGCTTCTCGTCATAGACGACGTCGCCGGGGTCCTGGCCGGGCTCGAGCAACCGGCCGTACTTGACCTTGCCGTCGTACTCGCCGAGGGTACGGTGCTCCTCCCATCCGAAGTCGCAGCGGGCCAGTACGACACCGGTGGCCGGGTCGACGATCTCGTACTGGGGCTCCGGCGAGGGGAGCCCGACCTGATGGATGATCAGTCGGCTGCGTGACTCGCCGACCGACTCCGCCCGCTGGTCGGCGAAGGCCGTCACGAATCGCAACTGCCCGACGCCGTGCCGGCGGTCCGCCTGGTGCACGTGGCGCTCGAGCTCCGAACGCGGCAGCCCCAGACGAAGTGCGGCGTCAGCAAAGGCGACCGCCCGGTCCAGGCTCACCGTACGAGCGAGGTCGGCCGCCGTGCGGGCAAGAGAGGTGGCGGGCCAACCGTCAAGGCTGACCGTGTCCTCGTCGTCCAACGGACCGGGATGGACGTGCAGCTGCGGGGTTCGTCGCCCGCCGGACGATCGGGTTCGGACGGTGACGTGCAGCTGCAGCAGGCTGTCGGGCCACAGGGGCAACCCGTGCAGAATCGCCGCCGACGTGTGACTGAGCACCGCGTCGGACCCGAGCCGGGGCAGGGTCGCGGCGATCAGTTGACGATGTCTCGTCGCGGCCTGCTCGGCGTGTGCCGACGCGTACGCGCCGTGACGAATCCGCACGATCTCGCCACGGCCCAGTCTTCGAGCCAGCCGTCCGGCGTCACATCCCTCCTCGTACCACGATCGAGCCAGACGCACCTCGGTCGTCGAATCCCGCACGTGGATCAGCCAAGTCCTCGGAGCCACCGGGAGCGGTCCTCGACTGGAGATCTGTGGAAAACTTCGCGGCCGGAACGCGAGCCACCCGAATATCCCGTGGGCCCTCGCGCTCCGTTCCGGCGCGCGATTCCGGTGTTCGAGCGCAGATCTTCGTACGCGAACGCAGGAATTCCGCGCGAGAAGCGGAGGGGTCGCGCCCACTAGGGTGAGGCGATGAAGCCCGTACACGTTCCCGGGCTGCCCCAGCCAGGCCGCACGGTGGTCATGGGGGTGGTCAACGTCACCCCGGACTCGTTCTCCGACGGCGGGAAGTGGTTCGACCCTGAGGCGGCCATCCGGCACGGGAGGCAGCTGCTGATCGAGGGAGCCGATCTCATCGATGTCGGCGGCGAGTCCACCCGTCCTGGGGCTGCCCGCCCCGATCCGACCGAAGAGCTACGCCGGGTGATGCCCGTCATCGAGGGACTGGTCGAGGCCGGCGCGGCGGTGAGTGTGGACACCATGCGCTCCGAGGTGGCCCGGAAGGCCGTGGACGCCGGAGCGATTCTGGTCAACGACGTCTCCGGCGGTCAGGCGGACGCGGAGATGATCGACGCCGTGGCGGAGTTGGGCGTTCCGTACGTGTGCATGCACTGGCGGGGGCATTCCGCCGGCATGCAGGACAAGGCCCGCTACATCGATGTGGTGTCCGAGGTGATCGCCGAGCTCGGGACCCAACTCGAACGCTGCCGAGCCGCCGGGATCGCCGGCGACAGGCTGATAGTCGACCCCGGCCTGGGTTTCGCCAAGACCGGCGAGCACAACTGGCAACTCCTCCAGCGCATCGACGAGTTGGCGGCCCTCGGCCGTCCCGTGCTGCTCGGGGTGTCCCGCAAGACCTTCCTCGGCCGGCTGCTGGGCAGCCCCGACCAGCCGCGACCGGCCCGCGAACGCGACGATGCCTCGCTCGCCCTCACCGCACTGCTCGCGGCCCGGCAGATCTGGGGCGTCCGGGTCCACACCGTACGTCCTCACCGAGACGCCGTCGCCGTCGTGCAACGACTGGCCGCGCGCTGACGGCCGGACACCCGACTGGGGACCGGAACCGCGTCCCGAGTAGCGCCGCGGACGGCCGGGGGCGGTCGGATAGGGTCCGGGGTGGGGAGGTGACGATGACGGCGGATCGAGTAGTCCTCACGGGTATCAGTGGCTTCGGCCATCACGGTTTGTTCGAGTTCGAGCGCAGCCAAGGCCAGCAGTTCGTGGTTGATCTAGTGTGCACTCTGGACTTGAGCAGAGCCGGCCGAAGCGACGACATCGCCGACACCGTCGACTACTCGGGACTGGCGTCGGCGGTCGTTGCCGATATCGAGCGAAACCCGCTCAATCTGATCGAGGCGTTGGCCGAGCGCATTGCCCGGACCTGCCTCCGGGTACCCAGGGTGGAGACGGTGGAGGTCACCGTGCACAAGCCGCAAGCACCCCTGCCTGTACGAGTTGGCGATGTCGCCGTCTCACTGACGAGGAGCAATCATCAATGAGCAGCCCTAATCCCCACGCCATCGACGCCGACACTCTGAGCGGCATGAAGCCGCTGCGCAAGGTCGTCTACTCCATCGGCTCCAACCTCGGCGACCGGCTCGGCAATCTCCAGGGTGCCGTCGACGCGCTGCGCGATACGCCGGACGTGATCGTGGTCGACGTGTCGTCGGTGTACGAGACCGACCCGGTCGATGCACCAGAGAACAGCCCCCAGTTCCTCAACATGGTGGTGGTGGCCGAATCGACGCTGGAGCCCAGGACACTGCTCGAGCGGGCGTTGGCCATCGAAGACGCGTTCGGACGCGAGCGGGGCCCCGAGCGGTACGCCCCTCGTACGCTCGACGTCGACCTGATCATGGTCGGCACGACTGAGTCGGATGCCGAGGATCTACGGCTGCCGCATCCGTTGGCGCATGAGCGCGGGTTCGTCATCGCCCCCTGGTACGAGATCGACGCGAAGGGCGAGCTCCCCGGACGAGGCAAGCTGGCCGACCTGCTGGCGCCGATGGACTTGCACGGGGTGGTCCGGCGCGACGATCTCGTCATCGAAGGCGACTGAGCAGGCGGAGGGGTTTGGCCACTCCACCCACCGGGGGTTCGGTACGCCCGACGCCCCCGCGCGCTCTGGTGATCGCCGCTTTGGTCGGCGTGATGGCGGGCTGGTTGGTCGTGATCGCGGCCAACGCCCTCGGGGTCGTGCCGCCGCAGGTGCCCTGGACCGCGCCGCTCGGCGTCCTGGTCATCGCCGCCTTGGTCGGAGTGCTCGCCTACACCACCTGGCAGCGGATCCAGGTCCGCCGGGAACGAGTGGAGTCGCAACGTGCGGTGGCGTATCTCGTGTTGGGGAAGGCGTGCGCCTTGGCCGGCGCGATGGTGGCGGGAGGTTACTTCGCCTTCGCGTTGCTGTTCGTCACGCGCTGGGAGGCTGATGCGCCCCGGGAACGGGTGATCAGGGCCGGCATCGCGGTGGTGGCCGGACTGGGATTGATGGTGGCCGGATTGTTCCTGGAGCGGGCCTGCCGGGTACCGCGGCGCGACGACGAGGATGACGACCTCGACACCGTGAACGGGGCGGAGAGCTAAATCCCGGGCCGGCGGAGTCGGCGGGCATATCGTGACCGCGTGACTTCCCCCTCGATCAGGATGGACAAGAGGGCCGCACGATCGTTGCCGCCCTCCTCACTCCGACGGACGGCCACGATCGTGCTCGTCGCGGGCACGCTCATCTCCGTCGCCGCGACCTTCGGTCCGGTCTGGGTCGTCCGCATAGGGGTCGTCGTGGCCGTCGCCGCCGCCGTGGCCGCGACGCTGCTGGCATGGCGGGAAGTGCGCGCCGACCGGCGTCGACACGCAGCGGCGATGCTGGCCAGCACTCGCGCCCACGGCGAGACGCTGCGCGTCGAGCGTGCCCACAACTCCGCGGTGCTGCAGGTCGTCACCGAGCGCAACGTCGCGGCCCTGGGAGAGATCACCCGCCAGCAGACCGTGATCGCCCAGCTGCGTGGTGAGGTGTCCTCGTTGAAGGGGGACCGGGCCGCGCTTTCCGCCGAGATCACCCGCCGGCAGGAAGTCATTGCGTCGTTGCAGGACACCGTCCGGGCCCGCGAAGCCGAGCTGGCGGCGCTGCTCGACGTCGAGAACAGCGAGAACGGCGCCGTTGACGAAGCTGAGGGCGCTCACGTACACGCCATGCCTCGGCGCGTCCTGGTGGATCAGGATGGGGAGCCGGGGAGCGCCCCCTCGGACGAGCTGTGGACCGACGGCACGCATCCCACCGTCGTCGACCTCGACCTGAGCGGCCTCGACTACGGAACCCGCCGCGAGCCGGTCCTCCCCAACTACGAAGAAGATCGCCGGCTCGCCTGAAACCCACGTCGGCAGAACCTCGGTTCGGCTCAACGTGCGATCTGCGCGAGCATGTCTGTTATGCCCTCACCGACTGCGTCGTCGTTCGTCGAGTTGCCACTGTTGCCTTCGTTGGGTCAGGTGCCGGGACGGTTGCGGGCAGAACCGCCGGGTTGGGTGCGCGAGGTCGACGTGCTGGTCATCGGGTCGGGGATCGCCGGGCTGACGGCGGCGTTGGAGTGCCGAGATCTCGGCCGGGTCATGGTCGTGACCAAGGATGAGCTGGCGGCGGGATCGACGCACTGGGCCCAGGGCGGGATCGCCTCGGTCCAAGCGGTGGGGGACACCGTTGACGAACACGTCGAGGACACATTGGTGGCCGGCGCAGGCCTGTGCATCGAGGAAGCGGTCCGTGTCCTGGTCTCCGAGGGTCCCGACGAAGTGGCCAAGCTGATCGCCCGCGGCGCGGAGTTCGACCGGGACCCGGCCGGTGCCTTGGCGCTGACCCGGGAGGGTGGTCACCACCGCAACCGGATCGCCCATGCCGGCGGGGACGCGACCGGTGCCGAGATCGAACGGGCCCTGGTGTCGGCGGTCACCGCCGATCCGGCCATCGAGTTGGTCAGTCACGCGGTCGTGCTGGATCTGCTGCCCGGCGAGACCCCGCCCGGCGAGGCGCCGGCGGTGGCGGGGATCACGCTGCACGTGCTCGGCGAGGGGACCCGCGGCGGCGTGGGTGCGGTTCGGGCCCGGGCCGTCATCTTGGCCACGGGTGGAATCGGCCAGGTGTACGCGGTGACCACCAACCCGCCGGTCTCCACCGGCGACGGCGTGGCCGTGGCGCTGCGCGCCGGCGCGCGGCTTCGCGACGTCGAATTCATCCAGTTCCACCCCACGGTGCTCTACCTCGGGTCGGGCGTCCGCGGCCAACTGCCGCTCGTCAGTGAAGCCGTACGGGGTGAGGGAGGACACCTGCTCAACGGCACCGGAGACCGCTTCATGGTCGGGCAACACCCACTCGCCGAGTTGGCGCCGCGGGACGTGGTGGCCAAGGGCATCATGCGCGAGATGGCGAAGGAGGGCTCCGATCACGTCTACGTCGACGGCCGGATGCTCGGCGAGGAGATCTGGCGGGTCCGGTTCCCCACCATCCTGCAGAGCTGTCGGCGGGCCGGGATCGACCCGGTGGTCGACCTGATTCCGGTGTCCCCGGCATCGCATTACTTCTGTGGCGGGATCGAGACCGACCTCAACGGCGCCACGACGCTGGCCGGGCTCTACGCGTGCGGGGAAGCCGCCTCCTCGGGCGTGCACGGGGCCAACCGACTGGCCTCCAATTCGTTGCTGGAGGGATTGGTGTTCGCCCGCCGAATCGCGGCGGCGTTGCACGCCGAGCTACCTCCGCTCCGCGAAGTGGCGTCTGACGCACGGCCCGCGGGGGTGCTCAGTCCCTCGGTCGTGCCGCGGTTGCAGCGGGCCATGAGTCGGTACTGCGGTGGCCTCCGGCACGCCTCGGGCCTCGAGGCCGCCGCGGCCGAGTTGAGCCAGCTGCTTCCCGACGATGGTGCCGATCCCGGCGTGGTGTCCTGGGAAGCGACCAATCTGGTCACCGTCGCCGGAGCGGTCGTCGCGTCGGCGTGGCTGCGGCAGGAATCGCGCGGTTGCCACTGGCGCAGCGACTTCGAGGAGCGGCGGGAGGACTGGCACGCCCACCTGGTCACCTGGTCCGAAGGTGGCCGGCTCCGGCACGCGGCGGTGCCCTCGCGCAGCCCGGACCTGATCGCACGATGACGGCAGCCAGACTGGAGGAGCTCGAGGTCCGAGTGGCGGACCTGGGCCTCGACCTTCCGGCCGTTCGGCAGATCGTGGACGACGCGCTGGCCGAGGATCTCGGTGCCCGCGGGGTCCTGCCGGCCGGTGTCGGGGCCGGTGTGGACGTCACCTCGGTAGCCACCATTGCGGCTGATGCGGTGGCCACCGGAGACCTGATCGCCCGCCGGGAGGGGGTTCTGGCCGGAGTCGACGTGGCGGCCTACACGCTGGGTCTGGTCTGCGCGCCCGCCGGCCCGTTCAAGATCGACTTCTTGGCAGGAGACGGCGCTGCCGTACGTCGCGGAGACGTCCTGCTCAGGGTCGAGGGAAACGCCCGGTCGGTGCTCAGGGCGGAGCGCGTCGCCTTGAATCTGATCACCTTGATGTCCGGAGTGGCGACCGCCACCCGGGCCTGGGCGGACGCCCTGGCCGAGACGAACGCCCGGGTCCGGGATTCGCGCAAGACGGTGCCGGGACTGCGGATGCTGCAGAAGTACGCGGTCCGCATCGGCGGCGGGGTCAACCATCGGATGTCGTTGGCCGATGCGGCTTTGATCAAGGACAACCATATCGTGGCGGCCGGGGGAGTCGTGCCCGCTTATCGGGCCGTCCGCGCCGCCTTTCCAAAGCTCGACGTCCAGGTGGAAGTGACCAGCGCCGAACAGGCTCGTGACGTCATCGCCGCCGGGGCCGACGACGTTCTGCTGGACAACATGAACGCGTCCGACATGGCTTTGATCGTCGCCGAGCACGCGGCCGCCGACGTGCGGTTCGAAGCCAGTGGCGGACTTACTCTGGGATCGGCCACCGAGGTCGCAAAGAGCGGTGTCGATTTTGTTGCGGTTGGTGCAATTACTCACTCCGCGCCCATCCTCGACATCGCCTTGGATCTGGTGACCAGCGCCTGAAGTTTTCGGGTAATATCTCGAGTGTCAGGTGGGGAACAAACGTATATATCGGAGGTCGGCGTGGCCCAGCGGGTACAGATTATTCTGGAGGACGATTACGACGGCTCAGAAGCGGACGAAACCGTTTCCTTTGCTCTTGATGGGGCCGAGTACGAAATCGACCTATCCAGCGAGAATGCCGCTCAGTTGCGCGAGTCGCTGTCGGTGTGGCTGGCGCACGCGCGCAAGACCGGCGGTCGCCGGCGGCGGACAACGAAGTCCTCGGAGCCGTCCAGCCCGAGCGACATCCGCGCTTGGGCGCAGAGTCAGGGCCTCGAAGTGAGCAGCCGCGGTCGGGTGTCCGCCGAGGTGCGCGAGGCGTATCAGAAGGCCCACGGCTGAGACTCGTCCGCTCAGAGCGAACACGAGGGCTTCTCGCGCCCGAAATGTGGCGAAACGGGAATCGCTGAGCCGCATCGTGCGCTGAATCCAGCACGGAGGGGTGCCGTGAGTCGTGCGCACAGACGCTCGATCCCGGTCGACTCGCACCAGGCGTAACGTCACTTCCTCCGAACTGGCGTCTGCCGACTAGAGTTGGCGTACAGACGTGCCCGCTCGGACCCGCAGTACTGGACAGGGATCCGGGTAGGCGCATCGGAGCGAGGAGTTCTCATGTTCGAGCGATTTACCGATAGAGCCCGACGGGTTGTGGTCCTGGCCCAAGAAGAGGCTCGGATGTTGAACCACAACTACATCGGGACCGAGCACATTCTGCTGGGCCTCATCCACGAGGGTGAAGGAGTCGCAGCCAAGGCATTGGAGTCCCTGGGTATTTCGCTGGAAGCAGTCCGACAAAAGGTCGAAGAGATCATCGGGCACGGCCAGCAGTCACCCAGTGGTCACATCCCCTTCACGCCGCGCGCCAAAAAGGTGTTGGAGCTGAGTCTGCGGGAGGCGCTGCAGATCAATCACTCCTACATCGGGACCGAGCACATTCTGCTCGGCTTGATTCGCGAGGGCGAAGGTGTCGCCGCGCAGGTACTGGTCAAACTGGGTGCCGACCTCAATCGGGTACGCAACCAGGTACTGCAATTGCTCAGCGGATTCCAGGGCAAAGAAGCGGCCACCTCCGGTGCTCCGGAGCAAGGCAATGCTCCGTCCTCCTCGATGGTGCTTGATCAATTCGGTCGCAACTACACCCAGGCCGCGCGAGAGAACAAGCTCGACCCGGTCATCGGTCGGGAGACCGAGATCGAACGGGTGATGACCGTGCTGTCCCGGCGCACCAAGAACAATCCGGTGCTGATCGGTGAACCCGGCGTCGGCAAGACCGCGTGCGTGGAGGGTCTGGCCCAGGCCATCGTGCGTGGCGACGTGCCCGAAACGCTGCGCGACAAGCAGATCTACAGTCTCGACCTCGGTGCCCTGGTGGCTGGTTCGCGTTACCGCGGCGACTTCGAGGAGCGGCTGAAGAAGGTTCTGAAGGAGATCAAGACCCGCGGCGACGTCGTGTTGTTCATCGACGAGATCCACACCCTGGTTGGGGCCGGTGCGGCCGAGGGCGCCATCGACGCCGCCAGCATCCTCAAGCCGATGCTGGCCCGGGGGGAGTTGCAGACGATCGGCGCGACCACGCTGGATGAGTACCGCAAGTACGTGGAGAAGGACGCCGCGCTGGAGCGTCGTTTCCAGCCCATTCAGGTCGCCGAGCCGTCGATCGCGCACACCATCGACATCCTGCGGGGTCTGCGGGACCGGTACGAGGCGCACCACCGGGTCACCATCACCGACGAGGCTCTGGTGGCCGCGGCGCAGATGGCCGACCGGTACATCTCCGACCGGTTCCTGCCGGACAAGGCCATTGACCTCATCGACGAGGCCGGCGCTCGGTTGCGGATCCGCCGGATGACGGCCCCGCCGGATCTGCGCGAGTTCGACGAGAAGGTCGCCGCCGTCCGCCTCGAGAAAGAGGCGGCGATCGACGCCCAGGACTTCGAGCGGGCCGCGAGTCTGCGCGACGACGAGAAGAAGTTGCTCAGTGCCCGGGCCGAGCGTGAGGCGCAGTGGAAGTCCGGTGACCTCGACGTGGTCGCGGAAGTCGACGAGGAGATCATCGCCGAGGTGCTCTCGACGGCCACGGGGATCCCGGTGTTCAAGCTCAGCGAGGAGGAGTCGTCGCGACTGCTGCGGATGGAGGAGGAGCTGGGCAAGCGCTACATCGGCCAGTTCGACGCCGTTCGCGCGCTGTCTCGGTCGATCCGACGCACGCGTGCCGGTCTGAAGGACCCGAAGCGACCCAGCGGCTCGTTCATCTTCGCCGGCCCGTCCGGCGTCGGTAAGACCGAGCTGACCAAGGCGCTGACCGAGTTCCTGTTCGGCGACGAGGACGCACTGATCCAGTTGGACATGAGCGAGTACTCCGAGAAGCACACCGCGTCCCGGTTGTTCGGCTCACCTCCTGGCTACGTCGGCTACGAGGAGGGCGGCCAGCTCACCGAGAAGGTGCGCCGGAAGCCATTCAGCGTGGTCTTGTTCGACGAGGTCGAGAAGGCCCACCCGGACATCTTCAACTCGCTGCTGCAGATCTTGGACGAAGGTCGGTTGACCGACGCGCAGGGTCGGGTGGTCGACTTCAAGAACACCGTCATCGTGATGACCACCAACCTCGGCACCCGCGACATCGCCAAGAGCGTGTCGCTGGGCTTCAGCGCTGCCGGTGGAGCGGAAGGCTCGTACGAGAAGATGAAGGCCAAGGTGGCCGACGAGCTCAAACAGCACTTCCGGCCGGAGTTCTTGAACCGCGTCGACGAGATCGTCGTGTTCCGCCAGCTCACGCAGGAAGAGATCGAGCGCATCGTCGACCTGATGGTGGCGCAGATCGAGATCCGGCTCAAGGACAAGGACATGGGCATCGAGCTCACGCCCGCGGCCAAGACCCTGATCGCTCAGCGGGGTTACGATCCGACGCTCGGGGCTCGTCCGTTGCGCCGCGCCCTGCAGCGCGACATCGAGGACTATCTGGCCGAGAAGATCTTGTTCGCGGAGTTGAAGCCGGGTGAGATCGTGGTGGTCGACGTGGCCGATCCGGGTTCGGAGATCCCGTTCACCTTCACCGGCATTCCGCGCTCGAAGGCCCCGGATGCCCCGCCGGTCGAGTTCGGCGGGATCGTCGAGGGCTTCGGCGAGGCCGGCGAGGCCGAGCTGAAGTAGTCCCCGGCGAATCCAGCGGTGCCCTGAGCCTGTCGAAGAGGCATCTTCGGCAGGCTCAGCGGCGTCTTGCGAGAGCTCTCCGTCTGGCACAGTGATTCCTCGTGTCGGAGGCCGCGGAGGGAGCGCGTCGCTGGCCGGGACGCATCCCGGCGGTGTGGCTGGTGATCGGCGGGATCCTGTCGGTCCAGTTCGGCGCCGCCATCGCCAAGGACCTGTTCGCTGTGGTGCCGCCCACGGCCATGGTGTGGCTGCGACTGGCCACCTCGGCGGTGATCTTCTTGATCATCGCCCGGCCGGCGATCCGCGGGCGGAGCGGCTCGGACTGGCTGGTGGCCCTGCTGTTCGGGATCGCCCTGGCCACGATGAACTGGGCCATCTACCAGTCGTTCGCGAGGATTCCGCTGGGCATGGCCGTGACCATCGAGTTTCTAGGCCCGTTGACCGTGGCCCTGATCGGCTCCCGCCACGTCCGGGACCTCATCTGGGTCGCCCTGGCCGGCCTCGGGGTGGCGATGCTGGGTTTCTCACCCACCGGGCTCAACCTGGCCGGAGTCTTATTCGCCCTGCTGGCCGGCGCCGGTTGGGCCGCGTACATCCTGCTCAGCGCACAGACCGGCAGGCGCTGGCCCGGGGTCACCGGTCTGGCCGCGGCCAGTCTGGTCGGGGTGGTGACGCTCGCGATGCCGGCGATCGCCGAGGCCGGAGCGACGTTGCTCCAGCCGCAGGTCTTGATCCTGGGGGTCGCGGTGGGCCTGTTGTCGTCGGTCATCCCGTACAGTCTGGAGCTCACCGCCCTGCGGCGTATTCCGCCGCGGCTGTTCGGCATCTTGATGAGCCTGGAACCGGCGGCGGCGGCCTTGGCGGCCATCTTGCTCCTGGGCGAATTCCTGACCGGGGGGCAGTGGCTGGCCATGGCCTGCGTGGTCGTCGCCTCGATCGGCGCCACCCGCAGCTCCTCCTCACCCCCGGCCGAACCGTTGCCCAACTGAGCGGTCGGCTGTGTTCAGTGGCCGGTCCGGTCGGAGTCGGAGATGTGGGCCTCGCCCCGGTCCAGGCCGGAGATGGCGGCCATCTCGTCGTCGGTCAACTCGAAGTCGAAGATGTCGAGGTTCTCGGCGATCCGTTTCGGGTTGGCGGACTTGGGGATGGCCACCAGTCCCAGCTGCACATGCCAGCGCAGCACCGTCTGAGTGGTCGACTTGCCATGCCGGGCGGCGATCTCGCTGATCTCCGGGTCAGACCGGAGACCGGCGTCCGACGCTCCGATCGGGCTCCAGGACTCGGTGACGATGCCGTGCTCGGCGTCGAAGGCCCGGGTCTCGGCCCGGGTGTTGTACGGACTGAGCTGGATCTGGTTCACGTCGGGCACGATGTCGGTCTCGTCCAGCACGCGCTGCAGGTGGGTCGGCTTGAAGTTGGAGACGCCGATCCCGCGGATGTCGCCGGCCTCGAGCAGTCGGCCCAGACCCCGGAGAGCGTCGACGTAGCGATCCTGATCGGGATTCGGCCAGTGCACCATCAGCAGGTCGAGGTAGTCGACCCCCAGCCGCTGCGCACTGCCCCGGAAAGCCTCCGCCGCGCCATCGACACTGTGCCAATTTCGGTTGAACTTCGTGGTGATGAAGATCTCGGAGCGGTCCACCCCTGAGTCGGCGATGCCCTGCCCTACCGCCTCCTCGTTCCGGTAGTTCTCGGCCGTGTCGACCAATCGGTAGCCGACCTCGAGCGCGGTGCGCACAGCCGTGGCCGCTTCGTTGCCTTCCATCGGTGACGTGCCGAGCCCGATCACCGGGATTTCGGCGTTGTTGCGCAGCGTCAGTGTGGGGGCGAGGTCGGGCATGGCGTTCTCCTTCGCGGTTCGTGTCTCAGTGATAACTCGACAGGGGCAGCGCATAGCGGTCCTCGCCGGCGATCTCCAGCAGGCCGTCGGCGCGCAGCGACTCCAGACATCGCCGCCGTTGATCGGGATGCGGCCACGCCCGCGCCAACTCGGCCCCGGGCACCGACTCGTCCGTCGATCGAAGTACAGCCAGCAACGCGCCCCGGCATTGTCGGTCGCTTCCCGCGTACCCCTGGCCCTGGCGCGGCGGCCCGGGCTGGACCGGCCGGCCCAGCCGGTGCCACGCGCAGTGCCGGGCCACGGGGCAGCTGCCGCAGCGCGGCGAACGAGCCGTGCAGACCAAGGCCCCCAGCTCCATCGAGGCCACCGCCCAGCGGGCCGCACGTGCTCCCGACCGCGGCAGGAACCGACGGGCCCGCTGCTCCTCGGCGCTGCCCAGGCTCGCCGGCGGATGAGCCTCGCCCAGCGCGATGCGGGTCAGGACCCGGCGGACGTTGGTGTCGAGGACGACATGGCGTTGGCGGAAGGCGAAGCTCGCGATCGCCGCCGCCGTGTAGGAACCGACGCCTGGCAGGGCCAGCAGGTCCGCGTGAACAGTGGGCACCTCACCGTCGTGACGCTCGGTGATCACGGTGGCCGCCGCGTGCAACCGGAGGGCGCGCCGCGGATAGCCCAGCCGGCCCCAGGCCCGGACCGCCTCCCCCACCGGGGCCGCCGCCAATGCCGGTGGCGTCGGCCACCGCTCCACCCAGGTCTGCCACGGGCCAAGCACTCGCGCCACCGGAGTTTGTTGCAGCATGAACTCGCTGACCACGATCTGCCATGGGGTGGCGTCCGGGCGCCGCCAGGGCAGATCGCGACCCTGTTCGCCGTACCAGGTCAGGATGCGGCGGACCACCGCTGCCGGGTCCACGGCGAGAGCGACTTCGGGGCTATTTGGGGAATCCGGGGCAGCGTTCGACGAGCTCGGGGAACGACCGCGCGACACGTCGCCACGCTACCCCGGTCGGTCCGCGCAAATACCGTCGGCGTGCCTGCCCGATAGCCGGTCCTCAGCTGCCTAGGCTCACCCCATGAGCGGCGTGCTCCATCCGGAGGGGCCTGAACCAGTCCGTACGTACTGGTTGCGGCGGGTCCTCGTCATTCTCGCCCTGATGATCTTGGTCTTGATCAGCCTGGGCCTGGCCCGCGCCAGTAGCGGGGCGACCCGGCCGGCCGCGCCGCCGCCGGTGGCTCCCAGCCCGACCGTGAGCCTCAGCCCCAGTCCCACTCTCACCAGTGGCCCTGTATCGAGCCCCACCAGCGCGAGTCCCAGTCCGAGCGTCTCGAGCGCCAGGAGCACCTCGACCGCGAGCCCCAGCAGTTCGTCGGACGCGTCGGCCCAGAGGTCCGCGCGGGATGCGGCCACCACCGCGACCCCGGCATGCGAGCGGAAACAACTGCAGGCCACGCTCGTCGGCAGGCAGATGCTCAAGCTTGCCCGACCGGCCAGCTTCAAAGTCACCCTCCGCAACGAAGGCGACGAGACCTGCCTGCTGTCGTTGGCCAAGGCCGACTTCGAGCTGAAGGTGAGCTCGGGCAAGAAGGTCGTCTGGAGCTCGAAGTCGTGTTCCACCGCCGTATTTGCGGTGGCGGCCAAGCTGGAGCTCGACCAGACGCTGTCTTGGCTCATCGCCTGGGACGGCCGAAGCACTGCCGCGGGTTGCGTCACGGCGGGAACGCCTCCCAAGCCCGGCACCTACCTCGCCACGGCCCAGGTGTCCGGTGGCAAGACCGCCAAGCTGCCGATCACCCTGCGGGACTAGCTCACCGGTTCGTAGTAGGCCGCCTCGGCCAGTCGGACCAGACCGTCCCGGATGACCCGAGCCCGTTGCTCTCCCACACCGTCCACCTCCTGCAGTTCGGCGCTGCTCGCCGCGAAGAGGCCCTGCAGACTGCCGAAATGCTCGATCAAGCGGACGCCCAGCGCCATCGGGAGCCGGTTGATCTGTGAGATCTGCCGGTACCCGCGGGTGCTGATCTTGGTGTCCAGCTGTTCGTGCGCGGTGAACCCGACCGTCCGGGCCACCCCCAGGGGTTCGAGGAGTTCGGAGGTGCTCAGCTCCGCCAGTCGGTCCAGTCCGAACGGCTTGTCCTCGTCGTCGGGTCGATAATCCTGTTCCAACAGAGCCCGCAGGTCCGCCACGCCTACACCGAGGTCGTGGAGTTGCAGGGTCAACAACCGGCCGTCGGTGCCGAGCTCGACCACGTACGCGGTCACTTCGGCGTCCAACCGACGCACCATCTCCAGCCGCTGGGCCAGGTAGGCGAAGTCGCGCACGGTTACTTGATCTTGGACCTCCAGGGAAGACAAGCGGGCCGTGACTTCCCAGAGCCGGGCCCGGTATCGCTCGAGCGTCTGCAGGGCCTGGTTCGCTTTGGTGAGAATCGTTTCGGATTGTTCGACCACCCGGCGGGTGTCGTCGACGTACAGCGAGATCGTGGCCATGGAAGCCGACACTGACACCACCGGAACCCCCGTCTGCCGGGCGACCCGATCCGCCGTCCGATGCCGGGTGCCGGTCTCGACGGTCTCGATCGCCGGGTCAGGCATCAGTTGGACCCCGGCCCGGACGATGCGCTCCGTGTCGGCCGTCAACACGATGGCACCGTCCATCTTGGCCAGCTCCCGCAGCGCGGTAGCGGTGTAGGGCACGTCCAGCGGAAAGCCGCCGGTGCACAGACTCTGAACTGCCGCCGAGTCGTCGAGGACCACCAGCGCTCCGGTCCGGCCGCGCAGGATCCGCTCGAACCCTTCCCGAAGCGGGGTGCCCGGGGCTAGTCGGCCGAGGTAGGACAGCACGCGGCTGCGATCGTCGTCCTCGGGCACCCGGGACACTTTAGGGGACGCCGGCCGAAACGGCTGCGGCTGCGGGGCTCAGCCGCCGAGGGGACGCAGCACCGCGGTGGGCCGCCCGGTCCCGCTCTCCCGTCGGCGTCCGCCCTCATCGTCGCGCCGCGACGGCGACTCGTCGCACAGCGACAACGCCCGCAACGCGTGTTCGATGGTGGCGGCTCGGTGCACCAGCAGCCCGTGGCGCGAACTGCTCATCCGGTCTCGAGCCGACCCGGAATCGGCCGGGATGACCGCCTCGGTGAAGCCGAGCCGGGCGGCCTCGGCGAGCCGACGGTCCAGACCCGGCACCCGACGCAGTTCTCCCGCGAGGCCCACCTCGCCGATCGCGACGAAGCGCCGCGTCGTGCTGGCGTTCCGGGCGGTCGAGGCCACGGCAATGGCGGCGGCCAGATCCGCCGACGGGTCACTGACCCGAGCCCCGCCCACCGTTGAGACGTAGACGTCTCGGTTGTAGAGCGGCAGCCGGGCCCGGCGCTGCAGCACGGCCAGGACCATGGCCATCCGTCCGGCGTCGACGCCGTGCATGACTCGCCGGGGCGCCTGCAAGGTGGTCGGCGCGACGAGGGCCTGGACCTCGGCCAGCAGCGGTCGCCTCCCCTCCATGGTCACGGTGACGCAGGTGCCGGGGACCGGCTCGTCGTGCTGGGACAGGAACAATCCGGACGGATCGGGGACCTCGACGATCCCGTGCTCGGCCATCTCGAAGCATCCCACCTCGTCGGCCGGCCCGTAGCGATTCTTGGTCGCGCGCACCATGCGGAAGCCGGAGTGCCGGTCGCCGTCGAAGGCCAGCACCACGTCGACAAGGTGCTCCAGCATCCGCGGGCCGGCGATGGCCCCGTCCTTGGTGACATGACCGACCAGGACGACCGCCATACCCGTGCGCTTCGCCACCCGGACCAAGGCTCCGGTCACCTCACGGACCTGGGTCACCCCGCCCGGCGAGCCGTCCGCCTCGGCGGCGCCGATGGTTTGCACCGAATCGACGACCAGCAGCGACGGGTTCACCTCCTCGATGTGGCCGAGGACGGTCCCCAGATCCGTCTCCGCCGCGAGATAGAGCGCATCGGCGAGGGCGTCGGTGCGGCCGGCCCGGAGCCGCACCTGCGCCGCCGACTCCTCGCCGCTGACGTAGAGGGTGCGGCGGCCCGCCTTGGCCCACCGACTGGCCACCTCGAGGAGCAGGGTGGACTTGCCGACTCCAGGCTCGCCCGCCAGCAGCACGACCGCGCCGGGAACCAGGCCTGACCCGAGCACCCGGTCCAACTCCCCGATCCCGGTCAGCACCCGGATGGCGGCGTCGGCGTCGACCTGGGCGATCGGCACCGCCTTGCTGCGCGGTACCGAAGACCGGACCGAAGTGATTTTCGGGGCCCCGGCGTCCACCACACTGCCCCAGGCCTGACATTCCCCGCAGCGGCCGACCCAGCGGGTGGTGGTCCAGCCACACTCGGTGCAGGAATGGGACGGACGTGCCGCGGTCTTCGCCATGTCGAGCACGTTAACCCGCAGGACCGACAATCGCTCGCCCGTACGATTCAGCGGTTCAGCGTGTCGGCCACCTCCAGCACCCGAGCGTTGGCCTCGGGCACCCCGACCGTGATGCGAATCCCGTCGTGATCGTCCCCGGCAACGTACGGCCGGACGCTCAAGCCTGCCCGTCCGAATGCGGCCGCGTACTCGTCGGTGAGCGGGCCGGCCGGCAGCCACACGAAGTTGGCCTGCGTTTCCGGCACGGCGAACCCGATCCGACGCAGCCCTTCGGCGAGTTGGTCCCGGGCCCGCACCAGGTGCTCGACCTGGGTCAGCAGCCTCGCCTCGACCCTCAGGGCGGCAACCGCGGCGGCCTGGGCCGGTACCGACACCCCGAACGGCAGCGCGACCGCACGGACCGCCGTCGCCACCTCGGGCGCGGCCACGCAGTAGCCGACCCGGAATCCGGCCAATCCGTACGCCTTCGAGAACGTGCGGAGCACCACCACGTTGGGGCGGTCCAGCAGGTCCAGACTGCGGACCGCCTCCGGATCCCGGACGAACTCGACGTAGGCCTCGTCGACCACCACCGCGACGTCGTCGGGCACCGCATCCAGCAGCGCCACCACGTCGGCGTGTCGAAGGACCGGTCCGGTCGGGTTGTTGGGGGTGCAGAGCAGCACCACCCGGGTCGCTGGGGTGATCGCCGCCTGCAGCGCCGCCAGATCGTGCACGGCGCCCGGACCCAGCCGCACCCGGACCTGAGCGGCTCCGGTCAGTTGGGTCGCGATCGGGTAGGCCTCGAAACTGCGCCAGGCGAAGACGACCTCGTCGCCTGGTTCGCACACGGCCTGCAGAAGGTGATAGAGCAGGCCCACCGATCCGGTGCCGAACGCCAGTCGCTCCGCCGGCAGCGAGAGCCGAGCCGCCACGGCGTCGGTGAGTTCGGCGTTGGCCAGATCCGGATAGCGGTTCATCTGGGTGCAGGCCGCCACTACCGCCTCCAGCACCTCGGGTAGCGGGGGAAAGGGGTTCTCGTTGCTGGACAGCTTGTGGGGGGTGTGCGCCGGGCCGCCGCCGGTGGGAGGCCGTCCTGCCCGGTACACCGGCAAGGTCGCGACCGCGGCCCGGATCCGGACCGGCATCTCAGATGCGCACGACGCCGTGCGGGGTTCCGAACGTGGCCGCGATCAAGCCCGGTTGCCCGTTCGGCGCGATCCAGTCGATGTCGATGTCGTGCAGCACATCGCGGCTGGCGCCGCCCAACCAGTCGTCGACGCGTTCCGGGTCACCGGCGATCTCGATCCGCAGCAGGGCCACGTCCCCACCGCCCACGGAAGGATGGGCTCCGGCGTCACTGAGCCAGTGCACGAAGAACGGCAGCTGAGGATCGGCCTGGAGCCCCTTGACGCCGAGCTGCTCCCACTCCAGCAGGTTCCCGTCGGGCAGGTGGCGGTGACCCTCGATGGCGGGTCGGCCCAATCGGCGCTCCATCGGCTCCAGATCGTCGACGGCGACCACCCAGCCAAGCCAGCCGCCGCCGTCGGCGGACCGGGCCCGGACCGCTTGCCCAAACGCCGCCTTCTCCGCGGCCGGATGGTCGAGAACCTCGACCACCTCCAGATAGCGGCCGTTCGAGAGCGGGAGGGTCAGATTTCGGGTGCCGAACCGCGGATGGAACCCGCCGTCGCTGAACCCGGCCCCGAGCAGGCCACCCAACCGAGCCGCCGTCAGCTTCGCGCCTTCTGGACCCGCTGCGAAAGAGAGATGGTCCAGCTGCATGGACCCATTGTGTGTCAACCAGCGCGGTGGCTCCGGGCGGGGTCGGCGGCATGCCGCATCGATGCGCCCGGCCGGGCCTCGAAGTCGCGGCACAACCCGACCAGAACGCGATAGGCCGGTGCTCCCATCAACGCGACGAGTTCGGACTTGTTCTGCTTGTAGACCGGCCGCCGGGCGATGTGCGCCTCGGTGTTGGCGGTGCAGTACCAGTCCAGATCGTGACCACCCGGACCCCAGCCGTCCCGGCCGTACTCGCCGATGCTGACCTCGGTGTAACTGGTCTGGTCGCTCCGGGTCACGGTCCGGAACTGGCGGCGGATCGGCAGCTGCCAGCAGACGTCGGGTTTGGTCTCGGTGACCGGGCGCCCCTCGTCCAGCGCCAGCAGATGCAGGGCGCAGCCGGTGCCGGCGGCGAACCCGGGTCGGTTGAGGAAGATGCAGGCGCCGTCGACGATCTTGGTCTTGCGGGCCGGCTCTTCGCCTTCGGTGACGGTTTCCGGTCCTTCGAGCTCGACCCAACCTTCGTTCTTGGCCGCCGACCGGTACTGCCATTGCCGGGCCGACAATCTCTTCGCCGCCTTGGCGACCCGTTTCTCGTCGGCTTCGTCCGCGAAGTGCGCACCCAAGGTGCAGCAGCCGTCATCGGGTCGGTCGGCGTAGATGCCCTGACAGCCACGTCCGAAGATGCAGGTCCACAACGATGTCAACCAGGTGAGATCACATCGGTACAGGGTCTCCGCGTCGGCCGGGTCGACGAATTCCACGAAGGCGCGGGGAAACGGGATCGACACCTCGGGCACGACGGCAGCCTACGCGCCACCCGGCGGCCATCGTGTCCACCGCTTTGGCCCGGCTCGCGCACGCTCCGCGCCCCAGGACTCGTCTTCCTCCCTCACTCGCAGACGAAGGAGCGTGTCTGCTCCCTCGGTCGTCCACACCGAGCCGGCGCTCCGCTTGCCGACGCTCGCCGTATCCCGTCTCCTGCTCGCCGGTGACTTGACCGTGTTCTGCCGCTTCATCAGGCCGGCCTACCGTTCGGGCTAGGGTGGAACTGTGCCCGCACGCCACCATGTGAACCCGCATGTGAGGGTGCCGCCCGCCAAGGTGGGCCTGTCCACCTCTTCGGTCTACCCCGAGACCACCTCGAGCGCCTTCGAACTGGCTCACCGGCTCGGTTACGACGGCGTCGAGTTGATGGTGGGCATCGACCCGGTGGCGGCCGACATCGACGCTGTGCTGAAGCTGCGCGACTACCACCAGGTCCCGGTGCTCTCCGTGCACTCTCCGTGCTTGCTGATCACTCAACGGGTGTGGGGGAGCGACCCTTGGGCCAAGTTGGAGCGTTCCGCCGACGCCGCCCGCCGGCTCGACGCCGATGTCGTCGTGGTGCACCCACCGTTTCGTTGGCAGCGCGAGTACGCTCGCGGGTTCGTCGATGGTGTCCGCCGGCTCACCGAGTCCACGGGAATCACCTTCTGTGTGGAGAACATGTACCCGTGGCGGACCCCGGGCGGTGAGCTGAAGGCATACATGCCCGGTTGGGATCCGACCGAACTCGACTACGACCACCTGACACTGGACCTCTCGCACGCTTCGACGGCCAATCAACAGTCGCTGGATCTGGCGCGCCGCTGGGACGACCGACTCCGGCATGTCCATCTGACCGACGGCACCGGGTCGGCCAAGGACGAACACCTGGTGCCGGGCCACGGTGATCAACACGCCGACATGGTTCTGGAGCATCTGGCCGAACGGGACTTCGCCGGTCACGTGGTGCTGGAGATCAACTCCCGTAAGAGCGAAACCCGATCGCTCCGTGAAGATCATCTGGCTGAGTCGCTGGCCTTCACCCGGCTCCATCTCGCCGCCCCGGTGCACTCCTCGTACGCCGTCGACGGCAGCGGAGTCGCGTCGACGCTGCGCCGCTAGAGTCCAGCGAACAACCGGAAGCAACCAGAAGCAACCGAGCGCAACCGAGAGCGATGAGGAGGGGGTTGGCGTGCTGCGTCAGGCACTCCTGCGCATCTCGCGGAGCGCACGCATCCGTGGAGCGATCACGAAGGCTCCGGTGACCAGCGATGTGGTGTCGCGGTTCGTGGCCGGAGAATCCAGCGACGATGTGATCGCGGTCAGCCGGCGGTTGATCAGCGCCGGGCTCACGGTGAGTATCGATCATCTGGGGGAGGACACCACGGACCGGGCCCACGCGGACCGGGTGGTCGCGGCCTACCTGGAGTTACTCGGCCGGCTGCAGGAGGTGGGGTTGGCCGACGCCGCCGAGGTCTCCGTGAAGGCGTCCGCGGTCGGCCTGCTGCTGGACGACGGGGAACAGGTCGCACTCGATCACGCCCAACAGATCTGCTCCGCCGCCCGGGACGCCGGCACCACGGTCACCATCGACATGGAGGACCACACCACGACCGACGCGACGCTGGCCATCGTCTCGCAGCTGCGACAGGACTTTCCCGGCACCGGCGCCGTTGTGCAGGCCTACCTTCACCGGACCGAAGCTGATTGCCGCGATCTCGCCACGGCCGGCTCTCGGGTGCGGCTCTGCAAGGGCGCCTACGCCGAGCCGGAGAGTGTCGCCTTCATCGAAGACGACGAGGTCGATCTCTCGTACGTACGGTGCCTCAAGGTTCTGATGAGCGGGCCGGGTTATCCGATGATCGCCACCCATGATCCGCGCTTGGTGGAGATCGGGCGCAAGTTGGCCCACGACCGCGGCCGCCGGGCAGACTCGTACGAGTTCCAGATGCTGTACGGGATCCGGCCCAACGAGCAGCTGCGGCTGGTGAAGCTGGGCCACCAGATGCGGGTCTACGTGCCGTACGGGGAGGACTGGTACGGCTATCTGATCCGCCGGTTGGCCGAGCGGCCCGCCAACCTGACGTTCTTCGCCCGCAGCCTGGTCAGCAAGTCCTGAACCCTCCGGGGCGGCCAACGATCATTTCGGTCGCGACCTAGCTAGCCCCGCCCAATCTTTGACAGAATCGAAGACCTCCGGGTCAGGACGGCGGCACCATTCATCATGCCAACATCTGCAGGTCACGCTGAGGGGTCAATCCACTCTGCGAATTTCTCAGTCGCCATCCCCAGTGTCTCGCGCGGCATGGTGGCGCGCCCACGGTTGAATCAGGTTCTCGACACCGCAGTGGACTTTCCCGTCACGCTCATCTGCGCCCCGGCCGGGTCGGGCAAATCGGTGGCCGCGATTGCGTGGGCCCGACGCGCCCTCGAAGCGCACCCGGTCGGCTGGGTGTCCTGCGGTTCGTTGGCGGACGACCCGACGGCATTCTGGTCGGCTGTGGTCCGCGCCGTCGCCGCCTCCGCCGCCGAGTTCGCCGGTGGTGAAGATCTCGGCCCGCCGCCGACCCTGGTCCGCCGGCCCAGCACAAGCGATCGATTGAAGCTGCTGGACGATCTCCTGGCCTGGATGGAGCAGCTGCCCAACGGCACCACGGTGGTCTGCGATGACTTCTCCGAGATCGGAGCAGCGACGACGCAGCGGGATCTGCAGTACGTGATCGACCGCTTGCCGTCCGCGCTCCATCTGATGATCATCGCGCGCTGCTACCCCCCGCTGGCGGTGCACCGGGCCCGGCTGGAAGGCCGCCTGTTGGAGATCCGCGGGGTGGATCTGGCCTTCACGCTCGAAGAAACCGGCGCGTTGCTGGCCGCCAATGATCTTCGCGTCGGGGTGGCCGACCGCGAGTTGTTGCACCAGCGGACCGAGGGCTGGGCCGCCGGGCTGCGACTTGCCGTGTTGTCCATGACAAACGCCGCGGACGTGACTGGGGTCATCCATCGACTGGCCGGCTCCACCGAAGCGGTCAGCGGTTACCTGACCGAACAGGTTCTTCGCCAGCTGGATGCCGCTGATCGCGACTTTCTGCTCGACACCTGCGTCGTCGACCTCCTGAACCCGGCCCTGGTCGAGGCGTTGACCGATCGCCCAGGCGCGCATGCCGACCTGGCGCGGGCGGCCGATCGGGTCGGATTCCTGACCCGAACCGAGGAGTCGGAGCTGACGTACCGCTTCCACCCGATGTTTGCCCAGCTGCTTCGCAGCGAACTGCAGCACAGCGAGCCGGGTCGGGCAGCCCGGCAGCACCGACGGGCGGGGCGGTGGTATGCGTCCCGTGGACTGCCGCTGGAAGCGGTCCGGCACGCCCAGCTCGGCGGCGACTGGGATGCGGCGGCGGGCGTGCTCGCCCTGAACGCGATCTCGGTGATCTTTCGCGGACGGATGGCCGAACTGATCAAGCTGCTCGGCTCGTTCCCGCAGGACGTCGCCGCCGCCGACCCGCGGCTGGCCCTCGTGCACGCCATCCCCGCCGTCTTCGGTAACGACCCCGATCGGGCGGAAGCTCTGCTCGATCGGGCGCGGGCGGGGCTGCCCCGTGGCGGCGATGTGGACGCGCGGCGGCTCTCAGCCATCACCAGCTACGTAGAAACCATGATCGCGCGCTACCGAGGGGACACGGCCAAGGGTCTTTCGGCCTTGGATCCAGCGGGTCCGAACATCCCCGGACCCGACGACACCGGCTTCAATCGCAACGATCTCGACCTGCGGGCCGCTTGGCGGTCGGCCCGCGCGGCCGGGCTTATGTGGGCCGACCAGCGGGAGCTCGCCTTGGTCGAGGCCCGCGCCGCGTGCCAAGACGCCCGTAACGGTGCGGCGGCGTGGGCGATGGTGGCCGGTCTCGGCGTGCAGGCCTGGCTGATCGCCCTGGACGGTCATCTGAACACGGCGGAGAGGCTCCTCGACGAGGTTGCGCATCACGTCACCGAGGGCGACGGACCGGAGAGCCCGTACGCCGCACTGACCGAGTTCGCGAACGCCTGGGTCGCCATGGAACGCGGTCAGCTGGATCAGGCTGAGCAGGCCCTTTCTCTCGCGGAGAGGCGCTGGCGCCGGGTCTCGTCGAGCCCGGCCGGGGTGACTGGGCGGATCCTGCAGGCTCGATTGCTGTTGCTCAACGGTGGACCGTCGGCGGCGGTGGAAGCGCTGGATTCCGCCCTCGAGCGAGGACCGCGGCTCCGCTCGCGACTACTCGAGCAGCTGGCTGCCAGCGTGCGGGTCGAGATCCAGCTGAGTCGCGGTGAGTTGGCGTCGGCGGCCGAAGCGGCCCGTGATGGCAGCCCGACCCTCCGCGCGTACGTTCAGGCCCGCTCCGGGAGCGCGTCCGGCGACGTGACCTACGGTGATCATGAGCTCGGGCTGCAACTTCGGACCCTGCTGGCCCATGCGGTGAACCTGCACCAGGCAGCCCGTTTGGAGGGAGCCGACCGGTGTCTGGATGCGGCCCTCGATCTGACCGCCGCCGAAGGTTACCGGCTGCCGTTCCTGCAGTTCGGGGTTCGCGCACACGCGCTACTGATCGACGCCCAGCTGGCGGCGCTTCGACACGGCCCCTTGGTGGCGGAGCTGTTGGGCACCACTGCGCCGTCCGATGGGCGCGGGGTGGAATTGACCGACCCCTTGTCACCTCGAGAGCTCGACGTCCTCCGTCATCTGGTGGCCGGGATGGACACCGATGGGATCGCCGGAGACCTCTTCGTCAGCCGGAACACCGTCCGGACGCACACCAAGAGCATCTACCGCAAGCTTTCCGTGCAGAACAAGCGGGACGCCGTGCTCCGGGCCGCCGCCCTGGGCATCGTTTGAGGGCAACACTGCCGATCTCCCCCCACCGGGATGATGACCCTGGCCGCGGGTCGGCGTGACGATGGTTACCCCGGCTCGGAACGGTGGCGAGCCGCCCCCCGTGGAGGCGATGGTGGTGTTCCCGCAGGCGTACGAAGTCAGGGTGCGGGGAACCCTGCCCCCTTCGCTGCGGAGCGCCTTCCGGCCGCTGGAAAGCCGGAGCGAGGCCGACGGCACGGTCACGGTGATCTCCGGGCTGATCCGTGATCAGGCCGAGCTGACGGGAATCCTCAACACCCTCGACAGCCTCGGACTGAGGCTGCTCGAGGTTCGCCCCGCGCGGGCGGTCACCCGCGAAGGATGATGCCAGGTTGCGCTCCGCTTGGTGATATTTACACCGTCGAAGGCTGGGCCGTCATCTGGGCCGTCATCTGGGCCGCCATCTGGGCCGCCATCTGGGAGAGACCATGCCGAACGGGCGACCGAACACCCTCGTCATCTGGGGCGATGACATCGGAATCACCAATCTGAGCTGTTACAGCGACGGTTTGATGGGTTACCGAACCCCCAGCATTGATCGGATCGCCGACGAGGGGATGCGATTCACCGACTCGTACGGGGAACAGAGCTGCGCCGCCGGCCGCGCCGCCTTCATCACCGGGCGAAGCGTCTTCCGGACCGGACTCAGCAAGGTGGGCATTCCCGGCGCCGACATCGGTCTGCGTGCCGAGGACCCGACCATCGCCGAGCTGTTGAAGCCACACGGCTACGCCACCGGCCAGTTCGGCAAGAACCATCTCGGCGACAAGAACGAGTTCCTGCCCACCGCGCACGGATTCGACGAGTTCTTCGGCAACCTCTACCACCTCAACGCCGAGGAGGAGCCGGAGAGCCCGAGCTGGCCGCCGATCGAGGACTTTCCCCAGTTCAACGAGCGAGCTCGTCCGCGCGGGGTCATCCGCTCCTGGGCCACCGACACCGACCACGACACCGTCGACGGGCGGTACGGTCCGCGCGGGAAGCAACGTATCGAGGACACCGGGCCGCTGACCAAGAAGCGGATGGAGACCGTCGACGACGAATTCACCGGCGCATGCGCAGACTTCATCCGGCGTGAGCACGAGGCCGAGACCCCGTTCTTCGTCTGGATGAACATGACCCACATGCACGTCTTCACCCATACGAAGCCGGAGAGCCTCGGGCAGGCGGGCCGCGGGCAGTCCCCCTACCACGACGCGATGATCGACCACGACACGAACGTCGGTCAGCTGCTCGATCTGCTCGACCAGCTCGGCATCTCCAACGACACGATCGTGATCTACTCGACCGACAACGGTCCACACATGAACACCTGGCCGGACGGTGGCATGACGCCGTTCCGCAGTGAGAAGAACACCAACTGGGAAGGGGCTTTCCGCGTCCCGGAGCTGATCAGGTGGCCCGGCCACATCCCTGCCGGAGTGGTGTCCAACGAGATCGTCCAGCACCACGACTGGTTGCCGACCTTCCTGGCCGCCGCCGGCGGCACCCAGACGCCTGTGGTGCTCAAGGCAGGGAAGGCGATCGGCGAGACGACTTTCAAGGTGCACCTCGACGGCTACAACCTGCTGCCCTACCTGACCGGTGAGGTCGAGCAGAGCCCACGGAAGGGATTGGTCTACTTCTCCGACGACGGTGACGTGCTCGCCCTCCGGCTCGACAGCCGGAAGGTGGTCTTCATGGAGCAGCGGGTGGCGGGCACGCTACGGGTCTGGGCCGAACCGTTTGTGCCCTTGCGCGTACCGAAGCTGTACAACCTGCGGACCGACCCGTTCGAGCGAGCCGACGTCACGTCCAACACCTACTACGGATTCATTCTCGAGAACGCCTATCTGGTCTTCGCCTCACAGATCGTGATGACGGGGTTCCTCGCGACGTTCCGAGAGTTCCCGCCCCGGCAGCGGGCGGCCAGCTTCAGCATCGACCAGGCGGTGGAGAAGCTGCAGGCCCTCCTCAGTGGGAGCTGAGGAGTCGTGGGCGCACTCGACTCCTGGACCGGCGGGGCGACGAAATCGGCGATCGTCGACTTCGTCACTCGGGTCAGCGACGAGGCCGGACCGGACTACGTCGAGCCGGCGGCGCGGGTCGCCGTGTTCGACAACGACGGAACGCTGTGGTGTGAGAAACCGCTGGTGATCCAGCTCGATTTCACGGTCCGCCGGCTGGCTGAACTGGCGAAGGCCGATCCGGACTTGCAGCAGCAGCAGCCCTACCAGGCGGCGTACGAGGGCGACCTGCACTGGATGGGTGCCGCCATGGTGAAGCACTACTCCGGCGACGACGGTGATCTTCATCTGCTGATGGGTGCGGTGACCTCCGCCTTCGATCAGGTCACCGTCGAGGACTACGACCAGCAGGTGACCGCCTTCTTCGACGAAGCGGACCACCCGACGCTGAAGCGGCCCTACCGAGGCTGCGGCTACCTGCCGATGGTGGAGCTGTTGCGCTACCTGGAGGCGAACGGATTCACGAACTACATCGCTTCCGGCGGAGACCGGGATTTCATGCGCCCGGTCGCCCACGACTTGTACGGCATTCCGCGGGAACGCATTATCGGCAGTGCGCTCGGACTGCACTACGACGCCGAGAACGGGACGAACGACCTCATGTACAAGGCGACCATGGACTTCTTCGACGACGGCCCGGAGAAGCCGATCCGGATCTGGAGCCGGATCGGCCGGCGGCCGATCCTCTCGGTCGGGAACTCCAACGGGGACGTGCCCATGCTGGCCTACTCCGGGAAGGAGGGCGCCCCGGCCCTCCGCCTGTTGATCTTGCACGACGACGAGGAGCGCGAGTTCGCCTACACGGCGGGGGCCGAGCGGGCGTTGGAGATCGCCAAGCGGCAGGATTGGACCGTGGTCAGCATGCGGGACGACTGGGCCGAAGTCTTCACCACGCCCGGATCGTGACGGCGTCGGAAGAACTGCGCTGGGTTCCGCCGCAGACGTTCACCATGGGCTCGGACCGCCACTACGCCGAGGAGTCGCCGGCCCACCCGGTGGCCGTGGATGGGTTCTTCATGACAGCTCACCAGGTAACCAACACCGAGTTCGCCGCCTTTGTCGCGGCGACCGGTTACGTGACGGTGGCCGAGAGGCCGCTGGACCCGGCCGACTTTCCCGGCGCTCCGCCGGCCAATCTGCAGCCCGGCTCGATGGTGTTCAACCGCACCCGGGGGCCGGTGGATCTCCGGCATCTGAGCCTGTGGTGGACCTGGACTCCGGGCGCCTCGTGGCGGCACCCGGAGGGGCCTGAGTCGTCACTGCAGGGCCGAGGTCAGCACCCGGTCGTGCACGTCGCTCACGCGGACGCCGAGGCGTACGCCACGGCGGCCGGTCAGAGGCTGCCCACCGAGGCCGAATGGGAGGCGGCCGCTCGCGGTGGCCTGGACCAGGCGACGTACGTCTGGGGCGATGATCCTGAGCCGCCTGGCGCGCGCTACGCGAACTTCTGGCACGGCGACTTCCCCTGGCGCCCCGAGCCGGGTTACGGGCGCACGGCGGCGGTCGGGTCCTTCCCGGCCAACCCGTACGGGCTGTACGACCTGGCGGGCAACGTCTGGGAGTGGACGGACGACTGGTACGGCCGGCGACATCGAGGCGAGCCGGACCCGACGCCGTGTTGCCTGCCGCGCAACCCGCGCGGGCCGGAGGTCGAGGCCAGTTACGATCCCCAGCAGCCGCAGTTCCGGGTGCCCCGCAAGGTGATCAAGGGTGGCTCCTTCCTCTGCGCCGACAGCTACTGCCTGCGGTACCGCCCAGCCGCTCGGCGGCCGCAGATGATCGACACCGGGATGAGCCACATCGGCTTCCGCTGCGTCCTCCGCCCGTGATCTCGCTGATCTGCCCCACCGCCGGCTTCTGGATCTCGACCGTCTGTGGTTCGGCCGGGAAATCCTCGGCCGTGTGACGGCGGCGATGGTGATCCGGCGGGCCCTGGCCGACGCGAGCTGCGCCGGGTCGCCCGTCCAGGTGCGGCTGCACGCCGGCACGAAGGCGAGAGAGTCGAGAGGAATGTCATGGGGACAGCGCTAGGGGAGATTCTGCCCCTCGCCGTCGGGGTGGCGATCAGTCCCGTGCCGATCATTGCGGCGATCTTGATGTTGCTCTCCCCGGGGGCCAAGAACACCAGTCTCGGGTTCTTGGCCGGTTGGGTGGCCGGGATCACGGTCGCGGTCGTCGCGTTCACCTTGTTGTCGTCGGCTCTGCCGAAGCAGGGCTCCGGCAGCCCGACGCCGATCAGCGGGGTGATCAAGCTTGTCCTCGGCGGCTTGTTGCTCTTCTTGTCGATCAGGGAGTGGCGCGGTCGGCCACGCGAGGGCGAACCGGCCACGCTGCCGACGTGGATGGCAGCCATCGACTCGATGACGCCGGTCAAGGGTTTCGGCCTGGGTTTCCTGCTGGCGGCGGTGAATCCGAAGAACCTGCTGATGTCGATCTCGGCCGGCCTGATCGTGGGTGGCGCAGGGATGGCCCCCGGGCAGACCGTGCTGGTGATCGCGATCTTCGTCCTGCTGGCGGCCGCCACGGTGCTGATCCCGGTGGTCGGCTACCTGCTCGCCTCGGCGAGGCTGGCCGGCCCGTTGGAGCGTATGCGGGAGTGGTTGGTCGACCACAACGCAGCCATCATGGCCGTTCTCCTGCTCGTTGTTGGAGTCTCCGTGATGGGCAAGGGAATTGCGAGCTTCTAGCCAGAGTCATGATGGGATCGACGACTCCTTCACCAACGAAGTCGAACTGCGCGTCACCACCCCGAGGTCCTCGGCCCTGTTCCTCCTCAGCTCCGCCGGTTGATCGACCTGGTCAAGGGAGGTCTTTGCCAGTGCGGACGCCTCGGCCGACACCGCGGTGACCCGCTGGTCTGAGGTTCCGTACGGAATCCCCCCACCGCGGGGTCGACCGGGCCGACGGACGCCCCGCATTCCGCCATCCGCCGTGTCAACGGCTGCTGCGGGCCGGCTGGAGGCGGCCCCGCCCACACTCTGCCAACGCCTGAGGTGGGGGGGATCACCCCCCAGGGGTGAGGTCTGGGGTTCAGCCCGCGTGTGCGTGGTGGTGCTCGGACCTCTCGGCCTTGGCCAGTGCCTTTTCGACTTCGCGGACCCAGCGTTCCTCGACCAGGGCGACGATGCCCGACGTGCCGGGGGGCAGGGTCCGCTCGACGTCGGCCTTGATCTGATGCTTCTGCACCTGGTCGACCACCCCTCCGGCACCGGCGCCGATACCAGCACCGACGGCGGCGGACGCGAGCAGCGCCGGCGGGAAGATCAATCCGACGACTGCGCCGCCGAGCGCGCCCAGCGTGGCGCCGACGCCCACGGTGTGGGCGTTGTCCTTGATGTGGATCTTGCCGTCGTCATCCCGGCTGATCAAGACCAGCGCCTCGACGGTGAGCACCTTGTCCTTGACCAACTGCTTGATCGCGTCCCAGTCCTGTTGCGCTCCGTCGGGGTCGGCGTAGGCCGCCACGTAGAGATCCACGGGTACGTCGTCGTTCGCCATGCTGCCTCCTTGTCGATGATGTCGTTGACGACGTTAGAGCCAATCGACGTGCGGGGCCAGCGTGGCGTAGCCGACGAAGGCCGCGACGTCGAGCAGGGTGTGGGCGACGACCAGCGGACCTACCCGTCGCCAGCGCAGATAGATCAGCCCGAAGAGGACGCCCATGATCAGGTTGCCGACGAAGCCGCCGAAGCCCTGGTAGAGGTGGTAGCTGCCGCGGACCAGAGCGCTGATGCCGATGATCAGCGGCACCCGCCAACCCATTTGGGTGAGCCGGGTGAACAGGTAGCCGATCATGATCACTTCTTCCAGCACGGCGTTCTGGAAGGCCGAGAGAATCAGGACCGGGACGGTCCACCAGGCCGCGTTCAGTCCGGAGGCCTGGACTTCGGTGTTGAGATTCAACGCCCGCGCGGCCAGGTAGAGGCCGAGGCCGGGGAGGCCGATCGCGATGGCGATCACGAAGCCGAAGCCGAGGTCGAACCGGACCCGGCGCAGATCGAAGCCGAGGGTGCGGCCGGCCGGCGGATCGCTCCGCTGCACCAGGTAGAGGACCAGCAGCACGGGAACCAGGGCGAAGGCGATCTGGACCAGCTGGTAGGTCAGGTCGAGCCACGGACGGTCCGGCACCACGGACGGGTTGAGGGTCGACGTCTGCTGGTTCAGGGCCACCTCACGGGTGAGCCGCTCGATGATCCGGAGGATCGAATAGACCCCCGACTGCCCCAGCGAGAGGGCGAGCACGATGAGAACCTCCGCCCCCAGCAGGGAACGCTTCGCGGCCGCCGGACGTGCGGTCGGGACCGGAGGAGGCGGGGCCGGGGCCGACGGGCTGGTCACGTCCCAATCTTGTCGCCTCGATCCCCCGGAGGAGTCGGTCAGAGTTCCAAACGGGAAGAAAAGGTGGGCCGGGCTCGAACCGGGCTTTAGGGTGGGCGCCATGCGGGTAGGAGTTTTCGGAGCCACGGGCCAGGTGGGTGGCGTGATGCGCGCCCTCTTGGCCGAGCGCTCCTTCGACGTCACCGAGATCCGATTCTTCGCCTCGGCCCGGTCGGCGGGCACCACGCTGCCCTGGGCCGGCGGCGAGATCACCGTGGAGGACACCGTCACCGCCGACTTCACGGGATTGGATCTGGCCCTGTTCTCCAACGGCAAGACGGCCTCGAAGGCCGCCGCGCCGCGGGTCGCCGCGGCCGGGGCGATCGTGATCGACAACTCCTCGGCCTGGCGGATGGACCCGCAGGTGCCGCTGGTCGTCTCCGAGGTCAATCCTGATGATGCTGTCCGGCCGCCGAAGGGCATCATCGCCAACCCGAACTGCACCACCATGGCAGCGATGCCCGTGTTGGCTCCGCTGCATCGGGCCGCGGGTCTGCGTCGGTTGCGGGTGTCCACCTATCAGGCCGTGTCGGGTTCCGGCGGCGCCGGCGTACGGGAGTTGGACACGCAGGCGCGGGCGGTCGTCGAGCAGGCCGCCCGGTTGGCTTTCGACGGTCGGGCGGTGGCCTTCCCGAAGCCGGCACTGTACGCCCGGCCGATCGCCTACAACGTGCTTCCCTTGGCGGGCTCGATCGTCGACGACGGATCGGGCGAAACCGACGAGGAGCAGAAGCTTCGTAACGAGACCCGCAAGATCCTGCATCTTCCGGAGTTACTGGTGTCCGGTACCTGCGTGCGGGTGCCGGTCTTCACCGGGCATTCGCTGGCCATCCACGCCGAGTTCGCCGACGATCTGGATCCTGATAGGGCGACGGCGCTGCTGGCTGACGCCCCCGGGGTCGCGCTCTCCGAAGTCCCGACGCCACTCGAGGCCGCCGGGCGGGACGCCAGTTTCGTCGGCCGGATCCGCGCGGATCAGGCGGCGCCCCCCGGCAAGGGCCTGGTGCTGTTCGTGTCTGGGGACAACCTGCGCAAGGGGGCCGCGCTGAACGCAGTGCAGATCGGTGAACTGATCGCCGATCAGTTGGTCGGCAAGCCACGGTGAGCTCGCTATGAGGCGCGAGGGCTTGCTCGCCATCCTGGGCGCCGGGGTGATGGGCGAGACGGTTCTCTCCGGCCTGTTGCGCGCAGGATGGGATCCCGGGCGGATCGTGGCCACCGACCGCCGGCCGGAGCGGCAGATCGAACTCCGCGAGAAGTACGGCGTCACGATGCTGGAGAACGCCGAGGCGGCCGCCGCGGCCGACACCGTCATCTTGGTGGTCAAGCCGCAGGACATGGCCGAGCTGTTGACCGAGATCAGTGCGGCCCTCAGACCCGGCGCTCTGGTGGTCTCGCTGGCCGCCGGGGTCAACACCGCCTCGATCGAAGCGCGACTGCCGGCCGGGGTGCCGGTGGTTCGGGTGATGCCCAACACCCCGGCCCAGGTGGACGAGGGGATGGCCGCCATCTCGCCCGGTGCCCACAGCAACCAAGATCACCTGGATCGGGTGACCGAGATCCTCTCGGCCACCGGTCGGGTGCTGTCGCTGCCGGAGCGGTACCAGGACGCGGTCACGGCGATCTCCGGCACCGGGCCGGCCTACCTGTTCTTCGTCGTCGAGGCGATGATCGAAGCCGGCGTGCACCTCGGTCTGCCCCGGGACGTCGCCACCGAATTGGTCGTGCAGACCATGCTCGGCTCCGCCAAGCTGTTGCGGGAGACCGGCGAGCATCCCACGGTGCTCCGCGAACGGGTCACCTCGCCGGGTGGTACCACCGCGGCCGCGATCCGCGAACTCGAGGAGCACAAGGTTCGCGCGGCCTTCATGATCGCGATGGAGGCCGCTCGCAACCGCAGCCGCGACCTCGCCGCCGTCACCGCCGCCGGCGATCCAGGAGGGGCTCAATCGTGAAGGGACGCCTGGTCCACTCCGAGGAGCAAGCGTTGTACGACTTCGGGCCGGATCACGCGATGGGTCCCGGCCGGGTCCGGAACACCATTTCGCTCGCGCGTCATCTGGGTGTGCTCGACCGGCTGGATGTCGTCGAGCCGCCCGCTGTCGATCTGGCGGTGCTGGAGCGGGTCCACACTTCCGACTACATCGCCGCGGTTCATGCTGGTCTGCCCAACCCGGCGTTTGGGCTGGGGACGACCGACAACCCGATCTTCCCCGCTATGCACGCGATCACGGCCACCGTCGTCATGGCCACGGTCGAGGCGGCTCGCAGCGTCTGGGAGGGCGAGGCCAAACGGGCCTGCAATATCAGCGGCGGGTTGCATCACGCGATGCCCAGCGCGACCAGCGGGTTCTGCATCTACAACGACGTGGCCGCGGCGATCGCGTGGCTGCTCGACCACGGCTGCGAGCGGGTCGGATACGTCGACGTCGACGTGCATCACGGCGACGGCGTACAGGCGATCTTCTACGACGACCCGCGGGTGATGACGATCAGCCTGCACGAAACTCCCACCCTGCTCTTCCCGGGGACCGGCTACCCGCACGAGACCGGCGGACCCGGTGCCGAGAGCACCGCGGTGAACATCGCCCTGCCTCCCGGCACTGGTGACGCCGGTTGGCTGCGCGCCTTCGACGCCATCGTGCCGGAGGTCCTCACGGCCTTCCGGCCGCAGGTGCTGGTGACCCAGCACGGCTGCGACTCCCACCGGCACGATCCGCTGGCTGATCTCGATCTTAGCGTCGACGGACAACGGGCGTCCTACCTGCTGCTGGCGGACCTCGCCGACGAACTCTGTGATGGGCGCTGGGTCTCCACCGGGGGCGGTGGCTACGCGTCACTGCATGTGGTGCCGCGAGCCTGGACGCATCTCCTGGGGATCGTCAGCGGTGAGCCGGTGCCGCCAGACACCGCCATCCCGGCGGCTTGGCTCTACGAGGTGTCGGGCAGTCCGCCGTTGACCATGAGTGACGGAGCCGACGTGCGCTTCTCCCGGTTCGCCGACGGATACTCTCCGTCGGACCGGCTGGATCAGGCGATCATCGCCACCCAACGGGCCGTTTTTCCCGAACTCGGGCTTCATCCCGAGGTGTGACGGGCGCGGGTGGCGCCATATTGTCGGCGCTCGTCTTTGCTCCGTCAACAACCAGCGACCGTGTCGCAACAAATTGTTCTCCGACGACTATCCCACAAGCCTCTGTTGCCACTACTCTCACTCCAGTACGCGCACGACGCTGGAGGGGAAGCCAGCGCTGACTCCGTACGGAACGGAAGCACGAAATGAGCGAGGATTCCACGCGGGGAGGCGTCAGCGGACTGGGCGGTGTCAAGTTCCTCACGGTCGCTGAGGTCGCCGCACTGATGCGGGTCTCCAAGATGTCGGTCTACCGGATGATCCACGCCGGCGAACTCGAGGCGGTCCGTTTCGGCCGCAACTTCCGTGTCACGGAGGCGGCCGTCGACGCGTATCTGCGCGAGTCCTTCTACGAAACCGGCTAGGCCGCCGGGTCGGTCAAGACCAAGGAGAACGTCCGCGAGCCCGGCCAGAGCGCGTGCTGCGGCAGCACGTCGATCCCGCACGCACGCGAGCCGAGGCCGTGGACGGCATCGTCGAGGAACAGGTAGTTGTGCGTCGGCTCTCTCAGCTCGTACGGGTGCCGCGCGCGGTCGAGGTCCTGCGGCGTGTGCCGGGTCAACGTGAAGCCGGGACGATGCCCACCGGGACCACGCCGGGTGAACAGCCGGAGGCGTGGACCGTCCGCGTCGGAGAGCTCCAGCCAGCGCAGCCCCGGCCGGTGCCCGGTTTCCTGCGGACGCGAGTAGCGGACGTTCAGCTCCTCGATCCCCGCCGCGAACCGCCCGACGCGCGCGGCCATCGCCGAATCGGGATAGGACTCCAGCGGGCCCGTGCCGAACCAGCGGGCCCGATCAACCGTGAGCGGCAGGTCGAAGCGCACCCCAACGCGTGGCCAGGTGCAATCCCAGCCCGAAGACGGAGTGACCTCGACCGACAGCGCCAATCCGTCCTCGGCCAGCCGCCAGAGATAGCGCACGTCGACAGACAGCCGGCTGTTGGCCGCGCTGATGCGACTCGCGACGGTCAGTGCCCGATCCGCGGCGAGGACGGATTGCGTACGGGATACCAGCCGGTCCAGGCCGCGCTCCCGCCAGCGCTGCTCGGAAGACGGGCCGCGTGCACCTTCGCCGCCGGTGTCCTCGGGCGCCCCCAGCTCGAAGGATCCGCGGGAGTCGGATCGGTCGTTGTCGGTCGGCCCGCGCCAGAGTTCGAACCGGGGACCGGTCAGGTCGAGTTCGTACAGGCTCCGCAATGCTCCGGTGCCACCGTCGAACGTGGCGGGGCCCAGGATTATCGACTCGTTCGACCCAGGGCGGCCGGTACCTGTGGCATTCCGTCGGGCCGGCGGGATCGTGGCGACAGAGCGGGGGCCGGGTCGGTCGAGGGGTGAGTCGAGGTCGAACTGCGCGCGGGCGACCACGTGACCGGCGGGCGCCCAAGCCTGCTCCTCGGCCAGGGCTGCCCGCACGGTGAGCCAAGCTTCCCCAGGGCGATCGGAGGTCGTCAGCTCGGCCGGGAGCGGAACCTCAGCCGATTGATCAGGACCGAGCACCGGCACGCTGAGCGCGACGTCGGCACGCGGATGGCCGTCGACCTCCAGCACACCGGCGAAGGTCAGGTCGCGCGTCGTGGCCGAGTGGTAGCGGTTCGTCACGCGCAGAGTCGAGCCTTCGAGGGCGAGGAGAATCGGTGCGCTGACGGCGGCGAACTCCGCCAAGCCGGGGGTTGTCGTGTCGTCGGGCAGGACCATCCCGTCCATCACGAAGTTTCCGTCGTGGACGACCTCTCCGAAGTCGCCGCCGTAGGCGTAGAACTCGGTGCCCTGCTGGGTCCGGCTGAGCAGCCCGTGATCACGCCACTCCCAGACGAAGCCTCCGTGCAGCCGGCGATACCGGGTGGTCAGTGCGTCGTACTCCGCCAGCGCACCCGGTCCGTTGCCCATGGCGTGCGCGTACTCACACATCAGGAACGGTTTACTGCGGACGCGGCGAGCTTCGGCCGGGCCGCAGCCGTAGAGCCTGCCGGTCTCACCTCCGATGGCTGCGGTCTCGATCAGGTTCGGGTACATCCGCGAATAGATGTCGGTGTACGCGCCGGTGTGATCACCCTCGTAGTGCACTGGGCGTTCGGGGTCTCGGGCGTGCACCCACTGGGAGGTGGTGGCCAGGTTGATCCCGGTGCCGGCCTCGTTGCCGAGCGACCAGATCACCACGCAGGGATGGTTCTTGTCCCGCTCCACGGTGCGTTCGATCCGGTCCAGGTAGCAGTGCTGCCACCTCGCATCGTCGCTCGGGTTGTCCTTCCAGCCGCTGAAGACGAAACCGTGCGTCTCCAGATCGCACTCGTCGATCACCCAGAAACCGAGCTCGTCGGTCAGCTCGAGCACGCGGGGATGCGGCGGATAGTGGCTGAAACGGACGGCGTTGACGCCTGCTCGCTTCATCATGATCAGATCGGCCCGTGCGTGATCCTCATCGAACGCGCGTCCGCGGAGCGGGTGGGTTTCGTGCCGATTCATTCCCCGGAAGATCACCTGGCGGCCGTTGACGCGGAAGACGTCACCGTCGATCGATACCGTCCGGAAGCCCAACCTCAGTTGGGTTTCTTCGCCGGTCGCGGCGACAGTGGCGTCGTAGAGGCGGGGCTGTTCGGCACTCCACGGATCAACCGGACCCACGTCGAAGGCGGTCACGTCGTCGGCTCGAGCGAAGGTGTGCTGCACCCCGAGCTCGGGGATGGCGATGGTGATCGGGAACCCTGCGGGGGCCCGCAGTTCCGGATCGATTCGGCCCGTGCCGTCCTCGTCGTACGAGGTGCGCAGCCAGACGTCCTCGAGTTCGCCCGCCGGTCGGCCCAGCAGGGTGACATCGCGGAAGATGCCGGGCAGCCACCATTGATCTTGGTCCTCGAGATAGCTCATCGACGACCACTGGTGCACCCGGACCATGATCACGTTTCGGCCGGGACGGAGGAGTTCGGTGACGTCGAACTCCTGAACCAGCCGGCTACCCTTGCCCACCCCGACCTCGAACCCGTTCAGCCATACGCGATAGACCGATTCGACCCCGTCGAACCGCAGCAGGATCCGGGGAAGACCCCAGTCGGGCAGATCGAAGTCGCGTCGGTATTCGCCGGTCGGATTCACGTCGGGCACGAACGGCGGGTCGATCGGGAACGGGTAGACAACGTTGGTGTAGATCGGCGCGCCGTAGGTTCCGTCCCCGGTCAGCACCCAATGGGACGGAACCTCGAGGTCGTCCCAGTCGCCGTCGTCGAAGTCCGGCTCGACGACAGCGTCGTCGGCGCCACGGTGGCTACCCAACAGCCGGAACCGCCAGGTCCCGTTGAGGCTCAGCGTTGGGGCGTCGGAATGGAGCCAGGAGCGGGCGGGCGTTCGCTTGCCTGACCCGGGCGTGAAGTCGTCGACGTAGGAGGTCACGCCGCTGAGGTTAGCCCTGTCGGGGCGGCCACGATCGGCTGGTCGGAACAGGGGCGTCAGAGTCTGGCGCCCCAGGCACCAGCAGTGACGACGCCCCCGAATGATGATCATGGTTCGGTGCGGGTTGGGCCGACGAGGCGCCAAGCCGGGGAACACTAGGCTGCGCACCGTGTCCAGGTCCAGAACCAGCGGATCGGCCGACGTTCGCACGGCGTCGAGGCGGGCCATTGCGGCAGCGTGCGTGGGGAATGCGGCTGAGTGGTACGACTTCGCGATCTACGGAGCTCTAGCCTCCGTCATCGGTTTCGTGTTCTTTCCCGTTCTGGATCTGGACGGCCCCGGCAATCGGGCAACTGCTGGTGAACCGCCTCGGTACCGAGCTTGCTCCGGGCAACTACGTGGTGGTGGTGGCCGGCGCAGCCCTGGTCGCGCTGTGGCGGTGGCCCGAGACTGCGTTCAAGGCCTTGGACTGAGGTCGCTGTGCCACGAAGATTCGGCGGCGTACCCCGCTGATCATTGAGTGACGTCGACCTCACCCGTTCGGGGTGATGCCCGCGCTCCAATCGGGTCCTAACGTCCGTCCAAGACGAGAGAGGTGGTCTCAGAACTGAATCGTGAACGAACGACCCGGGTGTCGACTCTGGTTGGTCAAGGACTGACCCGGTTGCCACAAGCATGATGGTCGACGAAGTCAGGCTGACGCAATGGATGAGCTGACGCGTACCAGCACGCTGGCGCCGGCGAGTCGCGTGCTGATCACCGTCGCCGCCGCCGTGGTGGCCGTCGTCGGCTTGTCTTTGGGCCGAGGAGTGATCGCCCCCTTCGCCGTGGCCGCGGTGTTGGTCATCGTGGCGCATCCGGTTCGCACGTCCTTGCTCTCACGGAAGGTTCCAGCGCTACTCGCCACGGCAGCCGTCATCGCTGTCGCCTATCTCATCTTGCTGGTGATCGGTGTCCTGCTGATCGTGGCGGCCTCCCAATTCGCATCGCTGATCCCGGCGTATGCCGATCAGTTGGCGGCCGCGCAGCAGCAGTTGACCCAGACCCTTCAGCGCCTTGGCATCAGCCAGGACACCGCGACGCAGGCCGGCACGGTGATCAGCCCAGCTCAGTTGTTGTCCCTGGCGGGCGCCGTCAGTAGTGCAGTCCTGGGCGCCTCGACAGCGTTCTTCTTCATTTTGGCCTACATCTTGTTCATGGCTGCCGATGTCGCGATGTTCTCCACGATGGTTGAGCGCTTCGCGGCGACCAAGGCAACCACCATCGCAGTGTTCACGCACTACGCAGGCTCGGTGCGCCGCTATCTGCTGGTCAATACGATCTTCGGCGCTATCGTCGCGTTCCTGGACGGGGTCGTGCTGTCCCTCCTCGGGCTTCCCGTGCCATTGCTCTGGGCAATCCTGGCGTTCGTCACCAACTACATACCGAATATCGGTTTCGTGATCGCGCTCATCCCGCCGACAATACTGGCCTGGCTCATCGGAGGCTGGGCTCCAGCACTCGTCGTCGTGGCCACCTATTGCGTCATCAACTTCACCATGCAACAGCTGGTCCAACCAAAGTTCGTCAGCGATGCCGTACGGCTGAGCCTGACGCTCACGTTCTTCTCGGTCGTGTTCTGGAGCGTGGTGCTGGGTCCAGTGGGCGCACTGCTGGCCATTCCGGCGAGTCTCCTGGTTCGGGCCCTGCTGCTCGAGGTCGACCCGGATGCCTTCTGGGCTCGGTGGATCACCGGGGATCGAGTCGAACCTGAACGTGCGGCGGCCAACCGGAGGACTCCGGATGCTGGTTCCGCCGACCAGCCCGAGCACTGAGTCGGACCGAAGGAGCGGACGGCGTTCCCCAGGGTCGACAAGACCCCTCACTCCGGCTCACCCGGCGCGGATGGTTCTGCAACCGACTGATCGGTCTAGTGTCGTGCTCGCGGTGGCGACCGTGCCCGTCCTGGGCGATCGGCGTGGACAGACCGGCTCGATGGCGCTGTGGGAGGTCGCAGATGATTGATCAGACGAAGGGCAGCCAGCGGCTGGCCATTCTCTTGTCGATGGCCATGTTCGTGCTGGTCGTCGACACCTCTTTGATGAACGTCTCGATCGCCGCTGTGGTTCGCGATCTCGACACCACGGTCAGCGGTGTTCAGTCCGCGATCGCGTTGGAGGCCCTGGTGTCGGCAGCCTTCATTCTGATCGGTAGCAAGATCGGCGACCTGGTCGGGCGCAAACGGGCCTACGTGGTGGGTCTGTTGTGCTATGCAACCGGCGCGTTGGCGATGGCCCTTGCCCAGAGTCTGCTGGCGATCGTCATCTTCTGGGCCATCATCGGCGGTTTAGGAGCTTCACTGCTGCTGCCTGCCATGCAGTCCCTGATCCACGGCAACTTCGAAGGAGCAGCACAGAAGAGGGCCTATGCCCTGGTCGGCGCCGCTGCCGCGATCGCCGCTGCGGTGGGTCCGCTGCTCGGAGGGTTCATCACGACGTACCTGTCGTGGCGCCTCGCCTTCCTGCTCGAGGTCGTGATCATCGGGGTCGTGCTGCTAGGCATCAAGCTCGTGCGCGATGTGCCGTACACCGGACCTCGACAGATTGACATCGTGGCGGCAATCCTCTCCGTGCTCGGCATGGGCGGCATCGTCCTCGGAATCCTGGTCTGGCAGGAGGGCGGCGCGTACGTCGGCGTGATCCTCGCCATCGGCATAGTCACGTTGCTGCTACTGGTGCGCTGGTTGGTACGCCGCAAGCAAGAGCACAAGCCGACACTGATCGATCCCGATCTTTTCACATCGAAGATTTTCCGGTTGGGAATCACCCAGCAGATGCTCCAACAGATTGCCTTGGGCGGAACGATGATCGCCCTTCCGATCTATCTGCAGATGGTGTTGGAATACAACGCGATGCAGGCCGGGCTTTCGCTGGCGCCGATCTCGCTGACCATGTTCGCGACCGCCGTTCTGGCCGGGAAGCGGGCCGGCGATCGGCGCCCCAGCAGCATCATCAGGGTTGGTTTCGGACTGCTGTTGGTCGGACTGGTCCTGATAATCCCGATCGTGCCTCGAGCCACATCCGGCTGGTACCTCTTGCCGCCCCTGGTTGTCTGCGGGGTGGGACTAGGCCTCCTGGTTTCGCAGCTCAACAACTACACGCTGGCGCCGATCACCGAGGAGAGGGTGAGTGAAGCCGCCGGCGTCAACTCCGCCGCCGGATCGTTCGGGCTCTCCTTCGGATTGGCCTTCGCCGGCGCGATAATGCTGGCCACGCTCTCGGTCACCTTCACGACGATGGCCGCCTCCAGTACCGTCCTCAGTCCCGCACAACAAGAACGCGTCGCCCAAGCGTTGGAGCAGGATGCAGAGGTCATGAGCAACACACAGCTCGAGGAGCTGCTGGTGGGTCAGCCCGAGGATGTCAAGGCCGAGATCATCCGCATCAACACCGAATCCCGACCATTCGCTCTGCAGGTGGCGCTGTTGATCCCCATCCTCGCCGCGCTCGCCGGGCTGGTGAACTCGTTCCGAATGGTCCGGATACCAGACCCCCCGCCGTCGGAGTCAGCCGAGAAGTTCGCCCTGGGGTGACCGTCGACTCGGCTCATCGACGCTAGACGAGGTGCTCGTGGGTAGGGGAGTCCTCCGGCTCGGATTCGATCGTCCATTTGAGTTGGAACTCGACCTCCTCCTCGTGCTCGCCGCGCTCGTGCTCGACGGAGAATTGGGCGCGCCCAGGCACCCAGAACCGCTCTCCGGCGATCTGGATCCGGAACGGCTTGGCGCTTTCCAGCGCGTCGGCGAGGCGGCGCAGTTTGGCTACCACCTCAGTCGTCGCATACATGCGTTCGACATCTCGAGGTGCTTTGGCCATGTCGGTGCCCTTCCAGTCCGAAGTCGATAATTCAGGTCCAAACGAGCGGGGATTCGGCGGTCACGCTGTCGAGCAACATCGCGCTCATTGGACGGCGGACGTCAGCCGCATGACGTTGTCGAGCCACCGTTGGGACAGTGGTCGCTTATTCCACTCCTCGAGTGTCATCTCGCGCGACAGGGAGCGGTACATGTCTTCGACTTCACGCATCCGGGTCACGAACGACGCTCCGGTGCACATCATCGACACCTCGAAGTCGAGGTTGAAGGATCGAATGTCCATGTTGGAAGAGCCGATCACGGCGGTGTGGTCGTCGATGGAGAAGTGCTTGGCGTGGAGGACGGCCGGGTAGGGGTACTGGAAGATCCGCACCCCGGCCTCGAGCAGGAGCCGGTAGTAGGAGCATTGAGCGTGAGACACCATGAACTGCTCACCCCGTTCGCTGACGAACAGCTCGACGGCCACTCCGCGTTGTGCCGCGGTCGTGATCGCGTAGAGGAGCGAGTCGTCCGGGACGAAGTAGGGGCTAGTGATCGACAGCCGCTGCTGCGCCCCGTAGATCAAGGTGTTGAACAGGCGAAGATTGTTCTCATCCGGGAAGCCGGGCCCGCTGGGCACGATCTGACAGGTGAGATCACCGAGATCGTCCGGGAACGCCTCCGGCTGGACGTAGTCCCGCAACACTTCCTTGGTTTCGATGAACCAGTCGGACGCGAACACCAGGTTCATGGACTGCACGGCGGGGCCTTCGACCATGGTGGTCAGCTCGCGCCACTTGCGGCCCGCGGCTTCGTGCTTCTTGTTGTGGTAGCTCGAGTCGATCATGTTCTGCGACCCGACAAAACCTGACCGCCCGTCCACGACCACGATCTTGCGGTGGTTCCGCAGATCCGGCCGGCGAAACTCACCCTTCAACGGCCGGATGGGCAGCATGGCGTGCCATTCGATGCCCGCCTGGTCAAACGTGGCCAGCATCTCCTTGTAGCCGGGCAGGCCGAAGGTGGAGACGTGGTCGAACAACACCCGCACCTTCACGCCGCGTGCCGCGACCTCCAGCAGCGCCTCGAAGAACGCTTCCGTCGTGCTGTCCCGACAGATCATGAAGTACTCGACATGCACGTAGCGTTCGGCGGTGCGAACCAGAGCAGCCTTGGCCTGGATCGACTCCTCGTAGTTGGAGAAAAGCACGGCCCGGTTGTTCTGCACAGCCGGCAGCCACCCCAGACGCCGGTTCAACACCATCACCGAGTCCAGCCAGCCCGGCCGCTCCGGAGAGGACGGCAGCGCCGGAACGGTAGCTAGACCGGTTCGGATCAGCTCCCCCGCCACCTGCTGCTCCTCGCGGCGCTTCCGCGGCACGTACGGACTGCCGATCAACAAGAACAACAGCAGACCGATCACCGGCACTAGGAAAATAAGTAGCAGCCAGGCCATCGCCGAAGTCGGACGACGCCGCTCCGGCACCAAACCGAGAACAATGAGATTGATCAAAATGATGGCCGCCCAGGTCAGCAGTGTGGCGATCATCGGCATGACCAGTGGCGAGTAGCTACCGACAGCATGCGCCTTGTCCCTTCCTTCGGCCGCTCGTCACCAGGTGTGGAACATGCGACTGGCACGTAGGTCCCGTTTGGGTCACCGTATCGACGGACGCGATCTCACGCCTCACTCAGCTCGGGTGATCCCTGTCCACATGCCGCCAGGGCGTGGTGAAGGTCAGGCGCCTCCCGCGCCGTGGCTCCGTAATCACCCGTCCGGGGTGAGTCACTCGGCTGCCCATGACGCAACGGTGAGCTTTGGAGAGAGAACCTTGGATATGTATGAGTCCAGCCTGGTCGACCCCAGGACTTCCCTACCTCGATTCGCCTGCTAGCGATGACCGTCCGGGACGCGGGTGCCCATCGGGGAGCGATGCCTATCGAAGTGCCATGACCGGAAGGCCGCGCCATGTTGGTTACGTTGCTGATTGTTCTCGGCGTCGATCTGATCGTTATTGCGGCGTTGGCGGCGTTTGTCGTCGGACGTAGGCGATGGCTGAGACGGCAGCCGGGTGAGTTCGCTGGGGCGATTCGGGTGATCAGCGGGGAGATCGATAGCCTGGGCCCTGACTGGCGGCGTGGCTCGGGTCGCTGGGTCCGGGACGTTTTCGTCTGGACAAAGGCGCCCCTTCTGCTCAGCAATGTACTCATTCCGGTGGATCAGGTCACCGGACAGCCAGGTCCGACCCAGCTCAGACGACTGGGGGCGGGGCCGATCGTTGTCGAGTTCGCATCCAACGGAGCCCGATTCCAGGTCGCCTCGAGAGCCGAGCATTCCGCGCTGGTGTTGGGCCCGCCGGGGGCCTGAGCCATAGGAGGCGATCGGAGGGGGGTTCGGGTTGCAGATCACGTCTCTGCGGGCGATAGTGTCGCCGATCTCGCGAATTGTCTGGTTGGTCTACCGGAACAGCCCGGCTCATGAGGTCTTTCCCCCAGAGCTGTCGGCCACGAATCGCGGAGGAGCGTGCGGGCGGGTGAAGAGAATGACGACGCTCACCAGCAGCACCCAAGTCGGGAAGACCAGCTGGGTCCAACGGTGCTCACCGGCCGCCACCAACAACACCACGGCGGCCAGATACCCGACCACGGCGAGCCACCGGGGGAACGCGGACGTCCTCAGCCCGGCGGTGCTCACCGAAAGCGTGAACACCGCCGCCATCCGCATCGCGTAGACCGACATGAACCCTTGGGTGGTGTCGCGGCCATAGGCGAAGAGATCGGCGTTGATGTTCGACCCGGCGAGCATCCCCATCAAGCCGGCCGAAGTCACCGCCCCGGTGAACAGCATCGCCAAGAACAGCAGCCCGCTGCCCATGAAGACGGTGGAGAACAACCGGTCCTCCACCTCCCCGAGTTGCTCGCGCACTACACCGATGAACCACAAGAAGGCGATCCCGGCGAACGGCACCAGGTTCAGGCTGAACCGGATCTGGTCCCGCCGCTGAGCGTCGCTCCGCAATGTCTCCAGGCTGTCCACGGATATGGCCAAACGCAGCATCGTCATGGCCACCAACAGCAGCACGCCGAAGATGATTCCGGCGATGGCCGCGGAGCGGCGGGTGCGCCAGTAGTTGGCGGTGAGCAGGGGTGTCCCGGTTGTCATGTCGCCCGGCTTTTTGACATGCAACCTCCTGGGGTTGCCGGGGTCGCGCCGGCCATGTTCTGGTTGGGTGGTTGTTGGGTGGGGCTGGTTAGGCGTAGAGGATTTTGCCTTTTTGGGCTTCGAATTCGGCGTCGCTGAGGATTCCGGCGTCGCGGAGTTCGCCGAGTTGTTTGAGTTGGGCCAGTTTGTCGTCCATGGCGTCGGGGGGCGGCTCGGCCTGGGCGGGTTCGGCGTAGGTGGGCGGGGCCGGTTGGGCGTAGCCGGGTGGTGGGGCTTGTTCGGCGGCGGCTTGTTGTTCTTGTTGGGCCCAGCGTCCTTGTTGGCGGCGTTGGACGCGTCCGGAGACGGCGGTGGCGGTTCCGGCGACGACGGCGGTGCGGGCGACCCCGCGAAGCAGACCAGGCATGGGGGGTGAACCTTTCGGTGGTTGGGAGGGGGTGAGGGTTTCAGACCGCGGACGCGGCGTCGGCCTCGATCTTGTCGAGTTTGGCCAGGATCGCCTGGACCGGGATGCGGCCGCTGGCCACCAGCTGCGCCCCGCCGCGGCGCAGGGCCCGGGCGAAGGGTGCGGCCCACACGTTTTCGTAGACCAGGATGCCGGCGGAGCTGCCCGGTTCGATCACCGAGGTTGCCTCGTCGACGTCGTCGGGTCCCAACAGGCCGGAGGCGGCGCCTTCGAACACGGCCAGATCCAGCTGCCCGTCATCGTCGAAGTCGGTGATCTCGATCGCCTTGATCGAGCCGTCGAGTTCGCGTTTGACGAAGATCAGGTCGAGGATCCGGATGATGCCGGCGTCCACCAGGTCGACCAGTAGCGGCAGCCCCTCGCCGGTCATCTTGCTGCCCGGAAACTCGACCACCAGGTAGTCGATCGGACCGGATTCTTCCAACTCGGTGCTCACGTGAGCCCTCCTCTGGTCGGGTGTGCTGGTCGGGTGTGCTGGTCGGGTGTGCTGGTCGGGTGTGCTGGTCGGGTGTGCTGGTCGGGTGTGTGACTCGGTGGAGGTCGGCGCTGGGTGGGCGGTGGTGCTCCAGCCGCGGGCCGGGCGCGCCGGTGCACCCATCATGTAGGTCAGTGTGTGGGTATCGGCCTGCGGGTGCGTCACCCACGACGGGTGAACGCCTATCCGGGCGGCGGCGGTGACGTCGCGCCGGGTGGTGTCGGGCCACCGGGTGGTGTCGGGCCACCGGGTGGTGTGGCGGCTGAGCGTTGGCCCGGCCGGGCTGAGCGTTGGCCCGGCCGTGGGGGCGGCCTGCCCGGGTGGTCTCATCTGGTGGCGTCACCCGCTGCGGGTGAGCCGGATCGATGCGGCTCGATTCAGGGTGTAGCCAACGGGCCCCGGGGAGGAGGCGAGAGCTTCGATGGCGACGGTGAGTTACACGATCCGGGTCACCGGCCCGATGCGTCCGGGGCTGGTCGATGATTTCGACGGTGTCCGCGAGGTCGAGCAGGCGCCCCACACCATGCTGCATGCCGACCTGGCGGATGCGGCGGCGTTGCACGGCCTGCTGCACGCGTTGCGCCGGGCGGGACTGGAGCTGCTCGAGGTCCGACGCGAACCCACCCGCTAACCGGGAAGCGCGCCGCGGCCCGCGGGTTGGTCGGGTGCGCGGCCTTTCCGGGTGCGGCGGCCGTCCGGGTGCGGCCGCCTGTCCGGGTGAGGCCGCCTGTCCGGGTGAGGCCGCCTGTCCGGGTGGGGCTGGTTTTTGGGGTGGGGCTGGTCCGCTCACCCGCCCGGGGTGAATCGTTGCGGCCGATTAGCGGGCAGATTCGACTCATGCTTGCCCTGCTGCCCGATCGACGTCCGGCGGTCTATGAGATCCGGCTCGGGCTTCCCGCACGACTTCGGGGCGAGATTCCACCCGGCCTGCGGGAACGGTTCCCCACCCTGAGGATCCACCGCAGCCGGGTCGAGACCGTCTTGTCGCGTGACGTCGCTGATTTGGCCGAGTTGGATGTGTTGTTGGAGCAGTTGCAGTCGCTGGGAGTCGTGCTCTTAGAGATTCGTGGATCACCCGCCGCCGGCCCGTCCCCCTCCGGCCCGTCCCTCGTCCGGCAGGTCTTCGTCCGGCAGGTCTTCGTCCGGCAGGTCTTCGTCCGGCAGGTCTTCGTCCGGCAGGTCTGCGTCCGGCAGGTCTTCATTCGGCATGTCGCCGGGGGGCACGGTGGCTGACCGGGGGTTCGGGTCAGCGGCCGAGGAGGGCGGTAGCCCGGTGGTTCGGTGGTATGAGGTGCGGGTGGAGGGTCGGCTCGGGGCCGCGTTGTTGCACCATCTGGGTTGGTCGTCGCGGGTCCAGCTCGATCAGGGTGTGGTTGGGCTCTCATCGTGCCCGGATGATCTGGCCGCGTTTCTCACCGGCTGCGCGGATTACGGGCTGGCCGTGGACCGGGTCACTCGTGTTGATCCGGTCTCGGTCCCGGGGGACGATGATCGGCACGGGGCCGGTCGGGGCCGGCGGGTGTGAGGGTCTGGGCGTGAGGGTCTGGGTATGAGGGTCTGGGTATGAGGGTCTGGGTATGAGGGTCTGGGTATGAGCGTGGTGGCGTGGATCATTTTGGCGGTGATTGTGGTGCCGATGGTCGGGTTGTTGGTGTGGGTGGTGTTGGGTGCCTCGTTGGTGCGGATCGGCCCGGGGCGGTTGGGTTTGGTGTTGGTGCGGGGCCGGGCCACCGATACCGCGTTGTTGCCGGGTGCGCATTTCGTGTTCGCGTTGCGGCGGCGGATGGTGGTGGAGTATCCGTCGGTGGAGTTGACCTATCGGGCCGGTGCCGCGGAGCAGACGCCGGGGTCGGGGTGGGAGCGGTCGGGGTTGGAGCGGTCGGGGCCGGCGTTGCGGTTGACGTTGGGGGATCGGACGCTGGCCACGGTGGCCTACACGGTCCGGTTCCGCTTGCAGGTCGACGATTTGCGGCGGGTGCATGAACGGTTCGGCCCGGACGGTATTTACGGCATTGTCCGGGATCAGAGTTGTCGCTCGGTCATCACCGCGTTGGGGGATCGCTCGGTCGGGGTGGAGGACCTGTTCGGCCCGGCCCGGGAGAAGTGCCAGGAGGCGGTGGCGGCGGCGGTGGAGGCGGCGCTGGGCGAGGTCGGGATCGTGCTGGCCGGTTTCGTGTTGGGGGCGGTGGATCTGGGCCGGACCGGTGAGGTGATTCAGGCCACCGCCCGGGCCCGGCACGAGCTGGACCAGGAGCAGGCCGAGGCCGCCACCCGGGCCGCCCGGGCCGTCAACGACGCCGATCTCCAGGCCCGCGGCGGCCCGGCCACCGAGGCGTGGCGGTACCGGGAGAACGATCTTCTGCTCGACCTGGCCCAGCGCACCGAGGCGTTGCAGGTCGCGCTGCGCGGGGCCGGGATCGTCGGCATCGGCTACCCGACCGAACCCGGCCCCGACCAACCACCCGACCAGCCGCCCTACCAGCAGCGATGACCACCTCGATGACCAATCCGATGACGAGTCCGATGACCACCTCGGTGCGGGGCAGACCGGCCCGCGACGAGCAGGCCTCGATGCCGTTCGCTGACCGGCTGATCGAGTTGATCGCCGTCGTGTTGTTGGGCATCACCACCATCGGCACCGCCTGGTGCGGATACCAGGCCGCCCAATGGGGCAGCCGCAGCGGCGACCTCGCCCAGACCGCCTCCGACCAACACGTCGAAGGCGCCCGGCTGTTCGGGGCGGCCGTGCAACGGGTCGCCTACGACAGCACCATCGTCGCCCAATACGCCGCGGCCCGGGCCGCCGGCAACGACCGGCTGGTGGCGTTCTACCGCACCAGCATCGTCCGGCCCGCCTTCCTGCCCCTGCTGAACCGCTGGGAGGCCGACGTACGGGCCGGCAAAGCACCGACCGGCCTCACCGAAGATCCCGCCTACCTGGCCGACCAGTTCGCCGCCTACCAAGCCAGCGTCACCGCCGCCGAACAGGCCACCCAGGCCAGCCAGGCCGCCACCGAAAACGCCAGCGGCTACATCGCCACCACCATCCTGCTCGCCGTCGCCCTCTTCTTCGCCGGCGTCACCTCCTCCTTCCACTACCGACCCGCCCGGATCATCCTGGTCATCGCCACCCTCGGAACCGTCGCCATCGCCGCCACCCGACTCGCCGACCTCCCCATCATCCAATAAACCGATCGGCCCTCAGACACGTCACGGCGCGAAAAGCACGAACCGTCGGGCTCAGTGTGTGACGGCGAACCAGTCCCTAGGATCGCGTCTGATGACGAAAAGCCGGCCGACGTGCTGGATAGGACCCCGGCTCAGACGGAGCGCGTGTTGTTCCTATTCCGCGAACACCTCACGCAGCTTCGCCTCCTGGTCGCCGGTCAGATTGGTCGCGATCAATTCCGGGTGGGTGCCGACGAACCGTTGCCGGATCCGATCTCCGACACCGCTCGACGTCAGCAGGAACAACGCCGAAGTGCCCTCGGTCACCGACTCCTTCACCTGCTTGATGAAGCCCTCGTCGATCCCGACGTGGCGCAGGCTGGTGACGGCGGCCGCACCGGCGGCACCCACGGCGGCACCGAGGATGGGAACAAAGAAGATCAGACCGAAGAGAAAACCCCAGAAACCACCGCTCAACGCGGCCGGGCCGACCAAGTCGTCGACCTGACGCGTCTTGGGCTTTTTCTTACCTACGGGCCACTCGGCGATGGCCGCGTCGTGAATCACGATCAGCCCCTCGTTCTCGAGCTCCTTCAAGGTGCGTACCGCTTGCGACGCGCCATCTGGACGATCGAACTTCCATGCACTGAGCGTGGCCATCCTCAACTCCTCGCTTGGATCCCATGAACTTCAGGTCGACAAGCCCCCGCGCAGGCCGTCGATCACTCTTCTTCGGCGAAGGCCTCACGCAATTTGGCCTCTTGGTCGGCAGACAAGTTGCTGGCGATCAACTCAGCGTCCATCCCGCTGAAGACGTCCTTCACCCGGTCGACCACAGCGTCGGACGTCAGCACGAACAGGGCCGACGTGCCCGGAGTGACGCGCTGTTTCACACCGTTGATAAACGAATCATCGATACCGACGTCCGACATCGAACCGGTCAACGCGCCCATCGCCGCACCGACTGCGGCACCGAGCAGCGGCACGAAGAAGAGGAGCCCGAACAACATGCCCCAAAAGGCCCCGCCGAGCGCTCCCGCTCCGGTCAAATTGTTCAGCTGGCGGGTCTTCGGCTTCTTCTTGCCGGTTTCCCAAGAAACTACGGCCGCGTCCTGGATGTTGATCAGCTGCTGAGTTTGGAGCGCCTGCAACTTCGCAACGGCCTGATCAGCGTCGTTGACGCCGGGAAAGGCCCATGCGGTCAGTGTCGCCATTCTTGATTCCTCTCGGTGGGTCAGTTCGGCCCCACGTCGGTCGAGGAACGGCCGTTGGCCGCGACTCGTTCGACGTCGAGCGGCCGGCTGTTGCAGCACGGCCAAGGCACACCTTGCCACATCTGCCTAGGAGAGGATCACCCTGCACGGGTGAGGCAGCTGGCTCAGGTGGCCCGCAAGATGCTCGTCGGACGACCCGGATGCCGCTCGATTCTCCCGCACCGGGAGCTCACCCGCCCGGGGTGATGTGGCTTTCGCCGATGTCTAGATATCTCTGGTTCATCATGGGTCGCGGGCCTGCGACCGGCTTTGTCGACGTTGCAGGAGGACCCACATGGACGGCTATCCGCCGATCGCCGAGCACGGACTCATCGGTGACCTGCAGACCGCGGCACTGGTGACCACTGATGGGAGTGTCGACTGGTTCTGTTGCCCGCGGTTCGACTCACCGAGCGTCTTCGCCTCGCTGCTCGACCACGAGCGCGGCGGATATTTCCGGATCGCCCCCGATGGCGTCGACTATGTCACCCGGCAGCTGTACTTTCCCGACACGGCCATCCTCATCACCCGATTTATGACCCCCGACGGTGTCGGCGAGGTGATCGACTTCATGCCGGTCGACAACCCCGACCAGGCAACCGACGGCCATCGGCTGGTCCGAGCGGTGCGCTGCGTGCGGGGGGAGATGCGCTTCGTCGTGGACTGCGCGCCACGATTCGACTACGGCCGACAGACCCACGACCTGGAGCTCACCGAGCACGGTGCGGTTTTCCGCACCGCAGCCGTCGAGCTCACCCTGCACGGACCCGCCGGCCTGGAACGCAACGGCGACGATGTGCGCGCCGCCATATCCCTGCAGGCGGGGCAAGTTGACGGGATGGTGCTGGAGTCGGCCGCTGAAAATCCACCGCGGCGCTGGACGCCGCAGGAACTGCTGTCCAGTTTCACCGACACGGCACGATATTGGCGTGGTTGGTTGGCCCGGTCGACATACCGCGGCCGCTGGCGTGAGATGGTTGCCCGCTCGGCCATCACGCTCAAGCTGATGACCTACGCCCCCACCGGCGGTCTGGTGGCCGCCCCCACAGCCGGCCTACCGGAGCAGGTCGGGGGTGAACGCAACTGGGACTACCGCTACACCTGGATCCGCGACGCCTCCTTCTCGGTCCATGCGCTGCTCGGTCTTGGCTTCACCGACGAGGCGGCTGCGTTCCTGCGTTGGCTGAGTGACCGGGCGAGTGAGCAGGTCGGCGAACGGTCCGGACCCTTGAGGATCATGTACCGAGTCGATGGCGACTCCGACCTGGACGAGGAGACCCTCGACGGCTTCGAGGGCTACGCCGGCTCCAAACCGGTCCGGATCGGCAACGGCGCCGCCGACCAGCTCCAACTCGACATCTACGGGGAGATGCTGGACGCCATCTGGCGCGCTCACCAGAATGGGATCCTGGTCGGCCACACCGGATGGATCAAGCTTTCCGAGGTCACCGACTGGTTGTGTGAGCACTGGGACCAACCCGACGAGGGCGTCTGGGAGACCCGCGGCGGCCGCCAGAATTTTACCTACGGCCGGCTCATGTGCTGGGTTGCCCTGGATCGCATGATCCGGCTCGCCCAGGAGCACGGGCGCCCCGCCGACCTGGACCGCTGGATGCGCGAACGGGACCGGATCTACCGCCAGATCATGGACCAGGGTTGGAATTCCGAACGCCGCGCGTTCACCCAGCACGACCAGACCGACGTGCTGGACGCCTCACTTCTGATGATGCCGCTGACGGGCTTCGTGGTCCCTGGCGACCCGATGTGGCTATCCACTCTGGACGCTATGGATACGGAGTTGGTGTCGGACAGCCTCGTCTATCGCTACAACCCCAGCGCCTCGCCCGATGGCCTGCTCGGTGAGGAGGGCACCTTCTCGATCTGCACGTTCTGGTATGTGGACGCCCTGGCCCGTTCGGACCGTCTCGAGCAGGCGCGTCTGACGTTGGAGAAGATGTTCACCTACGCGAATCACCTTGGCCTGTACGCCGAGGAGATAGGACTCACCGGAGAGCAACTCGGCAATTTCCCCCAGGCGTTCACCCATCTCTCCCTGATCAATGCCGCCATCAATCTGGACGATCGGCTCGACAGCGCCGCCGGCAGTGACTTCGTGGCCCCCCGAGCGCCCGCATCGGCCGACCGTTGATCGGGTTGCCGGGCACCGCTGGCTGGGCTTGAACGGGGACGGGCCGGCAGGGTGATCGGGTTGTGGGATTGGTGGCGGCACTGTTGCTCCCGGCCAATCCGGTTCCGAAGCAGACTTGACGCACAGTGGCGTTGTTGAGGACCGGCGGAGTGCCCGCATGATGTCGATCACCGCCGGTGGCCGGGCCCGTCGTAGAAACACTCCTGATGAGGAGGACGATGACTTACTCGATCCTCGGCTTTGATCCTTCCAATGGCGACCTCGGCGTAGCCGTTCAATCCAAGTTCCCCGGCGTTGGGAGCCTCGTGCCTTACGGCGAGGCCGAGGTCGGTGTTGTCGCGACGCAAGGGTTCGGGAATCCCCGACACGGCTCCGCGGGCTTGATGCTTCTGAGATGCGGCGCCAGCCCACAACAGGCGATTGACGTACTGCTGAATGACGACGACGAAGGCCACAAGCGTCAGTTCGCCCTGATCGACAGGTTGGGCGCTGTCGCCGCTCACACAGGAGCCGACCTTCACACCTGGGACGGTTGGTCAGGCAGCGCCACGGGCCAGTCCTGCGTCGCGCTCGGGAACGGCCTGGCGAGCGAGGAGGTTGTCCGTAGCTTGATCGGGGGGTTCGAGGACTCGCGCGGACCTCTTGCCGAGCGACTGATGGCGGCGCTCGTGTCGGGGGAAGAGGCCGGTGGTGATATACGAGGCCAGCAGTCGGCTGCGCTGCTCGTCGTGAGGCGAAACGGTGGCTATGGGGCGCTCGATGACCGTCATGTCGTGATCTCCATCTACGATCATCAGCGGCCGATCGAAGAACTCAAGCGCTGCTATGCGTTGCACAGACTCGCCTACTTCCCGAGCGAGCCCGCGAATCTGGTACCGATACAACCGGAACTGGCCCTCGAGCTGAAGACGTTGATGGCGGGTCGGGGCTTCTATCACGGAGAGCTGGATGAGAGCTGGGATCCAGCCACCCAGAGGCGCCTGGAACTGTTCCTGGGCAGCGAGAATTACGACAATCGCATCGACAACGGCGGAATGTTCGATCTTGAGGTTCTTGCCGACCTTCGCCTTCGGTACGGCAAGGAGCCGGTCGAGTAGTGGCGACGACTCGAGGGGACCTGCGATGCCCAACCTTGACCCGCGTCGGCAACTTCGCTCAGCACTCACCCTCAACGGGTGAAGCGCGGTCCGGGCCGGCGTGAGTTCACTGTCGACGTGGGATCGAACCCGCACCGGAACGGGAGGTAACCGTGTGTAGATGGATGGCCTACTCGGGCGCCCCGATTCTGGTCGAGGAGCTGGTGTTCCGGCCGGTCCACTCGATCATCGACCAGAGTCTGCATGCCCAGGTCGAGGGGGTGACCACGAACGGTGACGGCTTCGGCATTGGATGGTACGGCGACGATTTGTCCAAACCGGCCGTTCTCAAGAGCGTTCATCCAGCCTGGAACGACCAGGATCTGCGCGAAGTCGCTGGACAGGTCCGCACGCCGCTGATGTTCGCGCACGTCCGTGCCTCGAGTGGCACTCCGGTCCAGCGCAGCAATTGCCACCCCTTCCGGCACGGCCGGTGGTTGTGGATGCACAACGGGTCGCTCGCCATGTTCCGTGAGATCAAGCGCGATCTGCAGATGGCCGTCGACCCGTCGCTCTATGCCGACATCGAGGGATCAACCGACAGCGAAACCCTGTTCTTCCTCGCGCTCACCTTCGGTCTGGCCGAGGATCCGCCCACCGCGGTCGCGCGCGCAGTTGGCTTCGTGGAAGACGTCGGGCACCGTCACGGAGTGGAGTATCCGGTCCACATGACGGCGGCCGCCAGCGACGGCGAATCGATCTGGGCATTCCGCTACTCCAGTGAACGAGCCACGAGCTCGCTCTACTACTCGACGGATGTCTCCCAGGTGCGTCAGCTGCACCCAGATCTGGAGGTCCTGAACGAGTTGGGAGACGACACCCGCTTCATCGTCTCCGAGCCGCTTCGTGACCTTCCTGGAGCCTGGAACGAGGTTCCTGAGGGCTCGTGGGGGGTCGTTCGGCCGGGCGAACATCGGATCGAAGCCTTCCGGCCGGTCAACACCTGAGCGCCTGCATCAAATCGAATGCCGGACGGGCGAGCCGCCGTGTGTCAGCTCTGCTCACTCTCCCACCGGTTCCGAGGTGAAGATGTTGAGCCCGAGCCGCTCGGCCAGGTACTTGGTGACGAGTTGGCCGCGCACACTGTTGCCGGCCGCATCGAGCGGAGGCGAGAACGTCGCCAATCCGCCCTTACCGGGTGAGACGGTCACAATCCCACCGCTGACACCGCTCTTGCCCGGCATCCCGATCTCGTAGAGCCAGTCACCCGACAGCTCGTACAGGCCCGCAGTGGCCATCACGGCCAGCACCCGCCGACACACCCCTGCGACAACGACACGCTCGCCCGTCACCGGATTCACGCCGCCGTTGGCCAGGGTGGCGGCCATCACCGCGAGGTCGTGCACTGTCACATCGACGGAGCACTGCCGGGTATAGACGTCGGTGGCTTCGTCGGGGTCGAAGTAGAGCCGCTCGTAACTCACCAGGAGATGGGCGATGCCATGGTTGCGCCTGTTGGTGGCCGACTCGGACTCGTAGACGTCACGGCTCATGGTGAGCTCGCGCCCGGCGAAGCGTGAGAGACCGTCTCGGATCCTCTCCCACTTCTCGTCCGCCGTGTCGCCGGGAACCAGGCTCGTGGTGGCGATCGCACCCGCGTTGACCAACGGGTTCATCGTCCTCTCCTCGTTCAACTCGACGGCCATCAGCGAGTTGAACGGGAATCCCGTGCCGTTGACCCCCAGCCGGTGTCGCGCCGCCTCATACCCGATCGCATCGCAGACCAGCGCGAAGACAAACGGCTTGGAGACGCTCTGGATGGAAAACACGGTCTCGACGTCACCGATCTCGAAGGACCGGCCCCTGGCCCCCACCACCGAGATCCCGAAGAGGTCAGGCGATGCGGTCGCCAGTGCCGGGATGTAGTCCGCGACCGCACCGTCGCCGTTTCGCCGATACCGCTCATACGCCTCGGTGACGGCATCCCTCACCTGCCCGACCTGCGGAAGCTCGCCGGTAGACACCAACGAGGGGGCCGTCGCCTCATCGAACGAGACACTCTCGTGCATGGAAAGTTTGGTCATCAGATCCCTACTGGTCCTTGACTACCGGCAGCCTACGACAGGCGGCCGATCTGGGCGGCGGCCTCACCCGGTCGGGGTGATCACAGACGTTCAACCAACTGGTTCGCTGAGATCCATGTGCAGGTGGATGGCGTACTCCGGAGATCCGATCCTCGCCGACGAGTTGTTGTTCCGCCCGAAACACTCGATCATCGACCAGAGCCTGCACTCCCGCCTCGGCGCCACCACGACCAACGGTGACGGGTTCGGGATCGGCTGGTACAGCGACGGCCTCGAGCCGGCCGTCTTCAAAGGCATTGATCCGGCCTGGAACGACCAGAACCTGCGAGAGATCGCCGGCCACATCCGCACGCCAGTGCTGTTCGCCCACATCCGCGCGTCGACTGGTACACCTGTGCAGCGCTCCAACTGCCACCCATTCCGACACGGGCGGTGGCTCTGGATGCACAACGGCGCGATCCGGGGGTTCCACGAGACCAAGCGCGACCTGCTGATGACCGTCGATCCGCAGTTCTATCCAGACATCGAAGGGTCGACCGATTCCGAGGCCATGTTCTTCCTCGCCCTGACCTTCGGTCTCTCCGACGATCCGTTCGGTGCGGTCGCGCGCATGGTCGGTTTGGTGGAGAAGGTCGGCAAGGAGCATGGTGTCGAGTTCCCGATGCAGATGACCGTGGCCACAACCGACGGTGAATCCGTGTGGGCCTTCCGCTACTCCAGCGAGGGACAGAGCCGATCACTGTTCGTCTCCACCGATGTCGGGACACTGCGCCAGCTGCATCCTGAAGTGGAGATGTTGCATCGGGTCGGAGAGGAGACGCGGCTCGTGGTCTCCGAACCACTCGGTGACATGCCGGGAGCGTGGAACGAGGTGCCGGAGTCCGCGGCAGGAGTGGTCCGTCCTGGCAAAGATGAGATCCGCACCTTCGAGCCGGTCGCCCCCTGATCCGACCGGATGAAGATCGCCCTGAGGATGCGTGTCGGCCGAACCTCACCCGATGAGGGTGAGCCGGGATCATCGAAACGACACTTAGCTTGAGTTCGAGCAAATCGGGTGGCCGTCGCCCCCGGACCGCCCCTGGCGGTGGTCCGGCCCGACAGTCGCACGCTGCTGAGTACGTTTCCAGATGGGTCGGGAGACGCTGACGACGGCGATGGAGGATCTCATGAACAGCTGCCCATCATGACCGAGCAGACCACGACGAGAACCGTCGTCGCTGTATCTCGCGACGGTCGGTCCTTCCAAATCGACAGCTTGTCGGGAACCCCTTTGAGTGCGGGCGCGCTCGTGATTCTGCTTGGTCAGAACGGATCGGCCCAATTGGGGCTGATCGAGCACGACGATCCGTCCGTTGTCCCCGCGGCGCGAGGACGGCTGCTGGGATCGGTCCAGCGCGACGGCGGGGTGGACGCCTCGACGACCTATCCGTTTGCAGCGGCCGAAGTCACCGCCGCGCCCCACACCACAATCTCCGCCATGCACGACTCGGCCCGTGCCACCCTCGAGGTTGGGACCGATCTGACGCCGCCGGCCGGTCCGTCGCGGCTACTTCCGCACCGCTTCAACCGACACACCTTCTGGTGCGGTCAGAGCGGTTCCGGCAAGACGTATGCCCTGGGCGTCGTGCTCGAGCGGCTGATCATTCAGACCGCGTTGCCGATTGTGATCTTCGATCCCAACTCCGACTTCGTCCGCCTCGGCGAACTGCGGGAGGGCGTGTCCGGACCGGATGCCGAGGCGATGTCACAGCGGGACATTCGGGTATTGCGTCCCGCAACCGCGGGTGCGGATCCGCTTCGGGCTCGCTTCACCGACATGTCGGCGCGAGCGCAGGCGGCAGTCCTGCGTCTCGACCCGGTGGTCCACCGCGAGGAGTACAACACCCTGCTGCACCTGACCGGGACGTTCAGCGTCGACAACCTGTCGTCGCTGGTGCCGACCCTGCTGGCCTCCGACGATCCCGGCCACCGAGCGCTGGGTTTGCGGCTCGACAATCTCGGCGTTCTCGAATGGGAGGTCTGGTCACGCGGTGGCGCCGCGGCGACTGATGTCATCGACGAGCGCCCCGACGCGACGGTGCTCGATCTCGGTGGATTCAGCACCCCCGATCAGCACCTCGTGGTGGCCCTCTCGGTGCTCGACGACCTCTGGGAACGTCGGGAAAGCCGGCGGCCGGCTCTGCTGGTGATCGACGAAGCGCACAACCTGTGCTCGCCCGAACTCGATTCCCCACTCGCCGTCGCGGTCCGCGAGCGGATCATCCAGATTGCGGCGGAAGGCCGAAAGTACGGGCTCTGGCTGCTGCTCTCCACCCAGCGCCCGTCCAAGGTGCACGCGGGAATCATCTCGCAGTGCGACAACCTGGCCCTGATGAGAATGAGTTCCCCGCTCGACTTGGAGGGATTGGCGACGTACTTCGGGTTCGCACCGCCTGCTCTCCTGGCCCGCTCGCCCTGGTTCCGACAGGGTGAGGCCTTGTTCGCGGGCGGGTTCGTCGCCGCCCCCACCCTGCTGCGAGTCGGCAAGCGCCTGACGCCGGAGGGTGGCATCGATGTCGGAGTTCCGCTCCGCTGATGGCGGATCGATTGGTGTGATCCACCGGAACTCGATGGTTCCCGTTGAGTTCAGCCGAGCGGCTGGTTGTCCTCGCGTTCACCTCAGGTCGCGTCAGCTCGCGCCAGCCGGGTAGAGTGCCCTGTCCGGGAAACGCCCGGACGGTACGAGTTTGGGTCCGCCATCCTCGCGGGCAGTCGAGAGGTCAGTACAACGTGGGTTCGGTCATCAAGAAGCGTCGCAAGCGGATGGCGAAGAAGAAGCACCGCAAGCTGTTGAAGCGGACGCGAATCCAGCGTCGTCGCGCGGGCAAGTAACCTCGCGCCTGGTCTGGGCCGAATGACGCGCGTCGTCTTGGTGACCGGGGTCTCGCGCGACCTGGGGGCCAAGTACGCACGCACCCTGGCGGCTGACGACTCCTTCGAGGTGATCGGGGTCGATGTCACCCCGCCACGGCACGAGTTGGGGCGGGCGTCGTTCGTCCGTGCCGACATCCGCAATCCGATCATCGTCAAAGTGATCGCGGCCCGGCAGGTCGACACGGTCGTGCACATGGCGATGGTCGCGACCCCAAGCGGGGCGGGCGGTCGGACGTCGATGAAGGAGATCAACGTCATCGGCACCATGCAGCTGCTGGCGGCCTGCCAAAAGGCCGACTCCCTGACCAAGCTGGTGGTGCAGAGCTCCGTGTCGGTCTACGGCGCATCGCCACGCGATCCGGTCCGCTTCACCGAGGAGATGTCGGCGAAATCCCAGCCTCGTACGGGTTTCGGCAAGGACGCGATCGAAGTCGAGTCGTACGTCCGCGGCCTCGCCCGGCGGCGCCCCGACCTGATCGTGACGACGCTCCGGCTGGCCAACCTGATGGGTGCGGGCGTGGACAGCCAGGTCACGCGATACCTTGCCCTCCCGGTGGTCCCACGCGTGATGGGTTTCGACGCCCGGCTCCAGTTCCTACACCCCACCGACGCGGTGGCCGCCCTGATCGCGGCGACCCGCCTCGACCTTCCGGGCACCTACAACGTCGGCGCCGACGATGTGGTGACCCTGTCCCAGGCGCTTCGCATGATGGGCCGTCCGTCGATCGGCGTACCCCAGCCCTTCGCCCCGCTGGTCGCCGCGTTCGTCCGCCAGGCCAGGCTCGGCGACTTCTCGGCCGACCAGATCGCAACCCTGACCTATGGTCGGGGGATGGACACGACCCGCTTCCTGGCCGCCACCGGGCTGGCGCCGTCCTACAGCAGTCGGCAGGCACTACAGGAATTCGCCGAGCTCGCGCCGACGGGCCTGCTGAGTGCGGATCGGGTCAACTACGTGCTGGCCTCCTTGGGTGACCTGGTGGCCGATCGTCGTGCCTGACGCCGAAATCATCCAGTTGGGCAGCCGCGGCCCGGCCGGCCGGGGCAGCAGGAAGCCGCCGTCGGCGGCCGCGCGCGGGCTCGTACCCCCGCCCCGAAGCGCCCGCCGAGCCAAGAAGAGCGCGTCGCCGACCCGAGAGGCAGGCGTCCCCGATCCGCACGGCGACGAGGACGTCCTCGAGCCTCCCCTTGCGGGTCCCGTCGATGCCCCAACCGACCAAACCCCGCCCGACCGAACCCCGCCCGACCAAACCTCGACCGACCAGGGGCCGAGCGACGATGGCGAGCCGTCCGAGCAGGCCGAGGCGGAGGAGCCCGGGACCGGCGCGATCCCGCCCACGCTGGATTTGGCTGCCGTTGTGGCCGAGCTGGTGGACCAGCTGACTCGTGCAGCCGAATGGCTCCAGACGACGCCGGCCGAACAAATCCGGGACGTGGCGGCTGATCCTCTACGAGCCCTGCTCACGATCGCTGAGCGCCTCGGAGTCGACTGGGCCTCCCAAACCGACCAGCTGGCCGAGTTCGCGCGGGCGCGGATGAGCGGTGACTACGCAGTGGACGAGTTCGGCTTCGACCCGCAATTCACCACCGAGCTGTTCCTGCCGGTCATGCGCTGGCTGGCGCAGAACTGGTTCCGGGTCGAGGTGCGCGGGGCGGAGAACATACCCACCAGCGGTTCCGCCCTGCTCGTCTCCAACCACGCAGGCACGATGCCGCTGGACAGCATGGTGCTGCACTCCGTGGTCTACGACGAGGTCGGGAGGCACGTCCGGCTGCTCGGCGCGGACCTGGTGTTCAAGACCCCGTACGTGAACGATTTCGCACGCAAGACCGGAACGACTCTGGCCTGCCAGGAGGACGCCGAGCGGTTGCTGGCCCGCGAGCAACTGGTCGCCGTCTACCCGGAGGGGTTCAAGGGACTGGGCAAGCCCTACCGGGATCGGTACAAGCTCCAACGCTTCGGTCGCGGCGGTTTCGTCTCGGCGGCCGTACGGGCTCAGGTTCCGATCGTGCCGGTGTCGGTGGTCGGGTCGGAGGAGATCTACCCGCTGCTGTCCACCGCGCCCACCCTGGCGCGCGCCCTGGGTTTCCCCTACTTCCCGGTGACCCCCACCTTCCCCTGGCTCGGCGTGCTCGGGATGATTCCGCTACCCAGCAAGTGGATCATCGAATTCGGAGAGTGCATCACCACTGACGAGCTGCCGGCGGGGTCGGCGGACGATCCCATGATCGTGTTCAACGTCACCGACCAGGTACGCGAGACGATCCAGCAGACCCTGTACTCGTTGCTGATGCAGCGTCGCAGCGCCTTCTTCTGACCCGGCCCGTGAGCTTGCCCGTGGTGCTGGCCCTGCTGCTGTTCGCGCTCGGCGGCTTCACCCTGGTGGTCGCCACCCGGATCGGCCCTCGCCGGGGCCACGGATCGGACCGATCGGACGGATTCAATCAAGATCAACTGCGCGGCTTCTGCTACGTGGGGGCGGTCGGTGCCGCCGTGATCGCGATGGTCGTGCTGGTCATCGCCATGGTCGCCGTCAACCGCCCGCTGGCCGAAGCGGTGGCCTTGCTCGGCTTCTTCGGTTATCTCGCCTATCAGCTGGCGGCGTTGCTGATCATCACCTGGCCGGCGGGTCGTTGGCCGCGCAGATGACCGCCGACCTGGCGGGTCACAGCCTGCGGTGGCGTCGAACGGCCATCCCGGCCGCCACCATGCCGGCGGTGCCGGCGCCGACCAGACCGACCCGCATCGCCCTGCGACCCGTGCGGTAGTCGCGAATCTGCCAGCCGCGCCCGTCCGCGTGCTGGAGCAACCGCCGGTCCGGATTCACCGCGCAGGGGTGACCGACCAGGGACAGCAGCGGCAGGTCGTTGAAGGAGTCGGAATAGGCGTAGCAGCGATCGAGATCGAGGCCGTGTCGCTCCGCGAGCCGGCGAACCGCCTCCGCCTTGGCCGGCCCGTGCAGCAGAACCCCGGTGAGGCGGCCGGTGTAGATGCCGTCGCTGCGTTCGGCTACCGAACCCAGCGCTCCGGTCATCCCCAGCCGTCCCGCGATCACGCCCGCCACCTCGACCGGCGCGGCCGTGACCAGCCACACCTGGTGACCGACGTCGAGGTGCAGCTGCGCGATGGCTCGGGTGCCCGGCCAGATGTGCTCGGCGATCGACTCGTCGTAGATCTCGGCGGTCAGCTCCTCGACCTCCGTGGCCCGATGCCCCGCGATGAAGGACAGGCTGGCCGCCTGAGCGTTGGCGATGTGACCGGGGCGTTCACTCCCAATCATCCGGAAGTAGGCCTGCAGCCAGAGCCCTTTCACGATCACCCGGGTGGGGAAGAAGTCCCGTCGGTACAGCCCCTTGGCCAGGTGGAACAACGACGCGCCCTGCACCAACGTGTTGTCCAGATCGAAAAAGGCGGCGGCGTGCTCGTCAGCGGTGATGGCGGGCGGTGGCACCGGCAGCGGCTCGGGGCGTTCCGGGGCTGGGCGGGAATCCGCCGGAGGCTCCGGAGCTTCCACCTCATCACCATAACCGGAGCTCCGTACCCGGCTTCGACGCTGTGGAAGACTCGGAGGCGTGTCCGCCGAGTCGGTGTCCAATCTCGCTCAGCTCGTGCAACGCAACGCCCAGCAGCGCCGGAACGCTGAGGCCATCGTCCAACCGGAACCGGAGCGCCGCGGCCTCAGTTGGATCGAGCTCGAGGCCCAGGTTGGCGCGGTGGCGGCCGGGTTCGCCGATCTGGGGGTCGTCGCCGGCCAACGCGTCGGCCTCCTCGGGGGCAATTCGATCGAGTACGTGATCGGCTACCTGGCCGCCCTCCGGGCCGGGCTGGTCGCGGTCCCGATCGCGGCCGACCTGGCCGCCGCAGACGTGAGCGGACTGCTGCACGACTGCGGCGTCAAACTTCTCCTCGGCGGGGCCGACCACCCGCTGACCCCCGACGGCCTCGGCGAGCTGGCCCGCCACGGTCACAGCCCGGTCGTGTCGCCGCCGGATGCAGAGGCGCTGGCCGTGCTGCTGCGCACCGCGGGCACCTCGGGGGACCCCCGTCTCGTCATGCTCAGCCATCGTGCGTTGTTGGCCCAGCTGGTCCACCCGCAATTCACCGGCGCGGTCGACGCCGACATAACCGTGCTCGGCGCCCTGCCAATGGTCCACGTATTCGGGCTCGGCGCGGTGCTGGGCGGTTGGCTGGGGGTCGGTGCGCGACTCGTGGTCGCCGATCTCCACTCCGACGGATTGCTGTCGGTGATCGGCTCCGAGCAGGTCGACCAGCTGCCGCTCACCCCTGCCCTCCTCTTCCGGCTGCTGCGCGACTCTTCAGCAGGAGAACACTCGGCTGATCAGCTGCGGTCGGTGCGCCGCGTCCTGTCCGCCGGTGCAGCCCTTCCGGAACGATTGGCGCGCGAGTTCGCTGACCGTACGGGGCTGCGGGTCGAGCAGGGTTACGGCCTGACCGAAGCCCCGGGCGTCTCCGCGACCTTCGGTGGACCGGTCCTGGGCTCCAACCACGTCGGCCGGCCGCTCCCGGGCGTCGAGGTTCGCATCGGCGACGGCAGTGACCCCGGCGAACCCGGGCTGATCGCCCTTCGCGGCGACAACCTGTTCAGCGGTTACTGGCCCGATGGCGGGGGAGGCCCGGACGCCGAGGGCTGGTTCGTCACCGACGACGTCGGATACCTCCGCGGCCCGGAGCTCTTCCTGGTCGACCGGGCCCGGGAACTGATCGTGGTGAGCGGCTTCCCGGTCTACCCCACGGAGCTGGAACAGGTGATCCGCGAGCTGCCGCGCGTGACCGGTGTCGCCGCCGTGGGCATCCCGGACCCGCGCACCGGCGAGCGCATCGTGGCCTTCGTCAGCGGCCGTGAGCTCAGCGGATCCACCGTGGCCGACCACTGCCGGAACCGGCTGCCGGGCTACAAACGTCCGGCCGAGGTGCGGCTGGTCTCCGAACTGCCGCGGGGAGTCATCGGTGAGGTGCAACGGGTCGGACTGCGCCGGATGCTGCAGGCCGAGCGGCGGGATCGACTCACGGCGGCCGGTCGATGACCGGGGCCGACGCACCGTCGGGACTGGAGCGCGTCCGCGTGCTGACCCGGCCAGGCTGCCACCTCTGCGAGAACGCCATCGCCGTGGTCGACGCCGTCTGCCGCGAAGCCGGGGTCGGCTGGACCAGCCAGGACATCAGCACCGATCCCGAGCTCACGCGCCGCTATGGCGAACAGATTCCCGTCACCTTCGTGGACGGTGCACAACACGACTTCTGGCGGGTCGACGCCTCGCGGCTGCGGGCGGCCCTCAACCGACCGCCCCGAGGTCCACGCTGACCGTGCTCTTCAACGCCCCGACCCTGGCTGGTCTCGTCGACGGAACCGTGTCGGCGACCTATCGCCGCTGGACCGCGCCCCGGGCTCGACCCGGCTCCCGTTTCACGACCCGCGCCGGGCTGGTGGAGGTGCTGGCGGTCACCGAGGTCGACGAGGCCGATCTTGACGACGGTGACGCCGCGCGGGCCGCGTTCGCATCGGCGACCGCCCTACGCAAGTGGACCCGTGCCAAAGGCAGCGGCACGCTGTACCGGATCGACCTGCGGTTGGCCGGACCGGACCCTCGGGTGGCGTTGCGGGCGGCCGACGACCTGACCGAGACCGAACTCGGCACTCTCGGCGCCACGCTCGACCGGATGGACCGGGCCGCTCCGCAGCCGTGGACCCGGCAGGTGCTGCGTCAGATCGAGCAGCGACCGGCCGTGGTGTCCACCGAACTCGCCGCCGATGCCGGGCTGGCCCGGGACTACTTCAAGATCAGGGTCCGCCGATTGAAGGCGCTGGGCCTGACGGAAAGCCTCGAGGTCGGTTATCGCCTGTCGCCGCGGGGCGTCGCCTACCTCCGCTGGCTCGGGAGCGGACCCGACGAAATCGGCCACAGTTTGTGACGAAAGTGGCAAACTCCTAGAGTGGTTTCGATCGGCGACCTCCGCCGTCGAGGAATTGAAAGAGACGTGCCACCCGCCGAGACACGCCTGCCCACGGATCTGCCCGCGCCGCTGCCGGAGCGTCTGCTGGCCGCGACCATCCCGGCGGCGACCATCGCGCGGCTGCCGGTGTATTTGCGGGCGCTGAATCAGCTGGCTGACGGACACACCGGCACCGTCAGTTCCGGAGACCTCGCCGAGGCGGCCGGCGTGAGCTCGGCGCAACTCCGCAAGGACCTTTCCTTCCTCGGTTCCTACGGCACCCGCGGGGTCGGCTACGACGTGGATTACCTCCGCCGCCAGATCGGTCGCGAGATGGGATCGGCTCATCAGTGGCCGGTCATCATCGTCGGTCTGGGCAATCTCGGCACCGCCCTGGCCAACTACTCCGGCTTCTCCAGCCGCGGCTTCAAGATCGTCGCCATGGTCGATCCGTCGCCGCAGTTGATCGGCAAGAAGATCAACGGCGTACGCATCAGTGACCTGGCCGAACTGGAGACGTTGGTGGCCGGCACCGGTGCCGCCATCGCGGTGATCGCCACGCCAGCCGAAGCGGCGCAGGAGGTCGCGGACCGTCTGGTGTATCAAGGGGTCACCAGCATCCTCAATTTCGCAGCGACCGTCTTGGTCGTTCCCGACGGGGTGACCGTACGGAAGGTCGATCTCGGTCAGGAACTGCAGATCCTGGCATACCACGAGCAACGCAAGTCCGAAGGCGCCGGGGCGATCGCAGAGGGGGTTCGATGAGCATTCTCATCGTGAGCGTGTCTCACAAGACCACCAGTGTCGATGTGCTGTCGCAGCTCGCGATGGACCCCGGTACGGCGGGCAAGCTGGGCGACGCCCTGATCGCCTCGGATCACATCGACGAAGCCGTGGTGCTGTCGACCTGCAACCGCACCGAGATCTACGCCTCGGTGTCCCGCTTCCACGGCGGCCTGGACGACGCCACGTCGCTGGTGGCCCAGCTGGCCGGCATCTCGGTCGACGAGCTGCGGAAGATCTGCGCGGTGTACTTCGACGAGGGGGCCGTCGCCCACATGTTCACCGTCGCGTCTGGTCTCGACTCGATGGTGTTGGGCGAAAACCAGATCCTGGGGCAGGTCAAACAGGCCCTGTCCGCCAGTCAGGCCGCCGGGACCGTTGGCACCGTGTTGAATGCGCTCTTCCAGCAGGCCCTGCGAGTCGGCAAGCGGGTGCAGAGCGAGACCGAGATCGGCCACGCGGGTCGTTCGCTGGTCAGCGCCGCGTACGCCCTGCTGACCGCCGAGATCGGCGAACTCGCCGGACGCCGGGTACTGGTGGTCGGGGCCGGTGCGATGGCCGGCCTGGCCGCCCGGACCGCCGCGGCCGCCGGCGCGGACGTGAGCTGTCTGAACCGGACGTACGTGAAGGCGGAGCGGCTGGCCGCCTCGATCGGCGGACGGGCGGTCCCGTTCGTGGCGCTGGCTGAGGCGGTGTCGGAGACCGAGATCCTGATCACCTGCACCGGGGCGCGGGATCTGTACCTCGACGCCGACTATCTCCGAGGGTCGCGGGTGCAGGGTGTGGTGGACCTGGCGCTGCCCGCAGACGTGTCGGAGGAGGTCGTCGATCTCGGCATCGCCTTGATCAACCTCAACCGGCTCGTCGTCGAGCAACTCGACGCGGCCGGCCAGCCCGAGATCATCGCCGCACGAGACCTGGTCGCCTCCGAAGTCCAGGACTTCCTCGGCGTGCGTCGCGCCGCCCATGTCGCCCCCACCGTGATCGCCCTGCGGTCGATGGCCTCAGAGGTCGTGGCGGCGGAGCTGACCCGGCTCGACGCCCGCCTGCCGGAGATGGATGCAAGGGAGCGCGGCGAGGTGCAGCAGACGGTCCGCCGGGTGGTCGAGAAGCTCCTGCACCAGCCCACCGTACGGGTCCAGGAACTGGCCACCGGTCCCGAGGCGGTGGATTACGCCGCTGCCCTGCGGGAGCTGTTCGCCCTGGATCCGCAGGCGGTCGCGGCGGTCATGTCACCCGAGGTCGGGCGCTGACATTCCTGCCCTCTCTCCGTCGGCTCCGATCCGGCTCGGGGCCCGCACCTCACCGCTGGCCCGGGTCCAGGCCGATCATGTCGCCCGGCTGCTCGCCGCCGCCGGTGTCGAGTCGGTTTACATCGGCATCACGACCACGGGTGATGTGGATCCCCGGGCGCTGACCGAAATCGGCGGCACGGGCGTGTTCGCCGGGGCGGTCCGCGATGCTCTGCACGCCGGGGAGATCGACGTGGCGGTCCACTCGCTCAAGGATCTGCCGACCGCGGTCGAGCCGGAGCTCGAGTTGGCCGCCGTGCCGCTGCGGGAGGACACCCGTGACGTCTTGATCGGCCTACGGTTGGCGGATCTCCGGGACGGGGTCCGGATCGGCACGGGGGCACCGCGACGGGCCATGCAACTGGAGGACCATGCGCATCGGCACGGTCTGCGGATCGAGGTGGTGCCGATCCGCGGCAACGTGGACACCCGGCTGCGGCTGGTGCGCGAGGGCCGGGTCGACGCGGTCGTGCTGGCCGCAGCCGGACTGATTCGGCTCGGTCACCTCCGATTGGCGGATTCCTCCAGTGCGAATGCGGACGGGGTGACCACGGTGGCTGATCTCCCAGCACAGATTCTGGCTCTGGACGTCATGCTTCCAGCCCCTGGACAGGGCGCCCTGGCCCTGGAAATTTTGAGATCTCTCAGCAACCCCAAAGCCGACGTGCTGCGCCGCCTGGATGATCATCGTTCTCGGGCGGAATCCCTTGTGGAGCGAGGATTCCTGGCCGCCTTGGAGGCCGGGTGCACGGCACCGGTGGGAGCTCGAGCGCAGGTCATGGGGGCGGGCGGAGACCGCCTCGATTTGACTCTCGACGCCGTAATTGGGAGAACACTACTGAGCAACTTGTCGGAACCGACCAAGGCTGGCCCTCCGGTGCGGCGGACACTCTCGGGGAGCGTGGTCAATCCCCGGGAGTTCGGAGTGGCAGCGGGCGTCCAGGTCCTCGAGGAGTTGCAGCACAACTAAACGCGCTCGGCATCAGACGATGACGAGGCTGGACAGAACGCGAGAAGAGCCAGTGACCCCAACGCCCGCCCCCAAATCTCGATCCCAGTCCTCAGCCGCCAGCACCTCCGCGCCTCCGACCCGAGGTCGGGTGATCTTCGTCGGCACCGGCCCGGGCGATCCTGATCTCCTGACCCTCGGGGCCATCGCCGCCCTGGCCGACGCCACAGCCGTGATCTTGGACACCGAGCGCCAACACGAGCTGCTGGCCCATCCGGCCATCACCCTGGCCGAGGGTGCCGAGGTCCTGACGCTCGGTCTGTCGGAGGCCGGCAAGCCGCTCAGCGCCTCGGGCCGGGCCAAACTGGTGCTCAAACACACCGAGCTGGGCAGCCGCGTCGTGCGACTGGTCTCCGGTGATCCGTTCTGGGACAACGCGGTCGCCGACGAGGCCGCGGCGTGCGTCCGCGGAGGCGTGGACTTCGAGGTCGTACCGGGTGTGTCGAGTCTCACCGCGGTGCCCGAGTACGCCGGCGTGGACCTGAGCCACAGCGGGGGAGTGCATTTCGCCAGCGTCACCGACGGCAAGTTCTCCCGGGTCGTCACCGCCCAGTGGGGTCAGGCTCCGACGCTCGTCGTCAGCACCGTCGTCTCCGGTCTGCCGGCTCTGGTCGAGGCGGCCCGCAGCGCCGGGCGTGCCGACGATGATCATGTTCTGGTCACCCTGCACGGCGGCAGCACCGAACAGCTCAGCCTGCCCACCACGCTGAACGAACTGGTGGCCGGTGTGAAGGCGGTGAAGGCGCCCAGCAGTGAACTGATCCACGTGATCATCGGCGAGGCTGCCGAGCAGCGCCAGGAGCTCAGCTGGTACGAGACCAAGCCGCTCTTCGGCTGGCGGGTGCTGGTGCCGCGGACCCGTGATCAGGCCGCACCCATGGTGGCCCGGTTGCGTACCTACGGTGCGCACAGCGACGAGGTGCCGACCATCTCGGTGGAACCGCCGCGCAGTCCGTTGCAGATGGACAAGGCAATCCGGGGTTTGGTCGAGGGCCGGTACGAGTGGGTGGCCTTCACCTCGGTCAATGCCGTCCGGGCCGTCCGGGAGAAGTTCGAGGAGTACGGGCTCGACGCCCGTGCCTTCTCGGGTCTCAAGGTGGCCGTGGTGGGCGACGTCACGGCGCACGCGCTGCAGGCGTGGGGGATCGAGCCGGACCTGGTGCCCGAGGGCGAGCAGTCCGCCGCCGGTCTGGCCGCGGAGTTCCCGCCGTACGACGACGTGCTCGACCCCATCAACCGCGTCTTCCTGCCCCGGGCCGACATCGCCACCGAGACCCTCGCTGCGGGTCTGGTAGCGCTGGGCTGGGAGGTCGAGGACGTGACGGCCTACCGGACTGTACGGGCCGCTCCGCCGGCGGCGCCGGTGCGGGAGGCGATCAAGACGGGCAAGTTCGACGCGGTGGTCTTCACCTCGTCATCGACGGTACGCAACCTGGTGGGGATCGCGGGCAAGCCGCATCCGTCGACGATCATCGCCGTGATCGGTCCGGCCACCGCCAAGACCTGCGAGGAGCACGGTCTGCGGGTCGACGTGGTCGCGGGCAAGCCGACCGCCGTCGATCTGGCCGACGCCCTGGCGGGCTTCGCCGCCGACCGCCGGGACAGCCTGATCGCCGCCGGCGAACCGGTGGTCAAGCCCTCCCAGCGCCGCACCCCGACCCGCCGCCGGTAATGAGACACCGGCCGCGGAGGTTGCGGTCGACGGCGACCATGCGGGCCATGGTCGCCGAGGCCTCGGTCGAGGCGCGGCAGTTGGTTCTGCCGCTCTTCGTCGCCGAGGGACTGGGCGAACCGCGCCCGATCAGTTCGATGCTCGGTGTCGTCCAGCACAGTCCGGAGTCGCTGCGGAAGGCGGCCACGGAAGCGGTGGCCGCTGGGCTGGCCGGGGTGATGCTGTTCGGCGTCCCTGAGCACAAGGACGCCCGTGGGTCGCAGGCCCTGGCCGACGACGGCGTCCTCAACCTGGCGATCGCTGCCGTCCGCGCCGAGGTCGGCGACGACCTGCTGGTCATGTCCGACGTCTGCCTGGACGAGTTCACCGACCACGGGCACTGCGGCGTGCTCACGGCCGACGGCGTGGTCGACAACGACGCGACGGTGGAGATCTACGCCGAGATGGCGGTGGCACATGCCGCAGCCGGGGCACATGTGGTCGCGCCCAGCGGGATGATGGACGGGCAGGTGGGGGCGATCCGGACGGCTCTCGACGCCGCCGGAGCGCAGGACACCGCCATCCTGGCCTACGGGGCGAAGTACGCCTCGGCCTTCTACGGCCCGTTCCGGGAGGCGGTCGCGTCCTCGCTGCAGGGTGATCGACGGACCTACCAGCAGGATCCGGCCAACCGGCGGGAGGCGCTGCGGGAGGTTCTGCTGGATGTGGCCGAAGGGGCGGACCTGATCATGGTCAAACCGGCGCTCGGCTACCTGGATGTGCTCGCCGCCGTCCGGGAGGCCGTCGACATCCCGGTCGCCGCGTACAACGTCTCCGGCGAGTACGCCATGGTCGAGATGGCCGCCGCGCAGGGATGGATCAACCGCGAAACCGCGATCACCGAGACCCTGACCTGCATCCGCAGGGCCGGAGCCGACGTGATCCTCACGTACTGGGCGCTGGAGTACGCTCGCCGCCGGTCCTCCTCCTCGTGAAACTGGTCACAGACTGCATCGGTGGTGGTCCGACTGCGGCAATCTATGACGAGTGCTCGACGAAGGGATCGGAGGAGGGTGATGGCTGCCGACGGGGCGTCGCGGGCCGCGTTCGAGCGGGCCAAGACCCTGATCCCCGGCGGGGTCAACTCCCCCGTGCGGGCCTTTCTGGCCGTCGGGGGAACGCCGAGATTCATCGCCCGGGCGCGGGGTCCGTACCTGTACGACCTCGACGGCCACGAACTCGTCGACCTGATCTGTTCCTGGGGTCCGATGTTGCATGGTCACGCACATCCCGACGTGATCGAGGCGGTCCGGCGGGCGGCCGAGCACGGCACCTCGTACGGTGCGCCCACCTTGGCCGAGGTGGATCTGGCCGCCGAGATCGTCTTCCGCACCCCGGTCGAGCAGGTCCGGCTCGTCAGCAGCGGGACCGAAGCCACCATGTCGGTGCTCAGGCTGGCCCGCGGCGTCACGGCGCGCGACAAGATCATCAAGTTCGCCGGCTGCTACCACGGCCACGTCGACGCCCTGCTCGCCGCGGCGGGGTCCGGGGTCGCCACCCTGTCTCATCGGGCCGGCTCCGGAGTCGCCGGACGGTCTCATCGGGCCGGCTCCGGAGTCGCCGGACGGTCTCATCGGGCCGGCTCCGGAGTCGCCGGACGGGCGATCCCGGGCACCCCCGGCGTGACCGAGGCCACCATCGCCGACACGATCGTGCTGCCGTACAACGACCGGGCGGCCGTGCGGGAGGCGTTCGCGACCTACGGCGCCGAGATCGCAGCGGTGATCACCGAAGCGGCGGCCGGGAACATGGGCGTCATCCCGCCGGGAGTCGAGGACGGAGTCGGCTTCAACGCCTTCCTGGCCGCGATCAGCCGCGAGCACGGTGCGCTGTTCATCTCCGACGAGGTGATGACCGGCTTCCGGGTCAGCCGGTCCGGTCAGTACGGCCTGGACGGCGTCGCCCCCGACCTGATGACCTTCGGCAAGGTGATGGGTGGCGGGTTTCCCGCGGCGGCCTTCGGCGGGCCGGCCGATCTGATGCAGCACCTCGCACCGGTCGGCGGCGTCTACCAGGCCGGCACCCTGTCCGGCAATCCGGTGGCCACGGCGGCCGGTCTGGCCACACTCCGCCTGGCTACCGACGAGGTGTACGACCAGCTGAACGCCCGGTCAGCTCAGCTCCAGGGTGCGGTATCCACGGCCCTCACTGGGGCCGGTGTGCCGCACGTGATCCAGCACGCCGGAAACCTGTTCAGCGTGTTCTTCGTCCCGGACGGCGTGACGTCGGTGCCGGATTACGCCACCGCCGCCCGCCAGGCCACCGCCACGTACGCGGCTTTCTTCCACGCCATGCTCGACGCGGGGGTCTATCTGCCCCCGAGCGCCTTCGAGGGTTGGTTTCTGTCCGCCGCCCACGATGATGGAGCCATGAACCGGATCGTCGAGGCGCTGCCCGGAGCGGCCACGGTCGCCGCCCAGGCCGCCGACCGGCAGGCCGCCGACCAATCGACGGAACCTCGATGAGCGAGCAGCGCACTGTCGTCCATCTGGTCCGGCACGGCGAGGTGCACAACCCCGGCATGATCTTGTACGGCCGGCTGCCCGACTATCACCTGTCCCGGACCGGCCAGGCGATGGCCCGGCGGGTCGCCGAACACCTGCGTTCCGCCGACATCGTCCACCTGCGTAGCTCGCCGATGGAGCGGACGCAGGAGACCATAGCTCCGATCGCGGACGCGCTCGACCTGCCGGTGCTCATCGACGGACGAGTCATCGAAGCCGAGAACTACCTTGAGGGTCAGCGGGTCTCCATCAAGTCCGCGCTGCGCCAGCCCAAGGTCTGGTGGGCGTTGCGCAACCCTTTCCGACCGAGCTGGGGCGAGCCGTACCCCGAGGTCGTCGCCCGGATGCGTACGGCAATGCGCGAGGCCGCCGAGCAGGCCGCGGGCCACGAAGCGGTGATCGTCTCCCACCAACTGCCGATCTGGATGGCTCGTCGAGACGTGGAAGGGCGCCGGCTGACCCACGATCCGCGCAAGCGCGAGTGCTCGCTGGCCAGCATCACCTCCTTCGTCTATCTCGATGGCCGGGTGGCCTCGGTCCGCTACTGCGAACCGGCGGCGGACCTGTTGCAGACCCAGGTCGAGGAGGACATTCCCGGTGCCTAGCGTGCGCCGGTGGTTGGCGGTGCTAGGGGCCGCGATCCTGCTGGCGGGCTGTGCGGGCAACGCCTCCAGCCCGTCGGGCGACCAGCCGGGTTTCGTCGGCGGCAACCGAGCCATCACCCTGGTGCCTCCGGCCGACCGCCAGCCGGCCCCCGTGGTCCAGGGCACGAGACTCGGCACGGATCGCTCGATCAGCACGGCGGACTATGCCGGTCGGGTGATCGTCCTCAACGTCTGGGGATCGTGGTGCGCACCCTGTCGGCTCGAAGCAAAGGACCTCGAAGGCGCCAGCCGCGAAACGGCCGGCACCGCCCAGTTCCTCGGCCTGAACACCAAGGACTACAGCCCCGCCCCGGCGTTGGCCTTCGTCCGCGCGTTCGACGTGCGCTATCCGCAGATCTTCGACCCGCAGGGCACCGTGCTGGTTTCCCTGGCCGGAGATCTGCCGCCCAACGCCATCCCGACCACGCTGGTGATCGACCAGCAGAACCGAATAGCGGCGCGGGTCGCGGGGACGATCACCAAGATCAGTCTGGTCGCGCTGATCAACGACGTCGCAGCCGGTCGTTGACATGATCATGGCGCGATCGTGATCCCGGGCTTCGACCTCAGCAGCTGGGCCTCCTCGGCGGTCGGCGGATCGATGGCCCTGGCCGTGCCGGTCGCCTTGCTGGCCGGACTGGTCTCGTTCTTCTCTCCCTGCGTGGTGCCCCTGCTGCCCGGCTACCTCTCCTACGCGACCGGATTGGGCGCGGCCGAGGTCGTCGCCGGCGGTCGGCGCGGACGCATGCTGGCCGGCACCTTGCTCTTCGTGCTGGGTCTGGCGGCGGTGTTCGTGACCACCGGTGTCGTGGCCGGCGCCGTCGGCCAGGCGCTCTACGCCTACCAGACGGTCATCACCCGAGTGATCGGGTCCGTGATCATCATCCTCGGATTGGTCTTCGCCGGGCTGCTCCCCATCGGTGATCGCGAGCTGCGCATCTCCTGGGTGCCGACCGCTGGGGTCGCTGCTGCGCCGTTGCTCGGCATCGTCTTCGGGTTGGGCTGGTCGCCGTGCATCGGCCCGGCGCTCGGCGTGGTGATCAATCTCGGCTTCAACGAGGCCACGGCGCTGCGCGGGGGCGTGTTGGGGTTCGTCTACGCCCTCGGGCTGGGCATCCCGTTCGTGATCGCAGGCCTGGCGTTCGCGAGAATGGCCCGCGCGGTGGGCTTCCTCCGCCGCCACCAGCGAGCGCTGCAACGAGTCGGCGGCCTGATGATGGTGGCCGTCGGCCTCCTGCTGGTCACCGGCTGGTGGGACCGGCTGGTGAGCGGATTGTTGGTGTGGATCTCGGGCTTCCGGCCGGTGATCTGATGACCGACGTCAAGGCCCCAGCACCGCCGCGCGAGCCACCGGCCCGGACACCGGACCCCCGACACGGACCCGCCCCGGCCCTCGGCCTCGGCGGTGCTCTGCGCTACCTCTGGACCCAGCTCAGCTCGATGCGGACCGCGCTGATCTTGCTCTTCGCGCTGGCGGTGGCGGCCGTGCCGGGGTCCGTGATCCCGCAGCGACCCGCGTCGCCGATCGCGGTGCGCGACTTCTTGACCGAGCACCCGCGGCTCGGGCCCGTCTACGACGCCGTCGGACTGTTCGACGTCTACAGCTCCGTCTGGTTCTCCGCGATCTATCTGCTGCTCTTCGTCTCGCTGATCGGCTGCATCATCCCCCGGATCGGCGTCTACACCCGAGCGCTCCGAACCCCGCCGCCCGGCACTCCCCGTCATCTGACGCGGTTGCCGGCGTACGCCTCGGCGTCGATCTCCGACCCGGACACGGTGCTCGAGCGGGCGGCGGCCGAACTCCGTCGGCAGCGGTACCGCGTCGTCACGGCGGACGGGTCGGTGGCCGCCGAGCGCGGCTATCTGCGTGAGGCCGGGAATCTCGTCTTCCACGTCAGCCTGCTCTTCTTGCTGCTCGGGGTCGCCCTCGGCGGGCTGTTCGGCTTCCGGGGCACCAGCGTGGTGATCGTCGGTCAGGGCTTCGCGAACACGATCACCCAGTACGACGACCTGACCAGCGGCGGCCGCTTTTCCGACGGCCAGCTCAAACCGTTCACGGTGGCCGTACGGGATTTCCGGGTCCGCTTCGAACTCGGCGACGTGCAACGCGGAGCCGCGCGGCTCTTCGCCCTGGACGCCGAGGTGACGCCACGTCCCGGGGCAGCGCCGTTCCGGCAGACGATCGAGGTCAATCGGCCTCTGAACGTCGACGGCACCACTGTGCACCTCATCGGCCACGGCTATGCGCCGCTGGTCACGGTCACGGACGGTCAGGGAAAGGTGGCCTTCTCCGGGCCGGTGGTCTTCTTGCCGCAGGACGGCAACTTCACCTCGGCGGGCGTGATCAAAGCGCCGGACGGCCGGCCCGAGCGGTTGGCGTTCGAGGGGATCTTCGCTCCGACGGCCGTGGTGGACGACCGCGGGCCACGGTCATTGTTCCCCGACGCGCTGGATCCGGCGCTCTACGTCAATGCCTGGGCCGGGCCACCCAAGGTCGAAACGGGCGAGCCCGAGAACGTCTACTCCCTCAACCCGACCGGGCTCACTCAGATCAAGGACGCGAAGGGCGGCCCGCTGCGGATCCTGCTTCGGCCCGGGACCAGCTTCGAACTGCCCGACGGGCGGGGCTCGATCCGCATGGACGGGGTCATCCGCTGGGTCAAGCTGCAAGTCAGCGACACCCCCGGCGTGGCGGTCTCGCTCATCGCGATCGGCTTCGCGGTCCTCGGCTTGTGCTTCTCCCTCTTCGTCCGTCCGCGCCGGATCTGGGTTCGTCGGCGGACCGATGCCGACGGCCGTAGTCTGGTCGAGGTCGGGGGCCTGGACCGGGCGGATGCTCGCGCCGGGCTCGACGAGGACGTAGCGGATCTAGCGGCCGGCTTGGCCACCCCACCAGATCGGAAGGAGCCCGACTCGCCATGAGCTGGGAGTACTACTCCAACGTTGCGTTCGTGAGTTCCGTCGTCGTCTATCTGGCGGCCATGATCGCGCACACGGCGGAATGGGCGGCGGCCCGCCGGGTGAGCGGCGGCCTGGTCGCCGAGAAGCAACTGGCGGCCGTGGGGGCTCGAGCGCCCGGCGGCGAGGAACAGGTCCGTCCGGAAACCGATCCGACCGTCGACGCCCGGGTGGAATCGTTCGGCCGCATCGGCGTCGCGTTGACCATGATCGGCTTCCTGCTGAGCGTCGGCGGGGTGGTGATGCGAGGGCTGGCAGCGGGCCGGCTGCCCTGGGGCAACATGTTCGAGTTCACCACCGCCGCGATGGTGTTGGTGGTCGGGACCTATCTCGTGCTGGTCTGGCGGGCGCACATGCGCTGGTTGGGCCTTCCCGTCACCCTGCTGGCCGCGGTCGGCAACGGATTGGCCGTGACGGTGTTCTACGTAGCGGTCGCGCCGTTGGTGCCCGCCTTGCATTCGGTCTGGTTCGTCATCCACATCGTGGCCGCCTGCATCGCGGGGGCAGCGTTCAACATCGGCGGACTGCTGTCGATCTTCTTCTTGATCAAGCAGCGTGCGGAGCGTCGAGGTCAGACCGGCGGCTATCTGCAGCGGCTGCCCGACGTGCGACGCCTCGATCTGCTCGCCTACCGGTTCCTGGCCTTCTCCTTCCCGCTGTGGACCTTCACCGTCGCCGCCGGAGCCATCTGGGCCGAGTACGCCTGGGGTCGGTACTGGGGCTGGGACCCGAAAGAGACGTGGGCACTGGTCACCTGGGTGATCTACGCCTGCTACCTGCACGCCCGGGCCACCGCGGGTTGGAAGGGCACTCGAGCGGCCATGATCGCGATCATCGGGCTCGCGTCCTTCTGGTTCAACTTCATCGGCATCAATCTGCTGGTCTCCGGGCTTCATTCGTACGCCGGCATCTGAGTCGGACTCACCGAGGGCACTCGAGTGCCCGGCTCGCATTCGGCCGACATCGTCGTCCACAGATGTCGACGGCAGGAATCTGACGGATGCGTATCGCGCTCAGGCTGGTCGGCATGCCCGCCCGTCGATTCGTTCTGCCGCCTCATCTCACCCAACGGCCGTTCACCCGTACGGATGCGCTCCTCGCCGATGTCGGAGCAGGAGTGCTGCGCGGTTCGGGGGTGGTCCGGATCGATCGGGGTCTGTACCTGGCCGCTGGACTCGAACCAACCCGGGTCAGGAAGCTGGTCGGCTATCTTCGTCTGCTGCCCCGGTCGACGGTGATCGACTCGGTCACCGCCCTGCAGCTGTGGGGGGTCGAGGTCGGCTCCCCGGAGCCCTTCCGGTTCTGCACCACGGCGAAGCACCACTCCCGCCGGGCCGCCGTCCGGGTCCGGCGCAGTGCGCAACTGCCGCCCCACCAAGGTCCGGTGACGTTGCCGGTTCCTGCCCTCGCCGCGGCCCGCACCGAGCTCGGGCTGCTCGATCTGGTGACGGCCGGCGACTGGTTGCTGCGACGGAAACTCGCGACCCTGGACGAGGTCCGATCCGGTCTCGCGGCGGCTACCGGTCGGGGTTGCCGGATCAGTCGCCGAGCCGCGCAACTCGTCCGGCAGCGGGTCGACTCGCCGCAGGAGAGCAAGCTGCGGTTACTGGCGGTCCTGTGCGGTCTTCCGGAGCCGGAGTGCAACATCGACCTCGGCGACGATTGGTTCTTCCTCGGTCGGGTCGACCTCTACCTGCGGCGGTGGGGAATCGTGGTGGAGTACGAGGGCGACCAGCACCGCAGCGACCCGGGCCAGTTTCAATACGATATCGGCCGGTACGAAGAGTTGACCGCGGCCGGCTACCTGGTGGTCCGGATCACCAAGGTCGCGATGCGCGACCCGCGCCAGGTCGCGACCAGGATCTACCGCGCCCTGGTCTCACGCGGGTACGACGATCCGCCGCCGACCTTCGGAGCGGAGTGGCGCTCGGTCTTCGGCGGAGCCCGTTGAGCGACTGATCCGGTGACGCCGAGTGGTGCGCTTTGGTCGCTTCATCCATCGTGAAGGAGCAAGAGCGCGCCACTCGGCGTTCCAATTGAGGCTCGCCCGCCTAATTCTGCTCGCAGGCAGGCGTAGCCGCCGATCACGTCGGTTGCCCGAATGATCGCCAGGTCCCGCAGCGCCACGGCGGCCAGGCTCGACTGCATGGCTCGACAGTGGCGCTGCGCTGCGCGAGGATCAGGGGCGGGTGGGCAACGCGGCCCTTCCCGCAAAGCTCCCTGGGGAAGACGATGCAGGCAATGGTTCGACGACGGTGTTTTTGCTGGTCGTATTCGTGCTGAGCCTGCTCATGGTGAACCCCTTGGCTGCGGGGGCGGCGGACAACAGCGTGTCCGGCACTGCGTACTACGACGCCGCTCAATGCCCGACCCCCCGGCCGGGTATGAGGGCTTCACCGATTACGACGGCTTGGTGCTCACGGGAAGCCTCCAAGGCTGCTGGTACACCAGCGTTGAGACGGCCAGACTCCCAGCGGGTCTACCTTGAGACGGGCGGAGAAGTGTTTGTCGGCAGCCTCGATGGTGGAGCTGTCGGAACGTTCGCGACAACGTACAGGTTCGGATCGAGAGACCCAGTCACTTATGTGTACCGGGGCCACATCCGGCTTCGTTGACGCCCAGTGCAAGACTCTCGTCCGGCTAGCACGTCGTTACAGTTCTTGGTCAGCGAAATTCGGGGTGATGTAGTGTCAGCTGTTCTTCTCGTCGCGAACCAGACCCTTGCCGGCGGTGAGGTGACGAGGTTTGTCAAGTCTCGGATGGGTGAAGAGTCTCCCCAGTTCACACTGCTCGTCCCGGCGACCGGCAACGCCCATCCCGAGCGAAGGGCCAGCGTCACGAACACGATCGCTGGTGGGGTACCGGGGCAGGATGCTCTGCTTGCCGCCGAGGACGCCGCCGACTACGAGCGTGCCCGAGCACGGCTCGAATTCGAATTGGGCACGCTCCGTGGCTTAGGCGCAACCGTTGATGGTGTGGTGGGACCTCCCAGTCCATCCAAGGCAATCTCCGAGGTGCTACGGCGACGCCAGTTCGATGAGGTGGTCGTGTTCACCCTGCCTAAGGGCATCTCGCGCTGGCTGCATCTAGACCTGCCTCACTTCGTCGAAAGAAAGTTCCATGTGCCCGTCACCGTGATCACGCCAGGTTGAGTGCGCCGTCCTCCACACTCGTCGAGACTCATCACGCCGGACCATATGACAGGAAAGGTGCCCCAGGCATCTCCCACAGTGCGCGCCGAAGGGGACCCGGTGACGGCTCCCAGTAGATAGGGCTTAGGTGAACCTACGCCCTAGCGATCGCATCGACCTCGCTCTCGGTCTCGCCGTCATGCGGGCGCCCCGATCTGTATACAGCCCGAGTTTCCGCGAGTAGCGTCACATCTCTAGCGGGAGGTGGTCAGCCATGTTGCCCAGGCTTGTTTGTCTCGTTCGCAGACACCAGTGGCACAACGGCTGGGATGAGGACCGGCATCAGACGCTGTGGACCTGCAAGCGCTGTGGTGCCACCAGGAGCTCCGACGAGAACGGGATCCGGCCAGCGGGGAACCCCGGCAGCCTTTGGGGCGCGGGGTGAAGTGACCCCTCAACGGAGGAGGGTGGGCCACCCCGGTCGTCCTCGATCGCCGAGGGCTGAGGCGTACGCAGCCGGTTGCCCGGCGAGTAGCGTCTCGCTCGTGGGGGGTGAGGCCCCATGAAGCCTCTTAAATGTCTCATTGGCAGACACCAGTGGCACAACGGCTGGGACGATTACCTACATCAGGTTGTTTGGACCTGCAAGCGGTGTGGGAAGACCAGGAGCCCCGACGAGAAGGGGGACCCCACCACGATGGACCCCGGCATCGGCGAGGCCTAGGGGTATGAAGGAACCCCTCAACGGAGGGTGAGGGAGGCGCCGTACAGACCTACTAACGCCTTCGAGTCCACGTGGCGAGGATCGCGCTAAGTAGGGCTTTGGTGGATTTTTGACCTGGCGATCGTGGCCGCGGTGCTCGCGGCGGCGGACGTCGTCGGCGAGGTGGCCCATCCCTTGCCCCGGCCGGTGAGTGAAGGACCGCTCCGCGTCCGCTGCGCGTGGCCTGCGGCCATCCTTGACACCCCGTCCGGTGCACGAATGATCGGCGGCCACCACGGCTACGGGCAGAGTGTGGCTGACCATGCCGCGTAGCCGCCGATGACGTCGGTAGCCCGCCAGATTCCGAGATCTTGCAGGGCGGCGGCGGCCAGGCTCGACGTGTAGCCCTCTTGGCAGAGCACGATCACCTGCACGTCGTAATCCGCGACCGGCAACGCCGCGTCTGATGTTGGGTCGAAACGCCACTCCAACACGTTGCGTTCGACCACCAGGGCGCCGGGCAAATCACCGGCTTCGGCTCGTTGCGCGGCCGGCCGGATGTCCACCACCACCGCTCCCGCCGCCCAGGCGGATCGAGCCTCCGCCGGGCTGAGGCGGTGCAGCCGGCGTCGGGCCGCGGCGAGCTGTTCGGCGATGGTCCACCGTCGGGTCGGGACGGCGGGTGCGGTCACCAGTGCACGTCGATCAACGTCGAGGTGGTCAGCCGGAGCTGCTGACCGTCGCGCTCGTAGGCGTTCATCTCCACCAGGGCCGGGGAATAGACGTGCAGGCTGACTGCTGGTTCCAAATCGTCGTTGGTGACCCGGTGCACGTGCTGCCGGCCGAAGGCCCGCAGCGTTCCGGTGGTCAACCGGCGCGCGGTCGGCTGCACCCGGGGCGGAGCGAACGGCGAGACCACCGCGTGCTCCTCGGTCAGAGTGCCGGACAGCACCACGAAGGCTCCGGCGCTGCCGCCGTGATCATGCCAGTCGGTGCCTTGGCCGGGCACCCAGGTGAGCAACCACGCTTCGTACGTGGGTTCGGAGGCCAACCGGGCGTAGTAGCGGGAGACCGGGTCGAAGCGGATCAACGAGGACCAGAGCGCTTTCTGGTCAGCGAGTCGGGTGACGACGTCGGACAGGTTGGTGCGGGCGCGGTTCTTCTTGGACATGGCGATCTTTCTGTCGAAATGCGGTCGAAGGCGTACGAGATCCGGGCGCCGGTGATCACCAGCGCCCCGGGCGGGGATTTCTCAGTGCGTACGCGGTCGACAGGCCGCGCTGGCGGTCCGCTGCAGATCCAGATGGATACGGCTGTGGAAGGCGAGAAGCATGTCGGTCTCCTGGCTCAGCGTTTGCCGTACACGGCTGCGCACGACCCGGTCCTCACCCGGAGCACCCCACCGCCGAGGAGGGTTGCCGGCCAGCGAGCCGGGGCTTGGCGCTGACGCTCATGACCTGGTGTCCACCATAGAACCGGGCGGTCCGCTCGTGAACCCCTGTCTCACTATAGGGAATATAGGGTACCGAGCACGCGTAGTCGACGAACGCCGCGGTCGAGTTTGGTCAGCCGCCGACGTAGGCCGCGAGGTGCTCACCGGTGAGCGTGGATCGAGCGGCCACCAGCGCCGCCGGTGTGCCCTCGAAGACGATCCGTCCGCCATCGTGGCCGGCGCCCGGGCCGAGGTCGATGATCCAGTCCGCGTGCGCCATGACCGCTTGGTGATGCTCGATGACCAACACCGACTTCCCGGAGTCGACGAGCCGGTCGAGCAGGCCGAGCAGCTGCTCGACGTCGGCGAGGTGCAGGCCCGTGGTCGGCTCGTCGAGCACGTAGACCTCACCCTTGTCGCCCATCTGACTGGCCAGCTTGATCCGTTGCCGCTCTCCCCCGGACAGGGTGGTGAGGGGCTGGCCGAGGGTGAGATATCCGAGTCCGACGTCTGCGAGCCGGTCGAGTATCTTGTGCGCGGCCGGCGTGCGCGCCTCGCCGTCGCCGAAGAACCTTTGCGCCTCGGCCACCGACATCGCGAGCACCTCGCTGATGTCGCGACCGCCGAACTGGTACTCGAGCACCGCGGGGGAGAACCGCTTTCCCTCGCAGTCCTCGCAGGTGGACTCGACGGTGGCCATGACTCCCAGATCGGTGTAGATGACGCCGGCGCCGTTGCAGGTGGGACAGGCGCCCTCGGAGTTGGCGCTGAACAGCGCCGGCTTAACGCCGTTGGCCTTCGCGAAGGCCTTGCGGATCGGGTCGAGGACACCGGTGTATGTCGCCGGGTTGCTCCGCCGCGAACCGCGGATCGCGCCCTGGTCGATCACCACCACTCCGTCACGGCCCGCGACCGAGCCCTGGATGAGCGAACTCTTGCCGGATCCGGCCACGCCGGTCACCACCGCCAGCACACCGAGCGGCAGGTCGACGTCCACATTTTGCAGGTTGTGCGTCGAGGCGCCGCGGATCTCCAGCGCCCCGGTGGAGGTCCGCACGGACTCCTTGATGCGCGCCCGGTCGTCGAGATGGTGGCCGGTGATGGTGTCACTCGCCCGCAGGCCCTCCAGGGTGCCCTCGAAGCAGACGGAGCCACCCTCCGTGCCGGCGCCGGGACCGAGATCCACGACGTGGTCGGCGATCGCGATGGTCTCGGGCTTGTGTTCCACGACGAGCACGGTGTTGCTCTTGTCCCGCAGCTGCAGCAGCAGGCCATTCATCCGCTCGATGTCGTGGGGGTGCAGGCCGATCGTCGGTTCGTCGAAGACGTACGTGACGTCGGTCAGGGACGAGCCGAGGTGGCGGATCATCTTGGTGCGCTGCGCCTCCCCACCGGACAGGGTGCCCGCCGGCCGGTCGAGCGAGAGGTAGCCCAGACCGATCTCGGCGAACGAGTCGAACAGGTGCTGCAACCCGGCCAGCAGCGGAGCCACCGACGGTTCGTTGACGCCCCGGACCCAGTCGGTCAGGTCGCTGATCTGCATCGAGGAGACGTCGGCGATGTTCAGGCCCTGGATCTTCGACGATCGGGCCTCCTCACTGAGTCTGGTACCGGCGCAATCGGGGCAGGTGGTGAACGTCACCGCCCGCTCGACGAAGGCGCGGATGTGCGGCTGCAGCGCGTCGACGTCCTTGGACAGGTACGACCGCTGGATCTGCGGGATGAGGCCCAGGTAGGTCAGGTTGATCCCCTCGACCTTGATCTTGGTGGCCTCCTTGTAGAGCAGGTCGTCCAGCTCGCGCTTGGTGAACTTCCCGATCGGCTTGTCCGGGTCGAACCAGCCGCAGCCGCGGTAGATGCGGCCGTACCACCCGTCCATGCTGTAGCCCGGGACGGTGATCGCACCCTCGTTGATCGACTTGGATTCGTCGTAGACCACAGTCAGGTCGAAGTCGTTGACCGAACCCATGCCCTCGCAACGCGGACACATGCCGCCCAGATAGACCACGTTGCGCACCACATTCTTCTCGACCCTGCCGCCCTTTTCGGTGCTCATCACCCCGCTCGCCTTGCGCGTCGGAACGTTGAACGAGAACGCGGTGGGTGGGCCAACATGCGGCTTTCCCAACCTGCTGAACAGGATCCGCAGCATCGCGTTGGCGTCGGTGGCGGTGCCGACCGTCGAGCGGGGGTTGGCGCCCATCCGCTCCTGGTCCACGATGATCGCGGTCGTCAGCCCTTCGAGGGCGTCGACCTCGGGCCGGGAAAGCGTGGGCATGAAGCCCTGGACGAAAGCGCTGTACGTCTCGTTGATCAACCGCTGCGACTCCGCGGCGATCGTGCCGAACACCAGCGAGCTCTTGCCCGAACCGGAGACACCGGTGAAGACCGTCAACTGGCGCTTCGGGATCTCAACGCTGATGTCTTTCAGGTTGTTCACGCGCGCGCCCTGCACGCGGATCAGATCGTGGTGCCCGGCATCGGTCCGTACCGAGGACTGCCGGTCGGTTTTCGTGGTCGTGCTCATCGGTTCTCCCTCGGTCAGGCGGGCTCTGGTCCTGCGGCGTGCCCGCGGAGGCAATCAGACCAACCAACGGCCGTCGCGCATCAGTTCGCGCTCGGCCAGCTCGTCCACCTCGCGCCAGGCCTGGATACGGCGCGGGTGAATGCGGAACCAACGGTACGACGTGTCCAACGCTCGCGGGTCGAATCCCGCACGCGCGGCAAAGCTGTCTCCCCGCTTCTGAGGTAGCGCGCCGATGTCGAGGACGTCGACGTCGCCCTCGATCATGGATACGTCGCGAGTGTGGCCCAGCGCCAGCCGAATCGTCCGGTTCGCCGCCAGGTTCCGGCCGGTCGGGCTGCCCGTCGGCGTGGACACCAGGATCACCTCGCCGTCCCAGTCGAAGGAGAGCGGCACCAAGTACGGCACCCCGTCCGCAGAGGCACTGGCCACCCAGACGTCGATGTCGTGGCTGAGTCGATGCTCGGTGTCGCGGCGACGCTGAGCCCGGGAGCGCGGCACGGGGGCGGAACCGGTGATGTCCATGCTGGTCACGCTAGCTGCGACTCGGGGGACGCGCTTCTCGATTCCTGATCGGCCTGGTCCCCGGTTCTCCGGGCCTGCTTGCTAGCTCGACACCCCGGCGATGATCAGGCCCACGCCGGCGGCCAGCAACCCGATGGTCAGGCTGAGCGCGCCGACCCAGATCAGGGCGCGCCAGCGATTGGGTTCGTGCGGGTCGCGACCGATGACGGAGAGGAAGAAGCCGGCCGGCATCAGAATCGCCGCGTAGAGCACAAGGTCGGCCAGGCTCAAGCTCCAGCCCGGCACAGCAGGGTGCTGCATGATCAACCGGATGAGCAGCCCGAGCATGACCAGCACTCCGGCGTGGGCGTGCCCGGCCCGGAAGAACCGACGCTGCAGATCGTTGGCCGCCACCGCCCCGGTGTTGACCTTGAGCAGAAAGGTGCCGCCGTACGCGATGGTGATCACGATCAACAGCACGATTCCGGTCGAGACGAGATTGGACGATGTCATGCGAGGACTCCTGGTGAACGGCTTGTCCAGGCTCGCGAGCTGCCCGCGAGGAAGGCGGCGACCAGACCGAGACTGAACGCGACCTGGACAAGGGGATGGAGGAACCAGGCCGGTTGCGGTAACACAAGAACGGCGACCGCCGAGGCTGGTTCGACACCGCGGACGTCGTCGGGCACCGGAGCACCCGGCACCGGTGCCGAACGCATCCATTGCGCCGCCCGATCGAGGTAGCCCGATTCCACCGGAAGGTGGTGCCCTGCGGTGGGAACCACGCTGATCGAGACGCGGACCGGCACCTGATCGACGACGGCTCGGACGGCCTGGTTGACCGGCACTCCGGTGTCTTCGGCGCCCCAGACACCCAGGACGGGAACCCGAACACCGGCCAGAGCCGGCCGGGAGTCGTGGTCGAGGTAGTTGATCAACCGGCTGCCGGAGCTGAGCAACATCGCGGTCAGCCGATCCAGCCAGCCGGGTGCCGATGGTGCGGCTCGGCGGATCAGCCAGACCGTCTGCTGGGCCGGGGACACGATCGGCGCGGACGCCAGCACCAGGAACGCGAATCGGCCGGGTGCCCGCTGCACGGCCGACGGGGCCACCCAGCCGCCCTCGCTCCACCCCATGACTCCGATCGACCGCGGGTCGACGTCGGGTGCGGCCGCCAGCACGGCGGCGGCTCGCACGGCGTCCTCGGCCAGGACGTCATAGTCGCGCCGAACGGCCGAGTATCCGCGCGTCCGTTTGTCGTAGACGATCGCGGCGACTCCCGCGGAAGCCAGAGTCCGCGCTTCCGTCAGCAGGCTGTCCCGGCCGGCCGGGCCCGCGCCGTGGACGAGTACGACGCCCGGATAACCGGACCTGAACGGCGTCGACGGACGCAGGATCCAGGCTCGAACTGGGCGGCCGCCGGGAACGGTCGGATCGGCGGGGATGGTCGCGTCCAGCTGAGTCACCGACAGCGGGCCTCCGGGCACGGGATCCACTGGACCCTCGGCGCGTGGGTTGAGCGGTGGCAAGATCTCCATCCGCGGCTCCGACGGCGTCGACGCGAACGTCACGGCCAACAGCACGACGGTACTGAGGGCGAACACGCCCGCAGCCAGCGTGAGCCGCCGCGACCAGCTCACCGGGCCCCCGGTCGGAAGAGCAGGGCCGCGCTCCGCCGGGTGATCTCCAGCAGCTCACGGTCGGAACGGTACGACCGCAGTTGCGAGGCCTCGAGATTCCCGGTGAGCGCCAAGGTCGCAATCCCGTGGACCACCGACCAGGCGGCCAGCACCGCGGCCGAGGCGTCGTCGACCTGCCCGGTGGACTCGAGGGCCGCCACTCCGCCACGGAGTTCATCGAAGGTCACCGTGCGCGCCGCCTGGAGATCGGGATCGGTCTCGTCGAGCAGCTTGGGGGAGAACATGACCTCGAAGTGGCCGGGGTGCTCGAGGGCGAACCGCACGTAGGCCACGCCGACGTCCAAGAAGCCGCCGCCGGCCTCCCGGACCGCTTTGAGTGCGGTGGCCAGCATGGTGAACCCCTCGGCGGCCACCGCGCTGAGGACGCCCTCACGGCTGCCGAAGTGATGCCGTGGTGCCGTGTGACTGACTCCCAGATCGGCGGCGAGGGAACGCAGGCTGAAATGGGACGGCCCCTCGGCGGCGATCACGGCGACCGCGTGGTCGAGCACGGCCCGGCGCAGATCGCCGTGATGGTAGGAATGGTCCATGGCGACATCATGCCACTGGTAAGTTGCCAATGGCAAGATCCGGGTACGCTATGTTGCTTGAACCGTAAATCGAGGAGTACTCATGGCCATCCACCGCCTCAATCACGCCGTCTTGTTCGTGAGTGATCTGGACGCCTCGGTTCGGTTCTACCGCGACGTGCTCGACTTCACCGTGGCCGAGACGCTCGCTGGTCGCGCTGCCTTTCTCCGGGCCGCCGAATCGACCAATGACCACGACCTGGGCTTGTTCGGGGTCGGTGCCGAGGCTCGGGCCAGTGAGGCCGGCCGGGGTGCGGTGGGGCTCTACCATCTGGCCTGGGAGGTCAGCACCCTCGGCGATCTCGAGCAGTTGCGCGACCGACTGAGCGATGCCGGGGCGTTGGTGGGAATGTCGGATCACGGCACAACCAAATCGTTGTACGGCAGCGATCCGGACGGTCTGGAGTTCGAGATCGTCTGGCTCATTCCGGCGCATCTGTTGACCGACGACATCGCGATGACCACCCGTCCACTGGATCTGCCGGCGGAGATCGCTCGCTACGGTCGAGACACCCGCAGCGGCCTGGGGATCAGCGTGCCCCTGGGCGTCACCCTCTAGACCGGTCCGGCAGGCTGTGGTGGTGCCTGCCCCGCCGACGCCGACCGTGGCCGGGCTGAGCGAGATCATCCAGGCGGAGGCCGACGCGGGCGATGCCGAAATCCTCGCCCGCTATTTCAAGACCGGCCGGGGTGGGTACGGCGAGGGCGACATCTTCCTCGGGATCAAGCTCAGCCGACTCCGGAGGATCCTCAAGCCTCACCGGACCGTCCCGTTCGTCACCGCGGAGTGGCTGCCGCTGCTCCACAGCTCCATCCACGAACACCGGCTGGCGTGCCTGGTGATCATGGCGGAACGTGCCCAGCGGGGTGCTGCGGCAGAGCGCAACGAGCTCTACGCGACCTATCTGGCCAACACCGCCCACATCAACAACTGGGACCTCGTCGACGTCAGTGCGGCGGCGGTCGTCGGCGGGTACCTGATGGACCGAGATCGGGACATCCTTTACCAGCTGGCACGGTCCCCGCTGGTGTGGGACCGCCGGATCGCCGTGGTCAGCACCCATCGGTTCATCCGCGCCGGGCAGTCCGGCGACTGCTACGAGTTGGCCGTCCGGCTCCGAGACGATGATCACGATCTGATTCACCAGGCCGTGGGCTGGATGCTTCGGGAGGCGGGCCGGCGGGTCAGCCGCGAAGAGCTCCTCGCCTTCCTTGATCAGTACGCGGCGAGCCTGCCGCGGGTCACGCTGAGATACGCGATCGAGCATCTGAACCCGGAGCAGCGCGACCACTATCGACAGCTTCGGGCTGGCACGATAGGCGAATGAGCCAGTTCGATCTCTGCATCATCGGCAGTGGCTCCGCCAATTCCATCATCGATGAGCAGTTCGATGATCTGTCGATCGCCCAGGTCGAGCAGGGCATCTTCGGCGGTACCTGCATCAACGTCGGCTGCGTTCCGACCAAGATGTTCGTCCATCCCGCAGACCTGGCGCGGTCCCCGAGTGAGTCCGGCCGACTCGGCGTGGACCTCGAGTTGCGAATGGTGCACTGGCGGGAGATCCGCGATCGCGTCTTCGGCCGGATCGACCCGATCTCCGCGGACGGGGCCCGCCATCGCGAACGCAGCGCCAATGTCACCCTCTTTCGCTCGGCGGGGCACTTTGTCGGCCCGCACCGGCTGCAGGTCGGAAATGACCAGGTGATCACCGCTGAGCGGTTCGTCCTCGGGGCCGGCAGCCGCGTGGTGCTTCCGGACCTTCCCGGTCTCGATTCGGTCGATTACCACACCTCCGACACGGTGATGCGGCTCCCCGCGCTGCCGGAGAGCCTGATCATCTTGGGTGGAGGCTACGTGGCCGCCGAGTTCGCCCACATCTTCTCCTCGTTCGGAACCCGGGTGACCTTGATCAACCGCTCGAATCGGTTGCTGGCTCGCGAGGATGCCGATGTCGCGGCGCGGTTCACCGAGCAGATCGCCCGGTATGTCGACCTGGAACTGAACCGGACCTCGGAGCGCGTCGTGCCGGGACCCGACGGATCGATCAGCCTGCACACCCGTGATCAGGACGGGCAGCAGCGGATCGTCACCGCGGACGTTTTGCTGGTCGCGACCGGACGTCGCACCAACGCGGACACTCTGAACCTGGCGGCCACCGGTGTGGGAGTCGATGATCAAGGATTCGTCCAGGTGGACGATCACCAGCAGACCGCTGTGCCGGGCATCTTCGCGCTGGGAGATGTGAGTTCTCATGATCAGCTGAAGCACGTGGCGAACGCGGACGCCAAGGTGGTCAAGCACAACCTGCTGCATCCCGACGCGATGATCCGCAGCGACCATCGTTTCGTACCGCACGCCGTGTTCAGCGATCCGCAGATCGCTTCCGTGGGGCTCACCGAGGAGCGGGCCCGCGCTGACGGCGTGCGTTTCGTGACGGCTACGCAGGACTACGGGTCGGTCGCCTACGGCTGGGCCATGGAGGACGTCAGCCACTTCGTCAAATTGCTGGCCGACCCCCACCACGGGCGCCTGCTCGGGGCACATCTGGTAGGACCGCAGGCCTCGACCCTCATCCAACCATTGATCCAAGCGATGACCTTCGGCTTGACCGCTCAGCAGATGGGCGGCGGCCAGTACTGGATCCATCCCGCGCTGACCGAGGTGGTCGAGAACGCGCTGCTGGCCCTGCCCCTGTACTGATCGGCCCTGTCCTGATCGGCCCTGTCCTGATCGGCCCTGTACTGATCGGCCCTGTACTGATCAGTCCCGTGCGACCGACAGCCTGGATACCGTCTTGTGAGCCCGTTCGGACCTCGTCGCGGACTTCACCCCTTCGGAGATCCAGCGGAAGTACTCCTGCCGATGGCTCGGCGGCAGGGCGTCGAATGCCGCTCGTGCAGCCGGATCAGCGGCCAGGGCGGCCGTCAGCTCCGCCGGTTCGGTCGGTTCCGGGGCGGGATCCGATTCCGGTTCGGGCTCCTCGGTCAACTCGACCTCCACCAGGTCTCCGGTGTCGGCGCCGATCGAGCGGAGCAGGTCTTTGCGCAGACCCAGATAGGACTTTCCGCCGTAACGTGCGATTCGCGAGTGGTACTCGGTGCCGTTGACCAGGACCAGCACCCGCGCTCGAGGCTTGGACAGCTCGGCCGCGATCTCGGTGGGAACGGCGACCGCGTGACCGCCGCCACCACCGTCGATGACCTCCGCCGAGAACCGGGTCACTAGCGGCGGTTGACGAGCTTCCAGGTGGCGGGCAGCAGGCCGGCGGCGACGATGATCTTGATCGCGTCACCGATCAGGAACGGCAGCACGCCGAGGGCCAGCGCTTGCACCAGGGAGATGTTGGCGTACGCCATCAGCCACGGCACTCCGACGGCGTAGATGGCGAGATTGCCGAGCGCCATCGCGCCCGCGGTTTTCAGCGGGGACCGGTCGGCGCCGCGCTCCGCCAGCTTGCCCACCAACGCCGCCGCCAGCAGGAAACCGAGCACATAGCCGAAGGATGCGAATTCCCAACCGCTGCGGCCCTGAGCGAACCAGCCGAAGCCGGCCAACCCGATGACGAGGTATACGGCCATCGAGATCAGCCCGCGCACGCTGCCCAGGGCCGAGCCGACCAGCAGCACCGCCAACGTCTGCAGGGATAGCGGGATGGGGGTGAAGGGCAGCGGAATGACAACCAGGGCGGACAATCCGACCAGGATGGCCCCACCGGCCACCAGGGCCACGTCCCGGACCAGTCCGCCGGGGATGACATCGGCCAGGGTGCGCGGCCCTACGCTGGTGATGCTCGACATGCGATACACCCTAGTGGGAGCCCGCTCGGCGAGCCGCCAGGGCTCGGGATCGGAGATCAGTGGATGGGCAGGACCGTCCAACGGCCAGTTCCGCTTGTGCTAGTGGTTCTGCTCGCGGTCCTCGCCGGTTGCAGCACCTCCGGCTCGGCCCCCGCAGTAGGCCCGACAGGTCCGGCGTCTCCGACCCCGACCGGTCAGTCGTCCCTCGTGGCGCCTGACGACTCACCGTCGGCGTCCCCGAAGCCGGCACCGGTCGACCGATGTGCGGAGACGGTCGCGGCCATGAGCCTTCGCGAGCGGGTCGGCCAACTCTTCATGGTCGGTATCTCCTCGACCGGGCTGTCGGACGCCGACGAAGCGGTGCTTCGCTCCAGCGAAGCCGGCAGTGTGGTGTTGCTGGGCAACACTTCCGCGGGGGCGGAGGCTGTCGCCCGAGTGGTCATGCGGGTGCGCAGGTCCACCGACCCACCGGCCGGGGTCGAGTTGCTGGTGGCCGCCGACCAGGAAGGCGGCCAGGTGCAGCGCCTGCAGGGCCGCGGCTTCCGGCAGATCCCCTCGGCGTACGAGCAGGCTGCCTTGTCGGACGCCGAACTGACCGAGCGAGCCACGGCGTGGGGGAAGGAGCTGCAGGACGTCGCGGTGGACGCGGATCTGGCGCCCGTCGCCGACGTCGTGCCCGAGCAGCTACGGGCCCGCAACGCTCCGATCGGCCGGTTGGACCGCGGATACGGTGCCGATCCCGATCTGGTGGCGCAGAAGACAGCGGCGTTCGTACGGGGAATGGACGCGGCCGGTGTGGCCTCGGCGGTCAAGCACTTCCCTGGCCTCGGTCGGGTGCGGGGGAACACCGACTTCGAAGCCGGCGTCGTCGACCGCGTCACGCGTCCTGACGACCGTTTCTGGACCGGCTTCCGGTCCGCCATCGACGCGGGCGTGGACATGGTGATGGTTGCCTCGGCCACCTACGCCAAGATCGATCCGGACCACCGGGCGGCGTTCTCGGCGACGATCATGGGGTTGTTACGCCGGGAACTCGGCTTCGCGGGCGTGATCATCTCCGACGATCTGGCCGCCAGCGCCCTCGACGACGTCCGTCCGCGCGCCCGCGCGCTCCGGTTCCTACGGGCCGGCGGTGACCTGGCCATAGTCGGCGACCCGAGCCTGGTGGAGGCCATGGCCGGGGCCGTGGCCGAAGAAGCCGATGGCGATCCGGACTTCGCCGCTCAGGTCGACGCCAAGGCGACCCGGGTGGTGCGAATGAAAGCCGAGCGGAATCTCACCGACTGCTGACGAACAGCTCCCAAGGCATCGTCGGCTGATACTTTCGTGCCTAGGAGGTGGTGTCGGTGATGGCGACCTCTGAGCAGGTGGCGCAACGGTTGGCTTCGGTGGCCGCGGCTCGGGAGGTGGTTCCCAGCGACCCGGAGTTGTCCGCCCGCTGGCACGTTCACGGTGTGCCCAGCCCGTTCTCGCGGTGGAACTATCACCCGGAGTACGAGATCCACCTCATCACGCAGGGCACCGGCTGGTTCGTCGTCGGGGACTGCATCGACATCTTCGGCGCCGGCCAATTGACGTTGGTCGGGTCGAACGTCCCACACCACTGGATCAGCGACCTGGAACCCGGTGAAGTGTTGCCGGAGCGCGACGTCGTGTTCCAGTTCCATCCCGACTGGCTGCAGCGCTGCCGCCAGCTGCTGCCTGAGCTCGGCCGCCTCGACCCGCTTCTGCAGCTCGCCCGTCGAGGAATCGAGTTCAGCGGGCCCGCCGCCGTCCAAGCCGCCAAGCACCTCAGGGCGATCGGTGCCAGCCGTGACTCGCGGCGACTTTCGCACATCTTTGGTCTGCTGGGCGTGCTGAGCGAAAGCACCAGCCGCGACCGCCGGGTCTTGAGCGCCGACTGGTTCCCGACCCTGGACCACCTCGGCGGCCAGGCCGCCGACCGCATCGATGTGGCCTTTGCCTACATCTTCGACCACCTCGGTGATCCGACGATCCGGGTCGGCGGCGCCGCCCGCAGCGTGGGCATGTCGGAGTCGGCGTTCTCCCGTTACTTCACCAAGATCAGCGGGCAGAGCTTCACTGACACGGTGCGGAAGCTGCGGCTGGCGCAGGCGGGGAAGTTGCTGCGGGAGACCTCGCTGCCGGTCGCTGCTGTCGCCCACCGGGTGGGTTACGCCAACTTGTCGAACTTCAACCGACAGTTCCGGAGCCACCACGGCGTGACCCCGCGCGAGTTCCGCATCGGGAGCCGACCCTCCAGCTGAGCAGCAAAGTATCAGTACGAGGCGTCGGCGGCGCTAGAACGGCCGCGTGGCGGTGCGTACGGTCACGTCTGTAACCGTCGTTGACGGGTGGCGATCGTTCACGAGAGCCACCCAGAAGCCCAGGAGATCCCCGCCCATGCACGCATCATCCACCGGCACCCGGCCCGGTTTGTGCCCTGCCGATCCCGAGGCCGGCTTTTGGTGGGCGTGGCCGTTCGCCGGAGACCTGAGACCGGAAGTCAGTGTGCAGAACCTCTACTCCGTCCGCATCACCCTTGCTCGGCACGTCGACGATGTCGAGGATCTCGTGGCCGCCCTGACCGACCGGCTCTCCCTGTTCCACGTGATGATCCAGCAGGACGGCCGGGGTCGGACCAGAATCGTGCTGACGCTGGAAATCCTCGACCTGTGGCAAGCGATCCTGCTCAGCCTGAACGCCGTCACCAGCGCCGGGTACGTGCCCACCGCCGTGGCCGCCGAACCGGCCGCCGAGTTCGAAGCAGACCCCGGCTAGCGCCGGATTGGGGGATTCCCCCGACGCGACCAAGGCTTGGTCGGCGCCACCCTGGCCGGCATGGACAGCCTGGATCTGCAACAGCCGGCCGAGTCGCGAGCGTTCGCGAAACCCGTCAACCTGTGGGAGCGGCTGCTGGCCCGCCTGGGCAACGGGTCCTTTCGCGGTGAGTATGAACGCCTGGCCCTACCTGCACTACCGCTTGTCCGGTGCCCCGCAGCCCTGGGCGCTGCACCGCGGGGTGCGCCAGCCGTGAGCACGCCCGTGCTCGGCCGCTCGCACGTGTCGCTGAGTGTGCCGGACCTTGGGGACGCCGTGGAGTTCTGGGTCGACGTCCTCGGGTTCGAGCCGCTCAACGACGATCCCGCCTTCCGCTTCCTCCTGCACCGTGACGCGCGTCTGGCTGTCGTGCTCACCGACCACGCCGGCGCCGTCCAAGGACGCTTCGACGAGCACAACGCAGGGTTGGATCACCTGGCCCTCGCAGTCGGTGACCTCGACACGCTGCAGAACTGGCCGGCCGCGTTGACGGCACGGGGTGTCGCCACGTCCGGCGTGGTCGCCTCCGACGCCGGACACCATCTCAACTTTCGCACCCCGGGTGACGTCCCGCTCGAGACGGCCGCCGGCTACGACCACGTCCTCTCCCAGGAGCTGGCCGCGGTGGCCGACCTCGACCGGTCCCGGCGGGGGCTCGGCCCCAACAACCGGGGGCAATCCGCTCGCACTGCTCGAGTGTGACCGGCTGTTGTCCGCAGTGCAGCGATCCGGCGCCGCCGAGCTGCCGACGGTGCTGCCTGTGCCCGACCGCCTGGCCCGCGTCTACCACGACGAACTCGCCGAGCTCTCGGCCGGGGCCAGCTTCGCGGTTCGCCTGGCTGCCGCGGGACAAGACCTGGCTGCCGGTCCGGTGGTCGCGGCCCTGGAGGCCGCGGGGCTCGACGCCCCCAGGTGCCTCGACGCAGCGTCGGAGGTGCTCGCTCGCCGAGCGGCGAACAGGATCGCCTCGGCGGACTCGCGGTCGAGCCATTGGACGTCGTCGACCACGATGAGCAGCGGCTGATCCGCCGCGGCCGCGGCGAGCAGGGCGAGGGTAGCGGCGAAGACCTGGAAGCGGTCGCCGCCCGGTTCGGCCGCCGTCCAGCCGAGCGCACCGGTCAGGGCGCCTCGCTGGGTGTCGGGCACGGCGGGCAGCCAGGGGTGCTTACTAGCGATCTCCACTCGCCAGGGCACGCTGCAGGAGTCGGGCGAGCGCTTCCCGCTCGGCCGCGGGAAGCCGGTCGAGCTGCGGTGGCGGCGCCAGCAGTTCCTCCTGAACGGTGCGGAGCGCGCGCCGGCCGGCCGCGGTGAGGACAACCGTCTTGACGCGCCGGTCAGCGGGGGCCGTGCGCCGGTTGGCGTAGCCGGCCCGCTCGAGGTCGTCGACCACCGCCGTCACGTACGAGGCGTCGCAGTTCATCGCCTCGGCGAGATCTCGCATCGGTCTCGGCTCGTCCGGGTCGATGGCGAGCAGGGCCCGGAGCGCGGCCTGGGGGATCTTCAACTTCTCGGCGACCTCAGCCCACCGCCAACGCTGTTCCAGCACCATCTCCATCACCAGGCGCCAAGCCACCCGCAGCTCGTCGGGCTCGGCTTTCGACCGCGGGGAATCAGCCACGTGCCCATCCTAAGCGAAGCTTTGCATTTTCAGTCCATTGACAAACCTAAACTATTGACCGAATATAACTGTCATGGAACGTCGGCGAGTGACCCCGTTGCATCGGGCCGTCCGGCTCACCGCCCGCAGCTCCGCGCTCTTGTTCGCGTCGGCCGAGGCCGCCGCGGCTATGGGGCCGAGCGCAGCGCGAGTGACCCGCTTTCTCTATCTGGCATTCATGACGGTGCATGGCATCCACTTCACCGTCGTTGCGAGGTTTGCAGTGGCTACTGGCGGGCGCGGTCTGTTTCCCGGTGGGCGCAGCCTGTCCGATGTCGGCGGCTGGCGCACCGTGCTCGCGATTTTCGGGCTCTTCGCTGCGCTTGCGGTCACCGGGTGGGGAGCTGTCAGCCCGGGGGCGATGTCCCGGCCGCGACGGCAAGCGGCTGGCCGCGTCACCAAGCGGGTGATCGCGGCCATGTTCGTCGGCACCTACGCGGGGAAAGTGTCGAAGTCTGCTTGGTACGCCCTGCCCGCGTCGATCATCGGCGCCGCGGCAATCGCCAACGCGATGGCATCTTCGATCCGCCAGCGCCGAGGTCGGTAGGACGATACTCGGACCCCACCCCGGCCCGCAGCCTTTCCCGCGGCATCGTCGGTCGACGAGGTTGGTGCTCCGGTCACTGGTCACAGGTGTACGAGTGAATGTGCGCACGATCCTTTCGCGGGGGGCTTCTTTCGGTTGGCTCCGGCGGCTTGGATGGTGGTGCTTTGGCGGCGCGCCAGATCTCCTGGGCGCTTGTTGAGCCTCCCCGCGGGTGGGTGCCGGTGGCGTTGACGAGGTAGATGCGGCCGTGGGGTGATCGCCAGATCCAGGTGCCGGGTTCGGGTTGGCGCACGTTCCAGCGGCCGTGGGTTCGGATCCGGTGGTGGTGGCGGATGAGGGGGCGAGGTTCCCGATCGCGGTCTGGCCGGGCGGGCCGCCTTCGTCGGGAGAGACGAAGGGGATGGTGTGGGTCGAGGTCGGTGCGGCGGCTGCCGCCGGCGGCGTAGGGGAACATGTCGAGGGGTTGGCGGAGCCGCGGGTGTTCGGCGGTCCGGGTCGGGATCTCGTAGCGGTCGACCGGGGCGGGGGTGTCGTTGAGGTCGATGACGGGTTTCAGCTGGATCCGGGTGTGATCGCCCAGCATGGTGCGGAGCCGGGTGAGGTGCCGGGTGGCCTTCGCGATCTGCCGGGCCTGATGCACCGGCCCCTGACCCGTTTGGGCCGCCGCCCAGGTGTGGGGGTAGCCGGTGCCGCAGATCCAGCGCGTCGGCGATCAGCCGGGCCGCGGACCCGGCGCTCAATTGGAGTGCGCAGCCGAGTTCGGCGGGGGCGAAGTCGCCGATCTCCGGGGTGCCGTCCCCACCCGGCCGCACCGCCCGCTCCGCACCCGGCAACCCGTCCGGGTTCACCGCCTCCCCGGGATGCAGATCCGCCCAACGCGCGGCGATCAACAACCGCCGGATCTCACCTTGAACTAGATCATGTTCGTTGACCTCGGCGGCGGTCAAAGTGCCGTCGGCATCCAACCCGGCCAGATCATTTTCGAACACACACTCAATATAGAACGAGCCACCGACAGTGATTCTGGGACGGATGTGCACGCGGCCCGGGGCCCAGCTCTCGATCGGGCCGCGGCAACGATCCAGCAAAGCAGACCAATTCACGGAAGGATAGATTCATGCGCAAGGTCGTCGTCTACATGCTGGTATCGCTGGACGGCGTAGCCGAGGAGCCAGGTGACTGGATGACCGACTTCGGCGAGTCGATCTTCCGCAACCTCGGTCGGGTGATCGGCAGCCAATCGACGATCCTGCTGGGCCGTGGCACCTACGACTACTGGGTCGGATTCTGGCCCGATGACGGGCCCGAGCCGTTCCACTCGTTCATCAACAACACGGAGAAGCACGTATTCACCTCCCGGCCGCTCCACCAGGAGTGGGTCAGAACGGTGGTCGTGCAGGGACCGGCCGAGGACCACGTGCGTGAGCTGAAGCAGCGTGACGGCGGCGACATCGGCGTTCACGGCAGCATTCAGCTGGCGCGATCGCTGGGCGCGGCGGGTCTGGTCGACGAATATCGGCTGGTGGTGTCCAGCACGCTAGCCGGCGCCGGCGCTCGCCTGTTCACCGACGAGGGTCCGAAGCGGGAACTCCAGCTGCTCGACGCGACCCCGACCGAGGGTGGGTCGCTCCTGCTCTGCTATCACGCAACCAATCCCTACTCGTAGGCGGCGGCGCGCGCGACCACTCGCGGGCGTGTGCCACGAGTTCGTACCGCTCGTTGATGTCCTTGGACAATGCAGAACGTGACTGCGCGCGAGCTGAGCCCAGAGCTGGCCGTCCTCATGGCCGGGCCGCTGAACGCTCGCTCGATCACTCACGCCTGTAGCGTCAGGTCGCCGGCAGGCCGCATCGTCTCGCCGCCGCCGCCGCGACTGCAGATGTCAGGGGTCAGGATCCGCCGCTGCGTGATTGAAGGGTTACGACCGGCTCGCCGCGCGAGGTTAGGCCCGTCCCGGTACGGCGGCAGCTGCTGTCCACTCGCGGTTGGGAGGCGTAGAGCTGGCGGACGCAGGATCGTGCCGCCAACTGACCCCAATAGTCGGGGTGCAGCGATTCCTGTTCGAAGTACGGGCCACTGTCGTCCTTGCGGATCTCGTTCGCCCACTCGCTCGCGTCGACGGCGCCGGCGGCCTGCCAGGTCCTGGCGCCGCCGCTTTCGCCGACCCGCAGGGTGCCCGTCACGCAGAGCTCCCGTGTGTCGAGCAGGCTGGAGAGATCCAGGAGCACGGCCGGAGAGACCCCTGACGAGTCCATGGCGGCCGCCGCGGCGGAACGGACCGCCCCCACGAAAGTGGTTCCCGCCCACTGGGCGTCCTTGTCGTACACACCGCAGCCGCCGTCGTAGAAGCGCGCTTCGGTCTCCGGGTAGCGGAAGCCGCCGCCCAGCGGAAGCGTGTCCGGGTTGAGATTGACCACGAGCGTCCAGGACCCGTCCCGGCGTCCGGCCTGCCTCATGGCCGCGCGGACATTCTGGAGGGCTGTCGTGATCCGTCCGGTGATCTTCTCGACCTCACGCCGGCTGATCCGCTTGGTGATCGACTGGTCTTCGCTGCAGTAGCCTCCGTCCTCGACAAAGGCTTCGGCGCAATCGGCGATCACATCGGCGAAGCCGAAGTCATTGCCCCCGATCGACACCAGCACCATCTGCACGTTTTGCTGGCGCGCCAGGTCGCGCAGCATGGCGGCCTGGCCCTGCTGCGGCGTCCCGTCGCCAACGAAATCGAGGCCCGGCTTGAAGGCTCCGTCCTCGGTGAACGTCCTCGTCTCGGCCCCCGAGCAGGCCAGATTCGTGCTGCCCACGGGGTTCTTCGGTGCCCCGTCGTCCCCGATGTGCACCATGGCCGATTTGGAGCGATGGCACAGTGGGATGAGCTCGCTCTTCCCGTTCGGCGCGTCGAAATATGCCGTGGGACCGAGGGCGTCGATGACGTCGGAATTCGACGACACGTAGCTGTTGCCGGCCCAGCGACCCGCCTCACCGGAGATGAACGAGTCGCCCAGACTGACGATCCACGGGCCGGCCGCCGGCGGAGTCGAGGAGGAAGCGGACGGGCTCGTGGTACGGGATGCGGTTGACCTCGGCGACGGCAACTCTTCGACATCCAGCAGCTCGGAAGGCTGAGCGGCGTCGATCGGGGGGCCGCCGCTGCACGCACTCAACAGGATCAGGGCAGCCGCGGCAGCTGCACTTCTCAGCAGGCCGGAACGGTTCCGGCGGCCGGACCGGGGGGATGTACGGGGGCGCAGGGGGAGTGACACGACGACCTACTCGGGGATCGGGCGACGAGGTCACCCACGCTAGCGGTCCGCGTGCGGCTGGTCGGGATGGCGAGCCGGAGGCCCGGGGTTGTTCAGTCGACCGTCAGCTGGGCCAGGGAATCCCGGGCTGGTTTCACCAACTCCGGCCGGGTATCGGGGATGGAGGCGTAGTACAGCCCGGCGGTGGCCTCGGTGGCCACGATCGCCACGATCAACAGTTCGCCCTTGGTCTCCAGTCCCTCGATGTCGAAGCTGAGCTGAGATTCCACCAACCAGGCCTGGTTTCCGTCGATGGTCGTGGCCTTGTTCACCTGCACGTCGCTCTGCACCGGGTTGTCCCCGTAGAACTGGCCCAGGATGCACTTGACCACGATCTGGGCGCCCTGCTCCGGGGTGAAGAAGCCGTCGCCGGCCTGGAGTTCGCCGACCAGGATCGACGCCACCCAGTTGCTGCCCGGGATGTAGTTGGGTTCGACGCTCACCAGCTGGCTGGCCACGTCGCGCCCGAAGGGCACGCGCTCGTCGCCCTGCGGTGGACCCCAGGGCGGTCCGAGCTCGGGATAGGACACCGGTCCGCCGTGCACCCGTCCGTCGTTGGGCTGCGGCGCGGTCGACGGCGGAACGCTCGAGGACACCTTCGGACAGGCGTCCTGGGATGGCTGCCCCGGGCTTGGAGTCGCGACCTCCGCACCCCCGCTGATGGCCCGGACGGCGATGACGGCCACCACGATGATCACCACGACCAGAGCGGCGGCCGCAATCCACCAGCCGACCGGGGAGTTGCGCTTCTGGACGGCCTGATAGTTCGCGTACGCGCCGGCGGCCGGACCATAGGCACCGGTCGGACCGTGCTCGACCGGGGGAGTGGGTGCCGGCGGTCGCCCGGCGGCACCGAGGCCGGACACCGGTAGTGCCGCCTGGGGGTTGTAGGTCGTGGCCGCCGACCAGGCGCGACCGTCCCAGAATCTATAGAGGTTCTGCCCGCCCCCCGGGTCGGGATACCAGCCAGCCTTAGCACTCACCCGGTGAGTTTATGTCTGTCGGGGAGCGGCTCCACAGACTCAGCCGAAGCGGCCGCTGATGTAGTCCTCGGTGGCCTTCTCGTCCGGGTTGGAGAAGATCTTGTCGGTCGGGCCCACCTCGATGAGCTTCCCCGGCTGGCCCTGGGCGGCCAGGTTGATGAAGGCCGTCTGGTCGCTGACCCGGGCCGCCTGCTGCATGTTGTGGGTCACGATGACGACGGTGTAGCTCTCCTTGAGTTCACCGATCAGATCCTCGATCGCCAGAGTGGAGATCGGATCCAGCGCCGAGCACGGCTCGTCCATCAAGATCACCTCGGGCTGGACGGCAATGGCCCGGGCGATGCACAGCCGCTGTTGCTGTCCCCCAGAGAGACCAGACCCTGGCTTGTCCAGCCGGTCCTTGACCTCGTTCCACAGGTTGGCGCTGCGGAGCGAGGTCTCCAACAGCTCCTTGGCCTTCGCCGAGGACATCCGTTGGTTGTTGAGTTTGACTCCCGCCAGCACGTTGTCGCCGATGGACATGGTGGGAAACGGGTTCGGTCGCTGGAACACCATGCCGACCTGCCGACGAACCCGCACCGGGTCAACCCCGGGCCCGTACAGGTTGTCGCCGTCGAGCAGCACCTCACCCTGGACGTATGCCTTGGGGATCACCTCGTGCATGCGGTTCAGCGTGCGCAGCAGGGTCGACTTGCCGCAGCCGGACGGGCCGATGAAGGCGGTGACCGTGCGCGGTTCCACCGTCAACGCGATGTCGGCCACCGCCTTGAAGTCGCCGTAGAAGACGTTGAGGTCGTTGACCTCGATGCGCTTGGACACACTTGATCCTTTCGAGATCCAGCTCAGTGGCCGGTCTTGGGGGCGAACTTGGCGGCGATCAGCCGGCCGCCCAGATTGAGCAGCATGACGATGAGGATCAGGGTCAACGCACCGGCCCAGGCCCGATCCAGATAGGCCGAGGCCGGGTTGCCCTGATCCACGTAGGAGCGGTAGACGAAGACCGGCAGGGTCATCATCGGGCCGTCGAACGGGTTGTTGTTGAGACTCTGGGTGAAGCCGGCCGCCACCAGCAGGGGCGCGGTCTCGCCGATCACCCGGGCCACGGCCAGCATGACGCCGGTGACGATCCCCGCCAGCGCGGTGGGCAGCACGACCTTCACCACGGTCAGCCACTTGGGCACACCCAGGGCGTAGGAGGCTTCCCGCAGCTCGTTCGGGACGATCTTGAGCAGTTCTTCACTGGACCGGACCACGACCGGGATCATCAGCACGCACAGGGCCACGGAGCCGGCGATGCCGGTCTTGGTGCCCGGTCCGAAGATCAGGACGAACACCGCGTACGCGAACAGGCCGGCCACGATCGAGGGGATGCCGGTCATCACGTCGACGAAGAACGTGATGGCCCGCGCCAACCTGCCCTGCCCGTACTCCACCAGATAGATCGCGGCCATGATGCCGATCGGCACCGAGATGAGTGTGGCGATGCCGGTCACCCAGAGCGTGCCGACGATCGCGTGTACGGCACCGCCGCCCTCGCCGACGACACTGCGCATCGAGTGGGTGAAGAACATCGCGTCGAATCGGTCGAGCCCGTTGCCGACGGTGGCGATCACCAGCGAGGCCAGCGGCAGCAGAGCCAACACGAACGCACTGGTGACCACGATGGTGGCCAACCGGTCCCGGGCCCGTCGACTGCCCTCCACCCGGGCCGACAGCGCCACCATCACCACGGTGAAGATGACCGCTCCCACGAAGAGGATCCTGATGAACCCGAAGGATCCGAATGTCACGAACAGGGTGGCCGACAACAACATGGCGACGGTCAACGCGACACCGGTGGTCCACGACGGCAATCGGCCAGCGGTCAACTTGCCAGGCGCCCGGGTGGCGACTGCAGTACTCATCAGTTGGCTCCCGAGAACTCTTTGCGACGGTTGATGATGCCTCGAGCGATCATGTTGACCGCCAGAGTGATCACGAACAGCACCAGACCGGTGGCGATCAGCTGGTTGACGCCCAGGCCGTAGGCCTCGGGGAAGCTCAGCGCGATGTTGGCGGCGATGGTGCTCGGATTCTGCGATTGCAGCAGTGCGAAGGAGATGATGGCCGACGGCGAGAGGACCATCGCCACCGCCATCGTCTCGCCGAGGGCCCGGCCGAGACCGAGCATGCTGGCCGAGACCACGCCCGGGCGGGCGAAGGGGAAGACCGCCATCTTGATCATTTCCCACCGGGTGGCGCCCAGGGCGAGCGCGGCCTCCTCGTGCAGGCGCGGAGTCTGCAGGAACACCTCGCGCGACAGGGCGGTGACGATGGGCAAGATCATCACGGCCAGCACGACCGCCACGGTGAAGATGGTGCGGCCGGTCCCGGACGCCGGTCCGGCGAACAGGGGGATGAATCCCAGGTTCTCAGTGAGCCAGACGAAGCTCGGCTGCAGCGCCGGGGCCAGTACCCCGATGCCCCACAGGCCGTAGACCACCGAGGGCACGGCGGCCAGCAGATCGATCACGTATCCGAGGCCGGCGGCCAGCCGCCGGGGCGCGTAGTGGGAGATGAACAGCGCGATGGCCACGGCCACCGGCACGCCCATCAGCAGAGCCAGGAAGGCGACCCAGATCGTACCGAAGACCAGCGGGACGACGAAGGGGATGAAGGCCCCGTACGGCAGGTCCTCGACCGGCGCCGTCAGGGCGGGAATGCCCTGCATCACCAAGAAGGTTGCGACCAGGAACAAGATCGCCAGGATCAACGCGCCGGAGCCGGTCGACAGACCCTGGAAGATGCGGTCCCCGAGGCGCTTGACCGATCCGCCTCTGGTCGGCGGTGCCAACTCGGCCGGTGGAGCCTCGTGGCCCGGCGCCGGGGCCCCCCGACTCGGGGCCCCGGTGGTGGCCGGGTCGGGCTTGATCTGCGTCATACGAGCTCCCTGTGCGAGAAGCGAACTGCGAGTGCGTCAGGAGATCGCCGCGACCGAAGCCTCGACATCCTTGGACTTCTGCTCCGACAACGGCGCCATCTTGGCCGCCTTGACGGCGGCCTGCTGGCCGGCTGTCGAGGCGATGTAACCAAGGTAGGCCTTCACCTTGGTCGCCGTCGCGGGATCCTTGTACTTCTCGCACGCGATGGCGTAGGAGAGCAGCACGATTGGGTAGACGTCACCCTCGGCCTTGCGGTCGAGCTCGATGGCGAGGTCGTTCGCGCTCCGGCCGTCCGCGGCCGCCTTGGGCGAATTGTCGACGATGGCCGCTGCCGCCTCCGGCGAGTACTTGACGTACTTGTCGCCGACCTTGATCTGCGCCACACCCAGGTCTCCGGCCTTCGAGGCGTCGGCGTAACCGATGGTGCCGTTGCCGTTGCTCACCGCGTCGACGACACCGGAGGTCTGCGGGGCCGCCTCCCCGCCCTTGATCGGCCATTCGCCGTCGGGCTCGGCGGTCCAGACCTTGGGCGCCGCCACGTGCAGGTAGTCGGTGAAGTTCTCGGTGGTGCCCGAGTCGTCCGCCCGGTGCACGGCGGTGATGCTCTGGTTGGGCAGGTCGGCGCCCTCGTTCAAGGCGGCGATCTTCGGGTCGTTCCACGTCTTGATCTGACCGGCGAAGATCCCGGCCAGGGTGTCCGCGTCGAGCTTGAGGTCGGTGACGCCCTGCACCTTGAAGATCACGGCGATCGGCGAGATGTACACGGGAAGACTGAGTGCCTTCGCGTCGGCGGCGCAGCGGGACTTGCTCAACGCCTCGGGGGTGATCTCTTCGGGGTCCATGGCCCGGTCCGAGCCGGCGAAGTCGGCACCCCCGCCGGCAAACGCCTCGCGACCCGCGCCCGACCCGTCCGGGGAATAGTTGACGGTGACGTCGGGGTTGGCGATCTGGAACTCCGCCACCCAGGTCTCCTGGGCGGTCGCCATCGAAGACGCGCCGATTCCCGTCAAGGTGCCGCTCAGGTTCTCCGAACCGGAACCGGCCGGAGCCGGGGTCCCGGATTCGTTTGCGGCACAGGCCGCGAAGGTGAGGGCGACTGTAGCCGTAAGTGCGGCAGCCGCTCCCTTGCGTGAGAAATTCACTGATTCCCCTTCGAGCATGTCGTGGTCAGCGGAGCCGGAGCGGCTCCAGGTCTGACGCTAGGGGAGGCCGATAACGCAATGGGTGTTCGCAGGTTAACGGCAGTTGAACAGAGTCATCCGGCCCGCCGGATCATCCGGCTTGCTCAGAGCTATCCCGGGATGCGGTGCCGCTCGACCGCGTGGACGTGTCCTTCGACAGTGAGGTGGGCGACGAGCAGCTCCCCGGTGGCCAGGCTGGCGGGCGCGAGTTCGAGGGCTTCGAGGATGGTGGGGAGGACCGGTCGGTGCACGCAGATCACGGTCGGTGTGGCCGTGCTGGCCGTTATCTCACGGACCCGGCGGACCAGGTCCAGCACGGGGCGCGGCTTGTCAACGCCCTCCTCTTCGCTCAGCTCGTCGTGCCGGTCGATCTTCAACCCGGCGGTGCTCGTGTACGGATCAACGGTGGCCACGCAGCGGGTCGCACCGGAACTGACCAGGCTTCGAACCCCGTACGCGGCCAGCACCGGACCGACCTGTCGAGCCTGCCGCCGGCCCCGGCTGTTGAGTGGGCGGGCCGCGTCCTTCTTGGACCAGTCCTTCCGGTCCATCGCCTTGGCGTGCCGGAGCAAGATCAACGGGGTGGTGGTGGGCTGCTCCATGCACTGCTCCACCAGGTGGTGGTCGTGCTCGAAGGTCAGCCGGCTCAGCGCGGACCGCAGCGGGAGCCAGGCGACGGCGTCGACCTCGGCGTCCGGGGCGCGTCGGACGACCGAGAGGGCCGACCCGATCCACCAGTCGACGGACTTCGGTCCCGAGGTCGTCTGATACCGGACGGTGTCGAGCGGGCTGTTCAGCCGGATGGTCACGCCGGTCTCCTCCCAGACCTCGCGGACTGCGGTCACGGGCAGCAGCTCACCGTTCTCGACCTTCCCCTTGGGGAGCGTCCAGTCGTCGTACCGCTTGCGGTGGATGACCACCACTTCGGTGCCTCGCCTCGGGTGGACTCGAGTCACCACCGCGCCGCCGGCGCGGATGATCTTGGTCCCTGTCTCGCTCAAGTCGTGTCCTCGAGCCCTATTTGGTCCGGCGCCGGCTCTTGGTGGTGATCAGGTAGTCCTGCATGTCGAGCAGCGGCTCGCCCTGGTCGTTGACCGTCTTCGCCGTCCAGCTGCCGTCACCGTCCAGCCACCAGGAGGCGGTGCCTTCGTCGAAGGCCATCTCGAACAAGTCGGAGATCTCGGCCACGTGGGACGGATTGGTGATCGAAGCCAAGACCTCGACCCGGCGGTCCAGATTACGGTGCATCAGGTCGGCCGAACCGATCCCGACCGAAGGCACGCCGTCGTTGGCGAACCAGAACAACCGGCTGTGCTCGAGGAAACGGCCCAGGATGCTGCGAACCCGGATGTTGTCGCTCAATCCGGGGACTCCCGGGCGGATCGTGCAGATCCCGCGAACCCACAGATCGACCCGGACGCCGGCTTGGGAGGCCCGGTAGAGCGCGTCGGTGACCGCCTCGTCGACCAGGGAGTTGACTTTGATCTTGATGCCGGCCGGCCGGTCCTGCTCGTGATTGGCGATCTCGTTGTTGATCCGGTCCAGCAGTCCGAGCCGGATTCCGTGCGGGGCCACCAGTAGCCGCTTGTACGACGTCTCCTGGCTCATCCCGGAAAGATGGTTGAACAACCGACCGATGTCTTCGGTGATGATCGGGTTGGCCGTCAGCAAGCCCATGTCCTCGTAGAGGCGGGCCGTCTTCGGGTTGTAATTGCCGGTGCCGATGTGGGCGTAGCGGCGTAGCCCGTCCGGCTCGTCGCGGACGACCATGGACAGCTTGCAGTGGGTCTTCAGACCGAGCAGCCCGTACACCACGTGGCAGCCGTGTTGCTCGAGTCGCCGAGCCCAGGCGATGTTGGCCTGCTCGTCGAACCGGGCCTTGATCTCGACCAGGGCCAGCACCTGCTTGCCGGCCTCCGCAGCCTCGATCAAGGCGTCGATGATCGGGGAATCGCCGGAGGTCCGGTACAGGGTCTGCTTGATCGCCAGCACCTGCGGGTCGTCGGCCGCCTGCTCGATGAAACGCTGCACACTGGTGGCGAAAGAGTCGTACGGGTGGTGCAGCAGCACATCCCGCTGCTTGAGGGCGGCAAACATGTCGGCCGGCTTCGCGGTCTCCACCTCCGCCAGGTGCGGATGCGTCGACGGCAGGAAGGCCGGATATTTCAGCTCGGCCCGGTCCAGGCTGGTCAGTGAGAACAGACCGGTCAGGTCCAGCGGACCGGGGAGTGGGAAGACCTCGCGCTCGGTGATGTCCAACTCGCTGACCAACAACTCCAACATCTTGGGGTCGATGTCGTCCTCGACCTCGAGTCGGACCGGCGGCCGGCCGACCTTGCGGCGCAGCAGCTCCTTCTCCAGCGCCAGCAGGAGGTTTTCGGCGTCATCCTCCTCGACCTCCAGGTCCTCGTTGCGGGTCACCCGGAAGGTGTGGTGCTGCACGACCTGCATGCCGCCGAACAGTTGATCGAGGTGCCGGGCGATGACGTCCTCCAGCGCCACGAAGCGCCCTTCGGACAACTGCAGGAAGCGGGGCAACACCGTCGGCACCTTGACCCGCGCGAACTGGCGGAGGCCCGTCACCGGGTTCTTGACCAGGACGGCCAGGTTGATCGACAGGCCCGAGATGTAGGGGAACGGGTGCGAGGGATCCACGGCCAGCGGGGTCAGCACCGGGAAGATCCGCTCGGCGAACAGTTCCCGCATCCGAGCCTTCTCGGAGTCGACGAGTTCGTGCCAGCGGAGGATCTCGACACCATGCGAGGCCAGTTCGGGTCGGACCTCTTCCTCGAACACCCGGGCCTGTTCCAGCATCAGTTCACGAGTCCGGTCCAGGATCGCCTTCTGCACATCCCGCGGCATCATCCCGCTGACGGTCGGTACCGCGACGCCGGCGGCGATCCGGCGCTTCAATCCTGCGACGCGGACCATGAAGAACTCGTCCAGGTTGCTGGCGAAAATGGCCAAGAATTTCGCTCGCTCGAGCAGCGGCACGCGCAGCCGGTCCTTGGCGAGGTCGAGGACCCGGTTGTTGAAGGCGAGCCAGGACAGTTCCCGGTCCAAGAAGCGATCGGGGGGCAGTTCGGCGGCGAGGTCGTCGGTCTCGGTACCATCCGGCTCCACAACGGAGCCGACCGCGGCCTCCTGGAGCTCGAGGGCGACCTCTGGGGCGTTCATGGGTTCTCCTGGGACTGTCGTCCGGTGGGGTCCGGACTCACGTGCATCGTAGCCAGCGGCCGCCGTCCGCTGTTCGGGCTGGCGTACAGGACGTCACTACTGGCCACGGAGAAGCCGGACTTCTCGTACAAGGCCACGGCGCGTGAGTTCTCGGCGTCGACGTACAACTCGGCCTCGGTATTGCCGGCTTGACGGAGATGTTCGAGGCCGACGCTCAACAAGGCCCGGCCGAGTCCACGGACCCCGGCGGTCGGATCCACGCCGAGGACGTACACCTCACCCAGCCGGCCCGGGTGCTGCTTCGTCCAGTGGAAACCGATCAGCTTGCCTCGGCCCTGCGCTTGTCGAAGGGTCGAGACCCGCTCCGCGACGAGGAACCCAGCCGGATCGAACCACGATTCGGCCATCCGTTGATCGAGGTCGGCGCGGGTGAGATTTCCCTGCTCCGGATGAGTGGCGAAGGCTGCGGCGTTCACCGCCAGCCACGCGTCTTCGTCCTGTTCCGGCACGAAGGGACGGATCTGGACCCCGGGCGGTAACTCCACGGCTTCGATCGGCCCGGCGAGCGGTCTGGTCATGATGAAGAGCTGCCGGACCGCGATCAAGCCGACCAGAGCCGCCAAGCCACGCGCCGCGACGGTGTTGCGGGTGGCCCAGACCTCCAGGCGCCCGTCGCTGACTTCGAGCATCCGTTGGAGCAGCGTCGTCCCGAGGCCACGGCGGCGGTACCGAGGGTCGACCAGGAGGGCACTCTGTGCCACCTCCGCACCCCGAGCCCCGCTGCGGGCGACCGCCGGGCCGTGCACCTGGCCGTAGCCGATGACCCGCCCGCCGTCGTTGATCAAGAAATGAGTTGTCTCGTGGTCGGCGTGCCCCAGCCGGAGTGAAGCGGCCTCATTGAGAGCGGCGAATCCGTCATGGTCGCCCGCCCGCTCGACCAGCGCCCGCACCGAGTCGACGAGCTCAGGCGGCAAGGATTCAGTCGTCGGTACGGTGTGGACAGCGCTCACCGTGCCACGCTATCTATGCTGAGGCCGGGTCTACCGGCGAGGATGCATCGGCGGGGATGCGGCGAGGAGATGAGCGGTCGATGCGGGACGAGGAGTACCAGCCGGAGCAGATCCCGTCCTACGGCGGCGGCGAGCAGCTGGCACTCGCTGCCCGGATGCGTCCCCAACTCCGGCTGACCCAGGTCGGCAACGGGTTCGCATTGCTCGGGGTCCTGGCGGCCGTGGCGGCTCTGGTGACCTACCCGACCAATCTGTACGGCGTCGACGCCGGGCGGGCCTATGCGGTGGGGGCCCTGATCTGCAGCGTCGTGCTGCTCGCCCTCTGCACCTTTCAGCACTTCTGCTGGCTTCGCGCGATGGCGGTCTGGCGCGGGCAGAGCCACGCCGACGTGCGACAGCTGTCCAGCCTGAGTTACGCGGCCCAGATCGCGGCCTACCTGGTTGGGATCGCCGCCCTCTGGGTCTGCATCGCCGGCATCGTCATCGCCGGTTGGACTGCGACTGCGTCGATCCTGCTGATGCTGGCGCTGGCGTTCATGCTGACCGCCCAGGTGTTGGCCGGCATCCAGTACGTACGTACCACGGGACCGCCGGGGATCGTCCCCGCCCACATGCGGCGGCTGGTGGAGCGGGACAACCTCAGGAGGTGATGCGGGCTCAGGAGGTGATGCGGGCTCAGGAGGTGCGGGTTCAGGAGGTTATGCGGGCACTGTCCTCGGTCGGGGTGACGAAGCGGTAACCCACGTTCCGCACGGTGCCGATCACCGACTCGTACTCGGGCCCGAGCTTGGCCCGGAGCCGACGCACGTGCACGTCCACCGTCCGGGTGCCGCCGTAGTAGTCGTAGCCCCAGACGTCGCTCAACAGTTGCTGCCGGCTGAAGACCCGGCCGGGGTGCTGGGCCAGATACTTCAACAGCTCGAACTCGGTGTAGGTGAGATCGAGTTGGGTGCCGTTCAACTTGGCCGAGTAGCCGGCCTCGTCGATAACGATGTTGCCGCTCTGGATCAGCGGTTCCCCGGCGGCGCTGGGGGACGGGGCCATTGCGAGGCGGATTCTGACGTCGACCTCGGCCGGGCCGGCCGTGCTCAGGAGCACGTCGCTGAAGCCCCAGTCGGCCGAGAGGGCCGCCAGACCGCCCTCGCTGGCGATGACCAGCAGCGGCGAGTCGTTGCCGGTGGTCTCGATCAGGCGGCACAGCGAGCGAGCACCCACCAGATCCCGGCGCGCGTCCAACAAGATGATGTCGGCAGCCGGAGCGTCGAGCAGAGCCGTCGCCTCGGCCTGGGCCACCTTCACCGAATGAGGCAGCAGCTCCAAGGCCGGGAGGATTTCCGCAGAAGAGTGCATGTCATTGGTCAACAGCAGCAAGGTGGCCATCAAGGTCTCCTACGGCTTCGGACAGGCAGGATGGGGCACGGGGGTGTCAAGCCTCGGCGCCTGACCCCGAGAACGGAACGGGGGTTCTTGATGAACAGAAGATTACTTCAATGACTGCGGTGCGCCTGCACTACTGGGCCGGGGCCCGCGCCGCCGCCGGGACCGAGGTCGAGACCTGGTCGGCGGACTCCATCGCCGAAGCGTTGGCGGCGGCCCGGCAGTCACGGGAGGACCCGCGCTTCGCCCATGTATTAAGCGTTTGCTCAGTTCTGGTCGACGGTGTGGTGGTGCGATCCGAGGCCCTCGACGACCCACTCGACGGACCTGTCACCGTCGAGATCCTGCCCCCCTTCGCGGGAGGATCTGACGCCGACCACGATGAGGATGTGGGCCAACTCACACCTATTAGGCAACCGGTTGCGCGTGTTATGGATACCGAGTCTCGCAATGTGAACACTCGTCTCTCAATTTGAGACGAGGTTGGTCGACCGTCATCACCGACCCCTAGGCTGACGCCGTGACCACACCGACGTTGGGGGCGCTCGCGCTCACCCGCCGCCTGGCCGTCGACCATGGCCGGATGCGTTCGTCGTTGTGTCGGCCTTCCCACTGAGGTTGCTCGGCGCCGACACCACGTCGCGTTGGTCTTCCTCCTTCGCGGTGGACTCATCGCCGCCTCCCGTCCGCTTTCCACCTCGAGTTCCACGCACACAGGAGAGATCACGATCATGAGCAGGCAAGAAGTTCTCGTCGACGCCGACTGGGTTGCCGACCACGGCTCCGACGACGGAGTCGTCCTGGTCGAGGTCGACGAAGACACCACCGCCTACGACGGCGGCCACATCGCCGGCGCGGTCAAGTTGGATTGGAAGAAGGATCTGCAGGATCCGATCCGCCGCGATTTCGTCAACCAGGAGCAGTTCGAGGCTCTGTTGTCCGAGCGGGGTGTCAGCAACGACGACACGGTCGTCCTCTACGGCGGCAACAACAACTGGTTTGCGGCCTACGCGTACTGGTACTTCAAGCTCTATGGCCACGACGACGTGCGGTTGCTGGACGGCGGTCGGAAGAAGTGGGAGCTCGACGCCCGCGAGCTGAGCAGCGAGACCGTGACCCGGCCGGCCACCACGTACAAGGCGGAGGAGCCGGATCTCAGCATCCGCGCTTTCCGGGACGAGGTCGTAGCCGCGATCGGGGCCAAGAGCCTGATCGACGTCCGGAGCCCCGACGAGTACGCCGGCCGGCTGTTGGCTCCAGCCCACCTGCCGCAGGAGCAGGCCCAACGTGGTGGCCACATCCCCACCGCGGTGAATGTGCCGTGGAGCAAGGCGGCCAACGACGACGGCACCTTCAAGACCGACGGGGAGCTCAAGGAGCTCTACAGCGACGCCGGGTTGAACTGGGACGGCGAGATCATCGCCTATTGCCGGATCGGTGAGCGCAGCGCCCACACCTGGTTTGTCCTGCAGGAACTGCTCGGCCAGCCCAAGGTGAAGAACTACGACGGCTCGTGGACCGAGTACGGGTCTTTGGTCGGCGTTCCCGTGGCCGTCGGCGACGAGCCCGGCAACTGACCGAGCCCAACCAGAGGAGATCGATATGTGCGGCGCAACGCAGGGCGGACTCAGCCTGGCTGGGGTGGACCTGACCAAGGAAGCGATTATTCAGGGCCGGGTGCTCCGGGAGGGTGAAGGAGTCGCCGGCGCGTACGTGCGGTTGCTGGATGCCGACGGCGAGTTCACGGCCGAGGTTCCGACGTCGGCCACCGGTCACTTCCGGTTCTTCGCCGGCGACGGGAACTGGACGTTGCGGACCCTCGCACCCGGAGCCAAGACCGACCGGCCGGTGCGGGCGGCTCGCGGCAGTGTGCTCGAGATCGACGTGGAGTTGACCGCCGCGTAGCTGGTCTGGTCGCGATCAGAGGTTTGCGCTGTCCACGATCAGGGTGACCGGGCCGGAGTTGACCAGGGACACGTCCATGGTCGCTCCAAAGCGCCCGGTCTCCACCTCCGCGCCGAGGCTTCGGAGGTGCGCGACGAACGCCTCGACGACGCGTTCGCCGATCTCCCGAGGTGCGGCGGCGTTCCAGGACGGCCGGCGTCCCTTGCGGGTGTCGGCGTAGAGCGTGAACTGACTCACCACGAGCACCGGCGCAGCCTGTTGGGCGATGACTTCTCGCCGTCAAGGATCCGCAGCGTCCAGATCTTCTCCGCCAGTCCCCGGCCAGCTCGGCAGTGTCGCCGTGGGTGACCCCGAGGAAGATCAGCAGCCCCTCGCTGGTCGATCGACCCCACGACCTGACCATCGACGCGGACGGTCGCCGACGTCACTCTCTGCAGCAGCGCGCGCATCCTCCGACGGTGCCAGATGATCACTTCGGCGGCCGAGCCGGGGATGAAACTGTGTGACACCATGATGGCATGCTGAGCGAGCCGGAGCCGCGGCACCTGATGATCAAGATCACCTGTGGTGCGGAGGCGGCGGAACGGGCCAACCAGGCTTGGACGGTGGCGGCGATGGGTGTTGCGGCGGGGGCGCGGGTGACCGTGTGGTTGACCGGCGAGGCCGTCTGGTTCGCCGTGACCGGTCGGCAGCCCGATCTGGCCTTGCCCCACGCGAGTCCCGTCGCCGAACTGGTCGAGACGGTTCGTACCGCCGGTCAGCTC
>CAVVTA010000019.1:0-7511 GCA_963751045.1 uncultured Actinomycetota bacterium
AGCGATCCCCTCGGCGAACGGCCCGGTCGCTTCCTGGCGGCCGTACCCGCCCTACCGGTGAGCGATGAGCGCCGGGCCGCCGGTTTCCTCACCGTAGTGCTGGGCTTCACCGAACTCCATGACGGTGATCAACCGCTCGGCATCTTCCGACGCGACGACGTCGAGTTGCACGTGTGGGTGGCCGACGGCAGCGCCAAGGGCGCGGAGGCCCACCTCGCCGGGTCCGCTTCCTGCCGGATCGAGGTCACCGGCGTCGAGGCCCTGTACGAGATGTGCGTTCGGCACGGGGTCGTTCACCCCAACGCGATCCTGACCGAGAAACCGTGGGGTACCCGCGAATTCGGGGTCTTGGATCCGGACGGCAATCTGATCAGACTGTACGAGCGGACGCTGACTCGCCTGTCGTGAGCCTCGCACCCCGTACTCCAGCTGCGCACCCTCTGCAGAAGGCGCAACCCTCGAGGAAGGGGTGCGGCCCGAATCGCCGACAGAACGCCGCACCCCCTACCCCCACTGCGCACCCTCTGCAGAAGGTGCAACCTACGAGGAAGGGGTGCGGCCGGAGTTCCGGCGGCCGAGGGGTTCCGGCGGCCGAGGGGTTCCGGCGGCCGAGGGGGTCCGGCGGCCGAGGGGTTCCGGCGGCCGAGGGGGTCCGGCGGCCGAGGGGTCCGCGGGCCGAGGGGGTTCCGGCCGCCGAGGAGTCGGGGGCGAGGGTCGCGTGCCTTTCGACAGCTGGAGGGCCCTCAGGCAGGCCGAGGCAGCACGCCGGCCGCCCGGGCCGGCTCGGCGTACGCGGCGGCGAGGGAACCGATGGTCTCGTGGGCGTTGAGGCCGCTGGGGTTGGGCACCACCCACAACTCGGCTCCCGCCAGCAACTCCGGCTGTCGACCGGCGCTCGCCTTCGGTCGGGCGAACGCCGTCCGGTACGCCGTCACGCCGGCCACCGCGACCACCCGCGGCCGGTGCTCGGCCACGAACGCGATCAAGCGCTCCGACCCGGCGCGCAATTCGGCTCGGGACAACTCGTCGGCCCGGACGCTGGCCCGGTTGACCAGATTGGTGATCCCGATCCCCCGACCCACCAGGTAGGCGCGGTCGTCGTCGGTCATGCCGCCGGCCCGGTCCAGCGCGCGATCGACGATGCCGGCCAACCGCAGGGCCGGGTAGAAGCGGTTGCCGGGGTGGGCGAAGTGAGTCTGCGTGGCGGCGGTCCACAGGCCGGGGTTGATCCCGACGAAGAGCAGCCGCAATCCCGGGCCGACCAAGTCCGGCACGCTGGCGTCCCGGAAGGACTCCAGCTCGGCCCGACTGAAACTCGACAACGGTCCGGACCCTGCTCAGGTTCCGCCGGTCCCACCGCCTCCGGCACTGACCGCCGCCATTGAGGCCACCATCGCGTACACCTCGTCGATGGCCTGCTTGACGGCAGCCGCCGCCCAGTCCCCCTCGGTGAGCGCCTTGGCCCGCGCCTTCAGGGCCTTCTGGTCTTCCTTCCTCTCACTGGTCGAGACCACCTTGGTGAGCTGCCCGGTGGCCTGCAGCAACGCGATCAGCGCGACCGTGCGCTCGGTGGGCGTCGCGTTGCCGACCAGGCTGGACTGGAGGCGGGTCACGACCTCCTGCTCGGGCCCGGGATCCGCGGTCGGCCACCGCCGGAGCCCCAGCACCATGCTGCGCTCCTCCCCCAGCGCGCCCGACGCCACCAGTCGCCCGGCCAGCCGGTCCTGCAACCCCTTGGTGATCCGCTTGCCCGACATGTCGCTGATCAAGTCCTTGACCTTGACGTCCTCTCGCTGCTCCACCGCCGCCAACGCCGCGTCCAGTTCGGCGTCGTCGGTGGGCTTGGTGTCGGTGATCCTCACCCGGCCGCGCCGCTGCCAGCCCGTGTCGTGCGGCGTGACGCCGATCCGTTCCATGAGGGCCAGCTCGACCAGAATGGCGGCCCCAAGCGCCGGTGGCAGTTTCTCGCTCGACAGTGTCTTCTTGCCCGAATCGTCGTCCAGACACAGCAGCAAGAACTCCTCGGCAAGTAACACAGACCGAACGTACCGGCCGATTCTGCGGTGTGTTGAGATAGGGCATGGCATCCGGGTCGGAACCCGCCCCCCTCACGCTCTCGTACCCGCTTGTCGAACAGACGCTCGACAACGGTTTACGGGTCATCTCCAGCCCGGACCACAGCACTCCGTCGGTGGCGGTCAACCTCTGGTACGACGTCGGCTCTCGCCACGAGGAGCCCGGGCGGACGGGATTCGCCCACCTCTTCGAACACGTCATGTTCCAGGGTTCGGCGTCCGTGGGCTCCGGCCAGCACATCAATTTGATGCAAGCGGCCGGCGCGTCTGTCAACGCCACCACCTGGTTCGACCGGACCAACTACTTCGAGACCCTTCCCACCGGCGGGCTGGATCTGGCGCTGTGGCTGGAGGCGGATCGGATGGGCACGCTGCTGGACGCGCTCACCCAGGCGAATCTCGACAACCAGCGCGAGGTGGTCAAGGAGGAGAAGCGGCAGCGCTATGACAACGTCCCGTACGGCGACGTCATGCCCCGGCTGATCGAGCTCACGTTTCCCGCAGACCATCCGTACGGACACAGCACGATCGGATCGATGGAGGACCTGGACGCGGCCACTCTCGAGGACGTCCGCAGCTTCTTCGCCACCCACTACCTGCCGAACAACGCCGTCCTCACCCTGGCCGGTGACGTCGATCCGGAGACAGCGTTCGCCAAGGCGGCCACCTACTTCGGGTCCCTGCCCGGGGGCGCCGAACCAGCCGATCCCGACGAGACGCCACTTCCTCCACTGGCCGGTCAGCCTCGTCAGGAGACGTCCGCCGACGTTCCGGCTCACGCCGTCTACTTCACCTGGCGACTACCGGCCACCGGCAGCCCCACGACCAAGACGCCCTTCGACGCGCTCGACCTCGCCTTCACCGTGTTGGGCAGCGGCCAGACGTCGCGCTTGCACCGGGCGCTGGTCCGCAACCTGGAGCTGGCCGAGTCGTCCTCGGCCAGCACCATGGGTTTGATCGGCGGCAACTCCTTCGGCTTCGCCTACGCCCGGGCGCGTGATCAGGTCAGTCCCGAACAACTGGAGGCGGCTCTGATCACCGAGATCGACCGGTTGGCGAACGACGGACCCACCCCGATCGAGTTGCGCCGGGCCAAGGCCCAGTACGAGCGGCACTGGCTGCACGAACTGGCCCGGATCGACTCCCGAGCCGACGCCATGGGCGAGTACGCCACCCTGCACGGCGACCCGCGCCTCATCAACACGCGCACGGTCGATGTCGCGTCGGTCACCGTGGAGCAGGTGGCCGAGGCGATGGGCGCCTGGCTGGGCAGCGATCGTCGGGCCACTCTGGTCTACCGGAAAGCCGGCCGATGACCGCTCGCCTGCCCCAGCCGGAGATCGCTCCGCCCCCGGACTGGGCCTTCCCGACCCCGCAACGGGCTCGGTTGAGCAACGGCATCGACGTGCTGGTGTTCGATCTCCCCGGACAGCACGTCATCGCGTCGCATCTGATCTTCGACTGCCCGCTGAGCGCCGAGGACCGGGCCCTCGAGGGCGTGGCCACCATCTGCGCCCGGACTCTCGACGAAGGTACCCGAACTCATGGCGGCGAGGAATTCGCCGAGCTGCTCGAGACCGAGGGGGCCGGCTTCGGCATCGACGTCGGCCTCTCCGGCCTACAGACGGTGCTCGACGTACCGGCCAGCCGGCTGGACGCGGCGTTCGCCTTGTTCGCCGAGGCCATCCGGGAGCCGGCGTTCCGGGCCGAGGACGTGAACCGTCACGTCCAGCTGCGCCTGGCCGAGATCGAGCAGGCCCAGGCCAACTCGGCCCAGACCGCAGCGATCGCCTTCCGCCGGGCCGTGTTCGCCGACGATCGGCGGGCGGCGCGGATGAGCGGGGGTGAACCCGAGACGGTGGCCGCGGTCACGCCCGAGGCGGTCCGCGCGTTCCACGCCGATCACTTCGGCCCAGCGGGCGCCACCTTGGTGCTGGCCGGCGAGTTCGCCTCCGACCCGTTGGCCATGGCCGAGCGCCACCTGGGTGGCTGGAACAACGAGGGACAGGTCGCCGTCACTCACGAGTCGGCCCGGCCGGCGCCGCAGACGTCCGTGCTGATCGACCGGCCGGGAGCGGTCCAGGCCGATCTGCGGCTGGGTGGCTTCGCTCCCGACCGAAAGGATCCGCGTTGGGCAGACCTCACCGTGGCCTCCTACGCGATGGGCGGCGCCTTCCTGTCCCGCCTCAACGCCGTGTTGCGCGAGGAGAAGGGCTACACCTACGGCGTGCGGCTCAATTTCGGACCGCTGCGCACCGGCGGCTCGTGGGCGGTCCAAGGATCCTTCCGGACCGAGGTGCTCGTCGACGCCGTGCGGGAGGCCCGGCGGTTGCTCGACGTGACCGACGCGCCCTTCACGGCCGCAGAGGTGGAGGCCGCGGTGTCCTTCTTCATCGGCCTTTCGCCCCTGCGGTACGCCACCGCGGACGGGGTGGCCGATCAGGCCGCCACCCAGGTCCTGGCCGATCTGCCGGACGGTTACGTCGATCAGAGTCTGGCGGAGCTGCGGGCGGTGACGCCGGCATCCGCGACCAGCGCCTATCGCTCGGTGGTTGATCTGGAGGACCTCAGTTTGGTGGTGGTCGGTCACGCCGAGACCTTGGCCGACGGTCTCCGTGAATCAGGGTTCGCGGGCCTGGAGATCAGGAGTCCTGAGCTCGGCTCCGACTAACGGCTAGGGTCTGAGCATGCAATGTCCCGTTGACCAGACTGTCTTGCAGATGTCGGAGCGCAGTGGCGTCGAGATCGACTACTGCCCCACCTGCCGCGGGGTATGGCTCGACCGCGGCGAATTGGACAAGATCCTCGACCGGGCCGCGGCCGAGTCGCCGGCCCCCTCCGGTCCGCCGCCCGATCCGCGCACCGAGTCGGTCGGGTATCCGCAGCAGCCGTACAACCCCGGCTACCAACAACAGTACGACCAGCCCTACCAGCAGGGCTACCGGAAGGACTACGACCCCCGCTACCAGCAGAAGCGCAAGAAGCGGTCCTTCCTCGACGACATCTTCGACTGAAACCAAGAAACTACTGTTGAAGTTGAGGGCACTACATATGTAGTGTAATCCCGTGACGACACGTCGCGACCTCATCCTTGATTCCGCGTTGAGCATCGCGGGCGAGCAGGGCCTGCACCGGATGACTCACCGGGCCGTCGACGCCGCCGCCGGTCTGCCGCTGGGTTCGACATCGAATTACTTCCGAACTCGCGAAAATCTTTTGACCGCAGTGATCGAGCACTTTGCGCAGCTCGAACGCGGCGCCTGGGACGACATCGCCGCCGTTTCGCACCCCGTCAGCGGCGCCGAACTCAGCGGCGTGATGGCCGAATGGGTTCGCGGTGCCGTCGGCGTCCGCCGATCGGTGACGCTGGCCCGCTACGGCATTCTCGTCCAGGCCGCCCTGGACCCGTCCTGGCAACAGTTGCTTGCGCCGGGGGCCGACCGGGTCAACACCTGGGCCACCAACTGGCTTCGCACCGTGGGCTCCGCGGCGCCCGAGCGCGACGCCCAGATGATCATGGCGATGGTCGACGGGATGGTGCTGCATCAGCTTTCCCATCCCGATCCCGGCTTCGAGCCGCACGAACGCATCCGCACGTTGATCGACACCCTCATCCCACCAGTCAGGACAGGAGAACGTCATGGACGAGAACACGATCTGGTCGGCGATCGATGATCACCGGTTACGCCTGAGCGCCCTGCTGGAGAACCTTTCGGACAAGGAGTGGCGGGCTCCGTCACTCTGCCCAGGCTGGACCGTCCGGGACGTGGCCGCGCACCTCACCATGGCGCAAACCGGCATCGGCGAACTGCTGATCCTGCTGATCAAGATCCGCGGGGACCTGAACACGAAGATCCTGGACAGTGCCCGCCTACGCGCCGCGGACTGGTCGACCGACAAGATCATCGGGGCGATCAGGGCGATGGTCGGCTCCCGGCGCCACAACCCCGGGGTCAGCTGCCGGGAGACCTTGATCGACATCCTGGTCCACAGCCAGGACATTGCGGTCCCGCTCGACCGCCGACTCGACCTGCCGGTCGACGCCGCCGTCGAGGCCGCCAGTCGCTGCTGGTCCACCAAGTACTTCCGGGCGCGGGAGCGGCTGCAGGGATTCCGGCTGGTGGCCACTGACGTCGACTGGGCGGTCGGACAGGGAGCGGAGGTGAGGGCCCCGATCGACGCCCTCCTGCTGATCCTGACGGGACGGCTCGTTGCCCTGCCACGGCTGACCGGCCCTGGAGCCAACGAGATCAGCGAACGCCTGGCGGCGGCGACCACCTGACGGCCAAGATGGGGTGGCGATGAGGATTCTGTTCACCAGCACCCCGCTCTACGGGCATTTCTTTCCGATGCTGCCCTTGATCGATGCAGCCCAGGCTGCCGGCGCCGACGTGCAGCTGGCCACCGGTCCGGATCTCGCCGCGGAGGTCGAGCGGCGGCACCTGTCGTGGTGGCCGGTAGGGCCGAACGTCTCCGAGCGGATCACGGCCACCGTGATGCGTCGCGACGATCCGCCGATCGCCGATCGACTCGTTGCGATCAAGCGCGACGCCATGGAAATCTTCGGTCACCCCGGCATCGCCCGGGCCCGTGACCTCGTCCCGCTGGCCCGCGCGTGGCAACCCGACGTGGTCGTGCACGAGATCGCCGATTTCGCCGGCTGGGAAGCAGCCGCGGCCACCGATGCGGTGGATGTTGCCCACGGGTACGGGCCGATGATGCCGAACGCTGTAGAGCTGACCCGGTTCATCTTCGCCGAGGCCGCCGGCGCGCTGGACAGCACGGATCACTCGGACCGGCTGGCCGCCGCGACGTTCGTCGATCCCTGGCCGGTCAGTCTGCGCACCACTGAGACCGTGCCCTTCACCCGTGTGCTGGACGTGAGACCGGTTCCCGAGCTGCCCCGTGTCGGTGAGTCGCTGCCGGCGTCGGTACTCGAGCTGCCGTACGAGGAGACGGTCTACGCGACGCTGGGTACCGTGTTCACGGCGCCGGATGCTTTCGTGCCGCTGCTCGCGGCCGTGGCCGACGCCCCCTACAACGTGATCGTCACGACCGGCCCCATGGTGGATCCGGCGAGCCTCGGGCCGCCTCCGCGGCACGTCGCCGTCGAACGCTTCGTGCCCCAGGCCCTGCTGCTCGACCGGTGCAGCGCCGTGCTGTCGCACGCTGGATCCGGCACGGTGCTGGGCGCCCTGTCCCGAGGGCTGCCGCAAGTCTGCCTGCCCAACGGTGCCGATCAGTTCGTCAACGCCGAACAGCTCCGGCGCCGAGGGGCTGCCCTGACCGTCCTGCCGGACGCCCGCACGCCACCGGTCATCCGCACTGCGCTCGACACCGTGCTCGCCGAGGATGGTTACGCCGCCGCGGCTCGCCGGCTGCGCGACGAGATCAACGCCATGCCTTCGGCTGACCAGGTGCTACCCCTCCTGCTGC
>CAVVTA010000020.1:0-16764 GCA_963751045.1 uncultured Actinomycetota bacterium
GACCCAACGCGGGCAGGTCCACCTGTTCGAGCAGCCGCTGGGAGCGTTTCGGTCCTGGTCACGGATCGGGTATGTGCCCCAGCAAACGACAGCCACGCAGGCGGAGGCGACCGTCGAGGAGATCGTGGCCACCGGCCGGCTGGCGTTGCGCCCGCCCTTCGTCCCGGCCCGGCGACAGGACCGGCAGGCGGTCCTGGAGGCCCTGACCGTCGTCGATCTGCTCGAACACCGGCGATCCGACATCCGGCAGATCTCCGGAGGTCAGCAGCAGCGCACGCTGATCGCACGGGCTCTCGCCGGGGCGCCCGAACTCCTGATGCTCGACGAGCCGACGGCCGGGGTGGATGTCGAACACCAGCGGCTGCTGGCGGCCGTGATCGAGCAACGGATGAGCCGGGGCATGGCGGTGGTGGCGGTGCTGCACGAGGTCGGAGCGCTGGGACCGCTCATCGATCGAGCGGTGGTCCTTCGGGACGGACGCGTGGTGTACGACGGCGACCCCCAGGTGCTCGCCGCCTCGAGCAGTCATGATCACCACGAGCTGGTGGAGCGGCGAGATTCCGGGTGGCTGGACGGGGCGGTCGAGGACGGACCGGTGTCGCGATGATCGAGGTGCTGAGCTTTCCGTTCATGCAGCGAGCGCTGCTCGCTGCGCTCCTCACCGGTCTGATGGCGCCCGCGATCGGTATATACCTGGTCCAGCGGCGACTCAGCCTGCTGGGCGACGGCTTGGGGCACGTGGCCATCGCCGGCGTCGGCCTGGCTTTACTCACCGGTCAGGCACCGCTTCCCTGGGCGATCGCCGTCTGCGTGACCGGTGCCGTCGTCGTCGAGGTGTTGCGGCAACGGGGCAAGGCGACCGGGGACGTCGGACTCGCGATCCTGTTCTACGGTGGCCTGGCCGCCGGTGTCTTGATGTCCGGGATCGCCGGGGCCGGCGCCGGGGCCCTCTCGCAGTACCTCTTCGGCTCCCTGACCACCGTCACCAGTGCGGACGTCCTCGTCGTGGCCGGGCTGGCGGTGGTCGTCCTCGTACCGACGATCGGACTGGCGCCCCAACTCTTCGCGGTCTGCTCCGACGAGGAATTGGCCAGGACCCAGGGGCTCCCGACCCGGTTCTACAACCTGCTGCTGGTGGTCTTGGCTGCCGTCACCGTCACCCTGGCCATGCGTACGGTCGGGCTGCTGCTGGTCAGCGCCTTGATGGTCGTGCCGGTCGCGGCGGCCCACAACCTGGTCCGCGGGTTCTTCCCCGCGCTCGCCGGAGCCATGCTCATCGGGGTGACGGTCTCCGTCGGCGGCGCGGCCGGGTCGTACTACGCCGACACGGCCCCCGGCGCGCTGATCGTCGTCTTGGCCATCGCGGTCTTCGCGTTGAGTTGGCCGATCGGCACCCTCCTGCTGTCCGGCCGACGTAAAGTGACGCCTGTGCTACCGGAGCTCGACGTCGACGATCTGCCCCTGCCGCACATGATCGCCGACGAGCACGCCCATCAACACGGACCCGAGTGCGGCCACCAGGTGATCCGGCACGGCGACCACACCGACTACCTGCACGAGGGTCACCGCCATGCCGCGCACGCGGATCACTACGACGAGCACTGATGGACCGGTAGTGGTGATTGAGCGACCGGCGGCCCGAGCGCCGCAACGCCGAACCCGCCAGCGGACCGCCGTGGGAGCGATCCTGAGCGAAGTCAGCGAGTTCAAGAGTGCCCAGGAGATCCACGACGAGCTGCGGCACAAGGGCGACGCGATCGGGTTGACGACGGTCTACCGCACGCTGCAGTCGATGGTGGAGGCCGGTGAGGTCGACGCCATCCGGACCGCGGTCGGCGAGACCGCATACCGGCGCTGCTCCAACGGCCATCACCATCACCTCGTCTGCCGCAGCTGCGGGCGTACGGTCGAGGTGTCGGGCCCGGCTGTGGAGACGTGGGCCTCGTTGGTGGCGACGGAGAACGGCTTTCGCGACGTCAGCCACGACCTCGAGATCTTCGGCACCTGCGCCGACTGCTGAACGACCGAGATCGTTCGACACACCGTGCGAATCAACCGGTGTCGGAGCCGAGCCGCTGGCTGGTGGTGAGACCCCGCGGGATGGGATGTTCGGGGTGCAGCAGCACGCCTTGGATGAGCGGCGGGAGCTGGGCGAGCGGGCGGGCCGTCTGCTCCTCACGCCATCGGTCGTGCAGCCGGGCTCGCTCCTCCAGGTCGAGCTGATCCAGCACCTGTTCGACGGCCGCCAGGATCGAGCCGCGCAACAACCAGGACGACGGATTCTCCGTCGCGTTCACCATGATCAACTCAGTGAGAATGGCCTTGGTCTCGCGGAGGATCTCCAGGCTCCCCGCCAGGGCCCGCTCGGCGTCTCCCGTGCGGCCCTCCGCTTCGGCGACCACCAATTCGCCGAAGGCCCGGATGCAGTCGCCGACATCGGTCAGCACCACGGCGAAGGCGGCCCGCAGTTCCTCCCCGTACGGATCGTCCGGCCCCTCCTCTTCCGGCAGCTCGACGCGCAGGACCACGAACAGGGCCCGGGTGGCACGCACGCAGTGTTCGAGGGCGTCCAGGCCGGTGCCGAGCACCGGTTCGACGTCGGCCGTACCCAGCGCCCTCGGATTGAGCCGCCGACTGTCCTTCAGCGAGGCCAGGGAGGCGCGCGATTCGACGACGCGACGTTCCGCTTGGTGGACGCGATCCAGCCACGACTCGACCTGAGCCCGAGTCACGGGGCCGTTGGCGAGCGCCTCTCCGGCGGATTCGAGCGGCGCGGCCGCGGCGTCGGTGACCACCAAGATCGACTGTCCGGCCGAGCGGGTCGGCAGGGCCGGCGGGAAGATCAACGCAAAGGCGACCCCAACCCCGGCCCCGATCAGCGTGGTCAGGACCCGAGTCTCCGCCGCGACGTCGGGGTTGGTCACGCCCAGGATGAGCATGGCGCTGATCGGGGCCTCGAGTGCCTGGTCGCCGAGGCGCAGAATGTTGGCCAGCAGCAGGGTCGACGCCACCGCCAGCCCCAGACTCCACCAGGTCAGCCCGATCCAGGTCGAGAGCAGGATCGCCACCAGGACGCCGGACAGCACCGCGCCGACCCGGACCACGCCCATCTTGAGCGTGGACACCGCCGACGCCTGCACCACCAGCAGCGCCGTCAAGGCGCCGGTGAGATCGACCGCCCCGTCGGTGAGAACCAGGGTGAACAGGTAGGCGACCACGGCCGCCACGGTGAGCCGCGCCACCAGCAGCAGCGCGGGTTGCACCGCTCGGGGAACATCGCGCCACCGCGCGGGCCGCTCCGGCCAGACAAGACTCAAGGCCCGTCGACCCCAAGCGGCCACAAGATCTCGCCCTTTCACCCCCAGTGGCGTGGTCATCCCTCCCGACTGATCGCGTTGGGGATGGCCCCGCCGTACCGGCGGTCGCGACCGGCGTAGAGCTCGACCGCCCGCCACAGATCCCGGCGGTCGAAGTCGGGCCACAGCCGATCGAGGAAGATCATCTCGGCGTAGGCGGACTGCCAGAGCAGGAAGTTGGACGTGCGCTGCTCGCCGGAAGATCGGACGAACAGGTCGACGTCGGGGATCTCCGGCTCGTCGAGGAATTGGCGGAACCTGGCCTCGGTCAGCTTGCCGGGATCCAGCCGCCCCGCCGCCGCCAGTTCAGCGACCCGGCGTGCCGCGTCGACGATCTCGGCTCGGCCCCCGTAGTTGACGCAGAACTGCAGGGTCAAGACGTCGTTGCCGACCGTGCGCCGTTCGGCCTCCTCCAATTCGCTGATCACGCTGCGCCAGAGCCGGGGCCGGCGGCCGGCCCAGCGCACCTGTACGCCCATGGCGTCCATCTGGTCGCGGCGGCGGCGGATGACGTCGCGATTGAAGCCCATCAGCCAGCGAACCTCATCCGGGGATCGACTCCAGTTCTCAGTGGAGAACGCGTACGCCGACAGGTACCGGATGCCGATCTCGATAGCACCCTCGATGACGTCGAACAGGGAAGCCTCGCCGCGCGCATGACCCTCGGTCCGGGGCAGGTTCCGGGCCTTGGCCCACCGGCCGTTTCCGTCCATGACCAGAGCCACATGGGCCGGGATCTTGCCGGCCGGCAGCGACGGCGGCTGCGCCCCGCTCGGATGCGCCGCCGGCGGCACCGGCGACCGAAGCCCGGGCCGCGGTCCCGCGACGTCTTTCCGGCGCAGCCTTGGCACGTACGGGACAATAGCGGGATGCCCACGTATCGCGACGAAGCCGTCGTGTTGCGTACCCACAAGCTCGGCGAGGCCGACCGGATCATCACCATGCTCAGTCGTGGTCGTGGCAAGATCCGCGCGGTGGCGAAGGGCGTACGCCGGACCTCGTCCAAGTTCGGCGCCCGCCTGGAGCCCTTCTCGCACATCGACCTGCAGTTCGCCGAGGGGCGCACTCTGGACATCGTGTTGCAGGTGGAGGCGCTGGACGCGTTCGGAGACCGGCTCGGCCACGACTACCCGGCCTACACCGCGGGTCAGGTCATGTTGGAGACCGCCGATCGACTGGTCACCGAAGAGGGTGAGCCGGCCATCCAGCAGTATCAGCTGCTGGTCGGCGCGCTGCGGGTGCTCAACCGCGGCACCAGCGACGGACCTCGGCCGGCCTCGATGATCTTGGATTCCTACCTGTTGCGGGCCCTGGCCGTCGCCGGTTATGCCCCCTCGTTCCGCGACTGCGCCCGGTGCGGTCTGCTCGGACCACATCCGGGCTTCTCCGCGGCTGCCGGCGGCGTGGTCTGTGACCGCTGCCGGCCTGCGGGATCGGCCCGTCCGGCGCCGGAGACCCTGGCCCTGCTGGGGGCCCTGCTCGAAGGACGTTGGGAGGCGACCAGGGACGCCCCGCCACCCGTCCTGCGGGAGGCCAGTGGGCTCACCGCGGCCTACGTCACCTGGCACCTGGACCGGAGTCTGCGATCACTGTCCCATGTGGAGCGCTGATTCGAGCGGGGCTCCCGGCTGGCCGCCGCCGCCCGAACACCGGCCGCACCCGGTCAGCTATGTGCTCGCGGTCCTGCTGCCGCTGGTCCTGGTGGCGATCATGGCCGTGCCCGTCGCGGTCTGGGGTCTCGCGCGGCTGCGTGTGTCGGCGGCCGCGGCTGGTGCCGGAAGGCCCGGGGCGGCTGCAGCCGACGAGGGCGGGCCGGGGGTCGGTGATCCGTACTTCCCCGACTACGGCAGCAGCGGCTACGACGCGATCCGGTACGAGATCGCCGTGAACTGGGATCCCGAAGCGGCCAGCTTGAGCGGGAGTACCAAGATCACCGCCCGGGCGAGCCAACCGCTCCGGTCGTTCTACGTCGATCTCGCGCTCGACGCGAGTTCGGCACAGGTGGACGGAACACCGGCGACCTCGACCAAGGAGGGCTTCCAGGATCTCAAGATCACCCCGGCCGAACCGATCGAGACCGGGGCCGAGTTCGAGGTGATCATCGACTACGCCGGTCGGCCCGGCCAGCTGCTCCGGGACGGCAAGACACCGTGGTTGACCACCAACGCCGAGTGGACCGCGGCCGGGGAGCCGGCGAGTTCAGCCTGGTGGTTCCCGGCCAACGATCATCCGTCCGATCCTGCGCTGATGGACGTCTCGGTTCGGGTGCCGGCTGGACTGGAGGCGATCAGCGTCGGCCGCTTGGAGTCCCGGGACCGGGCCGGCGAGGCCGACTTCGACACCTGGCACTGGGTGGCGCAGCAGCCGATGGCGAGCTATCTCAACTTCGTCAGCATCGGCCAGTACGAGCTGGACCAGGGCGTGGTCGACGGCCGGCCATACGTCTACGCCGTGACCGAGCAGCTCGACGAAGCCGACCGCCGAGCGGTGTTCGCGGTCTTGCGCCGGTCCGGGGAGGTCGTCCGCGGCCTGGAGCGCCTCTTCGGCCCGTACCCGTTCACCGAGATCGGCGGGGTCGTGCCGGCACACGCCTTCGACTTTGCCGGACTGGAGACCCAGACCCGGCCGATCTACGACCCGACGTCCATCCGCGATCCCAACTTCGCCACGGATCTGCTGGTGCACGAACTGGCTCACATGTGGTTCGGCGACCAGGTCACCCTGAAGCAGTGGAACGACATCTTCATCAACGAGGGCTACGCCGCCTGGGCCCAATGGGGGTACGCGGAGGGGGTGCCCGGTCGCCGGTCCGGCAACCAACGACTCAACGAGTACTACGACCGGCTGGCCGGCAAGGACGACTTCTGGCGGGTCACCATGATCGACCCGGGCCGCGAGCAGCTCTTCTCCACCGTGTACACCCGCGGCCCGATGGTGTTGCAGGCTCTCCGTAACGTCATCGGGAACGAGGCCTTTCTCGCCCTGGCTCGCGAATGGTCGGCCGTGCGGGGGTCCCGGAGCGTCGAGGAGTGGATGATCCAGGCCCAGACGAAGACGCAGGTCGACCTGTCGCCCTTCTTCCAGGCCTGGATCTTCTCGCCCACGGTCCCGGCCCGTACGGCCGAGAACGGTTTTCGCCCCTGAGCCCGGTCAGCCGCGGGCGGCTCGGTTGACCGCACTGACCACGGCCTTGAGCGAGGCGGTGACTATGTTGGCGTCCATGCCCACTCCCCATAGGACCTGACTGTCCTCACCACTTGTTTGATTGATCGGGCCGACCTCACACTCCACGTACGCCGCCGCCAGCGCGTCGCCGCCGGCCGAGAGGGCGTGCTCGTGGTAGTCCAGCACCCGGACCCGGTGCTCGAGGGCGGAGAGGGCGTCGACGAAGGCCGACACGGGGCCGTTGCCCTCACCGGTGAGCGTGAGCGGGCGACCTTCGCTGATCACCGAAGCGGTGACGCTGTCGGTATGCCCGGAGCCGGAGACACTGTTGACCGTCTTGAGGGCGAGCGGGGTGTCCGGTTCCAGATAGGCCTCCTGGAAGATCTCCCACAACCGGCTGGCGCTGACCTCGCCGCCGCTCTGATCGGTGTGGGCCTGCACCACCCGGGAGAATTCGATCTGGAGCCGGCGGGGCAGCTCGAGATTGTGCTCGGCCTTCATCACGTACGCGACGCCGCCCTTGCCGGATTGGGAATTCACCCGGATGACCGCCTCATAGGTGCGACCGACGTCGTGCGGATCGATGGGGAGGTAGGGCGCCTCCCAGGCCATCTCGGCCACCTCGACCCCCTGGGCGGTCGCGCGCCGGTGCAGATCCTCCAGACCCTTCTTGATGGCGTCCTGGTGGGAGCCGGAGAAGGCGGTGTAGACCAGATCGCCCGCGTACGGATGGCGCGGGTGAACCGGCAGATTGGTGCAGTACTCCACCGTGCGACGGATCTCGTCGATGTCGGAGAAGTCGATCTTGGGGTCGATACCCTGGGAGAAGAGGTTCATGCCCAGGGTCACCAGGTCGACGTTGCCGGTCCGCTCCCCGTGGCCGAAGAGGCAGCCCTCGACCCGATCGGCGCCGGCCATCAAGGCCAGCTCGGTGGCGGCGATCGCCGCACCCCGGTCGTTGTGCGGATGCAGCGAGATGGCGACGTGTTCGCGGTTGCGGACGTGCCGGCCGAACCATTCGATCTGGTCGGCGTAGACGTTCGGAGTGCACATCTCGACCGTGGCCGGCAGGTTGAGAATGATCTCCCGGCCCGCCGACGGCTGCCACACATCCATCACCGCGTTGCAGACCTCCACCGCGAAGTCCAACTCGGTGCCGGTGAAGATCTCCGGGGAGTACTGGTAGCCGAACTCGACGTCGCCGAGGTGCTCCTCGGCGTACTTCATCACCAGTTCGGTGCCGCGGGTGGCCAGCGCCATGCACTCGGCTTTGTCGACGTTGAACACCACCCGCCGGAAGAGCGGGGCGGTGGCGTTGTACATGTGGATGGTGGCCGTCTTGGCTCCGACCAGCGACTCGGCGGTGCGTTCGATCAGGTCCTCGCGGGCCTGGGTCAGCACCGACACGGTCACGTCGTCGGGGATGCGGCCCTCTTCGATGAGCTGTCGGACGAAGTCGAAGTCGGTTTGACTCGCCGACGGGAAACCGATCTCGATCTCCTTGTACCCCAGTTCCACCAACAGCTGGAACATCTTCAGCTTGCGGGCCGGGGTCATCGGATCGATCAAAGCCTGGTTGCCGTCGCGCAGATCGGTGCTGAGCCACCGCGGCGCGGCGGTGATCTGTCGATCGGGCCAGGTTCGGTCCGGCAGGGGAATGGGGGGGAATGCGCGGTAGCGGTGGTAGGGCATCGGGCTGGGTTGTTGCACCGGTACGGATTGCCGGCGGGTGCCGAAGGCTCCGCGTTCGGCGCCCGTCGCCGGGCTGTTCGTGCTCTGAGTGGTCATGGGTCCTCGCTGACTCGTTCGGGGTTGGCCGGGAACGCACGAACGCCGCAGCGAGGAGGCCGGCCCTTAGCGGGCCTCGCTGCGGCTTCGAAGGAGGAGCAGCCGAAATCGGCGCTCGACGCGAACCATGGGCCTCACCCTAGCCCACCGTTCGAAGGGCTCCAAGCGCTTGGCCCTCGGACGCTTGCGTGGCAGCGTACGGCGGTCTCGGCCTACCGAATGACCACCGTGGGCTGCCACGCAACGGACCCAGCCCACATCAGACTCCGCGACCCCGGAGCAGCACCGCCGCACAACCGGCGAAACCGATCGCCTGCAGCACCGCGCCGATCACCTGCGGCACCTCGTTGCCGAAGAAGGCCAGACCGATGACGTGCAGCGGCGGCCAGGCCAGGATGCCCAGAGCCGCCCACACCGGAACGGACCGGCTGACCAGCAGACGCCGATCCGTTCCCTCAGCTGACCGCACGCGAGCGGGAGATCCTTGATCTGTTGGCCGCGGCGCTGCCGAACGCCACGATCGCGACGCGGCTGGGTCTGTCGCCGAAGACGGTCGCCAACCATTTGTCCTCGATCTTCACCAAGCTCCAGGTCGCCGATCGGGCCGCCGCGATCCTGCGCGCCCGTGAGGCCGGCCTGGGTGGCTGAGGTGAAAACCGGTGGTGAGGAACAGTGGCCGTGCGGCACCCTGGTGAGATGCCTTTCGTACGGATCGATGCGCACGACCACGCCGCCGTGGCCCTCCTCACGGAGTTCTACAACGCGGCGCGTCCCGTCGACGATCCGACCGCGCCGGTGGCCATCCCCAGTGTGGTCGCCGGCGACCTGGCCTACGGGTGGGATCTGGAGCCGGACGAGAGCTACTTCTACTACGCCGACAGCGAGGAGTCCCCGGTCGGCGTCTTGTCGATGCAGTTGCCGCAGCGCGACAACCGGAGCCTCATCTGGGCATCGATCACCGTCCGGCCCGACCATCGTCGCCGCGGGCACGGCTCGGTGATCATGAAGGAGTTGTTCCGCCGGGCCACCGAGGCGAACCGGTCGATCCTTTGGGCCGGCGTCGCCTCCGACGATCCGGGTGGTAAGGCCTTCGTCGAGCGGTTCGGCTTCCGCTACGCCAACCCCGAGGCTCGTCGTCGCCAGGTGCTGGGCGAGGTGGATCCCGAGGCCGTGGCAGGGCTGTTCACCGAGGCGGTCGCCAAGTCAGCGGATTATCGACTTGAACGGCTCAGCCCGCCGTACTCCGATGATCTGCTGAGCAATCTGGTCGACGTCACCGCGGCCATCAACGACGCTCCCATGGGCGATCTCACGTTCGAGGACGAGTACTTCGATCTGGCTCGGCTCAAGGACATGGAGACGGCCCGCATCGGACGCGGCGACCGCGTCTACCGGATCGTCGCCCGGCACCGGGCGACCGGTGAGATAGGCGGCCACACCGTGGTGCTGGTCAACCCCGCTCGGCCCGAGTTCGGCATGCAGGGCGACACCGCGGTGGCTCGGGCGCACCGGGGACACCGGCTGGGACTGCTGCTCAAGATCGACATGATGCACTGGCTGGCTGAGGCCGAGCCGCAGTTGGAGGTCGTCGAGACCTGGAATCAGGCGGGCAACGACTTCATGATCAGCGTGAACGAGTCGATCGGTTACCGGCTGGACCGCATCTTCGACACCTACGAGCTGAACCTCGGCTGAGCAGCGGTCCGCTCAGAAGCCGAGCCGGTTGAGGTGCTTGGGGTCGCGCTGCCACTCCTTGAGCACCTTGACCCGGAGATCGAGATAGACCGGGGTGGCCAACAGGTTCTCGATCTGGCGGCGGGCGGCCGTACCCAGCTCGCGCAGTCGGGATCCGCGGCGGCCGATGATGATGCCCTTCTGGGAGTCTCGTTCGACGATCAACGAGGCGTAGATGTCCAACAGCGGTTGGTCGGCCTTGCGTCCCGGCCGGAGTCCCATTTCCTCGATCGTGACCGTGATCGAGTGGGGCAACTCGTCGCGCACCCCTTCCAGGGCGACCTCGCGGATCAGCTCGGCGACCAGGGTCTCCTCCGGCTCGTCGGTGATCTCGCCGTCGGGGTAGAGCGGCGGACCCTCGGGCAGCAGATCCACCAGCGTGTCGGCCAGCACGTCGATCTGCTGGCCGGCAGTGGCGGACACCGGCACGATGTGCGCCCAGGTCACACCGCAGGTGCCCTCCAGCGAGGCGATGCCCACCAGGTGCTGAGCCATCCGATCCGGAGACACGAGATCGGACTTGGTGGCCACCGCGACGAGCGCCGGCGGCCGCTCCAGCGCCGCGATCTCGGTCACCAGATAGGTGTCCCCCGGGCCGATCCGCTGGTCGGCCGGCAGGCAGACCCCGATCACGTCGACCTCGGTCCAGGTGCCCCGTACCAGGTCATTGAGCCGCTCCCCGAGCAAGGTGCGCGGCCGGTGCAGACCCGGAGTGTCGATCAAGACCAGTTGGGCGTCGGCGCGGTGCACGATGCCGCGGATCGCGTGCCGGGTGGTCTGCGGTTTGGAGGACGCGATGGCGATCTTGCTGCCGACCAGGGCGTTGGTCAGGGTCGATTTTCCGGCGTTCGGGCGGCCGACGAAGCAGGCGAAGCCAGAACGGAAACCGGGTGCGGCGACGGGAGCGGTCACGGCGCCGACCCACTCAATACGGTCAACGACACCACGCTCCCCGCCGCGTCCACGTGCCAGAGCTTCACCGTCGAGCCGGGTAGGTCGCCGATGAGCTCCTGATCATCAAGGTCCGGTGCGCGGTCGCTGCTGACCGCCACCGCCTCGAGCCCCTCGGCTCCCGACGACACGGCCATGGCCAGCGCGACGGCCACTGCCGACAGCTGCAGGTGGGGGAGTGCCACCGAGGTCGCGGAGTAGGTCCGGCCGTCGAGATCGCGCACGCACGCACCCTGGACAGCGGCGGTACGTGCCCGCGCCGCCCGAGCGAGTGTGATGATCTTGACGTCTTCGGGATCGGTCGGCGGGGTTGGTTCGGTCACGGATGCCTAGGAAGCCCGGGCCTGGCGGGCTTCGACCGGCGTGTCCTCGGCAATCCGGGTGGCGGCGTCCACTCGAGAGTCGTCCCGCGGTTGGGCCTGCGGGTGGGAATCGCCCTCCTGGCCGCCACTGGTGCTGGTGGCGATCACGGTGCCGATCTTGTTGCGGCGCCCGGTGCCGCGTTCGGCGACGAGCTCCAACCCGCCGTAGTTGACCACCGAGCCGGCGATCGGCACCTTGTTCAGCTGCTTGGCCATCAGCCCGCCGACGGTCTCCACGTCCTCGTCCTCCAGCTGCAGGCCGAACAGATCGCCGAGCTCGTCCAGCGGCAACCGGGAAGACACCCGGTAGCGGTGCTCACCGAGCCGGGTCACATCGGTGTTCTCCTCGTCGTACTCGTCGGTGATCTCGCCGACGATCTCCTCGAGGATGTCCTCGATGCTGGCCATCCCGGCTGTGCCGCCGAATTCGTCGATGACGATCACCAGGTGTACCCGCTTCAGTTGCATCTCCCGCAGCAGCTCGTCGATGGGTTTGGAGTCCGGGCACCAGACCGGCTTCCGCATCATCGATCCGACCCGTTCGCTGGTCTGGGCGTCCGGGGAGTCGTAGACCCGCTTGATCACGTCCTTCAGGTAGAGCACGCCGACGACGTCGTCGAGCCCATCCCGGGTCACCGGGATCCGGCTGAAGCCAGAGCGCAGCGCCAGTGAGACGGCTTGGCGCAGCGTCTTGTACTCCTCGATGAACACCATATCGGTCCGCGGCACCATGACTTCGCGGACGATGGTGTCGCCCAGGTCGAAGACGGAGTGGATCATCCGCCGCTCGCCGGACTGGATCACCTCGCTCTTCTCGGCCAGGTCGACCAGTTCCCGGAGCTCGGCCTCGGTCGCGAACGGGCCCTCCTCGAACCCCTGGCCCGGGGTCAGGGCGTTGCCGACCAAGATCAGCAGTCGGGGGAACGGGCCGAGCACGGTGGTGAGCAGGACCAGCGGACCGGCAAGGGCGCAGGCGATCTTGTCGTGGTGCTGCTGACCCAGGGTGCGCGGCGCCACGCCCCAGAACACGTACGACACAACGATCATGGAGCCGGCCGTGATCAACACCCGCTGCCAGGTGGCGGCGAAGATGCCGAAGACCACCAACGCCACCAAGACGATGGCGGAGATCTCGCAGACCGTGCGGACGAACAGCGCCGTGTTCAGGTACCGCGGTGGATCCTCCACGATCCGCCGCACCCGGGCGGCTCCGGGCGCTCCGTTTTCGACCAGCCGATCGGCCCGGGCCCGCGAGAACGACGACAGCGCGGCCTCGCCGGCGGCCGTCACCCCCGCCAAGATCACCAGCAGCAGAGCAACGCCGAGTTGGAACCAATCCGTCGCGTTCACCTCAGCGGCCCCGAACCGCCGAGCGATCCGGTCGGGCCGTCTCCCAGCCGGCCAGGATCTTGTCCTTCAGACCGAACATCTCGGCTTGTTGCTCCGGACTGTCGTGATCGAAGCCCAGCAGGTGCAACAATCCGTGCACCAGCAGATACTCCGCCTCGGCGGTCGCCGTCCGCCCGTGTTCTCCCGCCTGGCGAGACGTCACGGCCGGACACAACACGACGTCGCCGAGCAGCCCCTCCGGAGGCTCGTCGCTGTCCACCGGGGGGCGCAGCTCGTCCATCGGGAAGGACAGCACATCCGTCGGACCCGGCTCGCCCAGGTACTTCTGGTGGTATGAGCTCATCGTCTCCTCGTCCACCAGCAGGATGGAGAGCTCAGCCTGCGGATGGATGCGCAGTTGCTCCAACGCGAACGAGGCGAGCCGCACCAGTCCGACCGTGTCGGCGTCCTGCCCGGACTCGTTGGCGATGTCGACGGCCATCAGTGTCGCCCCATCAGTGTCGCCCCATCAATGTCGCCCCAATCAATGACCTCGAGGTGACGGCAGCGTCGCCTCGTACCGGTCGTACGCGGCCACGATGCGGCCGACCAACTTGTGCCGGACCACATCCAGATTGGTCAGGTAGTTGAAGGAGATGTCCTCGACATCGTCCAGCACCCCCTGTACGGCCCGCAGACCGCTGCGAGTGCCGCCGGGAAGGTCGACCTGGGTGATGTCGCCGGTCACCACGATCTTGGAGCCGAACCCCAACCGGGTCAGGAACATCTTCATCTGCTCCATCGACGTGTTCTGCGCCTCGTCCAAGATGATGAACGCCGAGTTCAGGGTCCGACCTCTCATATACGCCAGGGGTGCGACCTCGATGGTCCCGGCGGTCAGCAGCCGGGGGATCGAGTCGGGATCCACCATGTCGTGCAGGGCGTCGTAGAGCGGCCGTAGGTACGGGTCGATCTTGTCGTTCAGGGTGCCGGGCAGGAAGCCCAGCCGCTCCCCCGCCTCGACGGCCGGTCGGGTCAGGATGATCCGGTTGACCTGCTTGTTCTGCAGCGCCTGGACCGCCTTGGCCACCGCCAGATAGGTCTTGCCGGTGCCGGCCGGGCCGATGCCGAAAACGACGGTGTGCTTGTCGATCGCGTCGACGTAGCGCTTCTGGTTCAGCGTCTTCGGTCGGATGGTGCGGCCGCGGCTGGACAAGATGTTGTGGGTGAGGACGTCGGCCGGCCGGGCCTCCTCCCGTGCGGTCAGCATCGAGACGATGCGTTCCACGGCGTCGGCGCTGAGCCCCTGGCCGGTCCGGAGCACCGTCACCAGTTCGGTGATGACTTCAGCGGCGAGCGCCACCGCGGCCGCCGAGCCGGTGAGGGTGAAATCGTTGCCGCGGACGTGCAGATCCGCCTCGAGCTCGCGCTCGAGGATGCGGAGGAATTCGTCGCGAGGGCCGAGCACGTTGACCATGTCGATCGAAGCCGGCACGCTGATTCGCCGGCTCTGCTCCACCCCAGCCTGATCGTCAGGCACTGCCTGAGGGGCCGCTGCGTCCCGTATCGGGCCGGTGGCCGTGGCCGATCTGTCTGATCTGGTCAGCTGGTTCGCTCCTGGTCGAGGCTCGAGGTGTTCTTCTGAACTGACATCCTATGCAACCCGGCGCGAGAGACACAGCGGCAAGCTCGCCCGCTCAGCCGGCGAAGCGGTCGGTCGCAGCCACCAGCTCGGCGGCGATGCCGGGCTCGGAATCCGCGTGCCCGGCGAGGGTGACCAGGCGCAGGTCGGCCGATGGCCAGGCTCGGTGCAGTTCCCAGGCGGTCGCGGCCGGGGTGGCCACGTCGTAGCGCCCCTGAACGATGACCCCGGGGATGTCGGCCAGCCGACCGGCGTCGGCGATGAGCTGGCCCTCGCCGAACCAGCCGCCGTGGGTGAAGTAGTGGTTCTCGATCCGGGCGAACGCGACGGCGTAGGACGGCTGCTGGAGGCGGGTGAAGAGATCGGGCTCAGGCTCCAGGGTGATGGTAGCGGCCTCCCAGGTGGACCAGGCGAGCGCCGCCGGGCCGTGCACCGCCGGATCGGGATCGAACAGCACCTTGGCGTAGGCGGCGATGGTGTCGCCGCAGAAAGCGCGGCCACCGAGAGGGGCCAGGAAGTCCTCGTAGCGGTCGGGGAACAGCATCCCGGCCGGCCCGTTGTAATAGAAGTCCAGTTCGCTGCGACGCAGGGTGAAGATCCCACGCACGATCAGCTCGCTCACTCGCTCCGGGTGGGTCTCGCTGTAGGCCAGCGCCAGCGCGCTGCCCCAGGAGCCGCCGAGCACCTGCCAGCGGTCTATCCGGCGAGCCCCCCGCAGCCGTTCCAGGTCCGCCACCAGGTGCCAGGTGGTGTTGGTGGACAGATCGATGGTCTGGCTGACGTGCGGGAGGCTACGACCGCAGCCCCGCTGGTCGGTCAGGACGATGCGATATCGGGCGGGGTCGAAGAGCCGCCGGACCCTCGGCGAGCACCCGCCACCAGGCCCGCCGTGCAGGAAGACCACCGGCTTGCCGTCGGGGTTGCCGCACTCCTCCCAGTAGATCTGCTGGCCGTCGCCCACGGCCAGCATCCCCCGGGCGTAGGGCTCGATCTCGGGATACAGAACCAGCTCGAGACTCAGTAGATCTCGCTGTCCGGGACGATGTGCACCGCGGCCTCTTCGGCGCTGGCCGCCGCGCCGTCGATGCCGATGTCGTCGGCGACCATGTCCTTCTCGGTGTCCTCGCCGATGCCCCCGTTGGGGTCGACCAGCCGACCGGCCCGCCGATCGCCCACCTCGCCGTCGTTGATCGTCTCACCCGGCGGCGCCGCGTCCCACACCTCCGGCTCCTCCTGGGCCAACCGCTCGTCGAGGGTTTCGTCGACATCTCCGTGCCGGGACAGATAGGACGGCTTCTCGGGTGGGGAGTAGCCCTCGTCGAGGAAGTCGTCGACGCCGCGATCCACCAGGGTCTCGTTCGGCTGCAGCATGTCCTGGTCCATCTGGTCCAGTTGGTCGGGCACCTGTTCGGGCATGTCGGTCATGAGCCAAGCCTCTCGGGAGTGAGGAGCGATTCCGGGCGACACGCTTTCCGTCGTCCGGAATCGGGATCGAACGAGCGAGATGCCGCGGAGCTCAGGACCGCGGAGCTCAGGTCCGCGGAGCGCGGAGCACGACAGACAGGCTCGGTCATGAGCCCAGCCTGCCATGCGACACGCGCTTAGGATCAGGCGGTGAGCGAGACCCACACACCCGAGCCCACCGCACCGAGCTCCACGCCAGCGCGCTTCGCGGCCGGGCTTCAGGGCAACTACGACCTGGTGGTGGCCGCCTTCTGCGGGCTGCTGTTGATCTCCAACATCGGAGCCACGAAGCTGATCAGCTTCCCCACCGGGTGGGACGCGCTGCCGGTCATCATCACCGACGGTGGCGCCTTCTTGTTCCCGCTCACCTACATCCTCGGTGACGTGCTGGCCGAGGTGTACGGGCTGCGGAAGGCGCGGCGGGCCATCGTCGCCGGCTTCGTCCTGGCGGGGATCGCTTCGCTGACCTTTTGGTTGGTCAGTGTGACGCCGCCCGCTCCCGACTGGGGGAATCAGGAGGCCTGGCAGGCGGTGCTCGGGTTCGTGCCCCGGATCGTACTGGCCAGTCTGCTGGGTTTCCTGGCCGGACAGTTCCTCAACGCGTACGTACTGGTGAAGATCAAGCAGGCGACCAGCGAGAAATCTCTGTGGGCAAGATTGATCGGTTCCACGGTGATCGGCGAGTTGGCCGACACCGCCGTGTTCTGCGTGGTGGCCTTCGGCGGCGTGGTGTCCGGGCCGGTGTTGATCAACTACATCATCACCGGCTACGTCTACAAGGTGGCGATCGAGGTCGTGCTGCTGCCGGTCACCTACGCGGTCATCGGAGCGGTGAAGAAGCGCGAGCCGGGCTATGGAGGCCGATCAGGCTCGCTACCGCCGGTCCGACAGCTGCGGTTGGTCGTGGCCGCCGACGAGTTCAACCAAGCCGTGCGCTTCTACCGGGACCGGTTGGGTCTGGTCGAGGAGGAGT
>CAVVTA010000021.1:0-45278 GCA_963751045.1 uncultured Actinomycetota bacterium
GCTGGGCCTCTTCGGGCTGGGATGTCTCGCCATCGCGGCGTTGATCGTGTTCGCGCCGCGGCGGCCGCGGCTGGGGGCGGTGATGTTCCTCGTCATGGCGGCGTTTCTGCTGACCAACAAGGTCTATTCGCCGCAGTACATGCTGTGGCTGTTGCCCTTCGTGGTGCTCGCCCGGCCGGTGTGGCGGGACTGGTTGATCTTCACCGCCGGCGAGTTGTTCTACTTCGTCGCGATCTGGTGGCATCTCGGTGGCCTGCTGGCCCCGGGTGCCGGCGACGCCGACCGGGTCTACTGGTTGGCCGTGCTGGTCCGGATGGCCACCCAGACCTGGCTGGTGATCGTGGTGATTCGCGACGCGTGGCGACCGGAGCACGACGTGGTGCGCCGAGATGGACTCGAGCGGGGAATCGAGGGGGGTTACGACGACCCGACCGGAGGGGTCCTGGACGGCGCGCCGGACGCCGGCTGGCTCGGTGTCCGGCAACCGTCGAGCCGTCGGTGACAGCCACCACCCTGCCTCGAGTGCAGATGAACGGCGGGCGCGCCGTCGCCCAGGCCTGGGTGGCGAGCCGAGGACTGATCATGGTCGTCGCCCTGCTGTTGACCATCACGCAGCATCAGGAGTTCGGCCGGGTCGTTTCGCAGTGGGACGTGGAGCACTTCACCGATCTGGCTGTCGGGGGGTACCTCTACCGAGCCGACGGCACCCTGATGGCGTTCTTCCCCGGGTTGCCGATGCTGCTCCGGTTCGGCCTGTGGGTCGGCCTCCCGGTGGCCATCACCGGCGTGATCTTGGCGGCCCTCGGCTCGGCGGCGGCCGCCGCCGCTCTGCTCCGACTTGGGGGTCCCTGGGCGGCCGTCGCCTGGTTGTTCGCCCCCACCGCCGTATTCACCCTGGTGCCCTACACCGAGGCGTTGTTCTGTGCGGCCGCCTTCTGGGCCTGGGAACGGGCCCGCGCCGATCGCTGGGCGGCCGCCGCCCTGTTGGCCGCCGCGGCGTGCACGATCCGGGTCTCCGGCCTGTTCCTGGTCGGGGCGCTGCTCGTCCTCGTCCTGACCACCCGCCCCCGGCGGCTGTGGGGGCGGGCGCTGTGGCTGGTGCTGCCGGTGGGCGTGATCGCGGCGTTCGTGCTCTATCTGTACGGGCTGACCGGGAGTTGGACGGCTTGGTACACCGCTCAGGCGGCAGGTTGGGCACGGGAGTTCACCGTGCCGTGGGACTCGTTCTGGCACACCTACGACTCCGCCCAGCCGGACGCCTTCCCCGATCGACCCTTGTGGTGGCCCGTGTTCGCCGCCGAGATCGTGTCCATGGCGGTCGGGGTGCTGGTGGTCGGCTGGTGCCTGGGCCGCCGACTCTGGGCCGAAGCCAGCTGGGTGGGAATCCAGGTGCTGGCCTTCTCCGTCTCGTACTGGTTCTTCTCGGTCAACCGGGCGATCCTGCTCTGGTTCCCGCTGTGGATGATGATCGGGGAGTTGGTGAGCTGGCGCCCCGAACGACCGGCAGTCCGGCTGGCCCACCGGATCGCCGTCGTCCTCGGCTTCGTCGCGTCGGCGCTGCTCATGCTGGCCTGGAGCTGGCTCTACTTCACCGGCAATTGGGCCAGCTGACCTCGCACCGTCGACGATCGATGCGACCAATCGTCACCCGAGGCGCTCGGGATTCGTCAGATCGGGCTCGGGGAGCCCACCTAAACTGACCGGGTGCGTCGGATGTGGATCGAAATGGACGGGTTGGCCAACCTTCGAGACGTGGGAGCCATCCCGACCACCGACGGAGGAGCGATCCAGCCAGGCCGGTTGCTCCGCTCCGACAACCTGCAGACACTCACCGACGGTGACATCGACACACTGCTCGAGCTCGGACTCACCGACGTCATCGATCTGCGCAGCGACTTCGAGGTGACCGCCGAAGGTCCCGGCCCGCTCACCGACCACGACGGCATCACCATCCACCAGCATTCGCTCTTCCGGGAGTGGCGCGAGGGAGTCGGCGAGGACAAACCCGACGTCCGACCGGAGGTGTTGCCCGAGGAAGCGCTGCCCTGGGTGGACCTCACACCGTCGGTCCAGCTCGATCATCCGGTGGCCTCGCACTACATGTCGTACCTGGTCGACCGGCCCGACTCCGTGTTGGCCGCCCTCAGGGCCATCGGCGCCGCACCCGGTGCCGCCCTGGTGCACTGTGCCGCCGGCAAGGACCGCACCGGCACCGTCGTCGCCCTGGCGCTGTTGGTGGCCGGCGCGGACCGGGAGGCCGTGATCGAGGATTACGCGGCGAGTACCGAACGGATGGAGGCCATCGTCGGTCGGCTGATGACCAGTGACACCTACGCCGAGAACCTTCGCGACCGCCCGGTCGCGGCCAACAACACCCATCCCGAGACCATGCAGGTGTTCCTCGATCACGTCGACGAGGAGTACGGCGGCGTGGCGCGTCTGCTCGGCCGGCTCGGCTGGACGGCCGATGACAATGCCCGACTGTGGGCCAAGCTGCGCGGCTGACGGACCGCTGACGGCTGAGGGGCCGTGGGGGCGACGGATCGTCAGCCTCGGATTCGGTGGGCGAAGCCCTCGTAGTCAACCACCAAGCCGTCCTCGTCGACGGTCAGGACGAAGGCCCCGTGGCGGTCGTCGCTGTACTGCCAGCGCTGGGATTCCAGCCGGAGGTACGTCTGGTCGACGCGGCTGACGCCGAGAGCCGGTACGTCGACCCAGGCGATCGGGGTGGTCGACGACGCGCCCGGCTTCAGCGCGGCCAGCCTCCGGATGGGGAAGGTGTTGGTCAGTGGAGTGGCGGCCACGTCGACATCGAGGCAGCCGTCGAGCTCCGGCAGGTGCACCCCGTCGCGCCACCACCGCTGCTCGGTGTCCACCCGCAGCGAGAGCGCCCGAGTACCGTCCCAGGAGACGCTCGAGACGTCCACCTCGCGGGTCCGCCACTGCGAGTCGACGACCACGTGGAGCGAGCAGGACAGCGTCGCCTCCGGCCCGACCACCACTTCGGTGGCGTCGAACCGCCATCCACCGGCGAGCCGCTGTCTTCGGGCCAGGCTGTGACCCGCGTTCACGTCGGCCCGCTGCCACGCCACCAGCCGGACGTTCCTCTCGTCGCCGGTCACGACCCCGTTCCCGAGTCGACTTCGACCAGGTGGTCCACGACGGCGGTGTTCAGCCGGAGCCGCACGGGCACCTCGTCGCCGATGGCCGGCGGGGCGACTGAGCGAGGCAGGAAGATCAGGCTGGACTGCATGTGGGGCGGCTCGATGAACCAGCGCTTCTTCCCGGCGACCGTGTACGGGCTGAGGGCCCAGCCGGCCGCCTCCATCGACCCGGAGGCCACCGAGATCGCCCGCTGCCGCAGCGAAGACGCGGCGGTGGGCGCCTCCATCCCGATCCCCTGCGACGTGCCCCCAGCCATCACGATGATCCAGCCGTCGGCCAGGCAGCGGCGCTGCCGATAGCCGACCCGCTGTCCCCGGACCACCGGATGGACGTCCAGCACCGTCGCCATCGGCCAGTGGGTGTTCGCACCGCCGCTCCACAGCATCGTGCCCAGCCGCAATCTCACCGGCGCCGCTGCCCCGCCGGTGCCGAGCCGGTCGGCGACCTCCCGGGTCTCCGCGGCCGAGAGGTGAGAGAACCACAACGGTCCCGGCGCCGCCGCCAGCGCCGCCCGGCCGAGCTGCTCGGCTTCCAGCACCCGATCGGTGCCCGAGATCGGCAGGTGGATCGTCCACCCGCGGAAGTCGACGCGGTCGAGCCAGGTCGGCACCCGGGAGAGTTCGGTGTGGGTGATGCCGTAGCGACGCATGGAGGTCAGAACCTCGACCAACACCGGTGGCCGCTCGGCACGCTCACCCACGGCGGCCAAATCCTCCAACCGCGACACGGTGGTCACCAGGTTGGGGTCAGCCAAGAGTCCGGTGGCGACCGCGTCGTCGGGCCGCCACGGAGTCAGCACCACGAGATCCGCGGTGAAGTGATCGCGGACCAGGGCGACCTCGTCGGCCAGGCCGACCGCCATCGAGTCGGACTCCATCCGGGCCGCCTCCTGGGCCAACCGGACCAGCCCGTAGCCGTACCCGTTCCCCTTGTTCACGGGCACCAGCCCAGGGGTCTCGGCCCGCACCCGCCGCAGGTGTTCCCGCCAGCGGGGGACGTCGACCCGCAAGATGATGCCGCTCACCCGTGACGCCGCTTCATGTACAGGTCGAACGCGGCGTACAGGATCGCGTTGAGAGGCAGATCCCATTCGCCGACGTATTCGACCGCCTCGCCGCCGGTGCCGACCTTGAACTGGATCAGACCGAGGTGCGGATCGTCGGCCTCCAGGCCCTCGGTGATCCCGCGCAGGTCGTACACGCGGGCTCCGGCCGCCAACGCGTCGGTCATCATCCGCCACTGGGTCGCGTTCGAGCCGCGAACCTCACGTTTCGCGGTGGAGGAGGCTCCGTACGTGTACCAGGCGTGCTCGCCGACCCGGACCCAAGTGGTGGCCGCCACCAGGTCGCCGTCGTGCCGGGCCAGATAGAGCCGGATCCGATCCGGGTCCTCCTCCTGAAGTGCGGCGAACATGGTCTGGAAGTAGCTCAGCGGCCGCGCCGTGAACCCGTCCCGCGCGGCGGTCTCCACGTACAGCGCGTGGAACTCGGGCAGGTCCCCGACGTCGCCCTGTTCGACGCTGACGCCGGACTTGTCGGCCTTCTTGATGTTGCGGCGCCACAACTGGTTCATGCCGGTCAACAACTCGGCGGGAGTCTTGCCGCCGATCGGCAGCTGGAAGACGAACCGGGGCTGGCCGGCGGCGAACCCGTCCTCGTCCGGCGGGGGACGCCACCCGAGTTCCCGGAGCTGGTTGCGCAGCCGGCTGGCGTCGTGGTCGACCACGTCCGGCATGGCTTGGCTGAGCCGACCGACCCGGTCGTCGGCGATGGCGGCCTTGATCGTGTCGCTGCGCCAGCGTCGGGCGACCAGGGGCGCCCCGATGCGTACACCGAACGCTCCCTGGTGTTTGAGGTGGTCGGCCAGCGGAGTCAACCAGTCCCCGATGTCCTCGTCCGCCCAGTTGATCACCGGACCCTCCGGAAGGTAGGCGAGGTAGCGTCTGATCCGCGGCAGCTGCCGGTACAGCACCAGGCCGGCGCCGATCTGCGTGCCCGCGGTGTCGAACCAGCCGAGCGACTCGGCCTGCCACTCCGACTTCACCGCCCCCCACGCCGGGGTCTGCAGAAAGCTCACCGACGGCTGGGTGCGGTTGAAGGCAACGTGCTCCGCCGCCGTGATCGTCCGAACCGTATGCGCCACGGATAGACCCTAACGGGGGGCGTTACAGTGACCGCCATGTCCGTCGACCTGACCGAGGCCGAGTTGCGCGAGGGTCTCACCGCCTGCCTGGCGGTTCCCCGATGGGTGGAAGAGGTCGTGGCGGCGGGTCCGTACTCGTCCCTGGACCAGTTGGTCGCTCAGGCCCGGAGTTCGGCCACCCCGCTGGCGCCGGCCGAGATCGACCAGGCGCTGGCCGATCATCCGCGGATCGGAGAACGGGCGGCGGGCCGTGGGCAGGCCCAGAGCTTCTCGCACGCCGAGCAGGCCTCCAGTGCCTCCGACGACGCTCAGCTGGCCGCCGCGCTGGCCGAGGGGAACCGTGCGTACGAGGAGAAGTTCGGCCGCATCTTCTTGATCCGCGCCGCCGGTCGCAGTCGGCCGGAGATCCTGGCCGAGCTCCGGCGACGCCTGGAACTGGATCCGGCCGAGGAGCTCGAACAGGTCGGGGCGGAGCTCCGCGACATCGCCCTGATCCGCATCCCGCAACTGTTCAGCCACCTGGACGCCCATTCCGGCTACGACGAGAGCGAGGCCGCCCGATGAGTGCGCACCCGTCTGGATCCCCTTCGGACTCGAGGCGCAGCCGCATCACCACCCACGTGCTGGACGCCACCCTGGGCCGGCCCGCGGTTGGGGTTCCGGCCCGGTTGGAGGCGCTCCGCGGTGAGACCTGGGAGGTGTTGGCCGAGAGTCGCACCGACGCCGACGGCCGGATCGCCGAGTTCGGCCCGGTCGATCTCGATCCGGGCACCTATCGCGTCTGGTTCGGTGTCGACGCCTACTTCGTCGAGACCGGACAGACCAGCTTCTACCCCGAGGTCTCGATCTCCTTCAGCCTGAACGACCCCGCGGAGCACTACCACGTCCCCCTGCTGCTGAGCCCCTACGCCTACTCGACCTACCGCGGCAGCTGACCCTTCGACAAGCTCAGGGCCCGGAATTGCCGGCCGTCCGGCCCATGCCGAAGTGAGGAGGAGCGAGCAGGCACGTTCTTCCGTCTGCGAGCGACGACGAACAAGGTACGAGGAGGCCGGGGGAGCCCCGCGCGAGCCATCCAACACACGCCGCGAGCCATTCAACAACGCCGCGAGCGGAGCGAACCATTCAACCCGCCCGCGAGCGAAGCGAGCCATGAGACCCGAGCCCGGGATAGGCCTCCACACAGGGGATAACCTGCCCGCGCGGGGAACACGAACAGGTTGAATGCTTTGGCCTACCCCGGGGGTCTTAGGTCGCCCCCCGACAATCCTCAACGCTACTCGACAACCGGGCGCCGCGCGTCCGTGAGGGGTAAACCTCCGGTCACGAGTGAGCGGAACCTCGCCGGGTGTGGACGAGCCGGCCCGGAAGACCAGGCTCGCCCGGCACCTTCGAGGCCGAAGTCGATCGCCATGGGCCGATGCTGCTCCTGAGGGTCGCGGAGACGTGCCTTCATGCAACACGGCCCGGGTGTCGTCCGTGTTACCGGATGGTAAGGATCGCGGTGTGGCATCGGCGCAAACGACGGCCCCGACCTCGACAATCACGTAACCTCACGGGATGCCGGTGTACACCCGCCGCGGCCTGGGGGCTGCCGTGCTCAGTCTCGCCCTGCTGGCGGGCTGCGCCAACCTCACCTCCAGTCCGCTCGGCCCCGGAGCCGGTGCCCCGAGCACCGCCGCTCCGGTGTCCCCCTCCGCTCCGACGAGCGACCCCTGGACCCCGTCGCCCGAACCGAGCGCAACGAGGCCACCCAGGGCCGCGTCGGCGCCCACCCGGCCCCCAGGACCCACCATCAAGCCGCGGCCCACGCCCTCTCCGTCGAAGACGACGTCGCCCAAGCCGACCCCGATGCCGGATCCGGAGCCGAACCAGAGGACCAAGCCCGAACCGGAGCCGAAGTCGACTCCGAAGTCTCAGCCCAAGTCCCCGACGAAGTCCGAATCGAAGGCGAGATCGGAGCCAAAATCGAAGGCAGAGCCGTCCCGGGGCAAACGTGTGGTCTACCTGACCTTCGACGACGGCCCGAGCCGATTCACCCAGCAGGTGCTCGACATCTTGAACCGCTACCAGGCGAAGGCCACCTTCTTCGTGCTCGGCGCCAATGTGGTCGACAATCCGTCCCTGGTCCGGGCGGCGGCCCGGGACGGCATGTCGATCCAGAACCATTCCTGGGATCACCCCGACCTGAGCTCCAGATCCAACGATGAGATCCGCTCGCAGATCCGGCGCACCGACAACGCCATCCGCAACGCCGGCGGCGGCAACTCGACCTGTGTGCGGCCCCCGTACGGCGCCACGAACGCGCGGGTGCGGGCCGTGCTGGGGGACATGGACAAGCGGCAACTGCTGTGGACCATCGACACCCTCGACTGGGAGCGCCCGGGCGCATCCGCGATCTACCGGCGAGCGGTGGAGGAGGTCGGCCGTGGGTCGATCGTGCTGGCTCACGACGGGGGCGGAGTGCGCACCCAGACCGTGGCGGCGCTCCCGCGGATCCTCGAGAACCTGAAAGACCGGGGCTACCGGTTCGGGACGCTGTGTCAGTGAAGGCTTAGAGAATCGCTGTCGTGAGTGATCTCAAGGACGAGTTGCTGCGCAAACTGCAGGCGCAGCGGGCCGATCTGCTCGGCAAGCTCGACGGCCTGTCCGAATATGACCTGCGGCGGCCGCTGACGCCGACCGGAACCAATCTGCTCGGACTGGTGAAACACCTGGCCGGCAACGAGTACGGCTACCTCGGCGAGTCGCTCGGCCGTCCCGCCCCCGAGAAGTTGGCCTGGATCGAGGACGGCTCGATCTGGGACGGCGCCGACATGTGGCTGCGCGCCGAGGAGGACAGCAACGAGATCATCGCGCTCTACCGGCGGGCGTGCGCCCACGGTGACCTGGTGGTGGCGGAGCTGGACCTGGACTCGCCGGCGGAGGTTCCGCACTGGCCGCAGGACCGCAGGCACACCACGTTGGGTGTGCTGCTGGTCCGGATGCTGGCCGAGACGGCCCGGCACGCGGGCCACGCCGACATCGTGCGGGAGTTGATCGACGGCCGCGCCGGCCCGGATGCGGACATGCTGGACGAGGAGGGTTGGCGGGCCTACGTGGAAACCATCGAGCGAGCGGCCCGTGCCGCCGAGAAGTAGGCTCTCCCGCTCGTCTGGCGCTCCAGCGCGGGACGACCTACTTCTCGCGACCGAAACCCGTCAGTCGACGACATCCAGGAGCACCTTCCCCACGGCGGCTCCCTCGACACTGGCGTGGGCGGCGGCGGCCTCAGCCAGCGGAAAGTGGTGCAGCGGCAGACCGACGTCGTCGCCGACCCGGGCGGCCCGATCGAGCACGGCCGCGCTCACGTCCTCCACCGCACGGGCCTTCGCCGCGTAAGGGGCGGTGTAGAGCAGCACGAACTGGACCCGAGCATTCGGCATCATCAAGGGCCGGATCGGCAGCGTGAACTCGTCGCCGCCGTTGTTGGCGTAGATCGCGACCGTGCCGCCGATGGCGAGGACGGCGGCGTCGATCGCGGCGTTCTGCGCCGGTGCGACCTCGGCCACGGCGTCGACCCCCTCCGGGGCGATCTTGCGGACTTCGGCCACCACGTCCGTCTCGCGATAGTCGATGACGTGATCGGCGCCCGCCGCCGCCGCGAGTCGGGCCTTGGCCGGGCTGCTGACGGTGGTGATCACCGTCGCGTCGGACCAACGCGCCAACTGGATGGCGGCGTTCCCGACCGCACCGGCGCCGCCGGCGATCAGCACCTTCCGCCCCTGCAGCGTTCCGGGGCCGAGGCGGAGCGGCCCGTCCTCGGCCACGGTCAGACAGCGGTGGGCAGTGATGAACGGCACGCCGAGGGCCGCCCCAAGATCGAACGAGGCGATGTCGGGCAGTGGCACGACCAGTCGGGTGGGAACGACGGAATATTCCGCCGCCGTCCCGTACGGGTTCTGGAAGGCGGCCTCCCACATCCAGACCCGCGACCCGAGCAGAGCTGCCTCGACCCCGTTGCCGACGGCATCCACGATGCCGGCCCCATCCTGACCCGGAGTTTGCGGTGGGTCGACGGGGAGCCCGGGCTCGGCGCCGCGGCGTGACTTCCAATCGGTCGGGTTGACCCCCGAACGGTGAATCCGGACCCGCACCTGCCCCGGTCCCGGGTCGGGCACCGGCTCCGCTACGAGGTCCAGCACGTCGGGATCTCCGGTCTTGCGATAGACGACGCGTCGCATACCTGTTGTCTATCCCACGGGGCGGCCGGCCGTGCGGTGGGGCGGGAGCGGTTCAGCCCCGCCGGAGGTCCCAGATCGCGACCAGCAGCGCGCCGGTCAGGATCACCAGGGAGCAGCCGAGGGCGATCTCGGCGGCCAGGGCTGCGTTGTCACTCCCAGAGAGAACCAGCTGGTATGCCGTCACGAGGATCGCCGCTCCGAGGGCGCTCCCGATGCGTTGCCCGGTCTGCAGGGCCGCGCCGGCGGCGCCACCCATCCGGGGCGGCACCTCGCTGAGGGACAGGGTCTGGTTCGGGGAGATGACCGCTCCGCTGCCGAGACCGGCCACCAGCATCGGGACCACCAGCCACGGCCACGTCAACCCCTCCGGCCGGTCCGGCAGTGCGAAGGCCAGGGCCACCACGCCGGTCAGCATCACGACCAACGCGATCACGGTGATCCGCCGCCCCAGCCGCGACACGAGTCGTCCGGCGATCGGCGACATCACCGCGGCGCCGACCGCGAACGGCGTCAGCAGCAGCCCGGCCTGCAACGCCGGATAGCCGGCACCCTGCTGCAAGAAGATCGACAAGACCAGGAAGATGCCGGTGAATCCGGTGAAGTAGATGGTGCCGACGGCGATGCCGGACGCGTAACCCGGGGTCTTGCGCAGCAACTCGATGTCCAGCAGCGGCGCCCGACCGGAGCGGAGCAGGCGCCGTTCCCAGCGCACGAAGGCCGCCGTGAAAATCGGAGCACCGAGGGCCAGCAGCCAGAGCAGACCACCGCCGCTCTGCGCCTCGACGGTGGGGAGCAACAGGCAGACGACCGCAGCCCCCAGCAACCCGGCTCCGGCCAGGTCGAGGTGTCGTTCGGCCGCGGGCCGCCTGTCCGTACGAGGTCGCTTCGGGACCCAGAGCCAGACCAGGACGATGGCCGCCAGACCGATCGGCACATTGATCCCGAAGATGTAGCGCCAACCGTCGTCGGGACCGAAGAGGGCGATCAATGCGCCGCCGAGGATCGGCCCGGTCGCACTGGCCACCGCGACGGTGGTGCCGAAGTAGCCGAACGCCACGCCCCGCTCGGCTCCCGAGAAGAGCTGTTGGATCAGGCCGGAGCTCTGGGGGGTGAGCAGACCGGCCGCCACGCCCTGGACCAGGCGGGCGAAGACCACCCATCCGGCGGTCGGGGCCAGACCGACGGCAGCACTGGAGACGATGAAGGCCGACAATCCGATCAGGAGCATGATCCGGCGACCGTGGACATCGCCCAGCCGGCCGCCCGCCACCAGTACCAGGCCGAAGCTGAGCGCGTAGCCCGACACGACCCATTGGACGGTTTGCGGCGTGGTCTGCAACCCCTGCTGGATCGACGGAATGGCGACGTTCACGATGGTGACGTCCAGCAGAGCCATGAAGCCGACGATCAGGGTGATGGCCAGGATCCGCCAGCGGTGGGGGTGTGGCGCCGCCTTCTGCCGTCCGGGGTCGGCTTCGGTCGAGGTCACGCCCCGCGGTTACCCACTCCGACCGGCGCGGCGCCGTCTCGGCTGCTCATCGAGCGATGATCTTGCCCGGGTTGAGGTTGCGGCCGGGGTCGACGGCGGTGAACAGCCCGTCCATCAGGGCCATGCCGGCGGTCGATATGTCTTGTTCCAACCAGGGGGCATGCTCGGTGCCGACGGCGTGATGGTGGGACAGCGTGCCGCCGTTGTCGACGAAGCTCTGTTGGATGGCGGACTTCACCACGTCGTACTGGCCCAGGTGGTCGTCGCCGGTGAACCGGAAGGCGAAGGTGAAGTACAGGCAGGCACCGGAGTGGTAGGAGTGCGACAGGTGGCACATGATCCACCCGCGCACCCCGATCTGGTCGAACGCGGCGTTGGCGGCGGCAACCGTGCGGGTGTAGAGCTCGTGCAACCTCGACCACGGTGCCGCGGTCTCCGATACGTCGCCGGCCGCGCCGCGGTCGAGCAGGAAGTCCCGCAGGTACGGGGTGTCGAACTTCTTCTGGTCGTACAGCTGACCCGGCCCCTTGCCGAGCACGATCCCGCCGTGCTTGGCCACGATGCCGCGAACGATGCTCTTTTCCCGGGACACGTGAGACTTGCCGCCCTCGTACCCGATGAAGGACAGGCACACCGCCTTCAGGTCCCAGCCCCGTTTCTCCAGCACCTTCATCAGACCCTTGCTGACCAGAGAGGAGATCGAGACCCCATTGGTCTTCTTCCGGGTGGCGAAGGAGAAGCGTGTCTCGCGGGCGTCGGAGACCCGGGTCACCGACGGGTGCGCGTCGCTGGTCGAGATGTCGTGCATGGCCGCCAGCCCGGCTTCCCAGGACGGGAAGAGATAACCGAGGATCAGCCGCTCCTCGGGGAGCCGGTGCACCTGGACCGTGACCTCCGTGACCACGCCCAGCCGTCCCTCGCTACCCAAGATCATCTCGCGCACGCTGGGTCCGGTGGAGGTGCTCGGCAGCGGCCGGATGACCAGCATCCTTCCCGGTACGGCCACCCGGAAGCCCCGGGTGATGTCGGCGATGTCGCCGTACTTGTCGGACTGCATCCCGGACGAGCGGGTGGCCACCCAGCCACCGAGGGTGCTGTGGGTGAAGCTGTCCGGGAAGTGCCCCATGGTCCAGCCCCTGGCCCCGAGCTGGCGCTCGATGTCGGGTCCGAGGGTGCCGGCCTGGATCCGGGCCAACCCGGACTCCTCGTCGATGTCGATCAGCCGGTTGAGCCGGCCGAGATCCACCGACAGCACGGGCCGGGGCTCCTCCGGCGGGGCCTCCAGGCTGCCGGAGATGTTGCTGCCGCCGCCGAACGGGATCAGTACCGCGTCCTCAGCCACGGCCACGTCGACGATCCGCTGCACCTCACCCTCGTCGGCCGGATACAGCACGACATCGGGGATCCGCGGGATGTCCGCGGTGCGGAGTCGAACCAGGTCGCGCAGGCTCTTGCCGTACGTATGCACGATCCGGGTGTGCGGATCGGTGTGCAGGTGCCCGTGGCCGACGATGTCGGTCAGGGCGCTCTGCAGATCGTCGCTGAGTTTCGGTTCCGGGATCGGCAGCGCCGCCAGGTCATGGGGAACGACGGGCGCGATGTTGACGTCGAGGTCCACCGCTTCGGCCACGAACGGCGCGAATCCGGGCTTGTTCTCGTGCTGGAACCCGACCCCCTCAACGCCCCAGCCCCACCACTTCATGTGGGCGACGTTCTCCGATTGAACCTCGGGCCGGGACGCATCCGGCTGGGTCGGATTCGGCTCGGTGGTCGTCATCCCTGGTCCCTTTGTTGCTGCTCGCGATAGTCCATCGCGTAGTCGATCAAGCCGGTGACCTCCTTGGCGATCCGGTCCGAGAAGGTCACGGCGCTTTCGCCGTCGTCGGGCCGCATCGGGGCACCGAAGGCAAGGTAGATGGGCGGCCGGCCGCGGTCCGGCCAGTTCTTGCCGCGCGGCATCGCGGTCTCCGCCCCGACGATGCCGATCGGCACGCACGGGACGTCGCGGCTGATGCACAGCGCCGCGGCACCGGGTTTGAACGAGCCCATCTCGCCGGTCCGGGACCGGGTGCCCTCCGGGAAGAGGAGCAGCGGCACGCCGTCGTCGAGCAGGCTGGTCGCCATCCCGCGTTTGCCCCGGAGCCCGGTCCGGTCCACCGGGAAGGCGTTGAAGAACAGGGCAGTCAGACCGCGCCGCCACCAGACGTCGAAGAAGTAGTCGGCGGCGGCCCCCGCGGCGACGTAGCGCGCCAGCCGACGGGGCAGGGCACCGATGATCAGCGGGGCGTCCAGGTGGCTGGTGTGGTTGGACACGACCACGAACGGACCGCGCAGATCAGCCAGGCGTTCCCGACCCAGGACCGTCACGGTCGCCAATCGCCAGACCAGGGGTTTGAGCATCAATCGCTGGGCGACGAAACGTGCACTCGCATGGAGAGGCGAGGTGTAGCGACTACGGCCTGACACGAACACACCGTATCGCGCTGCCCGCAATCTTCCGCGCTCGTCGGGTGCCGCCGCCGCCGTGCCGGTCCGCAGCCGCCCGCCGTGAGCCCGATTGCGATCCGGACGGCCGCCCATGTGCTGACGCAAAACTGGTTCGCACGCAGGGGAGGGGCCGCTTTGCAGCCCTTTCCAGCGTTGCGAACCAGATTTGCGTCAAGCGGAGCATGCTTGATGTTCAGCGGTGAAGAGAGCCGGAGGCACTCAGGCCTCCGACATCACCTCGGTCTCCTGCTGGGCGCGGGCGGCCAGTGCGGCCTCCCGATCGGCTCGGCGCTGAGCCACCACCGCGTACGCCTTGTCGGCGAACTCAGGATCGAGCGGGGCGCTGTCGACCTTGGGCTGCGGGTGGAGGGCGTCGATGTAGCTGCCCAGGTCGTCGCCAGACTCCCACGACGTGATCAGGCAGTAGCGGGGCGCGTCACCCTGGTGCCAGACGGCGTGCCACAACCGCTGGGTGTCGATGATCACCTGGGTGCCCGCCGACAGTGGGATCCGCGTCTCGGTCGACGGGTCGTCCCGGTCCTCGCGGAGGATCATCACCGAATCCGGGTCGTCGGTCAGATTGAAGAACCCGCGCACGATCCAGCCGGTGCCCTCCGGGTTCAGCCGGTTGTTGTCGTCCCGGTGCAGGTTGTAGATGCAGTCGGAGTACTCGTTCGGCTGCAGCTCGATGATCCGGCAGCGACCGATGTTGGCGCCCGGCTCCATGGCGCGGGCCACCAGCTTGGGCGCCTTGTCGGCGTTCTCGGGCACCCAGACGCCGTCCTTGTCGGTCTTCGGCGGGTCGTGATGCCAGAAGCCGTCGCACTCCAGGTCGCCGTACGCGCTGGCGAGCGGGGCAAAGCGGGTGACGCCGGAGGAGCGCCAGTCGACGTACTCCACGTCGAGCCACTCCTGCGGATCGGCGGACTGGTCGTAGTTGTCGAGAACGACGTATCCGGTTTCTTCGAGGACGGGCAGGCGTACGTAACTCAACTCTCCAAGCCTTTCGTTTAGGTCAAGACGCCAGCACGGTAGCACGATTAGTCAGGGCACCCTAAGTTGCGGCGCGTGTGTCGGACGTGCGTGGTGTGAGAATCCCTAGTGCCGCCCGGCGGAGAGCCGGGCCGAAACCGTACGGATCAGGGACCGCGGCACGTGCCGGGCGGCGAACATCATCGCCGCGTACCTCCGGGACGGGATGCAGATCACCTTGCCCCGGTCGTTGTCGCGGAGCCCCTGGGCCGCCACTTCGTCGGCTTCGAGCCACATCTGGGGGGGAATGCCGGACACCCCGATGTCGGCCCGCTGATGGAACTCTGTCCGCACCCAGCCGGGACAGACCACGGTCACCCGCACCCCCGTACCGGTCAGCTCGGTGGCCAGGCCCTCGGTGAAGACGGTCACCCAGGCCTTGGTGGCGGAGTAGCTGCCCATGGTGACGAAGCCGGCCGTACTGGAAATGTTGATGATCGAGCCGGCGCCCCGAGCCTTCATCGGACGGGCGGCGGCCCCCGACAACAGCAGCACCGCCCGGATCATGACGTCGATGCCGTGCTCGTGGGGTGTCAGATCCTCGGCGGTGAGCCGGGTGCGAATGCCGAAGCCGGCGTTGTTGACCAGCCGGTCGATCGGTGCGTTGGGGTCGGCCAACCGGGCGGCCACCTTCTCAACGTCCGAGTGCTCGCCGAGGTCGGCCGTCATGGTTTCCACCGCGATCCGGTGCCGCGAGGTCAGCTCTGCCGCGGTGCTCGCGAGTCGTTCGCTGTCGCGCGCCACCAGGACCAGATCGTGACCCTGAGCCGCCAAGGCCCGCGCGAAGGCGGCCCCGATTCCGGACGTCCCCCCGGTCACCATCGCCGTCGTCATGCCGCCCACCCTAGGCCCGGCCGACCGCGCCGCTGCATCCCGACCATCCAGACGCCACCCGATCCCGCTGACTGCGGTCGCGACGGGAGCGTCCACCCGGCAGACTCTCGCTGTGCTCCTGCTGGCGTTGAAGCTGCTTCTGGCTCCGGCGCGCTGGTGGTGCTCTCCTCAGTAGCCGCGCGGCGTTGGGGGGCGCGTCTCGGAGGGATCCTGGTCACCATCCCGATCGTGGCGGGACCGATCTTGCTGATCATCTATCTGCAACCGGGGGGAAGGTTCGCCGCCGGCGCGGCCACGGCGGCCACCCTCGCCAATGTCTCGCTCGCGGCCTTCGCCCTCACCCTCATCCTGGTGCTCGTCACGGCCGCCGCCGAGGCGATGGGACCGGCGCTGGCCGGCGTGTTCGCCCCTTCCCCATCGCCTTGAGTGTGGTCTGCGCCTTCGCTGCGGCCCAATCCGGCCGCCCCGGGGTCATCGCCTTGCTCCGCGGGATCGTTCCCGGTCTGGACGGGTTTGCCCTGTTCTGCTTCGTCGTGGCCATCACCATCGAACGGTGGCGGTGGCGTTCGCGTTGATCTTGATCACCGTCGGCACCCGTCGGGTCGGGCGGTCGAACCCCCCGGACATCCAGGCCACGTAACGGTGGCGGACCGCACCGGTCAGCGACCGTACGCCGAGGAGTCCAAGGATGCCGTTGGCCGCCGTTGGCGATGTTTTTGGGTTCAACCAGCCGTGTCCGAGGCAACCAGCTCCAAAGCCTGCCGAGCGATGGCCAGCTCCTCGTTGGTGGGCACCACCATCACGGTCACCGACGATCCGTCGCTCGAGATGATCCGGGCCTCCCGCGACGACATCTCGTTGCGCTCGGTGTCCACGGCGATGCCCAGCACCGGCAGATCGGCCAGCACCGCCGCCCGCAGCCGGGCGCTGTTCTCGCCCACGCCGGCGGTGAACACGACGAGATCGAGCCGGCCGAGGATCGCCGCGTACGCCCCGAGGTAGTGCCGCAGCCGGTGGACGTACACGTCGATCGCCAACTGCGCGGCCTCGTCGCCCCCGCTCCGCAGTCGCTCCAGCTCACGGAAATCGTTGACCCCGCTGAGCCCCTTGAGCCCGGACTGCTTGTTCAACAGGGCGTCGATGTCGGCAATGGTCATGCCCAGTTCGTTGTGCAGGAAGGTGTGCAGGCCGGGGTCGACGTCCCCTGAACGGGTCCCCATGACCAGACCCTGCAGCGGGGTCAGACCCATGGAGGTGTCCACGGCCCGGCCGCCGCGAATGGCGGAGGCGGAGCAGCCGTTGCCCAGGTGCAGCACGATCTGGTTGAGCTCGGCCAGGTCGCGGCCGAGGGTTTCGGCGGCGGTCCGGGACACGTAAGCGTGCGACGTGCCATGGAACCCGTACCGGCGGATCCGGTTCTGCTCGGCCAGTTCGCGCGGAATCGCGTAGGTCCGCGCCTCGGCCGGCAGGCCGGTGAAGAAGGCCGTGTCGAAAACGGCCACGTGCGGTACCGGGAACTGTACGCGGGCCGCCTCGATCCCGGCCACGGCGGCTGGATTGTGCAGCGGCGCGAGCGGACTGAGATCCCGGATCTCGGCCAGGACCGCATCGTCGATGATCACCGGATCGGAGAAGTCCGGTCCGCCATGGACCACCCGGTGACCGACGGCGACGATGCCCACCGCCGCCAGGTCGGGCCCGTGTTCGGCGAATTGATCTTCGACCGCGACCAGGGCGGCACCATGATCAGCAAAGGGCCGATCGGCGCTCGCCCTGCCGTCGGGGGTCTTGTGGGTGATCACCCCCGACGGCTCGCCGATCCGTTCGACGGTGCCCGAGGCCAGCACTTCGGCAGTGGCCGCCCGGACGAGTTGGTACTTCAGGGACGACGACCCCGAGTTGAGCACCAGAACCGGCCCGGGATCGGTCATGCGTCCAGCGCCTGCGCCTGGATGGCGGTGATGGCCACCGTGTTGACGATGTCATCCACCAGGGCCCCTCGGGACAGGTCGTTCACCGGTTTCCGCAGCCCCTGCAGCACCGGTCCGATGGCGACCGCCCGCGCGCTCCGTTGTACGGCCTTGTAGGTGTTGTTGCCCGTGTTGAGGTCGGGGAAGATGAACACGGTCGCCCGGCCCGCCACCTGCGACTCCGGCAGCTTGGTCCGGGCCACGTCCGGGTCGATGGCCGCGTCGTACTGGATCGGGCCCTCCAGGAGCAGATCCGGGTCACGCTCGGCCACCAGGGCGGTCGCCGCCCGGACCTTCTCCACCTCGGCGCCCGAGCCCGACGCGCCGGTCGAATAGGAGAGCATCGCCACCCGGGGATCGATGCCGAACTGTCGGGCGGTCTCCGCCGACGAGATCGCGATATCGGCCAACTGCTCGGTCGTCGGCTCGGGGATCACCGCACAGTCCCCGTACACCAATACCCCGTCGGCAAGGCACATCAAGAACACGCTCGACACCGTGCTGACCCCCGGCCGCGTCTTCACGAACTCCAGGGCCGGCCGGATGGTGTGGGCGGTGGTGTTGACGGCGCCGGAGACCATCCCGTCGGCCATCCCCAGGTGCACCATCATGGTCCCAAAGTAGGAGATGTCGGTGACCACCGTGCGGGCCTGCTCGAGCGTCATTCCCTTGTGCGCCCGGGCTTCGGTGTAGGCCGCAGCGAACCGCTCGACCAGCTCCGGATCGGTGGGGGAGACGACGGCGGCCTGATCGATGTCCAGGGCGAGCGCGGAGGCGCGGGCTCGGACCACGTTCCCGTCGCCGAGCAGGGTCAACTGGGCGACGCCCCGCCGGAGCAGGATGGCGGCTGCCTCCAGAATCCGGTCGTCGGTGCTCTCCGGCAGCACGATGTGTTTCCGGGACGAGCGGGCTCGCTCCATCAGCTGGAATTCGAACATCAACGGCGTACGGACGGCCGAGCCGGAGATGTTGATCGCGCCGAGCAGGGCGTCCTGGTCGACGTGCTCGGAGAACAACCGCCGCGCCACCTCGAGTTTTTTCGTGGAGGATTTGAGCATGGGACCGGGCACTCGGGTCAGCCGCTCGGCGGTCTTGTAGGTGCCGAGGTCGGTGGAGACGATGGGCAGATCGTTCAGCACGCCTTCGGAGAGCCGGACGATCGACTCCGGGATCGGGTAGCCGCCGGTCAGCACGATCCCCGCCAGTCGCGGGAAGGTGCCGGACTGGTGCGCCAACATCAAGCCGGGGATCAGTTCGGCCCGGTCGCTGGCCGCGATCACCGTGACGTCGGAGCGCAGTCGCGGCAGCACGTTGGGCAGGCTCATGGCGGCGATGATCAAGCCGAGCGATTCGTGGTCCAACCAGCTGTCGGTGCCCAGCACCAGGGGCGCATCGACGGCCTCGGCCAGGGCCCGTACGGTCGGGGCGGACAGGATCGGGTCGTCCGGAACGGCTGCCACCACGTCGATGCCCAGGGTCTGCAGGTCCTTGACGATCTGATCCTGATCATCCAGCCGGACCCGGTTGGCGATCAGGGCCACGGTCTGGGCGTGATGGGCTCGGAGTTCATTGATCGCGCCCTCGGCGGCCGCGCGGATGTCGTCGGGACTGCGGTCTCTTCCGTGTACGACCAACAACACCGGCGATCCCAGGTTGGCGGCGATCCGAGCGTTCACGCTCAACTCGGTGCCGGTGGAGATGTCGGTGTAATCCGAACCGAGGATGATCAGGGCCTCGTACCGGTCGGTCAGCTGCCCGAATCGCTCGACGATGGTGTGCATGGCCTCGTCGGGGTTCTGCCGAGCCTCGTCGTACGTGACGCCCAACGCATCCTCGTACGCCTGCCGGACGCCGGGTTGGGAGACCATCAGGTCGACGATGAGGTCCTCGCCGGCGGAGTGGGTGAGGGGACGGAAGACCCCGACCGACCCGACCTCCCGGATGAGGGCGTCGAGGAGGCCGACCGCGATCGCCGACTTGCCCGTCAGCCCTTCGGGCGACGCGATGTAGACGCTCCGAGTCACAGGGGGAGGGTATCGGCTGACTCGTTCGGGGGGACATGGCCATCGTTGGTTGGCCCATGCCGATGCCGAAAAATGCTGGTGCTGGTGGGAAATACCTGAACGGTTCCGAACCAGATCGCGGGTCGGGATGCGTCGTATCTTGGTCAGCGTGATAACGGCGCACCCCGAGATCCCGGGGTTGACGGACTGGCGTCCGTTGGCCAGGGGTGGGTTCGCCACCGTGTGGCAGGCGCGGCAGGAAACCCTCAATCGGCTGGTGGCGGTGAAGGTGGACCAGCGGACGCTGGACTCCGACAAGGAACAGCGCCGCTTCCTGCGCGAAGCCGGGGCCGCGGGGCGGATGTCTGGGCACCCAGGCATCGTCACCGTCCACGACGCAGGCATCCTGGCGGACGGTCGGCCCTACCTGGTGATGGAACTGTGCCCGGGTGGCTCCCTGACCAAGTGGCTCAAACCTGATCATCGGCCCACCCAGGAGCAGGTCCGCGACGTGGGCATCCGGATCGCCGACGCGCTGGCGTCGGCGCACGAACGCGGCGTCCTGCACCGCGACGTGAAACCGGCCAACATCATGATCGACTCGTACGGGAATCCGGGGCTGGTCGATTTCGGCCTGGCGGCCATGCCGCAGCCGGGTCAGGACCTGTCGGTGACCATGGAGGCGTTGACTCCGGCCTACGCGCCGAAGGAGGTGCTGTACCAGCGGCCGCCGAGCGAGTTCGGCGACGTGTTCTCCCTGGCGGCCACCCTCTACGCGCTGCTGGACGGAAAGCCGCCGCGCTGGCCGGACGAGGGCTCCCCGAGCCTGCCCGAGATCTTCGAGATGCAGAGCAAGCCGGTGTCGCGGCTCCCCGACGTCAACCCGCAGCTGATGGACGTGCTGATGAGCGCGCTGGCCGACGACGCCACCGCACGTCCCAGCGCCGCGGAGTTCCGCGATCAGCTGAAGGCGGTTGATCTGGCGGCCGCGCCGAGCGAACGACCGCCGACCGTGCCGCCGTCCGCGCCTGCGACGCTGCCCGGCCGGCCTGAGCGTGGGGACCGCCGCCGACGGCTGCCGCTGCTGATCGGACTGGTCGCCGTGCTGCTGGCCGTGGTCGTCATCGCGGGCATGGCCCTCGGGGCGCTCCGACAACCCGGCAGCGCGGTGACTCCGCCGGTCGTGCCCGCCACCCCGGCCGCACCCACCACCGAGCCCACGCAGAGTCCGAGCCCCAGTCCCAGTCCGAGTCAGACGTCACCGACGTCTCTCCCCCCGCCGCCAGGTTTCGTTGACTGCAATTCGTTGCTCGGCAATGGCGCGTTCTGTCCGACCGAGCCCGAATGCTGGATCCAGTACACCTCGGCCAACGACTTCCCCGCGGTGGCCAACCCCACCAGCTGTGACGACCTGCATCAGAACGAGACCTTCGCGGCCGGCCGGCTCTCCTACCCGATTCGTCTGCAGTCCCAGCTCGAGGGGGATCCGTTCGTCAAGCGGCTGTGCCGGCGTGCTTCGGTGCGCAAGGTCGTCCTCGGTGACCGGGTGCAGTCGGATTGGGGCGTGGCGCCCTACCCGCCCCAGCTGGGCGGTCCGGAGGGCTTCTTCCGGTGCCTGGTCACCACCGGGGAGAATCGCGACTCTCCGCTGAGATTCCGGGCGCCGTAGCTGCGGGGTCGCCGGCCCGCGTTTCCAAGTGTTGCCCTTCGCCGGTTCCGGGGAGCCGTGACTTGAACTCAATCTGACTTTAAGTTTAACACTGGGATCCTACCGATCAGGAGGATTCATGCCCAACGCCATCATCACCGGCGCATCGACCGGACTCGGGCACGCTCTGGCTCGTGCCCTTGCCGACCGCGGATACTCGTTGACGATCGATGCCCGCCGTGCATACCCACTGGATGTCGCCCGCCGGGCGATGGCCGCCCCCGGAATTGGCCAGGTGACCGCGGTGACCGGCGATGTGACCGACCCGGAACACCGGGCCGCGCTCATCCAGACGGCCGCCCGGTTCGGGCCGATCGACCTGCTGGTCAACAACGCCAGCGAGCTCGGCGGGAGTCCACAACCCACGCTCCGCGGTCTCGACCCGGCAGTCTTCGAGCCGGTGTGGCGGACCAACGTGGAGGCACCCCTGCAGCTGATCCGCGCCGCTCTCCCGCGCCTGGCCGAAGGAGCGGTGATCATCAACGTCTCATCCGACGCGGCGGTCGAACACTATCCCGGCTGGGGTGGCTACGCGGCCAGCAAGGCCGCGCTCGATCATCTCACCCTGACCTGGGCGGGCGAGGAACCGGACTTCTGCTGGTACGCCGTCGACCCGGGCGACATGCGGACGGCGATGCATCAGGCTGCGTTCCCCGGCGAGGACATCTCCGACCGACCAGCGCCCGACACCGTCGTCCCGCGCTTGATCACCCTGATCCGCTCCGGTCGGCCAAGCGGACGTTACCGTGCGGCGGAGTTCGACCCGGCCGAGCCGATGTCGGCCCTGGCTGGGGTGACGGCATGACGTCGATCGCCGTCCGGGCGCTCCCCGCCAGACCGCGAACGACATTCGCTCCCCCGTCCGATCTCACCGCACCCGAGCCGCCGGAGTATCGAGGCCTGCGGCGCGACGGCGTACGGCTGTTGGTCGCCGACGCGCACACCGTGACGCACAGCCGTTTCGATCAGCTGGGCGAGCGGCTGCGGGCGGGGGACGTGCTCGTGATCAACACCTCGGGTACGGTCCCGGGCCAGCTGGACGGGATCCGTCGTGGCGACCCGGTCGTGGTGCACGTGGCCAATCGGTTGCCGGACGGCAGCCGGGTCGTCGAGCTCCGCAGCGCCCCGCGGGCCGCCGAGCCGCTGCTCGACGGCCGCCGCGGTGAGGTCATCGAACTGACCGGCGGCGGTCGGGTCGAGCTGACCGCCGAGTATCCCGAAGTGGGCTCGTCCCCGACCGGCTCCGGCAACCGCCTGTGGCGGGGTCGGCTCGATGTCGACGGCTCGGCGTACGACTTCCTGCACCGCCACGGGCGGCCGATCAGCTACGGCTACCTGACCCGCTCGTACCCGCTCGAGAACTATCAGACCGTGTTCGCCCTGCACCCGGGCAGCGCCGAGATGCCGAGCGCCGGGCGGCCGTTCACTCCCGAACTCGCAACCCGGCTGGTGGCTCAGGGCGTCGTGATCGCGCCGATCACCCTGCACACCGGCGTCTCGTCGCAGACCGCCGGCGAGGCGCCGCAGGAAGAGTGGTTCGCGGTGCCGGCGACGACGGCGGACCTGGTGAACGACGCCCGCCGGCGGCGCGGTCGCGTCGTTGCCGTCGGGACCACGGCGACCCGGGCATTGGAGTCGGCGACCGAACCGGACGGCACAGTGCTGCCTCGGTCGGGTTGGACCGATCTGGTCATCTCACCGGAGCGGCCGGTGCGCGCCGTGAGCGGGTTGATCACCGGCTGGCACGATCCGGACGCCTCGCACCTGCTGCTGGTCGAGTCGGTGGCCGGGCCGGAGCTGACCCAGCGCGCATACGACGCGGCCGCGGCCGAGGGCTACCGCTGGCACGAGTTCGGCGACTCGGGACTGCTGCTGCCGTAACCAGGACCCGATCTGGACATCCCGCCGCCTTCTTCGACGCTCTGCGTGGGATCCAAACGAGCCTTGTCGGTCCAGACCTGTGCGGCTGCGGCGATGATCAGATCAACCGCACGAGAGGAGGTCGAGGTGGGACAGGATCTGCGGGGTCTGCTGTCGGTCGAGGTACCGCTGCTGCTCGCGCCGTTCGGGCCGTGGGAGCAGGTGGATCTGGTCGCCCAGGCCGGGGAGTCGGGAGGCATGGCGGCTGGGTGAGCACCATGGTGTTGGTTCCACAGGTCGTGGACGTGGTCGGCGACGTACCGGTGGTCGCTTCCGGCGGCATCGCTGACGGTCGCGGGGTGGCGGCCGGCTTCGGTCAAGCGTCGACTGAGGACCGCCCACCGGGAGGGCCGCGGTCACGAACTGCTGCCCTTCACGGGACAGTCCGCCGGCCAGAGTTCGGCCTGCTCTGCGTACGTTTCCCAACTCAAGCTTGCTGACACGAGGCCGGAGTGGCGATCTCGGGGTGTTGGCCTGCTTGAGATGGATCCCGCCACGAGCCCTCGGACCGGCACCGGAAACCGACGGTCATCCGCCCGGCTTGAGCAACGGGAACAAGATCGTCTCCCGGATGCCCGCGCCGGTGAAGATCATCAGCAACCGGTCCAGACCCAGGCCGAGGCCACCCATCGGCGGCGCCCCGAACTCCAACGCCGTCAGGAATTCCTCGTCCAGTTGCATCGCCTCCGGGTCTCCCGCCGCCGCCGCCAACGACTGCTCCGTCAGCCGCTCCCGCTGGATCACCGGGTCGATCAGTTCCGAGAACCCGGTGCCGCACTCCACCCCGCCGATGATCAGATCCCAGGCCTCGATGAGGTGCGGGTCGCTGCGATGCGGCCGCGCCAGCGGCTGGGCCGAGGGAGGGTAGTCGCAGACGAAGGTGGGTTGTTGCAAGGTCGATTCGACCAGCTCCCCGAACAATTCCATGATCAGCTTCTCGGCCGGCCAATCGGGCTCGACAGCGATCCGGTGCCGTTCGGCCAGCGCGCGCAATACCTCGGCGCCGGTGTCCGGCGTGACCTCCTCGTCGACGGCCGCCGACAGGCCCGGATAGACGCCGAGCCAACGCCATTCGCCGTCGAGATCGATCGGGCCGGCCGGCGTCTGGATCTGCCGGGACCCGACGGCGTCGGCCGCGCCGATGATCAGCCGCTGCATCAGCGCCGCGATGGAGCGTTGATCTCCCCACGCCTGATACACCTCGAGCATGGTGAACTCGGCGCTGTGGGTGGAGTCGATGCCCTCGTTGCGGAACGTCCGGCCGATCTCGTAGACCCGTTCCACCCCGCCGATCACGGCCCGCTTCAAGAACAGCTCGAGGGCGATCCGCAGCGTCATCGCGGTGTCGAAGGCGTTCAGATGTGTACGAAACGGCCGGGCCCGGGCGCCGCCGTGGACCAACTGCAGGATCGGGGTCTCCACCTCGAGGTAGCCCTCGGCGTGCAAGGTCTCCCGCAGACTCCGGGTCACCCGCGCCCGGGTCCGGACCATATCCCGGGCCGCCTCCCGCACGGTCAGGTCGGCGTACCGCTGCCGGACCCGGACCTCGTCGGACAGCTCGGTGTGCAGGTTCGGGATCGGCCGGAGGGCCTTGGAGGCGAGCTGCCAGGACGAGGCCAGTACGGACAGCTCGCCCCGCTTCGAAGCGATCACCCGACCGGTGACGCTGACGAAGTCCCCGAGATCGACATCGGTCTTCCAGGCGGCGAGCCGGTCCTCGCCCACTTCGGCGAGCGACAGCATCACCTGCAGCCGGACGCCGGAGTCGTCCAACGAGAGACCCTCCTGCAGGGTGGCGAAGCAGAGCTTGCCGGTGTTCCGGATGAAGACCACGCGTCCGGTGACCGAAACCACGGTGTCGGTTTCCTCCCCGGCCGCCAGGTCACCCCAGGTGTCCCGCACGTCGTGGAGGCTGTGGCTGCGCGGCACCGCAACGGGATAGGGCTGCGTCGACTGCGCCAGCAACCGGTCCCGCTTCGCCCGGCGAATCCGGATCTGCTCCGGCAGGTCATCGGTGGTCTGGTCCGGCACCGGCTCAGCCTAGCGACGGAACGCCAGACCACGGGCGGTCAGCTCGGCGTCGAGCAGCCGGACGGCCTTGGGCCCGACGCCGTGGATTTCCAACAGATCGGCGGCCGTGACCTCGCTCAGCTGCTCGTAGCGGGTGAGACCGTGCACGGCGAGTTCACGACGGGCGACCTTGCCGATAGCTGCGGTGAACTCCGACGATCCGGTCGCCGGCGGCTGGGCTGACACGAACGCCACGCTAACAATTTCGCACCTCGGATCCACCGTCGCCGGGTCCGAGGCAGCGGCCCTGGGGAGTAACGGGACGGAAACTCGAGGACCAGTACGCTGCGCCCTATGAGCGACGTCCTCGCGAGCTATCACCCCGGTGCCGCGTATGACGAGATGATCGACTCCGCGGGCGAGGTGCGGCCCGCCTACACGGCGGTGCACAACACCCTGGGGCGGGCCAAGCCCACCGAGCTGCGCACGATTGCCGAATCGCTGGCCAACAATTACTTCCAGGCCGGCGTGACCTTCGACGTCGGAGGGGTCGAGCGTCCCTTCCCCCTCGACCTGGTCCCCCGGGTGATCGCGGCCGAGGAATGGCACGTGATCGAAACGGGAGTCGCGCAGCGCGTCCGGGCGCTCGAGGCGTTCCTCTCCGACGTGTACGCCGAGGCCCGGGTGATCACCGATGGGGTGATTCCGCGACAACTGGTCTCCTCGTCCACCCACTACCACCGGGCGGTGTGGGGCATCCAACCCGCCAACGGCGTCCGGGTCCACGTGGCCGGTGTGGATCTCATCCGGACTCCAGCCGGCGACGTCCGGGTGCTCGAGGACAACGTCCGGGTGCCGAGCGGCGTCTCGTACGTGATGACCAATCGCAGCGCCATGATCACCGCGATGCCGGACGCGTTCAGCCACCAGGCGATCCGGCCGGTGGCCGGCTACCCGCAACGGTTGCTGGCCGCGCTCCGGGCCGCAGCGCCCAGCGGTGTCGACGACCCGACCGTGGTGGTGCTGACCCCCGGAGTTTTCAACTCCGCCTACTTCGAGCACACCCTGCTGGCCCGCACCATGGGGGTGGAGCTGGTGGAGGGCCGTGACCTGGAGTGCCGACGCGGCAAGGTGTTCATGCGCACCACGGGCGGGCTGCAGCGCGTCGACGTGATCTACCGACGGATCGACGACGACTTCATCGACCCGGTCCACTTCCGCGGCGACTCGATGCTCGGCGTGCCCGGGCTGGTGAACGCGGTCCGGACGGGTGGCGTGGGGCTGGCCAACGCCATCGGCAACGGAGTGGCCGACGACAAGTTGATCTACACCTACGTGCCGGATCTGATCCGCTACTACCTACACCAAGAGCCGATCATCGCCAACGTCGACACCTGGCGGCTGGAGGAGGACGAGGCTCGCGAGGAGGTGTTGGACCGGCTCGCCGAGCTGGTGGTGAAGCCCGTGGACGGTTCCGGCGGCAAGGGGATCGTGATCGGGCCGCGGGCCAGTGCCGCCGAGCTGGAGGCGCTGCGCCGACGCGTCACCAGCGACCCGCGCGGGTGGATCGCCCAACCGGTGGTTCAGCTGTCCACGGTGCCGACACTGATCGAGGGGGCCGCAAAGGACGAGCACGCGAGTCCGACCATCAGGCTCGAACCCCGGCACGTGGATCTCCGCCCGTTCGCGGTGAACAGCGGCGACGACATCTGGGTCCTGCCCGGCGGATTGACCCGGGTCGCCCTGCCCGCCGGCGAACTCGTGGTCAACAGCAGTCAGGGTGGCGGCAGCAAGGACACCTGGGTGCTCGGGCCGCCGGTGTCGTTGCAGACCATGGACGAGGATGAATCCGCCGACGAGATCGCCCTCCCCGCGGATCCCGAGCCCGAACCAACGCCCGAATCGGGACTCGAATCCGGATTCGAATCCGTGACGGTCGGGGAAGCTGAGCCGTCCCGAGCCCCCGAGCCGGCGTCGGCCCTGCCGTTGCCCCCGCTCCCACCGCTGGCGCCCTTACCGAAGTTGCCGCCGTTGCCGAGCGCCGTACCGCTGGCCGTCGGCCGAACCGCGGGGGGAACGGGCGGCGTCCGACACCAGGAGGAGCAGCAGCAGCAGGATTCGGGAGTACGTGAATGCTGAGCCGGATCGCGGAGTCCCTGTTCTGGATCGGCCGGTACGTGGAACGCTCCGACGACACCGCCCGACTGCTGCAGACACACCTCCGGATGCTCAGCGAGGACAACTCCCAGGCCGAGTCGGACGCCTGCCACAACCTGCTCGCCCTGATGAGCGTCGACGGCGTCGAACAGCCGCACGCGGGGGACCTGTTGCGCTTCCTCTGCTACGACCGAGCGGCGCCGACCTCGATCTTCGCCACCTGGGCGGCGGCGCGGGACAACGCCCGACGGGCCCGCGAGGTGATTCCGCTGGAGCTCTGGGAATGCATCAACACCACCTGGCAGCGGCTGCCCGACGGCCACTTCAACACCGCGCGGACCTATCCGTTCCTGGACTGGGTGCGGCAGCGCAGCAGTCTGTTCACCGGGATCGCCCGGGGCACCATGGTCCGGGACGACGGCTGGCAGTTCCTGCTGCTGGGTCGCAGCGTCGAACAGGCCGACATGACCTCGCGGATGGTCGCCTCCGCCGCCCTGACCACGGGCAGCACCAACTGGCCGTCCGTCCTGCGCGGCGCGGGTGGCTACGACGCCTTCCTCCGCACCCATCGCGGGTTGCACACCGACCGGGATGCGGCCCGCTTCCTGATCGTCGACGCCCGGTTCCCGCGGTCGGTCATGCACGGTCTGCGGGCGGCCTCGGAGTGTTTGGAGAAGCTGGCGCTGGCCAATCCGAGCGGCGCCGACCGCGTGGCCGACGGCGTGCGGATGCTCGGGCGGCAGCGCGCGCGACTGGAGTACACCGCCATCGAGGAACTGGTGAGCGGGCTCGGAGACGAGATGACCGGTGTGCAGACCGCCTGCGCCGACGTGACCGCCCTGGTCTCGGCGACGTTCTTCGCGGCCGCCGATCAGAAGGCCTGGATCACCGAGGGGACACGCTGAGATGCGGCTCAACATCAACCACAAGACCGGCTTCCGGTACGCATCGCGGGTCGCTGCCTCCTACAACGAGGCGCGGATGACGCCGGCCAGCACCGGCAACCAACGGGTGTGGAGCAGCCGGGTCAGCATCGATCCCACCGCCTGGAGCTTCTCCTACACCGACTACTGGGGCACGGCGGTGACCACCTTCGAGGTGCACGAACGGCACGAACGGCTGACGGTGCAGGCCCAGGCGGTCGTGGAGACCCGTGGCGACGACCTCGCCTGGGACACCGAGCGCCGGGTGGCCGAGAACGACCTCGGGTGGCCGGCCCTGCACGACCGCGGAGTCACCGACTCGATGTCGGAGTTCCTGACCGTCGGCTGGCGAACGCGCCCCCCGGAGGAGTTGCTCGCCTTGGCCCAGGCCGCGGCCGACCAGCCCCCGCGACTGGCCGCGCTCGACATCTGTGCCCTGGTCGGCGAGCACGTCAGTTATGAGCAGGGCTCTACCCATGTGACCAGCGCAGCGGCCGAGGTCTGGGAGGGCGGACAGGGGGTGTGTCAGGACTACTCCCATCTGGTCATCGGCGCGCTCCGGTCGATCGGCATCCCGGCCCGCTACGTGTCGGGATACCTGCATCCGGCTCGGCACGCCGAGCCCAACGCCACGGTGACCGGAGAATCGCACTCCTGGGTGGAATGGTGGTGCGGCAGCTGGGTCGCGTATGACCCGACGCTGCGACAGCGGATGTCGGAGCAGTACGTGCGGGTCGGGCACGGTCGCGACTACGGCGATGTCGCTCCGTTACGCGGCACCTACTCCGGCGGCGCCAGCTCGGAGATGTTCGTGACCGTGGAGATGACCCAGCTCGGCTGACGACCACTATCTTGAATTCATGAGCAACTACGGCCAGCAGCCGCCCTATGGCCAGAACCCGTACGGGCGCCCGCCGCAGCAGCCGGGGTACGGCCAGCCGGGACAGAATCCGTACGGCCAGCCGCCCGCGCAGAACCCGTACGGTCAGCCGCCCCAGCAACCGGGATACGGACAACCGGCCCCGAATCCGTACACGCAGCCGCCGCAGCAACCGGGCTACCCGCCGCAGCAGCCGGGCTACCCGCCGCAACAACCCGGGCAGGGCCAGTGGGTGGCTCAGAACACGCGCAAGCCGTCCGTGGTCGTCCGTTCGATCCCGGTCGTAACCCTGGATGGGTTGCCCGGACGAGAGATCGCCGAGGTGGTCGGCGACGTGGTCGGCATCGTGGCGCGGAGCCGTGAATTGCCGCCCGAACTCCGGTCCGGCAGCGCCCAGGACGCCTACGCGATCATGCTGACCGATTCCCGCCAGGCGGCTGTGGCCAAGATGGCGGCGATGGCCGAGGCGGCCGGCGCCGACGCTGTGCTCGGCCTCCGCTTCGACTGCAGCGAGATCACCCAGTCGATGAGCGAGGTCGCGGCGTACGGCACGGCGGTCAAACTCGAGCCGATCGAGGAGGTCGCGGACCCCGCGGGCGACGAGGAGTCCGGCGAACCCGCGGAGGACCGCCCGGTCGACCAAGGGTCGGGTCAGGAAGCTCCGTGGCCGCCCCCGTCGCCCAGCTCGCAGGGAACTCCCTCGCAGGCCTGGCCACCACCGCCCTCCCAATGGCCCCAACAGAGCTGAGCGGTACGCCAGCTGTGCGGTCCCGGCCCAGTCCCCGCTGGCGGATGGGCCACACCTGCACACGAAGGAGTAGGGAAGGATGGGCACATGACCGGCAAAGGCTCGAAGAAGTCCGACCCGAAGGCTGAGGACGAGACCAAACGGAAGTTTCGCGAGGCGCTGGCGGCGAAACAGAGCCGCAGGACCGGCGAGGCGCATCTCGACGGCGGCAAGGAGTCCAGCCAGCCGCACGGTCCGGTGGAGAGCAAGCGGGTCTTTCGCCGCAAGACCGGCTGAGCAGGCGCCCGGCCACGCACCCGATCTGGTGCCGATTCAGGAGGGTCCCGTGGACACCTGGATCAGGCCGTCGTCCGCAACGCTGAAGCGCACGTGCGATAGGTCCGGCACGATGGCGTCGGCGTCCAACTTTTCCTCCGGCGTGGTGGTGACCACGGCCAGCGTCATGCAGCCGGCTTCGCGAGCGGAGGTGAGTCCCGCCGGCGCGTCTTCGACCACCAGGCAGCGGCTCGGGTCCACGCCCAGTCGCGCGGCCGCCTCGAGGTAGGGGTCGGGAGCCGGCTTGCCTCGCTCCACGTCGTCGGCGGTGACCAGGACCGACGGCGGAGCGAGGTCGGCAGCCTTGATCCGGGCCGTGGCCAACGGGATGGTGCAAGAGGTCGCGATGGCGTTCTTGGCGCCCCGGAGCGCGCTCAGCGCGTCGACGGCGCCGGGCAGCACCACGATGTCATCGACATCGGCCAGCTCGAGTTCGTTGATCCGCGCGATGGCGCTGGCCTGCCGATCCTCGGTGAGCAGAAGCCGGACGACCCCGGCCGAGGGGATGCCGTGGTGCTGCAGCAATTCGGCGGGGGGCACATCGTGTTCGATCGCCCAGGTCTTCCAGGATCGCAGGACCGCCGGGGTGGAATCGATCAAGGTGCCGTCCATGTCGAAGATCACCGCTTCGAACGATCGGTCCGCCCATGAGCCCAGCTCCACAGTTCCGCTCCCTGTCGATTCACCTGTTGATTCGCCCGAGTGATTCGTATTGTCGAGCGATCATTCTAGACGAGCCTGGACCTTGCTGAGTGAGTGCTCACTCATTACACTGGCCCGATGCCCCGCGCCACCCCCCTGCCGGCCGACGAACGGCGGGCCGCCATCCTCGCGGCGACCGAGCCGCTGCTGCAGCGGTGGGGCCGGGAGGTGAGCACTCGCCAGATCGCCGAGGCGGCCGGCATCGCGGAGGGCACCATCTTCCGGGTGTTCCCCAGCAAGGAGGTACTGATCGACACCGTTGTGGCCGACGCCTTCGACATGCGACACACCTGCCTCGAGATCGGCCGGATCGATCAAGAGCTCGACCTCGAGGCGCGGCTCGAGCGGGCGGTGGAGATCCTTCAGCACCGGATGCGACGAGTGTTCGCCCTGTTCCACGCGCTGCGTTACCGCCCGCAGCCCGACGACGCATCACACCTGAAGCACACCGCGGACAATCGCCTCCTCAACGCGACCTTGACGGCGCTCATCCGCCCGGACCGCGATCGGCTGTCCGTGTCCCCCAAGGAGGCGGCCGATCTGCTCCGCAGCCTGACCTTCGCCGTCACCCACCCGATGCTCTCGGTCCGGCCCCCGTACGAGCCGCGCCGCATCGTCGAGGTTCTGCTCCATGGTGTTGCCGCAGACGTGACGGCGCACCGTCGACCGGCCCTTCGACGGGCGCAGGGCGCGGATCGACCCTCCGCCCTCCGAGCGGCTCACGGAGCTGATCGATGCTGATCCGGCTGCTGCGGCAGTACCTGGCGCCGTACCGTTCGATGATCATCGGCACGGTGCTGTTGTCCCTGGTGGGGACGATGGCCGCTCTGTACCTGCCGAGCCTCAACGCCTCGATCATCGACGATGGGGTGGCCCAGGGCGACACCGCCCTCATCTGGTCCCTCGGCGGGATCATGCTTGCCGTCAGTGCGGTCCAGCTCGTGTGCTCGATCGGCTCGGTCTACCTCGGCGCCAAGACCGCGATGGCCTTCGGCCGAGACGTCCGCGGGGCGATCTTCGAGCGGGTGTTGACGTTCTCGGCCCGCGAGCTCAACTCGTTCGGGGCGCCGTCGCTGATCACCCGCAACACCAACGACGTCCAGCAGGTCCAGATGCTCGTGGTGATGTCGGCCACCGTCATCCTCTCGGCCCCGATCACCATGGTCGGCGGCATCTTCATGGCTCTGCACGAGGACGTCGGACTCTCCTGGCTGGTCGCCGTGGCCGTGCCGGTCCTGGCCCTCTCCATCCTTGCGGTCGTGCGCGGACTGCCGCCGCTGTTCCGGCTGATGCAGGGCCGGATCGACGTGGTCAACCGCATCCTGCGTGAGCAGATCGGGGGCATCCGGGTGGTGCGGGCGTTCGTGCGCGAACCGTACGAGACCGAGCGCTTCGCCCGGGCCAGCGGCGAGCTGACCAGCACCCAGCTGGCGGTCGGACGCCGGCTGGCGATCATGTTCCCCCTGGTCATGCTGATCTTGAACGTGTTCAGCGTCGCGGTGCTCTGGTTCGGCGCCATGCGGGTGGACAGCGGCCAGATGCAGATCGGTTCGCTGACGGCTTTCCTGACCTATCTGGTGCAGATTCTGATGGCCGTCATGATGGCCACCTTCTTGCTGATGCTCGCGCCACGGGCCATCGTGTGTGCGGAACGGATCGGCGAGGTGCTCGACACGGCCTCCACGGTGGTCACCGCGCCGACCCCGGTGACGAGCCTGCCGACCTCGTCGGTCGTCCAGCTGGAGGACGCCGGTTTCACCTACCCGGGGGCGGACTTCCCGGTCCTGTGCAATGTGTCGTTCACCGCCAGGCCGGGCGAGACGACGGCCATCATCGGCTCCACCGGGGCCGGCAAGACCACGCTGATCTCGTTGCTCCCGCGGCTGTTCGACGCCACCGCCGGCCGGGTGCTGGTCGATGAGGTGGACGTCCGGGAGCTGGAACCGGAGCTGCTGTGGAGCCGGATCGGACTCGTGCCGCAGAAGCCTTTCCTCTTCACCGGGACGGTGGCCAGCAACCTCCGGTACGGCAACCCGGACGCGACCGACGACGAGCTCTGGCATGCCCTGCGGGTGGCCCAGGCGGACGACTTCGTGGCCCAGATGCCGGAACAGTTGGAGGCACCCATCGCCCAGGGCGGAACCAACGTGTCCGGCGGTCAGCGCCAACGGCTCTCGATCGCCCGCGCCCTGGTCAAGCGGCCCGAGATCTACATCTTCGACGACTCCTTCTCTGCCCTGGACGTCGCCACCGACGCGCGGCTGCGGGCGGCGTTGAAGCGGGAGACCACCGACGCCTGCGTGATCATCGTCGGCCAGCGGGTGGCCACCATCGCCGAGGCCGACAAGATCTTGGTCTTGGAGGACGGGCGGCTGGTCGGCTCCGGCACGCACACCGAGTTGCTCGCCACCTGCCCGACGTACGCCGAGATCGTCGACTCCCAGCTCAGTGCCGAGGAGGCCGCGGCGTGAGTGAGCGTACGGAAACCCGGGCCCCCGACGAACCCGGCGACGACGACGGCGTGCTGAACAAGGCGCCGGAACGCCCGAAGTACCAGCCGTCGCATGTCTCCCGGTTCCCGGGCGCCCCCATCGCGGCCGAGAAGTCGCTGAACTTCGGACCGTCGCTGCGGCGGCTGCTTTCGCATCTGTCGCCCGAGCGGTGGATCCTGATCATCTGCGTCGCCCTGGCGACGATCGGCATCGTCTTGAGCGTGATCGGCCCGATCATCCTGGGCTGGGCCACCAACGTGATCTTCGCCGGTGCGATCGGCAAGCAGTTCGCCGCCGGGCAGAGCCAGGAGCAGGTGGTCGAGCAGCTCCGGGCCAGCGGTCAGGAAACCTTCGCCGACCTGGTGGAGCGACTCGACATCACGCCCGGGCAGGGCGTCGACTTCGGTGCGCTCGGACAGCTGCTGTTGATCGCCCTGTCCCTCTACGTGGTCAGCTCCCTGCTGCTGTGGCTCCAGGGCTATCTGCTGAACGGGGCGGTGCAGCGGTCGATCTTCACGATGCGCAACCAGATCCAGGCCAAGCTCAACCGGCTGCCGCTGAGTTACTTCGATAGGTCGCCGCGCGGGGAGTTGCTGAGCCGGGTCACCAACGACATCGACAACATCGCCCAGGCCCTGCAGCAGACGCTGAGCCAGGTCCTGACCTCGGTGCTGACGGTGGTCGGGGTCGTGATCATGATGTTCGTGGTCTCCCCGACCTTGGCCCTGATCGCCTTGGTCACGATCCCGGCCACCGTGCTGGTGGCGGGCTTCATCGGCAAGCGATCGCAGAAGCTGTTCGTGGCCCAGTGGAAGGCGACGGGAGAACTCAACGCCCACATCGAGGAGGCCTTCACCGGCCAGTCCCTGGTCAAGGTGTTCGGCCGTCGGCAGGAGGTCGAAGCCGCCTTCGCGGAGCACAACGCGAGTATGTTCCGGTCCAGTTTCGGGGCCCAGTTCGTCTCGGGCATCATCATGCCGGCGGTCTTCTTCCTCGGGAACCTGAACTACGTGATCATCGCGGTGGTGGGCGGGCTGCGGGTGGCCACCGGCACCATGAATCTCGGCGACGTACAGGCCTTCATCCAGTACAGCCGGATGTTCACCCAGCCGCTGACCCAGCTGGCATCGATGGCCAACCTGCTGCAGTCCGGGGTGGCCTCGGCCGAGCGGGTGTTCGAGGTGCTCGACGTCGAGGAGGAGCGCGTCGAGGAGCCGGGCCGGTTGAACCAGACGCGCGGCCGGGTGGCGTTCGAGCACGTCTCGTTCGCGTACGTGCGGAGCAAGCCGCTGATCACCGACCTGTCACTCGTGGCCGAACCGGGGCAGACGGTGGCCATCGTGGGACCAACCGGGGCCGGCAAGACCACTCTGGTCAATCTGATCATGCGTTTCTACGAGCTGGACGCCGGTCGGATCACCCTGGACGGGGTGGACATCGCCACGGTGCCGCGGCCGCTGCTGCGGGCCCAGATCGGAATGGTGCTGCAGGACACCTGGCTGTTCCACGGCACCATCCGGCAGAACATCGCGTACGGACGGCCGGAGGCCAGCGAGGCCGAGATCCAGGCCGCCGCCGAGGCCACGTACGTCGACCGATTCGTACACTCCCTGCCGGACGGTTACGAAACGGTCATCGACGAAGAGGGCAGCAACATCAGTGCCGGAGAGAAGCAGCTGATCACCATCGCTCGTGCCTTCCTGGCCGACCCGGCGTTGCTGATCTTGGACGAGGCGACCAGTTCGGTCGACACCCGAACCGAGGTGCTGGTCCAGCGAGCAATGGCCGCACTGCGCTCTGACCGCACGAGTTTCGTCATCGCGCACCGGCTCTCCACCATCCGCGACGCCGACGTGATCTTGGTGATGGAGCAAGGCCAGATCGTCGAACAGGGCTCCCACCACGAGCTGCTGGACGCCCGCGGACACTACTGGGAGCTCTACAACTCGCAGTTCGCCGCCGCCATCGAGGAACCGGAGGACGACCAGCTGCCGGTGCCCGTCGGAGCCCCCGGGGGCAACGGGGCGCGGCCGAGCTGACCCCGGGAACTGATCCAGGGGAACGGTTGGAGCTGCGTCCGTGTGCCAGAGCCGCGGAAGGGCGGCTCAGACGCGGGCGAGCAAGGCCTTCAAGGTGTCGTGGTTCAGGCCCATGTTGAACGCGGCCAGGGTGTGCATCGGCATGGTGCCGATCACCTTGATCAACTCTGGGTCCTGCAGCAGGGGAGGCGTGCCGTTGCTGGTCAGCAGGGCGCGGCCGCGCTCGTCGGCCAACCATTCGTGCAGTGTGGAGTCCCCATCCAGCGGGCGTTCCCGAGACGGCGCCTCGAGCGAGATCACCTCGCGCAGCGGCAGATCTCGGGAGGACGACCCGGCGGCGATCTCGAACTCACCGCTCTCCACGACCCAGTCGACATCTCGGGTCGACCAGAACGCGAAGGCCCGCTCGTCCAGCTCCACGTCGACCGACCGACTCTCGCCCGGCTCCAGGAACACCTTCGCGAAGCCCTTCAACTCCCGTACGGGCCGGTCGGCGCTCGACTCCCGATCGCTGACGTAGACCTGGACCACCTCGCCGCCGGCGACCGGACCGGTGTTGGTGACCGTGCACCGAACGCGCACGGAGAGATCCCCGTCGGCCACCGACCCGCGGACCTCGACCTCGAGATCACGGTGCTCGAACGTCGTGTACGAGAGTCCGAAACCGAACGGGAAACTGACTTCCTGGTCGGCGCGGTCGTACGCCCGATAGCCGACGAAGACGCCCTCGCCGTAGCGGACGATCCCGTGACAACCCGGGAAGTTGAAGAAGGACGAATTGTCCTCCAACCGCCGCGGCACCGTCTCGGCCAACTTCCCCGACGGGTTGACAGCGCCGGTGATCAGATCGGCCGCGGCGCCACCGGCGGCCTGTCCGCCCAGCCAGCACTCCAAGATCGCCGCGGCGTGCTGCTGCCAGGTCGACATCCGCACCACCGAGCCGTTGGCCAGCACCACGATCAGCCGCTCATGGACGGCAGCCAGGGCCTCGACGAGCGCCACCTGATTGGCCGGCAGATCCATGTGGGTCCGGTCGAAGCCCTCCGACTCGGCACTGGCCGGCAGGCCCAGGAACACCAGCACGTGATCGGCCTGCCGGGCGGCGGCCATGGCCTCCTCGGCCAGCTGCTCGTCCCCCTCGGTGCCCCCGACCCCGAAACCGGCGCTGAAGCTGACGGTGACGTCCGCGCCGAATGCGGTCCGGAGCTCGTCGAGGGCTACGTCGAGGCGCGTCGGGTTCACCTGGGAACTGCCCGCGCCCTGATAGCGCGGGGTCCGGGCGAACTCCCCGATGACCGCCACCGTGCTGCCCGGTGCCGGCTGGAGCGGAAGGACGTTGCCGTGGTTCTTCAACAAGACCGCCGACTCCGTGGCCGCTCGCCGGGCCAGGGCGTGGTGGGCGTCGAACTCCACGGTCGCCGGATCGGCTATGGCTGGTTGGGCCTTCTCGACCAGTCGCAGCATTCGCCGTACGGTCTCGTCCAGCACCGCTTCGTCCAGGTCGCCGGAGCGCACCGCCGCGATCACCGCCTGATCGCTGACGCCGAGATTGGGCGGCATCTCCAGATCCAGCCCGGCGGCCAGGGCCGCGACCCGATCATGCACCGCTCCCCAGTCCGACATCACAACCCCGTCGAAGCCCCACTCGTCCCGGAGCACTTCGGTCAACAGCCAGTGGTGCTCCGACGCGTAGGTTCCGTTGATCTTGTTGTATGCGCACATCACCGTCCAAGGCTGCGATTCCTTGACCACCATTTCGAACGCCGGCAGGTAGATCTCCCGCAGGGTCCGCTCGTCCACCTCGGCGCTGACCCGGAGTCGGTCGTCCTCCTGATTGTTCGCGGCGTAGTGCTTCACCGACGTGCCGATGCCCTGGCTTTGGATGCCGCTCACCATGGCGGTCGCCAGGGCGCCGGACAGGTAGGGGTCCTCCGACACGTACTCGAAGTTGCGCCCGCACAGGGGTGAGCGTTTGATGTTGATGCCGGGCCCGAGGATGACCGAGACCTTGAGCCGGCTGGCTTCCCGGCCGAGTGCCTCACCCACCTCGGCGAACAGGTCCCGGTTCCACGACGATCCGATGCCCGACGCGGTCGGGAAGCAGGTGGCGGGTTCGCTGCCGGAGAGGCCGACGTGGTCGGCCTCCTTCAGCTGGGCCCGCAGCCCGTGCGGCCCATCGGAGACCATGATCTCGCCGATCCCGAGCCGGTCCACCGCCGCCGTGCGCCAGAAGTCCGCTCCAAGGCACAACGAGGCCTTCTCTTCGAGGGTCAGCTCGGTCAGCAGCGTATCGATGTCGGTCATTCCAACTCCTTCGGTGGGCACCTGGTCTGTCTAGCACCTCGACTCACGGGCACCGCTACGCGGGTGCGAATTGCCGGAAGGTGAGATTCATCCTCGGACCCACCGGCCGCGCGGTCTTCGGGACCGCGTGCCGGTAGTCGCGCTGCGATTCCCCGAACATGACCAGCAGATCTCCCTCGCCCAGCTCCCAGGTCCACCGCTGCATGGAGGTGCGATGACGGATCGCGAACCGCCGCCGGGCGCCCAGGCTGAGCGAGGCGATCACCGGTTCCGGACCGAGCTCCGGCTCGTCATCGGCGTGATACCCCATCGAGTCGCTGCCGTCGCGGTACAGGTTGGCCAGGCAGGAATTGAACGCGGTTCCGAGTTCCTCGCTGAGCCGGTTGCGCAGCGTCGCCAGCGTTGGCGGCCACGGCTGCGGCTCATGGGACAGCCCGGAGTAGCGGTAGGAGTGATCGCCCATCCAGGCCGTCAGCCGGGGCGTCGAGAAGCTGCGGCCGTGGATCCGGATGGCGTGCTGCTCCCAGCCGATCTGGGCCCGCAGCTCGGTGAAGACCGCGTCGGCGTCGTGCACCCAGCCGGGTCGATAGGTCACGCACGCCGGTGCCTCCATGCTCCCAGCTTGCCTTCGCAGAGAAGGGCAGCAACAAGGGGCGCAGGGCCCCAGGCGTTCGGCGATCACGTCGCGTTCGAGCCAACCTGTGGTTTCACCGGTTGAGGCAAGATTGACGCTGTGCAGCGCAGTGGAGCGATCGGCCTGGCCCGGTTGGCCGGGGTGGTTGCCGGCCTGACCGGCCTCGCGATCGCGGACCTCGCCTCCTGGTTCCTGGCCCCGGCCGCCGCCCCACTGACCGCGGTCGGTTCGACCATCATCGACCTGCTGCCGGCGCCATTGGTCAACTGGGGCAAGGAAACACTCGGCACGGCCGACAAGCCCGTCCTGCTGATCATCATCACGGTCGCCGTGCTCACCTTGTGCGCCGTGGCCGGACAGCTGGAACTCCGCCGGCGCTACAGCGGGGCCGTGGTCTTCGCCGCGGTCGCCGCGGTGGGCGTCGGGTCCGTGGTCAGCCGGCTGCCTGGGCAGATTCACGTTGTGCTGCCGACGCTGATCGGTCTCGCCGCCGGTTACACCGTGTTGCATCTGCTGGTCATGCGGTTGGCGCGTTCCGTACGCGCGGCGGCCGATCTCGCTCAACCCGAGCCGCCGTCCCGTCCCGCTCAGGACGGCAGTGCCGTTCAGCCACCGGAACCCGATCTGTCCGGTCCAGTCGTGGTCCAGCGGCGCAGCTTCCTGCGCACCACGGTGCTGCTGGGCGCGGCTGCCGCCGTCGCCGCGGTGGCGGGCCGGGCTCTGGTCAGTGCCGCGGCCAAGATCGCCGAGGCGCGGGCCAGGATCCAGCTCCCCGGCCCGGCCAAGCCCGGCAAGCCGATCCCGGCCGGAGCGGACCTGCGGGTGCCGGGTCTGAGCCCGTACGTGACCCCGACGGAGACCTTCTACCGGATCGACACCGCGCTCCAGCTCCCGGTGATCGATCCCGAGCAGTGGACGCTGACGGTCACCGGCATGGTCGAGCGGGAGATCACCATCGGCTTCGCCGAACTGCTGGCCCGGCCCCTGACCGAGCACGTAACCACCCTGACCTGCGTCTCGAATCCGGTCGGCGGCAACCTCGTGGGCAACGCCAGCTGGCTCGGCCTACCGATCCGGGAGCTGCTCCGCGAGGCCCGGCCACGTGCGGATGCCGACATGGTGTTGTCCCGGAGTCACGACGGGTGGACGGCGGGTACGCCGCTCAGCGTGCTGCTGGACGACGATCGCCAATCGCTGCTGGCCGTAGGCATGAACGGTCGGCCGCTTCCGGTCGAGCACGGTTTTCCGGTCCGGATGGTGGTGCCGGGACTGTACGGCTACGTGTCGGCGACCAAGTGGGTGACCGAGCTCAAGGTGACCACCTTCGCCGCCGACCAGGGCTACTGGACGCCGCTGGGCTGGTCCGCCCGGGGACCGATCAAACTGGCCTCCCGGATCGACGTACCGGCCACGCCGACCGTCGAGATGGGCCGGGTCGTGGTCGCCGGGGTGGCCTGGGCGCAGCACACCGGGATCGCCAAGGTGCAGGTGCGGGTCGACGACGACGAGTGGCTGGACGCGGAGCTGGCCGCGGTCACCGGGCCGGATACGTGGCGGCAATGGCGCTTCTCCTGGGACGCCGAGCCAGGCCCGCACGAGTTGACCGTACGGGCGGTCGACGCCGACGGTGAGGTGCAGACCGACGCGGTCGCGCCGCCCGCCCCGGACGGCGCCACGGGTTGGCACCGGATCTCCGTGCGGGTACGCGAGGCCTGATCGGCGGACTAGAGCTCGACGGACCCCTCGATCCGGGTCGTCGTACCGCCGCCGACCCAAATCTCCGTGTCGTTCGTGCTGTCGTGCGTGCTGTCGTTCGTGCTGTCGTTCGTGCTGTCGTTCGTGCTGATGTGCACCCGACCAGAGCGTCCGAGGACGGTGCCCTGCCGGGCCACGTACGGGGCGGTGAGTCGGCCGGAGCCAAGCAGCCACTGGGCCAGGGCGGCGTTCAGACTTCCCGTGACCGGGTCCTCGGCCGTGGACCCCCCGAGCGGGAAGAAGGCGCGGACTTCGATGCTCTCCGCCGAGCCCGGCGGGTAGCGGCCGGTGATTCCGATGTCGGCGTCGACCACGCCCGGGCGGACCGCGAGGACCGCCTCGGCACTTTCCAGCAGTACCCCGATCCAGGGCGGCCCGTTGACCAGCCACGAGGCGTCGACGATCGCGGTCCGGTCGAGATTGAGCATCGCGGCCACGCGGTGGAGCAGGTGCTCGTCCACCGGTCCGGAGCGTCGCAGAGGTGGCGCAGCGAAAGCCAGACCGATCTCGGTCTGCCGCAGTCGCACGAGGCCGGCACCGCATTCCTGAACGATTTCGCCCTCGCTGCGCGGCGTCGCGCCGGCCGTCAGCCAGGCGTGGCCGCTGCCCAACGTGGGGTGGCCGGCGAACGGCAACTCCTGGGTGGGGGTGAAGATCCGGATGCGGTAGTCGGCGCGAGGGTCGTCCGGCGGTAGCAGGAAGGTCGTCTCCGACAGGTTCGTCCACGCTGCGAATCCCTGCATGGCCGCGGTGTCCAGATCCTCGGCGTCGTGCACGACGGCGAGTGGATTGCCGCCGTACGGAACGGCGGAGAAGACATCGACCTGGCTGAAGCGGCGGCGGCGCATCTCCCAATCCTGGCAGCCCGATCTTCCACCGTTCCCGGCGCGGTTAGCGGCGAGGTCGGCGCGACCGGCGACGCCTGGTGGGCTAAGTTCGGCGGGTGCGTATCGCCGTCCGGAGAGAAACCGTTCCGGGTGAAACGCGAGTGGCGCTCACTCCCGAGCTGGTGGCCCGGCTGGTCAAAGCGGGCTACGAGGTGGCGGTCGTGCCGGGATGTGGGACGGCAGCGTTGTTCTCCGACGCGGCGTACGCGGCGGCGGGCGCGACCGTGGATCCGGCGGCCGTCTCAGGAGCCGGTCTGGTGCTGAGCGTGCAGCCGGCGCCGACCGCAGAACTGGAGCCGGCCGCGGCCGACGTCGCCACCTGCTCGTTCTTCCCGACCGGAGCCCAGCAGGCCGAGGTCGCGGCCCGGCGGGACCGCGGTGTCACGACGTTCGCGATGGAACTGGTTCCGCGGATCTCCCGCGCCCAACCGATGGACGCTCTGAGTTCACAGGCCATGGTGGTGGGCTACCGTGGTGCGATCGTTGCGGCCGGGCGGCTGCGACAGTTCTTCCCGCTGAGCATGACCGCCGCCGGCACCGTTCGTCCGGCCGAAGTCCTCGTCCTCGGCGCCGGGGTCGCCGGGCTGCAGGCCATCGCCACCGCCAAGCGGCTGGGCGCGGTGGTGCGGGGTTACGACGTCCGAGCGGCGGCCGCTGAGGAGATCGCCTCCCTCGGCGCGGTGCCGGTCGACCTGGCCCTGCCCACATTGGAGGGATCCGGCGGTTACGCCCGCGAGATGAGCGAGGAACGTGCGCAGCGCCAGCGGGAGCTGCTCGCCCCGTACGTCGCGGCGGCCGACGCCCTCATCACGACCGCGGCGGTTCCGGGTCGGACCGCCCCGATCCTGGTCACGGCCGAGATGGTGGCGGCGATGAAGCCGGGCTCGGTGGTGGTCGACCTGGCGGCGGACTCCGGCGGCAACGTCGAGGGCATCGTGCCCGGTCGGGCGCTCATGGCCGGGTCGGTGCAACTCTGGGGCGGCAGCAACGTGGCCAGTCAGATGCCGAACCCCGCCAGCCGGCTCTACGCCCAGAATGTGTGGCAGGTGATCACTCTGATGACCGGCCCGGACGGCTTCGCGCCGGACTATGACGATGAGATCGTGGCGGCCATGTGCGTCACCCGGAACGGATCGATCACTCACAGTGCGAGCCAGGAGTCGGTACGGGTCACCGAAGGAGGAGGAGCCGATGGGTGAGGCGATCACCTGGTTGACGATCTTCGTGTTGGCCGCCTTCGTGGGGGTCGAGGTGATCTCCAAGGTTTCCTCCACCCTGCACACGCCGCTGATGTCCGGCGCCAACGCCATCCACGGCGTGATCCTGGTCGGCGCCATTGCGGTGGCCGGCACGGCCGACTCCAGCCCGGTGCTCGTGCTGAGCCTGATTGCCGTGGTGCTGGCCGCGATCAACATGGCCGGCGGCTTTGTGGTCACCGACCGGATGCTGCAGATGTTCACCCGAACGAAAAGGCGTCCTGAGTTGGTTGCTTCGCGTCCTGATCCTGACGAGGGGCCCCGTGACCGCCCCTCGACCGGCGCAGGCCCTTCGACGGGCTCAGGGACCGGATGGTGACGCCGGTCTGGGCGCAGCTGGGGTATCTGGCTGCTGCGGTCTGCTTCATCGTGGCGCTCAAGGGTCTCTCGTCGCCGCGCACCGCCCGGCGCGGGAACCTGATCGGTGCCCTGGGCGCCGTGCTGGCCTGCGTGATCGTCTTTCTGGCCAGCGATCTCGACCATCTCGGTTGGATACTGCTCGCGGTCGGCGTCGGCACGTTGATCGGAGTTCTCGGCGCCTACCGGGTCCGGATGACCCAGATGCCCCAGCTGGTTGCCTTGTTCAACGGCGTGGGTGGAGCGGCCGCGGCGATCGTGGCGCTGGTCGAGCTGGAGGCGGTGGCGCGGGCCGGATCGGCGCCGGTCTTCGATCTGGTCGCCACGGCCTTCACCATCGTGGTCGGATCGGTCAGCTTCACCGGGTCGGTGGTCACGTTCTTGAAGCTGCAGGAGCTGATGACCGGTCGGCCGATCACCTTCGCCGGTTACCCGATCCTGTACGGATTCGCGTTGGTCTCGGCGGTCGGCTTCGCCGTCGGACTCGTCCTGGTCCCATCGCTGATACTCGGTGTGGCGCTGGCTTTGATCGGGGCGGGTGTCGGCGTGCTGCTCGTCCTTCCGGTCGGGGGCGCGGACGTGCCGATCGTCATCTCGCTGCTCAACGCGTTCACGGGTTTGTCGGTGGCGGCGAGCGGCTACGTGCTGGGCAACTCTCTGCTGTTGGTGGCGGGCACGCTGGTCGGCGCGGCCGGCACGCTGCTGACGAAGCTGATGGCCACCGCCATGGGCCGGCCGTTGGGGGCCACCCTGTTCGGGGCGCTCCGCGGCGGTTCCACCCTGGGGGCCGGCGAGGCCAGCGACCGCCCGGTGAAGTCGGTGAGCCCGGCCGACGTGGCCATCCTGCTGGCGTACGCGAACCGGGTGATCATCGTCCCCGGCTATGGTCTGGCGGTCGCCCAGGCGCAACACACCCTGCGGCAACTCGTCGACGTGCTCACCGAGCGGGGAATCCAGGTCGACTACGCGATCCATCCCATCGCCGGCCGGATGCCGGGACACATGAACGTCCTGCTGGCCGAGGCACAGGTGCCGTACGAGCAACTCAGGGAAGCCGACGAGATCGACCCGGAGTTCCGCCAGGCCGACGTCGCGCTCGTGGTCGGCGCGAACGACGTGGTCAATCCGGCCGCCGAGACCACCCCGGGGGCCCCGATCTACGGGATGCCGATCCTGCACGCCAACGCCGCCCGCCAAGTCGTCTTTCTCAAGCGCTCCATGCGCCCCGGATTCGCCGGGATCGAGAACGAGCTGCTCTTCGAGCCGGGCACCACCCTGCTCTTCGGCGACGCCAAGGACTCCCTCGGCCAGCTGCTCGCCGAGGTGAAGGACCTCAAGGTGTCCTGAGCCGCATCCTCAGGCACCAGGTCACAGACGACACCCCCCAACGGCCGGTGGCTGCCGTCTGTGACCCGCTTCGGGACGGTGAGTCTCAGAGCCGCGCGAGCGGCTCAGAGGAACCGGTAGGGGTTGGTGCCGGTGCCGGCCATGACGTACCAGGAGGTCGCCCCGACGTGCAGGTGCTGGTAGTAGCCGAAGCCGAAGCCAGTGTCCATCGGCGAGCTGGCGGCTACGATCCCCCCCGGAATGACCTTGGAGTTGAACGTCTGGCCGGCGCCGAGCCGGCCCTGGGCCGAGCGGATCGCGGCGAGCAGATCGTCGGCCGCGTCGGCGTCTCCGCGCTGTCCCCGGTCCCGGAGGGCCAGGGCCAACTGCGCGTTGCCTTCGAACCACACCGCGCCCGTGTCGGGGCCACCGTTGACTGGGTTCGTCGACTCGGTGTCGGCCAGCAGGGACCCGCTGCCAAAGGCCACACCGCTCACCTTGTAGTTGCCGGTCAGGGCGCTGTTGGTGCGCTGCGGGGTGTCGGTGGTGGCCAGGTTGGTGGCCGCCCAGTCCAAGGCCGCGGCGTACCGTTGGCGCCGGGCGCCCAGCCAGGACCAGGTCTGCACGTCCAGCGGCAATTGGGTCGGCGACTTGTTGATCGTGGATCCGTCGTTGGAGCCGGTCCAGAAGAAGCCGTCCTCGGCGTTCCACAGTCTGGTGACGAACTCCCAGGCGTGGTCGGCTCGGGTGAGCCAGGCGCCCCGGCCAGTCAGCCGGGCGATCATGCGAAAGAAGGCGTACACGTCGATGTTGTGCTCGGCTGACTTGAAGCCTTGGAGATCTGGGCGGGTGCCGAAGGTGTACCCGCCGAGTCCGCTGGTCGAGCGGGTGTTGTCGAAGATCCATTGGGCGATCCGCTTTGCACCGGTCAGGTAACTCGCCGACCGCGTGCGGCGGGCCAGTTGGGCCAGCGCGATTCCTGCCCAGGATAGGTCTCCCACGGCGCTGTGAATGAACCAGAAGGGGTCACCGACGTAGTTGGCGACCGTCCGGCCGGTCCTCGGGTCGACCTTGGTAAGGGCGTTGGCGTGGTAGGCCTGGCGCACCCGGCCGTCGTTGAACTCTTCGTCGTTGTTCTGCACCCACAGCAGGGCGTCCCCAATGGCGCGCGCCCGTCCGGTGTCGCCGCCGGCGAGCAGGGCGATGATGGCCAGTGCGTTGTCGTAGACGAAGGCGGTGTCGCGCAATCCGGAGTCGTCGTAGTAGCTCTGCGCCAAGCGGAAGCCGGTGCTGTGGTAGGCGTCGGTCACGCCCTGCAGGAATCGGACCGCGGATCGCACCGATCCTGACGATGAACCTGATCGTGATGTCGGCTGAGCGGCGGCGTCCTGCACTCCTAAGCCGGCCAGGCCTACCCCTAGCGCGGCGCCGCCGCCCAGCAGCGATCGCCGGCTCAGAGGTGCGGTCGCGATCTCGTCGGACATGGGTGTGACCTCTCTGTCGGCTGTTCGAGGAAGCAG
>CAVVTA010000022.1:0-143834 GCA_963751045.1 uncultured Actinomycetota bacterium
GATCACCTGTCTCCATGCGCGGTGACGATGGTGCACGCCGCTGCAGCGATCTCGAGACTGACGTCCACGGAGTCGCCCCCGGGCTGAGCCGTGACTGGATGAGGGCCTTCAGCTCGGTGCCGCCCAGATCCCGCTCAACGAGGTCGCTGACGGATCACGGATGACGCCGTGGTCGGAACCCCATCGGACTCCGCAGTCGTCACAGCTGATGATGGGGCGGCTCGGACCCTCGCCGAAGCCAATGAGCGGCTGCTGGGCGAGGTCGGGCACCGGTGACTATGCGGAGCCCGGACCGGGTTGTCGCAGGCGATGCAGCCTCGTCATCAGCGGCACGACTGGCCGATGTTGCCGGTTGGCTGACCCGCGCGTCCGACCAGCCCTCCCGGCGGCGGTTGGTGCTGGAGTTTGGACGGCTGGCGGTGGGAGCCGGCAGCTGCCAGGAGTTGCCTGGCGGGGACGAACCACCGCCGCCGGTGACTTCCGGTACGACGTCCTGCTGGCCGGCCTGGCCGAGTGGCTCACCGCGCAGGACGGCCAGCCCGCGCCAGAGTAGGCTGAGGAGAGCGGCTTTGACCACCTAATCGCCGCAGGGTTGCCCTGAGAGTCGACGCCAGCTCGGCGCCCACCGGGCCGACTGTTTCAACGTATCTGCAGCCTGGGCGTGGTTGTCGCCATTGCCCCGAGACTTTCGTCGTCTCCAGCCACGTGGCCATGGTCGCCTTCACAGCACAGCGCAGGGACGTCGCCAAGCGGACAGACATCGACGGCGGAACACGCAGGATGGTGGCCGATGGCCGACGGTGATGGCGAATTGGGTACGGCTTACTGGGCACTACGAACTTGAACGGGTCACACTCCGCTCAACTTCGTAGAGGCCCCAATTGCCTAGGACAGTGCTGAGTTGCGGAACGCCCATGGCGCACGACGGACCGGAGCCGCCCGGCTCGGCCCCCGACCGTACGGCTCGGTGGATGATGCAGGTCTGCACGGTGGTGAACGGCCACACATTGGCGACCACATCGGGCAGGCCTTCAGGCCGTCGCAGACCAGGAAGAACACGTCGTTGATGCCGCGGTTCTAGATCGGTGAGCACCGCCAGCCAGAACTTGGCCCCTCCCCACCGGTGCCGGCCCACAGGCCGAGGACGTCTTCTCCCCGGCCAGGCTGACCCCGATCGCGGCGAGATGGCCGGTTCCGACCTGGCCGTCGCGGACTTGACCGCGATCGCGTCGATGAACACGGCGGCTACACAGCGTCGAGGGGCCGGTTGGACCAGTCGGCCATCTCCTCCATCACCTTGTCGGTGATCCGGGAGATCGTCTCCTTGCTCACCGAGGCGCCGTAGATCTCGGCGAAATGCGCCGAGATCTCCCCGGTCGTCAAACCCTTCGCATACAGCGACAGAACGATCTCGTCGACCCCGGTCAGCCGGCGCTGCCGCTTCTTCACGATCTGCGGCTCGAAGCTGCCGTCCCGGTCCCGCGGCACCTCGATCTCCACCTGCCCGGTGGCCTCGGTGAGCACCGTCTCGGCCGGGTCCCGTTCCGGATGTTGGTCGAGTCCCGCTCGTCGGGCGCCCGGTGTTTCTCGTGGCCGAGGTGTTCGGTCATCTCCTCGTTCAGCGCCGTCTCCAGCACACTCTTGGTGAACTGCTTCAACAGCCCGTCCGGGCCGGTCAAAGACAGGCCCCGTTCCCGGGCCAACCGGACCAGCTCCTTCGCTGCCCTCTCTTCAGCGGACGGCTCAGGCTTGTTCTTCTTCGGCACAATCTCCAGTGTCGTCATCACGGCACCTTCCCCGCTGATCTCCATCAGCGCGTTGGGCCGGAAACACCCTTAATGCGACAGTCCCCGTCGGCAGCGCGATCACCCTCGGCATCTTCCTGTACAAGACACGTGAGTCTAGGCAACAGGTGTCGTCGAGGGCGTCTGAATCGCGCAGGTTCCTTGTGCTCTAACTGGTGTCGTTAGGCTCGGCCGTGGCTCTGCCACGCGTAGCGCCTTCGGCGGAATTTGTCAAGGTGATCGGGGCCAGCGGGAGTCAAGGATTTAGGCTGCGACTTCCTTCGGCTGGTTGATCCAGGCGGCGCCGGGCAGGGTGATGATCTTGGGGTTGCTGCTGCTGGTGAAGCGTTCGGGGTGGCGTGCGCGGGCTTGGGCGAGGGTTGCTCGGCGTCCGGTGTGGGCGGTGGTGGCGTGGCCGTAGTGGACGTCAGCGGGGGTGTGCAGCCCGATGCCGGTGTGGCGGTGGTGGTGGTTGTAGCCCTCGACGAAGGCGTCGATGAACTGCTGGGCGTCGGTGCGGGAGCCGAACCGGTCGGGGAAGGTCGGCGCGTACTTGAGGGTCTTGAACCAGGCCTCGGAGTAGGGGTTGTCGTTGGACACCTTCGGCCGTGAGGGGGACCGGGTGACTTCGAGGTCGGCGAGCAGCTGCGCGACGGTCTTGGAGGTCATCGAGGTGCCTCGGATGCTCTCCTGTGTGTCAAGGGTGTGCTGTCGGTTCCTCCGCTTCTGATCATGTGCCGGTGCTCGGCACGGTCAAGCCTTGATCGGCAAGGTCACGTTCGGCAGGCATGTTGACCGCGCCTGCGCGCCAGCGGAGTTGGCAGCGATGAAGGAACCGCAAGGTGCCAGGCCGGGTCAGGCGACCGTGACGGGTTCGTCGGCTGGTGCGTTAAGCAGGTAGAAGACCTCGCGGGCCAGGTAGCGCTTCAAGCAGCGGATGATCTCCAGCTTGGAGTGTCCCTCGGCGGTCTTCTTAGCAACGTAGGCCTGCGTTTTCTCATCGATCCGGATCCGGCTGATCACCGCGAGGTGCAGTGCGGAGTTGGCTTGTCGGTCCCCGCCACGGTTCAGCCGGTGACGCCGGGTCATCCCCGACGATGCGGGCAGCGGTGCGACACCGCACAGCATGGCAAAGCTGGCCTCGGAGCGGAGCCGGTCGCGGTTGTCCCCGGCGGTGACCAGCAGCTGACCGGCGACCTCGATCCCGATCCCCGCCCGGGCCAACAGCTGCGGCGCGAGGGCGGTGACCAAAGGCTTGATCAGTTCGTCGAGGGCGGCGATCTCATCGCCCAGCTCCAAGATGCGGCGGGTCAGGCTCTTCAACGCGATCCGGGTCGCAGCGACCGGGTCGGCAGCATTGGTGGTTTCGGGCCGCCACGCCGCGCAGGTGCGGATCAGCTGCATCCGAGTCAGGTTCCGGACCTGGTCACGCAGCTCTTCGGGGGCAGCGACGATGGTCATCCGCAGCAGCTGCAAGGCGTTGCGGCGGGCCCGGATCGCGGTCTGCCGGGTCACCCGCAGCACCCGCAGCGACTCCACCGCCCCGTCCTTGGATTTGGGGATGCTGACCCGGCGGCCGTGCAGGGCGGCCCGGGCGGCGCTGATCGCGTCCAGGTCGTCGTCCTTGCCTTTGCGGCGGCGGTCCGAACGGTCCGGGCGGTCAACCTCCAACACCTCGATGCCAACCTCGGTCAGGTGTCGGCAAATCCCGGCTCCGTAGCTGCCGGTGCCCTCCACCCCGATCCTGGCCACCTCCCCGAACGTGCGCAGCCACTTCACCAGGGCCCGGTAGCCGGCGCGGGTGGTGGAGAAGCTGTGCGTGGCCAACACCGTCTCGGCGGTGTCGATCACCGCCACCACATGTAGATCCTTGTGGGTGTCGATCCCACCCACCACCACCCGACTACTCATCGACGTCGGGTTCACCTGACTGGTTGGGTTTGGCATGCTTGCCATGTCGCTTCCTCCGGTCTGCTCGGACTGATAGGGACGGCGGCAACGCCGAGCCAGAACCGGTGGACAAGACAGTGATGAGCACCTGTTGGCGCAGGCTCTCCTTAGGTCACTCCGTCGGCGAGGCGAGGCGCCTCACCAGGTGTCCCGGGCAACCGACATATCCGAGGAAAGACACACGTCGTCAATCGGAAGGTGCGGGTCAGGATGCCCGGGGCAGCCTGGATACCAGCATCCTGACGGGTCCATCGGCGTGCGAGTCAGGAAACCCGGGAACACCAGCCCTCCCATACTCACTGTCGGCGTGCACGACCTGAGGGGTGCCGTGCAGGTCGAAGACCTGGCGGATCATGTCGACCGCGAGCGGTCCGGACTCGTGCGGGTGGACTCGGACACCGACGATGTAGCGGGAGTAGATGTCGATCATCACGTAGGCGTCGTCGTAGAGGCCCTTGGTCGGGCCGGCGAGCTTGGTGATGTCCCACGAGTACACCTGCCCCGGTCCGGTCGCGACTAGCTCGGGCACCGTGCGGGCGGGGTGGCGGGCGATCCGGCGCCGTTCGACCAGCTGGGCGTGGTCGGCCAGGATCCGATACCTGGTGGAGATCGAGCACAGGTAGGTGCCCTCGTCGAGCAAGGTGGCGTAGATCTGGATCGGTGGCAGGTCCACGAACCGCGGCTGCGTCCAGCACCGCCAAGATGTGCAGCCGCTCGACCGGGCTGAGCCGGTTCGCCGGCCCGGGCCTGGCCGCCGGCACGCCCGGGTCGGGGCGGCGGCGGGTGACGGTGGAGCGGGGCAGCCCGGTCAGCCGGGCCGCGGCCCGGGTCGTCACCCCCGCCTCGGTGAGCTCTGCATAGGCCGTCATCAACGCGTCCCGCGCCGGTCGTCGGTGTCCGCGCTCTTGGAGATCTGCTCCAAGAGCGCGTGCGCTTTTCCCATGATCTCCAAGGCGGTCTCGGTGGTGGCCAGCCGCCGCTCGGCCTGGTCCAGGTCGCGGCGCAGCCGGGCGATCTCGGCCTGCTCCGCCGACGGCTTGGCGACCCGCTCACCGGGCTGTTTCCCGGTCAACACGCCGGCGTCGCGGAGCTTGCGCCACTCCGTGATCTGGGAGGAGAACAGTCCTTCCGCACGCAGGTAGGCCCCACCCTGGCTGGTCTGGCAGGCCGCCTCATAAGCGGCGAGATGGTCCAGCTTCTGCGCCGGGGTGAACGAGCGCCGCAACGGCCGCTCCGACCGCGGCCCCTCCGGCGTTGGTGCTGCCGAAATCATGGCTTCATCGTCGTCGACCGGCGACAACATCGAACTGGTGGTCACGGGGAATCCATCCGAATCTCGCCCTGCGTCAGGCGGGCTTGCTCTGAGCCGCTGGCCTCAACTCACCCTGACACGCAGGGCGGCGGCCGAGCCTAACGACACCAGTTACTTGCCCGTCTCGCCGGCAGCGGTACACATTTCGCATACCGCCCGACCCCTCTGGGGTTGGGTTTACTGCTCTACCACCCCTGAGGCCTCGTGAGATGACCAACGGTCGGCGGCAGCTGCGCGGAGCTGAAGTCTGCTGCAGTGAGTTGGTACCACCAGTGGCCGCCGACACCGGTGCTGGGTGACGCGTTGAGTGCGCCAGCGGGGTAGCCCTTCGTCGGGTTCACCAGACCCACGGGAACGACACCACGGGCGATGTCTATCGGCAGCTTGAGATCGCTGTCGTTGCTGATCACCACTGCCCGCGTCGACCGCGCCGCCAAAGATATCGACGAGCAGGTGCGTGGCGACGTTCACGTCGCTGCCCTTTTCTTCACGACGCGCGACCGATGCCATGAATCGAGCGCTGGGCACGTCGACGCCGGTGGCATCCTGGACCATCAGCGGCCACTGGGCTGTACTCAACACCGGTCGTCACTCAACACCGGTCGTCCTCGACGATCCGCGACTGCGAACGGACTTGTTGCGACACGCTCAAGTACGATCCATACTCGATCAGGTCGACGGCGCCCGTTCGCACAAGTGTGCGCAAGTAGCGTCCTGGTCTGGCTGGGTGGAGGTGTTGCCACGGCCCTTCACCCGGGCGGTGCAGAAGACCACGCGAAGCTCGAACGGACCGGTCCAGTCGGACTGCAACGTGATGAGTGACCTGGCCATCGCTCGAAGGTCGAGCCAACGCCATCCCGAGGACCGCGACCACAGATGCCTCTGCCGCCGTAGTACAGGTTGTACCCGTCGACATACACCCCGGACATTCATTTCACCAGCATCCCGGACTGGGCAGGTACCACCGAGACGGCGCGCCATCACAGCGGCTGGGCGCCGTGGCCCACCAGGTCCATCGGGCCGACGATCACCGCGACTCACACCGCGAGGCCAACGGTCGCCTCCTTCGGACAGCGAAGTGAGGTGACCGCTGGCACACAATCACACACGCAGACAGACGCCGATCAACCCGCTTTCGTAGCGAGTTGGCTGTCGGCGCTTGGGCCCGAGAGCCTGTTTCTCGGTCCGCTGACGTTCGCCAACGTTCCCGAAACATGGCCCGCTCGGGCCGATCTGTGGCCGAAAACTGAGACTAAGGTGCCCGTTCGGGCCGCTATTCGAACACCTCCGACCAGCGGTTCCCTTGTCAGAGCCGCGGAGGATACGAGATTCGAACTCGTGAGGGCGTTAACCCAACCCGCTTTCCAAGCGAGCGCCATAGGCCTCTAGGCGAATCCTCCGCGCGGAAGGCTACCGGCTGCTCCGGGCAGATCGCGAACTCGCTCACGAGCGATGGACCGTCACCGGCGATCCCGTACACTCGGACGCGGTCCCCCGTGCGGCGGTATCTCGCCCAACTCCCCCAGGGTCGGAAGGCAGCAAGGGTAAGTGAGCTCTGTCGGGTGCGCGGGGGGCCGTCTTCAGTCCGCCGCCGGCGGCTACCTCGTCTCGTCGCTGCTGATCAGCGCCTGGGCTCTAGAGCGTCGATTGACCAAGCGCGCACTGGTCGACTCGCTGAGTGGCGCGTTGCGGCTGAATCCGCCCCTGGTGAAAGCGCGCAACCGCGCCGTTCGATGAGGGCAGGAAGCCCTCAACTCATCGAGTCCGCCCGACCCGGTCGAGCAGGCCCATGGCGTCGTACGGCGCCCGCACCTTGGCGTCGTTGTCGCAGTAGACGTAGACGTCTTGATCTTGTTCGAGCCAACCCGTGATCTTCGTCGCCCAGCGGTCCAGCGCCTCGTCGGAGTAGCCGCTCGCGTACAGCTCGGTATCCCCGTGCAGCCGGACGTACATGAAGTCGGTGGTCACTTCCTCCAGGATCGGCCAGCGGCCGGGGTTGTCGGCCACTACCAGCCCGATGTCGTGCTCTCGCAACAAAGCAACGAAGGTGGGAGAGCGGAAGCTGTCGTGCCGAACCTCGACGGTGTGCCGCAGCCGATGGTCCGGGTATGCGGTCGTGATCAGCTCCCGGTCGGAGCCGATCCGCTGATCATGGCCCGCGGCCAGGGCGGCTGCCTGGCCCGCGGTCCGGGGCAGCAGAGCGAAGAACGCCGCCATCCGGTCCGGATCGAAACCCAGATTGGGTGGCAGCTGCCAGAGCAGCGGGCCGAGCTTTGTCCCCAGCGCGAGCACCCCGCTGGCCAGGAAGTTGGCCAACGGCGTCTCGACATCGCTCAGCTTCTTCAGATGCGTGATGAAGCGCCCACCCTTGACTGCGAACTCGAAGTCCGGCGGCGTCTGTTCGGCCCACGACGCGAAGCTGGCCGGACGCTGCAGCGCGTAGAACGTGCCGTTGATCTCCACCGAGTTCATCCGCTCGGCGACGTACGCAAGTTCGCGCCGCTGCGGCAGCCCGGGTGGATAGAACTCCCCGCGCCACGGGGAGTAGGTCCAGCCGGAGATGCCGATCCGTGCCTGGGCGTTCATGGCCCTTGGACGGGCTCAGGACCCGAAGGTGCGGGCGCCCTCGACCAGCCGGTCGAACACCGCGTCCAGCTCGGCGTCGACGTCCTGCTCCTCCGGGTTCGCGTCGTACCAGGCCACCTGCTCGACGGCCGCGTCGGCGTAGGAGATGGTCGTGGCGAACTGCGGTACCAGGGCGGACACCTTTGCGCAGTCGAAGACCATCGAATGCGCCTTGTCGCCGACCAGGCCGGGACCGAGATCGGGACTCACGCGGGCGATGGTCTCGGAGGCGACGTGCACCAGTTCCGGCTCGACTCCGGCCGCCCGGCCCAGCCAGGTGTAGATCTGGTTCCAGGTCGGGGCGTGGGTGCCGGTGATGGTGTACGCCTCGCCGAGGGTCAGCGGATTGCCGAGCAAACCGACGAACGCCACCGCGAAGTCGTCGCTGTGGGTCAGTGTCCATTGCGATGTCCCGTCGCCGTGCACGACCACCGGCTTGCCGGCCCGCATCCTGGCCACATCGGTCCACCCGCCGCTGGTGGGCAGCAGCGTCACGTCGTAGGTGTGTGACGGGCGGACGATGGTGGTCGGGAAGTCCTGCTCCCGGTAGGCAGCCATCAGCCGGTCCTCGCACGCGATCTTGTCCCGCGAGTACTGCCAGAACGGGTTGTGCAACGGGGTGGACTCCGTCACCGGCAACCGAGCCGGCGGTTTCTGGTACGCCGACGCGGAGCTGATGAAGACGTACTGCCCGGTCCGGCCCAGGAAGCGCTCGACGTCGGTGCCGACGTGATCGGGAGTGAAGGCGCGGAACTGGGCGACGGCGTCGAACTCCCGGCGTCCCAGCGCGGCGTCGACGCCCTCGTGGTCGCCGGCGTCGGCCTGCAACGTCTCGACCTCGTCGGGCAGCGGGCGGGTCGACGACTTTCCACGGTTGAGCACCGTGACGCGGTGGCCGCGCTCCACGGCCAGTCGCACACTGGCCGCGCTGATCACGCCGCTACCGCCGATGAAGAGGAGGCTCTTGGAGTTCATCCCGGCATCCTCGCATCCGCGCTCACAGGGTTACGCGCAAGATCTGGTCGTCGTCCCTGCCCGGCTCGGTCCGGCCGTCGGTGTTGCTCGTCGTCATCCACAGATCACCGTCGGGCGCCACGACCACGTTGCGGATCCGCCCGTATTTCTCGGTGAAGTGCTCCGAGGACTCGCCGACCCCGTTTCCGTCCAGGGTGACCGCAAAGAGGCACTCACCGCGAAGCGCGGCGACGAACGCGGTCGATCGGGCGATGGCCAGACCGGCCGGCGAGGAGGTGCTCGTCGGGCGCCAGGTGAGCTTGGGATTCACGAAGTCGTTGTTGCCCGAGCGGCCTTCAGCCTCGGGCCAGCCGTAGTTCTTGCCCTTGACGATCAGGTTGAGTTCGTCGGCTTCCTTCTCCCCGAACTCGGTGGCCCACAGCCGGCCCCGAGCGTCGAACGCCAAACCCTCGATGTTGCGGTGGCCGTAACTCCAGGTCCGGTTCCCGTAGGGATTGCCGGGAGCCGCCCGGCCGTCTCCGGTCAGTCGAAGGATTTTGCCGGTCAGCGCGTCGCGGTCCTGGGCCGATTCGGAGTCCTCGGCGTCACCGGTCGCAAGGTAGAGCGTGCGGTCCGGTGCGAACAGGAGCCGGCCGCCGTGATGATGCACGCTGGTCGGGATCCCGGTCAACACCTTCCGTGATCGGCCCACCCGGCCCCCGGCCAGACTGACCCGGACGAGCCGGTCATCGGAGCTGCTGGTGTGGTACGCGTACAGGGTCTCCTCGTCGCCGGGCGCCAAGGCGATCCCCATCAGACCACCCTCGCCGTAGCCGCTCGGGGCCTCCACGCCGTCGATCTCACCGAGGCTCGTCTTCTTGCCGTCGGGGGTCACGCGGATGATGCGCCCCGAATTGCGTTCGGAGACGAGCGCGTGCCCAGACGCCAGAAAAGCGATGCCCCAGGGCACCTCGAGATTCTGGGCGATCACTCCGGCGACCCGCGGTCGAACGGTGGTGGGCTCGGGCGTCGGGCTGGGCCGGGTCGACGCGCTGGGAGAAGGGGTAGCCGTCGGCGTGGGTCTTCGCGGGGCGCTGGGGGTCGGCGACACGCTCGGACTGGTGGCCCCGGACGGGCCCCCCGATTCGCTCGGCGTGCAGCCCGTCACCGCCGCGGCCGCCAGTCCGGCCGAGGTGAGAAGGAAAGTGCGTCGCGAGGTCATCACCTCGCATTGTGGCCCAATCGGCATAAACGGCGGAGTGCATGGGCAGGGCCGGCCCACCGGAATTGTGACCCGGCAGGTGGTGTCGCCGCCAAGGCATAGGGTGCTCACGTGGGAGATGTGGCCCTGAACCCCGAGCAGAATCTCGAGCCGGATTCGGCGCGGGGGGCGGCCTCCGACCCCAGTGCGGAACTGTTCGACGCGCCGGTCGGCCACACTCAGGATGAGGAGCTGTTCGCCGAGACGAACGTTCCCGAGGCCGCCCCGCTCGCGCTCTACCGGCGCTACCGGCCCGATGTGTTCGCCGACGTGATCGGTCAGGAGCACGTCACCGAGCCGCTGCAGCGGGCGCTGACCAACAATCGGGTCAACCACGCGTATCTGTTCTCGGGACCACGGGGCTGCGGCAAGACCACCTCGGCGCGCATCCTGGCCCGGGCACTGAACTGTGAGCAGGGGCCGATCGCGGAGCCCTGCGGCCGATGCCGGTCCTGCCGGGATCTGGCCCGCGGCGGTGCGGGCAGCATCGACGTGATCGAGATCGACGCCGCCAGCCATGGCGGGGTGGACGACGCCCGCGACCTTCGGGAGCGGGCCTTCTTCGCCCCGGTGGCGAGTCGCTACAAGATCTACATCGTCGACGAGGCCCATATGGTCTCCACCCAGGGCTTCAACGCGCTGCTCAAACTGGTCGAGGAACCGCCGGCCCACGTGAAGTTCATCTTCGCCACCACCGAGCCGGACAAGGTCATCGGCACTATCCGATCCCGCACCCACCACTACCCGTTCCGGCTCGTCCCGCCCCGGGTCCTCGGTGACTATCTGGCCAAGCTGTGTCACGCCGAAGGCATCGAGGTGGAGCCCGCCGTGCTGCCGTTGGTCGTCCGGGCCGGGGCCGGATCGGTACGGGATTCGCTGTCGGTGCTGGATCAGTTGCTGGCCGGGGCGGACGACAGCGGACTGGCCTACCGTCAGGCGGCCGCGCTGCTCGGGTACACCCCCGACTCTCTGCTGGACGAGTTCGTCGACGCCTTCGCGGCCGGTGACGCGGGCGGGGTCTTCGCCTGCGTGGACAAGGTGATCGACGTCGGCCAGGACCCGCGCCGCTTCGCCGAGGACCTGCTCCGCAGGTTGCGCGACCTGGTGATCGTGGCCGCCGTACCGGACGCCCTGACGTCGGGACTCGTCGACGTGGCCGCCGATCAGGCCGAGCGGCTCGGTTCCCAGGCGGCGTCCCTCGGCGCGGGCGAACTGACCCGCGCCGCGGAGGTGATCGCCCACGGGCTGACCGAGATGCGCGGGACCACCGCCCCGCGACTGCATCTGGAGCTCATGTGTGCGCGGGCGCTGCTGCCGGGCGCCGACGTCGACGACCGCGGAGTGCACGCCCGGCTCGATCGGCTGGAGCGCCGGATGGGCGTGGTCGGTGACCGTGCGCCGAGCTCGTCGAAGGGCGCCACGGCCCCCGACCAGCGCGAGCCCGCCACCAATCAGCCGCTCGGGACCGAGCCGCCGGCGGCGGTCCCGGTCGAGCCCAGCCAACCGGCCCCGCCTTCCGACCCTCGACCCCCGCAGCCACCCGCCGCAGAGCCGGGCCCGGAACCGCCCGCCGAGCCGGTCGCCCCGATCGAGAACGCCGGGGCGGGCGGCATGACCGTGACCGACGTACGACGGTTGTGGCCGGAGGTCTTGGAGGAGGTCAAGGGACGACGACGGTTCACCTGGATCCTGCTCAGTCAGAACGCCCACGTCGTCGAGATCCGCGACGGCGCCCTCATGCTCGCGATGGCCGGGGTGGGGGCACGGGACAGTTTCGCCAAGGGCGGCAGCCAGGACGTCCTGCGGGAGGCCTTGATCGAGGTCCTGGGTGTGGACCTGCGGATCGAGACGATGGTGGATCCGAGTGTCGCTGGTGCCGCTCCTCAGCGCACCGGCGCTCCGCCGGTGACCGTCGGGTCCGGCGACCCGTCCCCACCACCCCCGGTGGTGGAAACCACCCGGGTCACCCCGGAAAGTCGTGAGCAGGCGCGCGAGCAGGTCCGGCCCACCCGCCGCGGGAAGTCCTCCTCGCCCGGGCCGGAAGTCGACGAGCGGGACGCCGTCGCGCACCCCGACGATTCCGAACTGGACACCAGCGATGAGTCGGACACCGAACTCCTCGCCCGCCAACTCGGGGCGCAGATCATCGCCGAGGAGGAACGGCCCGCATAGGCTGGCTCGACATCGACCGGACACATCACGGGTGCCGGTGAACCGACAGGCAGCCCCGACCTAGACAAGGGAGCAAGACCACGATGATTCCCGAAGGCGATATGTCCGGGTTGTTGGCTCAGGCCCAAGCGATGCAGCAGCAGCTGCTTCAGGCGCAGCAGGAGTTGGCCGACACAACCGTCGAGGGCTCCGCCGGCGGGGATCTGGTGACCGCGACGGTGACGGGCGCCAGCGAACTGGTCGGTCTGACCATCAAGCCGGAAGCGGTGGACCCGGAGGACACCGAGACGCTGGCCGACCTGATCGTGGCCGCCATCCGGGATGCCAACGCCCAGGCCCAGGCGCTGGCCGCCGCCAAGCTCGGCCCGCTGGCCGGGGGCCTCGGCGGCGCCGGCCTCCCCTTCTGACCCGACCATCTGAATCGGCCGTCTGAATCGATAGGAGCATCGGGTGTACGAGGGGCCGGTCCAGGACCTGATCGATGAGCTCGGGAGACTGCCCGGGATCGGTCCGAAGAGCGCGCAACGGCTGGCCTTCCACATTCTGGCCGCCGACCACGACGATGTGTTCCGGCTCGCGGACACCCTCAAGCTGGTCAAGGACACGGTGAAGTTCTGCGAGGTCTGCTTCAACGTGGCCGAGGAGACCCAGTGCCGGATCTGCCGGGACCCGCGCCGGGACCCCAGCATCATCTGTGTGGTCGAAGAGTCCAAGGATGTGGTCGCCGTGGAACGGACGCGCGAGTTCCGCGGTCGTTATCACGTACTGGGCGGCGCCATCAGCCCTATCGACGGCATCGGTCCGGGTGAGCTGAAAATCCGGGAGCTGTGCCTGCGACTCGCCGACGGCACCGTTACCGAGGTCATCTTGGCCACCGACCCCAATCTCGAGGGCGAGGCGACGGCCACCTATCTCAGCCGGTTGCTGCTTCCGATGGGTGTCAGGGTGAGCCGGCTGGCCAGCGGACTCCCCGTCGGCGGTGACCTGGAGTACGCCGACGAGGTCACCCTGGGCCGCGCCCTCGAGGGCCGTCGCTACGTCGACGCGTAGTCGTCCTCCACTCGCTCGGGCGTCGTCCGCTCGCTGCGGATTTGCTCCTGGCGCGCCAGCCTCAGCGGTGGAACTCGGCCAGTCGTTCCGCCTCGTCGTCGAGCTCGCGGCGCACGGACGTCGGCAGCGGGCTGAACGGAGTGAGCTCGACATGGCCGTCGGCATACTTCCACGTCCCGGCGACCGCGCCGTCGACCAGGAAGGTGGGAAACGACTGGGGCGCCTTGGTGTGGAAGATCTTCGGCCGGTGCTCCTCGGGGAGAATGCCGGTGCGGCGGGCGTGCACGAGCAGCGCGGCGTCCCAGTTGGAGAGGAAGCGGACCGGCGCGGGCGTCTCCGGGTCGGGGAGCGGCGAATCAGGCAGATCGACGAGCTCGGTACCGTCCTCGCTGCGGAACGTCCGTACGGGCATGCCGGCCAGCGCTGCCGCCACGGTGGCGACCGCGAGGCCGGCCCAGTTCGCGATCTCCTTAGGGTTCGCCGGGGCGAACCCGCCCAGGTAGCGACGGACCAGCAAGGCGACACCGTCCTCCGCCGTGCCCTGCGCCGGGCCTACCCACTCCTCGGCGAGGCCGTAAAGATCGGCGCGCCGTCGCTCCCAGGTGCCGGAGGGCGGTATCCGAACGAGGTCGACCCACAGTCCGGCCGCGCTCCGCATGCCGGGTCCGAGTAACTTGTCGATCTCGGTCTGGCGGAGCGCGCCGTCGGCTTCCAAGGCGGCTCGGAGTTTCGCGGCGGCGGCTGCACACTCGTCGGCCGACGGTGAACCACGGGTCGCCCTCAGCTGCCCCTTGCGCCGCTCCTCCCGAACGGCGAGGGCGGCCGGCCAGTAGTCACCGGTGGCGACGACATGGATGGTGGACCGCAGCAGGGTGCCTTGAACGATCCTGCGCTCCTCGAGCAGGTGGGTGACCTCGTCGCGATCCACTCCCTGGGCACGTGACCACAGACCGATGTAGATCGCCGGGGCGTACTGCGCCTGCAGAAACCCCATCCGCTCGAGTGTCTGGGGCAGGCTCAGCGGCGCCCGGTCGATCAGCAGTTGGCGAGCCAACAACGCCCGGTTGAGGTCCCGGACGCCAAGGGTGCGGGTGCCCACCCAGCGACCTTATCCATGGGCCACTCTGCGCCCGTGCCTGTAGCGGCTGACCGGATGCCGGACCGTCTCCGCTCGTCTGGGCCTTCTCCTTCGACGGGCTCACGGCGCCAACGTGTGAGCTCAGCTGAGATCGACCGTCTCGTCCTCGCGGTGGTGTACGCCCAGCTGCTCGGCGGCCTGATTCAGGGTTCGCTGGACCGCGACGGTGTCGGCCAGCGGCATCACGGCACTCTCGGTCCGACCGGCCTTCAGGCACTCGGTGACCTCGATCAATTCGTGGGCGTAGCCGTCGCCCAACGGTGGCCGGACGATTTCCTCGGGCTCCCGCCCCTGCCGACTCAAAGTGATCCGCTTCGGATGGTGGAAGCGCGGCGGCACGTCGATCCAGCCCTTCGTGCCGTGGATCCGCGCCGCACCGGGGGTGTGGTGCCGCAGCGAGCCCAGCAGACTGGCGGCCCGACCATCGTCGTAGCCCAGGAGCAGCCCCACCTCCCAGTCCACCCGGGTCGGGGCCAGCGAGCCGACCACCTCCACTCGGTTGGGTGCACCCAGCCAGTACTGCGCGAACGACACCACATACACCCCGAGGTCCAGCAGGGCGCCGCCGCCCTGGGCCGGGTCGAACAGCCGATCACGCTCGTCGTACGGGCGGTCCACCCCCAGATCGGCCTGCACCTGACGCACCTCACCGATCGCGCCGTCGTTGACGAGCTCCCGTGCGGCGACGATGGCGGGCTGGAAACGGGTCCACATGGCCTCCATCACGAACACCCTCCGCTGCTGGGCCGCGGCGGCGATCTCCTCCGCGCCGGCGACAGTGGCGGTGAAGGTCTTCTCGACCAGCAACGACTTGCCCGCCTCGATGGCCGCCAGGGCGATGGCGTGGTGTTGCGGATGCGGAGTGGCGACGTAGAGGACGTCGATATCGGGGTCGGCGATGATCGAGGCGTACGAGCCGTACGGCCGCTCGACGCCGTGTTCGGCGGCGAAGGCCTCGGCCCTCTCGGCGGATCGGGAGGCCACGCCGACCGCCCGAGCCCCCGGCACGTGGCCGAAATCCTGGACGACCTTGGCGGCGATCCGCCCTGGTCCGACAATGCCCCAGGCAATGTCCCGGTTGTCGCTCACCCACGTCACTCTAGGACCGCGCCTGTCGAGCCCGCGTCCGCTCACCGCATCTGCGCGGGGCCTGTTCCGGAATAGTTGCGGAGCAGTGATCACTGTGCCCGAAGCCACGAGGCACTGTTCGTTGGAGCACCGACACCGGAGTCGGCCCGGACCGAGGAGACGACCATGACGCTGAACCGCCGTCAGATCCTGCCAGCCGGCCTGGGCTTGGCAGCCACCGGGGCTCTCACTTCCTGTGCCGGGTTGACCGGGAGTAACACCGGGGGTCAGGCACCGTCCGGTGGGTCTGACGTCAAGGCGACGCTGACCTTCGTCAACTGGTCGGGCGACACCGAGACCGGGGGTACCCGCCGAGCTCTACGAGGCGGCCTTCTTCCTGTTGATCATGAACGTGATCTACTCGTTCCGGTCATCCGCATCGTCAACGAACTCGCCCTGATAGCCACGACATTGCTCTCGGTGCCTCCGCTCGTCGTGCTGTTCCTGGACTTCCAGCGCTTCTTCCTCCAGGGCCTGGCCACCACCGGCATCCGGTGAGGCTTTCGGCACCTCGGACGACCGAACATGGTGAATAGAAGCGGTGCCGCGGGATATCTCCATCTTCGAGAAACGGAAAGGGACCAAGGGGAATCGATGACCGAAACCGCTGATCCGGCCGCCAAGGTGGCCCAACTCGCCAAGGGCATCAAGATCGGAATGCTGACCACCGTCGACGAGCAGGGGCACTTCTTCTCCCGCCCGATGGCCCAGCAGGAGGTGGAGTTCGACGGCGACCTGTGGTTCTTCGCCGAGCGGAACTCACGCAAGATCCGTCACATCGCAGCCAACCCGCATGTCGGGGTGACCCTCAGCTCCGGGGCCACCTGGATCTCGTTGAACGGCACCGCCGAGATGGTGATCGACAAAGCCAGGGCCCGCGAACTCTGGAACACCGTGGTCGAGGCCTGGATGCCGCAGGGGCCCGACGACCCCGGCGTCGTGCTGATCAAGGTCAACGCCGACAGCGCCGAGTACTGGGACACTCCCGGCGGCCGGATCGCCTCAGTGGTCAGCTTCGTGAAGGCCAAGGCCACCGGCGAGCCGTACTCCGGTGGGGAGAATGAGACCGTGCGGCTGTGACGGAGCGTCGATGACCGACGAGAACACGCCAGACCTGGCCCCTTCTGATCTAGACGTCGACCTGCTCATCGTGGGCGGCGGCCCGGCTGGGCTGGGGGTGGCCCGCGGATACCGCGGGGCGGGAGGCACCGGCACCGTCTTGCTGGTCGGCGCCGACGAGCACCCGCCCTACGCGCGGCCGCCGCTGACCAAGGAGTATCTGCGGGGGGAGACCGACGCCGATTCCCTGCCCTTGGCGGAGCCCGAGTGGTACACCGACAACGCCGTCGACCTGCGCCTGGGTACGCCCGCGATCGAGCTCGACGTCGACCGGCGCCAGGTGGTCGTGTCCGACGGCACGGTGATCGGTTACCGACGGCTGGCGTTGGCGACCGGATCGTCACCGAACCCGCTGCCCGTTCCCGGCGGTGACTTGCCCGGCGTGATCTACGTCCGTGACCGGCACAGCGGCGAGGCCCTGCGCGGCATTGCGCAGCTGGGTCGCAACATCGTGGTGATCGGCTCCGGGTTCATCGGCTGCGAAGCGGCCGCCAGCTTGGCTCGGCGCGGGGCCTCGGTCGTCCTGGTCACCGACGAGGAGCTCCCGCACGCCGCTCGGCTGGGCGCTGAGGCCGGCGCTCGCATCCGGGATTGGCTGGTGGACGCGGGTGTGGTGTTGGTGCTGGGCGACGGCGTCGCCTCGCTCACCCACACCGACGACGAGGGCTGGCGGGTCGATCTGGTCAGCGGCCGGATCCTGTCGGCCGCGGCGGTGGTCAGCGGGAGCGGCGCGCAGCCGAACGTCGGCCTCGCCGCCTCGGCGGGGCTGCGGATCGAAAGCGGCGGCGTGGTGACCGACGACGGCCTGCGGACGTCGGATCCCCACATCTGGGCCGTCGGAGACATCGCGTACGCGCACAACCCGGCCGCCGACCGACCCTTGCGGGTCGAGCACTGGGGCGATGCCGAGGAGATGGGCGAGATCGCCGGGGCCAACATCGCCGGGCAGGACCGACGGTGGGCGACGGCCCCCGGCTTCTGGTCGGGCATCGGTGATCATGAGCTCAAGTACTCGTCGTGGGGTGACGGCTACGAGAGCGCAGAGCTGGTGGAAGGCCCGCAGGGTTGGGCCGTCTGGTACGCGGTCGACGGATCCGTGGTGGGAGTCCTGACCAGCGACTGGGACGCCGAATACGAGCGCGGGCAGCAGCTGATCGAGCGGCACGCCCAGCTGACCGAGGCCCTGGCCGGGCGGGCTGGTGCTGCATGATGACCGAGTCCGTTGCCGACCGGAAGGTCGTCACCCCGGGAGGAAACGGCCTCGACGTGTGGGCACCGCGGATCGCTCGGGCGGAGAGCCTCAGCATGGCCGCGCTGCTGTGTCGGCTCGGTCACGAACTCGGATCGGCCACGCTGCTCGTGGTGGCGGCCCACCCGGACGACGAAGCGCTGGGCTGCGGACGCCTGATGCACACCTGGAGTCGCCGCTGGCCGGTGAGTGCGATCGTGGCCACGGCCGGCGAGGCGTGCGTGGATCACGTCATCGCACGGCCGCTCGGTCTCGCCGACCGGCGGTTGCGCGAATGGGACGAAGCGCTCGACACCCTCGGGGTGGGTTGGCGGCGTCACTTGGATCTACCCGATGGGCGGCTGACTCAGCACGAGAGTGAAGTGGCCCACCAGGTGAGAGCCCGACTCGACTGCGGCCCGACTGACGAATCACCGGGCTCGGTGGTGCTCGCGGCACCCTGGCGGCACGATCCGCATCCCGACCATCGGGCCTGCGGGCGGGCGGCGGCGACGGTCGCCGCCGAACGTGGTCTACCCCTGCTGGAGTTCCCCGTGTGGATGACCTACTGGGCCCATCCGGACTCGATCGAGGCCGCCGACCTGGCCTTGATCAAGTTCACGAGCGACGTCGCGGCCGACCTGGCCCACCGCCGGGCGTGCGCCGCGTTCGTCAGCCAGCTGGACCCACTGGACGAGGACCTCGGCCCGGTCGTACCGCCGGGGATGTTGCGTCATCACGGCCAGCAGTTGTTGATCATGCCGGACAGATCGGCATGACCGCCGTACCTGATTTCGAGGCGCTCTACCGTGGGGAACCCGACCCGTGGCGCGTCGGCTCGAGCTTCTACGAGCAGCGCAAGTTGGCGCTGGTGCTGGGCGTGCTGAGTCGACCCCGGTACGAGCACGCCTGGGATCCGGCCTCCGGTACCGGGCATCTGGCGGCCCGGCTGGCGGCCCGCTGTCACCGGGTGCTGGCCACCGACGGTGCCGCCGAGGCCGTGAAGATCACCCGGCGGGCCTGCGCCGGCCTGGACAATGTGACCGTACGGAGACTCGCACTGCCGGAGGTCGAATCCGCCGCCGCCGAGGGTCCGTTCGATCTGGTGGTGGTGAGTGAGTTCCTGTACTACCTCACCGATCGTGATCGAGCGGCGTCGCTGGCGGGGTTCGAGCACGTGACCCGTGCGGGGGCCGAGCTCGTGGCCGTGCATTGGCGGCAACACCCGCACGATGCCTGGCTGAGTGGGGCCGCCGTGCAGGTCGAGATGTCCGAAACGCTGCTCGGGAACGGGTGGCAAGCCGGTGTCCGGCTCGAGGATCCGGAGTTCGTGCTCAACAGTTGGCACCGCCGGCCGGACAACCGATCATGACTGACTCGCCCCTGAGCGCGCTCGCTCCCTATCCCGCTCCGGTCGAGCTGGACCCCCACTATGCGCGACACGCGCCCACACCGGCGGCGCTGCGGTCCCAACTCGCCCGCGTCGCCGCGGCTCGGGACTGGGCGGGATCGACGTGGCCTGAGTTGATCACGGAACTGCTCGCACTCGGCCGCACTGATGTGCCCCTCTCCCGACTGGCCGAGGGCCACATCGACGCCCTCCGGATCCTCGATCAGGCCGACCGCGAGCCCGAGCCGGATGCGCTGTACGGGGTGTGGGCCTCGCGGTCCCAGCGAACCGGCGTGAGTGCCCATCGGGTCGAAGGCGGGCTGGTGCTGGACGGGATCATCCGGTTCGCCTCTGGCGCCGGTCTGCTGGATCGGGCCCTGGTACCGGTCTGGCTCAGTTCGGAGGAGCATTTGCTGATCGATCTGGCGGTGGAAGACCTGCCGGTCGACACGGGAGGCTGGTCAACCACGGCGATGGAGGTGAGCCGGTCTCATTCGGTTCCGATCCGTCAGCTCCGGGTCGAGGCCGAGATCCAAGTCGGTCCGGACAACTTCTACCTGTCCCGGCCGGGTTTCTTTCCCGGCGGCGTGGGGGTCGCCGCCTGTTGGGCGGGCGGCGCGGCACGGATCGCCGATCTGACCCGGCGTCGGCTGCGTGAGCCGGCGTCACCACTGCAACGGCGCCTCGGCCGGATCCGTACGGCCCTGGCGGCTGCTGGCGCCGTCGTTCTCGCGGCCGCCCAGCGATTCGAGCGCCTGTTGGCTGATCCGCACCCCGAGCCGAGCCTGCTGCAGGTCCTCAGCACCGAAGCTCGGGCCGCCGTGGCCCACGCTGTCGATACCGTGCTGTCCGAGGCGCAGCGGATCGCCGGGCCCGCCGGACTGGCCTACGACGCAGATCTCACCCGGGCCATCCACGATCTCCAGCTCTATGTGCTGCAGCAGAACGCGGACGCCGACGACGGCTTCCTCGGCGGATTCGTCGATTCCCCGTGAGTGCGCCCATCGACGTGGTGGTCGCGATCCCGGCCCGCAACGAAGCGGGTCGGATCGAGGCCTGCCTGGAGTCGGTGCTGGCGGCGGTCCGTGGAGCCAGGGCCTGCGGGGTGGTCGGACGGGCGACCGTCGCTGTCGCCGCGCACCGTTGTCACGATGCCACCGCGGGCTTGGCGCGATCAGTGCTCGGAACCGCCACCGACATCGAGTCGCTGATCTGGGAAGCCGGCGAGGCGATGCCGGTCGGATCGGTCCGTGCCGGCCTGATTCGACGAGCGCGGCGCCTTGACCCGGTCGAACGGTCGAATACCTGGCTGTTCAGTACCGACGCGGACAGCATCGTCCCGCCGACCTGGATCAGCTCCGGACTGCAGCTCGCCGGGCTTGCCTCGGCCAGCATGGTTGTCGGTCTGATCGAGCTCATGGACAGCAACCCGGCGGTCGATCTCGCCCACGATCGACTCGTCCTGGCCGGAATCCACCGCGACGGGTCCCATGATCACGCCTACGCCGCCAACCTGGCCATCCGGCTCAGCACGTACGAGGCGGTCGGCGGCTTCCCCGGCGTGCGGAACGGTGAGGAGCACGCGCTGCTGGCCGCCGTCCGCGCCGCCGGCCAGCCGATCCTGCGGACGATCGACTGGCGTGTCGCCACCTCGGGCCGTACGCGGGGACGCGCCCAGGATGGGCTCGGTGACCTCCTCGGCCGCTTGGCCAATCAGATGATCGAGGAGCTGGACCGCCCGGCCTGAGGGGCCGAGGCCAGGGCGTCTTCACCGGCGGGGCCCGGCCGGCCGGACCGCGACGATCGCCCTGGCGCGGTGCCGGGCGTCGTCCACGGGCGCGGTGGAGCGCCGGGCACTACTGGCCCGGCTGCGAGCGGAACTTGCCCGCCAGCGCCGAGATGGTGATCGGGATCCAGATCAGCCACCACAGGCGCCAGCCGGTGGCGAAGGAAAGCATCAGCCACGCCGGCCAGGCCACGGCGGCGGCGACCATCATTCCCGTCGCCCAATTGCTGTTGACCGCCGGCACCTCCGCCACGGGTCTCGCCGCGGGAACCGTCGGCCGGGGCGGGTTGTAGGCCGGCCACGGCGCACTCATCGGCTCGACGCCCTTGAGGGTGGCCGGTCGGGGATCGGGGAGATCGGCGAACAGCGGCTCGAGGTCCGCCGCGGTCTTCGCCGAGAGCGCCGCGCTTATCCGTTCGTCGAACTCATCCGGGCTGAGTCGGCCCTGAGCCAGATGCTCACGCAGCGCGTCGGCGGCCTGGTCGCGATCGGTGTCGCCGATACGCTGCGGTACGGGCTCAGTCACCTGGCCAGTATCCCAGCGACTCGCCCTCACCTCACCCCATGGCTGGCTCTTCACACCCCGCATGCCGGGTGTGGCGAGTCAGGACGGGTGTGAACCCGGAACGTTTCGGGAAATCGGCGTCCCGGGCCGCGGGCACTACAGTTGCTGCGATGTCCAGAGGTAAGGAGGCTGCGGCGTGGGCCGCGTAGTCCAGAAGTACGGTGGCTCGTCGGTCGCGGACGCGGACAGCATCAAGCGGGTGGCCAAGCGGATCGTGGCGACCCGCCAACTCGGTCACGACGTGGTGGTGGTCATCTCCGCCATGGGGGACACCACCGACGAGCTCATGGACCTCGCCCTCCGGGTCTCTCCCCTCCCACCGCCGCGGGAACTCGACATGCTACTGACGGCCGGCGAGCGGATGAGCGCCGCGCTGCTGGCCATGGCCATCCACGACCAGGGCCTGCACGCCCGGTCGCTGACCGGCTCGCAGGCCGGCATCATCACCACCGGCACCCACGGCAACGCCCGCATCATCGACATCACCCCCGGGCGGATCACGACGGCGCTGGACCAGGGCGACATCGTGATCGTGGCCGGCTTCCAGGGCGTGGCGCAGGACACCAAGGACGTGACCACGCTCGGCCGCGGCGCCTCAGATACCACCGCGGTAGCGCTCGCGGCCTCGCTGGGCGCGGACTACTGCGAGATCTACAGCGACGTGGACGGCGTTTTCACCGCGGACCCTCGGATCGTGCCGAGCGCTCGGCAGATCCCCCACATCAGCTACGAGGAGATGCTCGAGATGGCGGCCTGCGGGGCCAAGATCCTGCATCTGCGTTGCGTCGAATATGCCCGTCGCGAGAACGTACGCGTTCACGTCCGGTCGTCGTTCTCCGACAAGCCCGGCACCTGGATCGAAGAGAGAGCAGAGGAAGACCAGATGGAGCAGGCGATCATCTCCGGCGTCGCGCACGACCGCAGCGAAGCCAAGATCACCATCGTGGGGGTTCCGGACAAGGTCGGGGTTGCGGCACGGATTTTCGAGGCGGTCTCCCGCACCGATATCAACATCGACATGATCGTGCAGAACGTGTCCACGGTGGAGACGGCCCGCACCGATATCTCTTTCACCCTGCCCAAGACCGACGGTGCGGCCGCGATCGCCACCTTGGAAGGGATCCGGACCGAGGTCGGATTCGCCGAGGTGCTCTACGACGACCAGATCGGCAAGGTGTCCGTGGTCGGGGTGGGGATGCGTTCCCATCCTGGCGTGACGGCCAAATTCTTCTCGGCACTGGCCGAGGCCGGGGTCAACATCGAGATGATCTCCACGTCGGAGATCCGCATCTCGGTGGTCCTCGATCAGGACGACGTGGACCGTGCCGTGGCCGCCGCCCACACCGCCTTCGGTCTGGACGCCGCCGACGAAGCCGTGGTCTACGCCGGTACCGGTCGCTGACACCGCGTCCCCGGGTTACGCGGCTAGCCGCGGTAGGGGAGCAGGGGCGGTTCGGTGGCCGCGCGGACCTGCTCCTCGGTGACGTCGGGCGCGAGTTCGACCAGGCGGAGGCCGTCGGGGGTGACGTCGAGCACGGCCAGGTCGGTGATGATCCGCTGCACCACTCCCCGCCCGGTGTACGGCAGCGAGCATTCACGGACGATCTTGTACGTGCCGTCCTTGGCGACGTGCTCCATCAATACGATCACCCGCTTGGCTCCGTGAACCAGGTCCATCGCCCCGCCCATGCCCTTGATCATCTTGCCGGGGATCATCCAGTTGGCGATGTCGCCGTGTTCGGACACCTGCATGGCGCCCAGGATCGCGGCGTCGATCTTGCCGCCCCGGATCATCCCGAACGATGTGGCGGAATCGAAGACCGAGGCCCCGCTACGCAGGGTCACGGTCTCCTTGCCGGCGTTGATCAGGTCCGGGTCCTCTTCGCCCTCGTACGGATAGGGCCCGACACCGAGCAGTCCGTTCTCCGACTGCAGCACCAGCTCCACCCCGTCGGCGACGTAGTTCGGCACCAGGGTCGGTAAGCCGATACCCAGATTCACGTAGCTGCCGTCCTCCAGCTCGCTCGCCGCCCGGGCGGCCATCTGCTCGCGGGTCCAACTCATGAGGTGAGCCCTTCGACAGGCTCAGGGCGCGGGCGGGTGGTGGTCCGCTCGATCCGCTTCTCCACCGCCTGCTCCGGGGTGAGCGCCACCACCCGATGCACGAACACGCCCGGCGTGTGCACGTGATCGGGGGGCAGGTCGCCGGGTTCGACCAGTTCCTCGACCTCGGCGATGGTGATTCTGCCCGCCATGGCGGCGAGCGGGTTGAAGTTGCGCGCGGAGGCCCGATAGACGAGGTTGCCGTGCCGGTCGCCGCGCCAGGCTCGGACGAGCCCGAAGTCGGTGACGATGGCCCGCTCGAGGACGAACGGCTTCTGGCCTTCGCGGGTGGTGAACGTCCGGGTCTCTTTGGCGGGGGAGGCCACGGCCACGCTCCCGTCCGGCCCGTACCGCCACGGCAGCCCACCGTCGGCCACCTGGGTGCCGACGCCGGTGGCGGTGTAGAAAGCCGGAATCCCGGAGCCGCCGGCTCTCAGCCGCTCGGCCAGGGTGCCCTGCGGGGTGAGCTCCAGTTCCAGCTCACCCTCCAGGTACTGGCGGGCGAACTCCCTGTTCTCCCCCACGTACGACGAGACCATCCGCCGGATCCGACCCGCGAACAACAACCGCCCGAGCCCCCACTCGTCCACCCCACAGTTGTTGGAGACCACTTCCAGGTCGTCGACGCCGCTGACCAGCAGCGCCTCGATCAGGACGCTCGGGACGCCGCAGAGTCCGAATCCGCCGACGGCCAGCGACGCGCCCGCGAAGACGTCGGCGACCGCGGTCGCGGCGTCGGGCACGACCTTGTCCATCGCCAGCTCCTTCGCTTCGAGGCAGAACGTCAGCGTAATCTCATCGCCCGGCCCTTGCGCAAAATACCCCCACGGGGTATACAAAGGACATGGAGCGCAGTCACCTGCCGTCGTCTTCGGCGTCGTCGACCCGACAACCACCCCGGGGCACGCCCGCTCACGAGCACCCCGAGCACGAGCACCCCGAGCACGATCACCCCAGTCGCGGCAACGGACACGCCGGCCACGGTGCTCACGGCGACCACGTCGCGCAGTTCCGCCGACTCTTCTGGATCATGCTGCTCATCGGGATCCCGGTGGTTTTGCTCAGCGATGTGTTCGCCATGATCATCGGCTACTCGCTGCCGGCATGGCCGTGGCTGGATTGGGTGTCGCCGATCTTGGGCACCGTGATGTTCATCTGGGGCGGGCGGCCGTTCTTGAGCGGAGGCGTCAGCGAGCTGCGGGCCCGCCGGCCGGGCATGATGCTGCTGATCTCGCTGGCCATCACCGTGGCCTTCCTCGCCTCCTGGGGAGCCCAGCTGGGTCTGCTCAGCCCCGAACTGGAGTTCTGGTGGGAGCTGGCCCTGCTCATCGTGATCATGCTCTTGGGCCACTGGATCGAAATGCGCTCCCTCGCCGCCTCCGCCTCGGCGCTCGACTCGTTGGCGGCGCTGCTTCCCGACGTCGCCGAACGAGTCGAGGGATCCGAAGTCGTCGAAGTCGCTCCCGCCGAACTGCGTGTCGGTGACGTGGTCGTCGTCCGCCCCGGAGGCCGGGTCCCGGCGGACGGCGAGGTCGTCTCCGGCAGCGCCAGCGTCGACGAGTCCATGATCACCGGAGAGTCCCGGCCAGTGGCCCGGACCGAGGGCGATCGCGTGGTGGCCGGCACCGTGTCCACCGACTCCTCGCTCCGCGTCCGAGTGGCGGCCACCGGCGAGGACACCGCACTGGCCGGGATCCAGCGGCTGGTCGCCGAAGCCCAAAACTCCTCGTCCCGGGCCCAGTTGCTGGCCGACCGTGCAGCGGCCTGGCTGTTCTGGTTCGCGCTGGTCGCCGCCGTGATCACCGCCGTCGTCTGGACCGCGTTGGGGCAGCCGGCGGACGCGCTGGTCCGGACCATCACCGTTCTGGTGATCGCTTGCCCGCACGCCTTGGGGCTGGCCATTCCGCTCGTGGTCGCCATCGCCACCGAGCGGGCGGCGCGCGGCGGCATCTTGATCACCGACCGGATGGCCCTGGAAGCCATGCGTACGGTCGACACGGTCCTGTTCGACAAGACCGGCACCCTCACCGAGGGCCGTCCGGTGGTCAGCGACGTCCTCGCGGTGAACGGTGTCGAGGAGGACGACCTGCTCGGGCTCGCCGCCGCGGCGGAGTCCGAGAGCGAACATCCGCTGGCCAAGGCCATCGTCGCGCTCGCCCGCGAGCGCGGCATCGAGGCCTTGACCGCCACCGACTTCTCCTCCTCGCCGGCGGTGGGGGTCACGGCCACGATCGGCAGTCGTCAGGTGTCCGTCGGCGGTCCCGCGATGCTGCGGGCGCAGGGCCTGGAGCCGCTGGCGGGGACGCAGGAGTGGCGCTCTCGCGGTTCGATCGTCCTGCACGTGCTGGTGGACGGTCGGATCGCCGGCGCCCTGAGTCTGGCCGACAAGGTCCGCAGCGTCTCCCGGGAGGCCGTCGCTGCGCTGCACGCGATCGGGCGCCGGGTGGTGATGATCACCGGAGACGCACCGCAGGTGGCCGATGCGGTCGCCCGCGACCTGGGCATCGATCGGGTCTTCGCGGGCGTCCGTCCCGAGGACAAGGGCGAGAAGGTCGCGGAGTTGCAGGCCGAGGGCCGCCGGGTGGCCATGGTCGGGGACGGCGTCAACGACGCACCCGCCCTGGCCCGGGCCAACGTCGGCATCGCCATCGGAGCCGGTACGGACGTCGCGATCGCTTCCGCCGGCGTAGTGCTGGCCAGCGACGACCCGCGCTCGGTGCTGTCGGTGATCGAACTGTCGCAGCAGGGGTATCGCAAGATGCAGCAGAACCTGGTGTGGGGAGCCGGCTACAACCTGATCTCGGTGCCGCTGGCGGCGGGCATCCTCGCCCCGTTCGGCTTCGTGCTGCCGATGGCGGTCGGCGCACTGTTCATGTCGGCCTCCACTGTGGTGGTGGCGTTGAACGCGCAGCTGCTGCGGCGACTCGATCTCTCTCCGGAGGCCGGCGTACGGGCCGCACGCCGGAGATGAACACTGGTTCGCCGCTCACCGTCGTGCTCGGTCGATCAACGCGCCAGCATGATCAGGGACGTAGGTGTAGAGCTCGCGTGGGGGTCGCTGGTAGCCCTCGCTGGCGGTCAACCGCTTCGGCAGGTGCACCTGCTGCGGCGGGACCTTCCCGTACTCGATGGTGGAGAGCAGGTGCGCCATCATGTTGAGCCGCGCATGCTTCTTGATGTCGGACTCGACCACGAACCATGGGCTGGCCGGCGTATCGGTGTGGGCCATCATCTCGTCCTTGGCCCGGGAGTAGTCCTCCCACCGGTTGATCGACTCCAGATCCATGGGCGAGAGCTTCCACTGCCGTACGGGATCCTTCATCCGCGATCGGAACCGGCGCAGCTGCTCGGCGTCGGACACCGAGAACCAGTACTTGCGCAGCAGGATTCCGTCGTCCATCAGCATCTGCTCGAAGATCGGGGTCTGTCGCATGAACCTCACGTACTCCTCGTCGGTGCAGAAGCCCATCACCCGCTCGACGCCGGCGCGGTTGTACCAGGATCGGTCGAAGAGGACGATCTCGCCTTTCGCCGGCAGATGAGCGATGTAGCGCTGGTAGTACCACTGGCCGCGTTCGCGCTCGGTCGGCATGGGCAACGCGGCGATCGGGGCGATCCGGGGGCTGAGGTATTCGGTGATCCGCTTGATGGTTCCGCCCTTGCCGGCGGCGTCACGACCCTCGAAGATCACCACGATGCGGGCGCCGGTGTGCCGGGTCCATTCCTGCAGCTTCACCAGCTCGGTCTGCAGCCGGAAGACCTCGGCTTCGTAGACCTCGTCGGTGATCTTTTCCGTCCGCTTCTTGGCCATCGTCAGACGGTAGTGCAGCGGAAGTCAGCCGGGGAATGCCCGGGCACGGCTGAACTCGGCAATATCCAGGCTTGGCATGATGCCGGGATGGAGAGGCTGCCGCGGTGAGCCGGCCGCAGAACGCGGTCGTCATCGGCGCCGGACCGAACGGTCTGGTGGCGGCGAACCTGCTGGTCGACGCCGGCTGGGACGTCACCGTGCTCGAGGCGCAGTCCCGCTGCGGTGGCGCGGTCGCCAGCGATCACGATGTGGCCGACGGTTTCGTCCACGACACGTTCAGCGCGTTCTACCCGTTGGCCGGCGTCTCCCCGGTGATCACGGCGTTGCGGCTCGACGCGTACGGGTTGCGCTGGTGTCACGCTCCAGCCGTGCTGGGCCACCCGCGTCCCAACGGTGGCTGGGCGCTGCTGCACCGGGACGTGGAGCGGACCGCGGCCGAGCTGGACGCACGCCAGCACGGCGACGGCGCCGCCTGGCTGAAGCTGCACGCCGATTGGCGGCGGATCGGGCCGGCCTTGATCGAGGCCCTGCTGACCCCGTTCCCACCGGTTCGCGCCGGGCTGAAGGTGCTGATGCGATTGCCCGCGGTCGGCGGGCTGGACTACGTCCGCACGTTGCTCGAGCCGGCCGCCACGTTGACCCGGACCCGGTTCGGGTCGGAGGAAGCCCGTTTGCTGTTGGCCGGCAATGCCCTCCACTCCGACATCGGGATGAACGCCGTCGGCTCCGGACTGATCGGGCTCCTGTTGACCATGATCGGCCAGACCGACGGATTTCCCGTCCCGCAAGGCGGCTCGGCGCGGCTCGCCCAGGCGATGGTCGACCGCCTGGTTGATCATGGCGGCCGGATCCGGACCTCGACCCGGGTGCGGCGGATCGTCACGTCCCACCGCCGGGTGACCGGGGTGATCACCGAGCAGGGCGAGGAGGTGCCCGCTCGCGCGGTGGTGGCCGATGTCGGGGCGTCTGCACTGTACGGAGATCTGGTGTCCTGGGACGAGCTGCCCGCGCGAGTGCGACAGCGGATGTCCCGCTTCGAGTACGACCCGGCGACGGTCAAGGTCGACTGGGCGTTGTCGGCTCCGGTGCCCTGGCAGAACCCTCCCGCGGAGGCGCCCGGCACCGTCCACATCGCCGATTCCCTGGAGCAGCTGACCCACGTCCACAACGCGATCGACAACCACACCATCCCGGCGCATCCCTTCCTGCTCGTCGGCCAGATGACCACCGCCGATCCGACCCGCTCACCGCCCGGGACAGAGTCACTGTGGGCCTACACCCACGTTCCGCAGCTGGTGCGTCGTGACGAAGGGGCCGACGAGCTGACCGGGAGTTGGGACGTGGCGGAGACCGAACGGTTTGCCGACCGCATGCAAGCCCGCCTGGAGCGCTACGCCCCGGGATTCGGCACTCTGGTCACTGCTCGCCGGGTGCTCGGCCCGCATCAGCTGCAGCAGCGGAACGAGAACCTGGTCAATGGGGCCGTCGGCGGCGGTACGGCGAGTCTCCACCAGCAGTTGATCTTCCGGCCGATTCCCGGGTTCGGCCGGGCGGAGACGCCGATCGCCGGGCTCTTCCTGGGTTCCGCATCGGCTCATCCGGGCGCCGCCGTCCACGGCGCCTGCGGCTCCAACGCCGCCCGCGCCCTCCTCGCGGCCGCCCGTACGGGAAGGGTGTAGCGCGCTGCTCGGCGACACCGCGGACGATTCGACCCTCGCCGAGTGGGTAACCGGCCCCACACAACGATCAGCGACGAAAGGTTTGCCCGGATGCCCGATCAGTACACCCTGACCGACCCGACCTCGATGTACGCCGACATCGAGACCACCAGTCAGCAGCAAGACGGTCCCGGTCTGGATCGCGACCTGCGAGACCGGGCGGATCTCGGTGAGGACACCTACCGGGGTACCGACCGGTTGGCCGGTCGCAAAGCGTTGATCACCGGCGGAGACTCCGGGATCGGTGCGGCGGCGGCGATCGCCTTCGCGCGCGAGGGGGCCGATGTCGCGCTGTCGTACCTGCCGGAAGAGGAGCCCGACGCCCGACGCATCATCGGATTGATCGAGGCCACCGGGCACAAGGCGGTGGCGGTCCCGGGCGACCTGAAAGACCCCGAATACTGTCGGCAGCTGGTCCGGACCACCGTGCATGAGCTGGGTGGACTGGACATCCTGGTCAACAACGCCGGCAAGCAGCAGTACGTCGAGCGGGTCGAGGAGCTCAGCGACCAGCAGTTCGACGAGACGTTCAAGACCAACGTGTACGCGATGTTCTGGATCACCAAGGCGGCCCTGCCCCACCTCGAGGCCGGCTCGACGATCATCAACCTGTCCTCCATCCAGGCGTACAAGCCGTCGGAGATCCTGCTCGACTACGCCACCAGCAAAGCGGCGATCAACACCTTCTCGAAGGCACTGGCTCAGCAACTCGCATCGCGCGGAATCCGCGTCAATGTCGTCGCCCCGGGACCCGTCTGGACCCCACTGCAGACCGCCGGCGGCCAGCCGCCCGAGAAGCTGGCGGACTTCGGTGCCCAGACCCCGTTCGGTCGGCCGGCCCAGCCGGCCGAGCTCGCCCCCGCCCTCGTCTTCCTGGCCTCGGCCGAGTCGAGCTACGTGTCCGGGGAGACCTTGAACGTCAACGGTGGCATGCCGACCCCCTGAGCGTCGGCCATCTCAACCTCCTTCGACCCGCCCATCCAGCCCGCCGTTCGGTTCGACCCGTCCTCGAGCCAAGCCGGACTGCGCCTGAGCCGAAGCTAAGAGTTCTTCCCGAGACGACCTGCGAATCGTTCCGGTCGGTCTGCCTCCTATATCGTTTGATCTGCTGCTCCACAGCCGGTCTGGGACACGAAGCTGCCGCTCACGTACGCCGCTGCTTTGTTCGCATCACGCTGACGCCAGGCAACATGAAGACCGTCCGTACCGAACGGCACTCCACCCTTGACGTCACTGCTCACTCCCGCCATGCCTCCCGTCCCCGCCTCTCCGCACAGCGACGGAAGCGCGTTCACCGCCTTGACCCGGGCTGTCCATGACCTGGGCCTGATGCGGCGCCGATACGGCTACTACTGGGCCAAGCTCATCGGTGCCGTCGTGATCCTCGCCGCGTGGGTGGTCGGTTTCGTCCTGATCGGCGACAGCTGGTGGCAGCTGATCAGTGCCGCCGTGTTGGGCGTGCTGATGACCCAGCTGGCCTTCCTCGGGCACGACGCCGCGCACCGCCAGATCTTCAAGTCCGGCCGCTGGAACGACTGGACCAGCCTGGTGCTGGCCAACCTGTTCGTGGGCATCAGTTACGGCTGGTGGCAGAGCAAGCACACCAGGCACCACGCCAACCCGAACAAGGAGGGCTACGACCCCGACATCGCCTTGAGCGCGGTCGCCTTCACTCCTGCCATGGCCACCAGGCACCGGAATCGGCTGTTGCGCTGGCTGGTCGCGCATCAGGGTTGGTACTTCTTCCCGATCCTGCTGTTGGAGGGGCTGTCGCTGCACACCGACGGCGTCCGTCGGGTCCTGCGGCGAGGCAAGCTCCAGCGGCGCTGGGTCGAGCTGAGCCTCCTCATGGTCCGGCTCGGCGGCCTGGCCGCGCTCGCCTTCCTGGTGTTGTCACCGGGAAAGGCGCTGGTGTTCCTGGCCGTGGAGCTTGCCGTCTTCGGTCTCTACATGGGTTCGACATTTGCCCCGGCGCACATCGGCATGCCGCTGGTCTCGCCCAAGCTGAAGTTGGACTTCCTGCGCCGGCAGGTGCTGGTCAGCCGCAACATCCGCGGCGGACGGCTGATGTCGATCTTCATGGGTGGGCTCAACTATCAGGTGGAGCACCACCTGTTCCCCTCGATGGCCCGCCCGCATCTTCGCAAGGTGCAGCCGCTGGTCTCGGCCTACTGCGCGGAGGCAGGCGTTCCGTACACGCAGACCTCCCTGCTGCGGGCCTACGCCCTCGTGATCCGGTACCTGAACACGGTCGGCCTGGCCGGCCGGGACCCGTTCCTGTGCCCGATGGTGGCGCAGCGCCGGGCCCTGTGACGACCGCTAGCGAACGCCTCTGATCAAGGTCACCAGGAACGCGCTGATCAAGGTCACCAGCGCGGCTGTGGCGAACAGCGGTGCATAGCCGCCGAGCTGGGTGACGAACAACGCGGATACGACGGGCGCGAAGGCCTGCGGCAACGTCAGCGCGATGTTGACGATGCCGAGGTCGCGGCCGGAGTCCTCCACACTGGGCAGCACCTCGGTGATCAAGGCCAGATCGACAGCCAGGTAAACCCCGAAGCCCCCGCCGAGCAGCGCCGCCGACGCCAAGGTGCCGGGCCAGGTCGGTACCAACGCCAGCATCGTCAACCCGGCCGCAATCACCACGGTGCTGATGATCACGAAGACCTTGCGTCGCCCGGTGCGGTCGCTCAGGATGCCGCCGACGAACACGGTCACCAGCAGGGCCGCCGCCGCCACGATGTTGGCGACGAACACACCGCCCGCGGGGTCGGCGACTCCGACGCGGTCGCGCAGGAAGTAGAGCAGGTACGTGGTGCCGAGGGCGTAGCCGAGCGTCACCAGACCGCGCGTGAGCCAGGCCAGCGCGAAGTCGCGGTGCCTGAGCGATCCGAAGAACTGGGCGAAGGTCGGCCACGCCGGTCGACCACCGGTCCACGGGCGGTCGTGGTAGGCCAGGTACAGACCCAGGACCGCGAGCATGAGGACGGCGCCCAGCAGCACGTACTTGGCCACGGTCGTCGGCATCGCGTTGGTCAGACCGACGCCGGCCACGGTGCCGATGACTTGCGACAGACCAGCGAGCCCGCTGACCAGGGCGCGCTGGGCGGCGGGGACGCGGTCCGGGATGATGGCGATGATCGCTGCCAGATAGCAGTTCAGCGAGCCCTGGACCAGCGACCAGCCGAGCAGCAGAACGGCGAGGTTCGGAGCGACGGCCAGCAGGGCCAGGCCCAGGCAGGTGCCGATCGCTCCACCCAGCAGGAACGGCCGGCGTCGGCCACGGCTACTGCGCGAGCGGTCGCTCAGCATCCCGAAGACGGGGTTGGCGACGAGACTGATGACCGCACCGACACTGAGCACGATCGCCAGGTTCCGCTCCTTGTTCGCCTCGTCGAGGGCGATCAGTTGTTGGCCGATCAGCACCTGGGACGGTGCGTTGAAGCACATCCACATGGCGACCGTCGCGACGACGTACGGGACCACGAACCGCCAGCCGACGCGCGGCTGCGAGACAACATCCACCGCAGGGACCGGTCCGGCCACACGTTCATCCTGCCCTGCTCAGACGGCGTCCCGGAGGTCCTGCTCGAGAGGAACGCCTATGTCGCCCGACGACGGAGTCCGGCCCGGGTGTACACGGCGTCGATCAGTTCGGCGTTCGCCACGGCGTCGTCCACGTCGATCGGGAAGGCCCGCTCACCCGTCAGGGCGGCGCCCAGGACCAGCGCGGGTCGGTCGCGGGCGGGCTCGGGGTGGTCAGAGTGACATCGACTCGCCGGATCTCTCCGAGGTCACTACGCGTTGTAGATCAGGTCGACACCCGCGTCACTGATCACATCGGCGTAGTGATCGTGCCCGCGCTCGATGCCGTGTTCGACCGCGAAGGCTTCGGCTTGGGTCCGGTCCCGGGCCGCGACGGCGACGACGCGGTGGCCCAGCGCCCGGGCCGCTCAGGGGGCGAGAACGACGAGTCGCTGGTCCAGCAGCTCCGCGATGGCGTACTTGACGCCCTCGCGGCCCTGCCCGCTGTCCTTCACCCCGCCGTACGGCATCTGGTCGGCCCGGAAGGCCGGCGAGATGTTCACCAGGACACTGCCCGCCTCGGCCTCCCTGGCGAACTGCAGCGCCGCCGCCAGGTCGGACGTGAAGATCGCGGTGTTCAAGCCGAAGCGCGCCGAGTTGACCTCCTCGATCCCCTCCGCCACCGACTTGACCGTCCGAATCGACGCCACGGGCCCGAAGACCTCCTCGCACACGACGCGGGCACTGGCCGGCACATCGGCGAGCACGGTGGGCTGCAGGCACGCGCCCTCCAGCGACCCGCCGGTCGCGATCCGGGCGCCGCCCTGCACGGCCTCGTCGATCCAGGCCACGACCCGGTCCCGCGCCTGCTCGCTGATCACAGGTCCGACCACCGTGTCGGGGTCCCGCGTGTCGCCGATTGCCAGCTTTTCGACGGCTGCGGCGAGCAGAGCAGTGAATTCCTCGGCCACCGGCTCCTCGACGTAAACGCGTTGCACCGAGACGCACGCCTGACCGCTGAAGGTGTAGCCACCGGTGACCGCGGCGTCGACCGCGCGTCGCAGGTCCGCGTCGGCCGCGACCACCATCGCTGTGTTGGAGCCCAGCTCCAGGACGTGCCGTTTGCGGGGCGAGGCGGCCTTGAGCTGCCAGCCGACCTCCGCGGAGCCGGTGAACGTGATGACGGCGACGTCTCGATGCTCGTTCCAGGTCGGTACGATCACCTCCGGGCGGCCGGTCACGATGTTCAGCCAGCCGGGCGGCAGTCCGGCCTCGGTCATGGTCTCGGCAAGCAGGCCCGCGGACAACGGCGTGCGCTCCGACGGCTTGAGCACGACAGCGCAGCCCGCAGCCAGGGCCGGCGCGACCTTGTGCAGTACCAGATTGAGCGGGAAGTTGAACGGGGTGATCGCCGCCACGACGCCGTACGGCTGGGGTGTGGTGAACCCCAGCGGGGTCACCCCGGGTGCGATCTCGTCGAACTGCACGGTCTCGGACGGCAGCCGGCGGGCCTCCTCGGACGCGATCCGCAAGGTGTTGACGGCGCGGCTCACCTCGACCCGGGCCGCGGAGATGGGCTTGCCCGCTTCGGCGCGCAGCAGTTCAGCAAACGTGTCCGCGCGCTCCGCGACCAGTTGACTGGTCCGCAGCAGCAGGTCGGCGCGTTGGGCCGGCAGCCAGCCGGCGAGCATGGCGGCCTTGGCGGCGGACACCGCCTGGGCCGCCTGGTCGGCGCTGGCGACGGCCACGGTGCCGACCAGGGTCGCATCGAACGGGTCTCGGACCTCGAAGGTGTCGATCCCGGCCACCCAGGCACCGTTGATGAAGAGTTGTTGGTCACGCATGAGATGCCCCCGAAGAGTCCGCAGGTATCGATGATCGGCAGTGGGCCAGGACGGCCTCGGTGAACTCGCTGGTGCTTGCGGTTCCGCCCAGGTCGCCGGTCCGGACGCCATCGGCCAGCGCGGCTTCGAAGGCGGCGATCAGCTGGGCACCGGCCTCGGCCTCGCCCAGGTGCTCCAGCATCATCGCCGCCGCCCACATCTGCCCGACCGGGTTGGCGACACCCTGACCGGCGATGTCCGGTGCCGAGCCGTGGACCGGCTCGAACATCGAAGGGTGCTCCTTGGGTGGGTTGATGTTGCCGCTCGGTGCCACCCCGATCGATCCGGCCGCCGCCGCCGCCAAGTCGGAGATGATGTCACCGAACAGATTGGAGGCCACGATGACGTCGAGACTCAACGGCTTGAGCACGACTCTCGCGGCGAGGGCGTCGATGAGCATCTTGTCGAGGGTCAGGTCGCCGGCCCGCGCCACCACCTCGGCCACCACCTCGTCCCAGAACGGCATGGTGTGGATGATTCCGTTGGACTTGGTGGCGGATGTGACCAAGCCGCGGCGGCCTTTCGCCTGCGCGACCGCGAACTCCGCGACCCGGGTTACACCGCGCCGGGTGAACACCGCCTCCTGGATGGCCATCTCGTGCGGCTGGCCGCGGTAGAGGCGCCCGCCGACCTCGGAGTACTCGCCCTCGACGTTCTCTCGGACGATGATCATGTCCAGGCCGTCGGCGTTGCGCAGCGGCGACTGCACGCCGGGGAGGACGCGAACCGGGCGGAGGTTGACGTACTGATCGAAGTCCCGGCGGATCGGAATCAGCAGGCCCCACAGGGTGACTTCGTCGGGGATGTCCGGAGCCCCCACGGCTCCGAGCAGGATGGCGTCGCCGTCGGCCAGCTGGTCGATGCCGTCGACCGGCATCATCCGGCCGTGCTCTCGGTAGTAGTCCGATCCCCAGGCCCGCTCGCGCCAGCTGATCTCGAAGTCCCGGTCGGTGGCGATCGCCTCAACGCAGGCCATGGCGGCCGGGACGACCTCCTGGCCGATGCCGTCACCGGCGATGACGTCGACCTGGTAGTTCGCGCGGGCACTCATCGTGCCGGGGCGGCCAGCCGCCGGTTGCTCACCTGATCGACGATGCGCGCCGCCGACAATCCGTGCTTCTCCAGCAGGAAGTCGTTGCCGGCCGACTCGCCCCAGACGTCGTCCAGACCGATGCGGAGGATCTGCGGACTGTTGCCCGCGCTGGTCAGCACTTCGGCGACCAGTCCGCCCAGGCCGCCGTGGATCGAGTGCTCCTCGACGGTGACGACCAGCGGGACGTCGGCGATCGCCGCCCGCAGGGCTGCGGCATCGAGCGGTTTCAGGGACGGAACGTGTACGACCGCGGCGGCGATGCCCGATGCCTTCAGCTGGTCAGCGGCCGCGAGCACCCGCGAGGTCTGCGGCCCGGTGGAGACCAGAGCGACATCACCACCTTCGCGCAGCCGGTGCACCGCACCCGGTAGGAAGGAGTAGTCGGCGTCGAACACGTCGGGGATGGGGTCGCGAGCCAGCCGCAGGTAGACCGGACCGTCATAGGCGGCCGCCCAGTCCATCATTGCCAGCAACTCGGCCTCATCGGCCGGAGCCAGCACAGTCATGTCGGGCATCGCCCGCATGATGGCCAGGTCCTGGACGTCGAGGTGGGTCTTGCCGACGGCACCGATCAGCAGTCCCGAGTAGGACGCGACGATCTTGACGTTCGCGTGACTCTGGGCGACCAACATCCGGATCGGGTCCAGGGCGCGGTGAGTGAAGAACACGGTGAAGGACGACGTCCAGGGCACAAAGCCGACCGAAGCCAGCCCGGCGGCCGCCCCGACCAGGTTCTGCTCGGCGATGCCCATCTGGAAGAAACGGTCAGGGTGTGCCTTGGCGAACTTGTCGGCCTTCGTGGAGTTGGCCAGGTCGCCGTCCAGGACCACCGTGCGGGGATCGCTCTCGCCGAGTTCGACCAGCTTCTCGCCCCAGACATCTCGCATCGCTTTCACGCCCGTACCCCGATCTCATCGTTGTCAGTCGGACTGGATCCGCTGGAACTGGGTCCGCTGGAACTCGGGTAATGCTCGGCGACGCCCTCAGGGAAAGAGTCCAAGACGTTGAGCTCGTCCGGCTCCAGCTCCTGTCGGGCCTTTTCGAAGTCCTCTGGGGTCGGCACGATGCTGTGCCAGGTGTGCTGGCCCTCGGCCATGGACAGCCCCTTGCCCTTGACGGTGTGCGCCAGCAGCACGGTCGGCCGACCATGCGGGTCGCCGGCCCGCCCGAGCTTGAAAGCATTCTCGATCTGGTCGTAGTCGTGCCCGTTGATCTCGATCACCCGCCAGCCGAACGCCTGGAAGACTGCGGAGAGGTCAACCCCGAACCAGGGGTCGCGGCGATCACCGCGGTCGGTCAGGGTCGTCTCCGAGCCCGATGGCAGACCGAACTGCTGCAACCCGTTGCGGTCCACGATGGCGGTCAGGTTGGTGAGCTTGTAGCGGGCGGCGACCTGGACGGCCTCCCACACCATGCCTTCCTGGATCTCGCCGTCGCCCATCAGTACGAAGGTGTGGAAGTCCTTCTCCGCGAGCCGGGCCCCGATGGCCATGCCGACGCCGGCGGAGAGGCCCTGCCCCAAAGAACCGGTGGAGGCGTCCAGCCCGGGCAGTCGGGTGACATCGGGATGACCCTGGAGTCGCGAGTCGCCCCGGTCGAAGGTCGGCAGTTCGTCCAGGCTGAGGAATCCGCGCAGGGCAAGGACCGCGTACAACCCGATCGCGGCGTGGCCCTTGGACAGGATGAACCGGTCCCGCTCGGGCCAATCCGGCTCCTCAGGGCGGATGCGCAGCTCGCGGAAATACAGGCTGACCAGGAGGTCCATCATCGACAGCGGCCCGCCGATGTGACCCGCCTTGTTGCTGGTGACGGTCTTGATCACCTCCCAGCGTGCGCGTCGCGCGAGATCGGGCAGATCCGGCTGCGTATCGAGCAAGGTGGTGTCAGCACTCACGAGGTCACCTATGTCCTAGAAGTATGTACTAATGTTCTATCAAACTTTGCGACCAGTTGGCAAACTCGCACGAGCAGTCGTACCGGGAAGTCCACGATCAACCTCGGATTCCGCTCCCACGGCTACCTTCGCCTGAGTCGACGACCCTTCTGCAGGTCGCAGGTCTGTCACGATTGAGGGCATGACCGGGAGGAACATATCCCCGGCGGGAACGCTCGGCGGGTTGCTCACGGCTAGTCGGCGTCGGCAGTTCGTGGGTCGCGAGGGTGAGTTGGATCTCGTTCGCGCGGCGCTTGACGTCGATCATCTGGGATTCCGGGTGCTGTTCGTGTACGGCCCTGGAGGGGTGGGCAAGAGCACGCTGCTGGATGAGTATGCAGCGATCGCCGGCGATGCAGGCGCATGTGTGGTTCGCGTCGACGGGCGAGACGTGGCCAGTACTCCCCAGGGCGTCCTGGAGGCTGTTGGTGATGTTCTCGAGGTGCCCGCCGATGATGGTCCGGTCCGGCCGCCGTGCGGCGAGCGGATGGTCTTACTGGTGGACAGCTTTGAGCGACTGGGCCCCGTGGACGGTTGGGTGCGTGACCGCCTGTTGCCCAGGCTGCCGGTGTCGTCAGTCATCGTGCTGGCGGGTCGACTGCCGCCGCGACCAGAGTGGCGCGCCGACCCAGCCTGGTCGGAAGTGCTTCGGGTGGTGTCACTCCGGAATCTCGACCCCGATGCTGCTCGCAGCTACCTGGATCGGCGTGGCGTACCCGTGGCCCGGCAGTCTGAGATTCTTGCCGTCACGTACGGCCATCCGCTGACCCTGTCACTGGTCGTCGACGTGCTGGCCCGCAACCCGGACGTCGCCCTGACTGCGGTCCCTACGGACCTGTTGGGCGGTTTGATCGAGAGGCTCGTGAGCGCAGTGCCCTCAGCCGCGCATCAGCGGGTGCTCGAGGTGAGCGCCGTGGCGAGGACAACGACCGAGGGTCTGCTCCGAGAAGTCCTCGGCGACTCAGGCGACGCCCACGTCCTGTTCCGCTGGCTGGCGGGCCTGTCGGGCACCGAGATCAGACCGGACGGTGTGCTGCCCCACGACCTGGTCCGCGACCTGCTCGACGCGGACCTCCGGTGGCGCGATCCGGACGGATACCGCGAGGTGTTCCGGGCGATCCGAGCGCGTGCGCTGGGACAGGTGCGGCGCAGCGAGGGCCGGCACCAGCAGCGTGCGATCGCCGACCTGAAGTTTCTGTTCCGCAATCTGCGCAGCGTCTTGTCGCCAGTGGCCTGGGAGTTCTGGGGCGATCATTATCCGGATCCGGCAGGGCTTGCGGACCGTGAAGTCATCCTCGAGCTGATCGGGTCCGCGGAGGGCGATCGCTCGGCGGCGCTGGCCGAACATTGGCTCGACCGGCAGCCTGGAGGATTCCACGTTGTCCGGGGGCCGGGCGGTACGGTGCGCGGTGTGGTGGGGTTGCTCGATCTCACCACCGCCAGTCGAGAGGATCGCGCCGCGGATCCGGGGACCGCGGCTGCCTGGGGCTACGTCGAACGGACGGCGCCGGTCCGGTCGGGGGAGGCGGTCACGCAGTGTCGTTTCATCGTCGACGCCGAGACGTATCAGGGGGCCTCCCCGACCCTGAACGCCGTCCCGATCCTCACCCTGCAGCGTCAGCTCAGCAACCCGCATCTGGCGTGGGACCTCGTAACCCTGGCTGGGCCGGAGCGATGGGAGGACTACTTCGCAGCTGCAGACCTGCCGAGGGCCGTGGGTGCGGACTTCGTCGTGGGCGGCCGTCGCTACGGGCTTTTCGCACATGACTTCCGCCGGGTTCCCGTTGAGGCCATGACCGAGCGGTGGACCGAGCGGGCGCTCGCCGACGACGCCTTGCTAGCTCCGGCGGCCGCTCCCACGCCGGAGCTGCTGGTCCTCAACCACAACGACTTCGACGCCGCGGTCCGGCAGGCGATGCGGGATCTGCACCGGCCGGATCTGCTGGCCCGGAATCCGCTGCTGCGGACCCGTCTGATCACCAGCCATGAGGGCGCGGCGGAGGGACTGGTGGAGGTGCTCCGCGCAGCAGCGACGTCATTGGCTGGCGACCCGCGCGACAACAAGCTCTTCCGTGCCTTGGACCGGACCTACCTGCGGACCTCCCGCACCCAGGAGGCCGCCGCGGCGGCGCTCGGCCTGCCGTTCAGCACCTACCGTCGACATCTTCGGCAGGGGCTGGATCGAGTCGTGGCCTCGTTGTGGCAGCGGGAACTGGGTCGGGAGTGAGCAGAAGTGGGCAGTACTTGACCTGGTGACCGGCCTCCGGTCACGGGCAGCATCGCGGTGGATCGAAGCGATCCAGGAGGCTGCCATGACACCGACTGATCGGGACCGTGCCGTCGTCCTCGGCGGCAGCGTCGCCGGACTTCTCGCGGCGCGGGTACTTGCCGACCGTTTCGCCGAGGTGCTGGTCATCGACCGTGACGCCCTCGGACCTGATGCCGCACCACGCCGGGGGACCCCGCAGGCGCGCCATCTGCACGGGCTTCTCGCCCGCGGTCATCAGGTGCTCGAGGGGCTGTTTCCGGGGCTGACGGCCGAGCTGGTCGCCGTCGGTGCACCGGTTGGGGACATGCTCGCCAACACCCGGGTGTGTTTCGGCGGACACCGGTTCCGTCAGGGCCCCTCCGGCTTGACCGCATTGTGCGTGAGCCGCCCGACCCTCGAGTCGACGGTCCGCCGCAGGGTCGTGGCGCTGCCCGGCGTGCGGTTGCTCGGCGGGCGCGACATCGTCGGCCTCGCCGCGAGCCACGACCATAGTCGGGTCGTTGGCGTCCGGGTGATCGGCCGCGCTGATGGAAGCGCCGAGGAGCACTTGCCCGCCGACCTGGTTGTCGACGCCACCGGACGCGGGTCGCGGCTACCGATCTGGCTGGAGTCGCTGGGCTACCCGGCACCGCAGCAGGAGCGGGTGAGCATCGGCGTCGGCTACGCGAGCCGTCACTATCGGTTGCCTGCGGATGCGTTGGGTGACGACCTTGTTGCGATCTCCGCGCCCACGCCCGGGCGGCCCCGAGGTGGAGGTCTGTCCCTGATCGAAGGCGGCCGATGCCTGGTCACCTTGATGGGCGTCCTCGGTGACCACCCTCCGACCGACCCGGATGGCTTCACCCGGTTCGCCGCCGATCTCGCCCTCCCCGACCTGCACGAGATTCTGCAGGACGCCGAGCCCCTCGACGAGCCGATCGCCTTCCGGTACCCGTCGTCGGTGCGGAACCGCTACGACCAGCTCACCCGCTTTCCCCGCGGGTTGGTTGTCCTCGGTGATGCAGTGTGCACCCTCAACCCGATCTACGGACAAGGAATGACCGTCGCAGCACTCGAGGCTGCTGCCCTGCACCGCCATCTCGACCATGGACGCCCCCTTCGACCGCTGACATACCTGCGCGACCTAGGCCGGATCAGCGGGGTCGCCTGGACCATGGCGCTGGGCGCCGACTTGTCCTTCCCCGAGGTGGAGGGGACACGCACACCGGCGAGCCGCCTGCTCGGCTGGTACGTCCGGCGGCTGCAGGCAGGCGCAGGACACGACGTGCGGCTAGGCCGGGCGTTCCTTCGGGTGACCAGCCTGATGGACCCCCCGCCGGCGCTCTTCCGACCATCCGTCGTGGTTCGGGCCATGACGTCGCATGCCTCGGTAGAGGCAACCCACCAGAGGACTGACCCAGCCAGACCGACGTTGATCCCCGAGCGGGCCCCTGATGCGTACGGCCCTCAGAACGGTCCGGTTCGGGCCGGCTGACTCGCTGCGCTCGGCCGTCTGGGCACGATCGCCGGCATGAGTCGTATGCTCACTCGATGACCGCGATCAGCCATGTCGTCCTGGTCTCGTGGAAGAGCGGAGGCCAAGGTGCGGCCGAGGAGATCGTCCGGCCGGCCATCCGGGGCTTCGTCGACACGATCCCTGGCGTGCAGTCCGTGGTTGAGGGGCACTCTTCGAGTCTCGAAGGGCTGGAGGACGGCTTCGACTACGGCTTTGTCGTTACCTTCGCCGCCGTGCAGGCTCGGGACGCCTACCTCGACCACGAGGTGCACCGACCGGTAGCTGAGACGATCGGGGCGGCCGCCGAGCGCGTCGTGGTCTTCGACATCTGAAGGAGGACGCGGCGCTGACCCCAACCGAATCCAGCGCCGCCGACCTCCTGATCGTCGGGGTGACAGGATTTGAACCTGCGACCTCTTCGTCCCGAACGAAGCGCGCTACCAAGCTGCGCCACACCCCGTGCTCCCGTTGAGCCTCGCAGAGTCTAGCCCATCGAATCGCCGTGCCTGGACGGCGCGAACGCTCTTGGTCTTGGCCGGCTGCCGCGCCCGCCCATCGTCCGCCGCCGCTTGAGGACGGCTGTGGCCGAGGGGCCCGGGCCGGCCAGGGTCAGGACCGGGCGGGGACCAGCGACATCAGGGTGGCTTCGGGTCGGCAGGCGAAGCGGAAGGGCGCATACGGGGAGGTGCCCAGACCGGCCGAGACATACAGATAAGAAGTCTTGCCGCCGGCGCTGTGCTGCGACAGACCCTTCACCCGCCGGGTGTTGAGATCGCAGTTGGTGACCAGGGCGCCGTAGAAGGGCACGCAGACCTGCCCGCCATGGGTATGGCCGGCCACAATCAGATCCATCCCGTCGGCAGCCATCGGGTCGAGGATCCGTCGGTACGGCGCGTGGGTGACCCCGATCGCGACATCGGTCTCGGTGCGGTCGACCGAGCCGGCGACCAGCACGTACTGGTCGCGCCGCAGGTGGGCGTCGTCGGTGCCGCGGAAGCCGAGCCGGATCCCGTTGATCTCGACGGTGGCGCGCTCGCCGCTGAGGTCGATCCAGCCCGCGTCGAGGAAGGCGCGGCCTAGATCACGCCACGGGAGTTCGTCGGGTTGGGCCTGGCCCTGCCGGCTGGGCTGGGTCAGGTAGGCCAACGGGTTCTTGAACGTCGGCGCGTAGTAGTCGTTCGAGCCCCACACGTACACCCCGGGTCGGTCCAACAGCCGGCCCAACGCGTCGATCACGGACGGCACCGCGTCCGGGTGGGCCAGATTGTCACCGGTGTTGATCACCAGATCCGGGTCGAGCCCGGCGAGCGACGACACCCATTCTTGGCGGACCCGGTTCTTCGGGGTCAGGTGGAGATCGGAGACGTGCAGGATACGGATCGGCTGCGCCCCAGGTGGGAGCACCGGCACCGAGATCCGCCGCAACGTGTAGGCGTCGACCTCGTACAGGGACCCATACGCGAAACAGCCGGCGCCGAGCGCGAGCGCTCCGGCGGCAACCTTCGCGATAGTGCTACCGGCTCCAGACACGAGGAGAAGGGTACAAGCGCCGTGAACCACCGCGCGCCAGGCCGACGTTTGACGCAAACCTGGTTCGCACGGTCGGGAGCCGCCCGGAAAGCGACGATTCTCGGCGTGCGATCCAGTATTGCGTCAGAGGCTCTGGCCGTAGTGGTCGTGGTGCGAGACTGACGGTCATGGCCGAAGACTCAGCGCTGAAGCAACGCCTCCGCACCGACCTCACCGCGGCCATCAAGAGCCGCGACAAACTCCGGTCCGGCACCCTGCGGATGGTGCTCTCGGCCATCACCGAGGCGGAGGTGGCCGGCTCTGCCTCGGTCGATCTCAGTGACGCCCAGGTGCTCGACGTCGTGATCCGCGAGGCCAAGAAGCGGCGGGAGGCAGAGGCGGCCTACGTCGACGCGGGCCGCGAAGAGCTGGCGGCCCAGGAGCGCGCCGAGAGCGAAGTGCTGGCCGACTACCTGCCGCAACCGCTGACCGCGGACGAGATCAGCGCGATCGTCGCCGACGCCATCGCCCGGACGGGAGCCGCCGACCTCGGACCGAAGGGGATCGGCAAGGTGATGGGCGTGGTCTCACCGCAGACCAAAGGCAAGGCCGACGGCGGGGCCGTTGCGGCCGAGGTGCGACGCCAGCTCGGCTAGTCCCCTCGACCAGCTCAGCCGGGGCTAGCCGTCGTCCTCGTCTTCCTCCGCGGCCTTCTTCTTCTTGGCCGCAGCCTTCTTCTCGGCCTTCTTCTCGGCCTTCTTCTCGGCGGCTTCTTCTTGGGCTTCGCGCCGGGCTTCGCGACGGGCTTCGCGTCGCGCCTCTCGCTCGGCGGCGACCTCTTCAGGGTCGCGACCCTTCGAATACTGGGCGAAGACCGTGCTGAACTGCGGCGCCCGGGACCCCGGTGACGGCGAGTAGCCGAGGAAGGAGCCGTTCGGCGCCGAGCTGTACACGCTGGTCCGCACGACGTTGAAGCCTTGCTTCTCCAGCTTCTTGGTCGCTGCGCGGATGCCCAATCCGAAAGTGCTGGGGATCCGGACCAACTTGCCGCGCTCGATCTTGGCCGGCGGGTTCTTGAAACCGGTCCGGGGAATGTCGGAGAGGTAACGCTCCATCGCCGGCTTCCAGATGTCCTGGCCGGCGTCGCCGCTACCGGAACCCTCCAGGTTGAAGTTGGTCGACGGCACCTGATAGCCCTTGATGCCGCGGCTGCGGAACTGGCCGGCGCGTTTGGCCTTCCGGCTCTTGATGAACGGCTTCCGGGTGTTGTCGATCGAGATCATGGCAGCCCCGGCTATCTCGGGGGTGTAGCCGATGTACCAGACGGCCTCGTTGCTGTTGATGGTGCCGGTCTTGCCGGCCTGCGGTCGTCCGTCGGCGGTCCGCGCCCTGATGCCGGTGCCCTTGGTGACCACGCTCGCCAGAAGCTTGTTGACGCCGTCGGCCACGTCCTCCGACATCACCCGCTGGCAGTTGCCCTTCTGGATGTCCAGTTTCTTGCCACTGCTGTCGGTGACCGTGTCGACGATCATCGGGTCGCAGTGGATGCCCCGAGCGGCGAAGGTCGCGTAGGCCTCCGCCATCGACAGCGGGCTCACCTCGACCGATCCCAGAGTGAAGGCCGGGATGTGCTGGTAGTAGCCCACCAGTTCCCGATCGCGCGTGCCGAGCTTGACGCCAAGCTTCTCCGCCATCTTGGTGGTCGAGCACAGGCCGACGTCCAGCACCAGCTGGGCGAAGTAGGTGTTGATCGACTTCTGCGCCGCCTCGTACATGCCCACGACCTTGTTCCCGTTGGTCGTGGAGTTGGTCACCTTCCACTTGCCGAAGATCCGCTCCTTGCCCTCGCAGCTCCGGAACTTCCGACCGCCGAGATTCATGGAGTGTCGGGCGTTGTACTTCTTGGAGAGCGGGATGCCTTTCTCGAGCGCGGCTGCAGCGGTGAACGCCTTGAACGTCGAGCCGGCCTGGTAGCCCTGGATTCCGCCCATTGACGGCTCGACGGCCAGGTTCCAGAAGGTCTCGCCCTTCTTGTTGTTCGAGCCCATCACTGGCCGGCTCTGAGCCATGGCCACGATCAGACCGGTCCCCGGCTGGATCATGTTCATCGTCGAGATGACCGGGTCCCTCGGGCCGACGACCCGGGCCACCGACTTCTCCGCCTGGCGCTGGGTCTTGGGATCGATCGCGGTCTGGATGGTGAGTCCGCCACGCTTGATCGTCGCCTCGCGGTCCTCGCGGGTCACTCCAAGACTCGGCTCGTTCAGCAGGCTCCGGTAGACGTAGTCGCACAGGAACGGGAACTTGGTGCCGACGCAACCGTTGCGGGTCCGCTTGACCTCGCTGGTGTCGAAACGGGCCGCCTTGGCCGCCTTGGCCTGCCCGGGTGTGATCAGCTTCAACTCCAGCATCCGATTGACCACCACGTCGCGGCGGTCCAGGGCCGCGCTCATGTTGGTCATCGGGTTGCTCGTGTGCGGATTCTGGACCAGCCCGGCCAGCATGGTGGACTCGGCCAGGTTCAGCTCCGAGGCCTTCTTGTTGTAGTAGTGCCGGGCCGCGGACTCGATGCCGTACGCGCCGTCGCCGTAGTAGGCGATGTTGAGGTAGCGCTCGAGGATCTGGTTCTTGTTGAGCCGTTTCTCCAGCGCGATGGCGTACCTCAGCTCGCGGATCTTGCGGCTCAGGGTCGGGGCGGTCGCGTCGTCGACGCAGCCCTTGTCGCCGCGGCAGGCCTCGACCAGCGTCATCTTCACGTACTGCTGAGTGATCGACGATCCGCCTTGGGTGTTCCCGTCACCGGACGTGTTGCGAACCAGGGCGCGCAGCGTGCCCTTGACGTCCAGCGCACCGTGTTCGTAGTAGCGGTGATCCTCGATGGCAATCTGGGCCTGCCGCATCACCGGAGCGATCTTGCTGAGCGGGACGTAGATGCGATTCTCGTCGTAGAAGTAGGCCAGCAACTTGCCGTCGGCCATCAACACCTTGGACCGAGTCGGGGGGACCGGGGTGGCCAGGGCCGTCTCGATCTTGTCCAGTTCCGCCGCCGCCACCTTGCTGCTCACTCCCGCGATGCCGGCCACGGGTACGAAAAGGCCCGCGATCAGGACACCGGACAGCGCGCTCACGACGATGAACATCACCAGCGAGTAGGCGACGCTACCTGCTCGCTTCGGGCTGAACGGCATGGCAGACAAGATACGGGACGATCATGAACAGATCGAATCTTCGCGCGTCGGCCGGCGTGGGCGAACCCAGCCGCGCCGCCAGGTTCGAATCACGAACGCACAAATATTTCGATTCTCAACTAGCGCGATTGGCCATCCATTCGTACCATACATTTTGTCGCTCCCGTGCGGATCCGGGGAAGGTCTGGGCGCGATGCTCAACTAAGGGGAGAAGTCATCATGACTGTGATACAAGGGGACGACTGGTCTACGCGCGCCAAGTGTCGGGGTATGGCGGACGCGTTGTTTCCAGAAGCAGCCGACCAGAAGCGGGCGCGCAGCGTCTGCGCCGGCTGCCCGGTCCGGCTCGAGTGCCTCGCGGAGGCGCTGGACAACCGGATCGAATGGGGAGTCTGGGGCGGCATGACCGAGCGGGAGCGCCGGTTGCTGCTCCGTCAACGCACCGACGTGCGCTCGTGGCGCTCAGCGCTGGTCGGCAAGCAGCGCGCCAACGCGACGAAGTGACTCCAGGTCGGTGACGTCGGTGGGTAACGAAGGAACCACCGCTCGCCGCACCTGAGGTCTCGACCGGGCAAACCGGTTGACCAACAATCGTTCGTTCTCGATCACCTGGGCCAACGCCGCGTGCCGGCGAAGAGCCTCGATCTCGATCGGGGACTTGTCGGCATCCATGTCCTCGGCCAACGCCAGGGCCCGGGCCGCCGACACCTCCAGGTTCGTGGCGTGGAAGCGGTTGATCACCAGACCGCTCAGCGGCATGCCCTCTTCGATCAGCCGGTCGACGAAGTAGGCGGCCTCGCGGAGGGCGTCACGTTGGGCGGTGGCGACCACCAAGAAGGTCGTGGACGTCGAGGCGAGCAACTGGAAGGTCTCAGTGGCGCGAGCCCGGAAGCCGCCGAAGATCGCTTCGCAGGCCGCGACGAAGGTCTGCAGGTCGGTTATCAGCTGGCCGCCGAGGACCTTCTTCATCGCCGCCGCGACCAGGTTGAAGCCGACGCTGACCAACCGCAGCGGGCCGCGGGCGCCCGCCACCAGCATCCGCAGGAACCGGCCGTCCAACAGCGAGCTCAGGTGTTCTGGTGCGTCCAGGAAGTCCAGGGCGGAGCGGGCCGGCGGGGTGTCGACGACGATCAGATCCCAGCTGCCGTCGTGCTGGGCCTGGGCGTGCAATTGACCGAGCTTCTCCATCGCCATGTATTCCTGCGTCCCCGAGAACGAGGAGGACAGCGCCTCGTAGAACGGGTTCTCCAAGATCGCCTGGGCGCTCTCGGGCGAGCTGTGCGCCACCACCACCTCGTCGAAGGTGCGCTTCATGTCGAGCATCATGGCGTCGAGGCTGCCGCCGGCGCGGGTGTCGAGTCCCTGCACCGGTCGCGGAACGTTGTCCAGCTCGCCGACTCCGAGCGATTGCGCCAGCCGACGAGCCGGGTCGATGGTGAGCACCACTACTTTGCGCCCCGCTTCGGCCGCCCGGACGGCCAGGGCTGCCGAGGTGGTCGTCTTGCCGACCCCGCCCGAGCCGCAACACACGACGATGTTGGTCGCGGGGTCGGCGATGATCTTTTCGACGTCGAGCACCGTGTTGCTCATCGAGGACTCACGGGGCGCGCTCCAGTGACAGCTGGCTCTGCAGCCGACCGGCGATGGTGAAAAGCGCACCCTCGTCGATGCCGGCCGGATCGAACATGATTTCGGCCAGCGGCACTCCGAAGGTGGCCAGGGTGGCGCGCCGGCGGCGTTGCTCGAGGGTCTGCGCCGCCTCGACGGCCCATTCCTCGGCCAGCGTCTTGTTCATCACGTCGGTGAACCCCGGCACGCTGAGCGCGATCCGGCCCGCGGCCGCCTGCTGCAGCCGTTCGTCGTCGAGGGGATTCGGCGACACCATGTTGGCGATCACGGTGCCGACCCGGATGTGTGTCGGCCGCAGGTGCTCGATCGCCTCTTCGGTTTCGGTCACCGGCATGTCCTCCAGCAGCGTGACCAGGTGGACCACGGTGGTCGCGCTGCGGAGCATCCGCATGATCGACTCCGCCTGGCTGCGGATCGGTCCCACCTTGGCCAGTCCGGACACGGCCTCGTGCACGTTGAGGAAGCTGGCGATCCGGCCGGTCGGCGGGGCGTCGAGGACCACGGCGTCGTACGCGTTCGGACGGTTCTTCTCCTGCCGGCGGACGGCCTCGTACACCTTTCCGGTGAGCACCACATCGCGCAGCCCGGGGGCGATCGACGTCACGAAATCGATGGCGCCGAACCGGTCCAGCGCCTTCGCGGCGAAACCCAGGTGGTAGAAGGTGTCCAGGTACTCCAGCAGCGAGTCCTCGGCGTCGATGGCCAGGGCGTGCACCGACCCTCCGCTGGGCGTACGGCTGATCCGCGGCTCCTCGGCCCCATGCAGCGGCTCCCGCCGCAGCAGGTCGGAAATGCCGTGCCGGCCCTCGACCTCGCAAACCAGCACCCGTCGCCCCTCGGTGGCGAGCGCGCAGGCCAGCGCCGTGGCCACGGTGGTCTTTCCGGTGCCGCCCTTGCCGCTGACGATGTGCAGGGTGTGCTGCGGGGCGGCCGGCTCGGCCCGGTTCGTCGTTCGGCCGAGGGACGCCGATCGGCGGGCGGGCGGGCTCACGGGAGATCCGTGATCTTCAGACCCGCGTGGGCCTGGTAGCGCCGGTTGACGGCAATCAGGTTTGCGGTCAGGCTCTCGACCTGCCCGGCGTTGCGAAGTCGGCCGGCGTAGATCCCGCGGGCCCCCGGCAGGGCGGCGGCCACCAGAGCGCAGACCCGTTCGACCGCCTCTCGGATCTCGCCGAGTACCAGCACGTCCTCGTCGAACTTCTCGACCTCGGGATTCTCCAGCCGGACCGCGCTGACGTGATGGAAGGCACCGATGACGGTGGCGTCGGGGAGAATCTGCTGGGCCTCCTGGGCGGCCGACCCCGCGGGAACCGCCAGCGGAAAGGGACCTTGACGGTCGAATCCGAGCGGGTTCACGCAGTCGATGACGATCTTGCCGGCCAGCGCCGGCGCCAAAGCGGTGAGCATCTCGGCGTGGCCGTCGTAGGGGACGGTGACAATGACCAGTTCTGCCCCCGCCGCGTCCTCGTTGCGACCGCCGGTGACCTGGCCGTTGCCGGCTGAGCCGTCGCGGCAGTGCGCCGCGGCCTCCTCGGCGCGTTCCGGCGAGCGGCTCCCGATCACCACCCGATGGCCGGCGCCGGCCAGCCGCCGGGCCAGTCCTCGCCCCTGCGGTCCGGTACCGCCGACGATACCGATCTCCTCCAGCGGGGGGTCGGTCGTCATGGGTCCGATGGTAGTGGGGTGATTCTTCGGGCCACGATCTCCGTCGTACCCGAGGTCCGGACGGGCGCCACCGGCCGTTGCCCGAATCGGACCGAGCACTTGCCGATGCTCAATCTGGCGTGGAGAGTCGGAGGCATGACGGGAAGCCTGGAGATGATGGATGTCGTGGTGATCGGCGGCGCCGCCGCCGGGCTCAGCGGAGCGTTGGCGTTGGTTCGCTCCCGCCGCAGCGTCCTGGTCGTCGACTCGGGCGAGCCCCGTAATGCGCCCTCGGCCCACGTGCACAACTATCTGACCCGCGACGGCGCACCGCCGGCCGAGATCTACCGTCGCGGCCGCGACGAGGTGCTCGGCTACGGAGGCCGGGTCGAGTCCGGACGGGTCATGGCGCTGGCTCGCGACGGTGACGCCTTCCGTGTCCAGCTGGCTGAGCGCAGCGTGCTGGCCCGCCGGCTGCTGGTCGCGACCGGGTCCCGCGACGAGCTGCCCGACATTCCCGGGCTGGCGGAGCGGTGGGGGATCGACGTCCTGCACTGTCCGTACTGCCACGGGTGGGAGGTCCGCGACCAGCGCATCGGCGTGCTGGCCGGCTCACCGATGGCCATGCGCCAGGTGCTGATGTTCCGGCAGCTGAGCACGGAGGTTTCGCTGCTGCCGATCACGGGCTTCGGTCTGGCCGAAGAGCAAATCGAACAGCTTGCCGCGCTGGGCGTCCGCGTACGGGAGTCCGACGTCGTGGAGGTCGAGGTCGGCGAGCAGGGCCTGTCCGGCGTCCGACTGGCCGACCAGAGCTTCGTGCCGTTGGACGCGCTCGTGGTGGCGCCGCGCTGCTTCGCAAGGGCCGAACTGCTGGCCCCGCTGGGAGTGGAGGCGAATGAGGTGCGGGCCGACGAGGTGCTGGTCGGCACGCAGGTCGAGGCCGACCCGACGGGCGCGACTGCCGTGCCCGGGATCTGGGTCGCGGGCAACGTGGCCAACGCGATGGCTCATGTCGCGAGTTCGTCGGCGGCGGGAGTCGCGGCCGGCTCCGCGATCAATGCGGATCTGATCGCGGAGGACGCTGCCCGCGCCGTGCAGGCCTTCCGTGATGCGGCCGACCCGGCGGCGAGCGGAATGTCAGAGCCGTCGTCGATGATGCCCAGATGACGACGACGACTTCACCAGTGGCGGATCCGCGAGGCTCGGCCCCGCCGGACCCGCCCGCCATCGCCTTGGACTCGGTGGTCATCGACACCGACGATCCGGCCGGCCTATCCCGGTTCTATTCCGCGCTGCTCGGCCTGCCGATCGTGGATGAGGAGGAGGACTGGGTGACCCTTCAAGGTGCCGACGGCCGCTCGCTGGCCTTCCAGTTGGCCATCAACCACCGTCGACCGACCTGGCCGTCGGCGGATGTGCCGCAGCAGTATCACCTCGATCTCCGGGTGAGCGATCTCGAGGCGGCCGGCGCCTACGCGGAATCGCTCGGCGCGACGCGCGTGCGCAACGCCGGAGGCGAATCCTTCGTCGTGTACACCGACCCCAGCGGGCATCCGTTCTGCCTCTGCCGCTAGACGTTCGGGCGTCGGGTGGGGCCTCACTACAGTGCAGCTATGACCAAGTGGGAGTACGTGACCGTTCCGCTGCTGGTGCACGCGACCAAGCAGATCCTCGACAACTGGGGTGCCGACGGCTGGGAGCTGGTGCAGGTCGTCCCGGGTCTCAATCCGGAGAATCTGGTTGCCTATCTGAAGCGACCGCTACCAGCATGAGCGCAAGCGGGCCGTCGGAGCGGCTGGCGGAGCTGGGACTGAGCCTGCCCGCCGTACCCGAGCCCTTGGCGGCGTACGTGCCCGCGGTGAGCCAGGCGGGCCTGGTCTACAGCTCGGGCCAGCTGCCGACGCGAAGCGGGGAACTGGTGGCCACCGGCAAGGTCGGCGGCGAGGTCTCGGTGGAAACGGCGGCCCGGTGTGCCCGGGCGGCGGCCCTGAACGCCGTGGCCGCGGTCGCTGCCGCGGCCGGCGGGGTGGACGAGATAGAGCGGATCGCGAAGGTCACGGTCTTTGTGGCCAGTACGCCCGACTTCACCGCGCAGGCCCAGGTGGCCAACGGGGCGAGTGAGCTGCTCGGCGAGGTCTTCGGCTCAGCCGGCCGACACGCGCGCAGTGCCGTCGGTGTGGCGGTGCTGCCGATGGACGCGCCGGTCGAGGTGGAGCTGGTTGCCGCGATCGCGACCCGGCCGCACATCCAGCCCCTCTGAGCGCTTCGGTCTGCGCCGATGCCCACCGACTCCGCCGAGGTCCTGCGCCGGATCACGCCGACCGTCCCGGCGGCGTTGGCCGGCCGGGCGGAGTCGTGGTCGCCGGGCGCGCCGATGGCCGAAGCGGCGGCCGCAGCCAGTGTCGTCCTGCTCCGTGAGTCCGCGGGCGCCCTGGAGACCTATCTGCTGCATCGGCACGCGAGGATGGCCTTCGCGGCCTCGATGGTCGTGTTCCCCGGCGGTCGGATGGATCAGGTCGATCGGGATGCCGCCGACCCCTGGAGGGCCTGCGCCGTCCGGGAGACCGCCGAGGAGACCGGGGTGGTGCTGGCCCCGACCGACCTGCGCGACTGGGCCGAGTGGACCACCCCGGAACTGGAGCCGCGGCGCTATCGGACCAGGTTCTTCGTGGCTGCCCTGCCGGTCGGGCACGAGGCCGCCGACATCTCGGGCGAGACGGACCGTGCCGAGTGGTCAACGCCCGACGCGGCCCTGGCCGCGGCCCGCGACGGCACGATCGCACTGCTCCCCCCGACCCTGTCGATCCTGGTCGAACTGGCCGAGCTGGCGTCACTGGCGGCGGTGTTCGCGGCCGCGCAGGGCCGGATCGTGACCCCGATCCTGCCCACCCTGGTGCGGACCCGCGACGGTTGGCGGTTTCACTATCCGGAGCCTGGTGACGGGCTGTGACAAAAAGATCGGGGCGGGAGGGTGATCTCCGGTGCGTGCTGGCGTCGAATCCCGGGCCGATGACCCTCGACGGTACGAACACCTGGATCGTCGGCGACCCCGCCGTCACGGCTCCCGTGGTGATCGATCCGGGACCGGACGAGCCGGCCCACCTGGACGCCGTGTTGGCGGCGGCCGGAGGTCGGATTGCGGTCATCCTGCTCACCCACCGGCATGCTGACCACTCGGCCGGTGCGGCCCGGCTCGCCGCCCGGGCCCACTGCGGCGTACGTGCTGCCGACCCCGCCTTTCGGATCGGGACGGACGGCCTCGCGGATGGGGACCGGCTGGAGGTCGGAGCTCAGGTGTTGAGCGGGCTGTCCACTCCGGGGCATACCGACGACTCCGTCTGCCTGCTGCTCACCGGGTCCAGCGGTCCCCCGTGGCTGCTGACCGGCGACTCGGTTCTGGGTCGCGGCACGTCGGTGATCGCCGAACCGGACGGGGATCTGGCGGCGTACCTGGCATCACTCGAGAGGATCCGGGAGCTGATCCGGAGCCGCGAGGTGGCCCGGCTGCTGCCCGGACACGGACCGGTGATCGACCGACCCACCGAGGTGGTGGACAGCTATCTCGCACACAGGATGGAACGCCTGGAGCAGGTCCGGGAAGCCGTACGGCGGGGTGCGCGCACGGCAGCCGAGGTGGTGTCCGTGGTCTACGCCGACGTCGATCGGGCGCTGTGGCCGGCGGCGGAACAGTCGGTGAACGCTCAGCTGCGGTATCTGGAAACGCACGACTGACCCGCCACCCAACTCCCAGGATCTTCACCCGAACGACACAGGTTGCGCACAGACTCGGGCGGCACCCTCGAAGCATGAGCCAAGCGCACGACACACGCCAACCCGCCGGTCTGAACACTCCGCCCTTCTACGGGTACTCCGGTCCACAGGAGCCCACGGTGCCGATCGAGAAGCTGTCCGGCTACCGGCCGGCGGACTTCCCGGCACCGGCGGGAGTCCCACCGCTGACCTCCGGAGGCGCCTTCGGAGGTGCTCCAGGAGGTGCAGCGGCGACGACGACCCGCCCATCTCGCTTCCGGCTGGCCACCCTGCTGGTGGCCGCGTCGATGTCGGCCGTGATCGGCGCCGGCGCGGGCGTCGGCTCGTACGCACTGGTCAGCTCGGGTCAGTTGCCGACCAGCACGCCGATCAGCGTCACCGGCACTCCGGCCTCGAGCACGCCCAAGCTCGACGGGACCGTGGCCGCCGCGGCCGCCAAGATCGACCCGTCCGTTGTCACCATCACCGTTCGGTCCGGTCAGGGCGCGGGGCAGGGTGGCGGCCTCGGCACCGGCGTGGTGCTGGACACCGACGGCCACATCCTCACCAACGACCATGTCGTGTCCGGGGCCGGTCAGCAGGGCACCATCGAGGTCACCTTCGACGACGGGACGACGGCCGAAGCCACCATCGTGGGCACTGCCGAGACCACCGACCTGGCCGTGATCAAGGTCCCGGCCGCGGCGAACCTGAAGCCCGCCACCTTCGCCAAGTCGGAGGCGGTGACGGTCGGCCAAGCCGTGGTGGCGGTCGGTGCCCCGCTCGGCTTGTCCGACACCGTGACCAGCGGCATCGTCTCCAACACGGCGCGCCCGGTGCGGTCGGGCAGCAACAACGACGCGGTCTATCTCGCGGTCCAGACCGACGCGGCCATCAACCCCGGCAACTCCGGCGGCCCGCTCGTCGATCTCAACGGATCGGTGGTCGGCATCAACTCCTCGATCGCCAGCACCGGAACCGCCGAAGGAGGTCAGGCCGGCAACATCGGGATCGGGTTCGCCATCCCGGCCGACGTCGCCACCCGGGTGGCCGATGATCTGATCAAGACCCAGAACTCGCCGCGGGCCACCCTCGGCGTCAATCTGGACGGGAACAGCTCCGACGTGGGTACCCGCGGGGTTCCGCTGGCCGAGGTCGTCGCCGGCGGCGCCGCCGATCGGGCCGGCCTCGAGACCGGCGACGTAGTGACCAAGATCAACGATTTCGCCACCACCACGCCCGACGGACTGATCGCGGCCACCCGCTATTACGCCCCTGGCAGCACCGTCACCGTGACGTACCTCCACGGCGATGAGACCCGGACCGCCAAGGTGACTCTGGGCCGCAGCTGACCGAGCTCCGGGCCCGGACGACCCCACCAAAAGGGCTCACCGGGCCCGGCGCTCGACCCGTTCGACGTCGAGGATGGTGACGGAGCGGGGCTCCAGCCGGATCCAGCCGCGGGCAGCGAAGTCCGCCAGCGCCTTGTTGACGGTCTCGCGGGAGGCTCCGACCAGTTGAGCCAGTTCCTCCTGGGTCAGATCGTGGTGGACGTGGATCCCGTCCTCCCGGCGGTCACCGAATCGGCGAGCCAACTCGAGCAACTGCTTCGCGACCCGGCCGGGGACGTCGGAGAAGACCAGATCGGCCACCACGTCGTTGGCCCGTCGCAGTCGGGCCGCCAGCTGGGCGAGCAGTCCGCGTGCCACCTCCGGTCGACCCGTCAGCCAGCTCATCAGCTCGTCGTGCTCCAGCGTGCGCAGCTCGCAGGCGGTGACTGCCGTGGCGGTGGTCGACCGGGGCCCGGGATCGAAGAGCGACAGTTCGCCGAACATCTGTCCGGGGCCGAGGATCGCCAGCAGGTTCTCCCGACCGGCGGATCCGCTCCGACCGAGTTTGATCTTGCCGCTGATCACCACGTACAGCCGGTCCTCGGCGTCACCCTCGTGGAAGAGCACCTCGCCGCGGGTCAACTTGATGGTGCCCATCGCGTCGCCCAGCGCGGTCGCCGCCTCGTCCTCCAGGCCGGCGAAGAGTGGCGCTTTCTTCAACACCTCCGGATCCACACGACCTCCCGAATTCGACTTGGGCAACCTGGGTAAGGCTACCGTCGAATGAACGTGAGCGGCAGGTAAGCGCGACCCTCCCGTGCGGCCACGACGTAGGCTGCCAGGCATGGCCGCCCGCTCACCTGCATCCTCGACGGCCCGAAAAGCATTGGTGGCACCGACCGATCCGCCCACTCCGTACGACCGGTCGCGGACGGCCCTGGTGCGGCGCGCCCGCACCATCAACCGCACGTTGGCGGCAACCTACCCGGAGGCGCGCGCGGAGCTCGACTTCGAAACTCCGTTGCAGCTGCTGGTCGCGACCATCCTGTCCGCCCAGACCACCGACAAGCGGGTCAATTTGGTCACCGTCGGGCTGTTCGCGCGTTATCCGGACCCGGCCGCCTACGCAGCGGCGGACCGTGCCGAGCTCGAGGCCATGATCACCCCAACCGGTTTCTTCCGGGCCAAGACCGACACGTTGATCAAACTCGGCGCCGCCCTGGTCGATCGCTTCGACGGCCAGGTCCCGAACCGGCTCGCCGACCTGGTGACCCTGCCCGGGGTGGGTCGCAAGACGGCCAACGTCGTGTTGGGTAACGCGTTCGGCGTTCCGGGCATCACGGTGGACACCCACTTCGGCCGGCTGGTCCGCCGCTTCGGCTGGACCACCGCGACCGAGCCCGACCTGGTCGAGTTCGAGGTCGGCACGCTGTTCGAGAAGCGGGACTGGACCATGTTGAGCCATCACGTGATCTGGCACGGGCGACGCCGCTGCCATGCGCGTAACCCGGCCTGTGGGGCATGTCCCGTGGCGCAGTGGTGCCCGTCGTACGGAGAGGGCGAGACCAACCCGGTGAAGGCCGAGAAGCTGGTCCGCGAGCCCCGCGGATGAGAGCCCGACCAGGCGCCCTGAGCCTGTCGAAGGGTGCACTCCTGGCCGTACTTCTCACGGCCCCGCTGCTGGCGAGTTGCTCGCCGGCGCCCGCGGCTCCCCCCACCCCGGCCACCCCGCCGCCGATGAGCTCGACGCCCGAACTGGCGGCGAAGAAGAAGGCGGCGGGGATCGAGGATTGTCCGGGCTCCGATGCCTACGTCGCGCCGGTCGACGGGGGTCTGCCCGACGTCACCCTGCCGTGCCTGGGCGGCGGCCGGGACGTCCGGCTGGCCGGCTTGCGTGGTCGTCCGATGATGATCAACATCTGGGCGCAGTGGTGTGAGCCGTGCCGAGCCGAGTCCCGGTTCCTGTCCGAAACGGCCCGCGGCACCGACCGGGACTCGTTGCTGATCATGGGGATCGACTACTCCGATCCCCGGCCGGATTACGCCATCGAGTTCGCCCAACTCGTGCAGTGGAGGTACCCGCAGCTGGCCGATCCGGACCTGAGCCTGCGGGCGCCACTGCAGATCGCGGGTCCGCCGCAGACGCTGTTCATTCGGGCCGACGGTGAGATCGCCTACCGGCATTCCGGTCCGTTCCGCTCGACCGCGGAGATCACCACGTTGCTGCAGCGACATCTCGGGGTCGACGCATGAGCGATCCGGACTGGGTGCGGCCCCTGGCCGCCGCCCTGACCCGAGCCCGTGGACGGCAGCGGACCGACGCACTCCGCCCCGCCCGGGGGGGCCGCCCGGCGGCGGTGTTGATCTTGATCGGCGCCGCAGCCGACGGTCCTGAGATCTTGTTCGTCGAGCGAGCCAGCACGCTGCGCACCCACGCGGGGCAGATCGCCTTTCCCGGTGGGGCCCGCGATCGGGGCGATGCCGATCTGGCGACGACGGCCCTCCGCGAAGCACACGAGGAGACCGGCGTCGACCCCCGCGGGATCGAGGTGTTGGGCTCGTTGCCGCCGGCCCACGTCTCGGTCAGCGGCTTCGACGTCACGGGGGTTGTGGGCTGGTGGCGCACCGTCAGCCCGGTGGGAGTGGCCGACCCCCGCGAGGTCGCTTCCGTGGAGATGGTGAGCGTGGCCGAATTGACCCGGCCTGATCACCGGGCTCTCGTGCATCATCCGTCCGGCTACACCGGGCCCGCGTTCGAGGCGGCGGGTCACTTGATCTGGGGTCTGACCGCCCACCTGGTGGACGGAGTGCTGGATCTCGCCGGATGGCAACAACCCTGGGACCGGAGCCGAGTGCTCAGCATCCCCAAGCGTTACCTGACCGACCGCGCCAGCACCGGAGGCCACGATGCCCACTGAATCACCCGTTGAGGCAGCAGATCTGCTCGCGGTCTGGACGGAGTGTCTCCCGGATCAGCCCGAGCAGGGTCGGCGAATCATCGAGCGCTACGCCGAGCCCCAGCGGCGTTACCACGACACGCGCCACCTGGCCGCCGTACTGGGCTGGATCGACCGCCTCGCCGGTGATCATGACTTGTTCCTGGTCCGGTTGGCTGCCTTCTTCCACGACGCCGTCTACGCCCTTCCGCCCGGCCAGGTGACCAACGAGGAGGCGTCGGCGCGGCTGGCCCGCCGCGAGTTGAGCCGGGCCGGTCTGGAGCAAGAGGACATGAACGAGGTGGCCCGGCTCGTCCGGCTCACCGCGACCCATGCGCCCGGCGCCCGCGATCCGGAGGGTGAATTGCTCTGTGATGCCGACTTGGCTGTGCTGGCAGGAACACCGGAGGAGTACGCCGGCTACGTCGCCGCGGTCACCGAGGAGTACTCCTTCCTGCCTCGGGAGACCTTCGCCGCCGGCCGCTTCGAGGTGCTGTCCCGGCTGAACCAGCGGGAGATCTTCCGCACAGCCAAGGGTCGGGCCCTGAACGATCGAGCCCAGGCGAACGTCGAAGCGGAACTCGAATCGCTCGCCGCGGAACTCGGAATCGTTGTGGAAGGATCGGGGCCGTGACCGGACCTGCCGTCCCGCAGAGCGCGCTGCCCGACCGGCGACCCGAGGGCTGGTGGAAGTCGGCGGTCGTCTACCAGATCTATCCGCGGTCCTTCGCCGACAGCAACGGTGACGGCATGGGGGATCTCGTCGGCATCAGCGCACGGCTGGACTACCTGGCCCACCTGGGGGTGGATGTCGTCTGGCTGTCGCCGGTGTACCGGTCGCCGATGGACGACAACGGCTATGACATCAGCGACTATCAAGACGTCGATCCGGCCTTCGGCACGCTCGAGGAGTTGGACGAGCTGATCGCGGGGCTGCATGAACGCGGCCTCAAATTGGTGATGGACCTGGTCGTCAACCACACCTCCGACGAGCATCCCTGGTTCGTCGAATCACGGGACCCGGCGTCACCGAAACGGGACTGGTACTGGTGGCGGCCGGCGCGGCCCGGCCGTGAGCCGGGCACCGAGGGTGCCGAACCGACCAACTGGGGCTCGGCTTTCTCCGGCCCGGCCTGGAAGTACGACGAGCGCAGCGGTGAATACTTCCTGCACCTGTTCTCGGCCAAGCAGCCGGATCTGAATTGGGAGAACCCGGCGGTTCGACAGGCGATCTACGCCATGATGCGGTGGTGGGTCGATCGCGGCGTCGACGGCTTCCGGATGGACGTGATCAACCTGATCTCCAAGCCGTCCGAGCTCCGCGACGGCAACCCGCCCGCCGGCCAGAAGTACTTCAGTGCCTTCGGCCCGGTGGCCAACGGCGCCCGGCTGGACGAATTCCTGGCCGAGATGAACGCCGAAGTCGGCCTGGACCGGCTTCGCCTGCTGACCGTGGGGGAGATGCCGGGGTCTTCGATCGAGACGGCCCGCCGCGCCACAGACCCGGAGCGGCACGAGCTGAACATGGTCTTCACCTTCGAGCACGTCAGTCTCGACCAGGTGCCGGGCGGCTCGAAGTGGGAGTTGGCCGACCTGCCGTTGCCCGTTCTCAAGGCCAATCTGGCCGCCTGGCAGGACGGGCTGGCCGACGTGGGCTGGAACTCGCTCTACTGGGACAACCATGATCAACCGCGAGCGGTGTCGCGGTTCGGCGACGATCGCCCGGCCTATCGGGTGGCCTCAGCCAAGACCCTGGCCACGGTGCTGCACCTGCATCGCGGGACTCCGTACGTGTATCAGGGTGAAGAGCTCGGAATGACCAACACCTACTTCAACGACATCGGCCAATACCAGGACCTGGAGTCGGTGAACTATCACGCCGACGCGCTCAGTCTGGGGATGGAGGCGGAGTCGGTGCTGTTGTCTCTCGGCACCAAGAGCCGGGACAATGCGCGAACGCCGATGCACTGGGACGACACCACGCACGCCGGTTTCAGTTCCGGCATCCCGTGGCTGCCGGTGAATCCCAACTACGTGACGATCAACGCGGCCGCCGCCGTGGCGGACCCGGATTCGGTCTTCGAACACTTCCGGTCTCTGATCCGGCTGCGGCACGACGACCCGGTGGTGGTCGACGGGACATTTGCGCTGCTGCTGCCGGACCACGCGCAGATCTGGGCCTTCACTCGCACCCTGAACCCGCGAGTCCTGCTGGTGTTGGCCAATGTCTCCTCCGAGCCTGTCGCCGTACCGGATGGCGGATTGCCGGACCTCACCGGGGCCGACGTGTTGTTGGCCACCCACCGCCACGGCGATCCTGGCCTGCTACAGCCCTGGGAGTCACGTATCTATCGCCTGGCCTGATCCGGCGCCGGGCGACGCCTACGGGATCAGGGCAGCGCCTTGCTGTTGACGACCCGGCCCTCGATCTGCGGTGCCTGGGCGGCGGCGGTGGCGCGCTTGATGGCGCCGGAGATCTCGGCCACGGACTCCTGGGCCTGGGCGATCGTCCGCTCCGGGGACTTCACCTTCTTCACCCGGGTGTAGCCGATCAGCGCCAGTACGGCGGCCACCAACAACAGCACGGCGGCGACGATCACGAATGCCAACCAGGGCGCGACCCCCAGGGCCACCAGGCCCAGGGCGGCGGCGATGTAGAGCAGGGTGAGAGCGTTGATGCCGAAGTACCCTGCTGCCCCGAACATGCCCGCCCCGATGCCGGCGTTCTTCGCCGACGGCATGAGCTCGGTCTTGGCCAGCTCAACGGTGTCGCTGACCAGCAGCTTGGCGTCGTCCGTGATGCCCTGGATGATCTCGCCGACTGGACGGTCCGCCATCTGGATCTCCTCTCGTCTCGGGTGAGCCTAATGGGTGACGTGCGATCGCCCTTTCATTGGTCGACGATCGGGTCAGAGGGTGGGGTGTTCGCGCTCGTCAGGTGCCGGTGCGGGCGCCGGTTCTCCGATCGATCCGGTCGCGGTATCGGCCGCATCGCCGATGTATCGGGCCCGCCACAGGAACGGCAGGGCCAGTGCGGATCCGGCGGCGGAGAACAGATAGGAGACGGGATAGCCCCACACGTCGGCAGTCTTGCTGAGCGCCGGCTGCGCGATCACTCCGCCGGCACTGCTCATCAGCGAGTCGAAGGACAAGATGGTCGCGCGCTGCTGGGAGGGGATCATGCCGTTCAGGTACGTCTTCCGGATCGGCTCGCTGGCCGCGTCGCTGAGGGCCCACAGCACGATGGCGGCCATCACCACCCAGAAGCTGGCGATCAGACCGATGAAGACCAGCGTGAGGATGCTGCTGGCGGTCAGGACGATCAGGGCCGAGGTCCGGCGGTGGAACAGCCGACTGATCAGCGGGGTGAGGATGCCGCCCACGATCTGGGCGCCGGCCACCACAGCGGCCACCAGACCGGCGATTCCGTACGCCCGCGGATCTCCCCACAGCTCCAACAAATGGGGCTGCAGCGCGTAGAAGACGTAAAGCCCCACCCCACCGAGGAAGAAGCCCGACAGCATGGTGGCGCGGATCGCCGGAACCTTGAGACCGTGCTGCACGGACTGACCAATGATGTGCTGGAGTTCACCGCGCACTCCGCGCCCTCGGTCCGGCGTGAAGCCGAGGTCGTGCATGAAGATCATGGCGAGCACGAACATCACGATGAGCACGCCGGCACGAGCGACGTAGGTGACCCCGAGATTGGTCAGCTGGGCCAAGAAGCCGCCCGCGACCGAACCGATCAGCATCATGGTGCCGGACACCACCTGGCCGTGGGCGAGGACGTCGTCCAGCCGACCGTGGAAGCCCGTAGCCGTCAACGCGTCGACCAGCCAGGCCTCGACCGCACCGGAGAAGAAGGTGAACCCCAACCCGAGCAGAGCCGAGACGATCGCCCACCAGACGAAGTCGGCCCGAAGCTGCCACAGCCAGACGTAGAGACCCGTGGTCACCGCCAACGTCACGGTGCCGAGGAGGAACGAAGCTCGCCGGCCCCAGGAGTCGGCCACGATCCCGGTCGGTATCTCGAACAACACCATGCCGGCGGTGTAGAAGGCGTTGGCGGTGAAGGCCTCCAGGTTGGTCAGACCCGCGTCGAGCAGGAAGATCGTGTTGATGCCCCAGATCAGCGAGGCGGCGAAAGTCGTACCGGCGGTCAATCCGTAGTACGTGCGGCGCACCGTCGCCGGCGTCTGGATCACGAGAGGCACGATACGACTCGTCGCCGACGCCCGACGTGAGCTACGACCGGACCGAGCGACCTCGGCTGCGGGCCAGGTTGCGATGGCGCAGGAGGACCGCGGCCAGCACCGCGGCCAGCAACGAAGCGAGCAGCACGGGCTGCCTTGCTGTGTTCCCGGAGTTGCGCTGAATCCTCGAACGCCAGCTCCGAGATCAACAGCGCAACCGTGAAACCGACGCCGCCAAGTACCGAGACCGCCGCCGTGGCTGCTCGCCGGCTATCTCGTGCCCCAGTCAGTCCTCGGTGGCGGCATTGGGCTTACTCAGGTTCTTCTTGATGATGTCCATCACCGTCGAGTCGGTCAGGGTGGTCACGTCGCCGAGCTCTCGCTTCTCGGCGATATCGCGCAGCAACCGCCGCATGATCTTGCCCGAGCGGGTCTTGGGCAGCTCTTCGACGACCATGATCTGCCGGGGCCGGGCGATGGCGCCGATCTCCTTGGCCACATGGGTCCGAAGTTCCTTGACCACATCCGGGCCGCCGTCGCCGGCGTCGGCCCGCAAGATCACGAACGCCACGATGGCCTGGCCCGTGGTTTCGTCGGTGGCTCCGACCACGGCCGCCTCGGCCACCTTCTCGTGGGAGACGAGGGCCGATTCGATCTCGGTGGTCGACATCCGGTGTCCGGACACGTTCATGACGTCGTCGACCCGGCCGAGCAACCAGAGATCGCCGTCCTCGTCCTTCTTGGCTCCGTCGCCGGCGAAGTAGAGGCCATCGAACCGGGACCAGTAGGTGTCGATGAAGCGTTGATCATCACCCCAGATGGTGCGCAGCATGGCCGGCCACGGTTTGGTGATCACCAGGTAACCGCCGTGCCCGTTGGGCACCGGCTGCCCCTCACCGTTCACCACTTCGACGGTGACGCCAGGCACAGCCCTCATCGCCGCGCCCGGCTTGCCCACGGTGACCCCGGGCATCGGGGAAATCATGTGCATCCCGGTCTCCGTCTGCCACCAGGTGTCCACCACCGGGGTGTGGTCGCCGCCGATGTGGTGTCGGTACCAGACGTACGCCTCGGGGTTGATCGGCTCGCCGACGGAGCCGAGGATGCGTAGTGAGGACAGGTCGAACTGGTCGGGGATCTCGGCGCCCCACTTCATGAAGGTCCGGATCGCCGTCGGCGCGCAGTAGAGGATGGTCACCCGGTACTTGTCGATGATCTCCCACCAGCGGCCCTTGTGCGGGGTGTCCGGAGTGCCCTCGTACATGACACTGGTAGCGCCGTTGGCCAGCGGACCGTAGACGAGATAGGAGTGTCCGGTCACCCAGCCGATGTCGGCCGCGGTCCAGAAGATGTCGGTATCGGGCTTGAGGTCGAAGGTGGCCCAGTGCGTGTAGGCCGTGCCGACCAGGTATCCGCCGGTCGTGTGCAGGATCCCCTTGGGCTTCCCGGTGCTGCCGGAGGTGTACATGATGTAGAGCGGGTGTTCGGCCGGGAAGTTCTCGTGCGTGTGCTCGGCGGACTGCCGGTCGACGATCTCGTGCCACCAGTGGTCGCGTCCGGGCTGCATCGCGATGTCCTGCTTGGTCCGCTGGACGACCAGCACGGCACGTACGTCCGGGCATTTGAGGAGGGCCTCGTCGACCGCCGGCTTCAGCGCAGACGGAGACCCCTTGCGGAAGCCACCGTCGGCGGTGATCACCACCTCGACCCCGCAATCGAGGATGCGGGAGGACAGGGCGTCCGCGGAGAAGCCCCCGAATACGACGGTGTGCGGCACGCCGATCCGGGCGCACGCCAGCATGGCGACCACGGCTTCCGGGATCATCGGCAGATAGATGGCGACCCGGTCACCCTGCTGGACGCCGAGCTCGACCAAGGCGTTGGCCGTCCGCCTCACCTCATCGGTCAGCTCGGCGTAGGTGATCACCCGGGTGTCGCCCGGCTCGCCCTCGAAATGGAAGGCCACCCGATCGCCGTTCCCCGCCTCGACATGACGGTCGCAGCAGTTGTACGCCGCGTTGAGGGTGCCGTCGGCGTACCACTTCGCGAAGGGGGGGTTGGACCAGTCCACGACCTCGGTCGGCTCCTGACCCCAGGAGATTCGCTCGGCCTGGACGGCCCAGAACGACTCCTGGTCGGCCGCGGCGTCCTCGTAGGCCTGCTCGGTGACGTTGGCCGTGGCAGCGAGCCCGTCCGGAGGGGGGAAGCGGCGGTCCTCGTGCGACAGATTGTCCAGCGCCTCTTCGCTCACTCGTGGCCTCCCTCGCTCTTGTTGGGCTCCACCTCACCCTAGCGATCTGCCCCTCATTTCTCGGGTCGCACCCTTTGCTCGGGGAGTGCACCCTCTGCCGACGGTGCGACGCACGAGTCAGGGGTGCGCCCGTCGGGTTGGGTTGGCGGGCGCACCCCTTGCTCGGGGAGTGCACCCTCTGCCGACGGTGCGACGCACGAGTCAGGGGTGCGCCCGTCGGGTTGGGTTGGCGGGTTGCCGGCTTCGATGACCGAGCGGCGCCCGCGGGCGAAGGCGCGAGCGAGTCTGTCCCGCACGACCTCGAATCCGAACAGCTCGACCCAGATCCAGCGGACCACTTGCCAACCGAGATCTCGAATCCTGTCCTCGCGACGTTTCTCGCGGACCACCGCATCCTCCGCGGTTTCCCCAGGCAGCAGGAGACGCCCGTACTTGATCCGGCCGTCGAACTCCCCGACCGTTCCGAACTCCGCCCAGCCCAAATCGCAGCGGGCGACGATCTGGCCGCGATCGACGATCTTCAGCTGCGGCTCCGGCGCGGGCAGATTCAGTTGATGGCAACGCACCCGGCTGTACGACTCGCCGACGCTCTCGGCTCGTCCGTCGATGAACGAGGTCACTCGCTGGGCGGCCCGGATGCCGCCCCAGTACTTGCCACGCTCCAGCATGTCGCTGAGCAACTCGATCGCCATGCCGATGGCGAGAGCGCGATCGCCCGCGGCTACGGCCTGATCGAATGGCATCGACCGTGCAAGGTCGAAGACCGTGCGGGCCAGCGAGGTGACCGGGACACCGTCGATCTGGGTGATGTCCGGCGCCTCCAGCCGGCTGCTGTGCAGGGCGATCAGGCTGCGTTGTTTGCCGCCGCCGACGATTCGAGGGCGGGTGAGGTGCACCTTGGCCAAGGCCCTGTCCGGTACCGGAAGGAAGTGCAGCACCGCGGCCGACGTGTGGCTCACGACCGCGTCGGCGCGCAGCTGCGGCACCGTAGCCATGATCATCTGGCGGTGACGGTCGACCACCGACTGGTTGGGTGCGACCGCGGCGTACGCACCGCGGCGGATCCGCCGAAGCTCTCCCCGCCGGCAGCTTCGACCGATCTCGTCGTAGGAGAAACCCTGGTTCAGGAGCCGTTCGGTGAGCATGATCTGGTCCATGCTCGAAGCTGAACAGCCGCCAGGTACGTGGTGGAAGGACCTTCCGGCGATCTGTGGACAAAGCCTCGGTGTGCGCCCGACTGAGGCGCACCCTCGACTCGCGGGTTGCACCGTCTGCAGGGGGTGCGAGGCACGAGCGAGGGGTGCGCCCCAAAGGGAGGACTGCAGGCCGCACCCGCGACTCGCGGGTTGCACCGTCTGCAGGGGGTGCGAGGCACGAGCGAGAGGGGCGCCCCAAAGGGAGGGGAGGACGAATGACTGTCGATTTCGGCGTCCTTCAGCCGTCATGGTGGTGAGGGGACGGTTAGCGTTCCCAATGAGAGGAGACATCCATGACGACGTACGCGATCCTGCTGCCAGGTGACGAGGCGGCCTGGGCGGCCGCCGACGCCGCCGAGAAGGCCCGGATGTACGGATTGCACGACCAGTTCTCCCAGACCCTCGAGCAGCGCGGCCACAAAGTCGTCGGGGGCGCCGAGTTGGTCCACTCCTCGCAGGCCAGGACCGTACGAGGGACTCCTGAGAACGTGATGGTGACGGAGGGCCCGTACGCGGAAACCGTCGAACAGCTGACCGGCTTCTACCTCGTCGAGTCCGACGACATGGACGATCTGGCGAAGATCTGCGGAATCATCTCCGGGGGCGAGCCGATCGAGATCCGGGCCTGCGTCCCCCCGCCGAGCTCATGAGGTATCTGGTCCTGCTGGCCGGGGACGAGAGGAGGGGGCGACACCAGTCCGAAGCGGAAGTCCGAGCGGAGATGGCCGACCACGACGCCTTCTCCCAGGCTGTGAGCGACCGCGGGACCATCCTGGCTGGAGAGGCGTTGGGCGACTCGACGACCGCCACCACGCTGCGTCACGTCGACGGTCGAGCTGACGGCCCGGTCGTGCTCACCGACGGCCCCTACGTCGAAAGCGCGGAGCAGATCGGTGGCTTCTATCTCGTCGAGACGACCGATCTGGATTCGATGACGGAGCTGTGTGCCTTGCTTCCGTCATGGTATTCGGTAGAAATCCGACCGGCCGTGGATCCGCCCGCCAGGTGACCCGCGTTCGCCGTGCTGCGGCCGAAGCGCTCGAGGCGGCGTTCCGGGAGGACTGGGGGCGGCTGCTCGCCCTGCTGGTCGCTCAGTTCCGGCGGCTGGACCTGGCTGAGGACGGGCTGGCCGAAGCGTTCGCCGCCGCGGCCGAGCACTGGCCAACCGACGAGCCCGCCAATCCCAGCGCCTGGCTGCTGACCGCGGCAAGGCGCAAGATCATCGACAGGCTGCGCGCCGAGGCGGTCGCGGTGCGCAAGGAGCCGCTGCTGATCGTCGACGCACAGATCCAGGCCCATGCCCAGCGATTCATGGTCGACACCCGAGGAGCCGGAGGAGGACCCGTGAGCGACGAACGACTGCGACTGATCTTCCTCTGTGCCCATCCGTCGCTGGCTCGCGAATCGGCCTGCGCGTTGACTCTCCGGCTGGTGCTCGGCGTGCCCACGGCAGACATCGCGCGCCTGTTCTTCGTCCCGGAGCCGACCATGGCGGCCCGGCTCACCCGAACCAAACGGAAGCTGACCATCGCCGGTGCTCCCTTCGTCGTTCCCGAAGGTGCGGCATTGGCGGACCGGCTCGCGGTGGTGATGTCGGTGATCTACCTCGCCTTCACCGCCGGATATGCACCCACGTCCGGGTCCGACGCCACCCGTGTCGAGCTGGCCGGGGAGGCGATTCGGCTCGCCCGGTTGCTCCGCGTCCTGCTGCCCCGGCCCGAACTGGATGCACTGCTGGCTCTGATGCTCCTGCAGCACTCACGACGCGAGGCTCGGACCGGTTCGGGTGGACTCGTGCTGCTGCCGGACCAGGACCGGTCGAGCTGGCAACACGACGAGATCGCGGAGGGATTGACTCTGCTCGATGGGTTGCCGCCCGAACGAGACGATCAGTACGTGCTCCAAGCCAAGATCGCGGCGGAACACGCCACCGCGGCGACGGCCGATGAGACGCGGTGGGATCGGATCGCGGAGCGCTACGCCGAACTCGAACGAGTGACGCGATCTCCCGTCGTACGGCTCAACCGGGCGGTGGCGGTCGCCGAAGCCGAGGGTCCGGAGGCCGGGCTGGCCCTCCTGCACGGCCTGGACATCGCTCTGCCGCAAAGTCACCGGCTGCCGGCCGTACGGGCTCGATTCCTGGCCGATCTCGGTCGGTCCGACGAAGCGCGCGCCGAGTACGAAACGGCGCTCCGACGGTGCGGCAACGAGGTGGAGGCCACGCATCTGCGCCGGCTGCTCGCCGCATTGGGGCCCTAGCGGACTCCCCAGGAGTGGGTCTGCTTGCGGAGCTTGAGGTAGACGAAGGTGTCGGTGGACTCGACCCCTTCCAACCTGCGGATCCTTGCGCTCAGCACCTCCAGGAGGTGCTCGTCGCTCTCGCAAACCACTTCGGCCAGGATGTCGTAGTGCCCGGCGGTGATGACCAAATAGTCGATCTCCTCCAGGGCTGCCAAACGGTCGGCCACCGGCTCGATCGAGCCGCGCACCCGAATCCCGATCATGGCCTGCCGGGCGAACCCCAGCTGCATCGGATCGGTGACCGCGACCACCTGCATCACCCCGGCGTCGATCAGCCGCTGCACCCGTTGCCGGACCGCTGCCTCCGACAGGCCGACCGTGCCGGCGATCGCGGCGTACGAGCGGCGCCCATCGGCCTGTAGCTGAGCGATGATCGCCTTGTTGATGTCGTCCAATGTCACGCCTGACACGGTCATGAGCCGAGCTTCTGACCGTTCAACACGGTCAAAGGAGCCGCTGCGCTTCGGTCAGCACCGTGCGCAACGCGGTCTCGATCTCGTCGAAGTGGGCCTGATCGCAGATCAGCGGCGGGGACAGCTGGATGACGGGGTCGCCGCGGTCGTCGGCGCGGCAGTACAAGCCCGCCTCGTACAGCGCCTTGGACAGGAAGCCGCGGAGCAGTCGCTCGGATTCTTCGGCGTTGAAGGTGGTCTTCGTGTCAGCGTCCTTGACCAACTCGATGCCGTAGAAGTAGCCGTCGCCGCGGACGTCGCCGACGATCGGCAGGTCCAGCAGTCTCTCCAGCGTGGCTCGGAAAGCACCCTCGTTCGCACGGACGTGTTCGTTGACATGGTCCCGCTCGAAGACGTCGAGGTTGGCCATCGCGACCGCGGTCGACACCGGGTGCCCACCGAAGGTGTAGCCGTGCAGGAATGTCTCGATGCCGTGCAGGAACGGCTCCATCAGCCGGTCGCCGGCGATCATCGCGCCGAGCGGGGAATAGCCGGACGTCAAACCCTTGGCGCAGGTGATGATGTCGGGCAGGTAGCCGTAGCGCTCCGCGCCGAACATGTGCCCGAGCCGGCCGAATGCGCAGATCACCTCGTCGCTGACCAGCAGGACGTCGTAGGCGTCACATATCTCCCGGACCCGGGCGAAGTAGCCGGGCGGGGGCGGGAAGCAGCCGCCGGCGTTCTGCACCGGTTCCAGGAAAACCGCCGCCACGGTGTCCGGACCCTCGTGTTCGATGGCCACGGCGATCTGGTCGGCAGCCCACTTCCCGAAGGCCTCGTGATCACCCACATGCCCTGTCTGAAACTGTTCGGGCGCCCGGTAGAAGTTCGTGTTGGGCACTCGGAAGGTCGAAGGCACCAAGGGTTCGAAGACCGCCTTGAGCGCCGGCAACCCGGTGATCGACAACGCTCCCTGAGTGGTGCCGTGGTAGGCGACCGCCCGACTGATCACCTTGTGCTTCAACGGTTTGCCGACCAGCTTGAAGTAGTTCTTGGCCAGCTTCCAGGCCGATTCGACCGCCTCGCCGCCGCCGCTGGTGAAGAAGATGCGGTTCAGGTCACCCGGGGTCATGGTGGCCAGCCGCTCGGCCAATTGGATGGCGGTCGGATGGGCGTAGGACCACAGCGGAAAGAGGGCCAGTTCTCCGGCCTGCTTGGCTGCCGCTTCGACCAGTTCGCGACGGCCGTGTCCGAGTTGGCTGACGAACAACCCGGCCAAAGCGTCCAGGTAGCGTCGGCCCTGGGCGTCCCAGATATAGGGGCCCTCGCCGCGCACGATGATCGGTACGTCTTGGTCGGTGTAGCCCGACATCCGGGTGAAGTGCATCCACAGGTGGTCGCGGGCCCCCTTCTGCAGTGCCGCGTAGACCTCGGGCTCCAGGCTTGGCGGAGCAATCTGATCCGTGACCTCGGGTGTAGCCATGCGGGTCATTCTCATACGGGCCTCGATCGAAATACAAGCGAAACAGTGCCGGAAACGCCGTTCCCCTTGCGAAAGAATTGCCATGGCGTAAGAATGCTACGAAATCCGTCGTCGGGGAGGACTGGGATCCAGCCGGGCAAGGCCTTCTTCACCCGCAAGGGTGGCGAACATGTCTCCGAAGAGGTCGCGCTCTCTGCCCTCGGCCCCACCGCCCCCGGACTTGGCACCCGAAAGGACTCTTGAGTGACCACCAGCAAGCTGCGAACGTTGCTTTCCACAACGTCGTCGACGGGAAGGTCGGCGACGCCGCCTCGGGCGAGACCTACGACATCGTCGACCCGACCACGGGGGAGGTCTACGCCACCGCGCCCGCCTCCGGGGTCGAGGATGTCGACCGGGCCTTCCGCGCGGCCGCCGCGGCCGCGGAGAGTTGGGGCAACACGACACCGGCCGAACGGCAGCGTGCACTGCTCAAGATCGCCGACGCGTTGGAGCATCGAAGCGAGGAGTTCGTCCGGGTCGAGAGCCGGGACACGGGCAAGCCGCTCGCGCTGACGACGAGCGAGGAGCTGCCGCCCGCCATCGACCAGATCCGCTTCTTCGCCGGGGCGGCCCGGGTGCTGGAGGGCAAGTCGGGCGGGGAGTATCTGGCGGACCACACGTCGTTCGTGCGGCGGGAGCCGATCGGTGTGGTCGCTCAGGTGACCCCCTGGAACTACCCGTTGATGATGATGGTCTGGAAGATCGCGCCCGCGCTGGCCGCCGGCAACGCGATCGTGCTGAAGCCGAGCGACACCACACCCGCGTCGTCGACGCGGCTGGCCGAGCTGTGCCAGGAGTTCCTGCCGCCGGGCGTGCTGAACGTCGTGACCGGCGACCGGGACACCGGCCGACGTCTGGTCGAGCATCCGATCCCGCAACTGGTGGCCATCACGGGTTCCATCCGGGCTGGAATGGAGGTCGCCGGGGCGGCCGCCCGGCAGCTCAAGAGGGTGCACCTGGAGCTGGGGGGCAAGGCGCCGGTGGTGGTCTTCGACGACGCGGATGTGGAGAAGGCCGCCGAGGGGATCGCCGGCGCGGGATACTTCAACGCCGGGCAGGACTGCACATCGGCGACCCGGGTGTTGGCGGGACCGCGGATCCACGACGACTTCCTCGCGGCCCTGACCGAACAGGCACGCGGCACCAGCACCGGACTGCCCGACGCCGAGGTGGATTTCGGCCCCTTGAACAACGCCTCCCAGCTCGACCGGGTTTCCGGCATGGTCGACCGGTTGCCCGACCACGCGAAGGTGGAGATCGGCGGCAGCCGGCAGGGCGAGAGCGGCTACTTCTACACCCCGACGGTCTTGTCGGGGCTCGAGCAGGAGGACGAGCAGATCCAGAACGAGATCTTCGGTCCGGTGATCACCGTGCAGCGGTTCAGCGACGAGGACGAGGCGGTGCGCTGGGCCAACGGCGTGCCGTACGGGCTCTCCAGCTCGGTCTGGACCCGGGACCACGGGCGGGCGATGCGGATGGCGAAGCGGCTCGACTTCGGCTGTGTCTGGATCAACTGCCACATCCCCTTGGTGGCTGAGATGCCCCACGGTGGGTTCAAGCAGTCGGGTTACGGCAAGGACCTCTCCATGTACGGGCTCGAGGACTACACCCGGGTCAAGCATGTGATGTCGTACATCGGTAACTGACGTGAAGATCCTGCTGATCGGAGCCGGAGGGGTCGGGGCGGCGTTCGCGGCGATCGCAGCGCGGCGGGACTTCTTCTCCACCGTGATCGTCACCGACTACGACCACGCCCGCTCGCTGATGCGCGATGACCACCCTGGCTGAACGTACGCCGGCGCCGGTGGAGCAGCGCCGCCGGTTGGTCACCGAGATCCCGGGACCGGGGTCTCGGGAGCTGTTCGCCCGCCGGAACCAGACGGTGTCCGGCGGCGTCGGCACCGTACTTCCGATCTTCGTGGAGCGGCCGCGGGCGGCGTGCTGGCCGACGTGGACGGCAACTCGCTGATCGATCTGGGTTCCGGAATTGCCGTGACCAGTGTCGGGAACGCGGCACCACGGGTGGTGACGGCCGTGCAGCATCAGATCGCGGCATTCAGCCACACCTGCTTCATGGTCACGCCGTACGAGGGGTACGTCGGGGTGTGCGAGGAGTTGGCCGCCGTGACCCCCGGTGAGCACCCCAAGAAGTCGGCGCTGTTCAACTCCGGCTCCGAGGCGGTGGAGAACGCGGTGAAGATCGCCCGGGTTGCCACGGGGCGGACGGCGGTGGTCGTTTTCGATCACGCCTACCACGGCCGGACCAACCTGGCCATGGCGATGACGGCGAAGAACATGCCGTACAAGCAGGGCTTCGGGCCCTTCGCCGGCGAGATCTACCGGGCGCCGATGTCCTATCCGTTCCGGGACGGTGGCCTGTTGGGGGAGCAGGCCGCCGCCCGGGCCCTGGAGATGATCACGGCCCAGATCGGCGCCGGCAACGTGGCGGCGATGATCATCGAGCCGATACAGGGCGAGGGCGGCTTCGTGGTTCCGGCTCCCGGTTTTCTCCCGACGTTGAAGCGCTGGTGCGCCCAGCACGAGGTCGTGTTCGTGGCCGACGAGGTGCAGAGCGGTTTCTGCCGCAACCGGGAACTGGTTCGCCAGCGAACACGAGGGCGTGGTTCCGGACCTGGTGATCATGGCGAAGGGGATGGCCGGCGGGCTGCCGTTGGCCGCGGTGACCGGCCGGGCCGAGTTGATGGACGCGGTGCATCCCGGTGGTCTGGGCGGCACTTACGGCGGCAATCCGGTCGCGTGCGCCGCCTCGCTCGGCACGATCGCCACCATGCGCGAACTCGACCTGGCGGCGGCGGCCCGGCGGCTCGGGTCGATCATGCTCGACGGACTTGGCCGGATTCAGGCTCGGCATCCCGAGCTCGGCGACGTGCGCGGGCGGCGGTGGACCGACATCCGCGACGGGGTGCTGCTGGAGCTCGGTGGACAGTCGTGTCCCCGGACCAGACCGCGCTGTTGGGACTCGTCGACGAGTTGGGCCTGGAGCTGTTCTCCCGTCATCGCGACGGTGCCATGGTCTACGTCGGCGCGGCCGGCCAGTGCCGCCGGTTCGTCGGCGAGGACTTCCCGGTCAGTGCGTCGACCTCGGCGGAGATCACCCGGCTGACCGCATTGCTCGACGGGATGTCGTTCGCCATGAACCCCGATGCGCCCTGGGCGTTGCCCGACGCCGAGGAGCTCGACACCCAACCATTCGCCTCCTGGCTAGCCCGACAGAGCGAGGACGCTGAGGCTCGCGAGATCGTCGGCCTGTTCGTCGGCGCGGCGATGCTCGGGCAAGCCGATCGGGACCTTCTCGGTGCTGCAGGCGCTGTACATGGCGGCCAGTGCCGGCGGCTTCGCCCACCTGGCCGATGCGGATTTCATTTTCGATTGCCGGGTGGTGGGCGGGTTGCAGAGCGTGCCTCTTCGGCTGGCGGAGCGGGCTCAGGAGGCGGGCGCTGAGATCCGGCTCGGCACGCCCGTCGAGCGGATCGAGTGGGGCGGGACCGTCGTGGTGCACGCGGGCGGAACTCAGGTTCGGACGCAACGGGTGCTGATCGCCACGCCGCCCACCGTGGTGCGGCGGATCGGCTTCGTGCCGCCGTTGCCTCCGCTGCTCAGCAATGGCGCCAGCACCAGTCGTTCGGCCAGGTGATCAAAGTGCACGCGACGTACTCGACGCCATTCTGGCGGACGCCGGTCTGTCGGGAACCGCGTTCAGTCCGTACCTGACGGTGCACGAGGCGTACGACAACACCAATCACCAGGCCGATCAGGGCACCTTGGTGGGCTTCGTCAGTGATCGCCGGGCCGACGAGCTCCTCGCCCTCGAGTCGGGGGAACGGCAGATGTGCGTGCTGGACTCGCTGGTCGCCTACTTCGGCGAGCAGGCGCGGCACCCTCGTCTCTTACGTGGAAAGGGACTGGTTCAGCGACGAGTGGACCGGCGGGGCGTACGCCAGCAGCTTCGATCTCGGCGGGATGGTCCGGTACGGACCGGTGGTCGGCGAGCCGGTGGGCCCGATGCTGTTCGCCAGCAGCGACGTGGCCGGGCACGGATTCCAACACGTCGACGGCGCCGTTGGGATGGGTGAGCGGATGGCCGAAACCGTGCTCGGATAAGGCACCGAGATGGTGCAACACCATCTTCGGAACTCGCTGTTCGAGGCCACCACGACCGTGGTCCGGGCGGAGCCGTACTGATCGAGGACGGCGTGATCGCTGCCGTGTTCGGTGCCGACGACGTCGATCCGAGACCCCATCACCGCCGCGGCCAGCGAGATCGGGGGCACGCAGGTGGTCGCCATCGAGTTCGCCGGTGCCTGTCTTCACCGGGTGAGTCGGGTTCCACTACGGGGCGGCCCACAAAGTGAACGTTTCGGCTTGGTGTACCCAGCCAAAACGTTCACACGGTGCTGGGACGAGCTGAGGTGACCCGTCGACCGACCGAAGCCCCAGGTCTAGTGGCTCGTCGCCTTCTCCGCTCCAGCGCCGGTGAGAGACCGTACGTCCAACTCGTCGTAGCGGTCCTGACTGCTGGTGTCGTTGCTGGCCAGGGTGCCGATGATGCCGCAGAGGAAGCCGATCGGAATGGAGATCAGCCCGGGGTTCCGGAGGGGAAACCAGGCGAAGTTCATGTTCGGGATCAGCGAGGTCGCCGTACCGGAGACCACAGGGGAGAAGATCACCAGGACCAGGCACGCGATCAGACCGCCGTAGATGCTGGCCGTCGACCCGGTGGTGTTGAACCGCCGCCAGAACAGGTTGAACAACAGCGGCGGCAGGTTCGCCGAGGCCGCCACCGCGAAGGCCAGCCCCACCAGGAAGGCGATGTTCAGCCGCTGAGCGGGAATGGCCAGCGCGATGGCCAGCACGCCGATGACCAGGGCCGCGATCCGAACCACAACCAGCTCGCCCTTCTCGCTGGCCTTGCCCTTCTTCCACACGTTGGCATACAGATCGTGTGCCACCGACGAGGCCGACGTGAGCGTCAGTCCCGCCGCCACCGCCAAGATCGTCGCGAACGCCACCGCCGAGATCAGGGCCAACAGTACCGAGCCGCTCAGCGAGTCGGCGCCGCCGCCGACCGCTTGCGCGAGCAGCGGCGAAGCGAGGTTGCCAGCCGAGGCCCGGATCTGGCTGCCCGGCCCGGTCTCCACCAGTGCCGCGGCGCCGAAGCCCAGCACCAACGTCATCAGGTAGAAGCTGCCGATCAAACCGATCGCCCAGAGCACCGACTTGCGGGCGGCATGGGCGTTCGGCGTGGTGTAGAACCTAATCAAGATGTGGGGCAACCCGGCCGTTCCCAGCACCAGGGCGAGACCGAGGGACAAGAATTCGGACTTGCCGATCTGGTCCGGGTACAGCAGTCCGGGCTCCAGGAACGCCTGAGCCTTCCCGGACCTCTCGGCGGCCGCCCCCAACAATTCGGAGACGTTGAAGCCGACCTGGAACAGCACCAGGCTCGTGATCAACAAAGTCCCGGTCATGAGCAGGACGGCCGTCACGATCTGCACCCAGGTGGTGCCCTTCATGCCGCCCATGGCTACGTAGAGGATCATGAGGATGCCGACGCCGATGATCGCCAGGGTCTTGATCAGTGGCGTGTTCACGCCGAGCAGCAAGCCGACCAGGCTGCCGGCGCCGACCGTCTGGGCCAGCAGGTAGACGATCGACACCACGATGGTCGACGTCGCCGCCGCCGCGCGTACGGGGGTTTGCCGCATCCGGTACGCCAACTGGTCGGCCATGGTGTACCGGCCGGAGTTCCGCAGCACCTCCGCCACCAACAGCAGCGCCACCAGCCAGGCGACCAGGAAACTGATCGAGTACAGGAAGCCGTCGTAGCCGTACAGTGCGATGGAGCCGGAGATGCCGAGGAAGGACGCGGCCGGCAGGTATTCGCCGAAGATCGCCAGCCCGTTCTGGACGCCGGAGAAGTTGCGGCCGCCGACGTAGTAGTCGTTCGTGGTCCTGGTCTGCCGGGAGGCCCAGGACGTGACGTAGAGCGTCAACGCCACCACGACCAGGAACAGACCGCTCGTCAACCACTGGTTGCTCATCGGCCGGTCCGCTCGTCGAACTCTTCGCGGAGCTCGTTGGCCAGCGGATCCAGCGACTTGGTGGAGTACCGGGAGTACAGGAAGGCGATAACGAACGTCGAGACGAACTGCAGCAGGCCGAAGACCAGGGCGACGTTGATGTTCCCGATCACCTTGATGTTCATGAAGTCACGGGCCCAGTTGCTGCAGATCACGTACGTGAGGTACCAGACCATCGAGGCGAACGTCACCGGGAAGACGAAGGCGCGGTTTCGACGCCGCAGCTCGAGGAAGTCGTTGCGCGTCGCGATCTCGCTGTAGACGGCATGCTCACCGTTGGGCGGCGTGCCGTTCCGGTTCGGGGACGGTTGACGTGTGTCGCTCACCCTGGCCTCCCGACTCGCGCTGCGATTCCTGGCGCGAGGTTAACCGGTTCAAGCCGGACGGGAATAAGCAAGACCGGGGAGGGTGCTAGAGGCGGATCTGCACCGCGTCGGCGTCGTCCTCGGCCAGGACCAGCCCGGTGTGATCGACCTGGGCGCGCCAACAGGCCGCTCGGTAGGGGAGCAGCAACGGCTCCGGCGGCCGGGCGGATGTGTCGTAGAGCGCGCCGACCTCGCTCAGCAGGGCCTGCCGCGCACCGCTGTCCAACCGCGCCGTTTCGGGCCGGCGTTCGACCATGGCGATCAGGCCGGTCCGGCCGATCGGGACCCAGTTGCGGAAACTGCGCTGGGTGATCTCGCCGAAGTACGGGCTGTCGGCCACCGCCTGCAGCGACTCGAGCCCGTAATTGCCGGCCATGGCCGAGCCGTCGACCTGTTGGAGGATCGCGGCGAGCCGCTTGACCCACGGGACCGTGTCGTCCCGCACGTTGTAGGCCACCGCCAGCACCCCGCCCGGCTTCAGCACGCGGGCGATCTCCGACAGCGCGAGTCCCGGTGCGAACCGGTGCAGGTTCGCCGATGCTGTCACCACCTCGAAGTGGCAGGACAGGTAGGGGAGGGATTCGACCCGGCCGGCGACGTGCAGCCGAGTGCCCAACTGATCCGGCAGCTCAGCGACGGCCTCGACGTCCCGGTCGATGCAGAACACCTCGTGGCCGCCCTCCTGCAGCAGGCGGGCGAAGGCCCCGGTGCCCGATCCGAGGTCGAGGATCCGGGCCCGGCGCTCACCGACCAGCCACGGCACGGCGGTCGGCGGGTAGAGCGTTCGCCGGCCCGTCGTCATGGGTCAAACTCTAGTGGTGCCGGATCCCCTCGCCGATCTCGCTCGGCTGGACGGAGTCCCGTCGGCCCTCGCGGCGGCCCGGGACGCCGTCGACCTGCGGTTACGCGATCGCGGTTTGCGTTCCCTGACGACCGAGCAGCGCGTCGCCGCCCTGCTGACCGGGGCCGAGGCGAGTGCCGAGTTGACCGAGGACCCGCAGCGCTGGCGGCCCGGGGCGGTTCGGGTGGCCATGGAGCTGTTGTCGCTCAGCACGGTGATCCGGGTGGCGCCCGGTCAGGCGCTGGCTCGGACCCATACCCTGGCGGCCGCCGGCTCGGTCCCGGACGATGCGTTGGGACGGATCCGTGCGGCGCCCGAGGTGGCCGATCGGATGCGGGGTCTGGTCGCGCTACTGAGCGGATCGAGCGGCCCGACACAGGCGCCGGCGTTGGTGCTGGCCGCCGTGGCGCACGCCGAGATCGCCACCGTGATGCCGTTCGGCAGCGCGGATGGCCTGGTCGCCCGCGCCGTTGAACGGATGGTTCTGATCTCTTCGGGTATCGATCCGCAAGGCAGCATCCCGGCCGAGGCGGGACACCGGCGGCTGGTCGCGGACTACGAGCCCCGCCTTCGTGGCTACGCGGAGGGCAGCGTCACCGGGGTGCGCAACTGGCTTGTGCACTGCGCGGCGGCGTTGGCCGAGGCGGCCGGCTGGGCGGCCCCCTGAGCCTGTCGAAGGTATTGTCTTGCGCTGGTCGAAGGGACCGAAGGTGGTGTGAGAGCCTGCCGGTCGTTGTCCATCCCGAGTCGGCAGACACGCCGATGGAGGTCCTCCGGGGTCGTGCCGGCCATCTCAAGCGGGACAACGGACGCCCCAGGTGACGGCAAGCAGTACGCCAGTGGGCGGCCGGGAACCGGAAACGGCGCCCGCAAAACGGGCGCCGCACCGGTCACGGATGTCGGAGCGACCATGCGTGCAACTGATGTGTGTTGGCCCAGGCAAGCCTGAACGCAACCGCCCGTCTCGGATGGGTGATCGCCGCGTGGGTACTTCGAATCCGTCCAAGATCATCCGGCTCGGAGCGCAACGACTACGCCGGAGTAGTCTCCGAGGTGCGTACTCAATGCATCCGATATCTTCCGATCTCTGAGGTCATTTGTACTCCGCGGATCAGGCGTTGGAAAGGCTTGGAGCGTAAGAAAATCGGCGGCCCGGTCGGTTCATCCTGCTGCCTTGATCAACATCGGGGTGGGCGGCTCAGGTTGTCCACAGACCGGGGGGTTGTGAGCTTCGGCCGTCCACAGGTCATGGTCCGGCGCGAACCATTTCGGCCCAGGATCCGCAGGGTAGGGGCATGGAGTCGGGAACCTGCGCCGTGGTGACTGGTGACCTCGAACTGCTCGACCAGGTGCTGGCCACTGCGGCGGCCGCCGCGGTGGAACCGACGGTGGTCGCCGACGCCGCCGCGGTCCGCCCCCTGTGGGGAAGCGCCGCGGTCGTGGTCGTCGGCCTCGATCAGGCGGCGCAGGTGGCTGGGCTCGCCCTGCGTCGGCGACCTGAGGTGTACGTCGTCGGCGAGGCAGCCGATCGTGAGCAGCTGTGTTCCTGGTCGGGCCCCCTCGGGGCGGCCGTCGTCGTGTTGCCTGCAGCGGCCGGGTGGCTGACCACGTCGATGGCTGACGCCGCCCGACACCGACCGGGAGCCGGCCGTCTGGTCACGGTGATCGGTGGTTCCGGCGGAGTCGGCGCTTCCACTTGTGCGGCCGGCTTGGCGGTGGTGGCGGCCCAGCAGGAGCTGCGTACCGCGCTGGTCGACACCGATCCGCTCGGCGGCGGCTTGGACCTGTTGCTCGGCGCTGAAGCAAGTACGGGCTGGCGTTGGCCTCGACTCGTCGGCGCCCGCGGCCATCTGGGCGATCTGTCTGGACAACTGCCGTACGTCGACGGCGTCGACCTGTTGTCGGCGGGCCGTGGGGAGGACACCGATGCGGGGCCGCCGGGGGCGGCGCAGTTGCAGGCGGTGTTGCGCTCCACGTCTCGCAGCCACCAGCTCACCGTCGTGGACGTCCCGCGGGCTCCGGATTGGATCGCCCGTGAGGTGAGCCGGCAGGCCGACCTGTTAGTGCTGGTGGTCCGCGCCGACGTACGAGGGGTCAGCGCTGCGCGCGCCGTGATCGCCCAGTTCCGTGACGGGCCGCGGCCGGAAGTGCTGGTACGCACCCGCCGGGCCGGACCGCTCACGGCGGCCGCCGTCGCCGAAGGACTCGGCGCATCGCTGCTGGGGACCGTGCCCGACGACAACGCGGTCCGGGTGGCGGCCGAGCGCGGCGATCCTCCGGGCCGGGCCGCCCGCTCCGCTCTGGCGGCCAGCTGTCGGGCGATCCTCCATCGACTGCCGGCCGAGGGGGCGGCGTGATCGCGGTCAGCGCGGCGGAACTCGATCCGGTCCGCGGCCGGCTGGCCGGCCTGGGCCGACCGCACACGCCGGCCGACGTGGCCGAGGCGATGCGGGCCGAGGGTCAGCTGGTCAGCGACGAGAGCCTCCTCGAGACGGTGGATCGGCTCCGGGAGGACAGCATGGGAGCCGGGCCGTTGGCGAAGCTGTTGCGCGAGCCCCGGGTTACCGATGTGTTGGTGAACGGTCCGGACCAGGTCTTCGTGGACCGGGGTTCTGGCCTCGAACCTGCTTCGGTGCGGTTCGCCAGCGATGTCGAGGTCCGCCGGTTGGCACAGCGACTGGCCGCCGGCGTCGGGCGTCGGCTCGACGACGCGTCTCCCTTCGTCGACGCCCGGTTGGCCGACGGCACGCGGGTGCACGCCGTTCTCGGCTCGGTGGCGGCGCCGGGGACCTGCCTGTCCCTCCGGGTGCCAGCGGCCCGCACCTTCTCGCTGGAGGACTGCGTTCGCACTGGATCGGTCAGTCCCGTCGCCGCCGAGGTGCTGCGCCGGGTGGTGGAGCATCGGCTGGCCTTCCTGATCTCCGGCGGCACCGGCTCCGGCAAGACCACCCTGCTCGCCGCCCTCCTCGGGCTGGTGCCGCCGGAGCAGCGAGTCGTGATCACCGAGGATTCGCGCGAATTGAATCCGGCCCATCCCCATGTCGTGCGGATGGAGGGACGTCCGGTGAACGCCGAACAACGCGGCGCCATCACGTTGACCGACCTGGTCCGGCAGGCGCTGCGGATGCGTCCCGACCGGTTGGTGGTGGGTGAGGTGCGCGGTGCCGAGATCGCCGACCTGCTGACCGCCATGAACACCGGCCACGAGGGTGGCTGCGGGACGGTGCACGCCAATTCGGCCGCGGACGTACCGGCTCGGCTGGAGGCCTTGGCCGCCTTGGGGCAGATGGGTCGGGCGGCCTTGCACGCGCAGCTCGTGGCAGCGCTGGACCTGGTCATCCACATTCGCCGGCACCCATCCGGTCGCCGCGAGGTGACCGAGCTGAATGTGTTGTTCTCCGATCCGGTCAGCGGCCTGGTGCGAACCGAGCCGGCCCTGACTTTCGCCGGACCCCGGACGGGTCGAGGTCCGGGCGCGGCCGCCCTGGAGCGGATGTTGGACCGATGATCGCACTCTGTCTCACCGCCACGGCTCTCACCGTGTTGCTGCTGATTCCCGTCTCCCCCGTCCGGAGCATCCCCGCCCGGCTGGCCGCGACCGATCGGCGGCCGCCGACCGGTCGTCGCCGGTGGATGTGGGCTGCGGCCAGTGTCGCGAGCGTGCTGGTGGTCGCCGGCGGCTTCGTGGGTGCGGGGCCGGCGGGTGCGGCGGTCGCTGCGTCGGCGGCCGTGCTGCTGGGCACCGCGGCCCGGTTGGCGGTTGTGCGCCGGTCTCGTCGGCTGGCCGTCCGTAGCCGGATCCAGGTGGCGCGCGGCTGCGCCGCCATCGCCTCCCAGGTCCGCGTGGGCCGGGTGCCCAGCGAGGCCCTGAGCGCAGCCGCGGAAGACTGGCCCGTTCTGGCCGTGGCCGATGCTTCGCGGCGGCTGGGCGGCGATGTGCCCGACGCGCTGCTGCGGGCGTCCAGGCAGCCGGGCTGTTCCGGGCTGGCCGACCTGGCTCGAGCTTGGCGCTTGGCGGGCGAAACCGGCGCGCCGATGGCCGGAGTGCTCGACCAGGTGGCCTTGGCCCTCCGGCGTGACGAGGCGCTGCAGCGGACCGTGGCCTCGGAACTGGCCGGACCGCGAGCGACCGGAAAGGTGATGGCCGTCCTCCCGTTCTGTGGCGTCGGCATGGGCTATCTGCTGGGTGGTCGACCGCTCGAGTTCCTGGTCGAGGGGCCGCTCGGCTGGGGCTGCCTGCTCGGCGGAGTGCTGCTCGCGGCGGCCGGCGTGCTCTGGGTCGATCGCCTCGCCCGGGTCGCCGAGGAGGCCTGAGTCGTGGGTCCCGACCTGTATGTGTTGGCGTCCGCGTTCTTCGCCGGGGCCGGGGCCGCGCTCGCCGTGACCCGGCCGCCGTCGGTCGTCGGTCCCGCCGGGCCGTCGCCACCGCTTCGGCACGGCTGGCGCTCTCGGATCGACGCAGGTAGAAGGGCCGAAGTCCGGCTGGGCCTGCGCCTTTGGCTCGGCATCGGGGCCGGGCTCGCGGCGCTGGCGCTCCTGCTCGAGCGGGTGGGATGGGTCGCTTGGCTGGTGGCAGTCGTCGTCGGCGCGGTCGTCTCGGAGGTCCTGACCCGACTCGAGTCCGGACGGGCCAAGAGGTACAGACGGGCTCTGGTTCTGCAGACGCCGCAGGCGCTCGACCTGCTGGCCGCGACCTTGACGGCGGGGTTGCCGCTCCGACTGGCCACCGCGGCGGTGGTCCGAGCGTGTCCCGGGCCGGTGGCGGACACCCTCGCGTCCGTCCTGCGACAGATCGACCTCGGCGTCTCCGACGTCGAGGCCTGGCGCACGCTGATCCGGCATCCCCAGTGGGGAGCGGTGGCCGCCGATCTGGCTCGCTCGGTCGAATCCGGCACCATGCTGACCGGGTCGTTGTCGGTGCACGCCGACGAGGCTCGCGCCGAGCGGGCGGCCGCGGTCGAGATCGCGGCCCGCCAGGTCGGCGTCCGCAGCGTGCTGCCGCTGATGCTCTGCTTCATCCCGGCGTTCCTGCTCCTCGGGATCGTGCCGACGGTGGTGTCCGCGGTCTGGTCCGCCCTGGCGCTGTGATGGTGGGCGGCCGGCTCGGACGTTATCCACAGTCGCAGCCGCGCACCCAACCGTGGCGTGCACAGGACCAGCGAGAACCCGAACCGAAAGCGGTCCACGTCCGCAGACTCCAGATGCATCCACCGCGGATGCCCACCCGGTGGGTGGCAGGTGAAGAGGGAGTTTCGATGACTCTTGCAGTACTGGCGCCGGTGGGCGCCGCGATCAACACGTCCGCCGGCGGCGGCCCGGTGAGCCGGCGCGACGACCGTGGGATGGTGAGCGCCGAATGGGCGGTCGGCATCCTGGCGGCCATCGCCATCGCCGGGGTGTTGTTGGCCGTCGTGACCAACGGGGCCGTGCAGGATGCGCTGCTGAAGTTCATCCTGTTCGTGATCAACTCGTTCTCCGGTCTGATGCTCAAGTCCTGAACAGCTCGGATCGGTGGACGTGCGCAGCGCGATGCGGCGGCCCGACCGGGGCATGGTGACGGCCGAACTGGCCGTCGCCACCCTGGCCGGCACCGCCATGATGATCATGCTCTGCTGGGGCGTCTACCTGGTGGTCATGCAGGTGCGCTGCCTGGATGTGGCCACCGAGGTGGCTCGGCAGGCTGCTCGCGGGGATACCGCCGCGGTTCGGCGGGCCGAGCGGGAGGCGCCGTCCGGTGCGGTGGTGTCGGTGGATCGGGGTCGGGCGGTGACTTCGGTCGAGGTGCAGCTGTCAGCCCGGCCGTTCGCCGCGTGGTTGGTGACGGTGCCGCTCCGGGCGTACGCCGAGGTGGTGCCCGAGCCGGGGGAGTCGCCGTGAGGAAGCGCGGCCGAGGAGCGCCTGGAAACATGCTGCGAGCCGGCGACGAGCGGGGCAGTGGAACCATGATCATGATCGGGGTGGTCGTCGTCGTGCTGGCCCTGGCCTGGGCGGCCACGGTGATCAGCGGTTACCTGCTCGCTGGGCATCGGGCGAAGTCGGCCGCCGACCTGGCAGCCGTGAGCGGGGCCTCCGCCGTCCTGCGCGGCGAGCAGGGCTGCCCGACCGCCCGACGGATCGCAGCCCGACAGCGGGCCGTCGCCCGCTGCGAGCAGGTCGGCGACACCATCGACTTCGTCGTCACGGTGCACGCGGTGGTGACCGTTCCGCTCACCTTGCCCGGGCTTCCCACCCAGGTCGGAGCCACCGGTCACGCCGGACCCACCGTCACCGGAGCAGCGACGGGAGCCCTGGCATCACCGGCGCGCTGACCGCCGCCGGTAGGCGGGCGGGGACGTCGCCACGGCGCGGAGTGCGACGGCAACCGCGGAGATCAGTCCAGCAGGAGCGAGAGCACGTCGGCGGCGGTGAGCTTGTCCAGCGCCCGACTGCTGGCGCACGACGACAAGATGCAGGCTGGACAGCCGAGGTCGCAGGCACAGGACAGCACCCGGTCCCGGGCGGCACGAATCCAGTCCTCCGCCACCGCGTAGCCCCGTTCGGCGAAGCCCGTGCCGCCGGCCTGTTGATCGTGGACGAACATCGTGATCTGTTCCGTGTCCGGGTGGCGGATGTCGGAGGCGGCTCCGATGTCCCAGCGGTCGCAGGGAGCGAAGACCGGCAGCAGCCCGAGACTCAGGTGCTCGGCGGCATGGACACCGGCGTCGAGGCGGGTCTCCGACATCGCCGCCGCCGTCCCGGCCGGCAGGGCGGTCTCCTCCAGCGTCCACCACACCGCCGTGGTTCGGGCCCGGTGTTCCGGCAGATCGAGGGGGGTCGCATCCCACACCTGTCCCGTCACCTCGTCCCGGCGGAGGTAGCCGACCACCTGCGCAGTGACCTCGACCTCCCCGAGGTGGACCCGTCCGGCACCCAGCACCCGGCTCAGCCGCTCGTGCCGGATCGACAGCGACGCCCGCACCTGAGGCTGGGTCAGGTAGCCGGGTCGAGCCGGACGGACCAGGGCCTCGCCGGTCTCGACATCCAGTTCCTCGCAAAGGTAGCTCTCGCCGAGATGAAGATAGACCGCACCGGGGTGCACCACCTGGTCGGCGGAGCCGGCGTCGACGTGCCCCAGCACCCTTCCGGTTTCCTCCTCGACGATGTCGACGCTGTCACCTGAGGCCGCCCGGAGATCCACCCGATCCACCGCCCGCTCCGGCCGGGTCCAGAAGAACCCGCCCGGGCGACGACGCAGCACGCCGCGGTGGGCCAGATCCTCGGCCATGGCCAGTCCGGCCGGGCCGAAGAATTCCTGGTCCGTGTCGGTGATCGGCAACTCCTGGGCAGCCGCGGCCAGTTGCGGTCCGAGCACGAACGGATTGTCCGGATGCAGCACGGTCGCCTCGACGGCGGCGTCGAACAGGGTCTCCGGATGGTCGAGCAGATAGGCGTCCACCGGCTGCCGCTGAGCCACCAGGGTCACCTGCGCGTCCCGGCCTCGGCGGCCGGCTCGGCCCGCCTGCTGCCACCAGGCGGCTCGACTGCCGGGATAGCCGCACAGGATGACTGCGTCCACGCCGGCGATGTCGACGCCGAGTTCCAAGGCGTTGGTCGCCGCGATTCCGCGGAGCCGGCCGCTCTGCAGGTCTGCCTCGAGCCGTCGCCGGTCGGTGGCCAGATAGCCGCCGCGATACGCCTCGACGGCGGCATCTGGGTCACACCCGAGACCGGACCACCCGGCGCCGTGCAATTTTTCGCGGGCGCGTCGGGCGACCACCTCGCACAGTCGGCGGGACGGGACGAAGGCAATGGTCTGCCGGCCCGCGGCCACCGACCGGGCCAACAATTCGGCGGTCTCGTCCTCCGCCGGCCCGTCCGGCTGCCAGAGCCTGATGTCGATCGAGCCCCGGGTCGAGAAGTCCCGGTCGACGAGAGAAATGTCGCCGGCCGGGACGCCGAGCAGGGCCGCGGCGGTGGGGACGGCATCGGTGGCCGTGGCACTGGCCAGGACGAAGGTCGGGCGGGCTCCGTAGTGCGCCGCCAGCCGGCGCAGTCGTCGGAGAACGGCCGCCACCTGGGCCCCGAACACGCCGCGATAGCGGTGCGCCTCGTCGACGACCACGTAGCGCAGGGACTGCAGCAGTCCGCGCCAACGCGCGTGAGCGGGCAGGACGGAATGGTGCAGCAGGTCCGGGTTGGTCAGCACGTAGCTGGCGTAGTCGCGGGCCCAGTCCCGTTCGTCCGCGGGGGTGTCGCCGTCCACGGCGGCGATCCGCCACCGATCCAGCCCCAGCTCCTCGCCGGCCCGGAGCTGGTCGTGAGCCAGCGCCTTGGTGGGCGCCAGATACAGGGCGGTGTGCGGCCGCCGCCGCCAACCCGGTCCGGTCCTGTCGGAGACCCGGCCAACGAATGCCGGGGCCTGCCCCGAGAACGTCGCGGCCAGGACGGGCAGGAGATAGCCCAGCGACTTCCCCGAAGCCGTCCCGGTGGTCACCACCACGTGCCGACCCGCATGAGCGAGCGCGGCCGCGGCAACCTGGTGCCGCCAGGGCCGCCTGATCCCCCGCCGCTCCCAGGCCGCGCGCACCTCGCGGTCGACCCAATCCGGCCAGTCCACCGGCTCTCCGGCCCGGGCGGTGAGCAACCGGTTGTGACGAATCTGGGTCGGCGCGAACGGTTCAGATGACGTGTCGACGACCGTCTCGATCCGACGACTGCCCTTGTTCACTTGGCAAGCCTGACACGCCCGAGAAGACCCGTCGCCGGATGGCGCGTTCTGGCCCCGACAGGCGAAGTGGTCCCGATCTGGCTAGACTTCGCGCGGTCACGCCGAAGAATTGGCGTGACCAACAGATGTCTCAGGAGGACGTTGCATGTCGGTACTTCCGGTCCTCATGGAAGTGTTACCACTCGAAATCAGCCTGTCAGGAACGAACCTCACGTTCGTCTCGATCGTCGGCCTGATTGCTGTGATCGCCCTGGTCATGGCGGTGGTCTTCCGGAGGGAAGTCCTGGCGGCCAGTGAGGGCACCGCCAACATGCAGCAGATCGCGCTCGCCGTGCAAGAAGGGGCCTCGGCCTATTTGGCCCGGCAGTTCCGGACCCTCGCGGTCTTCGCCGTCGTCGCCTTCTTCCTGCTGCTGCTGCTGCCCACGTACGGGGATACCGGTTTCAGCGAGTGGACACTCAAGATCTCCCGTTCGATCGCCTTTCTGGTCGGCGCGGTCTTTTCCGGCCTGATCGGCTTCCTCGGCATGTGGCTGGCCGTCCGCGCCAACCTGCGGGTGGCCGCGGCCGCCCGCTCCGACGGTCGCAACCCGGCCATGCGGATCGCCTTCCGCACGGGCGCCCACGTGGGCATGGCCACCGTCGGCCTCGGACTCTTGGGTGCCGCCCTGGTGGTGTTGATCTTCCGCAGTGACGCCCCGACGATCCTGGAGGGCTTCGGTTTCGGCGCCGCCATGCTGGCCATGTTCATGAGGGTCGGCGGCGGCATCTTCACCAAGGCCGCCGATGTCGGCGCCGACCTGGTGGGCAAGGTCGAACAGAACATCCCCGAGGACGATCCCCGCAACGCCGCCACCATCGCCGACAATGTGGGCGACAACGTGGGCGACTGCGCCGGCATGGCCGCCGACCTCTTCGAGTCTTATGCGGTGACACTGGTCGCCTCCCTGATCCTCGGCAAGGCGGCCTTCGGCGCCTACGGCCTGGTCTTCCCCCTTATCGTGCCGGCCATCGGCGTGATCACCGCCATCATCGGCATCTATCTGACCAAGCCGCGGACGGGTGAGAACGGTCTGCGCACCATCAACCGCTCCTTCTACCTCTCCGCCGGGATCTCGGCCGTCCTCTGCGCGATTGCCGCCTTCGCGTACCTGCCGTCGACCTTCGCCGGTCTGGGCGCCGAGAACCTCGAGTTCAGCGGCCCGATCGACGATCCCCGCATCGTGGCGGTGGGTTCGGTGGTCATCGGCATCGTGCTGGCCGCGGTCATCTTGTCGTTGACCGGTTACTACACCGGCACCGAGCACCGGCCGGTCAGGGACGTCGGCAAGACCTCCCTCACCGGGGCCGCCACCGTCGTCCTCGCCGGCATCTCGGTCGGCCTGGAGTCGGCCGTCTACACAGCCGTCGTCATCGCGGCGGCCGTGTTCGGGGCCTTCCTGCTCGGGGGTTCGGGTGTCGTCGGCCTGTTCGCCATCGCGCTGGCCGGCTGCGGGCTGCTCACCACGGTCGGGGTGATCGTGGCCATGGACACCTTCGGTCCCGTCTCCGACAACGCCCAGGGCATCGCCGAGATGTCCGGGGACGTCAGCGGCGAGGGCGCCCAGATCCTTACCGAACTGGACGCGGTCGGAAACACCACGAAGGCCATCACCAAGGGCATCGCCATCGCGACCGCGGTGCTGGCCGCCACCGCGCTCTTCGGCTCCTACACCGACTCCGTGCGCGCGGTGCTGCTCGACAACTACAACCGCTTCACCGAAGCCGCTGTGGTCTTCGACCCGGGCACCCTGGTCGGTTTGATCCTCGGAGCGGCGGTGGTCTTCCTGTTCTCCGGCCTGGCGATCAGCGCCGTCGGTCGCGCCGCCGGCGCGGTCGTCTACGAGGTGCGGCGGCAGTTCCGCGAGATCCCCGGAATCATGGAGGGCACCGGTAAGCCCGAGTACGGCAAGGTCGTGGACATCTGCACCCGGGACTCGCTCCGCGAACTGGCCACTCCCGGCCTGCTGGCCCTGCTGGCCCCCATCGCGGTCGGTTTCGGGCTCGGCGCCCCCGCCCTCGCCGGCTATCTCGCTGGGGCGATCGCCGCGGGCACCCTGATGGCGGTCTTCCTGGCCAACTCCGGCGGTTCATGGGACAACGCCAAGAAGTTGGTCGAGGACGGCCACCACGGTGGCAAGGGTTCGCCAGCGCACGAGGCCACGGTGATCGGCGACACGGTGGGTGATCCGTTCAAGGACACGGCCGGCCCGGCCATCAACCCGCTGATCAAGGTGATGAACCTGGTCGCGCTGCTGATCGCCCCGGCCGTGGTCGCCATGTCGCCGCTGAGCACGACCGCGACGCCGCTCCGCTACGCCATCGCCGGTGTCGCCGTGGTCGTGATCGTCGTCGCGGTGGCCATCAGCTCCCGCCGCAAGGTCGGGATCGCCGAGGAACCGCCGTCGGACCCGACGGAACCCGGCGCGGCCATCGAAGAGGCCCGCCCGATCGCTCAGGGCGAACCCCGGCGCCAGTCGGTCGAGCGGGAACCGGAAACCACGTAGCGGCTGGTCGGGTCCGCCTCTACTCCTCGGTGCGATGCCCTTCACGATCAGCCATGTCGTCGCGATCCTGCCGCTGACCACGCCCCGGCTGGCCCGCTGGTTCAGTCCCGCTGCGTTGGTGATCGGGACGATGGTGCCCGACATCCCGCTTTTCGCGCCCTATCTCGGCAGCTACGCCTGGTCCCATGACCTGCTGATCGGGCCGATCAGCTACGACCTGGTGGTCGGGATGGCCGTCTTCGGTCTGTGGACGGTCGGGCTGCGCCGGCCGTTCGTCGACCTCGCGCCGGACGGTCTTCGGGCCCGGCTGAGTCCAGAACATCCCGTACGCGGACGAGCCTGGTTCTGGGCCGCCCTGTCGGTGGTGATCGGGGCCTACACCCACATCGTCTGGGACAGCTTCACCCACGCCAACCGCTGGGGCACCCGGTCGATCCCCGGCCTCAACACCATGCTCGGACCGCTCCTGGGCTTCAAGTGGCTGCAGTACGGCTGCGGCATCGCGGGCCTGGTGGTGCTCGGCTGGTTCCTGACCCGCTGGTGGCGTCGGACTCCACCGCGGCCCGTGCCGCCCAGGCGCTGCACCAGGAGCTTCCGGCTGGTCGCCTGGCTGGGGACACCGGCGGTGATCACGTTGGTCAGCGTGGTGGCCGGCGTCGCGGGAGTGCTCACCGGGCGACCTCTCGGTGGGCGGCTGCTCATCACGGTCGGCCAGGCGGCGTGGGCGGCCGCCGCGATCCTGGTCCTGTCCTGCAGCCTGTATTGGTGGCTGAGCACAGAGCGTCGACGTCCCGGCTGGGTCGGCCCGATCCCGGCGGAACAGGAGGGCCGGTGAGCAGCGCTCGTCCGACGGTCATCCTGACCCCGGCGCCGCAACGCTCCGACCGGATCTTCACCGCCGACCGGCGAGCCGAGTTGGACGAACTCTTCACCGTGATCGACCTCGAACACGACGACCGGGCGGGGGCCCTGGACGAGGCACTGCCGGAGGCTTTCGCCATCATCGGGCAGCCGGACCTGGGGCGGGAGCGGCTGCAGCGGGCGCCGCGGCTGCGGGCGATTCTCAACGTCGAGGGCAACTTCTTCCCCAACGTCGACTACGAGGCCTGCTACGCCCAGGGCGTCTACGTGCTCGGCTGTGGCCCCGCCTACGCCCAAGCGGTCGCAGAGTTCGCCCTCGGGCTGGCCCTGGATCTGGCCCGCGGCATCAGTCAGCAGGACCGGGCGTTCCGGGTTGGGGCCGAGCGCTACGTGGCGGACGGCAACGACGACGCGATCCTGCTGGCCAACTCGACGGTCGGTCTGCTGGGCTTCGGCAACCTGGGTCGCGCCCTGCATCGGCTGCTCCGGCCGTTCGAGACCCAGATCCGAGTGTTCGACCCATGGTTGCCAGCGAGCGTCCTGCTCGAGCAGGGCGTGACGCCGGCTCCGCTGGCGGAGGTGTGCCGGACCAGTCGGTTCCTGTTCGTGCTCGCCACCGTGACCGCTGAGAGTGAGCATCTGCTGGGCGCCGCGGAACTCGACCTGTTGCCGCCACGCGCTCGGGTGATCCTGGTCAGCCGTGCCGCCGTCGTCGACTACGACGCACTCCTGGCCCGGGTGGCCGACGGTCGCCTGCTCGCCGGGATCGACGTGTGGCCCGAGGAACCGGTGTCCGCCGACGACCCGGCGCGGAAACTGGACGGGCTGGTGTTCTCCGGGCATCGCGCCGGCGGCATCCCCGCGGCCTTCACCCGGATCGGCGACCTGGTCGTCGACGACCTGAGCCAGCTGCTCCGCGGCCTGCCGCCGGTGCGGATGCAGATCGCCGCCCGGGAGCTCGTCGGCCGCTACCGCAATCGCCCCGTCGGCTGAGGCCCCAGCCGGGAGCCGTACCCGGGCCTGCAAGGCTGGCGGTCGTGGTGAGCAATCGGGTCGCCCTCGTCACGGGCGGAAGCCGAGGCATCGGAGCGGCGACTGTGCTGGCGCTGGCTGCCGAGGGCTACGACGTCGCCCTCAGCTACCGGGAGCGCCGGGACGCGGCCGACGGCGTGGTCGATCAGTGCCGGAAGTTGGGTCGCCGGGCCGTGGCGGTCGCTGCCGATCTCGCTGATCCGGGCGCGGTCGAGGCCCTCTTCGCCGCCGTCGACGACGCATACGCCCGACTCGACCTGTTGGTCAACAACGCCGGCGTCGTGTCGCCGGCGGGACTGGTGGAGAGCTATTCGACCGAGCGGCTGGAGCGGGTGCTCCGGGTCAACGTGACGTCGGCCTTTCTGGCCGCGGGCGCGGCGGTCCGGCGGATGTCGACGGCGACCGGTGGTGACGGAGGGGTCATCGTGAACGTGTCCTCCAAGGCGGCCCAGTTGGGTGGCAGCGGGGAGTACGTGGACTACGCCGCCAGCAAGGCCGCAATCGACGCCATGACTCTCGGTCTCGCCCGCGAGGTCGCCGAGCAGGGGATTCGCGTCGTCGGCGTGCGGCCCGGCCTGATCGCCACCGAGATCCACGCTCCCGGCCGGTTGGAGCGGGTCGGCACGACGCCGCCACTGGGGCGGCCGGGCACGGCCGAGGAGGTGGCGGCGGCCGTCGTCTGGTTGGCCTCATCCGCCGCCTCGTACGTCACGGGCACGACGCTGGACGTCGCCGGCGGTCGCTGATGTGGGCGGCGGAGGTCGTCGGCCGGCTCCGCGATGCCTTCACCGATGCCGATTACAGCTACGACGGGGTGCTGGCGGCGATCGGGGAGGAGGCCCACCGGGCGCTGGGCCGCAACAGTGCCTTGCCCGCGGTCCGCGCACTGGCCGGTCGCGACGACCCGCTCGCCGTGCTCACCCGGTTGTGGCCGTTGCAGCGGCCCGTCGAATCGGCGAACCTGGAGCGAGCTCTGCCGGGCTCCGTGGGGCCGCTTCTGGCGGCGGGCGTCTTGACCCGTACCGGCGACCAGATCCGGGCGCTGATCGACATCCGGCCCTACGCCGCCGACGACGTGCCGATCTGGATCGTGTCCGACCTGACCCCGGGATTGGACACGAGCACCGCCGCGATCCGGCCCGACTTCGTCCTCGGGGTGTCGTCGGCGTCCAACACGCTGGCCCAGCTCACCATCAGGCGCCCGGTGCACGCGGCGCTCGATCTCGGCACCGGGTGCGGCGTGCAGTCGGTCCACCTGGCCCGGCACACCCAACGCCTCGTGGCCACCGACCTCAACCCGCGGGCCCTCCGGCTCGCCCGGGCCACCCTCGATCTCAACCGGGTCGAGGCCGAGCTGCGGCTGGGCAGCCTGTACGAGCCGGTGACCGGCGAGCGCTTCGATCTGGTCGTCTCCAACCCGCCGTACGTGATCGCTCCGCCGCGCGCCGGCCCGGACCGGCTGGTCTATCGGGAAGGTGATCGGGAGGCTGACCAGCTGGTCGAACACCTGGTGCGGCGCTGCCGCGATGTGCTGGCCGAGGGTGGCACCTGTGAGTTGCTGGCGAATTGGGCCCACATCGACGGGCAGGACTGGACCGAGAGGCTGCAGGGCTGGATCAAACCCACCGGGTGCGACGCCCACGTCGTGCAGCGCGAAGTCCTGGACGTGACCGGCTACGCCGAGCTGTGGCTCGCCGACGCGGGCCTGGCCGGCGCCCCGGACTATCTCGAGCGGTACGCCGAGTGGCTGGACTACTTCGCCCGGCTCGGGGTCACGGCGGTGGGCCTGGGCTGGATCATTCTCCACCGGGCCGGTCGCGCTGTGCCCCGGGTCCGGATCGAGGATTGGCCGTACGAGGTGGAGAAGCCCATCGGGGCGGCCCTGCTGGCCGAGCAGGACGCGGTGGCGCTCGACGACCGGCTCGCCGACGCCGACGTGCTTTCCAGCGCCTGGACCCTCGCGGCGGACGTGGTGGCCGAGACCCGGGGCCAGCCGGGCGCCGCCGACCCGCAACACCTGGTCTTCCGGCAGCAGCGCGGGTTCCGCCGGGCCGTCGAACTGGACACCGCGCTGGCCGGCGTGTTGGGTGCCTGCGACGGCGAGCTCCCGCTGCACCGACTGATCAGCTCGGTGGCCTCGCTGCTCGACCTCGATCCGGTCGAACTGGCCGCCAACGTGCTGCCCCGGGTCCGCCGGCTGGCCATCGACGGAATACTCCAACCCGCGCTTGCTGCGCGTCGTATACATTCCGACCAGCAGGCGTCGCAAGGCACCGGTTGACACCAGCCGTAGAGTGGGCGTCCCTGGCCGGCGGCTTGAGTCAAGGGGGCCGGAGTTCCAGGACGACGAGGTGTAGGTGAGGACGGACGTGGCAGCGCGAGCGGGTGGTCGACGATTGGTGATCGTCGAGTCACCGACCAAGGCGACCAAGATCGCCGGCTTCCTCGGCGACGCCTACATCGTCGAGTCGAGCCGCGGGCACATCCGCGACCTGCCGACCGGGGCTGCCGAGGTCCCGGCCAAGTACAAGGGTGAGAAATGGGCCCGGACCGGGGTGGACGTCGACCACGGCTTCGAGCCGCTCTACGTCGTGAACCCCGACAAGCGTGCCACCCTGCGCTCGTTGAAGGATGCCCTCGCCGGGGCCGACGAGCTGCTCCTGGCCACCGACGACGACCGCGAAGGCGAGGCGATCGCCTGGCACCTGCTGCAGGAGCTGAAGCCCAAGGTGCCGGCCCGCCGGATGGTGTTCCATGAGATCACCCCGCACGCCATCGCCGAGGCGGTCGCCAATCCGCGCGATCTTGACACCGATCTGGTCGACGCCCAGGAGACCCGACGCATCCTCGATCGGCTGTACGGCTACGAGGTCTCGCCGGTGCTGTGGAAGAAGGTCATGCCGCGGCTGTCGGCCGGCCGGGTCCAGTCGGTCGCCACCCGGTTGATCGTGGACCGCGAGCGGGAGCGGATCGCCTTCCGGACTGCCAGTTACTGGGACATCGACGCCACCCTCGACGCCGGGGCGGACGCGGCGCCGCCGCTGTTCCCGGCCCGGTTGACCCACGTCGGTGATCATCGGGTGGCGCAGGGCCGCGACTTCGACAGCCGCGGAAGCATGATCAGCAAGGGCCCCGACGCCCTGGTCCACCTTGATCAAATTCAGGCCGAGGGTCTGGCGGTTTCCTTGCGCAGCGCCGATTTCTCGGTCCGCTCGATCGAGGCGAAGCCCTACACCCGGCGGCCGTACGCGCCGTTCCGCACCTCGACGCTGCAGCAGGAAGCGGGTCGGAAACTCGGCTTCACCGCGCAGCGGACGATGTCGGTGGCCCAGAATCTGTACGAGGCGGGCTTCATCACCTACATGCGTACCGATTCGATCACCATGTCGGCCGCCGCGATCTCGGCGGCTCGTGATCAAGTACGGCAGTTGTACGGTCCGCACTACCTGCCGGCCTCGCCGCGCGTCTACACCAGCAAGGTGAAGAACGCCCAAGAGGCGCACGAGGCCATTCGGCCCGCTGGGGAGACGTTCCAGACTCCGGCGCAGACCCGGCTCACCGGTGATCAGTTCCGGCTGTACGAGCTGATCTGGATGCGGACCATCGCCTCCCAGATGAAGGACGCCGAGGGCCAGACGATCACGGTCCGGATCGACGCTCGACCGCGCCGGGAGCCTGTCGAAGGGCCGGGAGCCGATGTCCTTCGACAGGCTCAGGATGGGGGTTGCACCTTCGTCGCCTCCGGCCGCACCATCACCTTCGCGGGCTTCCTGAAGGCGTACGTGGAGTCGATCGACGAGGCCAGTGACGGCCAGTCCGACGACGCCCAGACCCGACTGCCGCAACTGCGGGAGGGCCAGCCGCTGCGGCCCGAGCAGGTGCTGGCCTCCGGCCACGAGACCCGCCCGCCGGCCCGCTACACCGAGCCCTCGCTGGTGGCCAAGCTGGAGGAGCTGGAGATCGGCCGGCCGTCGACGTACGAGTCGATCATCCGGACCATCACCAGCCGGGATTACGTGTTCAAGAAGGGGTCGGCGCTGGTCCCGACCTGGCTGGCGTTCGCCGTGACCCGGCTGTTGGAGGAGCACTTCTCCAAGCTGGTCGACTACGCGTTCACCGCCGAGATGGAGGACGTGCTCGACGAGATCGCCGGCGGGAACGCCGAACGGGTCTCGGTGCTGACCGACTTCTACTTCGGCAGCGACGACCGCGAAGGTCTGCAGCGGTTGGTCTCGGAGCTGGGGGAGATTGACGCGCGCCGCTTGTCGACGTTCGAACTCGGTGATCTCGAAGACGCTGGTCCGGACGGTCCGGTCGTGGTCCGGGTGGGTCGCTACGGCACCTACGTCGAGGACGCCGCCGAGCGCCGGGCCAACGTGGCCGATGATCTGCCGCCGGACGAGCTGACGCCGGCACTGGCCCGCGAACTGTTGAGCAAGCCGATGGGCGAGGAGCGGGAGCTGGGCACCGACCCGGAGACCGGCCGGACCGTGGTGGCCAAGAACGGCCGCTTCGGGCCGTACGTCACCGAGGTGTTGCCCGAGGATGCCCCGAAGAACGTGAAGCCCCGGACGGGATCGCTGTTCGCCTCGATGAGTGTTGACGACGTCGATCTGGGGACAGCCCTGCGGTTGATGAGCCTGCCGCGCGTGGTCGGGGTGGCCGCCGACGGCCAGGACATCACGGCGCAGAACGGTCGCTACGGCCCGTACCTGAAGAAGGGCACCGATTCCCGGTCGCTGGAGAGTGAAGACCAGATCTTTACCATCTCGTTGCCGGAGGCGGAGGCGATCTACGCTCAGCCCAAGCAACGCGGCCGGGCCGCCGCCAAGCCGCCGCTGAAGGAACTCGGGCCCGATCCCGTCTCCGGTAAGCCCATGATCATCAAGGACGGCCGGTTCGGCGCGTACGTCACCGACGGCGAGGTCAACGCGACACTGCGCCGCGGCGACGAAGTCGAGACCATCACCGCCGAACGCGGTGCCGAACTGCTCGCGGAGAAGAGGGCCAAGGGCCCGGCGCCGAAGAAACGTCCGGCTCCCCGCAAGGCCACCGCCAAGAAGGCCGTCAAGAAGACTGCAGCCGCGAAGACGACGGCCAAGAAGACGCCCGCGAAGAAGACCGCCGCCAAGAAGGTTGCGGCCAGCAAGACCCCGGTCACCACCGGCTCCTGACAGTCCCGTCAGGAGATCAGCTGCGGGGGCGGACGCACGGTCGCGGTCGGTCGGTCCGGTTCGCGCTCAGTCCGCGATCGATGACGCGCCGGAGTCCGGTCCAGTCGGGCCGGTAGCTGGTCACCGGTCCTCAGCCGACGACCTCGTAGTGGCGCACGGTCGCCTCCCGTTCGATGAGGAAGCGGTCGTCCTCGGGATAGAAGACGGCCTGTTCGATGTCCTCACCGGCGAAGGCCTTGATGCTGTCGCGGGAGTCCCAGAGGGAAAACGTGATGATCTCGGAGCGATCTCCGTCGTCGCGGCGCAGCATCCAAGCGCCCTGGTTGCCGGATGTGGACCGGTACCCGGTCATCCCGGTGCGGTCGATGTACTCGGCGTACTCCACCGCGTCCTCGCGGCGAACCACGCCCCTCCACATGCGCGCGATCACTCTTCGACCTTAAGACCAGGTCAGCGGGCGTGGGTCAACCGCTCGAGTCTCACGTCCCGGGTTGTGGGTCGTTGTGGCGTCACGGCGTACGTGCACCGAGTGACCTCAGCCGCGGGTCGGGTGTCTCGATTCTGCGAAGCCCGACGGGCGCCCGACCTAGGGGTCGCTGGCTATAGTGACGGGGCCCCTGACCAGCCGGTCCGTGGGCCGAAGGAGACCCTCTGCTCATGGTGAGCCCCCGCTCGATGAGCCGCACCTGGCGCCCGGGCCACGACCGGCGAGCCGTCCGACATCCGGCCGCGCCCGGAGCCTTTCGACCGCCGCAGCCGGAGCGCTCCCCGAGCGCCCTGGTCCTCGGTGGGGGAATCGCCGGCATCGCCGCCGCCGCCGGCCTGGCCGAGCGAGGGGTGCAGATCACGTTGATCGAGCGGGAGGCCCAGTTGGGTGGCCGAGTCCGCTCCTGGTCGGTCGACCATGGCGATCGGACCCCGTCGGATACCGCGACGGACACGCCGGTCACCATGAGTCGCGGCTTCCACGCGTTCTTCCGGCAGTACTACAACCTGCGCGCCCTGCTCCGCCGGGTCGACCCCGCGCTGGAGAAACTGACGGCGGTAGCGGACTATCCGCTGGTTCTTGCCGACGGGCACCGCGACTCGTTTGCGAAGGTGCCCCGGACGCCGCCGCTGAACATGGCCGCCTTCGTCGCACAGAGCCCGAGTTTTCGTGCCGCCGACCTGACCAAGCTGGATACGAAGGCAGTGTGGGAACTGCTCGACGTGGACTTCCCCGCGACGTTCTCCGAGCACGACGGGGAGAGCGCCGCGGCCTTCTTGGACCGGTTGGGCTTTCCGGACGGCGCCCGGCATCTCGCGCTGGAGGTGTTCGCACGAAGCTTCTTCGCCCGGCCGGACGAGTTCTCCGCCGGCGAGTTGGTCGGGATGTTCCACAGCTACTTCCTCGGTTCGTCGGAGGGGTTGCTCTTCGACGTACCCGTCGACGACTACGACACCGTGTTCTGGGCGCCGATGCGGAACTACCTGGAGCGGCTGGGGGTGACCGTTCGGACCGAGGAGACGGCCCGGCGCCTGGATCTCCACGGCGATCGGGTCGCCGTGGAGACCGACGCGGAGCTGTTGACCGCCGACGCCGTCGTCCTGGCCACCGACCTACGAACCACGCGGCTACTGATCGAGGAGTGCAACGGGCTGGCCGACCCGGATTGGCGGCGCCGGGTCGCGGAAACGGTCAACGCTCCGCGTTTCGCCGTCTGGCGCCTGTGGCTGGACCGGCGCGTCAATGCCGATCGACCGCCGTTCCTGGGCACCAGCGGCTACGGCCCCCTGGACAACGTCACGGTGCTGGAGCGGTTCGAGGCCGGCGCGCGACGCTGGTCCGACCAGCACGACGCCTCCGTCGTCGAGGTGCACGCCTACGCCCTGCCGCCCGGGGAGGACGAACGCGTACGCCAGGCGCTGCGGACCGAACTCGCCCGGGTCTACCCCGAAACGGCGGACGCGGAGGTGCTGGCGGAGGAGTGGCTGGTCTCCGACGACTGCCCGCTGGTCGGCACAAGTCCCTGGCTACGCCGACCCGAGGTGGCCACACCCGATGACCGGCTGGTGCTGGCCGGCGACGGCATCCGCTGCGACTACCCGGTGGCTCTGATGGAGCGCGCGGCGACTACCGGCTTTCTGGCGGCCAACCACCTGCTGACCCGATGGGGCATCGCGGGTCACGACCTGTGGACGGTGCCGACGAGCGCCCGGCAGCCGGTCCTCGTCCGCGTCGGCCGGCTGATCAACCGCTGACGGGCAGGGGTCCGGGGCTGCGGTCCCCGATGATCCGTTTGTACGCCAGCTCGGCCGAGATCAGGCAGATCGGCATGCCGATCCCCGGGTTCGTGCCCGCGCCGACGAAGTACAGATTGGGCAGCTTCTTGCTGACGTTGTTCGGCCGGAAAATGGTCTGCTTCATGGTGTGGGCCAGGCCCAGGGCCGACCCGCCGAGCGCGTTGTAGTCGGCCGTGAAGTTGCGCGACGTGTAGGTCCGCTCGAAGACGATCCGCTGCTCCAGGTCCGGGACGTCGAAGTCTGCGGTCAGCAGGTCGAGCGCCCGCCGACGGTAGGTGGCGATGTGGTCGTCGGTCATGGGCAGACTCGGGGCCACGGGCACCAGCACGAACAGGTTCTCGTGGTCCGCCGGTGCCGTGCCGGGATCGGTCCGGCTGGGCGCGCAGACGTAGTAGGACGGGTCACCCGGCCAGACCGGGGCGTCGAAGATCTCGGTGAAGTTCCGCCGCCAGTCCTGCCCGAACGCCAGATTGTGGTGCGTCAGGCTGGGCACCCGCCCCTTCAGCCCGAGATACAGGATGAAGGCGCTCGGCGCGAGCGTCTTCTGCTGCCAGGAGCGCGTCGAGTGGCTGCGGGCCTGTTTCGGCAGCAGCTGGGTCTCGGTGTGGTGCATGTCCGCGTTGGAGATGACCAGATCGGCGCGCAGTTCCTCCCCCGAGCCGAGTCGGACCCCGGTGGCCCGGCCGCCCTCGGTCAGGATCTCCGCCACAGGCGCCTCGGTCCGGAACTTGACCCCGTACTGACCGCCGATCGCCTCCAGCGCCCGGATGATCGAATAGATGCCTCCCTGTGGATAGAAGACGCCCATGTTGAAGTCGATGTGGCTCATGATGTTGTAGAGCGCGGGGGTGTTGTACGGCGACGAGCCGAGGAAGACCAGCTGGTACTCGAGGATCTTCTGCACGGCATCGGTGTGGAACGAGCGGCTGATGTACCTGTGCATGTTCTCGAACACGTGCAGCTGCCGCCCCAGCATGGCGGTCTTGCGGTCGAAGAAGTCGAGAACGTTGTCGTGGTTGCGGTACATGAACTGGTCGACGGCGATCCCGTACTGCTGCTTCGAGCGGTCCAGGTAGTCCCGGAGCGCCGGACCGCTCCCGGGCTCCAGCCGTTCGAACGTCTCGACGTCCCTGCTCAGGTCGGAGTACATGTCGACGGTGCGGTCGGTGCCGCGGAAGGCGATGCGGTACGACGGGTCGAGACGAGTCAACTGGAGGTGGTCCTCCACCCGTGCCCCCAGCAGGGCGAAGAAGTGCTCGAAGACGTCCGGCATCAAGTACCAGGACGGCCCCATGTCGAAGCGGAACCCCTCGGCCTCGAAGTAGTTGGCCCGGCCGCCGAGCAGCGGGTTCTTCTCCAGCAGGGTGACCTCGCAACCGCGCTTGGCCAGGAGGGCGGCGCTCGCCAGTCCGCCGATGCCGCCGCCGATGACGATGGCCGTACCCACGTCCGTCCCCATGCCACTCACGCCGTGATCACTGCGTACTCATTTGTCCGCGACGATAGTTGACCTCCAAAACGACCACGACGACGATGCCGACGACGGCGGGCACCCACAGGCCGCTCCAGGCGTTGACGGCGGTCCAGAACACCATCACCAGCCACAGGTTGCGGGCGAGCAGCCCCGGTAGCGGTCGGGGGAGCCGCCGCATCGCCAGCACGGCCAGACCGCCGGACAGCACCCAGCCGAGGAAGTTGATCACTGGCACGCCGTAGTACGGGCCCGGCTCGTACCAGGCCCAGAATCCGAGCCGGACCGCAGCCGGATCGAGCACCAGGTCGCAGACGACCACCAGCGCGACCGCCTGCCAGGCCAGCCGGGTCACCGCGATACTTCCGAGGACCAGCGGCGTCCAGGCCAGCAGCACCGTCATCGGAGCCAGCCCGAACAGCCGTGGCCCCAGCAGCTCGCTGTAACTGAACCGGCCGTACGGGATCCCGGTCGCCACCGCGAGGGACTCGAGCACCAACGCGTACAGGCCGAGGGCGACGAGCAGCGCGATCCCGCGTCGGCGACCCAGCCAGGAGATCGCCCCGACGATCACCGGGACCGAGAACAGCAAGATCGCCAGGGTCGAGATCCACCAGAATTCGGGACGCAGAGGTGCGTTGGCCAGGCCCCAAGCCGCGGCGACCATCAGCGCCGCCAACGGCCAGCGTCGCCGCTCGAACACTTTGTCCACGCGCCTAGCATCATGGTCGATGCGCCACCTGCTCCGGGTGTCTCGCCCCCGGTTCTGGATGTACCTGCTGGGGCCATACATGGTGGCCCTGGCGGCGACGACGCTACGCCCGCCGATCGAGGTCTGGCTGTTGGGTCTCTACCTCACCCTGCCCGCGAACCTGCTCATCTACGGCGTGAACGACCTGTTCGACGTGGACACCGACCGACTCAACCCCAAGAAGCGCGACTACGAGAGCCTGCTGGCGCCAGCCCAGCGGCGCGGCCTGATCGCGGCCATCCTGCTGCTCAACCTGCCGTTTCTCGCCCTGGTTCCGTTTCTGCCCCACGCCTGGCCCTGGCTGCTGCTGTTCGTCGTCACCGGCCTCGGGTACTCGATGCCGCCGTTGCGGGCCAAGGGCCGCCCCGTCGTGGACGCGGCGTTCAACGTCTTGTACGTGGCCCCGGGCATCGCTGCCTACGCCACCTTGAGCGGGGGTCAGCCACCGCTGGCCGTGCTGGTGGCGGCCCTGCTCTGGTGCATGGCCATGCACGCCTATTCGGCGGTACCGGATATCTCCGCCGACCGCGCCGCTCACGTGCCGACGATCGCCACCTACTTCGGGCAGAACCGGACGCTGGTGTTGTGCGGCGTTGCGTACGCGGTGGCCGCCGGGTTGGCGTATCCCTCGATCGGCGGATTCGCCGTGCTCGGCGGGGTGGTCTACCTCGGGATGATCGCCCTGTCGCTGCGCAGCCGTGGGCCGGCCCAGTTGTTCGCGCTCTACCGGCGCTTTCCGCTGCTGAACACGGCCCTGGGCGCCGCCCTGTTCTGCGTGACCGGTCTGCAGCAGGCCACTTGGCCCTTCGCCTGATCATCGGAGGGCACGTCTGGACGACGCGTGCCGGGGAAGGTCGGTCGTGACAGGCTGGGTCTGTGAGTAAGGCGGCCGGGTCCAAACGCGCGAAGTCGCGCAAGACCAAGCGTGTCCGGGGCGTGGTTGCCCGTGAGAAGACCCGCGCAGCGACTGCCGAGCAGGACCCGGCCACCGTGGCATCGCCGCCGGCCCCGGGGCAGCGGCTGTACGACATGCCGTACAGCAGCCCGGCCCCCCGGTTGGTCAACGCGGAGCTAGGGCTCGAACACCTGGTGGCCCGGGCCGGCCACAACGCCGGCTACGAGATCGACCTGACCCTCCTGGACGCACCGGACCACCGGCTGATGCGCTCGGGCGTGCTGCTGGCCCACCGGGTGCTGGAAGGCCGCGGCGAGTGGTACCTGGGTGCCCCCGACTGGGTGCCGTTGCTGCCCAAGGAACTGATCGAGTCGATGAACCAGGCCGAACTGAGCGAGGACATGGCCGACCTGATCCGACCGTTCCGACGCCGCGCGCCGTTGACCCCGGTGGCGGCGCTGCGGTGCGAGCGGCGGGAGTTCGCGCTCCGGGCCCAGCAGGGCGCCACCGTCGCGTTGCTCCGTGACGACAAGGTCACCGTTCGACGGGGTGGCCTGACCACGGCCCGCTACCGCGAGGTGATGCTGACCCCAGTGGGGCCCGGTCTCAACCAGGACCAGGCCGACTGGCTCGACCAGTGCTTGACCGGTGCCGGCGCCACCGTCTTGCAGTCCTTCCCGCGCCTGGTCCGTCGGCTGGGAGCGCCGGCCACCGGCCCTAGCGACTTTCCACAGGCCCAGCCCTTCGATCCGCGGGCCCCCTTCAGCACATTCGTGTCCTCGCTGCTGGCCCTGCGGCTGCGCCAACTGCTGGCCGCCGACCTCCGGCTGCGCACTGGCGACCGGGCGGCGGCTGTAGAGCTGGTTGCGGCCGTCCGCTCCCTGCGCCAGGAACTGGAAGGCCTGCGCACGGTTCTGGACGACGAGTGGACGGCTGATCTGCTCGACGAACTCGAGTGGGTGACGACTGACCTGAGCGGTCCCGATCCGACCGAGGACGATCCGGCCGACCGGGCCGAACGACTGACGGCCCGACTCCGTGGTGAGCGGTACCTCACGTTGCTGGACCACCTCGTGGTCGCTGCGCGCGGGGGACGAGTCGGTGAGATCGGCGGCGAGCCCACCGGGGCCGTGCTCGATGAACTCCTCGACCAGGCGGTGACCCGGATCAATCGCATCACCGATCGCCTGGCCGTCGACGGCCCAGCCCGGGTGTGGGACGAGGCCTGGGCGGAGCTCCAACGGTCCAAGACGGTCGACCACGTCGTCGAGCACCTCGATCCCGACCGGATCGCGCAACGCCGCCGGCGGCTGGCTCGCTGCCTGCCGCTGCTGGAACAGGTGCGCGCGTTCAACGCCTCGGCGGTGGAAGTTCTCGATAGTGTCGACGACCTCACGGCGGCGGAGGCGTTCGCGCTCGGCCGGGAGTTCGAGCGCAGCCAGGAGAACGCCGCCGCCGCCCGCGCGGCCTTCCTGATCTGCTGGGCCAAGGTCCGCAGGAAACTGGCCTCGTGAGGAGGTCGAGGGGGACGTTCGTCGTGCTCGAGGGGGGCGACGGCGTTGGCAAGTCCACCCAGCTGAGCCTGCTGTGCGACTGGTTGGAGACGCGGGGCGAGCGGGTGGTGCGTACGTTCGAGCCCGGCGACACTGCCGTGGGCCAGCAGATCCGCCGGCTCGTACTCGACCCGGCGACCGGCGACCTGTCTGCCCGGGCCGAGGCCCTGTTGTACGCAGCGGACAAGGCCCAACACGTCGACACCGTGGTCCGTCCGGCGCTCCAGGCCGGGGCGGTGGTGGTCTCGGACCGGTACGTCGATTCGATGATCGCCTACCAGGGCGCCGGGCGGGCGATGAGCCCGGCGGAGGTCGAAGAGGTGGCGCGCTGGGCCACGGAGGATCTGCACCCCGATCTGACTGTGGTGTTGGATTCCGAGCCCGGCCGGGCTGTCGGGGTGATCTCCGACAAGGACCGGCTGGAGGGAGCCGGCGACGGGTTCCACCAACGGGTCCGGCAGCACTTCCTGGCCCTGGCCGAGCGCGACCCGGACCGTTATCTGGTCCTCGACGCCAGTCGCACGCGTGCTGACCTGGCCGCCACCATCCAGGCCCGGGTCGCCGAGCTGCTGTCGTACCGTCCCGACACACTGGCCCGATGACCGCCTCGCGCTCTGAGCTCCTCCAAGGGGTCTGGACCGAGCTGATCGGTCAGTCCCGCTCGGTGGAGGTGCTCCGCCGGGCCGTGGCCGGCGACCCGCACGCCATGAGCCACGCCTGGTTGATCACCGGTCCGCCCGGCTCAGGTCGGTCCAACGCAGCTCGCGCGTTCGCCGCCGCGCTGCAGTGTGAGCGCGGCGGCTGCGGTCACTGCTCGGCCTGCCGCACCTCCCTCAGCGGCGCCCACCCGGACGTGACCCTGATCCGCACCGAACAGCTGTCCATCGGAGTGGACGAGGTGCGCGAGCTGGTTCGCCGGGCGGCGATGAGCCCGACGCTGGGCGGTTACCAGATCCTGGTTGTCGAGGACGCCGACCGGGTCACCGAGCGGGGCGCCGACGCCCTGCTCAAGAGCATCGAGGAGCCGGCTCCACGTACGGTTTGGCTCTTGTGCGCTCCCACCGCCGACGACGTGGTGGCCACCATCCGGTCGCGCTGCCGCCTGCTGACCCTGCAGACTCCGCCCACCGAGGCGGTCGCAGAGTTGCTGCAGACCCGGGACGGGGTCGATCCGGCCCTAGCCGCCTATGCGGCCAGGATCGCCCAGGGTCACGTCGGCCGCGCCCGCGCCCTCGCCCGTGACGAGAACGTTCGCCTTCGGCGCCGCGAGGTGTTGCAGATCCCGCTGCAGATCCGGGATCTGGGCAGTTGCCTAACGGCCGCCGCCAATCTGGTCGAAGCCAGCTCGGAGGAGGCGGCGGCCGCCACCACCACCCTGGACTCCCGGGAACGGACCGAGCTCGAGGAAGCGCTCGGGTTCACAACCTTGGGCGCCCGGCCGCGTCAGGCTCAGGCCGCCATCAAGGAATTGGAGGACCAGCAGAAGGCTCGGGCCAAGCGGCTGCAGCGCGACGCCATCGACCGGGCGCTGACGGAGCTCACCGGCTTCTATCGCGATCTGCTCAGCGTGCAGACCGGCTCTCGGGCCGAGCTGATCAACTCCGATCTCGCCGCCCAGATCAACGTGCTGGCGCGCAAGTCGAGCCCAGAGGCGACGCTGCGCAAGATCGCCGCCCTGCTGGATTGCCGCACCGCCTTGGAGGGCAACGTGGCCCCGCTGCTGGCCGTGGAGGCCACCTTGATCAGCCTGGCCGCGGACCAAGTGACTTCGTGAGCACGAATATTCATCCAACGGCACAGCGTTCGTAAAGTATGCGTAATCTTTTGTTTGGTCGTCGGAGGGAACGAACCCCCGAGCGTTCGCTCCGACGACTACCAGATAACCCGGAGGCATCGGCCGCCGGGTTTTGTGGCTGAAGGTCAGTGGCTGAAGGTCAGTGGCCGCGACCCTGCGTTCCCGCGGACTCCCTCGCCGTCTGATGCCTCCGGTTCAGCCGGGCGAGCCGGATGGAGCAGAGTCCTCAGCGCAACCGGTTGACGCCCAAACATAACGGTCTTCGTTACAGAAGTTGCGTGTTTCCTCAGGTTGCCCTTACGGTATCTCCAGTTTCGTATCCATTTCGTTATCTAGTGGGATGCGGAGCGGTGGAGGGTTGACCCGGCGGCCATCAGACGTGTTCGTCGGAGACGTGCGTCCGTATTCGCTGAACTTCGCTGACGGGCGCCGAGCCGAGAGAGCCTCGGGCGTAGCGGAGGTGGAGGAACCAACGCAGATCCGCCGACGGACGGTGGATCTGCAGGGGTGAAGCGGTCGTCGTCGAAGGTGGGCGCCGGCAGCGGGGCACCTGACAGCCCTAACCCGTCAGCTCACTTCACAGGCGTTCGTCAGGAGGGAAGACGCTTTGACGTCCATCATCATCAAAAGGGTTGTCGGCGTCTTCGCCGCCCTCGCCCTCGCCGTCGGACTCACCGCGGGCGCCGCCGCTCCGGCCCACGGGGCCACGAACGTCTGGGACAAGGTCGCCCAGTGCGAAAGCGGCGGCAACTGGAAGATCAACACCGGCAACGGCTACTACGGCGGGCTTCAGTTCCTCGGCAGCACCTGGCGGGCCTACGGCGGGCGCACGTACGCCTCGCAGGCGCACCAGGCGACCAAGGCCGAGCAGATCGCGATCGCGCGTCGAGTGCTGGCGGATGCCGGCCCGGGGGCGTGGCCGACCTGCAGCAAGAGGGCCAATCTGACTCGGGCCAACGGCGGTGCGGACCGTAACGCCACCCCCTCCGGCAACTCCGCGGCGAGCGCCAGCAGCTCCTCGTCGAGCACGTCGTTCACCAAGCAGCAGCGGAAGTTCGCCCACAAGAACGCTCGGGTGAAGAGGCCGTCATACCGCACGTTCATCCCGGGCGAGACCATCCGGGTCAGGCGTGGGGACGACCTCGTCAAGATCGCGCGACGCTATGACGTGCGCGGCGGCTGGAAGGCCGTGTTCAACCTGAATCGCAAGAAGTTCAACACCCAGATCAAGTTGGACCGGCGGATTTTCATCGGTCAGGTCGTGAGGATAAGGCGCTAGGACGACACCAGAACCAGGGTGGGTTTTTGCCCCCCAGACAACCCACCCGGGGGAGGCTCGGCAGACCCGCATCTGCCGGGCCTCTGTCCTTTCCTGGGTCCTGAATCTGTCGACGGGTCTGAGCTTGTCGAAGGGTCGCTGCCAAGTGGTTAGGGTGAGTAGATGGCCAAAGTGATGGCTGTGTCGTTCGAACGCTACGGGCGGCTCTACTATCTCGATCCGGGCGAGACCGACTATCGCGTCGGCGACCGAGTCCTGGTGCCGACCGAGTCCGGACCCGAGGTTGCCGAGTGTGTGTGGGCACCGGAGTACGTCGACGACGCGGACTTCGCCGACACGGGTCTGCCGGTCTGTGCCGGCCGGGCCGAACAGACGCACCTGGACCGGGACGCGGCCAACCGCCGGATCCGAGCGCAGGCGAAGCTGGTGGCCAAGCGGCTGATCAAGCGCCACGGGCTGCCGATGAAGGTGATGGCCGTCGACTACATCGACTCCGGCGCCGACTTCGACCAGCTCATCGTCATCTACTTCTCCGCGCCGCAACGGGTCGACTTTCGTTCGTTGGTCGGCGAGCTGGCTCGCAGTCTGCAGGCCCGGATCGACCTGAGGCAGGTGGGCTCCCGGGACGCCGCGCGACTGGTCAACGGCCTCGGCAGTTGTGGCCGGGAACTGTGCTGCGCCACCTTCTTGACCGACCTGGAGCCGGTCAGTCTGCGAATGGCCAAGGCCCAGGATCTGCCCGCCAATCCCCTCCGCATCTCGGGCGCCTGCGGCCGGTTGATGTGCTGCCTCAAGTACGAGCACCCGCTGTATGTCGAGTTCGCCCGCGACGCCCCGGCGATCGGCAGCAAGGTCACGACCGATGAGGGCGACGGTGTCGTGATCGGACATTCGGTCCCGGCCGATTCCGTGGTGGTCAGGATGAACGCTTCCGGCGCGACGACCAGCTGTTCCCGCGCGTCGGTGTGCGGCTCCCGCGCCGCGTACGACGAGCGGCCGGCCGCCCCGGCGCCGGGTGAGGAACCCCGCCCGCCCCGGATACGCAACCGCCGCCGGCACTGACCGATGGTGCCCTGAGCCTGTCGAAGGGCCGATACGTACGCCCTGAGCTGGTCGAAGGGTCCCGGCACCCTTCACAGGACACGTACGCTCAACTCATGTCCGGGGGGCTCCGATCGCGCGCGGCGCGCGGGCTGGCGATCATCGCGACCGCCAGTCTGCTGCTGACCGGCTGCGTCTTCGGACGGGTGTCCTTGCCGTCCGCCACGCAGGCGCCGACCCCGGCCAGCTCGGTGCCGGGCGTTCCGGCGCCCGGCTCGGCGACCCCGACCGATGACGGCCGCCCGGTCGCCCCCGTACCCGACGTCAAGCCGGAGGGCTTCGTGGATCCGCCGCCGGGATCCGGACTGAAGCGGTACACCCAGCAGAAGTTGGACTGGGCCAAGTGCGGCGACAAGGGCCTGCAGTGCGCCACGGCCAAGGTGCCGTTGGATTATGGCGATCCCGACGGCCAGGCCATCACCTTGGCCCTGAGCCGCAAACCGGCCACCGGCTCGGATCGGCTCGGATCGTTGTTCATCAATCCCGGCGGCCCGGGTGGCTCGGGGGTCGATTACGTCGCGTTCTTCCAGTCCGAGGGGCTGGAGCGGTACGACATCGTCGGCTGGGATCCCCGCGGGGTTGGGAAATCAACGCCGGTGACCTGCTTCAACAAGACCGAGCTGGACGGATATCTGGGGCGGGATTCCTCACCCGACTCCACCGCCGAGGATGAGGAACTCCTCGAGGCGGAGCGGGATTTCGGTCGCTCCTGCCTCGACCGGTCCGGTGCCCTGCTGGCCCACGTGTCGACCGCCGAGACCGTCCGCGATCTCGATGTGCTCCGGGCCGTCGTCGGCGACGAGAAGCTCAACTATTTCGGTTCCTCGTACGGGACCCAGATCGGCGCCCTCTATGCTCAGCTGTTCCCCAAGCTGACCGGCCGGCTGGTGCTCGACGGGGCCGTCAACATCACCGAGGACAAATCGATCAGCCAGACCCTCGGTTTCGAGCGCGCGCTCGGCAGCTTCGCGGCGTGGTGTGCTCAACAGAATTGCAAACTGGGGAACAGCAAGCAGCAGGTGCTGGACCGGATCAGCGCCTTCTGGGCAGACCTGGACGCCGAGCCGCTGAAGGGTGGTCGGCGGCCGCTGACCCAGCAGTTGGGTGTGATCGGAGTCCTCTACGTGCTGTACGAGAACGAGCGCGGCTGGAAGTACCTGCAGCAGGCCCTCGAGTTGGCCATCACCGATCAGGATCCGCGATTCCTGCTGTTTCTGGCCGACCAGTACCACCAGCGGGATGAGAAGACGGGCACTTTCGGACAGAACAACTTCAGCTTTCCAGCGGTCCGATGCCTGGACTCCCAGGACACCGAGCTGGACAAGGTGCGTCGCGAGGCCGACGCCGACAAGGCCAAGACGCCGGTGCTGGGTCCGGTCAGCGGACCGGACTACACCTGCCCGATGTGGCCGGTGGCGCCGTTCCCGAAACAGGCCCCGATCACCGGTCCGGGGGCCGCGCCGATCTTGGTCATTGGCACCACCGGTGATCCCGCCACCCCTTACGAGTACGCCGAGCGGATGGCCAAGCAGTTGACCTCCGGACTGTTGGTGACGTTCAAAGGCGAGGGCCACCTGGCCTACGGTCAGAGCGCCTGTGTACAGAAGATCGTCCAGGACTATCTGGTGCGCGACCGGATCCCCCAGGACGGCGTCCGCTGCTGATCCGACCGGCCGTGGTGGAGGATGCCGCTGTAATCGCCCGGGTGCAGACGCTGGCCTGGCGCGAGGCCTACGCAGGCCTGCTGCCGGACGCATTTCTTGCGCGTGAGACCCCGACCGAACTCTGGCGGCAGCGACTGAGGGGGCTGGAGCCACCGACAGTTTGCTTCGTGGCCGAGCGGGGTCCGAGCGTCGTCGGCTTCGCCCTGGCCGGTGCTCCGCCCGAGGGGGAGCGCGAGGACGACCGGACCGTCGGTCAGTTGTACGCGATCTACGTGCTGGCCGAGGTGTGGGGGTCGGGGGTCGGCTACCGCCTGCATCAGGCCACGGTCGCGGCTCTGGTCGACGCCGGCTTCGCTGCGGCCGTGCTGTGGGTGCTCGACGGGAATCAACGGGCGATCGACTTCTACCGGCGGCAAGGCTGGATGGACGACAACGAGAAGCGGCAGGAAGAGATCGACGGCCAGATCCTCAACGTGCAGCGTTATCGCCGACTGCTGCGCTGATGCGCAAGCTGGGCGCTCGGGGGTCTATCCAGCAGGGCTGCCTTCCCGTCACGATGGGACCGGGAAACTTCGGCGGGGAAGGAAGTTCCGATATATGAGTGATCACGAGAATGAACCGGCGCGGATCGAGGTGACGGTCGAGGCTCCGGCCGCGGAGGTCTGGGCTTCGCTGCGGGAGCCGGCCCGGATCCGGCGTTGGCACGGCTGGGAGTACGACCAGCTCGACGAGGAGATCCGGATGATCTTTCTCGACGACGTGACGGCCGACCAGGACACCTTGACCCTGGTGACCTCCGGAGGCGATCGCTTCGAGTTGCAGCCCGGCGGTCGCGGGACACGGGTGATCTTGACCCGTCCGGTCGGGGCGGGGGCGGCCGACACCGGCGAGGATGACATCACCGAGGGCTGGCTGATCTTTCTGCATCAGCTGAAGTTCTTGCACGAAAAGCATCCCCACGATGTGCGCCGCACGTTGTTCTTCGCCGGGCACGGGGATGCTGGGGCGCTTCCGCGGCTGCTGCACACGGTGCCGGCCGACGTGGGCCCCACCTGGTACAGCACCGGTCACCATCAGGGCGTCCTGCTGCCCGACCTCGGGCCCGGCTTGTTGATCACGGTCGGCAAGCCGTCGGTCACAGACGAGGTGGGCCGGTTGACCGTGGACACGATGGCGGTCGTCACGATGTACGGCCTTCTCGAGGGCGAATTCGGCATCCAGCGCGACATTTGGGCCGCCTGGTGGCACTCCGGCTACCCGGACGCCGACGACCCGCTCTCCTGATCGCTAGCGGTCAGCGCCACCCGGCACTGCAGGAACCGGAATGTCGAGGGCGTGCCGCTGATCTTGGCGTAGGCGCTGATGACGTCGTGGACGAACGGCGAATGGTCCTCGGCCGGCAGCCGGCTCGTCCAGGCCACCAGACCGGCCGTGCTCCACTCGGCGAATCGGGTCGGCGTGCCGAAGTCCCAGTCAAGATCATCGACCACAACCCGGTCGACGGCGAATCCGGCGGACTCCGCCGTCGCGGCGTACGCGTCCGGGTCGACGTGGACGTACGGTGCGTCGAACTCCTCGAACCACGAGGCCCACCGTGCGCTTCGCGCTGTCTCCGTCGTCACATCCTCGATGCTCGGCCGCTCACCGTCGCAGACGAAGACGAGGAACGCGCGACCCGTCGGCCGCAACGCCGCCCGGATCCGATGCAGAGCCGCATCCCAGTGGACTTCCCAGTGCAAGGCGTTGAACGAGGTGGTCAGGTCGAACTCCGCGTCGTACGGCAGCGTCGCCGCCGTCCCCACCGCGAACTGAGCATGGCTGGCCGTCGACAGCCGGCGCCGGGCCGCCTCGACCATGGGCAACGACGGATCGACGCCCAGCAGCGAGCCCGTGGTCAGCCGGTCCACGATCAGGGCCGTCACCTTGCCGTCGCCGCACCCCACGTCCAGCACCCGTTCCTCGCCGCGCACGACCAGATCCGACAGCGCTCGCCGGGCCACCTCCTGCTGCAGGCTGTTGACGTGGCCGTACGCCTCCGGATCCCAGTCCCCCATCCCCTCATCATGGCCGTCGGGGACCATGCGCGCGAGAGTTCAGCATCGATGATCGAACTTCGCCGCCCGGCCGCCGATCGATATGATGGGCGATCGTGCGTAGGGGCGGTCAACCGCCAGTCGCACCCGGCCGCCTTAGCTCAGTGGTAGAGCAACGCACTCGTAATGCGTAGGTCTGGGGTTCAAATCCCCAAGGCGGCTCAATATCGGGCCTAGTCAAAGCATCGTCGCAGCGACCACTAGCGGCACCACCGCGGCCTCGGTACCCAACGGGTACACATCCGCGACGGACGCGTCGAGCCGTGCAGCGACGGCGTCAAGATCGTCGTCGAATAGGCCCGAGTACACATCGAGCGTCATGGCGGCGCTCGCGTGGCCGAGCATCCGCTGCACGGCCTTGACGTTCGCCCCGGCTGAGACGGCGAGTCTGGCGGCCGTGTGCCTCAGCTCGTGCGGCGTGAGACCGATCAAGCCCGCCTGGGAGGCCGCTTGGTCGAACACGTCGCGGCGGAAGTTGAGGTTACGGAGCGGCTTCCCCCATTGGGTCGTGAACACGAGATCATTGGAACTCTTGGCCACCAGCTCGGCCGCCAAGAGTTCGCAGAGGAATCGTGGCACCGGCACCGAGCGTCGCTGGTGACTCTTGGGCGTGCCCCAGGTCAGCCGCCCCCGAACCTCAGTCGCTGATTCGGCGACAGTCAGCCTTGCGCGCAGGAGATCGACCCGACCCACCCGGAGCGCGGCCAGCTCCCCCCAGCGCAGGCCGCAGTACGCCAGCACCAGCACGAGAGCGCGATAGTCACCCGCCGCGTCGGCAAGACGGAAGACCTCATCCTTGGCGAGGAAGCGCTTCTCAGGCGGCTGCGGCCTGGGCAGCCGTACTCCAGTCGCAGGGTTGCGCGGGACACGGCCGTCGCGCAGCGCCAGCTCCATCACTAGCGAGAAGACGCGGTGGATGTGGCGTACCGATGCCGGGGCGAGCTTGATTGAGGCTATCCAAGAGGTGACATCCGCATGCGAAACCTTGGCGAGCGGCACCGTTCCCCAGCGCGGCTCGACGTGCTTGAGCACGATGCCTTCATACCGAGCCTTGGTAGACGGCTTGAGTTGCGACTGAGCGTCGAGCCACTGACGCGACCATGCGCCGACCGTGACGCGCGACCGGGACGGATCGATGAATGAGCCAGTGATCTTGGACGACTCGACGCCTGTCAGGAACCGTTCGGCGTCAATCTTGCGGTCGAACGTTTTCGTGCGCTGGCGCCCACCCGGGTCTCGGTACCGGGCGTACCAACGGACGTGCCCGTTTCGCAACCGCTTTTCAATGCTCGCCATGATCAACCTCTGGCACCGGTAGGCCGCTGTTCCGGAGTATCCGTTGGTAGGTGGCTATCTGCCTCGCCGCGAACCTTTCCCGCTCGCGGGCTTCGGGCGTTTCCAGCGCCGAGAAGAAGCGTAGTGACTTCTGAAACTCGGCGTAGTCGCGTAGGAGGGTGATCTCGGGCAACTTCGGCGGCTCCGATGAGGTTGGATCATCGGCCAAGCCGGAAAACCATTCCGCCGCCGTGAACGGCGCCACCTCCCGGTCGGGCGCCAGTTCCGCGCTCGGGTCACGCAGCGCACTCAACGAGAGGTTCAAGGAAGCACAAGAACATGACCCTGACGAGGATGGGGATGAGGAACAAGTCATGATCGACGGAGAGGGGGAGGTTCAGTGATGGAGGCCGTCGGGACGGCGTGGGCGAGCTTCTGCGACTGTGAACTACGACAGGCTGGCGAGGCGCTCGACAAAGCGCTGGCTACTTGCGGGCACCATTGCTGTCCTCAAGCATCGAGGGTCTGCTGCTGATGGTGGAGGAATGGGTGAAGGCCAACCAACTGAAGCCGCGGCACATCGGCGAACGATTTACGTGGCAGGACCGGCTCACCGGCAGGCTAGCCGGATTTGATTCGACTGATTCCGGTTTGGTGTCGGTCCGATTGGACGCGGACGACTTCGAGTGGAAGATACCGGCGCATCACCGGGTGAAGATCGAATGAACGATAAAGATGAGGGCGTGGTGTCATGGCGACGACGGTGCCCGCCGCTGCACCACCAACATCATTTTCCGTCTACCCGCCGCGAGAGAGTGTCGTGGCAGCTCACCGTAGTCGGTCTGGTTTAGAGTCGAACGCATGAGCGAAAACTCCGCGGTGGAGGATCTGGACGAGCACCAACTCGCCGCGGTGGAGCACGGATCCGGTCCGCTGGTCATCGTGGCCGGCGCGGGCACGGGCAAGACCCAGACGCTGACCGCTCGGGTGGCGCGGTCCTCGATGCGGGGGTCCCACCCGAGCGGATTCTCCTGCTGACCTTCACGCGGCGGGCGGCCGCCGCGATGACGAACCGGGCGCGGCGTTGTGTGGTGATCCGGCGCTCGGGCGGCGGATCTGCGGGGGCACGTTCCACGCGGTCGCGTACGGGTTGATCGCCGAGCTTGCCCCGTGTGTGGGATTGGCCGAGGTGTCGGTGCTCGACGCCAGCGATGTGGTCGATTTGCTCGACCTGCGGCGAGAGGAGCACGGGCTTGCCGGTACGTCGGTGCGGCCGCCCAGCACCCGTGCGCTGGCCGACGTCTATTCGCGAGCGATCAATGCCTACATGGGGGTTGCCTCGTTCACTGAGTCAGGTGATTGAGCAGGACGAGTCCGCCAGCCCGGCAGGCTGGTGGAATGTGGAGTTCGCTCGGAATGTGATCGGCACCGGATCCGACGCCGTCGATTCTTGCGCCGTCGGTCACGGTGCGATTGGCGACGACTAACGTGGGTGGCGATTCCGACGTGATCTCGGTGCCTCTCGGCCAGATGACGGCCTGCCATCGGGTACGTGGATCGACGGTCGGGTCATCGGTTGTCGGCTCGAGGACCCAACACCGGTCGGTAGCCACCCAGCGCGCCGTACCCGAGATTTTGGCCTCGCCTGAACCGTCGGTGGAGCGGGTCACCCAGGCGCGCACGTTCCCCTGCTCGACAGTCTGGAACGCGGCGGTGCCGCAAGCGCTGAGTGCGCTTGCGGCGACCGCCCCGCCGATGATCCAGCGGATGGCTCCCGTCGGCATTAGTTGACCAGGATGAATGCCCCGAAGGCGGGCATCACGCGGTTGAGAGGGGTGAAGACGGCCCGCTCGGCGAACCAGATGCTGGTCCAGCCCCGGTGGACGCCGTAGCCACCGGTTCCGTAGAACCAAGGCCCGCCGCTGTTGCCTCCGGTGGTGTAGTGGTGCGTCATGGCGGTCAGGCCGCTGACCCCGTTGGCGGAGACGCCGACCCGGTAGACCGTGTCGCACGACTTGCCGTTGCCGTACCCGAAGTGGCACATCCACTCACCTTCGCTGAAACCGGGCGCGGTGTACAGGTTGCGGAGGTCGGAGTAGTCGGCCCGGAATTGCGGCACCTCGTTGGTGGAGGTGTTGTACCAGCGCAGGTCACCGTTGGCGCCGATCGTCGACATGACGGTCGAGGCCGAGTACTCGGTGCCACCGTTGAAGTTCTCGTGGGTGAACGAGCTGGTGCAGTGCTGCGCGGTGAGCATCCCGGTGACGCCGTTCCTGATGATGCTGAACGCCGAGGTGCAGTGCAGGTTCGCCGTGCCGGAGACCTCCAGCTTCGCCCCGCCGCTAGCCGCCTCGACGCCGCTGCTGGCCTTGGGGTCGAAGACGACGTTCAGCTTCGCCGCCTTGTCTGAGGTGCCGACGGTCGCGTCGGCCAGCTGCCGGGTCTTGCTGGCCGCGTCGGCCGGCTTGGTCTTAGCCACGATCACGTCGATCGTCCCGGACACGATGTCGGGAACCGCGCTCGTCTTGGCACCAAACGACGCCCTGGCTGAGCGCGCCACCTTGTCCGTCGCCCCCCGGACCTCGGCGGCGTTCAGTGGCTGGTTGTCGGCCACGATGGCCTCGGTGCCCGACGGCACCTGTACCTCCGGCGCGGCGCCCTTGAATCCGAACCAGACCTCGCGCTTCTCGTGAGAGGTGATCCGCACGCCCGTGAACGCCGCCGGATAGGTCTCGGCCAGCCGCTGCGCCTCGGCCTTGACCCGAGCCTGCCAGTCGAGCTCCGCGGCGACCTTGTCCAGCGGCCGGTTGGTCTGACGGGCGATGGCCACGGCATCGGACTGAAGCGCGGCCTTGTCCTTCGCGGCCTTGTCCGCGGTGGACCCGGTGCCCAACGACCGCGTGGGCACGCTCACTGCGGATGACTCCGCGGGCGGACGCTTGGTGGGCGGATCGGGCGGATCAGCCGCGGCCTGGGCCGCGGGCAACAGCGCTGCAGCCAACGCCAGGGGGATCAGGATTGCCAGCTTCTTCACAAGAACTCCTCGGAACGGCTGACCGGGGTCAGCGATGAGTGTGTCGGGCACCCGGAGGAGGAGAGGCGGGCCACAAGAGATTGATACGAAACCGCAAACAATTTGCCAGAAATCATCAACCCTCATGAGGCCGCGCGGGAGCGCGAGTGGTTCAAGGTCGACGCGGTGGAAACTACCGCTGAGGCTAGGCCTCGCACACCTTCCGGCAGGCTCAGCGTTCGCAGTGGACGGTCGGCTGTGGACATGGCAGACGTTGAGAGGTTGCGCGCGATCGTCCCGCAGGCCGGTACGTCCTACCACGACCGGCGCGCGCAGGACCGAACCCTTGCGTCGCCGATCGTGCCGCTGAGCCGACGGCATCCGGGCAGAGCCTGACTGTCATCGTTTCCATCCTGGCCGGCGGCGAGGTCTACAGTCTCTGGATGGCGAAGCCAGAAGAGGTGCTTGCCCGCCTGGCCGCGGACCTTGTCGAGACTCTGGGTGACCAACTCCTGAGTGTGGCTGTCCATGGGTCGTGGGCGCTGGGTGACTTCACCCCGGGCCACAGCGACCTCGACGTGCTCGCGGTGATGGCCACCGATACGACGCCCGGTCCGGTTCCGGCACCGTCGCCCCGAGCCGCCCAAGCTGCCCGAAGCGGCCTGGATCAACCAACCAGTTGGGAGGCGCTCATACAGACGAACTAGACCGCGACTGTCTCACCGGCCTTGACACCTTCGGAAGCGCAGGCGAAGGTGAAGATCGTGGGCGGCGAGCGACTACCACTCGGATGCTGATCAAATTGCCGCCTCGGCCATCGCCAAGCTCAGGTCGCTCCTGCGCATCCGGGAGCGCCGCACGCAGGTACTTCACCAGACAGCGGCTGGCGGTGACCGAGCATCCGGCGGCACCACACCGCCGCCGCCGCCGAGCACACCGAAAACTCACCCGCAAGGACCCAGCGGAATTCAGCCGAACCCATCAGATTGTCTGCAGGCAACCGGACCACCTGGGTCGAGCACCTGGCACTCTGGGCGGCGAGTCTTGATCAGCGCGTACTCGCTACGGGAAGCGGTCGAGGGCGGCGAGTTCGAGCTTAACGGCTTCGCAGCTGATCCGGAGGAGAGAGCTCACTGGCTCCCGAGTAGCGAGGTTTGTGCCGTGCACGCGGGCTCGAACCATGATCGACACCCTGCGTCAACAGGTGACGACAGCGAACCCGGACACGCCGCCCGTCTGTGGAGAGGGCTCACCAGTCCCCGGTTCTGATCAGGCGTCCATGCCGCGGGGTCGCTGTCGTTCAAGACTCATTAGGTTCTGATCATTGCTCGAACTGGAACGACCCGTTGTAATCCGTGGCACGGTGGACCGGTAATCCCGCAAGGCGTGCTCGACTTTCATCGCATCCGATGAACTACTGGCGTTGACTGATCCCAGCTATCGAGGTGGGGCCTCATCGCTGTAGCTTCGGTCCTCGTCGTAGCCGCTCAGCTCCACCTCGATCGCTCCGCAGCGGATGCACTCCTCGATCATCACGTGCTTGTCAAGCTCAGTTCGGCTTCAGTGAACTGGAAAACATGCTCTACGCAGTCATGTCCGTCATCCATCCGGCGAGCGTAGCCCTGCGAACGTCCCCTCAACACCACCGACCTGCACGCCCCAGGATGAAGCCCGGGACCGGCACGGCCAGCCCGTCGCCGCGGGCAGCTGATCCACCACTCACCGCCAGCGGCGCCGGCGCCAAGGACCGGTCACAGCGAACGTGTAGCCGGGAGTGAAGAGGTTCACGAACAAGATCCGCCCGTCGGCACTGAAGCAGGGTCCGGCGAACTCGCCGCCGTCCAACGGCTCCGCGATCTCATTGCGAGCCAGCGCGTAGGCCTCGCCGCGGGCCGAGACCCCGATCAGGTGCTGGACGCCAAGACCGTCCTCGGCCAGGATCAACCCGCCGTGCGGGGAGACGGTGATGTTGTCGGGCCCGTCGAAGGTGCCGAGCGAGTCGGGTTGCGGATTCAGGCCGAAGCGGGTCTTCAGGGTGACGGTCCGCTCGTCCGGGTCGTAGAACCAGACCTGCCCATCGTGCTGGTTCACGGTGCCGACCTCCCGGCGAGCGAAGCTGGACACGAAGTAGGCGCCGTTGTTCCCCCACCACTGGCCCTCGAGCTTCCGCGACCGGGTGACCTGGTCGTTGGCAAACTGCTTCCGCACCGAGGTCGTGCGGCCGTCCCGGTCGGGCACGTCGACCCAACGGACCCGGTAGGTGGTCCCGACCTCCGTCGCGATCGACAGGTCGGGGATGTGCTGGTCACCGAGGTAGCAGGACATGGCCTGCAGGCGACCCGCGGTGCCGCCACCGGGCGAGACGGCCAGGTCGTGAAGCGCCCCCTTCTCACCGGCGAACCCCCGTGGCGGTCGCCACCGGAGGTACAGCCCGTTCGGTGTGACCGCGTCCTCGGTCAGATACACAACGTGGCGGTCCGGATCTACGGCGACCGCCTCGTGGGAGTAGCGGCCCATGAACTTCAGCGGGATGGGGCTCTTGTCGAGATTGGCTTCGGCACTACTTGGATCGACCTCGAACACGTAGCCGTGATCCTTGGTCAGCGCGCCTCCGGCGCGGACCTCGACCTCCTCGCAGGTGAGCCAGGTCCGCCAGGGCGTGACCCCGCCGGCGCAATTCGTGCTGGTGCCGGCGAGGCTCGTGTACGCGTCGAGCCGATTGCCGTCTCGGTCCACGACGATCGTCGAGGTGCCGCCAAGAGCACCGGGGTCGTAGGTGAGACCGGGCACCACGGGCACCCGGTACGGCTCGCTGCCCCGGTTCTCGTGGTTGCTGATCAGGATTGATCCGCGTCGCCGGCGAAAAACCCCCATGCCGTCGGTGTTGCTCGGGTACACAGGAATCTGGCCCACCTGCGTGCCGGACTGCGCCACGACCTTGTAGGAGAAGCCCTCAGGCAGGGCGAGCAGCCCATTCGGGTCGGACACCAGCGGACCGTAGCCCGTCAAGCTGGCGGGCACCGCTGGGTGTGGGCGGGCAAAGGCCTCGAGACTGCCCGCGCCGGTGAAGGCGAAGCCGAGCCCGACGGCCGTGCCGCCCAGGAAGCTACGACGGGAGACGGAGGCGTCCATGGCTGCTCCTTCGCAACGATCCACAGCCGAGGTTCTGCGACCCCTCAGAAATACACCCTCCAGGGTGCTTCCGGGAAGACCGGATCCTCAGAGCGTCGGTGAGGCAGCCGGTACTGAGTCCGAAGCCACCGGGTCCGTGTCGGTGAGCTCGTGCAAACTCAGCGCGAAGCGGAGCAGGCCTGATGACGTCTCCTTGATCACCTCTACGGCCTCGCTGTACGGGGGTTGGAAGGAGGACCCGCACTCCACGGTCCAGCCGAACACGAGTGGTCGCGTCGGATCGGCGAAGTGGCGGCTGAACGCGTAGTCGTCGACTATGTCGCCCACCTCGAGGGCCGCATCGCCCAGGACCCGGCCGCCCTAGACGGGCCGGACACCTCGTCGATGGAAGACGAGCGGTCGCCTCTTGAAGTCAGGGGACCGGTCAGGGCTAGTGTTGTGTGAATGAAGTAGCTTTACTTCGCGGTAGCATGAGTCATGCCGTTGACTTGTGCTGTGACCATGCCGGCTGAGGACCGCGCCGAGCTGACGCGATGGCTGCGGGCGCCGTCGCTGCGGGCCGGCTTGGCGCAGCGGGCACGGATCGTGTTGCTTGCCGAGGAGGGTGTCGGCACCAACGAGATCGTGCATCGGGTCGGGGTGTCCAAGCCGACGGTGATCGCCTGGAAGAAGCGGTACGCCGCCGAGGGCGTCGCCGGGCTGGAGGATCGTCCCAAGCCGGGCCGTCCAGTGACCGTGGACGAGGTGGCGGTCGTGTTGGCGACGCTGGAACCGCCGCCGGAGCGGCTGGGCGTGACGCATTGGTCGAGTCGGTTGCTGGCCGACCACCTCGGCATCTCGAACGTCTGGGTGGCCCGAATCTGGCGGAAGTGGGGGCTGCAGCCGTGGCGGCGGGAGACCTTCAAGTTCTCCACCGACCCGCAGTTGGAGGCCAAGGTCCGCGACGTCGTCGGGCTCTACCTGAACCCGCCGGACCGGGCGGTCGTGTTGTCGAATCGACGAGTTGGGTCGGGATGAGGCGCGTTGACGCCTTTGCAGGCGTTACGTTTCCTCATCCCGCCCTCCGAACCGGACGTGCGTGTCTCCGTGCGGTGATCCGGCACTTGGGCGGCGGATCTGCGGGGGCACGTTCCACGCGGTCGGGTACGGGTTGATCGCCGAGCTTGCCCCGTGTGTGGGGTTGGCTGAGGTGTCGGTGCTCGACGCCGGCGATGTGGTCGATTTGCTCGACCTGCTCCGAGAGGAGCACGGGCTTGCCGGTACGTCGGTGCGGCTGCCCAGCACCCGTGCGCTGGCCGACGTGTACTCGCGAGCGATCAACACCGGCCGTCCGAGCCGGGAGGTGATGGCGGCGGAGTTTCCCTGGTGCAGCGACCACGCCGAGGCGATCAACGGCCTGCTCCGCGACTTTGTGTCCCGCAAGCGGCAGCGCGGTCTGCTCGACTTCGATGACTTGTTGATCTACTGGCGGGCCCTGCTGGCCGATGCCGCCACCGGTGACCGGCTCCGGGCCCGGTGGGATTGGGTGCTGGTCGATGAGTACCAGGACGTGAACCGGATCCAGGTCGATATTGTCCGACTGCTGCGTCCGGACGGCGAGGGGCTCACGGTCGTGGGCGACGACGCGCAGGCGATCTACGGCTTCCGCGGCGCCGACGCCGCTCATCTTCTCGATCTGCACATGGAGCTGCCGGGGTCACGGTTGGTGCGGCTGGACCGCAACTACCGCTCCACCCAGGAGATCCTCGACGTCGCCAACCTGGTGCGACCGGGTGAGCTGGAGCTGAGGCTGGTGGCGGATCGGGAAGACCGGGTCGGCCGGCCGGTGCTGGTGGCCTGCGACAGTGCCGACGCCGAGGCCCGGCTGGTGGCGGACGCGGTGCTGGCCGCCCACCGCGACGGTCACTCCCTGCGCGACCAGGCGGTGTTGATGCGGGCCGCCAGTCACAGCCATCAGCTCGAGATCGAGCTGAGTGTGCGCAAGATCCCGTTCCGCAAGTTCGGCGGGATCGCCTACACGAACACCGCGCACGTTCGTGATCTGCTCGCCGCGCTGCGGCTCGCGCTCAACCCGGCCGACGAGCTCGCCTGGTATCGGCTGCTGACCCGACATCGGGCGGTCGGCAAGGCGACCGCCCGGCAGCTGACGACCCTGCTGATGGGAAATCCCGGTGCGGGTTACGCCGAGGTGGTGGCCGCGGCTCCTGCCCAAGGCCCGATCCGCCCTGCACGCCACCTTCGCCGGCCTGGCCCTGGCCCAGGCCGATACGGCGCCGGTACGGGTGGCCGAGCACTGCCTGACGACGGTGCGGCCGCTGATCAAGGCGGCCTATCCGGACTGGCCCCGTCGGCTGGAGGATGTGGAGCGGCTCGCGGCGACCGCGGCGGCGCAACCCGACCTGCGGGCCTTCGTCGCCGAGCTGAGCATCGACCCGCCGTCGTCCAGCGCCGACTACGCCGACCGGCCGCACCTGGACGAGGACTACCTGACCCTCTCGACAATCCACTCGGCCAAGGGACTGGAGTGGAACACGGTGCACCTGCTGCACGCCGTCGACGGTGCGCTTCCCTCCGACATGGCGCTGGCCGGCGACGACGGCCTGGAGGAGGAACAGCGGCTGTGCTACGTCGCTCTCACCCGCGCGCGGGACACCCTCCGGGTCTACACGCCGGCGCGGATGCCGACCCACCCGACCAGCTTCGGCGCAAGGCACATCCTCGCCAAGCCGAGCCGCTACGGGCGATGATGGACACCGAGCACCAGCAAGTCCCGGGCACGACCGGGCAACCACCCCGAACAGCAGACGTACATGTCAAGATCCCCACGCTAGAAGACCTGCTCACCTGACAGGCACGCCCCACGATCCCGTTGACCCGCTGGGCTGCCCGACATCGGCCGGCGCCATTGAGGCCGACCGCGGACAGGACCGCGCCGCCAGCTATGAGGAGGTCAGCGCGGAACGGGTGGCAGGGTGACACCCCCGGCACCGGAGGCGGCCCAGCGCCGGCACAGTCGTCACCTCGACACTTTCTGGTGCGGCCTCTTGAGACGATAGCGTTTCCATGATCGGTTCAGTATCGTCGACCTCAAGAAAGGCCAGAGATGTCAGAAGAGGAATCCAAGGCTGCTTCCCGACGGGCCCTTGAAGCCTTCAACGCTCAGGACTTCGACGCCTTAAGGGAGGCTTGCAACGAAGATGTGTCGGAGCTATTGAAGGGGTGGATCGAAGCCCTCCCATTCGACGACCACCACATCGAGATAGAAGAAATAATCGCCGAGGGCGGTTCGGTTGTGACGATAGTCACCACCACCGGGGTGCATGTGCGGGAATTCGAGGGTCTGCCGCCCACCGGGAAGTCATTCAAAAACCACGGGGCCATCCTTTGTCGGGTCGAGGCGGGCAGGGTGGCCGATGTGAAGCCGTTCTTCGATGACCTGAACATGGTCAGACAATTCGGAGCGACCATCACGCCTCAGTGACTCTTTCGGACGAGGAAACGGAATCTCGGGTCAGTCCGAGGCTGGACCGCGGCCACTGACGGGACGCCAGCGATTGGTCCGGGCCCGCTCGCCGGCGTGCCGGGCTCAGAAGCGTCAGTGATGATGTTGCTGGTGGTGAGTCAGCCCCGGGCATCGACACCGATCCTGGCAGCGATCCGACCAGAACCGCCGGCCACAACACTCACAGATCACCACGGTGGCCCTTCGTCACGACAACCCGCTGGTCAGCGGTTCAGGTCGTACACCACGTCCCTGGACTCATTTCTCGCAGGTTGAGTCCAGGGACGTGGTGGATGAAGACGTCACTATGTGATCCGTTGGTGGCACTTTAAGCGGTGAGCGCGGCGGGTGTCATGACCTCGCTTTCCGGGTTGTCGGTGGTGATCTTGGCGAGTCGGCTTCTGGCGAGGATGTCGAGGCCGAGGTAGCGCCGTCCTTCGGCCCATTCATCGTGTTGCTCGGCGAGCACCGCACCGACAAGGCGGATGATCGCGGTCCGATCCGGGAAGATGCCGACCACGTCGGTGCGGCGCCGGATCTCCCGGTTCAGGCGTTCGTTTAACCGGCCATGAGCGTCGGGGTCAAGCCTGTTCGTCGGCGTGTCTCAGTTGCAGTTGATTCGGCCGAGGTGGGTTTGGAGGCGTTCGATGAGATGTTCGTGTCGGCTGCTCTCGCTGGTCCAGCCGCGCAGTTCGGCGTCGTCGCGCAGAGTTTCGACGTCGGCAAGTTGATCTTGGAGTACGGGTGCGAACTCGGGTGCGGGCATGTAGTTGTCGCAGTGTTCGCAGATGTTGGCGTAGGGGCAGGCTTCGGCGGCGAGGTGGCGGCTGCAGTAGCCGTGGGCCACTCGGGTTTTCAGCATCTCGCCGCGGAGCCATTCGGCCTTGGACGGCAGCACCGGCCTGTCGTTGACGATCAGCGGGAGTCGGGGTCGGGCTTTGCCGATCGCCTCGTCGTAGGCGGCGCGCAGGGTCGGTGAGGCGAGGGTGGCGTAGCGCAGGGTCATCTCGGCGGTGACGTGGCCGAGGAGGGCCATCAGGGCTTGCAGGCTCATCCCGGCGTTGACCAGTGTGGTGGCGTAGGTGTGCCGCAGTTGGTGCGGCACGACGCGCAGGGCCTCTCCGTCGGCTCCGCTCAGCCCGGCAGCGGCCACGGCCCGGTCGAGGCCGCTGCGGATACGCCACGGTCCAAGTCGTTGTCCGCGTTCGCTGAACAAGAAGTCGGTGACTCGCCCGGTGCGGGGGTGCGGGTGGGCGCGTTGCTGGCCGCGGACGGTGGCCCAGTCGTCGAGGGCGGCGAGGGTGTCGGGGTCGAGCGGCACCGACCGTTCGGTGCCGAGTTTGCCGAGTGGCACCTTGAGCCAGGTGCCGGCCGGGCCGTAGTCGGCGACGCTGCCCAGTTCGAGGTCGAGTAGTTCACCGAGCCGCAGGCCGGCGCCGCGGAGCAGGGTCAGCCCGCAGCGGGCGAACGGGTCCTTCAGCTCGGCGACGGCGGCCATCAGTTGGGCGTCCTCACCCGGCGCCAGAGCGCGGGGCAGCGGCCGCGGAAGTCGGGGAACGTCGGCGGCGAAGATCAGCTGACGGTGCGGTCGTTCGGCCCAGCCCCAAGCGGTGATGTCGTCGAGGAAGTTCCGGACCGCGAGGATCGCGGCGTGCACCACGGTGAGGGACACTTGCTGATCACGGGCCAGCCGACCGCGCCAGCGGCGGGTGGCGTTCGCGGCCAGGAACCCTTCGATGTGGCCGCGGTCGAGCTGCCGCAGCGACGTGACGTCGCGATGGTGCTCGGCGAGGTACTCCCCGAACACCACCAGCGCGTCGCACAGGCTCGACACCGTCGAGGGCCGCAGCACCGCCGACCGGGCTTGCAGATAGCGCAGCATCACCCGGGCGATCTCCGGCGCCGCGATCGGCTCGAGCCGTTCGGCGAAGCTGGCGGCGGTCCGCCGCCGGGTCGGCGGGGTGTCGATGATGCGGGCCTCGAACAGCAGCTGCCGCAGTCCGAACAGGCGGGCCTGGTAGGCCCGACGGGAGGAGACAGAGACCACCAGGCTGGCGTGCAGTTCGCCCTCGAACCGGTCCAGGTCCTCGACGAGGAGGGTTCGCATCGACTTCCCCGTCCAGGCCAGCAGCAGCGGTAGGCACTCGTGGAGTACGTCGTAGGTCCACCGACGACTCCAGCCGAGCCGGACCGCGATCTCTCGTCCCGCCCGGTAGTCGTCGGCGTTGAGCCGTTCGGTGGCGTGGCCGAAGTCACCGAGATCCTTGACCAGCAACAAGTCGAGATCGACCACGAGCCGTCGGGTCAGAATCGCGTAGGTCAGCAACGGCCACGCCTTCACCCGGTCCAGATCCCGCACCCGCGCGGGCAGCGGCCGCGCCATCCATCCGTCGAGATCCGGATGCTGATCAAGGAACTGCCGGGCCAACCGCAACCGGTCCCGCCGGGCCCGGTCGCTCATCATGCCGGCGTCGATCAGGTTCTGGCAGTAGCGGGCGTAGCCGTCGACCAGTCGATGATCGTGGTCGGTGGCCAGCCGGGCCACCGCCGCGGTCATCGGTTGGTCCTCGAGCTGCTCGAGGACGCCAAGGTGGCTTGGGCGGCGGCGTATTCGGCCGCGAGATGCTCCGCCGAAAGGTGCACATAGCCGGCGGTGGTCTCCGGGCTGGCATGGCCCATCAGGTCCCGCAGCACCAGCAGGTCGATACCCGCCGCAGCCAGCTCGGTGCCGTAGGTGTGGCGCAGCCGGTGCGGTCGGACCCGGACCGCACCCGAGGTGCCCCGGTGGTGACGGAAGACGCTGCGCAACCCAGCCTCGGTGATCGGCTGCCCGACCGTCGCCCCGACCAGCACCACGAAACACTCCGGGGTGGCCAACCCGGGTGGACGTTCGATGCGCAGATACGCGGTCAACTCGGTGAAGAACGGCCTGTCGACCGGCACCACCCGTTCCCGGCCGCCCTTGCCGACCACCCGGACCCGGCGCAGCGCCACGTCGACGTCGGCCAGCCGCAGCCGACGAACCTCACCGGCCCGCAACCCACCCAGCAGCATCAGCAGCGCGACCGCCCGGTCCCGGTGGGTGAGCAGGTTGGCCACGAACGTGGCCACCTCGTCACGGTCCAAGGACTCCGGCAGCCGCCGCGGAGTCTGCACCAACCGCCCGCCGCCGCGGGGCCGGCCCGGCCCCAGATGACCCAGCACACCGCGCGACTTCGCCCGCAGCCCCTGCCCCCGGCGGGGCGCCGGCACCGGATTGTCGGGCCGATCGCCACACATCACCTGATACTCGAACAAGGCCCGGACCGCCGCGACCCGCCGGTTCACCGACGCCGGAGCGGCCCCGGCATGGCGAACCATCGCCACCACCGAGCCCGACCGCGGCCGCGAGCCGGTCGTCTGCCAGCTCACCCAGTCGAACAGATCCACCGGCACCACCTCGGCGAGCCGCAGCCCGCGCTGCTGGCAGAACCGGGCGAAGCACAACACGTCGTAGGCGTAAGCCCGGACCGTCGCCGCCGCGAACGCCCGCCCCAGCAGATGATCAAGGAACCGGTTGGCGACGTCCGCGTCGGCCCAGCCCGCCAGTCGACACTGCCCGCCCTTGCCGATCACCGAAGCAGTCACCGCAGCCTCCTCCGCCGACCTCAGTGTCAGCCTCCGCACCAGGCGAACGGAGAACCTCAGGCAGCGACGGCGAGTCGCTGCCCGATTGGCCGGTTAACCGATATGGGGTTGTTGGACCAGACCTGCCGCCACACATCCTTCGGGTAGTTAGTGAACGCCAAAATGTCGGCCCGGGCATCCTCGAGGTGGGCAGCCACGGCCGGGAGCTTGTCGGCGAGGGCGTCGACGATCCGGTCGAACTGGGCGTGCACCGCGTCGGTGTCTGGTTGGTCGTAGACCGAGTGCAGCAACGCCTTCACCCAGCCCCACGACGACTTGGGGGTGACCTGCATCAGGTTCGCCGCATAGTGGGTTCGGCACCTTTGCCACGCTGCGCCGGGCAATGTCGCGGCAATGGCGGCGACCAGCCCCGGGTGAGCATCGGAGGTCACCAGGCTGACCCCGGACAGGCCGCGGGCGATGAGTCCGCGGAAGAACGTCAACCAGCCGGCATGCGACTCGACCGAGCACACATCGACGCCGAGGATCTCCCGATGCCCGTCGGCATTCACCCCGGTCGCGACCAGACACGCGACGTTGACCACCCGGCCCGGCCTCCCGCACCTTCATGGTCAACGCGTCCGCGGCGAGGAACGTGTACGGGCCGGCGTCCAACGGCCGGGTCCTAAACGCCTCCACCTGGGCGTCCAAGTCCTTGGCCATGATCGAGACCTGGGACTTCGACAACCCGGTGATGCCGAGCTGCTCGACCAGTCTCTCCATCCGCCTCGTTGACACCCCCAGCAGATAGCTGGTGGCGACCACCGAGTTCAGGGCCCGTTCGGCTCGTCGGCGGCGCTCGAGCAGCCAATCCGGAAAGTAGGAACCCTCCCGCAACTTCGGGATCGCCAGCTCGATCGTCCCGGCCCGGGTGTCCCACTCCCGCGGCCGGTAGCCGTTGCGCCGGTTGGTCCGATCCGGACTCCGGGCACCGAACTCCGCACCACACGCGGCATCAGCATCGGCGCTCATCAACGCCTGCACAAACGCGGACAGCATCGACCGCAGAACATCCGGCTCAGCCTGCTGCAACTGGTCCAGAACAGCAGGCACATCAATAGGGTTGGGGTTGGCGGTCATCGTGGTGATCTCTCCTTCGGCAGAGCTTGGCGGTTCTACGAAGGATCACTGCGGTGGCCGTCGTCATCAGCTACGACACGCGGGCTTGGGGCTCAGGTCGTACACCACGTCCGTGGACTCATCTCCCGGTCTTTCATGAGGAATGGCGTCTGACCGGTTTGTTGATCTTGGTTGTGTCGGTGTTGCTGTTGGGACTCGGCGGGTGTGGCGGGCCGCCGGGTGGCGCTCCGGTGGCGGTTCTCCGAGGTTCCTGATCGTGGTGGGCGGCGGTCGTCGGCTCAGGTGGGGGCGGGGATGGCGGTGATCCGGGCGAACGCGGTGGCGATGGCGGCGGCCCAGGGCCAGGTGGTGGGGATCCGGAGCCGGCGCTGTCTGCCTCCTCGGGTCAGTTGGGCGGGGACGTGGAGCATCCGGAACCGCAGCAGTTTCGGCTCGGCTCGGGCGAGGGCCGGCGCGTCGTGCACAGCGAGCAGCTGGAGCCAACAGGTCAGATCGACGGCGATCGCGACGATCTGGACCCAGACGGCGTTGATGGTGAACTCCCGCGACGGGAGCCGGCCGAGCCCGGTGTCTTTCGCGGCCCGGATCCGATCCTCGACCCGGGCGTGGGCGCGGTGCCGGGCCTCCAAGAAGCCGAGCTGCCCGCTGGTGGTGTTGGTGGCGAAGGCTTGGTAGCGCCATCCGTCGGCTTGCTCGAACCGGGTCAGCCCGGCGCCGGGGTGAGGCTTCTCCCGGCGGACGATCAGCCGCATCCCGACCGGCCACTTCGCCAGGTCGACCAGTCCGGTGATCTCGACCACGCCGGCGTGGTCGCGGGGGTTACCGTCGGTGTCCAGCGCGGTCTGCCACGCCGTCTCCGGCACCTGGTGGATCGCGTCGTGGACCGCGATCCCCTTGTGGACAGGAAACCCGATCGAGTAGTCCAGTGATCGTCCGTGGATCTGGTTCTGCGCGGACAGCCAGTCCAGAAGCTGATGGGTGGCGCCGGCGGAATCGGCCCGGACCAGCAGCCGACGCCGATACCCCGCTGGGACCTGAGCGACCGCCTCGCCGAGCACGGCGATGTGGTCACCGGCGTGGTTGGCGTTCGCGTTACCGGGCCGCAGCGCGACGGCGAGCATCTCCCCGGTGTGGTCACACCACGCGCCGAGCGGATGGAAGCCGAACCCGCCTTTGAAGTTCGCGGCGGCTTGTTCCTTCTCGGAGTGCGCGGTCACCATCGTGGCGTCCAGATCGATGATCAACGGCGACGACCCATCCGTGTCATAGTCGGGGGCGTGGTCACCGGCCAGCGCCCACACCCGGGCTCGGGCGGCGGCGCGGGCCGACTCGATCGCCGCCAAAGCGGCGTCGGCGTCGCCGGCCACGGCGTCGATCAGCCGGGACACCGTCGGATCAGAGGCGACCCGGCCGAACACGCCCGGCTCGGCGCGCAACAAGGCAATATCAGCCAGGCAGTCCCCGCCCAGCGCGAGCGACACCGCCACATCCAGCAGCACCTTGGCCGGGTTATGGATGGCCAGCGGCTTACGCCACGGCGCCAGCCCGGTCGACAGCAACCGGTCGATCCCGGCGGTGCGGATGCTGGCCACGCGCAGCGCCGCGTGGCGGAACAGGATCCAGGTGGTGGCGATCGACCCGTGGGCGGCGTTCCGGCGGGCGATCGTCGAGCAGCTGCCGCACGCGCAAATCAGTGTCGACCCGTTTCATCTCGTCCAGCTGGCGAATCTGATGCTGACCCGGCTCCGGCAGCGGCTGATCCGGGAACGCGAACACCGCCGGGGCCGCAAGATCGACCCGGCGTGGGCTCACCGGACCCTGCTACTCCACGGCTACGACACCCTGTCTGAGCGGGGCCGGGCCAAGCTGCAGACGGTGTTCGACCTCGACGACCCGACCGACGAGCTGTCCGCCGCGTGGGGTGTGAAGGAACAACTCCGCCGGCTGCTGAAGGCCACCACCGTGGACCAGGCCCGACGCGAGAAGTTGATCTTCACCCGGCACGTGCTGGCCGCCGACATGGTCGAGACCTGGCGGCTGTGGGCCACCATCGACGCCTGGTGGCCCGCCATCGAAGTGCTCATCGCAACCGGAGTCACCCATCACACCGGGCGGGCCATACGGGCATGAGGACTCAACGCATGACGTGCCCTGCGCGAGCAAGCGGATGGCCGAGTGATGGACGTTTACCGGGCATCGCACGTCGCTTAGACAAGTCCACCGAGGACTGTCCAGTAACGGGCCTCGGCTCGTCAGCGTCGTTGGTTGGCCATCCATTGCCAGATGCGGGTTCCGTCGATCCTCGGGTCGTTGCGGGCGACGTAGATCCACGACCAGTGCCCGTCGAACTCGTGGCCGTTCCACACGACGCGGTCGTAGAGCGTTAGCAGGGAATCCGGGATGAGCCGGTGGGCCAGGATGGTGTTGGGCTCTGGCGGCACCACCTCGTCGTTTCGGGAGGTGACGAGCCACGTCGGGGTGGTGATCCGTCTCAGCTCGGCGTTGGTGATCAAACGTGGACCGCCCGGCTCGAGGGACTGCACGACAGCGCAGATCGGCACGCTTGCTGCGAACACGTTGCGGTAGGTAGAGGTCATCTCCAGGGTCATGTAGCCGCCGTTGCTGGCACCGGCGACGTAGATCCGATCACGGTCGATGGAGTACCGGCGCACGAGATCGCCGATTATCTCGCGGATCAGCGGGGCGAATCGCGGACCGTCCTCGATCCAGAACGACGTGCTCTGCGGGGCCACAACGTAGGCGCCGTTGAAGATTTGTTGGGCCCGTGGCGTGGCGAATCCCAGCGCGCCGCGGTTGGCGCGCAACGGGGTCTCGTTGTCGTAGTAGTTGTCGGGCAGTGAGGCGCCCTCGCCGCCTCCGTGCAGCCAGACGATGAGGGGCCGGCCGCGCCGTCCTCGGGAGCGGAAGCCACCGTATGGCGTGTACAGCCGGTACTTCATCCCCGAGTCGGAGGTCCGGTAGCGGAACGCGTCCACCTCGGGGTTGGACAGCCGGCCCTGGTCGAAGTTCTGAACGGTGAGCCGGCGACCGTTGCGCAACCTGATCGGGGCGTTCTGGGTGATGGTGTAGTCGAGGTCGAGTTGGACGTTGCGGCCCCGGCTGACGATGTAGCCGAGGGTGCCGCCGCCCACCTGACCCTCGGCATAGGCCAGCTCGATCACGATGTCGCCGCGGCGGTTGAGCCGGACGTCAGTCACGGAGCGGTCGAGGTCGTACTCGCTGAAGATCAGTTCGCTGGGAGCGAGGGGGATGGGGCTGGTCGCCTCGGCGTGTACGCGGAAGGTGCCGGTGCTCAAACTGGCCGGGTCGATGGGTCCCAGCCGCGAGGTGTGAAGCGTGATCGAGACGACCTGCTCACCACCGTCGAGCGTGCGCGCGTTAAGGGTGAACCGCACCCCTCTGCCCGGATCGCCGCTGGCATAGGCCACGCCGGGCACAGACAAACCCGCGGCAGCCGCACCGGCGGCAAGAACGGTACGACGGGTGATAGGCGCTGCCATGTGGACTCCTTCGTCTCTCACTTGGGCTCGAAGCAACCTGCTGAGGAATCGGTTTATCACGGGTGTCGTGCAGATGAGAAGGCCCTATCCGCAACCGCCCACGCGTCAAGTCGGGCCTATCCCCGCTGCCGGTCGCCCTGTGGCATGGCCAGCGTGCCGCTCAGCCGACCGCATACGACACGGCCGATGCTCTGCTGGACGGACGTCGCTTGGTCCGTGTGTTCCCTTGTTGTCGGCAGGCGACCGCCCGCGTTCACATTCTGGGAAGTGAAGGCACGGCGATGTGGGAGGCCGAACCGCTGTATGTTGCGTCGGAGTCGCGGGAGGTGGTTGGCATGGTCGTGGCCTGGTGATCGGCTGTGGCTGGGCGGGTGAGGGATACGTCCACGCGTTGCAAGCTGCGCACGTGGACGTTGCGCTGTGCGGACGTACGCCTGAGCCGGCTCGGGCTGCGGCGGCCCGGCTGGGCGTCATGGAGCTACGGCTCGATTGGCGGTCAGCGATCGACGAGCTGCGGCCCGACATCGTGGTGATCGCGACACCCGGTGGGTCGCACTGCGAGATCGCGGAGCATGCCGCCGCGCGGGGCTGTCACGTGATCTGCGAGAAGCCGCTTGGCCGCGACGCCGACGAGGCCGGCCGGATGCTGGCGGCCGTGCGGTCGGGGGGCGTCCGGCACGCGTACGGGGCGAATACTCGGTACGCGGACGTACTTGCTCAGGCGCGCGACCTGGTGGCCGGCGGCGCGATCGGTGACCTGCGAGAGATCGAGGTCATTGATCACTTCGGCTTTCCGCCGCTGATGCCGTACTCGTGGCTGCACCGCCTTGCCGAAGGCGGCGGCGTGCTCTTCAACGTCTACCCGCACGTCCTCGCCCAGGCGCAGTTCGTGTCCGGCGGGCGGGCGGTCTGGGCGACCGGGCGCGCGGAGTGCGTGCTGAACCGGGTACCGGTCGGGTCGCCCGTGCACGACTTCCGGACCTGGGCGCCTCTGACGGAGGCCGAGGCAGCGCGCGCGGAGTGGCGGGAGATCGACGCGGATCTCGCGACAACGGTGATCACCGGTATCGAGCTGGCCGATGGCCGGCACGTGCAGGCACTGTTTCACGCTTCCGCCTTCGGGGTCGGTCGCCACCCAGGCTATCTGGCGCTGTACGGGACCGATGGAACTCTGCACCTGCTGAATCAGCCCTGGTTTGACGGTTTGCAGTACAAGCGGGCCAGGGACGATCGGTGGGACGACATCCCGGTCGCCGCTGTCGAGGACCGCATCCAGTCGGCCTGGAATCAGCTCGTCGCTAACTTCGTGGCCGACGTCGCCGGAGGAGACCACAACGGCTACCCGACCTTCGAGGACGGCTTGCTTGCCAACCAGCTCATCGACCAGATCCGGTCGTCGAGCCTACGTCCCACTGTTGAATGACCGGACCTTCGCCTCCGCGCCGTCCTCTCGGCTGCAGTCGGGTCATGTCGGGGCCCTGCGGAGTTCTCGGTGTCGTACTCGCCGTTTCCGCAGTTGGGGCGGGGCGGGAGGTGCTTGGTGGATCCGACCTAAGATTCGTAGACGCAGTTGGTGCATTTGTAGGTCCCATCCGGCACTCCCACATCTGTTGCGCAAGACCGACGTCACCCGGCGCACAGCGTCCCGTCGGCGACTCACGCCGCCCCTACCTCTCGACTTAGGGTGAAACGGTGGATAGGTGGCAGGCACTGGAGGGCGGCCCGCTGATGATCGTGATCGGTGAGGTCCTGCTCGTCGTCTGCAGCCTGAGCTACCTCGTCTGGTGGACGATCACGTTCAGACCGTCGGTGCGGACTCCACCCGGCGGCGGGCTCTTCCTCGCGGGAGCGGTGCTCGGCGGCCTCGGCGGCCTGGTTCTGCTGGCCGTCGGCATCGCGGCCCTTCTCCCGAAAGCGTCCTGGCCGGCGTTGGGGGCGACGATCGTCGGCGGAGTGTTGGTCGGTGCGCTGTTGCTTTACGTCACCTCTAGCGTCGCCCACCGGCCCGTCACCACCGAGCTCCCGCTGATCATTGTCTGGGCCACCGTGCAACTCGCTGCCGGCATCACGTTGCGGACGGCCGGGGTGCTGGAGGCGCCGGCGGCGTCCGCCTGGATCGTCGCGACAGCGATCGCGACGCTGGTCGGGCTGGCCTGCTACCTGATTTTCTATCGGCTCGATCCAATCCCCGCGTACTGGATCGGCATGGTGCCCCTCGCCGTCGACGGCGTGGTGGCGGCGATCTTGGCCGCAATCGTGACGCTGACGCGAGTCCCGTGAGTGACCGCCTGTCGGTCCGTTAGCGGCGACGCCGTTACCCGTCTCATAAGCCAGCGGTGAAGGACACCGTTCGTGGCCGACGTCGGTCCCTCGGCCGCCGGGCTCTGTTGGCAGAAGGACCTACGGCGATGCTGCCGCGATGGCTGTGTGCGGCAACTGAGGAAGCGGGGCTGCTGTGTCGGTGTCGTCGCATGTCGGACGGGTCGATGCCGGTGTCGTCGGAGATGTCGTGGCCGTTGTCGTCCGTGGCGAGGTATATGCCGGTGACTGCCACACCCCGTCGACGCCCAGCTCGGTTGGGTAGTCGAGTCGGCTTCGGACCGGCGCTGTCGGTAACCCAGACCGTCGACGCGTGGGGGACTGGTTCAGCGGAACTCGCCACCGAACCGATTCTGACTGCGGTTGGTTGCGAGGTCCACGGTGAGGTGCTTCTGAGACTGGCCGCCGTGCGCCCGGGCCGTTCGAGGTCACCGTCTCTCCGGTCGATGTCGGTTTAGTGGGGTGGAAGCAGGGTGCCGATCATCGCGTCGGTGATGAATCGTCCGAGCCGGTCGATGGGCCAGCCGCGTTGGAGCACGAGGACTTCGTATTGTTCGGGGGCGGTGAGGGCCCACAAGATGTCGCGGGCCGCCGCGGCGTCGAGGTCTTGTCGGAGGAGCCCGCGTCGGGCTAGGTCGTCGGCGAATGCGGTCATGCCGGTGAGCCGTTCGTCTTGGGCGGCCTGCCATTGCCGCTGTGCGTCGACGTCTACGGCGGCAGCGGACCGCAGGATGAGCTGCAGCGGCACCTGCCGCGGCCAGGACTGCACGACGTGTTGTCCGTATTTGGATAGAAGCCTGCGGGGGTCCGGCTCCGCGCGAAGTTGGGCGACGAGCGGGCGCTGCAGCATGGGGAGGGCGTCGTCGTCTCCGGCGATGGCGACGTCGAGGACCGCTTTCAAGACTGCCGGCTTGTTGCCGATCGATTTGTAGATGGTTTCCACCGACACACCGGCCCGGGTGGCCAGGGCGGCCATCGTGGTGCCGGCGTAGCCGTGCTCGGTGAACAGGGTCCGGGCGTTCTCGATGATGTCGGCCCGGGTGCGTCGAGCTTGGCTTTGGCGGCCGCTCGAGTCGTACGGGCGGCGCCTCTTGACCTGCGGCGGCATTTGACTCCATACTCATTGGATTAGATACAACTGGATTGTATCAATCATTTGGGAGAGTTCTCGATGCCTCACGCCTACTACTACGACGTGCCGTCCACACCAGAGATGTATCGCGCCGTGGTCGCCGAAATGGATGCCCCGCCAGGGGGATTGATCAGTCACCTGGTCGTGCGACACGAGCAGGGGCCTTCGCCACTACGGCGTGTGGCAAAGTCGCACCGATTGGGAGCAGTATCGCGACGACGTCGTCCGTCCGGGAGTCGCGCGAGTGTTGATGGCCGGCTCGGGAACGTGTCGGTTAAGGCGGCTCACGAACCGCAGACGGCGTTGATCTTGCTTCCGGTTGGGTGGGCCAAGTCAATGGTTGGTGTCGAGCTGCGATGGTGACCGGTCGTGGCGCGATCGTTGGATCCCGATGACCTGTCGAGCACTGGACGTTTTGGATTGTTGGATGGACGGGCGGGAGTTGCTCGCGCGCAAGCGCGGCACGACCAGGCTGGGGTCCGCTCCTTGTTGGGTGCTGCGTCGACTTGACTATTAGCACTTTCGTTTCGTTAGGAAAAGGGTGTCGCCGTGGCCGTCGATTTTCAGATTGAGCAGTCAACTGTGGCCCAGATTATGATCGACTGGGCACAGCGTGCACTTGCCGGACGATGTCAGCCGCCGGCGCCGGGGCGCTTGGTGGACCGTCTGGACGTGGTGCCGGGGGATACGACGCTGTTGGCGGTCGAGGGTCGCCTGCTGGTCAAGATTTCGGTGCAAGTGCATCTGGTCACCGAGGCGGCGGTCATGGCGGCACCGAATACCAGCCCGGTGATCGACAATGTAGGGCGCGCTGTCGTGGAGCTCGCCCTGGTGGCCGACGGCACCTCCTTGAGAATGAGGAACGGCGATCACGACCTGTCAGGTCTCGCGCTGTCGGAGATCGAGAAGGCGTTCGTCAAGACTCTCATTGTCGACTTCGTGGACTCGGCGCCAGCACCGGCGGCGGATTTCGGACCGAGGTTCGGCGAACTCGGTCTTCCGTCGCCCGCACTGTCTCGAATCGAACAAGACTTCGGTATTGTCGCCATCCGGTTCGACCCCGCGGGGCCGCTGGTCCGCCATCTCGCCCCCAGCACGACGTGGGGTCTGTTCCTGGACGCCCCTGCGGTGGTTTCGCTCGTCGCCGCGCGGATGACCGCCCTCCCGGTCCAGCCTCAGCTGACTTGGGCGCCGGATGGCCTGGTCCCAAGGGTGAACTTCAGCCTGCGCCAGATCGTCCGGAGAGAGTTCACCGTGACCGTGGACATGCTCATCGATACAGGTGCGGTGGATATCGTCGTGCACGCGGACGTAACGCTCTGGGGGAGTGCGCGCTTCTCGCTCGGACCAGGTCCCATCCTCCGGACTGACCTCGAATGGGACATGGATTTGGATATCGCCGACCTCGGCCTCGTTTCCGAATTTATCGCTGAGCAGTTCATCGAGAACGAAGTGCGTGATCAGCTTCGCACGCAGTTGCTCGCGGCGATTCAGGGCGAGACGGTGACCGGGCCGAACAGTCTATTCCTGAGCCGGCCGCTCGCACGCTTCCCCTTCTTGGGGGCGCAGATGAGTTGGTCGAGTCTGCGTGCCGACGCCGCGGGCATGACCCTGGGCGGCAGCGCTCTTCGGAGTCAGGCTAGCTGGGCCATACCGAGCTTTGCTGTCCAAAGGTTCGGGTCTCCGATCTGGAGGGGGAGATGCCGGGAACGGGCCCGCGCCGGCGACGGCAGCCCGCCTCGGACATTCTCAATCTGGGATGTCGAAGCGGTGGCCGGAGTCAGCTTCGAAGGCGCGACCCTGTGCAGGGTCGTGTTGCTGCCGCCGAACGAGGGTCTGCAGAGCCGGCTGAACATCACCGGCGGATCGGCGGGGTTCAGGCTGAAGGCCGCGCAGGCCGGTGTGATCCGTGCCCCTGTCCGACTTGTCGTGTACACCTCGCGGGGAGTGAGGCTCGTGGACCTAGGCATGCCGAATGTCGAGGTCGACGGCGTCGGGAAGGTGGCCAACGTCGCGGTGCACTACCTGAAAGATTGCCTGCACCTTTCGGGCCCGCTTCTCAAACTCGCGATCGGCGAGACCCTCACCACAGAGGATTTCAAGCCGCCGCCCCTTGAGGTAGATGACTGGGCGACACGGATAGGAGCGCGCTTCGATCTCAAGGCGCAACTCGTGCACGTTGAAGGTCTCGAACCGTCTGAAATCGTGCGTTTCGAGACGCCGTTTCACCGCCTGACTCTGCTGGCGGACGAGCGCGGCGGACTGCGGATTCCCGCACTCGTTCCGCTCGGCCCCGTCGTGTCCGCGGCCACGGTGTCGCGAATGTACGACCGCGCGTTTCCAGACTCCACAAAAGTTGAGACGGTGGACTTCCGCTGGATTGCCACCACAGAGGCCGGCGCAGCGAACTGGCTGAGAGATGTGGACGGGACTCCACGGATCATGCAGGAAGGGCGTGAGGGCCGCACTCTAAGCATCTTCCTCGCCACCGAGCAGGAGGGGTTTGTCTCACTCGACGCCGCGGCTGACGACGGGTTGAACCCGCAGCCGCTGCCGCCAGGCCCACCACCGGAACTAATGGAGCTGGCGCGGGCGGCCGGGATTGCGGACTATGAGGCGGTGAGCGCCTTTCCAGGCTTCGAGGACGAGGCGATCGCCATCGTGTCGGTCCGGGAGGATAACCAGCTGGTCGTGGAGCGCGACGGCGCCGGAAACGCGCGGGTTAGCGGTAGATGGGAGGGGCCGCTCGCGCCGCTCCAGATCCATGGAGGCTTCGCCTTGGCCGTGTCCGGATCCGATCTGCTGCTCTTTTCGACCGAAAGGGTCCGGGAGACGATGCCTGGCTGACCGGCTGGCGACCCAACCCCGGAACGAATGACACTGACTGGCGGGGCAAGCCGTTGAACCTGGATCTCCGCCGGCGCGTTTGGCCGGTATGAATGTGCCGACTGGTTGGTCCCGCGTCAGCCTTTGGAGTGGAGTTGCGTGGTCGGCGGTTCCGTTGAGAAAGGGAGACTTCTCATGCGTTGCCATTCAGGTGCGCCGTCTTGACGGACACACCCAGGGTTCGCCGCCGGGGCGCGGACCGGGGCGGGAGACCATGCCCATCTCGGATTCGCGACTCCGGGCAGCTGGCTTGTGGACTGCTCCCGCTGGGGCGACCCCCTGAGGCTGGTCGCTACACGGGAATGAGGTTTTGCGATTCGAATTGGCATCGTCGAGTTGGCCCGCCTCGATCAGGCCCTCGCTGGTGCCGTGAGCTGCAAGTCCGCGGGCGGGGCCTTTGTAATTGACGTCGGGCTCGAAGTGGGCCAAGTTGTCATCAACGACGGCGCATCGAGGTGATGTCGGGTGATGGAATTCCCGTTTCACCCCGGGGATATGACCGCAGAGTGGCTGACCGACAGGTTGCGCTCTTCCGGCGCCATCGACCAGGCACGCGTCCAGTCTCTCCAGTTGGCGCCGGTCGACCCGGGCAACGGCGTGACGTGCGTTCTGGTGCGCGTGATTCTCACCTACGACCTGGTGGAGCCGCAGGCGCCCGCGACGCTGGTGGCCAAGTTCTCTGATCCCGATCCCGAGTTCCGCGCCATGGTGCACTCGATGGGCTTTTTCGAGCGCGAGGTGTCGTTCTACTCCGAATTCGCAGCAGACATCCCGATTGTCGTCCCGCGCTGCTACTTCGCCGGCATCGCCCCGGGCGACGGATGGTCGCTTCTGCTTCTTGAGGACCTCGCGCCGGCCCGAAACGGCAGCTGGACGCTCGGGTCATCCCTCGAGGATCTCCGGGTGGCAGTCGCCGGCATCGCTGCGGTGCACGCCGCGTGGTGGCAGAGCCCTCGGCTGGAGTCCGCAAGCTGGTTGAGGATGGCCGGCTTCCTCGAAGTGGGTGAGATGCAGGAGGTCGTCGCACGCTGCATCTCCAAGATCAATTGAGATGGCAACTATGTCGCGAGACAGGTGCCAACTCTGTCGCGCAACCAGTCATCCAAGGCGGCTCCAACATGAGTCCTTGTCGTACGCCCTTTCGGCTACGGTCATCGAGCGCCGCCACCTTGACCCAGGCGCCTCAGTCCGCAACTGGTCCGCACCAAGGCTGCCAAACGCCTGGTCCAGACGGTCGGCCACGTCATCGAGGTTGTCCGCGAACAAGCCCGCATATACATCGAGCGTCATCGCTGCCGAGGCGTGGCGAAGCATGTGCTGTACCACCTTCACATTCGCACCAGCATTGATCGCCAGGCTGGCCGCGTTTGCCGCAACTCGTGCGGAGTGAGCCCCGGCAGACCGACCCGTCCGGCGGCAGGGGTCGAAATTGCGCCATGAAAAGCTGTTGCTTCAGCGGTCCGCACGGCGTCCGCGAGCACCGCCCCAGGATCTTCCGCTTCAGGGCCAAGGCGCTAAGCATCAGCCGACACAGAACGGTCAGACATCACCCCCAATGGGACACCTCCACGACAGCGGCGACTGGCTAACTGGGAACGCTTCGGACCTTGATCACCGTCACTGGGACGTGGAATCGGCGCTGGATCTGGTGCGGGATGTCCAGGCCCAGCCAGCGCGAGATGCCCTTGGGCAGTGTGGACAAGACGACCTCGTCGAAGGTTTTGAGCTTCAGGATCTCGGTAATGGCCCTGGCCGGGTTGGCGTCGCCCACCTCGCCGTCCACGGTCGCCCCAAGCACGCGCATAATACTCAGCCCGTACTCCAGGCGACTGCGCGCGTACTCCCAATCGTCCACGCCCTCGGTCACGTCCGATACCCGTACGCCGGAGCCCGCGTTGGCGATCTCGTTCGCCATCCGGGACCCCGGCTGGCCTCCATGCGGGGTGGCGGGTACGAGCAGCGTGAACTGGCAGTTGTCGTCCTTGGCCATCCGCTCCCGGACAAAGCGAGACACCTCTCCGCTGTCCAGCGTCTTGTTGGCGACCAGCAACAAACGCACCATGCTGACCCCCTTGTCAAGGGCAATCCTCGCAGACGCCAGACCGGAAAGCACCGACGAAATCGTCATCCTCGGCGTGGGTGTGCAGCGAAGCCGCGCGGCGCACACCGCCCGGCCGCTCGGCTGGGTGATCAACGTCGCCTGTCTGGTCGCCACGGGTGTCAACGCCGACGGCACCGGGAGATCCTGGGCCTGGATGTGCTCGGTGAAGTCCCACGCCGGCTGGTTGACGTTCTTCCGCGGCACCGACCGCGCCGCCTTCATCCGCCTCGTTGGCGCCGTCCTCGCCGAACAGCACGACGAGTGGGCCGAAGGACGGCGCTACCTCGGCCTCGACATCATCGCCAAGCCGGCTCTCCAAGATCACTCATGAAACCGAAGATGACACCCGCCGCACTCACCGCCTAAAGTGCCGACAACAGATCACAGGTGACGTCTTCATCCACCACGTCCCTGGACTCAACCCTCCGGCGGCCCGGGCGCCGGCGGCCCAGGCGTCCCGGCTGTCTTGGTGAAGAACGTTCCGTCGTGAGTTTCGACACCCACGACGCATCTCCGGCCTCGTGGGTGCTGTGGTCGGATCTTGCGAGCAGTCGGCCGCTGTGCTGAACCACGGTCTCCGGATCATCGCTGTAGCCGTGACTCCCATGGTTGCGTTTGAGGATTTGCCTGCGCGGGACGCTTCCCTGTCGTAGTCTCGGCGGCTGGAGAACGCCCTCGCCGTCGGGGTCGGTTCGCGGGCTCTTGTTGATCGACCCGACTGGGCTCGTGAGCCCGGCCCGACACACAGAGGAGTCTCGGCTATGACTGCGTCCGCTCCCGCACAGCCGGCAAGCGTGCCTACGCCACATCGGTCTCTGCTCGGCAGGCATCCGCTGGTCTTCTTCTTCCTCATCGCTTTCGCGGCAACCTGGTTGCTGGAGATCCCGCTCGCCCTTTCCCAAACGGGTACTGGCCTGCTGCCGTTCTCCCTTCCGCTTCCGGCCGTGGCGTTGACGATCGCTGCGGCTACCTTCGTAGGTCCTACCGTGGCGGCGTTCATCATGACGGGCATCACCGAGGGGAGAGCTGGGGTACGACGCTTGCTGCGTCGGTATGTGCTCTGGCGAGTGGGCCTGCGGTGGTACGTATTCGTATCTGACTATCAAAGGGTTGAGATACTTTGCAAAAATGCACCCGATGCTATAAATGAATTGGTAGGCTGGGATGCCAGGTTTCATAGAGAAAAAGACGGTAGGCTAACACAGCGGTTTTTTGGAGCTCACACCTACAGAAGGACAGTATTTTACGAAGATTGGACTGGCCAGGAGATAATTCGAGTTTTAATGGCGCAAGTAAATCAGAGGAAAATCAAGATAATAGATAATGTTTACATCACGAAATTGTTGTTGAGACTTAATGGCGATTTTGCAAATAGAGAAAGAGTATCCTCCTCCCCCTCATCATTGTCAGCAATAGAACAGCCTGGAGCACAAATGGCAAAGGGAGAGGAGGAGAAGAAGAAAAAAGAAATCAAAGGAGCATATGGAATAGACTTCGAAAATAAGGAAATTGTTACATTTGAATGCAAGTCGCTAATCCTAGCGGGCTGGTGGATATACAAGAGTCTATGCTGTAAGTAGTTCAAGAATTTTTGAAAATTACGGAGAAGGCATAGCCTTGGCATATGAAGCAGGTATAAACTTAGTAGACATGGAAATGGTGCAGTTTCATCCTACAGGAATGGTTTGGCCAGAGAAAGCAGTGGGTACTCGCCACAGAAGCAATACGTGGTGAAGGTGGTATTCTGTTAAATTCAAAAGGTGAGAGGTTTATGAAAAATTACGAACCTGAAAGAATGGAATTAGGGCCTCGAGATGTAGTAGCTCGTGCTAACTACAATGAAATAATTTCAGGACGAGGCACAAAACATGGTGGAGTTTGGTTAGATGTAACCCATCTACGAAAGGAAGTAATTCAGGAAAGGCTAATTACTATGTATGAACAATTCCAAGAACTTGACGGAATTGATATATCAAAAGAGAAGATGGAAGTTGGACCTACTGCACATTATTCTATGGGTGGAGTCCTAGTAGATATAAACTGTAGAACGAGAGTTAAGGGCTTGTTTGCTGTTGGGGAGGTAATAAGCCAAATTCATGGTGCCAATCGTTTAGGTGGAAATAGCTTATTAGATACAGTAGTTTTTGGAAAAATTGCTGGTGATGAGCAGCGAAATTAGCAGATCAATCAAGGAGAAGCAATGCAAAGAAAACCAAAGAGGCACCATCCCAGCTAAAGTCGGATTGAACCAAGAAAATAGGTATGATGATGATGGTGACGATGATGGTGATGATGAACATCAGTATGGAGGAATATTTGTAGTTGGAGACTCTATCAAGTTTCGTAATGAAATACAAGAATTGATGATGCAATATGCAGGAATAATAAGAGAACAGGCAAGGCTCCAACACGGATTGGAAAGAATATTAGAATTAAAAAATGAGTTCTATGCTAATAAACATAATATTAATTTAAAAGAAGCCCAAATTGATGATGATAATTATTATGAAAATATTATTCCGAGTTTGCAAGTGAAATCATCACTGATCGTTTGTGAGGCCATAATAAGAAGTGCATTGATGAGACAAGAAAGTAGGGGGAGCTCACTATAAATATCCACTTTCCAAAGCTTGATGATGAAATATGGAAACTAAACATCTATTGCAGAAAGGAAGTAAATGGGGCATCTGCGGCTACAGCAGAGGAAATGATATTGTTTAAACAGGGTATTAAAGAAATCAAAGGACCTCTTGCAGAGTTTCTTAAATCACATACCAAAGAGCACACCATCGTACATTCGAATAATAATAAATAATAATGACATTTGGCTCATTCTGGACTCTTAGGTGGATGGGTTAAAATACAACTCAATTTTTTATTAAATAAGTTGGACCTGAAATTGTTATTAATGGCAAATTACACTACTCTTAGCCAAGAAATGGTGCATATAGGTTGAATACATTAAAAGAGAGTGCCATCGACCTTCATAGAGCGCTCAGAGGAAAGATTGAAATACACAATCGAGTTTCTATCGATACTGGTTTCGGTGATAACGAAGAAAAAAGGAACACTTGGACTAATTTATACTCCGGGAGTTGCATTTGTATCTCAAGAGATAAGCAAAAACAAAGAGTTAATTTACGATTATACTTCAAAGTGGAACAACGTAGCCATAGTATGCGACGGAACAAGGGTACTTGGCGTTGGAAACATTGGTCCAGAAGGAGCACTCCCTGTCATGGAAGGAAAATCCGTTCTGTTCAAGGTCCTAGGTAATATTAATGCAATTCCATTATGAATTGCTGCACAGGAAAAGGAGGAAATAGTCAAGTTTGTCAAGGCAATTGAACCATGTTTTGGAGCAATAAATATTGAGATATAGAATCACCCAAAGTTTTTGGTATAATGAAAAGGCTCAGAGAGGAGCTCTCAATACCGGTATTTCACGATGATCAGCATGGAACAGCTGTAATCCATTGGGAATACACTTATAAATTCTCTAAAAATAGTAGATAAAAAAATAGACAATATAAAAGTAATAATTGCTGGAGCGGGCTCTGCCGGCTATGGAATTTTCAAGATTTTAAAAGAGGCAGGTTGCAGAGATATTATAGTAACGGATCGCAAAGGAGCAATATATGAGGGAAGGGAAGATCTCCTTGTAACTGCTGCTGATTCTAAAACTTGGACAAGTTAGAAATAGCAAGAAATAGCAATTTCAATAAATTGCAAGGAAGTCTAGAAGAAGTAATTAGAAAAGCCGATGTTTTCATAGGGGTCTCTGGCAAAGCTGGACTAGTAACTGAGGCTATGGTTCAATCAATGAGCCATAATGCGATAGTGTTTCCCCTTAGCAACCCGGATCCCGAAATCATTCCGGCAGATGCTGTTAAAGGAGGTGCAAGAATAGTAGGGACTGGGCGCTCTGACTATCCAAATCAAGTAAATAATGCTGTAGTATTCCCATCAGTTCTGGGCCTCATTAGACACTAGAGTAAAAGAGTTAGATGAAAAAATGCTTGTCGCAACATCATATGCGATTGCCTCCCTAGTTGAAAAGATTCACTTAAAAGAGGATTATATAATTCCCAAAGTAAATGACCCACGAATTCTTCCGTGGTTACACAGACCTTAAAAGAAGCTATCGGGAGTATACTACTAAAATAATACAATAGCTAAACCAGAACAAAATTACGCTCAAGCTCAATGTATCTAACGTATTTTTTTCAGTAGATAGGCTGTCTATTTTTATTCTATGAATTTATGATTGACCGAGTTCTAATTTGGTTATGTTCTCTCCTTGTGGCTATATGGGAATTACACCAAATTCCCCTAATGAAAAGCTGTAGGTGGTAACCTTGTGCATTCATATTAGTCAAATCACAACTAATCGATTCAAAGATGCAACCTGATGTTGACGCAGAGCAGTAGAGTATCGAACCAACCCGATCAGTTATTGAACTTACAAATCGCATAATCCTTCATCCGCAAACGTCATGCTGCACAAGATGGTTCTTATGCACAAACATCAGAGTTTGGTATAGAAATGAGAGGGCGCGCTTGAATAGATCACTGACTTGGGCATCGAAGGCCAGATGAGAGAAACATAGTCGTTGAAGCGCAACCAAACTTGATTTGATTGTGCGGCAATTTTGACGATCATTACGAAACTAAATGGCGAACCATACAATACGATGGAGAAAAAGAGGGGAGATCTTTATCTATATCTTGGGGCGATCATGGCATAAGAAAGTGAATCAGTAACATTGGCAAAAAGAGTAGCGGATATAATAGTCGACTCACTAATAGCGTCTGGAGTTAGGAGGATATATGGAGTATCTGGAGATTCTTTAAATGGGATTACAGATGCTGTCAGAAATCGAGGCAAAGAAAAAATCTCATGGATTCATGTTCGCCATGAGGAAACAGCTGGCTTTTAGCCGGAGCCGAGGCTCATCTCACTCGAGAGCTGGCTGTATGTGCGGGCAGCTCCGGACCAGGGAATACTGCATTTGATAAATGGACTTTACGATTGTTATCGAAGCAGAGTTCCTGTCCTGGCAATTGCTCGCTCATATACCAAGCAGAGAAATTGGAAGTCATACTTTCAAGAAACACATCCGGAACTTTTGTTCAAAGAGTGTAGTCACTATTGCGAGCTTGCCTCACATGCAGACCAAATACCGCGCATTCTTGATATTGCTATGAGGACGGCCCTTTCACTCTCCGGAGTTTCTATCATTGTCCTTCCTGGCGATATTGCACTCCAAGAGGCTAAATCTGCTAGACCTATCACATGCGTAAAACAATCCGAGGTAGTAGTTTGTCCCGGCCCGCAAGAAATTGCGGTGCTTGCAGATGTTCTCAATTCGGCAGAAAAGGTGACTATCCTAGGCGGTGCGGGTTGTGGTGGGGCACATTCGGAACTGATCGAGGTTGCAGGCATTCTGCAGGCTCCAATAGTTCATGCTATGAGGGGAAAGGAGTTCATAGAATATGAAAACCCATACGATGTGGGAATGACTGGATTACTCGGATTTTCTTCAGGATACTATGCCATGATGAATTCTGACCTGCTCCTCATGCTTGGCACTGACTTTCCGTATCAGCAATTCTATCCTCCTCATGCATACATTGTTCAGAGTAGACATTCGAGGCGAACAGATAGGTAGGCGTACAAAAGTTGATTTGGGATTAGTCGGAGATGTCCGAGAAACACTAATAGCATTGATACCATTGCTTAACCAAAAAACAGACAAAGGTGATCGTCACCTGGAGAAATCCCTTGACCACTACAGAAAAGCGCGAAAGGATTTAGACTCATATGCAATCGGCAAGACAGGACAGATGCCAATACATCCTCAATACGTGGCAAAGCTAATTGACGAGATGGCGTCAACTGATGCGATATTTACCTGTGATGTTGGTACGCCTACCATCTGGGCTGCACGTTACTTGAACATGAATGGTAAGCGGAGGCTGCTAGGCTCTTTTTCACATGGTTCGATGGCAAATGCTCTGCCACAAGCAATTGGAGCACAGGAGACATTTCCAGATCGTCAGGTGATATGCCTCTCTGGAGACGGCGGGTTCTCTATGCTCATGGGAGACTTTCTTTCATTAAAGCAATTAAAGCTACCTATCAAAGTAATTGTCTTTAACAATAGCTCTCTGAGTTTTGTAGAACTTGAAATGAAGGCGGCTGGATTCCTCACCCATGCGACTGAGTTGGCAGAAACCGATTTCTCAAAGCTGGCTGAAGCGATTGGAATCTTGGGGTTGCGAGCTGAAAGACCGGAGCAGGTAAAGACAATGTTAAGTCAGGCTTTAGAGCATGAAGGGCCAGCCTTGGTGGATGTAGTTGTGAACAGACAAGAGTTATCGGTGCCGCCAAGCATTAATCTGGCACAGATCAAGGGCTTCACACTCTATATGATTAAGGCGGTATGAATGGCAAAGGAGATGAAGTTGTTGACCTAGCGAAGACAAACCTGTTCATGTAGCATTAACTCTATTCTTTCCTGTTTAATCATTATGCCTACGACTATATTGATAACCT
>CAVVTA010000023.1:0-148854 GCA_963751045.1 uncultured Actinomycetota bacterium
GCTGGGAGCCGTTCCTGGCCAGACTTTCCGTGCCGATCACGCCGGCGATCACGACGGCGGGCGAGCTGGCGTCACACCACCTCCACGACGTGTGCAGATACCTGTTCGAGACCCCGCCACTCACGCTGGTCCACCACGACTTCGACGGCGAGAACTTGTTCTACTCGGTGGTGGACGGTCAGCTGACGGTCGCAGTCATCGATTGGCAGCTCACCACCCGAGCGCACTCGGCCCTAGACGTCGCCTGGCTGATCGGCGGCCAGTGCGAGTCCCAGGACCGCCGCGAGTGGGAGTTCGACCTGCTGCAGATGTACCACCGGCTACTCGTCGCCCACGGCGTGTCGGACTACGGCTTCGACCAGTGCTGGGAGGACTACCGGCTGTCGATGCTGGTGGCGGTTGGCCGCACCTCCGCTGCGGTTGGCCTCCAACCCACCGGGCCTCGCGGCGGGCCTTGGGACACAGTGGTGCCCCGGTACTGCCAGGCAGTCAATGATCTCGGCGTCCCCGAGCTAGTCGCCACAATGTCGCTCTAGCGGGTCCCCCTACGGCGACGCTCGCCCCGTCGGACCGACGTCAGGCGGCGGAGCCAGGCCGTTGGGGAGCCCAGGCACTCGTCGTCGGGTCGCGCTGACCTGACGCGGGCGGCTTCCCTCGTCGAGGCTATGGCACACACCTACGCGGCAGCGGCGTGTCGTCGAGAAGGCGGACGATCCCACAGGTCTTGACCATCCTCGCCGATGCGTATGAGGTTGCGAAGTGGGCGCATCGATCGAGTGCAAGCGGCTCGCACGCGAAGAACTGGGCGGCGTCGCCGAGATCAACCGCGAGGAGCGGATCGACCTTATATACGCACAGCACGGAATCGAACTCCACGAGCGGCCCGGAAACTGGAGCTCAGCCGCCTGGGACCCGCACGGTTCCGACGAGCACTCCGTCGAGGCGCAGCGGCAAGCCCTCGAGCACTACGTCGACGCGGGCGGGATTGCACTCGGGGCCTTCTCGAATGGGCGGTTGGTCGGGATCGGAGTGGTCGTGCCCCACCTGCGTCCCGAGATCGCGCAGCTCGCGTTCCTCCACGTCGACGCAGCGTTCCGCGCCACGGGCATCGGTCGACTCCTGTCCGACGAGCTGGACCTGATCGCCCGCGACGCCGGCGATACCGAGATCGTCGTCAGCGCCACACCGTCGGAGAACACGGTGCGCTTCTACCTGAGACGGGGTTACGAAGTGACGGACCGACCAGTGCAGGAGCTCTACGAGCTCGAGCCCGAAGACGTGCACCTGAGAAAGGCGCTTTGAGCACCGGCGCGTGACCAACCCCCGTGAGCATGTGCTCGGTGTCTCGATCAACGGACGGCGGATTCTGGCGGTCAACGCAACAGCAAGCTTCCGATCTGTTCGATCGGTTTCTTAAATCCTAGGCGTTTGCGTGGTCGATCGTTGAGTTCGGCTGCGACCCAGTCGAGGTCCGCGGCGCTGTGCGCGGAAAGATCACTGCTCTTCGGGTGCCTCTGTGACGCTGCTATGTGTCGTCAAGTAGCCCGTCGGTTGATGTTGTACTCATCGATCCATCGCCGCCGCGGTTCGCCGCCTCTCCGATCACCTTCGAACCATCCGGCATCCGATCCATCATGATCGCGCCGTCCTCGCTGGGGTCAAGGCCAAGCCCTTCGGGTGGCCTGCGGCCAGCCCTGACCCCGGCTCCGGGCGGCACAGACCGGCCATGATCGGAAGCCGGGTTACGAATGAACGACAAGATCAAATCCCACTAGGAGAAGTCTCTACGGTTCCAGGGGATTGCCCATGCGGTGAGTGGTGCGTGTGATCGGGTGCGGACCGGCGGCTCGAGAAGTTTGTAGATTTGCCGGGCGATGATGCGTTTGAGGCAGCGTTTCGCTTCTCGGCTGGTTTTGCCTTCACTGGTGCGTTTGGCGATATAGGCGCGGGTGTCGGGGTCGATGCGTGCTCTGGTGAGAACGATGGTGTGCAACGCCCGATTGAGTTGGCCTTCTCCGGAGCGGTTGAGGCGGTGCCGGTTGGTGAGCCCGGAGGACGCCGGGATGGGTGCGGTGCCGGAGAAGGTGGCGAACGCGGCTTCGGACCGGAATCGACCGGGGTGGGACCAGCTGATCAGGATTTGCGCGGCGCTGATCGGTCCGATGCCGGGCAGGCCAAGCAGGTCGGGTCGGATCGCGGTCACGAGCGGTTGGATATCTGCTTCTAGATCGTCGACCTCGCGCCGCAGGGTCAGGATGCGTTGGGCGGTGGATCGCAGGGCGCGTGCCGTCATGCGGTGCTCGATGTCGCGTGAGGGCCGTGGCCGCAGCGCTGCGCAATAGCTGATTTGGGTGTCGCTGGTCTTGCCGCGGAGTTCGGCCCGCAGTTCTTCGGGGCGGAGACGATCAGCGCCTTGAGATGGTTGATGGCACGGCTCCGGGCGGTCACGGCGCTGGCCCTGGTGCTGATCAGGACGCGGAGGGCTTCGCGTTCGCCGCGGCTTCGAGGCACCACCGGGCGGTCACAGCTGAGGGCTTCTCGGGCGGCGCGGACCGCGTCGATGCCGTCGCTTTTGCGTCCGGCTGCCCGGGCCGGGCGTTTGGGTCGAGCGACCTCGACTACCTGCTCACCCTGGTTGGTGAGGAACGTGCTGAGCCCTGCGCCGTAGCTGCCGGCACCTTCCAGCGCCCAACACCGCCTGCCGGGCACGTGGGCCCGCCCAAACTCGAGCAAGGTGCGGTAGCCAGCAGCGCTGGCCGCGACCTCGTGGTCGGCGACCACGGCGCCGATCGGGGTGACGACGGCCGCAGACAAGGTGTCGCGGTGTGTGTCGACACCGATCACGGCATCAACGGATTCGGCCAAAACGGTCATGATGGGATCCCTTCCAAGGAGGCCTATGGTTGCGCCGGCCTTTTGGTGGATCCACCGGGTGGCAGAACTGTGATGAGTCACGCCGGTCGAGGCGGACAAGCTGCTGATCAAGAAGTTGCGGGCCACCAGATCGCCGGCCCGCTCCGCGGCCGGGTCGCTGATCGTGGTGCGCTTGACCTTGCCGCGGGTCACCCCGCGCAGACCCAACGCCCGCATCAGCCGGGCCACGGTGCAGCGGGCCACGACGATGCCCTCCCGGTTCAGCTGCAGCCACACCTTGCGCACCCCGTAGACCCCGAAGTTCGCCGCATGAACCCGCTCGATCTCGATCTTCAGCTGGTCGTCGCGGACCTGCCGAGCCGAGGCGACGGCGTGCAACTGGTCATAGTAGGTCGATGGGGCGATCGGCAGACCGTGCTCGGTCAGCACGTCGCAGATCGGCTGGACACCCCACCGCAGACCGCCAGGCTCACGGCGGTCCTGGTGCTCGCGGATGAACGCCACGATCACCGCTGTGGCCGGTCGAGCTCGGCCGCGAAGAAACTGGAGGCCGCCTTGAGGATCGAGTTGGCCCGCCGCAGCTCGGCGTTCTCCCGTCTCAACCGCTTCACCTCAGCAGACTCCTCCGAGGACACCCCCGGCCGGCTGCCGGTGTCAACCTCGGCCTGCCGAATCCACTTCCGGACCGTCTCCCCGCTGCCAACACCGAGCAGATCGGCAACCGCATTCATCGCCGCCCACTCCGACTCATGATCATTCCGGACCTCGGTGAACATCCGGACCGCCCGCTCCCTCAGCTCCGGCGGATACCTTCGTGACGCACCTGCTGACATGACCCCATCCTTCCCACGGATTGGAGTCTCCGGACACTCCGGTGCGGTTCAGTTCGCCGGTGTGGCGGTGGATGACGCGGATGCGCAGATTGTCGATGAGCAGGGTGACGGGGGTGCCGCCCAGACGGGCGCCCAGGCCGATGTGATGGAGCCGGCTGTTGTGACTCAGCATCACGCCACCCCAGCGGTCGATGCGGTCGTGGGGGACGCGGTGGTGCGCGGGGATGATCGGGCCCGGGGGGAACGGCCTTGGGTCGAGCCGCATACGCCTAGGCGGGGGTTCGGCGGTCGAGCGCATGGCGAGGGTGGTGGCCGGTGGTTGGGCGCGGAGCCATTTCTTCAAGGCTTGGTGGGCGCGATGCTTCCGCGCCACCGTCCAGACCGTCTTTCGAGGGCTGCTTGCGGAGCCGGATGATCTGCTCTTCGACCTCCGCGCTGACCCCCGCGGATTGCCGTGCGGCCGCCGCGACTTCGGCTCGAACGCCGCCTCGCCTTCGGCCACGAACCGTTTCACCATGGTCTGCACCCAGACGCGGGTGAGGCCGTAGTCGCGGGCCACCGAAGACTTGCTGCGGCCCTCCACGGTGACGGCGGTGCTCACGAGCCGGCGATCCACCTGGCGCATCTCCAAGATCAATTGAGATGGCAACTATGTCGCGAGACAGGTGCCAACTCTGTCGCGCAACCAGTCATCCAAGGCGGCTCCAACATGAGTCCTTGTCGTACGCCCTTTCGGCTACGGTCATCGAGCGCCGCCACCTTGACCCAGGCGCCTCAGTCCGCAACTGGTCCGCACCAAGGCTGCCAAACGCCTGGTCCAGACGGTCGGCCACGTCATCGAGGTTGTCCGCGAACAAGCCCGCATATACATCGAGCGTCATCGCTGCCGAGGCGTGGCGAAGCATGTGCTGTACCACCTTCACATTCGCACCAGCATTGATCGCCAGGCTGGCCGCGTTTGCCGCAACTCGTGCGGAGTGAGCCCCGGCAGACCGACCCGTCCGGCGGCAGGGGTCGAAATTGCGCCATGAAAGGCTGTTGCTTCAGCGGTCCGCACGGCGTCCGCGAGCACCGCCCCAGGATCTTCCGCTTCAGGGCCAAGGCGCTAAGCATCAGCCGACACAGAACGGTCAGACATCACCCCCAATGGGACACCTCCACGACAGCGGCGACTGGCTAACTGGGAACGCTTCGGACCTTGATCACCGTCACTGGGACGTGGAATCGGCGCTGGATCTGGTGCGGGATGTCCAGGCCCAGCCAGCGCGAGATGCCCTTGGGCAGTGTGGACAAGACGACCTCGTCGAAGGTTTTGAGCTTCAGGATCTCGGTAATGGCCCTGGCCGGGTTGGCGTCGCCCACCTCGCCGTCCACGGTCGCCCCAAGCACGCGCATAATACTCAGCCCGTACTCCAGGCGACTGCGCGCGTACTCCCAATCGTCCACGCCCTCGGTCACGTCCGATACCCGTACGCCGGAGCCCGCGTTGGCGATCTCGTTCGCCATCCGGGACCCCGGCTGGCCTCCATGCGGGGTGGCGGGTACGAGCAGCGTGAACTGGCAGTTGTCGTCCTTGGCCATCCGCTCCCGGACAAAGCGAGACACCTCTCCGCTGTCCAGCGTCTTGTTGGCGACCAGCAACAAACGCACCATGCTGACCCCCTTGTCAAGGGCAATCCTCGCAGACGCCAGACCGGAAAGCACCGACGAAATCGTCATCCTCGGCGTGGGTGTGCAGCGAAGCCGCGCGGCGCACACCGCCCGGCCGCTCGGCTGGGTGATCAACGTCGCCTGTCTGGTCGCCACGGGTGTCAACGCCGACGGCACCGGGAGATCCTGGGCCTGGATGTGCTCGGTGAAGTCCCACGCCGGCTGGTTGACGTTCTTCCGCGGCACCGACCGCGCCGCCTTCATCCGCCTCGTTGGCGCCGTCCTCGCCGAACAGCACGACGATGCGTGTCTTACTGATGGGGTCCTCGAGTGTCGAGGATGGGGCGATGTCTGGAGATGGCTCGCCACGACGACGCCCGACCATGATGGTCGAGGCTTCCCCATTGAGTGCCTCTCCGGACACCGCCCCGCGGCGGTGTCGCTCAACAGAGGCGTGGCTGTACCCAACGCATAACTGCGCACCGTCGCATCCCATTGTCACCGCGGAGGTGAGTCCATTGTTCATTGGTATCGACACCCACAAAGACACCCTGATGGCGAGTTGCGTCGACTCGGCGGGACGGCAGAGCGCACAACACTCCTTCGCCAACTCGCCCAACGGTCACGCGAAACTGCTGACTTGGCTCCGAGACGAAGCGCCATGTCTCGACAGGGTCGGGATCGAGGGGTCGGCCAACTTCGGCGCCGGCATCGCCTCTTTCCTTTACTCACAAGACATCGACGTCCGTGAGGTGCCAGCCAAGCTGACCGGCCGCGAGCGCACCCGGCTTCGCCGACCGGGCAAGACCGACCCCACCGACGCACTCGCCATCGCCAGGATCACCGCACGCGACCCGGACCTGCCTGCGGCTCGACGCCGGGGCGCACACGAAGATCTCAAGGTCCTTATCGACGCTCGAGAGGAACTCGTGACATCCAGAACCGCTGAGGCGAACCGACTGCACGCCGATCTGTCGATCATGTTGCCCGGCTACGCCGACCATATTCGTAGCCTGGTTCACCCTGATTCGGTAACCCAAGCAGCCGAGCTCCTCGGACCGCTTGACGGAGCTCGAGCCGGCGTCGCTCGCCGCCGCATCGCCCGACTCCGCCGACTCGATGCCGACATCAACGAAATGACCAGCGAGATCAAACAAGCCTTGAGCACCGTCGGCACCAGCCTGACCGAGATCCACGGCGTCGGCGTCATCACCGCAGCCCGCATCATCGGCGAAGTCGGCGACATCCGCCGATTCTCCTCCAGACATCACTTCGCCGCCGGCAACGGCACCGCACCGATCCCCGTCGCCTCCGGCCGGACCGATCGACACCGGCTCAACCGCGGCGGTAACCGACGCCTGAACCGCGCCATCCACGTCATCGCTCGCACCCAGGCCGCCTGGCATCCCGAGGCCAAGAGCTACATGGCGAAGAAGCGCGCCGAAGGTAAGACCCGAGCCGAGGCCCTCCGCTGTCTCAAACGCCGCCTATCCGACGTCGTCTACCGCACTCTTCTCCACGACGCCAACCTGGGCCCTTCCCCAGCCTGCTCGATCACCGCTGCAGGGTCCCGATAGCGGCCAGGAGCGGCGCCCGCAGCCGGTGTCAAGGCTGGCCGAAGGCCACCCCGAAGGGGCCCGGCCTTGACACCGACGAGGACGACGCCACGATCAGCAGACGGGACCCGCAGCCGGGATTCAAGTCCTGAGCCGGGCCAGTTGACACAGAGGCTCAATGGGCCGAAGGACGCCGCTACCTCGGCCTCGACATCATCGCCAAGCCGGCTCTCCAAGATCACTCATGAAACCGAAGATGACACCCGCCGCACTCACCGCCTAAAGTGCCGACAACAGATCACAGGTGACGTCTTCATCCACCACGTCCCTGGACTCAACCCTCCGGCGGCCCGGGCGCCGGCGGCCCAGGCGTCCCGGCTGTCTTGGTGAAGAACGTTCCGTCGTGAGTTTCGACACCCACGACGCATCTCCGGCCTCGTGGGTGCTGTGGTCGGATCTTGCGAGCAGTCGGCCGCTGTGCTGAACCACGGTCTCCGGATCATCGCTGTAGCCGTGACTCCCATGGTTGCGTTTGAGGATTTGCCTGCGCGGGACGCTTCCCTGTCGTAGTCTCGGCGGCTGGAGAACGCCCTCGCCGTCGGGGTCGGTTCGCGGGCTCTTGTTGATCGACCCGACTGGGCTCGTGAGCCCGGCCCGACACACAGAGGAGTCTCGGCTATGACTGCGTCCGCTCCCGCACAGCCGGCAAGCGTGCCTACGCCACATCGGTCTCTGCTCGGCAGGCATCCGCTGGTCTTCTTCTTCCTCATCGCTTTCGCGGCAACCTGGTTGCTGGAGATCCCGCTCGCCCTTTCCCAAACGGGTACTGGCCTGCTGCCGTTCTCCCTTCCGCTTCCGGCCGTGGCGTTGACGATCGCTGCGGCTACCTTCGTAGGTCCTACCGTGGCGGCGTTCATCATGACGGGCATCACCGAGGGGAGAGCTGGGGTACGACGCTTGCTGCGTCGGTATGTGCTCTGGCGAGTGGGCCTGCGGTGGTACGTATTCGTACTCCTGGCGGTACCCGCCATAGAGATCCTGGGGGCCATCGTCGTTCCTGGGGCTCTGGCGTCTACCCAACTCCCGTCTTCTTCGATGCTGCTCGGTTACCCTGCGGCTTTTGTGACGACGTTCGTCCTGGGAGGACCGCTCGGTGAGGAGCCTGGTTGGCGCGGTTTCGCCCTACCCCGCTTGCAGCTCCGGCACGGACCACTGATCGGAAGCCTCACCCTGGGGGTCCTCTGGGCGTTGTGGCATCTGCCGTTGTTCTGGAGTGGGGTGTGGACCCCACCCAGCCTCGCCAACGTGGTCATGTTCATCGTGATGATCACCGCACTCACGATCATGATGAGCTGGGTCTTCAACAACGCGAAGGGGAGCCTGCTCATAACCATGCTGATGCACGCGTCCTTCAACACGTTCGCCAACAAGGTCGTGGCTCCGATGTTCCCCGCTCCCGTCCTGACCGAGTACGGCCTTCTCCCAGAGCTGATCGGCTTCGGGGCGACGGCGCTGGTCCTGATCGTGGTGACGCGAGGCAGGCTCGGGTATCAGCACTACCAGCGGTACCGGGAACTCGAGGCCGCATCAACGCCGAGGTGAGCTGTCGGCTCGGCCGAAGGTCGAGGGCGAAGGTGTGGAGGTAACCCGCACGCTCAGGGCGGACGGCCTTTCGATCAACAGCCGGCGCTGGGCATACCTCACCCGCACATCCCATCAGCGGACCCATTCGGGCGTGGACGGCTGTTGCGTTCTCGTGGTTCCCGTAGAGTTCGGCCGTGACTGCGAGCACCGCCGGCAAGTCCGCAGCACCTGGCAATGACAGGCCGATTTTCGTGTCGGGCTGCCCACGCTCAGGCACGACCCTGCTGCAGGTGATGTTGCACGCGCACCAGCGGATCGCGATCCCGCCCGAGGACCGCGAGTTGCTCGAGATTTATCACGCGCGCCACCGCTACGGTGACTTGCGTAAGCCGAGTAACCACCGCCGGCTGGCCCAGCGCTTGGCGCAGGTGCGAAGGTTCCGACTGGGTGCTGATGCCATCACGGGCGTCGTCCTTGCTGCTCCCCCGACGCTGGGTTCTGCCTTCGGTGCGGTGCGCCAGGCGTACGCTGGCAAGTTCGACAAGCCGCGCTGGGGGGACAAGCGGCCGGTCTTCCTGCTCGAATATGACGTGATCCTGCGACTGTTCCCCGACGCGCAGCTGATCAACATCGTCCGCGACGGGCGCGCATGCGTGGCCTCCCTCAAACGCATGCCATGGTGGGAGACCGGCACGATCGGGGCGATGGCGCGCTGGGTGGAGTCGATCAAGGCCGGCGAGCGGCTGCGCCGGCGCCTCCGCGCCGATCAGTACTGCGAGATCCGGTACGAGGATCTGGTGGCAGCCCCGCGTGCGGTCGCGCAGCAGTTGTGCGCCTTTTTGGGTGAGGAGTTCGACGAGGCGATGCTCTTCCCCGAGGCCGTGGCGGCGGTCGCGGTGCCTCGCCGTAAGCGGCACCAGCGCCAGACACGCGAGCCGATCAACACCCGCTCAGTCGAGTCGTGGCGGGAGGAACTGACGCCCCAAGAGGTCGCGCTGTTCGAGCGCGTGGCGGGCCGCCACCTCACTGCGCACGGCTATGCGCTGACCAACCCGACCGCGGCAGCGCCGGCGTCGGCGCAGCTCGAGTACGTCGGACGCCTCTACGGCCGGGCTGCTCGGCGCCGCGCGAAACGGCTGCGTGATCTGGTACTCCGCGTCACCGACCGGCAGCCGGTTGCTGCGCAGTTGACGTATGCCCAGCGCCGGCTGGCAGCGGCGCACGCGCGCGATGTCGCCTGAGGCGTCCGAGATGTCAGCTGACGCCGTCCAGCGCCCCGGTGCGGACGAGTTCGTCCGCGACGTCCCTGAGCTTCACGTTTCGGTGTTGGGAGGCATGGGTGAGCAGGGTGAAGGCTTGGTCCTCGGTGATCTTGTACCGCTCGATCAAGATTCCCTTGGCTTGCTCGATGACTGCTCGCGACTTCATGGCCGCCGCCATGTGCGCCAGATCCTCGCCGGTGCGGGCCGCTGCTTCGGCGTTCCCGACCGCGAGCGCCACCCAGCCCGCGATGTCCTGACCCAAGGCCACATCGTCCTGGGCGAACGCCGCGGGGCGCCCGGAGTAGGTGTTCAGTGCACCGATCGTTGCGCCCTGGAAGGGTAGCGGCACCGACAGCGAGCTGCGCACTCCTCGCGCGGCGGCGTGCATGGCGTAATCGGGCCAGCGCTGCTCGGTGCGCATGTCGTCGACCTGGAAGACTTGGCCGGCCCTCCCAGCGTCCATACAGGGTCCGTATCCGCGCTCATATTGAAGCTCGTCGGCTTCCAGAGCCATCCGCCCGTCGTACGCGGCAGTGAAGGCCCTATCGCCGCGGATCAATGTGATCGATGCGGCTTCTGGGCCGGGCATCGCGCGCCGGGCGATGCCCGTGATTTCGGTCAACACCTCGTTGAGGTTCCGACCGACCAGAGTGACTCTGGCGAGGTCTTCGTGCAACTTAGTCATTTCGGGCATGCAGCCGCTCCTCCACCACCCAAGCTAACACCCGGAGACCGACGGTTATGCGGGACGCCCGTCGCGCCGGAACGGGGCCGGTCAGCTGGACTTCCGGCGGTTGGTCCCGACCGGCTCCGTTCCCAGGCCGCGTTCGCCCACCTGTGCGGAGCCTTACCCCTACCGCCATCGTCAGGCTTGAGCGACCGCGGCATCTCCGCGTAGTCCCCTGGAGTCCGTTGAGCGCCGCTCATGGGGCGATCAGCACGGCATGGGCAGTCCAAAGTGGGTTTTTTGCATGTATCAGCTATAGTTATCCTTGGATTCAGCAGCGAGTCTCACCGATCTCCTCGTAGGAACATCATGACTGCTGCCGCTATCGACCGAACCTTCATCGCCAATCACACCTTCACCTGTGCCCTTCCCAGCCGAGGTGGAGTCTGCGACTGCTTGCCTGAACAGGCCGGGTCCACCGGGTCAGACTCGTCGGGCTATGGGTACGTCGTCGCCAGGGCCGACTTCTTTGGACACTGTGAGATCTGTGGGCGGACGGTGAGTGGACTTGCGCACGAGATCGTCGACCTCGACGGCATCGATCGGCTGTGTGAGCGCTGCTTCCTCCACGCTGAGCGTGAGCAGCTTGCGGACGCGATGCAAATGATCGACCTCTGAGTTCGACGGCCTGCTCCGACGAGTCTCACGATTCGTCGGTGTAGGCGTGAGGCCCTCCACACCCGGCCACATCGCCAGCGACGTCAAGCAGGTCGGTAGGCATCGCCTCCGTTTCCGACATGCGGTCGTGCACGCGTCCGTGCGAGCAGCACGGATAACTGTCAGGCGGCGGCGGCACCTGCTTCGGGTGACTCCGGCGGACGAGTGTTCCTGGACGGCTACTCGTGGACGCGAGGGCTCTGCGGGACGCGTCCTGCCGTGGGCGACCGTCTATCGGTCCGGAGCTTCAGAGATCAGCGCCTTGCCGGTGGCGGCGTCGAAGGGCACTGATTCGTGGTCGTGGATGATCTTCCAGGTGCCGTTGATGCGACGGCAGATCAGCGTTGCTCGTACCCACATGTCGACGTGATCACCGGACGTCAACGTGCCGGTCACGTGGTAAAAGAAGGCGCAATACCCCATGTCGCGGTCGGAATCGACATGCAGGTCGCGCACTTCGTAGCCCGGCCCGTCGGAGTAGCCGTCGAACCAGTTGGTGATCGTCTCGGCTGAGCTGTCGCGGCCGCGTTGCACGGCTGGTGGAAGCAGCGGGTAGGTGAGCACCTCCGGATGTTGACGGTCCAGCAAGGCCTTGCTTTGACGGCTCAGCACTGCCTCGGTGCGCTCTCGGACGAGATCCTTCAGCCCTTCGACGGCATCTGACACGTTCGTTACCTCCGTCAATTGTCGGTGATGTCGTCGTATGGACTCGGCAGGGCGGCCAAGTTCATCGCCCGCGCTGGGCAGCAGATGCCGATTGCCGGCCGCGCTCGACCGCGCCCACGGTGTACCCGATCGACGGCGAACTCACCGATGATGGAGCATCGGTCACGCGGCAGTGATCGAGACCGGAGGATCGAGATGACCGCGCGCGCCCGTCCACCGTTCGATGTCGAGCTCGAACCCGCACTCGTGGCGGTGCCCGCGTTCTTCACGACGCTTCAGCCCGATTCCATTGCGGAGTTCCGATCGGCGACCACGCGTCCGTCGCCGCTCGAGGAGATCATCGCGGGACGGCCGGTCCAGGTCACCGATCACGCCGTCACCGGTCACGGTGGCGGCGAGATCGTCGTCACGGTGCTGCGGCGCGCTGGCGACGAGGGTGTTGCGGGTCCGGGCGTCTACCTCATCCACGGTGGCGGGATGGTCGGCGGGAGCCGATGGGCGGTAGCACCGATGCTCGTCGAGTGGGTTCTCGAGTACGGCGCCGTAGGCGCCGCCGTGGGCTACCGCCTGGCACCGGAGTTTCCCGACCCGGTGCCCGTCGAGGACTGCTACGCGGGATTCGAGTGGTTTGCCGGCCAAGCTGATGTGCTCGGCTTCGACCCGCAGCGGGTGCTGATTGGGGGCATGAGCGCCGGTGGCGGTCTCAGCATCGGGACGACGCTGCTGGCCCGTGATCGCAAGAGGCCGATGCCGGCCGCGATGCTGCTCATGTGGCCGATGCTCGACGATCGGAATAGGACCGTCTCTGCACAGCAGATCGACGGCGTTGGGATCTGGGATCACACCAGCAATGAGACCGGATGGACGGCGCTGCTCGGCGATCGCCGCGGCACCGCCGAGGTGTCGATCTACGCGGCGCCGGCACGTGCGACCGACCTGTCGGGCCTGCCGCCCGTTTACATCGAGGCAGGGAGCGCCGAGGTCTTCCGCGACGAGGCGGTCACCCTTGCGAGCGAGATCTGGCGGGCGGGCGGCAGCGCCGAACTACACATCTGGGCGGGCGGCTTCCACGGATTCCAGACGATCGTCCCCAAAGCGGCCGTCTCGCAGGCAGCCGTGCAGACGCGCGAGTCATGGGTGCGTCGCGTGTTGGCGCGGTGACCCAGGGCGCCGGGTGGTGGCCCCGGCCGCGGCATGCGCTCGGGTGTCACCTTCCGGAGTTGCTTGTCGGCGTGGCGGTCGTCGACGGCCGAGGGGGCAGCGGCGGCTCGACGTAGATCTGGTCCAGCACCTTCAGCATGAGTACCTGCGCCGTGAACTGGTTGTCGAGTGCCAAGGTGAGGTTGCCCCAGATGACGAGGGTCATGTCGTTCTTGGGGTCGTGCGCGGCCTCGGTGTTGTAGCCGGGAGTCTGGCCACCATGGAGATCGACGACGGTCTCCCCCCGCCGGAGTTGATCGATGCCGTACCCATACCAGTTGTAGGAGTTGTTGGGGTCGATGATCTTCGCGCTGTCTTGCCACACCTGCTGGTACTCGGCGTTGAACAGCCGGCCACCCGCCAGCGCGCTCATCCACGTAGCCAGATCTGCGGCGGTAGAGACCACACCCCCGCTGCGAAGGCGAAGGAATGGTTCATGTCGGTGTACTCCTTCGTGCGGAGTGACCCAGCCCGTGCCTCCGCTTCCATTTCCGGGGTGTACGGAGGGCTGCCGGTCATCATCGTGGAGGAGCCGCCGTACAGATAGCCGTGCGCGAACGGCTCGGGAATCGCGTTTGAGGTGGCGGGGGGAAGCATTGTGTGGGTCATTCCCAGTGTCTTGAACAACCGGTCCTCGAACACTGTGGCCAACGCGAACAGATCGGACCGTTGCCGGTGAACGCCTCGGCCGCCTCATCGGATGCGGCTGATGCGGTAGCGCACGAACGAGGGCACGGCCAAGGCGGCGATCACCGTACCGACGATCACGAGCACTCCGCCGCCCGCGGCGGCTGCCGCAGTTCCGACGACCGCCGCGGCCGCCCCGTGCACGGTGTCGGCGACCCGTGGGCCACCGGCGACCACCACGATGAATACACCCTGCAGCCGGCCGCGGTTCTCGTCCGCAGCGGCACCCTGAAGCATCGACTGACGGAAGGCCGCCGATGCCATGTCGGCCGCACCGCCGATCATGAGCATCAGCAACGCCAGCACGAGCATCGCGGACTGCCATCCCTCAGCCTGAAGGTGGGCCAGCCCGACCGCCGCGCCGAATCCGGTCATCGCCAATCCCCAGACCAAGATGCTGGCCACGACGGCACGGCCGTGCGCGTCGACCCGGGACACCCAGCCGCTGAGCACGCCACCGACGACGGCTCCGGCCGGGATGGCCGCGAAGAGCAGAGCGAACACGAGGCCGCCTTCGGCCGGACCGCCGAAGTCCACGTGGGCGATCTCGGGGAAGAGCGCGCGCGGCATTCCGAAGATCATGGCGATCAGGTCCACGACGAACGACATGAGCAGTATGGGTTGACGGCGCAGGTAGGCGAATCCGTCCACCACCGCGCGCACTCCGGGGACCGCGCGGGCCGCGTCGAGCACCGGGAGTCGTGGTAGCTGCATCACCGCGCCCAGCGTGGCGAACAGGGTGATCGTGTCGATGAGGTACAGCCATTGCAGGCCGACCAGGGGGATCAGCACGCCCGCCACGAGCGGCCCGGCGATCGCACCGGCCTGCATCACCGTCATGCTCAGTGAGTTGGCCGCCGGGAGCAGTTCGCGGGGGAGGAGTTTGGGCAGCACCGCGCTGCGGGTCGGTTGATTGACCGCGAAGAACGCCTGCTGTACGGCGAACAATGAGAGCAGTCCCCAGACTCCGATCCCGCCCGTCCACGCCTGCAGCCAAAGGAGCGCGCTGGTCGCGATCAGCCCCAGGGTGGTGACCACCAGGATCGTGCGCCGGTCGAAGACATCGGCCAGGGCGCCGCCATACAGGCCGAAGACGATGAGCGGAATCAGTCCGAAGACCCCGGTCAGTCCGACGTACGCTGACGAGCCGGTCTCCGCGTAGATCTGCGCCGGTACGGCAACGACCGTCAACTGGGCGCCGATCACCGTCAGCACGTTGGCCAGCCACAGCCGTCGGAAAGCCGGCACCGCCAACGGCCGAGTGTCGGCCAGCAGTCCCCGCAGTCGCACCGGCATAGTCTCTCCGTGTCAGGCTGCGACCACGGCAATGACCATGATCCGCACTCCGCTTGGTCAGTTGACGTATTCAGCGCAACGTACAGCGGGTCCGGTTCGGGATGCCGTCAGCCTCGAGCCGCCGACGCCGCTCGTCCGTCATGGCCGCATTCTGTGACCTCCCGGGCATTAACACCGCCCTTTTGGGCATGATCGTTAACCCGCCACATCGCAGGTGAGCACAATAGGAGGACCGAAAACCTAGGCGGTGCATCAATGAGCGGTGTCAGGATCCTCGCGGACGAATTCGTCGCAGGGCATCCCCGACGCCAGGAGCGGGGGACGCCCAAATCGGTTCCGGGGCCGGCCGGCCGAGTCTTGCAACTCCAACGCGCCGCAGGCAACCGCGCGGTCTGTTCGTTAGTCACCGCGGCGCGAGGCGACATTACTGTTGTCCAACGCGCTCCGATCAGCGATTACGACGACGGCAAGCCGTTACACGATCCGTCGCGGCTCACCGACGCTCAGATTCAGGCTAGTGACGAGTACATCGCGTATATGGCGATGAATCCGATGCCGATCCCCATGCGGGATGTCGAGCCGGCAGAGGCGCTGCTCGCATGCCGACTGTTCTTGCGCCATCTGCGGCAATCGCCTACCCCAGTGGCGGTAACCAGGGCGGTGCTGGATCACTGGCTCTCGGTCGCCCGCTCACGGATGGCAGTGACGGCGACCGCGGAGGGTGCTGTGGGTCAGCAGGGGTGGGTTCAGGTAAATGCCGGTGATGTCGTGAAGCCCGGCGCGGCCGCCAGCGACTTCATGCAGTGGATGCTGGCTGGCGGCCGCCAGCCGGATCCGCGGACCGGCCGGCTCAATTGCTGGGAGATGGTCTTGTTCTCCGCTTTTCGGGCCGGGTGCATGACTGAGGCGCAACTGCGTGGGCTCTACACTCGCGCCCGAGATGCGATGGCCGCCTCCGGCGATCCCATGACCTTTCCGAGGACCCTGGAGGCCTCGCTCCGATCAACATCGGAGCAGATCTACGACCCGACCGACTCAAATTCGCCGAGACCACTGCGGGGTGACCTGGTGATTTTTCAGGAGGCCGCAGGCCACGTCGCGTTGGCGACCGGTCGCCGGGTGGGCGGACGAATTGAAATCATCAGCCACTGGCCGCCACCTGACGGGGATCACCATGTGAAGACGACCACCATTGAGGCCCTGCTCCCCGCAGTGGGAGTCCGGGTGGCCAAGTTCTGGAGTCCCGTGTGGTGAGGCCTTACACCGCGGAGCTGGTCGCACTCCTGCCGTGGGACGACCACCAGCGTGGGATCCCGTCAACTGTCGAAGAACGCCCGGCGTACGGGTGGTCGATGCCGGATCAAGCACGAACGGTGCGCATCCCGTCGCGGGTCCGATTGGACACGGAAGGCGGATTGCACGTGCTCGGCGGCCGCTCGATGGTCGCCCACTTGGACTCCTCCGGGGCACTTCGGGGGCGCACGACGTTTCCGCAACCCTTCGAGTTGATCATCGACTTTGCCTGCGACGCCGCCGACACCTGCTTGGTCATTGCGCGGACGGACGGCACAGCCGACCGGCTGTACGCGCATCGAGCCGACGGGATCGAGACCTGGTCGACATCCCTGCCTCTCGCCGAGTCCGATCGGGCGGGCACGGTGAGCGCAACGAAGATCCTGGACTGCGGACGGCAGTGTTGGTACGTGGCCGACACGAGCGCCATCGCGGACGTCAATGGCGGAGACGGACGGGTGCGGCGCATCCTCGTACAGCGGGATGGCGCTGGTCTGCCGTACCTTTCCGGTGGGCACCTGCTCTCCGTCTTCTTCGATGACCAGACCGAGCAACGCGGAATTGCGGTACTCGATCCGACTACCGGCGAGCGGTCGGTTCTTGCCGGGTCGACCGACCTGTTCCCATGGCTGGTCAATCCGTTCGGCGCCGACGCACGTCGTCGCTTGTACGTCTGGCGCGACGAGCGGGTGGCGCGGGTCGGGCTCGACGGCCACCTCGAAGTGCTGGGCGCCGTCAGCGGGATAGCCGTCCGCGGCTCCGAGGTCTTCACCTGCCAACGCCAATCTGGCAAGTTGTCAGTGACGAACGGTGGCCTCGAGGTCGAGCTTCCGTCGGAGGCCGGGTTCTGGCTCGTGAATGTCGATGAAAGCGGCCGCTTTCACCTGTTGGGCGGACAGGGCCCCGGGGAGACAGCGGAGATGCGGATCTACTCCCCCGACGGTCGGCTGGAATCGAGCGGGGCGCCCCCACAAGATCTTGCGGCGATCGAATGCCGGATACCCGCGCACGACGGTTGGCAAGTGGACGGGGATGGGCAGGTCGTCATCCCGGTCGCGACGCCGAAGAACCTCGCAATCGTCCGCCTCCATCCGCGCGAGCAGTAGCTTCTGCGCGATCACCACAGCCGGCCGCCTCGGCGTGCGCTTCTTCGGCAGTGACGCGGCCGACGGGGTCGGGCTCAGCCGTGCGGGGACCCCGGCGGCTCCGCTGGTCGTCTTCGACACAGCCGGCCCCATCACGATCGGCGCCAACTGCCGGCCCGCCGTCGGCGATCCGACCACCGCGCTCTGCGCCGCGCCGATCGAAGCCGGCTCCGTGCTCTGCCGCATCTTCATCTCGTCCGGAGGCGGCGACGACGTCATCGCCCATGGTGCTTCCGTGCCCATCCCGCTCAACGTCAACACCGGTCCTGGGCAGGACGTGGTGAACGGCGGACCAGGAATGGATCTGATCGCCGGGGGGTCGGCGGATGATCTGCTCCGCGGCGGGGAGGTCACCGACCAGATCGCCGGATCGACCGGCAACGACGTCTTGGAGGGCGGTCCCGGCTACGGTGACGGCCTCAACGGCGGCTCCGGTGACGACCGGCTGTTCGGTGGCGAAGGTGATCACGACAACCTCGACGGTGGCGTAGGGACCGACCAGATTGACGGCGGGCCCGGCGACAACGACACGATCGTCTACCAGTACCGCACCGCGGACGTCACCGTGCGGCTAGGGATCGACTCGGAAAACAACGGCGAGGGCATCGACGGATCCGACGTCTGCGTCAGCAGCCCCGCCGATGACGACTCCCCAACCACCTGCGAAGCCGTCGTCAACCGGAACTGACCGACATCACACCCGTGAGATGCGTGTGTGTCTCGTTGGACATCGGTCCTGTGATGTCGGCGTCGCACTGTCCCGGGTGCGGCGAGGCCTACCGGACCGGCGTCCGGTCGTGCCGGGCACGAGGGTGTGCCCGCCGCTGCTCTCATGACCTTCGGTGCAGTGATCATTGCCGGCCGACATGAGGTTGGAGAGCCTCACTGGTCGGAGTTCGATCGGGGCTGGCCCTTCGGCGCGATGGAGCACGAGGCTGTACGTCGGCGACCGGCACCGCCGTCAACGTCGGAGCCGGCACAAGATCCTATGAACCCCACAAGCGCACCGTATGGCCATCGAACCGTCCCCGTCCTGATCGCGCAGCGACCGCAGGGTCAGCCGTCCGGGCGGCCGCGGACCTAGCGGCTACGGTGACGGCTGTGGAGTCCCACTCGCTGATTCTCGTGGAGGGTCCCAGCGACCGCGTGGCGGTCGAGACCGTCGCGGCGCGCCTCGGGCGTGATCTCCGCTCCGAGGGGGTCGAGGTGGTGGAGCTCGGCGGGGCCAGCAACGCCGGAAACTACCTCGTAGAGGCGCTGCCCACCAGGGAGGGCCTGCGACTCGCCGGTCTGTACGACGATGCGGAGGAGCGTTTCTTCGCCCGCGGCCTCGAACGAGCCGGCTTCGGACCCGTGACGGACCGCGGCCGACTCGAGCAGCTGGGCTTCTTCGCTTGCGTGGCCGACCTCGAGGACGAGCTGATCAAAGCGGTCGGCGAGCACGGCATGCTTGAGGTCATCGACGAACAGGGCGAGCTCGCCTCGTTTCGACTGATGCAACGTCAGCCGGCGCAGCGCATGTTGACCCAGCACCGACAACTCCGACGCTTCCTAGGTGCGCGGTCGGGGCACAAAAGTCGCTACGCGCGCCTGCTGGTGGAGGCGTTGGACCAGGGTCGGGTGCCGCGCCCCCTTGCCGAGGTGCTCAATCGTGCGTGAGCAGCCCCGCGGACCTCACGGATCAGCGCTCAGGGCGGGGGCAACGCGTGAACACTGCGGCCGCCGGCCGAGCTGATGAGTCACAAGTTCGGCGATGCGGTGCTCGACGGCCGGAATGACCCGACGCGGAACGTAATCATCACGAAACCCCGTCAGGCCGACCACTTTGCGGCGCTGTGATCTTGGTGCAAGACCATTTGCTGCCCCTCTGCGGGTACCTGTGCTGAGTAGCGGGTTGTTGGCGATGTCTCAACCGGAGCGTTCGACGGACGCAGCGTTGCCGGACCCGTTCACCGGTGCTGCGTCGGCATGGGCTGTCCCGCATCGAGATGACAGCGGTGAGAGGTCAGCTGTGCGGCACCGTCGGCTGAGCCGTCAGCGGACCGCCGACTGCGACAGCCGATGTGTGCGAAATTGGGTTGCCGAGGTACATCGGTTGGCAACAGGCTCTCCGGATGACTTTGACCATTCAGTGCCTCGACATCGACGCCATCGATCCCGACGCGGTTGCGACCTTCTGGGCCGAAGCGCTCGGGTGGCGGCGCACGTACGACTCGGTCGAGCAAGTGGCTCTAGAGCCGCCCGAGCACTCGATTTGGGACTGCGTCGTCCCGGACCTGCTGTTCCTGCGTGTGTCAGAGCGGAAGGCCGCCAAGAACCGGCTCCATCTCGACCTGCGCTCGGACAACCAAGCTGCGGAAGTCACCCGCCTCGAGGCTCTAGGTGCCACCCGGGTCGACATCGGTCAGCCCTCCGACGTCGACTGGGTGGTGATGGCTGACCCTGAGGGTAACGAGTTCTGCGTACTGTCGCCTCTCACGGCGGAGCAGCAGGCGGAGGTAGACCTTATCGTCTCGAGTCGGACCGCGCGGTCACCGCAACCATCCTGACTCGGCTACCTGGCCCTCGCTTTCACCCCATGATGTCGGCGAATGTTGCTCAGCTGGGCGAGCTGCGCCCCGCAATGTCGTCGCGGAGCGTGTTCACTCGAAGGGCGATTTCGGCGATGACGCGTCAGCTCGGCGCATCCCCGAAGTCATCGATCGGAAGCCGCTCACCGCCTCGACGCGCTGACTCGAGGGCGTAGACACCGGGCAGTGTGTAGCGGGCCGCCTGCCACGCGTTCACCGGCGGCAACGTGCTGTTGTTGACCGCGGTCACGAAGTCGTTGGCCAGGAAGTGGTGAGCGCCCTCGTGTCCGTTCGGGGCACCGGCGAATTCCTGGGGCAGCGGGCTCGGGTCGTGCACCGGGGCCATGCCCGACAGGAACGCGTCCCGCAGGGTGGGCGAGATGTTTTCCAGTCCGGCCAGCTCGCCTTCGGTTGCCTTGCGCGGCTCAATCGCCTCGGACACGTCGGTCACGCCGGACTTGTCCTGCCGGGTCGCGGTGGTGGTCATCTGCTCGAACGTGGCCTCGGTGCCGAACCAGCGGAACCGCGACTCTCGGATGAAGGAGGGGTAGCCGACCCGACGGAACTCGTTGACCCGGAACGAGCCGCCCCCAGCGACCTCGAACAATCCGGTCATGTTGGAGAAGTCGTTGTCGAACATGCTGACCTCGCGGTCGAAGACGCCGTCGCCGCGGTCGTCCACCACCCCGATCGCCGAGACGCTGGTGGCGTGGGTGTTCCAGGCCCCGAGGATGCCGCCGATCGAGTGGGTGCAGTAGAGCATCGGAGGGTAGGACGCGGTGGCCTTCCAGGTGTCACCGCCGGAGAACTTGTAGGCGTCGTAGAAGCCGAGGTCCATGTCGTGCAGATAGTCACCCTCGGCGTAAAACAGTCGGCCGAACTCACCTCCGTCGATCATGGCGCGGGCGTAGACGACGGCGGGGTTGTAGTGGCTGGTCTCACCCATCATGTAGGTCAACCCGGTCTCCCGGACTGCATCGATGATCGCCCCGATCTCCTCGGCGCTGATCGCCATGGGGACGGCGGAGTAGACGTGCTTCCCGGCCCGCAAGGCCTTTGTCACCAGCGGACCGTGACTCCAGCGTTGGGTGAAGATCGCCACGGCATCCACGTCCTTGCTGGTCAGCGCGTCGTCGAAGGAGGGGAAGGCGCCGGCCAGCCCGTACTTGCTCACCAGCTCGTCGGCCCGCTCCGGGAGCGTGTCGACCGCGTACACCGCCGTCACCCCGGGGTGCAGATGAAACAGGTGGGCAAAGGATCCGGAGAACTGTCCGGATCCGATCATGGCGACGGAGAACGGCATGGCGATCGGCTCCCTAGGTGGTGGGGATGGTATTCCAGCGCACGATTCTACGCGGGTAGAAGTGCTGTGCAAGCTGCGAGAAGGATTCTCACTAGGCTAGGTGCGCTTAACCGCCTGAGGACTTCTTTGCGGGTAGAATCGGCGACCGAGGGCCGCCGATTGTCGGAGGACTTGCGAGTTCGACACGACGGCCGCTGGGCTGAAGGCAGCGTCCTGGATCCCGGGTTGGAGATTGGGGATGTACAGACCGAACGAGGAGAGTGCTCCGCGCAAGGTGGCGGTGACGCGCGCCGATGTCGCCCGCTACGCCGGAGTGAGCACCACTGTGGTCAGCTATGTGATCAATGATGGCCCGAGGGCGGTCTCCGAGGCCACCTCGGCACGGGTGCGGGACGCGATCGAGCGACTCGGGTACCGACCCAACAGCACGGCTCGAGCGCTGGCTCTCGGCAGTACTCGGAGTATCGGGCTGGTCGTGCCTGACAGTACGAATGCGTTCTTCGCTGAGTACGCCCTGGAGATCCAGCGGTCTGCTGCCAACCTCGGCTATGCCCTCCTGATCACCAACTCTGGGTTCGATCCCAGGATCGGTTTCAGATCGGTACTGGACATGTGTGACCGTCAGATCGATGGACTCATCCTCGCCCGTTCCGCCGGTGTCACCAGCGGCGATCTGATTCGCCGCGGCGTGCGCACGCCCGTGGTGCTGATCGACTCCGCTGGACCGCTGCCTGGGAACACGACCGTCGGTTCGGATGCCGTCGGTGGCGCGGCGGCCGTCATCGAGCACCTACTCCTTGTCCATCAGCATCCGTCGGTTGCGCTGGTCATCGGTGTCGAGATCGCGGACGCCGTCGACGGGCGCGAGCACAGTTGGACTGAGGTGCACGCCCGGCATCGAAGAGCTCTCGGGCTCCTCGAGCGAACCGATTTCAGCCGCGAAGGTGGCTACGCGGCCGGCATGCGTCTGCTGCAGCGCCCGGACCGACCCGCGGCCGTGTTCGCCAGCTCCGATCTACAGGCCGTCGGACTGCTCCGTGCCGCCCACGAGCTCGGCCTCAGCGTTCCCGAGGATCTCGCCGTCGCAAGCTTCGACGGTACTCAGGAGTCCGCGTTCTCCTGGCCGCCGCTCACTACCGGACGCCAGCCGACCGGCGCGATGGCCGAGGCAGCCGTCAACGCCGTCCTCAGACCCGTCCCACGACCCACCCACCAGGCATTCCCCATGGATCTAATCGTCCGCGATTCCTGCGGATGCCCACGGCGGCCCCTGGCATGACCAACCGGGCCTGCGATCGGAGGCTATGGCTGTTCGGGTTACGGCCGAGCCCCGCTCCTCGGCACGAACTGCGTTCGAGCCTGGAGGGATTCTGCCCTCGAAGCCGGTCACCGTCCTGCGACGGGCTCTAGTGCTTGGCGGATCGTTCTCAGTGTCTCGTCGATGACGCGGTAGTAGGCCCACTTGCCTCGTTGTTCGCGGCTGACCAGGCCGGCGTCGACCAGCAGCTTCATGTGGTGGGACACCGTGGGCTGGGAGAGTCCGACCGGCTCGATCAGATCGCAGACGCAGGCTTCGCCGTCCTCGGCGGCGGCGATCAAGGACAGCAGCCGGACCCGTGTTGGGTCTCCGAGCGCCTTGAAGACGTGGGCCAGTGACTCTGCTGCCGTCTGGTCGATGAGGCTGCCGGTCACCGGCGCGCAGCAGCTGACCAACGCGGACTTGGGCGAGTTGGTGGGAACGGTCGCGACGCTCACGGACACCAGTGTGCCTGACGTATTGACATTTGTCGATGGGGACAGCAGACTTCACATCGAAGATCGTCAATAGATCGAGGAGTCGTGATGGTTGGCCAAGGGTTGACGAAGCTACCGGTGGTCGTTATCGGAGGAGGTCCGCTGGGGTTGGCCGCTGCTGCTCACCTGGTGGAGCGGGGCGAAGCCGTCGTGGTGCTGGAAGCCGGGGATGGCCCAGCGGCGTCGGTCGCGCAGTGGGGGCATGTGCGGTTGTTCTCGGCGTGGCCCGAACTGGTGGATCCGGCAGCCGCCCGGTTGTTGGCCGGCTCCGGCTGGGAAGCGCCGACCAAGGATTATCCGACCGGCCGGGACTGGATCGGGAGGTATCTGGCACCTCTGGCGGATGCGTTGGGTGACCGGGTTCGGTACCGGTCCCGCGTTGTCGGTGTGTCTCGCCGGGGACGGGATCGCCTGGTCAGCGCAGGGCGGGCCGAGCAGCCGTTCACGGTGCATGTGGTCGCCGACGGTGTGGAGTCGCGCATCGACGCCCGGGCGGTGATCGACGCGTCCGGCACCTGGACCCAGCCCAATCCGGCCGGCGCCGACGGCTACCCAGCAGTGGGCGAGCGGGCCGCCGCTGAGGCCGACCTGGTGACGTACCTGCCGCCGACCGCCGAACAGGCGGCCGGCTTGGCCGGCCGACAGGTAACGGTGGTCGGCAGCGGCCACTCAGCGATGACGGCAGTGATCGAGCTGGCGAGGGTGGCCGAGGCCGAACCGGCGACCCGAGTGACGTGGGTACTGCGTCGTGGCACGGTCGGTGACACCTTCGGCGGCGGCGGCGCCGACGAACTGCCGGAACGCGGCGCGTTGGGTCAACGGGCGAAGCGGGCCGTGCGGGACGGGCTGGTCGAGCTGGTGACCGGCTTCCGTATCGTGTCGATTGAGCGGGCTGACAGCCAGGGCGGTACTCAGGCGGTGCTGGTCGCAGAGGATGGCAGGCAATTGTTCCCGGCCGATCACGTGGTGGTGTTGACCGGATTCCGGCCGGACCTGAGCTTCTTGTCGGAGTTGCGGCTCGAGCTGGACCCGATCTTGCAGGCACCGGTGCGGCTGGCGCCCGAGATCGACCCCAATGTGCATTCCTGCGGCAGTGTCTCGCCGCACGGTGCCGCGGAGTTGGCGCATCCCGAGCCCGGCCTGTACCTGGTCGGGATGAAGTCCTACGGTCGAGCGCCCACGTTCTTGGCGATGACCGGCTACGAGCAGGTCCGCAGTGTCGTAGCCGAGCTGACCGGTGATCATGAGGCGGCGGCCCGGGTCGAGCTGACGCTGCCCGACACCGGGGTGTGTGGCGGTGCTGGTCTCTTCGATGAGCCGGCCGACAACTCCGGCGGCTGCTGCGGCACCCCGGCGCAGTCAACGGATCGATCGACGAAAGAGCAGCGGATGCCGGAGTTCGTGGCGCTGACGGGACTGCTGCCGAATCGGTGACCGCAGGCGAAATGGCGCGGCCCGATACCGCTCAACCCGACGCCCAACCAGGCGCGGTGGCATCCGAGAACAGGGTGGATCGGCGCGGGATGCGACGCGTGTTGGTCACCTTGTGTGTCACCCAGGTCGTCAGCTGGGGTGTCCTGTATTACGCCTTCCCGGTGCTGTCGGGAAGAATCGGCGCCGAGACTGGTTGGTCGGCGCCGAGTCTGGCGGCGGCGTTCTCGGCGGGCCTGGTGGTGTCGGCCCTGTCCGGCATCGCCGTGGGCCGCTGGCTGGACCGGCACGGTCCACGGTGGCTGATGACCCTTGGCTCGGCCGTCGCGGTCGTCGCCGTGACCGGCATGGCGTGGGCGCCGACGATCGGCTGGTTCGTCGCGGCGTGGATGCTCGCCGGGCTCGGGATGAGTGCGGTGTTGTATCCGCCGGCCTTCGCTGCGCTGACTCGCTGGTACGGCCCACAGCGGGTCGGTGCCCTCACCGTCTTGACCCTGGCCGGTGGCTTCGCCAGCACCATCTTCGCCCCGATCACCGTCTTCCTTGCCGGGCCGTTGGGGTGGCGGGGCACCTACCTGGTTCTTGCCGGGATGTTGGCCCTCATCACCATCCCCGGACATCTCGTTGGGCTCAACCGTCCGTGGCCGCCATCCCCGCGGCTCATCCACGACCGGTACCGACCCGACCGGGTGCTGAGGAGTCGGCCGTTCCTGGCCCTGGTCGCGGCGATGGCGCTGACGGTGTGCGCCTCGTACGCGGTCGTTGTCGATCTGGTGCCGTTGCTGGTCGCCCGCGGAATCAGCGTTGAGGCGGCGGCGGTTGCGTTGGGCCTGGGAGGAGCCGGTCAGGTGGTCGGCCGGCTCGGGTACGGATGGCTCACTCGACGGTTCGGCGTCCGCGCCCGAACGGTCCTCACGGTGGCGGGCGTTGCGGTCACCACGGCGTTGCTGGCGCTGTTCACCAGTGTGGCGGCTCTGATCCTGGTCGCCGTGGTGGCCGGGATGGTCCGCGGCATCCTGACCCTGGTCCAGGCGACGGCGGTAATCGATCGCTGGGGGACCTCCCACTACGGCCAGCTGGCCGGGGTGCTGTCCGCACCAGCCACGATGACCGCCGCGTTGGCCCCCTGGATCGGGGCGGCGCTGGCCGCCGCCCTCGGCGGTTACCCTCCGATGTTCTGGGTGATGGCCGGGATCGCGGCGCTAGCCGCAGTCCTCGCGTTGGCCTCCGTCCCGGCTCGCCGCAGCCCGGCCGGATTGACCAGCGCTGGTCACGGTCCAGGGTGGCGACCAGGTCGGAAGCGGTGACGTCTCGTATCCGGGTCTGCTGTGCCTGGGGCTACTGCGCTCGTGCCTGGTGGGTGGGCAGTAGTTCGCTGACCAACGTCTCGACGCGTTGCTTGATGTTGTCGCGGATCGGACGAACGGCGTCGACGCCTTGCCCGGCGGGGTCATCGAGAACCCAGTCCTCGTAGCGTTTGCCCGCGTAGAACGGGCAGCTATCGCCGCACCCCATGGTGATCACCACATCGGATTCCCGGACCGCCTGGTCGGTGAGGATCTTCGGCTTCTCCGCGGCGATGTCGACGCCGACCTCGGCCATCGCTTGGACAGCGGCGGGATTGACCTGGTCCGCCGGCTCGGAACCGGCGGAGCGGACCTCGACCGCACCCTGGGACAGGTGCGTGAGGAACGCGGCAGCCATCTGTGACCGGCCGGCGTTGTGAACACAAACGAACAACACACTGGGCTTCGACACGGCAATCAACTCTTCTCGCTGTTTGAGTGGGCCGTCATGGCGTGAGGGACGACGGCTTGGGCGGCGGTGGCGGCCGCGTCGGGAAACAGATAACGGACCAGGACCAGCCCGAGGATCCCTCCGACGATCTGGGCGGCGACGAAGCCCGCCGCTGACCCGGGAGCGATGCCGGCGAAGGTATCGGAGAACATCCGGCCGATCGTGACGGCCGGATTCGCGAACGATGTCGAGCTGGTGAACCAATACGCGGCGCCGATGTAGGCGCCGACCGCGGCCGCGGACAACGCCGCCCGGCCCGTCCGGGTCAGGGCGAAGATCAACAACACCAGACCGGCGGTGGCCACCACCTCGCCCACGGTGTGGCCGAACGAGAGCCGGTCCTTGCCGGAGATCTGGGCCGCCGGCAAGTCGAACATCACGTTGGCCAGGAGCGCCCCGGACACCGCGCCCAAAATCTGGGCGGCGGCGTAGGCCAGCATCTCGGGTCCGGGCAGTCCGCGTCCTGAGCCGCGGGTGAGAAGCCAGTCGACCGCAGACACCAACGGGTTGAAGTGGGCACCGGAGACCGGCCCGAAGATCAAGATCAGCACGGCCAGGCCCAACGCGGTGGCGGTGCTGTTCTCCAACAGCTGCAGCCCAATGTCGGTGGGAGACAAGCTGGCAGCAGCGATCCCCGAGCCAACCACCACCGTCACCAGCAGCGCCGTCCCCAGCGCCTCCGCGGCCAGCCGCTTCAGCAACGGCCGACCCGCGGAGTGTGACTTGACTTTCGTCATGCCTCAACGATACTTGAGTCAACGCGGGTGGAGGCAAATTGGACCAGGATGCGGACCGTCGGGCCCAGGTGCTGACGGCCCTGGCCGAGCCGGTGCGGATGGCGATGGTGGATCACCTGGTGCTCGGGGACGCATCTCCTAGTGAGCTCGGTGCACATGTCGGACTGGGCAGCAACCTGCTGGCCCACCATCTGCGCGTCCTCGAGGAGGCCGGGATTGTGCGCCGGGGTCGCTCCGAAGGCGACCGCCGCCGCAGCTACGTCCAATTACGCAGCGACCATCCCATCGTTCGTGCGGCGGCGCTGACTGGGCAGGCGGCGATGACGGCGCCGCGGATCGTCTTCGTCTGCACCGCCAACTCGGCCCGTTCGCAGCTGGCCGCCGCGACGTGGAATCGGTTGAGCGCCGTACCGGCCACCTCGGCCGGCACTCATCCCGGCCCCCGCATCCACCCCCGCGCACTGGCCACGGCACGCCGCCACGGTCTGCGCTTCAAGACGACGCGGCCGGTGGCTCTCGGGGACCACCTGCAGGACGGCGATCTAGTGGTGGCGGTGTGCGACAACGCGCACGAAGAACTCGACCGGACCGTCGAGAGGCTGCACTGGTCCATCCCCGATCCGGTACGAGTCGACACCGACCGTGCCTTCGAAGACGCCTACAACGACATCACTCAACGCGTCCACCACCTCAGCGCCGTCCTTGGTGAAACCGAAAGGGCATCATGACCACCCCCACCCCCACCCCATCACCGACCTGGGCCAGCCTCAGCATCGACAATCAGATCGCGTTGAGGACCGCCGCAGTCCGGCTCAACGACGAGTTCCGCAGCATTTATGGTCCAGAGACGATCGAGCGGTTCCTGTACTCCTCCTACGCCCAACTCGCCCACCAAGCCACCGTCAGCAAGTTCCTGCCGCTGATCGCCGAACGGTTCGGCCGCCAACGGCTGAAGGCGCTGGCCAAGGTCGAAGGACTTCATGACGACGGCAAACCCACCGTGCTCTTTCTGTGCACTCACAACGCCGGCCGATCTCAGATGGCCCTCGGGTTCTTCCAAGCGATCGTCGGGGAGGACGCCGTCGCCTGGTCTGGCGGATCGGAACCGGGCAAGCAGATCAACCCGTCCGCGATCGCGGCTATGGCCGAACGCGGCATCGACATCTCCACCGAGTTCCCCAAGCCGTGGACCGACGAAACCGTCCGGGCCGCCGACGTGGTGATCAGCATGGGCTGCGGCGACGCCTGCCCCATCTTCCCCGGCAAACGCTACGAATCCTGGGACGACCTTCACGACCCCGCCGGACTCGACCTCCCAGCCGTCCGCCCGATCCGCGACGACGTCGAACGCCGCGTCCGCGCCCTCATCGACGAGCTCGGCATCACCAGGAACACGCCAACCGTCACGCACAAGGTGCAACAGGAACCCGTCTCCTAGCCTTCGAGGCCGCCTGGTGCCCTCGACAAGAAGTGCCGCAAGCCGTCGAGGCTTGCGAAAACCGTCATCAGCTATGCGGACCGAACGCGTACGGCCCGGAAGACTGGCGTCAGCGACTGGTAAGTAGTAACTTACGCGTTCGTGACGGCTTACCAATCAGACGCCTGGGCGCTGATCGGTGACGCCAGCCGCCGAGCGATCATCGAGCGGTTGTCCCGCAAACCGTGCAGCGTCGCGGAACTCGCCGACGACATGCCCATCAGCCGACCAGCCGTCAGTCAGCACCTCAAGCTGCTGCGCGACGCCGGGATCGTGCGAGATGAACCCCAAGGGCGGCAACGGGTCTACAGCATCGACGGCGCCCGCCTCGAGCGCTACCGCCTCCAGCTGGACGAGTTCTGGTCCGACGCGCTCGGACATCTCACGGCGACAGACATCGAACAAGGAAGAGAGATCGGGTGACCGTTCAGCCAGACGGAAGCGTTCGACACGAGGTGGTGGTCGATCTCCCTGCCGAAGAAGCGTTTTGGAGGTTCGCCGACTTCGACAAGATCAAACCCCGCCAGCACAATATGCTCGCCGTCCCGATCGCCGAGACCGTCCTCGAGCAACACACCGGAGGGGACCTCTACGACCGCGGTGTCGACGGCACCATCTGCCGCTGGGGTCGCGTGCTGATCTTCGACCCACCCCACACCATCGCCTTCAGTTGGGACATCGGCCCCGACTGGCACGTCACCGCAGACCTGCACCGGACGAGCGAGGTCGAGATCACCTTCGCCGGTGAAGGTGACAGCCGCACCCGTGTGACCCTGGTGCACCGCCACATCGACCGGCACGGCACAGGCTGGGAGTCCCTCCGAGCCGGACTGGACGCGTCAGACGGCTGGACTCTCTACCTTGCCAGATACCAGGCCCTCGCACGCGGCGGACTGGAGGCCCCATGAGCAGATCCGACCTCATCCCGCTCGCCGAGGAAGAGCGCGCCGACCTGCTGGCGCTCCTCCGCGAGCTCACCCCGGCCCAGTGGGACGCCCCGTCCTTGTGCTCCAGATGGCGAGTCCGTGACGTGGCCACCCACATCGTCAGCTACGACGAACTATCGACGGCCGCGACCGTCGCGACCTTCCTACGCGGCGGCCTCCGCACGGGCAGAGTCAACGACGTGGCGTTGAGCCGCTACCGCGGCCTCGACCCGGACGGCATCACCGACCTCGTAGCCCGCAACCAGCGCCCGAGCGGGCTCCCCTCAGGCTTCAAAGGCGGAATCGCCCTGACCGACGGCACCATCCACCATCAAGACATCCGGAGAGCGCTCGGCCTGCCCCGCACCATCCCCGGGCACCGACTCGTCCCCGTCCTCACCTTCTCGCTGAGAGCCCCCACGCTGCCCTCCAAGGCCAACGCCAAGCACCTGAAGCTTGTCGCCACCGATGTCGACTGGACCGCCGGCCACGGACCCGAGGTCACCGGCCCCGGCGAGGCACTCCTGATGGCTGCCGCCGGCCGTTCTTCGGCGTTGGACGACCTCACCGGTGATGGTCTATCGACCCTGCGGAAACGGGTAGAAAGGTCCTGACGAGCGCTGTCTCGCGCGGGGCCGCCTCACTGTCCTCAATGCGGGTGACCTTCGGCTTCGTGGTCGACTTCCAGGATCATGCCCACCGAAGTCGCGCAGGCGTCTCCCTGCCACGCTTCGACGCCCTCACGAACGGCGAACGCCGCGATCACCAGGGCTGCGATCGAATCCGCCCACCACCAACCCAACGTGCTGTTGACGACGAGCCCGAGAAGGACCGCGGCGGACAGGTACGTGCAGACGAGAGTCTGCTTGGAATCCGCCACCGCAGTTTTCGAGCCGACCTCCCGACCGGCGCGTCGTTCTGCGTACGACAGGAACGGCATCACCACGACGCTGAGGGAGGTCAGGATGATCCCGACCGTGCTGTGCTGCACGTCAACGGCAGCGATAAGGGCCAGGACCGATGAGGCCGTCACATAGACGGCGAGCGCGAAGAAGGCGACCGCGATCACCCGCAGCGTGGGCTTCTCCCAACGTTCCGGGTCGCGGCGGGTGAACTGCCAAGCGACCGCGGCCGCAGATAAGACCTCGATCGTGGAGTCCAGCCCGAACCCGACCAGGGCGGCCGAACTCGCCACGGTGCCGGCGGTGATCGCGATGATGGCCTCCATCAGGTTGTAGCCGATCGTCACGGCCACGATGATCCGGATCCGGCGATGCAGCACCAGACGCCGCGCTCCAGAAACGGTCTGGAGTGCCATCAGCAGGTACACCCTTCCCCGTCGCAGCAGTCGGGCTCGACGAACAGCACCACGCGCAGCAGCTCATCGAGGGCTGGAGTCAGGTGCGGGTCAGCAAGTCGGTACCGGCTCCTGCGGCCGTCGGGAACGCCCTCGACCAGGCCGCACCCGCGTAGGCACGCGAGGTGGTTCGACATGACTTGTCGTGAGACCCCGAGAGCTGTGGCCAGGTCGGACGGGTAGCCCGGCACTTCTCGCAGCGCCAACAAGATGCCGGCGCGAGTGGGATCCGACAGCGCGTGCCCGAGACGAGCCAGCGCCGCGGTATGACCCGACGACGCAGTGGAAACAGCCACGACGCTACGGTACAGGTTATCGTGAATCAAGAAACGATGAACCAGTGCTGTCCCGCAAGACCGTCGGTGATGCGAGACAGGGGAGTCGTGCCGGCAGCGAACGCCCTGGCGGGCTCGACGGACCTGAGGATCTGGAAGATGCGCCAGCCGGAGCCGGTGCCCTCAGCCGATCCGTAGGCTGCCACCATGACCTCGACGACAAAGATCGCCATCATCGGTGCCGGTGGCTTTGTGTTCCCGTTCCGGCTCATCGGTGACCTGCTCAGCTTCCCGGCACTGCGCAGCGCCGAATTGTGCCTGATGGACGTCAACCCCGACAAGCTCGCCCCCGTCGCGGACGCCACCCGCAAGCTGGTGGCGCACCACGGCTTCGACACCCGGGTTGTCGAGACCACCGACCGGCGGGCCGCGCTGACCGGTGCCGATTTCGTGATCATCACTTTCCAGGTGGGCGGGGTCGAATCCTACCGGTGGGACGTGGAGATCCCCCGGCGCTATGGCGTCGACCAGACCGTCGGCGACACCGTCGGTCCGGGCGGGGTGTTCCGGTTCCTGCGCTCGGTGCCCGCCTACCGGGCCCTTGCCGCGGACGCGCTCGAGGTCTGCCCCGACGCGGTGTTCATCAACTACGCGAACCCGATGGCCATGGCCAGCGGCTACCTGAACGCCCTCGGCCTGAACACCGTCGGCCTGTGTCACAGCGTGCAGGGGACCACGAGGATGCTGGCCCGCACGCTCGGCGTCCCGTACGAGGAGGTCAGCTACGTCTGCGCCGGCATCAACCACCAGGCCTGGGTGTTGAGCTTCCGTCGCGGCACCGACGACCTGTACCCACAGCTGCGTGAGGTGATGACCGAGCGGCACGTCGTCGGCCGGGCCGCCGCGGACCTGCTGGGCGACGACGGCGACCACAGCGAGGCGGCCCTGGCGGCCAGCACGTACGAGGGCGGCAACGAGCAGGTCCGGACCACGCTGATGAACCACTTCGGCTACTTCGAGACCGAGTCCAGCCATCACGCCTCGGAGTACCTGCCGTACTTCCGGAAGAACCCGGAGCTGGTCGAGGCCTACCTGCCGGTGCGGTGGGACTACTACCAGATCTGTGCGGCACACGACGACAAGGGCGATTTGGACAGCCAGCTGACGAAGCTTTCGGCGAAGCTCGAGCCCTCGGTCGAGTACGGCGCGAGCATCGTCAACGCCGTGGTGACGGGCACGCCGGCCGTCGTCTACGGCAACGTGTCCAACGCGACCGGCCTGATCACCAACCTGCCGCCCGAGGCCTGCGTCGAGGTCCCGTGCCTGGTCGATCACAACGGCGTCCAGCCCACCGCAGTCGGTGCGCTGCCGCTCCAGCTCGCGGCGCTCAACCGCACCAACATTGGAGTGCAGACGCTGGCTGTGCAGGCTGCGCTCACCGGCGACCGGGACAACGTCCACCACGCCATCGCGGTCGACCCGCTGACCGCAGCGATCTGCACCCTCGACCAGGCCCGGGCGATGACCGAGGAACTCTTCGAGGCCCATCGCGACCTGCTGCCTGCCGAGCTTGTCGATTGATCCGGCCGTAGCCGTCGTCGCGAGTTCGAGCGGGGACCGAGCGGATCGTGATCTCCGTCGGCATCACCGACCCCGTTCCGGCGACCCGGGTCGTCATGGCGCTCGGCGACGGACTGCTCCTGCACCGGCTCACTGTCGATACCGATCTTGACATTCCCCCATCGAACGCGCGGTGCGCGCCCTCGCAGAGTCTTGACCTGACGCCCGGCGGACACGGCGGCCGCCGATGGCCATCAGTCAGGGATGGTGCCGGCGCCACTCGTCAGCCAGCAGCGCATAGCTGTAGGCGTCCATCCATTGCCCAGGTGCAGCGCGTCCTTCACCGTGCGTGCTTCCCGTCGCATACCTACCCGCGCCGTGGCCACCGGCCAAGCGGATCTGCGCGATGAGCACCACGACGATCGAGCAGTGGGCGACATCATCGCGCTCGGTGCGGTCACACCGGTCTGAGGATTGGTCTGCCGACGCCGGTGAGTTCGTGCCTCTCGCCGGGTCGTCACCGGCATGAGCGATACGGATACTGGCCTGGGCACGGTGGTGGTGAACAGAGCGATATCGGTGGACGGCTTCATCGCCGGTCCCGACCACGCGATGGACTGGGTCATCGAGTACAACGAGAAGTACGCGTTTCCTGAAGTCATGGCGGCCACCGGCGCAATGCTCGTCGGCAGGGTCACCTACGAAGTCTCCAAACGGATGTCGGACGAGGACACCGACTACGACGGAGGGCCAGTATTCGTCCTGACCCACCAGCCGCCGGACGGACCGGACCCAGGGGTCACCTTCCTCAGCTGTGACCTTGCGGAGGCGGTCGCCACGGCGCGCGCCGCCGCCGGCGGGAAGAACCTGGAGATCCTCGGTGCCGACCTGGCCAGCCAGTGCCTGCAGCAGGGGCTCGTCGACGAGGTGCTGGTGTATGTCCTGCCAGTGCTCCAGGGCGACGGCGTGCGCTTCTCGACCTCGGGGCCTCGGCAGGATCGACTTGGAACCGTTCAGCAACACGCAGTCAGGTCCGGTGACCATGCTCCGCTTCCGCGTGCGGAAGTAGCCGGGGCCGATCCCGATACGTGTCATTGGCGCCATCGCGCGGGCTTCGCTTGGCCGAACCGGGCGAGCGGGGACTGGATGACGGGGCGAGTCCCGGTGATGAGCACGGTCGTGTAGAACTCGACCATGACCGCTCGACGCGTGCCGCGCTGGTCTGAGGTGAGACCTCTGCTCCGGCTGCGGCGTACGGCGCTCAACTCCACCGATCGGCGGCTGGCTCGCGTTGTCTCCATCGCCGATCTGCGGGTGCTGGCCCGTCGCCGAGCTCCTCGCGCCGTCTTCGACTACGCCGATGGCGCCGCCGGTGACGAGCTCGCCCTGCGTCGATCGCGAGAAGTGTTCCAGAGGCTCGAGTTCAGCCCGCGCGTGCTTCAGGACGTGTCTCTTGTCGACACCTCGACAGTCATCCTCGGGCGACCGGCGGCGGTCCCGTTCGGGTTCGCGCCGACCGGTTTCACCCGGATGATGCACACCGAAGGCGAGTCGGGCGTCGCCCGCGTCGCCGAACGGGTCGGCATCCCGTACGCGTTGTCGACGATGGGCACGACGTCGATCGAGGGCTTGGCCGCGGCTGCCCCGGACGGGCGGCGGTGGTTCCAGCTCTACCTGTGGCGCGACCGCGAGGCGAGCCGCGACTTCGTCGCACGGGCCGCCGCCGCCGGTTACGAGGCGCTCGTGCTCACCGTCGACACCCCGATCGCCGGGCCACGGCTGCGGGACGTGCGCAACGGCCTGACCATCCCGCCCTCCCTCTCATTGAGAACCTTCGCGGAGGGTGCGCTGCATCCCGCATGGTGGTTCGATCTGTTCACCACCGAGCCGCTCGAGTTCGCGTCGCTCACGCGCTTCGAGGGCACCGTCGCCGAGCTGGCCGGCCGCCTGTTCGACCCGGCGGCGACGATCGCCGACCTCGCCTGGCTCCGTTCCGTCTGGGACGGGCCGCTCGTGGTCAAGGGCGTCCTGAACGCGGCTGATGCCCGGGCTGTCGTAGACGCCGGAGCGGATGCCGTTGTCGTGTCGAACCACGGGGGACGACAGCTCGACCGGGCCGCAACCCCGTTGGAAGCGCTGCCCTCCGTGGTCGACGCGGTGGGCGAGCGGGCCGAGGTGTATGTCGATGGGGGCGTCATGTCGGGCAGCGACGTGGTCGCCGCGGTGGCGCTCGGGGCGAGGGCTGCCTTGGTTGGACGCGCATACCTCTACGGGCTGATGGCCGGCGGCGAGCGTGGAGTGGGGCGCGCGGCCGACATCCTGGTCCAAGAGGTCGCGTCGACGCTCGCGCTCCTCGGCGTGCCGCGGGTATCCGATCTTCGCACCGACCACGTGCGGCTGCGCCCGCGTCCGCAGTAGTTTCGAACATGGACGTCATCGAGTACACGCCCACCCGCGACCGGTACGCCTACACCTTCGGCGGAGTCGCCGCTGCCATGCGGGTCAGGCCCGGAACCGCGCTCCGGCTCTGGTCGGAGGACGCGTTCAACGGAGTGCTGCGCAGCGTCGATGACCTGTCGAGCGCCAAGGTGGACCTGCGTTTCGTCAATCCGCAGACCGGCCCGTTCTACGTCGAGGGCGCGGAACCCGGCGACACGCTCGTGCTGCACCTCGTCATGCTGGAACCGGCACGGGACTGGGGCGCGTCGGCGGCCATCCCCTTCTTCGGCGGCATGACGAGCACCGACCGCGTCGTCACCCTGCAAGAACCGCTTCCCGACACCACATGGATCTACCAGCTCGACCGCGACCGCGGGACGGTCGGTTTCGTGGCACGGCACAGCGACCACCGGATAGAGCTCCCGATCGCGCCGATGCTCGGCACCGTTGGCGTCGCTCCCGCCGGGGGAGAGGTGCGTTCGTCCCTGGTACCCGACCGGTTCGGCGGCAACATGGACACTCCGCAGATGCGGGCCGGCGCGACCGTGTTTCTCGGCGTCAACGTCGAGGGGGCGATGTTCTCGATCGGCGACGGACACTACCGGCAGGGCGAGGGCGAGGCGTGCGGCACAGCCGTTGAGGGCGCGATGACCACCACCCTCATCGTTGAGCTTCTCAAGGGCGGCGCGCCCGGTTGGCCGCGGATCGAAGACGACACCCACTGGATGACGGTGGGCTCGAGCCGCCCGATGGAGGATTCGTGGCGGATCGCCAATGCCGAGCTCGTGCACTGGGTCGCCCAACTCCAGGGAATGCACACGATGGACGCCTACCAGCTCTGCTCGCAAGTTGCCGAAGTGCCGGTCGCCAACGTCGTCGACGCCAACTACAGCGTCGTCGTCAAGGCCGCGAAGGCACTTCTCCCCGCGGCCGACGCCTTCGGCGGGATGCACGCCGAACTGCGCGCGCGAGCTCGCACACTCGGAACGACCTGGCGGTCGCCATCAGGCGACTAGCGACACCTGTCATCCACTCAACGGGAAGGCACGAACCATGGATCTTCAGCTCACCGGCAAGCGAGTACTCGTGACCGGAGGGACGCGCGGCATCGGGCGCGCGATCGTGGGCGCCTTCCTCGACGAAGGGGCCGTCGTCGGCTTCTGCGCGCGAGACTCCGGCGAAGTGGTGGCGACGAATGACGACCTGAGCAGTCGCGGCGAGGTCACCGGGTCGGTCGTCGACGTGGGCGACGGCGACGCCCTCACAGCCTGGGTGGAAAGGTCGGCCGAGGCCTTCGGCGGCCTCGACGTCGTCGTGGCCAACGTCAGCGCGCTCGCGATCCCGGACACCGAGGAGAACTGGGCGGCAAGTATCAACGTCGACCTCATGCACACCGTCCGTCTCGTCCGAGCCGCCCTGCCGCATCTCAAGCGCAGCGACGCCGCCTCGATCATCGCGATCTCGAGTGTCTCGGGACGCGAGTCGGATTTCGCGTCGGGCCCGTACGGCACCGCGAAGACCGCGATCGTCGGCTACATCCACGGCCTCGCTTTCCAATTGGCAGACAACAACATTCGCGCCAACACCGTCTCGCCCGGAAACACTTACTTCGAGGGCGGCGTCTGGCAGAGCATCGAGACCGGCGACCCGGCCCTCTTCCAGACCGCGATGAGCCTGAACCCGACGGGCCAGATGGGCACCCCGGAGGAGGTTGCGGCACCGGTCGTCTTCCTCGCCAGTCCCGCGGCGAGCCGGGTGAGCGGTACCAACCTTGTCGTCGACGGTGCACTGACACGAGGTGTGCAGCTCTAGCCGTGCTGGGGACTCAGCCTGCGGATGCCGCTCGACCCGTTTTGCGAGAACGAAGCTGCGTGCCCGTTTCCCGATCTCTTATCCGGGCGTCCCGTCGCGCTCTCTGCATTCGGCGAGGCGCTGGGCTTGCCCGGCGTGCACATCGCCAACCCATTCCCAGCCTGGCTTGGCCGATGGGCCGATGCGCGGGTCATCGGGAGTGTGGCCGTCACGCAGGGCTTGCACGTACGCGCGGTCCTGTTTGATCCGTTCGTGTACCTGATCAGCTCCGCCGACGGACCCGTGGCCAGGGATGAGGACATCGACGTCGTCCGCCACGCCCTCGAGCAGCCGCAGCCCAATGAGGTAGTCCTCGATCGGGTCATTGGTGCTGTTGAAGTCGTCGAGCATCGGTATCAAGACATCAGACAACATGTCGCCGGCGACGAGAACCCCGCGTTCCTCGATCAAGAGTGCTGCATGGCCCTGGGCATGCGCCGGATGCTCGATAATCCGGACTTGAGGGCCATCCCAGGGAATCTGCGCGGTTTCGGCGGGCAGACCGGTGATGAGGCCGAACAGGTCGAGCGGGATCTCCTCGGCGATTTCCGGCGGTAGCCCCTCGGCGACGCGGGCCTTCCAGTCCGCGTTCGACAGCAGATCTCGCATAAGGGCTGCGCAGCGGGCTGTGCCGTAACGGGGCGCTTCGCCGAGCTCGGCGTGCCAGAGCACGTGATCCCAATCAGGATGCGTCGAGAAGCCGGCCACAACGGGCTGACCCAACTCGCGAAGGTCGTTCGCGAGGCAGGCCATTTCGGAGCCTTGTATTCCGGGGTCGATGAGCAACACGCCGGCCCGGCCTTGTACGACAACGGCGTTGTTCTGGAGTAACTCGCTTTGGTGGACCAGCACACCTTCCGCGACCTGCGTCAGCATGGGGCTCCTTCCGCTTGTGGTTTGCAACTGCTTGCTAATCAGAGCGTCGCTCAGGGCACGGTCGCGGGTGGGTTCCGGCCGCGGCCGCGAAGCCTTCGAGATTCTTGCCGCCGGCCGCCGACCGGGCGATCTGGGCCGCCTCCCCGACGTCGCAGCTCAGATAGGTGACCCCCTCGATGGAGTCGGCGTCTTCGGGCTGGTGGGTCCGGACCGGCTTGAAACCGTCGAGCGACATCGTGAAGTGCAGTGAGACCTCCGGCCGCGGGCTGTGGGGTCGTGTCAGCCACCTGATGGGGGATCCTTTCTGGCAGCAACTCGAGACCGTCCCGCCGCTCAAAGATCATCGGAAGTCCATTGGTCGATCGCGGCCAACGTAGGGCGTGCACGTGAGCTTCGGTAAGGTCCATTTCGGTGCTCGTGTACTGGTCCGGTTTGGCTCGCCGGACGTCACCCAACTCGTCCCAACGAGATGGAACCGGCGGGCTCGGGGTCGACTCGGTTGCTGTTCCGCTCACCGGCGGGCCAGCGGCAGTGCGGCCAGCATCACCATGGCGGTGGCGGCGAAGGCGGCCGGGTAGCCGACGGGTGCGACCAGGAACCCGAAGGCCACCGACCCGAGACCCCATCCGAGGTCGTAAGCGATGTTCCACATGGCGTTCGCGGTGACCAGACCCGCCGGGCCGGCCCGGTCGATCATGACGGCCAGGCTGGCGGTCTGACTGACGCCGAAGCCGGCACCGAACACCACCATGCCCACCAGCACCCCAGCCGCGTGGCCAACGAACAGCAGCGCCAACATGCCTGCCGCCGATAACACGAGGCCGGGCACCAGCAGACGCTCGGCACCGTGCCGGTCGGCCAACCGGCCGGTCAGCCAGCGGGTGAAGGTGGCCACCAGCGACCGGACCAGCAGCGCCACCGCCAGCACGGCGCCGCCGCCGCCCTGCCCGACCGCGGCCGGCAGAAAGCTCACCACCACGCCACCGGCCAACGCGGTGACCGCGAACACCACCGCCGGGCCGACCAGGGCGGGCCGGCGGAACCCGGCTACCATCCCGACCGTCTCCGCTTGGCCGCCGGCGGCCTCGGAGGGTGCCTTCGTCGCTACCGCTGCCACGACAGCGATCGCCGCCAGCGCGGCACCGAGTTCGAACACCCCGCTGAAGCCGAGCACCGGCACCAGCGCCACTCCGAGCGGCAGCGCCAACACTGCCGGGACGCACGAAACAACACCCATCACGCCAAGGCCCTCCCCGCGGCGGTCGGCCGGCAGCAGCTCCGCGGTCAGCGACCCGACCGCGGTCAACACCACCGCGAACCCGACACCCCGCACGACACATACCGTCGCCACCACCATCAGGCTCGATGACAAGGCCAGAGCCAGCGCCGGGACACCGAGCAGCACCAGCCCGATCGTCAAGGCCCACCGATGGCCTACCCGGTCAGCGAGCCGTGGCGTCCCCATCCCGGCGGCGACGGAGGCCAACATCAACGCACCCGTCGACAAACCCGCGCCGGCCGAACCCGCGCCCGCCGCCTCCAGATACATCGGCACTGCCGACAACAACAGGTAGAAGCTGCACATCGCGGCAAAGTCAGCCACCAGCACCTTCACCAACGGCCACGACAGCAGCCGGGACCGCGAGGTCGCCGGGCCAACCGACCCCGACCGGGCGGCGCTGCTCGGAGTGGCGGAAATCTGGGTGCTGGCCTCGGCCGCGACCGCCGCGGTGACCCGATCGATGACGACAGTTGTACCGAGGCTTGTAGTGGTCATGCGGCGACGCTATGGCCGCAGGATGGCCCCCGCTAAGATCCATTTCTATGCCGATTCAGTGGTCCGGTTTGAGTCCAGAGCTGCTGCTCCCCCTGGACCGGAATCAGCCGCTGCGGCTCCAGCTCGAGAACGGCCTGCGGGACGCCATCCGCACCGGGCGGCTTGCTGGCGGAGAACGCATCCCGTCCTCTCGCGAACTGGCCGCCGGCCTGCGGGTGTCCCGCGGCCTGGTCCAGGAATGCTTTGCCCAGCTGACGTCCGAGGGCTACCTCACGGCCCAAGTCGGCTCAGCGACCCGGGTCGCCCAGACGGCCAGCGTCGCCACGCCAGCAGCGCCGGTCAAGGCCGCGCCGATTCCTCCGGCGACGCCGGCGCTGATAGCCGATTTCGTGCCCGCCACTCCCGACCTCGGGAGCTTCCCCCGCACCGACTGGGCCGCAGCCGTCCGCGCGGTCTGCCGCGACGCCCCCAACGACGCCTTCGGCTACGGCGACCCCCGCGGCCACCGTCAGCTGCGCACCATCCTCGCCGGCTACCTGAACCGGGTCCGCGGCGCCGCCGCGAGCGCCGACCAGCTCGTCGTCTGCGCCGGCTTCGCCCAAGGTCTCAACCTCGTCATGAAAACTCTGGTCGCCCGCGGCGTCCGCGACATCGCCACCGAAGACCCCGGCTACGACGAAACTGCCATCGTCGCCGCCAACTGGGCCGGCGCGCGCCTCATTCCCGTACCCGTCGATGATCACGGCCTCGACGTCGACGCCCTCGAGCGCAGCGGCGCCGGCGCGGTCCTCGTCACCCCAGCCCACCAATGGCCCACCGGGGTTGTGCTCACCCCCCACCGCCGACACGCCCTCGTGCAATGGGCCGCGCGCCGCGACGGCTGGATCATCGAAGACGACTACGACGCCGAGTTCCGCTACGACCGCGAACCAGTCGGAGTCGTTCAAGGCCTATCCGCTGGCCGCGTCTTCGCCATCGGCACCGTCAGCAAATCGCTGGCCCCAACGCTGCGGCTCGGCTGGATCCTCAGCCCAACCGATGCGGTCGACGAACTCGCCGACCACAAGGCCCACGACGACCGCGGCACCCCCGGCATCGACCAACTCGTCCTCGCCACCCTTATCGAATCGGGCCGGTTCGACCGGCACCTGCGCCGCATGCGCAACATCTACAGTGCCCGCCGCGCCACCCTCGTCGACGCCTTCTCCGAGCATGCACCCGAGATCGCCATCACCGGACTCGCCGCCGGTTTCCACGCCATCGCGCACCTAGCCCCTTGCGCCGACGAAACCGCAGTCATCGCCGCCGCCCGCGCCCGCGGTGTCGGCCTCTACGGCATGAGCCCGCAACGAACCGATAAAGCCACCACCCCACCCCAACTCATCCTCGGCTTCGGCAACATCACTGAACGCCACATCCGAACCGGCATCCAAACCGCTGCCGACATCCTGCGTGGCAGCTGACCAGTCGCGCGTGAAGGGTAGGTATTCACCCCGAGCTGGCCACCGCTTGCTAGAGCGTGCCCACTCCGAGCGCGTTAGGCGACCACCGACACCGGCTTGGGGGCGCGTTAACCCGAACGCACCATGCTCGACGCGTTGAAGCTGTCGATCCATGGAACCGACCCCGGTAAAGATGGCTATCCGCAGACGCAGAAGAGGTTGCCGTCTGGATCGGCCAAAACCACGTGCGTTGCGTCGTCGGAGTACTCCCAATCAACCCGCTTGGCGCCAAGGGCCAGCAGGCGCTCGACTTCCGACTCCACAGTGTCACCTTCGTCCACCCACAGATCAACGTGCATATGGTCGGACTCGTCGAGGTGTAGATGTGTGGCTCCGTGATCGCGACCGGTGGTCGACGGCGGCGTCCATTCCGTCGGAGCCAAGAAGTCCGGCATTCCGGGTTTGGTGATGTAGCCGAGAGCGCCACTCCAGAATTCAGCGGCTCGGACAGTGTCCGAGGTGCTCAGCACGATCGATCCGATGAACGAGCCCATCGGCGTACCCCTCCCTGGCGGCCTTGACCTCTCACCATCATCCCTCAGCCGCTGCGCCGCAAGAGACGATGAGCGACCGATGCACCTGTGTCCGTAAGGTGTCCGGCCCGCGAGCTTCGTCCATTCGGTGCCGGCGGTACGGTCGGGGTTGGAGGCAGTGTGATGGATCGTGCCGAGATCAGCGCCGAGATGTCGCGGGTGGAGACCGACTTCGCTGACCTGGTCCGGCGTGCTTCGCAACAGGGGTTGAGGCGGCGCAGCGATGGCACCCGGTGGACGAATCGGCAGCTGTTGTTCCACATGGTGTTCGGCTACTTGATCGTGCGGACGCTGATGCCTTTGGTGCACCTGCTCGGTCGGCTCCGATGGAGCAGGAGGTTCGCCGCCGTTTTGAACGCCTGTCGCCGCCCCTTCCATGCCATCAACTTCTTCGGCTCTTGGGCTGGGGGCCACATCGTGACGCCGGCCAGGATGGTCAGCTTGCTCCAGCGGACGCTGCATGCGCTCCAGCGCCGCCTGGGCCACGAGACCGACCAGAGTCTGGCCCTGACCATGCACTTCCCGCCCGCGTGGGACCCCTACTTCCGGTCAACCATGACCGTCCGCGATGTTTACCACTACGGGACCGAGCACTATGACCACCACCGCCGTCAGCTGACGCTCGACTGAAGTGCTCGGTGAGTGAGCCCCCGCGGGCACCCGCCGGCGTCGGCTTCATCGTCTGACTCGGGTGGATCTTCTATCGCTGCTGCTTTGTAGGCCGAGGGTGCTGTAGTAGCGGCACGCGCGGGTGGCGATCGGTAACGGCGCGCCCGGTGGCGCTGGGTACATGTCGTGCTCGACGACTGCCCAGAGGTGAACGCCTAGGGCGTTTAGGTCTGCCAGCAAAGGCCGTCGTCGAGGTGGGCCGGGACGTGACCCACGGTCTCGTCGACGTCATTCGTAATGACGACGCGGTCGGCACCCGTCAAGCAGTCGACCATCTCGTCGGTCTGGGTCACCGCGACATCGCCTACATCGACGGAGGCGATAATCCCGGCGCGGAACACCGCCGGGACGGTTACCGGGTTGCTATGGCCGAACACGCGTTACAAGACAGCATCCGCGTCATACCCGGCGGCTACACCGAGGACGAAGGCGCCGATGCGGGCAGCCTGCTCCTACGCGAAGGACTACCGACCGCCGTGATCGCCGCCAACGACCCCTGTGCCATCGGTCTACTGGACACCGTCCTCCGCGCGGGTCTGAACGTCCCGGCCGACCTGTCGGTCATCGGCTACGACGACTCTCGCTTCGGCCGTATCCCAGGAATCGACCTCACCTCGATCAGACAGAACATTCCCAAAATGGCGCGGCTGGCCATTGAAGCCGTGGTCGGCAACCTTGAGAAGCCCGATCGGAAACCCCGGGATGTGAACCTGCGACCGCGCCTCGTGCTGCGAGGGACTACGGCGCCGCCGAAGTAATTCGGAGCGGTTTCGGCCGGTACACCTGGGGTGACGCGCCACGCCGGATGCCGGCGACAAATTGGTGCAGCCGGTTCCGGACATCCAGTCTCGGTCCGGAATTGCCAGCCGCCGGCGCCGGCGCCACGACGGATCAGGGCTCCGCCTCTCCGGTCGTATCCACCCCGCCGGCGGCCCGGCCATCCGGGCGCCGGATTGAACTGTCGAACTCGGGTGTCAGGTGAACCACCGGTGTCTCCTTCTTCACAGCAGCTCAGGGGACCAGCCCTGGGCGATGAACACCGTAATCGGATGTGCGCCGATCGTCGTCCAACCGGAATTTCGGGATTTCAGAACCGGGCCGTCCCGCATGGGGGACGCAACTGAGAGCACGGTGTGGGATCTTGTCAGCCCGATGTGGTCCGTGCAGGCTGGGTCGAGGGCGCCCCTGCGGCGATGAGTTCCGGCCGGGTCGCTGGTCTGTTCTGGTGACCGTCGTAGGACTGGGATCCGACGGTGCCCGGCACGACACCAGGGAGAACGCCATGACAACCACGCCGAACGACCCGACCACCGCACTGCCCGGCCGCCCGCCCGTGGTCGACCTGGCCACCTGGCAGGCCGCCCGCGACGAGCTGTTGGTCCGCGAGAAGGCCCACACCCGCGAAGGCGACGCGATCGCCGCGGCCCGTCGGCGGCTGCCGATGGTGGAGCTCGACGGGACAGTCGAGGTCGTCGGAGCTGATGGTCCGGTCCCGTTCCTGGATCTGTTCCAGGGGCGCGACGAACTGGTGGTCTACCACTCAATGTGGTATGACGGCGCCCCGCACCAGGGGCAGTGCGAAGGCTGCACCTTCAACCTCTGGCACCTGAAGGATGCCGTCTACCTCAACGCCCGCGGGGTCTCGTTCGCCGTCCTGACCTCGGGTCGGTGGGACGAAGTGGCTCCCTACGTCGAGTTCATGGGTTACACCCAGCCCTGGTACTCGGTGCGGGACGTGGAGACGCCCATCGCCACAGAGGAGGGGCACATCGTCTGTTACTTGCGCGACCGCGACCGCGTGTTCCTCACCTACTCCACCACTGGCCGGGGGAACGAGCCGGCCGACGGTTCCCTCGGTCTGCTCGACATGACGCCCTACGGCCGCCGCGAGGGCTGGGAGGACAATCCCGAGGGCTGGCCCGAGGCCCCTCAGGCGGACGCGCCGGTCGGTGGGCATGGCGCGCCGATCTGCTGGTACTGGCGCTCCGACGCCGACGGCTTCGCCACGTGGGGCCCGACCAGCCGGCCCGTTCCGCAGTGGACCCGCCCGGGCGCGACACCCGTGGAGACCCTCGGCCGGAACGGCCACGACCACTGACGGTGTTGGGGCCATGCACCGTCCGCTCAGCGACGCGTTTCCCCACCCGTTCGCATGTCGAGCTCGAACGTTGTCGTCATGGGACCGGCTTGCCGACCGTTGATCTTGCTGCAATGCCATCGCGCTTCGCTTCTGCGAATCCGTGTGCTGGGTAACGTGTCGTCCGAGATGTCTCAACCGGAGTTACCGCAGCAACGCGACGACCATCTGCTGGCGCGGTCCGGTGAAGCGGTCCGACATCCTCATCACCCTTGGAGCGCGTCTACCCGCGCCCTGCTCGGTCACCTCGAAACGGTCGGCTTCCCGTACTCCCCGAGACTGGCCGGATCCGAGGATGAGCAGGATCTGCTGTCGTTCATCCCTGGACGCTCGGGGGCCGACGGGTGGGCACCGGCGGTCGATATGCGCGGGCTGGTGGCCGGTGCGCGACTGCTTCGGGCTTACCACGACGCGGTGTCCAGTTGGCGCCCCGATCGCGACCTGGTGTGGTTCGACGGTTCCCGCGGCACTGGCGGCTCTGGGCGAATCGTCTGCCACGGCGACTTCCATCCGTGCAACATCGTCTGGGACGGTCTGACGCCAGTGGGCCTGCTGGACTACGAGTACGCCCGAGTCGCGTTGCCTGCGGATGATGTCGCCTACGCCTGCGAGTACTTCGTGCCTTTCCGCGACGACGTCGAGTGCATCCGGTGGTTGCGCTACCCCGAGCCTCCCGATCGCCGCCGGAGGCTGACCTTGTTTGCCGAGGCGTACGGGTTGTCCTCCGTTGACGGGCTGTTCGACCACGTGATCACCATGCAGCAACACACGCGCGATCTGATCGTTCGGCTGGCACGGGAGGGCGTGCCGCGCCAGGTCGGTCTGGTTCACAACGGCTTCCTCGCCGAGATGGACGCGCGGATTACCTGGTCCACCGCACACCGGCATTTGATCGAGCCGGACAGAGTGTGAGACTCCGGTTCTGACCGACCTCGATCGCTTTGGTACGCGCGCCGTCCAGTTGCGTCATCAGCCGTCGGACATCCGGGACGGGCGAGTGGTGCCCGCAGGTGGACCGTGCTGCGAACCCGGACTGTCAGAACCAAGCGAGAGTCTTGCCGCGGATTCAGCCAATAGATCTGTGGTGTCGGTCAGATGGGATGTGTCAGGCGATGAAGTTCGGAATGAACGTGCCCATCTTCGGCGAGTACGCGGACGTTCGGCTGCTGGCCGATCTCGCGAAAGACGCTGAGGCAGCCGGCTGGGATGGATTCTGGATCTGGGATCACATCCAGTGGAGCGGTGAGCAGGATGGTGAGCCACGTCAGCCGTCGGTCGACCCGACGGTTGCGCTGACCATGATCGCGGCGGCAACGGTCCGCGTCCGGTTCGGGCCGATGGTTACCCCGCTCGCCCGCCGACGGCCCTGGAAGCTCGCTCGGGAGCTGACCACACTCGACCACCTCTCCGGAGGTCGGCTCACCCTGGGCGTCGGGCTCGGCGGTCCACCGGGCCTCGAGTACGGCGACTTCGGCGAGGAGACCGATCCCCGGATACGAGCAGCCAAGCTGGACGAAGGGCTCGACATCCTGTGTGGGTTGTGGACGGGGCAGCCGTTCAGCTATGACGGGCGTCACCACCGCGTCACAGGCGCGGAGATGCTGCCAACGCCCCTGCAGAGCCACATCCCGATCTGGGTCGGCGGCGAATGGCCGGAGCATCGGGCGCCCTTTCGTCGGGCCGCGCGCTACGACGGCGTGCACCCCCTGATGTTCTCCATCCCTCTTGACCGGCAGCCGGCGGCGATCGCCGACCTCGTGTCCTTCATTCAAGACCGGCGCGACGACGACCGGCCCTTCGACGTGGTGTTCGGGGCCGAGACAATCGGCCGGGGGAGCGACGCCCAAGCTCTTGTGGCCGAGTTCGCCGCGGCCGGCGTGACGTGGTGGATGGAACCCGTCTCCCACTGGCGTGGATCATTGAGCGACATGCGTGAGCGAATCCGGCTGGGCCCGCCGCGCACTCCCTAGCTCGGGCTCGACGAGTGACGAAACGATCGGCGGCTGTCGACAGGTTCGGCTTCCCCTTTGGGTCTGGCGCGCGTCGGGTGGGCCGCGCTCTGGCCCGTCCGAGGCGCCTTTGCCGGATCAATTGGCGTCGATCGAGCAGCGAAGTCGCCGCCGAGATTTGCCCGAGGGACACCGGAGCTCGATGCCAGGCGCCGAACACCTTTGCGTGGTGTGCATGACGTGGTCGCGGAAGGTGAGGGCGGCCAGGGCGGCTTGACCTTGCCGTGGAGCTTTCGTGTCGGCGAGGTGCCCCGACGCTATGTCGCTAGGCGATCCTCGCGTCATCGCGGCCGTTATCGGCGTCTTCCTTTAAGAGCACCGAAATTCTGGGCTCGGCTACCGACGCATCGCGGCGACACGCAACAGGAGGCGACTTATCCGGCTCAACAACCAAGCCAGTTCTGGCCTGCTGGTGCCAGACAAGGCAACGGTGCACGCCACGAGATCGTTCTGTTTACAACGTAAACTTACAGGTCTACGATCTCGTCAAAGAGCTGATCGATCCCCGAGCCAGAGATACCCCGGATCGCACCAGTCAGCGGTGAGGCGCCACGTGTGGCCAGCGGTCTCACGGGCTAGCAGTGCGAGATCGGCCATGACTCGTTGAGTTTGGAGGGAGCACAAGGTGGCAGATGACAAGAACCTCGACGCTCAAGATCAGTCAGGTCTAGTGTCCGGGGCTGACGATGCCCGGATGGTGGCAGATTTCGCCGTCGGCCCTCCGGGAGTGGGCCCGGCGATGGGCCTCGATTCCGGCGAGTTCTTCCCTTCGGCTCCCGACGCGGACATCGACCGCAATCGAACCGACTGACACACTGGAGAGGGAGGGCATTGGTCAGATGACATTCCCGATCCAGCAGCTTGCGCCTGCTCTGGACATCGATGCCCGCCTCACCGACATCGAGCGCAGCGTGAACCTGCTGCTCAACCTCACGCCGGTCAATGCAGCAGAGGCATGGGCGGACTTCGAACGGAGCGACTTCGGGACGGTACCGACTCTCCGGCTCAGACCGTTGGAGTTCGAGCCGGATCTGGTGCGGCGTGACCTCTACAACCTCGAGATCGAGAACGTGACCGACCCTGCGCTGCACACACTCTTCCGGGCGAAGCGAGACGAGCTGGCAAGACAGATCACAGCCTTGGAGGACCGCGACACTTCACGCTTTGTGTACGGGTCGCTGCAGCTTTACGGAGGGATCGCCCAGCCTCTCGCGTCCGCCGCGGAGGAGCTGCTTGAAAGCATCCCAGCCCGAGCTCCCAGTACCCGGAGCGTCACGGCCGGGGCGTTCGCGGAGGCCGCTCGGGCGGAGTTCGATCGATACCGTGCCGTGTATCCAGACTTTCCGGCTCACATCGAGGTGCGCGACGACATCTCCGACCTGATGGTGTCGTTCGGCCGGCTGCTGATCCCCGAAACCGCCGCTTTTGGGTCGGACCGCGTCGAGCCCTTGCTGCACCACGAGGTCGGCACCCATGTCGTCACCTACCAGAACGGCGCCCGCCAACCACTGACGCTGCTGACGATCGGATTGCCTGGCTACGACGAGACCCAGGAGGGCCTAGCCGTGCTCGCCGAGTACTTGACCGGCGGGTTGGACCCGCGGCGTCTCCGCGTGCTGGCGGCGAGGGTCGTAGCCGTCGGCAAGATGCTCGACGGCGCGGGATTTCTGGAGATCTTCGAATCGTTGCGGGCGGAGAATCGGATGCCAGCGAGGACCGCTTGGTCCATCGCCATCCGGGTTGTCGTCGGGGGCGGTTCGGTGAAGGACGCGATCTACCTCCGTGGGATCACGCGCATCCTTGCAGCCCTCGCCGAGGGCAGCAGCCTCGAAGTCCTCTTGGTCGGCAAGCTCGCGTTGGACCACATCCCGCTGATCCAGGACCTGCTCGACCGCGAGGTGCTCCGAGCACCCTGGGTCCGTCCACGCTGGCTGGATGTGCCCGGAGCGCAGGAGCGCCTGGACAGGCTGCGCGCGGGCGTTTCGGTCACGGACCTGTACGAGAGGGAGGTGTCGGCATGAGGGTTGCCTTCTTCGTCAAGGACGTCGCTACCGAGATCGACGAGTACACGACCACGCGGCTGGCGAGGGCCGCCGCCCAGGGCGGGCATGACGTTTGGTATGTCGGGGCCGGAGACCTCGAGCTCGGGGAGATGGATGGGCAGCTCGTGGCCCGGGCTCACGCCGCAGAGTTCGACAAAGACGACACGCTGGAAAGCTTCATGGCGCGCATCAAGGAGCGCGATGTCGAACGGATCGTCATGGACGACCTCGATGCCATGTTCCTGCGAAACGAATCGATCGACGATCTGCAGGAGCGGCCGTGGGCCAGTCCACTCGGGGCGGTCTTCGGCCAAATGCTCAAGGCCCGAGGCGTAACGGTCGTGAACGATCCGATGTCGGCTATCCGCGCCACGAGCAAGCTCTATCTGGAGGAGTTTCCCGAGAGGATCCGACCGCGATCGCTTGTGACGCGCGACCCGGAAGCGATCAAACGGTTCGTGGGCAAGGTCGGCCGCTCCGTAGTCAAGCCCCTGTACGGAGCCAAGGGTCGGAACGTGTTCATGATCGAGGACGAGGGTGAAGCGAACCTCGCGCAGATGACGGAAGCGGTGCTACAGGACGGCTACGCGATCGTTCAAGAGTTCGTCGACGGCGGTGAGGACGGCGATGCCCGAATCTTCCTGCTCGAGGGGCAGATCCTCGAACGCGACGGGAGACCGGCCGCGTTCCGAAGAGTGCCCAGCGGCAACGACCCGCGAGCCAACATCAGCGTTGGCGGATGCCCGGTCCCTCTCCAGATCGGTGACGTGCAACGCGGCATCGTGGAAGCGATGAGTGAGAAGCTCGTGGCCGACGGCATGTACTTCATCGGCATCGACGTGATCGGCGACAAGGTGGTGGAGATCAACGCAGAGAGCGCGGGTGGGATGCAGAGCGTCGAAAGGCTCTACGAGATCGACGTCTGCCCAACCGTCATCGAAGCCCTGGAGCGCCGCACCGGCTCGAAGTGATGCTGCCGGCCGAAGGCCGCGACCGCGATGCCCAGGGCGATCGTCACGACGATGCGCACCCAGAAGAAGTCAGGCTCGAGAAGACTCTCGGTGGCGTTGAACGATGAATGCAGCAGACCGACCACGATCAGGCTCCGCCCGCTCCACGCGTCGACCCGAGCGATCAACAACCGGATCCCGACGGCAACACCAACCAGGTACAGCAGGCTGGTAGCCACCTGGCTCGAGCTGTGGGCGCCATCGAGAGTGAGGGGGAGGTGGATGCCGGCGAAGAAGACCGAGGTGATGAGGCTCCCCCCGACCGCACCCCAACGGGAGGCGGTGCGGCGTTGGAAGAATCCGGTCCAGGCCATCTCCTCCCAGATGTTGATGACGAGTGCTCCGATGATCAGGTCCGCGGTGTAGAACGCCACCACGCCCCAGGTCAGCGGCTGGGCACCGCCGAGAGCGGCGCCGATGGCCCAGGTCGCGGCCGGAAGACCGAAGGCAGCGAGGAGCAGCCACCACCATCGGGTTGGGAGTCGCACACAGTCGCGCAGCAGCCCGCGAACGCCGGCACGTCCGGCCTGTCGGTAGGTGACGAGGAGCGCCGGGAGGGCCAGACCGAACAGCACGGCGGCGATGAGAAACGGGGCGTCCGGCTCGATCAGGGTGGAAAGCGTCAACAACGGCCAGCTGACACCAAGCGCGACGGCGAGGAAGATCATCAGCTGTCGCGGGAGCCGGGACCGATCCGGATCCCCCGCGGAGCGGGGGTGCGTGGACGAACGTGTCGCGTCGATCTGAGACATGGTCGGATTCCTTGGTACGTGTGGGTCGGGGGTGGACGGGCGGTTCAGGCGGTTGGGATGGGGTGGCCCGATGCCCGAGCACGCACCGTCAGGTCAGCGCAGCACCAGCGTGAGCAACAGCGCGGTGAAGACGACCGTCTGCACGCTGTGCACGCAGATGCCGATCAACGCACTCCGGTAGCGGCTGGCCGGGAAGGAGATGAAGAAGGTGTCGAGCGTGTTGGCGGGGATCGACCACGGCATGTGCAGGTGGTAGACGCCGAACAGGACTCCGTTGACCAACCAGTCCCATCGTCCGAAGGCGCCTCGCATGCGGGGGAGCAGCAGGCCGCGGAAGAGGAGCTCCTCACCGAGCACGGTGTTGAAGATCATCATTGTGACGATCACGGCGAACCACAGCCAGTTCCCGGAGAAGAAGTCTTGGCCGGCGACCGATTGCAGGAACAGGCCCTGATCCCGGTGGACGGGTGCCGGAATCTTCGGCAGCTCTTCCTTGGCGGCCACCGCGAGCACGAGCGGGACGAGGAGCCACCAGAGACGGCCGCCCCGACGTCCGGTGCGCGGACTGCGAGGTGCCCGCAGCCAGAGGGCGTCCTTGATCACCGACCAGCGAAGCGTGCCCTGCTCACGACGGACGGCCACGACGACGAAGGCGAACTGCCAGATCATGCCGGCAGTGAGGCTGAGCAGGATGGCCTGCGGCCATGCGCTCGCACCCTCGAGAGCCCCGGCCAGCCAGGGAGCGACGATCCACGCCAGCGCGGCCATCGGCAACGAGGCCGCGACCCAGGTGCCGAGGATCCGACGGCGGGAGTACTGCGGGATCGGGAGCTCCGCGGAAGCGGCGGGAGCACCCGCTGGTGCGGTCGAGAAAGACCTTCCGCCGGAGGCGGCGAGTGAGTGGGTGTTGCTGGTTGATGCGGTCATGGCCATGACGCTAGGAGCAGCAGCCGGGCGCGCGCGTCGTCAAAAGGCCGCGACCGTGCTCCGACCAGCTGGCGAGCGGCGGTCCTACCTTGTGAGGACGCGCCCGTGCCTCCTGGCTCGCTACGTTGGCCTCGTGAGCCGGTTGCCAGCCTTTCTCGCCGCCCGTGGCGTGGATGTGGTGATCGTGATCATCGCGCTCGCCGGAACCGCCGGAACGCTGACCCGTACCGATCGGCCGGACGACGCTCTCCTGGTTGGCCTCGAAGCTGCCGCCGTTGGTGTCATGATCCTCGGCCTGTTGCTGCGTCGCCGGGCGCCGTTCGTCGTGCCCGCGGGCACCTGGATGATCAGTGCGGGGCTGTCTTTCCTGGATGGTCGCTTGATCGTGGGGCAGGCGCCGATCTCCATCGCGGGCATGATCTCCGCGGTACTCTTGGGCAACCTGCGCGAGGCGCGAAAGGCACGTGCCGGGTTGGTCATCGTCGTCGTGTGTGCGATGACGATCATCTTCAACGATCCGATGCACTCCGTCGGCAGCCAATTCTTCGTGCCGGTGCTTTTCGCGGTCGGCTGGCTGGTGGGGTTCGCTCTCCAAGAGCGCGCCGAGGAAACCGAAGCTGCCGAGCAGCGTGCGGCCCGGGCCGAGCACGAGCGGGAGAGCGCCGCACGGCTCGCCGTCGCGGAGGAGCGGGCCCGCATTGCGCGGGAGCTCCACGACGTTGTCGCCCACGCCGTCAGCGTCATGGTGCTCCAGGTCGGGGCGGTACGCCATCGGATGCCGGAGAGCGCGGCGGACCGTGAGGCGCTGCTCAACGTCGAACACGCCGGCCGGACCGCTCTCGCCGAGATGCGGAGACTGCTGGGGGCCATGCGCCGCGACGACGACGAGCTGGATCTCACACCGCAGCCCGGGCTGGATCTGCTCCCCCGGCTGCTGGAGGACGTGCGCGCCGCCGGTCTCGATGTACAGCTGCTCCTCGATGGTGAACCGCGGGCGCTGCCCCGAGGGCTGGATCTGTCGGCCTACCGCATCCTGCAGGAAGGCCTGACCAACGTGCTCAAGCACGCGCACGCGCAGGTCGCGCAGGTTCGGGTTCACTACGGCGTCCGCGAGCTCGAACTCGAGGTCCGTGATGACGGCCGCGGCACGACGACGTCCGACGGACTCGGACATGGACTGGTCGGGATCGGTGAGCGGGTCAAGATCTATGGCGGCGAGCTGTCCGCCGGTCCGACCGACGACGGTGGCTTTGCCCTCAACGTGCGGCTACCTCTGGACGGAGGGTGAGTCAGTGCCCATCAGGACTCTTGTCGTCGACGACCAGTCGATGGTGCGCGCCGGCCTGCACATGCTGCTCGCTGAGGAACCCGACATCGATGTGGTCGCCGAGGCGAGCAACGGATTCGAGGCGATCGCGCAGGTCACGCGCTACCGGCCGGATGTCGTGCTCATGGACATCCGCATGCCCGTGCTGGACGGCCTGGAGGCGACCCGACGGATCCTCGACGGTGACGACACCGTCAAGGTGCTGATCCTGACCACGTTCGACCTCGATGACTACGTGTACGAAGCGTTGCGGGCCGGGGCGAGCGGGTTCGTGCTCAAGGACGATCCGCCCGAGCAGCTGATCGCTGCCGTACGGACTGTCGCAGAAGGCGAGGCATTGCTCTCGCCATCGGTGACCCGCAAGGTCATCGCGCACTTCGCGCGGCGACAGCGACGTCGACCACCGTTGGCCGTGGACACTCTGACCGCTCGTGAAATGGACGTCTTCCGACTCATCGCCTCAGGTCTCTCCAACGCCGAGATCGGGCGGGAGCTGTTCATCAGCGACACGACAGTCAAAACCCATGTCACGCGGCTGCTGCAGAAGCTCGAAGTCCGCGACCGGGCGCAGGCCATCGTGCTGGCCTATCAGTCCGGCCTGTTCGACGCCTGATGGCAGGTTGGACTCTCCGTGAGACCCACATACCACCGTCGAAGTAACCACCCGTACTGGAAACACATCGTTGACCATGCGGGTCCGAACGGACGTGTCATTGAAACATGCTGACAACAACAGCGGTAATGAGATTGGCTGGCTCCTCGTTACGCTCGCCGCGTTCGCATTGTCGAACGGCAAAGGGGAAAGGAGAGGAGCGTGCGGGATAGGAATTCGATCGGTTACCGCGGTGACGGTACGGGCCGGCCGGCGCATCTGCCGTTGCCACGTCGGCAGGGTCCCCTGCTGCATGGCTTGCGAATGCGTAAGCATTGGCGCTACGTCGGGTCCTACAGCGATACGGTTTCGATTGTCGCGGCGCGCGTCAGCGTCGGCCCCATCCGGCAGGAGTTCTCGGACATTTGGCATCGCGCGGCGGGCGAGCTGACCGAGCATTCACGGCTGTGGGTTGGTCGAGTTTCTGTACCGCCAGGTGTGGTTCGTGTCCGCGACCGGCGCGCCAGCATCGATCTCACAGTGAGCGAAGACCCCGGCAGCGCCTTCGAAGTTGTCACCCCGGTGGGCCGGGCCTGGACGTGGACACGGAAGCCGAGCATCCGGGCGTTCGGCACCGCGCGGGTCGGAGAACGCACGATCGACGTCAAGCCGAGCGCGCGACCACCATTGACCTGCTGATCATCCGGTCGGCCTACCGGCAGCCATTCGGCACCTTCCACGGGACGCTGCCGGGAGGGCTCAGGGTTCAGGAGGGATACGGAGTCATGGAGGATCACCGGGTGCTGTGGTGATCGATCCGCCTGTTCCCGGAACGCGGCCCTGCGCGACGCCTATGGCCACCACGACAGCAGGCTGGCAGACTCGAAACGCACATTGGACCCGCAGAACATCTTCGGCAACGACCAAACACCAACCGTGGGCAGCCCTGGGTTCCCAACAGAGGGAGTCTGGACCAGACCGTGAACCGGAGAGCGATCATTCCAGTCACCGCTGCGCGCCTGCTGGACCTGTCTCCCGGCGAGTTGGATGAACTGTTTCGTGGTGCGCCAGCAGGTCCCATACCGAGCGGCATCTCGACGGGTACAGCCATCGTCGCGGCAGGCTCGAGTGTCAACCGGCTCGCTGCGCGCGTCGTGCATGCGATCGCCTGGAAGGGGAAGGTGTTCGATCCGGCACGCGGCGAACTTCGGAATCGGATCGGGCCGACCGGCGCGCTGGCGATCCGGGCCAAAGTCTTCACCGACGCGAGCTGGCTGGACGGTCAGGAGTCGATCGTCATTGACTACGGCAACACCTCCCTGGTCGTCCGCGCGATCAGGGATGAGATCCGGATGATTGGAAGGGACGAATATCTGGGCATCGTCTACTGCGGTCACAGAAGGATCCTGCGCTTCGCACTTCACTTTTCCGCCTGATCGGCGGCCCGAGCCGTCAGCCCAAGGTCCGGCGATCGATCGCCGCCCGCAGCCGACACCTTGGCCCACACGAGGCGCACTTCCACCTCGAATCGCCGCGCTCCTGGCTCGATCGCGAGTCTCGAACTGCCCGCCTACCCGTGCCGGTTGCCTGGCTGTTCGCTTGCTTGATCGGTCACACTGCCGCGATTGGGCCTTGGAGCGTCCGGCCATCGCGTTCTAGCGTGGAGAAACGGCCCGCACTTTTGACGGAAGGTATCCGATGGGAACACTCATGGTCGACTACATCACCTCGCTCGACGGCTATGGGGCCGCTGAGGGCTGGCCGGGTTGGTGGGGCATGGAAAGCCCCGAATATCTCGGTTGGCTGGGCGAACAGCCCGATCGCACCGTCTTGATGGGAGCGACGACCTACCGGCTGATGGCGGGGTTCGCCGCAAGCGGCGAAGAAGGGGTCGACCAGATGCTGACCCGGCTGCCGAAGGTGGTCTTCTCCTCGAGCCTGAGCGAGCCGCTGGCGTGGGCCAACACGCAACTGGTCACCGGAGACGCGGTGGCAGCCGTGCGAGCGATGAAGGAAGACACCGCCATCGAGATGAGCACGCTGGGCAGTGTGAGTCTGTGCCGATCGTTGATCACGGCCGAACTGGTGGATCGCTTCCGGGTTGTCCTCTTCCCGGTCATCACCGGTGCGACGGGCCAAGAGAGGATCTACGACGGATATCCCGACATCAAGCTTGACCTGGTCGAGAGCCGCACCTTCGAGGGAGGGCTCCAGCTATTGGATTACGTGCCGACCGTGCTCGACCGTCCGCCGGGTACCACGTGAGTCGGCTGCGATGGGGCCTTCGCCGAGGGTGAGGACTCAGCTGGAGAACCGGCGAATGGGTTGGTCACTGACCGTGGAAGGGCCGCGGTGCCTTAGCTTCGTGCTATGCGTTCAGGACTGTTCGCGCACTGGAAGCCGTCCCCGCAGTCGGTCCAGTCGATCGGGGTCTCTTGCTTGGTCTCAGTCTTGGTCTCGCTCGTGTCCGGCATGTGGCAGCCGCCGACCCCGAGGGCGAGAGCCGTCAACAACGCGCCCGCCGACCACCCGAAACCACGGCTCGCGCGCTCCCGTAGCGTCCCCATATCAAAAAGGCGTTCAACCCGACGGAACGAATCGATCACTGGGCGTCTCAGCCCCCAACAGTCTCAGGTGGGCGCGAGCTGGTTGCGGCGGCGCGTGAGGTAGGCGACTTCGGCGGTGTTGCCTGCCAGCTCGATGGCCTTCTCGTACGCAGCCCCGGCTTCCGCCGAGCGGCCGAGTCGGCGTAGCAGGTCGGCACGGCTGGCATGGTACGCGTGGTAGTCGGCCAGGCTCAACCTGTCGATCACCGCCAGTGCTACCTCGGGACCGTCGATCTCGGCGAGCGCGACGGCCCGGTTGAGCGCGACGATGGGTGAGGGGTCGACGACGGCGAGCTGGTCGTAGAGGGTGACGACCTGGGACCAGTCGGTGTCGCGTACGTCCATGGTGGAGGTGTGCACCGCGTTGATGGCTGCCAGGATCTGGTAGCGGCCAGGATGGCCCTGACCTGCGGAGACGGCCGCAATCCGTTCCCGAACGAGTGCGTGCCCTTCGGCTATCAGCGCAGCATCCCAGGCACCACGGTCCTGCTCGTCGAGGGTGACGAGCTCACCCGATGCCGAGATCCGCGCGGGGCGGCGGGCCTCGGTGAGCAGCATCAGTGCCATCAGGCCGGCAACCTCGCCGTCCGACGGGAGCAAGTCCCGCAGCAGTCGAGTGAGCCGAATCGCCTCGAGAGTGAGGTCGCTGCGTACGGGCTCCTTCTCGGGATCCGAGGCGAGGTAGCCCTCGTTGAAGATCAGGAAGAGGACCGCCAGGGCGCCGGAGATGCGGGCCGGTAGCTCCTCGGAGGAGGGCACTCGGTACGGGATACCTGCCGCTTTGATCTTGCCCTTCGCGCGGGTGATCCGCTGACCCATGGTGGCCTCCTGCACCAGGAAGGCGTGGGCGATCTCAGCCACGGTCAGCCCGCCGACCATGCGCAGGGTCAGCGCGATCCGGGCCTCCATGGCCAGGGCCGGGTGGCAGCAGGTGAAGATCAGCCGGAGCCGGTCGTCGTCGATCGCCCTCTCCTCGAAAGCGTTGGGCTGTTCAGGCGGGGTGTCGTCGTACAGCATCTGTGCCGCCTTCTGCTTGTCGTCACGACGGGACTCGCGCCGCAGCCGGTCGATGGCGCGCCGGGTGGCGGTCGTGGTGATCCAGGCGCCGGGATTGGGGGGTACGCCGTCGGTGGGCCAGCGCTCGACGGCGACCGCGAAGGCCTCCGCCGCCATCTCCTCGGCGATATCCAGGTCGCCGAAGCGCCTCGTCAACGCGGCAACCACCCGGGCCCACTCCTCGCGGTGGGCCCGGGTGATCGCGTCGGCAACCCGCGTCGACCCGAGCGTCACTCGCCCGCGAAGGGACGAACCTCGACCTTGCCCCGGCAGGCCTTCGATCCCTCGGCGGCCAGCGTCAGCGCCACGTCGAGGTCGGGAGCATCGATGATCCAGAAGCCACCGAGGTATTCCTTCGACTCCAGGTAGGGGCCGTCGGTGACAACGGGCTCGGCACCCTGTCCGTCAACGACGGTCGCGGTCGTGGCCGGCGCCAAGCCGTCGGCGAAGACCCAGTAGCCCTGCTCCTGCAGTCGCTCGTTGAAGGCGCCCGTGTCTGCGAGTGCCTGCTTCATCGCCTCCTCGGAGGGGTAGTTGCCGTACTCGTTGTACTCGGCCGGCCCGTAGACCGACATCATGTACCGCGTCATCTCTGTCTCCTTGGGTTCGTGGGCCGCTCGGCCCGCCTCTCACCCCTGCTACGAACGCCTCTCGCCGGATCCGACACCAGCGCCGAGATTTCTTCAAGAAAGTTCGTTCGCCGCAGCCCTCGACCGCCGGTCGCCGCCGGCTACCGGCTCTCGGCTGGGTAAGCAGGCGTCGGCTGCTAGGCCGCCGAGCAGTCGAAGGTGGCGTCGTACGTGCTGCGCCCCGGCCCTGGCGGCTCCGTGCCGTCGAGCGCCCAGGAGAAGAGATAAGCCAACGTGTCGACATCGCATTGCGACAGCACCGGTGTGATTCCGTTCGTGCGGTTCCATCCGTACCCCATGAGATCGGTGCTCTCGAGCAGGTTGGTGGCGTGGCCCAGGCCGAGCGCGTGGCCGAGTTCGTGCAACGTCACGTAATAGAGGTACTCCGGGCTGTAGGGATCGAGCCCGAGACTGGGTGGCAGGTCGGATCGTACGATGATGTTGGGGCACCCGCGGGCTCCGCAGATGGCGTATCCACCGAACTGCGTTCCGCCGGCCGTTGGTACGTAATGAACGACGATGTCGGCCGTCCGGCGCCCGGCGCTTCCTACGTCGGTGAGCGTGATCTGATCGTCGAAGCATTCGCGAAGGACCGCGTCCCAGTCCTCTATGGCCATATGGACAGCCGCGAGTTGCGACTCAGACACGTTCGGGGCGGCCTGAACAGCTACCGTGAGGTCGGTGTGGTCCCAGACATACTTGTTCGGGTAAAGGTGATTCAAGATCACCAACGCCTCGGCGTCCGATTCTTCACGAGAGCAGGCAGCTTGGGTGGCGCCCGGGGCCTTCGGTGGGGCAGCCGCCGCCGCAGTCGACGTCAGCGACAGAATCGCGAGCAGCGCGGCGGCGACAATGACAGCTCGGGATGGGCGCATGTCTGGCTCCTACGAAGGTCAGCCGTCGACGGTCGGCGGGCGAGACAAGCACGGTAAGCCCGAACCCACGGCCCCGACAAGGGGTACCCTGCCTCCTCGTGATGCAGTTGAAACAGCGACGATCGGCGCGGGATCTCGACCGCGAGCTGATCATGATCAGCTGCGATTGATTGTCAGTTCAGTCGCCGACCCGTCATCGCACGTTTCTGGGGAGTCAGCGGGTTGCGTAGCGGACCACGATGCTGTCGGACGCCTCGGCTCGCCAGGTGTCGATGAGCCGTAGTCGCGGTGTGGCTGTGGTGAAGAGGGGGACGCCGTTGCCCAGGCCGGCGCAACCGATCATCAGGTGAAGCTCATCGATCGCCCCGGCTGCCAGCAACGCATTCCAGGTCAGACGGCTACCGAAACACAGAATGTCTTTGCCCGGGGCTGCCCGAAGGGCAGCGAGTCGGGTCGCGGCGTCGAGTCGCCGGACCACGGTTGTCTTGCTGACTCGGATGGTGTCGGGATCGAGCGTGTCTGAGACGACCAGCTTGGCGGCGTCGCGGTTAACCGACCGATTTCTCGTTGCAGAGCGGTGGCTGTTGGATCGTCGGCCAGTGGCACCCAGAAGTTCATCAGCTGCTGGTAAGTGGTGCTGCCGAGCAGCAAGGTGTCGGCGCTGCGGATCCGGTCGAGGTTGTAGTTGTCGAAACTCGGGTCGAAGGGCAACGCCATCACGTCGCCGTCGACGCCAGCGACATAGCCGTCGAGGGAGATGAAACTGGTGACGATGACCTTTCGCATTTCTGGTCCTCCTGCTCGGTGGGGTGGTCTCACTCCGAGGACGTATCCCGAAGGCGATTCTCGACATGGCCGCTCCTGCCTTCGGCGACCCTCGTTACGCTGACAACGGTGAACCTCGATCTCGTGCATGCAGCGGAGGCCGTGCTGCGACCGCACCATGTCGGCGACCGGCTATTCGGCGATGTCGCCGCCGCGGTGGAGACCATTACTGGGCAGCGGCACGTCGGCGTCTGCATCGACACGCCCTCCGGCACCGGCTTCTGCGCCGAGCACGCTGCCATCGCGGCGATGGTGACCGCCGGCGAGTACCGAATCGCTCGTATCGTGGCGGTCTGGCGGGACGAACACGGTCGCCTGCACGTGCTCCCGCCGTGCGGCCGATGTCGTGAGTTCATCCGTCAGATCGACCCGGGCAACCTGGACACCGAGGTCGTTCTTGGTGTAGGGCGCGGCGTACCGCTTCGCGAGTTGCTGCCGGCTTGGGAGTGGCCCGAGCCCCTCTCCGAGGGGTAACCGAACGCTGAACGCCTTGACCTTCCCGCTCCGCAAGCCAGTGAGGATGTAGCTGGTGTTCCTTGCTGGGTCTGACCCCCGCAAGCCTGACGCGAATTGCCGTCTTTCGGTCGATCCGCGGCGTGCCTTACCTGACCGGTGCAACGGAGGAGGCAAGACATGACCAGCATGGCAAGTGCTACGACTCAGGTGGTGGTCGAATGGGTCGACACTCATGGCCGCCCCATCTCGGCCCAGACCAGGACATCGCGGTGACCGGATCAGAACAGCCGGACTCGAATTCGATGAGAATCGAGAACGCACCAGGTCTGATCTGACGAACATCAAGTTCGCCGAGGAGGGCAGATGACGGCGATCAAGCTGGGTGTACACCTTCCGGTCGCGGGGCAGGGTGCCTCGCCGGAGGTTATTGCGCAGGTCGCGCTGGAGGCCGAACGTAACGGGCTCGGCTCCGTCTGGTCCTGGGAACGTCTGATGCGACCAACCGTTCCGATTGCGCTGGGCGGAGCCGGCGGGCCGGTCATGGACGCTCCGGAGGACTTCGGCATCGTCTATGACCCAATCGAGACGCTCACCTATGTGGCGGCGATGACGAGCCGCATCACCGTGGGTACGAGCGTGCTCGACGCACTCTTCCAGAGCCCGATCATCCTCGCGCGGCGGCTGGCCACGCTGGACCGGTTCAGCGGAGGTCGGCTCGTCGCCGGCATCGGTCAAAGCTGGATGGACCAGGAATTCGCGGCCGCGGGTTTCTCGCCTCGTTCGCCTGCACGCCGCCGGGGGGGCCGCGGCTTATAGCGCAGAGGAGCTGGCTCAGGGCGGCTCGCCGGTCGGCTTCTGGCAGTACCTGGCGACATCGCAGTTCTGGTTCGAGTCCTTCCAAAACTGGCAGAGCGAGTTCCTGGCCGTGGCCGCCATCGTCGGGGCTTCGGTGTATCTGCGGCAACCGCGGTTCGCCGGAGTCGAAGCCCGTGGCCGAGCCGCACTCGGACACGGGTGCCTGAGCCACCTCGCGACCAGGATGCACGGTTCGCCAGATTGGACCCTGGGCGTGCTGCCGTCGATTTAGGCGCGTTCCTTCAGTGCGGCGACCTGCTCTTCAAGCCAGGCGGTGGCTGTCCGCGGAATGATGCCGCGGTTGCGGAAGGCGGAATCATTCCAACTGGCCTCGACTAGGTCTTGCACCAGTCCGCCGCTCGAACGAGGGCGGCCATTCCCCAGTTCGTCCACGTCACCCATCGACGGCCTTTTCGCACACCCCCTCCCCCCGCAGCCATCGTTGCGCCATGGTCGAAGGCGAAGTCGGCCGCCGATCGGCCCATCCCCTCCTAGGAACACGATGAATCACCGAATCGGCCCGTACAAGCCGCAACTCCGACACGACCCGAGCCCGAGGCAGCGCGATGCTCACACTCGGGTGGCGCAGTCGTTGCGCGAGGCATAGCCGGATGCCGTCGATGCCACGGGACAGAAGAGACGTGTCGCGAGCGACGCCTCCCCGAGGCGGGATCCTCTGCTGGCAACTCATCCTGGACCGTCGATCCGGGGAGGGTGTATGCGTCGCAGCGACTAGAGGGACGTCGCCGGTGGGTCGTACGTCGGCTGGTACAGCGTCATCTCCCCCGCTCCTGGAACGGTCATTCGGGTGCTGATGCCCCATCCCTCGTCTAGGACCTCACCGCTGAACCGGGCCCCCTTGACGGTGAGCTCGGCCATGGTCTGCTCGAGATCGTCACACATGAGAGAGACGTCGAACCGCTGGTCAGTCGAGCCAGTCCGTCCGTCGTACTCCCAGGAGCTGGGATGGGCAGCGAGCTCGCTGGGACCCGTCTTGAAGATCAGCCAACCGCCGCCGGTGTCCACTCCGGGGAAACCCAGAACGTCGCGGAAGAACGCGCGCGCCGCGTCGGGGTCCTCGGCGTACACCAGTGTGTGCACCGCGTTGATCATGCTCGACATCGTAGTCACGGCCTCAACCACCGGTACGGCCCCGCACTGACCATGGAGTTGGGATCTAGCCCCTCGATCCCCTGCCCCTCCGGCCCGGTTGCGCCCGCTATCGGTGGCCTCCGCTGCGAGCGGCGCCCGCCGCCGCATCATCACCCTCGCCGACGGCCGGGACGCGGCTCCACCGATCGCGGCTGACCAGAACGGCGACGACCACGATCACCGCGCACAACGCAACCAGGATCCAATACATCCGCACCCGGTCAGCTCCGGCGAACAGCGGGACGAAGAACTCGCCCGCGCCATTGATGGAGGCGTGGAGGAGAAAGGCGATCAGGACGCTGCCTGCCGTGCGGAGGTAGATCGCCGTGAACACGAAGCTCAGGGCGAAGACCGCCGCAGCATCCGCCCAGGGAACGTAGCCGGTCACGAACAGCGGAACGTGCCAGAGCGCCCAGATCACGCCCAGTACAGCGCTGGCCACCAGCGCGGAGTGGCGGCGCAGCAACAGGGGCAGCGCATACCCGCGCCAACCAGGCTCCTCCCAGGCGCCGCCGAAGGGATTGATCAGGAACACCAGCGTGGCTGTCACGATCAGCGGCCAGCCGGCAAGCTGGACCGGCGAGGGGGGTGCCGCCCCGAGCAGGACATTGACGTACGCGACGATGGCCCAACCGGCCACCGGAGCGAGCAACGCCACGATGTACCAACCCACACCCACTCGCCACCGGATCAGCCGGTGGAAATAGTCGCGCAGCCCTTTCCTCCCGCCGACCACGGCTGCGGTGATGATCGCCGCCAAGAAGGGGCCGGAGGCCAGCAGCGGCCCCGGAAACAACCCGAGTGCATAGGGGATCACGGGGAGCCAGGAAATCACCAGGGTCAGAACGGTGAAGGTCAGCAGCGGGTGACGGGCGAGGCCCGATTCGCCCCCTGGCGCGCCGCCGAGATCATGTTCGGCCGGGGCGACGCTAGGCTCCGAATGCGGTTCGTCCTTCATCCTCGTTCCTCCCGCTCAGCTATGGCTCGGTGGCGCAGTCGGGCTGGCATACCTGGATGTCGGTTGATGAAGACCATGAGGCGCCCCCTCGACGTATTTGACCTTTCCCTTCACTATGGCGGCCGTGGTGCGGCGGCGCAGTGTGGCTGACTCGTGAAGACTTGGGGCGGTTTTCTCCCCGTCTGATTCGGTTCTGCCCAATGGGGCAGGCGGTGTCGCCGATGTCGTCGGGTGACGGTGGGCGCGCGCCCTCGGGATAATCAGCAGATCACTGCCGCCGCCGCCCCTCTGGTGGAGCTTCTCGCGCTGCTTCGCGCGAGAGACGAGACCACAGGCTGTCGGATCAGCGGGACGGACCGGTGCCGCAAGCCAACACGTCGAGGGCACCCGTGCGGTGACCCGTGCCGGGGAGATGAAAGGCTGATCGGATGAAGTACACCTACCTCGGCCGTACCGGACTCCAGGTCTCGCGGCTCTGCCTCGGCACCATGAACTTCGGACCGCGAACCACCGCGGCGGACGCCCACGCCATCATGGACGCCGCGCACGATGCGGGCATCAACTTCTTCGATACGGCCAACCGCTACGGCACCGAGCCCGGCGAAACGGAAGAGATCATCGGCGACTGGTTCGCCAGCGGCGGTGGACGCCGTGAACGGACGGTCATCGCCACCAAGCTGTACGGGGAGATGGACAGCTGGCCCAACGGTGGCAAGCTCTCCGCCCTGAACATCCGCCGCGCGTTGGATGCGAGTCTTCGCCGCCTCCAGACCGACTACATAGACCTCTACCAGTTCCATCACGTCGACCGGAACACTCCGTGGGAGGAGATCTGGCAGGGGATCGAGGTAGCGATCCAGGCAGGCAAGATTCTGTACGCCGGGAGCAGTAACTTCGCGGGTTGGCATATCGCCGACGCTCAGGCTGCCGCCGCTCGTCGGAATTTGATGGGACTGGTCTCGGAGCAGTCTTTGTACAACCTGCTGGTCCGTGATGTCGAGCTCGAAGTCGCTCCCGCCGCCGAGCACTACGGACTCGGGATCATTCCCTGGTCACCGCTGCAGGGCGGGCTGCTGGGTGGAGTGATCAAGAAGACGGAGACCGGCGTACGTCGCTTGGAGGGACGAGCCGCGGCGAGCCTCGCCCGGCACCGCGACTCCATCGAGGCCTACGAGCGGCTTGCCCAGGACATCGGCACGGAGCCCGGCACGCTGGGCCTTGGCTGGCTGCTCACCCGTCCGGCAGTCACAGCGCCGATCATCGGACCGCGGACCCGGGACCAACTCGACAGCGCGCTGCCTGCGGTCGAGCTCGATCTCACGGCGGAGCACCTGCAACGACTGGACGAGCTCTTCCCCGGCCGCCAGACCGCACCCGAGGATTACGCCTGGTGAGCAATTGAGCCCTCAGGCCCGTGCCGGGGTTGGTCTGAGGAGTCTGAACTCTGCATGGCGGCTGTGCGGCGAGGCTCAGAGGGGGACGGGCGCAAAGAACTTTCGCTCGTCCGGAGCCCAGTCACTGACCTGGTGCCCATCGTCGAGGTAGCGGGCCCGCAACGAGACCCGGATGCTGCCCGGATTGCCCACGCAGGTTCGCGGCACGGACACGCTGATGTCGTCGGAGCTGAATACGTCGGCGCTGGCCCGCAGCCCGTCGCACGGGACGACTGTTCCACGGTCGCCGAACTCCTCCAGCCGCCGCAGCTCGATCCCGTCGCTGCCGGGGTTGACGACAACCTTGTACTCAGGCCCAGGATCGCTGAAGCGGGTATCGAACCAGAAGGTGAAGAAGTCGCCCGGATGGACGGGACCGACGTCGGCCCGGACGGCCACCCGGGCACCGCCGCCGGAGCCGTTGGCCACCTTCACCATGGTGATGTCGTCATGGATGCCGGCATCGTTGTTCGGGTCGCTGAATGTCCTGACGTCGGCGTGCGCGGGTACCGCTACGGCGAGGCTCAGGATCGAGGCGGCGGTGACGGCTGCGCCGCGCAGCATGCGATGGGACATCGGGCTCCTTCAGTGCCTGGTGGTGATCACTAGGAGGAGTTGGTGGCACGGCTGATACCGCACCGGTGACCCGGCCCACACGAAAAGTGCTCGTTGAGCCGAGTTCCGGAAGCGTAGGCAACGTCGACGGGCACCCGCCGGACTGCGTTTGACCGAGCGCGCTTCCTCGCACCGCCCAGGCGCGGGCCAGGAGTCGGATCGAGCCGTCGGATTCGGTCGACAAATCGTCGCGAAGCCGATCGTGGAGCCTGGCTCGCGCTGCGTCATCCAGCGACATCGCGTACGACGGCGCTGGGCCCTGCCCACCACGAAAGGGCTGCCAGTAGCTGTCGAAGTCGGGAAAGGTCGTTGGCACCTCGACGGCTCGGACCTCGACGTCGTGCAGTCCGCGTCTCGCCACAACAACTCCAGCGGCTCTGGTCGGCAGCTGTCGAAGCGCACGCCTTCCGCCCTCTGCGCGGCTTCCTGGTCGAGGGCCACGGCCGCATCCCAGACGTGGGCCGTGAGGATCCCATCTGGAGCGGCCGCGCGCATGCGAGCGACCGCGGCGGCCGGATCGGGCAGGAAGTTCAAAACCAGCCCGGACACCACGACATCGGCGCTTGCGGGTGGCAACGAGGCCGCGCTGCCGACCTCGAAACGGGCCCGCCGGTCGTCGATGTGCGCCGCGGTCCAGGCGACGAAGCCCTCCGACGGATCAAATCCCCAGCACCGAATCCGGCCTCGCACCGCGCCAGGTCGCCGCACTGAGTGCACCGGTTCCGCAGCCGACATCCAACCACCGCCGTCCGCCGGCCACCCGTAGCCAGTCGAGGAATTCGACAGCGACGATGCGGCTCCAACGCCCGATATGGGACTCGTACGAATAGCCGATCGCCCAAACCTCGTCATGCTGCATTTTGCGCTGCCGAGTTGTTCGTGTTGCAGCCTGTTCGATCGCTTCCAGCTGCTTCTCTGTCTGTGACGTTCAGCCGCTGAAGCCACCCCTTGACGGTATCGCTCGGCCGGGCGTTGAGACAGCGACAGCTGCTGCAGCACGGACCGTCAGAACCGAGGGACCGCCGTGGTTTCCCGTAGGGGACATGCCGCGAAACCGTTCGCGTGCTTCGTCGATCAGAGCGTCACTGCCGAATACCACGACCAACACGCGACCGCTGGGAGTCTCCGCGGGTACCGCAATTTGTCTGGAGGTCACACCGTGGCAGTTGTAGGGTGACCATGCTGCTTTTCAACAGCCGGCTGGGAAGAAGCCGCCGTATCGGATGCCGCGGCTCCCTTGAGAGACTCGCCGCCCAGAGTGCCAGGTGCTCGACCCAGGTGGTCCGGTTGCCTGCAGACAACCTGATAGGTTCAGCTGAATTCCGCTGGGTCCTTGCGGGTGAGTTTCGGTGTGCTCGGCGGCGGCGGCGGTGTGGTGCCGCCGGATGCTCGGTCACCGCCAGCCGCTGTCTGGTGAAGTCGCTGCCTGCGGCGCTGGCCCGGATGCGCAGGAGCGACCTGAGCTTGGCGATGGCCGAGGCGGCAATTTGATCAGCATCCGAGTGGTAGTCGCTCGCCGCCCACGATCTTCACCTTCGCCTGCGCTTCAGCGCCGGTTACCTGGTCGGGAAAGGTGACCGATGACCTGTGAGAGCGAGCAGGAGGCGGTCTGCCGGGGCCCGGGATCCGGAGTAGCCCAATCCCTAGGGTGCACGCCTCGAGTTATGACACCATGCGAGCTCGACCCCGAGAGTGATGACGGGGATGCTGAAGCCGCCCTCCCCGAGCACATCTCGTGACCGTCGAGTGAAGGAGACCTCTATGACAACCACCGCGACTAGAGCGAAACCTGTGCCAGCAGATCCCGGATGCCTGTGCCCGGCATGGTGCACCGAGAACGGCGACCACTGTGTCGACCGAGACTTCCCCGAAGACGCCTTCTACATGCATCGCGGATATGTGGTCAATGAGGAGGCGGCACAGATCAGCGTCTACCGGGTGCAGCCGTGGAGTGGGGCGCTCCCCTGGCCAGGGGAACCTGAATCAGGGGTGGTGGCCCATGTGGTCGAGAACGAGATCACGCCAGACCGCGCCCGTCTGCTGGCCCGAAACCTGCTGCGTGCAGCCGAGCTGGCCGAGAGTGTTTGAGTCGGGGGAACCGGCCTCGATCCGCCAGAGCTCTACGCAAAAAACAAAGGCTGCCGCTTCGCGATGATCTCGCCGTCTGGCAGGGCGACGACCATCGATGGCATTCCCGAGAGGAGAGGAGGTTTTCGTGGCCGAAGAGGCCCGCAGCAATCTTGATCCAGTGATCGCCCACCTGTCGGCAAGATTTGCCGAGGCCGGCCGAGATCATGTCGCCGAGGTCGTGGGTGTTGTCTTCACCCGACTCAGCGCTGAAGCGAAGATCCCTGACCACCTGGCCGCTCTGACCCAACATCATGCAGCCCCATTCAAGAAACCCCACCCCTGACCGGGTGACGTAGCTCGGTTGATTCAGCCGAGGTACTGTCCGGGCAAGCTTCGCCCACCCCGGTCGCGCGCGCTCAAGGGTGGCCTGGTCGCCTTCCGCTGAAGTGGTTCGTCGATCATGATTCGATTTGCGGGCCGGGGTTCAGAGTCCGCCGTGGGGGCCGACGTCGTTGATATGTGCTGCACATGCTCGGTCACGATCTGACCTCGTTCCAAGTGGGCCGCGGATCGGTAGGTGATGCAGCTCAGGTCCGCAGAGCGCAGCTCGCGCACGAGAGTCAGCTGATCATGGGTGAACGTAAGGTGTGCGACTCCTTGGTGCATCCCGGCGGCCAGGCCCCACGACTTGATCCAGCCGCGAATTGCAGTGCGGCCGCGTAGTAGCAGAGCGGGTTTGCCTCTGTCTGTATCGATGATCTTGACCTCTGCATGCTCGTGATAGAGCGCAGCCTGGTATTGGGAGTCGGAGGTTTCGATGGCCGTAAGAAAGCCCGGCAGGTCGAACTCTGTCTGTGATGTCATACCGGGCTCAGGAGGCCAGCGTCGGCACGGGAACATCAAGCATGGTCGGCTTCATGGTGCTCACGCTAGGCGGCATGGCCGGCGGCCAGAAGGGCCGGCGCGCTGAATTCGTCACTAGTCATCTCCTATACACCGTTCGGTTCTTCACTGTTGGTTGAGCCTTCATAGATCCGATCGGGGCAGTGCCTACACCGGCGAATTGCCGGACCGCCACAGCCGCATGGCCGGCGAACGCTCGGTCAGCTCAACGGACGCAGCTGCGAAGGGAGTGGTAGCGACGAGCAGCGTTCCCTCGACGAGCGCCCGGCTTGATCCACCTTCCAACCCAACGAGACGGTGCGGCTAGGCGTCGGACATGAATTCAATCCGGCAGCTCGTTGCTGTCCCGAACGAGCCATAACCAGGTCATCGGCGGTGAGATCTTTGCCGATGTGGTGCGGATGAGTCAGGCCTGGCGTGTCGATCAGACTTGATCGGGCAGCGTCCCAGAGCATCTGGTCGACCTCGCCCCGGGTGATGCCGTCTAACCTGCACCGTCGGCTGAACATCGTCACCAGGCTGGCGACGAGAGTGAACACCTTGACGTTGTAGACCTGGGAATGGCCGCGCAGCACCTCGAACGCAGCATAGGCAGCAAGGCCGTAGACGAGCATCAACGCACCCCTTGGCCGGCTCAATTCCGGCTCGCGTCGCGAAGGAAGCTTCCAACGCCGCATTCGTCTCTTGCCGCCCACTCGCCGTGACATCAACTAGAAATCCGCGCATCGATACGATGGCTGAATCTGAGCTGCCTCGTTCGCCGTGACCAACCGCCACGACCGTCTTCTTCCGGCCGTGGGTGTCGATGATGTGGTGGTAGCAGCTGAACGGCCCGCCTTGCGCCCGGCACCGACTGAACACCTCGTCGATGCGCGCGCGGTCGTTGGGATCCTTGTCTCGTAGGAAACGCTCCATCGTGGGCACCACGGTGCCCGGCTCGCACCCGTAGAGGCGATAGAGAGCATCAGACCACCACCACGAATCGATGACCAGATCCCAGCGGAACTCCCCGACGGCCGAGAAGTCATCCCTGGCCTGGTCAGCGACCTGCCGGTCGGACTCAGTGATGCTCATCCATCCCCCGAGTGGCAAAGCGTGGCCTGACATCTGCCGGGTCATCTTCCTACGCCATCTGCCGCGGCGGCCAAGTCCAGCACGGCACCAACATCGAACTGGTGGGCACCGGGCTGCTCGCCCGGTGCTCACAGCAAGTGACCGATCACCTCCACAGCCCGGTATCCGCCCCGTCTAGACATCCCACGATCGCAGGAGTCAAGTTCGCTGGAGGGCGGGGTTCCTCCGGAGTTGATGGTGTGCCGGTGCTCGCCGCGGTCAAGCCTGGGCGGGGAGGTTCGGTCTGCCGGCTGGTTGACCGCGGTTGCGCTCCGGCGGATTGGCTGGTCATGGAGGAACCCCGCTGACCGAGCTTCCGGTGGCGGTCGGAGGGCCGCCGGTCAGGCAGCGGTGGTCAGCTCTTGTTCAGCGTCGTGCCAGGCTCGGTGCTCGTCGTAGAGGGTGCGGTGTCGTAGGCAGCCGTGGAGGATGCCGACCAGTCGGTTGGCGAGGGCGCGGAGGGCTTGGTGGTGGGTGGCGCCGCGGGCTCGGTGGCGGTCATAGAAGGCTCTGGCTCCGGGTGAGGCGCGCAGGGCGGAGTAGGCCTGCAGGAACAGCGCATCGCCGAGTCTTCGGTTCCGGGCGTAGCGGGCCAGGACGACCCGTTTGGTGCCGGAGGTCTTGGTGATCGGGGACATGCCGGAGTAGTTCTTCCGGCCCCTTGCGTGGGCGTAGCGGTCCGGGTCGTCGCCCAACTCGGCTAGCACCCGGGCGCCGAGGATCGTTCCGAGGCCGGGTTGGCTTCGGTAGATCTCAACGTCCGGGTGCTGGCCAAAACCCTGCTCCACCTGCCCGGCCAGCACCTCGGTCTGGGTCACCATGGTGGTCAGCACCGCGATCAGCGCCGACGCGCTGGCCGCATAGGCCGGTATCACGCCGGTTCGGGCGGTCAGCTGTTCGGATCGCAGTGCGGCCTGGATCTTGGCTGCGGTAGCGGCCAAGTTGCGCTGCCGACCAGCCCGCCGCAGAACCGACTCGATGCGAGCCTGGGACAGCCGTCGGCCCGCCTCCGGGGTCGGGGCGGCGGCCAGCACGGCCAGCGCGTCCCGGTCGGCGAGGTCGGTGCCGAACGCAGCCAGCGCGGCGGGGTAGTACTCGCGCAACAGCGACCGCAACGCGTTCACCTGCCGCACCCGGGACCAGATCATCGTCTGATGAGCGCGGGCGGCGACCTTGACGTGCTCGGCGATCTCGGAGTCCCCCGCGACCGGGCGATGATGCGCCCGGTCGAGACGGACGATCTCAGCCAGCAGATGGGCATCCCCGGCGTCGGACTTCGCCCCCGACGTGGAGTGCCGCTCCCGATACCTAGCCACCTGCACCGGATTGATCGGATAGACGACATAGCCGGCGGCCAGCACCGCCTGCACCCACGGCCCCCGCTCGGTCTCGACCCCAACCAGCACCTGGTCCGGCTCGCCGGCCGGGTCCAGATGCTCCGCGACCAGCTCGTGCAACCCGGTGATCCCGGCCAGCCCCTCCGACAGCCGCTTCCGCACCAGCACCCGGCCGGAATCGTTCTCGATCTCCACATCGTGATGAGCCTCAGCCCAGTCATCGCCGATGAACAGCATCCCGCCTCCTCAAAGTTGATCAACCACCTCAAGCCACGGAGAAGGCCTGCCACGACCTAATGGTTCGGTGCTCACCGGCACGACATCCCACCAGCACTCCCGGCCCCTCACCACCTGCCGGGCACGATCTAGGCATAGACCTCAATTGGGCCTGGCGTAAATGCAGTGCTCACCGGCAGCCGGCTCGGACATCAGCATCCCTCACGGACGCCAAATGCAGTCCCATTAGGGCGTTATGGACGAGTCGCGGTGGACCTCAGTTGTAACCGCGCGTCGAATCTCCTTCGACATCGACCCGCTCTCTGCGGACCTCCTCGTCGACGCGCTGATGGTCGGTGACCGTCTCGGTGTGGAGCCGGACTCGTTCTGTTGGAACGGTCTCCTTCTCGACCACCGGCTGCTCCTCGTGGAGGACGACCTCGTAGTCGTCCTCGGAGATGTCTGGGCCGGCGTAGGCGGCGTCGCGGTTGGCTTCGGTGATCGGCTCCCGCTCCAGCCGCGCCTCTTCGCGTTGCACTGGCACGGTCTGAGTGACGTGGTCGGTCACGACGTACTTCCGCAACCGCGCTCGACCGCTCTCGTGGCGTTGCTTGCCAACGTTGACCCGCTCCTCGGACACCGTCATGGCGCCTTCGCTGCGGTCCGGGGCGTAATCCTCGGAGCTGGTGTCGGTGTCGCGGTTGCGCGTGTCGTACTTCCCGCGCCCGGTCTGTTCCGCTTTGTCGTTGCCGCGCCCGGTCTGTTCTGCTTCGAAGTCCCCGCGCCCGGTCTGTTCTGCTTCGAAGTCCCCGCGCCCGGTTCGTCCTGCTGCGTAGCGCCCCCGGTCGTTGTCGTCTGTGCGGCCGTAGTAGGCGTACAGCTCCTGCTCCTGATCAGGTGTGAGGTGGCCTTCCTCGTCGATGTTGGGCGCGTCCTTGACGTAGTCCTTGGTGTACGGAACGGTCAGACGGTCTCCGGACATCTCCGCATCGCTCAGCGGAACGAAGGATTCTTTGTGTGCGAGCAAACCCGTGCGCACCGTCGCCCACGCGGGTTCGCCGGTCTGATCATCGGTGTAGACCTGGCGTGCGGTGCCGATCTTCTCTCCGTCGGATCCATACATGTCGCGGCCCGCCACCTTTTCGATCTCATCCTGACCTAGCACTCGATCCTCCTCCACGTCGGATGTCGCCGTGCCCCGGTTGGCCCGGCAACAAAGCACGAAACGGCTCTGCTGTCTTTGACAGTCGCCACGAATGAAGACTCCTTTGGGGGCCGGTGATGACGGTGCGGGCACGGAGCCATCCGCGGAGAAGTGGGTCTGGACCGGACCAGTCCTCGCCGGAACGCCGTTTGATCTCACGTCATGCCGAAGCTGCCGAGGTGTTCGGGAGACGGAGGCGGAGGCGGTGGCGACCCGCGCGGGTTCGTCGAGTCAGCCCTCTCCGAGGATCCGACCGCTACAGCCTGACCGCTCCAGTCCTGGCGTCTACAGTCCTGGCATCGGGAGACACTCGAGGATCTCTATGGAGCCGCCCATCGCCCCATGCGGATGGCCCCGAGGGCCTTACCGAGGGCCTCGTGCGACTCGGCCTGCATGATCGAGTAGCTGCCGATGGCGTCGCCGGAGTCCGCTCCCTCGCTCAAACGTCCCGGGCATGAGAAGGTCATGATCAAGTTGTCCGCGCTTCGCTCGCCGATGTAGACGGGGGTGTTAAGCGATCTTGTTCGCTCAGCCGAGCGAGCGCACCGGGGTCGGCGACGGTCTTGATCGGAGACTGGCACGCGCCTCATCGAAACCGCCAGCCCCAAGTGGTCGGTCCAGCTCGGCCACGACTCGGAACGGTTCGCCACCGTGAGTAGAGAGTCTTCAACCGCTCACAGCCTCTGACGAGCACCGGTTACGACCATCAGGTCTCCGCGGCGGCCGTCCACGTCATTTGCCCCGCGCTGAGCTGCACTCGTCCGAGTGGAACAGCACCGTCACTTCGCCGGATTCGGATGCTTGGGAACTCCCGCCTGCCGACGATGCGGCAGCCGAAGTTAGCTGTCGGTGTCTGTCCGGGTGTGCGCAGATCGGCTGGGCCGGCTTGCTCGGCGGGTTTCAGGGCTGTGGAAGGTCGCCAGGATGGTGAGGGCTTCGTCAAGGTCTGCTTCGTCGCGGTGGGTGCGAATCCAGTGCTGCAGGATGAGTACGAGCTGCCGCACGGAGCGGGACGCGTGGAGGACCCGCTGGGGGGACCAGGCCTCAACGAATCTCTCCTGCGCTTCGGTGAGGCCGGTGTCCATGGACCACGACGGCCACCCAGGCAGCCGGTCGACGTCGGGCTGCGCGGCCCGCGCCTGTTGTTCCTGCGCGTCGATTTGAACAAGCAGGGCGCGGACCTGATCATCGAACTCGACCTCGGAACGCTCCGACCGGGCCCGAGAGTCGAGCTCCGTCGCGGACGGACCTACCGACCCGCCGTGCTGGACTTCTGCGGACGCAACCGATCCTCGGCGACGCCATCCTGACCGCGTGCGGGGTGCTGCGGATTGTGGAGGTTCGGCCGCGTCGGCGGTGCCGGTCATGAGTGGCCTTTCGGGGTTGGATCCTGGACGACAGCCCCGGGAACGTGGAGCTACGAGTTGGGGTGGGCGGCGTCGGGCGGTGAGGGCGCTGCGTCCCCGCAAGCAACACCGTCCTTCTCATTTCCCTCCCGCCCCCGGAGGAGGCTCGGGTGCGCGATTGCGGTGGAGGCGAGCAGGGGTCGTCGAGATCGATCCAGGCCACGCAGCACAGCCAGCAGCAACAGAAGCTGTGTCTGCACAGGACCGTGGAATTTGTCGCACGGGTCGAGGAGTACCGATAATTCCTGAACGGACGGCAGGTAGAACGACAAGGACGCGGCCGGAACCTCGCACGGCGTCCTGCACTCCTGAGCTAGCTGGGTGACAGCACCAGCCAGTAAATGCCCTTCCACAGGCAGAGTCAAACCGACGGGAACTCGAACCGACCCAAAATTCGACCCGTGTCAATGCGACTGAAACGGGGTACTTGTACCGGCTGGCAATGGGGTTACCTCGTCTTGATGCTGGCCAGCCTTGGTCGGTTGAGCTCGCGTAGCGGGCCTTATCGCGTCCACAAGTCGGTAGCTGTCGCCTTGGAGATCGGCCATGTTCTGATGGTCGACGAGCCGGTTGTCTTCTATGGTTCTTCGGCGCCCCGACCTCACAACCTTCCAGAGACGTTGTCATGACGGCTCCGATCCGGGGAACTCGAGCTGGTACCGCTGAGGCCGCCGATCGGGCTTGTCCACGGTCACGAGATTCTGCCCACCGGCGGTCATCAGAACCTGCCCACTGGTGGCCAGCTGCCTGTTTCTCGGCTGGCAGGGACCTCCCCGCCCGGCTCGTCTAGGGCCGATGCCGACCGGGATAAGTCTGAATTCGCTGGAATCGGGCATGTTTCGATCGATGGTTTCGTTGGTCTCCGGAGGCTCGCGCGCCCTAGGTCTGGCGGTTCTGCCCTTGAGCCGTCAGACCGATTCCATTAGGTCACCGGGGCAATGGCGTGGAGCGGCCCCTCGCGGAGATGGTTCCGTGTCGGACCAGCTCCTCGGCGACGTCGTGCAGTTTTCGGTTGCTGTTTTGGCTGACCCGAGTCATCACCCGGAATGCGCGTTCGCCGCTGATCTGGTACCGCTCCATCAAGATGCCCTTGGCTTGGCCGATCAGCTCGCGGCTGACTAGGGCCTGCGCAAGGTGCGCCTCTTTGCGGACACCGGCGTACGCGATGGCGGCGTGGGCGGCCATCAAGAGGCCGACCTGTTCGGACTCATCGGTGAACGCGTCGGGTACCCGGCCGTACAAGTTCAGGGCTCCGAGGTTGTCGCCCTCCACGAACAACTGCAACGACAGCATGCTCGCCGCACCGGCCTGGCTGGCGCGTCGGGCGAACAGCGGCCAGCGGTTCTCGGTGGCCATATCGGTGACGCGGACGGTCTGCTGCTCATAAAGCGCGTCCAGGCACGGCCCCTGCTGCACTTCTGTCTGAATCGCGTCGACCTTGCGCGGGAGCTCGCTGGTCGGCGCCACGGAGCTGACCTGCCGCCGCCCGGCGACTGCACTGATGGAGCCTTCCTCCACCCCGGGAACAATCGCCACCGCGGCAGCGACGATTGCGGCCAGCATGGTCTCGGGGTCGTCGTGTTGCTCCAAGTCGCGGGCCAGAACAACCAAGCTCTCAGCCAGGACCTCGCCGTTGGCGGTGCCGGTATTGGAGGTCGAGCCCTGCCCACGGCCACCTGTGCTGCTTCGTTGCTCGGTCACGTGCTAACCCCCCTCGCCTGTGTGCCGGACGCGCGCCCGCCTAACCTAACCCGCCCACAATGACTGCGTCCCGCGGAGCCCAACTAGCCCTGCTGAGCGTCCGCCGTGGCGGCAGCAAGTGTCCCCGGAGCTGCGCCGAAGTAGTGCTCAATTCTTAGGTTTGCGTCGACGTCGTCCCTTAGCCAAGCGGCGTCGGTGCGACACTTCCAGCACGAAACCCGGTTCTCGGCGTCGGCCAGCGCTTCCCGGAGCTCCCCCTCGGCCCGCTCGTGATCATCGACGACATCCCAAGCGGCGTCATCCTCCGGTGGGTCAGGGAAAGCGGCAAGCAGGGCTCGTTTGGCGACCTCTCTGGATGACTCGATTGCCGTCTCGCCCTCGAGGCCCATCCCAACCAAGATCAGCAGGATGCGTTCCGCAGCTCGTTCCACTGCGTCCTGTGGTGGCCAATCGGCATTATTCATTGGTCCTCCCAGCGGTTGGGGTGCAATGAATGAAGGTCCTGAGTCGGATGGCCCGGACGGCTCGAGCCTGTTTCGTCGGGCATGTTGAACGGCTCCAAGTAGGTCAGCTCGCCGGGGTTTGCCGGGCATGCCCAACGGAGATCGGTTGCAGACCGTGCCACAAGGCGATCGTCATCGCTGTCGCGAGACGTCTCGACTGCAACGTCGGTGGCAGCAGGCGGCTCCCAGCCCCTGTGGGGCCGGCGGCATGGGGCACAACGGCACCGATGGTGACTCAACCTCCATCAGACCCGATACACTCTGTAGCTGACCCGACGTGGTCATCCGCTGAGGATTCCTGCGGTCTCGACGGAAAGAAGTCGCCGGAATCGATGGAGTAGGCAGGGCCGACGCCGGCCGGCCCGGCCCCAAAGTCGACAATCATCCGCGCCTCGTCAGGGCCGATGGCTGCGACGTTTGCCTCGTTCATGACGGTTCCTCAGCTAGATCTGTCACTTGCTTCCCTGATCAAATGTGTCGTGTGCGGCAGGCCCCTGTGACTGGCTACCGTCGCCGTGCCCCTGGCCGCTAGTCAGGAGGCAGGAGGCGTGCTCTACATCCGCTCCTCGATCGGACCCACCTAAGAAGACTCGTCGATGTACCTGTCATGACGCGGGTCCCGACGACGGACTCCAGCGGGCGCACCACCCTCCCTGCCGAGGTTTGCACGCTGAAGGCTCAAGGCGGCTGGTGGTGCCACATGCCAACCACCCCGGCGGCGACGAGGAGAATGCGGCGGCCGCGGGTCGGTCGGCGGGGCCGGTGGTGGTCCCTTTGGGGAGTGTTGGCAGCTTGGTCGGTTGGTCGGGTCCGGGTGGTTTCGGCGAGCAGACGGTGTAGGTCGGCCCGCATGGCGGCCGCGGTTGGGTAGCGTTCGTCGGGATGTTTGGCCAGGCCGCGGGCCAGGATGTCGTCGAAGGCGGTGCCGAGGCGGGGCCGCAGCCGGCTGGGGGGCGGCGGGGGGCTGGCCAGGTGTTGGTAGGCGAGTTCGGCGTAGTCGTCGCCGGCGAACGGTGGCTGGCCGACCAGTAGTTCGTAGAGCAGGCAGCCGGTGGAGTAGACGTCGCTGCGCCCATCCAGGGGATCTCTGCGGATCTGTTCGGGGGAGAGGTACTTGGCGGTGCCGAAGCCTTCGGCCCCGAGGGCGGCGTCGGACTCGGTGGGGACGAGGTGGCGGGCCAGACCGAAGTCCATCAGCTTGATCTGGCCGGTGCGGGTGACCATCACGTTGCCGGGTTTGATGTCGGCGTGGACGATGCCGGCGTCGTGGCAGCAGGTCACCGCCTCCAAGACCGCGATGGTCAGTTGCAGGGCTCGAGCCGGCTGCAGCGGGCCTTCGCGCCGCAGCAACCGCCCCAGGGTTTCGCCGGCGACGTATTCGGTGACGATGTAGGGCGTGGGTGCACCGGTGCTGGCGTCGGTGTCCTCTCCGCTGTCGAAGACGCGCACGATGGCGGGATGGTTCAGCTGGGCCGCGCACCGGGCCTCGATGTCGAACAGTCGCCGCGCGGCCGGGTCGTCGAGGTATTTCGCGGCCAGTTGCTTGATCGCCACCGGCCGGCCCAGCCGGATGTCCAGGCCCAGGCTGACGGTGGCCATGCCGCCGCGACCCAGCGGCGGCCCCAGACGATAGCGGCCAGAAAGCACGGTCGGGTCGCTCACCAATCCCCCTCACCGCCGGACACAATCCCGGCGCTTCGCCGAACCCCCGCCCAACGTTCGAACGGTCACATCGACCTGGCTGAGACGAGGGCTGATCGTTCCTCCGCCCAGCCTCCGCCAACTGCGCCAGGCCTGCACGAATCCTGCCTTTACAGTGTAAACTCAGCGCTTTACGTTGTAAACAGCCAGGTCTCAGCAGTTGTGGCGGCGCAACTGGGCTAACGCTCGAGGCCGTCGCGAGGGCGCTGTGCGTCGGCCATCTGGTTCATGAGCTTGGTTGCTTCGAAGCGCGGCGAGTTGCTCCCGACGTCATCGGCGGCGGTGTGGGGTCGCGCCTTGGTGCCACTACTGCGGGTGCTAAGAGTGGGCCAGGGTTTCGATGAGGCTTGCGGATTCACCCAGGTGATCGGTGCTCATCCGCCGCTGGTGATCTTGAGCAGCTTCACGCACTCGGAGAAGGCTGGTCAGCTCATCGGTTCGTCCCTCGGCGGGCGCGGCATCGTTGCCGCTCCAGCACTCGACCGTGACACATAGTTCTTGAACCAGATGTGCGATGACACCCGCGCGGGCCGCAGGGCCGGCAGCAAGCACGAGAGCTTCGATGAGTTCATCCATGACTTCGCCGCGGACGACGTGGCTGGTGTCGGTCGACACGGGAAGCATCGAGTGTGCGGTCACGAGTGATCCCCTTCGGTTGATGTCTGTTCCTCGACAGGTCCGGGTCCCGAATGGGTTGCCAGGATATGGGGTGCCTTCCTATCGTCGCGGTGAGCCGTCAGTGGAATCTGGCCTCAAGGGCTTCACCGATAAGGACGCTTTTGCGGCCAGGTGATGACGCGGAGGCGTTCGTGCACCTCGACAGCGCTAGGGACGGGCCGAGTCGGTCGGTCCGGAAGGACGAATCGGTCAGGAGGCATCTGGTCCATGCGAGTCTCGCTTCTGTGCGGCGGCCCAGGTGGTTAGCTTCGAATGCTCCGACAAGCCTGGCTCTGATCGGCGGCGACTTGCAGGGACTCCGGATCGCACCCGGTTTGGTCTCGCTGCCATCTGGCCCACCTCGCAGGTTCGGGACCAACGAGTGTGGGGTCGGCGTATCGTGTGCCCATGGGCGCCCTGGGTGCCGTCGACGACGCCGGTGGCTCGCTGCCTGACCAAGAATTGGACGTGGAGGCGCTCATTCCCATCGTCCGCCGAATCATCCGGGCCCGGGTGGACGACCCCACCGTGGTGGATGATCTTGTCCAAGAAACCTTGGTCAAGGTGCTCGCCCGGGGGAACCGGATAGCGCCGGGGATGCTTGAGCCCTATGCGATCGTGACGGCCAGGAATGTCGTCCGCTCGCTATGGATCACGCGCGACCGGCACCGGCGCAACCAGCATCGGGTCCTCGAGCTGGACGGTGCCGACGCTCCAGACGAGCAGCTGCTCAGGAAGGTCGATGCGCAGGCAGTCTCTGAGGCGCTCGCGAGGCTGGGTGAACGAGAGCGAGCAACGTTGCTCGCCCACGAGGTGGCCGGGCGCGACACCAAGTCTCTCGCCACGGATCTGGGGTCGACCCCCGGTGCCGTGGCCGCCCAGCTCAATCGCACGCGGGCAAGACTTCGGGTGGAGTATCTGCTGGCGCTTCATGGGCTGGAGCCGACCTCCGACCGGTGCCGGCCGGTCTTGTTGTCGCTGTCGGCGGCCGACCGGCGGCGACAGGCCGAGGTCGGGGCGGCCCGACACCTCTTGGAGTGTCAGGTGTGTGCCACCTTGAGCGAGCCCTTGATGGAACGCGGGCAGCCGCGTGACAACGAGATCCGAGTCAAGATTCTCGTCGATGCCGACGTCGTTCTGGGCCGCAAAGGGGCCCGCGATCTTGCCGGTCGACTGGGCTTTTCGCGCACCGAGATGACCGTGATCGCCACAGCGGTGTCGGAGATCTGTCGCAACATCGTACGATTCGCGGAGCGCGGTGAAGTGTTCCTGGAGCTCTTGGATGAACCGCGCCCAGGGCTTCGCGTTGTCGCCCGTGACACTGGGCCAGGGATTCCCGATCTCGAGATGGCGCTGTCTGAGGGATACAGCACCTACGGCGGGTTGGGGTTGGGATTGCCGGGAGCGCGTCGACTGATGGACGAATTCGATATTTCCAGTGAAATCGGGCGAGGTACGACGATCACGATGACCAAGTGGCGTCGGGGAGGATGACATGACCAACGATGTGACGATAGGCGATGAGGTCGCCGCGAATTCTCCGGCTTCAAACTCAGAAGACGAGGATCAGCTGCTTCCCCAGCTCGTCGCTCATCTTCGGGAGCACCGCACGAAGCTTCGCCAGGAGTGGGAGGTCCGGATCCAGGACGCTCACCTGCTCGACGCCATGACCCCGCAGGAGATGGCGGAGGAGACGACGTCGGTGTACGACAACTACGTCGAGGTGTTGGAGACCGGGAGTGTGGAGGCTCTGCAGCACTACGCGCGGGACCTCTCAGAACGGATCATCCCCAGGGGGGTGGAGACCCAAGAAGTCGTGGGGATTGTGCTCCTGCTCAGGGACGTTCTCGCGCGCTCGCTGTTCGAGAAGTACCAGAGGAACTTTGCGCTGTTGAACCGCGTGTTGAATGCTTACGAACCGGCGGCCAACCGAATCGCCAACACCGTGGCCGTCAGCTTCGTCGATGAGCGCGAGCGGGTGATCCGCCAGCAGCAGGACGCGATCCGGGAACTCTCCACGCCGGTACTTCCCGTGCGGGAGCGCTTGTTGATCTTGCCGATCATCGGAGTGTTGGACACCGAGAGGGCTCGCCAGCTCACCGAGCAGCTGTTGCTCGGCATCCGTACGCATCGGGCCCGCGTCGTGGTGATCGACATCACCGGTGCCCCCGACGTCGACGCAGCTGTGGCGAACCATCTCGTGCGGACAGTCGATGCCTCCCGGTTGATGGGAGCAAGCGTGATCATCACGGGGCTGTCGCCGAAGATCGCCCAGACGCTGGTGACGATAGGAGTTGATTTGAGCAAGATGAACACGATTGGTGACCTGCAGGGCGGCCTGGAACAGGCGGAGCGGCTGCTCGGCTTCCGGGTGACGAGGCAGGAGGAGCAGGTCGAATAGTGGACACCGGACCGGCACTGGTATCAATCCTGCGACAGGGTTCGTACCTGATCGCGTCGATCCACACCGCCCTGGACGACTCGCAGCTGCTGAGATTCCAGCGGGACCTCATCGAGAGCATCGGGAAGTACCGGTCCCGGGGGGTGATCATCGATGTCGCCGCCCTCGACGTGTTGGACTCTTTCGGGTCGCGCACACTCCGGAACATGGCCGAAATGGCTCGCCTTCGTGGGGCGGTGACAACGATCGTTGGTATCCAACCGGACGTGGCCTTCGCCATGGTCGAGCTCGGCCTGGACACCGGTTCGGTGCACACCGCCCTGGACCTTGAAGAAGCCTTGGATTACTTCGCCCATGAAACTGGTGGCCGAGCAGGTCAACCACCGGGCCCTCTGCAGTGAACACGGCGGACGCGGTGCGCCGTGACTATCGTGTGGCCTTCCTCAGCTATCTGCCGAGCCGGGAGGAAAAGGCGTTGAACGCCGGCTACGAGATCGGCCGCACAGCCGTCATCGAGGGCATAAGTATCCTTGAGCTTTCCAAAATCCACCATGAAGTCTTCCGGATGACGTTGTCGGAGACAGCGGTCGACGAACTCGACGACGTGGTGGATGCGGCGTCCGAGTTTTTTCTCGAGGTCATGGCGACCTACCACATGACTCACGGATCCACCGGCAGTTCGGCGGCGGGCCCGACCGGGGGATGGGGGCGCTGATCGAACACAGATGGCCCGCTCTCGGTTGAGGCGATTGTGGTCACGGCGAATCGTGATGGGTCGGGTAACGAGGTGTTGCACCGGTGCCGCTTCTGCGTTTGCAGGTGTCCCGGCCCGGGATCTGCGTCATGCACCTGCATCGAAGGCGTCTTCAACGGTATCGATGATCGGGGGAGACGGTGGTCCCGGCGTACGTGCTGAGGAGGACGAAGTCTCCGGTGCGATGTTCGTGCGCGGCACACGACGCCGCCCCGGGGTCCGCCGCCCGAGGATCGCTCGACGCGGCAAAGCCGGCGTCGTCGTCCGTTGATGGTCCCGTCCGTCGTAGGTATGAGTGGGGGCAAAGGCTAAGAGCTGGGAGACGAGCTTCCGTTACGGGGCGGTAGCCCGGCCGTGAGGAGTTGCGAAGTTGTGAGCCCTGAACCGACGCTGGTCTCGGTCCTGCGGGAGGGCCTGCTGCTGATCGCTTCAATCCACGCGGGTCTCGATGATGCGCAATTCATGAGATTCCAGCGGGACGTTATCACTCAGATCGGCGACCGTCGCACCCGTGGAGTGATCATCGATGTTGCGGCCCTCGACGTGCTCGACTCCTACGGATCACACACCCTGCGCAACATCGCGGAGATGGCGAGGCTTCGAGGCGCGGTCGCCACAATTGTGGGCATCCAACCGGATGTCGCCTTCGCCATGGTGGAACTGGGCCTCGACACAGGCTCGATCCAGACTGCCCTGGATCTTGAGGCAGCACTGGAGCGTCCAGATCTGCATCGTCCGCGGACGGGCCAGGGGCTTTCCTCCATGGGATCCACCGATTGATGCACGTCGACCTACCCGACTGACTTCCCGCGTTATGCCCTGGAGCTCCAAGCGTCCTTCTGGATAGTTGAAACTAGCCGTCGCGCCCTCCCTCTCAAACGGGGATCAACACCCCAGCAAGCAACCCGGAGCTGCCGTCAGGTCCATCGCGGTCGACGGAAATCCCCGCATCCGGCACGGGTCTGCGGAAGTGGCTGCAGACTTGAGCCGTGAGAGCGTGCGTTCTGCTCATCTGCCTCGTGTTGGTGGGATGTGCCACGCCCTCGACGACCACGCCCTCGGCCGCGCCGTCGACCGCGGGGTCTGCGCCGGCGAGCACATTGTCCCCGTCGACCAGTTCGTCGGCCCCCTCAGCGCCATCTGCCGCACCCACGACGCCGAGCACCAGGTCTGCCTCCGCAAGGCCGAAACGCCCCTCGACGCCTCGTACGCCGGGAGGCACGGTCATCTTGGCGGCCGACAGCCAATTCGGCTCGATCCTGTACGACGGCTCAGGGCAGGCGATCTATCTCTTCGACGCCGAACAAGACAGTCGGCCCAAGTGCTACGACGACTGCGCCGACGCGTGGCCGCCCGTGCTGACCAAGGGCACGCCGCAACCCACTCGGGCCGCGCGGGCGAACCTGCTCGGCACCAGCCGCCGCAACGACGGCACTCTCCAGGTCACCTACGCCGGCCACCCCCTCTACTTCTACGCCGACGAGGGCAAGTACGAAGTCCTATGCCACAACATCGAAGGATTCGGTGGCACCTGGCTGGCCATCCAGCCTGACGGAGATCCGGCACCGATCTGACCTCGGGTGGTAACCGCGTCCAGCCCGTGCGTTCAGTCGAGCCCGAGTTCGGGGTGGCGATCGCGGGACGAAACGGCAAGGTGCGGGGTGAGCAGATCTCGTGGAACTGCAATACCGACCGCCGGCTTCACAGTGCCGCCGAACCTGAATCGTCGAACGGCGCGCCACCTGCCAGCCCACCTGCGATCTGAGCCAATCACGCGAGGAGTCGGTAGAACCTCCAGAACGGATGATCGATCGGCAGGATCTCGATATCGGACCAGCCCGCCCGCTGGGCGATGCGCCGGAATTGGCTGGCCGGCATCACCGTGCCGACCGCCTCCGAGTCCGGCTCGACCCGGCTTTGCGGAAGGCACCAGAGAACGCTTGCGGTGGCGAAGAAGGTTTGGACGGGATCGCCCGGTGTGGGGGTCTCGTCGACCCGCTCGTCCATGACGATCACGGTTCCGCCGGCGGCGAGCGCCGCCCTCGCTTGCGCAATCACGGTAACCGGGTAGGCCATGTCGTGCACACACTCGAAGAACAAGATCAGGTCGTAGCGCCGGTCACCGTAACCGCTGGAAGCGTCGACGACGTCGAAGGTGACTCGATCCGACACTCCTTCCGCTACCGCGTTCCGGCGCGCCCGGGTGATCGACTCCTCGTCGGTGTCGAACCCGTCGACGCGGAGTCGCGGATAGGACTTCGCCAGCTCGATGGCTGCCCAGCCAAGACCGCAGCCGACGTCGGCCACTCGCATCGGCCGACTCCGGTCGGCGAGCGCCGCCGCCACATCGGGGATCTGTGGGATCCAGTCCGGGACGAGCTGATTGACGAAGGCGGGCCGGTTCAGGGCCGCTTGCGCCGCAACGGCGTCCGCGCCATAGGAGGCGTACGGGACGCCGGCTCCGGTGCGGATTGCCGAGATCAGTTGCGGCATCGCCGCGAAACCCGCTCTCACTGCGAGCGGAAGCCCCCCGAGATAGGCGGGCCCGGTCTCGTCGACCAAGACCTCTCGGACACCAGGTGCGACGGTGAAGTGGGCCGCGGACAGGTCGCCGTCGTCGGTCAGCAGCAGCCCGGCGATCGTCTCGGCCTGGAGCCACTCGCGCACGTACCAACGGTCGAGACTCGTGCGGTCCGCGAGCTCTTCAGCGGTGAGCGGCCCTTCTGTGACCAGCTGGGCGAATAGGCCATGTTTCAGGCCGATGTAGACGGTGCCGAGGTGAAAGGCTCCGACCCCTTCGCTGAAGATCCGACCCGCCAGATCGTCGACCGCCAGAGCTGTCTCCTGGGGCGACGTCTGGACCTCGGTGATGGTGGACATTAGTTTCCCTCCTGCTGCGGGTCCGTCCCGCTCACCCAGGAGGCGCCACATCCGGTGTGACAATGTCATGGCGGGCGGTCAGCTGCCAGGCCACTCGCTGTTCGGGGCGATAGCAGCATTCCCGTCCCGTCGAGGTACTGATGCGCAGATGCCGGGCCAGCTCGGGATGCTGGCGCTCGATCGCCTTCAGGGCGGTGCCGATGCGCATCGCCACCGCTTTCCGGGCTCTCTCCACCCGGTCGCCGCTCTTCCGGGGCCGGCCACCGAGACCGCTGGCGGCCGCGATCTCGCTGCTGAGGAATTCTCTCTCTGCGTAGAGTTGGGCGAGTTGGCCGAGATCGGAGTTCTCAGTGGCAGCCGCGATCTCGTCCTCCAGCTCGGCGAGCCGTTGGAGGTAGGCGTCTCGCGCGGTCGTGTCGATCATCGGGCCCGTGTCGATCCCCGCCTCGGCCCTGGTTGGCCCGCCGGATGCCTCCACCAGATCGAGGACGTGGATCTCCCGGCCCGGCCGAGCCAGCAGCACGGCGAGGTCGCGCATGCCCTTGGAATCGACGACGCTGACGGCCAGGCCGCGGTACGCGATCCGCCAGATATTGCCGGTCCGGACGAAGCTCGCCTGATCCACCGGCTCCGCGGTCGGGCGGCCCAAGTACTCGTCAAGCCGGGAGAGCAGGTCGGCAACCTTGCCGAAGCAGGCGGCGCCGAAGCCGTCCACGGCCCACAGGCCCGCGTACGGTGCCAGAGCGTCGTTTACTGCGGACACAGCATCGCGCTCGTCGAGCAGCACCGCGGCCTCACCCAGCGACCACAACAGCTCGATCCACTCCGAGTCGAAGGGCACGGTGTCCAACCCGGCGTCCATCACGCGCCGGATGTGTCGTCGTCCGCGCTCGTGGTCTCCCACCTCGGCGTAAAGCAGCGCATACGTGCAGCTCCATGCCGGGAAGTCCTCGGTCCATCGCGACATGCGGGCGGGAAGCTTGCGGATCGTCGCTACGTCCTTCCGGAGCCGTGCGACCCGCCAGCGCAGCGTCCACGCCATCATTTCGGCATTGGCGCTCTGCAACTTTTCGGCGAGGGCGGCCACCTCACCGGCGAAACGCTGCCCGCCGTCCAGATCGCCGTCAAGTACGGCACGCATCCCTCGCCACATCGGCACGAGCCAGCCGTACGTAGGTGAGCGGAGCCGATCGGCAACGCGCGCGTACGCCGCGAGGTCGGCGTCCACCCCGATCAGGTCACCCAACTCCAGTCGAGCTCGGAGCCTAAGCCGGCGAGCGAGCAGCTCCAGCAGCGCATGGCGACCGGCGAGCGCCAACATCCGCTCGGCCGCAGCGATTCTCTGTTGCACAAAGTCCGGTCCCGACCGCACGTCACAGAGGGCGGCGAGCGCAGCCGTTTCTGCGTCGGCGTCGCCCACCCGCCTTCCCATCGCGGCTGCCTCCTCGGCCAGCCGAGCGCGCTGGTCCGCTGACGCCGACCCGGCCTTTACGAGCGCCAATCGGGCAAGCACCGCGGCGCGCAGTGCGCTGTCTCGAACGGGCAGCAGCCGCAACGTGTCCTGAAGCCAGGGAGCTTGGTCCAGATCGAACATGTCAACCTCGAAGCCACCCACCCCACCACCCATGGCCAACACGGCCGCACCCAACTCTGCGGCGTCCTCGGCGGCCCTGGCCTCCCGGGCGACGGAGCGAAGCGTCGACCGACCTGCGCTTACCTGCCCGGCAAGCATCTGAGCCTCCCCCAACCGGCGATGCACACTCAGCTCGCGGACTCCCATCTCCAGAGCCAGGCGATAGTGCTCCACTGCCTGCTGGTGGGCGAGGCCGGCGGCGGCGAGGTCGCCGGCGTCGACGGCCAGTGGCCCCGCCCGTTCCCGGGCGTCCGCCCCCGAAGCCAGCGCCCAGTGCCGGGCCAGCTGGGCGGGACCTTCGGCCTGCAAGCGCTCGGCCGCCCGACGGTGCAGTGCCGCCCGCCGAACCGGATCGATGCCGTCGTAGAGCGTTTCGCGCATCAACTCGTGCGCGAACCTGCCGTCATGCACCACCCCGGCCGCAGCCGGTTCCTCCAGCAGCGCCGCCACCTCGACCTCGGCTAGACCGGTGACAGCGGCCAAGCGGCCCACGTGCGGCACACCCACCACACTGGCCGCCTGCAGCAGCTCGACCGAATCCTGGGGCAGCCGCGCGAGCCGGTGCTCCAACACCTGCCGGACGGCCACCGGCACCGAGCCGGTTGGCGTGCCGCGGGTCGCCTGCAACCGGGCAACCTCGGAGACGAAGAACGGATTGCCGGCGCTGCGCCGATGTACCTCATCGAGGTATTCCCGGCTGGGCTCTGTGCTGACGATGCGCCGAACGAGGGCCGCGGTCGCGTCCCGGTCCAGTCCAGACAGTGGAAACCTCCGGACGCCGGCCGTCGCGGGGAGCGTGCCGCCGTCGACCCTGGTCGTGATCAACAAGAACAGCCTCTGGCCGGCGGCCACCTCGGCCAGGAGCTCCAACAGCCGCAGGGAGTCGACGTCGGCCCAGTGCGCGTCCTCGAAGATCACGAGAACCGGCCGGGCTCGAGATCGCGCCTCCACAGCCTCGGCGAGAGCGGCGAACATCTCAGGCCGAGAGTCAAACTTGCCGGGTCGAAGCAGATCCGCCGTCCCGAACAGCGTGTTCGACGCCTGCGTCCACGGCCAATACGACGGCATACCTGCCGACGAGCAACGGCCCCACGCCACGACGAAACCCGACCGACGAGCCAGCGCCTCTACCGTCTCGGCCAGGCTCGTCTTCCCGATCCCTGGCTCACCCGTAATGAGAGCTACCCGACCCCGATAAGCAGCAGCGTCCTCGACCAGCTCGGCCAGCGCCTTCAACTCCGGGTCACGGCCAACCAGCCGACGCGTCTCCACCCCCACCCCACCATCGTCTCCGGTGAGCGTCGGAAGCGCGACCGCGAAATGCTGGTCAATCACGGCCGTCCATATCGGCGTCCACCTCGTTCTGCTCAACCGTCAGCGGCCGTAGCCGTCGTGGTGCTCACCGGTCAGCGGGCGATACGCGACGCGTTGAACGAGCATACGGAGAGGATTGGCTGCTCATACCGAATTCGTCCCCGCGAATACTTATCTTCTCGCATCGGGGTACGAGTTCGCCGGTGATCCACTCCTAGGGCTTTGCAGGCGCCGCTTCGGTGCCGCGACACCCAAGGAGAACCTCATGAACCAGATGGAGTCCAACCGCTCGGAGCCGTCCCGCCACCGCCGATCCCGAAGGCCTCTGCGGCTGGCAGCAGCGGTTGGCGTGCTCGTGGCCGGCTCTGTCGCCGCGGCCACCGGCCAGGCACATGCCTCGGCACCCGCTGCCGCCAGCGCGGCAGGAGCCTGTAAGCCCGCCTTCGGCATCGTGCTCAGCGGTGCGCCGAACCTCGACATGGCCCTGGGGTTCGCCAACGGCAGCACGAACAACGCGCCCTTGTCGATGCGCGATTCGAGCGGTCTGAGTCGGGCGGAACTGTGGGTCGAGGAATCGGGCCCCTTCGGCTATGTCGTCCTCAGAAACGTCAACACTGACACCGGCGTGTTCGCCGCCACTCGCAGCAGCTCGAACAACGCCAGCCCGGTCGTCGCCAGGACGTTCGACACTCAGGACTCCAGCCAGTGGTGGCGCAAGGATCAGATCGGCAGCTTCGTCAAGTACTCCAGCCCCGGTGGCAAGCGGCTGACCGGAGTGCCCGGAGCCCAGGCGAAGCCGTGGCAACTGCACCCCACCGGGGTAGGTGGCGACCAGTTCTTCGGCCAGAAGTTCAACGGCGGTTGTGGCTGACCGAAGCAATCGCACCGGGCCGTCAGCACATCGCGGCCCGGTGCGACATCGGCCGGCCACCGGTGCCGCCAAGCAGCAGTTCCACCCCTGATGAGCCTTGGGCCCGGCTGAATGAGTCCGGTGGGCGTTTACCGGAGCGGTTGGTCGCCGATGGGAACGCTCTGTGTCAGGACCGATGCGATAGCGGTGGAGGTCGACGCCCCGAGCACGTGCTCGGAGTTGTCGAGCTCCATCCGCTTCGCCGTGGGCAGGGCCGCGGCGAGCTGGTCGGCGGCGGCTCGGTAGAAGGCGCTCAGGGGGGTTTCGCCCGCGCCGGTAGCGACCACGACCGGAACGGGGATGCGGGCAAGTCGCTTCGGGATGCGCCCGTTTCCCAGCACGGCTGCGTCGTGGGCAAGGGTCGGGGCCAGTTCACGCAGAGACGGCCAGGCCGGGGACTGGCGCGCCGCCTCGATCTCGGCGTCCTCCGATCCGGCCAAGCCCATGAACAATTCGAGCGCTCGATCGAGATCCCCGGCGTGAAGCGCCGCTGTCACCTGTGGAACATAGGCTGCCCAGCTCTGCTCGTACTCTGCGCTCGGCAGGTATGGCACCTCGTACACCAGCAGCGAACTCACGCTGCCGGAGTCGATCGACCGAGCGGCGAGCTCCAAGGCGAGCGCACCACCGGACGAGACGCCCACCAGCGAGGCTGACCGTGGCGCCACGGCCGCCATGAGGGCCTCGAGGTCTGCCAGTTCCCGCGTGAGACCGGGATCACCGATATCGCTGGCCCCGCGGGACCGACGATCGTAGTTGCACACGGTCAGGTCGGAGGCGAGCGCCTCGGCCAGCGGTGCGTTCTCCGCCCGGTCGGTGAGGCCACCGCCGACCAAGATCACCACCGGGCCGGTACCCAAGCGCTCGTAGGCGATCCGAGTGCCGTCCGTCGAAACAACGTATTCATCGGCCACGGATCAGTCCTAGCATAGGACCTTCAAGTCTTAAGCAGGATCGCGCGATGACAGACTCCCGTCGGTACGACGACCCCTGCGGCCTCTCCCGTGCCCTCAACCGGGTTGGAGAGCGCTGGGCGCTCCTTGTGGTCCGCGAACTCTTCTACGGTCCGAAGCGGTTCGCCGACCTCCGGCGCGGCCTCCCGGGAATCAGCCCGAACGTCCTGTCGCAAAGGCTCGACGAGCTCGAAGCGCACGGCGTCCTACGGCGCCGGCACCTGCCCGCGCCGGTGAGCGGCTGGGTGTACGAACTGACCGACCTCGGCGCCGGCCTCGCTCCAGCGCTCATTGCCCTGGCGCGATGGGGCAGCCGGCTTCCCGTGCAGTCCGCCCGCGAACTCAGCCCCAACGCCTTCTGGCTCGCCCTGCAGACGACCTATCTCCCCGGCCGCGCCGGCAGCGGGAACGTCGTGATCGACCTCGAGGGAGAAGTCAAGGAGGCGCACTTCGACGATCGCGCCCTCACCTGGGTGGCAAGATCATCGGGTTCTCCCGACGCCATGATCAGCACGGCCCGCGCCGAACTCCGTACGATCGTCTTCGGCGACCGCCGGTTCGACGACGCCCTGCGCGAGCAGACCCTCTCCGTCGAAGGCGACGCAGATCTTGCTCGGCGCCTCATCACCTCGTTCGAACGGCCACCCACCAGCTCCCACCCCTGACTCTCGAGGCGCCGGAGGGGTGATGCCGAGTATTGGCTTCAGCTGCGTTCGAGCGCCACTCGGATCTGGTTGAGCCATTCTGTGCCGAGCTGGCGACCGTTTGGGAGCTGGTCGCCTCGGTCCCAGCGCCAGGCTGTGATCATCGCCAGCATGAGGATTCTGCACTCGCGAAGCAGGTCACGATCGACACCCGGATAGTGCTCGCTGACTTCTTCGGGCGCATGGGCGAGGTCGAATTCGACCGGCCCACGGCAGCACGTCTCGAGGTCGATGAACAGCAGCCCGTTCTTCGTGGTGAGCAGGTTGCCCGGGTGCGGCTCGCCGTGCAGCAGCTGCTCGCCGACGCCGCGTTCGTCGATCTTTCGACTCAGACTTCGTAACGTGTCGCCGAGCAGCTCCCGGTCCGTGTCGGTGAGCGCCGGCGTTTCGTCACGGCTCGCGACGAGCTGTTGGGCCTGATCGACGCGGTCCGTGAAGTGCGGCGTCGCGACATCGACCTTGCGCATGCCGGCATGGAGTTGCGCGAGCGCGTTGGCGTATTCGGCTGGTGAGATGTCTGGAGATGACACGGGCTCGTAGTAGGTCCACAGCGTGACCACGAAGCCATCACGCTCATAGACGCGTGACTCCACTCGAGGCTCGAGAGCGGCCACAGGACATCCCGATTCGAGGAGCTGCTGAGCAAGCTCGAGCTCGAACTGTGCGACCTGCTGGGCGACCGGTGCCACCCGGGCCAGGACGTCACCGGGCAGCAGGCGCAGGGTGAGCTTGTTCGAGTCGTGAAGAACGATCGCCTCATCGGCTGTCAAACCAAGTGACGAGGCGATCGACTTGGCCGCAGCCACCGCACGGGGGATCGCTGACCCCTGCATCGTCGTGCCGATCCTCTCCCTGCAACGCTGCTCTGGAATTCCGAGCGGTGCAGCACCACCAGCCTCGGCACCATACCAAGCCGTTCATCCATCTCAAGTCAGCACAGACCGTTGCGATCTTGCAAAGGGCCGGCTTCGCGTTGTGCATCTTGCGGCGTCCGCAATGACTGCAGGACCGCCATCGATCCGGAAGCAGATCCGCACCACCCAAACCCGCCGTCGCAACGCTGCCGGCGACCGCGACACTGCCGGCCGCAGCCGGGCTTCGGACTACGCCGACGCTGTGCCACAGGCGGAGGCCTCGGGATACTGGCCAGCGTGCTCACCGTTCTCGGCGTGGGCCTGCAGGGGTGCTTGGCCACCTAGGCGGGCGTGAACTGCAGCGATGTGTCGACCGTGTCGACCGTGTCGACTGTGTCGACTGTGTCGACTGTGTCGGGTGCATCGGCCTCCGTGGCGCGATCGGGCAGCGAGCGGTCCACGCCTGACATGGAGACAACGGGAGCCAACCCACTGTTCGACATTCGGTAGGCAAGGCCGGTTGCCCCACCGAGCAGCCGCCTCTTCGACGCCAAGGTCTCTGCCGCAGTCGAGGAACGATTCCGTCAGGTGCCGGTCGGTGCGGAGATTGCTCGAAGAGAAAGGTCTGTCGTGCTGTCACAGACTGACCTCGGCCGGTGTCTCCACGTTGAGACCAACACATCAGGAGGAGACATGACGAGCAACACCCGGGTTCCCGAAGCTGAGATCACCGGCGTCTACGGCGCGATGCTGAAGATGATGAGCAAGAAGATGTTCGGCGAGGTGCCCGACGCCCTCGGCGTGATGTGGCACAACCGGCCGGTACTCAGGTTCAGCTTCGGGCTGGGCCAGCAGTCCGCCAAGTGGAAGGAGTGTGACGAGGATCTGAAGTCCTACGCCCACATGGCGGTGGCCTCCCTGATCGGCTGCACGTTCTGCCTCGACCTGGGCTACTTCCAGGCCCACCACGAGGGGCTGGACGAGGCCAAAGCGCGAGAGGTGCCCCGCTGGCGGGAGTCGGAGGTGTTCACGCCCTTGGAGCGCGACGTCATGGAGTACGCCGAGGCGATGTCGCAGACGCCGCCCACGGTGACCGACGAGCTCTCGGCGCGGCTGCTCGATCAACTCGGAGCGCCGGCGATGGTCGAGCTCACCGCGAAGGTCGCGCTCGCGAACTTGTACGCCCGTAGCAATGTGGCTCTAGGCATCGAGGCGCAGGGCTTCTCGGCAACGTGCGGCCTGGCGCCCTTGGCGGAGCCGAGCGGGTTAGCGTCAGGAGCGTGACAGCCGACCCGTTCGTCGCCCGGGTGCGTCCCGCCCGCCCAGCGCGAGTGGAACACCCCTGTACGGGTTCCTTTCGCGGTGCGTCGCCGCCGCACTCGGCGGAGTCGTGTCACGCATGGCCATGGCGAACCGGATGCCGTCGAAGAGCCCACAGCCGCGCCGCAGCGCAACCCACGGCGAGCCAGGCCACCACGACGTAACCGACCTGCGCCGCAACATACCCGGCCCCCAAGTCGGACCGGGCGAGCTGGCCATCGAAGAATCCGGAGATTCCGGACACCGCGGCACTGAGGCCCAGCACCGCGGACCCGATGATGGCCGGCCAGCGTTTGGACTGGGCGGCCGCCACCGTCGCGCCGGACTGGATCAGCAGCATCGGCCACGGCGCAGCCAGCGTGGCCTGGCTCGACCAGGCCGTCGCCCAGGTGTTCACCCCGGACGCAACCGAGACGGCACCCCCGATCAGGCTGGCGGCGACGAGCGCCGCGCCCGCTCCGCCGACTGCTCGTGCGCGGTCTACCGGCATGACCGCAAGTATTGCCGATCGTGATCAACCCAGCTCGAGTTTCTGCCCGATCCAGATGATCTTGGGGTTCCGGTTCCTTCGATGATCAAGAACGGGTCGAACCGGCATCGCCCGCGACGGAACGCCGCGCGCCTGCCCAGACGGCCACCATGACCACGCCGCTGACCAGGATGAAGCGGAAGGAAACGTCGGAGAAGCATCGCGAAGGCTGAGACGAGCGATGGTCGAGGCCACAGCCGGCCATGAGGCGATGGCTTCCTCACTTCCGTGCGTGGTCGGATGATCATGGGTCGGATCAAGCAGGCTTCCGATGCCCTTCGGGTAGGGTCTGCGGTTGCGGCGCGCCGGCGGAATCGCGCCACCGGAGAGCGGCCCAGGCCATCCACGCACCGCTGACCGCCATGAGCCCGGCCCCGATAGGCTGGGTCGGCAGGCTGGCGCCCGTGGTCGCCATCCCGAGTGCGAAGCCAAGAAGGTAGAACGTCAGCGTCGCCGCGGCCCAGACCACACCGGCCCACCGGGGCAGTGTGCCGGAACGCCAGATCGCCACACTGAGTATCCCGTTGCCGACCACCGCCAACAGCAGCGCCATTAGAAGGATCATGGTCATGATGGGGGAGAACTCGAGCTCCATGACCGCCGGATTCCCGGCCAGGTAGGCGGCGCCGATCGCGGGAGTGGCGAAGGTCGAGATCACGCCCGGGACCGTGAACAGCACGTAGCTGGTGACCGAGAGCACCATGCCCGCGAGCGCCGTCCGTGGTGCCCGGCCAGCGCTGAGAAAGGCGCCGAGTGCGAAGGTTCCGAAGATCACGAGGACGGTGCCCAGGACGTTGCCGACCACGTGTCCGACCAGATACGACGGGCTGCTGACGAAGCGGGCCCAACCCGCGGGATCGCGCACCTGGTCGGGTTGCGGACTCAGCGTGGTGACCATGGTCAACAGTCCGTAGGCGGGCAGGGCCCAGAGGCCGACGCGGATCAAGCGGGCGGCTGGAGTCGGGTTCATTTGTCAACTCCCTGGTCGGTGCGGGACTGACGCCCGCGGGCGGTGTGGCGGAGGGGACCGGCGGCAACGGCGACCCCCGTCAGTACCCACAACACGGCCGACAGCTGCCAGACGAGGGAGCGGTCAGCTCCGTCGAACAGCTGGATGGCGGCCGGGGTGGCAAGGTTGGCGACGGTGTGGAAGACGATGGCGAGGAGGACGCTGCCGCCGCTGCGGACTTGCAGCCACGTCATGGTGAACGCCATGCCGGCCAGGCTCAGGGCCCACCACAACCCGTACCGGCTCGGGTTCGTGATCATGAGGGGAAGGTGGAAGCCGACCCAGATGGGGATCAGCAGCGCGGTGGCAGTGATCGGTGAGTGGCGGCGCAGGAAGTAGGGGAGGAGATATCCGCGCCAGCCGAGTTCCTCGCCGAGGGGGCCGTTGATCACGAGCACGATCGGCAGGGTGATCAGCGCCGCGGTGGCCGCCATCGCCAGATCGGCGGTCTGCGGCACGGGAGCACCCGCCGTCACGGCCAGGACGGCTGCGGACACGGCGACCGCGAGAGGGATGGCCGCCCCCCACCACCAACGGCCGATCCGCCAGTCCACGGTCGAGCGCAGCAGCGCCCGCAGGCCTTGGCGGCCGTAGACCCAGCCGACGACGATCACGGCCGCGATGGAGGGACCGACCGGGATCACCGGTGCGCTCTCGGGATTCATGAGGCGGAGCAGGGCCGGCCACCACGACAGGCCGTAGGCCAGGGCGATGAACACCACCAGCTGCCAGCGCCCCCGGCGCTCCTGGCGTGGGCCGAGGTGGTCCTGGCTGGTCGACGTGGTGGTCATACCGGTCTGTCCTTCGAGGTCTGGTGGTGGTCGTTGTTTCAACTGTCGTGCGGCTGGGCTCGGTTGGCCACGCACAGTGGTTCGCACATCAGGCGGACACTTCGCGGCGGGCCGATGTCACTGATACCGGCCAGTCGGCGGCGATCCACGCCGGGACGAAGTGATCCAGGGCGTATTCGATCGGACCGTCGACGAGCCAGTCGACGACCCACCACGAGATCTCGGCGCCGCCGGGCGGCGACAGGTCGATGTGCACGCAGCCGAGCAGTTCGGTCTCACCCAGATCGAACAATGCGTAACAGAAGGACCGCTGAGATTGCATCTCGTGCTCCAGTCGGGCCAGATCGTCGCGGTCCTGCAGCGCGGTCAGCGTCTCCGGCGGCCACCGCCATCCGCTGCCGTACGGCGACCAGAGGCGTTCCTGGGAGCCCATCACGGCTTGCATGTGCAGGTCGACGTCGGTGGCCCGGATGGGGCGGAGGTGGTGTCCCGTGTTCAGTTCGACCCGCTGCGGATGCCGCCAGTGTGGTGGCAGCCGGACGCCGGCGGAGAGGCGGGAATCGGGGTCGGCAGGCATAGATCCAGCCTGATCAATCGGAGCCGTCGACTCCACCGACAGTTCCCGTACGGTGGTCGCACAGTTGGCCCGCGGATCCACCGACCGAGAGAGAGCGTCGGGGACCGAACGGACCCGCCAGGCCGCCCAGCCCGATAGCGTGAACGTGTGCCGGGGCACCTGGACGGTAGGCATGACGGGTTTGGACAGCAGCTTCGCTCCCGCCGTGAGCGTGCGGGTCTGACCCAGGAAGAACTCGCCGCCCGCGCGGGACTCACTCCGCACGCGATCAGCGCGTTGGAACGCGGAACGCGAACCCATCCCTATCCGCACACGGTGCGCTCGCTCGCCGACGCGCTGGACCTGTCCGAAGCCGAGCGCCGTGCCTTGATCAACTCCGTACCCAGGCGCCGTCAGGCAGGGTCGCCACCGACTCCCGCAGACGCTTCGGCCACCAGCTCCGCCGAGCGGAGTCGGGCCCGACCCGGTGTGGTCGTGCCCGCAACGCCGTTGTACGGACGAGACGGCGACGTGGCGGAAGTGGTCCGTCTCGCGCGGTCCGGCAGCGCGCGCCTCATCACACTCACCGGTCCGGGCGGCGTCGGCAAGACCCGACTCGCGATGGCCGTCGCCGACGAGGTGTCGAGGGACTATTCCGACGGCGTCACGTCCATCGCCCTCGCGTCGTTGGCGGACGCCACCCAGGTGCTGGCGACCATCGGGCGGGCGCTGAACACTGCCGGCAGTGACGGTCCCGACGCCCTCGAACTCGTGACCGAGCAGCTGGGCCGATCGCGGCTGTTGTTGGTCCTGGACAACTTCGAACACCTGCTGAGTGCGGCACCGGAGGTCGGCCACCTCGTGTCGAGCTGCCCGAATCTCACGGTGGTTGTCACCAGCCGTTCCCTGCTGCGCGTCCGGGGGGAGCGCGAGTTCGTGGTGAGCCCCCTCACGCTGCCCACACCCGACGTCACCTCAGCGGAAGCGCTCGCCGAGTCGGCGTCCGGCGCCTTCGTGCTGCACCGCGCGCTCGAAGTGTCCCCCTCTCCGACCTTCGACGAGGATGACGCCCGCGCACTGGCTGAGCTTTGTCACCGGATGGCGGGACTGCCGCTGGCCATCGAACTGGCCACCGCCCACCTGCGGCTGTTGACCCCGCCGAGTCTGTTGCAACGGCTGGACCACCTCTCGGCCCTCGGCGCCCGTGATCTCCCGCCGCGTCAGCAGACCATGCGGGCCACCCTCGACTGGAGTTACCGACTGCTCTCCCCCGACCAGCAGACGCTGTTCAGACTGCTCGGCGTGTTCCGCGGCGGGGCCACGCTGGCGGCCGTGGAGCGGGTGGCCGGCGCCCTGGGGCTGCCCACCGACGAGGTGGTCGGGTTGCTGGAGCTGCTTGCGGAGCACTCGCTCGTCGTCGCACGTCCGGCTGGTCCCGAGGACCTGCGCTATCACCTGCTCGAACCCGTGGCCCAATACGCGCGCAGCCTGCTCCTCGGCGATGAGGCGCTGCGAGCCGTACGAGCCCACGCTCAGGTATTCCTGGACCTGGCCGAACGTGCGGCGACCGGTTACGAAGGAGCCGACCAGGTCCTCTGGCTGAACCACATCCAAGCCGACGAGGCCAACGTCCTGGTGGCCATCGACCGCTCTCTCGACGGCGGCGACCCGGAGACCGCGGGCCGGATCACCTGGGCGATGTGGCTGTACTGGTGGCTGCGCAGCCAACCATCGGTCGGCCGTCAGCGGGCGAACGGTTGCCTCACCGCCCAGCTGTCTCCCCCGGTCCTGGCCCGCGTCCATCTGGCCGCCGCGACCATGTCGTACGCGGGTGGCGACGTGCCCGCCAGCGCCCACCACTGGGAGGAGGCCTTCCGCCTCGGAACCGAACAACAGGATCCGGAGATCGCCTGCGCCGGGCGAGCCGGCACTGGGCTGGCCGCGCTGGGCCTCGGCGAGCTCGATCGAGCCGACAGGTGCTTCCGCGAGGCGCTTCCACTGGGGGAGCAAGCCGGCGAGAAGGGCGTCTGGCTCCGCTCGCTCATCCACGTCTGGCTCGGCACCATCCGACTCCTCCGGAGCGACCCCCGAGGGGCCGCACCGGAGATAGAACGGGGACTCGAGCTGGCCCGCATGCGTCGGGATCGGCTGGCCACCTACGTTGCCTTGTACAACCTGGCCCAGGCTGCCATCAGCCTGGGCGACCACGCGGCCGCCCGGGCGCACCTGAGCGAAGGGATCACCCTCTCCCAGCAGACCCACGACGCGGCCAATCTGGCCTACTTCTTGGAAGCTCTCGCCGTCGTGGAATCGGCCGAGCAGGCCCCGGACCGAGTCGCGGTGCTCTCAGGCGCCGCCCAGGCGCTGCGGGGAACCATGGAGGGCAGGATCTACGGGTACTACCTGCCGGACGAGTCGCTCCGGGAGCGAGCCGAGGAGCAGGCCAGAACGGTTCTGGGGGACGACGCCTACGACGATGCGGTGGACGTCGGGCGCGGCCTCGATCTCGAGGGAAGCGTCGTGTTCGCCCTGAACCCCTGAGTCGACTCAAACTAGGGCAGGATCACAGCCGGGCCCGCGCCGGGAACATTCTGCGCCGTGCTGCGTACCGCCTGCCATGCGTCCTCAGCGGAAACGCCGTTGCGGTCCATTTCCTCCGCGATGAGCCCGGCGATCAGCGGCGCAGAGTACGACGTGCCGTCCCACCTGGCCATCCCCATGAAGGTCTGCTGCGCGGGTTTCTTCGGCGGCTCCTGGTAGGTGTACAGCCCGGTGGCATAGGCGTTGACGATGCTCTCTCCGAGCGCCCAGATGTCTGCCGAGGGGCCGAAGTTGCTGAACCACGCCCGGTGTTCTTGGTCGGTCCCGAGGGCGCCGACCCCGACCACCCAGTCGAAGGCCGCGGGGTAGAACTCGCGGCTCGTGCTGTCGTTGCCGGCCGCGGCGACCAGCACGATGTCGGGGTACCGCTGATGGAAGTTGTCGAAGCCGAGCGGGGCCCAGTTCTCGCGGGTGTAGGTGCCGGCCGGGAGGCAGACCACGTCTGGCTTGAACGTTTGGACCAGCTCTTCGAGCTTCTCGATCATCACGGACTCGAGTTCTCCGCCGGACTCGGTGAAGTGATCCCCGACGTACACCGTCGCTCCGGGAGCCATGCAGCGGAGGACACCGGCCGCGAAGGTGCCGTGACCGACGTACTGGGGGATGCTGGCCACGTTGCCGGCCAGCGTCGGCCCGAGATTGTCCGGATCCCCCGTGACGCCGAACAGCCATGGGTAGCGGGCAGGGTCGAGGTTCTGCAGAAGGCCCGTGTCGACCACGAGGACGCGAGCGCCGTGCTGGCCGACACGAGCCGCGGGCGGCGGCCACGGATCGGTCGGATACCCACTCGGGACCTCGGGTTCGCCGGCCGGGCAGATCTTCGCGATATGAAAGATGTGGTTCGGCGACCAAGGAGGCACTCCGCCGTCAGGAGCTGGCTTGCCCAGCCGATCATCGAGGCGATCCAGCGCGTTGGGAACGGTCAGGAAGTCATCGGCAGCCTGATCGATCGACAAGGCCACGACATCGCCGACCCTTTGCTGATCGTCCGGGGGGCGGCGGAGCCCGGGCAGCACCTCCTGCAGCCGCTGGACGTTGCCATCGCGGTCCAATGCGAGCAGCCGGCCGACTTCGTAGATGTAGTCGATCTCCCCGGCGGGGGTATAGGCGATCGCAATCTCGACGCCCTGGCGAGCGAACGACTCCTTCATGTTCAGGAACTGCGCACTGGTCACCGGATCCATCTGATGCTCCGTTCGGCTGGTCGGTTGATGAATCGGACTTGCCAGCAGTGAGTCTGGTGCAGCGGGTGGCTCGACGAACAGTTCTTATTTCGGATACTGATCGATACGACCCACAGATGTGCTTGCCTGTTCGCGTCGACGGGGCCAAGGATTCATGGATGGCCGCCTCTGGGGATCTGAACGGGGACGAGCCGTTGGACTTGCTTCTGCTGGCACTGTCCCGCCCCAACGAGGCCCTCGAGCGCGCCCGCAGCATCCTCGCGGACGACCCCGGACCGACGGCGGCCTCGATCGCGCGACAGGCCATCGGCACTGTCCTCCGCGAGTACGGGGACATCGAGGCGGCGGTCAGTGAGCTCCGGATCGCTCGCCGGCTGGCCCGCCGCTCGGGCTCCGCCGATCGCGAGGCCGACGTACTCGGGACGCTAGGAGTTGCCCTCATCTTCGCCGGTCGGAGCGTGTCTGGCCGCAACGCCCTCGACTTGGCGGTTCGGCAGTCGACTGGGCAGTTGCACATTCGGATGCTGTTCCGTCGCGGCGCTGCTCTGCTTATCCTCGGGCGTCACCGCGAGGCGCTCCAGGATCTGAATCCCGCGATCGTGGCGATGCGAGCGGCTGGCGATCAGATCTGGGAGGCACGCGCCCTACAGGAGCGGGCGGTCGGCTACCTGTCCTCGGGTGCGGCTCGGCGAGCCGTCGCCGACCTCCGCCGAGCAGCGGACCTGTTCGATGCGAACGGCCAGGAATTGGAGTCAGCGGAAGTCACCGTGAACCGAGGCTCGGTCGCCCTCGGACTCGGCGATCTGCCCGAAGCTTTGAAATGCTTCGACCAGGCGGCGGAGCGATTCCAGCGTCTCGGCATCCCCGAGCCCGATCTCAGCATGCGCCGTTGTGCCGCACTGTCGGCTGCGGGGTTGTTCCGGGACGCGCAGCAGGAGGCCGAGGCCGCGATCTCCCAGCTGGACCAGATCCACGGTCGCCCGACCAAGCGGGCCGAACTGCTGCTGACGGCATCGAGGTGCGCGCTCGCCGCCGGCGAACCCGATACGGCGCTGGCCAGGGCCACCGAGGCGCGTCGGCTCTTCGATCGTCAGGGCCGGCGCTGGTGGCGGGCGCATGCCGAGCTGGCGCGGGTGAGTGCTGGGCTCAGCGCCGGTCCGGCGACCGCCGCCCTGCTCATGGACGCTCAGCACTGCGTCCGGGAGCTGTCGGAACTCTCCTCGCCCGACCAGCCCTTGGCGTTGCTGGCCACCGGCCGCATCGCCTCGGCCCTCGGTCGGCCAACGGTTGCCCACCACCACCTGGCCGCGGCGGCCGCCAGCCGGCGGCACGGGCTGCCGATGGCCAGGGCCGCGGGATGGCTGGCCGAGGCGCTGCGGGCCGAGGCGGTCGGCGACTCGCACCGACTCATCTACGCCTGCCGCCGGGGCCTGGACCTCATAGCCGAGTACCGCAGCATGATGGGATCCTCCGAGCTGCGAGCACAGACCACGGCACACGGCGCCGAGCTGGCGAACATCGGCCAACGCCACGCCTTGGGGCTCGGTCGACCCCGACTGATGCTCGCCTGGAGCGAGCGGTGGCGGGCTGTCGCGCTGGCCGTCACTCCGGTGCGTCCCCCCGTCGACCCTGATCTGCAGGCCGAGCTGGCAGCGATGCGGGACATCAGTCTCCGGCTCTCCCAGGCCAGCAGTGTCGGGGCGCAGACCACCGCGCTCCGTCACGAACAGCAACGGCTGGAACGGGCCGTACGCGCTCGAACCCTCCGCACCGCCGGTGCCGGTCGAGGTGTCGCCTCGCACGCCGCCCCCAGAGGATTCGTCGTCTCCGCTTTGCTGGACGAACTCGGCGACGACCGCCTACTCGCGCTCGTCGACATCGGAGGGCAGCTGCACGTCCTGGTGTGTGGCGGCGGCAAAGTCCGGCGGTTCACAGCGGGTGCGACCGCGGAAGCCGCTCGCAAGCTCGAGTTCACCCGGTTCGCGTTGGGTCGGCTGGCCGACGGACCAGCCTTACGGTCCACGGACCAGGCCTACCACCGGTTGACCATGATGGGCGAGGCGCTCGAGCGAGTCCTCCTGGGCGAGGCCGCAGCTCACCTCGGCGCGGGCGACGTCATCGTCGTACCGCCGGGCAAACTGCACGCGGTGCCGTGGGGCATGCTGCCGAGCCTGGGTTCCCGGGCCGTGAACGTCGTGCCGTCGGCGGCGTCCTGGCTGGGTGCCCGACGATCCGCCACCGACGGTGTCCAAACGGAGGCGACCGGACCGGTGGTGCTGGTCCGTGGCCCGGGTCTGGGGTCGCAGGGCGCCGAGGTCCCTCAAATCGCTGCGGAATACGCCGTCGGCGCCGCACCTGTCGTGCTGGGCGGTGGTACGGCGACAGCGGCCCGAGTCTTGGCGGCGATCGACGGTGCCCGGCTGGTGCACATCGCGGCTCACGGCAGGTTTCGCGCCGACAGCCCGCTGTTCTCCGCCCTGCAGCTCGACGACGGCCCGCTGACGGTGTACGACCTGGAGCGGCTGCGCCGCGGTCCGCGCCAACTGGTCCTGTCGAGCTGCGACTCCGGTGTTGTCGCGCCGGCCGGCGCCGACGAGGTGCTCGGCTTGGCCAGCTCGCTGATTCCGCTGGGTACAGCCGCGATCCTCGCCAGCGTGGTGCGCGTGAACGACTTCGCCGTCGTGCCGTTGATGGTCGCCCTCCATCGGGAGCTGCGCCGAGGCGCGAGCCTGTCCGAGGCGTTGCGGGACGCCCGCCACGGATCGGGATCCGACCCGGTGGCCGCGGCCACGGGCTTGTCCTTCATCTCTCTTGGCTCGGATTGAACTCCGAAGGCATTCTGCCGTCGGTGGTGAGTCCGCTGCGGTAGGCGAAGACGACGGCCTGGGCCCGGTCGTGCACATCGATCTTCGCCAGGACCCGTTTGACGTGGGTCTTCGCGGTCGACTCCGCGATGACCAGCAGATCGGCGATCTCAGCGTTCGATCGGCCCTGCGCCACCAGCAGCAGGACTTGCCGCTCGCGCTCGGTGAGGCGGTTCAGTTGCCGACGGGTCTCGGCCGACGGTCCCGGCGCCGTCGATCCGCCGGTGGCCAGGAACCGACGAATCAGGCCCCGGGTCACCGAAGGGTCGAGCAGTGCCTCGCCGGCAGCCACCGTACGTACGGCGTCGAGCAAGCGTTCGGGTGAGGCTCGCTTCAGCAGGAAGCCGCTGGCGCCGGCCTGCAACGCACCGTAGACGTACTCGTCGTCGTGGAACGTCGTCAAGATCAAGATCTTGATGTCGAGCCGGCTGGCCACCAGTCGCCTGGTCGCCTCGATGCCGTCGATGCCGGGCATGCGGACATCCATGAGCACCACATCCGGGGTATGCCGCAAGGACAGAGTCACCGCCTCCATTCCGTCGGCGGCCTCCGCCACCAGCTCGAGGTCGGCGGCGGTACCGAGGACCGCGGCGAGCCCGGCGCGGATCAGCGCGTCGTCGTCGGCGAGCAGCACTCGCACGAGCCCGTTCACGGCAGCGGCAGCACGGCCCGCACCCGGAAGCCGCCGTGCTCGCCGTTGCCGTGCTCCAGCACGCCGCCGCACATCGAGACGCGCTCGGCGATGCCCACCAGACCACGACGATGGTGGTTGGACTGATCGACGCCTGGTCCGGTGTCCGATACCTCGATGATCATCGACCCGTTCACCCGTTCGATCGCCACGGTGGCCGAACACGGGGCGGCGTGCTTGAGTGTGTTGGTGAGGGCCTCTTGGACGATGCGGTACGCCGAGAGGTCCAGGTCCTGTGGCAACCGCAGCCCGGGATCCACCGACAGCCGGGCCTCCACCCCGGAGTCGTGGAACCGCCCGACCAGATCGGGCAGCTGGGCCAACCCCGGTGCCTCGATCAGCGTGCCCCGTCGGTCGTCGGTCTGCGTGGAGTCGGAGCGCAGCGCGACCAGCACCCGGTCGAGGTCGTCCAGGGTGTTCCGGCCGGTGTCCTCCATCCCCTTCAGCAGTTCACGCGCCCGATCCGGGTCCCGGTCCAGAGTCATCCGCGCGGCGCCGGCCTGGACGACGAGCAGGTTGACCGTGTGACCCACCACGTCGTGAAGCTCCCGGGACATCCGGACCCGTTCCTCGGCGACAACCTGCCGCTCGACCGCACGCCGGGCCCGGTCCTGGTCCTCGCGCCGTCGGGCGTTGGCGTAGCCGACCGCCCACCCTGCCAGCCAGACGAGCAGCACGTAGGTGAGCTGGACCGGGTTGGTGCGCAACAGACCAGGAGTGCCGGCGAAGTACCCCAGAACACCGGCCACGATGATCAACAGTCCCCAACGGGCCCGGGTCCGGGTCGCGTAGAGGCCCACGGAGTAGGCGCCGACCAGAGTGGCCAGCGGTGTGAGCACGGTGGCGACGTGCAGGAAGGACTCCGCCACGAGCGCCGCGGTCCCGATGGCGAGCGCGGCCAGCGGTGTCCGGCGTCGCAGCGCCAAGCTGACCGCCAGAACCAGGGTCAGGACCACGAGCAGCGCTGTGCTATCCCCGGGCGCAGGCTGACGGACAACCTCGGCGGCCACCCCGACGACGAAGATCACTCCGAGTCCGGCGTCGACCACCATGGGCGGTAGACGGCGGAGACGGGCCAGGAGGTGGGTTAGCCCAAAGACGCCCACGGATCACCTCTTCCTGGAGGCATCCGGTCCGGTTCCGGCCGAGCCATTCGTCCTGGCACCAGGACAGCACGCATGAGGCCTTTTCGCCAGTAGCTCAACCCGCCTGCGCAACGGCCGCCGGCTTGCGGGTGAACCAGATGGCGAGCAGCAGGTTCGGCACCCAGCACAACCAGGCGACCGCCGCGTACGCCGTCTCCGTTGAGAAGCCGACGAGCCCCATGCCGGCGAGCAGGCCGTGGAGCGGCATCCACACGCGCAGCATGACTCCCGCCAGGATGAGGGAGAAGCTGCGGATCATCCAGCGGCGGTGCTCGGCGTACCGGCCGGCGACGATCATCCGGACGGCCGTCCAGGTCGTGAAGAGCATGGCCAGGTCCAAGACCGTGAACCCCGCCACCGCCACCAGACCCGTGTAGGCCGTCGGAGCCAGGATCAGGCCCGACACCCCGAGCGCAGTGGCGCTCGCCACGTAGGTCGCACCCATGAACCGGTGCAGGCGGACGAACCGGCGCCGCAGCGGACGCAGGAATTGGAACGGCCCGATAACCAGCGCCAGAATTCCGCTGAGTACGTGCACACCGAGGGCGAACTCCACCCGGAGGTAGCTCTCGCGCTGTTCGGGGAAATAGACCTCGGGATCGAACGTCAGGTACCGCGAGACTGTCACGGCAATGTAGAGACAGGCCAAGGTCAAGATCACCCAGCCGGGTCCGAGCAGCCGGTGCGTGCGCCGCCGGCGGGGCTGGTATCCATCCGTACTGGCTCGTTGGTTGCGGCTCGCGACGGTGGTCATACGTCCTCCTGATTCTCCCGACTTTCCGTCGACGGTAGAGATCAAGGCGGCGCACGGCGTCCCTCCACCGGGGTCACTGCGGCTACCCCAACGGGGGTAGCCGTGGACCGGTCGGTCCGGGGATCGTCTTCTACACTGTGGGGGACCACCACCGTTCCATGATCACGGGTTGGCCGTCCAGCCCGTCCAGTTGGAGATACGGACCGCCACAAGCGGACCCGACGGTGCCTCGGCGTACTGCGGATGACGGGCCACCAACGCCGACAGGCCGGCCTTGGCCTCGGCCGGATCGAGCACCGCCGCGACCCCGTCGGCACGGACCCACCACAGCTGCGACCAGTCGTCGTCGTAATGGTCGACGAGCAACGAACAGCGTGGCTCGGACTGCACATTGACCAGGCGCTGTAGCCGCCGGGTGCGTTTCGGTTTCCCGTCGACCGCGGTGAAGACCGTTTCGCCCGCGAGAGCGAAGACCACCGGCACGAGGTGCGGCGCGCCGTCGGGCCGCACGGTGGCCAGCCGCGCCACGGGACTTGAGGAGAACCGCCGTCGTAGCTCGGCCTCGTCCACAGATGCAGTGTGGCAGAGCCCGCGGTATGAACGCCGTCACTGATCGCCGCGCTCGTGAACCGGACGGACCGGATGATCATCGATCGAACTCGCCCCCGCGGGGCCGAGGTGCGCTAGCGTCCGACCATGACTGCTGCCGCGGCCGAGCCCGTACGAACCTGACCGAACGCGGACGGTCAGGGGCAGTAGCGGAGCGCGCAAGGAGGCGTCATGGTCGACGTGTTGGTGGTGGGTGCCGGTCCGGTCGGCTTGATGATGGCGATCGAGCTGCGGCGGAGAGGAGTCGACGTCCTCGTTGTTGAGCGTCGCGGGGCCCGGGCCCCGTGGGCGAAAGCGGTGGGCATCCAACCGCGGACGCTGGAAATCTGGGATGCGGTTGGCATCGCCCGACCGGCGTTGGACGCGTCGATCACGATGCTCGGGCAGCTCGTCTACCTCAACGGTGAACAGGTGTCCCGCGTCGATCTGACGTTGCCCGACCAGGTCCCGTACCGATTCATCGCGCTGCCGCAGTCGGAGACGGAGCGTGTGCTCGGTGATCATCTGGCGGCCTTGGGCACGGTCCCACGGCGGGGTGTCGAGTTCCTGGGTTTCAGCCAGGACGAGAACGGCGTGGCGGCCACGGTGCGTGAGGACGGTGCTGAGCAGACGGTCACCGCCCGGTACCTCGTCGGCTGCGACGGGGCGCACAGCCTTGTTCGCAAGGGTTTGCGGCTCTCGTTCGAGGGCGATGCCTTTCCCGAGGAGTACATGCTCGGGGATGTCGAGGTCGACTGGACGATGCCACCGGGCTACGGCATTCGCGCGATGCACCAGACCGACGGAGTGACCGATGACGCGCTGGTGTGCATTCCCCTGCCGGGCGTGAACCGGTACCGGATGTCGATGTTGGTGCCCGACGAACTCGCTTCGCCGAAGGTCCCCGCAGGCGAGATCGCCCACGGTCTGGAAGGTGGTCGAGCACCCCAGCTGCACCACATCCAGGCGGTCCTCGACCGGCTCTCGCCCCAGCCAACGACGGCATCACACCTGCGTTGGTCCTCGGTGTTTCGGATCAGTCACCGCCTGGTCGACCGGTACGGCGAGGGCCGGGTCTTCGTCGCAGGGGACGCTGCCCACATCCATCCGCCCACCGGGGCCCAGGGAATGAATACCGGTGTCCAGGACGCGTACAACCTCGGCTGGAAGCTTGCCCTCGCGGTCCAGGGAGCCGCTGCCGACGGACTACTGGCGAGTTACCACGCGGAACGTCATCCGGTCGGTGAGGAAGTCGTGGGCCGTACGGTCAAGGCCGCCCGCTCCGTCGACGGCGCCGGACAGACCGACCTGAAGGCGGCGTTGTTGCAGGAGGCGCAACTGCTGGTCGGTTACCCGGACAGCCCCATCGTCTCCGAGGACGAGGACGCAGCCGGGCTCAGCGACGGTCCGCAGCCCGGCGAGCGAGCACCTGACGCCCCCGGGCTGCGCGAGGAGGCGGTGTCCTTCCCCATCCGCCTCCACGACCTGCTGCGGCACACCGGACACACGCTGCTGCTCTGGGGCGAGAGCGCGACCGCGCGCCTCCACAGCCGCAAGATCATCGCCGCGGTCGCCGAGCTAACCGGCGACCGGATCCGCTGCTACGTCATCATCCCGCCCGGGTCCGCCGCCGAGGACGTCTCCGCTGTCACTCTGGTGGACGGCGACGGCCAGGCCGCCCAAGCGTACGGATTCCGAGCCGGGGGCGACGGCGAGCGCGACGGCGACAGCTCCAGTGTTTCGGCCTACTTGATCCGGCCCGACGGCTACATCAGCTACCGAAGCTCGGCCCTCGACCCCGAACGACTCCTCACTCACCTGTCCCGCACGCTCGCACCGGTGCTCGACGCGAGTCAGCACTGAGCGAAGCTCCTTTTCTCTCCGAGTTGGCCGCGCCCCCGACGCATAAGCGGTAAGCAACGGTGCTCAAGATCGGCGGCTTTCACAAGGCGAAGTGTCTTCGGTGGCGCTGGTGCGGTTCCTCGCCGACTCGGGGCTGCGGACACGGGTGACCGCGGCCAAACAAGGCCGAGGCCTACAACGGGTTCTCCGCCTGGACCCCACTTCGGCCACGAGTTCCGAGCGTTCACCGGGCTCACGCCGACCCGGTACGTCGAAGTCCGGCGGCGGTTCCTGAGCGAACATCCCGGCCACGCGCTGGACAGCTGGCCGCTGCCGGCCGATTGCTTTCTTACAAGAGCGACAGCTCACGACACGCTAATTTGAGGGCACCCCAAAGCAAAGGAGAGCCCCGTGGGCAAGGTGGTCATGTACAGCTCGGTGTCGGTGGACGGCTTCGTCGCGGACGAGAATGACCAGCCCGGACCGCTGTTCGACTGGTTGTCCAGCGGCGACGTGCCGTTGGACGAGAGCGGCGAGTTGAAGGTGTCGCAGACGTCCTACGACTACACCCGGCCGTACTGGGACCAGATCGGGGCGACAATCGTCGGCCGCCACGTCTTCGACATGACGGACGGCTGGGACGGGAAGCCTCCGAGCGGGATCGACCACGTGGTCGTCGTGACGCACCGACCGAAGCCCGAGGGCTGGGACCCCGAGGCGCCGTTTCACTTCGTCGACGGCGTCGAGGCAGCCGTGGCCAAGGCGCAGGAGCTTGCGGGTGACCGTATGGTCGAGGTCGCCGCTGGCGACGTCGGTGGCCAGGTGCTTGCCGCGGGCCTCGTCGAGGAGGTGCGCATGGACGTCGTACCCGTCGTGTTCGGGTCCGGCAAGCGCTACTTCGGGTCGGTCCACGCGCAGCACCTGTTGGAGGATCCTGACGTGGTGCTTCAGGGCAACCGGGTGCTTCACCTGCGCTATCGGGTGCGCCGTTGACCGATTTGAGCGGGTACGCGAAGAAGTCCACTGCGCCCGGTGACACAAGATCGGCCGCAGGCTGACGTTTGCGCATCGCTGTCCCTGGTCGGGCAGCCGACGCCGATCCGCCCCAGCACCTGACCTGCGGCAAGTTCAACTCAAGATCACTGGTTGCCGGTTTCCGTCGTATCCTTGGCCGACCCTAAAAGAGCGGCTCACCACCAATCCAGGGTGTAGTCGGGGTCTGAATCCGCCTGTCGAGTAGGGATCGGGCGATGTCGTTGGTGAGGTTGCGGAAGCCGAGGGCGGAGCCGCGCAGGTGCTCCAGGCGGCCGTTGATCGCTTCGGTTGGACCGTTGCTGGTGCCGGGCCGGTCGAAGTAGGCCAGTACGTCAGCGGCTGTCTTGCTCAGGGTGCGGCCGAGCTTGGCGATCTCGACCAGCGGCCTGGGGGACGCCGGCGCTGAGCGACTCGATCAGCTTGACCATCAGCTCGCTGTACCCGGACCGGCCGCGCACCGGCGTGAGGTCGATGATCACAGTGACCTACCTGTCCCCGCGGCGGGTGTGGCGCCACACATGCTCATCGACCCCGATGACCTTCACACCTTTCAACCGGCCGGGATCGTTGATCAGCACGACGCGACAGCCTGGCCCGCGGCTCGGCCGCGGCTGGTGTCCTGGCGCCACACCTGCCCACACGCGGTGCACCGGTACCGGCAGATCGCCAGCAGCAGGGTGGTCGGTCGCCAGCCCAGCGACTCGTGCGCCAGCTCCCGCGCGACGGTGTCCCGGGGTCTTCCTGCACACCCGCATGGTGAGCGAACGAAATGGTGAGCGCTTGATCGCTCAGCCCGGGGAGTGTAGCCAGGGATCCTTCAGGTCGAAGTATTCGGTCTCGCCGACGTAGACCGATCCCATCTCTTCCATCGCTCCCTGGAGCTCGGCGGGCACTTCTTTGGATTCCCCCGCACGCGCCTCCGCTTCGGAGGTGAAGTAGATGACCGACGTGTAGCGACCACCTTCGTGAACCGCGGTGACGGTGCCGAGGATGTCGGGACGGAAGTTCTGCCAAACCTCGGGATCCTGCTGCATCAGCTCCCGGGCTCGGGCCGGGTCGCTCATCTGACCCCGCATGACCTGGACGAACCCCGAGGCGTCCGGATCGCCGGCCACCTCCACGTCGACCTCAGTGCTGTTGTCGAATGTCGGCTCGCCGTCGAACAGCTTCGCCGTCTCCGCCCACCACTCGCCTTGTTCGGGACGGTCACTGTTGCGCTGCGCCGCCTCGGCGGAGCCGAATCGGGCGACCATGATCAGCGTACCGTCATCGGTGACCCCGGCCGTACTGCCCAACCATTCGTCCGCGTCCGCCGACAGCGTCGACACCCAGCGCTCGAGGGCGGCCCGGGCCGCTGTCGAATCGCTGATCTTTCCCTGGATGACCTGGGCAAACATGATCAACTTCTCCCCCCAGAGCGGCCCCCCCGGCCGCTTCTCTGCGGACGCTACTCCTGACTCGATGTGAGCACCAGGGTTCAGAAGGGGCGCCAGGTCCTCAGCGTCAGATCCCGATCTTCAAGCACTGCCCGCCCGGCGATCGGCAGCACCTCCCGCCACAGCCGGCTGCACCCAGCCGCCAACTCCCAGCACCTCGTTTCCTCACGGAGCAGGCACGCCGTACGGCCCTCCCCGCGTCACCACGACACAACGCGGTTGCCCTCGCCATCGCCCCGAGGCAAGGTTGTTCCAAGGGCCCGACAGGTGCCCACCGAGGAGAGCGAATGAATCTCACTGAGCGATCCCCTGTGATTGTGCGCTGGACGCTGCGGCTCGAGGATGCGACCGCGCTCGACGCCGCGGTGCAGGCTGTCCAACCCACGATCCGCACCGTGTTCGGCACCGGAGTTCGAGCCGCGGTGTTGCGTGGTGAGTGGCTCGGCCACACCATCCACCCGCTGCTGACCGACCTCGTGCTCGGCACCTGGACGTCCGCAAGTCTGCTCGACCTGTTCGGTGGGGCCAACTCCTCCGCGGCTGCCCAGCGGCTCGTCGGCGCCGGTCTTCTCGCCGTCGGACCTACAGCTTGGACCGGATGGGCGGAGTGGTCGGCAGCCGGACCGCGCGACCAGCGCGTCGGGCTCGTGCATGCCGTCACCAACGCGCTCGCCATCAGTATTTACGCCGCGTCGTGGGTTGCCCGCCGCCGTGGTCGACACGGCACTGGTGCCGGGCTCGCCCTGGCGGGCGCAGCCGTCACAGGCGTCGGCGGATATCTGGGTTCGCATCTCGCCTTGGCACGCAAGCTGGGGAGCCGCCACTCGGCCTACCGTGAGGCCTCGCCCGACGTGTGAGAGGGCGGCGTCTTCATATCGTCGGGTTCGTGACGTTCTGGATTCGCCAGGTCGGGGTTGGATTCGGCGCCGGTCGCAGGACGAGGTCCGACTCGCCGACTCGGGCTTGGATCTGATGGCGCCCGCGAGGAACGCTTCGAACGAGTCCGGCGATCGCCACCGGTTGTCGCCACCTCCCGCCAGTCCTGCGGTTCTCTGGGGGCGTCCTCGCCGAGCACAGCAAGCTCGACTGCCGGTTCAGCAGCTGCGGTTTGGTGGCGAAGACGTGGTCCCCCAGGCTTCCACCAGAAAACCGTCCCGCGAACCGCCAGTGCGCCGCCTTACCGTCCCGGGCGCCGCCTGCCAGCGTGGAGGACATCCGCTGTTCGGGCTACCACCTCCGGTGCCAATCCATCTGCGACAGGTGATCATCATGAGACGACATACCGCGGCCGCCGTAACGGCGATCGTCGTCCTTCCCCTCACCGCCTGCTCGGGCGGATCCACGACCAACGAGGAGCTGAGTTACCAGATCGACCAGCCCATCGCCGCCTTGGTCATCGATGCTCGCGCGGCCGGCGTCGCCATCGCGGTCGGCGACGGTCCCGTCGCTGTTACCGAGGAGCACCGCTACTCGAAGAGCAAGCCCATCACGGCCCACCAGGTCGAGGGCCAGACACTGCGGCTCACCGAGTCCGGCTGTGGAAACGACGAATTGCGCTGCGACGTCGGATACCGGATCAAGATGCCCAAGACCGTCTCGGCCGAGATCACTGCCCAGGCCGGCGCGGTGAAGGTCGACGGCCTGGCCGGAGACTTCAGCGTCGCCACACAGGCCGGTGCCGTCGAAGGCCGGAACCTCACCAGCGCGGAGGTAAGGGTCAAAACCGAGGCCGGAGCGGCCTCCCTGGAGTTCGCGACAGCGCCGGACCTGGTTCAGGCCAGGACCAGCATGGGCGCGGTCGAACTTCGTGTCCCCGACACCACGGCCTACGCAGTCGACGTCCGAACCTCGGTCGGGGCAAGCAGTGTCGGCGTCCGCGTCGATCCCGAATCAGCCCACCGCGTCGAGGTGCACACTGACGTCGGCTCCGTGAAGATCCAGCCACTGCCGTGACCGCCGTTCGCCCCTTTCGACACCGATACCGCGCGCGTCTCACCACGTGTTCTTGAGCGGAGATGAAAGCACTGCGACAGGCATCGCGATCCGGCCCCGGTGCCAGCCTGCGCGCGTCGATTCGGAGGCATCAACTCTCGGTCTTCTTGGTTGGCAGCGTCGTCCTCGGATCCTTGGTCACAGGGGCGCTGATGCGCATCCCGAGCTCCGCGCTGATTCTGCCGTTGATTGCCCTGCCGATCAGCTACATCCCCGCTGTGCTGGCCGTACTGCTGCTACGCGCCGACGAGAACGCTGGCGACCGCGAAACATTTCGTCGGCGACTCACGACGTGGCGCCTCAGACCACGCTGGTACTTACTCGGATTGACTGTCGTGCCGCTCGCTTACCTGGCCGGGGTTGCGCTCGCAACAGTCTGGGGTGGACTCTTCCCACTGCACCCGGAGAGGTTCGTCCTGCTTCCGCTCTTCTTGATCACCAACCTCGGCGAAGAGATCGGCTGGCGAGGCTATGCGCTACCGCGGCTGCAGCAACGCTTCAGCCCGCTGGTCGCCAGTCTGATTCTCGGCGCATTCTGGGCGGCGTTCCATTGGGTGGCGCTCGCGCAGAACCCGAGTCAAGCGTTCTTCTACGTCGCAGCCGGCAGCGTGTCCTTGATCGCCATGAGTGTCGTTATGACCTGGTTCTTCAACCACACCGGCAGCGTCATCCTGATGGTTCTGCTGCATGCGATGTACGACGTGGTCTCCATCGGAGTCGTCCCGCTCGCCGACACCACGATGCCGCTGCTGGCGTTCGCGTTGTCCGCGGCAGTGCTCTGCCTGCTGGCGGGGACGCTTCTGTTCATCGCGGGACCCGAGCTCGGCAGGCCCTGTCAAACCGAAGGCCATGCCAGGGGCCCTCATGATTCGGGCGCCTCGTAGCGCGGTCCGCCGGTGTTTCATCGCCTCCAGCGCAGCCCGGGAGCACGCCGTCGCCGTTTCGTCCGCTCTGACCTTCGTGGCTCGCGACCGCTCCGGTTCGCCGATCGCGCCGACGCCCAGCAGATGTCGTACCTGCTGGCCACCGGCCAACAAGCACGCGACGCTTCCCGCTGACCGACTCAGCGGTCGGCTGACCTCTCCGGGCCCGACGGAGAAGGGACCACAGACCCCGAGTGCTCTCGGACGTATCAAGGGCCGGCCTCAGAGCTTCTGCCTGTATCGAGCATGTCGATGTGGAAGAGCCAGCCGATGGAGTGGACGTCGTGAGCAACGCGATCATCAAGCAACAGGGCGAACGCTCGTTCGTGGCCGACAACATCTGGCACCTCCGGCTCGGTCCAGTGCCGTTCGCCCTCGGTCTCCTGGTCGGCGTTGGGGCGGCGTTCGCGCTTCGAGGGCCGGGCTCAGAGGTGCGTACGATGCGTCCGCCGGTCCCCCGGGACTGGCCGGTGGGTTTCGCCCACCGCGGCGGAGCTGGGATCGGCCCGGAGGACACCCTGGAGGGGTTCCGCGCAGGCCTGGCGGCTGGCGCCGGGGTCGTCGAGCTCGATGTGCACCAGTGCCGCTCGGGAGAGCTGGTGGTCATCCACGATCCCGACGTCGAGCGCACCACCGACGGCACCGGTCGCGTCAGCGACCTGACGCTCGCCGAGTTGAGGCGACTCGACGCCGCCTACAGGTTCACTCCGGACAACGGAGTGACCTTCCCCTGGCGCGGCAAGGGCGTTCGCATCCCGACCCTGGACGACGTCTACCGTGAGTTCACCGGTCCGATCAACATCGAAATCAAGGGAGAGAGGTCCGGTATCGAGACGGTGCTGTGGCAGGCCATCGAAGCGCACGACGCCACCGGCCGCACGCTCGTCTCGTCCGACAGCTCCTCGACGATTCGGCGCTTCCGCCGCGCCTCGGGCGGGCAGGTGCCGACCGGCGCGTCGGCACTGGAGATCCTCGTCTTCCTGATCCGGTATCTCCTGCGAATGCCGCAGCCGGAACCCCGGTTCGAAGCCCTGCAGGCACCGATGCGTTTCAAGGGCATCGTGCCAGTCGTGACCCAGGGTTTCGTCCGGTCGGCCCACGACCACAGCGTGCGCGTGGACGTCTGGACGATCGACGACCCCAGCGCGATGCGCCGTCTGCTCGGATATGGAGTGGACGGCATCATGACCGACCGTCCCGACGTCCTGAGCCAGGTCCTGTCAGACGCTTGAGGTGGAGCCGTCCATCGGGATTTGCCCGGAACAGGCCAGACTCAGAAGGATGTCGACCGGGTCACCATATCCACCAGCCGTCCCGACAGACCCTCTTCGTTCTCGATGGCGTCCCTGGCGGCGGCGCCCAGGTCGGGCCGATCGGTGATCAAACCGTTGACGTTGTCGTTCATGTAGTTCCGCATTGCCTGCTGGTCGTCGACGGTCCAGACGATCACCTTGTAGCCCTTACCCCACGCCTCGTTGCGGAAGTCGTCGTCGTACGACTGTTGTTCGACGACCAGGAAGTCGGCGTTGACCCTCGGCACGCCACCGAAGTTGATCGGGATGATGAACCCGACCACCAGTTCCGGACGTAACCGCTTCAGATCCTCGACGACCTGACGGCTGATCGAGTGGTAGGTGTAGAAGGGCGCCACCTTGTACTTGTCGAGGACCGCCAGCAACCGTGGCAGCAGATCAGGACTCTCCCCGCCGTGCAGCTTGATCTCCAGCAGCTGCGGTGAGCCGAGCTTGATCGAGAGCGCGATCCATTGCTCCAGGGACGGGATCGTGGCCTCCATCCCGTCGGCTCGGACGGTGAGCTTCATCAGCTCGGCCTGGGTCAGGTCCTTGACGTTGACGTTCATCCCCGCCAGCCGCTGCAGGTTGGTGTCGTGCATGACCACGAACTTCAGGTCCTTGGTCTGCAGAATGTCGAACTCGACCCGGTCGGCGCCCGCCTCGTCCGCAGCAAGCAGAGCCGGGAGGGTGTTCTCCACCCCACCCTGGACGAAACCCCGGTGCGCCAGCACCGACGTCTCGTTCGCTGCGGCCAGCTTGGTCATGGTGCCGTAGTTCACCGCCGACGCCATGCCGAGGGCGAACACCACCACTGCCGCGGTAGCGAACCAGAGCTTGCGCCGGCGGGACGCGGTCACCGTCGTCTCTTCGGAGTAGGTGATCTCGTGTACGTCGTGCTGATGCTTCTCCGGCAGGAGGGGCAACCAGCTCCGCATCAGCGCGACCAGTCCCTGAACGACCAAGATCGTCCGCTGGGCGGCGATGAGGAAGACTCCCACCTGCCAGAACCCCAGTCCAACCGCCGCGGCGGCCGCCGACAGATCCGGCCGCACTTGATCGATCACCAACGTCGGCACGAGCGTCACGGCAAACAAGATCGCGACCGGGATCACCACCATCACCGCCATGAAGGCCAACATCCCGACGATGGGCAGGGTGCGCCATCGGGTCAGCCGCCAACTGGTCGCGAAGGCCTGCCAGACGGTGGCCGACGTCGTGGCCAGCAGGGGGAGGGTCAAGATCAGCCGGAGGTTGACGTAGACCAGGACCACCAACAGCGCGGTGTACAACCCGCTGGTCGTCGCGCTCTTGTGCAACTCCCCGGAGATGAACGGCGGTACGCCGATGCGCTTGGTCAATGCCGACGACATGCCCAGCTGGCCCAGTGGCAGGAGCAACAGCAGGTACACGATGATCAACACGCCCGTTGGGTGCGCCAGTTTGCGAATCGTCCACCCGACCTGGCGCAGGACCAGGCGGAACGACGTCGAGTCGCCCAGCTGGTGGTGGTCGGCCAGCACGAACAACGTGGTCAGCTCGATCACGATGGCGACGACGGCGACCGACGCCAAGATCAACAAGGTGAAGTCGGCAAGCGGATTGAGCAGTACGTTCAGGATCTGGTCGTACGCGACACTGCCCAGGCCTGTTTCCACCAGCACAAGTGCATAAAGCATACGGAGCAGGGGCACGGCCAGCAGGACGAGGAACAGCTGCATGACGACGGCCGTCATTACGTAGAACTGCGGTTGCCGCCAAGTGGTGCGATTGGCGATCCGGATGGCTCCCCAGGCCCCCAGCGGCTTGGCGCGGTCGGCTGACTTGAGGCCGGCGAAGGAGGCCGGAGCAGTCAGCGACGTCACGGCCGAACTCTACGACCGCTTGGTCTTGTCCCGTCCCGATACGACGACACTGCCACCGAACCGTTGATCAGGGGCTCGACCGGGTGGCGGCTGGGATTCGCGGTGAGGGCGCCGACTTGGTCCACGGTGTCCAACGGCACCAAGAGTGCATGCCCGTCGCCACCGGTCGAGTACCGCGGATGAGATCGCGTCCGCGAAAGCCCTGCTCGATGGCGGGGCCATCCCCCAAGGGTGAGTACGAACGGCTGAAGGTGAAGGCGCTCGCCTGAGAACCCTCACCCAACCGGGAAGCCCGTCGGAATGCCGGTGTAGGAGAATGTCGGGGTGGCGCCGCTCGCAGCTGTGCTCCGTCGACCAGCTCGAGCAGCTCGGCGGCTTACGTGATCCGGGAGTCTTGAGCGACGTCCAGTTCGAGATCGAGAAAAAGGGGGCCCTCGGCGGCTGACGTCACTCGCCGACATCGGCTCGCTGAACGGATGGGGTACACATGGCCGCGCAGGATGCACAGGAGTATGTGAGTATCGAGGAGCGCCGGGCCCGCGGCGAACAAGCTGTTTCGCGGACCGCCTTATCTTCGCAGGCGGATTGGGAACCGGCGAGGGATCGGCCCGACCCGGTCGACTTGCTGATCGAGCAGAACCGGGCCCGTGAGACTGATCTCCTGCCGGTTCGGCACGGGCGCATGATGGCGTCTCCGTTCGCCTTCTATCGCGGGGCGGCCAAGGTGATGGCCGCTGACCTGGCCGGCACGCCGACGGCGGGGCTGCAGGTCCAGCTCTGTGGTGATGCGCACCTATCCAACTTCGGTGGCTTCGCCTCTCCCGAGCGCCAGCTCATCTTCGGGCTGAACGACTTCGACGAGACGTTGCCGGGCCCGTTCGAGTACGACCTGAAGCGGATGGCTGTCAGCTTCACCATCGCAGCACGCAACAACGGCTTCACGCCCGAAGACACGCGGCTGGTCACTCGCGCATCTGTACAGGCCTACCGGCAGGCCATGGCGGACTTCGCTGGGATGCGGACGCTCGACGTCTGGTACGCGCAGATGTCCGAGCAGCACGTCCAGGAGTCGATGCGATCCGCCCAGGCCGAGGCCGCAGAGGCCGCCGCTTCGGAGTCGGGGAAAGGTAAGCGCAAGTCGGACCGGCGCAAGGCGACGAAGAAGGGTAAGGGAGCGGACAACGACATCGCGAAATCGATAAACGCCGCGAACAAGTCCTTACGGAAGGCCCGGACCCGCGACAGTCTGCACGCCCTGGCGCGATACGCCGAGGTCGGCGACAGCGGATACCGCATCGTCAGTCAACCGCCGATGGTGGTGCCGTTGCGGGAGCTCGCCGGTGCATGGGGCCGGTCAGCCGATCAGATCCGCGATGTGGTCGACGAACAGTTCCACGCCTACCAGAGCAGCCTCAGCGCCGATCGGCGGCAGCTGCTGGAGCGATTCACCATCGTCGACATGGCCCGCAAGGTGGTCGGTGTCGGCAGTGTCGGGACGCGGGCGTTCATGGTGTTGTTGCAGGGCCGAGACACCGGTGACCCCTTGTTCCTGCAGGTCAAGGAAGCCACCCGCTCGGTGCTGGAGGAGCACCTGCCGAGGAGCCGCTACCCAACCCCAGGCCAGCGGGTGGTCGAGGGACAGAGGCTGATGCAGAGCGCTTCTGACATCTTCCTCGGATGGACGACCGGGATCGAGGACGACCGCTTCTACTACTGGCGGCAGCTGCGGGACATGAAAGCGTCCGCGGTGGTCGAAGCCATGACTCCATTCGCGATGACGGTCTACGCCCGGATGTGTGGCTGGACCCTTGCCCACGCACACGCCCGGTCGGGGGATGCTGTCGCCATCGCGGCCTATCTCGGCTCCGAGGATGACCTCGACCGGGCGATCACGAAGTTCTCCGAGCGGTACGCCGACCAGAACAGTCGTGACCATCGAGCCTTCGTCAAAGCCGTTGACGCCGGTCGGATCGACGCCCTCGAGGGAGTCTGAACACCGGGCAGCCCGTGCGGCCGCCCAATGCCGAGTCTCGCCGTCACGGCCGGTGCCGCGCTGTTGGCTGATCGCTTCGGCGGTGCTGGAATATTGGTGGCTTGCCTGAGACTCCGAGCATTCGGTCTCTGATAGATGCGCTTCGATGAATGCACGCAACCAAGACATCCTCGCCTGAGCGGGGGAGGCGGAGACGTATGGGGTTGGCGCTAGGGGCGATGCTTCCGCTGGCGATTGGTATCGCCATCAGCCCGACCACGATCACCACGACGCTCCTGATGTTGCTGTCGACCAAGGCCGGCGGTAAGACGGTCAGTCTCCTGGTGGGGTGCGCGCTCGGCGTCGGGGTCGCCGTTGGTCTTTTCGCGCTGCTCTCGACACAGTTGCCGACGCCCGAGCCGGGAGTGCCTTCCCCCTCGAGCGGAGCGATCAAGCTCGCGGCCGGGATCAGCCTCGTGCTGATAGCCGCCAAGCAATGGAGACGGCGGCCCGAACCACGGGAGCAGCCCGAGTCGCCGAAATGGATGTCGCTCATCGACTCGATGACGGCGGGCCGGGCGCTCATGCTTGGCGCCCTGTTGTCGGCTGTCGTGCCGAAGAACCTGCTCCTTGCCCTGTCGGCCGGTTTCATCCTCGGAGAGACCGCCTTGAGCGTTCGCCAGGGGGCCAGCGCCATCCTCGTTTTTACAGCCATTGCTGTCTCGAGCGTTGCCATTCCGGTGATCGCCTACTCCGTGGCACCGGAGAAGATGGGTGAGCCGTTGGCGCAGCTGCGGGATTGGTTGGTGGCAAACAACCACGCGATCATGGTCGTGGTGCTGCTCGTCCTTGGCGTCGTCCTGATCGGTAATGGCATCGCCCGCTTCTAGCGCATGCCCCAACACCATGCGATTCGGAGCGGAGAGTCTTTGCTGCTCAACCATACGGCTAGGACGCGAGCCCGCCCTGATGTCGAGTCAGCCATACACCGACGGCGAGTACGACGGCTCCGAAGACCCACCCGCGCCTGACGTCTGGCTCGCCCCGGCATCTGCTGGACCGGAGAGCTCCACCGGATGGATCCCTGGCTCAGTGCGCGTCGGTCGAAGCCTCAGTGTGGACCCGCGCGCTGACCTAGCTGAGCAAGATCATCCGAGCTGCCTCGGAGGGAGAGATCATGAGAGCCCGGATTCTCGTGACGAACCGGTCGACTCGGGCCAAGATGGAAGCGCGATGTCGAGACCGAGCAAGATCACTTCGAGGTTCATCGTCTTCAGTGAGAGGGAACATGCCAAACACCGAGCAAGCCCCCAGCCCTGGCCAGCAGGCCGACGTCCTCGTGATCTTCGGGATCACCGGTGACCTGGCCAAGGTGATGACCCTGCGATCGCTCTACCGGTTGGAGCGGCGAGGGCTCCTGCAGTGCCCGATCGTCGGGGTCGCGGTGGACGACTGGTCCGTCGACCACCTCCGGGAGCACGCGCGGCAGGCCATCCAGAACACGGGCGAGCAGCTCGAGGAGGACGTCTTCAGCCGGTTCGCGCAACGGCTCTCGTACGTAGCGGGCGACTTCACCGATCAGGCGACGTACGAGCGGGTGGCCGGCGCGATCAAGGACCGGCAGCATCCGGTGTTCTATCTCGAGATCCCGCCGTTCCTCTTCGGCCCGGTGATCGAGCGGTTGTCGACGTCGGGACTGTCTCGCCAGGCCCGCATCGTGGTCGAGAAGCCCTTCGGGCACGATCTCGCGTCGGCCCGCGCGTTGGCGGCTCAGCTGCATCAGTACGTGGACGAGTCCCAGCTCTATCGGATCGATCACTTCCTCGGGAAGATGGGCCTGGAGGAGATCCTCTACCTGCGCTTCGCCAACGCCATGCTTGAGCCGGTGTGGAACCGCAACCACGTGCAGGCCGTGGAGATCACCATGGCGGAGGCGTTCGGTGTCGAGGATCGCGGCCACTTCTACGACCCGGTCGGCGCCCTGCGCGATGTGGTGGTCAACCACCTGATGCAGGTCGTGGCGGCGGCAGCGATGGAGCCGCCGGCCGCCAACGACGCTACGACGCTGAAGGACGCCCAACGCTCGATCTTCCGGGCGATCCGGGCTGCGGACCCCGCCCAGTACGTCCGCGGGCAGTACGACGGATATCTCGACACGCCCGGGGTCGCGGCGTCGTCCAGCACCGAAACCTACGCCGCGCTGCGTCTTGACATCGACAACTGGCGCTGGGCCGGGGTTCCGTTTCTCCTCCGGACCGGTAAGCACCTCCCGGTCACGCAGACCGAGCTCCGCCTGGTCTTCCGTGAACCTCCAGAGCAAAGCCTGTTCGGGAGCGGACGGCAAGGGCCGCCTCCCGACGAGGTCGTGGTGAAGATCGGCCCCGCCACGGGGGTGCGGCTTGCCCTGGCGGCCCAACGAGCGGATGCCGTCGATCCCGAGGCGATCGACCTGGACATGGAGTTCGCCGACGAGGGCGGCGAGGGCCCGACGCCGTACGAGGTTCTGCTCCTGGCCGCGATGCAGGGTGACAGCAAGCGCTTCACCCGGCAGGACGCTGTGGACGAACAGTGGCGGGTCATGCAGCCGCTGCTGGACTCGCCGCCCGCGGTACAGCCGTACGCGCCAGGATCCTGGGGCCCGCCGGCCGCCGACGGGCTGGCGGCCGGAACGGGTGGCTGGCACGGCCCCTGGGTGGTGGCGTCCTGACTCCGGCCGGCTCCGTTCGAAACCATCGTGCCGGAGAGCGCGGCACTACGAGCCGGACCCCAAACTCGCGAGCGTGACGTTGTGACGCCTACCCGGCGCGTTTATGCGGCTCAACTTCACTCTCGTTGACGGCTGCAACAGCGACGTCCCTAACGTCCGGCAACGCCGACCGGAACGCCTCAGCTGGCGGCCAACCGCCGACGGGAGGTGACCAACAGTGTGGCGGCCAGGCCGGTGGTGCTGACGATGATGGCGGCCAGCGGTACGGCGGTTCCGTCGTCGAGCACACCCACCAGCGGTGCGATCAGTCCGCCGACGACGAACTGTGCCGAGCCGAGTAGGGCGGCGGCCGTACCGGCGGTTCTGCCGTGCCGGCTCAGGGCCACCGCCGGGGCGTTGGGGAAGGAGAAGCCGATGGCGGAGATGAGGATCCAGAGCGGCACCATGAAGCCGAGCAGTCCTCCGAACCCGGTGAGGGCGGTGGCCAACAGGGCCAGGCTGGCTGCAAAGGCCGCGGCGACGGCCGTCGAAAGGATCGTGACCGGCCGATAGCGGCGGAGCAGCAGAGGATTCAGCTGGGTGGCGATGATCAGACCCACCGCGTTGGCGCTGAAGGCGAGCCCGAACTGTTGCGGGCTCAGCTCGTACAAGCCCTGCAGGATGAACGGGGAACCGGCGATGTAGGCGAACAGCGTCGCGAACAGCAGCGCCGAAACGGCGACCAGGACCAAGAACGTGCGGTCCCGGAACAATCCCGCATACGCGGTCAGCGAACTCCGGATCGAGGCCGGCATCCGCCGGGCCGGCGGCAATGTCTCCGGCAGGGCCACGAAGGCCAACACCAGCAGGGCGACCGCCATCGCCGCCAGGACCACGAAGATGCCGCGCCACGAGGTGAACTCGAGCAGGGCGCTGCCGAACGAGGGCGCCAGAATCGGGGCGACACCGAGCACCAAGATCATCCGGGAAAGCAGCTTGGCCGCATCCTGACCGGTGAACAGGTCACGGATCATGGCCATCGCCACGACGGCGACGGCAGCACCTGAGACTCCCTGCAGAGTGCGAGTGATGGCCAACAGGGTGATGCTGGGGGCCAGCGCACAGAGCAGCGACATGAGCGCGTGCCCCGTCAGACCCAACAGCAGTGGGCGGCGTCGGCCGAAGGCGTCGGACAGCGGTCCGATGACCAACTGGCCGAGCCCGAGACCGACCAGCAGACCGGTGATCGTGGTCTGGGCCTGGACGTCGCTGGCGCCGAGGTCCGCGCTCAGGGCCGGCAGCGCCGGCAGGTAGGTGTCGATCGTGAGGGGCCCGATCGCGCTGAGCGCTCCGAGCACGAGCACCAGCTTGAGATAGCGGCGCCCGACGAACTGCGCCGCTAGAGGGCTGGCGACATCGACCTTGGCCGGGGCGGAAACTGCGGTCACGGGTGTCCTCAGAAAAGGGGGTGCGATCTCCTTGGAGAGCGCTCATTCGTGGGGCCCGGGACGTCATTGTGAATTCGAGCTCAAAGGAACAACCGGCCCGTGCAGGGTTTATTCCCGAACGGGCCGGTATGGCGGGTTGGACTCAGATCCGGAATCGCCGGCTAGGCCGGCGGCTCGTCGTCGCCGGATTCCTCGGCCTCGTCCGCTTCCTCCTTGGTGTGGTGCACAGCGCCGTCCGCGTGCTCGGGCGGCCCGTACACCGTGTAGAGGACGAGCGGATTCGGGCCGGTGTTGACGAAGTTGTGGCGGGCGCCGGCAGGGACGCACACCAGGTCGCCGGGCGCCACCTCCTTGGTCTCACCGTCGACCCGAGCCTCGCCGACTCCGCTGACGAAGGTGAGGATCTGGTCGGTGTCGGGATGCACCTCTTCGCCGATCTCGCCGTCGGTGGGGATGGTCATGATCACCACTTGGCTGTGCTCCCCGGTCCACAGGACGCGGCGGAAGTCTGGGCTACGGTCGGCGACGGTGGCGATGGTCATGTGTTCCATAACCTGGTTCATACCGCACCGCGAAATCGCTGACCTCAACCGGGTGGCCGTTGAGCAACGTTGGGGACGCGGCGGACGTCGCCTTCCGGCCCTCGCGCATGTCACCAATCGGCGATGTCCAGAAGAGGACAAGCGGGTGCACCGCTAGTCGCCTGACGTTTAGCATTTCAACCCTGGGGTCGTCATCGGGGTTGAGATTCGAAGATCGGGGGATCAGGGTCGAATCGGCTGCATTAGTCGCTGGATCCGTCAGGTGGGGCAGTGACGAAGCAGTGAGACTGTGATGAACAAGGAGTCCACGGTTTCCTGTTCGGGGGATCGGGAACCGTGGGCTCACCCTCAAGTATGAACTCATCGACCCATTTCGCGCAGCCCAATAGATCAGCCAATTCGCAGCGCCTTCGCGTCGAATCATGGCGCAAGAGTTCATACTTGGCCTTTCGAGCAGTCTGACCGACCAGCAACGCCGAGGGCCCACGCGTGACGACGCACAGACGCAGGAGGTTGGCCGCTCTGACGTCGGCTGCCGGACTGCTCATCGGTGCCGCTTTCGTCTGGCGGGCCGAGCCGGCCTGGTCCCCCCGACAAGCGCCTGAGACGAGCTCGCCTGCCCATCTCCGCGACGAGACCCGCCGCCTGATCCTCCCGGACGAGGAGAAGTCGGTCGCGAGGGCGAACAGCCAGCCGAGAAACCTCCACACCCCGTACGCCGACAGTCAACTCCGGATCGGGAGCCGATACTTGCGGACGTACGACGCCACCCGGACCAGCTGGGACGAGGTGATCGACGCCGGACAGCGGTTTCCCGAGGTCAGCAGCACCTGCGCGAAGAGTTGGCGTGACTCAGGCAAGGACCGGCGGCTCGGTTGGTCGACGGCCGACTTCTCGTGCCTGGACACCCTGCTGGGCGGTTCGTTCCGGCCGCAGGGAGTAGCCGGCTCGGCCACCACGGAGCACTACCAGATCAGCGGGATGGCGGCGGCCGACCGGAACCTCATCCTGACCAGCTGGTATTCGGGGGTGGCGGAGCCGGGGCTGTTCGCGCCGAATGGCAGGGGCGAGAGCGCGACCCAGCTCGTGGTCATGGACTTGGATCAACGGCGCTACAACCGGATCGAGCTCGTCCGCCCCGTCGGTGGGGGCAAGCTGGAGAACCTCAACTCCCACGGGAGCGGTCTGGTGTGGGCCGGTCAATACCTCTATTCCTCGAGTCGCTCGCAGCTGTGGATGTACAACGCGGACGACATCTTGGATATCGACGGGCGGTTCGTGCTGCCCGCCGTGGCCCGCTGGGATGTGTCCGGAGACGGAGGTCTGTCGAGCATCTCGTTGGATCAGTCGACCATGCCCTCCCGCCTGGTCGGCATCAATTACACCAAGGCCGGCCAGACTCATGTGCAGAGCTTCGCTCTGACCCCCCCGGACGGGTTGCTCGCGGATACGGGCAGCGGATCAGCTCAGAGCCTGGTGCTCACCAACCGGCTCGGAAATCGGCCGCGCGTGGTGCACAGCTCCCATTCGATGATCATTCCCGGCTCGAGCTTCCAAGGGGTCGGACGCTTCGGTCAGTTCAGCTTCGCGAACTCCTCGGCGCTGCGGCTCGGCGGCAGTCCCGTCGACGCCACCGTCGTGCTGAAGGACGAGCAGATCGTGGAGCGCTTCCGGATGCCGTACGGCAATGTCCAGTCGGTCTACATCGACTACGTCCGCGGCACCTTCGTCAGCGTCACCGAGCGCGGCAGCCAGTTCTTGTTCCAGCTGCCGCTCGACCAGCTGACCGGTACCTGACGACGACGCAGAGCTAGCTCGTGGTCTCCCACAAGCCCATGACGTTGCCTTCGGTGTCCTTGAAGTAGGCGTAAGCACCCATCCCGGCAATTTCCTGCCTCGGCACCACTGTGGTCCCGCCGCCGGCTTCGACGTCCTTCAGGGCTTCGTCGATGGCCTCGACGTCGATGGTGATCACCGGCGACGGGGTTTGCTCGTTGCGCTGCATCATGCCCCCGTTGATGCCGCCCGGCTCGGTCGGTGCGAAGGTCTGCTCATCGACCGGCGTCGTCGTCAACGACGTGTATTCGCCGCCCGGCACGGGCATCGTCTCGATCTTCCACCCGAACACCGAGTCGTAGAACGTCTTGGCCCGGTCAAGGTTCTCGGCCGGAATCTCAAAATGCACCACCTTGCGCATCATCACCCTCCCTCGTCATGAGAACTCTTCACAGCCAACGTCCACCCACGCAGGGCTCGCTGTCAATGACGGATCAGCCTTGCGCGATCAGCTGGATGGACCGTCGGGTTCGCGGTCGTAGAAGACCTGCCAGCCGACGTGCACGCCGTACAGGAGATGGCAGAATCCGACGATCGCGACGATGGTGGTGAAGAGCTGGGGCAGGAGATCCCAGGCACTCGTCAGCAGGGCTGCGCCCATCATGATCACGCCGATCAGGACGGCTAGGTTGCAGCGACGTTTCTGGTCCCGGATCTCGTCTCCGTCCTGCATGGGGCGACTGTACGCGCGATCCAAACATCGGCCGGGAGACAGAGACGGCACCGTGACCTCATGCGTGAGTGGCGCGATGTAGCGCCCCGCTGCCGGAAGAGTCCGTGCGGGGATCAAGCGCGGAGGACCTTCATCGCCACCGCGATCAGGATCAGCGCGCCGCCGACGACGAGTACCCACAGGCCCCACTGATCGAGAGTGATGGCCGCCGAAATCCCTTGTTCATCCGGCGAGCCGCTGCATTCGCCGATCAGCTCCGGTGTGGCTTTCTGGCTGGCTGCGACGCCACGCACGATGAGACCAGCGAGGATGGCGGCGGCGCCGACGATGACGGCTCACGTTGCGGTAACGGGACGGGTGCGCGTCGATCCTCGACGGGCTGTGGTCAGCACTCCAGAGACTGGCTGAATGGCTGCGATACATGGCTTCGCGCTCGCGGCGGCAGCCAGATCGCGGGCCATCGAATGAATCCGCACAGATTCCGCTAGATTCCGAAACGATGCCGGGGCAGGATCGGATCTGCCTTGGCCAGCACCACATTCACCACCATTGACGGAGCATCGTGAACACGTCCGAGCAGTCGCAGGCGGTGGTGTTGCTGGTAGACATCGCCAATGTGATGGGATCCCGCCCGGACGGCTGGTGGCGCGACAGGCCGGCTGCAGCGACTCGCCTCCTCAATCAGCTCGGGCCGCTGACCGGGGCGGAGGTGACCCTGCCGGCCGGGCTCGGGACGGCGCGGCTCAGCGAGATCCACGCCGTGACCGAGGGTGCCGCCCAACGCGCCGACGGGCCGGAGGCCGTGTCGGTCCTGCGCGCCGACCGGGACGGTGACAGCGCGATCGTCGAGGAAGCGGATCGACTGACCGCAGCAGGAGCGACGCCGCTGGTGGTCACGGCTGACCGCGGGCTGCGTCGTCGCCTTCCTGAGCGAGCCCTGATCGCCGGGCCGGAGTGGCTGAACCGTCTCCTCGGACGCTGAACAGCATTTGAGTATCAGGATTCGGGGGCCGAGGTCTGATCGGCGTATCCGGAGGCCAGGCTCGGCCAGTAGTCGTTGAAGTCCGGCGGGGGATTGCCGGTCATCGCGGCAACGAGTCGGTCGAGGTAGTACTCCCAGCCGGGGCCGACCTCCTCGGCTTTAGCCTTGTCGTCGAGGTGGTGCACGAAGCGCAGCCGAGTGTGGTCCGCGTCGATGGGGAACAGCGTGGCGTCGAGCAGCCAGTTGCCGCCCTGGTCGTGGGTGCTCACGGCGAGGTGCGTCGGCGGCTCGCAGGCCACGATCTCCGCGTGGGACTTGGCATCCCCCTCCTCCGCGACCAACGTCAGTTCCAGGGTGGCCCCGACGCGGGGTTCGCCGGTCCAGGTGCAGAACCAGCGGGCGAGTCGGTCCGACTCGGTGATGCTCGCCCAGGCGTCGTCGATGGACCCGGGCAGGACGCGCTCCAGTACAAGGTCGCGACCACCGGCCGTGGGAATCACCTGGCCCGTCTTGGTGGGTGTCATGCGGTCTCCTTGTGTGCTCGTGGCTTTCTTCTCCGCTCGTGGTGAACTGGGCGCTCCTGATGCCGTGGTGCGCCGTTCGCGTCGCGCGCGGCGCACTTCGGTCTCCAGCGCATCGAGCCGACCTGGCCAGTCACCGGATCCCGAGGCCGCACTGCTGGTCAGGGTGGTGAGCCACGCGACGACGGGTGCCAACCCGGCCACGTCGAGGCGGTAAACCCGGCGCCGCCCTACCAGTTCGTCACGGACCAGTCCGGTCTCCCGGAGCACCCGGAGGTGGCGGCTGACCGCAGGCCGCGAGATGGGAAACAACGCGGCGACCTCGCCGGCGCTGAGATCACCGCAGGACAGGGCGGCCAACACCTCGCGGCGACCCGAATCGGCGACCGCGGCGAACACGTCCATGCGAAAAGCGTAACAGTACGGTTACGAGTTGGCGAGTGGTCGGTCCGCCATGTGTCGGCCGATTTCGGCGGTGCCCGATACTCGATGTCGTGTCCGAAAAGTGCGCCCCGGTCGTCGACCTCGTTCGCGAGGTGACGCTGGGCTCGATCCAGGAGGCCGCGGAGGCGATCCGACCGTACGTCGTCCGCACGCCGACGATGCGCCTGGAGCGACTGGCGGAGAGGCTCGGCCGGCCGGTGGTCGGCAAACTGGAGCCACTGCAGCACACCGGGGCTTTCAAGGTCCGGGGCGCGTTCAACCGGATGCTGCACCTGACCGACGACGAGGTGGCGGCCGGGGTCGTCGCCGTCTCCGGCGGTAACCACGGGTTGGCCGTGGCCTATGCGGCACGGGAGCTGGGGGTCGAGGCCACCCTGCTGATGCCGTCGACCACGGCCGCGAATTCGGTTCGGCAGGCCCGGGCCGATGGGGCGAAGGTCGAGATCATGGAAACCATTGCCGAGGTTTTCGCTCACGCCGTCCACGAGGTGGAAGCCGGGAAGGTGATGATCCATCCCTTCGACGACCCGGCGGTGATCGCCGGCCAGGGCACCTTGGCGTTGGAGCTGTACGAGGACGAGCCCGAGGTGACCGACGTGATCGCCTCGATCGGGGGCGGCGGCATGATCACCGGCGTCGCGACTGCGTTGCGGGCGCTCAATCCGGACATCCGGATCTGGGGGGTGGAAACCGTCGGTGCCGACGCCATGACCCGATCACTGCAGGCCGGGGTGCCGGTGACCCTCGAGGGCATCACCTCCATCGCCACCACGCTGGGCGCCCCGACCGTGTCCACCCGCACCCTCAACGCGGTGCAGAGCCTGGTCGAGGAGGTGATCTTGGTCAACGACGCCGAGGCGGTCGAAGGGATCGACGCGCTCGCCGAGGCGGCCAAGCTGATCACCGAGCCCGCCGCCGGCTGCACCTGGTCTGCCGCGCAACGACTTCGGGACCGACTGCCCGCCGACGCACGAGTGGCCTTGATCGTTTGCGGCGGGAACGCGAGTCTGACCGACGTCGCCACTTGGCGTTCGCGCTTTCTGGGGTAACCCGCGGCAGCGTGCCGGATGTGTTCAGGCGGTGGTGGTCGAGAGGTCGAGGATGTACTCGGTCAGTGCCGGTGTCGCCGTCTCGGGACCAGTGGCGGCGGAGGGCTTGCGGTGCAGACCGGCGGCCTCCATCACTTGGTGCCCGGCGACATCGGCCGCCATCGTGGTGGCGGTCACGGTCTTCACCCCGGCGCTGCGGGCCATCGCGATCATGGCCAGCGTCCCCTCGAGCTCCAGACCTTCGCCCCACGCGTTGCGCCGGAGCCGGTAGTCCAGTTCGACAGTGCTGACCGGGTGCGGAACGGGAATCGCCGCGAACCAGCCCAGAAAGCCGCCGGTCGCGGCATCGCGGGCCACCCAGTATCCGAGCTGGTCCGTGCGGTTGTTGTGGGCCATCAGTCGAGGCATCTCCTCGGCCAACACCCGCGCCGCCGACATGGGCAGGCCATCGCTGTGACCACTCATCACGTCCCGATCCGCGTTGAGGGCCACCAGGTCATCGACGTCGGGCCAGTTCGTCCGGCGCAGCGCCATCCGCTCGGTCACCGGCATGATAATCCGTCCCTCGGGGCATCGATCACCACGGACGCCACGCTGATCAACTCGGGCGAATCTGACGCGCGAGGGGACAGTCGAACGGATCCCGCGCGGCGAGCCCGACGCGATTCAGATAGTTGATCACCGCGCCGTAGGAGGCGACCAGGCTCATCTCGGTATAGGGGACGTCGTGGCTGCGGCAGTACTCCCGGACCAGCCGACGGGCCGCGGCCAGCTGCGGCCTCGGCATGCTGGGGAACAGGTGGTGCTCGATCTGGTAGTTCAGGCCACCCATCAAGACCGTGGCCCACCAGCCGCCCGAGACGTTGCGCGAGGTGCGCACCTGCTTGCTCAGGAAGTCGAGCTTGATGTCGGCCGGAACGATGGGCATGCCCTTGTGGTTCGGGGCGAACGTCGCGCCCATGTACAGGCCGAACACCGCCAGCTGAACGCCGATGAAGGCGACGGCCATGCCGAACGGCAGCAGCCAGAAGATCAGACCGAAGTAGACCACGAAGCGCCCGGTGAGCATGCTCAACTCGGACCAGCGCCCCTGGACCTTCGATCGTGACGCGAGCGTCCGGATGGATTTCACGTGCAGGTTGAGGCCCTCGAGAAGCAGCAGCGGGAAGAACAGATAACCCTGGCGGCGGGTGATCCAGGCCAGCAGTCCGGTCTGGGTCACCGCGGTGTGTTCGACGAACGAGATGGTGTCGACCTCGATGTCGGGGTCCTTGCCGATCTTGTTCGGGTTGGCGTGGTGCCGGGAATGCTTGTTCATCCACCAGGAGTAACTGATCCCGACGAGCGCCGTGGCCAGCACCCGACCGGAGCGGTCGTTGGCCTTGCCCGACTCGAAGATCTGCCGGTGGGAGGCCTCGTGGCCGAGGAAGGCGAGCTGGGTGAAGATCACGCCCAGCGCACCGGCCATCAGCAGCTGTAGCCAGGAGTCACCGAGCAAGATCATCCCGGTGGCCACGCCTCCAAGGGCCAGCACCAAGCCGCTGAACACCGCGATGTAGAAGCCGCGGCGACGGCCTTGCAGGCCTCGCTCGCGTACGGCCTGCGCCAGTTCGGTGAAGGTGTGTGTGAGCGGCTGGCGCTGCAAGCGTGCGACAGCCACGGTCGGCGCTTGGGGCGTTGCGTCGATTGTGCGAATGAGCGTGCTCCTGGTTCGGTCGTCGACTTCCCAGCCGGGATTGCAAGCAGCGGGGTCGTAATCGGCGAACCGGAGGCTCGCGGAAAGAAGCTCACGCGGATGTCCCAAGCCTACCGTGCCGAGCAGGCCGGTCCGGACGCTGCGCAGGACGGGTCGCTGGAACGGTGTCGGCAGACAGCGAGATAGGTGCATCGGGCGCCATGCCGTATCGTGATCAGGAGTGGTTCGGTAGGTCTCGCCTCGAATCGCTGGGAACGTTGAGCTCAGCTCCTCCCTCCCAACCCACCTTCCTGGGCGAGGCACGTGGTCGCCTCAACGTCGAAACCACTCACACAGACAGTCAGTCACTTATGCCTCCCGCAGTTTCCTTCCTCGATCTCGGCGTGCCCGCAACCTTGGCCCGGGTCCTTGCCGACCGCGAGATCACCATTCCTACGCCTATCCAGTCCGCAACCCTGGCCGACTCGATCAGCGGCCGCGACGTGCTCGGCCGCGGACGTACCGGCTCCGGCAAGACGTACGCCTTCCTGCTGCCGCTGATCACCCGGCTCACGTCGTCCGGTGCGCCGCCGACGCAGAGTCGGAGTCCTCGGGCACTGATCCTGGCTCCGACCCGCGAGCTGGTGGGTCAGATCAAGGCCGCGCTGGATCCGCTCGCCGCCACGGCGGGACTCTCCTCGGTGACCGTTTTCGGCGGAGTCAGTCCGCAGTCCCAGATCCGCGCGCTGCGCTCCGGCGTAGATGTCGTGATCGCCTGCCCGGGCCGACTCGAGGACTTGATCAAGCAAGGCGCCTGCCGCCTCGACCGGATCGACGTCACCGTGCTGGACGAGGCCGACCACATGGCTGACCTCGGCTTCTTGCCGGCCGTCACCCGGCTGCTGGCGCAGACCCCGCCGGCCAGCCAACGTCTGCTGTTCTCGGCCACGCTCGACGCAGGCGTCGACGGATTGGTGAAGCGGTTCCTTCGCCGTCCGGCGACCCACGAGGCCGACTCCGCTCAGGCCCCGGTAACCGCGATGGCCCACCACGTCCTGCACCTCTCGGCGGATCAGCGGATCCCGGTGCTGGCCGACCTCACCAGCGCCCCGGGGCGCACCCTCGTCTTCACCAGGACCAAGCATCGGGCCAAGGCGCTCGCGCGCCAGCTCAACGCCCGGGGCATCCGCGCCGTGGAGTTGCACGGCAATCTGAATCAGAACGCCCGGGACCGGAACCTGGAGGCGTTCCATTCGGGCCGGGTCGCCACCCTGGTAGCCACCGACATCGCGGCGCGCGGGATCCACGTCGACGATCTCCAGTTGGTCGTCCACGCCGATCCTCCGGTGGAGCACAAGGCATACGTTCACCGCTCGGGCCGCACGGCCCGGGCCGGCAAGGCCGGCACGGTGGTCACCTTGGCGACGCAGGAACAGATGCGCGACGTCCGTGCCTTGACCAAGGCCGCCGGCGTCCAGCCCACCACCACCATGCTCGGGTCGACGTGCGACCCGATCCTGAGGCAACTGGCCCCCGGCGACCGAGTGCTGACCGCGACCCCTGGCGAGATCCCTGCGGACGACCGACCGCGCCACGAGGCGGGTCCACGTGCGCGCCGGCCCGCCCGGCAGCGGCCGGAGCGGAGCGGAGACCGGCCCAGGCGCTCGACTGAGCGCCCCCCGTCGCCCGGGAAGTCCCGGCCCAGTTCAGTGGGTGGCCGCCACAACGCGGCGCAGTTCAGCGCGAGGTCTCGCGCCCGCTGAGGGCTGTGGCCGACCTGGCTATTCGATCGGTCCCGGGTCCGGGATCGGTTGGGGGTCACCGGGTGGGCTGATCGGTGGGCCGGGGTCGGGGGTGGGAATGGGCCCCGGGTCTGGCGGCACCGGTAGCGGCTCGACGGGTGGCATGGCCACGACGGTCTCCTTCGTTAGGTATCCGGCAAGTCTGGTCGACGGGTTCCCGGCGTCCTCGCTGGGCTCGATCACGTGGTCTCTCGGCGTGCGGGACCAGTGGAGCCGCGGACGATCAGCTCTGTGGGTAGGGGGCGCGCTGCTGCCGGTTCGGAGCCGTCGAGCAGGCTCAGTAGGGCAAGCGCGGCCCGTTCGCCCTTGTTGCGGTGCGGCTGACGCACGGTAGTGAGGTTCAGGGCTGCTCCGGTCGGGACGGCGTCGTCGAAACCGAGGATGGAGATGTCCTCGGGAACGCGGAGGCCGAGACGTCTCGTCGCGCGAAGAGCCCCCTCGGCGAGCCGGTCACTGAGACACAGCAGGGCGGTCGGTCGCGGTACTCGAGTGAGGACGACGGCGGCTCCCGCTTCGCCCTCCTCCGGACTGCTGTCAGTGCCTTGGTACACCGGCACCTGACGCCAGTCGAGGCCGTGACGCTCGACCGCCTCTCGATAGCCGGCGAGACGATCGCGCGACACCGCATAGGTGGCGGATTGTTGAGCGGTGAGGTCGACCAGTCCTGGGGCGGGTCGCCGCCGCAACCCGAAACACACAACGCCAAGCCGTCGGTGCCCGAGCTGCAGAAGATGTTCAGCGGCTTGGGCGGCGGCCGGCCGGTCGTCGATTCCGATCCAGGGAATGGCCGAGCCAAGTTGGGCGGGCCGAGGCTGGTCGATGACGACCAGCGGCAGGCGCCGCGCCATAACCAGGGCAAGCACGGGATCGTCATCGGCCAGCGATGAGGCGAGCAGGCCGTCGACGACGGCTCCGCGTATCGCCCGTGCCCGTTCCTCCGGATCGGTAGAACCAGGAAGGAGCAGCAGACCGGCACCCGCTGACTCGGCCATGCTGGTCATGCCGGCGAGTAGTTCTCGCGCGACGGGATCGTCGAAGGCGTAGGAGAGCCGGTTGGCGTAGGCCACGCCGATGGCACCGACCCGTCCCCGGCGCAGCCCGGAGGCAACCGGGTCGGGCCCGGAGTAGCCGAGACGGCCAGCGGTGGCGAGGATTCGCTCACGCAGGTCTGCCGACAGCTGGTCCGGGCGGCTGTAGGCGTTCGACACCGTCTTGGTCGAGACGCCGAGCTCGGCCGCGACCTCGCGTGCCGTCGGGCGGCGGGACAGCTTGGAGCTCATGACTCCCAGTGTCCCTGCTTCATCGATGAAGTAGCGTTTATCTCATGGCAGCCAAGCCGCGGGTGGGAGGTCAGGTTGCCGCCCTGTGCGGCGTCCAATTCGTGGACGTTCTGGGCGTGACGAGCGCGATCACGGCACTCCCGGCGATGTTGGCGGGGGTGTCGGCGCGGGTGGCAGCCACGCCGATCGTGGCGACGGCGTACGCGATGTTCTTCGGGGGGCTGCTGGTGCTGGGGGCCCGCCTCGGGGATCGGTACGGGCATCGGCGGGTGGTTCTGATCGGCTGCGTGGCGTTCGCGGTGGTGAGTCTGGGGGGCGCGAGTGCGCAAGGGGTGATCCCGCTGGTCGCGGCACGAGGGATGCAGGGCGCCGCGGCGGCGATCAGCGTTCCCTCGGCTCTGCGTCTGCTGCTGGACGGCACGCCGGAGCCGGCCGAACGTCGGGGCGCGCTCGCCGCCTGGAGCGCCAGCGGTGCCGCCGCTGGCGCGATGGGCCTACTGGTTGGTGGAGTGCTAACCGAGTTCCTCGGCTGGCGCGCCGTTTTCTGGGTGAACATTCCCATCGGCATCCTCTTGGTGGTCGCCATCTGGCGCGCCGTCCCCCGAGGAGCACCTGATCACCCTGGGCTGCGGCTCGACCTGCCCGGCGCGGTTCTCTTGATCGCTGCGGTGATGACGCTCATCGTCGGTGCCTCATCGGTGGAGGATCCGCACCGACGTGTCGGTGGATTGCTCCTCGCCGCCGGCGGCTTCGGGTTGTTCGGCGGGTTCGCGGTCCAGCAACGCCGCGCCCGCGCGCCCCTCGTGCCTCGGGCGGCGTTCGCCTCGGCGAATCTGCGGACGGGCACAGTGGTCTCCTTCGTCAACACGGCGACCACCACCTCCACTGGTGTGCTGGCCGCGTTGTTGCTCCAGCAGCAATTCGGGCTTTCCGCTGTCGCCGCCGGTCTCACGCTCGTGCCCTTCAGTCTCGGAGTGATCGTTGGTTCGGCAGTGTCGAAGCCGTTCGGCGCACGATGGACGGCGAGGCGGCTGGCCGTCGCCGGTCTGGGCGGGATCGCGGTCGGCAACCTGCTGCTGGTCTTCACCTACGGCAGCCTGGTCGGACTCGGCAGCGGTGTGTTCCTGGCCGGCATCGGGCTCGGCATGGCGTCGGTTGCCGGCACCGACATCGGTACCGACGTCGCCGATGACCTGAGCGGGACCGCCAGTGGCGTCCTCAACACGGGCGCCCAGTTGGGCACGGCCATCGGAGTCGCCGCCCTACTTGTCCTCGCGGCCAGCATCAGCCAACCCCGGTCCGGCACGGCGGTGGCGTGGTTGGTCGCGGCCGGGCTCGCCGGCCTGACGGCGCTGGCCCTCCTCACTCGAGGACGCATCAGCCGCATCGGCGAGAAGATGCAGCACGATGACCGCCACCGGCTGCCTGCCGCGGCTCATACTGCTAGTGAGCATGAGCGCCACGGAGGACGACGTGACCACCCAGACTCGGTCCGAGGGCCGGCCCGAGGCCGATGAGGCCGATGAGGCCGAGCAGCCACCGGGCCGGTCGGTTCGGCCCGTCGCCGCGACGGCGATCGCCGGCCTCCTGGTTCTGGCTGCATCGCTCATCCCGAGCGCGGTCAACTTTCCGTCGCCGGGGCTGCGATTCGTCGTGCCGGTCGAGGCGATGCTGGCGGTCACGGTCCTGCTGATCTTGCCCGGCGGCGCGCGGCGGGCCGCGGCGCCGGTGATCGGCGTCGCGTTCGGGCTGCTAACCGTCTTCAAGATCGTTGATCTCGGCTTCTACGCGGCTTTGGCTCGGCCGTTCGACCTGCTGTTCGACTGGAGCCTGTTCGGGAACGGATTCGACTTCCTGCTGGGCTCCTACGGGTTCCCCGCATCGATGTTCGCCGTTGTGATCGCTCTGGTCGTCGCCGCCTTGGTCGTCGTGGTGCTGACCTGGAGTGTTGCTCTCTTGAGCCGGGCCGTCGCCGAGCAGACGGCCGTGCTGCCCGGAGTCATCACCGTGACGGCGGTGCTGCTGGCCTTCAACCTCGTCGGCGGATCGATCCTCGCGGGGTCTCCGGTGGGCGGCACGGGTGCAACCGTGGCTTACGACCGGGTGTTGCAGATCCGTCGCGGGCTGGACGATCAACGGGTCTTCGCGGCCGAGCTGAGCGTGGACCACTTTGCCGGCCTCGGCAACCAGGAGCTGCTGAGCGGCCTGCGCGGCAAGGACGTCGTCATCGCGTTCGTCGAGAGTTACGGCCGAGCCGCGGTGGATGATCCGGAGCTCGCGGCCCCGGTGACGGCGTTGCTCGACGCGGGGGACCGCCGCCTGCGGTCCGCCGGATTCAGGTCCCGCAGCGGGTTCCTCACCTCCTCGACGGCGGGCGGCGGCAGCTGGCTGGCCCACGGCACCTTGCTGGCAGGGGTCTGGGTCGACAACGAACAGCGCTACCGGAGCCTGGTGCAGACCGACCGGATGACCTTGAACCGCGCCTTCCGCCGGGCGGGCTGGCGGACGGTCGGGATTTCACCGGGCACGACCGGCGACTGGCCCGAGGCTCGGTTCTTCGGCTTCGACCGGCTGTACGACTCGCGAGCCCTGGGCTATCGGGGGCCGAACTTCAGCTGGGCCACGATGCCGGACCAGTACACACTCGCGGCGTTCGAGCGGCTGGAACGGGCACGAACCGACCGGCCTTCGGTGATGGCCGAGATCCAGCTGGTGTCCAGCCATGCTCCGTGGGCGCCGATTCCCGAACTGATCGAGTGGCAGGCGGTCGGTGACGGCTCGGTCTTCCACGGCATGGACACCGAGGATCATCCGCCATCGGCGATCTTGACCCGCGACCCCGCCCGGGTGCGGGCGGATTATCGGCGCTCCATCGCCTACTCGCTGGGCTCGCTGATCTCGTACGTGGAAACCTACGGCGACGACGACCTGGTGCTGATCTTGCTCGGTGATCACCAGCCCAATCCGATCGTCACCGGTGACGCCGCCAGTCGGGACGTCCCCGTCACCATCGTCAGCCGTGATCAGCAGGTTCTCGATCGGATCGCCGGCTGGGACTGGACCGCCGGGCTGGAACCCGCGCCGACCGCCCCGGTGTGGCGGATGGATACCTTCCGCGACCGCTTCCTGACTGCTTTCGGCCCCCAGACCGAGTCTCCGGGCGGCCCACGCTGACCGAAGACAGCGGGTTGGGCAACGGAGGCCGTCAGGCCAGGTTCGACCGGAGGGCGCCGTCGTCCTCGGGTCGGAGCCGGGCGACCAGCTCACCGCGACTCCGTACCCCGACCTTGACGAAGATCGACTTCAGATGATCTTGGACCGTATGGGTCGAGATGAACAGTCGGGCGGAGATCTCCACGGTGGCGTGGCCGGCGATGACCTCGCGGCAGACGTCACGCTCCCGAGCCGACAGGTCGTACGCCTCCAGCAACAGGCCGACGAGTTGATCGCCGCTGGCCGGCTCGATGGCCACCGCGATGTCCTTGGTCTCGGCGCCGATCAGTGGGCTGGCGCGGAGGATCGCCCACTGACCCCGTGCGTCCCGCAACCGGGCGCGAAAGCCCCCGGAAGAGGTGGATCGGGCGCCGCCTGCCATCACCTGCATCATCAGCCGGAACCGGCCGGGGGCGATCTCATTGATCCGGTCCTGCCATTCCTCGGCGGCCGGGGTTAGGGCGCGCAGTTCACCCGCCGGACCGATGATCACGATGGCCGGCCGGGCGCCGTCCCGCCAGCCGTGGGCTTCGGACCGCACTGCCACCCGGGTGGCGGAGGCGAGGGCCGGAGCGACCGCCGTCAAGAACTCCAGTTCACGTTCGCTGAAGTCCTGCCCGACCCGGACCATGCCCGCCGCACCCCAGCAGGCACCATCGACGGAGAAGATCACCCGGAGCTCCTGGTCCAGTCCCAACGGTCTCCAGACCTGGTTCAGCCGGGTGCTGCGCCGGCGATCGCTGGCCGACAAGTCGGACAGTCGCGCCACCGACGAACGGCGTCGCGCCAGCGCGGCGAAGCGGTTCGGCTCGGCGGTCGGGGAGTACTCGGCCTCGGCCAGCAGGGGCTCGTACTCGGGCGGGATCCGGCTGTCACCACTGATCATGGTGCTGATCACCAGCGTCTCCGGGTCGATCGTGGCCCAGCAGGCGACCTCGTTCGGCACCTCGCGGTCGATCAACCGGATCGCTTCGGCGTGCAGCTCACCGACCCCGAGTCCGGATGCGGCCAGCGCCGCGATGTTCCTGCGGGCGCGGTGGGCCCGCTCCTCCCACACGTGTTCAGTATGGCCCCGCCAACCGGGTCGGCGCATTCCCAGATTTGTGGGATCGACCTACCCGTGACGACAGCCCTAGCGTCGTCGGTATGACGCATCTGGTTCAGCACACCGCCGCCGGCGAAGGCGCCGAACTCACCGCCCCCGATGCGGTGCTCACGGTGAAGATCGACGCTGCTCACACCGATGGCGCGTACGAAGTGTTCGAGGTGGACGCACCGCGGGGTCCGGCCACGCCGCTGCATCGAACCGGCTGGGGCAAGGCCTACTACGTGCTGCAGGGCAGGATGATCGTGCAGATCGAGGACGAGGGCTTCGACCTGGGTCCCGGGTCGTCGGTGACCATCCCGCCCAACGCGTTGCACACCTTCACGGTGCTCAGCCCCAGTGCAACCTTCCTCGCCTTCAGCCTGACCGGTGCCATGGGCCGGTTCCACGCCGACCTCGACGCGCATGTCCCCACCGGGCGGCCGATGGACGAGGTCATGGCCCAGATCCAACAGGTCCTGGGTCGGCACGACGTGACCGTGGCCCGACTGGAGTCGATGCCATGACCGTGGTGGTCTGGGTCTTCGCGCTGCTGACGGCCGCGATCCACATCCTCGTCTTCTTCTGGGAGTCGCTGCTCTTCCACCGCCCTGGCATCCACAAGGGCGTCTTCGCCGTTCCGACCACCGATGTTCCGGCGGTTCGGCTCTGGTCGTTCAACGTCGGTTTCTACAACCTCTTCATCGGGTCCGGGCTGGTGGCCGGTGTGATCTTGTGGGCCACCGGCAGTCTGACGCCGGGCCGAACTCTCGTGATCTACCTCTGCCTTTTCACGTTCTTGGCCGGCGGCGTCCTCTTCGTCTCCGACCGGTTGGCGCTCAGCCGGCCTCGCGGCGCCGGGGTCGTCGGCGCTGTGTCGCAGAGCACTCCGCCGCTGCTCGCGCTGATCGCGACATTGTTCTGAGCAGTTCGAGGTAGCGGTCGGCGGTTCGCGGTGAGGATGGGCTCCCTCATCCGCAGTCCGGGCACTAGCCTGTTGCGCACGATGGGCCTTCCCGAACCGGGTTCTCACCATGATCAGCCAGGCCGCCGCGGACGGCGAGCGCTGGTCTGGGAGGCGCTGCGAGAGTACGCCGCGGGCGCACTCTGGGTGCTTCCCAGCTGCGCCGCCCTGCTGGCTTTGGGTGCCGGCTACGCGATGTCGCAGGTTCGCGTCCAGCCGGGGTCCTTCCTGGCGCGGTTCTCGTTCCAGGGAACGGCTGACGACGCGCGCACCCTGCTGACCGAGATCTCCGGCACCGTCGTCACGGTCATCGCCCTCGTCCTCGGTCTGACCGTGGTCGCGCTTCAGCTCTCCTCGACCCAGTTCTCGCCGCGCTTGCTGCGCAACTTCTTGCGCGACCGCGGCACCCAGGTCGTACTGAGCGTCTTCATCGCCACTTTCGTCTACAGCGCGGCCGGCCTGTTCACCGTCGGCCTGGAGGAAGGCTCGCGCACCGAAGACTTCCCGCGGCTCGCCATCAGCGGAGCCATCATGCTGCTGTTCGCCAGCCTGGCCATGGTGGTCTACTTCGCCGATCATCTCGTGCATTCCATCCAGATCGACGCCATCACCCGGCAGGTGGAGAAGAACACCCGTCAGGCCCTTGCCCGCCAGACCCGCACCCACGTTTCCGATGCCGCGCCCCGGGCCCCGGCTTGGGCGGCCATCCTCCTGAGCCGGCAGACCGGGTACGTGCAGACCATCCATCCGGAGTTGCTGCTGCCGTTGGCGGTCAAGCACGAGGTCACGATCTGTCTTCGTGCCCGGGTCGGCCAGCACCTGGTCGCGGGCACGACCATCGCCTGGGTCTGGGGGGCGTCGGCCGAGGCCCCGCTGCCGGACGCGCGGACGTTCGAGACCGCCGTGAACTCCGACGTCCGGATCGGCTTCGAGAGGACTCTCGAACAAGACGTGGCTTTCGGCATCCGGCAGTTGATCGACATCGCCTCCAAGGCCTTGTCGGCGGCGATCAACGACCCCTACACCGCCGTGCAGGCCATCGACCACCTGGGCGCCGTCTGTGCCGACCTGGCCACTCAGCCGTTGGGAACCAGCACCATCACCGATGGCTCGGGTCGCGGCGGAGTAATCGTGCCCGGCAATACCTTCGCCGACTACATCTTCTTCATCTGCGGATTGGTCGGCCGGTACGGCGCCCGGGACATGACCGTGCTGATGGCGATGCTGAGGTTGTTGCGCACCTGCGCGTTGATGGTGCCGGAGGGATCGGACCGGCTGGGCGTGCTGGACGAGGCGGCCACCAGGATCTTGGAGGACGCCGAGCGGGAGATGGTGCGGCCGGCCGATCTCGAAACCGTACGGCAGGCGGTCGAGTCGCTGCGGCAGCGGCTCCGTACCTGATCTGCGACAGCCACGATCCGTCATCGGGCGGAACGAGGCGGAACGAGGAGGAACGAGGAGGCAGCCAGGTGGCCCAGTACAAGAGTGTCGATGAGTACGTCGCGTCCTTTCCCGATGACGTCCGCGAGGTTCTCGAACAGCTCCGGCGACGACTGGTACGAGCGGTGCCGGAGGCCGGGGAGAAGATCAGCTATCAGATGCCGACGATCACCTCCGACGGCAAGTCGATCGTCCACTTCGCCGCCTGGAAGTCCCACGTGTCGCTGTATCCGGAGCCTGAAGGCGACGAGGACCTGCGGGCGGAGCTGGCGTCCTACTCGGCGGGGAAAGGCACGCTGAAGTTCCCGCTCGGGCAGCCGATCCCGTACGAGTTGATCGAGCGCGTGGTGGCTCGGCTCTACGAGGAGCGCTGCGGACCGGCGGCGACTTCTCCGTAGGCCGTCACCTCCGGTCGTCGCCCAGTCCGGGCAGCCAGACGTACGTGACCACGACCAGTCCGAGACTGGCAAGTAGCGGGAGCAGAGCCAGGCCCAGATCCCGGCCGGCCAGCCAACCGCCAATCAGGGCCAACGGCTGGACGAAGGCCTGGATGCCGAGGAATCTCCGCAGCGGGACGGCCAGTGCACCGATCTCGACCCGAGCGGTCCAAGATGCCCGGCCGAGCAGGACTCCGAGCTGCGCCACGGCGTGCAGCCCGATGATCAGCAGTCCTGTTCGCAGGGCCGTCCCTTCTGGACCGACGGCCATCGTGAGGGCGAGCGCCATGATCAGTGCGGCCGGCGCGATCCCCGACGGCCGCACCACAACCGCGATCGTGAGCAAGATCAACACCACCCAGGCCAGCGGACTGCGGACGACCATCGCGGCGCAGAGCAGGGCCATAACTCCGAGGGCGAACCGAAGACTCCAGCACGGCAGCCAGGCACCCAGCGCAACGTGCACGCGGGGTCGCCGCAACGCCAGCCGCGGCAGATAGGCGGTCAACCAGGCCGAGCTCCAGCTCCGCACCCGGCTCAAGCGGCTACCCCGGTTGCCTCCCCGAACCGCGGTCGACGTCATCGGCGTCGATCCCGCAGCCGCGCCAGCACGGCCAGATCGGCGGCCGGGTTGTGCCCGGCCCGCGGCAGCCAGCGGAAGCACTCGACCCCGGAGCGACTCAGCATGGCGAGGCGGTCCTCGCGTTCCATGGCTACCAGCCGGTACGCGGTCATCAGCCGCGGCGTCGCTCCACTGAAGTTCAGCGGCGGCAAGGTGTCGACCGCGAGCAGCCGGTGACCGGCACCGCGCCAGGCCAGCGCCAGGTCGCGTGCTTCATCGTCCAGAAAAGTGGAGAGCACGATGATCAGCGAGCCGGACGGCAACCTCGGGACCCGTCGGCGCGGAGCCGGCTCGCCCTCGGGTTGAGCCAGGGCGAGCCGCTGCAACAACCGACGCTGTTGGTGCCGGCCGCCGGCCGGCGACACCGGACGCCGTAGGCGCCCCAGATCCTCCAGACCGACCCGGTCTCCACCACGCAGATACCCGTCGGCCAACGAGGCAGCGGCCGAACGCGCGATGTCCAAGGACGTCGCCTCGTCTTCTCGGAGCGCGGTCGCGTCACCCCAGGTGACCAGACGCGGACCCACCTCGTCCCGGGAGTCGATCACCAGCATGATCGTCGCGTCGGCGGTCGCGTCGCTGCGGCGTACGTACAGCTTGCTGATCGGTCGGTGACCTCGAGAACTCGGATCCAGCGCTGGGCCGGTGTTGAGCCGGGCCGTGGCGCGCCAATCGATCCGCCGGATCCGGTCTCCGGGAGAGAAGACCGCCAGATCGCGGAACTCCCCGCCGTCGCCCACCCGTCGCGAACGGTGGGGCCCGGTCAGACCTTGTGCTCGGCTCGGCAGGGGAAGCTCTCGGAGGGCTTGGACGCCAGGCAACACGGTCATGGTCAGCGGGGGTACGGAGCCGGCCGGGGTCGTCAGCAAACCGTCGGCGGAGGCCAGCCGGTAGTCGAGGCGGAAGAGGTCTCGTTGACCGGTACGGACGGAGCGCATGGTCACCGGGATGGTGACCGGTTCGGCCCGGACCAGCGCTTCCGTGGGACGATGTCCGGGTGCCGTGACCCGGAAGGTCAGCAGGGCCGATCCGGGCTCCGGATCGATCTCCACCCCGGCCACCAGACCGGCCGAGCTCACCGGTTGGTCCGACCCGCGCATCCGGGCCCTCGCCGGTCGCTCGGGTCGGTGAGTGGTCGACCAGGCCAGCCCGAGCAGCAATGGCAGGCCCAGCCCGGCGACGTCCGGGCGTCCACTGAGCACGCCGAGCAGCAAGACTCCGATTCCGACCACTCCCCAGCCGAGCACCGCCGGCGAGAGTAGCCAGGGCGTTGCACCGATCCCGCCGGTCCGGGACATCAGCGCGGGTGGGCGACGGTGGCGGGGCCGGGCACCTGAGCCAGCACGGTGGTGACGACGTCGCGTGCCAGGACGCCGGTCGCCCAGGTCTGCGGGTTGAGGGTGATGCGATGCGCGAGGGCGGGCACCGAGACCTCCTTGACGTCTTCCGGGAGCACGAAATCCCGTCCGCGCAGCACCGCCCGCGCCCGCGACACCAGCAGTAGGGCCAGCGATCCGCGTGGTGAGGCGCCCACCTCGACCGCCGGATGCGCGCGGGTGCCGGCGGCCAGGGCCACGCAGTAGTCGACGATGTCGGGATCCACGGTCACCGTCTCCACGCCGGCCTGCATCCGTCGCACCGTGCCGGCGTCGACCACGGCCGACACGCGAACGTCCTCCGTACGGCGGCTGAGCCTGCGGTGCAGCACCTCCGCCTCGGCGTCCGACGGCAGGTAACCGACCGCCAGCCGGACCATGAAGCGGTCGAGCTGGGCCTCGGGCAGTGGATAGGTGCCCTCGTACTCGACAGGGTTCGAGGTGGCCATGACGTGAAACGGCTGGGCCAGGCCGAAGCTGTTGCCCTCCACGGTCACCTGCCGTTCGGCCATCGCCTCCAGCAGGGCGGACTGAGTCTTGGGGGCGGTGCGGTTGATCTCGTCGGCCAGCAGCAGGCCGGTGAAGACGGGACCGGGCCGGAAGAGGAAGCGCCCCTCGGCCGGGTCGAATACGTACGCGCCAGTGATGTCGGCGGGCAGCAGGTCCGGAGTGCACTGCAGGCGGCGGAACTCCAGTCCGAGGGTGGTGGCCAGGCTGCGAGCGGCCAGCGTCTTGCCGAGCCCCGGAACGTCCTCGAAGAGCACGTGGCCGCCGGCCAGGATGGCGGCCAGGGCGATCTCGAGCGTGTCCTGCATGCCCACCACAACCGTGCCGACCTGAGCCAGCACCTGCTGCCCGAGGCGGGACACCTCGGACACCTCCAGGGGCGTGGCGGTCGTGTCGTCCGTCATCGCGACGCCCGCTCGGTCAGGTTCTCCACGGCGGTGAGGGCCTCGGTGAAGGCCTCGATCCGTACGTGGGTGCGGGCGTCGGCGGTCACCACGTGATAGGCGGTCGGCCCCAAGGCGTCGCGGCAGGCGTCGACGTCGGCATCGAGATCGAGTCCCCGACGGGCGAGCCGGTGGACGGCCACCGCGCGGAGTCGGCGGATCGAGGGCCACTCGACGCGGAACTCGTATCCCTGCAGGGTCCAGGACAGCCGAGTGACGTCTCGCCGGACGCCTCGGTCATCGGCCTCCTCTGCCCCGACGGGCCAGTCCTCCCCCGGGTTGGTGTTCGGCAGCCTTCGGAACCCGAAAAGCGCCACCAAACTCAGGCCGACGAGGAAGGCCTGAGGCCACTCCAAGCCGATCACCCAAGCGGCGGCGGCGCAGACGAGCAGTGTGACGCCCGCCGAGATCAGGGTGCCGCGCCGCGGGACGCGTGGCTCACGGGGTCCGAGGGTGGTCACAGTCGGGCCCGGACGCTCTGGCGCAGGGCGTTCTCGTACCCCGACCAGCTGTGGCACAGGCTGAGCACGCATTCCCGGGCCTCCTTGACCTCCGGCAGCCCGACCGGATGCGTGGAGAAGCGGGCCCGTTGGTAGAGGCGCAGTAGCCGGGTCACGGCGACCGGCTCGGCCGCCGTCGAGGTCAGGACGGCGCCGGTGAACTCGGTGGGGCTGTCGGCCGGCCGGCGGGGGATGCCGGACGCCGCGGCCGCTTCCTCGAGGGCCAGCCACGACCGGATCACCGCGTCCTGCGGATCGGGGATCTCGTCCAGCAGCTCCAGTGCGGTGCGGGCGCCGTGCCGCAACGCCTCCGAATCAACCTCGCCGCTGACCGGGCCGGTCGGAACGGTCACCGGTTCGATATCGACCTGGAGCTGGCGGCGCGGTCGGGCCCGCCACACCCGTCGCGCGGCCCACCCAGCGGCGCTGACGAGCGCGACGCCGATCGCTACCCAGAAGAGGATGCCCACCCATTCGGGGACGACGCGCTCGAGCCCTGTCTCCCCGAGCGGGCCGCCGTCAGTCGTCGGCAGCGGGGTCGGCGTGAAGTTTCGGGCGGTATCCAGCAGCCGAAAGCGGGTGGTGATCGACCACGGGATCGGGGTCGCCGCCGCGAGCACGACTGCGACGACGAGGCCGGCGATCGCGACGACGGAAAGGTCCGGCGCCGCTCGCCGCGCCGGCGAAGATGGTTGCCGCGGCCCAGGCATCACGCGTCAGCATAGGTGAGGCCCTTAGCCGCCGGGGTTCAGGCGAGGGCGCGGGTGAGATGCATCGGTTCGGAGAGGACGGCGTCGCGAGCGGCCAGGACGGCTCCGCCGACGACGCGGGGAACGACCTGCTCCAACCCGACGATCCGGGTGTCGGAATAGGCGACGCTGGAGATCCGGCTGACCAGCTTGCCCTTGATGCTCTCCATCAGGTAGGGGGAGAGCACCCCGAGATAGCCGCCGAGGATCGCCGCATGTGGATTCAGACTGCCGAGGGCGTCGTCGAGCACGGCGCCCAGCGCTTCGCCGGCGTCGGCGAGGGCGCCCAGTACCCGACGGTCCCCGGCCGCGGCGGCTTCACTGATCAACGAGATCGCCTCGTACGGGCGTTCGTCGACCATCCGCTTGGCTCCGGCATCCGGCAGCAGAGCGCTGCGGGTGAGCAACGCAGCCGGTGAGATGGCGGTCTGGAGACAACCCGTCCGGCCGCACCAGCACACGCCTCCCTCGCACATCACGTTGGCGTGCCCGAGATCACCGGCCCCACCCTGGGCGCCACCGAAAATCTCGCCGTCGATGAGGAGGCCGCTGCCCAGATTGCGCAGCCCGCCGAAGTACACCGCCACCAGATCAGGGGGCAGTTGCACCTCGACCCGCCCGGCGTACAGCGCGGCCAACTGGCAGTCGTTGGCGATCCCGACATGCACCGGATTGGTGACGCCGGCGTCCCAGACCGTCCGGGCCAGCAGGGACCTGAGCGGAACGTCCTCCCATCCGAAGGTGACGGAGGAACAGATCGAGCCTCGGGTGCGGGAGATGTATCCGGCCAGCCCGACCTCGACCGAGATCAGCTCTCGATCCCGACCGAGCCTAGGGATCTGGCGGGTCAGCGCCGCGGAGATCAATCGGTAGCCCTCGTCGGCGTTCTTCCCGCGGAGATCCCCCGGCACGGTCTCCTGCCACAGCTGCTCACCTCCCACGGTGGCCACCCGGATGTCGATCACATCGATGTCGACGTGGACGCCGATCACCGCCCACGGTTCGCCGTCCAGGACGATCGGCCGGGTCGGTCGCCCGGCCGCCGGGCGGCGGACCGGATCCAGCTCCCGTACCAGACGACGACCGCGGAGCTCGTTGATGAGATCGGTCAGCGTGGAGACTCCCAGCCCACAACCATGAGCGATGTCATGGCGGCTGCAGGGTCCATGGTCTCGGACGTAGCGAAGGATATGGGTGAGGTTGCCATGGCGTAGATCCCCCGATCCTCCACTGCGTCGTGCCCCCTCAAGGGCATGCGCAGTTGGCATGGCGTGATGGTAATCCCAGGTCTAAAAAGGTTGGCTTGAAAATGCGCGAATATTTACGGGTCCCTGAGCAAATTCCCCCGGTTAGGGTCAGACGGACCCGAAAACTTGAGAGGAGGTGCCACCATCACGTACCAGTACCTGCTGTTGATGCTTGGTTGCCTGGTGCTGACCCTGCCCCTTGAGTGGTTCCTCGACGCTCGGGTGTATCGACGCTTCAGAACGGCCGGGCTGGCCCTGCTGCCGGTGGTGGTCATCTTCTCGGTGTGGGACGTGGTCGGGATCGTCCGCAATCACTGGAGTTACAACCCACGCTACGTGACCGGGTGGCAGCTGCCCTTCTCGATGCCGATCGAGGAGTTGGTGTTCTTCATCGTGATCCCTAGCTGCGGCTTGTTGACCTACGAGGCGGTCGGGTACGGGCTGCACCGGCTGGCCGTCCGGCGCTCGGGTGCGGCTGCGGGGACCCGGCATGGCTGATGTTCCGGAGTACACCCTCCTCACGGTGATCGCCGTGCTCGGCGTCGTGGTCCTCGAGCTTCTCGTCCTGCGCACGGGATTATTTCGTACGGCGCAGTATTGGTTGTCCATGGCGATCGTGTTCGCCTTCCAGATCCCGGTGGACGGCTGGCTCACCAAGTTGGAGGACCCGATCGTGATCTACAACCCGTCTGAGATGATCGGCATCCGGGTGCCGTGGGACATCCCGATCGAGGACTTCGGGTTCGGCTTCGCCATGGTGACGTTGGCCATCCTGGTATGGCGGACCCTGCTGGACCGACAGTCGAGCCAACTCGGCCGAGCAGAAGGAGAGTGAGAACGATCACCGCCGAAGCTGCTGTCGACGTGCCGGAGGCCTTCGACGACGTCGCCTCCCGCTACGACCTCATGGTCGGCCTCAATCCCGGCTATCACCGCCATCTCCGGTCGGCCGCCGAGGCCCTGGTGGCGCGGCTGCCACTGAGCGTAGAACCGGTGCAACTGCTCGACCTCGGATGCGGTTCGGGCGCCTCCACCCGCGCCCTCGTCAACGCGATGGAGCGAGCTCGGCGGCCGTTTGCCGTGACCGCTATCGACGCTTCCGTCGGAATGCTCGAGCAGGCGCGGAAGAAGACCTGGCCGCCGGGGGTGCGGTTCGAGCATCGGCTGGCCGAGGATCTCTCGGCCGCCCGGGCCGACTGGGGTTTGACCGACGCCGTCGGCGGCGTGTTCGCGGCGTACCTGTTCCGCAACGTCACCGATCGCGACAAGGTGCTCGAAGCCACCCGCGAACTGCTGGCTCCCGGTGGCTCGCTGGTGGTCCAGGAGTACTCCGTGGCCGGCTCCCGCTCGCGGTACGTCTGGAACCTGGTGTGCTGGTCCGTGGTCATCCCGTTGAGCTGGCTGGTCAACCGGGACACCCGGCTCTACCGCTATCTGTGGCGGAGCGTGCTCGAGTTCGACTCGGTCGACGTCTTCGTGGAGCGGATGTACGCTGCCGGATTCGTCGACGTGGAGGTCCGCACCACCCCCGGCTGGCAGCGCGGCGTGCTGCACTCCTTCCGCGCGCGAAAGGCCCCAGCAACCGCCCCCTGACCCGGGCCGGCAAAGCGAGGCCGGGCGGCGTGACGGGGCGACCGCTCCGGGGGGCGCACGCTACGGGGGCGCACCCTTCTCTCGTGCGCGGCACCCGCTGCTGGGGGTGCGACCCGGGAGGAGTGGGTGCGGCCGGTGTCGGGCGGCCGGGGGCGCACCCTTCTCTCGTGCGCGGCACCGCCTGCTGGGGGTGCGACCCGGGAGCGGTGGGTGCGGCCGTTGTCGGGTGGCCGGGGGGGTCAGGCCACGGGCACCGGTACCGGCTCGGCTTGCGCCTCCTCGTCGCGGAGCTCGGCCACGGCAGCCTCCTCCCGGGCGAACTCCGGCTCGGTCCGGGGCCGGACCAACGCGATGATCACGTAGGTCGAGATCGCCACGGCCGCCGCGATCAGCGTCGACCAGCCGTCGAGCCACTCCAGGCCTAGCGAGTTCGGGATGTAGAGCAGGTCGTTCGGCACGCCGTACATGGTGGGGGTGAGAACGAGCAGCGTGGTCCGCAGCCCGAAGCCGACCGCGACACCAGCCAGCATGGCGACGGCCCCGCCGGCCCGCCAGAAGAGGCCGAGGATGAACGGTCCGGCGAGACACGCGAGCATCAGGTCGAACGCCAGCGTGAGCAGGATGCCTGTCTGACTCACCCGGACCGCGATGATCACTCCGACGAGGCAGATCGGGATCATCGCCAGTCGAGTCCACCGCAACAGCGGATCGAACCCCTCGGTGACCACCCGGCGAACTCCGAACAGGTTGCGAACGGCGATGGCCGAGGTGGCCAGGATCGCCCCGGACGCGGTCGAGAACGACGCGGCAACGATGCCGGAGAGGACCAAGATCGCCAGCAGCGGCGGCGCATAATCTCCCAGCAACTGGAAGAGGATCGGACCGTTCTCGGTAGTCAGACCCAGCACCGCGGTCACCGTCAGGGCGACGATCGCGTACGTCACGCCGATGCCGAACGTCAGGCCGGCCCCGATGAAGCAGGAGCGACGCGCCACCTCGGGAGACTTGGCGCCGAAGATGCGCTGCATGAAGTCGATGGCGACCAGGTCCCCGATGCCGAGCGCGATGAGAGTGGCCCAGTTGATCGGCGCTCCGGCCTCGGTGCTGGTCAGTTGCTCGAAGTCGAACGGTCCCATCCCTTCGGGAATGACGATGCCGAAGCTGAGCGCGACCCAAACCAGCATGGCGATCGTGGCCACCACGGTGATCGTGGTCTGGATGACGGCCGTGTAGGCGTCGGAGAACAGGCCGCCGCCGACCGTGTAGGCCAGCACGAGCAGCACCGCGATGATCACACCGAACGCGTACGGAATACCCGCGAAATGTTCCAGCAGGAACCCGCAGGCCACCATGTTGCCGGCCAGCAAGATCGTGAAGGCGAAGATCATGATCACCGAGGCGACCTTCTCCGGCAGGGCGCCGTAGCGCTGACGGAAGAAATCACCCAGGGTGAACAGTTTCATGGCGTTCATCGGCTTGGCCAGGAACAGCCCGGAGAGCAGCAGGCAGATGGCCAGTCCGATCGCCAGCGAGGCGCCGGCCCAGAACCCGGCCTGCGACGTGAGGTCGGTGTTGCCCACCACGGCGTTGCTGTCGACCGCAGCGGCCGTGAGCGACACCGCCACCAGCGGGACGCCGAGTTGCCGGCCGGCCACCAGATAGTTCGCTGAGTCGCCGTCCACCTTGCGCGCGACGAGGATGCCGACGATGAGGACCGCCAGCACACTGACGCTCACCCCGAGGATGATCATGGCGCCATTCAGCCGAAGTGGTGTTCCAGTTGATGGTCTGGTCGATGAAGGTTTCGTTACATCGGACCGCGACGATCGCGCCCGAGCCTGTCGACGGGCGGATCAAGAGGCGTCGTATCGTCCACAGCATGACTGAGGATCGGGTGGATCGCGAAGGACACGAGGCACAGCAGGCCGAGGCCAAGCTGTCGGACCGGCGTTGGCGGGAGGAGGTGGAGCGGGGCCTTGCGTACGGACTCGAGGCCGCGGACTCCATCACCGACCGGACGCTGCCCACCTTCGCCCGGGGCGAGATCCCGCACTTCGCCGGGGAGCGGGGCACGTTCATGAAATGCCCGTACGTGGAGGACGTGCACGAGGTGGGGGACGCGGAGGTGGCGATCTTCGGCGCACCGCTGGACGCCGGCACCACCTATCGGCCGGGAACCCGGTTCGGGCCGCAGGGGATCCGCCGAGCCACGAATCTCTTCGGGACGTACAACTTCGAACTCGGCGTCGATCTGCGCGAGCAACTGAACCTGGTGGACATCGGCGACGTCTGCGCCATCCCCGGAAATCTGGAGAAGTCCTTCGACCAGATCAGCAAGGCGATGAGTCACGTGGTGTCGTCCGGCGCGTTCCCCGTCGTGCTGGGCGGTGACCACTCGATCGGCTTCCCGACGATCCGTGGTCTGGCCCCGCACATGGACGGCAACGTCGGCATCATCCACTTCGACCGGCACGTCGACACGCAGGAGCTCGACCTGGACGAGCGGATGCACACCACGCCGTGGTTCCACGCGACCAACATCAAGAACGCGCCCCCGACCAACCTGGTGCAGATCGGAATCGGTGGTTGGCAAGCCCCGCGCGCCGGCGTGAAGGTGGGCCGGGGGCGGGGCACCACGATCATGACCGTCGGCGACGTCGAGCGGGTGGGGATCGAGAAGATCGCGGAAACGGCCCTCGAGCTCGCCTGGCAAGGGGCGTCGGCGGTGTATCTCTCGTTCGACATCGACGTGATCGACTCGGGCTTCGTCCCCGGCACCGGTTGGCCCGAGCCCGGCGGTCTGCTGCCTCGGGAGGCCCTGGGTCTGGTGAAGCTGGTCTCCGAAGGCGGCATCTCCGGCATGGAGGTCGTCGAGTGCTCCCCGCCGTACGACTGGTCGGAACAGACCTCGCTGATCTCAGCCCGGGTGATCCTCGACTCGCTGGCCACCATGATCCGTACGGGTCGGCTGGGCAAGAAGGCCTCCACGAAGCGCGCCGACGCCTGGGGTCCGTACCCCGAGGATGCCGCAGCTGCTACCTCAAGCACCGATCCAGACCGCTGAACGGTGCCTGCGGTGGTAGTTCAAGCGAAAAGCTCGCAATCGGCTGCGCTCGTTGGGCGGCAACAGGGCGACGCGAGAAACGAGAAGGCCCGGTTGCCTCCGCTACACCGGCCACGTGGTGACGAGGATCGGCGGCTCGACCGAACCCGGGTCCAGACCCATCAGCCGGAAGGCCGTCACGCCCGCCCGCCACCGCTCCCGCCGGTAGCGTGCACCGGGCCACCGCCACTCGGACGGCGAACGTGACCGAAAGGCCGGCGGCGACATCCATCCTCCGACGAAGGGGCCGGACCGACGGTCCCCCTAGATCGCGCGACGGCTCACTCCGACCGCGAGCGCATCCTCGTACGTCAAAGGTCGGATCGGCAGCGATTCGGGCAAGACGGTCCGCTTCGCCGCATGAAGCCGACGGTGGTGGGCGGTGGCGGGCAACGCCAGTCCCCTGTGGATGACGATTGCCGTCGCGAGCACCGTTCATGCCGCCCGACCGGTGCCAGCAGCAGCACTCGCGCAT